>JADJBR010000010.1 GCA_016703645.1 Zoogloea sp. | reverse complement strand
CTCCTCAATGTGCTGCAGCACAACCCTGAATTCAACGGAACCTATTCGTGCTGGGAGGCGGACGCCCTTGATGGTCGTGACGACCAGTTCCGTACAGGGCGGGATGGCAACAATGCGCGCACCAGTCGATTCCCGCCCTATTGGAACCGGGACGCGAAAGGCAACATAGCCGTCCAGCCCTGGTCGAGTACGACACCATGGACAAGCATCCAAACGGGGTGCTGAAGGGAGCTGGTATATCGGCCCCCGGGATACAGGCAAGGAGAGTGTGCTCGATCCCTTTCCCTATATCGTCCAGGGCAAGCAGGTTTGGCTGACGACGCTGTCGGTGCCGATCGTAGTGAATGGCAAGTTCCTTGGAGTGGCCGGGACGGACTACAACCTCGATTTCCGTGCAGGAGCTCTCCTGCAGGCGGATCGCGGGCTCTTCGGCGGCAAGGCTGAGGTCATCATTGTCAGCAACATGGGCTTGATCGTGGCTGACAGCGAGAAGCCCGAGCTGATCGGCAAGCCCCTTGCCGAGGCGGTGCCCGGCGCTATCGCCCAGACGCTTTTGAGCGAGATACAGGGGGGGCGACCCATGGCTTCCCTTGATCAGGCAAGAGGGCAGATCACGAGCGCTGGCTGTCGCCCTTAGCCGCACGGGCAAGCCCTGGTCGGTGATGATCAAGGTCCTGATGTGGTACTCGCCGATGCCCATCCCCCTGGATCGGGATCTGGCCGATCGCTCGCGTAGCGCGGTATGGTGGCAGGTGGTGGTGGGGTCATCGTGGCATGTGCCGGAACGAGTTTCCTGTGGTTTGCTGCGGGCTCCTTGAGCCGGCCGATCCAGGAGGCCGAGCGTTTGGCCAACACCATTCGCCTGGGGATTTTCCGGCGCATGGCCTACCAGAATGACGACGAAGTGGGCAGGCTTGCCGTTGCGCTGAATGAGATGGTGCGCGGTTGCAGTTGCAGGCGGACATTGCCGACCGGATCTCCCAGGGCGACCTTGACATCCAGATCGAGTTGGCTTCGGAGTGATCGGCGCTTGGCATTGCCTTGCAACGCATGGTGGACAATCTGAACGATGTCGTCAGCCGTTTGCAGCGCGGATCAAAGGAAAATCACCACCAGCGCCGAGCAGGTCCCGGATCTGAGCCTGGGTCTGTCGGAGGGGGCTGCGGCTTCCGCGGCTTCGGTAACGGAAATCAGGGGCGACCGTGCAGAAGATGGCCGCGAACACCAAGCAGAATGCCCAGAATGCCGGTATGGCTGATGACCTGTCCCAGTCGGCAAAGGCTGTCGCGGTAAGTGTCAGCGAACACATCCGGCAGATGGTCCGCTCCATGGGCGAGATCCAGCAGGCCGACGCCAGCATCACCGAGATCATCCATGGATCGACGGAGATCACCGAGCAGACCAATCTGCTGGCACTCAACGCGGCCATTGAAGCGGCGCGGGCCGGTGAGCAGGGGCGGGGTTTTGCCGTCGTTGCCGATGATGCGCAACCTTGCCAACCGTAGTGCCGAGGCGGCCAAGAAGGCCGCCAGCCTGATCGAAGGCTCCACGGAAGACCGCCAGGGGGCCGCCATTGCCAACACGACGGCGAGCGCACTGACCGAGATTCTGAGTTCCACGACCCGGGTTTCCACCTTGTTGTCGGAGATCTCGGCCACGTCCCGGCAACAGGCTACCGGCTTCTCGAGGTTGCGGTGGGGCTGGGTCAGATTGATGCGGTCACCCAGCGCAACAGCGGGGATGCGGAAGTCTGCGCCAACGCATCGGTTGTGCTCAGACAGCAGGCGGCGACACTGCTCGGACTGACCGGGCGGTTTCGCGTCCGTCGCGGAGGCGGCATGGGTACATAGATGCAAACGTCCTGACCACTCTGCGGCGTGCCAGATAGCGTGGCTCGGAGTAAGCTCACTGTCGTGATGTCGGTGGTGCGGCCGAAAATCTGGGGTGCGTATGGTTGAGATGGACAACGGGAGCGCGAAGACGGGAATGGCGCGGCAGGCCTTTGCAGCGGGCCATTCTCGACGGCATGCCCGACGGTATCCTGGCCGTGGACCCGGAGCGAAGGGTCGTTTCGGTGAACGAACGCTTCTTTACCGTATGGGGCATTCCCCAGCCGGTCGGCGCGCTGGACGCCCCGTCAGGTACCCCGGAGACCGCGCTGGTGGCGCAGATCCTATTGCGGGTGGCCGATCCTGATCGCTTCGCGGCGCCCGGGTCGGCCGTCTCGATGCGGAGCCGTGGCGGGAGGACATCAGCGATATTCTCCTGCTGGACGGCCGTACCCTGAGGAGCCACTCCACGGCACTGGGCCAAGTGGGCGGGGGCGCCGGGGCGGGTGTGGTACTTCCGCGACGTCTCCGACATCATCCAGTTCCAGGTGGCCCAGGCCGACAGCGAACGGCGCTATCGCACGGCCTTCCAGACGACCCTGGACGCCATTGCCGTGACGACCCTGGCGAATGGGGTGTATCTGGACGTCAATCAGGCCTTCCTCGACATCACCGGTTATGCCCGGGATGAGCTCGTCGGCCGCAGTTCGCTGGATTTGGGCATCTGGGCGGATCCGGATGACCGGCGGCGCTTCAGCGAGAACTGCGTGCCAGCCATGCCCGGCTGCAGCTCCCGAAGCGCGCTTCCGCAAGAAGAACGGAGAGATCTTCTGGGGCATGTTCTCGGTATCGCCGATGGAGTTCAATGGCGTGCCCTGCCTGCTCTCGATCACCCGCGACATCACCCTCAGCAAGGCCGCCCAGGAAGAGCTGGCGCGCCACCGGGACCGCCTGGAGCAACTGGTGGATGCCCGCACTGCCGAACTGTCCCGTGCCAAGGGGGGCGGCCGAGGCCGCCAACGTGGCGAAGAGCGCCTTTCTGGCCAACATGAGTCACGAGATCAGGACGCCGATCAATGCCATCACCGGGATGGCCTATCTCATCCGGCGGGGTGGCCTGAGCGATCAGCAGCGGGCGCAGCTCGACAAGCTGGTGGGGGGGGAGCATCTGCTCAACATCGTCAATGCCGTGCTGGAGCTTTCCAAGATCGAGGCCGGCAAAGGCTGTCTGGCCGAGTCCCCCGTGCGGCTCAGTGTCATCGCCGACAACGTCGTATCCATGCTGCAGGGCCGTGCCCAGGCCCGGCAGCTCCCGAAAGTGCGGTGCTTGGGGGCACTGCCGGACGATCTGGTCGGTGACCCGACAGCCGTGCAGCAGGCCTTGCTCAGCTACGCCACCAACGCCGTCAGGTTTACCGAGTCGGGCAGCGTGACCCTGCGGATCGGCGTAGTCGAGGCCACCGCCGACAGCGCGCTGCTGCGTTTCGAGGTCGAGGACACCGGGTGGGCATCGCTGCCGAGGCCTTGCCACGCCTGTTCGCGCCCCTTTGAGCAGGCCGACAACACCATGACCCGCAAGCATGGGGCACCGGGCTTGGCCTGGCGATCACGCGCAAGCTTGCCGAGCAGATGGGGGGGCACGGCCGGGGCCGAAAGCACGATGGGGTGCGGCAGTACTTTCTGGTTCTGGCCCGTTTCGTGCGTCGGCGCATCGTCGAGCCAGCGCGTCCTCGTCCCAGCCAAGCCAAGCGGAGGCCGCCCTCGTGCGGGACTACGCCGGGCGTCGGATCCTGTTGGTGGAAGATGAACCCATCAACCGGGAGATCGCCTCGACAATGCTGGCCTATGCCGGTCTCATGGTGGACTGCGCCGAAGATGGGCTCCAGGCCCTCGAGAGGGTCGGCAGCCAGGCCTATGACCTGATCCTGATGGACGTGCAGATGCCCAACATGGATGGTCTCGAGGCCACCCGGCGGATACGCGGCGGCTTGCCCGGCGGCGGGGCGGTACCATCATCGCCATGACCGCCAATGCCTTCAGCGAGGATCGTGCCTGCTGCCTTGAGGCCGGCATGGACGATTTTGTTGCCAGCCCGTCAATCCGAAGTGCTCTTCGCTGCTGTCCTGCACTGGCTGAAGGCGCCCCCGCCAGCCACTGAAGTGGCGCCCGGGCCACCTGCCCGGCCACCTTGACCGCAGTCAAGGACGCCACCCCCGATCCGGAACATCCGCCCCAAGCTGCGCCGTGCAGCGAAGCCATCCAGGAGGTTCCATGAGCGGGACATTCACAAAATCCATGGCGCGAAACATCTTCTTCGGGGGCACCGTTTTCTTTGCGCTCCTGTTCCTCGCGCTGACCTTCGACTCGATGCAGGCCATTCCCAAGCGGGACAACCACGCCAACCTCACGCCGTCGGTCATCGCCGGCAAGAAGGTGTGGGAGGTTAACAACTGCATCGGTTGCCACACCCTGATGGGTGAGGGCGCCTACTTCGCCCCGGAACTGGGCAACGTCTACAAGCGCCGCGGGCCTGAGTTCATCAAGGCCTGGATCCAGTCCCAGCCCACCGGCACACCGGGTCGTCGGCAGATGCCCAACTTCCATCTGACGGAACAGCAGCTCAATGACCTCGTCGAGTTCCTCAAGTACTCGTCCGAGATCAACACTGCCAACTGGCCGCCCAACATCGAAGGCTAATCGTCGATCAGAAAGGGAGCTAAAACCATGCAATATTCCTCTCAGGCGGTCGCGAAGCCGTACTTCATCGCGGCCATCGGGCTCTTCACCGGGCAGGTGCTGTTCGGGCTCATCATGGGCCTGCAGTACGTGATCGGGCGGCCTATTACATGATTCCGGAGGAAACCGAAACCGAGCCTGTATTCGCCAAAACTGGCGCTGCTCATGTTCTGGGTTTTCCTGGTCGCCGGTGCCGCCACCATCCTGGGCTACCTGCTGGTGCCCTACGCCACCCTGGCCAAGTTCACCGGTAACGACATCCTCGAGACCATGGGCCGGGAATTTCTCGAACAACCCCTGCTGACCAAGATCGGCATCGTCGTGGTGGCCCTGGTGTTCCTGTTCAACCTCACCATGACCATGCTCAAGGGCCGCAAGACGTCGATCTCGCTGGTGCTCATGATCGGTCTGTGGGGCCTGGCGGTGTTCTTCCTGTTCTCCTTCTACAACCCCCACAACCTGGTGCTCGACAAGTACTTCTGGTGGTGGGTCGGCCTCTCTGGGTCGAAGGCGTGAAGCTGATCCTTGGCGCCCTTGCTGGCCTTCGTGCTGATCAAGGTGACCGGTGTCGACCGTGAAGTGATCGAGAAGTGGCTGTACGTCATCATCACCATGACCCTGGTCACCGGCATCATCGGGACCGGCCACCACTACTTCTGGATCGGTACGCCGGATACTGGCAGTGGTGGGGCTCCGTGTTCTCCGCCCTGGAGCCGATTCCCTTCTTTGCCATGACCGTCTTTGCCTTCAACATGGTGAATCGCCGCCGTCGCGAGCACCCCAACAAGGCCGCCACCCTGTGGGCCCTGGGCACTGGCGTGATGTCCTTCCTGGGGGCCGGCGTGTGGGGCTTCCTGCACCCTGGCGCCGGTGAACTACTACACCCACGGCACGCAGATCACCGCCGCCCACGGGCACATGGCCTTCTACGGCGCCTATGCGATGGTCGTGCTGTGCATCATCAGCTACGCCATGCCCATCCTGCGCGGCCGTGCGGCCAACAGCGAGAAGTCCCAGGTGCTGGAGATGTGGTCCTTCTGGCTGATGACCATCGCCATGGTCTTCATCACCCTGTTCCTGACCGCCGCCGGCATCCTGCAGGTGTGGCTGCAACGCTTCAGCAGCACGCCCATTCCCTTCATGGCGGCCCAGGATCAGGTTGCGATCTTCTATTGGCTGCGTGAAGGCGCCGGCGTGATGTTCCTGATCGGTCTGTTGATCTACATCGCCAGCTTCTTCGTCAGTGGCGAGACCAAGGCCAAGGTCGCCTGAAACACCTGACCGTCGCAATACCCTCAAGCCCGGCGCGATGCCGGGCTTGTTGTTTGTGGGGGGGGCTGGAAATGCAGGTGATCAACGGTTGGTGTGGCCTTTCCTGCAGAGGCGCTGTGCCGTGGGGCGAAGTGTAGAGGCGACTTCAGTCGCCTATCGAGTGTCGGTCACGGACATGCCCTTGATCGGAGCACCGACTTGGTGCCTGGCAGGGCGAGAGTGGGCCAGGCTTGGGCGCGTCTGGTGCCGCTGCAGGGGTTTTACCGGGGTTTTCGCCCGGCACAGGATTTGCTGCGGGTGCACATCCGCCCGTCAGAGGCGTGTGTCACCTTTCAGAGAGCCCCCATGCCAGGAAGCCGCTGTTCCGGTTCCGTTCGTATCGCGCCCGTCATGTCCCTGGGTGCCCTGTTCCTGCCTTTCGCGGCCCTCGCCGACGGTGGGGCCGCCGCCCGCGCGGCGGATTCCGGCCACACGGCCTGGGTGCTGGTGGCCACGGCCCTGGTGCTGCTGATGACCCTGCCGGGCCTGGCCTTGTTCTACGGTGGCATGGTGCGGCGCAAGAACGTGCTCGCCACCATGACCCAGACCATTGCCATCGCCGCGGTGGTGACCCTGACCTGGTGCCTCGTCGGCTACAGCCTCGCGATGCGTCCGGGGTCTGCTTTCGTGGGCGGGCTGGACCGCCTGTTTCTCGACGGATTGGGCCTGACCGCCTTGAGCGGCGGGGTTCCGGAGTCGGTGTTCGCCATGTTTCAGCTCAGTTTCGCCATCATCACCACCGCGCTGGTGCCGGGGGCTTTTGCCGAGCGCATGAAGTTTGCCGCGGTGCTGATGTTTGCAGCCCTGTGGTCGGTGCTGGTTTATGCCCCGGTGGCCCATTGGGTGTGGGCGCCGGACGGTTGGCTGGCCGTGCTGGGGGCGCTCGATTACGCCGCGGTGGCACGGTGGTGCATATCAACGCGGGCGTGGCCGGGCTGGTGTGCGCCCTGTATGTCGGCCCGCGCAACGGCTACGGGCGTCAGCCCATGACCCCTACAACCTGGCCCTGACCCCTGACCGGGGCGGCTCTGTTGTGGGTGGGCTGGTTCGGGTTCAATGCCGGGTCTGGCCTCGCCGCCGATGGCCGGGCGGGCATGGCCATGCTGGTCACCCAGCTGGCGGCGGCCACGGCGGCCGTCGCGTGGATGGGTAGCGAATGGCTGCTCCGCGGCCGTCCCAGTGCCCTGGGGCTGGTTTCCGGCGCGGTGGGCGGGCTGGTGGCGGTGACGCCGGCCTCGGGTTTCATCACGCCTGCGTCGGCCTTGCTGATCGGCGCTGTCGCAGGGGTGGGCTGCTACCTCGGCGCCACGGTGCTGAAGCGTCTGCTGCGCTGTGACGACGCCCTCGACGCCTTCGGCATCCACGGCGTCGGCGGTATCATCGGCGCCCTGCTCACGGGCTGGCTGGCCAGCCCGGCCATCGGCGGTGTGCGCGGCGACACCTGGCCCAGTGGCCGGGATCGGTGCGACCCTGGTACAGCGGCGGCATGACCTTGGTTGTGCTGATGGTGATAGACCGACTGGTGGGCCTGCGTGGGGGTACGTACCGAGACCGACGGGCTCGACCTGAGCGAACACGGCGAGGCCATCGCCTGAGCGCCATTTCCGGCAAACCGACCCCAAGGAGTTTTCATGGAATCCGATTCAGTCATCTACGGTCTGCTCGGGCGGATCCATCTGCTGATGCGGCGGGTCAGCAACCGCATCACCGATGTGGAATACATGCGCGTGAATAAGGACTACGCCCGCGAGGTGGTGCGCCTGGCCATGGCCACCGGCAACCCCGAACTGGCCGAGCTGAGCGCCCGTCTGCGCCTGGCGATGGAGCTTGACGCGCCCGCGCCCGAGGCTGACCTGGCCACCGAGCGCGGCGGGCCGGGCCTGCTGGAGCGCCTGCGCACCGCCCGCCCGGAGGCCACCCACCCGACCCAGCGCTACGTCGGCTCCCTGCGCTGAGCGCGTGTGAAATCAACCCAAGAACCGCAGTTCGCGGTGTCGCCTGACAGGGAACCGGAAATGCAAGTAATCATCGGCCTGCCGTTGATCGGCGTCCGAGGTCGAATGAATTGGCTCTGTTCGCGTTAAGTGTGGAAAGCGTTTTCGCTCCGACAGGTAAGGCTTGAGCTCTTGCTTACGGGCTTTCCGTTCTCTTACGTCACATTGGCCGAGGACTCGCCCCCGGCGGGCGACCTTCTTTCTTGTTGTACGACAAGAAAGAAGGCAAAGAAACGTACCCCGCTGTCGCGCCCCCTTCGGGGGTTCCCTCCCTCCGGCAATGTCGGGCGGGGTCTTCGCAAACTCGCCCTGCGGGCTCAGACATGCGAAGCCCTGTTTCCGCCCGTCATCACCTCCAGTCGGCGCGCCAGAGGGGAAAGTAAATGCAGGTGATCAACGGTCCGTTGCCCAGCCCTGTATCAGTAAAGGCTCGGTGTGCGTGAAAGCCCGTCTGAGCCGCCGAGCAGCGCAGCAACGGGCGGGGAAGTCCGGCGCGGCTGTCTGAGCCCGAAGGGCGAGTTCCGCGCCGGCCGCCCGTTGGGAGCAGCGCAGGGCAGTCATTCGCGCAGCGAATGACCGGGGTGGCCGGGTCGCGTTCTTTGCCTTCTTATATGGACGCCTCCCGTGTGACAAGCAAGTTTTTGAGTTTTGGCTCGGCGGATTCATTGCGGTCTTATATCCGGCCTGTTGGTGCAGTCCGGACGCTTGTCCGCTGCGGGCCCTGATGGTCATTCGCGAGGTTGGGGCTCATCTTTCTTTGGGGCTTTGCACGGGCTCGCCCAAGGAGGCAATCTGCCTTGCCAACCCACGGTCTGACCGCTTTGCCATCACGTCATCAACTCACCTATGCACACTGTGGGGCGTCACCACGCCTTTGATCATGGAGCACGGGCTTACGCCGCGCCCGCACTCGCTGCCGGGGGGGCTGACGCTTTCAGCTCGCTTCGTAGGCCCGCCCATGCGCCACCAAAGCCCACGCGATGCGTGCCAGCTTGTGCGCGATGGCGACCACCACCACGTTGAAGGGGCGCCTCCCCAGCAGCGCCACGATCCACGGGGCCGGGTGCTCGCGGCTGGCCAAAGCGCGGGCGCCGTTGATCAGCAGGGTTCGCAGGTAGGCGTTCCCACGCTTGCTGATGCTCCTATGCGCACTTTGCCGCCCGTGCCCCGATGACCCGGAGCAAGACCGAGGCAGCAGGCAAATTCACGCCCGTTGCGCCAACTCGTGCCATCGCCCAGGGTCGCTGCCAGGGCGGTGGCGCCGAGAACGCCGATCCCCGGGGTGTCACGCAGACGACGGGCGCTTTCCTGGCTCTTGAGCATCAGGCTGATCTCCTCTTCCATCGCTTGGACGTGCCGTTCGATGTCCGCAAGGGCGAGCAGTTGATCGTCCACCAGCCGCACCATGACCGCCGGCACGGCGTCGTTGATCTCGGCCCGTTGCTGGGCCAGTTGTCGCAGGCCTGAGTGCCGACCTCGGGGAAGGGTCACGCCAAATTCGTAGAGCAGCCCGCGCAGGGCATTCACCGTCGCTGTCCGGACGCTGACCCAGTGGGTGCGCATGCGGTGCAGGCTGAGCATGGCTTGCTGCTCGCTGCTCTTGACCGCCACCCGGCGGATGTCTCCGTGTTGGGCCGCCAGCCAGATCCCCGGGCGTCGGCCGCGTCATCCTTGTTGCCGCTGATGAAGGGGCGGACCTGGTGCGTGGGCAACAATTCGATCTGATGGCCCAGCGGACCGAGGGTGCGCCCCAGTGGTGGGCGCCGCCGCACGCTTCCATGGCGATCCGACCGGCCGGACGCACGGCGAAGAATTCGGTCACTTTGCCGCGCGGGAGCTTCTTGCGGCAGATCTCTCCCGTGTTGCCATCAACCCAGTGAACCTGGAAAACGTTCTTGGCGATATCCATGCCGTACGTTGTAGCATTCATCTCGGGGACCTCTCGTCGCAGGTGGTTGTTCGGAACTCCACTTTGGCACTTGATGCCGTCAGACGCGAGGTTCCCCCCTTCAGCACCGCAGGAGGGGCCTTTCCCCCTTGCCGAACCGCTTTGACGGTGTCAGCACCGGCAGTCGGTCATTTCGTGGGTGGAGGTGGGCGGGAGGCGTCCATATCATCTTTCTTGGCGAAGCAAGAAAGGAGGTCGCCCGCCGGGGCGAAATCCCGGCCAACCTCACGCCAAACACCGGAACGCCCGCAAGTAAGGGCACAAGCCCTAACTATCGGGGCGAGAACGCTTTCCACACTTAACGCGAACAGCGCCAATGAATTCGACCCCACAGTTCCTCCCGCCAACCTCATGCCGCAGTTGCAAGGGCTTGTGCTCGCCCTCAGGGCGGTAGCACGTATGCCAGTTCGTCGGCGGCCAGGGGTTCGATCCAGCCCAGTTGCCGCTCAAGCACCGCGACCGTGGCTTCGGAGGCGTCACCCCGGCGTGCTTCCAGGCGGCGGCGCAGCTCGTCTTCCGGTGCGGAGCAGGCCAGGATGGCAAAGCCCGCACCGCGAGCGAGGGCGATGTTCCGGAAGGTGTCCCGCTCGGCCCGTTTCAGGAAGGCCGCATCAACGATCACCGACCAGCCCGCATCAAGCATGCCTGCGGCCGCTTCGGCCAGATGGGCGAAGGTGAGCCGGGTGGCCTCCGCCGTATAGATTCCGCCGCTTTGCGTATCGGGCCGGCTGTGGGCCAGGGCCGGCAGGCCGTGGAGGCGCTTGCGTTCCACGTCGGAGCGCAGGCGCAGGGTGGCCGCTGCCGGGTCAGCCATCAGCAGGGCGGTGCTGCGCACCGTCTTGCCCGAGCCGGACAGGCCATGGGTGATGGTCAGGCGCGGCGCCGGCGGCGTGGTCAGGCGTTCGGCCAGGTCCAGGTAGCTCGCCATGCCCTCCGGTTTGCCCGACAGAGCGGCCACCTTGGCCCGCACCATGGCCTTATAGACAGCGTAGAAGCGCAGCACCGGTACGGCACCCACATCCCCCGATTCCCCCAGCCAGGCGCTCAGCAGCCAGGCCGCGAGGTCTGGTCGGCGGCGGTCGAGGAGGTCCATCCAGGTGAAGGCCAGCTCGGAGGCCACATCGATCCAGCGCAGGGCGGGGTTGAACTCGATGCAGTCGAAGGGCACGACCTGCCCGTCCAGGAGCACCAGGTTGCCCAGGTGCAGGTCGCCGTGGCACTCGCGAATGAAGCCTTCGGCCTTGCGGGCGGCAAACACCCCGCGCCGATGGTCGAACTCGGCCTGCGTCCAGCGCTGCAGGCGTGCCAGACGGTTGGCCTCGGCCGGTTGCAGGGTGAGCAGCGTGGTGAAGTTGTCGAGGGCCGGCGCCAGGACTTCGGCGGGCTCCCCCCAGGGGCTGCGGGCATCGGCCACGGCGGCGCCCCGGTGAAAGGCGTGGAGGGTCCGGGCCAGACTGTCGAGGGCATCGGGGCCAAGCCCGCCCCGGTCACAGACGTGATCCAGGCGCTGACTCTCGGCAAAACGCCGCATCTTCACGGCGCACTCGCCGCTGTTGTCCACCTCCTCCAGGCCCAGGTAGAGCCCCGGGGCAAGGCGCCGGTTGAGGCGCAGTTCTTCGTGGCAGCAGAAACGGCGCTGCTCGGCGGTGCCGTAGTCGAGGAAGGGCAGACTCAGGGGTTTCTTGAGCTTCCAGACAAAGCCGTCGGTAAGCAGGACCCAGGAAATGTGGGTCTCGATGAGTTCGGCGCCGAGGCGGGCCTGGAAGCGCGCCAGCCAGTCGGGCAGCGGGGCAGATGCGCTCATGCCACCCACCCGTAGCGGACGATGTGGAAGAAGATGGGGGCGGAGAAGCTGATTGAATCCACCCGGTCGAGCATGCCGCCGTGGCCTTCAATCATGGCACCCCAGTCCTTCACGCCCCGGTCGCGCTTGATGGCCGACAGCACGAAGCCGCCGAAGAAGCCCATGACGTTGATGACCAGGGCGATCAGCCCGGCCTCCAGGGGGGTGAAGGGGGTGATCCACCACAGGGCGGCACCGACGGCGGTGGAGGTGAGCACGCCACCCACCAGGCCTTCCACGGTCTTGGACGGGGAGATGGCCGGCGACACCTTGCGCTTGCCGATGAGCTTGCCCCACACGTACTGGAAGACGTCGCTGGACTGCACGGTGAGGATCAGGAAGACGATCAGTAGCATGTTGCGCCCGGCGTAGCCGGCGATGTCCAGGGTGAGCAGGGCCGGCACGTGGGACAGGCAATACACGCAGATCATCAGCCCCCACTGGACCTTGGCTGCCCGTTCCAGGAAGCGCGTGGTGTCGGCCCCCAGGGACGAGGAGATGGGCAGCAGCAGGAAGGCGTGACCGGGATCAGGATGGAGAACAGGCCGTACCAGTGGGTGGCGATGAGCCAGTACTGGGCGGGCAGGAAGACGAAGAAGCTCCACAGCAGGGCGCGGTGATCGCCCAGCCGGGTATGGGTGAGGGAGATGAACTCCCGCAGGCACTGGAAGGAGATGAAGGCGAACAGGGCGATCACGCCCCAGGGGCCGATCCAGATGGCCGCGCCGATCAGCGCGATCATGGCCCACCAGGCCTTGATGCGGGCGTTGAGGTTGTCGATGACACCGTGGGGTTCACCCCGGGCGACCCGGTACTTGAGACCGGCGCCGATCAGGCTGAACACGGCCAGCAGGCCGAAGATGCCGCCGAAGACGGCGATGAGGTCGTGGGAGGCGTTCATGGGCTCAGTCGGCGGGCGGGGCCAGGTCAAGGAGCGCGGTGCGGGCGCGGGCAAGGAAGGCATCGCGACTCTCCCCGTCGATGGGGGCCAGGGGCGGGCCGAAGCTCAAGGTGCACAACAGTGGCACCGGGATCAGGCTGCCCTTGGGCATCACCCGGCCCAGGTTCTCGATCCATACGGGGATCAGCTCGGCCTCGGGGTGGGCCCTGGCCAGGTGGTGCAGGCCGCTCTTGAAGGGAAGCAGACCATCACCCATGTTGCGGGTGCCTTCGGGAAAGAGGATCAGGGATTCACCGGCGGTCAGGGCTTCGCCCATCTGCGCCACCGGGTTGGGGCCGCTGCGCCCGGGGCGGCGGTCGATGCACACGCCGCGGAACACCCGGTTGATCAGGAAGCGGCGCAGGGGCGTGGTCAGCCAGTAGTCGGCGCCCGCCACCGGCCGGGTGCGGCGGCGCAGGGGCGGTGGCAGGGACGCCCAGATCAGCACGAAATCGCCGTGGCTGCGGTGGTTGGCGAAGTACACCCGGGGGCGGGCATCGGGCTCGCTGCCCAGCCACAGGGCACGGACACCGGTCAGGGCGCGGGCAAAGCCGCACAGGGCGGAGGCGAGGAGGCGGTCGACAAACATCGGCTTTTCCGGGTTCAGCCCGCGACCATGGCCGCGAACAGGGTCAGGCCCTGGAGGGCCAGGGCGAGGGCCTGGCGTCGCAGCAGGCCCAGGGCGCCGCGCACCCGCTCGGCCAGGGGCCGGGGACTGCGCGCGGCTTGGCCGAAAGCGCTGCCCAGGGCCTGGTCGAAGGCCTGCAGGTCGGCATCGACATCGACCTCAGCGGCGGCGCTCCAGCACTGGGCCCAGTGGGCGAACAGCGCTGCATCGAGGCCGCTGCGCGTGGCATGGTAGGCCTGTATGGCGCCGGCCACCAGACTCAGGGCGAGGCAGGCGATGCGGGCCGGGCCGCCGGGGGCCAGCAGCAGGGTGGCGAGGGCGGGCAGCAGCAGGCTCAGGCTGAGCAGATGCAGGCTGCGCCCCTGGGCCAGGGCGGCGGCGGCAAGGGCGGCGCTGGCTGCCGCGTCGCGGGTCTTGTCAGGCGCCACCCGCGGACTCCAGCGGTGGGCTGATCCGGGCCAGGGCCTGGCGGTGGTGGGGGCCCAGCACGACCCGGGGGCGGGCCTGCTGCAGGATCGCCAGCGCCGCATCCACCGAGCTCGCCCGGCCCGTGGCCAGCAACCAGGCGGCCACCGCGCTGGCGCTGCGGGAGTAGCCCAGGGCGCAGCACACCAGCACCGGGCCGTGCTGGCGCAGCGCCTCGATGGCGGCAGCGGCCTCTTCCAGCCGGGCGCTGTCGGGCGGGACAAGATCGAGCAAGGGTATTTGCATGTAGGCCCAGTCGCCCTTTGGCGCGGGGAGCTCGGCGGTGAGATCGAGCAGGGCGCGAAAGCCGCCAGTCTGCATGGCCCGGCTGTCGGGCAGACGGCCCAGCCACACACCGTCGGCGATCAGCCCCGGGGCCGGGGAATTGCGGGTCCACAGGCGCGAGTTGAGCCAGGCGCCGAGGGTGTAGGGGGCCAGCAGCAGGGCGGCACCCAGGGCATGGCGGCCGTCCCGCTTCTGGAAGCCCGCCGGCCCCAGCAGGGCGTAGCTGAGGGCCACCAGGGCCAGCGCGATGCCCAGCCACAGGAACACCAGCCCGCCGCCCCCGAGCAGGGCACCCAGGCCGGCGGCGGCCAGGGCGCCACCAAGGTAGTAGGCGGCCAGCCGGCGCCGTTCGGGGCTATGCGTCCAGCGGGCTGCGGAAAAAGGCGTCGGGCCTTCATCCGGCCACAGCCACAGGCACAGCAGGCCGACCAGGGCACCGCTGGGGAGGTCGATGAAATGGTGCTGGTAGGTGGTGAGCACCGACACGGCGATCAGGGCGGCCCAGGCATCCACCAGCCCGCGCAGGGGGCCGCGGGTGGCGGCGGCAAAACGCACCCACAGGATGACGAGCAGGCTGATGTGCAGGGAGGGGGCCTGGTTGTAGGGCAGGTCGAAGCCGGCCAGGGCGTCGAAGAGGGCGCCGAAGAGGCCGTCGGCATCAGGCCGGGAGAAGCTGAAGCGCAGGGGAAAGGCCAGGAAGCAGGCCACCGACACGAGCTGGGCGGTGAGCAGGCGCAGGGCGTGGCGGTCCACCTGCAGGGCCGTGCGGCAGAGCAGGAAGGACAGGCCGTAGAACAGGTCGATGGACCAGTAGGGCAGGATGGTCCAGGGCAGGAAGGGGATGTGCCGCTCCCAGTCGTAAACCAGACTGTCGCTGACCTGCCAGCGGGCCGCCATGGAATTGGCGAAGCCGTAGCTGAGGAAGAAGAAGGGCCCCAGGAAGAGCAGCCAGGCGACGCCCCGTTGCCAGGGGATCGTCGGGGCTGCTGCCGCCGGTGTGTTCATGGGGCGCGCCGCCGGGCCAGGGACACGGTGAAGATGCCCCACTCGTCGATGCGCTGCTCGAGCTTGTCGAAGCCGGCGGCATCCACCAGCTGGTCCATCTCGGCCTGGCTGCGCCGGCGCATCACCCAGGCCTCGCCGCCCCGGTGGCTGGTGAGGGCGCGGGCGATGAGTTCCAGCTGGGGGTGCCAGGGCTGGCCGGTGTACAGCAGCAGGCCGCCGGGTTCGATGGCGTCGGCCATGCCGGCGAGGGAGCGGCTCACCATGGTGTTGTCGGGGAAGAGCTCGTAGAGGCCGGAGACGATGCCGATGGTGGGGCGGGGTGACACGCCGGCCACCGAGGCCCGGTCGAAGGCGTCGCCCTTCTCGAAGCGGGCGATGGTCTCCAGGCCCTTCTCGCGGATCAGGGCGGCGCCGTCGCGCACATTGATGTCGCTGAAGTCGCGCAGCAGGATGGATTCGGGGCGGCGCGGTGCTTCGGTCAGGGCTTCGAGCACATAGCGGCCGTGGCCGGCGGCGATGTCCAGTACCCGCAGGGGGCGGCCCTCGGTGTGCAGGCGGCCGAGGGCCAGGCGCAGGAGTTCTTCCAGGTGGCGCTTGCGCTGGCGGATGCCGCGCCAGCCGATGGCATCCAGGTAGTTGCGGTCGATGGCCCGGCCCAGGGTGCCGCTGCCGGTGGCGGTGTTGCGATAGACATAGTCGAGGGTGCTGCCCGAATCGAAGCCGGTACGGTGGCCCAGGGCAATGCCTTCCGACAGGCGGCCGGCGAGTTTCATGCTGGCGCGGTAGCTGGCCCAGTACAGTCCGCGGGGGCTGAGGGGAGAGAGGGGGCGGGCCAGGGCCTCGGATTCATCATGGGTGGCGCCGTGGCGGTCGGCATCGAGCAGGCTCACCGATGCGGCGGGGTGGTCGAACTGGCGCAGGATGAAGTCGCGGGCCTTGTCGGTGGCGAGCTTGCGGTCTTTCTCGCCGAGGGTGTCGTGGTAGAAACCCTCGAGGACGTGCTTCTCCTTGACGGCCGAGCCGAGCCCGTCGAAGAAGCGGTGCTGGGGGCCGTGATGGACCACCCAGTCGGCGCCGGAGATGAGCAGCTGGGTGGGTAGGGTGATGGCCTGGGCGTCGGTGACGACCCGCTCGGCGGCTTCATACAGTCCGAGCAGGATGTTGACGGAGATGGCCCGGGCGATCAGTGGATCCTTGTTGTAGCTGCGCTGACGGGCCGGGTCGTGGGTCAGGAATTTGGCCTTGACGTAGCTGTTCACAAAGAAGTTGCCCCGCAGCTTTTTCAGCAGGGCCAGGCCCGGGCGGGCGAAGGGGACGTAGAGCTTGACCTGGAAGGCCGGTGAGGCGAGCACCAGGCAGCGTACCCGCGGGGCGTAGTCGTGGGCCCAGGTGGACACCAGCACCGCGCCGACGCTCTGGGCCAGCACGGCCATGTCGGCGTGGGCGATGCCGTGGTGGTCGCGGATGTGATCGACGAAGGTCTGTACGTCGCGTACCGAGGTGCCGAAGCTCGGCGAATGCCCGCGGGCGCCGGGCGAGTGGCCATGGCCGCGGGCATCCCAGGCGAAGAAGTCGAAATCGGGCAGGTCCAGCTCGTCGGCCAGGTGGGCGATGCGGCCGGAGTGTTCGTGGCCCCGGTGGAACATCACCACGGCGCCCCGGCGTGGTGCAGTCGCGGGCCAGTGGCGGTAGAACAACTGCACTCCGTCGTGGGTTTCGAAATGATGTTCGGAGACCGGGCGGGGGGTGTTCATCGCTGACCTCAAGGGTTTGTGCGGGCCTGGCGGACGCCGCTGCGGATGCGGTTGATGGTGTTGAGGAGGATGGCCAGGGCCGCCGCCGGCATGATCCACAGGGCCGCGTCGGGCAGGCTGCCGGCGACGCCCAGCCACAGGCCGAGGGCACCAAACAGGAAAGCCCGGTCGCTCTTGCCCATGGGGCCGTCGTATTGGCGGGGGGCGCCGACCATGGGGCCGAGGGCGCCGGCCATCTCGGAGACGGCGGACAGGAAGATCACCGCCCCCACGCTGCCCCAGCCGAAGGGCGCGATGGCCACGAAGGGCAGGTAGAGGGCGGCGTCGGAGATGACGTCGGACAGCTCGTTGAAGTAGGCGCCGAGGGGTGACTGCTGGCCGAACTCCCGGGCCAGCATGCCGTCCACCGCATTGAAGGCCATGCGCAGGAACATCCACAAGGGCAGTAACAGGAAGGCGCTGCTGTTGGCGGTGTTGAGGAACAGCCCCAGGCCGAGGGCCAGGGAGATCAGCATGGCGGCCAGGGTGACCTGGTTGGCCGTGACGCCGGCCGCCGCCAGCCGGCCGACGATGGGGCGGAGGAGGGCCTGGAAGCGGGGTTTGAGCTGATAGATGCTGATCATCTTGCGCGTGCGGGATGCCGACCGGCAGATTCTGCCATGCATCCGGGCTGATGCTTCAGCCCTTTGTCGCTCCGCTCAGATGCCGACCGATCTCGCCGAAGCCCGGGTTGTTGGGGAGCAGGGTGCCGTTGACCTCGATGATGGGTGTACCGATGGCCCCGTTCCCCAGGCCCGCTCGCTGCAGGCGGTCGTTCAGGCGGGCCTCCGCGGCGGCGTCCTGATCGATGATGTACTCGCTGTAGCGCACGCCCATGCTGTCGAACTGGCGGCGTTTTTCGGCACAGAAGCCGCAGGTGCTCAGGGAATACATGACGATGCGGTCGCGACCGGCGTCGTAGCGCGCGGCAAATGCCGCCTTCCCGGCTTCGGTTGTTCCGTTCAGGCCGGGCAGGGCCTCCAGGGCGGGCAACTGGCTGCCGACCATGCCGAAGGCGAAGAACGCAACAGCCCCGGTCGCGGCCAGGCCACCCAGCAGCCCGAGGGCCGATACCGGTCGGGCGGGGCCACCCCAGGCGTTGCCGCCCTTCTGGCCGGGCACCACGAGCAGGAGCAGGGCCGCCACGGCACCGACATAGGGGATCCAGGTGACCACCGTCCACCATCCGCTGAGGCCCAGATCATGGAGACGGAAGACGGTGCCGCGGGTACCGTAAATCGCCAGTACAAGCAGGCCGAGGCCGCCGATCAGCAGGCCGGGCGCGCCCAGGGTGAGGGCGACGACGGCCAGGGCAAAGGTGCCACCGAGGGCCAGCAGGCCGCTGAGCAAAAAGTTGCGCCGGCCGAAGCGACCGCGAAAGCCCAGGCCGAGGATGCCGCTTTCGGCGAGGGGGGGCGCCAGGTCGGCCCTGCCCTGGGGCCGGGCGGCCATCCCCTTCTCCGGGTCAGGCTGGCGTCGTTGGGCCTGCGAGGCGGTATAGCGCGGCATGTCGGTGGCGCAGGCGCGGCACAGGGTGCGGCGGGGTTGCTGCTCACCGCAGGCCGGGCAGGTCATCAACTCGATGGGCGCCACCTCCGGCGCTGGCGCCGGGGGCGCTGCCACGGGGGCTTGGGGGAGCGGGAGAGGCGATGGGAGGGGCGGCTCGATGGCGGTGCGCAGCCCGATGGCCGCCAGCCGCTGTTGATAATGCAGGGCATCGTCTGCCCCCAGGCCCTTGCGCAGGCTCACCCGCTGGCCGGAAAACACGCCATCCATGGTTTCCGGCGTGCATTTGAGCAGGGCCTGGAGCTGGCGCCGACAGGTGACGACATCGTGCCCGGGAAGAACTTCTCCGAAGAAAAGGATGGAATGGACTTGGGGCACGGCCGGCTCCGGTTGTGGGGCGCTTGATTCTATGCCCATGGGGATGGGCGGGCAATGACAAGCGCGTGACCCGGGTGTGATGGACTGGCTTCTCCCCGCGGGCGGGGAGTGCTATCTTCCCGGCTACTTCAGAGATTGCCAATGACCCCTGCCAGCCCCTTCGAGCGCCGCCCCACCGACCTCAACGAGGCGGAGGCCCAGATTGCCGCGATCCTCGCCCTGCTCGCCACCGCCGGCGTGGTCCATCGCAAGCCGCCACCGCCACCCACCACCTGCTGCGGCCGCGGCTGCAACGGCTGTGTCTGGGAGGGCTACTACGCAGCCCTGGGCTGGTGGAAGGATGACGCGCGCGAGCTGCTTGAAGGGCCCTCTGCCCGGGCCGCCGCCTGAGAGGGTGAATGAATCTACTGCGCGGCCCGATTTCGCTCCTGCGATGCTCACCGTACCTTTGTACGGTTGCGCTTCTCGGGGCGAACTCGAACCGCTCGCTACGATTCCTTCACTCCCTCCGGGCTTGGCAATTTTCCCGAAAACCCCGTAAAATCCACCGCTTGCCGAGGAGCGCTGCGACCTGCTGATCATGTGGGCCAGGCTCGGCAATCAACAACGGCGCTCGCAAACCTTCCAGCCGGGTTTGCCGCGCCGTTTGCTTTTGCATCCGTCGCCTCCGGCTGTGTTTTACGCACTCCGAGGTAGATCCATGCAAGCCGACCGTACGCCCGAACTCCAGTCCCTCCTGACCCACCGCATCCTGATCCTGGACGGCGCCATGGGCACCATGATCCAGCAGCACAAGCTGGGTGAGGCCGACTACCGCGGCGCCCGCTTCGCGGATCACCCGAAGGATCTCAAGGGTAACAACGACCTGCTGGTGCTGACCCGCCCCGACGTGGTGGGTGGCATCCACCGGGCCTACCTGGAAGCCGGTGCGGACATCATCGAGACCTGCACCTTCAACGCCACCCGCGTCTCCCAGGCCGATTACCACCTGTCCGACCTGGCCTACGAGCTCAACGTGGAGGGCGCCCGCCTGGTGCGCCAGCTATGCGACGAGTTCACCGCCGCCAACCCGGCCAAGCCGCGCTTCTGCGCCGGCGTGCTGGGCCCCACCTCGCGCACCTTGTCCATCTCGCCGGACGTCAATGACCCGGGCTTCCGCAATGTCAGCTTCGATGCCCTGGTGGACGATTACTACGATTCCGCCAAGGGTCTGATGGAGGGCGGCGCCGACATCATCCTGATCGAGACCATCTTTGACACCCTGAATGCCAAGGCCGCGGTGTTTGCCGTCGAGAAGCTGTTTGCCGACCTCAGTCGTCGCCTGCCGGTGATGATCTCCGGCACCATCACCGACGCCTCCGGCCGCACCCTGTCGGGCCAGACCGCCGAGGCTTTCTGGAACTCCCTGTCCCACTCGCAGCCCATCAGCTTCGGCCTCAACTGCGCCCTGGGCGCCCGGGAACTGCGCCAGTATGTGGATGAACTGTCGAATGTCTGCGATACCTTCGTGTCGGCTCACCCCAATGCCGGCCTGCCCAACCCCCTGTCGCCCACCGGCTACGATGAAACGCCCGAGGAGCTGGCGGCGGAGATCGTCGAATGGGCCCGCAGCGGCCTGGTGAACATCGTCGGCGGCTGCTGTGGCACCTCGCCGGCCCACATCAAGGCCATCGCCGAGGCGGTGAGCCTGGTGACGCCGCGCAGCGTGCCCCATGTGGACAAGAAGCTGCGCCTGTCGGGCCTGGAGCCCTTCAACGTCGGCCCCGAGTCGCTGTTCGTGAACGTCGGTGAGCGCACCAACGTCACGGGTTCGCGCGCCTTCGCCAAGATGATTCTGGAGGGCCGCTTCGACGACGCCCTGGCGGTGGCCCGCCAGCAGGTGGAGAACGGCGCCCAGATCATCGACATCAACATGGATGAGGCCATGCTCGACTCCATGGCGGCCATGGAGAAGTTCCTCAAGCTGATCGCCTCCGAGCCGGACATCTCCCGCGTGCCCATCATGCTCGACTCGTCCAAGTGGAGCGTCATCGAGGCCGGCCTCAAGTGCATCCAGGGCAAGGGCGTGGTGAACTCCATCTCCATGAAGGAGGGTGAGGCCGAGTTCCTGCGCCAGGCGCGCCTGTGCCGCCAGTACGGCGCCGCGGTGATCGTCATGGCCTTCGACGAGAAGGGCCAGGCCGATACCTTTGCCCGCAAGACCGAGATCTGCAAGCGTGCCTACGATCTGCTGGTGGGCATGGGCTTTCCGCCGGAAGACATCATCTTCGACCCGAACATCTTCGCCATCGCCACCGGCATCGAGGAACACGACAACTACGCCGTGGACTTCATCAACGCCGTGGCCTGGATCCGGCAGAACCTGCCCTACGCCAAGATCAGCGGCGGCGTCTCCAACGTGTCCTTCAGCTTCCGCGGCAACGACGCGGTGCGCGAGGCCATCCACACCGTCTTCCTGTACCACGCCATCAAGGCCGGCATGAGCATGGGCATCGTCAATGCCGGCATGCTCGGTGTTTACGATGATCTGGAGCCCGAGCTGCGGGCCAAGGTCGAGGACGTGGTGCTCAACGCCCACCCGGGGGCGGGCGAGGCCCTGGTGGAGTTCGCCCAGACCGTGAAGGAGGGCAAGGCCAAGGATGCCGGCCCCGACCTCTCCTGGCGCGAGCAGCCCGTCGAGGCCCGCCTCAGCCATGCGCTGGTCAAGGGCATCACCGACTTCGTGGTGGCGGACACCGAAGAAGTCCGCGCCAAGCTGGAAGCGGAGGGCAAGCCGCCCCTGGCCGTGATCGAAGGCCCGCTGATGGCCGGCATGAACGTGGTGGGCGACCTCTTCGGCGCCGGCAAGATGTTCCTGCCCCAGGTGGTCAAGTCGGCCCGCGTGATGAAGCAGGCCGTGGCCCACCTGATCCCCTACATCGAGGCGGAGAAGCTGCGTACCGGCGCCACCAGCAAGGGCAAGATCGTCATCGCCACGGTGAAGGGTGACGTGCACGACATCGGCAAGAACATCGTCGGCGTGGTGCTGGGCTGCAACGGCTATGACGTGGTGGACCTGGGCGTGATGGTGCCCTGCGACCGGATCCTCAACGCCGCCCGCGAACACGGTGCCCAGGCCATCGGCCTGTCGGGCCTGATCACTCCGTCCCTGGAGGAGATGAGCCATGTGGCGTCGGAGATGCAGCGCCAGGGCTTCGATGTGCCGCTGCTGATCGGCGGCGCCACCACCAGCCGCGCCCATACGGCAATCAAGATCGCCCCTCACTATGACAAGCCGGTGATCTACGTGCCCGACGCCTCCCGTGCCGTGGGCGTGGTCACCAGCCTGCTGTCCGAAGGCCAGAGCGCCAGCTACGCCGCCGAGGTGGCGGCCGACTACGCCAAGCTGCGTGCCCAGCACGCCCAGAAGAAGGGCGTGACCGTGGTGAAGCTGGCCGAGGCCCGCGCCAACGCCTTCAAGTGGAACGCCGATCCGACCTATGTGCCGCCGGTGCCCGCCGAGCTGGGCATCCAGGCCTTCGACATCGACCTGGCCGAGCTGGTGGATTACATCGACTGGGGCCCCTTCTTCCAGACCTGGGACCTGGCCGGCAGCTATCCGAAGATCCTCCACGACGAGATCGTCGGCGAGACCGCCCGGGAGCTGAAGTCCGACGCCGAAGTGATGCTGGCCCGCATGGTTGCCGAGCAGGACACCAACCCGTGGATCAAGGCCAGGGCGGTGTTCGGCCTGTTTCCGGCCAACGCCGTGGGGGACGACATCGAGATCTACGCCGACGAATCGCGCCAGCAGGTGCTGATGAGTTGGCACGGCCTGCGTCAGCAGCATGAGCGCCCCGAGGGCAAGCCCAACTATTGCTTGGCCGACTTCGTGGCCGGCAAGGACAGTGGTGTGGCCGACTACGTGGGCGCCTTCGCCGTCACCGCCGGCCTGGGCATCGAAGGCCGCCTGGCCGCCTATGAGCGGACCCACGACGACTACCATTCGATCATGCTCAAGGCCCTGGCCGACCGTTTCGCCGAGGCTGCCGCCGAATGGCTGCACGCCCGGGTGCGCAAGGCGTTCTGGGCCTATACCCCGGCCGAGACC
Organism: Zoogloea sp.; assembly: GCA_016703645.1. GTDB lineage: Bacteria > Pseudomonadota > Gammaproteobacteria > Burkholderiales > Rhodocyclaceae > Zoogloea. The sequence continues at coordinate 700,762 of JADJBR010000010.1, read as the reverse complement.
CTGAGCTGCGACGAGCTGATCAAGGAGGCCTACCAGGGCATCCGCCCGGCCCCCGGCTATCCGGCCTGCCCGGATCACACTGTCAAGGGCGATCTCTTCAAGCTGCTCGACGCCCCTGCCCGGGCCGACATGCACCTCACAGAGAGCTTCGCCATGACCCCGGCGGCAGCGGTGAGCGGCTTCTACCTCGCCCATCCGGACAGCCACTACTTCGCGGTCAGCAAGATCGGCCGCGACCAGGCTGGAAGACTGGGCCGGGCGCAGCGGGATGAGCGTGGCCGAAGCCGAGAAGTGGCTGGCGCCGCTGCTGTGACGGCCTATCCTGTTCGGCGACGGGTGTTTATGCCCAGGTGCTAAAATCAATCTGCCGGGCGTACGGCGCTGATCGTAGTTGCCTGTCCATCAGCATACGATGGGGAGTTGAACCAAAGTGAGAGTAGACGCAAATCCGATTCTGAACGCGCCATACGCCGAGCCGGAGCGCCACTACGCGACTGACCTTCAGGGAAACCTGAATTACAAGGATATTCGTGAAGGTCGCCGCCTCTTCACGCCGGATGTTCCACAGGTACCACTTGGTCAGCAGGCGCAGGGCAGCATGTTTGACCTCAACGATCTCAAGAGCGAGTTCGGAGAACACCTTGTTAACCAGATGCGTGAGCAGATCCGTGACTGGCGCCAGTCCGCCTATCGGGGTGTCACTAGTCGGGTAACGCGAGACCTGCTTGGCTATTGGTTTGCCAATCCGGAGCGCGCGCCGCACCAGAAGCTCTTTTTTGCCCAGCAGGAGGCCGTTGAAACCGCCATCTGGCTCAACGAAGTGGCTGAAAAATCCAATTCCGGGACGCACATTCTCAGTCAGTTACGCCAGCGTCAGGCAACTGCGGGCGGCGCTCCCGTCGATCAATTGCCCCGTCAGGCCTTCAAGATGGCGACCGGTAGCGGCAAAACGGTTGTCATGGCCTGCTTGATTCTCTACCACTACCTCAACCGACGCGAATACCGCAACGACACCCGCTACTGCGATTATTTCCTCGTCGTCGCGCCCGGCATCACCATTCGTGATCGGCTCAAAGTTTTGATTCCGGATGCCCGCCACGACAGTCCGCAGGATGCACAAGACTATTACCGTCAGCGCTACCTGCTCCCGCCGTCTTACCGCGCGGCCCTTGGGGAACTCGCCCATAGGCTGATCGTGACCAATTACCACGAATTTCTGCCGCGCCAGCTTTCGGGCAACAAGAAGACGCCCTTTGACGGCAAGCTCGATGAAGACGGCAACAAGGTTAAAAGCTGCGAAGACGAAAATCTTGTGTTGCGCCGCGTGCTCGGCAGTTTCAAGCCGGGTCGGCGACTGCTTGTCATCAACGACGAAGCCCACCACTGCTACCTGCCGCTTGCCAAAGGCAAGGACACTGAACTTGATAACTCCGAAACCGAGAACGAACGCGCTGCTGTCTGGTTCTCGGGCATCCGTGCTGTAGCGCAGCGTTTCAAGCTGCGTGCCGTCTATGACCTATCGGCCACACCCTACTTCCTTTCGGGTTCCGGCTATCCCGCCTATTCGCTGTTCCCGTGGACGGTCAGCGATTTCGGATTGATCGAAGCTATCGAGTCGGGTCTGGTCAAGATTCCCTTCCTGCCGGTCGATGACAGTAGCCACGCCATCGACGAGCCCATCCTCAAGAACCTCTACGAGAACTGCAAGGGTGAGTTACCCAAAAAAGGTCAGCGCAAGGCTCGCAAGGATGCCGACAACGATGAGGTCAAATTCGAGGCTGCGCCGCATCTGCCCGGTATCGTCCGTCAAGCCCTCGAGCAGTTCTATAACCACTACGAAGAATACGAGCGCGGCCAGCGCAAGAAGGGCGAAATCAAGGCCGACATGTTCACGGCGCCGCCAGTCTTCATCGTCGTCTGTAACAACACCACGGTGTCGCGCGAGGTTTTCAAGGAAATCGCCGGCTACGAGCGCATTGACGAAAACGGCCAGACATCCGTCGTAGCCGGTCGGCTGCCGCTGTTCTCAAATTTTGACCCGAATACCGGTCGGCCACTGAATCGTCCGCCCACCCTGCTCATCGACAGCGATGCCCTCGAACACTCCGGCCAGATCGACGACAGTTTCAAGAAGGTATTCGGCCCGGAAATCGAACGTTTCAAGCGCGAATACCGGCAACGTCACCCCGACAAGAGCATCGAACAACTCACCGATGGGGATTTGCTGCGTGAAGTCGTCAACACAGTAGGCAAGCCCGATACACTCGGTGCCCACATTCGCTGCGTGGTTTCCGTGTCGATGCTGACCGAAGGCTGGGACGCCAATACCGTCACCCACGTCATGGGGCTGCGCGCCTTCGGCTCGCAACTGCTTTGTGAGCAGGTCGCCGGCCGGGCCCTGCGCCGCCGGCACTACTACATCGACCCCAAGACCGGCAAATTCCCGCCCGAATACGCTCACATCATTGGTGTCCCCTTCAAGTTGTTCAAGGCCGGGAAGAGCAGTCAGGTCGAGGTGCCGGATTACGCCCTCCTGCGCGCGTTGCCGGAGCGCTCATCGCTTGAAATCCGCTTTCCCAACCTTATCGGCTATCGCCTCGAAACTGACAGCAGCGAACTCAAGGCCGATTTCACCGCGACACCGGACTACTTTGTCGACACCAACACTCAGCCGGTCGAAACCACCCTCGGCACGGCTGTCTCCGGTGATACCCAAACCCTGCGCGCCAAGCTCGAAGACCTGCGCGACCAGCAAGTCATCTACACGCTGACCAAGGAATACCTACTGCGCGTACACGACGAAAAGCAGCGCAACGACCTGCGTCTCTTTCAGCAGGTCAAAACGATTGTCGGCCAGTGGTACGAGCAAAAGCTCAAGCTCAAGGGTGAAGACGATCCCATCTACAAGCGCCTTGTCATCTACGACGACCCGCAGCCCATCGTCGAGAGCATCAATCGCGGCATCATCGCCCATGCCGCGGAGCGGGAGCGCGTGCTGCCCATCCTCAACCACTACAACCCGCTCGGCACTACCGCCCACGTCTTCGGCCACACCAGCAAGAAAACATGGCCAACCAAGAAAAGCCATATCAACCTCGTAGTGGCCGATACCGACGCCTGGGAACAGATCGCCGCAAAGACGCTGGAAAAAATCCCGGCTGTCGAAAGCTACGTCAAGAACGCTTTCCTCGGCTTTGCCATTCCCTACATTCAAGGCGGCAAGGAACGCGAATACCTACCCGACTACCTCGTCCGCATTCGTCATGAAAGCGGTGAAACAGCCAATTTGATTCTCGAAATCACCGGCTTTAACAAGGACAAGGAGCTCAAGCGCTGGGCAGTCAACGAACGCTGGCTGCCCGCCGTCAACAACATGCGCAGGAAATTGAGCCTGGCGCCCTGGCACTTCGCCGAAATTACCGACATCGACAACATCAAGCCGGAACTCGAACGCATCATCGGCGGCATCGTCGACGAACTGGAAGAACAGGCTGCCCGCCGCGACTGGCAGCAGATGCAGGCCCACACCCTGAACGCACTGTGGAACAACGAAGACGATGAAATCTGGAATGACCTCTGAACTGCGTATCTGCAAAGGCGACATCGTGCTCGTTGCATACCCCTACGCTGACGAAGAAAAGCGCAAAAGGCGCCCGGCTCTGGTGCTTGAAGACGCCAACCCACGCGGTGACTTTGCTGCGCTACCCATTACGTCGCAAGCCGGCCACCAAGCCACCGTTGCATTGCTCTCGGCCGATCTTCTCGGACAACGACTCCCCAAAGCCAGTTGGATACGCACCGACCAAATCGCCACCCTCAACCGGAATTTCGTACATGGCGCCTATGGCCGCCTGGCGGAAGCCAAACTCACCGAAGTTCTTGCCCAACTTTGTCCCCGTCTCGGTTGCACAGGAGCCGGCTCATGACGGACAAGAAAATCGACAGCCTCAAGCACAAGAAAGCCACCCGCGCCCGCATTCCGAGCAAGGAAGAAGCCGGCTTCGAGAGCAATGAGCCGAGCAGGGCCGAGCTGCCGCTCAACCCCGTGACCACCCGCGGGCAAGACCCGGAACTCTACTGGCTGGAAAAATACGGTGCGGACGATGCCGACGATGCGCTCGACCTGGACATCCGCTCCCTCTACCGCACCGAGCACATCGCCCCGGAAAAACTGATCCAGCGGCTCTATCGCTTTGCCGCTGGGCCGCAAGGCGACCTCTTCGCCGAAGACGCCTTTGCTGCCTACCGTGACGTCGACGAACTCGACAAACCCGCCTACTACTACAAGCAGGCCGACGATTGGGCCAACCGCCTGATCCAGGGCGACAGTCTGCTGGTGATGGGCAGCCTCCTGGAGCGGGAGGGCATGAAGGGGCAGGTGCAGATGATCTACATCGACCCACCCTACGGCATCAAATACAACTCCAACTGGCAGATCCGCGTTGGCGACCGTAACGTGAAGGATGGCGATGACGCCAGTCTCTCCGGCGAGCCTGAAGTCATCAAGGCCTTCCGCGACACCTGGGAACTGGGCATCCATTCGTATTTAAGCTATCTGCGCGACCGGTTGCTGATGGCGAGGGAACTCCTCGCCGAATCGGGCTCGTGCTTCGTGCAGATCAGCGACGAGAACGTGCATCTGGTGAGATGCGTTATGGATGAAGTGTTCGGGAGTGAGAATTTTCTTTCTCTGATTACATTCGTAAAAACAACCGGTGATACCAGCGGTTTGCTTTCTTCGGTCTCAGACTACGTGATCTGGTACGCGAAGAACAAACCCAGCGTCAAATATCGACCGTTATTTCAGACGAAAGCAGTCGGAGGGCCAGGCGCCGGTGAGTACGTATGGCTCAAATTGCCTGATGGTAGTGAAAGAACGCTCACTTCAGAAGAGAAGGACAATCCAAACCTGATACCTCGCGATGCACGCGTGTTTCGACATGACTCGATGGTTTCGCAAGGTTTTAGGCAGTTCACTACCGTTTCTTACAATTTTCAAGGTAAGGATCATCACCCTGGAGCAAACAACAACTGGAAAACGACGGTTCAAGGCTTGGATCGCCTTGGAATGCTTGATCGACTGGTATCGTCCGGTCGAATCCTAAAATACAAGCGTTTTCTAGATGATTTTCCGGTGTTTCCGCTTGGAAACAATTGGACAGATACGACCACAGGGGGCTCATCTGCAGATCCCCGGGTCTACGTCGTCCAAACTGTTTCTCGGGTTATCCAACGTTGCATCCTCATGACCACCGACCCCGGCGACCTTGTGCTCGATCCGACCTGCGGTTCCGGCACCACGGCCTATGTTGCCGAGCAATGGGGCCGGCGTTGGATCACCACCGACACCTCGCGCGTTGCCCTCAACATCGCCAAGACGCGGCTGATGACCGCCACCTTCCCGTGGTACACGCTGAAGGACGAAAAGGCCGGCCTGCAGCGGGAAGTCTGGGATGTGCGCCACGGCTTCGATTACAAGATGGTGCAGCGCATCACCCTGGGTTCGCTGGCCAACGACGAGCCGCCGGAAGAGGTGACGCTGTTCGACCAGCCGACTCAGGACAAGAAGAAGCTGCGCATCGCCGGGCCTTTCACCGTGGAGACCTTGCAGAGCTTTGAGCCGCTGTCACCGGAAGCGGTCGATGAGGCCAGCCTGGATGTGGTGCGTATGGAGGCTTTCCAGAGCCGGGTGTTCGAGCATCTCAAATCCGCCGGGGTGAAGAACGGCGCGAGAAACGAGAATGCGGTGTTCGTGCGCATCGACCCGCTGACCGCCGATTACCTGCATGCCGAAGGCTATTTCGACACGGCGGACGGTGAGCAGAAGGCCTACATCCACCTCGGCCCGCAGTTTGCACCGGTGAGCAAGGCGGCGGTCAACGAGGCGGTGAAGGCCTGTCGGGCGCGTGGCGATGCCCAGTGGCTGCTGATCCTCGGCTTTGCCTTCGAATCGGATGTGGAAAATTCGGTGCAGCACCAGCGTGCCGGCGCCTTCCGCGTGGACAAGGTGCGCATGAACGACGACCTCCTCCAGGCCGGCCTGACCAAGAAGGACAAGAAGGCGGCGACTTTCGTCACCATTGGCGAGCCGGATATCGGTGTGCTCCGGGATGGCGATTCTGCCCGCGTCGAAATTCGCGGCCTGGACATCTATGACCCGATCAAGGATGAGGTGAAAGCCCGCTCGGTGGCCGACATCGCCTACTGGATGGTAGACGATGACTACGACGGTGCCAGCTTCATGGTGCGCCAGGTCTTCTTCTGCGGTGGCGACAAGGACGAATTCGCCAAATGGCAAAAGGGCATCTCCGACCTCGCCAAGGCCAAGACCAAGAGGAAGGTGGAGAACACCCTCAAGATCGAACTGGACGACGAGGCCTTCGACCGGGTGTATGGTTTTGTCTCCCACCCCATTCCGGCCCGGCCCGGCAGGCGGCTGGCGGTGCGGGTGGTAAGCCAGTTTGGTGAGGAGTCAACCAAGGTGCTGACTCTGGGGTAGCCCGATATGCCCGGGGGGCTGGATGCCCCCCGGCTCCGTCCTGCAGGCCGCGCTTCGGAATGAGGGCGTCGAGTGTCACGGCACTGATCGGCGGCTATCCGCCCCTCACTTCCCCAGCCTCGGATACATCTCCTTCATCTTGACGATGTCCTTGGGCGAGAGTGCTGCGTTGGTGTTGGTGGGGCCGCGGCCGTCGGCGAACAGGCGTCCGTCGAAGGCGTAGAGCATGATGGAGGCGTCGTCGAAGTCGGTGGCAGAGGTGCCGTCCATGGGGTACTTGCGGAGCACGTTGCGGTCGATGTCGTCGGGGCTCCAGAAGTTCGGGGGGCCCTGGAAGTACTTGAGCACGGCTTCCCGGTTCCAGATCCGGGAGAATTTTGGCGACTGGTGTTCGTGGATGCAGCCAAGGGCATGTCCGAATTCATGCAGCACCACGCGGGAATATTCGGCATCGTCGGTGTTGTCGCGCAGCCAGCCGTAGTTCATGGTGGGTTGGTGCGGGGGGAAGTAGGCGGTGTTGAGGGCGTCACGCCCGACCGCTGACCACGAGCCTGCGTCGGCGTAGAAGGAGATCCGGATCTCGGCGCCGCCGCTAGTGACGAACTTCAGCTTCACGTTGATGGTCTTTTCCCACTGCAGGGCAATGGCCTTGACCTTCTTGCGCATTGTCGGTGATCCGTCGAGAAAGCGGCAGCGCAGGACGGTGCCCGGTGCCCATCGCTTGATCAGGCGCACGGCCATGCGCGCCTTGCCCATGGCTTCCTCGTCCGTCAGGGGCTTGGATGAGGCGTCCACCAGGGCGCTGCGCAGGCTGCGCCGTGCATGCAGCTCGGGGTCCAGTTCGTCGGGAATGATGCGTTCAAAGCAGATGCGCATCGGCCCCTCATCCGGTGCGGCTGTTTGTACGGTGTCGGGCTTGCCTTTCGCTTGCTTGGCCATGCTGTCCTCCTTGTTTGGTTGCGCCTGAAGACATGGGGATATGTATTCAGGTTTAGCAGAGGGCGCGCAGCATGCAAGGGCCGCGTGCGGCCCCGTGGGTTCAGCGTCCGAAGGTGGCCCGCACCACCTCCAGCAGGGCGTCGGCCACGTCGGCATCATCGGTCAGGCTCTCCACCAGTGCCGAGCGGCAAGCCTCCACCGGGTCCAGGCCGACCTTCACCAGCTTGGCCGCATAGACCAGCAGGCGGGTGGACACCACTTCCTCGAGGTCCACGTCTTTCAGGCTGCGCAGGCGCCCGGCGATGGACACGAGCTGCCGGGCCAGCATTGGGTCGCAGGCGGCCTCGCCTTGCAGGATGGTTTCTTCCCGGGCCGCGGCGGGGAAGTCGAAGCGCAGGCTGATGAAGCGCTGGCGCGTGGAGGGCTTGAGGCCCTTCAGGAAGTTCTGGTAGCCCGGGTTGTAGGACATCACCAGCATGAAGCTGTCGGGGGCGTGAAGGAGTTCGCCGGTGCGTTCGATGGGCAGCACGCGACGGTCGTCGGCGAGGGGATGGATCACCACGGTGGTGTCGCGTCGGGCCTCGACCACTTCGTCCAGGTAGCAGATGCCGCCTTTGCGCACGGCGCGGGTCAGGGGGCCGTCGCTCCATACGGTCTGCCCATCACCCAGCAGGTGCCGCCCCACCAGGTCGGCGGCGGTGAGGTCGTCGTGGCAGGCGACGGTGTACAGGGGCAGCCCGAGGCGCGCGGCCATGTGGGCGACGAAGCGGGTCTTGCCGACGCCGGTGGGGCCTTTGATGAGCAGGGGGAGGCGGTTCTTCCAGGCTTGCTCGAAGACCTCCACCTCGTTGCCGGCGGCTTCGTAAAAGGGAATCTCGGTGGTCATGGGGGCGTTCATTTGAGGGCAATCCAGTAGGCGATGGCGATGAGGGCCGATACGAGGAGCAGCCAGCCGATCACGAGGCCGCGCCAGAAGAATTTGACCCCGCGCAAACCCATGAAGTCGAGCACGACGAGGCGCCCCTTGACGAAGCTGATGGCCAGCAGGGTGAGCATGGCCGGGGGGCCGGCGATGCCCAGGTGCTCACCCACCTCGCCGATGGTCCAGGTGGCGAGGGTGGCGACAAGCAGGATGGCCCACACGGTGTTGAGCTGTCGGGTGTTCATCGCATCACATAGACCAGCGGAAAGAGGACGATCCACACCAGGTCCACCATGTGCCAGTAGGCCGCGCCGCTTTCAATGCCGTTCATGTCGGCAGGCCCGTAGGCGCCCTGGCGGGTTTTCACCCATAGGGCCACCAGGATCACCATGCCGAGGATGACGTGCATGAAGTGGAAGAAGGTGAGGGACAGGTAGAACATGTAGAAGGTGTTGGTGGACAGGTTGATGCCGGCCTCGAACTTGGCGGCGTATTCGACGCCTTTCACCACCAGGAAGCCGGCGCCACAGGCGATCCCCGCCAGCAGCCAGCGCGCGCCGGTGGCGGAGCGGGCCCGACCGACGGCCTCGACCGCCCGTGCCACGCAGGCGCTGCCGGAGATCAGCAGTACCGTGTTGAGGGCGCCGGCCTGCCGGTCCAGGGTCTGCTGCATGGTGTCGAAGAGGGCGACGTTGTGTGCCCGGGCGAAGGCGTAGGCGGCAAAGAACACGCCAAAGGCCAGCAGTTCGGCAAGGATGAAGAACCAGATCGCCAGGTCGCCCGGCGGTGCGGTGGCGGGGCCGGGGGAGGCGGGTGCGGGAACAGATGCGGCGTCCATCGTCGGAGTGTCGCCGGGGTCGGTCCGGCTGACCTTGATCTGCCCCAAGTTCCGCACTTCGGGCCAACGATGCGGCGCCCTCAAGTTTTTCGATTTTGCCGCGTTACTATCACTTTAGTGATAACAATGCTCAGGCGGGGACAAATGCGGATTCTGTTGGTGGATGACTCCCGGGCGGTGGCGTCGGTGATCGGGGCGCGACTGACGACCATCGGTCACGAGGTCATCGTTGCCGAGAATGGCGAGGTCGCAGTGGCCCGTTTCAGGGATGCCCGACCGGACCTGCTGCTGATGGACATCGAGATGCCGGTGATGAATGGCTTTGAGGCGGCTGAGCGGATTCGTGCCCTCGAAGCCAATGAAGACTGTGCGTGGACGCCGATCATCTTCCTTACGGCCTCCGATACCCCGGAAAATCTGGTGACTGCCATCGAGGCCGGAGGGGATGACTTCATCGCCAAGTCGGTGCCCGAGGCGGTGCTCGAGGCCAAGATGAAGGCGATGGCGCGTATTGCATCCCTGCGGGCCGAATTGTCCCGGGCCAACCGCAAGCTCGCGTCCCTGGCCAATTGCGATGGCCTGACCGGCCTGTACAACCGGCGCCACATGGACGCATGCCTGGATGTGCAGTGGGCACAGGCAACGCGCATCGGTGCCTCCTTCGGCTTGCTGATGCTCGACGTGGACCACTTCAAGCTTTACAACGATCACTATGGCCATCAGGCCGGTGACGACTGTTTGCGGGCGATTGCCCGCATCCTTGCGGACGTCTGCGAGAAGGCCAATGGGGCAGGCCTGGCCCAGGGTGCCTTTGCGGCCCGCTATGGGGGGGAGGAGTTCTCGATGATCCTTCCGTCTGTGTCGCCGGATGCGTGTGCCCGGGTGGCCGGGGCGGCGGTGGCGGCCGTGCGGGGCGCGGCCATTCCCCATGCCCGGAATGCGGATTTTGGGGTGGTGACCCTGTCCCTCGGCGGCACCCGGACGGCCCGCGCCGAAGGGAGCCTGGTGCCGCTCTTCCGCGCAGCGGACAGCAAGCTCTATGAGGCCAAGCGCCTGGGGCGGAATCGGGCCGAACTGGGCTGAGCACAGGGGCACGAGCGTTGACGCCTGCCTTCAGTAGATGAGGGGAATCAGTTTTCGCACCCGTCGGCGGTAGTCGGCGTAAGCGGGGAAGCGGGCCAGCAGCCACACTTCCTCGCGTCGTGACTTGAGGTCGAAGAAGGCGAACAGCAGGCAGGCCCAGCCCAGCGCCAGCCAGCCCTGCACAAAGAACGCCCAGCCGAACCCGGCACAGATCAGGCCGCAATAGATCGGGTGGCGCACCCACCCATAAAGCCCGCTCTCAACCAGTTCGCAGTCGTCCCGGGGGTGGGGCAGGGGGGTGAGATTGCGGCCGAGGCCGATGGCGGCCGCCACGGCGCAGACCAACCCGGCCACCAGCAAGGCCAGCCCGAAGGCTTTGGCGGGGCCTGCCAACGGGGCAGGCCAAGGCGGCAGCGTGCCCTCGCCCGTGGGGCCGAAAAGAAGCAGGCCGAACAGCAGCCCCTGAATGACCACATAGCCTTCACCACGCTGCCCCTCCCACCAGGCTGCGCGCTTCATGGCGAAGGCCTTCCGGTGAGACGAAGGGGCTGCGGGCGGGTCATGGGCAGTGTCTGGCCGAAATGGAGGGCCATCCTCCCACGGGGGGCGCCCTGGGTAAAGGGCGGGCGGCCCCGCCGGGGCGTTGAGGGGCGCTCCTCAGCCCACCACGAATCCGGGAATGTCGATGCGTACTGCGGGTCGGTCAAGCACCACGGCGACGCTCGCGGCGAACTTGCGCGCCCATTCGCCGCCCTGGGCGAAGCGCTGTTCGCCACCATACTTGGCGACGTTGAGGATGACATCGAGGATGAGCACCTTGCCGACCGGATTGCTGGGTGTGCACTCGAGGGCGTCAAATTCGTCCTGCAGCCATTCCCTGGCGGCGTCCTTGGACAGGGTGTTCACATCCTCGGCATGGACGTTGAATTCGTATTCCCGGTCAGCCCGGAACACGACGGTGAGGTGGTGCATGCGTGTCTCCTCTTTATATTTTTGCCCTGATCTCGGCATTTTTCGGTGCCCGGCGGCCGGAATCAAGTAACCGATTGTTATCATCGGGCGCTTGTTCCAACGACGCCTCCCCATGACCGCTTCTCCCTGGCGTGCCCTCGCCAACCGCCGCATGCTCATCTGCGTGCTGACCGGCTTCTCTTCGGGGCTGCCCCTCTATTTGCTGCTCAACCTGCTGCCCGCCTGGCTGAAGACCGAAGGGCTGTCCCTGAAGGCCATCGGTGCCTTTGCGCTGATCCAGTTCCCCTACACCTGGAAGTTCATCTGGTCGCCCTTCCTGGATCGTTACGCGCTGCCCCTGCTGGGGCGCCGCCGGGGGTGGATGGGGGCCACCCAGCTCTTGTTGCTGGGGACCATCGCCTGGCTCGGCACCCTTTCGCCCACCGTCGATCTGGGGTTGGTCATCGGTCTGACGGCACTGATTGCCTTCCTGTCGGCCACCCAGGACATCGTGCTGGATGCCTATCGGCGCGAGTTGCTGCCGGAGATCGAGCTGGGCATCGGTAATGCCATCCATGTGAATGCGTACAAGCTGGCCGGGCTGGTGCCCGGTTCCCTGTCCCTGGTGCTGGCCGACCATCTGCCGTGGGAGCAGGTCTTCCTGGTGACGGCCCTGTTCATGGCGCCCGGTCTGGTCATGACCCTGATGGTGAGCGAGCCGGTCACCGCAGCGGGGGCGCCGCGCACGCTGCGGGATGCGGTGGTTGAGCCCTTTCGCGAGTTCTTTGGCCGCCATGGCGTTCGGTCGGCCCTGGTGGTGCTGGCCTTCATATTTCTCTACAAGCTTGGCGACTCCCTGTGCACGGCGCTGGCCACGCCCTTCTACCTGGACATGGGTTTCTCCAAGACCGAGATTGGTCTGATCGCCAAGAACGCCGGCCTGTGGCCGAGTGTGATCGGCGGTCTGCTGGGGGGGCTGTGGATGGTCAAGCTGGGCATCAACCGGGCCCTGTGGGTTTTCGGTGTGGTGCAGTGGGTGGCCATCTATGGCTTTGCCTGGTTGGCCTGGCTGGGGCCTGCCGAGTCCGACAGCGCCCGCCTGGGGGTTCTGGCCGTGGTCATCGGACTTGAGGCGCTGGGCGTGGGGCTCGGGACCACCGCCTTCGTGGCCTACATGGCCCGCACCACCCATCCTGCCTATACCGCCACCCAGCTCGCCTTGTTCACAAGCCTGATGGCGATGCCGCGCACCTTTATCAACGCCTCGGCCGGCTGGCTGGTGGAGGCCATGGGCTGGTACAACTTTTTCCTGTTGTGCGGCGTGCTGGCCGTTCCGGGCATGCTCCTGCTGTTCAGGGTGGCGCCCTGGCACGAGCGCCCGGAAGGCCGTGCCTGATCCTTTACCGTCCTGCATCCTGTGCCATGACTCCCCTCGAGACCGCCGCCCGTACCCTTTCCGACACCCTGGACAGTCTGCGCTTTGCGCCGCCGGTGTCCCATGTCTATAACCCGCTCACCTATGCCTGGGCGCCCAATGCCGCCTATCTCCGGCGCTACGGGCAGGGGCAGAAGCGGGTGGTCTTCGTGGGCATGAATCCGGGGCCCTTCGGAATGGTCCAGACGGGGGTGCCCTTTGGCGAGATCGCCGCCGTGCGTGACTGGATGGGGATCGAAGCGGAGGTGCTGAAGCCGGCGGTCCAGAATCCCAAGCGTCCCATCGAAGGGTTCGCTTGTGACCGCTCGGAGGTGAGTGGCCGGCGTCTTTGGGGGCTCTTCGCCGAGCGTTTTGGCACTGCCGAGGCCTTTTTTGCCGAGCATTTCGTGGCCAACTACTGCCCCCTTGCGTTCTTCGAGGGGGGGCGCAATCTCACGCCCGACAAGCTGCCCGCAGGTGAGCAGGCGCCCCTGTTGGCGGCCTGTGACGGGCATTTGCGTCAGGTGGTGGAATGCCTCCGACCCGAGTGGGTGATCGGCGTGGGGGCGTGGGCCGAGCAGCGTGCCCGTCTGGCCCTGGCCGGCCTGCCCTTGCAGGTGGGGCGGGTGCTCCATCCCAGCCCGGCAAGCCCTGCGGCCAATCGGGGCTGGAGCGAGGCGGCGACCCGTCAGCTGGCGGAGCAGGGTGTCTGGTAGCCGCAGCTCTCTGATCGCAGCCCGGCGGGCCTTCGTTACGGCATCACTTCGCTCCGGCGCGCTCCGCGACACTTGCGTCCACCTGCCGGGCCATCTCCAACATGGTGTCGCGGGATGCCGTGGCGGCGTCGAGCATGGCCTTCACCACGTCGACCATCACTTTTGTTCCCGCGGTCGTGGTCGGCGTCTTCTCCGCGACAGTGGCACCGGTTGGTGGCGGGCTCCCGGAGCCAGCATCGAGCATGCCGGAAAGCCCTTGCTGGTTCTCGGCGATCACTTCGTTGAAGTCGATGGCGTAGCCGACCGCCTGCTGGATGAGCTGGTGAGCCATCTCCGACTGGGTTGCGCATAGGGCCGGTACGCCCTGGGCCGCCATCATGGCCTTGATGCCCGAGACGTTGCTCTCCATGATGGAGCGGGTGGCCTTAAGGTTGAGGGAAATGAGCCGCTGGGCGCACACGAAGCTGCCTTCATAGAGCGCCTGCAAGGTCTTGATGTTGTCCTGGCCCCGTGGGGCGAGCAACTGCTGAAGCGTGAACATGGGTGCATCTCCTTTACGACGAACCGGGGTCGTGAAGCAAGTCGGGCGCGGTCGAGGCCCGATGTCACCGGCTCAGGGGAACACCATAAACGCTCGCCGGCTGCCCGGGCTTGCGTACCGTCAAGAATGTGCATGATCGGGGCGTCGGCACGGGCTGCCGTTCGGTGCAGCGGCCACAAAAAAGCCCCTGCGTTTCAGGCAGGGGCTCTTGTGACAAGCGTTCAGTAACGGCGCGGTGCCGGCGACGGCGCCCCACCGGGACGGGCCGGCAGGTGGCGGAAGGTGATGCGGCCCTTGGAAAGATCGTAGGGCGACATTTCGAGGGTGACTTCGTCACCGGCGATGATGCGGATGTGGTTCTTCTTGAGCTTGCCGCCGGAGTAGGCAATCAGGGTGTGACCGTTGTCGAGGGTGACGCGGTAACGACCGTCAGGCAGCACTTCGGTGACGCTGCCGTGCATTTCAATCAGTTCTTCCTTGGCCATGTCGGGCTCCTTTTGGGTGGCCGGGCGGCGTCCCTGCGTGGGGCGTGTCGGCCGCGGCCCGCCACCGCCTTGGTGGGCCAGTTTGCGCCGCAGCCGCAAGGGGCGATGGCGATTGAATGTCGGCGCTTGGTTCGGCGGGCCGGCGACGGGTGCCCGCGAACAGGATCGCAGGCGAAGATGAAAGGCGTTTTACTCACGGCAGCAGGGCGCTCCCCTGCATGCCAAAAAACAAGGCCACCGCGTTGGGTGGCCTTGTCTCTGCAATCTTGGTGGGTTGTGAGTGGCTCGAACACTCGACCTACGGATTAAGAGTCCGCTGCTCTACCAACTGAGCTAACAACCCATTCTTTCGGGAGCCGGTATTTTAGCCCCACCGCAGTCTGGTGGGTCGGGCGAGATTCGAACTCGCGACCAACGGATTAAAAGTCCGCTGCTCTACCGACTGAGCTACCGACCCCCCGGAAGAGACGCGCATTATAGCCCTGCTATATCGTACGTCAAGCGTTTTGTAACTGAACCCTGATGGACAGGCTTGCGCCGGCCGCAATGGCCAGGACGGTGAGGACTGCACCGAGGGATAGGGTGGACAGGCCACTGAGACCCTGGCCGATGGTGCAGCCAAGGGCGGTGACACCGCCGAAGCCCATCAGTGTGGCGCCGATGAGGTGGCGAGCCAGATCCGGGGCATCGCGGAAGCCCTCGATGCGGAAGCTCCGTGTGAGCAGGGCGGCCAGCAGGGAGCCGGCGACCACGCCGAGGCTGAGGGCGATGCCCAGGCTGATGCTGCGGCTCTTGTCGGTCCATAGCATCAGCAGATCGAGGGTATAGGCCAGGGGGGCAACGAAGCTGAGGGACTCCATGCGCCCGCTGTTGGTGGCCAGGAAGGCCGGCTCAAGGGTTTCGGGGTCTTCGGGCAGGAAACCGAGGTGCCCGCTCAGATACCAACCTGCCACGATGGTGGCGCCGATGGCCACGCTGCCCAATAGGGGCGCTGGGCGCCACATCTCGCGGCTCGAAAGGGCAAACAGGCCCAGGCCGCCTGCAGCAATGCCGCCGCAGGCGAGCCAAGCGCTGCGTGGGTCAAGTGCGAAGCGGGCGGCGATGAGGCTGGGAAGATCCTGGTGGCTGTCGAGGGTGATCGCCACCGGATCCAGCCAGGCACTGCGCCAGCCGCCAAACAGGCCCCGCAGGGTCATGTAGGCGGACAGGCCGAGGAAGACGAAGACCACCAGCGACTTGAGGTTGCCGTTTCCGAGGCGTACCAGGGTCTTGGCGCCGCAACCCGACGCCAGGGTCATGCCGATGCCAAACAGCAGACCCCCGACAATGTGGGAAAGCCAGATCAGTCGGGTGCCGGTATAGATGGATCCATGCACGTCGATCAGGCCGCCCATCTGCAGGGCCGTGGTGCCGGCCACCGCCGTGGCGGCGGCCAGGGCCCACATGCGCAGGCGGGTCCAGTCTTCCATGATGTGGATGTCGGCAATGGCCCCCATGGTGCAGAAGTTGCTGCGCTGGGCGGCATAGCCGAACACACCCCCGATGCCGAAGGCGAGCCATGCGAGGGTGGCGATGTCGAGGGGGAGGCGGGCATCCATGGGGGTTTCCCCGGTCAGCGGTAGGGCGTTGGGTCGGCCACGCCGGCGGCCTCGAAGCCGGCCCGGCGCAGGCGGCAGGCGTCGCACAGGCCGCAGGCCCGGCCTTCGTCGTCGGCCTGGTAGCAGGACACTGTGAGGCCGTAGTCCACCCCCAGGGCGGTGCCGCGGCGGATGATGTCGGCCTTCGACAGGTCGATCAGCGGGGCGTGGATGTGCAGCTTGTGCCCCTCCACGCTGGCCTTGGTGGCCAGATTGGCCATGGTTTCAAAGGCACTGATGAAGGCCGGGCGGCAATCCGGGTAGCCGGAATAGTCCACCGCGTTGACGCCCACGTAGATGTGGTCGGCGCCGAGCACCTCGGCCCAGGCCAGGGCGATCGACAACATGATGGTGTTGCGGGCGGGTACATAGGTGATCGGGATGCCACCTTCGAGGCCTTCAATGGGTACCGCCAGGGCGGGGTCGGTGAGGGCCGAGCCACCGAACTGACCCAGGTCCACGTGGGCGACCCGGTGGGCGGTGGCCCCGAGGGCCTTGGCCACCCGCTGGGCGGCGGCAAGCTCCGCGGCGTGGCGCTGACCATACTCGACCGACAGGGCGTAGGCGTCGAAGCCTTCGGCGCGGGCAATCGCCAGACAGGTGGCGGAATCCAGCCCGCCCGAGAGCAGGACGAGGGCGCGGGGGCGTGGGGTAGTCATGATTTCTCCGGGATTTCGGAAAATAGTAACGTCGACCGGCGGCCGAGGGGGCATGGACCGGGGCCGGGGTCAGCGGCCGGGCTCGTTGCCCCAGATGATCTTGTGGAGCTGGACCTGCATGCGCACCGGCAAGCGGTCACGGAGGATCCAGGCAGCCAGCTCGGCGGGCCGGAGCTGGCCCTGTACCGGCGCCAACAGCACGGGGCAGCGCTCGGTGAGGCCGTATTCGGCGATCCGCGCCTTGGCCCATTCGTAGTCGGCCTCGCTGGCCAGCACCAGCTTGAGTTCGTCGCGCAGGGTCAGCAGGGGAATGTTCGACAGCAGATTGCGGGCTTCCTCGCCGGAGCCGGGGGCCTTGAGATCCATGATGCGTGAGACTCGCGGGTCCACGCCGGCGATGTCGATGGCGCCGCTGGTTTCCAGGGAGACCGAGTAGCCGGCGTCGCACAGGGCGGTCAGCAGGGGCAGGCAGTTTTTCTGGGAAAGGGGTTCGCCACCCGTGACGCAGACGGTCTGGCAGTGGTGCGAGGCCACTTCGGACAGAATGTCGGCGAGGCTGCGGGTGGTGCCGCCGTTGAAGGCGTATTCGGTGTCGCACCAACTGCAGCGCAGCGGGCAGCCGGTAAGGCGCACGAAGACGGTGGGCAGGCCGGCCCGGGACGTTTCACCCTGGAGGGAGTGGAAGATCTCGGTGATGCGGAGGGTGGGGAGGCGACCAGTAGA
Organism: Zoogloea sp.; assembly: GCA_016703645.1. GTDB lineage: Bacteria > Pseudomonadota > Gammaproteobacteria > Burkholderiales > Rhodocyclaceae > Zoogloea. The sequence continues at coordinate 683,355 of JADJBR010000010.1, read as the reverse complement.
AGGCATGGGGAATGGCGTGACCCGCCCCGGCCCGCGGATGCGGCCGGGGCGGGTGGGGGCGCTACTTTTTCAGGCGTTGCCGGGCAATCTGCGCGGCGGAGCTGCTCGGGTAGCGGGAAATCAGCTTTTCGAGGCTGCGGGTGGCGCCAACATTGTCATTGCGGGCTTGCTGGGTACTGGCCAGCCCAAGGAGGGCATCGGGGGCCCGGCTGTCTTCCGGCCATTGGCTGGCTACCTTGCTGTAGTGCTCGGCAGCCCCGACGTTGTCTTTCTGCTGATAGAGGGCACTGGCGGCCCAGAAGTGGGCACTGGGCAGGAAGCTGCTGCCTGGGTAAGCCTTGGTGAAGGCGATGAAGCTGCCGGCTGCTTCCTTGTACTTGCCGCCACGTAGCTGCGTGAGGGCCGCTTCGTAGTCGCGGCTCTCTGCCGCAGGATCGGTGGCTGCCGCCGGAGCGGCCTGGGGCTGCACCTCTGTGGCGGCTGCGGCGGGCGCCTCGACCTTGCGCAGGCGGTTGTCGAGATCGACGTAGAAGTCCTTCTGCCGCTTGTTGGCATTGACCAGATCGTTGCTGAGCACTTCGTTCTCCCCGCGCAGGCGGGCGATCTCGGCTTTCAGCTGTTCGATCTGGTTGGCAAGCTCGAGCTGGGCCCGGGCGCTTGCCTCCAGCTTGTCGAGACGGCTGCCCGTCTCGTTGCGCAGCGCATTGATGCGCGCCCTGGCCTCTTCGTCATCAAACAGGCCGGCCTGGGCCGCCGGGGCGACACACAGCCCGGCCAGCAGCGCGGCCATCAAGCGGGGCAGAAGGCGCTGGACCATCAGAACTCACCCGAATAGAGCATGTCGCCGCGACGGTTGGCGGACCAGCAGGCTTCGCTGGCATCGCTGCAGCTGGGCTTCTCTTCGCCAAGGCTGACGGATTCGAGCTGGGACTCGGATACGCCCAGCAGGGTCAGCGCCTTCTTGACAGCGTCGGAGCGCTTCTGGCCGAGGGCCAGGTTGTACTCGCGGCTGCCGCGCTCGTCGGTGTTGCCCTGGATGAGCATCTTCACGGACGGGTGGCTGGTCAGGAACTTGGCGTGGGCTTCAACCAGCGAACGGTACTCATCCTTGATCACGTAGCTGTTGTAATCGAACAGCACGCTGCGCTTGGACAGGATGCTCTTGGGATCCTTGAGCTCAGGGTAGGCGCTCTTGCCGCTGGCGCCGTTGGCGTCGACCGGCACGACACGGCTGCTGTCAACGCCGGAGCTGGCTGCGCCGCTGGAGCGGTCTTCGACGGCGGCGCCGGACTGGCCTTCGGTGGATGGGGACGAGGAACAGGCGGCCAGCAGGCCGACGGCGATCAGGGACAGGGTGATGCGGGTGTACTTCATGGTGTGGGCTCCGGGAGCAATCGCAAGGGGCGGGGTGGTATGGAGTGTAGGTCTTGTAGGTGTCAGTTGCGCGGCTGCGGACCCCAGGCGGGTTCGCGCACGTCGCCGGATTGTACCGACAGACGCTGCTTGACACGACCGTCGGACGACACGGCCGCCAGCACGCCGCGGCCGCCCACTTCGGTGGCGTAGAGCACCATGCGTCCGTTGGGGGCGAAACTGGGGGATTCGTCCTTGGCCGAGTCGGTGAGGATCTGGGTCTGTCGGGAATTCAGGTCGAGCAGGGTGACCTGGAAGCGCCCGCCGTTGCGGGAGACGTAAACAAGGCTCTTGCCGTCGGGCGAGGGGCGCGGGCTGACGTTGTAGGTGCCTTCGAAGCTCACCCGCTGGGCATCGCCGCCACCGGCGGGTACGCGGTAGATCTGCGGGCTGCCGCCCCGGTCGGAGGTAAAGTAGATCCAGCCGTCGGTGGACCAGGCTGGTTCCGTGTCGATACCCGATGATGAGGCCAGGCGCTGCACGCCGGAGCCATCGGCGTTCACCGAGTAGAGTTGGGACTGACCGTCCTTGGTGAGTACGACGGCAAGTCGGCGGCCGTCCGGCGACCAGGCGGGGGCGGAGTTGGAGCCCTTGAAGTTGGCTGCCACGTTGCGCTGGCCGGTGGCCAGGGAGTGGACATACACCACCGGCTTCTTGGCTTCGAAGGACACATAGGCGAGGCGACTGCCGTCCGGCGACCAGGCCGGCGAGATGATCGGCTCCTTGGAGGCCAGCGCGGTCTGGGCGTTGCTGCCGTCGGCGTCGGCGATCTGCAGCTCATAGCGCTGCCCGGACTTGAGCACGTAGGCGATGCGGGTCGAGAACACGCCGGGTTCGCCGGTGAGCTTCTCGTAGATGAAGTCGGCGATGCGGTGCCCGGTGGTGCGGTACTGGTTGGGTGCCATCACCATGGCCTGACTGCCCAGGCTGACCTGCTTGGCGGCATCGAAGAGGCGGAACTGCACCTGGTAGCGGCCACTGCCGGACGGGGCAACGGTGCCCACGGCGAAGGCATCGGCGCCCCGCGAGCGGACGCGGCCGAAGTCTGGCGGGGCGTCGGCGCCCATGGGGGAGGGGCCGAGCTCGACCATCTTGAACAGGCCGCTGCGTTCCAGGTCGGCACGCACCACGTCGGTGACGGCACGGGGCAGGGTCTGCTCGCCTTCGAAGCTGGCGATGGCCACCGGCATGCGGTTGGTACCGGCACCGGTGATCTCGATGGAAAGCTGGGCCTGGGCCAGGGAGGACGCAAGGGCCAGCGCGCAGGCGGTGGCGGTACCGCGCAGGAAGGTCAGGATGCGTTGGTTCATGGGGGTGGTTTCACCGTGGGTTTAGTCGCGGAGCGGGTAGAACTTCAGCTCCAGCGTGCGGTTGAATAGCTCCGGCTTGTCCGGTTTGGGCAGCGGGCTGGACTTCTGGATGGCCCGCTCGATGGCGGCGTCGAGCTGGGCATTGCCGGTTGAACGTTTGAGGCGCACCTCGATCACTGAGCCATCGGGAAGCTGGTCCACGTAGAAGATCGCGAACGGATCCCCGCTGACACCCGGTGGCAGCACGATGTTGCCCTTCACCTTGGCGCGGATCTTCTCCACATAGGCTTCCTGGGCCTTGCTGCGAGCTGCGCTGGCTTTGGCCCCGGCAACCCGGGCAAGTTCCTCCTGGAGCTGCTTGGACTGGCTGACGTTCTCCGAATCCCGCGCCATCAGCTCGCGCATGCGGCGGTCTTCCAGCTCCCTGGCCTTCTCGGCATCGGCCTTGGCGTTCTTGTCGGTTTTGACGGGCTTTTCCACCGGTTTGACCGGCTTCTCGACCTTCACCGGTTCAGGCTTCGCCTTGGGCTCGGGTTTGGGTTTGGGCTCCGGTTTGGGCTCCGGCTTGGGGGGCTTTTCGACCTCCTTTACCGGTTTGGGCAGCGGCTTCTTGGGCTCCGGGGCCTTGATGGCGATGTCCGGGTGCTTGCGTGGCGGCGGGGTGGGCTCCGGTTCGTCTTCGGGCTCCGGAGGCGCCGGTCGGGGCGCGGGACGCGGGGGGGCTGGGGGTGGCGGCGGAGGTGCCACCACGGCGGCCGGCGAGGGTGCACTCACTAGCTCCACCTCGACGGCGTCGGGCAGGCGGTTCTGCCAGCGCACGCCGTAGAACAGGAACATGCCGAGGGCGATGTGCACCCCGGCGGCCAGTGCCAGGGACGACCACTTGCCCCGCTCGTTGGCGGGCATGGCTGGGTTCATCGGGACGACTTGCCGACCTGCGTCTGCAGGCCGACCTTGTTCACACCCGCGTTGCGCAGGTCGTTGAGGGTGTTCATCACCAGCTCGTACTTGACGTTCTTGTCGGCAGCGATGATCACCGACTGGCCCGGGTTCGCGGATACGGCGGACTGCACCTCACTGATCAGGTCCTTGCGGTTGAGGGCCTTCTCGGGCGACCCGCTGGTCTGGCGGAGGCTGAGCTCGCCGTCGGTCTTCACCTGCACCACCATGGCGTCGGTGGGCGGAGCCGGAACCTTGTCCACGCTGGGCAGATTGACCGAGCCGGACTGGATCATCGGCGCGGTGACCATGAAGATCACGAGGAGTACCAGCATCACGTCGATGTAAGGCACGACGTTGATCTGGTTCATCAGGCGGCGTTGGCGCATGGCGGCGGGGCTCCGGTCAGCGTAGCTGGCGCTGGAGGATGTTCAGGAACTCCTCGGTGAAGCTCTCGAAGCGGATGGCGATGCGGTCGATGTCATGGGCGAAGCGGTTGTAGGCCACCACCGCCGGAATTGCCGCAAACAGGCCGATGGCCGTTGCCACCAGGGCTTCGGCAATGCCGGGGGCCACATGGGCGAGGGTGGCGGAGCCCACGTTGGAGAGGCCGCGGAAGGCGTTCATGATGCCCCACACGGTGCCGAACAGGCCCACATAGGGGGAGACCGAGCCGACGGAGGCGAGGAAGGCCAGGTGGGCTTCCAGGTCGTCCACCTCCCGCTGGTAGGTGGCGCGCATGGCGCGGCGGGCGCCATCCATCACGGCGCCGTGGTCGAGGCTCTTGCCGCGCAGCTTGGCGAATTCCCGGTAGCCGGCCTCGAAGATGCGCTCCATGCCCGCTGCTTCATGGCGGCTGGTGGCAGCGCTCTGGTAGAGGGCGTTCAGGTCGCCGCCGCTCCAGAAGTCGCGTTCGAAAAGGTCGGTCTTCTTCTTGGCGTCGCGGATGGCGAACCATTTGCGGAAGATCCAGTACCAGGACATGAAGGACACGGTGCCCAGCAGGGCCATCACCAGCTTGACCAACAGGCTGGCATTGGCGATCAGGGACAGGATTGAGAGATCTTCGGTGACGTTCATCGGATTAAACCAGGGTGGCGAACTGTGCGCGCACAGCGGGGGGGATCGGGGTGGCCTTGCGGGAGCCCAGGCTGACGCAGGCGATGGTGATCAGGGCCTCGAAGATGACCTGGCTGTCGCGGAGGATCTTCTGGGCGAAAACAAGGCTGGCCCTGCCGAGGCGTTCGAGGGTGGTGATGACTTCAAGCTGGTCATCCAGCACCGCAGCCTGCAGGTAGTCGGCCTGCACGGCCCGCACGACAAATACGATATCCTGCTCGGCAGCCAGACGCTGCTGCCCGAAGCCGACCGCGCGCAGCCAGTCGGTGCGGGCTCGTTCGCAGAACTTGAGATAGTTGGCGTAGTACACGACGCCGGCGGCGTCCGTGTCTTCGTAGTAGACCCGGACGGGGAGCGCAAAGAACGGTTTGCTCTTGGCTGGTGCGGGATGATTCGATGCATGCATCGCAACATTTTACAGTACGACCCCCCTCTTCCGAAGTCCAGGACTTTATTCAGTGTTTCAGAATGTTGGGCTCGATGTTCAGGTTTGCGGGCGGGACGTTGTAATTGCAGCGATCCTGTGCATAGAATCGCGGCCTTGAGCGCAGGCTGGTGCGTTTCGTGCATAGTTCAGAGAACGGATGCACGCGTGCCGCAATGCGGTTTGCGGCAAAATGCCCCAGCGGGACTTGTAAGAGTCGAGAAACCGGCGGAAAGCAGGGCCGGGCAGGGTCCAGGTGCCCGACATTCGATTCATGGGAGGAATGAGACATGGTTGCAACCACGACAAGCAATGAGAAGCTGCTGACCGAAGCGGAAATTCTGGCCATGCCGGAAGACGATTACATGAATCCGGTCCAGCTGGAGTTCTTCCGTATCCGCCTGACCAGGATGCGCGACGAGTTGCTGGAGAATGCCGCCAGCACGGGGGCCAACCTTCGTGAGAACGAGCTGGTTGCCGATCCGGCCGACCGCGCGACGGTGGAGGAGGAGCATGCCCTCGAATTGCGCGTGCGGGACCGGGAGCGCAAGCTGCTCAAGAAGATCGATGAGGCCCTGACGCGTATTGCCCAGGGTGAGTACGGCTGGTGCGAGGAAACGGGCGACCCGATCGGCATCGGCCGCCTGCTGGCCCGCCCCACGGCAACGCTCTCCATCGACGCTCAAGAGCGTCGTGAACGTACCCAGAAGCTGTACGGGGAGTAATCCCTCCGGCTCCGCCGGGACGGCTACTCATTCCATGATCGCCCCGGCGCCGCGCATCCCCGTCTCCCTGCTGACCGGCTTTCTCGGAGCGGGAAAGACAACTGTCCTTAACCATCTGCTGCGTCGGCCCGAGCTGGCGGGCACCGTGGTCCTGATGAACGAGTTCGGTGCCGTGCCGATCGATCATCTTCTTGTCGAGAACATCGACGAGAACCTCGTTCTCCTCGAATCCGGCTGTCTGTGCTGTACCGTCCGCGGCGATCTGGCCCGGACGCTCCGCGATCTCTTCATGCGGCGCCTGCGCCGCGATCTGCCCGCCCTCTCGCGAGTCGTCATCGAAACCTCCGGCCTGGCCGATCCTGCGCCGGTTCTTTTCACCCTCATGCAGGATTTCTTCATCGCCGAGCGTTTCCGCCTGGACGGAGTGATCACGGTGGTGGATGCCGTGTTCGGTGCCCGCCAGCTTGCGAGCCGTCCGGAAGCGGTCAAGCAGGTGGCGATGGCGGACCGTCTGCTCATCACCAAGTGCGATCAGGCCAGCCGCCCGGCGCTGGAGGGCTTGGGGGCGCAGCTGGCCAGCCTCAATCCCGGGGCGCCGCAACAACATGTGGCAGAGGGCGTTGTCGCCCCGGAGACCGTTCTTGATTGCGGCCTGTGGAATCCCGGCAGCAAGAGTGCCGATGTGGCGCGCTGGCTGGCTGATGAAACCGTGGCCGCGCAGGCGGTGCTTCATCCCTACGCGCCGCGGTCACGCGGCTCGGCAGGGGCCATCGACCGTCACGACGCATCGGTCCATGCCTTCGTGGTGCGCTTCGATGCGCCGGTGTCCTGGGGCGATTTCTCGTCCGCCCTCGACCTGTTGCAGAGCGTGAAGGGCGAGCACCTGCTGAGGGTGAAGGGTATCGTCCATGTCCGGGGCGAGGAGCGGCCTCGGGTGGTCCAGTGCGTTCACCACCTCCGCTATCCCGATGCGGCGCTGCCGGCCTGGCCGGATGAGGTGCGCCGCACCCGCCTGGTGTTCATTGTCCGTGAGCTGTCGCGGGAGGTGGTCGATCAGGCCTTCGCCTGTTTCTGCCCGGTCGTCCCGGTGTGTGCCGCATGAGGCTGTCGGCCCGCTCCTTGTACCTGCTGCGCAGTGCGCTGGCTGTGCTGCTGGTGTGTGCGCAGGTCTTTGCCACGGCCCATGCTGTCGGTCACCTGGGCGACCTGGCCACCCTGGCGCGGGCCGAGGACGTCGCGCGACAGGCGACACCGGATGGCGGCGTGCCCGCGGCCGAGCGCCACGACGCATGCCTGTTGTGCCTGGTGGTGGCGGATCTGGGCACGATGTTGCCGTCGGCGTTTCCGGTGCTGGCCGTCCAGGGTGTGCCCACAGCCCTGCCGACGGGCGCCGAGCTTGTCCCCGGCGCATTGCGCCTGCCCCGGCCCCAGGCCAGGGGCCCTCCTGCATCTCCCTGACCCGTCCTCGTCGTGAACACCGGTGCTGGCCCCGCCTGCGCCGCTTCCCCCGTTTCCGGACCGATCCCAGGAGATCCGAGCCATGTCATACCTTCGTCCCGGCGCGCTTTGCGTCGCCCTTGCTGCCGCCTTCCCGGCGGTCGCCACCGCGGCCTCTGATGCCGACCTGAAGCAACTCCGCCAGCAGCTCAAGGAGCTGCGTGATTCCTACCAGCAGCGCATCGAGGCCCTCGAGCGCAGGCTGGCCGAGACCGAGCAGCGTGCCGCCGGTGCGGCCACGGCCGCCGCTGCCGCCGGCTCCACGGCCAGCACCGCCGTCCAGTCGGTGGCCAAGGTCGAGGCCCGGGCTGCCGAGGCCCAGGCCACTGCCGACCGCGTGGCTCGCCGACCCGCTTCCGAGAGTGCCTTCAATCCGTCCGTCTCCCTGATCATCGACAGCAAGTTCACCCGCTTCCAGCGTGATCCGTCCGCCTACCGCATCGACGGCTTCATCCCCTCGGGCGGTGAGGTCGGTCCCCCGCGCAAGGGCTTCTCCCTCGGCGAGTCCGAACTGGCCTTCTCGGCCAACGTGGACCACCTGTTCCGCGCCAACGCCCGCTTCGCGCTGGCCGAGGATGACGGTGAAGGGGTGGTCGAGGTCGAGGAAGTGAACGTGGAAACCCTGGGTCTGACCTCGGGCCTCAAGGTGAAGGCCGGGCGCTTCCTGTCCGGCGTTGGCTACCTCAACCAGCAGCACCCTCACGAATGGGATTTTGCTGACGCGCCGCTGGCCTACAAGGCCTTCTTCGGCTATCGCCTGCAGAATGACGGCGTGCAGTTGCGCTGGGTTGCACCGACGGATCTCTTCCTCGAACTCGGGACGGAAGTGGCCAGCGGGCAGAAATTCCCCGGCGCCGAGCGCAACCGCAATGGCGCCGGCCTGTGGACGGCCTTCGCACACCTGGGGGGCGACATCGGCACCTCATCGGCATGGCAGGTGGGCCTGTCCCACGTGCGCACCAATCCGCGGGAGCGGGGTTTCGAGGACGGCGCCGACGCTACCGGCACGGCCCTTGCCCACAGCTTCTCCGGCCGCAGTCAGACCTGGATCGCCGATTTCGTCTACAAGTGGGCGCCCAACGGCAACAGCAGCGTGACCAACCTGAAGGTGCAGGGTGAGTACTTCCAGCGGCGCGAGACCGGTGACCTGAATTACGACGTGGGTGGCCTTGCCGAAGCCACTTCAGCGGCCCGGTTCCGTCAGTCCGGCAGCTATCTCCAGGCCGTCTATCAGTTCATGCCGCACTGGCGTGTCGGGGTGCGTGGCGACTGGCTGCGCAGCGGCACCGCCGATCTGGGCAGTCTGGATCCGGCGGGCCTGCCCCTCCTGGCGGCCTACAACCCCAGTCGTCAGTCGGCCATGGTCGATTGGTCTCCGTCGGAGTTCTCGCGTCTGCGCCTGCAACTGGCCCGCGACAAGTCCCGCAACGGGGAGAGCGACAACCAGGTCTGGCTGCAATACATCATGAGTCTCGGTGCCCACGGCGCCCACAAGTTCTGAGGAATCCGTCCATGTATTCCAAACTGATGTTCCATCTTGCCGCGCTGCTCCTCGCGGTACTCGCCCTGCCCGCTGCGGCAGCCCTCAACGTCTTTGCCACGGTGCCCGAGTGGGCTGCGCTGGCGAAGGAGATCGGCGGCGAACGGGTCCAGGTCTTCTCCGCCACCAATGCCCTCCAGGATCCCCATCGCATCGAGGCCAAGCCCTCCCTGATCGCCCGCGCCCGGGCAAGTCAGCTGGTGGTCGCCACGGGCGCCGACCTGGAGATCGGCTGGTTGCCCGTGGTGCTGCGGGAGTCGGGCAATGCCGCCATCCAGCCCGGTCAGCCCGCTTACTTCGAGGCCGCCAGTGCGGTACGCCTGATCGAGGTGCCGGTCCGTCTGGACCGGGCCGACGGGGACGTGCATCCCGGCGGCAATCCCCACATCCAGACCGATCCGCGCAACGTTCTCAAGGTTGCAGAGGCCCTGGCCGGTCGCATGAGTCGCGTGGATCCCGCCGGAGCGGGCGCTTACAGCGCCAACCTTGCCCGCTTCAGCGAGCGCTGGAAAGTGGCCATGGTCCGCTGGGAGCAGGCTGCCGCACCCTTGCGGGGCGTTCCCGTGTGGGTCCAGCACCGTTCCTTTGCCTACTTGGCCGACTGGCTGGGTATCAAGGAGCTGGGCGCGCTCGAACCCAAGCCAGGGGTCGAGCCGGGCAGTGCCCATCTGGCCGGGCTGCTGGAGCGCCAGAAGGCGACGCCGGCCCGGATGATCCTGCGCGCCGCCTATTCCCGCCCGACGGCATCCGACTGGCTCGGGGATCGGGCCGGCATCCCGGTGGTCGTCCTGCCCTTCACCGTGGGAGGCAGCCCTACTGCGGCCGATCTGGTGAGCCTTTTCGACGATACCGTGCAGCGTCTGCTGGGCGGGCTCAGGTAAGTGGTGATGGAAGAGGTTCTGCTCCGTGTGACCGGGCTGGTGGCGGGCTATGGCGTTCCTGTGGCCGGCCCGCTGGATTTTGACTTGCGCCGGGGTGAGATCCTCGGACTTGCCGGCCCCAATGGTGCCGGCAAGTCCACCTTGCTGAAGGCCCTGTGGGGTGGGGTGAAGGTGTTTGGCGGGCAGGTCGAGAAGGTGACGGGTCTGGCCATCTCCCACCAGGCCCAGGGCTTTGCCGATCTGCGCGGTGTGCCCCTTACCGGGCGGGAGCTGCTGGCCCTGACCGGCGCCTCGCCGGCCGGCTTGCCGCCCTGGCTGCTTGACCGTCTCGACTGGCGGCTGGATCGCCTCTCCGGTGGCCAGCTCCAGTTCCTGCGCCTGTGGGCCTGTCTGACGGCCCCGGCGGATATCGTGCTGCTCGACGAGCCCAGCAATAATCTTGACCAGGCCGGGGTGGACTATCTTGCCGACTGGCTCGGCCGGGGCCACGCGGATCAGGGCTTCGTCATCGTCTCCCACGATCTGCCACTGATTGATCGGGTATGCACCCGGGTGATCCAGGTGGGGGCGATGTAATGGAGTCTCGCCGATGAATCTCGATCTGCTTGTTGACCCCCTGTTCCGGGTGCCCTTCCTGACCGGGCTGCTGCTTGCCGGACTGTTGCCCTTGATCGGCATGTACCTGCGTTTGCGTGGCGAGTGGCTGGCTGCCCTGGCCTTTGCCCAGATGGCCTCGGCGGGGGCGCTCCTGGCGATGGTGCTCGGCTGGCCGATGCTGGCCGGCGGAGCGATTGCCGCCCTGCTGGCATCCCTTGCCAAGGGGCTTGCGGCGGCGGCGGGCGCCAATGCCTATGCGCTGATGATGCTTCTGGCCTGGGGCGCGGGGGTGCTCCTGGTGGCCAATCATCCCCTCGCCGAGCAGGCGGGGCATGCCCTGTTCGATGGTCAGCTCTATTTCACCGGCGAGGGACACCTGCTGGCCGTTGCCCTCATCTGTGCCGGGGTGCTTCCGGTGCTGGCGCGCCTCAACCGGTCCCTGTTGCTCGCGCGTTTCTTTCCGGAATTTCACCAGGCCCGGGGGCTGGATGCGCGGCCCGGTCTGATGCTCTTCGATCTCCTGGCCGGGGTGGTGATCGCCCTCGCCACGGTCAGCATCGGGGTGATGGCTGCCTTCGCCCTGGTTTTCGTTCCCCCGCTGGTGGCCTATCGCTTCGGCAGTAGCTGGCGGGCCGGGCTCGGTCTGGCCGCAGCGATCGGTACGGCCGGATACACGGCCGCATTTGCCATTTCCCTCGCCTTCGACCAGCCGTTCGGTCCCGTTTGTGCGGTGTTTCTGGTTGTCATTTTCCTTGTCCCGGGTGTGAAATCCGACCGCTTGTAAATCAGCCTGCACAAGCTTTGTAGAGTGATATCCTGTCTAATTCCGGAACATGACAAAAGGAGGGATAGGAGTGGCGCTACCGTTTTTCGGCAAGAAGCCTGCACCTGCCGGAACCGCAGCACCGCGTCCACGGGTCGCTGCCGACCCGGCCCAGGGGAGTGCCCGCCCATCGGTGCCACCTCCCCCGCCCCTGTCCCAGGCGCCCGGCAAGCCTCGCGGCGAAACCTCGTCCCTTGATTTCACGATTGCCGGTGGCGACGTCAAGCGCGTGCTCGCCCAGTGTGCCGACAGGGTGCATGTGGAGGAGGGCGTCGATGAGATGTCTCCGTCGGCCGAAGAGGCCGCCATCCTCTACGCCAACGGTGGCTACGACGAGGCCCGCTCCGTCCTTGAGCACGCCCTGGATACGAGCACGGGCGTGGATGCGCGCTTTACCCTGTGGGGCATGCTCCTCGATCTGTTGCGCCTGACCGGGCACCGGGAGCGCTTTGAAGCTCTCAGCCTGAGCTACGCGACCGAATTTGAGCGTTCGCCACCCGCCTGGCTGGACCTCTCCCCCAAGGGTGTCGTGGGCACTGAGGCAAAGGTGCAGACGGTCAATCTTTCGGGTGTCCTCAGCGGTCAGGCCGCCGGGCAGTTTGCGCAGCTCATCCAGATCGGCATGCGCAATGGTGCCCTGCGTATCGATCTGAGCCGCCTGCGTGGTGTGGACAATGCCGGAGCCGAGCTCCTGCTGCGGGCCGTGCGAGGGCTGCGCAAGGCCAAGATCAAGCTGTCCCTGGTGGGGGCGGGGCATCTCGCTGCCGTTCTGGGCGGCGTGGTCACGCCCGGCAAGGTCGAGCAGAAGCCGGTGTGGTTGCTGCTGCTGGAAGTGCTCCAGTACACCGAGCAGCAGGATCGCTTTGAGGAGCTGGCCGTCGATTACGCCATGACCTTCGAGGAGTCTCCCCCGTCGTGGGAGCCGCCCCCCGAGCTCACGGCAAGTCAGACGAATGCGCAGATCCTGGATGTTCAGCTCAGCGACATCTACCGCCTCGAGGGCGAAGTCATCGGCCCCAATACCGAAGTGCTTCGCAAGATCACCGCGTTTGCCGGTGGCCGTACCAAGGTGGAGGTGGACTGTAGTCTGCTTCGGCGCATGGATTTCGTCTCGGCCGGCACCCTCTTCAATATTGTTTCCCAGCTCCATGCCCAGGGCAGGCTGGTGGTGTTCAAGGGCGTCAATTCCATGGTTGCCGCCCTGATGCAGGTGATGAGCCTGCATCAAGTGGCCCGCATCGAACTGCGCGGCTGACGCTCGGCTGTCCGGCCCGGGCAGGCCTCGCCAGCGGGCTTGAAATCCCTTTTTGAATCCCCATATCTGCCCGATGGAACAATATCACGGCACCACCATTCTCTCGGTCCGGCGCGGCCGGCACGTGGCCCTTGGCGGCGACGGGCAGGTCACCCTGGGCAACATCGTCATCAAGGCCAGCGCCCGCAAGGTGCGCAAGCTCTACCAGGATCGCATCCTGGCGGGCTTTGCCGGCGGCACGGCCGATGCCTTCACGCTCTTCGAGCGTTTCGAGGCCAAGCTCGAGAAGCACCAGGGCAACCTGGTGCGCAGCGCCGTCGAACTGGCCAAGGACTGGCGCACCGACCGCGCCCTGCGTCGTCTCGAAGCCATGCTCGCCGTGGCCGATCTGGACAACTCCCTGATCATCACCGGCAACGGCGACGTGCTCGAACCCGAACAGGGCATCGTGGCCATCGGCAGTGGTGGTGCCTATGCCCAGGCGGCGGCCCGGGGGCTGATCGAGAACACCGAGCTGACGCCCGAAGAAGTGGTCAAGAAATCCCTGACCATTGCCGGTGACCTGTGCATCTACACCAATCATTGCCACACCATCGAGGTGCTGAAGCCGTGACCCCGGCCGCCCTTCCGCGGGGCGGCATTGCGTGACCGGTGGAAAGACCCGCTGCACCCAGGATGTTCCCATGACCCAGATGACCCCCCCGGAGATCGTCTCCGAACTCGACAAGCACATCGTCGGCCAGGGCAAGGCCAAGAAGGCCGTGGCCGTGGCCCTGCGCAACCGCTGGCGGCGCGCCCAGGTGGCCGAGCCCCTGAAGAGCGAAATCACGCCCAAGAACATCCTGATGATCGGGCCGACCGGCGTAGGCAAGACCGAGATCGCCCGTCGCCTGGCCCGTCTGGCCAACGCGCCCTTCATCAAGATCGAGGCGACGAAATTTACTGAAGTGGGCTATGTTGGCCGCGATGTGGACACCATCATCCGCGATCTGGTGGAAATTGCCATCAAGTCCCACCGCGAGCAGGCCATGAAGAAGGTCCGCGACCGGGCCCAGGACGCTGCGGAAGACCGGGTTCTCGACATCCTGCTGCCGCCGGCCCGGCCGACGGTGGGGTTCGGCACCGAACCGGCCGCACCGGAAGATAACGCCACCCGCCAGAAATTCCGCAAGAAGCTGCGGGAAGGGGAGCTGGACGACAAGGAAGTGGATATCGAGGTGGCGGTGCCGGGCATGAGTGCCGAGATCCTCGCCCCCCCGGGCATGGAGGAGCTCACCGGCCAGCTGCAGAGCATGTTCCAGAACATCGGCGGCGGAAAGAAGAAGTCCCGCAAGCTGAAGATCCGCGAAGCCTTGAAGCTGCTCACCGACGAGGAAGCCGCCAAGCTGGTGAATGAAGAGGAGATGAAGGCCGAGGCCCTGCGCATGGTGGAGCAGAACGGCATCGTCTTCCTGGACGAGATCGACAAGATCGCCACCCGCTCCGACAGCCATGGCGCTGACGTGTCGCGTCAGGGCGTGCAGCGCGACCTGTTGCCGCTGGTCGAAGGCACGACCATCAGCACCAAATACGGGATGGTGAAGACCGATCACATCCTGTTCATCGCCAGCGGGGCCTTTCACCTGTCCCGCCCCAGCGACCTGATTCCCGAGCTGCAGGGCCGCTTCCCCATCCGCGTGGAGCTGGACTCCCTGTCGGTGGAGGATTTCGAGTGCATCCTGACCCAGACCGACGCCTGCCTGACCCGTCAGTACGAAGCCCTGCTGGCCACCGATGGGGTGAGTCTCGAGTTCGCGCCGGAGGGCATCCGCCGCCTGGCCGAGATCGCCTTCCAGGTGAATGAGAAGACCGAGAACATCGGCGCCCGGCGGCTATACACCGTGATGGAAAAGCTCCTTGAAGAGCTGGCCTTCGAAGCCGGCAAGGCCGGCCCGCAGACGGTATGCATCGACGCCGCCTACGTGGATGGCCGCCTCGAGATGCTGGCCCAGCGGGAAGACCTGGCCCGCTACGTGCTGTAAGCTCGGGGAAAACCCCGCTGCCGGCCCCCTCCGGGGCCGGCCTGATCAATCGGGTCTCCACCGGCACCTGTCCGGACGCAAGGGTTTCCGGCCATGTTGTTGCGCATCGTCTCCATCCTCTTTCCGCTGTTTGCCATCACCGCCATCGGCTTTCTGGTCGGTCGCCGGGCAAAGCCCGACCTCTCCCACGCCAACAAGCTGAACATGGACGTGTTCGTGCCGGCCCTGGTTTTCGGGGCATTGGCCAACAAGTCCTTCCACATCACCGAATTCCTGCCCCTGCTGGTCGCCACCCTCGCGGTGGTGATCGGCTCCGGCTTTCTTGGCCTGGCGGTGGCTCGAGGTCTGGGCATCGCCCCCAAGACCCTGGTGCCGCCGATCATGTTCAACAACTGCGGCAACCTGGGGCTGCCCCTGGCCGTGCTGGCCTTCGGCGAGCAGGCCCTGGCACCGGCGGTGGTGATGTTCATGGTCTCCAACCTGCTGCACTTCTCGTTCGGCGCCTGGCTGCTGGACCACCGGATCAAGCTCGGCGGCATCTGGAAGGTGCCTTCCGTGCTGGCTACCCTGGCAGGGTTGGCGGTGGGGCTCAGCGGTTTTGAGGTGTGGGGGCCGGCGATGACCGCCATCCGCATGCTCGGCGAGATCTCCATTCCCCTGATGCTCTTTGCCCTGGGGGTACGCCTCACCGAGTCGCGCATCGGTGAGATCCGCCTCGGCCTGATCGGTGCCGCGGCCCGTCCGCTGATCGGCATGCTGCTGGCGGCGGCCGTGATGCTGGTGGTGCCCCTGCCCGAACGGGAGCGGGCCCTGCTGCTGGTCTTTGGCGCCCTGCCGCCGGCGGTGCTCAACTACATCTTTGCCGAGCGCTATCACCAGGAGCCGGAAAAGGTGGCCTCCATCGTGCTGATCGGCAACGTGGCCGCGCTGGTCTTCCTGCCCCTGGCCCTGGCCATCGGCCTGTAGGGGCGAGGCCGCCCGGCCCTTCTGCCCCGGGGAATGCGTGCTAGAGTGAATGCAGGCGGGGTGAGATTGCCCCCTGGGCGCCCCCCGTCGCGCGTAGGTCTCCTGTTGTTGATGCATGCGTGTGCCGACGATGCAAGGGAAACCGAAGATCTCGTTCCCCGGACTTGCAAGCTGTTCCATGAGGCCAGGTATGGCGGACATCTTCCTGAGTTACACGGAGAAGGACAGGGACGAGGCGCGCCGTATCGCCGCGATGCTGGAGTCCGCCGGCTGGACGGTGTGGTGGGATCGTCGCATCCCGGCGGGGGACACTTGGCGCAACGTGCTTGAGCGTGCTCTCGAGCGGATGCGCTGCATGGTCGTTTTGTGGTCGGCACGCTCGATCGAGAGCGAGTGGGTGTATGAAGAGGCCACGGAGGGGCGACGCCAGGGCAAGCTCGTCCCGGTCCTGATCGAGGCGGTCCGGCCACCGGCCGGCTTCCGCGAGATCCAGGCGGCCGACCTGACCCACTGGGACGGCAGCCTCGAATTCGAGGGTATGCGTCTGCTCGTTGCGGATCTTGAACGCCTTCTGGGCAAACCCGACTCCCTTGGGGGCCAGTCGCTGGAAGACCCGGTTCGGCCGGGAGATGCGGCGCCGGCCTATGATCCCGCCGACCAGGTTGGCGGCAATGCGGTGCCGGGTCGGCGGCCGCGGCCCGTTCTGCTGGTGGCAGCCATTGCGGCGGCGGTGTTGCTCGCGTCCGGTGCCGTCTACGTCCTTCGGCCGGCCCCGGCTGGGGGCAGCTTGGCCGAGCCCACTGCGCCCCAGGTGGAGCCCACCACACCGGTACCACGGGTTGTTGTGGCTCCCCCGCCTGCGCCCGCGCGGATCGACCCGTTGCCACCCGCCCCGTCCGTGCCGGCCCGGCCTGCGCCGGTGGTGGTCGGTGCGATGGCCAACACCAAGGAGCGGACGCCCGCGGCCCGTGTGGACAGGGCCTCTGCCAGGACATCCCGGTGCGCCGATCTTGTTGCCCGGATTCAGCTGGGAGAATCGCTCTCGGACGAAACCCGGCACTATTTCCAGAAGGAGTGCCGGCAATGAACATGCTCTCACGCTCGTCCGGTGGCCGCCGCATGTGGGGGGCTCTGTTGTTTGCCGTGCTGGTGACAGGGGGGTGCAGCGGCGTGGATCCAGCGCCATCTCCCCCGCCGGAGGGGTCGGGCCAGGTGCTCCGGCCCACGTCGGCCCCCGCCGTGCCTCCTCCGATCCAGGCCTACGACACCGCGGTGCTCAGTGCCGCGGCGGCCCTGTTCAAAAACGCCAGGCTGCCTGTGGAAGGTTCGTCACCGGGGAGACGCTACCCTGTGGTGATCGACCCCTTGATCGATGGGGTCACCGGCACCCAGTCGGTGGCAACCCGGTCGATGGGCGAGCGTCTTGTCCAGATGATGCGCGAGCACTACCCGCAATATGACGTGCAGCCCTTCTCGGCCGCCAATGTGGCCCGCGGCCCGCTGGTGCTGATCGGCACACTGACCGGTGTCAACGCCCAGAGGCAGGCGTCCGGCGAGCGCCAAGCCTACCGCATCTGCCTTGCCCTGGCGGATCTGCGTAGCGGCAAGCTGGTTGGCAAGGGCCTGGCCTTCGCTTTGCCGGAGGGGGTTGATCCAACGCCACTGCCCTTCTTCAGGGACACGCCGGCGTGGTCCGACGACCCGGCGACGGACGGCTACATCCGGACCTGCCAGGGAACCAAGGCGGGGGATCCGATCAATCCGCTGTACCTGGACCGCATCCTGGCCGCAGCCCTCACGGCCGAGGCCATCCAGAACTACGATGCGGGACGCTACCGCGAGGCGCTTGACCTCTACGCAAGTGTGCTGGCCATGCCGTCGGGCAGACAGTTGCGCGCACTCAATGGCCTTTACCTCACCAACTGGAAGCTCGGGCGTCGGGAGCAGGCCGCGGCTGCCTTTGCCGGCATCGTCGACTTCGGGCTGGAGCACCGGCGCCTGGCGGTCAAGTTCCTGTTCCGGCCGGGTTCGACCGCTTTCGTGCAGGACGCGAGGCTGAGTGGCCCCTACCCGGTATGGTTGAAGACCATCGCAATGCGGGCGGCGAGTTCCGGCGCCTGTCTGGAGGTGGCCGGCCACACCAGTCCGACCGGACCGGAGCCGCTGAACGAGCGTCTGTCCCTGCTGCGGGCGGAATACGTCCGAAACCGCCTGGACGCCGAGTCTGCCGGATTGGCAAAACGCATGATTGCCAGCGGTGCGGGCTCCCGGCAGACGATGATCGGCAACGGGCGCGATGACGCCAGCGATGCGCTGGATCGCCGTGTCGAATTCAAGGTGATCGGTTGCTGAGATCCGTGGTGACGGGCGTTCAGTCTCCACCCATCATGCGCCCGATCTGCCGCCGGTCGCGCTTGGTGGGGCGGCCGTGGAGATCGGCGCCGGGTGTGGCGGAAAGCTTGTGCTGCTCCCTGGCCGCCGCCCGGGCCGCACTGCTTTCGGCCGTTTCCTCATAGAGCGCCTGGGCCATGGGGGCACTGCCGCGTTTGTCGGCAATGCCCTTCACCATCACGCAGAAATGCGTCTCGGCGATCTGGATGTCGATCCGGTCGCCGATCTTCACGTCCCGCGCGGGCTTCACGCGGATGCCGTTGAGCTGGATCTTGCCCCCGTCCACGGCTTCGGTGGCCTGGGTGCGGTGCTTGAAGAAGCGTGCTGCCCACAACCATTTGTCGAGGCGGACGCGGGCGTCGTGGTCTTCCGTTGGTTTCATTCCTTGACCGGCCGCTTGGCCAGCTTCCGTTGCAATGTGCGACGGTGCATTTTAAGCGCACGGGCGGTGGCCGAGATGTTTCCATCGTTCTCCGCGAGTACCCGCTGGATGTGCTCCCATTCGAGCCGATCCACCGACATGGGGCCGGACGCCATCTCCTCTTCCGCGATGATCACATCCGTGGCATGAAGGGCCTTCAGGATGGCATCCACATCGGCGGGCTTGGCGAGGTATTGGGTGGCGCCCAGCTTGATGGCGTCCACGGTGGTGGCGATGCTGGCGTAGCCGGTCAGCACCAGGATGCGACAGTCGGGATTGACCCCCAGCAGGGGCTCGATGAGGCGCAGGCCGGAGCTGCCTGCGATGTTGAGGTCGAGGACCACATATTCGGGCTCGTGTGCCCGGGCGAGATCCAGGGCGGTTTCGGGCTCCTGGGCGCCGAAGACCTTGAAGCCGCGCTGGGCCAGGGCGCGGGTGAGCACGCGGTTGAAGGCGGGGTCGTCATCGATGACGAGTATGTGGGGGGCGTCCTGCGAGGTCATGGGCGAAGGGCTGAAAGGGGAAGGGTGAGCGTGGCGATGGTGCCGCCACCGGGACGAGAGGCAAACGTGATGCGGCCGCTGCAGCGCTCGACCGCGTCGAAGGCCAGCAGCAGGCCAATGCCCAGACCGTCGCCGTTGCCGTCCTGACGGAGGTCTGCCTCGGGGCGAAAGTCGGGAGGAATGCCGGGGCCACGGTCGAGTATGCGCACCACGATCTGCGTCTCTTCGACCCCGACCTCGCACTCGACGCCGTCGGGGCTCACATCGGCGGCATTGTTGATGATGTTGTGAATCGCCTGCTCAAGCGTGGCATCGGCCACCAGGCTGGGGGGCGGGTCGCCGCACTGGCAGATGGTGGTCAGCGGCACGTGGGGTCGCAGGCTGCGCCACCGTTCGATGATGCCGCGCAGCCAGATGTCGGTGGGTAGCACTTCACCCCCTTCGGCACGCAGGCTGCCGGCGCGCAGGGTCAGATTGCCCAGGATGGCCTTGCAGTGCCCAACCTGTTCGCGCAGGAGCTCGGCATCGGCGCGCACGTCGTCATCCAGGGCAGGGTTGCGGGCCAGTTCGCCGGCAACGATGGCCATGGTGCCCAGGGGCGTGCCCAGTTCGTGGGCGGCGCCAGCGGCCAGATTGCCAAGGGCCACGATGCGCTCGTTGCGCAGACGGGCTTCGCGCGCTTCGGCCAGGGCGTGGTCGCGGCTGCGGATGGCGGCGGTCATGCGCACCACGTACCACACGATGACGCCGGCCGAGAGGGCGAAGGTGAGCCACATGCCGGCCAGGTGCCAATGCACCGCGAGTCCGGAATCGTAGATATCGAGCTGCTCGTTGAAGTCCCACAGGATCGAGTAGGCGGTCACGGCCTCGGCCGCCACGGCCCAGGCGTAGGGTGCGCTGAGTGTTGCCGCGCCGATGGCAACGAGGGGCAGGAGCAGGGAGATCAGGGGGTTGGTCGCTCCCCCGGTGAAATACAGGAAGACGCTCCACGCACCCAGGTCGATGCTGAGCTGCAGGAACAGTTCCGCCGGGTGCAGATCGCTCAGACGCCTGGCGCGGACCAGGGACAGCAAGTTGATGGCGATCAGGGCCGCCACCACCTGCAGCAGGGGCCGCGCGGGCAGGGGGATGTCGAGCAGCCAGGGCACGGACACCACCACGGCCAGCATGCCGCCGATGGACAGCCAGCGCAGGTTGAGCAGGCGCCGCAGGGCGTCGGCGGGGCTGGAGGGTGTGTGGGTGGACAGGGGAAGGGGCATCGGGCGATTTTCCCCGGAGCGACGGTCAGGAAGGCCGGCAGGTGTCGAGGTGTGCGCATGCGCCCGGGGGGGGGGGCACCTGCCGGCCAGAGCGAGAATGTAGCCTCTCCCCCGCAGGGGCGGAATGTGGTGGATTGTCGCAGATCACCGGGTCAGTGGCGCCGGATCTCCCCATTATCCACGCTGACCTTGTCGCCCGGGCGGACCTCAGGCGGCGTCTTCGACCTGATGTCCCGGTCGATCCCGTCGCTGAAGCGCACGGTGATGGTCCACTCCCGGTCCGCCGCCATCCGCGATCCCATGCTGCTGCCGATCATCGACGCGCCGATACTGCCGGCTGTGGAGGCGACCGTGCGGCCAAAGCCGCTGCCGATCTGTCCCCCCACCACAGACCCCACGATGGCACCGCCAATTGCCCCGACGATGCTGCCGGTGCGGCTGCCCACTTCCGATTCGGCGATGCTCATCACCACACCGGTGCCGCTGGGGCCGCCGTGGGGGCTGCCCCCGGTGGCGCAGGCGCCGAGAAAGAAGACGAGGGCGACACTGCCCACGAAGCGGAAGAAACCCCTGATGCCTTTGTGCATGGCTTACTCCGGGGTGGCGCCAAGGTAGTACATGGCGCCGAGCAGGGCTCCGGGCTTGCCGAAGCCGCCGAACCAGCGCTCGTAAAGTCCATCAATGGCCGGGCTGCGGTAGATCGTCGAGATGGCCCGATTGACCGCGACCCGGAAGGCGGCGTCCTGGCGCATCATCAGGGCGTAGGGCTCCATGGAGATGTCCTCGTCCACCAGTCCGAGGGCCTGGGCGTCCTTGGCCTTGCGCCCCAGGCCGATGAGGATCAGCCGGTCGTTGGCATAGGCGTCCACTGTGCCGGCCTCAACGGCCTTCAAGCCCTCCACTTCCGAATCCACGCTGAGCACCTCCGCCGTGATGCCGCGCTGGGCAAGGGCACGGCGCAGGTTGTCTTCGCCGGTGCTACCGCGGGTGGCCGCAACCTTGCGCCCGGCCAGATCGGCGACCCGCTTTACGCCGCCATTGCTGCGCACCAGCAGGCCGGTGCCATCCACGAAGATCAGGTTGGAGAAGTCCACCTTCTCCATGCGCGACAGGGTTGCGCTGGTGGTGCCGCATTCCAGGTCCACCTGCCCGCTCACCACGGCCTCGATGCGGGTGGCGGAGGTGACCGGAACCCATTGGACGCGTAGCTGGGGCAGCCCCAGGTTCTGGCGCAGTACGCCCACCACTTCCTGGCATAGCTCCACCGAGTAGCCGGTGGGGCGCTTGTCGTCACCGACAAAGGAGAAGGGGGCTGAATCAGTCCGGTAGCCCAGATTGATCACGCCGCCGTCCTTCAGCTTGCGAAGGGTTCCGGGGCTGTCGGGGCTCTGGGCTGCAGCAAGTGTGGCGATTGCGCACAGCAGCCCCGCCACAAACAGGTGGGGGCGGTGTGGCTGGCGGGGGGAACGGGGTGTGGCTGTCGGCATGGCGTGGTGTCTCCGGCGCGTTAGGGTGGGCGGGGGCAAGAAGTTGCACGTCATGATTCTATCGGCGTGCGGCGCCCAAAGGGTAGCCGCAAGCGGCTTTTCCCGCCTGGCCTGGCCACGACCACGGTCCAAATAGTGATTGCTTTAGGGGCCGATACAGTGCACAGTACGGCTCGCGATCTTCAAGTAGTGTTGTTGTTGTGTGGTTCAGTACCCGCAGTCCTGCGGCAGTCCTCCCTTCATCACCCCGCCGTCTTGAGCTTCGCCCTACCCTCAGGGCACGTCCCTGCTTTTTCTTTTAAAGGATATTCAAAATGGCAACTGGTACCGTGAAGTGGTTCAATGATTCCAAGGGCTTCGGTTTCATCACCCCGGAAGCTGGCGGTGAAGATCTCTTCGCCCACTTCTCCGCAATTCAAGGCTCCGGCTTCAAGACCCTGACCGAAGGTCAGCGCGTGACGTTTGACGTCACCACCGGCCCCAAGGGTCAGCAAGCTTCCAACATCCGCCCGGCCGAGTAATCGCCGCGTGAAGCCTGTCCGGCATCCCTGCCGGGCAGGAGCACTGCCAGGTGACGTGTTTCTGAGATTCTTTCAGGCCCGCCTCCTCATGAATGAGCCCGGTTCATGCCGGGCTTTTTCTTTTTCATCTATCAGGAGACATGGCCATGGCCAAGGAAGATCTCATTGAAATGCAGGGTGTTGTCATGGAGGTGCTGCCCGATGCGCGCTTCCGTGTGACCCTGGACAACGGTCACATGCTGGTGGCCTATACGGGTGGCAAGATGCGCAAGCACCACATCCGCATCCTCGCCGGCGACAAGGTTTCCCTCGAACTCTCCCCCTATGATCTCTTCAAGGGGCGCATCACCTTCCGGCATCTCGAAGGCCGCGGCAGCAGCGGTCCGGCGCCCCAGCGTCGCCGTTGAGCCCGGCTCACATGCCCGGCTATGAAGTGAAGTTCCAGCAGGTGGGCGTGGCCGGCGGCGCGGATCTTGAAATCCGCTCCCTGCTCGACGGCCAGCAATATTCCGATCCCTTGGGAGAGGCCGAGGCGGCGGGAATCTCGCCAGCGACCTGGCCCCTCTTCGGCCAGGTCTGGCCTTCGGCACGCAAGTTGGCCGACCTGATGCAGGTACGTGAACTCGGTGGGCGTCGCATCCTGGAGATCGGCTGCGGGCTGGCGCTTGCGAGCCTGGTGATCCACAGGCGTCTTGGCGACGTCACCGCCAGTGATTGCCATCCCCTGGCCTCCCGCTTCCTCGATGCCAATCTCCTGCTCAATGACCTGCCCGAGCTGAAGTACCAGACCGGAAACTGGGCGCGCAGCAACCCGCTGCTCGGAGAGTTCGACCTGATCATCGGCAGTGATGTGCTGTACGAGCGCAGCCACCCCGGGCAGCTCGCAGGCTTCATCCAGTTCCACGCGGCCCCGGTGGCCGAGGTCTTGATCGTTGATCCGAACCGGAGCAACCGCTCGGCCTTCAACAAGGCCATGGCCCTGGCCGGCTTCAGCCTGACCGAAACCCCCATCGATACCCCCCTGGACGATGGCAGCCCCTACCGGGGACGCCTGCTCCAGTACTGCCGGGGCTGATTCTCGTCCCGTGAGCGGGGCAGGGGGCGTTCCCCCCTCGGCGGGTCATCATTCGGTGTCCCGCTAACACCTTTTTCCGCGTTCTCCCCAATTCAATGCCGCGCCTGTTCAGGGGCGGCTGCGTCCGCTTGGCCCATTGGTCGGTGCGTGTGCTGCGGCCGGAGCGCCAAAAAAAGCGGGCGCCCGTGGGCGCCCGAAAGTTCCTCGAGGGGGAGGAAGGTAAGACTTGTGTCGTGCCTCAGTGGGCGCTGGCGCTGGCGGCGCCGATGCCGGTCTGGGAACGCACGTACTGGTCGTCGAAGCCTGCCTTGTCGATCTTGGCCCGGGCGCTCGAGTCGGTGACCGAGAACAGCCAGGTGAAGAAGAAGGCCAGCGGCATCGAGAACAGAGCCGGCTGCTCGTACGGGAAGATGGCTTGCGCATTGCCCAGCACCACCACCCATACGGCCTTGGACAGCACCACGAAGGTCACCGCCGAGATCAGGCCGGCCAGACCGCCCAGCAGCGCGCCGCGGGTCGTGAGGCCACGCCAATACATGGACAGGATCAGGATCGGGAAGTTGGTGGAGGCGGCGATGCCGAAGGTCAGGCCGACGAGGAAGGCGATATTCTGCTTCTCGAACAGGATGCCCAGCAGCACGGCGACGATGCCGAGGCCAATGGTGGCGATCTTGGAGACACGCATTTCCTGGGTTTCGGTGGCGGAGCCCTTGCAGATCACCCGGGCGTAGATGTCGTGGGCGATGGCCGATGCGCCGGCCAGAGCCAGACCGGACACCACCGCCAGGATGGTGGCGAAGGCCACGGCAGACATGAAGCCGAGGAACAGGTTGCCGCCGACGGCCTTGGACAGGTGCATCACCGGCATGTTGCCGCCGCCGATGATCTTGCCGCCGACCACTCCGCCTTCATAGAACTCCGGGTTGGTGCCGACGATGGTGATGGCGATCAGGCCCAGGGCACACACCACCATGAAGAAGTAGCCGATGCAGCCGCTGGCCACGAAGACGCTCTTGCGGGCTTCCTTGGCATTCGGCACGGTGAAGAAGCGCATCATGATGTGGGGCAGGCCGGCGGTGCCGAAAACCAGACCCAGGGACAGGGACACGGCGGTGACCGGGTCGGCCATCAGGGAGCCGGGGCCCATGATCTTGATGCCGTCCTTGTGCACTTCAACAGCCTTCTTCGCGACTTCTTCCAGGCTGAAGCCGAACTGGCTCATGGACAGGAAGAGCAGCACGGTGCCGCCGAAGAGCATCAGGCAGGCCTTGATGATCTGCACCCAGGTGGTGGCGATCATGCCGCCGAAGGTCACATAGATCACCATCAGCACGCCCACCACGACCACGGCGGTGGCGTAGTCGAGGCCGAACAGCAGTTTGATGAGCTGGCCGGCGCCGACCATCTGCACGATCAGGTAGAAGCACACCACCGTCAGCGAGCCAAAGGCTGCGAAGGTACGGATGGTGCCCTGGTCGAGGCGGTAGGAGGCGATGTCGGCGAAGGTGAACTTGCCCAGGTTGCGCAGGCGTTCCGCCATCAGGAAGAGGATCACCGGCCAGCCGACGAAGAAGCCGATGGCGTAGATGAAGCCGTCCAGACCCTTCGAGAAGGTGAGTGCCGAAAGACCCAGCAGGGTGGCGGCCGACATGTAGTCACCGGCAATGGCCAGGCCGTTCTGGAAGCCGGTGATGCCGCCGCCGGCAGTGTAGAAGTCGGCGGTGGATTTGGTGCGGCTGGCCGCCCAGTAGGTGATGCCCATGGTCGCCACCACGAAGATGAAGAACATCCCGATGGCGGTGAGATTGAGCGGTTGCTTCTGGGCTGCACCGACGGCGTCGGCAGCGTAGGCGCCTGCGCCGGCCAGGGCCAGCAAGGCGGCACCGATGAGGTGTTTGCGGTTGATCACTTGGAGGCCTCCCGGACGATCTCGTTGTTCATCTGGTCGAATTCGCCGTTGGAGCGGCTGACGAACCAGCCGGTCAGCAGCCAGGAGCCGATGATGATGGCGGCGCCGATGGGTACGCCGATGGTGAGCATGCCGCCCTCGGAAATGGGGGTGCGCAGCACCTCGGGCGCGAAGGCCACAAGCGCCATCATCCCGTAGTAGGACGCCATAACAATGGCTGTGAGCAGGTAGGCAAAGCGGCTGCGCTTGCCCTCCAGCTCGGCAAAGCGGGGGTTGGCCCGCACTTTCTTGTAGATATCCGCTGACATGATTCCTCCGGAAAGGTGGTTGAAGATTCTTTATATGGTTATGGTCTCGGGGTGAGTGCTGTTCTCCTCCCCGGTTCTTGCTACATGCGATTTACATGTTCGGGTAGTTCGGGCCACCGCCCCCTTCGGGTACGGCCCAGTTGATGTTCTGGGTGGGGTCCTTGATGTCACAGGTCTTGCAGTGCAGGCAGTTCTGGGCGTTGATCTGCATGCGCGGCCCGCTCGGGTCCTCGACGATTTCGTACACGCCGGCCGGGCAATAGCGGGTCTCCGGGGCGTTGTAGAGGGACAGGTTGACGCTGATGGGTACCGACGCATCCTTCAGGCGCAGGTGGCAGGGCTGCTCTTCCACGTGGTTGGTGGCCGAGATGAACACCGATGACAGGCGGTCGAAGCTGATCTTGCCGTCGGGTTTTGGATACGCGATGGGGGCGCATTCCGATGCCTTCTTCAGCTGGGTGTGGTCTGCGTGATGGTGAAGGGTCCAGGGCGCCCGGCCTTTCAGCACGTAGGTGTCGATGGCGCTGTAGGCGATACCGCCCAACAGGCCCCAGCGGAAGCTCGGGCGGATGTTGCGCACTTCGCGGAGTTCGTCCCACAGCCAGCTCTGCTTGAGACGCTCGGGGTAGCCGATGACCTCGTGGCCGACCTGCGCTTCGGCCCCGAGATGGGCAAACAGGGCCTCGGCGGCTTCGATGCCCGACTTCATGGCCATGTGGGTGCCCTTGACCTTGGGCACGTTGAGGAAGCCCGCGGTGTCGCCGATCAGCAGGCCGCCAGGGAAAGTGAGCCGGGGTACCGACTGGTAGCCGCCTTCGTTGAGGGCCCGGGCACCATACGCAATGCGCCGCCCACCTTCGAAGAACTTGCGGATCTCCGGGTGGGTCTTGAAGCGCTGGAACTCCTCGTAGGGCGACAGGTGCGGGTTGGCGTAGTCCAGCCCGACCACGAAGCCGACAGCCACCTGGTTGTTCTCCAGGTGATACAGGAAGGAGCCGCCGTACACGTCGGTGGTGAGCGGCCAGCCCACGGTGTGCAGGGTCAGGCCCTGCTGGTGCACCTCGGGGCGCACCTCCCACAGCTCCTTGATGCCGATGCCGTAGGTCTGCGGGTCGACACCTTCACGCAGGTTGAACTTGCCGAACAGGCCCTTGGTGAGGGAGCCCCGGCAGCCTTCGGAGAAGACGGTCTGGCGGGCATGCAGTTCGATGCCGGGCTGGTAGTTGGGGCCGGGCTCGCCGTTGCGCTCCACACCCATGTCGCCAGTGGCGATGCCCTTTACCGAGCCGTCCTCGTGGTAGAGCACCTCGGACGCTGCGAAGCCGGGATAGATCTCGACCCCCAGGGCTTCGGCCTGCTCGCCCAGCCAGCGCACCACATTGCCCAGGCTGACAATGAAGTTGCCGTCGTTGTGCATTTGCGGCGGGGTGGGCAGCTTGTAGGCTTTTTCGGTGGTCAGGAACAGGAAGCGGTCCGCGTTTACCGGGGTGTTCAGCGGCGCGCCGCGCTCCCTCCAGTCGGGGAACAGTTCTTCCAGCGCGCGCGGCTCGATGACGGCGCCGGACAGGATGTGGGCACCCACCTCGGAGCCCTTCTCCACGACGCACACTGAAAGCTCCGTGCCGGCCTTCTCGGCCAGTTGCTTCAGGCGGATCGCGGCGGAGAGGCCCGAGGGGCCGGCGCCGACGATCACCACGTCGTATTCCATCGCTTCACGCGTCATTGCTGCTGTCTCCGTTGTTGCTATCAAGTCGTACATTCACCAGACGGAGCGCGAAGAAACCGTAGCGAGCGGCCCGAGGTCGCAACCAGGAGCGCAACCGTACATGCGTACGGTGAGCGCTGCAGTTGCGAGATCGGGTCGTGCAGCAGGTTTATTCGTGCTTCGTCAGAACAGCGCTTCCTCGAGGGCGAGCACTGCGTCGGCGCCATTCACGATGGCATCCCGGTAGCTGTTGGCCTCGGGCATCACGTGCTTGGCAAAGTAGGCCGCGGTCGCCATCTTGGCCTTGTAGAAATCGCCGTCCGCTTCGTTCAGACGGCCAGCGGCGATCTGGGCCGAGCGGGCCATCAGCCAGCCACCGACGACAATGCCGGTCAGCTTGAGGAAGGGCACCGAACCGGCGTGGGCAGCCTGGGGCGTGCTCTCGTAGTTGGCGAGCAGCCAGTTGGTGGCTTCGTCCAGGGCGGCGATGCCTTCACCCAGGGCGTCGGCCAGGGACTTCAGCGCGGCGTCGTCGGACTTGCGCAGGGCGGCCCCGGTTTCGGCGATGTCGGCGAGCAGTTGTTGCATGCTCTTGCCACCTTCCTTGGCGGTCTTGCGACCGATCAGGTCGTTGGCCTGGATGGCGGTGGTGCCTTCGTAAATGGTGATGATGCGGGCGTCGCGCATGTACTGGGAGGCGCCGGTCTCTTCGATGAAGCCCATGCCGCCGTGCACCTGCACGCCGTTCCAGGTGATGCCCTGGGCGTTCTCGGTACACCAGCCCTTGACCACCGGGGTCAGCAGCTCCAGACGGCGCTGGTTGGCGGCGCGCACGTCGGCGTCCGGGTGGCTCTTGGCGCGGTCCATGCAACCGGCCACGTAGTAGGCGATGGCACGGCCGGCCTCGGTGCGGGACTTCATGTCCATCAGCATGCGGCGCACGTCCGGGTGATGCAGGATGGGCTTCTTCTCGCCGCTCTTGTCGCCGACGATGCGGCCCTGAATGCGGTCGCGGGCGTAGGCCAGGGCGTGCTGGTAGCTGCGCTCGGACACGCCGACGCCTTCCAGGCCCACATTGAGGCGGGCATGGTTCATCATCGTGAACATGTACTCGAGGCCGCGGTTCGGCTCGCCCACCAGGTAGCCGATGGCGCCGCCCTTGTCGCCGAAGGACATCACCGCGGTGGCGCTGCCGTGGATGCCCATCTTGTGTTCGATGGAGGCGCAGATCAGGTCATTGCGCTCGCCCAGGCTGCCGTCGGCATTGACCAGGAACTTCGGTGCGATGAACAGGGAGATGCCCTTCACGCCCGGGGGCGCGTCCGGCAGGCGGGCCAGCACGAGGTGGATGATGTTCTCCGCCATGTCGTGCTCACCCCAGGTGATGAAGATCTTGGTGCCGGTGATGGCGTAGCTGCCGTCGCCGCGGGGTTCTGCCTTGCTGCGGATGGCCGCCAGATCGGAGCCGGCCTGGGGCTCCGTGAGGTTCATGGTGCCGGTCCACTTGCCCGACACCATGTTGGGCAGGAAGGTGGCCTTGAGTTTGTCGGTGGCGTGGTGGGCGATGGCCTCCACCGCGCCCAGCGTCAGCATCTGACACAGGGAGAAGGAGATGCTGGCCGACTTCCACATTTCCAGCACGGCGGTGGACACGGTCACCGGCAGGCCCTGACCGCAGAATTCGGTGGAGGCGGGCATGCCGTTCCAGCCGGTTTCGCAGAAGGAGGCATAGGCTTCCTTGAAACCGTCGGCGGTGGTCACCACGCCGTCCTTCCACTTGTTGCCCTGCTTGTCGCCCACCGGATTCAGCGGGTCCACCACCTCGGTGGCGAACTTGCCGGCCTCGTCGAGAATGGCCTCGACCAGGTCCAGGGAGACTTCTTCATTGCCGGGCAGGGTGGTGATCTCCTGCAGGCCGGCCAGCTCGTTCATGGCGAACAGCATGTCCTTCACGGGGGCGACGTAAGTGCTCATGGGATGCTCCTTGCGAATTCGGTTTGGGGGCGCATCAAGGGCGTGGCGTCGAATTCACTCGACCAGGCGCTTGATCCTCGACGTGCCGGTTTTCAGCGTCCGGGGGGGCGAATGGATTCGACCCCCCGGGAAGATCAGAGGGCGGACACCAGCTGGGGTACGGCCTCGAAGAGATCTGCCACCAGGCCGTAGTCGGCCACCTGGAAGATCGGGGCTTCGGGGTCCTTGTTGATGGCCACGATCACCTTGGAATCCTTCATGCCGGCCAGATGCTGGATGGCGCCCGAGATGCCCACCGCGATGTAGAGCTGCGGGGCGACGATCTTGCCGGTCTGGCCCACCTGGTAGTCATTGGGCACGAAGCCCGCATCCACTGCGGCGCGGGAGGCGCCCATGGCGGCGGAGAGCTTGTCGGCGAGGGGTTCCAGCACGGCGCGGTAGTTGTCACCGCTGCCGAGGCCGCGGCCACCGGAGACGATGATCTTGGCGGCGCCCAGCTCGGGGCGGGCGGAGACGGTCAGTTCGCGCCCGACCAGCTTGCTCTGGCCCAGGTCGGGGCCGGCGGCAATGCTTTCCACGGGGGCGGCGCCACCCGCTGCAACCGCATCGAAGGCGGTGGTGCGCACGGTGATGACCTTGATGGCGTCGGACGACTTGACGGTGGCCAGGGCGTTGCCGGCGTAGATGGGGCGCACGAAAGTGTCGGCCGATTCGATGGCCACGATCTCGGAGATCTGGGCCACATCCAGCAGGGCGGCGACGCGGGGCAGGATGTTCTTGCCGAAGGTGGTGGCGGGTGCCAGCACGTGGCTGTAGCCGCCGGTCTTGATCACCTCCACCAGCAGCGCGGCCACGTTCTCGGCGCCTTGCTCGGCATAGGCGGCGGCATCGGCCACCTTCACCTTGGCCACGCCGGCCAGCTTGGATGCGGCCTCGGCGGCAGCGCCGCAACCGGCGCCGGCCACCAGCACATCGATGGCTGCGCCCAGCTTGGCGGCGGCGGAAACGGTGTTGAGGGTGGCGCCCTTGAGGTTGGCGTTGTCGTGTTCGGCAATGACGAGGATGCTCATGATCAGATCACCTTTGCTTCGTTCTTCAGCTTTTCAATCAACTGGGCCACGTCGGCCACCTTCACCCCGGCACTGCGCGCGGCCGGTTCCACCACCTTGAGGGTGGTGAGGCGGGGTGTCACATCCACGCCCAGGTCGGCCGGCTTGAGGGTGTCGAGCGGCTTCTTCTTGGCCTTCATGATGTTGGGCAGGGTGGCGTAGCGCGGCTCGTTGAGGCGCAGGTCGGTGGTGATCACCGCGGGCAGGGGCAGGGCGAGGGTCTCCAGGCCGCCGTCGATCTCGCGGGTGACCTGCACCTTGTCGCCGGCCACTTCGACCTTGGAGGCGAAGGTGGCCTGGGGCCAGCCGAGCAGGGCGGCGAGCATCTGGCCGGTCTGGTTGGAGTCGTCGTCGATGGCCTGCTTGCCCAGCACCACCAGGGTGGGCTGTTCCTTGTCCACCACGGCCTTGAGCAGCTTGGCCACGGCCAGGGGCTGCAGGTCGGCGTCGGACTCGATGAGGATGCCCCGGTCGGCGCCGATGGCCATGGCGGTGCGCAGGGTCTCCTGGCACTGGGCGACACCGGCGGACACGGCCACCACCTCGGTGGCCTTGCCGGCTTCCTTCAGGCGCACGGCTTCTTCCACGGCAATTTCGTCGAAGGGGTTCATGGCCATCTTCACGTTGGCCAGCTCGACGCCGCTCTGGTCGGCCTTCACGCGGATCTTGACGTTGTAATCGACGACCCGCTTGATGGGTACGAGAATCTTCATGGTCTTGTGGTCTCCGTTGTATTACTCAATGGCCGAGGCCGACTTGGCCTGCTGGCGCAGCACGAACTTCTGGATCTTTCCGGTGGACGTCTTGGGCAGCACGCAGAACTCCACGTGCTTGGGCACCTTGTAACGGGCCAGGTGCTCACGGCAGTGGGCGATGATGTCTTCCACCGTCACCTTGGCGTCTTCCTTGATTTCGATGTAGGCGGCCGGCACCTCGCCCCATTTCTCGTCGGGCCTGGCCACCACGGCGGCGGTCATCACGGCGGGGTGGCGGTACAGCACGTCTTCCACTTCGAGGGACGAAATGTTTTCACCGCCCGAGATGATCACGTCCTTGGAGCGGTCCTTGATCTTCACGTAGCCGTCCGGATGCAGCACTGCGAGGTCGCCGGTGTGGAACCAGCCGCCGGCAAAGGCTTCCTCGGTGGCCTTCTCGTTCTTCAGGTAGCCCTTCATCACCAGGTTGCCGCGGAACATGATCTCGCCCATGGTCTCGCCATCGGCGGGCACGGGCTCCATGGTCTGCGGGTCGAGCACGGTGATGGCTTCCTGCATGTGGTAGCGCACCCCCTGACGGGCGTTGCGTTCGGCGCGCTGGGCGATGGGCAGGGCGTCCCATTCGGGGTGTTTGGCACACACCGAGGCCGGGCCGTAGGTCTCGGTCAGGCCATACACATGGGTGATGTCGAAGCCGATGCGCTCCATGCCTTCGATGATGGCGGCGGGGGGCGCAGCGCCGGCGATCAGGGCCGACACCTTGTGCTCGATGCCGGCACGCAGGCCTTCCGGGGCGTTGATGAGCATGCCATGCACGATGGGGGCGCCGCAGAAGTGGCTCACCTTGTGCTCACGGATCAGCTCGTAGATCAGGGCCACGTCCACCTTGCGCAGGCACACATTGACGCCGGCGTTGGCGGCCAGGGTCCAGGCGAAGCACCAGCCGTTGCAGTGGAACAGGGGCAAGGTCCACAGATAGACCGCATGCTGGGGCATGCCCCAACTGATGATGTTGGAGGCCGAATTGAGGTAGGCGCCCCGGTGGTGGAAGACCACCCCCTTTGGGTTACCCGTGGTGCCCGAGGTGTAGTTGAGGGCGATGGCGTCCCACTCGTCGGCGGGCAGGGACCACTTGAACTCCGGGTCGGCCTTGGCCAGAAAGTCCTCGTATTCGATTTCGCCCAGGCAGGTGGTGCCGGGGTACTCTGCGTCCAGGGCGTCAATCACCAGGGGCTTCGGCCCTTCCAGCAGTTCCAGCGCCGGGGCGATGATGGCGGCGAACTCCGGGTCGGTGATCAGCACCTTGGCCTCGCCATGGCTGAGCATGAAGGCGATGGCCTCCGGGTCGAGGCGGGTATTGAGGGTGTTGAGCACGGCGCCGGTCATGGGCACACCAAAGTGGGCCTCGACCATGGCCGGCACATTGGGCAGCATCACCGCCACGGTGTCACCGCGGCCGATGCCACGGGATGCCAGTGCACTGGCCAGACGACGGCAGCGGGCGTAGGTTTCACGCCAGGTGAAGCGGCGCGCGCCGTGGATCACCGAGGGGCGGTCGGGATAGATCTGCGCGGTGCGCTCGAGAAAGGACAGCGGCGACAGCGGGACATGGTTGGCAGCACACTTGTCCAGCCCGCGATCGTACGGGTTGTTCGACACCTTCTTCTCCTCCTGACTTTTGACGCCACGACTTTGTTGAGGCGGTGGCTCTGGGGCCTTCCCCTTTGTGGCGTCCGTGACGGACTGCCGGGGATCGGGGCGAAGATTCGCAGACAAAGTTGTCGGAACTTTGCTGGAAATGTACTGAATCTTGTCGAGGTCCTTCGATGAGGCGGGCTATGGCTAGAATCAGGGACAGGGAACGGGACTGCGGAGCAGCGATGAACGGTCACCAACAATCAGCATGCGGGACAGTCGGGGAGGCCGAGCCGTCCTCCGAACGGCGCTACCAGGAAATGCTGGGAGCAGGCCTTGATCTGCTGGATCAGGGTGTCACCGTGTTCGACGCCGAATTGCGCATGGTGGCGTGGAACACCGCCTTCCTGCGTCTGCTGGATTTTCCCGAGGGGCTGGCCCGGCCGGGGGTGTCCTTCGAGGCGTTCATCCGCTACAACGCCGAGCGCGGCGACTACGGCCCGGGAGACCCGGCCCAGCAGGTCGCCGAACGGGTGGCCCGGGCGAAGAGCTTCGAGCCCCATGTGACCGAGCGCATCCGTCCCAATGGCCGCATCCTCTCCATTCGTGGTTTTCCGCTGCCTCACCAGGGCTTCATCACCGTCTACACCGACATCACCGACCAGCGCCACGCGGCCGAGCAGATCGCGCGCCATCAGGCGGAGCTTGAGGAGCACATCGAATCC
Source organism: Zoogloea sp. (assembly GCA_016703645.1). Taxonomy (GTDB): domain Bacteria; phylum Pseudomonadota; class Gammaproteobacteria; order Burkholderiales; family Rhodocyclaceae; genus Zoogloea. The sequence continues at coordinate 650,107 of JADJBR010000010.1, read as the reverse complement.
CGCACCGAGGCCCTGACCCGGGCCAACGAGGAGCTGACGGCCGCCATCGAAAGCAACAAGGCCATCACCCAGGCCCTGCGCCGCAGCGAGCAGCGCCTGCGCGAGATTACCGATGCCATCCCCGCCGCCGTCGCTTACTTCGACCGGGAATGGGCCTACCGCTACGCCAACAAGGGCTATGCCGAATGGTTCGGCTGGTCGGCCGATCAGGTGGAAGGGCGCAAGATCCAGGACGTGGTCGGGCAGGAAGTCTTCGAAGTGGTGCAGCCTTATGTGGCCCGGGCCCTGGCGGGCGAGCGGGTCACTTACGAATACCAGCTCACCGGGCGCGACGGCAATCCCGCCCGCGCCCGCAGCACCCTGGTACCCGACATCGCCCCCGACGGCACCGTGCTGGGCGGCTATGTGCATTCGGTGGATGTCACCGAGCAGCGCCGCACCCAGGCCGCCCTGGCCCAGGCCCAGAAGATGGAGGCCATCGGCCAGCTCACCGGCGGCCTGGCCCACGACTTCAACAACATGCTCACGGTGGTCATCGGCAATCTGGTGGCGCTCAAGGAAAATCACCCCGACGACCCCCTTACCGAGAATTTCGTCGAACCGGCCATGCACGCCGCCAACCGGGGGGCCGAGCTGATCCGCCGGCTGCTGGGTTTTGCCCGGCGCCAGCCCCTGGAGCCGAAGCCGGTGGAGGTCAATGAACTGATCCTGGGCATGTCCAAGCTCATCCGCCGTTCCCTGCCCAGCACCATCGCCGTCAGCACGGCCAGCCGCGAGCCCTGTCTGGTGGCCATGGTGGATGCCCACCAGCTCGAGAACGCCCTGCTCAATCTCGCCCTCAACGCCCGCGACGCCATGCCCAACGGCGGCGAGCTGCGCATCGAATCCTCCCTCGAACACCTCAACATCCACGCGGCGGCCGATCTTGAAGTCCCCCCGGGCGATTACGTCCAGATCGCCGTCACCGACAACGGCATGGGTATGGACGGCAGCACCCTGGCGCGGGTCTTCGAGCCCTTCTTCACCACCAAGCAGTTCGGCATGGGCAGCGGCCTTGGGATGTCCATGGTGTATGGCTTCACCAAGCAATCGGGGGGTGGCGTGCGCATCCGCAGTCGCCAGGCCCGGGGCACCACGGTGGCCCTGCTTCTGCCACGGGTCGAGGAGGCCCAGCCGGAAGCCGCCCTGCCGGCCGGCCGCGAGGTGGACGCCGCCGACCTGGCCGGCAAGCTGGTGCTGCTGGCCGAGGATGATGCCGATGTGCGCAGCGTGGTACGCATGCAACTGGCCGAGCTCGGCTGCGCCGTGGTCGAGGCCGAAAACGGTGCCGAAGCCGCCGACATGGTCGAGAACATCCCGGCCATTGCCCTGGTCATTTCCGACGTGGTGATGCCCGGCGTGATGGACGGGCGGGCGCTGGCACGCTTCGTCAAGCGCTTCCGCCCGGATCTGCCCATGGTCTTGATGAGCGGCTTTGCCGAGTCCGGCTTCCATGCCGGCGGACTCGACCCGGACCCCGGCCCGCCCCTGCTGGCCAAGCCCTTCTCCCGGGACAAGCTGCTGGCGGCCCTGCGCCCGCTCGGGGCTTGAGGGAATCCAAGCCGCCATGCCTAGCACCCGCAGCCCCGAACTCATCTACGTGGTCGAAGATGAAGCGGCCATCGCCCGCCTCATCGCCGACACCCTGGAAAAATTCGGCTATCGGGCGGAGCTGTTCCGCACCGCCGAAGCCTTCTTCCATGGCCTGCGCCACCGCGCCCCCGACCTGGTCGTCCTCGATCTGGGCCTGCCCGACATGGATGGCATGGCCGTGCTCCAGCGGATGCGCGGCAAGCACTCCTGTGGCCTGCTGGTAGTCACCGGCCGTGGCGACGTCTACGACCGGGTGATGGGCCTCGAAATGGGGGCCGATGACTACGTGGTGAAACCCTTCGAGCCCCGCGAGCTGATCGCCCGGGTGCGCAGCATCCTGCGCCGCTACCCGGGGCCGGTGGTGCTGCCCGCCGATCCGGCCCAGCGCATCGCCGAATTTGCCGGCTGGCGTTTCGAGCCGGGCAGCAACACCCTCACCAACCCCTCGGGTCAGCAGGAAACCCTCAGTACCGCAGAGGCCCAGCTCCTGTCGGTGCTGTTGGCCCATCCCAACCACATCCTCACCCGCGAGCAGCTACTGGGCGGGCGCGATGTCTCGGCGCTGGACCGCAGCATCGACCTGCGCATCTCCCGTCTGCGCCGGCGCTTCGAGGAAAACCCCCAGCACGCCAAGCTCATCAAGACGGTGTACGGCGCCGGCTACCTGCTGGCCGCCACGGTCACCTGGTCCTGACCGGCACCACATCCACGGTGCGGGCGGCGTCGGCGTAACCACGCCGCAGAGCCTCCGGCAGCATGCGCACCAGCCAGGCCACCAGCAGCGGAATCAGCACCAGATCGTCCACCAGGCCGATCACCGGCAGCACGTCGGGAATCAGGTCGATGGGCGACAGCAAGTACACGGCAATCATCGCCACCGAAGGCCGCAGCCAGGCCGGCCGGGCCGGGTGACGCAGGGCATACCACAGGATGGCGGCATCCTTGCGGATCAGGGCATAGAGGGCGGCAAACTTCTTGAACATGGCGCAGGTCTCCCGGGGTGGGTAAAGGACAGCCACTCAGAGGGGCGCACGCGGCCAAAAGTGCCCCCGGGCTTTGTAAGCATGCGTTTCACCCGGGAGGGGCGCGGCAAAAGGTCGCAGCCGGCCGTGATGGGGCGCATCGGAAGCCTGCTCCGCGTTAAGCTGCTGCCCGTTCAACACAAGGAGTCTGCCGTGAGCATTGCCTACAAAATCGCCGCCCTGGCGCTGACCAGCCTGCTGTCCGGTGGCGTTCTCGCCGCCGATCTCGAAATCAAGGATCCCTGGGTGCGTGGTACCGTCCCCGCCCAGAAGGCCACCGGCGCCTTCATGCAGCTCAACAGCAAGGCCGGCGTCACCCTCGTCGGCGTGGCCAGCCCGGCCGCCAACGTGGTCGAACTGCACGAGATGGTCATGGACAACAACGTGATGAAGATGCGTGCCCTGCCGCGCCTCGAGGTGCAGGCCGGCAAGCCCCTGGAGCTCAAGCCGGGCAGCTACCACGTCATGCTCATCGACCTGAAGAAGCCCCTCAGCAAGGGCGAAGTGGTGCCCATCACCCTCAAGGTGGAAGGCAAGGACAAGAAGGTCGAGAACGTGGAGCTGAAAGCCGAAGTCCGCGACCTGACCGCCGCCGCGCCGATGGACCACAAACACCACCATTGAGGCCCGTGGGGAGCCCCGGCTCCCCTGGCATCGGGCATGACATTACATCAGCTCGTTCCGTCGGCGGAGCCTGCCGGCCGCTTCCTTGTGTGAGGTCGAGTTCCTCCGGATTTCCTCCGTTTGAAGCATCGTCCGAAAGTCGATTCGGCCTCTCCCGCAGGGGCGACTTCAGTCGCCCTGACTTTCCCCGCATCGCTCTGCGGACAATGGCTGCCGCGAGCTCCCTGGCGGAGCGCTCGTCACCCAGCACGACGTTGTTTGTGGCTCGCCAGTGGTCTGACCCCTGTTTTCCTGTTTTCATGTCCGGACAGAAGCTGGGCGGTCTGAGGCAGCGCTGATTTGTTCCGTCTTTCCTCCGGCGCCGTGGCAAGACGGTGTATTCTTACCAAACGCTGATCGATGATTTGAGGGTACGACGATGACCGCTACCGCCACGCTGTCGAGCAAGTTCCAGATCTCCATCCCGAAGGCCGTGCGCGAGGAACAGCACTGGGAGGCCGGACAGGAGTTCGTCTTCATTCCCAAGGGCAAGGGCGTGCTGGTGATGCCCGTGCCTGAGCTGAATCAGCTGGCCGGCATCGCCAAGGGCGCGCGCAAGGACGACTACCGCGACCGCAAGGACCGCTTCTGATGGCAACGCCCTGTGTGGTCGACACTTCAGCCTGGATCGAATGGCTGACCGCCAGCCCGCTGGGCCAGAAGATTGGCAAGCAGTTCCCTGAAAAGGCGCAGTGCATCGTGCCCACCATCGTGCAACTCGAACTGTCGAAGTGGCTGGTGCGCGAAGCGGGCGAGGACGAAGCCGACCAGATGATCGCCTACACACAGAAGTGCGTCGTCGTGCCGCTGGACACGACCATTGCCTTGCTCGCGGCCGACCTGCACCGGGAGCACAAACTGGCCACCGCGGATGCCATCGTCTACGCGACGGCCCTGCGCATGAGCGCCGGCCTACTGACCTGCGACGCGCATTTCGAGGGGCTGCCCGACGTGGCGCTGTTTCCGAAGTCGGCGTAAGGCCCGAAAGCCGGGGGCAGACCACAGATACCTCTTGTACCCATCAAGCAAGGCTCAGGATGCCGGCTCAGCGTACTTGCGCGGTCGCCCCGATTTCCCTGGCACTGCCCTGCGGCCAACGACCGCCTCGATCTCCCTGGCAAAGCGCTCGTTGCCCAGCACAAAGGTGCCATTCGTGGCTCGCCGAATCTGATCCACCAGTCCGGGCTCCAGTCCGTGCCGGAACAGCTCCCGATATGCCGCCTGCCGCCGTTTCGCATCCCGCCCCAATGCGGAGTAGAGCCCGTGCGCCTGGATGAGCGTGGTTGCCTCACCCTCGGCCTTGGCCCGATAGCTTGTCATGAAACTGTGGTCTGTCCCCTATTCTTCAAGGTGCCACTGCGCTGATAGGTGCGATTCACATACTGCACGTAGCGCTGGCCGAGTGCCTTCATCAATGCCCCCGGCGCCGTAGTGCTGTCGGCAGAAACCAGCAGATGGACATGGTTGGTCATCAACACATAGGCATGAACGCGGCTGCCCGACTTGCCCACGTACTCGGTCAGCCAGTCCAGGTAGACGCGGTAATCGTCCTCGGCAAAGAAACAAGCTTGGCGGTTGTTGCCGCGCTGTATCAGGTGCAGCGGCATGCCCGGCAGGGCAAGGCGGGGGAGACGAGGCATGGTGGTAGGAAGGGGAGGGCGGGTAGGAAGAATAGGATTTAATAGTGGTCTGTCCCTGGTTTTCCCTGCCCCAATGCCGAATAGAGCCCATGCGCCTGGATGAGCGTGGTTGCATCACCCCCGGCATTGGCCCGATAGCTTGTCGTGAAACTGTGGTCTGTCCCCTATTTGATCCGAGCCGTCCAGCCAGACTCTTGTGTGAAGCCCAAGCCCGCAGCAGCGAACCGTCAACGCTGAAATGTTCGTCCGAGACCAGCTCGGCCCACTGCCCGATCGCCACCACGCCCGTGAAGAACTCGCGCATCACGCTTTCCTTGAGCAGTCGCTCCCGATTAGCTGAGAAGCTTGAGTGGTCCCACACCGCCTCGTCCAGCGTCAGGCCCACGAACCAGCGATACATCATGTTGAAATCGATATGCTCGACCAACGCCCGCTCTGAACGAATCGAGAATAGACATTGCAACAACGAGGCGCGCAGAAGACGCTCCGGCGCAATCGACGGACGGCCACCTTCGGCATACAGAGAGTCGAAAGTCGGCGACATCGAACGGAGTACCAAATCGGCCAGCACTTTCACCCGACGCAGCGGATGCTCGGTCGGAATGCGCTCCTCAATATTGACGTAGCTAAACAAGGCGTTCTGTTTGTGGTCGGGGCCGCGCATCGGAGTATTACTGGTTCGCTAATTTGAATGGAATTATAACAAGACCGAAACCCTTGCGGTCCTTGGCTCTGGGGTAAATCAACACCCTGTTAGGTTCTGTTGGTATTGGTAGTCGCTGAATGGCCCGCTCAATCTCGGCAACCCATGCTTTGAAGAGGGTTGAGTGATGTTCATCGGGAAAATAGGGGACGCACCACAATTTCCTTATACAAAGCCGAACTGTGTCAGGTAAGTAGCGTTGCGCAGCTTCATGATCAAGGCCCAGCTATCCGCTGTGTTTGCCCCCGATGGAGCTCTACACCGCCTTCTGTCCCGACACATACTCGCGCAACGCTTCGTCCATGCGGGTTTGCCAGCCTGCTCCGGTGGCGCGGAAATAAGCCAGCACTTCCGGGCTGTATCGCACCGTGACTTGCTCCTTAGTCGGATTCTTGTTGGGTCCGCGAGTATGACGTTCGGCGACGACCTTGCGTAGTTCGTCTGCCGAATGAGTGACGAATGCATTATCCCAATCGCCCGGCTCGGTTGCCGGAGCATCATCTGCAGAAACGTGCCCACGCTTCGCGTTCATGTTTTTCCGCCTTTCGCGCCGAAATCATATGGGGCCATTCGTTGTTGCCCGGTGTCCAGACAACGAACAGCAATTCTCCCGCGTGCCAGCCAACGCTCTGAAAACGCAACTCGCCATAGGACTCGCGCACATCTTCACGGGTCAGCAAGTCACCATCGAAGAAGCCAGACAGCGCTGCCATATCAATGCCGTGTTTGGCAAGGTTTCCTTGGCGCTTGCTTTGATCGAAGGTGATCATGGGTAAATCGTAGATGCGTTATGCTGGGAAGGCAAGGCAAATTGTAGTTTCAATTAGGGGTGGAGGCGAAGTCAAAGGGATCTGACGCGGTATGACATCGGCGTTTATTTTCACCTCGATAGTCAGTTTTGTCATGTTACTTCTCTGCGAACACAAAGCTCACCGCAGCCCCTGCTGCTCCGCCAGCTTCTCCTCGATCCGGCTCACCGCCCGCTGTAGCGCAGGCAGGTAGCGTCGCTCCGCCTCCCGGGGCGTGACCATGCGGTTCAGGTACACGATGTTGATCGCGCCCAGCGGGCGCCCGTTGAGCATGATGGGCAGTGCAATGGCCCCCACCTTGCGTTGGGAGGTCCATTCCCCGTCGTTGCTGCCGTAGCCCTGTTCCCGGGTGCGCCCCAGCACGTTGTGCACAAAGCGCTCATCGGCAGCCAGGCGGGCCTGGTCGTCGTCGCCGGCGCGCACCAGTTGCAGGATTTCCTCTCGTTGATCATCCGGGCAGGCGGCCAGGAAGGCGCGGCCGGCGGCGGTGAGCAGCATGGGCATGGTCTGGCCCACCATGGCCCGGTGGAAGGACAGGGGGCTGAAGCGGTGGGTGGATTCGCGGATCACCAGGTGGGCGCCCTGGGGGGTGGTCAGGTCCGATGGCCACACCACCGCCTGGAGCAATTCCGACAGCGCCGGCGCGACGATGCCGGAGATCCAGTCGTCATCCCGGAAGCCTTCCGCCAGGGAGCGCACCCGCAAGGCCAGGCAGTAGCTGTCGTCCGAATCACTGCGCCGCACATAGCCTTCGGCGATCAATGTCTCCAGCAGGCGGCGCACCGTGGTGCGATGCAGGCCGGTGACGTCGGCGAGCTGGCCGAGGCTTGAACGGCCCCCTTCCTGCACGTTGATGGCCCGCAGCAGGTCCAGCCCGCGGGTCAGGCCGCGGACCAGGGCGTAGTCTGACCCGGTGTTTTTGCGTGGCAATTTATCGTTTTAAATCAGTGTTGTGCATCTGGTGGACGTTTCGATTTTATTTTTTGCCCGGCGTGGCCGCAACCCTAGAATCCGCTCAACAAGTTTCTCATAACGTAATTTTCGGCGCCGGCCCTTCGCGTTCTCCGCGGTGGGTTCCCCCAGGCGAACCGGGAACACCAGGAGACATTCATGAGCGAAAACCAGCGCCTCGACGCGGACGTCATCGTCGTCGGAGCCGGCCCCGTCGGGCTGACCATTGCCAACACCCTCGGTTTGCACGGCATCAGCGTGATGCTCCTCGAAAAGGGCGACGCCCTGATCGACTACCCCCGTGCCGTCGGCATGGACGACGAGTGCCTGCGCAGCATCCAGGGCATCGGTCTTGTCGAGCAGGTGCAGCAGCACCTGACCCCTTACCACTGGATGCGCTTCGTCAATGCCAGCGGCCGGGTGTATGCCTCCATCGAGCCGCGCACCGACGAGTTCGGCTGGTCCCGGCGCAATGCCTTCAACCAGCCCGCCGTGGATGTGGAGCTGCTCAATGGTCTGAAGCGCTTTCCCAATGCCTCCGTGTTCCTGTCCTCCGAGCTCGAATCCTTCGAGCAGGACAAGGACGGCGTCACCCTGAAGATCAAGCAGGCCGGCAGCCCCAAGACCCTGCGTTGCCGCTATCTCGTCGGTGCCGACGGCGGCCGCAGCGTGGTGCGCACCCAGTTGGGCGTGGGCTTCGGCGGCTTCACCGATACGTCCCAGTGGCTGGTGGTGGACATCCGCAACGATCCCCTCGGTGTGCCCTACATCTATATGCACTCCGACCCCAAGCGCCCCTACGTGTCGGTGGCCTTGCCCGATGGCGTGCGCCGCTTCGAGTTCATGGTGTGGGAAGGGGAGACCGAAGAGCAGATCACCGCCCCGGCGCGCATGGCCGAGCTGCTGGGCAAGGTGCTGCCCCCCGGCACCGACATCAACAAGCTCGACTTCATCCGCAAGCGCGTCTACACCCACAACGCCCGCATTGCCGACCGCTGGAAGGTGGGCCGTGTGATGCTCTCCGGCGATGCGGCCCACATCATGCCCGTGTGGCAGGGCCAGGGTTACAACACCGGCATGCGCGACGCCACTAACCTGGCCTGGAAGCTTGCCTACGTGGTCAAGGGCCTGGCCTCCGACACCCTCCTCGAAACCTACAACATCGAGCGCCCGCCCCACGCCAAGGCCATGATCGACCTGTCGGTGGCCGCCGGGCGCATCTTCTACCCGCGCAACGTCTTCAAGGCGGCCTTCCGCGACGTGAGCACCTGGCTGCTCAACCAGATCCCGGCGGTGAAGCGCTACTTCAGCGAGATGCGCTACAAGCCCATGCCCTTCTATTCTGAAGGTCTGGTGGTGCACGAGAAAACGCCGCGCAAGAACTCCCCGGTCGGCCGCCTCTTCATCCAGCCCCGGGTGCGCACCCAGGCCGGCGAGGTGAAGCTGCTGGACGACGTGATCGGCACCGGTTTTGCCCTGCTGGCCTGGGGCGCCGACCCCAACTACTGGCTCACCCCCCGCAGCAAGGCCATCCTGGCTGCCATGAACGCCCGCATCCTCACCGTCAAGCCGGTGGTACAGATGCAGCGTCGGGTGGACGTCAGCGACGCCACCGAGGTCATCGGCGACGAACAGCTGCGCCTCAAGGACTGGTTTGGCGAGCACCCCGGCTCCATCGCCCTGATCCGCCCCGACCGCTTCGTGGCCGGCATCGCCTTCCCGGTGGAGATCAACGAACTGCTCGAAGCCGTCGCCGGCAAGATGGGCCTCAACCTGGACGCCGCGCGTCGCCCGGCCTCCACCACCCTGCAGGAGGCCGCATGAGCTTTCTCCTCCAATGCCTCTCCCATACGCCCCTCAAGGGTTACGTGGATCCGCTGCCCGATGTGGTCGATGAGGCCGGCCGCATGGTCGCCACCCTGCGTGCCGAGGTGGAAGCCTTTGATCCGGAGATCGTCTTTCTCTTTGCCCCGGACCACTACAACGGCTTCTTCCTGGATGCCATGCCCCAGCTCTGCATCGGCACCTCGGCCACCTCGGTGGGCGACTACATGACCTCGCCGGGCCCGCTGGACGTGCCCCGGGACATCGCCGAAGCCTGCGCCCGGCACGTGGTGGCGGCCGACATCGACCTGGCCATCTCCTACCGCATGCAGGTGGATCATGGTTTCGCCCAGCCCCTGGAAGAGATCTGCGGCAGCCTTGCCCGCTACCCGGTGATCCCCCTCTTCATCAACAGTGTGGCGCCGCCGGTGATCAGCTTCCGCCGGGCGCGCCAGTTTGGCGAGGCGGTGGGCGAGTTTGCCCGCGGGCTGGGCAAGCGTACCCTGATCATCGGTTCCGGCGGCCTCTCCCACAACCCGCCGGTGCCCCAGATCGCCACCGCCGTGCCGGAAGTGGCCGAGCGCCTGATCGCCGGCCGCAACCCCACCCCCGACGCCCGCGCCGCCCGCCAGCAGCGCACCATCGACGCCGCCACCGTCTTTGCCACCGGCGACAGCCCCCTGCACCCCCTCAACCCCCAGTGGGACGAAGCCTTCATGGCCAACCTGGCCCGTCAGGACTGGGCCGCTCTCGACGCCTACGGCAACGCCGCCATCACCGCGGCGGCCGGCGCCTCGGCCCACGAAGTGAAGACCTGGGTGGCCGCCAACGCCGCCATGAACGCCGCCACCGGCGGGCACTACCAGGTGCAGTCCCGTTATTACCGGGCGATCCCCGAATGGATCGCCGGCTTTGCTGCCCTGACCGGCGTCACCGCGTAAGCGGCAAGCGTCATCTGACTACAAATATCCAACAGAGGAGACAAACCATGAAATCCAGCAACCTGATCGCCCTGAGCATCGCCGCCCTCGTGGCCACCCCGGCCCTGGCCGACATCAACGTGGGCGTCATCGCCTCCCTCACCGGCCCGGCCGCCGCCCTGGGCGCCGAAACCAAGAAGGCCGTGGCCCTCTTTCCCACCACCGTGGGCGGCGAGAAGATCAACTTCATCGTCCTCGACGACGGCACCGACCCCACCAATGCCGTCAAGAACGTGCGCAAGCTGATCTCCGAAGACAAGGTGGACGCCATCCTCGGCCCCAACCTGATCAGCACCGCCGTGGCCATGGCCGATGTGGCCAATGCCGAGAAGACCCCGATGATCTCCGTCGCGCCCCTGGATGTGTCCGGTGACAAGCGCGGCTACATCTTCCGCAGCGAGCCCTCCGCCGACCTGATGGTCAACCGCGTGGTGGCCGACATGGTCGAAGGCGGTGCCAAGACGGTGGGCTTCATCGGCTTCTCCGACTCCTGGGGCGAACTGCTGCTGAAAGCCCTCACCAAGGCCACCGAAGGCAAGATGAGCATCGTCGCCACCGAGCGCTACGGCCGCGCCGACCCGAGCGTGCAGGCCCAGGTGCTCAAGGTGCTGTCGGCCAAGCCCGACGTGGTCTTCGTCGGCGCCTCCGGCACCCCCGCCGCCATGCCCCAGATCACCCTGCGCGAGCGCGGCTACAAGGGCAAGATCTACCAATCCCATGGCGTCACCAGCAAGGAGTTCCTGCGGGTCGGCGGCAAGTTCGTCGAAGGCGCGCTGATTCCCGTGGGGCCGGTGCTGGTGGCCGAACAGCTGCCCGACAGCCACCCCACCAAGAAGAACGGCGTGGCCTTCGTGAAGGAGTTCGAAGCCAAGAACGGCCCGGACTCCCGCTCCACCTTCGCCGGCGCCTCCTGGGATGCCTGGCAACTGCTGCAGAACGCCATCGTCACCGCCCAGAAGGCCAAGGTGAAATCCGGCACCCCGGAATTCCGCAACGCCCTGCGTGACGGCATCGAGAAGACCAGCAAGCTGGTGGGCACCAACGGCGTCTACACCATGGGTGCCAACGACCACGCCGGCTACGACGCCAGCGCCATCGTGCTGATCAAGGTCGAGAACAACCACTGGAAGCTGGTGAAGTGATGAGCGACGCTTCCCTGCTCGGCACGGAAGCCGCGGCGGCGCTGCTCAAGGCAGCGGCCGCCGGCGGCCACACCATCGCCCCCCTGCGCGATCGCCTGCGCCACGCCGACCAGGACGGTGCCTACGCCGTCCAGGAGGCCAACACCTGCGCCTGGCTGGCCGAAGGCCGCCGCCTGGTGGGGCGCAAGATCGGCCTCACCTCCCTGGCCGTGCAGGCCCAGCTGGGGGTCGATCAGCCCGACTTCGGCATGCTGTTTGCCGACATGGCCGTGGGCGACGGCGAGCCGGTGGCCCTCGGCCGCCTGATCCAGCCCAAGGTCGAGGCCGAGGTGGCCCTGGTCATCGGTCGCGACCTGACCCACGAGCGTCACACCTACGCCGACCTCATCCGCGCCACCGAGTACGTGCTGCCGGCCATCGAGATCGTCGACAGCCGCATCGAGAACTGGAACATCCGCTTCGTCGATACCGTGGCCGACAACGCCTCCAGTGGCCTCTTCGTGCTCGGCGGCCAGCCGCGCCGGCTGCAGGATGTGGATCTCACCGCCTGCGCCATGGAAATGCGCCGGGGCGAGGAGGTGGTCTCCCGGGGCAACGGCCGCGCCTGCCTGGGCAGCCCCCTCAACGCCGCCGTGTGGCTGGCCGACGTGATGGTGCGCTGCGGCCGCCCTCTGCTGGCCGGCGACATCGTGCTCACCGGCGCCCTCGGCCCCATGGTCAGCGTCCGGCCGGGCGAGCGCTTCGATGTCAGCGTCGAAGGCCTCGGCAGCGTCACGGCCCTGTTCGCCTGATCCGCCCTACCCAACAAGAGAGAATTGCCATGACCCAGAAAATCAAATGCGCCCTGATCGGGCCCGGCAACATTGGCACCGACCTGCTGGCCAAGCTGCAGCGTAGCCCGGTGCTGGAGCCGGTGTGGATGGTGGGCATCGACCCCGACTCCGACGGCCTCAAGCGTGCCCGCGAGATGGGCATCAAGACCACCGCCGAGGGCGTGGATGGCCTCTTGCCCCACGTGCTCGCCGATGGCGTGCAGATCGCCTTCGACGCCACCAGCGCCTACGTCCATGCCGAGAACAGCCGCAAGCTCAACGCCCTTGGCGTGCTGATGATCGACCTCACCCCCGCCGCCATCGGCCCCTTCTGCGTGCCGCCGGTGAACCTCAAGCAGCACGTGGGTCAACGGGAGATGAACGTCAACATGGTCACCTGCGGTGGCCAGGCCACCATCCCCATGGTCGCCGCCATCTCCCGCGTCCAGCCCGTGGCCTACGGCGAGATCGTCGCCACCGTCTCCAGCAAGAGCGCCGGCCCCGGCACCCGCAAGAACATCGACGAATTCACCCGCACCACCGCGGGCGCCGTCGAGAAGGTGGGCGGCGCCAAGAAGGGCAAGGCCATCATCATTATCAACCCGGCCGAACCGCCGCTCATGATGCGCGACACTGTCCATTGCCTCACCGAAGGCGAACCGCAACAGGACGCGATCCGCGAATCCATCGCCGAGATGATCAAGGAAGTGCAGAAGTACGTGCCCGGCTACCGCCTGGTCAACGGCCCGGTGTTCGACGGCAACCGCGTCTCGGTGTACCTGGAAGTCGAAGGCCTGGGCGACTACCTGCCCAAGTACGCCGGCAACCTGGACATCATGACCGCCGCCGCCGCCCGCACCGCCGAGATGTTCGCCGAAGAAATCCTGGCCGGCAGCCTCACGCTCGAACCCGTCTCCGCCTAAGGAAATCGCCATGGAACTCAAAGGCAAGAAAGTCACCGTCCACGACATGACCCTGCGGGACGGCATGCACCCCAAGCGTCACCTCATGTCCCTCGACCAGATGATCAGCATCGCCACCGGGCTCGACGAAGCCGGCATACCGCTGATCGAAGTCACCCACGGCGACGGCCTGGGGGCAGCTCGGTGAACTACGGCTTCCCGGCCCACACCGACGAGGAATACCTGGGCGCCGTCATCCCGCGCATGAAGCAGGCCAAGGTCTCGGCCCTGCTGCTGCCCGGCATCGGCACCGTCGATCACCTGCGCATGGCCCGCGACCTTGGGGTGAACACCATCCGCGTCGCCACCCACTGCACCGAGGCCGATGTGTCCGAACAGCACATCACCCTGGCCAGAAAGCTCGACATGGACACCGTCGGCTTCCTGATGATGAGCCACATGAACAGCCCCGAAGGTCTGGTCAAGCAAGCCAAGTTGATGGAAGGCTACGGCGCCAACTGCATCTACATCACCGACTCGGCCGGCCACCTGCTGCCCGACGGCGTCAAGGCCCGCCTGGGCGCCGTGCGCGAAGCCCTCAAGCCCGAGACCGAGCTGGGCTTTCACGGCCACCACAACCTGGCCATGGGCGTGGCCAACAGCATCGCCGCCATCGAAGTGGGCGCCACGCGCATCGACGCCGCTGCCGCCGGACTGGGCGCCGGGGCCGGCAACACCCCGATGGAAGTCTTCATCGCCGTGGCCGACCTGATGGGCATCGAGACCGGCGTGGATGTGGCCAAGATCACCGACGTGGCCGAAGACCTGGTGGTGCCGATCATGGACTTCCCGATCCGCATCGACCGGGACGCCCTGACCCTGGGCTATGCCGGGGTGTATGGTTCCTTCCTGCTCTTCGCCAAGCGCGCCAGCGTCAAGTACGGCGTGCCGGCCCGGGACATCCTGGTGGAGCTGGGCCGCCGCGGCATGGTGGGCGGGCAGGAGGACATGATCGAGGACACGGCCATCTCCATGGCGCGGGAACGCGGCCTGGCTGTCTGACGCAGGGGCGGGGCCGCGCTCCGCCTTTTCTTATTGCCGATCTTTCCGGCCGTTTGCGGCCCCGCCAGGCGGGTGCGGCAAGCGGCTGCAGGAGTCCGTTCATGGATGCCGAAATATTCGCATTGCTCGGGCAGGACGGGATCACCAACGGGGCCATCTACGCCCTGCTGGCCCTGGCCCTGGTCCTGGTCTTTGCCGTCACCCGGATCATCTTCATTCCCCAGGGCGAATTCCTCGCCTGGGGGGCGCTCACCATGGCGGCGCTGGAAGCCGGCCATTTCCCCGGCACCGTGTGGCTGCTGCTGGGGGCCGGGGCGCTGACCTTTGCCGCCGACCTGCTTGGTGGTGCGGCGGCGCGTCGTCAGTTGGGCAAGTCCGCCCTGTGGAACCTGCTCTATCCGGCGGTGCTGGCCGGCCTGCTGTGGGTGCTGCCCCTGCAGGCCCTGCCCCAGGTGGCCAAGGGCCTGCTGGTGCTGGGCATCGTGGTGCCCCTGGGCCCCATGATCTACCGGGTGGCCTTTCAGCCCGTGGCCGAAGCGCCGGTGTTGGTGCTGCTCATCGTGGCCGTGGCCCTGCACCTGCTGATGGTGGGCATCGGCCTCTTGATCTTCGGGCCGGAAGGCTCGCGCACCCTGCCGTTCAGCGAGGCCCAGTTCGAGATCGGCTCCCTGGTGGTGGGCGGACACACGCTGGTGGTGCTGGCCGCCTCGGTGCTGCTGATCGTGGCCCTCTACCTGTACTTTGACCGCACCCTGGGCGGCAAGGCCCTGCGGGCCACCGCCATCAACCGCAACGGCGCGCGTCTGATGGGCATCTCCCCGGCCCTGGCCGGCCGCCAGACCTTCTTCTTCGCGGCCCTGATCGGTGCCCTGTCCGGCCTGCTGGTGGCGCCCCTGACCACCATCTATTACGACAGCGGCTTCCTGATCGGCCTCAAGGGCTTCGTCGCGGCCATCATCGGCGGCCTCGCCAGCTATCCGCTGGCGGCGGGCGGCGCGGTGCTGGTGGGCCTGCTCGAATCCTTCTCGTCCTTCTGGGCGAGCGCCTTCAAGGACGTGATCGTGTTCACCCTGATCATCCCCGTCCTGATGTGGCGTTCGCTCACTTCCCACCACGTGGAGGAAGAAGAATGAACACCCGTTCTGTTGCTGCGGCGCCGGGCATGAGCCTGCTCCGTTCCCGCCATGTGCTGGCGGTCTTCCTGGTGATGGTGGTGCTGGCGCCGCTGGTGCTGCCGGAGTTCTACGTCACCCTGCTCAACTACGTGGGGCTGTCGGCGCTGGTGGCCCTGGGCCTGGTGCTGCTCACCGGTGTGGGCGGGCTGACCAGCTTCGGGCAGGCGGCCTTTGTGGGCCTCGGCGCCTACACCACCGCCTGGCTCACCACCACGCCCGAGCTGCCGGCCTGGCTGGGCTTCACCGGTGCGTCGCCGTGGGCGGCGCTGGTGCTGGGCCTGCTGCTCACCGCTACGGTGGCCATCGTGCTCGGCTCGGTGACCCTCAAACTGTCGGGCCACTACCTGCCCCTGGGCACCATGGCCTGGGGCATCAGCCTGTACTTCCTGTTCGGCAACATGGAGTTCCTGGGCGGCCACGCCGGCCTGTCCAACCTGCCGCCGATCACCCTGTTCGGCTTTGCCCTGCTCGACAATCGCCACTACTACTACCTGGTCTGGCTGTTCGTGCTGGTGGCGCTGTTCACCACCCGCAACCTGCTGGACTCCCGCGAGGGGCGGGCCATTCGCGCCCTCAAGGGGGGCATCGTGATGGCCGAGTCCATGGGCGTGGATACGTCCCGGGCGCGCATGGTGATCTTCGTGCTGGCGGCCCTGCAGGCCTGTGCTGCAGGCTGGCTGTATGCCCACCTGCAGCGTTTCGTGAATCCCACCCCCTTCGGCTTGCACATCGGCATCGAATACCTCTTCATGGCGGTGGTCGGCGGGGCAGGGCAGGTGTGGGGGGCGCTGGTGGGGGCTGGGGTCATCACCGTGCTCAAGCAGTGGCTGCAGGACATCCTGCCCAAGCTCTTCGGTTCGGCCGGCCATTACGAAGTGATCGTCTTTGGTTTGATGATGATCATCGTGCTGCACCGCGCCCGCGACGGCCTGTGGCCGCTGCTGGCCCGGCTGGTGCCGGTGCGGGCCGAGCCCAAGCAGATCGACCCGAAGGCCGAGCCCCTGCCGAAGAAGGCCCAGCCGCCCCACGGCGAGACCATCCTGGAAGCCCGCGAGGTGACCCGCCGGTTCGGCGGCCTGGTGGCCAACAATGCCATGAGCCTGTCGGTCAAGGCCGGTGAGATCCTGGCCCTGATCGGCCCCAATGGCGCCGGCAAGAGCACCATGTTCAACCAGCTCTCCGGCGTGGATACGCCCACCTCCGGCGAGGTGCTGTTCCGCGGCAAGTCGGTGGCCGGCCATAGCTCCCGGGAGATCGCCGCCCTGGGCATGAGCCGCACCTTCCAGCATGTGCGCCTGCTGCCGAAGATGAGCGTGCTCGAGAACGTGGCCATCGGCGCCCACATGCGCGGCAGCCGGGGCGTGCTGCCCGCCGCCTGGCGCCTCGACCGGGCCGACGAGGCCCGCCTGCTGCGCGAGGCTGCCATCCAGGTGGAGCGGGTGGGCCTGGGCGAGTTCATGCACACCGAGGCCGGCAGCCTGGCCCTGGGCCAGCAGCGCATCCTCGAGATCGCCCGCGCCCTGTGCTCCGACCCCTGCCTGCTGCTCCTCGACGAGCCCGCCGCCGGCCTGCGTCTGAAGGAGAAGCAGGCCCTCTCCGAGCTGCTCCGGCGTCTCAAGTCCGAGGGCATGGCGGTGCTCATCGTCGAGCACGACATGGACTTCGTGATGAACCTGGTGGATCGGGTGGTGGTGATGGAGTTTGGCGAGAAGATCGCCGAGGGCCTGCCGGAAGAAGTCCAGCAGGACCCGGCCGTGCTCGAAGCCTACCTGGGAGGTGTCTGAATGAAATACGCCCCCCGATGCGCCTGCGGCATGGAGGGCCAGCTTTGCACAGCCGGCCCGTTCGGCAGGCATGGCGCAGTGCGCCATGAATTCCCTTCCTCACCCCCCCACTGGGGGGCAGGCCGGCCGCTTCGGAGCGGCCGTGCGCGGCCTGCGCCCTGACGTTTCATCGGCTGCGGGTGGTCTGCAGCGCCTTGGAGAACTGCGATGAGCACACACAAGAACGTACTCGAAGTGAAGGACCTCTCCGTGGCCTACGGCAAGGTCGAGGCGGTGAGCAAGCTCAGCCTCGCCGTGGGCGAAGGGCAGATCGTCACCGTGATCGGCCCCAACGGCGCCGGCAAGACCACCACCCTGTCGGCCATCATGGGCCTGCTCCCGTCGGCCGGCCAGGTGGCCTTTGACGGCAGCATCGAACAGATCCCGGAGGTGGAGCGCATGGTGGTGCGCGGCATGAACCTGGTGCCCGAGAAGCGCGAGCTGTTCGGCTCCATGAGCATCGAGGACAACCTGCTGCTGGGCGCCTTCCAGCGCAACCGGGCCGGCCACAAGGACCACCTGCAGACCATGGAGGAGGTGTTTGTCCTCTTCCCGCGCCTCAAGGAGCGCCGCGCCCAGGCGGCCGGCACCCTGTCGGGGGGAGAGCGGCAGATGCTGGCGGTGGGCCGGGCCCTGATGGCCAAGCCCAAGCTCCTGATGCTGGACGAGCCCAGCCTGGGCCTGGCGCCGCTGATCGTGCGCGAGATCTTCCGCATCATCGCCGAGCTGCGCCGCCGCGGCGTGTCGATTCTGCTGGTGGAGCAGAACGCCCGCGCCGCCCTGCAGGTGGCCGACTACGCCTACGTGCTGGAGAACGGCGCCATCAAGATGCAGGGCGAGGCCACCAGCCTGCGCAACGACCCCCGCGTCATCGAAAGCTACCTGGGTCTGGCCAGCAAGCATCAGGAAATGCTGGCGAATTGAACTCAAACGGAGACACGCCCATGCGCGCACTGCAAGTCCTGGCGGACGAACACCAATCCCTGGCGGCCATCCTCCACGCCGTCCGCTTCATGCTCAAGGAGATCGGTGCCGGCCGTCTCAAGCCCGACATCAAGCTGCTGCGCGGCATGGTGGACTATCTGGAGGCCTACCCCGAGCAGCAGCATCACCCCAAGGAAGACCGGCTGCTCTTCGGCCGCCTGGCCGCCCGCACCGACGAGGGCCGGGAGCTGCTCGACAAGCTCTTCCGCCAGCACGCCGGCACCGCCGAACGTATCGCCCTGCTGGACAAGGCCCTGGACGCCTTCGAGAAGAACCCGGCCGACGTGGCCGGCCTGTCGGCGGCCTTCGACACCTACGCCGAGTTCTACCGCAACCACATGATCCTGGAAGAGCGCGAGATCCTGCCCCTGCTGCGCAAGCACTTCACCCCTGAGGACTGGGCCGAGATCGACGCCGAGCTGGCGGCCATGGGCAACAATATGGGCAGCCTGCCCGGCGAGGATTTCGCCGCCATCTTCTCGAAACTGGTGGCCTCGGCGCCCCCGCCCATCGGCTTCGGCGCCGGCCCCTACGAAGGCTGACCCGCCCGCACCCCCAACGGATTGAAAGGACACCCCCATGAGCACCCCCACCCTGACCGAAGCCGCCACCAGCCGCTTCATCCGCATCCACGAAGGCGACCTGGACCTGCAACTGCACTACAACATCGCCGGTGAAGGCGCCGAAACCGTGGTCATGCTGCACGGCTCCGGCCCCGGTGCCAGCGGCTGGGCCAACTTCAACCGCAACATCGAGCCCCTGGTGAATGCCGGCTACCAGGTCATCCTCATGGACTGCCCGGGCTGGAGCAAGAGCGACCCCATCGTGTGCACGGGCTCCCGGTCTGATCTGAATGCCCGCGCCCTGAAGGGCCTGCTCGATGGCCTGGGCCTCGACAAGGTGCACATCATCGGCAACTCCATGGGCGGCCACAGCGCCGTGGCCTTTGCCCTCGCCAACCCGGCGCGGGTCGGCAAGCTGGTGCTGATGGGGGGCGGTACCGGCGGCCCCAGCCAGTTCGTGCCCATGCCCACCGAAGGCATCAAGCTGCTCCAGGGCCTCTACCGCGAGCCCACCATCGAGAACCTCAAGAAGATGATGGCCGTCTTCGTGTTCGACAGCAGCAGCCTCACCGAAGAGCTCTTCCAGGCCCGCCTGGACAATATGCTGGCCCGCCGCGACCACCTGGACAACTTCGTCAAAAGCCTCGCCGCCAACCCCAAGCAGTTCCCCGACTTCGGGCCGCGCCTGGGCGAAGTCACCGCCCCGGCCCTGGTCATCTGGGGCCGCGACGACCGCTTCGTGCCCATGGACGTGGGCCTGCGTCTGATCTGGGGCATGCCCAACGCCGAGCTGCACATCTTCAACCGCTGCGGCCACTGGGCCCAGTGGGAACACGCCGACAAGTTCAACCGCATGGTGCTGGACTTCCTGACGCACTGAGCTTGCCCCTGCTGTCAAACTTCAGTTCGACAGCAGGGGGAATCCTTACCTGTTCCGAAGAAGTGCTCTAAGGGGCCATTACGAGCTCCCGGCAAACCGAGATGGGGAGGTACAGCATCAATGGCGAGTCCGGCGAGGCCCTGAACCCATATTTCCGGTAGAACGACGCCGCTTTGTCATGTTTGGCATCGACAACGAGCGCGACCCCCGAACCCAAGTTCGATACTTCCACGACGCGCTCAATCGCATTGAGCAAGAGGATTTCCCCCAGGCGGAAGCCTTTTCCCTGCAGGTCTTCCCTGATCGCAAGGCGACCCAGTCTAATGACGGGTACTACCTGTGGCAGGCTGCGCTTCGAGGGGACGGCTGTTCCATCGGCCTGCGAAATCGTCAGCGCATAGAATCCAAGTACAGCCTCCGGATTCGCCTCGTCGACGAGGACGAATGTCCGGGATGTGTTCTTGCTCTGCTGCTGAAGCGCTTGAGTCTCAAGCCACCTGTCCAGATCTACTTCGCCACACCTGAAGTTGGCTCTGTCATGTGCCGACGTCAAGAGTTGAACTTGAACCTGCATTTATTACCTTTCCAGCGTGATAACGCTTGAATGCGTCCGCCAGGGCAGGTGCAGGTGGAGGCGGGTTGTCTATCAGGTCGAAGAACCATCTGGCTGTTTCCGCCGACATCCGGATGACCCTCTCGTTCTCGATAATCCTTTCAGCCTTCTCTATTGCAGCTTGCGTGACGAACTGATTGAGGGTGGAGCCGGTCATGGTCGCGGCAGTCTCAAGCACCTCAATAACGTTCTGTGGAACACGGGCAGTGATACGCCCCCGGCTAACTGAAGCTGCTTCCAGCAACTTGGTGTTGGCCATTTGAAAACCTCTCTTTATGTAATGGAAATAAAAGCTGCTCAACGCGGTGCTAGCACATGGTCTCCTCCTCTCGTCGCTCGTGCGTAGCAAATGGTGCCATATTGGCACCGCCCCTGTCAAAAGTGGTGTCAATATGGCACCGTGCCATGGTTCCGGGTGGGCCGTCCGTTGAACTGAGGCCCGATGTGCTCTTTCGTACCCTTCACCATTCCGTAACCCCCACCTCGGAACATACGCATTCCCCCCAGCAACCGCGGCTGGCCTAATGGAGGCCTGTGAACTCCGGCCGTCTACGCCTGCCCCATGAACTCCCCCGGCAACCACATCGGCCTTCTCTTTGCCGTCCTCGGCGCAGTGGGTTTCTCCTTCAAGGCCATCCTCATCAAGCTGGCCTATCCCTACGGCGTGGATGCGGTGACCCTGCTGGCCCTGCGCATGGGTTTCTCGCTGCCTTTCTTCCTCGCCCTGGGCTGGCACGACCAGCGCAGCCGCAAGCCCGAGCCCATGGGCCGGCGCGACATCGGCCTGATGCTGGGCCTGGGCCTCACGGGCTACTACCTGGCCAGCTACCTGGATTTTCTTGGCCTGCAATACATCTCTGCCGCCCTGGAGCGGCTGATCCTGTTTGCCTACCCGACCCTGGTGGTGGTGCTGTCGGCCCTCTTCCTGGGCAAGCGCATCACCCGCCGGGCCATGGGCTCCATCGCCCTGTGCTATGCCGGCATTGCCCTGGCGGTGGCCCATGACCTGCACGTGGCCGGCGACATGCACGACGTGCTCATCGGCGGTGGTCTGGTGTTTGCCAGCGCCGTGTCCTATGCCCTCTACCTGATGGGCAATGGTCAGGCCGTGGGCCGCCTGGGCGCCGCCCGGGTCACTGCGTGGGCCAGCACCGCCGCCTGTCTGCTGTGCCTCGCCCACTTCGCCCTGACCCGCCCCCTCGGCCTGCTCATCCAGCCGGCCCCGGTGATGCTGCTGGCGGGCGCCATGGCCTTGTTCTCCACCGTGCTGCCGGTGTGGATGGTGTCCGAGGCGATCCGCCGCATGGGCGCCGGGCCGGTGTCCCTCATCGGCACCCTCGGCCCGGTGGTCACCCTCTTCCTGGGCTGGCTGATCCTCGAAGAGCCCATCGGCCTGTTCCAGATCCTCGGCGGCGTGCTGGTGGTGGCCGGGGTGGTGCTGGTCGGCAAGCGCGGCTGAGCTTCCCGTCAAACCCCGGGTTGTGTGGCGTTCATGCGACCCGGTCGCGCATAGAATGGTGTCCCGCTTCCGCCCCGTGCCGCCATGCTCCAGATCGACATCAGCGACCACATCGCCACCCTCACGCTAGACCGGGAATCCCGCCGCAATGCCCTGTGCGAGGAGATGGTGCATGCCTTTGCCACCGCCCTTGAATCCTTCCGTGCCGTGGGGGTGCGTTGCGTGGTGCTGCGTGCCCGGGCCGGCTGCAAGGTCTGGTCGGCGGGCCATGACATCGAAGAGCTCCCCGCCGCCGGCCTCGACCCCCTGGCCTGGCGCGACCCCCTGCGCAAGCTGGTGCGCGAGATCGAGACCTTTCCCGCCCCCATCATTGCCATGATCGAAGGCAGCGTGTGGGGCGGCGCCTGCGAAACCGCCTTCGCCTGCGACCTCATCGTGGCTGCCCGCGACGCCACCTTTGCCGCCACCCCGGCCCGCCTCAACGTACCCTACAACGTGGGTGGCCTGCTCACCTTCCTCAACGCCGCCAACCTGCGCCTGGCCAAGGAGATGCTCTTCACCGCCGCACCCATCCCCGCCGAACGCCTGTGCAGCCTGGGCATCATCAACCACGTCACCGATGCCGCCGACCTGGAAGACGCCACCTACGCCATGGCGCGCCGCATCGCCGCCAACGCGCCCCTCTCCATCTCGGTGATGAAGGAACAGCTACGCATCCTTGCCGGCGCCCACACCATGTCGCCCGAAGACTTCGAACGCATCCAGGGCCTGCGCCGGGTGGTGTACAACAGCCAGGACTACGCCGAGGGCATCCGGGCCTTCAAGGAAAAGCGCACGCCGGTGTTCAGGGGAGAGTGAGGGGCGCGCAGGGCATCGGCCTTCCCCGGGACAGGTGGGAGAGAGTCGGTCGCCGAGATCGCTCCGAGCCAAGTCCACTCGGGCGCTCTGTCATCGTCCGTTTCAAGACGGCGACATACCGATCAAGTGGAGTGGGTCACTGCCGAGTTGTCGCGTGTCGTGCGATTCTTCGTTGTGAGTGAAGACAGTTCGGGATCGCTGGCGGCATCTCCATGAAACGCTCGACGGGCACCAAGCTGAGCCTTAATTTACCTTGTAGGTAAAAATTGATAGAATGGAGGTGCCTTGGACGTTCAATACAAGGACAAGAAAATCCGCGATCTGTGTGAGAAGCAGGCCGTCGCCGAGAAAAGGCTCGGGGCGGCCTCGGCGCGTAAGTTGAGGCTGCGCCTGCTTGCACTGGAGGCGGCTGCGCGTGTCACCGATCTGGTTGCGGGCAATCCCCATCCGCTCAAAGGGGATCGCCTCGGGCAGTTTGCCCTTGATCTTGCCGGAGGCTGGCGACTGGTCTTTGCCCCGGCTCACGACCCTTGCCCCACCCGACCTGACGGCGGCATCGAATGGTCCCATGTCACGGTCATCAGCATTGAATCGATTGGGGATTACCATGGCTGAACTGAGTGCTCCCTTTGCGCCGGATTGGGTCTTGCCGCCGGGGGAATCCATTCTCGACATTGCCGAAGAGCGTGGCTGGAAGCAAGCAGAGTTGGCTCAGCGTCTGGGGTACAGCGAGAAGCATGTAAGCCAGCTCATCAATGGCAAGGTGCCGCTCACCGTGGATGCTGCCCAACGCCTGGAGCGTGTATTGGGCAGCACCATGGACTTCTGGCTGTCGCTCGAAGCGAACTACCAGAGGCATAAAGCCCGTCTGGAAGCCGCTGAGCGCCATGCCGGCTGGGTGCCTTGGCTGGATGAATTGCCCCTCAAGGAATTGATGGCATGTGAAGCCATTCCCAAGCAGCGTCTGGACAGCAGGCATAAACCCGGCTTGGTTGATGCCTGCTTGCGGTTCTTTGGTGTCGCAACGCCTGATGAGTGGCGTGCCCACTATGGCGGCATGCAGATGGCGTTCCGTCGCAGTCGCGCTGAACAAAGCGATGTGGGTGCCATCTCGGCCTGGTTGCGTCTGGGCGAGCAACAGGCCGAGAAGCTCGATGGCTCAAAGTACGACAGAGCCCGCTTTGAAGCGGCCCTGCACCGCATTCGCAACCTGACTGGCGAGCCGCCCGAAGTGTTCGAGCCGCAAATGCGCACCTTGCTTCACGAAGCTGGCGTGCTGCTGGTGCTGGTCCCGGCGATCCCCCGCGCGCATGTGAGTGGTGTGGCCCGCTGGCTGAGCCCGACGCGACCATTGATACAGCTATCGCTGTATGGCAAGACAAACGACAAATTCTGGTTCAGCTTCTTCCATGAAGCAGCCCATATCCTGCTGCATGCCAACAGCAAGGAGGACAAGAAGTCCATTTTCCTGGATGACCCCAATGCGGCGCACGCCGAAGACCCCCGTGAGCATGAGGCTAATGAGTGGTCTGGAAATTGGCTGATTCCTTCGCAGTATGCTCAAGGGCTGGCGAGTCTCCGTACCAAGGCAGCCGTAGCTGATTTTGCCCGGCATATCGGCGTGCATCCCGGCATCGTTGTTGGGCGTTTGCAGCATGACAAGCTGATTGACCCCTCTTGGATGAATGATCTGAAGCAGAGTTTCCGTTTCAAGGATTCAGGCAATACCTGATCGTTGATCCATAGGCTCCGATGGGCGGCGCCAGCTCCATGTCGCCTGAAGATGATTAGCGCACTGGTGTACAAGGGAGAATGAGAGCCCGCACCAAAAGCACCGCAGGAAACACCCATGGCCCGCATCACGCTCTTCACCGGCGGCATCCAGCCGCTGCCCGAAAGCGGGCGCCCCACCGGCATGTACATGACGCGGGTGGACGCACCGCTGGCCCTTGGCACGGAGGGTTTTGCCGGCGACCAGCAGGCCGACCGGCGTGTCCATGGTGGCCCCGACAAGGCCGTGCATCTCTACCCGGCCCGTCACTACGCACGTCTTGCCGCCCGTTTCCCCGAGGCGGCGGCGCAGCTTGTGCCCGGCGCCCTGGGCGAAAACCTGTCCACCCCCGATCTGGACGAGGCGGACGTGCGTGTGGGCGATCTGTGGCAACTGGGCAGCGCGGTGCTGCAGGTCAGCCAGCCCCGCAACCCCTGCTGGAAGATCGACGAACGTTTTGCGGCCGAGGGCATGGCCGGCTACATCGCCGAACACCTCCTCACCGGCTGGTACTGGCGCGTGGTGAAACCCGGCTACGTGGCCCCGGGCGACACCCTGGACCTGCTGCACGCCGCAGCCGATACGCCGACCCTGCGGGAAGCCCAGTTGCTCTGGCAGGCCCACCGGCCTGCCGTGGCCGATCTTGAGCGCCTGGCCGACCTTCCCGGGCTGGCCCGCGCCTGGCGGGACAAGATCGTGCAGCGCCTCACCTGGCTGAAAAAATCCACCTGAACGCGTGTGGATGGATCGGCTGCGTGGTCCGATTTCGCGCCGGGGATGCTCACCATACCCCGGTACGGCTGCGCTTTCAGGCGCGAAATCGGGCCGCTCGCAACGCTTCCTTCACGCCGCTCCGAGTGGACGACCAAGCCGGGCGATTTACGCGCCGTCGAACTTTTGCCGCAGCCCTTTCTTGTTGATCTTGCCCACGCTGGTCTTGTCGATGCCCTGGACGATGAGTACCCGCTCGGGGATGGCGAACTTCGAGATGCCGCCCTTCTCGGCAAAGCCCTTCACATGGGCCTTGATCTCCGCCTCGTCGGCCCTGGCATCGGCTTTCAGCACCACCAGGGCCATGGGCCGTTCGCCCCACTTGGCATCCTTGACGCCGATCACCGCCACCTCGCTCACCGCCGGATGGCGCGAGATCACGTCCTCCAGCTCCAGGGACGAGACCCATTCGCCCCCGGTCTTGATGACGTCCTTGATGCGGTCGGTGACCTGCAGGTAGCCGTCCGGGTCGATGGTGCCGATGTCGTTGGTGTGCAGATAGCCCCCCGACCACAGCTCCTCGGAGGCGGTGGGGTTCTTGAAGTAGCCCTGGGTCAGCCACGGTGCGCGCACCACGATCTCGCCGGGGGCCTTGCCGTCGTGGGCGACGTCGAGCAGGTTCTCGTCCACGATGCGCAGGTCCACCAGGGGGATGGGCAGCCCGGTGCGGGTGCGTAGCTCCAGCTCCCGGGCCGGGTCGCCGGCGAGGGGCGTCTTGATCTGGGCGAGGGTGAGGATGGGGCAGGTTTCCGACATGCCGTAGCCGGTGAACAGGTCGATGCCGTGGTCCAGGGCGGCCTGGGCGAGCCCCTTGGGCAGGGCTGAGCCGCCGATGATGACCTTCCAGCCACGTACTTGGGTATGGCGGATGGCCGGGTTGGCCAGCAGCATGTGCAGGATGGTGGGCACGCAATGGGAGAAGGTGACCTTCTCCCGCTCCACCAGGGCCAGCAGGCCCTCCGGCGTATAGCGGCCGGGGTAGACCTGGCGCAGGCCCATAACCGTGGCCACGTAGGGCAGGCCCCAGGCATGGACGTGGAACATCGGGGTGATGGGCATGTACACATCGTCCCGGTGCAGTCGCCCCTGGCTGGCCGGGGAGGCCAGCCCGCCCAGGGTGGCGAGGGTGTGCAGGACGAGCTGCCGGTGGCTGAAGAAGACGCCCTTGGGCAGGCCGGTGGTGCCGGTGGTGTAGAAGGTGGTGGCCCGGGTGTTCTCGTCAAAATCGGGGAACGCGAAGGACGGCGAGCCGGCGTGGACCAGGGCTTCGTACTCGCCGGCAAAGCCGTCGGGCAGCGCGTCGCCGGGCACGTCGCTGATGAACACGAAGCGCTGCACGGTTTCCAGCTTGTCGCGGATCTCCGCCAGCACCGGCATGAACTCGGTATTCACCAGCAGCACCTTCACCCCCGCATGATTGAGGGTGTACAGGATCTGGTCGGGGGACAGGCGCACGTTCACCGTCATCAGCACGGCGCCCATCATGGGTACGGCGAAGTAGGACTCCAGGTAGCGGTGGCTGTCCCAGTCCATCACGCCCACCGTGTCGCCCGGCGACACGCCGAGATTGCGCAGGGCACTGGCAAGCTGGCCGATGCGCTGCCCGAGGGTGCGGTAGCTGTAGCGCTTGAGATCGCGGTAGACGATCTCCTGCTCCGGGTTGACCGCCAGCGGGGTGTGCAGCAACTGCTTGATCAGCAGTGGGTAGCCGTAGGCCGACGGGGTGGGCTCGATGGGGTTGCCCGGGTTGATGGTCTGCATGGTCTCCTCCTGATGTTTTGTGTTCCGGGTGCAGGGTTCAGAAGCGCTCGACGGGCAGGGCCATGGTGCTGCCGGCGCCGTGGATCATCGTCTGGCGCAGGCCGGCAACCCGGCTCATCAGGTGCTCCGCGTAGAAGCGCGCAGTGATCACCTTGGCACTGAGGAAGTCCCTGTCGCTGCCCGCTTCGGCCAGGCGGCGGGTGGCGATGTCGGCGGCGCGGGCCAGTTGCCAGCCCCCGCAGACGATGCCCGCCAGCTTGAGGAAGGGCACGGCCCCCGCATGCACGGCGCGGATGTCGCTGCCGTAGGTCGCCACGATCCACTCTACGCAGGCGGTGTAGTCCTGGATGCCGCGGGCCAGGGCGTCGCGGATGATGGCCATATCGGCGTCCACCGGATCGATGCCGTCCACCGTAGCCTGCATGCGGGCGATCAGGGCACGGGCGGTGCTGCCGCCTTCGCGCGCCGTCTTGCGGCCCACCAGGTCATTGGCCTGGATGCCGGTGGTGCCCTCGTAGATGGTGGTGATGCGGGCATCCCGCAGGTATTGGGCGGCGCCGGTCTCCTCGATGAAGCCCATGCCGCCATGCACCTGGATGCCCAGGTTGGCCACCTCGATGCTGGCTTCGGTGGCCCAGCCCTTGTGAATGGGGATCATGTAGTCGACAAAGGCCCGGGCCTCCTGGCGGGCGGCATCGTCCGGCGCCAGGTGGGCCTGATCGATGGCGGCCCCGACCACGTAGGCCACGGCCCGGGTGGCTTCGGCGAGGGCGCGCATGGTCATCAGCATGCGGCGCACGTCCGGGTGATGGATGATGGCCACCGAAGGGCCGCGGGGGTCGGCCAGGTCCTTGCTCTGCACCCGGTCGGCGGCATAGCTGCGGGCCAGTTGGTAGGCCCGTTCGGACACCGCCACCCCTTGCAGGCCGACGGTGTAGCGGGCCTCGTTCATCATCACGAACATGTATTCGACGCCCCGGTTCTCCTCGCCCACCAGGTAGCCGATGGCCCCTTCCCGGTCGCCGTAGGACAGCACCGCGGTGGGGCTGGCGTGGATGCCCAGCTTGTGTTCGATGGAGACGCAGCGCACATCATTGCGGGCGCCCAGGCTGCCATCCGGGTTCACCAGGAACTTGGGCACCACGAACAGGGAGATGCCCTTCACCCCTTCCGGTGCGTCCGGCAGACGGGCCAGCACCAGGTGGATGATGTTCTCGGCCATGTCGTGCTCGCCGTGGGTGATGAAGATCTTCTGGCCGTAGATGCGGTAGTGGTCGCCGTCGGGCACCGCCTTGCTGCGGATCAGCCCCAGGTCGGAGCCGGCCTGGGGTTCGGTGAGGTTCATGGTGCCCGTCCAGCTACCTTCCACCATGCGGTGCAGGTAGGTTGCCTTCTGTTCCGGGGTGCCGCGCAGGAGCAGGGCTTCGATGGCGCCGCCGGTGAGCAGGGGGCACAGGGAGAAGCCCAGATTGGCGCTCATCACCATCTCCAGCACCGGGCTGGCCACCAGCTTGGGCAGGCCCTGGCCGCCGAACTCGCAGGGAAAGTTGAGGCCGTTCCAGCCCCCTTCCACGAACTGCTGGTAGGCCTCGACGAAGCCTGCAGGGGTTTTCACATCGCCGTCTTCCCAGCGGCACCCGGCCACATCACCGGGCCGGTTGAGGGGGGCGAGCACGCCGCTGCTGAACTTGCCGGCCTCATGGAGGACGGCCGTCACGGTTTCGGCGGTGGCTTCCTCGCAGCCGGGTAGCGCGGAGATCTGCTCCAGGCCGGCGAGTTCATTGAGGACGAAGTGCATGTCCTGAAGGGGGGCGGTGTAAGCGCTCATGGCGGCTCCTGGGCTAAGGGCAAAACAGTGAAGGAAGCGGGGGAGGGGTCAGGCGGGCCGGTGCCGGGGAGGGAGGGCACCGGCCCGCTTCCCGGGACTGTCCGGCGTTGCGAACCGCTTTGAAATACAACGGGAGGGAGGCGGTTCGAGGGATACCGGCCAGACCGTGCTGACGGAGGGAGAGGGCGCAATGCTGCGCTGCGCTGCGGACGAGGGGCGGGCTAGGGCCTGGGCGGCCCGGCGTCCTGCGTCGCCATCGCGATACGGCAATTCCACTGTCTTCCTCCGGTGCCTGTCACGAATCCGGGGGCTGGGGGCCCTGGTTCGCGTTTCTCGTGCGCTGCAGCTTATGCGAGTCCCCTCCCCGATCCAGCCCCCCAAAAGGGGGGGGGCGGGGGGCCTCAGCGGGGGGCGGACGGTGTCAGGCCGGGGGTGTGGGTGCGCGCCCAGTGCACGGCCTGCAGGCGGGACGTGACGTGGAGCTTGAGGAAGACGTTCTTGAGGTGCCACTTGACCGTCTCGGGGGCGAGCTGCAGGGTCCGGGCGATTTCCTTGTTGGAGAGGCCCTGCGCCAGCCCGGCCAGGATGTCCCGCTCCCGTGCGCTGAGCGGGGTCTGGCCCGCGGCCACCCGCCCCCGGGCACGCCCGCCGGCGCCGAGCAGGTCGGCCAGATACCAGGCGTCCACGCCGGGCAGGCCGGCGGGGAGCGTTTCGACGAGGGTGAGCAGGCCGCCACCCTCGTCGATGAAGCTGCGCACCGGACCGTTCTGCTGGCCGTAGGCGAGGGCTGGCGCAAGGGCCGCCAGCGCAGCCTGGCGGGCGCCGCCGCCGTCGAGGGCGAGGGCATGGAGGAGGTGGGCGCGGGCGGCGAAGTAGGCCATGCCCCGCCCGGCCAGGTGGCGGCCGAGGGCCTCCAGGTGCACCGCCGCCTCGTGGTGGGCGCCCCGGGCCATGAGCAGGCGGCTGCGGGCCAGCTCGAAGTGGCAGTGGGTCTCGGTGAAGGAGCCCGGCGGCGAGGGTGGGGTGGCGGGCATGCGCCCGGCCAGGGCCTGCACGATCCGGCTGGCCCGGGCGAGGGCGGCGTCTTCCACCAGCAGGCGCACCATTTCGCCCTCGCAGGCGGTCAGCATGCGCAGCCAGTCCCGGTCCCGGGCCACCGCGCCGGCCTGCTCCAGGATGCGATAGGCCTCGTCGCGCTCGCCGCCCAGGGCGGCCAGGCGCGAGGCGGTGAGACAGAAGCGGGTCAGGGAGCCGATGGGGGAGGTTTCGATGGCGGTGCCGAAACGGTCGCCCAGGATCTCACTGGCACGGGCAATCTCGTTCCACTCGTAATGGATCGCCCCCAGGTAGCCGGCGGGCAGCGCGGCGGCGGACGAACTGCTGCCCGCCTGTTCCTCGGCGATGCGCAGGGCGTGGTCGAAGCGGTGCTCGGCCTCGAAGATCCGCCCTTCCACCAGAGCCCCCAGGCCGCGCATGCTCTCCCGGTAGACGGTGGCATAGGCGGGCTCGCCGGCGCCGGCCGGTCGGCGCGCGGGCTCGTCGCCGCAGTCCAGGGCGCGCCGCCCCTCCGCATCGGCGTAGCACTGCCCGAAAGTCTGGGCCGTCTGGGCAATGCGCTGGACCCACGAGCCTTCGGCGGGGGTCATCGCCAGCACTTCGCCGGCCAGGCGCAGGGAGGCCGGGCTGTCGTCGGTGAGGCCGGCGATCAGGGCGCGCATGGCCAGTAGCTCGCAGCGCAGGGCCGCGTCGTCGTGGGTATCGAGGATGCCCCGGGTCAGGTCTTCCTGGATGTCATGGAGTGTGGCCACGGCCTCCCGCGGGCGCAGGCTCAGGGCCTGGCACCAGGCCTCGGCCAGGCGCAGGCGCAGGCGGCCGTGGATGACGTGGGGCGGCAGGCGTCCGAGCCAGGTGCGCAGGGTGCGCATGTCGCTGCGCTCGATGAGGGCCATGGCGGAGTGCTCCACCCACGTCGCGGCGGCATCCTCGTCGCCCGCCGCGAGGGCGTGCTTGACCGCCTCCGGCCACAGGCGCTGTTGGGCCAGCCACGCGCTGGCACGCCGGTGCAGGGCCGGGATCTCGGCGGGGATCTGGCGCAGGGCGCGCTCGCGCAGGTAGTCGGCAAAGAGCGCGTGAAAGCGGTACCAGCTACGCGCCGCGTCGAGGGGCGCCAGGAAGAGGTTGCGCCGCTCCAGCTCGTCCAGCAGCGCCGCCGCGTCATCAAATCCGGAGACCGCCGCGCCCAGGGCAGGGGAGACGCGATCAAGGACGGACAGGCGCAGCAGGAAATCCACCAGGCGTCCGGGCAGGGGGGCGAGCACGTTTTCGGTAAGGTACTGGGCGATCTCCCGGGTGGCGGCGCCCGGGCCGGCCCCGATGCCGGCCGCATCGGCCCCGTTGCGCAGGGCAATGGAGGCCAGTTGCAGGCCCGCGATCCAGCCCTCGGTGGCCTGCCACAGGGCCTGCACGCGGGCCGCATCCAGCTTCAGCCCGGCCACCTCGTGGAGAAAGCGCCCGGTGTCGGAGCGGTCGAAACGCAGCTTGTCGGCGTCGGGGCACAGCAACTGGTTGCGGCTCTGGAAATGGCTCAGGGGCAGGGGCGGCGCGCTGCGGCCCGACACCTCCACATGGAAGTTGTCGGGGCCGTGGCGCAGCAGGCGGAACAAGGCCTCGTGGGCCGGCGCCGACTCGAGCTGGTCCAGGTCGTCGAGGATCAGCACGATGGGGCGCCCGGCCTCGGCAATCTCGTTGATCAGCACCGACACCACGTTCTTGGCCGGCACCAGGGGGTCGTTGCGGATCAGCGCCTGGGCGCGCCGCCCCACCCCGCAGTCCACCGCCAGCGCTTCGAGCAGATAGGCGCCGAACAGGTAGAGATCGTCGTCCCGCTCCAGGGTGACCCAGGCGCAGGCCGTACCCTGCTGCCACAGGGCCGCATGCCAGGCCGCCAGCAGGGTGGTCTTGCCAAAGCCGGCCGGCGCCACCAGCACGGTGAGCCGGCGCGACAGGCCCTGGCTCAACTGGCCGAGCAGCGTCGTACGGTCGACCAGGCTGCCGCCCACCAGGGGCGGGGCCAGCTTGGTCCGGATCAACTCGCTTCCGGACACGGGGGGTCTCCTTGGATGTCTTTTCTTTATGGGGCGGGTATGGGATGCCCGTCGGTTGCCCGTGGCGCGGAGCGTAGTGCTTCCGTCGCGGTTGGGCAATCCTGCCCGGGGCGGCCCCCCTCTTTGGGGGGCTGATTCCCCGAGGAGGGCGGCATAGGCTTTACGCGGGATCCAACCCTAAAACAAGAAACCGAGGAGACAAGATGCACCCATTTCACGCCCCCGCGGCCGTGACGGCCCTGCTCGCCCTGAGCCCCCTGCTTGCCCAAGCCGCCGACGGCGACAGCGCGTTTGCCGTGCGCGGGTCGATATCCGCCGGGTCGGCCTGGCGCACCGCCGAGCGCGACGCCAACCTGATCCAGCGCACCAACGGCAGCGCTGCCGGCATCCCGGCAAACGCACCCCATGGCCGCAATCAGGACGACGGAAACCTCAACTTCGATAAGGGCGACACCCTCTCCCGGGTGGTCAAGGGCTTCCTGCACCTGGCATACCGGCACGACACGCTCTCCGCTGCCCTGGGCGCCAAGGCCTGGTACGACGACGCCCTGCTCCACGACGGGCGCGACTGGGGCAACGGCCCCGCCGGCTACGACGCCGGCCGCGCCCTGTCGGATCATGGCTTCTCCCGGCGCGGCAGCTTCTCGGGCGTGGCCCTCATGGAAGCCTGGGTGGCCGGCACCTTCACCCCTGCCGGGCTACCCCTGCAGGTGCGGGTGGGCAACCAGTACCTCGACTGGGGCGGGCGCATGAGCATCGGCGGCGGCCTGTCGGCCCTGCAGCCGGTGGACCTCCCCGCCATGCGCCGCCCCGGCGCCACCCCGGACGAAACCCGGGTGCCCGTGACGGCCCTCAGCGCCAGGCTGGATGCCAGCGACAGCACCCGCCTGGAGGCCTTCTACCAGCTCCTGTGGCGACCCACCGAACTCGACGGCTGCGGCACCTACTTCGCCACCGCCGACTACGTGGCCCCCGGCTGCAACCGGGTCATGGTCGGGGACACGGTGAGCGACCCCGCCTCCGTCACCGGTGGCCGCTTCCTCAAGCGCAGCGCCACCCCCGACGTCGCCAACACCGGTCAGTTCGGCCTTGCCGGTTTCTTCAAGCTGCCCTCCCTGTCCAGCGAGCTCGGGGTTTACGCCGCCCAGTACCATAGCCGCACCCCCATCGCCAGCCCGATCCGCTCGGCGCGGGTGGGGGGCGCCCCCTTCCTGCCCGGCGATGCCGATGGCCTCAACGCCGGCTACCTCACCGAATACCCCGAGGACATCCGCGTCTACGGCCTGACCTGGGCCGCCAAGCTGACGCGCCTCACCCTCCTGGCCGAACTCTCCCACCGCCCCAATCTGCCGGTGCAACTCAACTCGGTGGACCTGCTCAACGCCGTCGCCTCCAACACCGCCCCCAGCCTCCTGCGGGCCGACATGAACGCCACCCCCTACGGCGGCGTGCTCCATGGCTACGACCGCCTCAGCGTATCCCAGCTACAGGCCGCCGCCACCTACGCGGTGGACCGCTTCCTCGGCGGCGACACACTGGGCCTTGCCGGCGAAGCGGGCATCAAGTTCGTCCACGACCTGCCCGACCCGCACCTGCGCCGCTACGGGCGCTCCGACCTCTACGGCGTGGGCACCGTGGCCGGCACCTGCACGAGCACCCCCACCAGCTGCGCCAACGCTGGCTACGTGACCCGCAGCGCCTGGGGCTATCGCCTGCGCGCCGGCTGGCGCTACCCCGCCGTGCTGGAGGGCGTCAACCTGAGCCCCGTGCTGAGCTGGGCCCACGACGTCAAGGGATGGTCGGCCGACGGCCTCTTCAACGAAGGGCGCCGCTTCGCCGTCATGGCCCTGAAGGCCGACATCGGCAAGCGCTACCTCGCCGAACTCGGCTGGACCCACACCTTTGGCGGCACCTACAACAACGCCCGGGACAGGGATTTTCTGGCGGTGGCAGTGGGCGCCCGGTTCTGAGGGCGGCCGGGGTGGGCGTAGCGCCCCACCCCGGGATGGAACACGCGCCAGACCGCGCCGTCCATGCCGCGGCGCGCCGGGCATCCGCGAGCACCGGAAGTCATTGCTGCTCCCGCAGGGGCGAGGCTTCAAAGCCGAATCGTCCCTGGAAGCCCGCGACCGGTGCGTCGATGGGGTGGGTGAGCAGCGCGCGAATACCGGCCTGCTCAGCGACCAAAAGGCTGCGCCGGATCGCATCCTTCAACAGCCCTGCACCCAGGCCCTGGCCATCCCCTGTCGGATGCGATCCGGCGCAGCGAGCGTGTCGATCTGGCCGACCGCAAGGCTGAAATCGCCCACGACTTGCTCCTCGTGGCAGGTCACGACGGTTCTGGCCGAAGCCCTTCCCCGGAGCCTGGAGGGCATGGCACGTAGGCCAAGCCGGGTGGAGCGGGAGACAGAGGGCAAGGGGTTGGCAGCCATTGGCGAGTGTTCCGAGGCAGGGGTGGAGCCAGGGCCAGGCGCAGTCAATGTTAGTACGAAGGATGTACGTCGTCGGGCGCTCCCATCGCACAGTCCATGCAGGCCACTCCAAATAGAGTGAGGTGGCCTCCCCATCGACCGGCGCGGGGCTATTGATGCCGATGTAAAGACGGCGGCTCACCTCTGCCGCTGCCCAAGTGTCCATCTCCATCCTCAGGACAAGTGCCTAGTTGATTCGGCTAGAATCCCTGAAGCCTGTCGGAGCATGGGGGAGGGGATGCCGAAAGCAGTTCAGAAGACGTCCGTCGGTCGGCGGATCTTTATCTCGTATTGTCATGCCGACTACCCGCATGCCCTGCGCCTGCACCGGGCGCTGACGCCCATGTGCGAGCGGCTGGGCGACATGGAGATCTTTTTCGACTACGAGGCGCTGAAGGCCGGCAACCTGTGGGAAGCGCAGATCCGCACTGCGCTGGAGGAGACCGACGTGTTCATCGTTCTTCTCAGCCATGCCTACAACGCGTCGTCCTTCTGCCGCGAGACCGAGCTGCGCCGCATGTTCGAACGCCGGCGGCAGGCGCCCCACATCCGGGTGATCGGGGTGGCCCTGCATTCGGTCGATCTGGACGATTTCTTCGTGGACATCGAAGGGGAACGTGTTGCGGTGAGCGGCGTGCAATGTCTGCCCCAGGATGAATTCAAAACGGCGGTGGAGACCCGTTCCGGGCTTCGTCCCCTCTCCGATTGGCCCAATGACCGGCAGGCGGATGCCTGGGAGCTGGTCAAGCAGCAGATCGAGAACGCGCTGACCAGCCCCAACGCGGTGCCGGTGGTGCCGGTGGTGCCGGCGGGGGACGCCGTGCCGCCGCCCGTCGCGCCGGCCCCCGTCGCGCGGACGGATCTCAGCGTCGACTGGCTGCCCTACCTGTGCGACCGGGGCGAGCAGACCGACGCTCTGGTCGATCCGCTGGATGCCTGGGCCAGGATCGGCTTCGTCTGCCCCCTGGTCCTCGTCACCGAGGGGCGCACCAAGGATTGCCTGTACCAATGGGCCGAACGTCTTCAGCGCCGGGAGGTCCGCGCCGCCCTGGGTCTGCCGGAAGAAGAACTCTCCTTTGGCCACATCAAGGCCCTCAACTGGCCCGGCGCGTTGGCCCTGCTGGCCGGCGAGGACGAGGCCCGCCGCCGTGCCGTGCGGGCGCTGGCCGGTGCCCTGGGGCCCCGCCCGGCAGCCACTGAGGCCGAAGTCGCGGCCTGCCATGCGGGGGGCGCCCGCGCCATCTTCCTGGTTGCCGAATGCCAGGACAAGGAGGCGCCCGACAAGGTGGCCCTGGCGGTCAAGGGCATGCTGGCCGCGCTGGCCGCCTTTCCCGCCCTGGGGCGCAACAACATGCTGGTGCTGGCGCTCCACCTGGTGCGCGCCCCCGACGCGGAGGCCGGCGCGCCCTCCCGCCTGCGGGAGGCCATCCTGCCGGTGCTGGCCGCGGCCATCGCTGGCGGGGGGCTCGCCGGCGCCCACCTGGAGTCACTGCCCGAACTGAACGACTCCCACGTCCGCAAGTGGGTCATCGATCACGACATCACCCCGCGTCTCGTGGACGACGTGGACAGCCTGATCGGCCGCAGCCTGCCCCAGGAAAAGGACAGCTGGCCCATGAAGGACTTCGCCGAGACCGTCAAGAAACCCGATAGCGGCTGGTTTGCGCCGCGCTGACCCATTCATCGAGAGGACTTACCGTGGCATCCGACTGGTTCAAAGGCACGCCCGACATTCCCCCGGCCACCCGGCCGGCGAAGATCGACTCCATCGACCGGGCGCGCTTCTTCGGCCCCGACGCCTACGACGCCGAGCCCGGCCTGGCCGACGCGGTGAACTCCGCCCTGCTCTTGGCCCAGCCCCTGCTCGTGAGCGGCGAGCCCGGCACCGGCAAGACCCAGCTCGCCGAGAAGATGGCCCTGGAGCTGGGCCTGCCCCTGTGCAAGTTCGAAACCCGCTCCACCAGCGTGGCCCAGGATCTGTTCTACCACTTCGACCACGTGGCGCGCTTCCAGACCGCCCAGTCCGACACCAACAAGGCGGCCCTCGACCCCCTGAACTTCATCGAATTCGGCGCCCTTGGCCGGGCCATCGTGGAGAGTCTGCCCACGGCCGAGGCAGCCACGCTCTTTCCGGCGGGCCGGCTGCCCGACTGGTACGGCGGCCCGCGCCGGGCCATTGTGCTCATCGATGAGATCGACAAGGCGCCCAGCGACTTTCCCAACGACGCCCTCAACGAAGTGGAGCGCCATTACTTTCGCATCCGCGAGGTGGGCGGTGGCCGGGTGGTGAGCGCGGCCGAGGCCCTGCGCCCCATCATCGTCATCACCAGCAACTCCGAAAAGCAGTTGCCCGACGCCTTCCTGCGCCGCTGCGTGTTCTTTCACCTGCAACCCATCGAGGCCGAGCGCCTGCGCCGCATCGTGGTGCGCCGCCTGGCCGGCTTGCAGGTGCGCCCCGGGCGCCTGCTCGACGAGGCCCTGGCGCTGTTTGCCGACCTGCGTTCCTCCGCCTACGACCTGCGCAAGCGGCCCTCCACGTCCGAATTCCTGGGCTTCGTGGCGGCCCTGGCCAGCGATGGCGCGGCCTTCGATCAAGCCCTGCCGGTCGGGCTGGCGCAGCGCCACCTGTCCACCCTGGTCAAAGCCCCCGAAGATCAGGAGGCCGCCCGCCGTCACCCGCGCCTCGCCTGACGCTTCCCCGTGACCCCCGACTGGCTGGACGACCTTCGCGACACCCTGCTGCCGGCCTTGCAGGCCCGGGGCATGGCCATCGATGCGCGCATCCGCCTGAACCTGGAGGCCTGGCTCGCCGCGGCGGAGGCCCGGGGGCTGTTGGGGGGCGGGGCGGGCTCGGCGCGCATCCCGGTGCGGGCGATTGTGTGCAAGTCGGCCCGGGAGCAGGCGCTGTTTGATGAGGTGTTTAAGGCGTGGTTATCCGGGGACGTGGCGGTGCCCGGGGCGTCTGCCCCAGGCCAGAAATTGGGGGGAAAGGGCGGGGCGGGCAAGGCCCGAAAACGTCAGGTCTGGCGCTGGAGGGTTTGGCTGTTGGGCTTGATCGCGTTGATCGCCCTTGGGGTTGGGGGTGCGTGGCTGGCTGGAGTATTTGATGCCAGCAAGCCTGAGGTGCCAGTCAAGCCGACAGAGATTCAGCCCGCACCCGCACCTGCTCCCGCAACGGCGCCCGTCGCATCCCAGCCGCTGGGCGAGGTCCGCTTTGTCGGCGACCGGGAAGTGCTGCTCCCCGGGCCGCCCCGGCTCTTCGGCATCCACCCCCTCGTCTACGGTCTGGCCGTGCTGCTCATGGGCTCCGTGGGGCTGGCCGTGCGGCGAACCCGCCGCCAGCAACTCGCGCGCATCAGCACCCGGGAGAAGCTGCGCGAGCAGCACGTGTTTGCCCGCCAGCTCCTGCCGGTGGCGGGCGAGCGGCGCCACGCCCTGCGCCAGTCCACCCGCCTGCTGCGCCGCCTGCGGCCCGCCGAAGGGCGCACCCTCGATCTCCTGGCCAGCACGGCGGCCACCGCCGCCCGCGCCGGGCTGTTCTCCCCCGTCTGGCGCCCCCGCCAGGCCATGCCCGAATACCTGGTGCTGGTGGACCGGGCCAGCCACGGCGACCAGCAGGCCCACTGGGCCGCCGAGCTGGCGCGGGATCTCCACGCCGAGGGCGTGTCCCTGAGCCTCTACGAATACGACCGCGACCCCCGCTGGGTGGCCCCCCTGCGCCTTCAGCGCAGCGCCGTCACGCCAGCCACCCGGCGTTCCCGGCCCCTGCGGGATCTGGTCAGCCGCCACCGGGGCCAGGGGCTTGTGCTCATCGGCGATGGCCATGCCCTGATCGACCTGCACCGTGGCGGCCTGGCCGCGTGGGTGCAGGCGGCCTTTGCCCCATGGCCCCGGCGGGTGCTGATGACCCCCCTGCCCATGGCCAGCTGGGGCCCCACCGAAGATGTGCTGGCCGGTGCCGACCTGCCCGCCGACGCCCCGTCCTTCCTGCTGGTGCCCGCCCGCATCGACGCCCTGGCGGCGGCCGCCCGGTGGCTCACCGCCCCCGCCGTGCCCGAGGTGGCGCCGCTCCCCGGCGCGCCGGCCATCCTGCCCGCGCTGCTGGTGCAGGCGCCGGGCCGCTGGCTGAGCCGCGAGGCGCCGCCGGCCGCTGAAGTGATGGCACTGGTGGACGCCCTGCGCGACTACCTGGGCCCCACGGCCTACACCTGGCTGGTGGCCTCCGCCGCCTACCCCCAGCTCTCCGCCGATCTCACCGCCTACCTGGCCCACCGTCTGGCCGAGCAACCGGGCCTTCAACCGGAGCGCCCCGACCCGCGCCTCTTCGAAGCCCGCCTGATGGCCATTGCCCAGCTCCCCTGGTGCCGCCAGGGCTGGATGCCCGACTGGTTGCGCCGGGCCCTGCTGCTCAGCCAGCCGGTGGGTTCCCGCATTTTCATCAAGTCCATCGTCCAGGGCCTCTTCAAGACCGCCGGCAATGAGGCCCTGCCGGGCGGTATCGCCCTCGGCAACGTCGCCCGGGACGACCGCTCCAACTGGTTGCGGCGCCTGCGCGACCGCATCGGCCTTGCCGGGGTGGTGGAAGGCGAACCCGCCGACAGCCCCCTGCGCGACGTGATCTACCTGGGCGTGCTGCGGGGCGACTACGACCGGGAGCTGACCCTGGAGGTGGGCGATACCCTGGACGACAGCGACCTCGCCCCGCTCACCCTCAACCCCTTGCGCTGGCTGTGGGCGGGGGCCATGGTGGTGGCCCACCCGGCGCGCCGCGTTGCGGCCCGGCTCCAGCGGCCCGGGCCGCCCGCCGCCGTGCCGACGGAAAGCGTGCCACCCCCTGACGACGCGCCCGGCCCCGACATCTACCTGCTCTACGCCCAGCCCGATGCCCCCATCGCCGAGCGCCTGGCCCGCCACTGCCGGGCGCGGGGCTGGCGGCTGTTCACCGATGTGCAGTTGATGGGGGGCCGGAACTGGATCGAGGACAACGCCCAGGCCCTGGAGGCAGCCCGCTTGGTGGTGGTGCTGTGGTCGTCCCATTCGGTGACGAGTCAATTCGTGCTGGATGCCGCCATGAGGGGCTGGAACAGGGAGGTGCTGATACCCGTGCGCATCGAAGCGGTTGCCATACCGGCCCCCTTCGACAGGCTGCACACGCTTGATGTGGAGGACTGGAGCGGGGCGCAGGACCATCGGGTGCACGCCCTGCTGGACGCTCTGGCGCCTCGGCTTGCCCCCAGGGGAGAGGTGTACCAATGAGCCAAGCCCCTTTCCGCCCCGATAATTCGCCCCCTCAAGCGCCCGTCCCGCCAATGGCGCAGCCCGGCCCCGGCCTGCCGCCGCTGAAGGACGTCCTGCGTCCCATCCTGCGGCCACCGCCCGGGCGCGCCTCGGCGGCCGTCCGCCGGAGCCTGCGGGCGGCCTTCTGGCTGGGGCTGGCCCTGGTGCTGTTGGCGGGCGTCGTACTGCCCACCCTGGCGCCGCAATGGATGCCGTTCGTGGCATCCACGGCCCCGAGCGCGGAGATGAAGGAGAACGCCTACCCACCCGGCACCCGCCTGCGCGATTGCCGCGATGAGGGGTGCCCGTGGCTGGTGGTGGTGCCGGCGAGGGAGTTCATGATGGGTTCGGCGGAGGGCGAGGAAGGCCACCAGTCGGATGAAAGTCCGCAGCACCGTGTGAGGATCAGCGAGCCGTTTGCGGTGATGGAGGCGGAAGTGACCCGGGAAGCCTTTGCGCGGTTTGTTGATGAGACCGGTTACAAGACGGGTGAAGGTTGTTTTGTGTGGTCAGGCGTTGTGTGGTCAGGCAAGGACTCGAAGTGGGACGCTAAAGGTAGCTGGCGCTACCCTGGTTTTGCTCAAGAGCCGGATCACCCTGTGGTGTGCGTGGACTGGAGTGATGCCCGTGCGTTTGCGGCGTGGTTGAGCAAGCGCACGGGCCAGACATATCGCCTGCTGACGGAAGCGGAATGGGAATACGCGGCGAGGGTGGGGAGCACGAGCCGGTATTCCTTTGGCGACAAAGGGGATGAACTGTGCCGCCATGCCAACGTGGGCGACCGGAGCTTCAAGAAAGCCATTCCGGACTGGAAGTACGAGATTGCCGACTGCGACGACGGCCACGTTCACACTGCGTCGGTGAAGACCTACCAGCCGAATGCCTTCGGTCTTTACGACCTGCACGGCAATGCGAGGGAATGGGTGCAGGACTGCTGGCACGACAGCTACCAGGGTGCGCCGGAGGACGGGAGCAAGCCCTGGGAGGCGAACTGTAGTGATGATCGCCGGGTGCTGCGCGGCGGCGGCTGGGACGACCTTCCAGACATTGCCCGCTCGGCCTTCCGCGACAGGAACTCCCCGGACGACCGCGACTTCGACACTGGTTTTCGGCTTGCCCGGACCCTTACTTCTTCATCCTTTACCCCTTTACCTCCTGAACAAAGGCCCAGCAAATAGAACGCCGGTGCCGATGCGGCGCCGGGCGGGGGAGCGGGGGCAGCGCCCCCGCAAAGGGCTTGAGCCCGACGCGATGCGTAGCGAGGCCTGCTGTCGAGCGCGCACCCGGGTCATCCGACGGGCTTGTCCTGGTTGCGGGCAATCACCTTGGCGGCGGTCAGGGGGTGGTAGGTGGCGTCGGGCGCGGCGAAGGCCTGTGCGCGGGCGGTCAGGGGATCCTCTTGGCCGGATGAAGGACGTTCTCAGTTGGTTCGACTGCTGCGAAATGCAGTACATTTGCTGGACATTCATAGAAGGAGTGCGCCATGAAGCGCCCCAAGGACGAAACTTTGTCCATCCGGACCTCGGCAGATATCAAGCAGTTGCTGCGCATGGCAGCAGAGAGGGAGCACCGTTCAGTCGCGTCGATGATGGAAGTGCTGATCCTGAAGTATGCGCAGGAGCATGGGCTGAAACTGGAAAATGATGCCATCGAGAGACAAGAGATAGGCTCTTGATGGGGGCATCAAAAGAAGCAGCGCATGGGCATCGAGGCGTGTCTCGCCTGCGATCCGGGCGAGTTCGGCGATAGCCCGTCCGAGGATGAGCTTAAGGCGCTGATGCAGGTGCTCAAACTAAGGGCGGAAGAATAATGGCCGCCATCAGGAGAAGGACATGAGCCAACCCTGGCCTTACCCCGGCGCACGCTGGTGGAAGTTCGATTTCCATACCCACACCCCGGCCTCCAGGGACACGGGAGCCTGGCAGGCGGCCATTGGTACGCCGAATGCGCTGACGCCACATACCTGGCTGCTCAAGTACATGGCCGCCGGGATCGACTGCGTGGCCGTCACCGACCACAACACAGGCGAGTGGATCGACACGCTCAAGGCGGCCTATGCGGAGATGAAGCGCGAGGCCGACGCGGGCGCGCCGCCCGCCGGTTTCCGTGAACTGCACCTCTTCCCCGGTGTGGAGATTTCGGTACAGGGTGGCTTTCACCTGCTGGCGATCTTCGACCCGTCCGCCACCAGTCAGGCCATCAGCGACCTGCTGGCGCGGGTGGACTACGATGGCACGCGCGGCGACAGCGATGGCGTCACCCGAATCGGTGCCGCCCAGGTGGTCGAGCGCATTCTGGCGGCGGGTGGCCTTGCCATTCCGGCACACGTCGATGGCGACAAGGGCCTGCTGCAGGTCGAGCCTGGTACGCGAAAATGCCTTATGGATACCACGACGGTCAAGCAGGTTTTGCAGGAGCCCGGCATCCTGGCGCTGGAGTGGGCTGCTGCCTCCAGCCCCGTACCCATGGTGCTGGATGAACGGAAGCTGCACTTTGCCAGCGTGGTGGGCAGCGATTGTCACAGCTTCCAGGGGTCGGCTGTGCCGGGTTCGCGCTACACCTGGATCAAGATGGCTAAGCCCAGCGCGGAAGGCTTGCGACTTGCGTTGCTGGATGGGCAAGAGGTCTCCGTTCGACGCAGCGATGAAAGCAGCGGCTTTGCGCCGTTCAACGCGCCCGAGCATTTCATCGAGTCGATTGAAATCCGCGACGCGCGCTACATGGGGCGTGGCAGGCTGCCCGCCAGCTTGCTGCTCAACCCCTACTTCAACGCCCTGATCGGTGGGCGTGGCACCGGCAAATCGACCATCGTGCATGCCCTGCGCCTGGCCTATCGGCGCGAGAAGGAGCTGTCGCCCAACTCGGAAGCCGGACAGACCTTCAACCGCTTCAACAAGGTCGCCAAGACCCGCAGTGACGAAGGCGGGCTGCGGGCGGATACTGCCATCCAGGTCCAAGTCCATCGCGATGGTACGTCCTATCGTCTGGTCTGGCGACAGGATGGCCAAGGCCACGTGGTGGAGGAATGGGACGCCGCCACGGGCAGCTTCAAGCCCTCGGCCAGCCAGGCCGTCACTGAACAACGATTCCCGCTGCGCCTGTTCAGCCAGGGGCAGATCGCGGCGCTGGCCGGCGACAGCCAGCAGGCCTTGCTGAAGGTGATCGACAATGCGGCGGGCACGCAATCGCAGCAGGCTGCCTTTGAAGAGGCCAAACGCGCCTTTCTGGCCGCTCGGGCGCAGATGCGCGAGTTGGAAGGCAAGCTGCAAGGACGCGAGT
Organism: Zoogloea sp.; assembly: GCA_016703645.1. GTDB lineage: Bacteria > Pseudomonadota > Gammaproteobacteria > Burkholderiales > Rhodocyclaceae > Zoogloea. Next base: position 607,348 of record JADJBR010000010.1, on the reverse strand, counting down.
CGCTGACGCTTGCCCTGCAAGATATTCGGCGCAAGCTGGCCCGCTTCGAGGGTGCCGACCATGCGGCGGTGCTGAAGAACTATCAACGCACCAGCCGGCAAAGCCGCGAGCTGGAACGCCAGTTTGAAGCTTCCGCCGAGCTGGCAGCCCGCTTGACGGGGCTTGCGGCCGATCTGTTGGCGGAGGACTTGCCGGCAGGTCTGTTTGATCCCGACGAGGACGGTCCGGCGCTGAGTCTCGTCCAGGCGCTGCACGCTGCCATCGACAAAGCGCGGCAGGAAGTCGAGAGCACGGCTGCCGGGCTATTGGCGCGCAGGCAAGTCCTGCGGGGAGAGATGGAAGCATCGCCCTGGTTTGTGCGGATCGATGCGGCCAAAGCGGCTTACGATCAGCTCAAGGCCGATTTGCAGCAACAGGGCGTTAGCGACCCCAGCGAGTACGGCCGTCTGGTTCAGGAAAATCAGCGGCTGGAAGCCGAGCTGAAGCGGCTGGAGACCTTGCAAAAGCAGCATGCGGATCTGCGCGAGAAAGCCAACGCGTTGCTGGAGCAGGTGCAGTCTGCCCGCCGTGCCATTGGCGTACAGCGCGGCACTTTTCTGCGTACAACACTGCAAGGCAATCCCTTTGTGCGGATTGAACTGATCCCTTACAGCCGGGATGCGCAGGGCATCGAGCGCTCATTGCGGGAGCTGCTTGGGGCAGCGGACGGCAAGTACGTGGATGACCTGTATCAGGAGCAAGAGGGGGTGCTTCCCAGGGGCCTTGTGGCCGACTTGCTGGAAACGTTTAATCTTGGCGAACAACCGAGCACCTCGGATACAGCCGCCTTCGAGCAGGCGCTGGGGACGCAGAAAATGCGCCTGTTGCATGCCTGTCGTGGGCAGGCGGAGTTTGGCGGCTGGTTCAATAAATTCTTGAAAGCGGAAGCCGACAAACGCCCGGAGTTCATCGATCACATCCTGTGCTGGTTCCCGGAAGACGGCTTGCAGGTGGAATACAGCCGTAAAGGTGATGGCCAGGATTTTCAGTCCATCGGTCAGGCTTCTGCCGGGCAGCGCGCGGCCGCCATGCTGGCCTTTCTGCTGGCCCACGGGAACGAGCCGCTGGTGCTCGACCAGCCCGAAGACGATCTGGACAACCACCTGATCTATGGGCTGGTGGTCCAGCAGATTCGCAGTAACAAGTTGCGCCGTCAGCTCATCATCGTGACCCACAACCCCAACATCGTGGTGAATGGCGATGCGGAGCTGATTCACGTGCTGGATTTCAACCACCAGTGCCATGTGAAGCAGACCGGCTCCTTGCAGGACAAGGCCATGCGGAGCGAAGTCTGCCAGGTGATGGAAGGCGGAGAAGAAGCGTTTGAACGGCGCTACCAACGCCTGGGAAGAGAGGTTTGACATGTTCGACAACATTGCCGACTTGATCGACAAGATTCGCCTGGGGGAGGACTCCTATCTGGAGTTGAAGGAAGTCCGTTTTGCCGGCCAAAAGGTATCCGCACCCCACAGAGACGCCCTGGCCGACGAGCTGGCCGCCTTCGCCAATAGCCGTGGCGGTGTGTGTGTGCTGGGCGTGGACGACACCCGTGAAGTGCTCGGTATTCCGCTGGAGCGTCTGGACTTGGTGGAGGATTTCGTCCGGCAGATTTGCCTGGACAGCATCACCCCGCCGCTGACGCCGATGATTGAGCGCCTGACCCTGCCCGGCACCGCGGGCGAACCGCTACCGGTGTTGAAGCTTGATGTCTCGGGCAGCATCTTCGTGCATCGAAGCCCGGGCGGCTATTACCATCGTGTGGGAAGCGCCAAGCGCGAGATGGCGCCCGACTATTTGGCGCGTCTTTTTCAACAGCGCAGCCAAGTGCGCATCATTCGATTCGACGAGCAGGCCGTGCCCGGCGCTTCGCTCGACGACCTTTCAGATGTCCTCTGGCAGCGCTTCGCGAGCCCCCGCGTGCAGGACACCCGTGAGGTGCTTCTGGACAAGCTCGCCATGGCTCGCCCCGATGCCGACGGGACACTTCGTCCGACCATTTCAGGTGTGTTGATGGCCAGTGCGGACCCTCGCCGTTGGCTGCCGAATGCTTTCATCCAGGCTGTGGCCTATCGGGGGACCGAGGTCTTGCCTCAAGGCGACGCCGCCTACCAGCTCGATGCCCAAGACATCACAGGGCCTCTTGATGCCCAGGTGCTGGCAGCCTGTCACTTTGTCCGCAAAAACATGCGGATCTCCGCATCGAAAGATGAGGGTCGGCATGACCTGCCCCAGTACGACATGACTGCTGTCTTCGAAGCACTGGTAAATGCCGTTGCCCATCGAGACTATTCCATTCACGGCGCCAAGATCCGCCTGCGAATGTTCGCTGATCGGTTGGAGCTGTATTCTCCTGGCGCCATCCCCAACACGATGACCGTGGATAGCCTTCCATACCGGCAAGCTGCGCGGAACGAGGCCGTCACCAGCCTGCTGGCCAAGTGCCAGGTGCCCGAGGCTGACAAAGCCTTCTCGGGCCGCAGCGCGATGATGGACAAGCGTGGTGAGGGTGTTCAGATCATCCTGGATCAGAGTGAGCGGCTATCTGGTCTTCGCCCGGTGTACCGCCTGGTTGACGACTCCGAACTGTTGTTGATCATCCTGGCAGCTAAACCGTTGCTTGCAGAGGACTAAGCGTTTTTTGAGTCGTTGCTTCAGACATCCGTGGGTACGGTGGTGCCTCTCGCGTGTAGGAACAGCGTTCAATGGGGGAAGTCGTCGATTTCCCTCACCTCCGCCGACCCAGCCAATGCCCCGTCCGTTCCAGCATTTCCACCCACCCCGCCTCCACCGCCCGGCTCACCGGCAAACGTTGCACCGCATCCGGCCAGGCGTGCGGTGCCGGGCTCTCCGGCAGCCGGATGCCGCCGAAGTGTTCCAGCCCCATGCCCACTTCGTCATAGCCCAGTAGCCAGCGGGCGCCGGTGGCGCCGGTGTAGCGGCCGTTGTATTCGTAGATGCCGTAGTCGCCCTCGGGGGTGCGCTGGCACTGGATGTTGAGGGGGCCGCGCCAGCCTTCGGTGGCAAAGGCCTGGGCGCAGCGCTGGCCGAGCTGGAGCAGGGTGGGGTCGTCGTTGCGGGCGACGCGTTCGCTGCGGCCCTGGCGCATGGCGTGGCGGGTGGCCAGCAGGCCCTTGAGGCTGCCGTCGGGGGCGATGAAGGCTTGAAGGGCGTGCTTGTCGGCTTCGAAGCTGTGGAAGAGGGGGATGCCGTCGCGGGCGATGCCGTCCAGGTAGGCCTGCACCTCGGCGCGGTCGCCCAGGTAACGCTGCAGGATGGTGTCGGGGCGGCCGGCCAGGCGGGCGAGCTGGGTGTCGTTCTGCACCAGGAAGACGCCGCGGGAGGCGAAGCCCTGGCGGGGTTTGGCGATCAGGGGGTAGCCGTGGCGGGCGGCAAAGTCCATGAGCCGGGCGGCGTCGGTGTCGGTGGCCAGGGTGGCGGCGTAGGGCAGGCCGTGGCGCGCCGACAGGTCGGCGCTGGCGGCCTTGTCGAGCATGGCCAGGGCCGGGCCGGGGGCGCCGCACAGAAAGGGGAGGGCCGGGTTGGGGCGGGCCTGGGCGCGGGCGGCCAGCCAGGCCACGTCGTCGTCGCGGCAGGGGATGACGAGGCTGGGCTGGAGGCCTTCGATGATCTGGTCGAAGCGTTGGCCGAAGGCGTCGGGGTCGTCTTTCAGGTTGCCGGCCAGGAAGGCTTCGTCAAAGTCGAACAGGGCGGGTTCGTTGGCGACGCTGTTGATGGCGGCCAGGTGCAGCCCGGTGCGGCGGCCGGCCAGGGCCGAGAGGATGTTCTGGCCGACCAGGCTGGCGCCGGAGAGAAACAGGATGCAGGGAGCGGGCATGGTGGGCATGACGGACTTCAGGCGGCAGGGACGGCGAGGCTGCGGTACAGGCTCATGAGGGGGCGGATGTCGTCCAGGCCGGCGAAGGACCACAGGGTTTCGAGCCAGATCCGGCCTTGTTCGCGGGGCAGGGCGCGGTCGGCCATGCGCCAGAACTTGGCTTCCAGTTCGTGATCGTCCATGGGGTTGAGGGGGTGGCCCTTGGGCGGCCCGGAGGCGCGGCCCAGGCGGCGGCCGTCCTTGAGTACCAGCTCGACCCGGGAGGGCCAGCGGGGCAGCTCGCCGGCGTGTTCGGCGGTGAGTTCGGGGTCGTCGATGACGACGATCTTCTGCATCAGCGGGCGCAGGGCAGGGTCGCTGATGCGGGCTTCGCTGAAGCTGTCCACGGTCACGTCGCCATCCACCAGGGCCACGGCCACCAGGTAGGCCATGCTGTGGTCGGCCACTTCGCGGGTTTGCGGGTCCCACTTTTCGTCGTGGTCGCCGGCGCCGCCGCCGATGGCGTGCAGGCCGCCCCAGTGCACGGCCACGGTGATCTGGTCGATGTCGTCCAGGGCGGCTTCGCTGCGCAGGGCCTGGGCCAGGGCGATGGGCCCCTGGCCGTTGTAATCGGCGGGGTAGTACTTGAGGCCGGTGCTCTGCAGGGCCGACAGGCCCTTGCGCGTTTCGCCGAGGGTGGACAGGTCGAGGGGCGGGATGCCCAGCATCTGGTAGAAGGCGGCGAGGCCTTCAAACGGCCGGTCGGGGCCGGTGAGGCCTTGCTCGGCCAGGCGCGCGGCAAACACGGCGTTCATGGTGCCGTGGGCGGTGGCGCAGCCCTTCCAGTCGGAAATGAGGCCGGTGCGGGTGACGCGCATGGGGATGTTGGGGGTGAGGGCCAGGGCGATGGCGTGGCCCATGCGTTCGTGGTCCAGGCCCAGGATCACGCCGGCGCCCACCACGGCGCCCAGGGTGGCGTAGATCTGGTCCACGTGCTTGTTGCGCAGCAGGTTGCCATACAGGCCGCCGCGGCGGATGGCGGCATAGGTTTCGTAGGCGGCATGGATGGCGAGGATGACTTCGGCGCCGCTGGCCCCGCGGGCTTCGCCCAGGGCCAGCACGCCGGACATCATGTCGCTGGGGTGGCCGCCGTTGCCGGTGTCGTTGTAGTCCAGGTAGCGCACCATCACGGTGTTGGCGAAGGTGGCGTATTCGGGGGTGGTGGGTTGGGCCAGGCCGAACACCGAGGCGCCGGCGCTGCTGCTAGCGGTGCCGGCGATGGTGCGGGCCACCCGCGCCGGGCGGGCGCCCAGGGCGCCAAAGGCACAGGCAACCGAGTCGATCAGGTGGCGGGTCACGGCGTCGGCCGAGCCCCCGGGCAGGGGGGCGGTCTGCATGGCCACGGCGTAGTCGGCGATGCGGCGGCTGGTGTTGTCCATGGGGTGTCTCCAGGCAGATGTCAGGTGCGGGCGGCGGCGTTCACGGCGTCGATCACCCGCGCCACGTCGGCGTCGTCCATGGCGCCGAAGAGGGGCAGGCACAGCACCGTGTCGGCCATGCGCCGGGCCACCGGCAGGTGGTCGGCGCCGGGGGCGTCGCGGTACATGTCGAAGTCGCTGATCAGCGGGTAAAAGTAGCGCCGGGCGATGATGCCCTGCTCGCGCAGGCGGGTGTACAGGGTGTCGCGGTCGAGGGGGAAGCCCGCTTCGATGAACACCGGGTAGTAGCCGTGGTTGTGGCGCGCCACGCCGGGCAGCCCGGACAGCAGGCGCAGGCCGGTCAGGGGGGCGAAGGCCGCCCGGTAGCGCGCGGCGATGGCGGCGCGGGCGGCGATCTCGGCGTCGATGCTGCCCAGGGTTAGGCAGCCGAAGGCGGCCTGAAGCTCGTTCATCTTGGCGTTGATGCCGGTGGCCAGCACCCGGGTTTCGCCCTTGAAGCCGAAGTTGCGCAGCAGGTCAATGCGCGCCTTGAGGGCTTCGTCCCGGCACACGATGGCGCCGCCCTCGAAGGTGTGGAAGACCTTGGTGGCGTGGAAGCTGAGGATGGCGGCGTCGCCGGCGGCCATCAGGCTGCCGCTGTCCAGGCGCACGCCAAAGGCGTGGGCGGCGTCGTAGATCAGGCGTAGGCCATGGCGATCGGCCACGGCCTGCAGGCCGGCGGTGTCACAGGGGCGGCCATACACGTGCACGGCCAGGATGGCCCGGGTGCGCGGGGTGATGGCGGCCTCCACGGCGGCGGGGTCGAGGTTGAGGCTGACCGGGTCGATGTCGGCAAACACGGGGGTGCAGCCGCTCCACACGAGGGCATGGGTGGTGGCGACGAAGGAGTAGGGCGTGGTGATGACCTCGCCTTCTACCTCCAGGGCCTTGAGGGCCAGCATCAGCGCCAGGGTGCCGTTGGCCAGCACACTCACCTGGGGGGCCTCCAGGTAGCCGGCGAGTTCGGTCTCGAGCCGGGTGGCGAAGGCGCCGCCATTGGTCAGCCGGCGGCTGGCCCAGATCTCGCGCAGCAGGGGTTCGAACTGCTCGAAGGGCGGCAGCGCGGGCTCGGTGACGTAGAGGGGTTTGTCGCTCATTCGTCGAAGCGCGGCAGGATGATGGGCGCCGGTGCCCGGCCGGCACACCAGCCCCGCCACATCAGGCGGAAGGCCAGGGCCACGCTGTCGGCGACCCGGGCGGTGCTCAGGTTGGGGGAGTGCATCAGGCGCTCGCGCAGGCGCTGGCGCAGGGCGGCGAGTTCGTCCGGGTGCGCGGCGGCCCGCTCGGCGATGGCCACGAACGCGTCTTCGCTCTCCGCCACCCAGTCGGAGAGCCCCACCTTGCCCATGATGCCCGCGCCCAGGCGCTGGGCCAGGGTGCGGCCGACCAGGGTGAGGGTGGGCACGCCCATCCACAGGGCGTGGTTGGAGGTGGTGCCGCCGGCGTAGGGAAAGGTGTCGAGGAGCAGGTCGATCTCGTTGTGCAGGGCCAGGTAGTCGCGGGTGGGCAGGCGCGGGCGCAGGTCCAGGCGCTCGGGGCCGATGCCGGCGGCGGCAAACTGCGCCAGCAGGCGCTCGGCGGTGGCGGCCTCGGAGACGGCACCCACCAGCAGCCGGGCGTCGGGCACGGCCTTGAGCACCCGCGCCCACAGGGCGATGCAGTCGGCGCTGATCTTGTTGGGCCGGTTGAGGCTGCCGAAGGTGAGGTGGCCACGGGCCAGGGCCGGCAGGGGGCCGACGTCCGGGGCGTCCGGGTCGGTCTTGAAGCTCATGGCGTAGGGCAGGTGCACCAGCTTCTCGGTGAACTGGTCGTCGAGCCGGCCGGGCGGGGCGGTGAGGGTGTAGACGAAACGGTAGTCGATGCTGCGCAGGCCGGTGGTGCCGGAGTAGCCCAGCCAGGTGACCTGCACCGGCGCCGGCCGCAGGGCGAACACCGGCAGGCGGTTGTCGGCGGTGTGGCCGGAGAGGTCCACCAGGATGTCGATGCGGTCGGCGCGGATCTGGGCGGCCAGCTCGGTATCGCTCAGGGCGGCGACCCGGTGCCAGGTGGGGATGAGGCCGCGCAGGCGGGCGCTTGTCCCGTCCTCCCGGGCCAGGTTGCTGTAGGCCACCAGGCTCAGCCCGCGCTGGCCGAGGGCTTCAAACATGGGCTCCATGAAGTGGGCCACCGCGTGCTGACGCAGGTCGCCGGACACAAAACCGATGCGCAGGGGGCGCTCGGGGTTGCGGTCGTGGGTGTGGCGCGGTGCCGGCACGCGCAGGCTGGCGTCGAGGGCCTGACCGAAGCGGCAGTGCTCCGCAAAGATGGTCTCGGCGGAGGCGCCGGGGTCGTGCATCAGGTGATACAGGTAGCCGCTGTAGGCTGCGGCGGCGCGGGGGTTGAGGGCCAGGGCGCGGGCATAGGCGTCGCGGGCGGCGGCGGTGTCGCCCAGCATGGAGCGGGCACGGCCAAGGGCGCTGAATACGCGCCAGTCGGCGGCGGGCTTGTGGCTCAGGGTGTCGAGGCAGGCGGCGGCCTCGGCAAAGCGGCTCTGGCGGTCGAACAGGTTGCCCAGGTTCAGGGCCGGCTCGATCCAGCCGGGGGGGGCGCAGAGGGTGGCGGTCTGGTACTGCCTTTCGGCGTCGTCCCAGTGGTGCTGGTCGGCCAGGGCGTTGCCCAGGTTGAGGTGGGCTTCCGGTGAGTGGGGGGCGAGGGCCAGGGCCTGGCGGGCGCAGTGTTCGGCACGGGCCGGGTGGCCCGCCTGGCGTGCGGCCTGCGACCAGTTCACCCACGCCGACACGCGCCGCGGATCGTGGCGGGTGGCCTGTTCGAAGTGGGGCTCGGCGGCGGCCGGTTGACCCAGGCGCAAGAGGGCCAGGCCCAGGTTGTCCTGGATGGCGGCGTCGTCCGGGGCAAGCCGCGCGGCGTGCTGCAGGTGGGGCAGGGCGTCCTGTTCGCGCTGGCGGGCGAGGAAGGACGCGCCGAGCATCTGCCAGCCCGCGGCGGCGGCCGGATGGCGGCGCGTACAGTCGCGGGCCGCCCGTTCGAGTGCTTCAAGCTGGTTGGCGGAAAACAGCGCGTACAGTTTGTCGAGTTTTTGCGAAGGGATCCGCGCGTTCATTGCCTGTGAATTATTTGGCGCATGGGCGCAGGATACCGTCAGGCAGACAAAATGTTACAGATTTGCTCTGCTCTCTCCTGCCGGTGCTGTGGCTTTAGCCCCGGTGGCTCACCTCCAGCCCGCGGAAGGTGGCGCAGCGGGTGAAGGCGGCCAGATCGGCGGGGCATTGCTTCTGCTTGCAGTACTTGGCCACCAGCTTGGCCAGGCCCTTGATGTCGCGCCCGGTGGCGGCGGGAAAGAGGGCCACGAGCTGGTCGGTGATGTCCGCCTCCAGCACCAGCCCGAACTGTTCGGCCATCACCTGCCAGATGCGTCGGCGCCCGGCGTCGTCCGGTGGCGAATACTTGATGAGGGCGATGCAACGGGACACGATGGCTTCGTCGATGTCGTCGATGCGGTTGGTGGTGAGGAAGAGCAGGCCGTTGAAGTATTCCAGCACCCGCAGGAAGACGCCCACCACCGCGTTCATGGTGATGTCGTCGTCGCGGCGCTTGATGTAGACGTCGGCCTCGTCGATGAGCATGACGGCACCCCAGCGCTGGGCGCGGGTGAGCACGTCCTTGAGGATGGTCTCCATGTTGGACACGCTGAGGCCGAGCTGGCCCGAGTGCACCCGGTACAGGGGGCGGCGGATGATCTCGGAGTACACCTCGGCGGTGAGGGTCTTGCCCACGCCCGGGGGGCCGGCGCAGAGCACGGTGGTGCCGCCGGACTTGCCCTCGACGATGTCGTCCATCAGCAGATCCATCTCGGCGGTGAGGATGTCGATGAGGTCGGTCTGCTCTTCGGGCAGCACCAGCTTGTGGCGCAGGGCGGGCTTGTATTCGTAGGGGTGGATGTCGGCCACGTGCACCCACAGGTAGTGGTGCAGGTCCAGGTGGAACATGAGGATGTGGAAGTGCACCGGCAGCCGGGTGAACAAGCCCTTGGGCAGGGCCTTGCGGGCATCCTCGGCGGCGTCCTCGTCGATGTAGCGGGAGCCTTTGGCGGCCTTGCGCAGGTAGGTGCCGAGGATCTCGCCGGGGGCGTCGAGGGTCAGCACCCGCTCGGCCAGGATGCCTTCGTCGTTCACCAGGCGGGCGTCGCCGCCGCTGGATGAGAGGATCACCACGTCCTTGCGCGACCAGTCGGTGTCCCGGTGGCTGGCGGTGGGGTTCTCGGCGTAGAGGCCGGTGCCTCGGCCGGAAAACTGCTCGCCGTAGCGGGCGCGCCAGTCGAAATAGCGGGCCTCCATGTCGTCATAGGTGGCGATGAGGGCGGCGGTCTCCCTGACCAGGCCCTTGGCGGCCAGGATTTCGCCCACGCTGCGCCCGGCAATGTCGCCGGCCACGATACGCACGGTGTGGGTGGCGACCTTGCCGCGGGTGTTGGCCTTCATCTCGATGAAGACCTTGCCCACCTCGTCGTTGGACGAGGGGGTGAAGTCCAGCCGGGTGACGACCCAGGCGGTGGGGCGGTCGGGGGTGGCGATGGAGAACAGCCAGCCGCGCTCGGCGCCGTCGGCCAGATAGTGGGCGATGGCCGGCACCAGAATGTCCAGCTCGTCGGCGGTGAAGCGTGGGGCGTCGGCGCCCAGGGCCTGGCGCAGGGTGGCGATCTGGGCGGCGCGGGCGCGCATATGCGGGCCGGCATCGGCAAACAGGCCTTCCAGGTAGTGCAGCTCGTCATGTTCGAGCTGGGCAAAGTCCACTTCGGCCCGGTTGCCGAAGCGCATCTGCTCCTGCAACCAGGCCAGGCGGGGATGAGCGCCCACCAGCGCGTCGACAATCGGTTGCTCGATCTGCAGCTTCATCGGTATGGACTCCAGCGGGGGGTGATGTTGCGATGCAAGATCCATGCTGATTGGTGGGCGGATGGCAGGGCCTTGTTATGCAAGGGGTTTTGCTTGCGGGGCGGGGTGGCGGGGTGTGTCGGGAATGCGACGTGTCGCAGACGCCCCGTGGGGGCGAGTTCATTCGGCCCTGCATTTTCCCTGGCGCCATGCGACGCTATGGGGCTTGATCCATCGGGGACCGATCTTCATGCACATCGACCTGCGCGACCTGCGCCTGTTCATCCACATTGCCGAGAGCAAGAGCCTGACCCGCGGGGCGGAGCGCAGCCACCTGTCCTTGCCGGCGGTGAGTGCGCGGGTGAAGGAGCTGGAGAGCCAGGCCGGGGTGCGCCTGCTGTACCGGGCGCCGCGGGGCGTGGCCCTGACGCCGGCAGGGCAGAGCCTGCTGCAGCACGCACGCATCATCCTGGGCCAGATCGAGCACATGAAGAGCGATCTGCAGCGCTTCGGCGAGGGCGTGCAGGGGCACATCCGGGTGTTTGCCAACACCACGGCGGTGACCGAGTTCATGCCCGAGGTGCTGGCCACCTTTCTGGCCGGCCACCCGCAGGTGGACGTGGACCTGCAGGAGCGCCTGACCGCCGAGATCGTGCGCGGCGTGCTGGATGGCACCACCGACCTGGGCATCGTCTCCGGGGCCGTGGACGCGGATGGGCTGGAGAAGCATCACTTCAGCACCGACCGCCTGATCCTCGCGGTGGCGCCGGGGCATCCCCTGGCGGCGCGGGCGTCGGTGTGCTTTGCCGACATGATGGATTACGACTACATCGGCCTCCACGAGGGCAGCACGCTGCAGACTTTCGTCAATGGCTTGATGCGGAACGTCCGCCACCGCTTGCACATCCGCGTCCAGGTGAGCAACTTCGAGTCGGTGTGCCGCATGGTCGAGGCCGGGGTGGGCATCGGCATCGTGCCCGAGTCGGCGGCCCTTCGGCACAGCCGCACCATGAAGATCGTGGCCAAGCCCCTGGATGAGACCTGGGCGGTGCGTGAGCGCTACGTGCTGACCCGGCGTGGCGACTCCCTGCCCAGCTTCACCCGGGCGTTGATCGATACCATCATGGCCCATCCGGGACATGCGGAGAGCCGGATATAGACCAAAGGCATTGCTTGTGGCACTCGCCACGCCCCGAGGCTGGCGCTAAGATCGCGTCCATGTCCTGATCGGAACCATCAAGGCTTGTGCTGCCGCACGGGTTGGGGGAATGTTGCTTGCGTGCGTTTCTTGGGCGTTTGCGGGTGTGGCTGTGCGTTCTGGTGCCCATGGCATGGGGGCCTGCACACGCGGCCGAACAGGTGGTGGTGCAGCTCAACTGGAAGCATCAGTTCGAGTTCGCGGCCTTCTATGCCGCCGAGAGCCAGGGCTACTACAAGGATGCCGGGCTGGATGTGCGGATCGTCGAGGGTGGGCCGGGCATCAACGTGGTCAAGGAGGTGGTGGAAGGCCGCGCCGATTTCGGTGTGGGCACATCCAGCCTGGTGGTGGATCGGGCGCGGGGCCTGCCCGTGGTGGCGGTGGCCACGCTTCTGCAACACTCGCCGGTGGCCTTGCTGGCGTCCAGGGCGCAGGGGGTGCAGAGCGTGCACGACCTGGCCGGGCGGCCGGTGTCGGTGGACCCCCATACCCGTGACGAGATCGAAGCCTTTCTGCTGGCCTCCGGTCTACGACCGCCACAGATCCAGTTTGTGGAACAGGCCGACTGGACGCTGACCGCCCTGGAGTCGGGCGAGGTGGCGGCGAAGGCGGTTTATTTGTCGAACGAGCCCTTCCTGATCCGGGGGCGCGAACATCAGTTCCTTCTGCTGACGCCCCAATCGGCGGGCATCGATCTGTTCGGCAACATGCTGTTCTCGTCCCGGGCGGCCCTGGCTGCCCGCCCCGACGTGGTGGTGGCCTTCCGCGAGGCCACCCTGCGCGGCCTTGTGCATGCCCTGGCCAATCCGCAGGCGGTGACCGACCTGATCCTGGATCGTTACAACACCCAGGGCAAGTCGCGGGCGCATCTGCTTTTCGAGGCGGCGCAGCTCCGTGAGTTGACCCGCCCCGACATTGTGGAGGCGGGCTACATGAGCCCGGGCCGCTGGCGGCATGTGGTTGATGTCTATGTGCGCCAGGGCAAGTTGCTGGCAGATTTCGAGCTGGGTGATTTTCTGTTCGACCCGCAGCCTTCTACCCGGGTGCCACCTTGGCTGGTGGCCGCCCTGGTGGTGTCGGTGCTGGGGCTGCTGGTGGCCCTGCTGGTGGTGGCCAAGGTGCGCGGGCTCAATCGGGCGCTGACGGTCGAGATCCGCGACCGTACCCTGGCGGAAGAGGCCCTGCAGACCCGCGAGACCCAGTACCGGGAGCTGGTGGAGAACGCCAATGCCGTGATCCTGCGGCTGTCGCCGGAGGGCACGGTGACCTACTTCAACGAATGTGCGGAACGCCTCTTCGGCTTTTCCGCGCGGGAAATCATCGGTCGCAGCGTGATCGGAACCATCGTGCCCGCCATTGAGAGCGGTTCGGGCCGCGATCTGGGCGAGATGATCCGGACCATCCTCGACGACCCTGGCAGCGGTGAGCACAACGAGAACGAGAACATGACCCGTGACGGCCGGCGGGTGTTCGTGCGCTGGTCCAATCAGGCGATCCGCCGGCTTGACGGGAGTGTGGCCGGACTCCTGTGCATCGGCCAGGACGTGACCGCCCGCCGGGCCATGGAGCAGGAGCTTGCCGCCCACCGCAGCCACCTGGAGGAGCAGGTCGCCCTGCGGACCGCCGAACTGGCCCAGGCCAAGGAGGCGGCCGAGACGGCCAACCTGGCCAAGAGTGCCTTTCTGGCCAATACCAGCCACGAGATCCGCACACCCCTCAATGCCATCATCGGCATGACCCACCTGCTGCTGCGCTCCGGTGTGAGTGACGATCAGGCGCAGCGCCTGGACAAGATCGAGACCGCCGGGCAACACCTGCTTGAAATTCTCAATGCGGTGCTGGATCTTTCCAAGATCGAGGCGGGCAAGTTGAGCCTGGAGCGCACCCGGGTGGCGGTGAATGGAGTGGTGCACAACGTGGTGTCCATGCTCCATGATCGGGCCGTGGCCAAGGCACTGGTGATCTCGGAGGAGGTGCAGCAAGGCCTTGCCCCGCTGCTGGGTGACCCGACCCGCCTGCAGCAGGCCCTGCTCAATTTTGGCAGCAATGCGGTCAAGTTCACCGGGCAAGGGGGGCGCGTGTGCTTCCGCACCCGGGTGATGGAGGACACCCCCACCGATCAGCTGGTGCGCTTCGAGGTGGAGGACACGGGGATCGGCATTCCGGCGGACAAACTCGGCCAGATCTTCAGCGCCTTCGAGCAGGCCGACAGCTCGACCACCCGGGAGTACGGTGGTACCGGCCTCGGGCTGGCGATCACCCGCAAGCTGGCGCAACTGATGGGCGGCTCGGCGGGGGTGTCGAGTGAGCCTGGGGTGGGGAGTACCTTCTGGTTCACTGCCCGCCTGGCCAAGGGTGACTACATGCCCATCACCGGCCTGCTGCCCGATCCCGACGCGGCCGAGAGCATCATCGGCGAGCGCTTTGCCGGGCTGCGTGTGCTGGTGGTGGAGGACGACGAGATCAACCGGGAGATCGCCGTCGAGATGCTCGCCGAAACCGGCCTTCTCATCGATACCGCGGAGGATGGTCAGGTGGCGGTGGAGCGGGTACGCGAGGCCGACTACGCCCTGATCCTCATGGACATGCAGATGCCACGCATGGACGGCCTGCAGGCCACCCTGCAGATCCGCGCGCTGCCCGGCCAGGCGGACACGCCCATCGTGGCCATGACCGCCAATGCCTTTGCCGAGGATAGAGCACGCTGCTTCGAGGTGGGCATGAACGATTTCATCCCCAAACCCGTCGAGCCGGGCCTGCTCCTGCGGGTGGTGCTCAAGTGGCTGGAGCGGCGCGCAAGCGGGGTGTAGCAGCCTGCCCGGCCCGACAGGCTGCCGTGCGTGCCGTCAGCCCACCTGGATGGGGATGCGCCGGGGTTGGGCGTGCTCCACCTTGGGAATGCGCAGGGTGAGCACCCCGTGGGCAAACTCGGCGGCCACCCGGTCGGCGTCGAGCTCCTTGGACAGGGTAAAGACACGCCGGTACAGGGGCAGCCCGACTTCCGAGTGGATGGACTCCAGCCCTTCCGGGGCGGGCAGGGCGATCTCGCCTTCAATGGTCAGCGTGTCGGCTTCCACGTGCAGGTGCAGTTTGTCTTTCGGTACGCCGGGCAGGTCGGCGTAGAGGGTGATGCCGGCGCCGTCCTCGATCACATCCACCGGGGGGAGCAGCGTCTCGGCGGTGCGCGGGGCCGTGTCGGCCTGGGGCGATTGGCGCAGGGCGGGATTGTCGTTCATGGTCGGCTCTCCTTACTGGATGTGGATACGGCGCGGCTGGGCCGCGGCTTTGCGCTGCACGCTGATGTGCAGGACGCCGTCGGTGTAGCGGGCGTCGACGGCGTTCGGGTCCACGTCGTCGGGCAGGGTCACGACCCGGCGGAAGCGGCCCGAGAAGCGCTCGTCGATATGCACGGTGGCCGGCGCGTCCTTGGGCGGGAGCACGCTGGTGCGTTCGCCGGCGACGGTCAGGACGCCCTTTTCCAGTTGCACGTCCAGGCTCGCCGGGTCGATGCCGGGGGCGAAGGCGTAGATCTCCACGGAGCGGGGCGTGCTGCCCACGTTCATGGCCGGGTAGCCGCCCCGGGCGGTACCGCGGATGTTCGGCGACAGGTCGCCGCCCCCTTGCTGCAGGCCACGCTGGATGCGGTCCAGTTCGGCAAACACGTCACGGGGAAACAGGGATCGGTAGAACATGTGGATTCCTCCTCATCGGACGCGGACGGCACACCATTGCCGCCCCCTGTCTCGGATATGGGAGTCGTTGCGGCGGGTTTCAAGAGCCTGGGGTGGTGGGGCTGGCCGTTGTGCAAGGTGACATCGGCCGGGTCTTTCCACGGCCGGGTTTGCACACCCGGCCGGCTGCGGCGGCGCGGAGCAATGCTCCGCACTCGCCCTTCGGGCTCAAACATCAGAACCCATTTCCCGCCTGCCGAACCCTCCAGTCGGCGCGCCGGAGGGGAGGGGAATGCCGGTGATCAAGGGCCGGTGAGGCTGCTCTCCTGGGGAGCCTCACTGCATGAAGGGATAGTCGGTGTAGCCCTCGGGGCCGGGGGAGTAGAAGGTGGCGGGGTGGGGTTTGTTGAGGCTGGCGCCGGCCTTGATGCGGGCGGGGAGGTCGGGGTTGGCGAGGAAGGCGGTGCCGAAGGCCACGGCGTCGAGCTGGCCGCTTTCGATGGCGCTGGCGGCCTCTTGCGGGGTGTAGCCCATGTTGCCGATCAGGACGCCCTTGTAGTGGGCCCGGGCCGGGGTCACCACGTCGCCCTTCTGCTGGCCGAAGAAGTCGCCGCGCATCACGTGCAGGTAGGCCAGCGGGTAATCGTTGAGGCGCTGGGCCATCCAGGTGATCAGCCCCACCGGGTCGCTGTCGCGCATGTCGTTGTAGCTGTTGAGGGGCGACAGACGCAGGCCGACACGGCCGGCGCCCCACACGCCCACGCAGGCGTCGAGGACTTCCAGCATCAGGCGCGCGCGGTTCTCGATGGGGCCGCCGTAGGGGCCGCTGCGGGTGTTGCTGCCGTCGCGCAGAAACTCGTCGAGCAGGTAGCCGTTGGCGCCATGCACCTCGATGCCGTCGAAGCCGGCGGCCAGGGCGTTCTCCGCCGCGTGGCGGAAGCCGGCGACGATGCCCGGCAGTTCGTCATCGGCGAGGGCGCGGGGGGTGACGTAGGGCTTCTTTCCCTCGGGGGTGTGTACCTCGTCGTTGCGGATGGGCAGGGCGCTGGGGGCAACGGGCTGGGCGCCGTCGTTGAGCAGCGGGTGGCAGGCCCGGCCGCCGTGCCAGACCTGCAGGAAGATGCGTCCGCCGGCTTTGTGCACCGCGTCGGTCACGTGCTTCCAGCCGCCCACCTGGGCGGCCGAGTGGATGCCCGGCTCGTGCCAGAAGGCGGAGTTGCCCTCCATGGCCATGGTGGCCTCGGCGATGAGCAGGCCGGCACTGGCGCGCTGGGCGTAGTGGGTGGCCATCAGGTCACCGGGCACGTGGTCGTCCTCGGCGCGGCAGCGGGTCAGGGGGGCCATCAGGATGCGGTTGGGCAGCGTCAGGGCGCCGACCTGGAGGGGCTGGAACAGAGCGGACATGGGCAGGGGATCTCCGGAGTGAAAGGGGCGGTGGCAGGGGGCGGGTGTTGGGGTGGGGTGTCAGTGGCCGATCCACGGCAGGGGCGGCGCGACCAGGCGGCGGGTGCTGCCGTCGACGGCGCCGAAGCGCGGGTTGCCGGCTTCCCAGTCGCGCTGGGCGGCGGCGATGGCCTCCCGGCTGTGACCGACGAAGTTCCAGGCCATGAGCACCGGCTGGGCGAAGGGCACGCCGCCGATGACGAGCAGACGGGTGCGGGCGGCGAGTTCCAGGTGGATGCTGTCGGCACCCGGCGCGAAGCAGGCAAAGGCATCGCTGTCGAAGGTCTCGTCGCCGATGCGCAGGCTGCCCTCCAGGGGCAGGATGCCGTATTCGAAGCCGGGGTCGAGGGGCAGTGTCAGCCGGGCGTCGCCGCTGCTGCAGATGTCCAGCCCGATCAGGGGCGAGTGGAGGCGTGCCGGTGACTGCTGCTCGCCGTGGCGCCCGGCCAGCAGGGTCAGGGTGCAGCCGTCCTGCGCCCACTGGGGCAGGACCGGGTGATGTTCAAAGGCCGGCGGGCAGTCGGCGTGTTCCGGTGGCAGGGCGATCCACAGCTAGGCGGCGTGCAGGCGGCGGGCGTCGGGCAGGGAGTCTTCGGTGTGCACGATGCCGTGGCCGGCGGTCATCAGGTTCACCTGCCCGGGGCGGATCACCTGTTCGTTGCCCAGGCTGTCCCGGTGCAGGACTTCGCCGTCGATCAGCCAGGTGAAGGTCTGCAGGGCCGTGTGGGGGTGGGCGCCCACATGCGTGCCGCCGCCGGGGGCGAAGTCCACCGGGCCGGCGTGGTCGAGGAAGCACCAGGCGCCGATCATGCGGCGCGCGCGGGTGGGCAGGGCGCGGCGCACGTGCAGGCCTTCGCCCAGGTCTGCGCTGCGCGGGGTGATGCGTTCGATCGGCGGCATGGGGTGTCTCCTTCGGGCAGTCCGGTATGGAGGGGGCGATCGGGCTATTCGTTCCGCAGCAGGGGGCGTGTCTGCCAGTTGTAGCGCAGGGTGAGCATGCGCACCACGAAGAACAGGGCGATGGTGGCCCAGGCGGCGGGCACGGTATCCACCCCGAGGGCCAGGGTCAGGGCCAGGAAGGCCAAGTTGGCCATCAGCAGCACCACGGCGAAGAACTGGCCGGGCTGGAGGATGAAGGGAACGTCGCGGACGATCACGTCGCGCAGCACGCCGCCGCCCACCCCGCTCACCGCCCCCACCAGCACCACCCCGGGCAAGGGGATGCCTGCCCCCAGGGCGAGCTGCATGCCCACCACGGCGAAGGCCGGGGTGCCGATGGCGTCGATGGTGCTGACCAGCTTGTCCACCATCGGCAGATCGGCAATGCGCCGATGGAGCAGGGCGATGAGCAGGGTGGCGAGGGTGATCAGCGGCAGGTAGACCGGATCGGTGAGTACCGGCGGGGTGCGCTGCAGGAACAGCCCGTCGCGCAGGATGCTGCCGCCCACCGAGGTGAGCAGGGCCAGCACGAACAGGCCGACGATGTCGCAGCGCTTGCGCAGGGCCACGATGGCGCCGGACAGGGCCCAGCTGAAGGTGGCCAGGTAATCGAAATAGACCGGGACGTGAAACTCGGCGGCCATGGGCGTCGGCTCCGCGCGGGCCTAGCGCCGTTGTCTCAGGTACAGGGCCTCGACTTCGGCGCGGGCCCAGGGGGTGCGGCGCAGAAATTTGAGGCTGGACTTGATACTCGGCTCGAACTGGAAACAGCGGATGTTCACCTGGTTGCCTAGGCTGTCCCAGCCGTAGCGCTCCACCAGTTCGGTGAGCATGCTTTCGAGGGTGATGCCGTGGAGCGGATTGTTGGGTTGGTCGGTCATGGGGAGAAGATTCGTGGGCGGGCGGCGGGAACTTTGATCCTGTTTGCACGCTCTGCCAAGAGCCCGGCTACAATCCTCCCGTGCATTTTGCGAGCTGCCCCCTTGCTGCGTCGTGTCCTCATCCTGCTGCTGATGCTCCTGCTGCCCCTCCAGGCGATGGCAGGGAGCTTCGCGCCCCTGTGCCGGCACATGGCCGACACGCAGGCGGCCGCGGTGCAGGCCGACATGGGTGAGCATGTGCACTGCCTCGAAGCCATGGCTGCGGCGGCGGCTGATCCGTCACCCGACGCCCCGGCGGCGGCCGATGCCTGCTGCGACGACTGCAGCGTGTGCCACCACGTGGCTTTCTCCCTGTTTTCCCTGCCCCTTGCTCCCGGCGCCGTGGCCTTCAGCCCGGTGCGGGTGGCGCGGGATCTGCCCACGAGCGCCAGCCGCGTTCCGCCCCAGCCCGATCGCCCTCCCAGAGCTGCCGCCGCCTGACGCGGACGGCAGTCTTTCGCGCTTTTCCCCTGTGTAATGCGTGGCCCCCGGGCCGCGCCACCTGCCGTCCGCATGTTCTCCATCGTTTGTCTGCGAGGATTTCATGCGACGCCTGTTCGCCCTATTTGTACTGCTGTGCTGCGCCCTGGCGGTGACGGCCCGGCCCGCCGCGGCCGGCCTGACCGAGCTGGTCGATGCCGCGTGGCAGCGCGACCCCCGCGCCCGGGCCCTGGACGCCCGCCGGGACGAACTCTCCGCCCTGGCCGAGGTGGCCGCCGGATGGACCCCCGGCCCCGGAGCGGTGGGCATCGCCAACCGCAATGATCGCCCCTTCGACAACCGCGGCCGCCAGGAGTGGGAGCTGGAATATGCCCAGCCCGTGTGGCTGCCCGGCCAGGCCGCTGCCCGTAGAGATGAGGCCGGCACCGCCC
The DNA here is from genome assembly GCA_016703645.1 of Zoogloea sp. Lineage (GTDB taxonomy): Bacteria > Pseudomonadota > Gammaproteobacteria > Burkholderiales > Rhodocyclaceae > Zoogloea. The sequence goes on along the minus strand of JADJBR010000010.1, from coordinate 588,103 downwards.
TGCGCGCCCTCGATGCCGAGCGCGCGGCCCTGCGCCTTGAGCTGGCGCGCCGCCTGGTGGACACCCGCCTGGCCTGGCTGCTGGCCCGGGGCCAGGCGGGCCTGGCCGAGCGCCGCCTGACGGTGGCCCGCCAGCTCGCCGACGATCTGGCCCGGCGTGTCACCGCCGGGGAGGCGCCCCGCTTCGACCTCAACCTGGCGCAATCCGAACGCCTGGCCGCCGAAGCTGCCGTGGCCGAGCAGGACCTGGCGGCGAGGGAGCTGGCCCGCCGCTTCCAGGTGCTGGCCGGCAGCCCGCCGCCCCCCAAGCTGGAAGTCTCGTCCGCCGAGACTGCAGTGACCCTCCACCCCGGGCTGGTGGCAGCCCGGGAGGCTACGGCCCTTGCCCAGGCGCGCCTCGCCACCACCCGCCAGAGCCTGCGCGACAACCCGGAGGTGGGCCTGCGCCTGCGCCGGGAGCGGGATGCCAGCGGCGCCGAGTATGGCGATTCGATCAGCCTGCGCGTGGTCATCCCCCTGACCTCGGCCTCGCGCACGGCAGCCCGGGAGGCAGCGGCCATTGCCGCCGTGACCGAGCGCGCCGTGGCCGCCGAGCAGCTACGCCACCAGCTCGAGCAGGACCGGGCCCAGGCCGCCGACCAGCTGGCCACTGCGGCCCGCCTGGAAGACGCCGCCCGGGCCCGCCAGCGCCTGGCCGCCGACAACCTGGGCCTGGCCGACACCGCCTGGCGCCTCGGCGAGCGCCCCCTGGAGGCCCTGTTGCGGGCCCGCGCCGCCGCCTTCGACGCCGACACCGCGGCCCTCCGCGCCCGCCACACCCGCGAACAGGCCGAGGCCTGGCGCGACTACCTGAAGGGAAGTGCCGAATGAGCCCCCGTAACCTGATCGCTGCCCTGGCGATGTCATTCATCACCCTGCCTGCCTCGGCCCATGAAGGCCACGACCACGGCGCAGCCCCGGCCGCCACCGAGGCCGGCTGGTCACCCCGCGCCACGGCGCGCAGCGAGGATTTCGATCTGGTCGCTGCCATGGATGGTGGGCAGATGCTGCTGTGGCTGGACCGGGGCAGCGACAACGCCCCGGTCACCGATGCGCAGATCGAAGTGGAGGCCGGCGCCTGGAAGGGCGTGGCCCGACCCGCCGGCGACGGCAGCTACCGGGTGGATGCCGCGGGCCTGACCCAGCCGGGAAGCCATCAACTCGTTTTCACCGTGCAGGCCGGCTCGGCGCTGGATCTGCTGCCGGCCACCCTGGTGCTGCCTGCCGAAGCCGGCAGCACCGATCATGGCGAGCCCCGCGCAGTGCTGCCGGTGGTGGCCGGTGGCATTGCCGCCGTGGCCGCCCTGGGCCTGTGGTGGCGTCGCCGGAGGGCCGCAGCATGAAGCGCGCCGTCCTGATCCTGGCCCTGCTGTGGCCCCTGAGCGGTCTGCCCCATGAAGGCCATCAACACGCTGCCGACACGGCCCCGGCGGCGGCCCCGCCGGTGGATGCCCCGCGCCGCCTGGCCGATGGCCGGCTGCAGGTGGCCAAGGCCTCCCAGCACCTGTGGCAGCTACGCACCCAGGTGGCCCGGGAGAGTGAAGTCTCGGCGAGCGTGGAGCTGGCCGGCCGGGTGGTGGCCGACCCCTCCGCCGGCGGGCGCGTGCAGGCGCCCTTTGATGGCGTCGTCGAGGCCGGCCCCCGGGGCCTGCCCCTGCCCGGGCAGGCGGTGAAGGCCGGCGAGGTGCTGGCCTGGCTGCGCCCCAGCCTGCCGCCCCTGGAACGGTCGGCACGCCTGGCGGCGCGGGCCGAGGTGGAGGCGCGCCTCGGTATCGCCCGTCAGCGGGCGGCGCGGCTGGCCCGGCTGGAGGGTAGCGTGGCGCAGAAGGATATCGACGCGGCGCGGGCCGAGGCCGACGGGTTGGCGCGCCAGTTCGCCGCCCTGGGTACGGCCCTGGACGGGCGCGAGGCCCTGCGCGCCCCGGTGGCAGGTATTGTCGCCGTGGCCCGGGCCACCACCGGGCAGCGGGTCGAGGCCGGGGCCGAGCTGTTCGAGGTGCTGCGCCCCGACCGCCTGATGGTTGAGGCCCTGGCCTATGACCCGGCCCTGGTGGCCGGGCTGGATACGGCCCGCGGCGAGGTGGGCGGCACTGTCCTCGAACTGCGTTTTGCGGGGGGCGGGCGCAGCCTGCGGGAAGGCACCTTGCCCCTGTTGTTCCGCGTGGCAGGCGCGCCGCCCCTGGCGGTGGGCCAGCCGGTGAAGGTGTTTGCGAGCCTCAAGGGGCCGACCGGCAAGGCCCTGGTACTGCCCCGCGAGGCCCTTGGCGGCAGCGGCGAGGACGTGAGCGTGTGGGTGCACGAGGCGCCGGAGCGCTTCGCCCCGCGGCGCCTGCGGGTGGCCGCGCTGGACACCGGCCGGGTACGGGTGGTGAGCGGGCTGGCCGCAGGCGAGCGGGTGGTGGTACAGGGCGCCCACCTGCTGGGGGGCGTGCGGTGAGCGCCCCGACCAATCTCTTCGACCGCCTGGTGGGCTGGAGCCTGGCCAACCGGGTGCTGGTGCTGGCCGGGGCGCTGGCCCTGGTGGTGGCCGGTGTGCTGGGCCTGCGCAGCCTGCCGGTGGATGTCTTCCCCGATCTGGACAAGCCCACCGTGACCCTGATGACCGAAGCCGGCGGCATGGCCCCGGAAGAGGTCGAGCAGCTGGTCAGCTTTCCGCTGGAGACGGCCATGAACGGCATGCCCGGGGTGACCCGGGTGCGCTCGGTGTCGGGTATCGGCCTGTCCATCGTTTACGTGGAGTTCGACTGGGGCAGCAACCTCTGGCGCAACCGCCAGAGCGTGGCCGAACGCCTGGCCGCGGTGCGCGAGCGCCTGCCCGCCGGCGTGGCGCCGCAGATGGGGCCCATCGCCTCCATCATGGGCGAGGTGCTGCTGATCGCCCTGCCCATCGACCCGGCCAGCACCAGCCCGATGGCGGTACGCGAGTACGCCGATTGGGTGCTGCGCCCGCGGCTGCTATCGGTGCCCGGGGTAGCCCAGGTGATCCCCATCGGCGGCGGGGTGAAGCAGTGGCGGGTGATGCCCGACCCGGCGCGGATGCGTGCCCTGGGTATCAGCCTCGACCAGCTGGAGACGGCCGTGGCGGGCTTTGCCGCCAACAGCGCGGGGGGCTTTCTGGAGCGTCAGGGGCAGGAGTGGCTGGTGCGCGGAGTGGGGCGCAGCCGGCGCATCGATGACCTGGCCAACCTGCCGGTGGGCAGCCCGCGGGGGGTGGCGATCCGCCTCTCCCAGGTGGCCGAGGTGGGCTTTGCCCCGGCGGTGGCCCGGGGCAGCGCGGGCTTCGACGGCCGGCCGGCGGTGATCGTGTCGGTGCAGAAGCAGCCCGGCACCGACAGCATCGCCCTGACCCGGGCGGTGGAGGCCGCCCTCGACGAGGTGGCCGCCAACCTGCCGCCGGGCATTGCCAAGCCGCGCTTCCTGTTCCGTCAGGCGGATTTCATCGAGGCGGCCCTGGGCAATGTGGAGGAGGCCCTGCGCGACGGCGCCATCCTGGTGGCCATCGTGCTTTTCGCCTTCCTGATGAACACCCGCAGCACGCTGATCTCCCTGGTGGCGATTCCCCTGTCGCTGCTGGCGTCGGTGCTGGTGTTCCGGGCCATGGGCCTGTCCATTAACACCATGACCCTGGGGGGGCTGGCGATTGCCATCGGCGAACTGGTGGACGACGCGGTAGTGGACGTGGAGAACGTGCTGCGCCGGCTCAAGGAGAACCGCCAGCGCCCCGCGCCGCTGCCGGTGCTGACGGTGATCGCCCGGGCCTGCAGCGAGGTGCGCTCCGGGGTGGTGCTGGCGACGCTGACGGTGGTGCTGGTGTTCGTGCCGCTGTTTGCGCTGCCGGGCATGGAGGGGCGGCTGTTCGTGCCGCTGGGGCTGGCCTACATCGTGGCGATCCTGGCCAGCCTGGCGGTGGCGGTCACGGTGACGCCGGTGCTGTGCTTCTTCCTGCTGCCGGGAATGCCCCAGCTCGGGCATGGGGACGGGGCGCTGGTGACCCGCCTCAAGGACGCCCAGGCGCGCCTGCTGGGCTGGGCGCTGCCGCGCAGCGGGCGGGTACTGGTGGCGGCCGTAACCCTGGTGGTGGCGGTGGGGGCCAGCGTGCCCTTCTTTCCGCGCACCTTCCTGCCGCCCTTCAACGAGGGCACCCTGACCATTAACGTGCTGCTCCAGCCCGGCGTGTCCCTGGCCGAGTCCACCCGCATCGGGCAGCTGGCCGAAACCCTGGTGCGCGGGGTGCCCGAGGTGCTGCAGGTGGGCCGGCGCACCGGCCGGGCCGAGCTGGACGAGCATGCCGAAGGTGTGCACAGCACCGAGCTGGAGGTGGATCTGCGCGCCGACGGCCGGCCGCGGGCCGAGGTCATCGCCGACATCCGGGCGCGGCTGGCGCGTCTGCCGGCCAGCGTGTCGGTGGGGCAGCCGATTGCGCACCGCCTCGATCACCTTCTGTCGGGGGTGCGGGCGCAGATTGCGGTGAAGGTACAGGGCGACGATCTGGACCAGATCCGCGGCCTGGCCGAAGACCTGCGTGGGCGCTTTGCCGCCATTCCGGGCATTGCCGACCTGCAGATCGAGAAGCAGGTGCGCATCCCCCAGCTGCGGGTGGTGCTGGACTACCCGGCCCTGGCGGCCCATGGCGTGGCGCCGGCCGAGGTGCTCGGCGTGGTGCAGCGCCTGGTGGGCGGCGAGCGGGTGGGCGAGGTGGTGGATGGGGCGCGGCGCTTCGACCTGGTGATCCGCCTGCCCGATGGCCAGCGCGACCCCGGACGCCTGGCGACGATGCCCGTGGCGGTGCCCGGGGGCGGCAGCGTGCCCCTCGGCCAGCTGGCCCGCATCGAGGAGGGCGACGGGCCCAACCAGATCGCCCGCGACAACGGCCGGCGCCGCATCGTGGTGTCGGCCAACGTGGCTGGCAGCCTCTCCGAGGCGGTGGCGCAGATGCGCGGAATGGTGGCCGACATGCCGCTGCCCCAGTGGGTGTCGGTGCGCATCGAAGGGCAGTTCCAGGCCCAGGAAGATGCCCAGGCGCGCATCGCCTGGCTGGCGGCCCTGTCCCTGGCACTGGTCTTCCTGGTGCTGTACGGGCGCTACCGCTCGGTGCGCCTGGTGGCCATGGTGATGGTCGGCATCCCCGCCGCCCTGGTGGGGGCGGTGCTGGCCCTATGGCTGTCCGGTCAGCCCCTGTCGGTGGCGGCGCTGGTGGGCTTCGTCACCCTCACCGGCATCGCCACCCGCAACGGCATCCTCAAGATCAGCCACTACCTGCACCTGCACCATGAAGAGGGCGAGCCCTTCGGCGATGCCCTGATCCTGCGTGGCGCGCGGGAGCGCCTGACCCCGGTGCTGATGACTGCCCTTACCGCGGCCCTGGCCCTGGTGCCCCTGTTGCTGGCCGCCGATGCACCGGGCAAGGAGATTCTGCACCCGGTGGCGGTGGTGATCTTCGGTGGCCTGGTCAGCTCGACCCTGCTCGATACCCTGCTGACACCCCTGCTGTTCCGCCGCCATGGCGCGCCGGCCCTGATTGAAAACCCCGTGGCGGCCCACGCCGTCCCTTCCTCGAACACCGTCAAAGGAGTCGTTCCATGAAACGTCTTGTCCTTACCCTTGCCGCCGCCCTGGCCGCGGCCACCCCGGCCCTGGCCCACGACGACGCCACCCTGGATGCCATGCAGGCCCCCCACGGCGGCCAGTTGCGCATGGCCGGGGCCTATCACATCGAACTGGTGCTGGCCCGGGACGCCAGGGGTGGCAAGCCGGCGCCGGTGAAGGTCTATCTCTCCGACCACGGCGGCGGCAAGATCGCCCCCGCCGGGGTCAGCGGCAGCGTGGTGCTGCTGGCCCCTGCCGGCAAGGTCACGGTGACGCTGGCCCCGGCCGGTGACCGGCTGGAAGCGATGGCCCTCTACACCGCCGACCCGGCCACCAAGGCTCTGGTCAGCCTGCGCTTTGCCGACGGCAAGACCGAAACCGCCCGCTTCGAGCCCTTCAAGCCACGCTGATCAGTGGCGCACCCCCCTGTTGCCATGCCAGAGCGATACCTTTACCGTGTCGCGCTGGCCGGGGCGCCCGGCGTCTGAAGGGGAAGAGGGATGGAAGTGCGTGTGGCGTCTACGGACGCAGAGATCGCCGCCTGTTTTGCGGTGATGCAGGTCCTGCGTCCGGATCTGCAGGAGGCGGGTTTCGTTGCCCGGGTCCGCAGCCTGGCCCTGACCGGCTATGGGCTGGCCTACGGGCTTGAGGGTGAGCGCGTGGCGGTGGTGGCGGGTTTTCGCCTCGGCGACAGCCTGGCGCGGGGGCCTTTTCTTTACGTCGATGATCTCGTCACGGCACCCGAGCTGCGTTCGCGTGGTTATGGGGCGGCCATGCTGGCATGGCTGCGCCGGTTTGCCCGGGACAGGGGCTGCGCCCGGCTGCACCTGGATTCCGGCCTGCAGCGCACCGACGCCCACCGTTTCTACGAGCGCGAGGGTATGCACAAGTCGGCCTTCCACTTCTTCGAGTCCTTGCCCCCTGCCGACGGGCAGGACTGAGCCATGAAGGCGTCCATTCTGTATCCCTTGTTCGCCTTGTCCGGGTGGACCCTTCTGATTCTGGTGCTGATTGCCTACCGGCGCATTGGCGCCGGCCTGGCCGGGCGGGTGAAGCCAGCCGATTTCCGCTTCGGCGAATCGGCCGCCGTGCCGCCGGAGGTGTGCCTGCCCAACCGCAACTACATGAACCTCCTGGAGTTGCCGGTGCTGTTCTACGTGGTCGGCCTGATCGCTTTCGTGACCGGCCAGCATTCGGCCCTGCAACTGGGGCTGGCGTGGGCTTATGTGGGGCTGCGGGTGGTGCACAGCCTGATCCACTTGAGCTACAACGACGTCTATCATCGGCTGGCGGCCTTTGCCCTGAGCAACTTCGTGTTGCTGGCGCTGTGGGGGCTGACCTTTCAAGGCGTAGTGGCGGCGGGGTGACCTTCACGTTAACCCGGACAGCCCCATGCCTCCTCGCGTGCTAAGGTCGCCCGCTCGATTCTGAAAGGAGTGGGCATGCCCCCGAGTTTCCGGGACGGCTTGCGGGAGGGGTTCCGCGCCTTCCTGCCCCTGTCCGTCGGTCTCATCCCGTGGGCGCTGGTCACCGGTCTGACCATGTCCGGGGTCGGCTTCACGCCGCTGCAGGCGATGGGCATGAATGTGATCGTGTTTGCTGGTACCGCCCAGCTCGGCACCCTGCCGCTGATTGCTGCGGGCACGCCGGTATGGCTGATCGTGATCACCGCCTTCGTACTCAATCTGCGCTTCATCATCTTCAGTGCCGCCCTCGCCCGGGGCTTCCGTGGTGTCCCCCTGGGGGCGCGCTGGCTGTCGGGCCACCTGCTCACCGACGGGGCCTTCGCCACCTGCCTGGAGAAGATGTTGTCCCATCCCGACCCGCAGTGGCGCCTGGGGTATTACCTGGGTCCGTCCCTGTGGTCCTGGTTGCTGTGGCAGGTCTTTGCCTTCTGCGGGGTGATGGCGGCGGGTTCCATCCCGCGGGGCTGGTCCCTGGAGTTCATGGCCACCATCGCCCTGATCGTGCTGCTGGTGCCCATGGCCCGGGTGCGGCCGATGCTGGTGGCGGCCCTGGTGGGCGGCGGCCTGGCGGTGGCCCTGCGTGGCATGCCCCTGCGCCTGGGGGTGATCGTGGCGATCGTTGCCGGCATCGCGGCGGGCTTTGCCGCCGAGCGCTGGCGCGGAAAGGACCTGCCATGAACTACGACTGGACCCTGTGGGGGCTGTTCATCCTCCTTGGCCTGGCGACGACCCTGCCACGGGCCAGCTTCATCGTGCTGGGTGAGCGGGCGGCCCTGCCCGAGTCCCTGCAGAAGGCTCTGCGCTACGCTCCGGCCGCGGCGCTGGCGGCCATCGTGGCGCCGGACATCTTCGTGTCGGGCGGTGAGCTCACCCTGTTCAGCCCCCGGCTGGCGGCCGCCGTGGCCGCGGTGCTGGCCGCCCTGCTGTTCCGCAATCCCTGGCTGCCCTTCATTACTGGCATGGGGGTGTTGTGGGGGCTCGGGCACTTGCTCCCCGCTTAGGGTGGATGCGGGAGATGCTGAGCGACAGACACTCATTGCGTAAGGCTGTGTTCGCGCCAGGTAGGTAATCACTCTCCCTGGGTGGTCCTTCGTGCTTGGAGAAGCTTATCGGTGAGGCCTTGCGGGACGGCTTTCCGGTGTTTAGCGTATCGTTGGCCGGGTCTCGCCCCGGCGGGCGACCTTCTTTCTTGTTGTACGACAAGAAAGATGATATGGACGCCTCCCGCCCACCTCCACCCACGAAATGACCGACTGCCGGTGCTGACACCGTCAAAGCGGTTCGGCAAGGGGAAAGGCCCCTTGCGGTGCTGAAGGGGAACCTCGCGTCTGACGGCATCAAGTGCCAAAGTGGAGTTCGAACAACCACCTGCGACGAGAGGTCCCCGAGATGAATGCTACAACGTACGGCATGGATATCGCCAAGAACGTTTTCCAGGTTCACTGGGTTGATGGCAACACGGGAGAGATCTGCCGCAAGAAGCTCCCGCGCGGCAAAGTGACCGAATTCTTCGCCGTGCGTCCGGCCGGTCGGATCGCCATGGAAGCGTGCGGCGGCGCCCACCACTGGGGGCGCACCCTCGGTCCGCTGGGCCATCAGATCGAATTGTTGCCCACGCACCAGGTCCGCCCCTTCATCAGCGGCAACAAGGATGACGCGGGACGCCCGGGGATCTGGCTGGCGGCCCAACACGGAGACATCCGCCGGGTGGCGGTCAAGAGCAGCGAGCAGCAAGCCATGCTCAGCCTGCACCGCATGCGCACCCACTGGGTCAGCGTCCGGACAGCGACGGTGAATGCCCTGCGCGGGCTGCTCTACGAATTTGGCGTGACCCTTCCCCGAGGTCGGCACTCAGGCCTGCGACAACTGGCCCAGCAGCGGGCCGAGATCAACGACGCCGTGCCGGCGGTCATGGTGCGGCTGGTGGACGATCAACTGCTCGCCCTTGCGGACATCGAACGGCACGTCCAAGCGATGGAAGAGGAGATCAGCCTGATGCTCAAGAGCCAGGAAAGCGCCCGTCGTCTGCGTGACACCCCGGGGATCGGCGTTCTCGGCGCCACCGCCCTGGCAGCGACCCTGGGCGATGGCACGAGTTTGCGCAACGGGCGTGAATTTGCCTGCCCTCGGTCTTGCTCCGGGTCATCGGGGCACGGGCGGCAAAGTGCGCATAGGAGCATCAGCAAGCGTGGGAACGCCTACCTGCGAACCCTGCTGATCAACGGCGCCCGCGCTTTGGCCAGCCGCGAGCACCCGGCCCCGTGGATCGTGGCGCTGCTGGGGAGGCGCCCCTTCAACGTGGTGGTGGTCGCCATTGCGCACAAGCTGGCACGCATCGCGTGGGCTTTGGTGGCGCATGGGCGGGCCTACGAGCGAGCTGGAAAGCGACAGATCCCCCGGCAGCGAGTGCAGGCGCGGTGTAAGCCCGTGCTCCATGATCAAAGGCGTGGTGACGCCCCACAGTGTGCATAGGTGAGTTGATGACGTGATGGCAAAGCGGTCAGACCGTGGGTTGGCAAGGCAGATTGCCTCCTTGGGCGAGCCCGTGCAAAGCCCCAAAGAAAGATGAGCCCCAACCTCGCGAATGACCATCAGGGCCCGCAGCGGACAAGCGTCCGGACTGCACCAACAGGCCGGATATAAGACCGCAATGAATCCGCCGAGCCAAAACTCAAAAACTTGCTTGTCACACGGGAGGCGTCCATATAAGAAGGCAAAGAAACGTACCCCGCTGTCGCGCCCCCTTCGGGGGTTCCCTCCTTCCGGGCCCGTCAGGCGGGGTCTGCGCAAACTCGCCCTGCGGGCTCAAACATGCGCAGCCCTTTTTCCGCCTGCCGAACCCTCCAGTCGGCGTGCCAGAGGGGAGAGGAAATGCAGGTGATCAACGACCAGTGCTTGACCCCATTTCCGCAGGGGCTCGGTGCATCCGAAAAGCCCGTTCCGACCCCGCCGAGCAGCGCACCAGCAGGCGGGGCCTTCCGGCGCGGCTGTCTGAGCCCGAAGGGCGAGTTCCGCGCCGGCCGCCTGCTGGGAGCAGCGCAGGGTAGTCGGCCGAAGGCCGACCGGGGGTGGCGGGTCGCCTTCTTTGCCTTCTTATATGGACGCCTCCCGTGTGACAAGCAAGTTTTTGAGTTTTGGCTCGGCGGATTCATTGCGGTCTTATATCCGGCCTGTTGGTGCAGTCCGGACGCTTGTCCCTGCGGGCCCTGATGGTCATTCGCGAGGTTGGGGCTCACTTTCTTTGGGGCTTTGCACGGGGCCGCCCAGGAGGCAATCTGCCTTGCCAACCCACGGTCTGACCGCTTTGCCATCACGTCATACTCACCTGCACACTGTGGGGCGTCACCCGCCTTTGATCATGGAGCACGGGCTTACACCGCGCCGCACTCGCTGCCGGGGAGCTGTCGCTTTCCAGCTCGCTTCGTAGGCCCGCCCATGCGCCACAAGCCCACGCGATGCGTGCCAGCTGTGCGCATGGCGACCACCACCACGTTGAAGGGGCGCCTCCCAGCAGCGCCAGATCCACGGGGCCGGTGCTCGCGGCTGGCCAAAGCGCGGGCGCCGTTGATCAGCAGGGTCCAGGTAGGCGTTCCCCGCTTGCTGATGCTCCCTATGCGCACTTTGCCGCCCGTGCCCCGATGACCCGGAGCAAGACCGAGGCAGCAGGCAATTCCGCCCGTGCGCCAACCGTGCCATCGCCCGGGTCCTGCCAGGGGTGGCGCCCACGCCCCCCCCCCCCCCCCCCCCCCCCCCCCTCTCTGAGCATCAGGCTGATCTCCTCTTCCATCGCTTGACGTGCTGTTCGATGTCCGCAAGGGCGAGCAGTTGATCGCCCCAGCCGCACCGCCGCCGGCCGGCGTCGTTGATCCCGCCCGTTGCTGGGCCAGTTGTCGCCCTGGCCGACCTGGGAAGGGTCACGCCAAATTGAGGCAGCCCGCGCAGGGCACCCGTGGCGCTGACGCTGACCCGGTGGAGCATGGCTTGCTGCTCGCTGCTTTGACCGCCCCCGGCGGATGTCCCGTGTTGGGCCGCCAGCCAGATCCCGGCGTCGGCCCCTCCTGCCGCTGATGAAGGGGCGGACCTGGCGCAACAATTCGATCTGATGGCCCAGCGGACCGTGCCCGTGCGCGCCCCGGCGCCGACCGCGACGCGCCGCCCCTTGCGGCAGATCTCTCCCGTGGCCATCACCCAGTGAACCTGGAAAACGTTCTTGGCGATATCCATGCCGTACGTTGTAGCATTCATCTTGGGGACCTCTCGTCCCAGGTGGTTGTCGGAACTCCACTTTGGCCGGCCGTCAGAGAGGTTCCCCCTTCAGCACCGCAGGAGGGGCCTTTCCTGCCGAACCGCTTTGACGGTGTCAGCACCGGCGGTCGGTCATTTCGTGGGTGGAGGGGCGGAGGCGTCTATCATCTCTTTCTTGGCGAAGCAAGAAAGAAGGTCGCCCGCCGGGGGCGGAGGCGGGGTTTCGCGGAGCATGCTCCGCGCCGCCGTAGCCGGCCGGGTGTGCAAACCCGGCCGTGGAAAAATCCCGGCCGATGTAACGCCAAGCAACGGAACGCCTGCAAATAAGGGCTCAAGCCTTGCCTGTCGAGGAGAAAACGCTTCCCAGCGTTAACGCGAACATCGCCTTGCGTAATGCCGGATCAATCTGATCCCACCGCACGTCCTGGCCGGGGCCTGCCCGGTCAGGATCTTAGTCCTGCCGTTTCACCGCCCAGGCCGCCATGGCGACGCCGGCCACGATCATCGGCAGGGACAGCCACTGGCCCATGGACATGCCGAAGGTGAGCAGGCCGAGGAAGTCGTCGGGCTCGCGGCCGAATTCGGCGATGAAGCGGAAGGCGCCGTAGCCGATCAGGAAGACCGCCGACACCAGGCCGCGGGGCCGGGGCTTGGCCGAGAACCACCACAGGATGAAGAACAGGCTGAGCCCTTCGAGGGCGAACTGGTAGAGCTGGGAGGGGTGGCGGGGCAGGGCGTCCACCTGGGGGAAGACCATGGCCCAGGGGACGTCGGTGACCCGCCCGACGAGTTCGCCGTTGATGAAGTTGCCCAGGCGCCCGGCGGCCAGCCCCAGGGGCACCAGGGGGGCGATGAAGTCGGTGACGGCCAGCCAGGGGCGATCCGTCTTGCGCCCGAACAGCCACATGGCCACCAGCACGCCCAGGAAGCCCCCGTGGAAGGCCATGCCGCCCTGCCACACCGCCAGGATCTCGGCCGGGTGGGAGAGGTAGTAGAGGGGCTTGTAAAACAGCACGTAGCCCAGACGTCCGCCCAGGATCACCCCCAGCACACCGTAGAACAGCAGGTCGTCGATCTGCTGGGCATCCCAGCCCAGTTCGGGCCTGCGCCGGGCGTGAACGCGGCCGAGGACCACGAAGAGGACGAAGGCGACCAGGTACATGAGGCCGTACCAGCGCACGGCCACGGGGCCGAGGGAGATCGCGATGGGGTCGAACTGGGGATGGACGAACATGCCTGGACTCACTGGAACTGTTTGCGGAATGCCTCGAACTCGTTGGTCAGCCATTCAAGCTGCTGGCGCAGGCGGCGGACTTCCTCTTCGAGCTCCCCGACGCGGCTGCCCCGGGGGGTGCCGCTCTCGCCGATTTCGAAGGTTTGCTGGGCGGCGGCTTCGCCGCTCATGAGGTGGGTGTAGCGGGCTTCCTTGGTGCCGGGTGCCTTGGGCAGTTGAAGCGCCATGCCCTTGTCGTCCAGGCGTTCGAGCACGTTCTCCACGTCGGCGGTGCTGTTGAAGGTGTGCATGCGCTCGCAGCGGGCGCGGATCTCGCCGACGGTCTGGGCGCCACGCAGCATCAGGATGGTGAGCACGGCCTGCATGGGGGGGGTGAGGGAGTGGCGCAGGCGGATCTGGTGTTCCCACTTGGCAACGCGGGCGCCGGCCTGGTGCCGCTGGGTCACGAGGCCGCGCTCGACCAGGCGGTGGAGGGTGGTCAGCACGGTGGCTTCGGACAGGTTCATCACCGGCTCGCGCCCGGTGAGCTGGTTGCAGCCGGTGAGCAGGGCGTTGACCGACAGGGGATAGGTGTCGGGGGTGACGAAGGATTTTTCGATGAGAACCGCGAGGACACGCACCTCGAAGTCGTCCAGATCGAAACCGGAGCGGGTTTCAGGTGCGGCGGCGGGGACGTCGGGGGCGGTGTCGGTCATGGCAGGCTTCCGGTTGTTGCGAGGGCGCAATGATAGCCGACGCAGTGCGTCGGCCGGATGGCAAGGCGGTTCGGGCCTCGCCGGAGAGGCTCAGAGGGTGTGAATAAATCTGCTGCGCGATCCGATTTCACCCCTGCGATGCTCACCGTACCCTTGTACGGCTGCGCTTCTCGGGGCGAACTCGAACCGCTCGCTACGATTTCTTCACACCGTCTCAGTTGGCGCCGTGACACTTCTTGTATTTGCGGCCGCTGCCACAGGGGCAGGGGTCGTTGCGGCCGACCTTGGCTTCTTCGCGGACGATGGGTTCGCGCAGGGCGCCGAGGGGGATGGGGGGCAGTTCCACCGGCGGCATGTGGTGGATGTGGGGCCAGATGGCGATTTCCGGCATCAGATCGTCGATCAGGCCGTGGCCGGCTTCGCGCACGGCGGTGAGGGCTGCGGCGGGGCTGCGGCGGATGTCGTGTTCGAGCTGGGTGGCGTCCACGTAGCTGTCGTCGATGAGTCCGGCGGTGAACCATTCGCGGATCAGGGGGAGGTGTTCGGTGGCGCCGAGATCGGCCAGGTGGGCTGCTACCGGGTCAATCAGGGGAAAGTCGTTGTTGTGTTCGGGGTTGTCCCGGAGGGCCTGGGCTTCGCGGGTGCCGAAGTCGGCCAGGAAGTCGATCACCGGGCCCCGGCTGCAGTGACCTTCAAGGGCGGCGAGCGTCATGGCTTCGAGGGCAGCGGCACGGGCCCAGGTACTGGCGGCGTCATCATCGGCGAGGCGGGTCAGGGGGGTCAGGTCGCCGTCGCAGGTGGAGGCCAGGGCGCGGCCGTAGCTGTCGTGGACCAGTTGGCCGAAGACGGTGTCCACCCGGCTTTCGTCCAGGTGGCCGAGTTCGGCGAGGGGCCGGTAGGCGCGGCTGTCGCGCCAGCGGGCCAGGAGCAGCATGGCATACAGGTGCAGCACGTAGCCGTCGGCCTGGGCCGGTGCAGGGTCGCTGGCCAGGGCGTCGAGTTCGGCGATGAGCAGGGGGGCGATCTCGTCCCTGCGGGCATCGGCGAGCTGCAGTTCGGCAAGGGGCAGGGGGTTCGTCAGGTGTTCCAGCCGGGGGCGGAGGGCAGACCAGAGTTCGGACATGGGCGTGGGCGAAGTGGGGGTGGAGATCAGTGTACTGGAACGCCGTGCACCGCTGCGGGTTGTGGTGGCCGGGGCGTGCAGGCGTGCGAGTCAGTCTGCCGTGGGGTGCGATTGCGCCCTTGCGGACGCCCGCCGTACCCCGTGTAAGGCGGTGCTTCCGGGAGGCAACCCGAACCGCGTGTTGCGATGGCTTTACGTGCTTTCAGTGCGGGAAGCTAAGAGCCAGTTCGGCACCCGTGACCGGCCGGCTGAACAGGAAACCCTGGACCTGGTGGCAGCCGACTTCCTGCAGCAGCGCAAGCTGCCCCACATTTTCCACCCCTTCGCCGATCAGTTCGAGCCCCAGGCTGCGCGCCAGGGAGGCAATGGCGCGGACGATGGTGGCAGCTTCCTTGCTGCGCTCCATCTGATAGACGAAGCTGCGGTCGATCTTGAGGGTGCGCACGGGGAAGCGCATCAGGTAGGCGAGGGATGAGTAGCCGGTGCCGAAGTCGTCCACCGCGACCCGGATACCCCGTGCGCGCAGGGCTTCCAGCACGGCGGCAGAGGCGTCCGGGTTGTCCATGAGGGCGCTTTCGGTGAGTTCAAGCTCCAGCAGCGTGGGGTCGAAACCCGCTTCGTCGAGGGCCGCGGTGACGTCCTGGAGCAATTCCACGTCGCGGAACTGGCGGCTGGAGAGGTTGAAGGCAAGGCGCAGCGCGGGCTGTCCGGCGCATTGCAGGGTGCGAACCTGGCGCAGGGCCTGGCGCAGGGCCCAGCGGGATACGGGCACGATCATGCCGTTTTCTTCGAGCAGAGGGATGAAGTGATCCGGCGGAACGGTGCCATGGACGGGTGAGTGCCAGCGCATCAGGGCCTCGACGGCAATCGGGCGCTGGGTGCGCGTGTCGATGATGGGCTGATAGACGACGGCGAATTCCCGGTTGTCGAGGGCGCCACGGATGGCCGCTTCGAGGGTCAGGGTGCGCATGGCGCTGGCGTCCATGGCCGCTTCGAAGAAGCGGAAGCTGTTGCGTCCGCCTTCCTTGGCCCGGTACATGGCCAGATCTGCCCGCATCAGCAGTTCGTCAGGGGTGAGGCCGTCTCCCGGGTAGAGGGCGAGGCCGACGCTGACGCTGACGAAGAGGCCTTGGGGGGGCGCCACGGGAAAGCAGGGTGCGAAGGCATCGAGAACCTTGCGTGCGACTTGCTCGACTTCATCGGGATTGCCCACGCCTTCCTGAATCAGGATGAATTCGTCGCCGCCGAGGCGGGCGACGGTATCGGTGGCACGCAGGCATTGGCGCAGTCGGCTGGCGGCTTCGATCAGCACCCGGTCGCCGGCATTGTGGCCGAGGGTGTCGTTGATGAGCTTGAAGCGGTCCAGGTCCACGAACTGCACGGCAACGCCCTTGCCCAGGCGATGGGCGCGCTGGATGGCCTGGGCGAGGCGGTCATGGAGCAGGCTGCGATTGGGCAGGCCGGTGAGGGCGTCGTAGTTGGCGAGGTATTCGAGGCGGCGTTCGGCGGCAATGCGTTCGGTGACGTCCTTGCCGGTGGCCACGAAATGGCTGATGGCTTCGTCGGCACCCCGTATCGGGCTGATGGTCTTCTCTTCGTAATAAAGCTCGCCACTGCTGCGCCGGTTGGTGAACACGCTGCGGAAGGATTCACCGCGGCCAAGGGTGCGCCACAGTTCGCTATAGAAGGCGGGCGGATGCATGCCCGAGGCGAGGATGGAGGGGCGGCGGCCGATGATGTCGCCGGCGCGGTAGCCGGTGATGCGCTCAAAGCCCGGGTTGACGTACTCGATGACGCCATCGGAGCGGGTGATCATGACTGCGTCATCGGTCTGCTCAATGGCGCGGGCAAGGATCTGGGCGACGGGGGTGGCGTCGCGGTTGAGATAGGGGGTGGCGACCGGGCTGGCGGTCTTGCCTTGGGAAAGCCCGGTTTTCGGCCGGCCGTTGGAACTGGCGATCATGCTGCCCCGCTTGGAGTGGCCGCCGTCCTGGCAGTGTATGGGCTGCGAGGACCTTGGCAACAGTCAGTCTGGGGCGGGGTCCGGGCCCGTGGTGCCGTCGCCGTGAGGGGCGACCATGGAATGTGCCGGTTTACGGCGGAAATGCCTATGTCTTTAGGGTGGCGCCGCGATTGCCGATCAACTCATGGGCCACCTCGCCAAGCTTGCGCCGGCTTGATCGGGCCTGCCGGCGCAGGAATTCAAAGGCCCCCGCCCGATCCAGGTCGAGCCGGACCATCACCATGCCGGTGGCGATGCTGATGTCCCTTTCCTGGTTGAGGGCAGTCTGCAACTGGTCGCGGGTGGTGCGCAGGGCTTTCAATTCCGTTCCGCGGGCGATGGCGGTGGCGATCATCGGTATCAGCTGACACACATCCACCGGTTTCATGAGGTAGGCGAGGGCGCCCTCGATGATGGCGTTCTGGAGGCAGCTACTGTCGGCGCAACTGCTGAGCACGATGAAGGGTAGCTGGAACTGTTCCCGCAGTGTGCGGGCGAGTTCATGCTGCATGATGCACGGGAGCGGTTCATCAAGGATGGCGAGGTCGAAGTGGTATTCCCCGCGCAGGGAGAGTGCGTGACCTGTGTCCGTGGCGCAGGTCAGGTCGTAGCCCTCTGACTGGAGGCCGAGATCCAGGGCTGTGGTGAACGTGGCGTCATCGGCAATCAGCAGAATGCGGGGGCGGCCGGGGGAGGAGGTATCGACGCTCATGACGGGGCTCGATCGATGGCCTGGGGGGGAGGCGGATGGAGCAGGGGCCGTACAGGGTGTCTGATGGGCAGGGGCCGGCGCACACCGGTACGGTGCCGCGCGGCGCTGACGCGCCCGGACAAGGGCGGAATGGAGCTTGCCTGGTGAGGTGCCCCCGAGCTACGAGATCCCATGTATTGCCTGCGATGCGGTTTGCCATCGTCGGCGCGGGGGCTGGGCGCCTGATGTAATCTTCCGGAATGTGTTGCGGCCGGTATTCCTGGAGGAGGCCCCGTGCCGAAGTGTCCGTTTACGTGACACTCATGATACTCCATAGTCCGCGCGTGGGGGCGCCGCGTCGCAGGCTTCCTTCCAGACTGGGCGCGGCTCTCCGGGATGCTCAGGGGATGGGGCGGGGCTTCAGTTGTTTGGTCAGATAGCGACCCATATGACTGGCGGGGTTGCAGGCCAGCTCCTCCGGCGAGCCGGCACCGACCACCATGCCGCCCCCGTCTCCCCCCTCGGGGCCCATGTCGATGAGCCAGTCGGCGGTCTTGATGACGTCGAGATTGTGTTCGATGACGACAATGGTATTGCCGTGGTCGCGCAGACGATGGAGCACCGAGAGCAGCAGTTCGATGTCGGCAAAATGCAGGCCGGTGGTGGGCTCATCCAGGATGTAGAGCGTGCGCCCGGTATCGCGCTTGGAGAGCTCCAGGGCCAGCTTGACGCGTTGGGCCTCGCCACCCGACAGGGTGGTGGCGCTCTGGCCGAGGCGGATGTAGCCAAGGCCCACCTGCATCAGGGTTTCGAGCTTGCGGGCCACGATGGGTACGGCGTTGAAGAAGGCCAGGGCCTGCTCGACGGTCATCTCCAGCACTTCGTAGATGGTCTTGCCCTTGTAGCGGATCTCCAGGGTTTCCCGGTTGTAGCGCTTGCCGTGGCAGACGTCGCAGGGCACGTACATGTCGGGCAGGAAGTGCATCTCCACTTTGATCAGGCCGTCGCCCTGGCAGGCTTCGCAGCGCCCGCCCTTGACGTTGAAGCTGAAGCGCCCGGGGCCGTAGCCGCGGGCCTTGGCTTCGGGTACGCCGGAGAAGAGGTCGCGGATGGGGGTGAGCAGGCCGGTGTAGGTGGCCGGGTTGGAACGTGGGGTGCGGCCGATGGGGCTCTGGTCCACGTTGATGACCTTGTCGAAGTGGTCCAGCCCCTCAATGCCGATGCAGGGGGCCGCTTCGATGCTGCTGCCGTTCACGTGGCGGGCCACGTGGGCGTAGAGGGTGTCGTTGATGAGGGTGCTCTTGCCCGATCCGGAAACGCCGGTGACGCAGGTGAATAGCCCCACCGGGATATCGACGCAGGTGTCGCGCAGGTTGTTGCCGGTGGCGCCCTTGATGCGCAGCGTGCGTTCGGGGTCGGGGCGGTGCCGGGTGGCGGGTACGGCAATGCTCCGGGTGCCCGACAGATAGGCGCCGGTGAGGGAATCGGGGTGGGCGGCCACGTCTTCCGGTTTGCCTTCGGCAATCACCTGCCCGCCGTGTTCGCCGGCACCGGGGCCCATGTCAACCACGTAGTCGGCCATACGGATGGCGTCCTCGTCGTGCTCGACGACGATCACGGTGTTGCCCATGTCGCGCAGGCGGCGGAGGGTGTCCAGGAGACGGTCGTTGTCCCGCTGGTGCAGGCCGATGGAGGGCTCGTCGAGCACATACATGACACCGGTGAGGCCGGAGCCGATCTGGCTGGCCAGGCGGATGCGCTGGGCTTCGCCGCCCGACAGGGTGTCGGCGGAGCGGTCGAGGGACAGGTAGTCGAGGCCGACGTTGATCAGGAACTGCAGGCGGCTGGAGATCTCGGAGACGATCTTGTCGGCCACCTGACCCCGCTGGCCGGTGAGGCTGAGGCTGTCAAAGAAGGCCTTGCACTGACCCAGGGGCAGGCGGCTGATCTCGGAGAGGTTGCGACCCCCGATCAGCACGAAGCGCGCCTCGGTGCGCAGGCGGGTGCCGTGGCAGGCCGGGCAGGGCTGGTTGGCCCGGTACTTGGCGAGCTCCTCGCGCACGGCCAGGGAGTCGGTTTCCTTGAAGCGCCGCTCCAGGTTGGGGATGATGCCTTCGAAGGCATGCTCCTTGATCACCGCCTTGCCACCGTCGGACAGGTAGCGGAAGGCGATCCTGTCCTTGCCGGAGCCGTGCAGGACTACTTCGCGGATGGCTTCCGGCAGGTTCTCCCAGGGGGTCTCGATGTCGAAGCCGTAGTGGCTGGCGAGGCTGGCGAGGAGCTGGAAATAGAACTGGTTGCGCCGGTCCCAGCCGCGGATGGCGCCGGAGGCCAGGGACAGTTCGGGGTGGGCGACCACCCGGACCGGGTCGAAGAAGTCCACGTGGCCCAGCCCGTCGCACTTGGGGCAGGCGCCCATCGGATTGTTGAAGGAGAACAGGCGAGGTTCGAGCTCGGCCAGGGCGAAGCTGCACACCGGGCAGGCGAACTTGGCCGAGAACAGATGTTCGGTGCCGCTGTCCATCTCGACGGCGATGGCGCGGCCCTCGGCATGGGTGAGGGCGGTCTCGAAGGATTCGGCGATGCGGCTGCGCAAGTCCTGGCGCACCTTGAGGCGATCCACCACCACCTCGATGGTGTGCCGCCGGCCCTTCTCGAGGGCCGGCAGGTTGTCGAGCTCATGGACGATGCCATCCACCCGCACCCGCACGAAGCCCTGGGCACGCAGCTCGGCAAACAGATCGGCCTGTTCGCCCTTGCGGCCGCTGACCACCGGGGCGACGATCATCAGCTTGGTCTCTTCGGGCAGGGCCAGCACCGCGTCCACCATCTGGGAAATGCTCTGGGCTTCCAGGGCGTGCTCCGGGTGGTCGGGGCAGTGCGGCGTGCCGGCGCGGGCGTAGAGCAGGCGCAGGTAGTCATGGATCTCGGTGATGGTGCCCACCGTGGAGCGCGGGTTGTGGCTGGTGGCCTTCTGCTCGATGGAGATGGCCGGCGACAAACCCTCGATCAGGTCCACATCGGGCTTCTCCATCAACTGCAGGAACTGCCGCGCGTAGGCCGACAGGCTCTCCACATAGCGGCGCTGGCCCTCGGCGTAGAGCGTGTCGAAGGCCAGCGAGCTCTTGCCGGAGCCGGAAAGCCCGGTGATCACGGTAAGTTTGTTGCGCGGTATGTCGAGCGCGATGTTCTTCAGGTTATGGGTGCGGGCACCGCGGATTCGGATGGCTTCCATGGGGCGTTCGGGGTGGGGGCAACCTGTTAATATACGCCTCTTGCCCCTCCCCACGCAGCAGCTTCGATGGCTTCTTCCGACACCGACAAGATGAGCCCGGCCGAGCGTCGCGCCGGCGTTTCGCTGGCCGCGATCTTCGCCCTGCGCATGCTCGGCCTGTTCCTGATCCTGCCCGTCTTTGCGGTGCATGCCCACGGCATGCCGGGCGGCGACAACGTGGCGATGGTCGGCATGGCCATCGGCGCCTACGGGCTGACTCAGGCTTTCCTGCAGATTCCCTTCGGTGCCGCCTCCGACCGTTTCGGACGCAAGCCGGTGATTGTCTTCGGTTTGCTCCTGTTCATCGTCGGCAGTGTGGTGGCCGCCCTCGCCCAGGATGTGCAGACGGTCATCATCGGCCGGGTGCTGCAGGGTGCCGGTGCCATCTCGGCAGCGGTCACGGCCCTGGCGGCCGACCTCACCCGCGACCAGCACCGCACCAAGGTGATGGCCATGATCGGCTCGTCCATCGGCCTGGTGTTCGCCCTGTCGATGGTGGCTGCGCCGCTGCTGTATGCCCTGATCGGCATGGATGGCCTGTTCTGGCTTACCGCTGCGCTGGCTGTCGGCGCCGTGTTCACGGTGCTGTTCGTCGTGCCCGCCGCACCGCCGGTGCCCCGGGCCGTCGGACGCTTCTCCGAGGTGCTGGGCAATGGCCAGCTAATGCGGCTCAACTTCGGTGTATTCGCCCTGCATCTGATGCAGACCGCCATGTGGGTGCTGGTGCCGGCCGGCCTGGTGGCCGCCGGGCTGCCGATGGCCGAGCACTGGAAGGTCTATCTGCCCGCGGTGCTGCTGTCTTTCGTGGTGATGGTGCCCGCCATCATCATGGCCGAGAAGAAGGGGGCCATGAAGAAGGTGTTCAACTCGGCCATCGGTTTGCTCCTTCTCGTCCAGGCCGGTTTGTACCTGACGGGAAGTGCGGGGCTGTGGCCGCTGGCCATCCTGCTGACGCTGTTCTTCGTTGCTTTCAATGTGCTTGAGGCGACCCAGCCTTCATGGATCTCGCGCATCGCGCCTCCCCATGCCAAAGGCACGGCTCTGGGCATCTACAATACATTGCAGTCCGTCGGGCTGTTTCTGGGCGGCGCCCTGGGCGGCTGGCTGGTCCAGCACGTGGGGGCGGGCGCGGTATCCCTGCTGGGGGGCGGTCTTGCCCTGGTCTGGTTGATCCTTGCCTCGGGCATGGTTCCCCCGCCGATCCGGCGTCCCGCTGCCGCCTGATTCCGCCCCAAGAATTTTTCAGGAGAGACATATGGCTTCGGTCAACAAGGTGATTCTTATCGGCAACCTGGGCAAGGACCCGGAAACCCGCTATGCCCCGAGTGGCGACGCGATCTGCAACATCACCCTCGCCACCACCGACACCTGGCGCGACAAGGCCAGCGGTGAGAAGCGCGAAGCCACCGAGTGGCACCGGGTGGTGTTTTTCGGCAAGCTTGCCGAGATCGCCGGCCAGTATCTGCGCAAGGGGAGCGCGGTGTATGTCGAAGGCTCCCTGCGCACGCGCAAGTGGCAGGACAAGGACGGTCAGGATCGCTACACCACCGAAATCCGTGCTGACGAGATGAAGATGCTGGGCAGCCGCCAGGGCATGGGTGGCGCTGATGCCCCGTCACGCAACGAAGGCAGCTTTGCGCCTGCCACGGGCGGCGGAGGCCGGGATGGCGGCTACGGCGGTGCGCCGGCTCCGGCTCCCGCTCCCGCCGGTGCATCGGCCCCCAAGAAGCCGGCAGGGGGCGGTTTTGGTGATTTTGACGACGATATCCCATTTTGAGATATTGTCGTCAATTGAAGGAGATGCCGGGGCAAAGTCAGCGCCCCGACACCACCGGCTTAGCTGGTAACATCGTTCAACACTGACTCGTTCTTTATGCCCTATTGAAATGGCCGCCACGCCCGAATCTCCTGAAAAGGAATATTGCAGCACCTCCGAAGCCGCCCAGCGCTTGGGGCTTTCCTTGGGCACCGTCCAGCAGATGGTCGAGAACGGCCAGCTGGAAGGATGGAAGACTGCCGGGGGGCATCGGCGCATCCGTGTGAGCTCGATCGAAGAGTTCCGCGCCCGTTCCATGGCAGGTGGTGGGCAGAGCGCGCTACGCGCTGCAGCAGGTGTCCTCCAGGTGCTTGTGGCCGAGGACGACCGTATCCTGCAGAAGCTCTATGAGCACACGTTTTCCACCTGGGCCTTGCCTCTTCAGGTGCGCATGGTGTCCAGCGGGATTGATGGTCTCCTCGAGATCGGCCGTGTCCCGCCTGACTTGCTGATCACCGATCTGCGCATGCCGGGCATTGACGGGTTCGAGATGATCCGTCGCCTGCGGGCCGACCCTCAGCTGCAGGATCTCGACATCGTGGTGGTCAGCGGGCTTACTGAAGACGAGATCGTCGAGAACGGTGGCTTGCCGGCTGATGTCATCCTGTACAGCAAACCTGTTCCATTCCGTGAACTCAAGGGTTACGTCCAGGCCAAGATCATGGCCCTCCAGCGACGCGGCCGGTCGACCTGAACACGCATCACGCTTTTCACCTGCCGTTCGGCAAGTCTTGCTGAACCTGATCTTCCGCTGATTCTCCCTCCCCTGCCCGTCGGCCTGGCCGGCAGGGGCTTGTGCCCATCTCCCCGTTTCACGGCGTGCAGTCTGTGAAATGAGGTGGAGCCCGCATTCAATTTATCCGTTCCAGTGATGCCCTCCGCCTCCCCAGCGTTGGATTTCGCACTGTTTCATAAAATTTCGTGAATTCCCCAGGCATTTTTGCGCAGTCCTCCGGCGCGGTTTCGCGCTAAATTCAGTAAAAATATCGATTTGGCAATATGCCGTTCAAAATATACCTTTGTTGTAGAATTTGGCGTAACTGTTAATTTATGTCTTGAGACATTGCCTGTGCGGCGTGCCGTCAAGTGTCCCCTACCACTGCATCCGCGCTGGAATGCACCCGAGGGCCAGCCTCATGTTCTGCAAGCTTGAGCAAGAATCCTTGTCGCGTATGGGGCGGCAATTCGGTCAGCCCCTTGGAGATGACTACGTGGGAGATCCCGTTTCTGAAGCCGCGATCACCGGGGCTGCCCTGGTTCGCCACCTGGATGATGTGCGCTTCGCCACCCTGAGGGCCCTGCGTCAGCTCCTGCGTGCCCTGGATGCGGAGCGGATTGCCATCGGCCTGCTCAGTCCGGACGGCGAGAGGATCAAGGAAGAGCTCGTGTGGGTCAGCGGCTTTGGCCGCTGCGGCGAGTCGGAGCGCGTGGTGTCGTGCGCGTCCTTCAGTGATGAGCTGCGGATCTGGCTGGCTTCCCGGGAGGATTCCGTC
Organism: Zoogloea sp.; assembly: GCA_016703645.1. GTDB lineage: Bacteria > Pseudomonadota > Gammaproteobacteria > Burkholderiales > Rhodocyclaceae > Zoogloea. The sequence continues at coordinate 564,440 of JADJBR010000010.1, read as the reverse complement.
AGCATTGGCATCGATGCCCGCTCTCCGGCGTGGCACGAACTGCCCTGTGATCAGCTATTGCTGGTGCGGGGCGGCCCGACCGAACGCGCCCAGCCGTGCCCGGTACTGGTGGCCCAGCTACGTGGTGGTACCCGCCTGCGGGAGCCTGCTGCCCAGGCCATCTCGATTCTGCTCAAGGAATATGTCGTTCGGCGGGCTGCCGCAGCCCAGAACTAGCCCCTGGACTTGCCTCAGCGCGTGCGACGAAAGCGCCGCCGTACAAGGGGGCCGTGAGCGTCGGAGGGGTGAAGCCGGGCCGCCCAGTCGATGCGCTCACACGCGCTCGGGCGCGGGTCTGGCGGCCCCGTCATGGGTCTGCCACTGTCGCCAGGCCAGTGCGTCGGGCAGGGCAAGGCATTCCGCCAGATGCGCTCGTGCCGCCTGGAGGTGTGTTCGCGCCGCCTCGCCGGGGCCTTCGCCCAACTCGAAATGATCGCCGCGGATGCACAGCACGAAGGCCGGTGGCGTGACCGGCCGGAGTTGCGCATGCACCTGCAGCACCGCCGATGGCGTCAGGGCATGGGTGGTGATGGACATGCCGGCAGAGGCGCTTACCTCGTAGAAGTCGAAGGGGGCCGGTGTGCCCGTGCCGGCGTCAATGAACAGGGCCAGATCATGGCCGTCAAGGTCCAGGGCATGCTCGATCTGCAGCTGGAAGTCGGTCACCAGGGTGACCCCGGGCAGACTCTGGGTTTCGAGTTCGGCCATCAGGAGCGGGCCGAGGGCGTCATCGCCCCGGGAGGGGTTGCCCACGGCGAAGATCACCAGGGACATGGCTTCAGCCTCCGTGGGCAACCCGGTCCGCCAGGCTGCCGTCGGCAGTCAGCAACTCCACCACCAGCGGCATCTTGCCCAGGGCGTGGGTGGCGCAGGACAGGCAAGGGTCGAAGGCGCGGATGGCCACCTCGATGTGGTTGAGCAGCCCCTCGGTGAGCTGGCGCCCGTCCAGGTAGCGGCGCGCCACCTGGCGCACGGCCTCGTTCATGGCCTGGTTGTTATGGGTGGTGGACACGATCAGGTTGCAGTAACTCACCAGGTCGTCTTCGCCCACCCGGTAATGGTGAATCAGGGTGCCCCGGGGCGCTTCGATGATGCCGACGCCTTCGCGCCCCTTGGTGCCCTCGTTCATGCGCTGGTCGGAGAGCAGGTCCGGATCGTCGAGCAGGCTGCGGATCACCTCGGCGGCATGGAGCATTTCGATCATGCGGGCCCAGTGGTAGGCCAGCGGAGCGTGCACCGGTTCGCCTTCGCCGTGGGCGATGAAGGCCTGGCGCTCGATCTCGGCGAGGGGGCTGGGGATGAAATCACAGTTCTGTACCCGGGCCAGGGGGCCGACCTTGTACCAGCCGCGGGCCGGGCCGAGATCCTTCATGAAGGGGAACTTCATGTAGCTCCAGGACTTCACCTCCTCGACGATGTGCTGCTCGTAGTCGGCGCAGGGGATGGCGTCCCGGACGATCTGGCCGCGGGCATCGCGCAGGCGCAGGTGTCCGTCGTAGAGGTCCATGGCTCCATCGGCCCGCACCAGGCTGAACAGATGGCTGCGGAACAGGCCGAACTCGTCATACAGGGCGCGGTCGCTTTCGTGTAGGCGGCGGGCCAGGTGCACCGCGTCGCGGCTCCAGGCGATCATCTGGTCGGCGTCGGCGAGCAGTTCGTCGCGCTCGGCGGCGGTGAGCGACTTGTTCACCCCCCCCGGCACCGCCCCCGTGCCATGCACCCGCTTGCCGGCGGTGATGCGGATCACCTCCTGACCGAACTTGCGCAGCAGCACGCCCTGCCTCGCCACCTCCGGATGGGCCGCGGCCACGCCGACGATGTTGCGCTGCTGGACAGGCGACTCGAAACCGAAGAGCAGGTCGGGGGACGACAGGTGGAAGAAGTGCAGGGCGTGGGACTGGAGGATCTGCCCATAGTGCATCAGACGGCGGATCTTTTCGGCCGTCGGAGTGAGGGTGAGGGCGCCGACCACCGGGTCGAGGGCCTTGGCGGCGGCCAGGTGGTGGCTCACCGGGCAGATGCCGCACAGGCGCTGCACCATCACCGGCACTTCCCAGTAGGGGCGGCCCTGGATGAATTTCTCGAAGCCGCGAAACTCGACGATGTGCAGCCGCGCCTCGCGCACGTGGCCGGCCTCGTCCAGCAGCAGGGTGACCTTGCCATGGCCTTCCACCCGCGAGACGGGGTCGATGGCCACCCGGCGCAGGCCTTCGCGGTTGACGGCGGTTTCCAGTTCGAAGCTCATGGTGTGAACCTCAGTCGTAGTGCAGCAGGCCGCCGGTCAGCCGCGGGGTACGGCCGGCGATCAGATCGGTGAGGAACTTCCAGATGGCCGGGCCCGAAGGCGGGCAACCGGGCAGGAAGTAGTCGATGCGCACCACCTCGTGGATGGGCCGCACCTTGTCCAGGGGCAGGGGCAGCTCCGGGTCGTTGGGGATCTGGCCGTTGGCGATGCCGGGGCGGAACTGATACACCTCGCGCAGGCATTCGGACAGGGGCAGGTGGTTGCGCTGGGCCGGCAGGCCGCCATTGACGGCGCAGGCGCCCAGGGCGATCAGGGTCTTGCAGTTGCGGCGGAAGGCGCGCAGCACGTGCACGTTCTCGGCATTGCACACGCCGCCTTCGATCAGGCCGATGTCGCAGGGCCCCACCTCCTTGATGTCGGTGAGGGGCGAGCGGTCGAACTCGATCAGTTCGACGAGTTCGAAGAGGTGCTCGTCGATGTCGAGAAAGGACATGTGGCAGCCGAAGCAGCCGGCCAGGGACGTGGTGGCCACACGCAGCTTGCGGGCAGGGGCGCTCATGACTCCTCCTCCTTGAGCTTCTGGCTGCGGATGCTGGCCGTGTCGTAGGTGCGCTCGCCGATGGGTACGGCAAAGCCGGGGCCCTTGTGGAGGATCACCCCCACCGGGCAGATGTGGGCGGCCAGATCGTCCTTGCTGAAGTCCGTGTCGGCCAGCCGGCCCGATTCCGCATTGACCACCAGGTGCTTGTTGATGCCTCTGCCCGTGAGGGCGAACACTGATTTGCCGTCCACGTCGCGGCTGGCGCGCACGCACAGCTCGCAGAAGATGCAGCGGTTGAAGTCGAGCAGCACGTCCGGGTGGGAGGCGTCCACCGGGCGGTCGGGGTAGAAGTGGCGAAAGCGCGAGGTGAGCATCTCGTACTCGTAGCCCAGGGCCTGCAGCTCGCAGTTGCCGCTCTTCTCGCAGGAGGGGCAGAAGTGGTTGCCCTCCACGAAGAGCATTTGCAGGAGGCCGCGACGTTCGCCGTTCATCTCGGGGGTGTTGCTCTCCACCTCCCAACCTTCCTTGGCCGGCGTGGCGCAGGCCGACACATGGCGGCCGGCGGCCTTGACGATGCACAGCTTGCAGCTACCGTGGGCCGGAAAGTCCTTGTGCCAGCACAGGCTGGGGATGTAGTGGCCGGCTTTGCGGGCGGCCTCGAGGATGCTCTGGCCGTCCTCGAAGGGCACGGGCTGACCATCGAGAAGGAACTGCTTGCTCATGGTGTGCCCTCCTCGTGGGTCTGCAGGTGTGCGCCGGGGTCATCCCGGGCGGTGAGCTGACGGGCTTCGGCCAGGGCCGCATCCAGGTCGAAGGCCGGCTCGAAATCCAGGGACACCAGCCGCCGCTCGTAGGCGGGACGGAACTTCTGCAGGGTGTCGATCACCGGGTTGGGCGCGGCGCTGCCCAGGCCGCAGTGGCTGGCGTTCTTGAGCAGGCGGTCGAGCCAGTCGATGTCGGCCAGGTCGGCCTGGGCGCCATGACCATCGGCCAGCTTGTCCATGAAGCCCTTCAGCAGCGCGGTGCCAACCCTGCAGGGCGTGCAGAAGCCGCAGCTCTCATGGGCGAAGAAATGGACGAAGCTGCGTGCCACCTCGAAGAGGTCGCGGGTGCCGTCAAAGATCATGAAGGCACCGGCAGTGGGTACATCTTCATAGGCGATGCGGCGCTGGAACTCATAGCCCGCCAGGCAGATGCCGGAGGCGCCGCCCACCTGCACGGCCTGGGTGTCACTGGCGCCGCAGTCCTCCAGCACCCGGGCGATGGAGACGCCGAAGGGGTATTCGTAGATGCCGGGGGCGGCGCAGTCGCCGGAGATGGACAGCAGCTTGGTGCCGGCTGACTGGGCGGTGCCGGTGGCGGCAAAGGCCTCGCCGCCCTGGAGGGCGATGAGACAGGTCTTGGCCAGGGTCTCCACGTTGTTCACCACCGTCGGTCGACCCAGGTAACCGCAGGTCACCGGGAAAGGCGGGCGGATGCGGGGTGTGCCGCGCTTGCCCTCCAGCGATTCGATGAGGGCGGATTCCTCGCCGCACACATAGGCGCCTGCCCCCAGGTGGATGCGGATGTCGAAGTCGAAGCCCTGTTCGTGGAGGATGCGCATGCCGAGAAGGCCCTCGGCCCGGCGTCGGGCGAGCACGGCTTCCAGTTGCGGCAGCAGGTGGCTGTATTCTCCACGCAGGTAGAGAAAGCCTTCTGAGGCACCCACTGCCCAGGCGGCGAGGGTCATGCCCTCGAAAACCAGATCGGCGTAGGTATTGAGAAGGACACGGTCCTTGAAGGTGCCGGGTTCGCCTTCGTCGGCGTTGCAGACGATCACCTTGGGCTCGCCGGGGGCGTTGCGGGCACTGGACCACTTTACGGCGGTGGCGAAACCGGCACCGCCACGACCGCGCAGGTTGGACGCCTGCATCTCGGCCAGCCAGCCGGCCCGGCCACGGGCGATGGCACTGGCAAGGGCCGCTCCGGGCTTCATGTCCAGGTTGAGGAGCGCGTCCCGACGCCGGATGTTGTCGTCGATATGGAAATACTCCGACGGCCACTGCGCCAGGGGGCGTTGCTGACGGATCAGTTCGGCGATCTCGTTGATGCGCCGATGGTTTAGCTGACCGATGGCGCGACCATTGACCAGCATCGCGGGCCCTTGGTCGCACAGTCCGGTGCAGGAGGTGGCGTCGATGCTGACCAGGCCGTCTTCGGAAAGCTTGCCGGGTTCGATCCACAGCTTGCGACACAGGGCATCCATCAGCTCGGCGTTGCCGAGCATGCGGTCGGTAATGTTGTCGGAGAACAGAACCCGAAAGCGTCCGGCGGGGCGGGTGTACAGGAAGCTGTAGAACCCTGCCACGCCCTCGACCCGCGCGCGGGGCAGGCGGAGTGCCTGGGCAAGGTAAGTGAGCGTTGGGGCGGGGAGCCAGCCCTCGAGTTGCTGGGCATTGATGAGGATCTGCAGCAACTCGGTCGGGCGATGGCCGTGGTGCTGCAGGATGCCATCGAGGGCTGAACAGGGGGTGGGCGGCTGCGTGTGCACGGACTTCTCCAGCAGGGACGACGTCGCGAGTATGCGCCGGGCCGGCGTTGGGTACTTGCGCTAGATCAGAAGAGGTGCGCGGTGGCTCACGGGGGCGCGGAGCGGCGCCAGCGGCCCAGTTCCGGAAACAGGCGGGGGCTCGCGGCCACCACCAGGAGGGTGATGAGGCCGCCGCCCACAACGGCCGGTACGGGTCCGATGAGTGCGGCGAGGAGGCCGGATTCGAGGGCGCCGAGTTCATTCGATGAGCTGATGAAGACCCGGTTCACCGCGGCCACGCGCCCCCGCAGGGCATCGGGGGTGGCCTGCTGGATGACCGTCTGGCGGATCACCACGCTGATGCTGTCCAGCCCGCCCAGCAGGGCCAGGGCGATGAGGGACAGCGGAAAGTGGGTGGAGGCGCCGAAGACAAGGGTCATCAGACCGAAGCCCCCCACTGCCCCCAGGAACAGCCGCCCGTCCAGGGCCACGCCGAAGCGGGCCATGGCCAGCCCGGCCACGGCGGCCCCCACGGCCGGGGCGGTGCTGAGCATGCCCAGCCCGGCCGGCCCGACCTGCAGGATGTCCTTGGCGTAAACCGGCAGCAGTGCCACTGCGCCGCCAAAGAGCACCGCCAGCAGGTCGATGGACATCACCGCGAGGAGCAGCCGGGTGCTGCGGATGTGGGTGAAGCCGGCCAGCATCTCGCGCAGGCGGCCGCGGCCACCGGGCGCCGGCGCGTGGCCGCGGGAGCGCTGGCGGATGGCCAGGGTCGCCACCAGGGCGACGAGGATGAACACCGTGTTGGCCGCGTGGATAGACAGGGCCGAGTGGAACAGGGCCAGCCCCAGGCCGGCCAGCGCAGGCGCAGCCATCGAGGCGACCTGATGCAGCGAGCTGGCCAGGGCAATGGCCCGGGCCAGCTGTGCCGGCGGGACCAGGGTGGGCATCAGGGCGTCCCGGGCGGGCCGGTTGAGAATCTGGGCGCAGCCCGAGAGCAGCAGCGCGCCGTAGGTCCAGGCCACGTCCAGGTTCAGCCAGGCGGCGGCGCCCAGCAGCAGGGCGGCCGAGGCGCTGAGCGCCAGGCTGGTGACGATCACGCTGCGCCGCTCGAAGCGGTCTGCAACTTGGCCGGCGGGCAGGAAGAACAGCAGGATGGGCAGGAACTGGGCCAGCCCCACCAGGCCCAGGGCCAGGGAGGAACCGGTCTGCTCGTACACCGACCACCCCACGGCCACGCCCTGGCCGAAGTGGACCAGGGCGCCCATGACGCTGATCAGCAGGTAGAGCCGGAAGTCCCGGGGCAGTGCGGCCTTCACCCGGTGGGTCAGCCCGTGACCGCCCGGCGGATGCGGGCCAGGCCTTCTTCGAGGCGGGCTGCCGGGCAGCCGAAGTTGAGGCGCACGAAGCCCGGCAGGCCGAAGTCCTTGCCGTCGGAGAGGCCTACACCGGCCTGTTCGAAGTGCCGGGCGGCGTTGTCGATGCCCTTGGCGGCCAGCCAGTCGCGGCAGTCTATCCAGGCCAGGTAGGTGGCCTCCACCGGCGTGGTGGACAGGCCGGGCAGGGCGTTGATGGCCTCGACGACCCGGGCTGCGTTGCTGCGCAGGGTGGCGATGAGGGCCTCGCGCCAGGGGCCGCAGTCCCGGTAGGCGACTTCGGTGGCGGTGAGGCCCAGCACATTCACGTGGGGCACGATGCCGGCCATGGCGCGCTTGTAGCGGGCGCGCAGGGTGGGGTCGGGGATGATGGCAAAGGCGCAGTACAACGCCGGGATGTTCCAGGTCTTGGACGGGGCCATCAGGGTGATGCTGCGGCGGGCGACCTGCTCGTCCAGGGCGGCGATGGGGATGTGCGGTGTGGCCGGGTCGAGCACCAGCCCGCAGTGGATCTCGTCGGAGCAGATCACCAGATCGTGGCGCTCCGCCAGGGCGGCGATGCGGCCCAGCTCGTCCCGGTCGAAGACGCGGCCCACCGGGTTGTGGGGGTTGCACAGCATGAACAGGCGCACCCCGTCGGCCACGGCGGCTTCGGTGGCGGGCCAGTTCCACTCCCAGCGCTGGCCGCTGTTCACCAGGGGTGTGGTGACCAGTCGCTGCTCGAAGTTGGCCGGGGCGTGCAGGAAGGGCGGGTACACGGGGGTGGCGGTGAACACCCCGTCACCGGGCTGGCCGACGGCCCGCACTGCCACGTTGAAGCCGGTAACCACCCCCGGCAGCCACACCAGCCACTCGGGCTGGATGCGCCAGGCGTGGTCCCGGGCGATGCCTTCGACCACCGCCTCGAGCACCGAGGGCCAGGGGTCGGCGTAGCCGAAAACGCCATGGTCGATGCGTGCATGGAGGGCGTCCAGCACCGCCGGGGGCGCGGAAAAGTCCATGTCGGCCACCCACATGGGGATCACGTCACGGCCGGCGTAGCGGCGCCACTTGATGCTGTCGGAGCCGGTGCGATCCGGCGCGGTGCTGAAGTCGAAGGGCATCAGGATGTCAGACTTCCAGGTGCTGGAAGAGCACGGTGGACAGGTAGCGCTCGCCGAAGGACGGGATGATCACCACCACCAGCTTGCCGGCGTTCTCGGGGCGTTCGGCCACCTGCAGGGCGGCCCACACGGCGGCGCCGGAGGAGATGCCCACCAGCAGGCCTTCCTCGGTGGCCAGGCGGCGGGCGGTGTCGAGGGCCGCATCGTTGGGTACCTGCACGACCTCGTCGTAGACCTGGGTGTTGAGGATGCCCGGCACGAAGCCCGCGCCGATGCCCTGGATGGGGTGGGGGCCACGCTGGCCGCCGGAGAGGATGGGGCTGGCGGCGGGCTCCACGGCCACCACCTTCACTCCGGGCTTGCGTTCCTTGAGCACTTCGCCCACGCCGGTGACGGTGCCGCCGGTGCCCACGCCGGAGACGAAGATGTCCACCTGGCCGTCGGTGTCGGCCCAGATCTCCTCGGCCGTGGTCTTGCGGTGGATGGCCGGGTTGGCGGGGTTCTCGAACTGCTGGGGGATGAAGTAGCGCGGGTCGGCGGCGGCCAGCTCCTCGGCCTTCTTCACGGCGCCGGGCATGCCTTCGGGGCCGGGGGTGAGGATCAGGTTGGCCCCGTAGGCCTTGAGGAGCAGCTTGCGCTCGCGGCTCATGGTTTCGGGCATCACGAAGGCGCACTTGTAGCCGCGGGCGGCGCACACCATGGCCAGGCCGATGCCGGTGTTGCCGGAGGTGGGCTCGAGGATGACGGTGTCGGGGCCGATCTTGCCGGCGGCCTCGGCGGCGTCGAGCATGGCGGCGGCGATGCGGTCCTTGACGCTGTGGGCCGGGTTGAAGAACTCCAGCTTGAGAGCCACGGTAGCGCCATTGGCCGGGGCCAGGCGGTTGAGTTTGACCAGGGGGGTGTTGCCGATCAGCTCTGCGACGTTATTGGCAATGCGCATCATGAATCTCCATGTCGGTAAAGTGGTTATTGGTCCTCTAATTGATTCTAGTGCTTACCCAGGCCATTTTTTAGACGAAAACGGAATATTCAAATAATCGGCCGGCGGGCCTTCACGGGATGTGCCGCCAGTCCGCCCCATGGAAAACCACGGAATCCTTGTCCCGCCGCCAGTGGATTTCGTCTCCCCTGATGGCCAGCCACCAGGTCTGGGTGGGCTGGTCGGGGGCGTTCCGGGCAAAGGCGGAGGGTGTCAGTACGGCCGCGCACCACGCCGCAGAGGGCGAGCGCACGGAGGCGTACACGATGGCACCAATGGCAGCCTCGCGGGCCTGGCGGGCGAGGGCCTGGGTGGCGGTGTAGTCGGTGGGGTGGGTCCAGGCCGCCGCATCCTTGGCCAGGGGGGGCTGGCGCAGGTCAATGGCGGTGGTGGCGATGCGCGTACGGAAGGCGGTATGGGCGACGGGCTCAAGGTACTCGAGGGCCGGGGCGTCCTGCAGGAAGCGCCAGCGCCAGTAGCCGAGCTCGGCGCAGGCGGTGAGGGCGGTGTCTGCACCGTAGAACACGCCCGGGTCGGTGGCACTCCGGAAGCGCGAGCCGCCCCGCAATGGGGTGTAGCGGAAGGGGGCGGCGAGCAGGTAGTCGAGGGCGGCGGTGCTGCCCGGGCTGGGGGGCTTGCTGCCTTCGAGCAGGGATTCAAGGAGATCCTGCTCGGCGGGGCTGTCCACCAGCTTCATCGTCGCGGCGATGTGCTGGGCTTCGACCATGCGCCAGACGGAGGCCTGCCACGGGCGGGCCTCAGACGACAGCGCGGGAGGCGTCCAGGTAATGAACGACACGGACCAGGCCTTCGGTATTGCGGATCAGATCGACGGGGCGGCCGTTGAGGGCCAGATTGTCGCTGGCCAGCCATCTGCGGGCGCTGCCTTCGTCCCCGACGATGGAGTCGAGGGCCCGGAAGAGGCGCACCAGGAGCAGGGCGAAATCCCATTCCTTGCGTTTCGGGTCAAGGTGATAGGTGCCGGCGCACAGGCGGCTGACGCTGGCCGGGCTGAGGCCGAGAACCTGGGCCAGCAGGGCGCGGGAAAGGCCCAGGCGTTCGGCGGCGCGGGCCACGGCCTTGCCGAGAACGGCGGCGGCGTCTGGCTGGGGTGCGACGGGGCGGGCAAGAGCTGTCATGGCGTCTACCTTTCTACAGAAATTATAGAGCAAATCTCGTTCTGCAGAAAGGATGGGGTCAGAGCCGGCGGATCTTCTCCAGCAGGGCCGTGGTGGAGCGCTGGTGTTCGAAGGGGATGGAATGGACGCTGCCGCCCCGGGCCAGGGTTTCCGTGGCACCGACGATGCGATCCGGCGCCCAGTCGCCACCCTTGACCAGTACGTCGGGCTGGCATTCGAGGATGCGGGCGATGGGGGTGTCCTCGTCGAACCAGGTGACCAGGTCAACGCAGCCCAGGGAGGCCATGACGGCGAGGCGATCCTGCAGGGTGTTGATGGGGCGGTCGTCGCCCTTGCCCTGACGGCGCACCGAGTCGTCGCTGTTGAGGGCGACGACCATGGCGGCACCGAGGGCGCGGGCCTGGGCCAGGTAGGTGACGTGGCCGCGATGCAGGATGTCGAAGCAGCCGTTGGTGAACACCAGGGGGCGGGGCAGGGTGGTAATGCGTTCCCGGAGTTGTTCGGGCGGGCAGATGCGGGCTTCGAAGCTGGGGGTGGGGTACATGGGTGGAGGCGTCTGGGTGTGAAGGGCTGGATTATGGGCTGTCGCGCTCAGTGCCGGTTCCCGTAGCCGGCAATGCCGATCATCAGCCGGACGAGGCCGTAGGCCGCCCAGTTGATCAGGCGCTGCAGGCGGGAACCCCGCTGCCAGTCGTTGGCGTGGATTTCGTGGCCGCCGATGTCGATGGCCTGCTGCAGCCGGGTGCGAAGCCCGCTGGCGAAAGTGGCATTGCGTACCACCACGTTGGCCTCGCGGGCCAGCAGCAGGCTGAAGGGGTCGATGTTGCTGGAGCCGACGGTGGCCCAGTGGTCGTCGATCACCGCGACCTTGGCATGCAGGTAGCTGCGGTGATATTCGACGATGCGGATGCCGGCGTCGAGCAGCTGTCCGTAAAGGGCGCGGGTCGCGCGCTGCTGCAGCGGGTGATCGGCGATACCCTGGATGAGAAGGGTGATACGCACGCCACGCCGGGCCGCATCGAGCAGGGTCTGGCGGAAGCGCCGGCCGGGCAGGAAGTAGGCGTTGGCCAGCAGGATGTCCCGGCGTGCGGAAGCAATGCCGAGCAGGTAGGCGTTCTCGATGTCGTGGCGATGACGGATGTTGTCGCGGATCACCAGCGCCGCTTCCACGTCACCACAGGGCTGTGGAAAGGCCTGCGACGTGCCGAGCAGGCGCAGGCGGCGCCGGAAGGAGGCCCAGGCCACCAGCTCCCACACGCGCCGGACACTGCCGTGGATGGGGGCGAGAAGGGGTCCTTCGATGCGCACTGCATAGTCCTGGCGCGGGGCGGGCACCCTTGGATCCTCGAAGTCGCTGACAATGTTGATGCCACCGACAAAAGCGATCCGTCCATCGATGACGGCAAGCTTGCGATGCAGTCGGCGCAGGCGTCGTCGACGCAGGGACAGGGTGCTGACTTCCCGGCGGTAGATGAGCACGTTCACGCCGGCATCCACCAGCCCTTGCATCATCTCGGCGACAAACTCGCGGCCGCCGAAGCCGTCCACCAGCACGCGCACCGTGACCCCCCGCTGGGCGGCTCGCCGCAGGGCGTCGGCGATCTCCTGGCCGGTTTCATCGCTGGCGAAGATGTAGGTCTCGAGAAAGATCTCTGCTCGGGCAAGGTCGATGGCTGCGGTCAGGGCCGGAAAGAACTCGGCGCCATTCTCCAGCAGGGTCAGGGCGTTGGCGGGATACCAGACGATACTCATCAGCTCAGCGGGGGCGCAACTGGGCCGTGAGGGCGGCGTGGTCGGAGATCCGGCTCCAGGGCTGGCCGTAGTGTACTTCGGCCTTGTCCACGGAGAAGCCGCGCACGTAGATCCGGTCGAGGCGCAGAACCGGCAGGGTGCTGGGAAAACTGCGCGCCGGCCGGCCGCGGACCGACACGAAGGCCTCGGTCACGCCAAGTTGCTCGGTCAGGCAGTCGTCGGCGTGGTTGCGCCAATCGTTGAAGTCGCCGGCGATGATGAGGGGCGCACCATCGGGGGCCAGGGCGTCCAGGCGCCGGACCAGGGACGCCATCTGGCGGCGCCGGCTACCCGCGGTCAGACCCAGGTGGACGCAGACGCAATGCACCGGCTGGAGCACGCCCTCCACATGGATCTCGCAGTGAAGCAGGCCGCGGCTCTCGAAGCGGTGGTCGGAGACATCCTCGTTGGCCTGGGTCAGGATCGGATGGCGGCTCAGGATGGCGTTGCCGTGATGGCCATGGTCATAGATGGCGTTGCCGCCGTAGGCCGTCGCCTGCCATACATCCCGGGCCAGGAACTCGTGCTGGGGCTGCGCCGGCCAGTCCACATGGCGGCGGGCGTGGTGCAGGTGCAGGCCCTGGACTTCCTGCAGAAAGACCACGTCGGCCCCCAGCAGGCGCAGACGGTCGCGCAGGTCATGGATCGCCAGACGCCGGTTGAACTGGGAAAAACCCTTGTGGATGTTGTAGGTACAGATGCGCAGGGTGCTCATCGGGTCTCCTTCATGCCCATTCTGCCTCTATCCGTGCGGCCTTGCATGCGTGTGCCCATGAAAAACGGCGCCACAGGGCGCCGTCTTGAGTGTCTGCGGGGATTGCTTCAGGAAACCGCCAGCATGCGCTCCAGGGCCAGCTTGGCCAGCGTCGCCTCGTGCTCAGGCACACTGATGCGATTGACCACCTTGCCGTCGGCCAGGTTCTCGAGGGTCCAGGCCAGATGCTGGGGGTCAATGCGCTGCATGGTCGAGCACATGCACACGGTGGGCGCCATGAACTGGACGATCTTGCCCTCGGCCTTGACCTCTTCGGCGAGGCGATTCACCAGGTTCAGCTCGGTGCCCACCAGCCAGCGGGTACCGGGCGCTGCACCCTTGATGACGTTGATGATGTACTCGGTGGAGCCCACGTAGTCGGACTGGCGGCACACCTCGAGGGCGCTCTCCGGGTGGGAGATGACCAGCCCGTCGGGGTACTGGTTGCGGAACTTGATGATGTGCGCCGGCTGGAACATCTGGTGCACCGAGCAGTGGCCCTTCCAGAGCAGGATCTTCGCATTGCGGATCTGCTCGACGCTGAGGCCGCCGTATTCGAGGTCCGGGTCCCACACCACCATTTCTTCCAGCGGAATGCCCTTCTTGAAGCCGGTCCAGCGGCCCAGGTGCTGGTCGGGGAAGAACAGCACCTTTTCGCGCTGGGCGAAGGCCCAGTCGAGGATGGTGGGGGCGTTGGTGGAGGTGCACACGATGCCGCCATGTTCGCCGCAGAAGGCTTTCAGGTCGGCGGCGGAGTTGATGTAGGTGACCGGGGTGATCAACGCGTCCGGGGTTTCGAGCACCTCGGCCAGTTCGCGCCAGCAGCGTTCCACCTTGGCCAGGTTGGCCATGTCGGCCATCGAACAGCCGGCAGCGAGATCAGGCAGGATGGCCTGCTGGTGGGGTTTGGACATGATGTCCGCCACCTCGGCCATGAAGTGCACGCCGCAGAAAACGATGAACTCGGCTTCCGTTTCGGCCGCCAGACGCGACAGCTTGAGGGAGTCGCCGGTGAGGTCGGCGTATTGGTAGACGTCGGCCCGCTGGTAGTGGTGACACAGCAGCACGGCCCGGTCGCCGAGGCGCTCACGGGCAGCGCGAATGCGCGCGTGGGCATCGGTGTCGGAAAGAGTGTTGAAGCGGTCGAAACTGATGGGAACGGCTTGCATCTCGGTGTCCTGTGGTGTTCAGCCCTGGGTCCACGGCAGGTTGGCGTGACGCCAGCCCCCGACCTTGTTGCGGTGGCCGCCGGCGTCCTTGTCGCCTTCGAAGCCTTCCAGGATGTTGTAGGCATTGGTGAAGCCCGAGCCGGCTGCCAGGGTGGCCGCGGCGTTGGAACGGGCGCCGCTTCGGCACAGGAACATCACCAGCGCTTCCGGATCGACCTGACGCTTGAAGTGTGCCAGGAAGTGGGCGTTGGGTTCGTTGCCCGGATAAAGCATCCACTCGATCTCGATGGCGCCCGGCACGCGGCCGACCCAGTCCCATTCCGCACGGGTGCGGACATCGACGAGCTTGGAGCCCGGTGCCAGCTGGAGCACATCCCATGCTTCCCGGGGCGTCAGGGCGCCGGCGTAGGGAAGACCCAGGCTGCGGGCGCGTTCCTGGGCGAGGGCGAGGGTTTCACTGAGTTTTCCCATGGCAGGCATCCGATGAGAAGGAGGGCCTGCGAGTATACCGCTGCCCTCCACGGCCGCAAGCCATGCATGCGGGAGGGTGTCTGCCCGCCCGAGGGTGGCTTTTCACGCCTCGTTCTGTGGCATCGCGGCATTGCACCGGTCGAGTTTGCACCACTTATGTGCTTTTTTTGTGCAACATGCACCGTATTGGTGCCTGTTTTTTTCGGGGCGATGTGGCCTGCCCTTGTGGCACAATGAACTGTTTTCACTTGGTAGCTGGCATGCTCCCTGCTTTCAAGCGTTCTGACTTATTGTTGTAACCCCTATCTTTTTCCACTGCGCAGCAGCTTCAACCCGTTAGGAGTGAGTGATATGACCCCGCAAGACGTCATGAAGATGGTTCAGGAAAACGAAGTCAAATTCGTCGACTTCCGTTTTACCGACACCAAGGGCAAGGAACAGCACGTTGGCGTGCCCGTGAGCGCGTTCGACGACGATAAGTTTGAAAGCGGTCATGCCTTTGACGGTTCTTCGATTGCCGGCTGGAAGGGTATCCAGGCTTCCGACATGCTGCTGATGCCGGATCCCAACACCGCCTACATCGACCCGTTCTTCGACGAAACCACCCTGGTTCTGTCCTGTGACGTGATCGACCCCGCCGACGGCAAGGGCTACGACCGTGATCCCCGCTCCATCGCCAATCGTGCCGAGGCTTACCTGAAGTCCTCCGGTATTGGTGATACCGCCTACTTTGGCCCGGAACCCGAATTCTTCATTTTCGACTCCGTCGAGTGGAAAGTGGGCATGTCCGGTGCGTACCACAAGATTTTCTCCGAAGAAGGTGCCTGGTCGTCCGACACCAAGTTCGAAGGCGGCAACACCGGTTACCGTCCCGCCGTGAAGGGTGGCTATTTCCCCGTCCCGCCGGTTGACTCCTTCAACGACATGCGTGCCGCCATGTGTCTGGCCCTTGAGGCCTGCGGCGTGCCCGTCGAAGTGCATCACCACGAAGTCGCCACTGCCGGCCAGAACGAAATCGGCACCAAGTTCGACACCCTGGTGCGTCGCGCCGACCAGACCCAGATCCTGAAGTACATCGTCCAGAACGTTGCCCACCAGTACGGCAAGACGGCCACCTTCATGCCCAAGCCCATCGTTGGCGACAACGGTTCCGGCATGCACGTGCACCAGTCCATCTGGAAGGACGGCAAGAACCTGTTCGCCGGCAACGGCTACGCTGGCCTGTCCGAGACCGCCCTGTTCTACATCGGCGGCATCATCAAGCACGCCAAGGCCCTGAACGCCATCACCAACCCGCTGACCAACTCCTACAAGCGTCTGGTCCCGCACTACGAAGCACCGGTGAAGCTGGCCTACTCTGCCAAGAACCGTTCCGCTTCCATCCGTATCCCGTTCGTGAACAGCGAAAAGGCCCGCCGCATCGAGACCCGTTTCCCGGATCCGGGTGCAAACCCCTACCTGTGCTTTGCCGCGCTGATGATGGCCGGCCTCGACGGCATCCAGAACAAGATCCACCCGGGCGATCCCGCCGACAAGAACCTCTACGATCTGCCGCCGGAAGAAGACGCGCTCATCCCGACCGTCTGCTCCAGCCTCGAGGAAGCACTGGCTGCCCTCGACAAGGATCGTGAGTTCCTGACCCGTGGTGGTGTGTTCAGCAATGACTTCATCGATTCCTTCATTGCCCTGAAGAACGATGAAGTGAACCGTCTGCGCGTCGAAGTGCACCCGGTCGAGTTCGAGATGTACTACGCCATCTGATCTTCGGGTCGGAGCCGGTCAGCGTGCTGGCCGGCCAACGCGTTACAAGGGGACGGGCTTAGGCCCGTCCTTTTGTTTTCGGCCCTTGTTTGTGTTTGACCGGGCCGGCCCCTAAACTAGTCCAGCTTCTGAACCAACCTGTGCCAACGATGAACCCGAGAATTTTCCTTTCGCTGGCTGCCTCGCTGTGTATTTCCCCGGCGTGGGCGGATATCTACAAGTGCGTTGATGAGGCTGGCCACGTCACATACACCAACAGCAAGGCTTCCGGGCGGGGGTGCAGTCTTCTTGCCCGTGATCAGGCGGTGTCTTCGGTACCGAGTGCATCCCGCCCGGCACCTGCGCCCCAAAATGGTGCATCTACGTCCAGTGCGGGTTTCCCCAGGGTCGATACGGGCACCCAAAAGGCGCGCGACAGTGATCGGCGCCGCATTCTTGACGAAGAGCTGGCCAGTGAACAGAAAGCCCTGGATGCGGCCCGGCGGGACCTGGCGAGTCAGGAGAGCATCCGTACCGATGAGCGCAATTACCAGAAGGCGCTGGAGCGGCTGCAGCCCTACAAGGACAAGCTGCAGATCCACGAACGCAACATCGAGGCCCTGCGCAAGGAGATTGCGAACCTCCGTTAGGGGGGCTCCGTCGCCTCAGTGAATCGTCGGGCAAGTGGTCTGCTTCTTGCATTGGTCTGCCCATATGCAAAACGACCAATCCCCCAGCCCTACCTCCCCTTTTGCTGGCCTCGAACTGTTGTCATCTGCCGTGGTGCTGGTGGACGACGAACTCACCGTGCGCTATCTCAATCCCGGGGCTGAAAACCTGTTCGCCGCGAGCAGCCGCAAGATCGTCGGCTATTCCCTGCGGCGCCTGCTCGGGGAGCCGGCGGGGCTGGCCAGCGCACTCAACAACGTTCTGCGGGACAACTGGAGCTATACCGGACACAACCTGACGGTGACGCGCCCGGGCATGGAGGCCCTGCAGCTTGACTGCACCGTCACGCCCGTCGATTCGGTCAGCGCGCGCCTGCTTCTGGAGTTCCGTCCGATGGACGCGCACCTGAAAGTGGCACGCGAGGAGCAGCTCGCGCACCAACAACAGGCAAGCCGCGAACTCATCCGCAATCTGGCTCACGAGATCAAGAATCCCCTGGGGGGCATCCGTGGTTCGGCCCAGTTGCTTGAGCGGGAGCTGGACGATCCGCAACTGCGCGAATACACCCAGGTGATCATCGCCGAGGTCGATCGTCTGCAGGACCTGATGAACCGGCTGCTCACCTCCCACCGGATGATGCAGCCCTCCCAGCTCAACCCCCATGATGTCCTTGAACGGGTGAGGCGCCTGATCCTGGCGGAGTTCCCGGCGGTGACCGTGCAGCGGGACTACGACACGAGCCTGCCCTACATCACCGGAGATCGCGAACAGCTCATCCAGGCCATCCTGAACATCGCCCGCAATGCCGCCCAGGCCATGCACGGCAGCGGTGAAATCGTGCTGCGCACCCGGGCGGCTCGGCAAGTTACCCTGGCCAAGCGCCGTTTCAAGCTCGCCCTGCAGTTGCAGGTGATCGACAACGGCCCCGGCATACCGGAAGGCATTCGCGACAAGATTTTCTACCCCCTGGTGTCCGGGCGCGAGAACGGCAGCGGCCTGGGCTTGTCCCTCGCACAGAGCTTCGTCGAACAGCATCAGGGGGCAATCGAGGTGGAGTCCCGTCCCGGGCGCACCTGTTTCACGATCTTCCTGCCGATCGCCAGGGATCTGGAATCATGAATTGACTGAGGCACTGTTTTGGTGCATTTGTCCGCTAACCCTTTTTGTTTGCCTGAATCACTTGTGCGCGTGAATGACATGAATGCAGTCTGGATAGTTGATGACGACCGCTCGATCCGTTGGGTGCTGGAGAAGGCCCTGGCGCGGGAGGAGATTCCGTACAAGAGCTTCGGCTCCGCCGGGGAAGTGCTCGCGGCGCTGGAGGGTACGTCGCAGGCGCCAAGGGTGCTGCTCTCCGACATCCGCATGCCCGGCGAGTCGGGTCTGACCCTGCTGTCCAAGGTCAAGGCGCGCTTTCCGCACATGCCGGTGATCATCATGACCGCCTACTCTGACCTGGACAGCGCGGTGGCGGCCTTTCAGGGGGGAGCCTTCGAGTATCTGCCCAAGCCCTTTGATGTGGATCAGGCGGTGGAGCTGGTGCGTCGCGCCATCGAAGAGAGCGCCCATCAGGTCGGTTCCGAGGAAGTGCTCAGCGCAGTCCCGGAGATTCTTGGCCAGGCGCCTGCCATGCAGGAGGTCTTCCGGGCCATCGGGCGACTCTCCCAGTCCCATGCCACGGTGCTGATCAACGGTGAGTCCGGCTCCGGGAAGGAGCTGGTTGCACGGGCACTGCATCGTCACAGCCCGCGCAAGGACGCGCCCTTCATCGCCATCAATACGGCCGCGATTCCCCGTGACCTCCTCGAATCCGAACTGTTCGGCCATGAGCGGGGGGCCTTCACCGGTGCCCAGACCATGCGCCGGGGCCGCTTCGAGCAGGCCGAGGGCGGAACCCTCTTCCTCGATGAGATCGGTGACATGCCCGCCGAGCTGCAGACCCGGCTGCTGCGGGTGTTGTCCGACAACAACTTCTATCGTGTGGGTGGACACCAGCCCATCAAGGCCAATGTGCGGGTCATCGCGGCCACCCACCAGAACATGGAGGAGCGTGTCCGCCAGGGGCTGTTCCGCGAGGATCTGTTCCACCGCCTCAATGTGATCCGCTTGCGCCTTCCGCCCCTGCGCGAACGCCGCGAGGACATCCCGCCCCTGGCCAAGCATTTCATTGCCCTGTCGGCCCAGGAGCTGGGCGTTGAAGCCAAGCGCCTGTCGGAGAGCACGCTCAAGTACCTTCAGAGCCTGGATTTCCCCGGGAACGTCCGTCAGCTTGAGAACCTTTGCCATTGGCTCACGGTGATGGCCCCCGGTCAGACCGTTGAAGTGGCCGATCTGCCCCCCGAGCTGAAGGATCAGCCGACGCGGGAGCAGCCGGCCAATTGGGGCGACGCCCTCATGGCCGAGGTGGACCGCTCCCTGGCCCAGAATCCGGGTGAGGTCTTCGACCGCCTCAGCAAGGATTTCGAGCGCATCCTCATCCGGCGCGCCCTGGTGTCCACCGGTGGCCGGCGCATCGAGGCCGCCCAGTTGCTCGGGATCGGCCGCAACACGATCACCCGCAAGATCCAGGAGCTGGGGCTGGAAGACCCTGATCCGGCCTGAAAGCCTGGGGAGGGATCGACTGCGCGGCCCCGACTTCGTGCTCGCGATACGCCCTGTACTCCTTCCCGGACGGTGCTAGCCGGAGCGGTCTCGAAGCACTCGCCCCCATTTCTTCACAAGTGCGGAGCGCGGGTGAGCACGCCTGACGAGGCGCCTTGCTCCATAATGACCGGCCTGATTTCATTTGCCGGGATTCGATTCTTGGACCGTTCCGATTACGAGGCCCTCGATGCGGGGGCGGTGCTGGCTGCTTTGGATGACTTGGCTGGTGCCTTTTCGCTGGTGCTCCTGACGGAGTGCGATTCCACCAACAGCCGTCTGCTGGCCGACTTGCCCCCGGACGACGGGCGCGTGCATGTGCTCGCCGCTGACGTGCAGACGTCCGGGCGGGGGCGGCGGGGGCGTGCCTGGAAGTCCTGGCCGGGTGCCAGCCTGACCTTCTCCGCCCTGTGGCGCTTCGCCCCGGATGCCCCGGTGCCTGCAGGCTTGTCCCTCGTCGCCGGCCTTGCCGTGGCCCGGGCGCTCGAAGAACTGGGAGTCGAGGGCGTGCAGCTCAAGTGGCCCAATGACGTGCTGGTGCATGGCCACAAGCTGGCTGGCATTCTCGTCGAACTGACGCCCGGGCGCGGGCGCGTTCCGGCGGCCGTCGTAGGGATCGGCATCAACCTGCAGTTGCCCCCCGACGCCGATGTGGAATACGCCACCGGTGTCACGGATCTGGCTGCCTGCCTCGGGCGGGCGCCTGACGCCAGCCGTCTCCTTGGTCTGGTGTTGGTCCAGCTTCACCGCCTCTTCGAGGTCTACGCGGCAGCGGGCTTCTCCGCCCTGCGGGGAGCGTGGCAACAACGCAATGCCTTTGCCAATCTGCCGGTGAACATCCTTGGGGAGGCGGAGGCCCTGGCGGGAACCTGCGCCGGCGTGGACGACGATGGCGCCTTGTTGCTGCAGACCCCGGGGGGGCTGCGTCGGGTGCTGTCGGGTGAAGTCTCCCTGAGGCTGGCCTGATGGACCTTCTTCTCGATGTGGGCAACACCCGTCTCAAGTGGGGGCTCCACGATGGCGTGCGCTGGTGCGGCCAGGGGGCCGTGCTGCTCAGCGCCCTCGACGGATTTGCCGACGTACTCGCGGGCCTGGGGCCGATCAGGCGCGTGCTCGGCGCCAATGTGGCCGGGGCAACGGTGGGTGGGCGCCTCGGCGCCTTCCTCGAACGCGCCGGTCTGGCGGCCGAGTGGATACGCCCCATGGCCGAAGGGTACGGGGTTCGCAATGCCTACCTCGACCCGTCCCGGCTCGGGGCCGATCGCTGGGCTGCGTTGGTGGGCGCCCGCGCGATCCACGGCGCAGCGGCGCTGGTGGTCACCTCGGGTACGGCCACCACGGCCGACGTGCTGGATGGGCAGGGGGTGTTCCAAGGGGGCGTGATCCTGCCCGGCCTGGACCTGATGCGCCTTTCCCTGGCGCGTGATACGGCCCAGTTGCCCTACACCGATGGTCGTTTCGAGCACATGCCGCGGCGTACCGCAGACGCCATCCAGACCGGTTGCCTGCATGCCCAGCTAGGGGCGATCGAGCGCATGTTCCGCCTGGTCGCCGCCGAGCCGGGCAGTCTCTGCCTGCTCAACGGGGGGGCCGCCGCGTCTTTGGCGCCACTGCTCGAGTGCCCGCTGCGGGAGGTGGACAATCTGGTGCTCGAAGGACTTACCCGCATGCTGATGCCCGATTAGGGTGTCCACAGCGCTGCGCGCTTGCCTTTTCCCGTGCCTTCGTATCGGTTAGTCTTGCGGCCATGGCCCCACTCCGTGTCACCGTCATCATCCTGATCTTCGCCAACCTGCTGGCCCTTGCCCTGTGGAGGGGCTGGCTCGGCGGCGGCTCGTCCTATGGCGAGCCGGAAAGGCTCAGCAACCAGCTCAATCCCGAGCGCCTGCGCCTCATGACCGAAGCCCGCCCACCCGCAGCACCGCCGGCGGTCGTCAAGCCGGCCCCGGAGCCGGAGCAGGCCGTTGCGAAGGAGAAGGCCGAAGCGGAACCGCCCGCCGCCGACAGCGTGGCGCCCCAGGCCTGCGTGGTGTTTGCCGGGCTCAGCCCGGACCAGGCCCGCGAACTGACGGCCCGCATTGCCAAAGCCGGAACGGGCTTCAAACTCAGCGAAACCCGCAGCGAGGCCCCGTCCTCCTGGTGGGTGCATATTCCGGCACAGGGAAGCCGTGATGGCGCCGAAAAGAAGGCCGCCGAACTGCGTCGCCTTGGCGTGGACGATCTCTTCATCATGCAGGACGCGGGGCCCAACCAGTTCGCCGTGTCCCTCGGCCTCTACAAGAATGAAGTGGCGGCGACGCGACTCCTCGATACCCTCAAGGAAAAGGGCGTGCGCAGCGCCCAGATCGCCACACGTGGGGCCGGCACCGTCCGGATCGAAGTCCGTGGCCCCGGTGACAGCCTCGCCACGGTGGCCAGCGACCTTTCCGAGCGCCTGCGCGGCGTCAATCGCCTCGAATGCAGCCCGTGAAACGTCAAGCTTTTGTCGTGGGCCTCACCGGCGGCATCGGAAGCGGGAAAAGCGCCGCTGCCGATATCTTTGCCGAATCGGGGGCCGCCATTGTCGATACCGACCGGATCGCCCATGCGCTGACTGGCCCCGGTGGCGCTGCCATGGCAGCGATACGCGCCGCCTTCGGGGATGGTGTGCTGACCGGGGAAGGCGCCCTGAATCGCGCGGCCATGCGGGCCCTGGCCTTCGAGAGCCAGGACGCGCGCAAGTGCCTGGAGGGCATCCTCCACCCGATGATCCGTGAGGAAAGCGAGCGCCAGTGCCTCGCCGCCCGCGCGCCCTATGTCATCCTGGCCGTGCCCTTGTTGATTGAGTCGGGTACTTACCGGGAGCGGGTGCAGCGTCTGTGCGTGGTCGATTGCCCCGAGGCCTTGCAGGTGCTTCGGGTCATGCAGCGCAGTGGTCTCGAGGAAAGCCAGGTGAGGGCCATCATGGCGGCCCAGGTCGGCCGTGCCGAGCGTCTTGCCGCGGCCGACGACATCCTGGACAACGGCGGCACCATCGATGCCCTGCGCGAGCAGGTGGCCGGGCTCCATCGCCGCTACCTGGCCCTCGCCGCGACCGCCAAAGGCCTGTGATATGATTCGCGGCGATCAGACCGACATATCCCCTCATCCCATCCAGGCCCAGGCGCGCGCGTGATCACCTACGAATATCCGCTCAACGAGAGGATCCGCACGCTCCTACGGCTCGAAAACCTGTTCGAGAAAGTCACCCATTTCGTGCGGGCCGAGGGCGCCCTCGAACACCATGTGGCCCTCCTGACCCTGTTTGAAATTCTCGAGGTGGCGGGCCGGGCAGACCTGAAAGTCGATCTGGTCCAGGAGCTTGAACGCCAGCGTCAGATCCTGCTGTCCTTTCGCAACAACCCCCAGATTTCCGAAGAGGCCCTGTCCGGTGCCCTCTACGAGATCGAGCAGGCATCCGCCTCCTTGCTCGCCATGGCCGGCAAGACGGGGCAGTACCTGCGCGAGAATGAATGGCTGATGAACATCCGCAGCCGCGCGGCCATCCCCGGTGGCGCCTGCGAGTTCGATCTGCCGTCCTACCATCACTGGCTCAACCGGGAGGTCGAAGCCCGCCGCCGCGATCTTGGCGCCTGGGTGCATCCCCTGTTGCCCATCCGTGACGGCCTGGCCATCGTGTTGCGCCTGCTGCGGGCCAGTGGCCGGCCGGAGGCGCTGATGGCCCTGCGGGGGGCCTTCCAGCAGACCATGGGCGGGCGCACCGCCCAGATGATCCGCATCCGCCTGGACTCGACCGCCATGTGCGTGCCCGAGACCAGCGCCAACAAATACGCCCTCAACGTCCGTTTCATGCACGCCGAGACCGTGGCCCGGCCCCGTCAGGCGGAGATGGACGTTCCGTTTGAACTGACTTTCTGCAATCTGTAGCAGCGCCTCAGGTCAGTTCAAAACCGCTTTCAAGTATCAGCGAAGGCTCTTTGGGGGCGCGCTCAAGGCAAGGCACGCGAACCGTCGCCAGGGCCGCGGGATGGCTCACCATCGATCTTCAAAGTCAAACGAAAGCTGACGATGGTGTCGGATCGATAGTAGATGAACGGTCGTCTCTATCACTGCATAGAGCACGAGATGGTTTGTCGAGATGTATTCTCGAAGCTCCCCTCCACTGCTGATTGCGCCAAGCTTCGCCCGAAGCTGCTCGATCCGGTGTGCGGCTTCAAGGGATGAAGCGGGGCGATCAAGAAACGGGCGGCCAATCCTGGGGAGGCGCTCGAGATTCGGAATGACCGTGTCGGTCAGTTCATCAAGAAGTTGATCGAACGCAGCGGTGGCTTCGTTCTCTTCGAGGAAGCGTTCGATTTCGTCGAGATTGCGCTCAAAGTTTCTGGTGAGTTTGACAAGGTATCGCTCGGTCGTCATCGATCATCCATCTGCCTTGAGCGCTCGGCGACGTTTTACGGCCTGCAAAGATGTCATCGCATCGGTGACCCGACCCGCTGCGACCTCGTCCAGCCCTGCGCTTACTTCGTCCAGCAGCTGAAGATGGATGTGCGCCCGTTCGAGGCGGTGGTAGTGGTCGAGTCTTTGCGCGTCGATCAGGGCAACGTAGCTTTCGCCGTTCTTGGTGATGATCTTCTCGGCGCCGGCTTTGACTTGGTCGGCCAGCTCAGACAGCTTGGCCCGGGCCTGGGAGAGTGGAATCACGTCATTGACTGAAAACGCCATGGCAGGCTCCGGACAAGTGGTATGTGGTATGTGCAGAATATAGTACAGTTTTTTGTACCATCAATCTCGTGGCCTTGCTCCCCCAGGGGCGCGAGCCTGTTGCCGGGCGCCCTCCGGCCACCGGAGATTCCTTCGATCGTCGTTGCCTGTGCTCGGGCAGGCGATGACGACGGGAGACCCACCGTGCATGGAATAAACTCTTCTGCATAGGCGGGCTTGACCCCTGTCAAGCCAGGTCAGATACTTGGGCATGCACTCAAGACTATCGTTGTCCCAATCCAACCTGCTCCGTGTCAGAGACCATGGCCATTCAAGCCGCGCGGGATCGTCCGTCTTTTCGGGCAGGGCGGGCTTTGATGCGACTTCGGTCTGATCCATGACTCGGCTGGAACACGGCTCATCCGGCACCGTCCGTCCCTGCCGGATCTTCGTGTCCTACGCCCACCTTGACGAAAAGCCAAAGCAGTCCCGGGCGTGGTTTGGGGAGGGTTACCCGAATGCTTTCATAAAATACCTTCGGACATTCCTGAGGCCTCTCTTCAGACAGGACGCAGACGACTATGTGTTTTTCGACGCCGAGCGTTTGAAGAAGGAAACCGAGTGGGAGCCAGCCATAGAGAATGCACTCGCGCAGTGCGAACTGTTCGTCTTTCTGGTCAGCGTGCATTCCCTGTCGTCCAAGTACTGCATGCGAAAGGAGCTGAGCGCCGCCGTCAAGCGGAGGGTTCCAATTGTTCCGGTCGTGCTCACACCTATCGATGGTTGGACCGAACACGAGATCGTCGACCCCGACCATCTCGATCATCCCCCTCGACGCCTGGGTGAATTCCATTCCGGCGGCTTGCCGAAGGATGGGGACGGAAATCTGCTCGCTGTCGATCAGTGGAGCAACGAGCATCTGGCCTGGAACAAGGTGTGCGCTGACATCGTCGCGTTGATAAAAGCAGGATTGAGACCCGCTGGCCACCCTATCTCTCGCCAAGTTGCGCAAGGGAGTCAGAACTGGAGCAAGGGGGGTATTGCGTCGGACTTGCTGCCCTACTATTGCAACCAAGGCCCTTTGCTCTCCCGTTGTCGTACCGACATGGCCGAATGGGGCAAGGACGAAAAGAACGTGTTGCTCCTCATGCTCAAAGGTAGTGACGAGGATGGCATGGATCGGTTCGCGCGGCGCATGTTGCTAGAGGTCGTCCAGCCCCGGCTACCGGCCCATCTGGCCGGTCTGGTACCACACCGCACGCTGGATTGGCCTCACTTCAATCCCAGAATGCCGAAAGACGCTGAAGCCCAGATGGCGGATGCCTTGCTGCGGGCATTGGGCCTTTCGCCCGAGTCGGCTGACAATGGTCATGCCGCCGAAGTCTTGAGGATGCACCTGGATGCCCGCTCGGACGTTCCTATCGTCTACATTTTTCTTCCCGAGCATACCGACAGCCACAAGCCTGGTTTGTCGGCCCTGCTCAATCTGATCGAATCGGCCTGTCCACCCCGTGGGCGCGTGATCCTGCTGCTCTTCATCGAAGACATCGCCCCGTTGATCGCCAAACCCAATCTCGCGCGCGTCTGGGGATTGAACAAGTTGACACGTTCCGTCGTGGTGGAGCCGCCCGCGCTGGGGCTCGTGACTGGCCCGGACGCGACGCAATGGCATCGGACCCAGGAGATCGAGCAACACTTCGGCATCCGCCTCTCCGAGTTGAAAGCACGCCTGTTTCCCGATCCGGCCCATACCCATCGTCTTCGCAGCTTCGCCGAGCACTTCGAGCGACTGCGCGCCCAGCCCAGAGGAGATCTCCCATGACTTTCGACGTTTTCAAGGGGCGCAGCGCCATCGAAGTGGTGACGCGGACCCCACCCGACCCCCGTCTTGCGTCTGCCATGACGTCCCCAGCCGGCTATATCGCCAGCAAGGGCCTCGCCAACGCGGTCAACGTGGCGCTGGCCATCGGGCGGCCGCTCCTGCTCACGGGCGAACCCGGCACCGGCAAAACCCAGCTGGCCTACCGCCTCGCCGCGGAGCTTGGGCTGGGCGAGCCCTTGCGCTTCAATACCAAGTCTTCGAGTGTCGCCACCGAACTCTTTTACCAGTTCGACAACGTCGCCCACTTTGCGGCGAGCCAGCTTGCCGCGCTGAGTGGGAAAGAGGGCGCCGACAAAGCTGTGGAGGCCCGCGACTACATCCGCTACAGCGCTTTGGGTGAGGCCATTCTGCGCAGCCATGGTCTGGAAAAAACCGCCCTGTATCGACCTCGCGTTCGCCCCCATGCAGTGGTCGGCGCAGACGGGGTCGATCCGCCGGAGCCGGTACCTGTCCAACCCACCGCTGCCGTGGTACTGATCGACGAGATCGACAAAGCCCCGCGGGACTTTCCAAACGATCTGCTCAATCAGATCGAGAACCTGGAATTCGCCATTCCCGAGCTGGGCGTGCAATGCATACGCGCCGATCCGGATTTTTCGCCGATCATCATCATCACCAGCAATTCCGAGAAGCAACTCCCCGACGCCTTTCTGCGCCGCTGCGTCTACCACCACATCGAGTTCCCCACCGACGAAGTGGCGCGGCGCAAGGCGCTTCAGGACATTCTCGACGAGCGACTCAAAGGCGTCGTGGCCCTCGACGGCCAAGGCTATCAAGACGCCCTCGACGCCTATTTCTTTCTGCGCGATCTGAGAGACGTGGGAAAAAAGCCCTCCACCTCCGAACTGCTCGACTGGATACAAAGCCTGCAACGCTGCAAAGTGGACTGGAGCCAGCCCGCCGCTGCCCAAGCGGACCGATTCCTGGCCTGCCTGGGGGTGCTCGCCAAGACCGAGTCCGACAAGCAGGCCCTGGGGGATTTCGTCAGCCAGTCCGCAGGCCGGCGGCGCTGATCCATGCGTGACCCGGCGTCTTCCGGACGGACCGACCCCCGGCTCGAACGCTGGCTGGATCGTCTGGCCGCGGAAGGCCATCGTGTCGGTCTGCACGAGCGCCTGCTTGTCACCCAGACACTGCTGGGGCTCGCCCGAAGGGGCGCCCTGCCGGACGATTTTTCCGCGCGCCTGCGGCTGCTCGCCCCCCTCCTGTGCAGCAACCCGGAGCAACAGCGCCGTTATGACGACCTCGTGCACGAAGAGGCGCGCGAACAGGGCGCGATGGGGGCCGCAGGGTGGTCGGAGGATAGTCGCCGCCCGGCAAAGGGCCGGCGGCAGATCGTCCGCATCGCCGTCGTGCTGCTGGGAGTGCTCGCACTGACCCTGGCCCTGGGTTTTCTGGCCTGGCACCCGGCCCCCGAGCCTCGGCCGCCGAAGCCCGTCACACCCGTCACTGGCGGCATCGACGTGGATAAAGGCGCGTCCCTTCCGACGCCGGTTGAGGCCGAGGCGCCCGCGCCACCGCTCTACCTGCCGCGGCAGGCTTTCCCCGTTCCCGCACCCAAGGCGCCGGCCGGGGCCGAGTTGTTGCGACTTGGCCTCGCCAGCCTGAGCCTGCTGTCCCTCGCCTTGCTGGTCTGGCGGGTGCGGCGCTGGCGGCAGCGTCGGCTCTTTGTCGAACACGTGCGAAGCGCGGATCTCGTCCGCGAGCACACCCTGCGCGACCCCAATCCGCCTCGCCTGGGCCATCCGCCCGCTGCCCTGGCGCCCCTTAGCCGCGCCCTGCGCCAGCGGGTCAGCGGCCAGCGGCAAACCCTGGATGTGGCGTCCACCCTGCGGGCCACCATCCGCCAGGGCGGCGCCCTGGCGCCCCGCTTCCGCCTGCTCGGCCGCACCCCCGAATATCTGGCCCTGATCGAACGGGTGGCCGGCGGCGACTTGCAGGCTGAACTCCACGAAGCCTTCGTCCAGGCCCTCATTAAGCGTGGCGTGGGCATGGATGTGTACTTCTTCTCCCACTCCCCCCAGCAGGGCTGCTGGCGCCTCAAGGCCGCCGATCAATCCGGCTATCGCCGGCCCCATGATGAAATCTCCTTTGCCCGTCTTGCCGAGCGCTTCGGCGGGCAGCGTCTGCTCATCTTTGGCGATGCCGGGGCCATCCGCGACCCCTACACTGGCGAACTGCTCGATTGGCTCCGCCACATCCCCGCCTTCGGCGAACGCATCTGGTTCACGCCCCTGCCGATTGGCGACTGGCGCGAGGCGGAGGACTATCTTTCCGACCCCCAGGGGCCGGATTTCCTGCTCCTGCCCATGGCCAGGGAGGCTCTGGACACCCTGGCCGAATGGCTGGGCAGCGGTCGTGCCCACCTGATCAGCGACCCCCGTGTGCCCCTGGCCTACCCGCCCATGTTGCGGGGCGAAGAAGCCGCCTGGGCCGGCCGCGCCGTGGCACCGCCCCCCGAGCGCCTGGAACAGCTCCTCTACCAGTTGCGCTGCTACCTGGGCGCCGACGGGCTGCAGTGGCTGGCGGCCTGCGCCATCTTCCCGGCCCTGTCCTGGCCCCTCACCCTGGCCCTGGGGCCCCTGTGCATCAAGGGTAAGGACGACGGCCGGCTGGCCATCGTCGCCACGGCCATCGCGGCCTTGCCCTGGTTCCGCTATGGGCGCCTGCCCGACTGGCTGCGCCACGCCCTGCTCGCCCATCTGGAGCAGGACAAAGGCCTTGCCGCCACCCTGCGCAACACCCTGATGCAGCGCCTTGATGCCGCCGTCAGCAGCGCCAAGGGCGAAGCCATCGCCCAGCTCGCCGGCAGCGCACCGCTGGGCGATCGCCTGCGTGCGTGGCTTGCAGGGCAGGCCGGCGTGGCCCGCGATCTGCTGATGGCGCGCTTTCTCGAGCCCGGCCTTGCCCCAAAGCTGGCCCACCTCCTGCCGGACTGGCTGCGTGCCCTGCTGTTCCGCAATGGGTCGCCCCTGCACGGGCTGCGCCTGTGGGTTGAATCCCTGGTGCTGGTGCCCATGCTGGCCTCCGTGCTGGCCCTGCCGGGGGTGTGGGAACGCACCGGATGGGGGCTGCCCGAACCGGGCATCGTGCCTTTCCAGACGCGGGTGATCATCGCCCCGATCACGGCGGGGGATAGCCCCATCCTGGCGATCAGCCCGGACGGTCGCCGGGCGGCGCTGAATGGCCCGGATCGCGGTCTGATGGTCGTGGAACTGCCCAGCGGCAAGCCGGTGACGACAATTCCGCTCGGTACCCTTCCCACCCCCAGCGATGCTGTGTTCACCGCGGATGGCAGCCGCCTCATCACGGTGAGCTTCGATGGGCGCCTGAGTCTGTGGAGCGCAGTCACCGGCGCGCCGGTGGGCACCCCCTGGCAGGCGCCTGTCGATGCGCTCCAGCTGGCCGGCGCTGATTTGCGTCTGGCCCTGGCGGAAGGGGGCACGCGGGTCGTTGTTGCGGGCGAGCGGGGAATACAGATGTGGGATGCGTCCAGCGGCAAGCTCCTTGATTTTCAGGCCACCGCCGGCCCCACGGCCGGCTTCGCCCTCGCGCCCGATGGGTCGCGGCTGGCCACCGTTTCGACCGACCGCGTGCTTCAGGAATCGGCCCTCCCCAGGCTCACTTCTGTGGGCGGCGACCGCAGCCTCGGTGCGGGTCGGGTCATGGCCATGGCCTACGACGATGCGGTGAGCCTGTTGGCCGTGGCCGACAGCGGCAGTCTGAGCGTGTATTCAAGCGCCGCCGCCGGGCCGGCAAACGCAACAGGCACCCCGGCTTCGGCCCTCTGGCGCGACACCCGCGGGCCGACGGCGGAGGCCCTGGCCTTCCACCCCGGCGAGGGGCTGCTGCTGCAAGCTGACGCCGAAGGCCGCCTGCTGCTGCGTCAGGCCAGCGACGGCAAGCCCCTTGGCCGCGCCGATCCGGGCAGCGGCCCCATGGCCATGCCCACGCCGGCCCTGTCGCGGATCGCCTTTGTCCCCGACGGCAGTCGTTTCCTGGGCCTGGATGCCGGCGGTAGCCTCGGCCTGTGGGGCGCAGCCAGTGCGCCCCAGGCCGTGGATCTGCTCACCTGTGCCACCAAGGACGCCAAGGGCGTGGACGATGCCACCCGAACCCTGGCCGACGACCTGATCCGCAAACCGCAAGCCTCCTCCAGCAGTTCCGCCTACGCGCCGGTGGCCTACCAGGCCGCCCTGTGGCAGCAACTCCATCCCGGCCTTCCCCTCCCCAAGGCCGGTGAAATCCTCCACCGGGCGGCGGATCAGGCCGCGGCCGAGGCCCTGGGCGGCCGTCTGGCGGCGCTGCGGCCGGAAGGTTCCGGGGCGCCCTGGACCCTCCGCACTGTGGAGGCCGAGTTGCCCGGCCTGGTGGTCTCCAATTGTGCCGCCGACCCCAAACCGGAACCCGACCAGCTCGCGCCGTATGCGTGGCCCGCCATCCCCCTGGATCAGCCCGCTGCCCTCAAGGCCCAGGTGGACGCGCTCTTCAATCCCCAGCGGGGTGCCCGTCCGGCCGTCCTGGCCGCCCTCATCGAGGGTGCCGAGGGCGTCTCCGACGCGTTGCCCCTGGCCGTGCAGCGTGCCCTGGCCATCGAAACCGGGGCGCCAGCGGGTGTCAATGATGCGCGTTCCCGCACCGTGCTCACCCTGCAACTGGCGCGCGCGGCCTTGCCTGTCACTCTGCAACGTCATGCCGCACCCATCTATCGACTGATCCGCGCGGCCGAAGACAATGGCCCCCTGGCCGGGGGCGAAATCGACACCCTGCGCGCCCACCTGCTCGCCGCTCGGGGCAAGACGCCCATCCTCAATCTTCAGATCGCCCGGGAGGACCAGCGCCCCCTGGCCCGCAAGCTCGCCGCCGAGTTCCAGAAAGCCGGCCTGCGGGTGCGGGGGGTGGAGCTGCGCGCCGACAACAGCCCGGGCGACACCGAGCTGCGCATTCAGGGCCGCAGCGACCGCGCCCTGGCCCGCTGGATTGCCACCCGTGCCGCGGCGGCGGGCTTGGCGGCTGTCAAACCCATGAACTTGTTGAACAACAAGCCCGATGTGGATACCTACGAACTATGGGTAGGCAAGACCGTTGGGCAAGGGTTGATCGTGGGGCAACGCTTCCGCGACTGCCCGGACGATAGTTGCCCCTGGCTGCGGGTGCTGCCGGCGGGGAGTTTCGTGATGGGGTCGGCGAGGGGCGAAGAAGGCAGTTTTGATGATGAAAGGCCGCAGCACCGAGTGAGGCTCAGCGAGCCGTTTGCGGTGATGGAAGCCGAAGTGACGCGGGGGGACTTCGCCCGTTTCGTGACAGAGACGGGATACAAGCAGAAAGCAGGGTGGTGTTCGTGGAACGAGCCAAAAATTAGGCAGACAGCTGAACACCCTGTGGTATGTGTGAGTTGGGGGGACGCCGCGGCCTTCAGCAAGTGGTTGAGCGAGCGCACGAGGCAGAGCTACCGTTTGCTATCGGAAGCGGAGTGGGAGTACGCCGCTCGGGCGGGGAGTGCAACACGGTATTACTTCGGAGACGATGCGAAGGACGTGTGTCAATACGCAAAGGTTGGTGGCTGCAAAGAGGGTGATTTCGGCACTGCGCCAGTAAAGAGTTTTAAGCCGAATGCCTTCGGTCTTTACGATATGCATGGCAATGCGTGGGAATGGGTGCAGGACTGCTGGCACGACAACTATCAGGGTGCGCCGGAGGATGGGAGCAAGCCCTGGGAGGTCGACTGTCGTAACGATCGCCGGGTGCTGCGCGGCGGCGGCTGGAACGACCATCCATTCATTGCCCGCTCGGCCATCCGCAACTGGGGCGCCCCGGGCACCCGCGACTACGTCATCGGTTTTCGGCTTGCCCGGACCCTTAAATCTTCATCCTTTAAACCTTTACCTCTCGAGACAGGGAAATGAGCATGAGTGAGGCACCCAAGTCTGAGTCGGACAAACCGGGTGGGGGCGCGGGGGCAGCGCCCCCGCAGCACAGCGCCCGTCAGGGCGCGGCGCGTGCCGGCGGCCCGGCTCTGGAGGCCATGTACCAGTTGTTGCTGTGGCTGATCCCCACCCTGGAAAAGCTGCCCCGCAGCCAGAAGTTCCTGCTGGGCGACCGCTTGCAGGTGGAGGCCCAGGGGGTGCTGGACAGCCTGATCTGCGCCACTTACACCCGCGAGCGCGGGGCCCATTTGCGGGCGGCCAATCTGGGCCTGGAAAAGATGCGCTTTGGCATCCGCTTGGCCAAGGATTTGCGCCACCTGGATTTCAAGGCCTACGAACATGCGGCACGCCGCATTGACGACGTGGGGCGGCTGGTGGGGGGCTGGTTGCGCAGCGACCGGGCCGGCCCGGGCCGCGCGGTAAGCTCAGCGGAGGCGGCGGATGTCACGCAGGCATGACGATCTCTTTGACGGCATTGCCTCCTTTGCGGCCCTGCACCACGCGGCCCGCCGGGCGGTGGCCGGCAAGCGCAGCAAGCCCGGTGCGGCGGGTTTCTTTGCCAACCTGGAAGGCGAGCTGCTGCGCCTGGAGCGGCAGTTACGGGACGGCAGCTACCGCAGTGGACGCTATCTCGAGCTCATCGTGCGCGACCCGAAGCGCCGGCTGGTGAGTGCGGCCCCCTTTCGCGACCGGGTGGTGCACCACGCTCTGGTGGGGGTGATCGGGCCGATCTTCGAGCGGGGTTTCATCAACCACAGCTACGCCAACCGGGTGGGCAAGGGCACCCACCGGGCGGTGGCACGCTTTGAGCACTTGCGCGACCGCCACACCCACGTGCTGAGGGCGGATATCTGGCGTTACTTTCCGGCCATCGACCACGCCGTGTTGAAGCGCGACCTGCGTCGGCGGATCGCCTGCCCCCGCACCCTGGCCCTGTGCGACAGCCTCATTGATGG
Source organism: Zoogloea sp. (assembly GCA_016703645.1). Classification (GTDB taxonomy): domain Bacteria; phylum Pseudomonadota; class Gammaproteobacteria; order Burkholderiales; family Rhodocyclaceae; genus Zoogloea. The sequence continues at coordinate 531,830 of JADJBR010000010.1, read as the reverse complement.
GTCCAACCTCCAGGAGCCCGCCGAGTGTTTCTTTCCGGGGGATGATCTGTTGAGCGTGGCGGCACGGCGGCGGGGCCTGCCCCTGGGCAATCTCACCAGCCAGTTCTTCGCCAATGTGTATCTGGATGGTTTTGACCACTGGGTCAGTGAAGTGCTGCGGGCGCCCTATCTGCGTTACGTGGACGATTTTGCGCTGTTTACCGATGATCCCGCCCGGCTGGAGGACTGGCGGGCGCGCATTGACGACTATCTGTGCGGCCGCCGGCTGCGCCTGCATCCCGCCAAGACGCGGATCGCGGCCACGGCCCAGCCCCAGGGCTTCCTGGGCTTCGAACTGCTGGCGGATGGACGGCGGCGCTTGAACGCCGCCAATGTGACCCGCTTTCGCAACCGCCTGGAAGATCTGCGCGGCCGCTGGCGGCGTCGCGAGCTGGATGGTGACGACGTGCGTTGCCGGGTGGGGAGCTGGATCGCCCACGCCCGCCATGCCAATACGGCGCATTTGCGCCACACCCTCTTCAAGGGTGGCTGGTTCGACCCCCTGTGGGCCGATGGCTGCCCGGTGGAGGTGCCCTTGCCCTGAGAAACGCCGGGTGCTGCGCGGCGGCGGCTGGAACAACCAACCAGACAATGCCCGCTCGGCCATCCGCAACAGGAACACCCCGGACAACCGCAACAACAACACCGGTTTTCGGCTTGCCCGCACCCTCCACGCGCGAGCGTCCGCCTTCAAGGAGCCGGACGTAGGGTCAGGAAGGGTCCAGGGGCAGGGGTACAAGCGAAAGGGAAGCGCCCGCCTTGACCGCAACTGCGGTGGCGGGCGTTTTTCATCGGTTGTGGGTTGATGATCGGGCGGTGGTCGGGCATGCTCCGGGCGTCCTTGCCGCGCCCAACCTATGCGCGCCCGTTGTTTCCCCGATCTTTCCAGTGCATGCCATGAGCGATTCCCCCAAACCCCGCGTCGTCAAGTGCCCGACCTGCGGTACCGCCGTCGTCTGGGGCCCCCAGAGCCCGCAGCGGCCGTTCTGTTCCGAGCGCTGCCGCCTGATTGATCTGGGCGCCTGGGCCACCGACAGCTATCGCGTCGAGGGTGACTCGCCCCTCGATGACGAGTCCGACCCTCTCCGCGATCTGCGTCACTGAGCGGTCCGCCGCGTCCTTCGCCCTATCCCCGCCAGAAACTCCGGATGCCCGCCACGCCGTGGGCGCCATGGGCTTTTGCCGCGTTCAGGTCGTCGGGCGTGAGCCCGCCCAAAGCCAGCACCGGTAGCGGAAGGGCGCGCACCCGGTCCGCAAAGGCGTCCCAGCCCAGTGCGTCGCGCTCCGGGTGGCTGGCGGTGGGTTTGACCGCGCCGAGCAGGGCGTAGTCCAGCCCCAGGGCGGCGGCCTGCTCCAGCTCGTCGCGGGTGTGGCAGGAGGCGCCTATCCATTCCAGATCCGGTCGGGTGTTCAGCTCCGCCAGCCGGCGCGCCGGCAGATGCACGCCGTCGGCGCCGAGGCGGGTGGCCAGGTCCACGTCGTCATTGATCAGGGCGATGGCGCCCGCGGCCCGGGTGCGTGCCAGCACGGCCTGGGCGAAGGCTTCCCGGTCGGGGGCGGGCAGGCCGGGTTCGCGGATCTGGACCAGGCGCAGGCCGCTGGCCAGGGCCTGGTCGAGGCGGGCTAGCTGGGTGTCGATGCCGATCTCGGCGGCCTGGGTGATGGCCATCCGGCGGGGCAGGCGCAGGGCTTTGAGAATGGGGCCGTTGGCCGGCAGCATGGGCGCCACGTCCATGGTCGCGGCCTGTTGCCAGGAGAGGGCTGCGTGCACCCGGTCGTGGATCTCACCCCGCCAGGCGGGCACTTCGAAGAAGTGCAGATTGACGTGGGCGTGCTCGTAGACGTGTTCGCGGGTGAGCCACGGCCAGGCTTCCAGGACTTCCATGTCGAGCTCTTCATGGAGCTCGCGGATCAGGGCTTCGCGGGGGGTTTCGCCGGCTTCGACCTTGCCGCCGGGAAACTCCCAGTAGCCCGGGTAGAAGGTGTCGGCAGCGCGCTGCCCGACCAGAAAGCTGCCGTCGGGCCGGGTGATGACGGCGGCGGCCACATGCACGATCTTTCTCATTGTTCGAAACGCCCCGCGTAGTCCCGGGCGAACTGCCAGGCCACCCGGCCGCTGCGGGAGCCACGCAGCAGCGCCCACTGCAGGGCCTCGCCGCGGGCGTCGGGGATGGCCTCGGCCGGCACGCCGAACTCGCCCAGCCAATGCCGCACCACCGCCAGGTACTCGTCCTGGCTGAAGGGGTAGAAGGAGATCCACAGGCCGAAGCGCTCGGACAGGGAGATTTTTTCCTCCACCGCCTCGGCCGGGTGCACTTCGCCGTCCTTGTGCTTGGTGGCTGCGTTCTCGGAGAAATACTCCGGCATCAGATGGCGGCGGTTGGAGGTGGCATAGATCAGCACGTTGTCCGGTACGGCGGCCACCGAGCCGTCGAGAACGCTCTTGAGGGCCTTGTAGGCGGGTTCGCCATCTTCGAAGGACAGGTCGTCGGTGAACAGGATGAAGCGTTCGGGGCGGCCCTCAACGAGTTCGACGATGTCGGGCAGGTCGATCAGGTCGTCCTTGTCCACCTCGATCAGGCGCAGGCCCTCGGCGGCGAATTCGGTGAGCAGGGCCTTGACCAGGGAGGACTTGCCGGTGCCGCGGGCGCCGGTGAGCAGCACGTTGTTGGCTCGCTTGCCGTTCAGGAACTGGCGGGTGTTGGCGACGATGCGTGCTTTCTTGTCGTCGATGTCCTGCAGATCGGCGAGGCGGATCGAGTGCGGATGGGGGATGGCCTGCAGCCCGGCCGCATTGCCCCGGCGGCGCCAGCGGAAGGCGGTGGACGCCGTCCAATCGGGGGCGGCCGGGCGTGCCGGGAGGAAGTGCTCAAGGCGCTCGAGCAGGCGTTCGGCCCGGGCGAGGAACTGGTTCAGGTCAGTCATGGGGTGGGGGTTCCGTATCCTTGTTCTTGGGGCCACGCAGGGCCAGGGCGACGATGCCGAGCAGCACGGCGACGACGCCGAGTTCAAGACCGATCAGCCACATGGTGGTTTCCTTGTGCATCCCCGGGCGGGCGGTGCGGTGGTTATACTCGGGCGCGTTTCGACAGCATTCTGCAAGTTTACCCCATCCATGTTTTCCACTTTTTCCCGTCTCCCCATTCTTGTGTCGGTGCTTTTGCTGGTGGCGTGCGCTTCCGCGCCGAAGCCCGTCAGCGAGCCTGCCCGTGCTCCGGTCGTGGTGCCGCCGCCGACGACGCCCGCGACGGCACCCTCTCCCGCGACGACCCCGGCGGTCGGCGGGGCACCGGCCCCCCAGCCGCTGGCCCGGCCCCTGCTGGCGGCGGATTGGTCCGAGTTGCCGGGTTGGGCGAGCGATCCGGTGGAGGAGGCCTGGCCCGCCTTTCTGGCTTCTTGCCGGGCCGTCAGCCGGCAAGCGGTCTGGCGGCCGGTGTGCGATGCGGCCCGGGGGGTAGGGGAAAAGCCGGGTGCAGCCGCCGTGCGGCGCTTCTTCGAGGCGCGCCTCAGCCCCTGGCGGGTGCTCAATGCCGACGGGAGCCGGGAGGGGTTGGTCACAGGCTATTACGAGCCCCTGATCAAGGGCAGCCGCAGCCGCAGCAAGGCTTACCCATGGCCGGTGCATGGTGTGCCGGATGACCTGTTGACCATTGATTTGGGTGAGGTCTTTCCGGAGCTCAAGGGGCAGCGGGTGCGGGGGCGCCTGGTGGGCAACAAGGTGGTGCCCTACTACGCCCGTGCCGAGGTGGCCCGGCTGGGGGATCGCTTCGGGGCGAAGACCCTGCTCTATGCGGAGGATGCCGTCGAGCTGTTCTTCCTTCAGGTGCAGGGTTCGGGCCGGGTGGAGCTGAGCGATGGCAGTGTGGTGCGTCTTGCCTACGGGGATGCCAATGGCCACCCCTATCAGTCCATCGGGCGCTGGTTGGTGGACAAGGGTGAGATCAAGTTGGAGCAGGCGTCCATGGAGGGCATCAAGGCCTGGGCGCGGGCCAATCCCGGGCGTTTGCAGGAAATGCTCAACGCCAACCCCAGCTATATCTTCTTCCGTGAGCTTCCCCCGTCGGCCGGGGGGCCGTCGGGCGCCCTGGGCCAGCCCCTGACCGAAGGCCGCAGCCTGGCCGTGGATCCGCGCAGCATCCCCCTCGGGGCGCCCGTGTTTCTTGCCACGACCCAGCCCAACAGCCCCCAGCCCCTGCGGCGCCTGATGCTGGCCCAGGATACCGGGAGTGCGATCAAGGGCGGGGTGCGGGGAGACTTCTTCTGGGGGTTCGGCGCCGAGGCGGGTGCCCTGGCGGGGCGGATGCGCCAGAAGGGCGAAATGTGGGTGCTGTGGCCGCGGGATCAGGTGCCAAGGTAGTTTGGGCGGGGCCGTTGGTAGATTTGTAATAACTACTGCGTAAATTCTTGGTTCGCTGACACGCTGGCCCTGGCTATCGTGCGAAGCTCGCGTTTCCATCCATGACGCGATCCGATCTGAATGCTTACGGAGACCCCTGTGCCGCTCACCGAACTGGTTCACTACTTCAACAAACGCAATCGGCTTGTCTGCAGTGCGGAGGGGGAGGACTGTTTCCAGATCGTCGACGGTCAGGCGCGGGCACGTTTTCGCGGCAATGTGCTAACCACCCTGTTTCAGCCGGTGGTGGAGCGGGCCAGCGGACAGGTGATCGGGCACGAGGCGCACCTCCGTGCGGTGGCGGGCGAGTGGGTGGGCGGGCCTGCCCAGGGGGTCTTTCTGGAGGCCCGGGACGACAACGAGCTGGTGTACCTGGACCGTTTGGTACGTACCCTCCATGCGCTGAACTTCCTGCAGGAGCGCGAGCAGCACGGGGGCTTTCTGGCCCTCAACATCCACCCGCAGCTCCTGCGTGCGGTGCGCGGACACCACGGGCATGTGTTCGAGGCCATCCTGGCCCGATGCGGGCTGACGCCCGAGCGCATCGTGCTGGAGCTTGCGGATGACGGATTTGGCAAGCAGGCTTGCCTCAAGGCTGCGGTTGCGGCCTATCGGGAGCGTGGCTATCGGGTGGCGATCGACAATTTCGGCCGGCATAGCGCCTGCCTTGATCGCCTGGAGGCATTGGCGCCCGATCTGGTCAAGCTGGATCGCAGCCTGATCGGGCATGCCGGGCACCTCAGCCTTGCCAAGCGGGTGATGACCGAACTGAGCGCCGAGATCCGTCGCCTCGGTGCCCAGGTGGTCTGCCAGTGCATTGAAAATCCCTTGCAGCTCCAGGTGGCCCAGGATGCCGGGGTCGATTGGCTGCAGGGTTATCGTCTCGGCCGCCCGGCCAGCCATTGCCTGCCTCTTGTCAGGCCCCGGCGGCCCCGGGAAGCGGCCTGAAGAACGGGGGCTGGCGGGCCCCCGATAGGCCTATTTGCCGCCCGCCGCCTGGGTCATGGCCTGTTCGAGCTGGGCCAGGGGCACTGCGCCGGGCAGGCGATTGCCATCGGCGGTGAAGATCGTCGGTGTGCCGCTGACCTTGATCTTCTGGCCAAGGGCCACGTTCTTGTCGATGGCGCTGGTATCGCAGCCGGCAGCGGCAGCGGCCGGCGTCTTGCCGGCGGTCATCCAGTCATTCCAGGCCGCGACCCTGTCTTTCGCGCACCAGATGTTCTTCGATTTCTCGGTCGAGTCCGGGCTCAGGATGGGGTACAGGAAGGTGTACACCGTTGCATCCTTGAGACCCTGCAGATCCTTGGCAAGCCGCTTGCAGTAGCCGCAGTTCGGGTCTTCGAAGCTGGCGATCACCCGCTTGCCGTTACCGCGAACCTGTTTGATGGCCTGATCGAGGGGCAGGGTGGCGAAGTCGATCTTCATCAGCTGGGCCATGCGGGCCTGGGTCACATTCTTGCGGGTCTTGGCATCGATCAGGCTGCCATCGATCAGGAAGCTGACGTTGGCGTCCGTGTAGAGCAGTTCGCCCGACTTGAGCACGACTTCGTACAGCCCACCGTAGGGGGTCTTCTTGATGCTTTCCACGGCGGGGGCGTTGAGGAAGCTCTCGACGTTTTTCTTCACCGTGTTTTCATCGGCCGCATGGGCGACGCCCGCTGCGAGCAAGAGGGTGGTGAGCAGCGAACGTACGAAGGGGAATTTCATCCGGGAATCTCCAGGGAAAGGGCGGGTGAGGGCAAGTGAGGCGGGGCGTGTTCGAAGCTCAGAAGCGGCCGGCGATGGCATAGCGAACAAGGGCATTGCGTACGACCGGCAATCGGTTGGTGAGGTTCAGTCCGAGATTGCGCAGGCCCGACAGGAGCGGATCGGCGGGCTTGAAGAGCCGGTTGAGCCCGTGGGTGGTGTACTGGAGCAGGGCGGTTTCTTCGGCCCGGGCGCGGGCGTAAGCGCGCAGGATGGACAGTTCGCCCGGATCTCGCCAGGCATCAAGGGAGGCCAGTTGCTCGGCCAGGACACGGGCGTCCTGGTAGCCCAGGTTGATGCCGTGGCCCGACAGGGGGTGAATGGCGTGGGCGGCGTCGCCGATCAGGGCCAGGCGTGGCTTGACGACGGTTTCGACGCGCATCAGGCGCAGTGGGAAGGCGGCGGCGGGAGTGACGGTTTCCAGGGTGCCCAGGCGGAAGGCGCCCGCTTCACCGACCCGGGCGGCGAGGACTTCCGGCGGAAGGCCGACGAGCTCGTCGGCCAGGGCGTCGGGGGCCGACCAGACCATGGACATATGGTCCCCGGGCAGGGGCAGGTAGGCCAGCACGCCATCCTGGCGGAACCATTGAAATGCCGTGTTGCGGTGGGGCTTCTCGCAGCGGAAGTTGGCGACCACACCCTTTTCGTCATAGGGCGTGTTGCGGGCACCGATGCCTGCGGCCTGCCGGACCCACGAATCCCTGCCATCTGCTGCGACGATGAGCCTGGATTCCAGGCGGCGACCGTCCTCCAGGGTCAGGTAGGCGGCGTCTTCCTCAATGGCGAGGGCGGATGGAGCGGCCGGGCAGAGCAGGCTGACGTTGTGCTGGCGCTTGACGGTCTCCCACAGTTCCAGCTGCATCTGGCTGGATTCGAGGATCCAGGCCAGTTCGCGCAGGCCGCAGTCATAGGCTGAAAAGTCCAGGCGGCCGCCTGCGTCGCCATGGATCTCCATGTCGTAAACCGGGGCCAGCCGTTGGGGATCCAGGTGCTGCCAGATGCCGATTGAGGACAGGAAGTCCACGTTGGCGGCGCTGATGGCGTAGATGCGGGGGTCCCAGCCTGCGGGTCGGGCCGGGGGGCGGGTTTCCACGATGCCGACCTTGAGACGGCTGCCGCGCAGGGCGGCGGCGAGGGCGGCTCCGGCAAGCCCGGCGCCTACGACGAGTACATCGAATTTCATTGGGGAATCTCCTGCGCCGGGATTGTGCCGGACGGCGCAGGGGAAGTCACCCGCGATGGGACGGGGCAGCAAGGCTGGGCACGTGGATGGGGTGCCAGGGTAAGCCGGCATGTTCCCATTGTTACGGTCGAGGAGGCCACATATGTGGGTTTGCGCTTCACCGGGGCCGCGAAGGCGAGTGAAGGCGAGTGAAGGGCCTGCCGGCAAGATCTGTTTGCCCGCTGTGCGGGGATCAATGTGTCCGATTTGGCTGCGTTTCTTCGCCCGGCCGGGGAGAATGTGGTTCTTTGATCCTCTAAAGTGTGCGCCGATGGATGTACGCAAGCTGGTTGTGGCGCTCTGCGTCGTGACGCTCGTCGCGGTGGCGATCGTGCTCTTCCTTCAGCAGGATGTAGCTGAGACGGGGCGCCCACCCAATAATCCGGCCATTGCCGAACACGTGGAGACACGCCACGGGCCCGCAATGCGCGCCATTGGTGTACGCAGTCTGGGTGTGGACCGGAAGTCCGGCGATGTGGTGGTGGTCTTTGCCGGGGGTGGCCGACTTGGCCGGCGGGTGGCCGGGCGAGTCCCCGGCCTGGCCGGCGCCGATGGCTGCGGTGAGCTGGATGTGGGGATCGCTGTGGGCGAGTCCCTCACGGCGTGGGGTGATGCGCGCACGCCCGACTTCCGCTCCCGCCTCGACTGCGTCATTGAAAAGGTGCTCGAGCAGGCTGCGGACCTGCGCGGCGGAGACTGATTCCGGGGCATGCTGCGGCGCGAGCGGCTATACTCCGCGCCGGGAAGTTCGCCAGGCAATCGCGGTGTGTCCGCACATCGAGGAAAGTCCGGGCCCCATAGAGCAGGATGCCGGCTAACGGCCGGGCGCCATAGCCTTCGGGTGAAAGCGACGGAAAGTGCAACAGAGAGCAGACCGCCGATGGCTCCTCGCGGAGATCAGGCAAGGGTGAAACGGTGGGGTAAGAGCCCACCGCGGACGTGGTGACACGGACGGCACGGTAAACCCCATCCGGGGCAAGGCCAAATAGGGGGACGCTGACGCTGCTCGCGGAGTCCCCGGGTAGGCTGCTAGAGCGGCGCGGCAACGCGTCGACCAGAGGAATGATTGCCCGGCGGGCCGGTTTTCGGACGGGCCCGCTCGACAGAACCCGGCTTATCGGCGGACTTCCCAATCCTCGACCGATTCATTCCACTTTTCCCCACTTGTTGGCGGTTTTCGGCGCGCTGCTGCGCTGCGCAACGTTTTTTAACCTCCACTTCCCTGAAGGGTGATGGCTTCCTTTTGGGTTGGGCCGCTCTGCCGCGATTAATCAAGCACTTTTGCAATGTTTTCTATGGTCATTGATTTATAAGCGGATTTCCTTTTTTGGCTGGTCTCGTCCTCTAAGTGCTTGTGTCCAAAAGAGATTTACCTTCCGGTCGGCTTGACCGCCTATTCCTTTTGCTCTAAAGTGGGATGAAGTGGACGAAAGTGGGAGAAAGTGAGTTTTTCCTGCTTGTCCGGGTGAAGAAGTGGGGGAATCATGTTTCAAGGCGCAGCAGCGCTCACTCTCGATGCGAAGGGTCGCCTGGCGATACCGGCGCGGCATCGGGACGCGCTCGCCAAGCTCGCCGAGAATCAGCTGGTTCTGACCGCCCATCCCCATCGCTGCCTTCTGATCTACCCCGCCCCCGCGTGGGAGCCGATCCGCAACAAGGTTCTCGCCGGCTCCAGCCTTGATCACCAATCCGCTCTGCTCAAGCGTCTTCTCGTCGGTTTCGCCCGGGAGGAAGAAGTGGATTCGGCCGGTCGGGTGTTGATCGCCCCCGAGCTGCGCAGTTTTGGTCAGCTGGAAAAGCAGGTGCATCTGGTGGGGCAGGGGGATCACTTCGAGTTGTGGTCGGATGCCGGTTGGCAGAAGCAGCAGGAGCAGATCTTCGCCCTGGGCGCGGATCTCATGCCGTCGGGTTGGGAAACCCTGCCGCTGTGAGCGTGGCTGCGCACATCACGGTGCTGCTGAATGAGGCAGTCGAGGCACTGGCCATTCGCCCGGAGGGTGTCTACGTGGATGGCACCTTCGGGCGCGGTGGGCATAGCCGGGCGATTCTGGCCCGGCTGGGGGCAGGTGGCAGGTTGATCGCCTTTGATCGCGATCCGGTGGCGGTGCATGCCGGGCAGGCAGTGCAGGACCCCCGTTTCGAGCTTGTGCATGCGCCGTTCTCGGATTTTGCGGCGGCGCTGGCGGAGCGGGGCGTGGAGCGGGTGGACGGTGTCCTGCTGGATCTGGGGGTGTCTTCTCCCCAGTTGGACGAAGCCGGGCGGGGCATGAGCTTCCGCTTTGATGCGCCGCTCGACATGCGAATGGATACAACCCGCGGAATGACCGCGGCGGAGTGGCTGGCGGAAGCGTCGGTTGCCGACATAACCCAAGTGCTGAGGGAATACGGTGAAGAACGGTTTGCTTATGAGATTGCAAAGGCGGTTGTTGCTGCTCGGGCAGGGGGGCATGTTGCAACCACTGGACAGCTTGCCGCGATCGTGGAAAAAGCGGTCCGCACACGCGAGCCGGGTCAGCACCCTGCGACGCGCACCTTCCAGGCTCTACGGATTTGCGTCAATCAAGAGCTTGAGGAGCTGTCGCTAGTTCTGCCCCAGGTGGTGGCAGCGCTGGCGGTTGGAGGCCGTCTGGTGGTGATCAGCTTTCACTCCCTGGAAGATCGCATCGTCAAGCGTTTCATGCGTGACGAGTCGCGGCCGCCCCAGCTTCCCGCGCGCCTGCCGGTGCGGGCGGCCGATCTGCCCAAGCCGCGGCTGGGGCTGGTGGGCAAACCGGTGCGGCCCTCCGATGCCGAGGTGGCGGCCAACGCCAGGTCCCGCAGCGCGGTGATGCGGATTGCCGAACGGATGGAGGCGTGAGATGGCCCGTCTGACAGGGTTCCTCCTGATGCTCGTGGTGGCGAGCAGTCTCGGTGTCGTTGCATCCCAGCACCAGGCCCGCAAGCTCTATACGGCCGTCGAGCGGGAGCAGCAGCGCTCCCAGCAGCTTGAGGTCGAGTGGGGTCAGCTCCAGTTGGAGCAAAGCACTTGGGCGGCCCACGCCCGCATCGAGAAGCTTGCTCGCGAGAAGCTCGCGATGCGCCCCCCTCTGTCGGGGCAGATCATCGCTATCGAGGAGCAGCCATGAAGAAGGCCAAGAAGGGCGTCACCTTCAATCACAATCCCCTTCTGCGCTCGGAGCTTTCGGCCTGGCGGCCGCGCTTTGTGCTGTTGTGCCTCCTCGGCGGTTCACTGGCTTTGATCGGCCGGGCGGCCTATCTGCAGGGTGTGCACGATCAGTTCCTCCAGGCCAAGGGCGAGTCCCGCTACGCGCGGGTGTTGGAGGTGCCCGCCACCCGCGGCAAGATCACCGATCGCCAGGGCGATGTGCTGGCGGTGTCGTCCCCCGTGAAGTCGATCTGGGCCATTCCCGAGGATGCGCGTCTCGATCCCTCCCAGACCCGCCAGTTGGCCGGTCTGCTGGAGCTTGGGGTCAGCGAGCTCAACCAGAAGCTGTCCAGCGACAAGGATTTCATCTATCTCAAGCGCCAGGTGTCGCCCGAGCTGGCGGATCGGATTGCGGCGCTGAAACTGCCCGGCATCCATGATCAGCGGGAGTACCGTCGCTTCTACCCGGGTGGTGACGTGATGGCCCATGTCCTGGGCTTTACCGGTGTCGATGACAAGGGCCAGGAGGGGATTGAGCTGGCCTTTGAGTCCCAGCTTGCGGGCAAGCCCGGCTCCCGCCGGGTGGTGAAGGATCGCCGCGGCAACGTCGTCGAGGACGTTCAGTCGATCCGCCTGCCCCAGGACGGGCGCGAGGTTGCCCTGTCGATCGACAACAAGATCCAGTACCTCGCCCATGCGGCCCTCAAGCAGGCCATGACCGATCACAAGGCCAAGGCCGGTGGTGTCGTGGTGCTCGATGCAAAGACCGGGGAAGTGCTGGCGTTGGCCAATGCGCCCACTTACAACCCGAACAACCGGGTCAAGCTGACCGGCGACCAGCTTCGCAACCGGGCCCTGACCGACACCTTCGAACCGGGCTCGACCATGAAGCCGTTTACCGCTGCACTGGCGCTGGAGAAGGGCAAGGTCACGGCCGGCACCATCATCAACTGCGCGCCGGGTCGGATGACGATCGGGTCGGCGACGATTTCCGACGCCCACCCCCACGGTGCCCTGTCGGTGGCCCAGGTCATCCAGAAGTCCTCGAATATTGGCGCAGCCAAGATGGCCCTCAGCTTTCCCCCCGAAACCATGTGGAAGATGCTGGACGATCTCGGATTCGGCACGCCGCTCAAGCTCGGCTTTCCGGGCGAAGTGGGTGGGCGTCTGCGTCCGGCCAAGGCATGGCGCCCCATTGAGCAGGCCACCATGTCCTACGGTCACGGCATGTCGGTCAACCTGATGCAGATGGCCAACGCCTACCAGGTGTTTGCCCGCGATGGTGACATCGTGCCCGTTTCCCTGTCGCGCCTGGATGCGCCACCGGTGCACGGTGCCCGGGTGTTCTCGCCGCAAACGGCAAGGGAAGTGCGGCAGATGCTCGAACTGGTGGTGCAGAAGGGGGGAACCGCGCCCCAGGCCGGTGTGCCCGGATACCGGGTCGGCGGCAAGACGGGAACCGCCATGAAGCTGGTCGGTGGCCGTTATGCACACAAGTATGTGGCTTCATTCGTGGGCATCGCGCCGATTTCCGATCCACGCCTGATTGTTGCGGTGATGATTGATGAGCCGAGTAACGGCAAGCATTACGGTGGTGATGTGGCCGCGCCGATCTTCTCGCAGGTCACTGCAGGTGCCCTGCGTTCGCTGGGTGTGGCGCCGGATGCACCGCTCAAACCCCTCCAGGTTGCCCGTCAGGGTGTGTCCCAGCCAGCCGTGCGGGAGGCCATGTGATGTCGGATAGTGCGGAAGCCCAGGTTCGCCGCGTTCTCGACGAGCTGGCGATCCGGGGGGTGAAGCCGCAGCGTCTGTGCGCCGACTCCCGTCAGGTGCTGGCCGGCGACGTCTTCCTGGCGTTTCCGGGGCTGCGGGCGGATGGTCGGCGTTTCATTGACAGCGCAGTCCATGCGGGAGCCGCGGCGGTGCTCTGGGAGGCGCGCGGTCACGTTTGGAATGAGCGTCTGCCCGTCCCCCATCTGGCGGTGGAAGGGCTGGCGGCCTTGTCGGGCCATCTGGCCCACGAGGTTTACGGGCGCCCCTCGGAGAGCCTGTGGACCGTCGGGGTGACGGGCACCAACGGAAAGACATCGGTCACCCAGTGGCTATCGCGGGCCTATGCCGCCCTCGGGCGCAAGTGCGGCGTCATCGGCACGCTGGGTATCGGTTTTCCCGGCGCCTTGTCGGAAAGCCTCAATACCACCCCGGACAGCCTCACCCTGCACCAGACCCTTGCCCGTTTCCGCGATTCCGGTGCGGATGCCGTGGCCATGGAGGTTTCTTCCATCGGTCTTGACCAGGGGCGTCTGAATGGTCTGCGTTTTGATGTGGCTGTGCATACCAATCTGACCCGCGACCACCTGGATTACCACGGCAACATGGAGAACTACGCGGTTGCCAAGGCCCGTCTGTTCGACACGCCGGGGCTGCGTTCGGTGGTGCTCAATCTCGACGACCGGTTCGGCGTGGAGCAGGCCCGCCGTCTGGCCGGGAAGGGTCTGGAAGTTATCGGTTATACCCTGTTTCCCAGCAATGCCGACGCTGCGCCGGTCAACCGGCTGCTGGTGGCTGACCGGCTCACTGTCACTTCAGCGGGGATCCGTTTCACCGCGCGCTGCGGCAATGATTCGGCCGACCTCTATCCCCACCTGGTCGGTCAGTTCAATGTGTCGAACCTGCTGGCGGTTATTGGCACCCTGATTGCGTCCGGCATCACGCTCGAGGATGCGGCGATGGTTGCGGAGGGGCTCACCCCTCCCCAGGGGCGGATGCAGACGCTGGGGGGGATCGGCGAGCCCTTGGTGGTGGTGGACTATGCCCATTCGCCCGATGCCCTCGAGCAGGTGCTTTCCGCCGTCCGTGCCACCGTCAGGGCGCGCAATGGCCGGCTGATCTGCGTCTTTGGTTGTGGTGGCGACCGCGACCCCGGCAAGCGTCCCTTGATGGGAGAAGTGGCGAGTCGACTGGCCGATCAGGTTGTGTTGACCAGTGACAACCCCCGGGGGGAAGACCCCGAGCAGATTCTCCGCGACATCGTCAGCGGCGCCGGTCCGGAGGCCGAAGTGGTGGCCGACCGGGCCGAGGCCATCCGCCGCGCCATTCTCTCCGCGGCGGCCGACGATCTTGTCCTGATTGCCGGCAAGGGGCATGAGCCCTACCAGGAAGTCAAAGGCGTGCGCCATCCCTTTTCCGATGTGGAGCAGACCCGCGCTGCTCTTGAAGCCTGGAACGATGCCCAGGGAGCGCTTTCATGATGGATCTTCAGGAGGCCGCACTGGTCACCGGCGGTACAGCGGTGGGGGGGGGAGTGTTTCCTTCCGTTCCGTGAGCACCGATTCCCGGGCGATTCAGCCCGAACAGTTGTTCGTGGCCTTGCGTGGCGAGCGCTTTGATGGCCATGAGTTTGTCGGCGCAGTGGCTGCCCAGGGGGCTGTTGCTGCCATGGTTGACCGGGCCTGGGCGGCGACCCATCCGGTGCCTTTGCCCCTGCTCGTCGTCGAAGACACGCGTCTCGGTCTGGGGAGGCTTGCCGCCGGCTGGCGCAGCCGCTTCGATCTGCCCCTGATCGGCGTCACCGGCAGCAATGGCAAGACCACCGTGAAGGAGATGTGTGCGGCGATCCTGCGCGCCCAGGCCCGTATCGATGGCTTCGACCCCGATCTGGCGGTTCTGGCGACCCGCGGCAATCTCAACAACGACATCGGCGTGCCATTGATGCTGTTGCGTCTTTCCGGCAACCACCGCTCGGCGGTGATCGAGATGGGCATGAACCGCCCGGGCGAAATCGGTTATCTCACCCACCTGGCGCGGCCGACCGTGGCCCTGGTCAACAACGCCCAGCGTGCCCACCTGCAGGGCATGGGCAGTGTCAATGAGGTGGCACGGGAGAAGGGCGCGATCTACGAAGGCCTGTCCTCGGACGGTGTCGCGGTGCTCAACGCCGACGACCCGTTTGCCGGGTACTGGCGCTCAATCAACGGTGGCCACCGCATCCTGACTTTCGGTCTGTCATCCGATGCCGATGTCAGTGCCCGCTGCACGAGCCATGGTTTTGCCAGTGATGTGGTGCTGATTTCGCCAAAAGGGGAGGTGCAGTTCCGCCTGCAGGTGCCCGGGCAGCACAACGTGCGCAACGCCCTGGCGGCCGCAGCGGCCTGCCTTGCGGCCGGCGTCTCGCTGAAGGCGGTTGCTGATGGGCTGGGCGGTTACGCAGGAACCCCGGGGCGTCTCCACCTGCGCAAGGGCCTGGGTGGGGCCGTGGTCATTGACGACTGCTACAACGCCAATCCGGACTCCATGCGTGCCGGTATCGCCGTGCTGGCGGCCACCCCCGGCCGCAAGATCCTCGTGATCGGCGACATGGGTGAGATTGGTGAGCAGAGCTACCAGTACCACGACGAGATCGGTGGCTACGCGAAGAGTGAAGGCGTCGATTTCCTCTTCGGGCTGGGCGAGATGAGCGAGGTTGCGGCACGCAACTTCGGAGAGGGCGGACACCACTTCACCCGGCTTGATGACCTGGTGGCGGCGGTGAAGGCGGAAATGAATGCAGATACGGTGGTGCTCGTGAAGGGCTCGCGTTTCATGAAGATGGAACGCGTGGCGGACGCCATTACGGAGAAGGTTTGATGAGTGTGCGAAGTACCGATATGTGTGCAGTTCATGGTGTGACGGATCGGGAGAGCCGCCATGCTGCTTGAACTCGCCCTTTGGCTCGGCAAGGACGCGCGCTTCTTCAACGTGTTTGGTTACATCACCTTGCGCACCATGCTGGCTGCGGGAACGGCGCTGCTCCTGTCGCTGCTCTTCGGCCCGGCGGTGATTCGCTGGCTGGCGGCGAAGAAGATCGGCCAGGCGGTGCGTGATGACGGCCCCAAGTCCCACCTCACCAAGGCGGGCACCCCGACCATGGGTGGCGCCCTGATCCTCATCTCGATCTCGGTCACCACCCTGCTGTGGGGAGATCTCGGCAACAAGTACGTCTGGGTCGTCCTCTTCGTCACCCTCGGATTTGGTGCCGTGGGCTGGGTGGATGACTGGCGCAAAGTGGTCTATCGCGACCCCAAGGGGCTGGCAAGCCGCTGGAAGTATTTCTGGACGTCGGCCATCGCCCTGGCGGCGGCGGCATTCCTTGGGCTTACCGCAACCCTGCCGGCCCAGCTCGAACTGATCGTGCCCTTCTTCAAGGCCGTGAGCTACCCCCTGGGGGTGCTGGGCTTCATCATCCTGACCTATTTCGTCATCAACGGTACCAGCCACTCGGTGAACCTCACCGACGGACTTGATGGTCTGGCGATCATGCCGACCGTGATGGTCAGTGCCGCGCTGGCGATCTTCGCCTACGTGGCGGGTCACATGGGTTTCTCCAAGTATCTGGGCGTGCCCTACATCCCGGGGGCCGGCGAGATGGCGGTGATCTGCGGCGCCATTGCAGGGGCAGGGCTTGGCTTCCTGTGGTTCAACGCCTACCCGGCGGAGGTTTTCATGGGCGACGTGGGGGCACTGGCCCTGGGCGCTGCCATGGGTACCATCGCCGTGATCGTGCGTCAGGAAATCGTGCTCTTCATCATGGGCGGCCTGTTTGTGGCCGAAGCCTTGTCGGTGATGGTTCAGGTCCTGTACTTCAAATACACCGGGGGCAAGCGCATCTTCCGCATGGCCCCCCTGCATCACCACTATGAGCTGGGTGGCTGGAAGGAGACCCAGGTGGTCGTCCGTTTCTGGATCATCACCATCATGCTGGTGCTGTTCGGCCTGTCCACCCTCAAGTTGCGGTAAGCGGACATGGCATCGTCTTCGCGCCTCACCCTCGTTCTTGGCCTCGGCGAGTCCGGTCTGGCCATGGCGCGCTGGCTGGCCCGGCAGGGCGAGGCCCTGCGTGTCGCCGACTCCCGCGACGCGCCACCGGGTATCGACACGCTGCGGGCCGAGGTGCCGGCGGCGGAGCTGCTTACCGGCCCCTTTTCCGAAGGCCTCCTGGATGGTGTCGGGCGCATTGCCATCAGCCCGGGTCTCGATCCCAGGCAGCAGCTGGTTCGTGAGGCCCGGGCGCGCGGAATCCCCGTGATCGGTGAGATGGATCTGCTGGCTGATGCGCTGGTACCGTCCGGCGGGGCTCCGCGGCCCATCGTGATTGCCATCACCGGCACGAATGGCAAGACCACCACCACCACCCTCCTTGGCGAGATGGTCAAGGCCACCGGCCTGGATGGGGTGGTGGCCGGCAACATCAGCCCCGCCGCGCTGGATGTGCTGATGGCGCGCCAGGATGCCGCTCAGGCTTTGCCGGCCGCCTGGGTGCTGGAGCTGTCCAGCTTCCAGCTGGAGACCTCGCCGGCCCTGCAGGCCGTGTCGGCGACGGTGCTCAACGTCACCGATGACCACCTGGACCGCTATTCCGGCCTGGATGAGTACGCAGCCACCAAGGCTGCCGTGTTCCAGGGCGAGGGGGTGCAGGTGCTCAATCGTCAGGATGTCCGCGTTGCCGCGATGGCCCGGCCCGGGCGCCGCATATTCACCTTCGGTGTTGATGCACCCGCGGGGGCGGATGATTTCGGGGTGATCGATGGCGCTGACGGAGACTGGCTGGCGCGGGGGGGTGACAAGCTCCTGCGTCGTTCGGAGCTGCCCCTGGCCGGAAGCCACAACGTGGCCAACGCCTTGGCCGCCCTCGCCCTCGGCGAGGCTGCCGGCCTGCCCCGCGCACCCATGATCGCCGCCCTGAAGGCCTTCCGCGGTTTGCCCCATCGGGTCGAGAAGGTGGCAGAACGGAGCGACGGGGTCACTTACTACGACGATTCCAAAGGTACCAATGTGGGCGCCACCGTGGCGGCACTGGAGGGGTTGCGGAGAAAGGTGATCCTGATCGCCGGTGGCGACGGCAAGGGGCAGGATTTCTCACCCCTGAAAGAGGCCTTTGCCCGTTACGCCAGGGCCGTCGTTCTGATCGGACGTGACGCCCACGCCATTTCCGAAGCGGTGGAGGGCTGTGGTGTGCCCCTGGTCTACGCCGAAGACATGGATGCCGCCGTCCTTGCCGCCAACGGCCATGCCCAGCCCGGAGACGTCGTGCTGCTCTCGCCCGCCTGTGCCAGCCTCGACATGTTCCGCAACTACGCCCATCGCGCCCAGGTCTTCATCGACGCGGTGCATCGCCTGCCGGGAGTGAGCCCCGCATGAAACTAGCTGCCAGCCTCTCCGGCTTCTTCACCCGCCATGGGATGGGTGACACCACCCCGGTGACAGGCCGGGCGGTCGATCGACTGCTGCGCCCCAACGGACAGCCTCGGGAGCTTGATCCCGCGTTGATCTGGTCGGCCGCCGCCTTGCTGCTGCTGGGGCTGGTGATGGTCTTTTCAGCTTCCATCGCCACCGCCGAAGGCAGTCGCATGTTCGGCCATCAACCGGCCTATTTCCTGATCCGCCATACGGTCTTCCTGGCCATCGGGGTGATCGCCGGAGTGGTGGTGTTCCAGATTCCCATGCGTGCCTGGCAGGAGATGGCGCCGTGGCTGTTCATTGCCGGGGTTGTGCTGCTGCTGATCGTGCTGATTCCCGGCATCGGGCGGGATGTGAATGGCGCCCGTCGCTGGTTGCCCCTGGGGGTGGTGAACCTGCAGCCCTCGGAGCTGATGAAGCTGTTTGCCGCGCTCTATGCGGCGGACTACACGGCGCGCAAGCTGCCTTTGATGGGCAGCTTCAAGCAGGGGTTCATGCCCATGGCCGGGGTGATCCTGTTTGTCGGCTTCCTGTTGCTGAAAGAGCCGGACTTCGGCGCCTTCGTGGTGATCACCGCCATCGCCTTCGGCGTGCTGTTCCTGGGTGGCATCAATGTGCGTCTGTTCGTCCTGCTGGCCATCGTCGCCACCATCGGCTTCGTGCTCCTGATCACTTTCTCCGAGTATCGGCGGCAGCGCATCCTCGGCTTCATGGACCCGTGGCAGGATGCCTATGGCAAGGGCTACCAGCTCTCCCATGCGCTGATCGCCTTCGGGCGGGGAGAGTGGTTCGGGGTGGGCCTTGGCGGGAGTATCGAGAAGCTCTTCTACCTTCCTGAGGCCCACACCGATTTTCTGCTGGCCGTGATTGCCGAAGAGCTCGGTTTTGTTGGTGTTTTCCTGGTCGTGGTGCTCTTCGCGGTCGTCATTCAGCGGGCCTTTGCCATCGGCAAGCAGGCGGTGACGCTCGAACGTACTTACGCCGCGCTGGTCGCCCAGGGCATCGGCATCTGGATCGGCGTGCAGTCCTTCATCAACATGGGCGTCAACATGGGCCTGCTGCCCACCAAGGGCCTGACGCTGCCGCTGATGAGCTTCGGCGGCTCCGGCATTCTCGCCAACTGCGTGGCCCTGGCAATCCTGCTGCGGATCGACTGGGAAAACAGGCAAATCATGCGCGGAGGTAGCGCATGATTTGCCTGTTTCGACGGAGCGTCGCAAGCTTGCTTGCGGCGACGCGGAGTCAAAAACCGGATCTGCGCGGAGGCTGCGCCTGATGCCGACCCTGATGGTCATGGCCGGCGGTACGGGCGGCCATATCTACCCCGGCCTTGCGGTGGCGGATGCCCTGCGCGACCGGGGCTGGCGGGTCGTGTGGATGGGGAACCCGGATGGCATGGAGGCGCGCATCGTGCCGGCCAGCGGCTACGAGGTGGCGTGGGTGCGCTTCGCGGCCCTGCGCGGCAAGGGCCTGCTGCGCAAGCTGCTGCTGCCCCTCAACCTGCTGCGGGGTTTTGCCCAGGCGCTTGGTCAGATCCGCCGGATCAAACCGGACGTGGTGCTCGGCATGGGGGGGTACGTTACTTTCCCGGGCGGCATGATGGCTGTGCTGTTGGGCAAGCCGGTGGTGGTGCATGAACAGAATTCGGTAGCGGGCCTCGCCAATCGGGTGCTCGCAGGCGTGGCCGACAAGGTGGTCACGGGCTTCCCCGATGTGTTGAAGAAGGGCGAATGGTTGGGTAATCCCGTGCGTGCCGAGATTACGGCGGTGCCCCCGCCAGCCGCACGTTTTGCGGGGCGCAGTGGCTGTCTCCGGGTGCTTGTCGTGGGCGGTAGTCTGGGCGCCGCGGCCCTCAACGAGGCCATGCCACGCGCCCTTGCACTGCTGGCGCCGGAAGATCGCCCGCAGGTCACTCATCAGGCCGGCAGCAAGCAGATCGAAGCCCTGAAGGGGGCCTATGAGGCGGCCGGCGTGAGTGGTGAATTGCTGCCTTTCATCAACGACATGGCCGAGCGCTATGCCAGTGCCGATCTGGTGATCTGCCGTTCCGGCGCCCTGACGGTGGCCGAGCTGGCGGCTGTCGGGGTCGCCAGTGTGCTGGTGCCTTTCCCCCATGCGGTGGACGATCACCAGACGGGCAACGCCCGCTTTCTGGCGGATGCCGGCGCCGCCGTGCTGTTGCCGCAAACCGAACTGACGCCCCAGCGCCTGGCGGCGCTGCTGCAGGAAATGAACCGCGAGCGTCTTCTGGGCATGGCCGAGAAGGCGAGAGGGCGGGCCAGGCCGGACGCGACGGCGCGGGTGGCCGACGTGTGCGCTGGCCTCGCCGCATGAAAAGTATCCAACAGGACAGAACGTGAAACACAAAGTCAGAAGCATCCATTTCGTGGGCATCGGCGGCGCCGGGATGAGCGGCATCGCTGAAGTGCTGCTCAACCTCGGCTATGGCGTCAGCGGCTCCGATCTGGGCGACAACGCGGCCACCCGCCGCCTGAAGGCGCTGGGGGCCCGCGTAATCCAGGGGCACGACGCCAGCAACGTGTCGGATGCCGACGCGGTGGTCACCTCCACCGCCGTCAAGGGTGACAACCCGGAAGTGATCGCCGCCCGCGCCCGGGGCATCCCGGTGGTGCCGCGCGCCCAGATGCTGGCTGAGCTGATGCGCCTCAAGCAGGGCATTGCCATTGCCGGCACCCATGGCAAGACCACCACCACCTCCCTGGTGGCCAGCATCCTGGCCGAAGGGGGGCTTGACCCCACTTTTGTGATCGGTGGCAAGCTGAATGCTGCCGGTGCCAATGCCCGCCTGGGCAAGGGTGATTTCCTTGTCGCCGAGGCCGATGAGTCCGATGCCTCCTTCCTGTTGCTGACCCCGGTCATCTCGGTGGTCACCAACATCGATGCCGACCATATGGAAACCTATGGTCACGACTTCGCACGCCTCAAGCAGTCCTTCGTGGATTTCCTCCAGCACCTGCCCTTCTACGGCGTGGCGGTGCTGTGCGATGACGACAAGCACGTGCGCTCCATCATGCCCCTGGTGTCCAAGCAGATCGTCCGCTACGGTTTCTCCGAGTCGGCCAATGTGCGCGCCGAGAACATCCATGCCGACGACGGCCGCATGAGTTTCGACGTGGTTCGGGTCAATGGCACCACCAGCCGCATTCCGGTGGTCCTCAATCTGCCCGGCCGTCACAACGTGCTCAACGCCCTGGCGGCGATCGCCGTGGCGACGGAGGTGGGTGTCTCCGACGACGCCATCATCAAGGCCCTCGCCGAGTTCAAGGGTGTTGGCCGGCGCTTCCAGCGCTATGGCGAACTGACCCTGCCGAACGGCGGTACGGCCACCATCGTCGATGACTACGGCCATCACCCGGTTGAAATGGCAGCAACCATTGCGGCCGCGCGCGGGGCCTTTCCCGACAAGCGCCTGGTGCTGGCCTTCCAACCCCATCGGTTCACGCGGACACGGGACTGTTTTGAGGACTTCGTGAAGGTGCTCTCCACCGTCGATGCCCTGCTGCTGGGCGAGGTGTACGCGGCCGGGGAGGCGCCCATTGTCGCGGCCGACGGCCGTTCCCTGGCGCGCGCCCTGCGGGTGGCGGGCAAGATCGAGCCGATTTTCGTGGAGAACATTGAGGACATGCCGGAGGCGATCCTGTCTTCGGCTCAGGATGGCGACGTGGTGATCACCATGGGTGCCGGCAGTATCGGCGGCGTGCCGGGCAAACTGGTGAGTGGCGAGGTCTGAGGACGTGAGCAGTCAATTCGGAAAAGTGGCGGTATTGCTGGGCGGCACCTCCGCCGAGCGCGAGATCTCCCTGATGTCGGGGCGTGCCGTCCTGGCGGCCCTGCAGGGCGCTGGTGTGGATGCCCACGCCTTCGACCCGGCGGAAACCGACCTGCACATCCTCAAGGAGCAGGGCTACGAGCGGGCCTTCATTGCCCTGCATGGCCGGGGTGGCGAGGATGGCACGGTGCAGGGGGCGCTCGAACTGATGGGGATTCCCTATACGGGCAGTGGTGTGATGGCGTCGGCCATCGGCATGGACAAGTGGCGCACCAAGCTGGTGTGGCTCTCGTCCGGCCTGCCCACGCCGCGCTTTGCGATCCTGGATGCGAATACGGACTGGGATGCCGTGGTGGCCGATCTCGGCCTGCCGATTTTCGTCAAGCCCGTGCATGAGGGCTCCAGCATGGGGGCCACCAAGGTCACCGAGGCTGGCCAGTTGAAGGGTGCCTGGGAGTTGGCGTCCCGATACGATTCCATGGTGCTGGCCGAGGAGTTCGTCAGCGGTCGGGAGCTCACCGCCCCCTTCCTGGGGGATCGGGCATTGCCGTTGGTGCGCATCGTTGCACCGGGCGGCAACTACGACTACCAGAACAAGTACTTCACCGACGACACCCAGTACTTCTGCCCCAGTGGCTTGCCGGAGGCCCAGGAGAAGGAAATCCAGGCCGCTGTCGTGCGCTGCGCCAAGGTGCTGGGCTGCCGGGGCTGGGGCCGCGCCGACCTGATCCTGCGGGATGACGGCAGCTTCACCCTGCTCGAAATCAACACCGCGCCGGGCATGACCAACCACTCGCTGGTGCCCATGTCTGCGCGGGTGGCGGGCCTGTCCTTCGAGGCCCTGTGCCTGGAAATCCTCGCCGGAGCCCGCCTTGGCTGACATGCGGCCCACCTCCAACGTGCCTCCCGAGGCCAGCGGCAAGGCCGCGGGCGGGAAGCGTGCGCGCCCGGCACGGCCGGCGCGGGACGTTGGCGGCAACGGACTGTGGGACCGCCCCCAGCTTCTCAACCTGATATCCGACGTGCTGCTGGTGTTTGGTGCTGCCGGCTTGGGCTACGCCGCCGTGGCGGCGATCTCCCATCTGCCGGTCTATCCCCTGCGGGAGGTGGTGGTGACCACGCCGCTGGCCCAGGTGACGCATGCCCAGCTTGAGTACGCGGCGCGCTCGTCCCTGCGCGGCAATTTCTTTACCGTTGATCTGGACGACGTGCGCGGCGCCTTCGAGAAATTGCCCTGGGTGCGTCGCGCCGATGTGCGTCGGCGCTGGCCAGGGGGGGTTGAGGTGCGCCTCGAGGAGCACGTGGCCTCTGCCTACTGGCGTGTCGGCGAGACCGGCGACATGCGCCTGGTCAATCGCTACGGCGAAGTCTTCTCGGCCGCCAGCAACGCACGGATGCCTGTTTTCAGCGGTCCGGAGGGATCTTCCGGGGTCTTGCTCGCCAAGTTTGAGGATTTCACACGCAAGCTCGGCCCCCTCGGCAAGCAACTGGTCGGTGTGTCCCTGTCGGCCCGCGAGGCCTGGCAACTGAAGATGGAGGATGGTCTGACCATCGAACTTGGCCACGATCAGGCCAAGGCACCCATCGATGAGCGGCTGTCGCGTTTCGTGCGCCATTTTCCCCGGGCCAAGGCCCAGCTGAACATGAATGTGGCGGTGGTGGACCTCCGCTACCCCAGTGGTTTTGCCCTCCGGCCGATCGCATCGGCTGCGCCGACGGGCAAGCAAGAAAGCAAAGGTAAGTGATGAGCAAAGAGTACAAGGAACTGATCGTCGGACTCGACATCGGCACCTCGAAGATCACCTGCGTGGTGGCCGAGCTCAAGCCGGACGGCCGCATGGATGTGATCGGTCTGGGCACCCAGCCTTCCTCGGGCCTCAAGAAGGGTGTGGTGGTGAACATCGAGGCCACTGTCGATGCTATTTCCCGGGTCATCCAGGAAGTGGAGTTGATGGCCGATTGCAAGATCCGCGACGTCTATACCGGCATCGCCGGTAGCCATATCCGCAGTTTCAACTCCAACGGCATGGTGGCGATCAAGGACAAGGAGGTCTCGCCCGTTGATGTGGAGCGGGTCATCGAGACCGCCCGGGCGATGCCTCTGCCGGCTGACCAGCAGATCCTGCACATCCTGACCCAGGAGTTCATCATCGACGGTCAGGATGGGGTGCGCGAGCCCATCGGAATGAGCGGTGTTCGCCTGGAGGTGAAGGTGCACATCGTCACCGGTGCCGTTTCGGCTGCCCAGAACATCGTCAAGTGCGTGCGTCGCTGCGGGCTCGAAGTGCTGGACCTGGTGCTGCAGCCGCTGGCATCAAGCTACGCTACCCTCTCCGACGACGAGAAGGAACTGGGCGTGTGCCTGGTGGATATCGGCGGCGGCACCACCGATCTGGCGGTATTCACCCAGGGCGCCATCCGCCACACCGCGGTGATCCCGATCGCCGGCGATCAGGTTACCAACGACATTGCCATGGCCTTGCGGACCCCGACGGCCGAGGCCGAGGAAATCAAGATCCGCCATGGGGTGGCCATGCACACCCTGGCTGACGCGTCGGAAATGATCGAGGTTCCGGGCGTCGGTGATCGTCCCCCCCGCAAACTGTCCCGGCAGGCCCTGGCCGATGTGATCGAACCCCGGGTGTGCGAGTTGTATGAACTGGTCCAGGCCGAGCTGCGTCGGTCCGGTTACGAGGAGCTGTTGTCCTCGGGCATCGTGCTGGCCGGCGGCGCTGCCGTGATGCAGGGCATGGTCGAGCTGGGCGAAGAGGTGTTCCACATGCCGGTGCGCATCGGTTACCCGAAGTACGACGGAGCCCTTGCGGACGTGGTCTGCGAGCCGCGCTACGCCAACGCGATGGGGTTGGTCATGGAAGGCGCGGCCCAGAAACGCCGCGGCATGCAGGCCCGCCAGACGCGCAATGTGGGGCAGGTGTTTTCGAGAATGCGCTCCTGGTTCGAGCGCAACTTCTAATGGCGGATACAGCCCTTTGAAAGGGGCGTATTGAATTGAATATTTGTGTGCAGTGACCCTCTATTTAGTTATAGAATTGACAGTTAATACTATATATAGGTCCATTTGCGCACCGGGCAAATAGCGCAGTTTCTCTTGGAGGCGAGGTAAATGTTTGAAATTGTTGAAAAGGCGAGCGGTGGCACCAACATCAAGGTGATTGGTGTGGGTGGCGCGGGTGGCAACGCCGTCGATCACATGATCCGCGAAGGTGTGCAGGGGTGGATTTCGTCATCGCCAACACCGATGCCCAGGCGCTGTCCCGCTGTCTGGCCCAGACCAAGGTCCAGCTCGGCAAGACCGGTCTGGGTGCCGGCTCCAAGCCGGAAGCCGGCCGCGCTGCGGCCCAGGAGTCCCGCGATGCGATCGCCGCGGCCCTCGAAGGTGCCCACATGTGTTTCATCACGGCCGGCATGGGCGGTGGTACGGGTACCGGTGCGGCGCCGGTGGTGGCCGAGATCGCCAAGGAAATGGGCATCCTGACCGTTGCGGTGGTGACCAAGCCCTTCGATTTCGAGAACCGCATCCGTGTGGCCGAAGGCGGTGTGGAAGAGCTCTCCAAGCAGGTGGACTCCCTGATCGTCGTGCTCAACGACAAGCTGCTCGAAGTCTATGGCGATGATGCCGGCTTCGAGGATTGCTTCCGTTCTGCCGACAATGTGCTGACCAGTGCAGTGGGCGGTATTGCCGAAATCATCAACGTCCCCGGTCTGGTCAATGTGGACTTCCAGGACGTGCGCACCGCGATGGCCGAGATGGGCCGCGCGATGATGGGGTCTGCCCAGGCGTCCGGTCTCGACCGTGCCCGCATCGCCGCCGAGCAGGCTGCTGTTTCGCCCCTCCTGGAAGGTACCGAGCTGTCCGGCGCCCGTTGCGTATTGATCAACATCACCGCCAGCCGCAATCTGAAAATGTCCGAAGTGCGTGATGCCGTGAAGACGGTCCAGGCCTTCGCCGCGTCGGAGGCCTTCGTCAAGTACGGTACGGTGTTCGACGAGAGCATGGAAGACCGCATCCGCGTCACCGTGGTGGCAACCGGCCTTGGTGCCGTGCGCGCTGCCGCCATGCCGCGCAAGATCGAAATGGTGCGTACCGGTACCGACAACATCGGCATGGAAATCGACTATGGCAATCTGGAGCTGCCGGCAGTGATTCGCCGCACTTCCCGCACCACGGTCGAGGCCATGAGCGCCAACGGCATGTCCACCCTGGATATTCCGGCCTTCCTGCGCAAGCAGGCGGACTGAGCACTTCGGGCCGCTCCGGTGGCTCAGTCAGACGCGCAGCGGGAGGTCGCCTCCAACCGCTGCGCGTTTTTCTTTGGCCCTGCCTGGGTGTCATGCCGTGTTGCGGCGCAGCAGCCTGTCTGTGTTAAGATTCAAGGACTTGAACGCGGATCCGGATCATGCTGAAGCAGCGTACCCTCAAAACCGTCGTCACCGCCACGGGGGTCGGGCTCCATAGTGGCGCCAAGGTGACGCTGACCCTTAGGCCCGCCGCACCCGATACCGGCATCGTCTTTCATCGGGTCGATCTCGATCCGGTTGTCGACCTGCCCGCCGACCCCTATGCCGTCTGTGATACCCGCATGTGTTCCGGGCTGCAGCGCGAGGGGGCCAAAGTCAATACTGTCGAGCACCTGATGTCGGCTCTCGCCGGCCTTGGAGTCGACAACGCCCACATCGATGTGGACGCCGCCGAGATTCCCATCCTCGACGGCAGCGCAGGTCCCTTTGTATTCCTGATCCAGTCGGCGGGTATCGAGGAGCAGAAGGCCCCCAAGCGCTTCCTGCGCGTGCTCAAGCCCGTCGAGTACGTGGAGGGTGACAAATGGGTGCGCCTCGAGCCTTACGATGGCTTCAAGCTCAGCTTCTCCATCCTCTTCAACCACCCGGCCATCGACAGCACCGGTACCTCGGTGGTGGTGGACTTTGCCGAGCATTCCTATGTGCGCGAAGTGGCGCGGGCGCGCACCTTCGGCTTCATGCAGGACGTGGAGTTCATGCGGGCCAACGGGCTCGGCCTGGGCGGCAGCCTGGACAACGCCATCGTGATGGACGAGTACCGGGTGCTCAACGCCGATGGCCTGCGTTACGCCGACGAATTCGTGAAGCACAAGGTGCTCGACGCCATCGGCGATCTCTATTTGGCGGGGCACTCGCTGCTGGCCTCGTACAGCGCCTACAAGTCGGGTCACGCGCTCAACAACCAGATCCTGAGAGTGCTCCTTGAGGACAAGACAGCCTGGGATATCGTGACCTTCGAGGAAGAGGCCAGTACCCCGCCTGCCGTGGCCCGGCTGTTTGCACTGGCGGCGGCGTGAGTCTGCGCGCGTGCTGATCCTGCGCCTCGTTGCGGTACTTGTGGCGATCGGCATAGGTGGTTTGCTTCTCGCCTTTGTGTTTACCCGGGATCGTCGCTATCTGGCGCTGGGGTGGCGCTTGTTCCGCTATGCCATCATCGTTGCGTTGGTGTTTTTTGCGCTGCTCATCGTTGAGCGCGTCTTCGTGCCCTTCGTCTAGCCGGCCCGCTTTACGAAGCGCTTGAGGGCCATGGCCAGCGGGGAGTCTGCCGGCAGGCTGGCCGCCAGGTGATCCAGGCCGGAGCGCGTCGAGTCGCTCACGTGCCGATGGGGTGGAGGCGGCGGCGCGGGCCGGTATTCGCCGACGGCAACCTTGACCTTGATGTCCCGGAGAATCACCCCTGCCCGGGCAAAGTCCGCCAGCAGGCTGGGTACGGCCTGGCGCAGTTTGACCGCCAGCCCCGCGCTTTCCACGTGAATGACCAGATCTTCACCCTTCAGATTCGCGACCCGGCAGGCGTCCGCCAGGTAATCCGGCAGAAGCTCGCCCAACTGCTGCTGCAGGCGCAGCAGGCGGCCGGCATGGGCCTGCAGGCGGGCGAGGGTGTCGCCGCTTCCCAGGAAGTTGTCGATCGAACTGGCGCTCATCGGGGCTTGGAAAACACGAAAACGCCCCCATCGTAGGGGGATAGTCCGGGGCGGACAAGTATCACTGGCGCCCGGTGGTCCGTCACGGTCGCGTCCGGGTGCCATGATAGAATCCGCGTTTTGCCGCGTTTCCCCTTCGAAATCAAATGATCGCAGGCCTTCTCAAGAAAATTTTCGGTAGCCGCAACGACCGGCTGATTCGCCAGTATTCCCAGACGGTGCGTGCCATCAACGCCTTTGAGCCGAAGATACAGGCCTTGTCCGATGAGGAGCTGCGCGGCAAGACGGATGAGTTCCGCGGGCGCATCGCCAATGGCGAGAGTCTCGATGCCCTGCTGCCCGAGGCTTTTGCCGTCGTCCGCGAAGCGGGCAAGCGGGTGCACGGGATGCGCCATTTCGACATGCAGATGGTCGGCGGCATGGTTCTGCATGCGGGCAAGATTGCCGAAATGCGTACCGGTGAGGGCAAGACCCTGACCGCCACCCTGCCGGTCTACCTGAATGCACTTACCGGCAAGGGCGTACATGTCATCACCGTCAATGACTACCTGGCCAGCCGTGACTCCGACTGGATGGGGCGCATCTACCGTTTTCTCGGGCTGAGCGTTGGCTGCAACCTGTCGCAGATGCCCCATGATGCCAAGAAGGCTGCCTACGCGGCGGACATCACCTACGGCACCAACAACGAGTTCGGTTTCGACTACCTGCGCGACAACATGGTGTATGAGTTGGGCGAGCGGGTGCAGCGCGGCCTCAATTACGCCATCGTCGATGAGGTGGACTCCATCCTGATCGACGAGGCCCGTACGCCGCTGATCATCTCGGGCCAGGCCGAGGACCATACCGAGCTGTACTTGCGCATGAACGCCGTCCCGGCCCTGCTCACCCGCCAGGAGGGTGAGGGCGAGAACATCACCACACCGGGCGATTACACCGTCGATCTCAAGGCCCATTCGGTGCTGCTCACCGAGCAGGGTCACGAGCACGCCGAGGAAATCCTGGCCCGTCTGGGCATGCTGCCGGAGGGGTCGAGCCTTTACGATCCGGGCAACATTCTCCTGATCCACCATCTCTATGCTGCGCTGCGGGCCCACGCCCTGTATCACAAGGATCAGCACTACGTGGTGCAGAACGGCGAAGTGGTGATCGTTGATGAGTTCACCGGCCGCCTGATGGCCGGGCGCCGCTGGTCCGAGGGGCTGCACCAGGCGGTCGAGGCCAAGGAGGGCGTGAAGATCCAGGCCGAGAACCAGACCCTCGCCTCCATCACCTTCCAGAACTATTTCCGCATGTACGGCAAGTTGGCCGGCATGACCGGAACGGCCGATACCGAAGCCTACGAATTCCATCAGATCTACGGCCTTGAGACCGTGGTCGTGCCCACCACCCGTCCGATGATCCGCAAGGACCAGAACGACAAGGTGTACCGCACCATGAAGGAGAAGCACGACGCGATCATTGCCGACATCAAGGATTGCGTGGAGCGCGGCCAGCCGGTGCTGGTCGGAACAACCTCCATTGAGAATTCCGAATTGCTGTCGGATCTCCTGACCCGTGCCAAGCTGCCGCACAATGTGCTCAACGCCAAGCAGCATGCCCGTGAGGCCGAGATCGTTGCGGAGGCGGGGCGCCCCGGGGTGATCACCATCGCCACCAACATGGCCGGCCGTGGCACCGATATCGTGCTCGGGGGCAACGTGGAGAAGCCCGTGTCCCTCATCCGTGAGGATGAGGCCCTCTCCGAGGCGGACAAGGATGCGCGTATTGCCACCCTGCGTGAAGAATGGAAGCTGCGCCATGAGAAGGTCCTCCAGGCCGGCGGCCTGAAGATCATCGGCACCGAGCGTCACGAGTCGCGCCGCATCGACAACCAGCTACGGGGCCGCTCCGGCCGTCAGGGCGATCCGGGTGAAAGCCGCTTCTACCTGTCACTCGAAGATCCGCTGATGAAGATCTTTGCCGGTGAGCGTCTCAACGCCATCATGGTTCGCCTGAAGATGCCCGAAGGCGAGGCCATCGAGGCAGGCATGGTGACCCGCTCCCTTGAGACTGCCCAGCGCAAGGTCGAACAGCGCAACTTCGACATCCGCAAGCAGCTCCTTGAGTATGACGATGTCTCCAATGACCAGCGCAAGGTCATCTACCAGCAGCGCAACGAACTGCTGGAAAGCACGGACATCTCCGAGACGGTCACCGCCATGCGGGAAGGCGTGCTTCACGACCTGTTCCGCATCTACGTGCCGGTCGATTCCGTCGAGGAGCAGTGGGACATTCCTGCCCTCGAACTGGCCCTCGAGTCCGAGTACCAGTTGAAGATCCCAGTCGGTGAGTGGGTCAAGGCCGATCCGGGGCTGACGGACGATGACATCCTCCAGCGAGTGATCGAGGCGGGCGCGCAAGCCTATGCCGACAAGGTCGCCCTGGTTGATGCCAATGCCTGGCATGGGTTCGAACGCAATGTGATGCTGCAGAGCCTGGATACCCACTGGCGGGAGCACCTGTCGGCCCTGGATCATCTGCGTCAGGGCATCCATTTGCGCGGATACGCCCAGAAGAACCCCAAGCAGGAGTACAAGCGCGAAGCGTTTGAACTCTTCGAGAGCCTGCTCCAGCTCGTGCGTACCGAAGTGACCCGCCTGCTGATGACTGTCCAGATCCGTTCCGAAGCGCAGCTGGAGGAGGTCGAGGCGCCCGCCGGCCTGGAGAACGTCCAGTATCACCACGCCGATTACGACGAGGCGCTGGCGACGGCCAATCCTGATCGGGAAACCCCTCAGCCGGCCGTCAACGTGGCACCGCGGGCGGGGAGGAACGATCCCTGCCCCTGCGGTTCCGGCAAGAAGTACAAGCACTGCCACGGCAAACTCTCGTAAAAAGGGCCAGGTGAGACCCACTGATCTTGTGAGATCAGCGGACATGCGGACCGACGTAAAGGGTTCCGGGGCCATTGCCGTGGCCTGACGTTGCCCTGGTTCGAAGGAGCGTGGGACCGCTGAGTATCACGATCCGCATTTCGTCCAGGCACGGCACCAGCCGCTGCAGCATTTGTGGCCCAATCGGATTGGGTCGATGGCGCCATTCTTGAGGAAGTCGGGCCGCGATTTTGATGGAGTCATCGCGCCCGGGTGCCGAACGCTACTGGATCATTGATGGCACGGGTTTCCAGGGGCAACATTCCGTAGGCTTGGCGCGCTCGCCTTGGATCCGCCTGTCGCGGACTCACACATGATCACTGGCGGGGCGGGAGCAATACCGATCTGTCTTCGTGCTTTGCTGCGGTTCATGTTCGGGCGGCGCATCGGAACCACTGTGGGCCGAACGGCTGCATCACAAAGACACCAACAAACGCCTTATTCAACCCACAACCTGCCTTATCCGAGAGTCAGGTGCGGCGGGGCAGTTCTATGTGCCCAGCGGCGCGTTCTCAATTTACGGTGGATCATCGCTAAGACGTTGGCTAACAGCCCTTCATCGGCCCACGCTGTGCAAAGAAAAAGCGGGAAATTGATTTGCAATTTTTGTGACAGAGCAAAAGCAATAGCGGGCGATTATTTCCGATCACAGGCTGATCGTCAGCGAAGATAGGCGAACAACCATGCCGACTGCGCCAGCTTCTTCATGGTGGCGTTGCTCTGCCCTGCGGCAGATCAGATGTTCTGGCGTAGTGAGTCGACCACTTGCATTCGCGTCACTTTGTAGGCTGGCAAGATTGACGCCAGCACGGTGGCTACGATCCCTACTAGCCCTGACGTGAAGAGTGTGAACGGCACGATGCGGATGTAGGCGGTGTAGCCTAGATTGGCATTGGGCGGAGGCGGCATCGGAATACCGATGGCTGAAATGGTCAATGCTGCAGTGATGCCCAACAGCACGCCGAGCAGCGCACCGGTGAGGCCGAGAAAAGTGCTTTCGAGGACCACCATCTTTACGATGTCGAGGGATCTGTTGCCCAGTGCCTGCATGGTGCCGAACTCCCCCTGGCGTTCGAATACGCTCATGTTCACGCTGTTTGCGACCGACAGCAGCACCATCAGCAATATGATCAGTTGAAGCACTCCGAATTGGCGATCGTAAAGCTGCACGGCTTTGTCATAGAAGTCCGAAAGTGAATTCCAGGTTCGAACATCCAGTTTCCCGCCCAGTTCAGAGAGCAATTTTGCGTGAACGGCAGCCGTATCTTCGGTCTTATGCAAGGCTACAACCAGTACGTTGGCGCCATTTATCTGCAGGATCTCTTGGGCTGCGTTGAGGGGAATGCGAACGGCTCGGGCATCGAAATCCTTCGAGAAACTCTGGAATATGCCGATCACTACGAAGTCCAGCGTGTTCATCGCGCCTCCGGCAGCATTGAGTACGAGCGTCACCCGATCGCCGGGAGCCAGACCTAGTGTCTTGGCAACGCCTTGGCCCAAGAGAATGCCGTCATGATCGGAATCCGCTAACTGGCGGCCGGCGGCGATCGTGATGAAGCTGCCCAGCTTCGCCTCCCTGTCTGGCTCGACCCCTTCGCCGATGATGGCAAGATCGCGCTTGCCATTGTTAAGTAGTCCGGAGAAAAACAGACGGCTCATCACGGCGTCAACTTCGCTGTGCTTCCGGATTTCTGCTGCGAGCTTTTCGGGCTGTTCGATCAGGAAGCGTTCCGGGGATCGAGTACCTTTCTCAAGAAAATCATTCTTGAAAATCTGAATGTGTCCGGTCTGCGAATGGATGATGGCTTCGCCTAGCTGGATGAAGATGTCTTGAACAAAACCGCCTGCGAGAATGAGCCCGGTCACCCCAAAAACGATCGCGGCAAGTGTCATGCCGCTGCGAACCTTCTGGCGGAGCATGTTCCGGAGGGCAAGCTTAAGAAGCATGGAATGTTCTCAACGTTGGTGGCGTAGGGCATCTACGATGTTCATTCGGGAGGCCTTCCATGCTGGCAGGATACTGGCCACCAGCGTCGTGAAAACAGCCAGTGTGAGGGCTTCCACAATCAATCCTGGAGTGATCAGAATCTGTCCGATATAGCCGCGGGCCATGCCGGGCGGTGCCGGCATCGGGATGCCAACCGCAGATATGGCGCTTGCTGCGATCAGGCCCAGAGTTACCCCCAGCAATCCACCGATGATTCCGAGCATGGCCCCTTCGGTGATGAACATTCGGAGAACGCCAGTCCTTCTGAGACCCAGAGCCATGACTGTCCCTATTTCACCAGTCCGCTCGATAACGGCCATTGATAAGGTATTGGAGATTGAAAGGACGATGATCAGCGCGATGAGAATCTTTACGACCCCGACCTGACGGGTAAACAGCTGCACAGTCTTGTTGTAAAAATCTGCGAGATCATGCCAAGGAATGAATTCGAAATCCTTGGCGGAGGTCTTTGCGCGAGCCTCTTCCACGAACGCGTCAGTGTCGTCAGTGTTGTCTAGGAGTACGACCCAACTTGTGGCGCCGTTGGCGCGCGAGAGGGTTTTGGCTACGGACAAGGGCACGCGCAGAAAAGTGTCGTCGTAGGCTTTTGTTATGGTGGCAAATATCCCCCGGACTCGGCATTCGACCGCGTTCAATGTGCCTTTGGACGTTGTGGCGAGGAGAACAATGACATCTCCTACCTTCACGCCGATGTTGGCGGCAAGTCCTTCCCCAAGAATGATGCCCTTCGGTTCGGTAGAGGACAGGGGTTCTCCTGAGACGATCTGCAAGGCGCGGCTGAGATCACCTTCTTTGTCCGGATCGACGCCCTCGCCAGAGAATGAGATGGTGGCGTCGTCGTGACTTGCGAGCCCAGTGAATGCCAGGCGTGGCGTGATCACGCGGACGCCGGGTCTCTTGGAAAAACTGTCATAGACCGCATCGGCACCCGACAAGAGGTAGGCATACGGGTCCGCAAGTCCCTTGTCGAAGAAGCCAGGGCGAACGATCTGCACATGTCCGAGTTGGGAGCGGATCGTAGCTTCGCGCATGTCCTGCAGTATCCATTGGATAAAGCCCCCCGCCAGAAGAAAGGCCATCACGCCACCAACAATGGTGACGAGCGCGAACAGCGCCCTCCGTCGCTGGCGGACGATGTTTCTTAAGGCCTGGGTGACATCGCGAAGATAGAGGTCAGTCGACATGAGGCGCGGGCAGTTCATGGACGGGCGGGAAGGAACACATGGTGGCTTGGAAATCCAGCAGGGGCAAGTGTTCGTTGATTCCTGGGGGCGGCATCAATAGATGCCTGCACTCAATTGCTGAATCAGCGATATGTCAAATGGAGGTCGGAGTGATAAGTTGCGCACAGTCAATAGCATAGCAAGGGACTGTTCGATCTGAGTCATCGCACTTACCCGTCAGGCGCCAGTGTGATCCCTCATGCGGGAGCGCGGTTGGCAGATAACTGCAATGGCCCTGGGGTTTGGGTAGCGCGGGGGGTTGTGGATCGAGACCACGTCTGCATAAACTGCCTTGCGTGCTTGCGTGCTTGCGTGCTTGCATGCGCGGTGACTCTGCGCCAGGTGTGAAAACGCAGCCCGGGAATTTGAGCGCGCACCTTCGGCTTAGTCTTGGTTGCTGGTCATGAATAGTCCTGACCGCCTGCCACTTCAATCATCGGGGGGGCGGCGCGCCATCCACCGCGACCTTGCTTCACGCGCTGCGTGCTGGCGCGCGCGTTGATGTAGGTTAGTCCATCGTTGCTGAGTCAGAAACGACAAGAAGTTGCCATGAAAAAAAAGATCCCTACTCAGCGTTGATTGCTGGGTAGGGATCTTTTCCTATTGCAACTCCCGAACCGCCATGGCGACACGGGAGGCAATTCGTACAAACTGCTGCTGACCGACACCTCTCGGTGATCGGCTGCCAGTTAATTAGGCAGCCTTACGACGACGCAGAGCAGCCAGACCGGTCAGGCCGAGACCAACCAGAGCCATGGAGGCGGGTTCCGGAACCGACAGGCGGAACTGGCCGTTGTTGCTAACCAGCAGGTTGGTCACGTTGTCGTCCACAACGGTGATGTTGGTGCCGAAGCCGTTGTCATAAACCGTTTTCAGAGCGCTTTTGGCGGCGGCGGAAACTTGAGCATCCGTCTGATCAATGGCGTTGGTGGTCGCAAAGCCGAAAGTCAGGCCATCGGCAACGGTCAGCGACAGGTCATTCATGGCGCTGTCAAAGAAGTAGCCGGCAGCCAGGCTCGTGGCCTCGAAGATGAGGCTGAAGGTGCCATTGGGCAGCACGGTGCCGGTGAGCAGCTGACCATCACCAACGATAAGGCTGAACGTACCAATCGCGGTGTTGGCGGCATTGAACACCGTCAGGACGCCGCCCGCGTCGAAAATGACCTTGGCAGTGTTGATGTTGCCGGAGCCGCTCGCGGTGAAGTTGGAGTGCAGGGCGGACGGGAGCAGCGTGAAGCCGTCGGCCAGAACCGTGTTGAAGATGCCAGCTTCGTTAAAGGTGTAGTTCGGAGCCAGGGGGGTCGGCACAGCAGACGTAATGTGGATGAAAGCCTGACCATTCAGATCCAGATAGTCGCTGACTTGTGTCGCCGCGCCCGCACCAGCAGCGCCGTCGGAATCAATCCACCAGTTGGTCAGGGTTGCATTGGCGCCGCCAGCAAAAGACAGGGCTGCAACGGCGGCCAGAGCGGTGAGGGAACGCTTGAAATTTTTCACTTGTGAATCTCCTTGGTTAAAAGTGGGGCTACCGTAGCCCTTGCTGACAATAAGCAATAGGTGTGCCACGTTTTTGCAAATTTTTAAAGCCATGATTTTGTGAGATTTTTTCTTGCCCGAAACGCACAGGGTTGAGTTTGCAAAAATGAGTGTAAAAAATATCGACACAATCGTTGTGTGGCGTGCCTAACGATGACATTGCGCTCGCGATTCGTGAAAAAAGCGACCATTCGGTCGGTGTGAAATATGTCTCAAACACAGATTGATTGCGGTACGGTCGATGCTTCCGGATCAGTGCCAGCTATGGTATGTCGCTGAAATGCGATGGCGGCGGTTGTCATTTTTATTGCACACATTTCAAAGCTAGCCGAGTCCTCTTGCATGACGCAGTTCGGCGGCAACGTCGTTGACGTGCTGTAGTGCAAGCCAGACGGTTATCACGTCCGGCTCGCCGTCTCGTTTCCGACCAAAGAGTCCACCGAGCCGTCTAATGGGCCGGAGACGTCGCTGGGTGGGCGTAAGGCCGCAGGTGGCTTCCTGCCGTTAAGCGGCAACCCCGGCGCCCTTCCTCGCTCATCACCGCCATGGTCGATGTGCGGGAGCGCCGTGCCCCCCTGAGGTGTAGCTGACCGACCCCGAGGTGTCGATCAACACCAATCACCTGGAGCGCGCCTTGCGCGTGGTGCCGATGGGGTGCAGCAACTGGCCCTTCTGCTGGATCGAGGTTGGGGCCACATATGGGGGCATTGCCCAAGGCCTGATTGCCACCTGCCGTCGGCATGAAATCAACCCCTATGCCTATCTGGTCAATGTCCTCCCGCGCGTCGGCCAACACCCGGCTGCCGATGTGGCCCGGCTCACCCCAAGGCGGTGGAGGCTGCACTCTGCGGACAATCCCTTACGATCTGTTCATTTTGAACTTTCGGGGTAGGCGAGAACGCTCGGGAGTCATCGCTTACGGATGCCCGCCAAGTGCGGCCACCTGCCCGCCACCGTCAAACTCCACTTCCTCCCGCCTTGTCTTTGCTCTGACCCGTGCGTCACGCCAGGTGGCGGCTTGTTCGTTGTGGGTGGCCTTTCATGTTAAACAAGTGCGGTAGCTATGGCCGTTTCGGCCCCAGGGCCATTGGGGGGTGTCAGCTTCGGTAGCGCTACTACCCTTGCCTCTACGCAACGCGGAAAGCGGCGAAAGCAGGGTGTCGTGTCAGATGGGGGAGCAGATTCAGGAGCGAATGATCAAGTCGTCCAGACTCTTGCGTAAGGATCTGGAGCGTGGAGGGGTGGATTCCCCAAGGCGGCAGAAGAAGGCGAGATCGCCCTGTTTGTCGATATTTGCCAGTTTCTCTAACTGCCCGGATATTTCCTTGGCGATCTTCATTGATTCCGGTGAGGCCGCAAAGGGTCTTCCGCGACGGGCGTACCACCTGAATATTACTGGCGTCATTTGAGGCTGCAGATAGAGCCCTTGCGATGCGACGGTCAGCCAGAAGCGCTGCATGGACATGCCTGCGGCAACATAGTCGTCGGTGCCGGATAGTGGCCCCTTCGGTTTCAGCAAGGCATGAGTGCCGCAGAAAAGCGCAGGGAGTACGTCGAGCTGGATTCTTGGCGGGATCGTCCCGAAGAGGAACTTGTTGAAAAAGTTGACACGCGTCCAGCTTTGCATCACCCATCTCATGAGCTTGGCTGTCATTGGGTCGACGCCGACGGCCTCCTCGGGAATCTTGTCGTTACTGAAGCGTGCGTTCCATTCAATGACCTCACGATGCACGTCATAGGCCTCTGGGCAGGTGAGGCGCACGTACGCGCTTCGCCATAACAGTTTGGCAATGTTCGACTTGTCCGATCCTGTTTCAAGAAAGACGACTTCAAGGCCGGGGGCCGCTGCATCGGCAAGAGCCCTCTTCTGCTCGTTCGACAGGGGGTGCCTCTTCATCATCCGGCGCTGCACCACACGTGATTCAATGAATGGCAGCAGAGGGTCGTCGGGAAGTCCCGCTTCCGGTTGAAAATGGATGTCGTAGATCGCGCTTGTCTCGGCGGTGTTGTTTCTTCTTTTCCATGAGATCGACAAGTCTTCTGCGCTGGCCGCGATTCTTATCGTTTCGATCAAGGCGCCATGGGCAATGTGGCTTGCATGTCCGTCGAAATCATAGAGGCACCATTCACGGGTGTCGCTGCCGTGAACGACAATATGGCTCGCGTTCACTACCTCGAATTTCCAGGGCTGGCAGTTGTCGCCACTCGGCGCCCAGCGGGCGAGCGTGAGTATCCTGAGGATGGGATCTGGGATTGTCATGTGCCGCCTCGTTTGTACTGTCAAGTCGTTGCCTCCTGCACCCCTTGCCGTCGATGGCTGCGGTCTGCCTGCTGATCAACCCCGGTGATGCGGGTGCCCACGGCGTGTCGAGTCTGCTGAGCTTGCCCTGCCGGTATCTTGCGTGAAGGGCTGCCTGGCGTCCACTCTGTCGAAGGAGTGTGAGTCCGGATGGTGCGCCTGAAACACCTCCGGGCTTATCA
The DNA here is from genome assembly GCA_016703645.1 of Zoogloea sp. Lineage (GTDB taxonomy): Bacteria > Pseudomonadota > Gammaproteobacteria > Burkholderiales > Rhodocyclaceae > Zoogloea. Next base: position 494,154 of record JADJBR010000010.1, on the reverse strand, counting down.
TCGCTAACTTTGCCGATCGGCCCTGTCCCTGGAGTTCTCGTCATGCCCGTTTTGCTCTCCCCTCCCGTTGCTGATGCCCTGCTGCCGGTGCCCGGCGTACGACTCGGTGTGACCGAGGCGGCCATCCGCAAGCTGAACCGCAAGGATCTCACGCTGATTGAGCTGGCCCCGGGAACCCGTGTGGCCGGTGTGTTCACCCAGAATCGCTTCTGCGCCGCACCGGTCCAGGTGTGCAGGACGCACCTGACGGGAGGTAAGGTGCGTGCCCTGGTCATCAATACCGGGGTAGCCAACGCTGGTACGGGTGAGCCCGGCCTGGCCACCGCGCGGGCCACCTGCGAGGCCGTTGCCGGGTTGCTTGGCATCCAGGCCAATCAGGTACTGCCGTTCTCGACGGGGGTCATTCTTGAGCCGCTGCCCGTGGACAAGCTGATTGCCGGGCTTCCGGCAGCCCGTGATGCCCTCAAGTCCGATGGCTGGTACGAGGCCTGTCACGGCATCATGACCACCGACACGGTGCCCAAGGCGGCATCCCGTCAGGTGAAGATTGGCGGCAAGACGGTCACCCTGACCGGTATGTCCAAGGGCGCCGGCATGATCAAGCCCAACATGGCCACCATGCTGGGCTTCCTGGCTACCGATGCCGACGTGGCGCAACCACTTCTCGATGCCCTCGTCAAGGAGGCGGCGGATGTGTCTTTCAACAGCATCACCGTCGATGGTGACACCTCTACCAACGACAGCTTCATCCTGATGGCCACCGGTCAGGCGGGAAACGAGACCCTCAGCGATGGCCTGTCCGCCGACTACGCTGCCTTCCGGGCTGCCGTGCTTGAGTTGTCCATCTGGCTGGCCCAGGCCATCGTCCGGGACGGTGAGGGCGCGACCAAGTTCATCACCCTGCAGATCGAGGGCGGGCGGAGCCGCGACGAGTGCCGCAAGGTTGGTTACGCCATCGGCCATTCGCCCCTGGTCAAGACCGCCTTTTTTGCTTCCGACCCCAATCTCGGGCGCATTCTGGCAGCCATTGGCTACGCCGGCATCGATGACCTTGACGTGTCCGGCATTCGGGTCTGGCTGGGCAGCTCCACTGAAGAGGTGCTGGTGGCCGAGAAGGGTGGGCGTGCCGCCTCCTACCGGGAGGAGGCCGGCGCCAGGGTAATGAAGGAAGCAGAGATCACCGTTCGGGTGGACCTCGCACGGGGCGACCAAGCGTCCACCCTGTGGTCCTGTGACTTCTCGTACGACTACGTGAAGATCAACGCAGACTATCGCTCCTGACACAGCCCCCTCGGGGCCAGCGAGCCGCGTAGCGGTGCAGCGTGGGGGTACCTTTCACCGCCGGGCCGTCCCAAGGTGAAACAGCCCCCTGGGGGGCAGCAAGCCGCGTAGCGGTGCAGCGTGGGGGTACCTTTCACCGCCGGGCCGCCCCAAGGTGAAACAGCCCCCCTGGGGGGCAGCGAGCGGCGTAGCGGCGCAGCGTGGGGGTACCTTTCACCGCCGGGCCGTCCCAAGGTGAAACAGCCCCCCTGGGGGGCAGCGAGCGGCGTAGCGGCGCAGCGTGGGGGCCCCTTTCATCCTCCCCCAATGGCCCGGCCTGCACTCGAAGGACTTGCCGTCTCGGAGGGGGAGAGGCGGGCGCGGATCCAGTCCACATCGCATCGCACTGAAAGGCTTTCCTGTCCCGAGTCGTCTGTCTGGCGGGAGAGTTGGCAGCGGGTCGGCCGGAGGGCAGGGCTGGCCTCGCGGAGGTGGCGGATGAGGGTGAGAAAGGCGTCCTCATGGGCGACGCGTGCCTGCACATGCAGGGTGCTGGCGAACAGGGTGGGCGGCCCTTCGGATCGGTCACCCTGCATGGGATGTTCCGGGCCGATCTCATAGTCGAGTTGAACGACAGGCATCGCCTTGCGCAGGGCTTCCATCTGCTCGACCCACCTGACTCGGTCGGTGGGGCGGTCGAAGCCTGTGGCCTGCATCTGGGCGTGATGGGCCAGGGCTTCACGACTGAGCAGCGCGACGTGCTCGGCGTTGGCAAGCCGGCGCTCCACATCCGCCAGCGTCTGCGCCGCTGAATGTGCCCTGTTTTCGGCGGTGGCAAGCAGGTGGCGGCTGCCGGCGACGATGGCGATGCCGCCGGCCAGCAGCAGGATGCCGACGACGACCGGTGCGCGTAGCCGCAGATACGGGTGGCCCGGGGGTGTCATGGTGGGTTCAAGGGCAGTTGGACCCGGACTTCAAGCTGGGGCGATGTGTCGCCGGGGAGTGACGCGGCCACGCGCAAGGGTTCGGACCCGGACGTTTCGGCGGGTTGGCGCAGGATCTGGATCTGTGCGCCTGCCAGGGTATCGAGTGCTGCCAGGATCGAACGTGCCTGGTGCGCCCGTTCCCGGGCGCGATCCGTGCCGCTTGGGAGGTCGAAGCGCACGCGCAGCGTCTGGGTGGCTGCCCGCATTGCAGGCGGTTCTGCACCGGGGGCTGCGATGCTCCACTCGATTTCCTGCAAATTGAAACCACTGACCGGGGCGAGGGCGGCGGCAAGCCGGTGCAGGGCGGGCTCGGGCCCCATGCTGCTGGCCGCCAGGGCCTGGAGCATGTCCAGGGTTGTGCGCAGGTTTTCCAGGGGCTGGGGTAAGGCGGGTGTGTGACCGATGACGTCGACCAGGCGGGCTTCCAGAACGGCGGCCTGGCGCAGGCTGTTTTCGGCCAGGCTGCGCTTGCCGCGGGCTTCGAGCAGTGTGAGGCCGGCCGATCCGAGGCAGATCAGGAAGATGGCGGCGGCGAGCGCGCCGGCGATACGTCCTTGTCGCTGCAGGCGCTGCCCGGCCAGGGCGTCGGTGGGGGCAAACTGGGGGAGCCTCGGCCGGCGGGTGGCGAAAGTCTGGATCAGCAGTGGCAGGCTGTTGGCGTCCGCGCCGGGGGGCGTGAGCCGGAGGGCCGCGCTGGCCTCAGCCATGAGCACGGGCTGAAGTGTCAGGCCCGGGCTGGCAAACTGGGCGGCCTGCAGGGCATCCCGGGCCGCATCGTCCGCCACCAGGATGCATGCTACCGTTGGCCGGTCGTGCGGCAGGGCGCGCTGGCTGAGCAGGTAGTCGTAGCTGCGCCGGATTTCATCGACCAGGAAGGTAGTGTCCGAGTCAGGGCCGGGTGCGCTGCTGACGGTGAGGCGGCTGAAACGTAAGTGTTTGTTCTCGAAGCAGGATACGCGCAATCCGGCAGGTGTCAGGTGGGCGAACAGGAAGAGCCTGGAGGCCGGTTGAAGGGGAATAGCCAGGGCCTGCGAGAGAAAGGAGGTGCTGGTCATTTCGGCCAGGACGCAGGGGGACGCCACGATCCGCTGGAGCCATGGCCGGATGGCGGCCGGGCGCGTCAAGGCTGCGAACAGGATCCTTTCGTCGCGGCGGCCATCGCTTTCCCGGCCGAGGGACAGATGGCTGCGGAAAGGTGTGTCGCCGAAGAGGTGGTCCTGGCGACGGCTCAGCATGGCCCGTCGGTCACGCCCTCTGACGAAGGGCAGGGGCTCGATATGGTGGGCTTCGTCCGGCACATCCACGAGCAGGCTGATCCGCGCAGCTCCGTCCAGTCCGGAGAGGAAGGTTTCAAAGTCCCGATGCCCTTCAGCCGAGTGCGGAAAGGCATGCTCTGCGGCGACCCCGTGGCGCCCAACGGAGAATGCGGTGAGGCCGGCGGGGGTGAGGTGGAGGATGTAGGTTCCGCGCATGCTCAGAATTTCATCCGGGTGACGATGTCGTAGACCGGCATCATGACGGCGCCCATGACCGCCAGCAGCAGCCCGCCCAGCAACAGGGTGAGGGTGGGTTCGATGCTGGCCTGCAGTCTTTCGATGGCTTCTCGCACATCCCGGTCGTAGAAGTAGCTGACGTTGGCGAGGGCCGTGTCCAGGGCTCCGGTGCTCTCGCCGACCCGCAACATGCGGGTGACCAGCGGTGGAAACAGCTCGACGGAGCGGAAGGCGTCGGACACCTTGCTGCCCTGGGCAATGTGCTGCCCGACTTGTTGCAGGCCCTGGCGCAGGGCCCGGTTGCCCACGACATCCTCTGCAGACTTGAGGGCGTCGATGACGGTGATGCCGGAGGCGTACATCATTGCGAACAGGCCGGTGAAGCGGGCCAGGATGATCTTGCGCCGGACGGCGCCGAGGATGGGCAGGCGCAGCAGGGCGGCATCGAAGCGCAGTCTTACGGCCGGGCGCGTGGTGATCGCATGGCGTGCCAGCGCCAGGCTGGCGATGGCGCCCACCAGCAACAGCCAGCCGTGCTCGATGACGAAGCCGGACAGGGCGATGAGTGCCCGGGTTTGCCAGGGTAGGGTCTGCCCTGCACTCTGGAACAGGCGGGCAAGCTCCGGGACAACATGGATCAATGCGACCGCCATTGCTGCGGTGATGACGAGGCTGACAATGGCCGGGTAGAGGGCGATGCGCAGGGCGTAGGCGGCCAGCTCATCGTCACGCTTGAGGGCGTCGGTGAGGGCATGAAGGACTTCCGGCAGCCGCCCGGTGTGTTCGCCGGCCCTTACCAGGCTGCAAAAGACGCCATTGAAGACCTCGGGGTGGCGTTGCAGCGCCTGGGACAAGCTGAGTCCGCCTTCGATGGCCTCCACGACGTCGCCGATGATCTGGCGGAAGTGAGCGCGATGCAGGGCGTCGCGCAGGTCGGCCAGGCTGTCGATGATCGGTACGCCAGCCCGCAGGAACTGCTCAAGGTGAAAGCAGAAGTTGATCAGTTCGCGCCGGCTGATCTTGCGCTTGGGGCGCCAGTTCAGCGGCCGCACCGGCGTACCGTGGACCAGATCCAGTCCGAGTCGGCGCAGACGCAGTTCGAGATCGCCCGGGTTGGCGGCATCCATCCGCCCGCGCACGATGCGGCCGTGGGGGTTCATCGCCCGATAGCTGAAATCACTCATGGGAGCAGGCGTTCGGTCAGGTCGATGACCCGGGAGAGCTCCTCGAGGGACGTGCTGCCCTCCAGGACCCGGCGGGTGCCATCGTCGGCCAGCGGCCTGAAGCCCCGGGCGGCTGCCGCATGATGGAGTTCGCGTGCCGTGGCGCGACGGGCAATCAGTTCGTCCAGGTCCGCGTCCATGCGGAGCAGTTCCATGATGGCCATGCGCCCCCGGTAGCCCTGAAAGTCGCACTGGGGGCAGCCCCTGGCGCGGAACAAGGTGGGGCGCACGCCATTGTCGGTACAGCCCAGCAGCCGCATTTCGTAGTCGGCAGCGGGGTAGGCTTCGCGGCAGTGGGGGCACAGGCGGCGTACCAGCCGCTGGGCCACGATGCCGATCAGGTTGCCGGCCAGGATGTCGGGCACGATGCCCAGGTCGAGGAGGCGCGGGATGGCGCCGATGGCCGAGCTGGTGTGCAGGGTGGAATACACCTGATGTCCGGTCATCGCCGCCTGGAAGGCCATGCGGGCGGTGTCGCTGTCGCGGATTTCGCCCACCAGGATCACGTCCGGATCCTGGCGCAGCATGGCCCGCACCCCATTGGCGAAATCCAGCCTGGCCGAATCGGAGACAGCGGTCTGGCGGATCTGCGCCATGGGATATTCCACCGGGTCTTCGAGGGTCATGATGTTGATGCCCTCCGCATTGATGTGACCAAGGATGGAATACAGGGTGGTGGTCTTGCCGCTCCCGGTGGGGCCGGTGACGAGAATCAGCCCTTCCGGGCGGGCGATCATCAGTTTGAGCAGATCGAGGCGGGGAGCGCTGAGCCCGAGTTCATTCAGGCCGACGATGCCTTTCTGACGATCCAGTATCCGCAGGACGATGTTCTCGCCATGGATGGTGGGCTGCGTGGAGACGCGAAAGTCCACAGGGCGGCCGCTGACACTGAGGGAGATCCGGCCATCCTGGGGCGCGCGGGTCTCCGCAATGTTGAGTCCGGCCATGACCTTGATGCGCACCGCCATGGCGGGCCAGTAGGATCTGTGCAGGGCGCGGATCTGGCGCAGCAGGCCGTCGATGCGATAGCGGATGCGCAGGAAGCCGGCTTCCGGTTCGAAGTGGAGGTCAGAGGCGCCGCGCTTGACGGCATCGGCAAGCAGGGCGTCGATTAGCCGTACCACCGGCTGGGCGTAGGTGTCGCCCCGGCCGGCCAGACCGGTCGCGTCCGTCTCGCCCGTTTCGATCTCGTGAAGGATTCCGTCGATGGACAGCTCGTGCCCATAGAGCATGTCGATGGCGCAAGCGATCTCCGAGTCGCCAGCGAGCCGCAGTTCGACGGTGGCACCGCTGGGGAGCAGGCTGCGGAGCTGGTCCTGGGCCAGGATGTCCCGGGTGTTGCTTGATGCGACCACCAGGTGACACCGCTCGGCGTCGTAGCTGAGGGGGATCAGGCCGAGACGGCGGGCGGCCTGACGCGGTACCAGGGTGAGGGCTTCCGCATCCGGCAGCAGGCCGGTGAGGTCGGCACAGGTTTGGTCAAGGCTGCGGGCCAGGGCATCGCGCAGCGTGGCCTCCGAAAGAAAGCCCAGACGGACGAGCTGCCGGCCGATGATCTCCCGGGTGCGTGTCTGTTCGCGCAGGGCGATGTGAAGCTGGTCGCTGCTGATCAGGCCCAGGGCAATGAGCGTCTGGCCAATGGGTTGAGGGGTCTGCGGCGCCTTGTTCATGGGGATGCCTCGACGGAAGTGAGCGCGTGCAGGCGCGCCGCGCACTGGGACGGGTTGAAGCGCGCGGGCTGCTGCGCCGCCAGGTCCAGGGCCATGCGGTAGTGATCCGCGGCCAGGTGGCGCTGGCCTGAATGATCGAGGCTCACCGCCAGGTTGTAAGTGATGTCCGGATCTGCCGGTGTGAGGGCGTGGGCCAGGGCGTAGCTGCGCCGGGCTTCGGCCCAGCGCTGTTCGCGGGCGAGGCGTTCGGCTAGGGCAAGCCGGGGTGCAAGGGCGTCCGTTTGTCCGGCGATGCGCAGGCGAAGACGGGTTTCGGTGGCGGTGTCCGGTCGGATGAGGCTCAGTCCGGCGATGGCGACCGGGTCGGTCGGGTCGAGATCCAGGCTTGCAGTGAAGTAGGCCTCTGCGTCGAGTGGGCGAAGGGCCTGCAATGCCAGGGCGCCAAGGCCGCGGAGCGCGTCGACGTCTGTGGGTGCGATGTGGTGTGCAGCCCGATAGAGCGCCTCGGCACGGACCGTGTCACCCGCCAAGAGGGCTGCATGGGCCGTGGAAGTGGGCGGGGTTTCGCCCCCGGAGTCGCTCCGCCGGAATTGGGGTTCGAGTCCGTCACGATGAGTGGTTGGTGGCTCGGGCGCGTCAGAATGTCGTGCAGGCCGGGGGCCGACTGCTGGCCTTGTCAGCACTGGGAGGGGAAGGCCCGGGCTCTCAACCGTTGTTAACAATGGGCCAATGGATGCAGGTGGCGTGGCTGCCGGAGGCGCCGGCGCCGCGGGCAAGACCTCCGGCGGCACCTGCCGGCCCGGGTGGGTTGCGTCGGCGTGGGCCAGGGGTTGCAGCTCCAGCCAGATGCCACCGGCCATCCCCGCCAGTGCCGCTGCACCGGCAAGTCCGACAAGCAGGGGGCGAACTAGGGATGAGGAGGGACGTCGTATCGGCGGGGCAGGCTCGGCGGTGGGGCCGGGGGGCGAGGCCGGCCTGTCCCCGGCAGGTTCAACGGACGGTTGCGAATCTCCGGTGAGGGGTTCGAGTGCCAGTCCTGAGTACGTCGCCCCGTGGGCTGGCGGTGCGGATACATGTCTGTCGCCTTCGGCTTGGCGCAGGGCTTCGAGGAGGCGGCTCATGGTTGCTGCTTTGCCGGTGCATCAAGGCGCCCGGTGTCGGGGGGGAAGTTGGGCGTGCCGGGTGTGGGGGTGTTGCGGAAGAAGCTTGCGTCGGGAAGGCGGTCGTGCAGATGACCTCCAGCACCGGCGGACCGGGCTGCACTGGCGACCACCGGGCGCAGGAATATGACCAGCTCGGTCTTCTGGATGCCATTGTCGCGGTTGGTGAAGATTTCCCCGAGCAGAGGGATCTGGCTGATCAGCGGAACCCGCCCGGTCTTGAAGTCGATCCGGTCTTCCATCAGGCCGCCGAGAATCGCCGTCTCGCCATTTCCGATGCGCAGGATGGACTCGATCTCGCGGGTTCGTATCTGTGGCACAAGGTTGGCGATGCCGCCCGGAATGCTCGGGTTGGGGTCACGGCGGAAGTCCGAGATGCTGGAGATGGTGGGGCGGACGTTGAGGATGACCTCATCGGTGTCGCTGATCTGGGGCGTGACGGTCATCACCAGCCCGACGGAAACCGACTGGGGGGTTGTGGTGACCGTGGTGAGTGCGCCGGCGTTGGTCGTCTGGGTGGTGTCGGCCTTTACGCTGAAATAGACATACTCTTCCACCACCTTGATGGCTGCGGTCTGGTTGTTGAGCACCGAGAGCTTGGGGCTCGAGAGCACCTTCACCGTGCCGAAGCTCTCCAGCAGCTTGACCGTGGAGTCGATACCGTCGGCGCTGTTGTAGGCGACGCTGAATGGGGTGACGGCGTTGCCCGCGGTGCTGCCCAGGCCCGGGCCGCTGATTCCGAAGCGCGTCCCGCTGGCGAGGATCCGGCTCCATTCGATGCCTTGCCGGTAGGTGTCACCGAGGCTGACTTCGACGATGGTCGCTTCGATAAGCACCTGGCGTCGTGCCGCCGACGTCACCCGGTCGATGAACTCACTGACCTTCTCATGCTGACGCGCCGTGGCGCGGACAGTGAGAACGCCAGTTTCCCGGTTGGCGATCACCGACGCGGCTTCGCGAAACGTGGACTTGTGGACCGTGGTGGTGGTGTTGCTCTGCATGGCGCCCGGGCCGATGGGCATGCTTGGCCGGCCGGCGGTACTCCGATTGCGCAACGGCTTGCCCCCGACCTGGGTGCCGATGTCAGGCTTCACCCCTTGTCCGCTGCTGCTCGCCGTCTCCGTGTTCTCGACGACGGTTTCGCTGGACCCCTCGGGCAGTATCTTGTCAGTCTCGCGCAGGAGGTCGCGCAGGTTCTTTTCCAGGGACTCCCAAAGCTGGTTTCGCGAGAGGTTTTCTATCCGTGTTGCTGAGGTGTTGCCACCGACGGCCTGCCCTGCCGCCGCGCCCGCGCTGGCGAGCATGCTGCCGGTGCCGCCGGTGGCAATCTGGGTATTGGTGGAGACGGTACCTGTCACCGTTCTGTTGAGGTTCACATAGTCGAGGCGGTAGCTGCGCAGGAAAGGGGTGTCCGGCATGACGGAGAGGTTCCGTCCGTGGATCTCGTAGCGCATGTCCACCTGCCGTGTGAGACGGTCGAGGATCTGGGGCAGGGTTTGATCGACCGCGTTGAGGGTGACGTTTCCGGTGAGGCCAGGGTGGACGTCGACGTTGATCCGGGCGTCGCGGGCCAGTGCGAAGAGCAGATCCTGGATGTTCACTCCGGTGACGACCACCGAGTAGGTTTCCAGCCTGGAGGCTGCGACCGGTGCGGGCAATGGCAGGACGTCCCGTAACAAGGGCGGCACGGGTGCGGTGGGCACCGCAGCGGCTTCGGTTCGCAAATGCCCCGACGACGGAAGCGCAGGAGGGCGGGAGGCGCACGCAGCCAGCAGGAATGGCAGGAACAGAAGGGAGCGGATCGGCATTGCGACGCCAATGATTTATCTCAATGGCATGCATTCTATTTCATTTAATGCATTATGAGTTTTTGTGCCGGCGTCTTGGGTAGGTTCACCCCCGACATGCACGAGAACGGTGCGGACTAAACGTCCCATGCCCGGAACGGGTGCCGAAGCCGTCTTGTGTAAGTCCTGTGTAAGATTGATCAACTCTAATGCCTGTCGGACCCAGGGCCGGTGCACCAATAAGCGCCACCACAAGGCGCATGCATCCACGAGGCATCAGCGGCCGGACTCCCCGCCAGCAAGGTTTCAGAGCTAACAACGTTGCACACTCATAACACGAGGAGAGGTGAAAAAATGACGAGCGAAACCACCCAGAAGTTCTACTATCCGTCTGAAGAGGTGGTAAAGAACGCGGCGGTGTCGGGCATGGATGCGTACAAAGCCCTGTGTGCCGAAGCCGAAAAGGATTACGAAGCTTTTTGGGGCACCCGTGCCAAGGAGCTGCTGGACTGGCAAACCCCCTTTACCCAGGTCCTGGATGAGAGCAAGGCTCCGTTCTTCAAGTGGTTTGCCGATGGCAAGCTGAACGTTTCCTACAACTGTCTTGATCGTCAGGTCAAGAATGGTCTGGGCGACAAAGTTGCACTGATTTTTGAAGGTGACAAGGGTGATGTAACCAAGGTCACCTACGCCGATCTGCTCAGCCGCGTCAGCAAGTTCGCCAACGCGCTGAAGGGCCAGGGCGTCAAGAAGGGTGACCGCGTCGTCATCTATCTGCCGATGTCCATTGAAGGTGTGGTTGCCATGCAGGCTTGCGCCCGTATCGGCGCAACCCACTCCATCGTGTTCGGCGGCTTCTCCGCCCAGTCCCTGGCCGACCGCATCAACGATGCCGGCGCCGTTCTGCTGATCACCTCCGACGGTCAAAACCGTGGCGGCAAGGCACTCCCCCTGAAGTCCATCGCCGACGAAGCGCTGGCCAGCGGCTGCCCGACCATCAAGAGCGTCATCGTGGTCAAGCGCACCGGCGCCGAAACCGCCATGGTCGCCGGTCGCGATTTCTGGGCCGACGATCTGGTTGCCCAGCAGTCCGACGTCTGCGAGCCGGAATGGGTCGAGGCCGAGCATCCCCTGTTCCTTCTTTACACCTCCGGCTCGACTGGCAAACCGAAGGGTGTTCAGCACTCCACTGGCGGTTATCTGCTGCATGCCGTGCTGACCATGAAGTACACCTTCGACATCAAGCCGGATGATGTCTTCTGGTGTACCGCCGATATCGGCTGGGTCACGGGCCACACCTACATCACCTATGGCCCCCTGGCCTGCGGCGCGACCGAAGTGGTGTTTGAAGGCGTGCCCACCTACCCGGACGCCGGCCGTTTCTGGAAGATGATCCAGGATCACAAGGTCACCGTGTTCTACACCGCCCCGACCGCGATCCGTTCGCTGATCAAGTCGGCGGACAACACCCCGGCCGTACATCCCAAGAACTACGACATGTCCAGCCTGCGCATCCTGGGTTCGGTCGGCGAGCCGATCAACCCCGCAGCCTGGGAGTGGTACTACGAGAACGTTGGCGGCAGCCGCTGCCCGATCGTGGATACCTTCTGGCAGACCGAGACCGGCGGCCACATGATCACCCCGCTGCCTGGCGCCACTCCGCTGATCCCCGGCTCCTGCACGCTGCCCTTCCCGGGCATCCAGGCCGCCGTGGTTGACGAAACCGGTACCGAAGTGCCCTGGGGCCAGGGCGGCATCCTGGTTGTGCAAGAAGCCGTGGCCGTCCATGATCCGCACCATCTGGGGCGATCCGGACCGCTTCGTCAAGTCCTACTACCCCGCCGATTTCCAGGGCAAGCTGTACCTGGCTGGCGACGGCGCCATCCGCGACAAGGACACCGGCTACTTCACCATCACCGGCCGTATCGATGATGTGCTGAACGTTTCCGGTCACCGTATGGGTACGATGGAAATCGAATCCGCCCTGGTTGCCCACGAGAAGGTTGCCGAGGCTGCCGTGGTTGGACGTCCGGATGATCTGACCGGTGAAGCAATCGTGGCCTTCGTGGTACTCAAGGGTGCGCGTCCGACCGGCGATGCTGCCGTTGCGATGATCAAGGAGCTGCAGAACTGGGTTGGTCAGGAAATCGGGCCGATCGCCAAGCCGAAAGACATCCGTTTCGGTGAGAACCTGCCGAAGACCCGTTCCGGCAAGATCATGCGCCGCCTGCTCCGTCAGCTGGCCAAGGGCGAGGAAATCACCCAGGACACCTCGACGCTGGAGAACCCGGCGATCCTGGAACAGCTCAAGTAAGAAATCACTCCCCGGCCCAATGGTCGGGGCGATTTGCAGAAAACAATAAACACGGCAAATCGGAAAAAGAAAAAACAGGGGAGGAACCCGGTGCAGTCAGGCCGGGGGTAGAGGGGGGGAAAAAGGCGCGAATCTCGCGCCTTTTTTTCGTCCACATTTCGGGTCGAATTCCCGGTAATTGATTCCGGCGACGTCGTTTTTTTCTATGTGCTTGATCCTGATGGGGTTTCCTGTCGGTGATCAAGGCGGCCCGTTTCTTCCGTTAGCGTAAGTTGGATGTAAGTGTCAGCCTGTAACTTGCACATACCCCTAAAGGAGTCCCTTTGGCTCCTGGCAGGTTTATTCGAAGAGGAGGAGAAATATGAAAGACGACCTCGGCGACCGCATCCGGGCAAATCCAAAATACCAGGAGCTGGTCTCGAAACGCAATTCCTATGGCTGGATCATGACAGCGCTGATGATGATCGTTTACTACGGTTACATCCTGCTGGTGGCCTTCAACAAGGACTTCCTGGCGCAGAAGACCGGCGCGGGTGTGATGTCGGTTGGTATTCCCATTGGCGTTGGTGTGATTCTGTTCACCATCATCATCACCGGTATCTACATTCGTCGTGCCAATACCGAGTTTGACGATCTGAAGGCTCAGGTCATCAAGGAGGCCACCAAGTGATGCGCAATTCCAAACTCTTGCTCGGCCTTTTGGCCATGCTGGCCTCCGGTGTTGCCCTCGCAGCCGGTGCCGATCTCGGTCAGTCGGAGAAGCAGGCCACCAACTGGACGGCCATCGCCATGTTCGGCGTGTTCGTCCTCGGCACGCTGTACATCACCAAGTGGGCGGCCTCCAAGACCAAGTCGGCGGCCGACTTCTACACCGCCGGCGGTGGCATCACCGGCTTCCAGAACGGCCTGGCGATCGCCGGTGACTACATGTCCGCCGCGTCCTTCCTGGGTATTTCCGCTGCGGTGATGGCGAATGGCTACGACGGTCTGATCTTCGCGATCGGCTTCCTCGTGGGCTGGCCGGTCATCACCTTCCTGATGGCAGAGCGTCTGCGCAACCTTGGCAAGTTCACCTTTGCCGACGTGGCCGGTTACCGCTTCCAGCAGACCCCGATCCGCGCCTTTGCCGCTTCCGGCACGCTGGTTGTGGTGGCCTTCTACCTCATCGCCCAGATGGTCGGTGCCGGTCAGCTGATCAAGCTGCTCTTCGGTCTCGAATACTGGATGGCGGTGGTGATTGTTGGCGCGCTGATGATGGTCTATGTGCTCTTCGGTGGCATGACCGCCACCACCTGGGTGCAGATCATCAAGGCCGTGCTGCTGCTGGCCGGTGCTTCCTTCATGGCCTTCATGGTGCTGATCAAGTTCGGCTTCAGCCCGGAAGCGATGTTCGCCAAGGCCGTCGAGATCAAGACCGCCCTCGCTGCCAAGGATGCCAAGCTGATCGCTGATGCGGCGACCGCCGCTGCCGCGTCCGGCAAGGATGTGGCCGAAGTGACCGCTGCGATGGCTGCCAAGAAGGGCGACTCCATCATGGGCCCGGGCTCCTTCGTGAAGGATCCGATCTCCGCCATCTCCTTCGGCATGGCGCTGATGTTCGGTACCGCTGGTCTGCCCCACATCCTGATGCGCTTCTTCACCGTGCCGGATGCCAAGGAAGCACGCAAGTCCGTGGGCTGGGCAACCGTCTGGATCGGCTACTTCTACATCCTGACCTTCGTGATCGGCTTCGGCGCCATCTGCTTCGTGCTGACCGACCCGACCTTCCTGGATGCCAAGGGTGTCCTGAAGGGCGGCGGCAACATGGCGGCTATCCACCTCGCCAACGCAGTGGGCGGCAACGTCTTCCTCGGCTTCATCTCCGCGGTCGCATTCGCCACCATTCTGGCCGTGGTTGCCGGTCTGACCCTGTCCGGTGCATCCGCTGTGTCCCATGACTTGTACGCCACGGTGTTCAAGAATGGCAATGCGGATTCCGCTTCCGAGCTGCGTGTTTCGCGCATCACCACCATTGTTCTCGGCGTGATCGCCGTGGTCCTGGGTATCGCCTTCGAAAAGCAGAACATCGCCTTCATGGTGTCCCTGGCCTTCGCCATCGCCGCTTCCGCCAACTTCCCGGTGCTCTTCATGAGCGTGCTGTGGAAGGACTGCACCACCAAGGGTGCAGTGATCGGTGGCTTCCTCGGCCTGCTGAGCGCCGTGGTGATGACCGTGCTGTCCGACTCCGTGTGGGTCGCCACCCTTGGCAACCCGAAGGGCTCTGCTCCGTTCCCCTATACCTCGCCGGCCCTGTTCTCCATGACCATCGGCTTCGTGGGTATCTGGATCTTCTCGCTGCTCGACCGCAGCCCGAATGCCCAGCAGGAACGTGCCGACTTCGCCGCCCAGCTGATCCGGTCCGAAACCGGTATCGGTGCCTCCGGTGCTTCGGGTCACTAAGTAGTTGTATTGCCGGCGGGCTTCGGCCCTGCCGGAAGTATTGGAAAACCCCGGCTTGCCGCAAGGCAGCCGGGGTTTTTCCATGCATGTGGGGCTTTGTACCAGGCTCGTTACCGCGCGTGACGACGGGCGATGGGCATGCGTGTGCGATGCCCGCACAGCCCTGTGCTAGACTCGGACGGATTGTTTTGGGAGCGTGCTGCAAGGGCCGAAAACCCCCTGATAGGGGTTGATCCGTGCAGCGGTCGATCGGGAATGGATGAAAAAAGACGGCGGGGGAAGGTCCGTCGGGCGAACCAACCCCCGAGGCGTTGCCACTGCTCGCGCGGCGACTTTGCCCCCAAGACCGAGTAAAAGGAGAACAGCGGGTCGACTGTGCAATATTCCGCTTACTTCAAACTTACACTTCTGGTTTCCAAGAAAACGCCATGCGGATCCTGTTGGCCGAAGACGACCTGATTATTGCCGACGGCTTGTGCCGCGCGCTCAAAAAAGCCGGCTATGCCGTCGATCATGTCCCCAACGGGGCGGATGCCGACCTTGCCCTCATGAGTCAGACCTTCGATCTGCTGATTCTCGATCTTGGTCTCCCGCGCTTGTCCGGCATTGAAGTGTTGCGGCGCCTGCGCTCCCGCAAATGTGCGTTGCCGGTGCTGATCCTTACCGCCCAGGATGGCATCGAAGACCGCGTCCGCGGGCTGGACGCTGGCGCCGATGACTACCTGACCAAGCCTTTTGCCCTTCCCGAGCTGGAAGCCCGGGTTCGCGCCCTGACCCGGCGCGGTACCGGTCAGGCCCGTTGCATCGAGTATGCCCGCCTCGCCTACGACCAGGCCGATCGCGTGGTCAAGATAGACGGTCAGGTGGTGGAGCTCTCTGCCCGGGAGGTCGGCTTGCTCGAAGTGCTGCTGCTGCGTGCCGGGAGGTTGGTGAGCAAGGAGCAGCTCGTCGACCACCTGTGTGGCTGGGGCGAGGAAGTGTCCAACAATGCCATCGAGGTGTATGTCCACCGCCTGCGCAAGAAGCTTGAGCAGAGCGGCGTGCAGATCGTGACCGTGAGAGGGCTGGGGTACTGCCTGGAAAAGCCCGATGTGGTCGCCTAGATGGCGCAAGGTGGCGGACGATGAGGCCACCGACGGGAAGGCCTTCAATTCCCTCTTCGGGGAAATCCTCGACTGGATGTTGGCGCCCCTGTTGTTCCTGTGGCCCATCTCCATCATCGTCACGCACAACGTTGCCAACAGCATCGCCAACCAGCCCTATGATCAGGCGCTGGCAGTCAACGTCCGGGCCATCGCCCGGCTGGTGAAGCTTGAGAACGGTCAGGCCCGCGTGAACTTCCCCGCGCCGGCCCGCCTGATCCTGAGGGCCGACGAGGACGATACCGTCTACTACCAGGTGCTCGGATTCAAGGGCGAGCTGCTTGCCGGCGACAAGGACATCCCGCCCATCGCAGCACCGGAGAACGTCGTTCCCGATCTGGTCATGTTTCGCGATGAGTCCATTGCCGGCGAAGAGGTCCGCGTAGCCTACCAGTTTGTGCAGCCCATCGACAGCGCACCCTCGCGCCTGGTGCTTCTCCAGGTGGCCGAGACACGCAACAAGCGCAGTACCCTCGCCTCGCGGGTGGTGACGGGCGTGCTGCTGCCCCAGTTTGCGATCATTCCCATTGCCGTGATCCTGGTGTGGTTGGGCCTCTCCCGCGGCATTGCCCCCCTCAATCAACTCCAGCGTCTGATCCGCCGGCGGCGCCCTTCGGATCTGTCCCCCATTTCCGTATCGGGCGTGCCGGAAGAAGTGCGGCCCCTGATCATCGCCTTCAATGAAATGATGGCCCGCCTTGAAGAGAACCTTCAAGCCCAGCAGCGTTTCATCGCCGATGCGGCCCACCAGATGCGCACCCCCCTGACGGGGCTGCGCATGCAGACCGATCTGGCCATGATGGAGACCGACCCTGTGCAGGTCCATCGCTCGTTGATTCATATCTCCCAGAGTGCCGAACGCGCCGGGCACCTGATCAACCAGCTCCTCTCCCTGGCTCGGGCCGAGGCCAGTTACGAAAAGATTTACGCGGTCGAGCGGGTAGACCTCGAAACGCTCCTGCGCGCCATGCTCAGTGATTTCGTTCCCCGGGCCCGCCAGAAGAATATCGACTTCGGTCTGGAAACCACCGGGGAGCCGCTGCTCATCGATGGCAATCCGGTGCTCCTGGGTGAGTTGGTCAAGAACCTGATCGACAACGCCATCAAGTACACCCCCGAAGGCGGGTGCGTCACCGTGCGCACCATCGCCACCGAGCGCGCCATCCTTGAGGTGGAGGATACGGGGATCGGGGTGCCCGATGTGGACCGGGAGCGCGTCTTCGAGCGTTTCTACCGGGTGCTCGGCAGCACCGAAAGTGGCTCCGGCCTGGGTCTTCCCATCGTTCGCGAGATCACCGAACTCCATCGCGCCAAGGTCAGTCTCATCCCCAACCCCAGCGGCAAGGGCACCATCGCCCAGGTCGTCTTCCCCCGTAGCCGAGCGGGTGAAGAGGCACCGACCCCCGAACCTCGAACCCCCGCGGAGCAGTTTCCTCCCGCCTGAACACCTCTGACTCGAAAAACATGATTTCCTGTTTGACGAGGCGGTAGGTCTTGCCTATAATGCGGTCCTCGTTGGCCAGTTAGCTCAGTTGGTAGAGCAGCGGATTGAAAATCCGCGTGTCCGTGGTTCGATTCCGCGACTGGCCACCAAAATTTAGCGCCCAACTGTTCTCAGTTGGGCGTTTTCATTTCTGCTTCCCGCATGACACGCGGGGTTCCCGCACATTCTGCGTGTGCGACCGGGCGTGCAGTACTTGGTCGTCTCGGTGGGCTCCATACAAAATTCGTATGGGAACCCGCGAACAGATTGGATATCTCTGCTCACCCGAGTGGTTTGGCCAATCTGCGGACAGCCCGCCCGGAAAGGAGCGTGATCAGTGTCAGTAGCTCCTGAACGAAGGACTGCGCAGGTTTGTGGAAAAGGTCACGCGAAGCGCAGGAGGGCTGCGATCACGCCCAAGAGAATGACGCCTTCCACCTGAGGGCTCCGGGGTTTTTCGCCCAGCAGCCACGTGGCGTAGGTTTCGCAATTGCGGTCCAGTAGCCGGTAGGGCCCCCGGTGTTGCAGCGATAGGGAGAGCCGCTGCATGATTTGCGCCCGCTGCTCGGGTGCGGCGCGTCGGACTTCCTTGATAGGGCGGCCTTGTGCGAACTCCGTGAAGCTCACAATTTGTTCGCCTTCAGGGGTCAGGTGCGCGACGTTGCCGTCGGGCAGTTGAACGCCCCAGTGTTCCCCCAGGCCAGTCAGCTTGGGGCGAGAAATGATTCGGATGGGTTGAGTGTTGAAGAACAAGAGAACCTCCTGGTGTTGCTGTCGTCAGTGCCATAGCTGATCGCTGCGTCATCCGACTTCGGCGCTGAGCAGAAATCGGGTGACAACAACGATTACTTGCCTTTTGCCTTGCTGGAACTGGCCTTTTGGGTCAGTGCCGATGCCGCCACGGATTTGACGGATGCAGTTGTGCGTGGGTTGCTCAACAGCTTGGCAGCGGTCGATGCCACGCGGGCGGAGGTGTGTTCGTTCGTCGGTTTCTGGGAGGCCATAGGATTTTCCTTATCAGTTCGCGGAAAGAGGGGAGACGGGAGTCAGGTCCTGCTGAGTCCCGTCAGGGATGGATCAGGCAAACAATTGCATCTGACCCGGATGAGATCGCCAGTGTTGGCACACAGCCTCCCGACGTCCGAACCGGAACCGGGTGTATGCGCGCACAAAGACGCTCTTCCATCGGTGGTAGGCCATGGCCAACTCATCATGAAAGTTGAGGGGGGTTGGTCTTGCCAGCACACCGCGAACTGGTAAAATCCGCTGTCCGTTCAAGACATGATGTGCATGGGTGGTTTGGTAGCCCCCTATTCACCTCACCAAAGGCTCTGAAGTGTTGGTAGCACTTCGGAGCCTTTTTCTTTGGTGTTGACGACTGGGTACAGACCTGGCTGCCAACACCGTGACTTCTATCAGCACGGCCACTGGCTCGTTGGGGAGTTCGATTCCGTGCTGGTGAGTAGATCCTATGATAATCCCGAAAAAGGATCAATGCAAGTGGCTGTTTCCCTTTTTGGGACTTTTGTTCATTGACTCAGAATCTGACTGACCTGCCCCGTCTTGCCGATGAGATGCGAAAGCAAGCGAAAGTTCTTCTCTTCATGGCGCAAGCGTCCCGCCACGATGGAGGGATGCACGCTGATCTCATCTGCGAAAGAGATCGCATCCTCAGAGAGTAGTGTTTGACGCACTTTGGCGGTGCGCCAACTCTTTTCAGGGATCAACGCCTCCTGGGCCATAGCATCAGCTTCCGCTTCAACCTCTTGGGGGTTGCTGCGATCCAGGTCGTCGATGAACACGGGAGACTCTGGGGTCAGGTGTTTGGCAACGTGCGCCAACTCATGGAGCAAAGCAAACCAGAAGTTGTCGAAGCGGTCATGTCGCAACGTCAAAGCAACAATTGGTCGATCGTTGTCTAGCATCGCAGCGCCGTCGAGAAAAGTACGTTTGAAGTGCTTTTCGATGACAAGCGTGATGCCGTGACGGGCGAGGTACTCCCGGGCGAGCTTTGGACCTTCATCAAATGTCGAGAGCTTGGCAAGCTCATGCAGCCAGGTTGGCGTGATGGTTCCGTGCTTGTACTCTTTGGCAATGTTTAATGTTCGTGCTTGCCGCAGGACACACATGCGCCAAGCCAACAGAGCCATCTCATCGGCTTGGCGATCCCCGCGTTGATGCATGGGGGCGCGCAGGAACGCGGGGCTGACTTGCTTGGGAAGCAGGTCTTGCATGAATTTTCGAACCAAATCTTCGGCGTACTCTTTGAGGCGCTGCGCGTTACCTTCGAAATCCCCAAAGCACCCCCGCTCCAGCATCTCTTTGAGTGGGAAGCGGGTGAAGTCCATCTCTGTCTCCTGATCGACGACTGTGCTGCCTGTTTCGACGTCTTCGATCAGGATGTCAGCGGGGATGCCCAAACCTTGGTTGAGTCGGCGAATCATTGGCAGGGACAGTGGACGCTTGCGCGACAGTACCTCCGAGACCTTTGAGATCGACCCGATGTAGGGGATCAGATCCTTGCGGGAGAGTCTCATCTGATCCATCCGGAAAAGAATCGACTCAATCGGATCTGGCTTGACAGGGGGAACGGTTTGCCGTTCGAAGTCCTGTATGACCAGAGCCAGCAGATCCAGCTCGTTTTCTTCCTTGGAGTTGGCCTTGGGGTCAAGCGACATCAGAGCAGACAGGCGAGCCATTGCTGCTTCGTAGTCTTCCGCACTCTTGATGATCTTTACATTCATCGCCATCTCCATCAGTCGTTTACTTGCCTTACACACATCTGCCTAGAACTTCTTCTTGTCGTACTCGGCATGCGTCCCCACCCACTCAACCACTACCAGCCCGTTCTGATATCGGACCTTGACCACAAGCCGATATGAATTGCCCTTGATGTCGAAAATGACTCTGTTGTCGGCCAAGAAATCCGCGCTCCTGTATCTGCGCTTGATGTCATGTGACGTTTTCCAGTTCTCACGCTCGACATCCGTCTGCCACGCATCCAGTGGCCCACGCGAGGCTGCATGATCTTTTTTGAACGCCTCGAGTATGGGCAAACCCAGAATTCGCATGTAGGGACGATGTGTTCATGTTCAGACCTGCATTGTCTTTCCCAAAAAGGGAAATGTCAATGTGGCCAGCGAGAAAGAGAGGGAAGTCTGTCCGCGCCATCGAAGCAGAACTCGGTTGTGCACGCCTCTGCCGGAGGGGCATCCGCGAGGCGGGTTGCCGATGATGATGGGCCGATCCGGGCTTCAAAATGGAGGGGAATGCGCGGGGAAGCGCGAACACCACCCGGGCTTCCGTATTCGTATATAACCTTGCCCACGGTGTCCTCGCCGGTGAGGCAGGAAGGTTCTCTCTAGTAGGGGACTACACCAACAGAATTTTTCAAGCAAAAACGCCGACCCTTGTGGTCGGCGTTTTTGCGTTCATGGGGACAAAACCCCGTGTCTCTGGGCGGACGCGGGGAAGGGGCGATCCTCAATCAGAGGATCTGGCCAGCGAAGACTTCCTTGAAGTAGGCGTCCACTTCCAGCGGTTCGGTGCTGTTGCCGGCAAGTGCGCGACCTTCGTGGGCAGCGCGCTCTTCGAGCGGGGGGGTGAGAAGTCGGCTGAGGTAGTCGAGGTTCATTTTGCTCTCCTTGTAGGTGATGCCAGGATGGCGCGGTCCGGTGCCGGGCAGAGGGGAGGGTGCCAAGTGCCGGACTTTGCAGGGCGCCTGTTGCCACTATAGATTTCATGTTGCGGCGCAGCAAACTACGCTTTCTGATGCTACGATTAAGTTTTACTTAACCGATTGGGCAATGCGCTATCGTTTGCCGCCCCTTCCTGCACTGCGGGCCTTTGAGGCTTCGGCGCGTCATTTGAGCTTCAAGCGGGTAGCTGCGGAGTTGTTCGTGACGCCTGCGGCGGTCAGCCAGCAGATCAAGGTGCTGGAAGCGTATCTGGGGGTGTCCTTGTTTCGCCGTGTGCCGGGTGCGCTCGGGCTGACCGAAGCGGGGCGGGCAATGCTGCCCCGGGTTCGGGAAGGGCTGGATGCGCTGGCGGCGGCAGTGACGCTTGTGCAGGCTCCGCCGGAGAACGGGCTGACCGTGCATGCGCCACCGTCCTTTGCCCAGCGCTGGCTGGTGCCACGCCTGTCGCGTTTTGCGGCCAAGCATCCCGACGTGGCGCTGAGGCTGGCCAGCGATGTGTGCAACATCGATGGGCCGGGGCATGGGCCGGAAGGTGTGCTGGCCAATCCGCGGGATGCAGGCAGCGCCGTTGCGATTCGCTTTGGCAAAGGGGTTTACCCGGGTTTCTGCAGCGATCTCCTGCTCCAGCCCGAGTATGTGCTGGTATGCAGCCCCGATCTCTTGGGGCGTTGCGGGCCGTTGAGCGCGCCCGTGGACCTGGGCCGGCAGATCCTCATCCACGACGAGTCCATCCCGGATGAGACGATGCGACCGAGCTGGGCGGAGTGGTTTCGCCTGGCTGGCGTGGCGGACGTGGACTGCAGTCGGGGGCCGCGGTTTTCCAGTGCGGTGCTCGTTCTCGAGGCGGCCTTGGGTGGGCAGGGGGTGGCGCTGGCCTTGTGGCCCCTGGTGGAGGCCGATGTCAGGTCGGGGCGGTTGGTGGTGCCCTTCCCGGTGGCGCTACCGTCCCGCTACGTTTATAGCCTGGTGGCGCATGATGCCGTGCAGGAGCGTCCGGTGGTCAGGGACTTTCGGGCCTGGTTGATGGCCGAGGCGGGGCTGGCCGCCGCCGGGCCCCTGGCGCCGATGGCGGGCCGAATCTGATCCGGCCGGAGCGTGCCTTGATCCAGGCCGTGCTGTGTGCAAAAGGTCGGGTGATATAATCGCCGGCTAAAATTTCCGCCCCTGCCTGGCGCCACCCATGCAGCTGTTTGCCCTTGGACTGAACCACCACACTGCACCGCTCGCCATCCGCGAGCAGGTGGCGTTTCGTCCTGAGCGGCTGGTTCAGGCGCTGGCGGACTTTGTCCGCGCCAAGCCAGTGAAGGAAGCGGCCATTCTGTCCACCTGCAATCGCACCGAGCTCTACTTTGCCACCCAGCAGCCCCGCCATGCGGCCGACTGGTTCGCGGAGTATCACCGGGTGGCCTTGCAGGATCTGTCGCCCTATCTGTACACCCTGCCCCAGCGGGATGCCGTGCGGCACGTGTTCCGGGTGGCCAGCGGTCTCGACTCCATGGTGATCGGTGAGCCCCAGATCCTTGGGCAGATGAAGGATGCGGTACGCCAGGCCGAAGAGGCCGGTACCCTTGGTGCAACCATGCACAAGCTCTTCCAGCGCACCTTTTCGGTGGCCAAGGAAGTGCGATCCACCACCGCCATCGGTGCCAACATTGTGTCAATGGCTGCCGCGGCCGTGCATCTTTCCGAGCGGATCTTCGAGCGGGTCAGCGATCAGCGTGTGCTCTTCGTGGGGGCCGGCGAGATGATCGAGCTGTGCGCCGCCCACTTCGGCGGCGAGAAGCCGCGTCGCATCACCATTGCCAACCGCACCTTGGCGCGGGCCGAGGCGGTGGCGGGGCGCTTTGGCGCCGACGTCCTGCGCCTCGACCAGGTGGGTGATGCGCTGCCGGGCTACGACATTGTCGTCTCATGTACAGGCAGTCCGCTGCCGGTGATTGGTCTCGGCGTGGTCGAGCGGGCCTTGAAGGCGCGTCGACGCCGCCCCATGGTGATGGTGGATCTCGCGGTGCCCCGGGATATCGAACCCGAGGTGGCAGAGCTGGACGACGTATTCCTGTACACGGTCGATGATCTGGCCCAGGTGGTGGATTCGGGGCTCGAGTCCCGGCAGGCCGCGGTGGTGGAGGCGGAAGGCATCATCGACGAGCGGGTCGATGGCTTCCTTCAGTGGCTGGATAGCCGTGACACGGTTCCCACCATCCGGGCGCTGCGCGAACATGCCGACCAGCTTCGTCAGGCCGAACTCGAACGGGCGCTGCGCATGCTGGCCCGGGGTGATGATCCGCAGAAAGTCCTGGAGTCCCTCAGCCAGGGGCTCACCAACAAACTGATGCACGCGCCCACCCGCTTCCTCAACGATGCGCAGGGTGACCATCGGGGCGACTGCACCCAGCTGGTCCAGCGCCTCTTCAATCTTTCCCGGGACGACTAGCCTGTTGGGCCGGTGTCTTCATGCCTGCGCGCGCAGGCCGGTATCCCCATGAAACAGCGTATCCGCGACAAGCTGGACAATCTCTCCGACCGTCTCCAGGAACTCGACCGCCTGCTGGCCACCAGCGAGGCGGCCAGCGACATGGACAACTACCGTCGGCTGACCCGCGAGCACGCGGAGATTACGCCGGTGGTGGCCCTGTACCAGGCCTACTGTCAGGCCGTTGCCGATGAAGTCACGGCAAAGGAACTCATTGCCGATCCGGAAATGAAGGAGCTGGCCGAACTTGAACTGGCGTCGGCCCGGGAGACTCAGGCACGGATCGAGACCGATCTGCAGACTGCACTCCTGCCCCGGGATCCGAATGATGAGCGCAACCTCTTTCTCGAGATCCGGGCTGGGACGGGCGGCGACGAGGCGGCGTTGTTTGCCGGTGACCTGCTGCGCATGTACACACGCTATGCCGAGCGCCAGGGCTGGCGGGTGGAAACCATGTCCGCCAGTGATTCGGAGCTCGGGGGGTTCAAGGAAGTGATCATCCGGGTTGCTGGCGCCGGGGCCTATTCGCGTCTCAAGTTCGAGTCGGGTGGCCATCGGGTGCAGCGGGTTCCGGCTACCGAAACCCAAGGGCGCATCCACACTTCAGCCTGCACCGTGGCGGTCATGCCCGAAGCCGATGAGGTCGGGGATGTGGAGCTCAATCCGGCCGATCTGCGCATCGACACCTTCCGGGCTTCCGGAGCCGGTGGCCAGCACATCAACAAGACCGACTCTGCGGTGCGCATCACCCACCTGCCCACGGGCATCGTCGCGGAGTGCCAGGATGGGCGCTCCCAGCATCAGAACAAGGCCTCAGCCCTGCGCGTGCTGGCAGCCCGTATCAAGGACATCCAGGTGCGCGAGCAGCAGGCCCGGGAGGCTGCCACCCGCAAGAGCCTGGTGGGCAGCGGTGATCGCTCCGAGCGAATCCGCACCTACAACTACCCCCAGGGTCGGATCACCGATCACCGCATCAACCTGACCCTGTACAAGCTTGATGCGGTGATGCAGGGCGAGCTGGATGAAGTGCTGGATGCCCTTACGGCGGAGCATCAGGCCGAGCTGCTGGCCGCGCTGGCCGACGAAGGTCATTGATGTGATCGCCTGCATTGGTGAGGCCCTGGCGGTGGCACGTGGGCGCATCCCGGCCAGTGAGGCGCGTCTCCTCCTGGGGGCGCTGCTGGGCTGCTCCACGGCCCAGATCGCGGCCTATCCGGAGCGCGTGCTTACCCCCGGGCTTGCAGCCCGTTTCGCCGACTTGCTGGAGCGTCGCGCGGCCGGGGAGCCGGTGGCCTATCTGCTGGGGACGAGAGAGTTCTTCGGGCGCGACTTCCGGGTGACGCCGGCGGTGCTGATTCCACGCCCCGAAACCGAACTGATCGTTGAACTCGTGCTTGCCCGGGTCACGACGAACGACGGCACCCCCCGAATTCTCGACCTGGGGACCGGCAGTGGTGTCCTGGCGGTGACCCTCGCCCTGGAACTGCCCGGTGCGCGGCTGACGGCCGTTGATCGGTCGGCCGAGGCCCTGGACATTGCCCGGGTCAATGCGGCAGCGCTGGGTGC
Source organism: Zoogloea sp. (assembly GCA_016703645.1). Taxonomy (GTDB): domain Bacteria; phylum Pseudomonadota; class Gammaproteobacteria; order Burkholderiales; family Rhodocyclaceae; genus Zoogloea. The sequence goes on along the minus strand of JADJBR010000010.1, from coordinate 469,460 downwards.
CGCGGTGGATTTCATCGAGAGTGACTGGTTCGCAGCCGTGGACGGCCGGGGGTTTGATTTCGTCGTCAGCAACCCGCCCTACATCCCGGTGGATGATCCGCATCTGGCGGAAGGGGATGTGCGTTTCGAGCCCACGGGGGCGCTGGCGTCCGGGCAGGCGGGGCTGGATGATCTCGCCCGGATTGTCGCAGGGGCGCCGGCATTTCTGATGCCGGGGGGCTGGCTGATGATGGAGCACGGCTATGACCAAGCCGCCTCGGTGCGCGCGCTTCTGGCCGGGGCGGGTTTCGACGCGGTGGCGTCGGCCCGGGATCTGGCAGGGATCGAGCGGGTCAGCTATGGGTGCTGGCGCGCTTCTTGACGTGCCGCCCGTGCAGGCCTAGACTTTCCCGACTGAATTGCTCAACTATTGCGAGGCTACCATGGACGTCCAAAAGATCATTCACGACCAAGTCACTTCCAACCCGGTGGTTCTGTATATGAAGGGTTCCCCGGCCATGCCGCGCTGCGGCTTCTCCTCCAATGCCGCGCAGATCCTGCGTGCCTGCGGTGTAAAGGAGTTCTTTGCAGTGGATGTGCTGGCTGACGAAGCCATCCGTCAGGGCATCAAGGAATACGCCAGTTGGCCCACCATCCCCCAGCTTTACATCAAGGGCGAGTTCGTGGGGGGCTCCGACATCATGCGCGAAATGTATGAGTCCGGCGAACTGAAGAAGCTCCTCGACGGCGTGGCCTGAACGGTGCTGCTCAAGAAAAAGGCGGCTCAGGCCGCCTTTTTTGTCGTCCATCGCCGGCCCGGTCAGAGGCTGGCGATCCGGTTGTTGGCGAGGGAGAGTCTTGAAGACAGGACTTCGAGGAAGCCCTTGTAGAAATGCATTTGGCACAGGGCTGATGCCCGCAGCAGTGCCGGTGCCCGAATGGTGAGGATGCGTGTTTCCGCGGTGGCGTCGACCGAGGCTGTACGGGCACCGCGTCCCGCTGCGAAGAGGGCCATTTCGCCGAAACAGTCACCGACGCTGAGTACATTGAGCAAGTGCCCGTTCTTGACGATGCGCAGCTCTCCTTCGATCACGAAGCAGAAATAATTGCCCGGCTCGCCTTCCTTCATTACCAGCGTTCCAGGCGGGATGAGCTTCCATTCGGCGAAGCGGACGATCTCCCAGATCTCGATGTCGCTGAACTCGCGGAAGAAGCGGAAGGCACGCAGGCGTTCGAACTTCTCGCTGTCTGGCGGCTCGCCGCGGTCCGCGGTGAGGCTGCGGTTACGATAGGCCTGGGCGAGATCGTGGGAGAACTCCATCCAGGTGCCATAACGTTCGGAAATCTCCCGCCGCATGGCCCGGTCGACAACAGCACTGAGTTCCGCCGGTATCTCGGGCCGGATGCTGAATGGCGGCGGCGCCACATGGTGGGCGATCTGGTACACCATGTTTACATTGGTGGTGGCGTCGAAGGGCAGGCGGCCCGTGAGTAGCTGGTACATCACCACGCCAAGGGAGTAGATGTCGGTACGGTGATCCACCGGCATCTCGCGGACCTGTTCCGGCGACATGTAGGCCGGTGAGCCGAATCCGCTGACCTGGGTGGTTTCACTGGCGGTCAGCAGGGCTGCACCAAAATCGGAGATCTTGATGTCCTGGCCGCCCGGCGTGGTCAGCAGGATGTTGGCCGGTTTGATGTCCCGGTGAGTCACACCGTGGAGGTAAGCGTAGTCGAGCGCACGGGTGCACTTGAAAATGATTTCGATCAAACGCTCGAAAGGCAGCAGGTTGTCTGCCTTGGTGAAGGCCTCCAGGGTGCCCCCCGGGACATATTCCATGACCACATAGGCATCCTTGTCATCGATCACCGCGTCGTGGATCTGGATGATGTGGGGGTGCTGGAGCTTTCCGGCAAGCGAGGCTTCGTTGAGAAGCAGGTGGCGATAGAGCATGCTGCGCTCGCTGCCGCGCAGGGTTTCCGGGTGGAGGCGCTTGATGGCGACTTCCCGCTGAGTGAACGGATCGAAGCCAAGATAGACACTGCTGGTGGCGCCTTCGCCCAGCAGACGGCTGATCTCGTACTTGCCTATCCTGTCCATATGCAGAGTCCTCAAGTGATCCGACTGCGGGCGCGGGCGATGGCGGCGCGGACCTGGGTCGGGGCAGTGCCGCCGATGTGGTCGCGGGATGCCAGGGAGCCTTCCACGGTCAACACTTGGAACACATCCTGATCCAGACGTTCGACGGCGCCGGGAACGTGGGTCATGGCCGCGCGCAGTTCGTCCAGGGGGATGAGCGGCAGGTCCACACCCTTGACGTCGGCCGCGCGCACGGCCAGGGCCACGGCTTCGTGGGCGTCGCGGAAGGGCAGGCCCTTCTTGACCAGGTAGTCGGCCAGATCGGTCGCGGTGGCATAGCCCTGGGTCAGGGCGGCCTGCATGGCTTCACGCTTCACGCGGACGTTGAAGACCTTCTCGCCCGTCACGGCATCCATACGGCTGCCCATCATGTCGGCATAGATGCGCAGGGTGTCGATGGCGGTGTCGGCGGAGTCGAACAGGGGCTCCTTGTCCTCCTGGTTGTCCTTGTTGTAGGCCAGGGGCTGGCCCTTCATCAGGGTCAGCAGGGAGATCAGGTTGCCGTTGGCCCGCCCGGTCTTGCCACGCACCAGCTCGGGCACGTCCGGGTTTTTCTTTTGCGGCATGATCGAGCTGCCGGTACAGAAGCGGTCGGCCAGGTCGATGAAGCCGACCCGCGGGCTCATCCACAGGATGAGCTCTTCGGACAGGCGCGACAGGTGGGTCATCAGCAGGGACACGGCAGCGCAGAACTCGATGGCGAAGTCCCGATCGGAAACGGCGTCCAGCGAGTTGAAGCACACTTCCTCGAAGCCCAGCAGCTCGGCCACGTATTCCCGGTCTATGGGGAAGGTGGTGCCGGCCAGGGCTGCCGAGCCCAGGGGCAGGCGATTGACGCGCTTGCGGCAGTCGGCAAAGCGCTCCGCGTCGCGGCGGGTCATCTCGAAATAGGCCATCAGATGGTGGCCGAAGGTGACCGGCTGGGCCACCTGCAGGTGGGTGAAGCCGGGCAGCGGGGTGTCCGCGTGGTGTTCGGCCAGGTCGAGCACGGCCAGCTGGAATTCGCGGATCAGGCCGAGAATAGTGTCAATGGCATCGCGCAGCCACAGGCGGATGTCGGTGGCCACCTGATCGTTGCGGCTGCGGCCGGTGTGCAGGCGCTTGCCGGCATCGCCGACCAGGGCGGTCAGGCGCTTCTCGATGTTCAGGTGGACGTCTTCGTCGTCCAGGTTCCAGTTGAACTCGCCGCGTTCGATCTCACCGGCGATCTGGGCCATGCCGCGTTCGATATCGGCCAGGTCGGTGGCTGCGATGATGCCCTGGCGGGCCAGCATTGTGGCATGGGCGAGCGAACCACGGATGTCCTGGGCGGCCATGCGGTTGTCGAAGAACACGCTGGCGGTGTAGCGCTTGACCAGATCGGAGACGGGTTCGGTGAAACGACCGGACCAGGCCTTGGCGGTGCCGTCCTGGGTTGCGGAGTGATCTGCCATAATTATTGATGCTCTCAGCGATAAGAGGGCCTGCGTCACGGAGAGAAGCCCGTGGATTCAAGGTTTTGGCCCGTTTTTTGACCCATGAGTATAAAGCAAAACCCGCGCCGCGCCGGCCATGGCTGCTATGAAGGAACCCTGCCGGATTTCCGGAACCTGGGCGTCGTGCTGCGCATTTTGCTGCTGGTGAACGGGCTCGCCCTGGTGGGGGGACTGATCCGCAACCGGGAGTGGGTCCTGCTTGGCGATGAACTCCTTGAGATGGCAGTGTGTGTCGAGTTTCCCCTGATCCTGTCGGTGGCGGCCTTGTTCCTGCTGCGCACGCCCCTGCAGCGCCTGCCTTACCCCTTGGGTCTGGCCGGGACGGGCGCCGTGGTGTTGGGCGTGGTGGTGGTGGTGGTTCAGAGCCTGCTGGCACCGCTCGGCTATGGTGGTGTGCTGCGTCCGCTGTTTTGGTCGCTGGTGACGGCGGCTTGCGTCTTGACCTACTTCCACCTGCGGGGAGCCGCCCAGGCACCGGTGTTGGCGGAAGCTCGGCTGCTGGCCCTGACGGCGCGCATCCGCCCCCATTTCCTGTTCAACAGCCTCAACGGCGTGCTCGGGGTGCTGCGTTCCAACCCGCGTCGCGCCGAGGAGGGATTGGAGGAGCTGGCCGACCTCTTCCGTGCGCTGATGCAGGACAACCGCGAGCTGGTGCCATTGGCCGATGAAATCGTGTTGTGCGAGCGCTATCTCAACCTGGAGCGCCTCCGGCTCGGTGATCGGCTTGAAGTAGTGTGGCAACGGGATGCGGCGGCGGATGAGTCCCTGGTGCCGCCGCTTTTCCTTCAGCCCCTGGTCGAGAACGCGGTGTATCACGGCATCGAGCCTGGTGCCGGGCCAGGCCGGGTGTCGATCCTGATTGCCCGGCGGGGGCCGGAGGTGATCATCGAGATCGCCAACCCGGTGCTCGATGCCGAGCGCCATCACGCCGGCAACCGCATGGCCGTCGATAACATCCGCGAACGCCTGATGCTGTTCTATGACCTTGAGGCGGCCCTCGACACCGAGCAGACGGGTGACGCCTACCGGGTGCGCATTCGCCTGCCCTTCCGGAGTGAGCGATGAATGATGATGTCTCCCTGCCTGCCCTGGCGGTGCTCGTGGTCGATGACGAGGCGCCGGCCCGGGAGCGGCTCCGTGATCTGCTGGGGGATCTGGCGGATCGGCAGCCCACCCGTATTGTCGGGATGGCGGCCAACGGTGTTGAGGCCCTTGCCCTGCTCGAGGCCGAGCCGGCTGACCTGGTGATCACCGACATCCGCATGCCGGTGATGGACGGTGTCGAACTGGCCCGCCACCTGGGGCGGCTCGACCCGGCGCCGGCTGTGATCTTTTCGACCGCCTACGACGAGTATGCGGTGCGCGCCTTCGAACTGGCCGCCGTGGACTACCTTCTCAAGCCCGTGCGGGCCGCCCGCCTCGCCGATGCGCTGGCCAAGGCCCGCCGTCTGCGCCCCCAGACCGATGAGGTGCTGCGGCGGATGGCACCGGCCACCCGGAGTCATTTCAGCATCAGCGAGCGCGGGCGCATCCTGCTGGTGCCCGTGTCCGGGGTGCTGTTCCTGAAAGCTGAACAGAAATACGTGGTGGCGCGCACCCGGGAGCGGGAGTATCTGCTCGACGAGTCCCTCGTCCAACTGGAGGAGGAGTTTCCCGAGCGCTTCCTGCGCATCCACCGCAACTGCCTGATCACCCGTTCCGCGGTCCGTGGCGTGGCCCGGGCGACCACCGGCGAGGACGGTGAGGCCCATTGGGTGATCCTGCTCGATGGCTTGGCCGAGCAGTTGCCGGTCAGCCGCCGCCAGTGGCCGGCGGTCAAGGAGGCGCTGGGTCTGTGAGGCATGGGCGGAACATCCGTTTTGACGGGTGTTCCAAGGAGGGCTCCCGTACAATTCGCCCCCATGGAAAACCCCGGCCTCGCCCCCTCCCTGCTTGCCTATCCCCGTCACCGGCCCCGCCTCAGGCCGGCGCCCTTTCTGCCCATGTCCCGGGCCGAAATGGATGCCCTGGGCTGGGACCAATGCGACATCATCATCGTCACCGGCGATGCCTATATCGATCATCCCAGTTTTGGCATGGCCCTGATCGGCCGTGCCCTGGAGGCCCAGGGTTTCCGGGTCGGCATCATCAGCCAGCCTGACTGGCACTCCGCCGATGCCTTTCGGGGGCTGGGCAAGCCGCGCCTGTTCTATGGCATCACGGCCGGCAACATGGATTCGATGATCAACCGCTACACCGCCGACCGCAAGCCGCGCTCAGACGACGCCTACACGCCCGATGCGGCCCCCGACAAACGTCCGGATCGCGCCGTCGTCGTGTACGCCCAGCGTGCCCGCGAGGCCTACCCGGACGCCAATATCGTCATCGGCAGCATCGAGGCCAGTCTGCGCCGCATCGCCCATTACGATCACTGGTCCGAGAAAGTGCGCCGTTCGGTACTGCCCGACTCCAAGGCCGATCTGCTGGTGTTCGGATCGGGTGAGCGGGCGGTCATTGCCCTGGCCCACCGGCTGGCTGCGGGTGAGCCCATCGAAGCCATCCGCGACCTGCGCGGTACCGCCTTCATGGTCAAGCCAGGCTGGCGTCCGGAGGGCTTTGTCGAGATCGACTCGGTCGCCATTGACCGCCCCGGCCCCGTCGAAGCGCACCGCGATCCCTACGCGATGGAGCCCGTCGGGGCGCCCGCGGGGGCTGCTTCGGTCGCCCGATCCGAGGCTCAGCCCATCCGCATCGTCCCCGCCGCCGAGCGCGTCGCCGCGCGCAAGGCCGACCGGGCACGGCAGGTCATCCGCCTGCCCGCCTACGAGGTGGTCAAGGACGACAAGGTGATGTACGCCCACGCCTCGCGCACCTTCCATCTCGAGTCCAACCCCGGCAACGCCCGCGCCATGGTCCAGGCCCATGGAGTTGGCCCCGGTTGCCGCGACGTATGGCTCAACCCGCCACCGCTGCCGCTCACCACCGAGGAGATGGACTGGGTCTTCGGCCGGCCCTATGCCCGGCAGCCGCATCCGAGTTATGGTGAGGCGCGCATCCCGGCCTGGGACATGATCCGTTTTTCCATCAACATCATGCGCGGCTGCTTTGGCGGCTGCACCTTCTGCTCCATCACCGAGCACGAGGGGCGCATCATCCAGAGCCGCTCGGAGGCCTCGATCCTCAAGGAGATCGAGGAGATCCGCGACCGCACGCCCGGCTTCACCGGCACCATCTCCGACCTGGGCGGCCCCACTGCCAACATGTACCGCATGGCCTGCAAGGACCCGAAGATCGAGTCCTCGTGCCGGCGCTTGTCCTGCGTCTTCCCGGGTATCTGCGAGAACCTCGGCACCGACCACGGCCCCCTGATCCAGCTCTACCGCAAGGCGCGGGCGATCCCCGGCGTCAAGAAGGTGCTCATCGGCTCGGGGCTGCGCTACGACCTGGCCGTGCGTTCGCCTGAGTACGTGAAGGAGCTGGTCACCCACCACGTGGGCGGCCTGCTCAAGATTGCCCCGGAACACACCGAGGACGGTCCCCTCGACAAGATGATGAAGCCGGGCATCGGCACCTATGATCGCTTCAAGGAGATGTTCGAGCGCTTCTCGAAGGAGGCGGGCAAGAAGCAGCACCTGATTCCTTACTTCATCGCCGCTCACCCGGGGACGACCGACGAGGACATGGTCAACCTGGCCCTGTGGCTGAAGGGCAACAACTTCAAGCTCGACCAGGTTCAGACCTTCATGCCGACGCCCATGGCCATGGCCACCACCATGTATCACACCGGCAAGAACCCCTTGCGCAAGGTGTCGGCCGATTCGGAGGTCGTCGACACCCCGAAATCCGGGCGCCAGCGCCGTCTGCACAAGGCGCTGTTGCGCTACCACGATCCGGAGGGCTGGCCGCTGATCCGCGAGGCCCTGCGGGCCATGGGCCGGGCCGACCTGATCGGTGCCCAGCCGAGGCATCTGGTGCCACGTGACCAGCCGGTGATCCTCGAGCGGGGCGACGCAGGCAAGGCCGGTGGTCCGCGCAAGAGTGGCGGCAAGGCCGACAGCCCGGTCGGTGCCCGGCGTGCCCCGCCGCCCACCCGGCGTGCTGCGGGGGCTGTGCGCCGTGGAAACGGCAAGTGACGCTCCGGGGCGATCGATGGTCGAAGCGGACTTGCTCCACAGATGGCCGGGGGACTTTCCGGTTATCATCGGCGCCCGATGCCGGACGGGTTTTCCCTGTCTCGCCCTGGTCGATACTGTCGCAACCAGGCCGGTTCCCGAAATCTGAAATACTGCGGCACTAGACTTGGGGTGCATCAGCGACACCCAGGATTCCTGGCCAGGTTGTGGTGGAAGAGTGGAAAATTTTGTCTATCGTGCGAGCCTTACCGGACGAATCGCGTCACTGATTGACGTTGGTTTTGGCACCTTCCGTGGTTTTGTGCGGTTTGTCCTGGGTGAGATGGCCTTCGTCGGCGGCAGTCTGGAGCCTTTCGTCCAGCTCCAGCCCGCGCGGGTCCGGCGGCTGGTCTTTGTGTGTCTCGGCAATATCAACCGGAGCGCCTTTGGGCATGCCGTGGCGGCAGGGTTGGGTGTGCGAGTGGTCTCCATCGGCTTGTCCACCACGACCGGGGCGCCCGCCTTCGAGAAAGCGCTCAGTACGGCCCCTGTTTATGGCGCCAGCCTCGCAGAGCACCGCGCAACCGACTTCACGGATTACGCCTACCAGCCCGGCGATCTGCTGTTGGCCATGGAGGTCCGTCATGCCCATGAGCTGGTGCGCCGCGGGATTCCGGCCGATGCGGTTGCGCTCCTCGGCCACTGGTCGCGCCCTCACCGGATTCACATCCACGATCCGCACCTGCACACCGACCAGTATTTCCGGACGTGTTTTGCGATCATCCATTCGGCGGTGGTCAACCTCGTCGAGGAACTGCGTCAGGCGGAAAGCCCTTGTCTTACGCCATGAACGTTTACCTGAGCTTCGATATCGAGGTCTGGTGCGGTAGCTGGGACGACCTCGATGGCCGGTTTCCGGCAAGCTTCGAACGCTATGTCTATGGTCGTTCGTCAAAGGGCGACTACGCCTTGCCCAAGACCCTGGAAATCCTTGCGAAGAACGGTCTCAAAGGGGTGTTCTTCGTCGAGCCATTGTTTGCCGCGCGCTTTGGTGTCGACAAGCTGGCGACCATCGTGGACCTGATTCGCAGTGGCGGCCACGACATTCAGCTACATCTGCATCCCGAATGGTCCGATGAGCTGCGGCCCCTCCCTTTTCCGGGGGCCATCAGGAAGCGTCAGCACCTGGCCTATTACACGCTCGACGAGCAGATCACGCTGGTCCGGCTGGGCCTCGATCTGCTGGCTCAAGTCGGCTGTACCGGGGTCAGCGCGTTTCGTGCCGGCAGCTTCGCCTGCAATGCGGATACCTACCGGGCGCTGCACGCCTGCGGCATCGGCATTGACAGCAGTCTCAACGAGGTCGCCGCCAACAGTGGGCCCGACCTCCGCGGCACGCTCGATTTCACCCGCCCACAGGCGTTCGAAGGCGTGGCCATCTTGCCCATGACGGTCTTTCGCGATGGTACCGGGCGTTTGCGGCCGGCCCAGCTGGGTGCCTGCAGCTTTGCGGAGCTGCGTGAGGCTTTGGAGTCAGCGTATGCGTCCGGTACCGAGCACTTCGTCCTGCTGTCCCACAACTTCGAAATGCTCCGGCAGGGCAGCAGTGTGCCCGATGGCATCGTCGTGGGTCGTTTCGAGGCCTTGTGCCACTACCTCGGCACGCATGCAGGGCGTTTTCGGGTTGGGGCCATGGATACCGCCCCGGTGATCCGTCGGGCCGATGGAGCGCGCGAGCTGGCAAAGGTTTCCGTGGGCGCCACGCTCAAACGACACGGCGAGCAACTGGCCCGCCGCATCCTCGGGTAAGCAGGGCTGGGTATGCCGCCTGTATGCCTTTTCTCCTGCCGCGAGGGCCGCTGGCAGCCTGATCCGGTCAATGCTCCTGTGATGCCATCATGAACCGCTCTTTCTCGGTCTATCTCGACGTCGTCCGTTTCACCGCGGCTTTCCTCGTCTATCTTTACCACTCGAATCAGCGTTTCCTTTCCGAAGCCATCCTGCCGGCCAGCCACTACGGTCACAGTTCGGTGATCGTTTTCTTCGTGCTGTCGGGCTTCGTGATCGCCTTTGTCACCGACACCAAGGAATCCCGGCTGCCGGCCTATGCGGCGAGCCGGATCTCCCGGGTGTTTTCCGTGACGGTGCCGGCCATCATTCTGACCGTGATCCTCGATGCCATTGGTCGTCAACTGGTGCCGGAGATCTATTCCGGCTACCCCTTCGACCAGTTCGTCGCACGCATCGGCGGCAGCCTGTTGCTGATCAACGAGGTGTGGTTCATCTCCATCACCAGCTTCTCCAATGTTCCCTACTGGTCGATCTGTTTCGAGTTCTGGTACTACGTGACCTTTGCCATGGTGGTCTTCATGCCGAAACGTCGTGGCGTCCTCGCAGCACTGCTCGCCGCCGTCGCACTCGGGCCGAAGTTCATGCTCCTTGCCCCCCTGTGGTGGCTGGGGGTGCTGCTCTACCGTTGGCGCGCCACCCAGGACTGGTCGGGTTCGGTGTCCTTGGTGCTGGCGGTGCTGTCTTCCGTCGGCATTGTGGCCTTCCATGCCTTGGGTATCAGTGAGTGGTGTTCCGACTGGCTGATGGGCGTGATCGGCAAGGAGAACCACCGCCAGCTCACCTTTGCCAAGTTTTTCATAGGCGACTACATCCTGGGTGTACTGGTGTTCCTGAATTTCGCCAGCATGCGCAATGTGCTGGCGCACCATGGACAGTCCTTGTTGCTGATCGAGCGGCCGGTGCGCTTGGTGGCCAACTACACATTCACCCTCTACCTATTGCACCAACCCCTGTTTCTGTTCTGGGGTGCCGTCGTCCAGGGAGATCCGGAAGGGCCCGGCTTCTGGTTGACCGTCACGGCGCTGATGTTCATGACCGTCGGGGTGGTGGGGCACCTCACCGAGAACCGGCGCTACATCCTGCGTGATTTCCTGTTCCGCCTCATCTCCCGCATTCCCCTGGTGCGATCTGCGGAAGTTGCCCGCCATGACTGACATGCAAAGTGTGGCCCCCTGCTACGTGCTGGGCATCGAGACGCAGATCGGACTGAGCCTGATCCGCGAGCTGGGCGAGGCCGGCATTCCGGTGATCGGCATCGCCACCGAAGCGAACGCCATCGGTTTGCAGTCCCGCTATCTCGCCCATGGGGAAATCCTGCGCCAACCCCGCACGGACGAGGGGGTGGCGGAGCTGCGCTCCTTCGGCGAACGCTATGGGCGCGGCTACCTGCTGACCGTTTCCGAGGCCAATACCAGCTGGCTGATTGATAACCGGGCGCACCTGGGGCTGATCACCCCCTTGCTGCCATCAAAGGATGCCTTCGCCCTCGTCCTCGACAAGGCCCGCACCCTGGAGGCCGCCGAGGCTGTCGGCATTGATGTGCCCCGAAGCGCCAGCCCGGCCGACTGGGTGGAGGTTGAGGCGCTGGCCCGGGACTTCCGCTTTCCTGCGGTGCTCAAGTGGTCGGACCCCAATGCCGTCGCGGCCGCCCTGGGTGCGCAGGGCATCGATCTGGTGAAGGCCGAGTACGTCTATACCGCGGACGAGTTCCTGAAGGTTGCCGAGCGCTACCGGCAAGTGGGCCAGTGGCCCTTGGTCCAGGAGTATTGTGCGGGGGTCGGCCTCGGGCAGTTCTTCTTCATGCACCGTGGTAAGGCGGTACGGCGCTTCCAGCACCTGCGCATCGCCGAGTGGCCGCCGGAGGGCGGGTTTTCGAGCGTCTGCGATGCGGTGCCCCTGGAGCAGTTCGTCCCATTGCAGGAGAAGTCCATCCGCCTGCTGCAGGACATCGGCTGGGACGGCGTGGCGATGGTTGAATACCGCTACGACCCGGCCAGCGGGCGTGCCGTGCTGATGGAAGTGAATGGCCGTTTCTGGGGCAGTTTTCCCCTGGCAATGTACTGCGGGGCCGGGTTTGGCTTGCTTGCCTACAGTCTGCAGGGGCAGGGGCGGATGCCCGACCTGCCGCCGCAGGACGACACCTTGCGCTGCCGGATGGTTGCCACCGAATTGAAGCGCCTGAGGCGCATCCTGTTGCAGCCCGGCCAGATCCGCGACCGGACTTTCCAGGTGCGTCCGCTGCATGAGGTGCTGCGCTTTGTCGGTGACTTCCTGCGCCCGTCGGTGCGCTACTACGTGTGGAGCCTGAAGGACATCAAACCCTTCATCCGCGATGTGAGGAACATGCTGGGCATTTGAGATCAGTTCCCGCGGGTCGTCTCACCGCCCCATTGACCTTACCCCACGGCTGATGCACCTTTCCCCTACAAGAACACGGGGGAGACACCATGAGCATCCACAGGAAGCCCATCGGCGAGCGTATCGACTGGCTTTACGATGTGGCGCGCCGGTATTCGGCGGCCTACTGTGACCCGGAGGCCAGCATGGCCCGGGAGCGTCACCGGGCGCGACATCCCACTGCCATTGCCGTGCTCAAGTGCATGGACGGGCGCATCAATATTCCCATCGCCACCAACACGCCGCCGGGCATCATCCAGCCCTTCCGCAACCTGGGGGGCTTCTTCGATCTGGGCTGGCCGCACCTGGGCGAGGTGCTCGAACACTATGTTCACGACCGGGTGCGCAGTGGTCAGCGGGTGCTGATGTTCATTACCTACCACTATTCCCGCGGTGAGCCTCACCGCTGCTGTGCCGGCTTCAACTATCACACGGACCAGGCCATCGCCCATGTGTTCGGGGTCAAGGGGCAGGTGGAGCACGTGTTCGGGCGCGGGCATGCCACGGTTTATCCCCTGGTCTGCGGTTTCGAAACCGACGAGGACGCGCTGGTGCTGCACGGGGCCGGCGGTGCCACCCTGGATGTGTCCACCCTGGCGGTAGACGAAACCGAGGCCAGCCTGCGGGCGCGCCTGCAACCCCTGTTTCCCGACATGCCGGGGGTGATGCTGGCCGATCTGGCGCGACTGGTGGCGGGCAACATCGCCCACGTGGCGGAGGTGCGCAAGCTGGACCGGCAGCTCGACATCGAGCACCGGGAGTGGATGATCTGCGTGGGGCGGGGCTTCGACTTCCTGCACGCCCCCAACCTGGCGCTGATCATCGGCCCCTACAGCCCTGATCTTGCCGACCCCATCAGCAAGGCCGGCGCCATCATCGCTTCCAACATGTACAAAGGGCGCATTCCGGATGACGGCTTCCTGCTGCTGGCGTCCTCGCCCTACCAGGATATCGGCTCGGACCGGGCCCGGGCCGAGCTGAAGGCGCGCTTCATGGCGCACTTCGCCGCCGAGGTGATCCGCCGCGACCTGCCCGATCTGGCCCCCCGGATGACCGTGCATGCGGCCGTGCTGAACTGGGCCACCCGGGGGCTGGAAGCGCTGGATTGAAGCTAGCGGAAATAGTCGGGTACGAACATCTCGGGGGGAACCTCGTGGCGCACGTAGTCGGGGTTTCGAACGCGGGCCGGCAGATCAACCAGGGGGCGCTCCACCTCCGCGTAGGGGATCTCGCCCAGCAGGTGATGGATGCAGTTGAGCCGGGCGGCCTTCTTGTCGTCGGCCTGGACGATCCACCATGGCGCTTCGGGGATGTGGGTGCGTTCCAGCATGATCTCCTTGGCCTCGGTGTATTTCTCCCAGCGGGCGCGGGATTCGAGGTCCATGGGGCTCAGCTTCCATTGCTTCAGAGGGTCGTGGATGCGTGACAGGAAGCGGAAGTGCTGTTCTTCGTCGGTGATCGAGAACCAGTACTTGATCAACTGGATGCCCGAACGCACCAGCATGCGCTCGAACTCGGGCACCGAGCGGAAGAACTCTTCGTAATCCTCATCCGAGCAGAAGCCCATGACCCGTTCCACGCCCGCCCGGTTGTACCAGCTGCGGTCGAACAGCACCATCTCGCCTGCTGCGGGGAGGTGCGGGACGTAGCGCTGGAAGTACCACTGGGTGCGCTCGCGGTCGTTGGGGGCGGGCAGGGCCACCACCCGGCACACCCGGGGGTTGAGGCGCTGGGTGATGCGCTTGATGACGCCACCCTTGCCGGCCGCATCGCGGCCTTCGAAGAGGATCACCACCCGGTGCTTGGTGGTGGCCACCCAATCCTGCAGTTTCACCAGTTCGCCCTGCAGGCGCAGCAGTTCCTTGAAGTAGCGCTGGCGCTGGGCCTTCTCTTCGTCGGTCGGCGGATGGGCGGTGCCGCTGCCGATTTCCTCGAAACGACGGTCGTCGAGTTCCAGCTCGAGTTCTTCGTCGTAGCTGTCAAGGAGTTCGCGTTCCAGGCGACGGTGCAGGTCGCCGATTTCCTGATTGTCCATGGGGTCTCCGGTCGGGGGGCAAGAAAAAAGCCGGTTGCAGGGGCTAGCCTGCACCGGCTGTGTTGCACCTTGTCGACCGGGGGCGTTCAGCCGCTGTTGCGCAGCCCCGCGGCAATGCCGTTGATGGAAAGGTGGATGCCGCGCCGGACGCGCTCGTCCTGGTGGCCTTCCCGGTAGCGGTGCAGCAGCTCGACCTGCACGTGGTTGAGCGGATCGAGGTAGGGAAAGCGGTTGCGGATGGAGCGCTTTAGCAGGGGGTTGGCGTCAAGCAGCTCGGCCTGTCCGGTGATGCTGAGGAGCATTTCGGTGGTGCTGGCGTGCTCCTTGGCGATGCGCGGGAAGATGGCTTCCCGCAGGGCGCTGTCCTTGACCAGTTCGGCATAGCGGCTGGCGATGGCGATGTCGCTCTTGGCCAGCACCATGTCCATGTTGGAGAGCAGGGTGGCGAAGAAGGACCACTCCTTGTGCATGGCCGAAAGGCGTGCCAGGCCGGCGTCACCGTGCTTCTTCAGGTAGGCATGGACGGCCGAGCCGAAGCCATACCAGCCCGGCAGCATGATGCGGCACTGGGCCCAGCTGAACACCCACGGAATGGCGCGCAGATCCTCGATGGCGGTGGATTTCTTGCGGGAGGCGGGGCGGCTGCCGATGTTTAGCGCCGCGATCTCCGAGATCACGGTGGATTCCCAGAAATACTGTTCGAAGCCGTCGGTCTCGTAGACCAGGTTGCGGTAGGCCTGGAAAGCCGCTTCGGACAGCTCGTCCATGGCCTCCAGGTATTCGGGGCGGGGGGCCGGGTCGCGGGGGGCGAAGAGGGTGGCTTCCAGGGTGGCGGCCGCCAGTACTTCCAGGTTGCGCCGGCCGACTTCCGGGTTGGCGTACTTGGAGGCGATCACCTCGCCCTGTTCGGTGAGGCGGATTTGGCCCTGCACGGCGCCGCCCGGCTGGGCCAGGATGGCCTGGTAGCTGGGGCCGCCGCCGCGGCCCACGGAGCCACCGCGGCCGTGGAACAGGCGCAGGCGCACACCGTGGCGGGCGAAGGTGTCCACCAGGCCGATCTCGGCCTTGTAGAGCTCCCAGCCGGAGGTGAGGAAGCCGCCGTCCTTGTTGCTGTCGGAGTAGCCGAGCATCACCTCCTGCTCCTTGCGGCGGGACGCCAGCAGGGCCATGTAGGCCGGGATGGCGAACAGACGGTCCATGACCCCGGCGGCGTTCTGCAGGTCGCCGATGGTCTCGAACAGCGGGATGATGTTCACGTCCAGGGCGCCTTCGAGGGGGCGCAGCAGGCCGGTTTCCTTGGCCAGCACGGCCACCTCGAGGATGTCGGAGACGTCGTCGGTTTTGGAAATGATGCAGTTGGGCACCGCGGCCTTGCCGTAGCGCAGGTGGGCGGCGCGGGCGGCCCGGAAGATGGCCAGTTCGCCCTGGCTTTCTTCGGAGTAGTCGATCCACGGGGAGGCCAGGGGGCGGGGCGTGGCCAGCTCCTCGAGCAGCATTTCGATGCGGCCGGCCTCGTCCAGGGCCAGGTAGTCGCGGGACGGGTCGATGGACTTGATCAGTTCGGCGACGACACGCTCGTGGACATCCGAGTTCTGGCGCAGGTCGATGGGTGCCAGATGGAAGCCGAACACCGACACGGCGCGGCGCAGGTGGCGCAGACGCCCCCGGGCCAGGGCACCGAGGCCGTTGGCGGTGAGGGAACGGTGCACGACCTCCAGTTCGTCGGCCAGCTCGTCAGGCCCGGTGTAGGGGGGCCGCGGCAGCCACCGCGTGGCGCGGGGGTTGATGGCCGAGGAGCTGGGCGTAGGTGGCGGCGAGGCGGGCATAGACGCCGGTCAGTGCGCGGCGGTAGGGCTCGTCGCTGCGGTGGGGCGAGCCATCCGGTGAGGCGCCGGCCAGACGCAGCAGGGCATCGGATGCGCTGACCAGACCCTGGGCCACCGAAAGCTGCGAGCCAAGGGTGTGCACTTCGTCCATGTAATAGGTGAGAACCTTTTCGGCCTGGGTGGCCAGGGCCTTTTCGAGGATCTCGGCGGTGACGAAGGGGTTGCCGTCCCGGTCGCCGCCGATCCAGCTGCCCACGCGCAGGAAGTTGGGCAGTTCCATGGCGCCCCAGGTCCGGTCACGGCTGCTCAGTCGGTCTTCGAGGCCCGCGTAAAGGCGCGGCAGTTCCCGCAGGAAGGTGTAGTCGAAGTAGGACAGGCCGTTGCTCACCTCGTCCATCACCGACAGCTTTTCGGTGCGCAGCATGCGCGTCTGCCACAGGGTCAGCACGGCGCGGCGCAGGGCTTCGAAATTGGCGTCCTGTTCCTCGGGTGTCAGCTGCATGCGGTCGCGCTCGTCGAGCAGGCGGGCGATGACCATCTGGCAGTTGAGGATGCTCTTGCGCTGGACTTCGGTTGGGTGGGCGGTGAGTACCGGCACCACGTGGGCCGTGTCGAAGAAGGCGGCCAGCTCGGTGCTGCCCATGCCGGCATCGAAAGCGCGCTGCAGGGCATGGGCCAGGCTGCCTTCCCGGGGCGCCGAGCCGGCGATCTGGTGGGCGCGGGAGCGGCGGATGTGATGCTGGTCTTCGGCGATGTTGCAGAGATGCGAGAAGTAACTGAAGGCCCGCACCACGTCGATGGTCTGGTCGCGGGACAGGGAGTCGAGGGTGGCCTCCAGCTCGCGGCGGGCGCCATGATCCTCGTGGCGGCGAAAGCGGATGGAGCTCTGGCGGATGGTCTCCACCAGGTCGAACACCGCCTCGCCCTCCTGGGCGCGCACGGTGTCACCCAGCACGCGGCCGAGCAGGCGGATATCGTCGCGGAGGGGGAGGTCTTTGTCTTCGCTCGTGTTCGTGTCGCTCATCGTGGCGGATCCTGTCCTGTCGGTTGTCGGCGCGGAAGGTGCATCGGGGCCCCATGCTAGAATCCCGACCCGAATGGCCGCCATAGGTGCCTACCCTGATGCTGCACTGCGCAAGCATGCAGATTGCCCCGGTTAGCCCGTGTTTGTCCATATCGCCGCGTCAGCCCGATCATCCTTTCAGCCAGCCGAGCCCGAATACCGTGAGCGCACCTACGCCCGACCGCATCGTCATTGCCACCCGTGAAAGCCGCCTCGCCCTGTGGCAGGCCGAGCACGTCAAGGCCCGTCTTGAAGCCCTCTATCCGTCCTGCAAAGTGGAGTTGCTGGGCATGACCACGCGCGGCGACCAGATCCTGGATCGGCCCCTGGCCAAGGTGGGCGGCAAGGGTCTGTTCGTGAAGGAACTCGAAACCGCGTTGCTCGACCGGGCCGCCGACATCGCCGTGCATTCCATGAAGGACGTGCCGATGACCCTGGCGCCCGAGTTCGCCCTGGTGGCCATCGCCGAGCGCGAGGTGCCGCTGGATGCTTTTGTGTCCAACAAGTACGACAGCCTCGACGACATGCCGCCGGGGGCCGTGGTCGGCACCTCCAGCCTGCGCCGCGAATCCCAGATCCACGCCCAATACCCCATGCTGGCGGTGAGCAGCCTGCGCGGCAATCTTGATACTCGCCTGCGCAAGCTCGATGAGGGCCAGTACGACGCGATCATCCTCGCTGCTGCCGGCCTGACCCGCCTGGGGCTGGCCAGCCGCATCCGTTCCACGCTGTCCTCGGACGTCTCCCTGCCCGCCGCCGGTCAGGGTGCCCTGGGCATCGAGGCCCTGGCGGATCGCCCCGAAGTGGCGGCCTGGATCGCCCCGCTCGCGGACGTCCGCTCTGCCGCCTGCGTGCGTGCCGAACGGGCAACCTCCCGGGCCCTGGCCGGTAGCTGTGAGGTGCCCTTGGGCGCCTACGCGGAAGTGCAGGACGGCGAGCTGTGGCTGCGCGGTTTTGTCGCCCTGCCCGATGGCTCGCGCATTGCCCGGGCCGAACGCCGTGGTCCCATCGACCAGCCGGAAGCCCTGGGCCTGGCCCTGGCCGACGACCTGCGGGCTGATGGCGCCGACGAGATCCTCGCCAGTCTGTAAGCGTCACCGGAATGGGTGAGCAGCCCCTGGCCGGGCGTTCCATCGTCATCACCCGCCCCGCCGGGCAGGCCGACAGCCTCTGCGCGGCCCTCGCGGCACTGGGTGCCGAGCCGCTGCGCTTTCCGCTCTTGACCATCTCGCCGGTAAGCGACACGGCCCCGCTGGAAGCCGTGGCGCGGCGCCTGGGCGAGTTTTCCCTGGCCTTCTTCGTCAGCCCCAACGCCGTCAATTTTGGCCTTGATGCGCTGTTGCGCGTGGGCCCGTGGCCGGCCGGGCTGGCTGTCTCCACCGTGGGGAAGGGCAGTGAAGCGGCCCTGGCAGCCCGGGGATTCCCGGATGTCATCGCGCCCTCCGGCGGCTTTGACAGCGAGTCTGTCCTGGCGCTGCCCACCTTTCAGTCATCGGCGGTGGCGGGGCAGCGTGTGCTGATCCTGCGTGGCGACGGCGGTCGCGACCTGCTTGGCGATACCTTGCGGGTCCGGGGGGCGGAGGTTGAATACCTGACCTGTTATCACCGCAATGGTCCCACGGATGATCCCGTGTTTCTGCTGGATCGCGCCAGGGCCGGACAGCTTGACGCGCTGACGCTGACCAGCAGCGAAGGGCTGAGCTATCTCCAGGCGTTGCCTGGGGGGGAAGCCTTGCGTGGTGTGCCGGTCTTCGTCCCTCATCCGCGTATCGGTGAGCGTGCCCGGGCCGCCGGGTTTGCCACGGTGATCACGACCGCCGCGGGGGATTCAGGGCTGATCGAAGGACTTGTCACCCATTTTTCCACGCGCAACCACAACACGTATCCGGGTTAAACTCACGTCCATGAGCAGCGAAATCCCAAGCCTTCCGCCCCTTGAGGCGGCCCAGCCCGCCGCGCCGGCGCAGGCGGTCTCTTCAGCCTGGCGACGTCCTTCCGCCGTGATTGCCGCCATCGCGCTTGCCTTGCTCGGTTGGCAGTGGATGGAGACCCGAGGCCGGCTGGCAGAGTTGCAGGAGGAGCTTGCGCGGCGTCTCTCCGAGGGCGACTCGGTGGCCCGGGAGGCCCTGGTCCTGACCCGGAAGAATCAAGAGAACCTGCAGGATCTGCAGAACAAGCTGGGTGTGCTCGATGCCCGCTTTTCTGAAACCCAGGGCCAGCAGTTGGCCCTGGAGGCGATGTACCAGGAGTTTTCGCGGACCCGGGACGACCGGGTGCTGTCCGAGGTGGAGCAGGCCGTGACCATCGCAGCTCAGCAACTGCAGCTAGCCGGCAACATCCAGAACGCACTGGCCGCCCTGCAGACCGCCGATGCCCGTCTGGCCAGCGTCGACCGCCCCCATTGGCTGTCGGTACGAAAGGCACTGGCCGAGGATATCGAGTCCCTGAGGGCGCTGCCCCAGGTGGATTCTGCCGGTGTGGCGCTCCGGCTTGAAACCCTGATGGGTCGCCTCGACGGCTTGCCGCTGGCGTTCGAGGCCCGCCCCAAGGCGCTCCCCCCGCCGAGGGAGAGCGAGGCGGGATGGCTTTCGGCCCTGTGGCTGGACTTCTGGAATGAATTCAGCCAGCTCGTTCGCATCGAGCGCATGGATCGTCCCGATCCGGCCCTGCTGGCGCCCAGCAATGCCGTTTTCCTGCGCGAAAACCTCAAGCTGCGTCTCATGAATGCCCGGTTGGCACTGCTTACCCGTGACGGAAACACCTTCCGCGAAGACATGCGGCTTTCGGCAAGCTGGCTGGATCGCTATTTCGATGTGCGCAATGCCGCGGTGGCGGCTGCGCGGGATGAACTCATGGCGCTGCAGAAATCTCCCGTCGGTGCGGATCTGCCCCCGCTGCTGGCCAGCCAGAACGCCCTGCGCGCTGTGCTGTCGCGCCTTGAGCGCCGGGTCGATGCTGTACCGGCAGCGCCGGCCGCTCCGGCACCCAAGGCGGCAGCCCGCCCCGCGAGGAAGAACTGAGGCCGGTCATGCGTGGATTGATGTGGTTGATCGGCCTTTTCGCCCTGGCCGCAGGACTGGCGGTTGCCGGGCGCTACAACGAGGGCTATGCCCTGCTGGTGTGGCCGCCTTACCGTATCCAGATTTCGATGAATCTCCTGCTCCTGCTGCTGGTCGGGGGCTTTGCCGCGCTCTATGCCCTGTCGCGGCTGGTCGCCCGGACAGCGGCCTTGCCACGGGCGGTGCAGCGTTTTCGTGCGCGCAAGAATCGTGACAGGGCATCGCAGGCCCTCTACGATGCGGCACGGCTGCGCATAGAGGGGCGTTTCGGGCAGGCCCTCAAGCAGGCCGCGCTGGCCTATGAGGCGAAGGAATCGCCCGGTTTGGCCGCTTTGCTGGCCGCCCGGGCCGCCCATTCGCTGCGGGACGAGGAGCGCTACCGCGAATGGCTGGCCAAGGCTGCCGCCCACGATGAAGAGGTGCGTGTGGCGCGCCTGATGACGGAGGCCGAGCTTGCCGTGGAGGGGCGGCGTTTCGATGAGGCTGCCGAGTGCATTGCCGCCTTGCAGGCCGGTGGTCAACGTCACATTGCGGCCCTTCGTCTGGCGCTTCGCACGGCCCAGGCCAAGGGGAATTGGGTGGATGCGGTTCGTCTGGTACGCCAGTTGGTCAAGGTCAAGGCGCTTACGGCCGAGCAGGCGGACCCGGTCAAGCGTCGTGCGCACCAGGAGGGTTTGCGCCAGAGGGCTGGCGATGCCCAGGCGCTGCTGGCCTACTGGCATGACGTGCCGCGGGATGAACAGAAGGATGCCCGCCTGGTGGGTGAGTTGGCCCGTGCCCTCCTTGCCTCGGGTGAGACGGCAGCGGCCCAGAAAGCCATCGAGACCCAGCTGGCCCTGGCGTGGGATTCCAACCTCGCCGACATTTACGGGCGTTGTGAGGGCGGTGAGGTGCGCAGTCGTCTTGCCAGCGCGGAGGAATGGTTGAAACGCCATCCACGTGATCCGCAACTGCTGCTCAGTCTCGGGCGTCTGTGTGTCCAGTCCCAGCTATGGGGAAAGGCCGAGAGCTACCTCGACGCGTCGCTGGCCATCGAGCCGGGCTGGGAAGCCCATGTTGAGCTGGCCCGGCTGTCTGAACGCATTGGACGTACGGATGACGCCAACCGCCACTATCGCGCGGCAGCGGAGTTGTCCCCGCGCTGATGCGCCCGCCGGTACCGCCCTGACTTCAATCGTTCAAGTTTGCGGCATACCATGTGAGTTTCCGGATGGTGGTTCCCGTTGGCTGTTCGATAGTTTTTTCCAATTCGGATCATTTCATCAATCAATTTGAGCGATGCGGCCGTCCGGCCTATCATGTGATTCCCAACTCTTATCAACCAGTGAAGGAAACGCAATGTCCCTGATCAATACCGAAATCAAGCCGTTCAAGGCCACCGCTTACAGCAATGGCAAGTTCGTTCCGGTCACCGACGCAGACCTGAAGGGCAAGTGGTCCGTGGTTTTCTTCTATCCCGCCGACTTCACCTTTGTCTGCCCGACCGAGCTGGGCGATCTGGCTGATGTCTATCCCGAATTCCAGAAGCTGGGCGTTGAGTGCTACTCCGTTTCCACCGACACCCACTTCACCCACAAGGCCTGGCACGACGCCTCCGACACCATCAAGAAGATCAACTACCCGATGATCGGCGACCCGACTGGCGCCATCACCCGCAATTTCGACGTGATGATCGAGGAAGAGGGTCTGGCCCTGCGTGGCACCTTCGTGATCAACCCCGAAGGCGTGATCAAGGTTGCCGAGATTCACGACCTGGGCATCGGCCGTGACGCCAAGGAACTGCTGCGCAAGGTGCAGGCTGCCCAGTACGTGGCCTCCCACCCGGGCGAAGTCTGCCCCGCCAAGTGGACCCCGGGCGACGCCACCCTGTCCCCGTCCCTGGACCTGGTCGGCAAGATCTGAGGTATCGACACACAGCCCTTCAGGCTGTGTCGAACGCCCGGGCGCCGTCAGGCGTGCCGGGCGTTTTTACGTCTGCCGCAGCAAAAAGGCCGCCGGATCACTCCGGCGGCCTTGTCTGGCGTGGGGGCGGTGTTGTGAGCCTCAGGCCCACTCCCGCGCGACCAGGAAATCGGTGTACAGGCGGGCCTCCGGGCTGCCGGCTTCCGGGTGCCAGTCGTAGCGCCATTTGACGATGGGCGGCATGGACATCAGGATGGATTCGGTGCGCCCACCGGATTGGAGGCCGAAGAGGGTGCCCCGGTCGAAGACCAGGTTGAACTCCACGTAGCGGCCCCGACGGTAGGCCTGGAAGTCGCGCTCGCGCTCGCCGTAGGGCGTGTCCCGGCGGCGTTCGACGACGGGCAGATAGGCTGGCAGGAAGGCATCGCCGACGCTGCGGGTCATGGCGAAGGCTGTATCGAAGTCCACCTGGCCGTCGGCGCCGTGGTCATCGAAGAACAGACCGCCGACACCCCGTGGTTCATTGCGGTGCTTGAGGAAGAAGTAGCGGTCACACCAGTCCTTCAGGCGTGCGTACTCGGATTCGCCCCAGGGCAGCACTGCCGCTTTGCAGGTGGCGTGGAAGTGGCGGACGTCCTCTTCGAAGGGGTAGTAGGGGGTCAGGTCCATGCCGCCACCAAACCACCATACGTCGTCCTTGCCCTCACAACTTGCAATGAAGAAGCGCACGTTCATGTGCACCGTCGGGCAGTACGGGTTGCGCGGGTGCAGGACCAGCGAGACGCCCATGGCTTCGTAGCTGCGCCCGGCGAGCTCGGGCCGCGCGGCGGTGGCAGAGGGAGGCAGGCCTTCGCCCATGACATGGGAGAAGTTGCAGCCGCCCCTTTCGAAGAAGTTGCCGTCTTCGATCAGGCGGGTCAGACCGCCGCCACCGGCCGGCCGGGTCCAGCTATCAGTGACAAAGGGCTTGCCGTCAAACTGCTCGAGGGCGGAGATGATGCGGGCCTGCAGGTCGAGGAGATAGGCTTTGACGGCGGCGCGGTCGGGCATGGGCATTCTTCCGGGGGGCGAAAAACGGCTCCATGGGAGCCGGAGAGCAGGTCAGGTGGCGGGCAGCAAGCGCTTGGCGTAGACGTCCCGGTCCATGTCGCGGGCATCGGCGGTGATTTGCACGATGCGGGCGCCCGGGCCGATGCAGTTACCGATGGTCAGCACCAGGGCTTCGGTGAGGCGTTGCTTGGTGGGCTTGTCGCGACCCGACAGCATGGCCAGCTCGGCGTGCACGAAGCCATGGTCGGCGCCGCTGCCGACACGGAAGTGCTGTACCGGAATCAGGCGGACCTTGATGGAATCAGGTGGATTGAAGACGCCGCTGGAGAGGAGGGCGTCACATGCCGCTCGGGTCAGGGCGGCCCCGTCGAAGCGGCCTGCCATGTTCTCGCTGTATTCGATGCGCAGATGCGGCATGTCAGTACGCGCCAAGCTGCCTCAAGCGTACTGCCGCCCCCCTCGGGGGCAGCGAACGCTGTGGGCGTGGGGGGAGTTTCATCATCATCGCATTCAGCCCTTGCGCCCGACGGCCCGGTAGCCGATGTCGCGACGACACTGCATGCCGTCGAAGTGGATCTGGTCCACCAGCTCGTAGGCGCGCTTCTGGGCGCTCTTCACGTTGTCGCCGAGGGCGGTGACGCACAGCACACGACCGCCGCTGGTACGGATCTCAGCATCGACTTCGGTGGTCCCGGCGTGGAAGACGTGGGCATCTTCCGTGGCCGCGGCAGGCAGGCCATGGATGGCGTCACCCTTGCGGGGGCTGTCCGGGTAACCGGCTGCCGCCATCACCACGCCGAGGGCAAAGCGGCGATCCCACTCGGCTTCGACCTTGTCGAGCTTGCCGGCGACGGCCGCCTCGACCAGGTCCACCAGGTCGGACTTGAGGCGCATCATGATCGGCTGGGTTTCCGGGTCGCCCATGCGGCAGTTGAACTCGACCACCCGGGGGGCACCCTTGGCATCGATCATCAGGCCGGCATAAAGGAAGCCGGTGTAGGGCAGGCCCTCGGCGCTCATGCCGGCCAGGGTTGGCATGATGACTTCGCGCATGGCGCGGGCATGGACTTCCGGGGTCACGACGGGGGCGGGCGAGTAGGCGCCCATACCGCCGGTGTTGGGGCCCAGGTCGGCGTCCTTGAGGCGCTTGTGATCCTGCGAGGTGGCCAGGGGCAGGGCGTGACGGCCGTCGGCCATGACGATGAAGCTGGCTTCCTCGCCTTCCATGAACTCTTCGATCACCACCCGCGGGCCGCGCTCGTCGTACTGCACCCCCAGGGTGTTGTGGGTGAGCATGGCGTCGATGGCGGCGTGGGCTTCCTCAAGGGTCATGGCCACCACCACACCCTTGCCGGCGGCAAGGCCGTCGGCCTTGATGACGATGGGGGCACCCTCGGCGTCCACGTAGGCATGGGCTGCGGTGGCGTCGGAGAAGGTCTGGTAGCGGGCCGTGGGGATCTTGTGGCGCTGCAGGAACTGCTTGGCGAAGTCCTTGGAACTCTCCAGCTGGGCGGCGAGCCGGGTCGGCCCGAAGATGGGCAGGCCGGCGGCACGGAAGGCGTCCACGACACCTGCCGCGAGGGGCGCCTCGGGGCCGACCACGGTCAGGCCGATCTGCTCCTTGCGGACGAAGGCGATCAGGTCGGGAATGGCGGTGATGGCCACGTTCTCGATGCCGGGTTCGCGGGCCGTGCCCGGGTTGCCCGGGGCGACGCAGACTTTTTGGACCCGGGGCGAGCGGGCCAGCTTCCAGGCCAGCGCGTGTTCGCGCCCGCCGGAGCCGATGACAAGGATCTTCATGGGAGGGCGCGGATCAGTGGCGGAAATGACGGAAGCCGGTCAGAACCATGGCAATGCCCTGTTCGTCGGCGGCGGCGATGACCTCGGCGTCGCGCATGGAGCCACCGGGCTGGATGACCGCGGTGGCGCCGGCCTGGGCCAGCACGTCGAGGCCGTCACGGAAGGGGAAGAAGGCGTCCGAGGCCACCACGCAGCCGGGGATCACGAGGCCGGCGTTCTCGGCCTTGATCTTGGCGATGCGGGTGGAGTCCACCCGGCTCATCTGGCCGGCGCCGACACCGATGGTCATGCCGTCCTTGCAGTAGACGATGGCGTTGGACTTGACGTACTTGGCCACGCGCCACGCGAACAGCAGGTCGCCGAGTTCCTGCTCGGTGGGCGCACGCTTGGTGACGACCTTCAGGTCGGCCGCCGTGATCGGGGCGAAGTCGGCGCTCTGCACCAGCAGGCCGCCGCCCACGCGCTTGTAGTCAGGCTGCTTGACGGCACCCGGGGGCACGATCAGCACGCGGACGTTCTGCTTGGCCTTGAGCAGTTCGAGGGCTTCGTCGGTGTAGGCGGGGGCGATGAGCACTTCCAGGAACTGGGCGCTGATCGCTTCGGCGGCGGCGCGATCAACCGTGGTGTTGAAGGCGATGATGCCGCCGAAGGCGGAGGTGGGGTCGGTGGAGAAGGCCTTCTTGTAGGCTTCGAGCGGGCTGGCGGCGACGGCCACGCCGCAGGGGTTGGCGTGCTTGACGATCACGCAGGCCACAGTGTTGGCAACTGAGTCAAAAGCCTTGACGCATTCCCAGGCGGCGTCGGAGTCGGCGATGTTGTTGTAGGACAGCTCCTTGCCCTGCACCTGGTTGTAGGCCGCGATGGCGCCGGCGGGAGCGGAGGTCTCCTTGTAGAAGGCGGCGCTCTGGTGGGGGTTCTCGCCGTAGCGGAGGTCCTGCACCTTGTCGAAGGCCAGCTGGAAGCGCTCCGGGTAGGCCATCTTGCTGCCGTCTTCCGCCAGGGCGGTCAGGTGATTGGAGATGGCCGAGTCGTAGCGGGCGGTGTGGGTGAAGGCCTTGCGGGCCAGGTCGAAGCGGGTCTTGTAAGCCAGCGCGCCGGCGTTGGCCTTCAGCTCGGCGACAATGGCCGCGTAGTCTTCGGGATCGGTCACGATGCCGACACCGCCGGCCTCATTGCCGTGGTTCTTGGCCGCGGCGCGGACCATGGTGGGGCCGCCGATGTCGATGTTCTCGATGGCGTCTTCCAGGGTGCAGTCGGCCTTGGCGACGGTGGCCTGGAAGGGGTAGAGGTTGACCACCACCAGATCGATGCGGGGGATGCTGTGCTCCTCCAGCTTTGCCAGGTGCTCGGGCAGGTCGCGACGGGCCAGGATGCCGCCGTGCACCTTGGGGTGCAGGGTCTTGACGCGGCCGTCGAGCATCTCGGGGAAGCCGGTGTAGTCGGAGACATCGGTCACCGGCAGGCCGGCATCACGCAGGGACTTGGCGGTGCCGCCGGTGGACAGCAGCTTGATGCCGAGGGCGGACAGCTCGCGGGCAAATTCGATGACGCCGGTCTTGTCGGAGACGCTGAGCAGGGCTTGGGTGACTTTCATGGGCTTCTCGGGAAAGCCGCGAGGATTCGCGGCGCAAATAACGGGGAAACGATTAGAGGAGTTCGTGCTCGGAGAGCTTGCGACGCAAGGTATTGCGGTTGATGCCGAGCATCTCTGCACAGAGGGTCTGGTTGCCGCCGGCCTGCTTGAGAACGAACTCAAGCATCGGGCGCTCGACGTTCTTGATGACCATCTCGTACAGCGCGTTGGGTTTTTCGCCGTCCAGATCCCGGAAATAGGTATCCAGCGCGCGACAGACGGAGTCGGCGATGTCATTGCTCGTGCTGCTCATGCGGCAAGCTCCTGAGGAAATTCTTCGGGGTCTGCATAGACCAGTCGGCTGTCTCTGTCAGCGAGCCGGCCGAAGAACTCGTCAATGGCGGCAATTTGTTCTTGTACGGTCGGCAGGGTGTTCATGGTCTTGCGGAACTGGGCCGAGCCGACCAGACCCTTGGTATACCAGCTGATGTGCTTGCGGGCGATCTTCACGCCGGTGTCTTCACCATAGAAGGCGTAGAGGTCGGCGAGGTGTTCCTTGCACACTTGCAGGATCTCGGAGACCAGGGGCGGGGGGAGCTCTTTCCCGGTCTGCAGGAAGTGTTCGATCTCGCGGAAGATCCAGGGGCGACCCTGGGCGGCGCGGCCGACCATGATGCCGTCCGCGCCGGTGTAGTCGAGCACGAACTTGGCCTTCTGGGGCGTGGTGATGTCGCCGTTGGCGATGACCGGGATGCGTACCCGGGTCTTCACGTCGGCGATGGTGTCGTACTCGGCTTCTCCGGTGTATTGGCAGGCACGGGTGCGGCCGTGGATGGCGATCAGCTGGATGCCGGACTCCTCGGCGATGCGGGCGATCATCGGCGCGTTCTTGTTGGCCTTGTTCCAGCCGGTACGGAACTTGAGGGTCACGGGGATGTTGCCCGCGGCGCCCACCACGGCCTCGAGGATGCGGGCCACCAGGGGTTCGTCCTGCATCAGCGCGGAGCCGGCCATCACGTTGCAGACCTTCTTGGCCGGGCAACCCATGTTGATGTCGATGATCTGTGCGCCGCGATCGATATTGTGGCGCGCCGCCTCGGCCATCATGGCGGGATCGGCGCCGGCGATCTGCACCGAGATGGGGTCAACCTCGCCGTCATGGTTGGCGCGCCGCTGGGTCTTGGCGCTGCCGTAGAGCAGGGAGTTGGAGGTGACCATCTCGGACACGGCGACACCCGCCCCCATCTTCTTGCAAAGCTGGCGGAAGGGACGGTCCGTGACGCCGGCCATGGGCGCAACGAACAGATTGTTTCGCAAGGTAAATCCGGCGAATTGCATCAAGGGAGGCGCGACTGGGGAAAAGCAGGGCATTCTACCCCAAGGGCCTTTCCGAGGGCAGGGGCTGAAGTACTCGAAGGGTGTGCAGAAATACCGGACCGGCGCGTGTGATCAGGGGACTTCCGAATGGTGCATGCGTCCCTGGATGCGTGCCGCGTGGGCCGCCAGACGGGGGCCGAAGGTCGTTTCGTACTTGCGGGGGTTGGGCAGCATCACCGCCAGCCGGGCGGCCTGGGGCGGGCTGAGGCGTGCGGCGGAGGTCTTGTAGTAGCGCTGGGCCGCCGCTTCGCAGCCGAAGATGCCGTTGCCCCACTCGACGACATTGAGATACACCTCAAGGATGCGGCGTTTGTCCCAGAGTGCTTCGATCATGACGGTGATGATCGCCTCTTCCGCCTTGCGGAAATAGCTGCGGGATGGGGACAGGAAAAGGTTCTTGGCCAGTTGCTGGCTGATGGTGGAGCCACCCGCGACGGCCTTGCCCTTCTTCTGGTTCTTTTCGATGGCTTTCTGGATGCCATCCCAGTCAAAGCCCTCGTGATCGACGAACTTGTCGTCCTCGGCCGCCACGACCGCACGCTTCAGGTGCAGGGAGATCTGTTCGTAGGGCACCCAGCGGTAGCGCAGTTCGGCATCGGGCTTCTTCTCGTTGAGTTCGTCCAGACGCAGGCTCATGAAACTGGTTTCGGAGGGGGGCACCCATTTCCACCACAGCACCTGCCCGAGCAGCCAGACATGCCATGCGACGAAGACCAGGACCAGGGCCAGCAGCGCGCGCCGGGTCCAGCGCCAGAGGGTGTGCATGGGGGAGGGGTCAGAGGCTGGCGCGAAGCTGCGCCAGCACGGGGGCGGTTTCGGGGCGGACGCCGCGCCAAAGCTGGAAGCTCTCGGCAGCTTGTTCGACCAGCATGCCCAGGCCGTCGCAGAGGTGGGCTGCTCCCTGTGCCCGGGCGGCACGCAGGAAGGGGGTGTCACCCCTGCCATACATCATGTCGTAGGCCAGGCTGCCCGGGGCGTAGAGGCCGACGGGCAGGTCGGGGGCTGCGTCGGAAAGGCTGGCACTGGTGGCATTGATGATGACGTCGAAACGCTGCCCTGCAAGTTCTGCGAAGCCGCAGCCCAGGGGGGGCGTCATGCCTGCGCTGGAAAATTCTTCGGCCAGCTCGGCGGCCTTGCTGGCCGTGCGGTTGGCGATCACAAGGGTCGCCGGGGCGGCTTCAAGCAATGGCAGCACGGTTCCCCGTGCGGCGCCACCAGCGCCGAGGAGGAGAACCCGGCGGCCTTCGACGGGGCAGCCCTGATTGATGGTGATGTCGCGCAGGATGCCGGCCCCATCGGTGTTGTCGCCGAGGATGCCGTCGGAGCCGAAGGCCAGGGTGTTCACCGCACCGGCAGCCCGCGCGCGCGGCGTGTGGTGATCCGCCAGATCGAAGGCCTCCAGCTTGAAGGGGACGGTGACGTTGAGCCCGCGTCCGCCAACGGCACGAAAGGCCTGCACGGTGGCCGCGAAAGCGTCGAGGGGGCCAAGGAGGGCCTCGTAGACAAGGGTCTGGCCGGTCTGGGCGGCAAAGAGGCCATGAATGCGGGGTGACTTGCTGTGGGAGATCGGGTTGCCGATCACTGCGTAGCGGTCCATGGGGCGTGCTCGCTTAGGGTTGTTCGGAGTTGTCCGTCTTGACCATGTCGGCGTTGGTGAATTTCCACGTGCGGGTGATCACGATCTCGTCCGTGTCCTTGCGGATGTTCTCCGGAAAGGCCGGGAATGGAGACGCCAGTTGAACGATGCGGATCGCCGCGTCATCCAGGATCTTGTTGCCCGACGAGCGCTGGATCTCCACATGGCGGACGTTGCCATTGGCGCCGATGCTGATGGACAGCAGCAGGCTGCCGTACATCTTGCCGCGGGCGGCCGGCGGGTAGTTGAGGGTGCCGACGCGCTCAATCTTCTGGCGCCAGTCTTCGACATACTGGGCGAAACGATACTCGCCGGCGCGGGCGCCGATGAACTTCTTGCGGGGGCGTGCGGCGTAGTCCACCAGATCCTTGTCGATCTGGGCCTCGATGCGCGCCACGGCGGCGGAACTGTCGAGGAGGTCATAGCCGGAGACGGGGTTGGGCGACTCGGTGGGATTGACCTGTTGGGCATCCACTTGAATGGGTTTGCCCTTGGTTCCCGCCATGATCTGCATCTGGGGTGCCTGTTGCTGTTCGCTGCGGCGCTGGGCTTCGACCAGTCCGTCACCGACCCGGGAGCGCTCCTGGGGCGGCAGTGGCGTGGCCATGCGCCCCGACTTGTCTCCGGTGCCGCCCGCGTCGAGATGGGTCTGGGCCAGCACGTCCACCTTGTCCGGACGCTGGGCATGGCGGGAATTGACCAGCACCACTTCGAGCCCCTTGTCCTGCCGCTTGAACTTGCTGACATCCGGCATCACGAAGTGAACGGACAGGATGATGGCGTGCAGGCTGAGGGACAAGCCTACGCCCCATTCAAGGGCGTAACGTGCAGTCGTCCCCGTGAAAACCGGCCATGGATCGGTCGGTGGTTTCGACGGGGACGCCCATACGCGGCGGCGGAGTGCCTGCAACATCGGGGCTCAGGCTGCCGGGTTGGGGGATGGGTCGGTGGCGACCGGAGCGGGGACGGTTTCGCCGGGCCCATCCGATGCCACTGCGAGGGCCGGGGGCAGTTCCTCCTCATCCAGCTCGATGGGCTCACCACTGGATGCCGCCAGGGTTTCCAGATAGGTGGCGCGCACTTCGACGTCGATGAGGTCGGTACTGTCGATGGAGAGGCGGACCCGCGTGCCCGGGGGAAGGGTGGGCATGGAGGGCACCTTGAAGATCAGGGGGATGTCTTCGAGACGCACCAGGCTTTCCCGCAGCACCCGTGCATTCATGGCCGGATGGCCGGCCTGGCGCAGCCAGCGCAGGCACCAGTAGCGCTCCATGCCGCGCTGGAAGTCGGCGTAGGCAGCGTAGGTCAGTTCGAAATCGCGCATGGCGGCGATCAACTCGGGTGACTTGGGGGGAAAGGCCGGCTCGGTACCCTGCAGCCAGGCGATGAGCTGCCATTGATTGACCAGATCCACATAGCGGCGCAAGGGGGAGCTGGACCATGCATAGCAGTCCACACCCAAGCCCTCGTGGGGCGCCGCGGCCGTGGTCATGCGGACCTTGCCGCCGGTCTGGGCGCGATACAGGGCCGGGATGCCGGCGTCGGCCAAGGCCTTGCCCCACGTGCTGTTGGCCGCAATCATCAGTTCGGCAACGAGCTTGTCGAGGGGCGAGCCACGGGCGCGGCGGCCGATTTCAATGCGGCCGGGGCCGTCCGGGGTGATCTCGCTCCAATCCACGCCGAAGTTGTAATCCACCAGGTTCTGGTTGGCGGCGGGCTTGCCCCGGCCGGCCTCCAGCACGGTGGCGAGTTCCCACAGCAGGGTCAGTTCGGCCTTCCAGGGGAAGTCCGGCCCGCCGTCGGTGAGGGTGGTTTCGTTGAATACGGGCTCAATGTCGTGGTGGCGCAGGTTGGCCACCACCGGGACACGCTCGATGCAGGAGTGCTTGCCGCTGATGATCAGGTCGCGGCTTACGTCCAGGTACAGGGAGAGGGCGGGGCAGTCGCGGCCTTCGCCGAGGGTGAAGCGCCTGACGATACCCTCGGGCAGCATGGTGATCTTGTTGCCCGGCATGTACACCGTAGACAGGCGCTGGCGGGCGATGCCGTCCAGGCCCGATGTGCGGCAGAAGCCCAGGCCCGGGGCTGCAATATGGATACCGATGCGCCAGCCGGCGGGGGTGGGTGTGACCGAGAAGGCGTCGTCGATCTCGGTGGTGGCCGCGTCGTCGATGGAGAAGGCACGCACGGAGGCAAGGGGGAGTTCGCCGGGCTCCACGGGCTCATCCACGGGCGGAAACTCGGTGCCGTCGGGGAAGTGTTCGAACAGGAAGCGGTCGAAGTGCAGGTCGTGGGAGGTCGCGAGGGCGCCGCAGGCAAGCATCAGCCGGGCGGGCGACTGCCCACTCTCGGCGCAAGCGGCCTCCAGGGCCTTGGTTTCCAGGCGATTGCGGTCGGGCTTGTATAGCAATTGCCGGACCAGGGGCTTGAGCTCCTCGGGCAGGTGGCCGGCGAGCAGCTCGTCGCGCATGCGTTCGATGGCTGCCGCCTGAAGGCGTTTCTTCTCGAGGCCGGCCAGGGCAGCCTGGAGGATCTCGGCGGGGGCCTTGCGGAAGCGTCCCCTTCCCTTGCGGTGGAAGTAGATGGGAGAGGCATGGAGGCGCAGCAGGATGGCCGCGGATTCCACCGGGGTGGGCACGTGGCCGAAGTACTCCCTGGCGAACTCGGTGAAGGCAAACTCCTCGTCACCACAGGCTTCCCACAGGAATTCCGTGTCGAAGCCTTCGGCCTCGGTTTCGGCCTGGTCGAGCAGGTCGCCGGCTGAAGGCTGCGCGAAACGCATCAGCACGTCCTTGCTCTTCAGTTTGAGGCGCTTGCCGTGGGGTGTTTCCACCTGCAGGGAGGCGTCGTTGTCGGTCAGGATGGTGCCGGTCTTGAAGGCACCATCCTCTTCGAAGAGCAGATTCATGGGACGGTCGGGCTGGAAAACACCCGATTATAGCCAAGCCGGCTGCCACCCCGGATGAAAGCGCTGTCTGGCTGAGCCTCAGGCCTCCGTGACCGGGGCGAATCCGCGGATCAGCCCGATCAGGATGTCCTCATCGTAGGGCTTGCCAAGGTAGTGATTGACGCCGATTTCTTCCGCATAGCGCTTGTGCTTATCGGCTGTCCGGGAGGTGATCATGATGATCGGCACGCCCTTGAGCTTGCTGTCGGCACGGACGTTGCGGGTCAGGTCGAAGCCGTCCATGCGTGGCATCTCTATGTCGGCGATGATCACGTCCGGCCGGACAGTCAGCAATTGTTCGAGGGCGTCCACGCCGTCCTTCGCTGTGATCACGCGGTAGCCTTCCCTTTCGAGCAGTCGACCGGTGATCTTGCGGACGGTGAGGGAGTCGTCCACCACCATCACGGTGGGGTGACTCGGCGCCTGAACCGCTGTCTGCAGCGTGACCTCGTCGCCGGACGCCGGGCTGCGGGCGGCCAGGGCCACCGGGTTGAGGATGAGCACGATCTCGCCATCGCCAAGCACCGTGGCACCGGAGTAACCCACCATCCGGGCGTACTGGGGCCCCGCGTTCTTGACCACCACTTCCTGATTGCCGCGCAGGGCATCCACATGCAGGGCGACGGTTTCGCTGCCGGCGCGCAGAAGCAGTACCCAGTTGAAGCGCTCGACCTGGGGCATGGATTCGAAATCTCCCAGCAAGCGCGGCAGGTAGCGGTAGCCGAAATGCTCGCCGAGCCACTCGGTACCCTGATCCGCCCTCAGCTTTTCCAGGGCTGCCGCCTTGAGTTCGAGCACCTGGGCCACCATTGAGGACGGAATGGCGAAGGTGCGGTTGCCCGCACGCACGAGCAAAGCCTGGGTGACTGCGAGGGTGAGGGGCAGGTGGATACGGAAGCATGTCCCCTGGCCGGGCGTGGTGTCGACGCTGATGCGGCCGCCCACCGCCGCGGTCTCGCTCTTGACCACATCCATGCCGACACCCCGGCCGGCCAGACTGGACAGGCTGGCGGTGGTGAAGCCCGGAACGAAGATCAGATTGGTCAGGCGCTTGTCGTCAGCTTCCTCTCCGGGCCCCAGCAGGCCGGTTTCGATGGCCTGGGCACGGATACGGTCGAAATCGAGTCCGGCGCCGTCATCGCGGAACTCCATCACCACCTCGTTGCCCTCGTGGGACACCCGCAGATTGATCTGACCAATCTCGGGTTTGCCGGCGGCACGCCGTGCGTCGGGCGGCTCGATGCCGTGGGCCACGGCGTTGCGGACAAGGTGACCAAGGGGCGCCGTCATGGCGTCGAGCACGCTGCGGTCGACTTCGATTTGGCCGCCAATGATGTCCAGGTTGGCCCGGCGGCCGAGTTCCTTGGCCGTCTGTCGCACCAGCCGGTAGAGACGCTCGGCCAGGCTGTCGAAGGGCACCATGCGCACATGCATCAGGGACTGCTGCAGTTCGCGCGCCATGCGGGACTGGGCGTGGAGCGCCGATTCAGCGCCGTCCAGGTTCTTGAGCAGGTTCTGCTGCACCGTGGTGACGTCGCCGACGCTCTCCGCCATCATCCGGGTCAGCTCCTGGAGGCGGGTGTAGCGGTCCATCTCCAGGGGGTCGAACTCGGTGTGCTGGGTCTCGACCTGGGAGAGTCGGGACTGCATCTGCGTGTCGGCCTGGATCTCCACTTCGCGCAACTGGTTGCGCAGGCGGATGACGTTCTCGGTGAGGTCGAGCAGGGAACGGCGCAGGGTGCGCAGTTCGCCTTCGATGCGAGTGCGCGCGATGCTGATTTCGCCCGCTTCATTGACGAACTGGTCGATCCGGTTGGCTTCGACCCGTAGCTGGACCCGGGCACCCGGAGCGGCGACATCGCCAGGCTGAACTGGCGCGGTCTCTTCGTTTGTCGTACCTGCCGCCGCACTTTCGGCGACTACCGGGAGGGGCTGCTGCAGGCCTTCGAGGGACTGACGGGCCTGATCCAGCGCGCTCTCGAGTTCATCGATGATGCCCTGGCCGGAAGGGTCCTGGCTGCGCGCCCGCTCGAGGCGCGTTTCCAGTTCGTGCAGGTTCTGTCCCAGGCTCATGGCCCCGACCATGCGCGCGCTGCCCTTCAGGGTGTGGAGGAGGCGGGCGACACCGCTGGGGTGACCGGCGTCGGCCGGGTTGTCGCGCCAGCTACGCAGGGCTGCGTCGAGGCTGTCGAAGAGTTCGTTGCCTTCGTCGAGGAAGATCGGCAGCAATTCCGGGTCGAGTTCGTCGCGCAGAGGTGCGCTGATCACTGCCGGGGCGTCGACGGTGCGGGGAGGCGCGGGCTCGATGCGGCCCGATGGTTCGGTGGGCGCTGCCGGATGAAGCGCAATCACCTGCGCCAGGTGAGGCTCGAGAATGCCATCGAGTTGATCGGCAAGGTCGGGCTCGGGCTCGGGTAGCTGGCGGCTGGCCAACTGGACAAGCATGCTTTCGAGGGCCGAGGCGGCAGCATTGAGCGTGCCCGACTGGGGGACGCTAGGGGCCTGATCGTGGTCGGCCAGTCGCTGCTGAGCCAGTTCGAGGGCCTTGGCGAGTTGTTGGGGGGCCGTAAAATGGGCCGTTCCCGAAATGCCCGCCAGGGTATGGGCAGCACGGATGGCGCTGCTGGTCGGGATCAGGCTGGGGTTGACCGACAGGCGGGCAAGCTCGTGCCGCAGGGTGGCCACATGCTGGCGGGCTTCGGCGAGGTACAGGTCGAACAGGGGGCGGGACAGGGTGACGTTGCCCAGGCGAATCTCGTCCGGGTCAAGCACTTCGTCCTGCAGGGAGCTGTCGTCCGGGGCTTCATCGAGTTCGATGAGCTCGGCGTCGTCTCCCGGTACCTCATCGTCGCCCCCGATGTCGTGGGGGTGGTCGGCGGAGTCGATCGTGTCGAGCGGAGGCGCCGGCTCGGCGATTTCGATCGTCTCGATATCATCGATTGCGTCGATGACGACAGGGGCCATGGGCTCCGTGGGGGCGGAAAAGCTGGGCTGCTCCGTTTCGTCAGGCGCCTCTGCCACTTCTTCGCCGATCCCGGCCGGTAGCGTGATCTCCGCAAGCTCAGGGGGCAGGTCTGCGGTGACATCCACGGCCTCCATGGTGAGGCTTGGGTCGTCGATGGGACTTGGGGTGGGTTCGGTGCCGGGGGCCGGGGGCAGATCGAAGCTCAGTTCCAGGGCAGCATCTAGCTCGTCCGGCAAGGGAGGTGCAACGGTGCTCGTGTCGTGGGCGGCTCCTTCGGGCTGGGCGGGCACCGGGGAGTCGACAAAGGACAGTTCCGGGAAGTTGATGTCGAGAACTTCTTCGGGACTCGCTTCCGCGCTTTCGACGGGCAGGTTCAGGCTGGTGGCGGCGAGGTCATACTCGGAGAGGACGACTGTCGCTTCGAGGTCGACCTCCTGGGCGTCATCGATGGGGGTATTGCCAGCAAACTCATTGTCCGCCCAGGGGGCATCGGTGAGTGCAGGAATGTCGATGACTTCCGGCGTGGCGGGTGTGCTTGCAGGTGCCGGCGGCTGATCTGCTTCTTCGTCACCACGCAGACTGGCCGACTCGGCCAGCAGGTCGGTGACGTCGCGCTGCGTGCCTGCGCCTGCCTGGAGCTGCTCGACCCAGCCGGAAAACTCGGTAAGTGCCCGGCCGATCAGCCCGAAAAGCTCGGGCGTGACGGGCAGTTCAAGGCGGAGCCAGTGATTGAGTGTCTGCTCGATGCTCCACGCGGCTTCGCCAAAGTCCCTCAGGCCGACCATGCGGCCGCTGCCCTTGAGGGTATGGAAGCTGCGCCGGATGGTGGTCAGGACTTCGTGATCGTCAGGGCGCTCTTCAAGGAGGAGCAAGTTGCCGGCGATGGCTGCCCGGACGTCCACGGCTTCCTCGATGAAGATGTCCAGCAGTTCGGCGTCGATCTCGGCCTCGCTGGCGTCGAGCAGGCGCGTTGCTTCCGCTGACAGGGCCGGTGCTTCGGGGCTGGTCGACAGGGGAACTGCGGCACTGAAAAGCTCGCCCGCATCGAGCATGGTGAGGGCCTGGCGGGCCTGCTTCTCGAGTTCCGAATTGGCGGTGAGGGAGGCGTCCTGGCGGAGGTTCTCGAGGTTGAGCTGCAGCTCGGTACGGAGTCCGAAGTCATCCGGATTGTCCTGGAGGGCTGCGGCGAGGGCTGCGGTGTCACGCCTCTGCTGGTCGAGTTCGGCTTCGATGCTTGCGCTCGACAGCGTCTCAGCGGGTTGATCCGGGCGCAGGATGCGCTCAAGGTCGGCTGGACCATGCTGCAGGGCTTCGATATAGACACCCAGGGCCGACAGGCGGTGGGCAATCTCTTCAAAGGCAGCGGTGCCGGGCTCTTCGCCGACCGTGGACAGCGCGGCAATGCGGGCTGCGGCATCCTGCAGCAGGCGTACCGCTCCGTCCTCGTTCATCACCGAGAGGGCGCCCTCGATCTGCTTGAGGGGCGCCCGCACGGCACTCAATACATCTGTCTGGCTCGGGGCGCGGAAGAAGGTGTCTAGGCTTTGCTCAACTTCCCCAAGGCTCGTGAGGATCTCGTGGGCAAGCTGTCGGCTGACCTGCTTGTCCTCGGATTCGGGCTTGAGGATGGTCAGCGGAGGCAGTCGTTCTCCCCGCCGATGGGCACCCAGGCGGTCGATCAGGGTCTGGAAGGGTGTGCCTTCCGGTATCGGCTGTCCGTGGGCATCAAGCTGGGTGTCGACCAGTAAAAGCAGGGTCGCCACGTCCATGGACATGGCTTCGGTGAATAGTAGGGGGTCCTGGCGCAACCACATGGCCAGGTCGACAAGGGTGTCCAGGACATGGGCGATCTCGGGCTGATCGAGGTCGCGGGCCTGTTCCGCCAGTGGTGAAATGGCTTCCTGGAAACGCGGCAGGCCGATGGCGCCGCCCTTCGAGAACTGGGTCCAGGCGTCCCGGGCGTCGCCAAGCCCTTCGCGAAATTTGCGCAGCATCGGCGCCAGTGGCGTGTCGCTGATCCGGCGATTGCTGGCGGGGAGCAGTCGCGCGAGCCCATAGGTTTCGCGCACGGCACAGATGGTGGAAGACTGGGCCGAGGTGGTCGCGACATGGTAGAGCACGTCCCGCATCAGACGCTCGGCAACCATGCTGGAGCCTTCCATGACCCGGCGCATCTGGGCATCGATGCGTCCACACAGACGCTTGGTCGCCGGATCGGCGGGGGCGTCGGGATGTTCCAGGGCTTCGAAGAAGGCGGTCGCTGCATACCAGAAGGCGCGCGACGTCGGCACCCCCTGGAGGCTTTCGATCCCGGCAACGGCTTCCCGCATCTCCTGTGGTCCGGCGGGATCCTGGGCATTGCGGAACCACTTCAGGAGACCCCGTTCAAAGCGCCCCCGCAGCGCACGCAGTCGCTTCGGATCCTCAGTGGTATCCGCGGGGCGGGCGAAGGCCGGGCGGAGCGTCAGATCGGGGAAGAACAACTCGCCCGGGGTCGGGGCTTCCTGTCCGCGGGCTGCGGCAAGCTCGGCGTAGAGGTCGAGCAGCTTGAGGGCCTGATCTGGCTGGCCACGGGTCAGCTCGTCAAGATAGTTGCCGATGGCGGCGATGCAGCGGGTAGCCAGCCGGGCCACTTCCGGGGTGAAGGACACCTGGCCGCTGGCCATTTCACCGAGCAGGCGATCAAGTTGCTCCGAAAACTGGGTCAGTCCGTCCAGCCCCACAATGGAGAGGGCTCCGTGGGCCTGGTGCAGGTGGGTCTGGGCGAACTTGGTCCGACCCAGGCGGTCCGGGACTGAGCCGGCTTCGGCAAGCGCCGTGGCCGACCGTTCGAGGGCCAGGTCGATTTCGCCTTTGACCCAGGTCAGCGGACCGAGGTCGAATTCATTTGCGGAGCTCATCGATGGGTCTTGGTCGGTTTCCGTTCCAGGAGGGATGCGGCGTGGCTCAGACCTTGAAGCCCGAGACAGAGCCCTTCAGTTCGACAGCCAGGTCAGCCAGCTCGCCAATGGAGACCGCGGTCTGCTGAGTACCGGTGGTGGTGCGGTCGGTGATGGCAAGGATGCTCTTCATCTTCTCGGCCACCTGGGTTGCGGCCTTGGCCTGGATTTCAGTACTGACCGAGATGCGTTCAATGAGCTCGGCCGTTTCGGCGGATACCCGTTCGATCTCGGCAAGCTCCTGGCCCGCCGTCTCGGAGAGGTGGGCGCCGTCCACCACGTCACGGGTGGCATTTTCCATGGCCGCCACGGCATCGCCGGTGTCGGTCTGAATGGTCTTCACGATGGCGCCGATCTGCTTGGTGGCTTCGGCGGAGCGTTCTGCGAGGCGCTGCACTTCTTCTGCCACCACCGAGAACCCGCGACCCGCTTCACCGGCCGAGGCGGCCTGGATGGCGGCATTGAGGGCCAGCACGTTGGTCTGTTCGGTAATGTCGGAGATCAGTTCCACGATTTCACCGATCTCCTGGGACGACTCACCCAGGCGCTTGATGCGCTTGGAGGTTTCCTGGATTTTCTCGCGGATGTCGTTCATGCCCTTGATGGTGTCTTCCACCGCGGCGGCGCCCTTCTGGGCGGCCTCAAGGGAACGGCGGGCCACCTGGGCGGACTGCAGGGCGTCTTCGGACGCTGCACTCATGGAACTGGCCATGGTCTGCGCCGTTTCGCCCGCGAGACGCAGTTCCTGGGCCTGGCGTTCGGTGGCGGCGATCAGTTCGTCCGAAGTCAGTTGCGCGGATTCGGTGGCGGTGGTCACGCGGATGGCGGCGTCGTTGATGCGGCGCACCAGCACGGAGAGTTCTTCAATGGTGTAGTTGACCGAGTCGGCAATGGCGCCGGTGATGTCCTCGGTGACCGTGGCGCGCACGGTGAGGTCACCGTCGGCCAGGTCGCCCATTTCGTTCATCAGGCGCAGGATGGCCTGCTGGGTGCTGTTACGTTCCGCTTCCGCGGCTTCCTTCAGGTGTTCGGCGGCAAGGCGGCGGCGCGCAATGTCATCGTTGTAGGTCTTGGCCATCAGAACGAGACAGGCCAGCGTGGCCAGGGCACAGAGCACGATGGCCAGGCTCACCCAGGTGAAGAAGCCGGTATAGGCGCGGCTGTAGCCTTCGGCCAGGGCGGTGGTCTTCTCGAGCAGCTGGCCCGAGTTCTGGAAGATCTGGCTGCCCGCCTGCTTGGCCTGCACCAGGCGCTGGATGCTGCCCAGGATGGCGGTGACGGAGGCCAGATTATCCTTGCCGACACTCTCCAGTTCGGCCAGCTTGCCTTTCGCGTCGTTGCCGTCGGCGGTCATTTTCTGGAGCTGCTCGATCTGCTCGCGGAAGGTGTTGGTGTCCTTGCCCAGCAGGAAGGCGACTTCCGGATCGATGGCGTTGGCAACCAGCAGCGCATTGGCGTTCTTGGCAATCCGCTGGGTCAACATCACCACCTGGTTGGCCACGGCGATTTCCCGGGCCGATGCGCCACCCTGCAGTTTCAGCGCGGCGACCTGCTCGGACAGTTCGAGCAGTTGGGGATTCTTGGTGTTGATGGTGTTCACCGCCTTGCCCAGGCTGGCCAGATTCTTCTCCTGCTCGATCAGGCTGCCGGCGTCCTTGTCGGTCTTCTGCCACAGCTCGGTAACCGCGGCCAGTTCGTCCGTCACGGCGCTGCTGCCACCGGGCACCGTGGAACCTTCCACGTCGCCGCCGTCGGTGACGGCACTGAGCAGGGCGGTGAATTGCTGCCGACTGTCCTTCAGTTCGGCAAACGCGGCTGGCTCGCCCTGCAGGGCAAGCTGGCTGGCTTTTGCAAGCTGTTGAGAGAGGGTGCGCATCTGGCCGGCGGCCGTCACGTAGGCCGTGCCGAAGCCGCTGACGCGAATCTGGTAGAGCACGAAGCCGATGGTGAGTGCCGCAAAGATCAGGAAGGGGATGCGCAGCAGGCGCAGCTGTTCTGCGGCGCTCTTGCCAGCCAGGAATGGCAGGGAGGTCGTGGCATGCGCCGGATCGCCGGATTCAAGGATCGTATCTGCGTTGAGTGATGCTTTTTGGCTGCCGCTTCGCGACAGACCCGGTAACTTGAATGCCATGGTCTTCCTTTTCAGCAGGCGATGCCTGCTGCTCCTCCCGAATGGATATTCATGATCATGATTGTGCTGCGTCCAGAAAGCGCGGGTGATTCAGCAGATCGGCCACCTTCAGCCGTGTCCAGGAGGTGCCCCGGGCATCCCGGAGCTGATCGCCTATCCAGGGGCGTTCGCTATCCGGGGGCGAGGGCTGCGGCTCGAAATCTTCGATTGAGCGCAGGCCCAGGGCTCGGGTGACGAGGAGTGCGCAGTTGAGGTCGTGCTTCACACCGACCAGCAGCAACCGGGCGTGCCCGACGGCTGCAATCGGCTGGTCCCCGTGGAAGGCCGCAAAGTCCACCACGCCGAAGAGGTTGCCACGCACGCTGGCGAGACCACGAAACCAATGCTCGGTGAGGGGAACCGGCGCAAGCGCCGGGACCGCCAGGATCTCACCCGCTTCGGTGAGGTCCACCAGCCAATGGCGCTTGCCGGCCTGGATGCCCAGAAAGGCCGCGGCGCGGGTGTCCCGCGCTTCGGCAAGGCGCCGGGCCAGCCCGGCCTGGAATTCGTGAAGACTGATCCGCTTTGCCATGCCGCCGTGTCCTAGCCGAACGCCCGGATCTTCTCGAGCAGTACCGCGTGGTCGAGAGGTTTGACCATGTAATCGAAGGCGCCTTGGCGCATGCCCCAGATCTTGTCGGTTTCAAGGCCCTTGCTGGTGCAGATGATGACCGGGATGTTACGGGTGAGTTCGTCCCGGACGATGGTGCGGGTGGCCTGGTAGCCGTTGGTGCCCGGCATGACCACATCCATCAGGATGAGGTCGGGGTGCTCGGTCTTGCTCTTGATCACGGCTTCGTCGCCGCTGTCGGCGGTGACGACCTGATAGCCGCTCTTCACCAGCATTTCCGAGAGGGCCAGTCTTTCTGTCGGGGAGTCATCTACGACGAGGATTTTCTTGATCGGCATGTAGGCGCGTCTCCGGGAGGTCAGTCTTTGGCGGCGGCCTGGCGTGCGGCGCCGGTGTGGCAGGCCACCGAGCGCAGCAGGCTTTCCTTCGTGAAGGGCTTGGTGAGGTACTCGTCGGAGCCGGCGAGGCGCCCGCGGGCCCGGTCGAACAGACCGTCCTTGGATGACAGCATCACGACTGGCGTGGACTTGAGCCGCGAATTCTTCTTGATCAGGGCGCAGGTCTGGTAGCCGTCCAGGCGCGGCATCATGATATCCACGAATATGAGGTCGGGGGCGTGGTCGGCGATTTTCGCGAGGGCGTCGAAGCCGTCCTCCGCCAGCACCACCTTGCATCCGGCCTGGGCGAGAAAGATCTCGGCACTGCGGCGGATGGTGTTGCTGTCATCAATGACCATGACCTTGATTCCGCTGAGATTCACCTTGCTCCTCCGGTGTCCGTAACGATGGGCTTGCGGACGTGCGTTGTCATGCTGTCTGGGGGACGACGGGCCTTCAGATTTCCACCATTTCGAAGTCGTCCTTGCGGGCCCCGCACTCGGGGCAGGTCCAGTTGGGCGGAATGTCCTCCCAGCGGGTGCCCGGTGCGATGCCCTCGTCTGGGGAGCCGGTTTCCTCGTCGTAGATATAACCGCAGATCAGACACATCCAGGTCCGGTAGTGGGGATTTGCCATTGGGGTGCGTTGCGATGATTTCGGCTAGAATCTTCTGGATCGTGAATGGTAGCGCAGTCGCAGTTAAATTTGTGCGTCCTCGGTTCTCCCAATGACTATAAACCGCAACGATCCCAATCCCCCGCTGGTTCTTGTTTTCGCTGCTGCCGATCCCACCGGCGGCGCAGGCATTCAGGCAGACATCATGACGCTGGCCGGCATGGGATGCCATGCCCTGACGGTCATCACCGCGCTGACGGTTCAGGATACCGCCGGCGTGGAGGACGTCCTGGCCATTGATGCCGATTTCGTCGCCGAGCAGGCCCGTGCGGTCCTGGAGGACATGCCGGTTCAGGCCTTCAAGCTGGGTGTGCTGGGCAGCGTGGACAACATTGCGGTGATCGCCGAGATCATCGCTGATTATCCTCATATTCCCGTGATCGTTGATCCGGTGGTGGCGTCCGGTCGAGGCGATGAGCTGGCCTCGGATGCCATGCTCGAGACGCTTTGCGAACTCATCCTTCCCCAGGCTACGGTCATCACCCCGAACACCATGGAGGCGCGCCGTCTGGCGGCCTGCCGTGCTCCGGCCCATGCGGATCCGGAGGCGGGAACCCAGTCGGATTGTGCCGCTGTGCTGATGGAGATGGGGTGTGAGTACGTGCTCATCACCGGTTCCCACGCCCATACGCCGCAGGTGGTGAATACCCTGTATGGCAGTGGCGGAGTGATCCGGGCTGACACCTGGGAGCGTCTGGGGGGCAGCTACCACGGCTCGGGGTGTACCCTGGCCTCGGCGGTGGCGGCTGCGCTGGCCCATGGACTCGACATGCCCCAGGCCGTCTACGAGGCCCAGGACTTCACCTGGCATTCCCTGGCCCATGCCTTTCGGCCAGGGATGGGGCAGCACATTCCCAATCGCTTCTTCTGGGCACGTCCTCCAGACGAGACCGGGGTCTGACCCATGAGCCTGCGCGGTTTGTATCTCGTGACGCCCGAGCTGGCGGATACCGACGCCTTGTTGGGCGCGGTGGCCTGTGTACTGTCGGCCCGCCCGGCCATCGTCCAGTATCGCAGCAAGCT
The DNA here is from genome assembly GCA_016703645.1 of Zoogloea sp. GTDB lineage: Bacteria > Pseudomonadota > Gammaproteobacteria > Burkholderiales > Rhodocyclaceae > Zoogloea. The sequence continues at coordinate 426,539 of JADJBR010000010.1, read as the reverse complement.
TGTCGATCCGGTCTTGCGCAGGGAGCAGGCCAGCCGCCTGTTGGCGCTGTGCCGACAGGCCCGGATTCCGTTGGTGATCAATGATGATCTTGCCCTCGCCCTGGAGATCGATGCCGACGGTGCCCATCTGGGGCGGGACGATGGCGATCTGGCTGGTGCCCGGAAGGCGCTGGGCCCGGCCCGGATCCTGGGTGCCAGTTGTTACGGCGAGTGGGCGCGTGCCGAAGCTGCCGTGGCCGCAGGCGTGGATTATGTTGCCTTCGGGGCCATGTTTCCCTCGTCCACAAAGCCGCAGGCGCCCCTTGCCCCCCTTGAAATGCTGACCCGTGCCAAGGCCGAGTTCGGTCTGCCGGTGGCGGCCATTGGCGGCATTACCCTCGACAACGCACCATTGCTGATCGCTGCCGGTGCCGACCTCCCCGCCGTGATCAGTGACGTGTTTTCAGCGCCCGACCCGGCTGCCCGTGCGGCGGCCTATGCCGGGCTGTTCGATTGACCTCTCAGGAAGCTCCCGCATGACCAGTCGCAACGAAGAACTCTTTGCCCGCGCCCAGCGCACCATCCCGGGGGGCGTCAATTCGCCGGTCCGGGCCTTCCGTTCGGTGGGCGGCACGCCGCGCTTCCTCAAAAAGGCCCTGGGCGCCCGGGTGTGGGATGCGGACGGCAAGGAATACCTTGATTACGTGGGTTCCTGGGGGCCGGCGATCCTGGGGCATGCCGACCCGGTGGTGGTGGAGGCCGTGCGTGAGGCCGCCCTGGAGGGGCTGTCCTTCGGTGCGCCCACCGAGCGCGAGATCGAGATGGCCGAGCGCCTGTGCGAACTTCTGCCCAGCCTGGAGATGGTGCGCCTGGTATCCAGTGGCACCGAGGCCACCATGAGCGCCATCCGCCTGGCACGGGGCTTCACGGGGCGGGATGCCATCGTCAAGTTCGAGGGCTGCTACCACGGTCATGCCGACAGCCTGCTGGTCAAGGCCGGCTCCGGGCTGCTGACCTTCGGCAACCCTTCGTCGGCCGGTGTGCCGGAAGACTTTGCCAAGCACACCATCGTGCTCGACTACAACAATCCGGCCCAGCTTGAAGAGACTTTCCGGGAGAAGGGCGACGCCATCGCCTGCGTGATCATCGAGCCCATCGCCGGCAACATGAACCTGGTCAAGCCGTCGGCCGAGTTCATGCACCTGCTGCGCCGCCTATGCACCGCGCATGGAACGGTGCTGATCTTCGATGAGGTGATGACCGGTTTCCGCGTCGGGCCGCGGGGCGTTCAGGGCCTGTTCGGCATCACCCCCGACCTCACCACCCTGGGCAAGGTCATCGGGGGCGGCATGCCGGTTGGTGCCTTTGGCGGGCGTCGCGACATCATGCAGAAGATCGCTCCCCTCGGTGGCGTCTATCAGGCGGGCACCCTGTCCGGCAGCCCCGTGGCGGTGGCGGCGGGGCTGGCCAGCCTCAACCAGATCGCCCGCCCGGGCTTCTATGAGGTGCTCACGGCCCGCACCGAGCGCCTGGTGACGGGCCTCAATGCTGCCGCCGCAAAGCATGGTGTGCGCTTCGTGGCGGATTCGGTGGGGGGGATGTTCGGGCTCTACTTTGCTGCCGGTGTGCCTGCCAGCTATGCCGACGTGATGGCCTCCGACAAGGACAGCTTCAACCGCTTCTTCCACGCCATGCTGGACGCGGGGCATTACTTTGCTCCGTCGGCCTTCGAGGCGGGCTTTGTCTCGGCAGCCCATTCGGAGGCGGACATCGACTCCACCATTGCGGCGGCGGATGCCTGGTTTGCCGCCAACCCGGGCTGATGCAAAGGGGCGGCGGCGGGCCTACATCAGGAAGATCGTCGCCAGCCCGAGGAAGATGAAGAAGCCGCCCGAGTCGGTGACGGCGGTGATGATCACGCTGGAGCCGACCGCCGGGTCCTGCCCCAGGCGGTTGCGGATCATCGGCGCCATGACCCCCACGAAGGCCGCCACCAGCAGGTTGAGGGTCATCGCGGCGGTCATCACCGCGCCGAGCTTGCCGCTGCCGTAGAGTATCCACGACAGCACGCCGAGCAGGCCGCCCCACACGATGCCGTTGATCAGGGCCACGCCCATCTCTTTCTTGATCAGCCGGCTCAGGGCGTCGTCCTGGACCTGACCCATGGCGATGCCGCGCACGATCATGGTGATGGTCTGATTGCCCGAGTTGCCGCCGATGCCCGCCACGATGGGCATCAGTGCCGCCAGGGCCACCAGCTTTTCAATGGAGCCTTCGAAGGCGCCGATCACCCGGCTGGCGATGAAGGCCGTGACCAGATTGACGGCCAGCCAGGCCCAGCGGTTTTTCACCGAGTCCCACACTGGCGCAAAGATGTCTTCGCCCTCCCGCAGACCGGCTTGATTGAGCAGCTCGTTCTCGGTTTCTTCGCGGATGAAGTCCACCACCGTGGCCACCGTCACCCGGCCGACCAGCTTGCGGTGGTAATCCACCACCGGCGCCGACACCAGGTCGTAACGCTCGAAGGCCTGGGCGGCGGTCTCGGCTTCGTCTGACGGTTCAAGGGTGAGGGTGTCGGTGAGCATGATCTCGCTCACCTCGATTTCCGGGTCGTTGATGAGCAGCCGGTTGATGGGCAGCACGCCACGCAGGTGTTCGTCCCGGTCCACCACGAAGAGCTGGTCGGTATGGTCCGGCAGTTCGTCAAAGCGGCGCAGGTAGCGCAGCACCACCTCCAGCGTCACATCCTCACGGACGGTGACCATCTCGAAGTCCATCAGCGCGCCGACGGAGTCTTCGGGGTAGGACATGGCAGCGCGCAATTGCTCGCGCTCTTCCGGGTCGAGGCCCTGGTAGACCGCCTCCATCACCTCCCGGGGCAGGTCGGGGGCCAGGTCGGCGAGTTCGTCGGCGTCGAGCTGTTCGGCCGCGGCCCGCAGGGAGGCCGAATCCATCGCCTCGATGAGGGATTCCCGCACCGCGTCGGAGACTTCCAGCAGAATCTCGCCGTCCCGCTCGGCCTTGACCAGATCCCAGACGAACAGGCGTGCGTCCAGGGGCAGGGCTTCGAGGATGTGGGCGACGTCAGCCGAGTGCAGGCTTTCGAGCTTGTGGGTCAGCTCGTGGATGTGCTGCTTGTGCACCAAGCTTTCCACCAGGTCGTGCTTGGGCATGTCCTGACGGTGAACGAGATCTTCCACCAGCTTGTGGCGGGCAAGCAGGTGCTGCACCTCGCGCAGGTGAATGTCGAGGTCGTCGTGTTGCTGGAGATCGTCGGCTTCGGCCATGGTGCAGGTCCCGTGGGCGGCGGGGCGCCGGGCGGCGCGCAGGCTGCGGATTCTACGGCGTTTGCTGCGCCGCCGCGACGGCCTTTTTCACCGCCGGGCCGCCCCAAGGTGAAAAACGCCCCCCCGGGGGGCAGCGAGCCGCGCAGCGGGAAGCGTGGGGGCATACCTCACCGCCGGGCCGCCCCAAGGTGAAAAACGCCCCCCTGGGGGGCAGCGAGCCGCGCAGCGGGAAGCGTGGGGGCATACCTCACCGCCGGGCCGCCCCAAGGTGAAAAACGCCCCCGCGGGGAGCGCCTGGGGCTTTTTACACTCTGCTTATGGGCGGCGTTCAGGGCCAGGCGCGGGCGCCGAACATCATGCGCTTGGCCACAAAATGGCGGGCCGGGGGGAGCAGGTCAAGGGCGAACAGGCCGGCACCACGGGCATGCCGGAGGGGCGCCGCCGCGGTGCTGAAGAGTCGAACCAGGCCATCGGTGAAGCGGATCGTGCCCTGGCGGTCGAGGCGGCGTTCGCGGGCGTAGGCCTCCAGGTTGGCGGCAGCGCCAGGGTCGCCGCCGGCCCGCAGCAGGATCTGGGCGCAGGTCCAGACGTCGCGGAGGGCCAGGTTGTAGCCCTGGCCGGCGACGGGGTGGAGGGTCTGGGCGGCATTGCCCAGCCACACGGTGCGCTGGCCGACGGGGTCGGGCCGGTAACGCAGCAGCAGGGGATAGCGGGCCCGGGGCCCAACCTTGGCGAAACGCAGGCGGGTACCGAAGTGGGCCTGCAGACGGGCCAGATAGGCTGTGTCATCGAGGGCCATCAGGGCATCGGCTTCGGCCGGATCGGCGGTATGCACGATGGCGCAATCGTTTCCACAGGGCAGCACGGCCAGGGGCCCCTGGGGGGTGAAGCGCTCCCAGGCGCGGTTGCCATGGTGTTCCGCCGGACTTACGACGGAGATCACGGCGTGCTGGCCGTAGTCCCGTTCCACCAGGCTGCTGTCGTCTACACCCTGGATGCTGCCCTCCGCGCAGGCCGCGAGTCGGGCGGAAAGGGGCGGAGCGTCGGCAAGGCCGAGAATCACATCGTCGGCTCCCGCGGCCAGACCGGTGACGGTGGCCTGGTCCAGGATCGGTATGCCGGCAGCAGCGATGGCGTCATCCAGCGCGGCGGCCAGGTCTCCGGCGCCGGCCACGTAGCCCAGGGCCGGCTGACCGTATTCGCTGGCCTGCAACACGGTTCGACCCAGGCCGCCCTGGTGGGACACATGGATGGTCTCGATGGGCGTGACCGGGAGGCGTGTCCAGATGCCGAGGCGCTCCAGGGTCAGGCGGGTGCCGTGGGACAAGGCCAGGATGCGTGGATCCTTGCGGGCGGCGCCACGGGGGCGGGCATCCACCAGCACGATGTCGAGGCCGGCATCCTTGAGGGCCAGGGCGAGGGTCATGCCCACCGGGCCGGCGCCGATGATGGCGATATCGTGGCGTTTCATGGGCTTGGGTTCCGGGGCATGGGTCAGGCAGTTTCGGCCATCAGGGCCTCGATGTCGGCCACGCTCTTGGGGGTGCCGGCGGTGAGGATGTCGCAGCCGCTGTCGGTGACGAGAGCGTCGTCCTCGATACGGATGCCGATGTTCCAGAAGGCTTCGGGAACATCGGCGGCGGGGCGGATGTAACAGCCGGGCTCGACGGTGAGCACATTGCCGGGGACCAGCGGGCGCCATTCGCCGGCAATCTTGTATTCGCCGGCGTCGTGTACGTCCAGGCCCAGCCAGTGGCCGGTGCGATGCATGTAGAACTGGCGGTAGCTGCCGGATTCGAGCACGCCATCGAGGCTGCCCTGGAGCAGGCCCAGGTCGATGAAGCCCTGGGCCAGCACCCGGGTGGCGGCGTCGTGGGGGTCGTTCCAGCCGGCCCCGGGGCGGGTGACGGCGATGGCCGCGGCCTGGGCCGCCAGCACCAGCTCGTAGGCGGCCTTCTGGGGGCCGCTGAAGCGGCCATTGACCGGGAAGGTGCGGGTGATGTCCGAGGCGTAGCCGTCGAGCTCACAGCCGGCGTCGATGAGCAGCAGGTCACCGTCCCGCAGCAGGCCGTCATTCTCCACGTAATGCAGCACGCAGGCGTTGGCGCCGCCGGCGACGATGGAGCCGTAGGCCGGTGCCTGGCTGCCGTAGCGGCGGAACTCGTGGATGAGCTCGGCCTCGATCTCGTATTCGTGGATGCCGGGCCGGGTGGCGCGCATGGCACGCCGATGGGCGCCGCCGGAGATGTCGGCGGCGCGGCGCATGGTGGCGATCTCGCTGGCATCCTTGATCAGGCGCATCTCGTCGATCAGGCTGCGCACGTCGCGGATCTGCGCCGGAGCCACGCAGCCCGTGCGCGCCTGGGCGCGGACCCGGTTGAGAGCCTCGGTGACCCGGTTGTCCCAGGCCGGCTCGTAACCCATGGAGTGGAAGATGGCTGGCTGGTTGGCGAGCAGTATGGCGAGCTGGGCGTCCAGTTCGGCGATGGGGTGGGCCTCGTCGAAGCCGAAGGTCTCCCGGGCCGCCTCGGGGCCGAAGCGGTAGCCGTCCCAGATCTCCCGTTCCATGTCCTTGGTGCGGCAGAACAGCAGGCTGCGCGGGGTGTCGCCGGCCACCAGCACCAGCACCGCCTCGGGCTCACGGAAGCCGGTGAGGTAGTAGAAGTAGCTGTCGAAGCGGTAGCCGTAGTGGGTGTCGCGGTTGCGTAGCTGCTCCGGCGCGGTGGGGATGATGGCGACCCCGCCGCCAGCGGCCTGCATGGTGGCCAGCAAGCGGGTACGGCGGGCCTGGAAGGGGGCGATGTCGAGGGGCATGGCGGTGTCCGGTGGCTGTATGGGGGATGGACCGTGGCGGTGTGGGAATGTTGCGCGATCAGGTGGGGCGCAGGCTTGCGTCGAGTTCGCGCAGGCGCTCGGGTGTGCCCACGTCCACCCAGCGGCCGAGCAGGCGGGCGCCGCTGACCCGGTTGCGCGCCATGGCTGCTCGCAGCAGGGGGGCGAGCTTGGTCGGAGCGTCGGGTGACAGACCGGCGAACAGGGCCGGATGGTAGGCGCCCAGGCCGGAGAAGGTGAGGCGGTCGCCGTCGCCCTCGTGGACCAGGCCGTCCGGCGTGAGGCCAAAGTCGCCGTCCGGGTTGTGGCTCGGGTTGGCAACCAGCAGCAGGTGGGCGCAGCGCACCGGGTTGAGTTCTTCCGCGGCCCGTCGCAGGCCGGCGAAGTCGGCGTCGCAGAATACGTCGCCATTCACCACCAGGAAGGGCGCGTCGCCCAGCAGGGGCAGGGCGCGGGCGATGCCGCCGGCGGTTTCGAGGGCGCTGCCCTCGGGGGAATAGCGGATGCGCACGCCAAAACGCGCGCCGTCACCCAGCGTGTCCTCGATCATCTGGCCGAGGTGGGCGTGGTTGATGACCAGGTCGACGATGCCTGCCGCCGCCAGACGCTCGATGTGCCACACGATCAGCGGCTTGCCGCCGGCCACCAGCAGCGGCTTGGGGCAGGTGTCGGTGAGGGGGCGCATGCGTTCGCCGCGGCCGGCGGCAAGGATCATCGCTTTCATGGTCGTGCGCTCAGAAGGAGTAGCCGACTTCGGTGACGGTCGGGTCGGTCTCCTCAAGGATGCGCAGCAGGGGCCGGAGTTCGCCGTAGCGCTCGCAGGCCTTGCGCAGGTAGTGGAGGACCAGCGGCATGTCCTTCAGGTAGCCGTCCTTGCCGTCGCGGTGGCAGAGGCGGGCGAAGATGCCGAGCACCTTGATGTGGCGCTGCACGCCCATCCACTCGTAGTCCCGGTGGAACTCGGCGAAGTCCGCGCGCACGGGCAGGCCCAGCTCACGGGCGGTTTCCCAGTAGCGGGCCAGCAGATCGAGGGTGAAGTCCTCTTCCCAGTGGATGTAGGCGTCCTTGAACAGGGAGGCCAGGTCGTAGGTCATCGGGCCGTAAACCGCGTCCTGGAAGTCGAGCACGCCGGGGTTGGGCGCGGACACCATCAGATTTCGGCTGTGGTAATCCCGATGTACATAGACCTTGGGCTCGGCCAGGTTTACGTCGACGATGCGGTCGAAGACCTCGTAGAGCTGGGCGGTCTGCTGCTCGGTGAGGGTGATGCCCTTGTGGCGGCTCACGTACCACACCGGGAAGAGCTCAAGCTCCCGCATCAACAGCTCGCGGTCGTACTCGGGCAGCACGCCGGGCTGGCTGGATGCCTGGATGCTCATCAGGGCGCCCAGGGCTTCGGCGTAGAGATTGTGGGCGTTGTCCTTGGTCAGGGCGTCCAGGTAGGTGGTGCTGCCCAGGTCGGACAGCAGCAGGAAACCTTGCTCAAGGTTCTGTCGGATGAGCTTGGGCACATGGACGCCGGTGGCACCGAACAGCGCCGCCACCTTGATGTAGGGGCGGCAGTCTTCGTGGCTGGGGGGGGCATCCATGACGATCAGGGAAACGGGATCGTCAGTAAATGTAAGCCGGAAATAGCGCCGGAAGCTGGCGTCGGCGCTGGCCGGGGCGAGTTCGAAGGGGCGGCCGGGAAATTCGGCGGCGATCCAGGACTGGAGTTGTTGGCGTCGTTCCACGGGAGTCTGAGATGCGTTCGTGTAAAATCACGCAGTTTATCAAACCATGCGGTCGGCTCGCCGGCTGGTTCCTGCCCCGGGATGAAACCACGTACCCAGTTGCGCTTCCTGTCCATCGCCCTGTTCGCCCTGTGGGGTCGGGCGAGCGCCGACGATCTTCCGCCCTTCGTGGTGTCGCCGGCCCTGCTCGGCAAGCCGCCCGCGGCACGCACGGTGCCACGCGCTGCGGTGACACCCGCCGTGCCGGCGGCGGCTGCACGCCCGGCGCCGCCTTCGAGGGTGCGCCCGGCAGCCGCTGCGTCGCCTGCACCGGTGTCCGCAGCTACGCCCAGGGCCACAAGCATCTCCGCCGAGCGGGTCAGTGGCCGGCAGGACGTGGACGCCGTTGCCGAAGGCAAGGCCACGCTGCTGCGCGACGCTACCCGGGTCGATGGTGACCGCCTGCACTATTTCGAGCTCACCGACGAGGTGGAGGCCACCGGCAATGTGAGGGTGCTGCGGGGAACCGACGAAATGACCGGCCCCCACGCCCGCATCCGGGTGCAGGAGCAGTCGGGCGTCTTCGATTCACCCAGCTACGCCATCAGCAGGCCGGCGCGCGGTCCGCGTCCGGGCCAGGCCCCCCTGCTGCCCGGTCAGGCGCTGCCCGCCAGTCAGCAGCCCATCAGTGGCCATGGTTCGGCCGATTCCCTGGTGCTTGAGGGCGAAAACCAGTTCCGGTTTTCCAATGCGTCCTGGACCACCTGCAAGCCGAGCCGGCCCGACTGGTACCTGCAGGCCAAGGAGCTGGATCTGGATTACGACACGGAGGTGGGCGAGGCGCGCCAGGGCACCCTGTGGTTCAAGGGCGTACCGCTGGCCTATCTGCCGTGGGCTGACTTCCCCCTCGGCGAGAGCCGCAAGTCCGGCCTCCTGTCGCCCACCTTCGGCACCTCCAACAAGGTCGGCTTCGACCTGTCGGTGCCCTATTACTTCAACCTGGCGCCGAACTACGACGACACCCTGACCACCCGTCTGATGGGGCGCCGGGGCCTGCAGTTCCGCAACGAGGCGCGCTACATCAACCCCAACTACCGGGGTATCACCTACCTGGAGTACATGCCCCAGGATCAGGTGGAGGGCCGCAGCCGCTACGTCGGTTCGGTCAGGCATGACCACAACTTCGGTGGCGGGTGGACCAGCAACATCAATTTCAACGGTGTCTCCGACCCGCGCTACTTCATCGACCTGAGCACGCGCCTGGCTTTGACGTCCCAGGTCAACCTGCTGCGCCAGGGCTCGGTGACCTATGCGGGTGGGGGCTGGTGGACTGCCACCGGCATGCTGCAGGCCTTCCAGACCCTGGATGATCCCAAGACCGGCGCTGCGCCGGTCAGCACGCCCTACAAGCGTCTGCCCCAGCTAATGTTGATGGCCAATCGCCCGGATATGCCGGGGGGCACCACTTTTCAGTTGGCCAGCGAGTTCGTTGCCTTCAGCCACCCGACCCAGGACGAAGGCCGCCGCCTGACCTTCTACCCGCAGCTCTCGCTCCCCCTGCAGACGGCAGCCTTTCACTTCACGCCCAAGATCGGGGTGCACGCCACCCGCTACGAGCTGGACCGGAGGGTGAGTACGGGGGACAACTCCACCACCCGCACCCTGCCCATCCTGTCGGTGGACAGCGGCGTGACCTTCGAGCGCGAGGCCACCTTTGGCGGGCGGGATTTCGTGCAGACCCTCGAGCCGCGGATCTACTACCTCTACGTGCCCTACCGCGACCAGTCGAACATTCCCAACTTCGATACGGGCTTTTACGACTTCAACTTTGCGCAGATCTTTGCGGAGAACGTCTATACCGGCGGGGACCGCATCTCCAACGCCAATCAGATCACCACCGCGGTGCAGAGCCGCCTGATCGACCCGACGACGGGGGCCGAGACACTGCGTGCGGCCCTGGGGCAGCGCTACTATCTGGTGGATCAGCGTGTCACCCTCAACAAGGACACCCCGGCGCGGACCGGCAAGCAGGCCGATCTGCTTGCTGCCCTCGGCATCAATCTGGCGCCCAAGACCACGCTCGACACGGCCTGGCAGTACAACCCCAGGGACAATTGGACAGAGCGTTTCAATTTCGGCGTCCGTTACCAGCCGGGCTATGCTCGCACCCTGGGGGTGAGCTGGCGCTATCGGCGCAACTATTCCACCGATGCCGCCAACCCCAACGGTTTCCGCGACATCGACCTCACCGGCCAATGGCCCCTGTGGGGTAACTGGTACGGCGTGGGGCGCTACAACCGCAACCTGCGTGATCACCGCCTGACCCAGGGCATTGCCGGCGTCGAGTACAACGCCGGTTGCTGGGTGTTCCGTGGCGTGGTGCAGCATCTCACCACCAGCGCCACCGACGTGACCCGCGCCTTCTTCTTCCAGTTGGAATTCAACGGCGCGGGCAGCCTTGGCTCCAGCCCGCTCAATGTCCTCCGGCGCAGTGTTCCCGGCTACAACCGCATCAATGATGGCTCCAACCCCTTCTCCAGTGACGACGACTTCTGAAAGCGCGCCCCGACCCATGAAATTCATCGTCTCCCTGCTTGCCGCATCCCTCATTTCCAGCCTCGCTTCCGCCGCCAACGGGCCGGTGGAGGTCGATCGCATCGTGGCGGTGGTCAACAGCGAAGTCATCACCCGTTCCGACCTGCGCATGCGGGTGGCGCAGGTGACCCGCCAGCTCAGCCGGCAGGGCACGCCGCTGCCCGCCGCCGAGGTGCTCGAGAAGCAGGTGCTGGAGCGTCAGATCATGGAGCGGCTGCAACTGCAGCTAGCCGCCGAGACCTCCCTGCGCATTGATGACGTGACCCTGGACCGGGCCGTCGGACGCATCGCCGACACTAACCGCCTGTCCATGACCGAGTTCCGCAAGGCATTGGAGCGGGATGGCATCTCCTGGGACCGCTTCCGGGAAGAGGTGCGCAACGAAATGCTGCTGACCCGAGTGCGTGAGCGCGAGGTGGATGGCCGTATCGTGGTGTCGGACGCGGAGGTCAGCAACTTCCTGGCCCATCCCGAGAACGCCATGGGGCAGGACGAATACAACCTCTCCCACATTCTCTTTCGGGCACCGGAGGGGGCAACCCCCGAACAGCTTGCACGCCTGCGCGCCAAGGCCGATGACGTGGCAGCCCGCATCGGGCGGGGCGAGCCCTTCGACAAGCTGGCCGCCAGCTACTCCGATGCCCCCGACGCCCTGACTGGCGGCAACCTGGGCTGGCGCAGCGCCGAGCGCCTTCCCGGCCTGTTTGCCGAAGCCGTTTCCAGCCTCAAGCCGGGCGAGACCACGCCCATTCTGCGCAGCGCGGCGGGCTTTCACATCGTGCGCGTGATCGACCGCAAGGGTGGCGCCTCATCGGGCGTGCCCGCCCAGGTCCAGCAGACCCGTGCCCGTCATATTCTGATCAAGACCTCCGAGGTGGTCTCCGATGCAGACGCCCGCCGCCGCCTTGTCGATCTGCGCGAGCGGGTGGTCCAGGGCGGTGCCAGCTTTGCCGATCTGGCCCGCATCCACTCCGCCGACCTGTCGGCAGCCAAGGGGGGCGATCTGGGCTGGATCTACCCGGGCGATACCGTTCCCGAGTTCGAACAGACCATGGATGCCCTCAAGCCCGGTGAGCTCAGCCAGCCTGTGCAGTCACCCTTTGGCTGGCATCTGATCCTCGTTGAAGACCGACGCGTGCAGGATGTCTCCGACGAGCGCAAGCGGGGTGCCGCCCGCAATGCGCTGCGCGAGCGCAAGTCCGACGAGGCTTACCAGGATTGGCTGCGCCAGTTGCGTGACCGGGCCTACGTGGAATACCGCAGCGAAGATCGCTGAACCCGACGTGCGGGCGGCGCAGTCTGCCGTCGCCCGCACCCCTTGAGCAGCGCCGCTTCCTCCCCTTCAGTCTCGCCCCCACCATGCCCTCCCCGCTTCCCGTCCTTGCCATCACCAGCGGTGAGCCCGCCGGTATCGGCCCCGACCTGTGTGCCGCCCTGCCGCGCCTTGACTGCCCCGTGCGTCTTGTCGTCCTGGGTGATCGCAACATGATTGCCGCCCGCATCCATGCGGTGGAGCCTTCCGTCCGCATTCTCGACTACGCGGTCGGTAACACCCCCCGGGCCGGCAGCCTGGAGGTGCTTCATGTGCCGCTCGCCCGTCCGGTCACCCCGGGCCGGCTGGATGCGGCCAATGCCCGCTACGTCCTCGATGTGCTCGACCGGGCCATCGTCGGGTGCCGGTCGGGAGAGTTTGCCGGCATGGTCACCGCGCCGGTGCATAAGGGCATCATCTGCGATGGGGGCGTGCCGTTTTCGGGGCATACGGAATACCTGGCCGAAGCCACCGGCACCCCGCTGGTGGTAATGATGCTGGTGGGCGGGGGCATGCGTGTGGCACTGGCCACCACCCATCTGCCCCTCAAGGATGTGTCCGCGGCCATCACCCGCAACCTGCTTACCGACACCCTGCGCATCCTGCATGCGGATCTGCGCGACCGTTTCGGTCTGGTGGCACCACGTATCCTGGTGGCTGGCCTCAACCCCCATGCGGGGGAGGGTGGCCACATGGGGCGTGAAGAGATCGACGTGATCAACCCGGTGCTGGAGGCCCTGCGCGCCGAGGGCATGGACCTGCGTGGTCCGCTGCCGGCGGACACCCTGTTCGTGCCCCATACCCTGGAGCAGGGGGATGCGGTGCTGGCCATGTTCCATGATCAGGGCCTGCCTGTGCTCAAGCACGCCAGTTTCGGGGGGGGCGTCAATGTCACCCTGGGGCTGCCCATCATCCGTACCTCGGTCGATCACGGTACAGCCCTTGATCTGGCAGGGACAGGTCGCGCAGACCCCGGCAGCCTGTTTGCTGCCGTCGGGCTCGCCATTTCCATGGCCCGGGCATGAACGGCCGGCGTCGCCTGTTGCTGGGTGGCGTTGCGGCCCTCGGGCTTGCCGCCTGCGCCGACCTGACCCACAAGCCCGAGCAGCCCGTGGTGCCTCGCGTCGCCCGCAAGCCACGGGTGGCCCTGGCCCTGGGTGGGGGGGCGGCCCGTGGCTTTGCCCACATCGGCGTCATCAAGGTTCTCGAGACCCAGGGTCTGGTGCCCGATCTCATCGTGGGCACCAGTGCCGGGGCGGTGGTCGGTGCCCTCTATGCCGCCGGGCACGGGCCCTTTGAACTGCAGAAACTGGCCATCCAGCTGGATGAGTCTGCCGTCACCGACTGGAGTCTCTTCGATCGGGGTGTGATCAAGGGCGAAGCCCTGGAGCGCTTCATCAACACCCATGTGGGCAACAAGCCCATCGAGGGCTTGAAGCGTCGCTTTGCTGCCGTGGCCACCGATCTGCAGAGCGGCCAACCCATCGTTTTCCAGCGGGGAAACACCGGCACCGCGGTACGCGCGTCCTCGTCCATTCCGGGGGTCTTTCCGCCGGTGCCCATCAACGGGCGAGAATATGTCGATGGCGGCCTGGTGGCACCGATCCCGGTACGTGAAGCCCGGGGTCTGGGGGCGGACATCGTCATTGCGGTGGATATTTCGGGCCGTCCCAGCGGCAAGAAGAACCAGAGTAGTCTGGACGTGCTGCTCGACACCATCGCCATCATGGGGGGCGCCCTGGGGCGTGACGAACTGGCCGGTGCCGACGTGGTCATTCGCCCCGATCTGAAGGGCCTTCCCGCCACCAACTTCCAGCAGCGCCATGAAGCCATTCTCGAGGGGGAACGGGTCGGCTTTGCCGCCGTGGCCCGGGTCCGGGAGGCGATGGCAGCCTGGGAAAAGAAGCATTCCTGAGAAAGCCCCGGATGAGCGAACCCCATCTCGCGCGCAAGCGCTTCGGCCAGAACTTCCTGTCCGACCCCAACATCATTCGCAAGATCATCGAGGCGATCCGCCCCGCCGAGGGTGATCGCATGGTTGAGATCGGCCCGGGCCTTGGCGCCATGACCGAACCCCTGATGGCGCGGCTGCCCCATCTGCATGTGGTCGAGATCGACCGGGACCTGATCGCCCGCCTGAAGGAGGCGCATTCCCCCGAGAAGCTGACCATCCACGAGGGGGATGCCCTCAAGTTCGATTTTGGCAGCCTGGTGACCGATGGCGCTCCGCTGCGCGTCGTCGGCAACTTGCCCTACAACATCTCCACGCCCATCCTCTTCCATCTCGCCGACTACGCCGAGAGGGTGAAGGACATGACCTTCATGCTGCAGAAGGAAGTGGTGATGCGCATGGTGGCGGAGCCCGGTACCGAGGAGTACGGGCGGCTGTCGGTGATGCTGCAGTATCGCTTCAACATGGGGCGGCTTTTCGATGTGCCACCGGGTGCCTTCCGTCCGGCACCCAAGGTGATGTCGAGCATCGTGCGCATGGTGCCGCGCCCGCTGGCCGAGTGTGCGGCGTCCGACTACGCCTTGCTCGGCAAGATCGTGACGGCAGCCTTCGGCCAGCGCCGCAAGACCTTGCGCAACACCCTGCGGGATTTCCTGGACGAGTCCGACTATGCGGCTCTGGCGCTGGATCCCGGCCTGCGTGGCGAGAAGCTGGGTGTGGATGCCTTTGTGCGTATCGCCAATCACGTGGCCGGTCGAGCCCATCGCCCCGCTTGATCCGCCACGGGGCGATGGGCTCGGGTGCGTCGTTCGCTTCTTACTGGGCGCCGAACTTCACATTCACACCCGCCAGGAAGAGGGTGTCGTTCTGCTTGGCCGGTGACTGGGCCAGACTGTCATAGCGGTTCTGGAAGCCGACCGTCAGGTTCATGGTCTTGTTCATCGCCACCGACAGGCCGGCGTCGAAGATCGCGCGGAACTCGCCGGTGTCACGCAGGTTGGGGAAGACCACCAGGCGCTGCTTGAAGCTGGTGGTGTCGGTCAGCTTGTGGGTGGATTCCTCGCCGAAGATCAGTTCGGGCGTGGTGTAGGTGCGGCGCAGGTCGCCATCAATGCGCAGGCCCGGGGCGGAATAGCGATCCACCTTGTAGTCCAGACCGCCAAAGATGTCCCAGGTGGTGTCGGGCGTCTTGATCAGGTGGTAACCGAGGCCGCCGTTGATCCCGGCGCGCAGGTTGAGGTGCTTGAGCTGATCACGCTCCAGGTCCAGCCCGCCGAAGGCGAACACATTGGCGTTCAGATTGTGGTCGTAACGGGTCCCCGCGCGCCACAGGTTGGCGGTGGTGTTGGTGTTGTCGTCCTTGTCCTTGGATTGGGCGAAGAGGGCCTGGCCGTACATCGACCACTTGTCGGTGGCGGTGATGCGCGCGGCATCCAGATTGATGTTCACGGTGCTGTTGCGGGCATTGCCGGAGGAGAACGAGGCGGCAGCGCCACCCACGCCACGCCACTGACCGTCCGCCTTGATGTCATCGGCAGCGGCCTGACCGCAGGCCAGCAGGGCGGAGACCGCCAGCAGGGAGAGCTTCTTCATGGAACTTCCTTTCTTGCGCATTGGGTCCTCGCGGGCACGGAAAGCGCAGAGGATAAGAAGTCGGCTGTCACGAAGGTGTCTAATATTCCTCATGGCACAACTGTTTGCGCCTGTGGAATTCTGTGTCGGTTCCCCCTGGGGGTGACCCCCGCGCTCCCCGCTGCGCGGTTCGCTGCCCCCCGAGGGGGCGCTTTTCATCTTGGGACGGCCCGGCGATGAAAAAGGCCCGGCACCGCAAGGGGGCCGGGCCTGGGACTGCTCGGGCGGATGCCGGAGATCAGTCTTTCTTCATCGGGCAGGTGTTCATGCCGAGCAGCGGGTAGACCGGGCAGAAGCCGGTCAGACCGGTGGCCAGGGGCACTACGCCGATCCAGGCCCAGGTCGGTCCGCCCAGAAGGGCAGCCCAGGCTACCAGGGCCACGCCGCCGCCAATCCGCAATACTTTGTCGATACCGCCCACATTCGCTTTCATGATCGCCTCCTCGGCACATTGGTTCAGGTGGGCGTATTGGAGCATTTGCCGCCAGGGGGCGTCTGTAACCTTGGTTACAGAGCCGGGGGGCGTGCTTCAGCCGCCGGCCAGGCGGCGCAGGCCGGCGGGGTCGAGAATCTCGATCTGCTCCCGCGAGAGGGCGACCAGCCCCTGCTCTGCCAGACCCTTGAGCAGGCGGCTGACGATTTCCCGCACACTGCCCAGTTCGTCGGCGAGTTGTTGGTGGGTGGTATGGAGGCGCTGCCCCTTGCCCAGCAACAGGGCGGCGAGTCGCTGGTCGAGTTTGCGGAAGGCCACTTCCTCGATTAGCTGCATCAGATCGGCAATGCGCTCGGAAAACAACTGGAAGACGAAATCGCGGAAGGCCTGCTCCCCCAGCAGGGCCTGGAAGTCCTCGTTGGGCACGACCAGCAGGGTGGTGTCGGCTTCGGTGACGCCGCGGGCGTTGTAAGGCGCCTGGCCAAGCAGGCAGGCCGAGGAAATGATGCAGGTTTCTCCTGGCGTGACGCGGTAAAGCGGCAGCTCCCGCCCGTTCGGGGCCGCCTTGACCACCCGGATGCTGCCCGAAATCACGAAGGGAAAGCCCCGGCATGCCTGGCGTTCGTCGAAGACCGTGGTGCCCGCCGGCAACTCGAGAAACTGGGCGCGGGCCTCCAGGCGCTGGCGCGTGCGGGCGGTCAGGGTGGCAAGGATGGGGTAGAGGGCGATCAGGGCGTCGCCGGCAGGGGCTGTAGTCATCCGAGTTCGACAACGACGGGAGTGTGGTCCGAGGGGCGCTCAAGCTTGCGCGGTTCCTTGTCGGTGTAGCAGGCCGCGCATCTTTCCACCAGGGGAGGTGAGAGCAACAGGTGGTCAATGCGCAGGCCGAAGTTGCGACGGAAGGCGCCCATCCGGTAATCCCACCAGGAAAAGCTGCGCTCCTCCTGCTCGAAGAGGCGGAAAGCGTCTCTCAGCCCGAGGTCGATCAGGGCCTGGAAGGCCGCCCGCTCGGGCACAGACACATGGATCTCGTCCTTCCAGTCCGGGTGGGCATCCCGGTCTTCCGGCGCAACGTTGTAGTCGCCGGCCAGCACCAGTTGCGGGGTGGCCTGCAGTTCGGTCTTCAGCCAGGCGGTGAGGGCCTCCAGCCAGGCCATCTTGTAGGCGAACTTGTCGGAGCCGACGGCCTGCCCGTTGGGGAAGTAGCCGCACACGATGCGCACCCCGTCGAGGGTGCCGGCGATGATGCGCTTCTGTTCGTCGGCAAAGCCCGGGATGTCGAGGGTGACGTTCTCGAGGGGCTTGCGGCTGAGGATGGCGACACCGTTGTAGGTCTTCTGCCCGTTGAACACGGCCTGGTAGCCGGCGGCTTCGATTTCAGCCAGGGGAAAGGCCTTGTTCTCGCACTTGAGCTCCTGCAGGCACAGGGCATCGGGCTGGTTGGCGGCCAGCCAGTCGAGCACGTGGGGCAGGCGGACCTTGAGGGAATTGACGTTCCAGGTGGAGATCTTCATGGGGTCTGCGAGTCAGTTGTCGGCATGAAAGCCTCTCGCCACAGGGCCGTGGTGAGGGGCTGCGTGGAGGAACGGTGCTCAGCGCTTGCCGGCCGGGTAGCCGGCGTTATCCAGCAGGCTGTGCCACAGGGGTTCGGCGAGGCCGGCTTCCACCGTGCGGCCAACCACCAGGGTGGGAACGAAGGGCTCCTTGCTGAAGCGGGCCTTGAAGGCTTCGACCTGCTCGGTGCTGTCGATGGCGGTTTCGCTGAAGGGAACGCCGCGCTTCTGGAGCAGCGCGCGTCCGTCCTCGCAGGGCTTGCCGCAATCCTTGCTGGTGTACAGGGTCACGGGAAAGCTGGCGGCGGCCTTGCGGGTCAGGAAGGGGGTCTGGGCGTTGCCCCGGTTGGGCTGGACGTTGCGCTCCTCGAACTTCTTGATGGCCTGGGGGGGCGGCTGGTCGCTGTATTGCACACGACCCTGCTCATCCACCCAGCGGTAGGCGTTTTGAGCCGTTGCCGGCCCTGCGCCGGCAAGCATCGCCAGCAGCAGGGGCAGGACGGCGCGGGGGGCAGCGAGCGTCATGCCGGCACCATGCCGCTGTGGCGCAGCAGGGCATCCACCTGCGGCTCGCGGCCCCGGAAGGCCTTGAAGGATTCCAGGGCCGGGCGGCTGCCGCCGACGGCGAGGATTTCGCTCCAGAACCGCAGGCCGGTGGCAGCGTCGAGCACGCTGCCCTTGGGCCGGCCTTCTTCCTCGAAGGCGGCGAAGGCGTCGGCCGACAGCACTTCAGCCCACTTGTAGCTGTAGTAGCCGGCCGCGTAGCCCCCGGCAAAGATGTGGGTGAAACTGTTGGGGAAGCGGTGCCAGGCCGGCGGGACCAGCACGGCGACTTCCTTGCGGACTTCCGCGAGGAGATCCATGTAGCCTTGGGTGGTCGGGTCGAAATCCATGTGCAGCTGCAGGTCGAACAGGGAGAACTCTAGCTGGCGCACGGTCTGCAGGCCGCTCTGGAAGTTCTTGGCGGCCAGCATCTTGTCGAAGAGGGCTTTGGGCAGAGGCTCGCCGGTTTCAGCATGGGCGGTCATCTCGCGCACCACGTCCCATTCCCAGCAGAAGTTCTCCATGAACTGGCTGGGAAGCTCCACGGCATCCCACTCGACGCCGTGGATGCCCGAGACGGCCAGGTCGTCCACCTGGGTGAGCAGGTGGTGGAGACCATGCCCGGTCTCGTGGAACAGGGTGATCACGTCGTCGTGGCTGAAGGTGGCGGGTTTGCCACCCACGGGGCCGGGGAAGTTGCACACCAGGTAGGCCACCGGGGTCTCGATGCCACTGACCAGGCGTCGCCGGGTGATGGCGGAATCCATCCAGGCGCCGCCCTTCTTGGTGTCACGGGCGTAGAGGTCGAGGTAGAACTGACCGACCAACTGGCCGGCCCGCTCGATACGGAAGAAGCGCACGTCCGGGTGCCAGACGGGGCCCGTGTCCGGTTTGATGCTGACCTGGTAGAGCTTCTCGACGACCTGGATGAGGCCGTCCAGCACCTTGTGCTCGGGCAGGTATTCCTTCACTTCCTGTTCCGAGAAGGCGTAGTTGGCAACACGCAGCTTTTCCGAGGCGTAGGCCACATCCCAGGGTTCGAGGGGTGAGAGACCTAGCTGCTCGCGGGCGAAGGTGCGGAGTTCGGCCAGGTCGCGCTCGGCGAAGGGTTTGGCCTTGACCGCCAGCTCGCGCAGGAAGCCAAGCACCTGATCCGGGCTGTCGGCCATTTTCGGGACCAGCGAAACCTCGGCAAAGTTGCGGTAGCCAAGCATGCGGGCTTCCTCGGCACGCAGGGCGAGGAGCTGCTGGATCAGCGGGCCGTTGTCCCACTCGGGCTTGCTGTAGCCGTTGTCGATCTCGGCGGCGCGGGTGGCATAGGCGCGGTACAGGGTTTCGCGCAGGCCGCGGCTGTCGGCGTACTGCATCACCGGCAGGTAGGAGGGCATCTTGAGTCCGAAGCGCCAGCCATCCAGGCCGGCCTTTTCGGCCGCCTCCCGCGCGGCGGCGATCACATCTTCGGGCAGGCCGGCGAGATCGCCTGCCTCGGTGACCAGATGGCTGAAGGCATTGGTCGCATCGAGGACGTTCTCGGAGAACTTGGCCCCAAGGCCGGCCATCTCTTCCTGGATGGCCTGGAAACGGGGCTTCTGGTCGTCGGGCAGCTCGGCGCCGGATAGGCGGAAGCCGCGCAGCTCGTTGTCGATGATGCGGCGGCGGGCCGGACTGAGGGTGGCGTATTCGGGGCCGTGGGCAATCGCTTTATATTTTTCGAAAAGCTTAAGGTTTTGCCCCAATTCGGCGTAAAAACGGGTGACCTCCGGCAGCATTGCGTTGTAGGCCTCGCGCCATTCGGGGGTGTCCATGACGCTGTGCATGTGGACGGCAATCCCCCAGGCGCGGCCGAGGCGCTCGCTCTCGTTTTCGATGGGCTCGACGAAGGTGGCCCAGGTTGGCACGGCAGGGTCGTCCTGGAGGCGTTCGACGGTGTTGCGCAGGGCCTCAAGCAGGTTGCGCACGGCGGGTTCCACGTGGGCCGGCTGAATCGCGTCGAAGCGTGGCAGGCCGGACAGGTCGAGCAGGGGCGAGGTGGCGGGGGTGGTAGTCATTTTTTGAAGGCTGTCAGTTGAGTGGATTCATTTTGCCGAAATCCGCGTGGAGTGTCGCCTCTATCGGCGACCCGGGTCGGGACGACGGACATGTGCAAAGGGGAAGGGCGTGAGCGACAAGGCGTTGAATCTGGCGGAGCAGGCGTTCCTGCATACCATTACCCAGGAACTGGAGCGTGGCGAACTGCGTTTTCCGACTTCCATGGAAGTGACCATGCGGGTGATGGAGGCCCTGGATGATCCGGACATGGACCTGGGCCGATTGTCGACCATGGTATCCGCTGAACCGCTGCTGGCGGCACGTACCGTGGCGCTGGCCAATTCCGCCTGGTACAACCCGAGCGGTCGCGTGGTCACGGATGTGCCGAAGGCCCTGGTTCGTATCGGTTTTGGCAAGTTGAGGGCGCTTTCCATGGCGGTGGCGGCGGAGCAATTGATGCACCGGGATATGCTCGGTCCCTACCAGCCCCTGATCCGCAAGCTCTGGGCCCACTGCGTGGATGTGGCCGCGACGGCAAGTGTGCTCGCACGGCGGTGCACCGGTCAGGATCGGGACGCCGCCTTCTTTGCCGGCATGGTGCATGACATCGGCCAGTTCTTCCTGCTGGCCCGGGTGTGGGAATACCCGGAGATGCTCAGCGACGATAGCCCTCTTTCGGATCTGGTGCGGGTTTGGCATGCCCCGGTGGGGCGGGCGGTGCTGGCGGCCATGAGCATGCCGCGGGAGCTGGTGGATGCGGTGGACAATCCCGAGATCTATGGGGGTGAGTGGCCGCCCGCCACGATCCCCGACCTGATCTTCATTGCGAACCTGGTGGTTGAGTCGCGCAACCCGTTTTCGCCCGAGGACGAGGATTTTCGTCAAGGTCTGGCCCGGGCGGCGACCCTCGGCCTGGATCCAGTCCGTCTTGAGGAGGCACTGACGGAATCCGCCGAGGAGCGCCAGACGCTCATCGACCTGTTCCGGGTCGGCTGATTTCCGATTTCAGGCCTTCAGTGAACGCCCATGACCCGCCGTGGCGGGTCATGGGCGTTCATGCGGTGCCCGAAGGCGACGTTCAGAGGTGCTGGCCGGTGAGACGCTCGTAGGCTTCGACGTACTTGGCGGCAGTGCGGGCAATGACCTCATCCGGCAGCCGGGGGCCGGGGGCGACCTTGCCCCAGTCGAGGGTCTCGAGGTAGTCGCGCACGTACTGCTTGTCGTAGCTGGGCGGGCTGATGCCTTCGGCGTAACTGTCGGCCGGCCAGAAGCGGGAGGAGTCGGGGGTCAGGGCTTCGTCGATCAGGTGCAGGGTGCCCGCCCCATCGATGCCGAACTCGAACTTCGTGTCGGCAATGATGATGCCGCGGGTGGCCGCATAGTCGGCGGCCTCGGAGTACAGGCGGATGGCCGCGTCACGGGCTTCGGCGACGAGCTGGGCGCCGGTTTTGCCGGTGCCCTTGAGGGCCTCGGCGAGGACGGCGTCGGTGCGGGCCTGGGCCTGTTCGAAGCTGATGTTCTCGTCGTGGTCGCCAACCTCGGCCTTGCTGGCCGGGGTGAAGATCGGGAAGGGCAGCTTCTGGGCCTGCTTGAGGCCGGCGGGCAGGTCGATGCCGCAGATGGCGCCGGTGTCCTGGTAGTCCTTCCAGCCGGAGCCGATGACGTAGCCACGCACCACGGCCTCGATGGGCAGCGGGGTCAGGCGCTTGACGACCAGCGCGCGGCCGCGAACCTGTTCGCGCTCGTCGGCGGCCACCACACTTTCGGGGTCGATGCCGGTGAGCTGGTTGGGGACGATGTGGCCCAGTCTGGCAAACCAGAAGTTGGCCATGGCCGTGAGTACCTGACCCTTGCGCGGAATCGGATCCGGGAGGATGACGTCAAAGGCGGACAGCCGGTCGGAGGTGACGATGAGCAGCGTGTCGGCGTCGACGGCGTAAATGTCGCGCACCTTGCCGCGACCCAGCAGGGTCAGGCTGTGAAGGGAGGATTCGAAGAGCGGAGTGGTCACGGTCTGGGGTCCGTCGGTCAAAACGCGATTATAGCGGGGTGGCAGGGGCCGGTCAGTGTCCTGCATCGGCGGCAGCCAGATGCTTGCGCATGCGGTGCAGGCCGAAGGCGACGAAGCCGGCGATCAACGGGATGGCGGCAGCGGTGATGCCCTCCGGCGTGAGGGGCTCGATCTGGTGCTTGAGACCCTTGGCCATGTACTGGACCAGTTGCGAGGCGTAGTAGGTGATGGCCACCACCGACAGGCCCTCCACGGTCTGCTGCAGGTGGAGCTGGAGCTTGGCACGGCGGTTCATCTGGGCGAGGAGTTCCTGGTTCTGGCGTTCCAGTTCCACCTCGACGCGGGTGCGCAGTAGCTGGCTGTTGCGGGCGACCCGGCCGGAGAGGTCTTCCTGGCGGCGGGCCATGGTTTCGCAGGTGTGCATGGCCGGCAGCAGGCGGCGTTCCATGAACTCATGGAAGGTGGGCAGACCGATGATGCGGCGTTCGCGCAACTCGGCAATGCGCTGCATCACCAGGCTGTGATAGGCCCGGGCAGCGCCAAAGCGGAAGGTGGTGCGGGCCACGGAGTGCTCCACTTCGGCGGCCATGGTGGTGAGATCGGCCAGCACGCTGCGTTCGTCCTCGGTGTTGCGCGCGGAGCCGGTGCGGTCCATCAGGTCGGCGAGGCGCTGCTCGCTCGCGCCCAGCAGGCGGCCGACCTCCTTGGCCACCGGAAAGGCGAGGAGGGCCATCAGGCGATAGGTCTCGATCTCCACCAGGCGCTGCACGGTGCGGCCGGCCTGACGGCGGGTCAGGGAGACATCGATGACCAGGAAGCGGGAAAAACCGTCCTCGAACAGAAAGTCGGTGAACACCCAGGCTGCGCCATCGGCGACCGTGGCCCCGACCATCTGGCGGCCGGTGGGGGAGAGCTGAGCCATGACACTGTCCGGTGTCACCTCTGCGGCGGAGCGCAGCTCCACGTGGGTGGCGACAATAAGCTTGCCGGGCAGGCTCTTCAGCCAGGCGTCGGGTACGACCGCAAGGGCCGATGTGCCCGAGTCCAGCCCTTCGCCCCGGGCTATGGCGCGGAAGAAGGTATAGCTGGAAAACTCGTTGTGGAGTTCCCACTTGAGCTGGAACGTGCCGAAGTCGATCAACCTGTGGGTGCCGGCGGCATCGATGGGGCGTCCGAGGAGTTTGCCCAGTGCAATGAGATGCTGCTGGGCGGCGCCCGGTGCCTCGCCCTCGTGGTGCAGGGCGAGATAGCTGATCAGCTGGGGGCTTTCCAGGGGAACCGGCGGACGGGCATGGAACTCGTCGTTGAGGGCCTGGCGCAGGTCGTGCTCGGCGAAATGGTCGGGCAGGGTCATGGGCTCGGGCGTACGGGCGGTGCGCCGGGTGTGGTCGGGCGTTCATCTTGCCGCTACGGAAGGTGTGCTGGCAAGCTCACCGCCCGGGGGCAGCGTGCGGCCTGTCACGGTGCGTTGTTGCGCTGCAACAAAACCGACCCAGGTGTATCAGGATGAACCAAGGGCCAGGGTGAGTGCTGCCAGGGCGACGACCGATGCCAGGCCGGTCGCGGCTGCGAGCAGGCGGTTGCGCTGGCGGAGTGCGGCTACGGCACCGACCAGCTCGGCGTTCTGGGTGGCAAGGGCGCTGAGGAGCTCTGCGCTTTCCTGCTGACGGGAGCTCATCTCGGCCACCTGGGCGGCCAGGGCGGTGAGGCGTGCTTCGGGCGCGGAAGGGTTGCCCGGAACCGGTGTCCCTGCGCTGTCGGTGGTGTCCCGGGTGCTGACTTGCTGCCAGAGCTTGCGGGCGCCCTGGGCGATGTCAGGGGCTTTGGCGATGACGTCGGACCAGGGGATGGCCTTGACGAGCGTTGACCAGGGAAGGGGCATGTCTGGTGCTTCTGGAAGGGCGCGTCAGGCTTCAGGTGATGCTGCCCCCGAAGGGGCTCTGCATCACCTGGCCGGCCGCCGGATCAGCGGATGATCTGGTTGAGGGCGCCGCTCTTGTAGCTGGCGGCGATCTTGTCCAGGCCGATGGGCTTGATCTTGCTGGCGTTGCCGGCGGTGCCGAAGGCTTCGAAGCGGGCCTTGCACACCAGCTTGGCCGCTTCGCGGGCGGGCTTGAGGAACTCGCGCGGGTCGAACTTGGACGGGTTCTCGACGAAGAACTTGCGGATCGCGCCGGTCATGGCGAGGCGGATGTCGGTGTCGATGTTGATCTTGCGCACGCCGTACTTGATGCCCTGGACGATCTCCTCGACGGGCACGCCGTAGGTTTCCTTCATGTCGCCGCCGTACTGGCGGATGATCTCGAGCAGCTCCTGCGGCACCGAGGACGAGCCGTGCATGACCAGGTGGGTGTTGGGGATGCGGGCGTTGATGGCCTTGATGCGTTCGATGGCGAGGATGTCGCCGGTGGGCTTGCGGCTGAACTTGTAGGCGCCGTGGCTGGTGCCGATGGCGATGGCCAGGGCGTCGCAGTTGGTGAGCTTGACGAAGTCGGCGGCCTGATCGGGGTCGGTCAGCATCTGGGAGTGGTCGAGGGTGCCCTCGGCGCCGACGCCGTCTTCCTCGCCGGCCTGGCCGGTTTCGAGGGAGCCCAGGCAGCCCAGTTCGCCTTCGACGCTGACGCCGATGGCGTGGGACATCTCGACCACCTTGCGGGTCACGTCCACGTTGTATTCGTAGGAGGACGGGGTCTTGCCGTCTTCCATCAGGGAGCCGTCCATCATCACCGAGGAGAAGCCGGAGCGGATGGCGCCCAGGCAGATGGCGGGGGACTGGCCGTGGTCCTGGTGCATGACCACCGGGATGTGCGGGTAGGCTTCGACGGCGGCGTCGATGAGGTGGCGCAGGAAGGCTTCGCCGGCGTATTTGCGGGCGCCGGCGGAGGCTTGCATGATCACCGGGCTGTCGGTTTCCGCAGCGGCTTCCATGATGGCCTGAACTTGTTCGAGGTTGTTGACGTTGAACGCGGGCAGGCCATAGCCGTTTTCGGCGGCATGGTCGAGAAGCTGGCGCATGGAAACGAGGGACATGTTTTTTCTCCGAGGGCCGCTGCCGGCCGGGTAAAGACGTAAAAGACCGGATTCTACCAAGCCGGCATGGGGCCTGCGTGCTCGACAGGCACCCACGTGCCCCGGATTGTGTTGCCGATCACACCGGACCGGGCTTGGGGGTGTCGCCGACGCGGACGATCTTCATGGTGTTGGTGCCGCCGGAGGCGCCGATGGGTTCGCCGATCGTCAGCACGATGAGGTCGCCGTAGTTGACCACGCCCTGCTCCAGCAGGATCTGTTCGGCTTCCCACAGCAGCACGTCCCGGTCGGCATGGACCTGGGACATGAGCAGGGGATAGACCTCCCGGTAGAGGGTCATCTGGTTGCGTGAAGAGATCTCCGGTGTGAGGGCGTAGATGGGTACGCCGCTGTTCAGGCGGCTCATCCACAGGGCGGTGGAGCCGGTCTGGGTGAGGGAGGCGATGGCCTTGACCTTGAGGTGATAGGCCGTCCACATGGCCGCCATGGCGATGGACTGGTCGATGCGGGTGAAGATCCGGTCGAGGAAGTCCCGGTCCATGGTGACTTCGGCGGACTTCTCGGCCTCCAGGCAGATCCGCGACATGGACTCGACCACCTCCACCGGGAATTTGCCCGAGGCGGTTTCGGCCGACAGCATCACCGCGTCGGTGCCGTCGAGCACGGCGTTGGCCACGTCCGAGACTTCGGCGCGGGTGGGCACCGGGCTGTGAATCATCGATTCCATCATCTGGGTGGCGGTGATGGCCAGCTTGTTGCGCTCCCGGGCGAGGCGGATCATGCGTTTTTGCAGGGCCGGCACCGTGGCATCGCCCACTTCCACCGCCAGGTCGCCGCGGGCGACCATGATGCCATCCGAGGCATCGAGGATTTCCTCCAGGTTGGCCACCGCTTCGGTGCGCTCGATCTTGGCGATCAGCAGGGCGCTGCTGCCGGCCGCGCGCAGTAGCTGGCGGGCCATGTACATGTCGGCAGCCCCCTTGGGGAAAGAGATGGCGACGAAATCCACCCCGATCAGGGCGGCGGTCTTGATGTCGTCCATGTCCTTCGCGGTCAGGGCGGGTGCCGTGAGGCCGCCGCCCTGGCGGTTGATGCCCTTGTTGTTGGAGAGCTCGCCGCCCACCTTCACCCGGGTGTGGATCTCGTGGCCGAGGACGCGATCCACGCTCAGCTTGAGACGGCCGTCGTCAAGGAGCAGCACGTCGCCGGGTTTCACGTCCCGGGGCAGATCCTTGTAGTCGAGGCCTACCCGATGGAGGTTGCCGGGTGTGGTCAGGGCGGCGTCCAGAATGAAGGCGGCGTCCTTGGTCAGGGTGATCTTGCCTTCCTCGAACTTCCCGACACGGATCTTGGGGCCCTGCATGTCTGCCAGGATGCCCACCGGGCGCCCCACCAGTTGGGCCGCCTCTCGGATCTGGTTGGCACGGGCGATGTGGTCTTCTGCCTTGCCGTGGGAGAAGTTCAGGCGGACCACGTCCACGCCGGCATGGACAAGGCGTTCGAGGGTGGGGAGGTCGGACGAAGCGGGGCCGAGGGTGGCGACGATCTTGGTGTGGCGGGACATGGGGTCTCCAGGTTGTAGTGGCCTTCAGGGCCTGTTCTCGGTCGGGATTCTACCAAGGGGCCAGGCCTCGTGATGACATCCGGGCTGCGCCGGCGCTCCCCCTCATTGTCCTGCCGGCCGGGTGACGGCGCTGCCGTCGCCCGTGCGGCGGAAAGACTTGTTGCGGTACATGGCCGCGTCGGCGCGCCGTGTGAGGCTGTCGAGGTCGGTGCCATGCTCCGGATAGAGGGCGACGCCTATGCTGACCGAGACCACGGCTTCGCGACCTTCCAGGAGGACCGGAGCGCCGACCGCCCGACGGATCTTCTCGGCGACGGCCAGCGCTTCGTTCATGCCGGCCATGTCGTGGAGAAGGGCCATGAACTCGTCGCCGCCCTGACGGGCAAGGAGGTCGCTGGCGCGCAGGCAGTGGCGCAGGCGCTGGGCTGTTTCAATGAGCAGCGCGTCGCCGGCGGCATGGCCGAGGCTGTCATTGATCTCTTTGAAGTGGTCCAGATCCAGGTAGAGCAGCGCGAAGCGGCTGTGCTGCCGACGCGCCATCAGCAGGCTGGCATTCATCTGCTCGAGGAAGCTGGCACGGTTGGACAGTCCGGTCAGGGAGTCATGGGTGGCAAGGTAACGGATGCGCTCTTCCGACGCCTTGCGCTCGGAGATGTCGGTGACGCTGAGAATGACGCCCTGCAGGCTGCCGTCTTTGCCCTGCTGGGGCGCATCGGTAACGATGGCCGTCAGGGTGCGCCCGTCGGCGGTGAGCAGATCCTGCTCGTAGCTGGCGGGTTCGCCACGCTGCAGGCGGGTGAGGAGGCGGTTGCGAACGGCGGGCTCGCCGGGCGGCCATAGCTTGCTGAAAGGTGTGCCGATCAGGCTGTCTTCCGGGTAGCCGAGCAGGCGGGCCAGCCGTGGGTTGACGAAGGAGAAATTGAGCTTGGCGTCGAGCGCGGCAATGCCGTCCCGGGACAGATTCACCAGGGTGCTGTAGCGTGCCTCACTGCTGCGCAGGGACGAACTGATCCGGTCGAGCGCGTGGGCCCGGGAGCGCGCCGCGGCCGCGGCGGCGGTCAGAAGGACAAGCAGACTGCAGATGAGTACCACGGCCCCGGTCTCCAGCCAGTGGTGAGCCGTTAGACGCATGCCCGGCCTTGGGGTGTCGTCAAAGAGCAGGGTCCATACCCGCCCATCGAGTTCAAGGAGTTTCCTGTCGCTCAGGTCCGGAGTGTCGTCCCCGTCCGGGTGGCTGTCGAAGAGCAGGGTTCCGGGTGTGGTGTCATGGCCGTCATGGATGCGCAGGCGGATGCGCGGCCCGGCTTCGGCAAGCGCGCCCGCGACAAGATCGTTCATGCGGAAAGGGCCATAGACCCAGCCAAGCAAGGCGTGCTCCCGGCGTGCCGGGCTCCCCAGATCTGCTCCGCGACGGAACAGCGGCATGTAAAGCAGCACGCCCGCCTGGGGGTCGGTGGCGGTTTCCTGGACCAGCCGCACCTTGCCCGACAGGGCCGGTAAGCCCGAATGCAAGGCCCGGGTCATCGCTTGCTGACGCACCGGTTCGGACAGCATGTCGAAGCCAAAGGCGCGCTGGTTGCGCCAGTCGAAGGGCTCGAGAAAGACGATCGCGCTGTATTCGCTGCGTGGGCCGGGTGGGCTGACCCGGTAGTCGGGAAAGCCCTCTGCACGGACGGCGCGCTCATGGCGGGCCAGCTGGTCGGCCGGTATATGCGCGGCAAAGCCGACGCCCTGGATGCCCGGATATTCCGCAGGCAGATTCAGGGCCGCCACGTAGCGCCGCCATTCATCGCGGGACACCGTCTCCGATGCTTGGAAGAGGGCGTGAGCCCCCTTCAGCACCTGCCTGTAGGTTCTCAGGCGCTCTTCGATGCGCAGGGTGATTTCCCCGGTGTCCTGGGCGAATGCGCTGCGAATGGACTGACCGCGGGCCTGCTCCAGGCGATCCACCACCATCACGCCGAGCACACTCGCAAACACCAGGGCGACCAGGGTCGGTGTAGCGATGGCCGGTGTCAGTGTCTGCGTGAGTAGCCTGGCAACAAACTGCATGGTCCTGCCGTCTCCCGTGTGCCGGCGCCCCTTCCGAGTGGTGAGGCCGGCCTTCTACTGGCTTAACGGCAGCCGGGCCGGCAGTTTGACCCTTGCATCGGATGGTGGCGCAGTGCGCAGACTTCATCATCCAGCGGTGTCATAATCGGCGCGCTTTCCGGAGGCGCCCCGGTTCGAGTCCGGCCGCTTCCGGCGTCGCCTCCGGGTGGCGCATCTCCGTGAAACCCTGAGGACCTCCCATGATTCTTGTAACCGGCGGTGCCGGCTTCATCGGTGCAAATTTTGTTCTCGACTGGCTGCGAACCAGTGATGAACCCGTTGTCAATCTGGATGCCCTGACCTACGCGGGCAACCTGGAAAACCTGGCCTCCCTGAAGGGCGACCCGCGGCACGTCTTCGTGCAGGGCGACATCTGTGACCGGGCCTTGATCGACCGCCTGTTTGCCGAGCACCAGCCCCGCGCCATCGTCCATTTTGCCGCCGAGAGCCACGTGGATCGCAGCATCCACGGCCCGGGTGATTTTGTGCGCACCAATGTGAATGGCACCTTCACCCTGCTCGAAGCCGCCCGCGGCCACTGGATGAGCCTGGAGGGTGAAGCCAGGGCGGGCTTCCGCTTCCACCACGTGAGCACCGACGAAGTGTACGGCTCCCTGGGGCCGACCGACCCGGCCTTCACGGAAACCAAGACCTACGAACCCAACAGCCCCTACTCCGCCAGCAAGGCCGCCTCCGACCACCTGGTGCGTGCCTGGCATCACACCTACGGGCTGCCGGTGACCACCAGCAACTGCTCCAACAACTACGGCCCCTATCACTTCCCCGAGAAGCTCATCCCCCTGATGATCGCCAACGCCCTGGCCGGCAAGCCCCTGCCGGTGTACGGCGATGGCATGCAGATCCGCGACTGGCTCTTCGTCACCGACCACTGCTCGGCCATCCGCGCCATTCTGGCCAACGGCACCCCGGGCGAGGTCTACAACGTGGGCGGCTGGAACGAGAAGCCCAACATCGAGATCGTGAACACCCTGTGTGCGCTCCTCGACGAACTCAAGCCCGATCCGGCCGGCAGCTACCGCCGCCTCATCACCTACGTCACCGACCGCCCCGGCCACGACCGCCGCTACGCCATCGACGCCCGCAAGATCGAGCGCGAACTGGGCTGGCGCCCCGCCGAGACCTTCGATACCGGCATCCGCAAGACCGTCGAGTGGTACCTGGCCAACCAGGACTGGGTGGCCCATGTGCAGAGCGGCGCCTACCGGGACTGGGTCGAGAAGAACTACGCCGGTCGCGAGTAAGGACGCCCTCCATGAAGATCCTCCTCTTCGGCAAGAACGGCCAAGTGGGCTGGGAGCTGCAGCGCAGCCTCGCCCCCCTGGGCGAGCTCATTGCCCTTGATCACGACGGCGCCCCGGGCCTCTCCGGCAACTTTGCCGACCCGGAAAGCCTCGCCGCCACCGTGCGCACCGTGGCCCCCGACCTCATCGTCAATGCCGCCGCCCACACCGCCGTGGACAAGGCCGAGAGCGAGCCCGACTTCGCCCGCGCCCTCAACGCCCTGGCCCCCGGCGTCCTCGCCCGTGAAGCCGCCGCCCTGGGTGCCCTGCTGGTGCATTACTCCACCGACTACGTCTTCGATGGCAGTGGTGAAACGCCCCGGGACGAAGCGGCCCCCACCGGCCCCCTGTCCGTGTATGGCCGCACCAAGCTCGAAGGCGAAGACCTCATCCGCCGGAGCGGCGCCCGCCACCTCATCTTCCGCACCAGTTGGGTGTATGCGGCCCGCGGCGGCAACTTCGCCAAGACCATGCTCAAGCTCGCCGCCGAGCGCGACCGGCTGACCATCATCAACGACCAGCACGGCGCCCCCACCGGCGCCGACCTGCTGGCCGACGTCACCGCCCACGCGGCCCGCATGGCCCTGGCCGACGCCGCCCTGGCCGGCACCTACCACCTGGTGGCGGGCGGTGAAACCACCTGGTACGACTACGCCCGTCACGTCATCGAGTTCGCCCGCACCCAAGGCCGGCCCGTCAAGGTCGCCCCGGAGGCCATCCTCCCGGTGCCCACCAGCGCCTTCCCGACGCCCGCGGCCCGCCCGGCCAACTCCCGGCTCGACACCCGCAAGCTCCGGCAGGCCTTCGGGCTCAGTCTGCCGGCCTGGCAGCAGGGTGTTGACCGCATGCTCACCGAAATTCTGTAAATGGATCTCCCCATGACCCAACGCAAAGGCATCATCCTCGCCGGCGGCTCCGGCACCCGGCTGCATCCGGCCACCCTGGCCGTCTCCAAGCAGCTCATCCCGGTGTACGACAAGCCGATGATCTACTACCCCCTCAGCACCCTCATGCTGGCGGGCATCCGCGACATCCTCATCATCTCCACCCCCCAGGACACCCCGCGCTTCCAGCAACTGCTCGGCGACGGCGCCCAGTGGGGCCTCAACCTGCAATACGCCGTGCAGCCCAGCCCCGACGGTCTCGCCCAGGCCTTCGTGATCGGCGCCGACTTTGTCGGCAGCGGCCCGAGCGCGCTGGTGCTGGGGGACAACCTCTTCTACGGCCACGACTTCGCCAGCGGCCTGCGGGAGGCCACCAAGCAGACCGACGGCGCCACCGTCTTCGCCTACCCGGTGCATGACCCCGAGCGCTACGGCGTGGTCGAATTCGACGCCGCCGGCCGGGCCATCAGCCTCGAAGAGAAGCCCAAGGCCCCGAAGAGCCGCTACGCCGTGACCGGCCTGTACTTCTACGACAACCGGGTGGTGGACATTGCCCGCGACCTCAAGCCCGGCCCCCGGGGCGAGCTGGAGATCACCGACGTCAATCGCCAATACCTCGAATGGGGCGCACTGGACGTGCAGGTGATGGGCCGCGGCCATGCCTGGCTCGACACCGGCACCCACGAAAGCCTCCTCGAAGCCGGCCTGTTCATCCAGACCATCGAGAAGCGCCAGGGCCTCAAGATCGCCTGCCCCGAGGAAATCGCCTGGCGCGCCGGCTGGATCGACGCCGAACAGCTACAAAAACTGGCGGCACCCCTGGCCAAGAACGGCTACGGTCAGTACCTGCTGCGCATCCTCCAGGAAAAGGTGTTCTGATGAAGGTGATAGAAACCGCCATCCCCGACCTGCTGATCCTCGAGCCCAAGGTCTTCGGTGACGCCCGGGGTTTCTTCATGGAGAGCTTTAACGCCCGGCGCTTTCAGGAGGCCACCGGGCTGAACGTGGATTTCGTGCAGGACAATCACTCCCGCTCCGCCAAGGGGGTGCTGCGTGGCCTGCACTATCAGATCCAGCAGGCCCAGGGAAAGCTGGTACGGGTGGTGCGCGGCAGCGTCTTCGATGTGGCCGTGGACCTTCGCCGCAGCTCACCGACCTTCGGCCAGTGGGTGGGCGTGACCCTGAGCGAGGAGAACAACCGCCAGTTCTGGATTCCGCCGGGCTTTGCGCATGGTTTCCTGGTGACCAGCGACAGCGCCGATTTCCTGTACAAGACCACCGACTACTACGCGCCCGAGCACGAGCGCAGTCTGGCCTGGAACGACCCCGATGTGGGCGTGGTCTGGCCCCTCGACGGCGCCCCCCTGCTGTCGGCCAAGGATGTGGCTGGCAAGCCCTTGGGAGAATGCGAGACCTTTCCCTGATTGAGCGTCAGCAAATCGGCTTTGCGCCCTCGTTCACCCTTCACCCTATTGACGCGGCACCGTGGGCCCGGTCCGGTGGTGCTTCGGAAAGCGAACCCCATCCGCTCGCCACGATTTCTTCACGGGCTCGGGGCACTGCCATTGGCATGCGTCTGACAATTATTTCTTTGTGAGCCCTGCATCCTCCGCGCAATAATGCGCGCCTGACATTCCACCCGTGGAGTTCTGCATGTCCCGTTCCCTCATCTACCTCGTCGCCGGCGCGCGTCCCAATTTCATGAAGATCGCGCCGATCGTGCGAGCCCTGCAGGCGCGGGCCGATCGATTCGACTTTCGCATCATCCATACCGGCCAGCACTACGACCGGGAAATGAGCGATGTCTTCTTCGATGAACTGGGCATTCCCAAGCCTGATTACCACCTGGAAGCCGGTGGCGGCAGCCACGCCACCCAGACCGCCAAGATCATGGTGGCCTTCGAGGAGATCTGCCAGAAGGCCCGCCCCGACTGTGTGCTGGTGGTCGGCGATGTGAATTCCACCCTGGCCTGCTCCATCGACGCCAAGAAGCTCGACATTCCGGTGGCCCACGTGGAAGCCGGCCTGCGCAGCGGCGACATGCGCATGCCCGAGGAGATCAACCGCCTCGTCACCGACAGCATTTCCGACTGGTTCTTCTGTACCGAGCCGGCGGGCGTGGATAACCTGCTGCGTGAAGGCAAGGGCCAGGACGTGGTCTTTCACGTGGGACACGTGATGGTGGACAACCTGCTGTTCCAGCGCGACAAACTCGACGCGTCCGACAAGGCCGGCATGGAGACGCAGGCCATCAAGGCCCAGTACCCCAAGTATGGCGTGGTCACCCTGCATCGCCCCTCCAACGTGGACGATGAAGCCAATCTGCGCGGTATTGCCGGCGCTCTCAAGCAGATCGCCGCCGACTTGCCGCTGATCTTCCCGGTGCATCCGCGCACCCGGGGCAACCTCGAAAAGTTCGGTCTTGATCTGGGCCCCAACGTGGTGTTGACCAAGCCCCAGTCCTACATGGAGTTCCTCAACCTGTGGAAGGATGCGGCGCTGATCATGACCGACAGCGGCGGCCTGCAGGAGGAGACCACCGCCCTCGGTGTTCCCTGCCTGACCCTGCGTGAGAACACCGAGCGCCCGGTGACCATCGATGAAGGCAGCAACGTGCTGGTGGGGACCGATCCCGCCCGCATCCTTGAGGAGGCCGCCAAGGTGTTGGCCGGTCAGGGCAAGCAGGGGCGCCGCCCCACCCTCTGGGACGGCAAGGCCGCCGAGCGCATCGTGGCCGACCTGGACCGCCTGCTGGCCTGACGATCATCCCGCACGGGCTGCGGGGGGATTGAAGACGGCGGATGTTGCGATCTGATTCGCAACATCCGCCGTTTGCTTTTCGGGCGGCGGGGCGCTCAGCCGCCGGATGGCGGCCGGGATGGCAGGTGCAGCGCCACGTCCACTTCGCTGATGCGCCCCTGGGGATCGGGCGCCCCAAGGATCAGGCTGGTTTCCAGTTCGCCACGGATCAGGCAATGGGCAACGCAGTGCAGCCGCTCGGGGTTGTCCGGATCAAGGTTGCGTTCGATGCCGGCAAGGCTCACCCGGGGGGCGGTCAGGCGCAGGCTGAGGTGGGGCGGGGCGCTGCTGAGATCGATCACGTCCAGCCCGGAGACGGTTGCCAATACCGCCGCCAGGGCGCGGGCGAGGAGATCGTCGGCGGTGCTCATGTCCCGCGCCCAGGCCTGCAGCTCCAGATCGATTCTGCTGTTTCTGCGCTCCTGGTAGCCGGCGCAGGGTGCGCCGCGGGTGCGCGCCAGAACCGGGCCAGGGGGGGCGCGGAAGAAGCGCAGGGTGCGCCCGTCGAGGAGGTAGGCGTCACCGGCTGCGAGCACACGGCCGGGCGGGCAGTGCACCTCGGTCAGATCTCCGGGGGCGTCGTCGGGCAGGATGAAGTCCAGCGGATGTTCCAGGGTCGCGGCAAGGGTGCCTTGCCAGCCCTGGAAGGCCGGATCGCGGCTTGGCCGCTCGTCCGGGGTGTTCGGGTCATCCTGGACCAAACGTCGGGCATGGATGGCCACGCGGCTGGCCGTTCCGCCGGGGGCCGGGGCAGGGCCGGTCTGCAGATCCTGACCCGGGGGCAGGGCGGCAGCAAGGCCGGGGCGCAATAGCTGTTCGAGGGGGCCAAGCATGAGGTCAGTCTTCCGGGTCGAGTACGCCGGCCTGGAGGTGCAGCCAGGGGGCAGGGGCGGGCGTGTCCAGGGGCAACCAGGGGCCGCTGCCGCGGCAATGGGAGGCTGCGTCGATGAGATCCGGACAATGGGTGTCAGCATACCACTGCAGGCTGCCGTGTTCGGCGCGGCATACCAGCCACCAGGGCTGGCCGGCCAGCGGCCGGGGGGCGGGCAGGCGGCTGCAGACCCACCGGGGGGTGTCGCCGGCCGGGAGGGCGATGGGCCAGGAGGCCAGGGCGGTGCCGGCCGGGGAGCCGTGTTCGTCGGCGTGGAGACTCAGTGTGCCCCGGGCCTCTTCGTCGCCGGGATTGCGTAGCTGCAGTTGGACGCTGGACAGGCGCACCCCCTGTGGCAGAGGTGCGAGGCGGAGCCCGGCCGCGTGGTCGGCGTCGCACAGACGGGCCACGCGGGGGATGCGGTCGGTGGGGGGCAGTAGCGCACGCTCTCCCGGACGGGGCTGGTCGGTGGGCTCGGGGGGCGGCGCGTCGGGCGTGGCGGCCGGGGGCGGTGCCTCAAGTTCGGCCTCGAAGGCGATGATGCGCAGGGGGTGCGTGTTGGCGGTGGCGATGTTCAGTGGAACAACCGCAGCGCTCGGATGATCGCTCAGGTAACGGTTGATGGCACGGGCGAGCCCTGCCACCACCAGTCCGGCTTCGGGCAAGGGGGCGTCCGCGCTGAAGAAGGGGGGCTCATTGCCGATCGCCACGCTGAGCTGGCAGGGCTGCCGGGTGAAGCGCAGACCGATCCGGCGGCCATTGAGCATGCCGGGGATGAGCACGCCGGTGCGCTTTTCGGCAGCGTCGCCCTCGATCAGCATCTCGGCCATCAGGGCCGATGCGCATTGGGCGGGAAAACTCTGCTCGGTGCCGGTGGGCAGGGTGTCCAGCGGCGCCAGGGGCAGCCAGCTACCATTACTTAAGAGGCGTAGGCGCGCGCCCGTCCGGCGGGGTGGGACGAGGGCGCCGACCGCGGGTGGGGAAGCCTCCACCCGCACGCCGATGAGCGCGCGGGGCGCTTTCCAGTCGACGCGGGCCCACTGCCAGAGGGCTTCGCTCGTGCCGGCATGGGGGCCGATGTCGGTGGCAAGGCCGGGAATTCGAGTTCGTCGAGGGGACGTTCGCCCCCTTCGGCGGCACCTACAAGCAGTCGGGCGGAGCCCAGGCGTCGCCTGGGCGGCAGGGAGAGTGCCAGGGCCAGCCCGTCGCCACCGGCGTTCCAGTTCCGGCCGTCAGCGGGCTGCTCATCCGGGCCTCGCAGGGAGACGGATTCGGCCACGCCATGCGCCCCCGGTTCAGTTGGCGACGAGCCGCGGACCGCCGGCTTCGGCGGCATCCTGCCCGGCGGCCTCGGTGGCGAGCAATTCTTCCAGCACCTGGATGGCGCCGCTGATGCGCATCAGGGTCGTGCGCAACTCGTCCTGTTTTTTCTGAAGTTCGTTCATCACGCCGGCGCCGGCTTCATATTCGCGGCGCAGTTCCTCAAGGCGGGTTTCGATCATGGGCTTCATGGCAGGTTTCCGGGTGGGCTTTCGGGTGGATCAGCGAAGGAACACGAATACATCGATAAGGCCGGTGCTGCCGTCGAAGTCTTCGAGGGCCTTGCCGATGGTGGTGCCGGGGGCGGCGTCGCCGGCACGCATGGCGTGGCCGGGCGGGGTGGCGGCGGAAAGCAGGTCGCCCTTGCGGATGGCACCGTTTTCGCCGCTCACCTTGCAGCGTACCCGCCCCACCAGGGCAATGGGGTACTCGCCCGGGCGTGGTATTCGGCGGGCGGGATCGGCGCCGAGCAGCAGACCGGGGTCGGAGGACACGACGCCCAGCACCAGCGGGTCACCGCGTTGTCGGCAGCGCACGATGCCCGTCCCGTCCGGATCGAGGCTGACCACGTCGCCGGCCTCCAGGATCTCGCGGGTGTCGAAATTTTCGGCCAGGTCACGGTTGCCCGTCTGCACGCCATGTCTCGACCAGATGGTGCCCTCGGCCTCCACGTCCCAGGTGTGGATGCCACCCCCCCAGCCGGCGGTGAGGGGTTGCGGCGAATAGCCGTGGGTACCGAGGTTGCCGGCGATGAAGACGTTGTCCCACAACTTGACGACCCGCCCCAGGGGGGCTCCCGTGGAGCGGCCGAGGATCATCAGCGCGTTGTAGGTGCTGCCGTCGTTTTCGATGGCGGCAAAGCCCGGCGTGTTGCCAAAGCCGGTATGGCGATGGGTGGTTTCGGTGAAATAGATGTCGGAGCCGCCCGCATGGATGGCGCCGCGCACGTCGAGCCGGGCATTGGGGGCTGCGGTGCCGATGCCCAGGTTGGCGTCGTTGATGGCGCAGACCTTGCTGCCGATGACGGCGATGTTGTGGGCATTGCTGCCGTCCGGGTCCATGCGCAGGAAGCGGAATTCCTGGCCCGCGCCCTCCCCGCTGATGTGCAGGTTGGCACCGGGCTTGTCCGGGTCGAGGCGCTTCCAGCTGCCATCGTAATAAGCGTTCCACCCCAGGTTGGTCCAGGGATTCTCCCGCGAGCCGCAGTCCAGAGTGGTGAGATTGCCCATCTGCAATCGGCAGCCGGCGGGGCGTTCGGTGCCGATGCCCAGGTTGCCGATCACGTTGAGCCGGCCCTCGACGGTGTCGCCGTTACGATTGAGCATGGTGCGGACGCTGCCGATGAGGCTGTCGATTTCGGCCAGCAGGGTGCGTGCGCTGACCTTCAGCTCACCGCGAACCTCCAGATCCTGCACGGTGACACGGGCGTCGGGGTCGATGCGTGTGCCGTCGATGGCTTTTTCGAGGATGCCCTCCCGGGGGATGGGGGCGCCGAGGCCACCGGTGTGGTCATGGGCGCCAATGTCCTCCCGGGCGCGGACCTGGGCCTCGTTCCAGTGGTCGGCGCGGATCACGTCGCCGGCGGCGCGTTTGACGTAGGGTTCGGGGCGGTCGGCCATGGTGGGGCTCCCTCAGGGGCGCGCAGCGGGGCTGCGCGCAGTGCGTCAATCATGAGCTGCTGTTCCTTCATGGCTTCGACCAGCAGGGCGATGAGGGCCGTGGGGTTGATGCCCTTCCAGCCATCGGGGCCTTCCGTGACGGCTTCGGGCAGGACCGCTTCGACTTCCTGGGCGATCAGGCCGACGGATTGTCCGCCGCTGCGCCAATCGAAGTGGACCCCACGCAGCAGGCGCAGGGCGGCGGTCGCATTTTCAAGGCGGTGGATGTTCTCCTTCAGGCGCAGATCGGAGCCGGCGAAGGAGCCTTTGGTGCACCACATCACGTCTGCCGCGAATCCGCCGAAGTAGCCGGTGTTATCCACGTTGAAGAGGCGCAGCCAGCCGTCGTTGCCATGGGCATCACCGATGGCCGACATCCGCCACTTGTTGCCCAGGCGCAGCACGTCGGTCTTCAGCACCCCATCCTTGATATTGAACTGGAAGCGCACCTGGGTGGACTCACTGTCGATCACGTTGAGTACGCGGGCGATGCTCAGGCAGGCTTCATCACCCTTGCGCCAAAAGGCGCCGATGGCCCCCGTCGGAACCTTCACCGGTGCGTCGCCAAGCACGAGGCTGCCGTTCACCTCCAGCCGGTCCCAGACGGCGACATGTCTTTCCCTGCCTTCCTGGCTTCGGTTGCCCAGGAGCATGAGCGCCTTGTACTGCTTGCTGTCGTTGCAGATCTCGGCCGAGTTGTCGTCGGCCTGGTTGGTCCATCCCGACGAGATGCGCAGGCGGTTGTGGTCGGGGAAGAAATCTGCCACCGGGGTCGCGGACGCCTTGTCGGCCTTTTCGGTGGCGAGGCGCAGGCGCATCTCACTGTCCACGACGAAGCTCAGCGGATAGATGCTGCGGGTGCCCACCACCATGCCCGGCTCGGCGCCGTGGATGCCCGTGGTGTGACTCATCACCCGCCCATCGACCGCCCCGGCGCGGATGGACAGTTTGGCGTGGGCTTCACCGAGGATGTCCACCACCCGGTGCCAGCCTTCGCTGTTCTCGGGTTGGTCGGTGCCCACGCCCAGATCGCCGCTGGTGGTGAGGCTGGCGCCACTGAAGCGGGCCAGGGCGGCCTGGATGTCGGCGAGCTGGGTGGTGCCGGTGACCTTGAGGGGGCCATCGATGGAGAGGCTCTTTACCGCGAGTGTGCTTTCAGGGTCCACCTTGCTGCCGTCGATGGCCCGGTCGGCGATGCCGGCGCGGGGGATCCGCAGGCCGTTGCCGTCCGTGTGGTCGTGCCCGCGGAGCTCGCTGCGTGCGAGCACCTGCATCTGGTTCCAGTCGGCGGCGAGCATGATGTCGCCGGGTTCCTTGGCGATATAGGGAAGGGGAGTGTCGGCCATCAGAGGATTTCCTTCACGGCATGGGACTCATCGGAGGGGCGCTTTGCCGGCCCGATGCCGGGCCGTGGCCGGGGCAAGGCCGGTGCCTTCGTCCAGGGGCTGGGGCGGCGCGGGGAATTCCACCAGGGCGCGCACACCTGCGGCGGAAGCCCGGGCTATGTCGTCCCGCAGCAGGGGCAGGGCATTGCGTGCGTCTGCCGTGGCGACCCAGTCAGTCCGGGGAATGCGCAGACGGATGCTGGCAGGGGGGCGGGTCAGCCAGTCGAGGCGCAGGCTCAGGCGGCCCAGGTGGGCGGTGTCGCTCTCGGTGGTGCCCCCGGTGTTGGTCTTATTGAAGGACTCGAGCAGCACCGAGGCGTAGCGGGCATCACCCTGGCCGATGGTGCCGTCCAGGAGGGCAAAACGGGTGCCGTCCAGGTCGTCGCTGTCGGCGAAGCGCGAGCTGGTCACGGTGTCGTCGCTGTCGGCAAAAGTGGCGTCCGGCTGGGCGAAGGTCAGCAGCATCCAGTCGTTGCTCCCCGGGCGGAGAAGGGGGCTGAGGGCGCGCTGTTCGAGCACCCCGAAATGCAGGGCGTCGAAGGTGGTGTCCCTGTCGTCCAGGCGGGCGCCCCACAGGTAGAAGATGGATGAGCTGACATCCCGCTCCATCCCCCCGGCGTCGGTGATCACGGCGCGCCCCTGGGGGTGGGTTGTCAGCCAGGGGTGGTGGTCGGGAGAATCGAAGCCGTCGAAGCGTGCGGTTTCTGCTGGCGGGCAGGCCGGATACAGCACCAGGGTGTCGCCCGGGCGCAGGGTGCCGGCATAAAGGGTGATCTCACCGCTGTCGAGGCTGCGCAGGGCCGGGTAGGGCACGGGCTGGTCGCGCGCCTCAAGGGTGATCACCGGCCTGTCCGGGCAGAGGCTGGCGTTCTCCACCTTGAATACCCGGCGCAGGCGTGGGGTCGGCTCCAGATGGCGGGCATCGAGTACCGGGTTTTCCGTGAGCCAGGCCGTGATGACCGCCTGGCCCTGATTGGGGCAGGGCTGGCCGCGCGTGTCACCGGTGCAGGCGGGGCAGCGCTTGCGCGTGCCGGGAGGCAGGCCGATGGCAAGGGTGCTGTCGGGATGGCGCTCCAGTTGGGGACAGGTTTCCGCGCCAAGGTCGGCAAGGGCCAGGGAGAGCAGGGCGCGGGGCGTGGTGAG
Source organism: Zoogloea sp. (assembly GCA_016703645.1). Lineage (GTDB taxonomy): Bacteria > Pseudomonadota > Gammaproteobacteria > Burkholderiales > Rhodocyclaceae > Zoogloea. The sequence goes on along the minus strand of JADJBR010000010.1, from coordinate 386,625 downwards.
CCCGCCCATGCGTACCCGCGAAGTGATCAGCAGGCGCTGGCGGAAGGCCTCGCCGGGCTCCGGGTCGAGCTGGGTCTGGAGGAGGGCGAGGCTGCTCGTGGCGGTCTCGGTCGGGGTACCGGGCGCGGGCTCGGCGCGCAGGCTGTTGCTGGCGTCGGCAAGGGTGAAGCGCAGGCCGCTGAAGCGCGCCTCCAGCAGGCCCAGGGGGTCGGATTGGCGCCAGCCGCTGCCGATGAGCTCGTCGAGGGCTTCGGCCAGGGGGGCCGCGGGGCTGAAGCGGACTTCGATCCCGGCGGGGCTCCGTTCGTAGCCCCCATGGCGGATCCGTGCCGGCAGGCGCGTTATCTGCAGCAACTGGCCCAGGCTCTCAAGGGCACTGATGTCGTCGGTGGAGGGGGGGTGATGACTGGCCAGCCCGACCCAGCGGTCGTACTGGACGCGGGTAAGGGCCTCATCCATCCGGGTGAGGCTGGCCGCCATGCCATCAATGACCCTCCCCAGGGCGCTCGACTCGGGCTGGCTGGTGAAGATGCGTGGCAGGAGGGAGAGCAGGCGCTCGCGGCGCACCCGGGTGTCAGCCATCGCCACCCTCGATGCGCAGCCTGGGTTTGCGCGGAATGGCCTGTTCGCGGGGGCCGATGGTGGCCTCGCCGTCCTCGCCATCAAGCTCTTCCACCAGCCCGTCGCGGGTGTGGGTGACGGTGACGCGCAGGCGGACGATGTGGATGTGGACGACAAGCCTGCTGATCGCCCCATGCAGGTCGGTGTAGCGGACGCGGGCCGGGGTTTCGGTGGTGGCCGAACGGGCGGCCTTGTCGAAGAGGTCCTTGATCGAGCCCATGACCCGGGCATCGAAGTCGCTTCCGGCTGGGGCGCCGCTGAGGCTGAGATGGATGTCTATCCACAGATCTTCAAGGGGCGATTCGAGGCTCAGGCGCAGGGGCAGCGTCTTCGGGTCAAGGAAGAGGCGTTCGCCGGGGCGGGCCATTAGGTCGCCGCTGCCCATCAGGGCGCGGAAGGCGATGGATTCGAGCGTGCCATCCCCGTTCCTGGCAAACGGCTCCAGCAATGGCCGCTGGCCGCTCCGCTCACACCCCACCACGGCATCATGGCCCAGCAGGAGGGCACGGATCTTGGCCTCACGCACCGCCTCACCCACCTTGAGGGTGCCGAAGTAGTCGGCCAGCACACTGCCGAGGCGCTTCTGGATCTCGGCCTGTTCCCGTTCCGATGGGCGCGCGTTGAGGGTGAGGGTGGCGGTGACCTGCACGAGGATCGGGGTGGCAGGCCCGCAATGCAGGACGATGCCGGCCGGGCGGACGTTCTCGAGACGGTTTTTCACCGCGGCCAGCAGGTCGGCACCGATGTCCCGGTCGCCCAGCACGACCTCGACCTCCCCCGGACGGCCCTCCGGGTTCTCGATCACCTGCACCTCGCGGATGCCCAGGCCGCGGGCGGCTTCCTCGAGGGCGGCGACGGTGCCGGTGTTGGAGGAACGCACAAGGCGTCGGGCCCGGGCACGCAACTCCTCGTCGGTTTCCTCACGCTGGCGCAGCACCAGGTAGCCCGGGTTGCTCACCTCGTCGATGCCGGCGATGGGCCGGGGCAGGCTGGCCAGGGCGCCGGCCTTGACCGTCTCGCCCCCCGGTTCCACGGCGCGCACGCCCACCACCACCTGACGCGCGCCCTTGTCGAGCACCGCGTTGGCCGTGGTGGCGAAGAGTGGCACGTCACGCCCCGCCACCAGGGTGCCAAGGGGGATGTGGATGTCCTCGGGCGCCGGCTGGCCGCGGCTGAAGGTGGCGGTGCCTTCCAGGTGTCCGCCCCGCTGGCGTTCCACCCCGAGCAGGGCCACCACATTGTCGAGGGCTGCGCCCGCTGCGGAATCGAGATAGGCATTGCGATACACCGCGTCGAGCTGCTCGTAGCACACCGCCAGTTCGCGGGCGAAGGCCTCCGCGAGGGTGCGTACAACGCTGCCTTCGTTGGCATCGGTGAGGGCCAGGCGACCGCCTCGCCCGGAGGCGATTTCGTCCAGTAGGGCGTCCACCACCTCGGCAAAGCCCTTTTTCAGGTAAACCCGCTCAAGCGCCATCGATTCGCACCTCCAGGCTGGTTTCCAGGCCACCGCTGGCACGTACCCGCACTTCCACGTCCACGCCGTCGTGGCGGGGCTCGTGGGGGGTGACACGCACCAGCAGGACTTCCTCCACCCGCGGATCGCGCAGCAGCTCCTGGCGCACGTAGCGACGCAGCAGTTCGAGGTTGGCGCGGTCGAGGGGTTCGCCGATCAGGTCGCGGATGCGGCTGCCGTAGCGGGGGTGGCCAAGCCCGTCGAGTTCGCCCCGATCCACCAGCAGGCGCAGGGTGAGTGCCTGCACCAGATTGTCGATGCCGCTGGCAGTTTCGAAATCCTGCAGGCCGATGGCGAGATCGGCCCCTTCCCGGCCGCGGGTGAAGACCAGGCGCAGATCGGTGCCGAAAGGGTCATGGGGCATCAGCGTGTCCTCACATCAGCCGGCCGGGGCCGGCGCTGGCACCCGGCGGGCAGGGAATGCCGGGCGATACCATGGCCTGGCCGGCGAACAGGGTCAGGGCCAGGTCCACCCCCTGGGCCAGGGCCTTGGCAAGATCGGGGGCCGCCTCGCCCCTCAGTCCGTTCTGGTTCAGCAGTCCGTTGGCGATGCCCTCCAGCGGCGAGGCCAGGGGAACGGGCTGGAGCACGCCCGGCGCGCTGCTGACGAAACCGGCGACGGCGATGCCGGGCATCACCAGGGTCTGGGCGCAGAACAGGGCGATGCCCTGGGCGAGTACGCCGGCGATGACCTTGGCAAGGCCGTCGGCCTGCTCGCCGCGCAGACCCTGGGCCTGGCACTGGCCACCGGCGAGGCCTTCCAGCTGGGCGGCACCGGGGCCGCCGGCCGGTGGCGGCATCAGCCGGCCCGGTCCGGCGGTGGCGCCGCTGCCGCTGATCGGGTCGGCGGCCACCGGGATGCCGGGCATCACCATGGCCTGGGACAGGAACATCGTCAGGGCTTGGCCGGCGGTGTTGGCGATGGCCGTGGCGAGGCCTGCCGCATCCTCGCCGCGGAGGCCGGAGGACTGCAGGAAGCCGCTTACCGGCGACTCGATCTGGGAGGGACTGGGGGCGGGCATCGCGTCTCCTAGCCTTTGGCCTTGACGGTGCCCGAGGGCACCAGCGCCTTGCCGGTGAAATAGCACTTGTGGGATTTCTCGGTGATCACGCCGGCGCCGTCCTTGCCCAGGTCCACCTTGCCCGAGGCGTCCAGCGTGAAGTCGGTGCACTTGATGCTCACCTTGCCCTTGGTCTCGATGGACAGGTCGGCCTCGCCCTTCACCTCCACATTGCCGTCCTTCTTCACCGTCACCACCGTCTTGCCCGCAGTGACGATGCAGGATTCGTCCGCGTCGATGGCGAAGCTGCTCACGCCATCGGCGGTGGCGAAAACATGCCACTCCTTTTCCTTGTGGAGTGGCGGGTTGATCTTCTCCGAGTACAGCCGGCCGATCACCACCGCCCGGTTCGGGTCGCCCCCCACGTAGTTGAGTAGGACCAGATCCCCCACCTGGGGGGCGCTGGCCATGCCCACGTGGGGTGTGGCGATGGGCACCTTGCGCAGTTCCAGGCCGCCTTCGCGCAGTTGCACCGTGCACTCCAGGTTGTGGCCGTCGTCGGCCCCGGTGTGGGGGAAGACGCTGCTGACCACCGCCAGCTCGCCCAGGCGCAGGCTGCGCAATTCGTCGCGGACCACCGCGCGGATGATGTCGATCGGATCGCTCATGGTGTGTCGTCGGGGAGCGCGGCTCAGGTCTTCATGGGGTCGAAGCCCTTGGGCAGGGCCTCGGCCTTGTAGCGCTTGGCCCGCTTCAGGTTCTTGGCTTCGAAGTCCAGGTGGAAAAGGCGGTTGAGGGTTGCGTTGTCGAGGGTTCCGGACACGGTGATCTCGTTGATCTGCTGGAAGGTGCGCAGCCGCGCGGCAAAGGTGGCGCTGAACTTCTTGCGGTCGTCGACCGCCGGTTCCACGTAACCCAGGGCTTCGAGGATGCTGTTGGCCTCCTGTACGTCGAAGCCCTTTTTCTCGCCGTTGAAGGCCAGTTCCCAGACGATCTCCGTGTCGGGGGCAGCGCCGAACTTGCCCACCGAGCGGGTTGGCAGCTTGTCGTCGGCGGCTTCCCACAGGCGGCGCGCTCCCAGGCGGCCCACGTCCAGCGAGGTGATGGTGGCCCCCTTGCCGAAGTTCTGCAGCTTGAATCCCTGATCAAAGGCGAACTGAAGGAGGCGCAGCTTGCCGGTGCGCTCCTGGAGGATGTGGTTCTCTGTGGCGGCCCCAAGCTTGGCTTCGTCAAGGGGGCCCTGCTCGATGCCGAGCAGTTTGTAGAGGGCGGCTCCAATGGTCTTGAGGTCGTCGGGCTCGGGCACCTTGTCGGCGATCTGGAGGATCTTGTCCATGATGTTGGCCACGTCGGGGATCGGCGAGTTGGGGCTTGGCTCCTGGCCGACAGCCACTTCCAGGGCGTTGATGAACTCCTTGCTGGTGGCTGTCTTGACGAACTCCGCCGAGACTTCCACGAGGGCCTTGGCGGCATCACCCTGGATCAGCAGGTCGCCTGCGTCGAGGGTGAAGCGCTGCAGGTAGGCGACGGCCAGGGTCAGCACATCCATGGCCTTCATGACGCCCCGGGCGATGGCGTCTTCGCGGAATTCGCGCACCCGTACCACCCTCACCCAGCGTGGCGCCTGATCCTGACGCTTGCTGTTCTCCAGAGCCACGCGCACGCCATCGAGCAGTATGGCGACCGTGCGGAAGGGGTTGTCGGGGCGACCGTCGGGTGTGGCGGGAAGGGTGTCGGCCATGGTGTCTATCCTCCGGAAGGGGCCGCGTCCGGGCGGGGCGGCGGTGTCGGGGTGGTGGGGGGCACTGGTGTCTTCAGGGCCTGGAGCGAGACGGAAAGGCGGTCGAGGGCGGCAATGAGTCCACGCCACTGGCCCGGGGCGAGAAGGGCGGCGGCGCCTTCGGCCACGTCGATCCCCATGTCGAGCACGCCGGAAACCTGGCGCAGGGGCCCGGACACCCGCGCAGCCTCGGCCGCGGCGTCGCCCAGGCCCAGATCGGCCAGCCATTCGCCGCCCGCGTCGACGGCCTGCCCCATCCCCGCGACGAACCCCGGCACACAGCCGAGCAGCGCCACCAGCGCATCCGCGTCGATGGCGGCCCGTTGCAAGGGCAGGGCTGCGCCACGGACCTCGCCAAGAACCTGACCGAGGGCGTCAACGCCCGTGGCCAGCTGGGGTTGGGCGCCCAGGTCGCGGGCAATGTTGGGGATCTCCCGGGCTGTTTGGGTCTCCAACAGGGCGGCCAGATCCTGAACGAGTGTGGCCAGGTCACGGATCACGTCGGAGGGCGTGCTCACTTCGGGCCTCCCTTGATGATCCGGTCGAGCTCGGGGGGCAGCTTCAGATCCCTGATGGCACCCGCCAGGCGGGTCGCGCTGTCGGCGACGGCCTTGAGCTGTTTGAGGAAATCGAGCCCGCCGGAGAAGGCCTTCATCAGCGAGCTGAGCTTGGACGGATCGAGCTGTTTGAGGAAGTCGGCGCCTTCCTGGGCGTATTTTGCGAGCATGCCGCCCAGGGCGCCGGCCCGGCCCAGGGCGTCGATCAGGCCGCCCGCCTTGGTGGGGTCGGCGGCGGCGAGGGTGTCAAGCATGCCATTGAGCTGGCCGGTGTCGAGCTTGTCGAGATTGCCGGCCACGGCGTCGCCGAGGGCATCCATGTCCAGGTTGTCGAGCAGGGCCGGGTTGGCGGCGAGGGCTGCGGGCAGCGAGGCCGGGTCCTGCAGCACGCCCGCGGCGGCAAGGCTGGCATCGCCCCAGGCGGCCCCGTCGGCGCTCACCTGGGCATTGACGTCGGCCATCGCCGCGTCACTGGCCTCGGGTGCTTCGATGTGTTCGCGCAGGCGCAGGCTGAAACGGTAGCGGTCCTTGTACCCCGCCACCTGGCGAACCTTGAAGTCCTCGATGATGACGTCCGTGAGGTCGGTGCCCACCACCAGATCGGCGGCGAAGGATTGCGGCTCTGCCTTGGCATGGGCCTGACGCAGGGTTTCGAGGGCCGAGAGGGATTCCTCGCCGAACAACAGACCGTCGATCAGGATGGTCACCGGCTCGCGGCCCAGATCCTGGAAGACGCTGCCCTGCTGTTCCGGCACGCGCTGCTCGACCAGGGTGCGCGCCTCCTCGGTGTGCAGATCCTGCACGCCGCTGAGCTCGATCTTGCCGATGCGCACGCTCATGGCCGCTCCGCCCCTAGAAGCTCAGACGGGTGAGTGCGCCCCGTTGGCGGTCGAGCCGGTGACGCACACCCCTTACGTGGAGCTGCTGCCCATCACCCAGGAGTGCCGCAGCGGGGTGCTCATCGGGCAGACCGGTGATCTCCACCCGGTCACCGGGCAGTATGGCCGGCGTGGCAAACACCTCCATGCTGCCCCTCAGCAGGCGTGCGGCCACTTCGCTTGCCCAGGCCTTGGCCACGGCCTCGACGGCTTCGCCCGAGCGAAGGGCGCCATCCCGCAGGCGCAAGGGGCGTTCACCCAGCTTTCCCGGCTGCACTTGCCCGTCCGGCGTGATGCAGGCCTTGGCGCTGACACCCGACAGCTCCGTGGACAGCCAGTGGGCCCGGTCGGCGCCCTTGGCACTGGCTGCGCCTTCACCCCACACCTCGACACTGTCGAAGGCCGGCGGACACTGCCGGATGGCCAGTTCAATGACCGTCTCGCCGAATGCGAAACGATGCTCGGTGCCCCCTGGCTGGGGCGTGGTGCAGTGGATGGCGCCCTTGCCGTCGGCAAACAGGCCCGCTCCGCACAGGGCGGCGAGGCTGCGCAGGTGGCCGAGGGCGGTGGGGCCCCGGTGCAGCGTCCAGAAGGCCAGCGTCGGCCCCTTGGCAAGGGTGCCCGCGGTGGCGCCCGCCTTGCCAATGAGATCCTTGATGATGAAGTCGGCGGAAACGTTCTCGTAGCTGCCTTCCACCTCGGTCTGGCCGAGACGGGTGAATGCGCCATGGGCCAGCACACGCAGGCCGACGGTGCCGGCTTCGATGGCGGCCACCTTGCCGGTGAATACCGCGGTCGGGCCGCTGCCGGCGTCAAGCTTGACCTCCACCGCATCGCCCGTGGCCGGCGGCGTGCCCTCGGCCAGTTCGATGATGCAGTGGGCAACCGGGCCGTCCATGTCCAGCTCGACCTGTAGCTGCAGCAACTGGCGGGTTGATTCGCCGGCCGTGCTGCTGGCGATGGCATCCCCAAGCTGGATGCGGAAAGCGGTACGCCGGGCGGCGGGTTTCATACGTCCAGCCCCTGACGCCGGGCGGCGTCGCGCAACAGGGCTGTCAGGGTCTCTTCAAGCTGGTTGCGGTCGCGGCCGGAGGTCCCGGTGGTGTCACCGAGGGCGACGTTCACATGGAAGTGATTGGCCACGCGGGGGGCTTCGGGCGTGGCCGGGGGGGACTCGCTCCGCTCGGGTGACAGGGCGGCGTCGGTGAGCCGCCAGGCCGTGTCGAGGACGGGTGCCATGGCCTGCGTGACGCGGGGCAGCGCCGGATCGCGGGGGCGCAGGCTGGCGCTTGCTCCGCCGGTGTGACGCGGCGGGGTCGCAGTGGGGGTGGCCTCGGTGGCAGGGGCTGCAGGCGCGGGGGCCGTCTCTGCGGGCGGGGACGGGCGCAGGCGCCACTGGCGGGGGGCGGACGGCACGGCGAGGCCACCTGGCGGGGCGCTGATGGGGCGGGGTGGAGCGCCGTCGGGCTGGTGTGTTTCCGGAAGGGCAAGGGCGGCAGGCGCGCTGTCCGGGTTCGTCCCCTGCGGTGTGTGTGTTTGCGCTGGATCGGCCGGCGAGTCGGCGCGGACAAGCCGGATGGCCGCAGGCACTGGCGCGGCGCGCAACGGAGCGGACACGGTGGAGGGCGCAGCGGCAGGGGCTGATGGGCGGTTGGGGGGATGGTTCATGTCCGCGGTCGACTCCGGCGCCGGAGACGGGGCGGGGGCCGCAGCGGGGCCGGCCGCTCTCGCCGTCGCGTGGGCTGACGACGCGGGGGGTGTCGATGGGGCAGGATCGGGCGAGCCGGAGACTTGCCGGGTGGAGTGGGCGGTCGCGGCCGCCAAGGCCTCGGACGGTGAGGTCGGGACTCCATCCGCGGCGCGGCGGCCATCGATGGCCTGCCCGGATGCCGACGGCCCGGAGGGCGGCGGTTGCCGTGGCGTGGGGATGGCCACTGCCGGAGGGGCAGCGGGGAGGCTGTCCTGCCGGGCTGCAATGGCACCCTCGGTGGTGGCCTCGTCAATGGGCTCCAGGTCGAGGTGTTGCCGGGCTTCCTCCAGGCTGCGGGCGAGGGGCTGGAGGATGCGGGCCGCGAGATCGGCGGGCGAGGTGTGGGCGGAGATCATGGGGCGGCCCTGGGGGGATCGTCCTCGATGTGGATCACCGTGGCGTCGGGGTGGTCGGAGAGACGCGGCGCGCGGGCCGGGCGGGGCGGCGGCTGAAGCACATCGAGCATGCGCAGCAGGCGGTCGATCTCGGCCGCGGGCGTGGCCCATACGCGGGTGGGGGTCCAGCCCAGGGCCTGGCACAGGCGCAGGGTGCGGGCCGCCCATTCACGGGCGGCGGGCCCCCCGTCGAGCAGGGGGTCTTCCTGGTCGCCGGCGAGGTTGAGGGTGACGGTGGCATGGAGCAGCACGGCAGTGCCGCGGGCGTCCATGTCATCGAGGGCTTGCGGTCCGTCCAGCACCTGCAAGCTGGCTCGGACCATGCCGTCGAGGTAAGTCACCGGGTCGAACCAGGTGTCATTGCCCTCACCGCTGAGGGCCGCGGACAGGGCGCTGAAGCGCTGGCGCTCGCTCCATGGGCGCAGGCGGGCGCGCCCGGCCGCACCGAGGTCGAGCCACTCGCCTTCCTCGGGCAGGGAGGGCAGGGCGTCGTCGCCACCGGCCGCCCACCACAGGGCGACGGGCTCGAGCCTGCGGGCGAGATCGTCCGGCAGGTCGGCGCCCGCCAGCACGGCAGCGGCGAGGCGGCGAGTGTCCAGCCGCAGATCGGTGCCGGCGGCGTGGGTGGTGACGCGCAGGGCTTCCATGTGGCGGCGGTAGGTCCAGGGGGAGAGGCTGAGGGCGATGTTCCCGGCGAAAACGCCCAGCGGGCGGTTGAAGCCGTCAAAGTCCAGCAGGCAGGGCGTGCCGGAAAGGTCCAGCGCCAGCCTGCCCATGGTGTTACTCCTCGCGGATGCGGGTGGCGCTGAAACTGTAGGCGGTCACCACCGTGCCACCGGCGCCGAGGCTGACGGATTTGTTCTCGATGTAGCAGTCGTCGAAGGACAGGGTGCGTTTGGGGGAGTCGGCGGCGTCGTCCTTCTTCAGGTTGGCCACGAGCTGGAACTTGGCCTGCTTGTCCAGGTGACCATCGAGCTTGAAGCTGGCCGAACGCACGGTGAGCTCACCCTGTACGGTGCGCAGGCCGAAACTCACGGCGACCCGTTCGTCGCTTCCCACGGCGCGGATGTCCTCGCGTTCGGTGACGACCCGGAAGGCCAGCGATTGCAGCCCCTCGATGGCTTCGCCATCGACCAGTACGCTGGAACGGTTGGCGGAAAAGACGGTCGGCATGGGCGGTTTCTCCGATGTGGCGTGGCGGGTGGGTCAGGGGTCAGACCTGCACCAGCACGGTGGCATAGATGTAATCGATGGCTCTTACGGGGCGCACCGCCAGATCCACCCGCACGATGCCCTGGGCGAAATCCTGCTGGCTGGAATAGACGCTGACCTTGAAGGCGGGGTCGGTACCGTCGGTGGAGGGCACGATGGCGCCTTCCTTCTGCATCTGGACCAGGAACTCCACCAGCTTCTGCTTGAGGGCGCCTCGGCCTTCCTCGTTGTTGAGCCGGCCGATGAAGAGCTCGCCGATGGTCTTGACCCCGCGCACCGCGTGGTCGGCCACCCGGCGCACGCTGATCTGATCGTTGTCGGTGGTGAGGCCGCGCAGGACGATGATGCCGCGCCCCCGCTGGGCAACGATGGGCACCACGCTTTTGCGCAGGAGTTCCTGCTGGGCCTCCACGCCGAGGGCCGGGGCGGGTTCTCCGAGGCCCGAAAGACGCTTGAAGGTGGGTGACTGGAAGTAGTCGAGGCTGCCGGTCATGCCGGCTACCGCACCCACCACGCCGGCGGGGGCGACCAGCACGAAGCGGTCGGACACCAGCGTGCCGGTGAGCTTGTCGGCAGCCGCCTTGATTGCTTCGGGCGTGTTGCCGGGCACTTCGCCGAAGCCGATGCGGCCCTGGCTGAGGGCGCTCATGCGGTCGCAATGGCTGATCACGTCGGCGTAGATGCGGCCCAGGCGGGCGGTGTCGCTGGTGTCCTGGACGGAGACCAGCACCATGTCCACATCGGCTTCGTTTTCAAGGCGCGCAATGGCGGCCTGGTAGGCGCTCAGGTCGGCATCGACGGCGCCACCGAGTGCGTAGGGCAGATCCTGGGCGCCGGGGGCCTGCGCCGGGCTGTCCATGGGCGCCTTGACTTTGTCGCGGGCCTCCTCGATGCAAACCAGTTGGGACTGGGTGGCGAGCACGTCGTAAACATTGCGGTTTCCGTCCGCAGGGTCGATGGAGAGGTTGCGATGGACCTCCCGGTAGCCCCCGGGGTATTGCAGGGTCAGGTCGAACACGCCGCGGGTTTCGTCGGCCTTCTGGCCGGTGGGAACCTGACGCGAGGCGATGCTGGCGGTGATCCTGTTGCCCCACGGGCCCGGCGCCTTGGCGACCAGGGTGAAGGCTGTCTTCTTGTCGTCCCCGGCCTGCCGGACCGGGAACCTGGCCTTGCTGTCGCAGGCCACCGGGCAGACGACGAGCTCGAACACGCCATTGCCGAGGGCGGGATTGGCCTCCGGAAGGCTGAAGGCGCTGGCGCCGCCGAAGCTGGTGAGGTAGCTGCGCCAGCTTGCGGCGCGGCCGACGCCCTTGTCACCCTTCTCGACGATGCCGACCAGACCGAGGACGCCCGAAGGGGCAAGCTGGGGGGTGAGCACTTCCTTGACGACGGTGACTTCGACGCCGGGGATGATGAGGGTCATGGGGGCTCCCGATCGGTTTTCGCGTGGAGGAGGGGGGACTTCCGTAATGCGAGGGCGCTATGACAAAGGGCTTCTTGGGTGCGGGAGAAATGCAGCCTGCCTCATCAGCGTAGATCGCGATGTGCCAATGTCAAGGGCGCTTTGCAGGCGATGGGCACCCGCCGGAGGGGGCGTCTGCTTCAGGCGGATTGAGGCGAACCAGGTCGCAGGCCAGGGTGGTCCAGTCGGCGGCGGCCGTGCGGGAGATCAGCACGCCCTGCTTCCACCCTGCGCTGGCGAGCCGCTTGCCGTCCGGTGCCCAGGCGAGGGCCAGACCGGGCCCCCCATGGCGCAGCAAGGGGGCATGCAGGGGCTCGCCGCTGATCATGTCCCAGAGGAACACTCGGCCATCCTTGTCGGTGCTGGCGAGGGTCTGTCCGTCGGGCGCCAGGGCCAGATCGAGCACGGGTGTGCCCTCCCGACCGAGGGGCCGGGCGGGGCCGTTCGAGCCCGGCCACAGGAGCAGGCCGTGGCGCTGGGTGGCAATCACCACCGCGCTGTCTCCGTTTGCCCAGGCGAGACGGTAGAGCGCTCCGGCATCCGGGAGGGCAGTGTCGCCGGCGGGCTGCAAGCCATCGCCTTCCCACAGGCGCAGCCGGCCGTCGAGGCCGGCGCTGGCCAGTTGCCGGCCATCCTGCCGCCAGGCCAGGTCCGACACGGGCGCGCCATGGTCAGCCGAGGTGGGCAGGGCTGTGCCATCGGGCAGACGCCACAGGCGGATGCGCCCGTCGAGACCCGCCGCGGCGAGTTGCCGGCCGTCGGCGCGGATGCTCACCCGGCGCAGGGGCGGTCCGGCATCGATCAGGCGTAGCGGCGCCTTCGCCGGGTTGGTGGTGTCCCACAGCAGCAGGCGGCCCTCCTGGCCGGCACTGGCGAGCAGGTGGCCGTCGGGACTCCAGGCCAGGCTGGTAATGATGGCCTCGTGGCCGGCCAGCGGCGGGGCGCTGAGTGCGCCGCTGACGGCATCGCGCAGCTCGATCCGGGCGCCCTTGGCGGCACTGGCGATGATCTGCCCGTCGGGGCGCCAGGCCAGTGCCCAGGTGGTGTCGGCGGCGCCGGGCAGGGCCTGGGTGAGGGGGCCATGGCGGCTGAGACCATGGCGGATCAGCAGGTCGTCGCTGCCGGCGGTGACAAAACTCCCATCGGCCTTGAACGCGAGGGCCAGCACATTGCCCCGATGTACGGGCCTTTCGGCGGCGCGGCTGCCGGGGCGGGTGAGGTCGTGGATGCGGACCTGACCGTCCTCCCCGACCGCCACCAGGGTCCGCCCGTCGTGGCTGAAGGCCACTTTGCGCGCTGAAGTTCCGCGTCCTGCGAGGGGGCTGCCGATGGGGGTGAGCCGATCGGCCTGCCAAAGCACCACATCGCCGTCGGCGCCGGCCGTGGCGATCTGCTGCCCGTCGGGTGAGAAGGCCAGGCCGTGGAGGACGGCCGGGTGATTGGCGCTGCGCCGGCCGGGCCGGGCGTCGCCAAGTGTCCGCAGAATCAGGTTGCCATCGTAGCCGGTGGAGGCGAGGGTCTTGCCGTCGGGGCTGAAGGCGAGGCCGGTGACGGTATCGGTGTGCTCGGTCAACGCGGGGCCGACGGGGGCGCCGGTGCTGCCGTCACGCAGCACGATGCGGCGGTCGGCGCCAGCGCTGGCGAGGGTCTTGCCATCCGGGCTCCAGGCCAGGGCCAGCACCGGGCCTTCGTGGTCATCGAGGCTTGCCACTACCTGTCGATCAGCGCTCCGCCACAGGATCACCCGGTGGTCGATGCCTGCGGAGGCGAGGAGGCTTCCGTCGGGGCTGAATGCCAGGGCAAGCACCTGTTCCTGATGCGCCGGGACGGCGGCCGTGGTGTCGGAGAAGAAGCGGATGCTGCCATCCCGCCCGCCGCTGGCGAGCATGCCCTCCGGGCCGACGGCGAGGGCCAGCACACCCCGCTGGCCGGCGTGGCGCCAGTCCAGGGGGGCGTCGGACAGGGCTGCGAGGAGGCTGTCGCGGGCTTCGAAACTGGCTTGGTGAGTGTAGCCGGCTGCGGCCAGCTGCAGCGCCCTGGGCAGGTTTCCACTGGTGAGCTCGGCCGCCGACTGGGCGGCAAACTGCCGCGATACGGCAATTTTTGAGGCATGTTCGGCCCGTTGCCAGAGCACGCCCGTGGCGCCGGCCACCAGGGTTGCCGCAATGACGGCAGCGAGGGTGAGACGCCCGACGCGGCGGCTTCGGATGCGCTCGGCTTCGGCCGCGCGCGCTGCTTCGAGGCGGGCGGCTTCCGTGGCGAGGGCTTCGTCACGGGCCCTGGTGCTGGCGTCGAGAAAAGCCAGGGCCGGGGCGAGAGTGCGCCCGTACTGGCGCGCCCAGGCTGGCGTGAGGTGGTTGCGGGCGCGCCAGTCGAGGGCTAGCTGGAGCTCCGGGTCGCGCCACAGGCTGGCCTGGCCGCCAGCGTGGAGCTCGGCGGCGTCGGCCAGACGGCGCAGCATGCGGGCGGCATCGGCCTCCCGCTCGCCCCAGTCCCGCAAGCGGTCCCAGATGCGCATCAGGCTTTCGTGGGAGATATCGATCACCGTGTCGGCGGCAAGTCCTTCGCCGGCAGGCGGCATGAGAAAGGCGGCGCCGGGGGCTCTGAAGGGGGCGAGGACCTCCTGCAGGGGCGCCGCGGCGGCCTCGGCGCAGCCGGCGGTGATGGCGTCCAGCTCACTGAAGCGGGTTGGGCGGCGGATGCCCCGGGCGTCGGTACTGGTGTCGGTGAGGGCCCGGAAGGTGGCGGCGCAGCGTAACTGGTGGGCGGCGGGAAGGAGGGTGAAGATCTCTTCGGCGTGCTGGTTGAGGGCATGGGCCAGCGTGCCCACTGCATCGTAGTGACGGGCTTCGATGGGGCTGGGCTCGCCACTTGTCTGCCAGTGGGCCCAGCAGCGGGCGAGGGCGTGCTGGAGGAGGGAGAGCTGGTCCGGATCGTCACCCACGTCATTGACGAGGCGGGTGAGCAGGGTGGGCTCGATGTCGGCGCCGCATACCCGGGCAGGGCCGAGGATGGCGGCGCGGCGGTCGTCCCGGCTCATCCGTGGCACCAGGTATTGCCCGCCATTGATGGCTTCTGGAAGGCCGGCGAAGCGGGCGCAGTCGCCCAGGAAGTCCGAGCGCATGGTCAGCACGACGTGGATCGGAACATCCTCGTTGCGGGCCTGGAGCAGCAGGTTGACGAAGGCGGTGGCCGGGTCCTCGTCGGCGGGGCTGGCGTCGGCAAGCTGGCGGTAGCGGAACAGTTCCTCGAACTGGTCCACGATCACCAATAGCTGGGTGCCTTCGGGCAGGCGCGCCTGCTGCCAGGTTTCGACCAGGCCCCGGCGGCTCATGGCAAGGGTGGTTTCGATGAACTCCGCGAGGGTGAAGGGGCCGTCATCCATCTCGCGATGCAGGGCGCCGGGGGCGGCGAGGGCTTCAGCCAGCGCCCGCAGGGGGTGGCCACCGGGCCGGCAGCTTGCCATCCGCCAGGCGCTGCCGGCGCGGGTGAGGAGGCCCCGGTGCAGGGCCGGGCGCAAGCCGCAATTGACGAGGGATGACTTGCCGCAGCCGGAGCTGCCGATGACGGCCAGGAAGCGCCCGCGGGCGAGAGTGTCCACCATGGCGTCCACCTGGGCTTCGCGGCCGAAGAACAGGTATTCCTCTTCTTCGCGGAAGGGGCGGATGCCGGGGTAGGGGCTGGCAGGCAGATCGCTCATGGCGTCTCCGACAGGCCGAGGGCCGCATAAAGGGGGGCGAGGGTGGCGTCACGGATGCCGTCGAGGGCGTCGAGCACGTCGGGTTCGGCAAGGGCCTGCAGCACGTCCTTGTCGTCGCTGGGGGGGGCGGCAAGAAGGGTCAGGCTGGCCTTGAGGGGGCGGCCGCGGGGGCTGCCGAGGAGCTTGCGCAGATCGTTCTGCTGGTGGAACTTCCAGGCTTCATCGCCGGCGCCGTAGTAAAGCAGGATGGCGTCGCAGTCGAGGGCGAGCTGACGGTTGGTCTCGCGGACCTGGGCTGCATCGCCGACGAAGGCCGGCAGGCTGACTTCAAGACCGCGGCTGCGGAGCTGCTTGATGAGGGGGACGACCGACTTTCTGTCGTTGGCATCGCATACCAGGTGGACCCGGGCCGCCCCGTCGAGGGACGGGGAGGGCAATGGGGCGGGGGGCTTGAGGGCCGTATGGATCGCGGACTTGGCGGTTTCCAGGTCGCCGCTGACCAGATCTGCCCCGAACTGCAGCGCGGCGTCGGTCTGGAGGGCGTCGAGGAAGGCCTGCTGGGCGGGTTGGGCCGAGGTGATGCCGGCGGGCAGCCAGATCACCCGGCGCAGTCCGTGGCTGCGGCTGCGGGCTGCAGCGAGTTCGTTCTGCAGTACGACGACGGATTGTTGGCGGTCGCCGTCGGGCACCCGGCCGTGGCCGCTGCCGACCAGATGGACAGACAGCACGCAGGTTTCGAGGAGCGCGCCTACCGCCGTGAGGTATTCGTCCTCGTCGTCGGGCAGGCGCGTTTCGGGCAGCACGCGGAAGCCGCAACAGGCCAGCTCGCTGGCGATGCTGTCGCGGGCCTCCCGGCGGTCGCGGCTGCATTCGGCCAGGAACACGGCGGGCCTGGTGCCGGGCGCGTCGTCGGCCTTTCCGGCATCCGGATGCGGGCGCTGGAGTTCGGTGAGCTGGGCGGCGAGATCCCAGGCGAGTTTGTTGGCCTTGCGCAGGAAGGCCTGGCGCGGTCGGTCGCCGTAGGCCGGGTCAAGCTCATGGGGCACATGCTCCTCGTCCACCTCGTAGAAGTCGTAGCCAAGGAGGCGTCCGACGACGGGCGGCAGCTCCGAGCCTTCATCGACCGGCAACTTGAGCACCTTGATGACGCGGGCCTTGTTGCCCACCGTCAGGCTGTGCCCGGCTTCGGCCTGCTGGCAGAAGCTGCGGATTTCCTTCTTGCACCAATCCGATTTGAGGTAGCGGGGGGTCAGGATGGAGACGAACACCGCGGTGCCGGCAAGCTGGTCGAGGATTTCATCGGAGAAGTCGTCGTTGCCGTGGAGCTTGTCGTCGCGCCAGATGTCCGCGACGCTGCCGAGGCGTTGGCTGAGCAGGGTCTGCAGGGTTGTGTGGAAGAGGCTGACCCAGCCCGTCTGGTCGGCGCCGAGGGGCTGGTTGTCCAGGTGTGCATAGCTGATGAATACCTGCCGGGCAAAATTCATCGCAGGGCTCCGGGCAGCGGCGGCAAGGCGATGCCGGGGGGGAGGAAGCCCTTCAACCGGCTGGCCAGCGCATCCGGTTGCCAAAGTCGCATGCCCAATTGGCGCAGGGCCGTGAAATGCGCTTCGCCCGGCATCGAGGCATAGCGCCGCAGGCGCAGGTCCTGGGGGGTGCCCGGGGGGCGGTGCCCGGCGGCGCAGGCCTCGATGACCGTGAGCAGGGTGGGGATGGCCAGCGGGTAGAGGGTGGTGGTCTGGTCGAGGAGGGTGTCGGCGAGGTCGATGGGCTGGTCGATGACGCCGAGCAGCGGGCCGTCATCAATGCCGGGAGTGATCCAGTGGATGCTGCAGCCAAAGGCGTCGGCACCCCCGATCACCGCCCGCAGCGGGGCGTGCAGGCCGGCCAGCTCGGGCAGGCGGCCGGGATGGACATTGAGGATGCCGTGGCGCGGTACGGTGATGCTGGCGCGGTCGAAGAGATGGCTGAAGCGGGCGACGATGACGAGATCCGGCGCCAGGGCAGCGAAGCGGGCGCGGGTGGGGGCATCGAAGGCGGTGATGGTTTCCACCGGGATCCGGTGACGCCGCCCGAGGCCGGCGAAGGTGGCGTCCCGGGCACCTTCAGCGAGCTGGACGGGCAGGGCATCGATCAATGGAAACAGCAGTTCCACCGGGAGCTGGTGCTCGATGAAGCGTAGTTCGGTGAGTGCCTCGATGTGGCCTTCGGCCGGACGCTCCTTGTCGGCCAGCCACAGGCCCAGCACCTCGTGCCCGGCCAGGGCAGGCAACAGGCGGTTGGCGAAATGGGCACCGTGGAGATCAAGCTTGGTGCACACCAGGATGCGCATCAGCGATCCTCCGACTGCACGCCGACGATCTCGGCCACGTCGAGCAGCTTGAGGGGCGGATAGCGCCCCAGTTGCAGGGCCACCGGCAGGTTGATGAGATAGGAGAAGTTGCGTGGCAATTCCACGGGCACGCGGTCGGGTGGTGTCTTGTCGCGCAGGATGCGCAGGGCCTGGGCCGCGGTGAAGCGGCCCACGTCTTCATATTTGTTGACCACACCGAGCAGGGCGCGGGCGGTCTGTACCGGGTTTTCGGCGGCGGCGAAGACCGGGATGCCGAGGGCCAGGGCGCCGTCGGTGAGTTGCTCGCGGCGGCTGTTGAGGAAGGTGTCGGGGCCCTGGTAGATCAGGTCCACCCTCTCCTGCCTGAAGGCATCGAGGATGCCCGGGATGGCGCGGGCGTCCGGCGCGCCGGCCTGGGACACCGGCAGGCTGCGCTCCACCAGGATGAAGCCCTGGGCTGTGGCGAGTCTGCGCAGATCGTCCCGGGCGGTGATCGAGTTGGGTTCGGTCTCGTTGAGGATGTAGCCCACCCGTTTGAAATCCAGGTAGCTGCGGGCTGCCTTGATCTGGGTTTCCATCGGCAGCAGGTAGAGGGTGCCGGTGACGTTGCGGCGGGGCTTGTCGGGCGCTTCGATCACCCCTAGGGCTACGGGGTCGGAGACGATCATGAAGATCACGGGCAGATCGGTGATATGGCGGCGTGGATCGGCGCCATTCCAGGGGCCGACCGCTGCCAGGGTGACGGAGGAGCCCCAGGTGACCACCAGATCGGGTTTCAGACGACGGATCTCGTCCACCAGGCCGGGAATCCGCCGCTTGTCCTGGGCTGCATCCCGCAGGATGAACTCCGCGGCGATGCC
This sequence comes from Zoogloea sp., assembly GCA_016703645.1. Taxonomy (GTDB): domain Bacteria; phylum Pseudomonadota; class Gammaproteobacteria; order Burkholderiales; family Rhodocyclaceae; genus Zoogloea. The sequence goes on along the minus strand of JADJBR010000010.1, from coordinate 368,567 downwards.
CCGCTGGCGGAAGTAGCCCTGGAAGCCACGGCAGGCTTCTTCGCAGCCGCGGAACAGCAGCATGGCAATGCGTGGGGTGGGCGCTTCGGCCCTGGCCGGCAGGGGGAGCAGGCCCGTGAGCGAGAGCAGGAGGAGGAGGTGTGCAGCCAGTGGTTTCATGGGGTGGAGTCCTTCTGGTTCCAGGACAGGGCAAGCACCAGGATGGCCGTAAACACCACGGCGCCGATTGCCGCCATCGTACCGCCATATGCCAACATGCCGAACAGGCTGCCCGCAAACAGCGGGCCGGCCACGGCCCCCAGACGTTCCCCGGTGCGCAGCAGCACCAGGGCTGGCGCACCGTCACGCCCGATCATCGACTGAAGGGGCGCGGCACCCAGTCCCGTGCCGATACCCAGGGTGATGATCCCCACCACCAGCGCGCCTGGCCCGCCCAGCAGTCCGGTCAGGCCACCGGCACCGATCAGAAGCCCACCGCCGATGACGAGGCGGCGGTTCCATCCAAAGCGGTCCGAGAGCCAGGAGCCGAGCGGGTTGGTGGCCGCGGCGAGAAGGAAGTAGAGCAGCAGTGCCCGCCCGGTGGCACTGCTGCCGTAGCCTTCCTCATGGAGGGCGAGGGGGACCAGGTAGAAGAGGAAGCCGGCAAGGGCCAGCTTGGCCGGCAAGGCTGCGCCGAGGATGGGCATCCATATCCGTGCGCGGGCGAGCATCGGGCGCAGTGGGGCGGCGAGTGTAGGTGGGGGCGCCAGCCGGCTGTTGTCGAAGCGCTGGATGACGAGGGCCAGCAGCCCCAGTCCGGCGGCCCCGGCAAATACCACGGTGGCACCGAAGCGCTCGGCCAGCAGGCCGCCGATGGCCGAGCCGCACACGGCGGCTGTCTGCAGGGCGCCCACGTAGAGGGCGAGGGCGCGGGTGCGTTCGCCGGCCACGGCGGCGCCGAGGAAGTACTGTTGCATGGCCATCGTCCCCATTGCATAGCCGGCGGCGCATGTGCAGCGGGCGGCCACGAAGGACCAGTAGCCGGTTCCCGCCATTGCCCACAGAAATCCACCGGTTGAAAGCACCGCGCCCGCGGCGAACAGGCGACCCACCCCGTAGCGCCCGGCCCAGCCCCCGGCAAGAAGGGTGAACACGGCAAAGCTGAGCATGTAGGCGGAGATCGGCAAGCCGATGGCGGTGCCCCCCGCCGGGGCGAGGCTGGCGATGTGCAGGGGCAGGAAGGCACGGGTGAGCTCTTCGGACAGGATCAGCAGGAACAGCGCCAGCCGGGCAAGACCCAGGCTGGCACGGCTGCTGGCCGGCGCCAGTTCGTTGCGGGCGAGGATGGCCCCCAGGGTTTCGTTGAACAGCACGACGGCCACGACGAACACGATGGCGAGATCCAGGGCCAGGCTGTGCAGCTCCCGCGCCACCACGTCGCCGGCCGTGATCACGCGGACGTGGGCGCCGGGTTGATGGGCAAGGGGCGTGTCGACCTCGTTGCCGGGGGGGCCGGGGCGGCTGGCACTCAGGCTGCGGCCGGGGCCGTCCAGGTGCAGGGCGAGGATCTCGGGATGGCGAGTGAGGGTGTCGCGGAAATACTCATCAACCCCGGCAAGGCCGCCGAAGGGAATGCCCAGGGCGAGCGCACTGTCGACGCGGCCGGCCAGAAATCGGCCGAGAGCGGCAGCCTTGGCGTCAAGGGCGGGCGCGAGCTGTTCGGAAAAACCGGGCAGGGCCTGCAGGCTGAGGGTGAGGCTGCTCGTGCACGCCAGTACCAGGGCAGCCGCGAGGAGCCTCAGGCGCAGGGCAAAGCGCCGGCCCAGGCGGGCAGCCGCGGTGAGAAGCAGCGGGAGGGCCAGCGCGACGGCCACGAGGGTGAGCCCCAGGCGTTCGAAGGTGGCATTCCGGGCGGCGAGCCGCCGGGCTTCAAGGGCGTCGCTTTGTACCGTGAACAGCACGCTGCCGGCGAGCTGGCCCTGTTCATCGCGAAGGGGCTGGCCGACAAGGAGGGGATGGCCCGCGTCGCAGCGGAGCCAGAGGCCTGCGCTGCGCAGGAGCATCGTGACGGTGGTGACGGCTGGCGGCGTATCGGCGCCGACGGAAAAATGAACCTGGCCCTGGGGGTCGAAGACGTGGATCGCGGTAATGTCCCTGTCGTTGGCGGCCAGGCGGGGCAGCATCCGCCCGATTCCCCGGGACTCGGAAAGGGTCAGGCCGTTGGTCGCCCCGCGGCTGAAGGTGGCGTTGACTTCATCCGCGGCGATGCCGATGCGTGAGGCGGTGAGTGCGCTGAGTAGCTCGCCCTCCTTGTGGACCAGCAGCAGGGCTTGCAGGCCGAGGGCCAGGGTCAGAGCGGCAAAGAGCAGGAGGCCGATGCGCAGCCAGCGGGCGGGAGGAAGCGACCGGGTTGTTGTCGATGCGGGGGGTGGGGGGCTGACTGGGGATGACATCCACGACGCTCCTGGTGAGGAGGCGGGATGCATTGAAAGCTGTGTCGCCCCTTCATTGCGCAAGCATAAGCGAATGGGGGGGGCGATGCACGCCCGGATGGCATGCCTGGGAAGGGTAGGGTGCCGCGGGACATCGCCCCGCGGCCGGGTGGGCAGGCTTCAGTCCGGGGTGTCGGTGCTGCCGCCGATTGGGGTGAACAGGGCATCCACGAACTCCCTGGCGCGGAACACTTGCAGATCATCGATCTGTTCGCCGACACCGATGAAGCGCAGGGGCTTGGGGCATTGGCGGGCAATGGCGGCCACCACGCCGCCCTTGGCGGTGCCGTCGAGCTTGGTGAGCACCAGCCCGGTGACGCCGATGGCCGAATCGAAGGCCTTGACCTGCTGGATGGCGTTCTGGCCGATATTGGCGTCGAGCACCAGCAGCACCTCGTGGGGGCCGCTGGGTTCGGCCTTCTGGATCACCCGGCGTACCTTGGCGATTTCCTCCATCAGGTGTAGCTGGGTGGGCAGACGGCCGGCGGTGTCGGCCAGCACGATGTCGATGTTGCGGGCGCGGGCGGCGCTGATGGCGTCGAAGACCACGGCGGCCGGGTCGCCGGATTCCTGGGCGATCACCGACACGCCGTTGCGTTCGCCCCAGGTCATCAGCTGTTCACGGGCGGCGGCCCGGAAGGTGTCGCCAGCGGCCAGCAGCACGCTCTTGCCCTGGCTTTGGAAGTGCTTGGCCAGTTTGCCGATGGAGGTGGTCTTGCCGGATCCGTTGATGCCCGCGATCATGATGATGTAGGGCTTGGGGCCATTGATCTCGAGGGGCTTTTCGAGGGGGGCGAGGATGTTCAGCAAGCCCTCCGACAGCGCGCCCTGCAGCTGGTCGGCCGTTTCCAGCTTGTCACGCTTCCAGCGCAGGCGCAGCTCCTTGAGCAGGTGCTGGGTGGCCTCGACGCCGCAGTCGGCCATCAGCAGCGTGGTTTCCAGCTCTTCGAGGAGGTCTTCATCAATCTTGCGGCGGCTGAACAGGCTGGTCAGGCCGCCGAGACCACCGCCGATCTGCTCCCGGGTGCGGGAAAGGCCGGCACGGAGCCGGTCCATCCAGGAGCGTTTCTTTTCGGGCTCGGGGGGGCTGGCCACGGGCAAAGGCGCCGGGGCCGCGGCAGCCGGCACCGGAGCAGCCTCGGGGAGCTCTGGGGCGCTTGCCGGGGCTTCGGGCTCTGGCGCGGGCGCATCGCCCGGTTTCAGGGCTTTCTTGAGGAAACCAAACATGGAGTGGTGAGTCTGAAAGTGGGTCGATCGGGACGAGGCCGGGGGGGAATCCCCCCGCTTTGCCCGGTTGGCCGAGCCGCCGGAATGCCGCTATGATGCCGCGCCACACGCCGGCCAGTGGCCACCGTTTTCGAATTTTACCAGATGCTTCAAGAGCCTATGATGAATCGCAGATTGCGGGTTGCCCGTACCGCCCTTGCCCTTGCCGCGGCCCTTGCCGGACCGGTGTGGGCCAATCCCTTCGAGACGGCGCTTCCCAACGGGATGAAGCTCATCGTCAAGGAAGATCGCCGGGCACCGTCCGTGGTGCATATGGTGTGGTATCGGGTGGGGGCGATGGATGAGGTGGATGGCACCTCGGGGGTTGCCCACCTCCTTGAGCACATGATGTTCAAGGGTACGAAGAAGCTCGGCCCGGGGGAGTTCAACAAGCAGGTTGCCGCGGCGGGGGGGCGGGACAACGCTTTCACCAGCCACGACTACACCGCCTACTTTCAGCAGGTGCCCCGGGAGGCCCTCGGCCGGATGATGGCCCTGGAGGCCGATCGCATGGCCCACCTGCAGATCACTGAAGCGTCGTTCAGGAAGGAAATCGAGGTGGTTAAGGAGGAGCGCCGCCTGCGCACGGATGACAAGCCCCGCTCCCTGGTCGTTGAGCAGCTGATGGCCACGGCCTTCCAGGCGCACCCTTACCGCCGGCCGGTCATTGGCTGGATGAGCGACCTGGAGAACATGACGGCCCAGGACGCGCGCGATTGGTACCAGCGCTGGTATGTGCCCAACAACGCCACCCTGGTGGTGGTGGGTGATGTGGATCACCAGGCGGTCTTCAAGGAGGCCGCGGCCACCTACGGGCGGGTCAAGGCGCGGCCCCTGCCGGTGCGCAAGCCCCTGATCGAGCCCGAGCAGACCGGCTCCCGCCGTACCGTGGTCAAGGCGCCGGCGGAGCTGCCCTACGTGGCCCTGGCCTGGCGCGTGCCCAGTCTGCGGGACGTGAAGGCGGACAGCGATTTCTACGCCTTGCAGGTGCTGGCTGCCGTGCTGGACGGCTACGAAGGTGCCCGATTGGCGAAGAACATCGTGCGCGGCAGCCGGATTGCCGTGACGGCGGGGGCCGGCTACGACGGGACGGCCCGCGGCGAGTCCCTGTTCTATCTCGATGGCGCGCCGGCTGCGGGCCGGACGCCGGCCGATGTGGAAGCGGCCCTGAAAGCCGAGATTGAGCGCATCCAGAACGAAGGGGTGTCCGAGGACGAACTGCGCCGGGTCAAGGCCCAGGCGGTGGCGGGTCAGGTGTACAAGCGTGATTCGTTGATGGGGCAGGCCATGGAGATCGGCATGGACGAGATGGTCGGCCATTCCTGGAAAGACGACGCCCTGATGCTGGAGCGCATCCGCGCCGTGACGGCTGCCGAGGTGCAGGCGGTGGCGCGCAAGTATTTCCGCGACGAGACCCTGACCGTCGCCCAGCTCGACCCCTTGCCGGTGGATCCCCAGGCCCGCGCCAAGACCGTAGCCCCCCACCGCCACTGACCGCTCCTGAATTCGAGGTTGATCGATGATTTCCCAATGCAAACGTGTGGGGCTGGCCCTTGCGCTGACCTTCGCAACGCTATCGGCCCATGCCGGGCTGACCATTCAGAACTGGACGACAGCCAATGGCGTCCGGGTGTACTTTGTCGAGAGCCGGGCCTTGCCGATTGTGGACGTGCAGGTGGACTTCCGTGCCGGTGGCGCCGAGGCCCCCGTGGGCAAGGCGGGGCTTGCGGGCCTGGCACGCGGCCTTCTCGATGCGGGTGCAGGCAATCTTGACGAGGACGCCATCGCCAATCGGGTGGCCGACCTGGGGGCGCAGATCGGCGGCGGTGTCGACATGGATCGTGCGTCGGTGTCCCTGCGGACCCTCAGCAGCGCGGCCGAACGGGAGGGGGCGGTGGACCTGCTGGCCACCCTGATTCAGCAACCCACCTTTCCGGCGCCTGCGGTGGAACGCGAGAAGGCGCGCAGTATTGCCGGGTTGAAGGAGTCCGACACCCAGCCCGATGCGATCCTGTCGCGGCGCTTTGCGGCGGCCGTGTTCTCCGATCATCCCTATGGGCGCCTGCCGTCGGTGGACACCATGGCCTCCCTCACCCGTGAAGATCTGGTGGATTTCCATCGTCGGCACTACACGGCGGCCGGGGCGGTGGTCAGCATCGTCGGCGATGTCTCGCGCAGTGACGCCGAGGCCATCGCGGTCCGACTCACGGGCGCGCTGCCAGCGGGCGTGCTGCCCGCGCCACCCGTCGATGCTGCACCCCCCGCGGGCGGCACGATCCGTGTGCCGAATCCGTCGGCGCAGGCGCACATCGCCGTGGGCCAACCCGGCATCCGTCGCGGTGATCCGGACTTCTTCCCGCTCGTGGTGGGCAATTACATCCTGGGTGGGGGAGGCTTCGTTTCGCGCTTGACCCGGGAAGTGCGGGAGAAGCGTGGCTACGCCTACAGTGTGTATAGCTATTTCTCGCCGCAGCGCAGTGTCGGCCCCTTCCAGATCGGGCTGCAGACCAAGGGCAGCCAGACCGATGATGCCCTCAAGGTGGTCTCCGAAACCCTGGCCGCCTTCGTGAAGGACGGGCCGACAGAGAGCGAGCTGAAGGCGGCCAAGGAGAACCTGATCAATGGCTTCGCCCTGCGTCTCGACTCCAACCGCAAGATGCTGGAGCAGGTGGCGGTAATCGGCAGTTACGGTTTGCCCCTCGACTATCTGGACACCTATCGGACCAAGGTTTCCGCTGTCACGGCGGCCCAGATCCGCGATGCCTTCCGGCGTCATGTGTCGCCCGAGCGCCTGGTGACCGTGGTGGTGGGTGGGGATGGGGACAAACCCGCTGCCCGTGGTGGAGCCGCCCGTTGAGCCGGATCCGCATCATCGGCGGGGAATGGCGCTCCCGCCTCATCGATGTCAGTCTCGTCAAGGGCTTGCGCCCCACGCCGGATCGGGTCCGCGAAACCCTGTTCAACTGGTTGGGGCAGGATCTCGACGGCAAGACCTGTCTTGACCTCTTCGCAGGCAGTGGTGTGCTGGGTTTCGAGGCAGCCTCCCGTGGGGCGGCGCAGGTGACGATGATCGAGCAGGATGCCGTCGCCTGGGGGGCCCTTCAGGCCAATGCAAAGACCCTGCAGGCGTCATGTGTACGGATTGTGCGGGGCGATGCGTTAAAATTCGCCCGTTCCGCCGATCACGGCTTCGACGTGGTCTTTCTCGACCCTCCCTACCGGGCGGGCTGGATCGAGCGGATGGGGCCGTTGCTGCCGGGCCTTCTCTGTGAGGGAGGAGTGGTCTATGTGGAAGCGGAATACAAGATCGAAAACATCGACCGATTGACGCGAATCAAGCAGGGGACGGCCGGGCAGGTGTATTACCACCTCTTTGCTCTAACGCCCTGACGTTCGCGCGATTGCGCCGACAGGGGAGGCCTGCAGGATGAGGGATGGCATCGCGGTTTATCCGGGGACCTTTGACCCGTTCACCCGGGGGCATGAAGATCTGGTTCGGCGGGCATCCCGCCTTTTCGAGCGGGTGATCGTCGGTGTTGCGGCGAGTGCCGGCAAGGGGCCGATCTTTACCGTCGACGAGCGGGTCGAGATTGCCAGGGAGGTGCTTGCGCCCTACCCGAATGTGGAAGTGAAGGGGTTTTCCTGCCTTCTGATGGATTTTCTTCACCAGAACAATGCGCGGGTCATCTTCCGGGGACTGAGGGCCGTGTCCGACTTCGATTACGAGTTCCAGATGGCGGGCATGAACCGCAAGCTCTACCCGGACGTGGAAACGGTGTTCCTGACCCCGGCCGACGAGTACATGTTCATCTCCGCCACCATGGTCAGGGAGATCGCGCGGCTCGGCGGCAATGTGAGCAAATTTGTGCAGCCGGGCGTCTATGAGCGCCTGTGCCTGAAGATCAACAACTGCAAGTAATGAGGAATTAAGCAAAATGGCCTTGATGATTACCGACGAGTGCATCAATTGCGACGTCTGCGAGCCGGAGTGTCCGAACGGTGCCATCTCCCAGGGTGACGAGATCTACATCATCGACCCGAACAAATGCACCGAGTGCGTGGGCCACTTCGATGAACCCCAGTGCCAGCAGGTCTGCCCGGTCGACTGCATCCCCTTCGACCCGGATCATCCGGAGAGCAAGGAGGATCTGATGGAGAAGTTCCTCAAGCTCACCGCCGACAAGTAAGCGGTCCGGCACAAGCAGAAAAGAAGAGAGCCTGGCACCCTGATGGGGTGCCAGGCTCTCTTCTTTTCTGACGGCTGAGCGTGGCCGGCCGTGGCTTCAGGCCGCCAGGGCGGAGGGTGGTGCGTCCACCCCCTCCGTCGGCATTTCGAGGGCCCGTTCGATGCGTTCTGCCAGGGCATTGAGCTGGGCGACCTGCTGGACGAGCAGATCTTCCGCCTGCTGCAGTTCCCGCACCCGGTCTTCGAGGGTGTCGGTGGCCTGATGGATGCGTTTCACGCTTTCGAGGCGGCGCTTGAGCTGGAGCTGGTACTCGCGCACCTGGGTTTCCAGGGGGGCCATGACGGCACGCAGCCACTGTTCTGCATCCCGGTTGGCCACTTCGAAGGTGCGGCGGGCCTGGACGGCCACGGTTTCGAAGAACTTCTGGGTAAGGGTGTGCTTTTCGGTGGTGACGATGGTCAGCACCGTGTTGAACTGGTTGTTGAAGGCTTCTTCCAGGCGTTCGATCTCTTTTTCGTAGCGCAGGGTCGAGAAGGCGGTAGGGGCAGCCAGCTTGAGGCCATGCTCGACGGTGAAGCGCTTGTACATGGCGTCGAGCATCTTGGAGATCTCGCCGATCTCGTCGGTGGATTTCTTCAGGTTGCCGCGCAGATGGGCGAAGAAGCCCTTCATCGCTTCCCGCAGGCCGCGGGAAAAGGCTGCATCGAGCATGGCTTCGCGGGTGCGGCGGGTTTCATCGCGCAGGGCGTCAAGACCCAGGTGGCCGAAGAGGTTGTTGGAGAGGTTGGAGAAGACGCTGCGTACGGCGTAGTACTTCTGCAGGCCCTGCTCGAACTCGTCCTTCTCGGAGCGCACCTTGCGCATCATGTATTCGATGACGTTCTGGTTCTTGCCGCGCAGGTCGGTGAGTTCCTGAAGCTGCTCGCGCAGACCGGTGAGGCGTGCGTTCAGCAACTCGCGGCTGCGGCCGACAATGTCGGTGACGTCACCATGGGTGTTGTCGCGGACGATGTCGCGCTTGGTGGGGAGCAGTTCGGTGGATAGGGCCCGTTCGAGGCCGACGATGCGGCTGCGCTCCAGCAGTTCCTGATCGTCATTGACCTTGGCCACCAGGCCCTTCTGGGCCGATACCGGATAGACCTGGGATGCATCGACTTCCAGTGTGCTGGCGACGCTATTGACCTGATTGGAGATCTCCCTCTCGATATCCTCCTCGCTGCGAAGGCCATCCCACAGACCGTCGATCTTGTTGAGGGCGACGATGCGCCCCCGTTGCCGGCGCCCGGCATTGACGTGCTCCCGCCATACGGCCAGATCACTCTGGGTGACGCCGGTGTCGGCGGCCAGGATGAACAGCACGGCGTGGGCGTTGGGCAGCAGGTTGAGGGTAAGCTCGGGCTCGGCGCCGATGGCATTGAGGCCCGGCGTGTCGAGAATCACCAGGCCCTGTTCCAGCATCGGGTGGGGAAACTGGATGATGGCGTGGCGCCAGCGCGGGATCTCCAGGCGGCCTTCCGCATCGGGGCGGATGCCGTGATCACCGCTTGCGTCGATGGGAAAGCCCAGCTCTTCCGCCTCGGCCAGGCTGGCCAGCCGGGTTTCTCCGACCTGGGCGAGGGCCTGCTGCAGGCTTTCGGCCGAGCTGGTGTCAAGGGGGCGGATCTGCCATTCCTCGGGGTAGCGCTTGAGTTCGGTGATGCTGGCGTTGGTCTTGCGGCTCTCGATGGGCAGCAGGCGGATTTCCGGCTTGTCGCCCTCCTTCCACTGCAGCTCGGTCGGGCACATGGTGGTGCGTCCGGCGCTGGAGGGCAGGATGCGGTTGCCGTAGCCGGCGAAGAAGACGGCGTTGATGAGTTCGGACTTGCCCCGCGAAAACTCCGCGACGAAGGCGACGATCAGCTTGTCCTCGCGCAGGCGGTCGAGGAGGTATTGCAGGCGCAGATCGGATTGGGCGTCACCGATCTCGTTCAGTTGCAGCCATTTGCGCAGTTCTCCGATACCGGAGGCGACATTTCCCCGCCATTGGGTATAGGCAGAGAAGTGTTCGGCAAGCATGTGTGCGTCCTTCACGGGCTTCATTCCTGGATGGGAGCCGCTAAGCCGGCGGAAATCGTCAAGATGGTTAGCATAAACGGGAACGAGGCCGACCGAAACCGTTTCAACGCTGGCAGCGGGGGCAGTAGAAGCTGGCCCGTTGCCCCATGATGCGTTTGCGGATGGGGGTGGTGCATTTCCGGCACGGTTCGCCCTCCCGCCCATAGACAAAGTACTGCTGCTGGAAGTAGCCGGGGGCGCCATCGCTGCCGACGAAGTCCCGCAGGGTGCTGCCGCCGGCAGCCAAGGCGTCGTTGAGGGTGTCGCGGATGCAGGCGGCAAGGCGTGCGCAGCGGCGCGGCCCCAGCTCACCGATGGGTGTCACCGGGTCGATGCCCGCCCTGAAGAGGCTTTCGGAGGCGTAGATGTTGCCGATGCCCACCACCTGGTGCCCGTCCATCAGGAAGAGTTTGGCCGGCGTCTTGCGTCCGCGCCCGGCCCGCTGCAGCCAGGGGCCGTCAAAGCCGTCACTCAGGGGTTCGATGCCGAGTTTGGCAAGCAGTGGGTGCGGCACCGGGCCGTCTTGCCACAGCACCAGCCCGAAGCGGCGTGGGTCGCGCAGGCGAAGGGCGGTGTCGTCGAAAAGGATGTCGAGGTGGTCGTGTTTGTCCGGCGCTGCCTGGGCAGGCACGATGCGCAGGCTTCCCGACATGCCCAGGTGGATCAGCAGGCTGCCGGTGGCAAAGTGCAGGAGCAGGTATTTGGCGCGGCGTTCCACGGCCTGGAGCTCCTGGCCCCGGAGGAGGGTGTCCAGATCGTCCGGTACGGGGCAGCGAAGACGGGGGTTGCGAACGATGGCGCCGGTGCAGGCGTGATGGATCAGCGCCGGGGCGATTCCCCGGCGGGTGGTTTCGACTTCGGGCAATTCGGGCATGAAAAGGGGGGCCGAGAGGCTCGCTTGCTGGGCTTGGGGAAACCGCCTAACATCCGGCGAACCCTATTGTAGCCGCGCGATCCAAGAGCATGTCGCGCCGTTGCGAGCTTGTCGGGACGGTGGCCGACCGGAACCCGCAAGCCTTTCCAGAGAGTCACATGAAACCTATTTTCCGCCTTGCTCAGCCGGCCCGCTTGCTGGCTGCCCTGCTTGTTTCGGCCAGCCTGCATTCGGGCCTTGCCCAGGCTCAACAGGATGGGGCCGGCGATGAGGCGGCAAAGCCGATCTACCCTTCCCAGGAGCTGACCCCCCAGATCCTTCACCAGATGATGCTTGCCGAGGTGGCGGCAGCCAGGGGGCAGACGGTCATGGCTGCCCGCTCCTATCTGGACCTGGCGCGGCGTACCCGGGATGGGCGCATTGCCCGCCGCGCTGCCGAGATGGCCTTGTTTGCCCGCGACGCCGAAATGTCCGGCGAAGCGTCCCGGCTTTGGCTTGAGCTTGAGCCCGGCTCGGTGCAGGCCCAGCAGCTGGCTTCGGGCACGCTTGCCAGTGGGGCCCGGATTGACGAGTTGCGCACCCACCTGGCCGACGCCCTGGCCCGTCAGGGCGATGCCATCGGGCCGGCCCTGATGGGACTGAACCGGGGGCTGGCCCGGATTCCCGACAAGGCGTTGATCCTCCGCTTGGTGAGTGAGTTGACCGAGCCCTATCTGGCTCACCCGGAGGCCTGGTTCGCCCGTGCCAACGCGGCTTTTGTTGGCGGTGACAACACTGCAGCGTCGGACGCGCTGGACGGAGCTTTGCGTCTGCGTCCCGACTGGGAGCAGGCCGTGGTGCTGAAGGCCCAGTTCCAGGAGGAGACCGCGCCGGGTTCCGGCATCCGGGCGCTGCAGATGTATGTTGATGAACACCCGGAGGCGCGCGAGCCGCGCATCACCCTGGCTCGCCTGCTGGTGGCGGCCAAGCAGTTTGCGCCTGCCAGGGCGCAGTTTGAGCAGATCCTCCAGCGGGCGCCGGACGACAAGGATGCCATCCATGCGGCGGGTCTGCTGTCCATGCAGCTTGGTGACAGGGTCACCGCCGAGGCGCATTTCCGGCATTTGCTCGATCTGGGGTTCGCTGAGCCGGACAGCATCCGCACCTATCTGGGGCAGATCGCCGAGGAGGCGAAGCGCTACGATGAGGCCATTGGCTGGTACAAGTCCGTGGCGCCGGGCAGCCGCTTCGTCGCGGCCCAGGTGCGGGTTGCACAGGTTATGGTGGTCAGCGGGCGGATCCCGGATGCACGCCAGCATCTGCAGGCCTTGGCGCGCGATGCTGCGCCGGGCGAGAGCCAGCAGTTTGTCCTTGCGGAAGCGCAGATCCTGCGGGAAGCCGGTCGCAATGAAGAGGCCTTCAACGTGCTGGATGAAGCACTGCGCCGCGATTCGGACAACGTCGAGATTCTGTATGAGTCGGCCCTGATGGCAGAAAGGATCGGACGTCCCGAGGTGATGGAGGGCCGCTTGCGCAAGCTGATCGTCATCAAGCCCGATCACGCACATGCCTACAATGCCCTGGGTTACTCGCTGGCCGATCGCAACATGCGCCTCGATGAGGCGGAGCGCCTGATCCGCAAGGGTCTCGAAATTGCCCCGAATGATGCATTCATCCTCGACAGTCTGGGTTGGGCCCTTTACCGGCGTGGAGATCTCGGCGGAGCCCTGGTACAGCTTCAGCGCGCCTTCGCGCTGCGCGCAGACCCGGAGATCGCTGCGCACCTCGGGGAGGTGCTGTGGATGATGGGGCGGCGTGACGAAGCCGCCCGCACCTGGAAGGATGCGGCGAAGGCCCATCCCGACAGCACGGTGCTCGCCGACGTGATCAAGAAGTTCAAGCCTTGAGAGCACTTCTCCTGGTGTGTGTGATGGCTCTGGCCGCCTGTGCCACTGTGCCGGACTCGCAGCCCGCCTTGGCGCTGCGGGGTGCCCCCGAGCTTCCGCGTTTTCAACTTGAAGGCCGTCTGCAGGTGCGGGACGGCGAGCGTAGCGCCGCTGTCGGCGTGTATTGGGAGCATGCGCCGGAGCTTGATTCCTGGCTGTTCACGGGGCCCCTGGGGCAAGGGCTGGCCCGCATCGAGAGCAAGGCAGGAGGGGGCGCGCGGATGATCCTGTCCGACGGCAGCCAGGTCAGTGCCGGTACGGCCGCCGAGCTTGCGGAGAGCGTGCTGGGCGTCGGTGCGCCCCTGGCGGAGCTTCCCCGCTGGGTGACGGCACGTGTCCGGCCCCATGCGGAGGTGCGTGCGCTTGATGCTCTTGGGCGCCCTCTCAAGGTCATCGACGGTGGTTGGACCATCGACTACGTCGATTACGTGGGCGAGGCGCCGGATGACCTGCCCCGCAAAATTGACATCCATCGTGGCGATACGCGCCTGCGCCTGATCGTCGATTCCTGGAATCCCTGACATGCACCCCATTGCCTTCGATCCGGCGGCCACGGACCTGCGTCTGCCGGCGCCCGCCAAGATCAATCTCTTCCTGCACATCGTCGGCCGTCGTCCCGATGGTTACCATCTGCTCCAGACGGCCTTTCGCATGCTGGACTGGGGTGACGAGATCCATCTCAGGTGCCGTCCCGACGGGCGCATCCTGCGCACCACGGATGTGCCCGGGGTGGCCCCCGAGGCGGATCTTGTCGTCCGTGCAGCCCGTGCCCTGCAGCAGGCCACGGGTTCAACGAAGGGGGTCGACATCGGGGTATGCAAGCGGATCCCCATGGGCGGCGGGCTGGGTGGCGGCAGTTCGGATGCGGCCACCGTATTGATCGCCCTGAACCGGATGTGGGGCTGCAACCTCCCCGGGCAGCGCCTTCGGGAGCTGGGGTTGGCCCTGGGGGCCGATGTGCCTTTCTTCATCTTTGGCGAGACCGCTTTCGCCGAGGGCGTCGGAGAGGCGCTCCAGCCCTTGAAAGTGGCGCCGGCCTGGTATGTGATGGTGGCGCCCGAGGTTGCGGTGCCGACCGCGGAAATATTTTCGGCCGAAGAGTTGACGCGGGACACCGAACCCATAATAATGCGCGCCTTCGCAACACACACAACGCGGAACGACATGCAGCCAACGGTCTGCAGACGGTTTCCCGAAGTGGCTGAAGCGCTGGTCTGGTTGTCGCAGCATGGGGCAGCAAGAATGAGTGGTTCAGGTGCCTGCATCTTTGCCCCCTTCGACTCGAAGGAGGAAGCGGATCAGGTTGCTGCAGCAGCCCCGCAGGGTTGGGTGGTCTGGGTGGCCTCAGGGCTGGACAGGCATCCGTTGCAGGGATGGCTTGTGTAGGTTGTGATGACGATATTGGGGAGTCGCCAAGTTGGTCAAGGCACCGGATTTTGATTCCGGCATTCGAAGGTTCGAATCCTTCTTCCCCAGCCAAATTCAGCGGGCAGGTCAAAAACCTGCCCGTTTTGTTTCAAGCGGTTCTACTTCGCAGTAACGAGAGGTGATCATGGCTTCGGGCAGCCTGATGGTTTTCACCGGCAACGCCAACCCCAAACTGGCCGCAGATGTGGTGCGCCGCCTTGGGAAGTCTTTGGGTTCGGCCACGGTTGGCCGTTTCTCGGACGGCGAAGTCAATGTCGAACTTCTCGAGAACGTGCGTGGCAAGGATGTATTCGTCCTGCAGCCGACCTGCGTTCCCACCAACGACAACATCATGGAATTGCTGATCATGGTGGATGCGCTGAAGCGGGCTTCCGCTGGTCGCATCACTGCAGCGATTCCCTATTTCGGTTACGCCCGTCAGGATCGGCGCCCCCGTTCGGCCCGTGTGCCCATCACCGCCAAGGTCGTGGCCAACATGCTCCAGGCCGCCGGTGTGCAGCGTGTGCTCACGGTCGATCTCCACGCCGACCAGATCCAGGGTTTCTTCGACATTCCAGTGGATAACATCTACGCGGCGCCCGTGCTGCTCGATGACCTGGAAAAGCAGAAGTACGAAGACCTGATGGTCGTATCGCCGGACGTGGGCGGCGTGGTGCGGGCCCGTGCCTTCGCCAAGCGCCTCGAGTGCGACCTGGCCATCATCGACAAGCGCCGTCCCAAGGCCAATGTGTCCGAGGTGATGAACATCATCGGTGAAGTCGAGGGCCGTACCTGCGTGATCATGGACGACATCGTCGACACCGCCGGCACCCTGTGCAAGGCGGCCCAGGCACTCAAGGAAAACGGCGCCAAGCGTGTGATGGCGTACTGTACGCATGCCGTGCTGTCCGGCCCCGCCATCAGCCGGATCAATGAATCCGACCTGGATGAGCTGGTGGTGACCGACACCATTCCGCTTTCCGATGAGGCCAAGGCCTGCAAGCGCATCCGTTTCGTGTCGATTGCCGAACTCCTCGCCGATACCATTCTGCGGATCAGCAACGAAGAGTCTGTCAGCTCTCTGTTCAACGAGTAGGACATCTGTTTTCAAGCCGGCGGGTGCGAGCCCGCCGGCTTTTTCGCCCGTCTGGTCGCGGACGGGCCCATCAACCGGAGTAGTGAAAATGACCATTCAATTCAACGCCAAGACGCGCGTTCTGCAGGGCACGAGTGCGAGCCGCCGCCTGCGTCGCGCTGGCAGTGTCCCCGCCATCGTCTACGGTTCTGGCGCTCCCGCCCAGATCGAAGTGGATCACAACGAGATTTTCCATGCCCTGCGCAACGAGGCCTTCCACGCCTCCGTGCTGACCATGGTCCTCGATGGTGCCAACCAGTCCGTGATCCTCAAGGACACCCAGTGGCACCCGTACAAGCAGCAGGTTCTGCACATGGATTTCCAGCGCGTGGATGCAACCCACAAGATCCACGTGAAGGTGCCCCTGCACTTCATCAATGCCGACATCGCGCCGGGCGTCAAGCTCGAAGGCGGCATGGTTTCCCATCCGATGACCGAACTCGACCTCGAGTGCCTGCCGGGCGATCTGCCCGAGTTCATCGAAGTGGACCTGAAGGATCTGAAGACCGGTGCCTCCATCCACGTTTCCGCCCTGACCCTGCCGAAGGGCGTGAAGGCCCTGACCCACGGTGAAGACCCGGTTGTGGCGACCGTCTTGGCTGTCCGTGGTAGCGACGATGCTGCCGAGGAAACCCCGGCTGCCTGATTTCTCCGCGGATAGCGAGGCCACTGAACGATGAGCCAGCCTGCACCAAAGCTTATCGTTGGCCTCGGTAATCCGGGGAGCGAGTACGCTGAAACCCGGCATAACGCCGGGTTTTGGTTTTGTGAGCGCCTTGCCCGTGAACTGGGTACGGCGTTCAGCAAGGAAGCCCGTTTTCATGGTCTGGCCGCCAACGCGCGCGCCGACGGGGTGTGGCTGCTGATGCCCCAGACCTTCATGAATCGTTCCGGCCAGTCGGTGGCCGCGCTGGCGCGTTTCTATCGCATTGCCCCTGCGGAAATCCTTGTCGTCCATGACGAACTCGACATTCCGCCCGGGCAGCTCCGGCTCAAGTTCGGTGGTGGTCTGGGGGGGCACAATGGCCTCAAGGACATCACCGCCCATCTGGGCACCCAGGACTTCTGGCGTCTTCGGGTGGGTATCGGCCACCCCGGTGACCGCAATGAAGTGGTCAACTTCGTCCTCAAGCCGCCTCGGCGGGAAGAGTCCGCCCTGATCGACGCTTCCCTCGATCGTGCCCTCCTGGCCTGGCCCCTGCTGGCCCGGGCCGACTGGAACGCCGCTACCCAGCGCCTCAATGCCCGTGCGGCACCCGCCTGATATTTTCCCGCCGCTGCCTTAAGGCGCACAATGTCCCTGCCGTAGACCGCCCACTGGTATCACAGACCGGGACGTTGCGATCCTGGCTGTATGGAGGGACACACCATGCGCAAACTCGCCAACACGCCCATCTGGTTACGACTGACCGGGGCCATCTGGCTGATGTTGATCATCGCCTGGGGCGGCATGATTGCTTGGGAGACCCGGGTCAATCGGGAAACAGCCATAGATCAGGCGGAGGATTTCGCCCACTCCATCCACGAAATGACCATGGCGGGTCTGACCGGAATGATGATCACCGGAACGGTCGGGCAGCGCGAGGTCTTTCTCGACCAGATCAAGCAGCTATCGGTGATCAAGGATCTGGTGGTGATCCGGGGCGACGCCGTCACGCAGCAGTTTGGCGCCGGGAATCGACCACCTCCGCCACTGGATGTGGACGAAAAGGCCGTGATGGCCAGCGGCAAGGAGCTCGTGCGCGTGGAGCGTGACCTCCAGGCTGGAGAGTATCTGCGGGTCGTCAAGCCTGCCCTCGCATCCGAGAACTACCTGGGGAAGAACTGCGTTGGCTGCCACCAGGTTCCGGTGGGAAGCACACTCGGACTGGTGAGCATGAAGGTGTCCCTCGACAAGGTGAACGCTGCAGTCGATTCCTTCATGTGGAAAAGCATCGTCAGCGCCCTGGCCCTGTCGCTTCCCCTGATCGCCTTCGTGGTCTTTTTCATCCGCAAGTTCGTCGTCAGCCCCCTGGCCGAGATGAATCGGAGCCTTGGCGAGATTGCCAAAGGCGAGGGCGATCTGACCCGTCGCCTCGAGGTGGCCGGCAGGGACGAGATCGGTCAGACGGCTGCCACGTTCAACGAGATGCTCGGGACCATTGCCAAGCTGGTGCGCCATGTGTCCGAGTCGGCCTCCCGGGTGACCGGTTCGGCCCATCAACTGGCAACGAGCGCGGGACGCGTCGCGGAAGGATCGCGGCGGCAGAATGATCAGTCCGTGAGTGCCGCAGCGGCCGTTGAGCACATGGCGACCAATATCGCCAACGTGGCGGGCAGTGCCGAGCGGGTGCATCAGCGTTCGCAGGAAAGCTTGCGGAGGGCCGAGGAGGGGGGGCGGACACTCGAATCGCTGGTGGCCGAGGTGGGGCTTGCCGAGGATGCGGTGCGTCAGATGGCCGTTTCCGTCGAGGAGTTCGTCCAGTCCACGTCATCCATCACCTCAATGACCCAGGAGGTGAGGGAGATTGCCGAACAGACCAACCTCCTTGCGCTCAATGCGGCCATCGAGGCCGCCAGAGCCGGTGAGCAGGGGCGCGGATTTGCCGTGGTGGCGGACGAAGTCCGCAAGCTGGCGGAGAAGTCGGCCCGTTCGGCAGGCGAGATCGACGCCGTGACATCGCAACTGTCCCGGCAATCGGTCGCTGTGCGCAAGGCGATCGATGAGGGTTTGGGCCACCTGGGCTCAAGCCGCGCCGCGGTGGCCTCGGTGTCGAGCGCGATTGCTGCAGCCAATGAGTCGGTGGCGGATGTCGGGCGCGGCCTTGATGAAATTGCCGATGCCACTGAGCGGCAGCGCACGGCCAGCGCCGCGGTCGCGGATAGCATCGAGTCCATTGCGGCGATGGCGCGGGAGAATACCGAGGCTGTCGAGTCCACCGCGGTCGCGGCACACGACATGGAAGATCTGGCCACCCAGCTTCATCAGACTGTCTCCCGGTTCCGGGTCTGACGCCAAGTCAAGAAAAACGGACGGCCTTGGCCGTCCGTTTATTGTTCGGGGCAAGCCCCGCAGCGCGGCTCAGCGGATGCCCGCGCGCTGGATCAAGGCCTGGATTTCGCCGACGATGCCACGCCGGAAGGCAAGCACACAGACGACGAAGATCAAGCCCATGATCACTGTCACCCAGGAGCCGACCTTGTCGGCCAGTTCGTTCTGCAGGGTGACGATGGTGGCCGATCCGACTGCCGGGCCGAGAATGGTGCCCAGCCCACCCAGCAGCGTCATCAGCACCACTTCGCCCGACATGTGCCAGTGGACATCCGAGAGGGATGTGAGCTGGAACACGAGGGTCTTGGTGGCGCCAGCCAGGCCGGCCAGCGACGCGGAGATCACAAAGGCCATCAGCTTGAACTTGTTCACGTCGTAACCCAGGGATATCGCCCTTGGTTCGTTTTCGCGGATCGCCTTGAGAATCTGGCCAAAAGGTGAATGGATGGTCCGGTAGATGATGAAGAAGCCAATGCTGAACACGGCGTAGACCAGGTAGTACATGGCAACATTGTCGGACAGGTCCACCAGGCCGAAGAGGTGGCCGCGGGGGACACCCTGCAGACCGTCTTCACCGCCGGTTGCCTTCACCTGCAGCACGATGAAGTAGACCATCTGGGCCAGGGCCAGGGTGATCATCGCGAAATAGATGCCTGTGCGTCGAATGGCCAGTACGCCAAACAGCCAGCCGAGCAGGCCGGCTGCTGCGGTACCCGCGATGATGCCCACTTCCGGCGTGACGCCCATGTCGCGCACCATCAGCCCGCAGACGTAGCCGGCCGTACCCAGGAAGGCCGCGTGACCGAAGGACAGGAGGCCGGCAAAGCCAAGAAGCAGGTTGAAGGCGCTGGCGAAAAGGGCGAGGCAGAACAACTTCATCAGGAAGGTCGGATAGATCGCGAAGGGCGCAATGAGCCCGACGACGAACAGGGCGGTGTACAAGGCCTCGGTCTTGATCAGCGCGGAGGGTTGCTTGGTTGTGCTCACGGAGTGTCCTTTCAGGCCTTGCCGAACAGACCCGCAGGCCGTACCAGCAGGACGATGACCATGATGACGAAGACGACGACGGCGGAGGCTTCCGGGTAGAAGACCCGGGTCAGGCCTTCGATCAGACCAAGCCCGATACCGGTGACGATGGAGCCCAGGATAGAGCCCATGCCGCCGATGACCACCACGGCGAACACGACGATGATCAGGTTGGAGCCCATCAGCGGATTGACCTGGAACACGGGGGCCGCCAGTACGCCGGCGAAGGCTGCCAGGGCGACGCCGTAGCCGTAGGTGAAGGTGATCAACAAGGGCACGTTGATGCCCAGGGCCTGGACGATCTGGGAGTTCTCGGTGCCCGCACGCAGATAGGCGCCCAGGCGGGTCTTCTCGATCATGTACCAGGTGCCGAAGCACACGGTGAGGGATGCGACGATGACCCAGGCCCGATAGATGGGCAGGAACATGAAGCCCAGATTGATGCCGCCGGCGAGGGCATCCGGAACGTCGTACGACTCACCCGAGATGCCGAACTGATCACGGAAGACGCCCTCGATGATCAGGGCCAGACCGAAGGTCAGAAGCAGCCCGTAGAGGTGGTCGAGCTTGTACAGCTTGCGCAGCATGGTGCGTTCGAGGATGACCCCGAACAGGCCGACCAGCAGGGGGGCGGCAATCAGGGCCACCCAGTAATTGACGTTGAACTTGGTCAAGGCCAGCCAGGCGATGAAGGCACCCATCATGTACTGGGCGCCGTGGGCGAAGTTGATGATGTTGAGCAGGCCGAAGATGATCGCCAGCCCGAGGCTGAGGATGGCGTAGAACGAGCCATTGATCAGCCCGACCAGCAACTGGCTGCCCAGCAGGGCGGATGGGACGCCGAATATTTCCATGGGTCACTCCAGGGCCGGAGCGGCGCAGGGCCGCTCCGGGGATCGTGGTTGCAGCGGCTTATTTCTTGACCAGCGGGCAGCGGGACTGCGCCAGGGGCTGGAAGGCCTCGGCTGCCGGAATCACCTGACGCACATGGTAGTAATCCCACGGGTACTTGGACTCGGCGGGCTTCTTCACCTGCATCAGGTACATGTCATGGACCATCCGGCCGTCTTCGCGGATCTGGCCGTTCTTGGCAAAGAAGTCGTTGATCGGCGTCTTCTTCATCTGGGCCATGACCTTCTTGGTGTCGTCCGTGCCGACAGCCTTGACGGCCTTCAAGTAGTGATAGACCGACGAGTACTGACCGGCCTGGACCATGGTCGGCATCTTCTTCTGCACGCCGAAGAAGCGCTTGGACCAGGCACGGGTTTCGTCATTCAGATCCCAGTAGAAGCCGTCAGTCAGGTACATGCCCTGGGTGGCCTTGAGACCGAGGGAGTGCACGTCGGTGATGAACATCAGGAGGCCGGCCAGGGACTGGGTCGGGGTGATGCCGAATTCGGCGGCCTGCTTGATGGCGTTGGTGGTGTCGGCCCCCGCATTGGCGAGACCGATCACCTGCGCGCCGGAGGACTGGGCCTTGAGCAGGAAGGAGGAGAAGTCGGAGCCGGGGAAGGGGTGGCGGACCGAACCCAGCACCTTGCCCCCGTTGGCTGTGACCACCGCCGACGCATCCTTCTCCAGGGCCTGACCGAAGGCGTAGTCGGCGGTCAGGAAGAACCAGCTCTTGCCGCCCTGCTTGGTCACGGCCTTGGCCGTGCCATTGGCCAGGGCGTAGGTGTCATAGGTGTAATGGACGGTGACGTCGTTGCACTGCTCATTGGTGATCGGGGTGGAGGCGGGGCCGCTCATCAGCGCGATGCGGTCCTTTTCCTTGGCGATCTTCATGACCGCCAGGGCCACCGAGGTGGTGACCAACTCGGTGGCGGTGTCGACGCCTTCGCGCTCGAACCACTCGCGCGCCTTGTTCGATGCGATGTCGGCCTTGTTCTGGTGGTCGGCGCTGACCATCTCGATCTTGAAGTCGGGCTTCTCCTTGGCAATGAAATCCTCAATGGCCATCTTCGTGGCCTGCACTGCGCCGGGGCCAGCCACGTCGGAATAGGTGCCGGATAGATCCGTCAGCACGCCGATCTTCACCACACCACCTGACACCTGCGCTTGCACGCCGCCAGACAAGGCGGCAAGGGCGGTGGTACAGGCGATGGAAATCGCTTTTTTCATGGTCATGTCTCTCTCCTTCTTTGTTGTGTCGAGCCGGCTCAGACGCCGAGGGTTTGGTGCAGCCAGTCCATCTTTCCGGGTAGTTCTTCCTTGGTGATCGTGGCGATGATCTCGCCGTGCTCCAGTACGTAGTGACGGTCGGCCAGGGGGGCGGCGAAGCGGAAGTTCTGCTCCACCAGCACGATGGTGAAGCCACGTTTCTTGAGTTCTACAATGACTTCGCCCAGTTTCTTGACGATGACCGGTGCCAGACCCTCGGTGATCTCGTCGAGGAGCAACAGCTTTGCGCCGGTGCGCAGTACCCGCGCCATGGCGAGCATCTGCTGCTCGCCGCCGGACAGCTTGGTGCCGGGGCTACTGCGGCGCTCCAGCAAGTTGGGGAACATCCCGTAGATCTCGTCCACACTCATCCCGCCGCTGGCCACCTGGGGGGGCAGCATCAGGTTCTCCTCGGTGGAGAGGGAGGCAAAGATGGCGCGTTCCTCGGGTACGTAGCCGATGCCGTAGCGGGCCATGCGGTGAGTGGGCTCGGCAATGACGTCCTTGCCATTCACCATGATCGATCCGGTACGTCGGCCCACCAGGCCGAGGATGGACTTGAGTGTGGTGGAGCGGCCGGAGCCATTGCGGCCAAGGAGGGTGATGCATTCACCGCGACCGACATGCAGGTCGATGCCGTGGAGGATATGGGATTCGCCGTAGAAGGCATGCAGATCGTGGATCCGCAACATTTCGGGCTTGGGGTCGAAGGCGCTGGTCATGGATCGCTTCCGGTCAGTGGTGGGCGTCGTTCATGTCGCTGGAGCCCACATAGGCTTCGAGTACCTGCGGGTTTTTCGAGACCTCCTCGTAAGGGCCTTCCGCCAATATGCTGCCTCGCTGAAGCACGGTGATGCGGTCGCACAGGTTGGCCACCACCGAGAGGTTGTGCTCGACCATCAGGATGGTGCGGTTGGCGGACACTTTGCGGATCAGCTCGACCACCCTTCCGATGTCCTCGTGACCCATGCCCTGGGTGGGTTCGTCCAGGAGCATCATCGTCGGTTCGAGAGCCAGGGTTGTGGCGATCTCCAGGGCACGTTTGCGGCCATAGGGCATCTCCGCCGTGATCGTGTCGGCAAAGCTCCCCAGATCCACGGATTCGAGTAGCTGCATGGCACGCTCGTTGAGAACATCCAGGCTCTTCTCGGAGCGCCAGAAATGGAACTCGGTGCCCAGCTTCCTCTGCAGCCCGATCCGCACGTTCTCCATTACGGTCAGGTGCGGAAAGGTTGCCGAGATCTGAAAGGAGCGGACCAGCCCCCTGCGGGCTGTGACTGCTGGCGCCTCACGGGTGATGTCCTGTCCATCGAAGACGATGCTGCCGCGGGTGGGTGGCAGGAACTTGGTCAGCAGGTTGAATACGGTGGTCTTGCCGGCGCCGTTGGGGCCGATCAGGGCGTGGATATGGCCGCGACGGACCTTCAGATCGACGTTGGATACTGCCGCAAAGCCCTTGAACTCCTTCGTCAGGCCGGCAGTTTCCAGGATGAACTCGCTCATGGGACTTCCCGGTTGGGGGCGAAATCAGTGCTTCGCCCGGGTGGAGGAGAGGGGCTGTTTGCGCAGGCGCGCGCGCTGCCGGCGGGCAGCTACAAGTCTGTGCGCAACGGCGAGGGTGAGGCTGACCGTGAGGATCAAGGCCAGGATGGGCAATGGGCTCATTGCGAGGTCTCCGTTGTGTTTCTTATTGCGCCAAGCCTAGTGCCCCAGCGTGTCCAAACCTTTTCTCAAATGTAACGAATGGTGCGGCTGCGCTCGGGGCAGGAGCGTTGTGCGTGTTGCTCTATGCAAGCCTATTAAGGGGCCATCGTCGCTGGCGGCCAATGGGGGATTACCCGAACTTACGCTCGCGTAAGCTCCCCCGGCTGTACCGGCAAGTAGCGAGTGGCGGCACCGGTCCTTCTGTCGAGCTAGAATGGAAGGCTGGCAACACATTCATTCGTTTCAAGACGGAGTCCTCGAGATGCCCCAGTATCGTTCCCGCACTTCCACCGCCGGTCGCAACATGGCCGGCGCCCGCGCCCTTTGGCGCGCCACCGGCATGAAGGACGGCGATTTCGAAAAGCCGATCATCGCGGTGGTGAACAGCTTCACCCAGTTCGTTCCCGGTCACGTACACCTCAAGGATCTGGGCCAGCTGGTGGCGCGCGAGATCGAGAAGGCGGGTGGTGTCGCCAAGGAGTTCAACACCATCGCCGTCGATGACGGCATTGCCATGGGCCATGGCGGCATGCTCTACAGCCTGCCCAGCCGCGACCTGATCGCCGACAGCGTGGAGTACATGTGCAACGCCCACACGGCGGATGCCATGGTGTGCATCTCCAACTGCGACAAGATCACGCCGGGCATGCTGATGGCCGCGCTGCGTCTCAACATCCCGGCGATCTTCGTGTCCGGCGGCCCGATGGAGGCCGGCAAGGTCAAGTGGGAGGCCAAGGTGATCTCCCTCGACCTGGTGGACGCCATGGTCAAGGCCGCCGACAGTAGCTGCTCGGACGAAGAGGTGGACGCCATCGAGCGTTCCGCCTGCCCGACCTGTGGCTCCTGCTCCGGCATGTTCACCGCCAATTCCATGAACTGTCTGACCGAAGCCCTTGGCCTGTCCCTGCCGGGCAACGGTACGGTGCTGGCCACCCACGCAGATCGCGAGCAGCTCTTCCTGCGAGCCGGCCGTACCATCGTAGAGATGGCCCGCCGCTACTACGAGAAGGACGACGAATCCGTCCTGCCGCGCTCCATCGCCAGTTTCAGGGCTTTCGAGAACGCGATCAGCCTTGATGTGGCCATGGGGGGCTCCACCAACACGGTGCTGCACCTGCTGGCTGCGGCCAAGGAAGCCGGTGTTGATTTCACCATGAAGGACATTGATCGTATCTCGCGCCAGGTACCTTGCCTGTGCAAGGTGGCGCCCGCGGTGGCCGAAGTGCATATCGAAGACGTGCACCGTGCCGGCGGCATCATGGCCATCCTCGGCGAGCTCAATCGCGCCGGGCTGCTGCACACGGACCTGCCCACCGTTCACACCAGGACGATGGCCGAGGCTCTGGCCAGCTGGGACGTGATGCAAGCCCACGACAGCGGTGTGTTCAACTTCTACAAGGCCGCGCCGGGCGGCGTTCCCACCCAGGTGGCCTTCAGCCAGGATCGGCGCTGGAACGAGCTTGACATGGACCGCAGCAAGGGCGTGATCCGCGACAAGGCCAATGCCTTCAGCCAGGACGGTGGTCTCGCCGTGCTCTACGGCAACATCGCCGAGAAGGGCTGTATCGTGAAGACGGCCGGTGTGGATGAGTCCATCTGGACGTTTACCGGCCGTGCCCGTGTATTTGAAAGTCAGGAAGATGCGGTGGCAGGCATCCTCGCCGATCAGATTGTGGCGGGTGACGTCGTGGTGATCCGCTACGAAGGCCCGAAGGGGGGCCCGGGTATGCAGGAGATGCTCTATCCGACCAGTTACCTGAAGTCAAAGGGCCTCGGCAAGAGCTGCGCGCTCCTCACTGACGGCCGCTTTTCCGGCGGTACCTCGGGCTTGTCCATCGGGCACGCCTCGCCCGAAGCAGCCTGCGGTGGTGCCATCGGGCTGGTGGAGGAGGGAGACGTGATCGAGATCGACATTCCCAATCGCAGCATCCGGCTTGCAGTTCCCGACGCCGAACTGGCCCGGCGCAGGGCTGCGCAGGATGCGCGGGGCTGGAAGCCCGCCAACCGTGTGCGCCACGTATCGGCGGCCTTGCAGGCCTATGCTGCCCTCACTACCAGTGCCGATACGGGGGCTGTGCGGGATGTGACCCAGGTCCAGCGTTGAGTTTCTGCCACCCGTCCAAATGAAAGAACCCGGCTCAAGCCGGGTTCTTTCATTTGGACGGGTGGAAAGGACAGGATTTGAGGCGCTACAGCTTCTTCTCCATGAAGAGTGCTTTCCCCATGGCCGGGTCGAGCTGGTAGCCCTGAAAGCCAAATCCCTCGTAGGCAAGGCGCGCACCGGTATTGCCTTCGAGGACTTCCAGTGTCAGTTTGCAGCAGTCTCGCTCCCGTGCGACATGTTCGGCATGGACCAGTAGCGCTTTGGCAATGCCCTGGCGGCGGAAGTCGTCATGCACGACGATATCGTGAATGTTGAAAAGGGGACGCCCGGCGAAAGTCGAAAACCCTTCGACGCAAGTGATCAGCCCGGCAGCCCGATCGCCCGCGTAGGCAATGAAGCTCACGACGGTGGGGCGTCGGCGCAGCTCTGCAGGCAGGCGGGCACGCAGTGCGGCAGTCATGGCCTGACCGCTGCCGCTGGGGCCGCGCATGTAGTGATCGAGCAGGTCGAGAAAATCCGCCGTGCAGGCGGGGTTGTCGAAATCGACCGGCCGGATCACTGGGGGAGACATGGCTGTGGTTGTGTCCTAGTGGATCAGGGACAAGGTGTAGATGAAGCCCGAGGTCAGGAAGGTCAAGACCAATACAACGGCACCACCCGCGGCAAGGATGGGCGTGTAGCTGACAATGGCGAAGTGCCGACCGCATTTGCGGCAGCGGAAATACTCGGTGAAGTTGATGCCGGCAAAGCGGTGCGGGTGCATGCGCGAAGGACGTACGTCAAGGCTCTTGCAATGGAGGCAGTGGGGGCTCGCGGGCCTGGTCAGTGCAAAGCGGCGTGCCGGCCGGCGCTTGGGCGGATCCTGGCCCGGCGTGCGCGGAGAGGTGCCTTCCGTAGTGGGCGCAGGGATTTCGCTCTCGGGGCCGGCGCCCTCGTCAGCCTTCTTCAACTGACGGTTGATCTGCCTGCGCCGAAACAGGAAAAAGGCGAAGCCGCCTGCAATGAAGGCAACAAAGATCGCCATCCCGACGGTGACGTAGGGGCCGACCACGCCCCACACCGATGCCAGGCTCGGGGTGGCCAGGCTGGCCGATGTTGTTTCGACCTTGGCGGGCTCTGCTGTGCCACCCTTGATCTGCTTGAGTTTTTCGTGGCCGTTCCATGCGGCATCTGCCGGTGACATGCCTGCACGGGCCAGCAGAAGGGCGTCTTCGAAGACGAAGCCTGCTTCCCACCAGGCAAGGCGATCATTCGGGGTGAAGCCTTCCCGCTTCCATTGGCTCGGATCGGACTGGTCCAGCTCCGACATCAGGCTGCGGCTGGTCTTGGCAGAATCGAGCCATTCCCTCGCCTCGTCCGGATCGAAGCCCTTGTCCGACCAGGTGCGGGCCACGAGGGGTGTGAAGCCGGCCCGCTTCCAGTTGGTTGCCTCGTTCGGCGTGTGGTTGTAGGTCTGCCATTCACGCGCCTCCAGAGGCGTCATGCCGGTGTTTTCCCACCGCGTGATCTTGGGGGGCGCGGGAAGTGCCCCATCGGCGGTGGGGCTGCCGCCCTGCACGGCGGTCTGTGCCGGGGCGGATGGCGGAGTCTGCGCAAGGGCAGGGGTCGCGAACAGGGCGAATGCCGAAACGGCGGTCAAGAATACTTTCATGATCCTTGCAAGATAAAACAGCAGGCTTTCAAACGTGTAGCGGAATGTTTTCCATCATGCGACAAAAGTCATGCTGTTGTTGTCTTTCAGTGACTTCAGATGCTCGGCTGGCGCATTTTCATATGGCGTTCGCATCCGTGTGCGGTCTTCTTCGGGCACGGCCCCTTCCAGGCCGTCGAGTCTCCCGGGAGGCTGGCTCGCCAATTGGACCGGGAAAGGCGTATCGTAAGGATGTCCAGGTCTGAGGGGGCCGTTTATTGGTCGCTGAGCGTACTCGAGTTGGCATTCGGAGGGTGCTCCCCGGATTGTCCGGGAAGTGGCCCCTTCCGGAGTGCGGTCGGAAGGGATGGTAGTGCAGAAGTTGCGGTCACGGTGTTGAGATATGCGTAAAGACTATTGCGGCAAGGTTGGTCGAACTTTCATCAATGATCGGGAGGCGGGGGCGGGACAGATCTGTGCCTGGAAGCCCCGGCGGATGTTGAGGCGTGTGTGTTGCGGCGGTGCTTGCGCCAATGCCGCATTGGCAAGCGAAAACCTGGACGGAGAGTGAGCAACCCATGTTGATGCTTGTCGATCCAACCCGAGTCGCCCGACGTCTGCGGGTTCGTGGCGTGGTGCAAGGGGTGGGTTTTCGGCCCTTTGTGTATCGCTTTGCCACGCATCTTGGTCTCGCCGGGTGGGTGCGCAATGACGGTGGCGGTGTGGAAATCGAGATCCATGGCAGTGAGCCGGTGCTTGACGCCTTTACCCAGTGCCTTGCCACGGAGGCGCCACCCCTTGCCCGGGTGGATGTGATCGAACCTGAGGTCATTCCGCCCGACCTGTCGTGCAAGGGTTTCGTGATCCTGCCCAGTGTGGAAGGCGCGGTGGCCACGGCTATTGGCCCGGACGTGGCGGTGTGCCCGTCCTGTCTGGCCGAGCTGTTCGATCCGGATGACCGACGCTGGCGCTATCCCTTCATCAACTGCACCCATTGTGGCCCGCGCTACACGATCACCCGGACGTTGCCCTATGACCGGGCACGTACCAGCATGGCCGGATTCACGCAGTGTCCGGGTTGCGAGGCCGAGTACGGTCATCCGGGAGACCGGCGTTTCCATGCAGAGCCCAACGCTTGCCCCGCCTGCGGCCCTCATTTGAGCCTTTTCGAGCCCCACGGCGTGCGCGCCCTGGCCCGGGATCCCGTGGCCGAAACGGTGCGTCGTCTGAAGCTTGGGGAGATTGTCGCAATCAAGGGCCTGGGCGGCTTTCACCTGGCCTGCGATGCGTCGCAGCCGGATAGTGTTGCGCGTCTGCGCGCACGCAAGCGGCGTCCCCACAAACCCCTCGCACTGATGTGCGCGAATCTACCCAGCGTGGCACGCTGGGCGCAACTGTCTGCTGCCGAGGCGGCAAGCCTAGAGAGTCCCGAACGACCGATCGTGCTGCTTGGCAAGCAGGCCGATTTCGATTCCGTTTTGCCTGGAGTGGCTCCGGGGCTGGATGAGGTCGGCATGATGCTGCCCTACACCCCCTTGCAGTATCTGTTGTTTCATGAGGCCGCCGGCCGTCCCGCTGGCATTGCCTGGCTGGCCGATGCCCAACCTCTCACTCTGGTGATGACCAGTGCCAACCCCCATGGGGAGCCCCTTGTGCAGGGGAACGACGAGGCCTTTGAGCGTCTGGGCGAGATTGCCGATGTGTTGCTCATGCATGATCGGGACATCGTGGTGCGCTGCGATGACTCGGTGCTGCGCGTGCGGCCCGATCTGCCCACGGGGCCGGGAGCGAGTTCGGGCGGTGGCATCCAGTTCTTGCGCCGCGCCCGGGGTTTTACGCCGCTCTCGCTGCCCCTGAGGGGCGTGGGGCCCGCCGTACTGGCCTTCGGCGCCCACTTCAAGGCCAGCGTGTGCATGGTCCGTGGTCGGGAGGCTTTCCTTTCCCAGCATGTCGGCGGGCTTGACAACCCGGCGGCATGTGCAGCCCTTGATGAGGCGGCCGAGCACCTTCAGACCATTCTTGCCGTGCGACCCGAGGCCCTGGCGCACGATGCCCACCCGGATTATTACTCGACCCGGGCCGCACTTGCTCTGGCCGAGCGGCTTGAGATTCCCGCCATTCCGGTGCAGCACCATCACGCCCACATTGCGGCCGTGTGCGCCGAGCATGGGATCGATGAACCGGTGCTCGGCCTGGCTGCCGATGGGGTCGGGCTGGGCTCCGACGGCATGCCCTGGGGCGGGGAGCTCCTGCACGTGCAGGGGGCGGTATTCCGGCGCCTGGGGCATCTGAGCCCGCTGCCCCTGCCCGGCGGAGATCGTGCCGCCCGTGAGCCCTGGCGTATGGCCTGTGGCGTACTGCATGCACTTGGGCGTCGTGACGAGGCGATCGAGCGTTTTGCGGCTCGCCCGAACGTGGAGCAGGTGCTTGGCATGCTGTTGCGCGGTGCACGCTGTCCGCCAACCACGAGTCTCGGTCGTTGGTTCGATGCGGCCGCCGGACTACTGGGCATCTGCGAGGACATGAGCTTCGAAGGTCAGGCAGCCATGCTGCTTGAAGTTCTTGCGCGTCGTTTTGGTGCCTGTCTGCCCCTGCCCGGGGGGTATTACATCGATACCCGGGCCGAGAGTGGCTTGTCTGTGCTCAATCTCTATCCCTTGCTCGCGCAGCTTGCTGATGAGGATGATGCCGCTCGGGGTGCTGCCCATTTTCATGCCACGCTGGTGGAGGCCCTTGCCCAGTGGATCGGTGAGGCGGCCCATGCCGAAGGCATTCGTCGTGTGGTGCTGGCCGGTGGCTGTTTGCACAATGCCTTGCTTGCCGCGGGTCTGCGCCACAGGCTGCTGGCTCGCGGGTTGCATGTCTTCGAGGCGCAGCATGCGCCTCCCGGAGATGGTGGGCTTGCATTGGGTCAGGCTTGGGTGGCCCGGGCGGCCCTGCGCCAAGGGTTGGTCTGAGCCAGGGGCCGAGAGACGCAATCGTCCTTTCGTCTGCGTGAAATCAATTCCGGCCCTGCTGCCGAGCCGCCTGCAGGGCCGATCAGACGGCACCGCAAAATCACTCACTCTGTGAGCGGAGATCCATCTGGACGCGCCAGCTATAAGTACTCCCCCCTCGTGAAACTCTACTGCTGCTGCGCGATGGCGCGCATGGCGCAAGTGCTTGTATCAAAAGGGGACAGTGTCGTTCGGGCCTCCGCGGGGCGTTCTACAAGATGGGCTCAACATTGCCGGTTAGCGGCCGATAAGCGCCCACGGGCCCGTTTCGAGGCCTGCAAGGAGACATCAGAGTGAAGCTCTTCAAGCGTTTGCGCAGCGCGCCTGCGCCCGGCGTAGAAGTCCTGCAGTGCAGGGCGTCGGAGATCGTGACAACCCTCGCGTCGACGTCACTCTCGCCCACCTTTGTCAGTGGTTATGTGTCACCCCATGTGGACATTGACCCCATTGCACGTGCAGTCACTGCGCGCTTTCCGGGCGTGCCGGTGATGCTGTGTTCTACTGCCGGAGAGCTGTGTGGCGACGGCGAGAGCCTGTA
This sequence comes from Zoogloea sp., assembly GCA_016703645.1. Taxonomy (GTDB): domain Bacteria; phylum Pseudomonadota; class Gammaproteobacteria; order Burkholderiales; family Rhodocyclaceae; genus Zoogloea. The sequence goes on along the minus strand of JADJBR010000010.1, from coordinate 338,019 downwards.
CTGCCGCACGGGCGATAGCTGGGACCGCGTGGTGATCCAGTGCTTCGATGCCTCTCTCGTGGCCCGCGCCCAAGTTGTCGCCGTACCGCTGAGGTGTGAGGATCTGCGTCGGGGGCTGCGGGAGGTCTCTGCCAAGGAGCGAGTGGACCGGATTGCCCGGGATATCCAATCCGTGCGCCTGGATGTGGATATCGATTACCGGGACACGCTGGCCTACATCCTCTTTGACGGTCTATCGGCGTCCGAGTCCTTCTTCATGGAGGCGCTCTATGATTCAGGGCGCTTTCCGTGTTTGTTTGTGGGAGGGTCAGCCGGTGGCAAGTTCGACTTCAAGAATACGTGGATCCACGATGGCAGCCGACGCCTGGAAAACCATGCCCTGATTGCATTTCTCAAAGTGCCAAGGGGGGTGCGCTTTGGTGTACTCAAGAGCCAGAATTTCGTCGCCGATGGTCCGCATTTTCCTGTCATCGGTGCGTCGTTGGAGCAGCGTTATGTCAGTCAGGTGATCGATGCGGAAGGGCGCATCGTGCCCTTCGTGGAAGCGCTGTGCGCCCATTTCGGCTGCCAGCCAGGGGAACTGGAGGGCAAGCTGGCCGACTATTCGTTTGCGATCCAGGTGGGCAAGGAGATGTACGTGCGCTCGGTCGTCAACGTCGATCCGAGTGCAGGGAGGGTGAACTTCTACTGCGATGTCTCGCCCGGGGAGGATCTGATGCTGGTGCGCCGCACAAGCCTGATTCAAAGTACCGAACGGGATTTTCGAGCCTTCATGGCGGACAAATCAGGACCCCCCGTAGCCGGCATCCTCAATGACTGCATTTTGCGCCGGTTGTATAACGACAAGGAGCTGTCGAGAGTTGGCGCCGCGCTGCCGTGCAAGCAGTTGGCTGGTTTTTCGACCTTTGGGGAAATCCTCGGCCTCAACCTGAATCAGACACTTACCGCGGTGTTTTTTTTCCGCGTGCCGGAAGGGACACCTTTCCGCGATGACTATGTGGACAATTTCGTAGCCCACTACGGTGAGTTCAAGGCCTTCTTCCTTCGTCGTCAGAGTGCCAAGCTTGCAGGCCTGTCGCGGGTTATCGTGAAGCAGATCGCCGACTATCAGTCCGAGGTCTTCGAGAGTCAGCTTGATCCGTCCAGTTTCGACGACAACATTGCTCTGGTCGTGCATGGCTTGAACACTTTGGGTCATACGCTTCGGCAGGCCCATGACATCCGTGACGATACCGCCCGGCAGTTGGAGTCCTGTGCCGGCGATCTGTATGCCTCCGTGGGTAGCCTTACCGGTCATATCGACGAACAGGGAAGGGTGGTGCACGCTGCCAGTGACACTGTCGGCGAGCTGACACGGAATGCGGCTGATGCCGCGGGCAGCGCTCGTCAATTGGCGGATGCCAGTGGGCGTATCCAGGGGGTCGTTGAGGTGATCTAGCAGATTGCGGACCAGACCAACCTGCTGGCGCTCAACGCCGCCATTGAAGCAGCCCGTGCTGGTGAAGCCGGTCGGGGATTCGCCGTGGTGGCCGATGAGGTGCGCAAACTCGCCGAGAAGTCCCGTACCAGCGCCGGCGAGATCGGTGCCGATATTTCGACCCTGGCGCGAGAGATCCGCAGGGTTGCCGGAGAGATCGAGCGTCAAGCGGGGGATGTCTCAAACCTGTCGGGCTTGTTGTCCGACATTGAGGCCTTCAGTGGCAAGACGGCTGGCACGGCCGATCACACCAAATCCGTTGCCGACACCCTCAAGCGCCTCACCGGGAGCCAGCGGGGGCTTGCCTGAACGGTCCTGGTCACACTGTCTTCCGGGGAGGCCCGCTTTGGCCGTCATGCCGCCAGGTGTGACACGTGGTGTCCGCTTTCTTGGCCTGCGCCGGGTGATTTCCGGGTGGGTGGCGGGAAATATGGCGATCACGATGTGCTCGGGCGTGTTCAGCGTTGCGGCCCTATTGGCGTCCGCCGAATCGATTTTCCGGCCCTCGCCCCTGGCCGTTGCCGTTCTCGCCACGCATCCCTCCTGATGGAGGAGGGCGGAAGCGCGAAGGTGGTTCGGACGGCGCGCGCGGGACGTCCATCTGCGGCACCCCGTGTCGTGGTGCGTGTTGCGACGGGCCCCAGCCTCCCGGGGTGGGTGGCGGGGTTGAGCCGGTGGGCGGGGAGGGCGGTCTCGGCTCCTGACGGGGCGCACGATCAGGGCGGGGCGGATGATAGTCTCTCGGGCCTTCGCGTCGCCAGCCATCCTGCCCGCGAGGTTCACCTGCATGGTCCCGGCTCGTGTGCCATTCCGGTTGCCAGCCCGGAGACGGTCCCGGATGGCGATGGATTGCCGGGGGAGCAGGTCGCCAGTGATGGCGGTCGCCATACCAGGGGCGCTCGCGGTAATGGTGGAACCAGTAGTCGCCAATGATGAAGCTGACCACCGGGATCCCGAAAGAGGGGCCGTACTGGATCAGGGGCAGGGGCTCCCCCGACCACCAGAGGCTCAGTGTGCCGCTCCAAACCCAGCCGCGTAGTCCATGGGGCGTTATCACGTCACACCACTGGTGACCCTGGAGGCAGCCCGTAACCTCGATTTCCGTTCCTGCGAGAAGTAGCGAGACCTGCGGGTAATCAGGCCCGGGGCCGGCATGCAGGGGGACGGGGTCCGTGACATACGCCGGGTGTGCTTCTGCCGCCACGGGCAGCACTGCGGCAGCAAGAGCCAGGGTGCGGAGCAGGATAGGCAGGGGCATGATGGATGTACCGGAGACCGTGGCCGGGTGGGAATACATTGCGATGGCCCATTAACGCCCCTGGGCGGGAAAATGACTGACGCGGGACTGTAAGCATAGATTTCGCCGGGCGGGAAACCTGTCCCCGGGCTTGCCGGCACCTGCAAGCAAGCACTCGTGATCGGTCGGGTGTTATGTCCTGCCATTTGTTGGCCGGGTCAGGGGAAAGTCCTCTCCACCCGGATGACATCGGAGTCGAACGAATAGCGACGGACGGGTTGCCAGCGCCCCTTCCCCCAGCCGGGCACCCTTTCATCCTGCACTTGCCTTGGGGCGTACGGTGACGCCGAGGCTCGCAATCGCAATTGTGCGGGTGATGATGTCTCGGGCGAGCGCGGTCATCGCCTATCCGTCCTTGGCGTCGTCGTCGGGCCCGGGGGAGGCTCGCGGAAGTGTGGGTTGTAACGTCCGGCCACTCAGGACAAGCCTACGGTCCGGGCCTTGAACCCGGTGGGAACACTGGCGGGTCGTTTGGCCTGGTAGTCGAAGAAGAGGATGCCGGTCTTGCCCCGAGCGACTTCACGGCCGCTCACTTTCTCGGTGGCCTGCCAAACGAGGTCGCAGCCATACTTGTTGAAGTCTGCCGGCGCCATCGCGAAAACCAGGGTTTCACCATGAAACGCCTCGGACTTGTACTGAAGGGCCGCGTCCGCGACAACGATGCCGACGCCCTCCACGTCCAGTTCGGTGTAGCCGAGACTATTGAGAAAACGTACCCGGGACTCTGACACGAGGCTGACCAGTGCCGCGTTGTCGAGGTGGTGACCGTAGTTGATATGGCTGATGTAGATGGGAATCTCGGTCGAGAAGACGAAGTGTTCGGGAAGGTCGATGAGGATGCGGGCCATGGTGTCTGTGCAAGGGTGGTTTCAGTGAGTCCCGAGATTATCGCAGCCTGTCAGGCCCGGGTTCTGACCAATTGCGGCCGTTCCGGCCGCGGGCAGAATGGTTCGACTGTCCTGACCCTGGAGCTGCCCGTGGAGCGATTTACCATATCCCTCGATGAAGACCTGGCCCGGGCCTTTGATGCCCTGATTGTGGCCCGGGGCTATTCGAACCGTTCGGAGGCGGTGCGCGACATCCTGCGCACCCATATTGAAGCCAGCCGTCTGGCAAGGGAGGACGCGCCCCACTGCATCGCCAACCTGTCCTACGTGTACGACCACCATGAGCGCGAACTGGCGGAGCGGGTGACGCATGCCCAGCATGAGCATCATGATCTGTGCGTGGCGACCCTGCATGCTCATCTGGATCACGACAATTGCATGGAGAGCGTCATCCTGCGTGGCGCCACGGGTGCCGTGCGGGCATTCGCCGAAGCGTTGATGGCCAAACCCGGGGTTCGCCACGGCGCCCTCAATCTCGTCACCGCAGACTGCCGCAGTACGCCCCATGTCCATTCGCACGATGGGCGACCGGGGGCTGAAGGTGCGTCTTCGGCGTCCCACGTGCATTACCGGCCCAGAAGCTGACGGGTGCCTGCTGCCTGTTTCAGACTTGGCATGGCGACCGTATGAACTAAACTATTAACTTCATACTCGCCATCCGGATAGATGCCTGTGCACGATCTTCCCTCCGATAGCCTCGCGTTCGCCCTGCTGGTGTTCATGCTGGGGTTGAAGCATGGCTTCGATGCGGATCACCTCGCCACCATCGATGGTCTGACCCGCTACAACGCGCCCCTCAGACCGCGTCTGGCGCGCTTCTGCGGAAGCCTGTTCTCCATCGGACATGGTGCGGTAGTGGTGGCCATCGCCATCGGTGCGAGCCTGCTGTCACGGGGCTGGGTTGCGCCGGAATGGCTGGAAAGCACGGGCACCTGGATATCGATCAGCTTCCTGGTCCTGCTGGGGGTGCTCAATTTGCGAGCCGTTTATGCCGCTCAGCCCCATGAAATGGTGCGTCCCGTCGGCCTCAAGGGGCGCTGGACAGGGCGTCTCGGGCGGGCAGCCCATCCTTGGGGGATCGCGCTCGTGGGGGCCTTGTTCGCCCTGTCTTTTGACACCGTCAGTCAGGCAGCGCTCTTTGCAATGGCTGGTGTTCAGGCAGGGAGCTGGGGGCTGGCTGCAGGCCTCGGGCTGACTTTCATGGGGGGCATGCTCCTTGCCGATGGAATGAACGGCCTATGGATTGCCCGGCTGATCGCACGTGCCGATAGCACGGCTCGGATTGCCTCCCGCGTGATGGGGCTGGCGGTGGCTGGCATCAGCTTGCTCGTGGCTGCCTTGAGCATGATGCGGATGCTCGCACCTTCCCTTGATGCCTGGGGTGAAGGGAAGGCGCTATATCTCGGGCTGTCGGTGATGGCCGTCATCTTCGCCAGCTTCTTCATTGGTTTGCGTCTGGGTCGTGCCGCGGTGGAAGTGCCGGGATGACCGGAAATCTCCGTCCCGTCAGGCTGCCACGGCCGCGATGGTGAGCGGATGGACTCGTCAAGGGTTGAGATGCCCTTCAGTTCCCCACGAAGCGGGAACAATTCGGTACGATTCGTACCCTTGGTCTTGAGCGTCGGCAATTTGGTCATGCGTTTGGTCCGGCATGGGCCATGCCGTTCCGAATCACCTTCGCGTCGCTTGATTGCACGGCAAGCCGCCCGGTTCTGTCAGATCTGATCCACGACTCCCTTGAAGTCCACGAGTATCCCTGTTGTCAATAATCGCTTCGAGCGCGGGAGCAAGCCCTGCTGCGAGTGCCCATACGCCTGAATCTGCAATGATGAATCGGGTGTTGGTGAATGCGTTAGGGCTGTCGCTCCTTGTCCACGGACTTGTGCTGGGGTTCGGGGGCATGGTGCGTGCGCCCGTGTCGGAGTCGCCGCGCCTCCTTGAGGCCAGGCTTGTTGCCGAGCCTCCCCCTCCTTCGTCACCTGAGCCGCTCCGCTCCGAGGCAGCGCGGCCCGTTGCCTCGGCCGCCGAGCCGGCCCACCGTGCCCGGTCATCACACACTGCGGCCGTCCCGCGCCCTGTGCCGACGCCGCGCCCGATGGTCAGTCAGCGTGCTGAACCAACTGTGCCAGCGCTCGTTGCGCCTCCGTCCTCGCCGAGCGCGTCGGCGACTGCCGACGTATCCGAATCTGCCACAACGACGGCGCCTGCCGTGTCGAGCCGGGCGGGTGCCGGGCCGTCCGCCGGAGCCGGGTCGGCAGCCTATTCGCCACCGGGTTTCGGCGCCAGCTACCTGCACAATCCCAAGCCGAGCTATCCCCTGATGGCACGTCGGCGGGGCTTGGAAGGTGTGGTGCGCCTTGACGTTCGGGTGTCCGCCGAAGGAATTCCAACCGGCGTGAAGATACGAGAAAGCTCGGGGCATGAATCCCTTGATGAGGCTGCCCTGATAGCGGTCTGGCACTGGCGATTCTCGCCGGCCCGTCGTGGCGGGGAGCCCGTCGAGGGGACTGTGGTTGTTCCGGTGAGGTTCAACCTGGAAGGCGACATCGGCGGTTGAGCCGGCGGAGCCATCAATCTGACTGTATCTGGAGCACGAAATGTCCTTGCACCTGTGGTTGGGCTTCCTCGCCGCGACGCTCGTTGTTGCGCTTTCGCCGGGGCCGGGCGCTGTGTTGAGCATGAGTGTAGGGATGCGTCATGGCTATTGGCACGCGCTGAAGGGCATTGCCGGCCTGCAGACGGCGTTGCTCATGCAGCTAGCCCTGGTGGCAATGGGGCTGGGGGCACTGCTGGCGGCGTCGGAAGCTGCCTTCATGGCGGTAAAACTGGCCGGGGCGGGCTATCTGGTCTGGCTCGGAGTCCGGAAATGGAATTCCCGGGTGGAGGAGGGGGATCCTGCCCTGGAGCCCGATGTTCCCGAAGGGTTTTACCGGCAGGGCATCCTGGTCAATCTTGGCAACCCGAAGGCCATCATCTTCATCGCTGCGCTCGTCCCCCAGTTCATCAACCCGGCAGAGCCGCAGCTGCCCCAGTTCCTGATCATTGCCGGCACGACTTGCACGGTCGATACCATGGTGATGTCTTGTTATGCCCTGCTCGCAAGCCGTCTTCGGCGGGTCACCGCCACATCGCGAGCTGCGCTTCTTCAAAATCGCATTTTTGGTGGGCTATTCATCAGTGCAGGACTGTTTCTGGCGGGGAGCTCCCGTCACTGACTTTCGCGGTGGCCTGCGATGCTGGCCAGCTCTTCAAGTTCCGCTTCGTTCAGGGAAAGTTCCGCCTCCACCATCTCGGCCCAGTCGATCCAGTCGGGCGACAGCCCGTCCCGAAGCCTTCTTCCGACCGCCAGCAGCATCGCCAGGCGCCGTGGTCCATCTGCGAGACGCCGCGCTCCCCGGGGGTCATGATGGGCGCGGATGGCGTCGCATACATCCGGTGGCAGTTTCCAGTTGCGCGCAACAAGATAGGATGCTGCTGCATGATCCGTGCCGCTGAGCACGTCAAGGGCCCTTGCTCCCGCCTCGAGTGCTTCACCCTGGGTATGAAACAGGCCGGCGTGCTCGGGATTGCGTTTGAGAACGACAGCGATCCCCGCGTCCTGCATCAGCGCCGCGAGATAGGCTGCATCGGCCAGTGCCTTCGATGGAGTCTGGCGACAGGCTGCATAGCTCTGCTCTGCCGCCTTGGCGCTGGCAGACCAAAGCGCTTCCACTGCGGTGGCGTCAAGGCCGTTGAACTGGCTCCGCAGCGCCGTGCTCGCGGCGGTTGCCATGGTGCGTGTGCGCCCGAGCATGCTGATGGCCTCAAGCGCGGATCGTGGAGCGCTGCGAGGGCGAAAGACCGGAGAATTGGCTACGCGCAGCAGGGCGCCGGTGATTGCCGGATCCTGGCTGACGGCAGCAGCCAGCTCTTTTGGCCCGGCATTCTCATCCGCTGCGGCTGCCTGCAGCCGGACAAATCCCGGCCCCGGCGCTGGAAGCACCACGCCACTTGCCAGTACCGCTTCGATGAGCACGTCCTTGTCCATATGCGCTTTCCGTTCCGCCTTTCGTCCAGATCGACATTACAGCACAGGCCACAAGACATTTTGAAAAATGCGTTTGACAGTGCGTATCTGGCTACCTATAATGCGCGCTTCTCGCTTGGAGGGGTTCCCGAGCGGTCAAAGGGATCAGACTGTAAATCTGACGGCACTGCCTTCGAAGGTTCGAATCCTTCCCCCTCCACCAACCGGTTTGGCAGTGCGCTCCGTCCATGGGTTTTGTGGCGGAGCGGTGATTGTGAGTCGTGGCGTTGTATAGCGGGTGTAGCTCAATGGTAGAGCAGAAGCCTTCCAAGCTTATGACGAGGGTTCGATTCCCTTCACCCGCTCCATTGAGTGTGTGAGGCCCATGTAGCTCAGTGGCAGAGCACTCCCTTGGTAAGGGAGAGGTCGGCAGTTCAATCCTGCCCATGGGCACCACCGATCTGGTGCGGCAGATCAAGATTAGTGTTCCGATTTCCTGATTTTTTTGCGGGGTTGATGAAATGGCTAAGGAAAAGTTCGAGCGGAAAAAGCCGCACGTAAACGTTGGCACGATCGGTCACGTTGACCATGGCAAGACCACGCTGACGGCTGCGATCACGACCGTTCTGTCGCGCAAGTTCGGCGGCGAGGCCAAGGCCTACGACCAGATCGATGCGGCGCCGGAAGAGAAGGCTCGCGGCATCACCATCAACACCGCGCACGTCGAATACGAGACCGAGAATCGCCACTACGCACACGTTGATTGCCCGGGTCACGCCGACTACGTGAAGAACATGATCACCGGTGCGGCGCAGATGGACGGCGCGATCCTGGTGTGTTCTGCCGCTGACGGCCCGATGCCCCAGACTCGCGAGCACATTCTGCTGGCCCGTCAGGTCGGTGTGCCGTACGTGCTGGTGTACATGAATAAGTGCGACATGGTCGACGATGCCGAGCTGCTCGAGCTCGTCGAAATGGAGCTGCGCGAGCTGCTCTCCAAGTACGACTTCCCGGGCGACGATACGCCGATCATTCACGGTTCGGCCCTGAAGGCGCTAGAAGGTGATCAGTCCGAAATCGGCGAGCCGTCGATCTTCCGTCTGGCTGCTGCGCTGGATTCCTACATTCCGACGCCTGAGCGTGCCGTTGATCTGCCCTTCCTGTTGCCGATTGAAGACGTGTTCTCGATCTCGGGTCGTGGCACTGTGGTGACCGGTCGTGTCGAGCGCGGTATCGTCAAGGTTGGCGAAGAAATCGAAATCGTCGGCATCAAGGCAACCGTCAAGACCACCTGTACCGGTGTGGAAATGTTCCGCAAGCTGCTGGATCAGGGCCAGGCTGGCGATAACGTCGGTGTGCTGCTGCGTGGCACCAAGCGTGAAGATGTCGAGCGCGGCCAAGTGCTGTGCAAGCCGGGTTCCATCAAGCCGCACACTCACTTCACGGGTGAAGTGTATGTGCTGTCGAAGGAAGAAGGCGGTCGTCACACCCCGTTCTTCAACAACTACCGTCCCCAGTTCTACTTCCGTACCACGGACGTGACGGGCTCCATCTCCCTGCCGGAAGGCACCGAGATGGTCATGCCGGGTGACAACATCTCCATGACCGTGAAGCTGATTGCGCCGATCGCCATGGAAGAAGGTCTGCGCTTCGCCATCCGTGAAGGCGGTCGTACCGTCGGCGCCGGCGTCGTTGCAAAGGTTATCGAGTAATTTTCGATAGTTGTGCTCAAAACACCTCGCCCCCGCGAGGTGTTTTGTAGTCTCTGCTGCAGGGGTATAGCTCAACTGGCAGAGCGTCGGTCTCCAAAACCGAAGGTTGGGGGTTCGATTCCCTCTGCCCCTGCCACCGTTTCATCCGGACTCAAGTTTCAATGGCCGACAAAATCAAGTTTGCGCTGGCACTGGTTCTACTGGTGGCCGGCGTTGTGGGCTTCTATCTGCTCTCCGAACAGGCAATGGTTTTGCGTGTGCTGTCGGTGCTGGCAGGTGTTGCCCTTTGCGCTGCCGTAGCCTGGAAGACTGAGGCTGGGCAGCGTTTCGCCGTTTTTGCGGGTGAAACTGTTTCCGAGGCGAAGAAGGTCGTGTGGCCTTCCCGCAAGGAAACGTTTCAGACGACCGGCATCGTGTTTGCATTCGTCCTGATCATGGCGGTCTTTCTGTGGGTTACTGACAAGACGCTCGAGTGGGCGCTTTATGACCTGATCCTCGGCTGGAAAAAATCATGAGCAAGCGTTGGTACGTGGTTCACGCCTATTCCGGCTTTGAGAAGTCGGTTCAGCGCGCGCTTGTCGAGCGTATCGCGCGGGCTGGCATGCAGGACTTCTTCGGGCAGATTCTCGTTCCCGTGGAAGAAGTCATCGAGATGAAGAACGGTCAGAAGAGCATTTCCGAGCGCAAGTTTTTCCCCGGCTATGTGCTGGTGGAAATGGAGATGAACGACGATAGCTGGCATCTGATCAAGTCGACGCCCAAAGTGACCGGTTTTGTGGGCGGCACGGCAAACAAGCCGACCCCGATTTCCGAGAAGGAAGTCGAGAAGATCATGCAGCAGATGCAGGAAGGCGTAGACAAGCCGCGTCCGAAGGTGCTGTTCGAGGTTGGCGAAATGGTTCGCGTCAAGGAAGGTCCTTTCACGGATTTCAACGGATCCGTCGAAGATGTGAACTACGAGAAGAGCAAGATTCGGGTGTCGGTAACCATCTTTGGTCGCGCCACGCCCGTGGAGCTGGATTTTGGTCAGGTGGAAAAGACCTGATCTTCGTGGGGTGTCTGGTGATGACACCCCGTTTTGTGCCCGCAAGGGAAAAAGAGGAGCGCGGCTTGTGCCGTGCGCTAGCACTCGATAAGGAGTTGCCAGATGGCAAAGAAGATTATTGGCTACATCAAGCTGCAGGTTCCTGCAGGCAAAGCCAACCCCAGCCCCCCGATCGGCCCGGCGCTTGGTCAGCGCGGCCTCAACATCATGGAGTTCTGCAAGACATTCAATGCCCAGACTCAGGGTATTGAGCCCGGCCTGCCCATCCCCGTCGTGATCACTGCGTTTGCCGACAAGAGCTTCACCTTCGTGATGAAGTCTCCCCCGGCCACGATCCTGATCAAGAAGGCCGCCGGCATTCAGAAGGGTTCGCCGAAGCCCCATACCGACAAGGTCGGCAAGATTACCAAGGCTCAGTGCGAAGAGATTGCCAAGGTCAAGGTCAAGGATCTTACTGCGGGTGATGTCGAAGCGGCCATCCGTACCATTGCTGGTTCCGCCCGCAGCATGGGCATCACCGTGGAGGGCCTGTAATCATGGCAAAGCTTTCCAAGCGCGTTCAGGCCCTGCGTGCCAAGGTTGATCGCAACAAATCCTACGCCCTGACCGAAGCCCTTGCGCTGGTCAAGGAGTCCGCCACCGCCAAGTTTGATGAGTCTGTCGACATCGCCGTCAATCTGGGCGTGGACGCCAAGAAGTCCGACCAACTCGTTCGCGGCTCGGTGGTTCTGCCCGCGGGTACCGGCAAGACCGTTCGCGTGGCCGTGTTCGCCCAGGGCGAAAAGGCTGAGGCTGCGCGTGCCGCTGGTGCTGATGTCGTTGGTTTCGACGACCTGGCCGAGCAAGTCAAGGGTGGCACGATCGACTTTGATCTGTGTATCGCTACGCCCGACGCCATGCGTGTCGTTGGTGCTCTCGGTCAGATCCTCGGTCCCCGTGGCCTGATGCCGAATCCGAAGGTCGGTACCGTGACCATGGATGTCACCACTGCCGTCAAGAATGCCAAGGCTGGTCAGGTTCAGTACCGTACCGACAAGGGCGGCCTGATCCACGCCACTGTGGGCCGCGCCTCCTTCTCCGTCGAAGCGCTGCAGCAGAACGTTGCCGCACTGATCGATGCGCTGGTCAAGGCTAAGCCCGCTGCCTCCAAGGGTGTGTATCTGCGCAAGGTTGCCGTGTCGTCCACCATGGGCGCGGGTGTCCGCGTGGAGCCCTCGACCCTGAGCGGCCAGCAGTAAGAACTTTGGGACGACCGGTAGGCGCAAGCTTTCCGGTCGGATCGTCAAAGACCGCAGGTGCGGCGGGGGCTGTAAGCCTGAGCCGCTTAATCACTGAAAACCTGCGTAGACGGTGCCCCAGAACAGGATTTCCGCTTTCCGTTTCGTACGGACGGCAAAGCTCCTGATCCAGGTCGCCGTAGGTGCGATGAACTGTTCATCGCGTGTTGACTTGATAGGAGGAAAGACCTTGAGTCTGAATCTCGACGACAAGAAAGCCGTAGTGGCTGAGGTGTCGGCACAAGTTGCAAATGCCCAGACGATCGTCGTGGCTGAATACGCAGGTATCGAGGTGGGCAATCTCACCGTGCTGCGTGCGAAGGCCCGCGAATCTGGCGTTTATCTTCGTGTGCTGAAGAACACCCTGGCTCGACGCGCTGTGGCGGATACGCCTTTTGCCGACCTGGCCGATCAGATGACCGGCCCGCTGATTTACAGCATTTCGGCTGATCCCGTGGCCGCTGCGAAGGTCCTGGCTGACTTTGCCAAGACCAACGACAAGCTGGTCCTGAAGGCGGGTTCCTATGCAGGGAAGGTACTCGACAAGGCCGGCGTTCAAGCGCTTGCGTCTATCCCGAGCCGTGAAGAACTGCTCGCCAAGCTGCTGGGTGTCATGCAGGCTCCGGTGTCCGGCTTCGCCGGTCTGCTGGCTGCCCTTGCGAAGAAACGTGAAGAAGAAGCCGCGGCCTGATTGGTCGATCCCCGGCAACTCATACGAAATTAGATTTGGAGTATTTTGAGATGGCAATTACCAAAGAAGACATCCTCGAAGCCGTTGGCGCGATGACGGTTATGGACCTGAACGACCTGGTCAAGGCGTTTGAAGAGAAGTTCGGCGTTTCCGCGGCCTCCATGGCTGTGGCTGCTCCTGGCGCAGGTGCTGCCGCTGTTGTTGAAGAGCAGACCGAATTCAACGTCATTCTTCTGGCCGCTGGCGAGAAGAAGGTTGAAGTCATCAAGGTCGTCCGCGCAGTTACCGGTCTGGGCCTCAAGGAAGCCAAGGACCTGGTGGATGGCGCTCCGAAGCCCGTCAAGGAAGCCATTCCCAAGGCTGATGCAGATGCTCTGAAGAAGCAGCTTGAAGACGCAGGCGCGAAGGTCGAAATCAAGTAATTTCGGTTCCGTGCAGGGGGCTGATGCCATTTTGGCATCAGCCCTTTTGCGCTTTCTGTTTTCCGTAGTTCAGCCCCAAGCGGCCCTAGACGACAAAAAAGAGCGTTCGATGCAGATTAGAGCGCAAATTGCGTTGAATCAAGCGTCCGAAATGCTGTCTTTTGTCATCTGACGTCCGACTTCTCAGACCCGGAGCATCTATGGCGTACTCCTACACCGAGAAAAAGCGCATCCGTAAAGCTTCGCCAAGCGCGCAGCCGTACAGAATGTGCCTTATCTGCTGGCCACTCAGCTTGAGTCCTATGCGTCCTTTCTGCAGGCAGAAACCTTGCCTTCAGCCAGGGCAAACCAGGGTCTTCAGGCTGCCTTCAATTCCATTTTTCCGATTTCCAGCCACAGCGGCAACGCCCGGCTGGAATTCGTGCAGTTCAACCTCGGTGAGCCTGCCTTCGATGTGAAGGAGTGTCAGCAGCGCGGCCTGACCTTTGCGTCGCCCCTGCGCGCCCGTGTCCGACTGGTCATCCTCGACAAGGAAGCGGCCAAGGAAACGATCAAGGAAGTCAAGGAGCAGGAAGTTTACATGGGCGAGATTCCGCTCATGACCAATAACGGCTCCTTCGTGGTGAATGGCACCGAGCGTGTCATCGTTTCCCAGTTGCACCGGTCTCCCGGGGTGTTCTTCGAGCACGATCGCGGCAAGACCCACTCTTCCGGCAAGCTGCTGTTCTCGGCCCGGATCATCCCCTATCGGGGCTCCTGGCTGGATTTCGAGTTCGATCCCAAGGATTACCTCTACTTCCGCGTGGACCGTCGTCGCAAGATGCCGGTGACCATCCTGCTGAAGGCCATCGGCATGACGCCGGAAGAGATCCTGTCTACGTTCCACGATTTCGAGAACTTCACGCTCCTGGCAGAGGGTGCGCGCTTCGCGCTCGTCCCTGATCGTCTGCGCGGCGAGATGGCCAAGTTTGATGTCGTGGATGCGTCCGGCAAGGTCATTGTGACGAAGGACAAGCGGATCACCGCCAAGCACATCCGCGAGCTGGCCAATGCCGGCATCGACATGGTTGAAGTGGCTGATGATTTTCTTCTTGGCCGTGTGCTTGCGACCAATGTGGTCAGTCCCGATGGCGAGCTGGTTGCCCGGGCCAACGACGAGATCACCGAAGACGTCCTCGACAAGCTGCGTGATGCAGGCGTCACCGAGTTCCGCACCCTGTACCTGAACGATCTTGATCGGGGCCCCCATATTTCCCAGACGCTTCGGGTTGATGAGACCGCAGACCAGTGGGCTGCCCGCGTCGCGATTTACCGGATGATGCGTCCCGGCGAGCCGCCCACGGAGGATGCCGTCGAGGCGCTTTTCCAGGGGCTTTTCTATCTGCCCGAGCGCTACGATCTGTCAGTTGTGGGCCGCATGAAGTTCAATCGTCGTGCTTATCCGGAGAAGCTGGACGACAAGGCGCCGGATTGGCAGAAGCGTTTGTACGAGACGGTTGGCCCGAAGGGTGGAGAGGGGCCCGGTACCCTGTCGAACGAAGACATCCTGGCAGTTGTCGGGGTGCTGGTGGAGCTTCGCAACGGTCGTGGCGAGATTGATGACATCGATCACCTCGGGAATCGCCGTGTTCGTTCTGTCGGCGAGCTGGCCGAGAACCAGTTCCGTGCAGGTCTGGTGCGTGTCGAGCGTGCGGTGAAGGAACGGCTCGGCCAGGCCGAGAGCGACAATCTGATGCCTCACGATCTGATCAACGCCAAGCCGATCAGTGCTGCGATCAAAGAGTTCTTTGGCTCCAGCCAGCTCTCCCAGTTCATGGATCAGACCAACCCCCTGGCCGAGATCACCCACAAGCGCCGTGTGTCGGCACTTGGTCCGGGCGGTCTGACCCGGGAGCGTGCCGGTTTTGAAGTCCGTGACGTGCATCCCACTCACTATGGTCGTGTGTGTCCGATCGAGACGCCGGAAGGCCCGAACATCGGCCTGATCAACTCTTTGGCGCTGTTCGCGCGCACCAATCAATACGGTTTCCTGGAAACGCCCTACCGCAAGGTGACGGAGGGGGCCGTGACGGAGCAGATCGACTTCCTTTCCGCCATTGAGGAGGGGCAGTACGTGATCGCCCAGGCGAATGCCGAAGTGGACGAGACGGGCAAGCTGACCGGCGATCTGGTGTCCTGCCGCAACCGGGGTGAATTCACCCTGGCGACGGCTGACACGGTGCAGTACATGGATATCGCACCGGGGCAGATCGTGTCTGTTGCGGCTTCGCTGATTCCCTTCCTGGAGCATGACGATGCGAACCGCGCGTTGATGGGCGCGAACATGCAGCGTCAGGCCGTGCCTTGTCTGCGTCCGGAGAAGCCCTTTGTGGGCACGGGTATTGAGCGAACCGTCGCGGTTGACTCGGGTACTGCGGAGCAGGCGCGTCGGGGCGGTGTGGTGGATTACGTTGATGCCAACCGTATCGTGATTCGGGTTCATGACAATGAAACCGTGTCCGGTGAGGTCGGTGTCGATATCTACAACCTGATCAAGTACACCCGCTCCAACCAGAACACCAACATCAACCAGCGTCCGGTGGTTAAGGTGGGCGACGTGGTCGCCCGGGGCGACGTGATTGCCGACGGTGCGTCGACCGACATGGGCGAACTGGCCCTCGGCCAGAACATGCTGGTCGCCTACATGACCTGGAATGGCTACAACTTCGAAGATTCGATCCTGATCTCCGAGCGCGTGGTTGCCGACGACCGTTTCACCTCGATCCACATCGAGGAACTGACCGTCGTGGCCCGTGACACCAAGCTGGGCCCTGAAGAGATCACCCGCGACATCGCCTCCCTGGGCGAAGCGCAACTGTCCCGTCTGGACGAGTCAGGCATTGTCTACATCGGTGCAGAGGTTGAGGCCGGCGACGTGCTGGTCGGCAAGGTCACGCCCAAGGGCGAGACCCAGCTCACCCCCGAAGAGAAGCTGCTCCGCGCGATCTTCGGTGAAAAGGCCTCCGACGTTAAGGACACCTCGCTGCGCGTGCCATCGGGCATGAACGGTATCGTCATCGATGTGCAGGTGTTTACCCGCGAAGGTATCGAGCGTGACAAGCGCGCCCAGTCGATCATTGACGACATGCTGCGCGGCTTCAAGACCGATCTGGCTGACCAGATGCGGATCGTGGAGCGCGATGCCTTCGAGCGTATCGAACGCATGATCATCGGCCAACCGGCCAACGGCGGTCCGAAGCGTCTGGCCAAGGGTGTCGCGATCACCAAGGAGTATCTGGACGGTCTGGACCACTACACCTGGTTTGATATCCGGATGGCCGACGAGGGACTGGCTGCCCAGATGGAAGCCGTTCGCGAGGCGCTCGAGAAGACCCGCAAGGACTTCGACCTGGCATTCGAAGCCAAGAAGAAGAAGCTTACCCAGGGCGATGAGCTGCCCCCGGGCGTTCAGAAGATGGTCAAGGTCTACCTGGCCGTCAAGCGCCGCCTGCAGCCCGGCGACAAGATGGCCGGTCGTCACGGTAACAAGGGCGTGGTCTCCAAGATCGTCCCCGTCGAAGACATGCCCTACATGGAAGACGGTACGCCGATGGACATCGTGTTGAATCCGCTGGGTGTGCCCTCGCGGATGAACATCGGTCAGGTGCTGGAAACCCACCTTGGCTGGGCGGCAAAGGGGCTCGGCAACAAGATCGACAGGATGATCCGGGCGAAGGCGACTGCCGATGAAGTCCGGGGCCTGCTGGAAGAGATCTACAACGGTAGCGGCAAGCCGGAGGAACTGGGCGATTTTACCGATGTCGAGGTCATGGAGCTTGCCCACAACTTGCGCAAGGGCGTGCCCTTTGCAACGCCGGTTTTCGATGGCGCCAAGGAGTCGGAAATCCAGGGCATGCTGGAGTTGGCAGGACTGCCTGCGGGTGGGCAGGTTACGCTCTTTGATGGGCGTACCGGCGAGCCGTTCGAGCGTCAGGTAACCGTCGGCTACAAGCACGTGCTCAAGCTGCACCACTTGGTCGATGACAAGATGCACGCCCGTTCCACTGGCCCGTACTCCCTCGTCACCCAGCAGCCGCTGGGTGGTAAGGCCCAGTTCGGTGGTCAGCGCTTCGGGGAAATGGAAGTGTGGGCGCTGGAAGCCTACGGTGCGGCCTACACCCTGCAGGAAATGCTCACGGTCAAGTCGGATGACGTTACCGGCCGGACCAAGGTGTATGAAAACATCGTCAAGGGCGAGCACAAGATTGATGCCGGCATGCCGGAGTCCTTCAATGTGCTGGTCAAGGAAATTCGCTCTCTGGCCATCGATATCGATCTCGACCGCTACTGAGCGGAAGACGTCGACGATAAGTGCTCACCCTGGATGGAGTGATTGATGAAAAGTTTGCTCGCTGATCTATTCAAGCAAAGCCTGCCGAACGAAGAAGAGTTCGACGCCATCACCATCAGCCTGGCCAGCCCGGAAACTATCCGGTCCTGGTCCTACGGCGAGGTGAAGAAGCCCGAGACCATCAACTACCGGACTTTCAAGCCCGAGCGTGATGGCCTCTTCTGCGCGAAGATCTTCGGACCGGTCAAGGACTACGAGTGCCTGTGCGGCAAGTACAAGCGCCTCAAGCACCGCGGTGTGATCTGCGAAAAGTGTGGCGTCGAAGTGACCCTGTCGAAGGTCCGCCGCGAGCGCATGGCTCACATCGAGCTGGCCTCCGTGGTCGCGCACATCTGGTTCCTGAAGAGCCTGCCGAGCCGCCTCGGCATGGTGCTCGACATGACCCTCCGCGACATCGAACGCGTGCTGTACTTCGAAGCCTACGTGGTCACTGATCCCGGCATGACCCCGCTCAACCGTGCCCAGATCCTGTCGGAAGACGACTATCTGGCCAAGGTTGAAGAATACGGTGATGACTTCATCGCCCTGATGGGCGCTGAGGGCATCCGCGAGATGCTGCGCAGCCTGGATCTGCCCCACGAAATCGAGAAGCTGCGTTCCGAGCTGGAAACCACTGGCTCCGAAGCGAAGATCAAGAAGATCTCCAAGCGCCTCAAGGTGCTCGAGGCCTTCCAGACCTCCGGCATCAAGCCGGACTGGATGATCCTTGAGGTTCTGCCGGTGTTGCCGCCGGACCTGCGTCCGCTGGTCCCGCTTGATGGTGGCCGCTTCGCAACTTCTGACCTGAACGACCTCTACCGTCGGGTGATCAACCGTAACAACCGTCTGAAGCGTCTGCTCGAGCTGAAGGCTCCGGAAATCATCGTCCGCAACGAAAAGCGGATGCTGCAGGAGTCCGTCGACTCCCTGCTCGACAACGGTCGTCGCGGCAAGGCCATGACCGGCGCCAACAAGCGTCCGCTCAAGTCGCTGGCCGACATGATCAAGGGTAAGGGCGGCCGTTTCCGTCAGAACCTGCTGGGTAAGCGGGTCGACTACTCCGGCCGTTCGGTGATCACCGTGGGCCCGCAGCTCAAGCTGCACCAGTGCGGTCTGCCCAAGCTGATGGCCCTGGAGCTGTTCAAGCCCTTCATCTTCAACAAGCTCGAACTGATGGGTCTCGCGACCACCATCAAGCAGGCCAAGAAGATGGTCGAGGGCCAGGAGCCGGTGGTGTGGGACATCCTCGAAGAGGTGATCCGCGAGCATCCGGTCATGCTGAACCGTGCGCCGACCCTGCACCGTCTGGGTATCCAGGCCTTCGAACCGGTCCTTATCGAAGGTAAGGCGATCCAGCTACACCCGCTGGTCTGCGTTGCATTCAACGCCGACTTCGACGGTGACCAGATGGCCGTCCACGTCCCGCTGTCGCTGGAAGCGCAGATGGAAGCCCGCACCCTGATGCTGGCCTCCAACAACGTGCTGTCCCCCGCCAACGGCGAGCCGATCATCGTGCCGTCCCAGGATATCGTGCTGGGTCTGTACTACGCGACCCGCCAGGGTGTGAACGCCAAGGGCGAGGGCATGGCCTTCGCCGATGTGGGCGAGGTCAAGCGCGCTTACGAGTCAGGTCAGGTTTCCCTGCACGCCAAGGTCATCGTGCGCCTGAAGGAATGGGACCTCGGTCCCGAGGGCGAGTCCGTCGAGAAGATCACCCGCCACGAGACCACCGTTGGTCGTGCGATCCTCTCCGAGATCCTTCCCGCCGGCCTGCCCTTCAGCGTGCTGCAGAAGCCGCTGAAGAAGAAGGAAATCTCCAAGCTGATCAACGCGGCCTTCCGCCGTTGCGGCTTGAAGGCCACCGTGGTGTTCGCCGACAAGCTGATGCAGGCCGGTTTCGGTCTGGCCACGCGTGCCGGCATCTCCATCGCGGTGAAGGACATGCTGGTGCCTGCTCTCAAGCATCCGCTTATCCATGCCGCTGAACAGGAAGTGAAGGAAATCGCGCAGCAGTACACCTCCGGTCTGGTGACTGACGGCGAGCGTTACAACAAGGTGGTGGACATCTGGGGTCGTGCCGGTGACCAGGTCGCCAAGGCGATGATGGACCAGCTTGGTCAGGAAGACGTCGTCGATCGCCACGGCGCCACCGTCAAGCAGGAGTCCTTCAACTCCATCTACATGATGGCTGACTCCGGTGCCCGGGGTTCTGCTGCACAGATCCGTCAGCTGGCCGGTATGCGGGGTCTGATGGCCAAGCCGGATGGCTCGATCATCGAAACGCCGATTACCACGAACTTCCGTGAAGGTCTGAACGTTCTGCAGTACTTCATCTCGACCCACGGTGCGCGTAAGGGTCTGGCGGATACCGCGTTGAAGACCGCGAACTCCGGTTATCTGACCCGCCGTCTGGTGGATGTGACGCAGGATCTGGTGGTCATTGAGGATGATTGCGGCACCAAGAGCGGCTTCGTGATGAAGGCGCTGATCGAAGGTGGGGAAGTGGTTGAACCACTGCGTGACCGCATCCTCGGGCGTGTCACCACCGATGATCTGGTCCATCCCGATACTCAGGAGACCCTGATCGAGGCGGGTACGATGCTCGATGAGGATGCGGTCGATCTGATCGAGAGTGTCGGGCTTGACGAGGTGCGCGTAAGGACGCCGCTGTCGTGTGAAACCCGCTACGGTCTGTGTGCAAAGTGCTATGGCCGTGATCTTGGGCGGGGTTCGTTGGTCAATGCCGGTGAGGCTGTCGGTGTCATCGCAGCCCAGTCGATTGGTGAGCCCGGTACGCAGCTCACCATGCGTACCTTCCACGTGGGTGGTGCTGCCTCCCGTGCGGCGGCAGCCAGCGCAGTGGAGGCCAAGTCTGCCGGTGTGATCCGCTTTACGCAGAATATGCGGTACGTGGCCAACGTCAAGGGTGAGAAGATCGTCATCTCCCGCTCCGCCGAGATCGTCGTGACTGACGAAATGGGCCGTGAGCGTGAGCGTCACAAGATTCCTTACGGTGCAACCCTGTCGGTCGATGAGGGCGTCACCATCAAGGCCGGTACCCAGCTCGCCACCTGGGATCCGCACACCCGCCCGATCATCACGGAATACGCGGGTATCGTGCGTTTCGAGAACGTCGAAGAGGGCGTGACGGTTGCCAAGCAGATCGACGAAGTGACAGGCCTGTCAACCCTCGTCGTGATTGATGCGAAGCGTCGTGGTGCAAGCACGTCGAAGGGTGTGCGTCCCCAGGTCAAGCTGCTGACCGAGAGCGGCGAGGAGGTTCGCATCGCGGGTACGGAGCACGCCGTGTCCATCACCTTCCAGGTGGGCTCGCTGATTACCGTAAAGGATGGTCAGCAGGTGTCGGTGGGTGACGTGCTTGCACGTATTCCCCAGGAGTCTGCCAAGACCCGTGACATCACCGGTGGTCTGCCGCGTGTCGCCGAGTTGTTCGAAGCGCGTGCTCCGAAGGATGCAGGCGTACTGGCGGAAGTGACGGGCACCGTTTCCTTCGGCAAGGATACCAAGGGCAAGCAGCGTCTTGTGATCACCGAGCCGGACGGCGCGGTCCACGAGTTCCTGATTCCCAAGGACAAGCACGTCATGGTTCACGACGGTCAAGTCGTGAATAAGGGCGAGCTGATCGTTGATGGCCCGGCGGATCCCCACGATATCCTGCGGCTGCAGGGTGTCGAGGCGCTCGCGCGTTACATCATCGACGAAGTGCAGGACGTGTATCGACTTCAGGGCGTGAAGATCAACGACAAGCACATTGAGGTGATTGTTCGCCAGATGTTGCGTCGCGTTGTCATCACCGATCCGGGCGATACCGGCTTCATCCGCGAAGAGCAGGTCGAGCGTGCAGAAGTACTGGATGAGAATGACAAGGTTGTCTCTGAAGGAAAATTGCCCGCGAGCTACAGCTTCCTGCTGCTGGGTATCACGAAGGCTTCCTTGTCGACGGACTCCTTCATTTCCGCCGCCTCCTTCCAGGAAACGACCCGCGTTCTGACCGAAGCGGCAATTCTCGGGAAGCGCGACGAACTTCGGGGTTTGAAAGAGAACGTCATCGTTGGTCGCCTGATCCCCGCGGGCACTGGTCTTGCCTACCATCGGAACCGCAAGGCACAGACTGTAGGCGAGGATCTGGGCGAAGGACATGCCTGGGCACCGCAGACCGAAGCATCCGAAGCCGAAAACGCTCAGCAGATCGGTTGACGAAAGCTTGACGACAAAGATATACTCCGGCCTCTTTTTGCGGACTGGCCAATCGTAGTCAGTCGCAGCCGGAATAACCATCCGAGGCGGTCCGTTCGGGCTGCCTCGGTGTTTTGGGAAATTCTTAGCTATGCCAACAATTAATCAACTCGTTCGTAAGGGCCGGCAGGCGCCCGTTTCCAAGAGCAAGGTTCCCGCGCTCGAGGCATGCCCGCAGAAGCGGGGCGTTTGCACCCGCGTCTACACCACTACTCCGAAGAAGCCGAACTCTGCGTTGCGTAAAGTCGCGAAGGTTCGTCTGACCAACGGCTTTGAGGTGATCTCCTACATCGGCGGTGAAGGTCACAACCTTCAGGAGCACTCCGTCGTTCTGATTCGTGGTGGCCGGGTCAAGGACTTGCCTGGTGTGCGTTACCACATTGTGCGTGGTTCCCTTGACCTTCAGGGTGTCAAGGATCGCAAGCAGTCCCGCTCGAAGTACGGTGCGAAGCGCCCGAAAAAGTCTTAATTGTCGGCAACCAAAGAATAGCGAGAGTAAAGCATGCCCCGTCGTCGTGACGTACCCAAGCGTGAAGTTCTGCCTGATCCGAAATTCGGCAGCCAGGATGTTTCCAAGTTCATCAATGCGATCATGCAGAGCGGCAAAAAGCCGTGGCAGAGCGCATCGTATATGGTGCTTTCGAGACCATCGTCGCCAAGGGCGGCGGCAAGGATCCCCTTGAGGTTTTCTCTGCAGCCCTGAGCAATGTGCGCCCGGTTGTCGAAGTCAAGAGCCGGCGTGTTGGCGGTGCCAACTATCAGGTGCCTGTGGAAGTTCGTCCTGCCCGTCGCATGGCGCTGTCCATGCGCTGGCTGCGCGAGGCTGCCCGCAAGCGTTCCGAAAAGTCCATGGCTCAGCGCTTGGCCGGTGAGTTGCTTGAAGCCGCTGAAGGCCGTGGCGCTGCAATGAAGAAGCGTGAAGAAGTGCATCGTATGGCTGAAGCCAACAAGGCCTTCTCTCACTATCGCTTCTGATTCTCAGGCGAAATCCAAGTCGGGCCCTGAAAGGGGCTCGATTTATTTGTAAAGCATCAGTACGGATCTGCGGGATGTCCCGCGGTTTCGCAAACTCAGGAAGGCAAGGTTAGGGCTGTGGCACGCAAGACTCCCATCGAGCGCTATCGCAATATCGGTATCTCCGCACACATCGACGCCGGGAAGACGACTACCACCGAGCGGATCCTTTTTTATACGGGCGTGAGCCACAAGCTCGGCGAGGTCCATGACGGCGCGGCAACCACCGACTGGATGGCCCAGGAGCAGGAGCGTGGGATCACGATTACCTCTGCTGCGGTGACCTGTTTCTGGAAGGGCATGGACCAGTCCTTCCCTGAGCATCGTTTCAACATCATTGATACCCCGGGACACGTTGACTTCACGATCGAAGTAGAGCGTTCCATGCGTGTTCTTGACGGTGCCTGCATGGTCTACTGTGCGGTGGGTGGTGTTCAGCCCCAGTCTGAAACCGTGTGGCGCCAGGCCACCAAGTACAAGGTTCCGCGCCTTGCGTTCGTCAACAAGATGGACCGTTCTGGAGCGAACTTCTTCAAGGTTGTGGATCAGATGCGCACCCGACTGAGTGCGAATCCTGTGCCGGTGGTGTTGCCGATTGGCGCAGAAGACACCTTTGTCGGCGTTGTCGATCTGCTCAAGATGAAGGCCATTTTCTGGGATGAGGCATCCCAGGGCATGAAATTCGACTATCGCGACATTCCGGAGGATCTGGTGTCCGTGTCGGAAGAGTGGCGTGAAAAGATGGTCGAGGCTGCCGCAGAGGCGTCTGAAGAGCTGATGGACAAGTACCTCGAGAACGGCGCTCTCTCCGAAGAGGAAGTGATTGCCGGTCTGCGTGCGCGTACGCTGGCTTGTGAGATTCAGCCGATGCTGTGTGGCACCGCCTTCAAGAACAAGGGCGTGCAGCGCATGCTGGATGCGGTCATCCAGTATCTGCCTTCGCCGGTGGATATTCCGCCGGTTGCGGGTATCGACGACGACGAGAAGGAGGTCGTGCGTCACGCCCTCGATAGCGAGAAGTTCTCCGCGCTCGCGTTCAAGCTCATGACCGACCCCTTCGTCGGCCAGCTGACCTTCATTCGTGTGTACTCCGGTGTTCTTGAGTCCGGTTCGACCGTGCTCAACTCCGTGAAGGGGAAGAAGGAGCGTATTGGTCGTCTGCTGCAGATGCACGCAAATGATCGTGAAGAGATCAAGGAAGTGCTCGCGGGTGATATCGCTGCGGCAGTCGGTCTGAAGGATGTGACGACGGGTGAAACGCTGTGTGATCCTGCAGCTCCGATCATTCTTGAGCGCATGATTTTCCCGGATCCCGTTATCCACGTTGCCGTCGAGCCGAAGACCAAGGGCGACCAGGAGAAGATGGGTATCGCTCTGGGGCGTCTTGCTGCAGAAGATCCGTCCTTCCGTGTTCGCACCGACGAGGAGTCTGGTCAGACGATCATCTCCGGCATGGGCGAACTTCACCTTGAGATCATCGTTGATCGCATGAAGCGCGAGTTCAACGTTGAGGCCAACGTGGGCGCTCCGCAGGTTGCCTATCGTGAAGCCATCCGCAAGGCTGTTGAACAGGAAGGTAAGTTCGTTAAGCAGTCCGGTGGTCGCGGTCAGTTTGGTCACGTCTGGATCAAGCTTGAGCCGAATGAGGCTGGCAAGGGCTACGAGTTTGTTGATGCCATCAAGGGTGGTGTTGTGCCGCGTGAGTACATCCCCGCGGTCGACAAGGGCCTTCAGGAGACCCTGCCGAACGGCGTTCTTGCAGGTTTCCCCGTGGTGGATGTGAAGGTCACGCTCTTTGACGGTTCCTATCACGATGTTGATTCGAACGAAAACGCCTTCAAGATGGCCGCTTCCATGGCATTCAAGGATGCCATGCGCAAGGCGAGCCCGGTTCTGCTTGAGCCGATGATGGCGGTTGTGGTCGAAACCCCTGAGGACTACATGGGTAACGTGATGGGCGATCTGTCCGGTCGTCGCGGTATCGTGCAGGGCATGGATGATCTTCCCGGCGGCATCAAGGAGATCAAGGCGGAAGTGCCGCTCGCCGAAATGTTTGGCTACGCCACGCAGTTGCGCTCCCTGACCCAGGGGCGTGCGACTTACTCGATGGAGTTCAAGCACTACAACGAAGCTCCGCGCAACGTCGCTGAAGCCATCATCAACAAGAAATAATTGTCGAATCAACTTATTAGGAGCTAGAGAATGGCTAAGGAAAAGTTCGAGCGGAAAAAGCCGCACGTAAACGTTGGCACGATCGGTCACGTTGACCATGGCAAGACCACGCTGACGGCTGCGATCACGACCGTTCTGTCGCGCAAGTTCGGCGGCGAGGCCAAGGCCTACGACCAGATCGATGCGGCGCCGGAAGAGAAGGCTCGCGGCATCACCATCAACACCGCGCACGTCGAATACGAGACCGAGAATCGCCACTACGCACACGTTGATTGCCCGGGTCACGCCGACTACGTGAAGAACATGATCACCGGTGCGGCGCAGATGGACGGCGCGATCCTGGTGTGTTCTGCCGCTGACGGCCCGATGCCCCAGACTCGCGAGCACATTCTGCTGGCCCGTCAGGTCGGTGTGCCGTACGTGCTGGTGTACATGAATAAGTGCGACATGGTCGACGATGCCGAGCTGCTCGAGCTCGTCGAAATGGGAGCTGCGCGAGCTGCTCTCCAAGTACGACTTCCCGGGCGACGATACGCCGATCATTCACGGTTCGGCCCTGAAGGCGCTGGAAGGTGATCAGTCCGAAATCGGCGAACCGTCGATCTTCCGTCTGGCTGCTGCGCTGGATTCGTACATTCCGACGCCTGAGCGTGCCGTTGATCTGCCCTTCCTGCTGCCGATTGAAGACGTGTTCTCGATCTCGGGTCGTGGCACTGTGGTGACCGGTCGTGTCGAGCGCGGTATCGTCAAGGTTGGCGAAGAAATCGAAATCGTCGGCATCAAGGCAACCGTCAAGACCACCTGTACCGGTGTGGAAATGTTCCGCAAGCTGCTGGATCAGGGCCAGGCTGGCGATAACGTCGGTGTGCTGCTGCGTGGCACCAAGCGTGAAGATGTCGAGCGCGGCCAAGTGCTGTGCAAGCCGGGTTCCATCAAGCCGCACACTCACTTCACGGGTGAAGTGTATGTGCTGTCGAAGGAAGAAGGCGGTCGTCACACCCCGTTCTTCAACAACTACCGTCCCCAGTTCTACTTCCGTACCACGGACGTGACGGGCTCCATCTCCCTGCCGGAAGGCACCGAGATGGTCATGCCGGGTGACAACATCTCCATGACCGTGAAGCTGATTGCGCCGATCGCCATGGAAGAAGGTCTGCGCTTCGCCATCCGTGAAGGCGGTCGTACCGTCGGCGCCGGCGTCGTTGCAAAGGTTATCGAGTAAGAACCTAATGGGTGCGGCGCATGGTGTGCCGCACCGTCTGCTCTTTGGAAGAAAAAATGCAAAACCAAAAAATCCGTATCCGTCTCAAGGCCTTTGACTACAAGCTGATTGATCAGTCGGCCCTCGAGATCGTCGATACCGCGAAGCGTACCGGCGCAGTTGTGCGTGGGCCCGTCCCCCTGCCGACTCGCATTGAGCGTTTCGATCTGCTGCGTTCCCCGCACGTCAATAAGACCTCCCGCGACCAGTTCGAGATTCGTACCCATCTGCGTCTGATGGACATCGTTGACCCGACTGACAAGACGGTTGATGCGTTGATGAAGCTGGATCTTCCGGCGGGTGTGGATGTAGAAATCAAGCTGCAGTAACTCAAAACTATTGCGCTTATTGTGCAAGGGCCGATATAATCCGGCCCTTGCGCTTTTTGGCGCAGTTTGTAACGACAATCGGTCCTGGTCAATCGCAACCAGGGTAAGGAGAATAAAATGAGTCTAGGCCTTGTCGGGCGCAAGGTGGGCATGACTCGCATTTTTGCCGAGGATGGTCAATCCATTCCGGTGACTGTGCTGGATGTGTCCAATAACCGCGTGACCCAGATCAAAACGGCTGAATCGGATGGCTACTCTGCCGTCCAGGTGACCTTTGGTGTTCGGCGTGCCAGTCGTGTCAATAAGGCTGCTGCTGGCCATCTTGCCAAGGCGGGTGTCGAGGCGGGTCATGTCTTTAAGGAATTCCGTGTTGATCCCGACCGTCTGTCTTCGTTGAAGGCTGGTGATGTCGTCGGTGTTGATATCTTTGCTGTCGGTCAGAAGGTTGATGTGAGTGGTGTCTCGATTGGTAAGGGCTATGCCGGCACCATCAAGCGTCACAACTTCGCTTCCGGTCGTCAGACTCACGGTAACTCCCGTAGTCACAACGTGCCGGGTTCCATCGGTATGGCGCAGGATCCTGGTCGCGTTTTCCCGGGTAAGCGCATGACCGGTCATCTCGGTGCGGCGAAGTGCACTGTGCAAAACCTTGAGGTGGTTCGCGTTGATGTTGAGCGTGGCCTTTTGCTGATCAAGGGTGGTGTGCCTGGTCATGATGGCGGCGATGTGGTTGTTCGCCCGGCCGTCAAGGCTGGTAACTGACGGGAGGCGTGATGGAACTGAAGCTGTTGAACGAACAGGGTCAGCCTTCTGCGACCCTTGAGGCGTCCGATGCGCTGTTTGGTCGTGAGTACAACGAAGCCCTGATTCATCAGGTCGTTGTTGCTTACATGGCCAATGCCCGCTCTGGAAATCGTGCTCAAAAGGGGCGCGATGAGGTTGCTCATACGACCCACAAGCCGTGGCGTCAAAAAGGGACTGGTCGCGCGCGCTCAGGTATGAGCTCCAGCCCGATCTGGCGTGGGGGCGGCCGTGCTTTCCCCAACAAGCCCGACGAGAACTTTTCTCACAAGGTTAACCGCAAGATGTACCGCGCTGGTGTTGCAGCGATTCTCTCGCAACTCGCCCGTGACGGTCGTCTGTCGGTTGTTGAAGGTTTTGCGGTAGAGGCACCGAAGACCAAGTTGCTGGCCCAGAAGCTTAAGGGCCTGGGGCTGAGCGATGGTCCTGTTCTGGTGATTACCGACGCTTTTGACGAAAACCTGTACCTGTCGTCCCGTAATCTTCCGAACGTTCTTGTTCTCGAAGTCAGCGAGACTGATCCGGTTTCCCTGGTGCGCTTCCCCAACGTGCTTGTCACCAAGGGGGCGGTCGCCAAGATGGAGGAGATTTGGCAATGAGCGCATTCAAGGAAGAGCGTCTGATGCAGGTGCTGCTCGCGCCCCAGATTTCTGAGAAGGCCACCTATATCGCCGACAAGAACGAGCAGATCGTTTTTCGTGTTGCCAGCGATGCTACCAAACCTGAAGTTAAGGCTGCCGTTGAGCTGCTCTTCAAGGTTGAGGTCAAGGCTGTTCAGGTCGCGAATGTCAAGGGCAAGGAAAAGCGCTTTGGCAAGATGATCGGGCGTCGCAAGGGCTGGAAGAAGGCATATGTATGCCTGAAGCCGGGCCAGGAAATCAACTTTGCGGCCGGGGAGTAAGAAACATGGCACTCGTTAAAGTCAAGCCGACGTCTGCCGGTCGTCGCGCAGTTGTGAAGGTGGTTAACGCCAATCTTCACAAGGGTGCGCCGCTTGCCTCGCTCGTCGAAAAGCAGACCAAGACTGCTGGCCGCAATAATAACGGCCACATCACGACCCGTCATAAGGGTGGTGGTCACAAACAGCATTACCGTGTTGTCGATTTCCGTCGTAACAAGGACGGGATTGTCGCCAAGGTGGAGCGGCTCGAGTACGACCCCAACCGGTCGGCCAATATCGCTTTGCTTTGCTATGCGGACGGCGAACGTCGCTACATCATCGCCCCGAAGGGGATGGTCGTCGGTCAGACGGTCGTAAGCGGTTCCGAGGCTCCGATCAAGTCGGGCAACGCGTTGCCTATTCGCAATATTCCGGTTGGTACGACGCTCCACTGCGTTGAGATGATCCCTGGTAAGGGTGCTCAGCTCGCGCGCGCTGCCGGTACCTCCGTGCAGTTGCTCGCACGCGAGGGCATTTATGCTCAGGTTCGTCTCCGTTCTGGTGAGATTCGCCGCGTTCATATCGAATGCCGCGCGACCATCGGTGAAGTCGGTAACGAAGAGCATAGCCTGCGCAAGATTGGCAAGGCTGGTGCCAACCGCTGGCGCGGCATCCGTCCGACGGTTCGTGGTACCGCCATGAACCCGGTGGATCACCCGCACGGTGGTGGTGAGGGCCGTACTGGCGAAGGCCGCGTGCCTGTCAGCCCGTGGGGTCAGCCGACGAAGGGTTACCGTACCCGTAGCGTCAAGCGTACCGACTCCATGATTGTTCAGCGTCGGCACAAGCGATAAGAGGTAAGAGATGGCACGTTCTATTAAGAAAGGCCCCTTTGTCGACGCTCACCTCCTCAAGAAGGTGGATGCGGCACGGGTGTCGAATGACAAGCGCCCGATCAAGACTTGGTCGCGTCGCTCCACTGTGCTGCCGGATTTTGTAGGTTTGACGATTGCTGTCCATAACGGTCGTCAGCACATCCCGGTGTACGTTTCGGAAAACATGGTTGGTCACAAGCTTGGCGAGTTCGCGCTCACCCGTACGTTCAAGGGTCACGCCGCCAGCAAGAAGGCCAAGCGCTAAGGAGAGATGACGATGGAAACAAAAGCCATTCTCCGCGGCGTACGTCTGTCGGAACAAAAGGGTCGTCTGGTTGCGGATCTTGTCCGTGGCAAGACTGTCGAGCAGGCGCTCAACATTCTGACCTTCTCTCCCAAGAAAGGGGCGAAGATCATCAAGAAGGTTGTGGAGTCCGCGATTGCAAACGCCGAGCACAACGACGGCGCCGATATCGACAGCCTGCGGGTCAAGACGATCTACGTTGAGCAAGGTACGACGCTGAAGCGTTTCACTGCCCGTGCAAAGGGTCGTGGCAATCGCATCAGCAAGCCGACCTGCCATATTTACGTCACGGTCGGAGAGTAAGGAGAACCCATGGGACAGAAAATCCATCCGACAGGCTTTCGCCTGGCGGTAACTCGTAACTGGGGCTCTCGCTGGTTTGCTGCTGGTAGCGATTTTGCGACGATGCTGAACGAGGACCTCAAGGTCCGTGCGCATCTGAAGAAAAAGCTTGCCCACGCTTCCGTGAGCCGTGTGGTAATCGAGCGTCCTGCAAAGAACGCCCGCATTACGGTGTTCAGCGCTCGGCCGGGTGTCGTCATCGGTAAGAAGGGTGAAGACATCGAGAAGCTGAAGGCCGATCTTCAAGGCATCATGGGCGTGCCCGTGCATGTGAACATTGAAGAAGTGCGCAAGCCGGAGACCGACGCTCAGCTTATTGCCGACTCGATCTCTCAGCAGCTCGTCAAGCGCATCATGTTCCGCCGTGCCATGAAGCGCGCTATGCAGAACGCCATGCGTCTGGGTGCTCAGGGCATCAAGATCATGAGTTCCGGCCGCCTGAACGGCGCCGAAATTGCTCGTACCGAGTGGTATCGCGAAGGTCGCGTGCCTCTTCATACCCTCCGCGCGGACATTGACTACGGTGTCTCCGAAGCGCACACCACTTACGGTGTCATCGGCATCAAGGTGTGGGTGTACAAGGGCGAAGCTCTCGCCCGTAACGAGCAGCCTGCTGCGACGGAGAACGAAGGCGACAATCGTCGCGGTCGTCGTCGCAATGAGGGTGCCGACAGCAAGCCGGGTGCCAAGCGGCCCGCACGCCGCACTGGCGGTGATCAGGCTGATGGCGCAAAACGGACCAAAAAAGAAGCAGGAGTGAATGATGCTGCAGCCGTCGAGAAGGAAGTATCGTAAGGAGCAGAAGGGCCGCAATAAGGGTCTCGCCACCCGCGGTGCCAAGGTAAGCTTTGGCGAGTACGGTCTGAAGGCGGTTGGGCGTGGTCGTCTCACTGCTCGCCAGATCGAATCTGCCCGTCGTGCCATGACCCGTCATATCAAGCGGGGTGGTCGTATCTGGATTCGCGTTTTCCCGGACAAGCCGATTTCGCAGAAGCCGGCGGAAGTGCGGATGGGTAACGGTAAGGGTAGCCCGGAGTACTGGGTTGCCGAGATCCAGCCTGGCAAGGTTCTCTACGAGATGGATGGTGTGGATGAGGCGCTGGCTCGTGAGGCTTTCCGCCTTGCTGCCGCCAAGTTGCCTATCGAGACCGTCTTCGTTGTCCGGATGGTGGGGTAAAACATGAAAGCTTCTGAATTGCGGGCTAAAGATGCCGGCGAGCTCAACGCGGAATTGCTTGAACTGCTGAAGGCTCAATTTAGTCTGCGCATGCAGACCGCCACGCAGCAACTGAGCAACACTTCGCAGCTCGGCAAGGTTCGTAAGGACATCGCCCGAGTCAAAACCATTCTTCGCGAGAAGGCGGGTGCGAAATGAACGATCAAGTGAAGAACAAGCGTGTTGAGGTTGGTCGTGTTGTCAGCGACAAGATGATGAACACGGTTACGGTACTGGTGGAACGCCGCGTAAAGCACCCGCTTTATGGCAAGGTGATCACCCGGACAGCCAAGTACCACGCCCATGTTGAGACTGGTGTTGCTAAGACGGGCGATCTTGTCGAGATCGAAGAAACCCGTCCGATCTCCAAGACCAAGACCTGGCGTGTTACCAAGGTTCTCGAGCAGGTTGTGGCAGTTTAAGCGGTTCTAGTTGTACAAACGGCTTGCCAAGAGATTGGCAAGCCGTTATTATTGCTGTCTTTGCTCTTGCACGGTTTTCGGTGCAAGTCCAATCAACCCGAACGGGATCCAAAACTGGCCGCGCCTAGCGTGTCAAGTTGGAGAGTTTAAATGATCCAAATGCAAACGATGCTGGACGTCGCCGACAATACCGGCGCGCGTTATGTGATGTGCATCAAGGTGTTGGGCGGCTCCAAGCGTCGCTACGCCGGTGTTGGTGACATCATCAAGGTGAGTATTAAAGATGCGGCGCCTCGTGGTCGCGTCAAGAAGGGTGACGTATATAGCGCCGTGGTGGTTCGTACTGCCAAGGGTGTCCGTCGTCCTGATGGCTCGCTTATCAAGTTTGATCGCAATGCTGCGGTCCTGCTTAACAACAAGGGCGAGCCGATCGGTACGCGTATCTTCGGACCGGTTACGCGTGAGTTGCGTGCCGAGAAGTTCATGAAGATCGTTTCCCTGGCGCCTGAAGTTCTCTAAGGAGTTGTTGTGAACAAGATTCGCAAAGGCGACGAAGTCGCCGTCCTTACGGGCAAGGACAAGGGTAAGCGCGGAACTGTCTTGCGTGTTGATGGTGATGTCGTTGTTGTTGAAGGCATTAACCGGGTCAAGAAGCATGTTCGTCCGAATCCGATGAAGGGCCAGGTTGGCGGGATTGTCGAAAAAGAAATGCCGATCCAGGTCTCCAATGTGGCTGTGTTTAATGCCGCCACGCAAAAGGCTGATCGCGTCGGTTTCAAGGTGCTTGAGGATGGCCGCAAGGTTCGTTTCTTCAAGTCCAATGGCGAAGTAGTGGATGCGTAAGGGATAGTCATGGCGCGCCTGCAAGAATTCTATAAAGAGACGGTGTCTCCGGAGCTTCTGAAGAAGTTCGGGTACAAGTCCGTCATGGAAGTGCCGCGGATCACCAAGATCACCTTGAATATGGGTGTCGGTGAGGCTGTCGGTGACAAGAAGGTTCTCGACTACGCGGTTGGCGATCTTCAGAAGATTGCCGGTCAGAAGCCGGTGACCACGAAGGCAAAGAAGTCGATCGCTGGCTTCAAGATTCGTGATGGCTATCCGATTGGTTGCATGGTTACGCTTCGCGGGCCCCGGATGTACGAGTTTCTCGATCGCCTCGTTACGATCGCGATGCCGCGTATTCGCGATTTCCGTGGTATTGCCGGCAAGGGCTTTGACGGCCGCGGAAACTACAACCTGGGTGTTAAAGAGCAGATCATTTTCCCCGAGATTGAGTACGACAAGATCGATGCTCTTCGCGGCATGAATATCAGCATCACGACGACTGCGAAGTCGGATGACGAGGCGCGCGCACTGCTCGCCGCGTTCAAGTTCCCTTTCAAGAACTGAGGGTGTTATGGCGAAACTGTCTCTGATCAATCGCGAAGAGAAGCGCGCAAAGATGGTTGCTAAGTTCGCGGCCAAGCGTGCTGCTCTCTTCGAGCAGATCAACAACGCCAAGCTGTCGGACGAGGAGCGCATGACCGCGCGTCTCAAGCTGCAACAACTGCCGCGTAACTCCAGTCCGAGTCGTCAGCGTAACCGCTGCGAACAGACCGGTCGTCCGCGTGGTGTTTTCCGTAAATTCGGTCTGTGTCGTAACAAGCTGCGGGAAGTTGCATTCCGTGGTGAAGTTCCTGGCATGACCAAGGCAAGCTGGTAAGGGGTCGAAGATGAGCATGTCTGATCCGATCGCCGATATGCTGACGCGGATTCGTAACGCGCAGCAGGCGCAAAAGAGCTCTGTCGCGATGCCCTCCTCCAAGCTGAAGGTTGCGATCGCGAGAGTTCTGAAGAGCGAAGGTTATATCGACGACTTCGCGGTGAATGAGAACGGCGGAAAAGCTGAATTGGCTCTTTCCCTGAAGTATTACGCAGGCCGGCCCGTCATTGAGCGCATTGAGCGCGTCAGCCGCCCGGGGTTGCGTGTTTACAAGGGAAGCGACGATCTTCCTCGTGTGATGAACGGCCTTGGCGTGGCGATCGTGTCCACTCCCAAGGGCGTGATGACCGACCGCGCTGCGCGCGCTGCCCGTGCGGGTGGCGAAGTGCTGTGCATCGTGGCTTAAGGGGAGAGTGATATGTCCCGTGTAGCCAAGAATCCGGTTCTTATTCCCGCAGGTGTAGATGTTGCAATCAGCAGTGGGCAGATTGTTGTGAAGGGTCCGCTGGGTTTGTTTGCTCAAGCTGTGCACCCCTCTGTCAAGGTTGAGCGTGAAGGTGATGGCGTGCAGTGTTCTGCCATCGAGGGCGCGGTCAATAGCA
This sequence comes from Zoogloea sp., assembly GCA_016703645.1. Taxonomy (GTDB): domain Bacteria; phylum Pseudomonadota; class Gammaproteobacteria; order Burkholderiales; family Rhodocyclaceae; genus Zoogloea. Next base: position 304,656 of record JADJBR010000010.1, on the reverse strand, counting down.
AGGCGATGTCGGGCACCATGCGTGCGCTGGTCAATAACATGGTGACCGGGGTGTCCAAGGGCTTTGAGCGGAAGCTGACGTTGGTTGGTGTGGGCTATCGTGCCCAAGCTCAGGGTGACAAGCTGAATCTGTCTCTGGGTTATTCCCATCCCGTTGTGCACCAAATGCCCGCCGGCATCAAGGTCGAGACTCCGACGCAAACGGAAATCCTGATCAAGGGTGTCGACAAGCAGGCTGTTGGCAAGGTTGCTGCTGAAGTCCGAGCGTATCGCGCTCCCGAGCCCTATAAGGGCAAGGGCGTTCGCTACTCGGATGAAGTGGTCACCTTGAAAGAAACCAAGAAGAAGTAAGGGCGGATCATGATCACCAAGAAGGAAACGCGTTTGCGCCGGTCACGGAAAACCCGTGCCAAGATTGCGGAAATGAAGGCAGTCCGTCTGTCCGTGTTCCGTTCCAACTGCCACATCTACGCGCAAGTCATCTCCGGTTGTGGCTCCAAGGTTCTCGCTGCTGCATCCACTGTTGAGGCCGATGTTCGTGCCCAGGTGGCGAACGGTGGCAACAAGGCTGCAGCCGAACTGGTCGGTAAGCTGATCGCTGAGCGTGCGAAAGCCGCCGGTGTTGAGGCTGTCGCGTTTGATCGTTCCGGCTTCCAGTATCACGGCCGCGTCAAGGCGCTTGCCGATGCCGCCCGCGAAGGCGGATTGAAGTTCTAAGCGAGGTTCAGCATGGCTAAGCAGCAAACTAAGAAGGTGCAGGCCTCGGACGAGCGCGATGATGGCCTGCGCGAAAAGATGGTGTCCATCAATCGTGTTACCAAGGTTGTTAAGGGTGGTCGAATTCTCGGATTCGCAGCTCTCACGGTCGTGGGTGATGGCGATGGTGGTGTTGGAATGGGTAAGGGCAAGTCCCGCGAAGTTCCGGTTGCCGTTCAGAAAGCAATGGAAGAGGCCCGTCGCAAGATGGCTAAGGTCTCGCTGCGGAACGGTACGCTGCATCACTCTGTGATCGGCAAGCATGGTGCCTCTTCGGTGCTGATGCAGCCCGCTCCTGTTGGTACGGGGATCATCGCCGGCGGTGCTATGCGTGCTGTGTTCGAAGTGATGGGCGTGACCGATATCATCGCAAAGTCCATCGGTTCGACGAACCCGTATAACGTGGTTCGGGCTACGCTGAATGGTCTGATGGCCACGAATGCTCCCTCCGTAATTGCGGCCAAGCGCGGCAAGACGGTCGAAGAGATCCAGGGGTAAGTCATGTCCGAGAAGAAAGTTAAGGTTACGCTTGTAAAGAGCGTTATCGGTACCAAGCAGTCCCATCGTGCAACTGTGCGCGGTCTTGGGCTTCGTAGGCTTCACCATACGGTGGAGCTGCAGGACACCCCTGCAGTGCGAGGCATGATCACCAAGGTCGCTTACCTCGTTAAGTGTGAGGCTTAAATGCGCCTGAATGCCATCAAACCCGCAGCGGGCGCAAAGCACGCTGCAAAGCGTGTCGGTCGCGGCATCGGTAGTGGTCTCGGTAAGACTGCAGGCCGGGGTCACAAGGGGCAAAAGTCCCGTACCGGTGGTTTTCACAAGGTAGGCTTCGAGGGCGGTCAGATGCCCATGCAGCGTCGTCTGCCCAAGCGAGGCTTTGTCTCGCTGACGCGTGCTCGCGTTGGTGAAGTGCGTCTGTCTGAGCTTGAGAGTCTTCCTGTGGATCAGGTTGACCTTCTCGTGCTTCAGCAGGCAGGCATTGTTGCTGCGGACGCACTCGCTGCGAAGATTGTTCTCTCTGGCGTTTTGACGCGGAAGATCTCTGTTCGTGGCGTCGGTGTTACGAAGGGGGCCAAGGCAGCGATCGAAGCTGTTGGTGGCTCTGTCGAGTCCGCTGAGTAAAGGTCAAGCGTGGCGAATCAACACTCCGCGCTTGCCGCGCCGGGAAAGTTTGGGGATCTCAAGCGGCGTTTGATGTTCCTGCTTGGTGCGCTGATCGTCTATCGGATCGGCGCGCATATCCCGGTGCCTGGTATTGATCCGGTTGCCCTTGCTGATCTTTTCAAGAGTCAGAAGGGGGGGATTCTTGGAGTCTTCAACCTGTTCTCTGGCGGGGCGCTCTCTCGCTTCACGATCTTCGCATTGGGGATAATGCCGTACATTTCGGCGTCTATCATCATGCAGCTCCTTACTGTAGCCTCACCGCAGTTGGAAGCTTTGAAGAAAGAGGGCGAGGCTGGGCGGCGAAAGATCACTCAATTTACTCGTTACGGAACACTGGCGCTTGCGCTGTTCCAGGGTTTGGGGATTGCAGTCGCTCTTGAGTCGCAGCAGGGGCTGGTGATTGAGCCTGGTGTGATGTTCCGCTTTGTGACCGTGTCTACGCTGGTTACCGGAACGATGTTCCTGATGTGGCTGGGTGAGCAGATCACGGAACGCGGTTTGGGCAACGGGATTTCGATCATCATCTTTGCGGGTATTGCAGCGGGTCTGCCGAGCTCGCTGGGCGGGTTGTTCGAGCTTGTTAGGACGGGTGCAATGCATCCATTCACCGCCTTGGTGATCTGTATTCTGGTTGTTGTTGTGACCGCGGTAGTGGTGTTCGTGGAGCGCGGCCAGAGAAAGATACTTGTCAATTACGCCAAGAGGCAGGTTGGTAACAAGATCTACGGTGGGCAGAGTTCGCATTTGCCGTTGAAGCTGAATATGGCTGGGGTTATTCCGCCGATCTTCGCTTCCAGCATCATTCTCTTTCCTGCGACTCTCGCTCAGTGGTTTGGGTCGTCGGAAAGTCTGAGGTGGTTGAAGGATCTTGGCTCTACCTTGGCGCCCGGGCAGCCCATTTACGTGATTCTTTACGCAGCTGCAATCGTTTTCTTTTGCTTCTTCTACACTGCTCTGGTCTTCAATTCGAAGGAGACCGCTGACAATCTGAAGAAGAGCGGCGCATTCGTGCCCGGGATTCGTCCTGGTGATCAGACCGCACGCTACATCGACAAGATCTTGATGCGCCTTACTTTGGCGGGCGCCGTGTACATCACGCTGGTCTGCTTGTTGCCGGAGTTTCTGATCCTGAAGTGGAATGTTCCGTTCTATTTCGGCGGGACGTCATTGTTGATCATCGTGGTGGTGACGATGGATTTCATGTCCCAAGTTCAGGCGTACATCATGTCCCACCAGTATGAAAGTCTTTTGAAGAAGGCTAACTTCAAGGGCTCGCGGGTTCCGCTCAAGTAGGTTTATGTCGAAGGAAGATTACATCGAGATGCAAGGGGAGGTTCTAGAGAATCTTCCCAATGCAACCTTCAGGGTCAAGCTCGAGAATGGCCATGTTGTACTCGGTCACATTTCTGGAAAGATGCGGATGCACTACATCCGGATCCTCCCAGGTGACAAGGTAACGGTGCAGTTGACCCCATACGATTTGAGCAGGGCCCGGATTGTTTTCCGAGCGAAATAACAGAAGTATTCAGGAGCTAGAAATGAGAGTTCAAGCATCGGTCAAGCGTCTTTGCAGAAATTGCAAGATTGTCCGTCGCAAAGGTGTCGTGCGTGTGATCTGTACGGATCCGCGTCATAAGCAGCGCCAGGGTTGATGCGGTCACCCGCATTCTTTATAATTTAATGTTTAGCATTTTGGGGTGAACGCATGGCCCGCATTGCAGGGGTAAACATTCCCAACCATAAGCACGTGGAAATCGCTTTGACCGCGATTTTCGGGATCGGGCGCACTCGCGCGCAGCAGATCTGTGATGCGGCCAGTGTGGTCCGCTCCGTGAAGATTAAAGACCTTACTGAGTCCGATATGGAGCGGCTCCGCGACGAAGTCGCGAAGTTCACCGTTGAAGGTGATCTGCGCCGTGAAGTGACGATGAGTATCAAACGCCTCATGGATCTGGGGTGTTATCGCGGGGTGCGCCATCGTCGTGGTCTGCCCCTTCGTGGCCAGCGGACACGTACCAACGCTCGCACCCGCAAGGGTCCGCGCAAGGCGATCGCCGGCAAGAAGTAATCAGGGATAAGACATGGCAAAGACTGCTGCGAAGGTTCGCAAGAAGATCAAGAAGAACGTGGCCGAGGGCATTGCCCACGTTCACGCTTCTTTCAATAACACGATCATCACGATCACCGATCGCCAGGGCAACGCGCTGTCGTGGGCTACCTCTGGTGGTGCGGGCTTCAAGGGCTCGCGCAAGAGTACCCCGTTTGCTGCCCAGGTGGCTGCTGAGGCGGCCGGAAAGGTTGCCATCGAGTGCGGTATCAAGAACCTGGAAGTGCGAGTGAAGGGCCCCGGCCCGGGCCGCGAGTCCAGCGTTCGGGCGCTCAATGCGCTGGGTATCAAGATCACCACGATCACCGATATCACGCCGATCCCGCATAACGGCTGCCGTCCGCCGAAGAAGCGTCGTATCTGACAAGGAGTTGAACAGTGGCTCGTAATCTTGACCCCAAGTGCCGTCAGTGCCGCCGCGAGGGTGAGAAGCTCTTCCTGAAGGGCGAAAAGTGTTTTACCGACAAGTGTGCGATTGAACGCCGCGCTTATGCTCCTGGTCAGCACGGCCAGAAGTCTGGTCAGCGTTTGTCCGGGTATGGCGTCCAGCTACGCGAAAAGCAGAAGATCCGTAGGCTCTACGGTGTTCTTGAACGGCAATTCCGTAAGACGTATGCTGAGGCAGACCGTCGCAAGGGGCAGACGGGTGAGAACCTTCTGCAGCTGCTGGAAGGACGTCTTGATGCTGTAGCCTATCGCATGGGTTTTGGTGCTTCCCGTGCTGAGGCGCGCCAAGTGGTTCGTCACAATGGTGTTCTTGTCAATGGCAAGCGGGTCAATATCCCGTCGTACACCGTTCGTCCTGGCGATGAAATCCAACTGACCGATACTGCTCGCACTCAGTTGCGTGTCAAGGCTGCTCTCGAGGCTGCTGAGGCCCGTGGCTTTCCCGAGTGGCTGGCCGTGGATCACAAGGCTGGCAAGGGCGTCTTCAAGGCTTACCCCCAACGTGCTGAGTTGCCGGCGACCCTGAACGAAGGTCTGGTGGTCGAACTGTATTCGCGTTAATGGTGGTCGCGCCGGCGGCGCGACTCAACAGAAGGATTGTCGATGCAAAGTAATGCTCTGCTGAAACCGCGCATCATTGAGGTGCAGAATGTTTCGCCGGTGCACGCTCGTGTGACGATGGAGCCGTTTGAACGCGGTTTCGGTCATACGCTTGGTAACGCGCTCCGCCGCATTCTGCTGTCCTCGCTGCCGGGCTACGCGCCGACCGAGGTTTCGATCGAAGGCGTACTGCATGAGTACTCGACGCTGGACGGCGTGCGGGAGGATGTTGTCGACCTGCTACTCAACCTCAAGGGCGTTGTTCTCAAGTTGCATGGCCGTCAGGAAGCAACCCTTTCACTGGCTAAGTCCGGAGAAGGCGTTGTTACGGCTGCGGACATTGAGCTCTCGCACGATGTCGAGGTGATCAATCCTGATCACGTGCTCGCTCATCTGGCGCCGGGTGGCAAGCTCGATCTTCAGATCAAGGTTGAGCAGGGGCGGGGATATGTGCCTGGCAACCAGAGGCCCGCCGCTACGGAGTCGAAGGCTATCGGGCGTATCGTGCTTGATGCTTCTTTCAGCCCCGTTCGTCGCGTGAGTTACGCGGTTGAGAGTGCTCGCGTCGAGCAGCGGACCGATTTGGATCGGCTCGTTTTGGACATTGAGACCAATGGTGCGGTCGATCCCGAGGAAGCGGTTCGATTTGCCGCACGGGTGCTGATGGATCAGCTATCGGTGTTTGCGGACCTTGAGGGTACGCCGACTGCCGTCGAGGCTCCCAAGGCCCCTGCCATTGATCCCATCCTGCTGCGCCCGGTGGATGATCTCGAGCTGACGGTTCGTTCCGCGAACTGCCTGAAAGCCGAGAATATCTACTATATCGGTGACTTGATTCAGCGTACCGAAACCGAGTTGCTCAAGACGCCCAATCTCGGACGTAAGTCTCTGAATGAGATTAAGGAAGTACTTGCCTCGCGTGGGCTCACGCTTGGCATGAAACTTGAAAATTGGCCGCCGGCCGGGCTGGAAAAGCTCGGTTGAGCGTAACGAAGAAGAGGTAATTTCAAATGCGTCACCGTAACGGTCTTCGCAAGCTCAACCGCACCAGCAGCCACCGTCAGGCGATGCTGCGCAACATGGCGAACTCGCTCCTGAAGCACGAAGTCATCAAGACTACCGTGCCCAAGGCTAAGGAGCTTCGCAAGGTCGTTGAGCCTCTGATCACTCTCGGCAAGAAGCCGAGCTTGGCAAACCGCCGTCTGGCGTTTGATCGACTGCGCGATCGCGAGATTGTGGTCAAGATCTTTGACGAGCTTGGTCCTCGTTTTGCCACCCGCAATGGGGGGTATCTGCGTATTCTCAAGTGTGGTTTCCGTGACGGTGACAATGCGCCTATGGCCTTTGTCGAGTTGCTTGATCGTCCCGATGTTGACGTTGGCGCGGTTGAGAACGGGCAGATTGCTGCTTGAGCATTCCACGCCTAGCGTGGTTCAAAAAAGGCCAGCGCACGCTGGCCTTTTTTGTTGTGGCGCGCGCCGAGATGTCTTGGTGCAGCAAGGTATGCACCCGGCGGTTCCGTTGTATGCCTCCAGCCAACTCATCTTCCGTCAGCGCCTTAGCTCGCTAAACATAGTGTCCACTCGCGCTAGAAGTGGACACTTCCATGACCATCTCGCAGCAGCCCCGCAGTACCCGTCGCACCCACTCCGAAGTGTTCAAGCGATCATTAATCGAAGCCCCCGGCGATGCCCTCTTTTGACCGAGCCTTAAGCGGAATCCGGCCCCCACCGATGCGGCAACGGCTCCCCATTTCGACTCTGGGGCTGATGAGTCGGCAAGCGCGGGTGGGGACATCGTTTAGATAGGCGAAGGGCCCATGCCCATTCAGGCGCGTCGACTGGATCAGAGTCACGGTCGCCGCCACCCGGTTGCACGCGCGCCGAGAGCTGGCAAGGAGCCAGTTCTTGCGCAGTCGTCCGGACGTCCCGCCTTAGATCGCCATCGTGTCCATGGTCTCCATCGTGGAAACCATGGATAAGGAAGTTGGGTGAGGGCGGTGGGATGGCTGGGCGGTTACGCTGGCCGCATCGATTCGGGGCTCGATCGTAAGCCTCCGGCCAACTCATCTTCCCTCAGCGCCTTAGCTCGCTAAACATAGTGTCCACTAGCGCTAGAAGTGGACACTTCCATGACCATCACGCAGCAGCCCCGCCGTACCCGTCGCACCCACTCCGAAGCGTTCAAGCGATCATTGATCGAAGCCTGCGGCGAGCCAGGCGCCTCGGTCGCCGGGGTGGCCCTGGCCAACGGGATCAACGCCAACCAACTGCGGCGCTGGATGCGCGAGCGGGGCATCGAGCCGCCCGAGTTGTCCTGCCTGCCTTTACGCCCAGCGGCGTCCGAGGCCATTGGCGGCTTCGTCCCGGTGCAACTTACCCAGAGCACCCATGCGCCCATCCGCATGGAACTGCGCAAAGGCGCGGCGACCGTCACGGTTGAGTGGCCCGCCTCGTCGGCTGCTGCCTGTGGCGTCTGGCTGCGCGAGTGGCTCGGATGATCCGGGTCGAAGCGCTATGGCTGTCGGTGGTGCCCCTCGACATGCGTGCCGGCATGGACACGATCCTCGCCCAGGTGGTGCGGGTCTTTGGCGAAGCGCGCCCCATCACGCCTACCTCTTCGCCAACCGGCGCGGCACTCGGATGAAGGTGCTGATCCACGACGGCCTGGGGCTCTGGCTCGCCTGCCGGCGGCTCAACCAGGGGCGCTTCCGTTGGGCCGAAGGGAACGGCTCGATGACGCTCACCCAGGCCCAGTTCGACGCACTGGTGCTCGGCCTACCCTGGCAGCAACTGGGCGGCGACGGCGTGATCCGGATGATCCTATTTTCCTTAGTTGGGCCGTCCGAAACTGCGTCAAACTCAGTGCTGGTGTGGGTTTGACTGAGCTGAGGAGGATCACCCAATGGGTGAAGCGGAATTTGAGTCGAAGGCACTGGTCGAAGCGGTCCATGGAGCGTTGGCAGAGCTCGCCACGGTAGCGGCGGAGGTGAGCATCGGCACCCCGGTGGGCGCTTTCAGGTGCGCTGGGACGAGGGCGGGAGTGCGACGGCGCTGGGTCAGCCTGGGCCTTCTTTGCCGAGTTTCTGGAGGTCTCGGGGCTGTTCGAGCGCTGGGTGGCGTGCTGCCCGATGGCTTACACCAGCCCGAATGCCCCTGCGACCCGGGATGTGCTGGGCACCTGGCTGCTCTCCATCCTGGACGGTCAGCGGCGTTACGCTCATGTGGCGGGCTTGCGCGGTGACGCGGTGGCACCGCAGATCCTGGGCATGAAGAAGATCGTCAGCGACGAGAGCCTGCGCCGGGCCCTGGCGCATCTGGCGCCCACACCGAGCCCGCGCTATCCGGAGGCGGAGCGTCTGCGCCGTGAAGCCCAGCTGGCCCGCAGCGCGAAGTGGATGGACCAGGCGCTGGCCGAGAGCACCCGGGAGGCGCTCAGTACCGACTGGATCCTCGATTGCGATGTGACCGTGAAGCCGCTGTACGGCCATCAGGACGGAGCTGAGATCAGCTACAACCCCACCAAGCCGGGGCGGCCGAGCCATGCCATCCACACCTACTGGATCGCCAACCTGCGCCTGGTGCTCGATGCCCAGGTACAAAGCGGCAAGGAGCATGCCGCCCGGCACAGCCTGCCGCACCTGCGCAGGCTGCTCGACGCACTGCCCCCGGAGAAACGACCACGCCTGGTCCGGGGCGACCTGGCCTTTGGCAACGACGTGGTGATGACCGATCTGGAATCCCAGGCCCAGGCCTACCTCTTCAAGCTGCGCCAGAGCGTCGGGGTCAAGAGTCTGATCGAACGCCAGTGGTCACGGCAGGACTGGCAGAGCGTCGGCCAGGGCTTTGATGCGGTCGAGGCCTCGCTCAAACTCGCCGGCTGGCGTCAGGCCCGGCGCGTCGTCGTGCTGCGCCGGGCGGTGCGGGACTGTCTGATCGACGAGGGCAAGGCCAAGAACAAGCGGAGCCCACGCCAGCAGGGCCTGCACTTCGCCGAGCCCATGATGCCGGTCAAGCTGTGGGAGTACGCCGTCCTCGTGACCAACACCGACTACGATCTGGAGGCCATGGGGCAGTACCGGGACCGGGCCGATTGCGAGAACGGCTTCGATGAACTCAAGAACCAGTGGGGCTGGGGAGGCTACACCACGCAGGATCTGGAGCGCTGCAATCTCTCGGCCCGTGCCGTGGCCCTGATCTACAACTGGTGGAGCTGGTACGTCCGGCTTGCCCATCCGAAGTCCCGCCGGGAGGCCATCACCAGTCGCCCTCTGCTGCTCGCTGGTATCGCACGCCTGACCCACCATGCGGGGCAGGCGCGCCTGCTGGTCACCCTGACCCATGCCTCAGGCGATCTCATCAAGGCCATGACCGCCAATGTCCGCAAGGGGTTTAGACAGCATTCTGGCAACTGCGCCTCAGTTGAGGAACACAGACCGATGGCCTGCCCTCGTGCGCTACATCCTCGCCCGCCTCTTCGACGCCAAACCCCCTCCAACCCCATGGACAGGCGCCCAACCCCAGGAGGGGCGCCTCGGACTGACGGGATAACGGAGGAAATTAGGATGATTTGAAGGTCCACCATCGGGGGATGTCCCGATAGCAGTGGCGGTGTTCCAACGGCATGATTTGCCCATGTATCTCCCCGCCAATCTCCACGCACTCGACGCCGACGCCCTGCGCCAGCTACTCATCGCGCAGGACCGGGAGCTCATCTGGCGCCAGACGAAGATCGACCAGCTCACCCACGAGCTGTCGCTCCACAAACGCTGGCGCTTCGGGGTCAAGACTGAGCGCCTGTCGGCGGAGCAGGCCCAGTTGTTCGAGGAGACAGTGGAGGCGGATCTCGCGGCGACGACCGAGGAGCTGGAGCAACTCTCCGGCAAACCGTCTGCGGCCAAGGGAAAGGCCAAGCGTAAGCCGCTGCCACCCGAGCTTCCGCGCACCGAGATCCGCCACGAGCCGGACTCCACCACCTGCGCCTGTGGCTGCCAGATGAAACGCATCGGCGAGGATGTCGCCGAGAAACTCGACTACACCCCGGGCACCTTCAGCGTCGAGCGCCACATTCGCGGCAAGTGGGTTTGCCAGGATTGCGAAACCCTGGTGCAGGCCCCGGTGCCGGCTCATGTGATCGACAAGGGTATCCCCACCACCGGCCTGCTGGCTCAGGTGCTGGTGGCCAAGTATCAGGATCATCTGCCACTCTACCGGCAAGAAGGGATCTTCGGTCGGGCGGGGCTCGCTATTCCCCAGTCCACGCTCGCGCAGTGGGTCGGCCAGATGGGCGTGCAGCTCCAGCCCCTGGTCGACGCCCTGAAGGACGAGCTCCTCACCTTCCCGGTGCTGCACGCCGACGAGACTCCGGTGGCGATGCTCGACCCGGGGGCCGGCAAGACGCACCGGGCCTACCTGTGGTCCTACAGCATCGGTGCCCACGATCCGATGCGGGCGGTGATCTACGACTTTGCCGACAGCCGCGCCGGCAAGCACGCTCAGGACTTCCTCGGCGACTGGCGCGGCACCCTCGTCTGCGACGATTACGCGGGCTACAAGGCCTTGATCGCGCAAGGCGTGACGGAAGCGGGCTGCATGGCCCACGCCCGACGCAAGTTCTTCGAGCTTCAGGAACACGGGCAGAGCCAGATCGCCGCCGAGGCGCTGGAGCGCATCGCCGCCCTCTACGGCATTGAGCAAGAAGCGCGGGAGCTGAAGGCCGAAGCCCGCCAGGCGCTACGGGAGACCCAGGCAAAGCCGCTTCTGGACGACTTCAAGACCTGGCTGCTGGCCTGCCGAGGGAAGATCCCCAACGGCTCATCCAGCGCCAAGGCCATCGACTACACCCTCAAGCGTTGGGCGGCGCTGATCCATTACCTGACCGATGGAAACGTCCCCATCGACAACAACTGGATCGAGAACCAGATCCGGCCGATCGCCATCGGCCGCAAGAACTGGCTCTTTGCTGGCTCGCTGCGCGCCGGCAAGCGGGCGGCGGCGATCATGAGTCTGATCCAGTCGGCGCGCCTGAATGGGCATGAGCCCTATGCCTACTTGAAGGACGTCCTTACCCGCCTGCCGACTCAGCCCCAGAGTCGAATTGGGGAGCTGTTGCCGCATCGGTGGGGGCCGGATTCCGCTTAAGGCTCGGTCAAGAGGGGATCGCCGGGGGCTTACGCTCGATCTCCGGGGGGAGATCGTACACACGGCTGGCCTTTACCACCGTCGTCGTGCCGTATAGGACCTCCATCACAGCGCGGTCTTGCGCGCTTATCGCTGTCCAGCGCTTGATTTCCTTTTTCAGCCGTACCCATTTGTTGTTCCTATGAAGGTTAGCCCCTGAGCAGGCTTTTGCCGGATCAGTACGGCGTCACGCCATGCGGACGTGGCGTTGACAGGACTCAGATCCCGGACGCTCTGATGTGGTTGCGGTGCGCGAGACCCTGGGGAGGCTTCGGGTCTGGGCCAAGAGGACTGGGGAGTAGGGGTGCTTACCCCAACTTTCCGTACCGCGGGACGCGACCGCGGCAGGACGTCGTTATGCCGGAATGCCGAGGCACGGGACTGGTATGTCCGTTGAGCTTGAAAGGCCGGATCTGGTTAGTCTGTCGGTGTTCGTGCTCTCCTTCAGAAAGGCATCCTGACGCCGTAAATGAGTCATTCCCCAAGAGGAGTGTATTCATGCTGCAGGCTGCCCAGTCCGCCAACGCCCACGAGTCCGAGGAGTCCGGCTTCGCTCAAGAACTCCTTACGTTTACTCTCGGTGTTGAGGAGTATGCGATCGATATTCTCAAAGTGCAGGAGATTCGTGGCTATGACGCGGTCACCACGATAGCCAATGCACCGGAATTCATAAAAGGGGTCATCAACCTGCGAGGAACGATCGTTCCCATCGTGGATTTGCGCATCAAGTTCGCGGTGGGAGAGGCGGAGTACACGCCGTTCACTGTCGTGATCATCCTGAACATTGGAGGGCGTGTTGTCGGCATGGTGGTGGACGCCGTCTCCGACGTGATTTCCCTCCGGCCGGAGCAGATTCGACCTGCGCCCGACTTTGCGTCTTCGGTTGACACTGCCTATATCACCGGGCTCGGGGCTCTCGGAGAGCGGATGCTCATCGTCGTGGATATCGAACGCCTGATGCTGTCCAGCGAAATGGCGCTGGTTGATGAGGCAACTCACTAAATACAGGTGTCACATGAGCGTATTTCTCTCTCCAGCTATTGGTGTGATGAACCGTCTTTCCGTGCAGGGCAAGCTTGCGCTGCTTGGGCTGGTTGCGATGGTGCCGGTCGTCGTGCTGGCCTTCATGCTGCTCGAGCGCATCAACAACGATATAGCGTTCAGCGTCAAGGAGACTCACACGGTGAGTCTGGTGATGCCGGCTCGCGATCTGATGCAGGCGGTGCAGCTCCATCGGGGGATCTCCCTGAGCGTTATTGGTGGCGACCGTTCGCTCTCGCCCCGCTTGGCCGAAGCGCGGGCGAAGGCCGATCAGGCGGTCAAGGCTGGTGATGCGATCAATGGGTCGCTGGGTGCGTCCCTGGGTACAGAGGCCGCATGGGCCTCCCTTCGTCAGGGGTGGTTGGACCTGCAGGCACGGGCGCTGAATGTTGATGCAACCGAGAGTTTTCGGTTGCACAGCGAGTACATCGCAAAGGTCATGACCTTCATTGCACTTGTTGCCGACAACACCAACGCGACATTGGATCCGGAGCTGGAGACCTATTACCTCATGGATCTCTTCGTGACGCGCCTCCCCGAGCTCGCCGAGGACGCAGGTCGGCTCAGGGCCTTGGGTTCGTGGCTTGCGATCCGTCGGGAGAGTACCGAGGCCGAGAGGGTCGATGTGCATGTCCTGATGCGCAGGATCAGGGATGTGCGCGCGGCGGTGGACGCGTCGGTCTCAAAGGCGGGTAGCGGTGGCGATGCTCTGCGAGATGTTCTGGAAGGTCCGAGGAAAGCGATTGACGGAAACGTTGATGCGCTGTTGGCGTTGGTCGATGGAGGGCTTGTCAGGCCGTCGGCTACTGGTGCAAGCCCGGGTCAGGTATTCGAAGCGGGTACGCTTGCTGTCGATTCAAGCTACGCCCTTGTTGATGTCAGTGCACGCGAGTTCGACAAGTACCTTGCCCGCCGCATTGAGCGTCTGGAGAGGGCAAGGATTGTCGCTCTTGGTGCGATCGCTGCCGGTCTGCTGCTTGCGGGCTATCTCTTCTTGGGGTTCCGTCGAACCATGCTGGCGGGCATTGAGGAGATTCAATCCGGTCTTGGCCGCATGGGCAATGGCGTGCTCAACGTGCCGCTTGCCGTGACGTCCCGCGACGCGTTTGGCGAGGTTGCGTTGGCCCTCAACGAGATGCAGACAAGCTTGCGGACCCGGATGGATCAGGAACAGGAAGTTGCCGCAGGCAATTTGCGTATTCGCAACGCTCTCGACAAGGCATCGACGAACATCATGCTGGCCGACGTCGATGGCCGGATCATTTATTGCAATGAGTCTGTTCTTGGAATGTTGACGGAGGCAGAGAGTGACATTCGCAAAGATCTCCCCGGCTTTGCGGTCCATGGGTTGATTGGCGCAAATTTCGACACCTTTCACAAGAATCCGGCTCACCAGCGCAACTTGTTGGGTGCTTTGCGTGGTGAGCACCGGGCGACGGTACGCATAGGTGGGAGGACCTTCTCTCTCGTGGCCAATCCCGTCATGAACGAGAAGGGGGAGCGCCTCGGGTCCGTCGTGGAGTGGCAGGACAGGACAAGCGAGGTGCGCCTTGAGCAGGACTTGGCGAATCTCGTGACGTCAGCGCTGGAAGGTGATTTCGCGCAGCGTCTGAGTCTGGAGGGACGCAGCGGCTTCCTCGCGCTATTGGCAGAGAACCTCAACAAACTGATGGGTGTCGTGGCGACCAATCTTGAGGACATTGCCCGAGTGCTGAACGCGATAGCGCGGGGTGACCTGACGGAGACGATCACGGCGGAGTACGGGGGTACGTTCGGGCAGTTGAAGGACGACACGAACACGACGGTGGCGCGGCTGCGGGAAGTGGTGGGGCAGATCAAGGAGGCGTCGGAGTCGATCAACGTGGCGGCGCAGGAGATCGCGGCGGGCAACTCGGATCTTTCTGCGCGGACGGAGGAGCAGGCGAGCAGCCTGGAAGAGACGGCGAGTTCGATGGAAGAACTCAATGCGACAGTGCGTCAGAACGCGGACAACGCCCGGCAGGCGAAGGAGCTTGCGGGTTCGAGCAATGAAGTGGCCGAGCAGGGCGGAGCGATGGTGGGCCGGGTGGTCGAGACGATGGGGTCGATCCAGGAGAGCGCGAAGAAGATCGCGGACATCATCGGGGTGATTGATTCGATCGCCTTCCAGACGAACATCCTGGCGCTCAATGCGGCCGTGGAAGCGGCGCGCGCAGGCGAGCAGGGGCGTGGTTTTGCGGTGGTGGCCAGCGAGGTCCGCAGTCTCGCCCAGCGCAGCGCGCAGGCGGCGCGGGAGATCAAGGCACTGATCGCGGACAGTGTGGACAAGGTGGAAGACGGGGCGAAGCTGGTCAATGAGGCGGGTCAGACGATGGAGGAAGTGGTGTCGAACTTCCAGAAGCTGTCGTCGCTGGTGACGGAGATCGCGGAAGCGAGTTCGGAGCAGAGCAGTGGGATCGAGCAGGTGACGCAGGCGGTGGGTCAGATGGACGAAGTGACCCAGCAGAACGCGGCCCTGGTGGAGGAGGCCGCCGCCGCCGCCGAGAGCCTGGGTGAGCAGGCAGGCAATCTCGTGCGTGCCGTGAGCATCTTTCGTCTGGCGCCTGCGGTCGGCGCCGCGGGCTCGGCCGTGCTTGACTTTGACGGGGCGATTCACGCCCACATGGGATGGAAGCACAAGCTCCGCAGCTTTCTGGCCGGGGAGGGAGAGGCGCTTGATCCGGCCGTCGTTTCCCGGGATGACAAGTGTGTTCTCGGGTGTTGGCTCCATGGTGATGGAAAGCGCTATGAAGGCGCCCCTGGCTACACCCAACTGAAACACAAGCATGCTGAGTTCCACCGCTGTGCGGGGGCCGTCATCCGGGCCAAGCAGTCGGGGGATGCGGCCAGTGCCGAGCGCCTGCTGCACAGCGATTTTGCGATTCTGTCCGAAGAGACGATCCAGGAGATCCGCAAGCTGAAGCAGACCTATGGAAACGTGCAGGCGCAAGTGCCCGCAGCCCAGCCCGCGCCACTCGAAGGCGAGCGAATCGGCGGTGCGGTCAGGGCAATGAAGCTTGCGAAGCTGGGTACTCCGCTTCCGAAGGTGAAGCGTCATGCGTCGAACCTCGCCGAGGCCGATTGGGAAGAGTTCTGAGATATCGGTTGTCTTGCAGGCGTTGAGACAGCAAGTAAAAGGTCAAGAGGGAGTGAAGAATGAAAATAAACATGCCCGTCACCCAGCATGAAGTTGAGCTGAATGATGCCGACCGGATCGTGTCAAAGACCGATCTGAAAGGTCAGATCACCTTCATCAATCAGGATTTCATCAGAATCAGTGGATTCAGTGAAGATGAACTGATCGGTCAGCCGCACAACATCGTGCGTCATCCGGACATGCCCATCGAGGCGTTTGCGGACATGTGGGCCGCCCTGAAGGGGGGGCGCCCGTGGGTGGGACTGGTCAAGAATCGGTGCAAGAACGGGGATTTCTATTGGGTTGTTGCCCATGCCACCCCGATCATCGAAAACGGGCAGATCACCGGCTACATGTCTTCACGAAGCAAGGCCAGCCCCAATCAGATCAAGGCTGCGGAGGCTGCCTATGCACTCTTCCGCGAGGGGAAGGCAAATGGCAAGAAGATCCTGAATGGACAGGTGACGTCGGCCGGCCTGTGGGCGGCGCTAGGCGAACGTCTGGGCGGTTTGTCCCTGGCCGCCCGCGTCGCAGCGGCCGCCGCGGTAGCCCTGGCGCTGATCCTTGGTGCTGGTTCGTGGGTGATGTGGGATCGAACGACCGCTACCTTGGAGAATCAGGGGCTTACTACAATCACGGACAAGGTCCACCTGGTGCGTGCCATGGTCGAGTCCAAGGCGAACGGGTTGCGGGTCGAGACGGAGCGGTTGAACGACATGTTTGCGGCCGGTTTCACCGAGAGCTTTTCCGTGAATGCCGGGGGCGATGGCATGCCCGTGCTCATGCATGGCGGAACGGCCATGAACCTGCGTTTTCAGGAGGTGGACCGCTTCACTGCCGGGAGTGGGGCCGTTGCTACCCTGTTTGCTCGAAAGGGCGACGATTTCCACCGCGTTGCGACTTCCCTGAAGAAGGAAAATGGCGAGCGCGCCGTAGGTACGACGCTATCCCGTGACCACCCCGCCTACGCCAGGTTGATGGCGGGAGAGCGATACGTGGGCAAGGCGGTCCTGTTTGGCAAGGACAGCTATACCGGGTATTCCCCGATCAAGGATGCGACCGGGAAGGTCATTGGCGCCACTTTCGTGGGAAGGAGCCTTTCCGACGAGCTTGCGGCCCTCAACAAGCAGATCAAGGACGTCCGCTTTGGCGAAACGGGCTATGCCTATGTGCTCGATTCGGCACCCGGCAAGGCATTTGGAACCCTGCTCGTGCATCCGGCCAAGGAAGGTCAGAGCGTGATCGACTCAAAGGACGCGGAAGGGCGGCTTTTTATCCGGGAGATTCTCGAGCGGAAAACCGGGGTGATCCATTATCCCTGGTTCAATGCAGAAATGAACGAGAGCGCGGTTCGTCAAAAAGTCGTGGCTTTCGACGCGTTTCCCGAATGGAACTGGGTGATCGCTGGCGGCACTTACATCGATGAATTTGAGGGGGCCGCGCGCAGTATCGGGTTGATGCTGCTCGCTGTCGGCGTCATTGCGGCACTTGCGCTGGCAGTGCTGATCTTTGCCCTGATGCGTGCCCTGGTGGCTCGTCCCCTCCAAGGGATGGTCAGCACGGCTCGAAATGTGGCTAACGGTATATACGGCAATGACATTGATGTCCGTCGTAACGATGAGATCGGCAAGGTGTTCCAGGCGCTGGAGAGCATGCAGGTCAGGCTGTGCAGCGATATCGTCGAGCAGAAGCGGGTCGGCGATGAGAATGCCCGCATTCGGCAGGCACTGGATTGTGTTGAAACCAACGTGAGAATTGCCGATACCGGCGGGCGGGTCATTTATGCCAACCCGGCCCTGCTCAAGACCATCCGGAGCATCGAAGCAGAGATCCGCAAGGATGCGCCGGGCTTCAGTACGGATACCTTTGTCGGCAGCAGCATTGGTCGGCTCTATGCCGATCCTGATGCCGCGCTCAAGCGTCTGGCTTCCCTCAGCCAGACTGCCCGAACCCAGATGGTCATCGGTGGGCGCACATTTGACGTGGTGACCAGCCCGATTCTCAGTGAGGCAGGCGAGCGCCTGGGGTCGGTTGGTGAATGGAGAGATCGTACAGACGAGCTTCTGGCGGAGAAGGAGATACAGGCGCTGGTTGCCGCCGCGGTGGATGGTGATTTCGCTGCGCGGCTTGATGGCGAGGGCAAGACGGGCTTCTTCCGTGATCTTTCGCTGGGACTGAATCGCCTGATGGAAGGCGTGGCCGGCGGCCTGGTTGATTTGGCTCGGGTGCTGAACGCGATAGCGCGGGGTGACCTGACGGAGACGATCACGGCGGAGTACGGGGGTACGTTCGGGCAGTTGAAGGACGACACGAACACGACGGTGGCGCGGCTGCGGGAAGTGGTGGGGCAGATCAAGGAGGCGTCGGAGTCGATCAACGTGGCGGCGCAGGAGATCGCGGCGGGCAACTCGGATCTTTCTGCGCGGACGGAGGAGCAGGCGAGCAGCCTGGAAGAGACGGCGAGTTCGATGGAAGAGCTCAATGCGACAGTGCGTCAGAACGCGGACAACGCCCGGCAGGCGAAGGAGCTTGCGGGTTCGAGCAATGAAGTGGCCGAGCAGGGCGGAGCGATGGTGGGCCGGGTGGTCGAGACGATGGGATCGATCCAGGAGAGCGCGAAGAAGATCGCGGACATCATCGGGATGATTGATTCGATAGCGTTCCAGACGAACATCCTGGCGCTCAATGCGGCCGTGGAAGCGGCGCGCGCGGGCGAGCAGGGGCGTGGTTTTGCGGTGGTGGCCAGCGAGGTCCGCAGTCTCGCCCAGCGCAGCGCGCAGGCGGCGCGGGAGATCAAGGCGCTGATCGCGGACAGCGTGGACAAGGTGGAAGACGGGGCGAAGCTGGTCAATGAGGCGGGTCAGACGATGGAGGAAGTGGTGTCGAACTTCCAGAAGCTGTCGTCGCTGGTGACGGAGATCGCGGAAGCGAGTTCGGAGCAGAGCAGCGGGATCGAGCAGGTGACGCAGGCGGTGGGTCAGATGGACGAAGTGACCCAGCAGAACGCGGCCCTGGTGGAGGAGGCCGCCGCCGCCGCCGAGAGCCTGGAGGAGCAGGCACGCAGTCTTGTTCGTTCGGTCGCGATGTTTCAGCTTCAGGCTGTCGACCCCGCCGCCGCGCAGGTAGTGCCGGTGCCTGACAACGTCGCCCGTCTGCCCGAGCGAGCCGCCAGAGCTGGGGGGGCACGTGCTGCTGTTCCTGTCCCCAAGGTACGCAGGGCGGGGGGCGGGAGCGAGGTCGATGATGAGTGGGAAGAGTTCTGAGTGAGGCCCCAGCATGTCTGAAAAGCCGCCACTTTTTCCCCGGGTATCACCGGGCGTCAAAACGGGGGGTCGCCCTTCCGTGACCGGGCAGGCTGCGCCGGTCTCTGCCCGACCCTCGATCGCTGCGCCGGAGCGTGAGTTCGCCTTTTCCAATGCGGATTTCGAGCGCGTCCGGGCGCTTATCTATCAGCACGCGGGAATCTCCCTCTCTCCGATCAAGCAGGACATGGTCTATAGCCGGCTTGCCCGGCGCCTGCGGGCCCGAGGCGACCGGACTTTTGCCGAGTACCTTGATCGTGCCCAAAGGGAGCCCGAGGAGTGGGAGACCTTCGTCAATAGTCTCACCACCAACCTCACGTCGTTCTTTCGGGAAGCTCATCACTTCGACATTCTTGCGGAGCGCCTGAAGAAGCATCTTTCGAAGGCCCCGTTCAGGATCTGGTGCAGTGCCGCCTCCACAGGCGAGGAGCCCTACAGTCTGGCCATCACGGCGTGTGAGGCCTTCAACACCCTGGCGCCGCCAGTGCAGATCGTGGCGACCGATATCGATACGAACGTACTCGCCACGGCACAAAAGGGCGTCTATGGGGCTGATCGTGTGGAGCGCCTGTCCCGGGAGCGCATGCAGCGCTTCTTTCTGAGGGGAACAGGAACTCAGGAAGGGCTGGTGCGGGTCCGTCCCGATCTGCAACGTCTTATCGAGTTCAAGCGCATCAATCTGCTCGACAAGAGTTGGGCCCTGCAGGGTCCCTTTGATGCCATGTTCTGCCGCAACGTGATGATCTACTTCGACAAACCGACCCAGCACGCCATCCTTGAGCGATTCGTGCCGCTTCTCAAGTCCGATGGGTTGCTCTTTGCGGGGCATTCCGAGAGCTTCCTGCATGCTGCCGACCTGTTCCGTTCCATGGGGCGGACGGTATACGAAAGGACGCCAGCCCGTGCACGCTGAAGCTGGTTATGTCGAACATCTGGCCACCAACCGCTACTTTGATCGTACGTTCGGGTGTGACGCGGTCAAGGTGTTACCCGGGGAGTATTTCGTGACCACCTCCGATATCGTGCTTGTAACGGTATTGGGCTCCTGCGTGACGGCATGCGTCCGTGACCGGGACAAGGGCCTGGGTGGAATGAACCATTTCATGCTGCCGCAGAATGGTGGTGAGCCCGGCGTATTGTCGTCATCGGCACGCTACGGTGCCTATGCCATGGAGGTTCTGCTGAATCACCTGCTCAAACTGGGGGCGCGGCGCAGCAATCTGGAGGCCAAGGTCTTTGGCGGTGGTAAGGTGCTGGCGAGTCTGAGCCAGGCTCAGGTAGGGGAAACCCCGGCCCCCCCCCCGCCGGCCCCCCCCCCCCCCCCCGCGCCCCCCCCCCCCCCCCCCCCCCCCCCCCCCCCAGAACGTTGACTTTGTGCTCGACTATCTTCATACCGAACGCATACCCATTGTGGCTCAGGATCTTCTCGACATCTATCCGCGCAAGGTCTATTTCTTTCCAGTCAGTGGGCGGGTGATGATGAAGAAGCTGGTGCGCGTGAAGAATGACACGCTCATCGCCCGTGAGCGTGAATATGAAGCCAGGCTTCGACGCGACAATGTTCAAGGTGATGTCGAGCTATTTGGATGACGAATTTCGGTTAGCACAGAGTTGGGATAAATGAATAACCATCAAAATACTTATTGTTGATGACTCGGCGCTGATGCGCGGCATCTTGAGCGAAGTGATCAATTCAGCTCCCGACCTTGAAGTGGTGGGGGTTGCCCCGGATCCCATCGTGGCCAGGGATCTGATCAAGACGCTCAATCCGGATGTCCTTACTCTGGACATCGAGATGCCGAAGATGGATGGTCTGGACTTCCTTGCGCGTTTGATGCGGCTTCGGCCCATGCCTGTTGTGATGATATCGAGTCTGACCCAGCGTGGTTCCGAGGCTACGCTACAGGCACTTGAACTCGGTGCAGTCGATTTTGTGCCCAAGCCCCGGCTTGATTCCCGCGCCGGGATCGAAGCCTATCGTGTAGAAATTTGTGACAAGGTGCGATGCGCCTTCGGTGCTCGACCGAGGGTTCAGAGGCCCGCGCCCGACCCCCTGAAACCCTTGCTGCGTAAGCCTTTCGCGGCAATCGGCAGTGCGTCGGGAGGGCTCTCTGAACGTGTCTTGCAAGAGCGTCTCGTGCTGATTGGTGCATCGACCGGAGGCACCGAGGCGATCAAGGAAGTGCTATGTTCCATGCCGGAACAAATGCCCGGGATCTTGCTGGTGCAGCACATGCCCGAGATGTTTACGGCGTCCTTTGCAAAACGTCTTGATGGCTTGTGTCGCTTGCGCGTGAAGGAAGCCGAACACGGTGAGCGGGTTGTACCCGGGACCGCCTACCTGGCTCCCGGGCATTCCCATCTATCGGTCCGGCGTGTGGCGGGAGGCTATCAGTGTGAGCTGGCCCAGTCAGAACCGGTGAATCGGCATCGCCCCGCGGTGGATGTGCTTTTCCATTCGGCTGCGAGTCAGGTGGGTGCAAATGGTGTAGGGGTGATCCTTACAGGGATGGGCAAGGATGGGGCTCAGGGATTGCTGGCGATGCGTCAGGCGGGCGCCTGGACGATTGGTCAGGATCAGGAGTCGTGCGTGGTGTACGGCATGCCGCGGGAAGCCGCTGCCATTGGCGCCCTTGATGAGGTTGGATCTCTGCGTGAGGTCGGGCAGCGTGTGCTGAGCCGTCTGCGGATGACAGAGAAACGTGGCATCAGGGTCTAAGGCCTGCATTTTGGCCAGTCGATTTCGGTAGTGTCGCTTTAGTCAGTGAAAGAACAGAGGCAATAGAATGGATACAAGCGTCAGCACCCAGCAGAGTCAGGCCAGGATTCAACTTTCCGGACGATTCGATTTCAACTCGCATCGGGAGTTTCGCGATGCGGTAGACCGTGCCCTGGGGAGTCCGGGCACAACCGAGGTGGCGGTGGATCTTGGCAATGTAGCCTATCTGGACAGTTCGGCTCTTGGCATGTTGTTGATGCTGCGGGACAAGGCCAAGAGCTCGGGAAAGACCGTTTGTCTTGCCAACGCCAAGGGTAGTGTTCGGCAGGTTCTTGATATCGCCAACTTTGGCAAGCTTTTCCCGATCGTCTGACGGTGTTTGAGAACGACGCTGAATCCCTTTTCATCCTCGTTGTTGACGACAATCCTGACGATCTCTACCTGATCCGGCGGGATCTTCTGTCGCTGGGGCATCGTGTTGCCGGGGTGAGCACCGCCACGGAGGCCCTTGAGCATATCGCCGAGGCCTATCCTGACGTCCTCATGACGGACGTTGGCCTGCCGGGCATGGACGGTATCGAGCTGCTGCAGACGGTTCGTGCCCGTACCGACGGTAGCTGGATTCCCAGCCTCGTATTTACCGGCAGTCTTGATGAGGCCACGCAGATGCGCGCCCTTGAGGCTGGCGCCGATGCCTATCTGTGCAAGCCGGCGTCGCGCGAGATGCTGCACGCCAAGCTCGGCGTGATTCTGCGTTTGAAAGCCATGCAGCGGCAGGCCGAGGCCCGGAACCGGGAGCTGGCCCGCTATCGTAGTCTTCAAGAAGAAGAACAGCGCCTTGCCCGCTTCGTGATGGAGCGCCTGATCAATCGGGAGGCATTGGGAGATCCGGCCGTATCACACTGGATTGCCTCTGCCGCGGAGTTCAGCGGTGATCTCATCGCTGCCGCGCGCACCCCTGGAAACGTGCTGCACGTCTTGCTTGCCGATGGCGCGGGTCACGGTCTGGCGGCGTCGCTCAACGTGCTTCCCGTCACGGCCCCGTTCTATCGCATGACCGAGCGCGGTTTCGGCATTGATGCCATTGCCCGGGAGATCAACAGCAAGGTGCGAGCGCTTCTGCCGGTCGACCGCTTCATCGCCGCCACCCTGGTCGCTGTCAACTTCCGGGAGCGTTACATGACGGTCTGGAATGGCGGCAATCCCGGGCCCCTGCTGGTCAGGCCGGACGGTGGCGTCCGCCTGCACTTCAATCGGCACCACTTCCCCCTAGGCGTCGTGGATGATGACGAGTTCGATGGAACCGTCGATTCCCATGTGGTCAATCCCCATGACCATCTGCTGCTGTTTTCCGATGGCCTGATTGAGCTTGAGGACGCTGCTGGCCAAGCGCTGGGCGTGGATGGTCTGGGCGCGGCACTTCAGGGATTGGGCGCCGATCTGCGTTTGCCACGACTCACGGAGATCGTGCACGATCTGACTGGTGGGAATCCGCCGCGGGATGACATATCGATCGCCCAGATCGCACTTACCGATACGCCGCAGCCCGTTCCCGCCGTCAGTTCGGCAGATTTCCCGGCCGCACCGACGGCCAGTGACTGGCGTCTTGTGCTTCGCCTTGGTGCTGCCGATCTGAAGCGTCTTGATGCGGTTCCCCTCGTACTTGGTGCCATTGAGCAGTTCGAGGGGGTGCGGCCGTTTGCGGGGCGTCTCTTCCTCGTGTTATCCGAGCTTTTCAACAACGCCCTTGACCACGGCCTCCTGCGTCTGCCCTCGTCTCTCAAGGTGGGGGCCGAGGGCATGGACGTCTTTCTTGACGAACGGGCCCGGCGTCTCGCGCGGCTGGAGATGGGGGCCGTGGAGTTTGAGCTGTCCCTGCGTCAGGGAGATGGACAGCCCCCCGTTCTGCACATCAGCTGCGCCGACACGGGCCCGGGCTTTGATCACGAGGAGCAGATCCGTTTCGCCGGGGGGGAACCCTCAAGCGAAGACATTCTCAAGGGACATGGTCGAGGCATACCCCTTTTGTTGAGGGTCTGCGAGGAAGTGCGCTACAGCGGTGTTGGAAATCGGGTCGATGTGCTTTTTCGGCTCGCTGAGCGCTTGCCGTGATGTGTGAAATAGTGCTTCGTCCGGCATGTGCGGGGCACTTAAGTTCAGCTAGGCAGCGCCGATAAACGCCTCGAAGCCTTTGACGTCTGCGCAATGCAGGGTCGAGGAAGAGGTGTCGGCGATGCGCTATCCGCCGGCTCCAGAGGGCGGGCAAATGGCCCGCTTCCTTTTCTTGATGAGCTGGGGTGGCCGACAATTATGCAAGTTCCTATCATTTCCTTGGTGGCCGGACTGGTGGCAGGGGGCGGGGCTGTGGGCGCGGGTTTCGCCTTTGGTCTGGCCTTGTCTCCGGGGTTCATCGGTGTCTGTATCGCTCTTGGCGTCACCGTAGGCGTGTTGCTACTGGTGTCGGCACGGGTCATCTTCATTCATCCCCTGGCCGAATTGCGGGACACCATTCGGGCCATGCACAAGGATGGGGATCTGTCCCGCAGGGTAAGCGTGTCGGCAGGTCAGGTGGGTGAGGTCGAAGCGGTGTTCAATGAGCTGATCAGCAGCTTCCAGGGCATCGTGGGCAAGGTCATATTCGATGCGCAGCGGGTGCACGAGGCGGCGGATCTCCTGTCTGGTCACGCAGGCCAGGTGGCTGACGGTTCAAGCAACCAACAGGGCGCTGCCGAGTGCATGGTGGCAGCCATCGAGCAGATGACCCATGGCGTGAATGTGGTTGCGGAGCACGCCAGCCAGACGGCTGCCAACGCCCAGGTGGCGCGGGATCTGTCGGTGAAAGGTGCTGAGGTCGTCACCAGCGCGTCCCGCGAGATTGAGCAAATTGCCCGGTCGGTGGAAAGTTCTGCAAAGGTGATTTCTGCCCTGGGCGAACGTTCCGAGGCGATCAGTGGCATCGTGAAAGTCATTCGCGAGATTGCCGATCAGACGAACCTGCTGGCGCTCAACGCGGCGATCGAGGCCGCCAGGGCCGGTGAGCAGGGACGCGGCTTTGCCGTCGTGGCTGACGAGGTGCGCAAGCTCGCCGAGCGTACTTCCGCAGCGACGACCGAGATCGGGATGATGATTTCGGCCATCCAGATGGAAACCCGCAGCGCCATTGCTTCCATCGACGCAGGTAGCGCCCAGGCCCATGCCGGGGCCGAGCTGGCCCAGAAGGCGGCCGGATCACTGCAGCAGATCAACGAAGGGGCGCGCCAGACCATGGAGAAGGTTGATGCCATTGCGGCAGCGATCAACACCCATAGCCGTGAGGCGGACCAGATCGTGGGTCATGTTCGCCAGATCATGGATATGGTCGGTCGCAACTCAGCCGGTGCGAAGGAAACCCTGAGTGAGGCCACCAGCCTCAGTGGCCTGGCGGTCAACCTCAAGGAGATCAGCCGGGTGTTCAAGCTCGGTGCTGCGGGGGAACTCGCCATGACCGTGCACAAGAAGATGCCGGACATCGTGAGGGACGGGGCACGCCAGATGGGCATGCTGCTTGAGCAGGCCATTGCGGGTGGGCAGTTGAGCGAGGCCGATCTGTTCGACGATGCCTACCGGCCCATCCCGAACACCCGCCCTCAGAAATACAGCTCTCGTTTCGACAGCCTGACCGACCGGATCTTTCCCGTACTCCAGGAGCGGCTGCTGGATTCGAATCCAGAGGTTGTCTATGCCATCGGGACCGATCAAAACGGCTATGTGCCCACGCACAACAAGCGTTTCTCCCAGCCACTGACGGGTGACTACGACAAGGACTTTGTCGGGAACCGCAGCAAGCGGGTATTCGATGATCCGGTAGGCAAGCAGTGTGGCAAGCATGAGATGCCCTTCCTCATCCAGACCTACCGTCGCGATACCGGCGAAATCATGCATGACATTTCGGCGCCGGTTTACGTCAATGGGCGCCACTGGGGCGGATTCCGTATCGGATACCGGGCCTGATCCAAAGGCTATCCAAGCAGGTTCAGTGAGAGTGTTTGGCCCGCCGCAAGGCGGGTCTTTTTTTGGCGAAGTGGTGCACTTCATCAGAGAAAGCGAAGCCTCAAGAATGCTCGCCCCCCGCCGATATTGCTTGCAGATCAGAGCTTGCGCCATTGGGTCGGCAGGGGTCTGAGACGGAGACTGAGCATGTCCGAACTTCTCAAGAACATTGACGCGCGAACCCGGCTTGCAGGGACCAACAAACTGGAGATCCTGCTGTTCACCCTGGGCATGGACCCCCGCACCGGGCGACGTGAAACCTTCGGGATCAACGTCTTCAAGGTTCGCGAGGTGATGAGGACGCCGCCCATCACCGCGGCGCCGGAGATGCCGTCATCCGTTGAGGGAATGGTCAGCCTGCGTGGCGTCCTGGTTCCGGTCGTCGACCTGGCGAAGTATGCCGGTATGAGTACCGACAATCCGCGGGACATCATGATCGTGACCGAGTACAACGGCCACACCCAGGGCTTCCTCGTGGAGGCTGTCGATACCATCCTGCGCCTGGATTGGTCCCAGATGCGGGTTCCTCCCGACATGTTGACGGCCAACCTGGGCGGCCTTGTCACTGCGGTGACCGAATTGCCCGGGCCGAAACTGGTGATGCTTCTTGATGTCGAGAAGGTGTTGTCCGAGACGACCCGCTATGACGACGAGTTCCTGTTCAAAGGTATCGAGCCGATCGAGGTGGAGAGTCCTGTCACGGTTTACTTTGCCGATGACTCCTCGGTAGCCCGCAAGCAGATAGAGCGCACCCTGGACGTGCTGGGCGTGCGCTATGTTGGAACGGTCAATGGCCGTGCAGCCTGGGATGAACTGGAGAAACTGGCGTCCTACGCCGCTGCCTCGGGTCGCAAGGTCAAGGATCTGGTGGCGCTGGTGCTGACCGATGTGGAAATGCCCGAAATGGACGGCTATATCCTCACCAAGAGGATCAAATCCGACCCGCGTTTCGAAGGGGTGCCGGTGATCATGCATTCGTCCCTGTCCGGCATGTCCAATCAGCAGCTGGGTCGCTCGGTCGGCGTGGACGAGTATGTGGCGAAGTTCGAACCCCAACGCCTGGCCGAAGTGCTGCGCCGCCTGATTTCCCAGCGGGCGAACCTGGCCAAGGCCGTCTGAACACAGAGGAGCATCATGAACATGGATCGTGTCGATCGTGGACTGCTTGAGGCAGTGGATGCCCGCACCAAGCTTGCGGGATCGAACCGCATGGAGATCCTGCTGTTCTCCCTGGGCACCCAGGAGATCTTCGGGATCAACGTTTTCAAGGTTCGCGAAGTGTCGCGCACACCCTTCATCACCAAGGCGCCCAACATGCCTGCCGGTGTGGAAGGTCTGATTTCCTTGCGTGGGAACGTCATTCCTGTCCTTGCGCTGGCCAAGGTCATGGGCATCGCGGTGTCCGGTGACCCCTTGGGGGGATCCATGATGGTGACCGAATACAGCAAGCGCACCCTTGGCTTCCTGGTGCACGAGGTGGACCGCATCATCCGCGTCGAATGGGACAAGGTCCGGGCACCGGACAACGTCACGTCGGGTGGGCACCACTTCATCACGGCGATTACCGAACTCCAGGACGGCAAGCTGGTTTCCATTCTGGATGTGGAGACCATCCTGGCCAGCACCTTCGGCGAGGCGGTGGTCGGACAGATCAGTCCGTTGGAGGGCGCCCACGACGTGAATCTGTTTTTTGTCGACGATTCGGCTGTAGCCAGAAAGAAGATCGCCGAAACCCTCGATAAGCTCGGTGTGCGTCACAAGCATGCCCTTAACGGGCTGGAGGCCTGGACCCGTCTTGAGGGCATGGCCAACCATGCCCAGCAGCGCGGCGTCAGTTTGCGCGATGAACTCAACCTCATTCTGGTGGATGCGGAAATGCCCGAGATGGATGGCTATGTGCTCACCCGCAATATCAAGGCGGACAGTCGCTTTGAAGGCATTCCCGTGGTCATGCATTCATCCCTGTCGTCTGAAGCCAACCGGGCGATGGGCAAGAGCGTCGGCGTCGATTCCTATGTCGCCAAGTTCGATGCCGATGTCTTGGCGGATACCTTGCGCCCCCTCCTGATGCGGGCATACAGGGATTGAACGGAGATCAACAAAATGGCGGACCCAAAGATGAAATTTCTCGTTGTCGATGACTTTTCGACCATGCGGCGCATTGTCCGCAACCTGCTCAAGGAACTGGGCTTCACCAATGTCGATGAAGCCGAGGACGGTCAGATTGCGCTGCAGAAGCTCAATTCCCTGCCGTTCGACTTTGTCGTCACGGACTGGAACATGCCCAACATGGATGGCCTCACCCTGCTCCAGAACATCCGGGCAACGCCATCCCTCAAGCATCTTCCGGTGTTGATGATCACCGCTGAGGCCAAGAAGGAGAACATCATTGCGGCGGCCCAGGCCGGTGCCAGTGGTTACATCGTCAAGCCCTTCACGGCTGCCACCCTGTCCGAGAAGCTCGAGAAGATCTTCGAGAAGATGGGTCAGAAAGCTGCTTGAGGCAGCCGATCAGACGGAGCTCCATCATGGCAAAGCGTCTCAAATTTGATGAATCGGGCGATAGCGACGATCTGCAATCCCTGTTTGACAGCATCGCTGGCGGGACGGTTGCGCCCATCGCACCCCCGCGCCATCTCGAAGTGGTGTCGCCAGCCGTATCGGCCGGCGGTGACGACGACGAACTCCAGGCCCTCTTCGACTCGGTGGCCGACGAGTACTCGGTCAGCGAGCAGGCTGGCGGTGGCGAGGATGAACCGGACGACAGTCGCGACAAGGTCTTCAATCGCATCGGGGTCATGACGCGTCAGCTCCATGACACCCTGCGGGAGCTTGGATACGACCGCAGTCTGCAGGAAGCGGCCCACGCCATCCCCGACGCCCGACAGCGTCTGACCTATATCGCCGAGATGACGGAGCAGGCTGCCAGCAAAGTGCTGAACGCCACCGATATTGCCAAACCCATCCAGGACAGGACTGAGAGTAATGCCGCAGCCCTGAAGGCGCGCTGGGATCGTCTCTATGCCCAGCAAATGTCGCCGGACGAGTTTCGTGTCCTGGCGGGTGAAACCCGTGACTTCCTCGGCCATGTGGTCACCGGCAGTCGGGAGACCGGTGCCCAATTGATGGAAATCATGATGGCACAGGATTTCCAGGATCTCACCGGACAGGTCATCAAGAAAGTCGTGGACCTGGCCCAGGGGCTGGAGCAACAGCTACTGCAGGTTCTGATTGAGGCAATGCCCGCTGAACGCAAGGCCGAGGCCTCGGAAACATTGATGAACGGTCCGGTGATCAACGCCGTGGGCCGGGACGACGTGGTTTCCAGCCAGGAGCAGGTGGATGACCTGCTGGAGAGCCTGGGCTTCTGATCCAGGCTGAAGCGGGGTAGCCCGCAAGGAGCGAATGCAATGAGCGATTTTTCCGGAATGGACGACCTGTTGCAGGACTTCCTCGTGGAAGCGGGGGATCTCCTCTCAGGTGTGGACAACAAGCTGGTGGATCTTGAGCGGGCACCCAATGACAAGGGGCTGCTCAACGACATCTTTCGCGGCTTTCACACGATCAAAGGGGGCGCGGGCTTCCTGAATGCCGTGGAGCTGGTCACCCTGTGCCACCTGACGGAGAACCTCTTCGACAAGTTACGCAATGGCGAACTGGCGATCACTCCCGAGGTCATGGATGTGATCCTGTCCTCCACAGGCGCCGTGCGTGACATGTTCGGTTATCTCGAGCAGGGTGTTCAGCCGACTGCAGCCGACCCGCAGCTCATCGAGCACTTGCGCCAGGCTATCGCGGGTACCCTGTCCGGTGCGACCCAGGCGCCCCAAGCGGCGCCGGTGTCGGTGCCCGCGTCCCCGGTGAAGGTCGTGGCATCAACGCCCCAGGACGGACTGGACTGGAATGCCCTGTTCGAAACGGTGACCGGCGCAGCCCCCGCAATCGTTGCGGAAAAAGCAGTGGCTCCCGCCGCTCCCGCCGCTCCTCCCGCCCCTTTGCATCAGTCTGACGAAGAGCTGGCCTTGAAGTCACCTGAGCAGATCATTAAGGCCGCCGTGGGGCGGCGTGCAACGGACAAGCCGGGTGCTTCGGGCCCGGTGGGGCGACGGGACAGCGAAAAGCAGCGTGACAACTCGATCCGGGTGGATACGGCCCGCCTCGATCAGGTGCTCAATCTGTCTGGCGAAATCGGCCTCACCAAGAACCGCCTCAATGCACTGCGCAGCGACATCCTCAATGGGCGCAGCGATACCGAAACCCTTCATGCCCTTGATCTGGCGGTGAGTCAGCTCGACCTCCTGGTGTCCGACCTGCAAAACGCGGTCATGAAGACCCGGATGCAGCCCATCGGACGTCTGTTCCAGAAGTACCCGCGAATTGCCCGGGATCTGGCCCGGAATCTGGGCAAGGACGTGGAGCTTGTCCTGTCCGGAGAGGAGACCGAGATCGACAAGACCATGATCGAGGACCTTTCCGATCCGATCATCCACCTCATTCGCAATGCGGTGGACCATGGCGTCGAGGAAACCCAGGAGCGCCTCGCCAACGGCAAGCCGGAAAAGTCCATCGTGCGACTGGAGGCCCGTCAGGAGGGCGATCACATCGTGATCCTGGTGGCCGACGATGGCCGCGGCATGAATGCCGAACGGCTTCGTGCAAAGGCGGTGGAGAAGGGGCTCATCACCGACGAGGAAGCGAACACCATGGATGAGCGCCAGAGTTACAACCTGGTGTTTCTCCCCGGTTTCTCCATGGCCAGTCAGATCTCGGACGTGTCCGGCCGTGGTGTGGGCATGGATGTGGTGCGCACCAATAT
The DNA here is from genome assembly GCA_016703645.1 of Zoogloea sp. GTDB lineage: Bacteria > Pseudomonadota > Gammaproteobacteria > Burkholderiales > Rhodocyclaceae > Zoogloea. Next base: position 274,340 of record JADJBR010000010.1, on the reverse strand, counting down.
CCAGAAGCTCAACGGTTCCATCGAGATCCGGTCCACCCTTGGCAAGGGCACCACCTTCGTCATCAGTTTGCCGTTGACCCTGGCGATCCTTCCGGTGCTGCTGGTCCGCCTGGGCGAACAGCCGTTTGCCGTTCCCCTGTCCATGGTCCGTGAGATTCTGCCGATTGAGCCGGCCGAGGTGCAGGAGGTTGGTGGGCGGGCCACCATGGTGGTGCGGGGCGAGGTTCTCCCCATCATGCCCCTTTCGTCCCTGCTGGGCTGGGAGCCCGTGCAGACTCCCGAATACGGTGTGCTGATGCAGAGTGCAGAGCAGAGTTTCATTTTGGCCATCGACAGCTTTGCCGGCCGAGAGGATGCGGTGATCAAGTCACTGGATGATTTCCGTCCCAAGGGTGTCGCCGGCGTGACGACCCTCTCCAACGGTCAGATCGTGCTCATTCTCGACATGAAGGAGTTGCTCGGTGCGCTGGGCGACTCCCGTGGCGGGGGCGTTTCGCGGCGCGCGCTGCTGGCCCGGATGGAGTTGCCCGCCTTGGCCGCCTGAGGGCGCGCCGCGCCGCGACTTATTCCACGCCGTCACACCTTGACACAGGATGGCGTGACGTACACCCCTCCCCACCGGGCAAGGGCCGGTTAGGATTCTTCCTGACTGCCCCTTGCCCGTGCTCCTTTCTCGCCGTGGCACTGATCGGCAGGGGGAGGGCGCACATGGGTGATTTTGACTTCGATTACTGGAAACTCCTTGCCGAGCGTGACCCGGTCGCCTATTTCGCAGCACGGGACATGACCTTGCGCCAGTTCATCGCGTCCCATCCCGGCCAGGCGGTCATGCTCACCGAGCTACAGGCGCGCATCGACTCCACCCGTGTGCTGGCGGGGGGGCCGACCCAGGCCTGTCGCGAATTGCTCGGGCAGATGCAGGATCAACTGATGTTGCTGAGTTTCAAGCTTGCCGAGTTGCAACGGGAGACCAGTGCCGTCCAGGAGATCATCGGGGCCAAGGCGATTGCTCGCTGAGTAGCGCGTTCAGATCGAAATTGGCGCGACAATCCGGGGTTGTTCGGGCGATGGTCCCTAGGGAGGTGCCGCTAAGCTCTGCGGATCTGAACTACCGTCGGGCCCGCCGTGGCTGAAGACAGCGACCTCGAGAAGACAGAATCAGCATCACCGCGAAGGCTTGAGCAGGCCCGCGAAGAGGGGCAGGTTCCCCAGTCCCGGGAACTGGCCACCTTCGTCTCGCTCATTGTCGGGGTCACCGCCTTGTACGTGCTTGGCCGCTGGGGTGGGCATCGCATGATGCAGATGGTCAAGTCGGGGCTCAGCTTCGAACGGAGTCAGGCCTTTGATCCGGGTGGCATGCTGCACATCCTGTCCGAGCTGGCCGCCAGCGGGATGCTGACCGTGACCCCCTTGCTACTGGCGCTAGTCATCGCAGCCTTGTCCGTGCCCTTCCTGATGGGCGGGTGGGTGTTCTCCGTGAAGGCGCTGCGCTTTGACCTGACACGCCTTGACCCATTGCAGGGGCTTGGCCGGATGTTTTCGACCCACGGACTTGCTGAACTGGTGAAGGCCAGCCTCAAGGCTGTCCTGGTGGCTGGTGTGGGCGTATGGGTCGTGTGGCGGGAGCGCGACCATCTTTTTGCCCTGATGCTCCAGCCCCTTGAGGCGAGCATGGACGACTTCGCCAGTCTGGTGCTGCTGGCAACGCTCCTCATTGTGGCCAGTCTGGCCCTGATCGCGGCCATCGACGTGCCCTATCAGCTCTGGGAATACCACCGCAAGTTGCGCATGAGCAAGGAGGACGTGCGCCAGGAAATGAAGGAGCAGGAGGGGGATCCGCAGATCAAGGCACGCATCCGTGCAGCCCAGCGGGAGATGTCCCGCCGCCGCATGATGACCCAGGTGCCCACGGCGGATGTGGTGGTGACCAACCCGACCCACTACTCGGTGGCGCTCAAGTACGACCCGGCACGTTCCGGAGCGCCCGTCGTGGTGGCCAAGGGCATGAACCTGATTGCCCACAACATCCGCGATCTTGCGCGCGAGCACGGTGTTCCGATTCTCGAAGCACCGCCGCTGGCTCGGGCCCTCTACGCCCATTGCGAGCTCGAACAGCAGATTCCCGCCCAGCTATACACCGTGGTCGCGGAGGTGATGGCCTGGGTCTTCCAGCTCAACCATTGGATTGCGGAAGGGGGTCTGCCCCCGGAGCAGCCCAGCGGGCTGGCCGTTCCCCCGGGCATGGATCCGGCCGCGGAGGCGCCATCGACCTGAGTGAATGCCGAATTGACGGGTAAACCCCGGTTTCTTCCGGCCTTCCAGTCGGTCCGGAACGGGAGACCATGGGAGTCATGAACGGTAGCCTGAACCTGCGTACGCTCTTCGCCCCGGGCAACATCCGCACCCTGGCCGGCCCGCTGCTCATCATCCTGATCCTGGCGATGATGGTGCTGCCGCTGCCTGCCTTTGTGCTGGACTTGATGTTCACTTTCAACATCGCGGTATCCGTGATGGTGATGCTGGTGGCCATGTACACCAAGAAGCCACTGGACTTCTCGGTCTTCCCGACCGTATTGCTCGTCACCACCCTGCTGCGCCTGTCCCTCAACGTGGCGTCCACCCGGGTCGTGCTGCTCGATGGTCACAAGGGGCCGGATGCCGCGGGCAAGGTGATTGAAGCCTTCGGTCACTTTCTGGTGGGCGGCAACACGGCGGTGGGCCTGGTGGTGTTCATCATCCTGACCCTGATCAACTTTGTGGTGATTACCAAGGGTGCGGGGCGGATTGCGGAGGTGGGTGCCCGCTTTACGCTCGATGCCATGCCTGGCAAGCAGATGGCTATCGACGCCGACCTCAACGCCGGCCTCATCGACGAGAAGGAAGCCAAGCGCCGGCGCGCTGAAACCTCCCAGGAAGCCGATTTCTACGGTGCCATGGACGGTGCCTCCAAGTTCGTGCGTGGCGATGCGGTGGCCGGCATCCTCATCATGGCCATCAACGTGGTTGGCGGGCTGATCGTCGGGGTGCTCCAGCACAATATGGAGTTGGGCCAGGCGGCCACCAACTACACCCTGCTGACGATTGGTGACGGACTCGTCGCCCAGCTTCCGGCCCTCATCATTTCCGTGGCTGCAGGTCTGGTGGTGTCACGGGTGGGCGATGATGGGGACATGGGCTCTCAGGTGATCGGGCAGGTCTTCTCGAACCCCCAGGTTCTGCTCCTCACCGGTGCCATCCTCGGCATCCTGGGCCTGATACCCGGCATGCCCAACTTCGTGTTCCTGCTGCTGGCCAGCGGGCTGGGCTATCTCGCGTGGCGTGGTGGTGCACGTCAGGCCGAATTGGTTGAAGAGGCGGAGGCGCCGACTGCGGCTCCGGTGCTGCCCGCCGAAAGCCAGGAGGCGAGCTGGTCCGACGTGACCCCGGTGGACGTCCTGGGCCTGGAGGTCGGTTATCGGCTCATTCCCATGGTGGACAAGGGGCAGGATGGCGAGCTGCTCAAGCGGATCCGGGGCCTTCGCAAGAAGTTTGCCCGGGACATCGGCTTTCTTGCTGCGCCGGTGCATATCCGCGACAACCTGGAGCTCAAGCCCAACGCCTACCGCATCGTCCTCAAAGGGGTCGAGATCGGCGTGGGGGCCGCCTTCCCCGGGCAGTTCATGGCCATCAACCCGGGGCGGGTTTCCGGCCCTCTCAATGGTCGTGACACCACCGACCCGGCCTTCGGCTTGCCCGCGGTCTGGATTGATGCGGCTCAGCGGGAGCAGGCTCATGCTCTGGGCTATACGGTGGTCGATGCCAGCACCGTGGTGGCGACCCACCTCAATCACCTCATTCTCAGCCATGCCTCCGAGCTGCTCGGGCGTATCGAAACCCAGGCCCTGCTCGACCACATCGCCAAGGACACGCCCAAGCTGGTCGAGGATCTGGTGCCCAAGCTGCTGCCCCTGGCCAGTGTGCAGCGGGTGCTCCAGAACCTGCTCGACGAAGGGGTCAATATCCGCGACATGCGCACCGTCGTCGAAGTCCTGGCCGAGCACGCGCCGCGGATCCAGGACCCCCTCGAGCTCACCACACGGGTGCGTCAGGCCTTGGGCCGGGCCATCGTGCAAGGCTTGTTCCCCGGCAACGGGGAGGTCCAGGTCATGGCACTCGATCCCGGCCTGGAGCGCGTGCTCATGCAGGCCATGGCGGGTGGCGGGCCGGATGGCGGGGCCATCGAACCGGGGCTGGCGGACACGCTCCTGCGCGAAACGGCGGCTGCGGCCCAGCGCATGGAGGACACCGGCCTGCCTCCGGTTCTGCTGGTGCCGGCGCCCTTGCGCTGGTTGCTGTCGCGCTTCCTGCGCCGGGCCGTTCCGACCCTCAAGGTGGTGGCCAATTCCGAGGTTCCCGAAACGCGCCTGATCCGCGTCTCGGCCATGATCTCCGCCTCCCCGTGAGGCTTTCCGGCCTTGTCGGGGGAATAGCGCCCTAAAACCTGTCTTTTCCCGGCCATCGAATGCGCGGTCGCTGGCGATAATCAAAGCTACCGAAGTGCCCATCATGGGCCCATGAAAGCCTTCGTACCCCGGAGACAGGAGCATGAACGTCAAGCGCTACTTTGCCAAAACCGCCCGCGAAGCCCTTCGCATGCTGAAGGAAGACCTTGGGCCGGACGCGGTGGTGCTGTCCAATCGAGCGGCCAATGGCGGGGTCGAAATCCTCGCTCTGCCGGCGGGCGATGTGGCCACCCTGCAGCGTGCCCGTGCCCAGGCGGCGGCCCAGAACGTACCCATTGCGCCGCCTCCGGCCGCTCCTGCGCCACGTCCCAAGCTCGCCGAGGACTTCTTTGACGACGATTTCCGGGTCAGCCTGTCCCGCGCGGCCGGCGCGCGGCCGGCAACACCTCCGGCGCCGGCGCCCGCCGCCCAGCCCAGGCCCGCCGCGGCCCGTCCGCCGGAAATGCAGCCCTTCAGTCCGCCGCGGGTTGAGTTGTCCCGGGACGTCTTCAATGCCGCCTCCACCCAGGTCCGGCGTCCGCCGGCCGATCCCGCAGCAGCCGCGCCGCGATCTCCGTTGCGCACCGATGCCGCACCTTCCCGGGAGACTCCCCCGCGCCAGCGTCCCACCGGCGTCGAGGAGGAGGCCCGCATCCGCGCCCTCGAGTCTGCCAACTCCCAGATGGCCAATGAGCTCGCTGCCATCCGGGGGATGATCGAGCGCCAGCTCGCCGGGTTTGCCTGGGGCGAGATGGGGCGCAGTGCCCCCGGACGCACCCGCCTCATCGGTGATCTGCTGGAGGCGGGCTTCTCCGCCGTGCTGGCCAGGGAGCTGGCCGAAAGCGTGCCCGAGGACGAAGCCCCCGAAGACGCCCACCGCCTGCTTCACGATGCGCTGGATCGGCGTTTCCGTGCCATGGCAAGCGACGCCGACATCATTGACCGCGGGGGGGTGTTCGCCCTGGTCGGTCCCACCGGCGTCGGAAAGACCACGACGACGGCGAAGCTGGCGGCGCGCTGCGTCGTGCGCCACGGCGCCGACAAGCTGGCCCTCATCACCACGGATGGCTACCGGATCGGCGCCCACGAGCAATTGCGCATTTACGGGCGCATTCTCGGTGTGCCCGTGTTCGTCGTGCGTGATGCCACCGATCTGCGTGAGACGTTGGCCAGTTTGCGCGACAAGCACATGGTGTTGATCGACACCATGGGCATGAGCCAGCGCGACAAGATGGTGACCGAGCAGGCCGCCATGCTCACCGGCGCCGGCAAGGTTTCCCGCCTGCTGCTGCTCAATGCGACCAGCCGTGGCGACACCCTCGACGATGTGGTGCGGGCGTATGCGGGTGATGATCTGGCCGGTGTCATCCTGACCAAGATGGACGAAGCCATGTCCCTGGCGCCGGTTCTGGACGTGGCCATTCGTCACCGTGTCGAGGTGTTCTATGTGGCTAACGGCCAGCGCGTTCCGGAGGATCTGCACCTGCCCAACCGCGACACCTTGCTGTCCCAGGCGCTCCAGGAGCTGCCCGCTGCATCGCCCTTTCGTCTCGAGGCCCTCGAGGCCGGCTTGCTGATGGCATCTGCTACCAAGCCGTCCACCTCCGCCCTTCGCGGGGGGCTCTGAAATGTTGCACGCTTCCGATCAAGCCGCTGGCCTGCGCCGTTTGTTCCGCCGCACGCCCTCTGCTGTCGTTGCCCTGTTCGCCTCGGGGCGCGCCCCCCGTGCTCTCGCCCTGCAGACGCTGGTGGCGCTGACTGAAGGTGCGCGCAGGGTGGTGGTCATCGACGAGCATGCGCCCGATGAAGGTTCCCTGCTGAGCGCCTTTGGCTTTCCGGAGGGGGGCGACCTGCTTGGTGCCCTCCAGGGCCAGCAGGACGTCACCGAGAACATGCGTGAGGTGGCTGACGGCCTGTGGGTCGTCCCTGCTGCAGCCACTGTCCATGCCGTTTCCCTGCTGGATGAGGCCCACCATGCCCGCCTCGAAGCGGGAATCACCGAGCTTCAGCGGCGTGCCGACCTTCTGGCCATTCATTCAGTGGGTGATGCCCGGTCCCTGACGCCCTTTGCCCGTGCCGCCGGCAGGCGCTTGCTGGTCGTGGAGGCGAGTGGTGTGGGTGCGCGCGGGGCCTGTCAGTGGATAAAGGGGCTGGCGGTTGCGGGGGCGGGCTCCCTCGAGGTGGCGGTCAGCGGGGCGCGGGATCGGGCCGACGCCACCGCGCTCTTTGCCAGCCTCAGCGATTTCACGGCCCGCCACGTGGGGCTGCCTCTTGTGTGGCGGGGCGAGGTGGAGCGCGACGGTCTGGCCGAGTCCATGACCACGCCCCTGGGTGAGCGTCACCCGGCCGAAGGGGCCAGCGCCTTCATCCGTCGCTTGCGTGCCTGGTCGGTCCAGGCGAGTGTGGCCGGTTGAGGTCTGCATTGTGATTTTTTGTTTCCTGGGTAACGTAGAAGCCTATCGGTGCCGATGAAACACATGAGACCTCGCGTATCGCCCGGATAACCAGATCAGAAAGCTGAGTAAAGATGTACACCGCATCCGGTACCCTCGACAAGGAACAGCTCGTCGTCCAGTACGCACCTCTGGTCAAGCGCATTGCCTATCATCTGATGGCAAAGCTGCCGGCCAGCGTGCAGGTCGAAGACATCATCCAGAATGGCATGCTCGGCCTGCTCGATGCCATCAACCGATACGAGGAAGGGCTGGGCGCTCAGTTCGAGACCTATGCCGTGCAACGTATTCGCGGTGCCATGCTGGATGGCCTGCGTGAGAATGACTGGCTGCCTCGCAGCCTGCGCCGGGACATGCGGCGCATTGAGGCTGCTGTTCACCAGCTTGAACAGCAGAATGGCCGTCATCCCACTGAAAAGGAATTGGCCGAGTCCCTCGGCCTGCCACTTTCCGACTATCAGCACATGCTGCAGGAGGCGCGGGGCTACCAACTGGTTTACTTCGAGGATTTCTCCGGCGAGGGCGAGGATGACTACCTGGAGCGTCATATCACCCTCGAGGGCAACGATCCGCTCACCCTCCTTCTTGAAGGCAATATGCGCGATGTCCTGATCAAGGCCATCGATGATCTGCCCGACCGGGAGAAGACCGTGATGGGGCTCTACTACGAGCAGGATATGAACCTGCGTGAGATCGGTGAGGTACTGGGCGTATCCGAATCGCGAGTGTGCCAGTTACACAGCCAGGCCATCGCCCGCCTGCGCTCGCGTATCTCAGGTGCCATCCAGAACGCGCCCAAGACCAAGGGCGAAGGCCGGGGCCGTGGACGCCGGGCGGCTGCCACCTGAGTCTCCGGGCGGATATTTCCATGGACAGCATCAGCCTCATTGGCATCACCCTGGCCCTCGCCGCCATTCTTGTCGGCCAGGTACTGGAGGGAGGCCATGTGGGCTCTCTCATCCAACCGACGGCTTTTCTCATCGTCATCGGCGGTACCCTGGGGGCGGTGATGTTGCAGAGTTCCCTGACGGTCTTCCGCAGCGGCATGCAGATGGTGCGGTGGGTCTTCATTCCCCCTAAGCTTGAGCACGCCATCCTCATCGAGCAGGTCGTGAACTGGAGCCACGTGGCCCGCAAGGAGGGATTGCTGTCGCTGGAGAGCCAGATCCCGGCCATTGACGACCCCTTCATCCGGAAGGGCCTGCAGTTGCTGGTCGACGGCGTGGAGCCGGAGCGCCTGCGTGAAGTGCTGGAGGTCGAGATCGACAGTTGGGAGGGGCAGTTGAAACAGGGCGCCAAGATCTGGGAGGCGGCGGGTGGCTATGCCCCGACGATCGGTATCCTGGGGGCGGTGATGGGGCTGATCCACGTGATGGAAAACCTCTCCGACCCGTCCAAGCTGGGCTCCGGGATTGCGGTTGCGTTTGTGGCCACCATCTACGGGGTGGGGTCCGCCAACCTCATCTTTCTGCCGGTAGCCAAGAAGCTGCTCGGGGTTGTCGGTACCCTCGTGGCCTTGCGGGAAATGGTGGTGGATGGTCTTGTCGGCATCGCCAATGGCGACAATCCGCGCATCATCGAAAGCCGCCTGAAGGGTTACGGGGGTTGAGGGATGGCACGCCGCCGAAAGGGGGAGGACGAGCACGAGAATCATGAGCGCTGGCTCGTTTCCTATGCGGATTTCATCACCCTGCTGTTCGCCTTCTTCGTGGTGATGTACTCGCTGTCGTCCCTCAATGAAGGCAAGTACCGGATCATGTCCGACTCAGTGGTGAGTGCCTTTCGCAATATCGCCAGTAACAGCGACAGCCCGCGCATCATTTCCAGCCCGATTCCTTCGATTCGGCCCCAGGCCTCCCCGCCGCCTTCTAGTTCGTCGGAAACCGAAGAGGCCCGGAAGTCCAGGGCCGAGCGGGTCAAGAACATGGCCGAGGAGATCCGCAAGGTGCTTGCGCCGCTTGTGGCCGACGGGCAGGTGCGGGTGACGGAGGGCGCCTTTGGCATCACGGTCGAGATCAATGCCAGTGTGCTCTTCGCACCCGGCGAGGCCCAGCTCGGCGCGGATGCGGTACGCGCCCTGCGGGCCGTGGCCGAGGTTGTGGCAGGTGCCGAGTTTCCGATCACCGTGGAGGGGCATACCGACATCACGCCCATTGCCACGGCCATGTTCCCGTCCAACTGGGAGCTCTCTGCCGTTCGTGCTTCGAGCGTTGTGCGATTGTTTGTGGATGGCGGGGTGAAGCCTTCGCGCCTGACGGCGGCAGGCTATGGGGACCAACGGCCGGTGGCTGACAACACCACGCCGGATGGTCGGGCACGCAATCGGCGGGTCACCATTCTCATCGAGTCCCGCGTTGTCGAAGCCGAAGTGAGCAAGCCGGTGAAGGCGTCCGGCATCACCGATTCCATCCTGCCGCCCGATGCGGCGACGCCTCTTCCGCAGGCACCGGCTGCCGGGCGCTGACGGAAACGCGGCCCGCTGAGGGCGCTCGGGCGGTGTGGCGGATGGGGCGGTTAGACGGAGCCGAGGTGCCGGCTTGAGGCCGTGGGGCGCGACTGCCCGTCAGGCCCGTAGATCTGGGGGTGTTCTGCGGCGGCAAGGAGCGTGCTGAGAGCCTGCTGATTGTTCTGCAGGCGTTCAGTGATCAGTTGCCCGTTGATGCGGTTCCGCTCCTTGGCGTCTGCGGCCAGGGTGACAACAACATCCCAAGCCGCCAGCGCGTCCGGTGAATCTGCGAGGACAATGCGGATATTGTCCTTGCTCACTTTCGCCCCGAGTCGGGCGAACATCACCGTGCGGTCATCTGAAAGACGTTGCAGCGAACGGTATAGCTTGGTTTTTTCTTCCGCCAACGCGGTCAGGGCATCGATCTGGCCTTCCACAAGCAGGGCTTCCTCCCGTTGCAGCAGGGCAATGAAAGCCTTCAAGCCGGCCTGTTCGTCATGGATCAGGCGAGCAAGACGCTGGGTGAGGCCCGGATCAATGGACACGTCAGGCGGGCCCTGTTTGCGCGCGAAGCATCTGGCGGACACTCTCGATCAGGCCATCGGCAACCTTATCGGTGTCTACCTTGAAACGACCTTCGGTGATGGCCTGCTTGATCTCATCCACCTTTGCACTATCCACTACCGGGGTGTTGGCGATCGTTTCCTCCATCTGCTGCAGCCGGGCAGACAGGGAGGACAGTTCAACCTTCTCGCCACTGCCGCTGGCCGAATCGGCCTTCGGCGACTCTTTGGCAGAGCGGGTCCGGCCGTCGTTGGGCGGGAGGCCTGCTGCTGACTTGACGGAGTTATCAATTTTCATGGCATTGCCCTTTCTTCCATATGTCGATGGGGTCAACGACCGACGAAAGCGAAACTTTAACCGATTCGGGCAAATGCGGGAGTCCCATCCTCAGGGCAGGGTGACCTCCACGATGCCGCCGTTGCGGGCAGTGCCCCGGATGACCTGCCCATTGGCCAGGCGCACCTGTGCCCCCTGGCCGTCGGTGGCGTTGTTGAGGGCCACACCATCATTGGCCACCTGGAAGCCGGCGCCGCGGGAGACCACTTTAACGGGTTGCCCCTGAAGGATGGCGGGTGGCTGGCGCAGGTGACTGGCCGCCAGGGGGCGGCCGCCGGCAAGGCTGATGCGCGCTGCGTGCCCGACCGCCTGACTGGGATCGGTGAGGACATCGGCGACCTGGGCGGTGAGCTCCCCGGCCTCCCGGCGGACATCTGCCGGGCCCAGCACCTGGCCAGCGGAGATCGGCCCGGCGCTGACGAGATAGAGCCCCCTGACCCTCACCTCTGACGGAACGTAGGCCGTCCACGTCGTCGGTGCCAGGCAGCGAACGCCCACCGAAACCCGCCCCCAGGCCCGTGTGCCGGCGGGAAGGAAGGCCTCTAGCTGCGCGCAGGGGGGCAGTCCGTTGTCGCCATTGAACTCGCCGACCTGAACACGCACTTCGCCCGGCAGGCTGCGGCTTTGCAGATCCAGAAAACGGCCGACCTCGGCCCGCACCGGCCCAGGATCCTGGCGCGCCTGCAGGGGCGTGGCTGACAACAGCAAGAGTGCAGCGCAGAGGAGGGCGGGAATATGAGGCATGGGGCTTGGCACAGGGATATACCCCCATTCAAGCACGTCGGCGCGTCTTGCGCCGTCAGAAACAGATGGCCTTTCCCGGGCCATTTCGACCTGCCACCCCGCCACGGCAAGCTTCCGGCAAATCTTGCCGGAAGCTTGCCGTGGCGGCAGGGAGGGATGGGGGTGAGCGTGCAAATTGGCGCAGGAATTGCCGCCTGTTCGACCCTTTCCGGGGTGGGACGGGCCTCTAGCATGGCTGGCATGGAAGGTGCAATGAAGTGCATGCCCACCACAGCGTGTGCGTCAGGCAGGAATGACGGCACAAGTGGAAATGAACTTTAGAGGTGAACCCAATGAGCAGCCGACTTGACGAAGCGATGCGTTTCCACCAGACCGCCCTCAACACCCGAGCCTATCGCCAGCAGGTCATCGCATCCAATATCGCCAACGCCGATACGCCCAACTACAAGGCGCGGGATGTGGATTTCCGTGAAGCCCTGACGGGCGCGCTGGCGGGCAAGAGCGGGAGCCTCGCCCTCAGCACCACCTCCGCGCGTCATCTGGCGGCTGCCGGTGCCAGCCCACTGGAGGCGAACCTGAAATTCCGCAACGACCAGCAGGGGGCCGTCGACGGCAATACGGTCAACATGGACGTGGAGCGCAGCGCCTTTGCCGAGAACGCGATTCAGTACCAGGCCAGCGTCACTTTCATCAATGGCCTGATCACCGGCATGCAGCGGGCCATCCAGGGCCAGTAAGGAGCCGATCATGAGCATGATGAACGTCTTCCAGGTGGCCGGCAGTGCGCTGCACGCCCAATCCACCCGGCTCAATGCCACCGCCAGCAACCTGGCCAATGCCGACAGCGTCACCTCCAGCAACGGTCAATCTTACAAGGCCAAGCAGGTGGTGTTCGCGGCCACGCCGATGGGCGCGCCGGCGGCACAGGGGGTGCGCGTCAAGCAGGTGGTCGAAAGCGCCGCGCCGATGCGCATGGTCTATGACCCAAAGAGCCCCGCGGCCAACGGCGAAGGCTACGTGACCATGCCCAACGTCAATGTGGTGGAGGAGATGACCAACATGATCTCCGCCTCCCGGGCCTACCAGACCAATGCCGAAGTGATGGGGACTGCCAAGACCCTGATGGAACGAACCCTGGCCATCGGCCAGTAAGCACCGGACAACGATCATGAGCACCGTCAATTCCACGACCTCCGCCGACGTCATCGCCGCCCTCCAGAAATCCTCGACCAGTTCCACGTCGAAGACCGAAGAGGCTCAGACCCGCTTCCTCAAGCTGCTCACCGAGCAATTGAAGAACCAGGACCCCCTCAACCCCATGGACAACGCCCAGATGACCTCCCAGCTGGCCCAGATCAGCACCGTGGATGGTATCGACAAGCTGAACAAGACGCTGACCTCCCTCCTGGAAGGCAGCCAGTCCAGTGAGGTCTTGCAGGCCGCCGCTTTGGTGGGTAAGGGCGTGATGGTCGAAGGCACCAACCTGACCCTCTCCGGTAGCAAGGCCTACGGGGGTTTCGAACTGGCCACGGCGGCCGACAAGGTGACCGTGACCATCAAGGACTCCAAGGGTCTGGAGGTGCGCAAGATGGAACTGGGTTCCTCCGACGCCGGTGTCTTCAACTTCGCCTGGGACGGCAAGTCCACCAATGGCACCCAGGCGGTGGATGGCAAGTACACCATCAGCGTCAGTGCCACCCGGGGCAGCGAGACCGTCAAGACGACAGCCCTGGCGCTGTCCACCGTCAATAGCGTGCTGCGCACGGGCAGCGGCAGCGTATCCCTCGATGTGGGCTCCGGCAATCTCGTGAGCCTGTCCGACATCAAGCAGATTCTGTAAGCGGAGGCAAAAATGGCATTCCAGCAAGGTTTGAGCGGTCTCTCCATCGCTTCCAAGGCCCTCGACGCCATCAGCAACAACGTGTCCAACTCGGGCACCGTCGGCTTCAAGCAGTCCACGGCCCAGTTCTCCGACGTGTTTGCCGCATCCCTGGCGGGCGGCGGTACCCAGGTGGGTATCGGCGCGTCCATCGACAAGGTGTCCCAGCAGTTCAACCAGGGCAACATCTCCACCACCAGCAACGCGCTGGACCTGGCCATCAACGGGCAGGGTTTCTTCCGCATGAGCGATGCCGGAACGATCACCTACAGCCGCAACGGCCAGTTCCAGACCGACAAGAACGGTTACATCGTCAATGCCGCGGGCTTGCGCCTGACGGGCAAGCTGGCCGACTCGAATGGTGTGCTGACGGGCACCAGTGGTGACATCAAGCTCAACTTCAGCGATGCCAAGCCGGCTGCCACCACCAGCGCCGGCTATAACGTCAATCTCGACTCCCGCTCGTCCACCCCGTCGGCCATGGCGAAGGCCGCCGTGTTCGGAACGGCCGCGCCTTCCCTCACGGTTGCGGCCTCACCGGCGAACGCCCTGTCCATCGTGGTCGATGGCTCGACCACTCCGGTCACGATCAGTATCGCCGCCGGTACCTATGCGGACGTAGGTTCCCTTGTCACCGCCATCCAGACCGCCGTCGATCAGACCTCCCTGAAGGACCGGGTCAAGGTTGCCAGTGACAGCACCGGCGTCATCAATTTCTCATCGATGCGGAGTGGGCGTCTGTCTGACATCACTGTCACAGGCACCGCTGCGGCCGCCCTGAATGTGCCCGGCACTGCCGCCACCGCGACGAACTCCGCCTTCAGCACTTCGGATCCCACCAGTTACACCAGCACCACGTCCCAGACGGTATACGACTCCCTGGGCAACGCGCACACCCAGTCGATGTACTTTGTGAAGACCGCCCAGTCGAACATCTGGGATGTCTACACCAGTCTTGATGGCGGCTTTCCGCCCGAGATCGACCCGGTGACCGGCACCCACACGCCGAAGACCATCAGCTTTGACGCCAATGGCGTGCTGCAGACGCCCACCTCTTTCAGCTCCTCCTACACCGTGTCCACGGGTTCGGTGACCCCCCTGGCCTTCACCGTCGAGCTTGAGGGCACCACCCAGTTCGGCAACAGCTACGGGGTCAACCAGCTGACCCAGGATGGCTACACCACGGGCAAGCTGTCCGGCCTTACCGTCGATGCCGACGGCACCATCCAGGGTAATTTCAGCAATGGTCAGTCGCGGGTGATGGGGCAGGTGTGGCTGGCGTCCTTCCAGAACCCCAATGGTCTCCAGTCCCTTGGTGGCAACCAGTGGGCGGTCACCAATGCCTCCGGCCCCGAGCAGCCCAATGCCCCGGGCACCGGCAGCCTGGGCGTGCTGCAGTCTGCTGCAGTCGAAGACTCCAACGTGGACCTCACCTCCGAGCTGGTGAACATGATCACCCAGCAGCGTGCCTACCAGGCCAACGCCCAGTCCATCAAGACCCAGGACCAGATCCTGCAAACCCTGGTCAACCTGCGTTGATCGTGAAGAAAGCCTGAGCCATGGACCGCCTCATCTACACCGCAATGACCGGCGCCGCCGCCACCATGGGGCAGGAGGCGGCCGTGGCCCACAACCTGGCCAATGCCACCAGCACCGGCTTCAGGGCCGAATTGCACCGCCTGCGTGCCGTACCCATCCAGAACACCCAGCTCCCCACCCGGGCTTTCGTGGTGGACGCCAGCGTGGCCGACGACTTCACGCCTGGCCCGCTGCAGCACACCAATCGCTCCATGGACGTGGCGGTGCAGGGCAAGGGCTGGCTGGCGGTGCAATTGCCCGATGGCAGCGAGGGCTATACCCGCAACGGCAGTCTGGAAGTCAGCGCCAACGGCATCCTGCAGACCCGTAGCGGCCTGCCCGTGGTGGGCAGCGGTGGCCCGATCACCCTGCCGCCGGATGTGGAAGTGGTGGTCGGGGCCGATGGCACGGTTTCGGCTGTCCCCCGGACCGGGGCGCGCAACAACACCACCACGGTCGGGCAGCTCAAGCTGGTCAATCCGCCCGAGCAGGACCTGCGCCGGGGCGGCGACGGCTACTTTCGCCTTGCCGACGGCAACCCGGCACCGGCAGATCCTGCCGTGCGGGTGGCGTCCGGCTACCTGGAAGGCAGCAATGTCAATGTGGTCGAGCAGATGGTGACCATGATTTCCCTGGCCCGGCACTACGAAACCCAGACCAAGCTGCTGTCCGTCGCCCAGGAAATGGACCGATCCGCCGCCCAGCTCGTCGCCAAGGGCTGACCTGTCGCGAATCTGAGCCCCGGGTCTGGTCGGCCGATGGGGAAATGACGGGGCTTTCCCCCGCTGCTCCGCCCCTGGAATGCCTCTTGCTGTGGCTAGTATCAATACCAACGCCCCACTCGCCGCGAGCCGCGGCATGCCCTTGACACCCTGGAGCCCCCCATGATCCGCTCCCTCTGGATTGCCCGCACCGGCCTCGACGCCCAGCAGACCCAGCTCGACGTCATCTCCAACAACCTCGCCAACGTCTCAACCAACGGCTTCAAGCGTGCCCGGGCCGTGTTCGAGGATCTGCTCTATCAGAATCTGCGTCAGCCGGGCGCCCAGTCCACCCAGCAGACCACCATCCCCTCGGGCCTGCAGATCGGTACCGGCGTGCGTCCCATCGCCACCGAGCGCATCCATACCCAGGGCAACCTCACCCAGACCGGCAACGCCCTCGACGTGGCGATCCAGGGCGAAGGCTTCTTCCAGATCCTCACCCCCGACGGTTCCACCGCCTACACCCGCGACGGCGCCTTCCAGAAAGACGCCAACGGCCAGGTGGTCACCTCCAGCGGCTATGCCCTGCAGCCGGCCATCACCATCCCCGCCAATGCCCTGTCCCTGACCATCGGCAAGGACGGCGTGGTGTCGGTGACCCTGCCCAACCAGGCAGCGCCGGCCCAGATCGGCAACATCCAGATCGTCGGCTTCGTCAATCCGGGTGGCCTGCAGAGTGTGGGGGAAAATCTGTACCTTGAAACCGCCGTCAGCGGTGCGCCCAACCCCAATACTCCGGGTAGCAATGGCGTGGGCGTCCTCAACCAGACCTACGTGGAGACCTCCAACGTCAACGTCGCCGAAGAGCTGGTGCTGATGATCCAGACCCAGCGCGCCTACGAGCTCAACTCCCGCGCCGTGTCCACCTCCGACAACATGCTCGGCAAGCTCACCTCCCTGTAAGCGCCCGCCGGGCGGAGAACGACCATGCAAGCGTCCCGCATCCTGTCCCCCTTGCTGCTGGCCACCCTGGCCGGCTGCTCGGCCCTGCAGACCACCCCGCCGACGGCGGTGCACCAGCCCCTGAGCATCCGCCCCGAGCCACGCACCGCCCAGGCGGCCCAGCCCGGCTCCATCTTTCAGCCGAGCTTCTCGCGCCCCCTTTTCGAAGACCGGCGTGCCCGCTTCGTGGGCGACGTGATCACCATCAACCTGGTGGAGCAGACCCAGGCCAGCAAGTCCTCCTCGGCCAACGCCGAGCGCAATGCCACCCTCAGCGCCTCCATTTCGGCCCTGGCCAAGGTGCCCCTGGCCGGCCTGGCCGGGCTCGGCGCCACTGCCTCGGATGCCAGCAAGTTCGAGGGCAAGGGCGACGCAGCGGCGAACAATGATTTCCGCGGCACCATCACCACCACCGTGATCGAGGTGCTGCCCAACGGCAACCTGCTGGTCTCTGGTGAGAAGCAGGTGGCCATCAACCAGGGCAACGAATTCATCCGCTTCTCGGGGGTGGTCAATCCGGTCTATGTCACCGGCAGCAACACGGTCCAGTCCACCCAGGTGGCCGACGCCCGGGTCGAATACAAGGCCAACGGCTACATCGACGAAACCCAGCGCATGGGCTGGATGCAGCGCTTCTTCACCACCGTGCTGCCGTTCTGAGGGGGCCCGTCATGACCCGGATCTCCCGCCTCTGCCTGGCCCTGATGACTTGCATCGGCCTGCTGGCCAGCACCCCGGCCAGCGCCGAGCGCCTGAAGGATCTCGCCTCCATCGGCGGCGTGCGTCAGAACCAACTCATCGGCTACGGTCTGGTGGTCGGCCTCGACGGCTCGGGCGACCAGACCACCCAGACCCCCTTCACCGTCCAGAGCATCATCAACATGCTCGGCAACCTGGGCATCACCCTGCCGCCCGGCCAGTCCCTGCAGTTGCGCAACGTGGCGGCCGTCATGGTCACTGCCAACCTGCCGCCCTTTGCCCGGCCGGGTCAGCAGATCGACGTCACCGTGTCGTCCATGGGCAATGCCCGCTCCCTCAAGGGCGGCACCCTGGTCATGACCCCGTTGAAAGGGGCGGACGGGCAGATCTATGCCATGGCCCAGGGCAACCTGGCGGTCAGCGGCGCCGGTGGCGCAGCGGGCGGCACCAAGGTCACCGTCAACCACCTGTCGGCGGGCCGCATCCCCGGTGGCGCCACCGTCGAGCGTGCCGTGCCCAGCCCGGTGGGGCAGGGTGGCTCGGTCTTCGTCGAACTCAACGACGCCGACTTCGGCACGGCGCAGAACGTGGTCGATGCCATCAACCGGGTCGCGCCGGGCAGCGCCCAGGCGGTGGACGGCCGGCAGATCCAGGTCCGCGCGCCCGATGATCCCAACCAGCGCGTGGCCTTCCTGGGCCGGCTCGAGAACCTGGATGTCACGCCGGCCATGCAGGCCGCCAAGGTCATCGTCAACTCCCGTACCGGTTCGGTGGTGATGAACCAGAAGGTGGCCCTGCAGAACTGCGCCGTCGCCCACGGCAGCCTCACCGTGACGGTCAGCAACGACCCGCAGGTCAGCCAGCCCGGCCCTCTTTCCGGCGGCCAGACGGTGGTCACCAACAAGGGTTCGGTGGATATCAAGCAGGAGGGCGGCACCCTCTTCAACATCAAGGGCGGCACCAACCTGGCCGATGTGGTCAAGGCCCTCAACGCCGTGGGTGCCAATCCCCTCGAGCTGATTTCCATCCTGCAGGCCATGAAGGCCAGTGGCGCATTGCGTGCCGAACTGGAGGTGATCTGACATGGCTTCCCACGATTTCAGCCAGATCAATTCCCTCGACCCCAATACCCTGTCTGGTCTGCGTCGTCTGACCAAGGAGAACTCTCCCGAGGCCGCCCGCGAGGCGGCCAAGCAGTTCGAGGCGCTGTTCCTGCAGCAGGTTCTCAAGGCCATGCGCGATGCCAGCCCCAAGAACAGCATGTTCGACAGCGAGGAGTCGCGCATGTATCAGTCCATGCTTGATCAGCAGATGTCCCTGCAACTCGCGACCCGTGGTGGCGGTGTGGGCCTGGCCAGGGTGATTGAGCGGCAGCTCTCGGCGACCCGCGAGACCGTGACACCGCCCGAAGGGGGCGTTCCCCTGGAGGTGTCGATCGGTCGTGGCTTCGATGCCGCCGCGTCGCCGCGGTCGACGGCAGCTTCTGCTAGCGGGCCGGCAGTGCCGGCGGCAAAAACTGCCGCAGCACTGCCGGCTTTCGCCCCCACAAGTGTCGCGCCGGCAAACCTGCCCAACATGCCGGCGGGTGCCGGCCCCCGCGCTTTCGTCGACAAAGTGTGGCCCCAGGCGGTCGAGGCCAGCCGCGTCACCGGTATCCCGGCCCGTTTCCTGGTGGCCCAGGCGGCCCTCGAGACCGGCTGGGGCAAGCACGAACTCAAGAATGCCGACGGCAGCCCCAGTCACAACCTCTTCAACATCAAGGCTGGTCGGCGCTGGTCGGGTGAGACCGTGAGCACCACGACCACCGAGTACAGCAATGGCGTTGCGGGCCGCGAGCATGCGCGATTTCGGGCCTATGGCTCGTATGCCGAGTCCTTTCAGGATTACGCCCGCCTGATCCGGGACAACCCGCGCTATGCCGGCGTGGCGGGGCAGGTTGACGCGGTGGCCTTTGCCCGCGGCCTGCAGTCGGCAGGCTACGCCACCGACCCCCTGTATGCCGACAAGCTCGCCCGCATCATCAACGGCAACACCCTGCGCACAGCTCTCGCAGCCAGCGCCACCCGCAACGCCTGAGGAAATTTTCGCCAGTCTGACGAGCTGGCAGAGTTCTTGCACTGCTGTACCCGGATACCCCCGAACCAAGGAAGCGGATCATGGGCAGCAGCCTCTTCAGCATCGGTCTCACCGGCCTCAACGCCGCCCAGGCGGGCCTGGTGGTGACGAGCCACAACATCTCCAACGCCGGCACCACGGGCTACAGCCGTCAGAGTACCGTGCAGAGCACCAACCCTGCCCTGTTCACCGGTGCAGGCTTCTTCGGGGAGGGAACCAAGGTCGACACCGTCAAGCGCGCCTATGATGGTTTCCTGACCACCCAGGTGCTGTCCGCCGAGACCAAGTTCAACGAGTACGACACCTACAGTACCGAGATCAGCCAGATCGACAACCTGCTGGCGGATGCCAGCGTGGGTCTGACGCCGGCGGTCGCCTCGTTTTTCGAGGGTGTGCAGGAGATGGCGGCCAACCCTTCGAGCATCCCGGCCCGGCAATCCATGATCTCCACCGCCCAGAGCCTGGTGGCGCGTTTCCAGAACCTCTCCGAGCGGCTCAATGACGTGCGTGCCGGGCTCGAAAACCAGATCAAGGACACGGTCAGCGCCATCAGCACCTATGCCAACGAGATTGCCGAGATGAATCACAAGATCTCGGTGGCCCAGCAGGCCGGGTCGGCCCAGCCGGCCAATGATCTCCTGGACACCCGTGATCGTCTTGTCAAGGAGCTTAATCAGCTCGTTCGCGTCTCCACCACGCCGGCCAGTGACGGCTCCGTGTCGGTCTTCATCGGTACGGGCCAGCCCCTCGTTGTTGGTACCAATGCCACCAAACTGGTGGCCCAGGCCTCACCGTCCGACCCGACTCGCTTCGACGTCAACATCATCACCCAGAGTGGTGGTGCCATCACCATCCCCGAGAGCCTGCTGGGCGGCGGTAAGCTGGGCGGCCTGCTGAGCATGCGCTCCGGCTCCCTGGACGCCACCCAGAACCAGCTCGGCCTGATCGCGGTGGGCCTCAGTACGGCCTTCAATGCCCAGCATGTGCTCGGCCAGGATCTCAACGGCAACCTTGGCACCCGATTCTTCACCGAGCCGGCCGTGGCCGTGCAGCGCTTCGCCTCCGCCTCCACCGCCAGCCCGGACGTGCAGTTCGACGATATCTCCAAGCTCAGCGGGGATGACTACAAGCTGACCTTCACCAACACCACCGGCGGCTATTCCCTGACCCGTGTCTCCGACGGTGCCTCGGTGACTGCTGCGGGTATCGGCCTGACCATCACCCCGGCGGCCACGTCCAAAGTGGGTGACTCCTTCCTCATCCTGCCGACCCGCTATGCCGCGGCCAACATCGGGGTGTCGATCACCGATACCCGCATGCTCGCCGCTGCCGCGCCGCTCGCCAGCAAGGCCACGACCGGCAATCTGGGCACCGGCAGCATCAGTGCCCCGGTGATATCGAGCACCACGGATCTGGCGAGTTTCGGCACCACCGCCGCGCCGCTCAAACTGACCTACTCGGGGGGCAACCTGAGCGGTTTTCCCGCCACCCTGCCGGTCACCTACACGCCGCTCAACGGCAGTCCGGTGACCCTTGCTGCACCCGTGGCCTCCATTCCCTATACCAGCGGTATGAGCATCAGCATGGGCGGGGCCCAGTTCACGCTCACAGGGGCCATCCAGGACAACGATACTTTCAGCATCGGCCCAAATACGGGCGGCGTTTCCGACAGCCGCAACGCCGTGCTGCTCGGCAACCTGCAGACCACCAAGACGCTGCTGTCCGCCAACGGACAGCCCTCTGCCACCTTCCAGTCCGTCTACTCCCAGCTGGTCAGCTCGATCGGTAACAAGGCGCGCGAAGTGGAAGTGAACCGGGATGCCCAGGAAAGTCTGGTTCAGCAGGCCACCAAGGCGCAGCAATCGGTGGCCGGCGTCAATCTCGATGAAGAAGCGGCCAATCTGATCCGTTATCAACAGGCATACCAGGCGTCGGGCAAGGTCATGAGCATCGCCTCCAAGCTCTTCGACGAAGTCCTGGCCCTTGGCCGCTAACACGGAAGGAACCCATCATGCGCGTCACCACCGGGATGATCTTCGACTCCGGCCTGTCGCAGATCCAGCGCCAGAACAGCCAGCTGCTCGACACCCAGCAACAGGTCGCCACGGGCCGGCGCATTCTCAAGCCCTCCGACGATCCCGTCGCCTCCGCGCGGGCGCTCGAGGTGTCCCAGTCGAAGAGCGTCAACGCCCTCTATGCGGCCAATCAGGGCTATGCCAGCGATGCGCTGCGGGTGGTGGATAGCAAGCTGGATGCCGCCAACGAACTGGTAACCTACGTGCGCACGCGTGCCGTCGAGGCGGGCAACGGGGCGTATTCCAATTCCGAGCGGGTGGCCATCGCGTCCGACATCTCCCAGCAGTTTTCCGCCTTGCAGTCCATCGCCAACAGCCAGGACTCCACCGGCGACTACGTCTTCGCCGGCTATCGCAGCAACACCCAGCCCTTCGTCGGCAGCATGGCCGGTGGCATTACCTACCAGGGTGACCAGGGGGCCCGCACCCTGCAGATCTCCTCATCCCGCAACCTGCCGATCACCAGTTCCGGTGAAGAGATCTTCAACCGCATCCGGGCGCCCATCGGATCGGGGTTTGTCCTGTCCGCAGCCGCCAACACCGGCACGGCTCTGGTGTCGGGGGCCAGCCTGTCCGGCTATAACGGCCATACCTACGCGATCAACGTGGGTGCCGGCCCCACCTACCAGGTCTTCGATTCCACGGTCGATCCGACCCATGCGTCGCCGATTGCGCCGACCGTCGCCACCAGCGGCAGCGACACGACCTTGAGCTTCGGCGGTGTCAGCATGACCCTCACCGGTACGCCTGCGGCGGGTGACAGCTATTCCCTGTCTACCGTGGCCAGCACTTTTGATGTGATGGGCAACTTTGCCAGTGCCCTCAACTCGGGGAACGACAAGGTCAATCGCTTTGCCGTCACCCAGACCATTGCAGGCATGGATGCCTCCCAGGAGAGCATCAATCAGGTGCGCTCGGGGGTCGGCTCGCGCATGGTCGAGGTCGAGACACAACAGAACATCAACGGCGATCTGGACCTGCAATACGCCGAAACCCTATCGCGGCTGCAGGATGCCGACTATGCCGAGGTGGTCAGCAACCTGACCCAGCAGCAGACCTACCTGCAGGCCGCCCAGCAGAGTTTCATGCGGGTCAGCAACCTGTCCCTGTTCAATTACCTGGGCAGCTGATCCGTGAAGCCTGTGCGCTTCCTGCGTCTCCCCCTGGCGACGGTTGTGGCCGGCATGCTGGGGGGCTGCAGCACCATTGGCGAGCCTCCCCACGACTGGTTGCTTCTGCCGGCCGCCGCCGTGGCCGCGGTGCACAGCGGGTACATCAAGATTCCCGCTGCCTTGGCCGGGGTCGCCGTGTATGCCCTGGTGGACCCGCTGGCGCCCAATTGGGCCATGCAGGAGGCCCGTCTTGCCGAGGATCGTTTCCGCATCGTGCTGCGCATGAAAGCGCTGCATGCCGGGGGGGATGGAGAGGCGCGTCAGGTGTTTGCCCGTCGGGCGGCCCAGCTGGCCAGTCAGCCGGGGTTCGAGGCCTACGATATCGTTTCCTGGGAGGAGGGTATCGAAAGCACACGGCCTTTCGCCCAGCGGGTGGCCTGGGGCGAGATCCGGCTGCGTCGCCAGCCGGTGCCGATGGCCGCACTGCGGCCCTGACGGCGCCGACCCTGCCTGCAAGCGTCTCTGAGCCTTGCCGTGGCGGGCCGAGTTTCGTAAGGTGCGTGCTTAGACCGCTGGATTTGATCAAATGGACCGTATGACCGAACGTCGCAGGGATCGTCGCATTCCGCTCGGCTGCAAGGTGGGTATCAAGCTCGCTGGCGCCGCTGCCCCCATTGTCGGCGATTGTATTGAGCTGGGTGTGGGAGGCATGACCATCCACTCCACCCACGTCCCGCGCATGGACGAAGTCTTCGAGGTGGCGGTGCTGCCCCCCGAGCATGGTGGCCCCTTCATGCCGCTGCATGCCCGGGTGCGGGTGCGCCGTTGCCATGGCCTGGATGGCGGCCTCTACGAGATGGGTGTCGAGATCGTCGACGTCATTCGCTGAGGCCCACCCAGGGCGTCACGACGGCGTTCGGGGTGCTTCCGTCAGGATATCGTCACGCAGGTGCATGGAGCCCTCCGCAAAGATGCGAGGGTCCATAAGCCTGGGTGGTCGGGGGATGTGGGGGCGGAAGCTCATCCGCCCGATGATGTCCTTCTCGATGTCGATCCCCGGCGCCACCTCGATCAGTTCCAGCCCGTCCGGGCCCAGTTGAAACACGCAACGCTCGGTGATGTAGAGCACCGGCGTGCCGCGCCGTGTTGCCTGGGGGCCGCTGAAGGTCCGGTGCTCCACCTCATGGACAAACTTCGAGGCCTGCCCGTCCGCCAGGATGGCGAGGCCACCGTCGCGCACCACCACCTCCAGATTTCCCGCCGTGAAGGTGCCCACAAAGACCACCTTCTTGGCGTTCTGGCTGATGTTGATGAAGCCCCCGGCGCCGGCCAGGCGGGTGCCGAAGCGCGACACATTGAGGTTGCCCTCCCGGTCGGCCTGGGCCAGTCCGAGGAAGGCAATGTCCAGACCGCCCCCGTCGTAGAAGTCGAACTGGCTGGGCTGGTCGATGATGGCCTGGGGGTTCACCGCCGCGCCGAAATTGAGACCCCCTGCCGGCACGCCACCGATCACGCCGGGCTCGGCGGTCATGGTGATCAGATCGTTCACCCGCTCTTCTGCTGCCACGGCCGCCACCCCTTCCGGCATGCCGATTCCCAGGTTAACCACCGCGCCCCGGGTCAGTTCCATGGCGGCCCGGCGGGCAATGATCTTGCGCTCGCTCATTTCCATGGGCGCCAGTGCCGACAGGGGCACCTTCAGCTCGCCGGAGAAGGCCGGGCTATAGGCTTCGATGAAGGTCTGCATGTGGTACTCCGGGCTCTCCGCCTGCACGATGCAGTCCACGAAGATCCCCGGGATCTTCACCTGCCGGGGGTTCAGGCTGCCCCGCTCGGCGATCCGCTCCACCTGGGCGATGACGATGCCACCGCTGTTGTGGGCCGCCATGGCGATGGCCAGGGCCTCCAGGGTGAGTGCCTCCTTCTCCATGGTGATGTTGCCGTCCGGATCGGCGGTGGTCCCGCGGATGATGCCCACATGGATGGGGAAGGCCTTGTAGAACAGGTATTCCTCGCCGTCGATTTCCATCAGCCTGACGAGATCCGTGGTGGTGCGGGCGTTGAGCTTGCCGCCCCCGAAGCGCGGATCGACGAAGGTGCCGAGCCCTACCCGGGTCAGGGTGCCGGGTTTGCCGGCGGCGATGTCCCGGAAAAGATGGGTGATCACGCCCTGGGGCAGGTTCCAGGCCTCGACCCGGTCGGCCACGGCCAGGGCCTGCAGGCGGGGCACCAGCCCCCAGTGCCCGCCGATCACCCGGGCCACCAGGCCGTCATGGCCCAGGTGGTTGAGCCCGCGGGTCTTGCCATCGCCCTGGCCGGCGGCATACACCAGGGTCAGGGCGGCCGGGCCGTCCGGGGGAGGCAGCTCCTGCGCCTGGTTTTCCAGGTACAGGGCCTCCAGGGCCACGGCGATGTTTTCGGGAAAGCCGATACCGACGAAGCCGCCGGTGGCCACGGTGCTGCCCTTGCGGATGCGCGAGACGGCGGCCCGGGCCGAGACGATCTTGCCCTGCCCGCTGGGGTGGGGAGTCATGGTGTCCATGCTTGCTCCTGGTGGCGGTGGGGTCAGACCAGACCGGTGGCGTAGTAGGTGCCGATCACGAAGAAGACCGCGCTCGTCTTGATCAGGGTGATGGCGAAGATGTCCTTGTAGGCGACCTTGTGGGTCAGGCCGGTGACGGCCAGCAGGGTGATCACGGCGCCGTTGTGGGGCAGGGTGTCCATGCCGCCGGAAGCCATCGATGCCACCCGGTGCAGGACCTCAAGGGGGATGCCCGCCGCGTTGGCGGCGGCGATGAAGGTCTCCGACATGGCGGCCAGCGCAATGCCCACGCCCCCCGACGCGGAGCCGGTGATCCCGGCGAGGGTGGTCACGGTGATGGCCTCATTGACCAGCGGATTGGGAATCACCTTGAGGGCATCGGCCACCACCAGGAAGCCGGGCAGGGCGGCAATCACGGCACCGAAGCCATACTCGGAGGCCGTGTTCATGGAGGCCAGCAGCGCACCTCCGACGGCGGCCTTGGTGCCCTCCGCGAAGCGCGTGGCGACCGTGCGCCAGGCAAACACCATCACGGTCAGGATGCCCACCAGCAGCGCACCCTCAACCGCCCAAATGGCGGCGATCTTTGAAACGTCCTGCACCACCGGTGCGGCCTTGCCGATCACGGCGGGAACGAAGGAATGGCTCTTGCCGTAGATCTGGGGGATGAGATCGGTGAACAGCTTGTTGGTGACACCCACCAGCACCAGGGGCAGGATGGCCAGCACGGGGTTGGCCAGCTTTTCCTTGTCGTCGAAGGGTTCCGGTTCATTGACCAGCTCGGTGCCGTAGCCCTCGCCGGCCGCCATGGCGGTGCGGCGGCGCCATTCCAGGTAGGCCATGCCCGCAATGAAGATGAAGATCGAGCCGATCACGCCGAGGGTGGGGGCGGCGTAGATGTTGGTCTTGAAGAAGGTGGTGGGGATCACGTTCTGGATCTGCGGCGTGCCCGGCAGCGAATCCATGGTGAAGGAGAAGGCGCCCAGGGCGATGGTGCCGGGGATCAGGCGCTTGGGAATGCCGCCCTGGCGGAACATCTCGGCGGCAAACGGATAGACCGCAAAGACCACCACGAACAGGGATACCCCGCCGTAGGTGAGCACGGCGCAGACCAGTACGATGGAGAGCATGGCCCGCTCGGCGCCGACCAGCCTGATCACCGATGAAACGATGGCCTTCGAGAAGCCGGAGAGCTCAATGACCTTGCCGAAGATGGCGCCGAGCAGGAAGACCGGGAAGTAGTTCTTCACGAAGCCGACCATCTTGTCCATGAAGAGGCCCGTGAACATGGGGGCGACCAGGGTCGGGTCGGTGAACAGCACCGCGCCGAGGGCCGCCACGGGAGCGAACAGGATGACGCTGTAACCCCGGTATGCGATGAACATCAGAAAGCATAGCGAGGCGAGTACGATCAGGAATGACATGGTTTTTATCTCCTCCGTTAAGTGATTGCGGAGGAGACCATGGCAGGTTCCGTGCCAAAGAATTTCTTATTGATTTATAAGGGTTTTCTTTGGTGTCTGCGGTGTATCGTGCCTTGCCTCCCGGACAGGGTGTCGGGCAGGCCGGACAGTCGGCGGTCAGTGCTTGTCGCTGCCGATGCCCAGGGCGCCGATCTTCTCGTACAGGGAGGCGCGGGAGATGCCGAGGTTGCGGGCCGCCTGGGCCTTGTTGCCGGAGGCGGCAGCGATGGCCGCTACGATCGCTTCCCGTTCGGCATCCTGCTGCACGGACTCCAGTGTGCGCGAGCGAGCGCCCGGCGGCGTCCGGGGCTTTGCCTCCAGTCCGGGCAGGATAGGGGCAAAGTCGTCCTGCTCCAGCGTGTCCGCATCCGACATCAGCAAGGCCCGCTCGATCACGTTGGACAGTTCGCGGACGTTCCCCGGCCAGCTATGCCGGGCCAGGTAGACGAGGGCCCCGGGCGCAATGCTGCGGGGGGGCTCGCCAAGGCGCCGGGCGACGCTGTCGGCGAGGGACTCGGCGATGATCGGCAGGTCGTCCAGACGCGCCCGCAGGGGCGGGACGTCCAGTGTCATCACGTTGAGGCGGTAGAACAGGTCGGCGCGGAAACGCCCGGCCTCCACTTCCTCCTGCAACTTGCGGCTGGTCGCCGCGATGATGCGCACGTCCACGCTGATCAGCCGGTTTGAGCCGACGGCTTCAATCTCCTTCTCCTGCAGGACGCGCAGGAGCTTGGCCTGGAGGGCTGGCGACATGTCGCCGATCTCGTCGAGGAAGAGGGTGCCACCGTGGGCCAGCTCGAACTTGCCGCTGCGGCCCTTGCGGTCGGCGCCCGTGTAGGCCCCGGGGGCGACACCGAAGAACTCTGACTCAAGCAGGGTTTCCGGGATGGCGGCGATATTGACGGCGACGAAGGGTGAGGCGGCCCGGGGGCTGGCGGAGTGGATGGCCTGGGCCAGCAGCTCCTTGCCCGTGCCGGTTTCGCCGATGATCAGGACCGGTGAGCTGGATCGGGCGGCACGCCGGGCCTGATCCTTGACCTTTAGGCAGGCCGGGCTGGCCCCGACGAAGCTGGTGAAGGTGTACTTGGTGCGGCGGGCCTCATCCAGCTTGCGGCGGGTGTCGGCGAGCTCATGGCGCAGGTTCTGGAAGCGCGACACGATGGGGGCCAACTGACGGGGATCATCAAACACCACCACGCCGAAGCCGCCGATGATCTCGCCTGTCTCGTCGCGCACGGGCAGGCGCATCACCACGAAGGACTCGCTGCCGAACTCCATGATGTCGAGCATGATGGGCCGGCCCGACGTGACCACGCTGCGCATCTGGCTGTTGGGGATCACGTCTTCGACCGGCTTGCCAATCGCCTCGGCCGGGTCGGAGAAGCCCAGGTGGCGGGGGTACTGCTCATTCATCCAGACGATGCGGGCATCCCGGTCCACGATGAGCAAGCCTTCGGAGAGCGCCGAGAAGGCGCTGAGCAGGGTATCCATGACCCGCTGGCGGATGCGATCTGCTTCGGCGGCAAAGCTGTCTGAGGGCATGCTGTTCGGCTTCCTTGCATGAGGGGCGGTAGTCTCGCGACCCGGGGCATGCGCTGCTCGCATGCGGATCGAGTTCCGAGGATAGCTCAGCCCGGCATGAATGAAAGTGAGTGCTTACCGCAATGTCGCTGCGCCATCTTCCGTGTCTGGGTGGGCGTGACCCGCCGACGACCGGCGCATTTCTTCCAGGAAGGCCTGCGCCGGTACCGGGAGGATCTTGTTCCGCAAGTGCACCAGGTTCCACGGACGATGCAGCGGGAACCCCTCCACATCCACCACCACCAGGCCTTCGACAGCAAGTCTGTCCCCCAGGGCATGCCGTGACAGCACTGCCAGCCCCATTCCGGTTCCCGCCAGTTCGAGCAGGGCTTCGTTGCTGGCGAGGGCAAGACGCACCTTCAGGCTGATTCCGGCCTGACGGGCAAAATCATCAATGGCCCGGCGTGATCCTGAGCCGGACTCCCGCAGCAGGAAGGATTCGTCCGCCAGATCGGCCAGGTTCACCTTCCGTCCGGCGGCCCAGTGATCCTGTGGGGCGAGCACCACCAGTTCGTTGTCCAGAAAGGGATGGACAACGATATCCATGTCTTCGGGCGGATAGGACATCACATAAAGGTCGTCTTCATTGTTGCGCAGGCGTTCGACGATGCGGTCCCGGTTGGCGATCTCCAGTTCGATGGTGATGTCCGGGTAGCGTCGGCAGAAGGCGCCGAGCATGCGGGGCAGGAAGTACTTGGCGGTGGTGACCAGGGCAACCCGCAGCTTGCCGCGCTTGAGGCCACGCAGGGCATCGATGGTGCTTTCGAAGCTGTTCCAGACATCGTCGAGCTGGCGCGTGGTGGCCCGCAGCGCTTCGCCGGCCGCGGTCAGGCGCAGGCTGCGGCCGGCCTGATCGAAAAGGGGTAGCCCGACGGTGTCCGCAAGCTGACGGATCTGGATGGAGACGGCGGGTTGGGTCAGATGCAGGGCTTCCGCGGCGCGGGTGAAACTGCCCAGGTGTGCGACCGTGGAAAAGGTTTCGAGCTGGCGTAGGGTAATGCGTCGGCGGGGCATTGTATAAGTTCCGATTTATGGCGATGCTTAAGTTATTTCATTTGAGTTTATGGTGCAAGGCCCTCATTCTTGAGATGCCGCCCGAGCTTCACGGGTATTTCAAGGAGATTCCAAATGCGCCACTACCCTTCCGACAGCCCCCAGGCCACTGCTCGCGTGCTCGCCCTTGCGCTGATGGCTGACGGGGCCATCGATGCCACGGAGTTGTCCATCCTGCAGCAGCGGGATCTGCTTGGCCGGCTCGGCCTTGGCGAGGACGACTTCGACCGGGTCATGCACGAGTTCTGCGACGATCTGTTGATGAGCGCGGTGCGTACCGCGTCCGGCCAGTTGGTACTCAACGGCGAGACGGTGGGCGCGCTCCTGGCAGAGGTGCAGGATCCTGTACTCCGACGTCGTCTGTTGCGGGCCGTGCTCGACATCGTCAATGCCGATGGCAGTCTCGAGGGCGGAGAAGCCTTGCTGGTCTCCCGCGCGCTGAAGGACTGGGACCTCACCCTCAAGGATGTGGCGGACACGGCACCGGCCGGCACCGGCCACCGACATTGACCGTGCATGCCGGTGGCTTCGCGGCTGCCGGCATTACAGGTGAAACTCATGCAATTCGAGCCCGTCATTCTCTTCTTCCTGCTTGGCCTGTCGGCCGGCCTCCTGCGCTCGGATCTTAAGATTCCGGGGGTCGTTTACGAGGCCTTGAGCATTTTTCTCCTGCTGGCCATCGGCCTGAAGGGCGGCGTTGAACTGGCCCGCCACGATGTGCTGGATCTCGCCTTGCCCGCCCTGGTGGTGGTGAGCGTGGCCATGCTGATTCCCCTGGCCTGTTTCCCGGTACTGCTCCGGGTGGGGCGGCTGCCGCGCGCCGATGCGGCGTCCATCGCGGCCCACTACGGTTCGGTCAGCGTGGTGACCTTTGCGGTGGCGAGTAGCTTTCTGGCCAGCCGTAGCGTTGCGGCGGATGGCTATATGACCGTTTTCCTCGCCCTGCTGGAGTTGCCCGCGCTGCTCGTGGGGGTTTTCCTGGCCCGCCGTGGTCAGGGTCAGGTGAGCTGGGGCACCTTGCTGCACGAGGTGCTGGCCGGCAAGAGCATCATCCTGCTGGCGGGGGGGCTGCTGATAGGCTGGTTGGCGGGGCCTGAGGGTATCCGTCCGCTGGACAGGGTATTCTTCGACCTGTTCAAGGGCATGCTGGCTTTCTTCCTGCTGGAAATGGGGCTGGTGGCGGCGGGGCGGCTGGCTGATCTGCGGAGGGCGGGGCCCTTCCTGGTGGTCTTTGCTGTCGTCGCGCCGGTCTGCGCCGGGCTTCTGGGTATCGTCACGGCGAGTCTGCTGGGCTTCTCTGTGGGCAATGCCGTGCTGCTCGCCACCCTGTACGCCAGCGCCTCGTACATCGCCGCGCCTGCCGCCATGCGCATTGCCGTGCCGGAGGCCAACCCGGCCCTGTCCATCGGGGCGTCGCTGGGCATCACCTTTCCCTTCAACCTGATCGCTGGCATTCCCCTGTATCACTGGCTGGCGTTTCGCCTCAACGGAGTCCTGACATGAGTCCCGCGCTGACCGGCAGAAAACTCGTCACCATCGTGTGCGAGGCGGAGCTTGAAACCTTGCTGTTGCCGGAGTTGGCCCGCCAGGGGGCCCACGGCTACACCCTCACCGAGGCCCGGGGGCAGGGCGCCCGGGGCGTGCGGGACGGGGCCTGGCGGGCGTCCTCGAACATCCGCATCGAAGTCCTGTGCGACGTGGGGGTGGCCGAGCGACTGGTGGAGATGTTGCAGGCGCGCTTCTATGCCGACTACGGCATCGTAGTCTTCGTGATCGATGTCGAAGTGCTAAGGCCCGGCAAGTTCTGACCGGTGGTCAGTGCGCCGGCACCAGCCCGATCTCGGCCGCCGTGGCGGGGCCGATCACGGATCGGCCCAGGTGCCCGGGGACTTCTGCCCGCTCTTCGCTGAGGGGAATCCGCCCGGCCATGATCTCGGCGAGGCGTTGGGGGTGGCGCGGTTGCCGTTCGGGCTCGGCGTAGCCATCGGGGAAGACCGGCTGGTTGCTGCGCAGGTCGTACTTGTCGCTCGCGCCCAGGGTGTGGAGCAGTTCGTGGGCGATGATCACTAAGTTGCGTTGATGCTCGTGGCGGTCTGCAAACACCTTGATCACGCCGATCATTCCCTTGCGCAGGCCAAGGGAATGATCCAGGTGGGGGCTGAGGGCCGGGTCGTGATAGAGCACGAACAAACGGATCTGGGGCCGTGGCCCCGGCGCCGCGTCATGACGCCAGGCCCACCAGCGCAAATGCAGGCTCCACCAGCCGATCGACAGGGCGTTTCCCTCCGCTGGAAAGGAAGGTGGCAACGCATCGAGGGGCGGTGCCACATTGACGGCCAGTGGTTGCTGCAGGGCGCGGCCATGGCGCTGGACTTGTTCCTCCAACCACTCGCCGATGGGCGCGAAGTCATCGGGGCGGGCCGCCGTGACGGCCCGCCGGGTGACCGGCGAGCTGTCGGCGGCAATGGGGTACAGGGTCACGTGGAGGGTGTTCTTCCAGTCGGTGGCCCGGGCGTTGCTGCGCCACGCACCGACGGCCACCGTGGCGAGGATGAACAGCAGGATCGCGATGCGCAGTTTGCGAAACATGGCGGTGGAGGGCGGAGAAGATGAAAAAACCCGGCACGAGGCCGGGTTCCTTGCTGCGCTTGCCGGAGATCAGGCCACGGTGACCGGGATCTTGCCGATCTTGGCTTGCCATTCCTTCGGGCCGGTGTTGTGCACGCTGGTGCCTGCGGAATCCACGGCCACGGTGACGGGCATGTTCTCCACGTCGAACTCGTAGATGGCTTCCATGCCCAGGTCGGCAAAGCCGACGACCTTCGCCGACTTGATGGCCTTGGCCACCAGGTAGGCGGCGCCGCCGACGGCCATCAGGTAAGCCGACTTGTTGTCCTTGATGGCCTCGATGGCCACGGGGCCGCGCTCGGACTTGCCGATCATCGAGATTAGGCCGGTCTGCTCGAGCATCATGCGGGTGAACTTGTCCATGCGGGTGCCGGTGGTGGGGCCAGCCGGTCCGACCACCTCGTCACGCACCGGATCCACCGGGCCGACGTAGTAGATCACGCGGTTGGTGAAATCGACGGGCAGCTTTTCGCCCTTGGCCAACATGTCGGCGATGCGCTTGTGGGCGGCGTCGCGGCCGGTGAGCATCTTGCCGTTGAGGAGCAGCTTCTGGCCCGGCTTCCAGGCCGCAACCTGTTCCTTGGTCAGGGTGTTCAGGTCGACCTGGGTGGCGGACTTGAGATCCGGCGTCCAGGTGACGGCGGGCCAGTCTTCCAGCTTCGGCGGCTCGATCTTGGCCGGGCCGGAGCCGTCCAGGTGGAAGTGGCAGTGGCGGGTGGCGGCGCAGTTGGGCACCAGGGCCACCGGCAGGTTGGCGGCGTGGCAGGGGTAATCGAGCACTTTCACGTCGAGCACGGTGGTCAGGCCGCCGAGGCCTTGCGCGCCAACGCCGAGGGCGTTGATCTTTTCCATCAGCTCAAGGCGCAGCTCTTCCGGGCGGGTCAGCTTGGCTCCGGTAGCGGCCTTGGCCTTCAGTTCATGGATGTCCACCGGCGCCATGATGGATTCCTTGGCCAGCAGCATGGCCTTCTCGGGCGTGCCGCCGATGCCGATGCCGATGATGCCCGGGGGGCACCAGCCGGCGCCCATCTCGGGGATCTTCTTGAGCACCCAGTCCACCAGGTCGTCGGAGGGGTTGAGCATGGCGAACTTGGACTTGGCTTCGGAACCGCCGCCCTTGGCCGCGCAGATCACTTCTACGTGGTGGCCCGGAACAAGCTCGAAGTGGACCACCGCCGGGGTGTTGTCCTTGGTGTTCTTGCGGGCGCCGGCCGGGTCGGCCAGCACCGAGGCGCGCAGGGGGTTGTCCGGGTTGCCGTAGGCGCGACGCACGCCTTCGTCGATCATCTGCTGGACGCTCATGGTGGCGTCCGGCCAGGTGACCTGCATGCCCACCTTGATGAACACCATGCCGATGCCCGTGTCCTGGCAGATCGGGCGGTGGCCCTCGGCAGACATGCGCGAGTTGGTCAGGATCTGGGCGATGGCGTCCTTGGCGGCGGGGGACTCCTCGCGCTCGTAGGCTTCACCCAGGGCCTTGATGTAATCGAGCGGGTGGTAGTAGCTGATGTACTGGAAGGCGTCTGCGACGGACTGGATCAGGTCTTCCTGTTTGATGGCGGTCATGGGTGAAGCTCCCTCTCTTTAGTGTTTTGACAGCAAAACGGTCTGGTTCATCATCTTGTCCACCATCGCCATGGCGAGGGCCGAGACCAGGAACACCACATGGATGATCACCTGCCACATGATCGTGTGCTCGGCCAGGTTGGCGGCATTGATGAAGGTCTTCAGCAGGTGGATCGAGGAGATGCCGATGATGGCGGTGGACAGCTTGATCTTGAGCACACCGGCGTTCACATGGGACAGCCATTCCGGCTGGTCCGGGTGGTCCTGTAGCTCCAGGCGGGAGACGAAGGTCTCGTAGCCGCCGATGATCACCATGATCAGCAGGTTGGCGATCATCACCACGTCGATCAGGCCGAGGACCACCAGCATGGTCTCGGTTTCACTGATGTGGCCGCCGGACTCGAAGACCGAGGCGATCAGGTGGCCGAGTTCGGCCATGAAGAGATAGACATAGATACCCTGGGCAACGATCAGCCCGAGGTACAGGGGGGCCTGGAGCCAGCGACTCCAGAAGATGAAGCGTTCGAGTTGTTGTGAACCTTTGCTCATGATGAGGTGCTGCTGTTGGGGGAGCCCGGATTTTATCATCGGCGAACGGACCTCCAAGACGGTAAAATGGAGAACTTTGCTTTTTCGCCTCAAGGCCTTTACGCATGAATCTCCAGCCCATCACCGCGCTGTCGCCCCTTGACGGCCGCTACGAATCCAAGGTTTCCGCGCTGCGCGGGCATTTTTCCGAGTTCGGCCTGATCCGCAACCGGGTCAAGGTCGAGATCGAGTGGCTGAAAGCCCTTGCCGCCGCGCCCGAGCTGGCCGAGATCGCCCCCTTCTCCGCCGCCACCGTGGCCGAGCTGGATGCGGTGATCGCCGATTTTTCGGTGACGGACGGGGAGGCCGTGAAGGCCATCGAGGCCACCACGAACCACGACGTGAAGGCCATGGAGTACTGGCTGAAGCAACGCCTCGGCCACAACCCCGAAGTCACCCGCGTCACCGAGTTCATCCACTTCGGCTGCACGTCCGAAGACATCAACAACGTCTCCCACGCCCTGATGCTGCGTGACGGCCGCGATGGCGTGCTGTTGCCGGCCCTCGACAAGATCATCGCCCGCCTGGTTGAACTGGCCCACCAGCACGCCGAGCTGCCCATGCTGTCCCGCACCCACGGCCAGCCGGCCAGCCCGACCACCCTGGGCAAGGAAATGGCCAACGTCGTCCATCGCCTGCGCCGCGTGCGCAAGGCCATCGCCGCGGTCGAACTCACCGCCAAGTTCAATGGCGCCGTGGGCAACTACAACGCCCACCTGTCGGCCTACCCCGACTTCGACTGGGAAGCCTTCAACGGCAGCTTCATCGAATCCCTGGGCCTCAGCTTCAACCCCTACACCATCCAGATCGAACCCCACGACGCGATGGCCGAGCTGTTCGACGCCACCGCCCGCGCCAACACCATCGTGCTGGATATCTGCCGCGACATCTGGATGTACATCTCCCTGGGCTACTTCAAGCAGAAGCTGAAGGCCGGCGAGATCGGTTCGTCCACCATGCCCCACAAGGTCAACCCCATCGACTTCGAGAACGCCGAGGGTAATCTGGGCCTCGCCAACAGCGTGCTGCGCCACCTGGCCGACAAGCTGCCGGTGTCGCGCATGCAGCGAGACCTCACCGACTCCACCGTTCTGCGCAACATGGGCGTGGCCTTCGGCTACGCGGTGCTCGCCTACGACTCCTGCCTGCGCGGCCTGGGCAAGCTGGAAGCCGAGCCGGCCCGTCTGGCGGCCGACCTGGACGCCTGCTGGGAAGTGCTCGCCGAGCCCATCCAGACCGTGATGCGCCGTTACGCCGTGCCCAACCCCTATGAGCAACTCAAGGAACTGACCCGGGGCAAAGGCATCACCCGCGAAGCGCTGCAGGAATTCATCGGTACGCTGGCCATTCCGGAAGCCGAGAAGGCCCGCCTGCTGCAGATGACCCCGGCCAGCTACATCGGCAAGGCTGCCGAGCTGGCCAAGCGCATCTGAGTGCCCTGACAGGAGAAGATCGAATGGCCTTTGCCGACAAGCTCAAGACCCTGCCGGGCGTGTCCCACCTGGCTTCCATCCAGCTCACCAATGCCGCTGGAGAGGTGGTGGCCACCATCGAGAACAAGCCGGGTCAGGCCGGTTCGCTGGCGGTGTACAACCACCTGGGGCAGATCCACGGGGCGATCACCCCCGAGGCCGCCACCCAGGGCATCGAGATCTATGCCGAACACAGCGAGGATGCCCGTCTCAACCCGGGCAAGCACCCCAACATCGACCGTCTGATCGGGCTGGTGGAGCGGGGGGAAACCCTGCGCGTGAAGCACGTGTTTGCCGCCTGAAATTGCGTGGCGACGGCCGGGGCGGCTAGCCGCCCGGGTGAAACTTGAAGGGCTGCCTGCGGGCAGCCCTTTTCATGGGTGGCGCCTCAGCATTGCCAGCGCAGTGCAGATGACCGGCCAAGCAGCCAGCCGATGGCGACGCCCAGGCTGTCGGCCACCACATCACGAAACTCTCCCACCCGGTTGGCCGTGAGGAGGTGCTGGCAGACTTCGATCAGGACGCCGTAGCCGATCAGCCCGACCACCAGCGCGGTCGTCCGGGCGGGCCAGCCGCCTCGGCCCAGCAGCATCAGCACGGCAAATGCCGCGGTGTGGTGGAGCTTGTCCTGAAAGGAAACGACTTCAGGCACCACGGCCATGGGGATCATCGCCAGGATGAAGATGATTACCAGGGCCAGCACAAAGCAGCCACGCAGGACGGAAGCGGAAGGACGGCGGATGGGCATGATGTGGAGAGGGTGGGTGAAGCGGGCAGGCGCAGGGTAGCGGCTCGGCGTCAGCCATGGGCGGCATCTTTTGCCCGACGCCGTGCTGCCAGCCATTCCCAGACCAGGCCGCCGGGAGAGTCGAGGCCGGTGAGCACGTAATTGAGGGTGTGGGCGTTGAACAGGGTCAGGCCCAGCTCTTTGCGGGCAGTCTCGTCACCAACGAAGAGTAGCTGGTCGCCAAGGAGGATCTCCTGATCTGCGTCGGGCAGCAGGCGCGGTGGATCCCCTTCGCGCAGCAGCAACAGGGCGCGGCAGGCCAGCTCGGGGCGCCCGGTGACCGGGGCGCGCAGCAGATCGCCCAGCTTCAGGCGGGCCTCATGACGCATCAGCAGGCGATACACCGAGGGCGCCTGGGAGATGTTGATGGCCACACTCCATACTGCCGGCACGTCCCAGCCGAAGCGGCCGGTGACATCCTGCAGCAGGGCTTCGGCCCACGCGTCGTCAGCCTTGCGCACGGCGGCCAGGAAGGGCGCGAGCAGGGGCGTGGTGAGAATGGCCAGGCATTCGTGGGCGACGATCTCACTGGGCACCATGGTGAAGTCGGACTCGAAGGCGTCGAAGAGTGCCCGATTGGCCACCTGGTTCTGGCGCAGCACCGTGAACAGGCCGGGGTTCATCTGGTGGGCCGTGACGACGATGGACAGGTTATTCACGTCGTTGCCGGTGGCGGCGACGATGCCCACGGCCTCGCGGATGCCGGCCGCCGCGAGGGCGTCGGCGCCCGTGCCATCGCCCTTGATCCAGTGATGGGCCGGATCGACCGGAGGCGAGCGGTCGATGATGGTGACGGGCAGGGAGGCGTTCTCCAGGGCTTCGGTCATGACCTTGCCGAAGCTGCCGTAGCCGCACAGCACCCACTTGCCGACGGGTGGGTCCCGGTGGCGGGTGACGGTGGTCCCGGGCAGGCCGGTGAGCCACAGCAGCAGGTGATAGGCGGCTGGTGAATGCAGGGCCAGGGCCATGTACTCGCCGAATTGCTCGAAGGGGTTGATGATGTGGCGGGTGCCGAAGGAAGCCATGTTGTTGACGGTTTCAGCATGCTCGGCCCGACACAGGGCCGGCAGCGCCGGGGCCAGCAGGCGTGCCGCGATGGCGACGGCGAGATTGGTGCTGTCGTCGTTGGTCAGGGCAATGACGCCGCGACAGTACCGGCTGTTGAGGCCGGCGAAGAGCAGAGTGTCCGGCTCGCCGGCGTCGGCGCACAGGGCCGGCATGTCGGCCGAATAGCTCTGCAGCTCCAGGTCGCCCACCTTGGTTTCGTCCTTCTCGATGACCACCGCCCGGTAGCCCAGTTCGTCCAGGGCCTTGCAGATCAGGCGCCCCGTCTCCCCATAGCCACAGACCAGGAAGAAGTGCTCGCGCAGACGTCTGACCTGGCGGGCAAAGCGCTGCACGGCGACGGCGTTGAGGAAGTTTTTGTCCTGCAGCATCGCGAACACCGTACCCAGGGTGTAGGCCCAGCCGATCACCGACAGGTAGATGCACAGGGTGACCCAGAGGCGTTGCTGCTCCGAGAAGGCGTAGGGAATCTCGCCGAAACCGATGGTGGTGGCCGTGTAGCTGAAGAAGTAAACCGAGTGAAAGAAGCTCAGGCGCTGGATCACCCCGTTGGCGTCGGGTGGACCGGGCACCAGGGTGAGCCCCAGCACCGACAGGGCAAAGATCAGGATCAGTACGATCAGCGGCGTGCGCAGCCGCCGCAGGACGAGGAAGATCGTGCTGGTGGGGGTGCTGCTGGTCACGGCATCAGCGCCGCTGCATGATGGTTTCGGCGATCAGGATGACCACCGAGATCACGTTGGCGAACAGGGCACCGCCGGACAGGGAGACGATGCTGGACATGACGCCTGCGGTAAGACCGGTGCCGGCCACATGCACGGCGTAACCCCACACCATGGCAGCGGCGAGCAACTGCAGGTCGGCCACCAGGCTGGTGGCGAGATGGATGGCGCCGATCTGGGTCCGGTCGCCGAATTTGAGCACGGTGGCGATCAGGTTGACGACGATGGCCGCGAACAGCTCGTAGATGTCGTGATGACTCGGGTTGTCGATCTCGCCGATGAAAAAGCCGAAGTTCAGCGTGGCGGCGAAGACGATGAAGAAACCGAAAATGACTTTTTCTAGGTTCATCTGGGCTATCCGGCGGGGGGTAATCCCGCAATGCTAGCACTCTCCGTCGCGCGCCGGCCGTGGGCCTTGGCCCCCTGTCGCCCAGGCCAGGGCGCCCGCATGCTTCCAGAAAGCAAGGTAGCGCTGTCGATATATCCATGCCTCGTCACGACCGCCAATGGCATATACCCCGGGCGTCATCCTGGGTTTGCGCGGCGAGGTGGCCGTCAGGGTCTTCCATATCTGCGGGCTGGTGCTCTGGCAATCGCGCAGGGCTTGTCGCGCTTCATCCTGCTGGCCCAGCATGAACAGGGCCAGCACCCGACCATGGCGGCTGAAGCTGTCATCCGGGTTGGCGTGCTCGGCGACCGCCAGGGCTTCGGCGGCGTGGCCGCAGCTCGCCAGGCAGTGCACCAGCAGATCACGCAGGCCGGTTTCATCGCTGGGGTTGGCCACCCCCACTGACCAGCGCAGGGCGGCAAGGACGGTATCGTCGCCCGGGGCGGAAAAGTGCCGGGCATAGTCGGCAGTCAGGCACAGCAGTGGCTGGTTGCCCGGGTGGCGCCAGGGCAGGGGGCGATCAACGGCCTGCAGCGTGTCCAGCACCACCCCGCGCAGGGCTTCGCCGCGCAGCAGGAAGGCGCGGGTCAAGGCCCGGGCGGAGGCCGGGTTGCCGACGGGGGCCTGCTGCATCATCTCGGCCATGTCGTTGAGGATCAGGAAGGACTGACCGATCAGGCGCTCGCCGAGCAGCATGTCCACCCAGGCGCCAGGTGCCGCGGCGTCGTTGAAGGGGGAGACGGCGGCCCAGCGTGCCTCCAGTCGGGCAAGGCCAGGATCGGGGCTCAGGGTCGCCGCCTCCCGCAGGCGGTAATGGCAGACGGGGGCTGACCAGGCGTCGATCCGCTGCAGGATGCGACCGATCAGATGTCCCTGTTCCGGTCCGTTGTCGGTGAGTACGGCGGGGTCGTGGCTGGCCATGTCAGTGAGGTGGGCGATGAGGTCGGAGAAATCGCGGGCCGGATTGCTGGCCAGGCGCATGGCCCACAGGCCGGCTTTGTGGCGGGCCTCGTCCCGGCGCCCTTCGGCCATGAGTGTGGTGACTTCGAGGCAGGCCAGGGCCGGCGCGGACGGGTTCAGCCGGGTGGCTTCGTGGAAGGCCGCCCAGGCGGCGGGGAAACGCCCCCGGGCAGCATCGAAGGCACATTGGCGTTGCCAGCCCAGGGCGCGCAGATCGGGTGACGGTGTCTCCCGCAGGGCCGCCAGAAAATACTCGGCCTTGCGTGGCGAGGCGGCGTCGAGATAAGTGTCGAGGAGCAGGTCGGCGGCGGGGCCGCGGTCTGTGCCCGGGGCGGGCAGGTGCGTGAACAGGGCTTCCAGCAGGGCGATGACGCGTCTCTCGTGGCTGTTTCCCCGTGGCCTGGGGGTGTCAGGGCTATTGGCAGGGGGCTTCCGGCGGACGGTGTCTGGGGGGCTTGGCATGACCACATGGGTTTAATGCAATAGTCATTATATTAATCTCATTATATTCATATTGAATCGTGTTTTTTCAGGGGCGGGCCGGGCGGGCGTCGATCCTGGCGACGAGACTGTCGAGGTAGGCCTCGAACAGGGCCGGCCCCTGCTGGCCGAACATGCGGATGCGCCCGGTATGTACCAGCAGCAGAACGCCCGTGGCGTGGGCGAAGAGGGCGGTGGTCTCGCGCAAGGCGTCGGCCTCGGGCAGACCCAGGGCCTGCAGGTCGGCCTGCATGCCGGTGAGGCTGTCGGCGAGCCGCTGGTTCAGGCGGGCGTCCAGTTCCGGGTTGAGGCCGAGGGGCTGCAGGCCGCGGAAAAGATAGAAGCCCAGGTCCAGCTCCCGGGGGCGGCCCAGGTAGAAGTCGAAGAAGCCCCGGGCCCGGCGGCGCAGGCGGATGACCGGCGCCGCGTCGGTCGGGGGGAGGCCTTCCACTGCAGCATGCAGGCGGTCGAGGGAGGCGGCCAGCAGATCGGCGTAGATCTCTTCCTTGCTGGCGTAGTACTTGTAGAGGGCGCTTACCGTGTAGCCGGCTTCCTTGGCGATGGCCCGCATGTGGGCTCCGTCCAGCCCTTCCTGCTGAAAAATGCGTTCGGCTGCATCGAGGATCATCTGCCGTTTGAGGTCGGAAACGGCCTGGCGGCGCTGGGAGCGGGGGTCGGCGGGGGGGCTGGTCATGGGGGAAATCTACCATGCCGTATCAGGAAGTGAACGTATTGACGAAACAGAGAACAATGTTCACATTAAGGGTTCGTTGTTTCTTGTTGGAGCCGTCCATGTTCATGTCTGCCGACGACTATCGTGAATCCCTTCGTTCCCATCGGCCCGTCGTCTACCTGGACGGCCATCGGGTTGACTCGGTGCCCGACGAACCCGCCTTCGCGCCGGGCATCCGTGCCCTGGGAGTGACCTACGACTTTGCCCGCCGCGACGAGCTGGCCCCCCTGATGACGGCGGTGCAGCACACTTCGGGCAAGGTGGTGAACCGCATGCTGCACATCGACATGAGCGGCGGTGATCTCCTCAACAAGCTGGAGGCGGTGCGCCTGCTGTGCCAGGAAACCGGCTGCGCCCAGCGCTACTTGGCCCACGATGCGCTGGGGGCCTTGTTCCAGTCGTCCCGCCGGGTGGATGCGGCCACCGGCAGCGAGTACAGCGCCCGCTTCGACACTTGGCTCCATGCGGTGCAGAACGCCGACCTGTCCATCGGCATCGCCATGACCGACGCCAAGGGCGACCGCAGCCTGCGCCCCCACCAGCAGTCGAACCCCGACAGCTACCTGCACATCGTGGCCCGGGACGCCAGGGGCATCACCCTTTCCGGCACCAAGGCCATCGTCACCGGTGCGCCCTACATGCATGAATTCCTGGTCATGCCCGGCCGCCAGATGGGCCCGGAGGATGCCGACTTTGCCGTGTGCTGCGCGGTGCCCTGCGATGCCCAGGGCCTGACCATCGTGGCGCGGCCCGCAGGGCGGCCCGGCGAGAAGACGGCCCTGTTCAGCAACAGGTATGGCCAGTCCACCGGCGTGCTGATCTTCGACCAGGTCTTCGTGCCCTGGGAGCGGGTCTTCCTGGCCGGGGAATGGCAGCACTCCGGCCAGCTCACCTGGGACTACGCCACCCATCACCGCCATAGCTGCATCGCCGCCCGGGCCGGATTTGGCGACCTGCTGATCGGTGCCGGGGCGTTGATGTGCGAGGCCAATGGCTTCGACCCCGGCAAGGAGACCCACCTGCGCGACCAG
The DNA here is from genome assembly GCA_016703645.1 of Zoogloea sp. Lineage (GTDB taxonomy): Bacteria > Pseudomonadota > Gammaproteobacteria > Burkholderiales > Rhodocyclaceae > Zoogloea. The sequence goes on along the minus strand of JADJBR010000010.1, from coordinate 233,093 downwards.
ATGGTGGAACTGATCAAGATCGTCGAGGGCTTCTATGCCTGCGGCGTGGCGGCGTCCACCTATGCCCGGGCCGACGCCTACAGCAGCAGCTTCATGCCCGAGCCGGTGTATTCCAACATCGGCAAGTTGCTGCTGGCCAATCAGATCTACGACATGCAGCGCATCGCCCACTATGTGTCGGGGGGCCTCATCGTCACCCTGCCCGGGCCGGAAGAGGATCACAACCCGGTCACCGCTGCCAGGCTGGCCGACGTGCTGCGGGCTGCGCCCGATGTGCCCTACGACAAACGCATCCAGACGGCGCGTTTCATGGAGGACCTGACCGCCTCCTACCAGGCGGGCTGGTACTCGGTGATCAGTCTCCACGGCGGTGGCTCGCCCGCGGCCATGAAGCAGGAGATCTGGCGTCACTACCCGGTGGGCGACAAGGTGGCGCTGGTGGAGAGGCTGCTGGATCGGGGCGTGGCCGCCGACCCGGAGCGTCCCATCACCCACAAGCGCCAGCCTGGGCGCTGCTGTGCGAAGGGGTGCTCGGCGCCGGGGGAGGCGGTGATGACGGATCTGCCATCTGCGGGGCCCTCCGGCCTGTCCTGAGGGTTCGGATTTCCAGATGCCCGGGGGCGGATTCATCCGGATAGCCGGACGAATCCGCCCGGGGTGAAAATTAAAACCTTTTTGAATCAGTCTCTTGTGGGCGGCGGCCGGCGTTTGCCCGGGTGGCATGCGTTCTGCAATGGAAAGGGACCCGGTCGGCATCAAGCTGGCGCCCGGCCCACACCCAAGGAGACACTCATGAACACCGCCACCACCCGCCTCGAACACGATCTTCTCGGCGACAAGGAAGTCCCGACCGCCGCCTACTTCGGCGTGCACACCCTGCGTGCCCTGGAGAACTTCCCCATCACCGGGATCACCATCGCCGTCTATCCGGACCTGATCCGCGCCCTGGCCCAGATCAAGCGTGCGGCCGCCCAGGCCAACTGCGAGCTGGGCCTGCTCGACCAGGAGCGGATGAAGGCCATCGTTGCCGCCTGTGATGAGCTGGTGGTCGGTCGCCTGCACGAGCAGTTCGTGGTGGACGTGATCCAGGGCGGCGCCGGCACCTCGACCAACATGAACGCCAATGAGGTCATCGCCAACCGGGCCCTGGAGATCATGGGCCACCAGCGCGGTGAGTACGGCTTCCTGCACCCCAACGAACACGTCAACATGAGCCAGTCCACCAACGACGTGTATCCCACGGCGCTGAAGCTGGCCACCTACGTGGGCATCTTCCGCCTGGTGGACGCCATGGCCTACCTGCGTGCTGCCTTCGAGCGCAAGGCCGAGGAGTTCGCCGACGTGCTGAAGATGGGCCGCACCCAGTTGCAGGATGCGGTGCCCATGACCCTGGGCCAGGAGTTCTCCACCTACGCCACCATGCTCGGCGAGGACGAGGAGCGCCTGAAGGAAGCCGCCCTGCTGATCCGTGAGATCAACCTCGGCGCCACCGCCATCGGCACCGGCATCAACGCCCACCCGGACTACGCCGGCCTGGTGTGCCGCCGCCTGGCCGAAATCACCGGCATCCCGGTGGTCACCTCGCCCAACCTGATCGAAGCGACACAGGACTGTGGCTCCTTCATCCAGCTTTCCGGCGTGCTCAAGCGCGTGGCGGCCAAGCTCTCCAAGGTCTGCAACGATCTGCGCCTGCTGTCCTCCGGCCCCCGCGCGGGCTTTGGCGAGATCAACCTGCCGCCGCGCCAGGCGGGCTCGTCCATCATGCCGGGCAAGGTCAATCCGGTGATCCCCGAGGTGGTGAACCAGATCGCCTTCGAGGTCATCGGCAACGACATGACCGTCACCTTTGCCGCCGAGGCCGGTCAGCTCCAGCTCAACGCCTTCGAGCCCATCATCGCCCACAGCCTGTTCAAGAGCGTGCTGCACCTGACCAAGGGCTGCGTCGTGCTGGCCGATCGCTGTGTGGACGGCATCACCGCCAACCGGGACGCCCTGCGCGCCAGCGTCGAGCGCTCCATCGGCATCGTCACCGCCCTGAACCCCTACATCGGCTACGCCCACGCCACCGACGTGGCCGCCGAAGCCCATGCCAGCGGTCGCGGTGTGGCCGAGATCGTACTGGAGCGCGGTCTGATGACCGCCGAGGCACTTGCCGAGGTGTTGCGCCCCGAAGTGCTGACCCGTCCGCGCGCCCTGCCTGCCCGCAAGGTCGCCTGAGCCATCACCGGGATACGATCATGAAAGCCAACAAATCCTCACTGCTGATCTTTGCCGCGCTGATCCTCGGCATCCTTGTCGGCTACGTCTGCAACCAGGCTGCACCCACGCCGGAGGCGGCCAAGGAGATCGCGGGATACTTCGGCATCATCACCGACATCTTCCTGCGCCTGATCAAGATGATCATCGCGCCGCTGGTGTTCGCCACCCTGGTGTCCGGTCTGGCCAACATCGGCGACTCCAAGACCGTCGGCCGCATTGGTTCCAAGGCGCTCGGCTGGTTCATCGCCGCCTCCCTGGTGTCCCTGACCGTCGGGTTGCTCTTCGCCAACCTGCTGCAGCCCGGCCATGCGCTGAACATGGCCCTGCCCGAGGCCGGGGCGGCCACCAACCTGAAGACCGGAGCCCTCAATCTGAAGGACTTCATCACCCATGTCTTCCCCAAGAGCATCGTCGAAGCCATGGCCGGCAACTCGGTGCTGCAGATCCTGGTGTTCTCGGTGTTCTTCGGTCTGGCCCTCGGCAACCTGCACAGCCAGGCGGCCCGCAGTCTGGTGCAGACCATGGATGAAGTGGTCCACGTGATGCTCAAGGTCACCGACTACGTGATGCGTTTTGCCCCGCTGGGTGTCTTCGCCGCCGTCGCGGCCGTGGTGACCACCCAGGGGCTGGGCATGCTGAGTGTGTTCGGCAAGCTGCTGGCCAGCTTCTACATTGCCCTGGCCGTGCTGTGGACCATCCTCATCGGTGCCGGTTACACGGTGCTGGGCCGCGAAGTGTTCCGGCTCATCAAGTTGGTGCGCAGCCCCATGCTGCTGGGCTTCTCCACCGCCAGCAGCGAGTCGGCCTACCCCAAACTGATGGAGCAGCTCGAGAAGTTCGGGGTGAAGAACCGCATCACCGGCTTCGTCCTGCCCCTGGGGTACTCCTTCAACCTGGATGGCTCCATGCTATACACCGGTTTCGCGGCGCTGTTCGTGGCCCAGGCCTATGGCATCCCCATGTCCCTCGGCGAGCAGATCACCATGCTGCTGGTGCTGATGGTCTCCAGCAAGGGCGTGGCCGGCGTGCCCCGTTCGTCCCTGGTGGTGGTGGCGGCTGTTCTGCCCATGTTCAACCTGCCGGAGGCCGGCTTGCTGCTGATCATGGGTATCGATCACTTCCTCGACATGGGGCGCACCGCCACCAATGTGCTCGGCAATGCCATTGCCACTGCTGCTGTCGCCAAGTGGGAAGAAGCTATCGATCCGGTGGATCCGGGGCTGGACGACACCGACGAGGCGTTACCGGTGGCAGACGAGCCCGTGCCTGCGAACGGCGTGGCCTGAGCATCCCCCCTGTGCCTTCCTCCCTCGGGGGAGGCACGTTTGCCCGACCCCCCCGGGTCGGGCACTTTTCTTCCGGTTTGTCCGCCATGCTGCCGGGGTGGATGTTTCTGTGTGCAGCGTGCCCCCACGCGAGAACCGCAACAAGGAATAAGCTCATGATGTGTCTGGCGCCCTTGCCCTGCATCCATCTTGTCACGCGGGATGCCTCCGCCTGGGGGGAGGTCGTCCTTCTGGCGAGTGGTCTGCACTTCGGGTTCCGTGTCTGGCGGGATGCAGACAGCTTTCTGTCTGAACTTGATCCCGATACCACCGGCGCCATCCTTGTGGAGCTTGCCGGTGCCGGTCCGGAGCTGGCATTGCTGGACCGGCTAGGCTCCCTGGGCGTTGATCTGCCGGTGATCGTGCTGTCCCGCGATGCCACTGTCGATCTTTGCCGGCAGGCCTTCAAGGCCGGTGCGCGGGAATTCCTGCCCCTGCCCGCCGCCGAGGACAGCCTTCCGGAGGTCTTGCGCAAGGCGGTGGGTCAGCATGTGCTGGAGCGTCAACGGCTGCAGCGTTCCCGCCACGCGCGCAGCCTGTACACCCGTCTCTCCGAGCGGGAGCGGGAGGTATTGAGTCTGGTGGTGGCAGGCCTGACCAACAAGGAAATTGCCCGTGCCCTGGCCGTGTCGCCCCGCACGGTGGAGGTGCACCGGGCCCGCCTTGCCGGAAAACTCGAGACGGACTCCCTGGCCCAGCTAGTTCGGCAATATGCCGATCTGGTGGACGAGGACGCCCGTCGTCCCGACCTGGTCTGCGGGCAGGCCTGGGCGGCGCCGCTGGCGATCCCCGCCCGGCGCCCGGCCTGATGGATTCCGGTCTGGCTGTCATGCCCCTCGAGTTCATGTTTCTTGGTGCCGTCGCCTTCTTTGCCGGCATGGTGGATGCGGTGGTCGGCGGCGGGGGGCTGATCCAGATTCCCGTACTGCTCAGCCACTATCCCCAGGTGGCCATCCCCACCCTGTTCGGCACCAACAAGCTGTCCAGCATCGCGGGTACCAGCGCCGCCCTGTGGCGCTACGCGCGGGCCGTGTCCATCCCCTGGGCCGTGGTGGTGCCGGCGGCACTGGCTGCCCTGCTTGGCGCCTGGGGCGGCGCCGCCGTGGTCGTCTGGCTGCCCCGCGATGCGATGCGCCCCCTGGTGCTGGTCATGATGCTGGCGGTGGCCATCTACACCTTCCGGCGCAAGGACTTCGGCCACGCCGAGACCCGCGAGCTGACCCCCACCGACCGCTGGCGCGCGATAGCCTTCGGTGCCGTGATCGGCTTCTACGACGGTTTCTTCGGGCCGGGGACGGGCAGCTTCCTGATCTTCGGCTTCGTGCGCCTCTTCGGCATGGATTTCCTGCGCGCCTCGGCCAGCGCCAAGCTCATCAACGTGGCCACCAACGTCTCGGCCATCGGCTTCTTCGCCAGCCATGGCCCGCTGCTGTGGACCCTGGGGCTGGTGATGGCTGTGTGCAACCTGGCGGGTGCCCATGTGGGCACCTGGCTGGCCCTGCGCCGCGGCACCGCCTTCGTCCGCCAGGCTTTTCTGCTGGTGGTGTCGGTGCTCATCGCCAAGCTGGCGTGGGATATGGTGAAGGGAGGGTAGGAGGCGGGGGCCTTTGGGGCCGAATTCATTCGACCGTTTTTCGGCGGCGCCTTTGCTGGCAGGTGTTCCGGTGTTTGGCGTCACATTGGCCGGGTCTTTCCACGGCCGGGTTTGCACACCCGGCCGGCTACGGCGGCGCGGAGCATGCTCCGCGAAACCCCGCCTCCGCCCCCGGCGGGCGACCTACTTTCTTGCTTCGCCAAGAAAGATGATATGGACGCCTCCCGCCCACCTCCACCCACGAAATGACCGACTGCCGGTGCTGACACCGTCAAAGCGGTTCGGCAAGGGGGAAAGGCCCCTCCTGCGGTGCTGAAGGGGGAACCTCGCGTCTGACGGCATCAAGTGCCAAAGTGGAGTTCCGAACAACCACCTGCGACGAGAGGTCCCCGAGATGAATGCTACAACGTACGGCATGGATATCGCCAAGAACGTTTTCCAGGTTCACTGGGTTGATGGCAACACGGGAGAGATCTGCCGCAAGAAGCTCCCGCGCGGCAAAGTGACCGAATTCTTCGCCGTGCGTCCGGCCGGTCGGATCGCCATGGAAGCGTGCGGCGGCGCCCACCACTGGGGGCGCACCCTCGGTCCGCTGGGCCATCAGATCGAATTGTTGCCCACGCACCAGGTCCGCCCCTTCATCAGCGGCAACAAGGATGACGCGGCCGACGCCCGGGGGATCTGGCTGGCGGCCCAACACGGAGACATCCGCCGGGTGGCGGTCAAGAGCAGCGAGCAGCAAGCCATGCTCAGCCTGCACCGCATGCGCACCCACTGGGTCAGCGTCCGGACAGCGACGGTGAATGCCCTGCGCGGGCTGCTCTACGAATTTGGCGTGACCCTTCCCCGAGGTCGGCACTCAGGCCTGCGACAACTGGCCCAGCAGCGGGCCGAGATCAACGACGCCGTGCCGGCGGTCATGGTGCGGCTGGTGGACGATCAACTGCTCGCCCTTGCGGACATCGAACGGCACGTCCAAGCGATGGAAGAGGAGATCAGCCTGATGCTCAAGAGCCAGGAAAGCGCCCGTCGTCTGCGTGACACCCCGGGGATCGGCGTTCTCGGCGCCACCGCCCTGGCAGCGACCCTGGGCGATGGCACGAGTTGGCGCAACGGGCGTGAATTTGCCTGCTGCCTCGGTCTTGCTCCGGGTCATCGGGGCACGGGCGGCAAAGTGCGCATAGGGAGCATCAGCAAGCGTGGGAACGCCTACCTGCGAACCCTGCTGATCAACGGCGCCCGCGCTTTGGCCAGCCGCGAGCACCCGGCCCCGTGGATCGTGGCGCTGCTGGGGAGGCGCCCCTTCAACGTGGTGGTGGTCGCCATCGCGCACAAGCTGGCACGCATCGCGTGGGCTTTGGTGGCGCATGGGCGGGCCTACGAAGCGAGCTGGAAAGCGTCAGCTCCCCCGGCAGCGAGTGCGGGCGCGGCGTAAGCCCGTGCTCCATGATCAAAGGCGTGGTGACGCCCCACAGTGTGCATAGGTGAGTTGATGACGTGATGGCAAAGCGGTCAGACCGTGGGTTGGCAAGGCAGATTGCCTCCTTGGGCGAGCCCCGTGCAAAGCCCCAAAGAAAGATGAGCCCCAACCTCGCGAATGACCATCAGGGCCCGCAGCGGACAAGCGTCCGGACTGCACCAACAGGCCGGATATAAGACCGCAATGAATCCGCCGAGCCAAAACTCAAAAACTTGCTTGTCACACGGGAGGCGTCCATATAAGAAGGCAAAGAAGGCGACCCGGCTTCACCGGTCGGCCTTCGGCCGACTGCCCTGCGCTGCTCCCAACGGGCGGCCGGCGCGGAACTCGCCCTTCGGGCTCAGACAGCCGCGCCGGACTTCCCCGCCCGTTGCTGCGCTGCTCGGCGGCTCAGACGGGCTTTCTGCCAAGCACCGAGCCTCTCCGGAAGCCGATACGGCGACCGACCGTTGATCACCTGCATTTCCTTTCCCCTCTGACGTGCCGACTGGAGGTGATGACGGGCGGGAAAAGGGCTTCGCATGTTTGAGCCCGTAGGGCGAGTTTGCGAAGACCCCGCCCGGCATCGCCGGAAGGAGGGAACCCCCGAAGGGGGCGCGGCAGCGGGGTACGTTTTCTTGCCTTCTTCTTTGTCGTACAACAAAGAAGAAGGTCGCCCGCCGGGGGCGAGTCCCCGGCCAATGTGACATCAAACACCGGAAATCCGCCCAGCAAGGCTTCACCCCCTAAGACAAAGGGGGCAAGGGGCCTCCCGGCCCCCGCTCAACCTCAGACCTTCCGATAGATCTCCGCCCCCGCCTTCACAAACTCCACCGCCTTGGTCTCCATACCCTTCTGCAGCGCCTCGGCCTCGGCGATGCCCTGCTTGGCGGCGAAGTCGCGCACGTCCTGGGTGATCTTCATGGAACAGAAGTGCGGCCCGCACATGGAGCAGAAGTGGGCCACCTTGGCCGACTCCTTGGGCAGGGTCTCGTCGTGGAAGCTCTTGGCCTTGTCCGGGTCCAGGCCCAGGTTGAACTGGTCGTCCCAGCGGAACTCGTAGCGGGCTTTACTCAGGGCGTTGTCGCGGATCTGCGCCCCCGGGTGGCCCTTGGCCAGGTCGGCGGCGTGGGCGGCCAGCTTGTAGGTGATGATGCCTTCCTTCACATCATTCTTGTCCGGCAAGCCCAGGTGCTCCTTGGGGGTCACGTAGCACAGCATGGCCGTGCCGTACCAGCCGATCATGGCCGCGCCGATGCCGCTGGTGATGTGGTCGTAGCCCGGGGCGATGTCGGTGGTCAGCGGCCCGAGGGTGTAGAACGGAGCCTCCTTGCAGTGCTTGAGTTGCAGGTCCATGTTCTCCTTGATCATGTGCATGGGCACATGACCCGGCCCCTCGATGATGGTCTGCACATCGTGCTTCCAGGCGATGTCGGTCAGCTCGCCGAGGGTCTCCAGCTCACCCAGCTGGGCCTCGTCGTTGGCATCGTAGATCGAGCCCGGACGCAGCCCGTCGCCCAGGGAGAAGGCCACATCGTAGGCCTTCATGATCTCGCAGATCTCCTCGAAGTGCGTGTAGAGGAAGCTCTCCTTGTGGTGGGCCAGGCACCACTTGGCCATGATCGAGCCGCCGCGACTGACGATGCCCGTCATGCGGTTGGCGGTCATGGGGATGTAGCGCAGGAGCACCCCGGCGTGGATGGTGAAGTAGTCCACGCCCTGCTCGGCCTGCTCGATCAGCGTGTCGCGGAAGATCTCCCAGGTCAGCTCCTCGGCCTTGCCATCCACCTTCTCCAGGGCCTGGTAGATGGGCACCGTGCCGATGGGCACGGGGCTGTTGCGGATGATCCACTCGCGGGTCTCGTGGATGTTCTTGCCGGTGGACAGATCCATCACCGTATCGCCACCCCAGCGGGTGGCCCAGGTCATCTTGTCCACCTCCTCGTTGATGGAGGAGCCCAGGGCCGAGTTGCCGATGTTGGCGTTGATCTTCACCAGGAAGTTGCGGCCGATGATCATCGGCTCGGACTCGGGGTGATTGATGTTGTTGGGGATGATGGCGCGGCCACGGGCCACTTCCGAGCGCACGAACTCCGGGGTGATTTCGCTGGGGATGGCGGCGCCGAAATCCTGCCCCTTGTGCTGGCGGCCGAGGAGGGCGGCCATCTTCTCGCCCATGGGCCCGGTGGCGCGCAGGCTCTCCAGGTAGGCGGCACGGTTCACGTTCTCGCGGATGGCGACGAACTCCATCTCGGGGGTGATGATCCCCTGACGGGCGTAGTGCATCTGGGAGACGTTCTTGCCCGGCAGCGCCCGGCGCGGCTTGCGGTGCAGGCCGGGGAAGCGCAGGTCAATGAGTTTGGGATCGGCGGCGCGGGCGCGGCCGAACTCGGAGGACAGATCAGGCAGCACCTCGGTGTCGCCGCGTGCCTCGATCCAGCCCTGGCGCAGGGCGGGCAGGCCGGAGCGGATGTCGATGCGTGCGGTGGGGTCGGTGTAGGGGCCGGAGCAGTCGTAGACGAAGATCGGGGGGTTCTTCTCGCCGCCGAAGCCGGTGGGGGTGTCGGCCTGGGAGATCTCGCGCATGGGCACGCGGATGTCGGGGCGGGAGCCCTCGATATGGACCTTGCGGGAATTGGGCAGGGGGGCAACGGCGGCTTCGTCCACGTGGGCCGAGGCTGCGAGAAATTTGTCGGTGGCGTTCATGAAGGCTCCTTGGGGAGGGCCGCCAGCGGATGGAAAGGCGGCAGGAGCCACGTTTCCCTACGCCGGCATGACCCGGATCAGGTTCGGAGGGTAAGTCTCAGCCGGACGGTTGCACGCCTCGGCACCCCTAACGTATGGCCTGGAAAGTACTGGAAGAGGGCGGTAAATGCAAGATTTGGCGGGTTTTTTCGTGAATCGGGTGGAATCTCTAAAGCTTTCGGTCCCGGCCGCCGAAATAGGGTGCATCTGGCCCACACGGGCCTCGCATCTTTCCCGGAGAAGCAAACATGCGCTTTCGCATGCATCCCCTCGCTGCCCTGCTGGTTCTTGCAGGCTCTTCGTCTGTTCTGGCTGCCGACTGGCAAATGATTGCTTCAGACAAGAAGCGCACCATCGAGCTTGACCGTGCCAGCATCCTGCAATCCGATCCGGGCACCAAGGTGGCCTGGGGACGCATCGTATTGGCTGAGTCCGAGGCCGAGACGGCGGGCTATACCACGGTCAAGGCCCTCAATCGCTACGATTGCCGCAACCAGACTTTTGCCACCATCAAACGGGTGTATCTGGATGCCGACTCGGCGGTGGTGAAGGACGAGAAGGTCAAGGTTGAAAAGGACATGCCGGTGGCTGCCGGCAGCGTGGACGAGAAACTGTGGCGGGACGTATGCAAGCCTGCAGGCGGAGGGGCGAAGGACATCTCCCAGCTAGCCATGAATGCGTCCAAGGCTGCGCAGGCAGCCCAGGGAGGTGGCAAACAGGACGTGCGGGTGGCCGATTACCGCCCGGCCAAGGGGGCCGAGAAGCCTGCCGTGACCCGGGTGTCTGAAGGCAAGGGCGACCACGGGGCCGAGCCGTCCATCCCGATCAAGAAGAATTTCATCGACAAACCGGCTCCGCCCCCCAAGGCTGAGCCGGTGCCCGAGAAGCCCGCCCATGCGGAGGCGCCCCCCCCGGAGGTGCGTCGCGTTCCTGCCTATGTGCCGCCGCGTCCGCGGCCCCGGGTGGTGCGCTCTCCGGTCATGCAGGGTGAGGCCCATGCAGCCCATGGTCACGGAGCGCCCGGCACGCCTTTGGCCCACCATGAGATCCACTGGAGCTATGAAGGGGAGGGAGCACCCGCCAACTGGGGCACCCTGAAACCGGAATGGCAGCTATGCAATGTGGGCGAGCGTCAGTCGCCGATCGACATCCGTGACGGTATCAAGGTGGATCTGGAACCGATCCGCTTCGACTATCGGCCATCCAACTTCCGCATCGTCGACAACGGCCACACCATCCAGGTGAATCTGGGGCCGGGCAATACGATGGCAGTGATGGGGCGCATGTACGATCTGGTCCAGTTCCATTTTCATCGCCCCTCGGAAGAGCGCATCAATGGCAAGGGCTTTGACATGGTGGTGCACCTGGTGCACAAGGATCTGGACGGCCGCCTGGCGGTGGTGGCGGTCTTGCTGGAGCGTGGACAGGCCCATCCGGTGATGCAGACCTTGTGGAACAACCTGCCGCTGGAGAAAAACGTGGATTACTCGCCGGAGGGCGTGGCCGTCGATCTCAACCAGTTGTTGCCCGAGAACCGCAGCTATTACACCTACATGGGCTCGCTCACCACACCCCCGTGCAGCGAGGGGGTGATGTGGATGGTGATGAAGCAGCCGGCCCAGGTGTCGGCGGAGCAGATTGCGATCTTCTCCCGGTTGTACCCCATGAATGCCCGGCCCGTGCAGTCGATCCGCGGGCGTCTGATCAAGGAATCGCGCTGATATCCGTGATTTGTCATGCAAAACGGCCGACCCTGGGGTCGGCCGTTTTGCGTTTCAGACTGCGGTTTGGCGAAACCGGGTGCGTCTGACCGTATCCGTCAGCCCTTCACGCGCGCTTCCAGCTCAACGATGAGTTGTTCCAACAGATCTGCCAGATCGCGGGCGAGGGCCCGGCATTGCGGCTCAGCCAAGCGGGCCGCTTGATCGGTGGCGGCAGCCAGGGTGTGGACGCGGGCGGCCTTCAGCGATCCGGCGGTCCCCTTGATGCTGTGGGCAATGAAGGCGATCTCGGAATACTCGCCAGCACCTGCGGCCAGGCTGTCAAGCCGCTCGACACTGATCCGGTAATTCTTCAAAGCCTTGTCGGCGAGGCCCGTGACAAAGCGGGTCTTGCCGCGGAACTGGGTCTCGAGGCCAAGCCAGTCGACGAGAGGTTCGGCAGGTGGGTTTGGTACCCCGGTTGGCGTGGGGAGGGCCTGTTCGATCACGGTGGATTCCCAGAGGCTTGCAGATTGAAGGAGGTGTCCGGTGGACGCTTTTCCTAATAACGGGTCGGCCCCGCGGATCTTTAAACCTCGTTGGTCATCGGGTGTGGCGGGGGTGACGTGGCCACGGTGTTGGCGAGGGCCTCGCCGAGGAAGTGTTCCAGGCGCGGATGGGAACACGCTCCCACGTTGAAGCGCATGAAGCCCGAGGGTTGGTTCTGGGGGCGGAAGACATTGCCCGGGGCCAGCAGGATGTTGCTCCGGGCGGCGTGGCGGGCCAATTCGGAGCTGTCGGTAATCCCCGGGATCCGTGCCCATACGAAGGGACCGCCTGCGGGTTCGGGTTCCGGCTGCAGCCCAACCCGTTCGAGCATGCGCAGGGTTTGGCCTGTGGCTTCGGCGAGACGGCCCCTCAGCCGATCCACCAGTTTGCGGTAGTGGCCGTCGGTGAGTAGCTGGTGGATTAGCTGTTCGGAGATCTCTGCGGACGACAGCATCGAGACGATCTTCACGTCGGTGAACAGGTGGGCGAGATCAGGGCGGCAGGCCAGGAAGCCGACGCGCAGGTTGCCCGAGATGGTCTTGGAGAAGCTGCCTGTGTAGATCACCCGGGAGAGCTGGTCGAGGCTGGCAAGGCGGGTGGCGGCGTCGGGGGCGATGTCGCCGTAGATGTCGTCCTCCACCACCATGAAGTCGTGTTTCTCGGCCAGTTGCAGCACGCGAAAGGCGTTGGCCGGGGACAGGTTGCAGCCGGTGGGGTTGTGCAGCACCGAGTGGGTGAAGAACAGGCGTGGCTGGTGGTGGGCGAGGATCTCTTCGAGGGCCTTCACGTCCGGGCCTTCCGGGGTGCGCGGCACCCCCAGCAGGGCCACGCCATACAGGCGCAGGTTGCCGAAGAGGTTCCAGTAGCCTGGGTCATCGACCAGCACGCAGTCGCCGGGTTTCAGGAAGTAGCGGCAGACGATGTCGAGCGCCTGGTGCACGCCGTAGGTGAGGACGATCTGCTCGGGGGTTGCCCCGATACCGATCTCTGCCAGGCGCACCTGCAACTGCGCGCGCAGGGGCGCGTAGCCCTGGGCCGAGCCGTAGCTCACCGGCCGCACGTCGTTGCGCCGGCTGAGGGTGCGCAGGGCACGCAGCACGCCGGCCTCGTCGAGCCACTCGGCGGGCAGGCTGCCGGCGCCGGCCAGGATACGGTCGGGGCCATCCTGGGCCATCTCGCGCATCAGCCAGGCGGCGTCGATGGTCCTCTCAATGGTGTCGCTCGACTGGGCTGCACGGACAGGCAGCGGGCGGTTCGCCACGTAGAAGCCCGAGCCCCGGCGGGATTGCAGATGCCCCAGGGCAACCAGTCGGTCGTAGGCCTCGACCACCGTAAAACGGGATACGCCGTACTGTTCGGCGAACTGGCGGATGGGTGGCAATCGTGCTCCCGGGCGCAGGATGCGGTCATCGATGCGCGTGCGGATGGCGGTGACGATCTGGTCCACCAAGGGGGTCGGGCTGTCGGCGGAGAGGACGATCTGCAGCATGGTGTGCTCTGGTGTATTGGTCAGGGGGCCGGGCCAATCGGGTTGAGGTGGCCGGTACGGAAGGACGTTTTGTCTGATAAGTGTATATGTGTAGCTTGATAATTGTCCGCTACTGTCAGCTCTCGTCAAGTTGCCTGTGGGGAGTGCCGTCATGTTCCGATATCTCTGTCATTGCCTTTTCGTGCTCGTGCCGGGCATGACTGCCGGCGCCGTCGCGGCGGGGGATGTCCTGCTTGAGGTGCCTGATCTGAAGTGGGTGCTCGTCACCCAGGCCGAGGGCAGTACGGTGCAGGTGCTCGATCTGAGTCGCGGGGTGACACCCCTTGCGACCCTTCGCACTGAGGGGCGCGGGCGGGTGCTGGCGGTTCACCTGCAGCGGGAGGGGCGGCGCGTATGGGTATTGGGGGACCGTGGGCTGGACGTGCACGACGCCTATAGTGGCCGTCTCGTGGAGCGCTGGCACGTGCCTGAAGGTGTCCGTCCGGAGGGCTTGCAGGCCACTACGGGGGGGCGGCCGCTGGTGAGGAGCGGCAATCGGCGATACGAGGCGCTTCTGGGCGCGGCTTTCCTGGTGCCTGCTGCAACGCGGGTCAGTATGCGTTGAGCGTCTGCCCGGCCCGATTTCATCGCAGGGATGCTCGTCGGACCATTTCATGGTTGAGCTTATGTGAGCGAACTCGAAATGCTCACCAGGGTTTCTTCACAAGCGCTGGGAGCCTGTGCCGGCTCGCCTGCCGGCAAAAAGTTTTCGGGGATGGGTTTACATCGGGCAAACCATTTACTAAATTACTGACCAGTCAGTTATTAATGTGGTGAGCCACCATGAGTCCCCTCGAAGTCGTCCGTCGTCAGCGTCGCAAGGAAGCCCGCCCGGCGGAACTCGCCGCGGCCGCCCTGTCCCTCTTCATCGAGAAGGGTTTTGCCGCAACCCGTCTGGATGAAGTGGCGGCGCGTGCCGGCGTCTCCAAGGGCACGCTCTACCTCTACTTCGACAGCAAGGATGCGCTTTTCAAGGCCGTGATCGAAGAGGGCGTGGTCCCGCTCTTCGAGGAGTTCGAGGCCAAGCTGGAAACCCTGCGGGACGACCCCGAACGACTGCTGCGGGAGATTCTGCAGGGCTGGTGGGACAAGGTGGGGTCCACCGACCTCGGGGGGATCTGCAAGTTGATGATCTCCGAGGCTGGCAACTTCCCCGAGGTGGCCCGCTATCACCACGATGCGGTGATCGTGCGTTGGATGGCCCTGCTCGGCAGAGCCTACGCAATCGGCGTCGAGCGTGGTGTGTTTCGTGACATGGATGTGGAGACGGTGCGCCAGTTGGTGTTCTTTCCCTTGCTGATGCAGGCCGTCTGGAAGAACTCCATGTCCTGCTGCGACGAGACCCGCAGTCTTCCCGACAGTTACTTCCCGACTTATTTCGAAATGATCTTTCGCGGCCTGCGGGCTGCCCCCGTGCAGGAGTCACGCCCATGAATCGCCCCTTGCTTGCCAGCGTTCTCGTCGTGGCCGTGCTGGCCGCCTGTTCCAAACCCGAGCCGGTGGCCGAGCCGCCCCGCCCGGTGGTGGTCCATACCCTGGCTCTGGCTCCGGTCGCGGCCGGTGCCCTGTATGCGGGTGAAGTACGGGCGCGCTATGAGTCGGACCTCGCCTTCCGCATCGGGGGCAAGGTTGTCGAGCGGCGGGTGGACGTGGGGGCGGTGGTCAAGCCGGGACAGGTCCTGGCGCGGCTTGACCCGACCGATGCGGGGCTCAATGCCGAAGCCTCACGGGCCCAGCTGGCGGCGGCACAGAACGAATATGCCTTTGCCAAGGCCGAGGTGGAGCGTTACCGGGATCTGGTGGGCAAGAACTTCGTCAGCCGCAGTGTGCTGGATGCCAAGGAGTCGGCGTTCAAGTCGGCGTCGGCGCGGGTCGAGCAGGCCCGGGCCCAGGCTTCGGTGGCCGGTAACCAGAAGGATTACACCTCCCTGACGGCCGATCAGCCCGGGGTGATCACAGCGGTGGCGGCCGAAGTCGGGCAGGTGGTGAAGGACTCCGCCCCGGTGATGCATCTCGCCCGGGACGGGGAGCGGGAAGTGCTGATTGCCGTACCGGAGAGCCGTGTGGCCGATTTGCGCAAGGCCGGCTCGGTGGAGGTGCGCCTGTGGTCGGCGCCCAATGTGGCGCTCAGGGGGCGGGTGCGGGAGATCGCGCCCAGCGCCGATGCCGCGACCCGGACCTACGCGGTGCGGGTGACGATACTCGACACCAGCCCGGCGGTGCAGCTGGGCATGACGGCCAACGTCATCCTGCCCGACGCGGCGGCGGCGGCCGGCGCCTTGCTGGTGCCAGCCAGTGCCGTGTTCGAGCACCAGGGCGGCAGCGCCGTGTGGGTGCTGGTGGCGGAGGGCGATCTGCTCAAGCCGCTGTTGCGTCCGGTGAAAGTGCGTCAGTTCCGCGAAGACGGGGTGTTGATTGCCGATGGCTTGAAGCCGGGTGAGCGGATTGCCGCCGCCGGTGTGCACAAGATCGTTGCCGGCCAGCCCCTGCGTGCCATGGCGGCGGGTGTGCCGGCGGCCGGGGGGCAGGGGTGATGCGCTTCAATCTGTCCGAATGGGCCTTGCGCCACCAGCCCCTCGTCCGCTACCTGATCGTGGCCCTCGCCCTGGTGGGGGTGCTGTCCTACCAGAAGCTCGGCCAGTCGGAGGATCCGCCCTTCACCTTCAAGGTGATGGTGGTGCGCACGGACTGGCCCGGCGCCTCGGCCCGGGAGGTGGAGGAGCAGCTTACCGACCGTATCGAGAAGAAGCTGCAGGAAGTGCCCTATGTGGACACCATCCGCAGCTATTCGCGTCCCGGCGAGTCGGTGGTGCTTTTTGTCGCCAAGGATTCGACCCCGGCACGGGAAGTGCCGGAGGTCTTCTACCAGGTGCGCAAGAAGATCGGCGACATCAAGGGCAGCCTGCCCGGCAGCATCCGCGGGCCTTACTTCAATGATGAGTTCGGCGATGTTTTCGGCAATATCTATGCCCTGACGGGCGATGGATTCAACTATGCGCAGCTGAAGGCCGAGAGCGACCGCATCCGTGCCGAGCTGCTGCGGGTGCCCGGCGTGGCCAAGGTGGACCTGATCGGTGAGCAGGAACAACGCATCTACGTGGAGTTGTCCAACACCAAGCTGGCGACCCTGGGGCTGGATGTGCAGACGGTCACCGATGCCCTGGCACGTCAGAATGCGGTGGCGCCGGGCGGGTACTTCGAGACCCGGGACGAGCGCATCTACCTGCGCCCCAGCGGGGCCTACGACACCGTGGAGGCGATCCGCGAAACGCGCATCCGGGCCGGTGGCCGGGAGTTCCGCATCGGCGACATCGCCACCGTGGCCCGCGGTTTCGTGGAGCCCCCCGCCCCGCGCTTCCGCTTCCGCGGGCAGGACGCTCTTGGCCTGGGCGTGTCCATGGCCAAGGGGGGCGACATCATCGCCCTCGGCCGCGACCTCAAGAGCACCGCGGCGGGCATCCAGGCACGCTTGCCGGTCGGCATGGAGCTGGTGGAAGTGGCCAGCCAGCCCGCCGCCGTGCAGCGTTCCATCAGCGAGTTTGTCCGCTCCCTGGCCGAGGCGGTGATCATCGTGCTGGTGGTGTGCTTCTTCTCCCTCGGCCTGCGCACGGGCCTGGTGGTGGCGCTGTCGATTCCCCTGGTGCTCGGGGTGACCTTCTTCGGCATGCGCCTGTTTGACGTGGGCCTGCACAAGATCTCCCTGGGCGCCTTGATTCTTGCCCTTGGTCTGCTGGTGGACGATGCCATCATCGCAGTGGAGATGATGCTGGTGAAGATGGAGCAGGGCTGGGAGCGCTCCAAGGCGGCGGCCTTTGCCTACACCAGCACCGCCGGGCCGATGCTCTCCGGCACCCTGATCACCGTGGCCGGCTTTCTGCCCATTGCCACGGCCCAGTCATCCACCGGCGAATACACGCGCTCGATCTTTCAGGTGAACGCCATTGCTCTGCTGGCCTCGTGGCTGGCGGCGGTGGTGGTGGTGCCCTACCTGGGCTACGTGCTCCTGCCCGACCCCCGCGGGCCGAAGAAGCCAAGCTGGTTCTCCACCCGCTTTCCGCGTCTGGACGCCTTCAAGGATCGCATCGGGCTGGGCGACCCCCATGTGGAAGAGGGGGACGAGGATGCGGTGTTCCGCACCCCGTTCTATAACCGCTTCCGCAAGTTGGTGGATGCCTGCGTGCGGCGGCGCTGGCTGGTGATTGGCACCACACTGGCGATCTTCGTCACCGCCATGGCGGGCTTCGGTGCAGTGCAGCAGCAGTTCTTCCCCAGTTCGACGCGACTTGAGCTGTTGATCGATCTGCGCCTGCCGGAAGGCTCCAGCCTGCGCGCCACCCAGGCGGAGGCGGAGCGACTGGAAGCCATCCTCAACAAGGAGGAGGGCATCGCCAATTACGTGGCCTATGTGGGTACCGGCAGCCCGCGCTTCTACCTGCCCCTGGACCAGCAACTGCCCGCCGCCAACTTTGCCCAGTTCGTGATCCTCACCGAGAGCGTGACCGCCCGGGAGGCCCTGCGCGAGCGCATGATCGCCCTCTTCAAGCAGGACTTTCCCAATCTGCGGGCCAGCATCAACCGGCTGGAGAACGGCCCGCCGGTGGGCTTTCCGGTGCAGTTCCGGATCAGCGGCCCCGACATCCCCACGGTGCGCCGGCATGCCGAAGAGATTGCGGGCGTGATGCGTGGCAACCCCCACCTGTCGGATGTGCAGATGGACTGGAACGAGCAGTCCAAGGTGCTCAAGGTGGAGGTGGATCAGCACAAGGCCCGGCTGCTGGGGCTGACCACCCAGGACGTGGCGAACTTCCTCAATACGTCCCTGCGCGGTCTGGCGGCCACCAGTTACCGGGAAGGCATCGAATCCATCGACGTGGTGTTGAGGGCCGATGCCGTGGAGCGGGACAAACTGTCGCTGATCAGCGAGCTGTCCATCCCTACCCGGGCCGGCAAATCGGTGCCCCTCGGTCAGGTGGCCAGCGTGAGCTATGCCTTCGAGCATGGCCTGGTGTGGCGTCGCAACCGGGAGCCGAGCATCTCGGTACGTGGCCAGATCTACGATGGCCGCATCCAGGCGCCGACGGTCACGGCCCAGGTTCTGCCCTTGCTGGAGCCGATCCGGGCCCGTCTGCCGGCGGGCTACCGCATCGAAACCGGGGGGGCGGTGGAGGAGAGTGCCAAGGGGCAGAGTTCGGTGAACGCCGGCTTTCCCTTGTTCTTTGCCGTGGTGCTGACCGTGCTGATGGTGCAGCTGGGGAGTTTCTCGCGTACCACCATGGTGGTGCTCACGGCGCCCCTGGGGCTCATCGGGGTGGTGCTCTTCCTGCTGCTTTTCAACAAGCCCTTCGGCTTCGTGGCCATGCTCGGCACCATTGCGCTGTTCGGCATGATCATGCGCAATTCGGTGATCCTGGTGGATCAGATCGAACAGGACGTGGAGCGAGGTCTCAGCGTCTGGGATGCCATTGTCGAATCCGCCGTACGTCGACTGCGCCCCATTGCCCTGACTGCGGCAGCGGCCGTGCTGGCGATGATTCCCCTGACCCGCAGTGCGTTCTTTGGGCCCATGGCGGTGGCCATCATGGGGGGGCTGATCGTGGCGACCCTGCTGACCCTGCTGTTTGTGCCCGCCCTGTATGCCGCCTGGTACCGGGTTCGGCGCGAACCGGACAGGAAGGACGACGTGAATGATCTAAGCCCTGCCCAAGTAAGCTAAAATTCGAAAGTTTTTGGCAATCGCTCAGGCATGCAGATCTTCAATATTAGCCTGTGCTAATATTTACCCGGGAGTCACATAATGAATTTCGAACAAGCACGGTACAACATGGTCGAGCAGCAGATCCGCCCCTGGGAGGTGCTGGATTTCAGCGTGCTCGACTTGCTGATGAGCATCCGCCGCGAGGAGTTCGTGCCGGAGGCCTACAAGTCCCTGGCCCTGTCCGAGGCCGAAATCCCCCTTGGCCATGGCGGCAGCATGCTGGTGCCGGTCATCGAAGGGAAGATCCTGCAGGCCATCCAGGTCAAGCGTTCCGACAAGGTGCTTGAGGTGGGTGCCGGTTCCGGTTACTTCGCGGCCCTGATGGCTGCCAAGGCCGATTGGGTGCGTACCGTCGACATCGAGCCGGCCATGGTCAACATGGCCCACGACAACCTCAAGCGCTATGGCGTTGAGAACGTCATCGTCGAAGAGGGCGATGCCATCTGCGGCTGGCCCAGCAACGCGCCCTACGATCTGATCGTGGTGTCCGGTGGCGTGCCGCAGATCCCCGAAGCCCTGCTTCAGCAGGTCAAGGTGGGTGGCCGCCTGTTTGCCTTCGTCGGTGATGAGCGTCTGATGACCGCCCAGCTAGTCACCTGCGTGGCCGACGGCCAGTACCGTACCGAATCCCTTTTTGAGAACGCCGTTCCGATGATGCGCAATGCACCGCGCAAGAGCGAGTTCAAGTTCTGAGCGATCAAACCGATGAAGCAGATCACCCCCCTGGAACTGGCGGCCTGGCTGAAGGACGAAGGGCGCCCGGCGCCCGTGTTGCTTGATGTCCGTGAGCCCTTTGAATTCAAGCACTGCGCGATTCCCGGCTCGATCACGATGCCCATGGCCAGCGTGCCTGCGCGTGTGCAGGAGCTTGAGCCGGACGCCGAGATCGTGGTGATCTGCCATCACGGCGGGCGCAGCATGCAGGTGGCCATGTTCCTGGAGCGTCAGGGCTTCTCCAGCCTGATCAATCTGGCCGGCGGGGTGGCCCAGTGGGCGGCGCAGGTGGATCCGTCCATGCCCCAGTACTGATGTACCCGAATGAACGGACGGAGAACCTGATGAGACGGATTGCGCGACCTGTGGCACTGGCAATCGCACTGGCGTTGGCCGCGGGCCTGACGGCAGCCCGTGCGGCGGCGGCAGACCTGGAGCAGGTCTATCGCGATGCGCTGGCCTACGACGCAGCCCTGGCCTCGGCCCGCGCCTCCCGCGAGGCCGGTCTCGAGAAGCTGCCCCAGGGGCGGGCGCTGCTGCTGCCGTCCCTGTCGGTGACGGGCAACACCACGTGGAACGATCTCACCCTGAAGCATCTCAATCCCGACGTTTCCCGGGGCTATAACAGCAATGGCTGGCAGGCCCAGTTGACCCAGCCCCTGTTCCGCTGGCAGAACTGGGTTCAATACAAGCAGGGCGAGTTGCAGTCCACTCTCTCCGAAGCCCAGTACCAGCTCGCCCGACAAGACCTGACCCTGCGCGCCGCCCAGGCCTACTTTGACGTGCTCACGGCCCAGGACACACTGGCCGCGGCCAGGGCCCTCTACGAGGCCAACACCCAGCAGCTGGCCCTGGCCAGGAAGAGCTTCGAGGTTGGCACCGTCACCATCACCGATGTGCACGAGGCCCAGTCCCGTGGCGATCTGTCTTCCGCCCAGGTGATTGCCGCCGAGAGCGATCTGGCGGTCAAGCGCCATGCGCTGCTGGTGCTCACCGGCAAGGAGGCCGATACCCTCAAGGGGCTGCGCAAGGGGGTTGCCCTCAGCCGCCCCGAGCCGGCCGACATCCAGGCGTGGGTGAGCGCCGCTGAGGGCAGCAACCTTTCGGTGCAGGCGGCCCAGATTGCCGGCGAAATCGCCGGCCGTGAAGTCGAGCGAAACCGGGCCGGGCATCTGCCCACCGTCGATGTGGTGGCCTCCTACGGCAACAGTGCCACGGCTAACGCCCTGGCCAACTTCATCAATACCGACATTCGCTCGGCCGTGGTGGCGCTGCAGGTGAACGTGCCCGTCTTCCAGGGCGGCGCCGTCAATTCCCGTGTGCGCGAGGCCGCGGCCCTGCGTGACAAGGCCTCGGCGGATCTCGACAACGCCCGCCGCAACTCGGCTCAGAACGCCCGGCAGGCCTACCTCGGCGTCACCAGTGGGCTGGCCCAGGTGAAGGCCTTCGAGGCGGCCCAGGTGTCCTCGGCCTCGGCCCTGGATGCCAACAAGCTGGGTTACGACGTGGGCGTGCGCATTAACATCGACGTGCTCAATGCCCAGAGCCAGCTATACGACACCCGCCAGAAGCTGGCCAAGGCCCGCTATGACACCCTGATGGCCCAGCTCAAGCTCAAGGCCTCTGCCGGCACCCTGGGCGAGGACGACATCAAGGCGATCAACGCACTTCTTGACTGAGAGGGTGTGAGAAATCCACTGCGCGGTCCGATCTCGCCCCTGCGATGCTCACCGGACCATTATGCGGCTGCGCTTCTCGGGGCGAACTCGAACCGCCCGCTGCGATTTCTTCACACGCTCTGAGTCCATGGTCTGCCAATTCGCGGCGGGCCGGATTCAGGTAAGGTATGGGGCTGCTTCGCAGCCCCATACCTTTTCATCCATTCGATCCGATCCATCCTTCGCCCCATGCGCTACACCGACCTGCGTGACTTCATCTTTCAACTGGAACGCCTGGGGGAACTCAAGCGGATTTCCGTCGAGGTCGATCCTCACCTGGAGATGACCGAGATCTGCGACCGGGTGCTGCGCGCCGGTGGCCCGGCGATCCTCTTCGAGCGGCCCAAGGGGCATTCCGTGCCGGTGCTGGCCAACCTCTTCGGTACGCCGCAGCGGGTGGCGCGGGGTATGGGTGTGAGCGGTGATGACTGGCAGGGCGCCCTGCGCGAGGTGGGCAAGCTGCTGTCCTTCCTCAAGGAACCGGAGCCACCCAAGGGCCTCAAGGACGCCTGGGACAAGCTGCCCATGTTCAAGCAGGTGCTCAACATGTCCCCCAAGGTGGTGTCGTCCGGACCCTGCCAGCAGGTGGTGAAGGAGGGCAAGGATGTGGACCTGGCCAGCCTGCCCATCCAGCACTGCTGGCCCGGCGATGTGGCGCCCCTGATCACCTGGGGCCTGGTGGTGACCCGTGGCCCCAACAAGACCCGCCAGAACCTGGGCATCTACCGCCAGCAGGTGCTCGGCCCCAACAAGGTGATCATGCGCTGGCTGGCCCACCGGGGCGGTGCACTGGATTTTCTCGAGTTTCAGAAGGCCAACCCGGGCAAGCCTTTCCCGGTGGCCGTAGTGCTGGGTTGCGACCCGGCCACCATCCTCGGCGCCGTCACACCGGTGCCGGATTCCCTCTCCGAGTACCAGTTCGCCGGCCTGTTGCGCGGCGCCAGGACAGAGCTGGTCAAGTGCATCGGCTCCGACCTGCAGGTGCCGGCCTCGGCGGAGATCGTGCTGGAGGGGGTGATTCACCCGGGTGAAATGGCCCTGGAGGGGCCCTATGGCGACCACACCGGCTACTACAACGAGCAGTCGCAGTTTCCGGTGTTCACCATCGAGCGCATTACCAGCCGGCCCGACCCCATCTATCACAGTACCTACACCGGCAAGCCGCCCGACGAGCCGGCCATGCTCGGGGTGGCTCTCAACGAAGTCTTCGTGCCCCTGCTGCAGAAGCAGTTCACCGAGATCGTCGATTTCTACCTGCCGCCCGAGGGCTGCTCCTACCGCATGGCGGTGGTGAGCATCAGGAAGCAGTATCCCGGCCACGCCAAGCGGGTGATGTTCGGCATCTGGAGCTTCCTGCGCCAGTTCATGTACACCAAGTTCATCATCGTGGTGGACGACGATGTGAACATCCGCGACTGGAAGGAAGTGATCTGGGCCCTGACCACCCGCATGGATGCCACCCGCGACACCACGATGGTCGACAACACCCCCATCGACTACCTGGATTTCGCCAGCCCGGTGGCAGGCCTCGGTTCCAAGATGGGCCTCGACGCCACCAACAAATGGCCGGGTGAAACCCAGCGCGAATGGGGCACGCCCATCGTGATGGACGCTGAGGTGAAGCAGCGGGTGGATGCCATGTGGGGTGAGCTGGGGCTCTGAGTGGGAATGGAGGTGCCCGGTTCGGGGGAAACACGCTGCATTCTTGAAGGTCCATCGTTGGGGCGTCGCCTGCTTTAACGCTCATGTCCTAGCGCGCGGGAAAGGAATTTGATGTCCGCCTCATGATAGGCGTGATGACGTTCCTTATCCCTCTTGTCATTCGGTCGCCAGGCCCCAATTGTGTCGTCCACATACCCGCAACTGACATAAGCTCGATCGTAGAAGATCTCGATGTAACGACCAATAAATCCGCCGCCCAGCAGGACATCGACCGCCTCTGCCGTCCTCTCCGCGCTCGATTTATTGACAATGCGGTGGGAGACGCGAAATACAGGAAGAAAGGATCTTTTTTCGACGGCGGTTGTGTACTCGTACTGGCTCAAGAAGAAAGGCGATATTTCCCGCTTTCCATCAATATTGATTTTCAGTGCCACGTTTCCTTCGGCGTCGCGGAACGGGCGCTCGATGTAGCGGATTCCGATTCGCCCCATGTCTTCTTCGCCAATGGCCTTGAAACCTGCAGTGTTCAGCTGGACGGTTTCGTCTGGACCGAACGATAACGCGCTCTGTGGCGAGACTTGGCTGAAGAACGCTTGATTGCCTGCCTGAAGGCATTCGGCGCGTAACTCATAAAGCGACATACATCCGAACAGTATGGGTAAGACGATAAAGCCCAAAAATATCGCCGAGGCTTTCCATCGGCTCCCAGAACGCATTCGTGTGTAAGCTGCTGCAGCCAGCGCGATGAGCAGATACAGGACAATGGGCACGGCCATGGCAATCAAATAGATTGCTTGAATTGCATACATGGCAATTATTACGAAGCAGAATAGTGCTTGGTAAATCAGCTCAGACATGGACGTGTCCTTTGCGTCGTATTGGGCAGGGGGAGCGGGATCAGCTCCGGCCCCTTGCTTAGTGATACACGTCCAGCATTTCAGTTTTATGCCTTCCGCTGCGCCCATTCATACGAAGTGTTCGGCTGCACACTTGCGTCGGGTCAGCAGGTCAATAATGGAAGCCGTCTGCGCGGAAATGCGACCCGACGCGGAAGACTTCAAACGCGGGCGATCAAGTAAATCAGGGAGATCGCTTGAACAGCCCGAAAGCAAAAAAGCAGCCCGCGGGCTGCTTTTTTGCTGTGCGCGGCAGTTTGGCTCAGCGCTTGCGGCGAGCCAGGGCGAGGGCGCCGAGGGCGCTGCCCAGCAGGGCCAGGGAGACCGGCTCGGGGACTTGGGTGCCGGGAGTGCTGACCCCGAGCACCCCGACGGTGATGCCGTGCCAGTTTTCGCTGACGTCCGTGAAGGTGATGGAGGTGTAGTCACCCACCAGTTCGATCACCCCATGGAGTTCGCCATTGCCGAAGAAGCCGGTTCCGGCCGGATTGACGACCGGCGCGCCGCAGCCCCAATAGCCGCAGCCGAAGCTGAGGACGTTGATGGGAACGCCGAAATCCACCGTGTTGCTGTTCCAGCTGACCAGGCCGATCAGGGGGTTGTGCACGCTCTGGGAGAAGGTGATGGTCTTTGTGCCGCCTCCATCGAGGGCAATGATGTCGGCAGTCGTGGGGCCGTTGTCCACGCTCGGGCTGGTGTAGATCACCGGGTTGCTTGCCCAGTAGTTCACGCCCCCGGAAGTCTGGGCAAAGCTGTAGGAGCCGGAGTAGGTGACCCCGATGGTCGTGCTGCCGACGGTCAGCTCGCCGATTACGGCTGAAGCGACATTGCTGGTGCTGGTCCAGTCGGTCCAGTAGGCGGGCGCGGCAAACGCTGGCGTGGCGGCGAGGGCGGCGATGAAGGCAGTGGCAAGCAGGCGCATGATCGGTTCCTTTGGGCGGCGTGGGGCTTGTGGGTATGTCTCCAATAAATCCAGCAAAAACGGCGCCAGTTTTTCGTTTATGAAAAAAATATTATTTTTTTCATAAAAAACATTTGCTTGGGCGGAGTTCGCTGATCTTGTGGGGGAGGGGAAGATCGAAATTTGTAAAAAACGCCGACATCGCTTAGGGGGTCGCTCCGACCTGGGAGGCGGGGGGAGGGCCAGCACGGTTTCAGCGGCGATCCGCCATTGGCCGTCCACCTTCACCCAGTCGATCTGTTTACGCACCGTGTCCCGGTAGTGGCCTGCGCTGTAGTGCTGGATGAAGCGAGTGCTCATGCGTTCGGCGTTGAGCTGGCGCAGCTTCAGCTTGTCGATCCGGACGCTGGGAGACTGGGCTTGAGTCACGCGGAGGTGTCGTTCGTTCTCCCACTCGGCGGTGCTACGCCCCTTGCCGGGCTGGAAGTCGGGCAGGTAGAAGTCCCGGTAGGCGGAAAAATCACCCGCTGACCAGGCCGCGGCCCAGGCGGCGAGGCGCTGTTCCGGGCCGGCAGCGTCCGTTTCTTTCGCGGTGACAGACACTGGTGGGGTGGATGTGCCGGCTGCCGTGGAGGTGATGGCGGGAGACAGTTCCATTTCCGGTGCGGGGGGTGCCTCGACGACCGGTATGGGCGCGGCTGCCAGAGCCGGGTTGTAGGGTGTGGTGCCCAACAGTTCGGGCAGGATGGGTACTGGCTGGTAGCGGGTACGCAGGGTCTCGCGCAGTTCGCCGGCCAGGCTCAGGAGCTGGGCCTGCAGCGTGGTCTGCTGGGCGCGGTTTTCGATCAAGGCCCGCTGGGCGTTGAAGAGATCTTCCTGGGCGATGGACAGGTCGTTGAGGCTGCGTCGGCCGGCTTCGAAATGCAGTTCGTAGGCGGCGGCGACCCGCTGGGCTGCGATCACCCTGCGTTCCGTCAGGGGGGCAATCTCGCGGGCTTCGCCGAGTTGCCGGTAGAGGTCGGTGATCTCCCGCGATACCTTCAGCAGCAGATCATCAGCATCGGCCTGGGCGGCCTGATGGCGCTCCACCGCCTCACTGTGGCGGCCGAGGTTCTTGCCGCCCAGGGGAATGTCGATACTCACCTGGAGCTGGGCGGCCCGGTCGGTGTCCGACACCGGGACGGGGAGGGTGCTGTTGTCCAGGCGCTTGTTGATGGACAGGTCCACCGCCGGGAAGAAGCTGCCCCGGGCCACGCCGATGTCGGCCTTGCGTGCCGAACTCCGTTGCAGGGCGGCGCGCAGGCGCGGATTGCGCTCATGGATGCGTTCCACCAGGGCGTCCATGTCCGCATCCCGGTCAGTGGGCCGTATGCCCGGGGTGATCAGATCGTCCGGGGCCTCGCCGGTGAGCAGGCGGTAGCGATACTCGGCGGTACCGAGCTGGGCCCGGAGCTGGCCAAGAAGGGTGCGGCTCTGGATCAGGCGCACGTGCATCAGATCCAGTTCGGCCGACGAAATGCGGCCCGCGTCCACGCGTTGGGCGACATTGGCTTCCACCTTTTCCTGGCGCGCGATGGTGCCCTGCAGGCTGGTCATCGTCTGACGCAGGCGCACCACGTCGGCATAGGTTTCGGTAATCTCGAAGGCGACCTGCTCAAGGACGCTGTCCAGGTCGGCATCGGCGGCGTCCCGAGTAAAGCCGGCGGCACGCAGGCGGTGGGTATCGGCCGCGCCATTGAACACGTTCCAGCGCAGGCTGGCATCGCTGCGGCGCACATTGCGATCCACCGGGCGACCCTGGGTTTCGTCGCGGGCGTCGGAGTTGCGGTAGCTCAGCCCGAGGCTGGGCAGAAAGTCGGACCGTACCTGGGTGATCTGGGCTTCGGCGGCCCGCAGCAGGGCCTGGGCGGAACGCACGCTTGGCTGTTGCAGCAGCACCTTGTCCACCACCACGGGGAGGGGGGCGGCAAGGGCCGGGGTGCCCAGCAGGCCGCAGGCGGCAAGCGCGGCGGCCAGGCGGCGGGCGGGGAGGGGCAGGGTCATCAGCGTTCCCGCAGGGATTTGTCGAAGGTCTTGACGATGGGCTTGAGCATGTACTCCATCATCGTGCGCTTGCCGGTCTGGATGCTTGCGTCGGCAGCCATGCCCGACGAGATGGTGAGGCGTTCGGAGGGGTCGCCGAGGTAATTCTTGCGGGTTTCGAGGAAGACCTCAAAGAAGGTCTCCTTGCGTTCCGGGTCCACCACCGCATCGGCCCCCACTCTCACCACCTCGCCGGCAAGGGTGCCGAAGATGGACGAGTCATAGGCGCTGATGCGGACCTTGGCTTCCTGACCAGGTTTGATGAAGGCAATATCCGAGGGTTTGACCCGTGCCGCCACGAGCAGACGTTCTTCGGCCGGCACCACTTCCATGATGCTCTCGCCAGCCTTCACCACGCCGCCGATGGTGGGAATGAGAACCCGATTGACCACGCCGTCGAGGGTGGCACGGAGTTCCCGCCGGGCCACCTTGTCGCTGCGCCCCGTGAGTTGCTCGGCCAGGGTGGCCGCGCGCAGTTCGATCTCGTTCTTCTCCTTGCTGGTCTCGGTGAGAAAGCGCGAGCGGGTCTCCGAGAGGCGGGCCTGGGCTTCCGCAACGGCAGCCTGGATGCGTTGGATGGCAATGCGGGTGGTCTCCAGCTCGCCCTTCTGGCTGGTGTAGCGTTGTTGGGCATTGAGCAGGTCGGCACGGGCGCCGGCGCCGGCCGTGGCCAGCTTTTCCTCGATGGCCAGCGCCTCGCGGGCCGGGCCGATGGCTTCCTGGAGGGCTTCGTGGCGGGCGCGTGCTTCCGCCAGTTCCTGCTGGCGCTGGTTGAGCTGGCGGGACAGGGTCTCGAGGGTGTTCTCCCTTTCCTGGCGGCGGTTCTGCCACAGGTTGCGCTGCTCCCGGACGAGGTCGGGAGCGCTTTTCTCCAGTTCGGGCGGGAAGATCGGTGTGGCATTGCGGGCCTCCCCTTCAAGCCGTGCCAAGGCCGCCCGGGCACCCCACAGGCTCTGCTGGGACTCGCCCAGGTCGGCTGTGAACTGGAGGTTCTGGACGACGGCAAGGACATCGCCTTTCTTGACCACGCTGCCCTCACGGGCGTTGAGGGCTTGCAGGATGCCACCCTCCATGCTCTGGATCTGCTGGAGCCGGCTCGACGGTACGACCGAACCGATGGCGTTCACCGAAATGTCGAGGCGGGCCAGACTCATCCATGCGAACAGCAGCACGAAGAACAGGGCGGTGGTGCCCAGCAGGATCAGGATCGCCCGGCGGGGGCCCCGGTCGAAATCGGGATGGGGGCTGAGGGGTTCGCTTTCGATGCGGGGGGCGCAGGCAGGCGCGTTGGCTTTCATGCGGCGTATTCCTTGGGTGTGGCCTGGGTGGGGCCACCCTGCAGCTTGCGCAGGACATCGGCACGGGGGCCGTCCAGGACGACCCGACCCTGGTCGAGGACGACCAGTCGGTCCACCAGGGGCAGCATCGCCATGCGATGGGTGACCAGTAGCAGGGTGATGCCCTTGATGCTGCGCAGGTTCTCGATAAGCCGGGATTCGGTACCCGGGTCCATCATGCTGGAGGGTTCGTCGAGGAGCAGCATGCGGGGTTGCTGCACCAATGCCCGGGCAATCGATACGGCCTGGCGCTGTCCGCCGGAGAGGCGATCACCCCGCTCACCCACCTGGGTGCCCAGGCCGTGGGGCATCTGGGCCAGGGTTTCGTCCAGGCAGGACAGGCGCAGGGCTTCGAGCAACTGGGCATCGCCGGCCTGGGCGTTGCCCAGCAGGATGTTCTCGCGGATGTCGCCGTGGAACAGCACGACGTCCTGGGGCACGTAGCCCACCTGTCGACGCAGGCTTTGCGGTTCGAGCTGGTTGACCGACATGCCGTCCACCAGCACGCTGCCCTGGTCCGGGCTGTAGAGATTGAGCAGCAGCTTGAAGAGGGTGCTCTTGCCCGAGCCGATGCGGCCGATGAAGCCGATGCGCTCGCCGGGACGGATGCTCAGATTCAGACCCTTCAGCAGCGGGGGAGACTCCGGATAGGCAAAGTGCGTGTCCCGGAAGTCGATGCGCCCCTGCATGCGTGGCAGGTGCAGACTGTCGGTGGTCTCGTCGGTGGGGGACTCCATGATCTTGTCGAGGGCATCGAGGGCTTGGCGGGTCTGCTCGTAGCGGACAATCAGGGCCGCAATCTGGGTGGCCGGGGTGATGGCCCGGGCGGTCAGCATGGAGACCGCGATGAGCTGGCCCATGGTCAGCTCGCCTTCGGCAATCAACAGGGCGCCGAACATCACGATCAGGATCGTGGTGAGGTTGGTCACCAGCAGGGAAAGATAGGTCCCCAGGGAGGTCCATTCTCGCATCCTCACCGAATTCTCGGAGATCTTGACCGTCAGCATCTCCCACTTGCGGCGGGCCCAGGCTTCCGCGCCGAGGGACTTGAGGGTGTCCACCCCGTTCATGGTTTCGAACAGGTGGGCCGTGCGCTGTGCCGACTCCTGCATGTTGGCGCCGAGAATCCGGATGAGGGGGCGGCGGATCAGCAGTGATGCCGTGATGGTCAGGGGAATCATGATCAGGGGGATCATCACCAGCCAGTGCCCCACCAGCCCGATCAGGACCAGGAAGAACAGCATGAACGGTACGTCGCCCAGCATCGTGAGGGTGGACGAGGTGACGAATTCGCGTACCGACTCGAAGTCCCGCACGATGTTGGCCAGCACACCACCGGAGGCCGGACGGTTGGCCGCCCGCAGGCGCAGGGCATGGGCGAACACATGGGATGACATGGCCACATCCGCCTTGCGTGCCGCGGCCTCGATCAGATAGCTGCGCAGCATCTTGATGACGAGGTCGAAGAGGGCCACCACCACCACCGCGCCGGTCAGAACCCAAAGGCTGTCAAGGGCGTTGTTGGGAACGACACGGTCATACACGGACATCGTGTAGAACGGGATCACTGCGGCGAACACGTTTGTCAGCACCGTGGCGAGCAGAGCCCAGCCGTAGATGGCGCGGTTGGCGAGGAGGGTGTCCCAGAACCAGCGGCGCGGGCGCGGAAGATGGTAGAGCAGGCTGCGGGTGTCGAAGAACACCCTCGGCCGGACGAAGTAGCTGACCCCCGGGTACTCGGCGGTGATGCGCTCGGCACTCAGTGAAACGCTACCCCGGATGCCCGCCTGCACGCATTCGAAATCCTCTCCCTTGCGGCTCAGGACCACCAGCGGATCCCCCCCCTCGACGACGATCAGGGCGGGCAGTTCGGATGGCCGGAAGTCTGCCGGGGTCTTGCTGCTGCGGCTGAGGGACAGCCCACCCCGCTGGGCGCACTCGTGAATGTGGGCCTCGCTGATGCGGCCATCCATCACCGGGGTATCGGCCAGCAACTGCGTTGGGTCGGCGCGTTTGCCAAAGAAATGTGCCAGGAACATCAACTGATCGATGACCCCGTCGACCAAAGCCTCGCCAAGGGTTGAAGAGGGTGTTTCTCGCATGGGCAGAATGCTCGGTTAGTCGTGCTGAGCGGCGGCCGGAAATCGGCCTTCGCATGATTCAGGAGGCCGATGGTGCCACAGGAGCGCAAATGCCAAATGTAAAAAAGTCACGAGGGTTTGCCTTGATGACATGAGGTAGGTACTGGATCACGCTCCACGGAGTGCTGGTGACAATGAGCTTTGTGGAGAAATAGGCAATTTTCACAAATACGTTGTCTTTAATCTGCGCCTTATTCGTCGTTTTCTGAATGCAAATTTGTTTTTTTTATTGTGAAAAAAAGTGTTAATTCCTGTGCTGCGGGTGTGGAATTTTCCCTGTCGGAGAATTTCGTGGGTTCCTTCACGTATCGAAAGTAGGGGACGAGATCCTTTGAGGGTTCGTTAGGAGGTGACTATTTGTGTATAAGAAAGTATATATATCAATAACTAAACGCCTATTTATATGACCATGGCGTCAATTTTCTGAAGGCTTGTCGTCACCCCCGCAATCCTTTTCCCCATTCTTGTCTGTCGAATTTTTTTACACCCCCCTTTGGTTCGTGATTTTTTACACACGTAAAAAACCCGATAGAATCCATTAAGTTATTGAGTGGTATTGAAATTATCGTTTTTGACAGTTAAGAAGGGTGTGGTGGCCCGCAAATTGCAGTTGAACCTCCGTTTTTCTTAATTCGCCGCCCTTGGCGCAGGGTCAGGCGAAACAACACGCCAAAACATGGAGGTCGTTCATGGCAACTACGCGGTACTCAACCAGCGTTTCCCTTTGCGAAGACACCAGCAAGAATTTCGAGCTGTTCGATCTGCTCAAGCAAGCCGATCCCAACTACTCCGCAGTGGATCCTGCGCGGATCAAGCTCTACGTTTATGACGGCACCAAGTACGTCGAAGCCACTTCCGGCTACTTCACGGCCGTGGACAAGGACACCTTCACTGTCGATGCAACGCAACTGCCGAACTTCAATGGCGAGCTGAAGGTTCGCGTTCTCGGCACCGACAGCACCGGCAACACCTTCATCCTCGATCTCTCCATCACCGTCACACCGGTCAATGACGCGCCCTCCGGCACGGATGACTCCGCCAATGTCGCCAGCGGCGACGTGTACGTGCTCGGACTGGACGATTTCGGTTTTTCCGATCCTGTCGAAGGCGACAGCTTCAAGTCGGTGGTCATCACCACCCTGCCGACGGCGGGAACCCTGCTGCTCAACGGTTTCGCCGTGGTGGCGGGCCAGGAGGTGCTAGCTTCCGATGTGGCCGCCGGCCATCTCACCTACCTTGCCCCGACCGATGCCGGCGGCGCCATTGGTTTCACCTTCCAGGTGCGTGACTCCGGCGGTACCGATGGCTGTGGTGGCAATGACCTGGATCTGACCCCCAATACCTTCACCTTCAATGTCCCGCCTCCCGCCAAGGCGGTCATCGGCGACACCGTGTGGGAAGACATCAACGGTAACGGCCTGCAGGACTCGGGCGAAGCCGGCATTGGCGGTGTGACCGTCCAGCTGCGCGATCCCCAGGGCAATCTGGTGCAGACCACCACCACCGATGCGGCCGGCAAGTACAGCTTCACGGTCAATGCGGGCAGCTACTTCGTGTCCGTTGTCGCCCCCGCCGGCTACGCGCCGACGGAGCCGGATGTGGGTGCCGATGACACCGTCGATAGCGATGTGGACGGCACCGGCCGTAGTGCCACCGTCACCGTCGCTGCTGGCGACGTCAACAACACCATTGACGCCGGCCTTTATCGCACCGCCGAGATCGGCAATCGCGTGTGGCTCGACGTCAACGGCAACGGTGTGCAGGACGCGGGCGAGGCCGGTGTCCAGGGCGTCCAGGTTCGCCTGCTCGACGCCAACGGCAATGCCGTTGATGGCCCGATCGCCACCGATGCAAACGGCAACTATCTTTTCTCCGGGCTCAAGCCGGGCGTCTATAGCATCGCCTTCGATCCGGCCACCCTGCCTGCCGGCTATCGCTTCACCACCCGCGATGCCGGTGCCGATGGCGCCGACTCCGACGCGAACCCGCTGGACGGCACCACCATCCAGACCGAACTGGTATCGGGCGAATCGGACCTGACCTGGGACGCCGGCATCGTGGCCAATCCCGGTTCCATCTCGGGCACCGTGACTGAAGATCAGGACAACGACAACACCGGCGATGTTCCGATCGCGGGCGTGACCGTACAACTGAAGGACAGCACCGGCACCGTGGTGCAGACCACCACCACCGACGCCAACGGCAACTACACGTTCAATAACGTACCGGCCGGCAACTACACCGTCGTCGAGACCAACAAGCCGGGCTTCTCGGATGTGGGTGACGTGGATGGTGGCGATCCCAACGTGATCGCTGTGATGCTGCCCCCCGGCACCGACAGTACCGGCAATGACTTCGTTGATGAGCGCCTGCCGGGCGTGGTGTCCGGCTCCGTGCTGGAAGACCTGGACAACGACAACGTGGGCGACACCCCGATCCCGGGCGTGACCGTCGAACTGAAGGATCCGGCGGGCAACGTGGTGCAGACCACCACGACCGACGCCAACGGCAACTACGTCTTCAACAACGTGCCGGCCGGCAACTACACCGTTGTCGAAACCAACAAGCCGGGTTACACCGACGTGGGCGACGTGGATGGCGGCAACCCCAACACCATCGCCGTGACCGTGACCCCGGGTGGTTCGAGCACCGGGAATGTGTTCGTTGACGAGCGTCCTGCCACCCTGGGCGACCGGGTGTGGGAAGACAAGAACGCCAACGGCGTTCAGGATGCCGGTGAAAGCGGCATTGCCAACGTCACCGTGCAGCTCAAGGACCCCAGCGGCAACGTGGTGCAAAGCACGACCACCGACGCCAACGGCAACTACGGCTTCACCGTCACCCCGGGCACCTACACGGTGGCCGTGCTCAAGGGCGTGCAGGGCGTCAAGGTTTCCCTGCTGGATGCAGCGGGCAACGTGGTCACCACCCAGACCACCGACGCCAGCGGCAACTACCTCTTCACCAGCCTGAAGCCGGGCACCTACAGCGTGCAGTTCGACAAGACCACGCTGCCCACCGGCTACGTGTTCACCTCGAAGGATGTGGGTTCGGACGCTGCGGACAGCGATGCCGACACCAGCACCGGCAAGACCATCCAGACCGTTCTGGATTCGGGCGAATCGGACAAGACCTGGGACGCCGGCATCGTGGCCAACCCCGGTTCCATCTCCGGTACCGTGCGTGAAGACCTGGACAACAACAACAGCGGCGACACCCCGATCGCTGGCGTGACCGTTCAGCTCAAGGACAGCACCGGCACCGTGGTGCAGACCACCACGACCGATACCAACGGCAACTACACGTTCAACAACGTGCCGGCCGGCACCTACACCGTCGTCGAAACCAACAAGCCGGGTTACACCGACGTGGGCGACGTGGATGGTGGCGATCCCAACGTGATCACCGTGACCCTGCCCGCAGGCACGTCGAGCACCGGCAACGACTTCGTTGACGAGCGTCCTGCCACCCTGGGCGACCGGGTGTGGGAAGACAAGAACGCCAACGGCGTGCAGGATGCCGGCGAAAGCGGCATTGCCAACGTCACCGTGCAGCTCAAGGACCCCAGCGGCAACGTGGTGCAAAGCACGACCACCGACGCCAACGGCAACTACGGCTTCACCGTCACCCCGGGCACCTACACGGTGGCCGTGCTCAAGCCTGCCGGCTACGAAATCACCGGCCAGGACCTGGGCGGCAATGAAGTGACCGACAGCGACATCAACGCCGCCGGCCAGACGGCCCCGGTGACCCTGCAGTCCGGTCAGAACAACCCGAACGTGGATGCCGGCCTGTACAAGCTGGCCGAGCTGGGCGACAAGGTCTGGTACGACACCAACAAGAACGGCGTGCAGGACGCGGGCGAAGCCGGCGTGCAGGGCGTCAAGGTGTCGCTGCTGGATGCAGCGGGCAACGTGGTCACCACCCAGACCACCGACGCCAGCGGCAACTACCTCTTCACCAGCCTGAAGCCGGGCACCTACAGCGTGCAGTTCGACAAGACCACGCTGCCCACCGGCTACGTGTTCACCTCGCAGGATGTGGGTTCGGACGCTGCGGACAGCGATGCCGACACCAGCACCGGCAAGACCATCCAGACCGTTCTGGATTCGGGCGAATCGGACAAGACCTGGGACGCCGGCATCGTGGCCAACCCCGGTTCCATCTCCGGTACCGTGCGTGAAGACCTGGACAACAACAACAGCGGCGACACCCCGATCGCTGGCGTGACCGTTCAGCTCAAGGACAGCACCGGCACCGTGGTGCAGACCACCACGACCGATGCCAACGGCAACTACACGTTCAACAACGTGCCGGCTGGCACCTACACCGTCGTCGAAACCAACAAGCCGGGTTACCTGGACGTTTCCGACATTGATGGTGGCAACCCGAACAGCATCACCGTGACGCTGCCTGCGGGCACCTCCAGCACCGGCAACGACTTCGTTGACGAGCGCACCGCCGCCATCGGCGACAAGGTGTGGTTGGACAAGAATGCCAACGGCGTGCAGGACGCCGGTGAAGCCGGTATTGCCGGTGTCACCGTCAAGCTGCTCGACAGCACCGGTACCGTGGTGGGCACCTCCACGACCGATGCCAACGGCAACTACCAGTTCAGCAACCTGACCCCAGGTGACTATGCTGTACAGGTCGCCGCACCGACGGGCTACTTTGTCAGCCCGAAGGACCAGGGCGGCAACGACACCACCGACAGCGACATCGATCCGACCACCGGCAAGACCATCAACACCACCCTCAGCGCCGGTGAAACCGATCCGACCTGGGATGCCGGTCTGTATCAGAAGGCTGCCCTCGGCGACAAGGTGTGGCTGGACACCAACAAGAACGGTGTTCAGGACACGGGCGAAGCCGGTGTCTCCGGTGTCACCGTGAAGCTGCTCGACAGCAACGGCAACGTCGTTTCCACCGCAACCACCGACGCCAACGGCAACTACCTGTTCAAGGATCTGGTGCCGGGCAACTACTCGGTTCAGGTCGTGGCGCCGGCTGGTACGAGCTTCACCGGCAAGGACCTGGGCGGCAACGACACCACCGACAGCGATGTGGATAGCACCGGCAAGTCCGGCGTCATCAACCTTGAGTCCGGTGAAACCGACAGCTCCGTGGATGCCGGCCTGACCCAGGCTACCGCTTCCTACGGCGACAAGGTGTGGCTGGACAAGAACGCCAATGGCGTGCAGGACGCGGGTGAAGCCGGCATTGCCGGCGTCACCGTCAAGCTGCTGAACAGCGCCGGCGCCGTGGTGGCCACCACCACGACCGACGCCAACGGCAACTACCTGTTCGACAACCTGACCCCGGGTGATTACTCCGCCCAGATCGTGGCCCCCACCGGCTACTTCCTGAGCGCCAAGGATCAGGGCGGCAACGACGCCACCGACAGCGACTTCGACCCGACCACCGGCAAGACCATCGTCACCACGCTGGCCACCGGTGAAGCGGATCTGTCCTGGGATGCGGGCCTGTACCAGAAGGCTTCCATCGGCGACAAGGTTTGGGCTGATTGCGACAACGACGGCATCCAGGATGCCAGCGAAGCTGGCGTTGTCGGTGTGACCGTGAAGCTGCTGGACAGCGCCGGCACCGTGGTGGCCACCACCATGACCGACGCCAATGGCAACTACCTGTTCAAGGATCTGGTGCCGGGCAGCTACTCGGTGCAGGTCGTGGCGCCCACGGGCTACGCCATCACCGCCAAGGACCAGGGCGCCAACGATGCCTTGGATTCCGATGCGGACCAGACCACTGGCAAGACCGTGACCACCGTGTTGGAGTCGGGTGAGAACGACACGACCTGGGACGCCGGCCTGGCTGCCAAGGTGGTGACCGCCACCTTCGACTTCAACGGCAACATGGCCACGGACGGCACGGATGGGAACATCCTGTGCTTCTCCAACAACGGCGTCTCGGTGAATGCCAGCGCTTTCAGCCGTGACAAGAGCACCGGCGCGTGGAGCACGGCCTACCTTGGCGCCTACGGCGGCGGTCTGGGCGTGACCGACAGCTCGGAAGGTACGGGTTCCAGCAACACTCACACCTTGGATAACGTGGGCCGGGACAACTACGTCCTGTTCGAGTTCTCCCAGGCCGTGGTGGTCGACAAGACCTACCTGGGCTATGTGGTGGGTGACAGCGACATGAAGGTGTGGATCGGTACGGTGAATGGTGCGTTTGACAGCCATATCACCCTGTCCGATGCCGTGCTGTCGAGCATGGGCTTTACCGAGGTCAACCTGACCGACCTGACCAGCGCCCGCTGGGCGGATCTGAACGCCGCCGGATACGTGGGTAACGTCCTGATCGTGGCTGCAGACACGACGGATACGTCTCCGGAGGATTACTTCAAGATCCAGAACCTGGTCGTGAGCACGCCGTCGGCCTTCTGCGCCACCGATGTCAGCATCGGTGACAAGGTGTGGGAAGACGCCAATGCCAACGGCCGTCAAGACGCGGGTGAAGCCGGCATCGCCGGGGTCACCGTGAAGCTGCTCAACAGCGCCGGTACGGTGCTGACCACCACCACCACCGACGCCAGCGGAAACTACCTGTTCAGCGGCCTGCCGGCAGGCAGCTACAAGGTTCAGGTGGTCACGCCGACCGGCTACGTCATCACCACCAAGGACGCCGCCGTGGCGACCGATGCCACCGACAGCGACATCGATGCTGGCGGAATCTCCGGTCTCTACACCCTGACCGGCGGCAGCAACAACCTCACCGTCGATGCCGGCTTCTACAAGGCCCGCGCATCCCTCGGCGACAAGGTGTGGTGCGATACCGACAAGGATGGCATTCAGGATGCCGGCGAAGCGGGCGCCAGTGGCGTTACCGTCAAGCTGCTCGACGCCAATGGCAACGTGGTGGCTACCACCACCACCGATGCCAGCGGCAACTACAAGTTCAGCAACCTGAACCCCGGTGACTACGCTGTACAGGTCGTGGCCCCCACCGGCTACGTCTTCTCGGCCAAGGACCAGGGCGCCAACGATGCGGTGGATTCCGATGTGGATACCACCACCGGCAAGTCGGCCCTCACCACCCTGGTGGCCGGCGAGAACGATGTGTCCCTGGATGCGGGCATCTATTGCCCGCCGCCCACTACGGCCAGCGTTGGCGACCGGGTGTGGGAAGACATGAACTACAACGGCATCCAGGATGCCGGTGAGGCCGGTGTCAAGGGCGTGACCGTGAAGCTGCTCAACTCCGCCGGCACCGTGGTGGCAACGACGGTGACGGACACGAACGGCAACTACCTGTTCAGCAACGTCAATGCCGGTGATTACAAGGTGCAGGTGGTGGCCCCGACCGGCTACTACTACACCAAGCAGGATCAGGCGGGCTGGAACGGCACCGACAGCGCGGTCAATTCGACGGGCTACTCCGGCATCTTCTCCCTGGCCGCTGGTCAGTCCCTGCTCAAACTGGATGCCGGCCTGTATCGCAAGGCCAGCATCGGGGACAAGGTCTGGGCTGATTGGGATCACGACGATGTCCAGGATGCGGGCGAAGGCGTGGTGAAGAACGTCAAGGTGATGCTGCAGAACGCGTCAGGCACCACCATTGCGACGACCTACACCGATGTGAACGGCAACTACAAGTTCACCAACCTGGATCCGGGCACCTACCGCATCGCCTTCGACAAGACCAGTGGCATCCATACCTCGGATGGCGCCTCGGTCAGGTACTGGAGCTGGGCTGATCCCAACATCGGTACCAACGACAGTGTGGATTCCGACGGTGTTGCCGCAACCTACACCAGCGTCGCCTACACGGCTTACACCAACCTGGTGTCCGGTGAGGCTGACATGACGTGGGATGCCGGCATCACTCCGATTGTCCTTGACCTGGATGGCAATGGCATCCAGACCATCGCCCGGGAAGATTCGGGTGGCAAGTTCGACCTGCTGGGTACCGGTGCCGGTATTGACAGCGGCTGGATCTCCTCCGGGGACGCCTTCCTGGCCGTCGATATCGACGGTGATGGCAAGGTCACCAGCGTGGCCGAATTGTTCGGCGGTTACAGCAAGGGCGACGGCTTTGCCAAGCTGGAATCCTTCGACAGCAATGGCGACGGTTTCGTCGATGCCAAGGATGCCGCATTCGGCGATCTGCGCGTCTGGCAGGATCTGAATGGCAACCACCAGACCGACGACGGCGAACTGCGCAGCCTGTCCGAGGCCGGCGTGACCAGCCTGACGGTGGACTTCGTCGAACTGCCGGCCATCGATGAGCAGGGCAACCTGCACCTCGAGCGTTCCAGTGCAACCCTCGCCGATGGCAGCAGCATCGACATGGCCGACGTGTATTTCAACGTCTCCGTGGCCGACGCCGAGGCCGCCGGCATCGAGCTGCCGAGCTTGTCCGCCCTTCTGGGCGACGACCGCAGCCTCGACGAAGCCCTGGGCTCGACGGTGATCACGGTCGAAGTGACCGCCACCAGTGCCACGGTCATCGAATGCGTGAGCGACGGTGCCGTGAGCGCCATGAGCCAGCTGGCCAACCTGTATGACGAGCAGCAACTTGCCCTGATGGCAGCCTGAGCATGACCCCGCCCGGCCGGGCGCGTCCCGGCCGGGCCTTCAGGATCCATCCGGATAGCCAGTCACTTTTTTAACGTAGGAGAAATATCAATGACTTACAGCAACATCTTCAAGAAGTCGGCTCTGGCCCTCGCCGCCGTCGGCCTTTTCGCCAGCGCTTCCGCCCAGGCTGACTCCCTGGTGATTGAGCAGGACATCAACTCCCTGGCCTTCACGGTTAACGTCAGCGGTACGCAGGATGATGTTGTTGCCGGCGTTTTCAATGTCGACAACCTCACCACCGGCACCAGCTTCCTGGCCTTCTGTTTCGAGCTGCTGCAAGGCGTGAATGTGAATGCCCTGGTTCCCCCGGGTCTGGTCTTTACCGCCGGCAGCACGGCCAATGCCGATCTGCAGACCCTTTTCAACCAGAGTTACTCAAGCCTCGATTTCAGCGACGCCTCCCAGCTGGCAGGCTTCCAGATCGCCCTGTGGGAAACCCTGGATGACAAGAGCCTCACCTCCGGCACCTATCGGAACTGGGCTGGTGACACTGGCAGCATTGAAGAAGACCTGGCCCTGATCGTTGCCGAGACCTTCCTCGACAACATCACCCTGGGTGCCCCGGGCACCGGAAACTACAAGCTGACCACCTGGCTCAACGGCAACAGCCAGGATCTTGATCCAGGCGACCCCGGGCACCACCGTTCCGGAACCGACCTCCATGCTGCTGGGCGCATTGGGGCTGGCCGGTATGGCCGCCGTTCGTCGTCGCAAGGCCTGATAGTCCGGAGAGACACCCGTCCAGGGTGTCCGTCGGGCAAGGCACGCTGCGGGAAGCGGAAGAGGGGATGCCCTTTTCCGCTTTTTGCGCATTCAGCCCGACAAGGGACCGTCCAGCGCAGCGGATAGGCTTATCCCTGTAAAATGGCAGTCCCCGTACGTTGTTTCGTGACCGATTTCCATGGCGTGGCGCAGGCCTGCCAGCGTTCTTTGGTTCGCGCTGCAGCGCTTTATCGTCTGAGGTTTTCATGCATCGAACGCGTTTTTTCCTGTCCCTGGTTCTGGGCGCGGGCCTTGTCTCCCTTTCTCCCCTTGTCAATGCCGACCTGATGCTTGGAACTCAGGTCATCCCCCAGGAGGGTGGTGCTCGCGCCGATAGCAGCGCCTTGGCGCGGGGCCGGGCGGCGCTGCGTGCGAGGAATTTCGAGCAGGCCGAGAAGGCGTTCAGTGAGGCATACCGCCAGAACCCGTCGTCGGTTGAAGCCATGCTGGGCATGGCTGCCGTCAGCCACATGCAGGGCAAGGAAAAGCTTGCGCGGGACTGGATGTCCAGCGCCGTTGCGATGGCGCCCGGTCAGCCGGCCGTTCTCCAGGCCCAGGCCCGTCTGCTGGTGGAGCAGGGTCTGCCGGCCGCCGCAGAAGAGAGCTACAAGGCTGCCATCGGCAGCCGTCCGGACGAGGTTCAGCTCAAGCTTGATCTGGCGACCTTGTATGCCGAGTTCCTCAAGAAGCCCGGACAGGCGGTCAGCCTGTTACGTGATGTCGTGCGGCAGCGCCCCGACCTGATCGATGCCCACTATCAGCTCGGTGTCGCCCTGTCCTTGGACGGACGGGTCGATGAGGCCGGCCGGGTGCTTGATGACGCCCTGCGTCGGGAGCCCGGCAATGCCCGTGTGTTGCACGCCCGGGCCCTTGTATTGCTCAAGCAGGGGCAGCCTGACAGAGCCCTTGAATTGCTGGACAAGGCCTTGGCCCAGCGCAAGGACTTTGCCCCGGCAATGATGTCGCGGGGTGATGCCCTGCAGGCGCTTGGTCGCACTGAGCAGGCCCTCGAGGCTTATCGTCGTGCTGTTCCGATGGCGCCGTCCAGTGCTTTGCCCCACGCCCTCGTGGCCCAGACGCTGCAGCGCCTGAAGCGCAATGGCGAGGCGGAGAAGGCGTATCGGGAGGCCCTCCGCCTGGAGCCCGACAACATCCGGGCGGCCAACAATCTGGCGGTTTTGCTCGCCACCCAGAGATCAGGGCTGGACGAGGCCCTCAGCCTGGCCCGCCGGGTAGTGGACAAGGAGCCGGGGCGCGGAACCTATTTCGACACCCTCGGCCTGGTCCTGCAGGCCCGGGGCGATGCAGCGGGAGCGCGGCAGGCTTTTGAGCGCGCGCTCTCCCTGGAGCCCGGCAACGCAGAGTTCCGCCAGCATCTGAGTGAGGCAGGGACGGCCACGGTGGCGGCCATGGCTGCGGCTGTGGCGCCGGCCAAAGTCGTACCGGTTGCCGCGCCGTCGACCACTGCCGCGCCGGTGGTGCAGCAAACCACCGTCACCAAGCCCGTGGCGGCGGGCGAGGATGCGGTCCGTCTGGTCGCCTCGCGTCTGGAGGCCTGGCGTCTGGCCTGGGAGTCGAAGGATGCAAGTCGCTACCTGGCGTTCTACGCCAGCAGCTTCGTGCCGGCCGATAAGCGCGCCCGTAGTGCCTGGGAGGCGGATCGCCGCAGCAAGCTCGACAAGAAGGGGGAGATCAAGGTCCAGGTCACCGCACCCAGCATCAAGGCTGAAGGTGAGGTCGTATCCGTGATCTTCGAGCAGCGCTATCAGTCCGGCAACTACAGTGATGCGGCCCGCAAGCAGCTCGAATGGGTTCGCGATGGTGGCGAGTGGAAGATCCGTCGGGAGCAGCAGATCTGATCGCTGCTGCCGGGGCGCAAGCGGCCCCTGGGGGCCATCCTGGTGATGTGACGGCGTCTACTCTTCTATATTACTCAGGCAATCTGCCAGCGGTTGCCGCCGCTGCGTTTTGCTGCGTACATGGCCCGGTCGGCCAGGAGCTGCAGATGGGCCGGGTTGTAGCCGTCCTCGGGGTAGAGGGCCACGCCGATGCTGATGCCGAGACGGCAGCCGGGAATGTTGTCGCGGGGAAGGTCGAGCACGTGGGTGACAAGCCGTTCGCATAGCTGATCCACGTCGTCCTTGCCATGCAGCAGGGGGCACAGGATCGCGAATTCGTCGCCACCCAGTCGGGCGACAACATCGGTGGCGCGGGCGGCTGCCTCAAGGCGGCTGGCAACGGCGCGGAGAATGGTGTCTCCGGCGGCGTGCCCGAAACGATCATTGATCCCCTTGAATCCGTCCAGATCGAGCATCAGCAGGGCGCCTGGCTGGGCATCAATCCGGGCCCGGCTCAGCTGGGCTCCCACCGCCTCGTCAAAGGCCTTGCGATTGGCTATCCCCGTGAGGGGGTCGTGGCGGGCCATGGCCCGCCAGCGCTGGCTGTCTTCTTCCATGCTGCGGTGGCGGCGCAGCATGCCAAATACGATCAGCAGGAAGTTCACCATCGCGAGGGCGAAGGCGCCGGTCTGGATGAGGCGGAGATCGCGCGTGCGGCGCACCGAGTCGTGTTCGAGCGCCGTGGTCAGGCGGTTCATCAGGGCCAGGATCTCCTGGTTGTGACTGACCATGTATGCGGCCGCCGGGCCCCGGTCGGAATCGGGCGCGTCCCGGGTGGCCGCGAGCAGTGCGGATAGCGGCGCGATCAGATCTCGGGCGGTGGCGACAATATGGGCGCTTTCCCCCTGCACCGCTTGTAGATAGGCCACGGTGCCGTCGCTGCCGCGAGCTTCTCCTCCTTCGGCAAAGGCCTTGATGGTCTGTTCAAAAAGGCCGAACGCGTCATCCGTTTCCTGGCGTGATCTGAGTACGTCTTCGCCTTGAGTCGGCCGGGTGGTGAGGAGGAGGGCCTTGGTGGTCTGCTGGGACAGCATGCGCTGGCGGCCGGCGAGATTGATCGCCACTGCGTCCCGGGCGACCTGCTCGGCAATCCACAGATTGATCACCAGGATAGCCAGGTCGAGCACCACGAACAGCACGATGGCTGTCACGAGGCGGCGGGGCGAGCCGATGAGGGCGCTGACCGGGATGGGCATGGGGTTTGGGGCGTTTGCTGCAGTATGCCAGATAGGCAGGATAACGGCCCGGGGCCCGAGAACCGGAGATTTTTCTGCCCAAAATAGGGAATGCGGCCCAAAGGCCGCATTCCGGGGGTGCATCGAGGGGGTGGAGCCTGCGAAGAAGCCTGGCGATCAGTCCTTGAAGCGTTCCTCGAGCGCAGCGATGGCTGGCAGGGTCTTGCCTTCGAGGAATTCCAGGAAGGCACCACCACCGGTGGAGATGTAGCCCACGTCGTCGGCGATGTGGAACTTGGCGATGGCCGCCAGGGTGTCACCGCCGCCGGCGATGGAAAAGGCTTCGGAGTGGGCGATGGCCGAGGCCATCATTTTGGTGCCAC
Source organism: Zoogloea sp. (assembly GCA_016703645.1). Classification (GTDB taxonomy): domain Bacteria; phylum Pseudomonadota; class Gammaproteobacteria; order Burkholderiales; family Rhodocyclaceae; genus Zoogloea. The sequence continues at coordinate 189,910 of JADJBR010000010.1, read as the reverse complement.
CGGCAAACTGGGGCAGTTCGAACACGCCGACCGGGCCGTTCCAGACGATGGTGCCGGCGTTGGCGATGATCTCGGAGAGCTTGGCCGCGGTCTTCGGGCCCACGTCGAGGATGCGGTCGTGGGCGGCTACGTCGTCGACGGAGATCTTGTTGGCACGGGCCAGGGCGGACACTTCGTCGGCCACTACCACATCGACAGGCAGGGGCACTTCGGCGCCGCGTGCTTTCATGATGTCCATGATGGCGTGGGCTTCCTTGACCAGATCGGGCTCGGCCAGGGAGTCACCGATGCGCTTGCCGGAGGCCAGCAGGAAGGTGTTGGCGATGCCGCCGCCCACGATCAGCTGGTCCACCTTGTCGGCCAGGGACTTGAGGATGGTCAGCTTGGAGGACACTTTGGAGCCACCGACGATGGCCACCAGGGGCCGCTTCGGTGCATGCAGGGCCTTGCCCAGGGCGTCGATTTCGGCGCCCATCAGGATGCCGGCGCAGGCCACGGGGGCAAAGCGGGCGATGCCGTGGGTGGTGGCTTCGGCCCGGTGGGCGGTGCCGAAGGCGTCGTTGACATAGATGTCGCACAGGGCGGCCATCTTGCGTGCGAGCTCTTCGTTGTCCTTCTTCTCGCCCTTGTTGCAGCGGCAGTTCTCCAGCAGCACGACTTCGCCCGGGGCGACCTCGAAGCCGCCGTCCACCCAGTTCTGGATCAGGCGCACCGGCTTGCCGAGCATCTGGCCCAGGCGCACCGCCACGGGGGCCAGGGTGTCGTCAGCCTTCAGTTCGCCCTCGGTGGGGCGACCCAGGTGGGAAGTGACCATGACCGCCGCACCGCCTTCGAGGGCGTACTTGATGGACGGGATGGAGGCGCGGATGCGGGTGTCTTCGGTGATGTTGCCGGCGTCGTCCTGGGGAACGTTGAGGTCGGCGCGGATGAAGACCTTCTTGCCCTTGACGTCGAGATCGGTGAGTTTCTTGACTTGCATGATGATGTTCTTCGAGGCTCTGGAATGAAAAACGCCCCGCACGGGGCGGGGCGTCGAAACAGCAGGATTACTTGGCGTTCACGAAGGCGCGGGCCGCGTCGAGCATGCGGCAGGAGTAGCCCCATTCGTTGTCGTACCAGGCCAGCACCTTGACCAGCACGGAGCCATCCTCACCCTTGATCACGCGGGTCTGCGTGGCATCGAAGGTGGAGGAGACAGTGGTGTGGTTGAAGTCGGAGGAAACCAGCGGCTCGTTGTTCACTGCCAGGATGCCCTTCAGGGGGCCGTTGGCGGCAGCGGTCATCAGCGCGTTGATTTCTTCCTTGGTGGTGGCGCGGTCGGCGGTGAAGGTCAGGTCCACCAGGGAGACGTTGATGGTGGGCACGCGCAGGGCGAAGCCGTCCACCTTGCCGACCAGCTGGGGCAGCACCAGACCCACTGCCTTGGCGGCACCGGTCTTGGTGGGGATGATGTTGGCGGCGGCGGCGCGGGCACGGCGCAGATCCTTGTGGCGCACGTCCACGGTCACCTGGTCGTTGGTGTAGGCGTGGATGGTGGTCATCAGGCCCTGCTTGATGCCGACGCTGTCGGCCAGGATCTTGGCGACCGGGGCCAGACAGTTGGTGGTGCAGGAGGCGTTGGAGACAACGGTCATGCCGGCCTTCAGGGCTTCTTCGTTGACGCCCATGACGATGGTGGTGTCCACGTCGTCACCGCCGGGGGCGGAGATCAGCACACGCCGGGCGCCCTGGTCGAGCAGGGCCTGGGCCTTGGCCTTGGTGGTGTAGGCGCCGGTGCATTCCAGCAGCACGTCCACGCCGTGGCTGCCCCAGTTGACGCCCTTGGGATCCTTGGTGGAGTAGAAGGGGATCTTCTTGCCGTCGATGATGATGGTGTCTTCGCCTTCGGTCTCCACGGAGGTGGCGAAGCGGCCATGGGTGGTGTCGTACTTCAGCAGGTGGGCGTTGGTGGCCAGATCACCGGAGGCGTTGATGGCGACCACTTCAAACTCGTTCTGCAGACCCTGCTCGTAGATGGCGCGAAGCGTGCAGCGACCGATACGACCGAAACCATTGATGGCGACCTTGATGCTCATCGATTCTTCTCCCTAGTTCAGATACACGAAACCAATATCACGTTGCTTGCGGCACCCACGGGGTGCCGGCCCTGTTGTCCTGTCGGATCCGTCGCCGCTTCAGGCGAGAACCTTCTTCACGGCAGCGACGACGGCATCGCTGGTGATGCCGAAGTACTTGAACAGTTCGCCCGCCGGGGCGGATTCGCCGAAGCGATCCACGCCGATGACGGCACCTTCAAGGCCGACATACTTGTACCAGCCATCGGTGACGCCGGCTTCCACGGCCACCCGGGGCAGGCCGGCAGGCAGTACGGCGCTGCGGTAGGCTGCGTCCTGGCGATCGAAGACATTGGTGCTGGGCATGGATACCACCCGTACCGCAATGCCTTCTTCGGCGAGCTGCTTCTGGGCCGTCATGGCCAGGGCCACTTCGGAACCGGTCGCGATGATAACGGCTTGTGCCTTGCCCGTCTGTGGAGGAGTACCCGCTTCGGAAAGGATGTAGCCGCCACGGCGGATTTCCGCCACTTGGTTGGCGCTGCGGACCTGGAAGGGCAGGTTCTGACGGGAGAAGGCCAGTGAAGACGGGCCTTCCCTGCGTTCGATCGCAGCGGCCCAGGCCACGGCGGATTCGGTGGTGTCACAGGGGCGCCACACGTCCATGTTGGGGATCAGACGCAGGGAAGCGATCTGCTCCACCGGCTGGTGGGTCGGGCCGTCTTCCCCGAGGCCGATGGAGTCGTGGGTGAACACGAAGATCTGGCGCACCTTCATCAGCGCCGCCATGCGCAGGGCATTGCGGGCGTATTCGCTGAACATCAGGAAGGTGGCGGTGTAGGGGATCAGGCCGCCGTGCAGGGCGATGCCATTGGCGATGGCCGCCATGCCGAACTCGCGTACGCCGTAATAGACGTAGTTGCCGCCGGTGGTTCTGCTGACGCCCTTGGCACCAGACCACAGGGTCAGGTTGGAGCCGGCCAGGTCGGCGGAGCCGCCGAGGAGTTCGGGCAGCTCTGGCGCGAAGGCTTCGATGCTGTTCTGGCTGGCCTTGCGGGTGGCGATGGTCTCGCCCTTTTCGGTGACCTTGGCGAGCACGGCTTCGACGTGGGCAGCCCAGTCGGCGGGCAGGTCGCCGGCCATGCGGCGGGTGAACTCGGTGGCCAGGTCGGGGAACTCGGCGGCGTAGGCGGCGAAGCGGGTGTTCCACTCCGCCTCGGCGGCGGCACCCTTGGCCCTGGCGTCCCAGGCGGCGTAGACGTCGGCCGGAATCTCGAAGGCCGGATGAGGCCAGCCGATGTGGGCGCGAGTGGCTTCGATCTCGGCAGCGCCCAGCGGGGCGCCGTGGACGTCGTGGCTGTCCTGCTTGTTGGGGGAGCCGGCGCCGATGAGGGTCTTGCAGCAGATCAGCGAGGGCTTGCCGGTCTCGGCCTGGGCAGCCTTCAGGGCGGCTTCGATCTCCACCGGGTCGTGGCCCTGCACGTCGCGCACCACATGCCAGCCGTAGGCTTCAAAGCGCATCGGCGTGTCGTCGGTGAACCAGCCGTCCACGTGGCCGTCGATGGAGATGTTGTTGTCGTCGTAGAAGGCAATCAGCTTGCCCAGGCCCCAGGTGCCGGCCAGGGAGCAGGCTTCGTGGGAGATGCCTTCCATCAGGCAGCCGTCACCCAGGAAGACGTAGGTGTGGTGATCGACGATGGTGTGGCCGGGACGGTTGAAGCTGTCGGCGAGGATCTTCTCGGCGAGGGCCATGCCCACGGCGTTGGTGATGCCCTGGCCCAGGGGGCCGGTGGTGGTCTCGACGCCGGGGGTGTAGCCGACCTCGGGGTGGCCCGGGGTCTTGCTGTGGAGCTGGCGGAAGTTCTTCAGGTCGTCGATGGACAGATCGTAGCCGGTGAGGTGCAGCAGGCTGTAGATCAGCATCGAGCCGTGGCCGTTGGACTGGACGAAGCGGTCGCGGTCGGCCCAGTGGGGGTTGGCCGGATTGTGGCGCAGGTGGCGGCGCCACAGCACTTCGGCGATCTCGGCCATGCCCATGGGGGCGCCGGGGTGACCGGAATTGGCCTTCTGGACGGCATCCATGGCCAGCGCGCGAATCGCGCCGGTCAGGGAGTTGAAGACGGGCGGCTTGACGTTACGCGAAGAAGACATCGAAGAACCTTGGGCCGGGGGAACGGCGCGCAAAGACCGCAATTATCGTTGATTTACCTGTACTTGGGTAGTCTTGGCGGGGGATTTGTCGGGGTGTCGCGGTACGGGGCCGGGGGCGTCCGAACTCCGGCATAATCGTGATCGGCCCCGTTTCCTTACATTTTCTTTCAGATCCCCGTGTCACGACTCGTGCTTCCCCGACTGGCTGCTTTCCTTGTGCCGCTTGCGACCCTGTTGCTCAGTGCTTGCAGCTCGATGAAGTACACGGTTGACGATGGTCGCAAGGTCAACGAAACGCTGCTTGCGAACCTGCGCCTGATGGGCCACGGGAGCGGGCGCTGCGTCCGGCCATTGTCCGCTCCGCGGCCCTGAAGGATCCCGGTTGCAGCCGCCAGTGGGAACTGCCCTTCAGCGTGGCCACCAGCTACGATTGGCCGGCCGATGACCGGGTGGCCTGGGTAAGGGCTCTGCAGGTGGATGAGCGCCTCACCGTGATCGCCGCGGCCCAGGATAGCGGCCTGCAGATCGGCGACAGGCTGGTGGAGCTCAAGGGGTACCGCAAGGATGACGCCAACAAGATGCTCCTCGAACTCGCCGAGTTGCGCGACGACGGGGAGCCTTTTCCGGTCAGGACGGCGGCGGGGCGGACGGTGACGGTCAAGCCCTTCGAGGTGTGTCGCGGCTATACCCGGCTGGCGCCTCCCCTGACGCCGGGCTATCAGGATTTCCACTGGCTGATGAGCATTCACCCGCTGGAGCTCTTCGTGCCCCAGATCAGCGCTGACGAAGCCCTCTGGATGGTCCTGTGGACCCAGGGCCTGTCGGAGGAGGGCGGGGCCCGGATGAAGACCTACCACTACAGCAAGGAAATCGTCTCCACCCTGTTCGACATCGCGTCCCTGGCGGTGGGCGTCAACGCGGCGGCGCAGGCGGCCAAGGTTGCGGCCAATCAGGCTGCCCAGGCGGCAGCGACGGCGGCGGCCAAGTCGGCCGGTGAGGCGGCGGCCAAGCAGGCCCTCCAGGAGGCGGCCCGCAGTCTGGCCGAGCAGGCCAGCCGCGAGTACGTCCAGCGGGTGGGGGAGGAGGTGGGCAAGGCGGTGGCGCTGCAGGCCGGCAATGTGCTGCGCGACACCTTCATGATGCGTGTGGGCCTGTCGGTGTCGAGCCTGTCATGGGTGGCGACCACGGTATTTGATTACGCCGATCGCTGGGCCTACGACCGCATTGTGGCCGTGGGGGGCGACCCGATGGCGGGCGCGACCCTGCACCAGAAGTTGCTGGACCGGGGCTTGGTTAACAATGCCTTCGTGCTCGACGAGGAACGCCTGCAGAGTTTCGCGGCGCTGGCTCGCCAGACCCAGCGCGAGGAGATGCTGGCGGCCGTGCTGAAGGGGGCGTCGCTGGAGGTGTTTGCCCTCAAGCTGACCGACTTGCCCAGCGCCTCGGACGATGCCGGCCAGCATGCCATGAAGGCCGAAAGTGATGACATGCTGCTGGCGTCCGGGCCGGGCGAAGGCGGTTTGATCGATGCAATGCTGAGGATGCCCCTGGAGTCGGGGGCCGAGTGATGATGAAAACCAGAGTGTTCGCCCTTGCTGTTCTGTGCCTGTCGGCCGTCGCGAGTTTCGCCGGGGCGCAGCCGCCGGAGGCCGCGGCGGCCATGCCGACGGAGTCTTCGGCGCCGCCGGTGGCCGAGTGTCCGGTGCTGCTGCAGGAGGCCGAGGTGCTCCTCGAGCGCGGTCTGCATGCGTCGGCGGCGCGGCGCTGGAGGGATGCGGTGCCGGTGCTGCGCGAGGCCGGAAGTGCCTTTCTCAAGGTGGCTGCGGGTTGCCCGTCTGTGGCGATCCAGGCCAATCGTCAGGGGGATCGGGCGACCGCGGAGCTCAAGCTGGCCGAGAGCGCCGCGTCCCATCAGACCGAATGTCTGCCACGTCTCGACAAGGCGCTCGACCTGGACCTGCGGGCAACGGCTGCGCGCAACGACAAGGGTGATCCGGCGGAGGTGGAGCGTCTCCTCGGCGAAGCCGAAGGCGTGTGGCGCGACGCGGTGGGGGTGTGCCAGTCACCCCACCGGGAGAAAGCGGAGAGAAGCCTCGCGTCCACCGTCCGGGTGCGGGCGGCCAATGCGGAGCTGCTCAGTGCGGGACCGGCCTGCGATGCCGCCTGGAAGAGCGCCGGAGCGCTGGTGGACTATGCCCGGGGGGCCTGGAAGGACAAGCGCTGGGACGACGCGGCGATGCTTTACGACAAGGCTGCCATGGCCTGGGAGGGGGCGGCCGACAAGTGCTCCGGCACGCGCCAGCAGCAGGCCCAGCGCAAGGCCGAGCAGACCCACGTGGATGCCCACAATGCCGAACACTGCGGCCCCCTGTGGGATGCCGCCACCGATCAGGCCCAGCGCCTGAAGACCAACGGCGCCAGCCTCACGGCGGGCGAGCGGGACCAGCTATCCATCCGGGCCGAGGTGGGCTGGCGGGATGCCGCCGCAGCCTGTCGGGGAAGCCCGCAGACCCTTGCCCGCACGAATGCCGAGGCCCTGGCCCGGGAGCGAGGCGCGCCGCTGCCCGCCCAGGCGATGGCGATGTATGGCAGCAAAAAGGTGCCACCCCCGGGGCCGGTGGTAACTGCGCCACCGGCCGTGGCTGTTGCGACGGTGGCCGGCGGCGCGCTGGCGGGGGCTGCCCGTACTGCCACAGCGCCGGTGACGTCCGGCCCGACGGCGCCGAAGGTGCAGGCGGACGCCCCCCGGTCGGTGGAGAGCACGCCCCCCGATGCGAGGCCGGCTCCGGCGGCCGACGGGGTGCTGGTCGCGGGTGACACGACGTATCGTGGTGCCTTTGCCATCGTGTCTGCGAGCGGCGAGGTCAGCGGCACGGGGGCGGTGGAGTGGGCCAATGGCGAGCGCTTTACCGGCACGCTGGTGAAGGGGCGGCGCCAGGGCAAGGGCCGTTTCAGTTGGGCCAGTGGCCAGTGGTACGAGGGGGACTGGGTGAATGACCGGGCCACGGGCTACGGAATCATCCAGTTTCCGGGTGGCAACCGCTATGAGGGCGCCGTCCAGGATGGGGAGCCCGTCGGGCGCGGTACCCTGGTGTTTGCTTCGGGTGATCGCTACTCCGGTGAGTTCTCCCGGGGGCTCTTTCATGGCCAGGGCACTTACGCCTGGAAGAACGGCAACCGTTATGAGGGCGCCTGGGTGCTGGGCAAGAAGCATGGCCTGGGGCGTTTCTTCTGGGCCAGCGGAGAGGGCTGGGAAGGCGAATTCCGGGACGACATGAAGACCGATGTGGGCAAGGACATCGCCGCGGCCCGCTGAGCGTCCATCACACCCACTGGCGGCGGCGTTCCATCAGCTTCCAGATCAGTGGCGTGAGGATCAACTGCATCGCCAGGTCGAGCTTGCCGCCCGGGATCACGATGGTGTTGGCGCGGCTCATGAAGGCGTCGTGGATCATGCGCAGCAGGTAGGGGAAGTCCACCCCCCGGGGATCCCGGAAGCGGATGATCACCATGGATTCGTCGGCCGTAGGGATGTCCCGGGCGATGAAGGGGTTGGAGGTGTCCACCATGGGCACCCGCTGGAAGTTGATGTGGGTGTGGGAGAACTGGGGCACGATGTAATGCACGTAGTCGTGCATGCGCCGCAAAATGGTTTCCTGAACGGCCTCGAGGGAATAGCCGCGCGTTCGTGTGTCCCGGTGGATCTTCTGGATCCACTCCAGGTTGGTGATGGGGACGACGCCGATCAGAAGGTCGGCGTGACGGCAGGTGTTGACCTTGTCGGTGATGACCGCGCCGTGCAGGCCTTCATAGAAGAGACAGTCGGTGTCCGGGGGCAGGTCTTCCCAGGGGGCGAAGTCGCCCTGTCGCAGGCCCCGTCGGGCCGCTTCCTCGGCGTTGTGCAGGTAGTAGCGGCGCTTGCCGCAGCCCGATTCCCCGTAGGTGCGGAATAGCTGCTCCAGATCTTCGAGCAGGTTCGCTTCCGGGCCGAAGTGGCTGATGCCCCGCTGGCCCTTGCTCTCGGCTTCCATGATCAGGCGGCGGATTTCTTCGCGGGTATAGCGGTGGAAGCTGTCGCCTTCGATGATGGCCGCGTTGACCTTCTCGCGCCAGAAGATGCCTTCAAAAGTATGCTTCACCGTGGTGGTGCCGGCGCCTGAAGAGCCGGTGACCACGATGATGGGGTGCTTCATGGACATGTCCGCTTCCCGAAGGTGAGTAGTTTTGGAGCAGGGCACGTGGAATGGCCTGGTCCAAAAGCACTCCGTCGCGGGAGCCGGGGCCTGGGTTGGTGATAGCAATAAACGCGCCGCTGGGGGATCGGTAGGCTCTCAGGAGTGGGCGTGAAGCCAGGTTCGCCATTGCTCGAAGAGCCCGGGACTGGCGGCTGCAATGACCGAGCGCTTGATGGCCGGCCCCGCGGTGAGCGGCGTTCCACCCAGGGTGCTGTAGCTGCCACCCGCTTCTTCCAGGATCAGCCGTCCGGCGGCGTAGTCCCACAGCATCTGGCCGCCATGCAGATAGACGTCGAGGCGGCCCGCGGCGACATAGCACCATTCGAGGGCGCTGGAACCGAAATTGCGCTGGGAATAATAGGGCGGGCGCACGGCAAGTTCATCGCCAAGGTGGTGGCTGATGCGCTTGAAGTCTACGCCGGCCACGGCCTCCTTGAGATGGGTCGCCGGCTGGCGCATGGGTAGCGGGAGATCGTTGAGCCATGCGCCGGCGCCGCGGCCGGCATAGAAGGCTTCGTCCGTGACGGGGTTGTACACAACGCCGATCTGCGTCTTGTGATTGACCAGATAGGCGACGGCAACGCCGAAAAAGGGGATGCCATTGGCAAAATTGGTGGTGCCGTCGATGGGGTCGATGACCCACAGGCCATTTACGCCCGCATGCCACACCCGGCCCTGTTCTTCGGCGGTCATCTCTTCGCCGAGCACCGGTGCCGGGAGGAGTCTGGGCAGGCAATCCACGAGGGCGGCCTGGGATGCCAGATCGGCTTCGGTCAGCACGCTGCCGTCGGCCTTCTGTTCGCGCACGGCACGCAAATAGCGGGGCAGGATGGTCTCGCGGGCCATCTTGCGGACCATTTCTGCCAGGGTGCGGGCGTATTCGAGGCGCTGGGCGCTGGTCATCGGCTGCTAGGGCGTTGGAGGCTACCGCTTTTACGGCAGACCCGGGCTGGGCTGAACTACGGGCGGGAGCACCGCCGGAAGCGGGTGCGGCCTGCGTTTCAGTCCCGTTAAGAGACGTGCTTTTGGCGATAATAGCATGATGAATCCTCGCTTCTTCTGCCCTGACGGGCTCGTGCCCGATTGTGAAATCCCACTGCCTGCGCCGGTGGCGCACCATGCTGAGCGCGTCCTGCGTCTTGTCGTGGGGGATGCGGTGGTCTTGTTCGACGGTCAGGGGGGCGAGTTTTCCGCCACCCTGACCGCCCTCGGTAAGCAGCCTGCGGCGCGTCTCGGGCCGCGTCTGTCCATTGAGCGGGAGTCGTCCCTGGCAATCACGCTGGTGCAGGCGCTGGCAAGCGGGGACAAGATGGACTGGGTTGTCCAGAAGGCGGTGGAGCTTGGCGTGATGGCGATCCAGCCGGTTGCGGCAGAACGCTCCGTGCTCAAGCTTGCCGGAGATCGGGCCGTCAAGCGGGTGGCCCACTGGCAGCAGATCGCCGTGGCGGCCTGTGAGCAATCCGGACGCAATCGGGTGCCGGTGGTGGGGGATATCCTGCCCCTGTCCCGCTATCTGTCACTGCCGTTCGAGGGCACACGCCTGATTCTGGCGCCGGGGGCCGATGGGGCACTGGCCCGCAAGGCGGCGCCGTCGGGGCCCGTGTCGGTGTTTGTCGGACCCGAGGGGGGGTGGTCGTCGGGCGAGCTGGATCTGGCCACGCGTGCTGGCTGCGCGCCCCTGGCCCTTGGGCCGCGGGTATTGCGTACCGAGACTGCAGGCTTGGCGGCCCTGGCGGCCTTGCAGACCCTGTGGGGTGATTTTCCGGGAGAGGGCGATGTTTGAATCTGCGGAGCTGGGCCACCGGCTGTCGAAGGCGGACTATGAGGTGATCGAGCCTGATCTGCGCACGCATCTTCTCAATGCCCAGTTCGAGTTGCTGGAGAAGAAGGGTTTCGCCACGGTGGTCCTGATCAACGGCATCGATGGTGCCGGGCGAGGCGAGACGGTGAATCTGCTGAATGAATGGATGGACCCGCGCCACATCGAGGTGCATGCCTTCGACCGCCCCACCGGCGAGGAGTGTGAGCGTCCCTTCCTGTGGCGTTTCTGGCGGGCCCTGCCACCCAAGGGCAAGATAGGCATCCTTTTCGGCAATTGGTACTCGGAGCCGATCAGTGACCGGGCTTTCGGGCGTATCAAGAAAGCGCGCCTTGACCAGCGCCTGTCCGAACTGAACCGTTTCGAAGCCATGCTCGCCGCTGAAGGGGTGCTGCTGGTGAAGTTCTGGTTCCACCTCTCCCGAGCGGGGCAAAAGAAGCGCCTCAAGGCCCTGGAAGCAAACCCCGATACCCGCTGGCGGGTGCGTGATGCGGACTGGTTGTTCTACGAAGAATACGAGCGCTACCGGGAGGTCGCCGAGCACGTGCTGCGCCGGACCAGCACCGGCCTTGCTCCTTGGGTGATCGTGGATGGTTCCGATCCGAATTATCGGGCCGTTCAGGTGGGTCAGACCCTGCTCGACAGCATGCAGCGCAAGCTTGATGCCCTTGGCAAGGGTTATCGGCAGCGGGTGACCGCGCCTCCGATCCCCGCCCCCGTGGATCAGCGCAATCTTCTCAATGCGCTGGTCTTGAACCAGCCCCTGGACAAGAAAGCGTATGAGACGCAGCTTGAAAAGCTGCAGGGGCGTCTGGCCCTGGCGGTGCGCAGTGAGGCCTTTGCGCGACGCAGCCTGGTGCTGGTGTTCGAGGGGATGGATGCGGCGGGTAAGGGCGGTGCCATCCGTCGTGTCACCCAGGCCCTGGATACCCGTCAATATGCGGTCATTCCCATTGCGGCCCCGAGCGACGAGGAGCGTGCCCAGCCCTACCTCTGGCGTTTCTGGCGGCGCTTGCCGCGGGAGGGAAAGGTGGCCATATTCGACCGTTCCTGGTACGGCCGGGTGCTGGTTGAACGGGTGGAGGGCTATTGCTCCGAGGCCGACTGGATGCGCGCCTACGCCGAGATCAACGATTTCGAGGATCAGCTGGTGTCAGCAGGCACCATCGTGCTCAAGTTCTGGCTGTCGGTGAGCAGTGACGAGCAGCTCCAGCGTTTCAAGGCCAGGGAAGCGGAGGCCTTCAAGCGTTACAAGATCACCGCGGAGGATTGGCGCAATCGCGAAAAGTGGCCCGCCTACGAGCCCGCCGTGTGCGACATGATCGACCGGACCAGCACCGAGAACGCGGCCTGGATCCTCGTCGAAGCCGACAACAAGTACTTTGCACGGGTCAAGATCCTCACCGAGCTTGTCGAAAAACTGGAAAGTGCAATCAGGAAATGAAGGACATCTGACTCTAAAATGCAAACCCCTGCCGCCCCGGCTGTTCCGGAAACAAGCGTGACTATCCCTTCCCCTGTGTCTGCCTCCGGGCAGGCAGACCATCTTTCCCAGCGTTTCGTGGCCTGGGTACGGGCTGCGGCACCCTATATCCATGCCTTTCGCGGCAAGACCTTCGTGCTCGGTTTTGGCGGCGAGGTGGCGGCTGGCGAACTGGCCCAGACGCTTGCCTATGACTGCAACCTGCTGGCAGCCCTCGGTGTGCGCCTCGTGTTGGTGCATGGCGCCCGCCCGCAGATCGAGGCAGAGCTTGACCGCCGTGGCCTGAGCCCGCGCTATCACAAGGGGCTGCGGGTAACCGATGCGGCGGCGCTGGAGTGTGTCAAGGCGGCCATGGCGGTGACTCGCATCGAAGTGGAGGCCCTGCTTTCCCAAGGCCTGCCGAACACGCCGATGGCCGGTAGTTTCATGCGCGTGACGGGCGGCAATTTCGTCACCGCCAAGCCGGTGGGGGTGGTGGACGGGGTGGATTACGGCTTTACGGGCACGGTGCGCAAGGTGATCGCCGAGGAGATCGCCGCGGATCTGGATCAGCAGAACGTCGTGCTGATGTCGCCGCTGGGTGTTTCGCCTGCCGGCGAGATCTTCAACATGAGCATGGAGGCCGTGGCCGAGGCCGTGGCGATTGCCCTCAAGGCCGAGAAGCTCATCTACCTGTGCGACGCGCCGGGTCTGCTCGACAGCAAGGGCGGCCTGATCGAGGCCATTACCGCAGACGATGCGGAAGCGAAGCTGAAGACAGGCGAAGGGATGACCGAGGATCTCGACCTCTACCTGCCCTGTGCGATCCGCGCAGTGCGCCAGGGCGTCGGCCGCGCCCATCTGATTGATCGGGACAAGGACGGGGGGTTGTTGCTGGAGTTCTTCACGCCCCAGGGGGTGGGAACCGTGCTGACCCGCGATCCCCTCTTCCGCTTGCGCGAGGCGACGATCGAGGATGTGGGCGCCCTGGGGAGCGTCATCGCCCCCATGGAGGCGGACGGTACCCTGGTGCGCCGCAGCCGCGAGCGCCTGGAGGAGGAGATCGAGCGCTTCACGGTGGTCGATTACGATGGCGTGCTGGTCGGGTGTGCCGCACTGTATCCCTTCATCGATGAGCGGGCGGCGGAGATGGCGTGCGTCGCCGTGGTGCCGCAGCATCGCCGGGCCGGACTCGGCGAGATGCTCCTGCGACGGATGGAAAGCCGCGCCAGGGCGCTGGGGGTGGAGCGCCTGTTTGTGCTTACCACGCGCACGGCAGACTGGTTCCGGGAGCGGGGCTTCCGGGAGGCGCCGCCGGAGGACCTGCCCCGTCAGAAGCGGGAGATGTACGATGTGAGCAGGCGTTCAAAAGTGTTCATGAAGACTCTGTGAAATCCCTACTGACAGTTTTCCCCGTTCGCCTGCCGATCATCGCGCTGGGGTTGCTTCCGGCCGGGCCTGCCCTGGCGGCGCTTCCGGAGAGCTTGGCTTCGCCCGTGGCGACGGCCGTGGCGGGCAGTGTCATGATGCTCGGGCTGGCGGGTGTGGTCTATGTCCTGCTCCTGCGCCAGCGCATTGCCCGAATGACTGCCGAGCTTGCCGGGGCGGGGGCTGCCGGAGGCGGTCCGGGTGCTTGCACCGACGGCGGTGGTGGTGACAACCGGGACTGCTATTTCCGGTTTGCCGCCGAGTCGGGTGGCGCCATCGAGGGTTGGATTGATCCGACCGGCAAGCTCTACTGGATCAATCGTGCCGTCGAAATTTCCACCGGGTACACGCCGGAGGAGGTGCTGGCCGGTGATTTTATCGACGTCCTTGTGTACGAGAAGGATCGCCGGTACTGCCGCGATCAGGTGCGGCAAGTGCTGCAGACCGGGGGGGCTGCCGAATCCGAATTGAGGATGCTCACGAAGTCCGGGGGGCAGGTCTGGATGTCCTGCCGCTGGCAGCCCATTCGTGATGAGAGCGGCACGCTCCTCGGCTTGCGTGTTTCGATCAACGACGTGCAGGCCCGCAAGGAGGCCGAGTACAAATTGCTCGAGTCGGTGGCGGCCCTGCGCCGTGCCCAGGCCTTGTCCGAGCACTATCTGCGCCGCAGCAACGAGGAGCGTTCGCGTCTGTCGGCACTGCTCGACGTGGTGCGCATGGGTATCCTCTTCATGGATACGGATCGTCGGGTGGTGTATTGCAACCGGGCGCTTTTCAGCATCTGGGGCCTGCCACCGGGTGACGGCTTCGTTGGTGTGCGGGACGTGGTCCTCCAGCAACACATCGTGCAGTTCCTCGAAGATCCCCAGGCTTACCAGGACCACGTGGCCGAAGTGTTGAAGCGGCATGAGCCCAGCGAACCTTTCGAGATCCATTGCAAGGACGGTCGGGTCGTGAGGGAGTTTTCGCGGGTGGTGCCGGGGCCTGACGGCGCGGGTGAGATTGGCCGCATCTGGGTGTTCGAAGATGTGACCGAGCAGCTCCGGGTGGCCGAGCAGTTGATGTGTCTGGCCGAACGTGACCCCTTGACCAACCTTTACAACCGCCGTCGCTTCCACGAGGAGCTTGAGCGCATGCTGGCCGACGCGCGCCGCCACGGCGAGTCGGTGGGGCTTCTGGCCATCGACCTGGATGGCTTCAAGCCGGTCAATGACCTATATGGGCATCAGGCCGGTGATGAAGTGCTGATCGGTCTGGCCAATGCTGTGGGGGCCGTGGTGCGGCGCAATGAGATGTTCTTCCGGATGGGCGGCGACGAATTTGCCATTCTGGTGCCCATTGCCACCGCCCAAGGCCTCTCCGAGCTGGCTCGCCGTGTGTGTGTGTGTATCGCCAGCCTGCGCTTCGCCTTCTCGGGGGAGTCCGTGGCTGTCACTGCGAGCATCGGCATCGCCCTCGGGCCGCGCCACGACAACGACGGCGAGCGCCTGATCGGTGCTGCGGACCGGGCCATGTATGTGGCCAAGGCCCTTGGCGGCAATTGCTGGGAGTTCGCTCGCGAATCGAATGCCGGGCTGCTGGATCGTACTTCTCCGGCGGGCTAGAATCCGGAGGTGTCTCGGGCGGCCCCGGGCTTGTTCGCTGATGGCCGTGCGGGCTTCCCAACTCTAGAGGTAATAAAATGGCACGGATGGTCAATTGTGTGAAACTCGGCCGTGAGGCTGAAGGTCTTGATTTCCCGCCCCTTCCCGGCGAGCTCGGCAAGAAGGTCTTCGAGAACGTCTCGAAGGAGGGGTGGCAGCAGTGGGTCAAACACCAGACCATGCTGATCAACGAGAATCGTCTCAATCTGATGGATGCCCGGGCCCGCAAGTATCTGGCGGAGCAGCTGGAGCGCTACTTCTTCGGCGGCGGCGCCGACCAGATCGGCGGCTATGTGCCGCCGGCGTCCTGATTCGACGCTTGCCCTCTGCCTGACGGCCCCGGTTGTTGCGGGGCCGTTTTTACGGGCATGCCGGTCTGGGATCCCTGTTCCAGGCTGTATAGCCAGGCCAGCAGTTCTGCCACCGCGACGTACAGTTCGGGGGGAATGCGGGCATCCAGATCCACCTGCATCAGCAGGGCCACCAGCTCGGGTGACTCGTGTACATAAACACCGGCTTCGTGCGCCCGGGAAATGATCTCCGCCGCGATCAGGCCGCGCCCCTTGGCGACGACCGTCGGGGCGGCGTTGCCGGCGTTGTAGGCCAGGGCAACCGCCTCCGCGCGGGGTTCGATGGGGCGTTCAGGGCTGTTCATCGGGCACCGTGAGCTCGGCCACCATGCCGGTGAGCGGCACATTTGCGGCATCCAGTGCCTCTGCCAGGCGGGGCTGACCGGCAATGAGGATGTCGCGACTGCGGGCATCATCCGCGATGAGCCGGACGGCGACCCCGGCCGGTGTCAGGTGCAGGCGCGCTTCAATGCCACCCATGCCGGGCAGCGTCAGGCGCAGAGTCGTATTCCAGTAGGGTTCGGGATCCCCGTCGTCCTCGCCGGCGCGACCGCTCGGGTCCTCGATTTCCCACTCCATCTGCTGCCCGGGCCAGATCTGCCCCTGCCATACCACCTGGTGGGTTGCGAGCGTGTCGAGCTGTTGATGGACCAGCGGCAGAAGGCGTTCGGCGACGGGCGCAGGGTCGTGCGTCCTGGACGAGCTCGTGGTCATGGTGGCGGCGGTGCCGGAGCCCGCGGTCTCATCGGAGCCGTTGGAGGCGACGGGCCCGCCAGTGGCCTCCTGGCGTGCGCTTACCTGACCCTGGGGCTCCTTCTGCAATGCGGCGGTGCTCAGGTGTCCGGAGAGCCAGCGGGTCTGATGGGATTCGTAGAACAGTCCGCTCTCGCTCACCGCAGTGCCCAGTCGGGCAGCCAGTTGGGCTGTGGCGGCTGCGGTCTGGGGGGCGGACGGCGCCAACGCTTCACCACCGTTCAGAGGCGTGCTTCCGGGAGAAGGCTGGCCGGTCAGTAGAAAACTGATGAGTTTGCCGGTCTGGCTGAGGGCCGGTTTGTCGGAGGGGAGCGCGGCTGGATTGGCCAGACTGGCGAAGACGGCCCGCTGGGTGACCTCGTTGACGATCAATTCGAGGGTGTCACCTGCCTTGACGGACTGGGGCAGTGAAAGCACCACCTCACGGCCATTGACCCTGCCCTGAAAGGTCTGGTCCTTGTTGATGTTCTGCAGCGTGGCGGTGATGCGTTCGCCCGGGGTGAAGTTCGGCAGTTCCGCGGGGATGGCCCGGGCGCGGGCCAGGGGCGCAACGTTCTGCTCACCCGAGAAGAAGCTCGCCTCGGTAAGCATCCGCAGGCGAGCCGCAAGATCCCCGGGAATCATGGTGTGCTTGCCCGCGCGGGGCGGCGGTCAGCCGATCTCGGGGTCGCCGTAGGCCACGCGCACGTTGCGCTGGCGCACACCGCCCGAGAGCAGCTGGCGCACGTTGTCCATCCAGGGGTCGGTGTGGACGCGGACTTCCTTGTCGTCGTCGAGGATCCGCCGAATCAGGGCGACCTTCTTCTTGCGTTCCTCTTCCGACATCTGCCGTGGGCGACCCGGGAAGCCCAGTGCCTCTTCCACACCGAGCCGGTCACGCAGGGAGGCCACCTGCCGCTCCAGGCGGGTCAGGCGATCCCAGTCATTTGCCCGCGCCGCATCCACCATTTCAGTGGAGTAGGCGCTCATCTGTTGAAGAAGGGCGAGGGAGCTCATGCAATATTCTCCGGCGATCTTAGCGGTTGGCCTGGTCGTAGGTGCCGATTTCTTCCCAGGCGCCTTTCAGTTCGTTGAGCAGCCGCGCGACCTCGTCCAGGGCGGGCCGGCTGTTGTTCAGGTTGGCGTAGAGGAGACGCTGCGTCATGTAATCGTATAGGGCGCCGAGGCGCTCTGCCAGTTCTCCCCCTGCCTCATAGTCGAGGCTCACCTTGAGCCCATTGGTGATGATCTCGATCGCCTTGGAGGTGGCGGTGCCCTTGGTGGGAATGTCCTTGTTGTCCATGGCGATGCCGGCGGTACCGATCTGCAGCAGAGCGCCTTCGAAAAGCATCAGGATGAGTTTGTGCGGATCTGCAGTGGAGACCCCGGTCTCCACGCCGACTTCGGCATAGACTGAGGCGGCGCGGCGGGTGGCGAGGCCAAACGACATCTTGTTCTCCGGTCGGGGTTAGTTGCTTGCCATGTTGCTGAGGATGGACAACTGCTGGGTGAGATAGCTGCTGGTTGTGCTCATGCTCGTCATGGTTGTATCCAGGGCCGTGAATTGGGCCCGGTAGGTTTTTTCGATCATCGTCAAGCGGGTGTTGAGTGCCTCGATACGCTTGTCGAGGTTCTTGATGCTGGAGTTCAGGCCGTCGGTTCGGCTGGCGATGACCCCGCCCGTTCCAAGCAGGTTCGTGGTGGTGGTCTTCATCGCGTCGCCGTAGGCGCCGAGTGCCGTGGCCACCGCAGTGAAGTTGCTGCTGACGGCCTTGTCGAATTTGGTGGAGTCGAGCTTCAGAGTGCCATCGGTCTGGAAGGACACACCCATGTCGGCCAGGGTCTTGACCGCGTTGGTGTTGAGGCTGGCGGGCGTGTTGGTGACGGCACCCCGGACCTGGGACTGGATGGTGCGCAGGGACGCATCGCCGTTGAGCACTGCGCCGGTCTTGGTGCTGGCGTTGTAGGCACCGAGACTCTTTACCGAGGAGTTCAGGGCGTTGTAAGCGCTGATGAAGCTCTCGACCTTGGTCTTCAGTTCCGAGTTGTCACGGGTGACGGTCAGACTGGTCGAGCCTGTTTTCGTCAGCTGGAGGGTGATTCCGTCAACCGCATCGGTGATCGTGTTGCCCTTGGTGGCGATGGATACGCCCTGGATCTTCACCGCCGCATCCGTGGCGGCCTGGGTTTGGGTAAAGGCGCTGGAGGCGGCAATGGGGCTACCCGGTGCACCGGGGTCGATGAAGGTGGCCGTGCCTGACAGGCTGACCGCTGCGGCGGTGCCTCCGGTCGTCGCGGTGAGCAAGAGGTTCTGCTTGCCGCCCGTGTCCGTCACGATTGTCGCGCTGACGCCGGCCTCAGCCTTGTTGATGGCATCGCGGACCCCGGCAAGGGTGTTTTGACCGCTTTCCAGGGTGATGTCCACCGGGGTGCCATTCTTGGTGACGGTCAGGGTGCGGGTCGAGTCCGAGCCAAAGTCCAGGACAGGGTCGCCTGCCGCGTAGGTCTTGCCAAGGGCAAGGCGCTGGTTGGTTGCCAGGGCCGTCACTTCGACCGAGTAGGTGCCCGCCACGGCCGTGTTGCCTGCGGTAACGGTACCGATCGTTGAATCGGCAAGGTTTGCCTTGTAAGCGGAAAAAGCTGCCGTCGCGCTTTGGCCGATTGCCGGTGTGAGCGCCTTGGCTGCCGTCTGCAGGGTAGACAGGCCGCTCTTGAGTGTTCCGAGCGCGGAAATCTTCGACTGGAAGCCGGTCTGCTGGCTCTGCAGCTTGGTGACCGGCTGCTTTTCAATGGACATCAGGCTGCTGATGATCGACTCGACCGACAGTCCCGAACCAATGCCAGCGGAAGAAAGGCTTGCCATGATGTACCCCTGTGATGCGTCGTTGCTACTGGTTTCGATTACGGCTGTGGCTCAACAAACTTGAGGCCCTTGCCGGGAATGCAATCATTATGCATGGACTGTGCCAGTCTGCTTCGAGTCGCGTCGGTTCGTGGGGTTGACCGGTGACGATGGGGAAAAAATCCCACCGCGGGGGTGGGATCAATGTTGCCAGGGGAGGAGCTGGCAGCGGATATCAATGCCCCGCCGGGGCGTGGCTTCAGGCTTGCTGCTTGACCAGCAAACCCTGCAGTTTGTCCAGCGCCTTGGCGATGTCGATGACCTCTTCAGACGGAATCTGGCGGATGACTTTCTTGGATTCGGTGTCAATGACCTTCACGACCGTCACGCCGATGTCTTCGTCAATGGAGAACTGCAGACTGTTGGCGGTCTGCTTGATCACGTCCTGAATCTGCTTGACGGCCTGTGTCAGTTGCTCGCTGCTTGGCGGGGTTCGGGGAGGGGGCTGGGTGGTGGCGGCTTGTTGGGCACGGGCTGCCTCGGGAGTGGCCTCCGCCGCACGTACTGCGCCTGCCCCGGAACTCTGGGCGGGGGTCTGTACGGGGGGCGCGTATTGCGTGCTGCTCGCGCCGACGGACTGGATGCTCATGATGTTCTCCCGGTTGTGCGACCGGCGCCGCGCCGGTCAGGGCGCGGCGCCTGCCACGTTTGCTTGAAGCGGCTTACTGCAGCAGGGACAGCACGTTGTTGGGCATGCTGTTGGCCTGGGCCACCATTGCGGTGCCGGCTTGTTGCAGGATCTGGCCGCGGGTCATGTTGGCGGTTTCCTTGGCAAAGTCGGCATCCATGATGCGGCCACGGGACGCCTGGGCGTTTTCGGAGGCGACCGACAGGGTCTGCACGACCGAGCTGAAGCGGTTTTGCACGGCACCCCAGGTGGCCCGGGCGGTGTTGAGGTTGTTCAGCTGGGTGTCGATGCTTGCAATCGCTGCGGTGGCTGCGCCCACGCTGGACACGCTACCCGTCACTGCGGCCGACACGCCGGACAGGGTCACGGCGCTGCCTTGTACGCTGATCGTGTCGGTGGTCGCGGTGCCCGCGCCAACCTGGAAGGTCACGGCAGAGGACAGGTTCAGCACGTTCTGGCCGTTGAAGGTGGTGCCGCCGACGACGCGCTGGATTTCCTGTTGTAGCTGCTGGAATTCGGTGTCCAGGTTGGCCTGGTCGCCAGAGGTGTAGGTGCCGTTGGCTGCCTGCACGGCCAGTTCGCGCATCCGCTGGAGGTTGTCGGTCACGGCCTGCATCGCGCTTTCAGCGGTTTGCGCCATGGAGATACCGTCGTTGGCGTTGCGGATCGCCACGTCGAAGCCCTTGGCCTGGGAGTTCATGCGGTCGGCAATTGCGAGGCCCGCCGCGTCGTCCTTTGCGCTATTGACGCGAAGGCCGGAAGACAGGCGCTGCACCGAAGTGGCCAGGCTGGCCTGGGAGGTGGAAAGATTGCGTTGTGCATTCAGCGACATCGCATTGGTGTTGATAGTGGCAGCCATTTTGGTTCTCCTTAAGTCCGTTCAAGATAAGCGTTTAGGCTTAACTTTGGTTCGCCTTGCCCGGTATGTGTAAGGCAACCGCCGTTGAGATCATTAACGGGAAGTGTCGGAAGGACTTTAGAAAATTGTTGACTTTTTTCATTTTTTATACTTAGCGATGCCGCTGGCGGATTACCGCTTGGCCTCAGATAGCGGCCCGAAAAAACAAAGCTTTAGGCCGAAAGTCGCGAATTTGCAGGGTTCTTGGCCGGTTATCCATATGCTTTCAGGCTAGAGTACGTCCACCTTCATGGCCCGTAGGCGGCAAACCAGCTTGCTGCGTGGCTTTCGAGGATGAAGCCGTCGGCGACCCAGCGCTGCAGGTTCAGGCCGGCGGCGCGCAGGGCATCGGGCTCGGCGAGCTGTTCCCGGATGGCGGCAATCCATTTTTGCGGGTCGTTGGGCAGACGGGTGACCGGGGCGTTCTGGTAAGGGTGAATGTCGGTGCAGATGACCGGCCATCCCATGGCGCCGTACTCAAGGAGGCGCAGGTTGCTCTTGCACTCGTTGAAGGCATGGATCTCGAGCGGGGCGATGGCCAGATCCAGATCAAGCCGGGCCAGGGCCTGCGGATAGAGCCGGAAGTCCTGCACAAAACCGTGGGATTCCCTCACGAAGGGTTTGAGCGGCTCCGGGCACATGCCCATGAAGATCCAGTCCACCTCGTCAGCCAGGGCTTCGACAACGTCATAGATGAGTTCCAGATCACCCAGGTGCTGCTGGGCGCCGGCCCATCCGACCCGGGGCTTCTTGTGCGGAAGACGGGGCGGCGTCACGTCGCCCCACAGGGCGCCTTCCAGGCAATTGGGCATGATCCGGATGTCGCCCACCATGTCAGCGCAGATGTCGGCCAAGGGGCCGGTGCTGACCACCAGACGGTCGGCCATGCTCAGGGTGCGGCGCAGGCGTGGCCGGGCATCCTTGAAGCCGGACTTGTAGAAGGAGTTCTTCTTGGGCAGTGCGGTGATCAGGTCGTCGATGGTAATGATGCGTTTCACCTGCGGGGTGTAGCGGGCGTAGGCTTCGAGGGCATCGGTCTGGGGGTCGTCGAGGGGCTGATGCAGGATGATCGAGTCGGGCGCGGCGCGGGCCAGCTCGATGGGAGACAGGATGCGCACCGAAAAGGCCTGGGGCGGTTCGCAGATCATTGTCTGAGCAAGGCCGGCCTGGCCGATCGCGCGCAGGGGCGCGCGCAGGCGGTATTCGCCGGCTCCGCCGGTGAGAGGTACGCCGAGGATGCGCGGCCGGTCGTGGAAGTGGGTGTCCCAGTCGATGGGGGCGACATGTTCCGGCTTGAAGGCGTCGGCAAGGCTCAGGTTGCGGTTGTACGCCGGGTCGCTGGCCAGGCGTGGCAGCCAGCGCTGCAGCAGCCGGTCATTGGCGTCGAGCGCAGCGAGGAGATCGGCCAGGGCGCCCTCCGGCTTGCGCTGGCGGGCCTTGAGAGAGATCGCGTCGTAGTGCACCAGCATGGCGTAGGGCGTCCACACCACCTTGAGCCCCGCGTCGGTGGTGCGCAGGCACAGGTCGAGGGCGCTGTGGACGAGGGGGAAGCGCTCCTTGTCCATACCGCCCAGTTGTTCGAACAGGCTGCGCCGCACCAGCAGGGCGGAACCGCATACGGCGCTCACGTTCTGGTCGCACAGGGCGCGGCCCATGTAGCCCGGGTCGGTGATCTCCGCGTCGTTGTTCCACACGCTGGCGGCGGTGCCGCGCAGACCGAGGATCCAGCCGGCCTGTTGCACTTTGGCCGTTTCCGGGTAGGTGAGGCGCGGCCCGACGATGCCCACGTCCGGGCGGCAGGCCGGGGACATCATGCGGTCCAGCCAGTCGTCCTGAACGACGTGGGTGTCGTTGTCGAGGAAGAGCAGGTAGTCGCCCCTGGCCGCGGCGGCGCCGGTGTTGGCGCCGAGGGCGTAGCTGAAGGTGCCCGGGCAGGCGACGACGCGGGCCCGGTCGATCCAGGGGGCCGTGCTGCCCAGTTGCGCCAGGAACTGGCGGGCGTCCGGGTCGGTGCTGTCGTTGTCCACCACCACGACCTCGTAGTGGGGGTAGCGGGTGCGGGCGGCGATGCTCTCGAGGAGTGGGCGCAGGTACTCTTCCCGGTCACGGGTCTGGATGATGATGCTGACCAGCGGCGCCTCGTGCCAGCGGTATTCCACGCGGCGGGTGCCGAACAGGGCGCCGTCGTGGATGAGCGCATCGAGTCCGTGGCGTGTCAGGTGGTCGGCCAGGGCGGCCCGCTCGGCGTCGGGCGCCATGGCACGGCGTGACTGGCGGGAAAGGTGCACCAGCATCTGGCTGATGTGGCCGATGGCGGCCTCGCCGGCCTGATCGAGGGTGCGCAGGCTGAGATCATAGGTCTCGGCGCCGATGTGCCCGCCATAGCGCCCGGCGGCCAGGAAGGTCTGCTTCTCCACGAACACCAGGCAGCCGAAATAGGCCTGGGCGCGCAGCAAATCCAGGTTGAAATCGGGTTTGAACAGGGGCTGGTTGAAGCCGCCGTCCCTGTCGCGGGTGTCTTCGTCGCAGTAGATGAGGCGCCAGTCGGGGCGGTGGTTGATGTAGTCGGCGATGACCTGCAGGGCGTGGGGCTCGAGGGTGACACCCGGTTCGATGCGGGCCAGCCAGGTGCCCGGCGACGCGGCGGCCATTTCGTCGATGACGTAGTCGATATGGGCCGGGTCACGTACGGACAGCCACTGCAGGTTGGGGATGTCGGCCAGTCCGTCCGGCGTGGGCAGGGCGGTGACGACCGTCAGCATCCATTCGGGATAGAGCTGGGTGGCGAGGCTGTCGAGGGTGTCGGCGAGGAGGCTTTCCTCCCCCGGGTGCAGGGCCAGCAGCAGATGCAGGCCGGGGCGCCGGGTCCACTTGAGGACCATGCGCTCGGCGAGGAGCTGGGCGTCGATTTCCTGCAGGCTCTGGCGCTTGCGCCACATTGCGTAGGTCTGGCGGGCCTCGGCCGCGGCGGGGGTTTCGGCGGGTTGCCCGGAAACGTCGCTGACCGGCATGGCCTGGGTGGTGGCGACAAAGTGGTCGAGCTGGCTCCAGAAGCGTGCTTCCGCCGCCTGGTAGGCGTCCCACATCTTTCCGACGCTGCTGCGGGCAAAGGCGACTTCCTCCGGCGAGTCGTTCAGGGCGATCCCGTTGCGTCCGATCTCGGCCTCGCTCAGGGCAACACCGTTGAAGAAGGGCGACGGGAGGATCACGGCCGGGCAGCCGCACAGGGCTGCTTCGGCGGCGATGGCGGTGGACTCGAAGCAGTACACCACCTCACTGCGGCGCAGCAGTGAGGCCAGGGCTTCGTGGCTTTCGGGCCAGCTATAGGTGATCAGGGTGGCTTCGGCGGCCAGCTTGGGGTACTGGGACAGGGCGGCCTGATGGCGGCCCGGGTAGAGCAGGGCTCCGCTGCGTTGGTGGTCGTCGGGGTTGTCCCGGTTGTTGAAGATGGCGGTATCGATGGGCGGCAGGAACAGGATGTTCTGCGGGTCTGCGCCGTCCGGCAGCGCATTGAGGCCGAAGCCGAAGATGAGCTCGGTTTCCGCATGGACGCTGTCTCCCCCCAGCAGTCCGGCCCGGTTGAGCACGTAGCGCACCACCGAGGCCGCCTTGCGTGGGTTGCCGGGGACAACTTCGGGATAGACGACGATGGGCTCACGGCCGGCGGCCTTGTGGCGTTCGATGAGCTCGGGCGTGACCAGCGGGGTGTTGAGGGCGGGGTGGGTTTCGGTCGGGTAGACGTAGGCCTCCTCACCAATGCTGTTGAGGGCATGGCACAGCAGGTGCAGGACCCGGATGCCCGCCGACGTGCGCCGATAGGCTGGGGCATCGATGTAGTACGGGCGGCGGGGGGCAGAAAAGAGTTGGCGCATGGCGGTCATCGACTGCTCAGGGTTGCGATACGGGAGAGGCGCATTCCGCGGTCAGGCGGATGGCCTCCTCCAGGGGCGTCCAGGCGTCCAGCGCCAGTTCATGGCGCGCCCGCTGGATGGACGGGATGTAACGGTTGCGCCCGGCCTTGTCGTCATGGCCGCGGGCGATATGGACGGCTGCTGCGGGGGCCAGGGTGTCGCGCACCTGGTGGGCCAGCTCGGCGATGGACAGGGCCTGGTCGGCGCCGACGTTGTAGGCCCGGCCATGCTGTCCCTGCAGCAGGAGGGTCAGCAGCCAGATGGCCAGATCGGCGCCGTAGAGGTAGCTGCGCAGGGGGCTGCCGTCACCGCTGACCTGGATGGTCTGGCCAGCCAGGGCATCGCGGATGAAGTTGCCGATGGCAAAGTGGCCGTCCAGGGGCAGGGTGGCGCCGACGAAGGCGAAGCAGCGGGCGACCGGAATGGCGATGCCATGCTGCAGGCCGTACTGCAGGCACCACTGCTCGGCGGCGCGCTTGGCCTCGCCGTAGGCGCTGCCCGGATGCAGGGCGTCGCCGGCAAAGGCCGCGTCTTCGGGAACGTGCGCCACATTGGCCGGCTGTCGGCCATACACGGCGCCGGAGCTCACGTAGAGGGCGCGGCGCACGCCGGCTTCCCGGGCCCGCTCGAGGGTGTGACGGGTGCCGAGCAGGATGTCGTCCATGATCGCCAGCGGGTGGCGATGGGCGGCGGCGTCGGTGTCGGTGGCGGCGTGGATCAGCAGGTCGGCGGGGGGGAGGGCGCCGAAATCCTTGATGTCGCCCTGCTGCCAGTCCAGCCAGGGGGCGTCGGCGAGGAAGGGCGCGCGAGCCAGGAAGGCGGTGGGCGAGCGGGACAGCACGCAGACCTTCAGCGCCACGCCCTGGCGGTGCAGCAGGTCGAACAGGCTCAGCAGCCAGTAGCCGAAGAAGCCCGTTCCCCCGGTCACGAAGATCCGCTGCCCGTGGAGGCGGCGGCTGTCCAGGTGATCCAGCAGCGCCCCGAGCCGGCCGTGGACGGCAGGGCAGGCGGGGGACGGGAGCAGGGGGCGTGACATGGCGTCAGGGCTGCGAAGGCTTACAGGCCGCGGCTGTAGATGAGCTTGCGCAGGGATTCGTTCTGGGAATACGGGCTGTCCACGTCGTCGATCTCCAGGGGCGAGTCCTTGGTGACGGGGCGGGTCAGCTTGAGGCCGTTCATGGTTTCACGGCAGGACAGCTGGCCCTTCTGCAGGGGGATGGCCAGGTAGAAGTCGTCCTCCAGGTTCTGGTGGTGCAGCTCGTAGCCGGCGGGGAGATCGCGCTTGGCATAAACACCACGGACCAGCCCATCCAGGTATTCGGTTTCCTTCTTCTTGGGCACGCGCTTGGCGGTGCCGGTGCCGCCGCACATCTCCACCGCCTTGTGGAAGGCCTTGAACCATTGGTCGATCTGGTGGGGCAGGGAGCAGTAGGGCGACACGGGAATGCCGTCCTCTTCGACGTCGATGTGGCGCTCCCAGGTGCGGGCGCCCTTGGCGTAGGAGAGCAGCATCGACGACGTCCAGTCGTGGTACTCGTGGGACGACAGCCCGACCACGTTCTTCGGATAGCGCTGGCGCAGGAAGTCGATCTGGTTGAGCTCCAGCTCGTCATCTTCGCTGGGGTAGATGGAGACGCAGTGATTCACCGCCAGGGGAATGTTGCGGTTGGCAAAGAAGGTCACCATGTCGTCGATGTCCTTCTGGGTCGAGCCGCCGGTGGACACGATCACCGGTTTGCGGGTCTCGGCGATGCGCTCGATCAGGAACCAGTCGTTGATGTCGGAGCTGGCGATCTTGATGATGGGCAGGTCGAGCTCTTCGCACAGGTCCACCGAGGCCTCGTCGAAGGCGGTGGCCATGGGGATGCAGTTGCGCTCCTTGATGGCCTTCACCAGGGTCCGGTACTCGGCCTTGCTGAGTCGGGTGGCCTCGGTCTTCTTGACGTAGCGGATGTCCTCGCGGCCCCGGAAGTCCTTGTGGATGAAGTGGTCCACCTCGCGGAACTGCAGCTTGATGGCCGCTCGCACGTTGTTGAAGCGCACCACCTGCGCAAAGTCGTTGACGATGCGCAGCCCGCGCTCGAGGCGCCCCCAATGGTTGTTGGCGAGTTCGAGGATGAACAGGTTTTCGAAGATGGCGTTGCTCATGATGTGGGACCTCAGTAAGCGTAAAAGACCGCGTCGAAGGAGTTGTGGGCGTGGATCCGGAAACGCAGCCGGTAGTCGAGATCAAGGCTGGAGATCCAGGCGGGGATGCGCCACAGGTCGTCGCGGCGGTGATAGCCGGCGATGGCGAGGACAGGGCGGTTGCGACGGATGAGGGCTTCGGCACCGGCCAGGGCCTCCATCTCATGCCCCTCCACGTCGAGCTTCAGGTAGCCCACCCGGGCGTTGGGCAGGCAATCGTCCAGGCGCAGCACCTGGATGTGGCTGTTGCCTTCTCCGCCCAGGGTGCTGGCTTCGCCGTGACCGCCGGAAAACGCCAGGCTGGCATTCACCGAGGACACGCCGCAGGGCAGACAGGTGACCGGTACGCCCAGGCCCCGGGCCCGCTCGGCGAGGAGCGGGAAGTTGGCCGGGTCGGGCTCGAAGGCCCAGGCTTCGCGCAAAGGCAGGTAACGCTGCGCCTCGGCCAGGGTGTCGCCGTTGTAGGCACCCGCATCCACGAAGCCCAGCGGGGGGGGGGCGAGGCCGGTGAGAAAGTCGGGGAAGTACTGGGGGCCGGAGACGGGGGCGGCGGGGATGCCCCGGGTCTGCCCTAGCCGATAACGCAGGATGGCGGCGAGGAAGGCGCGGCTGGGTTCATCCTCCAACTGGGCGAAGCTGTCGTGCAGTTCGGACGCGTGGGCAGCGTAACCCTGCCGCTCGTCCAGCCAGTAACGCCAGCCCATGCTGCCGCCGAGGGCTTCGAAGTACTGCTGGGGCAGCAGGACGCGGGAAAAGCCAGCGGCTTCGCAGGCGGAAGCCAGGGCCGCGTGATCGGCGCCAGGTTCGCGATTGAATACGCCAACCCACAGGGGCAGGGCTGTCCAGCCCGTCGGGAGCGCCGTGAGCGGGGCTACCGGGCAGTCGGCAAACCGGGATGCCTCGCCGCGGGATACGACGAAGCCCCGCACGGTGATGCCCATGCCGACGAGGGCGGTGTGGAGATCCCGGGCGAAGCTGCCGCAGCCGAAGATCAGCACGCCCTCCCGGCGTGCTTCCACCAGGGCGGTGCCGGCGTCCTCGAAGCTCAGGGACGGAAAGCCCGTGGTGCTCACGCGCCGGCTCCACCCGTCCAGGCGCGGAGGCTGCGCGCCTCCGCACGCACCGCGGCCAGCTCGGCCGGGGGCAGGAAGGGGAACATGTCGTCCAACTCGGGGGTGGCAAAGCCCCCCTCGGGCAGGGCGCGGGATTTGATCCGGGGTTCAAAGCCGGGGGCCGGGTCCACCCGGGCGGCGATGAGGGTCGGGCCGCGGCGGGCCAGGGCGGCGTCCAGGGCCGGCAGATCGCCAGGCGTGGCGATGCTGACGGCGTCCAGGCCGTAGGCGGCCGCCACCCGGGCGAAGTCGGGAAACTCGACCCCCGAGGCGGGGGTGGCGCCGACGATGCGGCCGAAGAAGTTCTCGTGGGTCTGGCGGATGGACAGGTAGCCACCGTTGTCGATCAGCACGATGAGCACGTCCAGCCCCAGGGTTTTCAGGGTCTGCAGCTCCTGGATGTTCATCTGCAGGCTGCCGTCGCCGGCGAAGCACACCACCCGGCGGCTGCCCGCAGCCCGGGCGGCGCCGATGGCGGCGGGCAGGTCGTAGCCCATGGAGGCGGAACCCGAGTTGCTGAACATGCGCTGGCCGGCCTTCAGGCGGCCCACCTGGAAGGGCAGGATGCAGGCCGAGGCGTTGCCGCAGACCACGATGTCATCGTCGCGCAGCTGGTCGAAGATGCGTTCCACCAGGGCATAGGGGTGGAGCTGGGGGCTGTCGGTGGGGGCGCCGCCGACGGGGTAGCGGGCGCGGATGTCCCGGCACCAGGCGGACCAGGGGCGGACATCCGGCAGGCCGTCGGCGCAGGTGGCGGCGAGGGCGTCGATGAACAGCCGGGCGTCGCAGGCCAGGCGCAGATGGGGCTGGACGAAGGGCTTGGCCAGCTCGGCCGGGTCCACATCAATCTGAGCAATGAAGGCGTCTTTGGCGAAGCTGTCCCAGTTGTAGCTCACCTGGCGGATGTTGAGCCGGGAGCCGATGACGATCACGCAGTCGGCGTTCTGGGCGCAGAAGTTGCCGGCGCGGGTGCCGATGGTGCCCGGGCGGCCGGCGAACAGCGGGTGATCGCTGGCGATGAGGTCGTGGGTCCAGGCTGTCGCCACCGGAATGCCGTGGGCTTCGGCAAAGGCCAGCAGGGCGCTGCCGGCGCCGGCCAGGCGCACGCCCGTACCGGCGATGATCAGGGGGCGGTGGGCCTTGCGCAGTTCTGCGGCGATCTGCCGGCAGGCGTCGTCCAGATCGGCGGGGGCCTGGGGGGCCGGGGCGGTGAAGGCCGGCAGGGGCGGGCATTCGGCCGACTGGACGTCGAGGGGAATGTCCAGCCACACCGGGCCGGGGCGTCCGCCGATGGCGGTGGCAAGGGCGCGGGGGAGCAATTCGACCAGGGCTTCGGGGCTGCCCACGCTCTCGGCCAGCTTGGTGACCGGGCGGGCCATGGCGACCACCGGGCCTTCCTGATCACCCAGTTGGCGCAGGCCCGGCACGGGGGTGTAGTCGAGGCAGGTGGCACGCTTGACCTGCCCGCCGATGACCAGCATGGGGATCGAGTCGGTGAAGGCGCCAAACACGCCGTTGAGGGCGTTGATGCCGCCGGGGCCGGTGGTCACCATCACCACGGCCGGCTTGCCGGCGACCCGGGCGTAGCCTTCGGCGGCCATGGCACAGGCCTGCTCGTGGTGCATGAAGGTGCACTTCAGGCGCGGGTGGCTGGCCAGGGCCTGGTTGAGGTACATGGCGCCGCCGCCGGTGACGGTGAACACCTGCTCGATGCCGTGATCGGCCAGCCAGTCGGCGATGCGTTCGGAAACTTTCATGTCGGCTCGGTGATGAAGTGCAGGCTACGTGTTCGGTCAGGTTCCAGACGGGCGACCTCGGCCCCGATCTGATGGGGGTTTACGGCGATGCAGACGAGAACTTGTGCGTCCGGGTGACGACTTAGTCCATCGGCAGGGGCCACAATGGGCTTTCCGGCAAGAAGCTGTCCCTGCTTGTTGGGTGCGCTGTCGAGAAAAGCCCGCACCTGCGCAAGCGGAATGGTCCCTGCCCCGAGCAGACGCTGGGTCCAGGAGCCCGCGCCCCAGACCAGCACCGGCCCCGGGCCGAGGGGCGGCTGGATGCCCAGGCTGGCTGCGCTCCGCTGCAGGCTGTCGGCCAGATAGCCGCGCAGGGTGTCCACGCAGCGGGCGTTCCCGTCACTGCTCTCGTCGATGCCCCTCTGCACCCGGGTGGCGATCCCGGCAAAGGCCGGGTAGGGGCTGCCGTCAGAGAGGATGAGCGGGGTGGCCGGAAAGGCTGTCGGGTGCAGCCCCATCCTCGTGAACAGCCGCGCCAGGGCGCGTGGGCTGAAGTGGTTGATGTGCTCGCTGTCGAAGTAGTAGAGCGGCGGGCGGCGGGTGCAATCGTAGCCCCGGGGGTCGGGTACCTCGACATAGAGCGCACCGTCGGGGGCGAGCAGCCGGGGCAGACCGTCGAGCCAGTCCAGGTCGCGCAGGTGCTCCGCCACATGGGACAGCACGATCAGCTTGAATTCGCAGCCTGCGTACAGCCCGGGGGATTCGGTGGCAAGACCGGCGCGTACCGGGAGACCCTGGGCGCGGGCAGCGGCCACCGCAGCCGGGTCCGGGTCCAGACCTTCGGCCCGCGTGTATCCGCGACTGTGAAGCACCTGAAGCAGCCCGCCGGCGCCGCAGCCGATGTCCAGGATGGCAGCGTCCCTGCCCGGGAGCAGGGCTTCTAGGCGGTCAGCAAGCTGTTCCAGACGGCGCTGGTCCGCCGGGTTCTGGCCGGCGCCGGTGCCGGTGGGGCCGCCGTACTTGGCAAGCTGCTGGTAGTAGTGATCGTAGTCGGCCTGGACGGCCGGGGTGTCGGCGTAGACGAAGTCACAGGCCGTGCAGGCCACCAGCCGGTAGCCGGATGGCAGCGGCGAGTGGCTGGGCTGGGGCAGCGAGAGCGCCCCCAGCAGGTCCGGCGCGCGGTTGCCGCAGAGGGGGCAGGGGCGATGGAGGTCGGGAGGCATGTTTGCCCGGTGCGTCAGAAGCCCGCGCCGACGAATTGGCGGATCAGGTCGGCGCTGTAGTCCAGCTGGGCCTCGCTGAGCCCCGGCCACACGCCGATCCAGAAGGTGTCGCGCATGATCCGGTCGGCCACCGGGAGCTCGCCCACCACGCGGAAATTGCGCCCGGCCATGGAGGGCTGGCGGGTCAGGTTGCCGGCAAACAGCAGGCGGGTGCCGACCTTGTGCTGGTCCAGGTATTCGAGCAGATCGACGCGGTTGACCCCGGCCTCGGGGCGCAGGGTGATGGGGTAGCCGAACCAGGACGGGTCGCTGCCCGGGGTGGCTTCCGGCAGGATCAGGAAGTCGGTGGCATCGGCGAGCCGTGCCGTGAGGTGCGTGAAGTTGCGTTTGCGGGCGGCGATGAAGCCGTCCAGCCGGTCGAGCTGGGCAAGGCCGCAGGCGGCCTGCATGTCGGTGATCTTGAGGTTGTAACCGATGTGGCTGTAGGTGTACTTGTGGTCGTAACCCTGGGGCAGGCTGCCCAGCTGCCAGCCGAAGCGCTTGCCGCAGGTGTTGTCGCAGCCCGGCTTGCACCAGCAGTCACGGCCCCAGTCGCGGAAGGAT
This sequence comes from Zoogloea sp., assembly GCA_016703645.1. Lineage (GTDB taxonomy): Bacteria > Pseudomonadota > Gammaproteobacteria > Burkholderiales > Rhodocyclaceae > Zoogloea. The sequence continues at coordinate 158,836 of JADJBR010000010.1, read as the reverse complement.
TCGGCAATCTGGCGCAGCTGCGGGTCGTTGGTCAGCACCGCGCCGCCCTCGCCCATGGTGATGTGGTGGGCCGGGTAGAAAGACAGGGTGGCCAGGTGGCCGAAGGTGCCGACCTTGCGGCCCTTCCAGGTGGAGCCGAGGGCGTCACAGCAGTCTTCGATCAGCCACAGGCCGTGGGCCTGGGCAAAGGCGCAGATGGCGTCCAGGTCGAAGGGGTTGCCCAGGGTGTGGGCGATCATGATGGCCTTGGTGCGGGGCGACAGGGCCGCCTCCAGCAGGCTCACATCGATGTTGTAGCCGGGCAGGGTGGCGTCCACGAAGACCGGCACCGCGCCGTTCTGGAGGATGGGGTTGACGGTGGTCGGGAAGCCCGCCGCCACGGTGATCACCTCGTCGCCGGGCTGGATGGCGCGGGCGCCCAGCTTGGGCGAGGTGAGGGTCGAGAAGGCCACCAGGTTGGCCGACGAGCCGGAGTTGACGGTGAGGGCGTGGGCCACGCCGACGAAGGCGGCCAGGCGGGCCTCGAAGGCGTCGTTGAAGCGCCCGGTGGTGAGCCAGGCGTCCAGCGCCGCGTCGATCATGGCATCCTTCTCGGGGTCACCGACAACCTTGCCGGAGGGCGGAACGGCATCAATGCCCGGGCGCCAGGCCTGCGCTGAGGCGGCGGCCCGGGCCGGGCGGACGATGATCTCCAGTTCCTGCCCGGCCAGCTCCGGCAGGTCGAGCTGGAGACGGCCATCGGCGCCAGGGGTGAGGGTCTTGCGGATCAGGCTCATGGGGGGCTTCCGAAGCCGACGATTTCGTCGAGGGTGTAGCGCTGCATGTCGGCGCCGCTGCGCCATGCGCGATGCCAGGCGAGGCTGCGGGCCACCGCTTCCCCGGCATGCCAGCGGGGGCGCCAGTCCAGCCGGTCGTGGGCCTTGCTGCAGTCAAGCCGGAGGGTGTGGGCCTCGTGCACCTGGGGCGTGTCGGCTACGGCCCAGCGGGCGTCGGGGCCCCAGCCTTCGGCCAGGCGCTCGACGACCCAGGCGACGGTCTTGGCGTCGCTGTCGTCGGGGCCGAAGTTCCAGCCGTCGGCAAAGGCCGGGCCGCTTTCCACCAGCCGCTGGGCGAGCAGCAGGTAGCCGGACAGGGGTTCCAGCACGTGCTGCCAGGGGCGGGTGGCGCTCGGGTTGCGCAGGGTCACGGGGTTGCCGGCAGCAAAGGCGGCCAGCACGTCGGGCACCAGCCGGCTCGGGGTCCAGTCGCCCCCGCCGATCACGTTGCCGGCGCGGGCGCTGGCCACGGGGATGCCCTGGGCAGCCAGGAAGGACCGTCGGTAGGAGGCGACGACCAGCTCGGTGCAGCCCTTGCTGGCGGAGTAGGGGTCGTGACCGCCCATGGGGTCGCTCTCCCGGTAGCCCTGCGGTTGTTCGCGGTTTTCGTAGCACTTGTCGCTGCTCACTACCACCACGGCCCGGATGCCCGGCACCCGGCGGCAGGCGTCGAGCAGGTGCACCGTGCCCATGACGTTGGTGGCGAAGGTGTCCACCGGCGCCTCATACGAAAGCGGTACCAGGGGCTGGGCCGCCAGGTGGAGGACGATCTCCGGCCGGGCGGCGGCCATGGCAGCGTGCAGGGTGGCGTAGTCACGCACGTCGCCCAGAGTGGAGTGCATGCCGCGGGCCACGTCGGCCACCTCGAAGAGGGCCGGGGTGGTTTCCGGGGAGAGGGCGTAACCATGAACCTCGGCGCCCAGGGACTGCAGCCACAGGCTCAGCCAGCTGCCCTTGAAGCCGGTGTGACCGGTGAGGAAAACCCGCCGGCCCCGCCAGAAGGCCGGATTCACCAGGTCTTCCATGGGGCGTTGCCGCTGGTCCACAGGTCTTCCAGCACGGTCTTGTCGCGCAGGGTGTCCATGGGCCGCCAGAAGCCGGTGTGCTCGAAGGCGCAGAGTTGCCCGTCGGCGATCAATCGGCCGATGACCGGCCCCTCGAAGATGGTCTGGTCACCCTCGATCAGGTCGAGCACCTTGGGCGACAGCACGAAGAAGCCGCCGTTGATGAAGCCGCCATCGCCCAGGGGTTTCTCGACAAAGGCGCTGACGGCGTCGCCCTTCAGTTCCAGGGAGCCGAAGCGCCCGGGGGGCTGGACGGCGGCGACGGTGGCCAGCTTGCCGTGGCTGCGATGGAAGGCCAGTTCGGCGCTGACGTCGATGTCGGCAACCCCGTCGCCGTAGGTGAAGCAGAAGGCCTCTTCGTCTTCCAGGTACTGGCGCACGCGGCCCAGGCGACCGCCCGTCTGGGTGGTGTCGCCGGTATCCACGAGGGTCACGCGCCAGGGCTCGGCGTGGCGTTCGTGGATCTCCATGCGGTTGTGGGTCATGTCGAAGGTGACGTCCGACATGTGCAGGAAGTAGTTGGCGAAGTACTCCTTGATCACGTAGCCCATGTAGCCGCAGCAGATCACGAAGTCGTGGATGCCATGGCTGGAATAGATCTTCATGATGTGCCAGAGAATGGGCCGCCCGCCGATGCCGATCATCGGCTTCGGGCGGTTGACGGTCTCTTCACTGATGCGGGTGCCCAGGCCACCCGCGAGGATCACGGCTTTCATCGGCGCTCCAGGGGAATATGGCGCCGATGTTATGCGTGGCAGGTGCCGGGCTTAGGGCAGAACAGGAGGGGGAAAGGGGGGTATTTCCGTCCGCGTCGTGCCTCAGCGGCCGGCGGAATAGCTCGGTGGCGTGGCGCCGCAGACGATGTAGTCGTCGTCGGTCATCACGGGCTTGAACTCGCAGGGGCGGGAAGGGGCCACGTTGTCGGTGATGCGGGCAAAACGCGGGTCGGCGGTGCGCTCATAGCGGGGGGCGGGTTCCGGCTGGGCGGAGGCCTGGTTGCGCGGGCTCAGAAGGCGGGCTGCGTCATCCGTCGGGCCGGCGTCGGAGGGGCCGGCGCCGGCTTGAGCGCGCTGGCGGCGGGCGGCCAGGGATTCGGCCCGTAGCATGGCTTCAGCACGCGACACGACATGCGCCGTGTCACTGCCGTAATTGTTTGAGCGGAAGTTGGACGTCGACGGGGGCAGGGGAGTCTGATAGCGGAGGCTGGGCAGGGGCGTCGGCCGATAGATGATGTCAGGCGCGGTGTCGTGATGTGTGTCGTGGTGAGGGGTGTGTGTGGGGCTTGAGGTGCTGTGGCTCATGCCGATGCTGCGACCACCGCCGAAGCGTCGCGCTTCGGCGTCAGGCGCATTGAGGGCAAGGGCGCTGGCCAGGGTAAGGAGGGCAAGCAGGCTGCGCGAGGATGTAGTGGTCATGGCCGAATGGATATCAAATCGGGGTGAGGGAAGCGCATCTAGTTTCGCACAGGGATACAAGCCGGGGAAAGCCGACAGGGGGCCGCGATGGCGTTGCTCCGGGCCGCGTCGATCATGGCAGTATCGATCCTGCCCCGCGTCATCATGGCCTCGAATGCACGCCTGGTCGCCGGACAATCGGCAAGCGCGCTATCTATGACGAGCACGGCTTGGTCTACTCCCAGCTACAGCAGAACCTCACTGCCGGTATGCATACGGTCGAAATCTGCATCTGCCGTTTTTGGTGGCCCAATCTCCACGCGACGTATGAGCTTCAGCGAGCGACAACCATCAAACGCGAGCTCCCGAAGTTTGGCCGTAACGACCCCTGTCCTTGCGGGAGTGGGAAGAAATTCAGGAAATGCTGCGGAGTCGCCGCGACACACGATTGAATCTTGGGCTATTTGAGGCCAGTTGCTTCGCTGAAAACCGCTGCTCGGAAATGCACGATCCTAGCCTACTCGCTGGGCGTCGTTGCTGGGCCGGCGCCTACGGGACGAGAGCGTCCAGGGCGGGGAGCATCACGACACTCTCCTGTGCGGTCGGCTCGTTGCGTACGCCGACGAAGACGGCGGGGGTCTTCCCGCGATTGACCGCAACATGCGGCACCTTCGCCGGGATGAAAAGATAGTCTCCAGGCTTGGCGATTTCACGATGCTCCAGTTGCTCGCCCGTGCAAAGCTCAACTTCGTCGCCGCTCATGAGGTAGAAGGCAGACTCATGGTGCGCGTGGAGGTGTGCCTTGGTTCTTCCTTCCGGAGGGATCGTGACAATGCCCAGGAACACGACCTTTGAGCCCACCGTTTCAGCACTGATACCGGGTGCGTACACCGATCCCTGCTTGCTGACATAGCTAGCGGCGCCTTGAACAACGCAGCCGAACTTCAAATCTTCGTTTTGGGTCATCTGCATCTCCTGGGTTGAACGAACTGGCACGGGCTGCGAGCTTGGGTGGGGTGCGAGGGACTTCCGACGAACCCGTTTGGGCTTCACCGACATATTGCGACGGGTGGGCTGTGCGTGTCATGAAAATCGTGCCGTGCAGTGGATCCATTCACGCCCTCTCAGTCCGCCAGCAGCGTCCGGCCCAGGGCCTCGGGGGTGGCGGCGTGGCGCCAGTGGGCGGCCATCTCGGTGGGCTGGATGCTGCCGTAGCCCCAGGTGACGGCGATGAAGGGCAGGCCGTTGGCGTCGGCGGATTCGCCGTCTTCGCTGCGGTCGCCGATGTAGATGGCCTTGTCCGTGGGGATGGCCTGGTCGGCCAGCAGGCGGCCGATCATGGCGGCCTTGTCGGGTAGGCGCGGGGCAAAGAGATCGAGGGCGTAGACGTGGGCGAAGTGGGTGTGCCAGCCCAGGTGTTCGAGGATCAGGCGGGTGGGGTGGATGCGTTTGTTGGTGGCGATGGACAGGGTCAGGCCGGCACCCGCCAGGCTGGCGAGCAGGGCGCCGACACCGGCATAGGCGGCGGTGGCCTTGTAGCCTTCGGTGTCGTAGCTGGCCTTGAAGGCGTCGGCGAGGCGGCCGGTCAGGGCCGCGTCCTGGCTGCCCGAAAGGAGCTGCAGGGTTTCCAGCAGCGGTGGGCCGATGATGCTCTCGTCGATGCTGCGCACGGGCGCGATGCCAGTCTGGGCGAAGGCGTCGCGGAAGCTGGCGAGGATGGCCGGGGCGGAGTCGATGAGGGTGCCGTCGAGGTCGAAGAGGATGTGCGGGTAGCGGGCCATGGCGGGGGGCAGGAGGGATCGGATGGGGGCGATTATCGCCTGCTCGGTTATATTTGCGCGCCTCGACTGCTGCTGGACTGCCATGGATACCGCCGACCTGAATCTCCCCGACGACTCGCGCCGTTTTGGCGGTATTGCCCGTCTCTATGGCGATGCGGGGCGAGCCCGGCTGGCCGCGGCGCATGTGTGCGTGGTGGGGATCGGTGGGGTGGGGTCATGGGCGGTGGAGGCGCTGGCCCGTACCGGCGTGGGCCGGCTGACCCTGATCGACCTGGACCACGTGGCCGAGTCCAACATCAACCGGCAGATCCATGCCGCCGACGCCACCCTCGGGCAGGCCAAGGTGGAGGCCATGCGCGAGCGCATCGCCGGCTACAACCCGGCCTGCCGGGTGGCGGTGGTGGATGACTTCGTGACGGTGGATAACGCTGCGCAGCTACTGGCGGGGGGCTTCGATTACGTGGTGGACGCCATCGATGCCGTGCGGGTGAAGGTGGCGATGATCGCCGTGGCCCGGGAGCGGGGCCTGCCCCTGGTGACTTGCGGGGCCGCGGGCGGGCAGATCGACCCGACGCAGATCCGCGTGGATGACCTGGCCCGGACCCTCCAGGACCCTCTGCTTGCCAAGGTGCGCGGGCAGTTGCGCAAGGGCCACGGCTTTGCCCGCGATCCGAAGAAGAAGTTCGGCGTGGAGGCGGTGTTCTCCACCGAGCCCCTGCGTTACCCGGCGCCGGAGGCTGCCTGCGATGTGGCCGCAGGCGCCGCCGGGGCGCCGGGGCCGGCCGGCCTCAACTGCGCCGGCTTCGGCTCGGTGGTCACGGTGACGGCCTGCGTCGGTATGTTTGCCGCAGCCCGGGTGATCAACGGGCTGGCTTCGGGTCCGGTGTCGGCCCGATGAAGAGGGCCGGGTCCACGGCCGCGCCATTCAGATAGACGCTCCAGTGCAGGTGCGGGCCGGTGGCCCGGCCGGTATTGCCAACCCGCCCCAGGAGTTCGCCCCGGCGTACAAGCTGGCCGACCTGCACTGCGGCCTCGCTCAGGTGGCAGACCATGCTCACGAAGCCTTGACCGTGGTCCACGAAAACCGTCTTTCCATTGAAGTAGAGATCGTCCACCAGGCTCACCACGCCGTCCGCCGGGGCGCGGATGGGCGCACCGGCGGGTGCGGCCACGTCGAGGCCGGTATGGGGCGCACGGGGTTCGCCATTGAACACCCGGCGCAGGCCGAAGCGGCTGGACAGGCGGCCGGGGGTCGGCAGATCGAGATCGGTGCGGGCCACCGGCACTTCCCGGAACTGGCTGCGCACCTGGAGCTGGCGTTCCCGTTCGGCGGCGATGCGGTCCAGGTCTTCCGGGTCGGGGGTGACCATTTTCGGGTTTTTGACGGTCAGGCGCTGTTCCGGGTAGGCCTTGGTCTTCACCTGAAAGGCCAGATGCCGGGCCTCGGGGCCGATCTCGACGGTGTGCTCGCCCGGGGGGGTGTCGAGGGGCAGTCCGACCACCGCTTGCCAGCCTTCCGCGCCGTGCTGCAGGAGCACCGGCCGGCCGCCGAAGCGGACCACCGGGCGAGGGGTGTTGGCAGGAGCGACGGTGAGGGCGACCACGCCACCAGGCACCGCCGAGGGGCGAAGTTCCGCATGGCCGGGAAGCGGGCAAAGTCCGGCAATCACAAGGAGTAAAGGGGCCGGGCGAACTAAATGCAGCATGGTATGGACTATTTCACGGATGGTTGCAGGAAGTCCGGGTGCGAGGGGGAATTCCACATGAGCCTGCGCGGCCCCGGATTAAGATCCGGCAAAGCTTATTGCAAATTCGTTCGGGTGGTCTCTTCCCTTGGGGAAAGGCTGCAGTGCAGGCGGAGCCATTGCTCCTTCTGCCGGGCGTGAGACAGGGAGATGAAAATGCCGCAAGAGGCCATTGTGCTGTTTGCCCATGGGGCGCGGGATCCGGAATGGGCCGGTCCGGCCATGCGGGTTGCGGCGGAAGTGCAGCGACTGCGCCCGGATGTACGGGTCCAGGTCGCTTTTCTCGAGTTCATGGAGCCCACTCTGGGGGCTGCGGTGGAGGCCGCCGCGGCCTCGGGCGTTCGACAACTGAGGGTTGTGCCCCTTTTCCTGGCCCAGGGGGGGCATTTGAAGCGGGATGTGCCGGCGCTGATCGAGGCGGCTCGGGCACGTCACCCGGGTTGCAGCATCGAATTGCTTGCCGCCGTGGGGGAGGACGAGGGCGTTGTCCAAGCCATGGCCGCATTCTCCGCAGGAGTCTGAGTCTTTCATGTTTCATTCGGGTCAAGCTAATTTCCTGCCATCGATGACGGGGCGGGTGTGGGTGGTCGGCGACAACGGGCAATCGGTGGCGGCGCTGGAGCGCAGTCTCGCCACGGCGGGCTTCGTGTGTGAGTGCCTGGGGACGGAGGAGGCGCGTGTGCGTCTTGCCTCGGGCCGACCGGGCGTGGGGAGAGTGCTGCTGGACGCGGTTCCCACCGCCGTCGCTGCCGGGCTGCTGGGTGGTCTGCGCCGTAGTGGCGTGGCCGTGACCATGCTCGTTGAGGTGGAAGACTTGCCGACCATCGAACTCGGGCTCGTGTCCGGCGTGGCGGGTTTTGCCGTGAAGCCTGTTGAGACGCCCACCCTGATGGCGGCGATGATGTTGCCGGGGGGCGAGGTGCTGGCGCCGTCGGGGGGGTGCTTCCCTTTCCGCACCCTGGAGGATGTTTCCGGCCTGTCGCAACTGGCGGCCGGATTGTGCCCCGATCCGGAGAGCGCCCAGATTGCGCTGTCGGAGCTGATGTGCAATGCCATCGAACACGGCAACCTGGGGCTTGGATTCGCACGCAAGGGGCAGCTCATGGCCTTGGGGGCCTGGCGCAATGAAGTGGAGCGCCTGCTCGGTCTGCCCGAGCATGCTGCGCGCTTCGCCTACCTGAGGGTGGAGTGCCGCCCGCGGGAAGTCCGTTTTCTGATTCGTGACCAGGGGCTGGGTTTCGACCCCGGCCCCTACCTTGAACTCGATCCGGCTCGCTCGGTCGAGCCCCACGGTCGTGGCATCGCCATCGCGCGGATGCTGGCCTTTCCGGATCTGGTGTTTCTCGATGGCGGCCGTTGCGTGGAGGGTGTGGTGCGTCGCAGGGCCTGAGCGCATGTGAATACATCGACTGCGCGGTTCGGACTCGCCCCCTTATCTTGACGACTCATAATATAAGTGTATTCTTATATTATGAGTCGATACCCTGTTCTCCATGCTGGAGCACTCCTTGCCGGCGTGTTCCTTGTCTTCTCCGTGCCCGCGTCCGCCGATGGGGCCGGTTCCCCTGTGCCCACGGTCCAGCTCAAGCCCCATGCGCTGGCACAGACCTACGCGGCCGAGGCGACCATCGAGGCGGTCCGTCAGGCCACCGTGGCAGCCCAGGTGCAGGGTCGGGTACTCGAAACCCGCGTCGATGCAGGCGCCCGCGTACGCCAGGGCGATGTGCTGATGCGCATCGATACCCGTGAAGCCGACCAGGCGGTGGCTGCGGCCGGTGCCAACGTGGCAGCGGCACGGGCACGGATGGAGGATGCGCGGCTGGCCCTGGAGCGGGCGCGCAGCCTGAAGGCGCGTAACTTTGTCAGCGCGAGTGCGGTGGATCAGGCCCAGGCCGCCTTCGATACGGCCGCGGCCCAGCACAAGGCTGCCGAGGCGGGGCGTGCGCAGGTTGACACCACGCGGGGCTTCGCGACGGTTACCGCGCCCTTGTCCGGGGTGGTGGCCCAGCGTCTGGCCGAGGTGGGCGAGATGGCCCAGCCCGGCCGGCCCCTGCTGATCATCCACGAGCCCGGCGGTCTGCGTGCTGTGGCAGATGTGCCCCAGTCGCGTCTGGCGGATCTGGGCAAGCCCGGTCTGCGGGCGAGAATCGAGTTTCCCGAGAGTGGTCGCTGGTTCGATGGGAGTGGGATCACCGTTCTGCCCTCGGCCGATCCGCGTACCCATACCGCCCGCGTCCGCGTCAATCTGCCGGCCGACGCTGCAGGTGTGGTGCCGGGCATGGCCGCCCGGGTGCATTTTCTGACCGGGGGCGAAGCGCCATCCCGCGTGGCGGTGCCTGCTGCGGCGGTGTTGCGTCGTGGTGAGGTGACCGGTGTTTACGTGGCGGATGGCAAGGGCGGCTTCAGCTTGCGCCAGGTGCGTTTAGGCACAGTGCTGGCCGACGGCTCCGTCGAGGTGCTGGCGGGTCTGTCGGGAGGCGAAGTGATCGCTCTGGACCCGGTACGTGCCGGCCTCCTGCGTCAGAAGCGCTGAATCATGGGCATTTCCGGACGTATCGCGGCGCTGTTCCAGCGTAACGCGCTCACCCCCCTGCTGGCCCTGGTGCTGATGCTGCTCGGCGTGTTTGCCACGCTGATCACGCCGAAGGAGGAGGAACCCCAGATCGACGTCACGATGGCCGACGTGATGGTGGCCTTCCCCGGTGCCTCGGCGAAGGACGTGGAGGCCCTGGTGGCCCGCCCGGCCGAGCAGGTGCTGTCGCGCATCGCCGGCATGGATCACGTGTACTCCGTGTCCCGCCCGGGCATGGCCATCATCACCGTGCAGTTCAAGGTCGGGGTGAAGAACCAGGATGCCCTGGTGCGCCTCTACGACACCATCCACAGCCATCAGGACTGGATCTCCCCCCAGCTTGGCGTGGGTGAGCCGATCATCAAGCCGAAGGGCATCGACGATGTGCCCATCGTCGCCCTCACCCTGTGGACCCGCGATCCGGCGCGTTCGGCCTTCGAGCTGCAGCAGGTGGGGCGTGCCGTGGAAATGGAGCTCAAGCGCGTGCGTGGCACCCGCGATGTGAGCACCATCGGTGGCCCCGGTCACGTGCTGCGGGTGCTGATGGACCCGGGCCGGATGAACGGCTTCGGTGTGACGCCCCAGGATCTGAAAGGCGCGCTGCTGCTGGCCAATGCCTCCCAGCCCAGCGGCACCCTGACCGCGGCGGGGCAGGAGGTGCTGGTGCAGACAGGCACTTACATCGCCAGCGCCGATGACGTGAAGCGTCTGGTGATCGGGGTGTCCGGCGGCAAGCCGGTTACGGTGGCCGACGTGGCCCGGGTTGTGGACGGGCCTGACCAGCCGTCGCGCTTTGTCTGGCACGGGCTGGGCAAGGGTTCGGTCGGCGCGGAAGCTGCCGGCGAGCGCTTTCCGGCAGTGACCCTGTCCATCTCCAAGAAGCCGGGCGAGAACGCGGCCGACGTGGCCAACGGGGTGATCCGGCGCATGGACGCCCTGAAGGGCAGCGTGGTGCCCGAGGGCGTCGAGGTGAGCGTGACCCGCAACTACGGCGCCACCGCCACCGAGAAGGCCGACAAGCTGATCGGCAAGCTGGTCTTTGCCACCTCTGCGGTGGTTCTGCTGGTGCTGCTTGCGCTGGGCCGGCGCGAGGCGGTGATCGTCGGCGCGGCGGTGACCCTGACCCTGGCGGCAACCCTGTTTGCCTCCTGGGCCTGGGGTTTCACCCTCAACCGGGTCAGCCTGTTCGCCCTGATCTTCTCCATCGGCATCCTGGTGGACGACGCCATCGTGGTGGTGGAGAACATCCACCGCTGGCAGACCCTGGAGCCGGGCAAGCCCCTGTGGGAGCTGATCCCCCGGGCGGTGGACGAGGTGGGCGGGCCGACCATCCTGGCCACGTTTACGGTGATCGCGGCGCTCTTGCCGATGGCCTTCGTGAGTGGGCTGATGGGGCCCTACATGAGCCCCATCCCCATCAATTCGTCCATGGGCATGTTCATCTCCCTGGCGGTGGCCTTCGTGGTCACCCCCTGGTTGGCGGGCAAGCTGATGAAGGGGGGGCATGGCCATAGCACCGAACATGTGCCTGATCGCATCACGGCGCGCCTTGAAGGCATTTTCCGCCGTCTCATGACGCCGCTGCTTGACCCCGTGACAGGCGGTCGGGCCCGGGCGAAGTTGTGGTTCGGGGTGGTGCTGGCCATCGTGCTGTCGGTGTCCCTGGCCGTGGTTCAGTTGGTGGTGCTCAAGATGCTGCCCTTCGACAACAAGAGCGAGTTCCAGGTGGTGCTCGACATGCCCATCGGTACGCCGGTGGAGCGGACTGCCGAAGCCCTGCGGGAGATCGGCGAGGCGCTGGCGGGCGTCGACGAGGTGACCGACTTCCAGGCTTACGCCGGGACCGCGGCCCCCATCAACTTCAACGGCCTGGTGCGCCAGTACTACCTGCGCGCCCAGCCGGAGATGGGCGACATCCAGGTGAACCTGGTGGACAAGCACCAGCGCAGCCGCAAGAGCCATGAGGTGGCGATCTCGGTGCGCGACACCGTGGCGGCCATCGCGAAGAAGCACGGTGGCAATGCCAAGGTGGTTGAAGTGCCGCCGGGCCCGCCGGTGCTGTCGCCCATCGTGGCCGAGGTGTATGGCCCCGACTACACCGGCCAGGTGGCGGTGGCGCGGCAGGTACGCCAGGCCTTCGAGGCCACCCCGGACATCGTCGGTGTGGATGACACGGTGGACGAGGAGGCCCCCAAGCTGGTGCTGCGCGTCAATCAGGCCAAGGCCGCCCGGCTCGGTGTGGCCCAGGCCGACATCGTCGAGGTGGTGCGTCTGGGGCTCGGCGGCGAGAACGTGACGCCTGTGCACGGCGGCGACAACAAGTACGAGATTCCGGTGCGCCTCAGCCTGCCGCCGGAGCAGTTGTCATCAGTCGGGCAGATCCTGCAGATGAAGGTGCGTGCCCGTGCCTCGGAGGCGGGCGGAACGCTGGTGCCGGTGTCGGAACTGGTGGACGTGCTGCCCGCCACCCGGGAACAGGTGATTTACCACAAGGATCTGCTGCCGGTGGTGTACGTCACTGGCGACATGGGCGGCAAGCTGGATTCGCCCCTCTACGGCATGTTCGACATCCGCAGCCGGCTCAAGGATATGCCCCTGGTGGGGCCGCGCCTGGCCGGTACGCTGGATGAGTGGTTCATCCATCAGCCCGACGACCCCTACGCGGCCTACGCCATCAAGTGGGACGGCGAGTGGCAGATCACCTACGAGACCTTCCGCGACATGGGGGCCGCCTACGCGGTGGGTCTGGTGCTGATTTATGTGCTGGTGGTGGCTCAGTTCCGCAGCTATCTGGTGCCGCTGATCATCATGGCGCCGATCCCGCTCACGATCATCGGGGTGATGCCCGGTCATGCCTTGCTGGGCAGCCAGTACACCGCCACCAGCATGATCGGGATGATCGCCCTGGCCGGCATCATCGTGCGCAACTCCATCCTGCTGGTGGACTTCATCGACCAGCAGGTGCGGGCGGGCACGTCCCTGGCCGAGGCCACCATCCATGCGGCGGCGGTGCGCGCCAAGCCCATCGGCCTGACCGGTCTGGCGGCAATGATCGGGGCCATCTTCATTCTGGATGATCCGATCTTCAACGGTCTGGCCATCAGCCTGATCTTCGGTGTGCTGGTGTCCACCCTGCTGACCCTGGTCGTCATCCCCGTCCTTTACTTCGCGGCCATGCACAAGCGCGTCGCCGCCCTTCAGGGAGAATCTCCATGAGTCTCAGCGTCAATCAGTTCGTCCGGGTCTTTGCCGGCTCCTTCGTACTCATCTCCCTGGCCCTCGGGGTGGAGGGCAGCCCGCTCTTCGTGAGCAGCAAGTTCCTGTGGTTTACGGCCTTCGTGGGAGCCAATCTGCTGCAGAGCGGATTCACCCGCTTCTGCCCGCTGGAGAACATCCTGCGCAAGTTTGGCGTCAAGGACGGTCCGGCCTGCGGGTGATCTTCATGCCTTGAGGCGGCGGGGCCCATCCTGGCCCCTCAAGCTTCTCTGGCGCGCGCCGTTCACCCCCGGTGATGAGCGCGTCCATTTTCCGATTCCGTGGGTCTGGTCTTTCGCGGCCCGGCAGTCTGCCGGGCGGGCGATGGCAGTGGTTCGCCGCCGTCCTGCTGGCGGGCACGGTGATCACCGCCATGGGCTGGCACCGGCTCCATGCCCATGAGGACGAACTTGAGCGGGCAGTCCAACGGGCGGCAGCCGATCGCCTCGAGCAGCAACTGACCGATCGCCTTGGCAAGCTTGACCTGATCCTGCGCGGCCTGGCGGGGCTGTTCGACGCCCAGCACATGGTTGAGCGGGGCGAGTTCGAAACCTATGTCTCGGGCCTGCGGCCGGCTGAGGCCTTGCCCGAAGTGGCCGGCATCGCCCTGGCCCGGCGGGTCGAGCTGGAGCGCTTGGCGCCCATTGAGGCTCTGCTGAGCGCAAGCCATGGCCGCGATATCCGCATCTACCCGGTGCCTGATCGTACCCGGGGGCCCTATGCCTACCCGATCAGCTATTTCTGGCCGTTGAACTCCCTGACGGCAGGGGGCATCGGATACGACGGCTACTCCGAACCTTTGCGGCGCCAGACCATGGATGCGGCGATCCGCACCGGCCGGATGGCGATGAGCCCGCCGGTCTCGCTGATGGTCAATGATCGGGACAAGCCTGTTACGGGCGTGCTCGTCTATCGAATCGCGCGCGCGACGGATGATCTGATGGCGGGCGCCGGGCAGGGTAGGGACAGCCTGATCGTGATCGGCGTCAATGTCGTGCGGATGTTCGATGCGCTGCGCCAGGCGGCGTTACCGGGGTATGGATTGCGCGTCGTGGACGTCAGCAGGGATCCGGCGCTGGACGTCTACGCCTTCGAACTTGCTGACGGTGGGGGCGCGAGCCAGACCCGCAGACTGCATTTTGGGGATCGGGTTTGGGAGGTGTCCCTCACGGCCCCCAATGCGGGCGCGGTCGTGCCGTCGACGCTGGCAGCCCTGGGGGCGGGGCGATCAGCATCCTTCTCGCCATTCTTGTGGCCAACCTGGCAGACCAGCAGAAACGTGCGCTCGCCATCGCCGAACGGATGACGGGGGAGCTGAGGGACAGCGAGAAGCGCTTCGAGCTTGCGGCGTCAGCGACGGATGAGGGTATCTGGGAATGGCGGGCCGGATGGGCCAGGGTGTTTCTGTCCCCACGTTGTGACCGGCTGTTGGGCTATCCGGATGGGGGGCTGCCACGCGACCTGCGGGGCCTCCTGCGTTCCATGGCGCGGCCGGCGCGGCGCGAGTTCCTGCGGGCCTTCCGGCTTCACGTGACGGGCCGGGGGCCGCTTCTTTGCGTCATTCCCATCCGCCGGATCGACGGTAGCGAGGGGTGGTTCCAGTTGGCGGGCAAGACGGAGTTCGACGCCGCCGGGCTTCCGCTACGGACCGCCGGCGCCGCTTCCGATGTGACCGAACTGCGGCGTGCCCAGCAGGCGGTCATTGACTCCCATGCCAAGCTCGACACCCTGTATCGCCACGCCTCCCTGGGCATGGCCCTGGTGGATGCGGCCGGGCGCTATCGCCAGGCCAACTCGGCCTTCTGTGCCATCACGGGTTACTCCGAGAGCGAACTGTGCGGCGATGCCTGTCCGCCCCTGCATCCTTCGGAATTCGCCGGCCGGGACGCCCGGGCGGTGGTGGAGGCCTGCCTGGGGGCGCCCACCCGGGCCTATGAAACCGAACTCATCCACAAGCTGGGGCACCGGGTTTCAGTGGTGGTCACGACCACCATGGTGGGGGGCAGTGATGCGGCCCGGTGGGTGATCGTCGAGGATGTGACGGCCCGCAAGGCCGAGCAGAAAGCCATCCAGGAAGCCCATGCGACCAACGAATCCCTGATTGCCGCCATCCCGGACATGCTCTTCCAGCTTGATGGCGAAATGCACATCGTGCGTTACCACGCGCCCTCGGATGACGTCCTGAGCATGCCCCCCGAGAGTTTTCTGGGGCGTCGCCTCGACGCCGCACTGTCGCCCGAGATGGCGAGGCGCTTTGCAACGGCAGCCCTGGCGGCGTCGCGCAGCGGTCGTCTTCAGCGCATCGAATACGCATCGCGCAGGGGCGAGAGCGAGCGTCATTTCGAGGCGCGCTTCCAGGCGGTCCGCACAGGCGGAAGTCTCGCGGTGATCCGGGATGTGACCGAACGTCAACAGGCAGAGTCGGCCCTGCGGGAGAGCGAGGCGCGCTGGCAGTTTGCCCTGGACGGGGCGGGCGACGGCGTGTGGGACTGGAACATCGTCACCGGCCATGTCTATCGCTCCCCCCGCTGGATCACCATGCTGGGTTTTCAGCCCGGCGAGATCTCCGACGCCATCGATGAATGGGCGCAGCGGGTGCATCCCGATGATCTGGGCGCTGCCGTTGCTGCGCAGGATGCCCATTTGCGGGGTGACTCACCCGGATTCACCCACGAGATCCGCATGCGCTGCAAGGACGGCCATTACAAGTGGATCCTGGTCCGTGGCCTGGTGGTGGAGCGCGGCCCGGATGGCCAGCCCCTGCGCATGATCGGTACCCATACGGATATCGATGAGGCCAAGGGGCGGGAAAGCCAGATCCTGGATCACAACCTCAACCTGTCCTCCCTGGTGGCTGCCCGTACCCGTGACCTGCAACTGGCCAAGGAGGCCGCCGAGGCCGCCAATGAAGCCAAGTCGGTATTTCTGGCCAACATGTCCCACGAACTGCGTACCCCCATGCATGGCGTGCTGAGCTACGCCCGGCTTGGCGAAACCCGGGTGGCCCAGGCCGGGCAAGAGAAGCTGCGCAGTTACTTCCATCGCATCCGTGTCAGTGGCGAGCGGCTTCTTACCCTGCTGAACGATCTTCTCGACCTTTCCAAGCTCGAGGCGGGGCGCATGGTGCTCAACCTGGCGCCGGTGCGGCTTGAGCAACTGGTGGGTGACGCCCTGAGCGAATTCGACGCGCTGTTCCAGGCGCGTCACCAGAAGCTGGTATTCCAGGTTGCCGCAGGTATTCCCGCTCCGACGGTGGACGCGGTGCGCATCGGTCAGGTGGTTCGCAACCTCTTGTCCAACGCCTCCAAGTTCACGCCGGAGGGCAAGGGCATTCACGTCAGCCTCAACAACTGCAGCTTGGCCGGCGGGTTGCCCGGCGTTGCCCTGGTGGTCTCCGATGAGGGTATCGGCATCCCGCCGGCTGAACTCGAAGCCGTCTTCGACAAGTTCGTGCAGAGCAGCCGGACCCGCACCGGTGCGGGCGGGACGGGCCTGGGACTGGCCATCTGCCAGGAAATCGTCACTGCCCACAAGGGTACGATCACCGCCCGCGCCAATCCGGCGGGCGGCGTGGAATTCACCATCACTTTGCCGCTGGGCGACGCGCCGTCGCCCGGCTGCATGGCGCTTGTCGAGTATAAGGAAGCCTGAATGAGCAAGGTAAGCATACTGGTTGTCGATGACGAACCCTTCAATCTGGATATCGTTGCCGAGTACCTGGACGAGATGGACTTTGACCTGGTCATGGTGGAGTCGGGCGAGGCGGCCTGGGTTGAGCTAAGCCGGTCCGACAGTAGCTTCGATCTCGTGCTCCTGGATCGCATGATGCCGGGCATGGACGGCATCATGCTGCTGAAGAAGATCAAGGCGGACGACCGCCTTCGGTCCATCCCGGTGATCATGCAGACCGCGGCCACCTCGCCCGAGCAGGTACGGGAGGGCCTGGCGGCAGGCGCCTTCTACTACCTCACCAAGCCCTTCGAGGGCGAAGCCCTGCAGACCATCATCCGCTCGGCGCTGGATGACATGCGCGTTCGTCGGGAGCTCAAGGCCAGTCTGGCGGATCACGAGCATGCCCTGGCCTGCCTCACGGAAGGCTCCTTTTCCATCCGCACCCTCGAAGAAGCCCGGGCCCTGGCGTCCTTCATTGCACTCCTCGGTGCCCAGCCGGAGACCCTGGCCATGGGGCTCTCGGAGCTGCTGGTCAATGGCGTCGAGCATGGCAACCTGGGCATCGACTTTGCCGAGAAGAGCCGCCTTCGCGAGGCCGATCGCTGGGAGGAGGAGGTGGCCCGTCGTCTGGCCCTGGACGAGAACCGCGGCAAGTCCGTGCGCTTGCGGGTGCGGGGGGACGATTCCCGCTGGACCTTCGAGATCCACGACGATGGGCCGGGCTTTGACTGGCGGCGCTTTCTGGATTTCGATCCGGAACGGGCCTTCGCGCCAAATGGCCGGGGCATTGCCTTGTCCCGGCAGCTATCGTTTGCCAGCCTGACCTACCTGCCCCCGGGAAACCAGGTGGTGGTGACGGTGGCCAAGCCGGAGCGGCACGCATCATGAAGGTCACCCCTGCGAAGCCACATGTGCGGGTGAGCGGCCCGTGGCGCCTGCTTCTCTCCAGGTTGGGGGCTGTCGATGGCTGAGAAGATACTGAGGGTGCTCATCGCCGATGACATTGCCTCCAACCGCACCATCGTCGGCGCCTTCCTTGCCCATCTGGACTGTGTTCCGCTGTTCGCGAGCGACGGCGTTGAAGCCGTGGACATTTTCCGCCGTGAGTCGCCGGATGTCGTATTGATGGATCTGATGATGCCGCGCATGGATGGTTTCGAGGCCATCCGGCAGATCCGGGCGATTGCCGGCGACCACTGGGTTCCCATCATCATCCTCTCCGCCCTCAGTGGGGAGGGTGACATTGTCCATGGCCTCGATGTCGGTGCCGACGACTACCTTGCCAAGCCCCTGTCCTTTCCCGTGTTCTCGGCGCGCTTCAAGGCGCTCCGGCGCCTGCTGGAAATGCAGCGGCGTCTGTCCAGCTCCCTGGAGCAGGTGCGGGCGGTGGCCAACGGCGTGATCGACGGAATTGTCTCGGCCGATGGGGATGGCACCATCCTTTCCGTGAATCGGGCCATGTGCAAGATCTTCGGCTACGGTCCGGCCGAAATGGTTGGGCAGAACCTGCGCATGCTTATGCCCGGCCCCTACGCCGATGCCCATGACGGGTATCTGCAGCGTTTTCTGGATACGGGCCAGAAGCAGATCGTCGGCCAGATCCGTGAGCTGGAGGCGGTGCGCAAGGACGGAACCGTCTTCCCCATCGAGCTGGGGGTGTCCGATCTGCACATGCCCAACCGCCGCATGTTCATCGGTGTGATCCGCGATGTGTCGGAAGGCCGCCGCATCCAGCGCAAGCTGGCCGAAGATGCGGCCCGCCTGCAGCGCTATCACGACGAGTCCGAACGGGAGCAGGCGCTGGCCATGAGCATCATGGAGCGGCAGATCCGGTCTGACTGGCTGCACGACAAGGCGGTCCAATACGCGGTGATGCCGGCACGCAACTTTTCGGGTGACGTGGTGGCAGTGGCGCGCTCGGCCGACAACGCGCTGTACGCCATGCTGGCGGACGCCACCGGTCACGGGCTCGCGGCCGCCATGAGCGTGCTGCCCGCCCTGGGCGCCTTCTATCGGGGTGCTGCCCGTAACGTGCCGCTTGAGGTGCTGGTAACCGAACTCAACGACCTGCTGTGCGGCCTGTTGCCGCCAGGGCATTTTGTGGCGTCGGCGCTGGTGCGTCTGGACGGAAGCCATCCCGCGGGGCAGATCTGGGTGGGGGGGGTGCCCGACGTGATTTTCGTCGATGATGATGGGCAGGTGCGGCAGAGCTTCATCTCCCGCCAGTTGCCCCTTGGCATCCTGCCGTCCGCCCAGGCGGGAGTGGCCTGCGAACCCCTTCACTGGGATACCCCCGGGCAGCTCGTACTCTGCTCGGATGGCCTCACCGAGGCGGAGAGCGCCGATGGCCGGCCATTTGGACGTGCCGGCCTTGAGAAGGTGCTCAACGCCACGCCGCGGGCCAACCGGTTGAAGGGTTTGCGTCAGGCGTTGAACCGTCACCTGGCGGGGCATCCGGCGGCGGACGACGTGTCGGTGCTCATGCTGGATTGCGGGCTGGGGGCCGGATGACTAACCCGGAGGCGAGGGGCTCCCTGGCGTGCTTCGTGCTAGATGAGTGCACGTGTCTTTGAGGTTCTGCCCCCATGCTCCGAGTTCTCGTTGTCGATTCGTCCCGTGAGCGGGCTGCCGATGTGTGCGCGGCCCTGGCCCTGGCCGGCCATCAGGTGGCTGCCGTGCTGACGAGCGCCCTCGATCTGTCCGACCAGGTGCTTGCCACCAAGCCGGATGTCATCTTCATCCAGGCCGATTCCCCGAGCCGCGACACCCTCGAACACCTGGCAACGATGAACCGGGATTGTCCGCGTCCGGTGCTGTTGTTCTCCCAGGACACCGATTCGGCGATGATCCGGCGTGCGGTCAAGGCCGGAGTGTCGTCGTATGTTGTTGATTCCGTGAGCGCCGAGCGCCTCGATTCCCTGGTCGAGGTCGCAATCGCCCAGTTCGAGGAGTTCCAGACCCTGCGCGCCGAGCTGGACGATGCGAACCGCAAGCTGTCGGAGCGCATCGTGGTGGACAAGGCCAAGGGGCTGCTCATGAAGGCCCGCGGTCTTGATGAGGAAGCGGCCTATCACGCCCTGCGCAAGCTCGCCATGGAGCGGGGGCGCAAGCTGGCCGATGTGGCGCGGGATGTGGTGGATATGGCGAGTCTGCTACTCTGAAAGAGGTAGATTTGTTCCGGGAATGCCTTGATTCGGGGCGGAAGCGCAGTGCAGCTTCCGCCCCGAATCTCTTGGTGGTCGCGGATTCTGGGCTGTTGATCTCCAGCGATGTCCCAAAGCGGTGCGTGCTGCACTGCACCAGTGCATGAAAGTGGTAGATTTTTTCTACCTCTAAAGAGGTGCATGTTTTTGATTTTGTGTTTTGTTGATTTAAATCATTGCTTTGCGTTTTCTGGCACGGTGCTCGCTATGTTTTGACTGAAGTCGGACCAACGGCGGCCCGGCTTGATCAGGCGATCAGACTTGGACAAGGGCGTCCATCCCCCCGCGGAAGTAGCGGGGAGATGTGACGCCCCTTTTTTTTGTACTTACGGATCAGGGGCGAGCAATGAGCGAGCAATTCGACGACAAGATTCTTACCCGCCGGGGCTTCCTCAAGGCCGGCGCAACCCTTGGAGGTATGGCAGCAATGGGCACGATGCTCCCGGCAGGTGGTGCATGGGCAGCCGGCTCGGACAAGCCGGAGCTCGAAGAGGTGAAGATCGGCTTCATCCCGCTGACGGACTGCTCGTCGGTGGTGATGGCCTCGGCGATGGGCTTTGACAAGAAGTACGGCATCAAGATCACGCCCAGCAAGGAAGCCTCCTGGGCCGGTGTGCGCGACAAGCTGGCCAACGGCGAGCTCCACGCCGCCCACGTGCTGTACGGCCTCGTCTATGGCCTGCACCTGGGCATCGGCGGTCCCAAGAAGGACATGGCCGTGTTGATGACCCTCAATAACAATGGCCAGGCCATCACCCTGTCCAACGGTCTGAAGGACAAGGGCGCGGTGGATGGCGCCAGCCTCGCCAAGGTGGTGGCGAAGAAGGAGAAGGAATACACCTTCGCCCAGACCTTCCCCACCGGCACCCACGCCATGTGGCTGTACTACTGGCTGGCGGCCCACGACATCGACCCCTTCAAGGACGTCAAGAACATCGTTGTGCCCCCCCCGCAGATGGTCGCCAACATGCGTGTCGGCAATATGGATGGCTTCTGTGTGGGCGAACCCTGGAACCAGCGTGCCATTGTGGACAAGATCGGCTTCACCGCCGTCACCACCCAGGACATCTGGACCGATCACCCGGAGAAGGTGCTGGGCTCCACGGCCGAATTTGCGGCCAAGTACCCCAACACGGCCCGGGCCATGATCTGCGCCATCCTCGAGGCCTCCAAGTGGATCGACGCCAGCGCCGCCAACCGCTCGAAGACCGCCGAAACCGTGGCCGCCAAGAGCTACGTCAATACCGATGTGGATGTGATCCGCAGCCGCATGATCGGTCAGTATGAAAACGGCCTGGGCAAGAGCTGGTCGGAAAAGAACTACATGAAGTTCTACAACGACGGCCTGGTGAACTACCCCTACCTGTCCGACGGCATGTGGTTCCTCACCCAGCACAAGCGCTGGGGCCTGCTCAAGCAGGACGTGGACTACCTTGCCGTGGCCAAGGCCATCAACAAGACCGAGCTGTACAAGCAGGCCGCCTCCATTGTCGGGGTGCCGGTGCCCAAGTCCGACTTCCGCACGTCGAAGCTCATCGACGGCGTGGTGTGGGACGGCAAGGACCCGAAGAAGTACGCCGCCAGCTTCAAGATCAAGGCCTGACCTGTAGGGGCGAGGCCACTCGCCCACCTTTGCCGAACCCCATCCGCGGGCGAATGACTTCGCCCCTACAGAATCCTGGAGATCAACATGAACACTGCGACCCTCACCCCCGGCCTCATGGCCGTTCGGCCAGACGCCGACGCCCCCCCAGTCAAGGAGACCGAAATGGCCGCCGCTCCCGCTCCCCAAACGCAGGCGCCCGCGCCCGCCGCCACCGAACCGTCCGTCTCCCTTGGCGAGCGTTTCGGCAACTTCATCCGCGCCGTGCTGCCGCCGCTGCTGGGCTTTGCCTTCGTGATCGGTGTATGGGCGCTGGTGGCCATGAACTCTTCCGATTTCCCCAGCCCAGCCAAGACCCTGGATGCGGCGGTCGTGCTGTTCTCCGACCCCTTCTACTCGAACGGCCCCAATGACCAGGGTATCGGCTGGAACATTCTGTCGTCCCTCAAGCGCGTGGCCATCGGCTTCGGCGTGGCGGCCCTGGTGGGTATCCCCCTGGGCTTCATCATCGGCCGCTT
The DNA here is from genome assembly GCA_016703645.1 of Zoogloea sp. Lineage (GTDB taxonomy): Bacteria > Pseudomonadota > Gammaproteobacteria > Burkholderiales > Rhodocyclaceae > Zoogloea. The sequence goes on along the minus strand of JADJBR010000010.1, from coordinate 137,214 downwards.
TGCCTTCATGAACAGCATGCTAGAGCCGATCATCAGCATCCTGCGCCCGGTGTCGCCCCTGGCCTGGCTGCCCATCGGCCTGATGGTCTTCAAGGCTGCCGACCCGGCCTCCACCTGGACCATCTTCATCTGCTCCATCTGGCCCATGATCCTCAACACCGCCCAGGGCGTGCAGCGCGTGCCCCAGGACTACCTCAACGTGGCCCGGGTGCTCAACCTGTCCGAGTTCAAGATCATCACCAAGATCCTCTTCCCCTCCGTGCTGCCCTACATGCTCACCGGTATCCGCCTGTCCATCGGCACCGCCTGGCTGGTCATCGTGGCCGCCGAAATGCTCACCGGCGGCGTCGGTATCGGCTTCTGGGTGTGGGACGAATGGAACAACCTCAAGGTCGAGCACATCATCATCGCCATCTTCGTGATCGGCATCGTCGGCCTCCTGCTCGAACAATTCCTGCTGCTGATCGCCCGTCGCTTCAGCTACGGCAACGCCTGATTCCGGACCGAGGAGCTACACCATGAACGCAATCGTCAAGGTCGAAAACGTCGGCATGGCCTTCGAGACCAAGAAAGGCCGCTTCGTTGCCCTGCAGGACGTCAATCTGCAGATCCGCACCGGTGAGGTCGTCTCCCTGATCGGCCATTCGGGCTGCGGCAAATCCACCCTGCTCAACCTCATCGCCGGGCTCACCCTGCCCACCTCGGGGGTCATGCTGTGCAACGGCCGCGAGATCGCCGGCCCCGGCCCCGAGCGGGCGGTGGTGTTCCAGAACCACTCCCTGCTGCCCTGGCTGACCTGCTTCGAGAACGTCTATCTGGCGGTCGAGCGTGTCTTCGGCACCAAGGAAGGCAAGCCCAAGCTCAAGGAGCGCACGGCTGCAGCCCTGGAAATGGTGCACATGAGCCACGCCGCCCAGAAGCTGCCCCACGAGATCTCCGGCGGCATGAAGCAGCGTATCGGCATCGCCCGGGCCTTTGCCATGGAGCCGAAGATCCTGCTGATGGACGAGCCCTTTGGTGCCCTCGACGCCCTGACCCGCGCCTCCCTGCAGGACGAACTGATCGGCGTGATGGAAAAGACCGGCGCCACCGTGGTGATGGTGACCCACGACGTGGATGAGGCCGTGCTGCTGTCCGACCGGGTGGTGATGATGACCAACGGCCCGGCGGCGACGATCGGGGAGATCCTGGAAGTGAAGCTGCCCAAACCCCGCGACCGCCTGCAGTTGGCCCACGACCCGCATTTCGCCGAGTGCCGTGGCGCGATCCTGGAGTTCCTGTATCAGAAGCAGATGAAGAAGGCGGCCTGAACTTCGCCGCCGTAGTGCAGGCAATGCCCGCCGGGGGAGGCTCCGGCGGGCATTGCCGCTTTCAGGCCCGCCTGCGCTGCAGGGCCAGGGCCGACAGACCCCACAGGGCCAGCAGCGCGCTGGCCGGCTCCGGCACGGTGCGGAGCATGGCGTTGGCAATGATCTCGTGGGCTGCGGCGGTGGGGTGCAGGCCGTCCCAGAAAAGCTGCGTGTCCACGTCGCAGGCGCCGGCAATGCAGGCGTCGTCCACATTGCTCAGGCCATAGTTGGCGGGATGGGCCGCCACGTCGGTGATCAGGCCATAGACATCGAACAGGCTCACCCCGTCGATGCCCGCCAGGCCGTTGAAGAGGGTGCCCCCGAGGGCAGCGGAGATGCCGGTCAGCAGCCCCGAGCCCGCCGCGCCCAGGCTGCGTCCGAAGGGCGTGAGCCCCAGGTTGGGGGTGTTCCACACCACGAATCGGCGTGCCCCTTCAGCCTGCAACTGACCCAGCATGGTGACGACGTCATTGAGGTAATCTGCCGCACCCGCCGCAATGGTGGCGGCGGGATCGGCCCCGGCCAGCACCTGCAGGGCAATGTCGCGCACATTGTTGCCACCGCCCGCGATCACGTAGAGGGCATCGGAAGGCGCCCCGCCGGGGCGGGCGATGAAGCCATTCACCTGGTCACGCAGGGTCGGCACGTCATCCACGCCACCCGTGTTGGCGCCCCCGTGGGCAAAACCGGTGCCCCCCGCCAGGGAGGGCAACAAGGGGCCTGTTCCCAACTGCTGGGCAAACACCTCCGCCCACACCGGCCCATTGCTGTAGCGCCCGGAGCTGTAGGTGTAGAGAGGGATGAAGTCGTTGCTGCCGATGGCCGCGTTCGGCGTGACGCCCGGGCCGAGGACCAAGGGCAGGGCAATGGCGTTGTTGCCCACGTCCGAAAGGCTGTCGCCGAACACGTAGAGCTGCGAGTAGGCCGCCGAGGCGGCCGTGCTTGCCGCCAGGCCGAGCCCGAACACCGCGTGCCTGAGAAGGCGGGTGATTTTCATCGTTGTCTCCTGCTGGGGTGGGAGGATGCATTCGCCCGGGGGCGAATATGCAGACTAGCTGATCAGGAGACAAAAGCCGAGGGCGGCGTGTGGTCTTGCGGTAAGCACGGGGCATGGGTGCCTTCTGTCCCCAGGGCGCAGAGCGGGCCCAGCCAAATTTGCAAAGTAGTCTGGACCCACACCAGGAACCCGAAGAACACCGTCGTGACTTACCTTAACCCAAACCCCAGCTTGCGCAGGGCTTCCACCAGGCGGTCGCGGCCGCTGAGGGAGTCGGCGTCGCGGATTCGTTTGGCGGAGTGGTGGGACCAGGTGCCGCGTACCTTCATGCCCTGGCTGGCGTAAAAGGTGCTCATGGCACTGTCGTACTCGGCGAGGCCGGGCTGCTGGGCGGGGAGGGAGTAGGTCTCCTGGTGCAGGACGACGGACTGGGGCGGGCGTGGTTTGACCGCGGCGGGATGCCGGGGGTCGGGCGTGCCGACGCACAGGCCGAAGACCGCGACGACCCGGGGCGGCAGTTGCAGTTCGGCGGCCACGTCTTCCGGGCGGTTGCGCATGGCACCGATGTATACCGTGCCCAGGCCGAGGGATTCGGCGGCGGTGACGGCGTTCTGGGCGGCGAGGGCGGCATCGATGACGCCGACCTCGAACATTTCCAGGTAGTCGAGGGCTGCGGCGCTCTCCCCCACGCGGGTGGCCACGTCGTGCAGGCGGGCCAGGTCGGCCAGCCAGACCAATAGAACGGGGGCTTGGCGGATGTGCTCCTGGTCGCCGGCCAGTTCGGCGAGGCGGGCCTTGCGGGCCGGGTCGCGCACGGCGACCACGCTCCAGGCGTGCAGGTTGGATGAGCTGGCGGCGGACTGGGCGGCGGCCATGATGGCGGTCAGGGTGTCGTCACTGACCGGGTCGGGGAGGTAAGCGCGGACGGAGCGGTGGGCGAGCAGGTGGTCGATGACCGGGGATCCGGCCGTCGGTGTCGGTGCGTCGGGCGAGCCGTAGCGGGCCTGGTAGAGGGGGGCGCGGGCGTTCATGGGCTTCCTTGCGGGGTCGGTGGGACGGTGCCGGGAGGCACCGTCCGGAAGCCCGCATTTTAGCGCCAGGGCGGGTGCCCGTGCCCGTGCCCGCTGCTCAGCTACGCGTGCGGCGGCTGCGGGGCGCTTTGGCCGATTCGGTGCCGGGCTCGGCGGCGATGGCTTCGGACACCTGGCGGATCTGTTCTTCGACCATATCGGTGCCCCGGGCGGCGGCATCGGTCAGTTCCTTGAAACCGGCCTCGGCTTCCCGGATGGCCTGCTTCACATGGTCGATGGCGGCCTCGCCGGTGGCGTCGGCGCTGAGGGCGGCGCGGTCCATCTGGCGCAGCAGGATGGTATCGAGGGTGGCCACCTGGTCGCGGGCGGTGGCGAGCAGACCCTGCTGGGCGTCACCGATGATTTCGAAGGCTTCGCGCATCCACTCGGCGCTGTCGCCTCGCCATGCCGACATTTGTTGGAGGGGAGGCAGTTCGAAACGCAGGGGCTCCTGGGCGATCAGATCCTCGAGCTGACCGCGCCCCTCTTCCAGGGTCTGACGGCCCGCGCGCAGGCCCAGGTCGGCGAAGCGCCCGGATGCATCGACCCAGATCTGGGAGGCGGCCAGCAGATTGTCGAGCGTGGCCAGGCGGGTTTGCCGGATGTCGTCGGGAGAGAGATACATGATGGCTCCTAGGGATGAGGTGGGTGCGCGTGAGCAGATCGACTGCGCGGCCTGATTTCGCCACGAGGTCTTCACGCGCTCCGTGGGGACGAATGCGGTGTTCCAGCGTAGGGGCTTACGGTTGCGCCGCCATGACAAGCCCGTGATGCGTGCGGGGAACCCTTGTCGCATGGCGTTGCCCTAGGGAAGGCGGACAGGTTTTGAGGGGACGGTGATGAGCAACTGGTTCAAGAGATTGCCCGGCAGTCGGCGGGAGGCCCCGGGTCTGGAGTGGCGACTGTTGCGGCGCCTGCCTGCGCTGGCCTTGGTGGGAAGCCTTTTGCCGGCGATCTATGCCCTGGGCGTGCGCGTGTTCGACGGGGGGCTGCCGGAGGCGGAGGTGCTGAAAGCCGTGCAGTCGGCGGACATCCTCGCGATTGCAACGGTCATCCTGCACTGGACGGTCGTGTTCACGCTGGCGATCGGCTGCGCCATCGTCGTGGTGATGAAGGGCCACGCCTATGTGGCCGATGCCTATCCCCTGGTGGAAAAGGACGATCCGACAGACTGAAGGCGTGCGATCAGGTGTGCCGGGCCGGGCGGCCCGATCTAACCCTGCGCTGTCTTGCGCGAGCCTGATCCGCCCGCCACGATTTCTTCACGCGCCCTGCAGGGTGTTGCGGAAGCTCGGCCGGCCGGGCGTGGCGTAGCCCGCGTCCACCTGGGCTTCGATGACGCGCCAGATCGGTTTCACGAAAAAGCGCAGCCCCTTGATGATGCCGTCCACATCCATCATGGAAGGAATGCGGATGCCCCGATGTTCCACCGGGCCGCCGATCTGGGTGATCTTGACCCCCAGTTTCGAGAAGTGCTCGGCGAGGCGCGGTTCGGTGAGCACGAACAGGGTCTCGATGCCCTCGCGTTTGGCCATGGCGACGATGGCCAGATAGAGGCCGATGGGAATGTAGGGGAAGCGCGGCTGGTTCTGGGTGCCGAAGTCTTCGTCGCTGAGGGCCACCGCGGCCTTGGTTTCGCCCTTCCGGCGCCGATACTGGGCGCGTACCGCAAGGCGCGACACCTCGGCGATGGCACCCCGTGGCTGGCGGGCCGGGTCGATGATCGAGCGGTTGAGGGTGGCGGCGCAGGTGCGCTCGAAGGGCAGGGGGTAGTCCGGGTCTTCGGGGCGGGCCAGCACCAGGCGGTTGCAGCCCACCAGAACCTGCGGCTCACTCGCGGTGCGCATCAGGCAGTGCAGGCTGTGGCGGTCGTATTCGTCGGTTTCCCGGCGATCAGGGCGGACCGGCTCGAAGCCGAGTTCTTCGCAATAGACTTCGTGGCGGATGCCGAAGACGGCGTTGCGGCTGCCTTCGTCGAAGGCCGCCGAAATCTCGAAGTATTTCTTGAAGCCTTCGCCCAGACTGAAGCGGTCAAGCAATGACATGGTGGGCTAGTCCCCTCTGATCAAACGTTTCGGCATTGCACATCAACGACCCGAAAGGGCGAAACCTTGAAGGTGGGGTGGTGCAAGTCGATGAACCCGGGTGTGGCCTGGTGGTCGGCGCCAGCCCTCCAAGGTTACCACTCCCATGAAGATGGGATGAGGCCTTCGTCCGCCGGCCCGGCCCGTGGAGACGCGGCCGCGCGCCGGCGGGCCTGTCGAACTGTCGTATCATAGATGTTCTCTGGCTGACGGAAGTTCATCCCATGTCTGAAGGTCTCTTTCGCTACGACGAGGCTTTTGCCCGAAATATCGGCTGGGTCACCGAAGCCGAGCAGGCATCCCTGCGGGGCAAGCGGGTGGCCATTGCCGGGGTCGGGGGGGTCGGCGGTGTGCACCTCCTCAGCCTGGCCCGGCTGGGCGTCGGCGCCTTCCATGTGGCCGAGATGGATACCTTCGATCTGGTCAATTTCAACCGCCAGGCGGGGGCCATGATGTCCACGCTGGGACGTCCGAAGGTCGAGGTGATGATTGAAATGGCCCGGGACATCAATCCCGAACTCGATATCCAGGTCTTTGGCGAAGGGGTCAATGCCGGCAACCTGGATGCCTTCCTCGACGGAGTGGATCTCTACGTGGATGGCCTTGATTTCTTTGCCTTCCAGGCCCGCCGCGACACCTTCAACGCCTGCCATGCCAAGGGTGTGCCGGCGGTGACGGCCGCCCCCCTGGGCATGGGGACGGCGGTGCTCAGTTTTCTGCCGGGAAAGATGTCCTTTGAAGAATATTTCCGGCTGGACGGCTGCGACGAGGACGAGATGGCCGTGCGTTTCCTGCTGGGTTTGTCGCCCGCCATGCTGCAGAGGGGTTATCTGGCCGATCCGTCGCGGGTGGACTTTGCGGCCCGGCGCGGCCCCAGCACCATTGCAGCCTGCCAGCTCTGTGCCGGTGTGACCACCGCCGAGGCCATCAAGATCCTCCTCGGCCGGGGCAAGGTGTTGTGCGCCCCGTGGGGTTTCCAGTTCGACGCCTATCGCAACCGTTATGTGAAAACCTGGCGGCCCTGGGGCAACCGCAATCCGGTGCAGCAGATCGGACTGTTCGTGGCGCGGCGCCAGTTGCGCGCAATGAAGGCAGCCAAGCGTTGAGCGCCCGGTGAGCCACGACCACGGCCACGCCTGTTCCCATGGTCACGAGCATGGCCATGCCCACTCCCATCACGGGCATGTCCACTCCACGCCGGGGCCGGACGACTGGAATCGCGCCTTCGCCATCGGGGTTCTGCTCAACCTCGGGTTCGTCGTGGTGGAGGCCGTGTTCGGCTGGCAGGCCGGATCGCTGGCCTTGCTGGCCGATGCCGGTCACAACCTCTCCGACGTCGCGGGCCTGATCCTGGCCTGGGGTGCGGCCCTGGCCGGGCGCTTGGCACCCACCCCGCGGCGCACCTATGGCTGGCGGCGGGCTTCGATCCTCGCCGCCCTGGCCAATGCCGTGCTCCTGCTGGTGGCCATGGGGGCACTGGCGGTCGAGGCCTTTCAGCGTCTGCAGGCGCCCCAGCCGGTGTCAGGCTGGACGGTCATCGTGGTGGCCGCCGTTGGTGTGCTGATCAACGGCCTTACCGCGGCCCTTTTCATGGCCGGGAGCAAGGACGACCTCAACATCCGCGGCGCCTTTCTGCACATGGCCGGTGATGCCCTGGTGTCCCTCGGCGTGGTGGCGGCCGGGGTGCTCTACCTGCAGTTCGGCTGGGGTTGGCTCGACCCGGTCATCAGTCTGGTCATTGCCGTGGTGATCGTGCTGGGCACCTGGAGCCTGCTGCGTCAGTCCCTGCATCTGGCCTTCGATGGGGTGCCCGAGGGTATTGATCTGCTGGAGGTGCACGCCTTCTTGCGCAGCCAGCCGGGTGTGACGGGTGTCCACGACCTTCACGTATGGGCCCTCGGCACATCCGAGGTGGCACTCACCGCGCACCTCATCATGCCCGGGGGCCACCCGGGTGACGCTTTCTTTCTCGAGATGGGTGAGATCCTGGTGCGGCGCTTCCGCATTCATCATCCCACCATCCAGATCGAGATCGACGGTATCGACGACGGTTGCCCGGCGCCCCGCGTGCCCTCCTGAGCCTGGGTCTCAGGCCCGTGTGTGACGGGCCAGGAAGCGGTCCAGTGTGGCCCCGAAGGCCTGCCGGTCCGCGTGGCTGAAGGCGGCTGGGCCACCCGTCTGGACGCCGCTGCTGCGCAGCTCCTCCAGGAAGTTCCGCATCGAGAGGCGTTCGGCGATGTTGGCCGCCGTGTACATCTCACCCCGCGGATTGAGGGCGTGGGCGCCCCGTTCAAGGACGGCGGCGGCGAGGGGGATATCTGCGGTCACCACCAGGTCGCCGCTGGCCACCTGTTCGACGATGTGGGCATCGGCCACGTCGAAACCTGCCGGCACCTGGATGGCGCGGATGAAGCGGGAGGGCGGGGTGCGCAACAACCGGTTGGCCACCAGGACGGTGTTGATCTGCAGGCGCTCCGCCGCCCGGAAGAGGATTTCCTTGACGACGCCGGGGCAGGCGTCCGCATCGATCCAGATGTGCATGTGGCGGAAAAAGGCTGAAGGATCCGCAGTTTAGCGCTGTAGGCGCTCATTGCTGAGGGTCTGCGTGCCCCACTTCACAGCCAATTCCGCAAAAAGCGACTATGTTGCAGTGCAGCAAGCTGTGCTACATTGAAGCCACAACAGAGCGTAGTAAATTAAAAGAACAAGGCGAGGAGACAAGGGTTCCGGTGTGTCCGGCCCTGGCCGGGTGCCATCCGTGGCGTCCGTCGGGGGCGGCTGCCGGCCAGATTCACCGCCTCCCGGTTGGGAGGTGGTTAAAGAGGTCTCCACATCATGGACAGTTCCTTCGACTCCTCCGGCATCGCCCGTCCCCTTGCCCCGGTGCGCCCCTTGGCCGAGGCCGGCCGTCCCGCCGTCGCCCGTGACACGCAGGGGCGCGCGCCCACCCGCAAGAGCCGCTGGCCAGCCCGGCTGGATCTGCTGCAGAGCGCGTCGGGGCTGTTCCTGGCCGTGTTTCTCATCGGCCACATGTTCTTCGTGTCGTCCATCCTGATCAGCCACGAGGCCTTTTACACCGTGGCGCGCTTCTTCGAGGGCGCTTATTTCCTGGCGGAGCCCCGCCCCTGGCTGGTGTCGGTGGTGGTGGGCGTGGTGCTGACGGTCTTCATCGCCCATGCCTGGCTGGCCCTGCGCAAGTTTCCGGCCAATTTTCGGCAGTACAAGGCGTTTTCCGAGCACAAGGCCATGTTGCGCCATGGCGACACGGGCCTGTGGTGGATACAGCTATGGACCGGCTTTGCCCTGTTCTTCCTGGGTACGGTGCACCTGTACGGCATGCTGACCCAGCCGGAACTGATCGGCCCCTATGAGTCCGCCGATCGCATCTGGACCGGCAGCATGTGGCCGCTCTACCTCCTCCTGCTGTTCGCGGTGGAGACCCATGGCGGTATTGGTCTGTACCGTCTGGCCCTCAAGTGGGGTTGGCTGGAGGGGCGCGACCCGAGTGCGTCGCGGCGTCGCCTGCGCATTGCCAAGACCTTGTTCAGCGTGTTCTTTCTGGGGCTGGGCCTGGTCAGCCTGCTGGCCTACGTGCAACTGGGCATTGCCCATGCGGACAAGGCCGGCGAGCGCTACGTGCCGCCCCGGGCGGCCGTGGTGAAGCTTGGTGAGCTGGAGTTCGCCCTGTCCCGGCGTCCGGGGGGCTGAGCATGCGCATCATCTACACCGATGTTCTCGTGGTGGGCGGCGGTCTGGCCGGCCTGCGTGCCGCCGTGGGCGCGCGTCGCCGTGGCCACGACGTGATCATCCTCAGCCTGGTGCCGCCCAAGCGCTCCCACTCGGCCGCCGCCCAGGGGGGCATGCAGGCCAGCCTGGGCAACACCGTCAAGGGTGAGGGCGACAACGAGGACGTGCATTTCGAAGATACCGTGCGCGGCTCCGACTGGGGCTGCGATCAGGACGTGGCGCGTCTGTTTGTGCATACGGCCCCCCAGGCTGTGCGCGAGCTGGCGGCCTGGGGCGTGCCCTGGAACCGGATCAAGGCCGGCGACCGGGAAGTGATCATGGACGGCAAGCGCGTGACCCTCACCGAGGGGCAGGCGGCCCACGGCCTGATTGCCGCCCGGGACTTTGGCGGCACCAAGAAATGGCGCACCTGCTACGTCTCCGACGGCACCGGCCACGCCATGCTGTATGCGGTCAGCGACCAGGCGGTGGCGGAGCGCATCCCGGTGCACGAGCGCATGGAGGCCCTGGCCCTGATCCACGAGGGCGGGCGCTGCCACGGCGCCGTGGTGCGCAACCTGGTGACCGGCGAGCTGACGGCCTATGTGGCCAAGGCCACCTGCATCGCCACCGGCGGTTTCGGACGCATCTACCGGGTCACCTCCAATGCGGTGATCAACGAGGGCATCGGCGCCGCCATTGCCCTGGAGACCGGGGTGGCCTGCCTGGGCAACATGGAGGCGGTGCAGTTTCACCCCACCACCATCTTCCCGGCCGGCATCCTCGTTACCGAAGGCTGTCGAGGCGACGGCGGGCTGCTGAAGGACGCCGCCGGCCATCGTTTCATGCCCGACTACGAGCCGGAGAAGAAGGAGCTGGCCTCCCGCGATGTGGTCTCACGCCGCATGGAGGAGCACATCCGCGCCGGCCATGGGGTAAAGAGCCGCTTCGGCGAACACCTGTGGCTGGACATCACCCTGCTTGGCGCGGCCCACATTGACGGCAAACTGCGGGAAGTGAAGGAGATCTGCCAGCACTTCCTGGGCATCGATCCCGCCCGCGACCTGATTCCCGTGCGTCCGGCCCAGCACTATTCCATGGGCGGCATCCGCACCGACGCGCGCGGTCATGCCCGGGGCCTGAAGGGGCTCTTCGCCTGTGGTGAAGCCGCCTGCTGGGATCTCCACGGTTTCAACCGCCTGGGCGGCAATTCGGTGGCCGAGACGGTGGTGGCCGGCATGATCGTCGGCGAGAACATGGCCGACTTCGTGGAATCCGCCGCAGGGGAGCTGCAGGTAAGTACCGCCCTCGTGCGGGAATGCCTCGAAAGCGAGCAGGCGAAGCTCGACACTTTGCTGCATGGCAACGGAACGGAGAGCGGCGCCGAGCTGATGCGCCGCATGCAGGACATCATGACCGACAAGGTGGGCATCTTCCGCACCGGCGAACTGCTCCAGGCCGCCGTGGAAGAGTTGCAGGGCCTGTTGGTTCGCAGCCGCCGCATCGGCCTGCGCACCCGCCGGCCGGGGGCCAACCCCGAGCTGGTCACCGCCTACCGGGTGCAGAAGATGCTCAAGCTGGCCCTCTGTGTGGCCTACGGTGCCCTCCAGCGCACCGAGAGCCGCGGTGCGCATTTCCGCGAGGACTATCCGCGCCGCGACGATGCCAATTGGCTCAAACGCACCCTGGCCACCTGGCACGACGACTTCCAGACGCTGCCGACCCTCGACTACGAGGCCCTTGATGTGGCCAGCATGGAGCTACCGCCCGGCTGGCGCGGCTACGGTGCCCGGAACGCCATTGAACACCCGGCCACCGCCGGGCGCGCCGCCGAGATCGATGCCATCCGTGCCGCCTTTGGCCATGCCGACCGCTTCACCGTACAGCAGGCCCTGATGCCCTTCGATCATTTGATTCCCTCCCGCTTTCGCGGGCGCAATGCACGACTTGGAGAGACGTCATGAATGCACCGACCGATCCCACCCTCCGCGTTCTGAAAGTACGCCTGCCCGATGGTGCCGGCGGCGTGTGCGAGCACGAGCTGCTTGAAACCCAGGACATGAGCGTGCTGACCATTCTCAAGCAGTTGTGGGGCGCACTGCCCCTGCCATTCCGGAACGCCTCCCTGTGCCATTCGGGTGCCTGCAACACCTGCGGATTCGTGATGAACGGACAGCCCGGGGTGCTCTGTTCCGTGTTCACCCGCAGTATCGGTCCGGTCATCGACATCGCGCCGGGCGAACATGCACGGGGCTGGGACGCCCTGCGCGACGACACCCGCAAGGTGCACGGATGATGACGAAGAACACGACAAAGGGGCCTCGCGCCCTCACTCTGCGCATCCTGCGCAGCAGCCCGTCCGAGGGCGTCACTCCCCACTGGCAGGATTTCCACGTTGAAGAGGCCGAGGGCATGACCCTGTTCATCGCCCTCAACGAGATCCGTGAAACCCTGGACCCGGCCCTGCAGTTCGACTTCGTATGCCGCGCTGGCATCTGCGGCAGTTGCGGCATGCTCATCGACGGCAAGCCCGGCCTCGCCTGCCGCAGCCTGACCCGGGACCTGGGGCCAGTCATCACCCTGGCGCCGCTGCCGGTCTTCGAGCTGATCGGTGACTTGTCGGTGAACACCGGCAAGTGGATGCGTGGCACCGCCGAGCGCCTTGAGACCTGGATCCACAGCACCCGGGAGGCCGACCTGACGGCCGTCGAGACGCCCATGGAGCCCGAGCTGGCCGAGGCCATCTACGAACTCGACCGCTGCATCGAGTGTGGCTGCTGCGTGGCCGGCTGCGGCACCCTGCGCATGCGGGAGGAGTTCGTCGGCGCCATCGGCCTCAACAAGATCGCCCGCTTCCGCCTCGACCCCCGCGACGAGCGCAGTGACGACGATTTCTACCAGCTCATCGGCGACGACACCGGCGTGTTCGGCTGCATGAGCCTGCTGGCCTGCCATGATGTGTGCCCCAAGGGGCTCCCCCTGCAGACGCAGATTGCCTTTCTGCGCCGCAAGATGGTGGCCAGCGGCGTCTAAGCCGCAGCGCGTCCGGCAGGATCAGGGCTTGCCGGCGCCCGTATAGGGCAGGGTCGTGTCGCCGGCAAGCCGGTAGCCGGCAGTGCCCATGCCCGTTTCGGCGCGGTGGATGCTCAGGGTGCCACTGACCCATACCGGATCCATGGTGTTCAAGCCGGCCACCGGCCTGCGGGCGATCACGTGGATCATCTGGTTGGCGGGCGGCGGCGGAACGTGGATGCAGGCACCGAAGTAGGGAACCAGCAGGAACTCCCGGGTCAGCTTGCCCTGACGTTCCAGGGGGATCACGAAGCCCGGCAGCCGGACCCGCTGCCCCTGCAGCGCCGTGCTGACGGGGGCCTCATCCCAGGCCCGCTTGATCTTCTCCAGCGCCTCGGTGGCCCGCGGGTCATTGTCCTTGAGGCGGGAAAAATCGATGCCCTTGAAGGTGGCCATGGGGTTCCAGTCCCTGGGCAGGAGATCGTCCCAGGTGATGTCCCGGTAGCTGGCCTCGCGCGGGGCGCCGCCGCCGGCCAGACGGTCTCCGATCCGGAACTCACCGTCTCCCCGGGGCGTCTGGGCCTGGGCGCCGGCTAGCGAAACGGCCAGCAGGCAGGCAGCAAGGCGGATGTGGCGCATGATGGGCATCGCTACAGTCGGGGCAGCAGGCCATCGGCCAGGGCCATCCGGCTGGCACGCCAGGCGGGGATCAGGCTCGCCGCGATGCCGGTGGCCAGCACGGCACCGACGCGCTGGAGGGCTTCGATGGACAAGGTTGCACCAGAGAGATCCATCCCGAGGCGGGTCCTGAGCCAGGGGGCCAGCAGGTGGCCGGCGGCTTCCACCACCACCATGCCCAGTGCAATTCCTGCGACGGTCACCAGCGCACCCTCCAGCACCAGCAGCCCGATGATATGGCGCCGGCCCGCACCCACCGAGCGCAGGATGGCGAGCTCGCGCCGCCGCTCGCCCAGGCTGGCGACAATCACCGCCACCAGCCCGGCCAGCCCCGCCGCCATGACCAGCCAGGCCAGGCCGTGCAGGGTGCGCTCGACGCTGCCCACGAGTTGCCACAGTTCGTCCATGGCCAGGCCCGGCAGGATGGCCATCAGGGGTTCGCCGCCAAAGGCGTTGATCTGGCGCTGCACGCGGAACACGTCGGTGCGCTGATGCAGGCCGATCAGCACGGCGTTGAGGTGCTTGGGGGTGAGGTCGAACTTGCCCGCGGCCTCGGCCGGAATGCTCAGGCCCGGCATGGGCATCCCGCCCTGCCAATCCAGGTGGATCGCTTCCAGCGCCTGCAGGCTCACGACGAGGGTCCGGTCCACGGGGGTGCCGGTGGGGGCCAGGACGCCGACGATCCGGAACGGCTTGTCGGCGTGCTCGGGGTGGTTGGCATCCTCGTCGTGATGATGGGCGTCCAGGTGGCTGGCCCCATGCTGCAGAGTGATCTGCTGGCCCGTCCGGTAGCCGAGGCGTGCGGCCACCTCGGCGCCGATGACGGCTTCGAAGAGGCCGGCGAAGGGCCGGCCGTCGGCAAAGCGCAGGCCTTGCTGCTGTCCGTCTCCGAGATGGCGGAAGTACTCGGGTGTGCTGCCCAGCACCGGGAAGCCCTGGTGGGAGTCACCCAGGGCGAGGGGCAGGCGCCAGGCGATCAGCGGGTCGGCCGCCAGGGCCTGGTAGCTCTTCCACGCCAGGGTATGGCTGGCGTCTCCCAGGTGGAAGACAGCGTGCAGGAGCAGCTGTACTGGGCTGCCACGGGGCCCCACCACCAGGTCCCCCCCGGCTACCGACTGGGCAAAGTGTGTCTGGGCGGCTTCACGGGCCCGGGTCACGGAGAGCAGCAGGGCGACGGCCAGGGCGATGGACAGGGTGGCGAGGGTGAGGCTCAGGCGCCGGTTCCAGGCGCTGGCCCAGGCCAGGGGCAGCAGGGTCTTCATAGGGTGATGCACCGATCAAAACGGGATGCCAGGCGCGGGTCGTGGCTGACCAGGACGAGGCTGCTGCCATGGGCCGCCACCTCCTTGCCCAGCAGGGTGAGGAAGGCGTCCTGGCGGCGCGGGTCCAGGGCCGAGGTCGGCTCGTCGGCCAGGATCAACTCCGGTCGCCCGATCAGCGCCCGGGCTGCTGCCACCCGCTGCTGCTGCCCGACGGACAGGGTGCTCGCCGGTCGGGCGGCGTCGCCGGCATCCACCTCCAGGGCATCCAGGAGCCGGCGCGCCTCCTCCACGGGCCGGGCGCCGGCCCGCCGGGCCCGGGTGGCGGAGAAGCGGCAGGGCAGGAGCACGTTGTCGAGGGCGGACAGATAGGGCAGCAGATTGAACTGCTGGAAGATGAAGCCGATGTGATCGACCCGGAAGCGGTCCCGGGCGGGGGGCGACAGGGCGTCCAGGGCCTGGTCGAGGATCTGTAGGGAGCCTTGCCGGGGTACGAGAACCCCGCCGATGAGGTTGAGCAGGGTGCTCTTGCCGGCGCAGCTTTCCCCCTGGATGAACACCTGCTCACCCTGGTCCACGTCCAGGGCGGACAGGGTGAGACACGGTGCAGTCTGGCCTGGCCAGGCGAAGCACAGGTCGCGGATGTGAATGGCCGGGGCCATGGGGCTCACCATACGCCGTCGGCAGCCAGCACCACGCGGGGAAAGCCGTCGGCCGGAACCGCGGGAGAGCGATGGATGATCCCGCGGCTGCCATTGCCCTGCCACAGGCTGCCCTTCAGCAGGGCCACGGCGAAGCCGGGAACGCGCTGGATCTGTGTCCCGGTGCCGAGCAGGCCCGACTCTTCGTCGGGCAGCCCGCCGGCGCCACTGCCCAGCTTGCTGCGATCGGCGGCAGCATCGTCCAGCCATTCCGTGCCCGGCCCCCGGTAGGTGCACAGCAGGCGGATGCCGACCCGGTCCACGTGCAGGCGTGGGCACATGGCCTTGTCGATCACCTCCAGGCGCAGGCCAATATGGGGGCAGTCCAGGAGATCGCCCAGCAGCTCGGCGAGCTGGCCGATGTCCCGGGCCAGGGCATCGCGGCCGGGGTGGTCGGGGAGGTCTCCCAGCCCAGGGCATTGCCCGGCGTCAAGGGTGGTCCGCAGCCCGCGTCCGAGGCCATGTCTTGATGTCTCCAGGTAGTCGGCGATGCGCGGATCCGCAGGGCGTTGCCAGATGGCGAGCTGGACATCCGGCTCGAAGATGCCGACCAGCGCGGCCGGAGAGCGGGTGACCAGGGTATGGGGGGCGTGGGCAGGGAGGTTGTGGCGTGCGTTCATGGAGGGCTCCGTGGAGATCAGTGGAGAAAGGCCATGCCGGCCGAAAGAAGGGCGATGCCTGCCGCCATGAAGCCCCCGTGCCAGGCAAGGTCGCCCCTTTGCTGGCGCAGCCAGGGCATCAGGTCGGAGACGGCGAGATAGATGAAGCTGGCGGCGGCGATGACGAGCACATGGGGGAGCCAGCGCCCGGCGTCGCTCAGCCAGAAGTGCCCGATGAGGCCACCCAGCACGGCGGCCAGGCTGGACAGACCGTTCCATAGCAAGGCCCGGCTCCGGCGCCAGCCGGCAGCAAGCAGCAGGATGAAGTCACCCGCCTCCTGGGGGATTTCGTGGGCGGCGATGGCCAGTGCCGTCGCCCAGCCCAGGTGGGGATCCACCAGGAAGGCGGCTGCCAGCACCAGGCCGTCGGTGAAGTTATGGACGGTGTCACCCAGCAGGATGATCGGCACCGTCCGGGCCAGATCATGGCTGTGCGCGGGGGCGTCGTGGCTGTGGCGCCACAGGGCGGCCTTTTCCAGAAAGAAGAAGCCAAGCAGGCCGGCCAGCAGCAGGGCAAAGAGGGTGTGGGTCTCGAGGCCGGCCTCGGCGGCTTCGGGCAGCAGGTCCAGGAAGGCGGTGGCCAGCAGCACGCCGGTGGAGAAGCTGATCATGCGCGTCAGCCAGCGGCGGGGGAGCCCGAAGGTCAGTAGCGCGGCAGCCCCCATGCTGAGGAGGCCCCCGACGACGCAGGCCGCCAGGGTGTGGGTGAGGGGATGCATCAGCAGGCGGCCTTCCCGACGAAGCTGCAGGCGTCGCCGGACAGGTCGCGACTGACCGTGACCCGGTGAAGCTGCGGCAGGCTGGGGGCGAGCCGGGCCCACAGGAAGCTGCACAGGTTCTCGAGGGTGGCGGGACCCAGGCCGGGCACTTCATCCAGGAAGCGGTGGTCGAGGGCGTCACGGGTGTCGGCGAGGAGGGTATCCAGGTGGCCGATGTCGATCAGCATGCCGGTGACGGGGTCGGGTACCCCGGCCAGGGTGATGGTGGCGCGGTAGCTGTGGCCGTGGATGCGCCGGCTGCCCTCGGTGCCGATGTCCCGTTGCAGGGTGTGGGCTGCCTCGAAGAGGAAGGCGCGGGAGAGTTCGTGCATGGCGGGTGTCAGCGGTTGAACTGGAGGGCTTCGCCGCGGCAGGCGGGGTTGAGCCGGCCGTCCTGCCAGGCGATCTGTCCGGACACCAGGGTGGTGAGAACCCGGGAGCGGAAGTGCCGGCCGGCGAACGGGGTCCAGCCGCAGCGGCCGAGGATGGGGTCGGCATCCACGGCGTGATCCTGATCGGCGACCAGGACGAGATCGGCCCAGTAGCCCTCCCGCAGGTAGCCGCGATCACGGATCTGGAACAGGTCGGCGACGGCGTGGCTGCAGCGCCGGACCAGGGTTGGGCGATCCAGCACCCCGTCGTGCACCAGCTCCATCAGCGCCGGCAGGGCGTGCTGGACCAGGGGCAGGCCGGACGGGGCGGTGGCGTAGGGGGCGGCCTTCTCGGCCCGGGTATGGGGGGCGTGGTCGGTGCCGATCACGTCGATGCGTCCGCTGACCACGGCCGCGCGCAGGGCGTCCCGGTCCTGCCGGGTCTTCACCGCCGGGTTGCACTTGAGCAGGCTGCCCAGGGTGGCGTAGCCGCTGTCGTCGAACAGCAGGTGATGGAGGCAGGCTTCGGCGGTGATCTGTTTGCCGGCCAGGGGGCCGTCGTCGAACAGGGCCAGCTCCCGGGCGGTGGACAGGTGCAGCACGTGGAGCCGCGCGCGGTGCCGACGGGCCAGGCCCACCGCCAGGGACGAGAAGCGGTAGCAGGCCTCGGCGCTGCGGATCAGGGGGTGGGCGTCGAAGGGGATGTCGTCGCCGCAACGCGCCCGCCAGGCGGCCTCGTTGGCCAGGATGGTGGGGGTGTCCTCGCAATGGGCCAGCAGGAGGGTGGGGGCACAGGCAAACAGGCGCTCCAGCACGGCCGGGTCGTCCACCAGCATGTCACCGGTGGAGGCCCCCATGAAGACCTTGATGCCGGCGATGCGGGTTGGGTCGGCGGCGGCCACGGCGTCCAGGTTGTGGGTGGACACCCCCAGGTGAAAGGCGTAGTTGGCGTGGCTGCCAGCGGCGGCGAGGGACCGCTTGGCGTCGACGGCGGCCATGTCGAGTGTGGGCGGGCGGGTGTTGGGCATGTCCATGAAGCTGGTGATGCCCCCGGCCACGGCCGCCGCCGATTCGCTGGCGATGCAGCCCTTGTGGGTCAGGCCGGGCTCACGGAAGTGCACCTGGTCGTCGATCATGCCGGGCAGCAGCCAGGCGCCCGCCGCGTCGATCTCGATCTCCGCGGCGAGGGTGATGCTGCCGGCGATTCGGTCGATGCGGCCGTCGGCGACAAGCAGGTCGCCATCGACGATGCGGCCTTCATTCACCAGCCGGGCGTTGCGGATGAGGATGCGTCGGGTCATGGCGAGGGTGGGGTGGTGTTGCAGGGAGAGAGGGTGTCGTGCAGGGGCGACCGGGCTGCGCGGAGAAGCTGCTCCATGAACGCTGCACGTGAGAGGCTGCCCAGGTCGGTGCCGTCGTGGGCGCGCAGGGCGACCTGACCCCGCTGCCTTTTCTGTTCGCCGACGATGGTCAGGTAGGGGATCTTCTGCAGGGTGTGCTCGCGGATCTTGAAGCCGATCTTCTCGTTGCGCAGATCGGCAGCGGCCCGCAGACCGGCCTGCTTCAGGGTTCGGACGAGCCCGCGTGCGTAGTCGTCCTGGGCGCTGCTGATGGTGAGGACCTTCACCTGGCAGGGGGCGAGCCAGACCGGGAAGAGGCCGCCCGGGCCATCTCCGGCCGACGCAGGAGCTGGTTCAACAGGGTCGTCTTGCCGGCACCGAGAAAGCCGGTGAGCAGGGTGATGGGAATCCGGGGGTCGCGCTCCTCGTGCTCATCCATGGGTCTGCTCCTGGCTGGCGAAGGCCCAGCGGGGGAAGGGGTCGGGTAGCTGCGTCCACGCAGCGGGGCTGCTGGCGTACTCGGTATCGTTCAGCAGGCAGGCGTCCAGGTGGGCGCGGAGGGCGGCTTCGTCCATGTCGATGCCGATCAGGACCAGCTCCTGCTGGGCATCACCGACGGCGTCGTCCCAGCGGGCACGGATGGCGGCCAGGCCTTCCTCGTCCTGGGGCCAGCGGTCCCGCGGCACGGCGGCCCACCACAGGCCGGCCAGCTCGTGACGGACCACCGCCCCGGCCTGGGACCAGCTACCCACCATGGTGGGGCGGCTGGCCAGCCAGAAGTAGCCCTTGGAGCGCACCACGCCTGGCCACTCCTGGTTGATCCATTCGTGGAAGCGCTCGGGGTGGAAGGGGCGCCGGGCCCGGTACACGAAGCTGGTGATGCCGTACTCCTCGGTTTCCGGCACGTGCTCGCCGCGCAGTTCGGCCAGCCAGCCCGGTGCTTCGGCCGCGGCGGCGAAGTCGAAGCGCCCGGTGTCGAGGATGCGCTTCAGGGGCACCTGGCCGAAGCGGGCGCGGACGATGTCGGCGCGGGGATTGAGGTTCTTCAGCAGGCCGTCCAGGCGCTCCAGCTCGGCGGCGTCCAGCAGGTCGGTCTTGTTGAGGACGATGACGTCGCAGAATTCCACCTGATCCACCAGCAGGTTCACGACAGTGCGTTGATCTTCTTCGCCCAGGCTCTCGCCCCGGTCGGCCAGGTAGTCGGTGGAGCCGTAGTCGCGCAGGAAGTTGAAGGCATCGACGACGGTGACCAGGGTGTCGAGACGGGCGATGTCGGACAGGCTGACGCCGTTTTCGTCCCGGAAGGTGAAGGTTTCCGCCACCGGCAGCGGCTCCGAGAT
Source organism: Zoogloea sp. (assembly GCA_016703645.1). Taxonomy (GTDB): domain Bacteria; phylum Pseudomonadota; class Gammaproteobacteria; order Burkholderiales; family Rhodocyclaceae; genus Zoogloea. The sequence continues at coordinate 117,870 of JADJBR010000010.1, read as the reverse complement.
GCCGGTGGATTCGATGAGCAGGTAGTCGAAACGGCCTTCCTCTGCCAGGTGGCGGATCTCCACCAGCAGGTCTTCGCGCAGGGTGCAGCAGATGCAGCCGTTGCTCATCTCCACCAGCTTTTCCTCGGACCGGGACAGCTCGGCGCCGCCTTCGGCCACCAGGCGGGCGTCGATGTTGACCTCGGACATGTCATTGACGATGACTGCCACCTTGAGCCCTTGCCGGTTGTGCAGGACGTGGTTGAGCAGGGTGGTCTTGCCGGCACCGAGGAAGCCGGACAGGACGGTGACGGGCAGTCTGGCCCGGGAGGACGGGGTCATGGGGTCTCCTTATGGAAAATCGGGGCGGGCAGGGGAGGGCGTGGGGCGTCGAGGACTTCGATCCGGTCACCGCGCACGCCGTTGTAAAAGCAACTGCGCCGCCCGGTATGGCAGGCGCCGCCGAGCTGGTCCACCTGCAGCAGCACGGCGTCGCCGTCGCAGTCGAAGCGGACATCGATGACGCGCCGCCGACAGCCCGAGGTCTCGCCCTTGCGCCACAGGCTGCGCCGGGCGCGGGACCAGTAGCAGGCCTGGCCGGTGCTCAGGGTTTCCACGAGGGCTGCCCGGTTCATCCATGCCAGCATCAGCACCTCACCCGTGTCGTATTGCTGGGCGATGGCGGTGATCAGGCCGTCCGGGGTCCAGGGAAGGCCGTCGAGCACCGCTTCAAGAGGGAGCTGACTGCCGGGAGGGGCGGACTCAAGTCGAGTTAACATGGTGCACTGACAATCTGAGGGTGATGCAATGTTATAACATTGCATCACCCCTTGTGTGAATTGCCCGATGAATAGTGCCGCCCCTTCCCCAGACGCTGTCGAAACCGGTTTCCTCGATCAGGCCGAGGTGAGCTGTCGCAGTCGTGGCGCCAGTCTGACCCCCATCCGGCGTCTGGTTCTGGCGCTGCTGTTGCGGCACCCCCGCGGGTTGAAGGCCTACGATCTGCTGGAGCGAATCAAGGCCGACAAGCCGGGCGCCTCGCCTCCGACGGTCTATCGGGCGCTGGATTTTCTGATCGAGCAGGGTCTGGCCCACAAGGTTGGGCGGATGAACCTCTTTGTGGCGTGCAGTCAGCACTGCCACCAGGCGCAGATGCCGGGGCTCTTCCTCGTCTGCCCCCGTTGCAATGGGGTCACCGAACTCCAGGACGATGCCGTGATGACTGCCCTTGCGGCCAGCCTGGCGGCGGCGGGGCATCGGCTCGAGAGTCCCGAGGTGGAGATCGGTGCGGTGTGCCCTGCCTGCCGCGATACGCCGTGACGGGTCGTCACGGGGGTTTACAATGCGCCTCCGCCCTCCGCTGGATGCCCGCCGTGCCTGCCGCCGAGACTCCCAACGTCCTCGTTCTGCCCAGCCCCTTCTTTTCCGATGGGGATACGATCCGCCTGCTTGAGCCGGCCGACTGCGACACCCGCGCGGTGCTCGGCCAGGTGGTCTCCGGGGCCTATGACAAGCCCTTCATCATCGACGACGGCACCACCCGCAGCCTGCATTTCTCCTTGTCCCTGATCCAGAGCACCATGAGCCTGAAGGATCCCTTCGCCCTGGAACTGGACTACACCCAGGCGATGATGAGCTTCCTGCTCTTCCTGCCAAAGCCGCGCAACATCCTCATGCTGGGGCTGGGGGGGGGCTCGCTGGCCAAGTTCTGCTATCGGAATGTGGGGTCGGCGCGCATCACGGTGGTGGAGATCGACCCCCGGGTGATTGCCTTTCGTGACCAGTTCGAGCTGCCACCCGACGATGAGCGCCTGCAGGTGCGGGAGGGTGACGGGGCCGACGCGGTGATCGAGAGCGGGGGGTGGGGCGAGAGGCCGGACGTGATCGTGATGGATGCCTTCGATCGCCATGGCATCTCGGGTTCGGTGAACTCCAGATACTTCTACCAGACAGTGCATGATGCCCTGGCCGGGCGTGGTGTGATGGTGGCCAATCTGGCTGGCGAGCGGCTTGACCGGGCAGCCCATCTGGCGATGATCGCCGAGGTTTTCGATGATCGGGTGCTGACCATGTCCCTGGCCGATGGCAACGACATCGTACTGGCCATCCGCGCCCCCGGCTTTGCGCCGCGCTGGCGCGAGATCGGCAACCAGGCCAAGGCGCTGCGCCAGCGCACCGGGCTGGATTTTCCGAAATTCGCCGAGCGTCTCGAGCGTAGCCGACGCCTGCGCTACGCGTGATCCCGGGCCAGGGCGGGGCTGGCGCGTTCGATGCGTTGCCCGCCGCGCCGCTTGGCCCGCAGCATGCGGGCGTCGGCCATGCGCAGCAGCCCATCGCCATTCTCGGCGTCGTCAGGGAAGGTGGCGATGCCGAGGCTGGCGCCCAGGGCGCTGCGCGGTGAGGGCTGGGCCAGGGGCTGATGCAGGAGGGACAGGATCTTGGCGGCCACGGGTTCGGCGGCGCCCGCACTCTCCAGCTCCGGCAGCAGGATCGCGAAGGCGTCGCCCTCGAGTCGTGCCACCGTATCGCAGGCGCGCACACCATGGCGCAGGCGGTCGGCCACCTCCACGAGAATCCGGTCTCCGGTGCCATGGCCAGCCAGATCGTTGATGCGCTTGAAATCGTCCACGTCCACCAGAATGACGCCGATGCGCGCCTGGTAACGCAGGGCACGGGCGATGGATTGTTCCAGCCGGTCCATCAGCAGGCGGCGATTGGGCAGGCCGGTGAGCGGATCATGATAGGCAAGGAAGCGGATGTGTTCCTGGGCGCGGATACGTTCCGTCACGTCGCTGGCGATGCCGTGGTAGCCGAGGAAGCTGCCATGCCCGTCGAATCGTTGGGTGCCGCTGAGCTGCAGGCGGCGTGGCGCATGGCTGCCATCGGGGACTTCCACCTCAAGATCGCGGAAGGCCTCCCGCAGCTCGAAGGTGCGCCTTAGCGCCCCATGTGCCGGGCGGGGGCCTTGTCCGCCGACGGGGAACTGCCACCACTTGCGGCCGATGTGCCGCTCCAGTCCGTCCTTGTCGGATCCCGACAGGGGGGTGACCTGCATCAGGCGGTGTTGGTTGTCGGTCTGCCAGTACCAGTCGGCGCTCTGGCCGACAAGGGCGAACAGTTGGTCATGGGCCAGGGCGGCGCGGGTTTCGGCCTCGATCCGATCGGATATCTCGCTTGCCGCCCACACGATCTGTGTTGGAGTGCTGCTGCCTTCGACCCGCCGGCCGGAGAGTTCGGCCCAGAACTCGCTGCCATCGGCCCGGCGCAGGCGCGTCACGCTGCGATAGGGTTCTCCCCGGCCCAGGGCGTCGATGGCCGCGCGGGCGTGCCGACGCCATTCCGTGCGATTGGCGAGACAGGCGTCCAGGTGTCGGATTGGAAGCTGGGTGTCGGTCACCTGCATCAGCTCGGAGAAACGCCGGTTCCAGTGCTGGATGTGGTGTCCGTGGGCCAGGACGAGGGCTTCATCGGTATTGTCGAGCAGGATCTGCTGGACGTCGGATCGCTCGCTGGCTGCCACCTCGACGAAAACGGCGCCCCGATGCAGGAGCGCCAGGAGGTCATTGAGGCTCAGTGCGAAAAGCACGAACACCCCGACGAAAACGCTGGCGTGGGGCAGGGTGGCAGGGGGGTTGACCACCGTCTGGATGAATAGGGGGAGCTGCACTGCGGTGACGAACACTGCGCAGGCGCTGCGGCTCCCGAACAGGATGCCGGCGCCAGCAAGGGTGACCCCCCCCAGGGCCATGAACAGGAAGGCCTGGGCCTGGGGGCCGGCTTCGTAGGGGCCGATCAGGGTGAGGCATCCCCAGGCCACGCCTCCGATCACGGAGACTGCCGAAAAGAGGTAGTGGCGCAGCAGGGGGTCGTGGATGGGGGTGCCGGGGCGTGTCAGTTGTGTCCGGCTGGCCAGGCCGGCGAGGAGGAACTGCGCCGCGCTGGTACCCACCCACCACACCAGCAGCAGCCAGGGGGCATCAACCTGGGGCCAGAGCCCGATCAGTGTGACGATGCCGGCGAGCTGCCCCAGGATGTGGATCCGTCGTGCAAATGACGGCGCTGAGGACGTCCCGCCCAGATCGGCGGCGGGCCGGGTACCGTGGCTGAAGAGGGGAATACTGCCGGATTTCATTGGAATGGAGTTGGGAGGGGAACGGGAGGTCGTTGCGCCTCTAAACCGCGGTTGATTGCTTCGGAGAGCCCGGAACGCCACCTATGCACAGATCCTCTCCCGGTATGTTGAATTCGCCTCGGTACGTGCGGCGCCCCCCGGAGACAACAGAAGCAGAGAAACGGTCCTGTTGCGTCACCACGCCCAAGCCCGCCGGTGTCGTACGTCGGCGTGGTCGGTCCCTTCCGGGGCTTGCCGAATCACTGCGACAATGGGCGACTGGGGGAAAACCGATTCGTGAATTGATTATCCGGGGGCATTGCCGGAAGCGGAATATGCCGAAAGTCATAGGTTTTGCGGTCGGTTTTGGTAAGTGATTGATTCGTTTAGTTTTGTATATTTCTGTTAAATGGAAAAGGCATGAGGAATGACGTGGCGGATGCGCCGACGGTTCCACCCGTCGGGCGATTTGCCCCATCGCCAAGCGGGCCCCTGCATTTCGGCTCGATGGTGGCGGCTCTTGGTAGCTGCCTGTCGGCACGAAGCCGGCAGGGGCGCTGGTTGTTGCGTATCGAGGATGTGGACCTTCCGCGCAGCGTCCCAGGTGCGGCGGACGGCATCTTGCGCACCCTTGAAGCCTTTGGCTTTGCCTGGGATGGCGAGGTGGTCTGGCAAAGCCGGCGCACGGCCGCTTACCGCGAGGCTTTCGCCCGCCTGAAGGCGGACGGGCAGCTCTTCGGGTGCGCGTGCACCCGCAAGGAGATGGCCGATTCCGGCCTGGCCCGGGATGGCACGCGTCGTTACCCGGGTACCTGCCGGGCGGGGCTGCCGGCCGGTCGTGAGGCCCGTGCCTGGCGTCTGCGGGTGCCGCCGGGCCGGATCGTCTTTCTGGACGGCATTCAGGGCCGGATCGAAGAGGACGTGTCTGCCGATGTGGGGGACTTCGTGCTGTTGCGCGCCGACGGCCTCTTTGCCTACCAGCTGGCAGTGGTGGTGGACGATGCGGAGGCTGGGGTGACGGAGGTGGTCCGGGGGGCGGATCTGCTCGACTCGACGGCGCGCCAGATCGTGCTTCAGCACCTGCTTGCCTTGCCCACGCCGTCCTACGCCCACCTTCCTGTGGCGATCAACGGGGCGGGGGAGAAACTCTCCAAGCAGACGCTGGCCCGCAGCGTGGCAGGGGCGCCGCCCGCCCGTGTGCTCGTGGATGCCCTTGCCTTCCTTGGGCAGAGCCCCCCGCCGGGGTTGGCGGATGGCGGCCTCAGCGATGTCTGGCAATGGGCCTTGCGGAATTGGTCACTGGCACGGGTTCCGTCCTGCCGTGCGGCACCGTGTCCCGCTTATGCCTGAGTGGCACAGTAAGCCCTGCGCCAGGCATCGAGGGCGCCGGGTAGATCATCAATGGACTCGAAGACCGTGATGCCCGGGAGTTTCCTGGCGGCCCCCTGCAGGGCTGCGCCGCCCGCCCATAGACTGACCTGCTCCGGCAGTCCGCTGCGCAGGGTGCGCAGGCCATCAATGGCCTGGCGGGCCGGGTAGGCCGAGCTGAAGGAGACCGCAATGATGTCGAAGCGCCCGCCGGTGGCAGCGTTGCGGATGTCCTCAAGGGGGGTCTGGGTGCCCAGGGAGACGCAGCAGGCGCCTTCCGGCGTGAGGGTTGCCTCCACCATCAACAGGCCGAGCGCATGCTGTTCCTCGGGAAAGGTGGTCAGCATCACCACCGGGCGCCCGCTGCGCAGGGCGGCATGGGCACTGATTGCGGCCCGCAGGATGTTCTGGATCTGCTCCGTGTAGAGATGCTCTTCAGGTACCTCCAGCTCTCCGCGCAGCCAGGCGTCACCCACCACGCGGTTGAGGGGCGCCACCACCTCGCTGACGAAGCGTTGCAGGCCGAGTTTCATCAGTAGCTGCTGCAGGGTGCGCCGCAGATCCTCATGGAGGTGCAGGCGCACGAACTTGAGGATGGCCGCGAACTGGGCGCAGCGCTCCGGGTCGCCGCCGTCACGGGGCTTGCCTATTTCGTCGAGCATGCCCGCCAGGGCCTGCATGTCGAGGCCGATGATCTTCGCCGGGCGCAGACCCTGATCGATCAGACGCCGGATCAGGCGCAGCTTGTCCACCTGCTCCAGCGGATAGGTCCGCTCCCCATTGGCGTCCCGCCCGGGCTGCGGGAAGCCGTAACGACGTTCCCAGACGCGGAGGGTGTCCTTGGCCAGGCCGGTGTCGCGCTCGACTGCAGCGATGGGCAGGCCGGTTGCTCGGAGAGGTGTGTTCATATTTTGTCCTGGACAAAATGTTGACATGGCGATGATTTGATTCTAGTGTAGGGGTGTGTCTATCAATTGTCCAGGACAAACATCATGAACACATCCCGCATCGAGACGCCCTCTGGCCTGATGACCACCATGCTGTTCATGGGGGCGGTGGCCTTCGGTGTTCAGCACATGGCCGCCCAGCCATACGCCTTCGAGAGCCCGGTGGCGCAGGCCACACCGGAATCCCGGTCCGTCCCCGTCCAGGACGACGATCTCGATGTAAAGATCTTCCTGCATCAGAACGCCGGCCTCTGAGCGGGGACGATCATGATCAGCATTGCCCGTCCCCTGCTCATCGGCGCCCTGTTGTTGGCCTCCGGTGCCACCTGGGCTGCCCAGGAAGCGTGTCCGCCCCTCCTCGATCATCGCTTTCCACGACTCCAGGACGATGTGCCCCAGTCCCTGTGCCAGTACCGGGGGAAGGTCGTGCTGGTGGTCAATACCGCGAGCTACTGCGGTTTCACCGGCCAGTACGACGGGCTGGAAAAGATGCATGCCAAGTACCGGGAGCAGGGCCTCGTGGTGGTGGGCTTCCCGTCCAACGACTTCGGTAGTCAGGAGCCCGGCAGCAACAAGGAGATTGCCGACTTCTGCCGCCTGACCTACGGCGTCAAGTTCCCGATGTTTGCGAAGACCGACGTGGTCGGGGCGACCGCCAATCCCCTTTATCGCCAGCTCGCGTCCCTCACCGGGGAGCGGCCGAAGTGGAATTTCCATAAATACCTGATCGATCGCAGCGGCCAGAAGGTGTCGAGCTTCCCCAGCACCACCTCGCCGGACAGCCGCACCCTCGTGAATGCCATTGAAAAGGCCCTTGCCGAGCGGCCTTGATAGCCCTCTTTCCCCCGGCCCCCGACAGGAGACTGCCCCGTGAATGCCCCTGAAAAGCTGCACCTTCCCGATGTACAGGCCAGTGAAGACTTGCGCCAGCTCGCCATCCAGCGAGTCGGGGTGCGTGGCCTGCGTTATCCCCTGCGCTTCCTGGATCGGGATGGGCAGATCCAGCACACCGTCGCCACGCTGGAAATGACCGTGTTCCTGCCGCCGGAAGTCAAAGGCACTCACATGTCGCGCTTCGTCGAGGTGCTCGAGGCCGATCGCGCGGCCCTGGATCTGGAGGGCCTGCGCGGCATGATCTGCGAGACCCTGATCCACCTGGGGGCCACGGCCGGCCGGATGGAGATGTGCTTCCCCTTCTTCATGCGCAAACGTGCGCCGGTCAGCGGGGTTGAGAGCCTGCTGGATATGGATGCCACCGTGACGGTCGAGAAGGCCTTCGGTCGTGATGCGGAGTTGAGCCTCAAGGTTGTGGTGCCGGTGACCAGCCTGTGCCCCTGCTCCAAGAAGATCTCCGACTACGGTGCCCACAACCAGCGCTCCCACCTGACCCTGAGCGTGCTGCTGCGGGAGGACATGAGCCTCGAGGAACTGGTGCGCATCGCCGAGGAGGAGGCGTCCTGCGAGATCTTCGGCCTGCTCAAGCGCCCGGACGAAAAGTGGGTGACCGAACGTGCCTACGACAACCCCAAGTTCGTGGAAGACCTGGTGCGTGACGTTGCCCTGCGCCTGCGCGCTGAGCCGCGCATTGCGGCCTGGACGGTGGAATCGGAGAACTTCGAGTCGATCCACAACCATTCGGCCTATGCCCTCATGGAAGGCCGCAACAACTGAGCGCTTGTGAATGAATCGACGGCGCGGCCCGATTTTGCCCCTGCGATGCTCGCCGTACGCCTGGTACGGCGGCGCCTCTCGGGACGAATTCGAACCGCTCGCTGCGATTTCCTCACAGGCTCTGAGCGCCAGAGTCACACTTAGGAGTAGCCAATGGATCGTGGTCCGCTAGACAAGTTTGCTTCCCGTCCCCGGGAGGGTAGGCGCATCGCCGTGATCGGCGCCGGCATCGCCGGCCTGGCGAGTGCCTGGCTGCTCAGCCGCGAACACGAGGTGGTGCTGTATGAGGGAGGGGACTACCTGGGGGGGCACACCCACACGGTGGACATCGAGGTGGATGGGCAGTGTTTTCCGGTGGATACCGGTTTCCTGGTCTTCAACCGACGCACCTACCCCAACCTGTGTGCCCTTTTTGCCCTCCTCGGCGTCGATACCGTGGAAAGCGAGATGTCCTTCGGCGTGAGCCTTGCGTCGAACGACCTGGAATGGGCGGGCAGTGATCTGGCCAGCCTCTTTGCCCAGCGTCGCAATCTCCTGCGGCCGGCGTTCTGGCAGATGCTCCAGGACATTCGGCGCTTCAACCGGGAAACCACCCGTATGGCCCTGGAAGGCACGACCCCCGACATGGCCCTCGGTGACTACCTGCTGAGCCATGGCTATGGCCACGCCTTCCGCGACTGGTACCTGATCCCCATGGCGGCCGCCATCTGGAGCTGCCCGACCCGCAGCATGCTGGCCTATCCCCTGGCCACCTTCGTGCGCTTCTGCCACAACCACGGCCTGCTGCAGGTCTTCGACCGCCCGCGTTGGTACACCGTCAGAAACGGTGCGCGCAGCTATGTGGACAAACTGGCAAACCACATCGGGGACGTGCGCCTGCGGGCTCCGGTGCTCGATGTCCGCCGCGAGGCGGGCTTCGGCGTGGCCGTGCGCACCCGCGACGGTGTCGAGGGCTTCGACGAGGTGGTGTTCGCCTGTCATTCGGACCAGACCCTGGCCCTGCTGGGCGCCGACGCCAGCGAGGTCGAGCGTGCAGTGCTGGGGGCCGTCAAGTACCAGCACAACGATGCCTGGCTGCACGCCGACACGCGCCTGCTACCCCGCCGACGCGGTGTTTGGTCGGCCTGGAACTACCTGTCCGGCGAGGGCGCCCCCGGTGAGCGACCGGTGTCCGTGTCCTACCTTCTCAACCGGCTGCAGCCGCTGCCCGTGTCCACCCCGGTGGTGTTGTCCCTCAATCCCCTTGTCGAGCCGGCGGCCGATACCGTGCTCGGGCGCTATGGGTATGCCCACCCGGTCTTCGACCAGGGCGCCATTGACGCCCAGGCCCGCCTGCCGGCCCTGCAGGGGCAACGCAATAGTTGGTTCGCCGGAGCCTGGACGGGCTACGGCTTCCATGAGGACGGCCTCAAATCGGCCCTCGCCGTGGCGGCGGCCCTGGGGGTTGCCGCGCCCTGGCAGGGGAGCAGTCAGTGCAGCGAGGTGGTGGCCTGATGGCCGCCGAGGCTTTCGCGCCGACGGTGTGCATGGGCGCGGTGATGCACGAGCGCACCCGTCCGGCGCACAACCGTTTCACCTACCCCCTGGCCACCCTGCGTATTCCCCTCAGCCGCCTGGAGGGTCTGCGTGTGCCGCTGCTGGGGGTGGATCGCCCGGGCGTGTTCTCCCTGCGCAGCCGCGACCACGGAGCCCGCAACGGCTCACCCCTGCTGCCCTGGATCCGCGACCTGCTGGACCGCCAGGGGCTGGCTGAAGCCGACGGCGAGGTGGTGCTGCAGACCATGCCGCGCATGTTCGGATTTCTGTTCAACCCCGTGAGCTTCTGGTTCTGCCACGACAGGCAGGGCGGCCTGCGCGCCGTGCTGGCCGAAGTCAGCAACACCTTCGGCGAGCATCACAACTACCTGGTGGCCCACCCGGACCACCGCCCCATCACGGCCGGTGACGAGTTGAAGGCCTGCAAGGTCTTCCATGTGTCGCCCTTCTTTCCGGTGCGGGGTGAGTACCGCTTCCGCTTCTCCCGCCAGGGCGGGGTGGTGAGCACCGCCATTGACTACTGGGAAGGTGGCCACTGCCAGCTCGCCACCCGCCTGTCGGGCCGGGAGCAGCCCCTCACGGGCCGTGCCCTGCTGGGCTGGCTGGCCCGCCTGCCCCTGATGAGCTTCGGCGTGGTGTTCCGCATTCACTGGCAGGCCCTGCGCCTTGCCCTCCGCCGTGTTCCCTTCTTCCGCAAACCCCATCCGCCCACCGAGGAGCTTTCGTCATGAACCGGCTGGAACACCCCTTTGTCGGCGCCGTTGCCGACCAGGCAGCGCACCTGCGCCGCGGCACCCGCCTCGTGCTGGGGCTTCTTGACAGCATCGAGGGCGGCGCCGTCGATGTGCATGTCGGCACCGACCTGACCCGGCGGGTTGGGCGCGGCCCCTGTGTGGCCCACATGAGCGTGGCGGACGAAGCGGTCTTTGACGAGATTCTGGCCAAGGGTGATATCGGGTTTGCCGAGGCCTGGATGGCCGGCGACTGGCAGACCGCCGACCTGCCGGCCCTGCTGACGTTGCTGGCCCGCAACCGCGAGACCTTGCAGAGCGCCATCCATGGCAAGGCCTGGCGCCTGATCGGCCACCGCCTGACCCACCTGCTGCGGGCCAACACGCGGGCAGGTTCCCTGCGCAACATCCAGGCCCACTACGACCTGGGCAACGACTTCTACCGCCTGTGGCTGGACCCGGGGATGAGCTATTCCAGCGCCCTCTGCCTGGCGCCGGGAGAGTCGCTGGAGCTTGCCCAGTGCCGCAAGTACCACAACGTGCTTGACCAGCTGGATGTGCGGCCCGGCCAGATGATCCTGGAGATAGGCTGCGGATGGGGTGGTTTTGCCGAGATTGCCGTCAAGGAGTATGGCTGCCGGGTGCTTGGTCTGACCCTGTCGCGGGAGCAGCTGGGTTGGGCCCGGGCCCGGGCGGAGCAGGGGGGCTGGGCCGACGGCGCCGATTTTGAGCTGTGCGACTACCGGGATGTCCGCGGAAGCTACGATCACATCGTCTCCATCGAAATGATGGAGGCGGTCGGTGAGCGCTTCTGGCCGGGCTATTTCGCCCAGATCCGCGATCGTCTCAAGCCCGATGGCCGCGCCGTGGTGCAGACCATCACCATTGCTGATGCCCTGTTTGCCGGATATCGCAAGGGTACGGATTTCATTCAGCGCTACGTTTTTCCTGGCGGCATGCTGCCCAGCCCCGCAGTGTTCGGCCGGCACGTCCGCCGGGCCGGGCTCGTCGTGCGAGGGGATCTGGCCTTTGGCCAGGATTACGCCGAGACCCTGGTGCGCTGGCGCGAAGGCTTCGAGGCCGCCTTGCCGGAGGTGCGTGCGCTCGGCTACGACGAGCGTTTCGTGCGCCTGTGGCGTTTCTACCTGGCGTATTGCGAAGCCGGTTTCCGGGCCGGCACTGTGGACGTGCATCAGTTCCAGCTGGGTCATGCGCGGTCTGGCTAGCTTCCTGGTGGCCGTCGCCCTGGCCCTGGCGGCGCCGGTGGCGGCGAGCCTGCCCGAGCCGGTGAAGGCCCTGGCATCGGGCTGGCACACCCTCGGTAGCGGCGAGGCACGCTTCCTGGGTTTGCGCCTTTATGAGGCGGCCCTGTGGGTTGGCGCCCAAGGCTATCGGGAAGATGCCCCTTTCGCCCTCGCGCTTACCTATACCCGGGGGTTCTCGCGGGACACCCTGGTGAGCACCAGTCTTGATGAGATGCGGCGCCTCGGCGGCGCCGACGATGCCCGGCTCGGCCGCTGGAAGGCGGAGCTGGAACGGGTGTTTCCGGATGTGGCTGCGGGTGAGACCCTCGTCGGGGTGCATCTGCCGGGCCGTGGCGCGGCCTTCTACCACCAGGGTCGGCTGTCGGGCGAGGTGGCCGATCCGGCCTTCGCACGCGCCTTCTTCGCCATCTGGCTGGACAGTCGCACCCGGGTTCCCGCCCTGCGCAGCCGCTTGCTCGGGCAGGCCTCGTGATGCCGGCCGGCGAGCGACAGGTGGCCTTCTTGGGCCTGCGTTATGGTCTGCTCGGCCTGCCCCTCGCCTTTGCCGCACTGCCCATCTACGTGCATGTGCCAAAACTGTACGCGGACCAGGCCGGGCTGAGCCTCGCCCTGGTGGGGGCCATCCTGCTCCTGACCCGTATCGTCGATGCCGTGAGCGACCCCCTGATCGGCTGGGCCTCCGACCGCTTCCTGAGTCGCCGACGGCTCATCGCCCTGGCCTTGCCCCTGCTCGCCCTGGGGGTGGGCGGCCTGCTGGCACCGCCCCCCGGGGCGGGCGGTGTGTGGCTGGCGAGCTTGCTGGTGGTGGTGACCTTCGGCTACTCGGTGGCCACCATCAACCACGGGGCCTGGGGCGCCGAGCTCGGTGAGAGCAGCGACATGCGCACCCGCCTGGTGGCCTCGCGGGAGGGTTTCGGACTTGTCGGCGTGCTGCTGGCGGCTGCCCTGCCGGGCGTGCTGGCCGCCACCATGGAGGCCGGGCTGGCGCGGACGGGGGTGGTCTTCGTGACGATCCTGGGGCTGGTGGCCCTGGTCAGCCTGCCGGGCATGCCCGCCGGCCGACGCCCCGTGGCGCGGCATGAGAACCCGTGGGCAGCCCTGCGTGGCGTCCTCGCCGACCGGCCCTTTGCCGCCTTGCTGGGGGTCTTCGCCCTCAATGGCATCGCGGCGGCGGTGCCGGCGTCCACCGTGCTTTTCTTCGTGGCCGATGTGGTCCGGCGGGAGGACCTGTCGGGGCTGTTCCTGGCCATCTACTTTCTGGCCGGCGCCGCGGGCCTGCCCGTGTGGGTGCGTCTGGCCCGGCGGGTGGGCAAGGCACGGGCCTGGCTGGCCGGCATGGGGCTGGCCGTGGCGGTGTTTGCCTGGGCCGCATTCATCGGCCCCGGTGACATCCTGGCCTTCGGTGCCCTGTGTGCTTTGTCGGGGCTGGCCCTGGGTGCCGATCTGGCCCTGCCGCCGGCCCTGCTCGCCGATCAGCTGGCGCGCCGCGAGGAGGCGCGCGCTGGCGCCTGTTTCGGCTGGTGGGCCTTCGTCACCAAGGCCAATCTGGCCCTCGCAGCCGGGCTGGCCCTGCCGCTGCTGGGCGTTCTCGGCTACGCGCCGGGGTCACGGGATGCGGACGCCATGGCGGCCCTGTCGGCCGTGTATGCGGTGGTGCCCCTGGTACTCAAACTGATGGCGGCTGCCGCCCTGTGGCGGTGGCGCCGGATCATGGAAGGGGAATTGCAATGAGCAAACTGGCCATCCTGATGGCGGGCTTCGTGGGGCTTGGCGGCTGTGCGTCGGTGGACGTGTCCGACTACGCCGCCGAGAAACCGGAACTCGACCTGACCCGTTACTTCAACGGCACCCTCGACGCCGACGGTATCTTCCAGGACCGTTCCGGCAAGGTGGTGAAGCGCTTTCATGTGCTCATTGATGCCCGCTGGCAGGGCAACACCGGCACCCTGGACGAGCGCTTCACCTACTCCGACGGCAGCACCCAGCGGCGGGTGTGGACCCTGACCCGGCTGGATGCCCATCGCTATACCGGCAAGGCCGATGACGTGGTCGGTGAGGCAAGCGGCGAAGCCCGCGGCAATGCACTACGCTGGAAGTACGTGATGGCCCTGCCGGTGGATGGCAAGGTTTACAACGTGGACTTCGACGACTGGATGTTCCTGATGGATGACCGGGTGATGCTCAACCGTTCCGTGATGAGCAAGTTCGGCTTTCACCTGGGCGAAGTGACCCTCAGCTTCCGCAAGCGCGAGTAGAAATGGGCAAGGGCATCATGGGTATGGGCTGGTTTGACCCCCTGAACACGCCGATCACCGACTGGCAGGGCCGGCGGGTGTGGATCGTCGGCGCTTCCTCGGGCATCGGCGCCGCGCTCGCCGTGGAGCTGGATGCCCGCGGCGCGCGGCTGGCCCTGTCGGCACGCAGTGCCAAAGGCCTGCAGCAGGTGGCCGGCGGGCTGCGCGATGCTCTGGTGCTGCCGCTTGACGTGACCGACGCGGGCGCCTTCACCCCGGCCATGCTGCAGTTGCTGGACGCGTGGGGCGGGGTGGATCTGGTGATCCTCAATGCCGGTACCTACCTGCCCCTGCGGGCCTGGGACCTGACCGCCGAGAACGCCCGCCATACGGTGCACACCAACCTCCTCGGGGTGATGGACGGCGTGGCCGCCGCCTTGCCGCAACTGCTTCTCCAGGGACACGGGGCGCTGGCCATCGTCGGCAGCGTGGCAGGATACCGGGGCCTGCCCAAGGCCCTGGCCTATGGGCCGAGCAAGGCGGCGCTGATCAACTTTGCCGAAACCCTGTATCTCGATCTGGCGCCGAAGGGTGTGTCGGTGTTTCTGATCAACCCCGGCTTCGTGGCCACGCCGCTCACTGCCCAGAACGATTTCGAGATGCCGGCGCTGATCACGGCTGCGGATGCCGCGGCGCGCATCGTCAGGGGCTTCGCCAGCGGTGCCTTCGAGATCCACTTCCCACGCCGTTTCACCCGCGTGCTGAAGCTGCTGAGCATCCTCCCCGACCGGCTTTACTTTCGGCTCATCGCCCGGAGCACCGGCCTGTGAGCGACACGTCACAACCCGTGGCGCGGGTGGTCGAGTTCTACGAGACCCTGTCTCCCGCCAGCCTGGCCCGCATCGCCGAGGTGTATGCGGCCGATGCCCGCTTCAAGGATCCCTTCAATGAGGTGTGTGGCCTGCCGGCCATCGAGAAGGTGTTCCGACATATGTACGAGCAGGTGCAGGCGCCACGCTTCCGGGTGACCAAGCGCATGGGGGAGGGAGACGAAGCCTGGCTGGCCTGGGAGTTCGAGTTCCACTTCCGGGGCTGGAAGGAGGCCGAGCTGCAGTGTATCCGCGGTGCCACCCATCTGCGTTTCGCCGCAGACGGTCGGGTGATCGCTCACCGGGACTATTGGGATAGCGGCGAGGAGCTGTTCTCCCGCCTGCCGCTGGTGGGTACCCTGGTGAACTGGCTGCGGCGGCGTATGTCGGCCGCCTGACGGTCCGGACATTCCGCCGGTACGGCAGTGACATTGTGAATGATTGCGTCCTGATGGCTGTCTGCCATGATGTTTTACCTTGATCTTTTTTGCGGACCCTAGAATTCAGTCCCGATTCCCTGCGTGACGAACCGTCCGCATGTCCGTGGATCGATGGGAGCATCAAGATGACTTTGCAGACACACGGTGATTTTTCCTTTCAGCCCTATGCAGTCCCCCGCCGCGACAAGGACGGGAAGTGGGACGGTTGGTACGACCTTTTCGGCAAGAACGGCCGTTCTCTCCGCAGCTTCGTCCGGGTGCCGTCCCGGGAAGGTTTCGACGACCCGAAGCAGGCCTGCGAGGCGGCGGAGATCCTGGCCGAGTGGGACATCGAGGCGGCCTACCGCATGAAGCGCCCGAGCGCCGTCCGCTAGGGCGCCGGCCCTCCCGGGTTTTCCCGCTCCCCCACGCGTAGCCGCAGGGCCGCCGCCAGTGCGGCCAGCAGGCGATTTTCCAGGGCGCGCAGGCAACGCAGTCGCGCCACCAGCAGATCCCCCAGGTTTTCATGGGCAGGCCGTCCGGCCAGCACCCGCAGTCTGGCGCCCCGCGGGGACGTCAGGCCGATCCAGCCATCCTCTTCAAGCACATGGCAGCCGCCCGCCCCGATCTGCAGGCGTGCGCGCTGCATCCGCTCCCCCAGCCAGCGGGGCGGCCCCTCCAGCAGCACAAGGCCTTCTTCCACCAGGACAAGGGTGCCGGCCCGGGCCGGACGCAGGTGCTGCTGCTCTGCCGCGAGGTAGAGGGGTTCATCGGGCTTGGGGAGGATCGGGTCCATGGTGGGCTCCAGCAGTGGGAATGGCTGCAGCTTACGAATTCCTCCCCGCGACCGGCAGGCACAGGTCCGGCCTTTCTGTATCGGTTCAGCGCGGAATTTCGCGGCCTGTTATGGTGTGTATTGCGCCCATCTGTATCTGTGGCTTCCATTCGCCTTCGGGGATCATCGCGCCATGGACATCGAGACCACCACCGACACCCTGCTCTACGCCCGCATGGCCGCCCATTACCGGCGGGCCATCCAGTCCGGCGTGCTGCCCCCCGGCCAGCGCATGCCCTCCCTGCGCAGCCTGGTCCGCCAGCACGGGGTCAGCCTGTCCACGGTGCTGCAGGCCTGTCGAACGCTGGAGGATGAGGGGCTGCTGGAGGCGCGGGCGCGTTCCGGCTACTTCGTGCAACGCCCACGACGCGCCCATCTGCAGCCGGTCAGCGAGCCCGACCCCCGGGCCGCAGCCCTGGTGCCCGATCCGGCGGCCTTTGCCGGCATCCACGACCGGGTTTCCGACTTTGTCACCAAGTGCGAACGTCACCCGGTGCGCACCAACCTGGCCCTGGCCTTTGGCGCCCCCGAGGCCTATCCCCAGGAGGCCCTGAAGAACGCGGCCCTGCGCGCCCTGCGCCGGCACCCGGAGGTGCTGGTGACCCCGGTGCCGCCCCTGGGCGACCCGGGCTTCCGGGCCGTGCTGGCGCGGCGCGCCCTGGCGGCCGGGATGAGCCTGACGGCCGATGAGATTCTGGTGACCCACGGATGCACCGAGGCCATCAATCTGGCCTTGCGTGCAGTGAGCCGGCCCGGTGACATGATTGCCGTGGAGTCACCGACCTATTTCGGCCTTCTCCAGGTCATCGAGAGCCTTGGCCTGCGCGCCCTGGAGATTCCCACCAGCCCCAGCCGCGGCCTGTCGGTGGAGGCCCTGGAGCTGGCCTTCCAGTCCCACGGCCGGATCGCCGCAGTCGTGGTGGTGCCGAATTTCCAGAATCCCCTCGGTTGTGTCATGCCCGACGAGGAGAAGGCCCGCCTGGTGGCCTTGTGTGAAACCCATGGCGTGGCATTGATCGAAGACGACATTTACGGTGCCCTGAGTGACGACGACCCGCCTCTCCGTGTCTGTAAGGCCTGGGATAGCCGCGGCAACGTGATCCACTGCGGCTCCTTCCACAAGACCCTGGCGCCGGGCATGCGGATCGGCTGGGTCACCGGTGGGCGCTGGCAGGACCGCATCCGCATGCTCAAGCACGCCCAGAGCCGACCCAACGATGCCCTGGCCCAGATCGCCATCGGCGAGTTCATGGCCGGTCACGCCTTCGACCGGCATCTGGTGCGCCTGCGCCGTCAGCTCAAGGCGCAGCGCGAGCGCACGGCCGAGACGATTGCCGCCCGCTTTCCGGCGGGCACCCGCCTCAGCATGCCCTGCGGCGGCATGCTACTGTGGGTGGAGATGCCTGAAGGGTGCTCATCCCGGCGGGTGTTCGAGGCGGCCTTGCATGAAGGCATCCGGGTTGCGCCGGGTTTGCTCTTCTCCAACTCCGAGCGCTTCGATCGCTTCCTGCGGATCAGCTGCGGCTACCCGTATTCCCCGCGGATCGAGGCGGCGCTGACCCGTCTCGGCGAGATCGTCGCCACCGTGTGAGCGCGCCGGGAACGAAGACGGGCGCAGGTGATCCATCCTTGTATGTCGCTACCGGAGCTGCCGCCATGCCTGCCCTGTTCCTGCGCAAGACCGGCCCGTTGATCGTCTCTGCCATCCTCATGGCGCTGCCCGGTGCGGCACACCCCTGGGATCTGAACGGTACCCGGGCCATCACCCTGGAAGGCCGGGACGGCACGACGGTGCCCATCGGCACCGTCAGCTTTCATCCGCAGGGTGCGCGCACGGCCTTCGTGTTGCATCTGGATCACGACCGCTTCAAGGATTTCTTCCTGTCCATGCGGGAGTTCAAGTGCCTTGAGGGGCCCGAGGTGCTGTGCCATGTTCCCTATCCTCACCGCAATCCGGCCACGGTGACCCGGGATGATCTGGGCTGGCTCGAGCACTCGCTGCTGTTCCTGTACAAGTCGCCGGCCGAGTTCGGCGCGCGTCTCTGGAACGGGGTGTACTACCGCATGCGCGTCACGGCCGATGGCATCGTGGGCACCGCCCAGGCCGTTGATCTGAACCAGATCGGCGCGCCGCCCGAAGTGGACACGCGGCCTCCCTATGGCACCGCCGATACCACCGACATCGATCCCGCCAGCCGCTGGCTGGGCACCCTGAAAATTCGTTGATGGCGTGAGAGAGTCCCTTGATCTTCCCGTGATGTGACAAAATGTCTCTTCATGTTTGGGGCCGCTCAGGCCGAATCAGGGGATTTCAGCCATGGGCTTGCGACTCAAATTCAATCTGGTCTTGCTGGCGGTTTTTCTCGCCGGCTTTGGTGTGGCCGGTTACATTTCCCACGAACTGCTCCACCGCCATGCCCGCGAGCAGGTGCTGGGCGAGGCGCGGCTGGTCATGGAGGCGGCCATGGCCGTGCGGGGTTATACCGTGGCCCAGGTCCGCCCCCACCTCAACCCCCTGATGGACAAGCAGTTCCTGCCCCAGACGGTACCGGCCTACGCGGCCACTGAAACCCTCGCCCAGCTGCGCAAGAAGTACCCCAACTACGACTACAAGGAAGCCACCCTCAACCCCACCAACCCCCGCGACCGGGCGGCGGATTGGGAGGCCGACCTGGTCAACAGCTTCCGCAACCGCCCCGACAGCAAGGAAATCACCGGCCAGCGCGACACGCCCACCGGCCCGACCCTCTACATCGCCCACCCCATCCGCATCGAGACGGCCGCCTGCCTGCCCTGCCACAGCACGCCGGACGTGGCGCCGGCCAGCATGATCAAGGTCTATGGCACGGCCAACGGCTTCGGCTGGAAGCTCAACGAGGTGGTGGGGGCCCAGGTGGTGTCGGTGCCCATGTCCGTGCCCCTCGAGAACGCGGGCCAGGCCTTCCGCACCTTCATGGCCTCCCTGGCGGCGGTCTTCGCCGCGGTCTTCGTGGTGCTCAACCTGATGCTGTCGTGGCTGATCATCCAGCCGGTGTCGCGCATGTCGGCGGCGGCGGACAAGGTCAGCACCGGTGATTTCGACCAGCCCGAGTTTCCCGAGAACGGTCGCGACGAAGTGGCGGTTCTCGCCAGCTCCTTCAACCGCATGCGCCGCAGTCTCGAAAAGGCCATGCAGATGATCGATTCCTGAGCCGCGCGGCCTGATGAGCGACACCACCTGCGTTTCGCGCGACGGCCAGGACGATCACCTCGCCCTGCAGCGGGGCTACGTCCTCAACGAGTACCGCATTGAGAGTGTGCTCGGTGGCGGGGGCTTCGGCATCACCTATCTGGCCCACGACACCCACCTGGATTGCCGGGTGGCGATCAAGGAATACGTCCCCAAGGATCTCGCCCTGCGGGACGCGGATTGCTCGGTGCGTGCGCGTTCGGCCAAGGCCACCAAGGGGTTCGAATGGGGCCTCAAGCGCTTCCTGCTGGAAAGCCGCGCCCTGGCCAGCTTTCACCATCCCGGCATCGTGCGTGTGCTGCGCTACTTCCAGGCCAACGAAACCGCCTACATGGTGATGGAGTACGAGACCGGGGAGCCCCTCAACCAATGGTTGATCGGGCGCCTGCCCCTGGATCGCCCGACCCTGCTCAACATCGTGCGGCCCCTGCTGGACGGGCTCGAGGCCATCCACCGGGCCGGTTTCCTGCACCGGGACATCAAGCCGGGCAACATCTACATGCGCGCCGACGGCACCCCGGTGCTGCTGGATTTCGGCTCGGCGCGCCGCCTCGAGAACGAGGACGGTCAGGAGCAGGCCCTCACGGCCGTGGTCACGCCCGGGTTTGCCCCGGCGGAGCAGTACCACCGCCACGGCAAGCAGGGGCCCTGGACGGATCTGTACGCCCTGGCAGGGGTCATGTACTGGATGGTCACCGGCAAGCTGCCGGTGGAAGCCTTTGCCCGCCTGCGCGAAGACAACATGCCCCCGGCGGCCGGCATCGGCAATGTGGATGCCTTTGGCCTGGGCCTGCTCAACGCCATCGACTGGGCCCTCAACCCGGATGAAGACAAGCGCCCCCGTCAGGTGGCGGACTTCCGCCGGGCCTGCCTGGCACCCCCCACCGGTGGCGAGGGGCCGGTCGATCCGCCCGTCGAGGCACCGCTGCCCCTGGGCCTGTCGGCCTCCGAAGCCAGGACATTCATCGGTGCGGTGCTGTTTGCGGATGTGGTGTCACCCGCCGATGATCCGGCCATCCAGTCCGAAAGGCGCACGCGGCTGGTGCGCATGCTCAGTCAGGCCATCGCGCCCGTGCCGCCCACCAGCCGCCTGGCCGTCAATACGAAGGAGGGGTGCGCCGTGTGCTACGTGGGCGACCCCGAGGATGCCCTGCGCACGGCGGTGCAGTTGGGCGATACGGCGGCCAGTGAAGGGCTTGGTGTGCATATGGGGATCAACCTGGGGCCGGTGCGGGTGGCACCCGACCCCAACGGCCGTTCCCGTATTCTTGGCGATGGCATCACCACCGCCTTCCGGGTGATGCGCTTCTCGGAGCCTGGCCAGGTGCTGGTGGCGCGGGCCTATTACGAAGTCATCCAACACCTCAAGCGCAACGCCGGCGAGTGTTTCCGCCACCTGGGCCTGCGCCGCGATCCCCTCGCGCGGGATCATGATCTCTATCTGTGGAACGGCGAGCACCTGGCGGCCTGCGGTGCGGCGGCGGAGCCCTCCCTCAGCCGCCCGGCCACCGGGATCGACATCACGCCGGCGGCCATCGACAGCGCCGAGCGCATCCTGGCCCAGCATATCGGCCCCATGGCCCGCATCCTCGTGCGCCGCACGGTACCCCGGGCCGGCAGCCTGCGAGAGCTCTTGCAGAGCCTTGCCGATCTGATCCCCGATCCGGCACCCCGCTCGGCATTCCTGTCCAGCGCCCTTGCGGGTTCCGGTCTGTCCGGTGTTTCGTCCTCGGCACGGAGCGTTGTCAATGCGAGCACCAGTGCCACGTCGGCAGCGGCTGCGAGCGTCATCGCCAGCGCCGACCTGGAGCGAATCGAAAAGCTCTTCGCCCGGCACATGGGCCCCATGGCAAAGGTGCTGGTGCGGCGCGAGTCGCGTACCGCCAACAGCCTCGACACCCTGTGCCGGGCACTGGCCAGCCACCTGGACAAGGATGCCGAACGGCAGCGTTTTCTGAACGACGCCGGGTTCTGAGCCCGGCGAGCACTTTCAGCGGAGGGGCACTGCATGAACGGGAATTCTGGAATGGAAATG
Organism: Zoogloea sp.; assembly: GCA_016703645.1. Taxonomy (GTDB): domain Bacteria; phylum Pseudomonadota; class Gammaproteobacteria; order Burkholderiales; family Rhodocyclaceae; genus Zoogloea. The sequence continues at coordinate 96,641 of JADJBR010000010.1, read as the reverse complement.
CGGCCCTTGCGTCTGACCCCGGGGCAGGATCTCCGCCGCGCGCTGGAGTGCCTCGTCTTTGCCGAGGGCTTTTCGGCCGCTTTCGTGGTGGCCGGCATCGGCAGCCTCGACAGAGCCCATCTGCGCCGGGCCGGCGCCGACGATGTGGACGTGCTGACGGGAAAAATCGAGCTGCTGAGCCTGTCGGGGAGTATTGCCGCCAACGGGTCCCACCTGCACGCCGCCCTGGCAACGGCTACGGGTGAGGTGCTGGGGGGGCATCTGGCCTACGGATGCACCATCCGTACCACGGCGGAAATCCTGCTGGGCCTGCTGCCCGACTGGAGCTTCATGCGTGAGCCGGATCTGGGCACCGGCTACGCAGAGCTGAGCGTGCGCCCCCGCCAGCCGGGCGGCTGACGCAGGGCTTCCGCGGCTACTCAGAGGGTGTGAAGAAATCGTAGCGAGCGGTTCGAGTTCGCCCGGAGAAGCGCAGCCGTACAAGAGTACGGTGAGCATCGCAGGGGCGAAATCGGGCCGCGCAGTAGATTTATTCACACCCTCTCAGGCCACCTTGGCCTTGCAGGCCTTGGCGCACTCGGTACAGCTCTCCATGCATTCCTTGCAGGCCTTGTGCTTGTCGGCGTGCTTCTTGCACTCGGCCTCACAGGCCTTGCATACGTCCACGCACAGGGCGGCGAGCTTGGGGGCGAACTTTGATTCGGCACCGGCCAGGGTGATCAGGGCGCGGCAGCTAGCCAGCATATCGCGCACGCTGGTGGCACAGGCCGCCATGGTTTTGTCGCCCTCACCCATGAGCATGATGCAGTGGGTCAGGCACACCTCGCCTTTTTCGATGCAGATGCCGGCGGTGTCGAGCACGGCCTGCCAGGGGTGGGGGCCCGCGTGATGGTGGTGGCTGTGGTCGGTGGCGGCAGAGGCCGCGCCGGCGGCAAGCAGGGCGCCGGTGGCGAAGAGGGCGTCACGACGGTTCATGGTGGAGTCTCCAGGGCTACTTGGTGGATGAGCCGGTGATGTTGTCGAGTCGCCGGGCCTCATCTTCAGAGATGTACTCGAAAACGCGCACCACTTTCTGTACCCCATTGGTGGTACGCGCCACTTCGGTGGCCGCATTGCCCTCCTTCTCGGTCACGAGACCCATCAGGAAGACCGTGCCCGCTTCCGTTGTCACCTTGACCTGCTGGATGCGGAAATCCTTCTGGTCCACGAAACGGGCCTTCACCTTGGAGCTGATGTAGCTGTCGTTGCCGCGGGCCGAGAGGGTGCTGGTGGGCGCGATGCGCAGGTCGTTGACCACTTCCTTCACGTTCTCGACGGCGGCGGCAATGCGCCCGGCCTCTTCACGGCTGGCCTCGTTGAAGGCTTCGCCGGTGAGCAGCAGCTTGCGGTTGAACGAGGTGGCATTGACATGCACCTTGTCACCGAGGCGTTCGTTGATGCGATTGCTGGCCTTCCATTCGATGCCTTCGTCTTCCACGTAGGTGCCCGAGCTGCGCCGGTCGGTGGCCATGGCCACGGCTGCGCCGGTGCCACCGACGATGACGGGGATGCAGCCCTGGGCTGCGGTCAGGGTGCCGATGGCGAGGGCCGTCCAGGCGAGAGTCTTGCGGATGGGGTTCATTCTTCGATTCCGAGAAAGAGACAGTCGATGCCGTCGCACAGGCAATGCAGGGTGATCAGATGGACCTCTTGAATGCGGGCCGTTCGATCGGAGGGAACGCAGAGATGGATGTCATCGGGGCCGAGGAGTTCCGCCATGGCGCCACCGCCCTTGCCGGTCAGGGCCACCACGCGCATCTCGCGCTCGTGGGCGGCATGGATGGCCTCGATCACGTTGGGGGAGTTGCCACTGGTGGAGATGGCCAGCAGCACGTCGCCGGGTTGCCCCAGGGCGCGCACCTGCTTGGAGAAGATCTGGGTGAAGTCGTAGTCGTTGGCGATGGAGGTGAGGGTGGAGCTGTCGGTGGTCAGGGCCAGGCCGGCCAGGGGCGGGCGCTCCATCTCGAAACGGTTGAGCAGCTCGGCGGCAAAGTGCTGGGCGTCGGCGGCGGAGCCACCGTTGCCGCAGGACAGGATCTTGCCGTTGGCCATCAGGCTGTGGGTCATGGCCTCGATGGCGGCGGCGATGGGTTCAGCCATGAACTCCAGGGATGCCAGCTTGGTCTGGGCGCTGTCGGTGAACTGCTGGGCAATGCGGGCGACGAGATCCATCACGAACTCCGGGTAAAGTGCCCGCGATTCTAGCATTCGGCCCGTGATGCCCGTCGGGCATGAGAGATCCGCTTACAAACCCACCAGCACATCCACGCGCACCCGCTTCCACGGGTTGGCGTGCTTGACGAGGCTGCCGATGCGGCCGCTCACCGGGGTGCCCCGATCCATGGCCTCGGCCACATCCCGGTTCTCGGCGCGGGGCAGATAGCCGAGCTTGGCGCCGCGCCACTCGACGCGCACGGCCTTGGCGTCGTGGGGGTTGTCGGGTTCGCGGATCAGCGCCAGGGGGTCGCCCTCGCGCATCTCGTCCCACAGGATCTTGGCGCCGTAATACTGGAAGCCGGCCAGGGGCGAACTCTGCACCAGGATGCGGACATGCTGGGCCGTGGCCGGCAGGCTGACGAGGAGGGCGGCGAGGGCGATGGGGGCCAGCCTAGTCCGCATCGAAGGCACCCCGCAGCCAGTCGATGCGGGCCGGGTCCAGGTCGTTGAGCAGAATGGCATCGAAGCGGCAGGGCGCATTGGCGTGGGCACGGCCGGCACCCGCCAGCCAGCTGCGGGCGGCGAGGACCACCCGCTTCTGCTTGGCCGGGGTGATGCTGGCCGCTGCACCGCCGAAGCGGCCATTGCTGCGCAGGCGCACTTCGATGAACACGATGCACCCGTGTTCGCTGGCGATCAGGTCCACCTCGCCGCCCCGGCAGCGCAGGTTGCGGGCCAGGATCACCAGGCCCCGGCTTTCCAGGTGTGCCGCCGCCAGGGCTTCCGCCGACGCCCCCCGCCGCAGGTGTTCGGCTTGCATCGGCGTGCCCCCGCCCCCACAATCGGGCTCCCCCGCCTTTCCGCACCACGCCTGCCATGCTTTCTGCACCGTCCGACGCATCTTCGGTTTCTCCACTCTCTAAGACATCGTCATTGTATGTGGTGGCCACGCCCCTGGGAAACCTGCAGGACATGAGCTTGCGCGCCCTGGCCGTGCTGCGGGCGGTGGATGCGGTGGCCTGCGAGGACACCCGCCACAGCCAGCGCCTCCTCGATGCCTTCGGCATCAAGACCCGCCTGGTGGCCCTGCACGAACACAATGAACAGGCCGCCGCCGGGCTGGTGATCCGCATGCTGGAGGAGGGCAAGCAGGTGGCCCTGATCACCGATGCCGGCACCCCGGCCGTGTCCGACCCCGGTGCCCGCGCGGTGGCCCGGGTCCAGGACGCGGGCTTTCCGGTGGTCCCGGTACCCGGTGCCAGCGCGGTGATCACCGCCCTGTCGGCCTCCGGGCTGGCCGATGGGCATTTCCACTTCCACGGCTTCCTGCCCACCAAGAGCGCCGCCCGCCGCGCCAGCCTGGAAAGCCTGCGCAGCGTGCCCGGCACCCTGGTGTTCTACGAGGCACCCCACCGCATCGCCGAAACCCTCGACGATCTCGCCGCCGTCTTCGAGCCGGTCCGCGAGCTGGTGGTGGCCCGCGAGCTCACCAAGATGTTCGAACAGATCGTGCGCATGCCCATCACCGAAGGCCCCGCCTGGCTTGCCGCCGACCCCAACCGGGCGCGGGGGGAGTTCGTGCTGCTGGTGTCGGCCGCGCCGGTGGCTGAAGGCCTGTCGCCCGAGGCGGAGCGGGTGCTGGGCCTGCTGCTGGCCGAGCTACCGGTGAAGCAGGCCGCCAAGCTGGCAGCGGCGATTACGGGGGAGTCGAAGAATGCGCTGTATGAGAGGGCGCTGGCGATGAGGGATGAGGGATGAGATCGGGTTGGGACGGGGGGCTTCCGAAGGCACTGTCCCCGCAGGAGTCGCTGAACTGGCTGTCAGATGACTTCAAACCGAGGAAAGCAGGTTCAATCGGCAGGCCGCCTTTACTCGTAGTGCGACCACATCCTGAGTACGCGAACAACGCGTTCTTCGACAAAGACTTCGTAGACCAAACGGTGCTGGATATTGATTCGCCGTGAGTATGCGCCTGCGAGATCGCCAACGAGTTTCTCGTAGGGCGGCGGGTTCTGAAATGGATCGTTCGACAGAACGGCCAGCAACTCCTGGGCCTTTGATTTCAATCCCGCTGCCGCCAACCTCTTCGCATCTTTCCCCGCGTGCTTGGAGAAGACAAGCTGCCAGCTCACCAGTCGAGTTCCTTGACGCTCTCGCCAAGGGGTTCAGCCATGCCTTCCTTGATGGACTCGCGCATGCCGGGAACCGACAAGAGATACAGCGTTTCCTGAATGGACTGCCAATCCTCGGCTGACACCAGGACCGCGCTCGTGCGCTTGCCCGCGATGTGGATAGGCTGATGGGACTCCGCAGCCTGGTCGATGAGGCGATACAAGTTGGCCCGTGCTTCGCTTGCGGTGAGGGTGGTCATGGTTGCTCTCCGGTGAGAGTTGCTATGGTACGAATTTGCGTACGTTATATCAATCGATACTTGAGTGGCCTTTTGTGTAGGTCTGCGTGGAGATCGTGGGGACGGGGGCTTTCAATGTCGTGCCCTCGGATTTCCGCAGATGAAATCCGAGCGTGTCAAAAACAAGGGCGGCCTGCCGAGCTTGCTTGCGGGAACGGTTTCAGTCAGTGGCATAGTTTCAGCGGTTGCTGAAGTGCTTGCGGCGAGTGAAATGTGCTGCGCTTTTCAATAGGCGTGGAAATACTGTGGTCTGTCCCCTGATTCGAATTCACTCGACCTCGGACTCCGCTCAAAGGCTGATTTCCGCTTCAACCAGACTGGCCGGCCAATCATTTTGGTACACCGTCTCAGGCGGCGATGGGTTCGCGCTCAATGACGATGTGCGGATGCAGGCCTGCGGTGGCAGCCATGTCCATCAGCGCATCCAGGGAGAACAGGCCAATCTTTCCGCGCATCAGGTCGGAAACACGCGGTTGAGTCACGCCAAACAGAGCGGCCGCATCCTGCTGCGTCATGCCACGTTGGCGGATGGTCTGCTCAAGGGCCTGCATCAGTTCGGACTTGGCGCGCATGCTCACGGCTTGCTGCGGAGTGTCCTCAATCGCATCCCACACGTTGTTGAAAGTCTGTTCGGTCATCGCTGTTCCCCCATCAGTGCCCTGAATCGCTTCCGGGCCAGTTCAATGTTGGCTTCCGTGGTTTTCTCGCTCTTCTTCTGGAAGCAATGCAGGACATGCACGGCATCCGCCAGCTTCGCCAGATAGATGACACGGAAAGCCCCGTCAGCATCCCGAATCCGGATTTCCTTCACGCCCTGCCCGACGCTGTTCATCGGTTTCCAGTCGGACGGTTCAAGCCCGTTCTGCACCCGGTCAATCTGGTACCCGGCTTCACGGCGAGCATCGAGCGGAAACTGGCGCAGGTCATCCAGCGAGTTGCCACGGAAGGAAATCGGCTTCATGGAGTCATTATATAAATTTTTGTATAGACGGCAAGGAAAGCCGACTTCATGCGCCACCGCGGTTTTTCTTGGGTAGTGGCAGCACTTGGGTACCTTCCTTCAGGCCGGCCGCCTCAAGCATCGCAGCAGTGGCGGTGTTCACCGACTGGCGAACCGGATCAAGATCAAGGCGCGCATAGTTGGCGGTGGCCTTGTGAGTTTTGTGGTTCAGGCTTTTGCCGATGATCGCCAGCGAGGCGCCAGCTTTCGCCTGCCAACTCCCCAGGGTCCGGCGCAGATCATGAATCCGTGCTGAAATAGTGGTCTGTCCCCTATTTTCCCTTTGCGTGCTGAAATAGTGGTCTGTCCCCTATTTTCCCTTTGAGAGCCAGCAATGGCTTGAACGGCAGGCGCGGCGGCAAGTGCCGGGGAGCCATTTCCTGCTGACCTTCACCTTGCCGGCGCAGCTACGCGAGCTGGCCTGGCAGCATCAGCGCACCCTCTACGCCGTACTCTTCGAGTGCGCGTGGGCAACGGCGAGCCTCTTTTGCAGGAACGACCGGCAACTGCAGGGGCAGGCCGGTGCGGTGGCCGTGCTGCATACCCATTCGCGTCGCCTCGACTACCACCCGCATGTTCACCTGGCCATGCCAGGCGCCGCCCTGGACCCGGAGAAGCGTCTGTGGCGACGCCGCAGTGGCAAGCGCAGCGCTTACCTGTTCAACCACCGTGCCCTGGCCAAGGTGTTTCGCGCCAAAGGTGCTGGCCGCGCTCGCCCGCGAGGGCTTGAAGCTGCCGCCCGGTGTGCCGGCACACTGGGTGGTGGATTGCAAAGGCGTTGGCGATGGCAGCAAGGCCCTGGTCTATCTGGGCCGCTACCTGTATCGGGGCGTCATCCAGGAGAAGGACATCCTCTCCTGCGAGGCAGGCCAGGTCCGCTTTCGCTATCGCGACAGCCAGACCGGCAAGAGTGCGGTGCGCACGCTGAGCGGGGCGCGTTTCCTGTCGCTGCTCCTGCAACACGTGCTGCCCAAGGGTTTCCGGCGATCCCGCAACTTTGGCTTCCTGCATCCGAACAGCAAGCGCCTGATTGCGCTGCTGCAGATCGTGCTGAAAGTGGCCCCCGAGCCCGGCCCGACCTGGATGAAGCCCCGGCCGCCGTTTCGGTGTGCATGCTGCGGGGCGCCCATGCGCATCGTGCAAAGACGGATCCCGGCGCCTGAGCGATGGCGCAGCGCGACGCCGACCGGGAGCGTGACCTTGTAAACGAACCCTCCGTCGACCGATGGATGCGCCTGTTGTCGGCGCCACGGCGGCGCTTGGCCTGAAATCGGCGGGAATCAAGGATTGAGCCCTCCCAAACGGCTCAATCCGGCGATGCAGCGCTGTAATGGCGGTGCGAGTCAGTGGCGAGGGCAGTCTTTCCGTCGTCGAAAGCCTGCCTTCGCGGTGAAGGACGAAAAGCTATTTCCAGGGGAATCCGAACTGCCGAACCGGGCTTGTCCAACAACCGGTTCAGATCGTGGCTCGCTTCGCGATCACGATCTAACCTTAATCGTTGGGCATGGGTTTACTCACCACCAGAGAAATATGTGGATCTTGTTTCAGCCATAAGCTAGATCGACCTGTAGATAGTCTGCGGCTCGTGCAGCCGACATTGCCGTCACCAATGAACTACCTCGACCTTCCTGAGTTTTCTCGCCGCGAGCGTGAATTGCGGCAGCCTTCCCCGCCGAAGTCAACCAAAGCATTCCACTATCGCCTTTGAAAGTGCCAGGAAACTCGACTTCCAAGACCACATCACAATTGCCGTCAAGTGCTTCCATTTCAACACCAATGACGCGGGCGATTCGGCTCGGATCATTCACGCCTTTGGGGTCCAGAGAACTTCGTCCCGTCAACTGCTGATCTAAAAGTTCGTAAAGGTTCTTGACGGTCCGAAGTCGTTTGGCGTTTCGTGCTCTGGTGATTAGGCCGTCGTCCCGGAGGCTAAAAAACCCGCAGTCAACGTACCCGAAGTTTCCAGGTTCTCCGGGGCCGGGAGAGTAGACGGCATACAAGCTCTTACCCGCCTTCAACCACTGCCGGTTCTGGGCATCCCACATCTCAACAATTGTGGGGGTTGCGGGGTTGCGGTCGTCACCGGCGATGCAGTGAGCGCAGGACACACCAAATCCGTTGTCGCTGCGCAAACCGAAACACGTTAGCGTCCCCTGTCGAGATCCGTCATACATCAAGGTGGCCTGTTCAAGCCCCTGTTCCACCATAGGTCGCCAGACAACAATATCCGTATTCAGCGTTCCAGCCGTCGTCTTGATCTTTTTCGGAATTCGATGCCGTGGCGATAGTTCTTTCTCGGGAACCTTTTCAGTCACGAACAAGGTCAGCCCAACGCTCTTTCTTCGCAGGCCTCCGCGGTATTTGAGACCGATCATGGAGCCCACAAGATTTGGTCGCTCTCCGACGCGCTCCAGAGCCTCCAAACGAGCTTTGCGCAGCCGAGCGATCTCCGCCGGGCTGCGAGTTATCGACTGCCTCACGGACCGACACGCTTCATTGTGGTCGTGGCCCCGGTCTGGATTATCTCGTAGAGCTCGAATGCTGCCTCTTTCGGCCTCTCCGGCTGAGCCTCGTCAAACAGAGCGCCCAATTTTGCGGCCCAACCTTTGAGAAGTCCGGCTGCTTCGGCGCGATTAGGACCACCCGGAATATCGCTGATCTTGCTCAGCACCTCGGTTTGTTCCTTAACGGCCTTCAATGCGGCTTCACCTGCCGGAGCCTTCGTTGGATCAGACAAAGTTGAAGCTGCGGCCAGTAGAACGTCCTTTGCATCCCTCACATCATTGCGCTCGTCTCCCGTCAGAGCATCCAACTTCTTGTTCTTGAGGCTGGCAGCGATATCGACCGCCACCGCCTTAACTCTCGCTCCAGTTTTCACGAAATCGGCAGCCTGCTCTATCTCGGACAGGATCTTCTTGGCTTCTGCCCCCGTCTTTCCCGCGCCGGCCTGAGCAGTGATCATTCCACTCAGTGAGGTGATCAATTCAGGGATCTTCGGATCCGTCTCTTGGCCAAACGAGGTCATTTGGCCATTCGACAGCACGAATGACAGCTTCGCTGAGCCGAAGCCGGAGTGGGGCTTCGCATACACCACATGATTCTTGTCATTGAGGTATAAGATGGACACATCCACTGGCTTGTCCTTGGCGCCGGTACGGGACACAAGCAAGTACGGTTTGGGTGCATAAATAGGAATGCCCGTCGATTTTGTCAGCTCGGGGTCAGAGTAGAAACTGACCCCCGCGCAACCAGAAACCACGGTCGCCGAGGTAATAACGAGTGCAATGCTTCCCAGTGCTATTTGCTTCATTTTCATCCCCTTGCAGTAAGCAGTACCCCGGGGTCTGACCCCGGTTTTCGCATTCCCCGGCCCATTTGATGGGCATCAAAACGGGATTGGGAAGTCAATTCCGGGAATGACGTCATGAGAAATCTGATGGCGAGAGGTACTGTCGGCGAGTTTCTCGGTGTTTTGCATCGGCCTGTTAGAGAAGATCGTGATACGGCTTGACTTGAACGATTGGAGTCCCGTTGATTTTCTTTAATGAGCCACTCCAGACCTGTTCGTAAAGCGTCTTCAGATCCGATATGTCCGCATCGGTTAGCTTACTGTCAGCGCCATAATTCATAATGCTGAATCTGCTGTGCGTTCCAAAAATTTCAGCAGGCCATGCTGATTCAGACTGAAGGGCAAAAAAGTGACGTAACCCAAAAATATGGCCGATCTCATGAACTAATGTTTCGACCTGTTCAGTTCGGCTTTGCTCAAACATCTTCGGATAAAGAGTCAAGCGGTCACGACCACTCGCTGGAAAAAATGCGCTCGCGAGTACATATCCTTGGTCGTCACTGCCGTCATCATGACGGTTCATGAAAACCTCGAAGTCGTAGGTGTCAGTATTTTCTGCGAAACGTACAGGCGCCGAATCGCCCCACGCTGAAATAGCTTCAGCGAAAAGCGTAAGAATTGCAGATTTTGCTTTGGAAGGACTTTGGAAGTATTGCATTGATTGTTCGTTAAAACGATAGTGCAGAGTTCTACCGACGGCCCAGAGTGGAATAAAGCCCTCAGATGCGTCAACGACGAGCTCCGCTGGGCTACGGTCTTCCGGGGTGGGATATCCTCTATTTTCAGTGCAGCAGATTTTTGAATTATTTTCGCCATACCTATGAAGTTTTGTAGGCGCCGGGACAAAAGGGTTGGGGCTCTCGCTAGGTGTGAGCCAGTCGGAAGGTATATCAGCCTCTACCGCGAGTCTGCGCGGTACGGGTGACGACTTTACTTTTGTAGGTGCTTTCATATCGTGTAGCCCTCTTTAATTAAAAATACAGCGGTGGTGGCACTGTGAAACTAAGGAAATGCTGAACAAATTCTCTTTCAGCGCCTTCCAATCCCCGTTACCACAAAAACACGTCCTAAAAATGCCATTTCAGGCGTAAATCTCAATTTTCGAGGGCGTTTCCCCTCCAACCCAGCCCCTCAGGACGCACCTCGATCATGAATCGCGGGCATGCGCCTACTAGCAAGGAGAAGATTGGCAAAGCCAAACAGCGAGAACAGGTGCGCCTCGTCCTTCGCCAGCCCGCGCGGTAGCTGGTCTTGCGGTGACAGAACAGGTTCTTGATCACATGGAAGGGATGCTCCACCTTCGCCCGGATGCTCGCCTTGAGTTTCTCGAACTGATCGTTGGTCTCGCTATCGCCACCAACGAGTAACTGAGCCGCAGCGAATCTTAGATTCGTTTGCTGCGATCTGCGGATCCGTGCCCCTGTTGGCTACGTCTGCATACTCGTGCTTGTAGTCAAGCGACCGAAGCACGAAGTCACGCGAATGAACTACTGATCCGGAGCATTGCCCATTGACGACGGGGCCGTCGTAGAAAGTTACGTTAGCAAGGGCGGTGAATGTGTCACCCGTGTCAAAGAAGCCTCCAGTGCGCCTGAAGTTTGCCAAGCGACGCGAGTAGATGTACCAAGAGCCGTCGCTTTGAATGTTCAAGTTTGACGGGGCGTCCCAGTGAAGACTATTCGGAGCCCATGAGGAAAACTGGAAGCTAAACATCTGGTACAGCGCGGTGTACTGACTCTTGACTGTGGGCGCCATCGGCACAACGACAGTTACATCGCGTGCCTGTTCGGGCGCAGAACGCTGGCGCTCGAAACTGACCTGACCTGTTGGCGCTTGAGCATGGCTCGACATGGCGGCAACAGCCAGCAGGCTGAACATAAATCTCTTTCGCATAGTCCGCGTCATCATCTTTCTCCATGATGCGCCCAAGAGCTTTCAGTCTCGGCGGGGCGCTTTTACGCCAAGACCAACGTTGCGATTCCGAAGTTTGTGGGCTCGGCTCGGCTGCCTAAAGTTCGGATCAAGGGGACTGCAAAGCCTGAGGTTGATGTCCACCAAGAGGGCGATTGTTTGACGAATTGAGTTAATGTGGCCTCAATACGCACCATTTGCATGGCGCTAAGAGAAATTGGTGCGCTTACTGTCGCGGCGGCTTCGATGTGGTTGGGAATATTTTCCATTGTTCTTCCTTTCGTACGGGGTGCGATGAGCTCACAGATAAATTGGAAGGCGAGTCGAGGAGATTGTTGGCTGGCTGAAGACGGTGGGCAGAATAAGAAAGAGCTGATTCTTCGGCAGGCCCGAACCCAGATTGCCGCCTATCTGTAGGTAGGGCTCCCACAGCTACCTGCATAGCATCTATTTCTGTACAGAGGTGCAGTTGGTCCACCTTTACAAAAATAATGAGTTGCAAATTTAAGGTGGCCGCGAGATGGGCAATAATCGATGTTATTCGCGTAGCTGCGGGAGCTCTGCGTCAGTTTCGGGAGCGCATCTGTTGTTACCGCCAATCCATAAGGACCATGTTTATAGAGTAAAGGCTGCGTTTTGCTTGTTGGCAAGCGAAAGTTAATGGGCATAAATAAATTCAATATAGATCGTCGTTCTTGGCCCGCAGATGGCGCTACGTAAGTGCGGTCACACAATCCCAAGCACGTGCCTTCGCCGTTGCCCCGGACCGAGTTGGCCCGCGATGGCATCAGAAAGAAAGACAGGGGGACGACGCAGCAGGGTCTGCTGCAGTGGTGATCTTGGCTCTGATGGAGCCGGTCAAGCAGAACGCGCCAACCAGGGGTCTGGCGCACGTTCATAACGAACTGTGCTTACCCTAAGCGCCGGTCATCACCTATCCCGGGGCCACCCCTCACCGCACATGATTCCCATCCCTCCCCAGCAGCGTCACCTCCACATACCGTGACCCCACCCGGTCACCCGGGCTGAAGCGCACCTTGAACCCCCCAAGATCCAGATCCAGGTTCTCCAGCGACTGCATCACTGCCGCCGGGGTGGGGGTGCCCTTGGTGCGGCGGATGGCTTCGATCAGGACGCGGGCGCCGACGTATTCCTCGAAGCTGGTGTAGGACGGGGTGTCTTCGGGGGCGAAGCGTTTGAGGGCCTGGTGGTAGTCGCGGGCGATGCGGGTGACGCCGCTGAAGGGGGAGGGCATGACCTGGGTGATGCCGACGCCCCGGGCGGCGTCGCCGCCGGCGAGCTGGTGCAGTTCGCGTCCATTCACCACTGAGATGCTGAAGAGCTGGGTGCCGGGGTGGGCGGTCTGGTAGGCCTTGACGAAGGCGGCGGTGGGGCGCACCACGCCGATCATGATCACCGCCTGGGGTACCCCCCGCGTCAGAATAGTTGTCGCCTCTCTATGATGTTGAACCTGGGGGCGACAAGGATGAGAGATGGCTCGGTACGGAGAAGCATTCAGGAACAGAGCGGTGGCGCGGTTGTTGCCGCCGGAGAGCGCCCAAGTGGGCGTGGTATCACAAGAGATTGGGGTTTCGGTGCAGACATTGGAACGATGGCGTGAGGATGCGCAGTCCAGGCCCGCCCGAGGGCGGGCCTGGACTGCGCGCTCGACTCGAAGCGGTGATCACTACGGCGGCGATGGACGAGGCCGGCAAGAGCGCCTGGTGTCGTGAGCACGGCGTATATCCGGCCGAACTCGATCAGTGGTGTGCCAGCGCCACCGCGGCCTTGGCCGAGCCCGAGAGGCCCGCGCCAGTCCGCAAGCCACCCGGCAAGACAAGAAGCGGATCAAGGAGCTCGAACGCGAACTGCTGCGCAAAGACCGGGCGCTGGCCGAAACGGCAGCCCTACTGGTCCTGTCAAAAAAAGTCGCGGCGATCTTCAACAAGGGAGAGGGCGAATGATCGGCCTCGAAGATCGCCAGGCACTGGCCCGAGATATCCATGTTGCGCAGGCGGCAGGCGCGCGCTTGAAGCCCGCCTGCGAGATGGCCGGCATCAACTTGCGCACGCTGCAACGCTGGCAAGCTGGCGAAGGCCTTGTCGGCGGTGATCGTAGGCCGCAGGCAGTGCGCCCTGTCCCGCCCCATGCCCTCTCTGAGGCCGAGCGCGCCCAGGTGCTGGCCCTCGCCAATGCGCCGCGCTTTGCCGCCGTGCCGCCGGCGCGCATCGTGCCCATGCTGGCCGATGAAGGGGTCTATCTGGCCAGCGAATCCACCTTCAGCCGCATCCTGCGCGCGCATGGGCAATCCGCTCACCGTGGGCGCGCCAAGACACCCAAGGCGGTCCGGCCCGCCGACCACGCACATCGCTACCGCCGTGCGCCAGGTTTGGTGCTGGGACATGACCTACCTGCCGGCACAAGTCACGGGGCGCTGGTTCCACCTTTACCTGATTCTCGACTTGTACAGCCGCAAGATCGTCGGCTGGGAGGGTGCATGATAGCGACCATGCCGACCATGCCGCCCATCTGGTGCGCCGCACGGCGCTGGCCGAAGGGATTGCCGCCTTGAGCGCCAAGCCGGTTCTGCACGGCGACAACGGCTCGACCTTGAAAGCCACGACGGTACTGGCCATGCTCAACTGGCTGGGCGTCAAACCCTCGTACTCGCGCCCACGGGTCAGCGATGACAATGCCTATGCCGAGTCGCTGTTTCGCACCGCCAAGTACCGGCCCGAGTTTCCCACCCGAGGCTTCGCCGACCTCGACGAGGCGCGCGCCTGGGCAGCCGGCTTCGTCCAGTGGTACAACGTCGATCATCGTCACAGCGGTATCCGCTACGTCAGTCCGGCCCAGCGCCATGCCGGTGAGGATCAGGCGATTCTGGCTGCCAGGCATGCTCTTTACACCGAGGCTCGCGAACTCAACCCGGCGCGTTGGTCCGGCAATACGCGCAACTGGTCGCCCATTGGCGCAGTCACGCTCAACCCGGAACGTGAGTCCGTCATAAAGACGCATTTGCCTGACGTGAATACTCAACAGTTGGCTGCATGACCGAGGCGACAACTACCTTGACGCGCGCCGCGGGCCAGGGCCTTTTCGACGCCGGCGAGGCCGGCCTGGCCGAAGGGGTCGTTCTGGTGGAACACGGCGATGCGGGTGAGGCCGGTGCCGACAAACTGGCGCACCATGGCTTCGGTTTCGTCGCCGTAGCTGGCGCGGATGTGGAAGATCCAGGGGTTGAAGGGGCTGCGCAGGGGTTCGCCGCCGGTGTAGGGGGCGACCAGGGCAATGCCGCCCGCGGACAGCACGCCCTGCTTGAGCAGTTCGGCGATGTTGCCGGTGCCGGCATAGCCGATCAGCGCGGCGGCCTTGTCTTTGCGGATGAGTTCCTGGGTGAGGCGCAGGGTTTCGGCGGTCTGGTAGCCGTCATCCTTGAGCACGTGCTTCAGGGTGTGGCCATTGACGCCGCCGGCCGCGTTGGCGGCATCGATGGCGATGCGTACCCCCAGGGCCATGGCCTGGCCGGTGGAGGCCAGGCTGCCGGAGAGGGGGGCGCATTGGCCGATCACCACCGTGTTGGCCCGCGCCAGCCCTGATCCCAACAGCGCAATGAACAGCAGGCCGCCGAGTCGCCGCCAAATCTCCGTGTGCATTTTTATCTCCCCATCGTAATTTCTGATGGCGGCAGTATGCAGCATGGAATGTTGATTTCCTGTGATCGGATGTTGCGCTGCAATGTGACTTACTTCTCAGCGCCTATCCCATTGTCCTTGTTGTGTCAGCCCTCGCCTCCCTGCAGCCCGTATTTGCGGATCTTGTCGTGCAGGGTGGTCTTGGGGATGCGCAGGGCTTCGGCGCTGCGTGCCAGGCTGCCGCCGTGGCGGCGCAGCTCGGCGGCGATGAGGCTGCGCTCGAAGCTCTCCACCGATTCCGCCAGGGACGCGGGCGCGGCCTCGCCCGTGGCGGTGCCGAGGATGTCCTTGCCGACGCCGAGCACGATGCAGTCGGCCACGTTGCGCAGCTCGCGCACGTTGCCCGGCCAGGTGTGGGCCATCAGCTTGCGCATCTGCTCCGGCGGCACCGCCGGCAGCGGGCGTTCGTGGCGGTGGGCGGCGAGGAGCAGGAAGTGCTCGAGCAGCAGGGGGATGTCCTCGCGCCGTTCGCGCAGGGGCGGCAGATCGATGGTCACCACGTTGAGGCGGTAGTACAGGTCGGCGCGAAAGGTCTGGCGCTCGGCCCGGTCCTTCAGGTCGTCCTTGGTGGCGGCCACCACCCGGCAGTCCACGGGCAGTTGCTGGTTGGAGCCGAGGCGTTCCACCACGCGCTCCTGTAGCACCCGCAGCAGCTTGATCTGCACGCCCATGGGCATGCTCTCCAGCTCGTCCAGGAAGAGGGTGCCCTTGTTGGCGTACTCGATCTTGCCGATGCGCCGCTTCTGGGCGCCGGTGAAGGCACCGGCCTCGTGGCCGAAGAGCTCGCTGTCGAGCAGGTTGTCGGGCAGGCCGCCGCAGTTGAGGGCCACGAAGGGGCCGTCCTTGCGGGGCGAGAGTTCGTGCAGGCACTGGGCGATGAGCTCCTTGCCGGTGCCGGTCTCGCCGCGCACCAGCACGTCCACCCGGGTGCTGGCTACGTCGGTGACGAGCTGGCGCACCCGGGCCATCTGGGGCGAGCGGCCGATGAGCTTGGCCTCGGCGCCTTCGCGCTGTTCCAGGCGGCGGCGCAGGTCGAGCACCTCCAGGGTCAGGGCGCGTTTCTCCAGGGCGCGGCGCACCACGTCCACCAGCAGCTCCGGCGAGAAGGGCTTCTGGATGAAGTCGTAGGCGCCGGCGCGCATGGCCTCCACGGCCAGGGTCACGTCCCCGTGGCCGGTGATGATGATCACCGGCAGGTCGGCGTCCATGGCCTGGCAGCGGTGCAGCACCTCCATGCCGTCGGCCTTGGGCAGGCGCATGTCGGTGACCACCACGCCGGGAAAGCCCGGCTTGAGGCGCTGGAAGCCTTCCTCGGCAGAGCCGACGCCCTCCACGGGGATGTCGGCGAGCATCATGGCCTGCTCACAGCCCAGGCGCACGTCGGGGTCGTCTTCGATGATGAGGGCGCGGAGTTCGGGGTTCATGGCTGTTCTTTCGGTGCGGCAGGCAGGTTCAGGATGAAGCGGGCACCGCCTTCGGGGCGGTTCTCGGCGCGCAGGTCGCCGCCGAACTCGCGCACGATGTCGCGGGAGATGGCGAGCCCCAGGCCGAGGCCTTCGCCGGCGGGCTTGGTGGTGAAGAAGGGCTCGAAGAGGGCGCCGGCATCGGGCAGGCCGCAGCCGGTGTCGGCAATGCTCAGCTCAAGGCTGCCATCGGCGTCCGGGGTGGCTTCGATGGTGAGCGTCTTGTGCGCGCTGTCGGCCATGGCGTCGGCGGCGTTGCGGATCAGGTTGATGAGCACCTGTTCCAGGCGGTTCTGGTCGCACCAGGCAATGGCCTGCTCGGCTTCGCAGCGATTGTCCACGGTGACCCCCGACGTACTCAGGCGTTGGTCGAGCAGGAACAGGGCGGCGCCCACGGCATGAGCCACGTCGGTGGGGGCCGGGATGGCCGGCGACTTCCGGGCAAAGGTTTTCAGGGGGGTGATGATGCGGCCCATCTGGTCGGCCAGGCGGGCGATGATGCCCAGGTTCTGCTCGACGGTGCTCAGGTTGCCGCGCTTCATGAACTCCACCGCATTGCCCGACAGGGTGCGCACGGCGCCGAGGGGCTGGGCCAGTTCGTGGGTGATGCCGGCGGCCAGCTGGCCGAGCACGGCGAGCTTGGCGGCCTGCACCAGTTCGTCCTGGGCGGCGCGCAGGGTCTGCTCGGCCTGTTGGCGTTCGGCCACCTCCTTGCGCAGGCGGGCATTGGTGTCGGTGAGGGCCTTGGTGCGGCGGGCCACCTTGCTTTCGAGCTGGGCGTTGGCCTGCTCCAGCAGCTCCTTGGCCTCCAGCTTCTGGCGCACGATGCGCCGGCGCTGGGCCACCACCAGCAACAGGAGCAGCACGAAGCCGGTGGCCACCGCCGCCAGGGCGCCGTGGCCGAAGGCCTGGGCGCGCACCGGGCGCAGATCCGAGAAGATCAGCAGGCGCCAGCCCACGTCCTGCAGGCCGCGGCCATGCACCAGATAGCTGCCGCCCGCATCCACGTGATTGCGGCTTCGGGGCGGCGGCGTGCCCAGCTTCATGTGCACGATCTGCCCCTCCGGCCCTGGCGCCGCATTGACGCTGACCGGGAAATCGCCGATGGGGCCGCCGTTGTAGAGGCGGCTCATGGAGATATCCACGCGGGTGTCGAGGGGCAGTGGCGAGAGCGCGGTGTAACGCCACTCGGGCACCGACGAGAGGATCACCACGCCATTGCTGTCGGAAATCAGGGCGGGTGCCCCAAGCAGGTCCCAGGCCTTGTCGAGGGGGGCCAGACTGATCTTGATCACGGCCACACCCACCACCCGGTTGCCATGGCGGATGGGATGGGAGACGAAGTAGCCCGGCTCGCCCCGGGTGATGCCGATGGCGAAATGGCGACCGACCCGGCCGGCCAGCCCCTCCAGGAAGTAACTGCGGAAGGAGAGGTCTTCGCCCACGAAGCTGTTGTCCGGGTCGTTCCAGTTGCTGGCGGCAATCACGAAGCCACGTTCGTCCACCACGAAGATGGCAATGCTGCCGATGTGGCTGTTGAGGTGCTGCAGAAAGCGGTTGGCCGCCTGCACGCTGGCGGCGCCCCGGGCGGGGTGCAGGGCGCCCAGCACTTCCTCGTTGAGCTGGATGGTGGCGGGGATGTGGGCGTAGCGGTTGACGATGCCGTCCACCGCAGCGGCGAACAGATCGAGGCGGTGCCCGGCGTCGGTGCGCAGGGTCTGCATGCCCTGGTATTCGCTGGCCCGGTAGCCGCCAAAGCCGATCAGCCCGATCAGCAGCAGGATGACGGCAACAATGAAGGGGTTGGGGGACACGGAGCGGGAGGGCGGCAGGGCGCCCACGGCCGGGTGGGCGCTTTCGGTGGCGGGCGGGGTGGCGGGTGTCGTCATGGGAGGGGCGTGTTGCGGGGCTCAGGCGCCCGCGATGAAACTGCGGACCCCCGAACCCATGAACTGGATGCCGATGCAAATAAGCAGGAAACCCGTCAGGCGCGTGACGACGTTGATGCCTTCGTCGCCGAGCAGCCGTGACACCCAACGGGCGGAGTATAGAACCCAGCACAGGGCAAGGCACGTCAGGGCGATGCTGAGCACGCTGGCGGTGTAGCCCACCGCCTGCTGGAGCGGGTCGCCCAGCTCGGCCAGTTCGGTGGAGACGCCGATCACGGTGGCCAGGGCGCCGGGGCCGGCGATGCCCGGCATGGCCAGGGGAAAGAAGGCAAAGGCGCTGCCCCGGCCGGTGGGCACCATGGGCTCGCCGCTGCCGAAGAGCATGCGATAGCCCAGGATCGCCACCGTGATGCCGCCGGCGATGCGCAGGGCGCCGTAGGAGATACCGAAGAGCTGCAGGATGGCGACCCCGGCGAACAGGGCGGCGGACAGCATCACGAAGGCGTACACGCAGGCCCGGCGCGCCTCGCGCAGGGCGTCACCCACCGGCTGGTTGGCCGACAGGCTCAGGAACAGGGGAATCTTGGAGAGGGGGTTGGTGATGGTGATGAGGCTCACCAGCCCGCCGAGCAAGAAGGTGGTGGCGATCTTGAGGAGCAGGGGCGTCATGGCCATTCACTCAAAAAAGAACGTGCCGGACGGGAGGAGTACCGGCCGGCACGCCACAAGGGCCGGATAGTCCGGCCAGGGATGGGGGCGGGGCCCTGTACGGCCCGGCCCCGGGGGTTGGTCGGCTCAATGCTGCAGGATCTTGGCCAGGAACTGCCTGGCGCGCTCGGAGCGGGGGGCGCCGAAGAAGGCGTCCTTGCTGTCGTCCTCGACGATCTGCCCCTTGTCCATGAAGATCACCCGGTTGGCCACCTTGCGGGCAAAGCCCATCTCGTGGGTCACGCACATCATGGTCATGCCCTCCTGGGCCAGCTCCACCATCACGTCCAGCACCTCGTTGATCATCTCCGGGTCGAGGGCCGAAGTGGGCTCGTCGAAGAGCATGCAGATGGGGTCCATGGCCAGGGCGCGGGCAATGGCCACGCGCTGCTGCTGGCCGCCGGAGAGCTGGCCGGGGAACTTGGCGGCGTGGGCCTTGAGGCCGACCCGGTCGAGGAGCTTGAGGCCCTTGTCGCGGGCTTCGTCCTTGTTGCGGCCGAGCACCTTCTCCTGGGCGATGGTGAGGTTGTCGGTGATGCTCATGTGGGGGAAGAGCTCGAAGTGCTGGAAGACCATGCCCACATGGGCGCGCAGCTTGGACAGATTGGTCTTCGGGTCGCCCACCGACACGCCATTGACGGTGATGGTGCCGGACTGGAAGGGCTCCAGGCCATTGACGCACTTGATGAGGGTGGACTTGCCGCTGCCCGAAGGGCCGCAGACGACGATCACTTCGCCCTTCTTCACCTGGGTGGTGCAGTCGGTGAGAACCTGGAAGCTGCCGTAGTGCTTCGAAACAGTGTCGATGGAGATCATGTCGGGCTCCTTGGGTCAGTGCGCCACGTGGGCGTTGAGTTTCTTTTGGTAGCGGCGCACCAGCTGGGAGGCCGCGAAGCAGATGAGGAAATAGACCAGGCCGGCAAAGAGCAGCAGCTCCACCAGGCGCCCGTCCCGGTCGCCCACCTTGTAAGCGGCGCCGAAGAAGTCGGCGAGGGCCGAGACATAGACCAGGGAGGTGTCCTGAAAGAGCACGATGGCCTGGGTGAGGAGCAGGGGCACCATGTTGCGGAAGGCCTGGGGCAGCACCACCAGGCGCATGGCCTGGGCGTAGCTCATGCCCAGGGCAGAGGCGGCCGCCACCTGACCCTTGGGGACCGACTGGATGCCGGCGCGGATGATCTCGGAGTAGTAGGCCGACTCGAACAGGGCGAAGCCGATCATGGCCGAGGTGAGGCGTACGTCGGTGTTGGGGTCGAGGTTGAAGGCGCCGCGCAGCACCTGGGGCACGATCAGGAAGAACCACAGCAGCACCATCACCAGCGGGATGGCCCGGAAGAGGTTCACATAGCCGGCGGCGAACATCGCCAGCGGCTTCACCGGCGACAGCCGCATCATGGCCAGGGCCGTACCCCAGACGATGCCGAAGATCACGGCGCTGAGGGTGATCTCCAGGGAGACCTTCATGCCCTCCCACAGGAAGGGCAGCGCGCCAGGAATCGAAGACCAGTCGAAGTCGTACATGTCACTTGCCTCCCAGGTAGCCCGGCACGCGGGTCTTGTTTTCCACGTGACGCATGAGGGTCATGACCACCACGTTGATGATCAGATAGAGCGCCGTCACGGCGATGAAGGACTCGTAGGGCTGGGCGGTGTAGTCCACCAGCTGGCGGCCCTGGGCGGCGAGTTCGAGCAGACCGATGGTCGAGCACACCGCGGAGTTCTTGAAGATGTTGAGAAACTCGGAGGTCAGCGGCGGCACCACCAGGCGGAAGGCCATGGGCAGGAGCACATGGCGGTAGGTCTGGGGCAGGGTGAAGCCGAGGGCGAGGCCCGCATTCTTCTGGCCCCGGGGCAGGGCGTTGATACCCGAGCGGACCTGCTCGCAGACCCGGGCAGAGGTGAAGAAGCCCAGGCACACCATGGCCGACACGAACTGCTGGGTGACGGGGTCCAGGTTCTGCTTGAAGCGTTCGCCGAGGCCGAAGGGCAACACCTCGGGCAGCACGAAGTACCAGATGAAGAGCTGCACCAGCAGCGGGATGTTGCGGAAGACCTCGACGTAGGTGGCGGCGATGCCGGAGAGCCACTTGCCGGGCACGGTGCGCAGCACGCCCATCAGGCTGCCCAGGGCCAGGGCGATGACCCAGGCCGACAGGGACAGCAGGATGGTGGTCTGCAGCCCGGACAGCATCCAGCCCAGGTAGGTGCTGTCACCGGAGGCGGCGGGGCTCAGGAAGATGCCCCAGTTCCATTGGTAACTCATGGTTTTTCCCTTTGTTGTAGGGGCGACTCGCAGGGGCAACTTCAGTCGCCCATCCGCACGTAATACCAAGCGCCACTCGTTGATCGAAGTCTGCGGGCGGCTGACGCCGCCCCTACAGGCTCCTGCGGGGGCTCACCGGCCCGATCAATACTCCATGAACATGCGCTGCAGTTCCTTGCTGTCCTGGGTCCGGGTCAGGGCCACGGCGGCGAGGATGCGGGCCTTCTGGGGGTTGAGGTCGTGGGCCACCACCCAGTCGTACTTGTCGTCGGGCTGCTCGGCGTTGCGCAGCACGAAGCCGCCACCCACCACGCGGGACGAGCGGATGATCTGCACGCCCTTGCCACGCAGCTCCTGCAGGGACGGCACCACCGCGCCGCTGACCGAGCCGTTGCCCGTGCCGGCGTGGATCACCGCCCGGGCGCCGCCTTCGGCGAAGGCCTTGTAGGCGGTGGGCGTGGCGTTGCCGTAGCCGTAAGCGATGTCCACCGGGGCCAGCTTGTCGAGGCTGTCGATGTCGAACTCGGTGCCGGTGGTGTGGCGCTTGGCGGGGGCGCGGAACCAGTAGGTCTTGCCCTCGACGATCATGCCCAGCGGGCCCCAGGGGCTCTTGAAGGCGTCGGTACGGATGTTGACCGCCTTGCTCACGTCGCGGCCGGTGTGGATCTCGTCGTTCATGGTGACGAGCACGCCCTTGCCGGCGGCGTCCTTGCTGCCGGCCACGGCCACGGCGTTGTAGAGGTTGAGCATGCCGTCGGCCGACATGGCGGTGCCCGGACGCATGGAGCCCACCACCACCACCGGTTTGCTGGTCTTGAGCACCAGGTTCAGGAAGAAGGCCGTCTCCTCCAGCGTGTCGGTGCCGTGGGTGATGACGATGCCGTCCACTTCCGGCTGGCGCGCCAGCGCCGAGACGCGCCGGGCCAGGGTCAACAGATGGTCATTGGTGAAGCTCTCGGAGGCGATCTGGAAGACCTGCTCGCCGCGCACGTCGGCCAGGTTCTTGAGCTCGGGCACGCCGGCGATGAGCTTGTCCACCGGCACCTTGGCGGCCTGGTAGGAGGCGCTGTTGGCCACGCTGGCGCCGGCGCCGGCAATGGTGCCGCCGGTGGCCAGGATGACCACGCGGGGCTTGTCGGCGGCGTGGGCCGCCAGACTGCCGGCGAAGCCCGCGGCGAGCAGACAGGAGAGGGCGATGGGGCGGAGGCTGAAGAGGGTCATGATCGGATTCCTTGCTGGGTTGGGGGTGGGGCGATCAGAAGTTGTGGCGGATGCCGAGGGCGACGGAGCTGATGTCCAGCCCGGCCGGGGAGCCGAGGAAGCTGTAGGCGCCACCGCCGCCGGTGCTGCGGGCGCTGTCGTTGTCGATCTTGGTGTAGTAGGCGTACACCTTGCTGCGCTTGGACAGGTTGTAGTTGTAGGCGAGGGTGTATTGCTTGCCGGCGGTGTCGTCGGTGCCGCTGTAGTCGCCGGCCACGCCCACGTTGAGGTGGAACTCATGGGCGCCCACCGGGGCCATCAGGGCCACACGCCAGTAGTTGCGGGTCAGGTCTTCGGTGAGGGTGCTGCGCTTGGAGCGCTCGAACAGGGCGCCCACCACCAGCGGGCCGAAGTTGTAGGAGCCGCCGGCGGTTACGGCGCGGTCGTTGTTGAAGCGGATCGGCGCGGCGCTGTCCAGGTCGGTGGTGTTCTGGGTGGAGGCGTAGCTGACGGCGGCGTGCAGGGGGCCGCGGTCGTAGTTGGCCACCAGGCCCAGGTGGTGGGGCGTGCGCTTGGAGCCGCTGGCCACCGGGGCCTCGTCGAGCAGGGCGTAGGCGGCCTCCAGGGTGAAGTCGGCGATCTTCGGGCTGGTGTACCAGATGGTGTTGTTCATGCGTCCGCCGGCGGCATTGGAGTTGCCGAGGATGGCCGACGACAGCAGCGCGTCCGACGAGTAGCCGGTGTCGTGGTTGTGCATGCTGATGTGGTCGTAGGTGGCGTAGTAGATCGGGCCCAGGGTGCGGCCCAGGCGCAGGGTGCCCTGGGGGGTGCGCAGGCCGACCCAGCTGTCGCGGGTCGCCAGGGTGGTGCCGGAGTCGCTGCCGTCCACGCGGACGCGGCTCTCGATCTGGAAGATCACCGCTTTGCCGCCGCCCAGGTCTTCGGTACCGCGGAAGCCGATGCGGGAGGCGTTGTCATTGACCACGTTGCGGGAGTGGCCGTTCTCGACGCGGACGTTCTCGAAGGTGGCGTTGAGGCGGCCATAGACCACCACGTCGGTGGCGTGGGCCGACAGGCTGGCCAGGGCGGAGAGGGTGGCCGCGGCAGCCAGGCTGAGGTGCTGAACAGTCTTCATTGTCTTATTGATCTCGTGCAAGGGAGTGGGGGAGGGAGCGCGGGCGCGGAACGGGGCTTAATCGAAGGCCTTGTCGTTGGGGGCCTTGAACAGCTTGAGCATGGCGTCGGAGGGCGGGAAGTTGAGGTTCAGGCCCTTGGGGGGGATGGGCTGGGTGAACCACTTCTTGTAGATGGCCTCGGCCTCGCCGGAGGTCATGGCCTTGGCGAGGGCGGCATCGACGAGCTTTTTGAAGCCCGGGTCGTCCTTGCGCATCATGCAGCCGTAGGCCTCGAAGCTCTGGGGCGTGCCGACGACGGCCCAGTCGGCGGGGCGCTTGGCCTTGGCCAGCTCGCCGTAGAGGAGGGCGTCATCCATCATGAAGGCAACGGCGCGGCCGGTTTCGAGGGTAAGGAAGGACTCGCCGTGGTCCTTGGCGGAGATGATGTTCATGCCCAGCTTCTTCTCCTCGTTCATCTTGCGGATGAGTCGCTCGGAGGTGGTGCCGGCGGTGGTGACCACGTTCTTGCCGGCCAGGTCGGGGAAGTCCTTGATGCCGGATTCCTTCTTGGTCATCAGGCGGGTGCCGATGATGAAGATGGTGTTGGAGAAGGCGACCTGGCGGGCGCGCTCGGTGTTGTTGGTGGTGGAACCGCACTCAATGTCGACGGTGCCGTTCTGGATGAGGGGGATGCGGTTCTGGGAGGTGACGGGGGTGAGCTTGAGGGCGAGGGCGGGGAGCTTGAGCTCGGCCTTGACGGCGTCGACGACCTTGAGCATGAGCTCCTGGGAGTAGCCGACGACCTGCTGCTTGTCATCGTAGTAGGAGAAGGGGATGGAGGACTCCCGGTGACCCAGGGCGATGGTGCCGCTGCTCTTGATCTTGGCCAGGGTCGGGGACTCCTGGGCGAAGGCCGGCTGGGTGGTGAGGGCGCCAGCGGCGATCAGACAGATGGCGGCAAGCTTCAACGAGGTGCGCATGATTCGGTTCTCCTGCAAGGGGTGGGGGGCGACGCTGGCGTCGTGTGCCCTTTACATTGCAGAGGCCGTGCCAGCTATTTGTGGCCCGTTCCGATTCTGTAAGTGCTTGAAACAAAAGAACCCCGTTGGGGGCGTGACGGGGTGTTCGTTCGGATTTCCGGATGGCGGGTCGCAAGCACGCCCGGAAATCCGCACGCCTTCCCGGGCGGGGCGGGCAGGCCGGGCTGCCGCGGGCTGGTAAAATGCGTCATTCAGCCCTTCGCCCTGTGGATCGAACCGCCATGTCCCTGACTTCCCTGACCCTCACCCGCCCCGATGACTGGCACCTGCACGTGCGCGACGGTGCCGCCCTGGCTGCCGTGGTGCCCGATACCGCCCGCCGTTTCGGCCGCGCGCTGATCATGCCCAACCTCAAGCCCCCGGTGACCAGCGTGGAGCAGGCCGCCGCCTATCGCGAGCGCATCCTCGCGGCGGTGCCGGCAGGGCTCAAGTTCGCCCCGCTCATGACGTTGTATCTCACCGACACCCTCAAGCCCGAAGAGATCGACAAGGCCGCTGCCAGCGGCTTCGTTCCCGCCGCCAAGCTCTACCCGGCCGGCGCCACGACCAACTCGGATGCGGGCGTCACCGACATCGCCAAGGTGTACCCCGTTCTCGAACGGATGGCGGAAAAGGGCATTGCCCTATGTGTTCACGGAGAGGTGACCCATGCTGACGTTGATATCTTTGATCGCGAGCGTGTCTTTATCGATCGCGTACTGGCGCCGCTTGCAGCGCGCTACCCGGCCCTGCGCATCGTCTTCGAGCACATCACGACGGCCGAGGCCGCACAGTTCGTGACGGAAGCCGGGCCGAACGTGGGCGCCACCATCACCGCCCACCACCTGCTCCTCAACCGCAACGCGATCTTCGCGGGCGGCATCCGCCCGCATCACTACTGCCTGCCGGTGCTCAAGCGCGAGACCCACCGGGAGGCGCTGGTGAAGGTGGCCACCTCCGGCAGCCCCAAGTTCTTCCTCGGCACCGACTCGGCGCCCCACGCCAAGACCACCAAGGAAGCCGCCTGCGGCTGTGCCGGCTGCTACACCGCCCACGCCGGCATCGAGCTCTACGCCGAAGCCTTCGACGAGGCCGGCGCCCTGGACAAGCTGGAGGCCTTTGCCAGCTTCAACGGCCCCGACTTCTACCGCCTGCCCCGCAACACCGACACCATCACCCTGGTGAAGGAGAGCTGGGATGTGCCCGCCGGCCTCGACTACCTGCCCGGTGACCCCCTGGTGCCCCTGCGGGGTGGCGAGCAGATCCACTGGAAGCTGGCCTGACCCCTGACCCCCCTTGCCCGACGATGCGCACGATCCCCAAGTCCCTCCTGCTCCTCCTTGCCCTGCCCCTCCTCGCCGCCTGCGAGTACGAGGGCGCGGCCTTCATCGTCAATGGCAACAAGGACGAGAACATCAGCCTGGTGCGCGAACAGCGCTGGTTCTGGAGCAGCGAGGTGGATCAGGCCGTCGTCGTGTCGCGCATGCCCACCTGCATGCGCCGCCATGACATCAAGTCCGGTGTGGCGGGCAGCGTGAAGATGGAGGTCTTCGAGGCTGGCAGCAGCCTGTGGGCGCTCAAGCAGGGAAAGAACTGGTATCTGGCGAGCACCGAGAAGTGCGAGTTCCAGCGCTGGGCCGACCCCCCCGACGAGCCCCCCGGTCGTCTCGTCGGCACCTTCAGCCGCAAGAACGACAAGCTTGAGTTCGTCCCCGCCGACAAACCCGCCAAGCCGATCCGGCCGGCGGAAGAGTGAGCCTCTGCGCAGGCCGGCCCATCCAGTTGGCTCCAAGTGTCTTTCCGCAACCCGACCCAGGCGCATTCCCCCGCTGCCTACGCCCGCCGCCCCCTCTTTGAACCCATCGCCAGCCTGCTGTCCGGATTTCCGGATGGCCTGCCCGACGCGGCGGCGCTGACCGCCTGCCTGCGCGTCCACGCCCCCGGTACGGTGAGTGGTTCCGGGTATCCCCTGCGCTTCGTCCCGCCGCCTGAAAACGTCGAGGCCTACGAGCAGCACATCCACGCCACCGGCGAGGTGCCCACCCGGCCCAGTGACTGGCACGACTTCTTCAATGCCCTGGCCTGGTGTGTGTGGCCGCGCAGCAAGGCGGCCTGCAACGCCCTGCACCTGCGGGAGCAGGCTGCCAGGGCCGCCGCCGGGTGGCCCGGCCGCGGGCCGGTGCGTGATGCCCTGACCCAGTTCGACGAGTGCGGTGTGCTGGTGGTCTCCGCCGACCCGGACATCCCGGCCCTGCTGGCCGCCCACGCCTGGGAGGAGGCCTTGTGGACACGGCGTGCCCGTCTGCGGGATAGCACCCGTTTCCTCATCTTTGGCCACGGTAGCTGGGATCAGCTCCGCCAGCCCTTCTTCGGCCTGTGTGCCAAGGCCATCTACCGGCAGGTGACGGCGGACTGGCTGCATCTGCCCGTGCCGGCGCGCCAGGCCGAGGCTGACGCCTGGCTCGCCGGGCGCCTCGCCGACCCGGACCGGCCCTTCGACAAGGCGGCCCTGTCGCCCCTGCCACTCCTCGGCATTCCCGGCGTGACCGCCGACAGCGAGCGCGCCGACTACTACCGGGACACCCGCCAGTTCCGCCCGCCGCGTGGAATGCATCGCACGGCGCTGCACGCAGGGCTGTGACCCGCCCCCCGATTTGAAGGAAAATAGCGGGCTCGCCGAATGCTGCCCGGGTGATGCCCGATGCGCCGGCCCCGAATTCATCCTTCAGGAATCGACCATGCTGCAGAAACTCCCCGCCTTCGCCGGTGTCCCGGGCCCGGTTGTCGTCATCGTCATGGATGGCTACGGCATCCCCAAGAACGACGCCGGCAGCGCCATCGCCGCCGCCCGCAAGCCCACCCTCGACCGCCTCTTTGCCGAATGCCCGCACATCCGCCTGCGCGCCCACGGCACCGCGGTGGGCATGCCCTCCGATGACGACATGGGCAACTCGGAAGTCGGCCACAACGCCATCGGCGCGGGCCAGGTCTACAGCCAGGGCGCTGCGCTGGTGGCCAATGCCATCGCCGATGGCGCCATCTGGGCGGGCGATGCATGGCAGGAGATCGTGGCGGGCGCCCGGGCCGGAGCCAACGGCAAGGCGGGCGTCATCCACTTCATCGGCCTGTTCTCCGACGGCAACGTGCACAGCCACATCGACCACCTGAAGGCCATGGTCGTGCAGGCCAAGGCGGAAGGCATCAAGACCGTGCGCATCCATGCCCTGCTTGATGGCCGCGACGTGCCCGAAACCAGCGCCCTGGAGTACGTGGTGCCCTTCGAGGCCTTCCTGGCAGAGATCAGCCGCGACGGCTTCGACGCCTGCATCGCCTCCGGCGGCGGCCGTCAGTACATCACCATGGACCGCTATGACGCCAACTGGCCGATGGTGGAGAAGGGCTGGAAGACCCACGTGCTGGGCGAAGGCCCGCAGTTTGCCAATGCCACCGAGGCCGTGAATGGCCTGCGTGAGCGCCACCCCGGCACCATCGACCAGGATCTGCCCGAGTTCGTCATCGCAGAGGGTGGCAAGCCCATCGGCACCATCCAGGACGGCGATTCGGTGGTCTTCTTCAACTTCCGCGGCGACCGGGCCATCGAGATCACCCGCGCCTTCGTCGAGGACGACTTCAACAAGTTCGACCGCGTGCGCGCCCCTCGCGTCACCTACGCCGGCATGCTCCAGTACGACGGCGATCTGCAGCTACCCAAGCGCTTCCTGGTGGCGCCACCGGCCATCAAGGACACCTCGGGCGAATGGTTCAGCAAGGCCGGCCTGGCCCAGTTTGCCTGCTCCGAGACCCAGAAATTCGGCCATGTCACCTACTTCTGGAACGGCAACCGCTCCGGCAAGTTCGAGGGCGAGACCTGGCAGGAAGTCCCCAGCGACGTGGTGCCCTTCGAGCAGCGCCCGTGGATGAAGGCCGCCGAGATCGCCGACGCCATGATCGCCGCCGTGCAGTCGGGTCAGTACAAGGTGCTGCGCTGCAACTTCGCCAACGGCGACATGGTCGGCCACACCGGCAACTTCCGCGCCGCCACCATGGCCGTCGAGGCTGTTGACCTGGCCCTCGCGCGCCTGCTGCCGGCCATCGCGGCCGCCGGTGGCGTTGCCCTGATCACCGCCGACCACGGCAACGCCGACGAGATGTTCGAGCTCGACAAGAAGACCAAACAGCCCGCCCAGAACAAGGACGGCAGCTTCAAGGCCAAGACCGCCCACACCCTCAACCCGGTGCCGCTGATCCTCTTCGACAAGGTCACGGGCGGCAGGCTGGGCCTGAAGCAGACCGACACCGCCGGCCTGTCCAGCATCGCCGCCACGGTGGCCAACCTGCTGGGGCTGGAAAAGCATGCCAAGTGGGATGAGGGCGTGCTGGAAGTGATCTAGGCGCGGTCAGCTTCCTGCGTCGGGACGGGCGCGTTGCCCCAGGGCACGCGCCCGTATTCGTTCACGGTCACGCCGGGGGAGGCGGCGCAAGGCATTATTTCGCATTCGGCGACTCCTCGCGCTTGACCCGCAGGAAGGACCACCGAATACTCAACGGCAATTTTGCCGCTTCCATCCACGGCCCAACGAACCGCGGAAAACCCCATGCGTCTGCTTTCCTCCCTGCGCAACTCCCTCGAACACGATGTGACGCCCGGCGTCGATGCCGAGGCCAAGGCCAGACGCAGCAACCGGCGGCGCCTGCAGGTCTTTGCCGTGGTCTTCCTGATCGTGCTCATCCCCGGCCTGCTGTGGAACTTCCTGCGCCCGGCCGAGTACCGGGCCGTTGCGCGGGTGCAGATCACCCCGGGCAGCACCGAGCCGCGGCCTGGGGCATCGCCCCTGCTGCCCGGCTCCAGCGAAGTGCCGCGCAGCCCCTCCGAGCTGCTCACCCAGGTCCAGGTTCTCACCAGCCGCCCCCTGCTGGAGAAGGTCGGGGCCGCCCTGGCCCGGGCCGGACAGCCCTTGCAGGGCGGGGATTCGGCCAGCCGTCTGCGCGAGATGATCAGCGCCGAGGCGGTGGAGGGCACCGAGGTGGTCGAATTGCAGGCCACCGGCACCCAGCCGGCCCAACTGGCCGCCGCCCTCAACACCCTGGTGGACATCTACCGGGAAGACATGAAAGCCTCCTACGGCGCCGCCGCCGGTGAAGGCCTGGCCCAGGCCCGCCAGGAGGCCGAGCGCCTTGCCGCCACCGTGCAGGCCCGACGCCAGCGCCTGGAGGGCTTCCGCAGCTCCACCGGTGTGCTCTCGCCGGAGCGTGACGAGAATGAAGCCGTGGCGCGCATCAAGGGCCTGAGCGCCTCCCTCAACACCGCCACCGAGAAGGCCGCCGTGGCCGAAGCCCGGTTGAAGGCCATGCAGTCCGGCGGTCGGGGTAGCGCCCCCGGCGCCGACGATCCGACCCTGGCCAACATGGAGGCCCGTGCCTCCCAGATTGCCGAAGAGATCCGCCAGATGGAGCGGACCTATACCCCCGAGTTCATGCGCATGGACCCGCGGGCCAAGTCCCTGCAGTCGCGGCTTGTGGAAATGGAGCGGCAGATCGAAACCCAGCGCGCCGCCAGCCGGCAGGCTGCCCTGGGGGCCGCCCAGGATGAGGTGGCCAGCGCGCGTGCCACCATCGAGCGCCTGCAGGCGGAGATCCGCGCCCAGCGTTCGACCATGCAGAACTTCTCCCAGCGCTTCACCCAGGCCAAGGCCCTGGAAGACGATCTGGCCCAGATCGAAAAGGCCAGCCGGGAAGCCCAGGAGCGTCTGGCCAAGCTGGAGGCCAGCGAGCAGAGCCGCCTGCCTGCCCTGAACCTGGTGGAAGGCGCCAGCGTGCCGGGCAAGCCCTTTCGCCCGGATTACCTGATCGATGCCCTGATCGTGCTTGCCACGGCCTTCGGGCTGGGTCTGGTGGCCATCTGGTTCGTCGAGATCTTCAACCGCCAGGCGCCGCTCCAGACGCCCGCGTCCACTACGGTGATCATGCCCCCGCCCTGGGGCGGCATGCCCGGCGCAACGGGGGCGTCCCCCCAGTTGGCTGATCCGTCTTCCGCCGACCTTGTCGTTGGCGCGACGGCCCCGGGCCTGCTCGCCGCGACGCCCCGGCCGCCCCGGGAACTGGCCCAGGAGGAAGTCGTGGACCTGCTCGCGGCGTCGGCCGGCGAGGGGCGTTTCGTGCTGGGTCTGCTGCTGCTGGGACTCACTGCTGAAGAAGCGGCTGCCCTGCGCCAGGGGGATTTCGATGCTGCCGTCAGCGTGCTGCAGGTGACCGGCAATGCCCCGCGCAGCCTCAAGCTGCCCGCCTGGATGAGCGAGTGCCGCCCCTCACCCATCGGCGGCGTGGATGCTCCCCTGCTGCAGGATGCGGCAGGTGCCCGCCTGCGCCCGGAAGACATCCAGTCCATCCTGGCCTGCGCCGCCTTCGATGCCGGTCTCACGGGGGCCGGCAGCGTGACGGCGGACGTTCTGCGTCACACCTGCATTGCCTGGCTTGTCCGCCAGGGGCTGCGCTTCTCCGAACTGGGCAGCCTGGTCGGCCGCCCCAGCCCCGAATCCCTGGCCCTCTACGCCGCCATGGCCCCGGAAGGCCCGAAACTCGGTGCCGTCGAAGTCGACCCCCTGATGCCGGCCCTGCGGGCGATGTAGGGCGACGACAGGGGCCGTGGGGTAATACACGAATTCATTTGACCTCGGGCTTATGGTTAAGTGCGCTTGGACACACGGCATGAATTGGCTAGAGTGATCGTATGGCGCCTACAGTTGTTCGTGATGGACCGTTCAGGCTATTTTTCTTCTCCCGTGAGGAGCCGCGCATCCATGTTCACGTCGCACATCCCGACGGTGAAGCTAAATTCTGGCTTACGCCGAAGGTTTGCCTTGCAACATCTACCGGCTTGACCCCTCGTCAGATCACGGAGGCCGACGCTGTCGTCAATGCACACATCAAGGAAATAGAAGATGCCTGGAATCACCACTTCGGCAGTTGAAGTCACCAATATTTCCCGATATGGCTTCTGGGTTCTTCTTGACGAAGAGGAGCTCCTGCTTTCGTTTGAGCAGTTCCCTTGGTTCAGGCAGGCTACGGTTGGTCAAATCACCCATGTCGAGCGTCCTGCTCCCGATCATCTCTATTGGCCCAGCTTGGATGTTGATCTTTCTGTGGCCTCCATTCGCCGGCCTGACGATTTTCCGCTCGTGTCTCGTGGGTGAAGAAGTAGAGGGGCACCTTTGTAGTGGCTAGCGCTGCCGCGGATGTCTTGTGCCCCTGATTTGCGCCTATTGTCTGGCTTTGATGTAAAGCTGCCTGGCTGCGCTTCCGGGGGCACTGCGTTCTTCGGTAGTGAAGAGGTCTGAGTGCCCGCGAATGAGGTCTGATAGTTTCTTGAACCCGTAAAGCCGGGCGTCGAAGTCGGGCTGGATCTTCTGGAGGTAGCTGCCGAACGTGCCAAGGTGGGCCCAACCATGGTCGTCGCTGGATTTTTCGAGGGCCTCCATCAGAAACTCTTTCGGGAATGCTGGCAGATGGATTTCACCTACAGGAGCGAGGCTGGTTCCGGACTGCTGTTGGGGTGGCGCTTCAGGGTCGGTCTTGTTCGTGTCGCTGCCAGGCTCAATAGGCTTTCTCAGAACCTCCGTGAATACAAACTTGTGACATGCATTGCGGAAGGCTTCGGGCGTCTTTTGCTCGCCAAAACCGTAAACTACCAGACCTTCCTCGCGAAGACGAACAGCCAGACCGGTGAAGTCGCTGTCGCTGGTGACCAAGCAATATCCATCAAATCTGCGGGTGTATAGAAGATCCATTGCGTCGATGATCATCGTGCTGTCGGTCGCATTCTTGCCCGTTGTATAGGCGAACTGCTGAACAGGTTTGATGGAGTGACGATTGAGAACTTTCTTCCAGGATGAACTCGACGGAGAGGTGAAGTCACCGTAGATGCGCCTGACGGTTGCTTCACCGAAACGCGCGACTTCTTCCAGCAGTGCTTCAATCACTGCTGCCTGAGCGTTGTCTGCGTCGATCAGGACGGCGAGTCGCTTAGCAGGCTCTTCGGCTTCAACACGGACGATGGTCTTGGGTTGCATACAGAATTCCACGAGATCTTTTTTGTGCTACGAGCATAGCTGACGGGCTCGAGGCTGTCCGCTTTCTTTAGCTTCCCGGAGCTGAGGGTTACAGGGAAAGTGACTTTGCTCCCCGTCTCTCGTCAAAATGTTATCCAGATCTGAACATGAAAAGGGGGCCGAAGCCCCCTTTGTCATTCGTGCTGCCGCGAACCCCAGATTACTGGTTCTTGAACTCGGCCTTGCGCTTCTCGACGAAGGCGGCCATGCCTTCCTTCTGGTCTTCGAGGGCGAAGGCCGAGTGGAAGACGCGGCGTTCGAAGAGCAGGCCTTCGTTGAGGCTGCTCTCGTAGGCGCGGTTCACCGATTCCTTGATCATCATGACCACCGGCAGGGAGAAGCCGGCGATGGTGGTGGCGGCTTTCAGGGTTTCTTCCAGCAGTTGGTCGGCGGGGATCACGCGGGCGACGAGGCCGGCCTTCTCGGCTTCGGCTGCGTCCATCATGCGGGCGGTGAGGCACAGGTCCATGGCCTTGGCCTTGCCCACGGCGCGGGGCAGGCGCTGGGTGCCGCCGGCGCCGGGCAGGATGCCGAGCTTCACTTCGGGCTGGCCGAACTTGGCGCTGTCGGCGGCGTAGATCATGTCGCAGCTCATGGCCAGCTCGCAGCCGCCACCCAGGGCGAAACCCGCCACGGCGGCAATCACCGGCTTGCGGCAGGTCTTCACCCGCTCCCAGTTGCGGGTGATGTAGTCGCCCTTGTAGGCGTCCATGTAGCTGAACTTGGCCATCATGGTGATGTCGGCGCCGGCGGCGAAGGCCTTCTCCGAGCCGGTGATGACGATGCAGCCGATGGCCTCGTCGGCCTCGAAGGCGTTGAGGGCCAGGCCCAGTTCGTCCACCAGGGCGTCGTTGAGGGCGTTGAGGGCCTTGGGGCGGTTGAGGGTGATGAGGCCTACCTTGCCGCGGGTCTCGACGATGATGTTCTGGTATTCCATGTGTTCTCCTGTGATTGCTGTTTTTGGATGGTTCAGATGGCGCCCGAGGTGCGTAGCCCCTTGATCGCGTCCGGGGTGAAACCCCAGTCGGCGAGTACGTCCTCGCCGGTGGCACCGACGACGGGCGGGCGGGGTTGTGCAGGAATGCTGCGGCTGAAGCGGGGCGCCGGGGCCGGTTGCGTGACGCCGCCGACTTCGATGAAGGTGCCGCGAGCCCGATTGTGCGGATGTTCGGGCGCTTCGTCCATGTCCAGCACGGGGGCGACGCAGGCGTCCGTGCCCTCCAGCAGGGCGCACCATTCGTCGCGGGTGCGGCCCTGCAGATGGGCGGCCAGGCGCGTCTTCAGTTCGGGCCAGCGGGCGCGGTCCCACTGCTGGCTGAAGTCCGGGTCGGCCAGGCCGGTTTTTTGCAGGAACAGGGCGTAGAACTGGGGTTCGATGGGGCCGATGGAGATGTACTTGCCGTCGGCGCAGCGGTAGGTGTCGTAGAAATGGGCGCCGCCATCGAGGAGGTTGCTGCCGCGCTGCTGGGTCCATTGGCCCATGGCCTTGAGGGTGTACATCATGGTCATCAGCAGGGCCGAGCCGTCGGTCATGGCGGCATCCACCACCTGGCCCTGGCCGGAGCCGCGGGCCTCGGTGAGGGCGGCGAGGACGCCGACCACCAGCAGCATGGCGCCACCGCCGCAGTCCGCCACCAGGTTGAGGGGCGCCACCGGCTTGCCGCCGGGCTCGCCGATGGCATGCAGGGCGCCGGACAGGGACAGGTAGTTGATGTCGTGGCCAGCGGCGTGGGCCAGGGGGCCGCTCTGGCCCCAGCCGGTCATGCGGCCGTAGACGAGGCGAGGGTTGGCTTCGAGGCAGATGTCCGGGCCCAGTCCGATGCGCTCCATCACACCGGGGCGGTAGCCTTCGACAAGGATGTCGGCACCGGCCACTAGCTGCTTCGCCGCGGCCAGCCCGTCGGGCTTCTTCAGGTCGAGGGTGACGACACGGCGGGAGCGGTTGAGGATGTCGATCTTGGGATCAAAAAGGTCGGAGGCCGGCTTGGCACCGGGGGCGGGCTTGCGCTCGATGCGCACGACCTCGGCGCCCAGGTCGGCGAGGATCATGGCGGCCATCGGGCAGGGGCCGAGGGCGGCGAATTCCACCACCTTCACGCCGTGGAGGGGTCCCATTGTGTTTACTCCTGACTGGGGGCGATGGTCACGCTCGGGGTGCGCCATGCCCTTGGTTGTGGTGATGCGCCAAGGCGTTCAGTGGTGGGCTAGCGGCTTTCGGCGGCCTTATAGACGGCGTTCTTGTCCCGCTTGCCAACGGCGACGACCAGTACGATCAGGCGCTGATCCTGAACTTCATAGACCAGCCGGTAGCCGATGCTGCGCAGCTTGATCTTGTAGCGGTCCGGGTGACCGTGGAGCTTGGCCGAGGGGATTCGCGGGTCGATGAGCCTCTCGGCCAGCTTTTTCTTGAACTGAGCCTTCAGTGATCCATCCAGGTGTTGCCATTCGGTCAGCGCGCTTTCCAGGAACTCCAGCTCATAGCGCATCAAGGGACACCTTGATGCGCTTTTCGTCGGCACGGGCGTTGGCGATGGCGTTCAGCTCCAGGTCTTCGAGGCGTTCCATCATCGCCTCGAAGGTCTTGGCCGGGATGCAGTAAAAGGCGGGCTCGTTGCGGTTGAGGATCGCCACCGGGAAACCGTCCCCGGCAGCGACCGTTCCCATCGGGTTGCGCTTGAGTTCCGAAATGCTTGCCGCGGTGTCGGACAGGATCTGGTGGGCCATGGCGGGCTCCTTGAAGTTGCACGGATGGTGCTGATATTAGCACCGCAAGAAGTGCTTCAAAGGATGCTTTTAACAGTGCTCTGGATGCTGTCCTTGCCGCTGCATGCGATCGCTGACCTTTACTCCGTGGCGATGGTGCGGCCGATCACCAGCCGCTGGATGTCGTTGGCACCTTCGTAGATCTGGCAGATGCGTACGTCGCGGTAGATGCGCTCCACCGGGAAGTCGCTGGTGTAGCCGACGCCGCCGTGGATCTGGATGGCGTCGGAGGCGATCTTTTCGGCGGCTTCGGAGGCGAACATCTTGGCCATGGAGGCTTCCTTCAGGCAGGGCTTGCCGGCGTCCTTGAGCTGGGCGGCGCGCCAGACCATCAGGCGGGCGGCGTCGAGCAGGGTGTTCATGTCGGCGAGTTTGAAGTTGACCGCCTGGTGCTCGATGATGGGCACGCCGAAGGTGACGCGGTCCTTGGCGTAGCGCACGGCGGCCTCGAAGGCGGCGCGGGCCATCCCGATGCTCTGGGCGGCGATGCCGATGCGGCCGGCTTCCAGGTTGGAGAGGGCAATCTTGTAGCCTTCACCTTCCTTGCCGAGCAGGGCGGAGGCGGGCACGCGGCAGTTCTCGAGGATGATCTGCACGGTGTCGGAGGCGTGCTGGCCCATCTTCTCTTCGGTGCGGCCGACGATGAAGCCCGGCGTGGCGGTGGGCACCAGGAAGCAGCTGATGCCCTTCTTGCCGGCGGCCTTGTTGGTGACGGCGAAGACGATGGCCATGTGGGCGTGCTTGCCGGTGGTGATGAACTGCTTGACGCCATTGAGCACGAAGCTGTCGCCGTCCTTGTCGGCACGGGTGGTGATGGCGCCGGCGTCGGAGCCGGTGTGGGGCTCGGTCAGGCAGAAGCAGCCGAGCTTTTCGCCCCGGGCCAGGGGCTTGAGCCATTCTTCCTTCTGGGCATCGGTGCCGTACTTCATGGTGATGCCGCAGGCCAGGGAGTTCTGCACCGAGACGATGGTGGAGGTGGCGCCATCGCCGGCGGCGATCTCTTCCAGGGTGAGCACCAGGCTCATGTAGTCCATGCCGGCACCGTCCCACTCCTCGGGCACGCACATGCCCATGGCGCCCAGCTCGCCAAGCTCCTTGAGGGCCTGGGCGGGGAAGGTGTGGTGCTTGTCCCATTCGGCGGCGAAGGGGGCGAGGCGCTCCTGGGCGAAGGCACGCATGGAGTCGCGGATCATTTCCTGTTCTTGGGTGAGGATCATGGTGTGGTGTCCTTTGGATTCTGGGTTACGTTGTTCGCCCAGCGGCGGCGTGCCTTGGCTGATCGGCTTTCCATTGCCGGGCGATACGTTGGCCGGGGAGTTCGCCCCCGGCGGGCGACTTCCTTTCTTGTCTCGCCAAGAAAGGAAGCAAAGAAGGCGACCCGGCTTCACCGGTCGGCCTGCGGCCGACTGCCCTGCGCTGCTCCCAACGGGCGGCCGGCGCGGAACTCGCCCTTCGGGCTCAGACAGCCGCGCCGGACTTCCCCGCCCGTTGCTGCGCTGCTCGGCGGTTCAGACGGGCTTTTTTTGGGCACCGAGCCTTTTCTGATGGGCTCGGTGCCACGATCCGTAGGTCGGGTTAGCCCGCAGGGCGTAACCCGACATTCCGGAAGGCTTGCTGCCTTAGAGCATTTCCACCGCCAGGGCGGTGGCTTCGCCGCCGCCGATGCAGAGGCTGGCAACGCCGCGCTTGCCGCCGGTCTGCTTGAGGGCGCCGAGCAGGGTGACGATGATGCGGGCGCCGGAGGCGCCGATGGGGTGGCCCAGGGCGCAGGCGCCGCCGTGGATGTTCACCTTGGCCGGGTCCAGGGCCAGGTCGCGGATGGCGGCCATGGTGACGACGGCGAAGGCTTCGTTGATCTCCCACAGGTCCACATCACCGGCAGTCCAGCCGGCCTTGTCGAGGAGCTTCTGCATGGCACCCACCGGGGCCGTCGGGAAGTTGGCGGGCAGGCCGGCATGGTTGGTGTGGCCGACGATGCGGGCGATGGGCTTGGCGCCGAGCTTTTCGGCGGTGGAGGCGCGCATCAGCACCAGGGCGGCGGCGCCGTCGGAGATGGAGCTGGAGTTGGCGGCGGTCACCGTGCCGTCCTTCTTGAAGGCCGGCTTGAGGCCGGGGATCTTCTCGATGCTGGCCTTGGGCGGCTGCTCGTCGTCGGCGATGGTCACGTCGCCCTTGCGGCCGGCCACGGTGACGGGGGCGATTTCCCACTGGAAGGCGCCGCTCTTGATGGCGGCCTGGGCGCGGGTGGTGGAGGTGATGGCCCAGGCGTCCTGCTCTTCACGGGTGAAGCCGTAGTTGCCGGCACAATCTTCGGCGAAGGTGCCCATCAGGCGACCATTGGTTTCCTTGCCGTAGCGATCTTCCAGACCGTCGAAGAACATGTGGTCGAGCATCTGGCCGTGGCCCAGGCGGTAGCCGCCGCGGGCCTTGGGCAGCATGTAGGGGGCGTTGGACATGGACTCCATACCGCCGGCGATGATCACGTCGTTGCTGCCGGAGAGCAGCAGGTCATGGGCCAGCAGGGTGGCCTTCATGCCGGAGCCGCACACCTTGTTGATGGTTGTGCAGCCGGCGGTCAGCGGCAGGCCGCCGTTGAGGGCAGCCTGGCGGGCCGGGGCCTGGCCGAGGCCGGCGGGCAGCACACAGCCGAAGATCAGTTCCTGGACCGCATCGGCGGGCAGGCCGGCGCGCTCGACGGCGGCCTTGATGGCGACGCCGCCCAGCTGGGGCGCAGTGAGGCTGGTGAAGTCACCCTGGAAGCCCCCCATGGGGGTGCGGGCGGCGGAGACGATGACGATGGGATCGTTGGTGCTCATGGCAGAACCTTTCTGAATTCGATGGGGCGGGGGAGGGGCCGGCGCCTTACTTGGCGGCCATGCGGATGGCGCCGTCGAGGCGGATCACCTCACCGTTCAGGTAGCTGTTGCTGAAGATGTGCTCGACCAGCGCCGCGAACTCGGCCGGTTTGCCCATGCGCGAGGGGAAGGGCACCATCTTGCCGAGGGCGTCCTGCACGTCGGCGGGCATGCCCAGCAGCATCGGGGTTTCCATGATGCCCGGGGCGATGGTCATCACGCGGATGCCGGAGCGGCACAGCTCGCGGGCGATGGGCAGGGTCATGGCCACCACGCCGCCCTTGGAGGCGGCATAGCCCGCCTGGCCGAGCTGGCCGTCAAAGGCGGCCACCGAGGCGGTGCTGACGATCACGCCACGTTCGCCGCCGGCATCGGCTTCGTTCTTGCCCATGATCTCGGCGGCCAGGCGGATCATGTTGAAGCTGCCCACCAGGTTGATGTTGATGGTGCGGGCGAAGCTCTCCAGCTTGTGGGGGCCTTCGCGGCCGACCACCTTCTCGGCCGGCGCCACGCCGGCACAGTTCACCAGGCCGCGCAGGGTGCCCAGCTCGACGGCCGCGGCAAAGGCGCCCTTGGCGCTCTCTTCACTGGAGACGTCCGTGGCGACGAAGCGGGCATTGGCGCCCAGTTCGGCGGCCAGGGCCTCACCGGCTTCCTTGTTCACGTCGGCCAGCACGACCTTGCCGCCACGGGCGACGATCATGCGTGCGGTGGCGGCACCCAGGCCCGAGCCGCCGCCGGTCACCACGAATACGTTGTTGTTGATCTCCATGTGCTGCTCTCCTCTTTGGTCTTGTGGAATGGGTCATCGGCACGATGCCTGACTTGGGGCGCAGTCTAGGGACAAGCGGGGCTGGCTTCCATGCCGAAATCGATCAATGTGGATGGTAGAATTTGCCATACCAAGGGAATGCGAATACCCCCTCACCCATGGTGCCTTACTTCCTTTCCCCATGAACGTTCCGATGAGCGAGCGCACGTCCGACAAGGGCACCATTTCCATCCGCTTTGTTCGCGAGGCGCTGGTTGGTGTGCGGGAGCGCGGACTTGATGCGGAGGCGCTGCTGGAGCATGCGGGCATCTCGCCGGAGCTTCTCAACGCGCCCCAGGCGCGGGTCTCGTCGGCCCACTTCGGCATGCTCTGGCACCGGGTGGCCCAGGCCATGGACGACGAGTTCTTTGGCATGGACAGCCACCGCATGAAGGCCGGCAGCTTCACCCTGTTGTGCCACAGCGTGATCCACTGCGTGTCCCTGGAGCGTGCCCTGCGCCGGGCGCTGCGTTTCTTCCGCCTGGTGCTGGACGATTTCGAGGGCGTGCTCGTGCGCGACGGCGATACCGCCCGGGTGGTGCTGGCCGAGCGGCAGGGCGATCCCCGCCGGGCGTTTTCCTACGGCACTTTTCTGATCATGATCCACGGGCTGGCCTGCTGGCTGATCGGCCGGCGCATTCCCCTGAGTCATGCCAGCTTCCGCTGCCCCGAGCCGGATTTCAGCCCCGAGTGGCAGGTGCTGTTCTCGCCGGATCTGCGTTTTGGCGAAGCCGAAACCGAAATCGTCTTCCCCGCCGAGTTCCTCGACATGGCCAACGTGCAGAACGAGCGCACCATGAAAGTCTTCCTGCGCAGCGCGCCGGCCAACTTCCTGGTCAAGTACCGCAACAGCGATGG
Organism: Zoogloea sp.; assembly: GCA_016703645.1. Lineage (GTDB taxonomy): Bacteria > Pseudomonadota > Gammaproteobacteria > Burkholderiales > Rhodocyclaceae > Zoogloea. The sequence goes on along the minus strand of JADJBR010000010.1, from coordinate 57,031 downwards.
CCTGGTGGCGCGCATCCGACGCCAGTTGCGGCACATCCCGCCGGACACCTGGCCCGACTTCGAGACCCTGGCCCAGCAACTGCACTTTTCAGCCTCCACCCTGCGCCGCCACCTCCTCGACGAAGGTCAGTCCTACCAGTCCATCAAGGACGACCTGCGGCGTGACCTGGCCATCAGCCAGCTCAGCCATTCCGACAAGTCGGTACTCGACATTGCCCTTGATCTCGGCTTTGCCGAGGCCAGCGCCTTCCACCGGGCCTTCAAGAAGTGGACCGGCGCCCGACCCGGCGAGTACCGGCGTGCCCTGGCGGGCCAATAGGTTCGGAGACGGAGCGCAAACATGGCCGCCGGCATTCGGGACGATTCCCCATCGCGCCACTTCCGCTTTCCGCTCCACATTCACATCTCGACCCTGTTCTTCCTGCTGGTGCTGATGGCCGGTGGCAGCATCGCCGCCTTCTCCTACTTCCGCAGCGCCGAAATGCTTGAGCGGGCTGCCGGTGACCTCCTGACCCGCATCTCCCGCCAGACCGTGGCCGAAACCGAGAGCCTGCTGCACCCGGTCGAGGCGAGTGTGCGCCTCTTGGCCCTCAACGCCGTCAGCGACGCCCGGACGCTCGCTGAACGACGGGTCGGGCTGGGGGCCTTGCGGGAAGCGCTGCAGGCTACTCCGTCGGTATCGGCCTACTACGTCGGCTACGCCTCGGGTGATTTCTTCCTGCTGATGCGCCTGGCGGACGACGCCGACCGGCGTCTGGTGGGGGCGCCCGCCGGTGCGGCCTACCTGATTCAAAGCATCGCCGGCAGCCAGGGGCTGTTCATCTACCTGGACGCCGATCTGCATGAACTGCGTGCCGACCCCCGGCCCGACTACCGGCGCCTCTACGATCCGCGCCAGCGCGGCTGGTACATCCAGGCCCAGGGCAGTCTGGAGCCCGTGCAGACGGCGCCCTACCTGTTCGCGTCCACCCACCGTCTGGGCGTGACCGTGGCCCACCGGGTTGCCAGCGGTCGGGCTGTGGTGGGGGCCGACATCCGTCTCGCCACCCTCGACGAAACCCTGCGCCGTCAGCGCATCACGCCGGGCTCGCTGCTGGTGCTCTTCGATGCGACCCAACGGGTGGTGGCCTGCACCGAGCCCGGCTGGCTGCTGCCGGAGGCTGCGGGCGGGAGCGTCGAGCGGCCCCGGGTGGCAGAACTGACCCACGAGGGTCTGGCGGCCCTGGCGCGTCAAGCCCCTCAATCCGCCGAGGGGGGAGACCAGACGCTGTCGGCATTCGACGGTGCAGGGCGAAGCTGGCACGGCGCCGTCGCCAGCCTGCCAGTGCAGGGCGGACAGGCGCTCTCCCTGGGGGTGGCCATCCCCGACGACGAGCTGCTCACCGACGCCCGCAGTATCCGCGACCGGGCCATTCTGGCGACCCTGGTGGTGATCCTGCTGGCGCTGCCCTTCACTTACGGGGCGGCCCGGTTGGTATCGAGGCCAATCCGCGAACTGGCCCGCGAGGCCGCGGCGATCCGGCGCTTCGATTTTGCCGGCGAGGTGGTGACCCGTTCGGTGGTGCGCGAAGTGGACGATCTGGCCCGGGATCTGGCCTCCATGAAGGGCTCGGTACGGCGCTTCCTCGACATTGCCTCGGTGATGGCCGAAGAGCCGGACTTCGAGCGCCTGTTGCCGCGCCTGGTGGACGAGACGGTGGGCGTGGTGGGGGCCCGTGCCGGCGTGCTCTACCTGGCCCGGGACGATGGTGACGGCCTGGATGCGGCCAGCGTTCGGGACGCCGACGGGCACAGCCTGCCCCTGGCCGATGCGCCGCCCGGGCCGGCCATGGCCAGCCTGGTGCCCGAGGGTGAGCGCTCCGGCGTCGGCCGCGCGGTGGGGGACCTCGGTGGCGCGGGGCTGTTCGCCACCCTGGGCACCAGCGCCATGGCCTATCTGGCGGTGCCCCTGCTCGACCGCAAGCACGACCGGGTGGGCCTGCTAGTGCTGTGGTTCGACGAAGCCCCCGACCGGGACCTGGTGCATTTTGTCGAGGCCCTGTCGGGTTCGGCGGCGGTGTCGGTGGAGACCCGCTCCCTGATCCGCGCCCAGAAGCAGCTCTTCGAGGCCTTCATCCAGCTCATCGCCGGCGCCATCGACGCCAAGAGCCCCTACACCGGTGGCCACTGCGCCCGGGTGCCGGAGCTCACCAAGATGCTCGCCCGCGCCGCCTGCGACGCCACCGACGGCCCCTACCGCAACTTCAGCCTGGACGATGAGGATTGGGAGGCCGTGCACATCGCCGCCTGGCTGCACGACTGCGGCAAGGTCACCACCCCGGAGTATGTGGTGGACAAGGCCACCAAGCTGGAAGCCATCCACGACCGCATCCACGAGATCCGCATGCGCTTCGAAGTGCTCAAGCGCGACGCGGAGATCGCCTGCTGGCAGGCCGTGGCCGGGGGGGCTGACCCCGGCGCCGAGCAGGCCACCCTGGCGGCAAGCCTCGCGGTCCTCGACGCGGAATTCGCCTTCGTGGCTGCCTGCAATGCTGGTGGCGAGGCCATGGACCCGGCCGACGTGGTACGCCTGCAGCGCATTGCCGCGCGCACCTGGCTGCGCACCCTGGACGACCGCCTCGGCGTGTCGGCGGAAGCCCTGCGCCGCATGGGTCCCGCCCCGGCCCTGCCCGTGCGTGAGGCGCTGATTGGCGACAAGCCGGAGCACCGCATCCCGCGCAGCCTCGAGGACGTCATCCCCGCCGACAACCCCTGGGGTTTCCGCCTCCAGGTACCGGAGCTGCTCTACAACCGGGGGGAGCTGACCAACCTGTGCATCGACCGGGGCACCCTCACCGAGGAGGACCGCTTCAAGATCAACGAGCACATCGTGCAGACCATCCGCATGCTCTCCGAGTTGCCGTTCCCGCGCCATCTCCGGGCCGTACCCGAGATCGCCGGTGGTCACCACGAGAAGATGGACGGTAGCGGCTACCCCCGCGGCCTGACCCGCGAGCAGATGAGCCCGATGGCCCGCATGATGGCCATCGCCGACATCTTCGAAGCCCTCACCGCCGTCGACCGCCCCTACAAGAAGGGCAAGTGCCTCTCCGAAGCCGTCGGCATCATGGCCCGCATGCGCGACGCCGGGCACATCGACCCTGAGTTGTTCGCCCTGTTTCTGCAGTCCGGCGTATACCGCCACTACGCCGACCGCTTCATGGCCCGGGCCTGCGTGGATGAGGTGGACGTGGCGGCCATGCTGGCCCCGGTAGGGGCGGACACCTGAGCTGCGATCCTGTGGGGTTGTGCGCATTCGACCCCACAGTCTGTTCTGCCCCCGCGCCGCAAACGCACAAAGGGCGGCCGCAGCCGCCCTGTGTGTCCCTTTGAAGCCGGCTCAGCCCGCCAGGCTGGCCGCTGCCAGTGCCGTCAGCCAGCCCCCCGCCACCACCCCCGCCGGAAACAGCAGCCGGGTGCGGGTACGGAAGGGGTAGCTCTCCACCCGGTAATGGAACTGGTGCCCGCCGACAACGCTGACCGCCACCGCCAGCACCATCCCCAGGGCGTTGATCACCGGGTTGGCCGGGAAGGCGATGCTGACCAGCATGTTCACAAAAAGGCAGAGGGGGAAGTGCACCAGGAACACCGAGTAGGAGATCCGGCTCAGGTGCACCACCGCCGCAGGGACCGGCAGGGTGTTCAGGAAACCGTGCTGGCGGGCCAGGCCGAGGAACAGCATGACGCCCGTGGCGACGGCGATGCGGGCCCGGAAATCCACCACCAGCGCGGCCACGGCGACGGCGGTCAGCAGAGCCAGCCAGCGTCCGGCGCGGGGTTGGCTGCTCGCCCACCAGGCCAGGATGCCCAGGCCGAAGGCGCCGAAGAAGTACAGGGCGGTCTCGTCCCAGAAGGCATCCCGGTTGAAGCTGAACAGGGAGGCCAGGGTCAGCAGCGCGACCAGCAGCGGGGCTACGACGGCCAACTCCGGACGCCGTTCGGCCAGACGCGAGGGCAGCCACAGCAGCAGGATGGCCAGGGCAAAGAGCTGGAAGTCGATGGCCACATACCAGACGCCGGCGGACAGGGCCTCATGGTCCAGCAGGTCGTGGAGCAGCAGCACGTGGGCCAGCAGCTGCCCCAGGTCCGGGGCCGCCGAGATGGATTCATGCTCCATCCACACGCTGGCCACTGCTGAGCAGGCCACGGCCAGCAGCAGGGCCGCGGAGTAGGGCACCACCAGGCGGGTGTAGCGCTGGAGCAGTACCGGCAGCGGTGACAGCTTCACCGGCAGGCCCGCCGGGGCAAACTTGGCGGCGAACAGGAAGCCGGAGACGACCAGGAAGATCTGCACGGCCATCCGGGCGTACTCATCGAGCCACTGCATCAGCGTTGGCATCAAAGGGCGGGCGGCATCGCTCATGGGGCCGTAGAAGGCCAGGTGATGCATGACGATGGCGAGGCAGGCAAAGGCCTTCAGCGCATCGATGGCGGGCATTCTTGTTGTTTGTCTGGGCATGGACGGCAAGGTGAAACCGGGCATCAAAAAAGCACCGGGGCAGATCTTGGGCCTGCCCCGGTGGTGACAGTGTGCAGTGCACAACGCCCCAGGTCCAATGAAAGATGACCGCAAAGCTCAAAAACTTACTCGATGGGGATGCGTTTTCGCGGACTCGGGCGCCGCTGCGCCGATCCCTGGCGCCGTTGCTGACCCTCACCGGAACATGTCGAATGACTTTACAGAATCTTTCAGGCGTGTCGGGCTGGCTGTGTCAGCTAGTTGATTATATGGATGTTTCAAATCAGGGAACGAATTTTGCTGGAGTGGCTGGCGCGGTTTGCTGCAAATGGGTCAGCGGACTTCGTGCCTGTCCGCTGCAATGCGGCTTCAATTGAAATGGGAGAATTCATGAAAGCGATTATCAGACTACTGACTGCCACCGGTCTTGCATTTGCCCTTGGCGCTCCGGTTCAGGCCGCGCAGATGACATGGGGCATCAATGCGTCCATTGGGGCGACTACCGTCACCGGATCGGTGGTTTTTGACGACACCCCGGTTCAGGGCTTTTATGACGGCATTTCCGACCCGAACGATACGCACGTCAACGGTGACTTCGTGCTTTCGTCTTCAGCTCTGGGTTGGTCGAACGTAGTGTTCAACGGCATCCTTTTCCAGCCCTATTTCTACAGCGACCAAGGGGATGGGCCGCATGTTGACTTTGTTTTTTCGGATAACGGCTGGGTTCTTTCGCTCGGTGATGCCAACCAATCGGTTTTGGTTGACCTGGCCGGCGCCGTTCAACAAGGCACATGGTCGCTTGACCGTGGCGCGCACGTCCCTGAGCCGACTTCTCTGGCGCTGCTGCTGACAGGCTTGGCTGCGGTAGGCGTGCGTCGTGGCACGAGCGGCCGCAAGCTGTAAGCCAGGGAGCGCGTCGTCCGGCAGGTGTCGCAGCGTTTCGGCGCGCGGCACCGGACAGCATCAGCTAGCCCCCCGCAAGTGGTGCGCGGGGGCGTTGAAGGCCTGACTTACGGCTTGTACGCTTCCACGGCGATGGTCAGCTTCACGTCGTCGCCCACGTAGGGGGCGTACTTGCCGGCGTTGAATTCGCTGCGCTTGATGGTGGCGGTGGCGTTGGCGCCACAGGCGTCCTTCTTGAGCATGGGGTGGGGCATGCAGTGGAAGGACGTGACGGTCAGGGTGACGGTCTTGGTGATGCCCTTGACGGTCAGATTGCCTTCGATGGTGGCGGGCTTGTCGCCGTCGAAGTTCACCTTGGTGGACTTGTAGGTGATGGTGGGGTACTTGGCCGTGTCGAAGAAGTCTTCGCCCTGGATGTGCTGGTTGAACAGTGGGTAGCCGGTGTTCACCGAGGTCGTGTCGATGGTCACGTCCACGGAGCCGGTCCGGGCGGCCTTGTCGAGGGTGATGCTGCCGGTGGTCTTGTCGAAGCGGGAGAGCTGGGTCGAGTAGCCGAAGTGGCTGTACTCGAAGCGCGGGAAGGTGTGGGTGCCTTCGATGGTGTAGGTCTCCGGGGCGGCGAAGGCGGCGGTGGACAGGGTGGCTGCGATGGCCAGGGTGATGAGTTTCTTCATGCTGTTCTCCGTTTTACTGGGTTTGGTCTTGATTGATGGAGTGGGGTTGAGGCGGGCTTACTTCTTGGTGGCGGCGTTGGCCACCACGTGGAACTTGATCTCGATCTCGTTGGCGACGGCGGACACGTCGGCCCAGGGGCCTTCGCCGATGTTGTAGTCCATGCGCTTGAGCACGAAGCCGCCGTCGAAGACGCCGCTGGCGCCTTCCTGCTTGAAGGTGAAGGGGGCGACCAGGTCGCGGGTCTGGCCCTTGATGGTCATCTTGCCCAGGGCTTCGTATCGGTTGCCGCCCAGGGCCTTGACCCCGGTGGACACGAACTTGGCGGTGGGGAAGGCCTTGACGTTGAACCACTGCTTGCCCACCACCTCGTCATTGGCGTCCTTGGAGCCGGCGTCGATGCTGGCCATGTCGATCTCGAGGGTGGTGCTGGCGGCAGTGGGCTTGGCCGGGTCGAAGGCGATCTGGCTGGTGAAGCGCTTGAAGTTGCCCGGGACGGGCACGCCCATCTGCTTGGACGAGAAGGCCAGGGTGCTCTTGCCGGCATCCACCTGGTTGAATTCGACCGCGTGGGCGGTGCCGGCCAGCAGGACGGCGGCGGTCAGGGCGAGGGTGCGGATCTTCATGGTTTCTCCTTGGCGTCGTTCGCTTACTTGGCGAAGGGCAGCATGCGGCGCAGCGTGCCGTCCTTGTCGATGATCATGTGCTTGAGGGTACCGGCCACGTGCAGGCCAACCAGCGCCAGCAGGCCGAAGTTGAGGGCTTCATGCACTTCCTTGAGCAGGTCGCCCAGGTCTTCGCTCTTGCCCACCAGGTCGGGCAGGGGCAGCACACCGAAGTACACCACCTGGAAGCCCTTGGCCGAGCTCATCAGCCAGCCCGACAGGGGCACCAGGAACATCAGCAGGTAGAGCAGGTGGTGGGTGCCCTCGGCGATGCGGTGCTGCCAGGCCGGCATGGGCAGTGGGGCCGGCGGCCGGTGGGTGATGCGCCACAGGATGCGCGGCACGAAGAGCAGCAGCACGGTGATGCCGATCCACTTGTGATACGAGTAGAGCTTGAGCTTGGTGGGTGAAAGGGGCAGCTCGTGCATGTAAACGCCCAGGGGGAAGGCGACCAGGATCAGGGCGGCGATCACCCAATGGGCGGCGATGGCGGGCCCGGTGTAGCGCGGGGGCGTGAAGTTCATGTTCAGTGCTCCGGATTGAAGGGGGCGGGGCTGGCGTCCTGCCAGAGATAGGCGTCCATGGCCAGACCGCCGTAGGTGTATTCCGGTTCCAGGCGCAGGGGTATTTCGCCGGGGCTGGCGGCACCCAGGGCCGAGAACAGGGGCAGCAGGTGTTCCTCGCTGGGGTGGGCGGCGGCACCGTGGGCGGACTGGCGTCGGTAGTCGAGCAGGGCCGGTCGGTCATCCCGGGCCAGGGCCTCGCCCAGCCAGGCGGCGAAGGCCCGGGCCGCCTCCACGGGCTTGCTGTTCTCCCCCCAGGTGAGCCAGCCGAAATTATGGGTGACGGCACCGGAGGCGAGGATCAGCACGCCTTCGTCCCGCAGGGGGCGCAGGGCGGCGCCGATGCGCCGGTGCCAGTCGGTGCCGGCAAAGGGCTGCAGGGCGAGCTGCACCACCGGGATGTCGGCCTGCGGATACATGGCCTTGAGGGGAATCCAGGCGCCGTGGTCCAGGCCCCGGTCGGGGGTCTCGGCGCAGGGCAGGGCCGCCGCGGCCAGGAGCTCGCGCACCCGGGCGGCAAGGGCCGGCGCGCCGGGCGCCGGGTACTCCATGGCGTAGAGCGCGTCGGGGAAGCCGCCGAAGTCATGAATGGTGTCGGGCGTAGCCGCGGTGCTGACGGTCGGTTCGCGGGCGGCCCAGTGGGCCGAGATCACCAGGATGGCCCGCGGGCGGGGCAGTTCGGCACCCAGGCGCTGCCACAGGGCCACGCTGGCACCGGGTTTGAGCAGCACGTCGGGCGCGCCATGGGAGACGAAGAGAACAGGGTGACGGGGGCTCATGCGGGGCTCCTCGGGGCGAAGTATTCGTGGATCAGGCAGTCCAGGGACTTGGGCGGATGGCCCACCAGCGCAGCGAAGTCATGGCTGACGGGCGCCAGACGACCGGCGGCGACGCTGGCGAAAAGGCCGGCCTGCGCGTCGGCATGCCAGGCGGGCACACCTCTGGCGACAAGGCTCCCGGCGTAGGCGTCGGCCGATACCGCCTCGTAGGCCAGGGGCCGGCCGCTGACCCGGGCGATGCGGGCGGCGATGTCCGCATAGGGGAAGGCGGCCTGGCCGGTGAGTTCATACACCCGCTTGTCGAGGCGTGGGGCCAGTGTCGCGGCGGCGATGGCCTGGGCCAGTTCATCGCGGGACACCAGGCTCACCCGCCCGGCGCCAGCGGGCAGGCGGAGGACGCCGTGGGTCAGGGCCGGCTCGGCGAGGTAGCGCAGGTCGTCGGCGTAAAGGGTGTTGCGCAGCACCGTGTGGGCCACGCCGCTGTGTTCCAGTGCGGCCTCGGTGTCCCTGTGGGCGACGGCCAGTTCGGTCGGGCAGTCGGCACCGAGGAAACTGGTGTACAGAATGTGGCTGACGCCAGCCGCGAGGGCCGCATCGATGGCCCTGCGGTGCCGGGCACTGCGCTGGGCCGCGGGGCCGTCGGTGGACACCAGCACCAGGCGGCGGATACCGGCAAAGGCGGCGGCCAGGGAGTCGGGCTGGTCGAAGTCGGCCTGCCGGACGATCACCCCGCGGCTGGCCAGTTCGTTGGCCCGGGCCGCGTCGCGCACGCTCACGCCCAGCCCTCCGTCGAGCAGCGAGGGCTCGCGGGCGATGAGGTGCTGGACGATGCGCCGGCCAAGCTGGCCGTTGGCGCCGGTGACGAGGATCACGGTGGCTTCCCTGGTTCAAGAATTCGATGGGCGTACTTTAGGCTTCCGATTCGGTTTGAAATAGCCTTTAATAGGGAATTATTTGTTGCTGAATATGAAACAATGGATCGACTCGATGGCATGGCGGTGTTCATCCGCGTGGCAGAGGCCGGCAGTTTCACCGCCGTTGCCGAGCAACTGGGCCTGGCCCGTTCGGCGGTGACGCGCAGCATTGCCGCCCTGGAGGCGCACCTGGGTGTCAAGCTGATCGCCCGCAGCACCCGCAGCCTCAAGCTCACCGCCGAAGGCGAGGTCTACCTGGAGCGCTGCCGCGAGATCCTGGCCCTGGTGGATGCCGCCGAGGGCGATCTGTCCGGCGGCGACCGGACGCCGCGGGGGCCCATCCGCATCAGCGTGCCGGTGAGTTTCGGTGTACGCCATCTGGCGCCCCTGGTGGCGGACTTCATCACCACCTATCCCGGGGTGACCCTGGACATCGACTTCAATGACCGGCAGGTCAATCTCATCGAGTCGGGCCTCGACATGGCCATCCGCATCACCACCCAGCTCGACCCGACCCAGGTGGCCCGGCGCATCAGCACCTCGCGCCTCCTGACCCTGGCCTCCCCCGAATACCTCGCCCGCCATGGTCGGCCACGGACACCTGCCGATCTGGCGGCGCACCAGTGTCTCGGCTACACCGGCACCGCCCGCGCCACCTGGCCTTACCGGGTCGACGGCGAGATGCAGTGGGTACCCGTGAGCGGCCGTCTCCAGGCCAACAGCGGCGATGCCCTGCTGGATGCCTGCCAGCGCGGCCTGGGCATTGCACGTCAGCCCAGTTTCATCGCCGCGCCGGCCATCCGTGCCGGCCTCCTTGACGTGCTGCTGGTTGACTTTCCGGGTCCTGAGCTGGGCATCCATGCGGTATTTCCCAGCAACCGCTACCTGCCGACCCGGGTGCGTGCCCTGGCCGACTACCTGGCCGAACGCATCGGCCCATCGCCCTACTGGGATGCCGGTCTGCCCTGATCGGGCAATCATGTTGCATTGCGGGGTGAGGGATCTTTGCTATAACACTCTCATAACCGGCCCTGACAGAGAGTCCCGCCACCGGAACAAGAGCGCGAAGTGCGCCAGACCGAAGCGGGGGGCGCCGGCATGCAGTCGTCCGTGATGAGGGATGCATCCATGAAGCGCGCTGCCTTGGCCGTTCTGGCCGTTCTTGCTGTTCTTTCCGCCTATCTGGTCTTCGATCCCGAGCATGGGTCCATGCCCGCTGGTGCACCGGCCCACGCGGCCGATGCGCCGGTCGCCTTGTCGCCGCCAGTGGCGGGCGTCCCCGACCCGGGCATCCAGGACCAGGACCTGCCCTACCGGGAAGCCTGTGCCCGGGAAGGCCTGAGTGAATCCGAATGCGTCGGACGGCTGATCTGGTTCAAGGCCACCGGCGGCAACGAGCGCTTCCACACTTACACCTTCCAGCAGCGGGTCGGCGTGCTGGTGGACTGGTTCCGCGTGCTGCGGGCCGACCAGCGCAATGACCGCTTCTGGGCCTGGGGCATCATCAATGACCCGTCCTGCTGCACCCCGGGCTCGGAGGGTTGCCCGGCAAAATCCCTGGATGAGACCTACGGCTTCGACTGGTGCCCCGGTGACGACGTGCTCCTCAAGTATGTGGGCAAGGCCGGCTATGTGGACCCGGCCTGCGGCCTGAAGGACGCCGCCCTCGACCCGGACGACCCCCACAGCCAGGGTGGCAAGGCCGACCAGCGCCATAGCGCCTGCGACCTCAATTTCGGCACCTCCACCGGTGCCCTGGGCATCCGCAAGTTCCCCAATCCGCGCTTCGACGCCGCCCGCTGGGCGGCCGTGAATGGCGGCAATGCTAGCTGGTCCGGCTTCAACCGCAAGATGGACAGCGTCACCGGCCTGGAGTCCGACAGCCGGGTCAGCAAGCTGGCTGACGCCTCCATCGAACCGCCCTTCCTGATCGGCACCTCCTGCGGCTCCTGCCACATTGCCTTCGACCCCCTCAACCCGCCGGCCGACCCGGCCCACCCCAAGTGGGAGAACATCAAGGGCCTGGTGGGCAACCAGTACACCCGCATGTCCGAGCTGCTTGGCTCCGGCATGCACAAGACCGCCCTCGAGTACCAGATGTTCGCCCACGCCCGCCCGGGCGTCACCGACACCTCGGCCATCTCCCACGACCAGGTGAACAACCCCGGCACCATCAACGCGCTGATCAACGTGGCCCAGCGCCCGGTGTTCAAGGGCGAGGCGGTGAGCAAGTGGCGCAAGGTGACTGAATGCGCAGCCGGGATGGACGAGGCCAAGTGCTGGTGCGAGCCCGGCCGCCAGGGCAAGTGCTGGCAGTTCGGCACCCGCAATGACGACGTGACGCCGGTCTTCCTGGGCGGCACCAAGGTCAATCTGCCCGGCGTGCATCACATCCTCAAGGGTGGCGAGGACTCCACCGGCGCCCACGAGGCCATCCAGCGGGTGTATTTCAACATCGGCTCCTGCGCCGAGCAGTGCTGGGTCAATCACTTCACCGACATGCGCCAGGTGGACCCGGAGCAGCGTGGTTTTGGCCAGACGCCCTTCAACGTGGGCCAGTGCCGGCGTGATTGCCCCAGTTTTCGGGCAGTGGAAGACCGCCTGCAGAACCTCCTCGACTTCTTCGCCTCGGCCGAATCCGACGAGACCGACCTGCACGCCGCCCGCGCCAACGCCCGCAAGGCCAAGAGCCCGGCGGCGGCCTATACCCGCGCCGACCTGGTGGCCGATCTGGAGAAGGAGTTCGGCAAGGGTGCCGTGGCCCGGGGGCAGGCGGTGTTTGCCGACAACTGCGCCCGCTGCCATTCGAGCATCCCCGAGGCCGAGGGTGGCCCCTTCAAGAGCCGCGACTTTGCCGCCCCCAACGAAGCCCACCCGCGCAAGGTGCGTGCCGACTTCCTGGGCAACGACCAGACGGTGCCGGTGACCGAGGTGGGCACCTTCCGTTGCCGGGCACTCCATTCCAACCACATGGCCGGCCACCTCTACATGGAGTACGGCTCCGAGAGCATGCGTGGCCGCGGCGTGGTGGCCGACATCCCCGAGCCCGAGGCCCTCAAGAACGGTGGCCGGGGCTACCTGCGCAACATCTCCCTGGTGAATGTGTGGAGCACCGCGCCCTTCATGCACAACAACGCCATCGGCCCGGAAATCTGCGGCAAGCCGGCCAACAAGGCCAATGATTTCCACCGCGCCCGCTACGCCGACGCCGACAACCGCCTGCTGGCCAGCCAGCCCGAATGCCTGCGCTACGACCCCAGTGTGGAGGGGCGTTTCGACCTCTACAAGCGCTCCATGCACGAGCTGCTGCACCCGGGCGAGCGGGGCCGCAAGATCACCCTGACCAACGCCGACCTGCTCATCGACTTGGGCATCCGCCCCGTCGAGGGCAAGACCGAGACACCCCTGGGCGGCTTCGGCCAGGTGAAGATCCCCATGGGCGTGAGTGCCGGCTTCCTCAACGGCCTGCTCCACAAGCAGCTCATCGGCGATCTCTTCCTGGCCAAGCGTGACCCGGCCCGGCTGGAGGCCGCCGGCAAGAAGGATCTGGTCCCCACCCTCCAGGGCATCGCCGATGACGTGCTGAAGAACCCGGCGCGCTTCGTGGAGATCCTGCGCGAGAAGCGCGACTTCCTGGCCGCCCACTACCAGACCTGCGACCAGCTGGTGGAAAACGAGGGCCACCGCTTCGGCGAGGACCTCTCCGAAGCCGACAAGAAGGCGGTCACCGCCTTCCTCGCCACCCTGTGAGAGGAGCCCCCGCCATGTCAGCCCGCAACCTTGCCCTCTCCCTGTGTGCCGCCCTGGGCCTCGCCGCCTGCAGCAAGGACGTGCCCCCGCCCAACATCGCCTTCGCCCCCTGGGACAAGGCCTATGCCTCCAAGCAGGACCTGGCCCAGGTGGACTACGCCCACCCCCTGTCCACCGCGGAGATCGCCCGCATCACCCCGGAGTGGCTGGCCACCCTCGACCAGGAGCAGATCGACCAGATCTACGCCCGGCTCACCGCCGGCCCCATCCCCGATGGCGCCTTCGACGGCAAGATCCTGCTGCCCCGGGGCGGCACCGGCAAGTTCCGCCTGTCGGAGATCGTCGGCGGCTTCACCGGCATGGGCCTGCACCTGAAGGGCCTGGTGCTGGAGGACGTGGGCGAGACCCTGTGGCGTGGCAAGGTCTTCTACCGCAATGAGCGGGTGCTGCGGAACCGCATCGAAGACCTCTCCCTGCTCAAGAAGATGGGCCTGGTGAAGGGTGACCCGGCCAAGATGAATTTCGAGGGCAAGGAGACCTGGCTGCTCTTCCCGGCCAAGCTCTACTGCGGGCAGAGCCTGCTCGATGCCCGGCGCGAATCCATCATCATCGACTACTTCTTCACCGACGAGATCGCCGGCTACCAGGAGAACCCCGACTTCCTGGCCGGCCGCCGCGGCCTGCGGGTGCGCGACGAGATCCGCATGATCCGCCCCGGCTTCTACCTGGGCCGGGCCTACCTGGACAAGGCCTTCGCCCTCAACTTCACCCTCTACAACAAGGCCATGGACGAGCAGGGGCGCGACGCCTTCGTGAAGACCGGCCGGGTACAGGAGGACTGCTGGTCCGGCACCCAGCCCCGCAAGGTGCTGGCGGCGGCCGGCGGTTGAGGGGCGACAGGGTGGAGCGCCGTGATGAGCCGCTGCCTGGCATGGCTGGCCCGGCTGCTGGCCGGGTTGGTCGCGATGGGGTCGGTGTGGGCCGCCGCGTTGTCCGCTCATCTGCCCGCTGACCCACCCACCGGACCGGCCTGGGTGAGCGACCCGGCCCGGCCTGGCGAACACCTGCCCGTGGCGGGGGCGTCCCTGTTCGATGCCCTGTTTGCCACCCCTGGCGGTACCCACGCCATTCCCTTTCCCTTCGAGCGCCTGCTCGCCCGCATCGATGCCGAACTGGCCCGCGACCCGGCCAGTGCCCTGCCGCCGTTGAAGGCCGTGCTGATCCCCCTGGGGCGGTCCCTGCAACGCAGCGCTGCCGCACCTGACTACTTCCGCTTTCCCCGCGTGGTGGTGGGGGTGGATGCGCCGCCGGCTCCCGGCTCGCCCTGGCTGCTCAAGGACAGGCTGTATATCGGCTACCTGGAGAAATCCGCCGTGCTCGAAGTCATCAGCTACAACGAGGGCGCCGGGCGCTTCGAGTTCCAGTTGGTCAAGGACTACCGGGCCGGCGGCAACCCGCAGGTGTATTACGCCAATCGCAACATCTGCATGGCCTGTCACCACAATGGGGCGCCCATCTTCTCCCGCGCCCTGTGGGACGAAACCAACGCCAACCCGGCCATTGCCGCCCGCCTGGCGGCGGAGGGGCGCAGTTATTACGGCATCGCCCCGGCCCGCGGGGTGGACATGCCCTACGCCATCGACAACGCGGTGCGCCGGGCCAACCGCCTGGCCTTGACCCAGCGCCTGTGGCAGGAGGGCTGTGGCCCGGCGGCGGCCGGGCAGCGCTGCCGCAGCGGGCTTCTCGAGGCGGCCCTGCGCCTGCGCCTGGCCGACGGGCTGAGCCTGCCGCCCGACGCCGCCGTCGCCCCCGAGGCCGCCGCCACCCTGCGCCGCAACGCCGCCCGTCGCTGGCCGGGTGGGCTGGCCCTGGGTCGTCCGGACCTGCCCAATCGCAACCCCCTGCAGGGCCTGGCCGACGGGCTGGACGATTCCGCTGCCCGCATCGCCCGTTCCCACGTGGCGGCGCCCTTCGACCCCCTGCTGCCGCGCCCGCCCGATACGGTGTGGCGGGCCGATGCGCCGGGGGCCGTCCGCGAGGCGGTGGCCGGGGTGGCCGAGTTTGTGGCCGATGGTCACTGGCTGCGTCTGCAGGCAGCCCTGGCCCGCCGGAGTGCAGCATTGCCGCGCACCGAGCACGTCCTGAGTTGTGAAGCGGTGCCCGCGTCGCGGGCTTCCCGCTGCCGCGGGGCAGGGGGCGCCAGCCTCGTCCTGGACCCGGCCAACCGGCGCATTCAGGGCCTGAGCCTGGCCGGCGAGCCACCGCGGGCGCCCTTTGCCCTGAGCGCCCGCCCGGACCTGCGCCTGGCCGGCGGCGATGTGCTGGAGCGCGTGGATGCAAGCGCGCTGCGTGGCGGCGAAGGCCTCCTGCGCCTCCGCCTGCGGGTCGACGGTCAGGCCCTGGCCGTGGCCATCTCCCGCCTCGCCGCGGTGCCGAGCTTGCTGGATGAACAGCCCCTGCCGCGCCGCGCCCTGGTGGCGGCCCTGCTCGATGCGTTGGGCGATCCGCTGCCCGTCGGGATGGACCGGCCCCGGCCCCCGGCCCGGCTGGAACTGCCTGCCGGCGGTACGCCAGCCCAGGTGGGGGTGCCCGCCGCCCTCGCCGGTTTCCATGCCTGGTGTGCCGCCTGTCATCTGAGCGCCGAGTCCTTTCCGCCCAACTTCCTGCTCGGGCCGGCCAACGCCCTGGAGACCCGCATCCGCCAGTGCGCGCCGCGCATCTACGTGCGCCTGGCCATGGCACGTCTGCCTCCTGCCGCACGGGCCAAAACGCCCATGCCCCCGGAAACCCTGCTGCCGGCTTTTCGCAGCCATGCTGCGGCCTGGGCGGCGAGCCCCGAAAGGGCCGCCCTGGAGGCCGGCGTGGCGGCCATGTTGAAGGCCGAGAGCGGGCGCGACCCCGATCCCGAAACCCTGCTGGCCAGGGGCTACGAGGCCTTGCGCCCGTGCCTGGCTCCCGACCGCTGACCCCGAGGAGGCATCCATGCCCCACCGAGCCGAGATTCCCCCCGCACCCTGGAAGCGGCGCTTCCTGTTCCTGTTTGCCTTCACGGTGCTGCTGCCGGCGGCCATCCTGCTGTGGCTGGCCGGGCGCTTCGGGGGCGACATCCCGGTGGATTACGCCGATCCGGTGGAGCACTTCAAGTACGGCTCCACCGGCGGCGAGCACGAGATGGGTTTTCCGTACTGGATCTGGCGCGCCCTGCCCGAGGTGTGCAGCCAGTACCTGCCGGGGCCCGGCTACCAGTCCATCGGCATGCTCTACGAAAAGGCGCCCGACGGCAGCCTGCGCGACCTGCCGGTGGGCACCTCGCGGCGTCGCTACCAGGGGGTGGACCGGGTCTTCGTGAACTGTGCGGTGTGCCACACCAGTACCGTGCGCACCGCGGCCGGCCAGCCTCCCATCGTGGTGCCGGGCATGCCGGCGGCCCAGTTCAACATGAAGGCCTTCGAGGAGTTCTTCTTTCGCTGCGCCGCCGACCCGCGTTTCTCCAAGGAATACCTGATCCCCGAGATCCAGCGCCAGGGTGCCGACCTGGACCTGCTGGACCGCTATCTGGTCTATCCGCTGGCCATTTCCATCATGCGCGACCGGGTGCTGGCCCTGAAAGGACGCTTCGAGTGGGTCTTCGAGCAGAAGGCCTGGGGGCCGGGTCGGGTGGACACCTTCAACTCGGCCAAGGTGATCTTCAACTTTCCGATGCACCGCCTCGATCCGAAGGAGTTCGACGCGCCGGCCGACTTCCCGTCCCTGTGGCTGCAGCGCCCGCGCCGGGAACCCCGCGCCATGGAGCTGCACTGGGACGGCAACAACACCGACATGACCGAGCGCAACAAGAGCGCCGCCTTCGGCACCGGCACTACCCCGCCCACCATCGATCTGCCGCGCATCCGGCGGGTGGAGGAGTGGATCCTTGACGTGGAGCCGCCAGCCTTCGGCAAGTTCTTTCCGGTGGATCAGACCCTCGCCGCCCGGGGCGCGCCGATCTACAAGGAATACTGCGCCGCCTGCCACGGCGCCAGCGGGCGGGACTTCAGCGGCCCCCATGTGGGCCGGGTAACCCCCCTGGCCGAGATCGGCACCGACCGCCGCCGCCTGGATTCCTACACCTACACCCTGGCCGTGAATCAGGCCACCTTGTATGCGGGCTACCCCTGGCGCTTCACCCAGTTCCGCAAGACCCACGGCTACGCCAACATGCCCCTGGACGGCATCTGGCTGCGGGCGCCCTACCTGCATAACGGCTCGGTCCCCAGTCTGCGTGATCTCCTCGAACCTGCGGCACGCCGCCCGAAGGTCTTCTGGCGCGGCAACGACGTGTTCGACCCGCACAAGGTAGGCTTTGTCTCCGATCAGCCCGAGGCCCAGGGGCGTGCCCTGTTCCGCCTCGACACCGCCGAGCCGGGCAATGGCAACGGCGGCCACGAAGGGCGGGCCTATGGCACCGAACTCTCCGCCGACGACAAGCTCGCCCTCGTCGAATACCTGAAGACCTTCTGACCGGGAGCCCGCCATGTCCTTCCCCCTCTCTCCCCAGCGCCGCATCTGGCTGCGCGCCGCCCTCGCCGCCCTGGTCCTGTTGCTGGTGGCGGGCGCCTACCTGGGCTGGAGCCGCGGTTTCCGCGAGGAGCCCCAGCCGGCCTGGGTCTTCGAGTCGGGGGAGAGCCGCTTCCGCTACGGCTCCATCGGCGCCGAACACGATGCCGGCATCCCCTACTGGATCTTCTACGTGTTGCCCCGGGTCTTTCCCGAGAAATTCCGCCAGGACGGGCAGCAGGTGGCCGGAGGCTACGCCGCCCTGGGCGTGGCCTGGGAGCAGGGGCAGGAGCTGCCCGCCGGCTTCACCAAGAAGACCATCGGTTTTCCCCGGGTCGGCAACAACTGCGCCGCCTGCCACACCGCCAGCTACCGGCGCAGCGCCGATTCGAACCCGGTCTTTGTCAGCGGCGGGCCGGGGCACACGGTCAACATCGAGAACTTCTTCCGCCTGCTCATCGAATGCGCCCGTGACCCGCGTTTCAACGCCGACATCCTGATGGCCGAGATCAACCGGGTGACCCACCTGGACGTGATCGACCAGCTGCTCTACCGCTTCGTGATCATCCCGGTGACCCGCAAGCGTCTGCTGGAGCGGGAGGCCCAGTTTGCCTGGATCTTCCGCGCGGACTTTCCGGAATGGGGGCGGGGCGGGACGACGGCATGAACCTGACCCGCTACTTCATGCTCAAGGCCCCCATGGATGACCGCTTTGGCCCCGCCGACATCCCCGCCGTGTGGAACCTGGCCAAGTACAAGGCCGAGACCGGGCAGTTGCCCAACTACGCGGGCGACACCCACGACGTGCACTCGGTGATGATCGACTCGGCCCTGGGCGTGCTCGGCGCGCCGCCTGCCGACAAGGCCGACTTCCACGCCCAGGTGAAGTGGTTGCAGGACTACTTGAGCGCCCTCCCTCCGCCGGTCTATCCCTTCCCGGTGGACGCTGCCCGGGCCGCCGCCGGCAAGCGGGTGTTCGACGCCGAATGCGCCGCCTGCCACGCCAGCCCGCGTACCGGCACGCGCATCCCCCTGGCCGAGGTCGGCACCGACCCGGGTCGCCTGGAAACCTGGGACAAGGCATCCGCCATCAAGGGCAACCAGGTGGTGGCCGCCATGGGAATCACCCGCAAGGGGTTGGTGGAAGAAGACCTGCCCGGCTACAAAATCCCCTTCCTCGACGGCATCTGGTTGCGCGCCCCCTATCTCCACAACGGTGCCGTGCCCACCTTGCGCGATCTGCTCGAACCGGTGGAGCGCCGCCCGCGGGTATTCTGGCGTGGCTACGACGTGTACGACCCGCAGCGGGTCGGCTTTGTCACCGATGGAGACGAGGCGCGCCGGGTGGGCACGCGCATGGACGTGGCCGAGAAGGGCAGCGGCAACCGGGGCCACGAGTTTGGCACCGGGCTGCCGGCGGCCGACAAGGACGCGCTGGTGGAGTATCTGAAGACGCTGTAGGGGACGCTCGATGGAAAACGGTGGGAAGGGGCTGGCACAGGGGGGCGGCAGGCCCTACCATGGCGCCTCCAGCTCGCCTCCGGGCGTGCCGGCCTACAACAACATCACTGATCCCCAGGAGTCCTTTCATGTCCAGTACCGTTACCCTCGGCGGCAACCCCGTCCAGGTCGAAGGCAATCTGCCCGCCAAGGGCCAGACCGCCCCGGCTTTCTCCCTCGTCGCCAAGGATCTCGCCGATACCCCGCTGGCCAGCTTCGCCGGCAAGCGCAAGGTGCTCAACATCTTCCCGAGCGTCGACACCCCCACCTGCGCCACCTCGGTGCGCAAGTTCAATCAGGCCGCCTCTGACGTCGCCAACACCGTCGTGCTGTGCATCTCCGCCGATCTGCCCTTCGCCCAGAGCCGTTTCTGTGGCGCCGAAGGCCTGAGCAACGTGGTCACCCTGTCCACCCTGCGCGGTGGTGCCTTTGCCCAGGACTATGGCGTGGCCCTGGCCAGCGGCCCCCTGGCCGGTCTGACCGCCCGCGCCGTGGTGGTCCTGGACGAGAACGACACCGTGCTGCACAGCGAACTGGTGGGGGAGATCAAGAACGAGCCCGACTATGCCGCCGCCCTGGCTGCCCTGGCCTGATCGGGTGTGAATCAATCTACTGCGCGGCCCGATTTCACCCCTGCGATGCTCACCGTACCTATGTACGGTTGCGCTTCTCGGGGCGAACTCGAACCGCTCGCTACGATTTCTTCACACCCTCCGAGCCGTCGCGCGGTCAAGTAAAACGGGAGCCCGTGGGCTCCCGTTTTTCATGGGGTGAGGCTGGGTGATGTCGAAGATCAGTTGATCTTGGCAGCCTTGGCCAGTTCCTGGATGTGCTGGTCCACGCCCTGGGCCTGCAGGCGCTGGATGATCTGGGGCTTGGTCTCTTCGAAACTGGGGGCCTTCAGATCGCGGACTTCGTCGAGCTGGATGATGTGGTAGCCGAACTGGGTCTGCACCGGAGTCTGGGTGTAGGTGCCCGGGGTGAGGGTGGCGAGGGCCTTGCCGAAGGGCTCGACGAAGCCGCCCGGCACCGCCCAACCCAGCTCACCGCCCTTGTCCTTGGAGCCCGGATCGAGGGACAGGGTGGCCAGCTTTTCCATCTTCTCGCCCATCTTCAGGCGCTCGATGATGTCGAGGGCTTCCTTCTCTTCCTTCACCAGGATGTGGCGGGACTTGTATTCCTTGCCGCCCGCCTGGGCCACGATGCGGTCGTACTCGGCCTTGGCGGCGGCGTCGGTGATCGGGTGACTCTGGACATATTCGGCCACGTAGGTGCTGGCCATGATCTGCTGGCGGGCCATGTCGAGCTGGAGGGAAACCTCGGGCTTGCGGTCCAGGTTCTTCTTCTTGGCGGCCTGGTTGAGCAGCTCGGCCTGGATCAGGCGGCCACGCAGGTCGGCAGCCAGCTGCGGGCTGTCCTGGGCACCCTGGGCCTTGGCCCGGGCCGCGAGCAGATCATACGCAGCCTGGGGGATCACGACGCCATTGACCGTTGCCACAGGCTTGCCCTGCGGGGAGGACTTGACCGGCTCTGCCGCAAAGGCAGAGGCCTGGGACAGCAGGCCGGCAATCAGGGCGACGCGAAGCAGGGAGGGCGAAGACTTCATGGTATTTCCTTGGTGTGGAGTAGCGGGGCCCCATGACCTCTCGGGGGCTGCGGGCCGCGGTGGTATGAAAAACGGATGACAGCGAGTGTGTCGCGCCCGGCAGTATTCCGAAGGCGAGGGGGTTCCGTCAACGCGCTTCGGAAGGTGGGCCCTTGCTGGCGTCGGCGCGGGCCAGCAGCAGCGCCCTTTCCCGGGCGTTGCGGGTGAGTCCGGCGGCGCGCAGGAACTCGGCGCGGGCTTCGTCGTGGCGCCCAAGGCGGGCCAGCAGATCGCCGCGCACGGCGGGTAAAAGGGGGTAACCGTCGAGGCCGCCGCCGGCACGCACATGGTCGGCAATCTCCAGCCCGGCGGCGGCACCAAAGGCCATGCCGACGGCGACCGCCTGGTTGAGCCGGACCACCGGCGAGGGGGCGATGTGGGCCAGGATGTCGTACAGGGCGGCGATGCGTGACCAGTCGGTGTCGGCTGCCCGGGCGGCGCGGGCGTGGCAGGCGGCAATGGCGGCCTGCACTGCGTAGGGGCCAAGGGGGCCGGGCAGGGCTTCGGCCCGGGCCAGGGCGTCAAGGCCGCGGCGGATCAGCAGGGGGTCCCAGCGGCTGCGGTCCTGGTCCATCAGCAGGATAGGCTCGCCGCTGGCCGACAGGCGGGCGGCAAAGCGCGAGGCCTGGATCTCCATCAGGGCCAGGAGGCCCAGCACTTCCCCCTGATCCGGCAACAGGCTGGCCAGCACCCGGCCCAGGCGCTGGGCCTCCTCGGCCAGGGCCGGGCGCATCCAGTCCTCGCCCGAGGTGGCGGCGTAGCCTTCGTTGAAGATCAGGTAGATCACCTCCAGTACCGAATCCAGCCGCGCCACGAGCTCCGCGCCGCGGGGCACTTCGCAGGGCACCCGGGCGGCGGCGAGGCTGCGCTTGGCCCGCACGATGCGCTGGGCGATGGTGGCCTCGGGCTTGAGGTAGGCCCGGGCGATCTCGGCGGTGGACAGGCCGCCCATCACCTTGAGGGTCAGGGCGCAGCGGGCCTCCGGGGGCAGCACCGGGTGGCAGGCGGTGAAGATGAGGCGCAGCACGTCGTCGCCCACCGGGTCGTCGAGGGCGGCGTCCACCCGTTCGGCGGCTTCCTCGGCGGCGGTCTGGTGGTGAAAGTCCATGTCGTGGCCGATGGCCCCCTCCTTGCCGGCCGCCATGGCGGCGTGGCGCAGGTGGTCCAGGGCGCGATGGCTGGCGGCGGTCATCAGCCAGGCGGCAGGGTTGGCCGGCATGCCGTCCGCCGGCCAGCGCTCCAGGGCGGTGAGGAGCACGTCCTGGGCGATGTCCTCGGCCAGGCCCACGTCCCGCACGATGCGCGTGACCCGCCCGATGACCCGGGCTGCCTCCAGATGCCACAGGGCGGCCAGGCTGCGGGCGGGGTCGGCGGGCACGGTCACGCGGCCTCCCTGCAGCCCGGCCGGCTCGGGTTCAGCATTCCACCAGGACGCGGAAGCCTCCGTAGGCCATGCGCTTGCAATCAAAGGGCAGTGCGGCATCCGCGGACTGCATCGGCAGCATGCGCGGGTCGGCCATCACCGCGGCATTGATGCGGTCGCGGGCTTCGCGGGAGGGGTAGACGATCCAGGCGAACACCACGGTCTCGCCGGGCGCGGTGGCCGCGGCGTGGTTGAAGCTCACCATGCCCGGGATGCCCAGGTCGTCGCCGATGCATTCACAGTAGGCCAGGGCGCCGTGGTCCTTCCAGACCTGGCCGGCGAGGCTGGCGATGGCCTTGTAGTCGTCGATGCGATCGGTGGCGACGGGGATCAGGAAGCCATCCACATAGGTGTCCATTGCAGTTCTCCTTGGCAGGGTCAGAGGACGTGACAGGGGGCGCACTCGCGGACTTCCACGGTGCCCCAGGCGACGGCGGGGCAGCGCCGGGCGATGGCGAGGGCCTCCTCGCGGGTGGTGATGTCGAGCAGGAAGAAGCCGCCCACCATCTCCCGAGCCTCGGTGAAGGGGCCGTCGAGGAGCTGGGGCTTGCCACCAGGGGCGCTGATGCGCACGGCGTGGTCGTCGGTGCGCAGGGATTCGGCGGCCCGCAGGATGCCATCGGCCTGCAGGCTGGCGGCGAAGGCCATCATGTCGTCGTACTGGCGATGGGCTTCGTCTTCGTTACGGGCGGCGCGGGCTCCGCGGGTTTCCTGGATGAGCAGCAGGTAGGTCATGGTGGTGTCCTCTCAGGCGGCGCCGGTGCAGCCCTGGGCGGAAGCGGCGACGATTTCTTCCGCGCTCATGTCGCGGAGGTGGGAGGCGAGGGACCAGGCGTGGCCGAAGGGGTCTTCGATGCGGCCGTAGCGGTCGCCCCAGAACATGTCGGCGGGGGGCAGGGTCACCCGGGCGCCGGCCTCGGCCGCGCGGGCAATGGCCGCATCCACGTCGGCCACGTAAAGATGCAGGATGACCGGCGTGCCTTTGAGGCTTTGCGGGCTGTGGCAGTCCATCTCGGGAAACTCGTCCACCAACATCAGCGGGGAGTCGCCGATACGCACCATGGCGTGCATCAGACGGCCGTCCGGGCCGGGCATGCGGGCCAGCTCCACGGCGCCGAAGGCGCGCACGTAGAAGTCGATGGCGGCGTCGGCGCCGCGGCAGACGATGTGGGGCGTGAGGGTGGGCATGTTGGCGGGGATGGGGCTGACGGCGGGGGTGCTCATGGATTTCTCCTTGTCTCGGGGGTGGGTTCAGGCCTGGCGGCCGGGGTGTGGATCGGCGGGGCCCAGCACCGGGTGCACTTCGATCTGCGCGGGCCGGCTCGCGCCGTGGGGTGTGGGGAAGCGACGGGCCCACTCGAGGGCTTCATCGCCGCTGCGGGCCTGGATCAGGGTGTAGCCGCTGATGCGCTGCCCGGGCTCGTCGAAGCCGCCGACTTCCACCCGGGGGCCTGCCTCGCCGTAGCGGATGCACCAGCCCTCGGCGTCGGGAGCCAGACTGGCGGCATCCAGCAGGGCGCCATCCCGCGCAAGGGCGGCATGGAACTCGGCCATCGCGGCAGTCAGGTCGGGGTCGGGCGGGGTGCCAGCCTCCGGCTCGGCGCCGGCCTTCACGATGATCAGGAAGCGCATGGGGGCTCCTCCGGTTGCGGCTGGCGTGGCACGCCGGCTCCTGTGCTGTCGACGAAGGGCGCGGGCAGGAATCGACAGCGGTCGCAAGATTTTTCTCAGGCCGCCCGGCGGAAGGTGAGGTTGACGCGGCAATTGCCGGTGGCCGGGTGGCTGCCCTCGGCAAGGGGTGCGATGCCGTGGAAATGCAGGCGAGCCGGGCCGCCCCAGACCACCACGTCGCCATGCACGAGGGGCCGGCGCAGGGGCCGCCCGCCCCGGGTCGGGCCGCCGAACAGGAAGAGGGCGGGCAGGCCCAGGGAGACCGATACGATGGGTTGGCTCAGGTCGGCCTCGTCCCTGTCCTGGTGCAGGCCCATGCGGCAGCCGGGCAGGTAGCGGTTGATCAGGCAGGCATCGGGGGCGAAGCCCGCAAAGCCCGCCTCGGCGGCTGCGCGGCGGGCCAGGTCGGCAAGAAGGGCGGGCATGGGCGGCCAGGGCTGGCCCGTCTGCGGGTCGACAGGGCTGTAGCGATAGCCGCGCCGATCACTGATCCAGCCCCGCTCGCCGCAGCTGCTCATGGCCACCGACATGGTCTGCCCGCCGGGTGTCTGCATCTGGCGGAAGGGCGCGCAGGCGGTGACGTCGGCCACGGCGGCCAGCAGCGCTGGGGCGTCGCCCTGGGCAAAGGCGCGCAGCAGCACGGCGCCGGGCGCGAGGGCTTCACGGGCGGCGAGGGTGTCGGGGAAGAGGTCGGCCGTCATGGGTCTGCAAGGGAAAATGAGGAGCGTGATTGGCACTTGTGGCGTCGAACGCATTCGACTCCACAGGGCAGGCCTGCCCGTAATGGCTTTTCCCAATCGGGATCAGCGAAAGAGGCAATTGGACGCGCGGCCCGCTGGTGTCGAGAATGAATCCATCAGATGCATTTTCGCAAGGAGAAGATCATGACCACGCTTCAATTGGCACGCCACGAAGTTGAAGCCCGGGCCAAAGGCCAGGCCCAGGCCCATCCGCTCCGCTTTGCGGTCGGGGTGACCATCACGGTGGCCGGAGCGGCCCTCTTTCTCGCCCAGGTGGCCTGGCTTCTTGCCACGGCAATCTGATCCGACCCCGGGAGGACGCATGCAGAATAACAACGCGACAGGCACCGGGCTGGCCCTTGATGGGGCCGCCGCCGTCACCGGCCAGGCCTGGCGAGACGCCTGGCGCCAGCAGGCACGCCAGCACCCGTGGATGACGGCTGGGCTGGCCTTGTCCATGGCGGCGGTGACCCTGATGCTGATCTCCGGAATTGCCGATGGCCTGTCTGGGGGCGGTGAGCCGCTGCGTCTGGCAACGCTCGGCGGCCTGGCCGGTTTTGCCGCGACGGCCTTGGGGGCGCTGGCGGGCATCGCCCTGGGGCGCATCTCGGCCCGCATGGAGGACAGCCTGCTCGGCTTCGCCGCCGGCATGATGCTGGCGGCCAGTTCGTTTTCACTGATCCTGCCCGGCCTCGCCGCGGCCAGGGAGATGACCGGCAACGGGGCGGCCGGGGCCCTCATCGTGGTGGCCGGGCTGGCCCTTGGTGTGCTGCTGATGCTCGGCCTCGACCGTTTCACGCCCCATGAACATGACAGCACCGGCCCCTGCGGCCCGGGCTGCGAGCGCATTGGTCGAGTCGGTTTGTTCGTGCTCGCCATCACCCTGCACAACCTGCCCGAGGGCATGGCCATCGGGGTGAGCTTTGCCCGTGGCGAGCTGGACGTGGGCCTGCCCCTGACCAGTGCCATCGCCCTGCAGGACATCCCCGAGGGCCTGGCCGTGGTGATGGCGCTGCGGGCTGCCGGCGTGGGGGCCTGGCGTGCGGTGCTGATGGCGGGCGCGTCCGGCCTGATGGAGCCCCTCGGCGCGCTGTTCGGGGTTGGCATCGCCGGTGGCCTGGCGGTGGCCTATCCCATCGGCCTGGGCCTTGCGGCCGGGGCGATGATCTTCGTGGTGTCCCACGAGGTGATCCCCGAAACCCATCGCAATGGCCACCAGACACCGGCGACCCTGGGCCTGATGGCCGGCTTTGCGGTGATGATGTTCCTGGACACGGCGTTGGGATAGTCAGGGGCAATCCCCATCAGCGAAATTGGCAATTGGACCATCGGCGGTGGCGCTCCGATACTGGAGTCAGCCCCGCCGAATTTCCTTCCGGGCGGTGGCCTCAATCCAGGGAGATAGCCATGAAATCCACCGACCAAGCCACAGGCCCGATGATGGACATCGGGATCACCGCCACCGACCGGGCCGAGATTGCCGCCGGCCTGTCGCGCCTCCTGGCTGACAGCTTCACCCTCTACATGCTGACCCACAACTTCCACTGGAATGTGAAGGGGCCCATGTTCAACAGCCTGCACCAGATGTTCATGGTGCAATACACCGAACAGTGGAACGCCCTGGACGTGATCGCCGAGCGCATCCGCGCCCTGGGTCATCCGACCCCCGGCACCTTCAGCGAGTTCGCCCGCCTGGCCTCCATCGAGGCGCCGGAAGGCGTGCCCGCGGCGAAGGACATGATCCGCCTGCTGGTGGCGGCCCAGGAAGCCACCGCCCGCACCGCCCGGGGGCTCTTCCCGCTGGTGGACAAGGCCAGTGACCAGCCCACCGCCGATCTCCTCACCCAGCGCCTGGAGGTGCACGAGAAGACCGCCTGGATGCTGCGCAGCCTGCTGGAGGAGTGAGCCCAGGCACGCGCTGGCGCCGGCGGGCGGGGGGCGCCCGTCGGGGTCAGTCTGCCGCTGCTTCCCAGCGCAGGGGGAGAGCGGCGGGGTGGTGCCTGACTCCGGTCACCCGCAGCAGCAGGCGCCGGGGTGGGCCGGGCAGGATCTCGGCGGTCGCGTTCATGTGCAGCAGGCTGCCCCGGGTGAAATCGGGGAAGAGCAGGCCGGCCCTTGGGTTGAGCAGCAGGTTGCCCAGGGTGTTGAAGTAGTTGTTGCCGGCAAAGTCGTCGATGCCCAGGGTGTCGCCATCAACCGTGATGAAGCCCGGCGGGCCACCCCGGTGGGAGACATCCACACCGTGGGCCGGATCCGGGTCGTCCGAGGGATGGGCGGTGGCGATGAAGAAGGTGTCGGCGGCGCGGATCCAGGCCCGATCGGCGTCACTCAGGCCGGCCCTTTCCTCGGCTGGCGCACCGGCGCGCCAGTCCGGGTCGAACAGCGCGCGGCGCGGCTGGATGTACTTGGGGCAGTTGCCAAAGCTCTGTGCCACGCCCAGGCTCAGCCCGTCGGCGCTGCGCGCCAGCACCCGGCCGTTGGCCCGGTTGCGCCGCCGGGTGTGGGCCTCGATGCCGAGCAGACCGAAGCGTGCGCCGGGGAGCAGCAAGGCATCAAGGGGATCGTCCGGAGCCGGCCGTCCGGCGATCTGCAAGTGGCGGCCATCCGGCGCCGAGACAAAGCCCGGCGATCCGGTCAGCATGCCGACGTGGGGCTGGCCGACCGGATCGGTGGTCGCCATCACCAGGAAGGGCAGGCTGGCGAAGAAGGCCCGGTGCTGCTCCGGCATCTCCTCGCGGATCACCCGCGGCCCCACCTCGGCGAGCCGCTCCCGGCTGCCGGCGGCGGACTGGAGGGCTGTCTCTCCGGCATGGAAGACGCTGTTCATGGTATTCAGGCGCGCAGCCCGGCGGCCGTCACTGGCATGGGGAAGAAGCCGGGCAGCGCTTCGACCCTGGCCAGCCAGGCGCGGATGGCGGGGTAGGCGTCCAGGGACACGTTGCCCTCCGTCGCGTGGGCGATGTAGGTGTAGTTGGCCACGTCGTCAATGGTCGGCATGTCGCCGGCCACCAGCCAGGGACGCTCGGCCAGCTCCTGCTCCATGACGGCAAACAGGGCGTGGGCGCGGGCGATCACCTCCTCGGCATTGAACTGCATCTTGAACACCGTGAGCAGGCGCGCTGCACAGGGGCCATAGGCGACCAGACCGGCTGCCACCGTCAGCCAGCGTTGCACCTGCGCCTCAATGGCCGGGTCGGTGGGCAGCCAGTGGGGGGCGCCGTACTGGCGTGCCAGGTAGACCAGGATGGCATTGGAGTCGGTTATCGTCACGTCGCCGTCGCGGATCACCGGCACCTGGCCGAAGCGGTTCATGGCCAGATAGGCGGGGGTCTTTTGCTGACCACCCAGGAGGTCCACGTCCACCGCCTCCACCGGCAGGCCGAGCAGGGACAGGAAGAGTTCGGCCCGGTGACTGTGGCCGGACAGGGTGAAACGGAAGAGCTGGATGGCTTGGGCGGGATGCTTCATGGCAGACCTTTCGTAGGTGCGGGCGAGGGGAGAGGAGAGGCTGAATGGCAGTGTGGTTTAATCCGTAATCCGGATAAATGCCTGGATATGGATTTAACTATTCCGTTTTGTGGAGTAATGCTCATGGACAAGCTGAAGGCGATGGCGACCTTCGTGCAGATTGCAGAAGCGGGCAGCCTGAGCGCAGCGGCCCGCGCCAGCGGGGCCTCCTTGCCGGCGGTGGTACGTACCCTGGCGGCCCTGGAGGCCGAGCTGGGGGTGCGTCTTTTCAACCGCACCACCCGCCGCATCGCCCTGACCGGCGAGGGGCGTCACTATCTGGAAAGCTGCCGCAATCTGCTGGCGGCGCTGGGCGAGGCGGAGTCGGCCCTGCGCGACGAAGCGGGCGACCCCTCGGGCCTGCTCACGGTGACGGCGCCGGTGCTGTTCGGGCAGATGTACGTGGCACCCGCGGTGACCGCCTTCGTGCAGCGCCATGCCGGCATGCGCTGTCGCCTGCTCCTCCTCGACCGGGTCACCAATCTGCTGGAGGAGGGCATCGACGTGGGGGTGCGCATCGGCCACCTGGAAGATTCGACACTGATTGCCCATCCCGTCGGCAGAGTGCGGCGCATGGTGGTGGCCAGCCCGGACTACCTGGCCCGCCAGGGCATCCCCGCCCACCCGCGGGATCTGCTGCAGGCCAACTGCGTCGGCTTCTCGGCCGGGGGCGGGCCCTGGTGGCGCTTCGAGGAGAAGGGGCGCAGCTTCACCGTGCCGGTCACCGGCAACCTGGAGTTCAACCACGTGGCGCCGGCCGTGGACGCCTGCCTGGCCGGCCTGGGCTTTGGCATGTTCATTTCCTACCAGGTGGCACCCCATCTTGCCGCCGGGCGCCTGTGCGTGGTGCTGGAGGCCTTC
Organism: Zoogloea sp.; assembly: GCA_016703645.1. GTDB lineage: Bacteria > Pseudomonadota > Gammaproteobacteria > Burkholderiales > Rhodocyclaceae > Zoogloea. Next base: position 28,404 of record JADJBR010000010.1, on the reverse strand, counting down.
GAAACCCCACCCCGGCCGATCAGCGTGGTCTATCCCCACGCCCGCCTGCAGCCGGCGCGGGTGCGGGTCTTCGTGGCATGGGTGCGGGAGGCGCTGGAGGCTGCGCTGGCAGGCCGGCATGACGAGACCGCCGCCGAGGGTTCGCCCTGCCCCAGCAGGTGAATGGGTTCCGGCATGAAACGGTGCACATGACCAGAGGGTAGAATCGGCGTCTCCCCCCATCAGGGGCCGGCTCTCTGCCCAGCCCCGCGCATACCGTCATGATGCTGCTTCCAAGAAATCCTCTGTCCTGCATGTTTGCGGCCCTGCTCCTGAATGCCATGGTCAGCCCGGTTGCCGCCTTGTCACCTCCGGAGGTCTTCGCCAACGTGGCCCCGGCGCTGGTGGTGCTGGAGGTGCTTGACGGCGAGGGCCGGCGGGTGGGCAGCTATTCGGCTACCCGGCTGGCGGCCGGCCGTTTCGTGACCGTGTGCGAGGTGCTCGACGGGGCGGCCAGCCTGCAGCTCGGTGCCGGGCCGCAGCCCCTGCCGGCGCGCGTGCTGGCCCGGGATCGTGAGCGCAACCTGTGTCTGCTCGCAGCGGATGGGGATGGGGGGCCGACCCTGCCCAGGGCGCGCCCTTCCGCACCGGGAGGACGGGTGTTCGCGGTGTCCAATGCCCTGGGTCTGGGGCTTGGCATCTCGGAGGGGGTGGTGTCCGGGGTGCGGCGATTCTCGGTGGGTGATTATGTCCAGTTCACCGCGCCCATCTCTCCGGGCTCCGAGGGCGGGGCCCTGGTGGACGAGGCCGGCGCATTGGTGGGCATCATTGATTACCGTCGCCGCGATGGGCAGAACGTCAATTTTGCCTCCCTGGCCGCATGGGTGGACGAGATCGAGGCGCGGGCCGCCCGCAGTGTCGAGCAGCTGCAGCGCTATGACGCGGCCACGGCGCTGCTCAAGGCCGAGCGCTGGAGCGAATTGCAGACGCTGAGCGCCGATTGGGCCCGACGCGAGCCGGACAGCGCCGATGCCTGGCGCTTCGCCATGGGCGCCGCGCGCGGTCTGAAGCAGGGGCCGCAGGAGCTTGATGCCTGGCGCGCCCTGTGGCGAATCAGCCCCGACCGTCCGGACGTGGGTTATGGCTATGGCCGGGCCCTGGCGGCAGCCGGGCTGCGCAGCGAGGCCCTGACCCATGCGCAGGCCCTCGTGGCCGCCCACCGGGAGTACGCGCCGGCGCGGCTTCTCGTTGCCCAGCTGCGTCAGGCGGCTGGCCAGCACAGGGAGGCGGAGGCCTCCTACCGCGAGGCCCTTGATCTTGATCCCTGGCAGATGCCTGCCTACTGGGGCCTTGCCGATCTGGCCCGCCTGCGCGGCGATCATGCCACTTCGATTTCTCTCTATACCCGCCTGGCCAGTCTCTACCCGGAAGCGCCCGGGCCCCGCTACGCCCTGGTCCAGGTCTATCTCGCCGCGAACAAGCCGGCGCGGGCCTATGGCGTACTCGACCGCCTCCCGGGCAGCGACAGGGACGCAGCGGTCACGTGGTTCTTGCGCGGTGTCGTCGAGATGCGTCTGGGCCGACCCGAGGCGGCGATCGGTGCTTTTCGCGAAAGCTTGGCCCGCAAGCTCCAGGGGCCCGAGCGGGCCTGGGTGAGCGTGGGCCTGACCTACTACGAGATGAAGCGTTTTCCGGAGGCCATCGCAGCTTTTGAAGCGGCCCGCATCGCAAACCCCGGGGACGGGGACTCGGAGTACCAGCTGGGTGTGATGCTGAAGGACGGCGGTCGCCCCGAGGAGGCTCTCGCGGGTTTCCAGGCCCTTGCCGCGCGGGCACCCGACGAGGCCCGCAACTGGCGCCAGGTGGGTTTCACCCTGTCAATGCTGAATCGGCAGGCGGAGGCCGTGCCCGCTCTGGAGCGCTCCCTGCAGATCGATCCGGCCCAGGCCAAGGTATGGGCGGTGCTGATCGAAGCCCGGCGGCTCCTTGGCCGGCGGGCGGCGGCCCTCGATGCCTACGAGAAGCTCCGTGCCCTCGACGGCCAGGCCGCCGAGGAGGCATGGCGGGCCAATTTTGCGGCCCTGGAAGAGAAGGGGGCCGCGCGATGAAGCCGATGGCATGGGTGCTCGCGGGGGCGCTTGGGGCCGCCAGTGGTTTGGCGGCGGCCGAGGCCGACGACGCGAAGCGGGTGTTCTCGCTGGCGTCGCCCTCGGTGGTGACGGTGCGCACGGAGGATGACAAGGGTGTCGCGGAGGGTCAGGGAAGTGGCGTGGTGGTGGCGCCGCAGCGGGTCGTCACCAACTGCCACGTGATCGAGAACGCCCCGGTGATCCGGGTGTTCGTGGGCGACAAGGGGCTGCCGGCCATCTGGCTGCGCCGGAACGCCATCCAGGACCTTTGTCTGCTACAGGTGGACGGCCTGGCTGCCGCGCCGGCCAGACTGCGCGAGGGGGCGGTGCCCCGGGTGGGCGAGCCCGTCTTTGCGGTGGGCAACCCCCTGGGCTTCGGCCTGGCCGTGAGTGCGGGCCTGGTGGCCGTGGGCGAGCAGGCGCAGCCCTACCCCTATCTGGTCAGCACCGCGCCCCAGTCTCCCGGCTCCAGCGGGGGCGGCCTGTTCGACCGGGAGGGGCGCCTGGTGGGGGTCACCCGGGCCATCCTGGGCACGGGGCAGAATCTCAACATGGCCATGTCTGCAGCGGGCGTGGCGGCGCTCCTGGGGGGAGGAGATGCACCGCCCGCTCCGGTGGTGGTTCCGGCTCCGGAAAAGCCCTGGCTTCCCGAAGCCGAGCCCTTGATCCGGAGTGAAGACTGGGGGGCGCTCGAGACCCACGCCCGGGGGTGGGTCGTCGCTCAGCCGGGGTCGGCGCCTGCGCACGCCACCCTCGGCCAGGCTTTGTTGCGGCAACAACGTTTGCCAGAGGCCGAGGTCGCACTCCGCCGGGCCCTGGAGATCGACCCCTTCTTCTTCTGGGCATGGGCCCACCTCGCCCTTGTGCAGTATTCCCGGGGCGAGCCCGAGGCGGCCGAGGTCAGCCTCGCAAAGGCAGATGCCATCCACCCCATGAATGCCGAGACGGCGGTGCGTCGTGCCGAGTGGCTTCGCGGGCAGCAACGTCTGGAGGAAGCCCTTGTCCACGCGAAGGAGGCCGTCCGGCGCGCGCCGGGTCGGGCTCCGGCATGGCGTCTGCTCGGCCAGATCGAGGACGAGCTGGGACGCCACCAGGACGCGGCGCGAGCATTGGCCGCCGCGGCGCGCCTGGGGGATGTGGATGCTGTCGCCCGCGGCCGACTTGCCGAGCTCTACGCCCAGTCGGGCAAGGTGGATGAGGCGAGCCGCCTCTCTGCGGCGGCGGAAGGTGGCCGGCGGGAGCAGGGCCGCACCCAGCTTGTCCTTGGCCTGGGCGAACTGAAACGTGGTCGTCTGGGGCCGGCGGAGGAGGCCATGCGCAAGGCGACGGCCCTTGCGCCCGATCTCGCCGACGCCTGGTCGGGGCTGGCCGCCGTTTTGATGCGCCTCGGGCGCCCCCTGGAGGCCGAGGAGGCGGGCGAAAAGGCGGTTGCCCTGGCGCCGGCCAATGCCGAAACGCGGGCCAACAGGGCGGGCATCCGGCTGGAGCTGAACAAGCTGCCCGCCGCCATCGAGGATGCGCATCGGGCGGTCGAGCTCGATCCGAAATCCCTCCATGGTTGGCGGATGCTGAGTCTGGCCTACCTGAAGGCGGGCAAGCCGCGGGAGGCGGCGATGGCTTACCAGAAGCTCGACGGGTTGGTGAGCATGACTCCCGACGAACTGGTGTCGTGGGCCGAAGCCATGATTGGCACGGGCAATCCGGATCAGGCCCTGGTCATCCTGCGCAGGGCCGAGGCGGCTGATCCGAAGCTGCTGCGCATGTGCCTCACCACCGCCAAGGCCCTGGGGGCCAAGGGGGACCCGGCCGGTGCCCTGGCCTACGAGGAGCGGGCGCTGGTGATCGACCCGGTCAATGTGCTGGCCTGGAGCGGCAAGGGCTATGCCCTGATGAAGCTTGGCCGACTGTCCGAAGCCATCGAGCCCCTGGAGACGGCCGTGCGTCTGGATCCGAACATGGCCAATGCGTGGATCAACCTGGGCGAGGCGCAGTTGCGTAGCCGCAACCTGGGGCGGGCCATCCAGTCCCTGGAGAAGGCCCTGACCCTGAGCCCGACGGCACAGGATGCCCGCTACTATCTGGCCCAGGCCTACCTGGGCGCGCGCCTGCCCCGGAAGGCCCGCGAAAACGCCCAGACCCTGCTGGAAAAACAGCCCGGTGCGGCGCCGGTGATGACGCTGGTGGTTCTCAGCCATCTGATGGAGAACAACATCCCGGCCGCGGCAGAGGCCTACCTTCAGCTATTTGCGCGCGCCCCCGAGTCGGCCCGCAAGCTCCGCGGGCAGGCCGTCAGCAGTGGTGTCGCCGCGGCCCGCGACTGGCCGGAGTAAGGTCGCGGCGCGCTTTTTCAGCGCTCCCGCTGCCAGAGCATGCCGTGGGTGACGATGAACTGGTACTTGCGGGCGTGCTCGCGGATCACCAGGGGCACTTCCTCCTCCCGGCGCAGCACGAAGCCCTCTTCACGCAGGTAGGCCTTGAGGGCGTCGGCGCTCTTCACCGGCTGGCCGTCCTGTTCGTAGCCGCCGAGCCAGGCTTCCCTGGGCGTGAATTGCTCCAGCCATGAATAGGGCGAGAACAAGGCCACCAGCCCGCCCACCTTGACCAGGCCCCGGTGGCCGCCGAGGCGACCGAGCAGGGACTTGGGGCTGGGCAGGCGGCACAGGAGGTTGGCCAGCAGGACGGCATCCATGTCCACCAGCTCGGCGGGCAGGGAACAGGCGTCGGCCTGGCGGAAGCTCACCCGGCTGCGGTCGATGGCCGGGTCGATGCGGGCCGTCAGGGTCTGGCCGAGGTCGCCCTCGTCGCGGCGGAACCAGGGGCGGCTGCCGTCCTTCTTCAGGGCATTGGCGGCGTCGATGAAGGCGCGGGACAGATCCATCCCGAGCACCTCGTTGAAGCCCCGGGCCAGTTCGAAGCTGGCGCCACCGACGGCGCAGCCGATGTCCAGGGCGCGGGCGGTGCCGCTGGCGTACTGGCGCGCGCCATCGATCAGCCAGTCGGCGCAGCGCTGGGGAAAGGCGGTGGCGCGCTGGGGGCCGCCGGGCCACGGCATCTGGGTCTGGGGTTCGCCGTGGTGGAGGAGCATGTAGTCGTCCACCATGCGCGCGTCTTCGTACACCTGTCGGCCGGAGTCGGCCATGGCGAGCTTGATGATGCCGCCATCGTGGGCGGCCTGGACCACACGGAAGCCCGCATGCTGGAAGAAGTGGGGGCGGAAGTGGAAGCGCGCCCACACGCTGGCCTCGTCACCGCAGGAGATCCACGAACCGCCCAGGATCATCTGGTGCTGGCCGTCGTAGCAGGGGGTGGAGAAGTCATCGTAGTAGGGATGGACCTTACTGCCCGGCAGGGGGTTGAAGTCGTCCCCGTGCCACTGCCAGACGTTGCCGAACACGTCGCGGGCGCCGCTGGCGGCGGGCTGGCCGGCATCCACTGGCCACGGGGAGCCGTGGGCGAGCTGGCTGTTCCAGCCGAGGGTCTGGCCCAGGCGGATGCCGTCGTGGTGGGCGGCGGGGTCGGTGCCGGCCCACGAGGCCTCACGCAGGGCGTGATGTTCGGCCTCGGTGGGCAGCCGACAGGGAATGCCGTCCCGGGCGCTGCGCCAGGCGCAGAAGGCGGCGGCCTCGTGGGCGTTCACCTCGGCCGGCCAGCTCCACGGCATCGGGATGGTCTCGAAGAGCGTGCGCAGGCGGTACTGGTGCAGGCCGGCGGGGCCGTCGGGCACCCAGAAGCACGGCCATTTGCTGTTGCGGAAGCCGCGCCATTCCCAGCCCGCCTCGGACCACCACTGGGAGTCGAGGTAGCCGCCGCTCTGGATGAATTCCAGGAAGGCGCCGTTGCTGACGAGCTGGCTGTCCACCCGGAAGGCCTGCACCGCCACCGTCCGCTCGCCGTATTCGTTGTCCCAGCCGAAGCTCGGCCAGTCGCGGGGCTTACCGATCTTCGCCTGGGCGGCGGGCAGATCGATGAAGCGCGGCTGGGGGTAGTCCTTGTCTGCGGTCGGCGGGAAGGGTGAAGGGGTGCCGGCGCTGGGATGAAGGGCCGGCCATTCGGGCGGGCGCTGGACGCAGTCGATGGGCAGTTCGCGGATCAGGACCGACGAGGTTTCCAGGTGGATGCGTTCGTGTTCGAAACCGAGGAACAGCGCCCACAGGGGGTGATCCATGGTGATCGGCGCGTGGCCGGCGGCGAGGTCGGGGTGGGTCTCGATGAGCTGGCGGACGGTGGTGTACACCTGTTGCCGGTAGCGGTGGGCTTCGGCAAAGCTCGGCCACAGCATCTCGTTCTTGGACATGTCGTCCCAGCGCATCTCGTCCACGCCGGTTTCGAAGATGCGTTCGAAGTAGGGGTTGATGGGGTTGTCGATGAGACCCGCGACCCGCAGCTTGTTCACGTAGAGCGCCGCCGGGTGGCAGTAGTAGAACAGCATGGGGTGGCGCAGGTGATGGTAGGGCGGCCGGTAGAAGGCGGCCTCACCCTGCAGGCCGGCAAAGAGCAGCTCGGTGAGGGTCCAGCCGTTGTCGAACACGGCCAGTACCGACTCGCGGCTACAGGTGTCGAGGCGGGGCTGGGGCAGGGCGGTGAGGCGTCCGTCGGGCTGACGGCCGGGGCTGTCGGCGGGGGGCAGGCCGGTCCACCACCAGGCCGGGCGGGGGCCGTGCAGCAGGGCATCGTGCTCGCCCCGGAGGTTCTGGTGCCAGGGCTCCACGGCGGCGGGGATGGCCGGTTCTAGGGTGGGGTGGGACATGCGGGTCTCCTGGAAGGCATTCTTGTCATGGCTGCATCAGGCGAAAAGTTCTGCCTGGGCCGGTTGGGGTGTGGCGTGTCCGGGGCTGGCATCGCGGCGGCTCAGGCTGGCCACGCGCACGCCGAGCAGGCGGATGCGTCGGTCGAGCTGCACGCGCCGCGCGCATTCCCCCGCCGCCCGGCGGATGGCCGCGGCCTCGCCGGTGGGGGCGGGCAGGGTCTGGTCGCGGGTGACGGTGTGGAAGTTGTCGAAGCGCAGCTTGAGGCCGATGGTCTTGCCCACGTAGCCCTTGCGCGCCAGGTCGGCGGCGAGCTGTTCGCACAGACGGGTGAAGTGCCCGGAAAGTTCGGCCTTGTCGGCGCGGGGGTGCAGGTCGCGTTCGAAGGTGGTCTCCCGGGACAGGCTCTTGGGCTCGCTGCGCGTGACCACCGGGCGGGTGTCGTCGCCGTGGGCCGCCCGGTGCAGCCACACGCCGTAGCGCTCGCCGAAGTGGTCCTGCAGCCAGGCCGGGTCGGCGGCGGCCAGATCGGCGATGCTGACAATGCCCAGGGCCTCCAGCCGTGCCGCCGCCTTGGGGCCGATGCCGTTGATGCGCCGGGCGGGCAGGGGCCAGATTCGGGCGGGGATGTCCTCGGCCGCCACCACGGTGATCCCGGCGGGCTTCTCCAGGTCGGAGCACAGCTTGGCCAGCAGCTTGTTGGGCGCCACCCCCAGGGAGCACGACAGCCCGGTGGCCTCACGCACGGCCTGCTGCAGGCGCAGGGCGATGGCCCGGGCGCCATCACGGCTGCCGTCGGGGTTGAGGGTGGTCAGGTCCAGGTAGATCTCGTCGATGCCCCGATCCTCCATCTCCGGGGCAATGGCGCACACCGCGGCCTTGAAGAGGCGCGAATGGTGCCGGTAGGCCTCGAAGTCGGCGGGCAGCAGGACGGCGTCCGGTGCCAGCTGGGCGGCCTTCATCAGACCCATGCCGGAATGCACCCCCAGCGCCCGTGCCTCGTAGGTGGAGGTGGTGATCACGCCTCGCCCTGCGTAGTTGCGCAGGCGGGGGAAGTCGTGGAGGTGTTCCCCCGCCACGGCACGCCGCCCACCCACCACCACCGGCAGCCCCCGCAACTGCGGGTAACGCAGGAGCTCCACCGACGCGTAGAACGCGTCCATGTCCAGGTGGGCGATGCTGCGGGGGAGGTGGGGCATGGGAGCCGGGATCGGGTGAGTGGTGTGAATTCCGCCAGCTATTTTGCACTACCGCGCGTCACCGCGCTGCGCCTTGTCCCGCAGGGGTTGTGGCGCCCCGCAGGCCTGGGGTGGGCGGTGGCCGGCCGGCGCTGTGTGTCGCCAGCAACGGTCTCGGCACGAAGAGGGATACCGCGATCGAAGTTCGACTCCCGGGTGCCCGGCTTCCGGGTGCCTGCAGAGAGGCCGGAACGTGGCAGCGGGATGCACGCTCCGCTGCCGCCCTTGGGTGAGGCCTTGTTCGAGACCGGTTCGCATCGCGCGGACGGCGGTTCGTCGGGAAGAGTGAAATCCGGCAATTTCATGCCAAATTCGTGGTTGAATTCGACGAGGGCTGGCAGGATAATCTGAAAGATTGATGCAGCATGCCAAATGTTTGCGAATTCAGCGGGCGATTTTCCGGGGTGGGTTAAGTCCCTGATGGATTTGGCTTATCTTTCCGGGCGGTGCTTGTTCTGCGTTCGTCGTGGTTGCTGCGTCCCGCTTTCTTCGTTGGCCGATGGTTCCGCAATGCAGGTTTGGTGTTGTGACGCCGGCGGTGGTCGATTGAATGTGTACCGATGAATTGGCATGGGTGGCTTGATGAAAAATATCCTGGTCTTGGCGCTGCTGTTCTCCACAAGCCTGATGGCGCAGACACCGTCACCGACCGTCCGGATCTGCGACGAGAACGGCTGCTCGGAACGCCCGCGTGATGCGGTTACCTTCAATCCCGCCGCTGCAGGTGATACGGCGGCAGAACAGCAGGCCGCCAAGCTGATTGCCCTGGCTGAAAAGGATCCCCGCGCAGCTTACGATCTCGGCTTGCGTTACTTCCGAGGCGACAGTGTGCGCCAGGACAGCTATCAGGCGCTCAAGTGGATGCGCGATGCGGCCGAGCGTGGTTTCCTTAAGGCCCAGACTGCTGTTGGTCGTTTCTACCTGATGGGGCTGGAGGAGATGGGTTCTGATCCGGCCGAAGCCGAGAAGTGGCTTTCCATTGCCGCCGGACGCGGTGACAAGGAGGCGAGATCCCTGCTGGCTCAGGCGAGAAAGGCAAAGCAGAATGAGGTCGCTTACCGGCGTTGGGTGGATTCCCAGCGGGTTATCTGGAACAGCTACTGGATGGAACGCTACCAATATGAATGGCAATGGCGCAACGGGGGCTGGTATGACCATCGGCCCTACGGCTACGGCGCCCGTTACTGAATGAATACCGCGAGGGCAATCTGCCTTCTGCGCAATGCCGAATCAGAGCGTGTGGAGAAATCAGCAACGCGCGGTTCGAGTTCGCCCCGCATAGCCCAGCCGCGCAAGGCGTATGGTGGGTGGTGCAGGGGTGAAAGCGGGCCGCGCAGTGAATTCATCCACTCGCTCTCACCCGATGATCCATTTTCGAAGGATGAGTGCTGATGCTGAACACTAAACTTACTGTCATCGTGGGCGCGGTCGCCGCCTCGCTGACCCTAGCAGGCTGTGCCAACAACCCTCTGGCCGGCGGCTCCGTGAGTACCGGTTCGCCCGATGCCACCGCGGTGAGCGGTGCTGCGGGCGGCGGCACCAGTGCTGGCGCAAATTCCTCCCTCGAACGTTGTCCCGCTCCGCTCGGTACCCTCGCCGTGGATGATGGTCGGGGCAAGGAATGGTATGCCAGCTTTGGCGCTGCCACCAAAGTCACCACCATCGAACCGCTGATCCGTCTGGCTGTTCAGCAGTCCAACTGTTTCGTGATCACTTCGGTCGGCAACGCCCGGACCGAAAGCAAGCTCTCTGCGATCACCGACAAGCAGCGCAATTCCGGCGAATTCCGTGCCGGCTCCAAGCAGCAGAAGGGCCAGCGCGTAGCGGCCGACTACTACATGGAGCCTTCGATCATCATCGACAACTCATCCACCGGGCGGATGGCCGGTGCCGTGGGTGGCCTGCTGGGTGCTGGCGGTGCATTGCTTGCTGCCGGCATGGAAAGCAAGGTCTCGGTCGTGACCATGACCCTGTTCGATATCCGTTCGGGCGTCCAGCTGGCCATCTCCGAAGGCAACGCCACTGCCACCAATTTTGGCGCGGCCCTGGGGGCATTCGGCCCTGGCGCAGCGGGTGGCCTCGGTGGTTTCTCCCAGACTCCGGAAGGCAAGGCGACCGTCGCCGCGTTCACCGACGCCTACAACAAGATGGTCGTTGCGCTGCGCAACTACAAGGCCCAGGACGTGAAGGGCGGTCTCGGGCGTGGTGGGCAGCTGAAGGTCAACTGAACGCTATCCGGGGCGCCTGGATCCGTCGCGTCGGTTTGGCAGGTTTTTGCACATCAGAGGAGATATGAAAATGCCCGATTCATCCCTCCGGGGCAAACGCATCCTGGTAACCCACGCCGACGCCTTCATGGGCCCCGTGTTGTGCGAGGTGCTCGCCCGACGTGGTGCCACGGTGATCCCGAGCACCGATGCGTTGCTGGAGCCAGAGGCCCCTGCGGCCCTGGTCGCCGCATCGGGCCAGGTGGACATCCTCGTCGCCAACCTGGCCATCCGCAATCCGCGCACCTCGGCTATCGACGTGGACGAGGTCGAATGGCGCGAGGTGTTCGCCACCCTCGTCGATCCCCTGCCGCGCCTGTGCCGGGCGGTGCTGCCGGCCATGATCGCGCGGCGAGCAGGCAAGATTCTGGTCATGGGCAGTGCCTCGGCCCTGCGCGGTATCAAGGGCGCCACCACCTACAGTGCGGCCCGGGGTGCTCAGCTTGCCTATGTGCAGTCCCTGGGTGTTGAGGTGGCGGCCCACAACGTGCAGGTCAATGCCATCGCCCAGAACTTCGTGGACAACCCCACCTACTTCCCGCCCGAGGTGCAGGCCGACCCGCGCTTCCAGGACCGCCTGAAGCGCGAGGTGCCCCTTGGCCGCCTGGTGAGCGCCAGCGAGGACGCGGAGTTTGCCGCCTATCTGTGCAGCGAATCGGCCAACTGCTTCGTCGGGCAGGTCTTTCCGGTGTGCGGGGGGTGGGTGCAGCGCTAGCGCCGCGCTTGCTCACGAACCCTTTGCCGGGTGTCGCTTGATCGCACCCTGCGGGGTTTTTGTTCCCGTTTTTTTCGGATCACGTGCTTCGAGTTCGTAGGCGGCGACGTAAATGCCAATGGATGACATCCTGATGAGCTTGTGGATGTCTTCCGGGGTAAACACGATCAACACGCCTCCCTCGGTGTGTCTGTAAATCGAAGCGCGTTCCACCGAGATGTAGCTGCTCTTCCTGGATGCCGCAGACTGGAAGGCAATGACGTGACCCGCTGTCGCGAAGAACGCCCCGACATCCTCGGAGGGGCACAGTCGGGACAGAACGGGCTCGCAGAACTTGTAGAAAAACACCTGATAGCCGCTGGTGCGAAGTGCGGCTCTGAGTTGCTTCACATCCGCTTCATTCCGGGATGAAGCCACGACGAATATGCGTTTGTGCCGGGGTGTGTCGAGCCAGGGGGCGACAAGCGGAGCCAAGCGTTTGTCCAGGCCCTCAAGATGGGCTTGACCACGTCTTGCGCCCACGAGGAAGTCCTTGCCGAAGGTCTTGGCACTGGTTGTGGCAAGCATGATGCTCGGCACCCTTGAGCGCCCTTCCGACAGCCTTTGCAGGAGATGGCGGCGTTCAGGTTGCGCTTGAGAGGGGTGGGAGGCGACGTACTCAATGGTGGCCTTGCCCTTCCCGTGCGTGAAGAAGGCCTCGTCGAGCAGGGTCTTGTTAGTGCCGGAAGCCAGATCCGGCATGGCGGACACGAGCAGTCGCCGTGTCGACCTTTCCTCAGTCAGTGAATCCAGGCCCTGGTCGACTTGTCTGCTGAATACGTCGGCAAGCCAGGGGAGGGGGCTTGCGGACCCGGTCGGCGGGAAGGCCATCAACACCCACCCGCAGTAGACAGCAAGTCGTGCATGTTTGCTTGTGGACATTGCGGGCTCCGCCGATGGATCAACAGATATCGATATCAGGGTGAGGCGCCTGTGCCATGGCAAGCGCCTTTCTCGTGGCAGCTTGCGCCAAAACCCCACTTCCCGGTTGAGTGTTTCCGCATCCACGAATCCCGTCGCCTGTCTGGTCGCTACCCTAAGGATGGCTGAATGAGTCTGGTTGGGTGAATGCGATATGCATTTTTCGCGATAGATTCTGCGTCTTGTTGCAATGACATTCAAATAATGTATAAATGGCGACCTGGTGTGTTTTTGTTCAGTTTTATGCCAAGAGTATTGCTCCGGGGCCTGATGGGTGCCCTGTTTCCCCTTTGTGCCTCGGCGGGTGTCGTTCCGGACGGCCGGACGGCGACGGCCGTGTCGGTGGACCCGTCGGGCAAGACCCTGATCCAGCTTGCACCGGCGGCTGGCGGCGTGTCCCACAACGTCTTCTCCCGGTTCGATGTGAGCCCCGCCGGGGCGGCCTTCCAGAATCAGGCGGTCGGTGCCCGCAACATCGTGGCGGAGGTCCGTGCGTCCCTGCCGTCGGTGATCGAAGGGCCGGTGTCGGTGGACGGCCCCCGGGCCAATCTGATCCTCGCCAATCCCAACGGTCTCGCCATCAACGGAGGGAGCTTCATCAACTTCGGCAGTGTGGCCCTGGTGGCGGGCAGCCTTGCACTCGAAAGCCGGGCCGTCGGCAGTGGGGTTCAAACCTACGTCTCTGCCACGTCGGGGAGCGGCGCCATCACCATCGGCCCCGACGGTCTGGCTGCCGATCTGATCCGGCTTGAGTTGCTGGCCCGACGCATTGACGTGGCTGGCCCCCTCGTCAATGCCTACAGTTCGCCCACCGCACTCATGCGGCTGGTGGCGGGCGATGCCAGTGTGCTCTTCGACACGGCAGCCTCACCCACCGACAATCTGACCCCCTGGGCCTACTACACCCCGGGAAAGTCCGCGGGTGAGGGCATCGTCATCGATCTCGCGGCCCAGGCCCGGGTCACCTCCGGGCGCATCGAGCTGCTGGTCACCGATGCCGGCGCCGGTGTGCGCAACGCTGGGCATCTGCAGGCCGCGTCGGGCGACTTCGTGATCGACAGCACCGGTCTGCTGGAGCAGAAGGGAGGGCGCATCGAGGCGGCCGGCGACATCCTCATCCGGGCCGGATCCCTGCGCCAGGTAATGGCTGAGTCGGGTGAGGCGCCTTCGATATCCGCGTCGGGAAGCCTGGATGTCCGGCTTAGCGGCAATCTGAGCAACCTGGGGGGCAGTCTCTCCGGCGTGGCCCGCAACCCCGCGGAAGGGGCCGCACCTGCGGCGCTGCGCATTGTCGCCGATGGTGACATCGTCAACCAGACACCGGCAGGTGGCAGCGGTGCCGTGATCTTCGGTGCTGCCGACGACGTGCTGCTGGAAGCCGGGGGCGACATCCGCAATGTCAACGGGCGGGTCATCTCCAACGGCGCCTTGAGCCTGCACGCCGGCGGCATGGCGCTCAACGAGTCGGTCTTCGTCGCCGGGAGCGGCCGCAGTGTGTCGTCCCGGGATGAGCACAACTGGCTCGGTCTGCCCCGTTCGCGTCACACCATGACCATCGACAACGGTGTGCTGGCAGACCCCGCGCACATGGCCTACTGGGTGGCGGATGGGCAGCTCAGCGTTGCGGCTGCACAGGTGCACAACCTGGGAGGCAACCTGCTTGCCAACAAGGGCGATGTGGTGCTCGATGCTGGCGACGAGATTCTCAACCGGGCCTGGCTTACCGGTGCGGTCACGCTGCGGGAGTCCTGCAATCTCCTGTTCTGCCGCCGCACGGCAGAGGTCAGCGAGAGCCTGGTGGGCGGGCAGATCCTGGCCAGCCAGGACGTGCGCCTCAAGGCCGGCGAGCGCGTGGTGAATGAAGGGGGCCTGATCCATGCGACCCGCGACATGCATCTCGACGCACCCCGCATCGACGCGCGGGGCGTGCCGGTGCATGTGGCGCTGAGCAGGGCCGACGGGCTGCGAGCCTTCTTCGGTGACCACTGGGCCGGCCTCTATGCCATCGACCAGGGCGGTGGATTCACCGCCCAGACCGGCCGTCTGATCCTGACGGGCCAGGCCATCCAGGACCGGGGTTTCTTCACCGCAAGCCAGGGTGTCGATGGCGTCATCACCGTCGCGCGGGCGCCGGGTCGCGATCCGGTCGAACTGACCAGTCACCTGGGCCTGTTCAGTGCGTTCTGGCGTTGAACGGCAGTGGCACCTTGCGGTCGCCCTGGCCCTTCTGCTGGCCGGAATGAGCGCCCATGCCCAGCAGCAACCGACGCTACCGCGCCAGGACCAGGGCGACCGCATCCTGCGTGAGGAGATGGAGCGTGAACGGGAGCGCCTGTTGCGCCAGCCCACGCCACGCGTCGAGCAGCCCGCCGCCCCGGCCGCGGTGGGGCCGGATCCGGCCGAGGTGGCCGAGATCGCGCCCATGTTTCGTATCGAGCACATCGAATTGCAGGGCGGGGAGCTGCTGCCGGCGGGTGTTCTGGCTCGCCGCCTGCGGCCCTTCACCGGCCTTGACCTGGGCACCGTACGCATCGGCTTGCTGCTGCAGGGGCTCAACGCCGACCTCATCGAGGCGGGTCTGATCACCTCCCGGGCCTACGTGGTGAGCCAGAACCTGGCGAGCGGTGTGCTCAGCCTGCTCATCGTGCCGGGCCGCATCGAAGCCATCCGCTACAACGGCAGTGTGCTGGCGGACGATGCCCTGGATGCCCCCGGCGTGCGCCTGGCTCTGCCCATGGGGGTGGGCGACATCCTGCAACTGCGGGACATCGAGCAGGGGCTTGACCAGCTCAACCGTCTGCGTGGCCGGCAGGCCCAGGTGCGCATCGTGCCCGGGCAAAGCCCGGGAGGCTCGGTGCTCGAGTTCGTCGATCCGCCGCCTCCGTCGATCTGGCGCGCCTGGCTGGGGGCCGACAACCAGGGCAGCCCTGCCACCGGCGCGCGGCGCCTGCGCCTTGGCCTGGAGACGGGCGACCTGTTCGGTCTCAACGAGAACCTCAACCTGGGCTACACGGGCAGCCTGGAGACCAATGCGCTCAACGCCGGCCTGTCCCTGCCCTGGGGTTACAACACCTTCAGCCTGCTCACCACCTGGTCCGAGTACCAGAGCCTGATCGGCAATGTGGCGCTGCTCCATGGCAGTTCCACCAACCATGCGGCGTCGTGGAACCGGCTGCTCTTCCGCGACCGGGATACCAAGGTGGCGGCCGACCTGGCCCTGTCCGTGCGGGAGGCGCGGCGGGAGATCAACAACGTGCCCCTTGCCCCGCAGAAGCTCACTGTGCTGCGGGCCGGCATCAATCGCCTGACCCGCTTCGAGTCGCCGGCGCTGCTCGGCCAATGGATTGTCGATGGGGGTTTCTCCCGGGGCCTGGATGCCCTGGGCGCGATGGGCGACGCCGGGGCCGGCAGTGGCCCGGTCGCCCGCGCCCGCTTCGGCAAGCTGGATGTGTCGGGCAGCGCGGTCCTCTATCTGCCAGGCAACTGGAGCCTGCGCGGCAACGGGGCGTGGCAGTGGAGCGGTGTGCCCCTGTTCTCGTCGGAGCAGATCTTCGTGGGCGGCGTGGCCAGCGTGCGGGGCTTTGCCGAGTCTGCCGCGGGAGGTGATCGGGGGGGCTACTGGCGTACCGAGCTTGGCCGCAGCCTGGGGGCCATCCCCGCCGGTGCGCACCTGGAACCCTTTGCCTTCTGGGACGCGGGCTATGTCCGGACCCTCGCCAGCGGGCGTGCCGCCACCCTCATGTCCGCCGGCCTCGGGCTGCGGGCGGCCATCCGTGCCGGCAACCTCGAGGTGATTGCCGGCAAACCCGTCGTCTTTCCGTCGGACATGCCTGATACGGCCTTCCGTCTCAACCTGTCCCTGAGCCTGTTCTTTTGAGAGATCTGCCCATGCGTGCCCCCCAGCCTGCCGATGACGACATGTCCCGTGTGTCCCCCTGGCGCCGGATCACTGCACGCATTCTGCTTGTCGTCTTCGGTTCCGGCTGCATCCTGCCCGGCGGCGCCCATGGGGCGCCCATTGCCGACCCCACCGGCCCCATCGCGTTCCGGCCCGGCATCGGCCAGACCTCCACCGGCGTGCCCATGGTGGACATCACCCGTCCCAACGCGGCGGGCACCTCCTACAACCGTTACCAAAGCTTCGACGTGGCCCCCGAAGGGGTGGTTCTCAACAACAGCAGCCAGCCGGGTACGACCCTGCTTGGGGGGAGCGTGGCGGCCAATCCCAATCTGGCGGGGGGCGCTGGCGCCAGCGTGATCGTCAATGAGGTGGTGGTCGCGGGGGCGGCATCGCGCCTGGCCGGGTCGATTGAAGTGTTTGGTGCTCCGGCCGCGGTCATCGTGGCCAATCCCAACGGGGTCACCTGTGCCGGTTGCGCCACGGTGAACAGCCCACGCTTCATGCTCTCCACCGGCACGCCGGTGTGGCTGGATGCGCTGGGCTCACCGGCCAGCTTCGCCGGCGCCACGGGGGTTGGCTTCGATGTTATCGGCGGGCAGGTGCGTGTCGAAGGACAAGGCCTGGAAGGGACGGTCGGCAAGGTCGAGCTGGTGGGCGCTTCCATTCAGCTGGACGGGCCGGTGCGGGCCCACTACCTCAACCCCGAGCTTGCCGGCATCACCGTGCTGGCGGGGGCCGGGTGGGTGGCCGAGAAGGCGGGGCAGCTCGACAACCTGAGCCCGGCACCGCCTGCCGCCATGCCCCTCGGCAGCTTTGCCATCGACGGCACGGCCTTTGGCGCCATGAGCAGCAGCCAGATCCGCATCGTGTCCACCGACCAGGGCGTCGGTGTGCGCATGGCCGGGCCCTTGCTGGCAGACAGCCAGGGGCTGGTGGTCCGGAGCGCAGGCGATCTCAGCGTGGGCGAGCTGATGGCGCGTCAGTCCATCACCCTTGATGCCGCCGGCAATCTGAACATGCTGGGGGCCACGGCGAGCGGCGGCGACCTGTCCGTCCATGCCGGAGGGCGGGTCAGCGTGAACGCGGCCAGTTCGGTGACCGGGGCGGCCAGTCTGTCCGCAGCCGACACGGTCGAGATCCTCGCGCCGCTGACGGTGGGCGGACGCGCCAGCGTCAGCGCAGACCAGGTGCGCCTGGCGGCCGGGGTGACGGCCGGCGAAACGCAGATCGACGCCCGCTCGCTGGTGCTGGGCGACGGTGGGCGCGATGTCCAGATCCGCGGCGACCTGAACCTGGCGGTTACAGGCGACCTGACGACGCCGGGGGCCGTCTCTGTGAGCGGCAATACCCGTCTTGCCGCAAGTGGTTCGGTGGGGCTGGGTGGCGACGTGACCGTGGGGGGAAACCTCTCGGTGGATGCTGTGGCGGACATTCACGCCACCGGCCGCCTGACCGCCGGTGGGCTGATGCACCTGCATGCGGGCCAGGCCCTGAACATCGCCGATGGGGTGTCGGCGGGCGCCCTCGATCTGGTTGCCGGCCGGGCTGTTTTCGGTGGCGATGTGGCGGTGCTGGGAGACGGAAGCATCGTGGCGGGCAGCCTGGTGCTGCCTGACCGGATGGAGGCGGGCGGAAGCCTGCGCATCGACACCGTCGGTGACCTCCTCAGCACCGGGCGAGTGGTGGCGAATGGTGACCTGAGCCTGAGTGCGGGCGGGCGCCTTGCCCTTGCCGAAGGTGGCGCGGGTGGCCGGGCCGATCTGACCGCCCGCGGGGGTGTCCTGTCCATCGGTAATCCCTTCGTGGCGGGGAAAACCGTGCAACTGGCCGGGCGGGACGGGGTGGGCACGGCGGTCGTCCAGTCGGGGGGCGATCTGGGCATTGTCAGCAGTGGCGGTGCGGTGACGACGGGGGCGCTGTTCGCCTCGGGGGCCGTGGCGGTGAGCGCAGCCCAGGGGCTGCATGTCGCGGGGCCGGTGGCGGCGGGCGAGGGTGTTCATCTGCGCTCCGGGAGTGCGCTGAAGGTTGCCGGCAGTGTCGTTGCCGGTGCCGACCTCAGCCTGGGCGGGGCTTCGGTTCGGGTCGGGGAGGTGTTGGCCGCCGGCCAACTGGTGGTCGAGGCGGGGCAGATCGAGGCGGATTCCCTGGGGGCGGGCGGGGCGCTCGCGCTAAGTGCGCTCACGGGCGTGAGTGTGACCGGCGGGGTGCTGTCCAGCGGGCCGCTCAGCATTGCCGTGCGCGAGGGTGCCATGACGGTGGGCGGCGCGCTTGCCTCCAACGAGGCGCTGGCGGCGATGGCGCAGGGTGACATCCGTGTGCTTGGCGGGGTCGGCAGCGGTGCAGCGGCAAGCCTGCTCAGCAGCCAGGGGCGCATCGCTGTGCAGGGGGGCGCGAGCGCCGCAGCCGGTCTGACGCTCGATGCCTCCAGGCAGCTTGATGTGGGCGGCGAGCTTGCCGCCCGCGGGCCCATCGTCCTGCGCAGCGGCGCGGCGGGCGTCGATCTGGCGGGCGGTGTGGCCGGGGCCGGCGCTGTGTCGGTGGAGGCCTTGGGGGATATACGCTTTTCCGGTGAGACGCGGGTGGGGGGTGATCTGACCGTGGCGAGCGCAGCCGGAACCCTCACCTTTGCGCGGAACCTGGAGGCGGGGGGCGCTACGCGGCTGGCCGCTGCACATGGCATTGACTTCGGCGCTGACAGCCGCTTCTTTGGTGCCCTGCGTTTTGATGTGCCCAATGGGCCCATTGCCAACCGGGGGCTCCTGTATTCGAGTGCCGACTTCGTTGTGGACACGCTGGGCAGTTTCATCAGCGAAGGGCGGATTGAGAGCCTGGGTTCGGTGGCGATCCGGGCGGGGCAATTGACCTTGAATGCCCGTGAAGCCGGCGGTGTCTTCACCAACGGGGGCATCAGTCTGGCGGCCCGGGAAGCCGGCCACCTGGGCGCCGTCGGCACCTTGCTGGCCCGCGGCCCGATTGCCCTCGAAGGCCCCCGGTTCGAGACGGGCGGGGAGGTGCTTTCCTCCGGGGGCTCCCTGACGTTCGCGGGCAACACGCTGGTGAACACCGGCCTTGCGGCGGCACAGGCCGTCATGGTGGAGGGGCGGCTTGAGAACGGGGCAAGGGGCCGGTTGTCGGCGGATCTTGTCCAGGTCGGCGGTGAGACCCGCAACCTGGGCCAGATTGGCGGCACCGCCGTGCTGTTGAAGGGCGGGCTGGACAATGCCGGGACGGTCGTGGGGGATCGGCTTGAAGTCGCGGGTGATCTGCGCAATGAGGGCAATCTCGGTGGCGGCGCGTTCCGCTTTGACGGCGCCCGCCTGAGTAACGCCGGGCTGATGGCAGCCGGCTCCGTTGTTGTTGTGGCGACCAGCGTCGACAACCGGGGGCTGCTCCACGGTGGCAATGTCGATCTGCTCGTGGGTGGCTCCGTGGACAACCGCGGTGTCATCGAATCCTCGGGAGGCATGGCCATCGTGGCCGACACCTTGGGCAATGGCGGCGTGCTGCAGGGGGGCGCGGGTGCGCGTGTCCGGGTGACGCAGGGACTGGTGAACGACGGGGGCCTTGTTTCGGCGGTGGAGGGCCTGAGTATCGTCACGGGCGCGTCGCTGAGCAACGTCTCGGGGCGCATCCAGGCCGGCGGCAACCTGGGCGTGCACGTGGCCGGCGACCTGCGCGGTCTTGGCGTGATCGGTAGCAATGGGCATCTGCAGGTGAGGGCCGGGGGCGGGCTCGAACTGACAGGTGGCGGGGCCGGGCGCAGCGCGAGCCTGTTTGCCGAGGGCGGAGCCCTGCGCATCGATAGCCCCTTTGCGGCCGGCGATGGACTGACCCTGGTGGGGCGAACGGGTGTCGCGACCGATGTCCTGTCGGCTGGCGGCCATCTCGATATTTCCAGCGGGGAGGGCAGTGTCGTCACCGGCAGTCTGGTGGCGGTGGGGCCCGTGCGTGTTGCCGGTCCTGGCAATGTCACGGTGCGTGGCCCTGTGGTGAGCGATGGGGCCGTGATCCTGAGTGCGGGGGGCGGACTGGGCGTGGAGGGCGCGCTGGCGTCCGGTGGGGCCGCGACCCTCAGCGGTGCGGGTGTGCGCGTGGAGGGGCCGGTCGTGACGCAGGGCGTCCTGACGGCGGACGCCGGCACGGCAGCGCTGGCCTTTACAGGGGAGTTGCGGTCCGGTGCGGGCGTGGTGCTGGGCGGGCGGCAGGTGTCGGCCAGCGGCATCCTGACGGGCGGCGCCGTCGAGGTTCGTGCCGGGGCGGATGGCTTCGACAACCGGGGTCGCCTGGTGGGCAATACCGGGGTCGATGTGGCGTCGCTCGGGGCCGTGCTGCAGCAAGGGGGTGTGGCGAGCCAGGGGAACGTGTCCCTGGTGGCTGGGCGCGGCATGAGCCTGTCGGGCGATGTGGAGGCGGGTGGGCGTCTGGGCCTGGGGGCTGCCGAGCGCATTCTTGCCACGGGCGCCTGGTGGTCGGCGGGTGCGCTGGACGCCAGGGCGGGTCAGTCCCTCGATATCGTGGGTGAGGTGCTTGGCGGCAGATCCGTCGATCTGGAGGCGGACACGGGGGCACTGACCCTTGGCGGCCGCGTGGCAGCCAACGGTGCCTTGCGTCTGAAGGCGGGCGGTGCCATTGTCGCCGGCGCCGTCAGTGGTGGGCTGGAGAGGGGCGAGGGCGCTGTGGTTGAGGCCGGTGCCGCGGTGGTTCTGGGCGAGGTGCTGGCGGGGGGCGATCTGACCGCCAGGAGCGGTGGCGACTACCGGGTGAGTGGCGCCAGCGTGGTGCTTGGCAAACTGGATCTGGCCGCCGCCGGTGATGTGGATCATGCCGGTGCGGTGACGGTGGGTGGCGCGGCGTCGATGCAGGCGGGCGGCCGCCTTGCCCAGGGCGAAACCCGCATCCTGGGTGCGGGTGTGCTGACCAGCGGAGGTGGGCAGACCTATGCCGGTGGCGTGTCGGCGGGCGGCCCTCTCGACATGCGGTCCGGCGGCGGGGTGGACGTGGCGGGCGCCCTGCTGACACCCGAAGCGCTCTCCATTGAAGGGGGCGCGGAAGGTATCCGGATTGTCGACCGACTGAGCACCGGTGGAAGCCTGACGATGTCGGCCGACAGGGCGATCACCGTGGGCGGTGAGATGCTGGCCCTCGGCACGGCACAGGTGCGCAGCCGGCAGGATGGCATTCGCCTGCTGGGTGCCGTGACGGCCATGGACGCCTTGAGCCTGGAGGCTGCGGGGGATGTGCGCCTCGCCGGCGATCTGGCTGCGGGCAGCGCGCTCGATGCGCGTTCGGCCGCCGGGTCGGTGGTGTTCGAGCGCAGCCTGGAGGTGGCCGGTGGTGCCCATCTTTCGGTGGGCGGGGATCTTGTCTTCCTCGGTGATGCCCTGTTCCATGGCCCCCTTTCCGTGACGAGGGTCGCGCGCACGCTGGACAGCCGGAGCCGCTTGCTGGTGGGCAGCGATCTCCAGGTCGACATTGCCGGAGACTTTGTCAGCGCGGGTCTGCTGCAGAGTACGGGGAGCGTGCACATCGGCGCCCGCAACATCATCGCCAACGCGGATCGCCCCGGGGGCATCGTCGCCAATGGTGATATCGCCTTGATCGCCAGCGATCAGGGGGTGCTGGGGGCTGGGGCGAGTGTGGTGAGCAGTGCTGGTTCCGTGCTCTTGTCCGCGAGCCGTTTCCTCAACGCCGGTGAGGTGACCCCCGGCGGAGCAGGCTTTGTGTTCTCGGGCGGCACCCTGAGTAATTCCGGGCGCATCGTGGCGGAGTCCGTCCGCGTGACCGGGGTGCTTGCCAATCACGGCGTTGTCTTCGGCGAAACGCTCGGTATCAGCGGGTATGCGGATAACCGGGGCGTCATCGCCGGGGGCACGCTGTCCTTCGATGGCGGGCTCGGCAACGGGGGCCTCGTCACCGGCCGCAGTGTGAGTGCCTCGACTGCCCTTACCAACAATGGCGAGCTGAGTGGCGACAGCGTCTCGCTGGTCGGTGGCGTGGTGGCCAACAGCGGCCTCGTGTCCGCCAACCTGTTGACCATCCGGGTGGCGGAGCTGTGGAACCCGGGCACCCTGAGTGCCGGCAGGCTTGACGTGCATACCCTGGGAGCCTTCAGCAACGGGGGGCGCATCGCGGTCAGTGGAAATGCCGACATCCTTGCCGAGGGTGGTTTCGTCAATCAGCTAGTCGAGGGGGCGCGTTGCGTCAATCCGGTGGTCTGCAACCCGCAGCCCGGCCTGCCGCCGCCTCCTCCACCCGACCCCGAGAAGGACTTCCGCTTCGTGCAGAGCCCTGCCGTAATGGTGGTTGGCGGGCAACTCGATCTGGCCGGGGGGGCCGTGGAAAACCGTGGCGTCATCCAGGCCGGGGCGATCCGCATGACCCTCGGATCGGCCGCCCTGACCAACATCCGCAGCGAGAATGATGTCCTTACAGAGGCCAACTTTGGCGCCGAGACGCCGACAACCAACACTGGCCTGATCCTGGCCGACCACGATTTCACCGTGTCCGCCGGCTCGCTGCTCAATCGCGGAGGGCGGATTGCCACCGGTGGCGGGCTGGATGTCCGTGTCGCCGGTGTCCTGGAATCGGTTACGGGCACCCGGGCCGGCTTGTCACCCATGCTGGCAGGGCGCTACGTCACCCTCTCCGGGGGCGAGATCCGCAATGAGGGCCTGGTGCATGCCACTCAGGATCTCACCGCCCTCGCGCCGACCGGCAGTCTGATCAACCACGGAACGCTGCTGGCCGACCACCGTCTCCATGCCGTGGCCGGCACGACCTTGATCAACAGTGACAAGGCTGCGCTGCTGGGTACGCAGGATGTCAGCCTCAAGAGCGCCCACGGGGTCGACAACGCCGGCCTGATCTACGGCAACGGGGAGGCCGCCGAGCGGATCTCCATCGACGCCGGAGATGGCACTTTCCGCAATGCCGGCACGGGCACCGTGCTGGCCGATGCCGTGCTCCACATCAAGGCCGCCGGCTACGCCAATGCCGGCACCGTGGCCTCCCGGGGCGACGCCCGGCTGGAGGTGCCCTCCCTCGTCTTCCGTCCGACCAGCACCCCCCTCGTGGCCTTCGGCGCCCTGCGTCTCGATGTGGCCGGAATCAGGGTCGACCTTGGCGAAACCTGGGTCAGCCCCGCCGCGGACACGATCTGGAGTGGCACCCTGGTGAACACCGGGCAGGTGCTCCTGGGCGGCAACGCCAGCGGCAATGTCGAAAACATCGCGACCGGGAGCCGGACGCGGGCCGAAGATCCCGATCTGACCGGTGGCAGCTACCTGCTGCTCGGCTTGCCGGCATTGCCCGGGGCCTACGTGGATCACCACACCGATGTGGCAAGCCGCGCCCGGTTCGTGGTCAATGGCTTTTTTCAGGGCAGTCTCCGCAATGTGGCGTCGGACGCCCGGGTTGCCGGCATCTACACCTACAGCGCCGAGCACCTCGCCCAGACTGTCCGCTGGACCAACGCCGCGGGTGAAGTCGAAGATACGGCGGCCCTGAGTCTGGCCCGCCTGGACGCACGCGGTGGTGCCTCCTCCGTCACGCTGACGAGCCCTGACGCTGGCACCATCGTGGCGGCTGATCTCAGTCTGTCGGGCGTCGATCTCACCCTGGGCGCAGGTGTCGACCCCACGGCCGCGCAGCAGGCGCTCGAGGCGTCCCGCCGCAACCGGGTGGCAGCAACGACCCCCGGGAGCCTCCAGGGGTCGGTGAATGCGCCGGGTGGCGCGCCAGGTGCGGGCGGTGTGGTGCAACTTGCCGGCGTGCAGGGTGTTGGCGCGACGGCGCCCATGGCGGCTTCGCCCACCGGCCCCGACCACACCACGCTGCCCGGAACGACGGCCACGCCGCTCCCGGGCGGCAGCGTGCTCCAGGTGTCCGACAGCCTCGTGGCCGGCAGTACGGCCGGCGCCGTCCTCCCCACGGCCCCGGGTACGGCAAACCCGGGTCAGGCCACTCCCGCCCCGGGCAATCTGGCGGCCCCCGCGGTCGCCATCGACCCGGCCACAGCCCCTCTCGCGGGCGGCGGCGCGGAGTCCCCGCTGAAGGCGCCGGCGACCCCGGGGAGTACCCTCCCCGCCGACGAGGCCGCCCGCTACGGCCTGGCCTTTCCCGACTGGAGTGCGTTCTCCGCTGCGCCCGGTACCCTCAAGGCCGACAACCTGGACCTCCTGCTCTCGGGCCGCTTCACCAACCGGAGCGCGTTCGAAGTCACTGACCGCCTGCTGATCCAGGCCGAAGGGGGCATCGACAATTTCGGCGCCTCCATCAAGGCCGGCGGCGCCCTGGGGCTGTTCGGGGCGAGCCTGGACAACCGCAATGGCCGCATCCAGGCGGGCAGCCTTGTGCTCGCTCTGGGCGGAACCCTGGACAACACCCGGGGCCGCATCCTCATCGACAAGGACGCCACCTTCGCCGTGGGCGGCGACCTCATCAACGACTCAGGCCGCATCGAAGCCGACAGCCTGGCCCTGGACGTGGCGGGCAACGTCTGACTAACCGCACGCTCTACGCCGTCGACCGCAAGGAGACCACGACGGTCAGCCGTAGCGAGGAAGACAGCTTCTTTGGTACCACTGTCACCACCCGCAGCGACAGCACCGTCACCCAGAGCGCCGACCTGCGCGCCGGCATCGTCGCCCGCACGGGCGATCTGACGCTCAATGTCGGCAAGGATCAGTTCGTCATCGGCGCCGACCTTACCGCGGTCGGCGCACTCACCAGTCGGGTGAGCGGCAACATCGAGATCCAGGCCCTCGCCCGCGAGGAACAGCCGGCAGCGCATCGACACGGTGAGCAATCAGCGCAGCTACACCCTCAACAACGGCGAAACCGAAACCACCGGCCTCACGGCCAGCGGCAGCATCGTCAAACACCCAGATCGACCGCCAGATCCGCCACCAGGCATCGCTGCTGGAAGCCGGTGGCAAGCTCGATCTCGAAAGCGGTGGCAGTACGGTCATTGTTGGTACTCAGGTCAAGTCCGGCCAAGACCTCCCGCATCGTCGCAGGCGGGCACCTCTGCCGCCGTTGTGGGACAGCACCCGCACCGAACGGCGCCTCTCCACCCAGGTTGAAGGCGCCGCCATCCTGCCGGGGCTGCCCACCACGGAACGGAGCGCCTCGAACTGCGCCACGCCGACACCGCCGTTGGCGGGCAGATGGATGCCGGCGGCCCGCTCACGCCCAGGCCACCGGCAGCCCTCGTCCTCGGCGGCCAGCGCGTTCACAGCGGCGGCGAGCGTTCGACTTGCCGGCGACAGCGTCGTCCTCGATGGCCTCACCCTGAGAGAGCCGCCAGGAGGCCCGCAACGTCGGCGCCCACGGCCCTCCCCTGGGCACCAGGGGCCGCCATGTGGGTAGTGCATTCAAAGTGGCGGCACCCTTGAGATCACCGCCACCGGCAAGCCTGCCGACGCCGAGAGCACCGCGGGCAGCATCCGCGGCAAGCGGTGTCCAGGCTCGACGCCGCCCGCACACTCACCCTCGCTGCCGGGGGCGACATCACCTTCGCCGCCGGGCGCAACGCCGGGGACTACGTCTCACGCAACCGCGCGGGCACCTCCATCGTCGAGCGCAGCCGCGGTGAAAGCGCGCGCAATGGGTGAGCGGCGGGGCCATCAACCTGGCTGGCCGCAACCTCACCCTCGAAGCCGCCACGCTCAATCCCCCCGGCAAAGCCACCCTCGTTGCGCGGGAAACCCTCGCTCACGGCCGCCACCGATGCCGCGGCGCACACACGCTCACGGTCAAGAAAAGTGGCAACTGGCTGAGCAAGCAGACCACCACCACCGAGCACACCGAACGTGACTGCAAGCAGCCACGACGCGCATCGACGCCCAGGACATCCAGCTCCAGTCGGGCGGCGACCTGGACCCCTATGGCGCCCGTCTCAATGCCAGCGGCGAAGCCAGCCTGTCCGCCGGTGGCGAGCTGCACGCCTATGCCGTGCAGGACGTGCACAGCGCTCATGTGGATCGCAAGAAGGTCACCCGAAGTTCTCTGGGTGCCAATCTCTTTGCCCCCGGTTCATGTTCCCCTCGGGCAGCACCTGACGGAAACCCGCGACAGCCGCACCAGCGAGGAGGCCCAGGTCCCCCAACTGCAGAGCGCAGGCGAGACTCACCACCCAAAGCGGCGGCGACACCCTGTTGCAGGGCACCCGCATCGCTGCCGCCCAGACCACCCTCGAAGTGGGCGTCGGCGACAAGGCCCAGGCCGACGCCACCCTGATCCTCGAAGGCGCCTAAGAGCCGTCTCGACACCACTGCACCGTCAGCAAGAAATCCCTTGTCTGGCAAAGCCAGTCCGGTCAGGGCGAAAGCACCGAGACGCCGACCTCGTCAACATCCAGGGGCCCGTCACATTCCAGGCCCAGAAGATCATGCCCAGCTCCCGAAGGCAACTTCAAGACCCAACTCGAAAAGCAGGCCGCACAACCCGGACAGGCCTGGATGCTGCAACTGGCCGACCGCCCTGGCGTGGACTGGCAAGCCATCGCCCTGGCCCACGACAAGTGGGACTACAAGCAGGAGGGGCTGACTTCGGAAGCGGCGCTGATGATTGCCATTGCTGTGGCCGTTGTGTCTGGCGGTGTCGGCGCCTCATTGGTGAGTGCGACCACCACCGTAGGCACGGCGGTCGCGAACGCGGGCTTCGTCGCGCTGGCCAGTCAGGCCGCCGTCACGCTAATCAATAAGGGGCAATCCCGGCCAAACTCTCAGCGATCTGGGAGCGACGGAACCATCCGTAACGTCGCCACCGCCATGCTCACCGCTGGCGCCCAGAACGCACTGGCCGGCAGCATCAGTGTCCCCAATGCCGACGGTAAGCTTCTGTCACACTGGCGGAGAAGTCAGCGGGCAAATCCGACCTGGTCGCGCAGATCGGCAAGAACATCATCAACAATGCCACCAGCGCAGTGGTCGACACCGCAGTCAACAATTGGCGACCTGGGCGACAAACTCGCCGTTCAAGCCATCACCACCAGCGTCATCGACGCTGCCGGCGCCAGCGCCGCCAACAGCGTGGGCGACCTGGAGGGCTTCGGCAACCGCATGGGCCACCTCTTCGTCGGCAGTGCCCTGGGCGCAGCCAAAGGCGGCGACTGCTGCGCCGGCGCCATCGGCGGTTGGCCGGCGAACTGGCGGCCGAAACGGTTCGGCGGCAACCGCGAACCCGTCAGCGCCACCCAGGCCAGCAAGACCGTGGACGTCGCCCGCCTCTTCGGCGTTCTGCGGCCACCCTGGTGGGGGCGATGCGCAGGTTGGCGCAAGCGCTGCTGGGAATGCGGCGCAGAACAACTGGCTGAACCATCTTCGCCCTTCACCGTGGGCCTTGTCCGAGAAGGAGCGTTACGACGCGGCATCAGCCGGTTGCGCCAAAGGTGATTCGCAAGCGTATACGGAGCTAAGGAATCTGCTCGAGCTCTCGGCGCAACGCGATCAAAACCTGGCCAGTGCGTGCGCGGGGTGGCGAAGGATGCATTAACGGCGTTCAACGGGGCGCGGGCTGCGGGGAACCAAGTGCTTCCGTGGTCTCGATGGCAAGGTCTATGCACTCCGCGGAACTACCAACTTTTCTACGATAGCCAGATCGTCGTGTCGGCGGTGCCTGCCGATACGCCACAACTGAAGGCACCGGAGCGGGCCGGTAACACGGGCAGAATGCCGTCGGGCATGGCATGGCCGAGTTTGTACCTGATCGACGGTGCCGGACTGCTCGGCTCGGCGCTCATCAAGGGCGGTGGGCTGCTGTTCGGGGCTGTGACCAAAGCAGTTGGGGGGCCGAGGAGAGCGGTCAGTGCCTTGGGGCTGGTGGCGACGGGGGCGCAGAGAACGACTGTCATCGGTCGAGTCAAAGATTTGCAGTCGCTTGCCCCCGGCGAATTTCGCTCCTTGATCGGCTGCCGTAACTCAATGATATAAAGGCTAATTGGTATCAAAATGCCGGTGTATTGCGAGAGGAGATGCGATATGGTCGGCCTATTCGTGATGCGTCGTATGGAGATGTGCAAGGTATATTCCTAAATGCAGAACGCAACTTGCTAAAAAGTCACGGTTGGAGCTTTGATGCTCAGACCAAATTTAGGATGCCCCAAAGCCATGAATGAGCATTTGAATAAGCTAGACCTGACTGATCGCTCCCAGCTTCACTTCATACCTCAGGTGCGTGAAGCCTTCTACTCCTTTCTCATGAGTGCGGGCTTCTCCGAGGTCGAGGCGCTGCCGACACTGGTTCGATACCGTAAAAGATGGTATTGGGGTCGATGTCCATCACGGACGGCAGTCCTATGAAATTGGGTGTGGATTTACGGTTGCCGGCATCCGCTATTCGCTCTCAGATTTCATGCGCGTCACTGATCCTGAGTTGGCAAAGACCCACCGTTTGCGAGCCGCGCATCCCCGGAGAGTGTTGCAACTGGCTTGGAAGATTTGAGCGTGATGGTTCCAGCGCTACGGAGC
>JADJBR010000009.1:817500-1395268 GCA_016703645.1 Zoogloea sp. | reverse complement strand
AATTCATTGGCGCTGTTCGCGTTAAGTGTGGAAAGCGTTCTCGCCCCGATAGTTAGGGCTTGTTGCACTTACTTGCAGGCGTTCGAGATATTTAGCGTACAAGGTTGGCCCGGATTTTCGCCCCGGCGGTGTGACCTCCTTTCTTTGCTTCGCCAAGAAAGGTAATGTGGACGCCTCCCGCCCACCTCCTACGAAATGACCGACTGCCGGTGCTGACACCGTCAAAGCGGTTCAGCAAGAAAGGCCCTCCTGCGGTGCTGAAGGGGAACCTCGCGTCTGACGGCATCAAATTGCCAAAGTGGAGTTCGAACAACCACCTGCCTAAAGCAGGTCCCCGAGATGAATGCTACAACGTACGGCATGGATATCATAAAGAACGTTTTCCAGGTTCACCTGGGTTGATGGCAACACCGCAGGAGAGATCTGCCTGAGCTCCCGCGCAGCAAAGTGACCGAATTCTTCGCCGTGCGTGGCCAGTTCGGATCGCCATGGAAGCGTGCGGCGGCGCCCACCACTGGGGCGCACCCTCGGTCCGCTGGGCCATCAGATCGAATTGTTGCCCACGCACCAGGTCCGCCCCTTCATCAGCGGCAACAAGGATGACGCGGCCGACGCCCAGGGGATCTGGCTGGCGGCTAACACGGAGACATCCGCCGGGTGGCGGTCCAAAAGCAGCGAGCAGCAAGCCGTATGAGCCACCCACCACTGCACGCACCCACTGGAGTCAGCGTCCGGACAGCGACGGTGAATGCCCTGCGCGGGCTGCTCTACGAATTTGGCGTGACCCTTCCCCGGGGTGGCACTCGGGCCTCCGACAACTGGCCCAGCAGGGCCGAGATCAACGACGCCGTGCCGGCGGTCATAGTGCAGCTGGTGGACGATCAACTGCTCGCCCTTGCGGACATCGAACGGCACGTCCAAGCGATGGAAGAGGGAGATCAGCCTGATGCTCAAGAGCCAGGAAAGCGCCCGTCGTCTGCGTGACACCCGGGGATCGAGCAGTTCTCGGCGCCACCGCCCTGGCAGACCCTGGGCGATGGCACGAGTTGGCGCAACGGGCGTGGATTGCCTGCTGCCTCGGTCTTGCTCCGGGTCATCGGGGCACGGGCGGCAAAGTGCGCATAGGGCGTATCAGCAAGCGTGGGAACGCCTACCTGCGAACCCTGGCTGGATCAACGGCGCCCGCGCTTTGGCCAGCCGCGAGCACCCGGCCCCGTGGATCGTGGCGCTGCTGGGGAGGCGCCTTCAACGTGGTGGTGGTCGCCATCGCGCATGTTGGCACGCATCGCGTGGTCTTTGGTGGCGCATGGGCGGGCCTCCACGAAGCGAGCTGAAAGCGACAGCTCCCCGCGCAGCGAGTGCGGCGGGTGTAAGCCCGTGCTCCATGATCAAAGGCGTGGTGACGCCCCACAGTGTGCATAGGTGAGTTGATGACGTGATGGCAAAGCGGTCGACCGTGGGTTGTCAAGGCAGATTGCCTCCTTGGGCGAGCCCAGTGCAAAGCCCCAAAGAAAGATGCAGCTCCGAACCTGCGCGAATGACCATCAGGGCCCGCAGCGGGACAAGCGTCCGGACTGCACCAACAGGCCGGATATAAGACCGGCAAAGAATCCGCCGTGTAAAAAACTCAAAACTGTTGTCACACGGGAGGCGTCCATATAAGAAGGCAAAGAACGCGACCCGGTATTTCCCGGTCATTCGCTGCGCGAATGACGCCCTGCGCTGCTCCCAACGGCCGGCCGGCGCGGAACTCGCCCTTCGGGCTCAGACAGCCGCGCCGGACTTCCCCGCCCGTTGCGCTGCTCGGCGGCTCAGACGGGCTTCACGCACACCGAGCCTTTACTGATACGGGGCTGGGCAACGGACCGTTGATCACCTGCATTTACTTTCCCCTCTGGCGCGCCGACTGAGGTGATGACCGGCGGGAAAACAGGGCTTCGCCATGTCTGGAGCCCGCAGGGCGAGATTTGCGAAGACCCCGCCCGACATTGCCGGAGGGGAGGGAACCCCGAAGGGGGCGCGACAGCGGGACAGTCTTTTGCCTTCTTTCTTGTCGTACAACAAGAAAGAAGGTCACCGCCGGGGGCGAGTCCTCGGCCAATGTGACGTAAGAGAACGGAAAGCCCGTAAGCAAGAGCTCAAGCCTTACCTGTCGGAGCGAAAACGCTTTCCACACTTAACGCGAACAGAGCCAATTCATTCGACCTCGGACGCCGATCAACGGCAGGCCGATGATTACTTGCATTTCCGGTTCCCTGTCAGGCGACACCGCGAACTGCGGTTCTTGGGTTGATTTCACACGCGCTCAGCGCAGGGAGCCGACGCAGCGCTGGGTCGGGTGGGTGGCCTCCGGGCGGGCGGTGCGCAGGCGCTCCAGCAGGCCCGGCCCGCCGCGCTCGGTGGCCAGGTCAGCCTCGGGCGCGGGCGCGTCAAGCTCCATCGCCAGGCGCAGACGGGCGCTCAGCCTCGGCCAGTTCGGGGTTGCCGGTGGCCATGGCCAGGCGCACCACCTCGGGGCGTAGTCCTTATTCACGCGCATGTATTCCACATCGGTGATGCGGTTGCTGACCCGCCGCATCAGCAGATGGATCCGCCCGAGCAGGCCGTAGATGACTGAATCGGATTCCATGGAAAACTCCCTTGGGTTCGGTTTGCCGGAAATGGCGCTCAGGCGATGGCCTCGCCGTGTTCGCTCAGGTCGAGCCCGTCTGTCTCGGTACGTACCCCCACACGCAGGCCCACCAGTCGGTCTATCACCATCAGCACAACCAAGGTCATGCCGCCGCTGTACACCAGGGTCGCACCGATCCCGGCCAGCTGGGCCAGGGTGTCGCCGCGCACACCGCCGATGGCCGGGCTGGCCAGCCAGCCCGTGAGCAGGGCGCCGATGATACCGCCGACGCCGTGGATGCCGAAGGCGTCGAGGGCGTCGTCACAGCGCAGCAGACGCTTCAGCACCGCGTGGCGCCGAGGTAGCAGCCCACCCCTGCGACAGCGCCGATCAGCAAGGCCGACGCAGGCGTGATGAAACCCGAGGCCGGCGTCACCGCCACCAGCCCGCCCACCGCGCCGGAAACCAGCCCCAGGGCACTGGGACGGCCGCGGAGCAGCCATTCGCTACCCATCCACGCGACGGCCGCCGTGGCCGCCGCCAGCTGGGTGACCAGCATGGCCATGCCCGCCCGGCCATCGGCGGCGAGGCCAGACCCGGCATTGAACCCGAACCAGCCCACCCACAACAGAGCCGCCCCGGTCAGGGTCAGGGCCAGGTTGTAGGGTCATGGGCTGACGCCCGTAGCCGTTGCGCGGGCCGACATACAGGGCGCACACCAGCCCGGCCACGCCCGCGTTGATATGCACCACCGTGCCACCGGCGTAATCGAGCGCCCCCAGCACGGCCAGCCAACCGTCCGGCGCCCACACCCAATGGGCCACCGGGGCATAAACCAGCACCGACCACAGGGCTGCAAACATCAGCACCGCGGCAAACTTCATGCGCTCGGCAAAGCCCCGGCACCAGCGCGGTGGTGATGATGGCGAAACTGAGCTGAACCATGGCGAACACCGACTCCGGAACCCCGCCGCTCAAGGCGGTCAGGCCCAATCCGTCGAGAAACAGGCGGTCCAGCCCGCCCACGAAAGCAGACCCCGGACGCATCGCGAGGCTGTAGCCGACGGTGCACCAGGTCAGGGTCACCACCGCGGCGATGGCAATGGTCTGGGTCATGGTGGCGAGCACGTTCTTGCGCCGCACCATGCCACCGTAGAACAAGGCCAGGCCCGGCAGGGTCATCAGCAGCACCAGGGCCGTGGCCACCAGCACCCAGGCCGTGTGGCCGGAATCCGCCGCGCGGCGGCGGGCCTCACCGTCGGCGAGGGCCGCGAAAGGCAGGAACAGGGCACCCAGGGGACATGACGGGCGCGATACGAACGGAACCGGAACAGCGGCTTCCTGGCATGGGGGGCTCTCTGAAAGGTGACACACGCCTCTGACGGGCGGATGTGCACCGCAGCAAATCCTGTGCCGGGCGAAAACCCCGGTAAAACCCCTGCAGCGGCACCAGACGCGCCCAAGCCTGGCCCACTCGCCCTGCCAGGCACCCAAGTCGGTGCTCCGATCAAGGGGCATGTCCGTGACCGACACTCGATAGGCGACTGAAGTCGCCTCTACACTTCGCCCCACGGCACAGCGCCTCTGCAGGAAAGGCCACCCAACCGTTGATCACCTGCATTTCCAGCCCCCCAAACAACAAGCCCGGCATCGCGCCGGGCTTGAGGGTATTGCGACGGTCAGGTGTTTCAGGCGACCTTGGCCTGGTCTCGCCACTGACGAAGAAGCTGGCGATGTAGATCAACAGACCGATCAGGAACATCACGCCGGCGCCTTCACGCAGCCAATAGAAGATCGCAACCTGATCCTGGGCCGCCATGAAGGGAATGGGCGTGCTGCTGAAGCGTTGCAGCCACACCTGCAGGATGCCGGCGGCGGTCAGGAACAGGGTGATGAACACCATGGCGACCGTCATCAGCCAGAAGGCCCACATCTCCAGCACCTGGGACTTCTCGCTGTTGGCCGCACGGCCGCGCAGGATGGGCATGGCGTAGCTGATGATGCACAGCACGACCATCGCATAGGCGCCGTAGAAGGCCATGTGCCCGTGGGCGGCGGTGATCTGCGTGCCGTGGGTGTAGTAGTTCACCGGCGCCAGGGTATGCAGGAAGCCCCACACGCCGGCGCCGAGGAAGGACATCACACCGGTACCGAGGGCCCACAGGGTGGCGGCCTTGTTGGGGTGTTCGCGGCGGCGACGGTTCACCATGTTGAAGGCAAACACGGTCATGGCGAAGAAGGGAATCGGCTCCAGGGCGGAGAACACGGAACCCCACCACTGCCAGTACTCCGGCGTACCGATCCAGAAGTAGTGGTGGCCGGTCCCGATGATGCCGGTGACCAGGGTCATGGTGATGATGACGTACAGCCACTTCTCGATCACTTCACGGTCGACACCGGTCACCTTGATCAGCACGAAGGCCAGCAGGGCGCCAAGGATCAGTTCCCACACGCCTTCGACCCAGAGGTGCACGACCCACCACCAGAAGTACTTGTCGAGCACCAGGTTGTGGGGGTTGTAGAAGGAGAACAGGAAGAACACCGCCAGGCCCCACAGACCGATCATGAGCACCAGCGAGATCGACGTCTTGCGGCCCTTGAGCATGGTCATGGTGAGGTTGAACAGGAACACCAGGGCCACCACGACGATGCCGATCTTGGTCAGCAGGGGTTGTTCGAGAAATTCCCGGCCCATGGTCTCGAGGATGTCGTTACCGGTGAACTTGGCCAGGGTGGCGTAGGGCACCAGCAGGTAGCCCAGGATGGTGGCGGCACCGGCGACCAGGAAAACCCAGAACATGAGCAGCGCCAGTTTTGGCGAATACAGCTCGGTTTCGGTTTCCTCCGGAATCATGTAATAGGCCGCGCCCATGAAACCGAACAACAGCCACACGATGAGGAGGTTGGTGTGGACCATCCGTGCCACATTGAACGGGATGGCAGGAAACAGGAAATCCCCGATCACGTACTGCAGGCCCATGATGAGCCCGAACAGCACCTGCCCGGTGAAGAGCCCGATGGCCGCGATGAAGTACGGCTTCGCGACCGCCTGAGAGGAATATTGCATGGTTTTAGCTCCCTTTCTGATCGACGATTAGCCTTCGATGTTGGGCGGCCAGTTGGCAGTGTTGATCTCGGACGAGTACTTGAGGAACTCGACGAGGTCATTGAGCTGCTGTTCCGTCAGATGGAAGTTGGGCATCTGCCGACGACCCGGTGTGCCGGTGGGCTGGGACTGGATCCAGGCCTTGATGAACTCAGGCCCGCGGCGCTTGTAGACGTTGCCCAGTTCCGGGGCGAAGTAGGCGCCCTCACCCATCAGGGTGTGGCAACCGATGCAGTTGTTAACCTCCCACACCTTCTTGCCGGCGATGACCGACGGCGTGAGGTTGGCGTGGTTGTCCCGCTTGGGAATGGCCTGCATCGAGTCGAAGGTCAGCGCGAGGAACAGGAGCGCAAAGAAAACGGTGCCCCCATAGAAGATGTTTCGCGCCATGGATTTTGTGAATGTCCCGCTCATGGAACCTCCCTGGATGGCTTCGCTGCACGGCGCAGCTTGGGGCGGATGTTCCGGATCGGGGGGGGTGGCGTCCTTGACTGCGGTCAAGGTGGCCGGGCAGGTGGCCCGGCCGCCACTTCAGTGGCTGGCGGGGGGCGCCTTCAGCCAGTGCAGGACAGCAGCGAAGAGCACTTCCGGATTGACGGGCTTGGCAACAAAATCGTCCATGCCGGCCTCAAGGCAGCAGGCACGATCCTCGCTGAAGGCATTGGCGGTCATGGCGATGATGGGTACCGCCCTGCCGCCGGGCAAGCCGCGTATCCGCCGGGTGGCCTCGAGACCATCCATGTTGGGCATCTGCACATCCATCAGGATCAGGTCATAGGCCTGGCTGCCGACCCTCTCGAGGGCCTGGAGCCCATCTTCGGCGCAGTCCACCATGAGACCGGCATAGGCCAGCATTGTCGAGGCGATCTCCCGGTTGATGGGTTCATCTTCCACCAACAGGATCCGACGCCCGGCGTAGTCCCGCACGAGGGCGGCCTCGGCCTGGCTTGGCTGGGACGAGGGACGCGCTGGCTCGACGATGCGCCGACGCACGAAACGGGCCGTGAACCAGAAAGTACTGCCGCACCCCATCGTGCTTTCGGCCCCGGCCGTGCCCCCCATCTGCTCGGCAAGCTTGCGCGTGATCGCCAGGCCAAGCCCGGTGCCCCCATGCTTGCGGGTCATGGTGTTGTCGGCCTGCTCAAAGGGCGCGAACAGGCGTGGCAAGGCCTCGGCAGCGATGCCCACCCCGGTGTCCTCGACCTCGAAACGCAGCAGCGCGCTGTCGGCGGTGGCCTCGACTACGCCGATCCGCAGGGTCACGCTGCCCGACTCGGTAAACTTGACGGCGTTGGTGGCGTAGTTGAGCAAGGCCTGCTGCACGGCTGTCGGGTCACCGACCAGATCGTCCGGCAGTGCCCCAAGCACCGCACTCAGCTGGAGCTGCCGGGCCTGGGCACGGCCCTGCAGCACGGATACGACGTTGTCGGCGATGACACTGAGCCGCACGGGGGACTCGGCCAGGACAGCCTTGCCGGCCTCGATCTTGGAAAGCTCCAGCACGGCATTGACGATGTTGAGCAGATGCTCCCCCGCCCCCACCAGCTTGTCGAGCTGCGCCCGCTGCTGATCGCTCAGGCCACCCCGCCGGATGAGATAGGCCATCCCGGTGATGGCATTGATCGGCGTCCTGATCTCGTGACTCATGTTGGCCAGAAAGGCGCTCTTCGCCACGTTGGCGGCCTCGGCCGCCTCCTTGGCACGGGACAGTTCGGCAGTGCGGGCATCCACCAGTTGCTCCAGGCGGTCCCGGTGGCGCGCCAGCTCTTCCTGGGCGGCCTTGCTGAGGGTGATGTCGCGGGTGATCGAGAGCAGGCAGGGCACGCCATTGAACTCCATCGGCGATACCGAGAACATGCCCCAGAAGATCTCTCCGTTCTTCTTGCGGAAGCGCGCTTCGAGCTGCAGCCGGGCATGGCTGGCACGCAGTTTCTCGCTGAAGCGCCGCCGGTCATCCGGATCCGCCCAGATGCCCAAATCCAGCGAACTGCGGCCGACGAGCTCATCCCGGGCATAACCGGTGATGTCGAGGAAGGCCTGATTGACGTCCAGATACACCCCATTCGCCAGGGTCGTCACGGCAATGGCGTCCAGGGTCGTCTGGAAGGCCGTGCGATAGCGCCGTTCGCTGTCGGCCTGGGCCACCTGGAACTGGATGATGTCGGAGACGTCGCGGAAGTACCACACCCGCCCCGGGCGCTCCCCGCCCACTTGGCCCAGTGCCGTGGAGTGGCTCCTCAGGGTACGGCCGTCCAGCAGGAGAATATCGCTGATGTCCTCCCGCCACGGCTCCGCATCGAGACGGCCGACCCGGGCCGCGAAGCGATCAGGATCGGCCACCCGCAACAGGATCTGCGCCACCAGCGCGGTCTCCGGGGTACCTGACAGGGCGTCCAGCGCGCCGACCGGCTGGGGAATGCCCCATACGGTAAAGAAGCGTTCGTTCACCGAAACGACTCTTCGCTCCGGGTCCACGGCCAGGATACCGTCGGGCATGCCGTCGAGAATGGCCCGCTGCAGCAAGGCCTGCCGCGCCATTCCCGTCTTCGCGCTCCCGTTGTCCATCTCAACCATACGCACCCCAGATTTTCGGCCGCACCACCGACATCACGACAGTGAGCTTACTCCGAGCCACGCTATCTGGCACGCCGCAGAGTGGTCAGGACGTTTGCATCTATGTACCCATGCCGCCTCCGCGACGGACGCGAAACCGCCCGGTCAGTCCGAGCAGTGTCGCCGCCTGCTGTCTGAGCACAACCGATGCGTTGGCGCAGACTTCCGCATCCCCGCTGTTGCGCTGGGTGACCGCATCAATCTGACCCAGCCCCACCGCAACCTCGGAGAAGCCGGTAGCCTGTTGCCGGGACGCGGCCGAGATCTCCGACAACAAGGTGGAAACACGGGTCGTGGAACTCAGAATCTCGGTCAGTGCGCTCGCCGTCGTGTTGGCAATGGCGGCCCCCTGGCGGGTCTTCTCCGCGGAGCCTTCGATCAGGCTGGCGGCCTTCTTGGCCGCCTCGGCACTACGGTTGGCAAGGTTGCGTACCTCATCGGCAACGACGGCAAAACCCCGCCCCTGCTCACCGGCCCGCGCCGCTTCAATGGCCGCGTTGAGTGCCAGCAGATTGGTCTGCTCGGTGATCTCGTCGATCACCCGGATGATCTCGGTGATGCTGGCGCCGGCCTGCTCGATCTCGCCCATGGAGCGGACCATCTGCTGCATGTGTTCGCTGACGCTTACCGCGACAGCCTTTGCCGACTGGGACAGGTCATCAGCCATACCGGCATTCTGGGCATTCTGCTTGGTGTTCGCGGCCATCTTCTGCACGGTCGCCCCGATTTCCGTTACCGAAGCCGCGGAAGCCGCAGCCCCCTCCGACAGACCCAGGCTCAGATCCGAGACCTGCTCGGCGCTGGTGGTGATTTCCTTTGATCCGCGCTGCAAACGGCTGACGACATCGTTCAGATTGTCCACCATGCGTTGCAAGGCAATGCCAAGCTGATCACTCTCCGAAGCCAACTCGATCTGGATGTCAAGGTCGCCCTGGGAGATCCGGTCGGCAATGTCCGCCTGCAACTGCAACCGCGCAGCCATCTCATTCAGCGCAACGGCAAGCCTGCCCACTTCGTCGTCATTCTGGTAGGCCATGCGCCGGGAAAAATCCCCCAGGCGAATGGTGTTGGCCAAACGCTCGGCCTCCTGGATCGGCCGGCTCAAGGAGCCCGCAGCAAACCACAGGAAACTCGTTCCGGCACATGCCACGATGAGCCCCACCACCACCTGCCACCATACCGCGCTACGCGAGCGATCGGCCAGATCCCGATCCAGGGCATAGGCATCGGCGAGTACCACATCCTTGTGGACCTTGATCATCACCGACCAGGGCTTGCCCGTACGGCCGAGGGCGATGGGCGCCAGCGCCGTGATCTGCCCGCTCGCCTGATCAAGGGAAGCCATGGATCGCCCCCCCTGTATCTCGCTCAACAGCGTCTGGGCGATAGCGCCGGGCACCGCCTCGGCAAGGGGCTTGCCGATCAGCTCGGGCTTCTCGCTGTCAGCCACGATCAAGCCCATGTTGCTGACAATGATGACCTCAGCCTTGCCGCCGAAGAGCCCGCGATCCGCCTGCAGGGAGAGCTCCTGCACGAAATCGAGGTTGTAGTCCGTCCCGGCCACCCCAAGGAACTTGCCATTCACTACGATCGGCACCGACAGCGTCGTCAGCCAAACCTGCTTGCCCTGGACGATATAGGGAAAGGGATCGAGCACACTCTCCTTGCCTGTATCCCGGGGGCCGATATACCAACCTCCCTTCAGCACCCCGTTTGGATGCTTGTCCATGGTGTCGTACTCGACCAGGGGCTGGACGGCTATGTTGCCTTTCGCGTCCCGGTTCCAATAGGGCGTGAATCGACCGGTGCGCGCATTGTTGCCATCCCGCCCCGTACGGAACTGGTCGTCACGACCATCAAGGGCGTCCGCCTCCCAGCACGAATAGGTTCCGTTGAATTCAGGGTTGTGCTGCAGCGCATTGAGGAGAACCGCATTGATCTGGCTGCGCCCCATGGAGAGACCGTTCTCCCGCTTGCCCAGCTCGAAAACGTGGGCCATCGTTCGCGCGGCGTCCAGGGCAAGATCGAACTTGGCCTGGATGATCCCGGCCTGTGTCCCGGCAACCCCTTTCAGACTCACCAGCGTGTTCTCCTGCACCTGATTGCTGACCCGTTCGCTGACCAGGGCCTGGGTGTCACCGGCGGAATAGACGCCAAAACCGACCGTGGCCGCCACCGCAACCAGCAGACAGGTACCCGCCACAGCCGAGATGGTATGCCGAATGGAACGCGATCTCATCTAACCAACCTCTACAAGTGAATGACTTGGCATGAACCATCAGCGATTCCGGATGAGACAGTTCAGCCGGGACGGAGCGCGGGGACAGGGCGAAACCGTTACAGTTCGTGACAAATTCCGGTCGTACGGAACAGCACAAAGGGAAACAAGAAAAATGTGTGCCGGATCATCCGCCAGGCCGGCGGCCCGCACGCGGGCAAGGCTTCGACGGAGCGCTCCTTGTGTCCCGCCGTGCGCCACCTGCTTTCACGGCGGCCCTGCATTTCGCTCCCGGGAGGATTTCCATGCGCACCCTGCACTATTGCTCTGCCCTGTTTGCATCCCTGGCCGCCTTGCCGGCCGCCGCAGCCCTCATCGTGGATACGGGGGCCGGTGCGAATGGGCAACCCTGGTCGTTTGAGACGGCTCAGTACTTCGCGGGGGAATTCTCGGTGGAATCAAGGCAGGTCATTCAGTCGGTGGAGGGCTACTACTCGAACATCGAAAGTCCGTCGGGATCGGTGACGATCCGCTTGCATCGGGATGGCGGCAACATCCCGGGCGGCATCCTCTTCAGCCGATCACATGCGCTCCCCGGGGCAAGCGCCCTCGATTGGTACGGCGTGTTCGGCCTCGACTGGATGATTGACCCTGGAACCTACTGGGTGTCCTTCGAGCCGGATGGCGGAATCAAGGGGATCCACCCGGGCAAGGCACCGAACCCGATGAACGAGTATGCCCAGCATTCCGGCGGTGGCTGGCTGGATTGGGGCGAGAACTACTTCGACTATCTGGACGTGGGTGTGCGGATCGACGCCACACCGCCCGCCGGCCTTCCCACGCCAGGCTCCCTGGCTCTCCTAGGAGCCGGTCTGGCGGTGCTGGCAGTGGCCCGACGCACGCCCGTGGACGCGGACGACGGCAGCGCCCCCTACAATGCCTCCGGCCACCCGCGACCCGGCGCCCGGTGAGCGCCCGCCCGGAGCACGCCGACCGGCAGCGCCAAGTTGTACTCAGCAAAAAGCGGATGGGCCGCAATTGCGGCCCATCCACTCCCCATACCGGGCTTTACGGCCCGGCGTTCTGCTCCCCCTGCTCCGGGTTCAGCCCTTGGCTGCCTTGTCCGTCTCCGGGCGGGCCTCTTCGGGCTTCGGTGTCACCGGGTGGAACTCCTCGGGCGTCGCGCCCTCCTTCGGTGCACCGATAGCCTGCTCGACCTGGGGCAGCTGGTGCGCAATGCCCTTGTGGCAGTCGATGCAGGTCTTGCCTTCATTGAGGCCGGTCTGGTGCATCTTCGACGAGCGACGGCCCTGCTCGGCATAGTCGAAGCCATCGTAGTTGTGGCAGTTGCGGCACTCGCGGGAATCCGTCTTCTTCATGCGCTCCCATTCATGCTTGGCCAGCTCCAGACGCTTGGCGTTGAACTTCTCGGGCGTGTCGATGGTGCCGAGGATCTTGTGCAGCACTTCATTGGAAGCCTGGATCTTGCGGATCATCTTGGGCCCCCACTCCTTGGGCACGTGGCAGTCCGGGCAGGTGGCCCGCACACCGGAGCGGTTGGAGGCGTGGATGGTGTTGCGGTACTCCTCGTAGACGTTGTCCTTCATCTCGTGACAGGAGATGCAGAATGCTTCCCGGTTGGTCCATTCCATGGCGGTGTTGAAGGCGCCCCAGAACAGGATGCCGCCGATGAACAGCATCGCGGCGAAGCCCCAGCCGAGTGATCGGATGCGGCCGACGAAGCCCTTGTTTTTGGTTTCCATTTATCCGAACTCCCGTGGTCTGTCGGTCAGCGCATGCCGGTGCCGGGCTTGAAGGTGTTGCCCACCAGCGGCTTGGCGTCGCTCTGGGGCACGTGACACTGGTTGCAGAAATAACGGCGCGGCGACACGCTGGAGAGCTCCTCACCTTCCCGGGTCTTGAAGTGGGTCACCGAGATCTTGGTGGCACCGGTCTCCTTGGCGCGCACCCAGGCGTGGCAGTCCAGACACTTGTTGAAATTCTTGGTGACCGTATAGCCCTTGATGGTGTGGGGAATCAGCGGCGGTTGCTGCACGAAGTCCCGCGGCAGGGGCGCCTGGTCACGGCCATAACGGGTGCCGTCGCCTTCCGGATCGCTGGCATTGATTTCTGCGCCACGCAGGCTTTGCAGCTTGACGGGCGCTTCGGTGGCGGCCACGGCGGCGGCAGGGGCGAGGAAGGTCTGTACAAGGCCCAGGGACAGGGTCATGGCCAGGGCGGCGGCCCGCAGGCGGGTGGAATTGAAGGTCGGCTTGTTCATCACTCGCTCCTTTGGTCGAACCTATGAGTCATTTTGAAAACCTGTTTGTCGCAGACGTCGATACAGCGGCCGCAGGTGGTGCAATCTGCGGCCAGGATGAGGGGGCTTTCCTGCCCGACCTGCTTGAGGGCGGGGCGGATCACCTGGGGTTCGGGGCACACGGCAAAGCAGTCCATGCAGTCGTCGCAGGCCTTGCGGTTGGGGGCGGCAACGCGCACCAAAGCAGTCTTGCCGAGCAGCCCGTAGAAGGCGCCCATGGGGCACAGGTGGCCGCACCAGCCCCGGCTCGCCACCAGCAGGTCGTAGATGAAGATGCCGGCGATCACGAACAGCCCGCCACCCATCCCGAAGATCAGGCCCCGGTGCAGCAGGGACACCGGATTGACCCATTCCCACACCAGGGTGCCGGTGACGGCGGCGGCGACCAGCAGGCCACCCAGCAGCCAGTAGCGGGTGGCGGCGTCGGGCACCCGCCCGGTCTTGATGCCCAGGCGGCGGCGCGTCCATGCCGCGGCATCGGTAACCACGTTCACGGGGCAGGCCCAGCTACAGAACACCCGCCCTCCCACCAGCAGGTAGAAGCCCAGCACGATGGCCGCACCGATCAATGCCGAGGAATAGGGCAGGTGACCGGTGAGCAGGGTCTGCAGCACCAGCAGCGGGTCGGTCAGGGGCAGTACGCCCAGGGTCAGGGACGAGGACAGGTTGCCCTTGGCGATCCACAGCCCGAACCACGGGCCGGTGAGGAAGGCGAGCAGGATGAGCACCTGGCTGCTGCGCCGCAGGATCAGCCAGCGCTGGCGCTGCCACAGGCTGCGGGCCGGTGCACAGGCCGCTGCGGGCTTTACGCTGAGGGTGGAGGTCGCCATGGTCACGGCTTCCATTTCGAGTTGAGCCCGCCGGCCCCCCTGGGCGGCGGAGCGGCCGGCACGCCGGGCGCCGCCGGAATGTCGGGGGCCGGGGTATGGGGTGCCACCACGGTCTCGGTGGCCGAGCGGCCGGCGGTGGAGCCGTCAAATCCGCGCACCGGCATCTCTACCTGTTCGCCGATCAACGAACCACCGTGGCGAGCCTTTTCTTCCCAGCCCTTGCGGTAGTGGTCGGGCAGCGCGCCCCGGGCGAGCTCCCGCGGAAAGACCTTGATGGCGGCCACGGGCAGCACACAGGATTTCTCGCACTTGCCGCAACCGGTGCATGCGTCCGAATGGACGGTGGGCAGCAGCATGGCGTGGCGGTCGGAGCGCGGGTTGTGCTGGGTTTCGAGGGTGATGGCCTTGTCGATCACCGGGCACACCCGGTAGCACACGTCACAGCGCAAACCGAGGAAGTTGAGACAGCTCTCGTGATCGACGAGGGCCGCCAGGCCCATCTGCGCCTTGTTGATGTCGGTGAGCGCCCGGTCCAGGGCCCCGGTGGGGCAGGCCTTGACGCAGGGGATGTCCTCGCACATCTCGCAGGGCACCTGGCGCGCATGGAAGTAGGGCGTGCCGGTGACCACCGGATCGCCGAGGTCGGACAGCTTCAGGGTGTCATAGGGGCAGTCGCGCACGCACAGGCCACAGCGCACGCAGGCCGCCAGGAAGTCGGCTTCCGGCAAGGCACCGGGCGGACGCAAAGCCTGGGCCGGCAGCGCCGCGGCACTGCGCGAATAGAGCCCCGCGCCGAGCGCCAACAGGCAGCCGCCGCCGGCAGCGGCAGCCACACTGTTGATGAACTTGCGCCGCGCCGCCGACGCCGGGGAGGCGTCGGGCGACTTGCGGGCGGGCTTCCTGCCGCTGTCCACGATGATCTCCTGGCAGTCCTGCTTAGGCGCGGACCACCTTCACGGCGCACTTCTTGTAGTCGGTCTCTTTCGAGATCGGACAGGTGGCGTCGAGGGTGAGCTTGTTGACCAGCTTCGATTCGTCGAAGAAAGGCACGAAGATCAGGCCGACCGGGGGTTTGTTGCGCCCCTTGGTTTCAATGCGGGCCAGCATCTCGCCGCGCCGGGACAGCACCTTGACCTGCATGCCGCGCTGCAGGCCGCGCTTCTTGGCGTCGTCCGGGTGCATGAAGACCTGGGCCTCGGGCACCGCCTTGTGCAGCTCGGGCACGCGGCGGGTCATCGTGCCGGTGTGCCAGTGCTCCAGCACGCGGCCGGTACACAGCCACAGATCGAACTCGGCATCGGGCTTCTCGGGGGGGTCCTGGTAGGGCAGCGCGAAGATGACCGCCTTGCCGTCCTTGTGACCGTAGAACCTCACCCCTTCGCCAGCCTTCACGTAGGGGTCATAGCCCTCGCGGAAGCGCCACAGGGTTTCCTTGCCATCCACCACCGGCCAGCGCAGGCCGCGGGCCTTGTGATAGACATCGAAGGGCGCCAGATCGTGGCCGTGGCCGCGACCGAAGATCGCGTACTCCTCGAACAGACCCTTCTGCACGTAGAAGCCGAAAGCCTCGGATTCGTCGTTGGTGTAGTTCTTGATGGCGTGATCGTTGGTCTTGACCAGATCGGTCTTGGGGAACTTGTTCACCACCTTGTTGGCATAAAGCACGTCGTACAGGGTCTTGCCCTTGTATTCGGGCTTCTTGGCAAGCAGCTCGGCCGGCCACACCTCCTCGACCTTGAAGCGCTTGGAGAACTCCATGTACTGCCACAGGTCGGACTTGGCCTCGCCCGGTGCCTTGACCTGCTGGCGCCACACCTGGGTGCGCCGCTCGGCGTTGCCGAAGGCGCCTTCCTTCTCGGTCCACATGGCGGAGGGCAGGATCAGGTCGGCAGCCAGCGCCGACACGGTGGGGTACACGTCCGACACCACCACGAAGGCCGCCGGGTTGCGCCAGCCCGGGTAGATCTCCTGGTTGATGTTGGGGCCGGCCTGCATGTTGTTGGTGGTGCTGGTCCAGTAGCACTTGAGCTTGCCGTCCTTCAGGGCACGGCTCTGGGCCACGGCGTGGAGGCCGATCTTGTCGGGGATGGTGCCCTCCGGCAGTTGCCAGATCTCCTCGGTGTGGTGGCGATGCTCGGGGTTGGTCACCACCATATCGGCGGGCAGGCGGTGGGCAAAGGTGCCCACTTCGCGGGCGGTGCCGCAGGCCGACGGCTGACCGGTGAGGGAGAAGGGGCCGGAGCCCGGGGTGGAGATCTTGCCCACCAGCAGGTGGACGTTGTAGATCATGTTGTTCACCCAGGTGCCGCGGGTGTGCTGGTTGAAGCCCATGGTCCAGAAACTGACCACCTTCTTCTTCGGGTCGGCATACACCTCGGCCAACTTCTTGAGGCGGTCCACCGGTACGCCGGAGAGCTTCGAAACCTTCTCGACGGTGTATTCGGAGACGAACTTCTTGAACTCTTCGAAGGTGCTCGGGCGGGCGTCGTTGGGGTTGTTCTTGGGCTTGCCTTCGGCGCCAGGGTAGCCGTTGAACTTGGCATCCTTTTCCAGCGCATGGGCGGGACGCAGGCCGAAGCCGATGTCGGTCTCGCCGATCTTGAAGTTCACGTTCTTCTTCACGAACTCCTGGTTAACCTTGCCGGTCTGGATGATGTAGTTGCAGATGTAGTTGAGGATGGCCAGATCGGTCTGCGGCGTGAAGATCATGCCGTTGTCGGCCAGCTCGAAGCTGCGGTGCTCGAAGGTGGACAGCACG
Organism: Zoogloea sp.; assembly: GCA_016703645.1. GTDB lineage: Bacteria > Pseudomonadota > Gammaproteobacteria > Burkholderiales > Rhodocyclaceae > Zoogloea. The sequence continues at coordinate 1,378,812 of JADJBR010000009.1, read as the reverse complement.
TGCACCTGGGTGTCGGTCTTGGTCAGGCGCCGGTCGGTGATGCGGGTCCACAGGATGGGGTGCATCTCGGCCATGTTGGAACCCCACAGCACAAAGGCGTCGGCCTGCTCGATGTCGTCGTAGCAGCCCATCGGTTCGTCGATGCCGAAGGTGCGCATGAAGCCGGTCACTGCCGAGGCCATGCAGTGGCGGGCGTTGGGGTCGAGGTTGTTGGAGCGGAAGCCGGCCTTCATCAGCTTGGCGGCGGCATAGCCCTCCCAGATCGTCCACTGGCCGGAGCCGAACATGGCGATGGAGGCCGGGCCGGTGGTCTTCAGCGCGTCCTTCCACTTCTCGGCCATGATGTCGAAGGCCGCATTCCAGCTGATCGGGGTGAACTCGCCGTCCTTGCTGTACTTGCCGTCCTTCATGCGCAGCAGCGGCTTGGTGAGCCGGTCTTCGCCGTACATGATCTTGGACAGGAAGTAGCCCTTGATGCAGTTGAGGCCGCGGTTGACCTGGGAATCCGGATCGCCCTGAGTGGCCACCACGCGGCCGTTCTGAACGCCCACCAGCACCGAACAGCCGGTGCCGCAGAAGCGGCAGGCGGCCTTGTCCCAGCGCACGGCGGTGGTGCTCTCGGCGGGGGCTGCCTCCTTGGCAGCGAGGGCCGGCATGGAAATGCCGGCCGTGGCAGCGGCCGTGGCGATGGCCTGGGTCTTGATGAAATCGCGTCGGTTGATGGTCATGATTGAGCCTCCTCGCAGGGGGAATTCGTGGATTGCGTGGCTTGGGGGAGCGTTTCGGGAGATGTCGAAAGCTGGGCGTCGGTGTATTCGTAGGCCAGGGTCGCGGCCAGCACCTCAGGCACCCGATGCAGGGCGATCAGGGTGTCGGACATGGCCGCGCCCTCGGCATCCTCGACGGTAACGATGAGCTTGCCGTCATCGGACATGCCGTGGCATTCGACACCGGGGTAGGCGCACAGGGCGGCCTCTGCCTCGGCACGGGTCTCCGGCTTGATGCGCAGAACGAGACTGACGATGTTCATGGGAGCTCCGGGGCTGGGTTGAAGGCCACGCGCTGGATCGCGGTGACGGGACAGGGGGCAATGCAGGCACCGCAGCCGGTGCACAGGGTGTTGTCCACCTCGGGCAGGGGCGCGCCGCCGATGCGGGGGCGGAAGCGGATCGCCGCAGTATCACACAGCTCGCCGCACACCCGGCATTCAACGCCCTGGGCGGCCAGACAGCCTTCGCTGATGGCAATGCCGAAAAGCCAGGGACGAAGTGTGGTGTCGCGGCCGATGGCCCCCGTCGCGCAGGCGCGGGCACAGTCACCGCACAGCGTGCACGCGGCCTCGCTGAAATCGGCAAGGGGAAAGCCCGCCGGACCCCGCTGCAGGAGGCCGGTGGGACACACCTTCAGGCAGTCGTCGCAGCGAGTGCAGCGATCGAGAAAGAGGGCCTCGGAAACACTCCAGGGCGGACGGAAAGGCGCCGGCCCGGGCGTGCGACCACCCAGAAAGCGTCGGCGGGAAACATCCATGATCGGCTCGGGGTTTTAGTTGTGGGCCGATGCTAGTGCCGGCCAAAACGAAAAACCTTGATCCGTGTGAAGAAATGCCCCTGGTCGTCGCCCGCCGGCCCGGGGGTGCTTGAATAAACCCGGCGCTAGCCCGATGATGCGTGCCAACCCCCTTTCATCCCGAGCGCGCATGGCGACAGAGACCTTCCTCGCATCCTTCGGTCTGGTCGGTTTGCGCCTGATCGAACGCCACGGCATCGATCCGGCACACTTTGCCCGGGAACTCGGCATCCCCTCGACGGCACTCCCCGACGCACGGACGCGGCTGCCCAGCGCGCTGCTGGACTCGGCATTCGAGAAAGCGGCCCGGTGCATACCCGACCCCGCCTTTGCACTGGGGGCCGCCGAGTGCTGGCACCCCTCCCATCTCGGTACATTGGGCTATGCCTGGCTGTCCAGCGGCTCCCTGCGCACGGCCCTGAAGCGCATGGCCCGCTACACCAAGACCCTGGGGCAGCGCATGTCGAGCCGTTGCGTTGAAACACCCGAGGGCCTGCAGTTCATCTATGACCACGGGCGCGGCGACACCCTGACCGGATGGGTCATGGCGGACTTCGGACTGTCACTGATCGTTTCCCTGTGCCGGACCAACGACGGCACCGATCTGGCGCCGGCCCTGGTCACCCTGCGCCGGCCGACGCCGGCCACCATCCGGCCCTACGAAGACTTCTTTGGTGGCCCGGTCCGGTTTGGCGAAACCCACGACGGCCTCCTGCTCTCCTGGCAGGTCGCCGACCGCCCCCTCCCCACCTCGAACCGGGAGCTCGCCACCACCTGTGACGCCATCCTGGCCTCGGAGCTGGCAACGCTGCAGAACGACGACCTGGAAAGCCGCTGCCGGGCACACCTGCTGCACGAACTGACCTCGGGCGAACCCAGCGACACCAGGCTGGCCGAATCCCTCGGCCTCAGCACCCGGACCCTGCAACGCAAACTGGCCGCCCTGGGGCTCAGCTACCGCGGACTCCTCGAGAAGACCCGCTATGAGCTCGCCCTGCGCTATCTGGACGACCCGAAAAAAAGCGTCACCGAAATCACCTTCCTTCTCGGTTTTTCCGAACAGAGTGCCTTCACCCGCGCCTTCAAGCGCTGGAACGGCAAGGCGCCCTCCGACTACCGTCAGTCCCCCGGCAGCTAAACGGCCTGCCGGCCCTGGCGCAAAATGTCATGCTCCGTGGCGGCCCGGGTCAAGCACGGTCACGGGCCGTCCGCTAGGCTGGGCCCGTCTTCATCGCCCCCGCGGGATCCGCCATGCGCATCACCCTCCACCAACCCCGCGGCCCCCGCGAGGCCGTCGCCCCCCCCGAAGGCATCCACGACGAAGCCATGCTGATCAAGTCCCTGATCCTCACCCTGGCACGGGAAGCCCACGCCGGTGTGGGGGTGCTCACGCTCAGCATCGACCTGGCCGGCACCGATCCGGCGCGCCTGGTGGCCATCGGGAAGCTGATTGCCATGGGCGAAGCGGGCGCCAGTGGGGGCATGCACTAGGGCAACATCGCCATCGCCCGCCCGCAAGGCTTCAGGCCCGTTTCAAGGTTCAACGCGCCAGGCGCGTGTCGGCCTGGCGCACGTCTTCGGCAATCAGGCGCATGAGGGCCTCGTACAAGGCCTCGCGGGGATAGGCGTTGCGATTGACCAGAAGCGTGCCGACCATGCCGTGGGTGCGGGCGATCGGCACCGCGACAGCCCAGTGATCTGCATTGAGGAAGCCGAGCAGGGCACTGCCGGGCAGATATTGATCGACGAGAATCACCTGGCTGTCGTTGTTGGCATCGGTCAGCGCCAGCGTCCTGTAGCTGCTGCGCAGCAAGCGCGAAACCTGCCCGGGTGCCGGGACGGTGATCAAGGAATAGTAGGCAATGCCCGGCGGCAGGGGATGACTGTCCAGCCAGGCCCGGCGCGTCGCCGGCCGGATATCGTTGATCACGCCGCCATCCACCGGGGCGCAACGGGCGCCGGGAAAATGCTGCAGCATGTCGAGTTCGTCTTCACCCATCTCTTCCGCCAGGGGCGAACCGCCGATGACACCCGCCAGACTGACCACCGCCGCCACCCGGTGGTGGATCTCCGGGTGGCGCTCAAGGGCCACTTGTATATCGACAGCCCCTTTGGAGTAGCCCATCAACACCAGGTCGGGCCCCGGGTCATCCCGGGGCATCCCGAGGACGGAATCCCGGATCCGCGTGGCATTGGATGCGCTGCTGCCAAGACCGTCGATGGGCACGGTACGCATGTCGAACCCGAATTGCCCCAGATGCCGGGGAATCGTGTCTTCCATGGCCAGCCAGTCCGCAAAGCAGTCCCAGCCGACACCGGGCACGAAAAGCAGCGTGAGCTTGCGCTGCACCGTCCCCAGCTCGACCCCCGCGCCCGTGCCCGGGGGCTCCGGCGCAAGCCGGGTCAAGGCCAGATCGCAGGCCCGATGGTCCGGCAGCACATCCTTGCGAGCGTCGAGCACGGCACAGAAAACCTCCCGGAAACGTCCGCGCCGATCCTGCCCCGCCCCGTGCGCAGCGGGCAGCCGTATCTGCGGATCCACATTGAGGGTGTGCGGCAAGGGCGGCGCCGAGGCACAACCGGCCAGCAGCACGGCGACGAGCGTGCCAAAAATGACGTAACGCTGCATCATGGCGTATGCGGAGTTCGGTATCGCGGAGTGCATCCGAAAATGATACGGGACTTCGACGGCACCGGCGCACGTGCCCACGGATGGCGCGCACGCTTGAAAAGCACGGCACGGGGGCATGGCGCCACCACGGGCCGCAGCCCGAGTGAAGCAGTTCATAGGAAGGCGGGAACGGCGGTGCGAGCATTGCCATGACCCGCGGATACGGGACGGATACATGAGGGCCGGCGACACGATGACCTGCGGAACACGTACGCAGGCGTCTGGAACCAAGGGCGGCAAGCAGGCCGACGGCTCCGGAGGCTGTCGGATGTTTCAACAGCCACGCCACGCCGGGTGAGCTCGCGATCAAGGCACATCCGTCCGCGGCCTCGACCATCTCCACCTCAAACAAGGGAAACACCCATGGCCAATGAAGAATTCCTGCATCTGCAGCATAGCGAGTCGGTCGTGGCGAGCATGTCCGCCACCATCTTCGCCGGCTTGATCCAGAAGGTTGAACTGAGCACGGCCAATGAAGACGCCCTCGTGGACCGATCCATCGCCATTGCCATCAAGCTCGTCCAAAGGGCCGAAAAACTCATAAAGAGCGATGAAGAATGGGTCAAGAAGGAGAGCGGCTCTTCTTTTCTGGCAGTCTAGCCGGCAGAGCGGGTCAGCGCTTGAAACATCAGAAGGGCAGAGCGAAATCCGCGACACGCTGCCGGCACGGGGTGATCGTCCTGACCCTTGCTGAGCGGCGCGTTGCCCGCGACGACCAAGCGGGGGCAACGGCAACGGCCTTGCCCCCCGAACAACGCACCCTCACCCCTTGGGCAGCCGCCCCATCAGGAAGAACTCGTCGTTCGGCCGCATGCCGGTGAGGTTGGCCAGGCGGTTGCTCATGGCGAAGAAGGCGGTGATGGCGCCGATGTCCCACACCGCCTCGTCGTCGAAGCCGTGGGCCTTCACGGCGGCGATGTCTTCGTCACCGACAGCGCCCGAATCCAGGGCGAGCTTCATGGCAAAGTCGAGCATGGCGCGCTGGCGCGGGGTGATCTCGGCCTTGCGGTAGTTGGTGGCGAGCTGGTCGGCGACGCGGGGGTTTTTGGCGCGGATGCGCAGGATGGCGCCGTGGGCGACCACGCAATACAGGCAGTTGTTGGCACCGGAGGTGGCCACCACGATCATCTCGCGCTCGGCCTTGGTGAGGCCTTCGTCCTTCTCCATGAGGGCATCGTGGTAGGCGAAGAAGGCGCGGAACTCGGCGGGCCGATGGGCCAGGGTGAGGAAGACGTTGGGCACGAAGCCGGCCTTTTCCTGCACGGCGAGGATCTTGTCGCGAATGTCGGCGGGCAGGTCGGCGAGTTCGGGAACGGGGTAACGGCTGACGGGAAGGGCGCTCACGGCTGTCTCCAGGTGTTGTTGTGCGGCCAGTGTAGCGGCGCAACCCGGCGCCCCGGAGGCTCCCGCTGCAGATCGGCAGGATGTGCAACCGGGTTGGCCGAAAGCGCACTCCGGCGGGGTGCCACGGCAAGCGGCTAGAGGTCGGCGAGGGGCTTGTCGGCGCTGCGTTCGTCGCGGACGAGCAGTTGGGCAATGACATCGGCCAGGCTGGCGTGGAGCTGCTGCAGGGTGTCATCGGGCAGGCCCTGCAGGGCCTGGGGCAGCACGCCCTCCACCGGCCCGGGGGCAGCGGCAAGCACGGCCGCGGCCTTGTCGGTGAGTAGCAGGCCCACCCGGCGCTGGTCATCCTGGCGCCGCTGCTTGCTCACCAGGCCACGGGTTTCGAGCTTGTCCACCAGCTGACTGCAGGTAGACTGGTGGATGGACAGACGCTCGGCCAGGGCCGACACCCCCACGCCGGGCAGGTGGGCGATCTCGTGGAGCAGCCACAATTGCGACCCCGACACACCGCAGCTACTCTCGACTTCACGAAAATGCTGCTTGACCGAACCGTAGATCAGGCGAAACTGCTTGAGGACGGCAAAGGCGAGCGTATCGCTGGGCGGGCCGTCTGTACCGGTGGCGAGAGAAGTAGCGTTCATGGGCCAAATTATATTGGCATCCATCTATTCCCGAAAGCCGGTCGCACCTACCCCGTCAAGTTGCACCCACCTCCCCGCACCACGGAGACGCCCTCACCCCAATGCCCCTGCCCCTCATCCTGCTGCCAGCCCTTGCGGTACTCGCACTGCTCGGGCTCAATTTGCTGATTCGCAAGGGTCTGGCTGCACCACGGGTGATGGAGACGGTGGAGCCCGACCGCCTGCCCTGGGAAGCCGTGGCCATTCCGGGCACGGGGGGCAAGTCCCTCTTCGGCTGGTTCATCCCCGCAGGCCCCCGGGCCCCGGCCGTGGCGGTGCTCCACGGCTGGGGCGGCAATGCCCAGATGATGCTGCCCCTGGCCCGCCCGCTGCACGAGGCAGGCTTCGCGCTGCTGCTTTTCGATGCACGCTGCCACGGGCGCAGTGACGGCGACAGCTTCGCCTCCCTGCCGCGTTTTGCCGAAGATCTGGCGAGCGCAGTGGGCTGGCTGCAGGGCCGCCCGGAGGTGGATGCCCACCGTATTGGGGTCATCGGCCATTCGGTCGGTGCCGGTGCAGCGCTGTTGATGGCATCCCTAAACCCGTCCGTGGCGGGCGTGGTGAGCCTGGCCGCGTTTGCCCATCCCGCCACCATGATGCGGCGCTGGCTGCGATCCATGCACATTCCCCGCTTTCCCCTGGGCGCGTACATCCTGTGGTATGTGCAGCGCACCATCGGCCGACGCTTCGACGACATTGCCCCCGGCCACACCATCGGCCTGATCCATTGCCCGGTGCTGCTGGTCCACGGCACCGATGATCAGGTGGTGCCGGCCGACGACGCCCGGGCCATCCATGCCCACCGGCGTGACGATCGGACGCGCCTGCTGCTCCTGCCCGGCGGGCACGACGACAGCGGCGAACTCGACGGCGCCATGGGCGAAATCGTCGATTTTCTGAACCAGGCGCTGGCGCCCGTGTCCCTATATCCGGATGTCGTGCCCGCTACCGGGCATCCGGACGTCCCCGCGCTCCCGGAGAGGGAGCTCACGCCCAACGAAAAATAAGGATCAACCCATGAATCAGGAGACCCTGTGGAGCACCCGTTACCGGGATGCCGGCGACGACTATCTGTTCGGTACCGAACCAAACCGCTTTCTCGCCCACCGGGCCGGGTTGCTGCAGGAAGGCCGCACGGCCCTGTCGGTGGCCGATGGGGAGGGCCGTAATTCGGTTTGGCTGGCGGAACAGGGGCTGGACGTGACCGCCATCGAGATCTCCGCCGTTGCGGTCGAGAAAGCCCGGCGTCTGGCCGCGGGGCGCAAGATGGATGTGCGCTTCGTGCAGGCCGACATGCTCGCCCCGGGTTGGCCGCCGGCCGAATTGCACGATGCCTTCGACTGGGTGGTGGGCATCTTCATCCAGTTTGTCGGGCCCGAGTGGCGGGAGCGCCAGTTCGAGGTAATGAAGCAGCTCACCCGGCCGGGCGGCCGCATCCTGCTGCAGGGCTACACCCCGAAACAGCACGAATACCGTACCGGCGGCCCCTCTGCCATCGAAAACCTGTACACCCCGGAGACCCTGCAGGAAGCCTTCGCTGACTGGGTGATCGAGGAGCTGGTCGAATACGAAGAGGACATTGCCGAAGGCAGCGGCCACCGGGGCCGCTCGGCCCTGATCGGCCTGGTGGCACGCAAACCGGGCTGAAACCGGCGCACGGCCGCCGCCCGCAGCACCGGGCGGCGGACCTCGACGCGGGCGGAATTCTGCGCGTCCCGGTCGAAGGACTTCCCGCCCTCAGAACCCGATGCACCCCGGCGGGTCGACGCGCACCTCGTCGCAGTTGGGCGTGGTGCCGCTGCGATCCACCACCAGGAAGTCGCACACTGCATCCAGCGCCAACAAGGGGTGATGCCACACGCCCGGGGCGTAGTTGACGCCCTGGTCACCCCGGGCCAGGAAGACCCGCAGTGCATCCACGTCCGGCGGGTCGCCGGCAGGGGCAACCACCACCAGGTAGGGCTTGCCGGACAGGGGCACGAAGGCCTGACTGCCCAGGGGGTGGCGCTCCATCATCTCCACGACAAAGGGAAGCGTGCGCGGCTGGCCGCGGAAAATGGACAGGATGACCTTGCCATCGGGGCCGGGTTCGATCTCGGCCAGGTCGTGGTAACGCTCGGTGTTGCCGCCGTTGATGGTGAAGTGGCGCACCGCATCGCTGGCCTCGATGACTTGCCCGAAGGGCGCGAAGGCCTCGGCGCTGAGCGCCTCGGGAGTGAGCATGACGGAGCCCATCAGGCGCCCTTCTTGTTCACCTTGCCCCACAGGCGCAGGCGCGACACGCCGCCGTCGGGAAAGATGTTGAAGCGCACGTGGGTGATGGGGCCGAGCCGGGCAATCTCGTCGCTGAAGCTGTGCACCGCATCCATCTGCAGTTTCTGTTCGGGCAGCAGGGTCTGCCAGAACATGGACTGGGTGGTGATGGAACGGTCGGTGCCGCCGGTCACATACGCGGCCTGGATGGAGCAGCGGTCGGGGTAGTTTCCCTTGAAGAAGGCGGTGTCCACCTCGATCCTTTCCACCGTGCCGGGGGCGCCCAGTTCGAGCACGCACCAGTCGTTGCCGGGTTCGCGGCGGCGGCGGGTCTCCCAGCCGTCACCCATGTTCTGGCCACGGCCGGGGAGCATCAGCGCCGCCACGCTGGAGCCGAAGCTGGCGTCGTTCCACGACACGGCACGGCCGCCGTTCTCCATGGCCACCAGATCGATCACCGCGTCGGGGCCGAGGGCTTCCAGGGAGCCCACCGGGCGGCCATAGACGCGCAGTCGGGCGATACCGCCATCGGGGAAGATGTTCACCCGCAGGTGGGTCCAGGCCTGGGTGCTGGCGCACTCGATGAGGTGGTGGCTGCTGGGGCCGAGGGCGGTGGCGGGCAGGATCTCGGTCCAGCCCGCGCCCTTGAGCGCCTCCACGTCGTCGCTGGCCGATACGGTGGCCTCGATGGACACGGCCGGCGGGTAGTTGCCGGTGAAGTGGCTGGTGTCCACGTCGAAACCGCGGATCACACCCTTAACGCCCAACTTCACCAGCGCCCAATCGTGGCCGGCGACCCGCTTGCGGCGCGATTCCCAGCCATCCATCCACTTGCCGTTGGTGTCGAACTTCCCGGGCACGAACTGGGCCGGCTCGGGGTTGAGCATGCGCGCGACCTCGGCAAAGAAATCGTCGGAGGCAAACAGGGCCGTGGCGCCAAGGCGCGGACTGGCGAGGTCCACCGAACGCAGGGCCCATTCGGGCAGGTCGGCGGGGGGCGCAAAAACGGGGGCGCCGGGGGTATGGCTGGCCATGGGGAAATCTCCTTGGGTTCTCGGTCAGGCCGCGGTAGGGCCGGGGTGTCTGGCGATCCAGTGACGGGCAATGTCCACCCGACGGCACACCCATACACGGTCGTGCCTTTCGATGTGGTCAAGGAAGCGCTGCAGGGCCCTGAAACGGCCGGGTCGGCCGAGCAGGCGGCAGTGCATGCCCACGCTGAGCATGGCCGGGCGATCGTCACCCTCGGCGTACATCACGTCAAAGGCGTCGCGCAGGTATTCAAAGAACTCGTCGCCATGGGAAAAGCCCTGGGGCAGGGCAAAGCGCATGTCGTTGGTGTCGAGGGTGTAGGGCACCACCAGATGGGGCACACGGCTGCCGTCGGTCTTCTGCACCTCGGTCCAGAAGGGCAGGTCGTCACCGTAGTAATCCGAGTCATACAGAAAGCCCCCATGGTCGGCCACCAGACGCCGGGTATTGGGGGAGTTTCGCCCCGTGTACCAGCCCAGGGCACGCTCCCCGGTGAGCTGCTCGATGATGGCCATGCCGATACGCATGTGCTCGCGCTCGGTGGCTTCGTCCACGTTCTGGTAGTGGATCCAGCGCCAGCCATGGCAGGCGATCTCGTGGCCAAGCTCGCGGAAGGCCGCGGTGACTTCGGGGTGACGTTGCAGGGCCATGGACACACCGAAGACGGTCAGGGGCAGACCACGCCGCTCGAACTCCCGCAGGATGCGCCACACACCGACCCGGGAGCCATACTCGTAGACGCCCTCCATGGAGAGATGGCGCTCGGGGAAGCTGGCCGGGTTGAAGAGTTCGGAGAGGAACTGCTCGCTCCCGGCGTCACCGTGGAGCACGCAGTTCTCGGCCCCCTCTTCGTAGTTGAGGACGAACTGCACCGCCACCCGCGCCCGCCCCGGCCAGTCGGCGAAAGGCGGATTGCGGCCGTAGCCGACGAGGTCGCGGGGATAGGCGGGTGGTACTGACATGACGATGCGGCTCCTTGATGTATCCGGCACGCCGAACGCACGGGCGGCGGGCGCTGTCACAGGTGAAGGCGAAGGCGCGGCCCGCGTCGGGTGTGCTGGATCGTCACTGACGACGATGGGGCGAGTTTAGAGCGCCCGGCGCCAAACGGCACCCATGGCGGCCTATAAGCGATATCCGGGTTTCGATATTGTGCCCGGCCCTCACCTTACCCACACCACAGAGAAGGAAGACACCATGTCCATCAAGCTCCTCGGCATCGCCGGCAGCCTGCGCGAAAAATCCACCAACAGGGGTCTGCTGCGAGCAGCGCAGGCCAGTCTGCCGGAAGGCGTCAGCATGGAAATCGCCGAGCTTCGCGACATCCCCTTCTATAACGCCGACATCACCGAAAAACCCGCGGCGGTCCGCCGCGTGCTGACCCAACTGGCCGCCGCGGACGCCCTGGTACTGGCGTGCACCGAGTACAACTACTCCATGGCGCCTGCCCTCAAGAACATCCTGGACTGGGCCTCCCGGGAACCCGACAACGCCCTCCTCGCCGGCAAGGCCGTGGCCATCATGGGCGCTGGCGGCGGCATGGGAACGTCCCGCGCCCAGTATCACCTGCGTCAGGTCTGCGTGTTCCTCGACCTGCAACCCCTCAACAAGCCGGAGGTTTTCGCCAACGCCTTCGCCGGCGCCTTCGATGCCGACGGCAATCTGACCGACGAACGCCTGGGCAAACTGGTCAAGGAGCAGATGCAGGCCCTTGCCGGCAAGGTGGCGCGCCTGCGCGGCTAGGCGCCCAGGCTGACAAAGCTCGCCCGCATGGCCGTGACCAGGCGTCCGTCGCCGGACCGGATCCGGCCGGCGGCGTGGTTCAGCTTCCCACCGGTGCGAACCCAGTCGATCTCACTCTCCAGCCAGTCTCCGGCGGCCACTGCGCCCAGATAGTCCACCTGCAGGCTGGCGGTGACGAAGCGCACCTCGGGCGCCAGGCGTCGGGCCAGGTTGTAGCCCAGCCACACATCCGCCAGGGTGGCGATGAAACCACCATGCACCCGCCCGCTGCCGTTGCAGTGGGCGGGGCCCAGCTCCACGCGGAAACGCAGGTGGGCACCATCCTCCCGGTGGAAGAGCCGGGCGTTGGCGGGCAGAAAGCCGCCCTTGGCGGGCCACGGGCGATAGCCCTGTTCCAGCCAGATCGCCTCCCGCGGGCTGGAGGCGTTCATGGCTGCGCCCCTTGCGATGCGGCCAGGGCGAGGGCGTCATCAAGACGGTCGTTGCCCCAGAACATCTCTTCGCCGACAAAAAAGGTGGGTGCCCCGAAGATGCCCCGGGCACGGGCTTCGGCAGTCTGCTCCCGCAGACGGGCCTTGATCTCCTCCGAACCGGCGCGGGCGAGGAGTTCGGCCGCCGGCAGGCCCAGCTCGGTAAGGATGGCGGCGAGGGGTTCGGGGTGGTTGATGTCCTGGTCGTGCACGAAGTTGAGCTGCATCACCCGCTGACAGAAGGCCTCCATCCACGGGGCGTCCGCACCCTGGATGGCCACCCGCAAGGGCAGCACGCCGAGGCGCGGAAAGGTGCTCGGGCGTGTCCAGGGCAGGCCGTACTTGCGGCATTCCCGGGCGATGTCGTGCCACATGTAGGCACCCTTCTCCTTCTGCAGCACGAAGGGGGAGTTGTCCATGCCCAGCTCACGGAAGATCGGGCCGAGCATGAAGGGCTTCCAGGCAACCCGGACACCAAGCCGGGCCGCAGCCGCTTCAATGCGCATCACGCTGGGGTAGCTGTAGTTGCTGCCGAACTCGAACCAGAACTCGATGAGGGGCGCGGGGGCGCAGGGGGATGGGCTCATGGCGGGCTCCTTCACTCGAAAACAACCAGACAACGCACTTCGATGCTCTCCCGGAGCGGGGTGTCGGGCGGAACATCAGGGAGGTCGAAGGCCGAATGGGGCGTGAAGCGGGCCGTGCCGTTGATCTGGGAGTCGTACTGCTTGAAGATCAGGGCCTCGTGACGGTCCATGCCGGGAAAGTAGGCCCATTGATGCCGGGCGGCATGGCGGACCAGGTAGATCTCGCCTGTGCGCTCCGGGTAGCGGATCTCGGCCGCCACCAGATCCCGGGACGACACCGAACGGGCGTCGCAGACGGCCAGGGGCGTGTCCAGCACCGGGCCGCGGATCGAGCGCCAGATGTTGACGATGGCAAAGCGCTCCACCCGGGCCAGTTCAGCAGGGTCGGTGAGCACCAGCTCCAGCCGGCGCCGTCCGGAGGCCTCGCTGTAGTCGTTATGCACGCGGCCCACCGCCGCCGGGTTGCTGCCGTCACCCTGGCGGCCGAACCCGAGGGCCGGGCGCCCGGCCTCACGACGGCGCACCAGGTGATCGAACACCCAGGCCTGCCGGGCCCCGGTGACCCATCGCGCCAGCTCGGCGGCTTCTGCGTAGTAATAACGCCGGATTGCCGCTTCGTCGGCAAAGTCGGCCACGCCGGTCGGCGCGTCCCACAGCTCATAGCCCTCCCGGTCAATGGAGGGACGGGCGGCGATGGCACGGGCATCCGCCACGTGCATGCGCTGCAGGGTGTATTCGCAGTTCTGCCAAGGGGTGCCCACTGGCGGCTGATACATGTAGTTGAAGGGCCGCTCGGGCGTAGCCCCCAGATAGCCAAGGCTGGCCGCCACCCCCGGCAGCCTCGGCAGGGCCGGTGCAAACGGGGCGGGCTGGGGGACCGGGACGCGGGATGCCGGATATCGGGATGCCTGGATTCGCATGGGAGCTCCTTGACAAGGCTGGGGCGAAAACACGATGAATTCGCTCCAAGAATAGGTAAAAGTAACCGGCCGTCACCTAAATACCGCCGGAACACCCCCATTTAAAGCCATCCACGCAGGACTCTCAAACGACGATTGGGCACCTTTGACATTCTTAATACGAATGTCAAAGGTGCCCATTCAGGCATGATTTATCAAGGCCATGCCGGCCCTACGCGGCACACCGCCGACAACGGGGAGCACGACAGCACCGGCTAGCCCTCGGCCCCCGCCTCGGCAAGAATCCAGCGCACCACCTCTTCCACCTCGGCGCGGGGCGCGGCCTCGCCCCGCAGCAACCAGTAGGCATTGGCCGACACCGGCCCCGGGCGGGGCAGGTCGCAGCGCGCCAGCCGTCCGTCGGCCAGGGCCAGCCCGATCAGCTCGAGACGCCCGAGGGCCACGCCCTGACCGGCAATCGCCGCCTGGATCATCTGATCGTACTGATTGAAGCGCAGCACGCCCCGGGGCTTGAGCGCCCCCCACCCCTGGCTGGCCAGCCACTCGCTCCACTGCAGCCAGGGGCGATACTCCCCGTCGAATTCGAGCAGCACCTGGCCTTCCAGCCCCTCGGGCGTCTTCAGTTCCGTCAGGCCCAGGGAAGGATGAGCCACCGGTGCCACGGTCTCGCCGAAAAGACGGATCGCCCCCTCCGGGGCCGCCTCCGGCGCACAGTAGCGGATGGCCAGATCCAGCCCGTCGAAACGCAGATCGGCGAGGGTATTGGTGGCGGACAGGCGCACGTCGATGCCCGGGTGGCGGCGCAGAAAATCCCCCAGCCGGGGGAGCAGCCACAGGCCCGCCACGCCGATGCTGGTGGTCACGGTCACGGGCCGGGACGCCGCCGTGACCCGGATCGCGCCGATCACATCCTGCAACTGCTGGATGGCCCCGTCAGCACTGCGAAACAGACGTTCGCCCTCCGGCGTGAAGGCGATGGCGCGATGCCCCCGCACCAGCAGGCGCACACCGAGCATGTCCTCCAGGGCCAGCACCTGGCGGCTCACCGCTGACTGGGTCAGGCAGAGGTCGTGGGCCGCCAGGGTGATGCTCATGCGCCGCCCGACCGCAACAAAGCCGCGGATCAGATCCAGGGACGGAAGCCGAACAAGCGCAATTGACATTCCATCACCTCATGCAAATAGATCGAAAAAGTGGTTTGAAGGCCTGCGCCCAAGCCAGTCTAATCAGCCCATGAACGATCACGCAAGCCATGCCCCTGATCTGAAGATCAGGAATGCGAGGCGCGACGAACACGGAAGGGGTCGCAGCCCCGGCCACCGCCCGAGCCCCCACGTCCTTCCCCCCACAGGAGCACACCGACCATGACCGACACTCTCACCGCCCGGGCGCTCGCCTTCCGGCAACTCCATGCCGACCCCGGCTGCTTCGTCATCCCCAACCCCTGGGACGCAGGCTCGGCACGGCTGCTGGCCCGGATGGGCTTCAAGGCCCTGGCGTCCACGGGCGCAGGCCACGCGTTCTCCTGCGGACTGACGGATGGCGCCGTCGGCCGCGAAGGGATGATGGCCCACCTGGGCGAGATGCCGGCGGCCACCTACCTGCCCCTCAGTGCAGATCTGGAGAACGGCTTCGGCGCCGCCCCCGAGACGGTGGCCAACACCCTCCGGCTGGCAGCCACAACGGGCATTGTCGGGGGATCGATCGAGGACAGCAGCGGCGACCGCGCGGAGCCCCTCTACCCGCTGGCCCTCGCCACCGAGCGCATCCGCGCCGCCGTCGAAGCAGCCCGCGACCTGCCCTTTCCCTTCACGCTGACGGCCCGGGCCGAGAACTACTTCATCGGCCAGCCCGACCTGGCCGACACCATCCGGCGCCTGCAGGCCTACCAGGAAGCCGGCGCCGACGTGCTCTTCGCCCCCGGCCTGCGCACCCGCGAAGACATCGCCGCGGTGGTGAGCTCGGTGGACCGGCCCGTGAACGTGCTGATGGGCATGGAGGGCGTGACACTCACGGTGGCCGATCTGGAAGCACTGGGCGTCAAGCGGATCAGCGTCGGCGGCTCCTTTGCCCGGGCTGCCTACGGGGCCTTTCTGCGCGCCGCGAAGGAGGTTCAGGAAAAGGGCAGCTTCGGCTACGCCGATGAAGCGATCAGTGGCCGGGACATCACCCGCCTGCTGCGCAAGCCGCCTGGCTGAGGGGAAGATCCTTCCTCACGGGGCCTCCGGGGGCGGCGGAGGTCGCCCTTCACCGCCCTCCGTGCGGGTCAGGGACCCGCCATTGGCGGAGGCCTGCAAACGACTCGCGCGGCCCTGCCCTTCACCTTTGCGCGATCCGCCCTGCTCCCGTCAAGCCAGGCCCGGCCTGCCACCCCGCAGGTACGGTGCCGCGCTTTCGCGCTAACATCGGGGCCGCCGTGCCCCAGGGCACTCTTCCCGCAGCCCCGACATGCCCTCCGCCCCGATCATTCCATTCCCGGCCCTTGCCTGCCCCCTGGATGGGAATGCCCTGGAACCCCATGGCGCCAGCTGGCGCTGCGCCGCCGGCCACAGCTTCGACGTCGCCAGCCAGGGCTACGTGAATCTGCTGCCGGTGCAGAACAAGCGCTCCCGCGACCCGGGTGACAGCAAGGAGATGATCGCCGCACGTCGACGTTTCCTGGAAGCCGGTGTCTACCAGCCCATCGCACAGGCGGTGACCGAGGCCGCCCTGGCGGGCCTGTCGCCCGAAAGCACCGCCGGCTGCCTCGACGCAGGCTGCGGCGAAGGTTATTACCTGCGCCAGCTCGCCACCGCCGCCAAAGGGCGCGGCCAGGCCCTGGCCCTGCTGGGCCTCGACATTTCGAAATGGGCCGTGCTTGCTGCGGCGAAGCAGGACAGCCATACCCGATGGGTTGTCGGCAGCAATGCCAACCTGCCGGTACTGCCGGGCACCCTGGACCGCGTGCTGTGCATGTTCGGCTTTCCGGTGTACCCGGAGTTCGCCCGGGTGCTTCGGCCCGGCGGCCTGCTGGTCCAGGTGGATGCCGGACCCGACCACCTGCGTGAGTTGCGCGAGATCATCTACCCCAGCCTCAAACCTGAGCGGCCCGCCAGCCCGGCCGCCCCGGCCGGCTTCCGCGCCCTGCCGGCGGCGGAGCCCGTCCGCTACACGCTCGCACTGTCCAGCCCGGAGCAGATTGCCGACCTGTTGGTCATGACGCCCCACCTCTATCGCGCCAGCGCCGAAGGGCGTGCCCGCGCCACCACCCTCACGCACCTGAGCCTGACCGTGGACGTGCGCCTGACGCGCTTCGAGCGAAACTGCGCGGAAGCCGCTAAAGTCGAGGCCTGACCGTTGCACCCCTGCTGGAACCCAACCTGAGCCACGCCCATGCAAACCCTCCCCACCGACACCATCAACTTCAAGGACATGGAAAAGGGTTACGCGCCCTTCGCCGAGGCCTTGCACACCCTGGGCTTCGACTGGCAGATCGCCCGGACGGAAGACATCAAGGGCTGGTTCGTCGTGCATGGCGCGGAAGCCCGCATGTGCTTTCGCCTGCCCGCCACGGGCGACAGCCAGCGCGGCGTCGAGGTCACCGAGCAATCAGTGATCTCCGACCTGTGGTGCGGCGTCAGCGAAAGCCTGGCGGTGATCCGGCAGAAGCAGCCCGGCAAACTGATCAAGGTAAGAAGCATGCAGCTTGAAGGCAGCACCCTGCACTTCACCGTGTCGTGAGCATTGAAAGCTTGAGAGGGAATCCTGGCGAGCGTTCGGGTTCGCGCCGGAAAGACGCAGCCGTACAAGGGTACGGTGGGCGTCGCAGAGGGTTCATTCACACGCGTTGAGGAGAACGGATTTGACCGAGCAGATCACCAAGGTTTTCGAGCACCAGGACTTTGCCATCTGGCATGTGCCCCAGGCCAATGGCTATGTCTATGAAGCCGCCGGTGTCGCGGTGGATGAGCACAGCTACGAAGACTGCCCCTTTGAAGCCACCTACGACGACGCACTCAACGCCGCCTGCGAACTCTACGATGTGGAGGTGGGCAGCCTCAGCCAGCCCCTGCCGGTGGTCTATTCCAATGCCCTGTTCAAGGTGTTCAGCACCCCGACGGGCACCTTCCTGTACCGCTTCTGCGACGAAGAATCCGAAGACGTCCCCACCGATCAGAACGTCGCGGACCTTCCCGGCGAGCGCTACCCGAGCCGGGATGCCGCCGTGATCGCCGCCTTCGAAGAAGATCTGGCACGGCGCACGGGCTGACATCGGCCCCCGCACGAAGGCAAGGAAGCCACCCTCGGGTGGCTTCCTTTTTGGGGCACCGGCAGGCCGGGTTTACTTCTGGAAGCTTGCGATCAATTGATCGGCAAATTGCTGCATGTCCGGGTAGGCCTGGTGCAAGCCCTTGATACGGGTGATGGCCTGCTCGCGATTTTCGGTGCCAACTTCCAGCTGGTTCAACAGGCTGTTGAGGTAGTTGCCCGACCCGGCCTTGATGTCGGCGGAAAGCGGGTTGTAGCTCAGCAGCACGAACTCGCGGATCTTGTCGGCCTTCGATTTCTCGGTCTTGCTGGTCGCGGCGTTGCTGCCTTCGGGCTCCAGGGCGACCAGGAACTGATTGGGGGCGTACTCGTGCATCGCGCCCGTGGCGGCATCGGTGGTCGAGCCAGGCAGCCCGCCAAGGACAATGTTGCCGAAGAACCAGCCATTCAGGGTGGTGCTCATGGTGGTGGAGAACTCCTTGTAACCCTCCTTGCGGATCACCAGTGCCTGATTGTTCTTTCTTTCGAGCTGGAGGCTCAAGGGCGTCTGGCCAATGGGACGGCCATCAATGAGCACCGTGGCGCCTGCCGGAGAAGACTGGAAGGACACGAGTTGGGTCTTGGTGCTGACGATGGTGGCACAGCCCGTCGCCACCAGGACGGAAACAGCCAGCAGTGCCCAAAACAACTTTCTGAACATCACGATTCCCTCTTTTTATGATAAATAAATATATTATCAGGAACCGAGATTCAATATAGATTAATTATCATGCCATATGGATCAGGCACCTGTCCCGTTCTGCGCAGGAGAACCCTGACTGCACTCCTCGCCGGGAGCTTGTTCTCCCCCGCCTGCCTGCCCGCGCCGCCAGCAGCCACATCCGCTGCCGTCCCCGCCGCGGCCTGGCTGAACCTGCTCCATTACCGACCCAACGGCAACGTCCACCACCGCAGCGACGTCCCCGATGCGCATTTCTTCGTCTCCGCCACCGGTCGTGACGACCCCCAGGCCGAACTCCAGGCAAGCCTGGATCGCTTGCATGGCCCCCCGGCGGATGCCCGAAGGTTTGCCTGCGCCTTTCCCGCGCGCACCCGCTGGCTGGAGGCCCAGTCCGGTCTCACGGCGACCCCCGGATCGCGGGACTGCCCCGAGCTTGCCCGCTGGAAAGCCGAGATCGGCGCCCGGGGCGTCACCCTGCTTTTTGCCTCGGCCTACATGGGCAGCCCCTCGTCCATGTTCGGCCACACCCTGCTGCGTTTCGACAGCGACCGCCCCGCCCTGCTCTCCTACGCGGTCAACTTCGCCGCAAGGGTGCCCGCCGAGGACAGCCTGAGCTATCCCTTCAAGGGCCTCACCGGCCGCTATACAGGCCAATTCTCGGTGCTGCCCTACTACCAGAAGCTGCGCGAGTACCAGCACCTGGAACAGCGCGCCATGTGGGAATACCGGCTGCCCCTCACCGCAGCCCAGACCGAAACCCTGGTCGATCACATCTGGGAACTGAAGAACGTCAGCTTTCCGTACTACTTCCTGGACGAAAACTGCGGGAGCCGCATGCTGGACGTCCTGGGGGTGATCGAGCCATACGCGCGGCTTGCCCACGCCCCGGGCCCCATCGTGGTACCCCAGGACGTCTTCAAGGCCATCGTGGCCGAGGGGGCGGAACGGGGCACGGTGCATCTGGTCTCGCCCCGCGCCGAACTGATCGCAGCCGCCGACGCCGGCATCGCTGCACCATACGCAGGCCACGCTTCCCGCCAGATCGAGATCGGAGCAGGCCGGGCCACCCGGGGCAGAGATCACGCAGACGCGGTCTCCTTCACCCTTGCCGGGGGCTATCACAATCTGCTGGATCCGGCCGACGGCTATCCGCCCGGCGCGGGCATCGATTTCTTCAGACTGGGCTTGCGCGGAGCCAGGGGATCCCTGCGCGTCGAGTCTGCCGATCTGGTGGACATCCAGTCGCTGCAGACCCCCGCCGGTGACGGATGGTCGCCCGTCTGGCGCGCCGGACTGGGCCTGTCCCGCCGGCATGTTCCGCACTCGCTGGTGCATGATGCCCTCAGCCTGCAGAGCCACTTTGGCGCAGGCTTCGGCAGGCAGGTCGGCCCAGTGATGATTCATGGGCTGCTGGAGCTTCGCCTGGCGGGCACGCCCCACTCCGCGACTCTGGGCCTTGGGCCTCGCCTGGGCTTTGCCTACCAGGGCCGCTCGGGGATCGCACTCACGGGCGCAGCCAGCCGGCAGACTTTTGTCGACGGTGGGCGCACCGTCGATTCCATGGAGATCGCCACAGGACTGCCACTGGACCGGGATCACACCCTTGTCGGGCAGCTTCTGCAGACCCGGGGAGACGGCTTTCCGGCAGTCCGGAGCCTGATGCTCGGGCTCCGACGCTACTTCTAGCGCCCGCCTGCCGAGCGGCCGTGACACACCGGGCGGGACACTTACAGCCCCTCGGCCAGACGGGTTCCCATCACGCCGCTGCGCCCTGTCTTCTCATCAACAAGGTGGAGCTTCGTCCGGGCAAACACGACGCCCATCTTCACCTCCTGCCAGATGAAGCTCAGTTTTCCAGGCTGTGCATCAATCTCCAGGGAGTCCATGTTCTCCGCCTTGGCGGTCACGGTGTGCTTTCCCGGAGTGAGTTCGCGGTACAGGTAGGACTGGGCAGCGGTCTGCCCGATGGGTTTTCCATCCACCTCCACGTCCATCTTCACTGCACGTCCGATCAATTCGTTCCGGTAGATGTACACCCCGGCCTTGTCCGGCGCCACATCGAACTGCTTCAGTGTGAGATCCCTGGCGGGATCCCCCATGGGAACGGATGCGCAGCCCACAAGGCTTGCAGAGATCATGCACAGGGCGACCAGCTTTCTCATGGCGAACTCCTTCGTGAGCACGTTGAATCGGGAAAGTACCGAAAGTTACCACAGATTATTTATATGACATATCCACCAACAACCATGTCAGCTATCCCGAACGCTGAGCTCGGGCAGCCCTCAGCCGGTCAGCGCAGGCCGACCGGGTGTTCACTCCACCAAGTGAAGGAGTGGTTCTGCCTCGCGGCAAATCTCTGCCAAACCCGCGTCGTCGAGCCCGAGGAGATCACAGCAGGCGGGGCCGAGCTTGGCCCACTCTTCCGTGCGGCTGCCCCCCGTGAGCTGCTGGAGGAGGTATTCGGCGGTCTGGGCGATGGCCACCAGATACCGGCCCGGCATCTTCAGGGGCGACACCGGCTCCACCAGCGCCAGCAGGCTATGGTGGTGGCGGATGGCGGCGCAGATCTCGCCCGGCAGCCACCAGTTCTGGGCGAGCAGGCAGCCGACAACGGTATGGTCGGTGGGCAGGGCGGCCTGCTCCACCGCCGTGAAGGGCATGTCCCGGTCCAGGTTGGCGCCGGCCAGGATGCCCTGATAGGCGGGATATCGGCGCAGCAGGATGACGATGCCGCAGTCCCTGAACAGCCCATAGGTGTAGGCGTCGTCGGCGCGCACGCCCGGCACGCGGCGCTGCTGGGCGAGCCAGCCGGAAAGGGTGGCCACGCTCGCCGAGGCATGCCAGAAGCGCTCATAGTGGGCGCTATTGGGAAAGGCACGACGCAGGCTGATGGCGGCGATGGCGCGGCAGGTCACGTCAAGGCCCAACATGGTCAAGGCCTCGTGGGCCGACCGCGCCCGCCGGCCGAAGCCGAAGTAGGGCGAGTTGGCCGTCTTGATGAGACCCGCAGCAAGGCTCACATCGAGGTTGATGAGCCCGGCGATGCCCCGGAGATTGGGTGCATCGCTGTTCATCTCGGCGCGGATCTGGTCGATGATCTTGGGCCGCGGGGGAATGTCGATGTCGTGAATGCTCTGCTGCAGCACGCCGTCCACAGACGGCATCGATGGGGTGTCCAGGCGGGTCATGGGCTGTTCCTCTGTTTGAGCCAGTTGAGCAATAGGTCTTCGGGCATCGGCCGGGCCAGCGCGAAGCCCTGCAGGGCGTCAACTCCAGCCTCCTCCAGGCATTGCCGCTGGGCGTCGGTCTCGACCCCCTCGGCCACCACCACCATGCCCAGTTCGCGCCCCATCCGGGTGGCGGCCTTGACCACTGCCAGGGCGCGCCGGTCTTCGGGCAACACCTGGATGAAGGACTTGTCGAGCTTGAGCTTGGTCGCGGGCAGATCCTTCAGGCTGGACAGGCTGGAAAAGCCCGTGCCGAAGTCATCGATGGCCAGCCCCACGCCGGCTTCCCGGACGCGCCGCAGGTTGTCCTGGACCACGTCGGCCAGTTCCATCGCCAGTGACTCGGTCAGCTCCAGTTCAAGCAGCTCCGGGCTGATGTCGGCACACAGCAGCGCCCCATGCAGGGCCGGCAGAAACTCCGGCGAGGTGAGCTGGGCCCGCGACACATTGATGGCCACCTTGGTGGGCCGGCCCTCGTCGCGCAGGCGGGCGGCAAAGCGCGCGCCCTGCAGCAGGCTCCACTCCCCCAGACGGATGATCAAGCCGGACTTCTCGGCCACCGGGATGAAACGGTCCGGCGTGAGGTTGCGCCCGAACACCTTGCAGCGCATCAGGGCCTCCACGGCCTCGACGCGGCCATCGCGCGACACGATGGGCTGGTATTCGAGGGACAGCCCCCCGCTGTCGAGGGCGGCATGAAGGTCCGCCTCGATGGCCAGCTCCTCGCGGGCGAGGGAGACGCCGTGATAGCCCGGCAGCACCTCGCCGGCCGCCATCTCCAGCCGGCCGCCCCCCTGACGCTTGGCTTCCCCCATGGCCCGATCGGCACGCTCAAGCAGGGACAGGGCGTCATCTCCGGCCTGCAGCAGGGCAACCCCGATGCTGGCGGACGGGTGGATCAGGATTTCGTCGATGCACAGGGACTGCTCGATGGTGACCAGCAGCAGACGGCCAAAGGCTTCGGCCACGGGCCGGTCTTCCCCACGCAGCATGACCACGAATTCGTCGCTGCCCATGCGCGCCAGCAGATGGCCGCCGGAAGGCAGCACCATGCGAATGCGTCCGGCCACCCGGGCAATCACCTCATCCCCGGCCGCGTGGCCGAAGGACGCATTGATCTGGCGGAATCGATCAAGATCGATCCACAGGGCGGCAAGGGGCTGCCTCGTGCTCTCCGCCGCAGCCAGCATGCGATGGGCGGCATGCAGGCAGCTACGGCGGTCGAGGAAGCCGGTGATGGGGTCGATGACGGCGTGCTTGTCGGGCATGATCTGGGTATCCCGGAATGAATAGCAAGCCTGCTCCCTCACCCTGGCAGGGTCGTGCAGAGCAGACAGGCATCAGGATAGAAATCCTCGTCCCGCAGAGCTTGACGCCCCCCGCCATTCGCATGACCATCTCCGCCAAAGGATTAAATTCAAGGACATAGCATGGTGCGGGAGACCTCCCTGGCAACCGTCTGGCTGATGATGTTGCGAATGATGGAAGCCCAGGGCCTGGACGTGGCCCGGGTGATGGACGAGGTGGGCATTGGGGAGAGCGTGCTGCGCCAACCCAACGCCCGCCTGCCGAGCCGGCTGTCCGATGTCTTCTTCCGGCGGGCCATGGAGGCCATCCCCAATCCGGCCTTCGGCCTGCGCTCCGCCGAATACTGGCACCCCTCCAACCTGGGCACCCTCGGCTACGCCTGGCTGTCGAGCGCCACCCTGCGCAAGGGGCTTCTGCGCATGGAGCGCTATGCGCGGATACTCGGCAATCGCTTCAGCTACACCTGCGTAGACCAGCCCGAAGGCCTGCGCTTCGTCTACGACCATGGGCGTGGCAAGGATCCGGTCGGCTGGCCCATCGCCGACTTTGCCCTGTCGATCCTGGTGGACATGTGTCGCACCAACTTCGGGGCGCGTCTGGCCCCCCTGCGGGTGCGCCTGCGCCGCCCCACGCCGGCTGACACACGCCCCTACGACGCCTTTTTTGGTGGAGAGGTGTGCTTCGGGCAGGAAGAAGACAGCTTCCTGATCGACCTGGCCACGGTGGACACGCCGCTACCCACCGCCAACACGGCCCTCGCGATCACCTTCGACGGGATCCTCGCCGGGCAGCTGAACGAATTGGTGGCCGACGATCTGGTGACCCGCTGCCGTGCCTGGCTATTGCGCCACCTGACCTCCGGCGAACCCTCGGAGGCCGAACTGGCCAGCGCCATGGGGCTGAGCCGTCGCAGCATGCAGCGGCGCCTGAGCGAGCATGGCTGGTCCTACAAGCGGGTGGTGGATGACACGCGGGCCGAACTGGCCCGGCGCTACATGGGCGACCCCAGCAAGAGCCTCACCGAGATCGCCTTCCTGCTCGGCTTCTCCGAGCAGAGCGCCTTCTCCAGGGCCTTCAGGCGCTGGACCGGGCTGGCGCCCAGGGCATACCGCCTGAAACAAGGCTGAAGCCCATCGCCGCGATGCCCGGCGACATGATGGCGGCCGGCAGGACAAGCGCATGACACTCGAGGGTACGGATCCGTGCCTGCGGAAAGACTTTCGATGCGAAAACCGCACCGGGGCTGCCTTTGAGCACCCCGAAGCGTCACGTCCGCCAGCCGACGGGCCGCCACATCGCCTCCCCCGGCCGCCTTCGCCCTGCGGGCAAGGCGTCGCACAGGATAAAGTCAATGCCAGGCGATTGGGGAAACAGACATGCCTGTAGTATTCCGAAGCCACATCCTGAAAGGCCCAGCACCATGACTTTCGATCCTGCCCCCCTGAGCGCCCTGCGCACTTCCCTGCTGTCCATCGCTGCAATTCTGCTGTGCAGCGCACCCGCCCACGCCGACACCACAAATGGCAAGCCCATGTTCGGCCAATGGGGTGTCGAGACCCAGTATTTCGCCCCCGAGATCAAGGCCGGGGACGACTTCTACCGCCACGTCAATAAGGGCTGGCTGGCGTCTGCCAAGATCCCCGCCGGCATCCCGATGAACGGCGCCTTCGTCGATCTCACCCTGCGCACCGAGCAACAGATCCAGACCCTCATCGACGAGCTGCGCGCCAACCCGCCCGCCGCCGCCACCACCGAACAGCAGATCGCCGACCTCTACGCGAGCTACATGGACGTGGAGCGGCGTAACGCCCTCGGCGCGAGCCCGCTCCAGGCCACCGTGGCGGAGATCCTGAAGGTGAGCGACAAGCGCGAGTTTGCCCGCCGCATGGGCGGCATCGGCTACACGTCCGTCGCCGACCTCTCCATCCAGCAGGACCCGAGCAACCCCGATCGCTACGTGCTGTTTGTCGAACAGGGCGGGCTGGGCCTGCCCGGGCGTGACTATTACCTGAAGACCGAGGCCCCCTACGACGGCTTCCGCAGCGCCTACCTGGACTACATCGCCGGGGTATTCCGCCGCGCCGGCATCGCCGACGGCGAGTCCAGGGCCAAGGCCATCCTGGCCTTCGAGACCCGCCTGGCCAAAGTGCACTGGACACCGGAACAGTCCCGCGACCCGCTCAAGACCAATCACCTCATGTCCACCCGCGAGCTCGGCCGCTATGCGCCCGGCTTCGACTGGCAGGCCTTCCTGAGCGGCGCGGGCTTCGGCGATGCGCAGCGCGTCAATCTGACCAGCGACACGGCCCTGCGCAACATCGCCGCCGTGTACGCCAAGACGCCGCTGGAAACCTTGCAGGCCTATTCGGCCTTCCATTACCTGAACAACCGGGCACCGCTGCTGTCGGCCGAGTGGGTCGATGCCCACTTCGACTTCTTCCAGCGCAAGCTCGGCGGCATCGAGCAGCAGCGCCCCCTCGACAAGCAGGCCCTCGACTTTCTCAGCACGCCGCCGATTGCCGAGCAGGTCGGCAAGCTGTATGCGGCCCGCTATTTCCCGGCGGAATCCAAGGTGGCCATGCAGAAGCTGGTGGCCTTCCTCCGCGCCGCCTTCCGCGAGCGCCTGGCCCAGTCGGAATGGATGGATGCACCCACGCGCAAGGCGGCGATTGCCAAGCTCGATGCCATCACCGTCAAGATCGGCTACCCAGACCAATGGGATGACTTCAGCTCGGTCCGCGTCAGCAAGGACGACCTGCTGGGCAACATGATCCGCTACGAGGAATGGCGCCTGGCCGACAGCCAGGCCATGCTGAAAGGCCCGGTGCGCAAATGGGCCTGGACGCCGGAGACCATGCCGCACGTGATCAATGCCTATTACACGCCCGCCGCCAACGAGATCGTGTTTCCCGCAGCCATCCTGCAACCCCCCTTCTTCGACCCCAAGGCCGACCCGGCCGTCAACTTTGGATCCATCGGCATGGTGATCGGCCACGAGATCAGCCATGGCTTTGACGACCAGGGCAATCGCTACGACGGCAGAGGCGCCCTGCGCAATTGGTGGACCGAGAAATCCCGCCGCGACTTCGAACGTCGCGCCAAGCAGCTGGTGGCCCAGTACGACCGCTTCTCGCCGCTGCCGGGCCTGAATGTCAGCGGGCAACTGACCCTCGGCGAGAACATCGGCGACCTGGGCGGCATGGCCATCGCCTGGACCGCCTATCAGAAGCTGATCGCCAGCGAGTACGGCGGCAAGGCACCCGTCATCGACGGTTACACCGGCAACCAGCGCTACTTCCTCGGCTACGCCCAACTGTGGCGCAGCCTGTTCACCGATGGCTTCCTGCGCCGCATCACCCTGACCGACGCCCACAGCCCCGGTGAATTCCGCGTCAATGGCATCCTGCGCAATTTCGACCCCTGGTACGAGACCTTTGGCGTCACCCCCGCCAACGCCCTCTACCTGCCGCCGGCCCAACGGGTGAGGATCTGGTAAGCGGGTGAGGATCTGGTCGACAGGGGCCAGGGGCACACAGAGCTGCGTGGACGTAGCGTAATGTCATGTCTATGCTGGATCGTTCCGTGTGCCCCTGCGACGGCCTTTCATCTGCCCGGTTCGCACGGGCTTCGTTTCCCATCGAGACAACACCCCTGCTGGAGGCCTGATCATGACCGACACCCGCATCACCCCCGCCGAACTCAATAAGAAACTGTCCGATCTGTCGATCCCGGAAAAGGATCTTGCGCGCTACTTTCTGATCGACGAGGAAGGCTCCGGCCTGTTCAACCCCCGCCTGCAGCTCAACCCGGAAACCATCGTGCTGCCGGCCGACCCCGCCGCAGCCCGGGCACGCAGCGATGCGGCCCTCAACTTTGCCAACGGCATCGCCCGCCTGCGCCGCCGGGCCCGCTTCGACGGCATGGTGGCAGACGGCTATGACGGACCCATCCTGGTGTCCGAGGGCGACTCCTGGTTCCAGTACCCCATCGTCCTCGACGACACCATCGACCAGCTCTATGAAAAGGGCTTCGCCGTGCGCAGCCTGGATGCCGCTGGCGACACCCTCGAGAACATGCTCAAGGAGCACGAGTACATCGAGGCCATCCGCGAGGCCGGTGCCTCGATCTTCCTGCTCTCGGCTGGCGGCAATGACGCCCTGGGCGGTGGCAACCTGCGCGCCCACCTGCGCGACTTCGACCCCGCCCTGTCCCCCGCCGCGCACGTGCTGCCCAGCTTCGAGAAGCTGCTCGACCATGCGCTGGCCATGTACGAGCGCGTGCTGCGCGAGGTGGAGGCCGAGCCCGGCGTGGTGACCATCTGCCACGGCTACGATTACGTGATCCCCAATGCCGGCAAATGGCTGGGCAAGCCCATGGAATCGCGCGGCATCACCGACGGCAGCGTGCAGCGCGCCATCGCCGCCCACATGATCGACCGCTTCAATGAGCGCCTGCGCCAGCTCACGGCGCTCTTTGGCGACCGCGTCATCCACGTGGATGCCCGGGGCGCCGTGGGCAACACCCTCGGCTCCTGGCATGACGAGCTGCACCCCAAGAACCCGGGTTACGGCCGGGTCGCCGACCGCTTCGAGGAGGCCATCCGGAAAGCCCATGCCACCGCCCGCGCCCCCCGCTCCCGCGGGCTCGGCGCGGCAGCGGCCCCCACCCGCCGCGGCTGGTCCCTGCATGTGGGCGTCAACCATATCGACCCGGCCCACTATGGCTCTGACGCCCCCCTGTACGGCTGCCACTTCGACGCCGAAGACATGGAGCGCATCGCCGCCGAACGCGGCTTTGAAAAGCGCACCGTGCTGCTCGACGAGCAGGCCACGCGCGACGAGGTGCGCAACACCATCGCCGCAGCCGCCGCCGAACTCAAGGCCGGCGATGTGTTCATGTTCACCTACGCAGGCCACGGCAGCCAGGTGCCCGACTTCAATTCCGACGAGGACGACGGCGCCGACGAAACCCTGTGCCTCTTCGACGGCATGCTGATCGACGACGAGCTTTACGAGCTGTGGTCGCACTTTGCCGACGACGTGCGCATCGTGATGATCTCCGACTGCTGCCACAGCGGCACCGTGTCGCGCGCCGCCCGCCGCACTCTCTCGGCCGCCGATCAGGCCAACCCGGCCGCCCCCCGCACCCGCCTGCTGCCCCTCGACATTGCCGGCAAGGCCTTCCGCATGAATCGCGAGTTGTACGCCCGCCTCGGCCGCCAGAGCCGCGGCCCCGACGAACGCCTGCTGACCCGCGAGCTGAACATGCCCCTCAAGGGCCCGGTGCTCCTGGTGGCGGGCTGCCAGGACAACCAGGAATCCGGGGACGGCATCGGCAATGGCCGCTTCACCCAGGAGCTGCTACGGGTGTGGGACGAAGGACGCTTCCAGGGCGACTGGAAGACCCTTGCCGAACGCATCGTCAGCAACATGCCCCCCGAGCAGACCCCGCGCCTCACCCTGATCGGGCGGGAACCGGAAATGCTGGCAGCGCAGGGGCCGTTCACCATCTGAGATGGGTGTGAAGAAATCGTAGCGAGCGGTTCGAGGTCGCCCCGAGAAGCGCAGCCGTACAAGGGTACGGTGAGCGTCGCAGGGGTGAAATCGGGCCGCGCAGCAGATTTATTCACACCCTCCGACGGGCGGGCCGGGGCGGCTGTCAGGCCCCAGCCCCACATCGGGTGATCGCACTGGCGGGCTATTTCAAGCGGCGGTCGTACTCAAAGCGCCGCAACTTCGTGGCCATCAGTGCCGCCGCATCGGGATGGGCCGGATTGATCAGAAAATTGCGATCTTCCGGCACAATCACCGAAGGCACCTCCAGGATGGCAGAACGGCACGCGGCCAGCCAGGCGCCGCCAAGTTCCAGACTCACCTGCCCGGGGGGCTCGGCGTCCCAGCCCACGCGCGCCGCCCCCGGTGCGATGTCCTCAAACTGCAAACGTCTGGCAAACAGCTCGTCAGGAATATCGATGCGCACCAGGTAACGGTTCAAGGGCAAGGCGCCAGCCACCAGATGCACGACGGTTTCCAGGCAGGCCAAAGCCGGCGACGATGCCGTGTAGATGACGGGCACGCCGTCGCGATTCCAGCGTCCGCCGGTGATCTTCGCGCCCGCTCCGCTCAGATCGTCTGCCGTGTAGGCTGGTGTGTCCGTTCCAATCCGCCACGCCAGGACAGTCACGCGTAGGCTCCACTCTCCATCTGGGCGAGCAAGCGACGCACGATCCCGATGCCCTCGTTGGTGTCGAGATAGTCTGCGGGGCACTTTCCCGCCAGCGCCGGATTCGCGCGTTCAAGCCATTGGGCAAGCCACGCCGCTGCGTCGAACCCGCTCGGATCACCCGACCGCTCGACCATGCACTGCACCTGCTCGATGAGGTCGATGACCGACAGAATGCGTTCGGACTCATCCGTCGCCAGGCGGGCCTTGGTCTTGATCTTGCGCATTGCGGTGGACCGTTTGACACGAAAGACCGCCAACGCGTGATCGCGCGACCACCGCATGCTGCTGGCCAGCTCGGTCACGATGTCGGCCGGGAAGCCCGAACGCAATATCTCGATCCGCTGCTCGGGATCGGCACGGGAGATCGGAACGCTGTCGATCATGAAACACGCCGTGCCGGCCTTCGCTCGCGCTGCGCGCGGGCTTCCAGGCTTGGACACCAACGGGGATGTGGTCGTGGTCATGCTCGTGCTCCGCCTTCCGAAAGTCTCATTGTAGATTATCCATCGTACCATTTGAAACGCCAGTCGCGTCGACGCTCACAGGATGCGATGCGCTGACCCGGCCGGGCGTTTCGCCGGGAAACGGCGATAATGGCGGCCACCGCGCATTCGACGCCATTTCAGGATTCCCCCATGGAAATCAAGGTCAATTTTCTGGACAAGCTTCGCCTCGAAGCCAAGTTCGACGACTTCACGGTGGTGGCCGATCAGCCCATCCGCTATAAGGGCGATGGCTCGGCACCGGGGCCGTTCGATTACTTTCTGGCTTCATCGGCCTTGTGTGCGGCTTATTTTGTGAAGCTGTACTGCGAAACCCGCAATATCCCCACCGACAACATCCGCCTGTCGCAGAACAATATCGTCGACCCGGAAAACCGCTACCAGCAGATCTTCAAGATCCAGGTGGAATTGCCCGCGGACATCTCCGCCGCAGACCGGCAGGGCATTCTGCGTTCCATCGAGCGCTGCACGGTAAAGAAGGTGGTGCAGACCGGGCCCGAATTCGTGATCGAAGAGGTGGACAACCTCGATGCTGACGCCCAGGCCCTGCTGACCCTCAATCCGGACTCAGCAGCGAGCACCTATATTGCGGGCAAGGATCTGCCCCTGGAGCAGACCATCGCCAATATGTCGGGCGTGCTGGCGGGCCTGGGCATCAAGATTGAAATCGCCTCCTGGCGCAATCTGGTGCCCAATGTGTGGTCATTGCATATCCGCGATGCCCATTCGCCCATGTGCTTTACCAATGGCAAGGGCTCCACCAAGGAAAGCGCATTGGCCTCGGCCCTGGGCGAATATATCGAGCGGCTCAATTGCAATCACTTCTACAACGACCAGTATTGGGGTGAAGATATTGCCAACGCGCCGTTCGTGCATTACCCGGACGAACGCTGGTTCAAGCCCGGCGCCAGGGATGCGCTGCCGGCGGGCATTCTCGACGCCCACTGCCTGGCAATCTACAACCCCGATGGCGAATTGCGTGGCTCGCACCTGTACGACACCAACTCCGGCAACGTAAAGCGCGGCATCTGCTCGCTGCCCTATGTGCGCCAGTCGGACGGTGAGGTGGTGTATTTCCCGTCCAACCTGATCGACAACCTCTTCCTCAGCAATGGCATGAGCGCCGGCAACACCCTGGTCGAAGCCCAGGTGCAATGCCTGTCGGAGATCTTCGAGCGGGCGGTGAAGCGCGAAATCCTCGAAGGCGAAATCGCCCTGCCCGACGTGCCGCCGGACGTGCTGGCCAAATACCCCGGCATCCTGGCCGGCATCGACGCGCTGGAAAAGCAGGGCTTTCCGGTGCTGGTGAAGGATGCATCGCTGGGCGGGCAGTATCCGGTGATGTGCGTCACCCTGATGAACCCGCGCACCGGCGGCGTGTTTGCGTCCTTTGGCGCGCACCCCAGCCTGGAAGTGGCGCTGGAGCGCAGCCTGACCGAACTGCTGCAGGGGCGCAGCTTTGAAGGCCTCAACGACCTGCCCCGCCCCACCTTTGAAAGCAACGCCGTTACCGAGCCGAACAACTTTGTGGAGCACTTCATCGACTCCAGCGGCGTGGTGTCGTGGCGCTTCTTCAGCGCCAGGGCCGATCATGAATTTGTTGAATGGGACTTTTCCGGCCACGGAGAAAACTCCAATGCCATGGAGGCCGCCACCCTGTTCGGCATTCTCGAAGACATGGGCAAGGAAGTGTACGTGGCGGTCTATGACCAGCTCGGCGCCACCGCCTGCCGCATCCTGGTGCCGGGCTATTCCGAGGTCTACCCGGTGGAAGACCTGATCTGGGACAACACCAACAAGGCCCTGCTGTTCCGCAAGGACATCCTCAACCTGCACCGCCTCGACGACGCCCGCCTGGAAGCCCTGCTGGAACGCCTGGAAGACAGCGAACTGGACGATTACACCGACATCATCACCCTGATCGGCATCGAGTTTGACGAAAACACCGCCTGGGGCCAGCTGACCATCCTGGAATTGAAACTGCTGATCAATCTGGCCTTGCAGCAATTTGAAGCCGCGAAGGAACAGGTGGAAGCCTTCCTGCAATACAACGAAAACACCGTCGAGCGCGGGCTCTTCTACCAAGCCCTGAACGTGGTGCTGGAAGTGCTGCTGGACGATGAGCTGGAAATGGACGACTACGAAACCAACTTCCGCCGCATGTTTGGCAACCCGCGGATGGACGCGGTGCTGGGCTCAGTGGACGGCAGCGTACGCTTCCACGGCCTGACTCCGACGAGCATGAAACTGGAAGGGCTGGACAGGCATCAGCGGCTGATTGACAGCTACAGGAAGCTGCATGGGGCACGGGGTAAGGGGGTGGCTTTGGCGGGTTAGGGGTGGGGCTGGGATCGGGCGCAAGCAAACCAAGTATTTGCACAGAAAAATAGGCTTATAAACCCTTCCTGGTGGATCTTTCTTACTAGAATTCTGTGCAAATGACAGCCGATTGCACACTGCAGATCCATGTCGACGGTGGGTTGCGTGACGCATAAAGAAGGGCGCGGACGCACCAAAGGCAGGCCCCTCATCCAACGCGAATCCCTGGTCGCAGGACTCAAGGCGATGGCGCCAGCCCTTGAGGACGTGGCGAACCACGGGGAGCGCTTTGGCCTGGATACCGAGACGCTCCGTCACCTGCGGCCCGGGATTCTCGCCCGCGCCCAGGAACTTGCCGACCTGGCTTGACCCATGGACAAGCGCTACAAGAACATCTCCGCCTCCGAGCAGCTGGATCTGCGTCGGGAGGCCATCGAATCCGTCCTCGCCCACCCGGAATGGTCGCTCCCCCAAGCCATCCGCCATATGAGGAGAACAATCCGACTGACGACAGCGGAGATGGCCAAGCTCTCCGGTGTCTCACACCGAACCCTTCAAGACATCGAGCAGGAACGCAGCGAAGGGAGTGTGCAGACCATGAACCGGATTCTTGGCGTGTTGGGGCTGAGGCTCGGTGTTTGCCGGATCATTGCCCCGCCTCTGGATGGGGATAGCTGAGCGGACCTACGTCTTCCGGCTTTCAGGCGGAGGAGGTCTTCGCGCCGCTATTCATTTCTGATACTGCTGCTCGATCCCGGTGTGTGGAAACGGGGTCGGGGAAGGGCAGATCGGGTATGCCTCGCGGTGGGGGCGTAGCTCATGCCACCTGATGAGGGGATGGAGTGCTGCGAGATGGATGCCCGCTTGTCGCGATGTGGCAGCGACTTAGCGCTCTGCCTCTGGTGTTGAGTCAGCGGGTGATCGACCAAAGCCGCCGCTTATCAGCTTAGACTAGATTGTTTGTAGCTGCCATCCAATCCTCACTGACTTCGCCAGCGCGGGGCACCCAGGCTGAGCCGACTCTAGTCACACTTTCGGTCCGCTCAAATCGCGAGCAGCAAGCAGGCCTCGCAGTTGAAATCTCCGAGGAATGTTAATCGGTGTGGGTCTGCCGATAGTGTGCCCGGACAATTGACCCGTTGGGATTCTGCATACCGGCGCATTCAACTTCGCGCTCACAATTCGATGACTAGCAATGAAGTGACAGATCACCCAGGACTTTAGAGGAGATGCTCGCCCAGTTGAGCTGCACCGGCGTTCCGAGTTGTGATCAGCTAAGCAGATCAGTTAATGGCCTTGGCAGCGACCGTAGCTGCTGCCGCGTTCCAGGTCCGAATGCGCTCGAGCAGATCGGGTTCGATACGGTCGAGAAAGTCCACGAGCCTCAACCGATCAAACAAAAGACCTGCATAGCTGACGAGACCACCCCAATGGTTAGGACAAGTCGATTCGGACACGCAGAAGGCGCGAACAGGTAGCACGAGGAAGGTGCGATGCTTCATCCACCGTTTGATGAAGGCATCGGGCTGAAGCTGTGTCGTGTGCTCTTTCCAGCTAGAGCCGGTCTTGCATTGGCAGAAGATGATCAGTTTTCCACGGCGCATGTCTGAGAACGGGATCCAAGCCGCAGCGTCCAGTCGGTCGTCGTTGGCATTGACGGGACCAGGGTCCAAGGCTTCAAAGCAGCCTCCTTCCCCGAGTGCTTCACAGAGCGCATTGACCTTTTCGCGGAACGTACCTCCGGTTGCTGTGCCAAAGACCACGGATCGGGCGCGGTCGTAGCCGAGATAGCAGCGCAGTACTGCGGCCGAGATCTCCTCCAGAAGAGCGGTGCCATCGATGTTCGCCTGCACCTTGTCCGTCGTCATGTTGAGTCGCGTGCTGAGTAGCAGATATCGGTAGACGACAGCGCGTTCAGAAGCATCCCCGCGATCGTGCCGCAGAACCGTTCCCTTCAGGTCCAGCTCGAATGGGTAACCGCCGACGCATGACCTACTGCGACGATCAATCTCGATCATCACATCGTCCATTGCATTTGCGTTGACGTCGTCCTCGTCGTCCACGCCCTCGTTGTACTCGTTGTCGCCAGCACGACCCAGATAGGCAAGGATCTCGCGTGCCGATACTGAATCGTTCTGCAACGCCAAGAGTTCGGCGAAGTCCGCTAGTTCATGTATGTCCGCCCGAGGAGACGGGGGTGCAGGAAGCTTAAACATACCTACTCGGCGATACGGGTCTTCTTCTGGTTGGGGTTCGCCTTTCGTTCCATCTCGGTGTAGAGATCATCAGCCATGTTTGCGATAGACCCTGCAATCTTCAGCAGCTCGTGAGAGTTGTCGTACCCGGAAGAGAGCGCAGCCCGAGCGGTAGTCAACTCACGCTTTGCCGACAACAACGCCTCCTCGAAGACCGACGCCGCAGGGCGAGAAATCTCGTAAGACTTATTCAGATCCTCACCAGCTCGCAAGGCCGCAACAGCTTCCCGATTCGCCACTACCGCATTTAGCATCCGCAGGTGCGGGTTCTGCGTCTCAACTACGGGCGGGCGATTCTGCGAGCGATCGCCATAAAGCCAAACGCAGAGTTCTCCGAGCTCCTTGAGCTTCTCCTTCGGCACGGGAGACTCGGTCTCCTTCTCCTTTGGCGCGACGCTCACGAAATTGCTGATGCCTTCGTAGTCCAGGCCGGTGTAAAGGTGCGAAAACGCCAGTCGAGTCCTGAAAACGTTCTCTCGGTTGTACACGCCCTCGCGCTCCGCCTGCTCGAGAACCATCAAACCACGATACAGACGTTGAACTGTATTGTGTCGGTCGCCGATCTGGTTGGCGATATCAGCCAAGGGAATGCCAAACGTCTTATGAACGGTTGCGATGTAAGAGGCCTTAGCATAGCTACTCCATTTCGCTGGCCCATTGACGTGCTTGAACCCAAGGAAACGCCAAGCCTCTTCCCGTGTCAAGAAGATCGTTGGAACGGTTTCAAGGTTCGCACGCGCATCGTTGGACAGCGCGGGGACGGGCCAGCCGAAATTCTTATTTTTGTCACCCCGCAGCAGCACCTTCACGGCTGCCAGACGCCGGTTCCCCTCTATGACGACGTCCCTACCATCTTCTTTGGCGACGATCAAAGCCTCATGAGGGAAGAATCCGCTGGCAGAAATGGACTGAACCAACTCTCGAACATCCATCGCCTCCCAAAGAATCATGAGAATCTCTTCCTCAGGGGTGGCTTTGGTAATCCCGTACTCCGCTAAGCGTGGATTCTCATAATCAAAGTGCAAATCCGAGACTTTGGTCGGAACTACGTTGAGAGCTTTGTTCACGCTATGTTCCTTGGGGTGATCTCTTTGAACTCGAATTTTCTGGCGCCGATTCTCATCGTTCGAGGCAGACGCATTCGATGCGGCGCAATGACCAATTCATTGGTCGCACGCTTCTCCTGAAGCGAGTAGTTAATTGGCAACAGCGCAATCCGCTGATTCTTGTACAGACGCCTCACGAGCTCTGCGTCGTCATAGGACATCACCCAAGGCAGAATCTTCTGCTGAGCCATGTACCTCGAGATTTCCCCATGATCATCGGGCTCGTAGGCGTTGAGATATAGACGCTGGCCCTTCTCGACATAGGGGGGATCCAAATACACGAATGCGTTCTTGCGACCATTGCCACTCGGTAGCCTCTCCTTCAAGAACACGACTGCATCCAAGTTGCTAACGTCGATCTGCTCGCGCAGTTTGGCGATCTCGAGTACGCGTTCAGCAAGAGCAGGCTTGGTGAAGCGAACGTCCAACCGCCATTCACCGGCTTGCTCGTATCCGCCAATCGGGCCGCTGCTGAGAACGCCAGATCGGTTGCAGCGGTTCATGTAGAAGGCCGCGAAGCCAACGTCCCTCATCTCCTTGCCATCCGGAGAGAGGCATGTCTCACGCAGTTCCTTCCACTCCCGCAAGTCAAGCTTCGCAGTCATGATCCTGTCAACGAACCACTCAGGCTCATTGAGGACTGTTCGCCAGAACGAATAGATTCGGAAGTCAGCGTCGTTGATGGAGATGCGTCGCACAACCCCATCGGCAAGCAGCGCCAGGGCAGCGCCTGCCCCGCCTGCATATGGCTCGAAGTAATCAACTCCTCGGATGCCGTTGAGGTCCAGAACATCGGTGAGGAACGGGGCAAGCCCGGCCTTGCCGCCGGGATACCTGAGTGGGCTGAGCAGCTTCATAAACCTGTCCCACCCGATTTGAAGGCAGACGGCACCGAGTGACCAAGCGTGCTATCTGCGTCTCGCATGCCAAGTTCAACAAGTCGCCGAACGGCTTCTGGCCGCGTGGGAAGATCGGGCTGCGCCTTTCTCCAGAGGTCGACCGCCTCTAGCAGGTCAGGTTGAAAGCGCGTGCCAACAAGCGTGCCAGTGGTTGTGGCGCGCGGCTTACGTTCAGGCGGCTTTGATGTATTCACGTTAACATGATACCACATGAGAGGAGCACCCTGCTCCGTGGACGCTCGTTGCTTAAAGTTAGCCAGTAGCTGCTAAGCAGCGCGTTGAAGACGGATGTCGCACCGGGCTCAGGCAGCTTAGAAATAGTCCCATTTTGTACACACGCTGGCGTTTGAGACCCTCACAGAGAGTCCGCAACCACTGCTTAGCAGACGGTCAAGGCTCAGATTCACCGTCAGCTTTGGCCGAGCAGCAGACACCAACCTACCGCCCCCAAGAACGTCAAAACGCCCGGCTCACCGGACGTTTTGACAAACTAAACCTTGATTCCAGCCTGACCCGCTCAGCGCATCAGGCAAGGCGAAGACGACAAGCAGACATGGCCTGCAGCCGCCGCCCGATCACTCCACCGTCACACTCTTCGCCAGATTCCGCGGCTTGTCCACATCCGTACCCTTCACCAGCGCAGCGTGGTAGCTGAGCAGTTGCAGGGGGATGACGTGGAGGATGGGGGAGAGCATGCCGTAGTGTTCGGGCAGGTGCAGGATGTGCACGCCTTCGGATTCGGGGATCTCGCTGCCGGCGTCGGCGAATACGTAGAGTTCGCCGCCGCGGGCCTTCACTTCCTGCAGGTTGCTCTTGAGCTTTTCGAGCAGGCTGTCGTTGGGGGCCACGGAGATGACGGGCATGTCCTTGTCCACCAGGGCCAGGGGGCCGTGCTTGAGCTCGCCGGCGGGGTAGGCTTCGGCGTGGATGTAGGAGATTTCCTTGAGCTTGAGGGCGCCTTCGAGGGCGATGGGGTAGTGCATGCCCCGGCCCAGGAAGAGGGCGTGCTGCTTGTTGGCGAAGCGCTGGGCCCAGCGTTCGATCTCGGGTTCGAGCTCGACGACCTTGGCGACGGCCACGGGGAGGTGGCGGAGCTGGGTGAGGTGTTCGGCTTCGGCCTGTTCGCTGAGGCGGCCATTGACCTTGGCGAGGGCCAGGGTGAGGAGCGCCAGGGCGGCAAGCTGGGTGGTGAAGGCCTTGGTGGAGGCGACGCCGATCTCGGGGCCGGCGCGGGTGACGAAGCGCAGGGCGGTTTCGCGGACGATGGCGGACTCGGGCACGTTGCAGATGGCCAGGGTCTTGGTCATGCCCAGGCCCTTGGCAAACTTGAGGGCGGCCAGGGTGTCGGCGGTTTCGCCCGATTGGGAGATGACGACGACCAGGGTGTCGGGGTCGGGCACGGATTCGCGGTAGCGGTATTCGCTGGCGATCTCGACGGTGCACTGGAGCTTGGCGACGGCTTCGATCCAGTAGCGGGCGACGAGGCCGGCGTGGTAGCTGGTGCCGCAGGCGAGGATGAGGACGCGGCGGGTGGCGCCGAAGAGGCCGACGGCGTCTGCACCGAAGAGCTGGGGGGAGATGCCGCCGCCACCGGCGATGATTTCGAGGGTGTTGCCCAGGGCCTGGGGCTGCTCGAAGATCTCCTTTTGCATGTAGTGGCGGTATTTGCCCAGTTCGACAGCGTCGGCCGACAGGCTGGAGATGTTCACCGGGCGCTCGACGGGGGTGCCGTCGGCAAGGGTGATGCGGTAGCCGTCGAGGGTGAGCTCGGCCACGTCGCCGTCTTCCAGGTACACCACCTTGCGGGTGACCTGCAGCAGGGCGGCGGTGTCGGAGGCGGCGTAGTGGCCGTCTTCGCCAATGCCCAGCAGCAGGGGGCGAGCCCTTGCGGGCGACGATGGTGCGGTTGGGTTCGGCTTCGCTCACCACGCCGATGGCGTAGGCGCCGATGAGTTGCCCAAGGGTGATGCGCACGGCCTCGAAGAGATCGGGGGTGGTCTTGAGGGTGTCGTGGAGCAGGTGGGCGATGGCCTCGGTGTCGGTCTCGGAGGTGAATTCGTAGCCCTTGGCGCGCAGTTGGGTGCGCAGCTCTTCGAAGTTTTCGATGATGCCGTTATGCACCACGGCGAGGCCGGCGGAGATGTGGGGGTGGGCATTGCGCTCGGAGGGCACACCGTGGGTGGCCCAGCGGGTGTGGGCGATGCCGATCTCGGCGCTCAGGTGAGTGGCATCGGCCTGGGCGGCGAGCTCGGCGACGCGGCCGACGGCGCGCAGGCGCTGCAACTTGCCGTCCTTGAGCACGGCGAGGCCGGCGGAGTCATAGCCCCGGTATTCGAGCTTGCGCAGGCCCTCGAGCAGCACGGGAACGATGTTGCGACGGGCAATGGCGGTAACGATGCCACACATGGTGGGGGGGCCTTTCAGATGTTGGGTGTTGTCAGGGCAGCGCGGGGGGCGCCCCCAACGGAAATCATCACTTCTTGACCTTCACCGGGCGCTGCCAGCCGGCCAGGGAGATCTGCTTGGCGCGGGAGACGGTGAGTTGTTCGGCGGGGGCGTCCTTGGTGAGGGTGGTGCCCGCGCCCAGGGTGGCGCCCTTGCCCACACGCACGGGGGCAACGAGCTGGGTGTCGGAGCCGATGAAGACGTCGTCTTCGATGACGGTGCGGAACTTGTTGGCGCCGTCGTAGTTGCAGGTGATGGTGCCAGCGCCCACATTGACCCGCTGGCCGATGTCGGCGTCGCCCACGTAGGCCAGGTGGTTGGCTTTGGAGTGGTCGGCGATGGTGCTGTTTTTGACTTCGACGAAGTTGCCCAGGTGCACGTCGTTGCCGAGCACGGTGCCGGGGCGGGTGCGGGCGTAGGGGCCGATGATGCAGGCCTCGCCCGTGATGGTGTCTTCGATCTGGGAGAAGGGGGCGACACGGGTGCCGGCCCCAAGGGTGGCGTCGCGCACGATGCAGTTGGCGCCGATGCGCACACCGTCGCCCAGCACCACGGTGCCTTCGAAGACGCAGTTGATGTCGATCTCCACATCGCGGCCGCATTCGAGGCTGCCGCGCACGTCGAGGCGGGCCGGGTCGATGACGGTGACGCCGGCGTCGGTGAGGCTGCGGGCGATGTTGCGCTGGTAGATGCGTTCGAGTTCGGCGAGCTGGGTCTTGTTATTGACGCCGAGGGTTTCCTCGAAGGCGTCGGGCTGGGTGGTAACGACTTCCAGGCCGTCGGCTACGGCCATGGCGATGATGTCGGTGAGGTAGTACTCGCCCTGGGCGTTGTCGTTCTTGAGGTTGCCGAGCCACTGACGCAGGCGGGTGACCGGGGCGGCGAGGATGCCGGTGTTCACTTCCTGCACCTGGCGCTCGTCGGCGGTGGCGTCCTTCTCTTCGACGATGCGGGTGACCTTGCCGGCGCCATCGCGCAGGATGCGGCCATAGCCGGTGGGGTTGTCCATGGACACGGTGAGGAGGGCCAGGGCGGTGTCGCTGGCGGCGGCCATCAGGCGCTGCAGGGTGGGCACGCCGATCAGGGGCACGTCGCCGTAGAGGATCAGGGCGGTGTCGCCGTCTTCCACCAAGGGCATGGCCTGCTGCACTGCGTGGCCGGTGCCCTGGGGCGGGTCCTGGCGGGCCCAGGCCAGGTCGGGGGCATCAAGGGCTTCGCGCACCACTTCGCCACCGTGGCCATACACCACCACGATGCGCCGCGCTTCAAGGGTGCGGGCGGTATCCAGCACGTGGGCCAGCATGGGCTTGGCAGCAAGGGGCTGCAAAACTTTGGGCAGCACCGAACGCATGCGCTTGCCTTGGCCAGCGGCCAGTACGATTACTTCCATGGATGCTCTAGGGCGGGATGACGATGCCACAAATTCTAGCATGGTGGATTTTGGCGCCTTCGCGGAGCAGTTCTCGAATTACATACCGCCACAAAACCCCTGCGGGTGATGCATTGCAACATTCCTTTGATCTAATGCTAAAGTTCCCGCGAGGCATTTCCGTAGAATGGCCGATGCTGCAGTGCAACCTCAGGACACACCATGACAAGCCAAGCCCACGATTTCATCCAGAACCGGACCTTTGACGAAATCGCCGTGGGCGATTCCGCGCTCCTGGTCCGCACCCTGCGCCCCGAAGACATCCACCTTTTTGCGGTGATGTCGGGCGACGTCAACCCCACCCATGTAGACCCGGAGTTTGCCCGCTCCAGCCAGTTCCGCGAGGTGGTGGGGCACTCCATGTGGGGCAGCGTGCTGATTTCCTCCATTCTCGGCACGGAGTTTCCGGGGCCGGGCACCGTCTATGTGGGCCAGACCCTCAAGTTCTGGCGGCCCATCACCATTGGCGACACCCTCACCGTCACCATCACCTGTACCCAGCGCTTCGAGCACAACCACCATCTGCTGCTCGATTGCCAGTGCGTCAACCAGGACGGGCTGAAGGTCATCGACGGCACGGCGGAGGTGATGGCGCCCACCCAGAAGATCAAGCGCCCGCGCATGGCCCTGCCGGAGGTCACCATCTCCGACCGCCAGCAGCGCTACCTCCATGTGCTCGAGATGACCAAGGGCATGGAGCCCATTCCCATTGCGGTGGCCCACCCCTGCGATACCGAATCCCTGCGCGGCCCCATCCAGGCGCGCGATGCGGGGCTGGTGATTCCGGTGCTGGTCGGCCCCGAAAGCAAGATACGCGAGGTGGCGGCCCAGAATGGCATCGATCTGCGCGGCGTGCGCATCATTGACGTACCCCACAGCCACGCCTCCGCCGAAACCGCAGTGCGCCTTGCCCGCAACGGCGAGGTGGAAGCCCTGATGAAGGGCTCGCTGCATACCGACGAGCTGATGAGCGAGGTGGTTTCCAAGGAAACCGGGCTGCGCACGGCGCGGCGCCTGTCCCATGTGTTCATGGCTGACGTGCCCACCTACCCCCATCCGCTGCTAATCACCGACGCCGCCATCAACATCGAACCGACCCTGGCCGACAAGGTGCATATCATCCAGAACGCCATCGAACTGGCGATCATGATGGGCGTGCCCGAACCCAAGGTGGCCATCCTGTCGGCGGTGGAAACGGTCAACGAGAAGATCCGCTCGACCCTCGATGCCGCCGCCCTGTGCAAGATGGCCGACCGGGGCCAGATCAAGGGGGGCCTGCTGGATGGCCCGCTGGCCTTCGACAATGCCGTGTCCCTGGTGGCTGCCAAGACCAAGGGCATCCGCTCGGCCGTGGCCGGTCAGGCCGACATCCTGGTGGTGCCCGATCTCGAGTCGGGCAACATGGTGGCCAAACAGCTCGAATACCTCGCCGACGCCCTGATGGCCGGCGTGGTGCTGGGCGCCCGTGTCCCCATCGTGCTCACCAGCCGTGCCGATACCGCCGAAACAAGAACCGCCTCCTGTGCCATTGCACAGTTGATGGCCCACAAGCGTCGCCAGGGAGTCCGTCTATGAAAGCAGTCCTGATCCTCAACGCAGGGTCTTCGAGCCTGAAGTTTGCCCTTTTTCCCATGACACCGCGTCTGGCCGACACGCCGCGCCTGTCGGGCCAGGTGGAGGGCATCGGCGCCGAGCCGCTGATGCACGCCAAGGACACCCTCACCGGCGAGCGCTTTACCGAGGCGCTCAGCGTGCCCGAGGGCACCGACCAGAATGGCCAGCACCGTCTGGCCCTGGAGTTCATCTTCGGCTGGATCAACCGCCACAGCCCGGGGGTGGACATCGTCGCCGCCGGCCATCGCATCGTGCATGGGGGCGATCACTATGGCGCGCCGGTGATCCTGACGCCCGAAGTGGTCACCGAGCTTGAAACCCTGATCCCGCTGGCGCCCCTGCACCAGCCCCACAATCTGCGCGCCATCAAGCTGCTCTTCGGGTTGATGCCCAACGTGCGCCAGGTGGGCTGCTTCGATACTGCCTTCCACCGCACCCGCCTGCCGGTGGCAAGCCGCTTCCCCCTCCCCCGCGCGCTGACCAACGAGGGCATCAAGCGCTACGGCTTTCACGG
The DNA here is from genome assembly GCA_016703645.1 of Zoogloea sp. GTDB lineage: Bacteria > Pseudomonadota > Gammaproteobacteria > Burkholderiales > Rhodocyclaceae > Zoogloea. The sequence goes on along the minus strand of JADJBR010000009.1, from coordinate 1,336,733 downwards.
CCTGTCCTACGAATTCGTGGCGCGCCAGCTGCCCGACCTGCTGGGCGAGGAAAAGGCCCGCGGCGGCATCGTGGTGGCCCACCTGGGCAACGGCGCCAGCATGTGCGCGCTGCGCGACGGCCTCTCCCGCGACACCAGCATGGGCTTCACCGCGGTGGACGGCCTGATGATGGGCACTCGCACGGGCAGCCTGGACCCCGGCGTGATCCTGCACCTGGTGGAGCAAAAGGGAATGGATGCCAAGTCCCTGAGCAATCTGCTCTACAAACAGTCAGGCCTGCTTGGCGTATCCGGCATCAGCCAGGACATGCGGGCGCTGCTGGAATCGGATGAGGAATCGGCCAAGGAAGCCATCGAACTGTTCTGCTACCGTGCGGCCTGCATGATCGGCCAGCTCACCATGGCAGCCGGCGGTCTCGACGCGCTGGTATTCACCGGTGGCATCGGTGAGCACGCGGCGCCGGTACGCGCCCGCATCGCCGAGTGGCTGGCATGGACGGGGCTGTCTCTCTACCCTGCCGCCAACGAGCGCCACGCCACCCGTATCCACGCCAGGGACAGCAAGATCGAAGTCCTGGTGGTGCCCACCAACGAGGAATGGATGATCGGCCACCACGCGGTGAATCTGCTCGGCCTGTAAGGGCGTGCCGGTGGAGGGGTGGCCGAAGCCGCCCCTGCAGCCCTTCCCGGATGGCAGTACCTGTAAAACGAAAAAGCCCGCAATTGCGGGCTTTTTAGTGGAGCGGTGCTTGCCTCAGCGGGGCAGGACGCTGCTGCCCATCAGGAAGGTGTCCACCTCGCGGGCGGCCTGACGGCCTTCGCGGATGGCCCACACCACCAGGGACTGACCACGGCGCACGTCACCTGCGGCAAAGACCTTGGCCACGTTGGTGGCGTAGCAGCCTTCGCCGTCGGTAGTGGCCTTGGCATTTCCGCGGGCATCCTTGTCGACACCAAAGGCTTCCAGCAGGGAAGCCACCGGATTGGTGAAGCCCATGGCAAACAGCACCAGGTCAGCCGGCAGCTCGCGCTCGGAGCCCGGGACTTCAGACGGCTTGCCGTCCTTCCACTCAAGTTCGACGGTGCGCAGGGCCTTGACCTTGCCGTTTTCACCGATGAACTCCTTGGTGGACACGGCAAACTCGCGCTGGCAACCCTCTTCGTGGGAGGAGGAGGTGCGCAGCTTGATCGGCCAGTAGGGCCAGGTCAGGGGGCGGTTCTCTTCCTTCGGCGGCTCGGGCATCACTTCGAACTGGGTCACGGATGCTGCACCGTGACGGTTGGAGGTGCCCACGCAATCGGAACCGGTATCGCCGCCACCAATCACGATGACGTGCTTGCCCGTGGCGGAGATGGGGTTCTTGTCGTCGCCGGCCACTTCCTTGTTCTGGGGCACCAGCAGCTCGAGTGCAAAATGCACGCCGGCCAGCTCGCGGCCGGGAACCGGCAGGTCGCGGGGCACTTCGGAACCGGCGGCGAGGATCACCGCATCGAACTCCGACTTGAGCTGATCCGCGCTGACCACTTCGACGGCGTCGTCGTTGATGCCCGTCAGGCTCGGCTTGGTGCCGACACAGACCTTGGTGCGGAAGGTGACGCCTTCGGCTTCCATCTGGGCGACGCGACGGTCGATGTGGGACTTCTCCATCTTGAAGTCGGGGATGCCGTAACGCAGCAGGCCGCCGATGCGGGAGCTCTTCTCGAAGACGGTGACATCGTGGCCGACGCGCGCCAGTTGCTGAGCGGCGGCCAGGCCGGCAGGGCCGGAACCGACGACGGCAATCTTCTTGCCGGTCTTGGTGGTGGGCGGCTGGGGCACAACCCAGCCGTTTTCCCAGGCCTTGTCGATGATGGCGTGCTCGATGGACTTGATGCCCACCGCGTCGGTGTTGATGTTCAGCGTGCAGGCGGCCTCGCACGGGGCGGGGCAGATCCTGCCGGTGAAATCAGGGAAGTTGTTGGTGGAGTGCAGGACCGCGATGGCCTCCTGCCAGTTGCCCCGGAACACCAGGTCATTCCAGTCGGGAATGATGTTGTTCACCGGGCAGCCACTGTTGCAGAAGGGCACGCCGCAGTCCATGCAGCGGGCGCCCTGCTTGGCGGCCTCGTCGTCGCTCAGGTGATCGACGAACTCCTTGTAGTGCTTGAGACGCTGCTCGACCGGGGCGTAGGCCTCGGAAAGACGCTGGTACTCGAGAAACCCAGTTGGCTTGCCCATGTTACGCGGCCTCCAGTTCTTTCTGTTGTTGCGCGGCCATCTCGGCCAGCGCGCGACGGTATTCGTGCGGCATCACCTTGACGAACTTGGCCCGGTAGGTGGGCCAGTCGGCGAGGATGGACTTGGCGCGTTCGCTGCCGGTGTAGGTGGCGTGGCGCTCGATCAGCATCTTGAGCAGGGCTTCATCGGCCATGCCCAGGTGACGCACATCGACGCGACCGTGGGACTCGAGATCATCGCCGGACTCGGAACCCTTGCGGGCTTCGATTTCTTCCTCGACCGGCTCCAGGGCCACCTGGGCCATGTTGCAGCGGGACTCGAAAGTGCCTTCTTCATCGAACACGTAGGCCACACCACCGGACATGCCCGCAGCGAAGTTGCGGCCGGTCATGCCGAGCACCACCACGGTGCCGCCGGTCATGTATTCGCAACCATGGTCGCCCACGCCTTCAACAACCGTGGTGGCGCCGGAGTTGCGCACGGCGAAACGCTCGCCGCCGACACCCGCGAAGTAGGCTTCACCTTCGGTGGCACCGTAGAGCACGGTGTTGCCGATGATGATGTTGCTCGGCGTATCGCCACGGAAACCGGCCGCCGGACGCACGATGATGCGGCCACCGGACAGGCCCTTGCCCACGTAGTCGTTGCCTTCACCCACCAGTTCGAGGGTCAGGCCGCGGGACAGGAAGGCGCCGAAGCTCTGGCCAGCCGTACCGTTGAGACGGATATGCACGGTGTCGTCGGGCAGGCCGGCGTGACCGTACTTGGCCGCGAAGCGCCCGGACAACATGGCGCCGACGGTGCGGTTGATGTTGCGCACGGGGATCTCGAAGGAGACCTTCTCGCCGTTCTCGAGGGCCGGCTTGGCCAGCTCGATGAGCTTGTTGTCCAGCGCCTTGGCCAGGTTGTGGTCCTGGGTTTCGGTGTGGATGCGCGGCACATCGGCGGGCACGTTGGGCATGTGGAAGATGCGGCTGTAGTCCAGGCCACGGGCCTTCCAGTGCTCAATGCCGGCACGCATGTCGAGGAGATCGGCACGGCCGATCAGGTCGTCAAACTTGCGCACGCCCAGTTGGGCCATCAGCTCGCGGACTTCTTCGGCGATGAAGAAGAAGAAGTTGACCACGTGCTCGGGCTGACCGGAGAAGCGCTTGCGCAGGGTCGGATCCTGCGTGGCCACGCCCACCGGACAGGTGTTGAGGTGGCACTTGCGCATCATGATGCAGCCTTCGACCACCAGCGGGGCGGTGGCGAAGCCGAATTCATCCGCACCCAGCAGGGCGCCGATGACCACGTCGCGACCGGTCTTGATCTGGCCATCCACCTGCACACGGATACGGCTGCGCAGACGGTTGAGGACCAGGGTCTGCTGGGTTTCGGCGAGGCCGAGCTCCCACGGCGAACCGGCATGCTTGATGGAGGACCAGGGCGAGGCACCGGTGCCACCGTCGTGACCGGCGATCACCACGTGGTCGGCCTTGGCCTTGGCCACACCGGCCGCCACGGTGCCGACACCCACTTCGGACACCAGTTTGACGGAGATGTCCGCCACGGGGTTGGTGTTCTTCAGATCGTGGATCAGCTGCGCCAGATCTTCGATGGAGTAGATGTCGTGGTGCGGCGGGGGCGAAATCAGGCCGACGCCGGGCACCGAGTGACGCAGGAAACCGATGTACTCGGAGACCTTGTGACCGGGCAGCTGACCGCCTTCACCGGGCTTGGCGCCCTGGGCCATCTTGATCTGGATCTGGTCGGCATTGACCAGATACTCGGTGGTGACACCGAAACGGCCGGAAGCCACCTGCTTGATCGAGGAACGCAGGCTGTCGCCGGCCTGCAGTTGCAGGTCACGCTCGATACGGCTGGCACCGATGATCTCGGACAGCATGGTCGGCTGGTTGATCGGGATGAAGCGCTTCGGATCCTCGCCACCCTCACCGGTGTTCGAGCGGCCGCCAATGCGGTTCATGGCCACGGCCAGTGTGGTGTGGGCTTCGGTGGAGATGGAGCCCAGGGACATGGCGCCAGTGGCAAAGCGCTTGACGATCTCCTTGGCGGGCTCGACCTCTTCCAGCGCCACCGGGGCACCGGCGGGCTTGAGTTCGAACAGGCCGCGCAGGGTCATGTGACGCTTGCTCTGATCGTTGATGATCTTGGCGTATTCCTTGTAGGTGTCGAACTTGCCGGAGCGGGTGGAGTGCTGCAGCTTGGCAATGGCGTCCGGCGTCCACATGTGCTCGTCGCCGCGGATACGGTAGGCGTACTCGCCGCCGGCGTCGAGCATGTTGGCCAGCACCGGATCGGCGCTGAAGGCCTGCTGGTGGAGACGGATGGCCTCTTCCATGACCTCGAACACACCGATGCCTTCAACCTGCGAGGAGGTGCCGGTGAAGTACTTCTCGATCAGACCCTTCTGCAGGCCGATGGCCTCGAAGATCTGTGCACCGGTATAGGACATGAAGGTGGAGATGCCCATCTTGGACATGACCTTCATGAGGCCCTTGCCGACGCCCTTGATGAAGTGCTTGGTGTATTTCTCGGCGGTTTCGGCATCGCCACCAGCGATCTGGGCCAGGGTTTCGAGGGCCAGATAGGGGTGGACGGCTTCGGCACCGTAGCCAGCCAGCACGGCGAAGTGGTGGGTTTCACGGGCGGAGCCGGTTTCCACGACCAGGCCGGTGCGGGTGCGCAGGCCCTTGGCCACCAGGTGCTGGTGAACCGCGGAGGTGGCCAGCAGGGCCGGGATGGCCACGTGCAGCGCGTCCACCTTGCGGTCGGAGACGATCAGGATGTTGGAGCCGGTGAGCACCGCGTTCTCGGCTTCGGCGCACAGGGAGGCCAGACGCGCTTCGACGCCTTCCTTGCCCCAGGCCAGCGGGTAGCAGATGTCCAGTTCGGCCGAACGGAACTTGTTCTCGGTGTAACGGGCGATCTCCCGCAGCTTCGCCATGTCGGCGAACGTCAGCACCGGCTGGGGAACTTCAAGACGGTACGGGGGGTTGATCTCGTTGATGCCGAGCAGGTTGGGGCGCGGGCCGACGAAGGACACCAGCGACATGACCAGTTGCTCGCGGATCGGGTCGATCGGCGGGTTGGTCACCTGGGCGAAGAGCTGGCGGAAGTAGTTGTAGATCGGCTTGGACTTGGCGGACAGCACGGCCAGCGGGCTGTCGTTACCCATGGAGCCGGTGGACTCTTCACCGCTCTTGGCCATCGGCTCGAGGATGAACTTGATGTCTTCCTGGGTGTAGCCGAAGGCCTGCTGACGATCCAGGACGGACGCGGCGTACTCGGGGGCCACGACGCTCTCGGGCTCGGCACAGGCGTCGAGGCGGATGTTGATGCGGCTGATCCACTCCTGGTAGGGCTTGGCGGCGGCGAGGGAATCCTTGATTTCCTTGTCGTCGATGATGCGGCCCTGCTCCATGTCGATCAGGAACATCTTGCCCGGCTGCAGACGCCACTTCTTGACGATTTTTTCGTCGGGGAAGGGCAGCACACCGGATTCGGAGGCCATGACCACGTAGTCGTCATCGGTGACGAAGTAACGGGCGGGACGCAGGCCATTACGGTCGAGGGTGGCGCCGATCTGGCGGCCGTCGGTGAAGGCCACCGCAGCGGGGCCATCCCACGGCTCCATCATGGCAGCGTGGTATTCGTAGAAGGCGCGGCGCTTCTGATCCATGAGGGTGTGGGATTCCCAGGCTTCGGGAATCATCATCATCATGGCGTGGGCCAGGGAGTAACCGCTCATCACCAGCAGCTCGAGGGCGTTGTCGAAGGACGCCGAATCGGACTGCCCCGGGTAGATCAAGGGCCACAGCTTCTGCAGATCGTCGCCGAGCAGCGGGGAGTGGGTACCCTTCTCGCGGGCACGCATCCAGTTGTAGTTGCCGCGCACGGTGTTGATTTCGCCGTTGTGGGCGATGTAGCGGAAGGGGTGGGCGAGGTTCCAGGTGGGGAAGGTATTGGTGGAGAAGCGCTGATGCACCAGGGCAAGCGCGGAGACGCAGCGCGGATCCTGGAGATCGAGATAGTACTGGCCGACCTGATCGGCAAGCAGGAGACCCTTGTAGTTGATGGTCCGCGCCGACATGGACGGGGTGTAGAACTCTTTGGAGTGCTTGAGCTTGAGGCTGCCGATGGCATTGGCTGCACGGCGGCGGATCACGTAGAGCTTGCGCTCGAGGGCCTCGGTGACCATCACGTCGGGGCCGCGACCAATGAAAACCTGGCGGATCACCGGTTCCTTGGCCTTGACGGTGGGCGACATGGGCATGGCCGGGTCGGTGGGCACATCACGCCAGCCGAGGACCACCTGCCCTTCGGCACGGGCAGCACGCTCGATCTCGTCCTGACAGGCGAGACGGGAGGCATGTTCCTTCGGCAGGAAGACCATGCCGACACCGTAGTCACCGGCGGGCGGCAGCGTCACGCCCTGCTTGGCCATCTCTTCGCGGAAAAGGGTATCCGGAATCTGGATCAGGATACCGGCACCATCGCCCTGCAGCGGATCGGCGCCCACAGCACCCCGGTGATCCAGGTTCTTGAGGATCTCGAGACCTTGATTGACGATCTCGTGAGTTCGGTTGCCCTTGATATGTGCGATGAAGCCGACACCACAGGCGTCATGTTCGTTGGCTGGGTCGTAAAGACCCTGCTCCAGGGGAAGATCCATCTTGTTTTTCCTCGACACAACACACACCGGTGCCTGCATTCCTGCGGCACCGGACATTCAAACTGCGGAAAGTCGCCCCGTCCGAACCGTGAAAAAGCCGGCGGATGCTGGCCGGCCGGCTACGCTCGATCCCGACGAGGAGACCGTTCAAACACATTGGGCGAGGGTCGAATATACCGCCGCAGGTGCCCGTTCTTCAAGGAATTTTTGCGCCGCCGCATGGCGGCACCGGCTCAATGGATCTCGCCGACGGCAAACAGGCGTCGGTGCTCGCGCATCGCGTAGCGATCAGTCATTCCGGCAATGTAGTCGGCAATGGCACGCGGCTGGTCGACCCGGGCCATCAACTGGTATTGGGGCGGCAGCAGTCGGGGGTCGTTCATGAACGCCCCGAAGAGGTCCTGGATGATGCGCCGGGCCTTGTCGGTCATGCGCAGGACCTGATAGTGGTGATAGAGGTTTTCCCGCAGGAAAGTCTTCAGGACACGCAAATCGGGCAGGAGCTCTGCGCTGTAGGAAACGAGCCGGGGCGCCGCCCGCACGTCATCAAGGGAGACAACCCCGGCGGCTGCGATATTGCGGCAGGTCTGCTCGATCAGGTCGACCGCCATCATGTTCACCATCCGCCGGATGGTCTCATGGATCAAGCGCCGACCTCCGATGCCCGGATAAGTGGCCTCTACGAGCTGGCGCTTGTGGGCGAAGATCGGGACCGCCTCGAGTTGTTCAAGGGAGATCAGGCCGGAGCGCAGGCCATCGTCCACATCGTGGTTGTTGTAGGCGATCTCGTCGGCCAGATTGGCCAGCTGGGCTTCGAGGGAGGGCTGGCGGCCTTCGAGGAAGCGCCGCCCGACGTCACCGAGCAATTCGGCGTTCTTCGGCGAGCAGTGCTTCAGAATCCCTTCCCGGGTTTCGTGCATGAGGTTGAGACCGTTGAACTCGGCATAGCTTTCCTCGAGGAGGTCTACGGTCCGGAGGGACTGGAGATTGTGCTCGAAGCCCCCGAAATCCTTCATGCAGGCGTTGAGTGCTTCCTGGCCGGCGTGGCCGAAAGGGGTATGCCCGAGGTCATGGGAAAGGGCCACGGCCTCTGCCAGATCCTCGTTGAGGTGCAGGGCGCGGGCAATGGAACGGGTGATCTGGGCGACTTCGATGCTGTGGGTCAGGCGGGTGCGGAACAGATCGCCCTCATGGTTCACGAAGACCTGGGTCTTGTACTCGAGCCGCCGAAACGCGGTGCAATGGACGATCCTGTCCCGGTCGCGCTGAAACTCACCGCGGGCGGTCGGCGGAGGCTCTGCAAGCTGGCGGCCCCGGCTGTTGGCCTCGGTTACTGCGTAGGGCGCCAGCTGAGTCATGGGGCCGCCCGGGCTAAGCGCAGCATGCTTCGATGCTGGCGCGGATCTGGGCCGAAGTCGCTTCGGCACTGATCACCGCACGACCAAGCCCCTTCAGGAGCACGAGCCGGAGGGTGCCGTCCGACACCTTTTTGTCATGGGCCATGAGTTCCAGGTAGCGATCAGCGCCAAGCGCCGGGCCGATCACGGGTAGCCCTGCCCTCTCGTGGATGAGCTTGACCCGCGCCACTTCATCGTCGGTGAGCCAGCCGAGTCTCCGGGAGAGATCGGCGGCCATGATGGTGCCCGCGGCGACGGCCTCGCCATGCAGCCACTGACCGTAACCAAGACCGGTTTCGATGGCATGACCGAAGGTGTGGCCCAGGTTGAGCGTTGCACGCTCGCCCTGCTCGGTTTCGTCGGCGGCGACGACCTCGGCCTTGTTGCGGCAGGAGCGTTCGACGGCCTCTGCGAGCGCCTCCGGATCCCGCGCCAGCAGGCGGTCAAGATGGGCTTCGATCCATTCGAGAAAGGGCAGATCCCGGATCAGGCCATACTTGATGACCTCGGCAAGCCCTGCCTTGAGCTCGCGATCCGGCAGGGTATCGAGAACCGTCGTGTCGGCCAGGACCAGCTTTGGCTGGTAGAAGGCGCCGATCATGTTCTTCCCTAGGGGGTGATTAATGGCGGTCTTGCCTCCGACCGAGGAATCCACCTGGGACAACAGTGTGGTGGGAACCTGGATGAAGGGCACGCCCCGCTGATAGGTCGCCGCGGCAAACCCCACCATGTCTCCCACCACGCCGCCACCCAGGGCGATCAGGGTGGTGCTCCGGTCGCAACGCGCGGCCAGGAGTGCATCGAAGATGAGGTTGAGGGTTGGCCAGGCCTTGTGCGCTTCGCCGTCCGGCAGCACGATTTCGGTCACCTGAAGACCCTGGGCGCGCAGGCCGGCGACAAAGGGATCCAGATAGAGCGGTCCGACCACGTCATTGGTGACAACGGCCACCCGCCGGGCCTTCAGGTAGGGCAGGATGAGGGCGGGATCGGAAACAAGCCCGGCACCGATCCGGATCGGATAGGTGCGCTCCGCCAACTCGACATTCAGTGTTCGCATAGGGTCTGCAGTTCTTTCTCGATCATCCGGACCATGGCATGGGGTGTTCCCCGCCCTCCCTCGACGATGATGTGGGCCACTTCCCGGTAGAGGGGGTCGCGAGCGGCATGAAGCTGCTGCAGCCGGCCCCGTGGGTCCGGAACCTGCAACAGGGGGCGGCTGCGGTCGTGACGGGTACGCTCCCAAAGGATGTGGGGAGGCACGTTGAGGTAAATCACGACACCCCGCCCGGACATCAGCTGCCTGTTGACAGGGCTGATCACTGCGCCTCCGCCCGTGGCGAGCACCAACCCGGACTCCTGGGTCAGTACATCGAGGGTGCAGGTTTCCCTTTTCCGGAAACCGTCTTCCCCTTCGATCTCGAAGATCGTCGGGATCTTGACGCCTGTGCGCAGTTCAATCTCGTGATCGCTGTCAACGAAGCGCAGGCCGAGGCGCTTGGCAAGCTCGCGCCCCACGGTCGTCTTGCCAGAGCCGGGCATACCGACGAGAACGATACATTTCGGCTGATTCATGCCCCGCCCCAATGGACCGGGGCTCGACGAGAAACCCCGGAACAACCATCAATTGATCGAAAGATTGAAGCCGCTCACGCTCCCGCTGGGAGAGGTCACGGTGACGCCAATGCTACCCGTCAAACGCGACGTGCACTTGGAACCTTCGACGACCACGGTATGGAAGGTGCCACCCGGCGCATTGGTGTTCGACACCGTGTTGGACCCGGGCGGGAAGGACACCGTCGCCTTGACCGTCTCACCCGTATCGTTGGTGTAGGTCACGTTGGACGTTGCGGTGAGCGCTGCACCTGCAGGCATCGGGTTGTTGTTGGCGTCGGGCATACGGAATGTGAAGGAAGCCGTACAGACCTGGGGCACCGAAGTGGGGAAGGTGAATGACGACGGCGTGACCGTGCCGACAACATGGCTCGACAACACCACCACCTGGGTGCGGCGGACATGGGCAGCCCCCCAGACCCCATTACAGGTTCCGGCTTTGTACGGGGCGTTGGCGTAACGACCATCGGAAGGATAAGCCGGGCAGGCCGTGGTGTTGGATGCGCTGAACTGGATCTCCCGCTCACCCGAGCCCCACGTCTGGTTTTCGGTGTTATCCACAAAGGCATCACCCAGATCACGGAAGACTTCACCCGAGTCGTAGAGGTTGTTCTGGTTCAGATCATCGAAGCTCTCTTCGCCCTGGGCGTAGGCCAGCACGGTGACCCGACCGGCGGTAACGGCAAAGGTGGATGGCTCACTATCAACGCGCGGACGGAACTCGCCACTGGTGATGGTTACGCTGCAAGCGCCGGAGGCCGTGACGCAGGACGGCTGGATGCCTGCCCCTTCACTGATGAAGTTGATGACCGTGCCATCGGCAACCGGGTTGCCCAGTCGATCAAACGCATGCACGGTGGCGTTCGTAGTCGTGCCGTCCCGATTCCAGCCCTCGATATTGAAGGTGCCGAGGGACAGGGAGAAACGATCCTGGGTCGGCCGGCCCGTGGAGATGGTGAGGTTGGTGGACTGGGTGACAATCGTCGGATCATCCACCAGGGTGGCGATCACCCACACGGGGGTGGGCACCGACCCGGCAGATACCGTCACACTGACCAGACCCGCGGCGTCGGAGGTGGCTTGCACGGTGCCGGAAGCCTGATTGTTGAGCTTGATGCCGCCCACGCGGGTGGAAAGATCGAAACTGACGGCCTTCGAGGCCACCGGATTGTTGGTGCTGTCCACCACCTTGAAGGTGACGACCGAGCTGGAAGAGAGCCCGGCGCCCCCCGTGCCGGAAAGGGCCATCGTGGAGGGGTTGGCCGACACATAGCCGATGTTGGATGCCTTGGGCGCAGCCACGTTGATGGTGGTCTGGGCGGAGGTACCCTGAACCGATGCGGTGATGATGTCGGACCCGGCACAGCCCTTGTCGGTATAGGTGGCCGTGGCGACGCCATTCACGGTAGCAACACTCTTGGTGATACTGGCCTTGCCGCTATTGTCGCAACCCGAGGAGAAACTCACGGTGAGCGGTGTCATCGTCAAGGCGCCATTGAAGAACACCTGGACCGAAACAGAGGTGCTGCCGTAAGCACTCAATGCACTGGCATTCGCGCTGAGATTGGACAGGGTCACAGAGCCGGGGCTAACACTGTATGCGATCTTCTGGGTTACCGAGGTGCCGTCCACGTCCACGGTGGCGGTGACTTCCGCTGCGCCACTGGAGGCCAGATCTGCCGCCAGCAGGGTGATGGAGGTCAGGCCATTGGCGTCGGTGAGGCGCGTGCCGGAAGTCGGTTCAAAGACGGCAAGAGACGAATTGGTGGTGAAAGTGACCACCCGGTTGGCCAACGGCACCCCTTTGGCCGAGACCAGCAAGGCGCGAACCGTCAGCGGCTTGCCCGAAGTCAGATTGTTGGTGGCCACGCCCGTTCCGGCATCCACCAACGTCATGGTGATCTTCGGCGTCTGCGTGGTGCCACTATCGGTGTCCGTTCCCGTACAGGTCAGGAAACCACCGGGACAGCTGGTTGAATCACTACCGCCACCGCCGCCGCCTCCGCAGCTAACGAGTGCAAACGCAATCAGGGTGGAGCCAAGGAGCCGGGCACGGGAGCGGACGGCCGCTGAGAAAAAATCACGCATTGAAAAATCCATTCAGGCCAGTGGTCAGCGCAAACCTAGCTGATCGTTGATGATGCGGGGCGTAATGAAGATGAGCAGTTCGGTCTTGTTGTCGGTCCGCTCGTTGCTGCGGAACAGGTAACCGAGCACGGGGATGTCACCCAGGAGCGGAATCTTAACCGTATTGTTGGACACATCCTGCGTGTAGATCCCGCCAATCACGATGGTTCCACCATTCTCCACCACGACTTCGGTCTTCACATGCTTGGTATCGATGGGGACATTGCCGTTCGCCACCGGACGATCATAGCGTGGCTGGTCCTTGTTGACCTCGATGCTCATCATCACCTTGCCGTCAGGAGTGATCTGCGGCTTGACCTTGAGCGCCAGGTTGGCCTTCTTGAAGGACACCGTCGGCGCAGTTGTTCCACCACCCTGGGTCTGGAAGGGCACTTCGGTACCCTGCTCGATGATCGCTTCGACCTTGTCGGCTGTCATCACGCGGGGCCGGGAGACAACCTTACCTCGGCCATCTGCCTCGAGAGCAGAGACTTCCATGTCGATGAAGCGGGTGGCCGCACTGTTCCAGAGGGCCAGCGAGAACGCGCCCGCCTGTTTGCCGTTGATGGTCGAAGCAGGCAGGTTCACCGCCAGGGAATCGGTGAAGTTGGGCACCGTGGATATCTGCCCCGCCTGGTAACCCGTCGACGTCAGGGCGCCCGACCCGAAGGTGTTGCGGTAGACAGAGACCCCGCCATCGGTCTTGCCGAGCAAACCGCCGGTCTTGGCGCCGAAGCCGAGCCTCACCCCGAGGTTGCGGGTGAAGGTATCGGTCGCCTCGACGATTTGCGCTTCGATCAGAACCTGCCGAACCTCCACGTCGATCTCCGCAATGAGCCGGCGCAACTCTTCCAGGCGCGAGGCGACATCGTTGACGAAGATCTTGTTGGAACGCTCGTCGGGCACCACGCTTCCGCGCTTGGACAGCACGCTTTGGTCCTTGCTCTTCAGGAACTCCGCAACGCTCTTGGCCTTGTGGTAGTTGATCTGGAAACTCTCCGTGCGGAGGGGCTCAAGATCGCCGATCTGAGCCTTGGACTCCAGATCGAGCTTCTCGCGCGCAGCAAGCTCGTCGCGGGGAGCGATCCAGATAACGTTGCCGTTCTTGCGCAGATCGAGCCCGCGGGCCTGCAGGATGATGTCCAGAGCCTGATCCCAGGGGACGTCTTTCAAGCGCAGGGTCAGGTTGCCCTGGACGGAATCGCTGGTGATGATGTTGAAATTGGTGAAATCGGCAATCACCTGGAGCACCGAGCGCACGTCAATGTTCTGGAAGTTGAGAGACAGCTTCTCTCCACCAAAACGTGCCTTGCCTGCCCCCTGCACCAGCTTGTTCGGGTCTTCCTTGACCGGCTTCACTTCAAGCACGAACTGATTGTCGCTCTGGTAGGCGTTGTGCTCCCACTGACCACGGGGCGTTACGGTCATGCGCACGTTCCCCCCCTGGGCCTGGGTGACCACAGAGGACACGGGGGTACCGAAATCCACCACATCGAGCTTGCGGCGAAGCTGCTCGGGGACATCGGTCTTGAGGAAGTCGACAATCAGGCTGGTACCTTGCTGACGAATATCGATGCCGGCATTGGGATCAGACAGATCGACGATCAGACGCCCCTCGCCATCCTTTCCGCGGCGGAAATTCACGTCACGGATGGCGTGCTTCTCGTTCGGGCCGGAAGCCGCCGGTGCGAATTGGGTTGATTGGGGAACCATCCCGGTGGCTTCCTTGAACGGTCCGGATGCCAGCGTAATGAAGACGTCGCGATCCTCAAGCCGTGTCTCATAGGGATAGACCCGGGAAAGGTTCAACACCAGCCGGGTTCGATCCCCGACCTGCACGATATTCACGCTACGCAGGTCACCGGTGTTGAGAACCTGGCTATTCCGACCGAGTCCGTTTGCGGTATCCGGAAAGTCAAAGGCAATCCGCGCCGGATTGGCCACGCTGAAACTGCCCGGGGCGGCGCTCAGTGGCTGTGCCATGGTCAGCTTGAGAACAATACTGCCCCCCTGCTCGGCAGCAACCATTTTTTCGATCCGGTTGCCGGCGGGCTCGGCAAGCTGAGCGGGCTGAGCGAGCGCCGACGTAGCCGGGGCCATCCATCCCAGTACCGCCACCAAGGCCAATGCGCCCAACGTGAAGCTACAACGTCTCATTTTCATTTCTTCGCCTCCTGAGGCGCCTGCTCCTGCAGTTGCAGCGTGCTGATGCGTTCGGTCCATTCGCCACCGGCATCCTCAACGAGCTCTTTCAAAGTGATTTCAGACTCGGATATGGCAGTGATCTGCCCATAATTCTGCCCGAGATAATTGCCCAGCCTGACCTGATGCAGGGTCTTGTCAGCCGCGACAATGGCGTGGGACTGGCCGCGCTTGATCAAGACACCCACCATCTTCAAGGACTCCAGCGGAAAAGCCTCCAGAGGCTCCTTGCGGCGGTTGGCATCGGGCATGAACATCCCCGATTTCTTGTCAGGCTCAAGCTTGGCGGCCCGGAAGGGATCAGTCCTGGTCGCCCCCTCATAGGTCACTTCCACGGCCTGCTGGATTGGCGGCAGGGGTTTGAGATTGGGCTTGAGATCCTTCGAGGCCTCAGCCATCCAGTGGCGCAGATCGTCCTGCTGGTCGGAACATCCGGAAAGAAGCAGGACGGCGGCCAGCGGAAGCATCAAAGTCAGTCGCATGATCCTCACTTGGCGGCCTTTTCCTTCGCTTTCTCCCTCCGGATCCGGGCGACTTCCTCATCATCCAGATAACGGTAGGTCACGGCTGTGGCATCGAATTTCAGATTACCCTCCTTCTGAGCCTCAATGGCAATGTCGTTGAGGGTCACGATGCGGGGCATCTGGGCCACGTCGCTGACAAACTCACCGAGGTCGTGGTAACTGCCTGTCACACGCACGGCAATCGGCAACTCGGCATAGAAGTCCTTGGAGCCTTCGGCGCCAGGTTTGAACAGCTCGAACTGGAGCCCCCGCCCCAAGCCTGCCTGGTTGATGTCGGCGAGCAGGGACTCTATCTCGGAGCGATTGGGCAGTTGCTTCAGGAGGGCACCGAACTGTCGGTCAATCTCGCTGAGCTGACGGCGGTACTCAGCCAGGTTGACCGCCTGACGTTTTTTGCTCAGCCAGTCATCCTTGAGAGTCTGCTCCTCCCGCTCCCGCGTCTCCAACATGGTTAGCTGGTCACTCCAGTCGAACCACCAACCGCCAACGACGATGGCCAAGAACAGGGCAAAAAGGGTCGCCACCCGCGGCAGCAGAGGCCATTGCCCGGGGTCATTGGGATCAAGCCCTCTGAAATCCCGCTGCAAAGACTGCAGATCGAGGGTGCGCAGATTGTTCAACGAGTCCTTGAGGCCCATTACGGCTTCCCCTTCGAGCCCAGGGCGCTCTTGCTGCCAAGCACGTCTGCGTCCGGAGACTTGGCGCGCTCGATGTTAACGTTGAGGCTGAACTCACTGACCCGGCGGGTATTGAGCACCGCCGCCTTGACCTCGACAAGGTCAGCCCGCTCCAAGTGGGGAGACGCGTCGAGGTTGCGCATCAGATTCGACACCCGCGCATTGGACTGGGCAAAGCCGACAAGATTGATCTTCGAGCCCGTCTGCTTGAGGGACTTGAGATAAATGCCTTCGGGCATCTGCCGGGCCAGCTCGTTGAAGATCTGCACGGTTTCCGTCCGGTTGGTCTGCAGAGACTCGATGACCTGCTTGCGTGACAGCAGGGCTTCGGCCTGTTCGCGCAGCCCCTTGATCTCCACGATCTCCTTGTCGAGAACAGCGATCTCGTTCTTCAGGAAGGCGTTCTTGGCCTCCTGCCCTTCAACATAGCCGGCGATGATGGTGTGCCCGACGAACCACACGACCAGTCCAGCCAGGGCAGACACAGCGGCCAGCAGCACGAACTGCTGGCGACGAGCCTTGCGTTTTTCCTCCCGGTGGGGGAGCAGGTTGATGCGGATCACGAATCAAACCTCCGCAGAGCGAGGCCGCAGGCCACGAGGAGGGCCGGTGCATCTGCCGACAGGCTCTTGGGACGGATCTTGGTGCCAAGGCTCATTCGGGCAAACGGATTGGCGATGTGGGTATCGACCTGGGTACGGCCCGACACGGTTTCAGCAAGCCCCGGGATGACAGCACAGCCACCGGCGAGAACGATGTGGTCCACCTGGTTGAACTGGGTCGAGGTAAAGAAGAATTGGAGGGCACGCGACACTTCAAGCGCCAGGGCGTCCATGAAGGGCCGCAACAGGTCCGATTCGTAGCTCTCGGGGAGCGAACCGGTACGCTTGCCGCTCTCGGCCTCCTCAAGGGACATGCCGAAATGGCGCATGATGTCCTGGGTCAGGAGGAAACCACCGAAGGCCTGCTCCCGGGCATACACCTGTACCCCATTACGAAGCACGGATACGTTCATCACATTGGCCCCCGCATCCACGAGGGCAATGATCTTGTCCTGCCCGGCATCGGGCAGATCTGCCTGGACCAGCTCAAACGCGGATAGGGCGGCATAGGACTCCACGTCCATCACCAGGGCCTTCAGCCCGGCGGCTTCCGCCGCTGCCACCCTGTCTTCGACTTTTTCCTTGCGCGAAGCCGCAATCAGTACCTCGTCCTCGTCAGCACCCGATGCGGCGGGCCCCACCACCTGGAAGTCGAGATTGACCTCATCAAGGGCAAAGGGAATGTACTGATTGGCCTCGGACTCAACCTGAACCTCCAGCTCCTGATCGCGCAGGCCCGCAGGCAGGATGATCTTCTTGGTGATCACCGCGGATGCGGGCAATGCCAGGGCAACGAATTTCGTGTTGGTACCCAGCCTGCGCCAGCCCCGACGAATCGCCTCGGAAACCGCCTCCAGGTTGGCGATGTTACCGTCGGACACGGCGTCCCTGGGCAGGGCTTCGATGGCATAGCGCTCGACCCGGAATCCTCCCCCGGAGACGGCGGCCAACTCGACCATCTTGACCGACGACGACGATATGTCGACACCGATCAGGGGGCGCGCCCCAGGGCTGAGAAAGGATAGGTCGATCACAAAAAGTCCTGAAAATTCTTTACGTTAGGCGCAATTACAACAATCTACTTCAAATCCTAACAACAACCATGACGGGTGTAAAGCAAGTGCCGGTAAAACACCAATTCATGCAACGGGCGTCAAAACGCCCTCGGCTCGTATAATGCGGAACTTTTATCCGCTCCTTCCACCGACATGCGCTGGGTACTCTACCCTTTCATTGCCCTCCTCGGCCTGATTGCCATAGGCGTTGCGGTCCTTGCCCTCGCCGTGGCGTTCGCCTGGCCCACCCTGCCATCGCTGGAAGCCCTCACCGACTACCACCCGAAGATCCCTCTGAGGGTTTATACCGCGGATGGCGAACTGATCGGCGAATACGGCGAGGAGCGCCGAGCCTTCATCCGCATCCAGGATGTCCCCCCGGTCCTCAAGCATGCCATCCTGGCGGCCGAGGATGACCGCTTCTATCAGCATCCCGGCGTCGACTTTGCAGGCATCCTGAGAGCGGCTGGCGCCAATCTGGCCACCGGCAGCAAGCGCCAGGGCTCATCGACGATCACCATGCAGGTGGCACGCAACTTCTTCCTGACCCGGGAGAAGACCTATTCCCGCAAACTTTACGAAGTCCTCCTGGCCTTCAAGATCGAACAGAACCTCACCAAGGACCAGATCCTTGAGGTCTATATCAACCAGATTTTCCTGGGAAGACGCGCCTACGGCTTTGCGGTGGCCTCGCATACCTATTTCGGCAAATCCATCCGGGATCTGAACGTCCCCGAAGCCGCGATGCTTGCCGGCCTGCCCAAAGCGCCCTCCGCCTACAACCCTGTGGTCAATCCCAAGCGCGCCGCCCAGCGCCAGCAGTATGTACTGCGCCGCATGGCCGAACTCGGCTTCATCAGCGAGGCGGAGCACCGCCAGGCCGTCGAGACCCCACTCAAGGTGGTCAGCAGCGCGGCGGATCTCGGTGGCAGTGCCGACTACATTGCCGAGATGGCGAGACAGATCGCCTACGAACAATACCGCGATGAAGCCTACACCAAGGGCATCAAGGTCATCACCACCATCGTCAGGGCAGAGCAGGAAGCGGCCTACAAGGCATTGCGCCGCGGCATCCTCGACTATGACCGGCGCCACGGTTACCGCGGTGCCGAGAGTTACGCCGACCCAAGCCGGCTGAACACCCAGCACGCGGAATCCATGGACGAAATCCTGGCAGAGACCGCCGACTATGACGATATGCTGGCCGCTATCGTCACCCAGGCGGGCGGCGGTTCGGTGACGGTCTATCGCTACGGGGAGTCAATCCGGATCAGTGGCGATGGCCTGCGCTTTGCGTCCAGCATGCTGGGCGAGAAGGCGCCGCCCAACAAGCGCATCCGCCCCGGCGCCATCGTGCGCATCACCCGGAGTGAGAATCGCTGGGAGATCACCCAACTACCCGAGGTGGAGGGCGCGCTCGTGGCTGCCGACCCCCGGACCGGCGCCGTGCGGGCGCTGGCCGGCGGCTTCGACTTCAACCGCAACAAATTCAACCATGCCACCCAGGCATGGCGGCAACCCGGCTCGAGCTTCAAGCCCTTCATCTACTCGGCAGCCTTCGAGAAGGGCTATGGCCCGAACAGCGTGGTGGATGACTCCCCACTGTCCTTCCCGGCCGGAGAGACCGGCAGTCAATCCTGGGAGCCCAAGAACTACGACGGACGCTATGACGGCCCGATCTCGATCCGCTCGGCCCTGGCCCGCTCCAAGAACATGGTGTCGATCCGCCTGCTCAAATCGATCGGCCCCCGCTACGCCCAGGACTACATCACCAAATTCGGCTTTGATGCGGAGCGCCACCCCCCTTACCTGACCATGGCGCTGGGCGCCGGCTCGGTGACTCCGTGGCAGATGTTGCGCGGCTATTCCATCTTCGCCAACGGCGGCTACCGGGTGGAGCCTTTCCTGGTCAAGGAGATACGGGACGAGGCGGGCAACGTGCTCGCCCGCGTGGATCCGCCGATCGCCGGCGAAACGGCCGAGCGGGTCATCGATGAACGCAACGCCTACCTCATGGATTCGATCATGAAGGACGTCGTGCGCCGGGGCACGGCAACGAAAGCCTTGGTACTCAAGCGTGGCGACCTGGCCGGCAAGACCGGCACCACCAACGAATATGTGGACGCATGGTTCTGCGGCTATCAACCCACCGTCGCCGCCGTCGCCTGGATCGGCTTCGACCAGCCGCGCAAGCTCGGCAATGGCGAGACGGGGGGTGCTGCGGCCCTGCCCATGTGGATCAACTACATGCGCAAGGCCCTCGACGGCGTCCCGGAAACCTATCCGCAAGCACCCAAGGGCCTGATCCGCATTCAGCCTGCAGGCAGCCCCGGCGAGGAAATGATCTACCAGGAGAACCTCCCCGCGGCGCCGCCCGAAGTTCCGCCGGAGCCTGCAGGGACGCCCACCGAGGAAGCCCCGAGCCAACCAGCGGCAAGCGCCCACTGAGTGCCTGTGAATTGATCTGACGCATTGCCCGATTGCTTCACAAGCGCGGAATCCCGCGGGGGCTGATCAGCCCGCCAGACTGATCGCCTCCCCCGCCTGCTCGGACATGCAACGGGACAACACGGCATAGAAATCGGCGCCGTCCCGGGTTCCCACCCAGCGCCCCTCTGCCGGCCGGAAATGGAACCCACCCGACTTGGCCGCCAGCCAGATCTCCCGGGCGGCCGAGTGCCGATTCACGATGATCTTGCTGCCGTTCTCGAACTCTATCTCGACGATCCCGCCGGGCTTGACCTCATAGTCGATCTCCGCCGTGCAGGCATCCAGAAGGCGCTCCAGGCGGTCCAGTTCGGCTTCCGCCAGGGCATTGAAGTCTGCTTCATCCATCGTCTGATCCCTTGTTCTGTTAACATTCCCGTTTTTGCGCGGAACCCATGCGAACCTTCGCCATCGCCGCCGCGGCCTGCGGCTCACTCCTGCTGACCGCCTGTGGCATCAAGGGCCCGCTGCACTATCCGCAGATTCCCAAGCCAGCAGCCAAGGCCGCCACACCCGCCGACACCACGCCGACACCCAACCGGGCGCCTGGCGTGGATCATAACAAACCCGTCTCCCAGGACCCCGCCCAATGACGACCGCCCTGCCCGTGCCGACGCTCAACGTCGGCCCCGCCGGCCTGACCCTTGAAGGGGTTGCCCTCGCCGATATCGCCGAGCGTTTCGGCACGCCCACTTACGTATACTCCCGCGCCGCCCTCACAGCCGCCTACGAGGCCTATCAACAGGCTCTCGGCCAGCGCAAGGCGCTGGTGTGCTACGCGGTCAAGGCCAATTCGAGCCTCGGCATCCTGTCGGTCTTTGCCCGGCTTGGCGCCGGCTTCGACATCGTTTCAGGGGGCGAACTGGCGCGGGTGCTGGCGGCCGGTGGCGACGCCGGCAAGGTGATCTTCTCCGGCGTCGGCAAGACCCGCGATGAAATGCGCTATGCCCTCGAAGCGGGAATCGGCTGTTTCAACGTGGAGTCCGCCGCCGAACTCGACCGCCTCGCCGAGGTTGCCGCCAGCATGGGCAAGCGGGCGCCGATTGCCTTCCGGGTGAACCCGGACGTCAACCCCAACACCCACCCCTACATTTCCACCGGCCTGCGCAGCAACAAGTTCGGCGTTGCCTTCACGGAAGCCCTGGACCTCTATCGCAAGGCCGCCACGCTGCCCCACATCGAGATCAGCGGCATCGACTGCCACATCGGCTCCCAGCTCCTTGATCCCGCGCCGATGGCCGAGGCCACCGACAAGATCCTCGGCCTGGTGGACCAGCTCGCCAGCGAAGGCATCAAGCTCGACCACATCGACCTGGGCGGCGGCCTTGGCATCCGCTATCGGGACGAAGAGCCGCCCACCCCCACCGACTATCTCAAGCCGCTGCTGGAGCGCTTTGCCGGCCGCGACGAAGCCCTGTGCTTCGAGCCGGGTCGCTCCCTGGTGGGCAATGCCGGCCTGCTGTTGACCCGCATCGAATACCTCAAGCCCGGCGTCGAAAAGAACTTTGCGATCATCGACGCGGCCATGAACGATCTGGCCCGCCCGGCCCTCTACGACGCCTACCACGAGATCGTCGCCGTCGCCCCGCGCAGCCTGCCCGCAACCCGCTACGAAGTGGTCGGCCCGATCTGCGAGAGCGGTGACTTCCTCGGCCATGACCGGGATCTCGCCGTCGATACCGGTGACCTGCTGGCCATCCTCTCTGCCGGCGCCTACGGCATGACCATGAGCTCCAACTACAACACCCGCCCGCGGGCAGCCGAGGTGCTGGTGGACGGGGACACGGTGCATGTCATCCGCGAGCGGGAAACCCTCGAACACCTGCTGAGGGGCGAACGCCCGCTTCCCTGACCCCCACTCCTGCCGCCCGATGGCCACGATCATGCGTTTCGCGCCCCGCGTCACCCTGCTCTTTGCCCTCGGGCTTGCCGGCTGCGGCAACAAACCCGAGCCGGCATCCGACAAACCCGCCGGCCCGCCGCCCACCCTCATCACGGCGACCGTCGCCCGCAGCGCTGCCCTCGACATCACCGAGGACACCCTGGGGACGCTGGAGGCCCTGATCGACCCCAGTATCGGCGCCGAGGTGGCAGGTCGGGTCACCCGGGTCGTGGCCCATAGCGGGGACAAGGTCAGGCGCGGTCAGCTACTCGCGGAGCTGGACGCCTCCGACTTCGCCATCCAGACCCGGGTCGATGGTGCCGAAATTGCCCGGCTGGAAGCCCTGGTGGCCCAGGCCGAGCGCTTCGCCGAACGTCAGCAGGATCTCGTCGCCAAAGGCTTCATCTCGCGCAATGGCGCCGAAGACAGCCTGGCCCAGCGGGATGCCCTGCGCGCCCAGCTGACCACCGCCCGGGCGCGGGGAAGTGCCACCCACAACGATCTCGGTCGCACCCGGGTCGTGGCGCCGGTGGATGGCATCATCGAAACGCAGATCGTCTCCCCCGGCGACTATGTGAAAGTGGGCGATCCGCTCTTCCGCCTGATCTCCAACCGCATCCTGCGCGCCCACCTGCCCTACCCGGAATCTGCCGCTGGCCGCATCCGCGCTGGTCAGCCGGTACGTCTGAGCCTGCCCCACCTGCCGGGCAAGGTGATCGAGGGCACGGTGGAGGACGTAAAGCCCACCATCAACGACAGCAGCCGGGCCCTGGATGTCCTCGTCCGGGTCAGCAACGACGGCAGCCTGTTGTCGGGAGGCACCGTCAATGCCGCCATCGTCACCGGGCACAAGAGCGCGGCGGTGATGGTGCCCGAACAGAGCGTGGTGCTACGCCCGGCCGGCAAGGTGGTTTATGTGATCGCCGGCGGCAAGGCCGTCCAGCGGGTGGTTGAAGTGGGCGCCAAACGCGATGGCCGGGTGGAGATTGCCAAGGGTCTGACCGATGGCGAAACCGTCGCCGAAGACGGCGCAGGCTTCCTGAGTGACGGTGCCGCCGTCAACGTCAAGGCAGCGCCCGCCCGCAAGCCATGACCCTGCCCGAGCTTTCCATCAAGCGCCACGTGCTGGCGTGGATGATGAGCGCCGTGCTGGTGCTGGTCGGGGTGATCGGCTACCAGCGGATCGGCATGGACCGCTTCCCGTACATTGAATTTCCGGTCATCTCGATCACCACGGCGCTCAAGGGCGCCAACCCGGACATCGTCGATTCAAGCATCACCAACGTGATCGAATCTGCGGTCAATAGTGTGCCGGGCATCGAGCACGTGCAGTCCACCTCATCGCCCGGCGTCTCGGTGGTCAACATCACCTTCGCCCTTGAAAAGAAGGTGGACGTGGCCTTCAACGAGGTCCAGTCCAAGGTCAATCAGGTGCTGCGCCGCCTGCCCAAGGATGTGGACCCGCCGGTCATCGCCAAGGTCGAGACCAACGCCCAACCCATCATGTGGCTGGCCCTGCAGGGCGACCGCACCCAGCAGCAACTCAACCAGTACGCCCTCAACGTACTCAAGAAGCGCCTGGAGACCATCGACGGTGTGGGCGAGGTACGCCTCGGTGGTCGCCGTGACCGCACCATCCGGGTCAACCTGCGGCCGGACCGCATGGCCGCCCATGCCATCACCGCCCAGGACATCAGCGACGCCTTTGCCCGGGAGCATGTGCAGCTTGCCGGTGGCTTCGTGGTCGGCCAAAAAACCGAAAGCCTGCTCAAGCTCGACCTGGAGTTCCACCAGGTCGGCGAACTCCAGGGCCTCATCGCTGCCTGGCGCAACAAGGCACCGATCCGTCTGGGTGACGTGGCCGAGATTGAGGACGGCCTCACCGACAACCGCCAGCTAGCCCGCTTCAACGGCAAGACCACGATTGGCCTGGGCATGGTGAAGATCGCCAACGCCAACACGGTGGCCATCACCGAACGAATCCTGGAACGTGTGGAACGGGAACTGCGCCCTGCCCTGCCCCCGGGCATGAGCCTGTCGGTGGTCTCCAATGATGCGGTCTTCATCCTCGAGATCGTGGACTCCCTCAAGGAGCACCTGATCGAGGGCACCCTGCTGGCCTCCCTGGTGGTGTGGATCTTCCTGCGCTCGGTGCGCTCCACCCTGATCATCGCCCTGGCCATCCCGGTGTCCCTGATGGGCGCCATCGCGGTCATCTATTTTGCCGGTTTCACCCTCAACTCCCTGACCATGCTGGCCCTGCTGCTGCTCATCGGGGTGGTGGTGGACGACGCCATCGTGGTGCTGGAGAACATCTTCAGGCACCGGGAAGAGCTGGATCCGGACCCGGTATCGGCCGCCATCAATGGCAGCAACGAGGTGGTCTTCGCCGTCATGGCCGCCACCCTGTCGCTGGTGTGCATCTTCGCACCGGTGGCCTTCATCTCCGGGATCATCGGCCAGTTCTTCCGCAGCTTTGCCCTGGTGGTCACCTTTGGCGTGCTGGTTTCCCTGTTCGTGTCCCTCACCCTGACGCCCATGCTGTGCGCCCGCTACCTGCGGGTAGAGAAGCAGCACGGCCCTATCTACCGGACCTTCGACCGCCTCTTCGCCGGCCTGGACGCCATCTACGTGCGCCTGCTGGAAGGCGCCCTCACCCATCGCCTGTGGGTGCTGCTGGCCACCCTGGCCGTGGTGGGCTCCAGCGCCTTCTTTTTCACCCACGTGGGCAAGGCCTTCACCCCGGAGCAGGACGAGGGACGCTTCCTGGTGTCCCTACGCACGCCCCTGGGCTCGAGCATCGACTACACCGACAGCAAACTGCGCGAGGTGGAAGCCATCCTCGACCAGCACCCGGAGATCCGCTCCGAGTTTGCCCTGATCGGCCTCGGCACGGCCGGGCAGGTCAACCAGGGCACGGTGGTGGTGCGCATGGTCCCGCGGGAGGAGCGCAGCGTGAAACAGCAGGACGTGATCCCACTGCTGCGCAAGGAATTCAGCCAGGTTGCCGGCGCCCGTGTCTTTGCCGCACCCTATCCGATGGTCCAGGGGCAGCGGGGCGAGCCACTGCAGTTCGTGCTGACCGGCGAGAACCTGCAGGAACTCGGCCGCCATGCGGTGGCCCTGCAGCGCAAGCTGGCCACCATCCCCGGCATCGGCCGCATGGACACCGACCTGCAGCTCGACCTGCCCCAACTGGCCTTCAAACCCGACCGCCTGCGCATCGCCGACGCCGGCCTGAGCACCCAGGACGTGGCCCTGGCCATCAACATGCTCACCGGCGGGGTGGACATCGCCAAGTACAGTGACGAGCCCGGCGACGGCCAGCGCTACGACATCCGGGTGAAGGCCCGGGAAGGCAGCTTCACCCAGCCTTCCGATCTGTCGAAGATCTTCCTGCGCAACAAGTCGGGCCAGCTCGTGCGCCTCGACAGCGTGGCCAGCTTCCGGGAAACCCTGGGGCCGGCCGTTGTGGGGCGATTCGACCTGCAATACGCCGCCACTTTCTACGCCTCCCCGACCCTGCCCCTGGGTGAAGCGGTGGACGTGGTCAAGCGCAGCGCCGCAGAGCTGCTGCCCACGGGCTACCAGGTCAAGCTGATCGGCCAGGCGGAGGAGTTCGGCAAGACCCAGAAGTACATGAGCTTCACCTTTGCCCTGGCCCTGACCCTGCTCTACATGGTGCTGGCCAGCCAGTTCAACAGCTTCGTGCAGCCCTTCATCGTCATGCTGGCCCAGCCCCTGGCCATCGTCGGTGGCGTGGCAGCCCTGTGGGCCACAGGCCACACCCTGAACATCTACTCGATGATCGGCCTGGTGCTGCTGATCGGTTTGGTCGCCAAAAACTCGATCCTGCTGGTGGACCTCACCAACCAGCGTCGCGACGACGGTCTGCCCGTGGATGCGGCCCTGCGCAATGCCTGCCCGATCCGCATGCGTCCGGTGCTGATGACCTCCGCCACGGTGATCCTGGCCCTGGCCCCGGCGGCACTGGGCTTTGGCGCCGGCAACGAGACCAACCAGCCCCTGGCCATTGCCGTGATCGGCGGCATGGTCAGTTCGACCCTGCTGACCCTGGTGGTGGTGCCGGCGGTGTATTCACTGGTGGAAGGCTGGCGCGAGCGACGCCGGAAGACGGTACCGGAGCCGGCCCCGGGATAGACGAGAGGCCCCGGGGCGGTGGCCGCCGCCCCATGGCCCATCCGTAACCTATGCCGGTGCCCCGGATACGACGCTGACGGATGCCTTGCCGGTGGGCGTATCCAGCCAGCGCAGCAGGATGCGATAGGTGTCCAGATCAAAGGCCCGGGCTGGCGGCTCGGCAATGAGCGCGGCCAGGGCAGATTCGTCTTCGACGGTCCCCAGCACACACCAGCCATCCAGCAGGTGGAAGGCCAGGCGGCCGGTCTCGGGATGCGCTTCGCGGACCGTAACCGGGCCACCCCACGGCCAGCGCTTAAGGCGCAGGCTCTCCAGCACTTTCAGCAGACGTTCGTCGTGCTCGGCCGGGCTTTCCTTGCCGGCGCACACCCCCGCGCAGCGTTTGGCCAAGTGCGCGAGGCACGGCCCCTCGCTCCAGGGCTCCGTGCCCAGGCGCCTGGGGCACAGACGGTAGAGGCTGGCGAATTCACGCAGGGCGGCGTCCGCCTCCTTCTTGCTTCGAAACGCCCCGTACAGCGCGGGCCCGGCGAGGGGGTCGGCACCATTCAGGCTCTCCCGCAACAACACCGGGCCGCGTTTGCGGGTCGGGTCGTAGCGGAGCCCGAACACGGCCTCCGCATCCCGCGGCTGGCGGTTCTCGGCGGGCTTCAACTGACCCAGCAAGCGCGATTCGAGCATCAGGGCGCCCAGCTCCCCTGCCGTCACCTGCCAGTCCACCCGCCGCACGTTGCGGGCGATCTTGGCTTCCTTGCTGTTGCGGTGATCGGACGAGAAATGGCTCATCACCCGCGAGCGCAGACTGAGGCTGCGACCCACGTAGATCGGGAGATCGTTCTCACCATGAAAAACATAGACCCCCGGCCCCTCGGGGATGCCTTCGAGCACGCCCTCCGGCAGGCCTGCAGGCCGGCTCGGTGCCTTCATGGCCTTGACGATGGCCATGTCGAGCACGTCCCGCTCGAAGGTGCTGGAGACGATGCCGGCAAACTGATGCAGGGCTTCGGTATCCCCCATGGCCCGATGCCGGGCCGAGCAGGTGAGACCGTGGCGGTCTATCAGTGCATCCAGCCCGTGCTTGTGATGCTGGGGGTAGAGGGCGCGGGAAAGCTTGACGGTGCACAGCACCGGGGCGTCGAAGCCTTCACCGATGCGCTGGAATTCGTTCTTGATGAAGCCGTAGTCGAAGCGGGCGTTATGGGCGACAAAGATGCAGTCGGCCAATAGCCGCCGAATCGGCCCGGCAAGCTCCGCAAAGGCGGGGGCATCGGCCACCATCTCATCGGTGATGCCCACCAGGCTCTGGATATTGCCCGGAATGGGAATGCCCGGATTGACCAGACTCGACCAGCGCTCCACAAGCTCGCCGTCTTCAACCCGCAGGACGGCAATTTCGGTGATGCGGTCCACCACCGGATTGGCTCCGGTGGTTTCGACGTCAATGAAGGCAAGCCGTGGTGCGAACAATCCGCCGCTTAAGCTTCAGTCGAGTAGGGGTAGGCCTTGGCCGGGATTTTGGCCTCAGCGTATTGCCGGGTGGTCTCGGCGTCCTGGGGCTTGTCCCACCACAGGGCACGGCCCTTTTTCTGCTCCTCACGCTCTTCCGGATGTTTCTCCATCCATTCGCGCATGAACTTCGTGTGCTCGGATTCGTAACCTGCCATGTGTGATCTCCCTTTTTGCGGCGTGGATTCTAACAGTCTCAGTTGCCTTTCTGGTCGCCCTTGAGACGGTTGATGCGGACGACCTCCGGGATGTTGCGCATCCCGCGTATGACTTTGGCCAGATGCATACGGTGGGTCACCTGCAAGGTGACATAGATGGTCGAGTAAGCACCCTGATCCCCATCCGTACTGACGTTCTGGATATTGCAATCCTGCTCCGAGATGGCGTTGGCTACCTTGGCCAGCACCCCGCGGACGTTCTGGGTGAGCAGCTTGAGGGTCACGTCGAAGAGGCGGTCGGACGAGGCCTCCCATTCCACATCGATCCAGCGATCCCGTTCACTGCGCAGCTTGCGAGCCTGGGGGCAGTCATGCATGTGAACCTCGAGCCCCTGCCCTTTACGGATAACGCCAACGATGGGATCGCCGGGGATGGGGCGGCAGCAGCGGGCCAGTTGCACCGCTACCCCCTCTGTACCACGGATCAGGATGGCACCCGCAGGCTTGGGCTTGACCACATCGGCACGACCCGACTCGACATCCTGAATCTCCGCCAGGCGCCGCGCCACGATGGCCGGCAAACGCCGCCCGAGGCCAATGTCGGTCATCAGCTCACGGCGGTTGGGCAAGGTGAACTCCTTGAGGAATCGATCCCAGGCAAACATGCTGACCTGACCGAGCGTCAGTCCGTGGGGCCGCAGAGCCTGGTTGAGCAGGCGCTCGCCCAGGGTCGAGGCTTCCTCCTGCTGGGCGTTCTTGAGGAAATGCCGGATCTGGGCCCGCGCTTTGCCCGTTCGCACGTAGCTTAGCCAGGCGGGATTGGGGCTCGCGTGGGCGGCGGTGATGATCTCGATCTGGTCGCCATTGTGGAGTTCGGTGCGCAAGGGCATCAGCTCACCATTGATGCGCCCGGCCACGCAGCGGTTACCCACGTCTGTATGCACGGCATAGGCAAAGTCCACCACGGTGGCGCCCCGCGGCAGGGCGAAAATCTTGCCCTTGGGGGTGAAGGCGTAGACCTCGCCCGGAAAGAGATCAATCTTGACGTGCTCGAGGAACTCGCTGGAGTCGCCCGAGGTGGACTGGAGCTCAAGCAGCGATTGCAGCCAGCTATGGGTCTTGTGCTGAAGCTCGGTGAGGGTCTTCTCGTCTTCCTTGTACAGCCAGTGCGACGCCACACCACTCTCGGCGATGTGGTTCATCTGGTGGGTACGGATCTGCACCTCGACCGGTGTGCCGAAGGGCCCGATGAGCGTGGTGTGCAGGGACTGGTAGCCATTGGCCTTGGGAATGGCGATGTAGTCCTTGAACTTGCCCGGCACCGGCTTGTACAGGGCATGCAGCGCGCCAAGCGCCCGGTAGCAGGTCGGGACATCCGGGACAATGACGCGAAAACCGTAGATATCGAGCACCTGGGAGAAGCTCAGGCGCTTCTCCGCCATCTTGCGATAGATGCTGTAGAGGTGCTTCTCCCGACCCCGCACCTCAGCCTGGATGTCCCACTGGGGAAGACGCTCCTCAATGGCAACGAGAATCTTGCCCACCACTTCCCGGCGGTTGCCCCGGGCCGCCAGGATGGCCTTGGACAGCACGCCGAAACGCATGGGATAGCGGTGCCGGAACGCCAGCTCCTGGAGCTCACGGTACAGGCTGTTGAGCCCCAGCCGGTTGGCAATGGGGGCGTGGATCTCCTGGGTTTCCCGGGCGATGCGACGGCGCTTGTCGGGACGCATGTGGTCAAGCGTCCGCATATTGTGCAGACGGTCGGCCAGCTTGATGAGGATCACCCGCAGGTCGCTGGCCATGGCCAGCAGCATCTTGCGAAAGTTCTCGGCCTGGGCCTCTTCTTGAGACTGGAACTCGATCTTGTCGAGCTTGGAGACCCCGTCGACGAGTTCCGCCGTGGTTCGTCCGAAACGCTCGGAGATCTCGGCCTTGGTGATGTGGGTGTCCTCCATCACATCGTGGAGGAGGGCCGCACACAAGGCCTGGGCATCCAGGTGCCAGCCAGCGAGGATCTCGGCGACGGCAACCGGGTGGGAGATGTAGGGTTCGCCGCTCTTGCGCACTTGCCCTTGATGGGCGTCGGCGGAGAAATGGTAAGCAGCTTCGATGCGACCCACGTCCTCAGGACGGAGGTAGGCCGCGACCTGCGCCCTCAGCCGCCCAAAGTCGAGGGGCAGGACGCAGGAGGGAGGAGGCTGGAAAACGCCGCTGCCGCTGACTGGGATCGGAGCGGCGGATTCCATGGCATCACTCTCTCGGGAGAGGCGCTCAGGCCTGACCGCGATTGAGGACTTCAGCCCCGACCTTGCCGGCAGCAATTTCACGCAGGGCGATCACGGTGGGCTTGTCCTTGTCGTGGCGGTCCAGGTCCACCTGGGGGGTGGCGCCGGCCGTCAGCTGACGGGCACGGTAGGTGGCCGCCAGGGTAAGCTGGAAGCGGTTGGGGATTCTTTTCAGACAATCATCAACAGTAACGCGGGCCATATCAATCCTGTTCCAGGTAATGGAAAAACTCCGGCTTGCGTGCCTCCTGGTTGGCGTAGCGAAGCCGTGACGCCCGCACCACCGCTACCAGGTCTTCCAGTGCGGTGGGCAAGTCTTCATTGATTATAACGTAGTCGAACTCGGCCACATGGCGCATCTCGCCCCGAGCACCCAGCACCCGGCGTGCAATCACCTCCTCGGCATCCGTACCCCGACCACGCAGGCGACGCTCAAGCTCCTCCAATGACGGGGGCAGGATGAACACACCCACCGCCTTCGGAAAGACCTTGCGCACCTGCTGCGCACCCTGCCAGTCAATCTCCAGCAGGATATCGTGGCCGGCAGCGATCTGCGTCTCGAGCCAGGCACGGGAAGTCCCGTAATAATTGCTGTGGACCTCGGCCCACTCAAGGAATTCACCCTTGTCGCGAAGGGCGCGGAAAGTGGGCACATCGACAAAGTGATAGTGCGTGCCATCCACCTCGCCAGCGCGCGGCGCACGGGTCGCGTAGGACACCGAGAGCTTCACCAGAGGATCCCTGGCCAGCAGGCCGCTGACCAGGGTGGTCTTGCCGGCGCCAGAGGGCGCAGTGACAATGAACAGTGTGCCGGGCATGGGCCTTTTCCTATTCAATGTTTTGCACCTGATCGGAACAAAGCCCCACCAAGCCATATAAATAAAGGGTTTTAGACGTAACGTCCTGCGCCTGGGTACACTTTTGGGTACACATGAATTCAGATGTTTCGTTCAGAGGGCAGAGATGATGCCACGCGCAGGCAACAACGGAAAAGCAAAGCACCCTCCCCCATTTCCAATCAGACTTTCGAACAGGCCCGCTTCACACTCGCAGCCGAAATCCCAAAGTGTTCAGCCGTTGCCCTGATACTGGCCGAGTTCTCAGCACGCCAGGCAGTCACGGCAGCATCGTCAATGCTCTTTGATCGCCCCAGGTGCTTGCCTTCGGCCTTGGCCCGCTCAAGCCCGGCGAGCTGGCGGGCCTTGATGTTCTCCCGCTCCAGCTCGGCCACCGCAGCCAGCATGGTAAGCATCAGCTTGCCTGCCGGCGTCGCCAGGTCAAAGCCTTCCCGCATGGACACAACAGACACACTCTTTGCCTTCAGGGCCTCGACGGTGTTCAGCACGTCCAGGGTGTTCCGCCCGAGTCGATCAATGGCCGCCACCACAACGACGTCACCTTCCCGGACATAGGCGAGGAGGGCGCCCAGGCCTGCCCGCTGGGTCGCTGCCACCGTGCCGGAGACCCCATCATCGGAGAACCACTTGCTCACCGCGTAGCGGGCCGAGATGGTGCGGCGTTGGTTCTCACAGGTTTGATCGTCGGTGGAGACGCGGGTGTAGGCAACGACGGTAGACATGGCAGGCCTCTATGTGGCTCAAAATGTATGGCTCATACAATAACCTAGCTCAAAATAAGAATCAACGTTTTGAGCTAGGCTCCTGCCTGGTGTCTGTGGGTGGCTCAAAAGGTAAAGGTTGTGAGCTAGAAATGGGCCACCCCGTAGCATCGCCAGTCGTGCGTCTGCAGATAGTTAATCCGGATTCCCCCGCCCTCAAGACAGTGCAGCCCCTCACTCCCAATGCAAACTCGCCACAAACCCTGACCATTACCTAGCCTGCACCAGCGGCACCCGTTCCCACTGTGTCGTCCACGCAGGGGACAGCCTTTCACGCTTCATCCGCCAGTCACCGCCGAAACCCGTAGCCAGCGGTCGGAGGCTTCCCCTGCCCCATCGGCTGTTGATCTGGTCCATGGCCAGCATCAGGGCGGCGGTTCGGCCTTCTCGTGCCCTGTCGGCAAGCAGACTCTCCTGACGCCGCGCCACCGGCTCGAGGCCTGACAGCAGCACTCCTGCCTTCTTGTAGGCGTACCCGGGTCGATAGATCTTGCTCAGGCCCCAGAGGGCTGCGTTGATCAGTGCACGGGTGTCAGCGCTGGGCTCAGGCAGCGGCACCACGGCACCCTGGTTGTATTGCCGCTCCCAGGGTTTGAAGGGGTTACTTCGGATGCTCACCGTGATTGCACCGGCCACGCATTGCTGCGCCCTCAACTTCTCCGCTGCCCGCGTCGTGTGCGAGGCCACCGCCTGACTGAGCTGCTCCAGATCGAAAACCGGTGTGCCGAATGAACGGCTTGCCATGATCTGTTGTTTGGCCGGCGCAATGTCTTCCAGGTCGAGGCAGGGCACACCCCGCAACTCCCGCACCGTCCGCTCCAAGACCACAGAGAAGCGCTCCCGAATCCAGGCTGGTGAAGCGTCCCGGAGTTGGCGCACGGTGCTGATCCGCATTTCCGCCAAGCGCTCATCAAGCCGGCGCCCGACGCCCCACACCTCGGACACGGGGATCTGCTCGAACAGTTCATCAAGGGCAGAAGACGAGAGCGCCCCGAAGTCGCACACCCCATCCAGGCCGGCCAAGTCCTTCTTGGCGGCGTGGTTGGCCAGCTTCGCCAGGGTCTTGGTCGAAGCGATGCCCACACACACCGGCAGGCCGACCCAGCGGGCCACCCGCTCCCGGATCTGCCGGCCGATCTCGGACGGGGTGCCCACTAGCCCTTCCAGGCTCAGAAAGCTCTCGTCGATGCTGTAGATCTCCATGTCCGGGGTGAAGCTGGCCAGGACATGCACCACACGGCTGCTCATGTCGGCATACAGCGCGTAGTTGCTGGATAGAGCAAGGATGTCGTGGGCCTTGGCCAGCTCCTGCAACTGGAACCAGGGCGCGCCCATCGGCACCCCCAGGGCCTTGGCCTCCGCCGACCGGGCCACCACGCACCCGTCGTTGTTGGAAAGCACCACGATGGGTCGATCCGCAATGGTCGGGTCAAACAGCTTCTCGCACGAGGCGTAGAAGTTGTTGCAGTCCACGAGCGCGATGACCGCCACCTCAGACCCCGATCCGATTGAACTTGCCGACCACCACGCCCCATATCACCAACTCGGCCCCGTCATGCAGGTCGATGGCGGGATAGGCCGGATTCTCGGCGATCAGGGCCACACGTCCGCCACGGCGAAAGAAGCGCTTTACCAGGCGCTCGCCGTTGAGGAAGGCCACCACGATGTGGCCGTGCTGGGGCGTCACACTGCGATCTACCACCAGGATGTCACCGTCGAAGATCTCGGCGCCCTGCATGGAGTCGCCCTGCACCTGAAAGAAGAAGGTGCTGACCGGGTTGCGAACCAAGTACTCATTGATATCCAGGCTTCGATCTGCGTAATCCTCAGCCGGCGATGGGAAGCCGGCCGAGACGGGCGTCAGCCCCAGCGGCAGTGCTTGCTTGAGGACGTTTGCGAAAGGAAACCTGTGATCGGGGAAGTCCTCAGGTGCGGGCAGGTGAGCGGCGTGCATGGCGTGAATCAAGGGTAAAACTGTAAACATATACAGTCATCGTGCCCTCGTCAAAGCAGCCTTTCTGCCGATGCGCTACGCTTCATCCATGTGCGCGAACTACCGCCCCTCCACCCCTGAAGCCTTGGCAGTCTTTCCCCTGCCTCCGCCGGATTTCCACTACAGCGAGGCCTACCCAGGATCCGTCTGCCCAGTTGTGACGAACTTCGCCCCCCGCATCTGGGTGCCGGCTTGCTTCGGTCTGATACCTGGATGGGCGAAGGACACGAAGATTGCCCGCAGCACCTACAACGCCAGGTCAGAGACGGTCGGGGAGAAGCCCTCGTTCCGCACAGCATGGACGCGGGGGCAGCTCTGCATCATCCCGGCCGATGCCGTCTTCGAGCCTTGCTACGAAAGCGGGAGGGCCGTCCGCTGGCGGATCGAAAGGGAGGACGGCAAGCCCATGGGCCTGGCCGGGATCTGGGAGCGCAGCCTCAAGGACGATGGCCGGCCGTCGTGGTCGTTTTCCATGCTCACCATCAACGCCGACAACGACCCGGTTTTCAGGCGCTTCCACAAACCCGAGGACGAAAAGCGGAGCGTGGTGATCTTGCCCGATGGCGCATGGGGTGAATGGTTGCGGTGCAAGTCGGACGCCGAGGCCTTGTCCATGCTCCACGACACCCCACGGCCTGACTTGCTGACTTGCGCGGCGCCACGGGCGCCGTGATGGTACGGTCCAGGTGCGCATGGGCAGAGATTCCGGTCAGCGTCGCAGCAGATCGCCCCTTGCGATCCGCTCCAGTATCCGCCGGGCCGTGTCCTTCTCGCCCGACTGGGCCACCCCGCAGCAGCGCCGGGAATGCGTCTGCCGGTACGTGCTCCAG
The DNA here is from genome assembly GCA_016703645.1 of Zoogloea sp. Classification (GTDB taxonomy): domain Bacteria; phylum Pseudomonadota; class Gammaproteobacteria; order Burkholderiales; family Rhodocyclaceae; genus Zoogloea. Next base: position 1,302,722 of record JADJBR010000009.1, on the reverse strand, counting down.
GGCTGCGCCGCAAGGTCCGGGCCACGCCCGAAAATTTCCCCCACGCCCCCCGTGAGGTCACTGCCAAAACTGCCAAATTAAGAAAAGACAGTTTTGGCAGTACGGTCCGGGCGCACATGGGCAATAATTTCCCTCAGTGCTGCACCGGCTACGAATGACACTGGACACCCAACACTACAAGACTGCTTAGCTACAATCGTCACCACCGTGAAACGATCTCGTTATCCTGATGAATTTCGAAGTTTGGTCGATAGAATTCATCCTTGATTCCACGATACGCTTTAGCTCGATTTCAACGAGGCTACGTTCATGATCCACCCTGATATCCAGACTGCTCAATCCTATCCGCTCGGAATCGTAGAGTGGATCAATGCCTTGACCGCCTCCACTGAGACGGATGTTAGACAGAACAGAAGACAAGAGCGTCTTCAGGCCATTATCCGAACTCATGAGATCGCTGATGGGTTCGCTCGAGCCTTTGAGAGCATCCCTGGTGACGATGCTGAGGCGCGAAAAGACTTTATCGAGCGCTTTAAGCACTTTGTCGAAACCACGTCCGAACTGCCTGACCAAAGCCCTTTGGATGTAGTTCGTCGAGCGAATTACGATCAAGAAGAGGACTTGGAATGCACGTCTGATACTAGAAAAACACTTCGAATGATGGCAGAACAGACGGAAAGGACTGTGGATCTGCAATACGCCTATGAGGAATTGCAGGCCCATCATGGAAATACGACGGAAGGAGAGCAGGCCGCCGGCGCGCGTCAAGGTAGTTGTCGCCTCGGTCATGCAGCCAACTGTTGAGTATTCACGTCAGGCAAATGCGTCTTTATGACGGACTCACGTTCCGGGTTGAGCGTGACTGCGCCAATGGGCGACCAGTTGCGCGTATTGCCGGACCAACGCGCCGGGTTGAGTTCGCGAGCCTCGGTGTAAAGAGCATGCCTGGCAGCCAGAATCGCCTGATCCTCACCGGCATGGCGCTGGGCCGGACTGACGTAGCGGATACCGCTGTGACGATGATCGACGTTGTACCACTGGACGAAGCCGGCTGCCCAGGCGCGCGCCTCGTCGAGGTCGGCGAAGCCTCGGGTGGGAAACTCGGGCCGGTACTTGGCGGTGCGAAACAGCGACTCGGCATAGGCATTGTCATCGCTGACCCGTGGGCGCGAGTACGAGGGTTTGACGCCCAGCCAGTTGAGCATGGCCAGTACCGTCGTGGCTTTCAAGGTCGAGCCGTTGTCGCCGTGCAGAACCGGCTTGGCGCTCAAGGCGGCAATCCCTTCGGCCAGCGCCGTGCGGCGCACCAGATGGGCGGCATGGTCGGCATGGTCGCTATCATGCACCTCCCAGCCGACGATCTTGCGGCTGTACAAGTCGAGAATCAGGTAAAGGTGGAACCAGCGCCCCGTGACTTGTGCCGGCAGGTAGGTCATGTCCCAGCACCAAACCTGGCGCACGGCGGTAGCGATGTGCGTGGTCGGCGGCCGGACCGCCTTGGGTGTCTTGGCGCGCCCACGGTGAGCGGATTGCCCATGCGCGCGCAGGATGCGGCTGAAGGTGGATTCGCTGGCCAGATAGACCCCTTCGTCGGCCAGCATGGGCACGATGCGCGCCGGCGGCACGGCGGCAAAGCGCGGCGCATTGGCGACGGCCAGCACCTGAGCGCGCTCGGCCTCAGAGAGGGCATGGGGCGGTACAGGGCGCACTGCCTGCGGCCTGCGATCACCGCCGACAAGGCCTTCGCCAGCGTGCCAGCGTTGCAGCGTGCGCAAGTTGATGCCGGCTATCTCGCAGGCGGGCTTCAAGCGCGCGCCTGCCGCCTGCGCAACATGGATATCTCGGGCCAGTGCCTGGCGATCTTCGAGGCCGATCATTCGCCCTCTCCCTTGTTGAAGATCGCCGCGACTTTTTTTGACAGGACCAGTAGAGCTGCCGTTTCGGCCAGCGCCCGGTCTTTGCGCAGCAGTTCGCGTTCGAGCTCCTTGATCCGCTTCTTGTCTTGCCGGGTGGTTTGCGGACTGGCGCGGGCCTCCTCGGGCTCGGCCAAGGCCGCGGTGGCGCTGGCACACCACTGATCGAGTTCGGCCGGATATACGCCGTGCTCACGACACCAGGCGCTCTTGCCGGCCTCGTCCATCGCCGCCGCAGTGATCACCGCTTCGAGTCGGGCGCGCGCAGTCCAGGCCCGCCCTCGGGCGGGCCTGGACTGCGCATCCTCACGCCATCGTTCCAATGTCTGCACCGAAACCCCAATCTCTTGTGATACCACGCCCACTTGGGCGCTCTCCGGCGGCAACAACCGCGCCACCGCTCTGTTCCTGAATGCTTCTCCGTACCGAGCCATCTCTCATCCTTGTCGCCCCCAGGTTCAACATCATAGAGAGGCGACAACTATTCTGACGCGGGGGGCCGCCATCTCCCTGGCGATCAACGACATTCGTCAGCGCTGGATGTTGGAAAAAATCAAAACTCTAGCCACGACCAATCTGCATGATTGGGATCGAGATAGTGCAATCTCCGCCGTCCTTTGCGCTGTTTTCCCGCATGACGGAGGTGTTCGCTCGTGAGCAACGGTAAGAAGACGGGGAAGGTGCAACTCCATATTCATCCATGAGGCGTACTGCCAAATCCAGAAAAGACAGTTTTGGCAGTACGGTCTTGGCGCACATCGGCAGAAATTCCCCTCAGTGCCGCACCGGCACAGCCTTGGGATTGACCACGTACAGGGTGCGGGGCTTTGTCCTGGAAGGCTCTTGCCACTCCTCCAGGTGCCCCAGCTCCACCAGCAGCCCAAGCCCTTCCGTCACACGCTTCTGATCGGCCAGGCCGGACCACCCCGGGCGCCACACATCCCGGCTTCCAAACCCCTCCCGCAGCAGATCCCCCTTCCTCACCCGCTCCAGTATCCGCCTGGCCGTATCTACCTCGCCCGACTGGGCCACCCCGTAGCAGCGCCGGGCATGCGTTTGCAGATACACGCCCCAGTGAAGTGCCCGCAGGGTGGAGGCGAAGCCCACCGGGCCGTGGTGGCCGTCTGCCAGGTGGAAGGCCAGGGCCAGGGCGGGCACCAGCTTGCGGTACTTGGCCAGGTGGGATTCCAGGGCCGGGTATAGATCCCCCGTGCGCAGCTCCGCCTCAAAGCCCGTGCGCCATTCGGTGAAGGCCTCCAGGGCTTCCGGGTCGAAGCGCAGGAAGGGCGGACCGTCCGGGGCTTCCTGCTCGGCACCTCGGGCCAGGGGATCGAGGGCGTCCAGATCCTCGAACACCTGGAAGGCGGCTTCCTTGGCGGGGCCGTCGGGGTAGCGGTCCACGTTCTTCCAGGCGCCGCCCGTCTCGGGCCACACCAGCAGGCCGAAGCGGGCGAGCATGCCGTCATCCGATGCCCCGCCGCGCATGGCGGCTCGCAGGTATTCGCCCAGGGGGCCAGGCTGGGCGCCGCCGATCACGCCAAGGCACACGGCCGGCACGCGCCGGTGGCCACGCCCGATGCGGTCGAAGGTCCATCCGTCCTTGCCGTTCCAGCCGGTCATGAGGAAGGCGCGCAGCTCCGCTGCATCCTCTCTGTCCAGGCCGGCAAGCCAGCCGGGCAGCTCGTCCCGTACCACCAGCAGCCCGCGGGGGTTCTCGATGAGCTTCTCGGCCAGGGCTTCCACGGTGGCGCTGGCCACGGTGTAGCGGCGCAGGATGGGGGCTTCGTCGGCATCAGGGCTCAGGAAGCTGGCCACGTCCACCAGGGCGTTCGGGTCTTTCCGCAGCGCCCTGGTGGCTTCGCTCTTGCGGGCTTCGGCTCGGGCCTTGGCGATCTCGCTTTCTGCCCGCCACTGGCCTTGGGCGGCGGTCCATTCATCCAGGGCGCGGGCCTCCAGGCGCACCAGCGGGGCCAGGGCCGCCATCATGGCGGGGCTCTTCATCATCCCCGGCCGGCCCACGATGCAGCCCCACAGGTTGGGGAATTCCTGCCAGTCGCTGAAGGCTTGGGGGCGGATCGCACAGCGCCGGCCGATCAGGCTCCCCAGGGCGGCCACCATGGGCACCGCCACGAAGTCGGGCGGGCATTGCATCCGCTCGGCAACGTCCTGCACCCAGGGGCGCAGGCGGTCGGGCAGCAGGGCGTAATCGAAGGGGGCCACCGGGGCCAGGCCCTCGGGCAAGGGCTGGGGATCGGGCCAGGAGGCGACTGGCCAGGTGCGTGGGTCGCCGATGGCCGGGGCCAGGGCGGCGCGTTCGGCCGGGCTGGCGGGTTCGAATGGCGGGCGGGCAGTCATGGCTGCACCTCCCGCCCGCGGGCCGCACTGACAATGAACTGAGCCGCAGGCATGCCCCTGGGGTGCAGCAGCACAAGCCGCAAAGGGCGCACCGCCACCAGCTCGGCCAGCAGGTGGCGCAGGCGCTCCGGGTCGGGCGCCGGCGGCGTCACCACCAGCACCGACAGGGCCGCCAGGTAGCGCCAATCCAGGCGGCCGGGATGGAAGTCCGGCGGGCAGCAGATGGCGGGCCCCAGGCCCGTCACCGGCCCGGCTGGCCAGCGGTCCAGATAGACGACGACCTGGCGCTGTGCGGGGACCAGATCCCGAGCCCTGGCGTCCGCCAGGTCGCGGGCGTGGGCGGGCAGCCGGCGGCCTGGGGAGCATCGCCAGGACACATGGGGAGCCGTGTCGGGCATGGTCATGACCAAGCCCTCCTGGCAAAGGTGAGGCGATAAGCCCTAGCCGTGCCCGTGAAGCGGCGCAGGAGCCGGTACAGGGTGAGCGTGTTCATTCCGGCACCTCCTGGTCACGAAGAACCTGCGCCCGGTGCTGGGCAGCCTGGCCCGCATCGATCATTCCGGAAATGACATCCAGGCTATGCGCGAGATGGGAAAACAGATCGGCCACGCTGGCAGCCGACTGGAAATTGCCGGTCCCCGGGCCTTCTGGACCGCCGTCAGCGATGACGAGCCCCGCCAGCCCCTCGCAGATGTGGGAGAGGTTTTGAGCCTCTTCACCAGCAACTCCGGCAAGGCTCGACAGCTCATCCAATTCATCGAGCGTCAGGCGGTCTTCAGCGTGGCGGAAGAGCACCGCAAATGCGTCAGTGACCCAGCTCATGCTTCACCTCCTTTGCTCTCGGTGACGCTGGCGCCCAAGACGATGAGCGAGGCCCGGGGCACACGCTCGTGACCGAGACAGAGCGGCGCCGGCTTGTCGTCCCAGGTGATGCAGGCCGAACCATCGGGATAGACCTTCATCACGGTGCCCGTTCGGGCGGCAAGGAGGGTGCGCACGCGGTCGCCAATGGCCAACGGTTCGCGGACGATCAGGCCGGGATGACGTCCAGCGGGCCGCCCAGCCCTGGCAGGTTGCGGAAGCGAAGGCCGCGGCATGGCGCCGTGAGGGTGACGGGCGTTCATTGCGTCACCTCGCTGGTGATCGCATCGCCGGCGGGCAGTTGCTCGAGGATGCAGTCGACCTGGTTCTCCATCTCGCAGGCCAGGTGCTCGCCCAGGCTGGCGAGGCGGGCGGTGATGGAGTGCTCGGGGGCTTGCTGTTTGATCACGTGCAGCAGGGCTTCAAGCTGGGCAAAGGCCTGGGTGCAGTAGGTCAAGCACGTTTCAATGTCGTCGTTCGAAATCGACGCAGCAGCGGAAGTTTTGGCGTTCATGGTTCAGCCCTCCAGCGTGGCAATGGCGATCTGGAAGGCAGAGGCGCGGCCGTCGTGATAGGCCCGCATCTTTGCCGTTCTGGACTGTGCCGCCTTCTGGCGGCTGTCTTCAAGTGCCTCATGCAGGAATGCAATGGGGTCGGGGGCTGTGTCCTCCCGCTGCTGGAGGTGAAGGGCGCCCACTGCGGCATCCACGGCACCCTTGGCCATTTCGACGAGGTAGGCCGTACCAAAGGCCGTGGGGCTGCCCACGTCATCGGCGGTGCGGTAGGCCGCCTCTACGGCAGAGGTCATCAGCATGGATGCCTGATTGAGCGCCTCGGGCACAGGCACGCCAGCACGAACCGAAAAGAGGGACAGGCCGGAGTCGCCGAAGATGTCGTGGCGCTGGGTGCAACGCCTGAAGGCAGGCGCACTGAGGGCAGGAAGGGACATGGTGTTGCTCCAAGTTAGGCAGTTAAACCGCCATCCAGCTGCCAAGCTGGGGGGCGGAACCGTGCAGGTTGGCAGACCGGTAACTTGGAACCGGCAGGGTTTCCCCTCCCACACGGCCCGCCCATTGGGCGCCACCATGCTGCGGACGTAAAAAAACCGCGCGGAGCGGTTGTCCGCCAAGTTAGACCGGGCTGCCAAGCCCGTGCCGTTGCTGTTTCAACGACGCGCACATCATCGGCCGGGTCGTGGACCCGTGTCAACCCAAAATCCGCATCGCCCCATGTCAAAACCATTGTCATCCTGCTGGCTCAAGCGCCGTTGAATCAGGCAGGAGGATCAGTGCTATGACCAAAGACATTCAGTGGCCGGACGAGCCTTGCAAGAAGTGCGGCTTCAGCGATAGCTGGGAGGTGCGTCGATGCATCAACCTGGGCGGTCACGAGACTTATCCGTTCTGCTGCACTGAATGCGGCGAGCGAACGCAGCATTTTGTGTTCAAGAAGGTCGCCAAGGCTGCTCAGAAAAAAGGCCTTGTGATTCGAGACATTCCACCCGCGTACAACAAGAAGCGCCCCAGGTGCGAAGTGTGTGGAGCCGATGGGGCAGAGAGGCACCACTGGGCGCCCTACGCGCTTTTCGGGTCAGACGCTGACCACTGGCCGCAGTCTTTCCTGTGCCCGTCGTGCCATCGCCGCTGGCACGACGTGGTAACACCCGCTATCAGCGCCCAGCGCGGGCTCGGGTGAGCCGCGCGGGGGCTGCTGCCTCTGGCCTCAGGACCTTGAGGCGTATTCCTTCAGGACAGCCATCAGCGCGTCGGCGCTGGACTGGTTCGCAACCTCTACCGTTTTGGTCCCATTGCTGGTGCGCAGGTCGATCTGATAGACGTTCTTCACGATCTGGCCCATGCCCACCGGCGTGGTAATGGAGGGGGTCGATGTGCTGCTCACGTTGCGGTAAGCCTCCGCTGCCGCACTCTCCGCGGCGCTGCGCACGATGGCTTCAAACTGCAGGCCCTGCGTGCTGGAGTAGAACTCAGGCCGGGTGCTCGCCTCCTGGTAGAAGCCGCCAAACAGCTTCTTGAACTCATCGGCCTGGGCAAGGCTGCTGGTGTACTTGGCGGCAAGGGCGTCGAGATCAACACCGGCCATCAGCACCTCGCCCGCCGAGTTCCGCACCCAGCCGCTTGCTTCACGGTTTGCTGCTGCGCTGTAGTCGTCGAGCTTCTCCGAGGCCCTGTCCCACGCGTCCCCGATCTTTTCGGCGGCTTTCTCGCCGGCCTCGCCCACTTTGTACATTTCGTCCTGCAGGCGCAGCACGTCGGGCAGGATGCCGCCATTGGCCGCCTTCGCCGCAGCGCCGTACTTCTCCCACGCCGCTTGCAGCTCGGCCAGGGTGCCGCCGTTGGACTTGATGTACTCGAAGGCCTCCCGGGCCGATGCTTCGGCCTCTTGCAGCGCTTCGCGACTCTTCAGCCCCAGGGCCTCGAAGGCTTCGGCAAGGCTGTTGATGCCGGGTTTGAGTTCGTCGAAGCGGTCTTTGGCTTTGGCGAGGCCCTGGGTAAGGCGGTCACCGGTCACCAGCCCGGCATTGCCCAGTTCCACCCACCGATCGAGCACCGCTTTGGCGGCGGCTTCGGTGCTGGCTGCGGCGGCGGCCTGGTCGAGGCTGGCAGCCAGAGCAGTGCCTGCGTCCAGCCCCTTGGCACGGATGTCATCCACCCGGGAGGCCAGCACATCGAAATCGTTGATGGCGGCCTGGGCTGCGTCGTTGATGCCTCCGGCCAGGGTGCCCCAGTCCTTGCCGGTGCGGCGCAGGGCTTCGCCCAACTGGGCCTCAAGGGCGGCAGCCAAGCGGCGGGCGCCCTGTTCCGATTCGTCAAATGCAGCGCGGGCGTTAACCTCGAAGGCCTGTAGGTCGATGCCTTTGAGGGCGCCTTCCCATGCGTCCTGCACCTGGTCGGCGCTGATCTTGCCCCGCTGGGCCAGGGCATCCAGTGCGGCGCCGGCATCGGCAATGCCCTTGATGTTAGAGAGGTCGAGATCCTTGCCGATTTTCTCGAGCGCGGCGGCGGCACTGTCACCGGCCTTGGTCATCGAACCGAAGTCGGCCACCAGCTTCTTCGATTGCTCCGACAGGCCAAGGGCCTTGTCCGCGGCCAGTTGCTTTTGCTGTGCCAGCTCGGCATCGGCCTGGGCGGCTTCCGCGGCGGCCTTGGCGGCGGCGCGCATCTTGTTTTCACTGTCTTCAATGGCCTTGCCGTAGCCCATGGCCTTCGCGGTAGCCTCGCCCAGCCACTTGCCGATATCCACGATGTTGGCCAGGAGGAAGGCAAAGCCAAGCCCCTTGACCAGGGACAGGGCGCCGGCCAATCGGCCGACACTGGCGGCTGCGGCATCACCCGCCGTCACCGCCCCCACTTTGGCGGCGTTGTTGGCGATCTGGGCTGTGGTGTTGGCCTGGGTGGCTGCCGTGTTGGCGACCGTGGCCGTGGTGTCGGCCACCTTGGCCACCGTCGTCGCGGAGACCGCCGTCTTCAGGGCCAGAAACTCGGCAGCGATCCCGTAGGCCTTCCAGGCAAGGTAAGCCTGTCCGGTGTTGATGAGGGCGCTGGCCAGGAAATCGAAGTTCTTCGCCAAGCCTTCGATGGCTGCCGCAGCCGTGGCACTGGCACCGGTGGATTGATCGAGCTCGCCAATCCAGATCTGCCACTGGGTTTGCAGATCGGTGATGGCCCGGCCGATGGTGGGCGGCAGCTTGCCGAACTCGGTTTCAATGGCCCGGGCCTGGCCCTGCAGGGCGCGGATGACCGTCTCGCTGGAGAGCTCCCCCGCTTCGGCCATCTTGCGCAGCTCGCCCGTAGTGACTCCCAGGCCATCCGCCAGGGCCTTGGCGAGGCGCGGGGATTGCTCCATCACGCTGTTGAACTCGTCACCCCGCAGCACGCCACCTTGTAGCCCCTGGATTAGCTGCGTGAGCGCGGCGTCTGAGGCCTGGGCCGAGGCGCCAGACAGGGCAATCGCTTGATTCACCGTCTCGGTCAGGCGCAGGGCATCCGCCTGGCCAACGCCGATTTTCTGGCCGGCATCGGCCAGCTTGGTGAACAGGGTTGCGGTGGCGTCCAGGGAGGCGTTGGTGTTGAGGGCAATCTCCTTGATGCCCTCAAGCGTGGTGGTGAAGGCCTCGCCCTCGCCGACGGCCATCTTCACCTTGGCGGTGAGGTTGGTGTAGGCATCGGCCGTAGCCGCCACGCCAGACACGGCACTGCCGGCGGCCTGGGCCGACAGCCAGGCGGCGTACAGGGTTTTGAGTTCGGCGATCTGCTGCCCTGCGGTCTTGGCGCTCTTCGCCTGGGCCTGCAGGGCTTGTTCCTGTGCCGCGGCGGCCTTGGTGGCGGCGCCCAGCTCGGCACGCAGCCGGGCATGTTCCTGGGTCAGGTTCTTGGTGTCGATGCCGGCAGCCGTGGCGGCGGCTCGGGCCTGGGAGAGCTGGTCTTTGTGCTGGTTCCACGCCTTCTCGGTACGGCCAAGTTCGGCGGTTGCCGACCTCAGCGATGACTCAAGCAGTTTGATGGCTGACTGATTTGCGCCGGCCCCCTTGGCATCGGCCAAGGCCTTGTCGAGCACTTCAACCTGGTGGCGGGCTTCTACGAAGGCAGCCCGGGCGTTTTTGGCGCCAGTGATGGCCGCTTCCAGGCCGGTCACGCGGATCTGCTGCTGTCCGATGTTGCGGATTTCGGCGGCAAGGGCCTGGAACTGCGGGGCTGCTTCGCCCGCGTCCTTGGCGAGCGTTTCGATATTGTTGGCAAGATTGCCGACACCGGCAGCGCCGGTCGTTTCTACGGCAAGGCGCAGCTTGACTTCATCGTCGGAAAGAATGGCCATGGGGAGGGCTCCAGAAATTGGGGGAAGGGTTTAGGCGCGGAGGGCCGGGCCGGTGCAGGCGGCCAGATCGGCAATAATTTCCGCCACCCGTTCGGGCGTCAGGGCGCCCACGGTGCCCAGGTCCTGCTGGATCAGATTGAGGATCACATCGGGGTGATGGCGGAGGACGAGGCCAACGGCTTTCCGCAAGGGGCTGCCCGAGGACGTCAGTTCAATGCCAAGGAGGCGGATGCCGTCTTCAATGGCTGCTGCGTTGGCGGAGGAGGAAGGGGCGGGGGAGGTCGTCATGGTGGGTGTTCTCCAGGTGTGGGCAAAAATGCCGGGGGGTGTGAGGTGTGCGCCAGGCTGCGCGAATTGCTGGGCAAAGCAGGGCATGTGTTCCAAGTGTTCCAAGTTAACAATCAATAACCTGGAACAACCTGCCCGGCCTCAGATCCAGTCCCGGCGCGGCTTTCCGGGGTTTGTTCCAGGTGTTCCAACTGTTCCAAGGGGGTTTGTGTGGTCTGGCCTTCGTCATCGAACAGCGGGAGGCCTTCAAGGTCTTCAAGTCCGTCAGGATCGGGGTCATCGGGCGCATTTCGACCCTCCCCGGCGCACCACTCCACGTACTCGATTTGGGCTTCGGTAAGCCCGGCCTCACGCAAGGCTGCGGGAATGGCGGCGATGTAGGCCAGGGCTTCATCAAGCTGGTGTTGCAGATCCATTGCCCTGGTGCGGAGCGCTGCCGCGTCCTCGGCTGCAACTTTGAACAGCCGGGCACGCAGCTTCCCGGGCTCGGTGTTCTTGATCACTTCGCGGGCCGCCCGGGCGGGGTCAAGGCGCCCGTCTGGATAGACGGACCGGATCTTCCCCAGCTTCACCCACTGCGAGACGGTTTGGCGACTGACTCCGGCCATTCGGGCAAAGTCGGCCTGCGTCACCCGCACGCCCTGGGCCAGCTCGGACGGATCGAAGGGCAGCGGGTGCGATGTTGACGCCGCAGGTGCTGCGGGCTTGAAGGCGGGTCTGTCGTGGTCGTGTGTCATTCGGTCACCGTACTTGCAAGGATTCACCAACTCTCAGCCCCATTACCTACACAAAGCCCGGGGCTCTCCGTACCCTGAAGGGCCCCCCCCGGGAGGACCCGCGGATAGCTCCAGTGCAGCACCCACTTCGGGCAGTCGGCCCCGCCATCAAGCGGCAGTCGGCGGAGGGGATGGCCTGGGGTGAAGGCATAGGGCAGGTCTTCACGGTCGCCACCGCACAGCCCGTCCGACAGACCCGGGCGCATCCGGTGAGCGCAGCATGAGCAGGATGGAACGAGGCCGGTTTTGTCCGGCGCGCAGGCATCGCCAACACCATCCCCAACCGGCTTTGAAAATGACGACGGCACGGCATTTGCACAGTGTTCGGGTCTGACCTTCTCAAAAGTGCTTGGAACAGATGGAACACCTGGAACAGAAATAATTTTCTGTTGTTTATCAGTGGCTTGGTTCGTAAAATCTGTTCCAGGTGGCCCTGGGTTTGTTCCAGGTTTTTCCTGGAACAAACCGTCTTTGCCGGCCTTTTGGGGCTGATTGGGCATGATTTGGTCCATCAGTGCACCCCAGTCAGTGCTCATCGTCCAGGCTTCCGAGAATTGCCGATGGGATAACGTAGAACCATCCGGGCTTGGCTGCCCCAGGCTCCCGAAATTTCTGCATCAGGCTGTCTTTTGAGCGCACCAGCAGGCCGCGTTTGTCGAGCTCCTTGGCCACCGCTGACGGGTCAAATCCGTTGCACAGTTCGCTGCGGAACACCGCCGGATACAGCAGGTACTCAAACACCTGGTCGGGTTCGTTGAGGCTTGCGGTTTCCTTGGTCGGCTTCTTCCAGCCGGCGCGGTTCATGGTGCGGGGTGCGTGGGTGTCGGTGACGCTGGGCCGGCGGTGGTCTTCGAGCCTAGACCCTGCATGGGACTGGATCCAGGATTGGATCTGCTCAATCATCTTCCGCGGTTCCCTGTTCTCTTCACCCCCGAAGGCCTTCAGCCAATCCTGGAACATGCGCATAGCGGCTTTCAGTGCCTCGCCCTTTGGCCATCCAGTAATGCCCCATTCGGTGGCCTTCTCGCCGGCATAGGCCACCGCGGCAAAGCGGGTCGCGGCCCGGATAGCCTGGCCCCCGGCTTTCCTGGTCAGGGCGCGTTCTTCAAAGGCGCGGCGCAGTGCCTCGAACTGGGCGGGCATCGCCTCACGCTCCTGGATCGTCCGGCGGATGAACTCGGGGTATGCCGTGCCGTAGTGCTTGGCCGCGTTGCGTTGCAGGGTCTCTGTGAAGCGGGCGCCATCGGGCAGGCCGTGCAGCACATCCCAGCAGCCGAAGCCGGCGCCCGCATCGCCAGGTAGTTCGCAAAAGCGCACCTGCTGCCCGGCGTAAGCCCGTTCTTGGTTCTCTTCGAGGAACTGCTGGAGGCCTATCTCTCCATTGGACTGGAACAGCAGCGAGAAAGACGCAGTTTCCCGCAGGCCCCCGGCGGCTTGTCCTCTCCCCTTACCTTGCCCACTGGTGAGCATGTAGGCGGCCTGTGCCACGTCCCGGGGGTTGCCAGCTTGCTTTAATTCGTCCAACAGCAAGGGGGCATCACAGTGGCCTGCAGCAACACCTTCGATGGCCGTTGCCGTGAGGAGCCATGTCTTACGGTAGGTGGGCGACCCGCACAGGCTTGCCGTGCCATAGAGCAGGCCCGACTTCCCGAGACTTGATCCACCCGCCCAGTGAAAGCCACCGGACACATTGGGGTGCAGCCAGCACAGGCCCCCCGCGAACCCTGCCGACAGGGCGAAGGTGAGCCGGCTGTTCCCCACGGCCAGGGCAGATATATTGGCTTGCCAGTCGTCGAGGGTGCCGGCCGCTTTGAACTGGGCATGCCCGCTCCCGCTGGACTGGTGCAGCCACAGCTCCGCCCCGTCAGATGCGAGGGGGTCCGCATCGCCCCCCAGGACGTAAGACCACCGGCCCGGCTCGGTGCAGTCATCGTGCCAGCCAATGCGAGCCGTGAGGCGCGCCCGGGCAGCAGGGCGAGAGCGGTTGACGTACATTCGAACAAGGGCTGATTTGGAGTCACCTATCCAGAGCCCACGAGACCGCAGCAGTCGGGCAACTGTCGAGCCATCTCCCTCCAATGCTTCGTCGGGGATAAGCACGCGCTGCAATCGGCCGTCGTGATCAGTGAACAATGCCAACCTCATCCATTGCTCGCCGCGTGCGTCTCGCACTTGGTGAGTAATTTGGATCGGAGCACAGACATGGGATGCAACCTCGCCCCAAGAGTCGCCGCGCTTCTCAACTTTTAGCCTATAGACACCACGACCTTCAGGGCCGTCACGGAGCTCAAAGACGTCCCCGCCTTGTGCTGGTGTCTGCCCGCCATTGGCCTTGGCCTTTGACCTGGAGCGGGTGCGCTTGGTGGGTGGGGTGGCATCGTCCGAAGAGATCATGGGGGGCTGTTCCGTTGCTGCTTCCGGCTCCGGATCGGTCGGCAGCACCGCTTCCGCGGAGAGCGCAGCGAGCTCCGCAGCATCCTTCAGGGCAGTTCGTGCGGTGGACAGGATCTGGCGCACGGCATCGAGGCCGCTGATCTGATGCAGGTCGTTGAAGTCAGTCGGTGCCTTGCCGGTCTGCTGGAAACCCTCCCACCTGGCAGCCGGATCGGGCCACAGAGGAGAGGCGACCACACCACCGACCTCTTTGGCAGCCTCCCGTGCCCGGATCTGGCCCGCGTTGCGGCGTTTGTGGGGCTGGCCACAAGCCGGGCAGGTGTCGCCATCCTCTACCCGCACCGGGGCCTTGCAGGCGACGCAATGACCAAAGGAGTCATCGTCAGCTGCGATCACGATGACCGATTCCGGGGAGTAGGCACGGCAAGCCTGGGCTACATGGGGAAGGTTCCCCGCATCAAACGCAACAACGGTGGCCCAGCCCGTAGCCTGTCGGCATGAAGCTGCAGTAGCGAACCCCTCCGCAATAGCGATAGGCTGGCCAGGGCTCACTTTGCGTATTCCGAGGAAACCGTCCACTCATAACGATCTGAAACCCTCCACGTGTTCCAGCCGCAAACCCTCCACCGATAACAATGCATGCCGCCACGCTCACCCTAACGGGCTTGGGAGCGTTTTCTTTTATCGTATTTGGGGAAGTCCGTGGAGGGCAAAGCCCGGAGCGGACTTCCCCGTACAGCACAATTCTTTCGGCTGCACAATCCTGCTTCAGCGGTAGTCCCTCACCCGCAAGTGCCAGGTGACGGGCGTCTCTGTGGTGGCCCAAGGGATGTGATCGTTGAGTTCAACACCACTCCACCCCTTGCCGAGCACCGGGAACCGACCCTATGGCAACAGCAAGACGTGGACATCTATCTGCAAAGCGTTTGCAAGACGTTCAATGTTGTCGATCGAGATATTTCGTACTTGGCGTTCAACGTGCGCCACGAAGGTGCGATGCAAGCCAGATTCCAACGCGAGATCTTCCTGAGACCATCCCCGTTCCTTGCGGAGGCGAACTATGTTCATCGCAAGGAGCTCACGCGCCGTTGGCGCGCGTGAACTAGACGATGATTCGCTGACTGGCATTGAATCAGTGTCTCGGAATGATGCTTTTAAGTCAGCCGCGTTTACGTCACAATATTGCCCCTCCCGACATATTCAGTTCCTACTGAGTTCACGGAAAACGTCCTCACCCGGCCAACGCGATCATTCGATTAATTGGTCACGCGCCGCTACTGAAAGTCTCGAATCGCAATGTTTATTACTGACGTGTCAGCTCATCATCCTTTCATGTCGGGCCTTCTTGGCACTGGAAAAGATGCTTGGCGGGCGGTGGGTATCACTACGCCCAATGAATGGTTTTACGTGAGTTATGCTGTTTTTACACAGGAAGGGCGTTTTTCCGAAACAGTGATGATTTCCAATCCTGCGAACGAGTTGGTAGCTTTTTTTGATCGGGAGAGCAAAGGTGTTTCAATCGTTGGCATCCAACTCGTTAGCCCGCCGTTTTTGAACGGTTCGGCTCACTGGAAGATGGAGCCATTGATCCGAATCTGGAAAAAACCGTCCGACCCGTTGGCGCACGTGTATGAGGTCGCTGATGGTAAGCAGTACTGCAGCGCTTACGGCACATGGGACATCTCCGAGTATGAATTCTGGAAGGAGTTCACTTCACTCCAGTGATCGCCCAGAGCCTGGATCTGAATGAGGTGCAGATCTGGATGGTCCGTTCAACACCAAAGATCTGGCGCAACTTGTTCTTGGCGGACGGAAGTCACTTTCTGGATCACCCTCCCACCATATGATCAAGGCGATCGTGTTCGACGTGTTTGGTACCGGCGCGCGTCAAGGTAGTTGTCGCCTCGGTCATGCAGCCAACTGTTGAGTATTCACGTCAGGCAAATGCGTCTTTGACGGACTCACGTTCCGGGTTGAGGTGAGCGCCAGCACCAGTGCGTATTGCGACCACCCCCGAGTCGCAGCCGGTAAAGAGCTGCCGGCGCAGCGCCGATCCTCCGGCGGCCTGGGCCGGCTGACGTAGCGGATACCGCGTGACGATGATCGACGTTGTACCACTGCAAGCCGGCTGCCCGGCCCGTCGAGGTCGGCGAGCCGGGGAAACTCGGGCCGGTACTGGCGGTGCGAAACGCGACTCGGCAAGGCATTGTCATCGCTGACCCGTGGGCCAGGGTTTGACGCCCAGCCAGTTGAGCTGGCCAGTACCGTCTTAGGTCACCGTGTCCCGTGCAGAACCGGCGCCAGGCGGCAATCCCTGGCCGCCCGAGCAGGCGGCATGGTCGCTATCGCACCTCCCAGCCGACGATCTTGCGGCTGTACAAGTCGAGAATCAGGTAAAGGTGGAACCAGCGCCCGTGACTTGTGCCGGCAGGTAGGTCGTCCCGCCAACCCTCGCGGTCGGCCGCCGCCTTGGGTGTCTTGGCGCGCCCAGGTGAGCGGATTGCCCATGCCGCGCAGGATGCGGCTGAAGGTGGATTCGCTGGCCAGATAGACCCCTTCATCGGCCAGCATGGGCACGATGCGCCCGCGGCACGGCGGCAAAGCGCGGCGCATTGGCGAGGGCCAGCACCTGGGCGCGCTGGCCTCAGAGAGGGCATGGGGCGGGACAGGGCGCACTGCCTGGGCCCATCCCCCGACAAGGCCTTCGCCAGCTTGCCAGCGTTGCAGCGCGCAAGTTGATGCCGGCCATCTCGCAGGCGGGCTTCAGCGCGCCTGCCGCCTGCGCAACATGGATATCTCGGCCAGTGCCTGGCGATCTTCGAGGCCGATCATTCGCCCCTCCCTTGTTGAAGATCGCCGCGACTTTTTGACAGGACCAGTAGGGCTGCCGTTTCGCCAGCGCCCGGTCTTTGCGCAGCAGTTCGCGTTCGAGCTCCTTGATCCGCTTCTTGTCTTGCCGGGTGGCTTGCGGACTGGCGCGGGCCTCTCGGGCTCGGCCAAGGCCGCGGGCGCTGGCACACCACTGATCGAGTTCGGCCGGATATACGCCGTGCTCACGACACCAGGCGCTCTTGCCGGCCTCGTCCATCGCCGCCGTAGTGATCACCGCTTCGAGTCGAGCGCGCGCAGTCCAGGCCCCCTGGGCGGGCCTGACTCGCATCTCCGCCATCGTTCCAATGTCTGCACCGAAACCCCAATCTCTTGTGATACCACGCCCACTTGGGCCTCTCCGGCGCAACAACCGCGCCACCGCTCTGTTCCTGAATGCTTCTCCGTACCGAGCCATCTCTCATCCTTGTCGCCCCCAGGTTCAACATCATAGAGAGGCGACAACTATTCTGACGCGGGGGTACGCTGGCTGAGATTGGAGATCGGCGCCGTCCATACGCACGGCTTTTGCGCCTCGCAGCGCAGGCCGGACGGATTTCGCGGCCCGACGATGCCGCGCGGATCATGAGCATAAACGGTGACATCTGGGCCATCGCGACGTGGCTTGGATTGGCTCTCTCGCCAGCCCTGTGCGATGAGCTTGCCGACGAGCTCGCGATTGAGATCAGCAGTATTCGACTTTATCCGGAGGTCGTTCCGGTCCTCCGTGCTTTGCAAAGACAAGGGTTGCAACTCGGATTGTGTAGCAATCTGGCCAAACCATACGCACCCCCTGTGTTGTCCCTTCTACCCTTTGAGTTCGATGCGTATGCATGGAGTTTCGAGGTAGGTGTTGTGAAGCCGGACCACCGGATCTACAGCACAATTTGGCAGTCACTGGCGCTCAGTCCGGGCGAGGTGCTGATGGTCGGGGATACCTACGAGGCAGACTGCCTGGGGCCAAGGCGGGTTGGGATGCACGCAATCCACCTTGCTCGGAACCTGGCAAGCCCCGATCCCCGCTTTCTGCGGTCATTATCCGACTTGCCTTCGTATCTGGCACGTCAAGCTCCGCCATCCGTTCCGCAGTAGCCTTCGTCCCCCTCTTGGATCTTGAAACGATGCGCGAACACTCACAACTAGCGCTCCGGAATCCATTAGCATCGCGCCGCACTCAACATGGAGGACGCATGCATGATCGGTATCGACAACAACACGTGGCTAGTCTTCGAGGGGGTGAGCAACTATGGGCACGGGATCTGGCCGACTCCGATAATCTCGATTGCCACGTTGATCACCTGCGACAGCGATTGGGGCACGCTCCCCGCTTCAGCTCGGCTGGACAATGCTCACCTGGTTTTTCGGGAGGATTCGTTCGATCCCGTCACTCGGGTACGTCGAGGTCGCCTGTACGAGTGGCGGGACGGAGCCCTGAACCAGACGTGGTACTTTCCTCCGCATCCGGCAGAGCCTCCAGATCGCAACAACATGTCGATGGATGGCCGGCTGAATCGAATGCTCTATACGTACCACCCCGCCCGAATTTTCGCCTCGGCGTTTCCAAACTCAGTACGTGCCCAGTTGGTACTTGGAACCCAGTCAGCCCCCACTGTCTGGCGGATTGTCTCCGTGGAGACCATCGCATCAGGCGAAGAGCTGATCACGCTGCACGCCCGTTCTACCTTTGGTTGTCTGCCCGAGTTGATCGACGACCATATCCCCAAACAAGCGAGCCCAGAGGTAACGACAATTCTGGACAAGGTGGCCGATGCGGCATTTCGCTCCAGTCCGGTTTCCTTGATCGATCTTTGTCGTGCCGCGACAACCACGGTCCTGGCGTACTGGCTCGAAGCATCCGGAGATGCCCCAAACAACGTCCACCACCTCGACTTGGGCGACTTGCTGAAAGCGTTCGAAAAACAGCAAGGCAACGGCAATACCCAGCCCCCGTCAGCAGCAGGTTCGGCCATCCGTCTGCTGCAGCGCTTTCACTCTCGCGGAAAACCCAACGAGCAAAAACGCTATAACACCCGGCCTCCCACGGAGGAGGATGCCCAGTTCGCCCTAAACGCCCTGGGCTTTCTGCTTCGAGAGCTGGGGTGGGCTCGATGATGCGGGCACGTGCCCGGCAAGCCCCTCAAGAATCGGACAATCAGGACGATCGTCACCGCAACAACTCTCCGACAGACGTACCAGTGCGTCGCGCATGGTGATGAGCGCCTGAATTCGTTCATCCAGATCGCTCAAGTGACTTTCCGCGAGCTGCTTCACCTCCGCACTGGAGCGCTCCCCGTCATACCAGAGCGACAGAAGCTGGCGAATCTGCTCCAGGGAGAACCCGAGATCACGGGCACTGCGGATGAACTTCAGCGTGTGCAGATCCCGCTCCTGATACTGCCGGTAGCCCGCTTCGGTCCGGGGGCTGTGGCCAATCAAGCCGATCTGCTCGTAGTGGCGGATCATCTTGGCCGAGACACCGCTGGCCTTGGCAACTGCTCCGATGTTCATGTCGCCTTCCTCTTATCTAATTTGACGGGGCGCCAACGCCGAAGCAGCAAGGCGTTCGACACCACGCTGACGCTAGAGAATGCCATGGCGGCACCTGCAATGACCGGGTTCAGGAGTCCCGCGGCCGCCAGGGGAATGCCCACGACGTTGTAGACACAAGCCCAGAACAGGTTCTGCCGCATTTTGGCGTAGGTGCGACGGGAGATGTCGATGGTTGAAGCCACCAGCGCCAGATCGCCACGCATCAAGGTCACCCCGGCCGCGTGCATGGCCACGTCCGTTCCGGTTCCCATGGCGATGCCAATGTCGGCGGCAGCCAATGCCGGGGCATCATTGATGCCATCGCCGACCATGGCAACGACGTAGCCTTCCCGTTTCAAGGTTTCGATCTCCGCCGCCTTGTCCGCCGGCAGCACTTCGGCCAGACACTGATCGATTCCAAGCTCGGTTGCCACACCATGCGCAGCCCCACGACTGTCGCCGGTGATCAACGCGGTTCTGATGCCCATCTGCTTGAGGCAATCGATATTTGCCAATGCCCCTGGCTTCAGTCGGTCGCCGAAGGCGATCAAGCCCAGCACCGCCTGGGCGCTTTCCGACGCCAACCAGGATACAGTCCGCCCTTCGGCTTCGAGGTGCTTCGCGGTGTCTGCGAGATGGTCCATCATGAAGCCGCGCTCCTGCATCAATCGGGTATTGCCAAGAACGTAGCGTGTGCCCTCAATTTCGCCGGCAAGCCCGCGTCCGGGCAAGGCCTGGACGAAGCGCGCAACCACCGGGCTCAACCCCGCGTCCTGGGCAGACTTGCCCACGGCTCGGGCCAAGGGATGCTCGCTACCCAACTGAAGACTGGCAGCAAGGCTGAGGAGCTGCCGGGCATCACCGCTGCCGGATTCGAGGGCCACGACCTGGGGCTTGCCTTCCGTCAGCGTGCCGGTCTTGTCGAAGACGACGGCTGTCACCTTGTGCGCCACTTCCAGCGCCTCCGCATCCTTCACCAGGATGCCGTGTCGGGCGGCAACCCCCGTTCCCGCCATGAGCGCAGTGGGCGTGGCAAGACCCAATGCACACGGACAGGCAATCACGAGCACGGCGACGGCGTTGATAATCGCCGTCTCGACATCACCGCCGTACGCCCACCATCCACCAAAGGTCAGCAGGGCGATGAGCATGACCACCGGGACAAATACCGCACTCACCCGGTCCACCAAGCGCTGAATGGGCGCCTTGGCAGACTGGGCACTCTCGACCAACCGGATGATCCGGGCCAAAGTGGTTTCCGTACCGATGGCCGTTGTCCGCACCAGCAGCAAGCCGTCGGCATTGATCGCACCACCGCTGACGCGATCTCCCGGCTGCCTGGGGACCGGCAGGCTTTCACCGGTCAACATGGATTCGTCCAAGTGGCTTTCTCCTTCCATGATTTGACCATCCACTGGGACCCGCTCGCCGGGCTTCACAACAACCACGTCGCCCACGCGGACCGCATCGATGGTGATCTCCTGATCACCGTTGTCAGTACGAATGCGGGCAACGGCGGGTCTCAGAGCCTGGAGCGCCCGGATCGCCTCGGTGGTTTGCCGCTTGGCCCTGGCTTCAAGCCACTTGCCCAGCAGAACCAGCGTGATCACCACGGCTGAAGCTTCAAAATACAGGTGAGGCATCTCACCGCCTGTCGGCTTTGCCAGGAGATATACGCTGAGTCCGTAGGCCGCAGTCGTTCCAAGGGCCACCAAGAGATCCATGTTCCCGCTACCTGCACGCAGTGCCTTCCAGCCTGCACGGTAGAAACGCAGCCCCAGCCAGAATTGAACAGGGGTTGCCAACAACAACTGCACCCAGCCGGGCAGCATCCAATGTGCGCCGAAGAGATCAGCCAGCATCGGAATCACGAGCGGAAGGGAGAGGGTCGCCGCAACTGCAACAGGCCACCATTCGGCACCCTGGCGGACTGATGCTGCGGCAGCTGGGGAGCCCTCCGTCTGCAATGCGGCATCGTAACCCGCTTTCCGGACGGCCTCGATCAGGGCCGAGGTAGGCACGCCACGAGTCAGCGTGACATGCGCTTGTTCAGTGGCGAGGTTGACGACGGCACTCACGACACCGGGAACCCCGGCCAGAACCTTCTCCACTCGCGCGGCGCAACTGCTGCACGTCATCCCCGTGATCGCCAAAACCCGGCTTTCCTCAGGGACATGGAAACCCGCCTTCTCAATCGCCTGGCGCACGGTCGCCAGATCAACGACCGAGTCGGACTCCAGCAACGCCGATTCGGTAGAGAAACTGACGGTGGCCTTGGAAATGCCGGGCAGGCGACCCAGCACTTTTTCTACGCGGGCAGCGCAACTGCTGCAGGTCATGCCCTCAATACCGATCGATAGCGCCTGGCGGGGCAGCGTGACAGTGGAAGAACTCATGATGCAACTCCTGTTGAGGTGACAGGAGCAGGCTAGACCTTGCCATCATGGGAAGGTCAACGGCGTCGGAGCCCTTTTTTCACTTTGTGATCGGGACGGTGGTGGGAGCGACCATCCTCTGGAAGTCTGGACGAGGCTCCTGTTCCTGACATGCAGGTGACGCAATTGTCACCCCCATGTTCGGGTCTCGTAAGGGTCGGTAGCGCATGCTTCAACTGCAGGCTCACTCATGACCGAACCAAAGGAGAAAATCATGAAACTCATTTCCACCATATTTGCCGCGCTGCTGCTCACTGCCGGCGCTGCCCATGCAGATATCAACGACAAGGACAATCACGTTGAAGGCGTTGGCGGACACACCCTCAACGAACTGCAAAAGCAAGGCAAACCCACGGCTGCCGATGTGAAGAAGGAACGCGATCTGCAGAAGAACTGGGATCGGGAGAAGGACAACCACATGGAGGGGGTTGGCGGTCACGCACTCCATGAAGCCAAGAAGATGCCGCCGGCGACAAAGGAAAGCCAGGCCAAAAAGCGCGAAGCCGAAAAGACCTTGGATCGGGGTAAGGACAACCACGAAGAAGGTGTGGGCGGACACGGCCTCTACGAAGCGACCAAGGGCAAGTAGCCCCGACGAGACTCACTTGTAGATCCGACGCGACCACATTCGCGCCTGTTACTCAAGCCCTGACACTCAGTCGGGACTGCCAACAGCCGCGTTTCATCCAGCAACAAAGCGGCCCGACAACATAACAAGCCGCTGACAAAACTGTCATCGGACGGTTTGGCTCCCGTAAGGAGCCAACGTCCATCATAGAAGTGCAGGATCACCTGCACACAACCAAAGGAGAGAGAAATGCTAAAGAAAATGTTGGTCGTGGCCGCGCTGAGCGTCATAGGTACAACGGGTGCATTCGCTTCTGATGAGGCGCGGGCGGCAGCGAAAGAGGTCATCGAGCTGAAAGATGGCTCGACGGTTTATATCTTCAAGGACGGGAAAATGGCCATGGAAGACAAGTACGGCCGTGCGACTCGCATGAAGCAAGAAACCGTCATGGAAACCAAGGATGGCCGGAAGATCATCATGCATGGCGATGAGGTCATGCGGCTTGACTCGCTACTACGACATGGCGATGGGAGCTAGTTCTTCCGTTGCCGCCTGAATGGCATGAGAGCCCTCAATGCACCCTGAGGCAGCTTGGGGGCTCACGAGATTCATTGTCGATGGCGACTAGTCTCAAAATGCACATCAGAACATTCTGGCGATGGCTTCCACAGGCTTGATGCCAACTCCGAACCGGGCGATGGCTTCCCGGTGTTGGCGTAGCTCTCCGTACGGTAGGTAGCGGATGTTGAGCTCCCTAACCTGTGAGAAGGCCGGCCTCAGCGCCTGCTGCCGGACATCGGCCTCTCGTTCATCCGGAGCGACGAGGAATAGATGATGGCGCTGGGCCGCGCCACCGGACAAAGCCAGATCCAGCAGCCGAACGATGCCGGAGTAGATCGAGGTCGTATGTTCGACCTCGAATGCCGCCACCACTGTGCCGGATTCTCGTTCCAGCCAGATCACATCGATGAGCCGCACCGCGTCAGCTCCTTCATTTTGCAAGGCCAGGGGCAAGACCGTGAGGCACCCATCGGCGAGGCGCCCTCCGTTATAGGGCCGACTCTGGTCGTTGCTGGCAATCCACACCGAGAACCCCAGGGCCAGCCCCAGGTCTCTCAGCCACCCTTGCACTTCGGTATGCCCCTCGTCGGAAACCCGATTCTTGTCGAGTTGCTTGGCAAAGGCGGCGGTTTCCTCCCGGACTGCGGCCAGATCCTTGGCCCAGGCATCGGTTGCCTTGGCATCTCCCTCGGCGGGCGGCAAGGGATAGCGCTCCATGCCCAGATCGAACATGAGCCCGGCAACCGCGCCCAGATCATTGGACAGAAGATCCCGGTGGCGCTGATTGAACTCGATGAGTCCCTGCCGCATCGCAAGGTAATGATCCCAACGCCCAAGCTTGACGGCAGCGCCGGTCAACGCGTTGTAGCCTTTGACGATGGCGGTATTGAACGGGACGACGATCGTCGGGTGAATGAAGTAAAACAGGTTGGCCGCGGCGGGGCCGAGGCCTTTGATGCTCTTGGCTTCGAGCGTGCGGATCGCCTGGAGCACGTCGGCCTCCTTGGTGCAGCAGTGGCACGCATGCAGCAGCCGTCCAAAGGCGCGTTGATTGTCCCGGTCTTCGTAGATGTCCGGAATCCGCAGTTTGGGCTTCCACAGGAACGCATGATCGGCCCCCTTGAAGATCTGACGCTGCTCGGCAATCGAGGCCACGACCGTTTGGAGGGATGATCCTCGATAGACGTTGCCGAACGAGCCTTCGTCGATCTCCTTGATGACCTGGCCGATTCCACGTCGGATCGAGCGGAAGTTCTTCAGTCGTTCGGGCCACAAGAACCAGGACTGGTACGTTCCATTCGGGTCTTGCTTCCAGCGATCAATCAAGAGACGGGTGGTTTCAGGCATGAAGATGGAAGGCAAAACAGGTAATCGATCAGGGTATCACCAACCGAAGGCTCGACGGGACTCGCACCAACCGAACACGTCCTGCGCTTGGCGTGAACTACACAACCGGCGGCAAGACGCCCAGCTTGAAGTAGCGCAACAGCGCCTCATGCAGACGTTGTCGTAATTCGTTCGTCTCTGCCTGCGTGATCGTGACGTACAACGCAGGGGCGATATCCATGAAAGCGGACGCGATGCGCGGATCAAAGTGACTTCCGGATTCGCGCAGGATGATCTGCATGGCCTCGTCGAGGCCCATCGGTGATTTGTAGGAGCGCTCGGAAGTGAGCGCGTCGAACACGTCCACGACGGCGAAGATCCGGGCAATCAGGGGAATTTCCTCACCGCGCAAACCATCGGGGTAACCTTTTCCGTCCAGACGTTCGTGGTGGTGCCGGATGATCACGGCGGCGTCCTGCAACCAGGGGTTTCCGGTGACGATCTCAGTACCGAGGACCGGATGCGTCTGCATGACCTGGAGTTCGGCGGGCGTCAGAGAGCCCCCCTTCAGGAGGATACTGTCGGGAATCCCGATCTTGCCCACGTCGTGCAGAAAGGCACCGGCAACCAGATGCGAGATGTCCTCCGCCGATACCCCCAGTGCTTCAGCCAAACCGATCGCGTAGAGCGTGACCCGATAGTTGTGGGCATCGGTACCGGAATCCTTCTTGGCCACGGCGTTCCCCAGGGAGCGGATCAGCGACAGGTTCGAGTCCAGCAAGGAACGAGACAAGTCCGTTGAGCGTCGCAGCATGGCCAGCATCAGGGGATACAGGACAAACGCTGTCGCCACCACGGCGCCGACAGCGGTAAGCGCCCCCGTGCGAACCTGATCCCGCTGAGCTTGGACAGTTTCCGCATCGAGCCGGCTGACGGTCCTCACATACCCAACAAGACGGCCATCGCTACCGGAGATCGGGACAACGACGTGGATCAGATGCTCGGAACCCACTTCGATCCAGGTACGGTGGATCTGATGTCGCTCGGGACGCTTCAAGGCTTGGGCACGGAGCACGTCTATCAGCGAAACGGCGCTACTCCCCCAGTTCTCGTAAACCTGATCGCCATCACCATCAAAGACCTGCAGCCCGACAAAACGACTTTTGTCCAGCAAGCGCTCCAGTTCGTCATGACCGTCAGGCCGGCCGGCGCTAACAATCATCTGCATCGCAGGCGTGGCGAAATGGCGGGCGCTGCGGGTGGCCTGCTCCAGTGCAGCCTGTTCCGCCCGGTAGGTTTCAACGAAATAAGCAACACCACCGGCAATCAGCGCAACCACGGTCGCAGCCAACCCAAGCCTGATGGTCAGCATCCCGTGCAACTGGCCAGGGGTTTCTGGCAACGGGCGGCTCATGTCAGCTTTTCACTTCAGGCTCTGGAGCATTTCGATTTCGTGTTTGAAGTGCCCACTCACCCGGTCCATTGCAAACTGGTGCATCACCGTGTTCTCCGCGAACTTGGCCCGCTCGACATCCATTTCGACCGTGTTCCCATCGATACTGCCTTGGCTGGGGACATGGTATTTCAGTGGGATGGGAGGCTGGGTGCCGGTGCTTTGTCCTGACAAGTGCCCCCCCGAGGTCGTGGTCAGGGATACAGGAGGCACATTCGCCGCCGCCTGGGCGTTACGTAGTGCTTCTTGGAAATCGATGTCAACGGCCTTGTAGCCGGGGGTATCGGCGTTGGCAATATTTGACGCGATGATTTGCTGTCGATAAGCCCTCAACCCCAAGGCGAGTTGCTGAAAATCATGACTTGGGTGCCCCGACCCCACCAGCGGGATGTGACGGCGTTGAAAGCCATCTCCCAGCGAGGGCCATGCATCGCGGTGTGCCGAATTCTGTGCTCCATCGGCACTGGATGCCGGACTGGGCGTCCCAGACAAGACCGTGCCGGGCGTTCTGCCCATGACCTGTGAAAGAGCGGCGGCAAAAGAAGTAGTGCCACTCCCCGAACTGGTGTGAGCACTGTGTCCAGCATCCGAGCTCGGCTGAACCGGCCCAGGACTTCCAATTCCGGTGACGGGTGGCATGGCAACTTACTCCTGTTCGTTCATGATCAGGATGGCCTTCACCGGATCGATCGGTCCGGTCTCGTGCCATTTGCTACTGAGCTTTGACGCGGGTGCCTTGTCCATACAGCCGTGGTTGCACTCCACGACCCAGCGCTTCATCAGCACCGCCTGGCAAAAGGAAAAGGCGATGGCCTCGGGCTTGCAGCCGACGGTCTCAGCCAGGATGCGGCAAGAACAACGGCTCCCGTGTTCATCGTGGGTTGGGGTTTTCATGTTCAAAACACCGAGGCCCCTTCACGGGGCCTCTGAATGACTGCGTTTACTTCATGTCCCGCTGGTGGTTGTGACGCTTTGCATCCTTGGCCGGTGCCGCCTTTTCCCCCGTAGCCTCAGGGGCCGCCGCCGGGATACCGGTCTTTTCCGTCATGTGGGAATGGGGCTTCACCTTCTTCGGCGTGGTCTTCTCGGTTTGCTCGGCAGGTGCCTTGTCGGCATCCGCTGCCTGAGCGCCAAAAGACAGCGCCGCAACGGTGGCAATCAGCGCGGTCGAGAGAAAAGAATTGAGTTTCATTACAGCTTCTCCAAAAAAGGTATTCAGACAGTTCGAGATGCCGGTGGGCGGGTCCGACAAGGCCAGTTTGTGCTTCTGGAACCGTCAGGGATATGACCCGGTGATTACATTCCTGTCAGGTTTCTCTTGGCCGCTACGCACAGCTAGCGCTTCGGGAGCGCCGCCAGGAACGCCTTCTGAAATTCCAGCGTGCACGAAAGCAGTGCCGACCAGTGGTCCACCGCAATCCGGCCGCTTGCCGCGGTGAAACCCGCAACGTCTCCCTGCAACAGCACTTTGGGGTCTTGGTCAGCCTGATGCACCCACTTGTGCATCGTCTCGGTGGTCAATGTCGTCACCTGCTCGCCGTAGGTAAAGCCCAGGCGGCATAGTCCGGCCGCTACGTCGAGATTGGCTTGAAGACGCGCTCTCAGGTCTTCGTTCGCTTCTTGCATGATGTCCCCCTGTTTGAGCCGAACCGGCCGAGATTCGCGTCGGCTCGCCAATGACTTATTTACCAAGGCTCTCCGCCAGGTCGCGATGCCCCTTTTCCAGTGCCCGGGCCTCCTGGGCAGCTTCCTTGAGCTTCGCTTTCAAAGCGCCACAGTGCGATGCCCACATCCCGACATCGCCTTTCGGACGCCCCGAGTACGCGGTAACCATTTTTTCGTGTTGCTTGGCTTCGGCCTCATAACCAGCCGCTTTTTTCGCGAAGTAGTCCGCAATGCGCTGATGGTCCGCTGCCGTCGACGCGCTGGAGATGAACTCGGGCATCTCTGCAACGGGGGGAGTCGATGAGCAGGCGCCTAACGCAAGGATCAGCGCCGCACCGGCGAGTGTCGTACCTAGACTGCGTTTCATGGTGTCACCTCCTTGTGAGTCCACAGGATCAGTGTGCGATCCGGCGGCTGACAATGGGGTGACGCAGCCATTACATCCCTGTTCCTGGAATGTCAGGAAGGTGTGATTGGCCCTCCGGATTCCCGCAACGGCAAACCTAGTAAGCGGTGAGCCTCCTGTTGCCAAGCGTGACCTTGAGCCAGGCGCCTACAAGGTCAAAAGTCCATCAAATGCGGTGCCTTATGCCTTGTACTTCCTTCATGGTCAGATTAAACTGTTGTCAACAACAGTTTAATCTGACCATGAAGCTATCCCCACACCAAGTCCGGACTGTTTTGAAAGTGAATGAACAGACCTTACGTTACTGGAAGCGCACCTATTCGGCATTGGCCGGACGGCGTGGCTATGGACCTTGCTACACCTTTTCCGAGGTGCTGGTCCTGCTCGTGACCAAGCGCTTGGTCGAACAGTTAGGGGTGGATGTCAGCAAGCTGGAGCCGATTGCAGTGGCGCTTTTTGAGGCCTGCAAATCGTCCGTGCTGCTGCTGAGTGGGGCTGATCACACCGTATACGTTGATGTGGCGTGCATGGCTATCGTCCCAGGCAACTCATCTGAAAAATCGGCTGGAGGCGTTCGGATCGAGTTGTCCTTGCCTGACTTGGCACGGGAATTACGCGCCCGAATTTTAGATTCGCTCGGAGATGACGAGGCGGCACAAATGTCGCTCGCCTTGGGTCCCACTGCAATTGGATCTCCACCAAAACAAAAACAGGCATAAACCATGATGGAGTTACTACAAGTCAGTGATTGGCGTCGAACGCTGGGATACCTCCCCGTACCCCTGCGCGAGGATGCGACAGAGCAACGTTTCGTCATGCTTAATGGTGCCAAGGGCAATTTCTGCCTGGACATCAGAGGCGAGGAGACCGCACGCGGCGAACAGCGTGAGGTGGCTTGGTCTGCCGACGTGGATCACTACGTTCGCGTGGACACCTCGGGTGTCGAAGTTCTGCGTTGGGACCAGTCGGAACCCATCCGATCTTCCGTCGCCGATGTGGTGAACAACCTCAAAGCTTTTCAACACTACCTGGAAACAGCGCGAGCGCCGCGAGAGCTGTCGGTGGTTGCGCACGCCCTGGGCATTTACAACCGCATTCGATCAACGCTGCCGGATGGCTCTGCTGGCTTGGAGGCTTTTCTCTTTGCATTGCAGCAAGCCTCTGATGAGACCGTGCACACCATGCATTGGGCTGATCAAGCGCGCTGCGAAGCCTCTTGGTCTCGTGTCGGAAGCTCCACGCGTGAGCGCATCATGGCCGATCTGCTGTCCCCCAAAGGAACGGACAAGCGGCCCCGCCTGCCACTGGTGTTGCGCCACGCCATGGGGCGCATCTTTCAGGAAGCGCACAATCTGGTCATGCTCTCCCCCCAGATGAGCTTGCTGGATGAGGGCGAACTGATTTCGCTGGGATCGACCTCGCGTTCCAGCGGGGCCTATTTCACACCGACACCTCTGGTGCGCACGTTGGTAGAGCAGTGCCTGACACCGGAGTTGCTAGCTCGGCCGCAACTCACGCTAATCGACCCTGCATGTGGCAGTGGTGAGTTTCTGCGTGAAAGCATCCGGCAGTTGTCACTGCACAACTATCGCGGCGCACTACGAATCGTCGGGTTTGATGTTTCTCTGCCCGCTATCCTGATGGCGCGCTTTGCGCTCGCTCATGAAACCCGAGGCTGGGAGGGGCGCGTGACGGTAGAGATTGAACAATGCGACGCGCTCAGCACCGACTGGCCACAGCAGGTGGATATCTGCTTGATGAACCCACCTTACGCATCATGGCGTTCGCTTTCGGTGTCGGCCAGAGCGTTGCTCACCGAGTCCTTGGGAACACTTGCCCAGTCTCGGCCGGATCTGGCGTTTGCATTCTTGACCAAAGGTGTCGAGAGTCTTGCCCCGCAGGGCATGATGGGAGCCGTCTTGCCTGCCTCTCTGCTTGATGGAAAGTCAGCCGAACCTTTGCGAGAACGCCTTGACGCCCTGGCGTTCAAGCAAGTGGTCGTGCGTCTGGGAAATCAATCGATTTTCGATCAGGCAACCGTTGATGCCTCCCTCTATGTAGGGCGTCGGCAGGCCGAAGTCAGTGAGTCTCCCTGTCCAACCTTGATGGTTTGGGCAGACCACACCAGCGGCGCATCGGATCGCGCCCTACGGACCTTGCGCAGTCTGGACTGGACGCCCAGTGATGGCCTGATCGAGATTGATCATGGGGATTACAGCATTTACTCCGAAGTCTGCGAAGGGACGTCGGGCTGGGCTCCACGTCCGCTTGCGTCTACGAAACTACTTCGTCAGTACAAGCCTTTACCCCGGCTGTCTTCTCAGTATTCGATCAACCAAGGGACGATCACCGGCCTGAACGAAGCCTTTGTGCTGGACGATGACGAGTTCAAGCGGCTTCCACGCACAGAGCGTAAATTCTTCCGAAAAGCCATCATTAACGCGTCCATTCGCGATGGTCGTATTCATGATGGGCACTGGGTTTTCTATCCTTACGGAGCGTCCATCCCCGTACTGGATTCGGAAGAGAAACTGTTCGAGCTGCTTCCCCATTATGTGCGTGAGTATCTGGAGCCCAACAAGTCGGCACTCCGACGCCGTACCGGTATCGATGAGGCCTCCTGGTGGCACTTGACGCGTAAGCGAGCCGTGCATGAGCGATTCATGCCCAAGATCGTGTCGACCTACTTCGGAAATGCGGGATCGTTCGCCTGGGATGCCACGGGTGAATATGTGGTTGTCCAAGGCTATGCCTGGACTCCCAGCGGTAGCACCGTTATCAACGAAAAAACGGGGTTGGCGGCTGTTGCGGTACTCAGTTCGGCAACCGTAGCGCGACTGATCGCCGCGATATCGAACAATCTGGCAGGCGGTCAATTCAATCTTTCTGCGCGCTATATGAGCAAAATGCCATTCGTCGACCTCAAAAATGAAGCCCTAAGTGAGCAAATCGATGCACTCGCGCTGATCGGGGTGGCCATCAGTCGCGGGGAGTCCTACAGCAAGGAGCTTCGAGATCGACTGACCGAGGATTTGTTTTCCATCTCCGCTACGACAACAAAATGAGCCGACGCCGTGACAGACAAAAGCTTGCATCAGCAAACGCGTTGCCGGGTTTTCCTGTCGCAAAGATAGAAGCCCTTGGGCGCCAGATGGCCATTGCAGTCGGCAATCAGTTGGGGGTCCAGACCCCCTATGCGCATCCAGTCTCAACCCCACGGGGACCGAGCCTGCGGATTGCATGCAAGCCATTGATCACCCGTGATGACGATGGCCGAATGCCATTGCTGGTCATCAGAGAGCCCAAGGGACAGGATGGCGTCTTCCTGGAAGTTGCAGTTGACTACAGTTGGGATGCAGGAATGCATTACCTGACCCATGTCAGTCTCAAGCTCTATACCGGACCAGCACCGAACGCTTCTGCGTTACGTTTCAGAGCCGAGTGGGACCCAAGGGAGGCGGCACGTCTGCATGCTCAACCCCACTGGAACATTGACAAAGGTGATGACGATACCGCTCCACTGAATCAGCCCGGTGATCAGGCCCCCTGGATACCAGCAGCCAAGCTGGCCCCCTGGTTGGCTCCGGAACCGACCAATTCAGAACCCAGTCTGGATCTCAAGAAATTTCACTTTGCGATGGCCGCAGGCTGGGAGCGTGAAGCCCCGCATCATTCCACGCCCATTGCCGACGAAAGCGCCTTGATACGATGGATGGCAGGGTGCACCGGGTACATTCGCGACCAAGTGAGTGGTGTGTAGTCCTTCACCACACGAATGGCTGCAAGGTCATGCCGGCGCAGGCTCAGCTTGAAAACTCAGGAGCTCTGTGTGTCTGTTTCTGCCTTCCTGAGGCGCAGTGCATTTCCGACCACACTGGCCGATGAAAAACTCATCGCCAGGGCGGCAATCATCGGCGAGAGAACCAATCCATACGCCGGATAGAGGGCGCCGGCTGCTATCGGGATACCAAGGGCGTTGTAGAGAAACGCGAAGGCCAGGTTCTGCCGCATGTTGCGGACCGTGGCGACTGACAGCGCACGGGCACGCGCAATGCCTCTCAGGTCGCCTTTGACGAGCGTCAGCTGCGCACTGTTCATGGCCACATCGGTCCCGGTACCCATGGCGATGCCGACATCCGCCTTGGCGAGGGCCGGCGCGTCGTTGATGCCGTCGCCGGCCATCGCCACGACATGTCCTTCGCGCTGGAATCTTTCCACGAGAGCAAGTTTGTCGGCCGGCTTGACCTCTCCGTAGACCTCATCGATACCAAGCCGCTGCCCCACAGCGCGTGCGGTGGTCAAACCATCGCCGGTCGCCATCACTACGCGCAGCCCCGCCGCCCGCAGGCTCGCCAAGGCTTCCGGCGTACTCGCCTTGATCGGATCGGAAACAGCCAGCAGGCCGAGAAGCTGCCCGTCACGGGCAAGATGGATCACGCTGGCGCCGCTCTGGCGGAGCGCTTCGGCACGCCCTGCAAGTTCGGTTGAGGATTCAAGCGCAATGCCCTCCTGCGCCATCAGCGTCATGTTACCGAGTGCCAGGCGCCGGCCTCCTACCGCACCGTGAACGCCGATGCCGCTCGCCGACTCGAACTGCTCGACCTTGTCGAGACTCATCCCCCGCTCACGGGCGGCACGCACGATGGCATCGGCCAGCGGATGTTCACTGCCCTGATCGAGACTGGCGGCGAGCCGCAGGATCTCGTCCTCGCTGTTGCCTTGCAAGGCGACGGCGCGCTCGAACGCGGGACGCCCTTCGGTCAGGGTTCCGGTCTTGTCCACAATCAGCGTGTCGATTCGGCGCAGATCCTCGATTGCGGCCGCATCCCGAAAGAGGATGCCCTGCGTGGCGGCCTTGCCGGTCGCCACCATGATCGACATCGGGGTTGCCAGCCCGAGGGCGCAGGGACAGGCAATGATCAACACCGAGACCGCGCTGATGAGTCCGAACACCCAACCCTGATCGCCTCCAAACAGCCCCCAGGCAAAGAAGCTGGCGAGGGCGACGGTGACCACCGCGGCGACAAAATACCCGGCAACTACGTCGGCCAGACGCTGCATCGGTGCCCTGGAACGCTGGGCCTGGGCGACCATCTGCACGATCTGCGCAAGCATGGTTTGAGCGCCCACCTTCTCCGAACGGATGACGAGGCTGCCCGAGGTGTTCATCGTTGCGCCGATCACCTTGTCCAGTGCCCGCTTGCTGACCGGCAAGGGTTCGCCGGTCAGCATCGACTCATCGACCGAACTGCTTCCTTCGACCACCACGCCGTCCACCGGCACTTTCTCGCCGGGCCGGACGCGCAGGAGGTCGCCGACATGGACATGATTGAGCGGAATATCCTCTTCACGGCCATCGGCCAGGATTCGTCGTGCGGTCTTCGGCGCCAGACCCAGTAGCGACTTGATGGCCGCTGAAGTCTGCGAACGGGCACGCAACTCCAGCATCTGGCCGAGCAGCGTCAGCGAAATGATGACGGCCGCCGCTTCAAAATAAACGCCGATCCGGCCATGAGCCATGAACGATGGTGGAAACACGCCGGGCGCCAGCGTCGCGACGATGCTGTACAGAAAAGCCGCGCCCGTACCAAGACTGATCAGCGTCCACATGTTCGGACTGCGATGGAGCACTGACTGCGCGCCCCGCACAAAGAAGGGCCAGCCGGCCCACAGGACGACGGGCACGCTCAGGACCAGTTCCACGCCACTGCGAAGGGCCGGCGACAAGCCGCCGAGCAGATGGCCTGCCATGGCCAGGAACACCACCACAACGGTAAGCGGCAAACTGAACCAGAAACGCCGACGGAAATCCCGGTATTCGCTGTTGTCGTCTTCGGTCACCAGATCAGGCAGGACCGGTTCTAGCGCCATTCCGCATTTCGGACAGCTTCCCGGACCCATCTGCCGGATCTCCGGATGCATCGGGCAGGTGTATTCAGTGCCGGAATCGGTGACGGCTGGCTTGGCAGGCTGCAAGTACGCACGCGGACCTGCATCAAACCTGGTCTTGCATTTGTTGCTGCAGAAGCGGTACGTCGCGCCTTCCCACTCACTTTGGAATGTCGACTCCGGCTTCACCGTCATTCCGCAGACCGGGTCTGTCGCACTTTCTGGCGCCGCTTTCCCAGAAGAGGACGGAACGTGATGATGGGCAGGGTCGTGCGTGTGTCCGGAAGCTGGGGATGTCATGGCAACTCCTTTTTTATATCGACCTTGATAGTTACCCGGTCTTCACGGCTTCGTCTGGTGGCTACCCCACTTTGGCCACCACCCGGGCGTTCTGAGCAGGTAGTCGCGGTATTCCTCGCCGAATGCCTCCAGTGCCTGTTTTTCTTCCCGTCTCGCCAGGCGGACGTAGGTTGCAAGCAGGATCGGAAACAGCGTGAGCGTGACCAGGGTCGGCCACTGCAGCAGGAAGCCGATCATGATGAGAATGAAGGCGGCGTACTGAGGATGACGGATTCGGGCATAGGGACCCGTCGACGCCAGCGTCCGCGATTTCTGCGCGGCATAGAGCACCGGCCAGGCATCGGCGAGGAGCCAGAAACCGCCGAGGATGACGAGGCTGGACAGGAGGTGGAAGGGGCCGAAATGGGGATTGGCCTTCCAGCCAAAAATCATTTCGGGCAGATGTCCTGCATCGTGGGAAAGCCAGTTGATGCCCGGAAAGTGCTCCGACAGCCAGCCCGAGAGCAGGTAGATGGTCAGCGGAAAGCCGTACATCTCCGTGAACAGGGCGACGACAAAGGCCGAGAACATGCCCAGCGTTCGCCAGTCCTGCTTGCTCTGCGGCTTGAAGTAACTGGCAGCAAACAGGATGAAGAAGATCGAGTTGATGGCGACGAGCGTCCACAACCCGTAATCACCGTTACTGGCGTCCATGGCCGTCTCCTCCTTCACCGGCATCGCGACCATGCGACTTGTGAGCACCGTGATGGCCATGCATGAAACGGTGCATCAGGGGACAGGCCAGCAGAAAAAGGTAGGGCAAGACACCAAACAGATGCGCGCGGTGTTCCGTCAGCAGGTAGAACAGGGCGATCGCGGCAAACACCCACCACACCCACTTGCCACGCCGAAAATGGTGAGGATGACCATCCGCTCCAGCTTGGGATGGCTCACGAGAATCGATCATCACGGCCTCCTGCGTTGCAGAACACGAATCAGTGCGGCGTCGGTGGACGGCTACAGCACGCCCTGGTGCCGGCGTGGGCCGCGTTTTCAAGTTCGTTGTGCTCGAAGAATCGCCACAGGCTACGCTGCAGTGCATGCAGGCCACCGCTGAAGGTGATGCCTGCGCCTTGTGCTTCCGCCTCGATCTGGTGAAGCGAGACCTGCCGCAGATCGTAGTCCACCCGAAGTCGTCTGCCTTTGGCTGACACGGAGGTCACGCCCATCAAGGTCTGGATACGCCGACAGGCGTCGTCGAGCGCGTCAGGACTGCCCGTAGCGATGCGCAAGTTCCGCCGCTTCGGTATAGGCAGGATATTGGCCGTACGCTGGGCGCCGGTATAGAGCGCCGGAATCTCCAGGAAACGATCCCGGCACTGCGCCGAGCAAAAATGGAAAGTGAGTGTGTGATGGACCGTGGAGAAACGGGAGTTGGCGACAAGCACATCCATCCCGCACACCGGATCACGGCTGCTTGATACAGGACGGGGTGGCATCGCCGATCTCCTCTTTGGTCTCACACTAACTTTCCTGGCCCCGATCCAGCCGCCACTGTTTCACCAGTGCGTAGATCGCCGGGATCACCGCCAGAGTCAGCACCGTCGAGGAAATCATCCCGCCAACCATCGGCGCAGCAATGCGGCTCATCACCTCGGAGCCGGTGCCCGTCCCCCACATGATCGGTAAAAGGCCGGCCATGATCGCGACGACGGTCATCATCTTCGGGCGCACGCGCTCGACAGCGCCCTCCATCACCGCTGCGTAGAGGTCACTGACGTTCGGACTGCGGCCACTCTCGCGGCACGTCGCCTTCACGGCTTCCCAGGCGTGATCGAGGTAGATCAGCATCACCACGCCGGTTTCCGCCGCCACGCCAGCCAGCGCGATGAAGCCCACCGCCACCGCCACCGACAGGTTGTAGTCCAGCAGCCACATCAGCCACACGCCACCAACCAGCGCGAAAGGCACCGACAGCATCACGATCAGCGTTTCGGTGAGGCGCCGGAAGTTCAGGTAAAGGAGCAAGAAGATCGTCAGAAGGGTGATCGGGATGACGACCTTCATTTTCTCGATGGCCCGCTCCATGAACTCGAACTGGCCGCTCCACGTTACGTAGTAGCCCGCCGGGAACTTGATCTGCTCTGCCACCGCCTTCTTCGCGTCGGCCACGTAGCCACCGATGTCCCGGTCGCGGATGTCCACGAAGATGTAGGCCGACAGCAGCGCATTTTCGGTGCGGATGCCCGGTGTGCCCTTGGCGACGACGACCTTCGCCAACTGGCCGAGCGGCACCATCGCTCCGCCCATGGTCGGCACCAACACCTCGCGGGCAATCTGCTGCGGGTCGGAGCGCAGCTCACGCGGGTAGCGTACCGTCACGCCGAAGCGCTCACGGCCCTCAACGGTGGTGGTCACCATCTCACCGCCGAGCGCGCTGCCGATCACATCCTGCAGGTCGCCAACGGCCAGACCATAGCGGGCCAGTTGTTCCCGGTCGGGCTCGATGTTGAGGTAGAAGCCGCCGGTGATGCGCTCGGCGAAGGCACTGGTGGTGCCGGGCACGGTTTTGACGACGGCCTCGATCTCCTTGGCCAGCTTCTCCATTTCACCGAGATCCTTGCCGAAGACCTTGATGCCGATGGGCGTACGGATGCCGGTGGACAGCATGTCGGTGCGAGCCTTGATGGGCATCGTCCAGGCATTGGCCACCCCCGGGAACTGCAGCGCCTTGTCCATTTCCGAGATGAGCTTGTCGGTCGTCATGCCCGGCCGCCATTCGGTTTGCGGCTTGAGGTTGATGACCGTCTCGAACATCTCGGTCGGCGCCGGGTCGGTGGCCGTATTGGCACGGCCGGCTTTGCCAAAGACCGATTCGACTTCAGGGAAGCTCTTGATGATCTTGTCCTGGGTCTGCATCAGCTCGGCGGCCTTGGTGATCGACATACCCGGCAGGGAGGCCGGCATGTAGAGCAAAGTGCCTTCGTTCAAGGTCGGCATGAACTCTGAGCCCAGGCGGGAGGCGGGATAGACCGAGACGGCCAGGACGATCACCGCGAGGACGATGGTCAGTTTCTTCCCGCGCATCACCGCGGCGATGATCGGCCGGTACACCCAGATCAGCACCCGGTTCACCGGGTTCTTCGCCTCCGGCATGATCTTGCCGCGGATGAACAGCAGCATCAGCACCGGCACCAGGGTGACCGACAGTATCGCCGCGCCGGCCATCGAGAAGGTCTTCGTGTAGGCCAGCGGCGAGAACAGACGGCCCTCCTGTCCCTCAAGCGTGAACACCGGCAGGAAGGAGACGGTGATGATCAAGAGCGAGAAGAACAGCGCCGGGCCGACCTCCTTGCAGGCGGCCAGCATGGCCTCGAAACGTTCGGCCGTGGAGTGGCCGTCCGGTAGTCGCTCCAGGTGCTTGTGGGCGTTCTCGATCATCACGATGGCCGCATCGATCATCGCCCCGATGGCAATGGCGATGCCCCCCAGACTCATCAGGTTGGAGTTCATGCCCAAGAGGCGCATGGCGATGAAGGCCATCAGCACGCCCACTGGCAGCATCAGAATCGCCACCAGGGCGCTGCGCACATGGAGGAGGAAAACCACGCAGACCAGCGCCACGATGATCGATTCTTCGATCAGCGTACCCTTGAGGGTTTCGATGGCCCGGTGGATCAGC
Source organism: Zoogloea sp. (assembly GCA_016703645.1). Classification (GTDB taxonomy): domain Bacteria; phylum Pseudomonadota; class Gammaproteobacteria; order Burkholderiales; family Rhodocyclaceae; genus Zoogloea. The sequence continues at coordinate 1,265,641 of JADJBR010000009.1, read as the reverse complement.
TCGGAGCGGTCATAGACCGTCTGTACCGTCACGCCTTCCGGCAGGCCAGGGCCGATCTCGGCGATCTTGTCCTTCAGGTTGTGGATGACTTCCAGCGCATTTTGGCCATAGCGGGCCATCGCGATGCCGGCCACCACTTCGCCTTCGCCGTTGAGTTCGGTGAGCCCCCGACGCTCGTCAGGTGCCAGTTCGACCCGCGCGATGTCGCGGATCAGCACCGGCGTGCCCTTGTCGGCTTTGACCACCAAGCGTTCAATGTCGTCCTTGCCACGCAAGTAGCCCTTGCCGCGGACCATGTACTCGGTCTCAGCCATTTCCACCACGCGGCCTCCGACGTCCCTGTTCGAGTCGCGGATCACTTGGGCGACTTTCATCAGCGGAATGCCGTAGGCGCGCAGCTTCACCGGATCGACAGTGACCTGATAGGTCTGCACGAAGCCACCGATGGACGCCACTTCGGCGACACCGTGGGCCTTGGCCAGCTGATAGCGCAGATACCAGTCCTGGATCGTGCGCAGTTCGGCGAGGGTCTTGTCCTTGGCCAGCAGCGCGTACTGGTACACCCAGCCGACGCCGGTGGCGTCCGGCCCGATCTGCGGTGTCACCCCCTTCGGCATCCGTCCGGCGGCGAAGTTGAGGTATTCCAGTACCCGCGAACGCGCCCAGTAGATGTCCGTGCCGTCTTCAAAAATGATGTAGACGAAGGACGCCCCGAAGAACGAGAAGCCGCGCACCACCTTGGACTTGGGCACCGACAGCATCGCCGTGGTGAGCGGATAGGTGACTTGGTCCTCGACCACCTGTGGCGCCTGGCCAGGGTATTCGGTGTAAACGATGACCTGCACGTCGGAGAGGTCGGGCAGCGCATCGATGGGCGTGCGCAGCACCGCAAACACCCCGGCGGCGAGAATGAACAGCGTGGCGAGCAGAACCAGGAAGCGGTTTCGGCCCGACCAGTCGATGATTTTGGCCAGCATGATGGATCCTGTGTCAGTGGCCTGCGTGAGGGTTAGCCGCCGGCGCCGACGTGGCTGCTTTGCCGGCCGGGGCCGCCGAGGTGATCACCCATTCGCCGGGCTGGCGCTCGACGAACTCCACATCCACCTTGACACCCGGCTTCAAGGTCTGCAGCAGCGAGGGATTGGCCACCTTGAACTCCATGGTCATCGCCGGCCACTTCAGGCTGGCGACCGGGCCGTGACTCAGGCTGACCGTTCCGTCCTTGGCATCGACACTGTCCACCGTCCCTTCGGCCCGGTGCCCGGCGGCTTGGGGCGCTGCCGCAGGCTTTTCGTCGTCCTTTCCGGACTTCGGTGCGCCGCCATGGCCCGAATGCCCGAAACCGCCGACCGCGGCTTTCAGGTTGCTTTCCGCATCGATCAGGAAGTTGGCGGCAACGACGACTTTTTCGCCCGCTTTGACGCCATCCATCACTTCGATGTGGCTTTCGCTACGCCCACCCAGCTTCACGTCCCGCGGCTCGAAGCGCCCTTCGCCGTGGGCGATGAGGACGATCTGGCGGGTACCGCTGTCGATCACCGCCGAGGTGGGCACGGTGACGACCTGTCCCTTGCCTCCCACAGGCACCTCCACTTGGGCGAACATCGCGGGCTTCAGGAGCTGGCCCGGATTGGCCAGTTCGACCCGAACCGGCACCGTCCGCGTTTCGGGATTGAGGGTCGGATAGACATAGGTCACGCGGCCCTCGAAGACCTTGTCCGGGTAGGCATTGATGCGCACCTTCGCCATGGCACCCGTACGCACCTGAGCGATGTCCTGTTCGAACACGTCGGCGACAACCCACACCGACGACAGGTCGGCCACCTGGTAGAGGGTGTCGCCCGGCATGAAGCGCATGCCCTGCAGTGCTTTCTTTTCGGTGACGACGCCGGAAACCGGGGAACGGAAGGTCAGCGTGCGCTTGGATGCACCGGATTTCGCCAAAGCACGGATCTGCTCCTCGGAGATGTCCCAGTTCCTGAGGCGCAGCAAACTCGATTCGGCCAGTTGCTGCATGCCGCTCTGTGCCTCGCCGCCGGCGTCCTTCAAGGCATCGACACCCTGGGCGGCAATGGCGTACTCGCGCTGGGCGGAGACCAGTTCCGGGCTGTAGACCTCGAACAGCGGCTGGCCCTTGGCGACCGGCTGGCCGGTGACGTTCACGTGCAGGCGTTCCACGTAACCTTCGAACTTCGGGGAAATGGCAAAGCTGCGCCGCTCGTCGATCTCAACCCGACCGGCCGCGCGCACCTGCTTGTCGAGGACGCGCAGTTCCGCCGCCTCGGTGCGCACGCCGAGCTTCTGCACTTTCTCGGTGCTGATCCTGATGGAGTTCGCTGCTGCGGGCTCGTCGTCAGCTTCCCCTTCGTAGACCGGGATGTAGTCCATCCCCATCGGGTCCTTCTTGGGTGTCGGCGAGGTGTCCGGCAGGCCCATCGGGTTGCGGTAGTACAGTAGCTTGCGTTCCTTCTTTGCACCTCCTGCCGGAGAGGCAGCAACCTGAGTGGCGGCAGCGTCATGACTGGCTGCCGGTCGCTGCCCCAGCCAGTAGCCGCCACCGGCAGCCAGGGCGATCGACAGGCCGATCGCAATACCTGCGCCTGTTTTCATAGATCTTCTCCGAGGATTCGTTCGATTTCTGCAAGGCGCATCTGCGCGTCGGCCTGGGCCTTGATACGGTTCTGGCGGGCCTGACGGATCTGCCGCTGGGCGTCGAGCAAGGTGGCGAAATCCACTTTGCCGGTTTCGTAGCCGGCCAATGCCGCCTTGAAAGTCAGTTCGGATTGCGGCAGCAAGCTGGTTGCAGCAAGGGTCTCGGTTCTGCGGGCCGCCTCGAAGCCGGACAGGTTCTCGGCCAGTTCACCCAAAACCTGGTTGGCGGTAGCGTCGCGACGGGCTTGGGCGGCCGACAACATGGCTTCCGACTCCCGCTCCTGGGCACGGCGGGAGCCCTGCTGCAGGGGCAGGTTCAGTTCGACCATCAGCTCCCATTCCTTCACGGAACCCTGGTACTGGATTGGCGAGACGCCCAACGTGAAGTCCGGATAGCGGTTCTTGTAAGTCAGTTCGCGATTCTTCTCGGCCGAACGGATCCGGGCCTCTTCGGCAAAGAGCTGCGGGTTCTTTGTCCGGACACGCTCCTCAAGAGCCAACGGGTCGAGCTGGGCCGGGGCTGGGAGCGTTCTCAGGCGCTCTGGCGCAGCCAGGGGGGACGCGCTGGGCCTTGCAAGGAGGGCATTCAACCTTGCCTGGAGCTGCCGGCGTTCATTCTCGAGGGCGACCAGCTCGCTCTTCATGCCGGTCTGCTCCACCTGTGCCCGAATCACGTCCTGCTGAGCCGCCAAGCCACCTGCGTAGCGCACCTGGGCGATCTTCTCCAGGCGCGTCATCAGGTCGAGGATTTCGCGGGTCAGCTGTTCATTGCGATAGACGTACTGGAGCTGGGAATAGGCGGTCTTGATCCGGGCCGCCAGTTCTGCCCAGGTGCCGCTGGCACGCCCTTCGGCGCCGCGGGCATCGAGTTCGGCGATTTCCCGCTTGAGATCCCGCTTCCCGAGCCAGGGCACGTCCTGCATCAGCAGGTAGCGTGTGCTGCCGACTCGGGCCGGCGCCAGCGTCGGGTTTTGCTCACCCATCCGGGTGATGTCACGCAATTCGGTTCGAAACTTCGGGTCCGGCAAGGCGCCGGCCGGTGTGACTCGCTCTGCGGCGGCTTCAGCCTCGAAACGCATCGAGGCGTATTCAGGATTGCGGCTGCGGGCGAAGTCCAATAGCGATTCGACATTGGCGCCAAGCGAGGCGTCCTGTGCCTGCGCAGCCAGGCTGAATGCCCCCAGCACCACGGCGTACAACCAACTTGCGCGCGGTTTCGTACGCATCTTCATTGATGACTCCCTGAATATTGTCGGATTCTGGCAAGCGAAGTCACTTCGCCAACAAGCCGTCACTTCTTACGTCGCCCCTTGCGCTCACGCGACTGCACCTTGGCGACTCTCGTCGACTTTGAGCTGAGCCGCCTCCTGAGAAGCCAGAACCCGAGCACGGCCAGCACAAGGCCGGCAGCACCGCCAATCATGAGCACTGCGGTGAGTTGCTCATGATTGAGAAGCGATATGTCGACTCGATGCACGGCAACACGAACAACTTAGTTGCGTTCCAGATGCACTACGGTCATCGCACCGTTGATCTGGTCCGCCATGAAGCGGACCTTGTCACCGGCCTTCACCTGATCCAGCCAGGCCGGATCCTTGACGCGAAACACCATGGTCATTGCCGGCATGCCGTTGGGCAGCGGGCCATGGGACAAGGTGAGCTTGCTGGCAGACTTGTCCACCTTCTTGACGAGGCCATCGGTCATCTGGGCGGAAACGCCGCTTTTTTCACCGTGCATGGCGGTGTGATCCGCATGCTCGTCGGCAGCGATGGCAGGAATGGAAAATACAGTGCCCAGCACAGTGGCAAGGACGATGAACGGAGTTTTCATGGAAATTTCCTTCATGAGAGATAACGGATATCAGTGACGGGCAAACACGCTGGTCGAGCCATCGACTTTGACGAGCAGCGTTTCGTAGGGCATCGGCCTGGCGCTCTCCATGCCGGGGGAGCCCGGAGGCATGGAGGGAACGGCCAAGCCAACGGCCTTGGGCTTTTCCTTGAGCAGGCGCTGGACATCCGCCGCCGGGACATGCCCCTCGATGAGGTAGTTGCCGACCTTGGCTGTGTGGCACGACCCGTAGGCGTCGGGCATGCCGAGCTTCTTGCGCTGCCCCGGAACGTCTTCCACGTCATGCGTCTTCACGTCGAAGCCCTGGGCACGCATGTGCTCCACCCACTTCCCGCAGCAACCGCAATACGGGCTCTTGTACACATCGACCGGGGCCCCAGCCAGGGCGGTGCCTGCCATCAGGCCCAGCACGGACGACAAGATCAGCGTCTGCAGTTTCATGACGATTCCTTTGGTGATTGGGATGGCTCATTCTGGCAAGCGCACACCGACGAGAAGCTGTCCTGAAAATTACATTTCTGTAATCTTCAGGCAGAGGCTCTGCGGTCCTTGGGCCCTTAGTGTGTGTGCTTGAAGCCGGGCGGATGTGTGTGCCCCTTCTTCTCCACGACGACGGGAGAGACGGGTTCATCCTTGGCATGGTCGCTATGGTCTTCATGAGCCTCATGGGCATCAAGCCCACCATGGCTGTGTCCTTCGCTGGATGCCACAAGCGCCGTGTAGTCCGCCGCAGTCAGCCCGGGCAGCCTCTGGAGGAAGGCAACCAGATCCCAGATCGCTTCATCCTCCATCCCGCCCTTCGACCAGGCGGGCATGCCTGAAGCCTTGATTCCGTGCTTGATGATCCAGAACTGACGGGCCTGGGCGAATTGGGGGTCGAGCGCAGCTTCGGGCTTGAGGGTCAGCTTTGGGGGGGTCGGATAGAGCCCTTTCCGGATCTCCGAGTCCTCTGCTTCCGGAGACAAGTGACATCCCACACACATCGCGTCGTAGTTACCCGAGCCCCGGCGGACCCGTTCCGGATTCGTCAGATCAACAGGCGGCTTGATCTCGCTTGCCCGTACGGCAATGGAGCGCTCACGGGCAAATTCGAGCAAACGATAGGTCAGCGGGTGATGGGGCTCGTCGGCGGCGACGTTGATGGCGCCAGCGTAAAGAAGGACGGCCCCTGAAGCCGCACCCACGGCAGCCAGAACCGCCAGGGTGATCAGAGTCTTGTTCATGATGGGGTTCCTCAGTGCTTGTTATCGTGAGTGGAACTCAGTGACCGGAATGCGGGCCGGGCTTTCGGACCTGCACTTCGGTTGCTGCGGGCTTGCCCGTCGCCGGCATGGATTGCCCCCCCTGGGTTTTTGCGCGCGGCGGCTCAGCGGCGGGCCCGGTCCATTCATAGGCACGGGTGCCGGGAGGCTGCTTGTACCAGCCGGGGTCGGAGTAATCGCCGACCTTCTGCTCGGCACGGACTTTCAGGACAGTGAACATGCCGCCCATCTCCACCGCACCATAGGGGCCTTGGCCTGTCATCATCGGAAGGGTGTTGTCCGGAAGCGGCATCTCCATTTCCCCCATGTCGGCCATGCCGCGCTCTCCCATCACCATGTAGTCGGGAATGAGATCGGTGATCTGCTTGGCGGCCTCCCGGTGATCGACCCCGATCATGGTCGGCACGTCATGGCCCATCGCATTCATCGTGTGGTGGCTCTTGTGGCAATGGAAAGCCCAGTCACCCGCTTCATTGGCGATGAACTCGACTTGGCGCATCTGCCCGACGGCAATGTCGGTTGTCACTTCAGGCCAGCGGGACCCCTTGGGCGTTGGGCCGCCATCGGTACCGGTGACTGTGAATTCGTGGCCGTGCAAGTGAATCGGGTGATTCGTCATTGTCAGGTTGCCGACGCGGATACGTACCCGGTCGTTTTGGCGCACATTGAGGGAGTCGATGCCCGGAAAAGCCCGGCTGTTGAAGGTCCATAGGTTGAAATCGAGCATCGTGTTCACCTTCGGGGTGTAGCTGCCGGGGTCGATGTCGTAGGCGTTCAGGAGAAAGCAGAAATCCCGGTCCACTTCGTCGATGAGGGGGTGCCGCTCCTTCGGATGGGTGACCCAGAAGCCCATCATGCCCATCGCCATCTGGGTCATCTCGTCGGCATGGGGGTGATACATGAAGGTGCCTGGCCGGCGTGCCACGAACTCGTAGACAAAGGTCTTGCCCGGTGGAATCTGCGGCTGGGTGAGTCCGCCGACACCATCCATTCCGCTGGGCAGACGTTGCCCGTGCCAATGAATGGTGGTGTGCTCGGGCAGGCGGTTGGTGACGAAGATGCGGACCCGGTCGCCTTCGACCACTTCGATCGTCGGACCCGGGCTTTGTCCGTTGTAACCCCATAGGTGGGCATTCATGCCGGGCGCGATCTCGCGCACCACGGGTTCGGCCACAAGGTGAAACTCCTTGACGCCCTTGTTCATGCGCCACGGCAACGTCCAGCCGTTGAGGGTGACCACCGGGTTATAGGGCCGACCGGCGCCGGTGACGCCTTGCGGGAGATGCGGAGGCGCTGTGTTCGGATCCTCCTTCATAATGAGTTCAGGAAGTGCGGCCATGGCGACGGAACTGACCGAGGCCGTGGCCACAGCGCCACCTGTCAGGCCCAGGCTTTGGATGAATGCGCGACGGGATGTCATCGGGAGTCCTTTCGGGTCAGTGATCCGGACGGCCGGTGCTGGCCGGGGAAGTGCGCGCAGCGGCGGCGAGGGAAGGTTTGCCGATCAGGGCCATCTGTAGATCGCTCTGGGCAATCCAATAGTCACGGAGGGACTCGATGTAGCTGTTCACGCTGGTGATCTGGGAACGAGCATCGGCGAGCAGATCGAAGACCCCTATCAGCATGCCGTTGTAGCGCAGCAGGTTCTCTTCGGCGATCCGCTTGTTGAGCGGCACGATTTCGTCCCGGTAGTGCTTTGCAATGTCGAAGCTGTTGCGATACGCCGAGTAGGCTTCGCGGACTTCCGAACGGGCGTTGATGGCGGCTTCGGCCGCACGTTCAACAGCCTGGCCATAGATGGCTTCCGCCTTGGCAACCTTGCTGCCGCCAAAGTCGAAGATCGGGAGTTCGAAACTCACTTCGTAGCCACGTTTGTAGCCGCTATCCCGCGTGCCCTCCAGGACACGCGCCGGTCCGAACTCCAGCACGTTGATGAAGCGCGTGGCCTGGGTGAGGCCAAGGTTCTTGGCCAGTGCCTCGGTTTCGAGACGAACCGCCTGGAGATCGAGGCGCTGATCCAGTGCCGTTTGCTCGACTGCCGGCAACTCGTCGGGCAACTTGGGCAGATCGGGCAGGCGCTCGGGGAGTCGAATCACCTGGGGTGATGGCAGGCCCAGCAGTTTGGTCAGCCGCTCCCGCGCCGCGATGTTGGCTTGCTCGGCCCGAGCCAGTTCGAGGGCTGCGGACGCATAAAAGCCTTGCTCTCGGGCCTGCTGCAACCGGTTGAAGTTACCGACGTCCGCCATCTTGCGGGCCAGGCCAGCGCCGGCTTCGGCGGCCTGCCTGACTTTCCGGAGGTAACGGACCGACTCTTCAGCCGCGATGGCTCCAAAGTAGGCCTTGCGCGTCTCGGATGCCAGCCTCGCCACCTCCAGCGCCGTCATGCGCTGGGTCTGGGCGAAGTTGCGTTTCTCGACCTCCACGGCAAGCGGCATGGTAATCAGCGCAAACAGGTTGAAGGTCAGCACCTGTTCGATCTTGAATTCGCGGACCCCATTCTCGGCGCGGCTGGTACGCAGCATGGAAAAATGCGGATTCGGCAAGCGCCCGGCCTGGACCATCTCGGCCTCGCTGATTCCAAGATCGTAAAATGCGGCGCGGAGTCCCCGGTTGTTGTAGATGGCGACCTGAACGGCATCCTCAACGGCCAAGGGCTTGGCCAGCAGTTCGGCCACACGTGTATCGATCTCTTTGCGGGCCTCGTCGCTTCTGGCCCATTGGGCATCGGCACCGATACGGGTGCGGGTCGTTTCCCGCACGGTATCGAAGCCTCCGTCCGGAGAAAAACTGGCACAGCCACTCAGGACCAGCGTACCAAGGACCAGGGCGGTCAGCCCCTTGATGGCGCGGGAGTGTCGTGGAGATGGGGTTGAGCGCACGGCGAACTCCTAATGGTGATGATCAGCAGAGGGCCTCGCTGAGGCCGGCGGCGTCGCTCCGCTTTCCTTTTGCAAAGCCTCATCGATGTTGGCAGGTGGCATATGGCCTGCATGCATGCCGCCTGTACGCTGAACACCATCATTGGCCGCTCGCCATGCGCCAACGGGGGCTTCCGACCAAGCACGATAATCGGACAAGGAGGACGCATGAGGGGAAGTCCTGGAGGCAGGCTCCAGGGTGGGCGGCTCAGCAGCCAGGACGCTTTTCGTCAAAGCCAGTGCCAGCAGCCCGAACAGGGGTGATCGCATCGGTCATCTCCATGGGGTCAAAAGGGGGCCTCGGGAATCTGCTGTTCCCGTGGCAAGCAGTGTGCGGTGCAGAAACCGACAGGAGACTGACCCGGGAATTACATCTTTGTAATCTTGGGAAGAATGGAGGTGGCTTGCGCCAAACTAATGCTGCCAAATGGAGAATGCTGCGAGGAAGACCATGAAAATACTGATCGTCGAGGATGAACCCAAAACAGGGGACTACCTCAAGCAAGGGCTGGTTGAAGCCGGCTTCAATGTGGACCTGGTCCGGGACGGCATGGACGGACTGCACTTCGGGATGACCGAAGCTTACGACCTCATCGTGCTCGACGTGATGCTGCCGGGGCTCGATGGTTGGCGCGTCCTGCAGGCCCTGCGCAAGGCCGGCAAGGAGATGCCCGTCTTGTTTCTGACCGCCAAGGACAGCGTGGATGACCGGGTCAAGGGGCTTGAACTGGGGGCCGACGACTATCTGGTCAAACCCTTCGCCTTCTCGGAGTTACTGGCTCGCGTTCGAAGCCTCCTGCGCCGGGGGGCCAAGAACAAGGAAGTCGACGCCTTGCATGCGGCAGATCTGGAGCTGGACCTCCTGCGCCGCCGCGTCACGCGGGCGGGCAAGCGGATCGACCTGACCGCCAAGGAGTTTGCACTCCTTGAACTCCTGCTGCGCCGGCGCGGTGAAGTACTGCCGCGCTCCCTGATCGCCTCCCAGGTGTGGGACATGAATTTCGACAGCGACACCAATGTGATCGAGGTGGCGGTGCGCCGCCTGCGGGCCAAGATCGACGACGGTTTTGAACCCAAGCTGATTCGCACCGTGCGTGGCATGGGCTATGTGCTGGAAGAACAGGAGGACGAATAGTGCGCCCTGTCCGCCGCAAGTCGCTGACCTTCCGCCTGACCGTGCTGTTCGCGGCGGCATCAACCGTGGTGTTGCTGGTACTAGGTTTGATTGTGGCTGAGTCCGTCGAACACCACTTCGAAGAGCAGGACATGGAGGCCCTGACCGGCAAACTCGAATTGATTCGCCATGCCTTGGCCAAGGTTCATTCGTCAAAGGATCTGGCAGCCATTCCGCAGCAGATGGACGACTCCTTGATCGGCCATCATGGCTTGGTCGTGGCAGTAAAGGGGCCGGATGGTCGCACCCTGTTCGCCACCGAGGACGCCCCTTTCCCCCAGCGCTTACTGGATCGGGTCAAAACACCTGAGGCTGAGCGCCCCTACGTGTGGCAAGTCGATGACCAGTTGTCCTTCCGGGGTATCGTGGCCGAAGCACCAACCGGAGTTCAGGCGTGGCCGCCCGCCGTAGTCGCCGTCGCGACGGACATTTCCCATCACCGGAGCTTCATGGACTCATTCATGAAGACCCTCTGGCTCGTGGTCATTGGGGGCACCTTGGCGACCGGACTACTCGGTTGGTTTGCTGCCCGTCGAGGCCTGGCGCCACTTCGCGAGATGAAGCGAAGAGCGACGGAAGTCAGCGCCCAACGTCTTGACCAGCGTTTACCTGTGGATGCCGTACCCGTCGAACTGGCTGAGTTGGCCGAATCCCTCAACGACATGCTGGCCCGGCTGGAGGAGTCGTTCAAGCGACTCTCGGATTTTTCATCAGACCTGGCTCACGAACTCCGGACCCCAGTCAGCAACCTGATGACGCAAACCCAGGTTGCCCTCTCCAAGACCCGAAGCTCCACCGAGTACCGGGAGGTGCTGGAGTCCAATTGCGAGGAGTTCGAGCGTCTGTCGCGGATGATTTCGGACATGCTATTTTTGGCCAAATCGGAGAACGGCCTGATCGTACCGGGCCAGGAAAGCTTTGATCTGGCGGACGAGGTCACTGCCCTGTTCGATTTCTACGGCGCCCTGGCTGAAGAGAACGGCGTCACGCTACGGCTTGAGGGCTCAGGACTGGTGACCGGAGACAGGCTGATGCTCCGGCGGGCCATCGGCAATCTGCTGTCCAACGCACTTCGCTACACCCCGGTTGGAGGACGCATTGTCGTGACGGTCAGCGTCGTACGAGACAGTGCGGACGCCGATACAATCCACCTCGCTGTCGAGAACACCGGGGAACCCATCCCGCCGGAACATCTGTCGCGTCTCTTCGACCGCTTCTATCGCGTGGATGCATCCCGCCGCCACTCTGGCGATGGCGCCGGGCTGGGCCTTGCCATCACTCGTTCAATCCTGCGATCTCACGGAGGCGACATCGAGGGACGGACGGGGAAAGGAAGCAACATCTTCGAGATGTGGATACCGACATTGATCGTCACGCCCCGCAGCACGGACTGACCCGTTTGCAAGCTCACAGCCATGATCTGCTCAAATGCGCTCACTTCCCCAAATGACTCGTTGCTTCAAGCAACGAGCCGTCGCTTGGAGTATCTCGGCCTTCATACACTCCGGGCGACATCCACTGGCGACACCGAGGCGGTTTCTGCCTTATTTGCCCAGTTCATCAACTGTACGTATCGCAGCTATGCATTGGAGGAGCGCTGGCTCAGCGCCTGGACTCCCCTCGATCGGGAAGCTCATGTCCGGGAACACACGCACCTGATCGAACTGACCACCGAGCTATACATGAACTTCATGGCGGATGACCGGCTTACCTGCGCCTCAATACGTCGTGCGCTTGAGGAGGCTTTCTTGCCGCACATCTTCATCAGGGATCGTGCGCTCTTGCCGTGCCACCACACAGTCTCGCCATGATTGCTGGAATGTACGGATTGCGTATATTCTCTTTTCTGTTCTAGTATCTCAATGCCTTCCCTTCGCATGGAAGGCGTTCCTACGTACAGACCCTATGCCATGAAGCAACCTGCTCGCAGCCTTCTCTTGAAGAAACACGCTTCGTCCCTCAAGGCCAAGAAGCGGCTTGTCGTGTCCGTTGAGTCTGTCCGGCCGACACCAGCGGTTCAGGAGCGCGCGGAGCAGTTGGCCGCTGCCGCTCGGCGTGCCAAGGAAGCACATTTCCTGGACAAGTACCGGGTCGCTTTGCCTGGCTGATGCTGACTGACGAGGGATATGGTTACCTCCCCATCACGAAGGTTGATCCGGCGACTCTCGGTACGTTCTCGTGCGGAAAACCTCGTCTAGACGATTTTCTGACGGCACAGGCACTGACCTTGCACGAAGCCAGACTGGGTTTCACCAATGTGGCTTTTCATCAGCATTTTGAAGGCCCGGTCGGGTATTTCACTCTCGCCAACGACGCGATAAAGCTCAACAACTCCGAGAAGTTCGACTTGGGGGTCTATGAGCACATCGAACTTGCTGCCTTTCCTGCCGTGAAGATTGGGAGACTTGCGGTTCACCAGGACCTGCAGCGTACGGGTGTGGGCGCCGCCTTGATGGCGCTCCTGCTTGGTGACATTCTCAATACGGCAGGCTTGTCCGCCGCACGATTGATCGTTGTCGATGCGGATAACGATGAAGCGGTGCTCGGTTTTTACCGAAAACTCGGCTTTGAAGTCAGCCTTTGGGCAGAAGAAATGGCCAAGAACCACACGAAGAAACGCACTCAGCCAGCCACGATCAAGATGCACCGGGACGTATTCAAAGACCTTTGAGCGAATCAGCCGCTCTGGGCCGGTCAGTCAGTCCTCCCCCTGTTCTTGCGTTCTTTGGACCACGTGCCGTCGGCCGCCGGCATGCGTTGCAGAAAGGTGACTCTCCGATACAGAGGGCCCGGCGACCTCCGTCGCCCCGTGCGACAGCTCGTTCAAGATTCCGCAATCGGCCGCCTGTCGACCGTCCCGGCAACATTCTCGGAGTGTCAGCAGCTGTTTTTCCAACTGCAGCAGCTCGCGTATCCGATCGGCGACGTGATTGATATGGGCATCGAGTAACGTGTTGACGTCCTCGCAACTTTCCAATGGGCGGTCCCTGAAACACAGAAGCACCCGGATTTCGTCCAGTGTCATGTCGAGGGAGCGACACCGCCGAATGAAGGCCAGACGTTCAAGATGAACGGCATCGTAGATCCGATAGTTGCCTTCCGTTCGCGCTGCACGCGGGAGCAGCCCCTCGCGCTCATAGTAACGAATGGTGTCTACCAGAGTACCTGTCTGCTGGGCGAGCTGACCGATTTTCATCGTAAGGCCTGAGCCCGGCATGAGCTCAAAAGTGAATTGACGAAGGCGATCACCTTACCCCCTTGACTCTGGAGTTGCTACAGGGTTTCCAATGGCAGCAATAGGAGATCACCATGAAACCATCGCCCATCAGCCTGCAACCCGAGACTCAGCCCTCATACTGCGGGTGTAGCGGCACGTGTCACTCCCCCGAGGCGCCCTCCACGAACGTGCCTCTGCAAGCCGACGATACGGAAGGCGGTTTGCAGCTTCGCATTCCGGCAATGGACTGTCCTACGGAGGAGAGTGAGATCCGCCGGGCGGTCGAGCATATCGGCGCGATCGGTGGGCTTCGTTTTGATCTGTCGGCCCGCACCCTGCGCATCGATGCGCCAAATGAAGCGCTGCCAAGCATCATCGACGCCATCCGCAAAGCGGGCTTTGCCGCAGAGCTCGTCAAACCGGGTACGCCAGCGGGCACAGATCGCGACGGCATTCCACGTGGTATCGCTATTTTTGCGATGGCGCTCGTCCTGGCGCTTGGCGCAGAAGTCCTGGCTTACCTGATGCCCGAAGTGCTTCTAGCCAAGATTGCCGGGATGGGTTTGGCGGCAACAGCGATCGTGATGGCCGGATTTTCAACCTATAGCAAGGGGCTTGCTGCCCTGTCTCAGGGGCGTCTGAACATCAATGCCCTGATGTCGGTTGCGGTCACAGGTGCCTTCGCCATTGGTCAATGGCCTGAAGCCGCCATGGTGATGGCTTTGTATTCCATTGCAGAGCTGATTGAAGCAAGGTCGGTAGATCGGGCACGGAACGCGATCAAGAGCCTGCTCGCGCTCACGCCGGAAACCGCTGAAGTGAGACAGGCTGATGGCAGTTGGGATGTGCTTGCCTCCCGAGACGTGATGCTTGCTGCAGTCGTCAGGGTCAAGCCTGGCGCACGCATTCCGTTGGATGGCGTCGTGACTGCCGGGAGCAGTGCGGTCAATCAGGCACCGGTGACCGGCGAGAGCCTGCCGGTGGACAAGACCATCGGTGACACGGTCTTTGCCGGGACGATCAACGAATCAGGGCTGTTGGAATTCAGGGTGACGGCTCGATCCACTGAGACCACACTGGCCCGGATCATCCACGCGGTTGAAACCGCTCAAGGCAGCAAGGCGCCTATGCAGCGCTTTGTCGATCGCTTTGCAGCCCTCTACACGCCCGCTGTGTTCGTGATCGCGCTGGCCGTAGCGCTCCTGACCCCGTGGTTGTTGGAGTGGAGCTGGTCTCAAGCGCTTTACAAAGCCTTGGTCCTTCTTGTGATCGCCTGTCCCTGTGCCTTGGTGATTGCAACGCCCGTTACGGTAGTGAGTGGGCTCGCCAGCGCAGCACGTCGGGGGATTTTGATCAAAGGCGGCGTCTATCTGGAGGATGCCCGTAAGCTGAAGGTCATTGCTCTCGACAAGACGGGGACGATCACCGAAGGCAAACCGAAGCGGGTCGCAACCGAAATCCTGGATCAGACCGTATCCGAGAAAGTGATTTTGGAGTGGGCCGGCAGCCTGGCAGCCCTCTCCAACCACCCTGTATCAAAAGCCATTTCAACGGCACTGGCGCCGTCCGCCACCGTTGTCGATCACTTCATGGCGCTGCCGGGGCGTGGTGTTCAAGGTCGCATCGGTAACCAAGACCTGATCCTTGGGAATCATCGATTGATCGAGGAGCGCAAACTGTGCGGTCCTGCCATCGAAGCTCGCCTCGTCGAACATGAGGCCCAGGGGCGCACGATGACACTCCTGGCCAACGAAAGCGGAGTGCTGGCGATCTTCGCCGTTGCCGACACGATCAAACCTCATGCCCGGGAAGCCATCTCGGCCTTGCATACCCTGGGCGTCAAGGCAGTCATGCTGTCTGGCGACAACCAGGCAACGGCTCAGGCCGTTGCCGCACAGGCTAATGTGGACGATGCACGCGGGAATCTGCTGCCTGACGACAAGCTCAAGGCCATCGAAGCCTTGCAGAAAGAATTTGGCCCCACGGCGATGACCGGTGACGGGATCAACGATGCGCCAGCCTTGGCGCGCGCCGATATCGGCATAGCAATGGGGGCTGCGGGGACGGATACCGCCATGGAAGCCGCCGACATCGTGATCATGAACGATGATCTGCGCCGTATTCCTGAAGCCATTCGGCTCTCGCGCACGACGCACAGGGTGCTTTGGCAGAACATCATTCTGGCGCTGGGAATCAAGGCAATCTTCCTGGTTCTGGCTCTGCTAGGCAGTGCCACCATGTGGATGGCCGTGTTTGCTGACATGGGGGCCAGCCTATTGGTGGTCAGCAATGGGCTGCGGCTACTACGCCTTGGTCAACCTGACGATCAACCCACCAAGGTTCACGGCTGAGTTGAAACATCTTCCGGTATACTTTTGAACATGCGTTTTTGGGTTGCCCTCCTTCTGGCTGTATTTATGCCGCTCCAGTTTAGCTGGTCAGCGGTGGGTGCTTATTGCCAGCATGAGACCGGGAAAAATGCCGGCCATTTCGGGCATCACAGTCACGAGCACCAAGCATCGAAGGCGGAAACCTCCAAGCAATCTGATTCCGGTGAAGGTGTCGCCATCGACGGAGACTGTGGGCTGTGCCACTACAGCGCCCTCAAGATTCTCGGTCAGGACACTCGCTGCCTGCCTCGGTGCCCGGTGCCCTCAGCACCGGAATCAACGCCAGCCTTCTTTCGCACCCACATCCCCCCAGGCCCCGAACGGCCAAACTGGTTCGCTGCGCTCTGATTCGGCGCAGCGGCCTGCTTTAGTTTTCACTTAGAGCCCGCCTTCAGGCGGCGCCCGCGCCGGATCTCGTTTGTTTCGTCGTCCTGTCGGTTTCTGCCGACGACTGCACAACAAGGAGATTTCAATGCGCACCCCCGTGCCATTCAGAACCGCATTCCCGCTGCTCGCAGTCCTTTTTGCGACCGCATTCGGTGCTCATGCTCAGGCGCCGACATCACTTTCCACGCAAACCGTTGTACTCAATCAGCTCCCCAGCGAAGCCGCTGGTCCGTTGACGCTTGCCGCCGCGCTCGATCTGGCTCTTCGAGCCAACCCTGAGATCACCGTAGCGCTTCGCGAACGCGAGGCCAGTGAAGGTACTGTGATCCAGGGGCGTGCGCGGCCCAATCCGTCCATTGAGTTTCTTGTGGAAGACACCCGCACTACGACGCGCACCACGACCGTACAGATCAACCAGCCCATCGAGCTCGCAGGCAAGCGAAGCGCCCGGATTGCGATCGCCGAGCGCGGCCGGGACATTGCCGACATCGAGTTGGCCACTCGCCGTGCTGAGATCCGGGCCTCGGTCGTCAGCACCTTCTTTGACGTACTTTCGGCACAAGAGCGGACCCGGCTCGCAAAAGAGACCGTCATTCTCGCTGAGCGAGCCACGGGAGCCGTCTCCAAGCGTGTCATCGCCGGAAAAACCTCTCCCGTCGAGGAGACCAAGGCGCGCGTTGCGGAGGCTGGGGTTCGGGTCGAACTAGCCCAGGCGCAAGGTGAGTTGCGGGTCGCCCGTCAGCGACTGACAGGGCTCTGGGGCAATCCGATTCCACGATTCGAACGTGCAGAGGGAGACGTCGATGCGCTTCCTCCAGTGCCGTCCGTCAACGGTGTCGCGCAGCGGATCGAGGCATCTCCAGTCCTGAGGCGGGCTTCGGTTGAGATCACACGACGCGCTTCGATCACGGCTCTGGAGCGTGCCCGGCGCATTCCTGACCCAACGATCAGCGTCGGGGTGAAACGCGCCGAGGAACTTGGCCGAGACCAACTCCTCGTAGGCGTGTCGATCCCGATTCCCGTCATCGACAGTAACCGCGGCAACCTCCTCGAAGCCCTCAAGCGGGAAGACAAGGCGCGGGATGAACATACTGCCCTGCGAGTCAGGCTTACTGGTGATGTCCTGCAGGCCCGTGAGCGGCTGAGCAATAGCCGGCTTGAACTCGAATCCCTGCGGCGCGAGGTGCTGCCCGGGGCGCAACTGGCCTACGACAACGCAACCAAGGGCTTTGAGCTGGGCAAATTCAGTTTTCTCGATGTCCTCGATGCCCAGCGGACGCTGTTCCAAGCACGTAACCAATACCTGCGTGCCCTGACCGACAGCCATCGGGCCGCGGCCGAAATCGATCACCTTCTGGCTGATCGTATCTCTGAATAACGCAAGGAGGATTCCAAGATGAATCTGAAGAACATGACGACCCGGATCAGCCGAAAGCACCTGATCGCCGTAGCCCTCATCATCGCCTTTGGCGGTGTGGCAGGTGGCTTCATTCTGCACGGTGGGCAAGGCGCCTCGGAGAGCGAGAGCCATGCCCACACGGAGGAGCATGGGGATGCAGAGCATCACGGCGCCAAGGCAGACAAAGCACATGCCGAGGATGCCTCGCACGGCGATACCGAGCACCATGCCCAGACAAGCGGCCCGGGAGCGCACGGTGGAACGCTCCTCACAGACGGCACGACCCGTGCCGAGATTCAGCTGGATGAAAGCGCTGGCGAACCTATCATGCGCCTCTGGCTTCTTGACAATGGCAAGCCCGTTGCACCTGGCGCCGTCAAAGCCCACCTCACGCTCACCCGACCGACGGGTGAAGTGGAGCGGATGGAGTTTGTTGTCGACAAGGACAGCCTGAAAACGCGGGGGACGATCGCGGAGCCCCACGTATTCGAGGCCGTTGTCGTCGTCGAGACTGGGTCTCAAACTCGCCGCTTTATGCTCAACCGCGAGGAGGGCAAGGTCGAACTCAGTAACGAGCAGATCAAAGCAGCAGGAGTTGAGATCGATAAAGCCGGCTCAGCCCGGATTCGATCTTCTCTGCAACTTCCCGGTGAGATCCGCTTCAATGAGGATCGTACGGCACACGTCGTTCCCCGGGTCGCCGGGGTGGTTGAGAGTGTGTCTGCCAACCTGGGGCAGATCGTCAAGAAGGGGCAAGTGCTGGCCGTGCTGGCAAGCCCCGCGCTCTCGGAACAACGCAGCGAGTTGATGGCAGCGCAGAAGCGTCTGAGCTTTGCCAGGACGACCTACGAGCGGGAGAAGAAACTGTGGGAGGAGAAGATCTCCGCCGAGCAAGACTACCTGCAGGCGCGACAGGTGCTGCGCGAGGCCGAAATTGCCGTCGCCAACGTTCAGCAGAAGCTCACCGCCATCGGTGCCAGTGTAGATGCCGATGGCGGCCTCAACCGCTATGTGCTGCGTGCCCCCTTCGACGGAATGGTTGTGGAAAAGCACATTGCCTTGGGTGAAGCGGTCAAGGAAGACGGCCAAGTGTTCACGATCTCCGACCTGTCCACCGTGTGGGCGGAAATCAGTGTTCCGGCCAAGGATCTGGCCCGGGTCAGGGTCGGAGAGAAAGTCACTATCAAGGCATCGTCTTTCGACTCTACAGCGACCGGCACTGTGGCCTACGTGGGCGCGCTCATCGGCGAGCAAACCCGCACGGCACGGGCTCGGGTGCTCCTCTCGAACCCTCAGGGAAGCTGGCGTCCTGGCCTCTTCGTCAACGTGGAAGTGATCTCTAGCGAAACCGAAGTGCCGGTCGCCGTGCTTTCTGATGCCATTCAAAACATGGACGGAAAGAGCGTCGTGTTTGTCCGAGTCGACGGTGGTTTTGTGACGCAGCCCGTTCAGACCGGACGCAGTGATGAAGCGCACACCGAAGTCGTCTCTGGCATCAAGGCGGGTGCGTCCTACGCCGCTGCCGGCAGCTTCGTGCTGAAGGCAGAAATCGGCAAAGGCTCAGCTGAGCACGCGCATTAAGGAAAAGGGGAACGATCATGTTTGAACGCATCATTCGCTTTTCCATCGAGCAGCGCTGGCTCATCCTTCTGGCCGTTTTCGGGATGGCTGCGCTGGGGGTCTTCAGTTACCAGAAGCTTCCCATCGACGCCGTGCCCGACATCACCAATGTCCAGGTCCAGATCAATACCCATGCTCCTGGTTACTCCCCGCTGGAAACCGAGCAGCGGGTGACCTACCCCATCGAAACGGTGATGGCCGGGCTGCCCAACCTGGTCCAGACACGTTCCCTGTCCCGCTACGGTCTGTCTCAGGTAACGGTGATCTTCAAGGATGGGACCGACATCTACTTTGCACGGCAGCTGGTGAACGAGCGGATACAGGACGCCCGGGACAAGCTGCCTGCCGGTATCTCGCCGGCCATGGGGCCGATATCGACCGGACTCGGCGAGATCTACCTGTGGACTGTGGAAGTAAAGGAAGGCGCCAGGAAGCCGGATGGCAGCCCCTACACCCCCATCGACCTGCGGGAGATACAGGACTGGATCATCAAGCCACAACTGCGCAATGTGCCGGGCGTGACGGAAATCAATTCCATTGGCGGCTATGCCAAGGAGTATCAGGTCGCTCCCTTGCCGGAACGTCTGGCGGCCTACGGCATGACACTGCAGGAGATCGTCACGGCGCTGGAGCGCAACAACGGCAACGTCGGGGCCGGCTACATCGAAAAGCGAGGTGAGCAATACCTGGTTCGTGCGCCCGGACAGGTGAAGACCGAAGAGGACATCCGTAACGTCATCGTCGGTACCGCCCAGGGCCAGCCGATCCGCATCCGTGACGTGGCCGAGGTCGGCATTGGCCGTGAGCTGCGCACCGGGGCTGCCACCGACAATGGCCGGGAGGTAGTGCTCGGCACGGTCTTCATGTTGATCGGCCAGAACAGCCGGACGGTCTCCCAGGCCGTGGACAAGAAAATGGAGGAGATCAACCGCAATCTGCCCGCCGGGGTGGAGGCGGTCACCGTCTATGACCGCACCACGCTGGTGGACAAGGCCATTGCCACGGTGAAGAAGAATCTCCTGGAAGGCGCCATTCTCGTCATCGCCATCCTTTTCCTGTTCCTCGGCAACATCCGGGCCGCACTCATCACCGCCTGCATCATCCCGTTGGCGATGCTGTTTACCTTCTCGGGCATGGTAGCCAACAAGGTGAGTGCCAACCTGATGAGTCTCGGTGCGCTCGATTTCGGCATCATCATCGACGGTGCGGTGGTGATCGTCGAGAACTGCGTACGCCGGCTATCCCATGCTCGGGCATCCCTGGGCCGCCCCTTGAACCGGACGGAGCGCTTCCACGAGGTTTTCAAGGCATCCCGTGAGTCGCGTCGAGCGCTGCTTTTCGGGCAACTGATCATCATGGTGGTCTATCTGCCGATCTTTGCCCTGACCGGCGTCGAGGGCAAGATGTTCCATCCGATGGCCTTT
Organism: Zoogloea sp.; assembly: GCA_016703645.1. Lineage (GTDB taxonomy): Bacteria > Pseudomonadota > Gammaproteobacteria > Burkholderiales > Rhodocyclaceae > Zoogloea. Next base: position 1,245,346 of record JADJBR010000009.1, on the reverse strand, counting down.
ACCGTCGTCATCGCGCTCCTGGGCGCGATGATCCTGTCAGTAACATTCATCCCTGCCGCGGTTGCTCTCTTCATTGGTGACAACGTCTCCGAGAAGGAAAACCGCTTGATGCAGTTGGCCAAGGAAACCTACGCACCCGTGCTCCAGTGGGCCATGAACGCCAAGCCCGTCGTGCTCACGTTTGCCCTCGTGACGGTGATTCTCAGTGGTCTGATCGCTACGCGAATGGGGAGCGAGTTCATTCCGAATCTCAATGAAGGCGATTTCGCCATCCAGGCCCTTCGCATCCCGGGTACCAGCCTGACGCAGTCGGTAGCCATGCAGCGGCAGTTGGAGAGCCGGCTGAAGGAGAAATTCCCGGAGATCAAGCGCGTCTTTGCAAGGACGGGTACGGCGGAAATTGCTTCGGACCCGATGCCGCCCAACATCTCGGATGGCTACATCATGCTCAAGCCCGAGAAGGACTGGCCGGAGCCCAGGCGAACCCGCGACGCCCTGCTTGAAGCCATTCAGGCCGAAGTGGCCACCTTGCCTGGCAACAACTATGAGTTCTCCCAGCCCATCCAGCTTCGTTTCAATGAGCTGATCTCCGGGGTCCGTAGCGACGTGGCTATCAAGGTCTTTGGTGACGACATGGACGTTCTGAACGAAACGGCCACGGAGATCGCCGCCATGCTTGAAAAAATCAATGGCGCCTCCGAAGTGAAGGTAGAGCAGACCACCGGCTTGCCGGTGCTGACCGTTCAGATCGACCGGGAGAAGAGTTCCCGCTATGGGCTGAATGTCGGGGATGTGCAGGATGCCGTGGCGACGGCGATCGGCGGGCGTGAGGCTGGGACCCTCTTCGAGGGTGATCGTCGTTTCGACATTCAGGTTCGTCTTCCTGACAACCTGAGAAGTGATCTGGAGGCGATCAAGCGACTGCCGATTCCGCTGCCACGTGGTGGGGCTGTTGGAGATACCCGAGCGAACTTCATTCCTTTGGCCGAAATCGCCACCCTGGATCTGGCCCCCGGACCTAATCAGGTCAGCCGGGAAAACGGCAAGCGCCGGATCGTGGTGAGTGCGAATGTACGCGGGCGGGACATTGGCTCGTTCGTCGGGGAGGCCGAACAGGGGCTCGCACGAATCAAGGTAGCCGCAGGATACTGGACAACTTGGGGAGGAACGTTTGAAAACCTGCAGTCAGCTACAGCACGCCTGCAGATCGTCGTACCCGTCGCTCTGCTCCTTGTCTTTGTGTTGCTCTTTGCCATGTTTGGCAACATCAAGGACGGACTGCTGGTGTTTTCGGGCATCCCGTTCGCCTTGACCGGGGGCATCATCGCCTTGTGGCTGCGTGACATTCCCCTTTCCATTTCGGCAGCAGTGGGCTTCATCGCCCTGTGCGGCGTTGCTGTGCTGAACGGCCTGGTGATGATTGCCTATATCCGCAGTCTGCGCGAGGAAGGCCAGGCGCTCGATCCTGCGATCCACGAAGGAGCCTTGACCCGCTTGCGCCCCGTTCTGATGACGGCATTGGTGGCATCCCTGGGCTTTGTCCCGATGGCGATCGCAACAGGGACAGGCGCGGAGGTACAGCGCCCCCTGGCCACTGTCGTGATCGGTGGCATCCTCTCATCGACCATTCTCACCCTGCTTGTGCTGCCGCTGCTGTATCGCTTGGCACACAGCTCGGATGAGGACATCGGAAGGGATGATTCCCCTGGGGCAAACTGATATTTTCCTGAGTGCTCATTCGCTCAAGCCTGCCAGCCGTCAGATAAAACAACGGCCTGCAGGCTTGCAGCGAATCAGGTCATTCACCCTTCACGGCTTTGACCACCCCGGCCCGCTTCAACGTTCGCCAAGGCGCAAGCAATAAGCTGTTCAGCATGCAGGCGCCCCCAAACCAGAGCCCGGAGATAATCAACTGTCCCAAGGCCTGCTTCCAGGCCGGCGCATTCGACGCTGCAATCTGCAGCGTCATCGCCAGACAGAAGAAGCTCAAGATAGACACTTGGATCCAGCCTGCCGCCGGCATCAGTCGGCTGGGAACCAGTTTCGCTTCCGTTCGTGAAGCTTTCAACTGACCAGACCGATGGAGCCAACGAACCTCTCGATCGGTCAGATCATATTTTGTCTGGATTTCAAGCACCTGCTGACGTGCTACTTTGGGCGGTTCAAAACCAAAGCGGTACCGGAAGAAGTTTGAATTATTCAGCGCCATGCTGTTTCGTTTTTCTTGCGTCCATGTAGCCAGCACGAGTTTGATCGAGCTAGGGATGAAATACTCGTTGTAGTCTCGGGTGGCCTTGCGCTGTTCGCCAATGAGGTTGATCTGGATGCTGTCTTGTGGGGCCGACTGCTGCTCTTTCATAGTGACGTTCACTTAGCGTGGTTGGAAACCTTTTCAACCCTCGTAGTAGTCTCGGCCCGCAATGCGCTGCGAAGGGATGACATTAATCTGGATCGTCGGCCCGGCCGAGCGTGCCAAGGCGGCCATTTTGTCGAGGGGTTTGCGTGCCTCGAAGTGGGCTACGGCGGCGGCAAGCAGATTGCGTAGCTGCGCTGACGAATCCTCGGTCCACAGATGGCCGTTGTAGAGTTCGGTTGCAAGATCTGCATCGGGATCGGCTGGCGCGATTCGACTGAGGAAGGCCTGCAGGTCTGGGTCGGCGACCGCCTCGTTCAGACGCCCGTCACGAATCAGCAACAACAGCACCTTGGCGATTGGGTCAGCGTCAATGACCGCCGCGCGGGCAACCGCAATCTGGAGTCGGATCGTCCTGAGCAGATCCAGGTCAATGCCACTGCCGCCGCGCATGGTTCCGTCGCCGGTTAGCAGCCAATCAATCGAAACCCTGAACACCGTTCGGACTGCATGCAGGAACTCCGCACCGGGTTTTTTCAGCCCACGGGCGGCGTCGCTGGTGAAGCCTGCCGAAACACCCAACCTGCGGGCAAATTCAGCTTGGCTCAGGCCCGTGTGCGAAATCACATGGGTCAGCCTCGCTGCAAAGCCTTCCAGGCCAGCGCTTGAGCTGTGGGAAGATGCTTGATCCATCATTCTCTTAAGGCGTATAGTTGTCTCTATAGATAATGCACTGTCTCTCTTAAAGATAGACTACTCTTGAATGCCGATGAAGTCACTCCGCTCGGTCATGGACGCTGTAGAGATCATTTATCGCCTTCGCCGCCTTGGTAAAAGCCAGGCGCAGATTGCTCGCGACTTGGGTGTCACCGGGGGCGTGGTTAATAACGTTATCCACGACCGGATCACCGCATACGAGGTGGCAAGTCATATTGCGGGTTTGTTGACATGCAGGATCGAGGAGCTTTGGCCCGCACGCTATACCTTCAAGCCGCGCGGGCCGTCAGCCCATCGTGGCGTTCAAAAGGAAGGAACGCCATGGCCTGATCAATAATCGAATTGTCAGGCCAGGAAAAGCAAAGCCCCCAGAGCTGACACTCAGGGGGCTTCACAGAACTGCTTGAAGTGGGGACTTCATGGCGGATTCTGCGATTCCCAAGCCCGCCTGTCAAGGCCGGGCGGCCTTAACCATCTCCCAATACATATCGCCGATCACGTTGCGAGAGCAGCGTGCGTCGGCCCGACCTGGAGAAATGGCTGGCTTCTGTCGGCTCGGCCTCCCATGGCAAACCGGAGAATCGCAATGAGAAAAATCCGTCAGGTATTGCGCCTGCATTTTGAAGAGCAACAGAGCCGTAGGTTGATCGCCCGCAGCCTAGGCTTATCCCGCGACGCCGTTTCCGACTACATTACCCGCGCAGCGGCTACCCGTCTGCCGTGGCCATTGCCTGACGACATGGACGATGCGGCATTGGAGCACCGGCTGTTTCCACCGGTGGTAGCACTTGCCCCCGCGCGTAAGCCTGAGCCAGACTGGCCCAAGGTACATCAGGAACTAAAGCGCAAGGGCGCGACCCTTCAGGTCCTGCATGAAGAATATTTGAGTGAATATCCCAACGGTATTGCCTATAGCCTGTTCTGCCTGCGCCACAGGGAGTTCACTCAGACGCTGAAACGCTACATGCGGCAAGTGTATGTGGCCGGAGAGCGCGTCTTTGTTGACTACGCTGGGCCGACGATGACTGTTGTCGATCCCGTGAACCGAACAATGCGGAAGGCGCAAGTCTTTGTCGGTGTTCTGGGGGCATCGAATTATATTTACGCGGAGGCCCACTGGTCGCAAAGTTTGACGGACTGGATTGCCGCCCACTGCAGGATGTTTGAACACCTCGGCGCCGTGCCTGCCGTAATTGTGTGCGACAACCTCAAATCAGCGGTCATCAAGGCCAGCCGCACGGATCCTGTCATCAACGCCACGTATCAGGACATGGCCGATCATTACGGCACACTGATTTTGCCTGCACGCGCTTACAAGCCGAAGGACAAAGCCAAGGCCGAAAACGGCGTCCTGATCGTGGAACGTTGGATCATGTTCCGACTGCGCAAGCGGGCGTTCGGCGGCCTTGCCGAGTTGAACGAGGCAATCCGATCTCTACTGGTAGAGATCAATGCCCGTCCGTTTCAAAAGCTGCCAGGCTGCCGTCAGAGCAATTTTGAAACTATCGATCGTCCCGCGATGCGGACGTTGCCAGCGACGCCCTATGAATATGCTGAATTCCGCAAGGTTCGCGTCGGACTGGACTATCGCATCGTTGTAGACGAAGTTCCCTACAGCGTCCCGTTCAACCTGGTTCGGCAAGAGGTAGAGCTTCGCCTCACTGCGGCGGTAGTCGAGGTACTTCACCGCGGCAAACGGGTGGCAAGCCACGCACGCAGTAACGGTACCGTGCCAGTCATCGATCCGCAGCACATGGAGGCGGCTCACCGTCATTTCGGCTTGTGGGGAGCAGACCATGCACTGGAATGGGCTGTGCAGACGGGCGCACATGTCCACCGTATCTTGGAAGCGATGCTTGTTGGGATGCGAACCCGCGAACAGGGGTATCGGGCACACAACGGGCTGAAGCGTCTGGCTAAGGATTTCGGTAACGAACGGCTCAACATGGCCTGCCACCGTGCGATAGAGATCGGCGCGCCATCCCTGTCGAGTGTTCGTTCAATTCTACGAAACAATTTGGACCGTCAGCCTGCCGAATCGCAGGATCGTCGGGAAGCCAACTTTGAGCACCCGAATCTCCGGGGCTCGGACCGGCGCGCGTCAAGGTAGTTGTCGCCTCGGTCATGCAGCCAACTGTTGAGTATTCACGTCAGGCAAATGCGTCTTTATGACGGACTCACGTTCCGGGTTGAGCGTGACTGCGCCAATGGGCGACCAGTTGCGCGTATTGCCGGACCAACGCGCCGGGTTGAGTTCGCGAGCCTCGGTGTAAAGAGCATGCCTGGCAGCCAGAATCGCCTGATCCTCACCGGCATGGCGCTGGGCCGGACTGACGTAGCGGATACCGCTGTGACGATGATCGACGTTGTACCACTGGACGAAGCCGGCTGCCCAGGCGCGCGCCTCGTCGAGGTCGGCGAAGCCTCGGGTGGGAAACTCGGGCCGGTACTTGGCGGTGCGAAACAGCGACTCGGCATAGGCATTGTCATCGCTGACCCGTGGGCGCGAGTACGAGGGTTTGACGCCCAGCCAGTTGAGCATGGCCAGTACCGTCGTGGCTTTCAAGGTCGAGCCGTTGTCGCCGTGCAGAACCGGCTTGGCGCTCAAGGCGGCAATCCCTTCGGCCAGCGCCGTGCGGCGCACCAGATGGGCGGCATGGTCGGCATGGTCGCTATCATGCACCTCCCAGCCGACGATCTTGCGGCTGTACAAGTCGAGAATCAGGTAAAGGTGGAACCAGCGCCCCGTGACTTGTGCCGGCAGGTAGGTCAGTCCCAGCACCAAACCTGGCGCACGGCGGTAGCGATGTGCGTGGTCGGCGGCCGGACCGCCTTGGGTGTCTTGGCGCGCCCACGGTGAGCGGATTGCCCATGCGCGCGCAGGATGCGGCTGAAGGTGGATTCGCTGGCCAGATAGACCCCTTCATCGGCCAGCATGGGCACGATGCGCGCCGGCGGCACGGCGGCAAAGCGCGGCGCATTGGCGAGGGCCAGCACCTGGGCGCGCTCGGCCTCAGAGAGGGCATGGGGCGGGACAGGGCGCACTGCCTGCGGCCTACGATCACCGCCGACAAGGCCTTCGCCAGCTTGCCAGCGTTGCAGCGTGCGCAAGTTGATGCCGGCCATCTCGCAGGCGGGCTTCAAGCGCGCGCCTGCCGCCTGCGCAACATGGATATCTCGGGCCAGTGCCTGGCGATCTTCGAGGCCGATCATTCGCCCTCTCCCTTGTTGAAGATCGCCGCGACTTTTTTGACAGGACCAGTAGGGCTGCCGTTTCGGCCAGCGCCCGGTCTTTGCGCAGCAGTTCGCGTTCGAGCTCCTTGATCCGCTTCTTGTCTTGCCGGGTGGCTTGCGGACTGGCGCGGGCCTCCTCGGGCTCGGCCAAGGCCGCGGTGGCGCTGGCACACCACTGATCGAGTTCGGCCGGATATACGCCGTGCTCACGACACCAGGCGCTCTTGCCGGCCTCGTCCATCGCCGCCGTAGTGATCACCGCTTCGAGTCGAGCGCGCGCAGTCCAGGCCCGCCCTCGGGCGGGCCTGGACTGCGCATCCTCACGCCATCGTTCCAATGTCTGCACCGAAACCCCAATCTCTTGTGATACCACGCCCACTTGGGCGCTCTCCGGCGGCAACAACCGCGCCACCGCTCTGTTCCTGAATGCTTCTCCGTACCGAGCCATCTCTCATCCTTGTCGCCCCCAGGTTCAACATCATAGAGAGGCGACAACTATTCTGACGCGGGGGGGGACTATTACAGTTAAGCGAAGGATTGACGAATGCTGACGAACGACACGATGCGCAAGCTCAACGAACTGAAGCTGTTTGGCATGGCCCGAGGTTTTGATAATCAGCTAAGCAGTGCGGCGGCGGCCCACCTTGCTTTTGAGGAGCGCTTGGGCCTTCTGGTGGACCAGGAGGTTACTTACAGAGAGAACCGGCGCTTGAAGCGTCTGTTGCAGGTGGCTAAGTTGCGAGAGAGTGCCTGCATGGAGGATATCGACTATCGGGCGGGACGCGGACTGGATCGCAGTGAAATGGCCTCGCTGGGTCAGTGCAACTGGGTTCGCCATGGTATCAACATGATCATCACCGGAGCGACGGGCGGGGGCAAGACTTGGCTGGGTTGCGCACTGGGAAACCAGGCATGCCGGCAGGGGCTGACGGTAACGTTCCAGCGGTTGCCCCTGCTTCTTGAAGAACTGGCCATATCTCACGGAGATGGGAGTTTCTGCAAACGCCTGAGTGCATTGGCAAAGGTAGATTTGCTGATCTTGGATGACTTCGGGATTGCAGTGTTGAACGCTGTCGGACGCAATGATTTACTGGAGGTGATTGAGCAGCGTACTGGAAATCGCTCGACGCTGATTACCAGTCAGTTGCCAGTGGATCGGTGGCATGACTACTTGAGCGGGGGGAACCCGACGATGGCGGACGCGATTCTGGATCGATTAGTGAGCGGAGCGCATCGGATGGAACTCAAGGGGGAGTCGATGCGCCGGTTGCGGGGAAGGAGCGCATCGCTCGGCACATGAACGCCTGTTTTTGTAACGGAATTCAGAACCCGCCGACCTGGCGGGTTTTTTTATTGGAATGGGTGGCGGTTTTGCGGGTGGAATGGGTGGCCGGCTTGGTGTCGTTACAGGTGGAGGGTTTCGATCGTTATGTGTGGCTGAGTTGGGGTGGAATACGCACTCACTTCGCCCAGAACATAGAAACAGCCTGATTTTCGGGCACCCGGGAGGAACATCTTCCCGATGCCATCGCGGGGGGCCGCGAAAATCCCTTGAATGCCTAAGATCGGCGCGGACGGCCCGAAGCTCGGGTAGAGCGGAATGAGAAGAGTGTCTGGCACATCAATCGACACCTTCTTTGTATGGTCATAAACGGGGAAAGCACCCGCTTTGACGCCGTGGGTATCAATGCTCTTGGATTCAAGGTATGGATGATTGCTCTTGGCGTAAGGGTTCCTAGCCCAAATTTCCGTGGCTTTGGCAGCAGCCCTTCTTTGCCGACCAAGAAGCGCAGCATTCCGCTCTGCCTGTATCAACTCCATCTTCTGACGGAGCGCCGCGGCATCTACCGGACTCAGTCGGTCGGCTGCCCTTGATGTCCACTTCTCCCAGCCTATGCCATCGGCATGATTTTCAAACCCTCCGCAGGCTACGCCATCGAGATGGAGCACGTATGCCCCGGTGAGCTTGTGAACAGGGCCGCTGATTAGGGGGCATCGATGCAAACGGCCATCAGCCTCGATGTGATCTGGCAGGAGTAACCCGCGGGCTTCGGCAGCCTGGCGAAACTGGGCCAGGATGGCGCCGAAATCGACGACTGGTGAATCCGACATATCAGCCCTCTTCGAGCTCGCCGAACAGGTCCCAGTGCCGGCTCAGTTCTTTGATGCACTTCGAAACGAAGATGTCGTCGGACAACCCTCCCGATGGCGGGCAGTTGATCCAAATAAAGACAATGCTGTCGCTGCTTCCCTGCCGGGAAACTTCAGCCTGCCAGCCAGAGAAAGTGGAGCTATCGACGTCCTCACCATTCGCAATCGGAGACGCCAGAAAATCAAAGCCCAGGCCACGGAACGACCACTCGTTAGCCTCGTTGTCGAAGCTCACGATGACCTCGTACTTAATGCCCGAAGGGGCCAGCATTCGCAGGACGCTCATTGCAACCCCTCCCCATTCAGAGCCTTGCGTAAATCACCGACGTTCCAGGCTGTAACGGCTTCAGAAAGGCGGCGAGGGGTAGGCAGTACAGACTTCTTCACCCAGCGCCAAGCCGTGGCCGGGCTGATGCTGAAGAGCGCGCAGACCACAGGGAGGCGGACGAAGGCGGCATCCGGTAAGGCTTGGAAGTTACGGAGTGCGTCGGGGACGGATGCGGCGGCCGGGTCTGGAAGGCTCGGGGCGGGCACCGGGGCGGCCAGGCGTGAGGCGGGTGCCGCTGCGGAGCGGAGCCTCATGATTGCTTCTCCTGCGCCCCGTCAGAAAGCAGGCGGTGAACTGCATCCCCCGGCCAGATCAAGCGGCCGTTGGGCAGCTTGCGGGGAGTGATCCCTAGGTATTCGCCCTTGATGCAGTGGGCACGGAGGATGCTGGCGGGCTTGATGTTCAAGCCCTTTGACCGGAGCAGGGCCGCCAGATCGGCGGTTCCCAGGTCACGGGGAGCGGTGATGATGCGCAGATTCATTTCGTGTCGCCTCTCGGTGAGAATTGGCACGAACCTTAATCACATATTTTCAACGGGTTAAGAGGGTAGAACAGGGTAGGGCGGTACGCTACCCTGTTCTACCCTGTAAGCGGGCATGGAAAAACCATGATTCCGCGTGCCAACGGGATCAGGCTGCAAATTTCTGCCCGTCGGGAGCCCCGTCCTTGAGGAACAACTCGGCATAGATTTCACGCACCCCCTTGGAAGCCGAGAAGCGGAGTCCGGCTTTCTTCGGGTAATTGCGATAAAAGCTCTCGGGCTTCATATTTCCGAAGGCTTCCGGGAAAAGCCGGCCGGCAAGGTCGCACAGGTCCTGGCTTTGCCCTGGCCATTCATTCCTGTCGAGCGGTACACGTCCTGACGCCTTCCAAGCCTCTTCGATCTGGCCCAGCAGTTCCAAGAACACGTCATTCTTTGTCGTCCGCTTCGCGCCGCGGGCGAGCTTCTGGGCGGGTTGCATAGTGTCAAACCAGGCTTGCACATGCTCGCTTGGCTCAACCCCTTGTTTGGTCAGCCAGGCCCTGAAGGCGGCGCGTTCGATAACGAAATAAGAGACTGTGCGCTCTCCAATTTTCTTTGTGACAGTCCGCATGGTGGGCGCCTGGTCACGGTTCAGCCAATACGAAGAGCCAAGGCCGCCAGAGTAAGGGCTGGAGGGGGCGCGAAAATCGGGTACCTGTCGAGACTCTGTTATGTCCTCGGTGCGCGTTCGCGCCACCGCAGGCAGCCCCCCGTTTTGGATAGCCTTCGAAATCGTGGCAATCAAGAGGCTCTGATTTTCGTTGGCAGCCTTCTTTTTCAACGCAGAACCGCCCCAAGGATATTGAAGACGGGCCAGATTTTGAGGTGTGAAAGCGGCAGGCCATCCGGCGGCGCGCTCTTCCTTTGTCAAATTGATTCCCGCAACGCACAAGGCGCTGTTCCACGAGAGATCGTCAGTCATGAATCTGTGCACTCCTTCCAGTGCCCTTCTGCTGATAGGTGCCGCGCCAGCCGGGTGAAGGTGCCCGGTTTTCCCCCCGTCGAGGTAGGCGCGGCGTGCTGCTCGGTTACGCGGCAGCCGGTCGCAACGGCACCACGTTGAAATCCTTCCCGGCCTCGCAGGCCTCCAGGAAGCCCGCCCACAACTGGAGGGCCTGCCGGCGCTCTTCGAAGTAGTCGTGGCGGTTATAGACGCCCTCCACACCCCTGATCTTGTGGTTCAGGCAACGCTCGGCGATGTGGGGATCCACCCCCAGGGCGGCGAGGTGCGTCCGGGCCGTGCGCCGGAAGTCATGAACGGTGAAGTTCGGCATGTCGGGCAGCAGCTTCTTGACCTTGGAAAGGGCCACGTTCAGGGTGTTTTCGTGGATGTGCGGCAGCATCCGTGTCTGTGCCTTGCGGGACGGCAGCAGCCATTCACTACCACAGCCCAGGCGCACCAGTTCGCGCAGGGCGGCCACGGCCGCATGCGACAGGGGGATATCCACTGGCAAGCCGGTCTTGGTCCGCTCCCCTGGCAGCGCCCACACACCGCCATCAAGGTTGAACTCCGACAGCGGGGCGGCGATCAGCTCACCCTTGCGAACCGCCAGCAGCAACAGGAGCTTGACCGTGTGCAGGTTCTCGACGCTGAAGCCCTGAGCCCGGCGCATGGCATCGAAGAGGGACACCAGCTCATCGCGGCTCAAGGCACGGTCCCGGGACTCTTCCTTGCCGCCCGCGTCGCTCAGGTCGAAGGCGGCAGCGGGGTTGTACGGGATCATGTGCCGCTTCACGGCATAGTCGAACATCCGGCGAATCCATCGCAGGACGTCGTTTGCCACCGTGGGGGCACCACGCTTGAGCACGGCTTGAAGCATCTCATCGACATGGGCGGGCTTCACGTCCTCCACGAAGAGGCGCCCCATGTTCGGCTTGATGTCCTTTTCGATGCGGGCACGAACGATGTTCGGGTGCTTCCACCGCCCCAGCACCATCCGTTCGAAGTAGTCGTCGGCGAGCTGGCCCACCGTCACCCGCAGGCGCTCGGCCTTGATCTTCGCCACGGCCTCCCGCTTGCGCTCCTTCTTCTCGCCGGCCGGGTCGATCCCCAGCAGCACCCGGGCCGCCATCCGCCGGGCTTCCTTGCGGGCATCGGAGAGGGAGAGGCTGCCGTAATCCCCGAGGATCACCACCCGTGGCACACCCCCGAAGCGATAGCGAAAACGCCACACGGGCACGGCATCGGCCGCCCGGTAGCGCAGGTACAGCCCGCCCCCGTCAGAGCGCCCCTCGAACCGCTCCCCGGCCCGAATCCAGGCCCGGATACGCATATCGGTTAGCTTGTTTTCGCCCACGGCGCCCCTTACCCGGAACGGTTCAAGGATGTGTACCCAATATTTGGCCAGAATCGGCGCTTGGGTACACTCTTGGGTACACACAAAAAACGCGATTCCATGATACAGGATGACGCGGGGTAAAACAAAGAAACCCGCTAACTACGCGGGTTTCAGGAGTTCAGTGATGTACGTTGATACAGCCTGAAAAGTCATTCAATGTTTTGCACCTGCTCGCGCATCTGCTCGATGGCCAGCTTGAGTTCGACGGCAATGGCGGTCATGTCCGCAGCCATGGCCTTGGAGCCCAGGGTATTGGCTTCGCGATTGAGCTCCTGCATCAGGAAGTCCAACCGCTTGCCGGCGGACCCACCGACCTTCAGGATGCGCTCCACCTCGTCCAGGTGCGTGGACAGACGTGACAGCTCCTCGGCCACATCAACGCGCTGGGCAAACAGCCCTACCTCAAGTCGGATGCGATCATCGTCAAGGGTTGCAGCGGCATCCCGAAGCCGGGTTGCGAGCTTCTCCTGATACTCGGCAACAAGTGCCGGAACGCGGGGCTGCACGGTCGCCACAAGCTGACGCATGTGGGCGATGCGGCCGCGAATCATCTCGGCCAGCTTCGCGCCTTCGCGCAGGCGGGTGGCCACGAGCTCTTCCAGGGCAATCGAGATCGTCGCCGCAATCTCCGGCTGCATGGCCTCAAAGGTGACGCTGTCATCCGCCAGCACCCCCGGCCAGCGCAGCACTTCGACAACCGACAGGGGCGCGGCCTGGGGCAGTTCCGCCTGAATGGCGGCCTGGGCGGCCTTTAGCTGCCCCAACAGCATGCCGTTGATCGAAATGTCGCGCGCTGCGTTATCCTTCGCCTGCAGGTTGAAGCGGCATTCAACCTTGCCCCGGCTGAGCTTTGCGGTGATCGCTTCACGCAGCATGGGTTCGGCCTGACGGAGATCATCATTGATCCGGAAGGCAAGATCGAGATAGCGGGAATTGACGCTCCGCAGTTCGAGATGCAACGCGACGCGGCCCAGGTCGCGGGTCTGGACGGCATAGCCAGTCATGCTGTGAATCATCTTTTTTCCCAAGATAGAGCGGCAATCCCCAGCTAAACTAACGAGCTGGATTGCCACCAAAAGACGAAGTGTAGCGCCCCGCCTGATGGCCACTCAACAGAACTGCGCCCTCCCGTCCGGATTTCAGCTCGACCACTACCGGGTCGAGCGGCAGCTTTCGCTGGGTGGTTTCTCTATCGTCTACCTGGCCTACGATCAGGACGGCACCCCTGTCGCGATCAAGGAATACCTGCCCAACTCCCTGGCCCTGCGGGCTGAGGGTGAAGTCACGCCCCATGTCACGGAAGCCCACCAGGGCGCCTTCCGCTACGGCATGAAGTGCTTCTTCGAAGAGGGTCGGGCCCTGGCCAAGCTGGTGCACCCCAATGTGGTACGGGTGCTCAACTTCTTCCGGGCCAACGGCACCGTCTACATGGTGATGCAGTTTGAACGAGGCCGGACGCTCCACGACTACGCCCAGAAGAACAAGGGCAACGTCCGCGAACGCTTCATCCGTGGCGTCTTCACCCGCATGCTCAATGGGCTTCGCGAGGTCCATGCCCACAAGCTGCTGCACCTGGACATCAAACCGTCGAATATCTATCTGCGGGCCGACGGCACGCCGGTGCTGCTGGATTTCGGCGCAGCCCGGCAAACCCTGATGTCCGATACGCCGATCCTGAAGCCGATGTATACCCCGGGCTTCGCCTCCCCCGAACAATTCACCAACCGGGACGCCCTCGGCCCGTGGAGCGATATCTACAGCGTCGGTGCCAGCATGTATGCGTGTCTGGCCGGCAACTCGCCCCAGCGCTCGGACGAGCGGCTCAACAACGACACCGTTCAGCCCGCGACAAAACTATGGGCCGGGCAGTATTCCCATCATTTTCTGGCCACCATCGACTGGTGCCTGCAACTCGACCCGCTGAAACGGCCTCAAAGCTGCTTCGCACTGCAGAAAGTCCTCGCCCAGCGCCACCGCGAGGCGCCGCCCCCACAGAAGACCTGGCTCGAAGGGCTGGGCTCCCGACTAAAAACAATGATAGGCCGTACATGAGATTCACGATTTTCCAGGAAAGCCGGGTTGGCAAGCGGCGCACCAACCAGGATCGCGTCGCCTACTCCTACACCCGGGATGCGCTGCTGCTGGTCCTCGCGGACGGCATGGGGGGGCACCTTTACGGCGAGGTGGCGGCGCAGATCTCGGTCCAGTTCATTGCCCAATCCTTTCAGCAGGAAGCCCGGCCCAAAGTCACCGACCCGATCCTCTTCCTGTCGCGGGTGCTCAGCAACGCTCACCACGCCATCCTCGACTACGCCTTCGACAAGCACCTGGCCGACATTCCGCGCACCACCATCGTCGCCTGCCTGGTCCAGGACGGCGTGGCCCACTGGGCCCACGCCGGCGACTCCCGCCTCTACCTGATCCGCCGGGGCAAGCTGGCCGCCCAGACCCGCGACCATTCACGGGTCCAGCTCATGCTCGACCAGGGTCTCCTTGATGCCGAGAGTGCCGCCGTCCACCCGGGTCGCAACCGCATTTTCAGCTGCCTGGGCGGCAGTCACCCGCCGCAGATCGAGTTTTCCCGGGGCACGCCACTCACCAATGGAGACGTCATTGCCATCTGCTCGGATGGCGTCTGGGGCCCCCTCGATACCGATACCCTGGTCCACACCCTCGCCGACGGCCGCGTGATGGATCGCGTCCCCCAGCTCATGAACGAAGCCGAAACCCTCGGCGGTGCCCAGTGCGACAACATGTCCCTGATCGCCATGACCTGGCACGACGACCACCAGGAAGACACCCCCGACACGGTTTCCACCCGTACCATGCCCGCCGACGCCTTCACCACCCAGATGGAAGGCTTCGGACGCAACAAGCGCGACCAGGAGGATCTCAGCGAAGACGAGATCGAGCGCGCCATCCGTGAAATCAACGCAGCCATCCATAAATTCAAATGACCGACACCCCCTTCGCCCGGCCCAGTGGCCGCACGCCTGCCCAGCTTCGCCCCGTCCGCATCACCCGCGGCTTCACCCGTCACGCCGAAGGGTCGGTGCTAATCGAGTTCGGTGATACCCGCGTGCTGTGCACTGCCAGCGTCGAAGAATCCGTGCCCCCTTTTCTGCGCGGCAAGGGTCAGGGCTGGCTGACCGCCGAATACGGCATGCTGCCCCGCTCCACCCACACCCGCAGCGCCCGTGAAGCCGCCAAGGGCAAGCAGAGCGGTCGCACCCAGGAGATCCAGCGCCTGATCGGCCGCAGCCTGCGCGCCGTGGTGGACATGACCGCCCTGGGCGAGCGCCAGATCACCATCGACTGTGACGTGCTGCAGGCCGACGGCGGCACCCGCACCGCCTCCATCACCGGCGCCTGCATTGCCGTCCATGAAGCCCTCGACGGCCTCGTCAAGGCCGGCAAGCTGCCCGCCAACCCGATGCGCGACTTCGTCGCCGCCATCTCGGTGGGCATCTACAAGGGCGTTCCCGTCCTCGACCTGGACTACCCGGAAGACTCCGACTGCGAAACCGACATGAATGTCGTGATGACCGGTTCGGGCGGCTTTGTGGAAGTCCAGGGCACCGCTGAAGGCGCACCCTTTTCCCGCACCGAACTGAACAGCCTGCTGGAACTGGCCGGCGCCGGCATTGCCGAACTCGTGGTGGAACAGAAGAAGGCCCTCGGCATTCCAGCCTGAGCGCCACGAAAGCGAGGCACCCCATGAAACAACTCGTCCTGGCCAGCGGCAACGCCGGCAAGCTCAAGGAACTCTCCGCACTGCTCGCGCCCCTCGGCATCGAAGTGCTGCCCCAATCGGCCTTCAATGTCACCGAGGCCGAGGAGCCCCACCCGAGCTTTGTCGAGAACGCCATCGCCAAGGCCCGCCATGCTGCCCGCAGCACCGGTCTGCCGGCGCTGGCCGATGACTCCGGCCTGTGTGTCGAAGCCCTGGGTGGCGCACCGGGGGTGATGTCGGCACGTTTCGCCGGCGAACCCAAGTCGGACGAACGCAACAACGCCCTGCTGCTTGAAAAACTCGCCGGCCAGGCCGACCGCCGGGCGCGCTTCTACTGCGCCCTGGCCCTCGTCCGCCACGCCGATGACCCGCAGCCCCTGATCGCCTGCGGCGAGTGGCACGGCGAGATTCTCGCCACCCCCCGCGGCACGGCCGGCTTCGGCTACGACCCACTCTTCCTCGTCAGCGAGCTTGAGCAGACCGCCGCAGAAATCCCCGCCGAGCTCAAGAACGTCCTGTCCCACCGGGGCAACGCCTTCCGGCAACTGCTCGACAAGCTGCGCGCCGAACCCATCTGATGAACCCCGGCGCCTGCAAGGGCGCTGCCACCCACCCCGTCCCGATGTCCGAAGCCCGCATCATCCCGATCACGCCCCGGGCCACCCCCCGCCCGGCCACCGGAGGCCAATGGGAGTCCCGGCTCACCGCCTCGCCCCCGCTGGCGCTCTACGTGCACTTTCCCTGGTGCGTGAAGAAGTGCCCCTACTGCGACTTCAACTCCCATGGCGTTCGCGATGAAGGCATTCCCGAAGCCGCCTATATCGAAGCCCTGATCGCGGATCTGGAAGGAGCGCTGCCCCAGGTGTGGGGCCGGCGCGTACATAGCATCTTCATCGGCGGGGGCACCCCCAGCCTGATGAGCCCGGACGGACTGGACACCCTGCTCACCGCCATCCGCATGCGCGTAATGCTCGACCCGATGGCCGAGATCACCCTCGAGGCCAATCCGGGCACCGTCGACGCGGGCCGCTTCCGGGCCTTCCGGCAGGCCGGCGTCAATCGGCTTTCCGTGGGCATCCAGAGCTTCAACGAAGGGCATCTCCAGGCCCTCGGGCGCATCCACGGCCGTGCCGATGCCATCGCCGCCGCCGAAGCGGCGCTCACCCATTTCGAGGCGGTCAACCTCGACCTGATGTATGCCCTGCCCGGCCAGAGCCTGGCCGAAGCGGAAGCCGATCTCGCCATGGCCATCGCCCTGGCGCCCCAGCACCTGTCCTGCTACCACCTGACCCTCGAACCGAACACCGCCTTCGCCGCCAACCCACCGACGATCCCGGACCCGGACGCCTCCGCCGACATGCAGGACCAGGTGGAAGCGCGGCTGGCCGCAGCCGGCTATGGCCACTATGAGACGTCCGCCTTCGCCCGCCCCAACCGGGAATGCCGGCACAACCTCAACTACTGGACCTTCGGTGACTACCTGGGGATCGGTGCCGGTGCCCACGGCAAACTCTCATCCCACGAGGGCATCGTGCGGGAGACCCGCCCCAGGCACCCGTCAGCCTACTTGGCAGCGCGGGAGTCAGGCACCTTTGTCCAGGAGCGGCGCACCATTGAGAGCGCCGAACTGCCCTTCGAATTCATGATGAACGCCCTGCGCCTCAATCAGGGCTTCCCGCGCCGGTTGTTTGCCGAACGCACCGGCCTGCCCTTCGAAGCGGCCGAAGCCGGATTGCTGAAAGCCACCCGGCAGGGACTGATCGAAACCAATGGCGAGAGCCTGCGCCCGACAACGCAGGGGCGCCACTTCCTGAACGAACTTTTGATGCTCTTTCTGCCCGGCTGAGCCTCGACACGGGACCGACCTCCGTCGCCCCGAGCATCTCTGCCTGCGGCATAATCCGTCGTGTTTCCGCCCGGCTTTTCCCATGCTCCCAGCGCCCGCCTCACCAGCCCTCCATCCCGATCCTGCGAGCCTAGGGCAGGTCTTCACCCCCGAACGCATTGTCCGGGCCATGCTGCGCCTTCGCCACAATGCCGGCCGCGTGCTTGAACCTTCCTGCGGCGATGGCGCCTTCCTGCAGCACCTGCGCCACGCCGTGGGCATTGAACTGGACCCACGCCAGTGCCCTCCCGGCGGCCTCAACATGGATTTCTTCGCCTACCCGGAGAGCGAAAAATTCGACACGGTGATCGGCAACCCCCCCTACGTGCGCTATCAGGACGTCGCCCCGACCACCCGGGCCCTGCTGCGCCAGGACGGCTTTGACGGCCGCAGCAACCTGTACCTCTTCTTCATCGAGAAATGCGTGCATCACCTGGCACCGGGGGGCGAACTGATCTTCATCACGCCCCGGGATTTCCTCAAATCGACCAGTTCCCGACGCCTCAACCGCTGGCTCCATGAACGGGGAACCATCACCCACGCCATCGAACTGGGCGACGCCCGCGTCTTTGCTGATGCCCTGCCCAACTGTCTGATCTGGCGCTACGAGCTCGGCAACCTGTCCCATAACACCGCCTGGGCCCAAATTGGCCAGGGTGACGACGTCGCTCACGGCCTGGATCACCCCCACTGGCAATACCGGCACTTCTCCGAATGCGCAGGCCACCTGCTGTTCAGCCGCGGTGAATACGCCCTCAGCCTGGCGGATGTGGCCACGGTGCGGGTCGGTGCCGTATCCGGGGCCGACGAGATCTACGTCAGCGACCGTGACGGCAACCGGGATTTCGTCAGCTCAGGCACCATCGCCAGCGGCCAGACCCGCCGCATGATCTGGTGCGAGCCTGGCGAGCCCCCGCCTGCCGCCCTGCTCCCCCATCGCAAGCGTCTGCTGGCCCGACGCATCCGCAGCTTCGACGACTCCAACTGGTGGCAATGGGGCCGGGGCTACCCCCAGAGCAATACGCCGCGGGTCTATGTGAACACCAAGACCCGCCGGCCCGAGCCCTTTTTCATTCATCCCTGCCTGAATTTCGACGGCGCCGTCCTGGGCGTTTTCCCACGCCGGACGGGTGCAGACCTGGCCGCCTTCCGCGATGCGCTGAACGCCGTTGACTGGGCCGATCTGGGCTTCATCTGCGACGGCCGCTATCTGTTCAGCCAGCGCAGCCTGGAGAACGCCCCCCTCCCGGCAAGCTTCAGCATCTTCCTGCCCACCGAGGATTGAGGACGCACCGTCAAGGGGCGTAAACAGTGGATGGTGTAACATCCCGCGAACAATCACGGGCCGCGCGGGTCCACGACGCACTCCCTTCCGTCGCCCCCCGACGCAACGCCCACCCGAGAACAGTTCGCGAGGTCCCATGGTTCCCCATCTCACCACCGCACTCACCGGCCCCCTGCTGGAGCTTGAGCGCCATTTCCTCGATAACGCCTGCGCCATCGAGCGCTGGATGCGCACCCAATGGCAGGAACATCTGCCCCCTTTTTACGGCTCGACCGATCTGCGCAACTCCGGTTTCAAGCTCGCGCCGGTTGACCTCAACCTGTTCCCGGGTGGCTTCAACAATCTCAACGACGCCTTCATGCCCCTGTGCGTGCAGGCCGCCCAGGCCGCCATCGAGCGCATCTGCGCGGGTGCCGGCTCCATCCTCCTGATTCCCGAGAACCACACCCGCAACCAGTTCTACCTGCAGAACGTGGCCAAGCTGGTGTCCATCCTGCGCCTGACCGGCCTGGAAGTGCGTCTCGGCAGCCTGCTTCCCGAAATCACCGCACCCACCGTGGTCGAACTCGCCAATGGCAGCAGCCTGACCCTCGAACCCCTGGAGCGCCACGGCAGCCGCCTCGGCCTGAAGGACTTCAACCCCTGTGCGGTGCTGCTCAACAACGACCTGTCCGCCGGCGTTCCCCGTGTCCTGGAGAATCTCCACGACCAGTGGGTCATACCGCCGGTCCATGCCGGCTGGCACGCCCGGCGCAAGTCCAACCACGCCGCCGCCTACGACCGGGTGACTCAGGATTTCGGCAAGGCCATCGGTATCGACCCGTGGCGCATCAACCCGGCCTGGGACACCTGTGGTGGCCTGGATTTCCACGCCCGTGCGGGTGAGCAGGAGCTGGCTGACAAGGTCGCTGCGATGCTCGACAACATCCGCGCCAAGTACAAGGAATATGAAGTCACCGACGAGCCCTTCGTCGTGGTCAAGGCCGACGCCGGCACTTACGGCATGGGCGTGATGACGGTCAAGGATGCGGCCGAGCTGATCGGGCTGAACCGCAAGCAGCGCAACAAGATGAGCGTGGTGAAGGAAGGCCTCGAGGTGCACGACGTGATCATCCAGGAGGGCGTGCATACCTTCGAAACGGTCAACAACGCCGTTGCCGAGCCCGTGGTCTACATGATGGATCACTACGTGGTCGGCGGCTTCTACCGGGTGCACACCCAGCGTGGCCGAGACGAGAACCTCAACGCCCCGGGCATGCACTTCGAGCCCCTGGCCTTTGAGGCCCCCTGCAGCCTGCCCGACTGCACCCAGGGGCCGGACGCCCCTCCCAACCGTTTCTACGCCTACGGCGTGGTGGCCCGGCTGGCCCTGCTCGCCGCAGCGGTCGAGATCGAGACCACCGAGCCCGCACCTGCCCTCGAAGAAGCCGAAGCCTGAGCCGTCACCATGAAATTCGCCTTCATCCTCGACCCCCTCGACGCCCTCAAGGCCTACAAGGACTCCAGCATTGCGATGATGCGGGCCGCCGCCCGGCGCGGTCACCAGGTCTTCGCCATCCAGCGCGAAGCCCTGGTGTGGGAGGGTGGCGAGGTATCGGCGCGGGCCCTGGCCCTCACGCCCACCGATGACGATCACGCTTGGTACAGCCCAGGTGGCGAAGCCGTTCTGCCCCTCACCGCCTTCGACGCCGTGCTGATGCGTCAGGATCCACCCTTCGACTTCGAATACGTCACGGCCACCTGGCTGCTCGAACGGGCGGCCCAGGCCGGGGCTCGCATCTTCAACCACCCGCGCTCGATCCGCGATCACTCGGAAAAACTCGCCATCACCGAGTTTCCCCAGTTCACCCCGGCCACCCGGGTGGCCCGGGCCGCCACCGACATCAACGCCTTCATCGACGCCCATGGCGACACCATCCTCAAACCCCTCGACGGCATGGGCGGCAGCCAGATCTTCCGGGTGCGGGCCGACGACCCCAACCGCAACGTCATCATCGAGACCCTCACCCACGACGGGCGGCGCACCATCATGGCCCAGGCCTACCTGCCCGCCATCTCCGGCGGCGACAAACGGGTGTTGATCATCGGCGGCAAGGTGATCCCCTACGCCCTCGCCCGCATCCCCATGGCCGGCGAGACCCGTGGCAACCTGGCTGCCGGCGGGCGTGGCGTGGCCATGCCCCTGACCGATGGCGAACGCGCCATCGCCGACCACCTGGCCCCCATCCTGTGGGCGCGCGGCCTGCTCATCGTCGGCCTCGACGTGATCGGCGACCGCCTCACCGAAATCAACGTCACCAGCCCCACCTGCATGGTCGAGATCACCGCCCAGATGGGCTTCGACGTACCCGGCGCCGTCATCGATGCCCTTGAGGAGGCATGCGCCTGATACACCGGCTCACCTTCTGGCTGCTGACCATCGGCCTCGCCCTGCTGCTGCCCGGCTGCCAGCGTGAGCGCCTCCATCAACAGGAATCCTACGTGTTCGGCACCCGGGTGGAGGTCATCACCTGGGGGGCGCCCGAGCCGCAAGCCCGCGCCGCTACCGCCGCCGTACTGCAGGAGTTCGACCGCCTGCACCGGGCCTATCATGCCTGGGAGCCCTCCGAGCTCACCGCCCTCAACACTGCCATCGCGGCGGGCACCCCACAGATCCCGGTATCGCCGGAACTGGCCACCCTGCTCGCCGACGCCAAAGCCATCGCCGCCACCGGTGACGAACTTTTCAACCCGGCCCTGGGCCAACTGATCGCCCTGTGGGGTTTCCACACCGACACCTTCACCCCCACCCGCCCCGCTCCCGACGCCCTCGCCGCCGCCATCAAGGCTCGCCCAAGCATGGCGGACCTGACCATCAACGGCTCCACCGTGAGCAGCCGCAACCGCGCCGTGCAAATTGATCTGGGTGGCTATGCCAAAGGCTACGCCCTCGACCGGGCCGCCACCCTGCTCCGGCAAAGAGGCATCAGTAACGCCCTGATCAACATCGGCGGCAATGTGATGGCCCTCGGCAGCAAGGGCGAGTACCCCTGGCGGGTCGGCATCCAGCACCCGCGGGAAGCCCGCCCCCTGGCCAGCCTGCCCCTGCGCGACGGGGAAGCCATCGGCACCTCCGGCGATTACCAGCGCTTTTTCGAACTCGACGGTGAGCGTTACTGTCACCTCCTGGACCCCCGCAGCGGCATGCCCGCCCGGGGCACCCAGGCCGTCACCGTGCTGATCACACCGCGCCCGGGCGCCGGGACCCTGTCCGACGCCGCCAGCAAGCCCGTCTATCTGGCCGGATCCGAATGGCGGATGTACGCCAAGCGTTTCGGCATCGATCACGCCCTGAGGGTTGACGGGGACGGCCGCATCGAAGTCAGCCGGGCATTGCGCGACCGCCTCCAGTTTGAGCAAGGCCTATCCGCCACCGTGGTGGACTGAAGAGCGGCACGCACGATCCCGTCATCTCCGGGTTTCTACGGCTTGCCGGGGCGGCCCCTTCGGATAGAATGCCCCACATGATCGGCATTTTTCTCATCACCCACGGCACGCTAGGCGAATCACTGATCCAGTGCGCCTGTCACGTGATGAATCGCCGTCCGCCCCAGATCATGCAATTGGGCATTTCCGGCCAGGACGACCCTCTGGATGCCCTACCGCTGGCGCGACAGCTAGTCACGCTCGTGGATAGCGGTGACGGGGTTCTGATCCTCACCGACATTCTGGGCGCCACCCCCGCCAACGTTGCGGCCAAACTCCTCGAGCCCGGACGCGTCGAGGGTGTGGCGGGCGCCAATCTGCCCATGTTGCTGCGCGCCATCACCTACCGGGAACGCAGCATGGACATGTTGGTCAAGAAAGCAGTGGCCGGCGCCTGCGAGGGCGTCGTGCACATGAAATAAGGCTTCACCCATAACAACAACAGTTGCTCCCAACACGCATCGTCAGCACACCGAGGAAGACAGGAAGACCGAACCATGCCGCGTCAGGAAGCACAAATCATCAATAAACTGGGGCTCCACGCCCGCGCCTCCGCCAAATTGACCCAGACCGCCAGCGCCTACCAGAGCGAAGTCTGGCTGGAGCGCAATGGCAAGCGGGTCAATGCCAAGAGCATCATGGGCGTCATGATGCTCGCCGCCGCCAAGGGCAGCACCATCACCATCGACACCAGCGGAGACGACGCGGATGAGGCCATGGGCGCCCTGATCGCCCTGATCGCTGACAAGTTCGGGGAAGGGGAATGACCCGGCCGTCCCGCCCGACGGCGCGGGAGGGCGAGCAATGAGCTTCACCGTACATGGTCTTGCCGTATCCCAGGGCATTGCCATCGGCCACGCCCATCTGGTCTCCCACGCCCTGCTGGAAGTCGCCCACTTCACGATTGCCCCCAAACACGTGGAGGCCGAAGTCACGCGTCTGCACAATGCGGTCACCCGGGTGAAGGCCGAGCTGGCAGGACTCAAGGCCGCCACCGGTGCGGGCGCTGCACCCTCGGAAGTGGATGCCTTCGTCGGCATGCACATCATGTTCCTCGAAGATCCGATGCTGGTGGATGCGGCTGAGCAGCTCATCCGCACACGGCGGGCCAACGCCGAATGGGCGCTTGTCCAGCAGATGGAACAGCTGGTGGAGCAGTTCGAGGCCATCGAAGACGCCTACCTGCGCGAACGCAAGTCCGACGTGGTGCAGGTGGTGGAGCGGGTCGTCAAGGTTCTCCTCGGCCACCCCGGTCACCTTCCGCCCAAGCGCAAGGACGGGCTCGGCACCATCGTGGTCGCCCACGACCTGTCGCCCACCGACACCATCGGTTTCAAGGACCACGCCGTCGCCGGCTTCATCACCGACGTGGGCGGCCCCACCGGCCATACCGCCATTGTCGCCCGCAGCCTGTCCATCCCGGCCGTCGTCGCCCTGCGCCACATCCGCCATGTGGTCAAGGACGACGAGCTGATCATCATCGACGGCACCCGCGGTGTCGTCATCATCGATCCCGACGAGCGCGTCCTCGAGGAATACCGCCTGCGCAAGGCAGCCGTCGAACTCGAGCGCTCCAAGCTCAAGCGCCTCAAGTCCACCCGGGCTGCCACCCTCGACGGCGAGGAGGTGCAGATCCTCGCCAACATCGAACTGCCCCCCGATGCCGTACAGGCCAAGGGTGTCGAAGCCGATGGCGTGGGCCTGTTCCGCACCGAATTCCTGTTCATGAGCAGGGAAGCCTGGCCGGACGAGGACGAGCAGTTTGATGCCTACCGCGCCGTCGTCAAGACCATGGCCGGCAAACCGGTCACCGTGCGCACCCTCGACGTGGGTGCCGACAAGGAACTCGAAGGCGCCACCCGCACCGAGGACAACCCGGCGCTGGGCCTGCGCGCGATCCGCTTCTGCCTGGCCGAGCCGAAGATGTTCCTGACCCAGCTGCGGGCGTTGCTGCGCGCCAGCCACTACGGCAAGCTGAAGATCCTGATCCCCATGCTGGCCAGCAGCAACGAGATCGACCAGACCCTGGTCCTCCTCGAAAAGGCCAAGGCCCAGCTACGCGAACGCAAGATCAAGTTCGACGAGGCCGTGCCGGTCGGCGGCATGATCGAAGTCCCCGCCGCGGCCCTGTGCCTGGGTGCCTTCACCCGGCGTCTGCAGTTCCTGTCCATCGGCACCAACGACCTGATCCAATACACGCTGGCCATCGACCGGGGCAACGAGGCCGTCGCCCACCTCTACAACCCGCTGCACCCGGCCGTGCTGCGCCTGATCCACCTGACCATCCAGGCCGGCATCAAGGCCGGCATTCCGGTGTCTGTGTGCGGCGAGATGGCCGGAGACCCCGAATGTGCCCGGCTGCTCATCGGCATGGGCCTGCGCCAGTTTTCCATGCACCCGGCGCAGATCCTGGAGGTCAAGCAGGCCATCCTGCGGGCCGACGCCTCCGACCTGACCCCCAAGGTGCAGCGCCTCCTCAAACTCGATGATCCCGACCGGGTGCGCGAGGCCGTGGAAAAGCTCTAGCCCCGGCGCCCCGGTGCGGGTTTGACTTGTCACCGGGCCTCGCGCTAATCTCTTGGCTCAGCGCCGATTTGAACCCTTCAGCTTGCGGGCGCTTTAAAAGTACGGCTAAAGCGACGGCAGCCCAGTCAGCGACCGTTCGCCGGCTGGGCTTTTCGTTTTTGAGACGAAACTGAGATGAAAGCACAACACTCTGTCGGAATCGTGGTGCCGCAGACGGCCCACTTCAGCGATCCGCTCCCCCTCAAGAGCGGGGGCGTGCTGCCCCGGTATGACCTGGTCTACGAGACCTACGGCACCCTCAACGCCGCCCGCAGCAACGCGGTGCTGGTCTGCCATGCCCTGTCCGGCTCCCACCATGTGGCCGGTGTGCACGCCGACAGCGGTGCCGAAGGCTGGTGGGACAATCTGGTCGGCCCCGGCAAACCCCTCGACACCCGCCGCTTCTTTGTCATCGGGGTCAACAACCTGGGCGGCTGCTACGGCAGCACCGGCCCCAACTGCATCAATCCGGCCACCGGAAAACCCTGGGGCGCCGACTTCCCCTTCGTCACCGTGGAAGACTGGGTCGACGCCCAGGCCCGACTGGCCGACCGGCTCGGCATTGAGCGTTTTGCCGCCGTGGTGGGTGGCAGCCTGGGCGGCATGCAGGCCCTGTCATGGACACTGCAATACCCCGACCGGGTCGCCCACGCCCTGGTGATCGCTTCGGCCCCCAAGCTCACCGCCCAGAACATCGCCTTCAACGAGGTGGCCCGCCAGGCCATCCTGAAAGACCCCGAGTTCCATGGCGGCCACTATTACGAGCACGGCGTGGTTCCCACCCGCGGCCTCGCCCTGGCGCGCATGATCGGCCACATCACCTATCTCTCCGACGACGCCATGGGCCAGAAATTCGGCCGTGCCCTACGTCACGACAAACCGGTGTTCAGCTACGACGTCGAATTCGAGATTGAGTCCTACCTCCGCTACCAGGGTGACAAGTTCGCCGGCTTCTTCGACGCCAACACCTACCTGCTCACCACCAAGGCCCTCGACTACTACGATCCGGCCTTCGACTACAACGGTGATCTGGTGGCCGCCCTCGGCCGGGCCAAGGCCGACTACCTCGTCGTATCCTTCAGCACCGACTGGCGCTTTGCCCCGTCACGCAGCCGGGAAATCGTCTACGCCCTGATGCACAGTGATCGCCGGGTGAGCTACACGGAGATCGACTGCCCCGCCGGCCACGACTCCTTCCTTCTCGACGACCCGCAGTATCACGGCATCCTGCGGGCCTACATCGACAACATCCGGCTGTAAGGGGCGTGCCATGAGCTTCCAGCGTTACGACTACGACGTGATCGCCAACTGGATCGAACCGGGTGAGCGCATCCTTGACCTGGGCTGCGGTGACGGCAGCCTGCTGCGTTATCTCTCCGAAGTCCGCCAGGTGCGCGGCTACGGTGTCGAAAAAGACCCGGAGCGGGTGCTGGCCTGTGCCCGCAACGACATCAACGTGATCCAGATCGACATGGAAGAAGGGCTCGCCGGCTTCGACGACGGCTTCTTCGACCATGTCATCATGAGCCTGTCCCTGCAGGCCATGCACAACACCCAGGGCATCCTGAAGGAGATGCTGCGCGTCGGCCGCGAGGCCGTGGTGAGCTTCCCCAACTTTGCCTACTGGCGCCACCGCCAGGCCATCCTCAACGGCCACATGCCGGTGTCGAAGAACCTGCCGCACCAGTGGTACAACACACCCAACGTGCGCTTCTTCACCATCGCCGACTTCGACGACCTGTGCGCCCAGGAAGGCATCGCCATCCACGAACGACTGGCCTTCGACGAGGACAAGGTGATCACC
Source organism: Zoogloea sp. (assembly GCA_016703645.1). GTDB lineage: Bacteria > Pseudomonadota > Gammaproteobacteria > Burkholderiales > Rhodocyclaceae > Zoogloea. The sequence continues at coordinate 1,218,964 of JADJBR010000009.1, read as the reverse complement.
GACGAACCCAACTTCCTGGCCAGCGTCGCCCTGTATCGCCTGGGCCGGCGCGAGACGCCAACGGGCTGACGGCCGCAGGGGGATTACCCTATCATCTCCGTCAAAGCATCCCCTTTCCCGGAGAGCCTCATGAATACCCCCCAAGCCGGCATCCTGCTGCCCCTGCCTCCCCTCGCCCGTTATCTCGCCTTCAATCTCGAGCCCGGCACCGACGTGGCCGCCGGGCTCGCCGCCCTGCAGGACATCGTCGATGGCGAGCGCACCGTCGCCGGCATCGGCATGGCGCCCCTCGGTGCCCTCGGTCGCAAGATCGCGGGGCTCAAACCCTTCCCGCCCCTGTCCGGCCCCGGCGTGGACATCCCCTCCACCCCCTTCGCCCTGTGGCTATGGCTGCGCGGTGACGACCGGGGCGAGCTCCTGCACCGGGCACGCCACATCGAGACGGCGCTGGCTCCGGCATTCACCCTGGCGGATTCGTGGGATGCCTTCAAGCACGACGGCGGACGCGACCTGAGCGGCTACGAAGACGGCACCGAGAACCCGGAGGGCGACGCAGCTACCGCCGCCGCCATCGCCGCCGACGGCTCCAGCTTCGTCGCCGTCCAGCGCTGGACCCACAATTTCAGTCACTTCGAAGCCATGCAGCCCGAGGAGCGCGACCACTGCATCGGCCGCCGCCGCAGCGACAACGAAGAACTCGACGACGCGCCCGAATCGGCCCACGTCAAACGCACCGCGCAAGAGAGCTTCACCCCCGAAGCCTTCCTCGTGCGCCGCTCCATGCCCTGGGCCGAAGGCCGCAACGCCGGCCTGATGTTCGTCGCCTTCGGCCACAGCGTCGACGCCTTCCAGGCCCAGATGCGACGCATGCTAGGCCTGGAGGACGGTATTGTGGATGCCCTGTTCCGCTTCACCCGGCCCGTGTCGGGCGCTTACTTCTGGTGCCCACCGATGGTGGGCGGGAAGCTGGCCTTACCGGCTTGAGGCCGTGCGATACGGTACAAAGCGTCAGCGCTGTATCGCCGCCCGTCTCACCCTCAATGCGGCCAGGCCAAACATCACCAGCAGGGCACTGGCTGGCTCTGGCACGGTGGAGAAGGCTGCCTTGCTGGCATAGCCAAGAGCGTCCTCGTAGCGGAACGTGCCTTCGACCACCAGATCCAGATGGTCGGCGTCCATTGCGGTATCAACCAGCGCGTTGAGCATGGCCGGTGAGAGCGTCACAGGTGTGTTGAAGAAGTTGTACAGAGACTGGCCCGGGCCAACACTGAACTCGTCAGGCCCACCCACAAAATTGAATGAATAGCTCCCCACCAGATCATCGGCGTTGCCTTCGCCACGGTCGTGCTCATAGATCCGGAAATCGGCACCCTTCACGGTCAGAGCCTTGTTGCCAGCACTGCTGAGGTATGCGCCGATGCCGGAGAACAGGTGAGGGGCAAGGAACACCCCACCCGGCCCCGCGACGATGCGTTGAGGCACCGTCAGTATCGAATCAACGGACAGGCGAGGAAGGGAAAAGGGAATGATCGTCCACTGGACTGTTCCCGAAGCCCCCGCCTCCCCGGACCCCGCAGCACCGAACGCGTGGGTCGTCGCACTCAGGCTCCCAACGATCGAATACTGCTCACCCACGGACGGACTGTTCTCGAAAACGAAGGTCTTGGATGATGCCAAGGGCCCGTTTCTTGAACAATCAGAAGTGGTGGTGTGGCATTCGCTGCGAGCCGTCTCGCTGACCAGGGATGCACCATTCAGGCTCATACTGCTCGCCACGGTGGCGATCGCATTGGCGTTGTAGTTCGAGTAGGCACTCGTTTCGCCCGAAGCGCTCCAGCCCAGGTAGACCCCGGACAGTCCAGGCTCGGAGACCACAAAGGTCGTCGTCCAGTTAGCCAAGGCGCTCGCATCGGCAACAGAACCGAAGAAGTGCGAGTTGACGTCTACCGACGAACTCGCCGACGCCGTCCCCTTGAAGAGCCGATCCACGCTCAATGCCGTGGCGGGATTCCCCGTCGAGTCCACCAGTGCGGTCGAGGCGCTGCCATTCGAGGTCGCCGAGTAGGTGGGAATATTCGACAGTAGCTTGATGGCCTCAACGCCATATTCGGCGATGACGAGGATCGTTGCAGGGTCGACAGGATTGGCCCTGACTGGCCCTGAGATCGACGCTGCAACCACTGCTGGAAGCACGACTGCGCAAAGACGATAACTCTTCATATTCACTCCTCCGGGAACCTGACTTCAGTTGGCTGGCGGCATGTATATGGCACATCGCAGGAGACCGAACTCCGCCCGGGTCAATGCCATGACACTTGTCGGTACCGCGAATGTAGGTTGAGAGGAGTTCCAGACCGGTTACACGGCAATCCCCACTACGGGGCGATCCTGCATGTTTCTTTCCTTGTCGAAAGTCCGTCCCCCTCCACCCAGCAAACCCCCTTCGCCAAGCTCACCTGTCCATGCTTGACATGTACCCAGTTCACCGGCGTTTCTCCAGGCCCACAGCCTAGCCGCCGCAAGCGATGCAGCGCGACCTTGAGGTTCTGCATCGCCTGATCCCCCTCCGAATCGGGCCATAGCCGATCGGCCAACCGTACTGCAGGAATCTTGTAACAACCCTCCGCCACCAGCGCCATCAGCAAGGATTTCGTCCGCAGCCCCTTCCAGTCCCGGTCATAGATGCGTCGCCCCTTGACCTCGACCACGAACTCCCCAAGGGTACGAATGACCACATGGGCGCTCTCAGGGCTGGCGGCATTCGCCGCCGAAAGGACGCCCTCAAGCTCATCCAGCCAAGCCTGGCTGCGGTGAAGGGGTAGCAGTGATTCGCCAGGGGGGAGCAAACCCAGAGCCTTGCTGCGATAGCGGCGCGCCAGATCAAGTTCGCCCCTGCGCGCTTGGAGCATGGCCTGCTCCTGGCAGGCAATCGCAGCGATCCGTTGCAGGCCAAGCCGTGTCCATTCGGGGTACCAACGCGCCAGGCAGGCTTCCGCATCTTCGATCCGGTGCAGGTCGGCCAGCGCCTGCAATTGCAGCAAGGCCGCGACCAGAACGGGAAACTGCGCTGCCGCACGCCTGCCACAGTCCAAGCTTTCCTGTGCATGCACCAGAGCCCGCAACGCCTGCCCGTTGCGCAGGGCGACAGCCCCGAGGGCCAGATGACGATAGGCCTCAAGCAAAAGGTTCCGCGCCGGCAGTACCCGTCCGCCGATGCGATCCGCCAGATCCTGTACTGTGTGCCCCCGACCGAGCGCCGTCATCGCGTAGAGACGGTGCCCTTCGACAAGCATGAGCAGACTCTCGGGCAGGCCGCCCGCCGCCACATCGTGACTCACGCGATCAAGCATCCGGGAGGCGGTCTCGGCATCTCCCATCAGGAGCTTTACCAAGCCCAGCGTGCTCAGCACCAAGGCCCTCGAAAAGACCCCTGACGCGCTACATTGGCACAGGAAGACGGTGTCTGACAGACGCACATCCGCCCGCACCACGTGACCGGCCAGACAATCCGTCAAACCCGCCAGCGCCCCCAGGGCCAGTGCAAGGGGCAAGGATTGCCCCGCATCGACCAAGGACAAACCTGCGGCGGCGGCCCGCTCCGCCGCCCCTGCATCGCCGTCCCGCAACAGGGCGATCAGGCCCTGCCGAAGATGCAACGCGGCCCGGGCTTGAGCAGACATGTCGACGCCGGACACCAGTAGGTCGGCCAGACGGCCACACCAAGGCTCCCATGCGTCGAAGCCCCGTCCCTTGCCGAGCGTGGCATCGACGGCGGCGATGCATGCAGCCGCACCCACCTCCGGATCACCCTCAGAACGGGCTTCCTGATAGACACGCTCCCACCCCTCAGGCCCCTCCCCTCCGTCGGCGACGAGAAAGAGCAACGCCCGGCGTGGCCGGGACACCGATTCCCCTTGGGAAGCAGCCCTCAGAACAGCCACACCTGCAGCGACCCCCACCGCGTCCATTTCGAAGAACAGACGAAGCATCTGCATCTCGAGGTCGGCGCAGGCCTGGAACCCCCTCCCATTACGCGGTGAAAGACAGGAATTCATTCAGCCACTCCTTGCAGCGTGTCGAAACCCTTCCTGATTTCATTCTGGTTCTCGACACACCTGCTGCCATGACATCCGTCAACGCGTGCTACATCAGAGAAAGCGGATTCAATTGTTCACACTCGCCAGACGACCCCTGCTCGTACCCAAGGCACGGGCAAAGGCTTAGAGTTCGGGCTCCACTACACTGAGCGTGCAATGACTCCCGACACAATGCCCCGCCAAAGCCAAAGGGAATGGCACATTTGGTTTGACGGCTCGGCCTGCCCCAATCCCGGCCGGATCGGATTGGGGGTGTTCGTGCTTGGTCCGGAGGGGCAGCAAAGGGAGTATTCGGGCCTGGCGGCCCAGGGTGGCTGCAATAACGAGGCCGAACTGCTGGCCTTGGGCAAGGCCCTCGAGATAGCCCGGGAGTCGGGAGCCCGTCGTGTCGTGCTGCATGGCGACAGTGACTTTGTGGTGCGCCATGTCAATGGGCTGGCTAGCACAAAGGTGGTCCGACTGCTCGACATCATCCAGCGCACCCGGGATCTGATGAGCAGCTTTACGGAGTGCCGTCTGGCCTGGATCCCGCGCCATCGCAACCGGGCCGCGGACCGCCTGTCCCGGGCCGCCCTCGGCCTGCCGGACAAGCCGGGGTTACACCCCGGCCTGCTGCGCCGTCGGCGATGACGTCTCCTGGAGCAGCCGTGCCGCCATCAAGCCATTGACCAACCCGAACAGGGTGGCGGCCAGCGCAAACACCGGGACGAGATAGAACACCCCATCATGGGGAACCAGCCAGGCCCGCGCCACCACCAGTTGCCCGCCGATATGGGCAAAGGCGGCCAGTACGCTCTGGCTGACCGGCCCGAAGGCCCGCCCGGGCAGATGCATGGCGAGGCCCAGCACCGCCAGGCTGGCCACACTGCCAGCCAGGCTGAGGAAAAACCCCGGCGCCAGAAACTGCCCGAGCAGCAGGCTGCTGACCAGTACCCGCAGCAGCGCCACCCACACCGCCTCACGCCAGCCCCAGCGGGCCAGCACGACCAGGACGATGATGTTGGCGAGCCCGGGCTTGACGCCGGGCAGGGGCAGCGGAATCGCAGCTTCCGCAACGGTCAGGACGATGGCCGCCGCCGCATGGCGGGCCACCCGATGGTCTTCGGCCGAAGGCCTCAGGATGATCTCAGTAGTTGAGGGAGTCATAGTCGGCGTTACCGCCGGACAGGGCCAGACTGACCTGGTTGGGCGCACAGATCGCCACGGCACCGGCACGACTCAACCACCCTTGGCGCACGCAATACTGGCGCGGCCCGGGGTCGGCGGCAACCCGGGCGCGGCCGGGCTGGATCTCGATGCGGGTAGCACCAAGCGGCCCGGGGACTTCAAGGATCCGGGGAACGGTCAGATCCACCTCGGCAAAAACCCTGCCGCCGGACTTGATCACAGCCCGGTCGGGGCGCCCCCCCTGCCACAGCGTCACGACCGATAGCCCGCAGGCCACCAGGGCGAGGGCCAGAACCAGCAGGTCGCCGGCCTTGAGGTAGGCGGCCCAGGCGCCCAGCCACTGCCGCAAGGCGGAAGGCCGCAAGTTCACTTCAGGGAACGGTGGCGCACATGAACCCGAGCCGTTTCGCGGAAGCGCTCGGCGAGCTGTTCGGCGACATACACCGAGCGATGCTGCCCGCCCGTGCAGCCGATCCCGATGGTCAGGTAGCTGCGGTTGTCGTTGACATAGGCCGGCAGCCAGGACGCCACGAAAGCGTAGATGTCCTCCACCATCCGCCCCACTTCGGGCAATCTGGCGAGAAAATCGATCACGGGGCCGTCCTTGCCGGTGAGGGGGCGAAGCACCAGGTCATAGTGGGGATTGGGCAGGCATCGGACGTCGAAAACCAGATCGGCATCGAGAGGAATACCGTGCTTGAAACCGAAGGACTCGAAAAGCACGGTGATCTGGCTGCCCGCCTCCAGGTCCATGAAGCCCTTGACCCAATTGCGCAGGGTGTTGGCCGACATGTCGCTGGTATCAATGCGCTGCCCAAGCTCGGCAATCAGCGCAAGGGCTTCCCGCTCACGGGCAATGGCCTCACCCAGGGTACTGCATTCATCGCCGAGGGGATGCTTGCGCCGGGTTTCCGAAAAACGGGCGATCAGGGTGTCGTCACGGGCGTCGAGGAACAGGATCCGCAGATCGCTGACCATGGCGCGCAGGGCTTCAACCTGCCGGGGAAGGGCTGCGATGCTGGCACCGGAGCGCACATCCACCGCCACCGCAATGCGCTGATAGCCGGCCCCCCTGAGATGGGACACCAGTTGCGGAAGCAGGGCTGAGGGCAGATTGTCCACGACATAGTGGCCCGAATCTTCCATCACATTGAGGGCGACGCTCTTGCCCGAACCGGACAGACCGCTGATCAAGACGAGTTGCATGGCGTTACCTGTTGAGAGCATGGCTGCTGATCCTTTTGCCAGCCTGCCATTGATACGTGACAGATTCTCACTTTCTTTGAGGCAGCATAAACAACTTTCTACAATCCGGGCGTCTCGTATTTCCGTAAAAATGGCGTTTTTGTGAATTTATGTCACCAAAAGAAGATGGCCTTTGCGGCACGCTACGCCAGCCCGCTCCAGATCGGTCACCAGCCACGCCGCGAGCGCCTCGGGGGTCAGCCCGAGAAAACGCCGGTTTGCCTCACGGTAGAGGTAAACCTCATCCAGGTATGCCGGCAGGGCATCCAGATCGATGCTCCGCTGTTCGAGGAGCATGAAGGTGATGCAGGCACGAATGGCATTGCGGGCCATCCGGGCACCATCCTGCTCGAAGGCACGCAGCCGCGAGAACGCCGCACGCAGGGCTTCATCAACCTCAACAAAAGGTGCACCGTGGCCCGGTATGACCAGATCGATGGGCAAGCGTGCGATGGCCTCAAGGGTTTCACGCACGGCCGTGAGGCCGCCGCCAGCACCGATGACCTCGACAAACAGGATGCCGAAGCCATCCCGCCATAGGGCATCACCGGAAATCAGCAGGCGGGCGTCGGGAGAATGGAAGACGAGAGCATCCATGTCGTGCCCCGGAGCGGGCAAGGCCTGCCACGGGAGCCCACCCATGACCAGGCATTCGCCGGGCACCAGCGTGAAGTCAACCTGGAAGGGCTCGCCCTGCTGGGCGGCAACGCTCAGCAGCAAGGCTTCCTCATCCCAGCGCGCCACGGCGCCGGCCATGCCCTCGGGCACGCCGATGCGGCAGTTGAAGGCGCGCTGCACGGCCGCGTTGCAGCCGATGTGATCGGAGTGGGAGTGGGTATTGATGAGCCGGGCCAGACGCCGGCCGGCGAGCACATCGCCCACCAGCGCGACGGTCTGGGCCGCATGGCTCACGTAGCCGCTGTCCACCAGGGTGGCTTCGGGGCCGTCGAACAGCAGCACATTGTTGGCCGACAACCAGCCCCGCTCAATGACCTCGATGCCGGGCGGTAGCCTCACGGGCCCGTGCACACTCACGGGCCGGGCCTCAATCCGAGGACTCGACCTGCTCGCCGGGCAGGGGATGAATGCTGTCCACCCCCGCGTCGGCATCCGTGCAGCCCGCCGAATCCGTCTCGCCAAAAATGACCTCGGCGCTGCGACCGCAGCCGATGCAGTAGCCGTCCTCGATCTCGCAGATGCCGATGCAGGCGCTCTCCTCGCTCATCGCCCGCCCCTCATTCCCGCACACATTCGCCGCGCAGGCCCAGCTCAAAAAGATCGGCAGCTGCCCGGCGCGCGGCCACCTCACCCAGGATGGCCTGCTTGCGGGCGTCGCTGGCGCGGCTCCATTCAGTGATTTCGGGGATGCTGCGATAACAGCCTTCGCAGTAGCCGCTGGCTTCGTTCATGCGGCAGACGTTGATGCACGGAGACGGAATACTCATGGGGGACTCTTGGGGAAAGCGTGCCCGCCGCTGCGTGGCGGCAGGTCATGGATGAAAAGGCCTTGATCCGGTTATCGCAGACCGCAGCCCCTATGGCAAGGGCCGGGCACTGCGGGGTGCGAACAGGCGCCGCACGAAACGCCACAACATCACGATCAACAGGAAGGCCAGAACGCAGAACACGGCCAGGGCCGCCAGGAAAAGCAGGGGCTGATGGATCAGCGTCCACACCCCGCCGGCGAACAGCACGTCTTCCCCCAGGGAGGCCACCACGTTGCTGACCGGCTCCGGGGAGGTGTTGATTGCCGCCCGGGCGCCGGCCTTGGCCAGGTGCGTGCCGGCGGCCAATGTTCCGCCGAGGAGGCCCATGGCGAGCTGCAGGGCGCCGCCCTGATCGCCCATCACCGCGGCCGCGAGCGCGGCCCCGGCCGGGATGCGGATGAAGGTGTGCACCGCATCCCAGATGGAATCCAGCCAGGGCAGCTTGTCGGCAAAGAACTCCACCAGCAGGAGCAGACCCGACACGCCGAGGACCAGGGGATGGGCCAACATGCCCAGCCCGCCCGGTAGCTGCACGCCGGCAAAGCGCTCCAGGGCACCGAGCACGAACACCAGGGCATACAGGCGCAGGCCGCTGGCCCACCCCAGCCCCGCCGCCAGCGCGGCCAGGGACGCCAGATCCACCGGCACATCGCGCCAGTCGAGGAGCGGCTTGATGCCCTCGGCCAGGGCGTGCAGATCGGGGCTGGCGAGGTCCATGGACTCAGGCCTTCAGGTATTGCGCGTGGTGGGCAAGATGGTCCGCCATGAAGGTGGAGATGAAGTAGTAGCCGTGGTCATAGCCCGCATGCCGGCGCAGGGCGAGGGGCTGGCCATCGGCACACACCTGCTCGAAGCGGTCAGGGTTGAGCTGGGTGGGCAGGAACGGGTCGGCCATGCCCTGATCGATCAGGATGGGCGGGCAACGCCGGCCATCCTCCACCAGGGTGCTGGCGTCGTGTTCGCGCCACACGGCACGGTCATCCCCCAGGTAGCCGCCAAAGGCCTTCTCACCCCATGGGCACAGGCTGGGCGCGGCGATGGGCGCAAAGGCAGAGACCGAGCGATACAGCGCCGGATGCCGCAGGGCCAGGGTCAGGGCGCCATGCCCGCCCATCGAGTGGCCGAAGATGCCGCAACGGGCCGGATCGGCGGGAAAGCGGCTCGCCACCAGCTGGCGCAACTCGCCGGTGATGTAGCTCTCCATGCGCCAATGGCGGGCCCAGGGCTCGCGCAGCGCGTCCAGGTAGAAGCCGGCGCCCACGCCGAAGTCCCAGCTCTCCGCCTCGCCCGGTACATTGGCGCCGCGGGGGCTGGTATCCGGCGCAACCAGCATCAGGCCCAGCTCGGCGGCCACCCGCTGGGCGCCGGCCTTGATCGGGAAGGTCTCTTCCGTACAGGTCAGCCCGGCCAGGTAGAACAGCACCGGAACCGGACTGCTGGCAGCCTGGGGTGGCACGAACACCGCGAACTTCATCGGCAGGCCGATGGCCCGCGATTCGTGGCGGTAAAAGCCCTGCCGACCGCCGAAGCAGCCGTGTTCGGAGAGGGTCTCGAAGCCGGTGTCGTCCATCTCAGTACAACACCACCGAGCGGATCGATTCGCCCTTCTTCATCAGATCGAAGCCATCATTGATCTGGTCGAGGGTCAGCGTATGGGTGATCAGATCATCGATGTTGAGCTTGCCCTCCATGTACCAGTCCACGATCTTGGGCACGTCGGTGCGGCCGCGGGCGCCGCCGAAGGCAGAGCCCTTCCAGACGCGGCCGGTGACAAGCTGGAACGGCCGGGTGGAGATCTCGGCACCGACCTCGGCCACGCCGATGATCACCGACTGGCCCCAACCCTTGTGGGTGCATTCCAGCGCCTGGCGCATCACCTTGGTATTGCCGATGCACTCGAAGCTATAGTCGGCACCGCCGTCGGTCAGCTGAACGATGTGATCGACCACGTTCTCGACCTCGTTCGGATTGATGAAGTGGGTCATGCCGAACTTGCGGGCCATGGCCTCGCGACCGGGGTTGAGGTCGACGCCGATGATCTTGTCGGCACCCACCATCTTGGCGGCCTGGATCACGTTGAGGCCGATGCCACCGAGGCCGAACACCACCACGTTGGCGCCGGCCTCAACCTTGGCGGTGAACAGCACGGCGCCCACGCCGGTGGTCACGCCACAGCCGATGTAGCAGACCTTGTCGAAGGGCGCGTCCTCGCGGATCTTGGCCAGGGCGATCTCGGGCACCACGATGTAGTTCGAAAACGTGGAAGTGCCCATGTAGTGCAGGATGGGCTTGCCATCCAGGCTGAAGCGGCTGGTCGCGTCCGGCATCAGACCACGGCCCTGGGTACTGCGGATCTTCTGGCACAGGTTGGTCTTGCGCGACAGGCAGAACTTGCACTCGCGGCATTCGGGCGTATAGAGGGGAATCACATGATCGCCAGCCCGCAGGGACTTCACGTCCGGCCCCACATCGACAACGACCCCGGCACCCTCATGGCCGAGGATGGCCGGAAAGAGGCCTTCCGGATCGGCCCCGGAGAGGGTGTAGTAGTCGGTGTGGCAGATGCCGGTGGCCTTGACCTCCACCAGCACTTCCCCGGCCTTGGGGCCGTCAAGATCGACCATTTCAACGGATAGCGGTGCTCCGGCTTTCCAGGCAACGGCGGCACGGGTCTTCATGGGTGTTCTCCTTGGGGCGTAGCAGTTGTCATAGCTGTTTCTCGTCGCGGATGCGCTTGCCGACGGCAGGGGGGTGGTAGGCCCCCATGGCGCGCAACAACGCAAACACATTGTCTTCAACCAGCAGCAGGCCACGGTTCTCGGCCTTCATGAAACCTTCGCCGACGCCACGCTCCATCATCTGGACGAGCGGCTGGTAATAAGCGTCGACATTGAGCAGGGCGATCGGCTTGCTGTGGAAGCCAAGCTGCGCCCAGGTGAGGATCTCGAACAGCTCCTCGAAAGTCCCCAGGCCACCGGGCAGGGCGATGAAGCCATCGGCCAGTTCGGCCATGCGGGCCTTGCGGGTGTGCATGGAGTCAACCACCTCCAGGCGGCTCAAGCCCTCGTGCCCCACCTCCCATTCCATCAGGGCGCGGGGAATCACCCCCACCACCTTGCCACCGGCCGCCAGGCAAGCATCGGCAACGGCGCCCATCAGGCCGACATTGCCACCGCCATACACGAGCTCAAGCCCGCGCTCGGCGAGGGTCTTGCCGAGAAACTCGGCGGCTGCCCGGTAGGCTGGCCTGACTCCCGGGCGCGAACCGCAGAAGACACAGATGCTGCGCATGTCAGAAGGGGCCGTTGGCCAGCCAGCGGTCGAGCTGCGGCAGGCGATCGTTGCCCCAGAAACCTTCGCCTTCGACAATGAAGAAAGGCGAACCAAACACACCCCGGGCCTCTGCCAGATCGATCTCGGCCTTCAGGCGAGCCTTGGTGGCGGCATCGGAGAAAGCGGCAGACACGTCCTCCCGGTCAAGCTTGAGCGCTTCGGCGATCTCCAGCAGGACGGCGGTTTCGGCAATGTTGCGGCCTTCGACGAAATAGGCGCGGAACACCGCATGGGCAAAGCTGCGGGCCTCGTCCGGGTTGCGGTCGCTGAGCCACTGGAAGGCACGGGCGGCATGCTCCGTATGCACGGGGTAGGGCACCGGTGCCTTGTAGGGAATACCGAAATAGGCGGAGGAGCGCTCGACGTCACGCCTGACGTACTCGGTGCGCATCAGCGCCGCGGGAATCTTCATGCCACCCTGGGGCTGAAACTGGGCATCCAGCACGATGGCATGCCACATCACCGCACGGCCATGCCTGGCACCAAGTGCGTCGATCTGCTCCGACGCCAGATAGCCGTAGGGTGAGGAAAAATCAAAATAGAAATCAATGGGCGCAGACATGGGGTCTCCGGGAAGCTCAAGGGTCGGAATCGCTTAGCTGGCATTATCCCTGTATTGCCCCCCTGCCGTGGCGGGTACGACACTGGGATCAGAAGCCCCCTTCGGCCAACCACCGCTCCACCTGGGGAAGACGATCGGCCCCCCAGAACGCTTCGCCATCGACGAAGACAAAGGGTGAGCCAAATACCCCGCGCGACAGCCCCAGATCGACTTCGGCCGCCAGACGCGCCTTGATCTCGGTGCCCGTCAGCACGCCGGCAAGTTCATCACGGTTAACACCCTGCGCCGCGGCGAGGTCGAGCACCGCTGCGAGATCCGAGATATTCACATCATCAACGAAGTAAGCCCGGTAGGCAGCCAGACCGAAGGCCTTTGCCCGCACCGGACTGCGGTCATTGAGCCACAGGAAGGCCCTGGCCGCATGCTGGGTGGGAATGGGAAAGGCGCTGGGCTGCCGAAAGGGCAGATCGAAATAGCGCGCCGAACGCTCGATGTCGTGCAGGGAGTAGGCGCCCTTGAGGGGGATCGTGGGGAGTGGCGCCAGGCCGGTGACCTTGAAGGTGACCCCAAGCAGGAAGGGGTGCCAATGCACGTTGCGCCCGTAGCGCGCCGCCAGGGCATCGATTTTTTCGGCAGCAAAATAGCCGTAGGGCGAGGAAAAGTCGAAGTAGAAATCAATGGGTGCAGCGGGCTGCCGGGTGTCGGCCATGGCGTAGTCCTCCGTTTTCAGGCCCCCCTGGGCCACAGGATCATCTGGGTGCAGCGGAAGAGGGCCAGACGCCGGCCATCGCCACTGCTCACTTCCGCATCCCACACCTGGGTGCTACGGCCAAGATGCACAGCCCTGGCCTCACAGCACAGTTTGCCTTCAGTCTGGGTGCCGAAGAAGTTGCTCTTCAGTTCGATGGTAGTGAAACTCTCTGCCCCCACCGGCAGATGGGCAACAGTGGCATAGCCGGCACTGGTGTCTGCGAGGGCAATGACGGTGGCCGCGTGCAGGAAACCATTCGGTGCGAGCATCTCGGGACGGATCGTCAGGTGCGAAAGAAGCCGCCCGGGGGCGAGCTCGAGTGCCTCGAAGCCGAACCAGCCGGGCAGATGCCCCTGCCCGCGGGCGTTGAGGCCGTCAAGGGTGACCTCCTTGCGCAGAACCCCCTCGGCCACGCCACGCGCCGCGTCATGCACGGCATTCACGCTTCGAGGGTCTCGAGGGCGGAAAAATAACGGGGCATGAGATCCTCACGACGGCTCACATTGATGCCAAGGTCACGGATCAGGCCGTCCTTCAGGCCATACACCCAGCCATGCACGGTGAGGGGCTGCCCCCGTTTCCAGGCATCCTGGACGACGATGGTCTGGCACACGTTCACCACCTGCTCCAGGGCGTTCAACTCGCACAGGCGGTCATGCCGCATTTCAGGGGGCAGCAGCTCGACCCGATCCAGGTGTTTGACATGGACGTCCTGCACATGGCGCAGCCACAGGTCCACCAGCCCGACCCGCTCACGCTTGAGGGCCGCCTTCACGCCACCGCAGCCGTAGTGGCCCACGACCATGATGTGCTTGACCTTCAATACATCAACGGCAAACTGGATCACCGACAGGCAGTTGAGATCGGTATGCACCACCACGTTGGCCACGTTGCGATGCACGAAGACCTCGCCCGGCAGCAGACCGATGATCTCGTTGGCCGGCACGCGGGAATCGGAGCAGCCTATCCAAAGGTATTCGGGGTTCTGCAGGGTGGACAGCTTCTCGAAGAAGCCCGGATCCACCTGGCGCATCTTGCGCGACCACGCCAGGTTGTAGTCGAAGAGGTGAAAGAGGTTCTCGTTCTTGATCTCGGATTCCGACCAGTTTTCCAGGTCGAGGGCGAGGAACATGGTGCCTTCGATCGGCGTCGGGTAGTAGGCCGGCGCCTCCTTGAAACCCAGCTCCCGATAGAGCTTCACGGCAATGCGCATGGCCGGCAGGGTATCCAGCATGACCTTGCGATAACCCAGACTCTTGGCGGCCTTGATGGCGGCAAGGGCGAGCTCGCGGCCGACACCGCTGCCCCGCGACTCCGGCTCCACGTATAGACGCTTCATCTCGCAGACGCCTTCGGTGGCCGCCCGGATGCCGATGCAGCCGGCGGGCCGTCCATCCAGCTCGGCAAAGAAAAGACGCCCGGTGGGGGGCGAATAGGCCCCGGGCAGCGAGGCCATCTCCTCGGCAAAGTTCTGATAGCCCAGATCGACACCCAGCCATCCCGCATAGTTGCGGAAAAACTGCCGGACATGCTCAATCTCGGCATGGTCATCATCACCCAGGATGCGAAAGATTACTGCCATCGGTCACTCATCCTCAAAGTTGAGACAGCCCGACAAGATACCCTGCCGCGCCGTACGTTTCATCATGAACGTGTGTGGCCCCCGCCGGCTGCGCTCAGCGCTTGTTAAGAAATCGTCGCGATCCGTTCGACTTCGTGTCGAGAAGCGCAGGCTCACAAGGGGTGCGGTGCGCGTCGCAGGGGTGCAATCGGGCCGTGCAGCAGGTTCATTCACGAGCGCTCAAACCCCTTTCTCCTTGCGCCCATGCATGGCCATGATGGTCTGCTGCATCACCGCACACAGCGTCCATTGCTCGGCCTTGATGGCGAAGACCTCGGCCTTCGTGATGATCAGCGTGCGCCCTGATCGGATCACCTCGCCACGGGCCACCAGGCGTTCCCCGTCGGCCGGGGCGATCAGGTTGAGCTTGTACTCGACGGTGAGCACGCTGCTGTCGGCCGGGGTGAGTGTGTTGGCGGCATAGCCGGCGGCCGAGTCTGCAATCATCCCGACCACCCCGCCGTGGATGAAACCATGCTGCTGGGTGATCTCCTGCCGGTAAGGCAGGTGGATCTCCGTATAGCCGGGCTCGACCACCGCAAGATGGGCGCCGATCAGACGCATGGCCTGTTGCAGGTCAAAACTGGCGCGCACTCTGCCGACATAGTCGGGATCGCGGGGGTGGAAAGGCTCCAGGGGTGGGCGGGTCAAGGCAGGTTTCCTCGGTTTGGTCCGCTTCGGCGAGCCGCTTTTTTACGTTTACGTAAACGTAACTTTAGTGGTAAAAATCATCCGCCTTCGCGCAGACGTGCGGCAAGTTCAGCGCGGGCTTCGGCAGCACCTTCGGGATTCTCGGCCAACAATTCCAAGCATTGCTTTTCAAGCATGCCAATTTCGCCCAGAACGGCAACGATGTCCTCACGCTGCTGCTCGATCACCCGCCGACGCTCATCCAGCACGGACAGAAAACGACGGAGCTGGGGCGCCGAATTGCGCACGCCGTCGTACATGCCAAGCAGCTCGCCGATCTCGGCCAGGGACAATCCCAGGCGCTTGCCGCGCAGGACGAGGCGCAGCCGGGTGCGGTCACGCTTGGCATAGATGCGATTGCGACCGGCACGGGTCGGCGCCAGGAGGCCTTCATCCTCGTAAAAACGGATGGCTCGCGGAGTGATGCCGAATTCACGGGCGAGTTCGGTAATGGTGTAGGTTTCTTCCTGGCTCATCGGGTCCGGCGCAGAACATGCTTTCGCGTAGGGAACGAGGCGCAGTAAATCAGATTTCGCAGCCCCGGGCAACGCGGCGAAGCGAAACAACCCACTGGAAACAACAGGAGAAGAATTGGATGACAGCGACACTGGACTACCCCTTCGAGACCGTGCCCACAGCCGGCGAGACCCGACAAGTCGCACCCGGGGTGCATTGGATCCGGATGCCCCTGCCCTTTGCGCTCAACCACATCAATTTGTGGCTGATCGAGGATGGCGAGGGGCTCGTGATCGTCGATACCGGCTACGGGCTTGAAGGCAGTCAGGATGCGTGGAATACCATCCTCGACGGACTTGGCCGGCCGGTGACACGGATCATCGTCACCCACTGCCACCCGGACCACCTGGGCCTGGCCCAGTGGCTTGCCGAAAAGACCGGCGCACCGGTCACCATGACCCTGGGTGAATTCCTCGGCGGTCACGCCCTGTGGAACCAGCTACCTGGCTACAACGTGACCGACATGGTCACCCAGTTTCGCCAGCATGGCCTCGACGGGGAACGTTGCAACGCGCTCGCCAGCCGTGGCAACGCCTACAAGCGGGGCGTCCCGTCCCTGCCGGCCCGCTACGACCGGGTGATCGGCGGAGACAGCCTGGAGATCGGCGGCCGCCACTGGACGGTGATCACCGGACACGGCCACTCGCCCGAGCATATGTCACTGCATTGCGAGTCCGCTGGCGTACTGATTTCGGGCGACATGCTGCTACCCCGCATTTCCACCAACGTGAGCGTATTTGCCGCCACGCCGGATGACGATCCACTGGGACGATTCCTCGATTCAATCCGCGGTTTCAAGCAGTTGCCCGCAGCCACGCTCGTGCTACCATCCCACGGGAGCCCGTTCCGAAACATCGGTTTGCGCGTGGATCAGCTCGTCGAGCACCATGCCGACCGCTGTGCGGAACTTCTCGCCGCCTGTACCGTGCCGCACTGCGCGGGGGAGCTTCTTGCAACCCTTTTCCCGCGAGAACTGGACACGCACCAGGTCATGTTTGCCATGGGAGAAGCCATCGCTCACCTGAACCATCTTGTGCACAAGAGAAAATTGTGCCGTTCAGGGGAAACCGATGGGATCGTCCGTTTCGTCATAAGCCATCAATAAAGGAGAGCCCGAGAATGGCTGCGCAAGACAAAGAAGTTGCCAAGTCCGAACTGCCGGACCCCAAAGAAGTCGCCAAGACCTACGCTGAAGTCGCGCAACGGGCCTCCAAGCTGCTGGCCGATCACATCCAGAAGCAGGTCAAGAAGGGCATCACCGCCCCCGCCGACGAGCTGGGCATCGCCCAGGCCTTCATGGACATGATGGGCAAGCTGCTGGCCAACCCCTACCGCCTCGCCCAGGCCCAGATGAACCTGGTGTGGGACTACTTCTCCCTGTGGCAGCACTCCATGATGCGCCTCACCGGCGTGGGCGCCGGCAGCCCGGTGGCCACCCCGGCCAAGGACGACAAGCGCTTCAAGGACGAAGAATGGCAGGAGCACTTCCTGTTCGACTTCATGAAGCAGTCCTACCTCATCGCCGCCCGTCACATCCATGACACCGTGAGCAGCGTTGACGGCCTGGATGATCAGAGCCAGAAGAAGGTCAACTTCTACACCCGTCAGTACATCGACGCCCTGTCCCCCTCCAACTTCGCCCTGACCAACCCGGAAGTCTTCCGCGAGACGGTCAAGAGCCACGGTCAGAACCTCATCAAGGGCCTGAACAACCTGCTGCGCGACGTGGAAGACGGCGGCGGCAACCTGCGCGTCAAGATGACCGACACCACGGCTTTCGAGCTGGGCAAGAACGTCGCCACCACCCCGGGCAAGGTCGTCTTCCAGAACGACATGATGCAGCTGCTGCAATACACGCCGAGCACCCCCGACGTGTCCAAGCGTCCGCTGATGATCGTGCCGCCGTGGATCAACAAGTTCTACATCCTCGACCTGCGCGAGAAGAACTCCTACATCAAGTGGTGCGTCGATCAAGGCCACACGGTCTTCGTGATCTCCTGGGTCAACCCTGACGAGCGCCAGGCCGAGAAGAGCTTCGACTCCTACCTGCTCGAAGGCACCCTGGCCGCAGTCGACGCCATCGTCGAACAGACCGGCGCCAAGGAGATCAACGCAGCCGGCTACTGCCTGGGCGGCACCCTGCTCGCCACCACCCTGGCCTACATGGCCGGCAAGAAGGACAAGCGGCTGGCCTCCGGCACCTTCTTCACCACCATGACCGACTTTGCCGATCCGGGCGAACTGGGCGTGTTCATCGATGAAGGCCAGGTGTCCAGCCTCGAGAAGAAGATGTTCGAGCGCGGTTACCTGGAAGGCTCCGAAATGGCCGGCACCTTCAACATGCTGCGTGCCAACGATCTGATCTGGTCCTTCGTGGTGAACAACTACCTGATGGGCAAGGACCCCTTCCCCTTCGATCTCCTGTACTGGAACTCCGATTCCACGCGCATGCCGGCGAAGATGCACAGTTTCTACCTGCGCAACATGTACATGAAGAATCTGCTGAAGGAGCCCGGTGGCATCGAGATCGGCGGCGTCGCCATCGACCTGTCCAAGATCAAGGTCCCGACCTACTTCATCTCGACCATCGAAGATCACATCGCCCCGTGGAAGAGCACCTACTCCGGTGCCCGCAACTTCGGCGGCAACGTGCGCTTCGTACTGGGCGGCTCCGGCCACATCGCCGGTATCGTCAACCCGCCGGCTGCCAACAAGTATGGCTACTGGACCAACCCTGCTGCCAAGCTGCCAGCAACGGCCGACGACTTCTTTGCTGGCGCAGAGCAGCACCCGGGCTCCTGGTGGACCGACTGGCAAGCCTGGCTGCTCGCCCAGGACGCCAGCAAGGTGCCGGCCCGCGACCCCGTCGCCGGCAACCTCAAGGTGCTCGAAGATGCACCGGGCTCCTATGTGAAGGCTCGCCTGGACGCCAAGAAGGCCGCCTGATCGCTTGACCGTTGCAAAGGGCAAGGGGGCTTCGGCCCCCTTTTCCTTTTCAGTCTCACCGTTGTCTCCAGAGCCTGCCGTGGCCACCTATCCCCTCGAAGCCCCTCTCCCCGATGGCCTGCCGGTCATTCTCGACACCAATGTGGTGTTGTCCCTGTGGATGTTCGAAGATCCGGCGCTGCTACGCCTTCGCGCCGCAGTGGAGAACGGTGCCCTGCAGCCCTTCACCCGCGAGGACTGCCTGATCGAGCTGTCCCGCGTCCTGGCATACGCCCAGTTCAATCAACCCCCTGAGCGCCAGCAGGCGATTGCAGAGCGCTATCGCTCCCGCTGCATCCTGATCGAACCCCTCGCACACCCGGACTGTGAGCTTCCCAAGTGCCTTGACCGGGATGATCAGAAGTTTCTCGAAGTGGCCCGCGACAGCGGTGCCCGCGCCCTGCTGAGCCGGGACAAGCTGGTCCTGAAACTGGGGAAACGTCCGGTGATCGCCAGCCAGTTTGCCATCCTCACCCCCGAGCGCTTCCTGACCCTGTTGCCCTGACACAGAATGAGCCACAAAAATTAACATGACATGAGGAATCCCTCCTATCCCAGCCGTTAGACTGGTATCCCCCTATCACCACGGAGTTCCTCCATGGCCATCGATACCAGCAACCTGGACGTCAGCACGCTTGTCACCACCTACCTGATTCCCCTCGGCTGGAAACTTGCCGGCGCAATCGCCCTGTGGATCATCGGCGGATGGGTTATCAACCTCATCGGCAACCTCTCCAGCCGCGGCATGACCCGTCAAAAGGTCGAGCCCACCCTCGTCCGTTACGTGGAAGCCACCCTGCGCGTGATCATGCGCATCGTGCTGGTCATCGTCATCCTGTCGGTCTTCGGCATCGAGACCACCAGCTTCGCCGCCCTCATCGCCGCAGCCGGCGTGGCCATCGGCGTGGCCTGGAGCGGCCTGCTGTCCAACTTTGCCGCGGGTGCCTTCCTGATCATCCTGCGCCCGTTCAAGGTGGGTGACTTCATCAGCGGCGCCGGCATCACCGGCACCGTAAAGGAAATCGGGCTGTTCGCCACCACCATTGACCAGCCCGACAACGTGCGCACCACCATCGGCAACAACAAGCTTTTCTCCGACAATATCGTCAACTACACCCTCAATCCCTGCCGCCGGGTGGATCTGACGGCCCAGCTCGCCCATGCCGTCGATCCCAAGCAAGCGATGGAACTGATCCGCGCCCGCATCATCCAGATCCCCAACGTGGCCACGGACCCGGCACCCGACGTGGAGATCCTGGAGTTCAATGCGGCCGGCACCAAGCTCGTAGTGCGCCCCTACTGTCACAACGACCACTACTGGCAAGTCTATTTCGATACCAACAAGGCCCTGGCCGAAGTCGGCAGTGCCAATGGTTGGCCCATCCCTGCGCCCCACCAGGTGCTGCGCCAGCCGTCCTGAAATCCACACCAGCGCGCTCCACGCCCACCCTCCGGTGGGCGTTTTCATTCCGCGGCCAGGCTACGGCGCAAGGCCGCCAGGTAACGCAGGCCGTCAATCGCCCGACTGCCGTACCAGGAAGCCATCTCCCCGTCGATCAGACTGGATGGCTGCCCGGAAAGGTGCCTGACCTCCTCCAGGTGTCGCTCGCGAAATCGATAGGGCTCCGACGACAACAGGACACGCCGCACCTCCGACAACCAGGGTGCGGTATTCCACTCGAAGGCCGGGTATCGGGGCTCGCTGAGCGCCGGACAGGTATCCCAACCCACCGTGGCCAGCATTGCAGCAATGTAGGTCCCCTGCGCCACCGTCATCCAGGGCTCCCGCCAGATGAGATAGAGCACCCTTTCACGGGGCAGTGCAGCCCCCAGGGCACGCGCCTCCGCCAACGCCGCTTCAAGCGCGGTCACCAGCCGTTCCGACTCGGCCCGCCGCCCAAAAATGGCCCCCATCAGGCGATATACCGGCACATTGTCCTCCGGCGCACACGGGTGGGTCACGATCACGTTCGGCACAAAGGTGGCAATTTCCTCCACGCATTCGCGCCGGTTTTCGTCGACGTTCACGATGATGTGTGTGGGCGCCAGGGCCCGCAGACGTGCCAGATTCACGTCCTTGGTGCCCCCGACCTTGGTAACCGTTTTCAACGCCGGCGCGGGATGGATGCAGAAGCCGGTCCGGCCCACCAGTTGCGGTGCAAGCCCGAGATCACAAACCAACTCGGTCAGCGACGGCACCAGGGAAACAATGCGGGCAGGACCATCGTAGGGGGCGTGACGCTGTCCGGCCGCGTCAATAAGCACTTCGCCAAGGGTGTTGATCGTCATGGCCAAAGTATCTCAGAGGGTGCGAGGAAATCGTAGCGAGCGGTTCGAGTTCGCGCCAAGAAACGCAACCCTGCACGGGTTACGGTAAGCATCTCAGGGGGCGAACTCGTGCCGCACGGCAGATTTACTCACAAGCTCTCAGGACCCGCGCCGTTATTTGGAACCAGGCCTACTGTCAGCCCCTCTCACAGAGGATCACCCAAATACATGGAGAAGCACATGAAAATCGGCGTTCCCAGGGAAACCAAGAACCATGAGTATCGGGTTGGCCTGACACCCGGCGCAGTCCGGGAGGTTGTGGCCCACGGGCACGAGGTATGGGTTGAGTCGGGTGCAGGTCACGGCATCGGCGCCAGCGACAGCGACTACGAGCGGGCCGGAGCCCGCATTGCCTTGAGCGCCGAAGAAGTCTTCGAGCAGACGATCATGATCGTCAAGGTCAAGGAACCCTTGCGTGATGAACGCGCCCGGCTCAAGCCCCACCACCTGCTGTTCACCTATCTTCACCTGGCCCCCGATCCGGGCCAGGCGGAGGAACTGATCGCCAGCGGCGTCACCGCCATTGCCTACGAAACGGTCACCGCCCCGGGTGGCGGCCTGCCGCTGCTCGCACCCATGTCTGAAGTGGCGGGGCGCATGAGCATTCAGGCCGGCGCCTCAGCCCTTGAAAAATCCCACGGCGGCCGCGGTGTTCTGCTGGGCGGCGTACCCGGTGTGGAACCGGGGCGTGTGGTGATCCTGGGCGGCGGCACCGTCGGCAACAATGCCGCGCACACGGCCGTGGGCATGGGCGCAGACGTCACCATCGTCGACAGATCGCTGCCGGTCCTGCGCCATCTGGACGAAAGCTACGGGGGACGCGTCAAGACCCTCTACGCCACCCGGGATGCCATCGAACGCCTGGTACTGCAGGCCGATCTGGTCATCGGCGCCGTGCTGATCCCGGGCGCCACCGCCCCCAAACTGGTTACCCGCGCCATGCTGGTTGCCATGAAACCCGGTGCAGTGATTGTCGACGTGGCCATCGACCAGGGTGGCTGTTTCGAAACCTCCCGCCCAACCACCCACGCCGACCCCACCTACGTCGTGGACGGCATCGTTCATTACTGCGTTGCAAACATGCCCGGTGCCGTCGCCCGCACCGCCACCTACGCCCTCAACGCAGCCACACTTCCCTACGTGCTGGCACTGGCGGACAAGGGTTGGAAAGAAGCCCTGAAGGACGACGCGGGCCTGCGGGCCGGACTCAATATCTGCAACGGAAACGTGACCCACCCCCAGGTGGCGGATGCCCTTGGCAAGAAGTACCTTCCGGCCATCACCCAGCTCGGCTGATACACGACTCCGTCGCTAAAGGGGCAGGCCGCGGGGTTTGCGCCCGGCCCGCGCAAAGAGTCGATCAAAGAGGGGGTTGGGCAGCAGACGCAGCAGCTTGCCGACCACCCCCATCTGCCATGGAATGACGGTATAGCTGACGCCGGCTTCGATCGCACGGGCAAAGCGGACCGCGGCCTGGTCCGCGGGCAACAAGAAGGGCATGGGGTACGTATTGACCGACGTCATTGGCGTCTCGATATAGCCAGGCGCAATGGTCACGACCTTGACGCCGGTGCCATGGAGTTCGACACGCAGGCTCTCCAGGTAAGCAATCACCGCCGCCTTGGAAGCACTGTAGGCACCCGCACCAGGAAGGCCGCGGATACCTGCAACGGATGCGATACCGACCAGCCGCCCCTGCCCCCTGGCACGCAGGGGCGCCACAAAAGGCTGGAAGGTGGCGACCATGCCGAGCACGTTGGTCCGCAAGACTCGCTCGAAGGCATTCAGATCATCGGCCATCTCGGTCAGGGTGCCCACCGACACGCCGGCATTGGCGATCACGACATCCGGCGGTCCAAACCGGGCGATAAAGTCGCGGGCAGCCTCACCCAAAGCAGCCGCATCAGCCACATCCAGCCCATACACCGCATGCCTTCCGGGCAGGCTGGCCGCCAGCGCACCGAGGGCGTGAATGCGCCGACCAACCAGACCGAGACTTGCCCCCTGGGCAGCATAGTGCCGCGCCAGAGCTTCACCGATGCCGCTGGAGGCACCGGTAATGAAGACACGGGAAACGGGGCGAATTACTTACGACCCTGTTCGGTACGTGCACGCGCGATCAGTTGATCCGCCACCTTCAGCGCTGCTTCGTGGGAACCGGCAATGGAGCCCGATGTGAAGTACTTGCCATCCACGGCCAGGGTCGGCACGCCCTGGACCTTGTAATCACGACCGAGCTTTTCGATGCGCTGCATGCCCACCTGCACGCCAAAGGAGCGGTAGGCATCAATGAATTTCTTCGCATCGACGCCCTTTTTCACCGCCCACTCCTGGGCGCCGGCCTCGGTGTTGAGGGGCAGCTTGTCGGTCTGGACGGCATCAAAGGCCTGGGGATGCAGCCGTGCCAGATCGCCCGTGGCAGCCAGGGTGAGGTGCAGCTTGGCCAGACCGGCCAGTTGCGGATTGCCCCAGGTCACCGGCACCTGACGGAAGAGCACGTCGGCGGGGAGCTTCTTGACCCAGAGTTCCAGCAAAGGATCGAAGGCCTTGCAATGGGGACAGCCGTAGTGGAAAAACTCCAGCACCTCGACCTTGCCCTTGGTTTCAGTGGGCTGAGGCGGATTGACCACCTCGAACCCGCCGCCCTGGGCAGCGGCAGGCAGGCCAAGGCTGCCGAAGGCGGCAAGGGCGGACAACTGTAAAAGGACATCACGACGCTGCATTACGGTTTCTCCTGATTCGGCCAAAGCTCTCATTGAGCGGCGGTGGCCGGCTTTGGTTCCTTTGGCTTGATCTTGATGATGGCCGCGTTGATGCCATTGGACGTCAGCTGCTGCCGCGCCTTGGTCATCTCCTCCTGGCCCAGGTAGGGGCCCATGCGCACGCGATGGACGGTGCCCTTCTCGGGCAACTCGACCTTCTGCACGCTGGCCTCCACGCCCATCAACGCAAGACGCGCCTTCAGGTTGTCTGCTTCGGAGGGATCTTCGAAGGACCCGGCCTGAAGGAAGAACTTCTCGGGGACGGCCGGCTTGTCGAGCAAGGCCGCCTCGGCCTTGGCCCGTTCGGCGTCACTCTGGGGCTTGCCATCCGTCTTCTCGGCCTTCTCAGGCTTGACCGGGGGCTTGACGACCTCCGTGGTCTCTTCAGGTTTGGTCGGCACCGGCAGGGCATCCGAGCCTTTCGGCAGGACATTGTAGAAATCGAAGCGGGGCTTCTCCACGGGTTTGTCGCCCGCCTTGCCGGGCAAGGCGATGGGCTCGCCCCCCTGGGGTTTGGGCGGCGGCGGCGGTGCAACCGGCCGCTCATCCTGCTTGGGCTTCTGGAAAGGGGAAGATGCCGTGAAATACAGTGCAATCCCCGCCGCCACCAATGCGCCGAGAATCAGGCCGACAAAGATGCCGACCAAGGTACTACCGCGACTGCCCGATTTGGGCTTCTTGGTCTGCAGGCGTGGCTTGAGATCGCGACTCATGAACGGCAGGTCCGGGATTTACATGGAATCAGGAGCGGAAACCCCCAACAGCCGCAGGCCGTTGCGGATGACATGACGCACGGCAGCAGCAAGCGCCAGACGGGCAAGTTTGAGCCCTTCGTCGTCCACCAACATGCGCTCGGCGTTGTAGTAACTGTGGAACTCACCCGCCAGATCCTTGAGGTAGAAGGCAATCTGGTGCGGCGCGTAGTCAGCCGCAGCGTTCTGGACGATTTCGGGGAAAGCCGTCAGGCGGGCGCACAGGGCCAGCTCGCGCTCGTTGTCGAGGCGGGCCAAATCCGCTTCGGCCAGATCGGCCAGCACACCGTTCCACTGGTTCAGCACCGAGCACAGGCGGGCATGGGCGTACTGAATGTAGTAAACAGGGTTTTCGTTGCTCTGGCTCTTGGCCAGATCAAGGTCGAAATCAAGATGCTGGTCGGCCTTGCGCAGCACATAAAAGAAGCGACAAGCGTCGTTGCCGACCTCCTGGCGCAACTCGCGCAAGGTGACGAACTCACCGGAGCGGGTGGACATGGCCGCCTTCTGGCCGTCTCGGTAAAGCACCGCAAACTGCACCAGCGCCACATCGAGCTTCTCGGGCGGCAGGCCAAGCGCCTCCAGGGCACCCTTCACACGGGGGATGTAGCCGTGGTGGTCGGCACCCCAGATGTCGATGATGCGGTCGAAGCCGCGCTCGTATTTGTTGGCGTGGTAGGCGATATCGGAAGCAAAGTAGGTGAAGAGCCCATTCTCTCGCTGCACGACCCGGTCCTTCTCATCGCCAAAGGCCGTCGAACGGAACCACTTGGCGCCGTCCTGCAGGTAGATGTGCCCAGCCGCCTCAAGGGCAGTGACCGCCTTTTCGACCAGACCCGTATCAAACAGGGAGCGTTCGGAAAACCACTTGTCGAACGTGACGCCAAACTCGGCGAGATCTTCGCGGCCATCACCGAGTTGCTCGGTCAAGGCAAAACCATGAACCCAGGCGTAATCCGAACCGAGCAGGTTCTTGGCGTTGGCGATCAAGGCATCCAGATGGGCCTCCTTGTCGGTCTCGACACTCGGCGCACCAGCCACCACATCAACCGCCGTCACTCTGGCAAAGCGGTCACCGTGCCCATCCTTGATCTGGGCCGCCATGTCCTTCACATAATCGCCCTGGTAGGCGTTGGGCGGAAAAGGAATGGCGATGGCGAAGAGATCGAGGTAACGCAGCCAGGTGGACAGGGCCAGGATGTCCATCTGCCGGCCCGCGTCATTGATGTAGTACTCGCGGGTCACCTCGAAACCGGCGAAGTCCAGCACATCGGACAAGGACGCCCCATAGGCGGCCCCGCGACCGTGCCCGACGTGCAGCGGCCCCGTGGGATTGGCCGACACATACTCCACCTGCACCCGCACCCCGGTCTTGGTACCGCGGCCATAAGCCTCACCCGCGGCGAGCACAGCGCCAACGACCGCAGTCTTGGCGTCGGCCACCAAGGTGAAGTTGATGAACCCTGCACCGGCCACTTCGGCCTTGGCGATCAGGCTGGAGGCCGGCAATTCGGCCAGCAGCAGGTTGGCCAGCTCGCGCGGATTGCGCTTGAGAGGCTTGGCGAGCTGCAGCGCCAGATTGCTTGCAAAGTCTCCGTGACCGGCCTGCTTCGGACGCTCCAGGTTGATCGGGGTCTCGACTTGCTCGGGCGCCACGCTGAGAAGGGCGGCACGGAGGAGATCGGCAAGCTGGGTCTTGGAATCGGCGCTCATGGGGAGTACTGCGACTAAAAGCACAGGATTATAGCCAAGCGCCGGGCAAACCGGCGGGAAGGCGGGCTTTTGACAGCAACAAAGTACAACAGGCATGACAGAATCGGCGAGATTGACATAGTGTACAAGGCGTGGAGCCCCTCTCAGTCAAATGAGTCCCGAGCTATCCGTGAGCATTCGCTTCCTGCAAGCCATCGCACTTGCCCTCGGCGTCGTGGCCAGCCTGCCGGCCTCCGCCGAAGCGCCCACCCTGCGCTGGCCCCTCCCGCTGCCCGCCGGCCAACCCTGGCGCATCGTGGATCTCCGCGAGGGCAACGGCATCCGCCACGAGGAGTACATCCCCCGTGGTCAGGGTATTGAAGACTACCGGGACCGCATCGTCGTACAGCGCATGGTGTCCCAGAACCTCAACCCCGAGACCTATCTGGCCCACGTCTCGGCCGGCCTGCGCGCCCACTGCAACGAGCTCACCACCAGCGGCCTGTTCGCCTCCGAGCGGGATGGTCTCCCGTCCGCAGCGCTGACGGTCTACTGCTCCCGCTTTGGCTCCCGCAACTATGGCTACGTCGTGGCCCAGAAAGCGGTTCTCGATGGCGACCACCTGTTCGTGGTGGAACGGGAATGGCGACTGCCCGCCTTCCGCATCGACGCCACCGGCCTGCCCCAGCTCGGCTCCGGCTCACCCGACGACGAGGCCATCAAGCGGGAAGTCCGCCTGGCCGTGCGCTGGCTGGTGGAACAGGTCCAGCCGGGCGCGGAGGTCATCGCCCCCACCCCGCCCCCTCCCCCGCCACCGGCCCGGCTGCCGCAACACCCCAAGCGCCGCTCCTGATCCGTGGCGCAGGGGGTTTGGGCGCTTTGCGCGCCCAGGCTTTCCGGGCACAATCCGCGTTTTACTTTCCGCCACCTGCCGTGCGCCTCTTCCGACTCGTCAAGATCATCTCCGTCAGCCTGAAGTATGGGCTGGACCAGATGATTCTCTCCAACGAGCCGTCCGGCCGGCTGGCCTGGCTGGCGAGGCTTACGCTTTTTCGCCGGACCTTCGACGAATCCGCCGGCGCCCGCCTGCGCCAGGCCCTCGAATCCCTGGGCCCGATCTTCGTCAAATTCGGCCAGATGCTGTCCACCCGTCGCGACCTGCTGCCACCCGCCATTGCGGAAGAGCTGGCCCGCCTGCAGGACCGTGTTCCGCCCTTCACCAGCACAGAGGCCCTCGCCCAGCT
Organism: Zoogloea sp.; assembly: GCA_016703645.1. Lineage (GTDB taxonomy): Bacteria > Pseudomonadota > Gammaproteobacteria > Burkholderiales > Rhodocyclaceae > Zoogloea. Next base: position 1,191,732 of record JADJBR010000009.1, on the reverse strand, counting down.
GGAAGAGGCCTACGGCAAGCCCGCCGATGCGGTTTTCGCGCGCTTCGACCGGGAACCCATCGCATCGGCATCGATTGCCCAGGTCCACTTCGCCCAGTTGCCCGATGGCACCGAGGTGGCCGTCAAGATCCTGCGACCGGGCATCGCCCCGGTCATCGCCCACGATCTGGCCCTGCTCGATGTGGCCGCCACCCTGCTCGAAAAACTGTGGCCGGAAGGACGCCGCCTGAAACCCCGGGAAGTGGTGGCCGAGTTCTCCAAGTACCTGCGTGACGAGCTCGACCTGATGCGCGAAGCCGCCAACTGCTCGCAGCTAAGGCGCAACTTCAAGGATTCCGAACTGCTGGTGGTCCCCGAGGTGCACTGGGATTTCTGCACCACCAATGTCATGGTGATGGAGCGCATGAAGGGCGTGCCCATTTCCCAGCTCGATGCCCTCAAGGCCCACGGGGTGGATCTCAAGGCCCTGTCCCGGGCTGGCGTGGAGATCTTTTTCACCCAGGTGTTCCGCGACGGCTTCTTCCACGCCGACATGCATCCCGGCAACATCTTCGTGGCCACCGATGGCCCCACCCGCGGGCGCTACATCGCCCTTGACTTCGGCATCATCGGCAGTCTCAACGACTCGGACAAGAAATACCTGGCCACCAACTTCCTGGCCTTCTTCCAGCGCGACTACCGGCGCGTGGCCCTGGCCCACATCGAAGCGGGCTGGGTGCCTGCACACACCCGGGTCGACGAGTTCGAGGGTGCCATCCGCGCCGTCTGCGAGCCCATCTTCGACCGCCCCCTGAAGGACATCTCCTTCGGCAAGACCCTGCTGCGCCTGTTCCAGACAGCCCGACGATTCGAGATGGAAGTGCAGCCCCAGCTCGTGCTGTTGCAGAAAACCCTGCTCAACATCGAGGGCCTCGGCCGTCAGCTCGACCCTGACCTGGACCTGTGGAAGACGGCCAAGCCCTTCCTCGAACGCTGGATGAACGACCAGATGGGCTGGCGTGCCCTGCTGCGCCACGCCAGAGACGAAGCACCCGCCTGGGCAGCCGCCTTGCCCCAGTTGCCACGCCTGGTTCATCAGGCCTTGTCAGCGCCCCGGAACGACGACACCCGTGCCGAACTCGCCCGGCTGACGGCCGAAGCTCGGCGCAACACTATCTGGCTGATCACCTGCACCTTGCTCCTCTCCTGCCTTGCCGCCCTCGAGGCCTGGCACTGGCTGCACTGAACAAAGGGCGGTCTCCTCCGCTCCAACGGGCGTAAAGGTTCCACTTCCGGCACCAGCGACCTGTCAAAGAAAGAAGAACATGCCCGCCCCGCTCGCGCCCCCCCGTCCGGTCCGTATCGTCGGCGTCGGATCCTGTCTTGGCGCCCCCATCTTTGGCCCCGCCGCAGGCCCCCGCGCCCTCAAGGATCTCGGCTTCGACATCCGGCTGCGGCACCGCGGCATTCCCGCCCGCTGGCAGAAGCTGATGGAACCGTCGGCCCCCAAACCCCCCCAGGCACCGCTGCCCGAGCGTCTTGGGGTGGTCAGCGCAATGCTCCACGATCTGGCTGACGAAGTGGCTGCAATCTGCCTGGACAACGCCATTCCCCTCGTCCTGGGTGGCGACCATGCCATCGGTGCGGGCACCTGGCGCGGGGTATCCCGAGCCCTTGCCCATCGGGGCAAACTCGGCCTGATCTGGATTGATGCCCATCTGGATGCCCACACAGATCGAACGACCCACAGCGGCAACATCCACGGCATGCCACTGGCAGCCCTGCTTGGCATCGGCGACGAGAACCTCACCGGACTCCCGGGCCCGCACCTCGACCCGGCCAAGGTGGCCATCGTCGGGGCGCGCTCCTGGGAGCCCGAGGAGCTTGTGCTGCTGAACCGCCTGGGGGTCAGGATCTTCACCATGGCCGAGGTGAACAAACGCGGGCTGCCCGCCGTTCTCTGCGAAGCCATGAGCATCGCCCGGGAAGGCACCGCCGGCTTCGGCGTTTCCGTGGATCTCGATTCCATGGATTGCGCCGCCCTGCCGGCAACCACCTGCCTGGTTCCCGACGGCCTTGACCCCCAGGATCTGGTGGACAACCTCCACGGCCTGCGTAGCTGTGCCGACCTGGTGGCCCTGGAGATCGTCGAGTACGTCCCGTCACGGGATCGCGACGGAAGCGGTGCCCGCTGGGTCATGGAACTCGCTGCCGCCGCCCTTGGACCGACCACGGCCACCCTGCGCCAGCGTGAGGACACCTTCGGCGCGCACAACTACGCCCCCCTGCCCGTCGTCTTCACCCGCGGCAAGGGTAGCTGGCTGTGGGACGTGGAAGGGCGCCGCTACCTGGACATGATGAGCGCCTATTCAGCGGTCAGCTTCGGCCACAGCCACCCCCGTCTGGTTGCTGCGCTCACCGATCAGGCGGGGCGCCTGGCGCTCACCTCCCGCGCCTATTCCAACGACCGCCTGCCGCTGATGCTCGAGCGCCTGTCGGCGCTGCTCGGCTACGACCGGGCGCTGCCCGTGAATACCGGCCTCGAAGCCGTCGAAACCGCCCTCAAGGCGGCCCGCAAGTGGGCCCACACCATCAAGGGTGTACCCGATGGCCAGGCCGAGATCATCGTCTGCGACAACAACTTCCACGGCCGCTCCACCACCATCATCAGTTTCTCCAGCGAGGCCCAGTACCGCAACGGCTTCGGCCCCCTGACACCAGGCTTCCGCAGCATCCCCTTTGGCGATGCCGATGCCCTGGCCGCCGCCATCACCCCGCGCACTGCAGCCTTCCTGTTCGAACCCATCCAGGGTGAAGGCGGCATCGTGATCCCGCCGCCAGGCTGGCTGGCCCGCTGCGCCGAAATCTGCCGCGCCAACGGGGTTCTGCTGATCGCCGATGAAGTGCAGACCGGTCTGGGCCGGACAGGCCGACTGCTGGCCTGCCAGCATGAGGATGTCCGCCCCGATGGTGTCATCCTCGGCAAAGCCCTGGGTGGCGGCCTGCTGCCGGTGGCCGCTTTCCTGGCCGACGATGCCCTGATGCAGGTCTTCCAGCCTGGTGACCATGGCTCCACCTTCGGTGGCAACCCGCTTGCCGCAGCCGTCGCAGCCGAGTCCCTGGCCCTGCTGGCCGAAGACCGGCTGACGGAGCGCTCCGCAACCCTCGGCGCCCTTTTCCTGGCCCGCCTGCAGGCCATCGACAATCCGCTGATCGTGGAAGTCCGGGGTCGCGGGCTGATGATCGGCATGGAACTCGACACCCGCCGTGTGCCCGCCCGGGTTGCGGCAGAATGGATGCTTGCCCGCGGCCTGATGACCAAGGACACCCACGACAAAGTGCTGCGTTTCGCACCGCCCCTGATTGTTACCGAGATCGAACTTGATTGGGCCGCCAGGGCCATCGAAGATGCCCTCACCGACCTTGCCCGTCGCTTTCCCGCCGGAGACGCCCCATGACCGACAAACTTGACCGCCTCGTCGCCGAAGCCCGCCGCGTAGCTGACCAGCGCGCCGAGGGCTACCGGGAGAAGGCCCTCAAACTCTACCCCTGGATCTGCGGCCGCTGCGCCCGGGAGTTCACCTCCACCAACCTGCGCGAGCTCACCGTTCATCATCGCGACCACAATCACGACAACAACCCGCCAGACGGCAGCAATTGGGAGCTGCTATGCCTCTACTGCCACGACAATGAGCACCAGCGACAACTGGAAGCCACCCGCGGTCAGGTCGCCGCCAAGCAGCCTGGCAAGGCTGCCACCCACTCTCCCTTTTCCGGGTTGGGCGAGCTGCTCAAGAAGAACTGAACGGCCCGGCGCATCGCCGGGAGGAATATGCCCCGCGCAATGGCAGATTCCTGTCTGCAAGCCCCCCCATCCCGGTGTTCCGGTGCTAAGCTCGCGGACGTGGAAGACCTTCCCTGCCCCAGGCTCAGGTATGTTTTCCACATCCAAACGGAAAGCCACGGGACAATGCCTTGTCATCGTTTGTCCTGCGTGGTCGTCGAAAACAGCTCCCTTTTAGAGCGAGCGTTTTGAGAGGGTTGTCGTGAATAAACTTGCAACGTCCGGCATCGCCATCGCCCTTGCCGGCATGATGATCGGCTGCGCGCCGCGCTACGCGGATGTCCCCGCCCCGACCCGCTTCGAGCACTCGAAGCAGGACAAACTCCAGGCTGCCGAGCACTGGCGCAAGATTGCCGAGCACTTTGCCAGCCAGCTTGCCACCGATCTGCGCGACAAGCTGGGCGGCCGGGCCATCCATGTCCCGAACCCGGGCGGTGAGCAAGCCTTCGTGGACGGTTTCCGCGAACTGCTGACCACTGCCCTGGTCGCCCAGGGCCTGCCGGTCAGCACCGAGGCCCGCAACGCCCTGTCGGTGGATGTTCGCTACGCCATCTACAGCTTCCGCCCCGATCGGGCACAGAACACCTACTACTACGGGGACGCCACGGCCCTGACCGCCGGCCTGTGGGCCATCGGCGCCGTTGCGGCCGCGGACATCTCGCCCAATGCGGGCATCTCGGCCGGCGTCAAGGCACTGACGGCCGTCGCGGGCATCGAAGGCTTCGCCTGGCTTTCGGAAGAGGGCATGGGGCGCGGCCAGTACGCCTCCGGCCCGGTGCCACGCTCCGAGATCATCCTGACCGCTGCAGTGGCCGACAACACCCGGCTTGTCAGCCGCCGCACCAACATCTACTACACCATGGATGAAGACAGCGATCTGTACTGGAAGAAGCCGGGCCGTGGCGTGAGCATCCCGGTGGTGGGTGATTGTGGCGAGAGGAGCAAACTATGCGCTCGCTGATCTATGTCACCCTGGCCTCGGCAAGCCTTCTGCTGACAGCCTGCGAGACCACGCCCAAGGTCAGCACCCTTTCAGAGCCCACTTACGAGCAAGCCCAGAACAACGCCTTCAGCGTCGCCAACTACAACGCCGTGGGCGAGCTGATGAAGCGCTATCCCGCCGCCCCGGCAATGGCGACCAACGCTGCCGATGGGGGCACTGGCGCCCCCTTCATCATCGCCACCCTGGTCAACATCGATCAGCTGGAACAGTCCTCAACCCTCGGGCGCCTGATCTCCGAACAGGTTGCTTCGCGCATGAGTCAATTGGGCTACGGCGTGCTCGAACTCAAGGTGCGCAATGGCGTCTACATGAAGCGCAACGAGGGAGAGCTCCTGCTGACCCGGGAGATCAAGGAGGTTGCCTCCACCCACAACGCCCAGGCGGTCATCGTGGGCACCTACGCCGAGAGCTCGACGATGGTCTATGTCAATCTCAAGGTGGTCAACCCGGCGAGCAACATCATCCTCGCCGCTTACGACTACGCCCTGCCCCTCGACAAGCAGGTCCACAGTCTGATCCGCAAACGCTGAACCCGCAGGCTCGGCCGGTGCAGGTCGCAAATGGGGGCGTCTCGATGACGCCCCCTTTTCGTGGACACCCCACGAGGATGTGCCTGGCGCAGGGGCGATCTCTCCGGACATCACCGCAAACACGCCAATCCGGCGTAGGATTCGCCCCCCGCCATTTCCTGCACTGTCCATGAGCCCTGCCCCCGCCCGTGCCTGTGGCATCGACTTCGGAACATCCAACTCGACGGTGGGCTGGCTGCGGCCCGACGCACCCACCCTGCTGACCCTGGAAGCCGGCAAGCCGACCTTGCCCTCGGCGGTGTTCTTCAACGCCGACGAAGAAACCACCCACTTCGGGCGCGACGCACTGGCCGAGTACCTGGAAGGCTACGAGGGACGTCTGATGCGGGCCCTGAAAAGCTTGCTGGGCAGCAGCCTGATGGAGGGCAGCACCGAAGTGGGCGGCCGGGCACTGCCCTTCCGGGATCTGCTTGCCAGCTTCATCGGCGAGCTCAAGAGCCGTGCGGAAGCCCACGCGGGGCGCCCCTTCGAGCAAGCCGTGTTCGGTCGTCCGGTGCATTTCGTGGACGACAACGAAACCGCCGACCGCCGGGCCCAGGACACCCTGGAGGCCATTGCCCGGCAGGTGGGCTTCAAGGAGGTGAGCTTCCAGTTCGAGCCCATCGGGGCGGCACTCCACTACGAGGCCGGCCTGGACCGGGAAGAGCTGGTACTGATCGCAGACATCGGCGGCGGCACGGCAGACTTCTCGCTGGTACGCCTGTCCCCCGAACGGGCACGGCAGGTGGATCGCCGCGAGGATCTCCTCGGCAATGCCGGCCTGCACGTGGGCGGCACCGATTTCGACAGGGCCCTGAGCCTGGAATGCGTGATGCCCCTGCTCGGCTACCGTGGCCGCATGAAGAGCGGCGTCGAAATTCCCTCGAGCCTGTTCTTCCAGCTCGCCACCTGGCACACCATCAACTTTGCCTACACCCGCCAGGCATTCGCCGATTTTCAGCACATCTACCGGGATGCGGCACCCCGCAGGGAACTGGATCGCCTGGCCCGCCTGATCGGCCAGCGGGAAGGTCACTGGTTGGCCCTTCAGGTGGAGCAGGCCAAGATCGACCTGTCCGCCGGTGACACCACCCTGCTGCACTTGGACCGGCTCGAAACGGGTCTCGCCCACCGCATCGACCGTGAAGACTTTGCCCTGGCCACGCGCAGCCTGGTGGAACGCGTGGCCGCGACGGTTGGAAACCTGCTGGACCGTACCGGCGTCCCCCGGGAAAAGGTAGACACCCTGTACTTCACGGGTGGCGCCAGTGGCGTCCCTCAGCTTCGGGCCCGCATCGCCGCGGAACTGCCCCAGGCCCGCAGCGTAGAGGGCGATCTGTTCGGAAGCATCGGGGCCGGCCTGGCTGTGGAGGCAGCCCGCCGCTACGGCTGAGCGCGTGTGAGCAAGTCTGCGTGCAGACCGATTTCACTCCTCACCACTTACCTTGCGCCGTGCGCGGCTGCGCGCTTCAGGGCGAATGATTGCTCGCCGCGATGTCCTCACACGCGCTGAGGGCTGGCTTCAGCCTCCGCACGGGTCGCCAGGACGCTACGATCCCTGCCGCCGCCCTTGGCCTCATAGAGTGCAGCATCGGCCTGCGCAAGACTCTCCTCGAGGCGTTGCCCGGTGGCATCGGCAAGACCAAAGCTCGCCGTCACCGCCAGCAGAGTGCCATCCGGCAAGGCCACGGGAGACTCCCCCAGGCGCTGACGCAAGCGCCCCGCGAGCTGCAGCGCCTCGTCCGGCAAGGTTTCGGGGAAGATGAAGGCAAACTCCTCACCCCCAAAGCGCCCAACCCGATCAGTCTCCCGCAGCGTTTCCAGCACCACACTGGCAAAACGCTGCAGCACCTGGTCACCCACCCCATGGCCAAAGCGGTCATTCACCTGCTTGAAGTGATCGAGATCGGCGATACCCACTGTGATCGGACGCCCATAGCGTCGGGCCCGGGCCATCTCATCCGAAGCCAGCCCGAGAAAGTGGCGCCGATTGGGCAGGCCGGTCAGACCATCGGTGGTTGCCAGGCGCTCCAGTTTGAGCCGAACCTCTTCGTTCTCCCGCAGGGTGGCGTGAAATCGCATGATGGCCTCCTCCACCGCGTGGATCTCCGCCATGGAGGATGAACTCAGGAGCGGCAAGGGCTCGCGTCCATCCAGGCTGACCAGCACGGCGTGAATGCGCTGCAGGGGCTGGATCAGGTAGCGGCGCAGGATGAACAGGAAACTTGCCAGGAAGACGCCGACCAGCAGCACGTTGAGCAGGAGCTTGTAACGGGTCTGCTCCACCGCCTCGGACATGCGGTCGAGCTCGGCACTCACCCTTTGCCCGCCCTCGACGGAGAGATCGTCGGCAAGCAGGCGCAGACGCCGTGAATAGACATCCCAGGCCTTCATGTCCGGCGCGCCTTCGGTCGCCGCCGACTTCACCAGAAAGCCTTCGACCTCCGCGGCCAGTTCGGCGGTGCGTGGATCCTCCCCCATGCCCGGGTGAGCAGCCAGGATCCGCACCACGAACAAGGCATCGCTGCGGGTGGGCGGATCGGAAGCGGTCAGCACCCGCTGCCCGCCCATCCGCAACTCCTCGAGATTGCGCGCCAAGCGCTGGCGCTCGAGGGTCCATGGCACGGTCTCGTCGTGTAGACGGGTCGCCGCCTCGGTCACCAGGCGCTGATCCACGGCAAGAAGCGCCACCAGACTCACCGCGATAAGCGCGAATACCCCCCCGAGAACAGCCAGGACAGTGCCTGCGGGCCAGCGTCCGACCGTCCCTCCCGCCTCGGCGGACGGTGCTGCGGGGAGGCGCTCGTCCTGAATCATTGGAGACGGAAGGGAATGAAGCGGCTGTTGATCCGATCGAAACGTCCATCCCGCTTGACCCTGTCGATCGCATCATTGAGCAGGGCGAGCAGTTCCGGGGAGCGGGGATTGACGCTCAGACACACATCACCGGCCAGTTGGGGGTCACGCAGCAGGGTTGTCGCCAGGCCCAGGTGATGGATGCGCACGTCCTGCTGCAGCGCGACGGCCGTAGACATGGGCAACAGGGCCGCCTCGACCTTGCCCTGGGCCAGGGCCGTGACCACTTCCGCATGGGTGTCGAGGGCGACGCTACGCCAGCCATTGGCCTGGATGTAGCGGGCCTGGACCCCACCACGGACCACGCCGGCAAGTGCCCCGCCGGGCACAACGCCGGGCCGGGCAAACCAGACGCTGAGCGAACGGTAGTAGGGCTTGCTCATCAGCACGCGGGCACGCCGCTCCGGCGTGGCCAGGAGGCTCACCGCGGCAAAATCGAACTCGCCTTCGGCGACGGCATCAACCACCCGATCGAGGGATACCGGGACGGGCATGCATCTGACCGCCATCACATCGCACAAGGCACGCATGATCTCCACGTTGAAACCCGTCAGCGCCCCCGTCTCGTCGGTGTAGGACATGGGTGGCGAATGATTGAGGACCGCCACCCGCAACACCCGCTCGGCCGCATGCGTCAGCGGCGCGAGCATCAGCGATGCCAGCGCAACAAACAGATGGCGGGAGATCATGTTTCGCGTCACGGGAAGCCACTCTGTGCCCAATGCCTTGATCTTACCTGTCCGCCTTCGGGCTTGGATAGGCGAAAAAAAAGGGGCCGTCCAAGGACGACCCCACTCCCTCGACAGGAACCCGCCACAAGGACGAGTCTCCCTCCCCATCGAACGAAACCTGTCGATTCTGCCCGGCGGGAGACGCCAGGCAGAACCCCGTAGTGATTACTCGAACTCGATGATGACTTCGTCCACAGCCAGACTCTGCCCGGCCTCACCGACGATCTTCTTGACCTTGCAGTCCTGCTCGGCCTTGAGAATGTTCTCCATCTTCATCGCCTCGATGACCGCCAGCTTCTCGCCGGCCTTCACTTCCTGGCCCACCTTCACCGCCACTTCACGCAGCAGGCCCGGCATCGGCGACAGCAGGTACTTGGACAGGTCGGGCGGCAGCTTCTCGGGCATCAGGGCCAGCAGCTCGGCAGCGCGGGCGCTCATCACCATGAAATCGGCGCGGGTACCCCAGTGGAACAGGCTGTAACGGGTCTTGTGGCGCTCCACCTGGAGGGTGAAGGACTCGCCGTTACAGGTGCCGTTGAACAGGGATTCACCCAGCTTCCAGTCGGACTTGAGCTCATAGCTCTTGCCCTTGTATTCCACGTGGTAGCCACCGGGAATGGGCTTGGCGACCACCGGGTGATGCTCGTTGCCATCCTTGTTCAGGCGCACCACCATCCAGCTGTCGCTGACGATGCGCTCGTGGCCCTGCAACTGACCGGAGATCGATGCGGAACGGTCGGTGAAGGCACGGTAGACATAGGCGGCCACGGAAACCAGCAGCGCCGGGTCGTCGTGGGGCACCATCGAGGCGTCGAAACCCGTCGGGTAGTACTTGGGAATGAAGCCGGTGTCAAAGATGCCGGAATGGAAAACCGGATGCTGCATCAGCGCGGCCTGGAACGGGATGTTCGAGGAGATGCCACGGATCACGAAGCCGTTGAGGGCGTCGCGCATGCGGTCGATGGCCTGGGCGCGGGTCGGGGCGTGCACGATGAGCTTGGCGATCATCGAGTCGTAGAACATGGAGATCTCGCCACCGTCGTACACACCGGTATCGACACGGGTGCTGCCCTTGTCGTCGGTGGTCTCCTTGGGCGGCAGGAACTTCACCAGCCGGCCGGTGGAGGGCAGGAAGCCGCGGAAGGGGTCTTCGGCGTTGATCCGGCATTCCATGGACCAGCCGTTGATCTTCACATCGGCCTGGGTCAGCGGCAGCTTCTCGCCGTAGGCGACGCGGATCATCTGCTCGACCAGATCGAGGCCGGTGATCAGCTCGGTGACCGGGTGTTCCACCTGGAGACGGGTGTTCATCTCGAGGAAGTAGAACTCCTTGGTGGCACCGGACACCACGAATTCCACGGTACCCGCGGATTCGTAGTTAACCGCACGGGCCAGGGCCACGGCCTGTTCGCCCATGGCCTTGCGCATTTCGGCATCGACAAAGGGGCTCGGCGCCTCTTCGATGACCTTCTGGTGACGGCGCTGGATGGAGCAGTCACGCTCGTTCAGGTACACGTAGTTGCCGTGGGAGTCGCCCAGCACCTGGATCTCGATGTGGCGCGGCTCAAGCACGTACTTCTCGATGAAGACGCGGTCATCGCCAAAGGAGTTGCGGGCTTCATTGACGCAGGAGGAGAAGCCTTCGTGGGCTTCGGCGTCGTTGTAGGCCACACGCAGGCCCTTGCCGCCGCCGCCGGCGGAGGCCTTGATCATCACCGGATAGCCGATGCCCTGGGCGATCTTGACGGCTTCATCCGGACCCGCGATGGCGTCGTTGTAGCCGGGGATGGTGTTGACCTCGGCGGCGATGGCGAGCTTCTTGGACTCGATCTTGTCACCCATCTTGGCGATGGAGTAGTGCTTCGGACCGATGAACTTGATGCCTTCTTCTTCCAGACGACGGGAGAACTCGGCGTTCTCCGACAGGAAGCCGTAGCCGGGGTGGACAGCCTGGGCGCCGGTCTGCTTGCAGGCGGCGATGATCTTGTCGGCGACCAGGTAGGATTCCTTGGAAGCCGCCGGGCCGATGCACACGGCCTCGTCGGCCATGTCCACGAACAGGGCGTCCTTGTCGGCCTCGGAGTAGACGGCGACGGTGGCGATGCCCATCTTGCGGGCAGTCTTGATGACACGGCAGGCGATTTCGCCGCGGTTTGCAATCAGGATCTTGGTAAACATGTCTTGGCGTCCTCGGCGATCACAGCGGAATGTTGCCGTGCTTGCGCCACGGGTTGTCGAGCTGCTTGTCCTTGAGCATGGCCAGGGAGCGGGCGATGCGCTTGCGGGTGGCGTGGGGCATGATCACATCGTCGATGAAGCCACGGGCACCGGCCACGAAGGGGTTGGCGAACTTGGCCTTGTACTCGGCTTCACGCTCGGCCAGCTTGGCCGGATCGTTCTTTTCTTCGCGGAAGATGATCTCCACGGCGCCCTTCGGGCCCATCACCGCGATTTCGGCCGACGGCCAGGCGAGGTTCACGTCGCCACGCAGGTGCTTGGAGGACATCACGTCATACGCGCCGCCATAGGCCTTGCGGGTGATCACGGTCACCTTCGGCACGGTGCACTCGGCGTAGGCGTAGAGCAGCTTGGCGCCGTGCTTGATGATGCCGCCGTATTCCTGAGTGGTACCCGGCATGAAGCCCGGGACGTCCACGAAGGTGACGACCGGAATGTTGAAGGCGTCGCAGAAGCGCACGAAGCGGGCGGCCTTGATGGAGGACTTGATGTCCAGGCAGCCGGCCAGCACCAGCGGCTGGTTGGCCACGATGCCCACCGGGTTGCCATCGATGCGACCAAAGCCAATGATGATGTTCTTGGCGTAGTCGGCCTGCAGCTCGAAGAAGTCGCTGTCGTCCACAATCTTGACGATCAGCTCCTTCATGTCATAGGGCTTGTTGGTGTTGTCCGGCACCAGGGTGTCGAGGGAGTAGTCGAAACGGTCCACCGGGTCGTTTGTCGGCGTGACGGGGGGCTGCTCCCGGTTGTTGGCCGGCAGGAAGTTCATGAAACGGCGGAGCATGGACAGGGCTTCGACGTCGTTCTCGAAGGCCAGGTCAGCCACACCGGACTTGGTGGTGTGGGTCACGGCGCCGCCCAGTTCCTCGGCGGTCACATCTTCGTGGGTCACGGTCTTCACGACTTCCGGACCGGTCACGAACATGTAGGAGGAGTCCTTCACCATGAAGATGAAGTCGGTCATGGACGGGGAGTACACCGCACCACCGGCACAGGGGCCCATGATCATGGAGATCTGCGGCACGACGCCCGAGGCCATCACATTGCGCTGGAACACGTCGGCGTAACCACCCAGGGAGGCAACGCCTTCCTGAATGCGCGCGCCGCCCGAGTCGTTGAGGCCGATCACCGGCGCACCGACCTTCATGGCCTGATCCATGACCTTGCAGATCTTCTCGGCGTGGGTCTCGGACAGGGAGCCACCGAATACGGTGAAGTCCTGGGAGAACACGAAGACCAGACGGCCGTTGATGGTGCCGTAGCCGACGACCACACCGTCACCCGGGGTCTTTTCGGCCTGATCCATGCCGAAGTCGACGCAACGGTGCTCCTTGAACATGTCCCATTCCTCGAAGGAATCCGGGTCGAGCAGCAGCTCGATACGTTCGCGGGCCGTCAGCTTGCCCTTCTTGTGCTGGCTGTCGATTCGCTTCTGACCGCCGCCCAGGCGGGCGGCTTCGCGCTTCTCTTCCAGCTGGTGGATGATGTCGTGCATTTACAACCTCCAGTCAATGATCCTGTTGTATGTCGTTTTATTGTTCAGCCCAGATACGCCAGCAGCCGCTGGGCAGCGGCTGAAGGCGTGGTCTGTCCGGCCTCGACGGCCGCCTGCAAAACGGGCAAATCCTGCCGTACCTGGGCGTGACCTGCAAATCGGGCTCGCAAACCCTGGTCGATCAATTCCCACATCCAGGCCCGCGCCTGATGGCGGCGACGTGCGTCGAATTCACCGCTCTGCTGCATCGCGGAGCGGTAATCCCCGATGGTATTCCAGAACTCGGCAATGCCCTGCTTCTGCAAAGCGGAAAGCATCAGTACCGGCGGCGTCCAGTTGGGCGAAGCATGCCGCAGCATGCCCAGCGCACTCTTGATCTGGGAGCGGGCCACATTGGCCGCCTGGGGGTTGATATCCGCCTTGTTGATGACGATCAGGTCGGCGATCTCCATGATCCCCTTCTTGATCGCCTGCAGATCGTCGCCGGCATTGGGCAGTTGCAGCAGGCAGAAGATGTCGGTCATGCCGGCGACGGCGGTTTCCGACTGACCCACGCCCACCGTCTCGATGATGATCACGTCAAACCCGGCGGCCTCGCACACCAGCATGGCCTCGCGGGTCTTCTCGGCGACACCGCCAAGGCTGCCCGCCGACGGACTCGGGCGGATGAAGGCTTCGGTGCGCTGGGAGAGCAGTTCCATGCGCGTCTTGTCGCCGAGGATGGAGCCCCCCGTGACGCTGGAGGACGGATCCACCGCCAGCACCGCCACCTTGTGACCCTGCCCGATGAGATACAGCCCGAGGGCCTCGATGAAGGTGGACTTGCCCACCCCCGGCACGCCGGAAATCCCCACCCGCATGGAGTTGCCGGTGTGGGGCAGCAGGCCTTCCAGCACGTTGCGGGCCCGCTGCTTGTGATCCGGCCGCTGGGACTCGATCAAGGTGATTGTCTTGGCGAGCGGACGTAGCTGATGCGCCAGCACCCCATCGACCAGGGCCTGGTCGGCGGGGTCGCGCTGTGGCAGGTCGGCAGGCATGTTCATGGAAGGCATCGGCTGTTCAGCTCGGAGGCATTGCAGACATCGCTAACACGCCCTGGCGTCGTGAGCGGCAGCGCCGTACTTTCCGTACAGCGGATCACGAAACGTCAGGGCATGCAGCAGACTGATTCGAAGCCTCTCAGGGCTTGCGGGCGGCGCGAATCTGCTTGAGCACTTCCCGGGCCGAGGTCTGGATCGGCGTGCCGGGGCCGAAGATGCCCTTGGCACCCGCGGCGTAGAGCGCGTCGTAATCCTGGGCCGGAATCACGCCCCCCACGAAGGTGATGATGTCGTCGGCACCCTGGGCCTTGAGGGCGTTGATGATGGCCGGCACCAGGGTCTTGTGGCCGGCGGCGAGGCTGGAACAGCCCACGGCATGCACGTCGTTCTCGATGGCATGACGGGCGGCCTCTTCGGGCGTCTGGAAGAGCGGGCCGATGTCGATGTCGAAGCCCAGATCGGCGAAGGCCGAAGCCACCACCTTGGAGCCCCGGTCATGGCCGTCCTGACCCAGCTTGGCGATCATGATGCGCGGACGACGACCTTCTTCAGCCACAAAGGCTTCGATGTCGGACTTGAGGGCCTTCCAGTCGTCGTCGCCTTCGACGACGGCGTTGTAGATGCCGGTGACCGCCTGGGGGTTGGCACGGTAGCGGCCGAAGATCTCTTCCAGCGCATCGGAGATTTCACCGACGGTGGCACGCAGACGCACGGCCTTCACGGCCAGATCGAGCAGGTTGCCTTCGCCGGTCCTGGCGCATTCGGTCAGGGCTGCCAGGGCCGCGGTGACAGCGGCGCCGTCGCGGGTGGCGCGGATCTGGGCCAGACGGGCGACCTGGGCATCACGTACGGCGTGGTTGTCGATGTCGAGGATCTCGATCGGGTCTTCCTTGGCGAGCTTGTACTTGTTCACGCCGACGATCACATCCTTGCCGGAGTCAATGCGGGCCTGCTTGTCGGCAGCGCACTCCTCGACCTTCATCTTGGCCCAGCCGGATTCGACCGCCTTGGTCATGCCACCCATGGCCTCGATCTCCTCGATCAGGGCCCAGGCCTTGTCGGCCATGTCCTGGGTGAGCTTTTCCATCATGTAGGAACCGGCCCACGGGTCAACAACGCTGGTGATGTGGGTTTCTTCCTGGATGATGATCTGGGTGTTGCGGGCGATACGGGCCGAGAACTCGGTGGGCAGCGCAATGGCTTCGTCGAGCGCGTTGGTGTGCAGGGACTGGGTGCCACCGAACACGGCCGCCATGGCTTCGATGGTGGTGCGCACCACATTGTTGTACGGGTCCTGCTCGGTGAGCGACCAGCCGGAGGTCTGGCTGTGGGTGCGCAGCATCATGGACTTCTGGCTCTTCGGCTCGAACTGCTTCATCAGGCGCCACCACAGCATGCGCGCGGCGCGCATCTTGGCGATCTCGAGGTAGAAGTTCATGCCCACTGCCCAGAAGAAGGACAGACGGCCGGCGAAGGTGTCCACGTCCATGCCGGACTTGATGCCGGTACGCACGTATTCGACGCCGTCAGCCAGGGTGAAGGCCAGCTCGATGGCCTGGTTGGCGCCGGCTTCCTGGATGTGATAACCCGAAATCGAGATCGAGTTGAACTTCGGCATGTGGGTCGACGTGTAATTGAAGATATCAGCGATGATCTTCATCGACGGCGTCGGCGGGTAGATATAGGTGTTGCGGACCATGAACTCCTTGAGGATGTCGTTCTGGATGGTCCCGGACAGCTTGTCCTGCGACACGCCCTGCTCTTCGGCGGCAACGATGTAGCCGGCCAGGATCGGCAGCACGGCGCCGTTCATGGTCATGGACACCGACACCTTGTCGAGGGGGATCTGGTCGAACAGGATCTTCATGTCCTCGACGGAGTCGATGGCCACACCGGCCTTGCCCACGTCACCCACCACGCGGGGGTTGTCGGAGTCGTAGCCCCGGTGGGTAGCCAGGTCGAAGGCCACGGACACGCCCTGACCGCCAGCGGCCAGCGCCTTGCGGTAGAAGGCATTGGAGGCCTCGGCGGTGGAGAAGCCGGCGTACTGGCGAATGGTCCACGGGCGGGCCGCATACATGGTGGCCTGGGGGCCGCGCAGGAAGGGCTCGAAGCCCGGCAGCGTGTTGGTGTACTTGAGTCCTTCCAGATCCGCCGCGGAGTACAACGGCTTGACCGTGATGCCCTCGGGGGTCACCCAGTTCAGCTTGGCGACATCGCCACCGGGGGCCGACTTGGCGGCAGCCTTGTTCCAGGCGGCCAGATCGGGTTGGGGAAAGGTCGGTTCGGTGTTGTTCGCCATGGCTTTTCTACCCTCACGTAGCGCGGGCCGCTCGGCAGCCCTTGATAATTTGTGACGCCAGTACCGGCCGTGACCCCTGGTCACGGCCGGCTGCCGTGCCCTGCGCAGGGCAGTTTTCTCCCTCCCTCTGTTTTGTGTGGCCCGATGACATGTTGTCAACGCGCCGTACAAGGGTTACATCCTGCGCAGGAACTTGACTTGCTATCTGCTAGATAATACTTTATCCATAATTATGGATGCAACTGCTGAAGACGACACTTTTCCAACCTTGTCACTCAAGACCATGAACGCCGGCCGGATTGCCCCTCTCGCCCTCTACCAGGAAGTCGCGGAACGCCTGCGCCAGCGTATCTTTGCCCACGAGCTGCCCCCCGGCACCTGGGTGGACGAGCAAGCCCTGGCCACCCAGTACGGCATCTCCCGCACGCCCCTGCGGGAGGCCCTGAAGGTACTCGCGGCCGAAGGCCTCGTCACCCTCAAGCCCCGCCGGGGCTGCTACGTGACCGAAATTTCCGAGCGCGACCTGGACGAGATCTTCTCGGTCATGGCCCTCCTCGAAGGCAAATGTGCGGCCGACACCGCACGCAAGGCCACCGATGCCGACATCAAGCGCCTGCTGGACATCCACAGCGAGCTCGAACAAGCGGCCCGCACCAGCGACATCGACGGCTTCTTTGAAGCCAACCAGGCCTTCCACCAGGAGGTCCAGCTGATCGCCGACAATCGTTGGCTGACCCAGGCCATCACCGACCTGCGCAAGGTCATCAAGCTGTCGCGCCACCACTCCCTGTTCATCGACGGGCGCATCGAACAATCCCTGGCCGAGCACCGCCTCATCCTCGACGCGCTCGGCAAGCGTGACATCAGTGCCACCGAGATGGCGATGCGCGAGCACATCTCCAGCGGTCGCCGGGCCCTGGCCAAGATCGCCGCCAAGCGCGAAGCCACCGCCTGACCCAGCAGCGCCGGCGACCGCCACGCGGCCGCCGCACCCAAGAAAAACCCCCGATCGGGCCGGCCCGTCGGGGGTTTCGTCTTTCTGCCCGCGCCCTTGCGGGCGCTGCGGAGATCAGTGGGAGCTGGCTTCAGCGGCACCGAAACCGGTCTGGGCACGCACGTACTGGTCGTCGAAGGCAGCACGTTCTGCCTGTGCCTCGGCGCTGTTGTCGAGCGAGGACACGATGAACGTGATCAGGAAGGCCAGGGGCATGGAGAACAGGGCCGGCTGGTCGTAGGGGAACAGGGCCTGGGCATTGCCCAGCACCGTGACCCACACCGACTTGGAGAACACCACCAGCAGCACGGCCGCCACCAGGCCGGCGTAACCGCCCGCCACCGCCCCGCGGGTGGTCAGGCCTTTCCAGTACATGGAAAGGATGAGCACCGGGAAGTTGGCGGAAGCCGCGATACCGAAGGCCAGGGCCACCATGAAGGCCACGTTCATCTTCTCGAAGGCGATGCCGAGAACGATGGCCACGAGACCCAGGCCCACGGAAGCGAAGCGGGACACGCGCAGCTCTTCGGTCTCGGTGGCCTTGCCCTTGCGGATCACGCGGGCGTAGATGTCGTGGGAGATGGCCGCCGCACCGGCAAGCGCCAGACCGGACACCACGGCCAGGATGGTGGCGAAGGCCACGGCCGACAGGAAGCCCAGCAGCAGGTTGCCGCCCACCGCCTTGGCCAGGTGCATGGCGATCATGTTTCCGCCGCCAATGACCTTGCCGCCGATCTTGCCGCCTTCAAAGAACTCGGGGTTCTGGCCGACGATGATGATGGCCGCAAAGCCCATCAGCAGGATCACGTTGAAGAAGTAGGCCACGAAGCCGGACGCGTACAACACGGACTTGCGGGCTTCCTTGGCGTTGGTAACGGTAAAGAAGCGCATCAGGATGTGCGGCAGGCCAGCCGTACCGAACATCAGGCCCAGGCCCAGGGACAGGGCGGTGATGGGGTCCGGCAGCAGGGTGCCCGGGAAGAGCAGCTTCTCGCCCAGACTGTGCAGCGAGACGGCCTGGCCCATCATGGTCTCGAAGCTGAAACCGAACTGGGACATGGCCAGCACCATCACCAGCGTGCCACCGGCCAGCAGCATGCAGGCCTTGATGATCTGCACCCAGGTGGTGGCGACCATGCCACCGAAGGTGACGTAGACCATCATCAGGGCGCCGACCACGAACAGGGCGATGTTGTAGTCCAGGCCGAACAGCAGCTTGATCAGCTGGCCGGCACCGACCATCTGGGCCACCAGGTAGAAACACACCACGGTCAGCGAGGACACCGCCGCCATGGTGCGCACCTTGCCCTGGTTGAGCCGGTAGGACGTGATGTCGGCAAAGGTGAACTTGCCCAGGTTGCGCAGGCGCTCGGCCATCAGGAACAGGATGATGGGCCAGCCGGCGAAGAAGGCGATCATGTAGATGTAGCCATCGACGCCCTTGGTGTACACCAGCGCGGTGAGGCCCAGCAGGGTGGCGGCGGACATGTAGTCGCCGGCAATGGCCAGGCCGTTCTGGAAGCCGGTGATGCCACCGCCGGCAGTGTAGAAGTCGGAAGCGGACTTGGTACGGCCGGCCGCCCAGTAGGTGATGCCCAGGGTCATGGACACGAAGAGCACGAACATCCCGATGGCGTGCAGATTGAGGGGCTGCTTCTCGGTGGCGGAGATCGCATCACCGGCGAAGGACAGGGCCGGCACCAGCAGGGCCAGCAGGGCAAGGTTGAGACGGGCCAGCATTACTTCACCTCCTTGGATGCGTCGCGGATGATCTCGGTGGTGATGGCATCGAACTCGCCATTGGCGCGCTTGACATACACCGCGGTGAGCACCCAGAAGAAGATGAACATGAACAGCTCGGCGGCAATCCCGACGGTCACGTAGGACCCTTCGGACAGACGCTGACCGATCAGATTGGGGTTGAAGGCCACCACCATGAAAAAGCCGTAGAAGATCGTCAGAACGATCACCGACAGCAGGGTGGCGAAGCCCTGGCGCTTCGACACCAGTTCGGCGAAGCGGGGATTTTTGCGGATACGGGCGTACACCGCGTTCTGGCTAGCATTGGTCGACATCTTTTCCCTCCCTCGAGAAAGTCAGTGAATTCGGCGCGATCTGCCTGTTGGTATTCTTGGAACGGCGATCAGTGGGTTATTTTTTTTGTGGTGCATCCCATGGGCGACGTCGCGCCATTAACGACGCCCGGCCTGATGATATAGCATATAGAAGACCCCATACCACAACGTACGGCGGCTTTCGTGCGCTGCAACAAGCCTGCGCCCGCCGCCTTCTCTCAAGGAAACAGCCCCCCATGCCCGGAGAAATCCTCTTCAGTCAGGACGCTGGCATTGCCACCCTCAGCCTTTCCAATCCCGACAAGCTCAACGCGGTGGATGCCGGCATGTGGCGCGGGCTGCAGGCGCGGATGACGGTCATCAATGCCGATCCGGACGTGCGCTGTGTGGTGCTGCGGGGAGCGGGAGACAAAGCTTTCGCGGCGGGGGGAGACATTGAGGAGTTCCTCACCGTGCGGGCCACGGTCGATGACGCCCTCCACTACCACGAAGGCCTGGTGGCCGCCGCCCTGGACGCCATACGCGCCTGCCCGGTGCCCACCGTAGCGCTGATCCAGGGTGCCTGCGTGGGTGGCGGGCTGGAGATCGCCGGCTGCTGCGACCTGCGCATCGCCGGCGAGTCGAGCCGCTTTGGGGCACCGATCAACAAGCTGGGGTTTTCGATGTATCCCGGCGAAATGGCCGGTCTGCTGGGCCTGGTGGGCCCCGCCGTGCTGCTCGAGATTCTGCTCGAAGGGCGCATCCTGGGTGCCCGGGAAGCCCTGGCCAAGGGTCTCCTGACCCGGGTGGTGGACGACGAGGAGGTGGAGCGGGAAACCCTTGCCACCGTCGGCCGGATCGTCAAGGGCGCGCCGCTGGTGGCCCGCTGGCACAAACAATGGGTCCATCGCCTGATGGACGGGCGGCCACTGAGTGCCGACGAGAAGCGCGCCGCCTTCGACTTTCTCGCCACCGACGACTATCGGGAAGGCCTGGATGCCTTCCTCGGCAAGCGTTCGCCGGTATTC
Organism: Zoogloea sp.; assembly: GCA_016703645.1. GTDB lineage: Bacteria > Pseudomonadota > Gammaproteobacteria > Burkholderiales > Rhodocyclaceae > Zoogloea. The sequence continues at coordinate 1,171,599 of JADJBR010000009.1, read as the reverse complement.
AAGGGGCGCTGAGGCCCCCGCGGCTCAACCGGCCTGCCAGCGTGCAAGCAGCACACCCCGGTGGGGCACCAACTGCTTCACGGTGACATCCAGCACGGGCCCCGTCAGGGTATGGCCCGAACATTCCGCCGTCAGCACCACGTCCGTGCCGGCCACCGCCACCCGCAGCGGGCCCTGGGCGTTCTGCAGACGGGTCTGGCGATGGGATGCATCAAGGAAGATATGGCCGTTGGTCAGGTTGAGCTTGCCCTCGATCTGCGAGGGCTTGCCGTTCGAGAGCAGGGCGTCCACCAGGCAGGAGACCAGCCGATATTCATTGACGAGGGCCAGCGCCTGACTACGCAGGTAGCTCGCCTGTTCCGCCTCGCCCTTCGGCAGACGCGCCACCGCACGCATGGCGAGGGTAGCCACCTCGGCGTCGGTCAGATGGGGAGCAGCATCCATAATGCGCGACGGCTCGACGCGGGCGGCCGTCTTCACCTCAGCCTCGAGCCGGTGATGGTGCTTGAGGACCCGCATCTCGGCCTTGGCCAGTTGCTTGCCGGCAATCACCGGCAAGCCCTGGATGACGGTCGGCCCCAGCAGCCCGGCGAGCGTCTTGCAGAGCTGCGCGTGATCCAGGGTGGCCAGGGAATCGGGTACGGCCAGTTCGAGATCGAACTGGAGCTGAAGACGGACATTGGCAACGGACATGGGAGTACCCGGACGGAATGGACCGGGTAATTGACGGCGCATGACCGGCAATTCTGAAGGGTGCGTGCCGGCGAAGACACCCCGTCAGCGTTGGCGAGGAAAGCTCGCCGCCCACAAGCGCTTGACGCGCTCTCAGCCCAGTACCGTATGCAGCATCTTTGCCGACAACAGCACCAGCACACCGGCGAAGATCTTCTTCAGGGTGGCCACCGGCAGCCTGTGGGCGAGCCGGGCGCCGACGGGGGCGGTGAGGCTCGAGAGCAGGCTCAGCAGCACCAGCGCCGGCAGATAGACGAAGCCCACCGACCACGCCGGCAGCCCCTGGGCCGACCAGCCGTTGATCAGATAGCCGAGCGCACCGGCCAGGGCAATGGGCAGGCCGATGGCGGCGGAGGTGCCGATGGCGTTATGTACCTTCACGTTGCACCAGGTCATGAAAGGCACCGACAGGGAACCGCCCCCGATCGCCACCAGTGACGAGATCGCCCCGATCCCCGCACCGACGCCCGCCAGCCCGGCGCGCCCCGGCAGTTCGCGGGAGGGCTTGGGCTTGACGTTGAGGATCATCTGCACCGCCACATAGGCGGTGAAGCAGGCGAAGAAGATGGCCAGGGGCTGGGTGGGCGCCCGGGACGCCACGAAAGTTCCGGCGAAGGTGCCCGCCAGCACGCCGGGTGCGATGCCCCGGACGATGTCCCAGCGCACCGCCCCATGGGCGTGGTGCGCACGCAGGCTGGAGATGGAAGTGACCACGATACCGGCCATGGAGGTGCCCAGGGCCAGGTGCACCATGTGCTCCTTCGGAAAACCCTGGGCGGCGAACAGGGTGGTCAGCATCGGCACCATGATCGCGCCGCCCCCCACGCCCAGCAGTCCCGCGAAGAAGCCGACGAAGGCGTCGAGGGCGAGATAGGCGACCAGCCATTCGATTCCGATGCTCATTTCCAGTCCTGAAGATGCGTTGCGCCAAGCAGATGCCCGACGATGAAGCGCCACTCGGCCGGCGCCACCGGTGTGATCGACAGCCGGTTGCCGCGGGCGAGGACGCGCATGTTCTCCAGTTCCGGGTGGCTGCGCAATTCGGACAAACCCAGCAGGCGGGTCTTGCGCACGAAGGCCACATCCACATGCAGCCAGCGGGGATGCTCAGGGGTGGCCTTGGGATCGAAGTACTTGCTCGCCGGATCGAACTGGGTGGCGTCCGGGTAGGCCGTGCTTGCCACCCGGGCAATGCCGGCGATGCCCGGCTCGCTACACCCCGAGTGGTAGAACAGCACCCCGTCACCCACCTGCATCCCGTCACGCATGAAATTGCGCGCCTGATAGTTGCGCACGCCATACCAGGGCACGGTCTGATCGGGCCGGCCGGCGAGGTCGTCGATGGATACGTCGTCGGGTTCGGATTTCATCAGCCAATAGTGCATGGAATGCTCCGTTCTCGATGCCAGCCCGGCCGGGGCCGACAGATCCGGATTGAGCCCGCAATTCATTGGGAGGAAGATTCTGTCACACAATGCCGGATACGCCCCGACGCACGCAGACAACGAGAAGGAAGCCCTGCCGAATGCACGCACAGCTCGACCGCCCCCCCCCTTTACCCGCCCCCCAGAGGCACCCGGGGGCCATGCATCTGATCTCCCTCGTCGCGCGCATCATCGTTCTCCTCGGGCTTCTCCTGCCGGGCAGTGTCCCTGCAAACCCCAACGGGGAGCCCGTACAGACGGCTGAAACCCCGCCACCTCGGCCCGAAACCCCGGTCATGGCGACCACAGTGCCGGGCAGCGGCGAGGCCGACCTGATCCTGATGAACCGTCACGTGGTGCGTTTTCGCAGCAGCCTGCTCGGCTCGCCGGCCAGCCAGCGCGCCGAACGCGGCGAGCGCAATCTGAGCACCATCCTGGCCCGGGACGAGAGTGATGAGGTCAAGGTCCAGCACAACCAGATGGGCAACATCTTCCTGGTGGGGGGACAGCTTGCCTTCATCCTCACCCACGACGACGTGGACAAGCTCAGCGGCGAAACGCTCGAAGGCCTCACCCACAGCACCCTGGACAAGCTGCGCCGGGTCATCGCCGAGACCCGCGAGAGCCGTGACAGTGAAGCCATGGCCCGGGGTGCCGCGGCGGCGGCGGGCGCAACGGTGGCCGCCCTGCTCCTCACCCTGGCCCTGAACCGGCTGCATGCGGGCATCAGCACGCGCCTGGTCCGCGCCATCGACCAGAAAGCCCGTCACCTCAAGCTTGGCGGCACCGAACTGATCCGCCGCGACCGCGTCCTCGCGGCCGTGGGCTGGCTGATGAGCGCGAGCTACTGGCTGCTCACCCTCTTGCTGGGCTATGCCTGGCTCGGCTTCGTGCTGGCGCGCTTCCCCTTCACCCGGGCGTGGGGCGAGCAGCTCAATGGCTATCTGCTCGGCATGCTGTTCGACCTGGCTCGGGGCATCATCACCACCCTGCCCAATCTGCTCATCGCGGCCATCATGTTCCTCCTCGCCCGGGGCGTGGTCGGGCTGCTCAAGCCCCTCTTCGACCACGTGTCCGCGGGGGCGTCCGGCATCGGCTGGCTGGACCGGGACACGGTGGGACCCACCCGCAAGATCACCAACATCCTGATCTGGATCTTTGCCCTGGTGATGGCCTATCCCTACCTCCCCGGCGCCCACACGGAGGCCTTCAAGGGCATGTCGGTACTGATCGGCCTGATGGTCTCCCTGGGCGCGTCCAGCATCGTCGGGCAGGGTGCCAGCGGGCTGATCCTGATGTACTCCCGCACCCTGCGCACGGGCGAGTACGTGCGCATCGGCGAGCACGAGGGCACCATCGTCGACATCAGCCTGTTCACCACCCGCCTGCGCACCGGCCGCGGCGCCGAGATCACCCTGCCCAACGCCCTCATCGTCGGGAGCGCCACGCGCAACTACTCACGCACCGTGACCGGCGCAGGCTTCATGGTGGACACCAGCGTGACCATTGGCTACGACACGCCCTGGCGCCAGGTGGAGGCCATGCTCATTGAGGCGGCGGGGCGCACGCCCGGCATCCTCACCACGCCAAGCCCGCGGGTCTTCCAGACGGCGCTCTCCGATTACTATCCGGAATACTGCCTGGTGGCCCAGGCCCTGCCTGCCGGTGCCTACCCCCGGGCCGAAGTCGTCAGCCGCCTGCACGCCAACATCCAGGATGTGTTCAACGAACATGGCGTACAGATCATGTCTCCCCACTACATGAGCGACCCGACCAATGACAAGATCGTGCCCCGGGAAAAATGGTACACACCACCCGCCCGGGAGCCCGAGGCCTGATTCCCGTGGGGTATCATCCACGCCTCGCCCACGCCCAAACCGTCCTCAGGAGCCCGCCATGAGCAGCACCCCCGAACGCCGCAAGAACCTCAGCCTGCGTGAGCTGGTGGACAAGGCCTACGTCATCATCGAACCCTTCTTCGATCCCGCCAATGCCTGGAACGGCCAGTCCCTGGAACATCTCGCCTACCGCGTCGTGCGCGAGCAGTTGCCGGACATCGCCCCCCAGGACGCGCAAGTCATCGTCTCCGCCTCGACACGGATCTACCGCAGCAAGATCAAGACCCCGTAAGCGCTGGTGACCCGTTTCTACCCCCTGCTCTTCGTGCTCCTCTGGAGCACGGGCTTCATCGGTGCCAAGTACGGCCTGCCCTACGCAGAGCCCCTCAGCTTCCTGTCCACCCGCTACGTGCTGGTCATCGCCATCATGGGCATGGTCGCCCTGGTGACCCGTGCCCCGTGGCCAAACTCGCCACGCCAGTGGCTGCACATCGGCATCACCGGCGTGCTCGTGCATGCGGTATACCTGGGCGGCGTCTTCACCGCCATCCGCCACGGCCTGCCGGCGGGCATCACCGCCCTGGTGGTGGGGCTGCAGCCGCTGCTCACCGCGCTGGGGGCCGGCGCCATCCTGGGTGAGCGTGTGCTGTCGCGCCAGTGGGTCGGGCTGGTGCTGGGCTTCGGTGGTGTCGGGCTGGTGGTCGCCCACAAGGTGGCCGCCGCCGCCAGCACGCCGGAACTCACCGCCATGCTCACGCCCGCCGTGCTGGCGCTCCTCGGCATCACCGCCGGCACCCTCTACCAGAAGCGCTTCTGCCCGGCCTTCGACCTGCGCACCGGCTCGGTCATCCAGTTTCTGCCCACCCTGGCCCTGTCGGCCCTGCTCGCCAGCCAGACCGAAAGCATGGTCATCGAATGGACCGGCCCGTTCATCTTCGCCCTGCTGTGGCTGGTACTGGTGCTGTCGGTGGGTGCCATCAGCCTGCTCAACCTGCTGATCCGCAATGGCAGCGCGGTGAACGTGGCCAGCCTGTTCTATCTCACGCCCCCCACCACCGCCCTGATCGCCTGGGCCGCCTTCGGTGAAACCCTCACCGGTCTGGCCCTGATCGGCATGGGTCTGACGGTGTTCGGGGTATGGCTGGCGCGCAAGTGAAGGTCAATGGCCCGGCGGCCTCGGCCAGCGTTGCCACCCGCATCCTGGGCATCGACCCGGGCCTGCGCAGCACCGGCTTCGGCCTCATCGACAGCCTCGGCAGCCAGCTGCGCTACGTGGCCAGTGGCTGCATCAAGACCGGCGAGGGCAGCCTGCCGGAACGCCTCAAGATCATCCTCGATGGCGTGCGCGAAGTGATCGCCACCTACAAGCCCGATCAGGCCGCGGTGGAAATCGTCTTCGTCAACGTCAATCCCCAGTCCACCCTGCTGCTCGGCCAGGCCCGGGGCGCGGCCATCTGTGGCGCAGTTTCCTGCGACCTCCCGGTAGCCGAATACACCGCCCTGCAGGTCAAGCAGGCAGTGGTCGGCCACGGCAAGGCGGCCAAGGAGCAGGTCAGCCACATGGTGCAGCGCCTGCTGTCCCTTGAAGGCGCGCCTTCGTCCGACGCGGCCGACGCCCTGGCCTGCGCCATCTGCCACGCCCACGGCAGCAGCGGCCTCGCCGCCATGGCCGGCATCGGCACCCGCAGGCGGGGCGGCCGCCTGTCGGCCTGAGCGGCCCTCAAGGCGCCCGTTTCAGCACGTGCAGCAAGGCCCGCTGGGAAGGCCCCAGCACCTCTGACAGCGCCACCTTGTCCAGGGACGCGAAGAAAGCTTCCAGCGCTGCCCCCAGCACCCCCTTGAGCTGACAGGTGGAGGTGAGCAGGCAGCGGCTCGTCTCGTGGAAGCACTCCACCAGAGCCAGATCGGTCTCCATCCTGCGCACCACATCCCCCACCGCAATCTGCTGCGGCGGCCGCGCCAGGCGCAGGCCGCCACCCTTGCCGCGCAAGCCTTCCACAAAACCATTGCGGATCAGCTGATTGACGACCTTCATCAAATGGCTGCGGGAGATCTCGAAGCGCTCCGAGATCTCCTGAATAGTCACCAGGCGCTGCTCGTTGGACGCCAGATAGATCAGGACGCGCAGGGCGTAGTCCGTGTGCTGGGTGATGTGCATGGATGACGGATGGCCGGAAAGGAGCTTCAACCCTTCGATTATAAGGGCTTTTCCAAAAGATTCATTTAGATTGACTCTTTTAAAGATGCATTTTAGAGTCCACTTAACCCAGATCCACCCACGGAGAGAACCATGACCACCCACGAAAGCACCCCACTCGAGCACCCCGTCCTGGCCCAGGCCTGCGCCGTCATGCGCGAAGCCTATGAGCGCGGCTGGATCAGCACCCGCGACGGCAACGTGTCGGTGGCCATGAGCGACCGCCGTGGTTTCCTGGTGTCGGCCAGTGGCGTCATCAAGCACGCCCTGGTGCCGAGCCAGTTTGTCTTCGTCCCGGCTGACCCGGCCGCAGCCGGGGCCGCCAACACCGCCCTCCGCCCCTCGGGCGAGCTGGACCTGCACCGCCGCCTGCAAGCCTTGCTGGCCCGGCGGGCCCTGACGGTGCTGCACCTGCACCCCACCCACATCGTCGCTGCCCTCTACGCCGGGCGGAATCTGGCCGAGCTGTCGGCCGACTTCCCCGAGGTCACCCGCTACACCCGGGTCGGGCCGAACATCCCGGCGCTGCCGGCCACCAGCACGGAGTTGGCCGAAGCCTGCGAGGACGCCTTCCAGCCAGCTCTTGGCCCGGCCCCCCACATCCTTGGCCTGGATCGCCACGGCGTGGTCGCCGTCGGCAAGACCCCATGGGAGGCCTTCGAGCATGTGGAGCGACTGGAACACATCTGCCGCATCGCCCTCGCCGCAGGTCATCGCCACATCCACCATCCTGACACCATCGACGAGGAGACCGGTCATGTCCCACGCCGCCCCTGACCCGCGCCGGGTCCTCACCACCGGCCGCGCCATGATGGCCCTCGCGGCCATCGGCATGCTCGCCTCGACCCTGGTGGCCTACCCCCTGGCAGAGCGCTTCAGCCTGGGCATGCAGATTGCCGGCCACCTGGCCCTGCCGGTGTCGGCGGCCTTCTTCAAACTCGGCTACGTGGTACGCCTCGCCGCGCACCATGCCCTGGGCAACCTGCAGGCCGGCTGAGCAGGTGGGCCACTAGAATGGAGCCCTTCTCCCCGACCAGCCCCCCTCGCCCATGCCCCGCCTCATCGAACTCGACACCGCCCGCCTGCACCTGCGTCAATGGCGCGAGGATGATCTGAGGCCCTTCGCCGACCTCAATGCCGATCCCGAAGTGATGGCCCATTTTCCAGCCCCCCTCGAATACCCGGCCAGCAATGCCCTGGCCCTGCGCTGTCAGGCCCTGATTGCAGAGCGGGGCTGGGGTTTCTGGGCGGCAGAGCTGAAGGAGAGTGGGCAGTTCATCGGCTTCGTCGGGCTGCACACCCCCATCGCCGAGCTGCCGTTTGCGCCCTGCGTGGAAGTGGGCTGGCGTCTGGCCCGGGCTTACTGGGGCCGCGGCCTGGCCACCGAGGCCGCCTGCGCGGCCCTGCGGGTAGGCTTCGAAACACTGGAACTGCAGGAAATCGTGTCCTTCACCACCCTGGGCAACCTGCGCTCCCGGGCCGTGATGGAACGCATCGGCATGCACAGGACCGATGAGGACTTCGACCATCCGGCCGTTCCGCCGGGCAGCCCCTTGCGGGCCCACTGCCTGTACCGGCTCAACCGCGATGGCTGGCGGAAACCGCGGGGCTGAGCGACCCCGCCGTCGCGTTCAGGACTGCCCCGGACCCATGCCCTTCCCGCGCATTCCCCGACGCCCACCCCGGTGGGCATCGTCAAAGATCTTCTGCTGCTCCGGGCTCAACTGCCCATAGAAGGCCTTGAGCACGACAATGTGCTCGGCCATGGCGGCCTGCTGGGCCTTCATGTGCTCAAGCATGCGCTCGGCCCGCTCGGGGGTGCTCAGGGTGGCAGCGTCTCCGGCCTTGGCCGCATCACGACGGCCCTTGCCCATGGGGTGCTCCGACTCGATCAGTTTCTTCCACGCCGCCTCCTGCTCGGCATTCAGCTTGAGGGCCTCATGCAGCTTGCGGTGATGCTGCTCCATGCGCTCGGCCCCCTGTGCGCGCATGCCTCCCCCCATCGGGCCACAGGGCATGTCGGCCAGGGCCGGCACAGCCATAACGCCCAGCAACAGGGAAAGAGCAAGCGTAGGAAGGGATTGGCGGAAACGGGTCATGATGGATCTCCTTGAACGAAAACCGGCCGGAAAGCCGTCCGGCACTACGCCATCAGCTTAGTCCATCCAAGGACGACAGTTCGGCATTTCCGAAACGGGGCGGAAGATAATCCGTCTGGATCGGAAGGGCAGGCGGGCATACCATAAAGCTACAGTGCACTTCACCACCTCGGCCCCTCGCTTGCCGCGCCGATCACGCACCGCAAAGCCCGGACCGCCCGCCATGAACGCCCCTCGCCCCCCCCACCCTTGGCACGCCCTCGACGCCAGCGATGCTGCCGGGGCACTCGGCTGTGACCCGGCCCGCGGCCTGGACGGCGCCGATGCGGCAGCCCGTCTGCTGGCCCATGGCCCCAACCGCCTACGCCAGAAGCCGCCACGGCCCGCCTGGCGGCGCTTCCTCGACCAGTTCGCCAATCTGCTCATCCTGGTCCTGCTGGGTGCGGCCGCGCTGGCCGGCGCCCTCGGCGAGGTGAAGGACGCAGCCGTGATCGGGGTCGTCGTGCTCCTCAACGCGACCCTCGGCTACATCCAGGAGAACCGCGCCGAGCGGGCGCTGGCCGCCCTCCATGACATGCTCGCCCCCACCGCCCGGGTGCGCCGCAACGGTGAAGTGGAGGTGGTTGATGCCGCCACGCTGGTCACCGGCGACCTGCTCCTGCTGGAAGCCGGCGAACGGGTCACGGCCGACGCGCGGGTGCTCGATGCCCATTCCGCCGAAGTGGCCGAGGCGACCCTCACCGGAGAATCCGCCCCCGTCGCCAAGACGCCGGCGGCCGTGGCCGCCGACGCCCCCCTGGCCGAGCACCAGGGCATGATCTTCATGAACACCGTGGTCACCCGGGGCCGCCTGGAAGCGGTGGTCACCGCCACCGGCATGGACACCGAGATGGGCCGCCTGGCCAACCTGCTCGGCGACACCAGCGAGCCGGCCACGCCCCTGCAGGCCCAGCTCGACACCCTGGGCAAGCGCCTGGCCTTGATCGCCGGCGTGGTGGTGGCCCTGATGTTCGGTGCCGGCCTGGCCCGGGGCGACGACCTCATGGACACCGCCCTTACCGCCATCGCCCTGGCGGTCGCGGCCATCCCCGAAGGCCTGCCCGCCGTGGTCACCGTCACGCTGGCGCTGGGCATGCACCGCATGGCCGGGCGCAATGCCATCGTCAAGAAGCTGGCCTCGGTGGAGACCCTGGGCTGCACCACGGTGATCTGCTCCGACAAGACCGGCACCCTGACCCTCAACCAGATGACCGCCCGCGCCCTGATCTTCGGTGGCCGCCAGTACGCGGTGAGCGGCGAAGGCTACAGCGGCGACGGCAAGATCAGCGCGCCTGACGGCTCAGCCCTGCCCGAGCTCTCCGCAGTGCTGCGCCCCGCCGCCCTGTGCGCCGACGCGCGCATCGTCGACGGCCAGCTCATCGGCGACCCCACCGAGGGCGCCCTGCTGGCCCTGGCCATCCGGGGTGGCGTCGACCCGAACCAGCTGATGGCCGCCTTCCCCCGCATCGCCGAGATCCCCTTCGACTCGGACAACAAGTTCATGGCCACCTTCCACCGGGAAGGCGAGCAGGTGCGCATGTGGGTCAAGGGTGCCCCCGACGTGCTGCTGGCCCGGGCCACCCGCGTCCAGGCGGACACCGGGGAAGCCCCCCTCGACGCTACCGCCCGCGACGCCCTCCGCGCGGCCAATGAAACCCTCGCCGGCCAGGCCCTGCGGGTGCTGGCCCTGGCCGGGCGCCGCATTCCCGCCGCCGACTTCGACCCCACCGGCGACCTGCAGGTCTGGACCCATGACCTCACCCTGACCGCCCTGGTGGGCATCATCGACCCGCCCCGCCCGGAGGCACGGGAGGCCATCCGCATCTGCCGCGCCGCCGGCGTGCAGGTGAAGATGATCACCGGCGACCACCGGGCCACCGCCGCCGCCATTGCCGCCGAGCTGGGCCTCGTCGGCCGCGCCCACGAAGGCCGCGAGCTGGACGGCCTGAGCCCCGTCGAACTGCAGCGCCTGGTGGAAGATGCCGCCGTGTTCGCCCGGGTCACTCCGGAACACAAGACGCGCATCGTCGAGGCCCTGCAGGCCGGCGGCCACGTGGTCGCCATGACCGGCGACGGGGTCAACGACGCCCCGGCCCTGAAGGCCGCCGACATCGGCGTGGCCATGGCCATCACCGGCACCGAGGTGAGCCGGGAGGCCGCCACCATGGTGCTGGCCGACGACAACTTCGCCACCATCGTGCGGGCCATCGAGGAAGGCCGCACCATCTACGACAACATCGTCAAGTTCGTGCGCTTCCAGCTATCCACCAACATCGGCGCGATCCTCACCGTGCTCGGCGCCCCCTTCCTGGGCTTCGCCACGCCCTTCACCGCCATCCAGATCCTGTGGGTCAACATCATCATGGACGGCCCCCCGGCCATGACCCTCGGCGTCGAACCCGCCCGCCCCGGCATCATGCAGCAGCCCCCCCGGGCCGCCAGCGCCGCCATCCTGTCCTGGGAGCGCCTGTGGCGCATCGGCCTTTACGGGCTGACCATGGCCGCCGGCACCCTCGGCATCTACGCCTGGGGCCTGGCCCGGGGCGGCCCGCTGCTCGCCGGCACCCTGGCCTTCACCACCTTCGTGCTGTTCCAGTTCTTCAACATCTTCAACGCCCGCGCCGAGCACGGCAGCGCCTTCAACGCCCAGTTCTTCAGCAACGGCAAGCTGTGGGCCGCCCTGCTGGCAGTGGTCGGGCTGCAGGTACTGGTAGTCCACTGGGGTCCGGCCCAGGCCCTCTTCGACACCGTGGACCTGCAGCCCGGCGAATGGGGCATGGCCGCACTGGTCGCCTCCAGCACCCTGCTCCTCGACGAAGCCCGCAAGCTCATCCTGCGCCTTGGCGCCCGCTCCCCGGAGGAAGGACGATGACGCCCATCCGGCACATCCTGGCCGCCACCGATCTCTCCCCGCCCGCCCGCCACGCCGTGAATCGGGGGTTCCAACTGGCCGCCGCCAGCGGCGCCCGCTACACCGTGCTCCATGCCCTGCACCTGGGGCCCCTGGACACCCTGCGCGGCCTGCTGGGCGATGGATCGGCACAGATCACCCAAGGTCTCGAGGCCGAAGCCCGGGAGGCCCTTGCGGGGCAGCTCGCCGACCCCGCCCACCATCAGGGCGTGGCGGCGAGTCAGCAGGTCCGCTGTGGCTCGCCCACCGACGTGATCACCGCCAACGCCGATGCCGTCGACGCCGACCTGCTGGTGGTCGGCGCCCGTGGCGAAGCCTTCCTGCGCCACGCACTGCTCGGCTCCACGGCATCCCGCCTGCTGCGCAAGAGCACCGCGCGACCGGTGCTGATGGTCAAACTGGCCCCCCAGCAGCCCTACCGTCGCGTGCTCGTGCCTGTGGATTTTTCACCCGCATCGGCCGAGGCCCTGCGTCTGGCCCGCCGGCTCATGCCTGGCGCCCACCTCATCCTGATGCACGTCTTCCACGTGCCCTTTGAAGGCCGGCTCAGCTATGCCGGCGTCGACGAAGCCGCGATCCACACCTACCGGCGCAGGCGGCGCGAAGACGCCCTGCAGCACCTCCACGCTCTTGCCGCCGGCGCCGGGGTCACACCCGGCTGCTACTCGGTGCTCGTGCCCCACGGCGACCCCGCCCAACAGATCATCACCCACGAGCAGGAACACAGCGCCGACCTCATCCTGATCGGCAAGCACGGCACCGAACTGACCGAAGAGTTGCTCCTCGGCAGCGTCACCCGTCGCGTCCTGAGTGAATCCCGGAGCGACGTACTAGTCATCCCCGACCCGCGTCGCGCCGAGAACGCACACCTCTAGACCTGGCGTGCCCACCCGCGCCGGCTGGCCCGGGCTTCCGGTCCCGGTGTAACCTGTTCGCCTTTGTCCGGCAAAGGCATCGGCATGCCAACAGGGCACCCGAGGCCCGTCGCGTCGCCGTGCTCCGCCGCCCCGACCACCCAAGCAGTACGCCCCTCCCCCGCATGCTCGACGACATAAAAAAGACCCTCTGGGCAACCGCCGACAAGCTGCGCGCCAACATGGACGCAGCCGAATACAAGCACCTGGTGCTGGGCCTCATCTTCCTCAAATACGTCTCCGACACCTTTGCCGCCCGGCGTGCCGAGCTGACCGGCCGCTTCCTCGACGAAGCCGACGATTACTTCCTGCACGAGTGCGACGACCAGATGCTCGCCGACGAGCTGGAAGACCGGGACTACTACAGGGAGGTCAACGTCTTCTGGGTGCCCGAGGCCGCCCGCTGGGAACAGCTCCGCGCCGCCGCCAAGCAGACCGACATCGGCAAGCGCATCGACGAAGCGCTCACCGTCATCGAGCAGGAGAACCCCAAGCTCAAGGGCATCCTCGACAAGCGCTACGGCCGCGCCCAGCTACCCGATGGCAAGCTCGGCGAGCTGGTGGATCTGGTGTCCACCATCGGCTTCGGGGACGACCCCGGCACCGCCCGCGACGTGCTCGGCCAGGTGTACGAATACTTCCTCGGCCAGTTCGCCAGCGCCGAGGGCAAGAAGGGCGGCCAGTTCTACACCCCCGCCAGCATCGTCAAGACCCTGGTGGCGGTGCTCGCCCCGCACCACGGCAAGGTGTACGACCCCTGCTGCGGCTCCGGCGGCATGTTCGTGCAGTCCGAAAAATTCATCGAGGCCCACGGCGGCAAGCTGGGCGACGTGTCCATCTACGGGCAGGAATCCAACCCCACCACCTGGCGCCTGGCGGCGATGAACCTCGCCCTCCGCGGCATCGACTTCAACCTGGGCAAGGAGCCCGCCGACACCTTCACCCGCAACCAGCACCCCGATCTGCGGGCCGACTTCATCCTCGCCAACCCGCCTTTCAACATCAGCGACTGGTGGCACGGCAGCCTGGAGGGCGACCCCCGCTGGCTGTATGGCGACCCACCCCAGGGCAACGCCAACTACGCCTGGCTGCAGCACATGCTCCACCACCTCGGCCCCAACGGCCGCGCCGGCATCGTGCTCGCCAACGGCAGCATGAGCTCCAGCCAGAACAACGAAGGCCAGATCCGCGCCGCCATGGTGGACGCCGACGTGGTGGAAGTGATGATCGCCCTGCCCGGCCAGCTCTTCTTCAACACCCAGATCCCCGCCTGCCTGTGGTTCCTGGCCAAAAAGAAGACCGCCCGCCCCGGCGAGGTGCTGTTCATCGACGCCCGCAAGCTCGGCCGCATGATCAGCCGGGTGCAGGCCGAGCTCACCGACGAAATCATCGAGCGCATCGCCGCCACCGTCGCCGCCTGGCGTGGCGAGGCGGGCGCCGGCGACTACGCGGACCAGCCCGGCTACTGCCGCAGCGTCGCGCTCGCCGAGGTCGCCGAACACGGCCACGTCCTCACCCCCGGCCGCTACGTGGGCGCCGAGGCGGTGGAGGACGACGACGAAGCCTTTGCCGACAAGATGCGGTCGCTCACCGAAAAGCTCGGCGAGCAGATGGCGAAGGGTGCGGAGCTGGATGCCTTGATTCGGCGGAAGTTGGGGGGGCTGGGCTATGAGTTTTAAGACGGTGTTGCTAGAAGACCTTGCTGCACCATTTAGGAACTCGATCGCAGGTGGGCCTTTTGGGTCGAACCTCGTTTCCAAGGATTATGTATCTGCTGGTGTTCCCGTAATCCGCGGGCAAAACATGGGGGAACGCTGGGTTGGCGGTGAATTCGTGTTCGTCTCCGCAGAGAAAGCCGACTCTCTGAGTCCGAATAAGGCACGCCCTGGAGATCTAGTATTTACCCAGAGAGGTACGTTAGGGCAGGTTGCAATTGTTCCAGCTTCACCTTACTCAGAGTACATCGTCTCTCAGAGTCAGATGAAAATGACGCCTGACGTTTCTAAGGCTGACGTCAACTTTCTCTACTACGCCTTCCGCTCACCAAAACAACTCGATTACATCGAAAACACTGCTATCCAGACAGGCGTTCCACACACAAACCTCGGGATTTTAAGGAAAACTCCGATCGATCTTCCTTCGTTGGTCACGCAGCGTCAGATTGCCGCTGTGCTTGGTGCCCTCGACGACCGCATCGCCCTCCTGCGCGAAACCAACGCCACCCTCGAAGCCATCGCCCAGGCGCTGTTCAAGTCCTGGTTCGTCGACTTCGACCCCGTCCGCGCCAGGCAGCAAGGGCTCGCCCCGGAAGGGATGGACGAGGCGACGGCGACGCTGTTTCCGGATGGGTTCGAGGAGTCGGAGCTGGGGTTGGTGCCGAAGGAGTGGAGGTTGATCCCTCTGTCGGAAGCCTTCGAGATCAATCCGAGCCGAAAGCTGAAGAGGGGCGAAACTGCCCCCTACCTCGACATGGCGAGCGTCAGCACGCAGGGACACATCGTCGGAGCTCCGATAGAGCGGGAGTTCGGCTCAGGTACCAAATTCGTCAATGGCGATACGCTCCTGGCGCGGATCACGCCCTGCCTCGAGAATGGCAAGACCGCTTACGTCGATTGCTTACCGGACGGCCAGACAGGCTGGGGTTCGACCGAATTCGTTGTCCTCAGGCCTCAGCCGCCTTTGCCGTCGTACTACGCTTACCTTCTTTGCCGGCACGGGGCCTTCCGTGATTTCGCCATCCAAAGCATGTCCGGCACCAGTGGCCGTCAGCGCATCCAGAACGATGTGCTCGGCCGCTATCCTATCGCCGTCCCGCCACCAGCCTTGGCCGACGCCTTCGGACAGGTGGTTAGTGGGCTTCAGTCGACGATCGCAGCCAACCACGCCACCGCCCAAACCCTCGCCACCCTCCGCGACACCCTGCTCCCCCGCCTGATCTCCGGTCAGCTTCGCCTGCCCGGCAATGCACCAGAAGAGTTCGAGGTCATTGCGAAGCCACGCGCTTGTTGCGTACGAACTGGAACTTAACTGAATGACTATTCCAGGAACCCAGTACTCTCTGTTCGAATCCGTTGAGGCAATCCCGGTCGAGCAGCCAGCCCAGGAGCCTGTTGGTCGGCGGTTCAGCGATTACATCGTCTACGTCGATGAAAGCGGTGACCACTCCTTGGCCAGCATCGACCAAGGCTATCCTGTGTTCGTGTTGGCACTGTGCGTTTTCCACAAGCGACACTACGCAGAGAAGATCATCCCTGCCGTCCAGAAGCTGAAGTTCAACTACTTCGGTCACGATAGTGTGGTCTTGCATGAGAACGAGATTCGGAAGCAGAAAGGGCACTTCGCCTTCCTGAGCCACCGCCCCACACGCGATGAGTTCATGGACCGCCTGTCGTCGGTGATGGACGCCAGCAACTTCATCCTGATCTCCTGCGTCGTCGACAAGGTTCGCTTGAGCCGCAACGAGGGGGCCAACTCAAATCCATACCACATCGCACTCGGAGTTTGCCTGGAGGCCCTGCGCGAGTTCCTGGCTGAGAAGAAACAGGACGACTTCAAAACGCACGTCTTGGTGGAGTGCCGCGGCAAGAAGGAGGATGCTGAGCTGGAACTGGAGTTCAGGCGCATTTGCGACGGTGACAACCCCGGCAACCGGGCGTTGCCGTTTGACATCGTTTTCGCCGACAAGAGAACCAACCTCGCTGGATTGCAGCTGGCAGATCTGGTAGCCCGCCCCATAGGTATTAACTACCTTCGTCCGGACCAGGGCAACAAGGCGTTCGAGATGCTGAAGAAAAAGTTCTTCTGCGATGGGGGAAGAAGCAAGGTTGGCTGTGGTTTCGAGAATGTTGGGCTGAAGATTTACCCACCCCAGAAAGCGAAAAGCCCCGGTGAACCCACCGAGGCTACGACGCCGACCGGGAACCCCCAATCCACTTAGGATTCAATTTTAGTTTAAACGGGCAGAAAAAACGCGAAAAAATTCACGGACAGAACGATGACCGAAGACCAGCTCGAACACGAAGCCCTCGGCTGGCTGGCCGAGGTGGGTTACACGCCGCTCCGCGGGCCGGAGCGGGCCCCGGACGGCGAGCGCCCGGAGCGCAGCAGCTACCAGCAGGTGCTGCTGGTGGAGCGCCTGCGTGCGGCCATCGCCCGCCTGAACCCGCAGCTCACCACGGCTGCCCGGGAAGACGCGCTGCAACAGGTGCGGGACCTGGGCATCCCCGCGCTGCTGTCGGCCAACCGGCGGCTTCACCAACTGCTGGTCACCGGGGTGCCGGTCGAGGTGCAGCGTGGCGGCGAAACCCTGGGCGACTTTGCCCGGCTGATCGACTGGGCTGAACCGTCGAACAACGAGTGGCTGGCGATCAACCAGTTCACCGTGAAGGGGCCGCACCACACCCGCCGGCCGGACATCGTGCTCTTCGTGAATGGCCTGCCCCTGGTGGTCATCGAGCTGAAGAACCCGGCCGACGTGAACGCCGACATCTGGAAGGCCTTCGAGCAGCTCCAGACCTACAAGGCCCAGACGCCGGACCTGTTCCAGTACAACGAGGTGCTGGTGATCTCCGACGGCTCGGACGCCCGCATGGGCTCGTTATCGGCCGACGCGGAGCGCTTCATGCAGTGGCGCACCATCGATGGCGTCAGGCTCGACCCGCTGGGCGAGTTCAACGAGCTGGAGACCCTGATCCGCGGCGTGCTCGCCCCAGCGCTGCTGCTCGACTACCTGCGCTACTTCGTGCTCTTCGAGGACGATGGCGGGCTGGTCAAGAAGATCGCCGGCTACCACCAGTTCCACGCGGTGCGCGCGGCGATCCAGCAGGTGATTGCGGCATCCCGCCCCGGTGGCGCCACGGCCACCAAGGGCAGGGGTG
The DNA here is from genome assembly GCA_016703645.1 of Zoogloea sp. Lineage (GTDB taxonomy): Bacteria > Pseudomonadota > Gammaproteobacteria > Burkholderiales > Rhodocyclaceae > Zoogloea. The sequence continues at coordinate 1,154,568 of JADJBR010000009.1, read as the reverse complement.
GCGTGGTGTGGCACACCCAGGGCAGCGGCAAGAGCATCACGATGACCTGCTTCGCCGCCCGGGTGATGCAGGACACGGCGATGGAGAACCCCACCATCGTCGTCATCACCGACCGCAACGACCTGGACGGCCAGCTCTTCGGCGTGTTCTCGCTGGCCCAGGATCTGCTGCGGGAGCAGCCGCTGCAGGCGGGCACCCGCCAGGATCTGCGCCGGCTCCTGGCCAAGCGCCCGTCCGGCGGCATCGTGTTCGCAACGATCCAGAAGTTCATGCCGGGCGAGGACGAGGACGTCTTTCCGCTGCTCTCCGACCGGCACAACATCGTGGTCATCGCCGACGAGGCCCACCGCACCCAGTACGGCTTTGAGGCCCGGCTCAAGACCTTCAAACCCGGGGCCAGCGCCAACGACACCGAGGGCCGGCTGGCCGCCGAGCCCCGGGCGGCCTATGTCGTCGGCTACGCCCAGCACCTGCGCGACGCGCTGCCCAACGCCACTTTCGTGGCCTTCACCGGCACGCCCGTATCCAGCGAGGACCGGGACACCCGCGCGGTGTTCGGCGACTACATCCACATCTACGACATGCAGCAGGCCAAGGAGGACGGCGCCACGGTGGCGATCTACTTCGAGTCGCGGCTGGCCAGGCTGTCGCTGAAGACCGACGAACTGCCACACATCGACGACGAGGTGGATGAGCTGGCCGAGGACGAGGAGGAAAGCCAGCAGGCCCGCCTGAAGAGCAAGTGGGCGGCGCTGGAGAAGGTCGTCGGCGCCGAGCCCCGCATCGCCAGCGTGGCGGCCGATCTGGTGGCCCACTTCGAGGAGCGCAACAAGGCCCAGACAGGCAAGGCGATGGTGGTGGCGATGAGCCGCGACATCTGCGTGCATCTCTACAACGAGATCGTCCGGATCAAGCCCGAATGGCACGACGAAAACCCCGAGAAGGGCGCGATCAAGATCGTGATGACCGGCTCCGCCAGTGACAAGGCGCTGCTGCGCCCCCACCTCTACAGCAAGCAGGTCAAGAAGCGGCTTGAGAAACGCTTCAAGGACCCGACCGATCCGCTGCGGCTGGTGATCGTGCGGGACATGTGGCTGACCGGCTTCGACGCGCCCTGCGTGCACACCCTGTACGTGGACAAGCCCATGAAGGGCCACAACCTGATGCAGGCCATCGCCCGGGTGAATCGCGTCTTCAAGGACAAGCAGGGCGGGCTGGTGGTGGACTACATCGGCATCGCCAACGAGCTGAAGTCGGCACTGAAGGACTACACCGCCAGCAAGGGCCGCGGCAGCCCGACGGTGGATGCGGCCGAGGCCTACGCCGTGCTGGAAGAGAAGCTCGACATCCTGCGCGGGCTGCTCCACGGCTTCGACTACTCGGATTTTCTGAGTGCCGGCCATCCGGCAACGCAGGGCCGCCCCCAAGTTGCCGCTTCCCCTCGGGGGACGGGGGCTGCGGAGCAGCCACCAAGGGGCATCCATACCCGTCTGGCGGGCGCAGCCAACCACGTGCTGGGCATCAAGGACGGCAAGAAGCGCTTCGCCGACCAGGCGGTGGCCATGTCCAAGGCCTTCACCCTGTGCTGCACGCTGGACGAGGCCAAGGCCGTGCGCGAGGAAGTGGCCTTCTTCCAGGCGGTGAAGGTGATCCTCACCAAGCGCGACCTCACCCACAAGAAGAAGACCGACGAGGAGCGTGAGCTGGCCATCCGCCAGATCATCGGCTCGGCGGTGGTGTCGGAAGATGTGGTGGATGTGTTCGAGGCGGTGGGTCTCGACAAGCCCAACATCGGCATCCTCGACGACGAATTCCTGGCCGAGGTGCGCAACCTGCCGGAGCGCAACCTGGCGGTGGAGCTGCTGGAGCGCCTGCTGGAAGGGGAGATCAGGAGCCGCTTTGCGGGCAACGTGGTGCAGGAGAAGAAGTTCTCCGAGCTGCTGGCCAACGTGGTGAAGCGCTACCAGAACCGGGCCATCGAAACCGCCCAGGTCATCGAGGAACTGATCGGGATGGCCAGGAAGTTCCGTGCCGCGGCAAGCCGTGGCGAAGCGCTGGGCCTGACGGAAGACGAAGTCCGCTTCTACGACGCTCTGGTCGACAACGAGTCGGCGGTGCGTGAGCTCTCCGACGAGACGCTCAAAAAGATCGCCCACGAGCTGACCGAGAACCTGCGCAACAACCTGAGCGTGGACTGGTCGGAACGCGAAAGCGTGCGCGCCCGGCTGCGCCTGATGGTCAAGCGCATCCTGCGCAAGTACAAGTACCCGCCGGATCAGCAGGACGGGGCGGTGGAACTGGTGCTGCAACAGGCGAAGGCGCTGGGCGAGGCGTGGATGGCGGGCTGAGGGAGAGCCTGCCAGTCAATCGGCGCGGAGTCAGGCACGGCCTCGCACCGGGAGTCAGGGGCCGGTTCGACCCGTTGAAACGCGAGGTCGAGGTGATGAAACACCCCCGTGGCGCCCACGGCCCGCCCGGCGCACCCGTACCGGTGGAGCGGAGCCGGCGGCGGCTCACTAAACTTCCGCGCCCCGCCGCCGAAATAGCTCCCATCGTCCGCCACCGGCCACCGCTTCATGCCGCCAGCCAGCCACCAGGATTTCGTCCTCACCCCCGAGCAGCTTTGCATCGGGGTTTTTGTTCATATCGACCTGCCCTGGTTCAGCCACCCGTTCAGCTTCAACAGTTTCAAGATCCGCTCGGCGGAGCAACTGGCGATCCTGCGCACCCTGGGGGTCAGCCATTTCCGCTACGACCCGGACCGCTCCGACGTCCAGCCCCGGGGCATGGCCGCCCCGCAGCCCGCCCTGGTACCGCCGCCCGAACCCCCGGTCGAAGACCCCGCCACCCACTCCGCCCTGGCCAGCAAGCAGGAGCGCATTGCCCGCCTGGCGCAGCGCAAACGGCAGGTCATCGAAGTGGAGAAAGCCCTGATGAAGGCGGCCGGGGTGATGCGCAACATCGGCAAGAACCTTTTCGCCCGCCCCAAGGAATGCCTGGAGGAGGTGGACGAACTGGTGAGCCAGATGGTGGCGGCCTTCCTCGACCAGCCCGAAGTAGCCCTCCACGTGATCGGCGAGCACGCCGGCGGCGAAGAGGCCTACTACCACGGCCTCAACTGCTCCATCCTGTCGATGATGCTGGCCAAAGAGCTGGACTTCGCCCGCGCCCACTGCCAGATCCTGGGGGTGGGCGCCCTGCTCCACGACATCGGCCTCAATGACATTCCCGACCGGGTGGCCCGCCCGCGCCACGAACTGACCGCGCCCGAGCGCAACCTGCGCCAGTTGCACTGCGAGTACGGGGTGCGCCTGGGCAAGCAGATCGGGCTCCCCGAGCCGGTGCTGCGCATCATCCTCCAGCACCATGAACTGGCCGACGGCAGCGGCTTCCCCAACAAGCTCAAGGGCGACCAGATCGACCCCCTGGCGCGCATCGTGTCCCTCGTCAATTACTACGATAACCTGTGCAACCCCGCCGACCTGGCCAAGGCCATGACACCCCATGAGGCCCTGTCGCTGATGTTCGCCCAACGCCGCGCCAAGTTCGACACCCGGGCGCTGCAGGTCATGATCCGCTGCCTGGGGGTCTACCCCCCCGGCACGGTGGTAAAGCTCTCCAACGATGCCATTGCCCTGGTGTCTTCCGTCAATCCGGCCAAACCCCTGCGGCCGTGGGTCACGGTCTACGACGCCAGCATCCCCAAGGACGAAGCCATCATGCTCGATCTGGAAGAGGAGCCGGACATCAACATCGCCAAGGCCCTGCGCCCCATCCAGCTCCCGCCCGAGGTGTATGAATACCTCAGCCCGCGCAAGCGGGTGACTTATTACTTCGACGCCGATTCACGCAAGGGGCGCACGCAATGAACGCCGCCTACCAGGACGCCCTCCTCGCCGCGGCGGAGGAGATCCTCCTCCTCGTCCATCCCGAGAGCCTCCTCATCCTCGCGGCCAATCCGGCGGCGGCACGCCTGCTCGGCCACCCGGCCGACGCCCTGGTGGGCATGTCCATCACCGACATCGAGTGCGCCCTCGCCGACCTGTTCTTCTGGGAGGAAGTGCGGGCCGGCGGCACCATCGAGGAACAGGTGATGGAGGGCCTGTACCGACGGGCCGACGACGGCCTGCTGGCGGCCAGCAAGAGCGTCCGCCGCATTCCCGAAGGCATTCTCGTGCGGGCCACCGACATCGGTGCCCGGAAACGTGCCGAGGACGAGCTGGCACAGATGGCCTCGCGCCTGCGCGCCACCCTGGAAGCCACCGCCGACGGCATCCTGGTCCTGGACCGGGACGGCCGGGTGGTGAACATGAACCGCCGCCTGGCGCGCCTGTGGCATCTCCCCGAAGCCCTGGTGACCCGCCACGACGATGCCGCCCTGCTCGAACACCTGATCGAGGCGGTCGAGACACCCGAGGTGCTGCGCCGCCTGCTCACCGGGCAGGGGCTGAACGAGACCTTCGACATCATCCCCCTGCGAGACGGGCGCATCTTTGAGCTGAGCTCCCGCCCGGCCCGCCACGACGAGGAAGTCATCGGCCGGGTGTTCTGCGTGACCGACGTGACCGAGAGGCATCACGCCGAGCAGGCCCTGATCGCGGCCCGGGACGCCGCCACCGCCGCCAACCGCGCCAAAAGCGACTTCCTGGCAATGATGTCCCACGAGATCCGCACCCCGATGAACGGCATCATCGGCATGGCCCAGCTACTGGAGATGGCCCCCCACTCGGCGGAGCAGAAGGACTACATCAGCACCATCCAGAAGAGCAGCGAGGCCCTGCTCGGCATCATCAACGACATCCTCGACTACTCGAAGATCGAGGCCCGCAAGATGACGCTGGAGCAGGTGGGATTCGATCTGCGCCAGTTGGTGTCGGACGTGGAACGGCTGTTCCGGCCCAAGGCCCAGGAGAAAGCCCTCGAATTCAAGGTGGTGGTGGCCGACAGCGCGCCCCGCGTGGTGATCGGCGATCCGACACGCCTGCGCCAGGTGCTGATGAACCTGGTGGGCAATGCCTTCAAGTTCACCGCCGCAGGCCGCATCGGCATCCACGTGACGGCCACCCCCGGCGAGGCCGGCCGCACCCGCTTGCGCTTCACGGTGAGCGACTCGGGCATCGGCATCGCACCGGAGAAGTGCCGCAACATCTTCACCCCCTTCGAGCAGGCCGACATGTCCACCACCCGCCGCTACGGCGGTACCGGCCTGGGCCTCGCCATCTGCCGCATGCTGTGCGACCTCATGGATGGCGAGATCGGCGTGGACAGCGAGGAAGGCAGCGGCTCGCGCTTCTGGTTCGTGGTCAGCCTGGCCGGCGCCAACGCCGAGGAAAACCCCGCCCCCGAAGCGCCCCGCGCCATCCTGCGCCGCAGCACCCGCATCCTGGTGGTGGAGGACAACGCGATCAATCGTCTGGTCCTGGGCCGCATGCTGGAGCGCCTCGGCGCCCACGATCTGGTCTATGCCGAGAACGGCGAGGAAGCGCTGGCGCGCTGCGCCGAGGCCGCCTACGAACTCATCTTCATGGATGCCCGCATGCCCAGGCTCGATGGCATCGCCGCCACCCGCGCCCTGCGGTCGGCGGGCAACCAGGCCTACATCATCGGTGTCAGCGCCGACGCCATGAGCGACGAACGCCAGGCCGCCCTAGACGCGGGCATGGACGACTACGTGGTCAAGCCGGTGGCCCGCGAGGCACTGGCCGAAGCGATCCAGCGCTGGCGACAGATCCTGATTGCCGCCCACCAGGCGAGCCTGCCCCATCAGGACGACACCGAAGCCTGAGCCAGACCTCAGATTTGCTTACAAAACCCCCGCACCGCCAGGGCGGGGGCTCGCTATCCTTGATTCATCCCTGCACCGGGAAACGAGGAGAGCACCATGAACAACATTCGCCAACTGATCACCGCCGGCCTGCTGGTCAGCCTGGGGCTGGGCCTGTCATCGGGCGCCAGCGCCCATGGTGGCGGCCGCGACCACCATCCACGTCACGGGTACGGTGAACGCCACCACGGCTGGAAGCATCACTACCACCCCCCTGCACCCCACTACTACCCGGCGCCCCGGGTGGTCTATGAGCCCATTCCCTACTACGCACCCCCACCCCGCTACGCCTATACGCCCCAGCCATCCGTGGTGATCGGCATTCCGCCGCTGGTCATTCCGTTACGCTGAAGCTGGCGAGGCCCGCAAAGGGCAGGGAAACACCCGGGGAGAAAGCCAGCTGAAGGGTGGCCGGTTTGCCGGCCCTGAGACCGAAGAGGTCTTCCATGCAGCAGATATGGGCCCGGGTGCTTTCCTCGATCAGGCACCGGACGATGGTCACACAGCCCTCGGCCCCGGCCTCCACCATCAGGCTGACACGCTTTTCGAGCACCGCCCGGTCGGCGGCATAGAGTATGTCGCCGTGCTGCAGCACATGGGTGCGCAGACAGTTGTCGGTTGCCCCCAGGGTCAGCCTTGCGACCAGGTATTGCATGCGCTGGGCCGCATCCACATTGGCAAGAGCGAGCTTGCCCATCAGCTCCATCAGGCAGAGGCTGGTGCGGCGGGCAGAATCCGGCGTGGTCCACATGGGCTCAAGGTCTCGGTTGGGTGGGCAGGCCCCGGACACCGGCAAGCCGGATCGTCGGGCATGAATGACTCACGGCGCAGACGCCGCCGGTGGCGTACCGGGCAGCAGGCCGCACCCCCCGTCGGGACAGTGTCGCACACCCGCGGCGGCACATGTCCGCGCGCCGGCCTTCCCGTGGCAGGGGACGCAGGGAACGGACAATAAACGTATCGATGTGTAAGTCCATGGGCAGCCTGGGCGGTGTCCGCAGGGGAGACTTCATCCGGCCGGGAAAGCTGTCGCAACCCCGAGCGCGACATTCTGCGCCGATTGCGGCAGATTGTCTCAACCCGCCGGCCACAGCCAGGCGGCTCCGCGCACGCCCGAGGAATCCCCGTGGACGGCGCGGACCAGGCGGGTATCCACCTGATCCGAAAAGACATGGGCGCTCCAGCGCTGCGGCACCTGGGCATACAGACGCGCCAGGTTCGAGAGGCCCCCGCCCAGCACGATCACGTCCGGATCGAGGAGGTTGATCACCCCGGCCAGCGCCCGAGCCAGGCGCGCCTCGTAACGCTGAAGGGTGGTTTCGCAGGCGGCATCCCCGGCTGCGGCTGCGGCCACGATGGCCTCCGGCATCAGCGCAGCCCCGTTGTGGCGCGCATGATCGGCGGCCATGCCGGGGCCGCTGAGATAGGTCTCGATGCAGCCGGCGCGGCCACAGTAGCAGGCCGGCAGGGGCACATCGTCGTCATCCGGCAGGGGCAGGGGGTTGTGCCCCCACTCCCCGGCGATGGAATTGGCCCCGCCCAGCACCCGCCCATTCACCACGATACCGCCCCCCACGCCGGTGCCGAGAATCACCCCGAACACCACCCCGGCCCCCGCCGCCGCACCATCCACCGCCTCTGACAGGGCAAAGCAGTTGGCGTCATTGGCCATGCGCAGCTCACGCCCCAGCACCGCCTGCAGATCGCTCAGCAGGGGCTTGCCGATCAGGCACGTGGAATTGGCATTCTTGATCAGCCCGCTGCGCAGCGAGAGGGCCCCGGGGGTGCCCACCCCCACCGTTCCGCGCTGCCCCAGCTCGCCCTCCACCGCCGCCACCAGCCCAGCCACCGCCGCGACGGTGGCGCCATAGTCCCCCTGCGGCGTCGCCACCCGCCGCCGGGCCAGGGTGCGGCCGTCTTCGTCGAGGGCGATGATTTCGATCTTGGTGCCGCCGAGGTCAATGCCGATGCGTAACATATTGACTACCAATCGATCTCGCCAGTGTCAAATACGAGCTGTAAGGCCTTCACCGGGTTCCGTTCACATGACAGAGAGGGAGTGAAGAAATCGTAGCGAGCGGTTCGAGTTCGCCCCGAGAAGCGCAGCCGTACAAGGGTACGGTGAGCATCGCAGGGGGGAAATCGGGTCGCGCAGCAGATTGATTCACACCCTCTGATACATTCACAGGACTGGAGCGGCATGTCTTGGAACAGCTTGGCTTGGTGCTGTCCGGCACCACATTTTCTGCAAGCTTACGCCCGCAAGGTCTCACTATCGGTCGATCTGCACAACAAGGCTGATTCCACTTTTGCCCCGGAACACCAATGCGTAAAATGAAAAAACTCTGCACATTTTATGCTCCACAGGAAACCGACATGGGTGTTCCCGCAAGCGACCTTGCCCTGATCAACTCCATCCGTCTGGATGACGACCGCAGGCTGGAGCGTGAGCACATTCACCTGCCACACACTTCAAGCCATCAAGTGCCGTCGCAGCGCATAAGTTGCAACAGCGTCTGCTTGTGGCAAGGAAACCCGTCGTCAAATTAACCGCGCATTTCGAGCGCAACCTAGAGCGTATAGAACACATTCCGACCGAAGCAGAAAAGCCTCAGGCCTTGGACGGTTTGCTGGACGAGTTGCTCGAAACGGTGACTCCCAACCTCGAGCGCATCCCGAAAATGGGGATAACACTGGAGTAGGTACATGTATATCGACAGAATCACATTGAAAAACATCCGGGGCTTCGAGAATCTGGAGTTCGACCTTTGTCGCGGTGATGCCAAATATGCGGGATGGACTGTTTTTACGGGCGATAACGGCGCCGGAAAAAGCTCACTTCTGAAAGCCATTGCGGTTGCGCTTACCGGCCGGGACGTTGCACGCTCGCTGCAACCCAGTTTTCATCGGTGGATAAGGGAAGGCGCTGAAAATCAGGAGTCGAAAATTGAACTGATGATCGTGCCGGAAAAAGGAACTGACGAGTTCTCCGAGAAAGGGCAAACCGCGTACAAGAAATTCCCAGCCACCGTCATACTGAAATCCAACGAAAAGGACACCTCGATTGAATCGTCAGGAGGCCCTGGAAGCAAGAAGTCGCTTGCGCAAAGGGGTCTTTGGTCGGCGAATTCCCACGGCTGGTTCTCTTGCGGATACGGCCCATTTCGACGGGTATTTGGTGCCTCACCGGAAGCCACGCGTTTGATGGTTGGTCCGACGACGGAACGCTTTGTCACCATGTTCCAGGAAGCGGCATCGCTTTTCGAAGTGGATCAATGGCTGAGAAACCTGAGCCATAAGAAGCTGGAAGGAAAGCTTGCGGAGAGCGAGCATCTGGACTTGTTGCTCGAAATCCTTCGTGATGATCTGATGCCTAACCAGATCACCATCGACCGGGTCGATTCGGATGGACTGTGGCTCAAGGATCGCAACGGGCTCCAACTGGCCTGGAGCGAAATGAGCGATGGCTACCGCGCCGCGCTTGCCCTGCTCGCCGACATCCTTCGCCACCTCATCAACGCCTATGGCATCGACGGTCTCGCCAAGCGGGATGAAGACGGAAAGCTCCGAATCGTTCGAAGCGGTGTGGTCATGATCGATGAAATCGACGCGCACCTGCATCCTGAGTGGCAACGTGAAATCGGCTTCTGGCTCAAGGGGCATTTTCCGAATATCCAGTTTCTGGTTACGACCCACAGCCCCATCATCTGCCAAGCGGCCGACGAGAACGGCCTATTTGTCTTGCCCGAACCGGGCAGCACGACCGCGCCGCGACCGCTGACCGACGAAGAGTACAAGAAAGTCATCGCATCAAGGCCGGACACCATTCTGCTCACCGCCGCGTTCGGCCTGCAGAACACCCGCTCGCCACGCGCCGTCGAGGGGCGCGCTGAGTATGCAAAACTCATGGCAAAGCAGCGGGCTGGTGGCAAGTTGTCCAAGGCCGAGCAAGGCAAGGCCGATCAGCTTCAACTATTTGCGGCGACCGGCGAGGAGTTGTGATCCATGCGGCGACTCAAGCGTCCGGACTTGCCAAAGTCCGAACGGCGTTATCTCGAAGGACGGCAATCCTCAGTCGACACCAAGCAAGCTCTGGGGGCTCTGGATATCGAGAAGGAATGGAAATCCGCGCGCCAGACCAAGACCCTGAAATCGGTCCTCGCCGTCTTGCAGAAGATGATGGGCAAGCGGGAAAGGTGCATGTATTGCGTCGATTCCCATGGGGCGGACATCGAGCATTTCCGCCCCAAGGCCCGCTACCCGCAACACGCATTCCAGTGGGCCAACCTACTGCTCTGCTGCACCGAATGTGGCCGCCTCAAAGGAAGTCAATTTCCGATGCTCGGTGACCAGCCTCTGTTGATCGACCCGTGTGCCGAAGACCCGTGGCTTCACCTCGACTTTGACCCGGATACCGGCAACCTGACCGCACGCTTTGACATTCGAGCGAACGACTGGTCAACAAAAGGCAGCAAGACTGTCGAGGTGTTCATGCTCGATCAACGAGAGGCCGTGGCTGCTGGATATCAGGCCGGTTTCAGGCGCTTGTCTGCGGTCGTCCGGAGCGCATTGGCAAAGGACGTCATCAACGAACAAGCCCTTTTCGACGAATTGAATCAGGCCGATGACCACGGCCTCCTGGGCTGGTGTTTTGGCAGGACAGGGCAGACTATTGCACCATTTTCCGACCTCTTTCAGAGACATCCGGCGGCATGGGCCTTCTGCAGCAAGGCGCTATAGATCCAACTTGCAAGCACACCACGCCACACCTCGGCGATGGGCGCAAGTGAGAATGCCCAGCGGGCTGCTCTGCCTACCGCGGAGCCCGTGCAGGCTTCTGCCATAATTATTGCCTCACCGCCCCCAGCCCAACACCATGCCCAGGCCCTTGCCGGAAATAGGCTCCCTCTTCCTGAGCGCCACCGCGCGGGATTGCGAGACGCCCCGCAAGGACATCAAGCGCGCCGTGGAAAAGATCCCGGTGCTCATCACCCTGCAGGAAGACTGGACCAACCCGGCGGCCTACGTTGAGGACGTGTGCCGCGACAAGCTCACCGCCTGTGACGGCTATGTGGGGCTGTTCGGCCATCGCTACGGGTGGACGCCCCCCGGCTTCCAGGAATCCATCACCGAACTGGAGTTCCGCTGGGCCACCCATCACTGGCGGGCCTGCCACACGCCGCCCCTCTTCCTCTTCATCCCGCGCACCGGCAGCGAGGCCGACCGGGCGCTCAAGGCCAGCGCCGAGGCCGTCCTCGCCGAGGAATTCCCGGACGAGGCGGTCCGCGAGGCATCCCGACAGAAGCAGGCCGACTTCAAGGCCGCGGTCGTCACCTGGGCCGGCGGGCCGGGCCGCCTCATCAACCCGTTCAACGACACCATCGACCTGGTGGCCGGGCTGGTCAGCACCATCCATCACTGGAACCAGAAACTCATCCGCGAGGCCCCCGACAGCCCTCCGGCCGCCATCGGCAGGATCCCCGACAGCGAGCTGGGCGCCATCGGCCGCGAGCCCCAGATGAAGGCCCTCAAGCGTGCCCGCCGCGCAGTGTGCAAACAGGCGGACAGCCTGGCGGCCGCCTTCCTGGTCCACGGCCCCGAGAACTGGGGACAGCTCCAGTTTGCCCAGGCCCTGTACGCCTGGGGGCAGGACGAGGAGATGAGCGTCCTCTTCGGGCAGCCGCTCTACGGCCACGGGTCGGCGGCCCTGATCCCTCAGCTCGGCGCCCTGCTCCGGGTACCCAGCCTGGAGGGGCCGGATGTGGGCCGCCTGGCGGGCCGTGTGCTGGCACGCCTTGAGGACGCGCCCCTGCTGTTCATCCTGCCTTCCGTCGGGAGCGACCCGAACCGGCTCACCGACTTCGTCACGGGCTTCTGGCGCCCCCTGGTGGATGCGCTCGCGACCGGTGACCGCACGCCCCCCCACCGGCTGATCTGTGTCGTCATCGATCACGCCCCCCTGGCCGCCCCGGCCGAGGCCCTGGTGCAGTCAGAGGACACCGACGCCACCGACTTCCGCTGCCTGCAGGCCCTGCCCGGGCTGACCGCCCTCACCGACGAAGACGTGGAAGCGTGGCTCGAACAAAGCTGCCGCAACCTGAACGCCCCGCAACGCCGGGCCATCGCCGCCGACGCGGCGGACGCCGCCGGCAAGCCCCCCACCGATGTCTACAACCGCCTCGCCCTCAATGGCTTCTGGGCGGACTGACCACAAAGGAAAGCGCCCGTGCCCCATCCCTACGCCACCTACACCGGCCAGCAAAGCGCCGGCTACATCGCCTCGCCCCAGACCGCCGAGATCGTCAACCTGGCCATCCACCTGGGCCGCCCGCTGCTGGTGGAGGGCGAGGCCGGCTGCGGCAAGACCCGTCTGGCCGGCGCCATTGCCGAAGAGCTCGGCCTCGGCGAGGTGATCGCCGTGACGGTCAAGAGCACCAGCCAGGCCAAGGATCTGCTCTACCGCTTCGACGCCCTGCGCCGCCTGCAGGACGCCCAGGATCGCACCAACACCCGAGCCCACCACATCCACCCCTACATCAGCCTGGAACCCCTGGGCCGCGCCATCCGGCAGGGCCGGCCCGGCGTGGTGCTGATCGATGAAGTGGACAAGGCCGACATCGATTTTCCCAATGACCTCCTCGACGTTCTCGACCGCTTCGAGTTCGATATCGAAGACCTGCCCGCCGACGAGAACGCGGCCTGCATGGACGAGCGGGGCTTCGGGCGGCACGTGAGCGGCCCGCCGGAGGGTACCCGCCCCATCGTGCTCATCACCAGCAACCGGGAAAAGCAGCTCCCCGAACCCTTCCTGCGGCGCTGCCTGTATGTGCAGCTAGACTTCCCCAGCGACCCGGCCATGCTCGCCGAGATCGTGCGCAGGAACCTGGCCACCCGCGTGGATGCCCTCAGTGACACCCTGATCGCCGGCGCCGTGGCGCGTTTTTGCGAGATCCGCCAGCGCGCCCACGACCTCAAGCTGCAAAAGCTCCCGGCCACCAGCGAGCTGGTGGACTGGGTGCGGGTGCTGCACTGGAAGGGCCGCCGGGCCGAGGACATCCGGCCGGACGACCTGGCCGCCAGCGACCAGGCCCTGCTCTTCAAGATCCGCGACGACATCCGCCGTTACAGCGCCCGCACCACCGACGAGGCCGGCCGGTGACACACCCCCCGGCCCTGCCACCCCTGCTCCACGGCCTGTTTCGCGAACTCGTGGCCCAGGGCGTGCCCATCGGCACCCGTGACTACCTGGACGGCCTGCGCGCCCTGGCCGCCGGCTATGGCAGCAGCCCCGACGGCCAGGGCGAACGCCAGGCCCTGGTCCGCCTGGCCCAGACCCTGTGGGCGCGCTCCGATGAAGAGCACCGCCTCATCGCACGCTGGTTCGCCCACATCCCGGCGACGCCGGCCGACCTGCTCGCCGCCGTCGATGCCACGCTGGCCCACCTGGACGCAGCGCGGGCCGACACCCCGGGCACCGTTGGCACCGCCACACCCGCCCCCCCGACAAGCATCGGCAGCCCCGCCGCCGCCCCCGGCGGCCACACCCCGGACAACCCCGCCATGGCCCCCGGCGATGATCCGGCCACGCCCCGGGCGCGCATCAGCTTCTCTTCCGTCCAGGAGGGCACCGGCCTGCCTGTTCCACGCTTGCCGCTCAGCCCGGCACTGGGCGAGGACTACGTGCTCCATCCCCAGGCCCTGATCAAGCCCCGCGACCTGACCGTCCTGTGGCGCCGCTACCGGCGCGGCACCCGCGGCGGCCCGCGCACCGAACTCGACATCGACGCCACCGTGGAAGAGCGCTGCCGCCGCGGCCTGCTCCTGCGCCCGGCATGCCGGCCCCGGCGCAGCAACGCCGCGCGCCTGCTGATCCTCGCCGACACCAGCCCGAGCATGGACCCCTGGCGCCCCTTCCTGGTCAGCCTCACCGAATCCCTCCCCTTCGGCCGTCTGGCCCGGGCCGAGACCGGCTATTTCAGCAACCTGCCGCGCCGCCAGCTCTACGCCCGGCCCGACCTGCGCGACCCGCAGCCCCTTGGCGACGTCCTGCGCCGCTTCAACGGCGCCGGTCTGCTCATCGTCAGCGACGCCGGCAGCGCCCGGGGCTACCTCAACCGGCGGCGCGCCAACCAGACCGCCGACCTGCTGGACGAACTGCTGACCCACTGCCCGGCCATCGTATGGCTCAACCCCATGCCCCGCGCCCGCTGGGCCGGCACCACCGCCGAGCTCATCGCCGCCAACACCCGCGTGCCCATGCTGCCCCTGGACGCCACCCACCTGCTGCGGGCCATCGACATCCTGCGCGGCAACAAATAGCCCGGCCATGCCCTACCCCGACGCCCTCGGCCAGCAGCCCCTCGACAAGCAACAGGCCTACGCCGCCCTGGCGCAGTTCGCAGCCGACTACGGCCGCGACGCCCTGCTCCTGCTGATCCACGCCTGCCTGCCGGAAACCCTGCGCCCCGAGCTGCTGCACCTCATCCGGGTCAACTTCCAGCCCGGCACCGATCACAGCCTCGAAGCCGACATCCTCTTCTCTCCCCTCGCCACCGCCCTCGGCGGCGGCTACTACCGCATCGACCCGCAGGTGCGCTGGCACGGTCTGGCCCTGCTGCGCGCCCGCTACCGGGACGACCCGCGCCCACGCAGCCGGCGTGTCGCCGAACTGCTGTGGCGCTACGTGGAAGAAGCCGAACAGTACGCCACCCGCAACGCCGACCCGCAACTGGCCGAGTACCTGGCCATCCAGCGCTGGGTGGCCCTGGCCTTCCTCGAACCGTCCAGCGCCGCCCATGCCTTCGCCGATGCCCTGCGCCAGGCCACCGACGGGCCCGCCGCCGCGGCCGTGCGCCTGGGCGGGCTGGCCGCCGCCATCGAGCTGCCCCTGGCCGGCGAGCAGGAACTGCTGGCCTACGCCCGCGGCCTCGACGCCCTCGCCCGGGGGCAGGAGGACGAAGCCCGGCAACTGCTGGAATGCCTGGGCGAGGAAGTGAAGGTGGGCGACATCGTCCTCAAGCCCCCTGCCGTTCTCCCGGCAGAGGACAGGCCTGCCAACAGCAGCGGCACCGCCGCACCGCGCCGGCGGGCTGTCCTGCTCTGCGCGCCGGGCGTGCTGGACACAGAACTCGTGCGGGCAGCCCTGGCCGAAAACGATGTGGATCTGGACAGTAGCCCTGTCACCAACGACGCCCAGCGCTACCAGCGCCTGATTGACGCGGACTTGATCATCTGCGACCTCAGCCGAGCCGATGCCACCACCTGCTACCGCCTCGGTGTGGCCCTGGCCCTACGGCGGGATGGTGCGATGCTCATCACCCGTCAGGATGCGTGGCTACCTATGGGCGCCTTCACCCTCGGCTTGGTGCATCGCTACGAAGTAGTAACCGACACTGCCGAATCCCGGGCACGCTTCGCCGGGTGGATCGGGGCGCGTACCACCATGCCGGGTGGTACGCCCTTGTCTCCCAACCCTATCTACGCCGACGGCAAGCTCCGTCCTCCTGCGCTGACGAGTTCCGTCGGCGTCCTGCCACAGCCTCCCCTGCCGGACAGCGGCGGCCTCTGTTTAGTGCTGCAAGCATCCGGCGATCGCAGCGATAGACGCTCAGGCCCGAGCACCGACCTCGACACCACTTTCAAGTGCATCTTGGAAAGTACCCAGCAACTGGGGTTTGCATGCCTGCACCATGACCCCGAGGACATCGCGGGCAATCACGAGGCAACACGCCTACTGCAGTCAGCCGAACTCGTGATCGCCAATCTAACCCTGGCCACCCCGGACGTCCTTATCGCCCTCGGAGCGCGCTTGGGCATGTGCCCCGCGCGGACAATCCTGCTTGCCCAAGAAGGCTCCCCCGTACCGGCGGACCTGGGCGGATGTCGATTGATCGTTTATCAGCAAAACGGTCCCGCTCTTAGCAATGGCGAAGCGCAAGCTCTACGCGAAACAATTGCCAATCACATACTGAATGTCGGCTCAAAGGCCCCCGTAGACAGCCCCGTCTACCTGGCCCTGCCCGACCTCCATCCGGCGGAGCGCATCCGGCCGCGGGTCTTCATCTCCTACGCCCACGCCTACGGCCAATACGTGCGCCCCCTGGCCGCCGCCCTCGAGGCCCTGGACCTGGAAGTGAACCGGGATGTGGACCTGGTGCAGGGCGAGAACTGGGCAGCGGATCTGGCCGCCCTGCTCGACCGGGCCGACCTCATCGTCTGCGTGATCGGCCGCGACACCACCCTCAGCACCTTCCAGATGGCCGAGATTCAGCGCGCCCTGGCATCGGGCAAACCGGTGGTCCCGGTCCTCGTCGACCCCCTCTACGGCACACCGGACACCCTCATCCCCCTGATCGCCCGCCCCTGCGCCAACCGGGACGAAAGCGGCCAGCGCCACTACCTTGCAAGCGTCGAACCCGACGCCCTCCCGTCCATCATCCAGCGCACCGCCGTCCACATCCGCGCCGCCCTCGACGCCCCGGCACCAGCCGAACCGGTGGCGCTGCGCCTGCTGACCGTCCGCGGCAACGAGCCCGGGAAGATGCACTATCTGCTGGACGAAAACGGTCGCCGCGAATGGACCCGCCACCTGCAGCACGATTTCATCACCCTGTTCCGCGACGCCCTGCGCGAGCACCCGGCGGATCTGCCGAAGATGCTGGAGTTCATCACCGACCCCTTGCTCCCCGCCGACTTCGCCACCCTGCCGCCGGCCCATGGCTACCGGCTGCTCCTGGACAGGGGGGCCGCCGCCTACCCCTGGGAGCTGATCCTGGCCTTGCACCAGAACGGCCTGAGTGCCCCCTTGCCGGCGATCCGCCGCCCGGACGGCAACCTGTTCTCCATCCAGCGCGCCGCCCCACACCCCGCCGCCCTGCTCATCGGCAACCCGAGCAGCGACGGCACCTACGGCGACGAGAACCCCCGCCTGCCCCCGCCGGAGCAAGGTGAGCTGTTCGACCGCTACCGCCGCACCCTGGCGTCCCGCGGGATGGCGGTCAGCCTGAGCATGGGCGAGGGCGCACGGGGCGTGGTGGCGCATCTTTACGCCCGGGAGTTCGGCATCCTGATGATCAGCGGCACCTACCTGCACGACTACCGTCTGGACAGCGGCCGGACCGCCACCGGCTTCGTGCTCAGCGACGGGATGTTCCTGGGCGTCGAGGAGCTGCGCCAGATGCGCAGCCTGCCCGCGCTGGTGGTCCTCGACAATCCGCACACGGGCAGCAGAAACTTCGGCGCGGAGATGGCCCCGGCCCTGCTGAAGGCGGGCGTGCCCTGTGTGGTGGTCAGCGCCTGGGGGGTGGAGCGCCGTCTGGCCGGACACTACTTCGAAACCCTGCTGGCCGCGGTGGGCGCAGGCGAGCCCTTCGCAGGCGCCCACGCGGGTGCCCTCGAGGCCTGCGCCACGGCCGAGCCCACCGGCCTTGCCTGGGGCGCCTTCCAGGCCTGGGGCGACCCGGAGTTCCGCTTCACACCACCGGCGGCCTGAGCCGCCCGCTCAGAGGATGTGAGTAAATCTGCTGCGCGACCCGATTTCGCCCCTGCGATGCTCACCGTACCCTTGTACGGCTGCGCTTCTCGAGGCGAACCCGAACCGCTCGCTACGATTTCTTCACACCCGCTCAGGCCTGGCTGGCCCGGTACTTCTCCCAGCCGCTCCAGCTATACAGGAGCAGACCGGCACAGATCAGCCCGAAGGTCAGCAGGCGGGCGGGCTGCAGCGCTTCATCGAAGAGCAGCACCGCCGTGAGGAACTGCAGGGTCGGGTTGATGTACATGAGCATGCCCACCGTGGCCAGGTTGAGACGCTGGGTGGCGGCGGCGAACAGCATCAAGGGCAGGGCCGTGAGCACCCCGGCCAGGGCCAGCAGGCCCTGGGTCAGGGCATCGTGGCCGGTGAACACACTGTGCCCCTGGGCCTGCTGCCACAGCGTATACAGGCCGATCAGGGGCAGCAGGGTGAGGGTTTCCAGCCACAGGCCGGAAACGGCATCCACCGCCACCTGCTTGCGCACCAGCCCGTACAGCCCGAAGCTGCCGCCGATGAACAGCGAGATCCAGGGCAGGCTGCCGAGCGTCAGGAGCTCACTGCCAACGGCCGCCACGGCCAGGCCCACCGAGGCCCACTCCTTGCCATTGAGGCGCTCCTTGAGCACCAGCATGCCCAACAGCACATTCACCAGCGGCGTCAGAAAGTAGCCCAGGCTGGACGCCACCACCTGGCGCTGATCCACCGCCCACAGGAAGGCCAGCCAGTTGGCCCCCACCAGCAGTGCCGCCAGGCCCAGACGCGCCACCGTGCCGGGGCGCCGCGCCGCAGCAAGGGTCGCTGGCCAGTGGTGGCGCGCGGTGAGGATCAGGCTGACAAACAAGCAGCCCCAGGCCGCGCGATTGCACAACAGATCCACCGGGCTGACGTGGCCGAGTTGGCGGAAGAACAGCGGAAAGAAGCCCCAGATGCCGTAGGCACCGAGACCGAAAGCCACACCGGCGAGACTTGCACGTGGGTCCACGGATTCAGGTTCGCGGAAAGTCGGGCGCCCACGGTATCACCTGTGCCGCCACTTCACGCTTGGGGTTTTCCTCCAGGCCGGCAGCGGGCCTACAATGGGACCATTCCACTGCAAGGACACCCTCCCCCATGCTGATCATCTTCAAATCCCCCGCCAGCGGCGACGTCATCATGTTCGAGAAGAACGGCAAGGAGATGCTCACCTTGCTGGGCAAGGATCCCGCCGAGCCCAAGGGCATCTTCACGGTGGAACAGTTGCCCTCGGCCATCGCCACCCTGAAGGAGGCCATTGCCACCGACAAGGCCCGGCAGGCCGAGAAGGCCGACGCCGAGGAGAACGAAGCCAAGCCAGCGGGCGGCGGTGTCGCCTTCTTCCAGCGCGCCGTGCCCCTGCTGGAGATCCTGGAGCGCTCCCTGAAGGACAAGCACCCCGTCACCTGGGGCATCTGAACCTGCGAGGCCCCACCCCCATGACCCGGCGCGACATCGATCTGGCCCTCGAGGTGGTGCAGGAGCACCTGCCGCAACTGGGCATCCCCAAGCGTTTGTGCACCCGCAAACTGTCGGCGGCAGGGCGGGTTTTCGGCCAGTATCGCTGGCACTCCGACACCCTGCGTCTCAACCCGCGCTATCTGGCGCCCCTGTCCGACGACGATGCCCTCGATCTGCTCGACACGGTGCTCCATGAGTTGCTCCATAAGGCCTCGCCCCTGTGGAAGCAGTTGCGAGACAGCTTCCGCCCCCACCCGGATATCTGGATGAAGGCCGAGAAGCTGGCGGTCCGCCTCGGCCCCGCCTATCTGGCACGCCGCCGCAGCGCACACACGTCCGACGCGCAGCAGGCCTGAAGCCCCGGTCGGCGGACGGGGCTCGGAGGGCGCGAAGAAATCGTAGCGAGCGGTTCGAGTTCGCCCCGAGAAGCGCAACCGTACAAGGGTACGGCGAGCATCGCAGGGGTGAACTCGAACCGCGCAGTGGATCTATTCACGGCCTCTCAGTCCGGAATGTCCGCCACGTCGGGCACCACCACGGCAAACAGATCACCCAGGGCGGCCAGGGCCGCCGCCTGCAAGACCGCGGCCGGAACCGTGCTGCCGTCCGGCCCGGCGAGGGGGCGGGTGGCGGTGGCGTTGGCGGGCACCGTGACGGCATAGCCCAGATTGAAGGCGCCGCGGCCGGTGGAGTTGATGCACATGTGGGTCATGAAACCGGCCACCACCAGGTTCTTCACACCCAACGCCTTCAGGCGCGCGTCCAGATCGGTATTCAGGAAAGAGTTGGGGTAGTTCTTCACCACCACCGGCTCGCCCTCGGCGGGCGCCACCTTGTCGGCAATGGCGCCGATCTCGGCACGGATGTCGTAGGGCGTGCCGGGGCCGGCATCATGCTGGATGTGGATCACCGGCACCTTGAGGGCACGGGCACGGGCCAGCAGGCTGGCGCAGGCGTCGAGGGCGGGCTCGACACCGCTGAGCTGCATCACCCCGGTACGGTAGGTGTTCTGGGCGTCGACCAGGATCAGGGCCGACTCGGACAGGCGGGACGGGGCGGCGGGGAGGCCGGACAACTGGCGCAGGGAGGTGGACGCGGTCATGGAGGATCTCCTGAGTGGATGTGAATGGGGAAGCAGCGGGCTCAGACTAAGCGCTGACAAAGCCTGCGTAAATTGACATCCATGCCTCACTTTCCTGCAAAAATGCAGGCCTCAATCGGGATGAAGATGATGAACTGGGACGATCTGCGTTTTTTGGTGGTGATCGGCCGCGAGGGCACGCTGGCCGCCGCCGCCCGCAGCCTGAAGGTGGACCAGACAACCGTGGCCCGCCGCCTGCGCGCCCTGGAGGAGAGCCTGGGCACCCCCTTGTTCGAGCGCAGTGAGGGCCGCTGGCATCCCACCCCGGTGGGCGCGCGGGTGCTGGCCCGCAGCACCCGCATCGAGGAGGACGTGGCCGGCGTGGTGCGTCTGGCCGAGGCCGGCAACCGGGCGGTCAGTGGCCTGGTGCGCATCACCGCCGTCAGCGCCATCATCGGCGAGTACCTGGTGCCCCGGCTACCCAATCTGTATGCCCTTCACCCCGACCTCTCCGTCGAACTGATCGCCAGCAACGACAACCTGAGCGTGGCCCGCCGGGAGGCCGACATCGCCATTCGCCTGGCGCGCCCGGCCAGCGGCGACTTCCTGATCCGCAAGCTGGCCGACGTGGGTTTTGCCCTCTATGGCGCCGCCCGAGGCGATCTGCCGGTGCGTCCCGGTGACTGGGTGGCCTATAACCCGGATCTGGACCACACGCCGGAGATGCGCCACCTGGCCGCCCTGCTCGGCACGGGCCGGGTGCGCCTGCGCTCCAACAGCCTGCGGGGGCTGGCCCGGGCCGTGGCCGACGGCATCGGCCACGGCATCCTGCCCTGCTTCATGGCCGACCCCGACCCGGCCCTGGTGCGCCTGGGCGGGCCGGAGCCCGTGTTGATACGGGAGCTGTGGATGCTCATCCACCCCGATGCCCGCCCCCAGGCGCGGGTTGCCGCCAGCGCCGAGTGGCTGGTGGGGTGTTTCGGGGCCGAAGCCGAGCGATTTCACGGCCGCCAGTGAGAGGGTGTGAAGAGATCGTAGCGAACTCGGGTCACGCAGCAGATTTATTCTTACCCTCAGAGCGAAGACGTCCCGAAGGCCGCGTCATCACGCGGTCTTCACAAAAGCTTCATTCAATTGGCGTGGAGCGCTGCCGACAATCACGATATTACCCATCGTGCTCACGCCCACGCTCCATGTACTTCAGCGGCCTCGTCACACATCTCCGGGACATCCTGGCCTGCCAGGCCCTTGGCTTTGTCTTCCAACCCATTTTCGACCTGCGCCGACGCGAGGTACTGGGCTACAAGACACTGATGCGGGGCCCCGCCGACTCGCCGTTGCACACACCGGAGCAACTCCTGCGGGTGGCCCGGGACGCCGGCCTCGGCCTCCCCCTGGAGCGCCTCGCCGCGCGCCGGGCGGTGGCCACCTTTGTTGCGGCCGGGCTGCCCGGACGGCTCTTCATCAATCTGAGCGGCGCCATGATCGTGGACGTGTCGGCAGACGACGAACTGCCTCGTATGCTGGACGAAGGCGGCCTCGACACCGCCCGGCTGGTGGTGGAGTACATGGACACCGACACCCCCGCCGGCCTGGAAGATGCCTGGCAGAAGCTCCGGGTGCAGGGTTGCGGGCGCGCCACCGGGCGTAGCGGGATGGGGGCGGATTTCATCAAGCTGCCCCTGTCATGCACCCACCGCGTCCATGCCGATGCCGTGCGCCGGGACAGGGCTGCCGCCACGATTGAAGACACCCGCCAGCGCGGGCTGCGGGTGATCGCCGAGGGCATCGAGGATGCCCGCGACCTGGCCACCCTGTGCGAGCTGGAGTGCGACTGCGCCCAGGGCTTTCTGCTGGGCATGCCGGCGACCGAGCCGGTACGCCAGCTCTCCCGCAGCGTGGCCGGACTGATCGCCACGGCCTCCGCCAGAGCGGCCCTCAGCCGGCCGTGAGCTGGGCGTAGAGCCCGGGCAGGCGCGCCGGCAGCTCGGCCGGGTTGCGCAGGATGGTGTAACCGGAAGGGCCGAAGAGGTGGGGCAGATAGCCCTGCCCCTCCTTGTCGATGGTCACGCAGAAGGGCCGCACGCCCTCCTGGCGGGCCGCATTGAGGCTCATCCGGGTGTCCTCGATGCCGTAGCGCCCCTCATAGTGATCCACGTCATTGGGCTTGCCATCGGACAGGATCATCAACAGGCGCAAGGCCTCCGGGCGCTTGGCGAGGATCTGGGTGGCGTAGCGGATGGCCGCCCCCATGCGGGTGTAGAAACCCGGTTTGAGGGCGCCGATGCGGCCACGGATGCGGTCGTCGATCTTCTCGTCGAAGCCCTTGATGCGGTGAAAGCGGATGTGCTCACGCCGGCGCGAGGAGAAGCCGTACAGGCCGAAGGGGTCGCCCGTTGCCCCCAGGGCCTCCGAGAACAGCCACAGGCTGTCGCGGATCACGTCGATCACCCGCTGCTCGTCGCTGACCCAGGTATCGGTGGACAGGGACAGATCAGCCAGCACCAGGCAGCACAGGTCGCGCTCGCGCCGCTCGCAGGACAGGTAGCCGCCATCGCTGCCGGCCACATGGCCGGTGTGCCGGTCGGCATAGGCCCGCACGCAGGCGTCGATGTCGAGCTCGGGGCCATCGGGCTGGTTCTTGATCCAGCGCCGGGCAGGGGTCAGGGCCTCCAGCTGGCGGCGCAGGCGGCGGGCCGGCGCGATCAGGCGCGGGGGCAGCGGGCAGGGCTGGGCGTCCCGGGGGTCAAGCACTGTGATGCTGCACATGTCCTTCTTCAGCACCTGCTTCTTCCAGTCCCACTCGGGCAGCAGGATGCCGCTCTCCAGGGGAATGTCGTCGTGGGCAGCGGAGGGCAGATCCAGGTCGAAGCGCACCCGCGAGGCGGTGTCCTGACCATCCTGGGCCACGGCGATGCGGTCCATGTCGTGGGCCACCCGGGTCGGGTCCTCGTCGTCGCCTTCTTCGTGGCCACGGTTCACCTTCACGTATTCGGCAAAGGACAGCAGGCTCTCGGCCCGGAAGGGCAGGATCAGACCATTGCGGCCATCGGGCATGTCTTCCCGCTGGGCCTGACGGCGGCGGTCGGTGGCGTCCGCCGACTTGCTGCCCTCCCGGTGTTCGGCCGGGGTCGGGTCAGCGGCGGACTGGCGCCGGTCCAGGGCCACCGGCGCCGGATACAGCCACAGGGCCACGGGTGTCGGCGGGCGCCGGGCGGCCGGCAGGGCGGTAACGTTGCCCGGCGCATCCAGGGCCTGGCGGATTGCCCTCTCGGCGGCGGCCTCGTCGGCCGGCAGCTTGCCCGGGTCGGGGCGCTCGGCCAGCACCGCGGCCACCAGCCGGCGATAGCGCGCCGCAAAGCCCGGAAAGGCCTCCAGGGTGGCGGCGCTGGCCTGCTGGTTGGCGGCGATCCAGGTGTCGGCCGACAGGCCACCGGCGGGCAGGGCAGCCCCCTGGGCGATCAGCCACAGGTAGAGATCACGGTTGAGGCTGCGCTCGGGGAAGAGCGCGATCTCGGCCGGCAGCCGCAAGGTTTCCTCATCCCGGGCGGCCTGGGCCACCTTCTCGCCGGCATGGGCCAGGCGCGCCAGCCAGTTGCGGCGGGCGCCATGCTCCACCTCGGCGGCCGGCGCCACCCGCAGGCCGGCGTCGCCCCCCAGGGCGCGGAAGAGGATCCCGGCGCTGCGCTCCATGTCGGCCAGGCGCACCACCGCCTCCGGGTGGCTGCGCGTCGCCGCGCGGGTGATGAAGCGGTGCCACAAGCCACCGATGAACTCTTCCATGCCTGCCTTTCCCGGGGGCTACCTCGCGGTCCAGCCCCCATCGATCAACTGCACCGAGCCGGTCACCGAACGGGCCGCATCGGAGCACAGGAACACCGTGAAGGCCGCCACCTCGTCGGCCTCGACAAACTGCTTGGTGGGCTGGGCAGCCAGGATCACCTCGCGGATCACCCGGTCTTCCGGCAGGTTGTGCACCTTGGCCTGATCCACCACCTGCTTTTCCACCAGGGGAGTGCGCACATAGCCCGGGCACAGGGCGTTGCAGGTGATGCCCTGCTCGGCCACTTCCAGCGCCACCGCCTTTGAAAAGCCCACCACCGCGTGCTTGCTGGCCGTGTAGGGCGCCTTGAAGGGCGAAGCCACCACGCCGTGGGCCGAGGCGATATTGACGATGCGCCCCCAGCCCCGCGCCTTCATGGACGGCAGGGCCGCCTTGGTGGTGTGGAACACCGACGACAGGTTGATGGCGATGATCTGATCCCAGGTGTCGTCGGGAAAGGCGTCCACAGCGGCCACGTGCTGGATGCCCGCGTTATTGACCAGGATGTCCACACTGCCGAAGGCCGCGATGGTGGCCTCCACCAGGGCCCGGGCCGACGCCCCCAGGGCCAGGTTGGCCTGGGTGTAGCCCACCTCGACCCCCGCTTCGGCGGCCAGCCCGGCCCGCAGGGCCTCGGCATCGGCCGCCGGGCGCGAACCATTGAGCATCACCTTCGCCCCGGCCCGCGCCAGGGCCTGGGCCACCGCCAGACCAATTCCGGAAGTGGAACCCGTCACCAAAGCCGTCCTGCCTGCCAGCATGTCACTCTCCTCGATTCGCGCCGGGCCCCTGCCCGGTCAGACAGGGGATGCTACCCGAAGCACGGCTCGGGACGACACGCGGAAGGACGGACGGAAACGCTTTCATGGCTGGGCACGACTCTAGCCGCACAAGGCCGCCGACACCCTGTTCTGGCTCAATTTACGCACCGCATCGCCCGCGCACCCGCCCCCGGGCCGGGCTACTCGAAATCACCCTCGATCCAGCTCCGCGCCACCCCCTCGGTCAGCCGGAAGTCGGGCACGACCTTTTCCTCGGCAACGCGCTCGCCGAGTTCGTCAAACGCCATCAGCACACCGTGGGGCTCGTATTCGTCGGGAACGAGGCGCAGGCAGACCTCCCAAACGCGCCCCCGGACATGCACCGAAACGGCCTTCTGGACCTTCGCCCCCGGCCCCTGCTGCGCCCGCGCAACGCCTGCCGCAGGGGCATCGTCATCGTCACGGACACGCCCGGGCACGGGCAAAGGCGCTGGCACGGACACCGGCAGTCGCACCTCGATCGGGTCGCCCGAGGCCTCCAGGGCCAGTTGAAAGGGCGGAAGCCCCCCGACATCCGGCACCACAAGCCGGCGACGGTGCGCCGCACGCACCGCAGGCGCCGGAAAGGCAGCCCCGTCGACGGGAAATTCGAAGCTTGTCTGACGATTCATGGGCATGGCGTTGCAAGGTGTCTGGAATCGAAGTGGGAGGCAGTTGAGTCTGGAGCCCGACGGAACAACTGTGCAAAATATCAGCTATCAACTCAAGTCCGGCATCCGGTCACGAGGGCGACAGGCCCTGCCAGGCAAGGCTGAGCCCTGATCTCGGCTTCCAGCCATTCCCTCAGCTCTGCCGGCAGGGTTTCGGGGGACATGGCGATGCAATCGCCGGGCGCGGCAACCAGACAGGGGGTGCCGGGCGGGTGAAAGGCTACCCACCACGCTTCGTCGGCCAGGGGAAGGCATTCCCGGGCGGTGAAGGGTCGGGCATGGCGGGCGTGCCCTGCCGACAGGGCGGCGTAAACCTCGCCGAGCTGTGGAACAACCCGGTCCCAGTCGGCGAGGGCCTGGGCCAGGGTCGCTGCGATGCCGCCGACTGTCTGGCACAGGCTCAGGTCCGCGCTGACCACCAGCAGGGTGCCGCCGGGCCGGGCCGTATCGAGACTGGCGAGCTTCATGCCCCCCTGCCCTGCCACGAGGCGCCGAAAGGTGAAACCCCTTGCCTGAGGGCCGTTCTGCCACGGCAGGCGGTTTGCGGCGGAGCGCCGGGCGTGGAGGAAATGCTTGACCGCTGGGATTCCTCTGGCACTATCGACCTGTCCATCAAAAACCTACTTTCCTTGGGGTCATCCATCGTGTGGAAAATCTTCAACCTCAATGAACTCAAGAGCAAGGTTGCCGGTAATCAGCCTTCCATTTTCGAGTTTCTGCGCAGCTCGCAGATGTCCTGCGCGCTATACCGCCTCCCTGTCGGTGCCAAGGACATGCAGGCACCGCACCTGGAGGATGAGCTCTACCTGGTGCTGGAAGGCCGCGCGGTGCTGAGCATCGACGGACAGCAACAGGAGGTGGGGCCGGGGATGGTGATGTTTGTGGGCGCGACCACGGAACATTCCTTCTTCAACATTACGGAAGATCTGACCCTGATGGCCATGTTCGGGCCTGCCGGCGGCATGCGCTGAGCGGGTTTGAATCGATCTACCGCGCGGCCCGATTTCGCCCCTGGGATGCGCGCCTTAGCCTTTTACGGTTGCGCTTCCGGGTGCCGAACTCGAACCGCTCGCTACGATTTGTTCACGCCCTCTGACTCGACTTCGACCCGGTTGCGCCCCAGGTTCTTGGCGCGATACAGGGCGGTGTCGGCGCTGCGGATGAGTTCATCGGCCGAGATGCCCTGGCCCGGATAGGCTGCGATGCCGATGGACACGGTGGCCTTCAGTTTGAAGGCGCCAAAGGGCACTTCAAGCGCTTCGAAGGCGATGCGCAAGGCTTCTGCACGTTCCCGCGCGGAGGCCATGGGTATGGTCGGCATCAGCAGCAGGAATTCCTCGCCGCCGTAGCGGCAGGCCACGTCTCCTGCACGGGCCATGCCGGCCAGCAGGGCTGCGATCCGGAGCAGGATTTCGTCGCCGGCCTGATGGCCGTAGGTGTCGTTGACCTGCTTGAAGTGATCGATGTCGATGAGGATGAGCGCCAGGGGGTTGCCGTCGCGCTTGCAACGGGCCAGCTCCCGCTCCAGGGTGCTGTCCAGGTAGCGGCGGTTGTAGAGGCCGGTGAGGGGGTCGCGGTTGGCCTGCTCGCGGAGCTGTTCCTGCAGTTCGTCGATTTCCCGCAGATTCCTGTGCAGGGCATCATTGGCCTCCATCAGTTCGCGTTCGCGTACCTGCAGGGCTTCGCGGGTCACCCGCAGGCGCAGGATGCGGGTGAAGGCAACCTGCCCCAGGGCGGTGAGATAGAGCGTGAGACCGACGATGCAGCACAGGGTGGTCACCCAGTCGGTGTCGGGTTCGAAGCGAAACCCCCAGATGAGGCAGCCGAGCAAGGCACCGCCCGGGAAGGCCACCAGGGTTTCGGCAATGCCCGTCCAGCCCTTGTTGGCCGTATTGTTGGAGAGGGTGCCGAGCAAGCCGGCGAAGGTGATCCAGACGGGAAAGCCGATGGTGGCCACCCCCATGCCGAGGAAGACCGAATCGGTGCGCAGATTGCGTAGCTCTCCGGCGGTGGGGTCGGACAATCGACGGGTGCGCAGGTATTGGGCGTGGGGATAGACGAGGAAGAGCAGGGCCATCAGGGCCCAGAAGCCGGGGCCGCTCACCGGCCCCCCGCCATGCAGCGCGATGACGCCGAACATCATGGCGAAGGCCACGGTACGCATGCGGTAGTGCATGCGCACAAGCCACGGCACCTTGCGGGGAGCGTCAGCGGCGGGATCGGGCTCGGACATGAATCTGGCATCTCCTACTGCGCCCCCGGAGGGGGGTGTCAGGGGGTCAACCTTATCCTGTCTGAATGCGCTTGGGGTTCACTCCGGCGGCAAAAACCCGCTTTCCACCCAGGCGGCGGCGCTGCGCCGGTCAAACCGGAATGCCGCTGTCACGCGCACTTCGGCCAGTATGACGTCGAAGGAGTCGCGGGCCGAGAGGATGGCATGGGGTTCGTAGTCGTCGGGGACGATGTCGAGCTGAACCTCCACCGGGCCGCCCTCGGTGCTGACGGTGATGTGTTTGTGGAGCATGGCGTGGAGGTGCTGCTCATGCCGGCGCAGGACTTCGGAGGCGGTCTTGACGAGGGTCTGGAAGGCGCTGGCGTCGAGGGGCTTGGGGTTCTTTTTGTCCCGCCCCATGGTCCATGGCCCCACCAGGGCCGGTTCGGATTCGCCGTCCTTGAGCATTTCCACCGCCCAGCCATCGTCGTCCTGGTTCTTGATCACGCGGGCGGTCCAGCCGTTGTCGCGCCACAAGCGGTCTTCCTTCGCCACCGGGCTGCCGTCGTCGGGCTTGTCGGCGGGCATCATGCGGCGGGCCGGCGACTCAGCAGCAGGCCGCATTCCAGGTGGGGGGTGTAGGGAAACTGGTCGAACACGGCAGCCGCCTTGATCTCGTGGGTGGCCTGGAGGGCCGCCACGTTGTCGCGCAGGGTGGACGGGTTGCAGGAGATGTAGAGGATGTGGGGAAAGCGCCGGGCCATGTCCACCGTGGCGTCGTCCAAACCCATCCGCGGCGGGTCAACGAAGAGCGTGGAGAAGTTGTAGCTGGCCAGATCCACGCCCTGCATGCGCCGGTATTCCCGGCCACCGGAGAGGGCGTCACTGATCTCGTCGCTGGACATGCGCACCATGGTCACGTTGCTGACGCCGTTGGCTTCCAGGTTGTAGTCGGCCGCCTGCACCGATGACTTGCTGACCTCGGTGGCCAGCACCCGCCCGAACTGGGGGGCCAGGGCGATGGTGAAGTTGCCGTTGCCGCAATACAGCTCCAGCAGGTCGCCGCCCACGCCGGCCACCTGAGCACAGGCCCAGCCGAGCATCTGCCGATTCACGCCTCCATTGGGTTGGGAGAAGCTGCCCTCGATCTGCTGGTAGCGCAGTGGGCGGCCATCGAGTTCAAATTCCTCCAGCAACCAGTCCTGGCCGATGACCACCTTCTGCTTGCGGCTGCGCCCGATGAGCTCAATGTCCATGGCGGCGGCCAGCTCCCGTGCGGCGGCCTCCCAGCTCTCGTCGAGGGGGCGGTGGTAGACCAGGGTGATCATCAGCCGACCGCTCAGGGTGGCCAGGAAATCCACCTGGAAGAGCTTGCGCTTGAGGGGTGGGCTGGCCATCAGGCGCTCACGCAGCGCGGGCATGGCCCGGGCGATGGGCTCGGCAACGGCCGGAAAGTCTTCGATGATCACCGGCGTCTTGGGCGCGGCGCTGTCGAACATGGCGTAGTCCACCCGCTCGCCCTCGTGCCACATGCGGAACTCGGCCCGCAGGCGGTAGTGCAGGGGCGCGGATTGATGGACCACCGGCTCGGGCGCGGCAAAGGCGGCGAAGTCATGGCGGAATTTCTCCACCTTGGCGGCAAGCTGGCTGGGGTAGTCGGCGGGATCGATACGGGGCAGGGACATGGGGTGGTACGGTGGATGTTCGGTACGGAGCGACCCCACGGGATCGCGACGGAGGGCCGAATATACGCCTGTCGGCCACGCCAGGGGAGACCGCGGCGGCCCCGTGTCCCGGTGTCATCATTGCGTGCCAGAATCTGCCGCGGTGCAGTCCGGAACCCCGGGTCCGACGCATCGCTCCAAATCGCTCCTCACTCGCCCCGACACCCGCCATGCCCCCTCGTCAGCTCAAGCTCCACCGCCACCCCGCCAGCAAGCCGTCCGCACGGCCGCCCCTGTTGTTCGTCCATGGCGCCTACACCAACGCCACGGGCTGGCAGCTCAACTTCATTCCCTACTTCAATGCCCGGGGCTATGACTGTTTCGCCCTCGATCTTTCCGGCCACGGGGAGAGCGAGGGGCGTGACGTACTCGATAGCTTCGGGCTGGCCGACTACGCCGACGATCTGGCCCGTGCCGTTGCCGAGCTTCCGGCCGAACCGGTGCTCATCGGGCACTCCATGGGCACGCTGGTGGTCCAGCGCTACCTGGCGAAGGCCCACGCCGCCGGCGTCGCCCTGTTGGCCCCCGTGCCGCCCACCGGCACCGGCGGATCGGCCAGCCGCCTGGCGCTCCTGCAACCGGATTTCTTCACGGAGCTGCCCAAGGTCATCGCCGGGCACCCCGACGAGCACAGCCTGCGGGTGATGGCGGAGGTGTATTTCTCACCGGACATGCCCCACCGGGACGTTCTGCAGTTCATGCCGATGATCCAGGCCGAATCGGAACATGCCGTGGCCGAGATGGTGGCCCTGCCCTTCATGCCCGCCGGACGCCGCCCCGACATCCCGGCGCTGGTGATGGGGGGTGGCGAGGATGCGGTGTTTCCGGCCTCGATGCTGTTCTTCACGGCCCTGCCGTGGAAGGCCCGTCAGGTCGTCATCCCCCGGGCGGGGCACATGCTGATGCTGGACCCCCAGTGGCCGCAGGCCGCCGCCGCGCTGGGCGACTGGCTGGATACCCTGCCCGACGCATGAGCTTTGCGGGCGACGGCCGTCGCCCGCGCCCTACAGGCCCGGCCGGTCGAGCATGACGTAGCGCTTGGTGACGTACTCCAGCACTTCAAAGGTGCCCGCAAAACCCGCCGGAATGATGCCCGCGTCGCCGGGGCCGAATTCCCGGGCCTGGCCGGCGGTGTCGACGATGCGCAGACGGCCGCTGATGACCTGGAAGAATTCGTGGCGACCGGGATGGAAGGCGATGCGCCAGACTCCCGGCTCGCAGGCCCAGTCACCCATGGAGAGGGCACCGTCTTCGGCGCAGTAGCGTTCGGAGGTTAAGCGCCGGGGCGGCGCACCGATGGACCGCCCGGGGGCCGGACGGTCTTCGACGGTGGCAGGCGCGGGATCGGAAAAACTTGTCGTAGAACTGGAAGGCGACGATGGAGCGCTGCACGCGGCCGGCCACCTCACCGGCATGGCCGATCAGGGATTCCTTGAGCTGGGCGGTGGCCGGCGTGTCGGGTAGCTGCTCCAGGGCGGCGCCCATCATGCGCATGTAACCGGCCATGGACGTGAAGGAGTCGGTGAGCACCTCCACCGAACTGCCCCCCTCCTTCATGGCCGCCTCGATCTGGCCGACGGCGAGTTCGAGCATGAGCACGGTTTCCCGCACCTGGCTCCAGTCCAGATCGGGCATGTGGGCACGGGTACCGCGACGTTCGTCTGCTTCTGTCATATCTGTCTCCCGGTTCGAAGTGAGCTTCCGGGAGTTTTCGGCACGGTGCCCAAAAGCTTTAGGGCAGTGTGGCCTCCGCCGAGGCTCAAGCCTTCTTGACGAACTCCGACTTGAGCTGCATGGCGCCAAAGCCATCGATCTTGCAATCGATGTCGTGATCACCGTCCACCAGGCGGATGTTCTTGACCTTGGTGCCCACCTTGACCACCGACGATGAGCCCTTGACCTTCAGATCCTTGATCACGGTCACGCTGTCGCCGTCCTGCAGCACGTTGCCGTTGGCGTCACGCACCACCTTCTGTTCCTCGGCGGCCGCCACCCGGGGCCACTCGTGGGCACACTCGGGGCACACGAAGTTGTCGCCGTCCTCGTAGGTGAATTCCGACTTGCACTGGGGGCACGGGGGCAGGCTGCTCATGGGGTTTCCTTGCTGAAATGGAGGCCGAAGGGCCGGCCGAGGCGCGCAAGGATAAGCTTTTGCGACGGGGAGGGAAATGCCGGACGCCCGTCCGTGGTAGGGTAGGCAGCCCCGCAAAGCCGCCTTTCCATGATCCCCCAGACCCCGCCTCCGCCCCCCGCCGACGGCCGTGGCACCCGCGCCGCGCTGATCTTCGCCCTGGCCGCCGAACGCCTGTCCATCTGGTACGAGCACGGCCAGTGGCCCACCGAGGCCCAGGGCGCCACCCTCGTCGCCGACTGGCTGGGCCGCACCCGGCGCAGCCTGCCCCTGGCCGAGCGCCGCCATCTTTCCGACCTGAGTGACCAACTGGCCCGGCGCATCGCCGGCAGCCTGTCCCGGGAGGCCGGCCTGTACGCCGTCCACGAAATGATGGAAGCCCTCGACCCCAACTACGAATCCGACCTGGCCCGCGCCCTGATGGCCGAATGCGAGAGCCTGCTGGACGGCCCCGACACCCCGGAGTGACCCGTGCGGACGGCGCCCAAAGCCCGTATCCTTGCGCCCATCCCGATTCGGTCGAGTTCCGCCACGCCCTCCCCGCGCGTCCTCCCCCTATCCGCCCGCCGCACACTGCAGCAAACCCCTTACGGAGCTTCACCCCATGATCACCCTCAAGAGCGTCACCCTGCGCCGCAGCGCCAAGGTGCTGCTCGACAACGCCTCCGTCACCCTCAACCCCGGCGAGAAGGTTGGCCTGGTGGGGCGCAACGGCGCCGGCAAATCCACCCTCTTCGCCCTGCTCAACGGCACACTGCACGAAGACGCGGGTGACTTCCACATCCCCGCGGCCTGGCGCATGGCCCAGGTGGCCCAGGACATGCCGGAGACCGAACAGTCGGCCACCGACTTCGTCATCGAGGGCGACAGCGCCCTCGTTGCCGCCCAGCAGGAAGTGCACGATGCCGAAGCCAGCGGTGACGGCGAGCGCATGGCCTACGCCTACATGGCCCTCCACGACGCCGGCGCCCATGATGCCCAGGCCCGCTCCCAGGCCCTGATCCTCGGCCTCGGCTTCAAGACCACCGAGCTATGCAACCCGGTGAACAGCTTCTCCGGCGGCTGGCGCATGCGCCTGCAACTGGCCCGGGCACTGATGTGCCCGTCCGACCTGCTGCTCCTCGACGAACCCACCAACCACCTGGATCTCGACGCCCTGGTGTGGCTCGAGGCCTGGCTCAAGCGCTACACCGGCACCCTGGTGGTGATCAGCCACGACCGGGAGTTCCTTGACGCCATCACCAACGTCACCCTGCACATCGACGCCGGCAAGCTGACCCGCTACGGCGGCAACTACTCCACCTTCGAAGACACCCGCGCAATGCAGATGGAGCTGCAGCAGAACGCCTACGCCAAGCAGCAGGACAAGATCGCCCACCTGCAGAAGTTCATCGCCCGCTTCAAGGCCAAGGCCAGCAAGGCCAAGCAGGCCCAGAGCCGGGTCAAGGCCCTGGACCGCATGGACCGCCTGGCCCCGGTGCTGGCCAGCGCCGACTTCACCTTCGAGTTCAAGGAACCCCTCAACCTGCCCAACCCCATGCTGGCCATGGAAGACGCCTGCTTCGGCTACCCGCCGGCGGAGGACGCTCCGGCCGGCACCCCGCCCACGGTGATCGTGCGCGGGGTGAACAAATCGGTGATGGCCGGCCAGCGCATCGGCATCCTCGGCGCCAACGGCCAGGGCAAGTCCACGCTGGTGAAGACGGTGGCCCGCGACCTGGCCCCCACCGCCGGCATCGTCACCGAAGGCAAGGGCCTGCGCATCGGCTACTTCGCCCAGCAGGAGCTGGACGTGCTACGCCCCCAGGACAACCCCCTCGAACACATGGTGCGCATGGCCCGCGAAGGCCTGCCCCCCGGCCAGAGCGGCCGCGAGCAGGATCTGCGCACCTTCCTGGGCACCTTCAACTTCAGCGGCGACATGGTCAAGCAGGCCGTCGGCACCATGAGCGGCGGCGAAAAGGCCCGGCTGGTGCTGTGCATGCTGGTGTGGCAACGCCCCAACCTGCTGCTGATGGATGAGCCGACCAACCACCTGGATCTGGCCACCCGCGAAGCCCTGGCCATGGCCCTCAACGAGTTCGAGGGCACGGTGATGCTGGTCTCCCACGACCGCGCCCTGCTGCGTTCGGTGTGTGACGAGTTCTGGCTGGTGTCCCGCGGCGGCGTCGAGCCCTTCGACGGCGACCTGGACGACTACCAGCGCTACCTGCTGGAAGAAGCCCGCCGCGCCCGGGAAGACCTCAAGGCCGCCCTCAAGAGCCCCAAGCCGGCCGCCCCCCCGGCGCCCGCCCCCGCGCCTGCTGCCCCACGCATCAGCCCCGACAAGCTCAAGGGCCTCAAGCGCGATCTGGGCAAGCTGGAGCAGACCATCCTCGACGTGCAGACCCGCAAGCACGCCCTCGAAGCCCAGCTCTCCGGCCACCCCGCCGCCGACAAGATCGCCGAACTGGGACGCGAACTGGCCCAGGTGGATGCCAGCCTCAATACCCATGAGGAACAGTGGCTGCTGCTGTCGGAGGAGATCGAAGCCGCGGGGGGTTGAGAGCCAGTCTGAGGACTTGAGGCAGACCTGTTCTGCCTCATACTTATGGCAGTCGCTTACATGGAGACTGCCGTGCCCGAAGACCTGAGCAAGGACTACATCAAGACTCTTCTGAGCATCGTCGAAGAGGACAAGAAGGCCATACTCCTTTACGTCGCCTTCGATCTGGCCGTGGTCTCCCTGACCCTCTCCGAAAAGCTTCTGCAGGACAAGGGCGGGCGCGAACCATTCCTCGCCTTCGGGCTTGGCTTGTTGCTGCTGGCGGCCGGGCTGTTCTTCAGCTATTTCCGCAAGATGCATCTCGCGACCTTCGAGATTGCGAATTGCCTGCTGACCCTTGATACCGCAAGGGCGCGCGAGATCCCCAAGGACGTCTGGACGGAACACAAGACCGGATACATCGCCGCCTACGTCGTTCAGCTACTTGGATTGGCGCTGCTGATTGCGTGTTACGTCGCTGCCTGACTGCCTCGAACCGGCCCAGTACTGGCCGGTCAGCACCCCAGCGGCGTTGAGAGCGGTTAGCCAAGTTGCGCTCGCCCGACCGAGAACTGAAGCTGGCGCGCAAACACATGAAGGAGGTTTCAACTGGATGAGTTGAAATTCAAACCCGTCCGCCACAGCCACAAGGACTTTCTCGCCAAAGCCGAGGCCCGGGAAGGCTTCGCCAAGGCCTATGACGCCCTGGCCCTCGAATACCAGCTCGCCAACCAGATGCTCAAGGCACGCTCCCGCGCCGGCCTGACCCAGGACGCCGTTGCGGAGCGGATGGGCACCACCAAGAGCGCTGTTTCGCGGCTGGAGTCCGCCGGCAAACACGCCCCCTCCCTCGCAACCCTCAAGCGCTACGCCGAGGCGGTGGGCTGCGAGCTGCAGGTCAAGCTGGTGCCGCAGAAGGGCGGGTGAGGCTCAAGCGCCCGACCCGATCCGCAGCCCCGTCTTCTTCAGAATCGCCGTCGAAAACAGCACGTCCCGCCCCCGGCAGGCGCTGCCGAGCAGGGTGGCGATTTCTTCCACCTGGGCCAGCACGCTCGCCCGGTCCTTGCCATGGACCATGGCGAAGAGGTTGTAGGGCCAGTCGGGCAGTGCGCGGGGGCGTTCGTAGCAGTGGGTCACGCCGGGCAGGCGGCCGACGGCTTCGCCCAGTTCGACAATGCGCTCGTCCGGCACGTCCCACACCGACATGCCGTTGGCGGTGTAGCCCAGGGCGTAGTGGTTGGGTACCGCGCCGATGCGGCGGATGCGGCCGTTGTCGAGCATGTCGGCGAGGCGGGCGCGGACTTCGCCGGGGCTGATGCCGAGCTGTTCGGCCAGCACGTCGTAGGGCCGCGGCACCAGGGGCAGGCCGGCCTGGGTGGCCAGCACCAGGCGACGGTCCAGGTCATCGGGGGGGCGGGTCGTCATGCCTGCAGCCTCATGTCCACAAAGAACTCCCGGCGCTTGGGAAAGGCAAACACCGGCAGGCCGGTGGCCGTCTCAATGCGCCGGATCACGTCATCGATGCCCTCGGGGGTCTCGGTGGCGAGCACGAACCACATGTTGAGGCGGTGGGTACGGCGATAGTTGTGGGCCACCTCGGGGAAGGCATTGACCAGGGCCGTGACTGCCTCGAAGCGCTCCTCGGGCACCGCCTGGGCGGCCAGCACGAAGCGCCCGCCCAGGCGCTCGATCTGGAACATGGGTCCGAAGCGGGTCAGCACCCCGGTGTCGAGCAGGCGCTGCAGGCGGGCCAACAGCGTGGCCTCGTCAATGCCCAGGCCCTCGGCCACGTCCTGATAGGGTGTGTCGGAGAGGGGAAAGCCGCCCTGCAGGGCGTTGATGATGCGCCGGTCGAGGGCGTCCAGGCCGAGGCCATTCACCGGAGCGCCTTCGGGCGGCCGTGCTGCGCCCGTAGGATTACCTCCGCCCTGGCGGGCTGCGGTGCGAGCGCCTTCGGGCGGCCGTGCGGCGCCCGTAGGATTACCTCCGCCCTGGCGGGCTGCGGTGCGAGCGCCTTCGGACGGCCGTGCGGCGCTCATGCCGCCCGCTCCAGCGGGGCCTGGTAGCGGGCGCCGCATTGCTTGTAGCAGTCGGTGGAGAACAGGACCGCGGCGGGGAAGGTGGTGAGGCCCACCTGCGCGGCCAGGGCAGCACGACGGGCCTCGACGGCTTCCCGGCCCTGACCGTGGATCATGCAGAACAGGTTGTAGGGCCAGTCGGAGGTGGTACGGCGGCGGTAGCACAGGCTCACTCCGTCCTCGGCGGCAAGGGCGTGGCCGAAGGCGCTGACCTGGGCCTCGGGCACCTGCCACACGCACATGGCGTTGGCCCGCCAGCCCAGCTCCCGATGGCGTACCACCACGCCGAAACGACGCAGCGTGCCGTCGGCCAACCAGCGCGACAGGGTCGTCAGCACCCGGCCCTCCCCCAGCCCGGCCGCGTCGCCCATGGCCTGGAAGGGCCGCTCCACCCAGGGCAGGCCATCGTGGAGCAGGTCGATCAGTTGCCATTCGCTGCGGGTCAGGGACTGACGCTGCACCGGGCTGACGGCATGGCGGGTGCGCCGCCCGCTGGCCAGGTCGAAGCCCAGGTCAATGTGGTATTCCTCGACCAGGGGCAGGGCGATGGGCGGGCAGGCGGTGATGGCGCCCATGTCATCCAGCAGACGGGCGAGGCTGGCCTCGTCGGGGGCACTGGCCACAAACCACAGGTTGTAGCGGTGCTCGCGCCGGTAGTTGTGGTTGACACCGGGGAAGGCGCTCACCTGGGCCGCCACCCGGGGCAGCTCGGCTTCGGGCACGGCCATGGCTGCGAGGGTGCTGGCGCCGATGCGATTGGGCGCAAACACCGGCCCGACGCGGCTGATCTTGCCCGCGTCCTGCAGGCAGGCCAGGCGCGCCATGACTTCGGTGGCTGAGCAGTTTAGCCGCTCGGCGAGCACCTTCCAGGGGTGGGCCGCCAGCGGGAAGCCCCGCTGGAAGTCGTTGAGCAGACGGAAGTCGAGCGCATCGGCCGCCAGCAGTGTGCTGCCGGTGCGGGCGAGTTCCTTCGTATGCAAAGCTTGATCCATGATCTGCATGTCAGAACCCGATGCGCTGGCCGCGTGCGCTGAAGAAGATGCCGGAGGGCGCGTCCACCGGGAGCTCGCGGCGCACGGCAAAGGTGGCGGTATCCACCACCGTGACCCGGTTGCTGTCCCGGGCGGAGAGCCACACTTCCTCGCCCCGCGGGGTGAACTCCATGTGCAGCACCGCCTTGCCGGGGCTGAAGGTGTGCACCACACGCTTGTCCACGGTGTCGATCACCTGCACCCATTCATTGTCGGGGAAGGCGAAGTTGACCCACACCTGACGGCCGTCCGGGCGGGCCATCACGAACACCGGCTGACCCTTCACCGGCACCCGGGCCACCTCCTGCCAGCTACGGGCGTCAGCCACCAGCACCTCGTGGCGGCCAATGGCCGGCAGCCAGGCCTGGCCGGCGGCCATGGACCAGCCGCGCAGGTGGGGCATCTTGAAGACGGGCAGCTTCTCCTCGCCACGGCCGTAGCCGGCGAGCACCTTGCGACTGCCGGCCTCGGGCTGCCACAGGTCGAGCAGGGAGATGCCGTCCTCGCCGAACAGGCCGGCCAGGAACCAGCGTCCATCCGGCGTCACCAGGCCATCGTAGGGCTGCTTGCCGGCCGGGTAGCGGGTGGTGACGGGTTTGCGCGGGTCGGTGAAGTCGGTGACGCGGATCTCGTTGGCGTCGAAGAGGGCGTAAACAAAGCGCTGGCCGGGGATGTCGGCCAGCCCGACGACCCGGGAGAACTTGCCCGGGGCGTACTCGGCGGGCACGTCGGCGAGGAGTTCGAGGGTGTCGGCGTCGAAGGCCTTGATGCCGCCGGGCTCGTAGTTCTGGGCCACGATCAGGCGGCCGTCCTGGGAGATGGAGCCGCCGATGGAATTGCCGGCCTGGATGATGCGCCGGTCGATGCGGCGGGTCAGCAGATCCACCTTGGTGAGCCCGCCATCACGGCCGAAGACATAGGCGTAACGCCCGTCGCGGGAGAAAGTGACATGGGCGTGGGACAGGTCGCCCAGGCCTTCGACGGTGCCGAGGGCGGTGCGCTGGCTGTGCTCCACCACCTGCACGCGGCCGGCGGCGCGCTCGATGACCACGCCCAGGTCGCCGGTGCCGCGCAGGGCCGGCGTACCGGCGCAGGCGGACAGGCCAAGGGCGAGGGAGGCGGCAATCAGGAGGGCGCGCATGGTCAGGGAAGCGCCGGGAAGCCCTGCTTGAGGCGGGCGACGATCCATCCGGCCTCGGCTTCGTCCATGAAACGCTGCCAGCCGGGCATGGCGGTGCCGGGACGGCCATGGAGGATGGTGGCGACGAGGGAATCATCGGGCCAGTCGGCCATCTTCTCTGGCAGCAGGGACGGCCCCAGGCCACCGGCCAGGCGCATGCCGTGGCAGGAGCCACAGTCCTGGCGGACCAGGTGGATCAGGTCTTTCTGGCGGGCGGAGTCGGGCTCGGCGGCGGGCGCGGACGTCACCGCCAGGGCCGTCAGACCAAGCAGGACGGTGACGTGAATCAGCAGGGATCGGTCCATCGCAGGCTCCTTCGGAAGACGGCGCCACAGTAGGGCGTCGTACTCCGGGGGGCATTGATGGGCATCAAGAAGGCCTGGCCGGCAAGCGCACTACCGATCCCGCGCAACCGGTGAGCCCTTGCGGGGCGAAAACGCTTTCCACACTTAACGCAAGCAGCGCCAATGAACTCGACCCCACAAGAGCGTCGCAAACCCGCGCCCTACCCGGGGGCGCCGAGCGTCCCCATGAGTGCCCGCCAGGCCTGCTCGGCGTCGGGGCCGGCGGCGGTGAAGGCTTCCTCCAGCAGGGCCATCTGGGTGCCCGACAGTTCGGCCTCCAGGGCGGCGCCGGCCTCGGTCAGGCTCAGAAGCTTGCTGCGCTTGTCGTGGGTGCCGGTGGCGGTGCCCACCAGGCCCGCCTCCACCAACTGGCGCAGGGGCCCGTTGAGGGCCTGCTTGCTGACGCCCAGCACACCCAGCAGGGCCGTGACCGTGGTACCCGGGCTGCGGGCGACGAAATACAGGATGCGGTGATGCACCCGCCCCAGGCCGCGGGCTTCGAGGATGCGGTCGGGCGGGGCAGTAAACGCACGATAGGCGTGGAAGAACAGTTCGATGGCCTCATGCAGCCTGGCCTGACGGTTTAGGTCAATCATGTTGACTTTATTGTTGGATGGATGCACGATTTATATAGGTCAATATTATTGACTTTATTTTCTTCAAACAATCAGGAGAACCTCCATGCCGACCCGATCCACCGCCAGCCTTCCCCTCTCCCTTTCCGCCCGGGTGCACGACCTGCACCCGTCGCCGATCCGGGAAATTCTGGCGGTGGTCGACCGGCCCGGCATGATCTCCTTTGCCGGCGGGCTGCCGGCCGCCGAGACCTTCCCCGACTTCGACCTGGCCGCCCCCGACTCCGCCCTGCAGTATGGCCCCACCGAGGGCGATCCCCGCCTGCGCGAGCGCATCGCCGACGAACTCTCCAGCCTCGGTCTCGACTGTGGCCCGGAGCGGGTGCTGGTGTTGTCGGGCTCCCAGCAGGGCATCGACCTGGTGGGCAAGCTCTTCATCGACCCGGGCACAGCGGTGGCGGTGGAGTCCCCCACCTACCTGGCCGCCCTGCAGGTGTTCCGCTTCTTCGGCGCCCGCTTTGCCCCCTTCACGCCGGAGACGCTGGCCGCAAGCGGATTTGGCCACAGCCGGCCGGCCTTTGCCTATGCCATCCCCACCTTCCAGAACCCCACCGGCCGCTGCTACAGCGCCGCCGAGCGGGAAGCCCTGGCGAGAACCTGCGAGGAGGCCGGCGTGCCCCTGTTCGAGGACGACCCCTACCGCGACCTGGTGTACGACCGCTGCGAGCGCCGCCCGGTGGTCACCCACCTGCAGGGCAGCCCGTGGATCTACCAGGGCTCCTTCTCCAAGAGCCTGGCGCCGGGCCTGCGCCTGGGTTTCCTGGCCGCGTCGCCGGAGTTCTTCACCTATCTGGTGCGCCTCAAGCAGGCCGCCGACCTGCACAGCAACCGCCTCAGCCAGTGGCTGGTGCTGCAGCAACTGGCCGCCCCCGGACGCCCGGCGCGGATGGCCCGCCTGGTGGACATCTACCGCCACAAGCGCGATGTCTTTGCCGCCGCGCTGACACGCCATTTTGGCGGCCTGGCAAGCTGGGACACCCCGGCCGGGGGGCTGTTCTTCTGGCTCAAACTGCATCAGCCCATCGACACCCGCGCCTTGCTGCCCCTGGCCATTGATGCGGGCGTGGCCTTCATGCCCGGCGAGGCCTTTTACCCCGACGATCCGGCCGCCACCGGCACCCTGCGCCTCAACTTCAGCCATGCCGGTGAGGCGGATATCGACCGGGGTCTGGCCACCCTGGCCGGCCTGTGCGCCAGCCATATGGTCATGGGCTGACCCGCAGCGCCCGCAAACCTCCGGCCCGCTAGGGCGGCGGCAGGTCAATGCCGCGGGCGCCCAGCCAGGCCCGGTCGAGCTCCCACTTGACGCCCTTGATGCCGGGCTGGGCTTCGACAATGGCCCGCGCCTCGGACTGGCGTGCGGCGAGGGTCTGCTGGGCTTCCACGAAGGCCGGGTTGTTGGCATTGCTTACATCGATATCGGGGTAGAGGGCGGCGATCACCCGCCGCGCCGGCACATCAAAGTTGCGCGGCGTGCCCATCACGGCCATGCCGTCTTCGTTCACGCGCAACACCCGGAAGGGGTAGGGATAGGCTTTCAGCGCGGGGCTGGCAGTGGCCTCGAGGACGGCATTGAGGCCGCGCGCCCGGGAATCGGGCCGCTTGATGGCCCAGTCGACGACGAACACCAGGGCCACCGCGACCAGGATCCAGTGCCAGGCCTTGATCCGTTTGCGTGTCATGGCCGGCCACGCTGCGAGGAAGAGAGCGCCGCCGGAAGGCGGAACCATACCCTTGCCGAGAAGGGATCGACGACCAGTGCCCCGGAGGCAAAGAAGGACGCCCCTAGCTGGGCGGCCGGCTGCGGCCAGGTGCCGATGCCCCCGCACACCCGGGCAGCCGGTGGCGTGCGTTTGACGAAGAGGGTCACGTCGGGCTCGCTGCGCACCACCCGACCCGACGGCCCCACGAAGCCCAGTGCCACCCCCGGCGGCAGGCGCCAGGCATCCACCGCTTCGCTTACGCCAGGCTGGCAGGTTGTGAGCTGCAGGGAGATCTCCGGCCGCGGCTGGAGCCGGATGCCCGCCCGGCCCAGGGCCTCGAAAAGCGCCACGTTGATATTGACCGAGAGGGGCTGGGCACCGTCGTCATAGCCGGTGTCCAGCTGGGCCACGGCCTCCACCGGGCCGATGCGGATCGGCACCGCGGGAACGTTGGGGCAGGCGGGGCTGCCTGCCCGTGGGCAGCTGAGTCGTCCCGTGCTGTCGGCATAGTAGTCACGGGTACTCAGGGCCAGGAAACCGGCTGCCTCCAGCGCATCGTCGGCACAGAAGGCCCCCTGCCGGGCGCGATGGAGGCGACCCTCGGGGTAGTCCAGGGTGTAGATGTGGGACGCCAGGAAATCGGTCCCGATGATTCCGGCCTGGGGCACGCTGCCGAGCAGCCCGGTCTGCCCCCCCGGGGGAAGGCGTACCTGCCCCCAGGCGCCGAAGAAGCTGAAGTCGTCATAGCGGTCAATGGTACCGGGAGCAGGCCGGGGCTTCTGCTGACCGAAGAAGGCCTGGGGCACGATGGTGCTGAAGGTGGCGCCGAAATCGAGCACGAAATAGCCCTGACGCCCGTCCACCGTCACCAGCGCATAGGGCATCTGACTGGACACAGCCAGGGGCTGGACCTCGCCAAAGCAGGCCGGCAACCCGTTGGCACCCATCGCCTGGGAGGGGGTCGCGAGCCAGCAGGCAGCACCGATGGCTGCCAGAAAACGCAAGGACCTT
Source organism: Zoogloea sp. (assembly GCA_016703645.1). Classification (GTDB taxonomy): domain Bacteria; phylum Pseudomonadota; class Gammaproteobacteria; order Burkholderiales; family Rhodocyclaceae; genus Zoogloea. The sequence continues at coordinate 1,112,790 of JADJBR010000009.1, read as the reverse complement.
GGTTTGATCTTCATTTCATACCCAGATAAGATTTGGCAGTCATTGTCACATTTTGTTTCGCGACGTTTTCCAACCTACCGAATGCCTGTTGCAGGCCGTGTACGCAAGGATGATATTCCCCCGAATCGCCCCCGCCCTGCTCCTGATGCCCGCCTTTGCGTCGGCGAACCCGGTTTCGCGGGACGCGGCAGCCATCGAGAACCTGCCCCTGGCCGGCTTTGTGGAGGTCACCAGCCTCGAACAACTGGGCAATCTGGTGGTGACGGACACCAAGCTGGGGCAATCCGCCGATACGGTGACCCAGCGCATTGTCGTCCTGCGCAGCGAGGAAATCGAGCGCCTGCCCACCCCCAACCGCAACCTCGCCGAGCTGATGCGCCACACCTCGGGGCAGTTCGTGAACGTCCTGTCGCGCAACGACGCCAACTGGGGGTCTTACGCCGGGCTGGGCCCCAAGTACAACAGTTACCTCCTTGACGGCCTGCCCATTGATGCCTTTGTCGACGCCATGAGCCTCGACAGCGCCGCCATCGAGCGCGTCGAGGTGCACAAGGGGCCGGCCTCGGTGCTGTATTCCAACTACCTGTCGATGGACTTCGTGGGCAACCAGACACCCCTGGCCGGCACCACCAACTTCGTCCTCAAGGACCGGATCGACACACCGCTGACCCGTTTCAGTGCAGGCGCAGGAGCCTGGGCCACCTTTGGCGGCAGTGCCTACACCCAGGGCAAGACCGGCCACCTCAGCTACATCCTGAGCGCCGGGCACGAGCGCAGCGACTACACACCCTACGGCCTGCCCGGCTCGTGGCTGCAGACCACCCAGTCGCCACGCTATGAGAAGGACAAGTTCTTCCTCAAGCTCAATCAAGCCCTCGACCGACCGGACCACACCCTGTCCCTGTATTACCAGCACACCTTCCATCAGGGCAACATGGGCCGCCCCAACCGGGATTTCGGACACCATTACGACACGCTCAACCTCGCTTACAACAACACCTTCGCCACCAACTGGCATCTCCAGCTCAAGTACGGCGAGCGGCGCTACGATCGCAATTTCGCCAACGATGCCTTTCCCGCCAGCCTGGCGCTCGTGAACAACGAGAACACCCGCCAGACGATCCGCCCCCTCGATCTGACCCTCAGCCATCGCCATGGTCAAGGGGCCTTGCTCACGTTGGGTGTGGATGCCCAATGGGTGGACTACGAAACCGACGTCCGCCGCCCGGCGGCCGGGGTCACGGCGGAGAATCGGGCCCAGGCCCGCTCCACCGGCTACTTCATCCAGGAAAAAATCCAGCTCGAACAGTGGATCCTGCGCGGCGGCGTGCGGCGCAACACCCTCGAGCACGACTATGCGCTGCTCGGCGGCAATATCCCCGCCACGACCTCCGCGCGCTGGAGCAAGAACCTGTGGAGCCTGGGCACCCGCTACAACATGGCGCCCGAGCTGGCCTTCTACGCCAACGCCGGCTCCAGCTTCATGGCGCCGGCAGCCAAGCAGATCGGCGGCACGGTTTCGTCGCCGGCCACCAGCGGCGAGCTGCCCAACCCCGGGCTCCGGCCCGAAAGCGGCATTGGCCGCGACCTGGGCATGGCCTGGCAGCCCACCCGCGCGCTGGCCGTCGATGTGCGCGGCTTCCTCAACACCATTGGCGACGCCATCGTCACCAACATCGTCAATGCCGCCCCGTCCCAGGTCCGCTCCGAGAACGCCGGCAGCGCCCGTGCCCTGGGCTTCGAACTGGATGCCCGCTATGCACCCTCGCCGGACTTCAGCCTCTTTGCCAACCTGACCCGGACCCACACCCGCGTCAAGGATCCGAGCAGCGCCGACCACGATGGCACCGAGATCCCCTTTGCACCCGCCGAGCTGGCCAATGCCGGGCTATCCCTGCGCCTTCCCGGCAACATCCGCGCCTCGGCCTATTACCACTGGATCGGGCGCTACTACGACAGCACCTCCCGCGGCGGCCGCCAGGCCTTCGGGCACTTCGGGCTGGTCAATGCACGCCTTTACACGGATCTGATCCACAATACCCGCCATGAGGTCCGCCTCACCCTGGATCTGAACAATCTGACCGACCGGCAATACCGCATGCCCTTCGATTTCCGCGACCCCGGTTTCAACGCCTTTGTCGGTGTGGACGTCCGCTACTGAGCGACGCCATACGCCCGCAGCGATGAAGCACCGCGCACCGCGCACCGGCCCCTCCCTCCTGCTCCGCCTGCGTCGGTGCGGGCTCGCCTTTCTGGTCGCCGGTGTGATGCCCCTCCATGCGGCACCTCCGGGCGAACTCGAAGCGAAGATCAAGGCCGCCTATGTCTTTCACATCATCAAGTTCGTTGATTGGCCGAACCTCCCCGCCGACACGCTGCACCTGTGCGTGGCGGGAAGCGATGGCGTCACCCTGCTGCTCGGTGACCTGGCCGGCAAGCAGATCAAGGACCGCGCCCTGAAGGTCGATAACGATGGCAGCTTCGACCCATCCCAGTGCCAGGTGCTCTACCTGGGGCGTCCCGACCGGCGCTGGCCCGAACTGCAAGCCAAGCTGCGCGGGCAGGCCGTGCTGACGGTCAGCGACCAGGACGGCTTTGCCCGTGGCGGGGGCATCGTCGGACTCTACCCGGAGGGCGGCAAGATCAAGCTCGAGATCAACCCCGATGCGGCCCGCAGTGCCAACCTGCGGATCAGCGCCAAGCTCCTCGAGCTGGCGCGGACCGTGCCCTGAGCCCGACGGCCATGCGCAGCTTCTTCGACGGCATGCAGATCAAGACCAAGTTGGTGATGATCATCGTCATCACCAGCCTGGCGGCACTGCTGATCCAGGCCGCAGGCTTCATCGTCTACGAGCGGATGCGGGTCAAGGAAGAGCTGGTGCGCGACCTCTCTTCCCTCGCCCGCATCGTCGCCGACCGCAGCACCGCGGCCCTGATCTTCAACGACGACAAGGTCGCCATCGAGACCCTCGGCGCCCTCAAGGTCAAGCGGCCGATCACCGCCGCCTGTCTCTATGACGCCGAAGGGAAGGTGTTTGCCCGCTACGACAGCGGCGAGGAAAGCGCCTTCAACTTCCCTGCCCTGCAGGCTGGGGGCAGCCAGGCCGACGTGGTGGACGGGTACCTGCATCTGCGGGAGCCGGTGATGGAAGGCGGCACGGCCATCGGCACGGTGTTCATCCGCGCCAGCTTCCGGGAGCTCGACCTGCTATGGCGGAACTTCCTGCTCTTTGCCGGCCTGATTGCCGCCGTCACGGCAGCGCTTACCCTGATGGTGGCCACGCGCTGGCAACGCATCGTCTCGGGCCCCATCGAACGCCTGACGCACACCATGCAGACCATCGCCGTCAGCAAGGACTACAGCGTCCGTGCTGCGACCGAGAGCAAGGATGAGATCGGCACCCTGGTGGCGGTCTTCAACGGCATGCTGGAGGCCATCGAGGATCGCAACCAGGCCTTGCTCACCACCAATCGACGCCTGTCCGACAACGAGAGCGAACTGAAAGCCACCAACGAGCGCCTTGAACAGCGCGTGGCCGAACGTACCGCCGAGCTGCAGGCCCTGTTCGACTCGGCCAGCGTCGGCATCGTCCTTCTCCGCGGCGGCCTCATCGTGCACAGCAACCGGCGCCTGGACGAGCTCTTCGGCTACCCCCCCGGTGAGCAGATCGGGCAGCCCGCCCGCATCTGGCTCGCCGACCCGGATGACCCCGCGGCGGAACTCGATGGCGACGACGCCGACAGGCTCGCCCGCGGCGAAACCCTGCGCCGCGACATGCCCGTGCGGGCCAGGGACGGCCATCGCTTCTGGGTGCGCCTGTCGCGCCGGGTGATCGACCCGGGCGATCCGGATCGGGGCATGGTGGGTGTCATCGAAGACATCACGGCCGAACGGGATGCGCTGGAGGAAATGATCCGCGCCAAGACCCTGGCGGAGGAAGCCTCGCGCATGAAGTCGGACTTCCTGGCCACCATGAGCCATGAGATCCGCACGCCGATGAACGCCATCATCGGCATGCTTTACCTGGCCCTCAACGCTGAACTGAGCCCCAGCCTCCACAACTATCTGTCCAAAGCCCAGGGCGCTGCCCACTCCCTGCTCGGAATCATCAACGACATCCTCGACTTCTCGAAGATCGAGGCCGGCAAGCTCGAGATCGAATCCATCGAATTCGGCCTGGACAGCGTGCTGGAGCAGCTCAAGGATTCCATCGGCCTGCTGGCCGAACAGAAGGGCATCGAATTCCTGATCCGCTACGATGTGAATCTTCCGCCGGTCCTGGTGGGCGACCCCCTGCGCCTTGGCCAGGTCATGCTCAACCTGTGCAACAACGCCATCAAGTTCACCGAGAAGGGCGAGGTCGAGCTCGCCTTCCACTGCCTGTCGAGCACCGAGGACGAAATGGTGCTGCACTTCTCCGTGCGTGACACCGGCATCGGCATGACGCCCGAAGTGGTGCAGCGCCTGTTCCAGAAGTTCACCCAGGCCGATCAGACCACCACCCGCCGCTTTGGCGGCACCGGCCTCGGGCTGGCCATCAGCAAGCACCTGGCCGAGCTGATGGGCGGGCGCCTGTGGATCGAGGAGTCTTCCCCGGGCAAGGGCACCACCGTGTGTTGCACGGTACGCCTCCGGGTCGCACGGGAAGCGCGCACGGACCCCCGCCAGCTGGTCGAGCAAGCAGGGCCTCTGCTCAAGGACATTCGCGTGCTGGTCGTGGACGACAACGAAGTGTCCCGTGAAATTCTGGCCGAGATGTTGCGCTTCTTCGGCCTGGAGCCGGCCGTCGCCTCCAATGGCGCCAGTGCCATGCGCATGCTCCAGGACAAGAGCGTGCGGCCCTTCGACGTCGTCCTGATGGACTGGCGCATGCCCCCCATGAACGGGGATGAAGTCATCCGGCGCATCCACGCCAATCCCGCCATCCAGCCCAAGCCAAAAGTGGTCATGGTGACAGCCTACGGGAGGCAGGACGTCATCCGCGCCGCCGAACAGGCGGGCGTCGCGGGTCTGCTGGTCAAGCCCGTGTCACCCTCCATCCTGCTCGACACCCTGCTCACCTGCCTTGGCCGCGGCCGCCTGTTCGAACAGAAAGCCGGCGATAGTCCCCGCGGCGGCATCTGCGACCTCCACGGCGCGCGCCTGCTGCTGGTCGAGGACAACGACATCAACCGGGAATTCGCCACCGAACTCCTGCATCGCATGAACACCGAGGTGGATTGCGCCGAGAACGGCCAGGAGGCGCTGGCCTTGGTGCAGGCGCGCCACTACGACGCGGTGCTGATGGACATCCACATGCCGGTGATGGACGGGCTGGAAGCCAGCCGGCGCATCCGCGCCCTCGGCAAGCGGGCCGGAGGCGAACGCTTCCGCACACTGCCGATCATCGCCATGACCGCCCTGGCGATGGCCCGGGACGAACAACAGAGCCTGGCCGCGGGCATGAACGACCACATCACCAAGCCCGTCTCACCCGAGCGCCTGCAGGCCGCCCTGGCCCGCTGGCTGAGCATCACCGTCGACCCGGCCGCGCCGGGCGGGCTTCCTGACGCCCTGCCCGATGATCTGCACGCGCTTACAAACCTCGATACCGCCCGCGCCATACACCGCATCGGCGGCGATGCCGAGGCGTACCGAAAACAGTTGCGGCGCTTCCGAGCCCGTTACGGCGATGCCGTCGAGAAGCTCACCAATCTGCTCACCGAAGGGGCCTTGCGGCCTGCCGAAGAGTACTGCCACGCCCTCAAGGGCGTCTGTGGCAATATCGGGGCCGACGCACTGTTTGCCTGCATCGCCACCATAGACGCCCAACTCAAGCAGATGAGCCGGCCCGAGCCCGAATCCCTGGAAGAGATGCACACGCTGCTGGGCAAGGTCATGAACGACATTGACAGCCTGGAGGCACCCGCCCGGGCAGTGCTCGGCACGGGCACGGCCCTCAGCGACCCCGAGATCGCCCTCCATGTGACGCGCCTGATGGGGCAACTGGAGACCGACCTCGGCGCCGCCCAGGCGACCCTCGCCGAGCTGCGCGGCGGCATCGCCGAAAGCCCCCTGGAGACGCAGGTGCGGAATGTGGCCGAGAAGATCGACCTGTTCGAGATTGACGAAGCACTGGCATTGCTGAATGACCTGAAAACGCAACTGGTCGGACCAACATGAGCGACACCCCCACACCGGACAAGACCAAGCCACGGATTCTCGTCGTTGATGACGTCAGCGAGAACCTGCACATCCTGGTTGGCATCCTCCGTAACGACTTTGCCATCATCGTCGCCACCAACGGTCCCAAGGCGCTGGAACTGGCCGCACGCCAGCCCGTACCCGACCTGATCCTGCTCGACATCCGCATGCCCGGGATGGACGGCTACGAAGTCCTGCACCGCCTCAAGTCCGACCCGGTCACCGCGGACATCCCGGTGATCTTCGTCACGGCCCTGGCCGAAACCGCCGACGAGGCGGTCGGGCTGCGCCTGGGTGCCGCCGACTACGTAACCAAGCCGATCAACCCCGAACTGCTCCTGCTGCGCGTCAACAACCAGCTGGAGCTACGCCGCCACCGCCGCCGCAGTGCGGTCGGGCTGGGTGCCGAAGCCCTGCTGCGCCAGGACAAACCCGCCCTGCTGCTGGTGGACGACATCCCCGAGAACCTCCACGGCCTGGCCACCGCCCTCCAGGACGAATACCGCATCATGGTGGCCCCCAATGGCAGCAGGGCCGTGGAACTGGCAACCGGCAGCAGCCCGCCGGACCTGGTGTTGCTTGACATCATCATGCCGGAGATGGATGGCTACGAAGTTTGCCGCCGCATCAAGAGCAGCCCAGTGGGCAGCCGCATCCCGGTGATCTTCGTCACCGTGGTGGACAGCGTGGTGGACAAAGTCCAGGGCTTTTCCATTGGCGCGGCCGACTACATCACCAAGCCCTTCGACATTGACGAAGTCCGCGCCCGGGTGCGCACCCACCTGGACCTGAGCCGCCTGCAGCGCTCCCTCGAAGACCTGGTGGACGAGCGCATGGCCTCCATCCAGGAAGCCAACGAAGCCCTTGCCGAGAGCAAGGAGAAATATCGCATCCTGGCCGAGTACTCGCCCAACTGGGAATACTGGGTGGACCCCCACGGCTATTACCTTTACATCTCGCCCGCCTGTCAGGATGTCTCGGGCTACGGCCCGGTGGACTTCATCGGCGACCCGGACCTGATGCGCAAGATCATCCATCCGGAAGATCTGCCCATCTGGCTGGGCCACGACGAAAAGGTGGTCACCCCGGGCGGCCATCGCCTCACCCCCTTCCGCATCCGCGCCCGCGACGGCTCCGAGCGCTGGATAGAACACATGTGCCAGCCGGTGATCGATGCACGCGGGCGCTTCCTGGGTACCCGCGGCACCAACCGGGATGTGACCGAACGGGTCATGGCCGAAGAGCAACTGCACCTCGCCGCCACGGTCTTCGCCAACACGTCCGAAGCGGTCATGATCACCGACGCCGAGAACCGCGTCCTGACGATCAACCCGGCTTTCTGCGAGATCACCGGCTATCGCCATGGCGACATGGCCGGGCGGGAGCCCCGGCTGCTCCAGTGCGATCAGCTCGACGAGGACTCTTACCGGGAATTGTGGGCCGCCGTCAAATCCAGCGGCCGCTGGCAGGGCGAGATATGCAGCCGGCGGGCCGATGGGAGCAACTTCATTGCCTGGATCACCGTGAGCACCGTTTTCCGCGACGACGGCGTGCACCGGCGGGTCATCCTGTTCTCCGACATCACCGAGAAGAAGAAGGCCGACAACCTGATCTGGACCCAGGCCAACTACGACCACCTCACCCAGCTACCCAACCGGCGTCTCTTCAACGACCGCCTGGAGCGGGAGATCAAAAAGGCCCAGCGGGACGAAACGGTGATCGGCCTGCTCTTCATCGACCTGGACCGCTTCAAGGAGGTGAATGAAACCCAGGGCCACGAGGCCGGCGACATGCTCCTCGTCGAAGCGGCCAGCCGCATCCGTCAGAGCGTGCGCGATTACGATACGGTGGCACGGCTGGGTGGCGACGAGTTCATGGTGATCCTGTCGGAGCTGAATGGGGGCACCGATATCGGGCGCATCGCCCAGGATGTGATCGACCAGCTCTCGGCCCCCTTCGACCTCAATGGCAGCGAGCACTTCGTCTCGGCCAGCATCGGCATCGCCATCTACCCGGCCGACGGCACCAGCATCAGCGAACTCATCAAGCACGCCGATCAGGCCATGTACCTGGCCAAGGATGCGGGACGCGGCTGCTTCCGCTTCTTCACCCGGGCCCTGCAGGAGAGCGCCGAGATGCGCGTGCGCCTGGCCGGCGAACTGCGGCGGGCCCTGGACGCCGGTCAGATGGAGGTGTACTACCAGCCTATCGTCGAACTGGACAGCGGCCGCATCACCAAGGCCGAAGCCCTGATCCGCTGGAAGCATGCCACCCAGGGCTTCGTCAGCCCGGCCACCTTCATCCCCATCGCCGAGGACACCGGCACCATCCACGAACTGGGCGAATGGGTCTTCGAACAGGTCCTGCACCAGACCCTGCGCTGGCGCGGCATCCTCGGCCCGGACTTCCAGGTCAGCATCAACATCTCGCCCGTGCAGTTCAATTCCGGCGAGCAGACCTTCCTGCGCTGGATCGACACCCTGCAGGCTGCGGGCCTGCCCGGCAGCAGCCTGGTGATCGAGATCACCGAAGGCCTGCTGATGGGCACCGACCCGGGCATCCGTGACACCCTGCTGCGCTTCCGCGACGCCGGTATCGGCGTGGCCATCGACGATTTCGGCACCGGTTACTCATCCCTGTCCTACCTCAAGAAGTTCGACATCGACATCCTCAAGATCGACCAGTCCTTCACCCGCAACCTGGCCCCCGAAGGCGCCGATTTCGCCCTCTGCGAGGCCATCGTCGTGATGGCCCACAAGCTTGGCCTGAAGGTGGTCGCCGAAGGCGTCGAGACGGAACTGCAGCGCGACCTGCTGCGTCAGATCGGCTGCGACTATGCCCAGGGCTTCCTGTTCTCCCGCGCTGTTCCGGCAGCTGAATTCGAAACCCTGCGCGTGGATTGCGGTCAGAGCGGAGAGGGTGTGAAGAAGTTATAGCGAGCGGTTCGAGTTCGCCCCGAGAAGCGCAGCCGTACAAGGGTACGGCGAGCATCCCAGGGGCGAAATCGGGTCGCGCAGTAGATTTATTTACACCCTCTGACATCTCAAGCTCCCGGAAAGCCTCCCATGAGCGACACCTCCAAGCTCGCCGACCTACGCAAATCCTACGAACGTGGCAGCCTCGACGTGGACGACGTGGCCACCGACCCGCTGGCCCAATTCGGTAGCTGGCTCGACGAAGCCCTGGCCCAGCAATTGCCGGAGCCCAACGCCATGACGGTCGCCACCGTCGGCGCCGACGGCCGGCCATCCACACGGGTGGTGCTGATCAAGGGGTTCGATGCCCGCGGCATCGTCTGGTACACCAACTACGCCAGTCGCAAGGGCCGCGAACTCGATGCCCATCCCTTCGCAGCCCTGCAGTTTCATTGGGTCGAGCTTGAGCGGGTCGTGCGTATCGAAGGCCGGGTAAGCAAGGTCTCGGCCGAAGAATCCGACACCTATTTCGCCAGCCGCCCCCTCACCCACCGCATCGGCGCCTGGGCTTCAGAACAAAGCCAGCCCATTCCCGGCCGCGGCACCATCGTCGCCCGCGCCGCGGAATACGGTCTCCGGTTCGGCCTCAATCCTCCCCGCCCGCCCCATTGGGGCGGCTACCGACTCGAACCCGATTACTGGGAATTCTGGCAGGGACGCAGCTCCCGCCTCCACGACCGGATTGCCTATCGCCTCGCCGAGGGCGGCGGCTGGATCCGGCAGCGCCTGGCCCCCTGAGCCCGGCCCCCACAGGCCTTTTCGCCACCCCGGCAGGAAAGGCCGCCTCCCCTGAGATTCACCCCGGGCGTCCGGAGGCTATGGTCTGCATCGCCAAATGCAATTGGATGCGGTGACAGTGCAACCCTAGACTCGATTCACCTGTCCCATACCCATAACAGGAGGAGAGCACCATGAACACCGCATCCCAATGTCCGTTCGCGGGTCACGCCCGCAAACACGCCGCCGCCGGCGCCCCGTCGAATGCCGACTGGTGGCCCAAACAACTCAAGCTCGGCATCCTGCACCAGCACTCACCCCGGTCCAACCCCATGGGCACGGCGTTCAGCTACGCCGAAGCCTTCAAGCGCCTCGACCTCGACGCGCTCATCCGCGATCTCCATGCCCTGATGACGGACTCCCAGGACTGGTGGCCCGCCGACTTCGGCCACTACGGCCCCCTGTTCATCCGCATGGCATGGCACAGTGCCGGCACCTACCGCATCAGCGACGGCCGCGGCGGTGCAGCCACGGGCAACCAGCGCTTCGCCCCGCTCAATAGCTGGCCGGACAATGTCAATCTCGACAAGGCGCGGCGTCTGCTGTGGCCGATCAAGCAGAAGTACGGCCGGAACATCTCCTGGGCTGACCTGATGATCCTGACCGGCAACGTGGCCCTGGAATCCATGGGCTTCAAGACCTTCGGGTTTGCCGGCGGTCGCGAGGACATCTGGGAACCGGAAGAGGACATCTACTGGGGTCAGGAGAAGGCATGGCTTGACGACCAGCGCCACGCGGGCGAACGCGAGCTCGAGAACCCCCTCGCCGCCGTGCAGATGGGGCTCATCTACGTCAACCCGGAGGGCCCTGGTGGCAACCCCGACCCCCTCGCCGCCGCGCGGGACATCCGCGAAACCTTCGCCCGCATGGCCATGGACGACGAAGAGACGGTGGCACTGATCGCCGGCGGCCATACCTTCGGCAAGACCCACGGCGCCGGCGACGCGAAGCACGTGGGTGCCGAGCCCGAAGCAGCGGGCATCGAAGAGCAGGGCCTGGGCTGGACGAGCAGCTTCGGCAGTGGCAAGGGGGGTGACACCATCAGCAGCGGCCTCGAAGTGACCTGGACGACCACCCCCACCCGGTGGAGCAACAACTTCTTCTGGAACCTGTTTGGCTATGAATGGGAACTCACGAAGAGCCCGGCCGGCGCACACCAATGGACGCCGAAGCACGGCATGGGGGCCGGCACCGTACCGGACGCCCATGACCCGACGCAGCACCACGCGCCGTCCATGCTGACCACCGACCTGGCACTGCGCTTCGACCCGGCCTACGAAAAGATCTCCCGGCGCTTCCTGGAGCATCCAGACCAGTTCGCCGACGCCTTCGCCCGCGCCTGGTTCAAACTCACCCACCGGGACATGGGCCCCCTGTCCCGCTATTTGGGCCCGCTGGTGCCCACGGAACAACTGATCTGGCAGGATCCGGTGCCGGCAGTGGATCACCCCCTGGTCAACGCCCAGGACATTGCCACCCTGAAGGCCACGCTGCTCACCTCGGGCCTGTCGATCCCGCAGCTCGTCACCACCGCCTGGGCCTCGGCCGCCACCTTCCGCGGCAGCGACAAGCGCGGCGGCGCCAACGGCGCACGCCTCCGCCTCGCACCCCAGAAGGACTGGGAGGTGAATCAACCTGCGGAGCTGGCCGAAGTGCTGACCAGGCTCGAAACCATCCGCCAGGGCTTCAACGACGCCCAGACCGATGGCAAGAAGATCTCCCTGGCCGACCTGATCGTGCTGGGCGGCTGCGCCGCTGTCGAAGCCGCGGCGAAGAAGGGCGGACACGACGTGGAAGTTCCCTTTGCACCGGGCCGCACGGATGCCCTGCAGGCGCAGACCGACGTGGCCGCGTTCGCCGTGCTCGAGCCCGTCGCCGACGGCTTCCGCAACTACGCCCGCAGGGGTCTGGAGGAGATGTCCGCCGAAATGCTTGTGGACCGGGCACAGCTAATGACGCTGACGGCCCCCGAGATGACGGTGTTGATCGGTGGGATGCGTGCCCTGAACGCCAACTTCGATCATTCGTCCCATGGCGTCTTCACGCAACGCCCGGAAACCCTGAGCAACGACTTCTTCGTGAATCTCCTCGACATGAGTACCCGGTGGCAGAAATCGGCCACCACCGAGGGCGTGCTGGAGGGGCGGGACAGAAGCACCGGTGAGCTGAGGTGGACCGGCACCCGCGTCGATCTGGTTTTCGGCTCCAATTCCCAGCTCCGTGCCCTTGCCGAGGTCCATGCCAGTCGTGACGCGGAGCCGGGCTTTGTCCACGACTTCGTGGCCGCCTGGGCGAAGGTGATGAACCTGGATCGCTTCGATCTGCCCTAGGCCCGTGGCCCGGCGCGGGCCTATCCCCCGCACCGGGCCATTTACCACACCCTGATTTCGCTTTGACAGCCCTGCATTGCGGATTTTCGATAGTGGGGTATGCCTCGGGGAAATACACTTGCCCGCTCAGTTGAGCGCGAACACGTAACGGGGGTGATCCTGGCATGACTGTCCGATCCAACCCGTTCGCGGAGTAACACACCCAGCACAACGCTCCCCATTGGACGACACGCTGATCCCGGAAGCAGGAAAGACCAATGCCCAAACCTTCATGCCCCCTCTCCTTTCGAGCCTACGCGTTACGACGGAAGGGAGTTACGCACATGTGGGACGGGATGTACGACATCCTTGATTGCAAGGGAATCCCGCTCCATATGTTCAAGAGGGTTCCTTCGGCAGACGGTTTCGATGATCCGGCACTGGCGATTCTTGCCGCCGAAATCTTCGCGAGCCGCCATATCGACGACATGAGCGCCAAGCAGGAACCAGGCATCAGCGGCAACTCTCCCACCTGGAGGGGCGACTTCGGCCTGATCTTGACGAACCACGCGCTCGCCGTCGACATCGCGGCGGTGCCCGCCTCGAATACCCGCGAAACGGTGGCATTCCGAAATCGGCCTGAACACCAATCCTGCACCCCGGCAGACAAACGCGACGGCCATTCCGCCGGCACAAGCGCCTCGCACCCCTACGCCGGATAGATCTCCCGAGCAGGACATACAGACCATGATGGGCCCCAACCCTCCGGGCAAAGCGCTCCTCGCCAACGGAGAATCCGGGCAGATACTGCCGCAATCGATGCACGACACGGATGAAATCCCACGCATCGGGCTCTGCGTGCTCCATGCCGAGGTGGCGGGCAAACTGCAGCTATCCGAACGGCTCGGCCCAACCGAGGCGGCCTACGCCATGGAGCGGTGTCTCAATCGCATCACCCACTGCGCACGACGCCATTCAGCCAGCCGCACCGATGTCTTCGAGGACCGTCTGATCGCCAGCTTTCCAGCCCCCACTCTGACCTTGCTGGCCGCCCGGGAAATGCTCGAGCGGATTCGCGCCCTGCTACCGATGAAGGGGATCAAGCTAACACTGCGGGCGGGTGCGGTCATGGTGAGGGACGCCGAGGCGTGCAACGAACCCGCAGAAAACCTTGCACGCAACGTGGCCGAACTCGTGTCCGATCCAGACGGCGTGCTCGTTTCCAGTGCCCTGCGGGACGCCCTGCCGGCCCCCCTGCTGCTGCGGCTCGCGCCTCTGGAAGCCGGCAAGGACGGCAAACCCTGCGGCCCAGTCTTCAAACTCGCCGACACGTCCCTGCCCACGCCCGCCGAGCTACGGAAACACACCCGGACACAGCGCCCTACACTGTGGATCGGCCATCAAGGCCGCTCCTGGACGCTTGATGAGGACCATCCACCGCTACTCGTGGGCCGCGACCCCGCAAATCACATCGTGGTCGACGATCAGTTCACCTCCCGGCAACATGCGCGCATCGAGTGGCAGAACAATCGCTTCTACCTGATCGACACCAGCACCAACGGCACCTACCTCCTCGAATCCGGCGGGCCGGAACGTTTCGTCAGAGGGGAGCGACAGGCGCTGGGCGAGCATGGCCATTTTGCTTGCGGCCAACCGGCAGAAAGTGCGGAAAGCGGCATCGTGCGTTATGTCGCCTCGCCGCGAGCCGGGGATTTGCCCGAGGGGGCTTTGGAACTCGGGCGAAGGAAATGAGATGGCTTCAGGGGCCCGCCAGGTTCTGACGCAACGTATCCGAAGGCAACTCGCCAAAACGAGCGAGGAACGCCTGGGAAAATCCGCTCAACTGGGTAAATCCGCAGTCCAGCGCAATTTTGGTCACCGTGTCGCCCGGACGCGCATTCAGGAGCACTTTGCGGGCCATGTCGAGGCGGATCTGCCGTACCCATTGCATCGGAGTACAGCCAAACTGCTTTTGAAAGGCAAGCTGCAGGCTGCGCTGGGAGAGGCCGCTGATGCTTTCCAGTACGGTCAGGGTAATCGGTTCGGAAAAATGGGCGCGGACGTATTCACATACCACATCAACTTCACGCCTGAGCGAACCAGGCGGGGCAAGTACCGGATTCGCCATCGGCCCATGGAGTTCGGGGCACAGCAGGTTCACCATGTAACGGTAGAACAGATCGTCCAGGCCCAACTGCGCCAGCCCGGAGGCAGGGACGAGATCGAAGAGTTCGAAAAGATGACCAAGCATCCGCTCCATCGGAAGGCCACCCGCATGGAGGGACAACTCCCGATTGCCCGCCAGATCCAGGTCAGGTGGCCTCCCCGGACGATCACCATGCATGCTTCGGGCGGTGTGACGCAGGCGGATGCTATCGAGACGAACTGCCACCACCGATACCAGGCCCGTTTCCACCACCTGGGCGGCGCCGGACAGGAAGGCGACACTCAGTCCGGCCCTCGCCGTGTAGCGGGTCATGCCGGTTGAACACGTCGTCGCACCGTATCGGGGAATGATGACGGAAGGGTCGGACGCTTCTCCCAGGTCCATCACCATCGGCGGGTGGATGGCCGCTATGAACTCCAGCGCCCCGACTTGCACCGCGGCCGTTCTCACGGCAAGCATCTCGGCGGTATCCGGAAACGCGAGCCGCCTCACGGTACGTGCATGGAGCGTGAGGTCCGTCTGTTCCGGATCAATGACGCGCTCCGGCCCTGTCCACCGCTCGCCAAAGGGCAGCCGCGGCAGCCGGCCTGGGCGGTGGGAGGACATGCGAATGGGCGACATCGGTGGGGCAAGGGATGATCGGGGAATCCGACGACCTGCAAATCGTAACGCCTGGCGTGGGCCTCAAGGCCTAACAGGTTCTTTCCCTTTCTTTCCTGTGCCCACACCAATGGATCGCGTATCGTTGTCCATCAAGCGCGTTGTGTCGCGCTGCCAGCTTCTCCTTCCAGCATGCCCCGAATCATAGCCGTCGCCCTCGTCGGGCACTTGCTGTTGCTCTCCGGCCCGGTCGTCCAGGCGGAAGCGCTGCCACTCGTTCGCCTGCAGCTGAAGTGGCAGCATCGATTCCAGTTCGCCGGCTACTACGCGGCCAAAGAGAAGGGCTATTACGAAGCGGCGGGCATGAACGTCGAAATCCTGGAAGCAGGGCCGGCGCAGGACGTCATCCCCCGCCTGCTGGACGGTCGCGCCGACTTCGGGGTATGGAATTCAAGCCTGCTGCTGGACCGGGAAGCCGGCGCACCCGTGGTTGCCTTGGCAGCCGTGTTCCAGCATTCGGCGCTCGCCCTGGCGGTGCGGAACGAAACGGGTATCCGCTCCATTCATGATCTGGCGGGAAAGCACATCATGCTGGACCCCGCTGCCGCCGAGATTTATGCCTACATGAAGCGGGAAGGGCTGACCCAGGACCGGTTCAATCCGGTCCCGCCGAGCCAGAAACTGGAAGACCACTTCCGGAGCTCGGTGGATGCCTTCACCGTATACATCACCAACCAGACCTACCACATCCAGCGCCTCAACCTGAACTACCAGCTTTTCTCACCCCGGTCGGCAGGCATCGACTTCTACGGCGATAACCTGTGCACTACCGAGGCGTACCTGCGGGCACATCCGGGACGGGTACGCGCCTTCCGCGAAGCGAGTCTCAAAGGGTGGGAATACGCCATGGCCCACCCCAAGGAGATCGCCGAGTTGATCCAGCGGCGTTACAACCCTGCGGCCAAGCTCGACGAACTCCTGTTTGAGGCCGAGGCCATGCGGCCCCTCATGGCGATGGATCTGCTGCCTGTGGGATACATGCATCCGGGACGCTGGCAACACATCGCCGAAGTCTATACCGAGCTGGGTCTTATGCGTCCGGGCTTTGATCTGGAAGGCTTCGTCTTTGATCCGGCGCCCCCCTCCCTCGACATGCGGAGCTTCTACAAGATAATCGGGGCAGCGGGCCTGCTGTTGCTGCTCCTGGCATGCGCGTTCATATACGTTTCAAGAAACAGCCGACGTCAGGCAGCCAGCCTGAAACGCCAACTCACCGTCTTCGACAATGCCCCTGTCGCCTTCATCGTGGCAGACGCACAAGGCATCATCCTGGACTGGAATCGGGCCGCAGAAGACATCTTCGGCTGGAGCGCAGTCGAGGCCCGCGGCAAGGATATCCAGGTCCTGGTTCCTGAAAGGGAGCGCGACCATGTGGCCTTGGTGCTCAACACCGCAGCGCGTCAGGACGTCTCCACCCATTCGATCAACCGAAACGTCACCAAGGATGGTCGTGAACTCCTGTGCCAGTGGCAGAACGCCCGCTACTTCGACGACCTGGGAAACCCGCTTGGCACCCTCTCCATTGGAATGGACGTCACGGCACGCCACGCCTTGGAGGCCGAAATCCGCGATGCCAAGGAGGTTGCCGAACAGCTGACGGCTCACCTGCAGACCTTGCTGACCGACCAGCGCCAGTTCCTGTCAATGATCTCCCACGAAGTCCGCGTCCCCCTGGCGATCATCGAATCAAACTGCGAAGTGCTGCAAGTGCATGCGGATCCATTGGCTTCTTCATCGGCGGCGATCGCCCGCATCCGCCGGGGCGCGAGGCGACTGGCAGACTTCTTCGAGAACTGCCTGACTCAGGACCGTCTGGAGAGCCTGGGCTGGACCTTGCAGGTGCAGCCCATTGAACTGGATGGCTTCCTGAGAACGGTGCTGGACAAGGCCCGGCTGGCGGGGCCCGAACATACCCTGGAACTGCACAACCGCGCACCGGGAGTGGTACTGAAGGCGGATGCGCACCTCCTCGAAGTGCTACTCATCAATCTGATGGACAACGGGCTCAAGTATTCCCCGGCCGGCACCACGGTGACGCTCGGCGCCCGACTGGATCAGGCGGGTTGGCTGGTGCTGTGGGTGCGGGATCAGGGTATCGGGATACCCGCTGGGGACATGGATCTGGTGATGAAGAAGTTCCATCGGGGCAAGAATGTCGCTCAGGTGCCGGGCGCCGGCTTGGGATTGACCCTCGTGTCCCGGATCGTCACCCTGCACAATGGTCAGCTACACTTGGAAAGTAGAGGTGGAGAAGGCACGGTCGCCACCGTCCGCCTTCCCCTTACCGACCCCAGCCCCGATTCCGCGGAGGATCTTGGATGACAAGTCCCGCCCGGACCACACCCCGGCCACGCATCGCCGTCGTCGAAGACGAGCATGATCTGCGCGATGCCGTTGTGGATTACCTGGTGGCATCCGGCTATCAAACCTGGGGCACGGACAGTGCCGAAGCGGCATATCGGCAACTGGTGGTCGAACCGGTGGACATCGTTCTTCTCGACCTCGGGCTCCCCGGCGAGGACGGCTATTCCGCCTGCCGTCACCTGCGCCAGATTCCAACACTCGGTGTGATCGTCATTAGCGCGCACGATACCGTCGAGGATCGCGTTCGTGCCTTTGAGTGCGGCGCCGATATCTACCTGCAGAAACCGGCAGCCATGCGGGAAATCGTTGCCAACATCGAAGCCCTGTCCCGGCGCCTGAGCCAGGCACCGATGCCCTTGCCTCCCCAAGCCACCACGCCGGGGTGGAGGCTCAACCCGGTCGACTGGGTTCTGCGTTCACCGGAAGGAAGGGCGATCTCCCTCTCCGCTCAGGAATTCAAGTTCCTGCAATGTCTGGTCAAGGTCGGCTGCAACGCCCAGGTCAGCAAACGCGAGATCGCCGACAGCTTGTGGGGCAACCACCTCAGCGTCGACTTCGCGCGGATTGACGTCCTCCTGACCCGCCTGCGCCGCAAGTGCCTGGAAGAAGGTGGCCAACCCCTTCCAGTGAAGACCGTCACGGCCTATGGCTACCTCCTTACCGCCCCTTGCCACATGGAATGATCACGGTGCGCCAGGCAGGAGAGTGACGATGGCTATGCCCGGTGATGGGGTCACTCTTGCCCTCTAGCGAGCCTCCGGGTGGCCGCGTGGGCGAACATACAGGCCGCGGCCGTGCAGGCAGATCACCTGCCTACGAACGCTTCGACGGGGCGCAGCGCCCGCCACCGTCACGTTCGGCGGCATCGATCCTGCTGCGCTGCTCGGCTGTGAGCAGCGCGCGCACTTTGGCCTCGGTCTCCGCCCGCATCACCAACAGATCCGCCATGGCCTGACTGTGGGCGGCCGCCAGTTCCCGCGCTTTGACGGGATCAAAGGCATCGGCCGCACCCAGCTTGCGCAGATCGTCCATGGCCTTGCGGGCAAGCTTGGCCTTGGCCCGCTCGGCGGGCAGGTTGGCGGTCATCAGATCAAAGACCTTGTCCTGCTGCGCTTCACTCAACTCGATACGATGAAGGAAGGGGAGGTGCGGCATCATGCCCGGATGCATGCCCGGCCGCCCCATCTCATGATGCGGATACATGGCGACGTTCCCCACGGGCGGCGGCCCGTCGCAACGTCCGTGCAGGGAAGACGCCGAATGACGGCCATCCGCCACGGCGGACAGGGGCAGGATCGCGGCCAGTGCGCTGAGGACGAGACGCTTTTTCCACAATGGGCTGGAAGTATTCACGATGACTCCGTTTGGCGTGGGCCCTCCCGGATGGAGAACCTGCACGATGGGACGGATTCTCGGTGCGCCCCCCGTGAAGTGCCGTTAACGGATGGACAAACTATGTAAAGGCGCCGGCTGACGTGCCTCGTGCGCCGGGCCGGGTGGCCCAACGCAATCAAGGGTGGCGTCCGGATTCAGGCGGTTTCCATTCCGTCCACCCGGTCGGCCAGCCAGGCGGGAAACGCCTCTGCCGGAAGCGGCGCGCTGAGCAGATAGCCCTGCATTTCGTCACACCCCATTTCCCGCAGGAACGCTGCCTGCTCCCGGGTTTCCACGCCCTCGGCGACGACCCGGATCTTCAGGCTTGCCGCGAGCCTGACCACGGCGGTGGCAATCGCGCTGTCATCCGCATCGTCCGGCAGATCCCGGATGAAGGAACGATCGATCTTGAGGGTGTGGACGTTGAAGCGCTTCAGGTAGGCCAGGGAGGAATGGCCGGTACCGAAATCGTCGATCGCCAGGTGGATACCCATGGCGCCGAGGCGGGAGAGGATCTCGCGGCTCTGCTCGCTGTCCTCCATCAGGATGCTCTCGGTCAGCTCCACCTCCAGATCGGACGGCAGGAGACCGTTTTCCGACAAATGCCCGGCGATCAGGTCCGGAAGATTGCGCTGGCGGAACTGGTGGGCCGAAACATTGACGGCCAGGCGCAGGGCCGGCAATCCGGCCGCCTTCCAGGCGGCGATCTGGGCACAGGCGGTGCGCAGAACCCAGGTGCCCACCTGGCTGATCAGTCCGATCTCCTCAAGGATCGGAACGAAGCGATCCGGGCCGATGGCCGGCCCCTCGGACGGCGCCCAACGCAACAGGGCCTCCACACTGGTGATGCGGCCGCTGCGCAGGTCGGCCTTGGGCTGGTAATGGAGGCGGAACTCCTGACGCTCCAACGCGTGCCGCAGGCTCGCTTCAAGGGCATGGCGCTCGGCCATGGCCGTGTTCAGCTCGTCGTTGTAGAAGAAGTAGGTGTTGCGTCCAAGCTCCTTGGCCCGGTACATGGCCATGTCGGCCTGTTTGACCAGCCCGTCCAGGTCTTCCGCCTCGTGGGGGTAAAGCGTGACGCCGATGCTGGTGGAGATGTACAGCCGCTCTCCGTTGATCTCGAAGGGTTGGGCGATGGCGGCGAGGATGCGGGTGGCCACATGGGTCGCCGCGTTGGGATTGATGATGTCCTCCACCAGCACCGTGAACTCATCGCCGCCTAGGCGCGACACGGTGATGCTCTCGGACTCGTCCTCGGCATTGCGGCTCACGGTGTCGGTGCTGCGCAGGTTCGCCGTGAGGGCGTTGGCCACATGCTTGAGGAGCTGGTCTCCCACCTCGTGGCCGAGGGTGTCGTTGATGTTCTTGAACCGATCCAGATCGAGGAACATCAGCGCCAGTTGCCGTCCGCTGCGCCGGGTACGATCCATGGCCCGTTCCAGACGCTCGCGGAACAGGCTGCGGTTGGGCAAGCCGGTAAGGCTATCGTAGTTGGCCATGTACGAAAGACGCCGCTCGACCTGCTTGCGTTCGGTGATGTCACGCAGGATGGCAATCAGATGGGGGCGGTCGGCAAGGCGCGTCTCATTGACGCTCATCTCCACCGGAAAGGACTCCCCGCCGGCACGAAACGCGATGGTCTCACCCTGCCCCGGAAGAAGGGCGGCAGCACCGTCGGGGCCGGGAACGGGCCGCAGCAAGTCGGTGATGCGCATGCCCGGCACGGCGTCGATGGGGTAGCGGAACATGTCTGCCAACGCCGGGTTGCAGGACGTGATGAGATGGTTTGGCGTGAGGATGGCAATGCCTTCAACCGCGTTCTGAAACACCACCCGCAGGTGCTCTTCGGCCTCCTCCCGCGCTTTGCTCTCCTCCCGCTGCAATGCCGCCAAGGTGCGCCGCAGGGCACGCAGGGGCAACACCCGCAGGGAGCCGTAGATGCTCAGGCCCAGGGCCACGCCGAGGAGGGCCACCAGACCGGTCTGGGTGAGGATGGGCTGCAGGGAACGTGCAATGACCACCGCACCCACCGGCCCCTCCGGCCCCGTCACCAGTGCGGCGCGCTCGACCACCGGCCCATGGAGCACGGCGCCTGCGGTTGCCACCACGACATGGGCGGAATCCTCCACGCGCCTTTGCTCCGGCACATCGCTGGGGGCAAGGTCGGTGTCCAGCAGGCCACCCACATCCTGCCGCCAATCATCGGGGCTGGCGCTGACCAGCTGGGTGACGAAGGCTGCATGCAGGCGCGCCGCCATCGCGGCATCGCGCACTTCGGCCTCGCGGGACAGCAGGAAGTAACCGAGCGGTGCCGCCAGCGCCACGATCAGCGCGGTGGTGGTGGCGATCCAGGTAACGACGGTGGCGAGGCGTGACTCGTCCTGCCAGACCCGGGTCTTGACGGTGCCCGGCTTGTTCATGACGCGTTTACCTATCGACCACCTTGATGGTCCGGTCTATCTGGGAGGCGCGGATGTAGCCGATGGCATTGCGGTTGCCAGCCACGATGCGCTTCATCTCGTTGTCCTCCTGGGTGACCCGAGGCGGCATGGCCTTGCCGGTAAAGATGTTCTGGGACCAGATGGCCCGCATGGCCGCGGGGCTCTTTCCAATCACTTTGGCATAGAAGATCTTGCGCAACTCGCTGTCCTGGCCATAGTCGAGGAGGAAGATGGGGGAGCCATCCGGCCATCCCTTGACTGCGCCCGTATACACCTTGATGACGTAGGCGCGGTCGATGGCGTTGGCGTTTTCCAGATTGGTGATGACCACCATCTCCTCCTCGGCGATGGCACCGTGGGCAGCGAGCAGCAACACCAGCGGCGCAAGTGCACGGGGGAGGGCTTTCCGGAGTCGGCAAAGAATATCGGTGAGGCGCATCAGAACACCCTGTCGTAGCTGACGGTGAATTGGCGGGCATCGCCATGCATGCTGCCGTAGCCCGGTGCGGTCCTGTCTTTCCAGAGATCAAGCTGGGCCTTGATGGCACTGTCGTCGGTCAGATCGTAGCGCAGTACCGCCGACCAGGTGCCATGGCGTTCGGGCACGCTGTCTGTATTGAGCCGCTGCCGATAGATGGCGCGGGACAGCAGCGGTTGCCAGGGACCGTGCCGGTAACCGATGGCCAGCAGGTTGGCGTAGTCCTTGCCGTAGTCGTCGCGGCGGTCGATGTAGAGGAACTCGCCGCGGGCGAACCAGTTGTCGACTTCAGCCCCCAGGGAAAGCCCGTGGATGACTTGCCGCTTGCGCTCGGAAAAGCTCGTCTCGCCAAGGGAGACAAGCTTGTTCTGGGTATGGGACTGGATGCGCACGACCCGCGCCGAGAACCACTCCCGGCTGACGCTGAGCTCGGTACCGAGGATATCGGACCAGCGCACGTCGGTGCGTGAGTTGCGGCCGTTGTAGATGCGCCAGAAGCCGCTGTCCTTGCGCGTCTCACTGCCGCCAAAGACCTGCACGGTACCGTTCCACTGCGCCCACTGGTCACGCCATACGAGACTGCCGCCGTCATAGTTGACCACTTCCCAACCGTATAGCTGCGGCGGGAGATGGATCCAGGGCAAGGCGTAGCCAACATCCTGGGCCTCCGAATAACTGAACAGTGGAAGTCGCTTGCGGCCAAGCTGGACGGTCAGATTGCCGGACAGCTCCACCGTGGCGTACAACCACTCCAGATTCGCCGCACCGTTGGCGGCCCCGCGGGAAACCGCCTGACCGGTCAAGCTGAATCGACCATCGGCAGCACTGACGCTGCCCTGCAGGCCGAGCTTGGAGTCCGGCCCGGCCTGCCAGTGGCCCGCCTCGTAAACGCCGCGCTGGGCATAATCGGAGATGAAACAAGGGCAATGGAAGCCCTGGTCGACTGCCGCATCGCGGGTACCGCCAAAGACGCGGCCGGCCGCCAGCGTCATGAAGCCAGAACCCGTGAACTCCAGCCCCTGGAGATCGACGGCATGGGACGGGAGGGGGCAGAGCAGGGCGCCAAGGGCAAAAAGGAAAGCTGCGCGCTGGAAGGGCATCACGGACACTCCGGGTTCTTGTTGGTATCTGGGAGCTGCCATGCCGTGGAAATACCCACTTCGCCTGACGCACCGATGTAAAAAGTCTATGGACTTATCGGCCGCCGGCGACATTTCTTTACCCGAATGGCGCACCGGAGTGGCACCCGCCTCTACTCTCCCCTATCCCGCTGACCCGACCGAAGCCTCTGCGCCATCGACCACCGGCCGCACATCAGTCCTGGAAGCGGGTCTTGCGGAGATCGGTGGGCGTGACGCCGAACAGGGCCTTGAACCGGTCGGTGAAACGCGATTGGGAGGCATAGCCGCAGCGCTCGGCAATGCGGCCGATCGGCTCAAGCGTCGTCTGCACGAGGTGCAGGCCAAAGCCCAGCTTTGCCCGGCTGACAATGGTCTTGATGCCGATGCCCTCGGCCTTCAGTTTCCGGCGCAGGGTCGGCTCGCTGATGGCCATCCTGCTGGCGAACCGGCCCATGGTCCAGCTCGCCTGGACATCGTCGATCACCATGTCGTGCAGGCGATGGCTGACGCCGGGGCGCTCGACGATGGCACTCACCTGCTCGTGGCCCAATAGATGCAGAAGCCGGAGCAACTCCTGCTTTCTCGCGCTCCACAAGGCCGGCGGCGCATAGGCCGGAAATTCGATGAACTGCTGCAAGGCCTTCTCGAGTATCCCGTCGATGGCCCCCTGGAAATGAACCGGACGGCCCCCGGAAGACCAGCGCCGAAACTGGTCGAAGTCACTGTGATCGAATTCGACCAGCAAGGCGCAATACTCGCCATCCGGGACATTGCGCATGTCGATATCGGGCGCACTGGACAGGAACAGGAAAGTGCCGCTGGGGCACACGATGTTTCCGTCCTTTCCCAGCTGCTTGACGCCAGCGAGCACGAAGATCAGCAGCGGTTTGATGACCGGCGCATTGGAGATACGCTGCTCCTTGAGTGATGACACGACCGAGTACGGCAGAGGGCTGTGCTCTTCCGCGATTTTCTTTGCAAGATCGATCAGTGCTTTCATGGCCTCTTCATTCAATGCGCCAGCGGGGGCCGCGCCGTCAATCCCGCTTGTACAAGGCCTCGATGGTGCTCGACGCGAGCGCGCTGGCACGCACCATGTAACCGGCCAGGGCGGACGAAGCGTCCTTCGGCAAGTCGAGCTTCCCGGGGAGGGCAAACACGGTGAACTGATAGCGGTGCACACCATGTCCCTTCGGTGGACAGGCGCCACCAAAACCGCTCATGCCATAATCATTCCGTATGCTCAGGCTGCCGGGCGGCGTCATGCCCTTGCCCGCATCGCCCGCACCGGCGGCCAGGCTGGTGACGTCCTTCGGAATATTCACGAGCTGCCAATGCCACCAGCCGCTGCCGGTCGGTGCGTCGGGATCATAGGCAAACACCGCGAAGGCTTCGGTGCCCTTGGGCGCACCGCGCCAGGAAAGCTGGGGAGACATGTTGCCGCCACTGCAACCGAAGCCCTGGAACTCCTGGGCGTTGCCCATGAACTTGCCATGGGCAATGTCCTTGCTCTCGAGCAGAAAGGATTCCGCCAGGGCCGGGGAGGAGGCGAGCACGGACAAAGGTATCAGGTACTTGATGAATTGGCGCATGGAAGACGCTCCTGTTGGTTGACCACTCATGGCATGACGAGCCTTTCATCATGCTAGGCCGTTCCGGCCGTTTCGATTAGCCGGAAAGCGATCAATTTTTGTCCCCTTGCTGGCTCGTCCCGGCATCCACGGGTCATCGCAATGGGATGAACTCATCGAACGCTTGCCTTACTTCAGTCGATCGACTAACTTAACTCAGTCGTTTGACCCAGACTCCCCGATGGCACAGGGCTCCCCATGACCGTTCCCCCAACCAGCCACACCCCGACCCGCAGCGATGGCGCACTGGCACGCCGGCGCCTGCTGGAGGCGGCACTGCAGCTCTTTGCCGACAAGGGCTACCAGAAGACATCCACCCGCGAGATCGCCGACGCGGCCGGGGTGAATCTGGGCTCCATCAGCTACTACTTCGGCGACAAGCCCGGCCTGTACCGGGCGGTGTTCTGCGAGTCCTTCTGCGACGCCACGGCCGCGCCAGACATCCTGCAGGCGCGGGACTGCCTGCCCGACCCCGCAACCAGCCGGCTCGATCCGGACGCAGCGCTGGCAGCCTTCTTCCTCAATTTCCTGCACCCCCTCAAGCAGGGCGCGCTGATCCGTCTGGTGATGCGCCTGCACTTCCGCGAACTGGTGGAACCCAGCGGGGTGATGGGCAGCGAGATGGATGACGATCTGGCCGACCTCTTTCGCAACATGAGCCGACTCATCAGCCAACGGCTGGGCCTCGACACCCCGGACGCCGACACGCTGCGCTTGACCCACGCCGTGCTCGGCATGGCCATGCACTTCTTCGTTGCCCAGGAACTGGTGGACCAGGTCAGCCCTGAACTGGTCGCCCAGCCCGAATCCATTGATGTGCTGGCCGAGCGTCTGGCCGGCTGGGCGTCTGGCGCGATCGATGCCGAAGCGCGCCGACGCAATACGTGTGGAGACACGATCTGATGCGCCCCATTTATCTGCTCAGCCTGTTGCTGACCCTGCCCGCCTGTTCCCTGCTGCCCCGGGTCGGCCCCGACTATCAGCCGCTCCCCCTGGCCACCCCGGTGGGCTGGCACGCCCCGCTACCCCACGGCGGCGAGCTCGGCGCCCTCACCGACTGGTGGAGCCAACTCGGCGACCCCGTGCTGTCCAGTCTGATCGACACCGCCGAGCGCGAAAGCGCCACCCTTGCCCAGGCCCGCGCCCGCATCGTGCGGGCCCGTTCCGATGCGGTGGCCGCCGGCGTGGCGGGGCTGCCCACGGTGGACGGCAGCCTTGCCGCCAAGCGTGCCGCCTTCACTTTCGGCAGCCCCACCACTTTTCAGACCACCCGCCAGGCTTCGGTGATGGCCAACTGGGAGATTGATCTCTTTGGCGGCATCGCCCGGGATCAGGAAGCCGCCGAAGCCCGCCTCACCGCCAGCCAGGCGCGCTGGCACGAGGCCCGCGTGTCGGTGGCCGCCGAAACGGCCAATGCCTATCTGCAACTGCGCTACCAGGAACGCCGGCTGGCCCAGACCGAAGCCGATGCGACCTCGCGGGCCGAAACGGCGCGCCTCATCGACACCCTCGGCCGTGCCGGCCTCAGCGCCCCGGCCCAGGTGGCCCTGGCCAGCGCCAGCGCCGCCGATGGCGCTGGCGCCCTGACCGAGCTGCGCGCCGGACGCGACCAGCAGATCAAGGCCCTGGTGGCCCTCACCGGCCTGGACGAGACCGCCCTGCGCAGCCAGTTGAAGGCCGCCGACGGGCGCTTTCCGCGCCCCGCGGCCTTCGCCATCAAGGCCCTGCCGGCCGATCTGCTGGGCCAACGCCCCGACGTGGCCGCCGCCGAGCGCGATGTGGCCGCCGCCAGCGCCGCCATCGGCAGCGCCAGGGCCGCCCGCTACCCGCGCCTGAACCTGAGTGGCTTCATCACCCCCTTGCGCCTCAACACCGACGGCGACCGCATGTCGGCCACCACCTGGTCCATTGGCCCGACCCTGTCCATGCCCCTGATCGACGGCGGCCGCATCGGTGCCCGCGTGGACGCCGCCGAGGCCGACTACGCCGCCGCTGCCGCGGCCTACCGCCAGAAAGTGCGCGACGCCGTGGCCGAGGTGGAACAGGCGCTGGTGCGCCTGGACGCCGCCGCCGCCCGGGAAGCCGACGTGCGCCGCGCCGCCCGGGATTACCGGGTGGCCTTCACCGCCACCGAGGCCCGCCAGCGCGCCGGCTTTGCCAGCCTGATGGAACTTGAGGAATCCCGCCGCACCCTGCTCGCCGCCGACACCACCCTGGCCGGCTGGGAGCAGGAACGCGTCGCCGCCTGGGTCGCCCTGTACCGGGCGGTCGGCGGCGGCTGGCCAGGCACCGACCCCACATCTCCCTCCCCCAACGCCCTCCCCGGAGACGCCCGATGATCGCCGCCCGCCACACCCTTATCGCCCTTCTTGGCCTCATCGGCCTGGCCGCCTGCTCATCCGGCGACGAGGCCGCTCCGGCGGCGACCACCGCAACGGCGAGCCCGGCCAAGCCTGCCCTGACCGTCACCGTCGCGACCCCCGAGAGCCGCGACATGGAGCGCAACCTGGCCGCCAATGGCAGCATCGCCGCCTGGCAGGAGGCCTCCCTGGGTGCCGAGTCAGGCGGCCTGCGCCTCATCGACGTGAAGGTGAACGTAGGTGCCCGCGTAAAGCGCGGCGAACTGCTGGCCGAATTCGCCGCCGACATCCCCGTGGCCGACCAGGCCCAGGCCCGTGCCGCCCTGGCCGAGGCCGAGGCCGCCCTGCAGGAGGCCCGAGCCAACGCCGGCCGGGCCCGTAGCGTGGATGGGAGCGGCGCCCTGAGCGCCCAGCAGCTCCAGCAATACCTCACCGCCGAGGCCGCCGCCGACGCCCGGGTGAAGGCCGCCAGGGCCACTCTGGCCGCCGCCGACCTGCGCCTGCGCCACACCAAGGTACTGGCCAGCGACGACGGTGTGATCTCCTTCCGCGCCCCGGCCGCCACCCTCGGCGCCGTGGTCCCCCAGGGCCAGGAGCTGTTCCGCCTGATCCGCCAGCATCGCCTGGAATGGCGCGCCGACGTGCCCGCCGCCGAACTGGCCCGGGTGCGTGGGGGGCAGAAGGTGCGCATCACCGCGCCCGGTGGCAGCCAGACCACGGGCACCGTACGCACCGTGGCGCCAACCGTGGACCCGCAAACCCGCAACGCGCTGGTTTACGTCGACCTCCCCGGCGGTGCCGGCGATGGCCCGGACGCCGCCTTCAAGGCCGGCATGTTCGCCCGCGGCGAATTTGCCCTCGGCAAGTCCCGCGGCCTGACCTTGCCGCGCCAGGCCGTGGCCATGCGCGACGGCTTCAATCACGTCTTCCTGGTGGGCACCGACAACCGCGTCACCCAGACCAAGGTGGAAGTCGGCTATCGGGATGCAGAGCGGGTCGAGATCCTCGCCGGCATCAAGCCCGACGCCCGCGTGGTGGCCAGCGGCGCCGGCTTCCTCAACGACGGCGATCTGGTCCAGCTTGTGCCACCGAGCGTCCAGGCCCTCGCCCCGACCACCCGCTGAGCGCGCCATGAACTTCTCCGCCCTCTCCATCCGCAATCCCATCCCGGCGATCCTGCTCTTCGCCCTGCTCACCCTGGCCGGCCTGCTGGCCTTCCGGGGCGCCGGCATCCAGGATTTCCCGGACATCGAACTACCGGTGGTCACGGTCAGCGCCAGCCTGCCCGGCGCCGCCCCCGGCACCCTGGAAACCGAGGTCGCCCGCAAGCTGGAGAACAGCATTGCGACCCTGGCCCAGATCAAGAAGATGTACACCACCATCCTCGACGGGGAGGTGACGATCTCCATCGAGTTCGAGCTGGAAAAGAACGCCAACGAGGCCGAGACCGAGGTTCGCGCCGCCGTCAGCCGGGTACGCTCCGACCTCCCCGCCGACGTGCGCGACCCGGTGGTGGCGAAGATTCTCACCGCCGGCCGGCCCCTGGGCGCCTGGACCCTCACCTCCGACACCCTCGATGAGGAGGCCCTGAGCTGGCTGGTGGACGACAGCGTGACCCGCCGCCTGCTGGCGGTGAAGGGCGTGGGCGCCGTCAAGCGCATGGGCGGCCTGACCCGCGAGCTGCGTGTGGAGCTGGACGCCGACCGCATGGCCGCCCTCGGCGTCAGCGCCGCCGACGTGTCCCGCCAGCTACGCAAGGCCCAGCTTGAGGCCCCCGGCGGCCGCGGTGATGTGGGCGGCGGCGAACAGGCCGTGCGCACCATCGCCACCGTCGCCAGTGCCCAGGCCCTGGCGGCCATGGACATTCCCCTGCCCGGCGGGCGCAGCGTGCGCCTGGAGCGCATCGCCACCATCACCGACACCACCGCCGAACGCCGCTCGGTGGCCCTGCTCGACGGCAAGCCGGTGGTGGGCTTCGAGGTCTCGCGCACCCGGGGCGCCAGCGAGATCACGGTGACGGAAGGCGTGGTGAAGGCGGTGGCCGAACTGCAGGCCGCCCACCCGGAGCTGCGCTTCACCCACGCCTACGACAACGTGGCCGCCGTGCAGGAGAACTTCGACGGCTCCATGCAACTGCTCTACGAGGGCGCCCTGCTGGCGGTGCTGGTGGTGTGGTGGTTCCTGCGCGACTGGCGCGCCACCCTCGTCGCCGCCCTGGCCCTGCCCCTGTCGGTGATTCCCACCTTTCTGGGCATGGCCTGGTTCGGCTTCACCCTCAACACCGTCACCCTGCTGTCCCTGGCCCTGGTGGTGGGCATCCTGGTGGACGATGCCATCGTCGAGATCGAGAACATCGCCCGCCACCTGCGCATGGGCAAGACGCCCCTGCAAGCAGCCCTGGAAGCCGCCGACGAGATCGGCATGGCGGTCATCGCCACCACCTTCGCCCTGGTGGCGGTGTTCCTGCCCACGGCCTTCATGGCCGGCATCGCCGGCAAGTTCTTCAAGCAGTTCGGGTGGACCGCGGTGCTCGCCATCATCGCCTCGCTGGTGGTGGCGCGCCTGCTCACACCCATGATGGCGGCCTACTTCATGCGCCCGGCGGCCCAGGGGGAGATGCCGGAGGGCCGCATCATGCGCACCTACATGCGCAGCATGCAGTGGTGCCTGCGCCACCGCTTCCTGACCCTGCTCGGCGCCATCGCCTTCTTTGTCGGCTCGGTGATGCTGATCCCGCTGCTGCCCACCGGCTTCGTGCCCCCGGCCGACCGGGCCCAGACCCTGGTGAATGTGGAGCTGCCGCCGGGCAGCACCCTCAAGGAGACCTGGGCAGCCGCCGAAACCGCCCGCGCCGCCATCGCCACGATGCCCGACGTGAAGGCGGTCTTCAGCTCCATCGGCGGCGGTGCCGCCGGTGACGGCTTCAACCCCGGCGCAGCGGCCGAAGTACGCCGGGCGGTGCTCACCGTCACCCTCAGCCATCGCACCGAACGCCACCGCAACCAGCAGGCGGTGGAGGTGGAGATGCGCGAGCGCCTCGGCCTGCTGCCGGGCGTGCGCGTCACGGTCGGCCCGGCCGACTCCGGGGTGAAGATGATCCTGGTACTGAAGAGCGACGACCCGGCCGCCCTCGCCGTGGTGGCCCAGGCCGCCACCCGCGACCTGCGCACCCTCAAGGGGGTCGGCAACATCACCTCCAGCGCCAGCCTGGTGCGTCCCGAAGTGGTGCTGCGCCCGGATTTCGCCCGGGCTGCCGACCTGGGTGTGACAGCTGATGCCATCGGCGAGACGGTGCGCGTGGCCACCGCCGGCGACTACGACGTCGGTTTGGCCAAGCTCAACCTGGAGCGCCGCCAGGTACCCATCCGGGTGCGTCTGCCCAACGCCGTGCGTGCCGACCTGGAGGCCATCGGCCGCCTCACCGTGCCGGGCAAGAACGGCCCGGTGCAGCTCGCCAACGTGGCCAGCATCAGCATGGATAGCGGCCCCGCCCAGGTGAACCGTCTGGACCGCAGTCGCAACGTGATCCTCGAGGTGGAGCTCGGTCAGCGCGAGCTGGGCGAGGTGTACAACGAGGCACTGGCCCTGCCGACCCTGCAGAACCTGCCCCCCGGAGTACGCCTGGCCGATTCCGGGGACGCCGAGATGATGCAGGAGCTGTTCGGCAGCTTCGGCCTGGCCATGGGCATCGGCGTGCTGTGCATCTACATGGTGCTGGTGCTGCTGTTCCGGGGCTTCACCCAGCCGGTGACCATCCTGGCGGCCCTGCCCCTGGCCATCGGCGGGGCCTTCGTGGCCCTGCTGGCCACCCGCAGCAGCTTCTCCATGCCCTCGCTGATCGGCCTCTTGATGCTGATGGGCGTGGTGACCAAGAACTCGATCCTGCTCATCGAATACGCCATCGAGGCCCGTCGTGGCCGCGGTGGCGTGGAGATGAACCGCTTCGACGCCCTGGTGGATGCCTGCCGCAAACGCGCCCGCCCCATCGTCATGACTTCCCTGGCCATGGGTGCCGGCATGCTGCCCATCGCCATGGGCCTGGGCGCCGACCCGAGCTTCCGCGCGCCGATGGCCATCGCCGTGATCGGCGGCCTGATCAGCTCGACCCTGCTCAGCCTGCTGGTGGTTCCTGCGGTATACACCTACGTGGACGATCTCGAAAACCTGCTGGCGCGACTGTTCCAGCGTTCTCCAGCCCACATAAGGCAAGCCACCTGCATTGCCACCGGGAACAAATCGGATTAGCCTAGGTCCGGATATACAGGTGGCCGCAGACCACCGGCCCACACACCTTTCATCGCCTTTCACCTGGAGAGCACCATGAGCGAAGCACAAGCCACCAAGGACAAACTGGTTTCCGATTTCAAGGCCGTTGTAGCCGATACCGAAGAGCTGCTGAAGCTCACCGCCGGCCAGGCCGGGGACAAGGTCGCCGACGTGCGCGGCCGCCTCACCGAGAAGCTCAGCGCCGCCAAGTACAAGCTGCAGGACCTGGAAGCCGCCGTGGTCCAGAAGACCAAGGCGGCCGCCC
This sequence comes from Zoogloea sp., assembly GCA_016703645.1. Classification (GTDB taxonomy): domain Bacteria; phylum Pseudomonadota; class Gammaproteobacteria; order Burkholderiales; family Rhodocyclaceae; genus Zoogloea. The sequence continues at coordinate 1,081,418 of JADJBR010000009.1, read as the reverse complement.
GCGCCACCGACGACTACGTGCACGACAACCCGTGGAAGGCTGTCGGCGTGGCTGCCGGTGTCGGCTTCCTCCTCGGCCTGCTGGTCAACCGCCGCTAAGTGCCTCGCTCCCCCATGAGCGATCCCGCGCCCACGCGCCTCGGCGAGTCCCTGAAGGGGCTCGCCGATTCGGGTCTGGCCACGCTCCAGACCCGGCTCGAACTCTTCTCCGTCGAAATCAAGGAAGAAAAGCTGCGCGCCGGCGGTTTCCTGTTCGATACGGTGCTCGCCGCCCTGTTCATCGGCTTCGGCGTGATCTTTCTGATGGCCTTCCTCACCGTGCTGTTCTGGGACAGCCATCGCCTGCTGGCCCTGGGCCTGGGCACCACCGGCCTGTTCATCGCCGGCGTGTGGGCGGCCACCCGGGCGGCCGGTCGCCTGCGCTCCGGTTCGCGCCTGTTTGCTTCCAGCCTGGCCGAGATCGCCCAGGACCGGGAAGCCCTGCGCCCCCGGGAATGAAACCCGAGCTCGTCGAACTGGCCCTGCGCAAGCAGCGCCTGCAAGCCCGCAGCGCCGAACAGCGCGAGGCCCTGATTCATCATGCCCAGGCCTTCACCCCTGTGTTCCACGGCGTCGACCGGGTGGTAAATGGCGTGCTGTGGGCCCGCAACAACGCCCCCATCCTTTCCGGCCTGGCCCTCTTCCTGCTGGTCGCCCGGCCCCGGGCGGCCCTGCGCTGGGCCCGCCGTGGCTGGCTGGGCTGGCAGCTGCTGCGCCGCGCCCGCAACCTGATTTCCTGAACTCCACCGTACTGCCATGACCGTCGATCTGGAAGAAATCCGCCGCGCCCGCGAGGAAGCGGACTGCCTGTGCACCCCCGCGGAAGTGGATGCCGCCCTCAACCAGCTCGCCGCCGACATCACCGTACGCCTGCAGGACAAGAACCCGCTGGTGTACGTGGTGATGAACGGCGGGCTGATCCTCGCCGGGCGCCTGCTGCCGCGCCTGCCCTTCCCCCTCGAACTGGCCTACCTCCACGCCACCCGCTACGGCCACGCCCTGCAGGGCACGCTGCTGGACTGGCGCGTCCGCCCCACCCAAGACCTGCGCGACCGCAATGTGCTGGTCCTCGACGACATCCTCGACGAAGGCCACACCCTGGCAGCGATCATCGATTACCTGAAGCAGGAAGGGGCCCGCGAGGTGCACTCGGCAGTGCTGGTGCACAAGGTGCACGACCGCAAGGCCTATCCGGGGATGCGCGCCGATTTCACCGGGCTGGACGTGGCCGACCGCTTCCTTTTCGGCGGTGGCATGGACTACAAGGGCTACTGGCGCAACGCACCGGGCATCTATGCCCTAAAGGGGCACTGAAGCCCGGCCTCGGATGGCGAGGGCCGGCTCACCCGCTGGATGAGGCGAAAGGGGCTTTCCGGAGGCACTGACGCTGACTGGAGGGCCCATGGGGTCGAATTCATTGGCTATGTTCGCGTTAGGTATGTAGACCCTGCCCCTGGCAGGCGCACCGGGCTCGGTGAGCCTTGCCTGTCAGGGGTGAAGCGCTTTTCAGACTTTATCCGAATGTCGTTGAGTCCCTCCCTTCGACCTTGAACCGTTGAGCCATTACGGGCGGCTTTCCGTTGTACGACGTCACATTGGCCGGGGACTCGCCCCCGGCGGGCGACCTTCTTTCTTGTTGTACGACAAGAAAGAAGGCAAAGAAACGTACCCCGCTGTCGCGCCCCCTTCGGGGGTTCCCTCCTTCCGGCAATGCCGGGCGGGGTCTTCGCAAACTCGCCCTGCGGGCTCAGACATGCGAAGCCCTTTTCCGCCCGTCATCACCTCCAGTCGGCGCGCCAGAGGGGAGAGGAAATGCAGGTGATCAACGGCCAGTGCTCGACTCAAGTTCCGCAGGGGCTCGGTGCATCCGAAAAGCCCGTTCCGACCCCGCCGAGCAGCGCACCAGCAGGCGGGGAAGTCGGCCGCAGGCCGACCGGGGGTGGCGGGTCGCCTTCTTTGCCTCCTTATATGGACGCCTCCCGTGTGACAAGCAAGTTTTTGAGTTTTGGCTCGGCGGATTCATTGCGGTCTTATATCCGGCCTGTTGGTGCAGTCCGGACGCTTGTCCGCTGCGGGCCCTGATGGTCATTCGCGAGGTTGGGGCTCATCTTTCTTTGGGGCTTTGCACGGGGCTCGCCCAAGGAGGCAATCTGCCTTGCCAACCCACGGTCTGACCGCTTTGCCATCACGTCATCAACTCACCTATGCACACTGTGGGGCGTCACCACGCCTTTGATCATGGAGCACGGGCTTACACCGCGCCTACACTCGCTACCGGGGAGCTGACGCTTTCCAGCTCGCTTCGTAGGCCCGCCCATGCGCCACCAAAGCCCACGCGATGCGTGCCAGCTTGTGCGCGATGGCGACCACCACCACGTTGAAGGGGCGCCTCCCCAGCAGCGCCACGATCCACGGGGCCGGGTGCTCGCGGCTGGCCAAAGCGCGGGCGCCGTTGATCAGCAGGGTTCGCAGGTAGGCGTTCCCACGCTTGCTGATGCTCCCTATGCGCACTTTGCCGCCCGTGCCCCGATGACCCGGAGCAAGACCGAGGCAGCAGGCAAATTCACGCCCGTTGCGCCAACTCGTGCCATCGCCCAGGGTCGCTGCCAGGGCGGTGGCGCCGAGAACGCCGATCCCCGGGGTGTCACGCAGACGACGGGCGCTTTCCTGGCTCTTGAGCATCAGGCTGATCTCCTCTTCCATCGCTTGGACGTGCCGTTCGATGTCCGCAAGGGCGAGCAGTTGATCGTCCACCAGCCGCACCATGACCGCCGGCACGGCGTCGTTGATCTCGGCCCGCTGCTGGGCCAGTTGTCGCAGGCCTGAGTGCCGACCTCGGGGAAGGGTCACGCCAAATTCGTAGAGCAGCCCGCGCAGGGCATTCACCGTCGCTGTCCGGACGCTGACCCAGTGGGTGCGCATGCGGTGCAGGCTGAGCATGGCTTGCTGCTCGCTGCTCTTGACCGCCACCCGGCGGATGTCTCCGTGTTGGGCCGCCAGCCAGATCCCCGGGCGTCGGCCGCGTCATCCTTGTTGCCGCTGATGAAGGGGCGGACCTGGTGCGTGGGCAACAATTCGATCTGATGGCCCAGCGGACCGAGGGTGCGCCCCCAGTGGTGGGCGCCGCCGCACGCTTCCATGGCGATCCGACCGGCCGGACGCACGGCGAAGAATTCGGTCACTTTGCCGCGCGGGAGCTTCTTGCGGCAGATCTCTCCCGTGTTGCCATCAACCCAGTGAACCTGGAAAACGTTCTTGGCGATATCCATGCCGTACGTTGTAGCATTCATCTCGGGGACCTCTCGTCGCAGGTGGTTGTTCGGAACTCCACTTTGGCACTTGATGCCGTCAGACGCGAGGTTCCCCCCCTTCAGCACCGCAGGAGGGGCCTTTCCCCCTTGCCGAACCGCTTTGACGGTGTCAGCACCGGCAGTCGGTCATTTCGTGGGCGGAGGTGGGCGGGAGGCGTCCATATCATCTTTCTTGGCGAAGCAAGAAAGGAGGTCGCCCGCCGGGGCGAAATCCCGGCCAACGATACGCAAAACATCGGAACGCCCGTAAGTAAGGGCACAAGCCTTCCCTGTCGGGGCGAAAGCGCTTTCCACACTTAACGCGAACATAGCCAATTCATTCGACCCCACAGGATCTACCGCACTGGCCGTTGATCACCTGCATTTCCGGTCCCCTCTGGGGCGCCCGGAAGCAGGGCACCCCTGCAGGGGCCGCTCAGGCCTTCAGGATCCAGGCCAGCATCTCCTTCAGGTCCGCATCGCCAATCTTCGTATCGGGATTGGGCGGCATCGGGATCGGCCCCCACACACCACTACCACCCTTGCGTACCTTGTCGCTGAGCTTGGCGACGGCATCGCCCTGCCCCTTGTACTTGGCCGCTATGTCCTTGAACGAGGGACCCACCAGCTTCTTGTCCATGGCATGACAGGCCATGCAACCGGCCTTCTGGGCAGCGGCGGCCGGATCTGCAGCAAGAGCGCCGCCACTGGCCACGGTCACCAGCAGAGCGGCAAGAACAAACGAATATTTCATTTTCAATCCCCTTGCGGAAAGTTTCCGCCGGCCCGGCGGACCGGGGCGGCGGCAGACAACGATGCTCAGTAGACGTCGTGCTGGGTGTTGTGCAGATTGAAGTGACCTGTAGGCGTGATGATGCGCGGATCCTTGATCACGGCCTTCAAGGCCAGGGTCTTGTCATCCACGACGACAATGGCCGACTCCTTGTTCTTGGCGCTCCACACCGAGAACCACACCTCGTCACCCGCCTTGTTGTACTCGGGCTGCACCACACGCTTGGCGCCGTCATCCTTCAAGCCTGCCCACTGTGCGATAGGCAGGGTCTTGTAGCCGGCAGCCAGGTTGTTGATGTCGAACACCGCCACCGACTGGGACAGCGCCGGATCCGGGTTGAGAGGTGTATCGGAGTACAGGTGGGTGGACTTGGGATGACTCTTGATGAAGAGGGCGCCACCGCCCGGGCCCTTGATGGACTCGACCATCTTCCAGGCGTACTGCTTGTGCTTCACCGGATCGGTGCCGATCAGGGCGATGGTGTCGTCACCCAGGTGGCCGGTGGACCACACCGGGCCGTACTTCGGGTGGATGAAGTTGGCGCCGCGGCCCGGGTGAGGGATCTTGCCCACATCGATCAGGCCAGCCAGCTTGCCGTCCTTCAGATCGATGGCACCGATCTTGTTGGACTGGTTGGCGGCGACCATGAAGTAACGCTTGGAGCTGTCGAGGCCGCCATCGTGCAGGAACTTGGCGACCGGGATCTCCTTGGTGGTGATGGCGTTGATGTCGGTGTAGTTGACCATTAGCGTCTTGCCGGTCTCTTTCACGTTCACCACGAACTCGGGCTTGTAGTGGGAGGCGACGATGGAGGCCACCCGCGGCTCGGGGTGATACTCCTGGTCATCCACGGTCATGCCGCGGGTGGCCATGATCTTGAGCGGCTCGAGGGTGTCCCCGTTCATGATCACGTACTGGGGCGGCCAGTAGGAACCCGCGATGGCCAGCTTGTCTTCATAGCCCTTGAACTTGGAGGTTTCCACCGAGCGGGCTTCCAGGCCGGTACGGATCTCGGCGACGTTGTCGGGCTTTTCCATCCACAGGTCAATCATGTTGATCTTGGCATCACGGCCAATCACAAACAGATAGCGGCCAGAGGCGGAGACGCGGGAAATGTGCACCGCATAACCGGTCTTGACGATGTTGATAATCTTCTTGGTGTCGCCGTCGATCAGCGCCACTTCACCCGTGTCGCGCAGGGTGGTCGAGAAGATGTTGTCGATGTTGTAGCTGTTCATCTTCTTCTTCGGCCGCTGCTCGGGCGGAATGATGACCTTCCAGGTCGCCTTCATGTCCTTCAGGCCGAACTCGGGCGGCTGCGGCGGCGTCTGCTGGACATAGCGGGCCATCAAGTCCACCTCATCATCGGAGAGCTCGCCCGACGTACCCCAGTTGGGCATGCCTGCCGGCGAGCCGTACTTGATGAAGACCTTCAGGTAATCGGTGCCGGCGGCCAGGGTCTTGTCGGTGGTCAGCGGCTTGCCGGTTGCGCCCTTGCGCAGCACACCGTGGCAACCGGCGCAGCGCTCAAAATAGATCTGACGAGCCTTGTCGAACTCCGCCTTGGTCATCGGCGGCGCTTTCGGGTTGATGTCCTGGTACATCTCCACGTTGGCCAGGGGCGAGCCGGCCGACTGATATTTCGCAGCAGGATCGTTGGTCGTCGTCCTGGCGTCTTCCGCGAAGGCTTGTGCCATGGCGAGCGGCAGCAAGGCCGCGGCAATTGCTCCGGTTTTCCACATACTCATCGTGCATCTCCCTTGAAATGAACCCAACCAGCGGCTTATCCCGCTTGGCCCGAAGCGTGCGCTTGGGGGGCATTCCCCTGCCTTGACTGGGGTCAAGTTCAAAAATGCCCTCTCACTGCTAGATTGCGGCCGTCATGATCCCGGGAGTTCCGCAATGCCTCCGCCCGTCACTGCCAGCCTCGCAATGCCTGCCCCTGCCGCCGGCGCCCTGCGTGCCTTTCTCGATCACCTTGTCAGCAAGCACGGCCGAGGGCTGGAACCCAGCCCGGGCTCGAGACGCCTCGGCGGCACGGCACCTGGCAGAGTGGCCCTGGTGGGCGCCGGCCCGGGTGACCCGGAGCTGCTGACCCTGCGCGCCGCACGCCTGATCGGAGAAGCCGACGTGCTGGTGCTCGATCATCTGGTGGGGGAGGGCGTGCTGGAGCTGGCCCGCCCGGGCACCGAGCGGATCTACGTGGGCAAGGAATCCGGCCATCACACCCTGCCCCAGGAGGACATCAACCAGCTGCTGGTGCGCCTGGCCACGGCGGGCCGACGGGTGGTGCGCCTGAAGGGGGGCGACCCCTACATCTTCGGGCGGGGCGGCGAAGAGGTGGAGGCGCTGGTGGCGGCCGGCGTGGCCTTCGAGGTGGTGCCGGGCATCACCGCCGCCTGCGGCGTGGCCGCCTATGCCGGCATTCCCCTGACCCACCGGGATCATGCCCAGTCAGTGGTGTTTGCCACTGGCCACCGGCGCGACGGGGAATCAACCCTGGACTGGGCCGCCCTGGCCCGGCCGCACCAGACCGCGGTGATCTACATGGGCGTCGGCCAGCTGGCCGCGCACTGCGCCGCGCTGGTCGGCCACGGGCGTGCGGCGCACACCCCTGCCGCCCTCGTGGAGAACGGCACAACGGCCCGCCAGCGGGTGGTCACCGGCACCCTGGAGAGCCTGCCCGCACGGGCCCTGGAGGCCGGCATCCGGCCCCCCGCCCTGCTCATCGTCGGTGAGGTGGTGAGCCTTGCCGGCAAGCTGAGCTGGTTTGCCGGCAAGGCTCAATGCGTCGCCGCAGCCACTGAATGAGGTCGGGTGACGCGGCCCGATGCGTTATTCTTCCGTGCACGCATGCACGCTATTGGTGCATCACCCGCTATCCATTCTGGTGCATGCACCGTGGCGAGCACTCGCCGAGCGCCCTTCGAGAGATCGGAGCGATCATCCTCCCCTCAGAAAGCCCGAAAAAGGGCTGACGCTGCAACAGGATTGTCATCGGAACGGGATAAACCGGGTGGCGTGAAGTTTGCTAGAGGTACAAGCAAGCCTGAAACCCGCAGCCCCAAGAACGGAGTATCCCGTGACCATTCACGTTGCCCTCAATCACCTGACCTCCTACAAGTACGACCGCCCGATCACCGTCGGCCCGCAGGTTGTTCGTCTTCGCCCTGCGCCCCACAGCCGGACCCGCATCCTGTCCTACTCCCTGCGGGTGCTGCCCAAGCCGCACTTCATCAACTGGCAGCAGGACCCCCAGGCCAATTACCTCGCCCGCCTGGTCTTCCCGGAAAAAGTCACCGAGTTCAGCGTGGAAGTGGACCTGGTCGCCGAGATGTCGGTCATCAACCCCTTCGACTTCTTCCTGGAACCCGAAGCCGAGAACTTCCCCTTCGAATACGCCGGCGCCCTCAGCCATGAGCTGGCCCCGTATCTCCTGAAGGAAGAAGCCACTCCCGAATTCCAGAAATACCTGGACACCATTCCCCGCGACAAGCTGCGCATGGTGGACTTCCTGGTCAAGATCAACGCCGACCTGCAGAAGCACATCGGCTACGTGATCCGCATGGAGCCGGGCGTCCAGACGCCGGAAGAAACCCTCGCCAAGCGCACCGGCTCGTGCCGTGACTCCGCCTGGCTGCTGGTCCAGCTGCTGCGCCACCTGGGCATGGCCGCGCGCTTCGTGTCCGGCTACCTGATCCAGCTGAAGGCCGACGTGAAGTCCCTCGACGGCCCGTCCGGCACGGAGGTGGACTTCACCGACCTGCACGCGTGGACCGAGGTGTACCTGCCCGGCGCCGGCTGGGTCGGCCTCGACCCGACCTCCGGGCTGTTTGCCGGCGAAGGCCACATCCCCCTGGCGGCTTCGCCCGATCCCTCCTCCGCCGCGCCGGTGTCCGGTCTGATCGACGATTGCGAATGCGAGTTCGAGCACGTGATGAAGGTCACCCGCGTGAAGGAAGCGCCGCGGGTCACCAAACCATACACCGAAGAACAGTGGACCGAGATCGAAGCCCTCGGCCACCTCATCGACACGGACATCGAAGCCAACGACATGCGCCTGACCATGGGCGGTGAGCCGACCTTCGTGTCCATCGACGATCCGGATGGCGCCGAGTGGAACACCGAGGCCATGGGTCCCACCAAGCGCGTCCGTGCCGAGGATCTGTATCACCGCCTGCGCGACAAGTACGCCCCCTTCGGCCTGGCCCACTTCGGTCAGGGCAAGTGGTACCCGGGCGAACAGCTGCCGCGCTGGTCCCTGACCTGCTTCTGGCGCAAGGACGGCCAGCCGGTGTGGATGAACCCGGACCTCATCGGCGACGCCAGCACCCCCGGCGACGTCAAGGTGGACAAGGCCCACACTTTCCTGGCCGGCGTTGCCGCCCGCCTCGAGGTGGATCAGCGCCGGGTCTTCCCGGCCTACGAGGATGCCTTTTATTACCTGTGGCGTGAACGCCGCCTGCCGGGCAACGTAGACCCCTTCGATGCCCGCCTGGACGACCCGCTGGAGCGCGACCGCATCCGCCGCGTGTATGAACACGGCCTGCCCAATCCGATCGGCTACGTGCTGCCGATCAGCCTCGACGCCTACACCGGCGCCTGGCAGACCGGGCCGTGGTTCCTGCGCGACGAGCGCTGCTACCTGATCCCTGGTGATTCCCCTCTGGGCTATCGCCTGCCCCTGGATTCCCAGCCCTGGGTGGCCAAGGGTGACTACCCTTACGTCAATCCCGTCGACAGCCACCAATCCTTCCCGCCACTGCCCGAGTACAAAGCCATCCGCCGCCAGCTCCCCGGCGGCCAGACAGCCGTGCTCAACGCCCTCAAGGACGACGAGGCCGGCTTTGGCTCCTCTTCCGCGGCCCGCGCCGCAGCAGCCTTGAAGGCCGCCCGCGACGCCGAGAAGCTCAGCCCCACCGACCGTCAGCCCGAGATGTTCAAGTCGGCCGACTGGATCGTGCGTACCGCCATGTGCGCCGAACCGCGCAACGGCACCATGCACATCTTCATGCCGCCCCTGTCCAGCCTCGAGAAGTACCTCGAACTGGTCACCGCCATCGAAGCCACCGCCGAGGACCTCGGCATGCCGGTGGTGCTGGAAGGCTACGAGCCGCCCTCCGACCCGCGCCTGCAGCACTTCCGCATCACCCCCGACCCCGGCGTGATCGAGGTGAACATCCACCCGGCCAGCAACTGGGAAGAGCTGGTTGAGCGCACCACCCACCTCTACGAGTCGGCCCACTACTCACGCCTGACCAGCGAGAAGTTCATGGTCGATGGTCGCCACACCGGCACCGGCGGCGGCAACCACTTCGTGCTCGGCGGCGCAGTGCCGTCCGATTCGCCCTTCCTGCGGCGCCCGGACCTGCTGCGCAGCCTGATCTCCTACTGGCACAACCACCCCAGCCTGTCCTACCTGTTCTCCGGCATGTTCGTCGGCCCGACCAGCCAGGCACCGCGCATCGATGAAGCACGTAACGATTCGGTGTACGAAATCGAAACCGCCTTCCGCCAGTTCCCGAAGGTGGGCGAGAGCGTGCCGCCGTGGCTGATCGACCGCCTGCTGCGCAACCTGCTGATCGACGTCACCGGCAACACCCACCGCTCCGAGTTCTGCATCGACAAGCTCTACTCGCCGGACGGCCCCACCGGGCGCCTCGGCCTGCTTGAGCTGCGCGCCTTCGAAATGCCGCCCCATGCGCGCATGTCCCTGGCCCAGCAGCTCCTGCTGCGCGGCCTGCTGGCACGCTTCTGGGAAACCCCCTACGCACCCGAGCGCCTGGTGCGCTGGGGCACCGAGTTGCACGACCGCTTCCTGCTTCCGCATTTCGTGCAGCAGGACTTCAACGACGTCATGGAAGACATGCAGGCCCACGGCCTGCCCTTCAAGTCGGAGTGGTTTGCTCCGCACATGGAGTTCCGTTTCCCGAAGATCGGCGAGTTCGCCGTGCGCGGCATCGAGGTCGAGCTGCGCAGCGCCCTCGAACCCTGGCATGTGATGGGTGAGGAAGGGGCCATCGGCGGCACCGTGCGCTTTGTCGACTCGTCCGTCGAGCGCCTGCAGGTACGGGCCACCGGCATGTCGGATGATCGCTTCCTGCTCGCCGTCAATGGACGCACCATCCCGCTGCAGCCCACCGGCACGGTGGGCGAGCATGTGGCCGGGGTGCGCTACCGGGCCTGGCAGCCGCCGTCCTGCCTGCACCCCACCATTCCGCCCCATGCGCCGCTGGTCTTCGACCTGGTGGATACCTGGACCGGACGCTCCCTGGGGGGTTGCCAGTACCACGTCTCCCACCCGGGCGGCCGCAGCTTCGAGACCTTCCCGATCAATGCCTTCGAGGCGGAGAGCCGCCGCCTGGCGCGCTTCTTCCGCATGGGGCACACCCCGGGCGAACCCCAGGTGAAGATCTCGCCGGTGGAGCGGGAATTCCCCTTCACCCTCGATCTGCGGCGCTGACCGGCGCACCTCCAGCGAGGCGTTCGGGCATGGGGGCAGCACCCCCATGCCCGAGAACTGTCTGCGCTCTGCGCATTTCGCCATTTCCCGATTGCCGGCAAGAGTGTTAGCTTCCACGGATGCCCAGTTCGATCCTTGCCCATTACCCCTATCGCCCCGACAGCTACGACGAGCTGTTCGGAGAAGACGGCGTTCGCCCCCACTGGCAGGAATTCCTCGATCACATCGACGAGGTGAGTGCCGACACCCTGAAGGCCCGCGCCGCCCAGCTATCCCGCGGCATTCAGCAGAACGGCGTCACCTACAACGTCTATGCCGACCCCCGCGGTACCGATCGTCCATGGTCGCTTGACCTCCTGCCGCTGATCCTCCCGGCGGACGAGTGGCGCGGCATTGCCGCTGCCATCAGTCAGCGGGTACGCCTGCTCAACGCCCTGCTGGCCGATCTGTATGGCGAGCAGAGCACCCTCGCCGAAGGCCTCCTGCCCCCTGAGCTGGTCCATGGGCACAAGGGCTTCCTGTGGCCCTGCAAGGGCATCCAGCCCATCGGCGACACCTACCTGCATCTCTACGCCGCCGATCTGGCGCGCTCACCGGACGGGCAGTGGTGGGTCATCGCCGACCGCACCCAGTCTCCCTCCGGTGCCGGCTACGCCCTCGAGAACCGCCTGCTGGTGTCCCGCGCCTTCCCCGATCTGTTCCGCGACCTGCAGGTGCAGACCCTGGCCGGCTTCTTCCGCGGCCTGCAGCGCAGCCTGGGCAGTCAGGCACCGTCGGACGGCGAGCCGCCCCTGACCGTGCTGCTCACCCCGGGGCCCTTCAACGAAACCTACTTCGAACACGTCTATCTGGCCCGCTACCTGGGTTTTCCCCTGGTCGAGGGGCAGGATCTCACCGTGCGCCACGACACCGTTTACCTGAAGACGGTATCCGGCCTGAAAAGGGTTCACGCCATCCTGCGCCGCCTGGACGACGACTTCTGCGATCCCGTCGAGCTGCGCGCCGACTCGGCCCTCGGTATTCCCGGCCTGCTCAGCGCCGTTCGTGCCGGCCGGGTGCTGGTGGCCAACGCCCTGGGCAGCGGCCTGCTCGAATCCGCCGCCCTGCCGGGCTTCCTGCCGGGTATCTCGCGTCACCTGCTCGGGGAAGAACTGGCCATGCCCTCCGTCGCCACCTGGTGGTGCGGCGAAGAGCCGGCCCTGGCCGAGGTCATCAAGAACATAAAAGATCTGGTCATCAAGCCGACCTTCCCCGGGGGCTCCAGCGAAGTCATCTTCGGCGACCAGCTCAACGACGAACAACTGGCCGCCCTCACCCGACGCATCGAGGCCGACCCCTCCGCCTTCGTTGCCCAGGAGCTGGTCAAGCTGTCCCGGGCACCGGCGTGGTCCGGCGGTCAGCGCCGCAAGCTGCTGACCCGGGCCATGGGCCTGCGGGTCTATGCCGCCATCACCCCGGAAGGCTACAGCGTGCTGCCCGGCGGACTGGCCCGGGTGGCGGGGATGGACAACACCCGCATCCTGACCATGCAGAAGGGCGGCAGCAGCAAGGACACCTGGGTGCTCTCCGACGGCCCGGTGTCCACCTTCAGCCTGCTCCACAACACCATCCGGATGGACGACCTGATCAACGAGACCGGCACCCTGTCGTCACGTCTGGCCGAGAACCTGTTCTGGTTCGGGCGCTATGGCGAACGCTGCGATGCGGTGGCGCGACTGGCCCGGCTGGCCCTGTCGCGCCTCTCGGAAGGACGCCGCACCGAACGGGCCGGCGCCCTGTCGATGATGCTCGAACTGGCGGCCGGCGCCGGCCTGGTGGAAAAGGACGTGGCCACCCTGCCCCTGGCCAAGGCCGAGCTGGATCTCTTCCGTGCCGTGCTCGACCGGCGCGCCGACAGTGGCCTGGCGGCCAACCTGCAGCGCCTCACCTGGTGCGCCACCCAGGCCCGGGAGCACCTCTCCCTCGACCATTGGCATGCCCTCAAGCGCCTCTCCGCCGACCTCGAGAGTGCCCGCGGACGGGTCTCCGATGTCTCCGCCCTGCTCGAATTCCTCGACGAAGCCCTCACCACCTTCGTCTCCCTGTCGGGCTTCGCGATGGACACCATGACCCGCGACATGGGCTGGCGCCTGCACATCGTCGGGCGGCGCATCGAGCGCCTGGACACCCTGGCCGGCAGCCTTGCTCGCTTCCTGAGGCGCCATGTGGACATTGCCGGCCCACTGCAGCGGGAGCTGGCGGTGGAGGCCCTGCTCGAACTGTGCGACTCCATCATCACCTACCGCACCCGCTATCGTGCCCAGCCGGAACTGCTGCCCGCCATCCACCTGCTCACCATGGACGGCGCCAACCCCCATGCCCTGGCCTTCCAGGTGCGCATGCTGACCAACTACCTGCGCAACTTCGAGATGGATGGCAACGAACTGGGTATCGACGAGCTGGACGCCAGCTATGCGGCCCTGCAGCGCTTCCCCTGGGCCAAGCTGGAGGCCACCGTACCCGAAGACGAACGCGCCGAAGCCACCCTGGCGCTGGCAGACCATCTGGACCACCTGACGCGCGCCGGACGCGCCTTGTCCGACCGGCTGGCCATGCGCTTCTTCAGCCATGTCGGCGGGGCCGGCCAGGCCACCTTCGCCGCCTGAGCGCCCGCCACCATGACCCGTCGCGTCCCCTACACCATTCTCCACGAGACGGAATACGCCCCCTGCGGCGTACCGGTCTCCCTGGCCCAGCACCTGCTGCACCTGATCCCCCGGGAGCTACCCTGGCAGACCCGCGAGTCGGGAACGATCACCATCGAGCCCGATCTGGCCCAGCTCGCTGAAGGCGAAGACGCCTTTGGCAACCCCGTTGCGTGGCTGTCCCTCGATGTCCCTCACGATGGCCTGCTGGTGCGCGCCGAGAGCCATGTGACCGTGATCGGCCGCCCCCTGCCCAAGGCGGAGGATTCGCCGGAATGGGAGGACGTTCGCGACAGCCTGCGCTACCGCCCCGAGCCCCGCGACGCCGACACCCTGGATGCCCTGCGCTATCTCTACGCCTCGCCGCGGGTCCCCCGCGATGCCCAGCTGGCAGAGTTCGCCCGGGCTGCCTTCAAGCCCGGCCTGCCCCTGCTGGTGGCGACACGGGCGCTGATGGACCTGATCTTCAAGACCTTCACCTTTGACGCCAAGGCCACCGAAGTGAGCACCCCGGTGCACGAAGTGCTGAAGAAGAAACGCGGGGTATGCCAGGATTTCGCCCACCTGATGATCGCCGCCCTGCGCTCGGTAGGTGTGCCGGCGCGTTACATGTCGGGCTATCTGCTCACCGACCCGCCACCGGGCAAACCCCGCCTGATCGGTGCGGACGCCTCCCACGCCTGGGTCGCGGTATGGTGCCCGGAAAACGGCTGGGTCGAGTACGACCCCACCAACGGCATCCAGCCCGACGTGCGTCACGTCACCCTGGGCTGGGGCCGCGACTTCCAGGACGTGTCGCCCTTGCGGGGCGTGATCCTCGGCGGTCTGGCCCAGGTGCCGGAAGTCCGCGTCACAGTCATTCCCGACGGAGAGAAGGCAGTACCCAGACCGGCGGAATGAGCACCGCCCCTCAGGGCGAGGCGACGCCAGTAAGCGCCACGGGCAAGCCCGCGCGCCATCCCGTCGCCCCTGGCGCGGCGGGTCGTCCGGGGAGCATCGTCGCCGGGCGCTGAAAGGCCCCGGGCACCCAGCGCGTGGGCACCACCAGGGGCACGGTGCCCACGGGAAAACGGAATTCCGCTGTCGGCCGCAGCCCGGCCTCCGGCGGGGGGCTGACCCGACCGCGCAGCAGGCTGTCTTCCGCCAGGGTGAGATCCCCCTGCGCCGGATCGAGCGCACCGGGGGGCAGCGCATGATTGCCCTGGTGCCACCCGGGCAGGCCGAGGGTGAACAGCCCCAGGCCCACCGTGAGGTTGTTGCGCACCACGAAGCGGGTATCGGCGGGCAGCCTGTCGCCCCATGTCCGGGCGAACAGGGCTGGCCGCCAGCCCTCGCTGATCAGGGTGTTGTGGGTCAGGAGCAGTCGGTTCTCCGGCCAATGGCTGCCTTCGGCACCATAGGCCAGCACGGTGGGGTTGGCACTGTCCGCCCCCTGCCCGATCACGTTCCCCACCACCACCGCCACACCGCCCTCGGGAAACTCCAGCTCGTAGGACGCCCGCCCGTCTTTGCCGTCGATCAGCAGGTTGTAGCGGATCTCACTGCGGCGGGCCCGACTTTTCAACAGGTGTCCTTGGTAGCCGCCATGGAAACGGCTGCCCTCCACGGAGAGGTGCGCAATCCGGCCAACGTAAAGGAGGTGATGCAGGGATCGCGTATCCCGGGGCGCATCGCGGAATTCGCTATCCAGGACACGCAAGGCCGCATCCTCGAAATTGGCGGTCAGGAGGCCCATTTCGTTGTCCTCGAACAGGCAGTCGCGCACCTCCAGGCGCCCCCGCTCGAAGCGGATGCCGGCACCGTTGTAATCGGCGGCACGGGCACCGCGGAAGGCAATGTTGCTGACCTTGAAGTCTCCGTCGGAAAACACCCAGATGGCCTTGCCCTCGGCCACGGTGCCACGCGCATCCAGTACCGGACGGGAACCAATGCCGCGAATCTCCAGGGATTTCTGACGCCACACCGCCACGTCGCCGGCGTAGGTGCCGGGCTGGATCAAAACGGTATCGCCATCCTTGGCCAGACGTGCCGCATCGGCGATGCGGCGCACACTTTCCTGCGGCCCGACGGTGATTACCGCAGCCTGCAGCGGACAGGCCAGCAGGGCCAGACCATACAGGCCAGCACGGCACCACCTTGCCGGCCCGCACCTCATTGCGACGGTTGACGCAGACTCAGGCTCAGCCACAGGACGAGCATGATCATCAGGGTGATGCGCGGCATGTCCAGCAGACTATCCACCAGGCCCACCGTCGTGATGCCGGCCAGGGAGGCAAGCAGCACGGGCGCCAGCGGATGCAGCCGGGTGGGCGCCCGCAGCAGATGCGCTGCGGCGGCCAGCAAGGCCAGCACCAGCGTCGCCAAACCGAACAGGCCTTGTTCCACGTAGCTGTGTACGAAGATGTTCTTGGCGTGCCAGGGCAGGTGATCCCGGTCGGAGGAGAAGAACCAGTAGTCCACCCCGCGCTCGAAATCCCCGTTGCGCAACAGGGGGCGCAGCTGACCGTCAAACGCCTGCACATCGTCCACATCCACCTGCCCGCGCCCATCCACGTGGATGGACAGGCTGGCGGGCCGGGGCGGCCAGCCCGGGCGGGCAAAGCCCTCGCCGCCCGTCCATTGTTTCAGTTCGAGATCCTGCCAGCCGCTACCGCCCTTGAGGTCGACTGCGGCGGTGACGCAGTCCTCCGCGTAGAGCAGGTGCTTGCGACACGGACGCAGGTAGAGCCGCACGTCCTTGTCGGCCCGGGCACGCACGCGGAAGTGAAAGGGCATCGCCGCGTCGCTGGCGATGCGCTGGGTCAGGCGCAGGACTTCACCGCTGCCGGTCGCGTGACGCTCACCACCAATCCGCATGTAGCGCTCGCCCGCCCCGCCCTGCAGCGCCAGAAAACCGGGCACGCCCGGGTCGGGCACCTTCCAGAAATAACTGTCCGGATAGCGGCCCAGCCCAAGCCCGAAGAGCACGGCGTCAGCCCCCCGGACCATCCCCAGCCCGTGGGCGAAGTGGGTGGTCCGGCTGTGCAGATCATCGCCGGTCGCAGCCAGACGACTGCCCATGTAGTAGCTGCCGAGCGTGCTGATGACCATACCACCCACCACCAGCACCCCACCCACCACATGCAGACGGTGGAGTTGCGGCACCCACAGGGGCGAGGGCTGGCCGACTGGGTGACCAGCACGGCCAGCACCATGCCCGCGGCCAGCAGGGCCTCCGGCACCCTGGCGCCCTCGCCCCAGTGGACGCACACCAGCACTGCATTGAGCGCGGTCCACACCAGCAGGGCAGTCACCAGGGCCGGCGCAGGCGGCGTTTGGCGGCGCAGGCCATTGACCAGCAGCCACAGCGCCACCCCCGCGGACAGACCATAGATCAGGTACGGCCCCTTGGGAATCCACCAGGCCGCCAGCAGACTCGGCCCGGCCAAGGCCAGCCCGGCCAGTCCGCCGATGATCAGTTGCCCGGCCCGGGCGCCATGCAGGCTGCCCCCGCCAAGATAGGCGAGCACCACCAGCCCGGCAAAGGCGCCCATACCCCGGTAGCCCCCCGACTGGAAACTCAACAGGCAAGCAGCCAGGGCACCGCCGGCGAGCAGGGCGAGCACCACGAGACTCCCCCGACCTCCGCTGGCAGACCGCACGCCGCCCGGCCGTAGCAAGGCCATCAAGCCCATCACCGCAGCAGAGGCGAACACCGCGGCATAGACAATGCGCGAGAAGGTCGTAAACAAGGCGTAACTGCCAAGGGCAATCACCACCAGCGCGGCCACCCTCGCCGGCGTACTGCGGGCCATGCGCAGATACAGGAGGCAGAAGGGAAAGCTCAGGCACAGCCACGCATCCAGGGCCGCGCCGCCCACGTGCATCTCCCAGAACAGGGCCGTACTGCGATAGTCGGAAGCAAAGTTGGTCAGACCGGGGAAGCTCATGCGCTCCCACAGGGCGGCCACGGCGCAGGTGGCGAAGCCAAAGGTAAAGCCGGTCACGATGCGCCCGAGGGCAATCTCGCCGTCCCGCCGGATGGCCAGATGAATGAAGGGAATCAGCGCAAAGGCCAGCACGAAGCCCTTGCCGACCCGCAGGGCGTTGAGGGTGGAGCCATAGCCCACCAGCGCCGCCGCATCCAGCGCAGGCAAGGGGCTGAGCCCGCGGGCACCCGACACCGCCACGCTCACGGCAAGCAGGCCGAACACACCCAGCGCCGCCAGGTTGAGCTTGGCCGGCGCCCGCCCCGTCAGCGTCACCGGCGGTGGAGCCAGGCCTTCCCGCAGGCCAAGGCCAAACAGGGTCGCCAGCACCAGTGCATCGCTCTCGTTCAGGTAGATGTGCCCGCTCCAGGGCGCCAGATCCACCAGCGGCCAGAGCATCGGCAGGATCAGCAGACAGCTTGCCGGCCGGAACACCACAAGTGCCGCGTAAGTTGCCAGCAGGGCGGCAGCAAGCCAGCGATCGAGGGGGTAGAGCAGGAACCACCCCACCAGGCCGGCGATGGCCAGCAGGGCCACCAGGCTTCCATAAAGGCGCGGGCCGATGGCCGGATGCAGCCTGCCGGCGTTGGAGTGAGCAGCAGAAGCCAAGATGTGGGCGTGGAAGGGGTGACAGGGGCCGATGCTAACCGATTGCGGCGACCCTTGTCGCGGGCCGTCCGATCACTGCCGCGTCCGCCTCCCGCCACGGCAACTTGACCCGGGGGCCACCTCGCCGCAGCATTGCGTGTCACCATCGCCGGCCATGCCGATGCCTCCGTCCGTCTCCCCTGCCGAACCCGTCCCCGGCCTGCGCGCCAGGCCGCTGCTCGCCATCCTGCTGGCGACGCGCCCGGCCTTTCTCGGGGTCACGCTGTTTGCCTGTCTGATCGGCCTGGCCACGGCCCATGGCAGCGGCGTCCCCGTGGACCTGCCCAAGGCGGTGCTGACCGTGCTCTTTGCCCTGGTCGCCCATGCCGGCATCAACGTGCTCAACGATTACTACGACGCCCGCAGTGGCGCCGACGCCGCCAACACCGAGCGCCTCTTCCCCTTCACCGGCGGCAGCCGCTTCATCCAGAACGGCGTGCTCAGCGAAGCGGAGACCGGGCGGCTGGGTTATGCCCTGCTGGCCCTGGTGGTGCCGGCCGGCCTGTGGCTCAGTCTGCACTCCGCGCCGGGGCTGCTGCTGATCGGGCTGGCCGGGCTATTCCTGGGCTGGGCCTACACGGCACCGCCCCTGGCTCTGGTGAGCCGGGGCCTGGGCGAGGCCGCGGTGGCGGCGGGCTGGCTGATCGTGGTGGCGGGGGCCGACTTCGTGCAGCGCGGCACCTTCTCGGCCACCCCCCTGGTCGCCGGCCTGTCCTATGCCCTGCTGGTGGCCGCCATCCTGTTCATCAACGAATTCCCCGACCGACGTGGCGATGAGGCCACCGGCAAACGCACCCTGGTGGTCCGCCTCGGCCCCGACAACGCCAAGTGGGTCCTGCTCGGCCTGGTGCTGGTGGCCTACGCCTGGCTGGTGCTGATGGTCGGACGTGACCGCCTGCCCCAGAGTGCCGCTGCCGCTGCCATGACCCTGGTGTTCTCCTTCCGGGCAGCCCGTACCCTGATGGCCCACGCCCACGCGCCTTCCGAACTGGCCCCGGCCCTCAAACTCACCATCCTCGCTGCCCACCTCCATGGTCTGCTGCTGGCGGCAGCCCTGGCCTTCGGACGCTGGCCCGGCAACGCATCATGAATCTGCCCTTCACCCCGCAAGACATCCACGCCGTCATCTTCGACATGGACGGCCTGCTCCTCGACAGCGAGCGGGTGGCGCTGGCCACCGTCGCCGAAGCCGCCGCCGAACTGGGCGTCGAATGGCGCCACGAGGTGGGCCTTGCCCTGGTCGGCCTCAACTCGAAGGACGGCCCGGCGGTGATCCGCAAGCACCTGGGGGAGGACTACCCCACGGCCGAGCTGTACGACACCTTCGGCCGGCTCTACGAGGTGGCCATCGCCGAAGGGCGCATCCCCCTGAAGGGCGGCGTCATGGCCCTGTTCGACGTGCTTGACGCGCTGGGCCTGGGCCGCGTCGTGGCCACCTCGACCCGCCGCTCCCGGGCTGAACCCAAGCTCGCCGCCGTGGGCCTGCTGGCGCGGGTGCACGGCATGGTCTGCGGTGACGAAGTAAGCCGCGGCAAGCCGGCCCCCGATATCTTCCTGGCCGCCGCGGCAAAGCTCGGCGTGGCGGTGGAGAACTGCCTGGTGCTGGAAGACTCCAACGCCGGCGTGCGCGGCGCCCTGGCGGCCGGCACCCGGGTGGTGATGGTGCCCGACCTGCTGCAACCCGCCGACGACCTGCGCGCCGCCCAAGTACCGGTGGCAGCCAGCCTCCACGACATTGCCGGCTTCCTGGCCACAAGATGCGCCTGATGCGTACCACCCTGCTCCTCATCCTCCTGGTTCAGGCTCTGCCAGCCCTGGCCCAGAACGCGGGCTCCACCGCCTTCTGCCTGTTTCCGGTGCCCGCCGATGGCGGGGTGCAACGCTGGATCAACCTGGGCATCGTCCAGTACGTGGACGTCCGGGCCGACGATGTCCGTATCTACTACGGCGGCGGCAACCTGGGCAGCGGCCACGAGGCCCGCATCCCCGTGAAAGACCGCGAGGAGGCCGACGCCGTCCTCGCCCGCCTGCGCCGCAGTGCCACCCTTTGCGCTCAACCCGTCTCCGGAGGTTCCCCATGAAACTCATCGGTATGCTGGATTCCCCCTTCGTCCGCCGCGCCTTCATCAGCGCCCGGATGCTGGGCATTCCCTTCGAGCACCAGTCCCTGTCGGTGTTTCGCAACTTCGACGCTTTTCACGCCATCAACCCCCTGGTAAAGGCACCGACCCTGGTGTTCGATGACGGCGAGGTGATGGTGGACAGCTCCCAGATCATTGCCTGGCTGGAGCACATGGCAGCCCCCGGCCACAGCCTGTGGCCCACCGACCCGACCCTCTACCGGCGCTGCCTGCAGCTCACCAGCCTGGGCCTGGCCGCCGCCGAGAAGAGCGTGCATCGGGCGTACGAAACCAAGGTGCGCGACAAGACCCTCCGCGACCCGGGCTGGCTGCGCCGGGTCGAGGGCAGATCGCCGACACCTACGCCGTACTGGAGCAGCACGTGGGCGACAGCGACTGGTTGTGCGGCGACCGCCCCACCCAGGCCGACATCACCGTGGCGGTGGCCTGGCGCTTCACCCATTACTCGGCCCCCGGCCTGGTCGCCGACAGCGACCACCCGGGCATCGCCGCCCTGGCGGCCAATGCCGAGGCCCTGCCGGCCTTCGCGGCCGCCGACTATTCATAAGCTGAAGGCACCCATGATCGGACGCATCACCGGCCGCCTGGCCGAGAAGAACCCCCCGCAGATCCTGGTGGACGTGAATGGCGTCGGCTACGAACTGGAAGTGCCCATGAGCACCTTCTACGGCCTGCCCGCCACCGGCCAGGCGGTGACCTTGTCCACCCACCTGGCGGTGCGTGAGGACGGCCACTTCCTTTATGGCTTCGCCACCGAAGACGAACGGGCCGCCTTCCGCCAGCTCCTCAAGGTCGCCGGCATCGGCGCCCGGACCGCGTTGGCGGTGCTCTCCGGCCTGTCGGTGGCCGATCTGGCCCAGGCCATCGCCCTGCAGGAGAGCGGCCGCCTGGTGAAGATCCCCGGCATCGGCAAGAAGACCGCCGAGCGCCTGCTGCTGGAGCTGCGTGACAAGCTCGCCAAGGCCCTGCCTGCCGTCGCCGGCAGCGTCGCCACCAGCCTCCCCGGCGGCGACCGGGCCGACATCATCAACGCCCTGCTGGCCCTCGGCTACAACGAGAAGGAAGCCCTCGGCGCCGTCAAGCAGCTGCCCGACGGCGTGGGCGTATCGGACGGCATCCGCCAGGCCCTCAAGGGCCTGTCCAAGGCCTGAGCACGCCAGCTGCCCCACCACCCATGAGCCAGAAACTCAAGCAGGGCTTCATGCGCAACGTCAAGTTGGGCAGCGGCATCCTGCGCCTGTTGATGAACCTGTGGCCGCCCTTCATCGGCGCCGGCATCCACGTGGAACGCATCGCCCCGGACTACACCGAAGCCCGGGTGCGCATGCGCTTGGGCCTGCTCAACCGCAACTACATGGGCACCCACTTCGGCGGCTCCCTGTACGCCATGACCGACCCCTTCTTCGCCCTGCTGATCATGCACCAGCTGGGGCGCCGCTACGTGGTGTGGGACAGGGCCTCGGCCATCGACTACAAGCTTCCCGGCCGGGGCACGGTGCGCGCCACCTTCCGCATCACGCCCGAGCAGATCGACACCATCCGCCGCGCCACCGCCGGTGGCGACAAGTACGAACCGACCTTCTCGGTGGATGTGCTCAATCACCAGGGCGAGGTGGTCGCGACGGTGGACAAGACCATCTACGTGCGGCTGAAGCCGGTGTCCGCTAAGGCCTGAACAGCCGGGGGTCGAAAGGCAGCTTCAGGAGGGATTTGATCCGTACCTTCGCGGTATCGGTGTGAAGAGGGTTGAGCAGGTAATTACGGCAAACCGGTATGACTGCACTGGGCACGCTCAGGAGGACAGACCTCTGCTCGCGAAGCCAGACGTCCCCAAGCTTTCGAGTGCTGCGGACGTTTTCTCTCCAGTCGGCTGGCGGGGCTGCGGATTCGATCGTGACCGGATCATCGACTTCGACTTCGATCAACTGAAACAGGTCCGGCAAGTCGTCCATCGTGCTGATGTCGAAGTGAACCAGCACTTCGATCAAGGCCAGGGCTGGATGTTCAGCAAGGTATACGATCGGCGCCCCCGGGTTGTGCCATCGACCTGCCAGGCGATATCCGCCCAAACCTTCAAGGTTGGCGAAATTACTGATTCGCCACAGGATCACGCGAAATAACCTTCTTCAATCTCCCCCAGCAATTGCTCGATGGCGCGCACCCCGGGGGCCGAGGTCGCCAATACGAGGGGAGAAGCGCCGTTAAAGCGGGTTTTCGGGGTACTCAGCCACTTCCTGGCTTTTTCCTCACTGCCGAATACCCGCAGGGCCAGTGCCAGTAGATGGGCCGCCTCCAGCACTCTCTCGCCCTCTTCGGCCGTCAACGCAGCCCCTGTACTAAGCCGGCGTAACAGGGTTCGATCCGGAATCAATGCACGCCGGTACTCAACACCAAGCACGGCTTCAAGATGCCGGGCGAGTTCGGGTGATACCCCGCCCCTGATCGTCTGCGCCGCAGACAGATCGTCCGTTACCGGTGGACTGATCGAGAAGATGCGGCTTGTGTCCTCCCAAAGTCCGGCCTCGTCGCGCCGGATCGAACGGAGGGGATTGCATGCGATAGCGCCCTGGGTCATGCCTGTCTCCCAGCGGAACATTCCGCCATGTGCCCAATTATAGTTGGCAAATGGCGGAGGTGCCGTAGGCTGTTTCAGGACCATCAGGCCGGACTTGCGCTGGCCTCGCTCACCTCCGAGCCAAAATGTGCCTTGGCCGACTCAATAAGCCGGTCGAGTTCAGGCAGGATTTCCGTGATTTTCTTTAGCGCGTCGTCGATTGGCGGCAACGCGTCGTCGAGGGAAGCGGGATAGGCCTTGGCGAGTTCCTCTGCGTCAAGACGAACAGGCTCTCACCTTCAAGGCGAAAACCACATTGGCGCACTGCAGGAAAGTCCGGGAGATGGTCGGCCAGGTACTTTGCCCACGCCTTGCCGGGACGGGCTCCCCTTCGTCCGGTATTGCCGGTGATCCCGACTGGCAACACGTTGAAGAGGAAGCCGGACTCATCTTTGGTGGCACCGATCAAACGTGACAGCCAATGCGATGAAAGGACACCGTGATAGGTGAATTGAAGGCACGCGACATACGTGCCATCGTCTGTTTGCCCCCACGTTACGGCCTGAAAGGCCGTTTCTCCGCCATCGTCACATCCGGTCAATGAGAAAGTCCCTTCCCAGCCGTCCCGGGTTTCAACCCACCGCTCGATCTTCTCGTTGATACGTTTGAATACCGCTTTAGTCACTTCTTCGACTACCGCGGGGGCCTCCTCCAGCACGCGCATGTTGCGGATGATCAGCCGATGGGCTTCGTGCAATTCATTCACTGCTGTTTCTCCTTCGTTTGGGTGTTACATGGTCAGCGCAAAGTCCGTACATGTTCGGCGTATTGCAGGAGCAAAGTGCCGGCCGTCGTGTTGCTGAGCCCTTCCTTTCTGACATGTTCATCAAGAATGCGGGCCAGTTGCTTCCAGGAAAACGGGATGATCTTTTCGCGCAGCTTCTCTGACACGGCGTGCCGGCCTGTCGGGGTCAGGAAAATGAGTGCCGAGGGCTTTTGCTCCGCCGCCGCCTTGGCCGCGGCGAGATCCAGATAGCGCTCAAGCTGGTTGCCGGTCTCGGTGGCCCGTACCTTGACTTCAATGAAGATCAGGAAACGCGGACTTTCGATTTCGATATCGATCCGGCTTTCTTGCTCACCGAAGGGGCAGGCTTCGACGCGGGTCCAATAGGGGTGAACGGAGGCAAGCTCGGCCAGGTCCGTCCGTTTGAGTTGCCGGAGTATGGCGACCAGAATTGCCGCCCCCTGCCCATGATCTTCAAAACCATCAAGGAGCCATCGAAGTACGGCACTGTTGCGCATTTCGTCCTTGCCGACACCCGCTGCGCGCCATGCGTTGGCGCGCACTCCCGTGCGCCGATAATCCTGACAAGCGGGGCTGAATGCTGCCGAAAACTCTGCAAATTGCTGGCAGTGGAAGGCTTCTGCCGGGTTGCTGCTTGCGCCGGCAGGAACGCTGCGCTTCCACGCATCGAAGAAGGCCTCCATGCGTGCAACATGGGCGTCATTTTCCGATTCAAAGGGCTGGGCGGCCTGCCAGCCCGTAAAGAACTGCTGCGTTTGTGTGATTGGGACCATGCTGGATCGGTGAAGGTGTTTGGGATGGATCGGGCAAACGGAGCTGGCCGAAAATGCCAATGGCCTGTCGCGGATGTTGTCACCGATGCGTCCACGGTTCGTTGCCGGCCGGCTTTCATTCTCCGTTGCTTGCTCCGTAGATCGGGGATAATCCTGCCACCCCAACACGAGGCATTCCCCCATGACGCCCCGACGCACTGCCCAGCTAGCCATCACGGCCGTGCTGCTCCTTGGTTGCGCCTTCGTGCTCAGCCCCTTCTTTGCGGCCATCCTGTTCGCGGGCACGGTGTGCGTCACCACCTGGCCCCTTTACCAGTCCCTGCTGCTGCGCCTGGGCGGGCGGGAGGGACTGGCGGCGATCACCATGACCCTGCTGCTGACGGCGGTGCTGCTGGTGCCGATGATCGGGCTGACGGCCTCCCTGACCGACTCGGCGGTGGATCTGGTGGACTACATCCGTACCCAGATCGAGCAATCCGACGGCCGCCCGCCGGCCTGGCTGAAGGATATCCCGGTGGTGGGGCCGGACCTGGACGCCTACATCCGCAAGCTCACCCACAGCCAGGTAGAGATGCGCAAGCTGGCCCTCCAGGCCGTGGAGCCGGCACGCAAGTTCGCCCTGGGCCTGGGCGGAGTGGTCGGCCAGGGCCTGCTGCAGATCTCACTGGTGCTGTTCATCGTCTTCTTCCTGTACCGCGATGGCGCACGCATCCAGGCCCAGCTGGAAAACGGCGCGGCGCGCCTGGGCGGTGAATTGTGGGGCGAGCTGCTGGAGCTGGCAGGCAACACCGTCAAGGCGGTGATGATCGGCATTGTCGGCACCGCCGCCGCCCAGGCCCTGGTGGCCCTGGTGGGCTTCCTGATTGCCGGCGTGCCCGGCGCCCTGCTGATGGCTGCCGGGGTGTTCTTCCTGTCCCTGGTGCCGGTGGGCCCGCCGCTGATCTGGGGCGGGGCGGCCTTCTGGCTGTACCAGCAGGGCGAAAACGGCTGGGCCCTCTTCATGGTGCTGTGGGGCGTGCTGGCCATCAGCTCGGTGGACAACTTCCTCAAGCCCTTCCTGATCAGCCGCACGGCCAGCCTGCCCATCCTGCTGATCGCCCTCGGGGCCTTCGGCGGGGTGCTGGCCTTCGGTTTCATCGGCATCTTCCTCGGCCCCACCTTCCTGGCCCTGGGCCAGGCCCTGTTCGTCAGCTGGACCGCCAGCCGGCCAGCCGTCGATGCCGCTGGCGAAGCCCTGAGCGACGCGCGCGAAGACGCCATGGAGCGCAACGCATGATCCAGACCGACGACATCAAGGGCGGTGCCCCCGACCCTTCCGCCCGCCTCATCACCGCCCAGCGCGCCAGCAACCAGGAGGAAGCCCTGGAGCGGGCCCTCCGCCCCAAGCGCCTGGCCGATTACGTGGGGCAGCAGAAGATCCGCGACCAGCTGAGCATCTTCATCGAGGCAGCCCGCAAGCGCGGCGAAGCCCTGGATCACGTGCTGCTGTTCGGCCCGCCGGGCCTGGGCAAGACCACCCTGGCCCACATCGTGGCTGCCGAAATGGGGGTCAACCTGCGCCAGACCTCCGGCCCGGTGCTGGAGCGGGCCGGTGACCTGGCCGCCCTGCTCACCAATCTGGAACCCCACGACGTCCTGTTCATCGACGAGATCCACCGCCTCAGCCCGGTGGTGGAGGAGATCCTCTACCCGGCCCTGGAGGATTTCCAGATCGACATCATGATCGGCGAAGGCCCGGCCGCCCGTTCGGTCAAGCTGGATCTCCCCCCCTTCACCCTGGTGGGCGCCACCACCCGCGCCGGCATGCTCACCAACCCCCTGCGCGACCGCTTCGGCATCGTCTCCCGGCTGGAGTTCTACACCGCCCAGGAGCTCGCCTACATCGTCAGCCGTTCCTCACGCCTGCTGGATGTGGAGATCGACGACACCGGCGCCTTCGAGATCGCCCGCCGCGCCCGGGGCACACCCCGCATCGCCAACCGCCTGCTGCGCCGGGTGCGGGACTACGCCGAGGTGCGTGCCGACGGCCGCATCACCGCCGAGGTGGCCGACCTGGCCCTGACCATGCTGGACGTGGATCACCTGGGCCTGGACCTGATGGACCGCAAGCTGCTGGGGGCGATGCTGGAGAAGTTCGGCGGCGGCCCGGTGGGTCTGGACAATCTGGCCGCTGCCATCGGCGAATCGTCCGACACCATCGAGGACGTGCTGGAACCCTACCTCATCCAGCAGGGCTACCTGCAGCGCACGCCGCGGGGCCGCATGGCCACGGCGTCGATCTGGCAGCACTTCGGGCTGAAGGCGCCGGGGCAGGGTGGGCAGTTATGGGACGAAGGCGCGGGCTGACAGGCGGGATGAATCCGACCCGCGGGAGCGTCGTGACCCTTGGGTCACCGGCATCTCCTCGCCCCGCCGGGATGCCTACCGGACGGTGGACGGGTCTTGCGAGGTGCCGGAGATCAGGCGGACCCTATCTGCGGTGCTGAGGAAGTCGGCCAGATTGTCCTGGTCGAAGGGTTCCAGGCACAGGTTGGCGGCCTTGGCCGTGATGGTCAGGCCGCCCTTCATGTCCCGGGCAATCCAGCCCAGCTGGATCAGGTGACTGACCTTGCGACGCACGGTTTCACGGGGGATGCCGGTGGATGAACTGATGGAGAAGGCGTTGCAGGGGCGCAGGGGCAGCTTGCCGAAGCCATCGTCGCTGCAGCGGATCGCCGCCAGGGACTGGTCGTCCAGCCCGAGGCCGCTGACATTGTAGAGACCCACCTCACCGAGCACGATGGGAAGCAGCAGATCCCCCTCGAAGGCCGCATAGAGGCGAACCATGTAGCGCAGGTTGTAGCGGGAGAGCAGCAGGGCGGCGATGCGCTGCTGGCGTCGTGCCTGGACCCCGGGGTCGTCGTCGGCCATCGTGGCCGAATCGTGGGGCTGCGGGGTGTTCATCTGTATCTCCGTGGAAGGACAGGAACAGATCAAAGTCACAACTTTTAACTGTTCGTAATTCCCCCAGAGGATACACATCTACGCCAATTTTTACGCCTGGATGACTACCCGCTTTGAGCACTTGCTCACACTTGGCAGGCCAGCCCCTTCAGATACTCTCCTTCGGGCACGGCCAGACCAATGGGGTGATCCGGTGCGGCAGAGAGACGGTGGAGGATACGGGCCTCCACACCCACGTCGGCCGCCGCACTGGCAACGATCTTCTGGAACAGCTCGTGCCCGATACCACCCGAGCAGGAGTAGGTCATCAGGATGCCGCCCGGGTTGAGCAGGCGGAAGCCCAGCAGGTTGATGTCCTTGTAGGCGCGGGCGGCCCGCTCGGCGTGAGCCGCCGACGGTGCGAACTTGGGCGGATCGAGGATGATCAGGTCGAACTTGCGCCCTTCGGTCTTGAAGCCACGCAGGGCCTGGAACACGTCATCCTCGCGCCACTCGGCGCGGCTCGCGTCGAGCTGGGGGTTGTGGGCCAGGTTGCGCGCCGCCGTGACCAGCGCCGGGCCGGACGAATCGATGGAGATCACGCTCTTTGCCCCACCGGCCAGGGCCTGCAGGGAGAAGCCCCCGGTATAGCAAAAGCAGTTGAGCACATCCCGGCCGGCGGCGAGCTGGCCCGTGAGCAAGCGGTTGTCGCGCTGGTCCAGATAGAAGCCGGTCTTGTGGCCTCTGACCACATCCACCTCCATGCGCACCCCGTTCTCGACGATGCAGAGCAGCTCGGGCAACTCGCCGTGGGCCAGGCCGGTGACGGGGCCGAGCCCTTCGAGCTTGCGCACATCCGAATCGGAGCGCTCATACACCGTGCTGCAGCCGGTGGCCTGGACCAGCCCGGCGACGATGGCATCGCGCCACTTGTCGGCCCCCGCGCTGGTTAGCTGGACCACCACCACCGGCCCGAAGCGGTCGGCGATGACCCCGGGCAGACCGTCCGACTCCCCGTGGATCAGGCGCACCCCATCCTGCCCGGCCAGCCACGGATGCGCCGCCCGACGGGCCACCGACGCCGCCACCGCACGTTTGATGAAGGCATGGTCGATGGACTGCTCGGGGTCGAAAGTCCACACCCGCGCCCGGATCTGCGACTCCGGCGACCACGCCGCCCGCGCCAGCGGCTTGCCGCGGGAGTCCATCACCAGCACCGTATCCCCGGGCCGCGCCCGGCCCTCAAGCCGATCCACCGAACCCGCAAAGATCCACGGATGCCGCCGCACCACGGTACGGTCACTGCCAGGTTTGAGAATCAGATCAGCCATGGGGAAAAACCTTCAGATAAAAAGTGCGCCCATGCCTTGATGGGTCGAGAGCGCGTAGCGAGCGGCCCGAGGTCGTGGGGAGAAGCGCAGCCGTACTGGAGTACGGCGAGCATCGCAGCCACGAGATCGGGCCGCGCAGTAGCGCTATCGGCCCATCAACCGAGTTGGCGGCGAAGAATGTGAGAGACCATATCGCCGATGCGCGTCACGTAGAGCGTACCCATCTCGGGATAGAAGCGCTCCGGGTCTTCGCTGCCCATGGCCAGCAGGCCGAAGGCCTGCTCGTCCCGGCGCAGGGGCACCAGGGCCACCGAACGGATCTGCCGGCCATCCGGCCCGAACCAGTTGGTGATCTCCTTGATGGCCGGTGCGCCACAGTAGGGCTGGACCAGATCGCCGGTAAAGAAGCGCACCTCCTCGCCCACCGGCAGGAACTCGGGGCCGCTGCGCGACAGCACGCTGTTCCACACCCGGAAGGCCACATGGGGCACGGCGAAGTCCTCCTTGAGGTGCACATACACCGCGGTGCGGATGGATTCGAAATCCTCCGCTTCAAGCAGGGACAGGCTCAGGCGATGCACTTTCTCGCTGATGGCGTCATTCTCCTCGCCGAAGGACAGCAGCTCGGCGAACTTGTCTTCCAACTGGGCAATGCGGTCGCGCAGGGCAATCAGCTGCCGCTCGGTAAGGGAGATTGCCTGTCCGTTGTTCGGATGGGTCACCGTCAGGTCGGTCAACAGGGCCGAGTTCCGGTCGAAGAAATCGGGGTTTTCCTGCAGGAACTGGATGACGTCGGAAGGATTCATGGCGGGGCCGAAGGAGGGTGAGGCGGGAGAAGATCAGGGAAGGGTCAGGGTGCCGCTGAACACGGTGACGGCCGGGCCGGTCATCATCACCGGGGTCCCGATGCCGTCCCAGGCGATGGTGAGCTCACCCCCGCGGGTTTCGACGGTAACCGGCGACACCACCAGCTCGCGCAGGATGCCGGCCACCACGGCCGCACAGGCACCGGTGCCGCAGGCCAGGGTTTCACCGGCCCCGCGCTCGAAGACGCGCAGGCGCACACGGTGCTCATCGACAACCTGCAGGAAACCGGCATTGACCCGGGCCGGGAAGCGCGTGTGATGCTCAATCAGCGGGCCCTGCACGGCCACCGGGGCGGCATCCACATCGGCCACGACCTGCACGGCATGGGGGTTGCCCATGCTCACGGCGGTGATCGCCACAACCGTGCCGCCCACGTCGAGGGGCTGCACCCAGGCCTCGGAATCACTGACGAAGGGGACATCGGCCGGGTTCAGCACCGGCACGCCCATGTCCACGGTCACGGTGCCGTCGGCCTCCAGACGCGGTGTGATGATGCCCTTCTTCGTCTCGACACGGATCTCGCGCTTGTCGGTGAGGCCCTGGTCGAAGACGAAACGGGCGAAGCAGCGGGCGCCGTTGCCGCACTGCTCCACCTCGCCGCCATCGGCGTTGAAGATGCGGTAGCGGAAATCCACGCCCGGGGTCTGGGCGGGCTCCACCACCAGCAACTGGTCGCAGCCCACCCCGAAGTTGCGGTCGGCCAGATAGCGCACCTGAGCCTCCGTGAGCTGGATGTCCTGACGCACGGCGTCGATCATGACGAAATCATTGCCAAGGCCGTGCATCTTGGTGAAGGCGAGTGTTGAGCTCATAGGACCAGTTCCATGTAATCGCGCCAGACGCAGCGGTCCATCACCACGGTGATGCCGGCGGCCCGGGCGCGTTGGGCAGCAGCTTCGTTGATCACGCCATCCTGCAGCCACAGACGCTTCACACCGAGGGCGATGCATTCGTCCACAATGGGGTCGATCTGGTCACCGGCACGAAATACATCCACCATATCCACCGCGAAGGGAATCTCGGAGAGGCGCGCCCAGGCTTTTTCACCGAGAACTTCGGCAACTGCCGGGCGAACCGGTACGATGCGATACCCGAAGCCCTGCATCGCGCGGGACACCCGGTAGCTGGGGCGATCCGGGCGCGGTGACAGGCCGACGACGGCAATGGTCTTGGCCTCCTGCAGCAGGCTGCGGATCTGGTCGGGAGAGGGATTGGCAAACATGGCGGGATTCTACCGGATTGGCGGTGCCCGCAAACCTTGTAGGCGGCAGTGGACCGCCTGGGGTCGCAAGACCCATTCTGGAGAATGTGATGGATCGGAATGCACGGCCGGGTGTCGTGAGAACTGTTGTGGGTGGGTTGTGGCGGGCGATCGACCGCTTCCGGCAGATCAGCCTCAACCTGTTGTTCATTGCGGTGCTGGTGTTTCTCGTGGCCGGCTGGCTCGCCGCCCGGCCGACCCCCCTGCCCACCAATGCCGCGCTGCTGATCGCGCCCAACGGGCAGCTAGTCGAACAGCGGACGGTGCGCAGTGCCATGAGCGTGCTGCAGGGCGGCGACGGGATTCGCCAGATCCTGCTACGCGACGTGGTGGACGCGATCCGCGCCGCCGCCACCGACCCGCGCATCACAGCCCTCGTGGTGGAGACCGACGGTCTGGCAGGCACCGGCCTGCCCAAGCTTCAGGAAATCGGCGCCGCCGTGGCCGACTTCCGCAAGTCGGGGAAGAAGGTCTATACCCACGGCAAGAACTTCAACCAGGTCCAGTACCACCTGGCCGCCCAGGGGGATGAAGTCTTCGTGAGCCCGGACGGCTACGTCTTTCTTTCGGGCTTCGGGCGCTTTCCCACCTACTTCAAGGGCCTCTTCGATCAGGTCGGGGTGAAGATGCAGATCTTCCGCGTGGGCACCTACAAGTCCTTCGTGGAACCCTATACCCGCAGCGACATGTCGCCGGAAGACCGGGAGTCCACCCGGGACTACCTGGACGCCGCATGGAAGGCCTATCAGGCCGACATCCTCGCCGCACGCCCCAAGGCTGCCCCGCATCTCGCCCGCTATGTGGGCGACACCCCGGCCCTGCTGGCTGAATCCGGTGGCGACGCTGCCCGCATGGCCCTCACCGCCGGGCTGGTGGATGGCCTGAAGACGGCGGACGAATGGCGCGACTACCTCAAGACCACCCTGGGCGCCGGTGACGAGGGCAAGGGCTACAAGCACGTGGACATGGGCACCTACATCGCCCGGGTGCGCGAGGAACGGAGCCCGCCCGACGACAAGGTCGGCGTGGTGGTGGCCCAGGGGGCCATCGTGGACGGCGACCACCCCCCCGGCGTCGCAGGGGGCGACACGGTGGCGGGGCTGATCCGCCAGGCCCGCGAGGACAATTCCATCAAGGCTGTTGTGCTGCGGGTGGACAGCCCGGGCGGCAGCGCAACCGCCTCCGAGGTGATCCGGCGCGAGCTGGAACTGACCCGCAAGGCGGGCAAGCCGGTGATTGTGTCGATGGGGTCGGTGGCAGCTTCCGGCGGCTACTGGATCAGCATGTCCGCCGACGAGGTATGGGCCGGGCGCAGCACCATCACCGGATCCATCGGCATCTTTGCCATGCTCCCCGACCTGTCAGGCCCCATGAACAAGCTTGGCCTGACCGTGGACGGCGTGGGCACCACCCCCCTGTCCGGTGGCCTCGACCCCCGCCGGCCCCTCGACCCCCAGGTGGCCAGCGTGCTTCAGCAAGGTATCGAGTTCGGCTACAAGCGCTTCATCGAACTGGTGGGCAAGAGCCGCAAGATGGACCCCGCCGCCGTCGACCAGGTGGCCCAGGGCCGCGTCTGGCTGGGCAGCCAGGCCAAGGAGAAGGGGCTGGTGGACAAACTTGGCGGTCTCGACGAAGCCATCAAGGCCGCCGCCAGCCGCGCCAACCTCAAGGATTACGAAGTCAGCTACGTGGAAAAGCCCCTCTCCCCACGGGACCAACTGCTCTCCAAGCTGCTCGACAACGGCGAGGACACCGAGGGCGCCCGGGCACGGGTGTCACTGGTGGACAGCACGCTGGCGAAAATCCGCAGCGAACTGGAAGGCCTGGCCCTGTGGAACGACCCGGGGCACATGTATCTGCACTGCCTGTGCGAGGCACCCTGACAACTCAGAGGGTGTGAATCAATCTGCTGCGCGACCCGATTTCGCCCCGCCGGGGCGAGACCCGGCCAAAGATACGCAAAACAGTGGAAAGCCGTCCGTAAGGGCTCACCGGTTCAAGGTCGACGGGAATAACCTAACGACCTTCACATAAAACGTGGAAAGCTTTTTCCCTAAAGATAAAGCCTTCCAGACCCCTCACCAGCGCTTGATCACCCACTTGGGCACACGCACGCCGCTGTCCTGGGCATCCCGGCGGGTGAAATCGCCGTTGCCAACGTCGTCGTAGAGGTAGTAGGGCACGCCGCCGGGCGGGGTGACCTTGACCATGTAGAGCTGCCCATTGACCCGGTATTCCTCCACCGTGTCCTCGCCCTTCCTGGTGATCGTGACCTGGGGCTCGGTAGCCTGGTCGAGCTCCATGCCCGGCGGTGGAGGCGGCGGTTCGGGCAGGGGTTCGAGCTTGGGGGGCTGCTGCGCCCAGGCCGGGATGGCGAGGGCGAACAGCAGGGCTGACATGTAAGGTGCACGGGGCATTTTGATCTCCTGGCTATGCCGCGATTGTAACCCTTCGCCGTCCGGCTACAGGTTGAGCATGAGCTCGTGCTCCTCGGGCAGGGGCAGGAAGCCGCGGCTCTGGTAGTGGTCGAAGATCGCATCCACCACCTTCTCCGGCTCGTCGATCACCTGCACCAGATCGAGGTCATCCGGGTTGATCATCCCTTCTTCCACCAACCTGTCCTTGAACCAGTCGATCAGCCCGCGCCAGAAAGGTTCGTGCACCAGGATCACCGGGATCTTGCGGCTCTTGCCGGTCTGGATCAGGGTCATGGCCTCCAGCAGCTCGTCCAGGGTACCGAAGCCGCCGGGCATCACCACGTAGGCCGTGGCGAACTTGACGAACATGAACTTGCGCGCGAAGAAGTGCTGGAAGGTCTGGGAGATGTCCTGGTAGGGGTTGGCCTGCTGCTCCATGGGCAGCTGGATGTTGAGCCCCACGCTGGGCGACTTGCCGAAATAGGCGCCCTTGTTGGCCGCCTCCATGATGCCCGGGCCGCCGCCGGAGATCACCGCAAAGCCCGCATCGGAGAGCAGACGGGCGATGCGCTCGGTCTTGGCGTAGTAGGGATGGTCGATGCGGGTGCGGGCGCTGCCGAAGATGGACACCGCCGGGCGGATGGGCTTGAGCCGCTCAGTCGCCTCCACGAACTCTGCCATAATCCCGAAAATCCGCCACGACTCCCTGGCCGTGAAATTCTGGGCCGCCGTGCTCGGCGCCATCCGGGGAAGTTTGTCTTTTGCAGTCATTATTTTTCTGATTGAGGAGTGCGGGAGGCCCGGCGTGCCCGGCCCTCCCCGATTGCCCATGCCGACCCTACTGCTCGTCGACGGTTCCAGTTACCTGTACCGCGCCTTCCATGCCCTGCCCGATCTGCGCAACTCGGCGGGCGAGCCGACCGGGGCCGTGCGCGGCGTGCTTTCCATGCTACGTCGCCTCGAATCCGACTACAAGGCAGAGTATCGGGCCTGCGTCTTCGATGCCAAGGGCAAGACCTTCCGGGACGACTGGTTTCCCGACTACAAGGCCCAGCGCCCGCCCATGCCCGACGACCTGCGCGCCCAGATCGAACCCCTGCACGAGGCCGTGAAGGCCGAGGGCTGGCCCCTGCTGATGGAAGAGGGCGTGGAGGCCGACGACGTGATCGGCACCCTCACCCGCCAGGCTGTGGAGGCCGGCTGGGAGGTGGTGATCTCCACCGGCGACAAGGATCTGACCCAGCTCGTGCAGCCCGGCGTGCGCTGGGTGAACACCATGAGCGAGGAAGTGCTGGACGAGGCCGGCGTCACCGCCAAGTTCGGCGTGCCGCCGAATCTCATCGTCGACTACCTCACCCTCATCGGCGACACCGTGGACAACGTGCCCGGCGTGGAAAAGTGCGGCCCCAAGACCGCCGTCAAATGGCTCACCGAATACGGCAACCTGGACAAGCTGGTGGCCAGCGCCGACAAAGTGGGCGGCAAGGTGGGCGAGAACCTGCGCAAGCACCTGGACTTCCTGCCCCTGGGCCGCCGGCTGGTCACCGTGGTCACCGACCTGCCCCTGCCGGTGAAGCCCGCCGACCTGCTCGCCCGGGAAGACGACAAGGAAGCCCTGGCGGCCCTCTACCGGCGCATGGAGTTCAAGGGCTGGCTGAAGGAACTGGAAGAAGGCGTGCACCGCCCCGCCCCGGCGACGGCAGCGGCAGGCGAGGCCCTGGCCATCGAGGCCCAGGGCGAACCCGGCGCCCACCGCAGCGGCTACGAGACCCTGCTCGACTGGGCCGCCTTCGACGCCTGGCTGGCGAAGATCTCCGCCGCCGACCTCACCGCCTTCGACACCGAAACCACCGGCCTCGACCCCATGGTGGCCACCCTGGTGGGCATGTCCTTCGCCACCGTCGAGGGCGAGGCGGCCTACCTGCCGCTGGCCCACCACTACGCCGACGCCCCAGCCCAGTTGCCCCTGGCCGAAGTGCTCGACAAGCTGCGCCCCTGGCTCGAATCCGACGCCCACCACAAGCTCGGCCAGAACCTCAAGTACGACGCCCACGTGCTCGCCAACCACGGCATCGCCCTGGCCGGCATCTTTGATGACACCCTGCTCGAGTCCTACATCCTCGAGAGCGACAAGTCCCACGACATGGACTCCCTGGCCAGCCGTCACCTGGGCATCAAGACCCTCACCTACGCCGAGGTCTGCGGCAAGGGCGCCAAGCAGATCGGCTTTGGCGAGGTGGACCTGGCCCGGGCCACCGAGTACGCCGCCGAGGACGCAGACATCACCCTGCGCCTGCACCACAACCTGTCGGCCCAACTGGCCCCCGAGCCGGCCCTCCTCGCCCTCTACCGGGACGTGGAGCTGCCCACCGCCCGGGTGCTCTTCGAGATGGAGCGCAACGGCGTGCTCATCGACGACTTCCTGCTCGCCCAGCACTCCGAAGAGCTGGGCCGCCGCCTGCACGAACTGGAACTGCAGGCCCATGAACTGGCCGGCCAGCCCTTCAACCTGGGCTCCCCCAAGCAACTCGGCGAGATCCTGTTCACCAAGCTGGGCCTGCCGGTGGTCAAGAAGACCGCCACCGGCCAGCCGTCCACCGATGAAGACGTGCTCTCCCAGCTAGCCGACGACTACCCCCTGCCCAAGCTGCTGCTGGAGCACCGCAGCCTGGCCAAGCTCAAGAACACCTACACCGACAAGCTGCCGCTGATGGTCAACCGCAAGACCGGCCGCGTGCACACCAGCTTCAGCCAGGCGGTGGCCGTCACCGGGCGCCTGGCCAGCACCGAGCCCAACCTGCAGAACATCCCCATCCGCACCCCCGAAGGGCGCCGCATCCGCGCCGCCTTCATCGCCCCGGCCGGCCACAAGATCGTGTCGGCCGACTACTCGCAGATCGAGCTGCGCATCATGGCCCACCTGTCCGCCGACAAGGGCCTGCTGAAGGCCTTCGCCGAAGGTGAAGACGTGCACCGGGCCACCGCCGGCGAGATCTTCGGCGTCACCCCGCTGGAGGTGAGCAGCGAGCAGCGCCGCTACGCCAAGGTGATCAACTTCGGCCTGATCTACGGCATGAGCGCCCACGGCCTGGCCAAGAACCTGGGCATCGACCGGGTGGCCGCCGCCAACTACATCGAGCGCTACTTCGCCCGTTACCCCGGCGTGGCCGCCTACATGGAGCGCACCCGCCTGGAGGCCAAGACCAAGGGCTACGTGGAGACGGTGTTCGGGCGTCGCCTGCACCTGCCGGACATCCGCGCCCAGCAGGTGGGCCGCCGCCAGGGCGCCGAGCGGGCCGCCATCAACGCACCCATGCAGGGCACCGCCGCCGACCTGATCAAGAAGGCCATGATCGCCACCTCCGCCTGGCTCAAGGCCAGCGGCGTCAAGTCAAAGCTGATCCTGCAGGTGCACGATGAGCTGGTGCTGGAAGTGCCGGACGACGAAGTGGCGCTGATCCGCGAGCAACTGCCCCGGCTGATGGCCGGCGTGGCGCAACTTTCCGTGCCCCTGGTTGCCGAAGTGGGCGTCGGCGCCAACTGGGATGAAGCCCATTGAGCCCAAACCGGACCGGAATCCCACGCACCCATGCACCACCGCTTTACCGTCTTCCTGCTGAGCTTCGCCCTTGCCGCCTGCAGCAGCCTGTCGCCCAAACCCAAGGACGACAGCTACAAGCTCGAGAACTTCGCCCCCGACTCGCCCTATGAGCAGTCCTTTGAGATCAGCCCGGCGGCGGCCTGCGAAGCGGGCCGCCGCGCGCTGCTCAGCCAGGGCTACCTGATCGACGAGAGCAAGGTGGACTCGGTACGCGCCCGCAAGTATTTCCAGCCCGACCGCAGCACCCAGGTCCAGCTCACCTTCAGCCTGTTCTGCCTGGCCGAGGATCAGGGTGAGACCAAGGGTGCCGCCGTTTACGCCAACGTGCGCCAGGTACGCGAAGAGCTCAAGGCCGGCTCCGCCAGCACCGGTCTCAGCGTCACCGGCATCGGCTCCCTGTCCCTGCCCTTCGGCGGCAACAACGAATCCCTGGTCAAGGTCGGCGAGGAAACCGTCACCGACGCCGAGTTCTACGGGCGCTTCTTCGCCCTCATGCAATCCTTCATCCGATGAAAAAGCCCAGCTTTCCCACTTCCCGTACGGGCATCACCCTCCCTGCGGCGGCGACTTGCAGGGGCCTGGCCCTGGCCCTGTTCCTCGCCTCGGCCGCCCACGCCGCCGACACCCCCGACCCCGCCCGCTTCGCCCCCTGCGTGGCCGAGCTCAAATCCGGCGCCCTGGCCCGGGGTGTATCCGGTGCCGGCTACGAGCGCCTCACCGCCAGCCTACAGCCCGACCTGAAGGTGCTGGACTTCCTCGACTACCAGCCCGAGTTCCGCACCCCCATCTGGGACTACCTCTCCGGCCTGGTGGATGAAGAGCGCGTGGCCGACGGCCAGGCCATGCTCAAGCAATGGGGCGACACCCTCAAGGCCGTGGCCGCCCGCTACAAGGTGGACCCGGCCACCGTGGTCGCCGTGTGGGGCGTGGAGAGCAACTTCGGCCGCAACTTCGGCAGCCGCCCCCTGCTCACCTCCTTGTCCACCCTGTCCTGCTACGGGCGCCGCCAGGCCTACTTCCGCGGCGAGTTCTACGACGCCCTGAAGATCGTGGATGCCGGCGACGTGAAGGCCGAGCAGCTGGTCGGCTCCTGGGCCGGCGCCTTCGGCCACACCCAGTTCATGCCCTCCACCTTCCTGCGCCTGGCCGTGGACTTTGACGGCGACGGCCGCCGCGACCTGGTGGGCAGCGTCCCCGACGCCCTCGCCTCCACCGCCAACTTCCTCAAGAAGGCCGGCTGGCGCGAAGACGAGGTATGGGGCTACGAAGTACGCCTGCCCGCCGGCTTCGACGCCAGCGGCGCCGGCCGACGCAACAAGCAGGCCCTGTCCGCCTGGGCCGCCCGGGGCGTCAAACGCATCGACGGCAGCCCCCTCGCCGGCGACGGCAGTGCCGGCCTGCTCTTGCCCGCCGGCCCCAAGGGCCCGGCCTTCCTGGTGTTCCGCAACTTCGACGCCATCTATGGCTACAACGCCGCCGAAAGCTACGCCCTGGCCATCGCCCACCTCTCCGACCGCCTGCGCGGCGCCGGCCCCTTCGCCACCCCCTGGCCCACCGACGACGCCGGCCTGTCCCGGGTCGAACGGCGCGAAGTGCAGACCCTGCTCGCCGCCCGCGGCCACGCCATCGGCGCCATCGACGGCATGCTCGGCGACGCCAGCCGCGCGGCGATCCGGGTCGAACAGCAGCGCCTGGGGCATAACGTGGATGGACGGGCGGGGCAGAAGCTGCTGAAGGCGCTCAAGGAAAGCCGTTGATGAGCACCCCCAACCACCCCGACGCCTCCCCCCTCGGCAAGGCCGTTGCCTACGCCGAGCACTACGCCCCCGAATTGCTCTTTCCCATCGCCCGCCAAGGCAAGCGGGACGAGATCGGAATTGCGCCCGGCGCCCTGCCCTTCATCGGCGAAGACCTGTGGACGGCCTTCGAGCTGTCGTGGCTCGGCCCCCGGGGCAAGCCCGAGGTGGCCCTGGCCCACTTCCGGGTGCCGGCGGATTCGCCCAACATCGTCGAATCCAAGTCCTTCAAGCTCTACCTGAACGCCTTCAACCAGACCCGCGTGGCCAGCGTGGCCGAGCTGGAGGCGACTCTGGCGCGGGATCTGTCGGCCGCAGCCGGCGCGCCCGTGACGGTGCAGGTGGAGCCCCTGTCGCGCCGGCCCCAGCGGGCCATCGGTTATCCCGAGGGCGTGCTGCTGGACACCCTGGACATCGCGGTAGACCGCTACACCCCCGACCCCGGCCTGCTGCGCGCCGACGCCAGCCAGCCGGAGGGGGAGGAGACCCTGTATTCCCACCTGCTCAAGTCCAACTGCCTGGTCACCGGCCAACCGGACTGGGGCATGGTGGTGATCCGCTACCGGGGCACGCCCATCGACCGGGAAGGGCTGTTGCGCTACATCATCTCCTTCCGCCGCCACAACGAATTCCACGAGCAGTGCGTGGAGCGCATCTTCACCGACCTGCTGCGCCAGTGCCGGCCCAGCGAGCTGTGCGTGTGGGCCCGCTACACCCGCCGCGGCGGGCTGGACATCAACCCCTGCCGACGTACTGCAGGTCTATCTGCCCCGGCCCCCATCGCCGAGGTTAGACAATGAGCCGCCATCCCACCGTCTCCGCCGACAGCCTGCTGCGCCAGGACGTGGCCCTCGACAGCCTCAACACCCTGCGCCTGCCCGCCCGGGCCGCGTGGTTCGCCGCGGTGGACGACGTGGACGGCCTGCGCGCCGTGCTCGACGACCCCCGGGTGGCCGGCCTGCCCCGGCTGGTGATCGGCGGCGGCTCCAACCTGGTGCTCACCGGCGACTTTCCCGGCCTGGTGCTGCACGTGGCCTTCCATGGCCGCAGCCGGGTGCAGGAAGACGCCGAGGCCTTCTTCATCCGCGCCGGTGGCGGCGAGAACTGGCACGACTTCGTGCGCTGGACCCTGGAGATGGGCTGGCCCGGCCTGGAAAACCTGTCCCTGATCCCCGGCACCGTCGGCGCCGCCCCGGTGCAGAACATCGGCGCCTACGGCATCGAGATGGCCGAGCATTTCTACAGCCTGCGCGCCTACGACCTGGAGACCGGCAAGACAGTGGGTTTCGACAAGCGCGACTGTGCCTTCGGCTACCGGGACAGTTTCTTCAAGCAGGCCGACAGGGGCCGTTACCTGATCGCCGCCGTCACCTTCCGCCTGCCCAAGGCCTGGAAGGCCAACACCGGCTATGCCGACGTGGCCCGGGAGCTGGAGGCCCGAGGCATCAACCAGCCCACTGCACTGCAAGTCTCCGACGCGGTCATCGCCATCCGCCGCCGCAAGCTGCCCGACCCGGCCGAGATCGGCAATGCCGGCAGCTTCTTCAAGAACCCGGTGGTGAGCGCCGCCGAGCACGCACGCCTCATCGCCCTGCACCCGGGCCTGCCCAGCTATCCGCAGCCCGACGGCCGGGTCAAACTGGCCGCCGGCTGGCTGATCGAGCAGGCCGGCTGGAAGGGCCGGCGCCTGGGCCCGGTGGGCTGCTACGAGAAGCAGGCCCTGGTGCTGGTGAACCACGGGGGTGCCACCGGCGCCGACGTGATCGCCACCAGTG
Organism: Zoogloea sp.; assembly: GCA_016703645.1. GTDB lineage: Bacteria > Pseudomonadota > Gammaproteobacteria > Burkholderiales > Rhodocyclaceae > Zoogloea. The sequence continues at coordinate 1,041,291 of JADJBR010000009.1, read as the reverse complement.
CCGCCGTACGCGCCGATGTGCGCGCCCGCTTCGGCGTCGAACTGGAACCCGAGCCGGTGTTTGCCGGCCCCGCCGTCTGATGTCGTCCCTGCCCCCCAGCCCCGAGGACACCTCCGTGCCCGATACCCCGCGCCCCCCCGCCAGCTTCATGACCAAGCTGCTGCGGCCCAGCCCCTTTCTGTTCATCGGCATCCTTTTCATCGCCCTGGGCCTGACCGCCCTCAGCTATACGGCCGTGCCCGCCCTGGAAAGCCTCTTCGCCGCCTTCTCGGGTGGCGTGGAGCAGGCGGACGGCCTCAACGCGGAGGCCAACTGGAACATGTTCATGGGCATGGCCTTCGGGCTGGTGGCCTTCGTGGGCGGCGTGCTGGTGATGGGCGGCAGCTTCCTGATCCGCACCCACCTGCGGGATTACGACAACCCGTCCTGAAGTGCTGTTCAGCGCTCGTGGAGAAGCGGAAGGGACTTTCCAGCGGCTGCGACGCTGACGGGAGAGTCCTTGGGGTCGAATTCATCCACCGCGAACCGGCGAGCGCCTTACTGGACGGTTTTCCTGGTTTTGGCGTCACATTGACCGGGTCTCGGCCCGGCGGCCGACCGACTTTCTTGTTGTACGACAAGAAAGTCGGCAAAGAAACGTACCCCGCTGTCGCGCCCCCTTCGGGGGTACCCTCTTTCCGGGTCCGTCAGGCGGGGTCTGCGCAAACTCGCCCTACGGGCTCAAACATGCGCAGCCCTTGTTCCGCCTGCCGAACCCTCCAGTCGGCGCGCCAGAGGGGAAAGGAAATGCAGGTTACCAACGGTCCGTGCCAACAGTTCCGTCCGGAGAGGCTCGATGCATCGGAAAAGCCCGTTCCGACCCCGCCGAGCAGCGCACCGGCAGGCGGGGCAGTCATTCGCGCGGCGAATGACCGGGGTGGCCAGGTCGCCTTCTTTGCTGACTTTCTTGGCGACGCAAGAAAGTCAGTCGCCCGCCAGGGGCGAAGGTGGGGCTTCGCGGAGCATGCTCCGCGCCGCCGTAGCCGGCCGGGTGTGCAAACCCGGCCGTGGGAAAATCCCGGCCAACCTCACGCCAAATACCGGAACGCCCGCCCGTAAAAGCCCAACCCAGGAAACGCCCCTGTTCGCGCCGGCATGCACTCAACCCGGGGCAAGGCGCCGGACCAGGGTGAACACCGCCCGGTGAGTAGGCAGCTCGACACCACCGGCCTCGGCCATGGTCAGCAGGGTGCCGGTGATGGCGTCGATCTCGGTGCGCCGGCCGGCCAGCACATCCTGCAACATGCTGGCCCGGTTGCCCGCCGTAGCCGTCGCCACCGCCACCACGCGGGCCAGTGCCGCGTCCTCGTCCAGATCCAGCCCGGCTTGGCGCAGCACCGGCCACGCTTCGCGCACCAGGGCCTCCAGCAGCACCCGGTGGGGGGGCGCCAGCAAGGCTCCGTTGGGCACCCGGAACAGGGCCGCCAGCGGGTTGATGGCCACATTCACCAGCAGCTTGGCCAGGCGCGCGGCGGCAATAGCGGGCTCGATCCGGGCACGGAAGCCCGCCGCCGACAAGCGTTCGGCCACCGCCTCGAAGCCCGGCGGCAGCAGGGTCTCGCCGGCCCCGGCGGGCTGCACCCGCGCCCCCTCCCGGAAGGCCCCTTCGGTGGTGATGCCCTGGCCCACCGCCACTGACGCGGTGGTGCCGCACGCGGCCCGCAGGGTCGCCTCCACCAGCCCGTTCTGCAAGGACAGCACGCCCCGCGGCTGCAGGGCCAGGGCCGTGCGGGCGGCCTCGGCGGTGTCGCCGGTCTTCACCAGCAGGATCACCCAGTCGGCTTCGGGCAGTGCCTCCGGCGCGAAGACTTCGGGCACGAGGCGCCGCGACCCCACCTGCACCCCGGCGCGCAGCGCGTCTGCCCGTGCGGCATTGCGTGCCACCAGCGCCACCGGGCCGGCGGCGGCCAGACCGGCGGCAAAGTGCAGGCCCAGGGCACCGGCCCCGACGATGGCCAGGGGATAGCGGCCCGGCGTGACCATCAGCGCGCCAGCACCGCCGACGAGACGGTCAGGCGCCGCCTCTCCTGCACCAGGCTGAAGTGCTTCAGCACGTTCATGCCCAGCAGGGCCTGCTCGCCCATGCCGGGCATCACCGCAACACTGGCGTTACGCACCTCGAAGGGGCCGAAGCGCAGGGACGGCACGCGACCGACGCAGGCTTCGGCCGTGCCATTGGCCGTGCGGAAGGTCTCCTTGCGGCAGCAGCCGGGTTCGTTGGCGGCGCTCAGGTCGAAGCCGATGGCGGCGCATTCGCGGATGCCGATGCGCTCGCCCAGGTGGCGGGGAATGGCAGTGACGCTGGCCCCCGTGTCCACCAGGAACTGGATGGGCACGGCGCCCACCGCACCGCTCACCTCGTAGTGGCCACCCCGCCCCATGCGCAGCTCCAGGCTGCCGTCGGCCACCACCTGAAGGGTGGTGTCGCCCTTGCTGTGTGACAGCCAGTAGCTGGCGCCCAGGGTGCCCAGGCCGATCAGCGCCGTCCAGAACAGGGCCGGCAGCAGCCAGCCACCGCCGCTGCGTTCGGCCGGCGCGGTCTGCCCGTCCACGTGCAGACGTGCCCGCACATCCTGCAGGCGGCGCTCCTTCTCATCGTCGGGCAAGGTGAAGCGCCGTGCTTCCTGTCGGTCCCTGTCTTCCACCAGACTGTCTCCTTGTTCCCGGACTCAACGCTCCGCCGGGATGATAGCGGTTTCGGGTCGCGTCTCGCCGCCGGGGGTGGGGAGCGGGGGTGACGGCGCCGGCACAGGCTCCGCCGGCACGGGCGGAGGCGGCGCCGGCTGTGAGGGTAGCTGGGGTCGGGGACGCCGGGGGGCGGGGCGGGGTTCCGGCTCGGGCTCGGGGGGCGCCCACAGGCGGCTCACCCAGCGCCATCCCCGCTGCAGCAGGCCGGGCTCCTCCCGCGACACGAAGCGCTGGCGCGGGTCGATCAGGCGGTTGGCGAGGGCGTAATGGAAGGTGTCGCCGACGATGGGCAGGGCACTGCGGGCGCCCTGCCCCCAGTAGTCGCTGCGCAGGGTGATGCGGTTGTCGTTGAAGCCGACCCAGGCGCCACCCACCAGTTGCGGGTGCATCAGGATGAACCAGCCGTCGGTGTTGTCCTGGGTCGTGCCGGTCTTGCCGGCCAGGTCGGCGCGCAGGCCGAACTGGTTGCGGATGGCCACGCCGGTGCCCCGGTCCACCACGCCGCGCATCACGTCGAGCAGGGTGTAGGCCACGCCCGGGTCGAGGGCCGCCTCCGGCGCCACGGGAGCAAACTCCTCCAGCACCTGGCCGCTGCGGTCCTCGATGCGGGTGATCAGCACCGGCTCGATGTAGCCACCGCCATTGGCCAGGGTGCCGTAGGCCGCCACCATCTCCTTGAGGGTCACCGGGCTGGTGCCCAGGGCCAGGGAGGGCACCTCCTCCAGGGGGCTCTGGCGCACGCCCATCTTCTTCGCCAGCCGGGCCACCCGGGCCGGGCCAACCTCGTCCATCAGTTGTGCGGTGATGCGGTTGCGGGAGTACACCAGGCCGTCGCGCAGGCTCACCGGCTTGCCGCTGGGCGGGGATTCATCGGTGGGGCGCCACACCTCGTCATCGGGCAGGGGAATCTCCACCTCCCGGTCGATCAGGGTATCGCCGGGCTGCATGCCCTTGTCGAAGGCCGCGCCGTAGACAAAGGGCTTGAAGGTGGAGCCGGGCTGGCGGCGGGCCTGGGCCACGTGGTCGAAGGGGTCGGTCTGGAAATCCCGGCTGCCTACCCAGGCGCGCACCTGACCGTCCCGCGGGTCGAGGGCCAGGAAACCCACCTGGACCCGGGTCTGCTCCTGGCGCAGGGCGTCGAGGAAGGGTTTGTCGGCGAGCAGGCGGGCCAGCGTCTCCTCGGCCGTCTGGCCCCGGGCCAGCGCCGCGCGATAGGCCTTCGACTCCCGGACGAAGGCCTCCACCAGCTCAGGGCTGCCCGCCCAGCCCTTGCGCCCGGCCCAGGCCTGGTCCGCCAGGGCCTGGAGCTGACGGCCCCGACGTTGCACCGCCTGGGTGGCCTGGGCTTGCAGGCGGCTGTCCAGGGTGGTGCGCACCACCAGCCCGTCGGCGTAGATGTTGTAGCCGTGGCTGTCGGCCCAGGCGATGAGCAGCTTGCGGATCTGCTGGGCAAAGTGGGGCGCCGGCCCGGGGGCTTCGAGCTGGCGCTCGAAGTCGATGCGCAGGGGCTTCTTCTGCAGGCCGGCCAGGCGGGCCTCGTCGAGCTTGCCGCGCTTCACCATCTGGGCCAGCACCGTATTGCGCCGGGCCAGCGCCCGCTCGGGGTTGAGCACCGGGTTGTAGTAGCTGTTGCCCTTGAGCATCCCCACCAGGGTGGCCGCCTCCAGCACGTCAAGGCTGCGCGCCGGCTTGTCGAAGTACGTGCGCGCCGCCATCTCGATGCCCCAGGCGTTGTAAAGAAAGGGCACGGTGTTGAGGTAGGTCTCGAGGATCTCGTCCTTGGAGTACAGGGCCTCGATCTTGAACGCGGTGATCGCTTCCTTAAGCTTGCGGGTCAGCGTGGGGGCGCGGCCGATCTCGTCGGGGTAGAGGTTGCGGGCGAGCTGCTGGGTGAGGGTCGAGCCACCCTGCTTGTCACCGCTGAAGGTGCGCAGGGCCGCTCCGGCCAGGCGGTAGAAGTCGATGCCGTGGTGTTCGTAAAAGCGGTGATCCTCGGTGGCGATCAGGGCCGCCTTCACCTGGGGCGACATGCGCTCCAGCCCCACCCACTCCCGGTTGGCCCACTTGAAGACGGCCAGTTCCTTGCCGTCCGCCGACAGCACCCGCGCCGGCTGCTCCAGCTTGGCCTTGCGGATGTCACGGATGCCCGGGGTGAAGGGGATGAGGATAAGGCTGTAAACCAGCAGCAGGGCCGGCAGGGCGGCAAGGCCGAGCAGCAGCTCGCGGCGGCTGGGGCGGCGCAGGCGGGACAGCCAGGGCGCTAGCCGGCTATGCAGGGCAAGCAGCAGACCGGCAAGGGCCTGCCGCAGACGGAGGAACAAAGACATCGGGGCAAGGGTGACGCTCGGAAGCCACGGGTTTTAACACATATCCCGGAGGGGTCGAACCCATCGGACCCGCACGAGCCGATCCAGGCCCCTGCGCGCACGCCGCAGGTGTGGCGAATTCGGGCCGTGCAGGGGTTTCAGTCACACCCGCTCAATCGGGTAGCTCGCTTTCGCTGAAGCCCCACAGGCGGTAGGCCCAGAAGCTCTCGTCGGCAAAGATGCGGCGGCGCAGTTCGGCCGGCGGGAAGCCGGTGACACGGCGGCTCTGGCGGCACAGGTGGGATTGGTCGGCGTAGCCGCTGCTGCTGGCCACGTCGCTCCAGCTCACCTCACCCGAGCGCCCCGCCACCACGGCCTCAAAGAAGGCCTGCTCGGAGCGGCCCATGCCACGCAGCTCGCGCAGGGGCTGGCCGGTCCATTGCTTGATGCGCCGCTCCACCTGCCGCAGGCTGCGCCCCCAGCCCGACACCGAGGCGCGCAGGGCGAGATTGCGGGACCAGTCGGCATACACCCGGACCGGCGAGGCCGCATCGGGGCGCACCTGCCGCCAGCGGGGCGTCAGGAATTCATCCATGAGGGCCACACGGGCCTCGTCGTCGGGGGCCTCATCCACGGCGCGGCACAGGGCCATCCACGACGCATCCAGCACCTCGCTGGCGGGCACGACGCGGTTGAGGAAGGCGCCCGGATCCAGTCCGGTGAGCTGACCCAGGGCGTCGGGCATGAGCATCAGCATCATCGCGTGCATGGGCCCCGGGTTGCGGCTGATCACCGGCCGGTTGAAGGGGCCGCAGAAGGTGATGCGGTCGGGCAGGGGTCGGCCGGGCGTGTCGGGGGCGGCGGGCCGGTGGGGGTCGAGGATCTCCGCCTCGCCGTGGAAGTACCAGACCAGGGAGCACACCGGGGCGGCCGGAAAGTGGTTGTAGCGCGCGGCTTCGTCCAGATTCACCCCGCGGGTGTCTCGGCTGATCACGGCACGCACGCACGACGACAGGGCCGCACGGGGCAGCCACAGGGTGGAACGGGCCGCAGAGAGGGACGCCGCCAGCTCGCCGGAAGGCGTCGGGTCGATTCTGAACATGGCCGCAGTATAGGGAGTAAGGCGGGTCACGACAGCCAGCCGGCATGTCGGAAACGTACAATACCCGTCGGGCGCCGCCCCCTTAGCATGCGCTCCGCTCAATCAGAGTTGATTCTTTCAGGAAACGCGATGCATCCGGTCAGTTTGCACCAGGTCGGCAAAACCTACCGTCTCGGGGCGGTGGACGTGCCGGCCCTCAGCGATATCACCCTCGACATCCACCAGGGCGCCTTCACGGTGCTGTCCGGCCCCTCGGGCAGCGGCAAGACCACCCTGCTCAACCTGATCGGCTGCATCGACATGCCCGACCGGGGCAAGATCACCGTGGCGGGGCGACAGGTGCAGTCCATGCCCGATGATGCCTTGTCCGACTTTCGCGCCCGCCACATCGGCTTCATCTTCCAGAACTTCAACCTGATCCCGGTGCTCAGCGCCCGGGAGAACGTGGAGTATCCGCTGGTGTTGGCGGGCGTGGCGGCCCCCGAGCGGCGCAAGCGGGTGGAGGCCCTTATGGACGCAGTGGGCCTGTCGGACCGCCAGCGCAACCTGCCGGCACAGCTCTCCGGCGGCCAGCGCCAGCGCGTGGCCATCGCCCGCGCCCTGGCCACCGCACCTCCGCTGGTGCTCGCCGACGAGCCCACCGCCAATCTCGACAGCCACACCGGCGCCGAGATCATCGCCCTGATGCGCCGCATGCAGCGCGAGCAGGACGTGTCCTTCGTATTCTCGTCCCACGACCCCCAGGTGCATGCCGCGGCCGACGAGATCATCTTCATCCGCGACGGGCGCATCACCGGCATCGAAGGAGGTCGGGCATGAATACGGTATCCCTGGCCCTGCGCAACCTGCTGCGCAACCGCCGCCGCTCCCTCACCACCCTGCTGGCCATGATGGTGGGCCTGGTGGCCATCCTGCTGTTCGGAGGCTATCGCTCCAACATCATCTACGGAACACAGACCGGCTTCGTGCAGCAGACGGGCCACCTGCAGGTCCAGCGCAGAGGCTACTTCCTGGACGGCGGTGACAACCCCACCGCCTACGGCATTGCGAACTACCCCCAGCTCATCGAACGGATCCGCCAGGATCCGGAGCTGGCGCCGATGCTGGCCGTTGTCACGCCCACGCTGCAACTGGGCGGCATTGCCGGCAACTTTGCCGCGGGAGTGTCCCGCTCAGTGATGGCAATCGGCCTGATCCCCGAGGATCGCAACCGCATGTATCAGTGGAACGACCTGGGCGTGGTGAGCTACGCCAAGCCGCTGCCCCTGGCCGGGGCCGCCGAGGACACGGTGATCGTCGGTACCGGCGTAGCGCGCAGACTGAATCTCTGCGCCCTGCTCGACGCCCCCGACTGTCGCCCGGGAAGGGCGCACACCGCCAGCGACGGTGCCGCGCTGCCCGACGACATCGCGGCCCTCACCGCCGTGGAGAAGGCCAGCCCGCAGCCGGCGGGCGAGAACCGCATCGAGATGCTCGCTGCCACCGCGCGGGGCGCCCCCAATGTGGCCAGCCTCAATGTGATCAAAGCCAACAACATGGGCATCAAGGCCCTCGACGACGTGTATATGGTCATGCATCTGGCCCAGGCCCAACGCCTGATCTTCGGCACCGCTACGCCCCAGGTCACCGCCATCCTCGTGCAGCTCCATCACACCTGGCAGATCCCGGCCGCCCGTGCGCGCCTCAACGCGCTGCTGGCCGAGCACTTCAAGGAGGCAGACCTGGAGATCCTGGACTTCGAAACCCTCAACCCCATGTACCGCCAGACCAACGAGTTCATGGGCTCCATGTTCAGTTTCATTGCCCTCCTGATCGGCGTCATTGTGTTGTTCACCATCGGCAACACCATGAGCACCGCCGTGGTCGAGCGCACCGCCGAGATCGGCACCCTGCGGGCCATGGGCCTGCGCCGCGCCGGCATCCGCCGCCTGTTCGTGTGCGAGGCCCTGCTGCTGGGCCTCGCCGGCTCGGCACTCGGCGTGCTCTGCGCCCTGATCATCGCCTACGCCATCAACCACAGCGGCTGGTCATGGACGCCCCCCGGCTACTCCTATGCCTATCTGATCCTGGTACGCGTCGGTCAGGATCTGCCGCTGCTTGTCGGCAGTGTTCTCGGCATGCTCGGCGTCACCCTCCTGTCGGCCTGGTGGCCCGCACGGCGGGCGGCGAAACTGGTGATCGTCGATGCCCTGCGCCACGCCTGAATCATGAAGATACGGCTCCGCCTCCTGCCCCCCCTCCTTGCCCTCGCCACCCTCGCCCTGCCCGCCGGGGCGGCGCCCAGCCCCCAGGAGATCCTCATCGCCAGCGACGCGGTGCGCAACCCGGACTTTCCCTTCGGCCTCACCAACAGCCTCATCGAGTACCGCCAGGGCAAGCAGACCGACAGCAGCACCCTGGCCATCTATTCCAAGGCCGACCCCAATGGCGGCCAGTTCCGCAGCCTGGTGCGCTATACCGCACCGGCCCGGGATGCCAACAAGCTGATCCTCTTCAACGGCAAGGACCTGTGGTTTTACGACCCTGCCAGCAAGGCCAGCATCCGCCTGTCGCCCCAGCAGCGCCTGCTCGGCCAGGCCTCCAACGGCGACGTGGTGACGGTGAACCTGGCGCGGGACTACCAGGCCACCAGCGCCGTCGAGGAAGACACCCAGGACGGCGACCGCCAGACCCGCCGCAGCCACCGCCTCAGCCTGTCGGCCAGCACCCCGGACGCCACTTACGCCCGCATTGACATGTGGGTGGACGCGGCCAGCGCCCGCCCCCTCAAGGCACGCTTCTATTCGGAAAGCGGCAAACTCCTGAAGACCGCCTACTACCGGCGCTACCAGACCGTGTTCGGCATCCAGCGCCCCACCGAGACGGTGATCATCGACGGCCTGGAACCCGACTGGGTCACGGTGATGCGCTACAGCGACTGGGTGAAGCGCGAGGTGCCCGAGACCTGGCTGCAGCGGGACTACCTGCCCCGCTTCAAGCCCGAATGAGGCGTCCGCCGGCCTGCCTTGCCGGCCTGGCCATGGCCCTGCTGTTGGGCAACGGGCCGCTGGCCGCCCAGGATGCCGACCTGGACGCCCTGCGCCTCGCCGACGCCGCACCCGATGAAGTACACGCCCCCAGCGACTGGCGACGCTTTGTGGAACTGGGCCTGGGGGGCAGCCAGCCCCGCGGCGGCGGCGACACCCGGAGCAACCGCCGCCTGTCCCTGGACATCCAGTACGACCACGCCCTGAACCGCGACTGGCGCGTCCTGGTAGCCAACCGCCTGGACCTCAGCCAGCCCGCCCTGCGGGGCAGCGAGGAGGCCATCAACACCCTCAAGGAAGCCTACCTGAGCGGGCGCCTGCAGCCCGACACCCTGATCGACCTGGGGCGCATCAATGTGCGCAACGGCGTGGCCCTGGGCTACAACCCCACCGACTATTTCCGTGCCGGTGCCGTGCGCGCCGCCGTGTCCGTCAGCCCCGCCAGCCTCAAGGAGAACCGCCAGGGCAGCGTGATGCTGCGGGGCCAGCACCTGTGGGAGGGCGGCTCCCTGAGCATGCTGCTCTCGCCAGGCCTGGCGCGCCAACCCGAGCCGGAAGGCCTCAACCCCGACCTGGGCGCCACCAACCGGCAGCACCGTGGCCTGCTGACCCTGAGCCAGAAGGTGGCCGGCTTCACACCCCAACTGCTGGTGTACCAGGAGGAAGGCCGCCCCACCCAGTTCGGCTTCAACCTCACCGGCCTCGTCACCGATGCCACCGTGGCCTACGTGGAGAGTTCTGCCGGACGCAGCCCCGCGCAACTGAGCCAGGCCGCACCGGCTTTCTCCCCCTGCCGCTGCAGCGACTGGCAGAACCACCTGTCCGCCGGGCTCACCCACACTACCGCCGACAAACTTTCCCTGACGGCCGAATACCACCACAACGGCGGCGGCCTCGATGAAGCCGACTGGCGACGCCTGCGCCAGGGGCCCCTGCCCCTCTACGGACTGTACCGCCAGTGGGCCGGGAGCACCCAGGAGATGCCCACCCGGCGAGCCCTGTTCCTGTACGGCGTGTGGCAGGACGCGCTGCTTCCCCGCCTCGACCTGAGCGCCATGCACCACGTGGACCTCATCGACTGGAGCCGCCGCAGCTGGCTGGAGGCCCGCTACCACGTGGACCGCCTCGAATACGCCGCCCAGTGGCTGCAGCACCGGGGGGCGCCCCTGAGCGTCTTCGGCGCCCTGCCCGAGACGAGGAGCTGGCAACTGAGCCTGCGTTACTTCTTCTAGCCCGCCGGTCTGATTGCCGTCAGTTATGTCTGTATTGACAGAAACAACTGACGGCGTACCATGCGCCCCATGGAACTGAAACCGATAGCCGAACGCTTTGTGCTCCACTGGGGCGAGATGGGGTCACGCTGGGGCGTCAACCGCACCGTGGCCCAGGTCCATGCCCTGCTCTACCTGGCAGGCCGCCCCATGGACGCCGAGGAGATCACCGAAACCCTCGGCGTGGCACGCTCCAATGTCAGCACCAGCCTCAAGGAGCTGCAGTCCTGGAACCTGGCGCGGGTGGTGCACCTCAAGGGCGAACGCCGCGACCACTTCGAGACCTCGGCCGACGTGTGGGAGCTGTTCAAGCTGATCGTCGCCGGCCGGCGCCAGCGGGAGATCGATCCGACCGCCACGGCCCTGCGGGAGTGCCTGGCCAACCCGGCCATCGCCGATGAAGAGGAAGGCACCTGCCAGCGCATCGAGGACACCCTCAAGTTCATCGAGATCATGAGCAGCCTGGCCGACGAGATGCTCCGCTACAAACCCGAGACCCTGATGAAGACCCTGGGCGTCAGCGCCCGCATCAGTCAGGCCATTCGCCGGAAGGAATAGGCCCCCAACGGGCAGGACGGGCTTCGCCGCCCGTTTTTTTAGGTTCTTCGCGCGATTTGGGGAAAGTAGTGGTTGACGGGTCGGAGGTTGGTAGATTGGCAGTCGCCAAACAAACCGATCCCCATCCTCTTCCCCGTCATGCGAGATGCTATGTTGGGCATGGTCTTCTGGGAAGGCCATGTCGTGAATTCATCCGAGGAGCAAGCCGACGGTACGCTGCTTCTCTCCCTTTCCGAAGACCCTTCGCACCGTCCCCGATGCGGGCGCTGCGGCAGTGACTGCGTGCTGGTGCATGAACGGCGGCGGCGCCGCGTGCGCGATCGAGATTGGTTCGATCGACGCGTCTGGCTCGATGTGCCGATCCGGCGGCTCGACTGCTATCAGTGCGGCGCCCGTGCGGCTGAGCGGCTGAGTTGGCTCGACGCGGGCGAGCGCATCACGCACCGATTGCGCGCCTGGGTCGAAGCGCTCGTGCAGATCCTGCCGATTGCCCATGTTGCCGAACTCACGGGCTTGCACTGGCACACCATCAAGCGCATCGATCATCGGCGTCTGCAGACCCAATACGGCGCGTTCGAAGCACGGGGTGTGCGTCGGCTGGTGATGGATGAGTTCGCGCTGCACAAGGGACACCGCTATGCAACCGTGATCATGGATGCCCAGTGCATGCGCGTGCTGTGGGTTGGCGAGGGCAACAGTCGCGAGGCGATCCGGCCGTTCTTCGAATTGCTGGGCAAAGAGGGCTGTCAGCACATCGAGGCCGTTGCGATGGACATGAACACCGCCTTCGATCTGGAGGTGCGAGCCCACTGCCCGAACGCAGAGGTGGTCCTGATCTGTTTCACGTCGTCGCGCGCTTTGGTCGGGAAGTCGTCGACCGGGTGCGGGTCGATCAGGCCAACGCCTTGCGCAGCGAGCCGGCCCAACGGCAGGTGATCAAGCGCTCGCGCTGGCTGCTGCTACGTAACCGCGACAACCTCGGCGACGAGCAGGCGGTCAAGCTCGAAGAGTTGCTGGCCGCCAACGCGCCGCTGGCGACCGTCTATCTCCTGAAAACGGCGATCAAGAAATCTGGTTCGCCCCGAACGTGCGAGAAGGGGCGCGAAGATGGAAGGACTGGTACCGACTGACGATCGACAGTGGTATCGCGCCGGCGATTGCCTTTGCCAAACGACTGCGCAAATACCTGCGCGGAATCCTTGCCTCCGCAATCTTCCCGCTCAACACCAGCGTCCTGGAGGGCGTCAATAACCGGATCAAGGTCATCAAGCGCATGGCCTACGGCTTCCGCGACTCAGCCTATTTCTTCCTGAAGATCAAGGCCGCCTTCCCCGGAAAAGCGCGATGAACCTTTTTAGCCCTTTTATTTCTGTTTTTACAGAAAAGTCTGTCGCAAAGGATTGAAAATGCGCGAAGCACAACGCCCTCCGCCCTCCCGCCCGGTGACGCCGCTGAAGGTCCTGGTCTGCGGCGCCTCGGGATTTCTTGGCCGGGCCATCTGCACCCGTCTGAGCCGGGCCGGACACCAGGTGATCCGGGGCGTGCGCCAGGCCCGCCGCCCGGACGACATGGCCATCGACTTCCGCACCGACACCACCGTGGATCACTGGCGCGGGCGCCTGGACGGCATCCAGGTGGTGGTGAACGCCGTCGGCATCATCGCCGAAACCCGCGACAGCCCCTTCGACGCCCTCCACCATCGTGGCCCTGCGGCCCTGTTCGCGGCCTGCGTCGAGGCCGGTGTGGCGCGGATCATCCAGATCTCGGCCCTGGGCGCCGACACCGGGACCTCCGCCTACTTCCGCAGCAAGCACGCCGCCGACCAGGCCCTGATGCGCCTGCCCATCGCCTGGCAGATCCTGCGCCCGTCCCTGGTCCATGGCAGCGACGGCGCCTCCGCCACCCTGCTGCGCCAGCTCGCCAGCCTGCCCCTGCTGCCCGTGCCGGCCCTCGGATCGGCCCGCTTCCAGCCCGTGCAGGTGGACGATGTGGCCGAGGCCGTGCTCCGGGCCATGGACCCGCACCGACCCGCCGGCCAGCAGATTGATGTGGTCGGCGCAACCCGGGTCAGCTTCGGCCGCATGCTTGCGCACTACCGGCACGGCATGGGCCTGGCCCCCACCCGCCCGCTACCCGTGCCCGCGCCGGTGATGGCCCTGGCCGCCCGCCTGGGTGGCGCCATACCCGGCGTGCCGCTTAACCCGGACACCTGGCGCATGCTGCAGGCCGGCAACACCGGCGACCCGACCGCCCTGACCCGCCTGCTCGGGCGGCCGCCCCGGGGCATCGCGGGTTTCATCCCCCCTGCCCATGCCGAGACCCTGCGCGGGCGCGCCCTGGCGGCCTGGCGCACACCGCTGCTGCGCTACACCCTTGCCTTCGTGTGGCTGGCGACCGCCTGGGTGAGCCTCGCCGTGCATCCCCGCGACGCCAGCCTGGCCTTGCTCGCCGGGGTGGGCCTGGAGGGCGCCGGCGCGGTCGCCGCCTTGCACGCCGCTGTCGTCCTCGACCTGGCCATGGGCCTGGCCTGCCTGTTCCGCCCGAGCCGCCGCCTGTGGTGCCTGCAGGCCGCACTGGTGCTGGGCTACACGGCCATCATCGCCGTCGCCCTGCCGGCCTTCCTGTCCCACCCCTTCGGCCCGGTACTCAAGAACCTGCCCATCCTCGCCATCCTTCTCATCCTCATGTCGGAGCCGCAACCATGGACTACCTGAGCATCAAGACCCTGCACATCCTGTCGTCGGTGCTGATGGTGGGCACCGGCTTCGGCACCGCCTTCTACCTGTTCTTCGCCAACCGCTCGGGCTCGGTGGAGGCGATCGCCGTGGTCTCGCGGCTGGTGGTGAAGGCCGACTGGTGGTTCACCACCCCGGCGGTGATCATCCAGCCCCTCTCCGGCGCCTGGCTGATCCATCAGGCCGGCTATCCCCTGGATTCCCTGTGGATCCTCACCTCCCTCGGGCTGTATGCCCTGGCCGGGCTGTGCTGGCTGCCGGTGGTCTGGTACCAGATCCGCATGGGGAAGATGGCGGTGGCCGCCCACGCCGAAGGGCGGCCGCTGCCGGCCCGGTACTGGATCTACGCCCGCCGCTGGGAGCGGCTGGGCTACCCGGCCTTCTCGGCGATGGTGGTGGTGTACTTCCTGATGGTGTTCAAGCCCGTATGAAGGGCCGGACGGGCGCCTGGGGCATGCGTGGCCCGGGCGCGGTGACGTAGCGCCCGCGCCCGGCCTCCTTGGCCTCATACATGGCCCGGTCAGCGGCCAGCAGCACCGCTTCCGGTTCGTCGTCCGCCTCGTTCAGGGCAATGCCGATGGACACACCCAGGGAGCAGGAGACGCCCTGCAGCACCAGCGGTGGCGTGAGGGTGTCGATGCAGCGACTGGCCAGGGCCGCGATGTTCCCCTCCTCGTCCCGGGTCAGGTCGGTGACCAGCAGCACGAACTCATCACCCCCTACCCGGGCCAGGGTGTCGCTCTGGCGCAGCACGCCGGACAGGCGGCGGGCCACTTCCACCAGGGCCTGGTCACCCGCGCCATGCCCGAGGCTGTCGTTGATGGGCTTGAAGCCGTCCAGGTCCAGGTACAAGACAGCGATGCGCAGGCCGCTGCGGTGCGCCCGGGCCAGCCCCTGGCGCATCCGGTCGGCCAGCAAGGCGCGGTTGGGCAGGCCGGTGAGTTCGTCATGGTGGGCCATGCGCTCGAGCTTCACCTTGCTGCGGGTGAGCTTGTCGAGCAGCTGGTTGAAGGCGGTGGTCAGGCGCCCCACCTCGTCGTCGCGGACCACCGGCAGGGGGCGCAGGGGAATCTCGCCGTGGGTCATCCGGTCGGCCAGGGTGGCCGCATGCTTGAGAGGCCCGAGCATCATGCGGGCCATGAAGCCGACCACCAGGAACACCAGCAGCATGGCCGTGAAGCTGTGGCGGATCACCACGTCCTGGGCACGCCGGGCGGGGGAAAAGGCCTCGGCGGTGGGCATACGCGCCACCACGAACCACTCGGTGCCGGGCACGCTGACAATGCTCGACAGCTCCTCCACACCCTTCGCGTTGCGGGTGATGCCACTGCCCCGGAAACCCGCCATGGCCCGGTCATGGAGCAGATTGATGCCCGGGGCGGGGGTGGGCTTGAGCACCAGGTCCGGATCGCTCGCCGCAATGAAAAGCTTGTCGGCCGGCGAGATCAGCAGAAAGCCGCCGGTCTCGCCGATGCGGCCGTGGGTGATGCGGTCAAGGAAACCCGGCGCGCCCAGGGCTGTGATGCCAAGCAGCACCGCGCGCACACGGCCATCGGGAGTCTTCAGCGGCATGCCCATGGGCAGGATCGACTGCCGCGTGAACGCCCCCAGCCGGGGTCTGCCCAACCCGCCTTCACCCTGGGCGACGCGCATGAAATCGGGGCTGTTGGCGATGGATGAGCCGGCGCGGCCCGCCACCTTGGGATAGTCCGCCAGGACACGCCCGTGGGTGTCCACCACCAGCACGCCGAGGGAGAACACCGGATTCAGCTGGTAGCGCTCGCCCAGCCAGGCCTGCAGGGCGTCGGGCTGATCCAGCAGGGCCGGGGGCAGGGTCCGGGCAAGGCGCTCAAGGAGCCGCAGACGGTCCTGGATCCGGGCATCGATGTCCTGGGCCACCGCCTCCGCCATGGCGGTCTGCTGGGACGACACCAGCTCGGTCAGATCCTCGCGCAGGAAGCGCGCCTGGAAGTAATAGCGTGTGCCACCGCCGAGAATGACCAGCAGCAGGCCGAAAAGGACAAGACGGACGAGGAGGCTGTTGCCGAAGGGTTTCAGGTTCATGGGCCTGTCGGAGCGGCTCGGACCTGTACCGGGCGGCAGGCCAGGCCGGATGGTAGCGCCAATACCCCCTCGCCCCAAGGGGTCAACCCTGCAGGGGCGTTTCCGGCGAAACTGCGGCAATTGCCCCGCGAGACATGCCATGCCCCACCACGACACCCTTCCCGTTCCCGGCGGCGCGCCGATCAAGCTGTGGACCCGTGGCGTGCCGGTGGAGGATTCCGCCCGCCAGCAACTCATGAACACCGCCCGCCTGCCCTTCATCTACAAACATCTGGCGGTGATGCCGGACGTGCACCTGGGCAAGGGCTC
Organism: Zoogloea sp.; assembly: GCA_016703645.1. Classification (GTDB taxonomy): domain Bacteria; phylum Pseudomonadota; class Gammaproteobacteria; order Burkholderiales; family Rhodocyclaceae; genus Zoogloea. Next base: position 1,025,193 of record JADJBR010000009.1, on the reverse strand, counting down.
GACCATCGGCAGCGTCATCCCCACCATCGGCGCCATCATCCCGGCGGCGGTGGGGGTGGATATCGGCTGCGGCATGATCGCCGCACGCACCTCCCTGGTGGCCGCCGACCTGCCGGACTCCCTGCACCGCCTGCGCAGCGCCATCGAGGCCGCCGTGCCCCACGGCAAGACCTTCGGCAAGCGCGACAGCGGTGCCTGGAGCGAGGCCCCGGCGGCCGTGGATGCCATGTGGCAGGCCCTGGCGCCCGGCTTCCGGCGCATCACCGACAAGCACCCGAAGCTGGCGCGCAGCAACAACCGCCTGCATCTGGGCACCCTGGGCACCGGCAACCACTTCATCGAGGTGTGCGTGGACGAGGCCGACGGGGTGTGGTTCATGCTCCACTCGGGCTCCCGCGGGGTGGGCAACGCCATCGGCAGCCTGTTCATCGAACTGGCCCAGGCCGACATGCGCCAGCACCTGGCCAATCTGCCCGACCGCGACCTGGCCTACTTCACCGAGGGCAGCCGCCATTTCGACGACTACGTGGAAGCGGTCGGCTGGGCCCAGGACTACGCCCGACGCAACCGGGCGCTGATGATGGAGGCGGTGGTGGCCGCCGCCCGCCGGGAGATCCCCAAGCCCTTCAGGGCCGACCTGGAGGCGGTGAACTGCCACCACAACTATGTGCAGCGGGAGACCCACTTCGGCCGCGAAGTGCTGGTGACGCGCAAGGGTGCGGTGTCGGCCCGGCGGGGCCAGCTGGGCATCATCCCCGGCTCCATGGGCGCAAAGAGCTTCATCGTCCGCGGGCTCGGCCATGAGGACTCCTTCTGCTCATGCAGCCACGGCGCGGGCCGGCGCATGAGCCGCACCCAGGCGAAGAAGCAGTTCAGCCTGGCCGACCAGGTGCGCGCCACCGCCGGCGTCGAGTGCCGCAAGGACGCCGAAGTGATCGACGAGATCCCGATGGCCTACAAGGACATCGACGCGGTGATGGCCGCCCAGTCCGAACTGGTGGAGATCGTCCACACCCTGCGCCAGGTGGTCTGCGTGAAGGGCTGAGGGCCCCTCACGCCCCGGAACACAAGCGCTCAGAGGGTGTGAATAAATCTGCTGCGCGACCCGATTTCGCCCCTGCGATGCTCACCGTACCCTTGTACGGCTGCGCTTCTCGAGGCGAACTCACCGCTCGCTACGATTTCTTCACGCCCTCTCAGGCGCCGAACAGGGCCGCCACCGCCGCCGGATTGGACGGGAAGTAGAAGTGCACGTAGGAAGCGGTGAGGCGGCCGAGGCGATAGATGGCCTCGCCCTCGCGACCGGCCGGCGTGGTGGCGCGGGCCAGGGGCGCCAGGGGCGTCTCGCTCTTCGAATAGTGGAAGGTGTGGCCGGTGAGGCGCCCTTCCGGCAGCTCGGCCACCTGGGTGCCCAGGGCCGCCAGACGGGCCTGCATGCGGGTGTGACCCGGCAGCAGTGCCGCCCCCGGATGGGTCGCGCCTTCCCGGTCGGTGAGGGTTTCGAACAGGCTCATCATGCCACCGCACTCGGCCAGCAGGGGCTTGCCGGCGGCCTGGTGGGCCTTCAGCCCGGCCTGCCAGCCGGCATTGGCGGCCAGCGCAGCCGCGTGAAGCTCCGGGTAGCCACCGGGCAGCCACAGGGCATCGCAGTCGGGCAGCGCCTCGCCGGCCAGGGGCGAGAAGAAGACCAGCTCGGCGCCCAAGGACTGCAGCGTGTCCAGGTTGGCGGGATAGATGAAGCCGAAAGCCGCGTCCCGGGCGATGGCGATGCGCCGCCCCTGCAGCAGCGGCAGCACATGGGGCGCCGGCGCGTCGGGAAAGGCCACCGCCACCGGACGGTCGGCAGCGCCGGTGCGCGCCAGGTGGTCGGCGAGGCGATCCAGGCGGGCGTCCAGGTCGGCAATCTCGGCGGCCTGCAGCAGGCCCAGATGGCGCTCGGGCAGCGCCGCGTCGGCATCCCGCGGCAGGGCGCCATACCAGGCGATGCCGGGGCGCAGGCTGTCCTGCAGCAGGCGGGCATGGCCTTCGCTGCCCACGTGGTTGGCGAGCACACCCGAGAAGGGCAGATCCGGCTGCCAGGTGGCAAGGCCATGCACCAGCGCGCCAAAGGTCTGGGCCATGGCCCGGGCGTCGATCACGGCCATCACGGGCACGTCGAAGAGGCGGGCGATGTCGGCCCCGGAGGGGCTGCCGTCAAACAGGCCCATCACCCCCTCGATGAGGATCAGGTCGGACTTGAGCGCCGCCGCATGCAGGCGCCAGGCGGCGTCGGCGGAGCCGCACATGCCCAAGTCCAGGTTGTAGACCGACGCCCCGCTGGCCACCGCGTGGATCTGCGGGTCGAGGAAGTCCGGCCCGCACTTGAAGACGGTCACACGGCGCCCCTGGCGGGTGTGCAGACGGGCCAGGGCCGCCGTCACGGTGGTCTTGCCCTGGCCGGAAGCCGGTGCGGCGACAAACAGGGCGGGGCACAGGGCGGGGTCGCGCAGGGGGCTATTCATCGGGGTGGAACCAGGCAAGACGGGACTGCAGACTGACTACGTCACCGACGATGGTCAGGGCCGGGGGGGTGATGCCGGCGGCCTTGACCGCGGCAGGCAGGCCGGCGAGATCGGAGGTGACCACCCGCTGCTCGCAGGTAGTGCCCCGCCGCACCACCGCCGCCGGTGTGGACGCGGCCAGACCGTGGGCGGTGAGCTGGGCGCAGATCTCCGCGAGCTGGGTGATGCCCATGTAGAACACCAGGGTCTGGCGCGGGCGGGCCAGCATGTTCCAGTCGAGATCCACGCTGCCATCCTTGAGGTGGCCGGTGACGAAGATGCATGACTGGGCGAAATCCCGGTGGGTCAGGGGGATGCCGGCGTAGGCGCCGATGCCCGCCGCGGCGGTGATGCCGGGGATGACCTCGAAGGGCACCCCGGCCTTGACCAGCTCTTCCACCTCCTCACCACCCCGCCCGAAAATGAAGGGGTCGCCGCCCTTGAGGCGCACCACCTTGCGGCCTTCACCGGCCAGCCTCACCAGCAGGGCGTTGATGCCCTCCTGGGGCAGGGAGTGGTTGGAGGCCTTCTTGCCCACGTAGATACGTTCGGTGGCTTCGGGCAGACAGGCCAGAATCTCCTTGCTGACCAGGTTGTCGTAAACCAGCACATCCGCCTCCAGCAGCAGGCGCGCAGCGCGCAGGGTGAGCAGCTCCGGGTCGCCGGGGCCGGCGCCCACCAGGTAGACCCAGCCCGGCCTGGCCGGGGAACGTTCGCGGGGGAAGGAGGAATCGGGCACGTCAGCGCTCCAGCACGGAATGTTTCAGGATAGCGCCGGCTTGCACCACAGGGCCAGACGAACCGGCGCACTCGGCGCAAAGCGCAGGCGCCCGACCACCGTCTCGCCCCGGGACAGGCTGAGCTCCTGCCACGCCGCGGCCGGCACCTGGCCGGCAAAGGCGAGGAGGTCGGCGCGGGCCTGGTCGTCCTCGGCGGTGGCCACCAGACGGCCACCGGGGGCGAGGCGCTCCCAGGCAGCGGCGAGCCACTCGGGCAGCCCCGCCGCCCCGCGGATGAACACCGCCTCGGGCATCGGCCACTCGCGACAGCGCTGGGGCGAGGCAGCGGGGATGGCCGAGAGGTTGTCGCCCACCCCGGCGCGGGCCATGCTCACGCCCAGCAGGGTCGGTTCGACGCCCACAGCGCGCACCCGGGCGGTGGGGACGGCGCGGGCCCATTCCAGCGCCAGGCTGGCTTCGCCCTCGCTGATGGCCCAGCCGCTTTCCCAGGCCGCGGGCTGCAGCCAGGCCATGGCCAGCACCCGGGCGGCCAGGGGCAGCGCGGTGCCGGCTTCATCACCAAAGGCGGCGTCGGACAGGCCGGGTAGCTCGGCAAACACCCCGGAGGACGGGCCGGTGGCCAGGATCAGCACCGCATGGGTGTCGAAGGCCTCGCGCAGGTCCACCAGCTCGCTGGCCAACCAGGCGCGGGCCTGCAGCCGGCCACCGGCAAACTCGCAGACCCACACGCGGGCGCCGGCAAAGCCGCTGTCCAGCAGCAGGCGGGCCACCGCCGCCGGGGCCGCGGCATCGGCCAGGGGCAGGGCGAACAGGCAATGGGCGCGCAGCCGGCCGCGCAGGGCCGCCAGGGGCGCGCGGCGCAGATCCACCACCGTGACCACCTCGGCCGACAGGCCGAGCGCAGCGCAGGCGGCCTGCACCCGCCCCACACCGGGCAGCACGCGCACATAAGCGGGGCCCAGGTCGGCCAGCAGTTCGAGGGCCGGGCCATCGCCCGCGCCGTCGCCCACCACCACCAGCACGCTGCCGGCGTGGCCGGCGGCACGCACATCCATGTGGGCGGAATCGGCGGCGCAAAGCTGCTGGGGGGCCTCCAGGCCAAGACCGGCAAGGCGGTCGAGGGCGTCGGCAGTGCCGAGGATCACCCGCGCCCCGCGCAGGGTTTCAAGGGCCGCGGCGGACAGCACCGGCGGCAGCTCCAGGCCCAGGCTGACCACGGTCAGGGGCGGCAGGGGTTCGGGCGTGGCGGCAGGCTCTTCGGGCGTCGTATCGACGGCGGCCTGCGCGTCGGTGTCGAGCGGCGCGACGACATCGCCCCTTGCCTCGGCGACGGGTACGGCTTCGGGCTGCCCGGCCACGCCGTCGGCCAGGCCTGGCATCTCGATCTGCTCGCCGTGGGCAGCCTCCCGGTCGGCGCCACCCTTGCCGCGACGGCGCTTGCGCTTGCGCCGGGGGCCGGCCGGGCCTTCACCTTCGGAGGGGGCATCGTCAGACTCCACGTCGGCGAGGCCGGACGCCTTCCCCGCGACCACAAGGGCGGCAAGCGGCTCGGACTCCCGCTGGGGTGCGGGGGCGGGCTCGGCGAAGGTTTGCACGGCAGGCTCGGTGGTGGGGAGCGCCCGTTCCGGTGCCACCTCCGCCACGACCTCCGATGCAGCCTCAAGCGAGCCCTCAGTCAGCGCGAACAGATCGGCCGTGACCTCGCCGGACGGGGCCTCGGCCTTACTGGCCCGGGGCTTGCGCGGCGCACGACGGGGCTTGGGCTTGGCGTCGGTCGCGTCAGCATCGGACGCCGCCGCCGGGGCTTCGGCCGGGGGAGTGGCGCTCTTCTTCTTGCGCGGGCTGCGGGTAGGCGCCTTGCGCGTGGCGGGCGGGGCCGCCTCGGTCAGGTCGGCCAGCGGGGCGGGATTCAGTTCGTCGCTCATGCTCGATCGGCCGCCGCTTGCGCGACCGGAAAAACGGGGGTCGCAGGATAGCACGAAGCCTTTTCAGGCCGCGGCCGGGAGACTCGACCCACCTCCGACGCCGCGCGTTTCGGGTATTTTTTTGATTCGGGCTCAAGTTCCCGTCGTCGCGCTCGAAATCCTGACAGGCGCGGGCCATCCGCCCTTGCTCGACAACAACATCCGGGAGACACCATGAAGACAAAGCACCTGATCGCATTTGCAATTGCCCTGGCCACCACCGGCGGGACTGCCCTGGCCGGCGACGACCACGGCGGCCCGGTCACACCCAAGCCCTACACCGCGGGAGCCACCCTGACCAAGTCGGTCCAGGCCAGCATCACCCCCGACAAGGCCCTGGAGATCCTGAAGGCCGGAAACACGCGATTTGCGGCCAACAAGCCCCTCCGGCGCAACCTGAAGGCGCAGGTCCAGACAACGGCGCTGGGCCAGTTCCCGTTTGCCAGCGTGGTGGGCTGCATCGACTCCCGGGCGGCACCTGAACTGGTGTTCGATCAGGGCGTGGGTGATCTCTTCGTGGCACGGGTTGCCGGCAACACGGTCAATGAAGACATCCTGGGCAGCCTGGAATACGCCTCCAAGGTGGCCGGCTCGCGCCTGGTGGTGGTGCTCGGCCACACCAGCTGCGGCGCCGTGAAGGGTGCCTGCGACGACGTGAAGATGGGCAACCTGACCGGCCTGCTGGGCAAGATCAAGCCGGCCGTCGCGGCGGCGTCGACCCCGGGCGAGCGCAATTCCCACAACCACGCCTTCGTGGGTGAAGTGACCGAACTGAACGTGAAGCAGGTGGTGCAGCGCATCCGCAACGAGAGCCCGGTGCTGAAGGCCCTGGAGGACGAAGGCAAGATCCGCATCGTTGGCGCCCTCTACGACACCAGCAATGGCAAGGTGATGTGGTACTGAACGCCATCTGACCCTGCAAAAAGTACAAGGCCCGCGCATGCGGGCCTTGTACTTTGCGGGCGACGGAAGGAGGCTTACAGCAACACGCGCTCGATGCCGCCCTGGTTGGCCTTGCCCACGTAGTCGGACATCCATTTTTCGCCCAGGATGTGTTTGGCCATCTCGACCACGATGTAGTCCGCATCCACGCCGCCCGCGTCGCCGGAATAGCGCGACAGGCCCTGCAGACAGCTCGGGCAGGAGGTGAGGATCTTCACCGGGGTGGCGGCGTCGGCGCCACGGAGCTTCTCGGCCCCCTTCTCGATCTCCTCCTGCTTGCGGAAGCGCACCTGGGTCGAAATATCCGGGCGGGACACGGCCAGGGTGCCGGACTCGCCGCAGCAGCGGTCGGACAGATCCACCCGCGTGCCCATCAGTTCGTTGGCCACCTTGATGCCGGAATGGACCTTCATCGGGGTGTGGCAGGGCTCGTGGTACATGTAGCGGGTGCCGGTGATGCCCTCCAGCTTGAGGCCCTTTTCCATCAGGTACTCGTGGATGTCGAGCAGCCGGCAGCCGGGGAAGATCTTGCTGAACTGGTACTTCTGCAGCTGATCCATGCAGGTGCCGCAGGACACGATCACCGTCTTGATGTCGAGATAGTTGAGCGTGTTGGCGACCCGGTGGAAGAGCACCCGGTTGTCGGTGGTGATCTTCTGGCCGGCGACGTCCTCGCCCGCGGCGGTCTGCGGGTAGCCGCAGCACAGGTAGCCCGGCGGCAGCACGGTGGTGGCCCCCACCTGGTAGAGCATGGCCTGGGTGGCGAGGCCAACCTGGCTGAACAGGCGCTCGGAGCCGCAGCCCGGGAAGTAGAACACCGCGTCCGACTCGTCGCGCTTGACCTGCGGGTTGCGGATCACCGGGACGATGGCATCGTCCTCGATGTCCAGCAGCGCGCGGGAGGTGCGCTTGGGCAGGCCGCCCGGCATGGGCTTGTTGATGAAGTGGATGATCTGGGCCTTGATGGCCGGCTTGCCCAGGGTGGCGGGCGGGTGCTGCACCTGGTCCTGGATCAGCCCGAGGCTCTTGCCGATGCGGTGGCCCAGGCGCTGGGCCTTGTAGCCCCAGCCGATCATGCCGGCACGGATCAGCTTGATGGTGGCCGGATCCTTGGCGGTGAGGAAGGCCATGGCCGCGGCCTTGCCGGGGTTGAAGGACTTCTTGCCCTGCTCGCGCAGCAGGTTGCGCATCTTGATCGACACGTCGCCGAAGTCGATGTCCACCGGGCAGGGCTTCTCGCACTTGTGGCACACGGTGCAGTGGTCGGCCACGTCCTCGAACTCGGCCCAGTGGGCCAGGGACACGCCGCGGCGGGTCTGCTCCTCGTACAGGAAGGCCTCGATCAACAGCGAGGTGCTGAGGATCTTGTTGCGCGGGCTGTAGAGCAGGTTGGCGCGGGGCACGTGGGTGGAGCACACGGGCTTGCACTTGCCGCAGCGCAGGCAGTCCTTGATGTCGTGGGAGATCTCGCCGATGGCGGTCTGCTCCATGATCAGGGATTCATGCCCCATCAGGTTGAAGCTGGGGGTGTAGGCGTTGTCGAGGTTGCCGCCCTTCATCAGCTTGCCGCGATTGAAGCGGCCTTCCGGGTCCACCTTGTTCTTGTAGGCCCAGAAGTTGGCCATCTCGGCGTCGGTGAGGTAGTCGATCTTGGTGATGCCGATGCCGTGCTCGCCGGAGATCACGCCATCCAGCGAACGGGCCAGCTCCATGATGCGGTCCACGGCCTTGTTGGCCGTCTGCAGCATCTCGTAGTTGTCGGAGTTTACCGGGATGTTGGTGTGCACGTTGCCGTCGCCGGCGTGCATGTGCAGGGCCACGAAGACGCGGCCGCGCAGCACCTGCTTGTGCACCTTCTTGATGCCCTCGCTCACCGGCGCAAACAACTGGCCATCGAAGATCTTGTCGAGGCGGGGCTTGAGCTCGGTCTTCCAGCCGGTGCGCACGGAGTAATCCTGCAGGCGGTGGAAGAGCTTGGGATTGGCCGCCCGGTTGGACAGCTCGGCCGCCTGGATGCCGTACTCGGCAAAGTGCGGCTCGGCTTCGGCCAGGGGCAGGTCCAGGTTGTCCAGCAGCCATTGCCAGCGGCGGCGCACCAAGGCCACGTACGCCAGGGCGTCCTTGCGGCGTTCGCCGATCAGCTCGTCGCGGGAGATGGTGGCGTCACCGGTGTCCAGGGGCAGTTCGCCCTGCAGGAACTCGGTAAGGGCGTCGCACAGGGCCAGCTTGTTCTGGGTGGACAGCTCGATGTTGATGCGCTCGATGCCGTCGCAGTAGTCGCCCATGCGCGGCAGGGGGATCACCACGTCCTCGTTCACCTTGAAGGCGTTGGTGTGACGGGAGATGGCGGCGGTGCGGGAGCGGTCGAGCCAGAACTTCTTGCGCTGCTCGGGGCTGACGGCGATGAAGCCCTCGGCGCCGCGGGTGTTGGTCATGCGGATGACTTCGGAGGCGGCGGTCATCACGGCGTTCTCGTCGTGGCCGACGATGTCGCCGATCAGCACCATCTTGGGCCGCCCGTGGCGCTTGGCCTTGGTGGTGTAGCCCACCGCCTTCACGTAGCGCTCGTCCAGGTGCTCAAGGCCGGCCAGCAGCACGCCGGCGGCGTTGCCGGCACCGCCGGGCTTGAAGTAGTCGGTGATCTCGACGATGGCCGGCACGGCTTCGCGCACCTGGCCGAAGAACTCCAGGCACACGGTGCGAGTGACCGGCGGCATCTTGTGCAGCACCCAGCGCGAGGCCACGATGAGGCCGTCGGTGCCTTCCTTCTGCACGCCGGGCACACCGCCCAGGAACTTGTCGGTCACGTCCTTGCCGAGGCCGTCCTTGCGGCAGGAGGCACCGGGCAGGGAGAGGATCTCTTCGGAGAGGAACTTGTAGCCCCTGGCGTCGAAGCGCTTGAGGCGGAAGTGCACGGTTTCCTGCTCGTGGATCTTGCCGAAGTTGTGGTCGAGGCGCTCGACCTCCAGCCAGTTGCCGTCCGGCGTGACCATCTTCCACCAGGCCAGGTTGTCGAGCGCGGTGCCCCACAGCACGGCCTTCTTGCCGCCGGCGTTCATGGCGATGTTGCCGCCGATGCACGAGGCGCTGGCAGAGGTCGGGTCCACGGCAAACACGCGGCCCGCGGCCGAGGCGGCTTCGGACACGCGCTCGGTGACCACGCCGGCACCGGTGCGGATGGTGGCGTAGGCGGTGCCCATGGGGCCGTTGAGGCCCGGCATCACCACTTCCTCGACGGGGCCGAGGCTGATGAGCTTTTCGGTGTTGATGACCACGGACTTGGCGTCCAGCGGCACGGCACCGCCGGTGTAGCCGGTGCCACCGCCCCGCGGGATGATGGTCAGGCCGAGCTCGATGCAGCTCTTCACCAGCGGGGCCATCTCTTCCTCGGTGTCGGGGTAGAGGACCACGAAGGGGTACTCGACGCGCCAGTCGGTGGCGTCGGTGACGTGGGACACCCGGGCGTGCCCGTCAAAACAGATGTTGTCCTTGCGGGTGTGGCGCACCAGCTCGCGCTGCACGCGCTTGCGCAGCTCGGCGGTGTCTTCGAAGAGCTGGGCAAAGCGATCGACGGCGCCGTGGGCCGCCACCACCAGGCTGGCCACCTTGGCGCTGCGCTCGGGGTCTTCGGCGCTGGATTCCTCGCGGCGCTTCTCGACTTCATGCAGGCGATGGCGCAGGGCACCGATGAGGGCACCGAGGCGATCCCTGTTGCCCAGCAGGTCATCCTGAAGATAGGGGTTGCGCTGAACCACCCATACATCCCCCAGCACCTCGTAGAGCATCCGTGCGGAGCGGCCGGTGACACGCTCGGTACGCAGGGCATCGAGGATCGCCCACGCCTCGTGGCCGAGCAGGCGGATCACGATCTCCCGGTCGGAGAACGAGGTGTAGTTGTAGGGAATTTCACGCAGGCGCTGGGTCATCGGGATACCTGGGTCTGTGCAGCGGAGAACGGAGCATTTTAGCGGACCGCCCCGCCTTCTGTCGAAAAACAAAGCCTTACGGCGAGCAGGGGCACTGGCACTGGCTGCCGGGCAGGGCTGTTCGACACGTGGGGATAGGGGTGGTTCCGGCAGCAAGGATCGGCATCGGGCCCCTGAAACGAATCGGGCCGGACAGCGTCCGGCCCGACCAGAAACCGGCCGGCCCTTTCCAGGCAGGCCAGCTTGAGCAAGTCAGTGACGGCGCCGACGGCCCATCAGGCCGATACCACCCAGGCCGATGAGGAGCAGGCTCCAGCCAGCGGGCTCGGGCACCGCCATCAGGGCCAGTCGTCCAATTTCGGCGTGCAGGGCAGACGTGGGGTGCTCGTAGTCCCAGTACAGGAAAGCGTCCGGATTGGCGCAAACGGTCGGCGTGCCGGAGCCCGCCAGATCCCCGTCGAAGCAGGCGTCGGAGACATTGACCAGGCCAAAGGCTGCCGGGTCTAGAGTCATGTGGGTCTGGGCCGAGAACACGTCGATGGTCGCAATGTCGAGCACCGCAAAGCTGCCCAGGAACCCGCTCAGCACCTGATTGAAACCGACGCTGGCAGCCTTGGCAACGCCACTGACGAATGGGTTGCCGATAGCGCGGACCTCGGGGGTCAGGGACAGGTCCGGCAGGTTGGGCACCAGGAAATGGCTGGCACCCAGGGCGGCCAGACCGCCGAGGGCATTACCGAGGCTGCTCATCACCGAGCCGATGGCCGCACCCAACACACCATTGATGATCCCGGGCACGTCGGCCGGATTGACCGCCATCGCCGCGGCCTGGACCGCCGCTGCAATGGCGTCGGATACGTCGTTAGCACCGATCCAGACCACATAGAGAGCGTTCGGATCGGTGCCCGCGGCGTGGGTGGCCATATAGCTGGCCACCTGCTGATTGAAGCTGAGGGCGGTGGGCGGCAGGCCCGCCGCCTGGCCATTCACGCGGGCGCCACCGTAGGCGTAGTTGGTTCCACCCAGCTGGGACGGGCTTACGCTGAGGCCCAGCCCATCGGCCAGGAAATCCACGTAGTTGCGGCCATTGGTAAAGCGCCCCACGGTGGCCCCGTCGGTGTAGTAGGCCGGCGATGGCACGGCACCGCCGGTCACCAGCAGATCATTGCCGGTGTCCGACAGGCTGTCGCCGAACACATACAGATTGGAATACGGCCCGGCCACAGCACCTTGGGCGGCCGCTACCAGACACAAGGCGGCGGCCCAGCGGCCGACATGCTCCCTGATCCCCATGCTCATCTCCTCCCGTTTTCATTTGGATCGGACCGCTGCCTGCACGGCAATCTCTACCCGCCAGCCCGGCTGGGCCAGGGCCTTGACCTGCACACAGGCCCTGGACGGCGCGGTACCCGGCGGCACCCACGCATCCCAGACCGCATTGACTGCATCGTAGTCAGCCATATCCACAAGATAAAGGGTCACCATCAGCAAAAGATCCTTGCCGCTCCCCGCCTGCCCGAGGAGCGCCTCAAGGCTGGCGAGCATCGCCGCTGTCTGGGCGGTAATGTCAGCTGCCGGCGAAGGGGGCACCTCGACGCAATACACCACGCCACCATGAACTGTGAAATCGGAATACCGCGGGGTCGTCCCGCCTCGCAGGATGTCGGCCATTGTCATCTCCCTGGGGCAAAAGGGCATCATGTTGCAGCGCCCGCGCTCCGGCTGCTACCCTTTGTCGCTTCCCCAGCCGAAAAGCACAGGTTCAGCCATGAGCGCGCAGCACCCCGACTACCTCCAGAAGATCCTCACTGCCCAGGTCTATGACGCGGCGATCGAAACGCCCCTCGACCTGGCTCCGAACCTGTCGGCGCGCATCCACAACACGATTTACTTCAAGCGCGAGGACATGCAGCCGGTGTTCAGCTTCAAGCTGCGCGGCGCCTACAACAAGATGGCCAGCCTCAGCCCGGCGGCCCTCAAGCGCGGGGTGATCTGCGCCTCCGCCGGCAACCACGCCCAGGGCGTGGCCCTGTCGGCCAAGAAGCTCGGCGCCCGCGCCGTCATCGTCATGCCCACCACCACCCCGGCCATCAAGATCGACGCGGTGAAGCGCCATGGCGGCGAGGTGGTGCTGGCCGGCGAAAGCTATTCCGACGCCTACGGCCACGCCAAGGAACTGGAAAAGACCGAGAAGCTCACCTTCGTCCACCCCTACGACGACGTGGAGGTGATCGCCGGCCAGGGCACCATCGGCATGGAGATCCTGCGCCAGCACCCCAAGCCCATCCACGCGGTGTTCTGCTGCGTGGGCGGCGGCGGCCTGCTGGCCGGCGTGGCGGCCTACATCAAGCGGGTGCGCCCGGAGATCAAGGTGATTGGCGTGGAAACCATCGACGCCGACGCCATGACCCAGTCCCTGGCCGCCGGCAAGCGCATCGAACTGCCCACCGTGGGCCTGTTTGCCGACGGCGCCGCGGTGAAGCTGGTGGGCGAGGAGACCTTCCGCCTGTGCCAGGAATACGTGGACGAGATGATCCTGGTGGACAACGACGCCATCTGCGCCGCCATCAAGGACGTGTTTGAAGACACCCGCTCCATCCTCGAGCCCGCCGGCGCCCTGGCCGTGGCCGGCGCCAAGGAATACGCCAAGCGCCACAACCTCAAGGACAAGACCCTGGTGGCCGTGGCCTCCGGCGCCAACATGAACTTCGACCGCCTGCGCTTCGTGGCCGAGCGCGCCGAGGTGGGCGAACAGCGCGAAGCCGTGCTGGCCGTGACCATCCCCGAAAAGCCCGGCTCCTTCAAGAAGTTCTGCGACCTGCTGGGCAACCGCAACATCACCGAGTTCAACTACCGCTACGCCGATGCGGCCAAGGCCCACATCTTCGTGGGCGTGGGCGTGCACAACCGGGCCGAGGGCGTGCGCATCACCGAGCTGCTGCAACGCCACGACCTGCCCTGCCTGGACCTCACCGACGACGAGATGGCCAAGAGCCATATCCGCTACATGGTCGGCGGCCACGCCCCCCAGGCGGAGAACGAGGTGCTCTACCGCTTCGTCTTCCCCGAGCGCCCGGGCGCCCTGCTCAACTTCCTCGACACCCTGCGCTCCGACTGGAACATCAGCCTGTTCCACTACCGCAACCACGGCGCCGACTTCGGCCGGGTGCTGGTGGGCATGCAGGTGCCCCCGCAGGACCGGGACGCCTTCCAGGGCTTCCTGGCGCGGCTGGGGTATGAATATGTGGACGAGACGGGCAACCCGGCGTACCGGATGTTCCTGGGCTGAGGGCACCCCGGCCCCCCCGAAGTACAGCCTACGATGCGTATATAGAAAATACAGCTTGGGGCCTGTATGGAACACTTTACGGTACGCACCGCGGCGCAACTGCCCATGCTCCTCCAGGCCTTCCGCAAGAATGCCGGCCTGACCCAAAGCGAAGTGGCACTGCGCCTGGGGGTTACGCAACAGACCTACTCGGCGCTGGAACGCAATGCCGAAAAGGTCAGCACCGGGCGGCTCCTGAAATTGCTCAGGATCCTCGGGGTGGAGCTCGTCCTGAGCAAACCTGGCGCCGACCCGGAACGCGCATCGGCGCCAGGCTCTCCCGACAGCCCCGTCTGGTAACGGACGCATCCTGGGTGGCTTGCAGGGTGCTGACGAAGGGCTGCGGGGGTAGCCCACCAAGGAGGTCCAGACAGGTTTGAGCGCTGAGGTGGTCTGCGCCCACCCTGCGGTCATTACACGGTGAAAACCTCCATCGGCACATGAAAGCGTGCCGCCAGCGCGGCGACCTGCCGAAGGTTCAACGCCCGCTTGCCAGCGAGCACCTCCGACACCACCGGCTGCGGCCCCACCTCCGGCAACTCACTCTGCTTGATGTCGTGTTCCACCATCAGTGCGCGCAGCAACTCATGTGGCGGAAGCTCGGGCCACGGATGCACCCTCGCCTCATACTCGCGGATACGGTCAGCCACAATCGATACCAGCCCGAAGATCGGGTGGGCATCGTCACCCCCAAAGCGCTCGAAGGCTTCATCCACAAAGGCCAGCATCTCGGCATGGTGCGCCGCGTCGCGGATCGGGGTAGCCAAGCCCAGCGCGTCGTTCACCGCAGTCCAGGGAGCCAGGATGTCGACAATGCTCATTTCCAGTCTCCTTTGTCATAGTCTGCATAGCTTTGACCCACAGTAGCCGGAGGCAAACGCAATGGCAAACCAGACCGCCTCAAGCCAGATCTTTGCGCTCGTCGATACACGGACGCCCATCGGAATCCCGTCACCACGTTCTACGGCGCTTTGTCGGCTATTACCGCCAGCTAACCAGCAATGGCACCCGTTTCTCTCTGACGGAAGTCTCGACCTTAAGCGGTCCACCGCTACCTTCCCCGGTTTAGCAGGAGGAAGCCGGTGGCCCGCAGGCGTATCGAGATCTACGCGTACCGTCAGGTTCTGATGCGTTTGCGGCAGGGCGATTCGGAGCGCGAGATTGCGCACTCCGGTTGCAGAAGACCGCCGACCACACGCTGCGGGAGTCGGGCCTACTGTGGGATGGGAAAACCTGCCAGAGCCAGTGACTCGGCTGGGGAATGGAAGGTCGGCCGGGGGGGTGTCGAGCTTATTGTTGGCGGTGTGAATGTCGAGTTGTCGGCCATAGCCGACCTTGTCTCTCTGCCCACGATTCGGTCGCAATGCAACAGTAACCTGCCGCCCACTCTCTGTTCGGGTTTATGCCAGATATGGGGAAACCATTTGAAATGATCGCTTCTAGTAGGAGTTGCTTTAAACTCACGCCCAATAAAAATATTCCGCTGCATTGCAGGGAGTGTCACAGTGGCTGCCAAAGAAGCAAAAGCCCGCATCAAGATCAACAAGCTGCTCGAAGAGTCCGGCTGGCGCTTCTTCGACTACGCCAGTGGCAAAGCCAATATCGTGCTCGAACCCAAGGTCAAGCTGACCAAGGCAGCCATCGACGCCCTCGGCGAAAATTTCGAACAGACCGGCAACGGGTTCATCGACTTCCTACTTCTGGACGAGGCGGGGTTCCCTCTGGTTGTGCTCGAAGCCAAGTCGGAAGACAAGAACCCGCTGGTCGGCAAGGAGCAGGCGCGTAAGTACGCCAAATCGCAGAATTGCCGATTCGTCGTCCTCTCCAACGGCAACCTGAATTACTTCTGGGATCTCGAGCAGGGCAACCCGCATATCATCACGCGCTTTCCGACGCCGGATTCCATCAAGGGCTATCACCGCTTCCAGCCCAACCCACAGCGACTGATTACCGAGCCGGTCGGCAAGGACTACATCGCGCTGACGCAAATGCCGACCTATAGTGCCGAGGCTGGCTGGAACAATCCAGCGGAACGCGACGCTTTCATCCAAAAGAACCGTCTGCGCTTCCTGCGCGGGTATCAGAAGCGCGCCGTGCAGGCGATCCAGGATGCCGTGGCGGAAGGTAGCAGCCGTTTCCTATTCGAGATGGCGACTGGCACCGGTAAGACCCTGACGGCGGCCGCCGTCATCAAGCTCTTCCTGCGCACCGGTAACGCCCGGCGCGTGCTCTTCCTCGTGGATCGGCTGGAACTCGAAGACCAGGCCAACAAAGCCTTCATTGCGCAACTCAAGAACGACTACACCTCGGTGATTTACAAGGAGCGCCGCGACGAATGGCGCAAGGCCGAGATTGTCGTGACCACCGTGCAGTCGTTGCTTTTCAACGACAAGTACAAGCGCCTGTTTTCGCCGACCGATTTCGATCTGGTGATTTCCGACGAAGCACACCGCTCTATCGGCGGCAATGCCCGCGCCGTGTTCGAGTATTTCGTTGGCTACAAGCTCGGCCTAACCGCGACGCCACGCGACTACCTGAAGAAATACGACGCGACTAAACCTAGTACTCGAGACCCGCGCGAAACCGAGCGCCGGCTACTGCTCGACACCTACCGCACCTTCGGCTGCGAATCCGGGCAACCGACTTTCCGCTATTCGCTGCTCGATGGCGTGCGCGACGGATTCCTCATCAATCCCGTGGTGGTCGATGCCCGTACCGGCATCACCACCCAACTGCTATCGGACAAGGGCTATGCCGTCGCAAGCTCCAACGAAAACGGGGGAAATGAGGATGAAAACTTCTTCCAGAAAGATTTCGAGAAGAAGTTCTTCTCCGAGGCCACCAACCGCCTCTTCTGCCAGATCTTCCTCGCCAACGGCCTGCGTGATCCGATCAGCCACGAATACGGCAAGGCCATCGTCTTTGCCGTCAGCCAGAACCACGCTGCCAAGCTGACGCAGATTCTCAACGAGCAGGCCGACACGCTCTGGCCGGGCCGCTATCAGTCCGATTTTGCCGTGCAGGTCACCTCGCAAATTTCCGACGCGCAGCAATACACCATCAACTTCACCAATAACAACCTGCTCGGCTCGGCCAACTTCCTCGATGCCTACAAGACCAGCAAGGCGCGGGTGTGCGTCACCGTCGGCATGATGACCACCGGCTACGACTGTCCGGACATCCTCAACCTCGCGCTGATGCGCCCGGTGTTCTCGCCCTCAGACTTCGTGCAGATCAAAGGGCGGGGGACGCGTAAACACGGCTTCCTCGAACAGCTTTTCGACAAGCAGCTCAAGGAGCAGATCGGCAAGCAGGAGAAATCGCAATTCAAGTTCTTCGACTTCTTCGCCAACTGTGAATACTTCGAAGAGAAATTCAACTATGACGAGGTGCTGAAGCTGCCTCGGCCCAGCGCAGGTGACGGCAATGGAGAGGGTGGCGGTACGACCATCGGCCCAACCGGCGAATACATTCACGGTGGTCCGGACAACATCCAACACGTCAAGGAAGAAGCCGTCGGCCCTCAGGGCATGAAGATCGACCGTATGTTCTTCGAAACCTTTGAGAAGACCGTGAAGGCCGACGACACCTTGAAATCCTTCGTTGATAAGGAGCAATGGGACAACGCGGTTGAATATGTTGCGGCTAATCTGCTCAACAAGCCCGCCGAGTTCTATACCCTCGACAAGCTGCGCCGCGCTGCCGGCGTGGATCGCCGCCTGACGCTGCGCGAGATTCTGGAAAAAGTTTTCGGCCTGATTCCCGGCTTCAAATCGAAAGATGAACTGCTCGAAGACGAATTTCAAAAGTTCCTGCTCGATCAGCCCGAAGACGACTTGGCTAAACACGCTGACGCCATCGTCGCCCTCAAGTATTTCTTCAAGGCCTACGCCACCGATGGCAGCCTGCGCGACATCATCGAAAAGCGTCGTCTCACGGAACTCAACGTCAATCCCGCCTTCAGCATGGCCGACTTCAAGGCCGTACCCAAGGAATGGCGCGACCGTCTCCCGGAGTACGTGAAGGATTACGTCTCCCTCAACCAATTCATGTAATAGAAGGCAACACCAGTAATGCTCGACGCTGACACCAAACGCCGAATCGACACCTGCCGCGACATCCTCGTCGGCAAGGTGCCCGACCCAAAATCGCAGGTCGAACAGATTACGATCGCACTGATCTACAAGTTCATGGACGACATGGACGCCGAAGCGGAAGAGCTGGGCGGCGCGCGCAGCTTCTTTGCCGGCAACTATGCAAAATACGGCTGGGCCAAACTGATGGCGCCCAACATGGGCGGCTTCGATGTGCTAGCGCTGTATTCCGAAGCCATCGGCAAGATGAACGAGAACCCCGGCATCCCGGCGCTGTTCCGCGACATCTTCAAGAACGCCTATCTGCCTTATCGCGATCCGGAAACCCTGCGTAGCTTTCTCAAGGAAATCGACAGTTTCACCTACGACCATTCCGAACGCCTCGGCGATGCCTTCGAATACCTGCTTTCGGTGCTCGGCAGCCAGGGTGACGCCGGCCAGTTCCGCACGCCGCGCCACATCATCGACTTCATGGTCGAAGTCATCGACCCGAAGAAAAACGAAAGCGTGCTCGACCCCGCCTGCGGCACAGCGGGCTTTCTCATTTCGGCGTGGAAGCACATTCTCAAGCAGAACACCAAGGAGCGGCCAGGCGACCAACTTACACCGGAAGAGCGTGCCAACCTCGCTGCCAACATTCGCGGCTATGACATTTCGCCCGACATGGTGCGCCTGTCGCTGGTCAATATGTATCTGCATGGTTTCACCGACCCGCACATTGTCGAATACGACACTTTGACCAGCGAAGAGCGATGGAATGAAACCGCAGATGTCATCCTTGCAAACCCGCCCTTCATGTCGCCGAAAGGCGGGGTTAAGCCACCACATAAGCGTTTTTCTGTTCAGTCAAAGCGAAGCGAGGTCTTGTTTCTTGACTACTTTTTGGATCACCTTAGTTCCAACGGGAAAGCAGGAATTATCGTCCCTGAGGGGATTCATTTTGTTGAGCAAAGCGGACACGTTCAACTAAGGCGGAAGTTACTCGAAGATGGGTTCTTGTTGGCCGACATCACGCTTCCGCACGGTGTTTTTAAGCCATATGCAAGTGTTAAAACGCATATATTGATCGTCGACCGTAAGCTGGCTCGCCAAGCAGATTCGGTGCTGTTTGTTGAGATAGAAAATGATGGCTTCACCCAGACGGATACCCGCGAACCTGTTTCCGGGTCACAGATTGGGGAAGCGGCCGACCTCATATCCCAGTTTCGACAGGCAGTAGTCGATCGACGCGAATGGAAATCTGGCGGGGCCCCTGTTCGAGCTTACGCAATTAGGAAGTCGGACCTCTTGCTTGGCAGAGCCACGCACATCTTGGGCCGTTGGCATGATTTGCCCAACCGAGTCATTCATCGCTCAGATGTTCCGTTAATGCGCATTGGGGACATATGCGAGATTCGCGATGGTTTGTCACCAAATATGGCTACTCCACCGGGAGACTTTGCTCTTGTTGTTCCAGCAGAAGAGAAAAAAACGTCAGATCACTGGGATTTCGACGGAAGAGCAATTTGCATTCCTCTCGTCTCGTCCTCTGGGCACGGCAAGGCTGATATCAAACGGCTTCATTTTCACGAGGGAAAATTTGCGCTTGCCACCACGATGTGCGCGTTGTTCGTGAATGATGAAAAAGTTGTAAATCCCAGGTATTTGCACCTATTTCTGAGCGCGACGAGCAATGAGCTTCTCGTGCCTCTAATGTGCGGAGCGACGAACGTAACGATGTCTAGCGATCAGCTCCGAGACGTCCTTGTGCCGATACCCTCTCGTTCTAAGCAGGACGAGGTGGTTGAATCGCACTTCATTGGCACTACGGCCTCTGAGATGATTTTCGCAGCTAAGGCGTTGCGCGCCGCGACCGCAAATTATGCCATTCGCAAAATTACTGACCAGCTTACTCTCGATATCGAAAGCCTAATGGCGACCGTTGATGGCATGGCGACCGTTGAAGACTTCCTGCCGAATGGGAGTGTCGGGTGATGCTTTTTGACTGGAATAGAAGTCAGGCTAATTGAGCAAGATGTCGCCACTAGCCACAATTCTCGCGAGAGGGTATTTTCCCAAGGAATTGCCGCCGCCGTTCAACACCAATCTGTTCGGTATCTTCGCCGAAACGGCCCCGGCGGCTTTTCACTTGGATACGTCCAAGAAGGGGAGCAAGGGGAATCTGGTGTCGCGGCCTGCCATCCACAATCTGGCCCGCACCGGGACATTGCGGCGCAAGCTGACGATCCCCAATCCGATCAATCAGTATCAGGTTGCGCGCGCGGTTGCTGAGGGCTGGGCGGAGCTGAAGGCCGTATGTAAGCAATCGCCGATTTCGCTAACAACGCCGCGATACCTGAAGCATGGCGTTCGTGCGATCAGCCCTCGCAGCCCCTTCGATGCCATTCCGCTTGCTCGGGCACGCTCGCGCACGGCATCACGCTACCTGCTGGCGACTGACCTCAGCCAGTTCTATCCGAGCATCTACACCCATTCGATTCCGTGGGCACTGCACACCAAGGCAGTTGCGAAGTCGAAGCCGAATGACTACTCGTTGCTTGGCAATGTGCTCGACTTGGCAATGCGGAACGGTCAGGACAAGCAGACGATCGGCATCCCCATCGGGCCGGATACGTCGCTCGTTATCGCTGAAGCGATCCTTTCGTCGGTTGATGCTCAGCTTTCCGGGGCGATGACGAAACGTGGCTTTCGTTACATCGACGACATCGCCTGCGGATTTCGAACCGTCGCCGAAGCTGAAGAAACGCTGGGACAGTTGCAGCACTTGGTGGGTGATCTTCAGCTTCAGCTAAATCCCCGGAAGACGCGAATCGTCGAGTTGCCATCAGAACTGGAGGCGTCATGGGTGCCACATCTGCGTTTGTTCGCGTTTCGTTCATCAACGTCCGGCGCACAACGGAGGGATCTGTTGAGTTACTTCGGCCGGGCTTTCGAGCTGGCGGCAAACCAGCGCGAAGAAGCCATTCTTCGCTATTCGGTTCAGCGGATGCGTTCGGTCTCCATTTTCGAAAAGAACTGGGGTCTTTACGAAAGCCTGCTCCTGCAATGCCTTTCCGTTGAACCCGGTACTGCGCCGGCGGTGATTGGCGAGTTGTACAAGTACCACCTGCGCATGCCTCTTGACCGTGCCCGCATTACCGAATCCTTGCAGCAGTTGATTGAGGATCACGCGCCGCTGCATCACGGTAGCGAAGTCGTTTGGGCGTTGTGGGGCGCAATCTGCCTCGGCTGCACGCTTGATGCAAAGGCGGTCGAGAAGTCTTTGCTGGCGTCTGACCCGTGCGTGGCGCTGTGTGCTTTGCATCTGATCGCCAAGGGACTGGTTACTGGCCCGGTGGATGTCAGTCCCCTTGAAGCGCTGATGCACGATGGAGAACTGACTGATGCGCAATGGTTGCTTGCCTATGAGGCGAATGTGAAAGGCTGGCTTCCCAACAAGGGCGGAAAGGATTTTGTGACGGCGAACAAGCATTTCGGGCCGATGAAAGCGGCGGGCGTGTCGTTTTACGACGAGACCGCGACGCTCCCTATAGCGGTAAAGGCTGCCGTCGGGCAGGACTATGGCGACGCTGACGACGATTTTGACTTGGAGTATTTGCTTGGTGATGTTTCCGGGTAATACTGTTTGGATATTCCGTGAGGTGCTTCGGGCGACGGGTATGCACAAGTCCTAAATTTCCCCCTGAATGGCGAGCGGCAGTTATACGATGCGTTACTGCACTTGTTGCTCTCATGATCCAGCGTCGGGTTTGGCCGAGTAGTTCAGGTTCAGCAAGTACCATGAACGTCTGCTCCGCTCAGTGAGCTGTCTTCGCAGCCCACAAGCGACGAAGTTCCGCTGAGGGTCGAGAGTGTGAGTTCGCCGGATAGGGAAGCAGCCTTTCGTAGCCTTTCCCGATTGAACGGCAGGTAACTGGCAGATTGCTGCCTGACCCGAAATCACTGGCCAACGGCCGGTTAGGCCGAACAACCGACCCCCACCCCAATCCCCCCGCTACTCACCCAACCCACCAACAATCCCCCGCCCCCCATGGAAGCCCTCCACGAAGTCATCGAAATCATCCTCCTGCTGATCAGCATCATCGGTGCGGTGGCGGCGTATTTCCGTTTTCGGGGGCGCAGCTTCGGGGTGTCGGACATGCTGATCTTCGTGCCTCTGGCGGTGGCGGCGGATGTCGTCTGTTACCAGCTTTTCCAGGCGATGGCCGGGCCCCACGGCGAGTCGACGGCCTATGGGGCGCTGGGGGCGATGCTGGGCTTGTTCGGGCTGGCGCCGGTTGCGGCGGGGCTCAACATGGTGGCGGCGGCGGCGACGCTGCTCTGCATGCTGCGGCACGCTGCGGTGCGTTACGGGGTCTTGGCCCTTATGCTTGTGGCGTGGGCCGCGCATCTGTTCCTGGGGCATCGCGACGAGATGTTGGCGCCCGGCGGGGCACTCAACGGCGACCGGGTGGCCGGGGAGAACTGGGCGCTGGAGTCCGGCGCGGCGAGCCGGGCGGAGTGTGATCGGCAGTCCGCTGCGCAGGCGTTTCGCGAGGGGTGCTATGCGAAGCTGGGGCGGTGATGGTGACACCGCGTGGCTGAGTGGCGCGATGCGGCTACGGTGGCGATCAAGGCTTGCGGGGTGCTTACTGCCTGCGCCCGGAAGCAGGGGGCCAGCCCTTCAAGTTATACTCCGCGCGATCTGGATGGGGTGAATACATCAGAAGCCTGATCGAAGATCAGTCCTTGATCAGGAGGTTGGCGATAACGACAGGATGTTCATCTGATGCTCTACACCAAGCTCAATCCGGAAAAGGCGCTGATCTGGCGTATCGTCCATCGTGACAACCTGCCCTGGATTCTCGACAACGGCCTGTACTGCGGCAACAGCGTGGTGAAGGCTCCGGATTGGATCAGCATCGGTAATCCGGAATTGATCGACAAACGCGCCAGGCATCCGGTGCCGCTACCTCCGGGGGGCTGGCTGAACGACTATGTGCCGTTCTACTTCACCCCTTTCTCGCCGATGCTGCGCAACATCCACACCGCGTGGGGTGGGATTCAGAAACGGTCGAACGAGGAGATCGTGATCCTTGTTTCCAGCTTGCCTCATATCGCCGCACTTGGCTTGCCGTTCTTGTTCACCGACAGCCACGCCTACTACCAGTGGGCACGCTTCTATTCAGCGTTGGCAGATCTCGACAAGATCGACTGGCCGCTGTTGCAGCATCGGGACTTCAAGCGCGACCCGGAAGATCTGGCCAAGTTCGAGCGCTATCAGGCCGAGGCGCTGATTCACCAGCATGTGCCGGTGCAAGGCCTTCTAGGCCTGGTGTGCTACACCGAAGCAGTGAAACATGGAATTGAAAGGGAGATTGCGGCCCGCCATCTGACACTACCGGTTCATGCACGTACAGAGTGGTATTTCTCATGATCACATTCACACAAGGCAATCTGCTCGAGGCCCGTGCCGAAGCGCTGGTCAATACTGTCAACACCGTCGGGGTGATGGGCAAGGGCATTGCGCTGATGTTCAAGGAACGCTTTGCCGACAACTTCCGCCTGTATTCAGCCGCCTGCAAGGCAAAGGAAGTGCAGACCGGGAGGATGTTCGTCACGTCGGTGCATGAGCTCGATGGGCCGCGATGGATCGTCAACTTCCCCACCAAGCAGCACTGGCGCGCGCCTTCGCGCATGGAGTGGGTGGTCGAGGGTTTGCAGAGCTTGCGGCGATTTCTGATTGAGCATCAGGTCGCGTCGGTTGCCATCCCGCCGTTGGGTGCGGGTAATGGCGGCCTCGAATGGACCAACGTGCGCAAGGAGATCGAGCGGGCGCTGGGCGATCTGGACACCGATATCCTGGTGTTCGAACCAAGCACCCAGCACCAAAACGTGGCCAAGCATGCCGGCGTGGAGGCGCTGACCCCTGCGCGCGCGCTGATTGCGGAACTGGTGCGCCGTTACTGGGTGCTGGGCATGGAGTGCAGCCTGCTGGAGATCCAGAAGCTGGCGTGGTTTCTTGAGCGCGCCATCGAGCACTTCAATCCTGGCGACAACCCGCTGGACTTGCAGTTCGTGGCCCACAAGTACGGGCCCTATGCAAACCGCCTGGATCACCTGCTGAACAATCTCGATGGCAGCTACCTGCATTGCGACAAGCGCATCAGCGACGCCGACCCGATGGACGTGATCTGGTTCGATGACGCGCGCAAGGCCTTCGTACAGGCTTATCTGAAGAGTGAGGGTAAGGCATACGCGGAGGCCCTTGAGTTCACCACCGCGCTGATAGACGGCTTTGAGTCACCCTTCGGTATGGAACTGTTGGCCACCGTCGATTGGCTATTGGCCCGCGAAGGCGTACCCCCCACGGTGCCCGCCCTGCGCGAGGGCTTACACCGCTGGCGCGGTGGCCCCAATGCAGCCGAGCGCAAGAACCGCTTGTTTGACGACCGGGCGCTGGGCATTGCCTTGGCGCGTTTAGGCACGCTCGCCGCACATTCACCAACCACACCACCGAAAGTCCCATCCCCCTGAGCAGGCCAATCCCCGGGGTGTCACGCAGACGACGGGCGCTTTCCTGGCTCTTGAGCATCAGGCTGATCCCCCCTTCCATCGCTTGGACGTGCCCTTCGATGTCCGCAAGGGCGAGCAGTTGATCGTCCACCAGCCGCACCATGACCGCCGGCACGGCGTCGTTGATCTCGGGCGCGTTGCTGGCCAGTTGCCGCAGGCCTGAGTGCCGACCTTGGGGCAGGGTCACGCCAAATTCGTAGAGCAGCCCGCGCAGGGCTGTCCGACGCCCTCTCAGCCCCGGTAATAGAACAAGTAGCCCACCCCTATCGCCCCCACCAGCCCCACCGCGTCGGCGATCAGGCCGCAGGCCACGGCGTAGCGCGTTTTGGTGATGTTGACGCTGCCGAAGTAAACCGCCAGCACGTAGAAGGTGGTTTCGGTGGAGCCCTGGATGATGGCGGCGAGGCGGCCCTGGAAGGAGTCGACGCCGTAGGTGCTCATGACGTCCACCATCAGGCCGCGGGCGCCGCTGCCACTGAGGGTCTTCATCAGCCCTACGGGCAGGGCCGGGACGAAGTCGGCGTTCATGCCCAGGGCCACGACGACGCTGCCGATGCCGCCCACCAGGTAGTCCATGCAGCCGCTGCTGCGGAAGAGGGAGATGGCGGCGAGCATGGCGATCAGGTAGGGGATGATCTGCACGGCGACGCCGAAGCCTTCCTTGGCGCCGTCCACGAAGCTCTCGTACACATCCACGCCGCGCCAGGCGGCGACGCCGACAAAGAGCGCGATCAGCGAGACGATGATGCCGCTGCCGAGCAGGCCGATCATCTGCGCCATCTCGGCCGGCGGCAGCGGGGCGAGCCAGGCGTACAGCCCGCCCATGAGCAGGCCGAAGCCGCCCATAAAGCCCAGCACCGGGGCGGACAGCAGGTTGATGCGCTGCCAGCTGGCCACAGCGATGAGCCCGGCGCAGAAGGAGATGAAGGTGCTCAGCAGGGTGGGCAGGAAGATGTCGGCGGCGTTGAAGCCGGTGAGCCCCTGCTGAAGGGCCATGCTCTGGCGGATGGCGATGACCGAGGTGGGGATCAGGGTGATGCCCGCGGTGTTGAGCACCAGGAACATGATCATCGGGTTGCTGGCCGTGTCCTTGGTGGGGTTGATCTCCTGCAGTTCGCGCATGGCCTTGAGGCCCAGCGGGGTGGCGGCGTTGTCCAGCCCGAGCATG
The DNA here is from genome assembly GCA_016703645.1 of Zoogloea sp. Classification (GTDB taxonomy): domain Bacteria; phylum Pseudomonadota; class Gammaproteobacteria; order Burkholderiales; family Rhodocyclaceae; genus Zoogloea. Next base: position 999,936 of record JADJBR010000009.1, on the reverse strand, counting down.
TTGGCGCTGACGTTCATGACGATGCTGCCGCTGGCGGGATGGCCGGGGGGAATGTCGGGGAAGACGCGCCGAAAAAAGGGCGCCACCAGCCGCCCGAAGAGCTGGATCAGCCCGCCCCGCTCGCCGATCTTCATGATGCCCAGCCACAGGCTCATCACCCCGACCAGGCCGATGGCGATGTCGAAGCCGGTCTTGGCGGTGTCGAAGAGGCCGGTGAGCAGGCGCGAGAAGATCTGCAGGTCGCCCTGGAGGGTCTGGACCAGGGCGGCGGAAAAGCCGACGAGAACAAGGGCGACCCAGATCCGGTTGAGCACGATGCGGGTGGGGTCAGCCGCCGTGGGGGGCCGACCGGAAAGGATGGAAAGGCTGGAAGTCTATCGGCGCGGCCGGCGGGTGTCACCGCCGGGGCAGGCCCCACTCGGCTTGGCGGCGGGCGAACTCGGCCTCGGGCAACTGCACCAGGAGCGGCGCCCGGGCGCCGTCGAGCCACAGGGCGATGTCGCGCATGTGCGCAAGGGCCATGGCGGTGCAGCCGGCGGTGGGCGTAGCGGGCGATTCCCACACATGCAGGAAGATGCACGAGCCCGCCCCCGGCACCGGCGGCGCGCTGTTGTGGGCAACGACGGCGCCCAGCTCGTAGCGCCCGTCCTGGCGCAGCATGTCTTCACAGGAAGCCCCGTCGCGGGGCTGCGCCGACCCATCGACGAGGCAGTTGTAGTGGGCCGAGGCCGGGTCGTCCACACACTTCAGATCCGCCCGGGCGCGGTGGTAGGGCAGGCGCGGCGACGTCGGCAGCGCACTTGCGTCGGCGTAGCCAAACAGGGCGGTGATGGCGAACACGCCCGCCGGCGCCCGGCCATCGCCCTCACGTTTTTCAAGCCCGCCGGTGGGGGGATGCAGGCCGAGCCCCCAGGCCATGCCACTGCGCCCCAGGGCAACGGGTATTTCAGCGCCAACGGGCTGCCAGGCGTCGAAGGCAGCCCGTTCAAAACGCTGCACGTGCCCGGACGGGGCATTCCAGTCGGGCGAAAGGCACAGCAGTAGCTGGGTGGTGGTGGAGGGGATCATGGGAGGAAGCGTAGCTCGGGCAGCGCGGTCCGTCACGCTCGGGCAGGCGCGGGTCAGCGCTCGTTCAAAACCAGGCGCACGGCCGCCATCCCAAACAGGCTTGAGAGCACGATTCTCGACAGCCAGCCGCTTGCACCCGTGGTCGAGAAACGCCGCTTGAGGCTGGACGCGGCCAGCGCGTAGGCCCCGTCGAACAGCGCACCGATCCCGACCAGGAGGCTGCCCAGCACAAGATATTGCCCGGCCATGCCTTGCCCGGGCGACACGAATTGCGGCAGGAGCAGGGCGCAGAACATCAGTGCCTTGGGATTGAGCAGATTGGTCAGAAAGCCCCTCCGCAGGGCCGCCAGCCCCCCTTGGGCAGCATCCACGTCGCCACCGCCGCCACGCCCGCCAACACCGAGCACCTTCCAGGCGATCCATGCCAGGTAGGCCGCCCCCAGCCAGCGCACGCCGTCAAACAACAGGGGGTGGGTATGGAACAGGGCGGCGAGGCCAAGGGCCGCCAGGGTGACATGCAGGGCCCGGGCGGCGGCGAGGCCGGCAGCCACCATCAGGCCGCCATGCAGGCCGCGCAGGGCCGATGTGCTTACCACCAGGGCCATGTCGGGGCCGGGAACGAGATAGACGGCCACCAGGGCAGCCACGAAGACGGAGAGGTCGGACAAATGGAACATGGCAGATCGCGCCCCGGGTGCGGAGAGGGAAAACATCATCTCCCGGCGAGGCCGCAGGCTTATTGCTTTTTTCTGTTCGCGAATGGCTAAAATCGAGTGGATTCTTGCCAATAAATAGGGATTCGCGCATGACACCCCCCATTCACGCCCTGGACGAGACCGACCGCCGCATTCTGGCCGAGTTGCAGGCAGACGGGCGCGTGTCCAACGCCCGGCTGGCCGAGAAGCTGACCCTCAGCGAGACGCCCTGTTGGCGCCGCCTGAAACGGCTGGAGGCCGAGGGTTTCATTGACGGCTATCAGGCGCGCCTCAACCGCCGCAAGCTCGGCTACGGCGTGGTGGCCTTTGCCCAGGTCACCCTCGGCAAGCACGCGGGCGATACGCCCCTGCGCTTCGAGGAGCAGGTGGCAAACCTGCCGGAGATCCTGTCCTGCCACAATGTGACGGGCAGTTGTGACTACCTGCTGCAGATCATCGCCACGGATCTGGATGCCTACGGCACCTTCATCCGCAAGCAGTTGCGCACCCTGCCCGGCGTGGCCTCGATCCAGTCCAGCCTGTCCCTGCGGGAGGTGAAGTCGTCGTCGGCCCTGCCCCTGTGAGGCCCTTCGCCGAAGGGCTGCCTCAGAACTTGTGCACGAACTCCACGATGTACGCATCGCTGGCGTGGCGGCCCGTGGCAGCCTCCCAGTTGCGCACAAAGCGGAACTCGATCTCCGAGGCCTGGCCGAGATCAAAGCTGGGGCCAATGCGGAACTTGTTGAAGTCATGGCCCTGCGTGCCGTCCACCGCGCGCACGGCACGAAAGCCCACCATCATTTCCAGGTCATCGAAGGCGTACTTGAGGCTGGGTTCGAGGTAGGCGTAGGTGTAGCTCTCGTTGCCGTTGAGGGCGCGGCCGAGCAGGCCACGCAGGACAAGGCGGGTGCGCTCGTTCACGGCGAAGTCCTTGCGCAGGCGGATGCCCAGCTTGCCCGCCCGGTCGGTGACACGCCCTGCCTCGCGCTCCTGCTCGGTTTCGATGAGCAGCTCGGTCATGGTCAGCCAACCCGAGCGCCATTTGATGCCAGGGATCAGGGTGAGGGCATCCGCACGCTCCCGGCCGTCCGCGGCCTTTTCGTGTTCGTACTCGATGCCGAGGCGGAACCGGCCATCCGGTGCAGGCGGGCTGTCGGCCCGCGCCGGATTCATCGATGGGCCGACGATCCCGGCGAGAAACGCAATACGTGCAAGATTTTTGCGGACAGACATGGTCCCGATGGCCGCTCAAGCGGAAAAGGTGGAAAGCGATCAACGGACCGCCATAAAGGGCAGCCGGTGCAGATGGCGGCACTTGCGCCATGCCCGGCCTGCCTGCATGTCAGGTGCGAAAAGGGTGCGCGTAGTCCACGGTGAGGGGCGCGTGATCGCTGAAGCGTTCATCCTTGTATACCGTGGCACTTTGCGCCAGCGCACCGACTCCGGGGGTGGCGAGCTGGTAGTCGAGACGCCAACCCACGTTCTTGGCCCATGCCTGACCCCGGTTGGACCACCACGTGTAGCAGGCATCAGTGGCGTCGGGGTGCAGGCTGCGGTAAGTGTCGACCCAACCCTGTTCCGTCAGCAAGCGTCCGAACCAGGCACGCTCTTCGGGCAGGAAGCCCGAGTTCTTCTGATTTGAACGCCAGTTCTTGAGATCGATGGCCTGATGGGCGATATTCCAGTCACCGCAGATAATCACTTCGCGTCCACTCGCGCGCAGCGCCGCCATGTGGGGCAGGAACAGATCCATGAAGCGGAACTTTGCAGCCTGGCGCTCCTCCGAGCTGGAGCCGGAGGGCAGGTAGAGGGAAACGACCGACAGGGAGCCAAAATCAAGCTGCAGATAGCGGCCTTCGGCGTCGAACTCCTCGTTACCAAGGCCTTCGATGACGCGATCGGGGGGCCGGCGGGTGTAGATTCCCACCCCGCTGTAGCCCTTCTTCACCGCACAATGAAAGTATCCGGTATATATGCCGGGCTTACGCATATCCGGTGAAAGGTCGTCGATCTGGGCCTTCAACTCCTGGACGCAGACCAAGTCGGCATCCTGCTTGTTGAGCCAATTGAGGAAACCCTTCACGTTTGCGGAGCGGATGCCGTTGAGGTTGGCGGAAACAACGCGTAACATTTTTTGAGACATGGTCCGATTTTTTGGCTGGGAGCATCGTGGATTTTAGCCGTGATTTCATTGCCCTCTCGTGTGACAAGGGCGTTTTGAGGTTTGGGGAGTTCGTGACCAAGGCGGGTCGCCTGTCCCCTTACTTCTTCAATGCGGGCCTCTTCAATGACGGCGCGTCCTTCGGCGCGCTTTGTGGTTTCTATGCCCGTACCCTGCTGTCGGCGAGCCTGCCCTGCGACATGTTGTTCGGGCCGGCGTACAAGGGCATTCCACTGGTGGCCGGCACAGCCATGCGTCTGGCCGAACACGGGCACAACCTGCCCTTCTGTTTCAACCGCAAGGAAGCCAAGGATCATGGCGAAGGCGGCACCCTGGTTGGCGCGCCCCTGCAGGGTCGTGTGGCCATCCTCGACGACGTGATCTCTGCCGGCACTTCCGTTCGCGAGTCCGTCGAGATCATACGCGCCCATGGTGCGACGCCCTCCGCCGTGGTCATCGCCCTCGACCGCATGGAGCGTGGCACCGGCAGCCTGTCGGCGGTCCAGGAGGTGCGGGAAGCCTATGACATTCCGGTGCTGGCCGTGGCGAGCCTGAAGGATCTGATCGGTTATCTCGCCGACAGCCCGGCCCTGAAGGCAAACCTTGAAGCGGTCCAGCGATACCGCGAAACCTACGGTGTGAGTGGAGACGCCTGAACCCATGCGACGTCTGATGCTCGTTTCCCTGCTGCTGGCCATGCCCCTCGCCCACGCCCAGACGGCATCGAAGGGTACGGTCTACTGCTGCACGGACAACGGCCACCAGGTATGTGGTGACGTGCTGCCACCCCAGTGCTTCGGCAAGAGCTACCGCGAGATGAGCCCCCAGGGCACGGTACGGCGCACGGTGGAGGCGCCCCTGAGCCCCGAGCAGTTGGCCCGCCGCGAAGCCGAGGAACGCGCCCGCCGTGCCGAGGTGGCCCGCCAGCGGGCCGAGATGCGGCGCAATCAGTCCCTGCTCGAAACCTACTCCAGCGTGGCCGACATCGACAGCCGACGCGACCGGGCCATCGAGAGCGTCGAGCTGGAGCTCCGGCAGGCGGAAGCCCGCCATGCGCAGTTGATGAAGAAACGCACCGGGCTGCTGCGCGAAGCCGAGTTTTTCCAGAAGCGCGCCATGCCTCCCGCCCTTGCAGCATCCCTGCGCGAATCCGACAGCGAGCTGGCCGCCCAGAACTCGATCATGGAGGCCAAGCGACGCGACATCGAGGCCATCCGCAATCGCTTCGAGCAGGATCGCAGCCGCTACATCGCCCTCACTGAACCACGCACCTTCCCACGCTGAACCCACAACCCAGGTTACGCCTCGCCCATTGCGGTTAGCAGGGTGTTGATTTACCCCAGAGCCAAGGACCGCAAGGGTTTCGGTCTTGTTATAATTCCATTCAAATTAGCGAACCAGTAATACTCCGATGCGCGGCCCCGACCACAAACAGAACGCCTTGTTTAGCTACGTCAATATTGAGGAGCGCATTCCGACCGAGCATCCGCTGCGTCGGGTGAAAGTGCTGGCCGATTTGGTACTCCGTTCGATGTCGCCGACTTTCGACTCTCTGTATGCCGAAGGTGGCCGTCCGTCGATTGCGCCGGAGCGTCTTCTGCGCGCCTCGTTGTTGCAATGTCTATTCTCGATTCGTTCAGAGCGGGCGTTGGTCGAGCATATCGATTTCAACATGATGTATCGCTGGTTCGTGGGCCTGACGCTGGACGAGGCGGTGTGGGACCACTCAAGCTTCTCAGCTAATCGGGAGCGACTGCTCAAGGAAAGCGTGATGCGCGAGTTCTTCACGGGCGTGGTGGCGATCGGGCAGTGGGCCGAGCTGGTCTCGGACGAACATTTCAGCGTTGACGGTTCGCTGCTGCGGGCTTGGGCTTCACACAAGAGTCTGGCTGCACGCGACGGCTCGGATGAGCCGCCCGGGCCGGATCAAGGCCGTAACGCCGAGGTGGACTTCCGGGGCCAGAAGCGCTCGAACGCAACGCACGTCTCACGCACCGACCCGGAAGCCTTGCTTGCCAGCAAAGGCGGCGCAGGCGCCTATCTGAGCTTCACGACCCATGCTCTGGCGGAGAACCGGCACGGTCTGATCGTCGATGTGCATACCACGCAGGCCACCGGCACCGCCGAGCGCGAGGCCGCGCTGGTGATGGTCAAACGCACCGTCAAGCCGGCCGATGCGACGCGCCAGCCGACACTGGCGGCCGACCGGGGTTACGACACGGCTGATTTCATCGCTGCGCTCGGGCCATTGGGGGTGCTGCCGCATGTGGCTGCCAAGACCAAGGGCAGTGCCGTGCCTTCGGAGATAAAGGTCACCGAAGCGTATGCAGTCAGCCTGCGTCGTCGCAAGATGATCGAAGAGGCGTTTGGCTGGGCGAAGGACATCGGTACATTGCGTCGTTTGATGGCACGCGGCCTGGAGACGATTCGCGCTCACGCCCTGCTGAATTTCGCCGCCTACAACCTGACGCGGCTGGGCAATTTGCTGGCATCGTGATTGAGAGGTGCCATTGCTGCACGGGCATTGCGGAAGTCGTTATTGAATAGGTGGTACTTGCTGCGACGCCCGCGCCGCTCAATTACCCTTGCACCATCGGCGGGAAACACGGTCCGAATCGTCATTGAGACGGATCTACTCGGGTTTGCTCCAGCGTAATTTTTCCAGGCCGCTGGAAGACCGAAGGTGAGGCGGAGATTTTCAACACCCTGTTAGGTGACGTCTCCATTTCTGGCATGGGTGTCCCCATTGCCAGATCCCGCGATGATCTCTCACTGCATCAATGGGCGCACCCGGCAATTTGATTGGCATTGCTTTTTGACACTTGGATAAATGCAATCAAATCCAGTGTGAAAACAAGCGTGTCGGCAGGCCCAATAGGCGCCGGGGAGCCGACAGGGTCAATGGCTCCCCAATTTGAGCGTGATAAACTTGACGGCATGTGGAGCGCTTTCACAGCGGCCTTGAAAAAAATGCGGCCGAGGCGTAAGTAGTCTCTTTATCGATCCCTGCCCCGTTGGCAGGCAACTTAATACCATGCTCAGATACCAGATCGTTCCCGTCACTCCGTTTGAACAGAACTGCTCAATCCTGTGGTGCGACAGAACCCAAAGAGCGGCGGTGGTGGATCCAGGCGGCAACCCCGAGCGCATTTTGAAGGCGGTCGACGCCCTTGACGTGACGATTGAGCGGATCCTCCTGACCCACGGTCACATCGATCATGCCGGCGGTACGGCAAGTCTGGCGAAACAGTTGGGCGTTCCCATCGAGGGGCCGGAGAAAGGCGATGCCTTCTGGATCGACGATCTGCCCAAACAGAGCAAGATGTTCGGCTTTCCCCATGTCGAAGCATTCACGCCGGATCGCTGGCTGTCGGACGGCGACGTGGTCCAGGTGGGTGAGGAAAGCCTGTCTGTGATTCATTGCCCGGGCCACACGCCGGGCCATGTGGTGTTCTTCAGCAATACGGCGAGGCTGGCCGTGGTGGGTGATGTGCTCTTTGCCGGCTCGATCGGACGGACGGATTTTCCCCGGGGCAATCACAAGGATCTGATCAATTCGATCCGGCAGAAGCTATGGCCCCTGGGCAACGATGTGAGTTTTATTCCCGGTCACGGGCCGATGTCAAACTTCGGTGAAGAGCGGGACAGCAATCCGTATGTAGGTGATTACGCGTAAATGCGCCTTCGGGGATTTCGCCGGTCAATGCTGGCGCCCAGTCCCGAATGGCATGCTTCAATTTCTCGATAAAGGTAAACCAGCGTGCGATTAGCTATTCTCGAAGACGACCCGGCCCAGATGGAAGTGCTGACCGGCTGGCTGAGGGACGCCGGGCACGACGTGCATGGCTTTGGACTGGCCCGCGAATTGATGCGGGTCGCCAGCCGTGAGAGTTTTGACCTCTTTCTGGTGGATTGGGTGCTGCCCGACCTGACCGGTGAGCAGGTGCTGCGCTGGCTGCGGGTGGAGCGGGGCAATGACACCCCGGCCATCTTCATCACCTCCCGGGATGCGGAAGAGGATATTGCCAACGCCTTCAGTGCCGGTGCCGATGATTACCTCATCAAACCGCCCCGCCGCATCGAACTGCTGTCGCGCATCGAAGCCGTACTGCGTCGGGCCCAGCCTCGCAACACCAACCAGACCTTGACGGTGGCGCCCTATCATTTCGACCTGGTCAAGAAGTCCCTGTCCATCCCCCCGCGTCAGAATAGTTGTCGCCTCTCTATGATGTTGAACCTGGGGGCGACAAGGATGAGAGATGGCTCGGTACGGAGAAGCATTCAGGAACAGAGCGGTGGCGCGGTTGTTGCCGCCGGAGAGCGCCCAAGTGGGCGTGGTATCACAAGAGATTGGGGTTTCGGTGCAGACATTGGAACGATGGCGTGAGGATGCGCAGTCCAGGCCCGCCCGAGGGCGGGCCTGGACTGCGCGCGCTCGACTCGAAGCGGTGATCACTACGGCGGCGATGGACGAGGCCGGCAAGAGCGCCTGGTGTCGTGAGCACGGCGTATATCCGGCCGAACTCGATCAGTGGTGTGCCAGCGCCACCGCGGCCTTGGCCGAGCCCGAGGAGGCCCGCGCCAGTCCGCAAGCCACCCGGCAAGACAAGAAGCGGATCAAGGAGCTCGAACGCGAACTGCTGCGCAAAGACCGGGCGCTGGCCGAAACGGCAGCCCTACTGGTCCTGTCAAAAAAGTCGCGGCGATCTTCAACAAGGGAGAGGGCGAATGATCGGCCTCGAAGATCGCCAGGCACTGGCCCGAGATATCCATGTTGCGCAGGCGGCAGGCGCGCGCTTGAAGCCCGCCTGCGAGATGGCCGGCATCAACTTGCGCACGCTGCAACGCTGGCAAGCTGGCGAAGGCCTTGTCGGCGGTGATCGTAGGCCGCAGGCAGTGCGCCCTGTCCCGCCCCATGCCCCTCTCTGAGGCCGAGCGCGCCTAGGTGCTGGCCCTCGCCAATGCGCCGCGCTTTGCCGCCGTGCCGCCGGCGCGCATCGTGCCCATGCTGGCCGATGAAGGGGTCTATCTGGCCAGCGAATCCACCTTCAGCCGCATCCTGCGCGCGCATGGGCAATCCGCTCACCGTGGGCGCGCCAAGACACCCAAGGCGGTCCGGCCGCCGACCACGCACATCGCTACCGCCGTGCGCCAGGTTTGGTGCTGGGACATGACCTACCTGCCGGCACAAGTCACGGGGCGCTGGTTCCACCTTTACCTGATTCTCGACTTGTACAGCCGCAAGATCGTCGGCTGGGAGGTGCATGATAGCGACCATGCCGACCATGCCGCCCATCTGGTGCGCCGCACGGCGCTGGCCGAAGGGATTGCCGCCTTGAGCGCCAAGCCGGTTCTGCACGGCGACAACGGCTCGACCTTGAAAGCCACGACGGTACTGGCCATGCTCAACTGGCTGGGCGTCAAACCCTCGTACTCGCGCCCACGGGTCAGCGATGACAATGCCTATGCCGAGTCGCTGTTTCGCACCGCCAAGTACCGGCCCGAGTTTCCCACCCGAGGCTTCGCCGACCTCGACGAGGCGCGCGCCTGGGCAGCCGGCTTCGTCCAGTGGTACAACGTCGATCATCGTCACAGCGGTATCCGCTACGTCAGTCCGGCCCAGCGCCATGCCGGTGAGGATCAGGCGATTCTGGCTGCCAGGCATGCTCTTTACACCGAGGCTCGCGAACTCAACCCGGCGCGTTGGTCCGGCAATACGCGCAACTGGTCGCCCATTGGCGCAGTCACGCTCAACCCGGAACGTGAGTCCGTCATAAAGACGCATTTGCCTGACGTGAATACTCAACAGTTGGCTGCATGACCGAGGCGACAACTACCTTGACGCGCGCCGCCATCGATGGCGTGGCAGTGGAGATGACCGACAAGGAATTCGAGCTGGCTGCCTTCCTGTTCCGCAACCTGGGTCGCCTGCTGTCGCGGGGTCATCTGCTGGAGGCGGTGTGGGGGCGCAACCCCGATCTGGCAACCCGCACGGTGGATACCCATATCAGCCGCGTACGCAGCAAACTCAATCTGCGCCCTGAAAACGGCTTCCGCCTGACCCCGACCTACAACTTCGGCTATCGGCTGGAGAAGATCGATCCATCCGAATCGTCGGCCCTCGGCGAGGCCGCGATGTCACCGGCCTGACCGCTTCGGGGGCCCGGCCACGGGCCCCCGGCTTCGCGCGCTTACTTCTTCAGCGCGTCACGGATTTCCCGCAGCAGCTTCACGTCTTCCGGTTCGGCAGGGGGCGCCTCGGGCGCCGGTGCCGGCTCATCCCGCTTGAGCTTGTTCATGGCCTTGATGGCCACGAAGATGGCCAGGGCGACGATGGTGAAATCAATGATCGAATTGACAAAGACACCGTACTTGAACAAAGGCGCACCGGCCTTTTCGGCGGCCTCCATGGTTTCGAAGGTCTTGTCGCCCAGATTGATGTAGAGGTGCTTGAAATCGACGCCCCCGAGGAGCTTGCCGATCACGGGCATCAGCATGTCCTTGACAAGGGAATCGACGATTTTCTGGAAGGCACCGCCGATGATGACGCCGACCGCCAGATCGACGACGTTGCCCTTCATTGCAAATTCCTTGAATTCCTGGATGAAGCTCATGGGTTTTCCTTTAAGACGGGTTGAAGAGGGGGAAGAAACAAGATCATGCCCAATGGGGGGAATCGGCATGTCTGTGGCGCATGATAGAACTCCCAAGCACACACATCGTTATGGAATTGACACAGGAGGATGCAGTTCTCGCCTATTTTGCGATGTTTTGCACCCTGCGCCGGACCGGGAACTAATATAGTTGCCCAAACTCTTCAGAAAGACCTTTCCCGTGGCACGTCATTCCGTCCCTCTCCTGGCTACCGCCCTTGGCTTGGCGCTTGCCGGCCCCGGTGTCCACGCAGCGGATCTGGAAGTCGTCTACACCACCCGCGCCGGTGACACCTTGATCGGCCTGGAGCGCCAATACCTGTCCGCGCCCTTCGGATGGAAGGGGCTCAAAGCACTCAACCGCATCGGCAATCCCATGCGTCTCCCCGTCGGCTCGCCCCTGCGCATTCCGGAAAACTGGCTGCGGGCTCAGCCCCACACGGCCCGGGTCGTGGCGGTGAGCGGTGACGTCACCATGGACGGGAAGCCCCTGGCCCCGGACACCCGGGTTTCGGCCGGGGCCATCCTGCGTACGGGTGACGGAGGCTTTGTGACGCTGGCGCTGCCCGATGAGTCCCGCCTGACCGTTCAGCCCGGCAGTCAGGCGCGCCTCGAGAAGGTACAGAGCTTCCACGGCCTGCCCGGTCAGAACGCCCGGATCCACCTTGAACAAGGACGGATCGAATCCACCGTGGCGCCCCAGCGCGGCCCTGCCGCCCGCTATCAGATCCGCACGCCGTCGGCCACGCTCAGTGTTCGCGGTACAGCCTTCCGGGCCGGGACCGACCCGGATGCCGGCACGGCCCAGGCCGAGGTCACGGCGGGCGAGGTCGGCATGCGCAATGCCACGGCAGCGGATGCCACAGGCCTTCCGGCGGGTTTTGGGGTGGTTGCACGGGCGGGCGCCCCGATTCCCGCACCGCGAGCCCTGCTGCCAGCGCCTGCCCTGGACGAGGTGCCTGCGCTGTTCCGGCGGATCACCATGGACATTCCCTTCCCCCCGATCGCCAAGGCGGTGGCCTACCGGGCTCAGATTGCCCGCGACGAGGCCTTCAGCGACGTGGTGGCAACGGCTGTCTTCGCGACTCCCCGGGCGCGCTTCACCGATCTGCCCGACGGGGACTACCGACTGCGCGTGCGTGCCATTGATGCCGAAGGCCTGGAGGGCCGGGACGCCACCCGCGATATCGCACTGCGCGCCCGTCCGGAACCCCCGGAGGCCACCAGTGCCCCGCCGGGCGTCGTCGCGTGGTCGGCCCGACCCGACGCGTCCAGCTACCGGCTGCAGATCGCGGACGACAGCCGCTTTGCCCAGCCCGCCATAGACCGCAAGGTGGACGGGCTGCAGTCCATACCGCCCCTGGGGCCGGGCCGCTACGCCTGGCGGATCGCCAGCCTGCGCACCGATGGCAACCCGGGTCCGTGGAGCGATCCGCAGACGCTGGACATCCGTCCGGCCCCCGGCCCCGCCACCGTCGAGCACTACAACAGGCGCTTGCGTCTGGCCTGGGCCGGCCGCCCCGGTCAGATCTACGACGTCCAACTGGCCCGTGACGAGGCCTTCCAGGATCTCGTCGTCGACCAGCGCATCGGAGAAGCCGCCCTGACCCTCCCTGAGCCAGGCCCGGGCCGTTACCGACTGCGCATCCGGGCCACCGACCCGGACGGCGGCGTCAGCCCCTGGTCGGGAATCCAGCATCTGCAGTCCCTCCACCTGCTGCCCGTTTGGAGCCTTTCGGCACCGGCAGTGAAGAATCCGTGAGAGCACCGGCCTCCAGCCTGCATCGGCCCACCGTCGAGTGGTTCGCCGTCACCCTCTTGTGTGTGCTGCTGACCCTGGTCTCGGCAGTCGAGGGCTGGCTGTGGCGTATTGACCAAACCCTCTACGACGGGGTGCTGTCGGCCTGGACCCAGCCCGCCAGCGACGATGTGGTGATCGTCTCCATCGACGATGCCAGCCTTGCCAGCATCGGGCGCTGGCCCTGGTCCCGGCGCGTTCACGCTGCCCTCATCGACCTCGCCCGGGAGGCCGGTGCCCGGGCGGTCGTCCTCGACCTGATCCTCGATGCCCCCAGCCCGGATGATCCCGGTGCCGACATGGCCCTGGCCCGCGCCATCCACCACCAGGGCCGGGTGGTACTGCCGATGACCCAGGCCACCACGGGTGCCATGCTCTCCGGCGAGGTCCGCCCGCTCGATGTCTTCGCGGACGCCGCGGCCGCCATCGGCCACAGCCAGGTGGAATTCGACCCGGACGGCATCGCCCGCAGCGTCTATTTGTGGGAAGGCTTCGGGGCGGCCCGCCATCCGCAGATCTCCCTCGCCCTGCTGCGCCTGCTCGAACCGGAAGCCGCGGACCGCTTTCCCCCTCCGCCCGCGGGTGATGACCTCGACCATCAACAATGGCAGCGCGCCAACTGGCTGCGCATGCCCTTCTCCGGCCCGCCCGGAACCTACACCCACTATTCCTACAAGGCCGTCCTGAGCGGTGAAGTCCCGCCGGAAGCGCTGCGCGGCAAAATCCTGCTGGTGGGCACCACGGCCGCCGGCATGGGCGATGCGGTGCCCACCCCCACCTCCGGCCTGTCCCGCCCCATGCCCGGGGTCGAGGTGCAAGCCAACGTGTTCGACGCCCTGCGGCGCGGCGCGGCGGTCATGCCACTGTCGCCCTGGGTGTCGGCTGCCGTGGCAACGGTGATGGTGGTGGTGGTGATGCTGATCCTGCTCTACGCCGAAGCCCGTACAGGCCTGCTGGCCTCGTTCATCCTCGGTGCCTCGGCGGTCCTGCTGGCCGGGCTCGGATTGCACCTGGGCGGCTGGTGGTTCGGCCCTGCCCCGGCGGTCCTGGGCTGCGTGCTGGCCTATCCCCTGTGGAGCTGGCGGCGCCTGGAGTCGGCCCAGCGTTACCTGGACGCCGAACTGATCGCCCTCGAACGTGAGGGCACGCCCCTTGGCCTGCCCGTCGACGAAGACGGACGGACCGCCGCCGACCCCCTGGAGCGCCGCATCCACATCGTACGTCGGGCGGCCCAGCACCAGCGCGATGTGCGCCGCTTCATTGCCGACACCCTCGAACACCTGCCCATCGGCGTGGTGGTGATTGACCAGATGGACCACGTCATCCTTCACAACGAACGTGCACGCCACCTGCTGAGAGCCTTCCGCAACGATGCCCTGCTGAGCGCCCTGCGGGGCCTGCCATGGCCGACCTACCTGCCCATGCGGGACGGCCTGCCTGACGTCAGCGGCTTTTCCGGCACCCGCCAGTTCGAACTCACTCCCGACAAGAAGCGCTACCTGCTGGTGTCGGTGGCCGATCTGTTCTCGGAATCCAGCAACCGTCCCGGACGGGTCATCGGCCTGGCGGATGTCACAGCGATGCACGAAGCCCAGCGCAGCCGCGAGGACACCATGCATTTCCTGTCCCATGATCTGCGTGCGCCCCTCGCCTCCATCCTGACCCTGATCGATGGCTACCGGGACGATCCCGTCCTGCAGGCCGGACAGATCCCGCGCATCGCCCGCTATGCCCGCTCCGCCCTCGATCTGGCGGACGGTCTTTTCCGTCTGGTGCGGGCCGAAGGCTCCGATCCCAAGGACTTCGTTGAACTCGACCTGGCCGGCCTGGTGGATTCCGCTGCCGACGAAGTGTGGCCCCAGGCCAACGCCAGGGGTATCAACATCGACGTGGACACCCGGGATGCCGAGAAGGAGGAGGCCATCATTCGCGGCGACTTCTCCCTGCTGCGGCGGGCGGTGATCAATCTGCTGACCAATGCGGTCAAGTACGGCAATGCCGGTAGCCGTGTGTCCGTTAGCCTGAAGGCTGAAGGTACGGACTGGGTCATCCGGGTACGCGACCAGGGGGAGGGCATTCCTGCCGATGCCCTGCCACGGCTCTTCAAGCGCTTCAGCCGGATCGTCGACGAGGGAAGGGACAAGCCCTCCGGTGTCGGTCTGGGCCTGATCATCGTCAAGACCGTGGCGGAACGCCATGGTGGCAACATCACCGTGGATAGTCAGGTGGGGGTTGGAAGCACCTTCGAGCTGCGCCTGCCCCTGCGCGGCCAGACGGCCGACCCGGTCGGCGTGTAAGCGCCCTGAGGTAAGATCGGCGCATCGGTCATGGAATTGCCTGACATGCGATTCAAATACCTCAAGTATCTGGCCTTCGCGCTGGGCGGGCTGAGCACCGTCATCGCCGCCGGGGCCCTGTATCTCCATGCCACCTTCGATGGCTTGCGCCTGGCGGCTGAGCTGACACACTTCGCCAAACAGCGCCATCAGCGCACCCTGCGCATCGAGGGGCCGGTGGAGTTGTCCATGTTTCCCCGACTCAGGCTGCAGCTACCTGCCGGCACCCTGTCGGGGCGCAACAGCACCAGCGAGTTCATTGGCTTTGAGCAGGCCAGCGTCAGCGTGCGCCTGCTGCCCCTGCTCACCCGGCGAGTGGTGGTAGAGCGGGTCGAGATCGATGGACTGCGCATGGCACTGCTCCGCGACAAGGCGGGCAAGCTCAATGCTGCGGATCTCCTCGGCACCGACGACAATGCACCCCCGCCCTCCGGCAATGAGCCCTTTGACCTGGACATTCGCGCCCTGGTGATCGAACGGGGGGCGATCACCTGGACGGACGAACGGGCCGGCCGTCAGCTCGCGCTTTCCGATCTCTCCATCGAGACCGGGCGCCTCGGCCAGACCGCCGATGGCCGGGTCAATGCCAGCGCCCGCCTGACCAGAGCCGAACCCGCCACCGACATGCACCTGGAACTGGAAAGCGCCTACCGCGTGGGCGAAAGCGAGGGCCCCCTGCGCCTGCGCCAGCTACGCGTGACCGCCCGGGGCAATCTGGCAGGCTGGCAGGCCCTCGACGCAGAAAGCGCCCTGTCGGAGCTGGAATGGGCGGACGACGGCCCTTCGATCATCCAAGGCGGCAGCCTGCAGGTGCGCGGCAAGAGCACGGGCGGGCCTTTCGAACTCCGTGCCAATGCACCTCGCCTGGCCCTCACCCCCACCGGCCCTGAGGCCGAAAGCATCGATGCCAGCCTGCGCCTGGATGGCAAGCTGCGGGGCGGCAGCGTCCGTCTGCGTCTGACCGACCTGCAGCCCGCCGACGGCGGCCTGGTGGGTGGAAAGCTGGCGACGGATGTTGACCTGCGCATGGCCAGCGGCCGCCTTGCCGGCAACCTTGCGGGCCCGATCCGATGGCGCGCAGCCAGCCGCCAGCTCGAGTTGCCGAGTCTGGCCGGAGATCTGAACTTCTCGCCCGCCCGCCCCGGCACGAGCCTGCTCAAGTTCGCCAGCGAAGCCGATGCCCGGGTCGATCTGCAGCGCAACAGTGCGGGCGGCCACTTCACGCTGCGCTCGGAGCAGCAACAGGCCAAGGGTAGCTGGACCCTGCCCCGGCTCGACGCTGCTGCCATCGGCTTCGAGATCGATGTCAATCGGCTGGATGCGGATGCGCTCCTGGCCACCCAGCCCGCGCGTGGCCCCGCCGCCGACAAGGCCGAGAACGACCGCTTCGACCTGTCGGCGCTGCACGGGCTGGACCTGGATGGCACGATCCGCTTCGGCCACCTGAAGTTGGCGGGCCTGAAGCTGGAACAGGTCAAACTGCCCATCAGCCTGCACGGCGGGCGGCTGGTGTCCGCCGGCCATAGCCTGTCCCTGTACGGCGGCAGCCTGGAAGGCAGCCTCAACATCGCGGCGGACGACGGCCGGGCCAGCTATCGGGCTTACCTGCAGAACGCCGACCTGGCCCCCTTGCTGGTGGATCTCGGGGCCCGTCAAAAAGTCGCCGGGACGGCCAATTTCTTCGTCGACGTGAGCAGCAAGGCTGAGAGCCGCAGCAGTCTGCTGCGCGACATGCAAGGCCTGGCACGCCTGAGATTGAAAGGCGGCAGCGTACCGGGCATCGACGTCGGTCAGGCGATCCGGGAATGGCGTGGCCCGCTCGGCACCCGCCAGGGTGCCCGGCGCGCCCACCGGGAGCGGGAGTCGACAGCGGTGGGGGAACTCACCGCCAGCTTCCGGATTGACGGTGGGGTTGCCCGCAGCACCGACCTGAAGGCCGACAGCGGCATGCTGCGGATCAGCGGTGCGGGCGAGATCAATCTGCCCCAGCGGCAGATCGACTACCTGACCCGGGTGACACTCCTGGTCATCCCCCTGGGGCCGGACAGCGGCCCCCTGGCCAGCCTGCGCGGCGTGACCCTGCCGATCCGGATCAAGGGCCCCTTCGACGGTCCGGACTGGCACCTGGAGCCGGGTGCGAACCTGCCCTCCACCGTGCTCAGCGCCGGTCAGGCGACCGCCCGCAGCCTGCCCCGGGTGATTCCCAGGAGCGTAACCCAGGCGGTTGGCCGGGTTGTGAAGAAGGCCGTACCCACCCCGGAAAAGGCGGCGGAAGAGGCCGTTTCGGAGTAAGACCCTCACTGCTGTCCTGACTGCGGCATGCTAGATTGCCAGCCGCAGCACCCCCATACCTATAAGACACGCCAGGAGACAGCAGCATGACCCTTCCGCACGCATTCCGCGGCGCAATGCGCGTTCCCGCCATTGCCGCCCCCATGTTCCTGGTGTCCGGCCCCGAGCTGGTCACCGAAACCTGCAAGGCCGGTGTTGCCGGCACCTTCCCCGCGCTCAACGCACGCACTTCGGCCCAGCTCGATGCCTGGCTGGGGAGCATCGACGAGGCGCTCGCGACGGCCAGGGCAGCCGATCCGTCCGCCCCCATCTCCCCCTACGGCATCAACCTCATCCTGCACGCATCGAACTCCCGCGTGGGGCCGGACCTGGAACTCATCTGCCGCCACCGGGTGCCCTTCGTCATCACCAGCCTGGGGCATCCGGGCGACGTGGTGAAGGCCGTCCATGCCTATGGGGGGCTGGTCTTCTCCGACGTTATCCATGCCTATCACGCACGCAAGGCCATGGCCGCGGGCGTGGATGGAATCATCGCCGTCGCGGGCGGTGCGGGCGGCCATGCGGGCACCCAGAGCGCATTCAGCCTTGTCCGCGAGATCCGGGAGTTCTGGAACGGCACCCTGATACTCGGGGGCGCCATCTCCGATGGCCATGCCGTGCGGGCCGCAGAAGTGCTCGGCGCCGATCTGGCTTACATGGGCACGCGCTTCATCGCCACCCGGGAATCCAACGCCCAGGAGGCCTACAAGCAGATGTTGGTGGACGCCGCCGCTGCGGACATTGTCTATACCGATGCGGTCTCCGGCACCAATGCCAACTTCCTGTGGCCCAGCCTCTCGCGACTGGGCCATCAGCGCGAAGAGCTGGTCCAGGGGATCGGCAAGGGCAAGCTCAAACCCCTGGCGGACGAGGCCAAGGCGTGGCGGGATGTGTGGAGCGCCGGCCACGGGGTTGCCACCATCCACGATGTTCCGCCGGTACGTGAACTGTGCGAGCGTCTCGCCAGCGAATATCGGGCGGCCTGCGCCCTGCCCCCCAGCCCGGCATTGACCTGAGCGGGTGCTGCCCCCTGTGGGCTGCAGGTAGGTCAGATCTGTGCAGAAGGATGGGCGATCGGATCGTTTTTGGCGTAGCGGGCACGTTTGGCCGCGTACATCGCCTTGTCGGCGTGGGTCAGCAGGCTGAGCGGGTCGCTGCCGTGGTCGGGGTAGATGGAAACGCCGATGGCGCATCCGACGCGCACATGGCAATGCCCCAGGTTGATGGGCAGCCCGACGGCCTGGTGGAGCTTGAAGAGGATGGCATCGAGGGTTTCCGGATCACCGGTTCCGTTCAGCAGCACCGCAAACTCGTCACCGCCGTAACGGGCCACGATATCCTCGCTGCGCAGCACTCGGCGCACCCGTGCCGCGATGGTCTTCAATACCGTATCGCCCGCATGATGCCCGTGGGTGTCATTGATGCCCTTGAAGTCGTTCAGGTCGATGAAGAGCAAGGCCATCCGGTCGGCAACTTCACGGGCACCGGAAATGGCGGCACGCAGGTGACGCTCGAAGCGGTCGCGATTGAGGAGGGAGGTGAGGCCGTCATGGTTGGCGCGGAACTCGTTGCGGGTCGCGCGCTCGTGGAACTCCGTGACATCAAGCAGGGTGCCGACGAAACCGCTGATCCGGTCGTTCCCGTCACGCTGGGGCCCCGCCTCAGCCCGGATCCAGCGGCTTTCTCCGTCGGGGCCGACATACCGGAACTCCTCGGCGAAACGCGTTGCCGATGCCACGGCCAGGCACCAGATGGCCCTTACCCTGGCCTGTTCACTGACGGGCAGGAGATTGATCCACGGGGTGCCGGCCACATTCTCCAGGCTATGCCCGAGAATCTGCTCGCAGCGCTCATTGAGAAAGGTGCAGCAGGCCTCCGCATCGGCCTCGAAGAGACCCGCCGGTGCCTGGCGGGCCAGTTCCCTGAAGCGCATTTCGCTGCGCTGGAGTTCGACCTGGGCCTGGGAAAGGCGCAGCAGATCAAGACGCAGCTGTCGTGACTGCTGCTTGAGCAGGGCTTCGCGGCGCACGGTTTCCGTCACGTCGCGCACCTGCAGAAGACAACGAGGGCCGCCTTCGCCCTGGACCGGAGTGATGTCGATGGACTGCTTCATGCGCTCCACCTGCCCGCCGCCGGGTGGATAGAGCGGCAGGGGCATGGGATGGAGGGCATGGGAGAGGCGGGCCGACCACCCGAAATCGAGGGCTTCCCGCACCACCAGGGCAATCCGTGGGTCCACGTGGGGCCCGAAGGCTTCGGCAAGCGTCACGCCACGTACCTGGCTGGCCAGGCGCCCGGTGCGCTCTTCGATCCAGCGGTTCCACAGGCGGATGCGCCCCTCCCCGTCCACCATGATCAGGCCCATGTCCACGCTGTCCGGAAGGAGGTGGCAGCAGTCCATCAGACGCGCTCGCCCGTGTCATGCAGTTGCAGCTTGAAGTAGCGGCTCACCCGGTCCATGAAGTGTTCGATGGAGGGTACATCCATGATGAACAGCACAAAGCCATGGAGGTTGTGGGCCGCCATGCTCATGCCGATGCGGGCCACCAGGATCACATCGGTGGCTGCCTTGTCATCAAGGAGGGTATGGACAGTGCGCGACTGGACCCTGGGCAGGGAGCCATGCATCTCGCTGCCGAAGAGACTGGCCAGGCTGCTCATGCAACTGTTGATGATGATGTTGCCGATCTCGGCAAGGGCATCCTGCTCCAGCTCGGTGATGTGTTCGATGGCGGTATCGTCGCCGAGCATGCGGCGCACGATTTCCAGGCTGCCATGCTCGGGAAAGAGCAGCAGCGCATCCGTCTGGAAGCCGCCTGCCGCACAGAAATGCTGGTTGATGCGGCACAGGCGTTCGGTTGCACCCGCCGGCTGGGCGCTTTCAAGACGACCTGTCAGTTCCTCCCGGGAGACGATCTCAATGGTCGGCACCGACAGTTCTATCTCTTCACGGACGATGGCCGAGAAGGTGCTTGCCGCCTCTCCCAGGGACAGGTTGAAGGCCTCGGTCAGGGCATCCATCTCGAGTTCCGAGAACGTCCTCACGGCCTACTCCAGCAAGGCGAGGATGTCTGCAATGACCGTCTCGCCAATGGGTTTCCGGAAAAAATGCACACCGAGGGCGGCAGCCCTGCGCTGAACGGCTTCCTGGGCGTTGGCCGTAAGGAGGGCCAGCTTCATCCCGGGATGACTGAGGCGCAGCCGTTCCGCCAGTTCGATGCCGGACATGCCGGGCATGTTCATGTCCAGCACCGCCAGATCGGGATGGGCGTCGTCGAGCAGGGCGAGTGCGGCAGCCCCATCTCCCGCTTCGAGCAGATGAAGCCCGGGGTGCAGGCTGCGCATGACCGCGGCACACAACATGCGCGAGGCGCGACTGTCATCAACAAGCAGAATCGTGGCGGGCTGGGACATGGATGGATTCCGGTGACGTCGTGAGCCGGTAACGACGTCAAATATGCAAACTTTAGTTAAATTATGCACAGCAGATCAATGCAAGGATACGCATCACATCGGCTCACCCGGATACGACCCAAGCAGCCAGACCGAAACGCCTTGGGGCTTACCCTAGTGTTCTGACACGAAGCCAGTCACTCCCGGTAAGCTTCGGGCTCGCCCAATCGTTCCGCTTGTCCCATGCCCGCCCGCCCAGCTCCTTCTTCGCTCTTTCTGGTCAGCCGGATCTTCCTGCCCTTTGCCCTGGGCTATTACCTGTCCTACCTGCTGCGCACGGTCAACGCCGTGATCTCGCCGGACCTGACCCGGGAGCTGGGCCTGACCGCCGCCGACCTGGGCCTGCTCACCAGCACCTATTTCTTCGCTTTCGGCCTGGCCCAGATCCCCGTGGGCATTGCCCTGGACCGATACGGCCCGCGACGGGTGGAGGCTGCCCTGCTGCTGATCACGGCCCTCGGCGGGGTGCTCTTTGCCACCGGTGACAGCCTGCCCACCCTGGCCAGCGCCCGCGGCCTGATCGGCCTGGGGGTGGCGGCCTGCCTGATGGCCGGACTGAAGGGCTTCACCCTGTGGTTCCCGCGGGAAAAGCTGGCCTCGATGACCGGCTACATCATGTCCTGCGGTGCCCTCGGTGCCGTCACCGCATCGGCCCCCCTCGAAGCCGCGCTGCCCTTCCTGGGCTGGCGGGGCGCCTTCTGGGTGGTGGCCGCCCTGGCCGCGGGCATTGCCGCACTGATCTTCCTGGCCATGCCGGAGAAGGACGAGGGCACCCATCGCGTGGACCTGCAAAGCGCCCTGCGCGGCGTCGTCGAGGTGCTGTCAGCGGGGCGCTTCTGGAGCTTCTCTGGCCAGTCGGCCTTCTTCACGGGGGGTTTCATGGCCCTGCAGGGCTTGTGGGCCGTGCCCTGGCTGATGGAGGTCAATGGCTACAGCCGCGGCGTGGCCGCCGACCATCTGTTCTGGCTCAACATCGGCATGCTCGCCGGCCAGCTCTCCATCGGTGCCTGGGCGACCCGCCTCGCGGCCCGGGGCATCACGCCCCTGCGCCTGATGCAGGTGGGGCTGTTCCTGACCATGGTGGTGGAGGGTCTGATCATCGCCGAGGCGGGCTCAACCCTGGTGCTGTGGTGCGTGCTTGGCGTCGTGTCGGCCACTGGTGCCCAGATGTACGGGGTGGTGGCCGGCCTGTTTCCCCTGCACCTCACCGGCCGGGTGACCACCAGCATCAACCTGATGGCCTTCATCGGTGCCTTCGTGGTGCAGTGGGGCCTGGGCGGGCTGCTGGACGGCTTTCGGGCCAGCGGCATGGGCGGCGCGGATGCCCTGCGGGTGGCTTTCCTGATCCTGCTTGGGGCGCAGATCCTGAGCTTCGTGCCGCTGGCCCGGGCAGGCCGCTTCAAGCCCCACTGAATGACCTTCAGCCTGCCTCGCTTCCGGCCACGCTGAACTCTCCCCGGCTGACCCGGGCCATGGCCACCGCGAAGCCCGACACGCCGCCGCCGCGGTAGAACAGGCAGGGCTTGCCAACCCGCTTGCAGTGGGCCTTCACATGGTAATAGGCGTTGTGGCTGATGCGATCGGTGGGGCACACCACGGCGTCGGCGCCGCGGATGAGCTCAGGCAAGCGCGACAGGGATTCCTCCTGCCCCCCGTCGTGGTGGATCAGGGTGATGCCGAGCCGCTCGGCGAGCTGACGATATTGCGCCAGCAATGAGGCACGCCCCCCCACGTAGAGCACGCAGCGGGCAGTGAGGGCCTCGCTGCAACCGGCACAGTCCTCGCTCCCCGTGTTGCCGCAGACAGGCGCCTCGCGGAGCTGCAGCACATGCGCCATCGCCTCCCTTTCTTCCACTGCCGCGTCGCGTTCTGCCAACAGGCGGCGCGATTCCTCGCGACTTTCCTTGAGCTGACGCTCCATGTCCTGCAGTTGTCGGGATGTACCCAGCAGCGCTTCGTGGGAGGTCTGCAAGGCCAGCAGACGCTGCCCCATTTCGATGTATGCCTGGCCGGACTCGAAGCGCTGCAGCCGCTTCTGAAACACCGCCGCCTGTTCAAGCGCGCCCTCCCGCCGGGCCAATCCGGCCGACACGTCAGCCAGTTGCTGACGCAGCAGGGCGAGCTCCCGGGAGTGACTGCGCTTGAGTTCGGCGTTCTCCCCCTCCAGGTAGGCCAGGCGTCGGGCATCGGCGGCCTGCCCCGCACCGACCTGGTGGGACAGCATGTGAACGTCGGTATAAGCGCGCTGGCGGGTTTCCGCCGATACGGCGCGATGGGTGCACACCGCCCACAGGGGTCCGGCCACCTCACCCCTGGCACAGCATTCGATCCACTGCTGGCGTAGCTCCCCATCACTCTTGAGTTTGGCGAAGCGCTCCACCACCAGATGGAACTTCTTTTCCAGGTGGCGTTGCAGGGCCTCGGATACGGGGTTGCGCTTGCGTGCCAACCCCACTGCCTCCACATGCACCGTGAAGTCGTCGTCCGTCGGGCCGGCAAACTGGAAGCGCCGGGCGAATCGCTGCAGTTCCTCAATGGAGATGCAGGTACCGATGATCGGGCAATGCAGCTTGTCGTCCAGATCCCACAGGCGGGCACGCCGTGCCGGCGGCAGGGCGCCAGGCTTTGGCAGATCGATGGCCACCAGGGCGCTGGCGTACTCTGCGCGCAGCAGGGACTGCAGATCACTGCCCTTGGGATCAGGGACGAGACACATGGGGACGCTCCGACACGGGTTGGCTAAGCCGCTCACAGGCCCGTTCGCACAGATCCCGGACTTCACGATCAACGGCCGGGCTTTCAGCCAGGCGGGTCAGGAGATCGGCGGCCCGGCGCGCGGATTGGCGGCAACCGGTTTCACCGTGATTGAGGAGTTCACTGAGTGCCCCGGCCCACAGGCTGGCCGGCACAGCAGAAGGGAGGGAAGGCAGTCGGCTGGGAGGGTTCATGGAATCATCCTTTTGGGATTGATGAGAATGATTCTCAATTTATCCCAGAGAAGGCGCCATGTAAACGAGAATTATTCTCGAAATGTAAGCCGCCATGCAGATCGACCACGTCAACGAACGAAAGGGCGTGCCCGGCTGTCCGGAACACGCCCTCCCGTGGGTTTATCGCCCGTAACTGCTACTTACTTGGCTGCGGGCACGACCGCCGGCGCTTCAGCCGGGGTGGGGGTGGAGGCCGGCTTGACCATCGGCTTGGGGTGGGACTTGATCTTTGCGGCCTTGGCGGCAACGTCCTTCTCTGCCTTTCCCACCTTGGCCACTTCGACCTTCGCGGGCTCGGCCATCTTCATGGCCTCGACCTTCTTCTCGGCCGGAGCGACGGGCGCGGCGGCCGGGCCGGCAGAGGGCGCCTGGGCGAAAGAAGCGGACATGAAACCGGCGGTGATGGCGAGGGCTACGATCTTCTTCAGCATGCTGTTCTCCTGGAAGGTAAGTGCTTATCAACCGGACCGGCGCGATTGCCAGCCCTTGCCGCAATCAACGCCCCCCGCCCATTGGACGTTGGCAACGGAGATGTAAGGGTATGTGCAGTTGTAAGTGAGCCAGGAGTCCACACCCTTCTTGGGGAGCACGCTGTCATGTGCTAGAACCAATAGGTGATCCCGAACCGGGCGGCACCTTTCCGGTGTATCCCGTCGCGCGGTATCCCCATCAAGGAGAGCCCCATGTACAACACCAAGAAGTTCACGCACTGGATCACGGGTGGTCTGCTGGTTCTGGCGGGCTCCGCCGCCCAGGCCGATGTGCTGATCTACACCGCCTCCTTGAGCGGAGGGGCTGAGGCCGTAGCGAATGCTTCAACAGGTTTCGGCACCGCCACCGTCACCATCAATACCACCGCCCATTCCATGCTTGTTGACGTCATGTTCGATGCCTTGATGGGGCTGACCAGTGCAGCCCACATTCACTGCTGCACTGCTTCGCCGAACACCGGAACAGTCGGCGTGGCAACCCCGTTACCCAATTTTCCAGGCTTTCCCACTGGCGTTACCGGTGGTGTCTACCGGCAGACCTTCGATCTGACCCAAGCCATTAGCTGGAACAATGGCTTCATTATTGCCAAGGGCGGTACCCCGGCCGCGGCCGAATCAGCCCTGCTGGCGGCGCTGGAAGGAGACACGGCCTATCTGAACATCCACACCGATCTGTTTCTTTCGGGGGAGATCCGCGGCTTCCTGACCCGTGATCTACCCGAACCGGGCGTACTGAGCCTCCTCGGGCTCGGGCTGGGCGGACTGCTGGCATGGCGACGGGGCTGAACGGAGGATTCATGGCGGACGGCCTGGGTGCGCTCCCCGGGAAACACAGCCCGGCAAGCATCGCAAATCAATACCGGGCTGCTGTCTCGCGCAGGCTCTCTCACACCTCGGCCGGATCCACGTCCAGATGCCAGCGCAGCTCGCGGGGTGCGCGCAGGCCCCACAGGTGCCGGCTCCATTCCGTCAGGAAGGCCTGCAGGGCGGGGCGGGCGGAGGCTTCGACGAGGAGCTGGGCGCGCTCGCGGCGGGCCAGGCGGACCATGCGCATGGGCACCGGGTCGAACACCTGCACGCCAAAGGCCTGGGCCAGGGGCGCGGCGAGGGCGCGGGCTTCCTTGAGCCAGTCGATGGCGATGGCCACCTCCGGCGCGGTCGCGAACAGCAGGGCGTTGGCCGCATAGGGTGGGAAACGGGCCTGCTTGCGCTCGGCGAGCTGCAGGGCGGCATAGCGGGCGAAATCGTGGGCCTCCAGGCACTTGTAGAGGGGGTGATCCGGGTACTGGGTCTGGATCATCACTTCACCGGGCAGCTCGCCCCGGCCTGCCCGGCCGCCCACCTGCATGAGCTGCTGGAACAGGCGTTCGGGCGCGCGGAAGTCCGCTGCAAAGAGGGAGGAGTCGGCATTGAGCACACCGACGAAGGTGAGGCGGGGAAAGTCGTGCCCCTTGGCCATCATCTGGGTGCCGACGAGGATGTCGGCGTCGCCACGACCGATCTGGTCGAGGAGGGCATCCCACTGGCTGCGGGTGCGGGCGGCATCCCGATCCACGCGCAGCACACGGGCGTCGGGAAAACGCTGGCCCAGGGTCTCTTCAAGACGTTGGGTGCCGCGGCCAAAGGGCTGGATGTCCTGGTCACCACAGTCGGGGCACGCCAGGGGAATGCCCGCCTCGTGGCTGCAGTGGTGGCAGCGCAGGCGCTTGTCGGCCAGGTGGAGCACCATGTTGGCCGTGCAGTGGGGGCAGCGACTGACCCAGCCGCAGGAGGGGCAGGACAGCACCGGCGCATAGCCCCGGCGGTTGAGGAAGACCAGGCTTTGTTCGCCCCGCTCCAGGCGGGCCGCAATGGCCCTCAGGAGATGTTCCGACACCCCGTTCTGCAGCTTCTCGCGGCGGATATCCACCGGCCGCACCTTGGGCAGGGTCGCGGCCACGGCGCGGCTGGCCAGTTCCACGCGCCGATAGCGGCCAGTGTCGGCGGCATGCCAGCTTTCCAGGGATGGGGTGGCCGAGCCGAGAACGATGGGCACGCCCCGCTGGCGGGCACGCCAGATGGCCAGATCCCGGGCGTTGTAGCGCACCCCTTCGTGCTGCTTGTAGCTGGCGTCGTGCTCTTCATCCACGACGATCAGGCCCAGGCGGGGCAGGGGGGTGAACACGGACAGGCGGGTGCCGAGCACGATGTCGGCGCGCCCCTCCATGGCCTGCACGAAACCCTGGGAGCGCGCCCCCTCGGCCAGGGCCGAATGCAGGCTGACCACCCGGGCGGCAGGGAAGCGCCCCGCCACGCGCCCTTCCAGCTGCGGCGTGAGGGCGATCTCGGGCACCAGGATCAGGGCTTGCCCGCCCCGGGCGATGGTCTGCTGCACGAGGCGCAGATACACCTCGGTCTTGCCACTGCCCGTCACCCCGGCCAGCAGGAAGGGCTGGAAGCGGCCAAATCCGCCGGAGAGGATTTCCAGCGCCGCCTCCTGCTCCCCGGTAAGCGCCGGGGCGCCAGCCATGGCCGCCGGGTCAGCCGGGACGCCCGGGGCGATCCAGCCGCGCTTGAGGGCATCCGCCACCGCCGGGGCAGCCCCCTCGCCAGCCTTCAGCAAGCTGCGCCGCCGGGGCCCCTGGGCGGCGAGCTCGCGCAGCAGGACCAGGGCGCGGCTCTCGCGTTTGCTGGCCAGCAAGGCCTCGCGGCCGGCATCGGTGAGGTCCAGCAGGGGATCGGCCTCGGCCCCCGCCACCGCATCGGCCTTGCGCAGGCGCGGCGGCAGGGCCATGGCGACGACTTCGCCGAGGGGATGCTGATAGTAGCGGGCAGCAAACTCGACCATGCCCAGCCAGTCCGCAGGGAGCGCCGGCGCATCCCGCTGGATGGCGATCACCGGCTTGAGCCGTTCGACCGGAAGATCCGCCACCTCCGGCAGGGCAACGATCAGCCCGGTCTTCTCACCCCGCCCAAACGGCACCCGCACACAGCGCCCCAGATCTCCGACCGAAATATTTTCTGCCGTGTAATCAAAGACCTGTGGCAAGGGCACGGGAAGGGCAACGCGAACGATGGAGGGGCTCATGGTCGGGATACGGATCGATGTGACAAAAATCGATGAAAATCAGCCAATTACATCGTTTTCGTAAGGCATTGCTTGGGAAACAGGTCTGAAGCCATTGGGGCGGCGCGGGTATTTTCCCTTGTCCACAAAATCTGTGGATAACTTTGTGGGAAACATGGGTGAAGTCCCGCAAAACCCGCCTGCAGACTGCGTTCTTCCTACACTGCCTCATTCCTGATCAAATAATATTTCCTTTAAAAACAATGCTCTGCAGATTCGCAAATTTTTGCTTCCGAGCCGTGTCATGAATCTGACAAAAATCTTGGTGCTGTGCACAAGTCAAGCCCTCAGATTCAAATTTAGTGCTTGACGAGGGCCGCTTTGGGGAGCCCGGATGACACAAACCGCCGCAAGCCCCGTGACGCTCATCCGCTTCCGCAAAGAATCGGGGCCGGCATGAGCCGGCCCCCGGTGCTGGGCGATGGATGTCTCAGGCAGCCTGGGCACGCAGGGCCCGACTATGCTCGTGGACGGTATTGACCAGCACGGTGACGTTTTCGGGCGGGGTGAACTGGGAGATACCATGGCCCAGGTTGAAGACATGACCGGCGTGGGGGCCATAGGCGTCGAGAACCTTCTTCGCTTCGGCGGCAACAGCCTCGGGGCTGCCAAACAGCACTGCGGGATCCAGATTGCCTTGCAGGGCAACCCGATCACCCACCTGACGGCGGGCGGCACCGATATCCACGGTCCAGTCGAGGCCCACCGCGTCAGCGCCGCTATCGGCAATGTCGGCCAGCCACAGGCCACCACCCTTGGTGAAGACAATGCAGGGGATCTTCTCGCCATCCTTCTCGCGGGTCAGGCCGGCGACAATCTGGCGGATGTAGGCCAGCGAGAACTCCTTGTAGGCCTGATGGGCCAGCACGCCGCCCCAGGAATCGAAGATCATCACGGCCTGGGCGCCTGCCTCGATCTGGGCGTTGAGGTAGGCGGTGACGGCCTTGGCGGTGACACCGAGGATGTGGTGCATGAGGTCCGGGCGGCTGTAGAGCAGGGCCTTGACCTTGCGGTAGTCGTCAGAGCCGCCGCCTTCCACCATGTAGCAGGCGAGGGTCCAGGGGCTGCCGGTGAAGCCGATCAGCGGCACGGAGTTGTCGAGGGCCCGACGGATCTCGGCGACGGCGTCCATCACGTAGCCGAGCTCGATGTTGGGGTCGGGCACGGCGAGGTTGCGGATCTCCCATTCTTCCTTCAGCGGGCGTTCGAACTTGGGGCCCTCGCCTTCGGCGAAGTACAGGCCCAGGCCCATGGCGTCGGGCACCGTGAGGATGTCGGAGAAGAGAATGGCGGCGTCGAGGTCGTAGCGCGCCAGGGGCTGCAGGGTGACCTCGCACGCCAGGCCGGGGTTCTTGCACAGATCAAGGAAGCTGCCTGCACGCTTGCGCGTCTCACGGTACTCGGGCAGATAGCGACCGGCCTGGCGCATCAGCCACAGGGGGGTGTACTCGGTGGGCTGACGCAACAGGGCGCGCAGGAAGGTATCGTTCTTCGGACGGCTCACTTGGAATCCTCGGCAGACAGGACCGCGCTGGGCGGCAAAGGCGGGATTATCCGCCATTTGCCGCCGGGGCGTGGATCGCGCAGATCAAGAAGCAGTTACTTGCGCCAGAACTGGGGAGTGAACACCACGGCCAGGGACAGCACCTCCAGACGTCCGAGGAGCATGGTGAAGGTGCACACCCAGGTCTGGAAATCGGTGAGGACAGCATAGTTGGTGGCCGGACCCACCTTGTTGAGGCCGGGTCCGGCGTTGTTGATGCTGGCCACCACCGCGCCGAGGGAGGTCATGAAGTCCAGCCCTGACAGGATCATCACGAAAGTCAGCATGACCACGCTCATGAAGTACAGAAAGATGAAGCCGAGAACGGCGATCACGACGTTGTTGGGAATGGCGCTACCCCCGACCTTGACCGGATTGACCACTGCCGGGTGGATAAGGCGGGTGAGTTCCCGGTTGGCCTGTTTGGCCAGGATCAGGGTGCGGATCATCTTGATGCCGCCCCCGGTGGAGCCGGAGCTTGCCGTGATGCAGGACAGGAAGAGCATCCACAGGGGCGCGAAGATCGGCCACTTGTCGAAGTCCTGACTGGCGAAGCCACAGTCGGTGGCCATGGAGACGAGGTTGAAGCTGACGTGCCGCAGGGCCGTTGGGTAGTCCTCATAGGTGCCTTCCAGCCACACATACAGGGCCACGCCGAAACAGGACGTGACGATCAGGCCGACCACGCCGCGGGCTTCCACGTCCTGCCAGTACGCGCGCAGATCGCGCCCCCGCATGGCGACGAAGTGGGTGGCGAAGTTCATCGCGGCGATCACCATGAAGACGATCAGCACGAACTCGACCATGGGGTTGTCAAAGGCGCCGACGCTGGCGTCCCGGGTCGAAAAACCACCCAGCCCCAGGGCGGCGAAGGCATGGCAGATGGAGTCCAGCCAGGACAGGCCAGCCTGATTGAGCAGCACGATGCAAAGCACGGTGATGCTGAAGTACACCAGCCACAGGGCCTTGGCAGTGTCTGCAATCCGCGCGGTGAGCTTGGAATCCTTCATGGGGCCGGGTGTCTCGGCCTTGTAGAGCTGCATGCCACCCACACCCAGCAGGGGCAGCACGGCCACGGCGAGCACGATGATCCCCATGCCACCCAGCCAGTTGAGCTCATGCCGCCAGATATTGATGGCGGGCGGCGCATGATCCAGATCGGTCATGATCGTCGAGCCCGTGGTGGTGAGGCCGGACATGGTTTCGAAGAAGGCGTCGGTGAAGCTCATGGTGTCGTACACCAGGAGCAGGGGGATGGTGGCAATCGCCGCCATCAGCGCCCACACGGTGGAGACCAGCAGGAAGCCGTCCCGGGGCTTGAGCTCCCGGTAGTGGGAGCGGGTCACCCCATAGAGCATGAGGCCGCCACCGAGAGAGATGATCATGGCGGCGACGAACTCGGCGGTGGTGCCGTCTTCGTAGAAGATCGCCGCGGCGATGGGCATCAGGTAGGCCAGGCTGAAGATCGACAGCAGGCGGCCCAGGACGTTGGCGACGGGGAGCAGGGCGTCCATCAGAAGAACCCCCAGCCCACCTGGAAGAGCTTTTCCACCTGGCTGACCAGCTTCTTGCTGGTGCAAAAGACAATCACGTGGTCCTCGGCGCGGATCACCGTATCGTGGTGGGCCATGATGACTTCGTGGATGGGCACCTCGTAGGCCACCAGCTCCTTGTACTCGGTACGGCTCTGCCCGGTGTTGCGCACGATGGCGGCGATGGTGGCGCCTTCGGGCAGGTCGATCTCCTCGATGCGGCGGCCGATCACCTTGCAGTGCTTGGCATCCCCGTAGGCAATGACCTCCAGGGCCTCGGCAGCGCCGCGGCGCAGGCTATGCACGGCGGCCACGTCTCCCCGGCGCACCCGGGCCAGCAACTGGCCGATGGAGGTCTGGGCCGGCGAGATGGCGATGTCGATGCGCCCGCCCTGGACCAGATCCACGTAGGACTTGCGGTTGATCAGGGCCAGGGTGCGACGGGCCCCCATCTGCTTGGCCAGGGAGGCCGACATGATGTTGTCTTCCTCGTCATTGGTGAGGGCGAGGAACATGTCGGTCTCCTCGATGCTCTCCGAATCGAGCAGGGCTTCGTCGGTACCGTCGCCGCGCAGCACCAGGGCCCGGGACAGCTTGCTGGCGAGCATCTCGGCGCGACGCCGGTCGCGCTCGATGAGTTTGACGTTGAAGCTCTTCTCGATGGCGCGGGCGAGACGAAAGCCGATGTTGCCGCCCCCGGCGATGATCACCCGCTTGATCGGCTTGTCCATGCGCCGCAGCTCGGACATGACCTTGCGGATGTGGGAGGTGGCCGCAATGATGAAGACTTCGTCGCCGCTCTCGATGATGGTGTCACCGGACGGGATGATGGACTGGTCACGCCGGAAGATGGCCGCCACGCGGGCATCGATGTTGGGCAGGCGCAGCGGAATGGTCTTCAGGGGCTTGCCCACCAGCAGACCGCCTTCGAAGGCCTTCACGGCGATCATGGTGACCATGCCCTCGGCGAACTCCAGCACCTGGAGCGCCTCGGGGAATTCGATCAGCTTGCGGATGTAGTCGGTGACGATCTGCTCGGGGCAGATGGAGTGATCAACGGCAAAGTTATTGTCGTCTAGCAACTCGGGATGCTCGGCATAGTCGGCAGAGCGCAGCCGGGCGATGCGCGTCGGGATGTTGAACACCGTCTTGGCCACCCGGCACGCACACAGATTGGTCTGGTCCGACTGGGTGACGGCAATCAGCAGGTCGGCGTCCTCGGCACCCGCGGCATGCAGCACCGACGGCGCGGCGGCGTTGCCCGACACCACACGCAGATCGAGCCGCTCCTGGAGGGTGTTGAGATGCTCCACATCGTTGTCCACCACGGTGATGTCGTTGGCTTCGGAAACAAGGCTCTCGGCGACCGAGGTACCCACCTGGCCAGCACCCAGGATGATGATTTTCATTTTTATATTTCTCCCTTTCCGCTGACACGCAGCGGGTATTGCCCAGGCTGTCCGGATGCAGCCCTCAGGTTCCGCCTTCCTCGTGGCGTCGGCCGACACTGATGCCAAGCTGCTTGAGCTTGCGGTACAAGTGAGTACGCTCCAGGCCGGTCTTCTCGGCCAGGCGGGTCATGTTGCCCCCGTCGATCTGCAGGTGGTGCTCGAAGTACATCCGCTCGAAGATCTCCCGGGCCTCCCGCAGGGGCAGATCGAGGGGCAGGCCGAGGGCGGCGGGGGGTGACTTGACCAGCAGATGGGCCACGTCCTCCATGCCGATCTCCTCTTCCAGGGTGCCCAGGGCCAGGGACTTGACGGCCGCCTTGAGCTCCCCGTAGCCCCCCGGCCAGGCCTGGTTACGCAGGGCATTGAGGGCGGCGGAGGAAAGGCGGCGGGGGGGCACCTCACCGGCTTCGACCACGTGCAGCAGAATCTGGCTGGCAATCTCCGGGATCTCGTCACGGATCTCGCCCAGGGCCGGCGGCGCCAGGGAGACCTCGAACAGGCGGGCCAGCACGCGCTCCTCCCAGCCGTGGTCGGCGAGCTCCTCGGGGCGGTGCTCGGTCGCCACCACCAGGGTCTGCCCATGCCGCTCCAGGCGGTCCATGGCAAAGACGAGGTTCTTCTGCTGGGGGCGCGACAGGTAGATCAGCTCGGGCACATAGAGCAGACCGTTGCGCGCGCCTTCCAGCACATTGAGCTCGATGGGCATGGAGGACAGGGACAGATCCAGCCAGGGCGTTCCGACCCGCTGCAGGCTGCGGGCGCACAATTCGGCCAGGCTGCCCGGCCCCACCCGCAGCAGGATGATGCGGGACTTCTCGGCCATCTGCTCCAGACGCTTGCGCAGATCGCGCAGAGGCGCCGAGCGCGCGAAGGCAGCCAGCCCCAGGGGGCTGGGCGCATGGGTGGGCTTGATGCGGGCGAGGCCGCGCTTCACCGCCGCCAGCAGCTTCTGCAGGGCGATGGGTTTCTCGAGGAACTCCATGGCACCGATGCGGGTCGCCTCGACCGCCGTGTCGATGGTGCCGTGCCCGGACATCATCACCACCGGCATGGTCAACTGGCCATTGGCAGACCACTCCTTGAGGAGACTGACCCCGTCGGTATCGGGCATCCAGATGTCGAGCAGCACGAGATCCGGCCGGGTGGCGTTGCGGGCGGCCCGGGCCGCACCGGCATTCTCGGCGAGGATGATGTCGTGCCCCTCGTCGCGCAGGATCTCGGAGAGGAGTTCTCGAATGCCGACTTCGTCGTCAACGATGAGGATCTTGGCCATGGGTGCTGGACTCAGGGTGAGGAGCGATGCACAGGCGGATGCGGACCTCCGCGCCACCCGCTTCGCGATTGGCGAGACGGATCTCGCCTTCGTGTTCGTCGATGATCTTCTTGACGATGGCCAAGCCGAGGCCCGTACCACGCGCCTTGGTTGTCACGTAGGGCTCGAAGGCCCGGGACAGGCTCTCCGGCGGAAAGCCGGGGCCGTTGTCGCGCAGAATCAAGTCTACCCGGCGGGAATCGGATCGGGTCAACAGGCGTATCTCCGGCTGATCCACGTCAATCAGGGCGTCCTCGGCGTTCTGCAACAGATTGTGGATGACCTGACGGATCTGGGTGGCATCGCCAAGCACCGGGGGCAATTCGGCCGCCAGCTCGGCGTGGATCATCACCCGCGAACCCTCGTACAGCACCAGCAGCTCCCGCACCAGGGCGTTGAGGTCCACCGGTGCCATCACCGGCGTGGGCAGTCTGGCATAGTCGCGGAAGGCATTGACCAGATTCTTCATGGCCTCCACCTGATTGACGATGGTGGTGGTTGAACGCTCAAGCATCTCGCGGCCCTCGGTATCGAGGCGATCCGCCAGTTTGAACTGTAGACGCTCGGCAGAGAGCTGAATGGGGGTGAGGGGGTTCTTGATCTCGTGGGCCAGGCGCCGGGCCACCTCGGCCCAGGCAGCGGTGCGCTGGGCCGCGATAAGGTGGGTGATGTCATCAAAGACCACCACCCAGCCGCCACCCGTATCGTCGGGCAGGCGCGTGCCATGGAGCAAGAGAGTCTGGGTGCTGCCGTCGGGGTTGGAGAACTCGATCTGGCGGTTCCAGTTGGCGTCGGGGCCCTGCAGCCCTTCCAGCAGCGCATTGCGCAGATCACCATGGGCCGTCCAGTCCTCCAGGCGGACCCGCTCGTAGCCATCAAGGGGATCATTCAGGATCGTCATGGCCCCGTGGTTGGCGGCCCGAAGATAGCCATCCGGCGCGAAGGCCAGCACCCCGGCGGAAAGGTTGGCGAGCACCCCTTCGAGATAGGCGCGATTGCGCTCGACGGCAGCCCGGTTGTTCTCCGCCTGGGCCCGGGCATCTTCGAGCTGACGGGTCATCTGGTTGAAGGACTGGGTCAGCACACCCAGCTCATCACGTGCGGGCAGGGCCTGGCGGGGGCTGAAATCCCCCGCGGCAACGGCCTGGGTGCCTTCAGCCAGGATGAACAGCGGGGCCGCCAGGCGACGGGTCAGGACGAAGGCGACGGCAACGGCGGCAAACAGGGCCAGGAGCAGGGTGAGCGTAAGGGTGAGGGTGTAGATGCGCTTGAGGCCATCGCGCGCCAGGGACAGCTCCTGGTAGTCCCGATGCACGGTCTCGACGCTTTCAGCGTGGGACGCGAACGAGCTGGGCACGGACTGGGTGAGCTGCAAGAGCTGGGGCTCGGCCAGGCGGCGCGAAGGGATGGGCACGATGACCCGCAGGATCAAGCCATCCGGTGCCTGCCCCTCCACCGCCCGATAGCCCTGGGTCTGGCGGGCCTGGCGCAACTGGGCAACGCTGGGTCGCTCGGGCACCAGGCTGTCAATCTCGGTATCCGAGGTGGCGACAATCTTGCCGCTGGAGGAGAACACCGTGGCCGACTCCACATTGCCCCGCTCCCGCAGATGGTTGAGCAGGGTGGACCGCACCTGGGGCGCCAGCTCCAGTTCCTCCACCATGCGCCCGGCCTTGTCGGCAAGCTGCCCGAGGAGCATGTCGAGGGAACTGCGGCCGAGCTGGAGGCCACTCTCGAGGGCAGCATCGACCCGCACGTTGAACCAGGAGTCGATGCTCTTGACGGCAAACTGGAGCGACACCGCGTACACCAGCACCCCGGGCACCACTGCCATTGCCGCAAAGATGGCCATCAGGCGCAGCTTGAGACGCGACCCGAAGCGGCGCGCCCGGTACTCACGCCACAGCCCGCGCAATTGCACGAACACCAGGCTGGCGAGGCCCACGGCAATGACCCCGTTGAGGATCAGCAGCAGCGTGTAATTGCGGGCGAAGAGGGGTGTATTGGCGCTGGCCGTAGCCAGCAGGAAAAGCAGAATGCCTGCGATGGCGGCGGCGACGACGAGCGCTGTCGGTCTCATTTGGATTCGCGGGCAGCGACGAAAGTCCAGCGATACCAATCGGATGCGAGGTTCCAGTCCTTCCGGCCAAAGGCACTCACCTGCAGGGGCTTGGGCAGCTCGGCCACGTCCAGACGGAAGCGCAGGGCCGCATTGTAGCTGCGCCCCACACGCAGGGCGCCGCGCTCGGCCACCCCCCAGTTACGGATGCGCAGCATGGTGCGCATCGCCTCTTCGACCGTGGCGAAGTTCTGGTGCAGGGTGCCGGTGGTGAGACGGTACTGGCGGGTCAGGGACTGATAGGAGAGCCGGTAGGTCACCGTCTTGTTGATGACCTCCTCGTCAAACCAGTACCAGCGAGGCGAGCTGAGTTCGAACTCGGTGACAAAGAACAGGGACACACCACGGCCGACCACATCCGCCAGAAGGGGGGTGAGTTCGGCGGAGATATCGGCGTTGAGCACATACTGCTCGTCACTGACCTCAATGGTGGCTGCGCGGATCTCCGCCTCTGCGGCATGGGCCGGCAGCGCCACGCTCGTCAGCCCGCCGATGAGTGCGAAGACGGCCACCCGGAGGAAGCGGCGTCGCTCAGACAGCTTTCTCGAGCAGGGCGTAAAAGAATCCGTCATGTTCGGTGCTAGGCAGGTACTGGCAATCGGGCTGGCCCCCAATGGGCAGGCAGCAGCAGTCGGGATGGCGTGCCGCAAAAGCGGCAATCTGCTCCCGGTTCTCTTCGGCAAACACCGAACAAGTGACATAGAGCATTTTGCCACCCGGCGCGAGGACCTGCCACAGGGCATCGAGTATCTCCGCCTGCTGGGCCGCAAAGCGGGCCACGTCGTCGGAACGACGCAGCCACTTGATGTCGGGGTTGCGTCGCACCACACCGGATGCGGAGCAGGGCACATCCGCCAGAATGCGTTGAAAGGGGCGCCCGTCCCACCACTGGGACACCTTGCGGCAATCGGCGGCGCTGACCTGGGCGGAAAGGCCAAGACGCGCCAGGTTTTCGCTGACCCGACGCGCCCGGAAGGCATCGGCGTCGAGGGCCACCAGATCCACATCGGCGCTCTCCAGGATGTGGGAGGTCTTGCCGCCGGGCGCGGCGCAGGCGTCGAGAACCCGCTGGCCGTCGGCCAGATCAAGGTAACGGGCGGCATGCTGGGCGCCCGCATCCTGGACGCTGACCAGGCCTTCGGCAAAACCCGGCAGCCGGGCCACCGGCACCGGGCGGTCGAGCAGCAGGGCGCCATTGTCGAGCTCACGCACGGGCAGATCGGCGGCCGCGAAGGCCGACAGCACGTCGCCCACCGCAGCCCGCCGGCGATTGATGCGCAGGGCCATGGGCGGATGGGTATTGCCGGCCATCAGGATGGCGCGCCAGTCATCCGGATACTGACTACGCAGTCGCCGGATCCACCAGGGCGGATGACGGAACTCCGCCACCATGTCGGCATCGGCGGCCCGGTTCAGATCGGCCGACTGGCGCAGGGCATTGCGCAGCACACCATTCACCACCCCCTTGAACTTGCCCCCAAGCAGCGTTGCTGCGGCCGTGACAGCCTGATCAACGATCGTATGGGCGGTGTCGGCACGGCTATCGAGGCGGTGCAAGGCCACCCGCAGCAGGGACTGAACCGGCTCGGGCAAGGGCTTCTGCAGCAGCTTGGCAAGGATGAAGTCCTGCCGGCCGTAGTCGCGCAGGGTGCCATAGGTGAGATCGAGGATGGCACCACGAACGCCGGGAGGTGTAGCCGGCCGCGCGCTCCACAGGGCCGCCAGTGCTTCGGTGAGGTTTCCCCCGGCCACCACGTCGGCAATGAGGCGGGCCGCGGTGGCGAGGGCATGGGCAAGGCTGTCTTCGGCGAGGGCGGGGGCGGCAGGGGTGGCGGAACGGGGCGGGCGGCTGGTCATGGGTCTCAGGCGAGCAAGTCGCGGATGTAGTTGGGCAGGGCTCGGCTGGCAAGGTGGAGCGCCGGATTGTAGTAGCGCAGACCGGAAATACCCCTCGCCGCGAGACGCCCTGCAAGTGCGGCCTCGTCCGGCTCGGGCAGATCATCCCTGGTACACAGACCCAGAAGCCAGGGGCCGCCGTATAGCGGCACATGGATCAAGCTCACCCGCAGTACGGGAAAAACGGCACCCAAGCGGCGATACAGACTTGCCACTTTTTCCGGTTGGTAGAAGGGCGAGCCGAGCTGGACGTGGATTATCCCACGGGGAGCGAGGCTGGCCGCGCAGAGTTGGAGGAAATCCGGCTGGTGCAGATGGGCACAGGCCGGGTCGTCGGCCTCCGTCAGATCGAAGACGATCAGATCAAAGCGCCCGCCCTGCTGATGAAGGGATACGAGCGTGTGGGCGGCGTCACCAAGGGACAGGCTGACCCGATCAGCGTCGAAGGCCCCCTGCGGGAAGCTTGGCAGATGGCTGCGGACCATGGCCACTACGCCGGGATCCAGCTCGGCGACAACGATGCGCTCCAGCCCCGGGTGCTTGAGCAATTCCCGCGCAGAGGCCCCGTCTCCGCCCCCAAGGACCAAGGCCCGGCGGGGGTCAGGATGAGCCAGTGCCGGAATGTGCACCAGGCTTTCGTGAATCATGAACTCATCCGCCTCGGCTGCCATGGCCTCCCCATCCAGGCAGTAGAGCGCCCCGAAGGCCTGCGTATCCTCCACCGCAATGGACTGAAAGCGGCTTGGAGCCGGGCGGGAAGGATGACGCTGGCGGAGCAGCAAGGCGGCATCGGCGCCCAGGGGCAGACGAAGCAAGTCGGCATGTTTCACGTGAAACACTCCGTTCCGGTCAAAGGAAGGTGTCTGCGGCAAAGCGCAGGATCAACACCAGCACGACAGCAAGAAAGGCCTTGCGAATGAAAACCGCACCGTGACGCAAGGCCAGCCCCGTTCCCACCCGCGACCCGAGAAGATTGCAGCAGGCCATCACCAGCGCCACCTGCCAGAACACCGCGCCATGGGACACAAACACTGCGATGGCGGCCAGGTTGGTGCTCACGTTGACGATCTTGGCCGACACGGAGGCATGCAGAAAGTCCATCCCCAGGATACGGATGAACAGGAAGATCAGGAAGCTGCCCGTCCCCGGCCCGAAGAAGCCGTCGTAGAAGCCAAGAGCCGCGCCGATCAGGATCGCCAGCCCACACTCTCGCCCCGCGCTCGCCAGCCGCCGGTGATGAATGCCGAAGTCCTTGCGCAGAAAGGTATAGAGGGCAACAAGGACCAACAGCACCAGAATCAGCGGACGCAAGGCAGCCGGAGGGAAGAGCACCACGGCCCGTGCCCCCGACCACGAGCCGATGGCGGCTGCCAGTGCTGCCGGCCCGGCAGCGCTCCAGGGGATCGACACCCGGCGACTGTACTGAACCGCGGCACCGGCAGTACCGAACACACTCGCCAGCTTGTTGGTGCCGAAGAGGGTCGCGGGGGCCGCCTGGGGAAAGACGGAGAACAGCAGCGGAATCTGGATCAGCCCCCCACCCCCGACCACGGCATCAACCATACCCGCAAGGAACGCGCCCACGCCAAGGAGCGCAAGGGTCGGGTCCATCACCATTGTTCCACGTGAAACACCCCAAGCTCGCTCCTGCCCAACGAAAGAAGCCCCGACTATCCAGCGCCGCACGGATTCCCTGCAGGGCGTCCAGCCCACCCATGGGCAAACTGACACCCCGGCCGGGGATCTCCGGCTCCGTCGGATTGATGCGTACAAGGGGCTCGCCGAGTGTCTCGCTGAACCAGCGCACCGTGGGCACATGACTGCCAGCGCCGATCTCGACGACCACCGGCCGATTCACCGTCGCCAGCCACTGCTCCAGCCGGCGACGCTGGGCCGCAGTGCGCTGGCTTAGCCACCCACCATCACCGAACATCAGCACATTGGGCCTGAGCAGGGCATCGCAGCGCGTGCAGCGGGGCAATGGGCTGGTGAGCAGACAGGCCCGTTCATCCACCTCCGGAACATAGGCCTCTGCGGAGAAGATGGGCAGTCCGCACGCATCCATGCACTGGAGGTGATGCAGGGAGCCGTGCACCTCGCAGATCCCATCCTCCGAAAAACCCGCCCGCTGAAACTGCCCGTCCACATTGGAGGTAAACACGAAGCACCCCCTGGCCAGACGGGCACCGATGCTTTGCAGGATTGCAAAACCGGGGTGAGGGCGGGTACGCCGATACAGATTCAGGCGATGGCCATAGAAACCCCAGGCCAGCCGGGGATGGCGGCGAAAGGCATTGGGGCAGGCGATATCCTCGAAGGCGATGCGCGCTTCGGCCAGCGCCGGATAGGCCCGCCAAAAACCGGTATTGCCCCGGAAATCAGGCAGGCCCGAATCGACCCCCATGCCCGCACCTGCGGAGACGATCAAGCCGTCGGCGCCGGCGATCAGCGACGCCGCCTCGGCAAACAGGGCCGCGGACGTCATCTCTGCGCGACGATGAAGATGCGTCGAAAGGGAAAGAGCGTGGTGCCGTGGGTGTCCGGTGGATAGGCCGCCGCCAGGCGGCCCTCGAGCTGGGCCAGGAAGGCCGCCTGTCCGGACTCATCCAGGGACGCCAGGTAGGGAAGCAGCGTCGTGCCACGCAACCAGTCGAGAACCGGCGAAGGCCCGCTCATACCCTGCCAGTAGGTCGTCTCCCACAGGCTCAAGCGGGTGCACAGGGGGGCCAGCAGACGATGATAGTCGGCCATACCCAGCACCGCCCCCATCCGCGCCTGACCGACCCGCCCCACCCACTCCGGCGAAGCGGCCAGCTCCCGAATCAGCCGATGGGATGGCGCATCGAAATTACCGGGCATCTGAACGGCCAGCACTCCGCCCGGAAACAGCGCATCCACCAGACGGGGAAACAGGTTTTCGTGGTCGCCCACCCAATGCAGGGCTGCATTGGAAAACAGCAGATCAAGGGGTTCCTCCGGCTCCCAGTGCTCAACACCGGCCTGATCGAAGCGGACGCCGGGCAACACACTGCGCGCCCGCTCCAGCATGGCCGGAGAGCTGTCCAGGCCGGTGATGTCCGCCCCTGGCCAGCGCTCGGCCAGCAGCCGCGTCACGTTGCCCGCGCCACAGCCCAGGTCCACGATGCGCCCCGGTCGGAGAAGCGGAACCCGTCCCAGCAAATCCATCGCCGGGCGCAGACGCTCATCGGAAAACTGCAGGTATCGATCCGGCTCCCAACCCATGGCGCGTCCCTCCCTAGAAGGGTTCAATTGTCGCCGAAGGCAGGGGCCGGGAACAGCACTGAAGTGCTCGACCCGGCGCAGGCGCGTCGCGCCCTACTTCTTGATCTGATTACCGATCACACCGCCTACCGCCGCCCCACCCACCGTACCGACCGCACTGCCGCCGGTCAGGACAGACCCGGCGACCCCACCGATGGCGGCGCCAATGGCGGTGTTCTTCTGCTGGGCGTTCATGTTGGCGCAACCGGCAAAGGTGGTGGTTGCAAGGATGGCAATCAGGACTCGGCCAAGGACTTTCATGGTTCTTCTCCGTCAGACTCTCCCACCGCGACCTGGGCAGGGAGGGGCGATTGCGCCCGATGTCCTTCGAATGTAGCCGCCTCCCCATCAGCCGGCTGTAAGGAGTCGTATGGAAATGTAAGTCGAGATTGGATCAGCCCCTACCCGAGCGGAAAACGGAACAGATGGAAGCCTGCAACAGTTACCGCCGGACTCGCCTGGTCTTCTCGCCATTCTTTCGCCGGAAACCACCACAGTGACACTCCCGACTCAGTCCTACCCTCAGTGCACGGTCATTCACGATTTCGCGGCTTCGGGCGTGGGCATGTCGATCTAAGTCCATCAATATGTTCATTCAGACCTGGGGGCACTTGCCTCCACATTGGATCCAGGACAAAGTCGATTCCTTCTCTCCTGGCCAATTTTGCCGCTGGAACAAAGTCTGCATCCCCGGCCATCAGCACAATCTGACTAACCTGCCGCTTGAAGGACAGTGAAGCGATATCCAAACCCACACGCATATCCACACCCTTCTGGCGAAACGACGGACGCACATCCCCGTCCGTCAGTTCACCAAACTCAAGCTCCTTCCTGAGGAGAGCATTGATTTTGTCTTGCTTGATCGTCCAGGGCGTGTCCGGGCTCAAATGTCCAAGCCTCAGCGCCACCTTTCTCTTCTTCAGAAGCTCAGCGTGGAGATCCTTTCTGAACTTGGCCTCCTCCGACTTCGCATAGTCAATTGCCTTGCCCGAAATGGGGTTATGCATCTTCTTCTCCAGTGGAGGGCAGTCGTAGAAGAAGATTCGGTAGAGTTCCTGCCTCTGCCCCTTTCCCTTGCCTCCACTTTTGGGAGGCGACAAATGAGCTACCGCCCAACGCCACGCGACCTCAGCCGCTCGCCTGGCATCGAATGCGTTGTGCGGCTCGATCGCCCTGAAGCGGATTACGAAAAAGGCACCGTCGATCAAAATGGCTGTCGGCAAGGTGGGGCACTCCAGGCACAAAAAAGAAAACGCCCCAGGGGTCGGCTCGTCTTTGATCATGGAGACGGCTTACTGCCAGGGGCGGGATAGCGCCATTATATCTAACACGTTCAAACCTGCGTGGCAAAAAGCTCACAGGATTTCTGTGCTGAAATTCATACCTAGAAAATCACCAGGGTGAGTGATGCCCGAACGCACCGAAAGTCTCCTTACTTTCCGATGCAAAAGCGCGAGAAGATGACCCCCAGCAGATCATCCGGAGTGAACTCCCCGGTGATCTCATTCACCGCCTCCTGGGCCAGGCGCAGCTCTTCGGCCATCAGCTCAAGGGCGTGGCGGGCGTCGAGGGCGGCTTCGACGCGGGCGAGGGCTTCGCGCAGGGCGATGAGGTGGCGTTCGCGGGCGAGGATCACGTCTTCACCGTGACGGTGCCAGCCCGCCACCCGCAGCAGTTCGTCACGCAGCAGTCCGATGCCCTGATCGGCCTTGGCGGAGAGATAAAGGCTGATGCCGGCGGCGTCCTCGGTGCGCTCAGGCTGGCGCCCCAGCAGGTCCACCTTGTTGAAGACGGTGATGCGCTCAACGCCCGCGGGCAGGCGGGCATCGATGGCGGCATCGGCGTCGGTCAGGCCGGCCCGCACGTCCACCAGACGCACCACCACATCGGCACGGTCAATCTCCTGCCAGGTGCGGGCGATGCCGATCCGCTCGACCTCGTCGGTGGTGTCGCGCAGCCCGGCGGTGTCGATGATGTGGAGGGGAATGCCCTCGATCTGGATGGTCTCGCGCAGGGCGTCGCGGGTGGTGCCGGCGATGTCGGTGACGATGGCCCGCTCCTCGCCGGCGAGGCGGTTGAGCAGGCTGGACTTGCCGACGTTGGGCTGACCGACGAGCACCACGTGCAGGCCATTGCGCAGCAGGCTGCCCTGCCGGGCGCGGTCGAGGATGGCGCGCAGTTCGGCGGCGACGACCTCGATGCGTTCAAAGGCCTTGGCCTCGATCAGAAAGTCCACGTCCTCGTCGGGAAAATCGAGGGTCGCCTCGACCAGCATGCGCAGGTCGATCAGGCGCTCACACAGGCCCTGGACTTCGCGGGAGAAACTGCCGGTGAGGGAACGGACCGCCGAGCGAGCCGCTGCGGCCGTGGAGGCCTCGATGAGATCGGCCACGCTC
The DNA here is from genome assembly GCA_016703645.1 of Zoogloea sp. Taxonomy (GTDB): domain Bacteria; phylum Pseudomonadota; class Gammaproteobacteria; order Burkholderiales; family Rhodocyclaceae; genus Zoogloea. The sequence goes on along the minus strand of JADJBR010000009.1, from coordinate 957,323 downwards.
TCGGCCTGGGCCAGGTCGAGCTTGCCGTTGAGAAAGGCGCGGCGGGTGAACTCGCCGGGCTCGGCGAGACGGGCACCCAGCTCCAGGCAGCGGGCCAGCAGCATCTGCATGACCACCGGGCCACCATGGCCCTGAAGCTCGATGACGTCTTCGCCGGTGAAGGAGTGGGGCGCCGGGAAGTAGAGGAGCAGGCCCTCGTCGATCAGGCCGCCGCTGCCATCACGGAAACGGGCGAACTGGGCGATCCGGGCTTGCGGCTCACGACCGCCGAGGGCGGCCGCGAGCGGGGAGAGATTCGGCCCGGAGATCCGGACCACGCCGATGCCACCGCGCCCAGGGGCGGTGGCGATCGCCGCTATGCACTCACTCGGCCGGCTTGCCACCGGCCGCGATCATCCGGTTGATCTGCCATTGCTGGGCAATGGACAGGGTGTTGTTGACCACCCAGTACAGCACCAGACCGGCGGGGAACCACAGGAACATAAAAGTGAAGAGGATGGGCATCATCATCATCACCTTGGCCTGGATGGGATCGGGCGGGGCCGGGTTGAGCTTCATCTGGATGAAGCTGGTGGCACCCATGACCAGCGGCAGGATGTAGTACGGGTCCTTGACCGACAGATCCTGGATCCAGCCCAGCCACGGTGCGCCGCGCATCTCCACGACGCCCAGCAGCACCCAGTACAGGGCGATGAACACCGGGATCTGGATCAGGATGGGCAGGCAGCCACCGAGGGGGTTGACCTTCTCGCGCTTGTACAGGTCCATCATGGCCTGCTGCATCTTCATCTTGTCGTCGCCGTACTGCTCCTTCAGGCGCTGCAGGCGCGGGCCGAGGGTCTTCATCTTGGCCATCGACTTGTAGCTGGCGGCGGACAGAGGGAAGAACAGGGCCTTCAGGGCGATGGTGACCAGGATGATGGCCCAGCCCCAGTTGCCGGTGAGCTTGTGGAACCACTCCAGCACCCAGAACAGCGGTGCGGCAATGATGGTCAGCCAGCCGTAGTCCACCACCAGGTCGAAGCCCTTGGCAAACTGCTCAAGACGGGTCTGCTCCTGGGGGCCGGCATACAGCGGCATGGACAACTTGCCGCTCTGGCCCGGGGCAATGGCGGCCACCGGCACGATCACGCCTGCAGAGTAGAGGTCGGAACTCACCTGGTTGGCGAAGAACTCACGCTCGCCCTCGGCAGGAGCCCAGCCGGCCACGAAGTAGTGCTGCACCATCGCCGCCCAGCCGTCGGAGGCCTTGGTGACGAACTTGGCCTTCTTCGAGGCGATGTCCTCGAAGGCAACCTTCTGGTACTTCTCGGCCTCGGTATAGAAAGCCGGGCCGGTGAAGGTCTGCACGCCGAAGCCGCCCGGCTGCTCGGCCGGCTTGCCGTCACGGGTGAACTGGAAGTAGGCGTGGGGCGCGAGGGCTGCAGCGCTGCCGTTGGTGATCTCGTAGCTCACATCGGCCACGTAGCTGCCGCGCCGGAAAGTGATCAGCTTGCTCACCTTGACCCCATCGGCGGTCGCCGGGGCATCGAGGCGCAGCGTCACCGCATCCTCGCCGTCCTTCAGATCGAGGCTGGAGGCCGCGAGACTGAACAAGGTCTTGTGATTGGGCAGGCCGTTGCCGATCAGGCCGGTCTGGGCAGCGTAGTTGTGCTTCTCGCCGTTATCAAAGAGCACGTAGTTGCGCGTGACGTCCTCGGAGGCCTTGTGGCGGGTCAGCTCCAGCCGGACGATGTCGCCGCCCTGGGCCGACACCTCCGCCACCAGCACATCGGTACGGATGACGGCCTTGGGTGCCGATGCCACCGGCGCAGCCGCCGTGGCGCTCTGCCCGGGCAGAGCTGGCGTTCCGGTTGCCGCAGCCCCCGGCGTCGGCGTGGGTACGCCGGCTGCAGAATCGGCGGTCGCGGCGACGGCCGGTACCGGAGGCTTGTTGTGCTTCTGCCAGCCGTCCCACAGCATGACCAGGGAAAACGAGAAGACGAGAAGGAGGATCAGGCGACGGTTGTCCATCGGAGTCAGTGTCAGGAAGGAGTTTGAGGCGGAAGGGTTCGGAAGCGCTGCTCAGGGTACCGGATCGTAGCCGCCGCCGCTGAACGGATGACAGCGACACACGCGCCGGGCGGCCAGCCACGACCCCTTCAGGGCACCATGGCGCTCCAAAGCCTCCAGGGCATATTCAGAACAGGACGGCACAAAACGGCAGTTGCGTCCCAGCATGGGGCTGATGGCGTAGCGATAGGCCCGCACAAGCGCAAGCATGACCTGTTTCATTTGCCCGTGCCTTGCCTGGGCAGGCGTTCAAACAGAGCGACCATGTCTTCCCGCAGGGAGCGTTTGCTCACGTCAGCAACCTTGGCCGACAATCGTAACACCAGATCGTAGGCCGGCAGGCTTGCACGGGCATGACGAAACACGTCGCGACCGATGCGCTTGAGCAGATTGCGCTGCACCGCCCGCTTGGCGAGCTTCTTTGCCACCACCACACCGAGGCGGGCCGTATCGACCTGACCGGGGCAGTAGTGAAGCGCGAAGTAACGCCCGCGCACGACACGCCGAAAAGCAAAAACGGATGAAAACTCATCCGTTTTATGCAGTCGCAAAGACGCGCCGAAGCCGAACCCTGCCTTGCTTGCCGTTTCGTCCGACGGGCCATTGCTGCCGCCTGCCGGGGAAGGAATCTCAGGACCGGCCTGTGGGCGAGCCTCAGACGGCGAGGCGATGACGGCCCTTGGCGCGGCGAGCGGAGATGACCTTGCGACCGCCACGGGTGGCCATGCGAACCAGGAAGCCGTGGGTGCGCTTGCGACGGACGACGGACGGTTGGTAAGTACGTTTCATTTTTCGTGCCCGAAAAGTTGAGTCAAACGCGCAATTTGATACGTTAACCCTCTGTTTGTCAAGCAGGTTTTATCCACTCCCCGCAAACGCAGCCATGCACAGGCTGGAAGCCAATGCTCCACAGCCCCTTTCCCGGCCATCTTAAGCTGTGGATAAGTCCCCTTCGCGCAGGTACAATACGCGTTTGGCCAGACGCCCCCCGCGCGCGACTCTGGCCGCTCCGGCCCCTGGCCGGAGTCTGCCGGAAACAGTCATCCGGCGCGCGTTCTGCAGTCGAAACCGATCCGCCCAATCATCGTGCCCCAAGCCTCATCGTCGCCCCAATGCGCTGCGTTCTGGACGCATTGCCTGAACTGCCTGGAGCAGGAGTTGCCCGCCCAGCAGTTCAAGACTTGGATCCTCCCCCTGCGCGCCGAAGAGCTTGCCGGTGACGACGGAGCCGGCCTGCGTCTGGTGGCACCGTCCAACTTCCATCGCCAGTGGCTGCGTGACCGCTACCTGCGCCGCATCGAAGAGCTGGGCGAGGAATTCTTCGGCGGCCTGCCCACCATCGAGGTCAGCCTGGCCCCGGCCGGTGGCCTGCGCCGGGCCAGCCCGCCGCCGCCCAGCGCACCCGCGGCGCCCAGCACGGCCGCCACACCGGCCCCTGGCAATGTCAGTGCCCCGCCGGCACCGGCCGTGATCCGCAGCCCCGCGGCCGAAGCACCGGTCTCCCCCGACACCGCCAACTACGACAAGTCGCGCCTCAACCCCGACTTCACCTTCGACACCCTGGTCACCGGCCGCGCCAACGACCTGGCCCGCGCCGCCGCCCTGCAGGTGGCCCAAAACCCGGGCGTGTCCTACAACCCGCTGTTCATCTATGGCGGCGTCGGCCTGGGCAAGACCCACCTGATCCACGCCCTCGGCAACACCGTGTTCAAGGCCGACCCGCGCAAGGTCATCCGCTACGTGCATGCCGAGGACTACTACGCCGACGTGGTGCGCGCCTACCAGCAGAAGTCCTTCGACGTCTTCAAGCGCTACTACCGCTCGCTCGACGTGCTGATCATCGACGACATCCAGTTCTTCAACAACAAGAACCGGACCCAGGAAGAGTTCTTCCACGCCTTCAACGCCCTCACCGAGGCCAAGAAGCAGATCATCATCACCAGCGACACCTACCCCAAGGACGTCCAGGACCTCGAAGACCGCCTGATCTCCCGCTTCGACTGGGGCCTGACGGTGCAGATCGAACCGCCCGAGCTGGAGATGCGCGTCGCCATTCTCAAGAAAAAGGCCGAAGTCGAGCGCATCGCCCTCAACGAGGACGTGGCCTTCCTGATCGCCAAGAACCTGCGCTCCAACGTGCGCGAGCTCGAAGGCGCCCTCAAGAAGGTGCTGGCCTTTGCCCGCTTCCACGGCAAGGAAGTCACGCTGGAAGTGGCCAAGGAGGCCCTCAAGGATCTCCTCAACGCCCACAACCGCCAGCTCACCGCCGAGTTCATCCAGAAGACCGTGGCCGACTACTACAAGATCAAGGTCGCCGACATGCACTCCAAGAAGCGCACCCGGGTCATCGCCCGGCCGCGCCAGGTGGCCATGTTCCTCGCCAAGGATCTCACCCCCATGAGCCTGCCGGCCATCGGCGAAGCCTTCGGCGGCCGCGACCACACCACCGTGCTGCACGCCTGCCGCACCATCGCCGAACTCCGCCTCGGCGACACCCAGCTCAACCACGACCTGCACGTGCTCACCCAGGTGCTGCGCGGCTGATGAAACCTTTCGCCCCCAAGATTGCCGGATGGACGCCCCTCGCGCGCCCGCCCCTCTAATACGATACGGAGACCTGAAGCCCATGCTGCTTTTCACTGCGCCCCGCGACGCCCTTCTCGCCCCGCTGCAATCGGTGTCCGGCATCGTCGAGAAACGCCACACCCTGCCCATCCTCTCCAATGTCCTGATCGAGAAAAAGGGCGACGCCCTCACGCTTCTCGCCACCGACATCGAAATCCAGATCCGCAACAGCACCCCGGCCACCCCCGGTGCTGAAGACGTGGCCATCACCGTTGGCGCCCGCAAGCTGCAGGACATCCTGCGCGCCCTGCCCGACACCGCCGACGTCAGCCTCACCCTCGACGACAAGCGCATCACCCTGAAAGCCGGCAAAAGCCGCTTCCAGCTGCAGACCCTGCCCGCCGCCGACTACCCCCGTCTGGCCCCGCCCGAAGGCGAAGGCGTGCACTTCACCACCACGCAAAAGGCCTTCAAGAAGCAGCTCGCCCTGGTGCAGTACGCCATGGCCCAGCAGGACATCCGCTACTACCTCAACGGCCTGCTGCTGGTCGTGGCCGGCAACCTGCTGCGCATGGTCGCCACCGACGGCCACCGCCTGGCCTACGCCGCCTCTCCCCTGGTGGGCGACTACGCCCGCACCGACGTGATCCTGCCCCGCAAGACCGTGGTCGAACTGGCCCGCCAGCTCGCCGACTCCGACGACCCCCTGGACGTCACCCTGGTGGGCAACCAGATCGTCTTCCGCTTCGGCACCATCGAACTCATCTCCAAGCTCATCGACGGCAAGTTCCCCGACTACGAGCGCGTCATCCCCCAGGGCCACCCCAAGCTGGTCAAGGCCAGCCGCCTGGGCCTGCTGCAGTCCCTGCAACGGGCCGCCATCCTCACCAACGAGAAATTCCGCGGCGTGCGCCTGATGCTCTCCGAAGGCAGTCTCAAGCTGGTGTCCACCAACGCCGAACAGGAAGAAGCCCTGGAAGAGCTCGAAGTCGACTACAGCGGCGACAGCCTGGACATCGGCTTCAACGTCACCTACCTGCTCGACGTGCTCACCAACGTCTCCGCCAACGAGATCGAAATCCGCTTCAACGACGGCAATGCCAGCGCCCTCTTCGGCCTCGCCGAAAACGCCGATTTCAAGTACGTTGTCATGCCGATGCGCATTTAAGTCCGCGCCCCCTTCGTCTGCCCGGCCCCCGGTTTCGGGGGTCGTCCTGCCGTACCTGAAGAACCGAGAGCACCATGTCCGAACCGCAAAGCCCTGCCGTCCCCGCCGCCCCTGTCGCCAACGACAACTACGACGAATCCAGCATCCAGCAGCTCGAAGGGCTGGAAGCCGTGAGGAAGCGCCCCGGCATGTACATCGGCGACACCTCCGACGGCACCGGCCTGCACCACATGGTCTTCGAAGTCGTCGACAACGCCATCGACGAAGCCCTGGCCGGCCACTGTGACGACATCGTCATCACCATCCACGCCGACAACTCCATCTCCGTCACCGACAACGGCCGCGGCATCCCGGTGGGCGTCAAGATGGACGACAAGCACGAGCCCAAGCGCTCCGCCGCCGAAATCGTCATGTGCGTGCTGCACGCCGGCGGCAAGTTCAACCAGAACAGCTACAAGGTCTCCGGCGGCCTGCACGGCGTGGGCGTCTCCTGCGTCAACGCCCTCTCAAAGTGGCTGCGCCTCACCGTGCGCCGCGACGGCAAGAAGTACGGCATCGAATTCAACCGCGGCCACGCCGTGGATCGCCTCATCGAAGTCGTAGACGGCATCGAGACCAGCCCCCTGCGCATGCTCGGCGACACCAACCGCCGCGGCACCGAAGTGCACTACCTGGCTGACGAAGAAATCTTCGGCACCGTCGAATACCACTACGAAATCCTCGCCAAGCGCCTGCGCGAGCTCTCCTTCCTCAACAACGGCGTCAAGATCCGCCTGATCGACCGCCGCACCGGCAAGGAAGAAGACTTCGCCTTTGCCGGCGGCGTGGCCGGCTTCGTCGAATACGTAAACCGTGCCAAGTCGGTGCTCCACCCCACCGTCTTCCACGCCAGCGGCGAATCCCTCCAGAACGGCGTGCCCATCACCGTCGAAGTGGCCATGCAGTGGAACGACAGCTACGCCGAACAGGTGCTGTGCTTCACCAACAACATCCCCCAGGCCGACGGCGGCACCCACCTCACCGGCCTGCGCGCGGCCATGACCCGCGTCATCAACAAGTACATCGAAGAAAACGAGATCGCCAAGAAGGCCAAGGTGGACATCTCCGGTGACGACATGCGCGAAGGCCTCGCCTGCGTGCTGTCGGTCAAGATGCCCGACCCCAAGTTCGCCTCCCAGACCAAGATGAAGCTGGTCTCCGGCGAAGCCCGCCCGGCGGTCGAAGAAGTCGTCGCCCAGAAGCTCTCCGACTTCCTGCTCGAGCGCCCCCTCGACGCCAAGACCATCTGCGGCAAGATCGTCGAAGCCTCCCGCGCCCGTGAAGCCGCCCGCCGCGCCCGCGAAATGACCCGCCGCAAGGGCGTGCTCGACGGCGTCGGCCTGCCCGGCAAGCTCGCCGACTGCCAGGAAAAAGACCCCGCCCTGTGCGAAATCTACATCGTCGAGGGCGACTCCGCCGGCGGCTCCGCCAAGCAGGGCCGCGACCGTAAATTCCAGGCCATCCTGCCGCTGCGCGGCAAGGTGCTCAACGTCGAACGCGCCCGCTTCGACAAGCTCATCAGCTCCGAGCAGATCGCCACCCTCATCACCGCGCTGGGCACCAGCATCGGCGCCGACGACTTCAAGCCCGAAAAGCTGCGCTACCACCGCATCATCCTCATGACCGACGCGGACGTGGACGGCGCGCATATCCGCACCCTGCTGCTCACCTTCTTCTACCGCCAGATGCGCGAACTCGTCGAGCGCGGCCACATCTACATCGCCCAGCCGCCGCTCTACAAGATCAAGCACGGCAAGAACGAGATGTACATCAAGGACGACACCGAGCTCAACGCCCACCTGCTCAAGCTCGGCCTCGAAGGCGCCATCCTCACCCCGGCCGAAGGCGCCGACACCATCCACACCGACGCCCTCGGCGGCCTGGCCCGCACCTACCTGCTCGCCGAAGCCGTCATCCGCCGCCTCACCGACTGGATCGACCCCAGCGTCCTCCACGCCCTGCTCGCCAACGACCTGCCCCTGTCGGTCAATGACGAAGCCGCTGCCCGCGACTCCGCCCAGCGCCTGCAGGCCGCCGTCGGCAATGAAGTGAGCATCGAAGCCGTCTACACCGAAAGCGCCGAAGCCTGGACCCTCGACATTTCACGCATGCACCACGGCAACCGCAAGCGCACCCAGATCGACGCCGACTTCCTGCGCTCCGGCGACTACCGCATCATCCGCCAGGCCACCGAATCCATCTCCGGCCTCATCCAGCCCGGCGCCATCATGCGCCGCGGCGACAAGCAGCAAGCCGTCACCAGCTTCGCCGACGCCATCCGCTGGATGCTCGCCGACGTCGAACGCGGCATCTCCAAGCAGCGCTACAAAGGCCTGGGCGAAATGAACCCCGAACAGCTCTGGGAAACCACCATGGACCCCGCCGTGCGCCGCCTGCTGCGCGTACAGATCGACGACGCCATTGCCGCGGACGAGATCTTCAGCACGCTGATGGGCGACAACGTCGAGCCGCGTCGGGCGTTCATTGAAGCGAACGCGCTGTATGCGAGGAATCTGGATGTGTGAGCGGGCACCCGCCCGGCATTGACGCACCATTGAAAGAGGCTTCCGGGCCTCTTTCTTTTTTGGGGGCCGAAGACCCTCACGATGCACCAGGAGCACCCACCCATGAGCGAGCTGATTCTTTACCAGACCGATGATGGCAAAGCCCAGGTCAAGCTGCGTGCTGAAGACGGCAGCGCCTGGCTCACCCAGATGGAGATTGCCGAACTGTTTGCCACCAGCAAGCAGAACGTCAGCCTGCATATCAAGAACATACTTGCAGAAGGCGAGCTGGACCCCACCGCAACTGTCAAGGAATCCTTGACAGTTCAAACCGAGGGGCGGCGCCAGATTCAGCGCAAGACACAGCTATACCGCCTCGAAGTGATCCTGGCCGTCGGCTACCGCGTCAAAGGAATACGCGGCACCCAATTTCGCCAGTGGGCCACCACCCACCTGTCTGAATACCTCATCAAAGGCTTCGTCATGGACGACGAACGCCTGAAGAACCCCGGTGGCTGGGACTACTTCGACGAACTGCTCGCCCGCATCCGGGAGATTCGGGCTTCGGAGAAGCGCTTCTATCAGAAAGTGCGGGATCTCTTCGCACTGAGTGCCGACTACCGAACTGAAGATCAGAGCGCCCAAGTCTTCTTTGCCGAGGTGCAGAACAAGCTGCTCTACGCCGTCACCCGGCACACCGCAGCGGAAATCATCATCGAACGCGCCGACCACAAAGTCCCGAACATGGGCCTCACAACCTGGGGCGGCAACCGGGTGCGCAAGCAGGATGTGATCGTAGCGAAGAACTATCTGTCTGCCGACGAAGTGGACACCCTGAACCGACTCGTCGTCATCTTTCTCGAACAAGCCGAACTCCGCGTCAAGCAACGACAGCAACTCACACTCGACTACTGGCGCAACAACGTGGACCGCCTCCTTGAGTTCAACGACTACCCGGTCCTACAAGGCGCAGGCAACCGCTCCTCCGATCAAGCCAAAGCCCACGCCCACGCCCACGCCCACGCCCAAGAACGCTACAACCTGTTCGACACCGAACGCCGACGCGAAGACCTCGCCGCCGCCGATGCCGAAGACCTCCGGATGCTGGAGGATCTGGAGAAGGACATGAAGGGGAGGAAGGGCGGATAGATGCTGAATGGAGGGGCAGGATCTCGGCCTTTACCGACGTTCATATGCTTAGCCGTTTAAGTCCGCAATGCGCTGTAAACCCGCCATTTGGGCTGTAACAGCCCAAATGGGAACTTTACCAAACATAGGTAGGCATTACTTACTTCTCCTACCCGATCTACAATATGCCTCTAACCGCTTTTCACCCTATGGATATCTTCGTTGTGTGGTCGACCAGAACGGTCGCTGGAGCCACGTACTGCCGATGCCAGCTGTGCCGTTGATACTGGCCACCCCACTGCAACGAGGTGAAGGTATTATGACGATATCAACAAACCACTTTGTCGCATGAGCCGTTTAAGGGCATTCAGTGAATCTTAGGGATATTCCACAAGTAGAAAGCTGGCTTACTCAGTTCGAAGTGCCGGATCTGTATGTAGTAGAGCATATGCTGCGCCGACTGCGTTATGTAAGCTTTGAAGAGCTAGAAGCTTGGTTACATGAGTCCGTAAAGGGGGTGCTTGAGGAGATCGAAAAAAGCGATGGCCGGGTTGCTGTCGCCATTTTTCCTGTTGCAAAACCCTTTATTAACAAATTCAACAAAGATAAAGAAGAAAAACTACCAAATGACAGTGCCGGGCGTATTGCGCACTCGTTGAAAAATATCGAACGTGACTTGCCAAGATTCGTTGAGTTGAGTCCACGCGACAAATCCATGCGCCAAAAAAAGGTTAAGCACATCATCTTTGTTGATGATTTCGTTGGGACCGGAAATCGTTTTTCGGATTCTTGGAAGACAATGGTCTCCCCTTCGGTAAAGTCTTGGTGCTCTAGGGGCTGGTGCAAGATTTGGTTGATAACTTTTGCCGCTCATAAATCTGGACTCAATAGAGTCGTGCGAAAAATTCGACCGCTTACTCTTAACCAAGTGCGAATTAATTTGGAAATCGACAAGTCCTTCTTCTTGGAAAATGAAAGCATGAAGGCCGTACTTCAGAAGTACGGCACTCCTCTTGGCCGGGCGACACAGGCAATGGGCTACGGAGGTTTGGCAAGTCCAGTGATATTCCAATATGGTTGCCCAAATAACGTGCCTTTAATGTTTTGGCTTCGTCCATCGCGCGCGAGTCGTATCAGTTGGCGTCCGCTTTTCCCAAACCGTAGTGTGTCGAACGACGTATACCCCCTATTTGGGCAGGATTTTGCACGTGACGCCTTGCCTGAAGAATTATGGATGGCTGGGCATTATCGTCTGGCATTGAATGCCTTGGAGCAACTTTCAAATTACAATGAAAATCATCAATTAATGCTTGTTTTAGGGTTGCTGGCTAAAGGCCATGGTATCGCCAAGATTAGAAATGTCATGGTTCTTGGTGGCACGGAGTTCGATAATATACTTCGTGAATTGAAAGAAGGCGGGCTAGTTAGCCAGGATGACGTTGTTACACGGTTTGGAAAGGATGTACTAGCTCGCGCAGCCAAGCCATGTATAATGGATATCTTGACTGAGAAGGAAGCTAATTTTTTTCCTTCAAGTTTTCTGGGGTTCCAGCGTGAAGCTTAGTCGTAGTGGATGGGCGAATTGCTCGTCGACTTCCGTTGATTACTTGTGGATTCGTGAAGACGGTCTTCCAGGTTTTCATAGAGCACGGATTCCGTCGCTCGTTGTAGGAGCCGTCGCTAGAGTGGGTTGGGTCGTGCGCTTTTGCGCTCGTTCTCTGCTCCTTCGGGCGGCGAAGCCTGTGCGCAAAAGCGCACGACCCGACCTCACTAACGTGAGGTGAAGTAAGTGACGCATTGGAACCCCAACCTTTTTCGCAAAGAAGGAAGCGCAAAAGGCTATGAATTAGCTTACCTAAACGCCTTGGTCGAACAGGGTGACAAATCAACGGCTTTGGGCGTACCGGTTGTATTTTCGCTGGCGCATTTGGCGAATCTATCGAGAACGCTCTATTCTGATTTGCATGGTTTTGTTAGGCGAGCGGAAATCTCGCGTGCTGACTTTCCGTATAAAAATTTTCCCATTTCAAAACGAACAGGCGGCAAACGTTGGATTTCTATACCAGTGCCGCCGCTGATGGCTGTTCAGCAATGGATCAATCAAAACATCCTCAATAGAGTTGTTCCACATGCTGCAGCCTTCGCCTATGTTCCCAAACGTAAGCTTATTGACCATGCCAAACGCCACTGTGGAGCCGATTGGCTTGTAAAGATCGATATTAAGGATTTTTTTAGCAATATCTCTGAACGGCAAGTCTTCGATGTCTTCCTGAAGCTGGGGTATCCTAAGCTCTTGTCTTTCGAGATGGCCCGCTTATGCACCCGTGTCACTCCCAAGCGGAGGGGGGCGAGATGGACGCACGTCACTGGGGAACATGCGATCTCTGACTATAGTTCACAATTTGTTGGCAGCCTTCCCCAAGGAGCGCCAACGAGTCCCGCGCTTTCCAACTTGGTCTGTATCGAATTAGACAAAGAGTTGACACAATTGGCGACGGCCCTGTCAGCTACCTACAGTCGTTATGCTGATGATCTATGCTTTTCCTTTGTTGGAGGCAGCCGGCAGTCTGCATTTGATCTGAAGCGTGAAGTGTCTAAAGTGCTGTGGAAACATGGGTTTTCAGAAAATACAAAGAAAACAAGAATCGTTCCGCCCGGTGCGCGAAAAGTGCTCACTGGGCTAAACGTAAATGCTTCTTTTCCCACAGTCCCCAAGGAGGTACGAGATCTTGTACGTATGCATCTCTACTACGCGAAATTGCGAGGCATTCCTGATCACTGTAAGGAGCGAGGCTTTCGCTCAGTAATTGGGTTTAAGAATCACCTATTCGGTTTGATTGGATATGTTGCAACTGTAGACGTAACGCATGGGGAGATTTTTCTTTCGCAATTTAACAGCCTTCCGTGGGTCAATTTTGACCTCTAGCCGACCTTCGGAGTGACTTAACCAACGAATGTTAGGTTGGTTTTCATGAGGCAGTCAGCAATGGGCACGAAGCGGAAGTAGCTAGAACACGAAGCCGGTTGGTCTGTTCATCCAGATACGAATGGCTGCTAAGTTTTCAGAAGCAGCCATTTTTCATTGAACTGGCCACCGGCCGCTTTGGCCGAACACCCGCCCCTCACCCCCCATTAACAAAAAACACCTCCTCCCCCTGGCATTTCTCGCACGTCACATAAAACGTATTCTTCTGCTTCCTCAACCGCCCCGGTTCGCCGCATTTCGGGCAGCTCGGCTTGATCGTCGTATTCGTTTCACAAGCCTTGCAGAAGAAGTAATAGGAATAGACGTAGCGGATCTCCAGATCCGTGCTGTTACATTGACGACAGCCGTGGCCGTTTGACGGTGTTTCAGGACTGTCCTTGGCCGGCGTCACCGCGCTTTCCTGAGCCTTTGTAGCCTCAGCGACTTCCGTTTCCACTTTGGCCTCCCCCTTCACATCCCCTTCGTAGGGGCCCAAGGGCTTATTGGCTTTGACCAAGAATTCCGCAATCTTCAGCCGGTCGGGCAGCGCGAGGCCCTGGGCTTGCCCGCTGTTCATACGGGCCGTATTGGCGGCGAGGATGCGGTCGGGCACCTGGTCGGCCTTGCACACACCCTCCACCTGCCCGGATTTGGGCCACAGGATGATGCCGCTGTCCGAGATGGCTACGTAAAGGTCGAAGGGTATTGTGGAGAAGAGGTCTGGCCGTTTCGAGGCCTTGCCCAGCACGTCGCGGAAGAAGCGCTCCTGCAGGCGCGCCTGGGTGATGGGAGAGGCCATGCCCCGCGACTGGTTGGCGCCAAACCAGCGCAGCCATTGCCCGTCGTCCTTGATCTGGATCTTCCCCACCACGCTCTTGCTCTCCACGATGGAGAGGCCGTGGGAATGGATGAGCAGGTGGTCCACCTGGGCGGCATCACCGTTGTGTTCCAGCCGGATGCCGTTGAGCACCACGATTTCCGGGTCATTGGCGAAGAAGCGCTTCAGGTAGAAGGCCATCCGCTCTTCGGCCGCACGGCCGGAGCGGGCAAACTTGTCTTCGGAGGAAAAGGGATCGAGTTCTTTGTAGATCACGGACGCGGAGGGATGAGGATCGGATGGGCATGCCTTACGGGTGTAAGCACCATCGTGGCATACCAGGCCACTCTTCATCTATGCACTGCGTCACTCGACCCACCCGCCGGGCCTATTACCTCAGCAACTCGAACCTGGCGCGAAGCACCTGCGAGCAGCACGACGCACTGAGCAACGCCCGGGGGACTCCTTGAACTGGACGCCATCTATCACTTCAAGAACTCGCCCCTGATCGCGGCCTACACGGAACAACCCGAAACCGTCCAGTATCCGGATGGCAATCGCCTGCGCCACTACACACCTGACTTCGAGCTGTTCCTGGCCGATGGTTCGTCAGCGCTTATCGAGATCAAGCATGAGCTCGACCGGATTGCCGGGCACTTCACCCGTATCCGTCGCATGAGAGATCGAGTCTCACGGTGGCTTAAGGTTGACGATTTTTATTTTTTTGAATATTTTGTCAACCTAGGAGGGGACCATGATCCATGACCGCATCCGTCGTGCCCGTGTGCTTCGAGGCTTGAGTCTTGAAGAGGTGGCGCAGCGGCTGGGCGACATCAGCAAACAAGCCTTGAGTAAGTTTGAGAAGGGCGGTGCAGTGCCCAATTCAACTCGCTTGCTGCAACTGGCAAAGGTGCTGAACGTCAAGCCCGAGTATTTTTTTCGCGCAGATGCCGTGGCCTTGGCACCACTGGAATTTCGCAAGCTGGCGAAGATGCCGAAGTATCGACAGAAACAGGTCGAGGAGCAGATGCGCGAGCATCTGGAGCGTTACATCGCGTTGGAGCGGTGCTTTGATGCAGCAGATGTCGCGGTGGAAGCAACGCCCACCCACTTCATGCCAGTCTCATCCGTCGAAGCCGCTGAGGAGGCCGCTCGGAAGCTCAGAATGGATTGGGCCATCGGCGGTGATGCAATTGCCAATCTGACCGAGTTGCTTGAAGACCATGGAATCAAGGTGGCCTTGCTCAACGGACCGGAAGACTTCGACGGCGCGTGTGCGGCGACTCACGATGAACAACATGTGTTGATCGCCTTGAACCGGACTCGCCCCGGTGAGCGCATGCGTTTTACCGCTGCGCATGAATTGGGGCACTGGGTCATGTCCTTGCCTGAAGAGATGCCAGAGAAGGAGAAAGAGGCCTGCTGCCATCGCTTTGCTGGCGCCTTCCTGTACCCCAAGGATCAGGTTGTCCTGGATTTTGGCGGGCATAAGCGTTCTCGGGTTCATCCGGTGGAACTGCTAAACGCCAAACGGCGCTATGGCGTGTCGATGCAGGTGGCCTTGCTTCGCCTGAAGGATCTTCAGCTATTGAGCGATGCGGGATATCAGTCAATTTTCATCCAGTTCAGCAAAAACGGCTGGCGTTCGGCCGAGCCGGAGCCGATGCCCGCTGAGGAGCCCCGCCGATTCGAGTCCCTGGTGTTCTGGGGGCTGGCAGAAGATCTATTCAGCCCATCTCGCGCGTCTGAATTTCTGCAGAGACCGATTGATCAACTGGAGCCCTCGCTACAGGTATCGACTGCTACCGCATGAGCCGGATTTACATCAGCGATACCAATATCTGGATCGACTTCAACAACGCAGGCTTGCTCGATGAGTTGTTCCAACTTCGGTTCACCTTTTGCTGTACGGAATTCGTGTTGGATGAGCTGAACAACTTCGACCATTCGGCCTTGCTCGCACGTGGGCTGCTCGTCGAGCCGTTGGACGACACAGCGGTCATCAAGTTGTACGGCTTGATGGCCGAACACAACAACAGCTCATTGGCAGATGTGTCCTGCTATTTCCTGGCCCACGAGACAACACGGCCGTTGCTGACCGGTGATGGTCGGCTCAGGAAGCAGGCACAAAAGGATGGACTTGAGGTGCACGGCGCCCTATGGCTACTGGATCGTCTGGTTGAGCATGCGGTGATTCCGACAAAGCATGCGGCGGATTGTCTCGATCGCATCTTGCTGAAAAACGCACGTTTGCCTCATGCCGAGTGCCAGAGTCGTCTTCAGCAGTGGCGTGCATGAGCCCAGAAGAGCACGCGCGAGCCGTGACGCCACCCGGCCCATGGCCCCAATCAGATCTGGGTGTGGGACATCACGTGGTTGCCGGGTCCGGTGGCGGGAACCGACTACCACCTCTAGTCCAGTGCATCACTCAAACAAAATGGCTTCAATTCGGGCCAGAGATTCGTCAACGATGTACTGCGGCACCGTTTCCTTGAGGCTCACGTTCCATGCTCGCCAGTCCAAGGACTTCAATTGGTGGCAATGCACCGCACCCTGGGTGTCGGTGCCAGCCCCCACTAGCGTGACCACCGTCCCGTAAGTACGGGCGGCGGCAGCGGCGCCTTGCGAAATCGGGCAAATCATCGCCAGCCCTTGCTGGTTGAACACCTTACCGCTCACGACAAGGCCGAAGTGCGGGCCGTTCATCTCCCGACCAGAGGACGGATCGAAGTCGAGATGCACGATGTCGCCACGGTTTGGCAGGTACGCCATCAGTCGCTCTCCAATCCAAGCGAGGGCATGTCATCCCAGCCTTCCACACGTGGCAGCCCTTCAGGCATTTCTGCCATCAGGTCGGCCAGCTTGTAACGCGGACGAGGCGGCGCTTCCACGGTCATCTTCTTGCCCAGGAGCTGAAGCTCCACCTGGGAGCCTTCGCCCAGACCATTCTGGTCAATAAATGCCTTGGGCACTGTCATTACGAGCGAGCCACCGGCTTTGCGCAGGGTTTGAAGCATACGAGCCTCCTATCAATCGTAAGTCCTATTTCAGTATAACTTTATGTCTTACAAAAGTAGGATATTAATCCTGCAGCATGAGGACGGCCGGCTGGCAGACGAAGAATGTGGGGCACCGCAGTCCCCGGTGCCATCTGCCAAGACAACTACTGCCCCAAACGCTGGCGCAGCAGGAACGGACGGTCAATGTGCTGGGCGAGCTCTTCGACGGAGGCGGCCGGCACACCAGCGGCCAGGAAGTACTCGCGCCATGCATTTACCACGTCCACAACCCGATCAACTTCGGCCTTCGCGGCTTGAGGCGTCAGCCAGTACTGCCCTGCGGCAGAGAGCGCGTTCTCGATGCTGGACTCCGCCCCCTGCGTCCCCACCGTCATTGCCTGATAGCCCAATGACTGCCCCATCGGCAGCACATCGAAGGCGGGTGCGAGCGCGTACTGCTGCGCCTGGCTGACCAGGAGAACGTGGTTCTTCTCGTGGTCGTCCGTGTTGTCGATAAGGATGTTGAACACCATGCGCCGGAACAGCTCATGCATCTGGGCACGATGGGTATCGACGTCTCCCCGACGGCGCAGGAGTTGCGCCAGATTCGGGTACGACAGCTCGACACCCGCAGCCTTCAAGGCCACATTGGCCGACAGCGCGTGCCATCGTCGTCCTTCCGACCGGTCGAAGCGCTTGATCGCCAGGGCGACGCCCCCCGCAAACGGAATGGGCCGCGTTTCCACGACAGCAATCCCTGCCTTTGCTGCAAGCGTCAGGGAGGCATGCTCAATCAAGGGTTCCGCGGGTCGGTCCGCCTCGGCAAACTTGAGAACCCACTCATCACCATCGAGCTGCAGCAAGGCTTTCGGACGCGCGCCCCCCATGGTTACACCGGGGGCAATCAGCCGTTTGTGGCGTTCCTCGATGGGCTCCCTGGCCAGCACACGCCGAACGATTTCGGCAATCATCTCGACGTCCCCTAGCTTGGGTAAAGGTCCGATTTCCCGGGGCAGGTAGGTTTGCGCTGAGGAAGACACGCCCAGTGCCCCGAAGCGGTCGTCGCCCGCGTAGTAGAGATACTCCAGGAGCGAGAGTCGTGGCGGGCGGTCGAGCAGCCGGATAACGCGCTCCCCCCACCGGTCCGGTCGCGCATCATCCACGGCCCCGGCCGCCACGTCTTTGTCCTTCGGAAAAAACTCCTGGTCGCCCAAAGGCAGGTCTTCGCTAAGCGCGAAGCCGTTCTTGAGCCAAGTGCCCGCGTAGCGCAGCGAAACCGCGCGGCGATTCATGACCAGATTGAGTTCGCCCACCAGCACGGGGTTCTCCGGGGTACCGAGATACCACAGGTAGAGCGTGTCGGGCAGGGCAGGCGTGCTCATGCTTGCTTGCCTTCCTTGTCACCGCTCGCCGCAGCAGCTGTACGCGTCCTGCGGGCGCGCAAACGGCTCGCCTGACGCACGTCGGATTCGAGCGCCCGGACATCCTTGCCCGGTTCAGCCAAGTCCCCAAGCCCGTCCGCCAAACCGAGCAGCCACAAGGCCGAGGCATACACCCCCATGCTCACAGACGGGTCCCCTTTCTCCAGGCGAATCAGCGTGGGAACAGAAACCCCAAGACGGCTGGCCCACTGCCGCTGGGACTCCTTACGCCGAAGCCGCGCCACGGCCAGCCTCTCTCCAAGCGTCTGCAAGGAGACCAGGACTTCCGGCGGCAAGGAACTCAGGGCTAGAGAAGGCTTTGACATAACATAAAGATATACACATTATCCAATAATGTAAATTTTATGTTATGTCATTGATGCTTGATGAGCACTGCCGGACGATGCTGTGTGTTTCCTAGAGACGTTCGGGAACACCCGGAGCCGCCTGGCCCACTTGTCCAACATCCATCCGCACAACCACCCTCGACACCCATCATCCCATCCCCATAATCCGCCCCGCCATCTCCCCAACAATCATGTGATCCACAACCTTGAACACACGCTGTTCAATCGGTGTAGCGGGCGCCAGCTCCGGGCTGGCGAGGGCCTTGCGAATCCCCTTTGCCACGTCGTTCACGATGCGCGCTGCCGCCTCCGCTGGAAGGCGAAGCGCCTTGCCGGCTTCGATGAGACTGTCGAGTTTCACCTCGTTGAATCTCGCCGCGCCTGGCAGTTCAATGGCCATGCGCACGGCGGGCCACGGTCCGTCCTGGGTGCCCAATGCTCTGGTGTGATAGGCGGATGTACTCAGCAGATCGTAATGGGGCGCCAGCTCGGGCCCCAGGGCGGTCATGACAAATGACAGGTTCTTCAGGTGGCTGTCGTCATTTGCCAGAAAGACGTTGAAGACCAGCCATCGAAAGAGTCGAAACCGCGTTGCCGCGGGATTTGCCGAGAGGGTACTGATCTCGTACAGCGTCTCCAGGGACGCCCGGCTGTACTTCAGCGTGCGGGAGATGTTGAGCAGCTGGCAGGCGTCAATGATATGTCTTCGCTGCGTATCGGGAAAACTGCCCAGCCTGTCAAAGCGTTCGATGATGTAAACCGGGACCGCCGCCTGGTCGTCGGGCAGGCGCCGCAGAATGACGTCCGGAACAAGCAGCCCCGCCGCCCTGGCCAGCCGCATGGTGAGGAATTCGTTGTAGGCCGATGCCGGATAATGCTCCACGTCGGGATGGTCGGGCTTGAGGATGTGCGTGGACGGCGTGGCGCCGGCAGGCTCAAACAGCTCACCTTCTTTTATGACCAGCAGCAATTTATGCTGCGCGCCCGCGGCCGACATCTTCTTTGGCGCATCACGGATCAGGGTCTGCTGCGGCAGATTGCGGATGCGGCGGGCAAGCGCATCGTCGGGCAGCGGCACAATCGCGCTGTCGGTCGGAAGCGCCTCCCCGGGTGGCAGTAAGGTCAGGGCGCCAGCCGATTCCCTCCCCAGATATCGCAAGACGTCGAAGGCATCGCGGACATTGGCTTCCCGACAGACCGCTTCTCTCAGATGCTCTTCTGGCAGGAGGTTGTCGAAGAACCACTGTACGGTTCTGACCGTGCTCCCGTCGCGATGCTCAAGCTGATGTCGTGGCAAAGCCGGCGACAGGTCAAAAGCCTGGGCAGACCTTGACCACGACGCATCGTA
The DNA here is from genome assembly GCA_016703645.1 of Zoogloea sp. Classification (GTDB taxonomy): domain Bacteria; phylum Pseudomonadota; class Gammaproteobacteria; order Burkholderiales; family Rhodocyclaceae; genus Zoogloea. Next base: position 937,970 of record JADJBR010000009.1, on the reverse strand, counting down.
TTTCAGCGTCCAGATGTCCTGCTCTTCGAGCAGATGGCCAACATGCTGGCGCTCAAAATAGATCTGCAGAACGCGCGCTTCACTCACCGTCAGCATCCCGCTTCTGCGCTGCACGCTGCACCAGGCGCTCAAGCTCCGCTGCCGCGGAGTCGTGGAATTCTACGGACACGCGCACCCCGAGCTCCCGGAGCAAGCGAAACACCCGCCCCATCTGCACGGTGTCCTTGCCGTTCTCCACGTCGGACGCGAACTGCTTGCTGACACCCACCATACCCGCCAGATCGTCGATCCGGATGCCGGAGCTTTTGCGGACAGCACGAAGCACCGTGCCGATATCCGAGACGGAATCCACCGTTTTTTTCATGGAGATCTTTCCTCAGCGCTCAGTCGTCTCACGAACGATTCGTCCGACTATTATTCCTGTGATCGCAGGAATAATAGTCGGAGACCACAGCAATTTCCATCATTTCCTACGAGCGCAGGAATTCCCGATCCGAATCCACCGATAACCGATGAATTCCTGCGATCTCAGGAATATTTCCACCCCCCACCAGACCAGCCCAAAGCAGGCTTCCCCCTCACTCCCCCCCACCCAGCCCCACCCGCGTCGGCAGATCCCACGCGCCGCCCGGTGCGATCAGCCGGCACATGCCCGTGGACGTGGCGTGGGCCAGCACGAAGCCCTTGCCGTCCCACTTCCATTCCTCCATTGACCAGCAGTCCCCCAGGCCTCGGCCCTTTTGGGTGGCGGTGATGGTGCCGGCTTCGTATTCCGAGCCCTGGGTGGTGACCAGCACGGGCTGGTAGGGCGGGGCTTGATTGACGATCCAGTAGCCGTGGCCCACGTTGTAGGCGCCGCTCCAGCAGCGGGTGGACACCAGCAGGCGAGTGTCGGTGAGGCGGGTGACGGTGGGGGTGGCTTCGTTGGACGGGTCGGGTTCGGTGAGGTCGGGGCAGTAGTCGGTTTCGTCGTTCTTCAGGGTGGCGCGCAGGGCCTTGAGCAGGGCGGGGCCTTGTTGCTTCACCCAGGTCTTGTCGCCCGGCCTGGCGGGGGCGATGGCGCCCGGCTTGACGACGAGGCCCAACAGCGGGGGGAGGGCCTTGCTTTCGGGCTGGGTGCCGGGCCGGATGAGGGCGCCGGGGGTGCCCAGGCGGCCCTGGAATTCGTCCATTTTGAGGAGCACGGCGGCGGCGCCGGTGTCGGAGAGCGCCCAGGTGTTGCCCTTGCGCACAAACTCGATGCTGCTCTTGCGGGTGAGGGCGGCAAGCAGGGCCTTGGTCTGGGCCGGGTTGAGTTCGCCGAGGAGGCTGTCGCTGTCGAAGGCGACGGCGCCATGGGGCGTTCCGTTGATGCGGAGGGTCAGCTGGAAGTTGCGGGGCAGTTTGTCGACGATGGGGTTGTCGTCGTAGCGCCCGACCTTTACCTGGGCCGTCACCGGCTGCCCCGGCCCGGCCGGGCGGGTGAGGAGCACGGCGATGCCCAGCTCGGCGCCATCCACGCTGTAGCCAGCGGCCCGGCAGGTGCGGGTGTTGTCGCAGGCCAGCTCCCAGTCGCCGTGGAAGAAGCGGGTGCCGGGCAGGTCGGCGGCATGGAGGGCCGGCGCGGTGAGCAGCAGGGCGGCGCAGAGCAGGGGAGCGGGGCTTGGCATGGGGGTTTTCCTTGCCCGCGCGGGATGGCGGGGCCGATGGGGGGTGGGTGCCGGGACGTGCGCTGGGAGTCTATGTGCCCTTCGCCCTGCCATCAATGCGTGCGGACCGATTTGCCCCTTGCTATCCTCCCTTTCCCGACCACCGCCGCGGTGGCCAGTACTCATCACGGAGAAACGCCCATGGCGTCGTTGCAGGATCAATTCATGAAGGCCGGCCTGGTCAGCAAGGGCAAGGCCAAGCAGCTCAACCAGGACAAGTCGCGCCAGCAGAAGCTCGACCGCAAGTCGGGGGTCCAGACGGTGGACGAGGCCAAGCAGGCGGCGCTGGAGATCCAGCGCCAGCAGGCCGAGCGGGCACGGGAGCTCAACGCCCAGCGCGACGCGGCCGCGCGGCAGAAGGCCATCGAGGCGCAGATCGTGCAGATGATCCAGCAGCACAAGCAGGCCAAGCTCACCCGGGGCGCCGCCGAGGTGGCCTACAACTACACCCACGACGGCAAGATCAAGCGCATGTTCGTGTCGGCCCAGGTGCGTGACCACATTGCCGCCGGGCACCTGGTGATCGTCTGCCAGGGCGAGGCCGCCGAGCTGCTGCCCAAGACCATCGGCGACAAGATCGCCGAGCGCGACCCGGCCCGGGTGGTGTACGTGAAGCAGGCCGAAGCCCCCGCCGAGGACGACCCCTACGCCGACTTCAAGGTGCCCGACGACCTGATGTGGTGATTCGGCCGGCCGTCCGGCCGAACCGCGGTCACAACTCTGCGGGGTGCTTCTCCACCACCATGTGGTCGAGCAGCTTCATCACCTCATTGCTGGCATCCTCCATTTCGCCGAGCGTATCGAGGATGCGGGCCTGAACGCCGACATCGTTCTCCCATCCCGCCTTGAGCAGCTCCAGCACCCGACGGGCACTGCCATGGACCTTGGCATGGGGCTGTTCAAGGTGGCGGAAGGCGGGCAGCTTGCCAAACAGCGCCTCGCCATCGGTCTGGCACCACCTGCCGAGCCGGCAGTCCTCATGGGTCACTTCAACTGCGCCCGTGTGCTGTCCATCGCCGCCACTGTTGAGCGACAGGTAGGTGCGCTGCTTGTAGATCATGTGATCCAGTTTGACCAGGGCGACAAAGCTCTGGTCCTGCACGCGCACCGACTGCTTTTCGGTTTCCCGGGCAGCATCGGCAAAGCGGCGGAAGGTGTCGGTAAGCTGCCCGACAACGCTGGCCGAATTGGCCGTCATGTCCTTCATTTCTTCAGCGTTGGCATGCATCTGCGCGCCGTCCCGGGTCAGACCCTGCATGATCTCGCCGATGGACCGGGAAGCCTCACGGGTCTTCTCGGCCAGCTTGCGCACTTCATCGGCCACCACCGCAAAGCCACGCCCGGCCTCGCCCGCCCGGGCGGCTTCGATGGCCGCATTCAGGGCCAGCAGGTTGGTCTGATCCGATATTTCAGTAATGAGCATCACGGAACGGCTCACCTCCTGGCTGCGTGAGTTGAGCTCGCCAACCGCATCGGCCACCTTGACGATGCGGTCGCTGATGCCCGATAGCTGGCACACCACCTCAGCCACCGCCTGCTGGCTCTCACCGGCTTCGGCCACCGTGGTGGTGGCCGCTCCGGCTGCGATCTGCATCTGTTCGGTGATCTCCTTGAGATCGCTCTGGTTGCCGGTGAGGTTTGAGATCAGGTTGGCCGCATTGAGCAGGCCGGCATTGCTCAGCAGCGTGGTCTTGAGCTGGTTGCGCAGGTTCGAGGCCATGCCATCAAGAAGCGCGTTGTGGGTTTCAACTGCCGTTCCCAGGCTGCCATGCAGACCGGAGGGTTGGGCCACTCGGGCGTATCGTCCCTCCATCTGGGCACGGAACGAACTGTCGGCCTCCCGGAAATACGCTTCAAGCTGATCGAGCATGTCATTCAGCGCCCAACCCAGACGGCCGATCTCGTTGGAATCGGGCTTGCCCGTGATACGCCCCGTGAAATCTCCCTGACCGATACGTTCAGCCAGGACAAGCACGTCTTGCAGCGGCAAGAGAGAAGACCGGAGCCTGAGGTGATTCCACACCGACAGCCCCACCCCCAGCAACAGACTCAGCACCAGTATCGGGTGAAAACCCAGGGTGAAAAAGACACCCGCCAGGCTCAATACAAGCAGGGCGAGCTGACTCCAGCCCAGCAGGGACAGCTCAGAGCGCAAGGACGAAGGCTTCATAGCTCCTCCCGTTCAGTGCCTGCTCGAGAACCCCTGTGCCGGCGGCAATCGCATCCCGGGCGCCGGCCGTGGTTTCGGCGGCCAGCATGTCTTGGTAAAGCCCTGCGGCCGCCGCAACTGCCTCCTTGCGCGGCTTGCGCCGTACCGAGGTAAAGCCGCCGATCTCGCTTCGTCCGCTCCGGTCCGGCGTAACGGTGGCCATCACCCAGTAAAAGCTCCCATCCCGGGCCATGTTCTTCACATAGCCCAGAAACTCATTTCCGGCGGCAATCTGGTCCCACAGCAGCTTGAAGACACTGCGCGGCATATCGGGGTGACGAATGATGTTGTGATGCTCGCCAATCAGCTCATCCTCGCGATAACCCGAGAGCTCGATGAAGATTCGGTTGGCGTAGACGATGCGACCCTTGGTGTCGGTCTTGCTGACTATGAAATCGTGGTCATCGAGCGTGCGTTCCACGCCCGTCGGAGTGATTCCTGGTTTCACGTGCCTCTCCCTTGCGTCCAACCGTGCTGTTCCAGCAGACGCAGCCGTCTTGTTTGTCTTTATAAACGGTTTCCGGGGTATGTCCCGCGGCGCAACATGCCGGAAGCCGAGTGTGTAATCACGGCACGAGAGCCGTTCACTTGAAGTCAAACGATGGGATCCCGTCCGGCGACGGTGTCAGGAAGCGTGAAGCTACCGCAGCGAGCGCTCGAAGTTGGCTCCGGGAAACGCAACTGTATGTGGCGCAGGGTGAGCATCGCGGGGCGCAATCGCTCCGCGCATTGGACGGAACCGCCCCTCAGGCCGACGCGCGCCGCAGCCAGGCGCTCACCCCGTCCACCACCACCGCCATCATCAGCATGGCCAGGATGACGGTGCTGGCTTCGGCCTCGTGGAACAGGGACAGGCTGTAGTACAGCTGGGCGCCCAGGCCGCCGGCCCCGACAAAGCCCAGAATCGCCGCCATGCGGATGTTCATCTCCCAACGGTACAGGGCGTAAGCCAGCCACTGGGGCGCCACCAGGGGCAGGGTGCCGTAGAGGAAGGTGGCGAGCGCCGGGGCGCCACTGCTGACGAGGGCCTCGGCGGGTGCCGCCGGCGTGTTCTCCAGCGCCTCGGCAAACAGGCGTCCGAGCACCCCGGTGGTGTGCAGAGCCAGGGCCAGGGTACCGGCGAAGGGGCCGAGACCGGCCGCCAGCACCATCAGGGTGGCCCACACCAGCTCGGGCACCGAGCGCAGCAGGTTGAGGCTGAAACGCGCCACCTGCCCGGCCAGCCAGCCCTGGCGACCCGCCGCCGGCAAGGCCAGGCCGGCCGCCAGGAGCACCGCCAGCAGGGTGCTGAGAAGGGAGATGGCCAGGGTTTCCAGTGCCGCCCAGGCCACCTTGGCCAGGAAGTCGACCGACGTGTCGGGCGGAAAGAAGCGCTTCACGAAGTCCGCCGCCTCATTGGCCGCCGACCCGGTGAACAGCGCGCCGAGGGGCATGTCGAGAAAGGCAAAGCTGGCGCCCACGGCCGCCAGCAGCAGGGCCACGGCCAGCAGCGCGCCAAGGGAGATGCCCGCCCTCATGCCAGCCTCCTGCGCAAAAAACCCGACAAGCCATCTGCCGCCAGCACCAGCACCAGGAAAGTGGCCAGGATGCTTGCCGCCTCGCCCCCGTTGAGCATCTTCATGGACTGGTCCATTAGCTGGCCGAGGCCCCCCGCGCCGACGAAGCCCATCACCACCGAGGCGCGCACCGCGCACTCCCAGCGATACACGGTGTAGGACACCAGCTCCTGGGCCGCGTTGGGCAGCAGCCCGTAGCACAGGGCCGCCAGCCGCCCGCTGCCGGCTTCCAGCAGAATGCGCGCCGGGCGGGCATCGGTGGACTCGAGGATCTCGCCATACACCTTGCCCAGCATGCCCCCGTAGGTGATGCCCAGGGCCAGCACCCCGGCGGCGGCACCCAGGCCGAAGACCCGCACGAACAGCAGCGCCCACACCAGCTCCGGCACCCCCCGCAGCACCGCCAGCACCCCGCGGGCCAACCCGCGCAGGATCTGCCCGACCCAACCGCCCCGCCCCGGCCCCAGGCGCGAGATGGACAGGCTGCGGGTCATCAGCAGCCCCAGGGGCACCGCCAGCAACATGGAAAGGGCAATGCCCGCCGTTGCCATGGCCAGGGTCTCCACCGTGGCCCGGGCCAGCATCGCCAGGAACTCAGGCGCGGTCTCGGGCGGCAGGAAGCCCCCCAGAAAATGCCCCATGGCCTGCAGGTTGCCCGCCTCGAACAGGGCCGCCGGACGAAAGTCCGTCAGGCGCAGCAAGGGCCACAGCAGCACCAGCGCCAGCAAGGTCCAACCCAGCCGTGGCAGGGCTGCCGGATCGCGGACAGGGGTACTCATGACCGCCCCTGCCCTTCCCTGCGCCAGGCCCCGCTCATGCGCACCGCAGGGGCGGCAGGCCTGGCGCAGGGGTGCCGGGCATCTCGCCGGCGAGGGGCAAGGCCCCTTCGGCGGCGTAAAGATCGCGCAGCAGCGCTTCCGTCACTTCAGCCGCCGGCAGGTCGAAGGCGATTGCCCCTTCCTTCACGCCCACCACCCGCGGAAAGTGGCGCAGGGCCAGATCGACCGCATGCAGACTGGCCACCAGGGTCACCCCGCGACGCACCGCCTCCTCGTTGAGCAGGGCCACGGTGAGTTCGGAAAGGGCCGGGTCCATGGCCGACACCGGCTCGTCGGCGAGCAGCAGCTCGGGCTGCTGGTACAACACCCGGGCCAGGGCCACCCGCTGTAGCTGGCCGCCCGACAGGCGGTCGCAGCGCGCGTAAAGCCGCTCGGCCATGTCCAGGCGCGCCAGCTCCCGGGCGGCGCCCTCCGGGTCCACCGGCAACACCAGCGATGCCAGGGCCTTCCACAGGGGCCACTGGCCCAGGCGCCCGGCCAGCACCGCCGTCACCACCCGCTGACGCGGCGGAATGGGCGGCGACTGGTGCACCAGGCCGATGCGCGACCGCAGGCGCCGCAGGACCCGGGGCGAATCCACCCAGGGTTCCCCCCCGAGCAGGCGCACCCGACCCCCGGTGGGACGCAGGGACGCGGCCAGCACCCGCAGCAGGGTGGTCTTGCCCGCACCGGACGCCCCGATCAAGGCCACCCGCTCGCCCGCCGCCACGTGCAGATCCACACCGCGCAGGGCGTGAAAGCCGTTGGCGTGGGTCAGCCTGACGCCTTCGAGGGAAAAACCCATGTGGTGATCCTTGTTTGCGCTCCGTGCAGGGGCGACATCACGCGCCCCTCGTGCATTGCTGCAAAGGCAGGCCGGGGATCGAAATCCATGGGCGACCGAAGCCGCCTCCCCAGGCTGCCTCCGCTGTGCCCCTTATTTCAACAGCCCTGCCGCCTGGGCCGCCGTCTCGATGCCCTTGTAGTTTTCCGCCTTGGTGGGGATGAACTTGCTGGCACGCTGCAGGGCCATGATCTCCTTGTGGGCGGGGTTGGCCGGATCGAGCTTGAGGAAGGCCTGGGTGAGCTTGGCCTGGATCTTCGGGTCCAGGTCACCACGCACCGTCCAGTTGTAGTCGAAATAGGCCGGCGTGGTGGCAAAGACACGGACCTTGGTGGTGTCCACCTTCTTCTGCTCCACCAGCTTGTCCCACACCGAGGCGTTCAGCACGCCCGCATCCACCTTGCCGGCCTGCACGAAGGCGACGGTGGCGTCGTGGGCGCCCGAGAAGGCGGTGCTCTTGAAATCCTTGTCCGGGTTGATGCCTTCCTGGCCCAGGAAGTAGCGCGGCATCAGGTGGCCCGACGTGGACGAGGGCGAACCGAAGGCAAAGGTCTTGCCCTTGAGGTCGGCAAAGCCCTTGATGCTGTCGCTGGCGGTGATGAAGCGCGAGGTGAACTTGGCGTCCTCGGCGCGCTGGACCAGGGGCACAGCCGTGCCGTTGGTGCGGATCTTGGCCTGCACGAAGGTGAAGCCCCCCAGCCAGGCCATGTCGATCTTGCGGGTGGCCAGGGCCTCGACCACGGCAGCGTAGTCGGTCACCGGCACGAAGCTCACCTTCATGCCCGTTTCAGCCTCAAGGTAAGCCCCCAGGGGAGCAAACTTGCGCTGCAGTTCGGTGGGCGCCTCGTCGGGAATGGCCGACACCCGGAGGACGTCCTCCGCATGGGCCAGCAGGGGCAGACCGGCAAGGCCGGCCAGGGCGGAAGCAACACAGGCGCGCAGCAGCGCACGCCGCGAGTAAGGCATGGAAGTCATGGACAGCTCCTCAATCGGCACCCCGTGGGGCACCCGCCGCCGGGACGAGGGAGTACGGCCCCGGCTGAAGTCCGGACACCGGCAACACCGGGCCCGCTGAAAACATCAAAGCGGTACACAGACCGCGGGGCGGACTATAGCGGCGCGTGGGGCAAGAGTGAAGCTCAGCGTCGGCGGGGCGGACTGATAGACTTGCGCACTCCAAGCGGCGCCGCCCCGACACCTCCACACCTCCATCACAGCCATGAAACACGAGCACATCACCGGGCTCATCCTCGCTGGCGGCCTCGGCAGCCGCATGGGCGGGCAGGACAAGGGCCTCGTCGAACTGGCCGGCCAGCCCATGGTGAAACACGTGCTGGATCGTCTGGCGCCCCAGGTGCATCAGCTGATGATCAACGCCAACCGCAACGCCGCCGCTTACGCAGCGTTCAGCCCGTGGGTAGTGCCCGACCGGCTGGCGGGCTTCGTCGGCCCCCTGGCCGGCCTGGATGCGGCCCTGCACGACCCCGCACTGGAAGGGGATTGGGTGCTGACCTGCCCCTGCGACTCGCCCTTCCTGCCCCTTGACCTGGCCCCGCGCCTGCTCACCGCCGCCCGGGCAGCCAATGCCCAGGTGGCCATGGTCAGCGTCGGTGGCCAGCCGGAACCCGCCTTCCTCCTCGCCCACCGCGGCGTCGCTCCGAGTCTGGCTGCATTTCTGGAGGGGGGCGGGCGACAGATCCGGCGCTGGGTGGGCGAGACGCAGCACGTGGTGGTGGATTTCTCCGACTGCCCCGGGGCCTTCTCGAACATCAACACCCCCGAAGAACTGGCCCGCCAGGCACCTCGCCCCTAGGGGCAATCCGACAAACCCGCGGCGCAAAGCGGACAATCGCGCCAGCGGATATCCACTTCCCCCCGACTCGCTGCCTGCTGGCGGGCATTTCCACCTGCCCGCTGCAATGGCCTTCGTCTTGCTTCAGGGATGGTCTCCGCCATCCAGGACGACACGCCATGAAGTTCTACATGACCCCCGGTTCCTGCTCCACCGGCATCCACCTTCTGCTCGAAGAGGTGGGCGCCGTGTTCGAGGTCTACATCGTCAATCTGCCGGCCGGTGACCACCTGAAGCCCGACTACCTGGCCATCAACCCCAGGGCGACGATTCCCACCCTGGTCCTCGACGACGGCCGCCCCATCACCGACTTCCAGGCCATCGCCTGGTGGCTGGCGCGCCAATACCCCCGGCGCAAGCTGCTCCCCGACGACGCGGCCGGCGAAGTGTGCGTGCTGGAATGGATGGACTACGCCGTCGGCACGATCCACGGCCAGGGCTTCACCCGCATCTTCACCACCTCGAGCTATACCCCCAATACCGCGGACCATGAGGCCGTGCAGGCCCGGGGCCGGGAGATCGTGACCCGGGGTTTTGAGGTGATGAATGGGCAACTGGAAGGCCGCGACTACCTTGCCGGGCGTTTCTCGATTGCCGATGCGGCGCTGTTCTACACCGAGTTCTGGGCCGAACACCTGAAGATGACCCTGCCCCCCAACTGCCGCGCCCACTACCTGCGCATGCTCGAACGCCCGTCCGTGCGTCAGGTGCTGGCGGAAGAGGGCTACCGGGTCTGAACGGCCCTGTGGCTGGACATCCAGCCGAACAGGGAGAGCAGGGCGAGGCCGCCGCCGATCAGCAGGATGCCGGCAACCTCGCTGGCCTTGAAAGCCTCGCCCAGGGCCAGGCGGGATGACAGGATGGCCACCACCGGAGTGCCCAGCACCGACAGGCTGGCCTCCCAGGCCGGCACCCGGTCGAGAATCCACACCCACAGCCACCAGCACAGGGCCACGCTGGCCACCGAGAGGAAGATGATGATCGCGATGTAATGGCTGCTCCAGTCGGTGCTGCGACCGGGGGCGAGCTCGGCCAGCAGCACCAGGGGCACCGAGCCGATGATCATCTGCCAGGTAGTCAGCACCAGCAGGTCCACCGGCTCGCGGCGGCGCAGGCGTTTCAACAGCACGGTACTGACCGCCCAGCACACCGCCGCGCCAATCCCCAGCATCTTGCTGAACAGGCTGGAATGCATGTTCCAGGGCTCGATGATCAGCAACAACCCGCCCAGGGTGGAGGCCGCCGCCAGCCACTGCTTGCCGCGCACCCGCTCGCCCAGCAGCGGCCAGGCCAGCAGCAGGGTCCAGATCGGCATGGTGAAGATCAGCACCGCCGTCTTGCCGGGCCCCCCTTCCACCAGCGCCCAGGTCTGCAGGGCCACGAAGCCGGTGATCTGCACCAGACCCAGCACCGCGGTCTCCCCCGGGGCCACCAGGCGCATGGACTTGCCCATCAGCTTCACCGCCACCACCAGGGCCACCGCGCCACCCACACAGCGCTGGGCGGCCAGGGCAAAGGGCGAGGCATACACGAGGCCCTGCTTGAGCAGCACCCAGGTGTAACCCCAGGTACACGACAGGACGATCAGCGCCAGCGCTGGCAGGTAGCGGGCGAGGGAGGGGGGAAAGGCTGGCATTCGCGGCACCGGCGATGCCGGACAGACGGGTGGAAGAAGGCTTTCAGGCAGGTGACGGGCGGGAAAGTTCATTGCCCCACCGGATACCTTCATCCGGCCCGGGACGCGGCGATGACGGAACATCGGCGCCCTTTGTCATGACGCGTTCATCTTACCGTTACACCATTGTGACCGGCTGCCAAGTTCGGCGTTGCATCGTCACTGACAGACGTCGCAGGGTGGCCCGACATTCAGACAATGCGCAGTTCCGGAAAAGGCGGGCACCATGAATCATCTGTTGATCGGTCTGGGGGGCACAGGCGGACGCATCCTCAAGGCTTTCAGGAAGCTGGTCTATCAGCAATTCCGGGAAGAGGAACCGGATGGCCTGATCCTCGATTACCTGTTCATCGATTCGGATCCCAAGTCATTCCGGGACAATGATCCGGGTTGGTCGGTGCTCGGCAAGTCGGTGCAGTTGCCCAAACGCAACCAGATGCTGATCGCGGAGGCGAACCTCACCGCGGTCATCCAGGATCTCAACAGCTATCCGAACCTCAAGCCCTGGCTGGGTGACCGGGCGACCTGGGGAGAGATTCTCTCCAGCCTGAACATTGATGCCGCCGGGGGGCAGAAGCGCCGACTGGGACGCTTCCTGTTTGCCATGAACGTGAAACGCTTCCGGGACAGCGTGGCCACCCTCGTGCGGGACATGCAGGATCGCGGCAAGCGCAACGACGTGACCTTCCACGTCTTCTGCGGCCTGGCGGGCGGCACGGGTTCCGGCGCGATCGTCGACGTGATCGCCCAGCTTCGTGCGCTGTTCCCCGACAAGGCGCAACGCATCCTGGTCTACGCCTATGTTCCCGATCTCAACCCGCCTGCCAACTGGAACACCGGAAACTATCACGCCAATGCCTATGCGTCCCTGCTCGAACTGAACGCCATGTCCGCGGGCACCTGGGCGCCCTGCGACGTGTCCAGCGGTGGCACCGTGAAGTCGGACTTCTGGTTCAACGGGTGCTATGTCTATTCCGACGAGAATGAGCAGGGTTTCAGGGCCAGCATCGAGAGCGAACTGCCCGACATCGTTGCCGACTTCGTATTCCACAAAACGGTTGTCGCCCGCAAGGTGGCCTGGGATGACCTGTCCCGCTTCGAGAATGCGGAAAACGGCGATGGCAGCCCCGAGGCCATCGCGGGAACCGGGAAGGGGCTGCGCTCGGTGCGCTTCCTGAGCTTCGGCATCCGGCGCCTGGCTTTCCCGGAAGAGTCGATTCGCGAATTGCTCACCTACGAGTTTGCCCTGCAGTCCTTCCGTCAGCTCCAGTTCAACAACTGGCAGGAGGGCCTCGGTTTCATCGAGCAGGCCCGGCCCCAGACCAATGCCGAGTTCGTCACGGACCAGAAGACCCGTGACGACTGGCGCCTCAGCGACGAACATCTGCGTCTCATCCGTCCGATCATCGACAGCGAAGGCTCCCGCCGGTGGCGGGGATACGATCAGGAATGGGGCGAGTTCGAAGGTCACTACCTGCAACTGGTCAAGCAGACCGACAAACTGAAATGGCTGGGTGAGCTGAAGCGCCTGTTCAGCAGCGCCTGGGAAGAGGGCTTTCGCGGTGTGGGCGTCAAACCGTTCTTCCAGACTGCGGAGCGCGATGTGCAGAGTCTGGCGGAAGCGGTCCGGGACAGGGTTGAGGCCAGCCTGTTCGAGGATTGGCGAACCGGTGCCCGGTCCTTGAACGAATGCGCAAGGCTCGTCGCGGCACTGATGGAAGACCTGAACCTGAGGCTATCGAAGGTGGATGATTTCGCTGCCAAGCGGATCGAGTCGGCGGATCATCTTGCCCGGCAGGTACTCACCATCGAAGCGGAGTGGAACAACACGCGCATCCTGGATGCCTTGCTCAACAGCCGCGAGCGCGACATTGGCAAGGCCGCGCTCGCCCTGCGGGAGCAAAGCGTGGCGAGAACCCTGGCCGAAGCCGCCCGGTTCTCCAAGAAGCTCATTCTCAACATCCTGGATCAAATGGCCGACCTGAAGGCCAGTATCGATTCCGGAGAAGCGGCGCTGGGCGCTGCGGCCGACCAGGCCACCAAGACCATCGCCAACCGACTCCCGCGGGAGCACAACAGCGCCGACCTGCACGCGGAGAATGGCTATGTGGTCAGCATCGAAAACGCCAAGGGTGTCGATGCGGTCAGACGTCGGCTGGTGGCAGACGAGGAAGAACAGCGCGTTCAAACCGCCGCGGTAAGGGCGGACATCGTCGCAAGGCTGGGGCAGACACCGACTTTCAAGCTGTTCAATCGCCGGATGGCCGAAGGCGAGATTCGCAATGCAATCGTTGCGCGCAGCGAGGAAAACGTGCGAAGTGCCCACCAGAGATTGGTCACCGAGCAACGTGAGCGGGTGATTGGCGTCTCCGTCATCGAGAAGCTTCAGGATCGCTGGGGTGTGGACAAAGACAAGCTCACCCGGGAAGCCACGGCACTGGCGGGTGCGGCCGGACGTTTCCTGGCCTTCGATCCGACCGAACAGAACAAGCACTTTGAAGGGCGCAGCGCCGCACCGCGGGCGGTCGAGGCATTCGCAGTCATGATGCCGCAACCGGCCGAACACAAGGAGTTCGTCGACCAGCTCAAGTCCGCATTCAAGGATGCCCGACCCGGGCGGGTGAGCTTCGTGGCGTCGAACGAGCGGATCAACGAGATCACCCTGGTGACACTGGTGAACCTGTTCCCGCTGCGATTCGCGAGAACCCTGAAGGCCCTCAAGGAGCGCTATGAAGCACGGCTGTCCCAGCTGGGGCGGGCGCGCGCCGCGCTTGAGGTTCATATCGAAGGTGATGGCAGCCTGCTGCCCGATCTCTTCATTGCCGACGATGCCCAGGTCGCGCGCCGGGCCCGCCCGGTGCTGCTGCTGGCCGATGCTCTGGCATTGATCAAGGAAAGTCACGACCCGGCCTCGGGTCAGACCCGGATCATCCACGCCCGTCGTGACGAGGACGGATTCGAGCTCGAGACCCTCCTTCTCGGGCGATCCTTCCAGGAAGTGCAGGAGGGGGCAACCGAGAAGACCGTCATGGAACTGATCACGGCCATCCGCAGCAACCTGGCGTCGCAGGTGACGGGTTCTCCCGAGTTCCAGTCGAAGATTCGTGATTCGATGCTCGCCAGGATCGAATCGATCAAATCGCTATTGCCACCCAGGCTCGTCGAGGTGGAGATGGTGCAATGGAATGCAGCAGCCCGGGATGCCATGAAGACCATCCGGGGGGAGGCCGAACTATGAACAACGGCGTATGTACCAATCTGCCCAGCCTGTGCAGCAAGGCGGCGTCCAAGGAATCCATCGTCATGAGCACGCCGGATGCCCGTTGCCCGGAATGCAATGCGTCGCTGATGGTGGCGGGCGGCAATAGCCGAAACTCCACGAACATCAAACTGATCATCTCGGCATTGGTGGGATTGCTGGTTATTGCCCTCGGTGCCTTCTTCTTTTTCAAGGGCAATTCCGAAAAGACGTCGACCAGCGCGGGGCCTGAAAAGACATCACCGATCTCCGTCTCTCAACCCGATCTTCTGCAACTTCGCCTGTCCGGCTCGAACACGCTTGGTGCTTCCCTTGCCCCCGCGCTGGTGGAGGCCTTCCTGAAACAGGAGGGCTATGGAGAACTTCAGCGCCGTCCGGGCAAGGACCACGAAGAGTCCGAAATCCTCGCCAGCAGCAATGGAAAGAAGGTTCAGGTCCTGATCTCCGCCCATGGCTCGGGGACGGCCTTTTCCGGGCTTCGCGACGGTGTTGCAGACATCGGCATGTCATCCCGACCCATCCGGAAGGACGAGCTGGCCGAACTGGCAAAGCTCGGCGACATGGGGGCCGGCAACTCGGAATTCGTTGTTGCTCTCGATGGCGTGGCAGTCGTGGTCAATCCGGCAAACCGGGTGGATAAGTTGTCCATCCATCAATTGCAGGGGCTGTTCTCCGGGAAGATCACCGACTGGAGCATGGTTGGCGGCACACCCGGCCCGGTGCGGATCCACGCCCGCGACGAAAAATCGGGCACCTTCGATACCTTCAAGACACTTGTCCTGAACGGCGACAGGATTCTCGACACGGCGAAACGCTATGAGGACAGTCAGGCGCTTTCCGATGCCGTGGCGGAAGAAGCCGGCGCCATCGGCTTTGTCGGTCTGCCCTACATCCGCAAGGCCAAGGCCATTGCGGTCTCCGCCGATGCCCGTTCAATGGCAATGCGCCCGACAAAACTGACGGTGGCAACCGAGGACTATCCCCTTACGCGCCGCCTGTTCCTGTATGTGCCGGCAGACGCTAACGCCTTCGCCCGCAAGTTTGCAGACTTCGCAATTTCGGACATGGCCCAGGGAATTGCTGATCAGATCGGCTTTGTTGGTCAGGTACCCGAAGAGGTCAAGGTCGTCGAGTCCGGCGTTTCCGATGGGGGCCAGCTCGCACTTTCCCACAGGAAACTGACTGCCCAGGCCCAACGCCTGAGTGTCAACCTGCGTTTCCGGTTCGGATCCGCGGAGCTGGACAACAAGGCACTTCAAGACGTCAAGCGTCTGGTCAGGTACTTTGAAAAACCTGATCGGCGGGATCTGAAGGTCATGCTTCTGGGGTTTGCCGACAACATCGGCTCGGAGTGCATCAACCTTTCGGTTTCACAGAAGCGCGCCGACACCGTCTCAAGAGAGCTTGAAAGCTACGGCGTCAAAGCCGCCATCGCCCACGGATTCGGGGAACTCGCCCCCGTCGCCGACAACGCGACCGACACTGGTCGGGAAAAGAACCGCCGGGTGGAAGTCTGGATTACCCGCAACGCCGTTGCGGCCCCGGGCAACCCATCCTGCGACAACGACCGGAAGCGCCAGGGGCGGCGAGCGCCCTGACACTCAGCCATTGTTCCGGCCCGACCGGATCAGACCTCCTGCTTGCGCGGACGGCGGTTGCGGGCGGGCGGCTTGCGGACGGGCGCTTCGGCTCCGTCATCGGCCGGGGATGGCGCGGGTGCTTCAGCAGGTGAAGGCTCGCCGGGTGCATCCGTTGCACCATTGACGGCCTTGCGCGTTCCGCGACCTTTGCGACGGGTTTCGGGGCGGGGCTCCACTTCAGGCGCCGCCTCAGCCACCACGGCGGAGGGAGCCTCGGCAGCGGGCTCGACGGCCTCGGCATTCTTGCGGCCACGGCGACGGCTCGTCTTGGCCACGGGTGCTGCCTCAGGGGTCTCCGGCGTGACTTCGGGTTCCGGAGATGCCTGGGTGGCCTCGGCTTCAACCACGACCGGCACGGGTGCGGCGGTGGCGTCGCCCCCCGCTCCACGCCCCCGATGGCGAGATCGGCGGGCCTCGGCCGGTTCTGCCTGGGGAGCAAACTCGGACTGGGCCACATGCTCGGCGTAGGCCGCTTCCAGCTCGTTACGGGCGGCCGTCAGGTCATCGACCCTGGGCTTGTTGCCGCCCCGTCCACCACGGCGGGACGAACGACGGGATTCCGCCTGCTCGGCCGCAACGTTTTCGGCCTGCCCTTCGGCAATCACGGCCGCTTCGGTTGCCGGCTGCTCAGCACGGGCAACGGTGCCGCCGGAACGATAGACATAGGTGCCGGATTTCTCGTCCCGGCCAAACTCCAGCAGCCCGCGGGACTGGGCTTCTTCCAGGAGGTTGCCAAAGGCACGGAAACCGTAGCGGGTTTCGCTGAAGTCGGGCTTGCGGCGTTTGATGGCTTCCTTGAGCACCGAGGCCCAGATCTTGCCGGTATCGCCCCGCTCCGCCAGCAAGGCCTCGAAGGTTTCGACCGCGATTTCCACCGCCCGGGTGCGCCGCGCATCCACTTCGTCCTTGCGGCGCTTTTCCTCTTCGGGGCTGCGCCGGCTGGGCTGCTGGGTTTCCCGAGGCTCGCGGCGGGCCGCTACCTGGCGCGTCTCGCGGACCAGATCATCGTAGAAGATGAACTCATCGCAGTTGGCGATGAGCAGGTCGGAGGTGGATTGCTTGACCCCCACGCCGATCACCTGCTTGGCGTTTTCGCGCAGCTTGGACACCAGTGGTGAGAAGTCGGAATCGCCACTGATGATGACAAAGGTATTGACGTGGCTCTTGGTGTAACACAGGTCAAGGGCGTCCACGACAAGGCGTATGTCGGCGGAATTCTTGCCGGACTGGCGCACATGGGGGATCTCGATCAGCTCGAAGTTGGCTTCGTGCATGGTCGCCTTGAAACCCTTATAGCGGTCCCAGTCGCAATAGGCCTTCTTGACGACAATGCTGCCCTTGAGGAGCAGGCGTTCGAGAACGAGCTTGATGTCGAACTTTTCGTAGCTCGCATCGCGCACGCCCAGGGCCACGTTCTCGAAATCACAGAACAGGGCCATGCTGACATTTTCGGGGGATGAGGCCATGACGGGCTCCGGGTAGGGACGTGAATGCTGCGCAGGGTACGCCCAAATGCCGGCGAAGTCGCGCCTTTGGGCGCGAACGCTCAGCTGCCTTCGTTGTTCTCGGCGGGGGGTGCGATCTTCACCACCTCTTCCAGGGTCGTGATCCCGGCCGCCACCTTGAGGGCACCCGACAGGCGCAAGGGCTTCATGCCCTCCCGGATGGCAATCTCGCGCACCCGTGCGATATCCACATCGGCGCCCACCGCCTTACGCACTTCCGGTGACATGAGCAGGATCTCATAAAGGCCGATACGCCCCATGTAGCCGGTCATGCGGCATTCCATGCAGCCAACGGCCTTGTGGATGCGGCTCGGCCGTGGCGCCTTCCAGGGTGTCACCAGGTGATCCCACATCGCTTCCTCCTCGGGGGTTGGCGGATGGGGCTGCTTGCAGTGGGGGCACAGGATGCGCACCAAGCGCTGGGCCATGATGCCGAGCAGGGTGGCGTTGAGCAGATAGGCCGGGACCCCCAGGTCAAGCATGCGGGTGACCGCCGACGGGGCGTCGTTGGTATGCAGGGTGGACAGCACCAAGTGACCGGTGAGGGCCGCCTGGATGGCCATCTCGGCGGTCTCCAGGTCGCGGATCTCACCCACCATGATGATGTCCGGGTCCTGTCGCATCAGGGCGCGCACCCCATCGGCAAAGCCCAGTTCGATGGCCGGCGTCACCTGCATCTGGTTGAAGGCCGGCTCCACCATCTCGATGGGATCCTCGATGGTGCACACATTCACCTCGGGGGTGGCCAGCTGCTTGAGGGTCGAATAGAGGGTGGTGGTCTTGCCGGAGCCGGTCGGGCCCGTGACCAGGATGATGCCGTGGGGCTTGCCGGAGATGGAGTGCCAGCGCGCTTCGTCCTGTTCGGAAAAGCCCAGTTCGGCCATGTTGCGCACCAGCACTTCGGGGTCGAAGATGCGCATCACCAGTTTCTCGCCAAAGGCCGTGGGCAGGGTGGACAGGCGCAACTCGACTTCCTTGCCACTGCTCACCCGGGTCTTGATGCGGCCGTCCTGGGGACGGCGCTTTTCCACCACATCCATGCGGCCGAGGATCTTGATGCGGCTGGTCATGGCCGTGAGCACCGGCATGGGCATCTGATAGACCTGATGGAGGACACCATCGATGCGAAAGCGCACCAACCCCATGTCGCGGCGCGGTTCGATGTGGATGTCGCTGGCACGTTGCTCAAAGGCGTATTGCCACAACCAGTCCACGATGTTGACGATGTGGCGGTCGTTGGCATCGAACTGGCGGTTGCCCTGGCCAAGCTCCACCAGTTGCTCGAAGGACGAGAGGCCGGCGCCCGAATGCCCGCTGCTCTGGGCGGCATTCTTGACCGAGCGGGCCAGGTTGTAGAACTCCACCAGGTAGCGCGCCACGTCGGCCGGATTGGCCACCACCCGGCGGATATCCTTCTTCAGGTAGCCGGCCACTTCCTTTTCCCATTCCCGCAGGTAGGGCTGGGTTGTGGCCACGACCACTTCCCGCAGCCCCACCTGTACCGGCAGCACCCCGAAACGGGTGGCGTAGGCCGAGGACATCACCGCGGTCACGGCGGCGAAATCGATCTTCAGAGGGTCGATGCGGTAGTAGTCCAGCTCCACCTTGCCGGCAAGCCACTCGGTAAGTTCCTCGAGGCCGAGCACCCGGTGGGGTGGCAGCCTGGAGGCCCATTTCTGGTTGGCAATGGTGATCAGCGGGTGGGCATCGGACGGTTTGATACCGTTAGCAAGGCGCAGATTGTCGGCGTCTGCCGGGTTCACCATCCGGTCGGTGGTGAGCAGATCGAGCACTTCGGCGAGGCTCAGCCGATGTTCATGGACAGTGGCGGTTCGCAGCGAGGACGGCATCGGACAGGGCCGGCGGGGAAGCGAGTCGCCCCACCAGGTGCGGGTTGAGTGCAGGCGTCGAGCATAAGCGCAATCCAGCCGTCCCGGCCGATTTTTTTCGGCTTTTTACCCTACCAGCCGCGATACCCACGCCGGTAGCCCGGACCCGGCGCCGGCGGCACCACCACCACCGACGGCGCGGAATAGTGACGATGCCCATAGCCATGACCATGGCCGACCGGAAGAACGACGCAGGCGCTCAGGGAGGCGGCGGCCAGGACAATGCAGATCAGGCGTTTCATGATTTCGCTCCAGATAAGGTTGCCCCTCATCAACGCCGCAGCGCGCACGCAGTTGCAGGGCAATCGTCTCCGGATGTTGCAAAACGGCTTAAGTATTTTTGCAAATGTCATACAAACTGACATTAAAATGTAAACGTCATTCAACCGGAGACCACCATGAAACGCTTCCTTTCCTTCCTCACCCTGGGCTTTACCGGCATCAACCTGGCTTTTGCCGCGGTCAACATCAACACCGCCACGCCGGCGGAACTCGATGGTGTGAAAGGCATCGGCCCCGCCAAGGCGCAGGCGATCGTGGACTACCGCAGCAAGAACGGCCCCTTCAAGAGTGTGGACGACCTCAAGAACATCAAGGGCTTCGGCGACAAGAACCTTGCCAAGCTGAAGGGAGAGCTGACGGTGACGGGGGGAGAAGCGAAGAAATAGAACCTGCAGACCAAACACTTGAAGACAAGTCCCGGCGAGCCACCGGGCTTGTTGACGATCTTCCCGGATCAACGACCCGGAAAGCCGTCGATCCGGGATGCACCGTGATCAGCCGCGCATCACCGACTCCAGCGCCGCAAGGAACAGGACAATGTTGGCCGTGCAGCTCGACTGGCCCATCAGGCCGATACGCCACACGCGCCCTGCCAATGCCCCCAGGCCGGCACCGATCTCGATACCGAACTCGTTGAGCAGACGGCTACGCACCACTGCCTCGTCCACGCCCTCGGGCACCCATACCGTGTTGAGCTGGGGCAAACGGGCATCCTCCCGAACCACGAACTTCAGACCCATCCCCTCCAAACCCGCTCGCAAGCGCAGATGATTGTTGCGATGACGTAGCCAGGCGTTCTCAAGGCCTTCCTCGGCCAGCATGACCAGGGACTCGTGCAGACCGAAAAGCGGATTGACCGGCGCAGTGTGATGGTAGGTGCGCTTGGCACCACTCCAGTAACCGAGCACCAGACTGAGATCCTGGAACCAGCTGGGGCAGGGTGTCTTGCGGGCACGAATGCGTTCCACGGCCGCAGCGGAAAAACTCACTGGCGACAGCCCGGGTGTGCAGGACAGGCATTTCTGACTGCCCGAATAGGCCGCGTCGATCCCCCATTCATCGAGCAGGACAGGCACACCGCCCAGGGAGGTCACGCAGTCCATGATGGTCAAGGCTCCGTGACGGCGGGCGATGGCGGCCAGGGTGGCCGCATCGGAGAGGGCGCCGGTGGATGTCTCCGCATGCACGAAGGCAAACAGGGCTGCGTCGGGATTGGCGGCAAAGGCCTCTTCCACCTTGGCGGGATCCACCGGTGCGCCCCATGGATCTTCCACGATAACAGGCACCCCACCGCAACGACGCACATTCTCGGCCATGCGTTGACCAAACACCCCGTTGATGCACACCACCACCTTGTCACCGGGGCTGACCAGGTTCACAAAGCAGGTTTCCATCCCTACCGAACCCGGCGCCGAGACCGGGAAGGTCAGCTCGTTCTCCGTCTGGAAGGCATAGCGCAGCAGGCTCTTGAGCTCATCCATCATGCCGACGAAGGTCGGATCCAGGTGGCCGATGGTAGGACGGGCCATGGCAGCCAGCACCCGCGAAGAAACATCGGACGGCCCGGGCCCCATCAGGGTGCGAGCGGGAGGCTGGAAGGACGTGATACGGGGCGAATCGATCTTCATGGTGTCTCCTGAGGTCATTCTCGTGTGCCAGCCTGGTAGCCCCTCACTGGGGCCGGCCGTTGGCAGCAATCAAACGGATGATGCGGACGGTGTCGAGATCGGACTCCCGATACGCCGCCTTCACGTACTCGGATACCTGCACGCCCTCACCCGCCTCCATACCGTCGGGCAGCGTGGTTTCGTAGGTGAAGCGCAGGTAGAGGTGTTCGGCGGCCGGCTGATCGAATCGGATCGTCAGGCGCCCGCCGGCATGTTCGGATGTTGCCAGGGATTCGAAACAAACCCATTCCAGATAGCGGAAGGTGACCGTGTCACGCACGCTGGCCGGGCCGAAATGCAGCTCGCGCTCCACACGGTCGCCCTGACGCGACAGGATCGTGCAGCGTTCGAGCCCCGGCAGGAACACGGTGGGCTCCTCCACCCGGTACATCAGCCCCTGCCACACCTGTTCGACGCTCAAGGGCTCGATCAGCGGATTGAGGGGGTTGTTGATCTCGATGAGATGTTCGAAATACAAGGGCGGCTCCCAAAGTGAGCCCCGCAGTCTAGCCTTTCTTGAAACGGGTCGTCAGCCAGATGCCGGTCAGAATTAACGCAATTCCGAAAAAATGGTAGGCGCGGGGCGCTTCACCCAGGAAGAGCATGGCCAGTACCGTGCTGAAGGCTGGCATCAGGTGAATGAACAGGCCTGCCCGGGAAGCACCGACTTCTCCCACTGCCCGGTTGTAGAACACGTAGCCGAGGAAGGCCGGAAAGATCCCGGTATAGGCGACGCCAAACAGGGCCGGGGTCGTGAGGTGGAGCCTAGCGCCGGAGGAAAGCTCCACCCAGACAAGTGGTGCCAGCACCAGCAGGCCAATCATCGTCAGGGTCGCCAACAGGGCCATGGGATGCAGACCGGCCGGCCGCCACTTGAGCCCAAGTGTGTAAAGGGCCCAGGACAGGACTGCCGCCAGCATCCACAGATCCCCTGCATTGAGGCTCAGTCCTGCCAGCACGACGGGATCTCCGCGACTGACGATGACCATCACACCAACAAAGGAAACCCCCACGCCAATGGACTCCAACAGCCTGGCCTGATGCCCCAGGAACCAGGAAATCGCGATGATCGCGATCGGGATGAAGGAGTTGAGCAGTGCTGCGTTGGTTGCCGTGGTGTGCACCAAGGCCACATAAGCCAGGGTGTTGTATGCCCCGACACCCAGCACCCCAAGCACCACCAGGACACCCCACTGCTTCCGGGTCATGCCACGAAGCGTCTTCAGGTGAGGCCAGGCAAAGGGGAGAGTCAGCAGCAGGGCCAGCGTCCAGCGGGCAAAGGCGAGGCTCATGGGAGGCACGGCTTCGCGCAAGCCACGACCAACGACCATGTTGCCCGACCAGAACAGAACGGTCAGCGTCAATAGCAGATAGGGGTGGGTGAGCGCGCGAGGCAGGCGAGGTACTGGCATGGAGGACTGCCTTGGGCAGGACGGCCCCGGATTATGGGCGAACCCCTGCGCGTCTGCGCTTGGGATCAACCCCTATGTTCTGTCCTTACGGTCGTCCCGGGATGTCGAACACGCTGTCAGGCTTTGTTCTTATGTTTTTCTTTATATATATAAGTTCATGTTAACTATGCACGGCTGCTTTCTGTGGATAATAAAAATATACATATATAAATCAATTGTTTATTTACTGTAAAAAGCTCTGGAGAAATGGGGGGACTTGTCGGGGATGGTTTGGGGACGGTTCTGACCGGGGTAGGGAAACCCGGACTTGTCCACATTTCTTCCGGGGTCTTCTCCCTTGAGTTGTTCACAAGACATGTGGTCCGGGCCTCTGTGGGGGAGTCCACAAGACCATCAGCAACGAGGTGATCCAGTCACCGGGTTGTCAGGATTTCCTGAGCCGTTTTTGTCCGATACGGGGGTTTCTGCGGTGGTGGTGTTTTGTTTATTGTTTTTGTATACATATAAATACTGTTAACCATATAGCTAAGCGTCTTTCTGTGGATAAGCCAATTTAAGCCTTGTTTTTCAAATGGATGGGTTGTTGGTAAGGCTGTAGGCCCAGGGGTGGCATCAATGTGGGGCGATTGTTGAGCAAATTTGTCCTCGCTCCGATGAGGTGTCTTGTGCACAATTTGTGCGACCTTTCCAACCGGGTTTATCCCCAACCGTGCCCAGTACGCCACCGTCAGCTCTCCCTCCCCTTTCTCCTGCCTGTTGCTGGGATGTGTTCTGCCCTGTTGTGGACAACTTCGGCGATATCGGCGTGTGTTGGCGTCTTGCGCGTCAGTTGGCTGTGGAGCATGGGCTTGCTGTGCGTCTGTGGGTGGATGACCTGAAGAGCGCCAGCCATCTGATTCCTTCCCTGGATCCACAGCAAACGTCCCAGGTGTTGATGGGGGTCGAGGTTCGCCATTGGGTCGAGCCCCTTGGCGATGTGGTGCCGGGAAAGGTGGTGATCGGGGCGTTTGCTGCGACGCTGCCGGAGTCCTTTCTGACTGCGATGGCCCGTTGTGTGCCTCGCCCCTGTTGGATCAATCTGGAGTACCTGAGCGCGGAGGACTGGGTGGCGGGCTGCCATGGCCTGCCGTCGCCCCATCCACGTCTGCCTCTGACCCAGCATTTCTTCTTTCCCGGCCTGGATACGGCCACCGGTGGTCTGTTGCGCGAGGCTGACTACTCGGCACGCCGCCGCGGATTTTCCGAGAGCACCTTCCGCAAGTCTTTCGACCTTCCAATGCGTGCGCCGGGGGAGTGTGTGGTTTCCCTGTTCACCTATGAAAATCCGGCCATTGGCGAACTCATGACGGCCTGGAGTCAAGGAAAGCGGCAGGTGCTGTGCCTGGTGCCTGAAGGGCGGGTACTTCCCGGGGTGGCGGCCTGGTTTGGCGTGATCGGTCTGCAGCCGGGAGATCGGCTCAGGAGAGGTCATCTGGTTGTGAAGGTCTTGCCCTTTGTCGACCAGTCCCGCTACGACGAACTGCTATGGGCCTGTGACTTGAACTTCGTGCGCGGAGAAGACTCCTTCGTGCGCGCCCAGTGGGCGGAAGCACCGTTTGTGTGGCACATCTATCCTCAGCAGGACGATGCGCACCTGGAAAAACTGAATGCCTTCATGACGCGCTATCTGGCAGGGGTTGCGCCGTCGGTCGCCCACGCCGCCGAGGATTTCTGGCGGGCCTGGAACGATGGTCGGGAAGTGGGTACTCGCTGGAGTGCGCTTGAGGCTGTCTTGCCGGAACTGGGAAGCCACGCCCGGGCATGGTCGATGAAAATGCAGGCCTCTGGCGACCTTGCCGGGAATCTGGTGCGATTCTGTAAAGTTGAGATAGAATAATAAGTTACCTATTCACCGTGGCCCATGCCGCGTAATCTTCAGCAAGCAGGAATAAGCATGAAAACCGCAATGGAACTCCGCTCCGGCAACGTGATCATGGTGGGCTCCGACCCCCTGGTGGTTCAGAAAGCCGAGTACAACAAGTCCGGTCGCAACGCCGCTGTCGTCAAGATGAAGCTCAAGAACCTGCTGACCGGCGCGCCGTCGGAGTCGGTTTACAAGGCGGATGACAAGTTCGAGATCGTGGTGCTTGATCGCAAGGAAGTGACCTACTCGTACTTCGCCGACCCGATGTACGTGTTCATGGATGCCGACTACGAACAGTACGAAGTCGAAGCCGAGAACATGACCGACGCGCTCAAGTACCTGATCGACGGCATGCCCTGTGAAGTGGTTTTCTACAACGGCAAGGCCATTTCCGTGGATCTGCCCACCACCGTTGTGCGCGAAGTCGAATACACCGAGCCTGCCGTCAAGGGTGATACTTCCGGCAAGGTTCTGAAGCCTGCCCGCATCGCGCCGAGCGGTTTTGAACTGTCCGTTCCGGCCTTTGTTGAAATCGGTGACAAGATCGAGATCGACACTCGCACCGACGAGTACCGCAACCGGGTGAAGTAATTCTTGGGTTGGTCTGGACGCAGGGTTCTCCTAAATCCTGCTTCCTTCCCGGCACGGGTCATCCTTTTGTTTTACTGCTGCGTTAGTCTCTCGCGTATCTGTACAAACTGACGGAATTTGGTCCCCAAGTTTTCCCTTTCTTGAAAACCACCCATCTGGAGAATCATCCATGAATACCCGTTCCCTCGCCCTCGCCGCCCTTATCGCCCTTAGCCTCGCCGCGTGTTCCAAGAAGGAAGAAGCACCTGCTCCGGCCCCCGCAGCCGCCGTTGATGCTGCCAAGGAAGCAGCCATGAAGGCCGAAGAGGCAGCCAAGCAGGCTGCTGAAGCTACCAAGGAAGCTGGCAAGGAAGCGGTTGCCGCGACCAAGGAAGCCGGGAAGGAAGCTGTCGAAGCCACGAAGGAAGCCGCCAAGGATGCCGTTTCGGCCGCCAAGGATGCTGCCGGTGCCGTGAAGGAAGCTGGCAAGGAGGCAGTTGCCGCCACCGCCGACGCGGCCAAGGAAACGGCTGACAAGGCCAAGACTGCTGTCGGCAAGTAAGCCTCCGGCAGCCTGTATTCCGAACCGGGCCGTGTGCCCGGTTTTTCTTTTCTCCGTCGGGCTGCCCCAAGGCAAGAACGCGCCTCCCGAGGGTTTCTCGATTGCCCGTGCCCTGCCATGGCCCTTAAATCCACCATCTTTCGCGCCACACTTGCCGTTTCCGACCTTGATCGGGGCTACTTCGCCGAGCACAACCTGACCCTGGCTCGCCATCCGTCCGAGACCGATGAGCGCATGATGATCCGTGTGCTTGCTTTTGCCCTGAATGCGGATGAGCGGCTTGATTTCGGGCGGGGTATCTCCACCGAGGACGAACCGGCCTTGTGGCGCAAGGACGATACGGGTCGTATCCTGCAGTGGATCGAGGTTGGTCTGCCCGATGAGCGCTTGTTGCGCCGGGCTGCCGGTCGGGCCGACGAGGTGATCGTGCTGACCTATGGCGGACGTGTGGTGGATATCTGGTGGCAGAAGGATGCCGCCACCCTGGGCAAGCTGACGAACCTTCGCGTGCTTGCCATTGCCCAGGAAGATTCGAAAGCGCTTGCAGCACTGGCAGCGCGTTCCATGGTCCTGACCTGCACCATCCAGGATGGGCAGATCTGGTTTTCCGCGGGTGAAACGACCCTCAGCCTGAGCTTGCGGGCCATCCATCCGGCCCCGTGATCGCACGTTACAGTAAAGAATGACAAAAGCCTTGTGGAGTGGCGAATAATGCGTGGTCCGGCCCTGGATCCCAGGGTCGGAAAATCGAATCCGACAGAGGAGATTCCCCATGCAACTGCCCCCGCATTTCGTTTCCCCGGAGGGCGTCAGCCGACGCCACTTTCTCGGTACATCACTGGGTATCCTGACCGCCACCGCCCTGGGTGGTCTGGCCCGGCCAGTCCAGGCGGCCAGCCCGATCCTGCTTCCTGCCCTGCCCTGGGCCGACGCGGCCCTGGCGCCGGTGATCTCGGCCAATACCATCGGCTTCCATTACGGCAAGCACCACAAGGGCTATGTGGATAACCTGAACCGGCTGCTCGCCGGTTCGGATCTGGCCGACCTGCCACTCGAGAAGATTGTTACGGCCACGGCTGGCAAGGCCGACAAGACCGCCATCTTCAACAATGCCGCGCAGATCTGGAACCATACTTTCTACTGGAACAGCCTGCGGCCGAATGGTGGTGGTGAACCCCCTGCGGCGCTGAAGAAACGGATCGAAGCCTCCTTCGGGAGTGTGGATGCCCTGAAGAAGGAGCTGGCAACAGCCGCGACGTCCCAGTTCGGTAGCGGCTGGGCCTGGCTTGTTGCCGACGACGACAAGCTCAAGGTGATCAAGACGGCCAATGCTGATCTGCCCCAGACGGCCGGCCTGAAGCCGTTGCTGACCATTGATGTGTGGGAGCACGCCTACTATCTGGATTACCAGAACCGGCGTGCCGACTACGTCAATGCACTGATCGACAAGCTCATCAACTGGGAGTTTGCCCTGCAAAACCTGGGCTGAGTTTGCTGGGCCTGCTACTTCCAGTCACCCCGCAAGCTCGCCACCTGCACCTGGAGGCCCGGCAGGCTGACGGTCTCTGGCGGAAGGGCAGGCCCCACCACCAGCTCGATGCGGTTGAACAGACCACGCCGCAGGGGCCGGCTCAGGGCCGGGCCATCCTTGCGTGAGAACATGCTGCCCCACAGGCCGCGCAGGGCCATGGGGATGACCGCTACCGGGTTGGCCTCCAGGATGCGGGCGATTCCGGGGCGGAAGGGGCACAGCTCCCCATCAGCGGTGATCTTTCCTTCCGGAAAGAGGCCGATCAACTCTCCGGCAGCCAGGGCCGCCGAGACTTCCGCAAATGCAGCCTCCATCATTGCCGGGTCTTCCTTGGCAGGGGCGATGGGAATGGCCCGGCTGTGACGGAAGACGAAGGACAGCACCGGCCAGCGGAAGATGCGGTGGTCCATCACGAAGCGGATCGGTCTGCGTGAGGCCGCAGCGATCACCAGGGCATCGACGAAGCTCACATGGTTGCAGACGATCACGGCCGGCCCTTCGGCGGGGATGTGTTCGAGACCTTGGGTACGCAGGCGGTACACCGTGTGGACCAGCAGCCAGACGATGAAACGCAGCAGGAATTCCGGCACCAGCCGGTAGATGTAGAAGGCTACCGCTGCGTTCATGATGGCGGCCACGCCGAACAGCATGGGCATGGACAGCCCGGCGCCGAGCAGTGCACCGGCACCCAGCGCCCCAACCACCATGAACAGCGCATTGAGGATGTTGTTGGCAGCGATCACCCGTGCCCGGTGCCCTGGCGCCGAGCGGCTCTGCATCATGGCGTAGAGCGGAACGATGAAGAAGCCTCCGAACACCCCGAGCAGGGTCAGGGCAAGCAACACCCGCGGCATGCCGGGTTGCGCCAGGACCTCACCGATGGCCAGCGGTGCACCGGCCGGCAGGGTACCTGGAGAAGCCAGGGCGATGTCGAGCCCGAAGAGCGTAAGCCCGATGGAACCGAAGGGCACCAGGCCGATCTCCACGTGGCCGCCGGAGAGCTTTTCGCACAGCAGCGAACCCAGGCCGATACCTACTGTGAAGGTGGCCAGCAGCAGGGTGACCGTGCCTTCTCCGCCACCCAGCACGCCCTTGGCGTAGGCCGGGAACTGGGCCAGGAACAGGGCACCGTAGAGCCAGAACCAGGAGATGCCGAGGATGGCCAGGAAGACCGGCCGATTCTCCCGGGCGAAGCCGATGTTGCGCCAGGTCTCGGTAAAGGGATTGGGGTTGATGTGCAGCTCGGGCGCCGGTGCCGGTGCCGGCGGTACGCCCCGGCTGGTGAGATAGCCGGCAAACGCCACCAGGATGCCACCACCGGCAATCCACAGGTCACCGTGAGGGGCTCCGGCGAGCAGGCCGCCACACAGGGTTCCCAGCAAAATCGCCACAAAAGTGCCGGCCTCCACCAGCGCATTGCCCCCCACCAGCTCGTCTTCGCGCAGATGCTGCGGCAGCAGCGCGTACTTGACCGGGCCGAACAGGGTTGAGTGGCAGCCGAGCAGGAACAGGGCGCCGAACAGTACGGCGAGACTGTGGAGGAGGAAGCCGGCGAGGGCCACGACCATGATGCCGATCTCCAGCACCTTGACCAGGCGGGTCAGGCGGGCTTTGTCGTACTTGTCGGCAAGCTGGCCTGCCGAGGCCGAGAACAGGAAGAAGGGCAGGATGAAGATCCCGGCGGCAAGGTTGGCCAGCAGCGCCGGGGCAATCGTCGTCCAGCTAGCAGCCTGGAAGGTGAGCAGTACCACCAGCGCGTTCTTGAACAGGTTGTCGTTGAAGGCGCCGAGGAACTGGGTCAGGAAGAAGGGGCGGAAGCGCCTCTCCCGGAGCAGGTGAAACTGGGAGGGAGGGGCGTCCTTGGCGTGATCCGGCGGGGCACTCATGCAGGTTTCCGATCAAAGAAGTTGCGCGTTTCAAAAACGCCTCGGGCAAAGTGCCGCTGTCCCGAGCGCAGGTGGCGCTTGAGAACGAAGTCGAAGAGCAGGGGATTGTGCTCGCGGAGGGTTTCCAGTACCGGCACCGCGGCCGGATCGAGGAGCCTTTCGCGGGCCAGCTGGCGGGCTGACACCAGGGGCAGGATACCCGGCAGCGGGTAATCGGTGCCGAAGAGCAGGCGCGGATGCCAGTCTTCCTGCTCGAGCAGGAGGCGGATGATGGCCACATCCCGATTGCGCAGATTGATGGCCGAGATGTCGCCAGACAGCAGTCCGGCATAGCGCTGCTCACCCATCAGGCGCGAGAACAGGCTGAAGCTGGATACCCGTGGGCCGCTGCGGCCCCGGTCTTCGTCCTGGTCCTCGCCGAGGCTGGCGCAGTGGGCGATGACCACGCGCACCCCATGATCGAGGGCTCTGCGCAGGCGCAGGGGGTTGCCCCAGGCCGGCTGGCCGGCGCCATGCACGGCCTTCTCCTCACCGGCATGGGTGATCAGCGGTATGCCGAGCCGGGCCATCGCCGTGTAGAAGCGGTCGCAGGCAGGCGAGGCCGGATCGATACCCATGGCCGGCGGCAGCCACTTGACGGCACGTGCGCCATCGCGGGCTGCACCTTCCAGGGCTTCGACGCAATCCGGCCGGTAGGGATGGATGGAGCAGACCCACTCAAAGTAGGCCGGATTGGCCCGGGCCACATCCCGGGCATACGCATTGGGGACATGGAAGGCAGTGAGTTCGGGTTGTGGTCGCCCGTGCGCGTCGTGGGTGCGCTCGAAGGCCAGGAGCATCAGCTTGAAGCCCGTCTGCATGCCGTCGGCCAGGTTGTGGAGACGTTCCACATAGCTCTGGTCCACCCGCCCGGGGGCCTCGTGGGCGCAGCCGGCGTTGAGGTAGAAGAGCCGCTGGAAGTACTCCGTGGGATGCAGTGGACTGAGCATGCGCGGGGTGATGGTGACCCCGCTGCCCCCGTCACCGATACCGGCCAGGTGGGCGTGACAGTCCCACACCCGGGCAGGATCGAGCCCTTCCCAGGCGGCGCGGACGACCTCGTGACCGGCGATGTCGGGGGGTAGGCTGGCTCGGCAGGGGTTCCACAGGCTTCGTCGGGCAAGGGCGGTGCCACCCGCTCCAAGCAGCGCTGCCGCTCCCGTGGCGCCAATGATGAAGTGGCGGCGGTTCATGATGGGGATGCAGTTTTCCGGTCGAGGTGGAGAAAGCCTGCCCAAGCGGCCAATCCGAGAAGAAACCCGGCAAGGTGGGCCTGCCAGGTGGTGGCGATGCCCTCAGGCAGGAAGGGCGACGGCGTTCCGGCAATGGCGTCGAATGCCAGCTTTGCTCCCCAGGCCAGGGCCAGCACTCGGCCGATCAGGCCACCATCCATCGCCACACCGACCACCAGCATGGCGACCAGTCCGGAAAGTCCGCGGTAGATCTGCAGCCCGGGCATCAGGCTCAGCAGGACCAGAGACAGCAGCGGGGCAGCGACGGGCAGTAGCGCAAGCCAGCGCAGTAGAGGCTTTCCGGCAATCACCGCGAATGCGCCGACGGCAGCGAGGTTGCCTAGCAGGTGCAGAAGTGACCAGTGGCACAACTGCCCGGTCCACAGCCGCCAGATTTCGCCGCCTGCGATGGCGTCCCGGTCGAACTGCATGCTTTCACCCGGCATGAGGTTGGCGAAGGCAAAAAGACCGACCAGCAGGGCCAGGGACAGTCGCCTAGCCGGCACGCCGCCTCCTGGCCACGGCAACGGTCGCGGCCAGTCCGAACAGGCCGAGCGCGGCCAGGTCCATGCTGCCACCACTGCCGCTGTACCCGGGCTTGTGGACGATTTTTGCCACCTTCTCTTCCTTGACCCTTGTTCTGAAGGCTTCGAGCTGGGCATCAAGGCGCGGAATCATCTCGTCGATGGCTTGCCGGTAGCCTTCCGTACGCGCTTCCCTGGAGGCCTCGGACAATTTGACCAGTGCCGAACTACCCTTGATCTGGCTGGTTCCCGGGGCGCGGAAGAGCATGTTGCGGCTCTTCACATCGAAGACGGTGGCATCCACCAGGGTGCTCACGTCGTACTGGCTGCCGTTGATCACATAGGCGCCGACGATGGTCCAGTACAGCAGGGACAGGCGGTTGCTGTCGCTGAACTGGACCTGATCGTAGGAAATCAGGGTCACCACATCCACGTTGAACATCCGGGCGGCCTGCTCCAGGTTCTCGAAGCCTCCCCTTGGACGCAGGTAGGCCGTGGGGATGACCTCGATGGCGGAGATGTAGGGGCGGTTGGTAAAGGCGTCCTTGACCCGGCGCAGCAGGCGGTCACGTTCCACTTCCGGCAGGTCCGCATGACGATCACCCGGGGCAAAGGCGATGCCCACCCGCAGGGGAAGCCTCAGCTCAGGCAGGGTCGGCGTGAGTTCGGGTTGCTGGTTTTTCGGGTAGAGGTAATCAACCACCATGCCGCGCTGGGCGTGGTTACCCCGTTCCCACCACATGGCACAGCCGGCCAGCAGGGAAGATGCAACAAGAATGGCGATGAGGGCTTTGTTGCGCATGGCTGTCCTTTCCCGGATGGCTCAGGCCTTTTCGGCCCACTGCTTGAGGGTGACGTAGTCGATCTTGCCGGTACCCAGCAGGGGCAAAGCATCGACCGTGATGATCCGGCGGGGTACGGCAATCTCGGGCCAGCCGCCGCTGCGGGCCGCAGCCTGGAGCTGCTCGCGATTCAGCGCCGGGTCGGTGGAAAACAACAGGATGGTCTCGCCCCGGGCAGGATCGGGCTGGGTGGAAGCGGCGTGGGCTGCAGTCGGCGATGCGGACGCCGCGAGTTTCTCGACGGCCTCCAGCGACACCATCTCACCCGCCACCTTGGCGAAGCGCTTGACCCGTCCGACGATCTTCACGAAGCCCTCGTCGCTCACTTCAACCACATCACCGGTCTCATACCAGCCATCGCCGGCCGGAGAGGCAGGCGGTTGCAGAACGCCCGGATTCTCAAACCGCAAGTAGCCCGACATGAGGTTGGGACCCTTCACATGCAACATGCCGCCCGCTGCAATCCCTGGGACCGGCACCAACTGGTACTGGATACCCGGGAGAAACTGACCGACCGTACCGCTACGGAAGGCCATCGGGGTGTTCACCGCCAGCACCGGCGCCGTTTCGGTGGCACCGTAACCTTCAAAGATGCGGATCCCGAACTTCTCGAACCACAGCTCGCGTACCGGTGTGGCGAGCTTCTCGGCACCGGCGATCACGTAGCGCAGGCGATAGAAATCGTAGGGATGGGCAAACTTGGCATAGTTGCCCAGGAAGGTGCTGGTACCGAGCAGCACCGTGCAGTTACGGTCGTAGGCCAGCTCGGGAATCACCCGGTAGTGGAGAGGAGAGGGGTAGAGGAAGACCCGCGCGCCGGTCAGTACCGGCAGCAAGCCACCGGCCGTCAGGCCGAAGGAGTGGAACAGGGGAAGCGCGTTGAGGATCTTGTCATCAATGGAAAAATCGACCACTGCCCGGATTTGCGCCACATTGGCCAGCAAGGCCCGGTGAGAGAGCACGACCCCCTTCGGTTTGCCTTCGGAGCCGGACGTAAACAGCACCACCGCCGCGTCCTCCGGCGAGCCGGCCGGAACGGCAAGCCGCGGAAAGGGAAGGGCCCACAGCAGCAGCCAGAGGGTATCGGTGAAACGCATGGTGGCGCGCAGATCCTCAAGATAGATCAGGCGCACGCCCTGCAGGGCGGGGAGCTTGTCACCCAGCTTGGCCTGCTCGACAAAAGCCCGCGAGGTGACGATGCACCGGACTTGGGCCGCCGTGACTGCGGCCTGCATGCCCTCCACGCCGGCCGTGTAGTTGAGCATGGCCGCCGTGCGTCCCTGCGCCGAGAGGCCGAAGATGAGTCCCAGCGTGGGTGCCAGATTGGGCACCAGCAGACCGACCTTCTCGCCGGGCTGGCTTTCCCGGGCAACCAGCCGTCCCAGGGCCAGGGCCATCTTGATCAGGTCACGGTAGCTGTACTCGATCTGTTTGAGATCCTCCACCAGGGAATGACCATGGCCCTGGATGTCGGCTGCATCGAGCAGGGTGGTGAAGAGGGTCTGATTCGGCCGGGTGGCGAAGATCATTTCCTGCATCAGGCGCCGCATCGCCTCCCCCGCCCGGCGCCGCCGATCGCGGGCAGTGGGTGCATCGGGCATGGGGATACGGGTGGTGGGCAGGATGGACAGGCTGATCCGGGGAAAGAGCCGCCGTGGAACGTGGGCCGCAAGCCGTGAAAAGTAGGTCCGGGCAGCCCCGTCAATGCGCACCGGAAGAATGGTCGCGCCGGTCCTGGCGGCCACGAAGGCCGGACCGTCGTACGTCTTCATCAGGCTGCCCGTGGTGGTGATGCGTCCCTCGGGGAATATGACCACCGGCCGACCCCCTTCCAGCAGACGGATCACCTTCTTCATGGCCATCGGGCTGGTTGGATCGACAGCCAGGTAATCCACCAGTGAGAGCAGGAGCCGGAAGGCCGGATTGCGCACGACTCCGGTATGCACCACGAAAACCGGATCGAGGGGCAGAAAGAGACCGAGCAGCAGGCCATCCAGGAAGGACTCGTGGTTGGCTACGATGAGCAGGCGGTCAGGGTTGGCCGGAGGGCGCCCACTTACCTTGACACGGAACATCAGGACGCTGAGCGCGCGCAGGACTGCCTTGATGAAGGATCGCATGAGAGTGGATCGAAGAAAGTCAGAGATAAGTGTCGAGGTAGGCCGAAACCTTGCCGAAAGCGTCCTGCAGGAAAGACTTGTTCACCCGGAAATAAATCTCCTTGCCTTCCCGCTCGGAAATCAACACCCCGGCTTCCCGCAAGACCTTGAGATGGTGTGAGACAGTGGACCTGGCCAGGGTGGACACTTCGGCGATCTGGCCGACATTGAGTTTCTCGCCTGACTCGAAGGTCAGCAGGATGCGTTGCCGATGCTCATCGCCAAGTGCTGCAAAAACAGCGGCGATGTCGCGCCACGTTTCGGGAATGGCCCGGGAGTAATCGTTATTCATATCGATGATTGTCGATATGTTTATTGACTCTGTCAAGTCGAATTAGTGCCGAGCGAGACCCTGGCGACGACCTGTCCATTTTTGCTGCAGCGCGGCGGCGATTGACTTTGCTGCGGTTAACCCCTACTATCCACACGTTTTTCGTACGGCGGACGGCGCATTACCCGACGTGCCACGCAGAGAGCCAATGTTAAAAGCGGTATTCCTGCAGATAGGCGCGACAATTCTTGTGGCATTGGCCGCGGGATTGATTTCAGGGACGCGCGGTGCGTTGTCGGCGGCGTTGGGAGGCGCAGCCTGTGTTCTTCCCAATTTGTTGTTCGCCCTGCGCCTCAGCTTGGTATCCAAGCGGCCGGCTGCGTCGTACCCGCTTGAGTTTTTTGTTGGCGAGTTCTTCAAGATCGCGTCAACCGTAGGATTGTTGGCGACCGTTCGACTCGTGTATCCAGACGTCCATTGGTTGGCGTTGTTTATCGGGTTGGTCGTGGCGCTGAAGGCGAATTTATTTGCATTTTTGGTGAAGACCTGACCATGAGCACTGGCACCGAAGCACACGGCCCGACAGCGGGCGAATACATTGTCCACCACCTTACCCACCTGAACTCCACCGGTCATGCGCAAACCGCCATCATCGACTGGAGCGTGTGGAACCTGGACACCCTGTTCTTCTCCATCGGCCTGGGTATCGTCACCCTGCTGATCCTGACCAAAGCAGCCAGCAAGGCCACTTCCGGCGTTCCGGGTCGCTTCCAGGCTGCCATCGAAATCCTCGTCGAAATGGTCGCCGATCAGGCCAAGGGCATCGTGCATAGCGCCGAATCCCGCAAATTTGTTGCACCGGTAGCCCTGACTGTGTTCTTCTGGATCTTCCTGATGAACTCCATGGACTTCCTGCCGGTTGATCTGCTGCCCAAGATCTGGGCACTGATTTCCGGAAACGAACATGCCTACCTGCGCGTCGTGCCCACCGCCGACCTGAACGGCACCCTCGGCATGTCCATTGGTGTTCTGCTGATCTGCCTGTACTACAACATCAAGATCAAGGGCTTCGGCGGCTGGATCCACGAACTCTTCACCGCCCCCTTCGGTTCTCACCCGCTGCTGTACCCGATCAACTTCCTGATGCAGATGATCGAATTCCTGGCCAAGACC
The DNA here is from genome assembly GCA_016703645.1 of Zoogloea sp. Taxonomy (GTDB): domain Bacteria; phylum Pseudomonadota; class Gammaproteobacteria; order Burkholderiales; family Rhodocyclaceae; genus Zoogloea. The sequence continues at coordinate 902,982 of JADJBR010000009.1, read as the reverse complement.
GTTTCTCACGGCATGCGACTGTTCGGCAACATGTACGCTGGCGAACTGGTGTTCATGCTGATCGCACTGATGGGCGGAACTGCCACCGTGTTCGGTTTCCTCGGCCACATCGTCGCGGGCTCCATCTGGGCGGTCTTCCACATCCTGATCGTCGCCCTGCAGGCCTTCATCTTCATGATGCTGACCCTGGTGTACATCGGACAGGCCCACGAAAGCCACTAAGAAGTTTCAAGGTTTAAGCAGTCGTTTCGGTTTCAATTTAAATCATCTCAACTAAAGGAGTAGTCATGGAACACGTTCTCGGTTTTGTTGCTCTGGCCGCCGGTCTGATCATCGGTCTGGGTGCTATCGGCGCCTGTATCGGTATCGGCATCATGGGTAGCAAGTACCTGGAAGCATCCGCCCGTCAGCCCGAACTCATGAACGCCCTGCAGACCAAGATGTTCCTGCTGGCTGGTCTGATCGACGCTGCGTTCCTGATCGGCGTCGGTATCGCCATGATGTTTGCGTTCGCCAACCCGTTCAAGATCTGAGTCTCGCGGTCCAACCTGACTAAAGGAAGACTACCGTGAATCTGAACGCAACCCTGGTAGCCCAGCTCGTTGTGTTCTTCATTCTGGCGTGGGTCACGATGAAGTTCGTGTGGCCCCCCATTGTGAAGGCACTCGATGAGCGCGCGAAGAAGATCGCCGACGGGCTCGCGGCTGCGGACAAGGCGAAGAGCGATCTCGCTCATGCCGAGAAGAAAGTCGTTGAAGAGCTGCGCAAGGCCCGTGAGTCCGCTACGGACGTCCGTGCCTCTGCTGAAAAGCAGGCTGCAGTGTTCCTCGATGAAGCTCGCGCCGAAGCCGCCCGCATCATTGCCCAGGCCCGTGAAGCCGCTGAAGCCGAAGCTGGCGTCGCCGCCCAACGTGCCAAGGAAGCCCTGCGCGATCAGGTCGCCCATCTGGCTGTCGCCGGTGCCGAGAAGATCCTCCGCAAGGAGATCAACGCTCAGGCCCACGCCGACCTGCTGGCCAACCTGAAACAGGAACTTCAATAAGCCATGGCCGAGAACGTCACCATCGCACGCCCCTATGCTGAAGCGGCATTTCAGCTCGCTTCCGCGGGCAATGCGCTGGGGCCTTGGTCGGAAGCACTAGATCGGCTGGCGTGCATCGCCGCCGATCCGCAAATGGGGGATTGCATCAGCGATCCCAAGCTCCAGCCTGCACAACTGGCCGGGCTTTTCCTCGATGTCGCGGGAACCGGACTGTCTGCCGAACAGCAGAACTATGTCCGTGTTCTTGTCGAAAACGAGCGTCTGCAAGTGCTTCCCGAGATCCGTGACCTGTTCGTTGCTCTCAAGAACGAACACGAAGGTGTCAAGGAGGCGAACATCGTCTCCGCCTTTCCGATGGACGATGCCACACTGAAAGCACTCGTTGCCGACCTGGAAGCCCGCTTCAAGGCCAAGCTCAACGTGACTGTCAGCGTAGACCCCGAATTGATCGGTGGGGTCAAGATCGCCGTTGGGGATGAAGTCATCGACGCCTCGGTCCGCGGCAAGCTCGCGAACATGGCCGCCGCGCTAAAGAACTAGGAGCATAAGCTATGCAACTCAACCCCTCTGAAATCAGTGACCTGATCAAGAGTCGGATTCAGAACCTGCAGCTGTCCGCGAATGCCCGCACCGAGGGTACCGTGGTTTCAGTGACCGACGGTATCTGCCGTGTTCACGGCCTTTCCGATGCCATGCAGGGCGAAATGCTGGAATTCCCCGGCAACGTTTTTGGCCTCGCCATGAACCTTGAGCGCGACTCCGTCGGTGCCGTGGTTCTGGGTGAATACGAAGGCATCTCCGAAGGCGACACCGTGAAGTGCACGGGCCGCATTCTGGAAGTTCCGGTTGGTCCGGAGCTGCTTGGTCGTGTGGTCAACTCCCTCGGCCAGCCGATCGACGGCAAGGGTCCGATCAACGCCAAGCTGTCCGAGCCGATCGAAAAGGTTGCTCCGGGCGTGATCTGGCGTAAGTCGGTGTCCCAGCCGGTGCAAACCGGTCTCAAGTCGGTCGACTCCATGGTTCCGGTTGGCCGTGGTCAGCGTGAGCTGATCATTGGTGACCGTCAGACCGGCAAGACCGCCGTCGCTGTTGATGCGATCATCAACCAAAAGGGCGAAGGCGTTCTGTGCATCTATGTGGCAGTCGGTCAGAAGGCCTCGACCGTTGCCAACGTGGTACGCAAGCTCGAAGAGCACGGCGCGCTGGAATACACCATCGTCGTTGCTGCCACCGCTTCCGAGTCCGCTGCGATGCAGTACATCGCTCCGTACTCCGGTTGCACCATGGGCGAGTACTTCCGCGATCGCGGTCAAGACGCCCTGATCGTTTATGACGATCTGACCAAGCAAGCCTGGGCCTACCGTCAGGTTTCCCTGCTGCTGCGTCGTCCTCCCGGCCGTGAAGCCTACCCTGGCGACGTGTTCTACCTGCACTCCCGTCTGCTCGAGCGCGCTGCCCGCGTGTCCGAGGATTATGTCGAGAAGTACACCAACGGTGAAGTCAAGGGCAAGACCGGTTCGCTGACCGCTCTCCCCGTGATCGAAACCCAGGCCGGCGACGTTTCCGCGTTCGTTCCGACCAACGTGATCTCGATTACCGACGGCCAGATCTTCCTGGAAACCGACCTCTTCAACGCTGGTATCCGTCCCGCCATCAACGCGGGTATCTCGGTGTCCCGCGTGGGTGGCGCTGCTCAGACCAAGGTCATCAAGAACCTTGGTGGCGGCGTGCGTCTGGCGCTTGCCCAGTACCGTGAGCTGGCTGCGTTCGCGCAGTTTGCTTCCGACCTGGACGAAGCGACCCGCAAGCAGCTCGAGCGCGGCCGTCTCGTGACCGAACTGATGAAGCAGCCGCAGTATGCTCCGCTCAAGGTTTCGGAAATGGCGATCACGCTGTTCGCAGTCAATAAGGGTGCTTTCGACGACGTCGATGTCAAGCGTGCCCTGGCCTGCGAAACTGCGATGCACCAGTTCGTGAAGACCAAGGCTGCCGATCTTGTTGCCAAGATCGAGTCGACCAAGGTTCTCGATGCGGAAGGCGAAAAGCAACTCGCTGCCGCAATCGAAGAGTTCAAGAAGAGCTGGGCGTAACGCAGGCAAACGGAGAGCGAAATGGCTAGCGGTAAAGAGATCCGTAACAAGATCAAGAGTGTGCAGAACACTAAAAAGATCACCAAGGCCATGGAGATGGTTGCTGCGTCCAAAATGCGGAAGGCTCAAGACCGCATGCGGGCAGCCCGTCCCTACGCCGAGAAGATCCGCCGTCTCGCCGCGAATCTGTCTGCAGCCAACATCACCGACTACAAGCATCCGTTCCTCGTATCTAAGGACGATGTCAAGCGTGTTGGGCTGATCGTCGTAACGACCGATAAGGGTCTGTGCGGCGGCCTCAACACCAACACCTTGCGCACCGGGTTGAATGCGCTCAAGGATTGGGAAAGCAAGGGTGTCACCGACATTCGCGTGACCTGTATCGGCAACAAGGGGCTGGGTTTCATGCAGCGCCTGGGTGCCAAGGTCGTCTCGCATGTCACCCAGCTCGGGGATACCCCCCATCTGGAAAAGCTGATCGGACCCGTCAAGGTCATGATCGACGCTTTCCAGAATGGTGAGCTGGACGAAGTGCACCTTGTCTATTCCCGCTTCGTCAACACGATGAAGCAGGAGTCCCAGCTTGAGCAGCTTCTCCCGCTGACCGGCGAGCGTCTCGGAACCCCTGAAGGGAACTGGGATTACCTCTACGAGCCGGATGCGCAGGTTGTGATCGACGAACTCCTGGTGCGCTATGTCGAAGCGCTGGTGTACCAGGCTGTCGCCGAGAACATGGCGTCCGAACAGAGTGCCCGGATGGTGGCGATGAAGGCAGCCTCCGACAACGCAGGAAGCGTGATCGGCGAACTCCAACTGGTCTACAACAAGACCCGTCAGGCCGCGATCACCAAGGAACTGTCAGAAATTGTCGGCGGCGCAGCCGCGGTGTAACGCTTTAACAAGTTTGGGGAAACGACGATGAGTCAAGGAACGATCGTTCAATGCATCGGCGCCGTGGTGGATGTGCAGTTCCCGCGCGACGCGATGCCCAAGATTTACGACGCCCTTACCCTGGAAGGTGCTGAACTGGTTCTCGAAGTTCAGCAGCAACTGGGCGACGGCGTTGTGCGTACCATTGCGCTGGGGTCTTCGGACGGCCTGCGTCGTGGCATGGTAGTTTCGAATACCGGCAAGGGTATTGCTGTGCCGGTTGGCCACGGCACCCTGGGCCGCATCATGGATGTGCTGGGTCGTCCGATCGACGAAGCCGGCCCGATCCAGTGTGACGAGCGTCGGGTTATTCACCAGAAGGCCCCGAAGTTCGACGAGCTGTCCCCGTCCGTGGATCTGCTCGAAACCGGCATCAAGGTTATCGATCTGATCTGCCCGTTCGCCAAGGGCGGCAAGGTCGGTCTGTTCGGTGGCGCCGGTGTGGGCAAGACGGTGAACATGATGGAGCTCATCAACAACATCGCCAAGCAGCACAGCGGTCTGTCGGTGTTTGCCGGCGTGGGCGAGCGTACCCGTGAAGGGAACGACTTCTACCACGAAATGAAGGACTCCAACGTTCTCGACAAGGTTGCGATGGTGTTCGGTCAGATGAACGAGCCCCCCGGCAACCGTCTGCGTGTGGCGCTGACCGGCCTGACCATGGCCGAGCGCTTCCGTGACGAAGGTCGTGACATCCTGTTCTTCGTGGATAACATCTACCGCTACACCCTGGCCGGTACCGAAGTGTCCGCGCTGCTGGGTCGTATGCCTTCCGCGGTGGGTTACCAGCCGACGCTGGCCGAAGAAATGGGCCGTCTGCAGGAGCGGATCACCTCCACCAAGGTGGGTTCGATCACCTCCATCCAGGCCGTGTATGTGCCTGCGGATGACTTGACCGACCCGTCTCCGGCGACCACCTTCCTCCACCTGGATTCGACCGTCGTGCTGTCGCGTGACATCGCCTCCCTGGGTATCTACCCGGCCGTGGATCCGCTCGACTCCACCTCCCGTCAGCTTGATCCGCTGGTGGTGGGTGAAGAGCACTACAACACCGCTCGCGGCGTTCAGCAGACCCTTCAGCGTTACAAGGAACTGCGCGACATCATCGCGATTCTGGGTATGGACGAACTGGCTCCGGAAGACAAGCTGCTTGTTTCCCGCGCTCGTAAGATCCAGCGTTTCCTTTCCCAGCCGTTCTTCGTGGCGGAAGTGTTTACCGGTTCTCCCGGCAAGTACGTCCCCCTGAAGGAAACGATCAAGGGCTTCAAGATGATCGTGGCTGGTGAGTGTGACCATCTGCCCGAGCAGGCCTTCTACATGGTCGGCCCGATTGAAGAGGCCTTCGAGAAAGCGAAGACCCTCTAATCATCGCGACCATCGTTCGGCGGTGCTCCTGTGAGCCCGCCGGATTGAGGAGGAAATAGCTATGGCAATGACCATTCATGTCGATATCGTCAGCGCGGAAGAGCAGATCTTCTCCGGTCTGGCCGAGTTCGTGGCTCTCCCCGGTGAATCCGGCGAGCTGGGTATTCTGCCGGGCCACATGCCGCTGATGACCCGGATCAAGCCGGGTGCCGTACGCGTCAAGGTCCAGAACCAGTCTGAAGAAGAAATGGTTTTTGTGGCCGGCGGCTTGCTCGAAGTTCAGCCCAACCTGGTGACGGTTCTGGCGGATACCGCCATTCGTGGCAAGGATCTGGACGAGGCCAAGGCACTGGATGCCAAGCGTCTCGCGGAAGAGGCTCTGCAGAACCAGGGTTCCGCCCTGGAGTACGCAAAGGCTCAATCCGAGCTGGCTTCGGCCCTCGCGCAGATCGCAGCCATCAACAAGCTGAAGAAGCGCGGCCACTAAGCACGAACGGTTCGCTGTATTGCAAAAGGGGCAGTCCAATCGGACTGCCCCTTTTGCATGTATGCAGGCGCTGCTTCAGCGTGTCGGCTTGAGTTTTTGTAGTCGCTTCTCGAGACGAGCCAAATCATCGCGCAGGGCGGAATTGGCACTCGCCAGATCTTCGAGGGCCTGTCGTTTGACCAGCACCGGCTGTTCCTCGCTCAGGTACTCGGAAAGGTTCTCAACGACATTCTGCGCGGTCTGTCGGTGCCAAGCAGCCACCTGGCGGACAATACCGGTGCTTCGATGGGCGGAGATATCGCCAATCAGCCGCGACAAGGCTTCTTCCCCATCCCAGCGCAGCTTGCGCAGTACAAAACCCAGCGTATCTGCCAGATCGGCGTTGCCGCTGATGCGGATATCGGCCATCAGGGCGTCCGCTCCGCCGATCAGCTTGGGCAGACTGGAGAGGGGAAGCTCGAGGACGACGTCGGGTGTTGTTGTGGCTGACTCGGTAAAGTAGCCATTGCCATCGATGCCCAAGCCAAGCTCAAGGGGTTTAAGAACGAAAGTCGCGCTGCGATCAGCGAACGGGGCCAGTTTTTCCCGGGCCCAAGGGGCATCTCCGAGAAGGTGGTTGAGGCCGGTGATGGCTGAGGAGGTGAGCATCCTGACTCCCTGGCTCAGAGTTTGTAACCCCGATGCAGCGCGACCACGCCGGCGGTCATGTTGAAGTACTCGACCCTATCCAGGCCCGCGCCTTCCATCAGTTCCTTCAGGGATTCCTGATCAGGATGCATGCGGATGCTCTCGGCCAGATAGCGATAACTGTCTGCGTCCTTGGCAACCTTTTCGCCCATCATCGGGAGCAACTTGAACGAATAGAAGTCGTAGGCCGGGGCCAGGGGTTTCCAGACCTTCGAAAACTCCAGTACCAGCAGGCGGCCACCGGGTTTGAGCACGCGGCGCATCTCGGCGATCGCAATGTCCTTGTGGGTCATGTTGCGAAGGCCGAAAGCGACCGTCACCACGTCGAAATGGTTGTCGGGAAAAGGCAGCTTCTCGGCATCGCATTGGGCCACGGGCAGCAGGAAACCCTTGTCGACCACGCGATCACGGCCGCGGGAAAGCATTGCATGGTTGATGTCGGTGAGCCAGACCTGGCCGGTCGGGCCCACCTTCTTCGCGAAGGCCAGGGAAAGGTCGGCAGTACCACCTGCGACATCAAGCACCCTGTCCCCGGCCCGCACGCCCGCAATCTGCACGGTGAAGGCCTTCCACAGGCGGTGCAGGCCGAAGGACATCAAGTCATTCATCACGTCGTAACTGGAAGCGACGGAGGAAAAGACACTTCTTACCTTGCCGGCCTTTTCGGATTCGGCAACCTTCTGGAAGCCGAAATGGGTGGTCTTGTCATTCATGTTCGTAAGGCGATCAGAGTCGATGGGGCGCTGCGTGGCGAGCGACGATCAATGATGGTGACCGCAGCCACCCGGTGCGGGGGCTGTGACCGGTGCTTGTTCGGCGGGATCACGGCTGCCGCCTGCTTCGGCAAGGCGCAGCAGGTAGGTCTGCCAAAGATCGTCGTGGTTCTGACCGAGATCGTAGAGGTAATCCCACGAATACAGGCCGCTGTCGTGGCCGTCCGAAAAGACCGGCTTGATGGCATAGTTGCCCACCGGCTCGACCCGGGTGATCTCCACGTCGCGCTTGCCGAGTTGCAGGACTTCCTGGCCGATTCCGTGACCGCGGACTTCCGCGGATGGGGAAAAGACCCGCAGAAACTCGAAACTGAATTCGAATCGCTGGCCGTCGTCGAAGGAAACTTCCATCAGACGCGAACGCTGATGCACCTTGATTTCGATGGGGACGGGATCGTCCTTGCGCAGGCCTGCCATGTTGGTGTCCGCCGTTGGAGAGAGTGATGGACGAATGATACTAGAAGGCGGCCGCACTGCTGGCCTGCAGCACGAGTCGGGGCGCTGTTTCAAGGCCGTGACCTGTCATTAAACCTTCAAGTAGCTGCAATACACTGCAACGGTCATTTGCCAAACCGAGGTTTCCATGCCCGCCACCATCCTGCTTGTCGAAGACGAGCCCGCAATTCAGGAACTCATCGCCGCCAACTTGATGCGTGCGGGTCACCATGTCGTGCGAGCGGCCGACGCAGAGACCGCCCAGCGCATCGTACGTGATGCCTTGCCGGATCTCATTCTTCTCGACTGGATGCTTCCCGGCATGTCCGGTGTCGAGTTTGCCCGTCGTCTTCGGAGCGAAGAGCGGACGCGCGGCATTCCGCTCATCATGCTCACCGCACGGGGCGAGGAGCAGGACAAGGTTCTCGGACTGGAGTCCGGGGCCGACGATTACATCACCAAGCCCTTCTCTCCGCGTGAGCTTGTGGCGCGGATCAAGGCCGTGCTGCGCCGCCGGGCACCGGAGACGACCGAAGATCCTGTGGAACTGGGCGGTCTGCGCCTTGATCCGGCAACCCACAGGCTGGCTGCGGCGGGAAATCCGGTCACCCTTGGCCCGACGGAGTTCCGCTTGCTTCATTTCCTGATGACCCACCCGGAACGCGTCCATTCGCGAGCCCAGTTGCTTGACCAAGTGTGGGGAGATCACGTCTTCGTGGAAGAACGGACGGTGGACGTACACATCCGTCGTTTGCGCTGTGCCCTTGAGCCAAGCGGTCACGACAGTCTGGTGCAGACCGTGCGCGGCAGTGGCTATCGGTTCTCGACGCAGCAGGAATCCGTGACCCCCGTGCGATAATCGCAGGCTGGTTCAGTTTGCCTGAGGGGTGACGGTCATCCGGCCGATAAAATATATCTTTGTTGCAGCGTTTGCGTATCTGGCGCTCATTGTTGTTTTGGGACTGTTTGTCTGGGTCCTGCTCGGGCTCGTACCTGGGCTCCTGGTATTCTGTTCCGGGCTTCTGGTGGCCGGTGTCTACCACGTACGCAATCTGTACAAGCTGGTCTATTGGCTCAGGCTGCCCGTTGACGACGCTCCCCCGATGCCCCGGGCGATCGGCATGTGGGACTACATCTTTGCCGATCTGAACAGCCATGCCCGCAACGCCAGTCGTCGGCAGCAGCGCCTGACATTGGCGCTCGAACGTTTCCGGGAAGCCAGTCAGGCCATGCCCCATGGCCTGCTCTTCCTGTCCAACACGCATACCATCGAATGGGTGAATCGACAGGGCGAGCAGCATTTTGGTCTGGAACAGGCGCGCGACCAGGGAACCCCGATCACCAATCTGGTCAGACAGCCGGATTTCGTGCGATACCTTCAGGAAGGCCGCTATGAAGCACCGCTGACCCTGAGCGTCGGGCGCCCGATCACCCGGACGCTGATGGTGCACGTGGTGCCGTTCAGCGAAGACATGCGCCTCCTCATGTCCGAAGACATCACCCAGGGAGAACGCCTGCAGGCGATGCGCCGTGATTTTGTGGCCAACGTGTCCCATGAGATGCGGACGCCCCTCACAGTCGTAAGCGGCTTTCTTGAAACCGTCATCGATGGGCTGGATGAACTGGATAAGGACGACATCCGTCATTATCTTGGCCTCGCTTCCGAGCAGGCCGGACGCATGCAGCGCCTGATCCAGGATCTTCTCACCCTGTCGGCGCTGGAAGTCGACGAGCCGATCCGGCACGAGGAGGCCGTCGATGTGGCGGCGCTTCTCGAGGAAGTAAAGCAGGAGGCACAGGTTGTATCCGGCGGCCGGCACGTCATCGAGCTTGAATGCAGCACCCGCGCATGCCTGCTTGGAAACGCCAAGGAGCTCTACAGTGCCTTTGCGAATCTGGCCATCAATGCCGTTCGCTATACGCCGGCGGGTGGCTCCATCCGCATCAGTTGGCGGCTGCGCGGCTCGGTGGTGGAATATTCAGTGAAGGATGATGGCATCGGGATTGCCCCGGAGCACATTCCCCGTCTGACTGAGCGCTTCTACCGGGTTGATCGGGGACGCTCCCGCGAAACCGGTGGTACCGGCCTTGGCCTGGCCATCGTAAAGCACGTGCTGAGCCGTCACCAGGGCGATCTGCTGATTGAGAGCGAGCCCGCCAAGGGCAGTACCTTCACCGCCTGTTTTCCGGCACGTCGCCTCGTGACCTGAGCGCAGTCGAGGTGGTTCAGGTGGCAACCAACTCGTAAGTGGCCTGATCGAAGTTGGTTCCCCTTGCCACCAGCGTCGTAAGCCGAATCTGACGCGGTTCGCCCGTGTGCAGTTCGAGCGTGCGATCGGCGTGGAACCAGCCGCCCGGCAGCACAATGGTTGCCGGAGCCCGCATCGCGGCAATCTCCGGTAACAGGAAGCCCTGGGCATAGGGCTCCTGCTTGCTGACGTTAATACCGGTTCCCCGCACGGCGACGGTGCTCGGAAGGCCTGCCAGCAGGTGGATTCCGGCCATCAGGGTGCCGTCGGGTTCATACATGAGCCAGCTCACCTGACCGAGCAGATACTGGTTTCCGTCACCGGGCTTGATACCCACCAACTGGTGATGCTCGATACGCTGACCGGGGTGCTTGCGTTGCAGCCGGAAACCCGACACCGAATGATCAACGGTCGCCCATTCGTCAAGATGGAAACCCCGCTGCCTTATTTCGGCCTCAGCGTCGATGATGGGAGGATCTTCGTCGTCGACCCGGGCACCGAAAGTGATGACATTGAGGTCATGGCGGCTGTCCATGGTCTGGTGCCGGTTGGGCGAAACGAAATCACGCCCCGAGACAAGGAGACCAATGGCTTCCCAGTCGGTGCTGATCATGTTTCCGCCCTTCTTGCTGCGCCGGGGGAAGCGCCGCCCGGCGGCAGACATGCCCCATGGCCGGTAAAGCGAAACCAGCAGTCGGGCGCAGGCGGGCTGGGAACAGTCGTCACCGAGGCCGAGGGATGCGGGCGTGGTGCCCTGCTTGAACTCCGCCAGCATGGCCTTGATCTGGGCAGCCAGGCGATGGCCATCGAAGCGCCGCATGCCGGGACGGCTGCCGATCAGGGCAATCGGCCGCAAGCCATGGTCTTCGGTCAGGTCAAGGCCGTAGGCGCGGGCGTCGTCCTTTTCCCATTCTCGCTGCATGATGCAGTAGGGGGCAAAGCGTTGGGCCCAGCGGCAGATCCAGTTGAGTTCGCGCTGGTTCCGGCCGTAGGGGTTGGTCAGGTCGATGAGCAGCAAGGCAATATAGGCCTCGTCCGGGCTCTGGGCTTTCCAGGTGTTGTTGAGGGGATCAATCACCCGGCTGTGAGCCACTCCCGTCCGCTCCGCTTCCAGGTAGGCCGCATGGACGGACTTCCAGGACCCTTGAGGTTCGGCCCGGTGGGCCCGGAAATACTCGATGATGACCTGACCCAGATACTGGATGCGGCGCTGGGCCAGCAAGGGCCATTGGGCGCGGAACTCGTCGCTCCCTGCACCACTTTCACCCAGGCGGGCGTAGGCAGTACTGAGGGCCGTCCAAAGACGTACCACCTGGCGCAGGGTGGCATCTTCCGCGCTGTCGGGTGGAAGGGGATGGGCAGCGTAGCGGGACGACATTTCGTGCTGCACGAAAGTGATGGTCTGGCGCGCCGACTCAAGGACCTCAAGCTGCTCTTCCGGCCCCAGGGGGCTGGCCAGCAGGCCTTCGAGCATGCGCACGAGGGTGGCATGACTCTCGGTGGCGTTGAGCGTGTGGAGATTTCTCAGCAGCTTGCGATACTGCTCCACGCTACGCAGGTCGGTGTAATTCTGGGGGCCGTCCGTCATGGGGCTATCCTCGGGTTTCAGCCTGAAAGGTGCTCGGCAACGGCGTTGCGTATGGCCAGGGCGAGACGGGCATCGTCCACCTCCGGTGCGGGGGATGCGCCGCCCTTGCGCTGGGGTTGCCCCCACACGGGCTGGGGAAAGTGGCGGTCGTCAAGGTAGCGCGGGATAACATGCCAGTGCAGATGGGGAACCATGTTGCCAAAGCTTGCCAGATTGACTTTCTCCGGCCGGAAGCACTCCCGTACAGCCACTTCGACAGCCATCAATATGTTGAAGCAGTGCCGCTGTTCTGCCGGGGAAAGATCGCTCATCTCTGCAACGTGCTCGGTCCAGACGAGCCGGCAATAGCCCGGGTAGTCCGGGTCATTGACCCGAATCACGCGGCAGCTTGCATCGTGCCAGAGCACGTTCTCCCATTCGGGAAAGCACAGGGGGCAGTCTTTCGGGGCGCTTGTCGGCATGAGTGTTTCGACCCGGGTTGGCAACGTCCGGTGATTTTAGCCCGGATACATCGCAATTTCTCACTGGTGTCAGGATGTGACGTAATTCATAGAAATTGTAATTCGGGACAAATTTAGCATTCCTGTTCACACCGCTTCCCGAATGAATGGACAGGTGTCGGCGGGCCCTGCATTCACCGGCTCGCCGTCTTCCAGGAGCAGCAGCGTACCCGGAGGGATGGTGGTCCATTCCTCGTTGTCCGTAAGTGGTGTGGTTGCCACGATGGCGACCCGGTCTGCGGGGGACGTCAGCTGGCGGAAGTCCACCGTGATGTCCTGGTCCTTGAGATGTGCCTCGTCAAAGGGGGCTTTGCGCACGATGTAGGTGAGCCGGGATGCGCAGTGGGCAAACAGGCAGGTGCCATTGGAAAGCAGGAAATTGAACTCCCCATGGCCGCCGACATCAGCGGCGATGCGTCGAATCGCAGCGAAAAGTTCGACCCGTGGGGGTTCTCCGGCGGGAAACTCCCGGTTGAGGGTTTCCATCAGATGGCAGAATGCCAGCTCCGAATCGGTCTGCCCGACCGGCTGGAAATCGCCGCGCAGCACGGGTGCGAAATCCAGGAGGTTGCCGTTGTGGGCGAACACCCAATAGCGACCCCACAATTCCCTCTGGAAGGGGTGCGTGTTCTCAAGGCTGACGAAACCCTGGGTGGCCTTGCGGATATGGGCGATCACATTGAGGGAATGGATCGGGTAACTGCGTACCAGCTCGGCCACGGGCGAATGGGCACTGGCCTTCGGGTCCAGGAAGACCCGCACGCCGCGCCCCTCAAAGAACGCGATACCCCAGCCGTCGCCATGCACATCCGTCAGGCCCCCCCGGGCCTGGAAGCCGGCGAACGAAAAACAGATGTCCGTCGGCGTATTGCAGTTCATCCCGAGTAGCTGGCACATGTTTCTATGGCATCCCTATGGCCGCTGACCGTTCCAGCGGTCAGAATTAAACCCTTTCCGCGTGCAGCCGTTAGGCATGCACCCGCGTCACTCCGGAATTTTCCCGCAAGGGGCTCAGCATGACAAACGCCACCATAGCCGAATACGCTGACCGGATCGCTGCCGCAGGTCGCCTCCTGTCTGCCGCCAAGCGCATCCTTTTTATTACCGGGGCCGGCCTTTCCGCAGATTCGGGCCTTCCCACCTATCGGGGCGTCGGTGGCCTTTACGAAGGCGCTCTCACCGATGCGGGTCTGCCCATCGAGCAGGCCCTCTCGGGAGAGGTCTTCCGATCGCGACCCGACATCACCTGGCGCTACCTGTCCCAGATCGAATCCAGCTGCCGTGGGGCCCGGCCCAATGCCGGGCATTACGCGATTGCCCGACTTGAAGCGCTCCATGGCAAGGTCACCACTCTCACCCAGAACGTGGATGGTTTTCACCTGGAGGCCGGCTCCAGGGATGTCATCGAAATGCATGGCACCCTGCGTCGGCTGCGCTGCCTGGACTGTGGCCGGGTGCGTCAGGTGGACAACTACGCGGGTCTGTCGATTCCGCCGGAATGTCCCCATTGCGGGGGTGTTCTGCGGCCCGACGTGGTGCTGTTCGGCGAGAGCCTTCCCGACCAGGCCGTGCATCGTTTCCAGACTGTACTGGCGGCCGGGCCGGATCTGATCTTCACGGTCGGAACCGGGAGTGCCTTTCCCTATATTGCGGGGCCGGTCTTGTGGGCCTTGGAAAACGGTGTCCCGACCATCGAGATCAACCCGGGAAGCACGCCGGTCAGCGAGCGGGTGGATGTTCGCCTGCGCCTGCGTGCAGCCGAAGCCCTTCCGGCCATTCTGGATGCCGCCGGCTATTCCCTGGACAGCGGCCGCGACGCCTGATGGCCCACCGTTGCTGCAGCCCGATGGCTGTTTCGCTGCAGCGCCGCAAAGCCTAGAATCGTGAGTTTTCTCTGCCCGGGTCCCGGCATGGATCTACCCCGCCTACTTGCCCAGCTCGACGACACCCTCCTGGGCGAGTTGTTCTCCGCCAGCGCCCTCAATCGCGCCAGGACGTACGTGGGCCGAGTGCGCCACATCGAGATGGCCGGCAACCAGCTTCAGGCCCAGGTGCAGGGGACCGAAGCGGTCCCCTACCGGGTCACGGTGCGGATCGAACGGCGGGAGTTCTTCGGTCAGAGCAGCATTGAGCTGGCCACCCGCTGCACCTGCCCTGTCGGCAATCGCTGCAAGCATGCCGCCGCCCTCATTCTTGCTGCCCGCCGGCCGGGTGCCCTGGTGGACAAGCCCCGTGCCGAAGTCCTCGCCTGGGCGCGGGGCCTGCGTGAGCGGATCGACAAGGCGGGCAAGGCCAGGAAGGCCGCGGCACCCAAGGAAGCCATCTTCTACCTGTGTTCGGTGATCAGCCTGCCCACGGGTGACGAGATGGAGTTCAGCCTGCTCAAGGCCAAGGTGGGTGCCGATGGGGGGCTCAGCAGTGTGGCCGCGGAGTGGTCCAACTACGAGCAGGCGCTGCTGCGTCCGCCCGCCTTCGTGCGCGACGAAGACCTCAACGTGTTCCGCCTGTTGCGCGAGGCCAACCGGCGCACCGGCGGGTATGGCTGGCCCCACCTCAGCGGCACGCCCGGCCTGACGCTGCTGGAAGCGGCGTTGGCCACCGGCCGAGCCTACCTGGAGGCGGATGGCAGTGGCCGGGTTTCGCCCCTGCGCGGTGGGTCGTCCCGCCCGGGTGCCCTGGAATGGGTGCCTGGCGCCAACGGCATCAAGGCGCGGGTGGTCACCGAACCGGCCGCAGCCCTGGTGATCCGCACCGATCCCCTGGCCTACGTGGATCCGGTACAAGGGGAGGTCGGCCGGGTCGTGCTGGAGGATGGGGCCGTGATCGGCGAACTGCTGACCCTGCCACCCCTTGCCCCGGCCGAACTGCCGGTGATCGCCAACGCCCTGGCCGAGGTGGCGCCGGCCCTGCCCTCGCCCCAGGGGCAACGCGCCGCCGAACTCCCCCTGGTGTCACTCCCCTGCCGTCCGGTCCTCAGTCTGGCCTCCCTTTTCTGCTGGAGCTGGCGCAAGCACCGGGGCTACGAGGCTGATTTCGGTGGCCATGAGTACGACGTGGCCACCCCCACGTTTACCTATGGCGACGCCCGTTTCGAACCCGGTGCCACCAGCGAGCTGGCCAGTCTGCCCGATGGCCGTGCCGTCCGCGTGCAGCGTGACCTCGCCACCGAGGAGGCCGCCTGGAAGGCCTTCCTGGGCGTCGGCTTCCAGCCCCTCAAGCGTGGCTGGCTGATCAGTCCCGGTACCGTTGCGGAAGGTTTCTACGGTCTCGAAAGTGAAGCCCACTGGATTCACTTCTTCTCCCTGGTCGCCCCCGAGCTGCGTGCCGCCGGCTGGCACATCGATTGCCCCAAGGACTTCCGCCACCGGGTGCTGGTGGCCAGTGGCTGGGAGGTTCGGGTCGACGAAAGCGACGAAGGCTGGTTCGAAGTGTCCCTGGGTGTCGAGGTGGATGGGCGTCGGGTCGATCTGGCGCCCATGCTCCACGCCGTCTTCCGCCAGGATCCGCGCTGGCTTGATCCCAAACAGATCGACGGCATTCCTGATGGCGCCCAGGTGGTGGTGCAGCTTGAGGATGGTGATCGTGTGGCCCTGGCCGCCGAGCGGGTCAAGCCCATCGCCCGCAATCTGGTGGACCTCTTCGACACCCCTTCCAGCACCCTCAAGGTGTCCCGATTCGACGCCCCGCGCCTGGCGGACGTGCTTGGCGACGGCTGGCGTGCCGAAGGCCTGGCAAGCCTCGATAACTGGATCCAGCGCATCCGTGGTGTCGGGCAGATCAAGGCGGTGGCAGCACCCAAGGGCTTTGCCCTTGATCTGCGCCCCTACCAGCTCGACGGTCTGGCCTGGCTCCAGCACCTGCGCAAGCACGAGCTGGGTGGCATCCTGGCCGACGACATGGGCCTCGGCAAGACCGCCCAGACCCTCGCCCACCTGCTCACCGAGAAGCGCGGCCGGCGCCTGGGCAAGCCGGCCCTGGTGGTGCTGCCCACCTCCCTGGTGTTCAACTGGCAGCGGGAGGCCGAGCGCTTCGCCCCCGATCTCAAGGTGCTCAGCCTGCGGGGTGCGGGCCGCGCCGAGGCCTTCGCGAAGATCCCCGCGCACGACGTCTGCCTCACCACTTACCCACTCTTGTGGCGCGACCGGGAGCAACTGGCCGCCCATGAATACCACTCCCTGATCCTGGACGAAGCCCAGACCGTCAAGAATGCCGCCAGCCAGGCCGCCCAGGTGGTGCGCACCCTCAAGGCGAAGCACCGCCTGTGCCTCACCGGTACGCCCCTGGAGAACCACTTGGGTGAGCTGTGGAGCCAGTTCGACTTCCTGCTGCCGGGCTTCCTCGGTGACCAGAAGGATTTCACCGCCCGCTGGCGCACGCCAGTCGAGAAGCACGGTGATACCGTGCGCCGGAATCTGCTGGCCCGCCGCATCGCCCCCTTCATCCTGCGACGGCGCAAGGAGCAAGTGGCCACCGAGCTGCCCCCCAAGACCGTCGTGGTGCGCAGCGTGGAGCTCGAAGGCCGCCAGCGCGACCTCTACGAGACCGTGCGTGCCTCCATGGACAAACGGGTTCGCGACGAGATTGCCGCGCGGGGCTTTGCGCGCAGCCAGATCGTCATCCTCGACGCCCTGCTCAAGCTGCGCCAGGTGTGCTGCGATCCGCGCCTCATCAAGACCGACGCCGCTGCCAAGGTGAAGGAGCGGGCCAAGCTCGACCTGCTCATGGACATGCTGCCGGAGCTGGTGGAGGAGGGCCGCAAGGTGCTGCTGTTCTCCCAGTTCACCGGCATGCTCAGCCTCATCGCCGCCGAACTCACCACCCGGCGCATCGACTACGTGACCCTCACCGGCGACACCCAGGACCGGGAGGCCCCGATCCGCCAGTTCCAGGACGGGGAGGTGCCGGTCTTCCTGATCAGCCTGAAGGCCGGCGGTGTCGGGCTAAACCTCACCGCCGCCGACACGGTGATCCACTACGACCCGTGGTGGAACCCGGCCGTCGAGAACCAGGCCACCGACCGGGCCCACCGCCTGGGGCAGAAGAAGGCGGTGTTCGTCTACAAGCTGGTGGTGGCCGGGTCGATTGAAGAGAAGATCCTCGGCCTCCAGGAAAAGAAGGCCGAACTCGCCGCCGGCATCCTCGAAGAAGATCACCAGGGTACGGTGAAGTTCGGCGAGGACGACATCCGTGCACTGCTTGCGCCGTTGCCCCCGGTAACGGGCGAGGTCGACGGGGCGCCGAAGAAGCGCGGGCGCCCCGCAAAGGCTTGAAACCCGGCGCAGGTCGTTCAGCGGGTAATGATCTCGCGATGCATCGGGGCCAGTTTGGCCAGCAGCTTGTTCTGGGCCCGGAAGGGAACGCCCTGCGCATCCATGGCCTTCTGCAGATCCTCCACAAGCGCATTGAAATCCGCCTCGCGAATGCCCAGCCCGGCATGCAGCGGCCCCATCGGTGCGCCGCCATAGGTGCATGGGCCCTCCAGAGCCGCGCAGATCTGATCCACCAACTGGGCCTTTACCCGGGTCTGGTCGGCCTTCTCGAAAAAGGGGCGAGTGCGCGGATCGGCCAGCAGCCTGAGCATGAAGTCATCCATGATCTTCACCAGCCCCGGTTTTTCACCGAAGGCCTGGAAGGTGGACAGATCCGGTTCTGCGTGACCGGCTGCGGGAAGGACCATGGCGGCACAGGTGGCAACAACGGTAATGAAATGGCGGGTTTTCATCGGGGGGCTCCTCGGGTCAAAAGCCGACCTGCAAAGACAGGTAGGGTGCGCGCTGGTTGTCCTTGATGACGATGTTGCCCAGGTGGGCGTAGGCCAGCGTCACTGAAACGTTCTTGATCGGTTGGTAGGCAACGAAGAAGTCGTACCAGTCATCCTCCCGGGCGATCTTCAGGTTGTCCGGCTTGCTGCGGTACTCGACACCCACCGCCAGATCCTTGCGGACCAGGTAGGCCAGGGACGTCTCGAACTGGGTCGAATAGCCGTCGCGCTTGTCACCCCCGAAGCCCAGAATTCCCAGCTGGTTGGCCTTGGTCTGGCGCAGGGTCGCATTGGCCAGTACGCTCTGGGCCAGGAAGAGCTTGGTGGCGCTGACGTAGAAGTCGGTACCGTGATCGTCCTTCGCGCCGATGGCCCGCAGCACCGCCCCCTGGTCATTGCGCTTGTGCTGCACGCCGATGGCAATCTGGGGCAGCCAGCTATCCTGGTCCAGCACGGCATTGCCGAGCACCCGCAGCTTGACCCCGAAGACGTCCTGATTGAAGGCGAATCCGTTCCCCAGCCCGAGTGCGCCGCCCACCTCACGGGTGTTGAAGCGCTGGCGGGCGTAGGACAATTCGAGGCGATCCCACAGGCCCACGGCGATGCCGCCCGTCGCCAGCCCGTAGTCCTGGGACCACACGCCGGTGTAGAAGGCGTTGGCACCGATCTGGTCGCGGGTGCCGTAGCCGGCGATCACCGCCCAGGGCGTCAGCCCGCCGCCGGCAGCGCCTTCTAGCTGGGTGACGCCGCCCGTGAGCAGCAGCTTGTCGCTCCCGGCGAGGGCCGGCAATGCGGCGCCCCAGGCGAGCAAGAGGGTCAGTTTCTTGATAACGTGCATGGCAATGTGCCTCCCAAGGTGATGAAGTGGGCGGCGCCTCCCCGACGGGGTTCGCCGCACCCCCTCACTACGCAGGGTGTAGCGATCCGGATGCAGATGGGTCGGCCGACCCTGCATTGCCGCGGCTGCATCCACCGCGCTGCCGGCTGCGTAATGCAGGAAGACGCCGCCGTTCGTGTTGCCCCGCGGCATGCGCGCCCAGCGTCCCGATCCACTCCCGGAGACATCCAAATGGCCCCCGATGCCTGTCACAGCAAGGAGCGATGCCCATGACCGAGGACCTGCAGCCGGTGATCCTGCCTGGCACCGCGCCGCCGCCCAGCCTTGCAGGCGCGCCGGACGGTGGCGATGCGGACGCGTGCCCGCGCGGAGGATGGGCTGCGCCCGAAGACCTCGAACTGGCCGGATGCCTTAAGCGCATCGGAGGTGGCGACGAGGATGCCCTGGCCGAGCTCTATGACACCACCGGTGGCCGGGTGCATGGCATCGTCCTGCGTATCGTCCGGGATACGGTGGCCGCCGAGGAGGTGGTGGAGGACGTCTTCTTTCAAGTATGGCGCCAGGCGCTGCGCTACGATCCGGCCCGCGGCCGGCCGCTGGCGTGGATCCTGACCATTGCCCGCAGCCGTGCCCTCGACCATCTGCGCCGGGCCGATCCCGCCCTGTGCCACCCCGAACCGCATACCCTGCTGGAGGTCGAACCCCAGGATGGCGGCGACCCGCCCGACCTCCTGGCGGCCTGCCAGGACAGCACCCGCGTGCACGCGGCGCTGGCGGCCCTTGATCCCGTGCCGCGCCAGTTGATCGCATTGGTCTTCCTCCGCGGCCTGACCCACGAGGAAGTCGCTCAGCATGCAGGCTTGCCCCTCGGAACCGTCAAATCCCATGTCCGGCGTGCGCTGCTGAGTCTGCGTGCAACGCTGACCGCACATATCGACAGGAGCACCGCGTGATCATGAACGACAAACACATGCTTGATCCCGACGATCCGACCGGTGCCCGCGATGTGCGCGACGGCCTGCTCGAAGCCGTTTCCCCCGTTGCCCTGTCTCCCGAGCGCGCCGATGCGCTCAAGCAGCGCCTGCTTGCCCGTGTCCGGGCCAGCCGCGCAGCCGGTGCGGATTTCATCCATGTGCGCCTTGATGAAGGCGAGTGGGGCCGTCTGGTGCCAGGGGTTCGCGTCAAGCGCCTGTGCGGGGACGCCCGGTCCGTGTTGCTTGAACTGCAGCCCGGCGCCGCGATCCCCTTCCATCGTCACCATGAAGACGAGGAATGTGTTGTCCTGCGTGGCGAGGCCCAACTGGGCGACATCACCGTCCGCGTCGGCGACTATCACCTGGCCCGTTCGGGCAGTCGCCATGGCGTTGTGCGTTCGAGCGGTGGAGCCCTGCTCTACTTGCGCGGCACGCCCATCGGCCATGGCATGGAAGTCGCCAGGGATGTGATCAGCGCCCTGCTCCCCGGTCGCGGTCAGGTGCCCATCACGGTGCACCGCGACGAAGGAGAATGGACTGAACGCCAGCCCGGTGTCCGCCTGAAGCTGCTGCACGACGACGGGCACGAGCGGTCCCTCCTGCTCAGCCTCGCCCCGGGCGCCCATGCCGATTTCCGCGATCCGCCCCTCGACAGGGAATGCCTGGTGATCGAAGGTGAAGCCTTTGCGGGTGACAGGTTGCTGCGTGCCGGTGATTACCAACTCGCCCCCGACGGTGTGTCGCAGCCCCCCTTCAGCAGTGATGTGGGCAGTCTGCTCTTCGTGCGTTCGTCGAGCCGGCCGGCTGCCTGAAGCGGGCGCCCACGCCCTGCGGGCCGGGTGACTGCGTCTTCTGACGTGGCACCCGGCCCGCGGCGCTTCAGGGCTTGCATCCAGGTCAGTATGGGCTGCGTAGAGGGGTTGAAGCACCCGTTCTCAATCCCCTCGTCAAGGAGTCAGACCATGTCCGCCAATGCCCTTCCTGCCCGCCGCAACTTCCTGTCCACCTCCGGCAAGGCCACCCTCTCGGTTGCCGCCATCGCCCTGCTTGCCGGGCGCCCCGATCTTGCCGCTGCCGCTCCTGGCGACATGGGCAAGGATGTGGACATCCTCAATGTGGCCCTGGGCCTCGAACACGAGGCCATCAACGCCTACCAGCTCGGCGCCGGCAGCGGCCTGCTGCAGAAGCCGGTGCTCGACGTGGCCGTGCTGTTCCAGTCCCATCACAAGGGGCACCGGGACGCGCTCATTGCCACCATTGAGAAGATGGGCGGCAAGCCGGTGATGGAACGATCCCTCGACGACTATGCCAAGGCCCTCAATGCCGGCACGCTGAAAAGTCAGGCTGATGTGCTGGCCCTGGCCGCACGCTTGGAACTGGGCGCCGCCAACGCCTACCTGGGGGTGATCCCGTCCTTCAAGGAGGCAGCGCTGGCCCAGGTGGCCGGGCGCCTCGCCGCCGACGAAACCATGCACTGGACGGCCTTGTCGTCCGCGCTGGGTCGCATGCTGCCGGCCAAGCCGCTGAGCTTCGGCGCATGAAGCCCGCACTGTGCCTCGCCCTGGCCGGCCTGGCGGTGCTTGCGGCACCTGCCCGGGCGGCCGACGACGCCGACCCGGGCCGCGCCCTCTATGAGGCGCGCTGCGGTGGCTGCCACGCCCTCGCCGCGGACCGGGTCGGGCCGCGCCATGCCGGGGTGCTCGGCCGCAAGGCGGGCAGCATCGCCGGCTTTGCCTACTCCCCGGCGCTCGCCCGCTCGCAGATCGTGTGGACCGAGGAGAGTCTGGAGCGCTGGCTGCGCGATCCGGAAGCCCTGGTGCCGGGGCAGCGGATGAACTTCCGGGTTGGCGACGCGGACGAGCGGCGGCGGATCGTCGAGTACCTGAGCCGCAATCGCTAGCGTCTCACGCCACCCGGTTGCGCGCCTCCCCGGCGGCGAAGGCTTCGATGTTGCCGATCAACTGGTCCGCCAGGGCCTGCATGGCCTCCCGGCTGGACCAGGCCACGTGGGGGGTGAGGATGAAGTTGCCCGCGTCCAGTAAATCGCGAGCGAGAAGGGGATTGTCCCGGGGTGGCTCCTCGCTCAGCACGTCGAAGCCGGCGCCGCCGATCTGCCTGTGGCGCAGGGCCTCGGCGAGGGCTGCTTCATCCACCAGACCACCGCGGGCGGTGTTGATGAGCAGGGCGCCGGGCTTCATGGCGGTGAGCTCTGCCGCACCGATCATGTGCCGGGTGGCATCGTTGAGGGGGCAGTGCAGGCTGATCACGTCGGCCTCACGGAGCAGCTGCGGGAAGGCCACGTAGCCTTCGCGCACCGTGTCGGCGCCCTTGCGCTCGCCGCGGATCACCCGCATGCCGAAGGCCTCGGCGAGGCGGGCGACGCCGTCGCCCAGGGTGCCGCTGCCGAGAATGCCCAGGGTCTGGCCGGCCAGGTCGCGGATGGGGTAATCGAAATAGCAGAATTGCTCGCTTCGCTGCCAGCGTCCGGCCGCCACCGAGCGGTGGAAGGAGCCGATCTGCCGGGACAGGGCCAGCAGCAGGGCAAAGACGTGCTCCGGCACGGTTTCGCGGGCGTAGCCGCGCACGTTGGAGACAACGATGCCGCGGGCCCGGCAAGCCTCCAGATCGATGTTGTTGTAGCCAGTGGCGGCGATGGCGACCATCTGCAGTTGCGGCAGGCGGGCGATGATCCCGGCTGTCAGCAGGCGCTTGTTGACGATCGCGATGGTGGCGCCGGCCAGGCGCTCGGCGACCTCATCCTGGCCGGTAGCGTCGAACTCCACCCAATCGTGGACAAAGGCCGGGCGGCGGACGTTGGCGATCAGGGCGCCGGCTTCGAGGGTGACGATGCGGTGCATGGGGCTTCCTGGAGCGGGAGGAGCCCAAGCTTAGCGCGCCCTGGGGGCCGGGCAGAACCGGGGTTTACCGCAGGCGGCTCAGAACTCCACGCCCGCCTGGGCGGCGATGCCGGCCTTGAAGGCGTGCTTGACCACACCCATCTCGGTGACGGTGTCGGCGGCCTCGATCAGGGCCTCAGGGGCGCCGCGGCCGGTGACGATGACGTGCTGCATCTCGGGCCGGCTGTTGATGTCGTGGAGGACTTCGGCCAGGTCCAGGTAGGCGTACTTGAGGGCGATGTTGAGTTCGTCGAGGACGACGAGGCCGATCTCCGGATTGTCCAGGAAGCGCCGCGCCTGTTCCCACCCGGCTTTGGCGCTGGCGATGTCGGCGCTGCGGTCCTGGGTGTCCCAGGTGAAGCCGTCGCCCATGACGTGCCAGCTCACCTCGGGTTGGCGGCGGAAGAAGGCTTCCTCGCCGGTGTCGGAGCGGCCTTTGACGAACTGCACCACGCCCACCTTCATGCCGTGGCCGATGGCCCGGGCGAGCACACCAAAGGCGGCGCTGGACTTGCCCTTGCCGTTGCCGGTGTTGACCAGCAGCAGGCCGCGGGTGTCGGTGGCCGCGGCGATGGCGGCGTCAACGACGGCCTTCTTGCGTTCCATGCGGGCCTTGTGGCGGGCGTTGCGTTCTTCCTCGGTGGAGCGTGTGTTCAGTTCGGGTGCACTCATGGCTTCTCTCGGGGTCATCGGGGGGTGTTGAAGGCCGGCTCAGGCCGGCACGAACAGGGTGTGTTCGCCATCGGCGATGGCCCGCAGGGGGTGGCCGAAGGCGGCGGACAGGCGCGCAGTGGTGAGCACCTCGGCTGCCGGGCCGATCACGTGGCCGCCTTCACCATCGAGCAGCAGTACGTGGCTGGCGTAGCGGGCGGTGAGGTTGATGTCATGGAGGACCATGGCCACGCCGGCGCCGCTGGCGGCCAGGCTGCGGAAGTGATCGAGCACGGCGACCTGGTGGTGCAGATCCAGGTGGGCCAGGGGTTCGTCGAGCAGGTAGAGGCGCGGCTGCTGGACGAGCAGGGCGGCGATGGAGAGGCGCTGGCGCTCGCCGCCGGAAAGGGTAGGCACCTGGCGCGTGGCAAGGCTCTCCAGCCCCATCTGCGCCAGGGCCGCCAGGGCGATGGCTTCGTCGTCCGGGCCTTCCCAATCCCAGCGGCCCAGGTAGGGGTGGCGACCGACCAGGGCGGTCTCGAGTACGGTGGCACTGAAGAAGTCGGGCTGGCTCTGGGCGAGCAGGCCGCGCAGGCAGGCCTCATGACCGCGGGGCCAGGCGGCATAGGGCTGGCCGGACAGCAGCACGGCGCCGCGGGCAGCATCGCGCAGGCCGGCCAGGGTGTGGAGCAGGGTGGTCTTGCCGGCGCCGTTGCGGCCAAGGATGACCAGGGTATCGCCAGCCTGCAGGGTGAAATCCAGCTCGCGACACACATCCCGGCGCCCCACCTGCACGGTGAGCCGTTCGGCGGCCAGCACGGGGGGGCGGGCATCCATCTTCATCGGGGGTGACGGGCCAGCAGGAACAGGAACACCGGCACGCCGATCAGGGCGGTGAGCACCCCCACCGGTAGCTGGATGGGGGCGACCACGGTGCGTGCCGCGGTGTCGGCGGCGCACAGCAGCACGCCGCCGGCCAGGGTGGCGGCGGGGAGCAGCAGGCGCTGGTCGTTGCCGATGGCCAGGCGCACCAGGTGGGGCACGATCAGCCCGATGAAGCCCACCGAGCCGACGGTGGTGACGGCCACCGCGGTGAGCAGGGAGCCCAGGCCGTAGACCAGGCCACGCAGACGCCCGACCCGCACGCCGAGGGCGCGGGCGGTGACTTCGCCCCGGGCCAGCAGGTTGAGCTCGCGGGCGAAGGGCAGGGCCGCCGCGAGCCCGACGGCCAGCAGGGCCAGGGCCGGCCACGGTCGGGTGGCGCCACTGGCATCGCCCATCAGCCAGAAGAGCATGCCTTTGACTCGCCCCTCCGGGGCCAGGCTGAGCATCAGGGCCACCGCTGCGCCGCAGCCTGCAGCGACGATCACGCCGGTGAGAAGGAGACGGGTCTGGGTCCAGGACCCGTCTCCGTGGGCCAGCCCGAAGACCAGCAGGGTGGCACCCAGGGCACCAACGAAAGCACCCGCGTCGATCCACCCGGACGCGGCACCGGCCAGGATGGCACCGAGCGCACCGACGGCAGCCCCGCCGGAGATCCCCAGCACGTAAGGATCGGCCAGGGGGTTGCGCAGGAGCACCTGCATCAGCGCGCCGGCCAGGGCCAGCAGGCCGCCGCAGGCAAAGGCCGCTACCGCGCGGGGCAGGCGCAGGTTGCGGATGATGTCGGCCTCCATGCCGCCTTCGGTGCCGGTCAGGGCAGTCAGCAGGTCGTTGATGGAGACCGGCAGGGCACCGGCCGAGAGGGACCAGGCAAAGACCATGAGGGCCACCAGCACCAGGCCGGCCAGTGCTGCTGCGGCGCGACGGCGCACCGCATGCATGCCGATGCCGCCCGTCGCTGCCGACCCTTGGGCCATGCTCCCCCCGTTCATGTCTTACTTCGGTGCGTAGCGTACGCCGAAGAAGACGTTGGCGCCGGGCGTGTTGTAGCCGTAGGCGGTCTCGTATTGCTTGTCGAGCAGATTGTTCATCCGCCCTTCAACGGCCCATTCCTGGTTCAGGGCGTACTTGGCATAGGCGTTGAGTACGCCATAGCCGCCCAGCGGGCGGATCTCGTTGGCCCGGTCGTAGCGGTCGCCGGAGCCGCGCCACTCGACACCCAGGGTGAGCGCCTGGATGCGCCGACTGATGGAAAGGTTGGCGAACTTGTTGGCGCGGCGTTGCAGGCGCTTGCCCGTGTCGGCGTCCTTCGGGTCGAGGAAGTCCAGGCTGGCGGTCAGGTCGAAGCCGGCCAGTTGCCCGCCGTAGCCCAGGGTGACCCCTTCAAGTTTGGCATTGGCCACGTTGCGGGGGATGAAGTTCTGGTCGTTGGCAATCAGGTTGCTGATGCGGTTGCGGTAATAGGTGGCGCTCAGGTTGTGGCCACCCTGCTCCCACAGCAGGCCGATTTCCTTGTTGTAGGCGTTCTCGGCCTTCAGGTCGGGGTTGCCAAAGCCCGGGTAGTAGAGTTCGTTGAACGTGGGGGCACGGAAGGCGGAGCCGACACTGCCCTGGATGCGCAGGGTGGGCAGGATCTGGTAGCCGTAGCCGGCGTAGCCGGTGGTCTTGCCGCCGTATTGGGAGTTGTCGTCGTGGCGGGCGTTGAGCTGCAGCTTGTGGGCACCGATGCCGGCAGTCCACCCCAGCAGGAAGGAGTTGACCGACCGGCTGACATCAAAGGTGCCTTCGTTGGTGGCCTTCTGGTGCAGGTTCTCATAGGCGGCCAGCAGGCTGCCTATGGGCAGGCGCACATCGTGCTGCCACATGAACTGGTTCTGGGTGGTCTTGATGGTGGCGCCGGTGGGCGCGTAGGAGGCAAAGTTCTCGTAGTCGTCGATGGACTGGCCGAAGCGCACGGTGCTGGTCCAGATGTCGGTGAACCGGTTGCGGCTGTAGAGGTTCCAGGCGCTCTGGGCGGCGTTGTTGTAGTTGTTGTAGCTGCGCCCCGAGTCGTACATCGAACGGCTTTCTGCGTACAGCACGGAGCCGCCCAGCTCGTGACCGGCGGCAGGGCGCCAGGCGAAGTTGCCCGAGAAGTTGCCGTTGCGATAAAGGTCGTTGTCGGCGTTGTAGGTGGAGAGCTTGCGGTTCTGGGCACTGAAACTCTCGGTCTGGGAATAGCCGCCGCGGGCCGAATAGGACAGCTGCTCGGTGCCCCCGGCCACACCGGCGGAGACTTCACGGGTGCCGTAGCTGCCAACGCCCACGAAGGCATTGATCTTCGGTTCGCCGCTGCCCTTCTTGGTGATGACCTGGATCACGCCGCCGATGGCGTCGGCACCATACAGGGCCGAGGCGGGTCCACGGACGATCTCGATGCGTTCGATCTGGGACAGGGGAACGTCCTGCCAGGCCGCCGTGCCGAGGGTGGCGGAGCCCAGGCGCATGCCGTCCACCAGAAACAGGGTGTGCTTGGAATTGGTGCCGCGGATGGAGATGTCGGTGGCCTTGCCCGGACCACCGTTGGAGCTCATCTGGATGCCGGGTTGGCGGGCCAGCAGTTCGGGCAGCGAGAAGCTCGGGCCGGCGCGTTCGATGCTTTCCCGGTCGATCACCGTGGTGTCGGCGATGGCCTCGTCGGCACGCTGGGCCTGGCGGGTGGCGGTCACGGTTACGGTGGGTTGGTCGGTCCCGGCGGCCAGTGCCATGGCCGGAAAAGCGGAAGCGACCGTCAGGGCGGCGGCGGAAAGGCGGATGATCATGTTGTGTTTTCTCCCTTGCCCGGCTGCGTCCCCGCCGCCGGGTGGATTGCGCTTGGCAGCACCGGGGAGGTCTTGCAGAGAAGGTCGGGAAAGATCCATGACCGCGCTCGTCGCCACCACCCCGTGGCACTGCCGCTTCATGTGATCAAGGCCGGTATCCGGGCTCGCAAGCTGGGCCGGAACGGCAGAAAATGCCGAACCGGACGTGGTGTGTCGCCTTCCCAGGCCAAAGGCCCAGTGGCGGTGTGACACACCTTGCGCTTGCTTACCGTTGCGGGGGCAGCACAGGCATTGCGACTTCCGGAGAAAGCGCGCACCTGTTTCCCGTTTAACTCCTGGTCCGGAGGACCCGTGGAGCACCTGGAACACGTTTGTCCGGAGCAGCGCATGCCGCACCGAACACCCTGCCATAATACCACCTAAATCAGAGACTTCCAGAAATTGGTTGACGTGCACGGAACTTTTGAAGGCGCCCTATGCCCTGCGAATTGATCATCGGTGGTGCCCGTTCGGGCAAGAGCCGGTATGCCGAACAACGTGCTGTCGAGAGTGGCCTGCCGGTGCACGTGATCGTCACCGCTGAAGCCCTCGACGAAGAGATGCGCGTGCGCATCGCCCGCCATCAGGCGGATAGACCGACCGGCTGGACGGTGGTGGAGGCGCCCGCGCGGGCTGGCGGTCGCGCTGGCGGCCGAAGCAGCCGAGGGCCGCTGCGTGGTGGTTGACTGCCTGACCCTGTGGCTGGCCAATCTGCTTGATGGCGCCGAAGCTTTGCCACCCGGTGAGGGCGCAGAGCAACTGCCGGCCTTCGCGGCGGAGCGCGCTGCGCTGCTCGGGTTGATCCCCGGACTGCCGGGCCGGGTGCTGTTCGTGGCCAATGAGGTCGGTTTCGGGCTGGTTCCCGAAACGCCCCTTGGGCGGCTTTTCCGGGACGAAGCCGGCCGCCTCAATCAAGCGGTCGCAGCCCTGTGCGGCGAGGTCACGCTGGTTGCCGCCGGGTTGCCGCTGAAGCTGAAGGGCTGAGGGCGGGGCGTCGGGGCACGCGCGCAGTCGCATCGCGTTTTCCGGGCGGAAGGGGTGGAATTAAGTCACACCGGAAGGGTGTGACGGCTCACTGCAATTACGCCCGTCGCAGCGCAATATCCCTCTGACACAATAAGTTACAGAGGGAGGCGTCGATACCATGGATACCCAGCGTCTTGCCGGTGGTGTAGGCCAGCCCTGCCGGATAGCCCTTCCGTCCCAGCCCGGCAGCGGTGCCACCTGGTATGTGGACTCATCCGCCACCCCACTCCGGGTCACCCTCGAACGAACCGATGATCAGGAAGGGGCTCGCCGACGCGGCAGCCAGATCTTTCTGGTGGTCGGTGAAGCGCCGGGCGACTATGAATTGCGTTTCGTGCTCAAGCGCGCCTGGGAAAGCCAGGTCCGCAACAGTCGGCGTGTCGTCTTCCAGGTGCGCGGCAACGGCCGGCGTGGCCTGAGCAGTTGAGTGTATTTGCCGTACCGGTGCGCTGCCGGTACGTGGGGTGAAGCGGCGCTTGTAATTCAGGTCGCTCCGTCCTAGCATCCGCGGCCTTGACCCTGCCGGCTGATGCGCTTCATGACCTTCACCATTGTTCGTCCCGACCGCGGTCTTGCGGCGGCCCTCCAGCAGCGTATCGACACCAAGACCAAGCCTCTTGGTGCGCTTGGGCGGCTCGAGGGGCTTGCCCGCCAGATCGGCTTGATCCAGCAATCCCTTGCTCCGGTGTTGCGCAGGCCGCACATGCTGGTCTTTGCCGGCGATCATGGCGCGGCCAGGGCCGGCGTGTCGGCCTATCCTCAGGAGGTGACCTGGCAGATGGTCGAAAACTTCCTGGCCGGTGGGGCGGCGATCAATGTCTTCGCCCGCCAGACCGGCATGGCCCTTTCGGTGGTGGACGCGGGTGTGGCGCGGGATTTCGGCAAGCGTCCCGGCCTGATCGATGCCAAGGTGGCCCCGGGCACCGCCAACTACCTGGAAATGCCGGCCATGGATGCAGCGGGGCGGGACACGGCCATGGCCCGCGGTCGCGAACTGGCCCGCGAACTGGCCGGGCAGGGCTGCAATGTGGTGGGCTTTGGCGAGATGGGCATTGGCAACACCGCATCGGCGTCACTGCTGACCCACTGCCTCACCTGTGCCGAGCTCGACATCGTGATCGGCCGCGGCACCGGGCTGGATGATGCCGGCCTGACCCGCAAGCGCCAGCTCCTGGCCCGGGCGGTGGCCCGCGGCGGACGGCCTGCCGACCCCCTGGAAGCCCTCGCGCAGTATGGCGGCTTTGAGATCGCCATGATGGCCGGGGCCATGCTGGGTGCCGCTGAATCCGGCATGGTCCTGATCATTGATGGTTTCATCGTCACCAGCGCCCTGCTGGTGGCCCACGCCCTGTGCCCGGCGATCATCGACTACTGCGTGTTTGCCCATCGCTCCCAGGAGCCCGGCCATGCCGTGCAACTGGCCCATCTCAACACCGAGCCCCTGGTTCAGCTCGATCTGCGCCTCGGGGAAGGCACGGGTGCCGCACTGGTGTATCCGCTGGTGCAGGCGGCAGTGAACTTCCTCAACGAGATGGCGAGTTTCGAGTCCGCCGGTGTGAGCGGTCAGCCATGAGTGTCGGCGGCCATCCATGATCCGTACCCAGGTCGAACT
Source organism: Zoogloea sp. (assembly GCA_016703645.1). GTDB lineage: Bacteria > Pseudomonadota > Gammaproteobacteria > Burkholderiales > Rhodocyclaceae > Zoogloea. The sequence continues at coordinate 873,355 of JADJBR010000009.1, read as the reverse complement.
CTTCTTCATCGCCCTTGGCTTCTTCACCCGCCTGCCGGTACCCGGCTGGGTTGAATTTGCCCCGGAAAAGCTGGGCCAGGCGGCCCGCTTCCTGCCCTGGGTGGGCTGGATCATCGGTCTGATCAGTGCCGCGGTATATGGGCTGGCGGTGCAGGTGCTGCCCGTTGACCTGTCCATCATCCTGGCCATGGTGGCGAGCATCCGTGCCACCGGTGCCTTCCATGAGGATGGTTGGGCCGACACGTGCGACGGGCTTGGCGGTGGCTGGAGCAGGGCGCAGATCCTGGCGATCATGAAGGATTCGCGAATCGGCAGCTATGGCACCATCGGTCTGGTGGTGATGCTCCTTGCCAAGTACCTGGCCCTGGCCGATCTCGCTGCCGAGGAGGACTATCCCCTGATCGCCGCGCTGCTGGTGGCCCATCCCCTGTCCCGGCTCGCGGCGGTGAGCCTGATGGCCGTACTCGACTATGCCCGTGCCGATGACAGCGCCAAGTCCGCGTCCGTTGCCCGCCGCCCCACGGCGGCCGAACTGGGCATTGCAACCCTGGGAGGGATCCTGCCCCTGCTGCTGCTGAGCCCCCGGGAAGCCCTGTTCGTGCTGGCGTTCACCGTCGTCATCGCGGTGCTGGCGATGCGCACCTTTGCCCGGCGGCTGGGGGGCTATACCGGCGACTGCCTGGGTGCCACCCAGCAGGTGGCCGAATTGGCCATCTACTTTGGAGTTCTCGCGGCATGGAGCTTTACCTGATCCGTCATCCCCGGCCCGAGGTGCTGCCGGGGACATGCTATGGACAGACTGACTTGGGCCTCGCCGAGTCGCCGCTGGCGGTGGCCGAGCGCCTACGTCCGCTGCTGCCCGGCGCCTACGCGCTCTATGCCAGCCCCTTGCGCCGAGCCCGCCTGCTGGCCGAGGCCCTGGGCTGCCCCGGGGTGGATCCACGCCTGATGGAAATCCACTTCGGCGAGTGGGAGGGCCGCAGTTTCGACGAGATCGGTCAGGCCGCACTGGACGCCTGGTCGGCCGCGCCCCTCGACTTTGCCCCGCCGGGGGGCGAGTCGCCCCGCCAGATGGCGACCCGCGCCCTTGACTTTCTGGCCTGCCTGCGCGAGGCCAACCCGCCTGCTGCGGTCGTGGTTGCCCATGGTGGCCCCCTGCGCGCCCTGGCTGGCTGGCTGCTGGGCTTGCCGCCGGAGCACTGGCTGGGTCTGGACTTTGCCTGCGGCGAGGTGACACGCCTCGATCTCCATGACTGGGGCACGGTGCTGCGCTGGTTCAATCGCTGAGCGGGCGTGGAGACGCCACGGCGCGGCCCGGCTTGGCCGGGTTTCCCGTGGCAGATTGGATGTGCTCGTGATGCCTTCGCAAGCGCGGTGCGTCGGTGTCTTCCCGCGTTACCGGTTTCCGTGCACGTCATATACTTGGGCTTTCCTGATTCCATCGATTGCCCCATGGACTTTTTCTCCACCGACGACGGCGAACGAATCCATCTGAAGATCTCCGGCCGCGGAACGCCCCTGGTGCTGCTCCATGGCTGGACCTCGACCCACCGGGACTGGAACCCCTTCCTGGAGGCATTCGAAGCTTGCCACCAGGTGTTCCGCTGGGACGCCCGCGGTCATGGCGGCCATGCCCTCAAGTCCGCCAGCGTGCCGACGGTGGCGCGCATGGCCCGCGATCTGCACACGCTGCTGGATCACTACGGCCTCGAGCAGGCCGTGGTGGCGGGCCACTCGATGGGTGCCCTGACCCTGTGGCAGTATCTCCGTGACTTCGGCAGTGCCCGCCTGTCCCGGGTGGTCTTCATCGACCAGTCGCCCAAGCTTCTTACCGATGCCGGCTGGCAGCGCGGCATCTATGGCGATTTCGATCATCGCCGCAATGTGCAGTTCATGGGTGAGCTGGAAAGCGATTTCGCAGAAAGCGTCCTGCGTCTCGCAGCCTTCGGTCACAACCCGCGCTCCCTCGCCAAGTACCTGGAAAACGGTTCCGGCATCGAGACTGCTCGACAGCGCCTGCGTGCCCTGGACCCGCGGCCGCTGATCGACTGCTGGGCGAGCCTCACCGCGGCCGATTACCGGGATATGCTCAAGACCATCTCTATCCCGGCGCTGCTGGTGTATGGCGGGGCCAGCAACTTCTACTCCGCCGACACGGCCGAATACGTGCGCGACAGCATCCCCAACGCCCTGCTGCGTATCTACGACGGCGTCGATCATGCGCCTCACCTGTGGGAGCGGGCCCGTTTCATCCAGGACGTGCTGGACTTCGTTGCGCAGCCCCCGGGCTGAGCGCCGGGCATGGATCGACGGTCCGGTTTCACCCCTGCTCAAGCCGTGCCTGCAGCAGGGCGGCCGAGGCTTCAGAAACCACCAGGGTGAGCTTCATGGTCGCCCGGGTGGCACCCACGAAGAGTCGGCGCATGGCCTTGTCGTCGAGGCTGTCGAAATCGATCTCGGTGAGGATCACGCAGGGTGCTGCCCTGCCCTTGAAGCGCAGCACCGAGTCGATGAGGATGTCCCCCTCGGTCAGCACCGGATTGCCCAGCAGGTCATAGTGGCCAGTGGGGGCACGGAGGCTGTACGGCCCGATCCGGGTGAAGGGGCTGAGGGCCGAATGCTCCCGCCCCCGGTAACTGATCAGGGCAATATGGCTGCGCTTGAAACCCAGGCCGATGGCCCTTGTAATGGCACCCACCGAGCGGGTCACCAGCTCGTCCGGATTGGCGTAGGTGAGGATGTCCACCTCGGGCCCCGTCAGGGGGCTGCCGGCCATCACCGGCTCGGCCAGGGGCAGGAGCAGGCGGAGGGTGGCGAGGATGTCCCGCGGGCTGCGGTAGTTGGTGTCGGAACGCAGGGTCACCCAGCCCGGCAGGGCGGTCTCGGGGCGGCCGTACAGATTTTGCAGGGGGTCTTCCAGCCACCAGGCGCGACCATCGGGGCGCAGGAAGCGCAGCAGATTGTCGGCCCATCCCGCCCGGAAATCCTGCCCCTCATCAATGATGATCTCGTCAAAGCGGTCGGCAGCGGAGGGCGCGTACCCATCCATAAAGGCTTCCAGCCGGTCAAACACGCCCGGCTGGCTGAAATCGGGCACCTGCCCGAGGGCGCGGCTGAGCCGGTCGGCGAGCTGGTGGTAGGTGGCCACTTCGCCCCCCGGCGGGGCAATCAGGGCGATGTGGTCGGCCAGGGGGCGGTTGTAGCACACGTAAAGGGGGCGCCGCCCGGCCGCCAGGGCATCCCGGTAGGCGGCCATGGCCAGTTGGGTCTTACCCGACCCTGCCGTGCCGATGATGCGTATGCGAAAGGGGCTGCATTCGATGCGCCGGGCCCATTCCGCCAGACCGCCGGACAGGCGGGTATAGATGGCATGGGCATCGCCGACCACCGCATGTACTTCCGGCACCAGTTGCAGCACGTCCCCCAGAAAGCGGTGGACACGCGCCCGGTCGCGCACGGCTTCACCTTGGGTGGGCAGGAGGGCGCGGATGATGGGCACCAGGAAGTCGCGTTTCGTGGCATCGACGATGCGGGCGGGGTCGATCCCGGCCGTACCGGCCTGTTTCACCAGGTAGTCGGGGCAGTACAACAGGGCGTCCACCGGCACCGCCTCGCCCCCGCAGGCCGCCCGCAGGCGGTGGGTCAGGGCATCCACATTGCGTGCCAGTTGCAGGGGAACGTTTTTGTCCCGATCGGCATAGCGCTTCACCAGCCCCTCCGGCGTCTCCGTCAGGAAGCCCGATTTCTGCTCGACCAGCAGCACCTTGCCCGTCGGCCCCACGATAGCGAAGTCGATCTCGCCGACAAGGGCGTGATCACCATGGGCGATCCGCGTCCAGTGCACGCCGTGGTAGATGGTGTAGCTGTTGTCCAGGCCGTCGGCAAGGAGGGCGAGGGTTTCGATCTCACGCTGGGCGGCGCCGATTGCCTTCAGCTCGCGCCAGCCTTCCGGATGAACAAGGGCCATGGCTTTGGGTTACAGTGGTTTGAGACAAGGACGCCGACTGTCGGCGTGCCGCCCATTCTGTCAGTACAGGCCGGCCATTGTCATGCCGCCACCGTAAAAGGAAGCCCCCGATGAAGATCCTGTCCGCCCTCCCCCTGCTGATCAGCCTGGCCCTGTCCGCCCCGGGCCTTGCACAGGCCGAAGAGATCGGCTGTGTCACCACCACCTGGAAGCTGATCGGTGCCAACCACAAGGTGTGCGTGGAGGCCTTCAAGGATGCCAAGGTGCCCGGCGTGACCTGCCATGTCAGTCAGGCGCGTACCGGTGGCGTGTCGGGCAGCCTGGGTCTTGCCCAGGATCCGTCCCAGTTTTCCCTGGCTTGTCGCCAGACTGGCCCCATCAGCCTGCCGGCCAGGCTGCCCGAGAGTGAGACCATCTTTTCGGAAGACACGTCCCTGGTCTTCAAGGAAACCCGCGTCGTGCGCATGTGGGACAAGGCCAACAACACCCTGGTCTATGTCGCCATCAGCAGAAAGCTCATTGAGGGCGCCCCGGTTAATAGCATCTCCACCGTGCCGGTGATGCCCTGGGGTGGGCACTGACCCGGGGAAAGGCCCGCTTCGTCACGGTTCGGTGGCTTCAGGGGTCGGTTCGATGGGCAGGGTGATGGTGAACGTAATGCCCTTGCCCACCTCGCTATGCACATCGATGTGGCCATGATGGCGCTCGATGATGCCCCATGACAGGGACAGGCCCAGGCCGGTGCCCTTTCCCACCGGCTTGGTGGTGTAGAAGGGTTCGAAGACGCGCTGCAGATCTTCGGCCGGAATCCCCTTGCCGGTGTCCGTCACGCTGATCCACACATGGTCGTCGCCCTTGCGCCCGGTGCGCAGGCGTATCTCCCCCTGATCCGGAATGGCCTGGGCGGCATTGACGATCAGGTTCATGAAAACCTGGTTGAGTTGCGCACCCACGCAGAACACATGGGGCAGCTCGCCGAATTCCTTGACCACGGTGCAGTGGTATTTGATCTGGTTGCGCGCCATGTTGAGGGTGGACTCCAGGCCCTGGTGGAGGTCCGCCCAATGCCATTCTGCCGAGGTGGTGTGGGAATAGTCCTTCAGGTCACTGACTATCCGGCGCACCCGGTCCACCCCGTCGGCCGATTCCCGAAGCAAGGAGAGGATGTCTTCACGCAGAAAGCCGAAATCGAGTCGGTCACGCTGGGCGACTGCCTCCGCAAACGGCGTGGCATCCGGCAGGCGCCTCACGCCGCGGTCGTAGGCATCGACCAGGGCCAGGAGATCCCTGACATAGGTTTCCAGCGTGCCCAGGTTGGAACCCACGAATCCCACCGGGTTGTTTATCTCGTGGGCGATGCCCGCGGCGAGTTGCCCCAGGGAGGCCATTTTTTCCGCTCGCATGAGTTGCATCTGCGCGGTCTCGAGGGCCTGGGTACCGCTTTCGACCTTGTGGCGCAGGCGCTGGTTGTTGCGGTCGAGCATGTCTCGTGCGGCCTTGGCTTCCAGCTGGACCTGGACCCGGGCATTCACCACGGCAGCGCGAACGGGTTTGTGAATGTAGTCCGCGGCGCCCAGGGAAAAGCCGCGCTGCTCGCTGTTCTCGTCCATCAGGGCCGTTACCAGGATCACGGGAATGTCCCGTGTGGCGGGTGTTTCGCGCAGGCGGGTCAGCACTTCAAAGCCATCCATGTCCGGCATCATGACGTCGAGGAGAATCACGTTGGGCCTAGGCTCTCCTGCGGCCGCCTTCAGGGCGCTGATGCCGCTGTCAGCCGTGATCACCCTTACGTGGTCGGGCAGCACCCCTTCCAGCACCATGCGGTTGACGGGCTCGTCGTCCACGACCAGAACGGTGCTCCGGTAGCGCTCGGTGCGAGGGGGGCTGCCTTCCGGGTTGTCCATGATGGGGTTCCGATGCTCCAGCGATTATATTAAATATATTGATTTTGTTAATTTTACTGTTGTTTTTGCTTGTTGCCCATGACAAATGCCCTGTCAGGATGCCTTGGTGCGATGGGGAAAGCGGCGGGTGCGCCATTCTTTCACGGACGGCCATGCAGTCCGTGTCCATTGTGCATCCCTGGCCAGGTTGATACCCATCAAGGCTGTGGGGATGGGCGGGCGCGGACAATCCCCCCAGACTCTTCCGGAAGGCCGCGCCATGTTCCGCATCTCCAGCTACATTCGTGAAGTCGCCACCCCGACACCCCCTGGCCCCCGTCGCCAGCCGCCCGGGCCCGTGGTCATCTGGAACCTGATCCGGCGCTGCAACCTCACCTGCAAGCATTGCTACTCCATCTCCACCGACAAGGATTTTGCCGGCGAGCTGGATACCGGGGAAGTGTTCCGGGTCATGGACGACCTGAAGGCCTTCCGGGTGCCGGTGCTGATCCTCTCGGGGGGCGAACCCCTGCTGCGGCCCGACATCTTCGAGATCGCCCGGCGGGCCAAGGCGATGGGTTTCTACGTCGGCCTGTCGTCCAACGGTACGCTGATTGATGAGCACAACATCGACCGCATCGCCGCGGTGGACTTCGACTATGTGGGTGTCAGCCTCGATGGCATCCGCGATACCCACGACCGTTTTCGCCGCTTGGAGGGGGCTTTCGACCGCTCCCTGGCCGGCCTGCGCCGCTGTCGCGATCTGGGTGTGAAGGTGGGGGTGCGCTTCACCATGACCCAGGACAATGCCGCCGATCTGCCCGGCGTGCTGCAACTGGTGGAGGACGAGGGTATCGACCGCTTCTACTTCTCCCACCTGAACTATGCCGGCCGGGGCAACAAGAACCGCGCCGACGATGCCCGCCACCAACTCACCCGCGAGGCCCTGGAACTGCTCTTCGAGACCGCCTGGAACTGCGAGCAGCGCGGGCTCGACAAGGACTTCACCACCGGCAACAACGACGCCGACGGCCCCTTCTTCCTGCAATGGGTGCGACGCCGCTTTCCCCTGCGGGCGGCCCACATCGAGGCAAAGCTCACGCAGTGGGGAGGGAATTCCAGCGGAGTGAATGTGGCCAATATCGACAATCTGGGCAATGTCCACCCGGACACCATGTGGTGGCACCACACCCTGGGCAATGTGCGGGAGCGCGCCTTCGGCGACATCTGGCACGACACCTCCGACCCGCTGATGGCCGGCCTCAAGCGGTCGCCCCGTCCGGTGAAGGGGCGCTGCGCCGACTGTCGCTTCCTGACCATCTGCAACGGCAACACCCGGGTGCGCGCCCAGCAGTTGACCGGCGACCCCTGGGAGGAAGACCCCGGTTGCTATCTCGACAACGCCGAGATCGGTGTGGCCGAGGGCACACGCCTGGAGGTAAAGCCCTGGGTACGCCTGCAATCTGCCTGACCGGTCGGGGTGAATCCGCTCGCCCCATGAGGAATCCCACAATGAAACGCCTTTTTTCCATCCTTGCGCTGGCGGCGCTGGCCTTCGCCAGCCAGCCGGCCACCGCCGCCGACGCGGCCGCCCTTTACACCCGGCACTGCCTTAGCTGCCACGGTGTGAACCGCCTGGGAGCCATGGGCCCTGCCCTGTTGCCGGAAAGCCTTGAGCGCCTGAAACGCAAGGACGCCGATGCCACCATCCGTGATGGACGCCCGGCCACCCAGATGCCGGCCTTCGGGCAGATCCTGACGGGTGCCGAGATCGAAGCCCTGGTCGACTGGATCCACACGCCGGTCAGCCCGGCCCCGACCTGGAGCGAGGCGGACATCCGCAACTCGCGGATCGAACACTTCCCCCCCGGCAGCCTGCCCGACACGCGTCAGGGCGTGGTGGCCACGGCCGACCCGATGAACCTCTTCATTGTCGTCGAGGCGGGCGATCACCACGTCAGCGTGCTGGATGGCGACCGAATGGCGCGCATCCACCGCTTTCCGTCCCGCTATGCCCTGCACGGAGGCCCCAAGTTCAGCCCGGATGGACGCTACGTGTACTTTGCCTCCCGGGACGGCTGGATCAGCAAGTTCGACATCTGGAACCTCCAGGTCATCGCCGAAGTGCGCGCGGGCATCAATACCCGCAACGCGGCCGTGTCGGCAGATGGCCGCTACATCGCCGTCGCCAACTACCTGCCGGGCACCCTGGCGATCTTCGACGCGGACCTCCGCCTGCTCAGGGTGATCGATGGTGCCAACCTCAAGGGCGACGCGCGATCACGCATTTCGGCGGTGTACGACGCGGCACCGCGGCACAGCTTCGTGGCTGCGCTGAAGGACATTCCCGAGTTGTGGGAGATCAGTTATGACCCCGCCGCCCAGGACATCGCAACCGGCTTCGTGCACGACTACAAGTACCGCGAGGGGGCCTTCATTCCCGGTTTTCTGAACCCCCGGCGCAGCCCGCTGGAACACGTACTGGACGATTTTTTCTTCACCCAGGACTACAGCGAAGTGTTGGGCACCTCCCGGGAGGGGCGTGGTCAGGTGGTTAACCTGGACGCCCGGCGCAAGATCGCCGAGCTCGACCTCGCCGGCATGCCCCACCTGGGCTCGGGGATCTCGTGGCAGTACAAGGGGCGCCGGGTGGCCGCAAGCACCCACCTGAAGGACGCTACTGTCAGCGTGCTCGATCTGCAGAACTGGAAGACGGTCGCCACCATTCCCACCCTGGGGCCGGGCTTCTTCCTGCGCAGCCACGAGAACAGCCCCTATGCCTGGGTCGATTCCATGATGAGCCCGACCGCCCGCGACACCCTGCAGGTCATCGACAAGCGCAGTCTGGAAGTGGTGGCGCGGATCCGCCCCGAGCCGGGCAAGACCTTTGCCCACGTGGAGTTCGACCGCCATGGCCGCTACGTGATTGCCAGCTTGATGGAGAAGGATGGCGCCCTGATCTTCCTCGACGCGGTCAGCTTCCGGGAAATCAAGCGCCTGCCGGCAAGCAAGCCCATTGGCAAGTACAACCTGTTCAACAAGATCCAGCGCTCGGAAGGCACCAGCCACTGAATCAACAGTCGAGGGTGGCGCGCTTCTCCTGGTACTTCCGGCGGCGGGTGGTGAGTTGCTCGACGGCGGCGGGCGACTGGGGCAGTTGCAGGGCGGCATCAACGCCACGGATCACCTCCAGCAGTTCCTCGCACAGGGCCGCGCGGGATGCCGCGTCGGCGGGAACGACCACCTCCAGTCGTTCGGGTGCTGCCGGGGGTGAGGCGGGGGGCAGGGCCGGACTGGGCCGGGCGTCGGCTTCCCGCTCCGTTTGCGGGGAATCGACCAGCCGGTAGTGGTCCGACCAATAGGCGATGGCCACTGCCAGCAGCAGGGCGATGAGGAGGGCGGAGCCTTCCTTCACGATGGAATCTCGTTCAGCATGGCGCGGAATGTAGCATCAGGCCATGCGGGCGGCACGGCCCAGTGTGAAACGCAGGGTTGGCTTGAGCGGAGTCAAGGCCGGCGGCAGTCTCCGGGGCCACCCTGTGGAGCCTGCCCTGTCCCTATTGCGGAGGATGTACCGAAATGACACCAAGCCCTGCCCCGGTGATTGTCGATGCTCGCGGACTGACGCCGCCCGAGCCCCTCAACCTCACACTCGAGGCCCTCGATGTCCTGCCGCCCGGCGGCGAGGTGATCCTGCTGCTTTACCGTGAGCCGACACCGCTCTACGACGTGCTGCGCCGCAACGGCTTTACCCATCGTACCGAGATCAGTGACGGTGGAGAGTTTGCTGTTCATATCCGCCACGCCGCCCAGGCCAGCGGTTGCGTCACGCCGTCACCCATCGGGTGAGTCGCCTTCAGGGCACCAAGGCCTGTATTCATCCGGCCCATCAAGGTAAGTCAGGCGCTCAGTCGTGTTCGGCGAGCTTTGCGGCGTCATGGATGACGATGTGCTTGCCCTGAACCGAGATCAGCCCAGCGTCGGACAGTTCATGGAAGATGCGTGACAGGGTTTCCGGGGTCAGGCTCAGGCGCGAGGCGATGACCTGCTTGCTGGTGGGTAGCTCCACTGCCCGTTCACCCTGGGCGACGCACGGAACGCTCTCGGCAAGCTGGAGCAGATAGCCGATGACCCGTTGGGTGGAAGAGCGCAGCGCGTAGGACTCCACGTCCCGCACCATCGAGTGCAGGCGGATGGACATCCCCGCCAGCAGCTTTCGGGCAAAGCGCGGATCCTGCTCGATCTGCCCGAACACCGCGGCAGCACCGATATGCAGCACCAGGGTATCGGCCAGGGCCTCACCCAGCACCGGATAAGGTTGGTCGAGGAACATCACGGCCTCACCGAAACTCTGCAGCGGCCCGAGGATCTCCACCACCTTTTCGTTGCCCTGGGCCGAGGTGAAGGCCAGCTTCACCTGCCCCCAGACCACCAGGAAGAAACCCTTGGGCTGGTCGCCCCGCTGAAACAGCCGGTCGCCCTTCTGCAGGCGCTTCTCGCGGGTGGCGGAGGCCATGTGGGCCAGGTCTTCGGGGGACAGGGCGCTGAAGAGGGGCATCCGGCTGAGGAGGCCGGGGATATCGATTTTGTCGATGGACATGGCAGTGACTTTCGAACCGGGCGACACGCCCAGCGCGGATTCTAACCTCGTCCATCGGTCCCGATAGGTCGCCAGGGCCTTTCTACCCCTTTATGAATAGGCCCGGCGCCTCCACCCATGTGCAAACTGCGCAGCGCCTGCTTGCCCGGGATGGGGTCACGAGCCCTTGCAGGTCCGTCATTGATCGTCGCCCCGCCAGCACTTGATCGCGCAAGTCTGAAAGGCTGGCGCTCCAAATTCATGAACTATGACCGCTTCGGCCTCACTTCGTCGCCGCCGTCGTCATGGATTCGGGAATTTCTACCTTAGCGGGGCCGGGCCGGGCGGGCATGATCGGATCAAAACCGCATCACCAGGACCAGATCAGGATGAAACACCAGCCTACCCCGACGGACAGCCACCATGCAGAGAGCCATCTGTCGCCCGAATGTACCCTGTTCGATGCACTTTCCTGCCTGATCACCCGTGGCCTTGGGGCCATTCCGGTGGGCGAGCCGGGTGAGCATCAGAAGACGCTCGATGCAAGTACCCTGGTCAAGGCCTGGCAGGCCGGCCTGCCCGGCGAAACACCGCTCTCGGCGCTGGCGCTTGAGCCTGCCGATGCCGCACAACTGGATGCGCCCTGCGCCGCAACCCTGATCAATGGCCTGCCGCTGCTGTTATGGCTGAAGGATCGCCAAGGGCGTTTCCTGATAGTCAATCAGACCTTCGCAGAATCCTGCGGGCAAGTCTCTCCCCAGGCTGTGCTCGGGAAGACGGACCTGGATCTGTGGCCGCGGGAGAAGGCGGAACTCTATCGCGCCCAGGATGTTGAAGTGATGGACAGCGGTCGCCCCCGCACCATGATCGAGGAGATCAATGACAAGGGCACGCCCACCTGGTTCGAAACCTACAAGGCACCGGTGCGCAGCCGTGACGGCCGCATCGTCGGTACGCTCGGGTTCGCCTGCGACATCGGCGAGCGCATGCGCCAGGAGGCGGCCTCCCACCACGACAAGACCCAACTCGCCTATGTCCTGGCCACCATCGGCGAGGGCGTGTGGGACAGGGATCTGCTCACCGACCGGGTTTCCCACAATCCGCGCTGGTGCGAATTGCTCGGGCTTGATGAAAGCCACATGTCGCACCCCTCGGCGCTCATGCTGGCGCTGGTGCATCCGGACGATCGGTCGCGGGTCTCCAGGGTGACCGACACCTGTCTGTGTGGCGGTGGCGCCTACTGCTGCGAGTACCGCATCCGCCATGCCGACGGACACTACCTGTGGGTGCGTGACCGGGGTGACGTGGTGGAACTGGACGAGCACGGCCAGCCCCTGCGCATGGTCGGCAGCATCGCCGACATCACGCTTGCCCGGGAGACCGCCGAGGCCCTCCAGGAGAGCCAGACCCGTTACCAGCAGGTCTTCAACAATGTCCGCGAGGTGATCTTCCAGACCGATACGCTCGGCAACTGGGAGCTCCTCAACCCCGCCTGGACCGACATCAGCGGCTACACGGTCGAGGAATCCCTTGGGCGCAACTTCGGTGATTTCCTCCATCCGGATGACCGTGCGCATAAATACAGTGCCTTCAAGCCGATCATTGCCCGCAGCCTCTCCCACTGCAGCGTCACCCTGCGTCTGCAATGCCGGGATGGCAGTCATCGCTGGATGGACATCTTCATCCGGGCGCAGCTCAACGAGGCTGGCGAGATCATCGGCACCTCCGGCACCCTCAATGACGTCACCGCCCGGGTTGCCGCCGAGGACTACCTGCGCCTCACCGCCAGCGTGTTCCGCCACGCCCACGAGAGCATCATCATCACCGACCCGAACGCCTGCATTCTCGAGGTGAACGACAGCTTCTGCACCCTGACCGGCTATGCGCGGGACGAGGTCATCGGCCAGAACATGCGCATTCTGCGATCCGGCGTGCACGAGCCGGCCTTCTATGAACAGATCTGGGCCCAGCTACATGAAACAGGCACCTGGCAGGGCGAAACCTGGAATCGCAAGAAGAACGGCGAACTCTATGCCCAACTTGGCAACATCTCGGCGGTGCGCAACGAGGCGGGTCAGACCACCCACTACGTAGGCCTTTTCACCGACATTACCGACATGAAGGAGAGCCAGCGCCATCTGGAGCACCTGGCCTACCACGATGCCCTGACCCAGCTCCCCAATCGCAGCCTGCTCGCCGACCGCATGCAGATGGCCCTCGCCCAGGCCGAGCGCAACCACACCCTGGCCGCCGTGGCCTACCTGGACCTGGACGGTTTCAAACCGGTCAACGACAGCCTTGGTCACGACGCTGGCGACCTGCTGCTGGTGGAGATCGCCCGTCGCCTGCAGGCCTCGACCCGGGCCGGCGATACGGTCGCCCGCCTGGGGGGGGATGAATTCGCGCTGATCTACAACGGTCTCGAACACAGCGACGAATGCGAGCAGATCTTCGCCCGCCTGCTCGCCAGCATTGCCGAGCCGATCATCATCGAAGGCATGGAGCTGCATGTGACCGCCAGCATCGGCGTAACCCTGTGCCCCCTGGACGGTTCCGATCCGGAGACCCTGCTGAGCCATGCCGACCGGGCCATGTATCTGGCCAAGCAGGCCGGCCGCAATTGTTTCCACCTCTTCAACCGGGAGCGCGACCGCGCCCTGCGGGCCCACCGGGACGCGCAGATCCGTGTCGAGTCCGCGCTCTGCGATGGAGAGCTGGAGCTCCACTACCAGCCCAAGATGGACGCCCGTTCCAATCACCTGACCGGCGTCGAGGCCCTCATCCGCTGGAAACACCCGCAACTCGGACTGCGTCTGCCCGGTGAGTTCCTGCCCATGGTCAGCGAGTCGCGCTTCGAGATCGAACTCGGCAACTGGGTGCTGGCCACTGCCGTTGCCCAGTTGGATAGCTGGTGCCAGGCGGGTTTCGCCACGCCGATGAGTGTCAACATCTCCGCGCGCCACCTGCTTCACCCGGATTTCGTACCCCACCTCAAAGCCGTCCTGGACGCCCACTCGCGGGTGGACGCCAGCCTGCTCCAGCTGGAGGTGCTGGAAACCGCCACCTTGGGTGACTTGAAGCGCATTGCGGCCATCATGGAAGAATGCAACAGCCTCGGCGTGAGCTTTGCCATCGACGACTTCGGCATCGGCTACGGCGCGGTGAACAGCCTGCGCAGCCTGCCCGTGCGGAGCATCAAAATTGATCGCTCCTTCATCCACAACATGCTCACCGACGACGACGATCTCGCCACCGTGCAAGGTGTGATCGGCTTGGCGACCGCCTTCCATCGGGAAGTGATCGCTGAAGGCGTCGAGACTTTCGGCCATTGCCAGGCGCTGCTCAAGCTCGGCTGCCACCAGGTTCAGGGCCACGGCATCGCCCATCCGATGTCCGCCGCCCGCATGCAGGTGTGGATGCAGGAGCACGCCCACCGGCACTGAGGGAGTTTGCGGCTGCCCCGTCCCCCGGGCGCAGCGGATCGCTGCAGCGACGGCCCGGCGCTTTGCGCCACGGCTGCGATTTCGTGCGACCATTCGCGGCGCGGCCCATTTCGGTGGACTGCCTCCCCGCAACAACTGCATACCCGACCATGGAATTCCTGACTGACCCGCAATTGCTGATCGCATTTCTGACCCTCACCGCCCTCGAGCTGGTGTTGGGGATCGACAACGTGATCTTCATCTCCATCCTGGTGGACAAGCTTCCGCCCGAGAAGCGTGCCTTCGCCCGTCGCCTTGGCCTCTTCCTGGCCATGTTCATGCGCATCGGCCTGCTGATGATCCTGTCCTGGCTGGCCGGCCTCACCGAGCCCATGGTCACCATGCTCGGCCACGGCTTCTCCGGACGCGACCTGATCCTGCTCGCCGGCGGCCTCTTCCTCGTCTGGAAGAGCACCCAGGAAGTGCATCAGCTGATGGAAGGCGAAGAGGGCGAAGCCTCCAGCGCCGTCAAGGCCACCTTCAGCGCCGTGATCATGCAGATCATCCTCATCGACATCGTCTTCTCGCTGGACTCCATCATCACCGCCATCGGCATGGTCAACAACCTGCAAGTCATGATTGCCGCGGTGGTCGCCTCGGTGGGCCTGATGATGGTGGCCTCTGCCCCGATCGGCGAGTTCGTCTCCCGCCACCCCACCGTCAAGATGCTGGCCCTGTCCTTCCTGCTGGTCATCGGCGTGGTACTCATCGCCGACGCCTTCGGCCATCACGTGCCCAAGGGCTACATCTACTCGGCCATGGCCTTCTCGGTGCTGGTGGAGATGCTCAACCTGCGCATGCGCAGCCGCCAGGCCGCCAAGGTTGAACCGGTACAACTCCACGAGCCCTACGTGCGCGAAGGCAACCAACAGTGACGGCGCCCTTCGGGCCGCTCACCCCCGATTTCATCCTCAGCGCAGTGGAGGCCGCCGGCCTCCGCTGCGATGGCCGCCTGCTGACCCTCAACAGCTATGAAAACCGGGTCTATCAGGTTGGCATCGAGGATGCGGCCCCGCTGATTGCCAAGTTCTACCGCCCAGGGCGATGGAGCGACGCAGCGATTCTCGAGGAACACGCCTTCCTGGCCGAGCTGGAGGACGCGGAGATACCGGCCGTGGCGGCCCTCGAGATCGGTGGGCACACCCTGCACCACCACGAAGGCTTCCGCATCGCCCTGTTTCCGCGCCGGGGCGGTCGGGCGCCCGAGCTCGATGATCCCGAGGTGCTGGGCTGGCTGGGGCGCTTCCTCGGGCGTATCCACGCGGTAGGCGCCATCCGGGCCTTCACCCACCGCCCGACACTGGACATCCGCAGCTTTGGTGAAACCCCGCGGGATACCCTGCTGGCCTCCGCTTTCCTGCCGCCCGAACTGCGCGACACCTGGCGGTCGGTGGTGGACCAGGCCCTCGACGGGGTGCGCCGCTGTTTCGAGCGTGCGGGCTCCCTGCCGCAGATCCGCCTGCACGGTGACGTGCATGGGGGAAACGTGCTGTGGACCGATGCCGGCCCTCACTTCGTGGATTTCGACGATGCCCGCAACGGCCCGGCCATCCAGGATTTGTGGATGCTCCTTTCCGGCGACGCCCAGGCCATGGCCCGGCAGCTAGACAGCGTGCTGGAAGGTTACGAGCAGTTCGCCGATTTCGACCCGCAGAGCCTCCATCTGGTGGAGGCGCTGCGCACCCTGCGCCTGATCCACTACGCCGGGTGGATCGCCACCCGTTGGGACGACCCGGCCTTTCCGGCGGCCTTTAGCTGGTTCGACACCCCGCGCTACTGGCAGGACATGATCCTGTCCCTGCGGGAACAGGTGGCGCTGATGGATGAATCACCGCTGACGCGGCTGTTCTAAGACAGGGCCGGCCTGCGGCCGTAGGCGTTCAAACCGCGGCTTCGGGTGCCTTGAATTCCCCACTGCGGAAGGCATCCAGAAGACGCCGCATGCGCCCGGCGTCTTCTTCCGTGAAGCCCTGTTTGAAATCCGTCAGCACCAGCCTTGCGCGGGTTGGCCAGTTGCCGGGGGCATCATCCACGGCCAGCCATTCGGCCCCCGGTGCCCGGCGTTCAAGCCATTGCCGGGCTTCCCGCTCGCGCAGGCCGTAGAGCTCATTGGGCGTGCGCGGAAAGATGGTGGGTGAGCAGTCGATCACCCGCGCACGGAGATCTTCCGAAAAGCGCGCCGACAGTTTCTGCAGCGAGAACAGGGTGCGCCAGTCGGAGGCAATGATCACCCTCGTCTCCGGGTACTCGCGCAGCACCGACTCCAGCAGGGGCAAGCAGCGAAAATCCTCCGCCTCACCCCATGGGTGGGTCACTCCGTCGAAATCGAGGAAGACGTAGACCGGGGTCAGGACCGCCGGTGGGATGTTTTCGGCCGTTTTTTGATGCATCGCAACAAGGGCACTGTGGAAAGGCGGAAACTTGCCGTTAATCGAAAAATGACTACGTAACAGTCACGTTAGACTATTCTAAGGTCAGTGATTGTTGCAGTGCGGTAATTTTTCTCGATCCAACGGAGCCCAGCCATGAAACCCATCATCAATCTCGAAGGCAAGGTCGGCCTCATCACCGGCATCGCCAACGAAAAGTCCATCTCCACCGGTGTTGCCGAGTCCTGCATCGAAGCCGGCGCAAAAGTCGTCATCACCTACCAGAACGAGAAGACCCTGGCTTTCCTTGAGCCCATTGTCACCCGCCTGGGTGTCGAGGACGTGCTGCTGCTCGACGTGACCAAGCCCGAGACCATGGACGATGTCTTTGCCAAGATCGATGCCAAGTACGGCAAGCTCGACTTCGCCATCCACTCCATGGCCTTCGCCAAGCGCGACGATCTGCATGGCCGCGTGGTGGACACCTCCGCCGACGGCTTCGCCCTGGCCATGGACGTCTCCACCCACTCCTTCGTGCGCCTGGCCCGCAAGGCCGAGCCCCTGTTCGACAAGGCCGGCGGCGGTTCGCTGATCACCATGACCTACCTGGGTAGCGAAAAGGTCATTGCCAACTACGGCGTGATGGGTCTGTGCAAGGCTGCGCTGGAGGCTGCCACCCGCTACATGGCCTTCGAACTGGGCCCCAAGAACATCCGCGTCAATGCCATCTCCCCGGGCCCGCTGATGACCCGCGCCGCCTCCGGCATCGCCGGTTTCGACGGCCTGATGGCGGCGGCGGTGGATCGTTCCCCCCTGCACCGCCTGGTGACACCGGAAGACATCGGCGCGCTGACCGCCTTCCTGGTCTCCGATGCCGGTCGCAACATGTCCGGTGGCGTGCACTTTGTGGATGCCGGGTACAACATCATCGGGTAAAGCCTTCCGCTACGCGATGATGGATCACCCTGCCGCGGGTGCGGGCGAGACCACTGCCAGTGTCTCCTTGCCCGATCCGGTTCCGGCCCACCCCCTGCTCGACGGCCTGCCCGAACTCGGGCGGGGGGAATCCTCCATCGTCCTTGACCCCGGTGACGGCCAGCGGGTCTTCAAGATCGTCAGCTCACCGGCCGACTACTTCTATCTCGCCGCCGACGACCGCCCCACGGGCACCCATTTCCCGCGTCTGTTCCACGACCACGGCGTCATCGGCAAGTCCAGCTCGGGCTATTCCTTCCGTCTCCTCGAAATCGAACGCCTGCAACCTGTTTCCGGCGACGCCGAGCAGCTTGCCCGTCGGCTCTCCCAGGCCTATTGGGAAGGCTGCGAAAAATGGGCCAACATGGGCGTCAACCGCGGCCGTCTGGCCCTCTACCACATCAGCCGCGAGCCGCCACCGGGCCTGCCCGACAGTCTGGTTCAGGCCATCGCTGCCCTCTCCGACTTCATCGAGGAATACCCGGTTCAGCCGGATATCCTCAACCCCCACAACCTGATGATGCGGGCCGACGGCACCCTGGTCTTGTCCGACCCGGTGTTTTTGCCCTGACGGGCATCAAGGCTGGCGGAACCGGGCCGCGAAGCAGATAGGTCCTGAAGTCTCAGATCACCGCGTCCTTCACCTCACCGCCCAGCACCTCCAGCAGTGCCGGGATCAGGCGCGACAGTTCGCCGCTCATCAGGGCGAAATCGGCTTCCATCTGCATGTCGGTGGCGTCGGCCTGGCGTTCGGCTTCTTCCTTGATCACGTCGAGGAAAGCCACCCGCTTGATCTCCATCTTTTCGGTCAGGATGATGGAGATGCGGTCGTCGAAGGTCATGGCCAGGCGCGTCGGCAGCTTGCCGGCGGCCAGGTGGTCCTGCACGTCCTTGCCGTCGAGGGCGTGACGCACGTAGCGCACGGCAGCCTTCTCGTCGGTGACCGCGCGCAGCTCGCAGTCCAGATCGATGGTGAAGTTGCCGCTGGCCTGGTTGGCCGCCAGCCAGCCGGTCATCACCGACACGGGTGACAGCTCGGTCTTGACCATCTTCACCGGCAGCTCGTCCAGGGTGTCGCGCAGGGCGTCCAGCACTTCCTCGGCTCGGGCCGGGCTGGCCGCGTCGATCACCAGCCAGCCGCCCTTCGGATCGATCCAGCTATAGACCTTGCGGCGACGGGTGAAGGCCCGGGGCAGCAACTCCTGCAGCACTGCCTCCTTGATCTCCTTCATCTGCTTGCGGCCGGGCTTGAAGCCCTGCTGGGCCTCGATCAGCTCGGCCTTGTCGGCGGCCACCTCGTTCACCACCGACGAGGGCAGCAGCTTCTGTTCGACCATCAGGGCGATCAGGAAGTGCCCGCCCACGGCCAGCACGAAACGGTCGTCCTTGGTCGGCGAACTCCACCCACGGCTCGCCATGTCCTGGCTGCCACAGGGCGCAAAGGGGCGGGCGGCGAGCTTTTCGTTGAGGGTTTCGACGGTCAGGCCCCAGTTTTCGGGGAGACGGTAGATCTGGAGATTGCGGAACCACATGGTGGGGAACGATCCGTGCTGATGGAAGAGAGGCGGCATTGTAACGGCTTGCCGCGGGCCTGCCAGACCGTTCGGCAGATCATCATGCCGTTGACACTCTGTAACTCAGAGTTATATGCTCTGAACTGCAGAGTCAATTCAAACGGAATCTTCCGATCATGGCCGACCCCATCTCCCGTCAGCTTGACAGCATCCAGTCCATGCTCGTCCGCGGTCAGCGCAACCTGCGTATGGAGCGCCACAGTCTCATCCTGTGGGGTCTGGCCGGCGCCGGGTTGCTGCTGTCCAGTGACGTGGTCTTCACTGCCGAGCAGATCCCGGACACGACCCGGCGGGCCCTGGTCTGGCTGGCCTACATTGCCTTTGTGCTGGGCGGTGCCGGCTACGCGGACTGGCACCTGACCCGGCGTGTCAAGGCGGCCAGGGACGAAACCTGGTCCTTCATCCACCGTCAGGTGGTCAAGATGCTGTGGCTGCTGATGGGTATCGGCACGCTCTTTACCTTCGCCACCTTCTTCTTCGGTGGCGCCTACATGCTATGCACCGTGTGGCTGGTGCTGATCGGCCTGGCCCTTTACGTACATGGGCTGTTCTCGGAAGAGGTGCTGGAATGGGCCGGCGGCATCATCATTGCCATCGGCGTCGCCGGGCTGGCCGCCAGGCTGCCCTTCGAAACCATGAAGTGGATCGCCACCTCGGTGTTCGGACTCGGCCTGCCGATGCTGTCGGGCCTCCTTGACCACGGCCGCGAGCGCCCCTTCGTCCTGCGCCTGGTCCAGGCTGCGGGGTGGACCGTGCTGGTACTGGCCGCGCCCCTTGCCGGTCATCGTTACGCGTCAAGCCTGCTGCCGCCCGAGGTGCCGGTCACGTCCCTGGAAGCCTATCGTTCCGCCGCCGATCTGGCCGGGCCGCGCATCGTCGGCCTGCCTGCGGGCACCCGCGTGCCGGTGCGGGTCGAGGTGTCGGGCGACCTGTTCCGCCCGGCCTCCGATGCGATCCTGCCCCTGACCCTCGATCAGCCCCTGGAGATCCTGTTGCGCGATGGCCAGCCCACCGGCGATGTACGTGCGCCGGGTGGTCCGTGGCGGCTGGCCCGGGAAACCCACTGGATATCGATCCCGTGGATACGTGCCAGCCTCGATCCAACCCATGGCCCGCAGGTCGAGTCGGCCCTGGTGGTGGACTTCCAGGGCGGTAGCCCACGTCAGTAGCAGCCCCCTTTTCCCCAAGTCAAGAAGGAGTCTTACCGTGATCCTGCGTCTTACTGCCGGCGCGCTTGCCGCCCTGGCCCTGGCCGGTTGCGCCAGTTTTGGCAAGCCCGGTGCCGACGAGCTGGCTCGTCTGCCCGTCGTCCGCTTCGGCGAAACCGTGCCCGCCGGCCAGCCCTTTATCCTGCACTATCCGGCGGGAGCGCCCCTGCCGGTGGAGGCGCGCATCCACGGCAGCCTGCTCGAGGGCGAAGCCCGCAGCACCCTCACCGTGCGCACCCGTCAGGATGTGTACACCTACAAGCAGTGGGCCAGCCTGGACGGCAAGAACTGGAAGCCCGGCCCTGAAGTGATCGGCGGAAATTTCGAAATCCGCGTGCCCGGTGAACAGGATGGGCGCAATCCCGGCTCGATGCGGGCAGAATTCAACCTGAAATAAGCAGACGGAACGGCCCGCCCGGTGCGGGCCAACGCCCATGGAACCCCTCGACGCCCTTCTCCACCAGCCCCTGCGCACCCAGCTCGCTGCCTTCCTGGCCGGTGCGGGCGAGGCCAGCTTCTCCGAACTCAAGCGCAGCCTGGATGTATCCGACGGCAACCTTGAGTCCCATCTGAAGAAGCTGATCGCCGCGGATTACGTGTCCCTGCGCCGCAGCGATGGCCCGGGGCGCAGCCAGACCAGCTACAGCCTGACCCCCACCGGGCTGGATGCCCTGCACCGCTACGTGAAGGCCCTGCAGAAGTTGTTACCCATGGGCGACAGCCATGGGGTACCGGGGGTGCTGGCGCGGCACGCTGGCGGGTAGCTCAGCCTCCTGTCGGCGCCGGTACCTCGTCACGCCAGCCGTTTTCGAAGACCACGGTCTCCGGGGGCATGCGTTCGGCCCACTGGTGGATCTCCAGCATCGGACGGGGGTAGAAGGCCTCCACGTGGCCGATGCACAGGATGGCCACCGGGCGGGCGCCGGTCGGCATGCCCAGCAGCTTGGCCAGTTCGGCGGGGTCGAAGATCGACACCCAGCCCAGGCCGATGCCCTCGGCCCGCGCCGCCAGCCACATGTTCTGGATGGCACAGGCCACCGAGGCCAGATCCATCTCGGGCAGGGTGCGGCGGCCGAAAACATGCTTCTCGCGCCCGTCGGCCAGGGCCACCACGATCACCTCTCCGGCTTCCAGCAGGCCTTCCACCTTGAGGCGCATGAAGTCTTCCTCGCGCTCGCCCAGGGCCCGGGCGGTGGCGCAGCGTTCCACCTCGACCAGGGCATGCATGCGCTCGCGCAGGCCCCGGTCGGTGATGCGGACGAAGCGCCAGGGCTGCATGTAGCCCACGCTGGGGGCGTGGTGGGCGGCCCACAGAAGCCGCGCAAGCAGCGCCGGATCGACCGGATCAGGGCGGAAGTGGCGCATGTCGCGGCGCTCGGCGATCACGCGGTAGATGGCGGCCACGTCGGCATCGGGAAAGCGGTGGGGGCTGGCGTCGGGGGTGGAATCGACCATGATCAATCCGCGGGTGACAGGGGGCAATTCGATTGCCGGGAACAGGTTATTCGAGGCCGGAGGCGGGCGCGCCCGCCATGGCACCCAGTTTACTCGTCGAGCAGGCGGACGCGGACCTTCTTGCCCTTGATCTTGCCGTCACCGAGCCGCTTCAGGGCCTTGCGGGCAATGCTGCGCTCCACGGCCACGTAGGTGGATTGCTCGTTCACGTTGATCTTGCCGATCTGGCTGGCGGCAAAGCCGGCCTCGCCGGTGAGGGCGCCGAGCACGTCGCCGGGGCGGATCTTTTCCTTGCGCCCACCGAGGATCTGCAGGGTCACCATGGGCGGCACCAGGGGCGTCTGGTCCTCGGCCTGGAGGGCGTCGATGGACTCCCACACCGGCTCGAAGCCATGGGCACGGGCCAGGTTGTTCACCCGGTTCATCTCGTTGGGGCTGGCCAGGCTCAGGGCCCAACCTTCCTCGCCGGCCCGGCCGGTGCGGCCGATGCGATGCACATGCACCTCCGGGTCGGGGGTCACATCCACGTTGATCACGGCCTCCAGGCGGGCGATGTCGAGGCCGCGGGCGGCCACGTCGGTGGCCACCAGCACCGAGCAGCTACGGTTCGCAAATTGCACCAGCACCTGGTCCCGGTCGCGCTGGTCGAGCTCGCCGTGCAACGCCAGCACGTGAAAGCCTTCGGCATGCAGCACGTCGATCAGGTCGCGGCACTGCTGCTTGGTGTTGCAGAAGGCCAGGGTGCTCTCCGGACGGTAATGGCGCAGCAGCAGGCCCACGGCATGGAGGCGCTGGTCCGGCGTGACCTCGTAGAAGCGCTGCCGGATGGTCTCGGCGGCGTGCTGCTCGGGCAGGGAGATCTCCTGGGGCTGGCGCATGAACTGGCGCGCCAGGCGCACCACGCCTTCCGGGTAGGTGGCCGAGAACAGCAGGGTCTGGCGCTGCTTCGGGCAGGCCTTGGCCACGTAGGCGATGTCGTCGAAGAAGCCCATGTCGAGCATGCGGTCAGCCTCGTCCAGCACCAAGGTGCCCAGGGCGTCGAGCTTCAGGCTGCCACGGGAGATGTGGTCCATCAGGCGGCCCGGCGTGCCCACCACAATGTGGGCGCCGTGCTCCAGGCTGTCTGCCTGGGGGCGGATCGGCGTGCCACCGCACAGGCTGAGGATCTTGATGTTCTCCTCGGCACGGGCCAGGCGGCGGATCTCCTGGGTGACCTGCTCGGCCAGTTCGCGGGTCGGGCACAGCACCAGGGCCTGCACGGCAAAGCTGCGGGGGTTGAGGCGGTCGAGCAGGGCCAGCGCAAAGGCGGCGGTCTTGCCGCTGCCAGTCTTGGCCTGGGCGATCAGGTCGTGTCCGGCCAGGGCCACCGGCAGGCTGGCGGCCTGGATAGGCGTCATGGCGTGGTAGCCGAGGCGTGCCAGGTTGGCGATGACCGGGGCCGGCAGGGGTAGCTGATCGAAGGGCGCCGCCACGACGGCGGACGGGGGCGGAACGAAGGTGGCGTCGGAGACAGGGCCGGAATCGGCGTCCGACGGCGGGGGCAGGGTCGAGTTCATGCCGGATTATCCCGGAAAGCAGGGCCGCGTGCCGCAGTGCGCAGGGAAAGAACGCCACGCTCCGCCGCTGCGTGGGTTGCTCCCCCCGGGGGGAGTCAGGTCTCAGCGGGTGTGAGTCAATCTGCTGCGCGACCCGAGTTCGCTACGATTTCTTCACGCCCTATCAGTTGCGAAGTTCCTGCTGCCAGCGTGCCCGCTCCCGGGCCAGACGCTCCTGCACGCGCCGCTGCTCTTCCATCTCGGCGCGGCGCTCGGCCTCCTCCTTCATGCGTTGCTCGCGCTCCGCCTGCATGCGGGCCGCCTGCTCGGCCCGTTCCAGGTCGGAGGACACCCGGTCGGCGTAGTAGGTGCGCTCGCGCAGGGCTTCCTCACGGCGACGCTCCTCGTCCCGGCGGGCCCGCTCCTGACGCTCCCGCTCGTAGCGGCTGGCGGAATCGGCCCGTTCCTCGCGTTCCCGGCGTTCCTGCTCGGCGATCTCTGCTTCGCTCATGTTGCCGTACATCTGGCGCCGCTCTGCGGCCATCACTCGCTCCTGGGCCTGGGCAGCCATCTCGCCGCTGGCAACCCGTCCGGCCTGCTTGAAGGCGAAGACGGAGAAGAAGATCTGGATCAGCATGCCGACGATCATCAGGCCGCCGATGATGGTCAGCATGATCCGTCCCGGCGTCCACTTCACATCGCTGATCTCGACCTTGAGGGGCAAGTTGCCTTCCAGCGGCAGGGGTGATGTGGCGACAGTGTGGATCAGGCTGGCATCGTAGGCGGCACGCCGACCGGGCTCGGAAAGTATCCAGAAGGCTTCCTTGATGGCCTTTACGCGGTTGTCCGCATCCACTGGCGGCAGGCCGTGCCGGCCCGACTGGTAGCGTTCCAGCAGCAGCAGGTGGGCTGCCTCGATTTCGGCCTCGGTGGCGTCCGGGGTGACTCCGAGCAGATCGTAAAGGGTGGATTTGGCCTTCATGGGATGGCAAACACGTCTGGATGAGGATGCGGACCTGATTATGGCCGAGGGGCAGGATCGGCGGAAAGGTGATGTTCTGCCTTCGGGCGGCCGGGCTCAGCGCGGTCGCCGGCAATCCGACATGCAGCGTCCGTAGGCCGTCTCGCAATCGGCATCGCGTTCGGAGCGCCGCTTGTCGACCTCCGCCTGCCGGGCTGCCAGCCGTTCCATTTCAGCGCTGGCGTCGGACCCCATCCGGACATCCTGGTGGTACGCCCACCCATCCCGTTCGACGCGGTCCATGGAGCGTGCATTTTTCTGGCAGCGGCCCTGCTCCGTGACACAGACACTGGTACACAAGCCACTCTCGTCGGAATGGGCGGGTGGGGTGGCGACAAGGGTCAGGAGCAGGAGGAAGAGCGGACGGAGCATGGCGGGTTGAAAGGGAGAAGGGTTGGCCGGAAGCGTGCGGGTTGCGGGATAATCGTCTCTGATCATCGTTCGCTGACACCTGAAAAGGATACCACCATGACAATGCGCTCCATGCTTGCCGGTGCAACGCTGTTGCTGGGCTCTCAGTTGGCACTGGCCCAGGCGACGCTGGGCGAGTTGCTGGAACAGGGCGGAAAACGCCTCGACAAGGCCGAGGTGCAGGCGCTGCTGGTGGGCGCCACCCTGGCGGGCCCCACCACCACGGGGGGCGATGTGCGCCTGGAGGTGAAGGCCGATGGCAGCCTCAGCGGCAATATCCGGGCGGTCCGATCCTTTGGCGTCATGGGCACCTGGAAGCTTGAGGAAGACGGCCGTTTTTGTACCGACCTTTCCAGTGGAGGTTCCAGGCCGGTCCAGCTTGCAGCCTGCAATCACTACTATCGCAAGGGCAACGAGTACTTCGTGGCGGATGCCCAGTCCACACCCGAGACGCCGGTCCGTCGGCGCGAGGTGAGCCGCTAGGCTGGCGGGTCCGAATCAGCGTTGGTGAAGAAATCGTCGCGATTCGACCCTGAAGTATTCAATTTTCTGCACCGAGTCGCCCGGCGGGCGGCTCGGCCACGTTGTCGCTGACCACCCGCCCAAGCATCCCGAGCATCACGCTGAGCGCAAAAGAAGGCCTTTCACCCCGGACGGCTCACTGCCTGCATCAACCAGACCTTCGATCGGATGCCCTTGGCTGTGGTGGCAATCTGTTCGGCAACGACACCTCGGTGCGGATCTCCGCAAGAGCGCATCATGACCTCCTTATGGCAGGGACCGGCCTGCGGTTTTTCCGGAAGGAGAGCGTCATGACCAACAAAATCACCCTTACCGCCGCCGAAGTGCTTGTTGGCGACCATATTTACAGCGGCACCGGCGCCAATGCTCACCCGACCTTTGCCTGGGAAACCATCACGCAGATCAAGCACGTGGATGGCCTGATCCTGATTGTGGCGGGCCGCTTCGGCAACGCCAATGACGAGTTCTGGTTCGAGCCTGACGAATCGGTGACGGTGATCCGCTACCCGGCGCCGGAACCCGAAAAGCCCGGTGCCAAGTCGCACAACAAGCACGGGCACGGCCACTCGACATAGTCGCCGGGCCACTCATGGGTTTGTTTCCGCTGCAGTGGGCAGGTCGTCGGCAATCCGCCCATCCACCAGCCGTACGATGCGATCGCAGCGGGCGGCCAGGCGAGGGTCGTGGGTGACAATGAGGCAGGCGCAGTTGCTCTGGCGGTTGAATTCCCGCAGCAGGGCGAAGATGTCGTCGGCGGTGTGGGTGTCCAGGTTGCCGGTGGGTTCATCGGCCAGGATCAGGCGCGGGCGCAGGGCCAGGGCACGGGCGATCGCCACCCGCTGCTGCTGACCACCCGACAGCTCGGCGGGCTTCTTGAGGGCATGGGCCTTGAGGCCGACGGCGTCTAGCAAGGCGAGGGCGGTGGCCTCGGCCTCGTCGTCGGGACGGCCCCGGGCGATGATGCTGGGCATCATCACGTTCTCAAGGGCGGTGAAGGCCGGCAGCAGGTGGTGGAACTGGAACACGAAGCCGATGCTGCGCCCCCGCAGCTGGGTGATCTCGGCCTCGGACAGGCTGGCGGTGTCCCGCCCGCCGATGGACAGACGGCCACCGGTGGGGCGCTCCAGCAAGCCGATGATGTTGAGGAGCGTGCTCTTGCCCGAGCCCGAGGGGCCGATCAGCGCAGCAAATTCCCCCTCGGCCAGGCTCAGGTCGATGCCGTGCAGCACCTCCGTCTCCACCGGCGTGCCCAGGTTGTAGGCCTTGGTGAGACCGGCCAGTTCGATGACGGGCGCCGCGCTCATGAGCGGATCGCCTGCACGGGGTCCATGCGCGCCGCGCGGCGGGCCGGGATGAGGGCCGACAGCAGGCCTACGCAAGTGGCCACCAGGGCTGCCATGGCGATGAAGCGCGGCTCCAGCTCGGCGGCAAAGAGGGGCTGGCCGTCGGCGTTGCGGTAGATGGCCGAGAACACGTTGAGCAGGGTGAAGGCCAGCATGCTGCCGAGCACCGAGCCCACCGCCCCCACCACCGCCCCCTGGATCAGGAATATCTGCAGGATCATGCTGCGGCTGGCGCCCATGGCGCGCAGGATGCCGATCTCCTTCTGCTTCTGCACCACGCTGACCACCAGCACGCTGGCGATGCCCAGGGCCACGATGATGACCACGAAGCTGCGGATCAGATTGTTGGACACCGACTGGTTGCGCAGGGCCGCGAGCAGCTGGGCGTTGGTCTGCATCCAACTCTCCACGTTGAGGCTGGTGGCGCCGCGCAGGCGGTCGGCCACTGGCTGGGCCTCGAAGATGTCGGCCACGGTGAGGTCCAGGTTGGACACGCCGCCGGGCAGGTCGAGCAGGCTCTGGGCCAGGGGCAGGGTCACGAAGACCCAGCGGCGGTTGAGATCGCGGTTGCCGATGTCGAAGATGCCGCCCACCTGCAGCAGCTCGTCGCGGCCATTGGGCAGGGCCACCCGCAGCTTGTCGTCCATGCGGATGCCCAGGTCCTTGGCCAGCTCGCTGCCGATCACCGCCCGGGTGCCTTCCACGGCAAAGCGCCCGGCCACCATGTATTCCTCCATGCGCACGATGCGCCGGTAGCGCTCGGCGTCCACCCCCATCAGGGCCACCGACTTGCTGGCCTGACCCCGTACCGCGAAGGCCGGGCCGGTGACCACCGGCGACACCGCGGTCACCCCGGGCATGTCGGCGGCCAGGCGGGCGATGTTCTCCCACTGGTCGATGGAGCGCAGGCGCTGGGCGCGGGGCTCGACGATGGAGGCAAAGCCGGCGTCGTCGATGGCGCGCCGATTGACCTCCTCGGCCGGGCGGATCACCACGTGGGCCTGGCTGCCCAGCACCCGGTCCACGATCTGGGCCTGGAGCTGGGTGATGAGCTGGGTCAGGAAGACGATCACCGCCACGCCACCGGTGGTGCCGGCGAGGATCAGCAGGGTCTGCATGCGCCCCTCGCGCAGGAAGCGCAGGGCCACGAGGGGCGCGAAGGGGAGCCGGAACTTCATGTCGGGGTGCTCCGCGGGCCCGCCGGGGCGGCCATCAGCGGGTCATGCCCTGGGGCACCTGCACGCCCGACACCTTGGGCTTGCGGGCTTCGCGGATGCGCAGCCGGTCGCCTTCCAGGGCGCCGCCGGAGGGCAGCACCACCTGGTCGCCCTCGGCCAGGCCGGTGAGGATCTCGACGCGACCGATGCCGCTCAGGCCGAGGCCGACCTCGGCACGGGTGGCGATGCCGTCCCGGGCCACCAGCACCCAGGGCTTGCCGCTGTCCGGGTCGCGCACCGCCTCGGCGGGCAGGACCAGGGTGGCATCCCGGTGGCCGGTGATGGTCTCGACGGAAACAGTCATGTCCGGGCGCAGGAAGGGTGGGGCCGCGGGTACCCGGAAGCGGGTCTCGACGGTGCCGCGCTGGGGGTCCACGGCCGGTGCCAGGTAGTAGAGCTCGGCATCGAAGGGCTGGGCCGGAAAGGCGTCCGCCACGCCGCGGGCCTTCTGGCCGGGCTTGAGGAGGCGCAGGTTTTTCTCGTCCACGGTGGCATAGACGCGGGTCTCGCCGGCCTCGGCCAGCTCCAGCAGCACCTTGCCGGCCGTGGCCACGTCGCCGGGCTCGGCCTTACGGGTCAGCACCACGCCGGCGGCGGGGCGGTCAGGGTGAGCTGGGCGGCACGGGCACGGGCATTGACGAGCTGGGCACGGGCCTGGTCCACCCGGGCGCGGGCGGCCTCGCGCTCACTGCCGCCGGCCTGCTGGGCGGCCAACTGGGCGCGGGCCGTATCGGCCGCGGAAGCGGCATTGGCGGCGTTGCGCAGGGCATCGTCGGCCTTCGACTGGGCGTAGAAACCCTTGGCCACCAGCTGGCGGGCCCGTTCGGCCTCGGCCACGGCCACCTTGCGGTTGGCCTCGGCCTGGGCGAGTTGCTGGGCGGCCACGGGGCGGCTGACGCTTTCGATCTGGGCAAAGCGCGCCTCGGCCTCGGCCAGGGCGGCGGTAGCCTGGCCCACCAGGGCTTCGGCGTCGTCGGCGCGCAGGCGGGCCAGAATCTGCCCGGGGTGCACGGGGTCACCCTCGCGCACCTTCACTTCCAGTACGGTGGCTGCCAGGGGGCTGCCGATGACAATGCGCGCCGGTGTGGCGATGCGCCCGGTGGCCACCACCGACTGGGTCAGGGGTGCCCGGGCAACGCTGACCACGTCCACCTCACGCCCCCGCGGCCACAGCACGGCAGCCGCCACCACGCCGGCCGCGGCCAGTGCCAGGATCAGGTTGCGGCGCTTCATGCCGGCTCCGCCAGCAGCTTGTCGAGGAGGGCGTGGAGCTTGGGGAAGTCCGGCTCGCCGAGGAATTTCTGGACGATGCGCCCCTGGCGGTCGATCACGAAGGTGGTGGGGGTGAGGCGTACCTCCTCGAAGCCCTTGGCGGCCTCGCCGGTGGTATCGAGGGCCACGGTAAAGGGCAGGCCTTTACGGGCGGCAAAATTGCGCACGTACTCGGGGGGATCGTAGTTCATGGCGATGGCCACGGTCTCGTAGCCGCGGGGGGCAAACTTGCGGTGGGTTTCCACCAGTTTGGGCATCTCGGCCACGCAGCTGGTGCAGGTGGTGGCCCAGAAGTTCACCAGCACCACCTTGCCCTTGAGGGCACCCAGGCGGGCGCTCTGCCCGTCGAGCGTGGTGTACCGCACATCCGGCGCCACCGGCTGACTGCAAGCGTTAAGGAGTGCAAGGAGGGCGACTGCAGCCAGAAGGCGCGTGATAGCCTTGAGAAACATTGTTTTTAACCGGAAGAGAGAGGTGTGCCGTGCGTGGGATTCTGCGAGCTTTGCTGCTGCTTGTCATCTGTGGTCAGGCCTGGGCCCTGGGCCTTGCCGACCTCACCGACAAGGATGCCTCCGGTGGTCTGCGTGAAGCCCTGGTCCAGGGCGCCGAGAAAGCAGTAGGACAACTGGGGAACGACGGAGGTTTCCTCAACAACCCAAAAGTGAAGATCGGCCTGCCCGACAGCCTCGCCCCCATGGAGAGCATGCTGCGCACCATGGGCCGTGGCAAGGACCTGGACGCCCTGGTTGCCACCATGAACAAGGCCGCTGAGCAGGCCGTGCCCAAGGCCAAGCCCCTGCTCGTGGACGCCGTGAAGAAGATGAGTGTCGAGGACGCCAGGAAGATCCTCTCCGGCGGTGACGACGCGGCCACCCGTTACTTCAAGGACAAGACCTCGGGCCAGTTGGCCGAGTCCTTCCTGCCCACCGTCAAGGAGGCCACCGACAAGCTGTCCCTGTCGGCCCAGTACAACAAGCTCGCCAGCAAGGCCAGCCAGTTCGGTCTGGCCAAGGGCGACGAGCTGAAGATCGAGAACTACGTGACCCGCAAGGCCCTCGACGGCCTCTTCCTGATGATCGCTGAAGAGGAAAAGGCCATCCGCAAGGATCCGGTGGGTGCCGCCGGCGGTCTGGCCAAGAAGGTCTTCGGCGCCATCGGGCAGTAGGCCAGGGTTCCGCGGGGGCCACGGCCCCTGCCTGCCAGCGTGCATCCACCGCCCCGCCTGTTCGCTCTGGGCGACGCCGCCTTCACGGTGGAGTTCGGCCCGCCCCAGGCCCGGGACGTCCCCCCGGACATCCAGGCCCGGGTGCTCGGCTTTGCCGCCGGGCTGGCCGAGCTGCAGGCCGCGGGCGGGCTGCCCGGGGTGATCGAGTGGGTGCCCACCTTCCGCTCGGTTACGGTGCATTTCGATCCCGACCGCTGCTTGCACCGGCACCTCGCCGACCGCCTGCAGGCCCTGGCTGCCGAAGGCCGGCAGGCCACCGACAGCGGGCGGAAGTGGACCATCCCGGTTTGTTTCGACGGCGAATTCGCCCCCGACATCGAGGCCGTGGCGGTGGCCTGCGGGCTGAGCCGTGAAGCGGTCATCGCGCAGCTCACCGCCACCGAATTCACGGTACGCATGCTCGGCTTCCTGCCCGGCTTCCCCTATCTCAGTGGCTTGCCCGCCAGCCTCGAAATGCCCCGCCTGGCCACACCGCGCCCGCGCGTGCCCGCCGGCTCGGTGGCCATCGCCGGACGCATGGGCGCCATCTACCCCTGGGACAGCCCGGGTGGCTGGCGCCTGGTGGGGCGCAGCCCGGTGACCCTCTTCGATGCCACCCGGGCCGACCACCCCGCCCTCTTCGCCCCCGGCGACCGGGTACGCTGGCAGGCCGTGGGGCCGGAAGCCCTGGCCGCATCGTGAGCGCCGGCCTGGAGATCCGCTCGCCCGGCCTCGGCGTCAGCATCCAGGATGACGGGCGCCACGGCCACCGGCACATCGGCGTGCCCCTGTCCGGCGCCCTCGATCCGGTCTTCCTGGCCGCAGCCAACGGCTTGCTCGGCAATCCGGCCGGCGCTGCCGGACTTGAGGTACTGCTCGCCGGCCCCCTGCTGCAGGCCCTAGATGCACCGGTGCGCATCGCCCTGGCCGGCACCATGGGTGCCCGACACCTCACCGTTGCAGGGGCCGGGCGGGCGGTGCCAGCCTGGTCCACGCTGCGCCTGCAGCCCGGTGAGCAGTTGCAGGTGGGCAGCCCCTGCGGCGTCGGCTACATCGCCGTTGAAGGCGGCCTGCTCACCCCGCCCATGCTCGGCAGCCGCTCCACCTACGCCCGGGCCGGGCTGATCCACGTTGTCACCACCCTGCCCTGCCGCGCCCCCCTTGGGTTTGGCGAGCGGCAGAACGTGGCCCTGGGCCATGAAGACGGCCCGATCCGGGTCATCCCCGGCCCCCAGGACGATCACTTCACCGCCGCCGCCCTCGACCACTTCTACACCGGGCCTTTCCGCGTGACCCGCCAGCGCGACCGCATGGGCCTGCGTCTGGCCGGGCCGGCCCTGGCCCACAATCAGCGCGGCGCTGACATCGTCTCCGACGGCGTGACCCCCGGCGCTATCCAGGTGCCGGCCGACGGGCAGCCCATCCTGCTGCTGGCCGATTGCCAGACCGTGGGCGGCTACCCCAAGATTGCCACCGTGATCCGCGCCGACCTGCCGCGCCTGGCCCACCTGCAGCCCGGCGACGAGATCCGCTTCCGGGCCGTGGACGCTGACGAAGCCGCCGCCGCCCGGGCCGCGCTGGCCCGCCGCCTGAGCGATTGGCTGGCCGGCGCCCGCCCCGCCCAGGCTGGCGGCGACCCGGACACCGCCGTGCTGCTGGCCGCCAACCTGGCCGGCGCAGCCGTGCGCGGCGACGACCCCCACCTCTGGCCTGACTGAACGAGATCTGGCAATGACCCGCATCCTCAACCTCAACGCCGATCTGGGCGAAAGCTTCGGTGCCTGGCAGATGGGCCAGGACACCGAACTCCTGGGCAGCCTCGACAGCGCCAGCATCGCCTGCGGCTTCCATGCCGGCGATCCGCTGGTCATGCGCGACACCCTGCGCCGGGCCAGGGCGGCCGGCGTGGGCGTCGGTGCCCACCCCGCCTACCCCGACCTGCAGGGCTTCGGGCGACGCCCCATGACCCTGCCCGCGGCCGAACTGGAAGCCATCCTGATCTACCAGATGGCCGCCCTGGCCGGCATGGCCCGGGCCGAAGGCATGGCCATGGTCCATGTCAAACCCCATGGCGCCCTGTCCAACATGGCCTGCGTGGACGCCAATCTGGCTGATACGGTGGCCACGGCCATCCGCGCCTTCGACGCCAGCCTGATCCTCCTCGCCCCGGCCTGCTCGGCCCTGGCCGACGCCGGCCGCCGGGCCGGGCTGCGGGTGGTGGAGGAGATCTTCGCCGACCGGGCCTACCAGGACGACGGCAGCCTGGTGCCACGCAGCCGCCCCGACGCCCTGATCCGCGGCGCCGCCGCCTCCCTCGCCCATGTGCTCGCCATGCTCGAGGCCGGGGCCCTCATCTCGTTGAACGGCACCCACCGGCCCACCCCCATCGGCAGCATCTGCGTCCACGGCGACGGCCCCGAAGCGGTGGCCACGGCCCGCGCCCTGCGGGCCGGGCTGCTCGAACGGGGCTACCGCCTGGCCGGCCTCGAGGCGATTGCCGCCGACTGAGGAGGATGGCCGGCCCGCCGGCACGAATCACGGAACCCGCAGCCCGGCCAGGCGTCCACCGGGAGACAACCCGAGGAGAAACAACAATGAACAACGTCTCCCGCATCCCCTCCTACCTGTCCCCCGAACACCTGGGCCCCTGGGAGACCTTCCTGATCCAGGTGGATCGGGTTGAGCCCCATCTGGCGCCGGAGCTGCGCCCCCTCACGCCCATCCTCACGCGACCCATGCGAGCGTTGATCGTCGACGTGCCTATCCGTCTTGATAGCGGCGAGATGGCCCATTTCGAGGGTTACCGGGTGCAGCACAACCTGGCCCGCGGCCCGGGCAAGGGCGGCATCCGCTTCCACCCCCAGGTCACCCTGTCGGAGGTCATGGCCCTGTCGGCCTGGATGACCGTGAAGAACGCCGTGGTCAATGTGCCCTTTGGCGGCGCCAAGGGCGGCGTGCGGGTGGACCCGAAGCAGTTGTCCCTGGCCGAGCTGGAACGCCTGACCCGCCGCTACACCAGCGAAATCCACATCCTGCTGGGCCAGGACAAGGACATCCCCGCCCCCGACATCAACACCAACGAGCAGACCATGGCCTGGATCATGGACACCTACTCCATGAACGAGGGCCGCACCACCATGGGCGTGGTTACCGGCAAGCCGGTCAGCCTGGGGGGCAGCCTCGGGCGCAAGGACGCCACCGGACGCGGCGTCTTCGTGACCACCGTGGAAGCGGCCCGGCACCTGGGCCTGGAGATCGCTGGGGCGCGGGTGGCGGTGCAGGGCTTCGGCAACGTGGGTGAGGCCGCGGCGCGGCTGTTCGCCGAGGCCGGCGCCCGGGTGGTGGCCCTGCAGGATGGCTCGGGTTCCATCGCTAACCCGGCGGGGCTTGATCTCCAGGCCGTCAAGGCCTGGCGCCAGACCCAGCGCAGCCTGCTCGGCGCCCCGGGGGCAGAGACCATCGACGCAGAGCGCTTCTGGTCCACCGACGCCGACATCCTGGTGGTGGCGGCCATGGAGAACCAGATCAACGCCGCCAACGCCGGGCTGATCCGTGCCCGCCTCATCGTCGAAGGCGCCAATGGCCCCACCACGCCAGAGGCCGACCTGATCCTGCAGGAGCGGGGCATCACCGTGATCCCCGACGTGCTGGCCAACGCCGGTGGCGTGACCGTGAGCTACTTCGAATGGGTGCAGGACATCAGCGCCTTCTTCTGGACCGAGGACGAGATCAACGCCCGCCTCGACCGGATCATGCGCGAGGCCTTCGCCGCCGTCTGGGAGGCCGCCCGGAGCAAGGGCATCGTGCTGCGCACCGCCGCCTTCGTGCTCGGCTGCGAGCGGGTGCTGCTGGCCCACAAGCTGAGGGGCCTGTACCCCTAAGGTCTGGTCGCCGGCCGCGGGTCCTGCCACACCACGGTGCCGGCCGCACGCTTGATGCGGAGGTGGGGGCATTCCCTGTCGCGGGTGCCTCCACCGTGAACGCCGCCGTCAGGTGCGCACAGATACACCCCTTCGGCGGTGTATAGACGGTTGTACTGGTCGCAGCAGGGGGCGGGCACGTAGAAATACGTCCGCCCCAGCAGCACATGCCGGCTGATGCTGCGGGGATGGCGATCCGGGGGCGAGGCGAGGATCTCCGCCGCCAGCCGCCCTATCGTTGCCGCCTCCCCGTCGTCGTCGGCCCGGGCCGGCGCCATGAAACACGAGACAACGATCAGGACGGCGGGAAGCCAGAGGCGGTGGAGTATCCCGAGAATATTCATGGCAGTTTCCGGTGGCTGGGCCGGGGTGGTGCTCGGCGGGCCTGCAGTATTCACCACGGGCCACGGCCTGTCACCCTGTCTGATGTCATTGAATCGTCACATCCCTGTCATCCGGAAGGGGCAGGCTCGCGGCTCCGAAGCTCCGCCTGCCTGCCGTGCTGCCTACCGACGCCGCCTATGGCTCTGATCGTTCCGGCCTGATCTCCGGCTACCTGTTCCACCCCGGCACCCCGGGCCAAGCCATGGACACCGTCCAGGCCGGCCACTGGCTGGAAGGCCGGGAAGCGGCGAACGGGGCCTTTGCCTGGCTGCACTTCAACCTCGCCAACGCGGCCACCGAGCGCTGGCTGAGAGCGCACATCGGCAGCGTGGATGCCTTCTTCGACGCCCTCCATGAGGGCTCCCGCTCGACCCGCATCGAGTACGCCCACGATGCCCTGATCGCGGTGGTCAACGATGTGCTCTACGAGTTCGACTTCGAGCCCTCGCAGATCGCCACCCTGTGGATGTACGTGGACGAGCGCACCCTGGTGAGCGCCCGCCTGCAGCCCCTGCGCTCCATCGACCGCCTGCGTGCGGCGGTGAAGAACGGCGAGACCTTCGACTCCAGCGTGGCCCTGCTGACCCACCTGCTGCGCGACCAGGCGGATGTGCTGGTACAGATCGTCCGCGCCGCCACCGAGCGGGTGGATAAGGTGGAAGACAGCCTCCTGGTCGGCCGCGTGAAGCACAGCCGGGCGCGGCTCGGCGCCCTGCGCCGGGTGCTGGTACGCCTGCGCCGCCTGCTGGCCCCGGAACCCGGCGCCCTCTTCCGCCTGCTCAACCAGCCCCCCGGCTGGATCGCCCAGGGCGACGTGCATGAGCTGCGTCATTCCACGGAAGAGTTCTCCGCCGTGCTCGGCGACATGACGGCGGTGCAGGAGCGCATCAAGCTGCTGCAGGAAGAAATCGCCGCGCAGGTGACGGAAGAGACCAACCGCAGCGTCTTCGTGCTGACCATGGTCACGGTGCTGGCCCTGCCCATCAACATGATCGCCGGCCTGCTGGGCATGAACGTGGGGGGTGTCCCGCTGGCCGAGCACGCCCATGGTTTCTGGATCGTCGTGGCGATCATCGCCAGCTTCACGGTGGTGGCGGCGTGGTGGGCATTCCGGGGGCGGGAGGAGTAAGTCCCCCTGAGCTCGCCCGCCCTAGCGTCTGTGGCTTTCCGTTCTTCCACGTCACATTGGCCGGGTCTCGCCCCGGCGGGCGACCTTCTTTCTTGTTGTACGACAAGAAAGATGATATGGACGCCTCCCGCCCACCTCCACCCACGAAATGACCGACTGCCGGTGCTGACACCGTCAAAGCGGTTCGGCAAGGGGGAAAGGCCCCTCCTGCGGTGCTGAAGGGGGGAACCTCGCGTCTGACGGCATCAAGTGCCAAAGTGGAGTTCCGAACAACCACCTGCGACGAGAGGTCCCCGAGATGAATGCTACAACGTACGGCATGGATATCGCCAAGAACGTTTTCCAGGTTCACT
Organism: Zoogloea sp.; assembly: GCA_016703645.1. Taxonomy (GTDB): domain Bacteria; phylum Pseudomonadota; class Gammaproteobacteria; order Burkholderiales; family Rhodocyclaceae; genus Zoogloea. The sequence continues at coordinate 837,552 of JADJBR010000009.1, read as the reverse complement.
GGGTTGATGGCAACACGGGAGAGATCTGCCGCAAGAAGCTCCCGCGCGGCAAAGTGACCGAATTCTTCGCCGTGCGTCCGGCCGGTCGGATCGCCATGGAAGCGTGCGGCGGCGCCCACCACTGGGGCGCACCCTCGGTCCGCTGGGCCATCAGATCGAATTGTTGCCCACGCACCAGGTCCGCCCCTTCATCAGCGGCAACAAGGATGACGCGGCCGACGCCCGGGGATCTGGCTGGCGGCCCAACACGGAGACATCCGCCGGGTGGCGGTCAAGAGCAGCGAGCAGCAAGCCATGCTCAGCCTGCACCGCATGCGCACCCACTGGGTCAGCGTCCGGACAGCGACGGTGAATGCCCTGCGCGGGCTGCTCTACGAATTTGGCGTGACCCTTCCCCGAGGTCGGCACTCAGGCCTGCGACAACTGGCCCAGCAGCGGGCCGAGATCAACGACGCCGTGCCGGCGGTCATGGTGCGGCTGGTGGACGATCAACTGCTCGCCCTTGCGGACATCGAACGGCACGTCCAAGCGATGGAAGAGGAGATCAGCCTGATGCTCAAGAGCCAGGAAAGCGCCCGTCGTCTGCGTGACACCCCGGGGATCGGCGTTCTCGGCGCCACCGCCCTGGCAGCGACCCTGGGCGATGGCACGAGTTGGCGCAACGGGCGTGAATTTGCCTGCTGCCTCGGTCTTGCTCCGGGTCATCGGGGCACGGGCGGCAAAGTGCGCATAGGGGAGCATCAGCAAGCGTGGGAACGCCTACCTGCGAACCCTGCTGATCAACGGCGCCCGCGCTTTGGCCAGCCGCGAGCACCCGGCCCCGTGGATCGTGGCGCTGCTGGGGAGGCGCCCCTTCAACGTGGTGGTGGTCGCCATCGCGCACAAGCTGGCACGCATCGCGTGGGCTTTGGTGGCGCATGGGCGGGCCTACGAAGCGAGCTGGAAAGCGTCAGCTCTCCCGGTAGCGAGTGTAGGCGCGGTGTAAGCCCGTGCTCCATGATCAAAGGCGTGGTGACGCCCCACAGTGTGCATAGGTGAGTTGATGACGTGATGGCAAAGCGGTCAGACCGTGGGTTGGCAAGGCAGATTGCCTCCTTGGGCGAGCCCCGTGCAAAGCCCCAAAGAAAGATGAGCCCCAACCTCGCGAATGACCATCAGGGCCCGCAGCGGACAAGCGTCCGGACTGCACCAACAGGCCGGATATAAGACCGCAATGAATCCGCCGAGCCAAAACTCAAAAACTTGCTTGTCACACGGGAGGCGTCCATATAAGAAGGCAAAGAAACGTACCCCGCTGTCGCGCCCCCTTCGGGGGTGCCCTCCTTCCGGGTCCGTCAGGCGGGGTCTGCGCAAACTCGCCCTGCGGGCTCAAACATGCGCAGCCCTTTTTCCGCCTGCCGAACCCTCCAGTCGGCGCGCCAGAGGGGAAAGGAAATGCAGGTGATCAACGGCCAGTGCCCGACTCAAGTTCCGCAGGGGCTCGGTGTATCCGAAAAGCCCGTTCCGACCCGCCGAGCAGCGCAGCGGCGGGAAGTCCCCGGCTGTGAGCCAGGGCGAGTTCCGCGCCCCCCCCTGCTGGGGCGAAGAAGGTCGCCCCATCCCGGCCGATGTGAGGTAAAAACCGGGAAATCCCCCGCAAGAACCCATCCCACCCACATCCCAACAGACCCCTAACGCCTGACCTGCGGCTCCTTCGCCACGTTCTTGGTCAGCAGCTTCCACGCCACGCCGAAAACATCATCCCCCCGCGACACCGCCTTGCGGGGCAGGGCCAGAAGATCTTCGGCGGGGGTGGCCGCTGCGCGCACGCAGGTGGTGCCCGTGACATAGCCGGCCGCTGCGGCCGCCTGCACGGCGCGCAGGTCGTGGCTGCCGTAGGGGTAGCAGAAGTGATCCACCCGGCGGCCGAGGAGGTCCTCAAGGGCGGTCTTGCTGTCCCGGGTTTCGGCGGCGATGCAGGCATCCTCCTGCTGGGCGAGGCGCAGGTGACTCTTCGAATGGGAACCGATGGTGAAGCCCATGTCCTGCACCTCGCGTAGCTGGGCGGCGTTCATCAGCGGCGCGGGCTCGGGGCCGACGCCGGCATCCCAGCTGGAGGTGGTGCCGATGAGGCCGCTCACGGCATACACGGTGGCCGGGTAGCCGTGGGCCTTGAGCACCGGGGCGGCGTTGGCGAGGAAGTCCACGTAGGCGTCGTCGAAGGTCAGCACCAGCGGGCGGGGTGGCAGGGCGATCTCGCCGCGCAGGCCGGCGGCGGCATCGTCGAGGCTGATGACCGAATAGCCGAGCACCCGGAACATCTTCATCTGGGCGCGGAAACGCGGCAGATGGCAGTAGAGGGCACCGTGGGCCTTGACCCGGCCGGGGAAGTGCCCGACCCGGTGGTACATGAGGATCTGCACCTGGGTCATTGGGCGCAGGCCTCGCGATATACGGCTGTCGTCCTGTCGAACATGGCGTCCTCCGTGAAGCCGGCCTCGAAACGCTGGCGGGCACGGGCGCCAAAGGCGGCGCGCCGGGCCGGGTTGGCCAGCAGCGGGGCGATGGCCGCCGCCAGGGCCGCCGGATCGTCCGGCGCCACCAGGGCACCGCTGGCCCCGTCCTCCACCACCTCGCCGATGCCGCCGACGCGGCTGGCCACGATGGGCAGGGCGCAGGCGGAGGCTTCGAGCAGGGTCAAGGACAGGGCTTCGCGCCGCGACGGGGCCAGCAGCAGATCGGAGGCCGCCAACAGGGCCGGCACGTCCTCCCGCAGCCCAAGGAAACGGACCCGCTCGGCAATGCCGAGTTCCCGCGCCAGGGCCTGCATCTGCGGCCCCAGGTCGCCGTGGTGATCACCGGCCAGCAGCAGGGTCCAGCGCTGCTCGCGCAGGCGGGCCAGGGCGCGCAGGGCGGTGTCGTGGCCCTTGGCCGGGACGATGCGGGCCGCCATCAGCAGGCAGGGTTCGTCGTCAACCAGGCCGAGGGCGTGCCGGGTGGTCTGGCGGGCATCGGCGGGCAGGCGCGCCGCGATGTCGGCGATACCGTGGTGCACCATGCGGATACGCGCCGGGTCGTAGCCCTCGCGCTGCAGGAAGTCGGCCACCGCGCCGGACACGGCGATGATGCGGTCGGCCCGGCCGAAATGCTTGCCGGCGTTGTCGGAGTGGGCCGTGGCCACATTGGGCAGGCCGGCCAGGCGGGCCGCAAAGCCCACATACCAGGCGCTGCGGGTCAGGTGGCCGTGGAGCAGATCCACCCTCTGGCGACGGGCGTAGAGGGCCAGGCGGACCAGGGAGGGCACATCGTAGAGCCCCAGCAGGGGCAGATCGATGCCACCGAAGCCGTCGGCCCTGAGCTGCTGGCCGAGCCAGCCAGCCATGGGGCCGGCATACAGGCATTCGTGACCTCGCTCCCGCAGGCCGCGCATCAGCTGCAGGGCGTGGCGCTCGGCGCCGCCGCTCTTCATGCTGCGCAGGACGGTCAGGATCTTCACCGGCCGAGCACCTGGTGGTAGAGGGCCAAGTTGCCGTCCACCATGCGCCCGATGGAGAACTCGGCCAGGATGCGCTGCCGGCCGGCCTTGCCGTACTGGTGGCGCAGGGCCGGATCGCCGGCCAGGTGGTCAATGGCCGCGGCCAGGGCGTCCACGTCACCGGGCGGGCACAGGATGCCGGTGACGCCATCCTGCACGGCTTCGGGCAGGCCGCCGGCGCGGCTGGTGATCACCGGCACGCCGGCCGCCGCGGCCTGCAGCAGGGACACGCCCAGGCCTTCCATCTCGGCCGGATGCACCAGCATGTCGAGGCCACCGATCCAGCTCGCCAGATCGTGACGGAAGCCGGTGAAATGCACCACACCGTCGAGCCCGCGGGCGGCCACGTCGCCGCGCAGCTCGCCGAGCAGTGGCCCCTGGCCGAAGACCAGCACCTGCAGTTCGGGGTAGCGCTCGAGGAGCCCGGGCAGCGCGGAAAACAGGTAGCGGTGGCCCTTGCGGGGAATCATCTGGGCCACCACACCGATCACCAGCGCGTCCTGGGGCAGGCGGAACTCGGCCCGGAAGGCGGAGGGGTCGACGGGCGCCAGGAAGGGTGCCGGGTCCACGGCGCTGCGCACGCAGCTCACCTTGTCGGCCGCCAGCCCTTCGTCGAGGAGCACCTGGCGGATGGCCTCGGAGATGGTGATCACGTGGTCGTAGAGCCGGTACTTGATGGCCACGGCGAGGCGCGACTCGGGGTTGTCCACCCGCCGCGACAGCACGCAGGGCACACCGGCCATTTTGGCGGCCAGACCACCCCAGGTGTCGGCGCCACGGCGGCTGTGGAGGTGCACCAGGTCGGGTTGCTCGGCGCGGATCAGGCGCGCCAGGCGGAAGGCCAGGCCGATGTCACCGTCGCCCCCCATGCGGATGGGCAACACGCGCACGCCCACCGGCGGCTGGCGACTCATCTCGCTGTCGATGGGGCAGGCCAGCAGGCTGTCGATGCCGCGGGCCGCCAGGCCCTCGGTGATGTACTGCACCTGGCGGGCGCCCCCGTAGAGGTGCTTGCCGGCTTCCACGTGGAGGATCTTCATGGCGCGGCGCCTCCGGCGGCGAGCATGGCCTGGGCGCGTTCCAGCACCATGGCCGGGGTGATGTCGCGCAGGCAGGTGAACTTGCCGCCGCAGGTGGGACGACGCCGGCACGGGGAGCATTCCATGCCCAGCCAGATCACGCTGCCGGTGGGCCGGCCGGTGTCGGTGTAGGGGCAGGTGGAGCCGAAGATGGCCACCGTCGGTCGGGCCAGGGCGGTGCCCATGTGGGTCAGGCCGGTGTCCACGCCGATCAGTAGGGCCGAGTGGGCGATCACCGCGACTGCCTCGGGCAGGCGGGTCTTGCCGGCCAGGTTGACGATGCGCGGGTCGGCGGCGGCAATGCGTGCGGCAGCCTCGGTATCGGCCGGGCCGCCGAGGATCACCGGGGTCAGGCCGGTGGCTTCGATCAGCAGCGGGGCCAGGGCCTGCCAGGCGTCTTCGAACCAGTGCTTCTGGGGCCGCGTGGTGAAGGGGGCGAACACCGCGTAGGCCCCCGGAACCAGGCCGTGCTCCACGAGGGTGCCGAGCACCGCGGCATCCGCCGCCGGGGCCACCGTGAGGGTAGGCAGGAACGCTCCCGCGTCGAAGCCCATCCGGCGGGCCAGGTACTGGTATTCGGAGCCGATCCGGGCGGCCTCGCCCCCCCGCGGGATCACCTCGCTCATCAGCCACTGGCTACCTTCCTTGGAGCCCAGCCCAACCCGCCGGGGCGCCCCCGACAGCCAGGTGAGGAAGCCGCTCTTGAGCAGACCCTGCAGGTCCAGGGCCAGGTCGAAGCGGCGCGCGTGCAGTTCGCGCCGCAACTGGCGCACGCGCCGCCACAGTTCGAGGCGCTGGCCGGACTTCCACAGGCGCACCCACTCGGCCTTCGACCAGGGGATGACTTCGTCGATGTCGGGATCGGACAACAGCAGCTCATGGATGCCCGGCTCCACCAGCCAGGCGATATGGGCATCCGAGTGGCTGCGCCGGATCGCCCCGGGCAGGGCCGAAGCGAACACCACGTCGCCGATGGCGGAGCTGCGTACGATCAGGACGCGCATCAGGGCGCTCCCAGCTGGGCCAGGCGGGCCACGACGGCGTCCACCGTGATGGCGTCCATGCCCTGCCCGGCCAGGGCCTGGAGCAGCGGGTCATGGGCCAGGGGCGGGGTGGCACCGAACAGGCCCAGGGCCGGTACGCCGTTGGCGACCGCCATGTTGAGCACGCCGGTGTCGTTGCCGACACAGTACTGGCAATGGCGCAGCAGGGCCGCGGAGCGCTGTACCGAGGCCTGGGCGGAGACCATCATACGGCTGCGCAGCGCGGCCGGCACGGCGGCAAGGATGGATTCGGCGGCTCCCTGCTCCGCCGGCCCCCCCAGCAGCACCACGCTGCCGCCCCGCCCGGCCAGGGCCACGGCGAGGGCACCGAAGCGTTCCGCACCCCAGTTTTTGCGGGCTTCGGAGGTGCCGATGGAGAAGGCGTAGCGCGGCTCGGGCAAGGGGGCTAGATCCCGCTCGGCGGAGGTCAAGGCCGCCATGGCCACCGCCATCCGCGGAACCACCGGCCCGCTCACCAGGCCATGGGCAACGCAGAAATCCGTAGCTTCGGGGTACACCCAGTTGCCCGGCCCGCGGTAGGGGCGGATGTAGGGCGGCTGGTTGAGGAGCAGGCGCTCGGCGGCTGTGAAGCCGAAGCCCGCCCGCCGGGGAATGCCTGCCAGCAGGGCCAGGGCGGCATAGCGCGCCCGCCCGGAGAAGATGAAGATGCGTCCGAAGTGTCGGGCCCGCAGTTCGGCCACGAAGGCTAGCTGGGCGCCGAGGCCATCGTGACGACCGACCCGGCGTTCGCTCTTGCGCGGCTTGCGGTCAAACTCGATGACTTCGGCGATGCAGGACTCCGCCGCCAGCACCTCAGCGGCCCGGCACGACGGACGGGCGATCACGCTGACCTTGCCACCTTCGCTGACGGCAGCAATGGCGCGCAGGTAGGGGATGTGCCAGATGAGATCGCCAATGCCGCTGCGGTGATGGACGACGACAGTGCGGGGAAGATCGGGAGTGGTCATTGAGGCCGGGGACGGTTCAAGGGTCGGCAGCGTGGGGCGCTATTCTGCCCTATCCCCCGTGGGGAGGCTGTCCAACCGCCGCCGGAGCTGACGCGCCATCAGGAAGACGGTGAGCTTGCGGCGCTGGGACTGGGCAACCCGGGCAATGTGCTGTACGAAGCGGTTACTGCGGTGTGTGCCGAAGCGCCCGGAGATGGTGCTGGCGACGCTGGCATCCTCGGTCACCACGCTGGGAGACACCAGGGGCACCCGGAGGCCATGCTTCCAGTAGGCGTCCAGCGCCGCATCGATGGGGCAGCGGGGTACTGAAAGGGCTTCCAGCAGGCGCTGGGCACCGGCCAGACTGACCATGTAACCCTGGGTGCCGCTGGGGTTCTTGGTGGGCAGGATGAGCCGTTCGCCGCCAGACAGGGTCGCGATGGGAAGGCCCCGTATTGGTCGCAGGGCCGACAGGCGCAGGGCGTCCAGGGGCAGCCCGAGGGCCGCCGTCTCCGTGGCCACGCGCATCAGGCTGGGGCTGCACAGCACGTCGTCCTCGAGGACGATGGCGTGGGGCAGTCGCCGCGCGACCACGGTTTCCCAGAAGCGAACATGGCTCAGGTAACAGCCGATCTCGCCGGGCGACAGCCCCGGGTGGGTGCCTTGAGGCAGGCTGCCCGGCGGCATGCGCGCACCTTCGACAGCTGGAAGGATCTCGGCTTCAAGGCCGAGCCCGCGCAGATGGCCCAGAATGGTCTCGCGTCTTTCGGCCGCACGCTCCAGGTTGATGATGAAGATGTGCATGCCGATCAGTCTTCCCGGTCCTGGCGATGCCCGAAGAGCTTCATGACTTCCCGCTTCTTCCTCTCGACCAGACCGGCCAGGCCCTGGCGCAGCCACCGCAGGGGGCCCGGGCGGACGTGGATGCCCAGCACCCGGGGTGAGCGCTCATGGGGCGGCAAGGTATCGAGAACGGCCTGGAGCTCGTCGGCGGGTACCACGCCATCGCCTGCCAGCTTGCGGTAGAACACCCCGGAGGCCTGGATTGGCTTGACGTGGCGGATCACCGCCGTGTCGACGATACCCACCCGCCCACCGCCGGCCCGAGCCAGGTGGCTGATGGCGTAATCGCTGCCCCAGGTGCTGCGGGTGACGGGAAACTCCGCGAGCTTGCTCGTCACGAAAGCGGTGTCGATGCAGGGACACATGATCTCGACGAAATTGGTTTCGCGCCACTCGGCCAGGGGGTTTCTGAGCATGATCCGCAATGACCAGTAGCCGCTCCAGTCCTGGGCCGGATGGGATACCGTGAGCCCCAGGCGGTCCGCGCTCTCGAAGAAGGCCGAGATGCTGCCCCCGGTCACGTCCAGGTCGTCGTCGGCCAGCAACACCAGGCGATAGGGGCTCAGATCAAGGCTGCCCGAAAGGACGCAGTCGCGGAAGTGCTCCAGTTTGTTGTAACCACCCATTTCCGTGGCAATGGCGGCCGGGTGGGCCGGCATCGGGATATAGGTGCTGAGGAAGAGATCCCAGTTGCGCCCGGGCTCCTGCGTCAGCCAGCCGGGATAGAGACCGTTGGCGCCCGTGCGCATGAAGACAAGGTAGGGGCGCCCGCCTGCTGGAGTGGGTGTCGGAGCTTGCAATGGGGAAGCAGCGGGCACGGACGAAAAAACAGGGCTCGGCATGATGGACGCGCGCGACATATGGCCCGCATTGTGCCGTAATCCCTCGAATCGTGTGTCCGATCTTCGTCGGGGAAATCTGTTGGTGGCCGCTTTGCGCTACCCTTCCGGGTTTGCCCGTCTCGCCGGATCATCGGCCCGCCTCCCGGATGCTCAAGCTCCCCAACGTCAGTCTGCTCTGCCTCGATACCCGTCACCCCGAGCTGGCGGTTTTTGCGATGCAGCGCTGTCTCGACCAGGCCTGCTTTGGCGAGGCGGTCCTGCTGACCGTGGCCGGCTATGTCAGCCCCGACCCGCGCATCCGCGTCCAGCCGGTGGCGCGCCTGCGCAGCGTGGCCGACTACTCGGCCTTCATCATCAAGTCCCTGGGCGCCCATGTGACCGGCAGCCATGTGCTGGTGATGCAGTGGGACAGCTTCATCCTGGATGCCAGCGTCTGGGATCCGGCCTTTCTCGATTACGACTACCTGGGCGCCCCTTGGCCGCACCGGGCGCCACCGGTGGGTAACGGCGGCTTTTCGCTGCGCTCGCGGCGCCTGCTCGACGCCCTGCAGGATCCGCAGATCTGTGACCTTCAGCCCGAGGACTACTGCATCTGCGAGCTGTACCGGGCACGTTTGGAAGGGGAGCACGGCATCCGCTTTGCGCCGCTGGAACTGGCACGGCGCTTCTCCTTTGAACTGGAAGCGCCCAGGGGGCCCGTCTTCGGCTTCCATGGCCTCTTCAACTTTCATCGGGCGCTACCCGAGTCCGACCTGTTGGCCTGGCTGGAAAAGGCACCGGCGGGGCTGTTGCGCTCCATGCAGGGCCGTCGGTTGGTGAAGAACCTGATTCAGGCCGGCCGCGCCGTGCCTGCCCGAAAGATCCTCCAGGTACGCGCCCGCGGTGGCCTCAAGCTGCGCCTCGACGCCCTCAAGCTGGGCAGCCTGCTGGCTGCCCGGGGCCTGTGGACCTGAGCCCGTTCAGGCCCGTGCCGGTGTGGCCGGATGGGCGCCGGCCGCAAACACCGCCAGCAGCACGCTGAAACCGAGGGTGCCGAGGGACGAGGCAAACATCGACCCCACGTTGGAAAACACCAGCTCGCCGATCAGCAATACCAGCCCCCAGGTGGCAAACAGGCGCTTGTCCGCATCCGGGCTGCGCCGTGCCGCGACGAAATGGCCCAGGGTGCCGGCCCAGAAGGCCAGCATGGCCAGGGTGCCCACCAGTCCGGTGGTGGTGAGATGGTCGATGAACAGGTTGTGCAGCCCGCCGAAGGTGGTGAGGATCGGCGGCAGGGTGCCCGCCGTCACGGCCGCTGCCACGGCGCTGCGGAAATTCCCCAGGCCGATGCCGAACACCGGGTTGGCCAGAAACTGCTCCCAGCCCCACTGCCAGCTCAGCAGGCGCAGGCCGAGGGAGGTCTCGCGGGCGCTTGGCGAGCCGGGATTGGCCAGGTAGGCGCGGACTTCGGCGATCCCTTCCCCCAGACGCGCGCCGACCAGCTCGCTGGCCAGCAGGGCGGCCAGCACCGCCGAGACGACGCCGGCCAGCACCCAGCGCCGGGGAATCGGGCGACGGCCCGGCATGATCAGGACGGCAATGGACATCAGCGGCAACGCCGCCCAGGCGGAGCGGGTTTCGGACAACAGGGCCGCCATCAGCCCGCCAGTGATGGCCAGCAGGGCCAGGGCCGGCGTCCCCGGCAGCGTGCGCACCCCGACCGCCAGACCACCGGCGAGCCCTGCCACGGCCACCACGGCGCTGTAGTTGCCAAAGGGCCCGGGGCTGGAGAACGGGCCCATCGGCCGCCCCGCATTGAGGGCCATCAAGCCCTGGCCACCGCCACTGCCCACGGCCATGACTGCCACGGCTCCCGCCGCCAGCCCGGCAAGGGCAAGTCCGAACAAGACTGATGGACGGGAGATGCCCAGGCGTCGGAACAACAGGTATATCAGCATGGCTGCCAGCAGGTGGGCCGGACGCTCAAGGGCACGGGCGTTCCAGCCGAGCAGCGCCATATTGAGTAGATAGGTGACCGGCAGCACTGCGCAGGCCAGCATGAAGCGCCGATCAAGGCGGTCCAGCGGATACCCGGGCGTAACGGCCAACACCAGCCCGCCGGCAGCCATCAGGACAGCCAGATTTCGGGCCAGACCGGCCGAGAGCATCAGTCCGAGCAGGAACAAGGGCAGCAGCCAGGGAGCAACGCGGGCCACCAGCGCATGCAGCCCACGGTTCGGCTGCGCTGAATGCAGGCGCTCAGGGCACATCGTGCAGGCTCACCCCGGTGGTGCGGAAGGCTTCGCGCATCTGGCGCATCTCGTCATCGGATTTGAAGCGCACCCGGTCCCAGCCGAAGGCGACCACCCGGGTCGTCGCCGGGCTGGTCTGGCGGGCGAACAGCAGGGCGCTGGAGCGCACCCCGACGACCGCATCGTAGGGGGTGTTGGCGAGGTGCACTTCGAGGGGTTCGTCGAGGGTCACCACCGTGTAGTCGGGGTGATTGAGCTCCAGTTCCGGGTCCTTGGGGTGCCCCTTGTAGAAGATCTGCGCCATGCCTTCTGCGGCCAGCCAGGCGTGGATCTGTTCACTCACCGCGTCCCGGTCGGCGGCCTTCATCAGGCCGGCGCCCACCAGGGGCTGACCGATGACCAGGGCGCGCCGCGGGCCACCCGCGGCGGCCCCGTCGCCCCGCGGCGTGACCAGGGGCGGCAGCACCACGACCTTGTCGGCCGGGTACGCATGGGGCAGGCCGGGGAGCACATAGATGCGGTCGCAGAAGGGCGCGTCGGAGCCGATGCGATCACCGGAGAAGCACCAGTAGTCCAGCTCCGGGGCAATCAGCCGGCGCAGCTTGCGGGCATATTGGGCCAGGCGCTTGGCCGCGCTCAGGGGATAGCGACGGATGCTGATGAGGCCATCAGGCAGGATACGGGCACGCATCTGCGTGGCGCCTGCGGCCCGCGGCAGGGCGCGCAGGAAGTAGTTGATGGCCTCGGTATCGAAGACCGCACTGTGGATGTGCAGGGTGTTGCAGCGACCGATCAGGCCGGCCACCAGGCGGATGTTGGCACGCTGCCGGCGCAGGCGCCCGAAGAGCCCCGGCAGGGGCTCCCAGCGCGGCCAGGGCATGTACACCGCCGCATCCCAGTCCGCCTTGCGGACGATGGGGGTGACACCCGGCTTGTACCACACCAGCACCTGGCGGGCGCCGGCCTCGTGGGTTTCTGCGATACGCCGGGCGGCCAGGTATTGGAGCGGCGAGGCAACGAAATAAACGGCAACGCGGTCGCTCATGGGATGACCTCAGGCCTCATCCCGGGCCACTTGCTCGCCACTGGCCAGCAGCCGGGCATAGGCTTCGCCCCGGGCGACGAGCTCGTCGTGGGTGCCGGCCTCGACGATGCGGCCGCGCTCCATGACGACAATGCGGTCGGCGTCGCGGATGGTGGACAGGCGGTGGGCGATGACGATCACGGTGCGGTTGCGGCGCAGCTCGACCAGGGCGTCCTTGACGGCCCGCTCGGACTCGTTGTCGAGGGCCGAGGTGGCCTCGTCGAGGAGCAGGATGGGCGCGTCGCGCAGAAAGGCCCGGGCAATGGCAATGCGCTGGCGCTGGCCACCGGAGAGCTGGCTGCCATTGGCGCCGACCCGGGTGGCGAGGCCGTCGGGCAGCTTGTCGATGAACTCCATGGCGTGGGCGGCACGGGCGGCGGCGATGATGTCGGCCGCGGGCACATCCGGCCGGCCATAGGCGATGTTGGCAGCGATGCTGTCGTCGAACAGCACCACCTGCTGGCCGACCCAGCCGAGCTGCTGGCGCAGGTGGGCCAGGGGCAGGCTGTCGAGGCTGGCGCCGTCGAGCAGGATGCGGCCGCTGCCGGGTTCGAAGAAGCGGGCGATGAGGTTGATCAGGGTGGTCTTGCCGCTGCCGGAGGCACCCACCAGGGCCACGGTCTGGCCCGGATGCACGTCGAGACTGAAATGGCTGAGGGCCGCCTCGGCCTGGCCGGGGTAGCTGAAACTCACATCATCGAAGCGCAGTTCGCCGATGGCGCGGGGGAAGCGGCCGGTGGCCGTATCCACCTCGGCGGGGGTATCGAGCAGCTCGAAGATGCTCTGGGCACCGGCCAGGCCGCGCTGGATCACCGCGTTGATGTTGGTCAGGCGGCGGATCGGCTCGAAGAGCATGGACATGGCGGTGACGAAGGACACGAACTCGCCGGGGCTGAGCTTGTCCTGGGCCGACAGGGAGGTGGCCGTCCAGATCACCGTCGCCACGGCCGCCGCCGCCAGCACCTGCACCAGGGGCACGTTGACGGCCGACACCCGCACGGTGCGCATGGTCTGGCTGCGCAGGCGCTCGGCCACTTCACCGAAGCGCCGGTCCTCGTGATCATGGGTACCGAAGAGCTTGATCTCGCGCACGCCACCGAGGGTCTCCTCGACCATGCCGGTGAGGCGGCCGGTGGTCTCCTGCATCTCCTGGTTGGAGCCGCGCAGCTTGCGGCTGGCCACCCGGATCAGCCAGGCCACGATGGGGGCGATGGCGACGATGACCAGGGTCAGTTCCCAGGCGGTGTAGATGAGGTAGCCGGTGAGGCCGATGATGATCAGGGTGTCGCGCACCACGATGATCCAGGCGTTGGACAGGGCCGCGCCCACCTGGGGGATGTCGTAGAGGATGCGCGACAGCATGCGCCCGCCGGCCTCGGCCTGGTGCACCGGGATGGGCAGGTGCATCTGGTGGCGGAAGACCTGCTGGCGCAGGTCGGTGATGGCCTTGTGGGCGATCCACTGGCTGGACACGTTGGCAGCGTATTCGGCCACCCCCTTGGCCAGGAAGGCCAGCATCAGGAAAAGGGGCACTTGCCACTGGGCCACGTGGTTCTTCTTGATCAGGCTCTCGTCCACCAGGGGTTTGAGCAGGGCCGGCAGCACCGGCTCCAGAGAGGCCGCGGCGATCATGGCAAGCACCGACAGGGCCACCACTTTGCTGTAGGGGCGGATGGAGCCGAGCAGGCGGCGGTATAGCAGGAAGGCGCTTTTCATTCCCGGTGCAGGACCTTGTCGACGATCAGGCTGGCCCAGCCTTCGGCGCGGAAGCGGTTGTGCATGTCCAGGCGGTTGTATTCGGTATTCACCCATTCGAGGAAGCCGATGGGCGACTGGCGGTTGCGGGCCACGTAGGTGGCGAAGAAGAAATCCAGCACGCCGGTCTTGGCCTGCTTGAAGTGGCCGTACTTCCAGCCCAGCTCGGCCATGGCCGCCTCGACCGGGTGGCCCAGGTGCAGGATGCGGTACAGGGCTGCCCCCAGGCCGGCCCGGTCGGCGCCGGACTTGCAGTGCAGCAGGGCCGGATATTTGATGGTCTTGAAGAGCGTGTCCATGGCGTGCACCTCTTCGATCTCCGGCGGCGTGCGGGAGTACAGCTTGACGTCGTGGAGGGCAATGCCGAGCTGCTCGCAGGCTTCCTTCTCCAGGGCATAGGAGCCGTAGCCGTGGGCACCGCGCAGGTTGATCACGCTGGCGAGGCCCAGGCGGTCCCGATACTTGCGCAGCTGGGCCGGGCTGGGTTGGCTGCTGCGATACATGCCGCCGCCCAGATCGTAGAAGTTGCTATACACGGCGCGGACGGCGCCATGATCCACCAGGTGCATGTCCAGCCACGCCCGGATGCGGCCGCTGGTGGTCGAGATGTCCATGATCATGGGCGCGCGGGCAGCAACAGGTGGGGCCCGATCCTGGCCAGCAGATCGGCGTGGCCGGCCGGGTCGACGTTCACCACCCAGTCCACCTGGCGCAGGGCGGCGAGCACCGCCAGAGCATCCGCGTCCGTGTCGGCAGGTTCGACGAGGAGCACCCGGTCGGCCTGGCGGCCGGCCTGCTCGAGACGGGACAGCAAGGCTGCCCCCGGCGCACCGACGGGGCCGACGATGACGGCGATGCGCTCGCCGGCGGCACGGGCGCGCTGGGCGGCGCTGATCAGCGCCTCCACCGCCATGCGCCCACGGGCCACGGGCGAATGGGCGTCCATGGCGGCATAGAGTTCGTCCAGCGAGGCGGTGGCGGTGCCCAGCTTGCCCACCACCACGCCGGCCGCCAGATTGGCCAGGGCGGTGGCTTCAAGCAGGCTGAGACCGGCGGCAATGCCACAGCCGAGGGCGGCCGACACCGTGTCGCCGGCGCCGGTCACGTCATACACCTCCCGTGCCCGGGTCGGCTGATGGTGGGCCGGCTGACCACGCTGGAGCAGGGTCACGCCCTGTTCGCCGCGGGTCACCAGCAGGGCCTCCAGGTCGAGTTCGGCGCGCAGGGCCTCGCCGCGGGCGATCAGGGTCGCTTCGTCCGGGCAGGGGCCGACCACGGCCTCGAACTCGGAGAGGTTGGGTTTGACGAGGGTGGCGCCGCGATAGCGGGAAAAGTCGGTACCCTTCGGGTCCACCACCACCGGCACGCCCCGGGCCCGCGCCAAGGCGATCAGGGCCGGCACATCGGCGAGGGTGCCCTTGGCGTAGTCCGACAGCACCAATACGTCGATGCCCTCCAGGTGGGCGGCCAGAGCATCGGCCACCCGGGGGGCGTGGCAGGCATCGAACCGCTCCTCGAAATCCAGGCGGATGAGCTGCTGGTGGCGCGAGATGACCCGTAGCTTGGTGATCGTCGGCGCGTCGGCAAGGCGCTCGAAGGCACAGGCGACACCCCGGGCGGCCAGACTCTCGCCGAGCAGGCGCCCGGCCTCGTCGTCACCGATCAGGCCGATGACCCGCGCCTGTGCGCCCAGGGAGGCCGCATTGAGCGCCACGTTGCCGGCGCCTCCGGCACGCACTTCGTCGTTCTTTACCTGCACCACCGGTACCGGTGCTTCCGGCGAGATGCGTGCCGTTGCCCCGTGCCAGTATCGATCAAGCATCACGTCGCCGCACACGAGCACACGGCAGGCGGAGAAGTCCGGCAAGGAAAAATGCATGCGCAGGCAGGCACCCGCAAGGCCGGGCGCGGAAGATGTAAAGGCCGGATTATCGCATCAAGGGCGGAGGGGCGCGAAGGGGCGTTCCGAGAAGCCTCCCGCTCCCTGTTCTGCCCCGGGAGTGCGCCCTTCACAGGACCTGGGGGCCGGTCAGCGCGGGGGCGCGAAAACCGCGGCAGAAGTGTGCCTCGGAGCAGGCTTCCCGGCCCTCGCGGTCTGGCTTGCCGGGTAGCCGGACCCCGTCGCATACTGGGGAGGTCGTAGCCATGGGGAGGAGTCTGTCATGCTTGACCAATCACCGGCGCGTGGACGGGAGGCAGAGCCGGACGAAGATCTGCCGGAGCCTTTTGGAGGGTTGGTGCGCTACGAGCGGCATGTGCCCATTCACCAAGTGTCCTATTACCTGTGTGGTGAGCTGCAGGCTCCCCAGTACTACACCGAACTGTTTTACACGCTGCGCAGCGCCGCAGAAACAGACCTGATCTATCTGCACATCAACTCGCCTGGCGGCGATTTCAACACCGGACTGCAGATCATCAACAACATGCTGGCGTCCGACGCCCACGTGGTCACGGTACTGGAGGCGCGTGCCTATTCCATGGCGGCGTTCATTTTCCTGAGCGGTGACGAGCTGATCGTCCATGACAACTGCCAACTGATGTTTCACACCTACTCAAGCAGCTTTGCCGGCAAGGGCAGCGAACAATTGGCCGAGGTGCATGCCTTGGGAAGCTGGTTCGAGAAGGTGACTACCCGTTTGTGCACGCCTTTCCTGAGCGCGACGGACATTGCCCACATCCTGCAGGGCAGTGATCTGTGGATGGACTCCGACGAAATCCGCCGACGTTTGGCACGCATCAAGCCGGCGCGGGCGAAGGCGGCTGCCCTACGGCCCGCTGCACGCAAGGCCAGGGCACCCGCCTGAGTTTGGTCTGCAGGGCCTCGGCGTCAGGGGGTGCGCGTGATCGGCAGTGCCGAGGCGATGTCTGCTGCTAGGGCGTCCACGAGACGTCCATGGGCCGCCGCGAGGGCTTCCCAAGTGGGTTCGCCTACCTGCTCGGTGGCCGAGAAGCGTCGGCCGAGTACATCCTTCCCCCCCTTGCGCAAAGTCCAGACTGCCTCCAGCGTGACCTTCCCGAAGCCTTCCGCGTCAAAGCGCTGGACGTCGATGGGTACGCTCATCTCGGGCTCGATGATGCTTGATTGGGGCCACGATACGATTCGGCCGTTGCCGCTGCGCCGGGACAACTCGACGGCCACCCGGCGGGCGATCTCGGTCTTCAGGGGGGCTGCCCAGCGGTGTCCGTCCGACACGTCGGCCCGGGCGCCATCCACCTGGCGCACGATGAGCAGGCGGTCGATGGTTGCCGGCACGCCCACGGGACCTACCACCAGACCCGGGCCGCTGCCGATGGCAGGGCTGGCCGGGCTCAAGGGCCCGAGGGTGTAGTAGCGCACCGGCGGGGTGCTGCTGCAGGCAGTCAGCAAGGCGCAAACAAGGATCAGGGGTAGCCGGCTCATGGTTTTTCCTCGGGTTTGCCGCGCAGCAGGGCTTCGGGATGACGATCGAGGGTTTCGACCAGATGTGTCAGGGCCTGAGCCGCACGTGTGAGCTCCTGCAGGCTGGCTCGCAGATCCTGCTGCAGGGGGGCGTCACTGGCGAGCAATTTGCGAGTGTCGGCAATGGCTGCACGCACCTCGACCACGGTATCACGCACGTCACCCTTGGCCAGACCATCAATGCGCTTGACCAAGGCCTCTGCCTCCTCAATGGTGCGTCCCAGTCCGGCGATGGCCTTATGGGTGTCCTGGCCGATTTCGCTCAGGGGTAACTTGTCGAGCCTGTCAACGATGCGCAGCAGTGTTGTCTGCAGTTCATCGAGACTGCCACGCTGGGTCGGCAGGCTTGGCGGTTTGGCGTTCCAGTCCGCCTTGCCCGGTTTGGCTCCGGGGAAGAAATCGAGAGCCACATAGAGCTGACCGGTGACGATATTGCCGTTACGTAGCTGGGCCCGCAGGCCGTTGCTTACCAGCTTGTCGATGAAGTTGCGGAAATCCTTGTCCCGGTAGCCCTTGCCGAAGAAGGTGGGCTTGCCGACATCGGGACGGGCCTCCATTCGCCCCGGGTAGATGGCGACCTCGACCAGCAGACCCATGTCGGTGGCCCCTTTCTGTATGTCAGCATGGATGGCGCTGACCTCACCGAGCTGGATGCCACGGAACTCCACCGGCGCCCCCACCGACAGACCACGCACGCTTTCGGTAAAGCGCAGCAGGTAGTGCTGGACCACCGTGTGTGGTTGCTTGAGAGCCTGTTCCCGGGTGTGGAAGAGATGAAATACCTGGTCCTGGGGAGCCGGCTCACTGTCGCCGGACTCGGGCGTCAGGAAGGACAGGCCGCCTGCGACGATCGAGGTCAGCGACTCGGTATTGACCTGGACGCCGTCGGCGCCGAGCTTGACGTCCACGCCGCTGGCGTTCCAGAAGCGCGTGTCGGTGGTCACGAAGCTGTCATAGGGTGCTTTGACGAAGATGCGCAGATCCACGTGCTTGCCCGTCTTGTCCAGGCGGAAGCCGGTGACCTGGCCGACCGGGATGCGGCGGTAGTACACGGGAGTGCCGACGTCCAGAGAGCCCAGGGTGGGCGCCTCAAGTGAGAAGTAGCGGCCGGGAACGTCGAAACTGACCACCGGCGCCTCATCGAGCCCCGTGAAATGGCGCCGGGCTTCACTGGATTTGCCCACGTCCATGCCGATATAGGCGCCCGACAGAAGGGTGTCCAGACCAGATACCGAACTGCCCGAAACCCGGGCGCTGACCACCCAGAAACGAGTGTCATCCACCAGCAGCCGGGCTGCTTCCCGGGCCAGCCGGGCGGTGGCCACAACATGGCTGCCATCGTCCGCCAGCGCCACGGAACTTAGCTGGCCAACGTCCACATCCTTGTATTTGATGCGGGTCTTGCCAGGCTCAAGGCCTACCCCGGTGCGGAAGGCAATGGTGATGGTGGGGCCTTGCTCATAGTAGGTGCGCGCCGCAAGGAAGAGACCGATCAGCGCGGCCACCAGCGGAATGACCCACACCAAGGGAATGCGGAAGCGCCGGGGGGGCTCCACCACGGCCACTGGAAGAATGGGGGGAATTGGATCAGTCATGGTCTGGCCGACGTGGGGTGGGATCGGAGAGGGGGTCCCAGATAAGACGGGGGTCGAAGCTCATCGCCGCAAACATCGTTACGACGACCACCGCCCCGAATGCCACTGCTGCAGGGCCGGCCTGGATGGTGGCGAGCCCCTGGAACTGAACCAGCGCCACCAGAATGGTGATGACGTAGATGTCGAGCATCGACCAGCGACCGACAAATTCCACCAGCCGGTACAGGCGCGTGCGCTGGATCAGGTTATGGCGCGAACGGCGCTGGGCGGATGCGGTCAGGTAGATCAAGGCGATGATCTTGAGCAGGGGCACCATTACGCTCGCGAAGAAAACCACGGTAGCCAGCGGCCATGACCCTGACTGCCACAGGAAGACGACGCCGCTCATGATTGTGTCCTCCTGGCTGCCGAGCAGCGACGCCGTCACCATCATGGGCATCAGATTGGCAGGGACATACAGCAGGATGGCCGCCGCAATCAGGGCCCAGGTGGTGGACAGGCTTGCGTGCTTGCGCATATGCATCGGCGTGCCGCAGCGCGGACAGCGCAAAGACCGGTTCGTCGTGTCCGGCGCCTGGGCGAGCTGACCGCATACATGGCAGCTCATCAGACCGAGCTGGCGGGCCGTGGGGTAGTCGCCGCTCACCGGCCCGCTACCGTGTCAGGGGTTTGCCACAACAGGCGGGTATCGAAGGCCCGGGCGGCCAGGGTCAATACCACGATCAGACAGGCGGTGGCCCAGAATGCCGGGCCGAGCAGAACGGTGGCCAAATGCGAGAGCTTGACCAGGGAGACCAGCATGCCAAGCAGGAAGACCTCCATCATGCCCCATGGCTGAACGGACCGCACCAGGCGAAAAAAGGTGGCAAGCCGTGGTGACATCCGCCCCAGGCGCAAGGGGACCAGGACCAGCAGGAACATCAGTAGCTCAAGTACGGGAAACAGCAGCGCCGTGATGAACACCAGGGCCGCCACAGGCTCAACCCCCCCTTTCCAGAGGATCTGCACGGCCTCGATGAGCGTCACTTCGACCTGTCGCCCCTGCATCGCCAGGCCGACAAGCGGGTAGACGTTGGCGATCACATAGAGAACTGTTGCGGTGAGCGTCAGGGCGAGGCTGCGGTCTAGACTGTCTGGAGGATTGCGGGCCAGCACGGCGCCGCAGCGCACGCAGCGGGCTGTATCTCCGGGAGCAAGCCGTGGCTCGGACTGCAGCAGATCGCACTCGTGACAGGCGACGGGATTGGCAGGCAGCGTCAGGTGCGCATCGGGTGCGGGCATGGATTGGCCCTTGAGAATGACGGCCAATTGTGCGGTGCAAGCACTGCCTGCGCAAGACAGTGCGGCAAATAGCGGGCAGGACCTTCTCTGGAGAGCCGGTGCGGCTGATTGCTGCGGGCGGCGTGTTCAGCGGCCGGACGGGATGTCGGCTGCACCGGGCACCTCCCGACCGGGACGCGGCGGCGGCGGATCATCCCTCCACTGCGAGTCGCTGATGTGCCCTTTTTCCATCCCGGGGCTGACCGGTATGTCGTCGGGCATCAGGCTCAGGGCAAGTACGATGGGCGCTCCCGAACTGCGCTGCCGCAGGACAACCCGATCAGGCATCACCCTTTCCACATGCAGATCGTCATTGAACGGTGCGCCCTCGGGCACCAGCAGCGGTCGCTTGCCAGCTTC
>JADJBR010000009.1:0-812500 GCA_016703645.1 Zoogloea sp. | reverse complement strand
AGTTGAAGTGTTTGTGAAGATGCAATCTACCCGCGGCTAGACGGAAAGACCCCATGAACCTTTACTGTAGCTTTGCATTGGACTTTGACGGGACTTGTGTAGGATAGGTGGGAGGCGATGAGACCGGGACGCTAGTTCCGGTGGAGCCGTCCTTGAAATACCACCCTGGTGTCGTTGAGGTTCTAACCTAGGTCCATCATCTGGATCGGGGACCGTGCATGGTAGGCAGTTTGACTGGGGCGGTCTCCTCCCAAAAGGTAACGGAGGAGTACGAAGGTCTTCTAGGTACGGTCGGACATCGTACTGATAGTGCAATGGCAAAAGAAGGCTTGACTGCGAGACCGACAAGTCGAGCAGGTGCGAAAGCAGGTCATAGTGATCCGGTGGTTCTGTATGGAAGGGCCATCGCTCAACGGATAAAAGGTACTCTGGGGATAACAGGCTGATTCCGCCCAAGAGTTCACATCGACGGCGGAGTTTGGCACCTCGATGTCGGCTCATCACATCCTGGGGCTGTAGCCGGTCCCAAGGGTATGGCTGTTCGCCATTTAAAGTGGTACGTGAGCTGGGTTTAAAACGTCGTGAGACAGTTTGGTCCCTATCTGCCGTGGGCGCTGGATATTTGAGGGGCCTGCTCCTAGTACGAGAGGACCGGAGTGGACGAATCTCTGGTATACCGGTTGTGACGCCAGTCGCATCGCCGGGTAGCTAAATTCGGAAGAGATAACCGCTGAAAGCATCTAAGCGGGAAACTCGCCTCAAGATGAGATATCCCTGGGAACTTGATTCCCCTAAAGGGTCGTTGAAGACCACGACGTTGATAGGCTGGGTGTGGAAGCGCAGTAATGCGTTAAGCTAACCAGTACTAATTGCCCGTGAGGCTTGATCCTATAACCTTGCAATACAGCAAGGCGAACTGCGCAAACAATACAATCACACCAAACAACACACTTCTTCCCTTTGACGTTCATGAGGACACACAATCCTCCGAACGGTACAAGTTATAGTCTGACGACCATAGCGTCTTGGAACCACTCCTTCCCATCCCGAACAGGACAGTGAAACGGGACCGCGCCAATGATAGTGCACTCGCGTGCGTGAAAGTAGGTCATCGTCAGACTTACCCCATCAAACCCCCTGCGCTCAATCAGCGACAGGGGGTTTCACTTTTAAAGAACAGCACCGGAAATTGCTCGTCTAATTCCTAGGCATATTTCGAAGCTTCGGCCCCTGCGCCGGAATGCCGGTCTCGACTTCTGTAGTAGCCTTGTCAGATTTTTGGATGGTAGCTTCTGGTATGACGCGAGATGTGCCGCGCGGGCGTTTTCATCGCTCCAGACTCATTCGAGTGCTTGAGGATATGGCGTTGGCGGATCTTGCCGAATCACGGCAGTCACTCGGTGACAGATTGGGCCAATGGCTGGATTTCAAGGATGCAATCTCGCTCTATTCCGTATTGCATGGCGGCTCGTCGGAAGGGATGGATCGGAGTGGCCAGGGTATGGATGTGGCTGGATTGCGCGCAGAGTTTGACCGCGTTCGCGCATCCCTCATGGATGCGATTCGTTCGGACAAGCAGATAGATCCCAGCATGGTCGCCGCGTCAGCACATTTCTCTACTGAGAGTGCCGTCGAGTTCATCCCTTACCACAGGTCTTATCTCGCCCATCAGCGAAGCATGCAGACGGCGGCTGCCAATTTGCGTACTCAGGTGCGTATGGCGGCGTCGACGTGTTCTCCTGCCTTGAGGCGTCTGGCTGCGCTGGATGGAGAACTTGAGCGAGCACTTGGGGTACGTGAGCGGGGGCTGCTGGCGGCTTTGCCGATGTTTCTTGGCAAGCGCTTCGAGACCCTGCTGACTCAAGCTATGGAGGGTGGCGATGATCCGGCTCCCGGCGTCTGGCTGGCAGCGTTCTGCAGGGATGTGCAGACCGTATTGTTTGCGGAACTGGATCTTCGTCTGCAGCCGGCGCTCGGGCTCCTGGAGGCACTTGATAAGGAAGGTACAGGGCAACGATGAAGAACAGCATGTATTGGGGGGCCTTCGTCCTCGGACTGGCAGTCATCGCCTGGGTGGCGCTGGGCTATGTCGGGGGCAGCCCGCTGGCGCTGCTGATGACCTTGCTGATTGGCGTGGTCTATCTTGCGGGTGCGTTCGAGCTGAAGCGTTTCAATCAGGCGACTGCGTCCTTGTCGCAGGCATTGGCATCCATTCCGGACGGCCTGCCGACTCTCGATAGTTGGATCCTCACCTTTCACCCCTCCCTGCATAACGCCGTGCGTCTGCGGGTCGAAGGTGAGCGGGTGGGATTGCCTGCACCATCGGTGACGCCCTATCTGGTGGGACTTCTTGTCTTGCTGGGCATGCTGGGTACCTTCCTGGGGATGGTGGTGACCCTCAATGGCGCGGTTCTGGCCCTGGAGAGCACGACCGACCTGCAGACGATCCGGGCGTCCCTTGCCGCGCCGGTGAAGGGCCTTGGGGTGGCTTTCGGGACGTCCGTGGCGGGGGTGGCGGCGTCGGCCCTGCTTGGGCTGATGTCGACCTTGTGCCGGCGTGAGCGGCTGCAGGTCTCGCAGATGCTTGATTCCCGCATTGCCACGGTGCTGCGGGGGTTTTCCTTGGCACATCAGCGCCAGGAGACGTTCAAGGCCCTGCAGATGCAGGCACAGGCGCTGCCCGGCGTCGTGGACAAGCTCCATGGGATGATGGAGCAGATGGAGCGACACAGCCAGCAGTTGGGTGAGCGTCTGCTGGCCAGCCAGGAAAGCCATCACAGGGAAGCCCGGGTGATCTATGCCGAGCTCGCTGCATCCGTGGACGCTTCACTCCAAGCACAGCCTGATGGAAAGCGCCCGGATTGCCGGCGATACCATTCGCCCGGCGGTGGAGGCGACCATGTCCGGCATTGCGCAGGAGACGGCCACTTTGTATCAGAAGCTCGCCAGCACGGTCGAGGCGCAGCTCGACGGTGTCTCGGCCCGCTTCGAGCGCTCGGTGAGTGCAGTCTCCGAGACCTGGACATGTGCGTTGGCGCGGCACGAGCAGACCGGCGATGCATTGAACAGCGAGCTGAAGCAGACCCTCACCGCCCATACGGACACCTTTGAGAGGCAGTCCGCGTCCTTGCTGGCGACGGTCGAGCGCACCCATGGCGCGCTGCAGGCAGATCTTGCCAGCGTCACCAGGACGCTGGCGGACGAGACAAAAGCTCTGCACGCGGGGTTGACGCAGGCCATGCAGAGCCAGCTGGATGGGCTGAGCAGCCGCTTCGAACGAACGGCCACCCAGGCAAGCGCAAGCTGGTCCGAGGCGCTCGGCCGGCACGAACAGAGCAGCATCAGCATGGGGCGCGAGACGCAGGTGGCGCTCGCGGCCACCGTCGGGCACTTCGAGCAAACGTCTGCCAGCCTGTTGGCCTCGGTGGGCGCCTCTCATGCGGCGCTGCAGGAGGCCTCGGCGGCCCAGGATCTACAGCGCCTCAATGCGCTCACGGAGGCGGTGGAGTCGATGGCTTCAAGCCTGCAGAAGGGGTGGCAAGCTGCGGGCGAGCAGGCCCACAATCGCCAGCAAGGGTTGTTCGCTGCGCTGGAAGAGAGTGCCCGGCAGATTGGGGCCACGACCGCGGCCCAGGCGACCCGAACCATCGAAGAAGTTGCACACCTGATGCAGACCGCGTCCGAGGCCCCCAAAGCGGCTGCAGAGGTGATTGCCCAGCTACGTCAGGAACTTTCCGCCAGCATGGCGCGTGACAACACGATGCTCCAGGAGCGCACCCGCATCATGGAGACGCTGGGCACCCTGCTGGATGCCATCACGCACGCTTCCACCGATCAGCGGCAGGCCATTGACGCCCTGGTCGGCACGTCCGCAGCGCTGCTGGAACGTGTTGGAACCCGGTTCGAATCGCGGATGGAGGCGGAAGCGGGGCGGATGAACGGCATCGCGGCGCAGATTGAGCTGGGTGCGGTCGAGGTGTCGAGCCTGAGTGAAGCCTTTGGGCATGGGGTTCATCTGTTCAGTGAATCCAACGAGAAGTTGATGGATGCACTGGGGCGCATCGAGGAGGCCCTGTCGGCGTCAACGGCCAGGAGCGATGAGCAACTCGCCTATTACGTGGCCCAGGCGCGGGAGGTCATCGACCTGAGCATCATGTCGCAGAAGCAGGTCATCGAGGATCTGCAGGGGCTGGCCGGGAGAACCGCGCCCATGGCCGGCGGGGCGTGAGCATGGACGAGATCGACGGCGGCATCGAGCACGCTGCGCCAATCTGGGCAGTATTTGGAGACCTGATGTCGGGTCTGCTCGGCGCGTTCGTACTGATCCTGGTGGGTGTGCTCGGCGTGCATTTGGAATTGGCAAGCAGCCTGGAGACCGAGGTGCAGAAGCGCAAGGTCGAGGAGCAACGCCGAGTTGCCCTGGAGCAAGCCCTGGCGGGGCCCCTGGCCTCGGGCCGGGTAACCCTGAACAACGGGCGCATCGGCATCAGCGGCAGCGTGTTGTTTGCCCTCAATTCGGATGAGCTACAGCCGGAAGGCCGGGTGCTCCTCAAGACCCTGGCTGCGCCACTGACGGCCTACCTCGGCACCCGTGACGAGATGCTGATGGTCAGTGGCTTCACCGACGATCGGCCGGTGCGCGACAGCAACCGCCAGTTTGATGACAATTGGGAGTTGTCGGCCCAGCGGGCGCTGACCGTCACCCGAACGCTGATCGAGGAGGGAATCCCGTCCTCCTCCATCTTTGCCGCCGCCTTCGGACCGGAGCAGCCGGTTGCGTCCAATGCCGATGCCCAGGGGCGGTCGCAGAACCGGCGGGTGGAGATGGCGCCTGTGCCCAAATCGTCGAAGGGGAGTGCAGGCACCCCCCCGGGGCCGGCGGCGGCGTCCCGTGACTGACGTCGGCGATGTTCTGCAGGCCCTGCGTCTGCAGGGCGCGGCCCGCTTCGATCCGGTCCGCTTTCGGTTTATCGAGGCCCTGGCCGGCCGTGCCGCGTCGCGCCAGGGTGAGGCCAGACGCCTGCTCGACAGCAAGCTGAGCGCCGCGCTGCAGGATTACCGGACGCGTTTCGAGCAGGCAAGTGCTGTTGCTGCCGGCGATCTCGCCCTCGCAATCAACGATCATCCCGATGCCGCTGACGAACTGAACCGCTGCCATCACGAGGGTGATTTCCGGCGCCTGAAGCACGCCTTGGCCAGGCTTCGCCCAGGTCAGGGCGCCCGCATGTTTGGAGAACTCCTGGACCGGCTACGCCAGTTCCCCCGCGAGGTGGCACCTGGAGCACGGCGCGAGGCTGGTGCGGAGGTGCACGAGTCTACTGATGAGCTGAGATCGGTAGCCTGCTTCCGGGACGCCTGGCTGAAACTCAGCATCAACCAGCAACTCAGCTCGGCCCTGGCCCAGGCCCCTGACAACGCAGGTCCCCTCAACTCCCACATCCTGGCGCTGCAATCCCTCGAACTGATGCGGGATACCTCGCCTGAGTACCTTCAGCACTTCATGTCGTATGTGGACGGCTTGCTCTGGCTGGAGCAGGTGGACAGCCAGAGCAAGCCGGCGCCAAAGGTGGCGCCCAGGGCGGCCACGGCGCGGGGCGAGCGCGACAAGGGGCGAAAGCCTGGGCGCACCAAGCCCGGCTGAGTGCTTGCCCCCGAAGGGGATCTGCCCGTGCCTGCGGGCCGCCCCTTGCCGCAGCCGGCTCTACTGACAGATGTCGAAATCCGCGGCCAGGCGCCAGGCCATGCCGTGGCGCACGGCGAAGGGACAGCCGGTCCTGGCGCGCACCTCATCCAGGCTGACGCCGGGGTGCAGTTCGATCAGGGTGAGTCCAACCCCCGGATTGACCTCAAACACGCAAAGCTCGGTGATGATCATATGGACCACCCCCTTGCCGGTCAGGGGCAGCGTGCAGTGGGAACGGATCTTGGGCGTGCCGTCCCGGGCGGTGTGTTCCATCAGCACGATCACACGTCCGACCCCGGAGACCAGATCCATGGCGCCACCGGGGCCCTTGACCATCTTTCCGGGCACCATCCAGTTGGCCAGGTCGCCGGTTGCCGAGACTTCCAGGCCACCGAGGATGGACAGGTCCACATGCCCGCCGCGGATCATGGCAAAGGAGTCGGCGCTCGAGAAGAAGCTGCTGCCCGGCAGGCTGGTGATGGTCTGTTTGCCGGCGTTGATGAGGTCGGGGTCGATGTCCTCGGCCGGCGGAAAGGGGCCGATGCCGAGCAGACCATTCTCCGACTGCAGGGTCACCTGCATGCCATCGGGGATGTAATTGGCGACCAGGGTCGGAATGCCGATGCCCAGGTTCACATAGTAGCCGTTGCGCAGTTCCTGGGCCGCACGCCGGGCCATGGTGTCGCGTACCGGGTCGTGCTTGCCGGGGGAGGCGGCACCCGCTGTGGTGCGGAACTCGATGCGCTTTTCGTAGGCGCTGCCCTGGATGATGCGGTCCACGTAGATGCCGGGGGTGTGGATCTGATCGGGGTCTAGCTGGCCGGGCTCGACCAGTTCCTCGACCTCGGCGATGGTCGTGCGGCCGCAGGTGGCGATCATCGGATTGAAGTTGCGCGCGGTCTTGCGAAAGACCAGGTTGCCGGCTCGGTCACCCTTCCAGGCTTTGACGATGGCCAGGTCGGCATGGATGGCGGGTTCGAGTACATATTCGCGGCCGTCGAAGAGGCGGGTTTCCTTGCCTTCCGCGAGCCGAGTGCCGAAGGCGGTGCGGGTGAAGAAGCCGGGAATGCCGGCGCCGCCAGCCCGCAGCCTTTCGGCCAGGGTGCCCTGGGGGACCAGTTCCAGCTCCAGTTCGCCGGCCAGAACCTGGCGTTCGAACTCCTTGTTTTCGCCCACATAGGAGGCGACCACCTTCTTCACCTGACGTGTCTTGAGCAGCGGCCCCATGCCGAAGTCGTCCACCCCGGCGTTGTTGCCGACGATGGTCAGCCCGCGGGTACCGGCGCGCAGCAGCGCGGCGATGAGGTTCTCCGGGATGCCGCACAGGCCGAAGCCGCCGGCGGCGATGGTCATGCCGTCGAAGAGGAGGCCGTCGAGGGCGGCGTCGCTCGTTGGGAATACCTTGTTCATTGGGTGCAGTCCCCGATGTGCTGTTGGATGTGTTCCGCTGTGGGGCGGTTGCCGGGATATCCGACCGCCGCCCCGGTCCAGGCCTTGGGGGGCCTCAGTCAGCGCGTTCGGGTACGGGCAGATGCACCCATTCCTTGTAGAAGGCTTCGATGTCCGGCTCGAAGTCATGGATCACCGGATACCACGGGGTCGGTGCCTCGACGTCGTGCAGGGTGCCGCAGGTGGGGCAGTAGTACTCCCGATAGACCTGCCACTGGGTGTCCGGGGCCATCAGCTTGGGATAGACCTCGGTCATCGCCTCTTCGGTGTCGCGCACGTAGATCGAGGCGTGCAGCTTCCAGTTCTCCCTGTAGTCGCAGAACTCGTGGCCGCAGTCGCACTTGATGATCCATTGCTTGGTGGTGGCCGACTGCACGATGTACATGTGCGGGGCCAGGGGCAGGACGATGCGGTCCTTGAAACCGACCTTGGCCTGCAGGGCGGCGACGTATTGCTCGAAGCGGCTGTTGTCCTTGGGCATGGACAGCATGCGGAAGGTGGTCTCCCAGTCCAGCGTGCCTTCTACCAGATGGGCGACCTGTTCATTCGTGTATGACATTTCTTGCTCCTTGATTCGGGGTGTCGTTGGGACGGACGGTCACTCTTCGACCTGGACAACCGTGGTGACGTCGGGCATCAGCGAGAGATCCATGCGGTGCTTCGAGCCGTAGGTGGGCACGCCCAGCTCTTCCTCCAGCACCTGCCAGTCGGCCGGCAGGTTCCAGAAGTCCTTGAACTGCTGGGTGAACTTCTCGGACAGGGCAAAGCTGGTGGCGAACATGTGCTGCACCTGCACGGCAGCGTGCTTGTTGAGGATGCGTTCGCGTTCTTCCTTCATCCACTCGCGGGTAGGCAGGGCGCGGGCCAGGCGTTCCTTGCGGATCTCGGCACGGCGGGCCTGGGTCCGGGCCGGATCGACCGTGAACACGCCCTTGGCGTCCTGGCTGAACACCGCGCCATAGACCTTCTGGGCGTATTCCGGCAGCAGGAACTTCTGGTTGAGGTCGTTCTCGATGGCCTTCGGCTCCCGGTCGATGGGGTCGCCGAAGCCGGGGCCGCCGCGCAGGTAGTTGAGGTAGAGGTCGTGGTTGTCGTAGCAGTCTTCGGTGGTGATGCACTGCTTGTCGCGCTTGACCACGGCGGTGGCGTCCAGGTGGCGCTCGTAGTCGGGGCGGGACGGGTCGAGGTCGCCGCCGAGGGGCAGGGAGTCACCGATGGCGATGCGCTCCTTGAGGCCGGTCTTGTGGGCTTCGAAGCGGTAGCCGGTGGCCGAAGGGTAGCCGCCCATCATGCCCCAGTCGCTGTTCATGAAGCCGTTGCCCATGAAGAACATGGTCCAGTCCTGGGCGTTCCACACCATGCGCAGGGTCTCGAAGCCGCAGCCGCCGCGGTACTTGCCATAGCCGCCGGAGTTGGCCTTGACGTTGCGGCCGAGGTAGAGCAGCGGCTCGGCCATCTCCCAGATCTCGATGTCGCCCATGTCGCCTTCCGGGTTCCAGATGGCGGCGGCGTGGTTGAGGCCGTCCTTGACGGCGCAGGCGCCGGTGCCGCAGGAGCTGGCCTCGAAGCTGTTCACCGCGTGGATCTCGCCGTCCTGGTTGATGCCGCCGCCCTGCAGCCAGTTGGAGGTGTTGGCGTTGCCGGCGTTGACCTCCTCCAGGTAGCCGCGGCTGAAGTAGGACTGGGACAGGCCGCGCCACAGGGCGGCCCAGCCGGAGACGAGGAAGTGCCAGGCGTAGGCGTGGCCGGTGCGGCGGTCGTCCGGGTTGCACCAGGTGCCCTTGGGCAGGCGGAACTCGGTGGCGTAGTAGGCGCCGTCGTTGATGCGCTGGGTGGGTACCAGGGTCTGGCACATCATCACCCAGATCCCGGAGGTGAAGGCCACCTGGTGGGCGTTGAAGGTGTGCCAGCCCCAGCGGCTGGCGCCCTCGAAGTCGAGCCGCCACTTGCCGTCCGGCTTGATGGTCATCTCGCAGGGCGAGTGCATGATCGAGTCGAGCTTGGCGAAGGCGTTGGAGACCTGCACGTCGTCATGCTTGTAGGGCACGTCGACGAAGGACACCTTGCGGTACTTGCCGGGCAGGGTCATGGCCTTGATGCGGCTCATCAGGCCGCGGCGGCCTTCCTCGATGACCTCGTGGGAGAACTTCATGTAGGCATCCAGGCCGTCGGCGCGGATCACGTCCTCCACCAGCTCGCGGATCATGTGGCAGCCGGCGATGCGGGTCTTCTCGTCGAGGATCCAGTACTTGGGGGTGCGTACCGAGCGTTGGGATTCGTGCAGCCAGTCGCGCAGGGGCTCGTCGTTCACGCCGGTCTTGCGGCAGGTGATCATGTAGCCGTCGCCGAAGCGCTGGGTCTGGCCGGTGGACATGGAGCCGGGGGTCACCGAGCCGGTGTCGATCACGTGGGTGACGCCGCCGACCCAGCCGATCAGCTTGCCTTCCCAGAAGATCGGCACGATGGTGGCGATGTCGCAGGGATGGACGTTGCCGATGGCGCAGTCGTTGGTGGTGAACATGTCACCGGGGTTGATCGTCGGGTTGGCCTCCCAGTTGTTCTCGATCATGTACTTGATCGCCGCGCCCATGGTGCCGACGTGGATGATGATGCCGGTGGAGGTCAGGACGCAGTCGCCGGCGGCGTTGTAGAGGGTGAAGCAGAGCTCGCCTTCCTGCTCGACGATGGGGCTGGCGGCGATCTTCTTGGCGGTTTCGCGGGCGTGCACCAGGCCGCCGCGCAGCTTGGAGAACAGCTTCTCGTAGCCGATCGGGTCGCTGTCGCGCAGTTCCAGCTTTTCCAGCCCGTTGTAATAGCCGCTGCTCTGGGTGCGTTCGATGATGGCGTCGCGGTGCTGCTTGAGGGTCAGGCCGCTGGCCAGCAGGTTGCCGATGCCGAATTCCTTGTTGCTCATCATGTTCATGATTGGTCTCCTCACTTCACTTCTTTGAGATGGAACAGGCGGTGCTTGTCGATGGTGGTTTCAAAGCCATCGGGCACGACGAAGGTGGTGGCATCGGATTCGATGATGGCGGGGCCGGTGATGTGGTTGCCGGCCTTCAGGGATTCCATCTTCCACAGGGCCGCCTCGACCCACTTCTTGTGGCGGTAGAAGGGGCGGGTGCCGAGGTAGGCCTCCTGAGGTGGCGTCGGGCCGGCATCCGGGTCTTCGGGCAGAACCGGTTTCTGGGTCACGACCATGCCGCGCAGGATGGCGCCGGTGATCGAGAAGCCCAGCTCCGGCGAGCGGGCCGAGCTGGCATAGACGCGGCCGTAGGTGGTCTCGAAGCTGTCGACGATCTTGTCCCAGTCCGCAGCCGTGCCGGCGCTGCTCACCGGCGAGACGATCTCCAGGTCGTTGAGCTGGCCCATGTACTGCATCTTGTAGCCCGGGATCAGCATCACATCTTCGGGTTTGAAGCCGTTGATGACGAACTCGTCGATGACCTTGACCGCCAGCTCTTCCCAGGCGGCCTGCAGGGTGGTGCAGGCTGCAGCCTTCTGGGCGTCGGGGGCGAACTGGGCGACACCCAGATCCACCGACTTGTCGTAGCGGTACTCAAAGTCGGCGCAGGCGCAGCCGAAGGCCGAGAAGCCGGCCGCCCAGGCAGGCACCACCACGTCCTTGAAGCCGACGCCTTCGGTGTAGCCGTAGGTGTGCACCGGGCCGGCACCGCCGTAGGAGAAGCAGGTGAACTCGGCCGGGTTGTAGCCCTTGGCGCTGATGTTGGCGCGCAGGTATTCGGACAGGGTCAGGTCGAGCAGCTCGATGACGCCGGCGGCGGCATCTTCCACCGACAGGCCCAGCGGGTCGGCGATCTGCGCCTTGATGTGGTCGCGGGCGCGCTGTACGTCGAGCTTGATGGCGCCACCCAGGAAGTTGTCCGGGTTGAGGTAGCCCAGCACCACGTGGCAGTCGGACACCGACACCGTGTCCAGCCCGCTCTCCGGCCAGCAGGTGCCGACCCGGTAGCCGGCGGAGTCGGGGCCAAGCTTGATCGACTTGCTGTAGGGGTCGAGGCGCACGAAGCTGCCGGCGCCGGCACCCACCGAGTCCATCGCCACCAGGGGCAGGGACAGCACCAGGCGGGCCATGTCCGGGTCGGACTTGATGGCGAAGCTCCCCTTGGTGATCAGGGCCACGTCGAAGCTGGTGCCCCCGATGTCCGAGCAGGCGATGTTCTCGTCGCCCAGGTATTCGCCGAGCAGCTTGGAGCCGATGACCCCGCCGATGGTCCCGGAGACGATGGTACGGGCCAGCTCCTTGGCCTTCCAGCTGATGGTGCCGCCGTGGGTGGCCATGACCCGCAGGTCGAACTTGGCGCCGTGCTTCTTGAAGCGGTCGCTGACCTTCTTCAGGGTCTGGCGGGAGGGCTCGGCGCCGTAGGCCTCGAGGATGGTGGTGTTCATCCGGTGGCTTTCCTTGCGCGAGGGGTAGTAATCCACCGAGGCGAACACCGGGATGTCGGACTTCAGCCGCTGCAGTTCTTCCCGCACGATGTCCCGGGCGCGCTGCTCGCTGGTCTCGTTCTTGTGGGACTGGAGCAGGCAGATGACGACAGCCTGGGCGCCGGCTTCGACCAGCTCGCGAGTGGCCTGGCGCACCTCCTCCTCACGCAGGGGAATGACGATCCGGCCCTGCACGTCGGTGCGTTCGGTGACGCCGCGGGTGCGCGACACCGGTACCAGCGGCTCGTCGTAGCGGTGGGTGTTGAGGTGGATGCGGTCCTCCAGGGCGTAGCCCAGGTAGCTCTGCAGGGCGCGGCCCATGGAGTGGATCTGTTCGAAGCCCCGGTTGCAGATGAGGCCGACATCCAGGCCCTTGCGCATCAGGATGCGGTTGAGCATGGCGGTGCCGGAATAGACGCAGGTGACCAGTTCCGGATAGACGTCATCCACTTCCCGGCCCCAGTGCGCCAGGGCATCGACCGACGAGTTGTAGATGGCCAGGGATTCGTCGCCGGGATTGCTCTGTGCCTTGCCGACCACGAAGCGCCCGTCGGCGCGGACGAAGAAGGTGTCGGTCATCGTGCCTCCGGCATCGATGCCCATCACCTGCACGTTTGACTGCTGGACTTGCATGTCGTGTCTCCTGTCATTGGTGTGTGTGGTGCGAAGCGCCACGCCTCTTTCATGGCAAAGGGCGGGCCAGGGCGCCCGTACGCAGCCGGAGAGCGAGCGGAAGGCCTTGTACTGCAAGGCTCTCCGCGATCTGGCGGGGCGCCGGACGAAGGGGCTGAAAGCGGGGTCAATCTGTCCGGAATCCCGAATCGGGCTGTCCGGTGTCCGGAATCCGGACACTTTCCGGGGCTTCTGTTGCGTCGCACAAGCCATTGATATAAAAGAAGATTTATTGACTTAATGGTGCAATGAAGCTAGCTTATCCAGAGAGGTCCGTCGTTCTTTCAACCTGCCTGCCCGAGCGCCCCATGCCCTTTTCCCACTGCGGTACCCTGATTCCCCGGATCGGTGACGACCACGTCGTCGCGACCGCCTGGGAGCGCTTCCTGCAGCATCAGTCGGTGCAGGTCGGCGGGGTGCGTAGCGTGGTTCTGAGTTCCAGGCAGCGCTGCCGCTCCGAGGCGGTCAATCCGGAGAGCCGCTGTGCGCCCTCGGTGGCCCCTGAGCGCGTGCATCAGTTGCTCGGGGAGCACCGGGATCTGTGCGATGCGGCCCGTCCGGTCCTGGATGGGCTGCGGGACATCCTCCGGGAGTGTGGCTCCCTGATCATGCTCACCGACCCGGGGGGCACCATCCTTGAACTCAATGGAGAGTCACGGGCCCGCAGCGCGGGGGAGGGCGTCAACCTGGCGACGGGCGGCTGCTGGAACGAAGAGCTGATCGGGACCAATGCCATCGGCACCGCGATCGCCACGGGCATGCCGGTGCAGATCCATGCCAGTGAGCACTTCTGTGTCGACGTCAAACGATGGACCTGCGCGGCGGCGCCCATCCTCGACCCCCTGGGCCGGACCCTCCTGGGTGTGGTGGACGTGTCCGGGGTCAAGGAGACCTTCCATGGCCACAGCCTGGCCCTGGTGATGGCGGCAGCCAAACAGATCGAAGGCGAGCTGGCCCGGCGTGATGGCATCCTGCATGCGCGGCTGCTGGCCCGGGCCATGGATGACTTCATCCGCTACGGCACCGATTGCCTGATGCTCTGCGATCCCCGTGGCCGGGTGGTGCGGACCTCGGGCAGCGTGCAGGCGGCGCGGGAGCACCACGGCGTACGACTGCCCTTCGAGGTTGGCGCCCAGCTGGTGGCCCTCAACCTGGGTCTCGCCGAGGCAGACCGCCGGCGGGCCCGGCCGGCCTGGCTGCAGCCCGAATGGCTGCACCCGGTGAAGGACGGCGAAACGGTGTTGGGGACGCTGTTGGTGATTCCCCTGGGGGCAGGCGGCCACCGGGCCCCGTCGTCATCGGCGCGGGCCGTTGCCGTCAGCGATGGGGCGAAGGATGCCTTTGCCGAGATCATCGGCGAGAGCGAGGTGTTGCAGGCGTCCAAGGCGCGTGCGCGGCGGATTGCGCCCCTCGATCTTCCCGTGCTGCTGCTGGGTGAGACCGGCGCCGGCAAGGAGCTCTTTGCCCGCGCCCTGCACGGGGCGGGGGGGCGGCCCGGTGGTCCCTTCGTGGCCGTCAATTGTGGTGCCCTGACGCGGGAGCTCCTGGCCAGCGAGCTCTTCGGCTACGTCGAGGGCGCCTTCACGGGCGCCCGCCGGGGCGGCCTGGCAGGAAAGTTTGAACAGGCCGATGGAGGGACGCTCTTTCTCGATGAAGTGGGCGAGATGCCCCTCGACCTGCAGCCCCACCTGCTGCGGGTGCTCCAGGATGGGCAGGTGGTACGCCTGGGGGATGTCCGTCAGCGCAAGGTGGCGGTCCGCATCGTGGCGGCCACCAACCGGGATCTCCTTACCGAAGTCGAAGCCGGGCGCTTCCGGGAGGATCTTTATCACCGGCTTTGTGCCGTGAGCCTGAGTCTGCCGGCCCTGCGGGAGCGTCCCGGTGATATCGACACCATTGTGGAACATCTCAACCGGAGCCTGGCGGCCAAGTACGGCTGCGTTCCGAAGGCGCTGGATCCGGCGGTCCGCGGGGCATTTCAATGCTATCGCTGGCCCGGCAACATCCGTGAACTCCGCAACGTGTTCGAAGCCATGTTTGCCCTCAGCGATGGTGAACACATCGATGCCGCCCAGCTGCCGCCGGCCATTGCCCGGGCACTGGCCGAGCACGCCGAAGGGCTGGGCAAGCCCTGTGCGGCAGGGGGAACGGGGCGCCTCGAGCAGGTGGAGCATCAGGCCGTGGTGGACGCCATTGCCCATGCCCACGGCAATATGTCGCTGGCGGCACGCACCCTCGGGATCTCGCGGAGTACGCTCTACGTCAAGCTGGCCGCCATCCGCGCGCGGGAGGCACGACATTAGCCTGCCCGGGGACACCAGGGCCATCGGGCAGGAAGAGCCTCCTGCCGACTTTCAGTCCAGCCAGTGCAGCAACATCGCGTAGAGTCGATCGGGCACGACCGGTTTGGGCAGGAAGTCGTTCATGCCGGCAGCCATGCAATTGGCGCGATCTTCACTGAAGACATTGGCCGTCATGGCCAGGATGGGAACAGACTGGCAACCGGGGTGCCGGCGAATGCCACGTGTGGCAGCGAGCCCGTCCATCCTGGGCATCTGCATGTCCATCAGTATCACGTCGTAGGTCTTTTCCGCTGCCATCCGCACAGCCTGCTGGCCGTCATCGGCGGTATCGACGGCCAGCCCCATGTTGGACAGAAGCTCCTCCGCCACCATCTGACACACGGGTTCGTCTTCCACCAGCAGAACACACTTGCCCGGGCTGATGACCAGCAGCCTTGCCTCGATCTGGGCCAGATCCGTCAGCCCGGTGCCCATCCCGGGTGGGGCACAATGTTTCAGCCGGGCCGTCAGCCAGAAGGTGCTGCCCTGGCCCGGCGTGCTGCTGACCCCGACTTCCCCGCCCATCAGCTCGGCGAGGCGCTGGGTGATTGCCAGGCCCAGGCCGGTGCCGCCATATTCCCGTGTCGTGGAGCTGTCTGCCTGCTCAAAGGCGTGAAAGATCTTGCCTATCGCGGCGGGTGGAATGCCGATCCCCGTGTCTTCCACCTCGAAACGCACGCTCACGCTGGTGCCGTCGTCCCCCTCAAGGCGAGCCCTCACGGTGACAGAGCCCTGCTGGGTGAACTTGATGGCATTGCCCACGTAATTGAGCAGGGCCTGGCGCAGTCGCGTGCCGTCACCGATGACACCCGGCAGACCCACAACAGTGTCCGCCTTCAGGTGGATCCCCTTGCTCGTGGCCCGGTCGTTCATGATTGACACCACGTTGTCGAGCAAGGCCTGCAGGTGGATGGGTTCCGCCCCAAGAGTCAGTTTGCCCGCTTCGATCTTCGAGAGATCCAGGATCGAATCGATGATCTCCAGCAGGTGCCCGCTGGCGGCGGCGATCTTGTTGAGGCGATCGGTCTGCTCGGGCGTCGCGCCGGACTTCTGCATCAAGTAGGCCATGCCCGTGATGGCGTTCAGCGGAGTTCGGATCTCGTGGCTCATGTTGGCCAGGAAGGTGCTCTTCGCGATGTTCGCCGCTTCGGCGGCGTTGCGCGCTGTTTCGAGCTCCTCGGTGCGCTTCTGGACGAGCTCCTCCAGGTGCGCCCGGTGCATGTCCAGCTCGTGTTCGAGTGTCTTGGTGGCGGTCACATCCGTGACAAACCCGTACCACACCGTGCCGCCATCATCACCCCGCTCCGGCATCGCATCCACGTGCAACCATTTGAGCGGCCCGTTCTCCAGTTGTATGCGGTAATCGACAAGCCAGCGTTGCATGGTGTCGGCGGACTGGTGGAGGAGGCAAAGAACCGGTTACGGTCCTCCTCTACAAGCAGCCTGCGGATACTCGAGGCGTTGTTTTCCACGGTCTCCGAGCTGACCCCGTAGAGGCTGCGCACGGCTTCGCTGGCAAAGGGAAAGGCACCGGTTCCGTCGGGTAGTTGGTGGTACTTGAAGACCATTCCGGGGACGTGGGTCAGGATCTTGCGGACCTGCTCGGTGGCGGCCACCCGCGTCAGCAGGGATTCCTGGTCCAGGATGGCCTTGAGCAGTCCGTTGAAGGCATTGGCCAGCTTGCCGATCTCGTCGTCCCGTTCGACGGGCAAAGCCTCCCGTGGCCGATGACCCTGGCGCATCTCTTCCAGCAGTACGGCCGACTTCTCGAGTGGCCGTAGCTGGCGGCGTACCCACCACCACGCAACCCACCCGGTCAGAAGCGTCAGCACCAAGGCTGCCACCACAAGTCGCACCTGGATCTGACGTGCCACCAGAAAGGCCTCCTGGGTCGGCAGTACGGATTGCATGAGCCAGGCTGTCTGGCCAATCCTGACAGATGAAGAGAGCTCCTCCACACCGCGGGAACTAACGGCGATACCTGAGCCTTCATGGCCGGCGATGTACTTGTCGTAGATGGGGTTCACACCCGCCGCAGGGCCTGCCCCCATCACCCGGCGTTTGTCGGACGAAGCGATGTAGGTCCGGGTCCTGCTGTCCGTGATCACGAAATCCCCGGTGTGCCCGTACTTTGCGCGACTGATCTGGTCCAGGAAGTTGGGTTCGAGCAGGTTCGTGACGCCGAGCACCGCGCCACGAAAGCGCTTGTCGGCGCCTCGGATCGGGACCGCGAAGGTGATTACGGGAACACCGGTCCTGCGTCCGACCATGGGTGGCGTGATGATGGGTGTCAGCGTTGTGCGCAAGGTCTGGAAGTACGCCCGGTCCCCGTAGGCCGTTCCCACACGCTCAAGATGGGCGGGTACGCTAGCCAGAGCGATACCCTCTGCGTCCACAACGATCACGCCCCAGTTGAAGAGCGCTTCGACGCCGGCCTGGGCCTCAAGCATTGACTGGATGTGGTCGGCGTTTGCGTTCGGCACGGCCTCCAGCCGTTGTGCAAGCCGGTTCAGGATTTCATTGCGCTCGTGGAGGGAGCGATCAATCTCCGAAGCAATGATGGAGATGGTCGAGAACTGCTGGGCGGAGATCGCGGCCTCCATGTCCGAACGGACGTATCGCCCTATCCCCAGAGCGACGATCCAGATCGACACCACGGACGCGCACAGCGCCCCTGCCACCAACCGGGTTCGCAGGGACTGCCATGAAGGATTGTTCACTGCCGGGTCTCCACCGGGGCTCTTCCCCTCTGTCTTGCACTATCCACCTGCTGCAACGGCAGGCATTTAGGGCATTACGGACGTAATGACGAAAGGTTGAGCCGTTTGGTGGATGGCACGTGCCTGAGCGGGGCGACAGCCTTGACGCGCGCAGCGCCCAATAAAACAAAATGGGCCGGATCTTTCGATCCAACCCATTGATTTGTGGCGCGCCCGAGGCCTTCGGAGGGTAGTTAAATTTATCGGTTCGTAACGGCTGTAATTTGCATTTTATGGCTTAAATGGTTGAATATTTGACATATGTCTGGGAATCCAGCACTGTGATGGCATCCCTAACGTGCCCATCCAATCCCAAAAATTGACGCTTGAAACCCACCCGGGGGACCCCGAGGCTCGCCCCATCCCCACGACCCGTGCTCCCACCGACGCTTGGCGTCCTCTCGTGGATTGGGCGAGCGCAGCAGGCTGCGTGGATGAGCTCGGCCTACTCGCACTCGTTTGCCAGTGCACAGCAAACCCAGAATGGCTCGGCACCGTCTTACATACGATGTCGACCTCAAGGGCTCGCAAACTCCTTGTCGACTGGGCTACCTGCTTACCCGAACTCGAGCCCCTGTCCACCCTGGCGTATGAGGTGAGCGCCACCTCTTCGCCTGCGATCCCTGCCGCGTTGCCGGCCTCTGTCCCGCCGGAGCGGCAGTTGCGGGGAAGCCTCTCCACCGCCTTCCTGATCGCGTCACTGATCGATCCTGCCCCGCCTGCACGCGATAGCCGTCACACGTCGGCATTCCCAGAGTGGTTCGAGACCCTGCGCCTTTGGTTGCTTGGGCAAGCCTGGATTCGGGGGTTGCGCGGAAATTATCTGGATCAGAATTTGAGGGCAGTCACGGATGCCGTCCGCCACGCAGCTGGGCGTGATCTAGGTTGGCTCAGATTGCTGTCGACACTTTATGAACCATTTTCCACTGATTTCGAATCATCCTCGAACGCCCTGCGGCGAAAAGCCCAAGCACGACTCCTCGCGTCCGATGAGGAACTCAGCGGCGCAGAGCGGCGGGTGCTGCATGCCCTCATTCGGCTGGCAAGAAATGAGGATGCGCCGATCGAAGCCGCGTCGCCCGAAGGCGATGAGTTTCACGTGCAGGTTCCGACTCGTTTTTCCCGGCGGGACGGCGCGTCACCTACGCACGCCCTACCAGGGTTGGAGGAGAGCGACAGCGATCTTGTCATCGATCTCGGCGAAAGCCCTGATGTTGACGCCCAGCGCGTCGCTTACTTCCTGGGCAAAGCGGCTGAAACACCCGCACAACGGAGCATCACCGGCAAAACGATCTTGTTGCGGAGCAACGAGTTCGGTCAGTACTTGCCTTGGTCTTGGCATCAGCTGACACCGCAAGAGCGAACCGCTATCGACGCGTGGCTTGAGTCTCAACGAGAGGGTTTCGGGCAGGATGCCTTGATCGCTGCGCTGACTTGGATTGCCCTTGTGACAGGATACTCACTCACGCGAGTGTGCAATTTTGGAATCGGCGGCGACGCGCATGGCGACTGGCAACTTTCCACCGAACTCGATGCGCTGTTCCGAACTCCCCCTCGTCCTTCGTACATGCGAGAGTTGCCGAATGCCGTTGCGCAGATGCTGGCGCCCCCGGCGTCCGTCCATACCATTCGGTTGCCGGAGTGGATTCGAGCTGCACTAGCGGGTGCCACGCCGATCTCGGCTCCCCAAAAACTGGCTGATTTCTGGTCGTCATGCACGGAAACGCCGAGTCAAGCATTCTCGCGCATCGCCACAGCGCAGGGTTTTGCACGCGTCACGACAAGTATGCTCGGTCATGTGCTGGGCTACTCGCTTTACCACCGCACTTCAGACAGTCTGTTTGCCTTGGCAGGAAGCGCTCATGCCCGTACCGCGATGCCGGGTGCCGGCGCATACCCTTCATGGGGTGCGAGGGAGGTGCTGGACTACTACCGTGGGCTCGACGAGAGCCAGCTCGAAATCAGCCCCGAAGGCGATTCGGTCAACGCGCTGGGGAGCCGCTTGAGGGTTGTCGAAAAGTCATTTTCGTCTGCACTCAATAAGGTATTCAGCTCCCTCGAATCTCAGATGTTGCAGGGCTCCCCGATTGATCAGCACAACGCATACACAACGGCTTTGGTGCTCAAGCTGCTTGCCGCGACCGGCTCGCGTCCCGTTGGTGATCCGTTCGAATCCCCGCTGCACTTCGATCTCGAACATCACCGGGTGTTCGTCGCCGACAAGTTGGTGGTCGGAGCAGAAGGCGGGCGGTTGGTTCCGATACCAAAGTCACTTTCGGTCGAAGTCGAGCGCTACTTCAGCTACCTGGCGAAACTCGCGACACTGCTCCAGCCCGCAGAACCCGCTCTATCTGGTGGGCTTCGCGGGCTGCACGAACTCAATGCCCCTTTCCTGCTTCCGCTCTTCTTCTATCTGCAGAGAGATGGATGGGAATCTATCTCGGAGGATGGGCTGAGGAGACATCTGGCAGGTGAGTTTTCGGCTCCGCTCAATATCTTCCGGCACCGTCTGCCTGTGCTCCTACGAGCGAAAGGCGTCGATCCCGAGGTGATCGACGGACTGCTCGGCCATGGTTACGGAGGATGCGCCACCTATGGTGACTGGTCGACGCGGCAATGGAATGTCGACATGGAAAAGGCTGTCCCGGCGCTCGAGAACGCCTTCGAGGATTTGGGATTACCCATCCTGAAGGTGCCCATGCTCCGCACGACTCCGGAACTGCACATAACGCAGGCGTTGCAGCTCGCGCCCTTTGGAGTCGCCCGCCGAAAGCTCGAGCAACGAAAGCGGCGTGAGGCCGCTCGGCAGCAGGCGCGTGCGCTGATTGAGGACTGGCTCGGGGATCGCAAGATTGGAGAAGTCACGGCCCAGGATTTGGCCGACATTGAACGTATGGTTGTTACCACGCCGAGCGGGATGCCCCATGTGATGGCGCACATCCGTTACGCAGTGCTACAACGATACTTCAATGTGCAACTCCGGCGCGGTGCGACAACCCTCCGGCTGAGGCGCTCCTATATTGAGCTGAACGAGGATCCGCCTTTCACCAACGAGCTGGCTGGGCGCGCTCCGTCTGTTGTGAGAAAGCTGCTCGACCTTCTCCCTATTCTGCGGAAGGAGTTTCCGCCCAGCCGAGCGACCGCTGCGGATGCCTGGTTGATGGCATGTCTGCACCTGATGCTGGAAGGCCGGATATCAAACTACGCCCTGTTGAAGGAAATTTCGAATCCACGGGCCATCAGAGTCGTTCATTTCCAGCGTCGATATTGGCTCGAATTCAGAGCAAATGCGGCAAATACGGCAGACGAGAGCGAGGAAAGCGACGGTGCGTCCCCCTGCCTTCGCTTTCCGATCTCTCGAGACTCCGCCGCGTTTCTGGAGGCGTCGCGTAAGCCAGGTAGAAACAAGGGCCACGTCCAGAAGAAACTGGCCGATGCTCTGATAAGCAATCACGTCGACCTAAGCAAACTGGGTGAGAAAAAAGCCGTTGAAAAGCTCGCCAATTTTATTGATCAGAGCAACCGACTGTGTTTGCCTGGCCTGTTGGCAGGTGTGCTATCAGGGCGTGTCAGTTCTTGCAGCCTGGACCATTACGACTGGGTAAGGCTAGAAACCGGCACGTTCCTTGAGCTTCCCGTTTCGGGGGATGATCACACGGCGGGTGATCAACTATCGCTATCGCCTGAGGACAGTCCAGGTGTACCGGCGCGCGTCAAGGTAGTTGTCGCCTCGGTCATGCAGCCAACTGTTGAGTATTCACGTCAGGCAAATGCGTCTTTATGACGGACTCACGTTCCGGGTTGAGCGTGACTGCGCCAATGGGCGACCAGTTGCGCGTATTGCCGGACCAACGCGCCGGGTTGAGTTCGCGAGCCTCGGTGTAAAGAGCATGCCTGGCAGCCAGAATCGCCTGATCCTCACCGGCATGGCGCTGGGCCGGACTGACGTAGCGGATACCGCTGTGACGATGATCGACGTTGTACCACTGGACGAAGCCGGCTGCCCAGGCGCGCGCCTCGTCGAGGTCGGCGAAGCCTCGGGTGGGAAACTCGGGCCGGTACTTGGCGGTGCGAAACAGCGACTCGGCATAGGCATTGTCATCGCTGACCCGTGGGCGCGAGTACGAGGGTTTGACGCCCAGCCAGTTGAGCATGGCCAGTACCGTCGTGGCTTTCAAGGTCGAGCCGTTGTCGCCGTGCAGAACCGGCTTGGCGCTCAAGGCGGCAATCCCTTCGGCCAGCGCCGTGCGGCGCACCAGATGGGCGGCATGGTCGGCATGGTCGCTATCATGCACCTCCCAGCCGACGATCTTGCGGCTGTACAAGTCGAGAATCAGGTAAAGGTGGAACCAGCGCCCCGTGACTTGTGCCGGCAGGTAGGTCATGTCCCAGCACCAAACCTGGCGCACGGCGGTAGCGATGTGCGTGGTCGGCGGCCGGACCGCCTTGGGTGTCTTGGCGCGCCCACGGTGAGCGGATTGCCCATGCGCGCGCAGGATGCGGCTGAAGGTGGATTCGCTGGCCAGATAGACCCCTTCATCGGCCAGCATGGGCACGATGCGCGCCGGCGGCACGGCGGCAAAGCGCGGCGCATTGGCGAGGGCCAGCACCTGGGCGCGCTCGGCCTCAGAGAGGGCATGGGGCGGGACAGGGCGCACTGCCTGCGGCCTACGATCACCGCCGACAAGGCCTTCGCCAGCTTGCCAGCGTTGCAGCGTGCGCAAGTTGATGCCGGCCATCTCGCAGGCGGGCTTCAAGCGCGCGCCTGCCGCCTGCGCAACATGGATATCTCGGGCCAGTGCCTGGCGATCTTCGAGGCCGATCATTCGCCCTCTCCCTTGTTGAAGATCGCCGCGACTTTTTTTGACAGGACCAGTAGGGCTGCCGTTTCGGCCAGCGCCCGGTCTTTGCGCAGCAGTTCGCGTTCGAGCTCCTTGATCCGCTTCTTGTCTTGCCGGGTGGCTTGCGGACTGGCGCGGGCCTCCTCGGGCTCGGCCAAGGCCGCGGTGGCGCTGGCACACCACTGATCGAGTTCGGCCGGATATACGCCGTGCTCACGACACCAGGCGCTCTTGCCGGCCTCGTCCATCGCCGCCGTAGTGATCACCGCTTCGAGTCGAGCGCGCGCAGTCCAGGCCCGCCCTCGGGCGGGCCTGGACTGCGCATCCTCACGCCATCGTTCCAATGTCTGCACCGAAACCCCAATCTCTTGTGATACCACGCCCACTTGGGCGCTCTCCGGCGGCAACAACCGCGCCACCGCTCTGTTCCTGAATGCTTCTCCGTACCGAGCCATCTCTCATCCTTGTCGCCCCCAGGTTCAACATCATAGAGAGGCGACAACTATTCTGACGCGGGGGGGTACCCGATGAAGCGCGTGTCGTGGCACGTCAGATCGAGGCGCGTCTGTATTTCAGTGAACTCCGACAAGCGATCGATGGCGTCGATGCTGACCCCCGCTCCAAGAGCAGGCGGAAGATGGTCAGCGATGTCTCCTCTGTCGTCAGTAAATTCCGGTCCCGCGTGTCGTCGGCGCTATATCTGATTGGGGAGTGGCTCTATCATCTCATAGGCAAGGTGAGAAGTTTGAATAGCATCCGTCGATACCTGACCGGCATTTCTCCGGCGGCGGAGCGGGTGTGGTACGACGCAGACCTATTGAGTGCCGACGAGGAAGACGTCAGCGAACTCTATAGCGCATTGCTTGATGCCCGTCCTGACATTGAGTTGAGAACCGTTGGTCTTTACTTACGACGGTTTCATGCCTTTGCCAGAAAATACGCGTCAATTTCGGATCCGGATTGGGGGGAATTGTCCCTGGGACAAGCAAGCCTTTCCGTACGACCGGCCTACATACGTGAATGCGACTATTTGAATGCCATTGAATCCATTCTTTTGTCATCCGAAAGACATAGTCAGGAGCTCGTGACGGCGAGCGCGATGGTCCTGCTCTTGGCCTATCGATACGGATTGAGAGCTTCCGAGGCGGCGGGTTTGATCAGGGCGGACTGGGTGGGCGATACCCGACCACTTATCCTAGTCAGGAACAACGTGTTGCGAAAGCTGAAAACTAAGGCGGGCCGGCGGCTCGTTCCGACTCTTTTCGAGCTGACACCCATTGAAGTGACTTTGATCAAACGTGTGCTGGTCATGGCAGAAGCGAATCACGGGGGCGACATGGCGGTGCCGCTCCTGGGGAACCAGGTCAGGGTGCCGGAGACTATCGGACGTATCCGCACGATTGTCATCCAGGCGCTGCGGTGGGCGACGGGCAATCCAACGACTGTAATCCACGGCGCCCGGCACAGTTTTGCAACACGGGTTTTGGACTCCGTGATCTGCGCTGACGGCGGCTTACAGAGAAGTCACTTAGAGGTGCCTATCGTGGAGACAATGCGCGATCGGGTGCTGGGGAGAGCCAGTCAGTCTCGACGGACCCTTTGGGGGGTTGCGCGACTGCTTGGTCATGCATCGCCGACCACAAGTATCGGATCCTACTCGCACATAATTGATCGGTGGCTTGAGGATTACGCGGATCACAACGTCACTCGCCGAACACGAGGAGCCT
Organism: Zoogloea sp.; assembly: GCA_016703645.1. GTDB lineage: Bacteria > Pseudomonadota > Gammaproteobacteria > Burkholderiales > Rhodocyclaceae > Zoogloea. The sequence continues at coordinate 788,578 of JADJBR010000009.1, read as the reverse complement.
TGCTTGAGGGCGCCTACGATCTGGATGCTGAGCCGAGAAGGATTGCGCAGCCTGAATTCCGTGTCTTTGAGGATCAGGCGCCGACTGTCTCAGTGGGGGCCTTGGTACGACTCGCGCGATTAGTAAGTCGGGGGGCCAATCTCCAGCGCTCTGCAACGGCTCTGGCGATCCCTGCAGAGCTTTCCGGCGAAGTGGCTTTTGCCCTTGATTCCATTTATCGAGCGAGCGCTAAGCGACAGGAACGAAAAAAGTCATTGTCGGAACTGATGGCATCAATCACGGAGGCGCAGTGGGTAAATCTGATCGAATTCGCCGATGCAGTCGTCGTGCCTCGTGAAGTTACATGGATCAAAGTGCCAACAGTCCTCGATTTTGCGGGGTTGGTTGGACCGCAGCGACATATTGTGATGTGGAGAGAGGAGCACTTTGAATGGATTGGGAAATTCGTAACATCAATTAATATTAAAAAATCAGATGTTATCGTTTTAATCACGCCAGGATTTACGCAAGAGCAAAAAGCCTGGATCGAAAGGCATAACCTCGCACGATTCGTTTCGCTTGATGAGAGTGATACTCAACTGGATACAGTCAGAACGGAAAATGGACGTGCAGTTGTAGTAGAGCGGGCAGTAGTTATTGCGAGCCGGCGCAAGCAACACCCTCTGGGTAATCGTATCTTGTTAGCAGTTCTCGCGATTGCGTGGCAGGGGGCCGTGTCGCTTGCAAAACGCGATCATTCCCCACGCGGGCTTGGTAAAAAGTGACTTTTCAGCTCTTGTAAGTGAATATGGAGCCCCGCCCGCGACCAGGCCACTGCTGAAACGAAATTTGCGTGTGCTGATTTATTTTTTGTAGCGATGAAAATTGCAGTGACTAAAATAAAATAACGCAAAAATATAGAGGAAAATTTTGTCATGTTTGGTACAGGTGAAAAACATGGCAAAAAATCAGATCACTATTACACTCACTCATCCTCTGCCCTGTAGGTTTGACGGGCGAGACCTTGAACTAAAAGCCGATCTAATACCCTTGTCGCTAAAGGCCATATCGGAGTGCGTTCGAAACCTCGTGGGAAGACTCTTAGAAAACACAGACCTTGTAGTGGCAAGCGAGCCACGAGTAAAGCTCTCCCTTGATTCTGATCATTATCGTGGATGTGTCATTATTGAGATTAATGAATCGGGAAGATGCGGCGAACTGGAGATTCAAAAGTTTTTTAAATACCTTTTTGATGAGAGACAGGCCGGGATTTTTGAACATGCGACGGAATCGTCTGAGATGCCACCAGAAGCTGAACAAATAATTCGCGAAGTGGCCGAGATATCCAAGGCTACTTTGGGAGGGGTGACTTTGATGGATGAGGTGTCCGTTTTTGTTGGGGAGAAAAAAATTTGCACAGTGTCGGGGAGGGTGAAACGGCCCGCTTCGAAATTGCCCGCAATCAATCCTGTTCCGCAGGTTAGGTGTGGAAGTGTTTCAGGTTTTTGTAGATCAGAGCGATTGATTTATTTCATTGAAAAAGATGCAAAAAGAAGAATAGAGTTAAAGTATGACCCCGCCCACTTCCACGAAGTGGTCTCACGCATTTCGTCGAATGTTTTTAATTACGTTGAGGTCGTTACTCAAGAGATTTTGTCTGGTAACGGAAAGGTCGCCGTAACTCTGACGTCGGTGAAAGAAATTGAAAAAGATCCATCGTTATTGTTCTAGGTTATATCTAACGGATGGAGCTTCACAGTATCGGTTAGGCGCGGGTGTATTTTTCGATAGCTGTATGAGTGTCCGTACCGGCTGAATTTTGACCAGGTGTACCGGTTGAAATTTGACCAGGCCTGATAGCCGCTTGTCATTGGTGCGGCTGTGGATAAGTCTATCCCAGATTTCCTCCTTTTCTGAAGCGTTGTGGTTGCCCGGCATTCGTCGGCTAAGGCTGGGGGGTGCGCGGGGAAATCCGTGGAGGGCGTAGCCCGGAACGGATTTCCCCGCGCGGCGGCGCTCAGAGCGGCTCGGCCGGCTTGGACCGCCGGGTGTGCTCCCGCGCTTTGATGCGGGAGGTTGCCGTGGCGCTGCTATGCCGGAAACGGTAGGACTCGTTGCCGGTCTCGACGATGTGGCAGTGATGGGTCAGGCGGTCCAGGAGCGCCGTGGTCATCTTGGCATCGCCGAAGACGCTGGCCCATTCCCCGAAGGCGAGGTTGGTGGTGATCATGACGCTGGTGTGCTCGTAGAGCTTGGAGAGCAGATGGAAGAGCAAGGCCCCGCCCGCCTGGCTGAAGGGCAGGTAGCCGAGCTCGTCCAGGACCACCAGGTCGACGTTCAGGAGGCTATGGGCATACCGTTCCACACAACCCCATTGACATGTTTTTCTGGCCGGTGCGAGGCCGGGAATAACCCTTCGCTATAGTCTGGTATACCTTGTGCTTACGCCATAGCCTTTCATCTACCATGGCATGGCAATGATTCACGAGGGGAGTTGGGCGATGGCGGAGTTTGCTGGGGCGGACATGGGCGATGCCCGTCTGACCAAACGCTTGGTCAAGCTGGCGGATCGGCTGGGGGATGCCCCATCTGCGAGCATTCCCGGGGCGTGCAACGGCCGGGCAGAGACGCAAGCGGCTTACCGGCTGTTTGATCAGGCACGGGAAGAGAAGCGTGGCCTGGGCTGGGAAGAGGTCCTGGCGCCTCACATGGCACAGACCGAGACGCGCATGGCGGAGCACCCCGTGGTGCTGTGCCTGCAAGACACGACAGAGCTGGATTTCAACGGGCAGGACATGGATGGACTGGGGCGACTGTCTTATGAGGCGCAACGCGGCATGTACCTGCATCCGACCTACGTGGTGACACCGCAACGCTTGCCACTGGGCATTGTTGATGCGTGGATGTGGGCGCGCCCGCTCGAAGTCTCGGAGAGCCAGCGCTGGATCGAAGGCTACGCACGCCTGGCCGAGCGTGCCGGGCACCTGCCGGCAACGCGTCTGGTCTATGTCGCCGACCGGGAGGCCGACATCCTCGAACTGATGCAACGCGCCCATACCCTTGGGCATCCCGCGGACTACCTGCTGCGCGCTCAGCACAACCGCTGTTTGCCGCAGGGCGGCAAATTGTGGCCGGCAGTTCTGGCCGCAACGCCCTTGGGTGATATCGAATTCACCCTGCCCGAGCGCCTCAACCGGCCGGCGCGCGCCGTGCGCCAGACGCTCCATGTCCGCCCGGTGGATCTGCCCGACGGCCAGGGCGGCATGATGCCGGTGACCTGCCTGATCGCCCGCGAAACCGGTGTGCCTGAAGGCGGCGCGCGTCAAGGTAGTTGTCGCCTCGGTCATGCAGCCAACTGTTGAGTATTCACGTCAGGCAAATGCGTCTTTATGACGGACTCACGTTCCGGGTTGAGCGTGACTGCGCCAATGGGCGACCAGTTGCGCGTATTGCCGGACCAACGCGCCGGGTTGAGTTCGCGAGCCTCGGTGTAAAGAGCATGCCTGGCAGCCAGAATCGCCTGATCCTCACCGGCATGGCGCTGGGCCGGACTGACGTAGCGGATACCGCTGTGACGATGATCGACGTTGTACCACTGGACGAAGCCGGCTGCCCAGGCGCGCGCCTCGTCGAGGTCGGCGAAGCCTCGGGTGGGAAACTCGGGCCGGTACTTGGCGGTGCGAAACAGCGACTCGGCATAGGCATTGTCATCGCTGACCCGTGGGCGCGAGTACGAGGGTTTGACGCCCAGCCAGTTGAGCATGGCCAGTACCGTCGTGGCTTTCAAGGTCGAGCCGTTGTCGCCGTGCAGAACCGGCTTGGCGCTCAAGGCGGCAATCCCTTCGGCCAGCGCCGTGCGGCGCACCAGATGGGCGGCATGGTCGGCATGGTCGCTATCATGCACCTCCCAGCCGACGATCTTGCGGCTGTACAAGTCGAGAATCAGGTAAAGGTGGAACCAGCGCCCCGTGACTTGTGCCGGCAGGTAGGTCATGTCCCAGCACCAAACCTGGCGCACGGCGGTAGCGATGTGCGTGGTCGGCGGCCGGACCGCCTTGGGTGTCTTGGCGCGCCCACGGTGAGCGGATTGCCCATGCGCGCGCAGGATGCGGCTGAAGGTGGATTCGCTGGCCAGATAGACCCCTTCATCGGCCAGCATGGGCACGATGCGCGCCGGCGGCACGGCGGCAAAGCGCGGCGCATTGGCGAGGGCCAGCACCTGGGCGCGCTCGGCCTCAGAGAGGGCATGGGGCGGGACAGGGCGCACTGCCTGCGGCCTACGATCACCGCCGACAAGGCCTTCGCCAGCTTGCCAGCGTTGCAGCGTGCGCAAGTTGATGCCGGCCATCTCGCAGGCGGGCTTCAAGCGCGCGCCTGCCGCCTGCGCAACATGGATATCTCGGGCCAGTGCCTGGCGATCTTCGAGGCCGATCATTCGCCCTCTCCCTTGTTGAAGATCGCCGCGACTTTTTTGACAGGACCAGTAGGGCTGCCGTTTCGGCCAGCGCCCGGTCTTTGCGCAGCAGTTCGCGTTCGAGCTCCTTGATCCGCTTCTTGTCTTGCCGGGTGGCTTGCGGACTGGCGCGGGCCTCCTCGGGCTCGGCCAAGGCCGCGGTGGCGCTGGCACACCACTGATCGAGTTCGGCCGGATATACGCCGTGCTCACGACACCAGGCGCTCTTGCCGGCCTCGTCCATCGCCGCCGTAGTGATCACCGCTTCGAGTCAGCGCGCGCAGTCCAGGCCCGCCCTCGGGCGGGCCTGGACTGCGCATCCTCACGCCATCGTTCCAATGTCTGCACCGAAACCCCAATCTCTTGTGATACCACGCCCACTTGGGCGCTCTCCGGCGGCAACAACCGCGCCACCGCTCTGTTCCTGAATGCTTCTCCGTACCGAGCCATCTCTCATCCTTGTCGCCCCCAGGTTCAACATCATAGAGAGGCGACAACTATTCTGACGCGGGGGGAAGGGCAAAAGGCGGTCGAATGGCGTTTGCTGACCAACCGTGTCGTTGCCACCCTGGAGGAGGCGGCGCAACTGATCGACTGGTATCGGTGCCGCTGGGAGATCGAGACCCTGTTTCATGTGCTCAAGAACGGCTGCCGGGTCGAATCGCTGCAACTTGGGCACGTCAGAAAACTGGAGCTGGCGCTGGCCATCTATCTGGTCGTCGCCTGGCGGCTGGCCCACCTGACACGGCTGGGTCGCATCCTTCCCGATCTGCCCGCCAGTGCCGTGTTCGAGCAGACCGAATGGCAGGCCGCCTGGCTGCTGGCCGAAAAACCACCCCCCAGAAAAATGCCTACCCTGCGCGAAGTGATCCGCCGCATCGCCATGCTGGGCGGCTTCCTGGCCCGCAAAGGCGACGGTGAGCCCGGTGTCAAAACCCTCTGGCAGGGCTACACAAGGCTCAGTAGCTTCGTCAGAGGGGTTGAGCAGATGCGCTCGATTCATGCGTTATGAATTGTGTGGAATGGTATGGGCTATGGGCGATCCGCCCCGCCTTGCCGACCGCCTTCTCCTGCTCCAGGGCATTGACCAGATCCACGGTAGCGAAGAAGCGCACCCGCCGCCGTGCCGGGCAATCCCGGAAACGCCCAGGGCGGTGGCCAGGTGCGTCTTGCCGGTACCGGGACCACCGATGAGCACCACGTTGTGGGCCACCTCGGTGAAGGCGAGGTCCGCAAGCTCGCTGATCAGCCGCCGGTCCACCGGTGAGGACTCGAAGTCGAACCCGGCCAGGTCCCGGTGCAGCGGGAAGCGGGCAGCCCGCATCTGGTAGGCGATGGAACGCAGCCCCCGGTCATCGCTTTCCGCTTGCAGGAGATGCTCGACCAGCCAGCGGGAGGCATCCAGGCTCGCCCCGCCTCCCTGGGCCACCAGGTCGGCCCAGGCGCTCGCCATGCCGTAGAGCCGCAAGGATTTCAGTTCAGCGCCGAGGTCACGCATGGTCGGTCTCCTTCCGGCGCAGGCGGTCGTAGCGGCCGGTGTCGGCCAGCGGGGCCTCCTTGACCTGCAGGAGCGTGGCGACGGGTCCCGGGGGCGGCGCCGAGTTGAGCCGCCCCAGGACATTGAGGATGTGCTCGGCACTGACCAGGCCGGACTCCAGCACCAGATCGACCGCCACTACAACGGCCTCCAGCCCGGCCCGGGGGACGGCAGCGAGTACCTGGCTCATCACCCGGTCTCCGCCTTCGCGTTGAAGGAGGAGCCGCTGCAGGCGCCGCAAGGCTTCCGGCAGGTCACCGAAGGGCGCGCCGTTCCGGAGTACGCCGGGTTTCCTTTCCGCGAGCCCGATGTAGTGCTGCCAGTCGTAGCGGGTCTGGCCCCGCTCGAAGAGCCGGGGTGGCTCGCCACCACAGTATCGCCATGGACGACCTCCACCCGTTCCGGGTAGAGGCGCTTGCTGATCAGCTTCCCCGCCAGTTCGCAGGGCACCGAGTAGTGGTTGCGGGCAATGCTCACCAGGCAGGTGCTGGATACCCGCCCGGCCTCTTCGACGTAGCCGTCGAAGGGGGTCACCATGGGCATCAGGTGGGGCGCTTCGTGCTCCAGCATCTCGGCGACCGTCAGTTCCCGGTACTCGGGGTGGCGTACCTCCTGCCACAGAACCCGGCAGCGCCCCAGCAACCAGGCGTTGAGTTCGGCGAAGCTGCCGAAGCGGTGTTTCCCGGCCTCCTGCCAGATGCGCCGCCGGCTGTCCTGGACGTTCTTCTCCACCACGCCCTTCTCCCCAGCCCGAAGCGACATTGCAGAAGTCGGCCTCGAACAGGTAATGGGAGCACAGGGCGCTGAAGCGGGCATTGACTACCCGTCCCTTGCCTTTCTTCACCTTGTCCACTGCGGTCTTCATGTTGTCGTAGATGCCCCGCCGCGGGATCCCGCCCAGGGCCAGAAAGCTCCGGGTGTGGGCGTCGAACAGCATCTCATGTCCCTGGCTGGGGTAGGCCACTAGGACGAAGGCCCGGCTCGCGCACAGCTTCAGGTGGGCCACCAGGAGCTTCCTCCACACCCCGCCGATGACCAGCCCTTCCTCGCTCCAGTCGAACTGGAAGGCTTCCCCTAACCCGAATTTCAGGGGAACGAAGGCGCGGGTCAGGGCGTGGGCGCCAGCGTCCTGGTGCCAGCGCCGGATGAAGTCTGTCACTGCCGTGTAGCCGCCACCGTAGCCCACCGCCTTCAGTTCGGCGTGGAGCGCGAGCGCCGTGCGCCGGTCCCGCTTCGGTCGATGAGCGTCCACTTCCAGGGCTTGCCGCAACGTGGCTTCAAATGCCGCCAGCTTCCCCGTTGGACCTCGCCGACGGTACTTGGGCGCCGCCGCTTGCGGCGCCACAAGCCATTTCTTGATGGTGTTGCGCGACAACCCCGTCCGCCGCGCTATCTCCGACCGGGACAACCCGTCCCGGTAAAACATCCTTCTGATCCTGCCCAACATCTCCATGGTGATCACCCCGTTTCCTCTGCCTAAAAATTAGGCAGGATAGGTCAAACACCCTGGTCAGTTTTCGGCCGGTATACACCCCTTTTGCTGGTCAGTTTTCGGCCGGCATCAACAGCCCATCACAGGCGGATCCGTTTCGGCGCCAGGAGTGAAGGGCTCGGTGCCGAGCAGCGTGAGCTGTTCCTGGACAGCCGCGCCGAAGACGAGGCCGCCATCCTGGCGGAACTGGAACAGCAGCGCGCGGCCCGTCCTGCGCGCCAGGCCAAACGCACTGGCCGCCATCCCTTGCCGGCGGCGTTGCCGCGGATCGAGCATCGCCACGAACCGGCCTCCTGTACGTGCGGAGCATGCGGTGCCGGGCTGGTGAAGATTGGCGAAGACATCAGCGAACAACTGGACGTGGAACCCGCCCGATTCTTTGTCCATCGCCACATCCGTCCCCAATACGCCTGTCGGCGCTGCGAAACTGTCACAGCCGCCCCCGTACCGGCCAGCCTTATCGACGGGGGTCTGGCGGCTCCGGGGCTGCATGCCTGGGTTCTGATCCAGAAATATCGTAAGCGTCCAACCGGCCCACCTTGCGGGGATCAGCGTGGGATGATCCGAGTGTCGATGACGTCCTCGGGTGTGGCATCGACGTCAATCACCCGGCCGCCCAGCGGTAACAATTCATCGATTCGGCTGTGGGGCCAGAGCGGGAGTTTCTCCAGGGTACTCCGCAGCCAGGCGTAGGGTTCCAGTCCATTGAGGCTGGCGGTGGCCAGCAGGCTCTGGATGGCCGCGGCGCGCTGGCCTGCCCGTTCGGAGCCCACGAAGAGCCAATTGTTGCGGTTATGCTGAACTTGGCATAAGAGGAAGAACTGGCTCTTTGCTGGCTCGCTGCGCGCCGGCAAGCGGGCGGCGGCGATCATGAGTCTGATCCAGTCGGCGCGCCTGAATGGGCATGAGCCCTATGCCTACTTGAAGGACGTCCTTACTCGCCTGCCGACTCAGCCCCATAGTCGAATTGGGGAGCTGTTGCCGCATCGGTGGGGGCCGGATTCCGCTTAAGGCTCGGTCAAGAGGGGATCGCCGGGGGCTTACCCATGACCTGCGCGCCGTACGGCAGTTCACCGCGTACCTCGGACTCTCGCCGGATAAGGCCAGCACCGAGGATCTGCACAACTACCAACGCTATCTGGTCGATCACGGCATCTCGCCGGTTTCGCTCAACGCGGCGATCAGCGGGCTGAAGTTCTTCTTCGACATCACCCTCAATCATCAGGAACTGATGGCCCGGATGCAGCCGGTGACCCTGCGCATCGAGCAGGGCAAGGGCCGCAAGGATCGCTACGTGATGCTCTCGCCGGTGCTGCTCGAGCGGCTGTACGTCTGGTGGAAGGTCGCTCGGGCCCAGGGCAAGATGCTCGACGGCGGCTGGCTGTTTCCCGGGCTCAATCCGATCGAGCCCCTCAGCACCCGGCAGCTCAACCGGGCCATCCACGCCGCGGCCGAGTTTGCCCAGATCGACAAGCGGGCCCCGACTCATGTCAACTTCTCGGACCACGCATACCTTACGGTTTGGCGCCGACAGTCGCTGCAACGGGCATAGGAAGACCTGAAGGCAAGCCTGTGCAGGGAATGTCCACAGACCGTAGAGCCTCATTTCGCTTCCCAAGCTCGATCACATACTTCGCCCGATTCTTTGCATCTGCTTCGGTTGCCGAGGCCAACCCAGGATTATTTAAATTTACCGCGGCGAGTTGCCTGGAGAGTTGTTCCAGTACACTGGGGGAGAGCTGCTCTCTCTTTAGCTTCTCAACTTCGTCACGCTCATCTCGCAGCTTCATTGCTCGGTCGAGTTCCCGTTGGGCCCAAGCCTTTTCGTCTGCCTTCGCTATTGCAGCAACATACCCGAAGATGCGAACACGGTCGTCTAGGCACAAGGTGCGTGCAAGTGCCAGATCAATGTAGTGCGTCTGCATCGCGCGAAGCTTCGCTTCATCGTCGCGCGCTCGCTGCTTAGCTTCTGCTTCTAGTTTGTCAATGCGCGCGAGCCTCTCACTTTCGTACTTTTTGAGGCGGTCCAATTGTTCGCTTTCGAGCTTGGCGCCAAGTGTGCGGCGCTCGCTCTCCAACTTCGCATCGAATGCTCGCTGGTTGTCTTCACGCTCGTATTCACGCTCTCTTGCGACTTGTGCGCGTTCCGACTCACGATTGTGCATCTCCATACTGGAGATCGTAAAGTTGGTCCAGATCGTTAAGATCGAAACCAACATGGGTGCCCCAGCACCTACGCCGAGAACTCTCTGCCAATTCTGGTACCAGGGTTGCTCTGCCGCGGAGCGAGTTGGAGACGCAGATTCAGGTGAATAACTTTGCTGCTGCGGCGGCTCTTCGACTTTGTCATTCATATCGGCTACCTCCTATGGCGTCAACGGCATGTCGAATCTGGGCAAGATGTTGGTCGGCGGTGAAGTAGGTACGCTGACTCTCATTGTGTGCCCCAATGACTACAAAAGGACTTCCGCCACCCACCCGGTGAGCTTACCACCCAGCACCTAAGTGCCAAGATTGAATTTCTTTAGGTCAATCTGAAACGGCTAAGAGGGAAGTCAAAATGGATACTACGACGGCTAATAGGTTGATGCAAAACCCAGTGAACGATCCGGCCACCCGTCTGTCCTAGCCGTATCCCCCGAACCCCAGGCAGAGCAACGATGCGCGGCGAAGTCGATCCCCAGTCCTCGATGTTTCACTATTTCTCGGTCGAGTCCCGGATTCCGACTGATCACCCATTACGCCGGGTGAAGAAATTGGCCGAATCGGCACTGTCGGCCATTTCTGCGGAGCTTGATGGCCTTTACGCCAGGACGGGGCGCCCTTCGATTCCGCCCGAGCGCCTGCTCAAGGCCCAATTGCTGATCGCCTTTTACTCGGTGCGCTCTGACCGGTTGTTCTGAGCAGGGCCATTGCACTTATCCGTCATGCGCCAGGCTAATCCCCAACATCGCCTCCCTGTAGCCATCCTCCCAGGCGGCGAGCTTGCGCTTCATGCGCATGCTGATCTTTCCAAACTTGGCTTGGGTGGCGGTTTCGGTCTTGAGCAGATTGAGAACGATGCGCTTCAGCCGGGAGAGGTTGTCCGCGGCGTAGTCCTTGCGCACGGTGGCGGCGTCTTCCTGGAAATTGACGTCCAGCATCCAGTGGACGCCATTCTCAATGCCCCAGTGCGCCCGGACGGCTTTGGCAAAGTCGATGGCCGGCATGGCTCGGGACGCGATGTAGTAGCGCCGTTCTGGCGCAGAGGCCTTGTCACCAACCATCCTCAGCGATTCGACCATGCCCAGCATCTTGCACCCTGGCCAATGTTCAACATCCACTTCGCCAGCGTTGGCAGCCACCCAGAACTCTTGCTACACGAAGCGGCCATGGGCTTCCTCAGAGAAGCGGGCGTATTGCCCGGCCTGCTGCAGCGCCTCGCGCTGGGCGAGGCCGAAGCGCTCCTGGAGCGTGACTTGAAGGGAAGGCTGGTTGCCTTTGACGGCCAGCAGGTAGTCGGCCTTCTGTGCCAGGATCTTAGCGGCGATCTGGCTCTGGCAGCCCATTGTATCGATGCTGACCAGATAGCCCCGGATCAGCAGGTTGTCGAGCAGTTCGGGGATGGCGGTGATCTCGTTGCTTTTGTCACTGGCCTTCTCCTGGCCCAGCACCAGCCCACATTCGGTGGCGAAGGCGCTGACCAGGTGGATCGGCCTGTTCTCGCCATCACCCGAGCCTCGTATCGTCTTGCCATCGACCGCCAGCGTGCCCGTGCTCACCGCGGGCACCAGGCCACCCGCCCAGCGCCGGAAGGCCGATTCGAAGGACTTCGGGTTCAGGATGCGGAACACCCGGTTGACGGTGTCGTGGGACGGAATGCCGCCCTCGAGTTTGAGAAAGCGCCTGAGCCAGGCCTCCTTGCTCTGGGCCCAGAAGGCGATTTCCTCGAAGCTGTTCATGTCGCACAGCACCGCGCAGACGGCCATCGTCAGGATCTCCTGGAGATCATGCCGGCGCGCATAGCCGGCACGGCGAGGGTCGTCGACCAGGGAGAGGCAACTCATCAACGGCATCGGTGTGGGCGTTTCCATGCTCATCGTCCAAAAGACGAGAGTAGACGCCTTTTGGAAGAAGTTCACAAGGTGCTTGCGCAAGCTGTTGAGTGTGAACGGGTTTTGGTGTCAATCGATGTTATTTGAGTATGCAGGGGTTCGGATGACAAGTAAGTGCAATGGCCCTGGTCAGCCAGCAAGGGGGATTCCGAACGGGTTATCTCTCTTGAGAGGGGTGTCTGAATTTAATGTGATTCAGTGCACTCACTATGAGTGATTTTCTGGGCTGTAGAAAGCGGCATGAATCGCGAAGATGACGGGTGCCTGAGGTTAAACATCGCTTCACATTTTTCAGTGATGCAGATCCCGATTGTTTATCGTTGACCTCCCTGATCAATGAACGGTTTCACCCCGCCGATTCAGAAATGGCCTCCTGCTCCTGATGCACTGCTGACCCCGAAAACTATGGCTAAGAAGAACGCAGGCTCGAGCATGATCCTTGTGGGCGCGATGGTCGTTGTTGGCATCATCGCTTCGGTACCCAAGGAGGTTTGGGGCACACTCTTTGTTGCAGGTGCCGTGGTTTTTGTGGTCAGGGTGGTTGTAAAGATGATGGGTTCGGGGAGTCGAGCCAAGCCGGTTTCCCGCGTCGTGAGTACGCCACCTCCGGGAGGAGCGCCTGCTTCTCAAGACAGTAGCTGCCCTGCTCCTGCACTCAAAGTGGAGAGTGCCGCGATGCAAAAGGACGAGTTCGCGTCATTCGTACTGAGTGTTGAGCCTCAGACGGCAGAGCACCGGATTCCTATCCCGGAGGGCCCCATCGGCAATCAGTGGAAGTGGGTTCCCGCCGGCGAGACGGTCTCTGTCGCGGGTTTCGAGATATCAGGTGGTCTGCTCTACGTCGGCTCGGGGCTTCGAGATCGCTATGGGCAGATCGACCCCGCGCTGATAAATCCGAAACTGAGTGTCGCGTCTACGCCGGTGGTGACCTCGTTGCGACTTATGGGCTATTGGTCGAGCTACTCGGATGTCACGCCAGATGCGCGGCGTGCTCACCTGCAGTGGCTCGCGGATGGTCGTCGTGATCCGAACGCGGACATCGGCTATGTGTTTCTCTTCTTCTATGGCCTGGAACGTAGGGCCCTGGTCGATGTAACGACTGACCCCGCTGCCAAGGCCGACATTCCAGCCATCAAGGTCGAGGTCCAGCGCCTGCTGGATATCTACGTTGGCAGCAATTCGTTCCGGCAGTATGCGACGCACTTCCTGGCGTACCTGGATGCTGAAAAGCTGGCGGTGAAGGCCTACCTGGATGCGCCGCCCGCCATTCCTGAGCGCTGCTATGAGCTCCCTCTGGGATTGAAGATCGGTCTGGGTCAGCTTGCTGCGGACCAGCAGCCCGTGCCGGCCAACTGGGCGCTGGCCTGGGCACTTGCGGACCCCAACATCTCGCGTCGCACCGCAGTGACGCGATGTGGCGCAGAGTTCGCCCAGCTTTTCCAGCGAGAGTACGCTGCAGAGCACGGAGAGGGTTTTCTCCTCCGGAATAACAAGACAAAGCTGCAGTGTTCATACCAGCCGGCTTCCAGAGGGTTTCACGGGCAGTCGTTCCAGCAGAGCCTGGGAGGTCTGCCAGACGTCTCCGCTGTGAAGGTGCCTGTCCAGAAGCTTCAAGCCCTTGTCGACAGCTGCACCACAGCCCTGGAGCCCTACAGCCGCTTTGTTGGCCGCAATCCTGACAAAGCACATGCTTTGGAGGCGCTACTGCAGTTGCCTGTTGATCTATGGCCCGCAACCGTGAAGGCCGAGCTGGATGACCTGAAAACGCGGGTGGGCGACGGGATGGTCGTCATGTCGTTCGGGGAGCTTTCCGGGCGCCTCAAGAGCGCGGGGCCACTGTCGCGTGACAAGGTGATCGGCTTGGCGCGGGCCTTGCAGGAACTCCAGCTTGGCATGGAGCCGGATGTGCTTGCCGGTGCCCGTACCCCCAAAGCGGAGGACAAGATCGCGCTGTTTGCTGCATCCGCGAACGAAGGAAGCCAGCGGGAGGGGGCGGTGTATCAGGCTGCAGCCGTGACGCTCGATCTGGCATGCATGGTGGCGCTTGCCGATGGCGACGCTTCTGCCCAAGAGCTTTTAACCCTGACGCGCTACATCGACTCGTGGAGCCATCTCAGTGTCGCGCATCGCAAACGTCTCAAGGCGCACCTGAGGCTGGGTATCGAGCAGCCCGCCACCCTGGCAGGCGTAAAGAAGAAATTCGAGCATCTGGCCGATGATGCCCGTCGTTCGATAGCGCGCTTCCTTGCTCACCTCACCCAGGCGGATGGCGTCGTCAGTCCCTCGGAAGTGAAGTTCCTAGAGCGGACATATCGAGCCCTGGGGCTCGAGACCACGCTCGTCTATACCGATCTTCATGCAAACGATGCGCCGGTGCCCTCGACCGCCGAGGTGGCCTCGGCGAGCCCGAAGCCGCAGGGCTTCAGCCTCGACCCGGCGCGCATCGCCCAGCTCCAGAAGGAAACCGCGGAGGTCGCTGCCCTGCTTGCGAACGTTTTTGTGGAAGAGGGCGAGCAGGAGCGCACGGAGGTCGCTACGGCGCTGCCGGACGAAGCGACCGAGCAGATGCAGACCGGACTCTTGGGGTTGGATGCGAACCACTCTGCCTTCGTACGCTTGCTGGTGACCCGCAGTACCTGGCTCCGGGATGAGCTGATGGATGCCGCCTCGGATATGGAGTTGATGCTCGATGGGGCACTCGAGCACATCAACGAGGCTGCGCTGGACACCTGTGATGCACCGCTCACCGAGGGTGACGACCCGATTGAAATCAACCAAGAAGTTCTGGAGGCGCTCCCTGTATGAGCACGATTCGCGCAAAGGACCGTGATGCGGTTATTCAATCTCTTCGTGCGGGGGTTGTCCCGCGTGTTGGCCAGCATCTGATTCAGGTCGGACGGGTCAAAGAGCTTGAGGCGCTGATGAAGGATGCCGACCGTGTCGCTGATGCGGGCTCGGGGTTTCGGGTCGTCATCGGAGAGTACGGCTCCGGCAAGACCTTTTTCCTCAACCTGGTACGCGCCATCGCGCTGGAGAAGAAGCTCGTCACCATGCATGCAGACCTGAACCCTGACCGGCGCCTTCACGCGACGGGCGGTCAGGCGCGTTCGCTTTACGCAGAGCTGGCCAAGAATTTGGCGACTCGCACGAAGCCTGAGGGCGGGGCCCTGCCAGGTGTCGTTGAGAAGTTCATTTCGCAAGCGAAGTCCGAGGCCAAAGCGAGTGGCAAGCCGGCAGAAGCTGTCGTTCGAGAGAAGCTCGACCATCTGGCAGAGATGGTGAATGGCTATGACTTTGCGGAGGTCATCGCTGCTTACTGCCGAGGCTTCGAAGAAGGTAACGAGCAGCTCAAGGCGGATGCCGTGCGTTGGTTGCGAGGCGAGTTTACGACGCGGACCGATGCACGTGCAGCACTGGGCGTGCGAACCATCATCGATGACGCCTCCATCTATGATCAGCTGAAGCTCCTGGCACGGTTTGTCCGCCTTGCCGGCTACAGCGGGCTGATGGTCTGCCTGGATGAGTTGGTGAACCTGTACAAACTCTCCAACACTCAGGCGCGTAACGCCAACTACGAGCAGATCCTGCGCATCCTCAATGATTCCCTCCAGGGCTCAGCGGAGGGGTTGGGGATTGTGCTGGGCGGTACACCGGAGTTTCTCCTGGACACGCGTCGAGGTCTCTACAGCTACGCGGCCCTGCAGTCCCGGTTGGCGGAGAACACCTTTGCCAAGGCTGGAATGGTGGATTACTCCGGTCCGGTGCTGCGCCTGGCGAGCCTTACGCCCGAAGATTTCTATGTGCTGCTCTGCAAGCTCAGGCATGTTTATGCCTCGGGGGATGAGGCCAAGTATCTGCTGCCTGAGGAGGCCATCCCTGCGTTCATGTCGCACTGCGCGGGAAGGCTGGGAGAGGCTTACTTTCGAACGCCGCGGACGACGATCACGGCGTTCATCAACTTGCTGGCGGTACTCGAGCAGAACAGTTCAGCCGACTGGAGAGAGCTCGTAAATTACGTTGAAGTGGAACAGGACGGCGGTGGTGCGACGGATGTGGCCGTAGAGGATGACGACGAACTCACCAGCTTCAGGCTCTGACGGGGGCTCGCAAGGTTTTGCTCTGCTGGATGTGCGTATCCAGCGTTGGATCTGGAGCGAGGGCTGGACCGCACTCCGTGACGCCCAGGAGAAGGCAATACCCGCGCTGATCGACGCGGACCGGGACGTCATCATTGCGGCCGCGACCGCTGCGGGCAAGACCGAGGCGGCGTTCTTCCCCATCCTCACGCACATGCTGCGTCACGAGCCAGACATTGGCTCGGTGCTCTACATCAGTCCCCTGAAGGCGCTCATCAACGACCAGTGGGGGCGGCTCACGGGGCTGTGCGACTCACTCGATATTCCGGTCGTTGCGTGGCACGGTGATGTAGCGGCGAGCCGCAAGCACAAGTTCATCAAGGATGGCCGGGGTGTGCTCCTGATCACCCCCGAGTCGCTTGAAGCCTTGTTCGTGCGGCGTGGGACGGCGATGCCTGGGCTGATGTCGAAGCTGCGCTATGTCGTCGTGGATGAATTGCATGCCTTCATCGGCTCGGAGCGGGGCAAGCAGCTCCAGTCACTGATGTGTCGCCTGGAGCGGACGGTCGGCTGGCGGCTACCGCGGGTAGGCCTCTCGGCGACACTCGGGGATATGGGCTTGGCTGCCCAGTTCCTTCGCTCAGACAATCCAGACCTCGTCGATCTGATCGAGGCGGGAAATGGCGGGCAAGAGCTCAAGATCCTCGTCAAGGGCTATGTCGAGAAACCTGCTCGAGCCGCTGGACAGCCTGAGATCGACGATCCCGAGGTGGAAGACTTGGCTCCTGGGAGCACCTTGGAGGTGGCCGAGCACCTTTACAAGGTGCTGCGAGGCTCAAACAATCTGGTATTCCCAAACAGCCGCAGGCAGGTCGAGCTTTACTCGGATCTGCTTCGCCGGCGTTGTGAGCAGGAAGGTGTGCCGAACGAATTCTGGGCACATCATGGCAGCCTGTCGAAGGACTTTCGCGAGGATGCCGAGAGCGCTCTGAAGGACGGTTCCAGGCCGGCAACCGCCATCTGCACCACCACCTTGGAGCTTGGAATCGACATCGGTGCCGTGAAGTGCATTTGCCAGATCGGTCCGCCTCCCTCCATCGCAAGCTTGCGGCAGCGATTGGGGCGCTCCGGGCGTCGAAAGGGTGAGCCAGCGATTCTGCGAGGCTACTGCATTGAGTCGGAGCTCGGTCCAAAGTTGGGGTTGTCGGATTCGATCAGGGAGGGGCTTGTCCAAACGATCGCGATGGTGCGCCTGCTCCTCCGCGGGTGGTTCGAGCCCCCACGAGTCGGTGGACTGCACTGTTCGACCCTCATCCAGCAGATTCTCTCCGTGATTGCCGAGCGTGGCGGGGCTACGGCAGGTGAGCTTTGGGCCCTCCTTGTGAAAGGGGGGCCGTTTGATGGTCTGGACCGCAACGATTTCGTATCCCTGCTTCGGCACATGGGCGACAAGCAACTCCTCACTCAGGATAGCTCTGGCCTACTTCTACACGGTGAGCTGGGTGAGAAGCTGGTCAATCACTACGAGTTCTACGCCGCCTTTACGTCCGACGACGAGTTTCGTCTCCTCTGCGAAGGCAAGACCCTGGGCTCGCTCCCGGTTTCGCATCCACTGTTGCCCGATCAGCGAGTGATCTTCGCCGGACGTCGCTGGCGGGTGCTGGACGTCGATGCGGAGAAGAAGGTGATCGTCGTGACGCCTGACAGAGGAGGTGCGCCTCCGGCATTCGATGGCGGAGGTGCCATGGTGCATGACGTGGTCCGCCAGGAGATGCGGGCGGTGTTGGCCGAGAGCACGCCGGTACCATTTCTCGACCAAAGCGCTGCGGCCTTGCTGGCAGAGGCCCGGGACTACTATCGTCGAACGAACCTGCAGACGTCTCAGATGTTCCAGTGGGGGCACGAAGCGGTGCTTATTACGTGGCGGGGGGATGCGGTGAATGATGGTTTGGTCATGCTCCTCGCGACAGTAGGGCTGCGTGCCAACAATGAAGGTGTTGCCTTGACCGTGCCTGGGGCGTCCACGGAGCGCCTGCTCGATGCGGTGGCTAAGGTCGGCGAGATGACTGACCTTGATCCCGTCCATGTCCTGGCTGAAGCGAAGAACATCTTGCGTGAGAAGTGGGATTGGGCGATGCCTGAGGAGATTCTGAGGAAGTCGTTTGCGTCTTTGAACCTTGATCTCGATGGGGCCAGACGATTCGCTGCAACACTCAGTCATCCCATCCGAGTTTGTGCTGTGAAGCTTGTTTTAGAATGAAATATGGGTGAGGGTGGCACGTGCAAGGGGCGACAATTGCTGCGCCGACTACGTTGGCAGCACACAGCCCGCGGCTGGGGCGATCTTGGGAGGAATTGTGGCTAAGGCAGGTGTATCTTGTCCGTACCGGCTGAATTTTGACCAGGTGTACCGGTTGAAATTTGACCAGGCCTGATAGCCGCTTGTCATTGGTGCAGCTGTGGATAAGTCTATCCCAGATTTCCTCCTTTTCTGAAGCGTTGTGGTTGCCCG
Source organism: Zoogloea sp. (assembly GCA_016703645.1). Classification (GTDB taxonomy): domain Bacteria; phylum Pseudomonadota; class Gammaproteobacteria; order Burkholderiales; family Rhodocyclaceae; genus Zoogloea. The sequence continues at coordinate 770,435 of JADJBR010000009.1, read as the reverse complement.
GCATTCGTCGGCTAAGGCTGGGGGTGCGCTGGGAAATCCGTGGAGGGCGTAGCCCGGAACGGATTTCCCAGCGCGGCGGCGCTCAGAACGGCTCGGCCGGCTTGGACCGCCGGGTGTGCTCCCGCGCTTTGATGCGGGAGGTTGCCGTGGCGCTGCTATGCCGGAAACGGTAGGACTCGTTGCCGGTCTCGACGATGTGGCAGTGATGGGTCAGGCGGTCCAGGAGCGCCGTGGTCATCTTGGCATCGCCGAAGACGCTGGCCCATTCCCCGAAGGCGAGGTTGGTGGTGATCATGACGCTGGTGTGCTCGTAGAGCTTGGAGAGCAGATGGAAGAGCAAGGCCCCGCCCGCCTGGCTGAAGGGCAGGTAGCCGAGCTCGTCCAGGACCACCAGGTCGACGTTCAGGGAGGCTATGGGCGATCCGCCCCGCCTTGCCGACCGCCTTCTCCTGCTCCAGGGCATTGACCAGATCCACGGTAGCGAAGAAGCGCACCCGCCGGCGTGCCGGGCAATCCCGGAAACGCCCAGGGCGGTGGCCAGGTGCGTCTTGCCGGTACCGGGACCACCGATGAGCACCACGTTGTGGGCCACCTCGGTGAAGGCGAGGTCCGCAAGCTCGCTGATCAGCCGCCGGTCCACCGGTGAGGACTCGAAGTCGAACCCGGCCAGGTCCCGGTGCAGCGGGAAGCGGGCAGCCCGCATCTGGTAGGCGATGGAACGCAGCCCCCGGTCATCGCTTTCCGCTTGCAGGAGATGCTCGACCAGCCAGCGGGAGGCATCCAGGCTCGCCCCGCCTCCCTGGGCCACCAGGTCGGCCCAGGCGCTCGCCATGCCGTAGAGCCGCAAGGATTTCAGTTCAGCGCCGAGGTCACGCATGGTCGGTCTCCTTCCGGCGCAGGCGGTCGTAGCGGCCGGTGTCGGCCAGCGGGGCCTCCTTGACCTGCAGGAGCGTGGCGACGGGTCCCGGGGGCAGCGCCGAGTTGAGCCGCCCCAGAACATTGAGGATGTGCTCGGCACTGATCAGGCCGGACTCCAGCACCAGATCGACCGCCACTACAACGGCCTCCAGCCCGGCCCGGGGACGGCAGCGAGTACCTGGCTCATCACCCGGTCTCCGCCTTCGCGTTGAAGGAGGAGCCGCTGCAGGCGCCGCAAGGCTTCCGGCAGGTCACCGAAGGGCGCGCCGTTCCGGAGTACGCCGGGTTTCCTTTCCGCGAGCCCGATGTAGTGCTGCCAGTCGTAGCGGGTCTGGCCCCGCTCGAAGAGCCGGGGGTGGCTCGCCACCACAGTATCGCCATGGACGACTTCCACCCGTTCCGGGTAGAGGCGCTTGCTGATCAGCTTCCCCGCCAGTTCGCAGGGCACCGAGTAGTGGTTGCGGGCAATGCTCACCAGGCAGGTGCTGGATACCCGCCCGGCCTCTTCGACGTAGCCGTCGAAGGGGGTCACCATGGGCATCAGGTGGGGCGCTTCGTGCTCCAGCATCTCGGCGACCGTCAGTTCCCGGTACTCGGGGTGGCGTACCTCCTGCCACAGAACCCGGCAGCGCCCCAGCAACCAGGCGTTGAGTTCGGCGAAGCTGCCGAAGCGGTGTTTCCCGGCCTCCTGCCAGATGCGCCGCCGGCTGTCCTGGACGTTCTTCTCCACCACGCCCTTCTCCCAGCCCGAAGCGACATTGCAGAAGTCGGCCTCGAACAGGTAATGGGAGCACAGGGCGCTGAAGCGGGCATTGACTACCCGTCCCTTGCCTTTCTTCACCTTGTCCACAGCGGTCTTCATGTTGTCGTAGATGCCCCGCCGCGGGATCCCGCCCAGGGCCAGAAAGCTCCGGGTGTGGGCGTCGAACAGCATCTCATGCCCCTGGCTGGGGTAGGCCACTAGGACGAAGGCCCGGCTCGCGCACAGCTTCAGGTGGGCCACCAGGAGCTTCCTCCACACCCCGCCGATGACCAGCCCTTCCTCGCTCCAGTCGAACTGGAAGGCTTCCCCTAACCCGAATTTCAGGGGAACGAAGGCGCGGGTCGGGGCGTGGGCGCCAGCGTCCTGGCGCCAGCGCCGGATGAAGTCTGTCACTGCCGTGTAGCCGCCACCGTAGCCCACCGCCTTCAGTTCGGCGTGGGCGCGCGAGCGCCGTGCGCCGGTCCCGCTTCGGTCGATGAGCGTCCACTTCCAGGGGCTTGCCGCAACGTGGCTTCAAATGCCGCCAGCTTCCCCGTTGGACCTCGCCGACGGTACTTGGGCGCCGCCGCTTGCGGCGCCACAAGCCATTTCTTGATGGTGTTGCGCGACAACCCCGTCCGCCGCGCTATCTCCGACCGGGACAACCCGTCCCGGTAAAACATCCTTCTGATCCTGCCCAACATCTCCATGGTGATCACCCCGTTTCCTCTGCCTAAAAATTAGGCAGGATAGGTCAAACACCCTGGTCAGTTTTCGGCCGGTATACACCCCTTTTGCTGGTCAGTTTTCGGCCGGCATCAACATCCAAACGTCCTCGCGCTTGATGGGTAGTAGCTGACCTTTGCCCAGCCAGACCAAAGGCTCCACCGGGAACTTGAGGGAAAATTCGTCTGCCTCGTCCTCGCCTCCGTTATCGACCATCGGGCCGGTGACTTCGAGTACGCCTATCCAGCAGGAAACGCCCTTGAGATAGCACAGCAGCTTGTCGCCCGGCTTGATTTTCGTGACCCAAGCGCGACGCTTGGGGTGAAACCCCGCCTGTGCCTTGTCGGTGCAAGAGAACTCCTCGTAGGTGGCGACAGAAAACACATCGACAAAGTAGGTCATCGGGTAGGCCTTTTACTCTGTCAGCGCCTTCAGGAGCGCATCGCGCGCATCCTGGTAGAACTCGATGTCGAGCTTCGTGGCCATGTCATCCGAGAGGTCGAAGAGCTGGCGCCGACAGGCAACCGGCAGCAGCAAGGACTTCGCCCCTTTCTCAACGGCCTGCTCGGCCAGGGTGACCGCGTTGTGTATCGGCTCGATGGTTCCACCGAGCGTGACTTCGCCCACCACGATGAGGCCGCCACGCACCGACTTTCTGAGGAGTGCACTGGCCAGCGCGATGAGGCACGCTACCGAAGTCTTGGCGCCGCTCTTGGCCGCATCGAAGCCGCGCAGCTGCACCGAGAACTCATGTGCCCTGGGGTCACGGTCGCCCACCAGTTGCGGGGCCCGCGCGTACAGGTTTTGCTCGGCGCAGCGGATTGACTCCTTGAACGCCGGCGGGACCGGGTTGTTCAGCACACGGACACCGCTGCCCGGGCCTTCGGTCACTTCCAGCCGGAACAACCCGGCATGCTCATCCTGGCCCCCGGGGCTGAGTGTCCAAATCTGCCCGCACTCCAGGGGCTCGTCACCGATACCCGCCTGGCTCTGCAGCTCAGGGGTGGACACGAACTTCTCGACCCCTTCGGCCCCCAGGGTATAGCTGAAGTGCGTGTTGCGGAACTCAGCGGCACCGATGCGTTTCTGCTGCTCCTTGACGCGCCGGCGCACCTCGAGGGCCAAACGTACCGCCCATTCCAGGTCCTCGTCGCTGACGGGCGTCTCCGCATTGGGGTAGAGCAGCTTCAGCAGCCCGCTTACGGTCTTGTTCACGCCGTTCAGGTCTCGACCTGACAGGGCACCTCCCCAGAAGACCCGTCCCTGCAACACCGAGACCCTGCTCTGATTGCGGAGCTGGGTGAAGCACTCCGACAGGAAGTCGCTGACCAGGCCGAAGTGATTGGTGAAGAGGCCGGGGTTGAGCTTGGGCACGTCCCAGCCAGGTAAGTAGCAGTGGATGCGGTCCATGAAGGCCGTGTCATCCCTCATCTCGGGGGGCAGCGGGCCGAACAGGTGGCTGACGCGCTGCTGATGCTCGACATCCACATCAAAGTTGCCCACCAGGACAATGGAGCCGTCGGCACGGATGCTTTCCTTGCCGCGGGAGAACTCACCGCTCTCCATGTAGCCCTTCATGATGTTCACGCCATCCTTCTGGTCGAAGGACACGCCCGATACTTCGTCGAAGCACACCACGTCATACTGGCAGACTAGGCCCCGCTGACCGTTCGCGTTGTTCACGAACATGCGGGCCACCGTCGCCTTCCCCCCTGAAATCAGATGCGCGTAGGGCGACACTTGCTGAAAGAGGTGCGACTTGCCAGTCCCGCGGGGGCCAAGCTCCACCATGTTGTAGTTGCGCTCGACAAAGGGGACCATTCGTAGGAGAAAGGCGTCCTTGGCGCGGTCACTGAGCGTCTCTGGCTCGAGCCCCACACTGCGCAGCAGAAAATCCTTCCATTCGAGCGTGGTCAGCTTGTTCCGGCCGGTGCTCAGGTCTGCCAGCACATCCCGCTTGGACAGCTGGATAGCACGCAGGGACTGCACACCGAAGGGGCGACCGCTCTTTTCCTGGGCAATCGATGCGTCGTAGGCCAGGGTGACTTCAGCGTAGAAGCCCCCCGTCAGGATGCGCTCGTGCTCCTTGATGAGGTCCGGGTCAATCCGGACATCCGTGAGGCGCAGACTGGGGAGCGAGGCGACGTACGAGTCGCTCTTGGCGTCAAGCCTGGCTGTGATGATGTCGATGATTTTGACCGAGCCAGACTCCCGGGCGCGCGCCTTGAAAAGCTCCTCCTCCCCCGCCTTCACCGTTCGTGACGAGAGCTGGCGCTGGACGATTTCCAGGCCCTCCTGGATTTCGGCCTCGTCGGTGGTGGCGCAGTAGCGGCCAAGCAGGAACTCCACGACGTAGGTGGGAACAGGAAACTGGCGACTGAACGTCCGCACCAGGTCCTTGCGGACCACATAGCCCTCAAAGGCTTCCGTGGCCTTCCTGTCCAAGTCATCGAGTTGCATCGTTCAATACCTTTCACGGGCCACGCGCGGCCCTCATTGCTATCTGATTGGGCGTTCCAGCAGGCCAAAGCTGCGGAGACGCACCGAGAGCCATCAGCCCCCCACGGTCGTCGGGCTCTTCTGAAGCACAGCCCCATCAGGCCCCAGTACGACAACCACGGCCGCCACACCCAGGTTCTCATCGTCCGCGACCGCAAGACTGGCCTTGCCATCCTGAATCGTCTTGACGCTGGCAGCCAGCGAACTCGATGCCAACGCAGGCTTGGTGCGAATATCCGCCGCCAACCCCGCCATGGAGGGCTCCACCTCGACAACGCAGCGCAGCCCTCGCCACGTTACAGCCTTGATTGTGACATTGGCTGTTGGCGAAGCTAAAGCTACGACATCCAGAGTGATAACGGGCACCAGGCACTCCTGGAGACTGAGGCCTCCATGGGCGTACTCTGTCCCCGCCACAAAGCAGGAGACGCCCGGGGCATAGGCAATCTGCACCTCTTTGCACCAGTCCCAACCGAAGGTCAGGGAGGTGCCAAAGGCAGATTCCTTCAGGATTGCACTGCGGCCCCAACGGGTTTCGACCTGATGCATCGGAAGCTCGGTCTTGGGTAGCCCACCAGGCAACAGAAGCCAGCCATGGTCGGTCACGATGCGGAACCGCTGCCAGCCAGCCTGGATAAGCTCTTCAACGCGCTCCATCACCTGATTCAGCTGGACGTCGAGGTCTCTGGCGAGCCTGATGCCGTGCTCGTGACCATAATGGTCCAGGTCTCCCGATTCCGTCCAGGCGCGCCCCTGGGGGTCTCCGGACTCATGTTTGTCGAGAACTTGAACCCCCGTCTCCGCGAGGAGCTTGCGGAGGTTGTAGGCCGACAATGGCTTGCCATCCGCCGCTACTCTCGGCTGGAAGTCGGCGTCCTCCTTCGTGCCGGCGACCCAATCTCGCACCGGGGAGCACCACGGCTTACCTGATGCCGTCACCGAGGGCATGCTGGTCCAAGAGACGCTCAACGCCGGCTTACCGAGTTCGGCCAGTCGCTCCTTCAACCGCACCGCCACGTCGTAGCGCAATCCGTCGACGAAAACGGTGCACACCCCGTCCTCTGTCTCACCGGAAGACGAAGGACTCAAGGGGGGAAGCCCGCCAACGGATTTTGCGGCCTCTTGCAGGCGTACAGCGGCTGCATCGAGCCAGGGACGGTACACCGAGCGCAGAGCAGCTGATACGGCATCCACGTCAGCCTTTGCCTGAACGGCTGCGAGGACGTCCAGAGCGGCGGCATCCACTTGCCAGCCGTGCTGCTGGTAACTCGCTGCAAGCTGCTCAGGTGAGCTGCTAGATGGAAGCTTGGTGCTCAGCTCAACCAAACGAGACAGGTGCCCCAGAGCGACAGCAAGGGGGGATTGCCCCATGCGCCGCCACAGCCAACCGCGACGGCCCCCATGCGCCTGCTCGGCTTTGTGGATGGCTGCACGAGCCTGTGCCGAGTCCATCGAATCACAGGCGGCCAGCGCATAGCGCAAGTTCGCTTCCCGCTCTTCGTTGGCCTGGGGATAGCCTGCCAACTGGTCGAGTTCGTCGAACAGTCCCAATTGAGGTGGCTGGACCTTAAGGAGCAGGTCATAGACCTTGGGAAAGCTCGTGTAGGAGTCTCGGTAGAGCTCGGAGACTGCTGCCCACTTCCCCTTTCCCTTGGCAAGCAGCTCTGCCGCGACCAGCAGGCCATCGGCCACAGGGTCAAACCCAAAATCAGCTTTGCAGCGCTTGCTGAAGACATCCCAACGCACCCCTGCCCACTGCGCACGGGCACTATCGGCGTCATTCATCCAGAGCAACAGGTCCCGCGTGGGGTTCGGAGCCAAGAGGCTGTGGAGCCACTCCCCATTGATTTGACGCCCCTGGAGCTCTGCAACAGGGCGGTCAAGCAAGACACCGGCCTCGAGGGCCTGCCGCAGCGCCTCCTGTGTAGCCTTGTCCTGGGCTACATCCAGCTCAAGCCCGCCGTTCTTTGAGGACAGGAACGCACTCAGGGTCCAGTCCTTGGCGTTGGCCTGGCTCCAGAACACTCCGCGGTACTGCAACTCTGCAAGAGGCTGCAGGTCACGTGGGCAACTCTCTATGGCCCGCAACTCGGCACGGCTCACGCCCGGCAGGTAAATCACCGGCACCCCCTTTGGAGCGACTTCTGGCAAAGCCCCGGAGATGGCCGTCTTGAGCCAGATTGCGGGCCCCGTGCGGTGCTCGGGGTCATAGGCACCCACGACGAACAGGTCAGGCAGACGCTGTTGCAGTTGCACGAGCCCAGGCGTCCATGCGCCATCCCTGTCGGGCCAAAGCACTGCAGCAACCGGTACCGATGTTTGTGAATTGCCCTTCGCGGCAGCCATGACTGCCTGGGCAAGCGCCTCGCCTAGGCAACGTTCGACCTTCTTCACCATGTTCAGAGAATCCCTTGACCTGTTTCAGACTTCAGCAGCGCAGCCAGCTGCGAGCCCGATTTCAACTTTTCGATGAAGGCACACCCCTGATTGTTGGGTAGCCAGTGCGGGCAGGCCAAGAAATAGGCGTCCAACAGTCCAGAGGGGTTGGATTTCTGACGCAGCACCATGTTCTCTCCATGTACCGGGCACGTAGCCAGCTCAATGCCTGCCTTCCTTGCCTGAAGGTCTGAGCGCAAGTCCTGAAGGCGCGTCGAGATGATGTTCGTCGTGCTGGGGTTAGTCAGGATTTCGCCAAACTCATCGGCCGTCATTGAAAATTCCGGGGCGGACAAATCGGTCATCAAACCATAGTCACTTCGCTGCAAGGGCTCGCGGTGGTTGCACGCATGTCCCTTCGGGGTTTGGACATACCAGCCTGTACAACCCCAGAAGAACTCCTTCGGCCCGACCACACTCAAGTCTCGCTGCCACTGCAGCTTCATTTGGCGGGCGCACTTCGGACACTTCTTGCCAAGGATGTCAGCAAAGGCGTTGTACTGGAGGACATGGGTGGTATGCAGGTCCACCTCGACCTTCTCAATCACACCCTCTGACTGCAGAATCTTCTCGGCAGCCTTGACCTCCTTCGCCTGGTTAAGTCCGGCCATGAGCTCATCTCGCTCCTCACGCAGCACACTCCATCGCTTGCGGTCTTGGTCGGATATGGAGCCAGACCCCATCCTGATGTTACGTAAGTGCATGATTTCATCGTTCACCTCACGTAAGCGGTCACGACGTCGTTCGGCCTCGCTCGCCACGCGGGAGGGCGTTGTTCCTCGGGTGGAAACAAAACTCTCGAGCCCTTCCCGGACAGCGCTGACAACGGTGCTGACGGTCTCTGCAATCACCCCGAGAATGGAGCCGATACCGCTAAAGAGCATATTCAGGAAACCCATGGCCCATCCTCATTCATCAGTCGTTGTTGTTGGTGCAAGCGCAGGGCGAGGAGCCGCTCCCTGTGCGATGCGTAGGCATCGGCCATGGCCTGCTGGTTGATGGTGCGGTCAAAGGCAAGCCCTCCCGCAAAGGCGATGGGCACAGACCAAAGTCCTCCACCAAGTCCGTACACCGCGGCACCAATCAGCTGCGTCACTACGATGCGCTGCCCACGGCGGGCAAGAGCCAGTTTGAACGTATCGAACGACTGGGCACCGATTTTGAGGTGGTATCCCTCATAGAGCGCCATGGTCGCCAGAGGCAGCAAGGGGTGAAAATGGTCGAGAAACAGCTCGGACAGGGGGACATCAACGCCATCGATAGCCTCACCAACCTGCTCTCGAAGCAGTTGGTCCGAGATGCCACTATCCAGCACCAGACCGCTGTCGGAAACATCGGTCGTCGCCAGAATCTCGATGTCTGGATAGCGCTCAAGTGCGCTACGGATATACCCCACGCTGTCAGTGGCCTTGAGCTGGAGGTACTCCACCACCGAGCCATGCTCGTCGACGATTTGCAGGTCCCAGCCAGGCTGGGTCATGGATTCAGCCAGTACCGCTTTTTGCCCATCTTGAAGCAGGAGCGGCCCGACTTGCCCTCCCTGGTTCAACCGCTCCGCAACCAGATACTCGAAATACTTCCCTTTGGCGGTATTGACCGCTCCCTGCAAGGGCTCGCCGCCTAACGAGAACAGGCCAGCCTCAGCCAAGGACGGGTTGGTGTCATGTATTGCCTTCAGCAGCAGCGGGTCAAAGTCTTTCGGACCGGTCCCCGCAGAGACCTGAACGGAGGCGGCAGACATGGCCACATCCAGCAGCGATTCCCTGTTGAGCTTCAGAAATCGTGAGAAAGCGTGCTGAAAAGCCTCCCCGGGGGGGAGGTCAGTCTTGGCGCAATACTTTCTCTCCCACGCCTGAAGGCGGGGTGACGGTAACGGGTGCATAGAGCGCCGCTCGCTCAGGGTTGGCGCATCTTGGCCACTTGGGCCTTCAATCTCTGGAGGTCTGCAACCCACCCTGATGCCGACAGCCCATCGGGTTCAAGCCCCAAACCTTCTTCAATGCGGGCGATGCGCCGCTCAAGCCTTTGGACAAACTGGTCCATACCGCCGAGGACTTCCTCCACCATAAGGAGATGCTGCTCCATCTGCGCGCGAAGTTCCTGCTGGGTCGTCGATTCAAACATGGCGCTCCTTTCCACTGTCTGCGGGTTTGTCTATGGGGAGCGTCGTGACGCCATGCCTGTAGCCTCTCGGCTCGACGCATGGACAGTTTGCAATCGAGAGGCTTCCGACGTCGCACACTGACAAAGCGGGTCATTGGAAGAACGTTTGCAGTAGGCACAAGGCTTGTAGTAGAGGCGCTCCTCGTCTTGAACCTTCGGAGGGTCTCGTTCGACTCGGAAGTAGCTGGGGTTGATGCGATACATCACCTCACCGGGCACCAGACTGGGGTCTTCCCGGGATGCCAGATTGGAACGCATCACCAAGTCCCCTGGTTCGCCGATTGAACCACTCACTGAGTCTTGCCCCATCAGTCCCGAGCGAATCCACCCACTCCGCGCACTGGGGTAGCAAGAGCAAACTCGAGGTCATGAATCTCGGCCTCTGCCCGTCCCTTTTGATTCAGCGACCACGCTTCCGCCTTCAGAATCAGGTCCTCATTGACCACAACCTCAAGCTCCAGGCGCTCCCGGAATGGTTGTGCCTTTGCATCCACCTTGACTACGATGTTCTGCAATGGACGACGTTTGTCGTCGGGCAAAACTCGTGGCCCGGGCCGATGAGGGCTGACCAGGCTGAACTTACCGAAACCGTCACTCGGGTCGACACAGTAGAGGGAAAAGCGCTCACGGCGATGCTCGCGCTCCAGGGGCATTTCCAATCCCGCGGTCAGCAAGGGCATGTAGGAGTTGCGGGCCAGAGCCAGCTCAACGTTCTTAGCCAGATGGAGCCGCGCCTTGTCGTGTGCAACCCACGCAGCTCCCTCGGCAATCGCTGAAGCGCTTCTGCGGGATACATGCACACGCCCTGGTCCAAACAACTCATCGAGCCGGTTTTTCACCAACGGCATGTTCACCATCCCGCCGGTTGCCAGGCACAGTTCAACCGAGGCGGTCGAGTAACCCTCACGCTCCAACAGACGCTCGATTCGGGCAACTCCTTTCCGGACGAGGTGACCGACGATGCTTTGCAGGTCCTCACGCGACAGATTGACCTGAAGGTCTGCCTGGTCATCGCTCTGGTAATAAGGGTCTACGTAAACGTTCCAGGTGTTGCGGTCGCTGAGGCGTATCTTGGCCCTTTCGCACTCGTGCAGCAGGCGTTTACGCGCATCCGGCATGGGGTCAACCTCTGCGCCAACCCTCTGCTCTGCACGAGAACGGCGCTCGACTTCGTTGCGCAATTCATCGTCAAAGACATCCCCTCCCACCTCATCGGTACCGTCGTTGGCCACCTGCACCAACAGCCCGTCGAGTACCCGGCAAAGGGTCAAGTCCAGCGTGCCGCCACCCCAATCAAAAACAAGCAGCAGCTTGCCGTTGTAGCGCTTGATAAGGTCTTCCGTGTTTTCGGATGAACGGAGGTATCCGTACAAGGCGGCCAAGGGCTCGTGGACGAACTGGACAACGCTCATGCCCGCCTGACGGAAGGCCTGACGCAGCAGCCCCCTGCGCCTTCCCTCCATGTTCACAGGAATGGTCGCAACAACACGCTCCATCTTGAGTCCGCGCCCGGTCTTGGTTTGCAGGACAAATTCCCGTACGTGGTGAAGCACGTGCTCCACCATCTGGACGGGGTCACGACGAACGCCGTCAATAATCAGCTCGTCCTTGCCAAGCAGGCTCTTGGGAGAGCGTACAGTGCTCCCTTGGACGCCAAGCCCCGCACTTGTCAGCTTGTCATGTGCCTTGCGGCCAACTTCAACTTTGCCGCCCTCAAAACTCACCACCGAAGGGATGGGCTGCTCGTTATCGAGGAAGGTAATCAGCTCACCACCGACCACCACAGAAGCCAAACTGTTCGTCGTGCCAAAGTCAAAACCCAACACCACCTCATCTGCCGACATCCGCTTATTCCTCTCTCAGGTTTCCAAGCTCTGCCCTTAGGGCTTCCACGACGTGCTCCGCACGTTCCAGCATCACCTCGGTCCGGGGTGTCTTGTTCTGCAATGCCTTCAAGCCCACCTCCAGCATCTCGACGCTGTCGTTCAAGCGGCGCACCATCCGACCCCGCAACTGCTCAATGTCGTGCTGCAGATGCATCCGGTCGGCTCCGCGCTGAGCCTTCAGGTCGCTCAGCGCCCGGGCACTATCCGCCTGCAAGGCCTCGAGCTCGGCCTTGAGTGTGCTTCGCTCCGCCTGTGCCTGTTGCAGCTGGGCCTTCAGTGCCTCCAACTCCTGGCATAGGGCACTGGCCTCGCTACGGGCTTGTTCCTGGCCTAGGCGCGCCTCTGCGGCTTGGCGATGAAAGCGTTGGCAAGCCAGTCCGACCCCAGCCGGATGCTCTATTTCGGTCAGCACCCGAAGACGAGCAGTGTCATCCACCAATTCCTTGGCCGCAGGCTCCCACACGCTTTCAAAAAGCAACCGTGAGAGCTCCTCCGGGTTCAGGCTTCGATGGAGCGCAAACCAAGTCACCAACAGGTTTGTGGCGTTGCGCCGAAGGGTCTGCAACTCCTTGGGTTTGAGCGGGCCTTTGTCATCCGCCTTGGCGGGCTCATAGGCTGCAACAATGCGCAGCGCTTCAGCCATGGAAGGCGCTTCGGGCAGATTATTGATGGCCGCACGGAGTCCATCCTTGGCAAACAGGGGGCTCTGCCCCATGAGCGCTTGCACAAAGTCCCTGAGTGCAGCCCTAACGGGAGGCAAACCACTCACTTCACAACTGGCGATAAGGATTTGCCGGGGAACAGCCAGCTGCAGGTCATCCGTAACCAGTAGCATCAGGCGATTCATGGCCTCCTCGTCGAGGCTATGGTTCTGGGACAGCAGCCGCTGAATTTTAGTGGAAACGCCCAGTGGCTTGCCCTTTCGAGCGTACGCCTCAGCAATGAGCTGCTCCAGATTCTCGATGTCTGCTTTTTTCTTGGCAGGCACACCTTCAGTGTCTGGTGAGGGCGAAACCGGTGCTGCCGCGGCAGTAGCCTGTTCACTCGCCACAATGCTTGCAGTCTCGTCTGTGGGCGCCTCAAACGGGACGTCTGCGGCCACATCACTCTGTGGCGCAGGAGCATGTTCTGTCTTTTCTGCGCTTGGCTGGTTAGCCATCTCGGCTTCCAACTTGCTTCGATTCCGTCGAAACGTCATCGGCTCAGACCACCAAGACTGCCCCGTCTTGGCATCGGTCGTCAGTACCCGCTTGGTTTTAGTGTTCTTTGTCATGGTGTTTTCAGTCTTTCAAGCATGGCCTCTGCCCAGGCACGTGTATCCGCTTGGGGCAGATACTCCCGAGCAAGTCTCCGTGCGGCAACATGGGAGTCGGTGTCCTGGCAGGCCGCAAGTGCTTCGCAGGTTAGGAGTGCGCGTTTGAGCCGGTCATAGCCCATCCCGGCACGCCTGAGATGGCCCTGCAGGACATCTGTCCTGGTCGTCAGCTCAAAGAGGCCATGGCTCGCATCTGCCAGAATCTCCAGCGTATCCTGGTCGGTCAGCAAGTCTTCCACCGCACCGCCAGTTGCGGCTGAACGTTCCAGCTCAAAGTGCCAAGGAAGGCCTTTCAGCAAGCCCTCAAAGGCACGCGCAGCATGCCGCAGGCCCCCTTCTGCTGCCAAGGTAGCGGCATCCGCGAAGTGGTTGAAATGGAATGCAACGAGGGACCGGATGCTGTTTGCCAGGGGGCGGTCGAAACCCGACAGTTCATCCTGGGCGCGCAGATATCGCTCTTTGTATTGCCCCTGGTGCAGGCCCGTATCGGGAGCCTGCTCCTTGGCAAGCACCCCGTAGAGGTAGTGACAGATACCGTCGCAGTAAAGTCTCGCCGTCTTGAAGGCGCGGCAATCCTCAATGAACCTGGCAATGGCCTCGATGCCCAATGTTCGGTCCCTGGCCAGACGCAGAAAAGCGGCTTCAACTCCAGCCAGGTCAGCCTCTGCGGCAATCTGGAAGTCCAGTGCACAATGGGTGCTCGCGCCCTCGTTCTGCAGTGTCAGCTCCACGAACTGCCGCGACATCGCCGCGAGTAGCTGAGGAAGCGCAGAAGGCGCAACAGAGGCCCCATTCACAAAGCACTTGCTTGCATCCTCGATGACAACGTCCGAGGGTAGCAGTGGGGTTGAAATCACAAGAGGCATCGAATCCCTGGTGCGGCCGCGTATCAGCAATACGGGCTGCCGAAGAGGATGCTGCTCGAAGCGGTGGCGTCGCAGTTCCTCTACGTCACCAAAGTGCAGACCACAATGCTCGCATGCGTAACGAACCTGCTGGGGCTGTCGGTAATCGAACTCCGGCAGCCCGGTGGGCTCATGGAACTCTTCGTAACCTGTGTGCCAGAAACCCATGGTCAGGCCTTACTAAGCTTGTCCCGCTCAGCGCGCTTTTCCGCGAGAGTCAGATGGTGGTCATTGATGCGGTCGCCCTTGAACTTGTGGAACCACGGTGCGCTTTCCACGTCTTTGCCGCGGTCTTTGTCCCAGGTGATGTTGAGTTTGGGCTTCTTGTTGTGGCGCAGGACCTCGGCGGTCATGAAGGGGCGGATGTTGAGGCGCACGCCGTCGTTGAGGTCGGGGTTCCAGCCGATGGGCTGCTCGGCCAGGGGCTTCCAGCGGACGAAGATGTCGTAGGGTGGCTCGCCTTCGAGGATGAGCGCCAGGCGGCGCTTCAGGTCCTGGGCGGCGGCCAGCCGGGTCTGGGCGCCGTCGATGCTATCGCGTACGCCGGCTTCCTGCTGGCGAATCCAGTCGCCCAAATAGGTGTGGATGAGGCGCTCCAGGTTCTTGGCGTCGAGCTGGTGGTAATTAACCAGCGCGCCGAAGCCGTCCTTGAGGCCGTCCCACACGTGCCAGATGAAGGGGCGGTGGTGGAAGCGCTTGGCGTGCTGCTCGAAGAACTTCTCGCGTAGCCACACTTCCAGGCTCTTGCCCGCGCAGTCGGCATCAAGCAGCAGGCGGTCGAGGGTGGAGGTTTTCCAGCTGCCGGGGGTGACGGTTTCCCAGGCGTCAATGAGCAGTGCCAGCAGGCGCTCGTGGGCGGGCTTTTCACCGCGAACGGCGGGCAGGCAGACGATGCCGTCGTCGTCGGCGTGGACAGCGAGCTTGTCAGTCTGGGCAATCCACTGGCGCGCCTCGTCGGCGAGTTCCATGTCGGCGTCGGTCTCGGCCGGCCAGCGGTAGCCGAGCAAGCGGGCGACGGCGACCTGCAGCGGGTCGGCAGCAGGCTGCGGATGACCGTGGAACAGCCACTGGGTGGGGTCGTCAGAATAGGGTTTGGGCAGGCCGCTGGGATAGCGTTCGGTGGCGACTCGTTGCCAGTAAGCGAGGTCGAAAGGAACTTTAAGGAGTGTTTGGTTGGTAACCTTGAGTGTCGTATCTAGGCTCCTAACGTGCTCGGCAAAATCCTGGCTAGATAGAAAACACCAAATCGCCGGCAGCGATTTCCGTTCTCTTGGGACAACGACAGCAACATTGTTATCAAAATGCTCACCTGAGTAGTGTGCCACCCTCAAGCCACGCATTCGGTTGATTGCAACCCCAGGCCTCCCCCAAGCTTTATTCCCGCTCTCATGCATGTCGTGGAGCCGGTCACGCGAATCTTTAGCATAACGAGCTAATTGACCAACCCCTTCCTCCCAAAGAATTACGTGGTGAACACCTGCTAATGGAGTATCTGTTGCATCGATAGTGGTTCGAAACGGTAGCCACCCCCGAACGCTCAGCTCCTGATGCTCCCAAAACGTGGTTACAAATCGCTCCAAGTCTCCCGTAACAAGCCCTTGGTAGCTCTCAGCATTTAGAGAAAGAAGCTCCGAGTGATTCTCAAGTGCTTCAAGGCTTACTCGCGAATCGGGATTGCCTAGCAGCCCCTTCTGCCCCACCGACACTACCTCTCCATCCTGCAGCAGCGCGGCCTTATCCGCAGCCCCCTTTGGCCGGCTGGCATCCACTCCGTGCAACGCAAACGTCTCGTCCGCAGTGGCGTAGGTCTGGGTGAGAAGAATGATGAACGCTCCAGCCGCTTGTGGGCTGTCGAATCCGCCCTCCCCCAACCGCACCAGCAAATTCCACTGTGCCCGCTTCAGCAGGCTTTCGCGCTGCTTCTTGTAGCTGGTGAGGAACAGCCAGTTTTGCGGCATCACAATCTGGACCACGCCGGCGGCGCTACGCTGGGACAGTTCCAGGCAACGCTCCAGGAACACGTTGGCCAGGTCGTTCTTAGCCTCTGGATAATGGCTCTCGCAGAAGCTCTTCAGCGCGTCGGACTGCTTGCCGCGCGCCAGATAGGGCACGTTGGTGACCACCAAGTGGTAACGCATATCCAGCACCCGCGCCGCATCCAGCAAACCGCGAGCGGTCAGGGCGTGGTCCCAAGCCTCGTCCTGCATGTCGTTGCCCTCACCCCACAGCGTGGCCGGGCGCTCGGTGGATAGCGCTCGTTCCAGCAGGTCACGCAAGGTGTCAAAGCTGCTGGTGGCAAGGTCTTTCTTCAGGCTGCGCGCCGGGTCGAGCAGGCTGCCCAGCAGCGGTGCCTGGGAGAAGCTGTCGTGCAGCAGACGCAGCTCCTGGCGCAGGTAAGTCGCGTTCGGCATCTCGTCGGGGACCAGCGCCATCCAGTCTGCTGCTCGTGCGGCCACCTTCAACCCACAGCAGGCGATGTTGGGCGCAGGCATGTCCTCGCGCACGCCCAGCGGCTCGCCCGCCTCGTCTGGAAAACGCCAGGCGGCCAGCGCCAGCGCGAACACGGCGATTTCCACGCAGCGGGGGTCCAGTTCCAGGCCATGCAGGTTGTCGCGCAGCACCGCATCCACCGCCTCACTGGCGGAGAGGTTTTCCGCGGCCATCCGCATCGGCACCAGCATCAGGAAGGCCGCCACCAGGAAGTGGCCTGAGCCGCAGCAGGGGTCGAGCAGATTGAACTCTCTCAAGCGGTCGGGCCAGCCTTCGAATTTGCCTGCGGCGGGCGTGCCGTCCTCCAGCGTGCGCAGGTAGGTCAGCGGCACTGGACAGGTCTCGCCAGGGTGGCGTGTTACCCACCAGGCGCCCAGCGAGTTGTGGAGCAGGAAGTCCACCATGTAGGGCTCGGTGAAGAGCTGGGTGACGGCGGGTAGCTCGTCGGCGCCAATCTTCACTTCCGAGGCGTTGACCTCGTCCTTCCGCTTGGCCTGCCAGAATTGGTAGACCCAGCCCAGGCTGTCGCTGGCCTTGAACACCTCGGTTGGCAGCGCGGCCAGCAGGCGCTCCAGCTCGCGCTGATGCTCGGGCGCGAAGGCCAGCTCAAACACCGGGCTCTGCGGCTTGAACACCTGGGGCAGCATGCGGGCGGCCAGCTCGCCGGCCAACTCCCACTTGGTCTTGGCACCCAGGTTCATCGCCGGGTCGGCTTCCTGCACCAGGGCTTCGCAGTCGTCCAGCGAGACCGCAGCGCCGGGCTCCCACAGCAGCAGGCCGTTCTCCGCCAGGAAGCGGGCGAACAGCATGCGGTGCCAGTGCTCGTAGGCCACTTCCCAGACCAGGTGCTGCAGGCCCTTGGTGTCGTCGGCCGCCTTGGTATCGCCCAGGGCTCGGCCGTGGGCACGCAGGCGGCGGCGCAGGGCCTTGAGCTCGTCGGTCAGGTAGTCAGGTGCCTTGGGTTCGCCCACAGCAAGTTGGCTTAGGGCTGCGTGGGCGCCTTTCTCCGAGACGTCGCGGGCGTACTTGACGGTGGCTTCGAGCTGGCTGCGAAGGAGTTTGGGCAGGGGCTGGTTATTCGTTGTCATGGGCGCCCAGGGTTCAGTAGCGGTTCAGTGGCCAGGCAGGGAAGGCGCTGTTCCAGCGTTGTGGGTTCAGCACGACGCAGGCCGTGGCCAACTCGCGCTGCCAGCGAGGGCCGGCACTTCCTGCTGGCAATGCCTGGTGCAGCTCCTTGCGTACTGTTCCGAGCAGACCGTTGTCCAGGCTCAACACGCACAGGTAGCGCACCGGCTTGTCTGGTGTTCCTGCCGCGCGTTCAGACCAGCGGTAGAGCCAGGTATCGCGGAACTTGTGCACTAGCACGTCGCGCAGATGGTTCATCCGTTCGCGCCGCTGGCCTTGCTCATCGTCGTTGGCCGCAGCCTTGAAGTTATAGTCGTCGGGCGCGTGGAAGTCCTTCACCTCGATGAAGAGGGTGTCGTTCGGCAGCTCTACTACGAGGTCCACTGCCCTCATGGCGTGCGAGAGTCCATGAAAGCTCGGCTGTGACTTGTCCTTCTCGTCGAAAACGAAGGCATCCAGCGCGCCAGGGAACTCGAACTCGAAGCCGTCGGCTCGCACTTTCATTGGCCCAGCCCCCCCATCTGCTGGCGAATCTCGCGGTCCGCTAGTTGACCGAGGGTGTCGTCGATGGCGTTGGGTTGCAGCTCCTCGTAGCGCGTGAACGACGCCACTTGTACGTTACGCTGCTCGTCCCGGTAGAGGCTGTGGAACAGCGCCTGGTCCTTGGCCTCCAACTGAAGGTCGAATTCCTTCAGCAGGTTGTAATTGTGGGTAGTGACGAACACCTGCACTCCCAGACGCTGCAATTCGACTAGGATTTGCACCACGGTGCGCATCAGCTTGGGGTTGAGGTTGGCTTCTGGTTCATCCCACAACAGCACGCTGCCATCGAGCAGAGTGCCGTTCTGAATGAGCACCCACAGCAGGCCCAGCTTGCGGATGCCTTCGGCCAGCAGGGTGAACTCGAGCTCGCCCTGGGGGCTTTTGAGGAAAAATTCCTCGTTGCGGGTGATGACCTTGCCTTCCATCGACTGCTGCAGAATTTCCAACAGGCGCTTGCGGTCCTTGTCGGTCGGGCCCTTCAAGGTGCCTAGAAAGGCGCGGTCGATGATGTCGGCGTAGACCTCTTCGAAGTGGATGTGACGCAGGCTGTAGAGGGAGCGGAAGCCCGGTGCGTTGGCCATCATGTCCTTGACGGGGATGTACACCGACGTCAGCGGGTGTTCCCGCCACGACTTGCGGGCTCCGGATTCCGTGGCCTTGGCTGCTTCCTTGGTGTGATTCGAAAAGGTCAGTCGCAAGGTGAGTCGTTTCGGCTGGTCATCGACTTGGACGATTCGCGTGACCTCAACATTGCACTTGCTACTGACGCCCCGCCTTTTGACCAACCGCCCGATTTGCTCTCCCGACGGGAGAAAAACGCGATTGAGCTTCTCGGCAAAGCTTTTTTGACTGGTCGAGATGTCGCAGGCCGCATACACCAGCTTCAACAGGTGTGTCTTGCCGCAGCTGTTTTCTCCAATGAATACGTTCAGACCCGGTGAAAACTTCAGGCTGAACTGCTCGAAAGCCGTGAATTGTTCCAACTTGATGTGGTCAAGCATGGGGCGTCCTTTCGCTTACAGGGCCACAGGCCCGTTCTTGAGCCTCGATTGCAGAAGGGCCGCCACCTCGGCCAGCCAGGCTCTCATCTCGGCTTCGTCATTGAGTGTGCGCTTAGGTAGCGCGACATGGACGACGTTGGGCTTCAGCAGATGCACGGCGGCATGGCGGGCCGCCTCGAAGCGACTGGGAAGTGCCTGGATTTTGGCGACCCAGTGCTCCAGTTCGCAGTCGTCCAGCGCGTCCTGTAGTTGCTCAGGCGTTCCGAGCTGCACAGTCTCTGGTGCGGTCAGGTGGTGCTGGGTGCTGAGTTCGCCACGTTGCGCATCGCTGAGCTTGTTCCAGTCCGCGTCGGCCTGAAGTTGAGCTTGTTGTTGTGCAAAGGCTTGCTGGAAGGCTTCCAGCTTGGCGTTCAAGGCCTGGCGCAACAGGTCCACCGTCTTGTCCCGCAGCGGGCGGACGGGGTTCGGGTCGGACAGTAAGCTGCGTTGGGCCTCGATAGCATCAACCTCGGCTTTCAGCGCTGCGTAGGGCCCCAATGCCTTGGCGTGACGCAGCAACTCAATGAGCTTGCGCCAGTCAGGTAGGCGCTTGGCGATGCCGTCGGCGGTTTGGGTCCAGTTCTTGGAGAGCCCGACGAGTTCGTCGTAGTGGCTGAACAATTCCAGTAGCTGGGCGTTGCCGGTCTGCCCCTCAACGGCTTCGATGACGGTGAGTTTCGGCGTCTCGGGCGCGGGGGCCTGGCCACCCGCCTTCGACGCTTGGTCCCGCAACTTGGCGAGCAGCGCCGGCAGCTTGATAAGCTCTTCCTTGGGCTGACATGGAACGCCCACCGCGTCGAACAGCTTGCGAATCTTGATGAGCTGAATCGGCGTGATGTTGACGCTCTCACGCTGGAAGCTGGTCTGGGTGAGTTTGGCCCGGTCCAGGCTCTTGGCGTCCACGGGTTTGGACGTGGCATCAATAGCCTTGATGTGGCCGGCCGCCAACAGGGCGTACAGCGCCCCATCAATGGCATCGCGAGGCCAGCCGAAGGGCGGTGCCTCGAAGTTGTCGCGAATCTCGGCGCCTTTCTTTCCAGGGCCGATGTAGGCAAGCAGCTTCTGGCAGACCGGGTGCTTGTCGGTCTCCTGAGTGTGGCCTACGGCTTTAAGGGCTTCGAGGTTGCCCTTGCGTGCCTCGTCCAGCACCTTGCTCCACATATCGTGGTCGGCCGCGTCGAACTGGCTGTAAAGACGGATGGCCGATGAGCGGCCCGCGCGGTTGATGCGGTCTGCCAGGTCGTTGCCGTCCAGGGCCTCCTGGCCGCCGGCCTGGAATACGCGAACGCCTGCAACGAGCAGCTCCAGCAGCTCGACCAACTCCTTCTCGGCGGTGCGTTGTCGGCTCTCCATGGAGCGCTGGGCGTCACGACCTTCTTCGGTAGAGGGGCTACCCTTCTTCTGCAGCGTGGTACGTGCGGCTTCCAGCGCCACGATGGCGTTGGTCAGCTCGGTCTTGTGCTGGGCAGGGAGGAAAGCAAAGAGCGTAGGGTTGTCGGAGCTCTTGGCCTTGGCTTCAGCGATGACGGACTTTTCTTCGGTCTGCCAGCCGTCCTGAATCCACAGGTAGAGGCTCTTGTCGTGGTCTTTGGGCAGGTTGTCGTCGTAGATGGGTGCGAGGCGGCGTTCGACGTTGTCTTTGCCCTGCACTACGCGGACTTTCTTCAGGACGTCGCCGAAGCGGCTTTTCAAAAGGTCGGCGCGCTTTTGCTCCACCCGCTGGGGCGCAGCTTTGAGTTCGGCTTCTTGGGCACGGAACTCGTCGTACCAGGCGCTAGACTCCCGGGTTTGCAGGCGGTACTCGGTGCCACTGCTCCCCGCCAGGGCCATCACGAGGCGGTCTTTGTTCTGAAGCTCGCCCAGCAGGTCGGGCAGTTTCTTGCGCAGCTCGGAGGAGCCTGCGGAGAGGTCGGTGACCAAGAGGTCGGCCAGCGCTTCTTCGGTCGCCTTCAAGCCGATGTCCAGCGCAGCGTCGGCCGGCAGCTTGTTGATGAGGTAGATGAGCTTGAGCAGCTTGGCCTTGAGCTGGGCGTCCGCATCCCCCGCCGAGAAGCGTTGGACGTTGTCGAACACCTCCTTCGGTAGTTGGGCGGTCGAGACGAGGTTGGCGGCAATCTGGTCGTAAAGGAAGTCGCCGGAGACCACGTGCCCCAGCGGCGCATCGGCCGTGGCCAGCACGGCCTCGTGCACCACGCGCAACTGGCTACGCAGCTGGGAGACGGTGCCAGTGGTGTCAATGGTCCGCAGAACGCGTTCCCAGAAACGGCGACGTACAGGCAGGAGCGGGTAGTCCGAGGTCATCACGTCTTCGTCGTCGGTGACATGCTCGAGCTTGGTGCCGCGCAGGTGGCGCGAGATTTCACCCAGGTTGGCACGCCAGACCTGCTCGACTTCCGGCTGGGCTGAGGGCTTCTTGGCCAGGATAATTTGTCGGGTGACGTTCTCGACGTCCCAGTCGCCCAGCATCACCTGTACCGGGAAGCGCCCCATCAGGCGCTGCAGGTTGGCCATGCCGGACAGCGCGGATTGCCCTGTAGCAACGAAGAGCAGCTTTCCATTGAAGTGCTTGGACAGGGTTTCCGTGACCTCCTGCACCTGGAAGGCCTTCTCCACGTCGTTTCCGACGAACTGTTGGACTTCGTCCAGGACCACCAGGGTCAGCGGGAACCTGCCATCAACCGACAGGGCATCCGCGATGGCGGTGGTCATCTGCTCGCTGGTGACGTCGGTTACCTGCGGGAACTGCTCCTTCAAGAGCTTGCGAGCATCGGCCTCGGTGTGGGCCAGACCAGGCCGCGCCTGCAGCAGGGCTTTGGCGAGGTGGCTGGATACGTACATGTGCGGAAGCTCCTGCGCCAGCGAGCGCCCGGCCGACTTCAACTCCGCCTCCACCGTTGGCAGGATGCCTTCCCGCGTCATCCACAGGACAAACTGTGCCTGGTTGTACTGCTCGGGCAGCCCTTTCGACTTGAACACGATGCCCAGTAGCGCCAAACGAACCTTGTCTCCGGCACCAGCCCCAAGCTTGCCAGCGGCGGCGTGCAGGGTGCCGTGGCGCCTACCCTGCATGCTGAGTTCCTTCAGGTGCTCGAAGACGCCTGTGGGGAGCTTGGCAAGGCTGCGAGCGGTGGCGCCGTCGGCAAACTGATAGTCGGTCCAGAGCGTGCGCAGCATCTTGGCCAGGTGCGACTTGCCACTTCCGTAGAAGCCGGAAATCCAGACCCCAGGTTGCTCGGTCCCCGCGTCCAGATTCAGCAGGAACTTGTCCAGGATGGTTTCCAGGCCCTTCTCGTACTGCCCGTCGCAGACGAAGGATTCCAGTTCGTAGCGCAGGATGGCCTGGGCGGCATCGGAGTGGTCTTCCGATACTTCAGCCACGCCGTTGTTGACGAGGCGGTTCTCCTTGGGGGGCTTGTTGTAGATGTCCCGGTTCAGCATGGCGGTCTTAGCGGTGGATTGTTTGGAGGACGTTGGGTCAGTCTTTGGCCAGCAGCGGGACGGCCAGGTAGTTCCAGCCGTCGCGCGCGTCGAGGAGGCGGTAGGTGTGATTTTCTGGATGATGCTCACCAGGGAAGAACACTAGCATACGACCCTGCACCGCTTCCTTGATACCTTCTACCACGGACGAAACACGAGCGAGCCCAAAGAGGGTACCAACACCGAGCAGGGCAACGACGGTGTCGGGGCCAGCTTCGGCGCTGATGTGGGTTTTGAGTTTGTCATTTAGGGCGGCGATGAACTCGGTCAGTTCGCCGTTCTGGTATCCAGCCAAATCCTCGGGGCATTCGAAGTAGGCGTCCCGGTACTCCTGGGCTGCCATCCATTCAGGGAAGGCATTGGTGACATCCAGGAGCAGCCACTGCTTGCCGGCTTGCTGGGTCGCCAAGGCGAACTCCTCAACGTTGGCGCGTAGGCGCAGCTCATCCGTCTTGTCGTAGACGGCAAAGATGACGCGCTGAATCGCGGCCAAACCGGGCTGCCAGGGAACGGTGAGGTGCTGACGGTAAGCCGAAATCAGCTTGGCGACCTTAGACGACATGGGAGACCTCTTGGCGGATGTGCTCTTCTTCGGGAGTGAGGTAGCCAGGGAAGCGCACTTCCTTGACGCCCCCCGCGCTCATGAACACGATTTGCCCCCGATGCGAGGCGGAGTTGGCCAGCCCTTCCAGCTCATCCGGGGAGCCGGGGAGGAGCTTCATCCAGGCTGAAGTGAACAGGCTCTGGCCAGTGAAACCCTCGAGATACCCGAGGAAAAGGGCGAAGGTGACGTTTGCCGGGGTGATATGTGGAACCACCCGGGTCTTGCGGGACCGCCCAGCCAGAAAGCCAGCCTGAGTCCAGGTGCCGTTGATGTTCTGGGCGAAGGATTTGAGGGAGGCCGGACTGAAGCGACCTGGGTCGTCGCGGGAAAGCAGTGCCTCGAGTTCCTCACGGCGCACGGCTTCGCCTGGCTGTTTGGCGAGCATGAACTCCCATGAGCGGCGCAGCAGCGGGTCACGGACGAGCGCCAGGGTGAGCGCCAGAACTGGCTGTGCGTCTTCGTCCTGCGTCCAGAGTTTTCGGAAAGCGCGAAACGCCGCGAGCTCGGGCGCAAGGCCATACAGGTCTGCCAGGTGACCAAAGGCGAGCTCTCGTGCTTTGCGGGTAGGTTTGCCCAGTACGTTGGACTCGACCACCTCTCGCCGGTAGTCCGCCTTGGTGGCAGTCTCGGGCTGGTGATTGAACAGCGTGCGGAGCTCACCGAGCATCATTGTTCGGGCCGCATGCGCGCCGTTACGGCCGAAGCGGAAGCCGAATTTGGTGAGAGTGGAGTCGGTTGTCACGAAGTGCTACTTCAGCGGATGCCGCGGCTGGCGGGGATTTTGAGTGACTTGGCGGCTTTCAGGAGCCCGTCATCCAGGGTCAGGATTTTGTCTGCTCCCTGATTCTTGGCAATCGCAAGATGGAGAGCACCCCCTTCTCGGAGGCCCGGCTCAAAGTGTCCCAACAAAGTCCGCGCCAAGTCGTAGTCGGCTGCGCTGGGGAGCCAGACCTGGAAGGATTCCTGAACGAGGGCTTCAAACTCTGCGAGGACTGAGGCCGCTGTCTGGGTAGAGAAGTGCTGAGCTTTCACCCCTTGAGCAACCAAGCAGGCGAATTCAACCCGGGTCCAGTGACTGACAGCCAAGCTGCCGGCAGCTTGTTTGGCCAGATAGGACTCGACGAGGGGGCTCACCTCTTCGTTCAGCACGAGAGGTGCTACGAAACTGGTATCCAGGTAGAGCATGTCAGCGCTCATCCTCCCGCTGGCCCTGGATAAGCAGCGCGGAGGGCTTCTCCAGACGCGGGAGCTGGGCGCGAAACTGGGCTCGAGAGGCAAGCGGAGCTTTGGCCTTCTCCAAGCCACAGAGGCGAACGATGGGTTGCCCATGCCGGGTGATGACCACCTCTTCGCCAGCGGCGACTTGAGTAACGAGCTCGCTCAAATGGGCTTTGGCATCCGCCAGGCTGACTGTACGCACAGCTCGCTCCAGATTGGTCATGAAAGTAGTCAAATCATACCCTGGGGGATGACATCTTCAAAAGCAAGCGAGGATGCACTTCCGAGGCGGCCTTGTGCGAATGGAGTGTCGGTTACGTTGAGCGGATTGCCTTGAATTTCTGTGATTTGCTGAGTGGGTGCGGGGTAGGGACGAGTTTCACAGAATGCTCAGCACTGCATAGTTGGAGAAGCAGTTATTTGCCAAGCGGAAAGTGCGGCCAAGGTATGCCACCAATTCCCTCGGCGACTGAAAAGAAGAAGCGCCAGGACGAGGCCCCCCACGCTCCCTCGTCCCGACCCAATGAAGAACTACTCGCCCTGCGGCTCGGACTTCCGTTCCGCGCTATTCCTCTCGATCGCCTGCAGCAGGCTGAAGCCGCTCACTGTACACAGCCAGACCAGGCCCCACGCAGCCGCCTCCCCCGCGTTCAGCCAGAAGAACCCGCTGAGCAGCGTCGAGAGCGCGGCCACGATGATGCGTGGCACAGGCTGGGGCACCCAGGACAGCACCGCAGAGGCCAGCGAGCTCATCAGCAGGACGTAAGCGATCCCGCCAACGTGACTGCCGGTCCGGTGGAAGTCCATGTCCCCCATCGAGAACGCCATCCAGGGCATGAACCACAACAGCACGCCGGCGATTCCCAGCAGTGTTCCAACGACGCGTTTGTCCATTTCAGGTGTCTCCTTCCAGGGCTTACTTGCCGGCACTCTCGGCCTGGTTCACAAACGCCCCTTTGAAATCCTCCGGGATGTAGCTGTCCACCACCGTCACCTTCCCGCCAACCGACTCGGCCGCGGCGCGGACGTTATTCATCGTGCGAGGGATGAACTGGCTCGAGTCCCCGATCAGCGAGCGCCCGACCGCGGCGCTGATCCCTTGCGGGGTCAAGCCGCTGTTCGCTCGCACGAAGGTCGCGTGGATATCGATGTGGTAGCCATCCTTGTAGGGCAGGACGCACAGGAAGAAGGTCGTCTGCTCACCGTACTGCGCCATGCTGGTGTTATCGGTAGAAACCGTCATCAGCGCATTCTTGCAGACCGGAACGCGGATGCTCTGCGCCTGGGACGCCAGCAGCGCGCCCATCCTGGAATTCGCAAACGGATCCTGGAGCTCGAAGCGCCCTGGTGTGGCCGGCAGCTCCGCGGGGGGAATCTCACGATTCACCCGCAGTTTGCTGGCACTCTTCTGCACGCCATCGAGCACCGCCTTCAGAAACAGATTCCGGTCGAGCGTGGCGGGTTTGACGTCGTAAATCACGAAGGTCGATTCGGTGTGAACCGAGGGCTTCATCGAGGCACAGCCGGTCAGCGCAAGGCCGAGCGCCAGTGCAGCAGTCATCTTGTACATGGTTTGATCCTTATTGATATTCAATGTGTGGGCCGTCGTGTGAGCGAACTTCGTCGCAGTCAAAAGCCACGGAGGCCCGGGTTGGGTGGGTCTTATGACAACAAAGCTAAGGATTCCTTAGTATGCCATAGGCGTCCTTCCTAAGAATCTCTTAGTCCTCAAGCGCGGGGGACGGGGATGGAAGAGAAGTCAGTGTTTGCCAGGCGGCTACGGGCGGCCCGGGAGGCGAGAGGCGTATCGCAAAAGCAGCTCGGCATCCTGGCCGGGATTGACCAGTTCGTTGCCAGTGCGCGGATCAACCAGTACGAGCGGGGCAAGCATGTGCCGGACGTGCAGACGGCGCAGCGGCTGGCCGCAGAACTGAGTGTTCCGGTCTCCTGCTTGTACGAGCCGGATGACGACCTGGCGGAACTGATCCGGCTCTTGGGAGGGTGCTCCCGGGACCAGCTCCGCCAGTTGATCACCCAGCTCGAGACCCTCCAAAGCGCCTGAGCCTGGTTACACGCCGTCTATGTCGGCCCCGACTCCCGTTGTCGGTACAGCGCCTCGATGTGCGCCCGGCACCGCGCATGCATCCGCAGGATCGCACCCAGGACACTGAGCGGTGCGCGGCGCATCGCCCCGGTCCGCTCCGCGTGGCCCGCGTCGGTCAGTGCCCGCTGTACCCACAGGGCGTCCAGCAGCTGGATGGCGAGATCGGCGCGGAGGAAGAGGTCCGCGTAAGCGCTCGCCAGGGGCGGGCGGATATCGGCGCTCAAAAGCTCGACCCGGCCAGATTCGCCCACCTGCAGGCCGGCGGCGTCGAGCTGGGTCCGCGTCCAGTCGATCATCTTCTCGACCTTGTGGCCCTGCTGCGCGATGCAGTCCTTCAGATATTCCAATTCCTCCAGGGGGTAGGCATCCCGCAGGACGTTGGGCGCATAGACGCACACCGCGTACAGGCGGCGACTGGCCTCTTCAAAGTTCCACTTCCAGACGCCGATCAGGCGCGGATTGGCGAGATCGACGGTTAGGGTGATACAGGTGCCACGCAGGGTCCGAGATCGAGGACGAGCGCGGTCATCATGTTGATCCATGAGAATCTCCAAGCAATTACGAAGGGTGGAATGACGGGACGTCCGCTGTCCGGAACAGCATAGCGAAACGTCTCGATTTCCTAAGCGAGCTGCGGGCGCCGCCGCGGGTGGGTCGGGGCTGCGCAGCCAACCTTACTCCCGCACGACGTAAGGCCGTCCGCCCAGGTGGCGGTGATAGGCACCGAAGCCCCCGTCCCGCGCGGCGTGGCGGCTGACCAGATCGGCCTGGCCCGAGAGGCGGTCCACCGTCGACAGGATGTGGGCGTCCAGGCTCAGGGGCTCCCGCAGCCCCAGCCAGTCGGGCGCCCCCTTGGCGGCGGTGATCGCATGAAGGAGCGCCAGGTAATGGGCCTCCGGCACGATCACCCGGTGCTGGGCCCGGGCCGCGGCGATCCACTCGAGAATCGTATGCTTGTGGCCCAGCAGCGCCCCGCGTTCCGTCATCTCGTAGCGGCACCGCACCGGATTGAACTTGTACTCTTCGGCCTTACCCGCGTCGTGGAGCAGGCTCGCCGCGATCAGCACAGGCAGATGCACCTCCGCGTGATGGCTACCGAGGGTACGGGCCCGCTCGGCAACTTCCAGCGCATGGCGAAAGTTGCCGTTACGGCCGTTGTGATGCCCCTGGAGCGAACTCGGCCCCTCGAGATAACGCTGGAAGCGCCGCGGCTCCCAGAACACCGCGTTGAAAAGGTGCTGCAGCGGCCGGCTCAGGCTTTCCCAGAAGCGCCCTGCCCGCGCGACGAGCTCCCGATCCCGGACCCAGGCGTGGGGCACCGTGTCGAAGGGGTTCAAGCTCGCCTCGGGCCGTTCGAGCTTCACCAGCCGAGCGATCCGGATCGCCCCCAGGGTGCTGGTCGGCCGACCCAGCCAGCGGATCGACACGAGGCTGCCGACGGTCAGCCGGCTGTCCGGATGGCGGCACAGCCATTCGACGCGCAGCACTGCCCGTTCGTGGAAGACGACCGCCACGTTGAGCAGGTTGCGCTCGTCGAAGGGCAGGCGCTCGATCGACTGGATCCGGAAGACCGGCGGCAGGCGGTCAATGACGTGATCCGGCTGGGGCAGCTGGTTCAGGTGAAACTCAGTTTTGCGGGCATCAGACATGGCGGGGCTCCTCGACGGGATTCACGGGCAAGGGGGTGTCGGCAATCGACTGGGTGATCAGGCGCTCGAAGGCCGAACCATCCCGGCGAGTCAGGTTGGGGACGTAGCGGGAATAGACCCGGAACAGCATCTCGGTCGTCGTGTGGCCGAGCTGCCGCGCGATCCACTCCGGCGCCTCGCCGGCGGCGAGCCACAGGGTGGCCGCCGTGTGCCGGCACTGGTAGGGCCGTCGCTTCTTGAGCCCCAGGTGACGGAGGAGGGGATACCAGACCCGGTTCGTCACGTTCTTGTGGTCAAGGGGCTTGCCGAGCCGGTTGCAGAACACGAACTCCGACACCTTGCCGGTCGCGGCCTGCTGGCGCTTCAAGGCCTCAAAGACGAGCTGGCTCATCTGGATGTCCCGCTGCGAGCCGTCGGTCTTGGTGTACTCCTCGTCGCCGAGGACCACCGTTTCCCGCACGAGGATCAGCCGGCGCTCGAAATCCACGTACTTCCACTTCAGCCCATCCACCTCGCCGGTGCGCATCCCGGTGAAGAAGCGCACGGTGAAGTAGTCGCGGAAGTCCTCCCGCACCGTGGCGAGGATGGAGCGCACGTCCTCGAGGGAGAAGGGATCCACATCGGTGCGCTTGATGCGCAGCTGTTTGATGTTCTGGCAAGGCGTGGGAAAATTAAAGCGGTCGGCCGCTTCGTTGAGGATTTGCCTGAGCGGGTTCAGCATCTTGTTGATCCGTGCAGCAGACAACTTCGTTTCCTTGCCCCGCGCAGTCACTTTGCCGAGTTCGGCGCGGTAGGCAAGTACGTCAGCCTTGGTGATCTGGCCGACCGCCTTCTCCCCGAAGCGGGAAAGCAGGCTGTCGAGTTCCCGTCGGACGGTGATCCGGTGGGACTTGCGCCACTCCACCTCCTTCTCCAAATACCAGGTTTCCGCGAAGTCCTTGAAGAGGGGCGTCGGGGCGACCATGGGCGCGCTCGGCGCGGTGACGGTCACGGCAACGCTGACGGCCGGTGCGGCGTCGAAGCGGGCGGCGTTCTTGCTGGCCGGGAAGTAGCGTCGGTAGTCGAAGGTGCCGGCGGCGATGTCGGCTTCGAGCATCTTCAAGACCTTCTCCATCTTCTTTTTGTTGGCTGCCGTGTCCGGAAGTGTCGTGTACTCCCGACAGCGAGCGCCCTCATAACGAAAGTCGAAGAACAGCGCACCAGTCTGGCCGTGTTTGCGAATGCTACCCATGGCAGACACCTCCATTCGCCATCGGGATAGCAAAGTGGCTTTCAGCCGACTTCAGGCCCATGTCGCGCTTGATGTGCTCCCAGATGTAAAGAATTTTCCGGCCACCAAACGGGCGGATGTAGTGCGTCCCTTCGATCAACACGCTGTCTTTCAGACGTTCCCGGATCGTCCGTGGGTCGTACTTGATGCGCTCCGACAACTCGTCGGTGGTGAGGTAGGTCAGTTCCATGACTTGCTCCTTGATTATTAATCGGATCGGTGGTCTTGATTAACGATCACCTGATAACAAATTTAATCACCTCTATGCGCAATGTCAACAGCAAGCGATAATATTTCTTATCATCCGCCACTAAACAGACTCAGGTGCAAGTCATGATCAGGTTCAGGCTCAAGGAGCTTATTGCAGAGAAGGAGTTCCGCGAACGACGAGTGATCACGATGACCGAGGTCGCCGCTCAGACCGGGATCAATCGGATGACGCTGTCCAAGATTGCCAACCACCCCGGTTACAGCACCGTGACGGACAATCTTGATCGTCTATGTGACTACTTCGGGTGTCGACTCGAGCAACTCGCCGAGCACCTTCCGGACGAAGGCAAGTCTGCGGGGGAGAAGGAGTAGTAAAGTGAGGAGGGCGCCCCGTGTGCTGCTGAAGTGTGGGCCAGGGAAGCACGGGGCAAACGGCCTGTTTGCCGAGCGGGGCGAAAAACGGATGGGCCAACGGTGGGCCAAATTTGGGCCAAGGCTGGGCCAGAAACAAAAATGGGCCAGATCTTTCGATCCAACCCATTGATTTGTTTGGCGCGCCCGACACGATTCGAACGTGTGACCCCTGCCTTCGGAGGGCAGTACTCTATCCAGCTGAGCTACGGGCGCGCGGAGTACAGGCAACTTTGCGTTGCGAGGCGCGCAGAATAGCGCGAATCGCAGGCGGAGTCCATGCTTTGCCTGACAGAAAGCGGATACCCCCGCTATAATCAATGCTTTACTAAATCTTGCCCGTTCTCGAGGAATTCAGCATGTCGGATTTTCGTCGTTCCCCCGTCCGTTCCTATGCGCGGATTGCGCTTTCTTTTGGTGTTGCCGCGATGGCGACCCAGCTCGTGGGTTGTGGCAAGAAGGCCGCGGTCGATGAAGAACTGGCGGCCAAGCTGATCCAGCCGGTCGCGAGCGTTGCCCTGGTGGCAGCGCCGGCGGCGGCTCCGGGTAGCCGCAAGGGCGAGCAGATTTACGCTTCCGTCTGTGGCGCCTGTCACGACAGCGGTGCTGCCGGTGCGCCGAAGGCCGGCGACAAGGGCGCCTGGGGCCCCCGCCTCGGTGCAGGCCTTGATGGTCTGGCCAAGTCTGCCGCTGCCGGCAAGGGCGCGATGCCGCCCAAGGGTGGCGCGGCCGACCTGACCGACGATGAGCTGAAGCGTGCCGTGGCCTTCCTGGCCAACAAGGCGGGTGCGAGCTTCAAGGCGCCGGAGTGAGTTTTCTCCAGACCGGTTCGTAGCCTTTCGGGCTGCGGGCCGGGGCAGGACGCAAAAAATGGACGTAAAAAAGCGCAGACCGAAATCTGCGCTTTTTTGTTGGGTCCCCCGCGCATGCCGTCAGGCCTTCATCCTGAACCGGAGTTCAGGGGGGGCGCATTCCTTCCGCATCAGGCACACTCGACGAGGAGCGCGCACACCAGCGGTTTCAATGGGCAGCGACCCATGTCACGTAGACATTGGTTCAAGGAATATTAAGCCTTGACCAACACCGCAGGGGATTAATCAAACCTGTATTTCTCAGCCACCTGACGCGGGCTAGAAGAGCGTTTCCTGCTCTGCCAGGGCACCGTCGAGACGACTGTTGATGCGTTCGATTCTACGCTTGAGCGTCGGGATGTCAAACCCGCCGGCACGCTGAAATTGCAGAAATTCGTGAGTAATGTTGAGGGCCGTCATCACGGCCAGGCGTTCGCCGGCGGAGTTGGTCTTGTCGGCCAGGTCGCGCATTTTTTCGTCGAGGTAGGTGACGGCTGCCAGCAGCCCATCCTTCTCTTCGGGCTTGCAGGCGACGCGGTATTCACGCCCCAGAAGCTTGATGTCGAGTTGTTCCATATCAGGCCTCCGGGATGCGGGCGAGCAGTGCTTCGAGGCGACTGCCCACCAGCCCGAGTTTGTCATTGAGTTCGCGATTGGCGGATTCCAGGGCGTCGACCCGCTCCTGCAATGCGCGTTTTTCGGTTAGCGCGCTTGCGTACTGGCTGTTCAGCCGGGCGTGATCAGCGGCATGACGGCTGAGCAATTGTTCGAGCTTTTGTTCGAGAGAGGCGAGATCGGCGTCCATGGGAGAATGGTAGAGAGCGGCGGTTGAGCGGTCAAGCAAGCTTGGCGGGGGCGGCGGCCAGGAGTGCATCGGCAGCAATGCCTGGGCCGAAGCAAGCGGCCAGGCGGGGCAGATCAAGGCTGGCTTCCAGACTGTCGGCGAGCCGCTCCAGGTCGGCCTGGCGGCGGGCCGACAGAT
Source organism: Zoogloea sp. (assembly GCA_016703645.1). Classification (GTDB taxonomy): domain Bacteria; phylum Pseudomonadota; class Gammaproteobacteria; order Burkholderiales; family Rhodocyclaceae; genus Zoogloea. The sequence goes on along the minus strand of JADJBR010000009.1, from coordinate 738,871 downwards.
CAATCCGCTCCGCATCACTGACACCGGCCCAGGCGAGGAGGGCAGCAAGGGCGTCCGGGTGGTCGAAGAGGCCGTGGAGGTAGGTGCCGAGGATCTGGCCGTCTTCCGACAGCGCCCCGTCGGCACGCCCGTCGGCAAGCTGCACGGCTGGGCGCGCCAGGGCGAGGCCGCGGGTCACGCCCATGTGGATCTCGTAGCCGTTCACCGGGGCGCCGCCGGGCAGGCACAGGCTGCCGGTCACGGTCTGGAGTTGCTTCTCGGCTTCGAGTTCGGTCTCGGTGTCGAGCAGGCCCAGGCCGGCCACGCTGCCGGGTTTGCCTTCCAGCCCCAGCGGGTCGTGGAGCTGACGGCCGAGCATCTGGTAGCCGCCGCAGATGGCGACCACCTTGCCGCCGTAGCGCAGGTGGCGTTTGATGGACTCTTCCCAGCCCTGCTGGCGCAGCCAGGCCAGGTCGGCCTGCACGGCCTTGGAGCCGGGCAGCACGATCAGGTCGGCCGGAGGCATGCTCTGGCCAGGGCCTATCCAGCTGAAGTCCACCTGCGGGTGCAGGCGCAGGGCGTCCAGGTCGGTGTGATTGGAAATGCGCGGATACACCGGCGCGACGACGCGCAGGCGGGCCTCGCCCTTTTCGGCGCGGGCATCGGCGAGGGCATCCTCGGCATCCAGGAAGAGGCCGTGCAGGTAGGGCACCACGCCCAGCACTGGACGGCCGGTGCGTGCTTCCAGCCAGTCGAGGCCGGATTGCAGCAAGCCGATGTCGCCCCGGAAGCGGTTGATCACGAAGCCTTTGACGCGGGCCTGCTCGGTGGGGGAGAGCAGGTCCAGGGTGCCGACCAGGTGGGCGAAGACGCCGCCTCGGTCGATGTCGGCCACCAGGATCACCGGGCAGTCCACTTCTTCGGCAAAGCCCATGTTGGCGATGTCGCGGTCACGCAGGTTGATTTCGGCGGGGCTGCCGGCGCCTTCCACCAGCACCGCCTCGTAGGCGTCGGCGAGGCGGCCGTAGCTCTCCAGCACGGCGGCCATGGCCCGGGGTTTGTAGTTGTGATAGTCCCGCGCCGACAGGTTGGCCACGGCGCGGCCGTGGATGATGACCTGGGCACCGATGTCCGTGGAGGGCTTGAGGAGCACCGGGTTCATGTCGGTGTGGGGCTCCAGGCCGGCGGCAATGGCCTGCAGGGCCTGGGCCCGGCCGATCTCGCCCCCGTCCACTGTCACCGCCGAGTTGAGGGCCATGTTCTGGGGCTTGAAGGGGGCGACCCGCACGCCACGCCGCCACAGCAGGCGGGCGAGGCCGGCGACCAGGGTGCTTTTGCCGGCATCGGAGGTGGTGCCCTGAACCATCAGGGTGCGGGCTTGACGCATGACTTACAATCCAGGGTGCAATAAGCCCTTGATTATCCCATGCTCGCCCTGCTCCTCGCCGCCCTGTTTCCCGTTGTCCTGCCCATGCTGCTGGGCCTTCTGCTCGACCGTCTCCTGGGGGAGGCGCGTCGCTTCCATCCCCTTGTCGGGTTCGGGCGCTACGCAGCGGCCGTCGAGCGCCTCCTGCGCCGGTTAGGCAATCACCGGGGTGTTGGTCTGTTGGCCTGGAGCGCAGCCGTGCTGCCCTGGGTGGCCCTCGCGGGTTCATTGCGGGAGGCGGATGCGTGGTTGGGATTGGCCCTCGACATCGGCTTGCTCTACTTTGCGTTGGGGGGGCGAAGCCTGGCCGAGCATGCGCGGGCGGTGGCGGCGCCCCTGGCGCAGGGCGATCTGGCGGGAGCCCGCCAGCGCCTGTCCTGGATCGTCTCCCGCGATACGGCGGAGCTGGATGAGTCCGGCGTGGCCAAGGCGACTGTGGAGTCCGTGCTCGAGAATGGCAATGACGCGGTCTTCGGTGCCCTGTTCTGGTTTGCCCTGCTGGGCGGGCCGGGCGCCTTGATGTTCCGTCTGGCCAATACTCTGGATGCCATGTGGGGCTACCGCACCGAGCGCTACCTGCGCTTCGGTTGGGCCGCCGCGCGTATCGACGATGTGCTCAACTTCATCCCGGCCCGGCTCACGGCCCTGAGCTACGCCCTGCTCGGGCACACTGCCAATGCCCTGCGCTGCTGGCGTACCCAGGCGCCGGCCTGGGACAGCCCCAATGCCGGCCCGGTGATGGCGGCGGGTGCCGGTGCCCTGGACCTGTGCCTTGGCGGTCCGGCGATCTACCATGGCCAGCTCGAAAGCCGTCCGCCCCTGGGGGTCGGCGCACCGGCCCGGGGCGCCGACATCGACAAGGCCCTGGCCCTGGTCAACAACAGTGTGTGGTTGTGGGTACTGGCCGTGGCGGGAGTGAGTGCCCTGATCCATGCTTGAACACGGCGGGCGTCTGCGCCAGGCCGCCCGGCGCCATGGCATCCCGCTGGCGGAGTGGGTGGATCTGTCCACCGGTATCAATCCGCATGCCTACCCTGTGCCGCTGCTGGCACCGGAGGTATGGCAGCGTCTGCCCGAGACGGACGACGGACTGGAGGCTGCCGCCGCTGCGTATTACGGTAGCCCCCATCTGCTGCCGGTGGCGGGCTCCCAGGCCGCCATCCAGGCGCTGCCGGCCTGCTTTGCACCGGGGCGGGTACTCACCCTGGCACCGACTTATGCGGAACATCCCCATGCCTGGCGTGGCCATCAGCTCCGGGCCGTCTCCGCCGAAGAGATCGCCGCCGCACTGGCTGAGGCCGACATCCTGCTGCTCGTCCAGCCCAACAATCCGGATGGTCAGCGTTTCCCCCGCGCCCGGCTACTCGCCTGGCACGCCGAGCTGGCGGCCCGAGGTGGCTGTCTGATCGTCGACGAAGCCTTCATTGATGTGGACCCGGCTGACAGCCTGGTGCCCCTCGCCGGCCTGCCCGGCCTGGTGGTGCTGCGCTCGGTGGGCAAGTTTTTCGGTCTGGCCGGGGCGCGCGTGGGCTTTGTCTTTGCCGAGACCGCCGTGCTGGATGCGCTGGCGGAACGGCTCGGACCGTGGGCTGTGTCGGGCCCGGCCCGTCAGGTGACGGCGGCGGCGTTGGCGGACACGGCCTGGCAGGCCGAAGCACGGCGCAGCCTGGCCCGCGACAGTCGCCGGCTTGCCCGTCTCCTTGATGAGAACGGTCTGGTCGGTGGCGCGGGAACTGCGCTGTTCCAGTGGCGTCCGACTCCTCGCGCGCGGGCCATCCACGAGGCCCTTGCTGCAAAGGGCATCCTGACCCGCCTGTTCGAGGCACCAACCGGCTTGCGCTTCGGCCTGCCGGCGTCCGAATCCCAATGGGCCCGCCTCGCCGCAGCCCTCGCCGAAACCTGATTCCACCGGGAGATCCGCCCCATGCAGCAAACCCTTCTGGCCTTTGGCCTCATGTTGGCAGCCGGCCTGATCGGCGCTGCCGGCGCCGCCGTTGATGTCACCGACGACCAGGGGCAGAACATCCGCCTGGCCCAGCCCGCCCGCCGCATCGTCAGCCTGGCGCCCCACGTGACCGAGCTGCTGTATGCCGCCGGGGCCGGCGACAAGGTGGTGGGCGTCGTGCAGTACAGCGACTACCCGGAGGCGGCAAAGAAGGTGGCTCGTGTGGGCGGATACACCTCGGTGGATATGGAAAAGGTGGTGGCCCTCAAGCCTGACCTGGTACTGGCCTGGAAGAGCGGAAATCGTGATGCCCACCTGGACAAGTTGCGCGGGCTGGGCATCCCGGTGTTCATCAACGAGCCGCGCAAAATCGAGGATGTGGCCCGCAGCCTGTCTCAGTTGGGCAAGCTGGCTGGCACCGAAGCGGTGGCGGAAGCTGCGGCCAAGGCCTTCCGTGAGCGCCATGCGGCTTTGCAGGCCCGCTATTCCACCCGGCCCAGGGTGCGTACCTTCTACGAGATCTGGAACCGCCCCCTGATGACCATCAACGGCGAACACCTGATCTCCGACGTGATCCGCCTGTGTGGCGGCGAGAATGTCTTTGCCCGTCTGCCGGTGCTGGCCCCCACCATCGATACCGAGGCCGTGCTGGCCGCCGCGCCGGAGGTGATCGTCGCCAGCGGCATGGGCGAGGCCCGGCCCGAATGGCTGGACGACTGGCGCCAATGGACCAAGCTGCAGGCGGTCAGCCGCGGCAACCTGTTCTTCATCCCGCCGGACCAGATCCAGCGCCACACGCCACGCATCCTCGACGGCGCCGAGCGCCTGTGCGGCCAGCTTGAAGAGGCCCGGTCACGGCGATGAAACCCCTGTTTGCAGTCGTGCTTGCCCTTTCGACCGTGATGGTCCGGGCCGCCGAGCCCGGGCCCCTCCCCGGTGAGATCGTCACCCGCATCGGCCAGGTGGCAGCCATTCCGGCGGACGAGCGTGTGGTGCCGGGCCATGCCGGTGCCTGGCGCATGGCCGCAGCGCAGCGCCAGGTGCTCGACGCCATCCGCGCCCAGGAGGCCCGCGCCAAACCCCCGTGCCGGGACGTCACTGTCACCGATACGGTGCAGGCCGCGCCCGACCTCCTCGAAACCCGTTCCGCCAAGGTGCACCATGCCCTTGAGCGATGGACGGTGCGTGCCTGCGGGGCGTTACGCCAATACGACGTGTGGTATCGCTTCGAGAAGGGCGCATCACGGGTTATCGTGGCCGATGAAGCGGGGGCCGACTTCCAGAGCGAACTCGACCCACCTTACCGTCGTCTGCGCGAATTGGCCGCCGCACGCCGCCAGGAGGAGGCTGCCGGTGGCGTGCGCTGGCTCAATCTGCCCTTGCCCCCTGACACCTTGCCTGCGGCGAATGAAAGCTCTCCCAGGGGCTGGAGTGCCGACTTTGTTCCCCTGGGCGAGACACTCCGGGATTGGACTCAGCTCGTCTCCGTGCAGGGCCTGCCGCGCAGCAAGTCGAGTGGTCAGGCCCTGATGCTCCTGGAGGGCATGCAGCGCAGCCGGGCGACACGCTGTGGCGTGCCCGCCGGCGAGGTGAGCCTGCTGCCGCCGGGTGCCAACGCCCCCCATGGTGTGGTGGCCCAGACTTTCCTGGTGTGTCCCCGGGTACTCGACACCAACTATGCCGAGCTGGCCGTGGTGAAGGCCATCGAAGGGCCGGACTGGCTCTACGTGGTGCAGCGCGCCTGGCGCCTGCCGGCCGGGGATGCGGATACCGTGCTGGCGGCTGCGCGGGAGCCCAGGCTTGCAGCCGAGGCCTTCCTGGACGCAGTGCAGCTATGCAATCCGGCCCGGGACCGCCAGGCCTGCCCGTCCCCCTTTCCCCGCTGAACACCGCCGTTCACTTCCCGGAAACGCCCATGTCCCGTCTGCCCCAGCACATCGTCTGCCTGTCCACCGAAACCGTCGAGGTGCTCTACTTGCTGGGTGAGGAAGCCCGCATCGCCGGTATCTCCGGCTTCACCACCCATCCGCCCCGGGCGCGCAAGGAAAAGCCCAAGGTCAGCGGTTTCTCCAGCGCCAAGATCGAACGCATCCTGGCGGTGGAGCCCGATCTGGTGCTGGCCTTTTCCGATCTGCAGGGCGAGATCGCCCGTGACCTGGTGAAGGCCGGCGTGGCGGTGCATGTGTTCAATCACCGCAGCGTGGACGGCATCCTGGCGATGATCGAGACGGTGGGTCGCCTGGTGGGGGCCGAGGCCCGTGCCCTGGCGCTGGTGGCCGAACTGGAGCAGAGCATCGCGGCCATGCGTGCTGCGGGCGACGCCCGCGCAGCGCGGCTGGGTCGGCGGCCCAGGGTCTACTTCGAGGAGTGGAACGACCCGCTGATCACCGGTATCCGCTGGGTGTCGGAGCTGATCGGCATCGCCGGTGGTGAGGACTGTTTCGGGGAGCTGTCGGTGCATCCCAATGCCAAGGAACGCATCCTCGCGGATGCATCGGTGGTCATTCCACGGGCGCCGGACCTCATCATCGGGTCGTGGTGCGGCAAGCACTTCCAGCCCGGCCACGTGAGCTCCCGGCCCGGCTGGGATGCTATCCCGGCGGTGCGCAACGGGCAGGTGCATGAAATCAAGTCGGCCATCCTGCTGGCCCCCGGCCCGGCAGCCATCCGTGAAGGCCTGCCCGCCATCGCGGCATGCCTGGACAGGCTGGCAGGCTGATCCGGGGTGGGCCTGGTGGCGGCTTCAGCGGCGGATTCCCACCACCTTCTGGTATAGCCCGCCGAAGAAGGTTTCCTTGCGCCACTCGAAATCGGCCGTTTCCGGCACCAGGGTTTCGATGGACTCATCCAGCAGGGAGTTGGCAAACGGCTCCAGGTAGCGAAACACCAAGGCCATCACCGGCCCCATGGGATGCCACCAGCGCGGCTTGTGATAGTCCACGAAGACGATCTTGCCGCCCGGCTCCACGGCATTGAGAAGGTTGGCCACGATGCAGCGACGGGCGGTGGACGGAACCTCGTGGAGCAGGAAGAAACAACACACGCCGTCAAAGCGGCGCCCCACCGGCTCGGTGAGATCCGCCACCTGGGCGTGGGTGGTGAGGGGCCAGCGGGCCAGCTTGCGGCGGGTGTTGGCGATCTGGATGGGGGCGACATCGAGAACCAGCAGTTCTCCGCCCTCGCCCAGTTGGCGGGCCAGACGGGGTGAGAAGTCGCCATACACGGCGGCCGCCTGCAGCACCTGCTGACCGGGCTTGAACTCACTTACCGCCCGACTCATCAGCCGATCGGCATTGCCCCACAGGATCGCCGATACCACCACCGGTCGATCCAGCCAGGGGAGGGTGCGGTGATCGAGATAGGCCCAGGTGTAGGTATCCCGGAGGTAATCCGGCAATTCGCGGGGGACCGCAGAGGTGGATTCACGCATGGCTTGGCCTGGCTGAAGTCGGATCTGCCGCAGTGCCGGTTGGAGGCCCGAAAGCCGCGTCCGGTCTGCTTCTCGACCAGATGATACGGCGATGAGCGCCCGGCGGGGAGGTCTTCCGCGCAAAATTGTTGCGTCGCGGAAATATTTCCTCCCCAGCCTCAACCCGTCCGGACCCGGGCCGTAATGATGGGCTGTCCCGGCAAACCTGAACGATGAGGCAAGACATGGCGAACTGGAAAGGCATTGATTTCGCGGGTGATCTGGCGCGTGTGGTGCGCCACATGCCGGAGGTTGAGACCTATCGGGAATCCCTCCAGACGCTCCAGGCCGTCTGGGATAACCTCACCGTGCTGGGCCAAATGTCGGGTACCGGCACGGAAATCACTGGCATGCGTGCCGCGTTCGCCCAGCTCACCGGCACCTTGCTCAACAGCCTGGCCACCGAGTCACGACGGAAGGTGGCCGAAGACCTGTCGGCCCGTGCCCAGGTGAGCATCGACATCCTGGTGCGCAACCTCTTCGAACGTACCGCCGACATCGGCTTCCTGGCCACCGACAGTGACCTGTGCGCGTATGCGGAGGCGGCCAGCAGGGGCGGCGCCCAGGACGAGGGGGAGCACCGGCGCATCGTCGACCGTTTCAGGGAATACGTCGCAAAGTACTCGGTCTATGCCGACATCCTGCTGCTTGACCGGTGTGGCAAGGTTCTGTGTCAGCTGGATGAGACCCATCCCGTGGCACATTCGGCCGATCCCCTGCTGCACGATGCCCTGAGCAGTGAGGGTGCCTATGTGGAGTATTTCGGGCCGACAGATCTGCGGCCTGGCGGGCCGGCCCTGATCTACGCCTGGCGGGTTTGTCCTGCTGACCGGAGTGAAGCGGTGGGCGTGCTGTGTCTGGTTTTCCGCTTCCAGAACGAGTGTGAGCGCATTTTCCGCAACCTTTGTTCCGATGATGACTGGGCCGTCATCACCTTGCTGGATGCCGAGGGTGTCGTGATGGCCTCCAGCGATCCGTGGCAAGTGCCGGTTGGTGCGCCCCTGGATGCCGATGCCGCCGCCCCGTCGCGGCTGCTGCGCTTTGCCGGTCGGGAATACCTGGCGGCAACCCGTGCGACCCGGGGTTACCAGGGCTATTTCGGGCCGGGCTGGAAGGGGCACGTCATGATTCCCATCGAGTACGCCTTCGAGACACCGACGGCACGGGCCCTCGAGAACATCCCGCCGACGTTGCTCGGCCGGGTGATGGACAGCCCCGCCCTCTTCTCCGAAGCCCTGCAGCTCATTCCCCGTCAGGCCGAAGCCATCCAGCGCGAGCTCAACCGCGCCGTGTGGAACGGCAATGTGCGCCAGAGCTGCGGTCAGCGGCGGGCGGCCCAGGGGGTCAACGCATCCTTCTCGAAGACCCTGTTGTGGGAAATCAGCAACACCGGCGTCCGCACCAAGGACATCTTCGAGCGCTCCATCGCCAATCTGCATGAAACCGTGGTCTCCACCATCCTGCGTGACTGCGCCGCCCGCGCCGGACTGGCCATCGACATCATGGACCGCAATCTCTACGAGCGCGCCAACGACTGCCGCTGGTGGGCATTGAGCACGGCCATCCAGACTGTCCTGACCCAATCACCGGCCGAGGCCGCGGCCCGTCTTACGCCCATCCTGAGCACAATCAACGGGCTATACACGGTGTACTCCAACCTCATCCTGTTCGATGCAACCGGTCAGGTGGTGGCGGTGTCCGCCGCGGGGGATACCTCACTGGTCGGCCGTGTGCTTGGCGACGAGTGGGTGGCCCGCACGCTGGCTCTGGACGGCCCCCAGGCCTACTGCGTTTCGCCCTTCATGCCCACGCCCCTGTATGGAGGGCGTCCAACCTACATCTACTGTGCCGCAGTGCGTGATCCTGTGCGCAGCCATCGGGTGGTCGGTGGCATCGCCATCGTCTTCGATTCGGCCCCCCAACTGGCCACCATGCTGGCCGACTGCCTGCCCGAGACCACAGCCGGCGCTCCCCATGAGGGCGTCGCCGTATTCGTCGGGCCGGATGGACTGGTCATCGCCAGCGCCGGCGCAGATGCCCCTGCCGTGGGCAGCCGGCTTGAGCTGCCCACCGAGTACTTCGATCTGGCCCCCGGCGCTTCCTGTAGCGGCATCGTGGCCCACGCCGGGCGCCTGCATGCCGCGGCGGCCTGCATGTCGGCCGGCTATCGGGAATACAAGGGGCCTGGCGATGCCTATCGCAACGACGTGCTTGCGTTGGTCCTCGTGCCACTCACCGACGCCGGCGATGACACCATCGAGCGCGAACCCACGCCTGTCCGCAGTGGCGTGGTTCGCCACCTGGAGGGCGCGCCGGGCGAGGTGAGGGTGGAGCTTGCCACCTTCCACATCGGTGGCAGCTGGTACGGCATGCACTCCAGCGATATCGTTGAGTCGATCGATGTCCAGCGCGTCACCTCGCTGCCCGGGCTTCCGGCCCATGTGCGCGGCTGCGTGATGTATGAGGGGGATCCCATCATGGTGGTGGATCTGCGTGACTACGTACATGGCGAGCGTGCGGGTACGCCCAGCCAGATCGTCATCGTCCGCGGTGCCACCAACGGGCAGCGCCTCGGCCTGCTGGTGGATGAGCTGGGCGAGATTCCTGAAGTCCCGGTGTCCCTGATCCAGCCGGTGGCTGGCCTGTTCCAGGGCAGCGCCAGCCTGGTGGATAGCATCGTCAAGACCGACGGGGGCCAGGGTGGCGAGCTCCTGTTGCTGCTATCGGCCGACAAGCTGTCGGCGCGGCTCGGCGACACAAGCAGCGTCACGGCAGAATAAGGCGGCAGTTCCGGGCTGGCCGGCTACCGGCCGGCCCTGCCATCATGGCAGCTTCCCCCGACCGGCTTGCTCGCCATGCACTTCTCCACCCCCCTTCTCGAGGCGCGTCTGTTGCGCCGCTATCAGCGCTTTCTGGCAGATGTGGAGACCGCCGACGGGCGGGTGATCACGGCCCACTGCCCCAACACCGGGTCCATGCAAGGCTGCAAGGAGCCGGGCAGCCGGGTATGGCTGTCGCCGGCCAGCAATCCGGCCCGCAAGCTGGCCTGGACCTGGGAGCTGGTGGAAACCGCACCGGGGGTGCTCGTGGGTGTGCACACCGGGCGCAGCAACCCCCTGGTCCGCGAGGCCATTGAGCTGGGCCGGGTGCCTGAGCTGAAGGGCTATGACGCGATCAGGCCGGAGGTGAAATACGGCGAGGGCAGTCGCATCGACTTTCTGTTGCAGGGGCCCGGGCGGCCCGACTGCTACGTGGAGGTGAAGAACGTCACCGCTGCCGTGGAGGGGCGCATTGGCTACTTCCCCGATGCGGTGACCACCCGTGGTGCCCGTCACCTGCGCGAGATGTCGGCCATGGTGGTGGCGGGGCACAGGGCCGTATTGGTGTTCTGTGTGCAGCGGGAGGATGTAGATGCCGTGCGTCCGGCCGATCACATTGATCCGGACTACGGCCGGGCCTTGCGGGCGGCCCTGGCTGCCGGGGTGGAGGTCCTGGCGCTGGGTGCCCGCATGGATCTCAGGGGTATCGAAATGGTGCGCCGGCTTGGCGTAGAGCTCCCTTCCAGGCCGGGTTGAGGGGGTCAAAGGCCGGACACCCGCCGGGCCGGCCTCTCGTCGTCAGCGTGCGCTCAGAAGTGGTATTCGGCGCGGATCATGGTGGTCTTGGCGAAGGCGCCATCGCCGGCCGGGCCGTTGTGGTTGTTGCCGAACTTGTTGCGCCAGTACTGGTATTCCAGGCCGACCTTGAAGGTCTTGGCGGCGGCACCGATGTGCGGGCTCACGTCATACATGACCTGCATGTCGATGTTGGTCTCGGCGGCGGTGTTGGCGCCAAACTCGTTCTTGCCCTTGGCGGCAATGAAGTTGGCAAAGCCCTCGAAGGACAGGGGCACCGGGCCCAGATTGAAGGGGATGCCCCAGGCCAGGTTGAGCATGGGGTGCACGTCGTAGCTGTAGCGGTCGGTCTGGGTGTGGCTGAACTTGCTGTAGGGAGCGTTGCTCTCCCACAGGTAGAGCAGGCTCACGTTGAGGAAGCCGGGCACGTCCATCATCAGCGTGGGGCCGGCCACGATCATGCGCTTCTTGGAGTTGTAGCCGGCATCGTTCTTGGTGTTCACGTCGAAACCACCGGTGAGGCCGAAGCCGCGGATCGGCCCGAACTTGAAGTCGCTACCGGTGACCTTGCCCAGGTCCAGGGTGTGGCGATAGACGATGTAGATCTCTTGCGCGCCGGACTTGGAGCCCGGGGCCGACGGATCCTTGCTGTCGGACATCAGAAGGTCGGCGTTGAAGAAGTTGGTGCCGTACTTGTAGCCGCTCACATGCGCCAGATTGACGATGCTCTTGGAGATGTCGGTCTTGCCGAAGGGCTCGGCAAAGTTGGCGCCCCAGCGATAGCCGACATAGGTGTCGCTCCAGTTGGCGGCACTGGCGGTGCCGGCGCAGGCGGCCAGCAGGGTTGCGGCAAGGCACTTCTTCTTCGAGAACTTCATGGTGAGCTCCTGATTCATGTTGGCAAGGATCGGTCGGTTGACCCGCCCAGCAAGGGACGGGCAAGTCCTGGGACTGAATCTAGCAGGGGAGCAGGGCTGCCTTGGCGATATCCTTCATCACCCGATGGATATACTTCACATCACTATATCCATTTGAAAATAAACACTCTTTACGTATCCGTATATGGTTTTGGCATGCACGCGACGGGTGCATGAAATGGCCTCTTGCACCACGCCGGGGCGTGGTTTGAGCCCCATTCCGTGGGCTGAACCGGCCCTTTTTCGGGTGTGTGTCCGGCCTGTAAAAAAACTGTCATTGAAATCATGACCTTACGAGATGGCACGGAGGTTGCGGAGTGAGCCGGGTATGTCGCCCCCGCTTTCTCCCGCCTTTCACTTCCTGGAGTTGTCCGCCATGTCGCACCCTTTCAGCGCGTCCCGTCGCCTGCTGCTTGCTGCCGCCCTTGTTGCCCCCCTGATTGCCGCCCCGGCCCTCGCGGACGAGCCGGTCAAGCTGAAGTTCACCCTCGACTGGCGCTTCGAAGGCCCCTCGGCACCCTTCCTGCTGGCCAAGAGCAAAGGCTACTTCGCAGCCGCAGGCCTGGACGTGACCATCGACGCCGGCAACGGCTCGGCGGGGGCGGTGACTCGCGTTGCCACCGGCGCCTACGAGATGGGTTTTGCCGACTTCAATGCCCTGGTCGAGTACGACGCCAAGACGCCGGGTTCCAAGATCCAGGCGGTGTACATGGTCTATAACGCCACCCCGGCGGCGGTCTTTACCCTGAAGAAGAGCGGCGTCAGCAAACCCGCCGACCTGGCCGGCAAGACCCTGGCGGCGCCGATCTTCGATGCCGGCCGCAAGGCCTGGCCGGCTTTTGCCAAGTCCAACGGCCTGGCGGTGGATGCGGTCAAGTGGCAGTCGGTGGACCCGGCCATCCGCGAAACCCTGCTGGCCCGGGGCGATGTGGACGGCATCACCGGCTTCTACTTCACCAGCCTGCTCAACCTGGAGGCCCGCGGCGTCAAGCCGGCCGACATCGTGGCCCTGCGCTACCCCGACTTCGGCGTGGAGCTCTACGGCAACGCCATCATCGCCAGTCCCAAGCTGATCGCCGAGAAGCCCAAGGCCATCGAAGCGTTCCTGCGCGCCTTCAACAAGGCGCTCAAGGAGACCATCGCCAAGCCCGACGCCGCCATTCCGGCCGTCAAGGAGCGCGACCCGTTGATCGATCTGGCCCTCGAAACCCGCCGCCTCAAGCTGGCCCTCGATACCAGCGTGGTGACGGCCGAAGTCAAGCAGAACGGCCTGGGTGCCGTCACCGCCGATCGTCTAAAGCGCTCCATCGCCGAGACCGCCGAGGCCTACGCCCTGCCCAAGGTGCCCACCGCCGCCGAGCTTTTCAACCCCGCCTTCCTGCCCGCCCGGGCCGACCGCAGCCTGTAAGGCAGCGTGTCCCGCGGGGTCGGATGCCAATTTGCCCCCGCGGTCGCTGCTTCCCTATCCGGAAAGTCCCCCATGTCTTTCGTCAAATTCGAGAACGTCGATCTCGCCTATGCACCGGGCGGTGCCCTTGCCATCCAGGATGTCAGCCTGGAGGTGAAGGAGGGTGAGTTCGTCGCCGTGGTCGGCCCCTCCGGCTGCGGAAAATCCACCCTCATGAAGCTCATCTCCGGCCTGCGCATGCCCTCTGGCGGCTATGTTTATGTGGACGGCCGCCAGGTGGGCGGGCCCCTGAAGATCGTTGGCATGGCCTTCCAGAACTCCAATCTGCTGCCCTGGCGCACCACCCTGGACAATGTGATGCTGCCCCTGGAGATCGTCGAGCCCTACCGCTCCACCCTCAAAAAGGAGCGTGTCCGCTACGAGGCCGAGGCCCGCCAGTTGCTCGCCAAGGTGGGGCTGGCCGGTTTCGAGGACAAATTCCCCTGGGAGCTCTCCGGCGGCATGCAGCAGCGTGCCTCCATCTGCCGGGCACTCATCCACCAGCCCCGCCTGCTGATGCTCGACGAGCCCTTCGGTGCCCTCGACGCCTTCACCCGGGAGGAGCTGTGGTGCATGTTGCGTGACCTGTGGCAGCAGCAGCCCTTCACCGTCATCCTCGTCACCCACGACCTGCGCGAGGCGGTCTTCCTGGCCGACACCGTGTACGTGATGAGCAAGCGCCCCGGGCGCATCCTGGTGCGCCGCGAGATCGACCTGCCGCGCCCCCGTGACCTGGACGTGACCTACACCGACAGCTTTGCCGGCTATGTGCACGAACTGCGCGAGCACATCGGCCGCGTGCGCGCGTCCTGAAAGGAATCAGAGCATGAAAGTGAATCTCGTGAAGGCCGCCCCCTGGCTGGTGGTGGCCGGCATGTTCCTGCTGTGGGAGCTGATCTGCGTGGGCTTCGAGGTGCCCGAGTTCCTGCTGCCCGCACCCAGCGCCGTGTGGAAGGTGGGCGTCGAACAGTTCGAACCCATCATGATGCACGCCACCCAGACCTTCATCACCACCCTGGCCGGTTTTGCCATCGCCGTGGCGGTGGGGCTGCTGATCGGCATGGCGGTGGGCTCCTCGCCGCTGCTCTATCGGGCCATGTACCCGCTGCTGGTGGGCTTCAACTCCATCCCCAAGGTGGCCTTTGTGCCGGTGCTGGTGGTGTGGTTCGGCATTGGCACCGTGCCGGCCATCCTCACCGCCTTCCTGATCTCCTTCTTCCCGGTGGTGGTCAACGTGGCCACCGGCCTGGCCACCCTGGAGCCGGAGCTGGAAGACGTGCTGCGTTCCCTTGGCGCTTCGCGCATCGACATCCTCGGCAAGGTTGGCCTGCCGCGGGCCATGCCCTACTTCTTCGCGTCCCTCAAGGTGGCCATCACCCTGGCCTTCGTCGGCTCGGTGATCGCGGAAACGGTGGCCTCCAACCTGGGCATCGGCTACCTGATGATGTCGGCCAGCTCGTCCATGAACATGCCCCTGGTCTTCGCCGGCCTGATTGTGATCGGCGTGATGGGGGTGGTGATGTACGAACTGTTCGCCTTCGTCGAGAAGCGCATGACGAGCTGGGCGCATCGCAAGCCCGACGGCGCCGCGTGACGCAGCCGGGAGAGGCCCGGTCAGGCCGGCGCGCCGAGCTTCTCCCGCAGCAGGGGGGTGATCTCTGCCAGCCACGCATCCAGCCGCTCATTGGTCAGCATGCCCTGGGTGCGTTCGTCGATCACCAGGCCGACGAAGCGGCCATCCTCGACCGAGGCGGAGTGCTCGAAGGTGTAGCCTTCGGTGCTCCAGTTCCCGACAATCTCTGCGCCGAAGCCCTTGAAGACCTCATACAGGCGGAACAGGGAGTTGGCGAAGCGCTCGGCGTAACGCTCCTGGGCACCCAGTCCGAAAAAGGCGATCCGCTTGCCCGAGAAGTCCGGCGTGCCCGCCTTGGCCAGGAATTCCTCCCAGCTCGCTTCCTGGCAGCCGGCACTGCGCCCCGGGATGGCGCCCACGCCATAGCTCGGGGTGCCGAGAATCAGCGCGTCGTACTGCAGCATGTCGTCCACGCTGATGCGATTCACGTTAAGGGGCTTGGCGGCGATCTCGTCGCCAAGCTTGCGCTGGATCTTCTTGGCGATCAGGCGGGTGGTACCGGTTTCGGTGCCGAAGAAAATGCCGATGGTTTTCATGGTGTGTGTCGCAAAGGCGACAGGGAGAGGGAAATGCCGGCAAATCAAGCAGAATGCGTGCCGCTGCCCCCGGCGGCGCGCGCAGCGGGTTGACCTCTCCACTGACTCGGCTATAATCCGCCCCCTTCTGCGCCCTGGATTTCAGGGAAACGCGGCCTTCCAGCCAGGAAGCCGCCCACGCAGGGATGCCTTGGTGGTGAAATTGGTAGACACGCTATCTTGAGGGGGTAGTGACGCAAGTCGTGCGAGTTCGAGTCTCGCCCAAGGCACCAATAGCTGTTTCGAAGTAGTCCGATGCAGTATCAAAGCAGGCCGGCAAGCCCAGAGAAATCGAGGGTTCCGGCCTTTTTTGCGTCTGTAGTGTGCTTCAGTCGGCCGTGCGCCGGCGGCGTAACGCACATACTGCAGCGACTCCCAGGCCGGACAGGACAAGGGAGCCGGGTTCGGGGATAGTTCCGACGAGGGCCAGGGTGCCGGGAAATACGCCTGACTGGGAGTGGGTCGTGGTGCCCGTGGGGCCGCTGTATTGCGCGGTAAGGGTATGCGAGAAGTCCATGTCGAAGCTACCCGTGGCGGAGCCAGGGGCGCCATAGGAGCCGATCAGGAGTGTCCAGTCGAAATCGCTGCCCGGGTTGATCTGCTGGGTGATGGTCTGGGGAAAGGCGGCCAGAAAGCCCGTTGGGAGGAGCTGGGTGCAGTGGCCGACGTAGTCGCAGGAATACAGGTCGAGGGTGGGGTTCCCCAGCTGCCAGTAGAAGTATTGGATGACATCGGGGATTCCGGCGATGGCGCCGTTGGGGTCGAGCGTGCCGGGACGGAAGATCGAAAGGACGACGAAGGCCCCGGCATTAAGCGTCGGCAGGGACGGAAAGGCCGCGATGCTGCCGCTCAGGTTGAGGGTGAAGACGCCGGACGAGCTTGGACCCCAGGTGTAGGGCGACCCATCTGGGTTGCTTGTGCGGAAGCCGTCACCGAAGTAGGCGTTTGATTGAACGTACAGATCACTGGCGCCAATATTGTCGAGTGTGGTTTGTGATTTGAGCACGCCGGTGGCGAGGTTGGCGTAGCCGTTTGAACTCAGGCTTCCCCACGTTCCTGACTCGGCGATGCTGCTGCTCGAAGCACCTGGATTGGTGCCGTACTTGAAATCGCGGGCACTCAGGAAGTACTCATTTGGATTGGTCTGGTTTGGAGAGTGGATATAGGCGTTAGTCTCGGTGTAGGCCTGAACACCTGCCTGCGCCGTGTGGCTCGGGGTGCTGAGTGCTGCAAGGGCAAGAACGGGGGCGATCAGCCGACTGAACCAGATACCTGATAGTGTGCGATTAATCATGGCTTCCTCCGCGAAGGGAATCAGTTGCCTGGGCCAGCAGGCTTGTTTCACGCCCCCGCTGTATGCAGGGAATGAAAAAAACGATCAATCAGGCACTGTGACGGAGAGCTGATGAACTAGAGCCTGGTGATCTTTGAGAACGAAGATAGACGCCTGCCGAGGCGCAAGATATGTGCCATATATATATATTATCGATTAATCAATAACTTGAATTTGCAATTCGGCTGCTTGACTAGGCCCTTGTAAATATTCCCGACAGGACCGCGCGTCAGCCCGCCAGCGTCGCCAGGAATCGCGCCCTCGCCAGCTCCAGCTCTGCCTTGCCCAGCCCCTCCGTCAGCCGCAAGGCGATGGCATGGTAGGCCTCGAAGGCTTCGAGCACGCTTTTTTCGTCGAGCTTACTGCCACCCGTGTCCGGCGGGGGCGGGGGGCAGCCATCCACTGGGCGCAGCGTCACATGGCGCGGGATCATGCGCTGGCCGCCCCTTTCGGCGGTTGCGGTGATGGGGCCGGTCTTGGTGTAGATCTGGCCGTCGTATTCGAAGCGGGCGCCGATGGGGAGGAGATTGATCTTCATGGGTGGGGCCGTGGGTCAAGGAGGGCGGGATTCCGGTGCCTGCAGGGGGTTCAATACCCCAGCGCCCGCCCGATGAAGTTCTTCGGCACGCGGGCCTTGGGCACCTTCATGCCGAACCAGCTACGCACATCCTCGTCCAGGCCGATGCCGTGCATGTAGTTGTAGAGGGCCTTGTTGAGGGCCACGCCGAGGGCGTCGTGGTCCACCCCGGTGGGGTCGATGAAGCCCACGTCGTTCTTGGCGAAGCTGATCGGCGGCAGGGGCTTGAGCTTCACGCCGTATTCGTCGGGGTTCTGGCCCACGGGTGAGTGCACGGTGCATACGAAGCGGTGAAAGAAGCCCGACTGGATGCAGCCGGCGTCGAAGAGCTGGCGCACGTATTCCAGCGCATCCACGGTGTCCTGCACGGTCTGGGTGGGGAAGCCGTACATCAGGTAGGCGTGGACGAGGATGCCGGCGTCGCTGAAGCCCTTGGTGACCCGGGCCACCTGATCCACCGAGACACCCTTCTTCATCAGCGTCAGCAGCCGGTCGGAGGCCACCTCCAGCCCACCCGAGATGGCGATGCAGCCGCTGTCGGCGAGCTGCTGGCAGAGCTGGGGGGTGAAGGATTTCTCGAAGCGGATGTTGCCCCACCAGGAGATCGACTGATTGCGCCGTTGCAGCTCCTCGGCCAGGGCTTTCAGGGCCTTGGGTGGGGCGGCCTCGTCCACGAAGTGGAAGCCGGTCTGGCCGGTTTCGGCGACGATGGCCTCGATGCGGTCCACCAGCAGCTCGGCGCTGGCTCCGTCGTAGCGGCCGATGTAGTCCAGGCTCACGTCACAGAAACTGCACTTCTTCCAGTAGCAGCCGTGGGCCACGGTGAGCTTGTTCCAGCGCCCGTCCGACCACATGCGGTGCATGGGGTTGAGCATGTCGAGGATGGACAGGTAGCCGTCCAGGGGCAGGCCGTCCCAGGTGGGGGTGCCGACCTCGGCAAAGGGCACGTCCGGTTCCACCAGGTTGATGTAGCGCACCACACCCTCCTCGCGCACATAGGTGCGCACCAGGCGTGAACGCCCGCGCCTGCCGTCCAGGTGCTCCAGCAGGGCCAGCAGGGGGCGCTCGCCGTCGTCCAGGGTGACGTAGTCGAAGTAGTCGAAGACGCGGGGCTCGCTGAGCTCGCGCAGCTCGGTATTGACGAAGCCCCCGCCCAGCACGGTGACGATGGCCGGGTGGGCGGCCTTGAGGGTCTGGGCGATGCGGAAGGCGGCGTACACCGAGCCCGGGAAGGGCACCGACAGCAGCACGACCTGGGGCTGGTGGCGGGCGATGGTCTCCAGGGTGAGGGCCTTCAACTGCGCATCCACCAGGGTCGGCGGGGCGGCCAGGGCTGCGGCCAGGGGGCCGAAGGTGGGCTGGGCCATGGCCAGGGATTCGGCGTAGCGCACGAACTCGAAGCGCGGGTCGCCGGCTTCGCGCAGCACGTCGGCCAGGTCGTTGAGGTAGAGGGTGGCCAGATGGCGTGCCTTGTCCTGCACGCCGAGGGCGCCGAAGGCCCAGGCCAGGGGGTCGCCGCCGTCCGGATCGTAGTAGGCATCCAGGGAGGCGAAGCGCGGCCCTTCGGGCAGAAAACTGCGGCTGGCGATGCGGTGGGCCAGGGTCGGGTCGCGGCCCTGCAGGAAGGCGATCACCGGCCCCACCGTGGCCCGGTAGCGGGCAAAGGCGGCGTCGAAGGTGGCCAGGGTGGCCGAGCGCTTCCTGCCCGGCAGGGCCTGCATCCCTTCGCGCAGGGCATCGAGGCCGGCCGGGGAGAACAGGGCCAGCACCAGTTTCAGGGCCAGGTCGTCCTGCACCGCGTCCACGCCGCGGCTGCGCAGGAAGCCGGTGAGATAGGCGGTGGACGGGTAGGGCGTGTTGAGCTGCGTCATCGGCGGGATGAGCGACAGCACGCGCAGGGCGGCCCGGGGTGTCGCCGGGGCGCCGGTGGTTTCGGTCATGGTGGGTGTCCGGCCCGCGGGCCTGCAGGGGTGAGGCCGGAATGATAGCGGGGATGGCCCGCCGGGCCGAGTCCCTGCGCTTGTCAGTCCGCCGTGCGGCGCCGGTAGGCCAGGCCCGCCGCCACGGTCAGCAGGCCGCACAGCACCAGGGTCGGGCGCACGCCGGCGGCATGGGCCAGGCTGCCCACCACAAAGCTGCCCAGGGGCGCCACGCCCAGAAAGGCCATGGTGAACAAGGCCATCACCCGGCCCCGGAAGGCATTGTCCACCCGGGTCTGGATCAGCGTATTGCTGCCCGCCACGGTGACGATGATAGTCAGGCCCAGGGCCAGCAGTACCGGCACAGCCATCCACAGGGCCGGGGACAGGGCGAACAGGGCCACGCAGACACCCACCGCCGGGGCCGCCAGGGCCACCTTGCGGGTCAGGCCGGTGGTGTCCTGGCGGCTGGCCAGGTAGGCGCTGCCGAGCAGGGAGCCGGCCCCCGAGCAGCCCAGCAGCAGCCCGTACAGGCGGGCGTCGCCGCCGAAGATCTCCCGGGCGAACAGCGGCATCAGCACCACGTAGGGCGCGGCCAGAAAGCTGGTGGTGGCCACCAGCAGCAGCGAGGCGCGGATCTCCGCCTGCCCGGCAGCGTAGGCCAGGCCCTCGCGCAGGGCCTGGAGGGGCGGCGCAGGGGGCTTGCGTGCCTCGCCGGCCGGCAGGCGGATGGCCAGCAGCGCAAGCAGCACCGCCAGGTAGGACAGCCCGTTGAGCAGGAAGCACACCGCCTCGCCGGCCAGCGCCACCACAAAGCCGGCCAGGCTCGGGCCGACAAAGCGCGCCGCGTTCATCAGAAAGGAGTTCAGGGCGATGGCGTTGGGCAGGTCGGCCTTGTTGTCCACCAGTTGCACCGCGATGGCCTGGCGGGTCGGCACGTCCAGCGCATTGATCAGGCCCAGCCCGAAGGCCAGCGCAATCAGGTGCGCCGGGGTGGCGCTGCCCTGCGACGCCAGCGCCGCCAGCCCGAGGGCCTGCACCATGGACAGGGCCTGGGTGGCCAGCAGCAGGCGCCGCTTGTCGAAGCGGTCGGTGATCACGCCACCGATGGCGCTGAACACCAGGATGGGGATCTGGCTCGCAAAACCCACCACACCCAGCACCAGCGCCGACCCGGTGAGGCGGTAGGCCAGCCACACCATGGCCACCTGCTGCATCCAGGTGCCCGCCAGGGAAATCAGCTGGCCGGCAAAGTAGATGCGGTAATTGCGGGATTCAAGGGCACGGAGGATGGGCGGCATGGAAGGCGGCAGAACGGGGTGGTGCCCGAAGGTAGCCCGGCTGGCGGACGAAGGAAAGCCCATCCGCCCCGGCAACCCGTCATCCGGGGCATGCTATCTTTCCCCCAGGCCCATCCTTTTGACATGCACAGGGAGATCTCCATGCAGTGGTATCTGAAAGCACTCAAGCAGTACGCCGATTTCAAGGGGCGTGCCCAGCGCAAGGAATACTGGATGTTCACCCTCTTCAACCTGATCATCATGGTCGTGCTGCAGCTGGTTGGCGGCGGTGGTGAGGGCGGCATGGGCGACGTGCTGTCGGGCATCTACAGCCTCGGCGTGCTGCTGCCCAGCGTCGGCGTCACGGTGCGCCGCCTCCACGACATCGGCAAATCCGGCTGGTGGGCCCTGCTGATGATCATCCCCATCATCGGCGCGCTGGTGCTGATCTACTTTGCGGTGCAGGACAGCCAGGAGGGGAGCAACGAGTACGGGCCGAATCCGAAGGCACTCGCCGTTTGATAGACTGCGGCCGCTTTTCGGCAGATCGTGGGTATTCCCGTTCTCCGAGGGTGAATGGGTGCGCGTGGCCGGCGCCGATGCCGAGTCGGAGAGCGGGCACGCACCAGAATGAACGCATTCGTGGAAGATAGTGTGTGAGCCTGGAAGGACAACTCCTCGACCAGAAGTCCTTGCGGGCTGTGCTTGGCAAGACGGCTGACTGGAACGAAATTGCCAAGGATTGCATTGCTTTTGCCAATGCAAGCGGCGGTCGTCTGCTGCTGGGCATCGAGGATGGCCAGGACCTGCCGCCTGCCGGTTAACAAATCCCCAGCGACCTGCCCGACACGCTACGGCGCAAGCTGGCTGAGCGCACAGTAAACCTCGCTGTACTGCCGGACGTCGTCACCGCCCCGAATGGCGGCTAGTACATCGAATTGCGCATCCCGCGCGCCATGGCCGTTGCCTCTACCACGGACGGCCGTTATTTCCTGCGTGTGGCAGACCAGAGCAAGCCCGTTACAGGTGATGACGTGATGCGGCTGGCCAGCGAACGCTCCGCCCTGCCGTGGGAAACGCAGATCACCCTGCATGTTCCTCGCGCCGAGAGCGATGCGGTCAAACGCGACAAGCTGCTGGCGGCCCTGCGCGTATCCGACCGGGTCAAGGCCTCCGTCAAGGAAAAGTCCGACGATGAACTGCTCGATCACTATCAGCTCGCACAAGGGCAGGTCCTCACCCACTTGGGCGTGCTCTGCCTGGGTCGCCAGCATCATCGCGCTCAACTGACCACGGCGCCGGTCATCCAGTTCATCAAGTACGACGAGCACGGCCAGAAGGTCAACAAGCTGGTGTGGGACGACCACACCCAAAGCCCGATGGAGCTGATCGAGGCGGTCTGGCTGGAGGTGCCCGACTTCCGCGAGCGTTACGAACTGCCCGATGGCCTGTACCGCCAGAACATGCCCGCCTTCGACGAGATCGTGGTGCGCGAACTGCTGGTCAACGCGCTGGTGCACCGCCCCTATACCCAGCGCGGCGACATCTTCCTGAACCTGCATCCGGACCGGCTGGAGATGGTCAACCCCGGTCTGTTGCCCCTGGGTGTCACGCCACAGAACGTGCTGCACACCACCGTGCGCCGCAACGAGCATATGGCCCGCCTCTTTCACGACCTGAAGCTGATGGAGCGGGAAGGCAGCGGCTTCGACAAGATCTTCGAGGTGCTGCTCTCGCAAGGCCGCCCCGCGCCGGAGTTGATCGAGACCCACGACCGCGTTCAGGTCACGGTGCGCCGCCGCATCCTCAAGCCGGAAGTGATCGACTTCATTGCCAAGGCGGATCAGACCTATCAGCTCACCCAGCGCGAGCGGATCGTACTGGGCCTGTTGGCTCAGCATGACGCGCTGACCGCCCGCGAACTTGCCGGCACACTGGAGCTGCCCAGCGTCGAGGCACTTCAGCCCTGGCTCAAACGCCTGCTCGACTGGAACTTGGTGCAGAGCACCGGGCGCACCCAGGCCACGCGCTATTTTGTTGATCCGGGCCTGCTGCGCAGCCTTAACTTCGCTGCTGGAACCACGCTCAAGCGCATCGAGCCACATCGCTTGTCGGCCTTGATCATTGAGGACGTTGGCCGCTATCCCGGCACCAGAATTGGCGACATTCACCAGCGGGTCGGGCTTGAGATCCCGCGTTCGCGTCTGCGCCGTGCTGTTGAACAGTTGGTGAAAGACGGCGGGTTGTTGCAGGAGGGGGTGCGCAGCGGCACACGCTACCGGCTGCCCTGACTTGGCTCAAAACGGTGGCTATCTGCCAAGATTGCATCAAAGCTACGCACCAAACCGAATGGGGCTTCGGATAACCCCTTGTTGGGAAATTGTTTTTTCTTTGGCTCCCCAGGTTTGCTTGAGCCAAGAGGTAGCCATGGAAGAGAGATCAATCTGAGTCTCGCAGCACTTGCGCTGGTATCCCCACCACGCTTGCGGGTGAACGTCCTGTCATGGAAATCCATGGCTAAGGTAGGGCCGTTGTATGTTCAACAAGGTCAGGACCTCAGCCTGGCGAAGCCCGCTCCCCCATCACATGCGTCGCCACCACGCATCTCTCGTCCCCCAGAATCATCAGCGCGAACAGCCTTTCCGCCAGGCTGTGGGTGTTGTCCATGCGCCAGGCGAGTTCGGGGGTGGCGGTCCAGTCGAGGACGGTGAAGTCGGCTTCGTGGCCGGGCTGGAAGTTGCCGATGTGGTCGTCCAGGTAGAGGGCGCGGGCGCCGCCCAGGGTGGCGAGATACCAGCCGCGCATGGCGGAGAGGGGCGTGCCGTGGATCTGGCTGGCCTCGTAGGCCTGGCCGAGGGTCCGGATCAGGCTGAAGCCGGTGCCGCCGCCCACGTCGGTGGCGAGGCCCACGCGCAGGCCGGCGGCGGTGCTGGCGGCGTAGTCGAAGGCGCCGCTGCCGAGGAAGAAGTTGGAGGTGGGGCAGAAGGCGGCGGCGGCGCCGCTGGCGGTCATCTCGTGGCGCTCGGCGTCGGAGAGGTGGATGCAGTGGCCGTAGATCGTCCGCGGGGCGAGCAGGCCGTAGTGGGCGTAGACGTCCAGGTAGCTGCTGCGCTCGGGGAAGAGCTGCCTTACCCAGTCGATCTCGGCGCGGTTTTCGGCCAGGTGGGTCTGCAGGTGCAGGTCGGGGCGGGAGGCGAATAGTTCGCCGGTGGCTTGCAACTGCTCGCGGGTGGAGGTGGGGGCGAAGCGCGGGGTCAGGGTGTAGCCCAGGCGGCCCTTGCCGTGCCAGCGCTCGATCAGGGCCTGGCTGTCGGCGCGGCCCGATTCGGCCGTGTCACTCAGGGTGTCGGGGCAGTGGCGGTCCATCAGCACCTTGCCGCACAGCATGCGCAGCTTCTTGGCCTCGGCGGCCCGGAAGAAGGCGTCCACCGAGTGGGCATGCACGGTGGCGAACACCGAGGCGGTGGTGGTGCCGTGGGCGAGCAGGCGGTCCACCACGAAGGTGGCGGTCTTCTCGGCCACAGCGTAGTCGGCAAAGCGGGCTTCGGCGGGGAAGGTGTAGTCGTTGAGCCAGTCCAGCAGCTGCCGCCCATAGGAGCCGATCACCCCGGCCTGGGGATAGTGGATGTGGGTGTCCACCAGGCCGGGCAGCACCAGCTTGCCGCGGTGGTCGTGGAAGGTGGCGGCGTCGCGGATGGCCGGGGGCATGTTGGCGCGGATGGCGGCCCAGGGGCCGGCGGCGCGGATGTGGCCGTTGGTGATCCACAGGGCGCCGTCGTCAAAGAACTCCCAGGCGCTCGGGTCGTCCGCCGGGCCGGGGTCATTCAGGTAGTGGAGGATCTGGCCGCGGATCAGGACGTGGGTGTCGGACATGGGCATCACAGGGCTTCGGCCAGCTGGCGGGCGAGGCGGTTATGGTGATGGACCACGCGCCCCAGGTCCACTGTCTGCAGGATGCCGTCCATCACCACCGGGCGGCCATTGATGAGGCTCATGTCCACGCGCTCCGGGGTACAGAACATCAGGGCGGCCACCGGGTCGTGCACCGCGCCACCGGACAGGGCCAGGGTATCGGTGCGGAAGGCGATCAGATCCGCACTCATGCCCGGGGCCAGGGCGCCGATGTCGTCCCGGCCCAGCACCTTGGCGCCGCCCAGGGTGGCCAGCTCCAGGGCCTGACGGGCGTTCATGGCCGCCGGGCCGTGGCCGACCCGGGCCAGCAGCATGGCCTGGCGGGCTTCGCCGAGCAGGTCCGCGCCGTCGTTGGAGGCGGAGCCGTCCACCCCCAGGCCCACCGCCACACCGGCCGCCCGCATGGCCGGAATGGGGGCGATGCCCGAGGCCAGGCGCATGTTGGAGCAGGGGCAGTGGGCCACACCGGTGCCGGTGCGGGCAAACAGGGCGATGCCGGCGTCGTCCAGCTTCACACAGTGGGCATGCCACACATCGGGCCCCACCCAGCCCAGGCTCTCGGCGTACTCGGCGGGGGTCATGCCGAAGCGCGCGCGGCTGTAGGCCACGTCGTTGTCGTTCTCGGCCAGGTGGGTGTGCAGCGACACCCCATAGCTGCGCGCCAGCACGGCCGATTCGCGCATCAGGTCGGTGCTCACCGAGAAGGGCGAACAGGGCGCCAGGGCCACCCGCAGCATGGCGTGGCGGGCCGGGTCGTGCCAGGTCTCGATGAGGCGGCGGCTGTCGGACAGGATGGCGGCTTCGTCTTCCACCAGGTGATCCGGCGGCAGGCCACCCGCCGAGCGCCCCACGCTCATGCTGCCCCGGCAGGCATGGAAGCGCATGCCGATCTCCCGGGCCGCCTCGATGCTGTCGTCCAGCCGGCTGCCGTTGGGATAGATGTAGAGGTGGTCGGAAGAGGTGGTGCACCCCGACAGGATCAGCTCGGCCATCGCAGTGAGGGTGGACGCGCGGATCATCTCGGGCGTCAGCCCGCCCCACAGGGGGTAGAGGGTCTGCAGCCAGCCGAACAGCTCGGCATCCTGGGCGCCGGGCACGGCGCGGGTCAGGCTCTGGTACATGTGGTGGTGGGTGTTCACCAGGCCGGGCAGCACGATACGGCCGCGCAGGTCGATGATCTCGTTGGCGGTATCAGGGAGCTCGGCGGTGGGGCCGACGGCTTCGATGATGCCGTTGCGGATGAACACGGCGCCGTCGGGGATCTCGCGGCGCTGGGTGTCCATGGTGACGAGGACGTCGGCGTGGTGAAGGAGGAGGGTTTTGGTGTTCATGTTTCTTATGGTCGTGTTTGCTGGGGGGCTTTCCCCGTCGATTACGTAACGTTGGCCGGGTCTCGCCGGCTACGGCGGCAGCCCGACCCCTTCTTTCTTGCTGTCGCCAAGAAAGTCAGCAAAGAAGCGACCCGGCTCCCCCGGCGAATGACTCTCCCTCCGGTCCGCAGGCGGCTGGCGCGGAACTCGCCCTTCGGGCTCAAACAGCCGCGCCGGACTTCCCGCCTGCTGGGCGCTGCTCGGCGGACCAGGGAACGGGCTTTCCGGATGCACCGGCCCTGCCGAACTTGAGTCCGGGCACTGGGGCTCGTTGATCACCTGCAAAGCCCGGTCCCCTCTGGTGCCGACTGGAGGGTTCCAGCAGGCGGGGAAAGGGCTGCGCATGTTTGAGCCCGCAGGGCGAGTTTGCGCAGACCCGCCTGACGGGCCCGGAAGGAGGGCACCCCCGAAGGGAGCGGGACAGCCGGGTCGCTTTCTTTGCCTACTTCTTTGTCGTACAACAAAGAAGTCGGTCGGCCGCCGGGCCGAGACCCGGCCAACGATACGCAAATCACCGGAAAGCCGACCAGTAACGGCACATCGCACCCAGGTCGAACGAACTCGACCCCCACGGTCCACCCCATCTTCACGGCATCCACGGCTTCCCCAGCGAAGCCGGCAGATTCAGCTGCAACAGCCGCTTGTCCCGCGAGATCAGCACCAGCACCACCACCGTGGCCAGGTAGGGCAGGGCGGCGAGGAACTGGACCGGCAGGGCGATGCCCAGGCCCTGGGCGTGGAACTGCAGGATGGTGACGCCGCCGAAGAGCCAGGCGCCCAGCAGCAGGCGGGTGGGGTTCCAGGCGGCGAAGACCACCAGGGCGATGGCGATCCAGCCGCGGCCGGCGACCATGTTCTGCACCCACAGGGGCGTATACACCGTGGACAGGTAGGCGCCGGCGATGCCCGCCATGGCGCCGCCAAAGAGCGTGGCCCCGTAGCGGATGGCGATGACCGGATAGCCGATGGCATGGGCGGCGTCCGGGGCTTCGCCGACGGCCTTCAGCACCAGGCCCAGGCGGGTCTTCTTGAGTACCCACCACACGCCGACGAAGGTGACGAGGCCCAGGTAGGTGACGGCGTCCTGGTGGAAGAGGATGCGGCCGATCACCGGGATCTCCGACAGGCCGGGGATGTCCAGGGGCGGCAGGCCGGGCAGGCTGTAGCTGACGTAGTGCTGGCCGATGAAGGCCGACAGGCCGATGCCGAAGATGGTCAGGGCCAGGCCGCAGGCCGCCTGGTTGGCGGCCATGGACAGGGACAGGATGGCGAAGATCAGCGCCGCCAGCATGCCGGCCACGGCGCCGGCGGGCAGCCCGGCGAGGGCGCCACCATCGGAGTGGGCGGCCGCGGCAAAGCCGGCGACGGCGCCGATCAGCATCATGCCCTCGACGCCCAGGTTGATGACGCCGGTGCGCTCGGCCACCAGCTCGCCGAGCCCGGCAAAGATCAGCGGCGTGGCGGCGGCCAGGGTGCCGGCGAGGACGGGAATCAGGTGTTCGATCATGAAGCCTCCTGGGGATACGGGTGTCGGGCTCTGCGGGGGGGCGCCGTGCCGGCCCTTCATGCGTAGGCCGGCCGGGGCCGGGGCTTGAGGCGGTAATCGACGAACACATCGGCCCCCAGCAGGAAGAACAGCAGCATCCCCTGGAACAGCCCGGTGATGGCGGCGGGTAGCTGCAGGGCCACCTGCGCGGCCTCGCCGCCCAGATAGAGCAGGGCCATCAGCAGGCCGGCCAGCACGATGCCGATGGCGTTGAGACGCCCCAGGTAGGCCACGATGATGGCGGCGAAGCCGTAGCCCGGCGAGATGTTGAGGTTGAGCTGGCCCACCGGGCCGGCCACTTCGCCCACGCCGGCGAGGCCGGCGGTGAGGCCGGACAGCACCAGGCTCACCCACACCGTGCGATTGGCCGAGAAGCCGGCGTAGCGGGCGGCTGCCGGCGCCAGGCCACCAACGGTGAGCTGGTAGGCCAGGAAGCTGCGCGAGGTGAAGATCCAGAAGGCCAGGGAGGCGACGGCGGCGATCAGGATGGCGGCGTTGACCCGCATGCCCTCGAACCAGGGGGCGAACAGGGCCGGGTCGCCGAACATGATGGACTGGGGAAAGTTCATCCCCTCCGGGTCGCGCCAGGGGCCGTTCACCATGTAGGACAGGGCAAAGGTGGCCACGTAGGCGAGCATCAGGGTGGTGAGGGTTTCCTGGGCATTGAAGCGGGTGCGCAGCAGGGCCGGGATGGCCCCCCACAGGGCGCCGCCGATGGCTCCGGCGATGACCATCAGGGGCAGCACCCACCAGGCGTCCACCCCGTCGAAGGCGATGGCCACGCCGCCGCCGGCCAGGGCGCCCATGATGAGCTGGCCCTCGGCGCCGATGTTGTAGATGCGCGCCCGGAAGCCGATGGCCAGGCCCTGGGCGATGAGAATCAGCGGCCCGGCCTTGACCATCAGCTCGCTCCAGCCATTGCCCGACGAGAGGGGCTGGATGAAGAACACGCCAAAGGCCTCGACGGGGTTCTTGCCCAGGGACAGAAAGAGCAGGGAGCCGACGGCCAGGGTCAGGCCGATGGCGATGAGGGGCGCCAGCAGGCGCATGCGGGCCGACGGTGTCGGGCGGGCTTCAAGCAGCGGCATGGGCGGGCTCCCGGGTATCGGCGGCGGAGAACAGACCCGACATCTGCATGCCGATCTTCTCGGCGTTGGTCTGCTGTTTGGGTACGGCCTCGGACAATCGGCCTTCGGCCAGCACGGCGATGCGGTCGCAGATCTCGAACAGCTCTTCCAGTTCTTCGGAGATCACCAGGATGGCCACGCCGCTGCGTGACAGGTCGATCAGGGTCTGGCGCAGGAAGGCGGCGGCCCCCACGTCCACCCCCCAGGTGGGCTGGGCGACCACCATGGCGATGGGCTGCTGCATGATCTCCCGGCCGACGATGAACTTCTGCAGGTTGCCGCCGGACAGGCTGCGCGCCGCCGCGCCGGGCCCGCCGCAGCGCACGTCGAAGCGTTCGATGCAGGCCTTGGCGAATTCCCACGCCGCCTTGGGGCGCAGGAAGCCCTTCTTCACCAGCCCGTGGCCGTGGGCCGACAGGGTGGCGTTGTCGGCGAGGCTCATGGGCGGTACGGCACCGCGGCCGAGGCGCTCCTCGGGCACGAAGGTGAGGCCGCGTTTGCGCCGGCGGCCGGCGTCCAGGTGGCCCACCGGCGTACCCGCCAGGACCACCGTGTCGGCGGGGCCGGTGGTTTCGCCGGAGAGGGCGGCCAGCAGCTCGGCCTGGCCGTTGCCGGAGATGCCGGCGATGCCGAGGATCTCGCCGCGGCGCACCTCCAGGGCGATGTCCTTGAGGGCGGTGCCGAAGGGGTCGTCAGGGGTATGGGACAGGCCGCGGACGCTGAGGACCGGCGTCGCTTCGCCGGTGAAGGCGGGCACCTCGCACACCGGCAGCTCGCGGCCGATCATCATGCGCGCCAGGCTGGCCGGCGTCTCCCGGGACGGGGTGGCGGTGCCGGTGACCTTGCCGCCGCGCATCACGGTGGCGCTGTGGCACAGGCTCTGGATCTCGTGCAGCTTGTGACTGATGTAGAGGATGCTGACCCCCTCCGAGGCCAGGCGGCGCAGGGTCTCGAAGAGCTTCTGCACGGCCTGGGGGGTGAGCACCGAGGTGGGCTCGTCGAGGATCAGCAGCTGGGGTTCCTGCAGCAGGCAGCGCACGATCTCGACCCGCTGGCGCTCACCCACCGACAGGCTGTACACCAGCCGATCCGGGTCCAGGGGCAGGCCGTAGCGGGTGGAGACTTCCTTCACCCGGGCGGCCAGGCCCTTCAGGTCGAAGGGTTCGTCCAGGGCCAGGGCGATGTTCTCGACCACGGTCAGGGTCTCGAACAGGGAGAAGTGCTGGAAGACCATGCCGATGCCGAGCCGGCGGGCTTCCGAGGGGTTGGCGATGACCACCTCGCGCCCGTTCCACTGGATCTGCCCGGCGTCGGCCTGCACCGCCCCGTAGATGATCTTCATCAGGGTGCTTTTGCCGGCGCCGTTCTCGCCGAGCACGGCGTGGATCTCGCCGGGGCCGACCTTGAGATGCACGCCGTCGTTGGCCACCACACTGGGGTAGCGCTTGGTGATGCCTGCGAGTTCCAGGCGCGGCGTTCCCTCGGGAGGACCACTGAAAGGGGGCGAAGGTGTGCTCACGGGCGGGCTCCCGAAAGGAGAAAGGGGGTGATCGCCACGGGCCGCACGGCCCGGGCCACGGCCTGGCGGGCTTCGCGCACCTGCAGCAGTTGGGCCGTGACCGAGGCGGCGATGACTGCCGGCTGCTTGCTGTCGATGCCCGGGATGCCGATGGGGCAGGTCATGTCGAGGAGGCGCGGGGGTTCAAGACCACGGGCGATGAGGCGGTGCTCGAAGCTGGCCCGCTTGGTGGCCGAGCCGATGAGGCCGAAGAAGGCGAAATCGCGACGGGTGAGGATGGCCTCGCACAGGCTGAAGTCCAGGCTGTGGTCGTGGGTCAGGACCAGGAAATAGCAGCCCGGGGGCGCGTCGTAGACCTCGGTGGCGGGGATGTCGGTCGCGACGGTGAACACCCCTTCGGGGATCGTCTCCGGGAAGATGTCATCCCGGGTATCCACCCAGGTGATCTGGGCGCCCAGGGGGGCCAGACTGCGGACGATGGCTTCACCCACGTGCCCGGCACCGAACAGCACCACGGGGAAGCGGGTGGTGGCCACCTGCTGCTCGAACTGCCAGTGCCCGCCATCGGACCAGAAATGGGCCGGGTCGCCCTTGCCCGGATCCCGGTCGGCCACGGACCACAGGCTGCCTTCGTCCCCCGACACCAGCCGGCGCTGCAGGGTGTCACCGCCGGCCACGGCTTCGGCGCGGGTGCGCCAGATGGCGGCGTCACGCACGTCGATGCGCTCCAGCGCCAGCCACACCACGCCGCCGCAGCATTGCCCCAGGGAGGCACCGAGGGCAAAGCGCATCAGGCGCGGCGGGCCGCCCTCCACCAGCAGCTCCCGGGCGGTGGTGCTGGCCAGCCATTCCAGGTGACCGCCGCCGATGGTGTCGGCGGTGCTGGCGCGGCCCACCAGCATGGTGGCGCCGGCCTCCCGGGGGGTCGAGCCATCGGTACGCACCACGGTGACAAGCACCGCAGGCTGGCCGGCTTCCAGCCAGTTGGCCAGGGTGTGGAGCCAGTCGTTCATGGTGACACCTCCTGTTGAGTGGCGTGAGCCCTGAGTCGTGGGGTCGAGATCACAGCGCGCCTCCGTTCAGGGCCTTGAGAATGGCTTCCGGCGTGGCCGGTGCGTCGAGCCGGGGTCGGGCACCGGGGCCGAGGGCGGCAGCCACCGCGTCACGCAGGGCGAAGAACACCGAGAAGGCCAGCATCAGCGGCGGTTCGCCGACGGCCTTGGAGCGGTGGATGCTGTCTTCCACGTTCTCGTTGTCGAACAGGGCCACCCGGAAATCCCGCGGCAGGTCGGAGACGGCCGGGATCTTGTAGGTGGAGGGGGCGTGGGTGGCGAGGCGGCCGTCGCTGGCATAGACCAGCTCCTCGGTGGTCAGCCAGCCCATGCCCTGGATGAAGCCGCCCTCGATCTGGCCGATGTCCAGGGCCGGATTGATGGAGCGGCCCACGTCGTGGAGGATGTCCACCCGCAGCACCTTCGATTCACCGGTCAGGGTGTCGATGGCCACTTCGCTCACCGAGGCGCCATACGAGAAGTAATAGAAGGGCCGCCCCTGCATGGTGACGGGGTCATAGTGGATCTTGGGCGTCTTGTAGAAGCCCGCATCCCACAACTGCACCCGCGCCCGGTAGGCGTCGGCCACCACCGCGGCGAAGGGGGCATCGAAGCCCGGTGCGCTGACCTGGCCGGCGGCAAACAGCACTGCATCCTGGCTGACGCCCAGGCGTTCGGCCACAAAGCCGGCGATGCGTCCGCGAATGGCCTGACAGGCGGCCTGGGCGGCCTTGCCGTTGAGGTCGCTGCCCGACGAGGCGGCGGTGGCCGAGGTGTTGGGCACGCGGCTGGTGTCGGTGGCCGACAGGCGCACGTCCTCCACGGGCAGACCGAATTCCTGGGCGACGATCTGGCGGATCTTGGTGTACAGGCCCTGGCCCATCTCGGTGCCGCCATGGCTGACCAGCACGGTGCCATCGTTGTACACATGCACCAGCGCCCCGGCCTGGTTGTAGAAGGTGGCGGTGAAGGAGATGCCGAATTTCACCGGGGTCAGGGCCAGCCCCTTCTTGATGATGGGGCTGGTGGCGTTGAAGGCGTCGATGGCGGCACGGCGTGCGGCGTAGTCGCTGCTGGAGGCAAGCTGGGCCACCAGCGGACCGATCACGTTGTCCTCCACCTTCATGCCGTAGTGGGTGAGGTTGCGGCTGTCACCGGCGTTGTCGCCGTAGAAGTTGACCTGGCGCACGGCCAGGGCATCCAGGCCCAGGTGGCGGGCGATGTCGTCGATCACCGATTCGATGGCGAACATGCCCTGGGGGCCGCCGAAACCGCGGAAGGCGGTGTTGGACACCGTATGGGTGAGCCCGCGCAGGCTCAGGATATCCACCGCGTCCAGATAGTAGGCATTGTCGGCGTGGAAGATGGCCCGGTCGTTCACCGGCCCGGACAGGTCGGTGGAGAAGCCGCAGCGGGAGGCCAGCAGCAGGCGCAGCCCGAGGATCTGCCCGCGATCATCAAACCCCGCCTCGTACTCGATGTGGAAATCATGGCGCTTGCCGGTGATGCGCATGTCGTCATCCCGGTCCAGGCGCAGCTTGACGGCCTTGCCGCTGCGCACGGCCAGCACCGCGGCGATGCAGGCGATCTGGGCGGACTGGCTCTCCTTGCCGCCAAAGCCGCCGCCCATGCGCCGGCATTCGGCGATCACCTGATGCACCCGCCAGCCCAGGGCGTGGGCCACCATGTGCTGCATCTCGGTGGGGTGCTGGGTGGAGGTGAGGAGGCGCAGGGTGTGGTCTTCGCCGGGGATGGCGCAGGCGATCTGGCCTTCCAGGTAGAAGTGCTCCTGGCCGCCCAGCTGGATCTCGCCCCGCAGGCGGTGGGGGGCCTCCGCCAGGGCGGCAGGGGTGTCGCCGCGGCTCACCTCGACGGGGGGCAGCACCCAGGATTCGGCCTCGGCGGCGGCGGCGGCGGTGAGGATGGCGGGCAGCGGCTCCACCTCCACCCGGGCCAGGCGCGCGGCGCGGCGGGCGGCGTCGTGGCTGTCGGCCGCCACGGCAAACAGGGGCTGGCCGTGGAAGAGGATCTCGCCGGCGCACAGGATGGGGTCGTCGTGCTTCACCGGCCCGCAGTCGTTGATGCCCGGGATGTCGGCGGCGACGATCACGTCACGCACCCCCGGGGCCGCCCGCACGGCGGACAGGTCGAGCACGCGGATGCGTCCGTGGGCCACGCTGGACAGCCCCAGGGCGGCATGCAGGGTGCCGGCGGGCACGGCAATGTCATCCACATAGGTGGCCCGCCCGGTCACATGCAGGTGGGCGCTCTCGTGGGGCAGACCGGCGCCCACGCCGGGCAGGGGCTTGGGGTCGGGGGCGTTCACAGGGTGTCCTCCAGGTCGGCGAGGCGGACCGGCACGGCGCCGTCGCCGCTTTCGTCATCTTCGCGGTGCTCCAGCCACAGGCGCTGCAGCAGTCCGGCGGCCACCCGGCTGCGGTAGGCAGACGAAGCACGCATGTCGGAGAGGGGGGTGTATTCCCGGGCCAGCACCTGCGCCGCGGCGATCACGGTGGCCTGGCTCCACGGTCGGGTGAGCAGGAAGGCCTCGGTGGCGCGCGCCCGCAGGGGGGTGGCGGCCATGCCGCCGAAGGCGATGCGGGCGCCCTGGATGTGCCCGTCACGGATGTCCAGGGCAAAGGCGCCGCACACCGCCGAGATGTCCTGGTCTTCGCGCTTGGAGACCTTCCAGGTGCGGAAATGGCGATCGGCGGGCGGTGGCGGGAGGTGCAGCCCGAGCACGAACTCGCCGGCTTCGAGGGCCGTCTTCTGGTAGGCGAGGTAGAAGTCCTCCAGGGGCAGCCGGCGCAGGCGCTCGCCCCGTTGCAGCAGGATCTCGGCGCCCATGGCGATCAGGCCGGGCATGGAATCGCCGATGGGCGAGCCGTTGGCCACGTTGCCGCCCAGGGTGCCGGCGTTGCGCACCGGCAGGGACGCGAAGCGCCGGGCCAGTTCGGTCCACGCCGGTTCGAAGGCGGTGAGGGCATCGAAGGCATCCGTGAG
This sequence comes from Zoogloea sp., assembly GCA_016703645.1. Classification (GTDB taxonomy): domain Bacteria; phylum Pseudomonadota; class Gammaproteobacteria; order Burkholderiales; family Rhodocyclaceae; genus Zoogloea. The sequence goes on along the minus strand of JADJBR010000009.1, from coordinate 705,228 downwards.
GCTGGCGCCAGCGCCAATGAACAGCCCGGCCGCGTCGGCACGGATGGCCTTCAGTTCCTCCACGGCGCCCAGGTAGATCAGATCGCCCGGGTCCTTCAGTTGTTTGGTGACCCACAGGCCCACGTCGGTGCAGCCGGCCAGCAGGCGCGCATCGGGTGCGGCCAGGCGGGCCGCGGCCAGCTCCGGCAGCGTGCGCGGCGCGCTGAAGCGACGCCCGGCCCCGACATACTCCAGGGCGGGCAGGGCGGCCAGCTCGTCCAGGGCGGCGAGCACCGCATCCCTATCCACGCTGACCCGCGGCTGGGCGTAGGCGAGGGGCACGGCATCGACAATGGGCCGGTAGCCGGTGCACCGGCACAGGTTGCCCGACAGGCTGTCGCCGATGACCCTGCGCGACGGGCACTCCGCATGGTTCTCGTAGAGGGCGAACAGGGACATGGCGAAGCCCGGCGTGCAAAAACCGCACTGGGAGGCGTGGCGGTCCACCAGGGCCTGCTGCACCGGGTGCAGCAGGCCGGTCAGACCCAGCCCACCCAGGCCGTCCAGGTCTTCAACCGTGAACAGCGCCTTGCCGTCCAGGCTGGGCACGAACTGAATGCAGGCGTTCACCGCCCGCAAGCGGAGCTGACCGTCCACCTTTTCTCCGAGAACCACGGTGCAGGCACCGCAGTCGCCTTCGGCACAGCCCTCCTTGGTGCCGCAGGCATGAACGTCCTCGCGCAGGTACTGGAGCACCGTGCGGGTCGGCGCCACGCCGTCCAGTTGCCGGATGGCGCCGCGGAAATGGAAATGGATGGGGCGTTCGCTCATGGTTCGGGTTCGTTGGCGCCGACGTGTCGGGATGGTTTCAAGTTAACACATGGTGTGGACTCCTGCTGCCGGTGACGGCGTATACGCGATATGGGGAAAGCCTTATGAGGGCCTGATCCGGTCGACGGAATTCCTTTCTAGGGTCAGGGTCTTTCCTGGCCTAAGCTGTAGGTGTAAGTGCCATCGTCCCGTGCACGTCTTGCCTTGCACAGCCATACCTTCGCTGGCGAGGCCGCCATGAAGATCCATCAGCTTTCTGTCAGTGCCGCCCTTGCCAGCGTGTTCAGTTCGGAACAGGGTCTGGCATCATCGGTTGCGGCGGCACGGCTCGCCGAATATGGCCCGAACCGGGTCGAGCCCCTGGCTCGCGAGCACTGGTTGCTGCGCCTGCTCAAGGAATTCACCCACCTCTTCTCGCTGATCCTGTGGGTGGCGGCCGGGCTGGCCTTCCTGGCCGATTGGTATGACCCGGACCAGGGGATGGCGCGGGTCGGTGTGGCGGTGATCCTGGTGATCGTGCTCAGCGGTATCTTCTCGTTCTGGCAGGAGGCCCGCATCGAGCGCACCCTGGCCGCCCTGCAGAACCTGCTGCCCCGGCAGGTGGAGGTGCTTCGCGACACGTCGGTTCAGACCCTGCCTGCCGAGGCGCTGGTACCCGGCGATGTGATCCTCCTCAAGCAGGGGGACAACATACCCGCGGATTGCCGCCTCATCGAGGCCTTCGGGGTCCGCGTCAATCGTGCCACGGTCACCGGCGAGTCCCATCCGCAGAGCTGCCACGCGCGGGCGTCAATGCTCGAAAGCCATCTGGACAGCGAGAACATCCTGCTGGCCGGAACGTCCCTCATGGCCGGACGCGGGCGGGGGCTGGTATTTGCCACCGGTGCCCATACCGAGTTCGGCAAGATTGCGCGACTCACCCAGGCCGGCACGGTCATGGACTCGCCCCTGCGCCGGGAGATCGCCCATCTGAGCCGCAGCATCGCCTACGTGGCGCTGGCCATCGGGGTGGTGTTCTTCGCCATCGGTACCGCCATTGGCGTGCCCTTCTGGCGGGACGTCACGCTCTCCCTGGGCATCCTGATCGCGCTGGTTCCCGAGGGGTTGCTGCCCACCCTCACCTTGTCCCTGGTGCTGGCGTCCCAGCGCCTGGCCCGCCGCAATGTGTTGATCCGCCATCTGCCCTCCGTCGAAACGCTTGGCTCGGTGACGGTCATTTGCACGGACAAGACGGGCACCCTGACCGAGAACCGGATGCGGGCCGAACGTGTGTTCCTCGATCTGCGGTCCGTCGGTGTGGCCGAATTGGGGCAGGACCCTGCAGTGGTCCACCAGCACGAACTCTTCTTCCGGATTGCCCGCTACTGTCAGGATCTCGCCGAGGTCTGGCGTGACGGGCAGCGAAGCTTTGATGGCGACCCCCTGGAAGTGGCACTGGCCGAGATGAGCGAGCGGGTCCTGGTCTTGCCGGCCATGCCGCCGCGTTGTGACGAGCAGCCCTTCGACTCGGAGCGCATGCGCCAGTCGGTGATCTTCCCGACGGAGGCGGGCGCCGTCCTCTACTGCAAAGGGGCGCTTGAGCGCGTGCTGCCGCTGTGTACTTCGATCCATCTCGCGGGCGCTGTCCGCGAACTGGATGCCGCCACCCGCGACAGCATCCTGCAGGCCCAGGACGAGATGGCGGCGCAGGGCCTGCGCGTCATCGCCCTGGCGGCCCGTCCGCTGCCCCAAGGCTGCCCCCGGGAAGCCCAGGAGCAGGCACTGGGTTTCTGCGGTCTGGTGGGCATTGTCGACCCGCCCCGTGAAGGCGTGGACAAGGCTGTCGACACCTGCCACGGGGCCGGCATCAAGGTGATCATGGTCACCGGCGACCATCCCCGGACGGCGCTGGCAATTGCCCGGCAGATCGGCCTGGTCCGCAGTGATACCGCGGAGGTGATCTGCGGCGATCAGTTGGCCCGGCTGTCCGTGGCCCAGCTGCAACTGGCCCTTGATGCGCCCGAGATCGTCTTTGCGCGGGTCGCCGCCGACCAGAAGATGCGCATCGTCGAGGCGCTCAAGAGCAAGGGGCACATTGTTGCCGTGACCGGAGACGGGGTGAACGATGCCCCTGCCCTGCGCAGCGCCCACATCGGCATCGCCATGGGTCTCACCGGAACGGACGTCGCCAAGGAAGTGGCCGACATGGTGCTGCTGGATGACAACTTCGCCAGCATCGTGGTGGCCATCGAAGAAGGGCGGGCCGTCTTCCAGAACATCCGCAAGTTCATCACCTACGTGTTCACGCACAACGTGGCCGAGCTGGTGCCCTCCCTGGCCTTCGCCCTGTTCGCCATACCCCTGCCCCTCACGCCCGTGCAGGCCCTGAGCATCGACATGGGCACCGATTCCCTTACGGCACTCGGTCTTGGTGTCGAACGTGGCAACCCGAAGGCCATGCAGCAGGCACCACGGCCGCGGGGGGCGCACCTTCTGAATGGGGCGGTGGCGCTGCGGGCCTATCTCTTTCTCGGTCTCTACGAGGCTGCCGCGGCCCTGGCGGCGTTCTTCTTCGTGCTCCACAGCGGCGGATGGCAGTATGGGACGGACATGGCCTCGTCCGACCCTCTCTACCGCCAGGCCACCACGGCCTGTCTCGCCGCCATCGTGCTCCTGCAGATCGTCAATGTCTTCCTGTGCCGCAGCGCCGTGCGTTCGGCCTTCACCACCGGCCTTGGCGGCAATTCCCTGATTCTCTGGGGGGTGCTGCTGGAGGTGAGCCTGATCCTTCTCATCACCTACACGCCCTGGGGCAACCTGCTCCTCGGCACCGCGCCGCTGCCCGTGGCCGTGTGGTTGTTCCTGCTGCCCTGGGCCCTTGGAATGATCGCCCTGGAAGAGCTGCGCAAGCTCCTGGCGCGCCGCCGTCTGGCGATCCCGAAACCGTGAGGACTGCCCTGTCTGCCCCTGTCCCTGCCCGCCGGCGCGCGGGGCCGGCGGCGGTGCTGACAATGGACTGAGTGGGCGTGGATAAATCTGCGGCGCGGCCCGATTTCTTCACACCCTCCAAGCGGGGGCGGTCGAGCCGACCGCGCCCCTGTGAAGCCGGCGGTCAGGCCCCGGCGTGGAGCTCGTTGAGTTGGCGGGCGATGATGTCGTGGTTGAGCCACAGCACCGGGCCGGCCGGGGCGGAGGTCTCGCGCAGCATCAGCGGGCCGGTGGCTTCGAGCACCAGGCTGCTGAGCAGGTCGGTGATCAGGGCCTTGCGGTCGGTGTGCATCTGCACGATCTCGTCGGAGGTACCGATCATCAGGTCGGCCAGGGCCTGGCTGTTGGGCATGGGCCAGGCGGGGAAGTCGCGGAAGCCCTGCATCACCTCGCTGCCATGGAAGGCGTCCACCTTGGCCAGCACCTCTTCCACGGTGTGGCCGTCGGCCAGCAGGGCATTGCAGGCCTGCCACTGGGCCTCGGCCCAGGCGCCGCCGTTTTCCTTTTTGAGGGCGTAGAGCAGGGAGATCAGCGGCAGCTCGACGCCGACGAAGATGTCGGAGGAGTTGGTGCGGATCTCCGGGCAGTTATACACCGTGGCCTTGATGCCCTGCGCCCAGGCGTCCCGGGCGATGTCTTCCAGGCGCATCTTGGCCTTGCCCTGGGTGTAGCTGGTGTAGGTCTGCCACTGGTAGCGGCCGTCGATGAGGATCTCGGTGCCGTGGTAGCCGTAGGCCGAGTAGCGCACCTGGCCGCCGCTGGCTTCGATGCGGGCACGCAGGGCGGCGCTGCCTTCGATGAGGTACTGGAAGCTGTTGGCCGAGACTTCGTCGAAGTTCTGCAGGATCAGCTTGCCCAGGTCGCTGTCGAGGAGCACCTGGGAGGACAGGAAGCGCTCGCCCTTGCCCTTGTACACGCGGTTGGCGATGGCCAGGAAGACCTTGGCCTTGGGGATGCCGCCGGCCATGGTGTGGGCGAAGTAGACGTTGCGCCCGTCGGCGATCATGCCTTCCAGCCGGGCCATGACCTGGGCCACGGCGTCCTTGAAGCGCTGGATGCCGATCTGGCGGCATTTCTCGATGTGCGCCCAGTCGAGCTTGTCCTCGGTCCAGGTCTTGAGGGTCAGGGCGCCGAGGAGTTCGGTGGGGGTGGGCTCGCCGGCGGGGGCGTCGAGGTCGAAGCCGGCCATCAGGGGCACGTTGATGATCGTGCCACCCAGCCCGGCCTCGGCGGCGGCCAGCTCTTCGTCGTTGAGGGGGCGCAGGGCGTTGTTCTCGTCGCGCCGGCCCACCGTGATGCCGATGATCTCCATGCCCGCCTGGCGGGCTTCATTGACGAGGCCGCTGGCGTAGCCCCGCCCGAAAAGTTCGCCGAACAGCACGAACACGTCGCCTTTGCGGAAGATGTGGGTCTGCGGGAGTTGCGTCAGGGAGCTCAGGCTGGTCATGGGAGGCTGGGGGCGGGGCGGCCCCGCTGTACAGAAAATGGAGCCGTGATTCTACTAGCCCAGCCTGTTGTCCGGTGGCTTCCGGGTCGCCGGCTCAGCGGGGCGTCCAGAAGCCTGCATGGGCGGCGGCGGCCTCGGCCTCCAGGGCCGGCCCGACCACCTCGATGTGGCGTTGACCGCGGGAGAACACCTCCCGGCAGGGCAGGGAGAAGGTGGGGTTCTCCGGGTGATCGCCGGTGAGGCCCAGCAGCGCGTGCTCCGACAAGGCATACACCACCCGCCCGATGCCGCACCAGTAGATCGCCCCGGCGCACATGGCGCAGGGTTCGGCGCTGCTGTAGAGGGTGGCGCCGGCCAGCACTTCCGGTGGCAGGTGACGGGCGGCGAGGGCGGCGGCCACCAGCTCCGCATGGCGGGTGGGGTCGCCCTCCGGCGGAAGAGAGTCGTTGCCCGCCTCGGCCACGATCTGCCCGGCGGCATCCACCACCAGGGCGGCGAAGGGGTGCTTGCCCTGGCGCCGCACCTGGTGGGACAGGGCGATGGCGTGGCGCAGAAAGTGCTCGTCCCGGGGGCTGGGCTGGGGCATGGCGACGTCTCAAAGTGGCGATGGGGAATTATCGCGGCTCTCCGCGGCCCAACTTGTGCCCCGAACCATATACCCTTCATAACGGAACCGGGATGGGTTGCGGCGGAGCTTGCCGTTACAGTGGGGCCATGCACTTCAACCTGTGAACCACGGAGAACCCCATGTCCCTGTCCCGTTTCAAGAGCGCCGCTGCCGCTGTCCTGGTGACCCTGGGGCTCGCCAGCCAGGCTGTGGCTGCCGACCCCGCCAAGATCGGCTTTGTGTACATCGGCCCGACCGGTGACCATGGCTGGACCTACGCCCACGACCAGGGCCGCAAGGCGGTCGAGGCCAAGTTCGGCGACAAGGTGAAGACCACCTTTGTCGAGAACGTGCCCGAGACGGCGGATGCCGAGCGCGTCTTCCGCGACCTGGCCCAGCAGGGCTACAAGATGATCTTTGCCACCTCCTTCGGCTACATGAACCAGCAGCTCAAGGTGGCCAAGGCCTTCCCCAACACCAAGTTCATGCACGCCACCGGCTACAAGAGCGCCCCCAACCTGGGCCTCTACGACGTGCGCACCTACGAAGGGGCCTACATGCTCGGCGTGGTGGCCGGCAAGATGAGCAAGAGCGGCAAGCTCGGTGTGGTGGCGTCCATCCCCATCCCCGAGGTGATCCGCAATATCAACGCCTTCACCCTCGGCGCCCGCAGCGTCAATCCCAAGGCCACCACCCGCGCCATCTGGGTGAATAGCTGGTTTGACCCGGGCAAGGAGCGCGAAGCGGCCCTCACCCTGATCGCCCAGGGCTCCGACGTGCTGATGCAGAACACCGACTCGCCCGCCGTGGTCCAGGCCGCCCAGGAGAAGGGCGTGCTGGCCTTCGGCTGGGATTCGGACATGAGCAAGTTCGGCGGCAAGGCCCACCTGGCGGCCTCGGTGCTGCACTGGGGCGTGATCTACAACAAGGTCGTCGGCGAAGTGCTGGATGGCACCTGGAAGACCGGCGACATCTGGTGGGGCGTGAAGGAGGGCGCGGTGAATATCGAAGCCTTCGGCCCGGCCGTGCCGGCCGACGTGAAGAAGCTTGCCGAAGAGCGCCGCGACGCCATCAAGGCCGGCAAGCTGCACCCCTTCACCGGCCCGCTGAAGGCCCAGGACGGCAAGGAAGTGCTGGCCGCCGCCAAGACCATGGGCGACCCGGAGCTGCGCAAGATGAATTTCTACGTGGAAGGCGTCGAAGGCGCCATTCCCAAGTAATACCCGGTTTCTCCTCGCAAAGTGGTATTTGGGCGCGGCTTCGGCTGCGCCCTTTTTGATTTGGCATCTAAGATGCGGGTATTACGCAGCCTCCGGGAGATCCCATGACCGCACCTGACCCCCTCGACATCGCCCTCGGTATGCCCAAGGCCGAGCTTCACCTGCATATCGAAGGCACCCTGGAGCCCGACCTGGCCTTTTCCCTGGCGCGCCGCAACGGCATCGCCCTGCCTTACCCCGACGAGGCCGCCCTGCGTGCCGCCTACGCCTTCGACAGCCTGCAGAGCTTTCTCGACCTGTATTACGCCTGTGCCGACGTGTTGCGCACCCGGGAAGACTTCTACGATCTGGTGCTGGCCTACCTCAAGCGCGCCGCCGCCGACAAGGTCATCCATGTGGAGATCTTCTTCGACCCGCAGACCCACACTGCCCGCGGCATTCCCTTTACCACCGTGCTGGAAGGCCTGGAGGATGGCCTCGCCGAAGGGCGGGCGCGCTATGGCATCTCCGGGCGGCTGATCCTGTGTTTCCTGCGCCATCTCAGCGAGGACGAATGCCTGGCCTGCCTGGACGAGGCCGAGCCCTGGCTGGATCGCATCCATGGCTTCGGCCTGGACTCTTCCGAGAAGGGCCACCCGCCGTCCAAGTTTGCCCGCCTGTTCGCCCGCTGCCGCGCCCTCGGCAAACCGGTGGTGGCCCACGCCGGCGAGGAAGGCCCGCCCGACTACATCACCGAAGCCCTCGACCTCCTCGGTGCGGTGCGCATCGACCACGGCGTGCGCGCCACCGACGACCCCGCTGTGCTTGCCCGCCTGGCCCGTGACGGCATCCCCCTCACCGTCTGCCCCCTCTCCAACACCCGCCTGTGCGTGTTCGAGAAGATGAGCGACCACAGCCTGCCCCGGCTGCTGGCCGCGGGTGCCAAGGTCACCCTCAACAGCGACGACCCGGCCTACTTCGGCGGCTACCTCAACGCCAACCTCCGCGCCGTCCAGGAGGCCTTCCGCTTCGACACCCCCACCTGGTACCGCCTGGCCCGCAACAGCTTCGAGGCCAGCTTCGCCACCGATGCCGAGAAGGCCGGCTGGATCGCCCGGCTGGATGCGTATTTCAAGAGCAAGCAGGCTGCGTCGGGCTAAGGCGGACTTCCCGTGTGTGGGCTCTGCCGGTTGCCGCAGACCCGGTGCTGTGTCGGTTTTATTTACACCATGTAACTTTGCCTCGATTGGCGCATATGTCATTGGATTGGGTGCCGGGTGGAGCACCAATGCCAATAATGTGTTTATGGCGAAACAAATAATTTTGATGAATTAGGCACTCTTCTTGCTCCGGCTCTTCTGCAACTTCATCTGACTGAAGGGACCGGAGGCCAGGCGTTTTCGCCCTCACGGTTCCGGCCCCGATTGACGAACTTTCAGGAGTGCCGAACATGATGAGCCTGCCTTCCCGAGTCCCCCGCCTGATGCCGCGGATGGCCAGCATTGTGCTGGCCGCAGCCATCGCCCTTCCCGCCACCGGCGCCCTTGCGCTGCCGACGGTGGTCAATGAGTTCAATTCCCTCTATGTGGGGGTGGATGGCGTGGGGGCGGCATCCGTGAGTGGTACCGCGACCTACGATTTCGTCGGCATTGGTGTACGCAGTACCGACCCGCAACTCACCGGCCATGCACCGTTTGCGGGTAATCCGGTGGGCACACTCGAGGTGGGCGTCGGCGCCACGCTCAATCTGAACTACCTTCCCGGCACGATCGGGGCGCCGGTCTTCCGTCCCCTGGACAACAGCGTGGTGGTGGGCAACTCACTCGGCACGACCGGAACCCTCAACGTGAGTGGTGGCGCGGTAAGTGCGCCCATGCTGTTTGTCGGGCAGGCGGACGGGCTTCGGCCTTCCACCGGTACGGTCAATATCACGGCGGGCGGCCAGTTCAATGCCACCCTTGACAGCAGTGCGACGGGGCCCCTGCCCGGCTTTCCCGCGATCAGCATTGGCCGTGGCCTGGGCAGTGTGGGCACGATCAACGTATCGGGGGCCGGATCGCGGCTCGAAGCATCCGTCGGGATGATGAGCCTGGCCCGGGAAGGCAACGGCACGCTCAACGTGCAGGCGGGTGGTGTCGTTGCGGTCGGGAACACCGTCTTCCTGTCCACGATCTCCAGCGCTGGCAGCGCCACCGTGCGGGTGGATGGGTCGGGGTCCATGCTGGATGCGGGCAGCCATGACATCCTGGTCGGTATCGCCAATAGCAAGACCAACGATCCGAACCACGGAACGGCCGTACTTGACGTCCGAAACGGCGGGGAGGTCAAGGGGACGGTCTATGTGGGCAGCGGCGGAACCCTCACCGGGAACGGACTGATCACGGGTAACGTGACCAATCTGGGGGGCACGGTGAAGCCGGGCAACAGCCCGGGCACGCTGCACGTGGCAGGGGATTACAGCCAGGACGGTGGCCTGATCGTGATCGAGATCGCCGGCCCCTCTGCCTTCGACATACTCGACGTGACCAACGCCGTCATGCTCGACAACGTCCTGATCCGCTTTGTGTTCACGGGCGGTTTTGGACCGTCGACAGGTGCCGCCTTTGATTTCCTGAAGGGGGCCAGCCTGAGTCTGGACGATGTGAGCTATGAGGTGGAAGGCCTCATGGCGGGCTTCTCGTATGGCGTGTCGGACTTGAACGGGGTGCTTTCCCTCACTGCCCGGACCGACGGTAGCCCCATCCCCGAACCCTACACGCTGCTGTTGGCCGGCGTCGGCTTGCTGGCCTTGCTGATGCGCCGCCTGTCCTGACCAGATCGCGGCTCGGCAAGGCGAGCCGCTCGAGCGCCGTCAGGGCCTCGTTCGCCTTGTGCTTGGCAGGCCCGGTCCCCTGGATCGGGCCTGCCGCCTGTGACGTCTGCAGTTCGAAAGCCGAACGCTGCCGGACTCCAGCGTTGCAATATCGGATGCCTGACCCCGGGTACTTGTCCATCCTCCTCCCTCCATAGCCCTTGTGGGGCTTGTGTTTCTTGTTCTGCATATCCCGTTGGCACGTTGTTTGCGGTTCGCCCTGCGGCTTTCCGTCCTGTGGAAAGTCGTTGAGTCCAATAACAACTGCTTGGCGGGAGGGGGCCGTGTCGTGCGCCATCCCGCTTCAAGACATACGGAGGCGTGATATGGCGAAGACGATGAAGGCACTGGTGATGCGCGGTCTGCATGATGTGGCCGTAATGGAAAGACCCATTCCGGTGGCGGGGCCGAACGATGCCATCGTCAGGACGACGGTGGCGATGGTGTGTACTTCCGATTGCCACACCATCGAGGGTGGGCTCGGCGAGCTGAAGGACCGGGTGCTGGGCCACGAGGCCGTGGGGGTGATCCACGAGTTGGGCAGCGCGGTGAAGGGCTTCCGCGTCGGGCAGCGGGTGGCGGTGAATGCCATCACGCCCTGCTACAAGTGCGAGAACTGCCAGCGCGGCTTCACCTCCCAGTGTCAGGTGATGCTCGGGGGCTACAAGTTCACCGCCCAGAAGGACGGCAACATGGCCGAGTACTTCCATGTGAATGACGCCGAGGCCAACCTGGCGCTGATCCCCGACGGGGTGTCGGACGAGGCCGCCTGTTACACCACCGACATGATGTCCACCGGTTTCAAGGGGGCCGAAAACGCCCGCATTCCGCTGGGTGGTTCGGGCGTGGTGTTCGGTATGGGGCCGGTGGGGCTGATGGCCGTGGCCGGCACCCGCCTGCTTGGCGCCGGGCTGGTGATCGCCGTGGACTGCGTGCCCTCGCGCCTGGAACTGGCCCGCCAGTACGGGGCGGATGTGGTGATCAACTTCAAGGAGCAGGACCCCATCGCCGAGATCATGCGCCTGACCCGTGGCCACGGTGCCGACGCGGCCATGGATGCGCTGGGTTCCCAGGCCACCTTCGAGAACTGCGTGAAGGCCACCCGTGCCGGGGGCGTGATCTCCAACATCGGCTATTTCGGCCACGGCGACACCGTCAACATCCCCCGCGCCGAGTGGGGTGTGGGCATGGGCGAGAAGACCATCACCACCCTGCTGTGCCCGGGCGGCAGCGAGCGCATGGGCCGCCTGATGCGCCTGATCGAAAGCGGCCGCGTCGATCCGACCCGGCTTACCACGCATCACTTCCAGTTCTCGGAGATCGAGAAGGCCCTGGACATGATGACCACCAAGGCCGACGGCATCATCAAGCCAGTCATTCACTTCGGCTGATCCGCCGACGCTCAGATCCAGCGCGGCCGCATGCGGCGGCACGACGGCATCCCTCGCGGGACGGCCGGGCATGCGGCTGCCGCGCATCCGGAAACAGGAATATCCATGAACATCACATTTCACGCACCCCTCCGTGCAGGCGCGGCCCTGCTTGCCTGCCTTTCTTCTGTCGCTGCCGCCGAAGGCGGTTTCACGCTTGTGGATGGCGACAAGGGCAGCCTGTCCATCTACGGCACCCTGGACGGTGGCCTCCTCAGCCGCAGCGGCGAAAACGGTGCCTACGCGGCCCAGGCCGGCACGCGCTTTGCCGGCCACAAGTCGGAGCTGGCCAGCGGTCTGGAGTCGGAGAGCCGCATCGGCCTGAAGGGCAGCCGCGACCTGCGCAACGGGCTTACCGCCCTCTTTCAGCTCGAAGCCGGCATCGCCATCGACGATGGCAAATCCACCCTCAGCGATGCCGAGGGCAACAGCGTCTTCCGGCGCAAGTCCTTCGTCGGCCTGGCCGGCAGCATGGGCACCGTGGTCTTCGGGCGGATCGACGGCGGGCGCTACAGCGTGGCCGGCAAGTACGACCCCTTCGCCAACGGCACGGTGGCCAACATGGCCTCCATCCAGGTGCACGGTACCCGTGCCGACAATGCCGTCGCCTACATCTCCCCCTCCTGGAACGGCCTGTCCTTCCTGGCGGCCTACACCACCAGCCTGGTGGGGCAGGAGAGCCCGGGCAACAAGGGCGACGGGCGCCTGTGGGCCTTCATCCCGTCCTACTCGAAGGGCGGGCTGGACCTGACCCTGGACATCGAGCAGCTCCAGGCCAAGGGCAGCGAGGAGCACAAGCTCAACATCCTGGTGGCGGGCGGCGCCTATGACTTCGGGCCGGTGAAAGTGCATGCCTACTGGGAGAGCATCAAGACCGACAACTACAAGGAGGTCTTCGATGGCACCTTCGCCACCTACAGCGCCCTGCTGAACCACCGTAGCTGGATGCTCGGCCTGTCGGCCCCGGTGCTGGGCGACAAGGCCAGGCTGCGCGCTTCCTACGTGGCCCTGGATGACAAGACCTCGCTGGATGCGAGCTGCCGCAAGTGGGGCCTGGGCGGGGTGTATTACCTGGCGGAGCGCAGCACCTACGTGTATGCCGACGTGGCGAAGATCAACAACAGTGCCAACGGCATCTGCTCGATCCAGCCCAACCCGGCCCGCACGGCGGTGGATTCCGGTGGCGTGGGCTCCCCCGCGGGGGGCTATGGCACGACGGGCTTCGATTTCGGCATCAGCCACTCGTTCTGAGCCTGGTTGGCCTGCCCCCCGGGGCAGGCCAACACGGGGAAGGCCAACGGTGGTCAAGCCTCTTCGCTGGCCATCCTCTCGATGCGCGCGGTGGTGTCGCGGGTGCGCTCGGCCAGCTTGCGCACTTCGTCGGCCACCACCGCGAAGCCGCGGCCCTGTATCGCCGGCCCGGGCCGCTTCAATGGCGGCATTGAGGGCCAGCAGGTTGGTCTGGTCGGCAATCTCCTTGATGGTGCCGACCAGTTCGTTGATGCGGCGCAGGGTGGTTTCCAGCTTGGCCTGCTGTTTCTCCCGGGCGCTGCGGGCGTCCCGTTCGCGCAACTGGGTGTCGATGTCGGCGAGGGCGCCCACGGCTCGCAGGGGCGTGCCGTCCGCCCCCCGGCGGGTCTGGGCCGAGGCCCGGAACCAGCGGTATTCGCCGTTCTTCAGGGCGAGGCGGTGGGACTCGTCATAGGGCGTGCGCCCGCTGCGATCATCCAGATGCGCCAGGAAGGCTTTCAGAACCCGCTCCCGGTCATCGGGATGAAGGCGCGAGGCCCAGGCATCAAGGGTGTTGGGAAAGTCGCTCTCGTCGCTGAAACCGAGCATCCGCCGCAACTGGGGTGACCACCACACCGTGTTGGCCGGATCGAGGGCGTTGCCCTTGCGGATCTCGATGTCCCACAGGCCATCGCTGAGCAGTTCGCGCACCAGCTCGAAGCGTTCCAGGCTGCGTGCCAGCAGGGTTTCCCGGTGCAGGCTGTCGTCGATGTCGAGCAGCGAACCGGCGACGCGCAAGGGGGTTCCGAAGGCATTGCGCAGGGTCGTGCCGCGGGCGCGGAACCAGCGGTAGTTTCCGTTCCGGTGGGCGAGGCGGTACTGGATGTCGTAGGGCGTCCGGCCGCTGGCGTCGGCCAGGTGGGCGGCAAAGGCGTTCAGGGTGCCTTGCTGGTCCTCCGGGTGGAGGCGTTCGCGCCAACTCTCGAGGCGGTCCGGAAAATCCTGCTGGTTGTCAAAGCCGAGCAGTTCGCGGAGCTGATTCGACCACCACACCACGCTGTCCGGGTGGGTGGGGTCGCCGCTGGCGATGTTGATGTCCCACAAGCCTTCGCCGCTGGCCCGGCTGATCAGGTCGAAGCGTTCCGCGAGATCGTCCGCCCGGCGGGTGGCGTCTTCGAAGGCCGGGGTGAGTGTGGCGATCTGCTGCTCAAGCTCGGCCAGGCGGCGGGCCGTCTGGCCGGCCCGGGCGAGGATTTCCTGGTGCCCCGTGTGCAGGCGTGCATCAAGGCTTTCCAGGTGCCGAGCGCCCTTGAAAGGGGTGGGAAGCGGGCTGCCGGTCGCCAGGGCGTCGGCAAAGTGGCCCAGGTGGGCGAGCCACCTGCGGTTGGCAAACACGTTGGTCGGTCTCCGTTTGAGAAGGGGATTCCGCCCTGGCCACCTCCGCCGTGGGGGCGGCCAGGGCGGGTCGATCAGGCCGAGATGATGACCTTCAGGGCCTTGCTGCTGGCAGCGGCGGCAAAGGTCTCGTAGGCGTCAAGCGCCTGGCCGAGGCTGAAGCGGTGGGTGATCAGTACCGACGGGTCGAGCTTCTTCGACTGCACCGTCTTCAGCAGCATGCCGGTGGTGGCGGTATCCACCAGCCGGGTGGTGATGGAGATGTTGTGGGCCCACAGGGTTTCCAGGTGCAGATCCACCTTGGCCCCGTGCACCCCCACGTTGGCGATGGTGCCGCCGGCTGCGACGATGTTCTCGCACACGCCGAAGGTCGCGGGAATGCCCACGGCCTCGATGGCCGTGTCCACGCCGCGCCCGTCGGTCAGGGCCTTCACAGCATCGGCGGCCTTGCCGTCTGCGCTGTTCACCACGTCGGTGGCGCCAAAGCGCGTGGCGACTTCAAGGCGGTTGTCGTCCAGATCGACCACGATGATGCGGGCCGGGGAGTAGAACTGGGCGGTCAGCAGGGCGGCAAGGCCCACCGGGCCGGCCCCCACGATGGCCACGGTGCTGCCGGGCTGGACCTTGCCGTTGAGCACGCCGCACTCGAAGCCGGTGGGCAGGATGTCGCTGAGCATGACCAGGGCTTCCTCGTCGGCGTCGGCGGGGATCGGGTACAGGCTGGTGTCGGCGTGGGGCACCCGCACGTATTCGGCCTGGGTACCGTCGATCAGGTGGCCGAGCTGCCAGCCGCCGGTGGTGCAGTGGGAGTACATGCCCTTGCGGCAGAACTCGCATTTGCCGCAGCTGGTGATGCAGGAGATCAAGACCCGGTCGCCCGGCTTGAAGGTGGTCACGCCGGCACCCACCGATTCGATCACGCCCACGCCTTCGTGGCCAAGCACCGTGCCGGGGGCGACGGTGGGTACGTCTCCCTTGAGGATGTGCAGGTCGGTGCCGCAGATGGTGGTCTTGGTGATGCGCACAAGGGCATCGGTAGCGTCCTTCAGTGTGGGCATGGGGCGTTCTTCGAGGGTCTTTCTGCCAGGGCCGCCGTAAACAAGTGCCTTCATGGGGTGTCTCCAAAGTGATGGGAAGTGGGTCGGCCCGTCACCGCGCGGCGGCGACGGGAAGGAGGCCATGAGCATGTCGCATGCCATTCGGGAGTCCGCCCGGTCCGGACGGCCAAGTCCTTGTTTCCTTGTGGAAAGCCTTGGCTGACGGGTGGGTGCCATGGACGATATCCGGACGCCCTGTCCGGATATCAGAGGGTGGCCGTGCGGTGCCGGAGACGCCGGGGCTGGATAAGCCAGCCATCGAGCTGGGGCATGCCGGGGGTGCTCGGTGCGATCCGCTCGTTCAGCCAGCAGCGCGTGGGGAGCTGGGGTGAGGCGGCGGCAATGCGGATGGCCGCCGCATCGCCGGGGAGGTTCATCAGGCTGTCGCGGATGGCCTGGGCGGCGTCGTCGTCGAGATCATGGGTGATGAAGACGAGACGCCCCCGCTGGTCGTCAAAGGGGCCCCCTTCGGGCCAGCGGGGCAGGCGCACCACCGGATAGGCCACGTTCTGGACGCACTGCACGACCCGCGGCAGGGTGTCGCCGGCCACGTTCATCAGCCCTTTCACCCGCAGCAGGCGGGGGCCGTGCTCCTGCAGGATGCGCGCCATCGCCAGCGCGAAGCCGAACCACGGCACCGGCGTGTCGAAGCGCACCACGAAGCTGGTGACGCCGTCCTCGTGGCGGCCTGCGCCATGGGCTGCATGAGCGGGTTTGGGGTGTCGTGACCAGCGGACCGGTGCTTCGAGGGCCGCGGCGCGGGCCTGCTCGTCGCGGCTGCGTTCCTCTCCCAGCCAGGCCGCCACGTCGGGCATCCTGTCGGCGGGCGCGTAGATGCCGCTGCTGAAGAGGCGGGCCGCCTCGATACGCCCGTGGCGCACGTCCAGGCGGGGGGCGCCCGGGGTTGAGGCTGTCGAGGCGGGCGTCGAGGCGGGCGCGGCTGGCGGTGTCGGTCAGATCGCCCTTGGTGATGACCAGGCGGTCGGCCATCACCACCTGGCGCACTGCCTCCCGATGGGCGTCGAGCTGGGCCAGACCGTGGGTGGCATCCACTACCGTGACCACGCCGTCGCACACGTAGCGGGCGGCGATGAAGCGCTCCTCCATCAGGGTGTAGATCACCGGCACCGGGTCGGCCAGGCCGGTGGTTTCAATGATCACCCGGGTGATGGGGGCGATCTCCCGGCGGGAACTGCGCTGGTGGAGCTCCTTCAGTGCCCGGACCAGGTCGCCCTGCACGCTGCAGCACACGCAACCCGAGTCCAGCAGCACGGTGCGCTCGTCGATCTTCTCGACCAGGTGGTGATCGATGCCGACCTCGCCGAACTCGTTAATCAGCAGCGCGGTGCCCACCATGTCCGGCCCCTGGGAGAGGGCATTGAGGAGGGTTGTCTTGCCGGCGCCGAGAAAGCCGGTGAGCAGGCTGACGGGGATGCGGTCGACGGGGGTGCTGCGGGATCTTTGCATGGATGTCTCCGGTGTTGTTGTGGTTTCGGTCATGCAGTCATGGCAAGGCGCGTGCCAAGTCCCGGGGCGGGTGGAAAGCGCCGATTGGCCTGCTGGCGGCTCCGCGGCGCGACCGGGAAGCGGTCTGGGCCGGTCGGTGGGGCGTCCGGAAAACGGTCGGTCTTCGGGCGGAGCACGCCTGCAGGGGCCGGGGTATATCCCTTTGATCTGCGAATTCAATGGTTTGGCTGGCCCAAGTGCTTTCCCCTCCTTGGCATGGCCCTTGCCACGTGTCCCGCTGGCAGCATGGCCAGGTGGCCTTCACCGCATCCTCACAAGGCAGGGAGACACGATGGGAGTCAGCATCATTGGATGGGCGCACTCGCCCTTTGGACGGCTTGATGACATGGACCTGGAGGCCCTGATCGCCGGGGTCAGCCGCGATGCGCTGCGCCACGCGGAGGTGGCGGCGCGGGATGTGGACGGAATCTGGCTGGGTCAGCTCAACGGCGGCTTTGTCCCGGACATCTTCTGCTCGTCCCTGGTCCTGCAGGCCGACCCCGAGTTGCGCTGGTGCCCCGCCACGCGGGTCGAGAATGCCTGCGCGTCGGGGGCCGCGGCGGTGTATGCGGCCTGTGATGCCATTGAGGCCGGGCGCGCGCGTCTGGCCCTGGTGGTGGGTGCCGAGAAGATGACCGCCGTCTCCGGCGCCGAGGTCACCCGCATCCTGGGCGCCGCGTCCTACGTGCGGGAGGAGGCGTCCCGGGGCCTGAGCTTTCCCGGCCTGTTCGGCGAACTGGCCACCGAGTATTTCCGCCGCCACGGGGATCATTCGGCCACCCTGGCCCGCATTGCCGAGAAGAACCACGCCAACGGCGTCCGCAACCCCTGGGCGCACATGCGCAAGGATCTGGGCTTTGCCTTCTGCAATACCGAATCCGAGCGCAACCCGCGCATTGCCGGCCCCTTGCGCAAGACGGACTGTTCCCTCGTGTCCGATGGTGCCGCGGCGCTGGTGCTGGCCGATTCCTCGATGCTGGCCGGGGCGCTCCGTGCCGTGCGCTTCCGCTCACGGGTGCAGGTCAATGACTATCTGCCCATCTCCCGGCGCGATCTGCTGAGCTTCGAGGGGCCGCGGCTGGCCTGGGCGCGGGCCCTGGTGGAAGCCGGCTGCGGGGTGACCGACCTGTCCTTTGCCGAGGTCCACGATTGCTTCACCATTGCCGAATTGCTGAGCTACGAGGCCATGGGGCTGGCCCGGCCCGGGCGGGGTGCGGATCGCCTGGCCGATGGCACGGTCTACCCGGGGGGCACCTTGCCCATCAACCCCTCGGGAGGTTTGAAGGCCAAGGGCCATCCCATTGGCGCGACGGGGGTCTCCATGCATGTCCTGGCCGCCATGCAGCTCGTCGGCGAGGCGGACGCCATGCAGGTGCCCGATGCCCGGCTGGGCGGGGTGTTCAACATGGGCGGCGCGGCGGTCGCCAGCTATGTGAGTGTACTGGAGAGGGAAAAATGAACCTGGCCCGGATCCTGGCCCGCTCGGCGCGGACCTTCCCCGAGCGCCCCGCGCTCCTCGTCGGGGCGAAGTGCGTGCTCACCTATGCCGCGCTCGCCGCCCGCGCGGCGCGGCTGGCCGGTTACCTGCGCCAGAACCTGGGCCTCGCACCCGGTGACCGGGTGGCCATCTACATGGGTAACAGCCCCGAGTACCTGGAAAGCCTTTTCGGGGTGCTGTGGGCCGGGCTGGCGGTGGTGCCCGTCAACGCCAAGCTGCATCCCCGCGAGGTGGCGTGGATCGTCCACAACGCCGAGGCCCGCCTGGTGTGCGTGTCGCCCGAGCTGGCCGGGGGGCTGGCCGCGGCGCTGGAAGAGGGCGGCCCCACCGTGCCCCTGCTGATGCCCGGCGACGGGCACTACCTGCGTGCCGTGTCGGCCCTGGCCATCCCGGTGCAGGAGCGTGCGCAGGAGGATCTGGCCTGGCTGTTCTACACCTCGGGGACCACCGGCCAGCCCAAGGGCGTGATGCTCAGCCACCGCAATCTGCAGGCCATGACCGCGTGTTTTTTCATGGACGTGGACCCGGTGGCACCCGGGGATGCGGTGGTCTACGCCGCGCCCCTCTCCCACGGGGCCGGGCTGTACAGTTTTCCCTACGTCGTGCGCGGATGCCGGCATGTCATCCCCGAGTCCGGTGGCTTCGATCCGGACGAACTCATCAGCCTGTCACGCAAACCCGGGCGTCTGGCCCTGTTTGCCGCGCCGACCATGGTCCGCCGCCTGGTGGACCGGGTGAAGCAGAGCGGTGCCGACCCGGCGGGCTTCCAGACCATCATCTATGGTGGCGGGCCCATGTATGGGGATGACATCCAGGAGGCGCTCGACGTGATGGGGCCGCGCTTCGTGCAGATCTACGGCCAGGGCGAATCGCCGATGACCATCACCGCCCTTTCCCGCGGCCTGCTGGCGGACCGCACCGATCCCGCCTGGGCCCAGCGCGCCGCCTCCGTCGGCGTGGCCCAGACCCTGGTGGATGTGCGCATCGTCGACCGGGAAGGGCGCACCCTGCCCAATGATGAAGTGGGCGAGGTGGTGGTACGAGGCGACACGGTAATGTCCGGCTACTGGCGCAATCCCGAGGCGAGCGCCGCCGCCCTGCGCGACGGCTGGCTGTGGACCGGCGACATGGGTTGCATGGATTCCCACGGCTTCGTGACCCTCAAGGACCGCTCGAAGGACTTGATCATCTCCGGCGGGTCCAACATCTACCCGCGGGAGGTGGAGGAGGTGCTGATCACCCATCCCGCGGTCCGCGAAGTGTCGGTGATCGGCCGTCGGGACGCCGATTGGGGCGAGGTGGTGGTGGCCTTCGTGGTGCTCGACCCGGCCGCCGGCGGGGTGGGGCAGGATGAACTCGACCGCCATTGCCTGGAACGCATCGCCCGCTTCAAGCGGCCCAAGGAATACCGTTTCGTGGATACCCTGCCAAAGAACAATTACGGAAAGGTGCTGAAGACCGCACTCCGCGACATGCTCGAGGCGGATACGTCCCCGCGGGAAGTGTGAGCGCATCAATTCAAGCCTGAATGGGCTTGTCATTACATCCGGATTTCGGACGAAATGGTCACTGGCGCTGACCGCTATCTGGACGGTAATGGTTCGCCGTCAATTCTGAAAAAATAAAATATCTTTATTATTCATGGTGTTGAGCTTCTGGCACTCGTCTTGCTGAACTGATCTTCATGCGGGAAGTAGTTTTCCGGTGTTTCCCGGTCGCCTGACCGAGGGCGTCGGGGTTTCTTGAATAGAGAGGACGCAAGGTGTCTGTGAGAAAGATCTATTCGACGGCAGCGCTGGCGCTGGCCGATGTATTGCGTGATGACATGACCATCATGTCGGGTGGCTTCGGATTGTGCGGCATTCCGTCGGTGCTGATCGACGCCGTCCTGGCGTCGGGGGTGCGGGGGCTGACGATCATCTCCAACAACCCGGGGGCGGAAGGGCTGGGCCTTGGCAAGCTGTTCAATACCCGGCAGGTGCACAAGCTCATCTGTTCCTACGCCGGGGAGAACGCCCAGTTTGCCCGCCAGTACATGGCCGGTGAGGTGGAGGTGGAGTTCAACCCCCAGGGCACGCTGGCCGAGCGTATCCGTGCCGGGGGGGCGGGCATTCCGGCCTTCTATACCCGCACCGGCGTCGGTACGGTGATTGCCGAGGGCAAGCCCCTGGCCGAGTTTGATGGCAAGACCTATCTGATGGAGCGCGGCCTGCGTGCCGACCTGGCACTGGTGCATGCCTGGAAGGGCGACACCGAGGGCAATCTGGTCTATCGCATGACGGCGCGCAACTTCAATCCGATGATGGCTTCGGCCGCGGCGCTGACCGTGGCCGAGGTGGAGCGCCTGGTGGAGCCCGGCCAGATCGACCCGGATCACATCATCACCCCGGGTATCTTTGTGGATCGCATCGTGGTTGTGGACAAGGTGGACAAGCGGATCGAGCAGCGCACGGTGCGCCGCCGGGCCGCCCCCGTGGAGGAATAGACATGCCCTGGACTCGGGATCAGATGGCGGCGCGGGCCGCCCAGGAATTGCGCGACGGCTACTACGTGAACCTCGGGATCGGCATCCCCACGCTGGTGGCCAACCATGTGCCGGCGGGCATGTCGATCCAGCTACAGAGCGAGAACGGCATGCTTGGCATGGGCCCCTTTCCCTGGGAAGGGGAAGAGGATGCCGACCTCATCAATGCGGGCAAGCAGACCATCACCACCCTGCCGACGACGAGCTTCTTCGACAGCGCGGCCTCCTTCGGGATGATCCGTGGTGGTCACATCCAGCTATCGATGCTGGGTGCGCTGCAGGTCTCGGAGAAGGGCGACCTGGCCAATTGGGCGGTGCCCGGCAAGATGGTCAAGGGTATCGGCGGGGCCATGGATCTGGTGGCCGGTGTCGGCCGGGTGGTGGTGATCATGGAGCACACCGCCAAGGGTGAAGCCAAGATCGTCCGGGAGTGCTCCCTGCCCCTCACCGGCGCCGGGGTGGTGAACCTGATCGTGACCGATCTGTGCGTCTTCGAAGTGCGCCCCGAGGGCCTGGCGCTGGTGGATCTGGCGCCGGACACCACCCTCGATGATGTGCGTGACAACACCGAAGCCGATTTCGTGGTGGCGTTGCAGTAACCGGCATGCCCGTGTGCGACGGGCGCCGGCTTTTCGGGGGCACGCAGTATCCAGTGAGGAATCCTCCTCTCCCTTCCTCGGGTACCTCTTTATCTGGAAGCCCCCAATCTTTTTTCTGATCTGCACTGCGGGCGTCCGTTTTTCGAACGGTCCGGGCGTCCGGAAATCGGACGCTGAACTGTCTTTCCCCGCGGATTCCACTCGATTTCACCCCGTATTCCCGTCGACGGCGGGCTTCAAGCCTTTGGCACAAAGCATGCTTGGTAGCTGTGTCGATCCCTGCGTGAACTCTGTTTGCGGCAATGCGCACGCGTATGGTCCAGAATGGAGAATCGGACGCTGCCCGCGAGAGGCGCGCCATGCAGGTCGATGCGGGGGTGTGACGAGACACACGCCCTCGCCAGCATTGGGCTGCCAGTGCAGCAGCAAGACGAATTCCGGCAGAAACACGCGAATGCGGGCTGCGGGAGCATAACAAGATCATCACACCACAGAACTGCGCGTCTGGA
Organism: Zoogloea sp.; assembly: GCA_016703645.1. GTDB lineage: Bacteria > Pseudomonadota > Gammaproteobacteria > Burkholderiales > Rhodocyclaceae > Zoogloea. The sequence continues at coordinate 683,559 of JADJBR010000009.1, read as the reverse complement.
TGAGGGCCTGGGCCCACGTCGGCGACGCAGTCGGACAGACACTTAAAGGAGGGTGGGTATGGCTGCCACAATTCCCGGCCAGATGTTTTCCATACCGGAGAACGATGGTCACATCATGAGCTCGTGGGAGCGCTTTCTCAGCGGGGATGAGGCGGCTTCCGACGCGCTCCGCCGTCTGATCGATGATTCGTGGCGGCGCTGTCAGGTGGCCAGCGTCGACCCGGGCCGCTATCAGGCACCCCCGCCGATCGGCGAAAACTCCCTGCACACCTTGCGGGACGAGTGCGGCGAGTTGCTCAGTGCCAGTGCCCCGGTCATGGCCTCGGCCCGGGACTTCCTGTCGGAGACCGGCACGGTGATGGTCCTGACCGACCAGAGCGGCACCATCCTCAACCTGGAAGGCGATATGTCCACCCGGGGCGCCGCCGAGAATGTCCATCTGCTCTCCGGTGCCAACTGGAGCGAGCTGGCCTGCGGCACCAACGCCATTGGCACGGCCCTGGAGGTGGGCCAGCCGGTACAGATCCATTCGGCCGAGCACTACTGCGCGGGCATCAAGCGCTGGTCCTGTTCGGCCACGGTGATCCGCGACCCCTACGACGGTTCCATCCTCGGCGTGGTGGACGTGTCCGGCCTGAGCGCCTCCTACAGCCGCCACAGTCTGGCCCTGGTGGTGGCCACCGCGGGGCGCATCGAGAACCGTCTCGCCAAGATCGAGCTGGGCATCCGCTACCGTCTGCTGGAAGGCTGCGTGGATCGCCTGTCCGGCACCTCGGCCGACGGCATCATCGTCTTCGACCGGCGCGGTCGGGCCATCAAGGCCAATGGCCGGGCCTCCGCGGCGCTGGCCGATCTGGGCATCGGAGAACTGGCGGTGGCCCCCGACGGTCTGGCCTCCCTGTCCCTGTCCTGGAAGAAGGGGCGGCGAGCACCGGATGAGCGGCCCGAATGGATGCGCGAGGAATGGCTGGAGCCGGTGATCCAGAACGGCGAGCACATCGGCGCCGTGCTGACCCTGCCCGGTCGCCGGAACGCGGCCAGCGGTCGGGTATCAAACGCAGTGTTCAGCCGGACGCGGCCGAGAAAGGGGCGTTCGAGCGTGTCGTGGGCGAATCCCCGCCCTGCTGCAGGCGGTGGGCGTGCCCAGCAACTGGCCAAGTCCCGGGTGCCGGTGCTGCTGCTGGGCGAGACCGGAGTGGGCAAGGACGTCTTTGCCCGCTGCATCCACGAGTCCGGGGCAACCCGGGATGCGCCCTTCGTGGCCCTCAACTGCGGGGTTCTCCCGCGAACTGCTCACCAGCGAGCTGTTCGGCTATACCGAGGGCTCCTTCACCGGCGCTCGTCGGGCGGCATGATCGGCAAGATCGAAGCGGCCGATGGCGGCACCCTGTTTCTTGATGAGATCGGTGAGATGCCCATCGATCTGCAGCCCCACTTTCTGCGGGTGCTGGAGGAGGGCGAGGTGTATCGCCTGGGCGAGAACAAGCCGCGCAAGGTCAATTTCCGCCTGATCGCCGCCACCAACCGGGATCTGCGCAAGGAGATCCAGGCCGGGCGCTTCCGCATGGACTTGTTCTACCGGGTGGCGGTCACCAGCATCAACATTCCTTCCCTGCGTGAAAGGGCTGCCGATATTCCTCTGCTCGGCGACTACTATCTCCGCCGCCTGTCCCTGCAACATGGACTGGAGCCACGGGTGCTTTCCCCGGGAGCCATCGAGCTGCTGCGCCAGTACGGCTGGCCGGGGAACATCCGCGAGTTTCGCAACGTCATGGAGAGCATGCTGCTCACCGCCCGCGGGCATGTCCTGACCGAGGCCGATCTGCCCGCCGACCTGGTGACCACGCTCGCGGGGGACAGCCCTGCGGCGCTCGATGTGCAGGGCGATGAGCGTGACCTGACCTGCCTCGAGAACGCCGAACGGGATGCCATCCTGCGCGCCATCAAGGGCTGCCGCGGCAACATGACGGCGGTGGCCCGGGAGCTGGGTATCGCCAAGAGCACGGTCTATGTGAAGCTCAAGCGTTTCGGGCTCGAGAGTTACGTGGACGACTTGCGCAATTATCGGGTCTGATTGCATGTAGTGGCCTTTTCGGGGCCGCGGTGTCGAATTGGCCGGGTATTTCCCATTGCTTGCGGTGGGAAATACCCGGCCAATTCAATTCGGACGACGGAAAACCTCTCCGTTGAAGGCGCAACGTCGGATCTGAAGGGTGCAGCAATTTCCACCCCATTTCATCCGGAAATAAAGAGCGTCCACCCGTCGCCCGCTCCGGGCGTTCGATGTTGCGTTGCATTATTTCAACCGGAATCCGGACGGGTATCCGGAAGGAAAACGGGCGATCAATTGCAGGCTTCGACGATTTGATTTTTTTATCAAATAAAATCAACGACTTGTTTTAATTTCCATCCCTTGTTTCCCCTGGCACGCCGCTTGCCATACCCCTGTACGGACAGTCCGGGAGCCTTTATCCCCGGAGCCCCGAAGAGCACGGTTTCCAGGCCAAGAACTGGAAACGCTTTCAATCCACAAGAGGATGGCAGGAGGTAATGCGGTATGGCATTGCAAATCAACATTGATAACGGTGGGACGCTCACCGATATCTGCATCATGATGGACGACACCGTCAAGAAGACGAAGGTGTTGACCACCCCCTACGATTTGAGCAAATGCTTCTTCGAAGGGCTGCAAAAGGCGTCGGGCGTCATCTACGGTGAGCAGAACGTGGCCCGCCTGTTGGAAGAAGTGGATCTCATCCGCTATTCGACCACCCAGGGCACCAACGCCATCTGCGAGCGCAAGGGGCCGCGCCTGGGTCTGATCATCGACGCCAAGGGCCGCGATCTGCCGGTGCGTCTTGCCGAACACGATCCTGAAGTCTACGAAGCCCTGGTCGGCGACCGGGTGGTTTTCCTCGACACCGGGGCCGTGACCGGCGCCGATGCCGACATTGAGGTGGTCAAGGCGATCAACAAGCTCACGGCGGCCGGTGCCAACCGGCTGGTGGTGAGCTTTGACGGGGCGAGCTTCCTCGATCTGGAGACCCGTTTCAAGAAGGTGGTGCTGCGCAAGTATCCGCGCCACCTGCTGGGGGCGGTGCCGGTGCTCTACGGCAGTGATCTCACCACCGACCGGGATGTGGTTCGCCGCACCTGGACGGCATTGATCAACTCCTTCCTGCACCCGGCGATGGAGGCCTTCCTGTTCAATGCGGAAAACCGCCTGCGCGACTACCGCACCAAGAACCCGCTGCTGATCTTCCGCAACGACGGCGACGCCTCCCGGGTGGCCAAGACCGTGGCCATCAAGACCTACAGTTCCGGCCCCCGGGGCGGCATGGAGGGCATGAAGACCTTTGCCCGCCTTTACGACCTCTCGGACGTGGTGGCCATCGACGTGGGCGGCACCACCACCGACATCGGCCAGTGCCTGAACGGCAAGGTCGCGGAGGTGCAGCGCGGCCATGTGGAGGGCATCAGCGTGTCCTACCCCCTGTGCGAGATCATGAGTGCGGGCGCGGGTGGCAGCTCCATCTTCAAGGTGGTGAACAATCGCATCGTCATCGGCCCCGAGAGCGTCGGTGCGGTGCCCGGCCCGGCCTGCTTCGGCCGCGGCGGCAAGGAGGCCACCATCACCGACGCCAGCCTGCTGTCGGGCCTGTTCGATCCCAAGTCCTTCTTCGGCGGTGGCATGGGCCTCGATCTGGACCGTGCCGCCACGGCGGTCAGCCTGTCCATTGCCCAGCCCCTGGGCATCGGCCTGGACGATGCGCTGCTGCAGATGGAGCACGCCTACGAGGACAAGATTGCCGTCGAGCTGCACCGCTTCACCAAGATCTCCAAGGACACGGTGATGCTCGCCTTCGGCGGCGCCGGCCCCCTCAATGCCTGTGGTGTGGCCGAGAAGGCCGGCATCGACCGGGTGGCGGTGCCCAAGCTGGCGGCGGTGTTCAGCGCCTTCGGCATCGGCGCCTGTGACATCTCCCAGCGTTACGCGGTGGTGCTCGACGACCGCAGCGACAAGGGCGTGGCCGATGCCCTGGCGGCCCTCAAGGTGAAGGCCTCCCGGGACATGTTTGCCGAAGGCTTCGGCCCGGGCGAGTACGAAGTGGAAGCCTGGCTGGTGGGCGAGCAGGACGGCGGCGAGGATCTGATCGCCCAGCTTGGCGACAAGGCGGCCTTTCCCGCCAGCCTGGCCAAGGCCAAGGCCGTCGAACTGGAGCTGCGCGCGGTCAAGTCCCTGCGCAGTGAAGGCAGCAAGCGCGCCCGTTTCGTCCAGGGCGAAGCGGCGAAGGCTGACGGCACCCGCAACGTGCTGACCCGTGACCAGGGGCGCACCGATGTGCCGGTGTATCGCCTGGCCCAGCTCAAGCCGGGTGACCACGCCGCCGGCCCGGCGATCCTCGAAGAAGACTACTTCACCTGCCGGGTGCTGGATGGCTGGAGTTTCGTCATCAGCGACGCGGGCGACATCCTGCTCAACAGAAAGGCCTGAGAAAAATGAAAGTACTGATGACCGAATACCTGCGCATCGACCTGGACACCGAGCAGTGGGAGTGCCGGGTCTGCGATCACACGATCGGCACAGCAGCCAAGGGCTACAAGGAAGGGATGCTGGTGTACAACCGCGACCCCCGCGAGATCCACCCACCCATCCTCGATCCGGAGAAGTACCGCTTCACCTTCAGCCCCGATCCGGAATGGGTGCGCATCCTCGAATACTACTGCCCCCACTGCGGGACCATGGTTGAGACCGAGTACGCCATCCCGGGGCACCCGCCCCTCCATGACATGGAGCCGGACCTCCCCGCGCTGCGCGCCCAGTGGGCCAAGCGTGAAGAAGTCAAGGAGCCCGTGGTGGGACCGGCGGTCGTCCCCGACCAAGGCCACAACCACTGATCCACATACCGGCCACGCAGGTTTCGCGCATCGGGTGCGCGGCGACCGGGCCGGTATCAAAGAATCGAGGAGATAAAAAGTATGAGGCGCGTATCTGTAGATATCGGTGGCACGTTCACTGATTGTTTCGTGGTCTGGGATGGCAAGTACATTGAAGCCAAGGCGCTGACCACCCACCACAACCTGGCGCTCGGTTTCAACGAAGCGCTGAGCAAGGCCTACCACGTACTGGGGCTGGAGCTTGAGGAGATCCTGTCGCAGGTGGATTCGGTGCGTTATGCCACCACCCTGGGCACCAACGCCCTCATCGAGCACAAGGGCCCCAAGATTGGCATGCTGGTCACCGCCGGTTACGAAGCCACCGTGCCCCTGTCCCGTGCCCGCGGCTACGGCGAAGGCCTGGACAACCTGGGCCAGCAGGACATGCCCAATGCCCAGCGCCCGGTTCCGCTGGTACTGGCGCACATGATCCGCGGTGTGCGCGAGCGGGTCGATTTCCAGGGCGAGCTGGTCATGGCGCTGGACGAGGACGATGTGCGCACCCAGATCCGCGAGCTGGTGGATCGTGGCGCGGAAATCATCGTGGTGAACCTGGTCAACTCGGTGGTCAATCCGGCGCACGAGCAGCGCATCGAGGAGATTCTGCTCGAGGAATATCCGTCCCACCTGCTCGGCGCCATTCCGATCATCCTGTCCCACCAGGTGGCGGGCCGCAAAGGCGAGTATGTGCGTGCAACCTCGGCCATCGTCGATGGCTACCTGCACAACACCATGTACCACGCCCTGTCGGCGCTGGAGCAGAACCTGCGTGCGCACAAGTATGAAAAGCCGATGCTGGTCATCCACAACTCCGGCGGCATGGCGCAGCTCAACTCCACCGATGCACTGCAAACCATCCACTCGGGTCCGGTCTCGGGCATTGGCGCCTCCGAGCATCTGGCCATGCAGTGCGACCTGGGCAATGTGGTGGCCACCGACATGGGCGGCACCAGCTACGACATCGGGATTGTGGTGGAAGGGGGCATCAAGCACTACGACTTCAACCCGGTGATCGACCGCTGGCTGGTGTCGGTGCCGATGGTTCACCTGGTGACCCTGGGTGCGGGTGGCGGCTCGATTGCCAGCTACGACCGCATGTACGACACGGTCAAGTGCGGCCCCGAGTCGGCCGGCTCCGACCCCGGCCCGGCCTGTTACGACCGCGGCGGCATGAAGCCGACGGTCACCGATGCGGACCTGCTGCTGGGCTACCTGGACCCCACCAACTATGCGGGGGGCTCGATCCCGCTCAATCCGCGCCGTGCCAAGGCCGCCGTCGAAGATGCCCTGTGCGACGACCTGGACTGCAACGTGATCGAGGCAGCGCTGCTGATCCGCGAGAAGGTGGACGACAACATGGCCAACGGCCTGTTCACCGAACTGCGGGCGCGGGGTTACGACCCCAAGGACTTCACCATGCTGGCCTATGGTGGCAACGGTCCGCTGCACTGCTGCGGCATTGCCCAGAACCTCAACATCGACAAGATCCTGGCGCCCCCGTTGTCTTCGGTGTTCTCCGCGGTCGGCGCGGGCAACATGCACCAGCTGCACATCCACGAGACGTCGCTGTACATGGTGCTGTACGACTCGAACACCCGTCACCTGTTCGACGACTATGACCGTTTCAACACGATCGTGGCCGACCTCAAGGAGCAGGGCACCCAGGATCTGCTGCGCCAGGGCGTTGCCAAACAGGATATCCACCACAGTCTGGAGCTGGACATGCGCTACGGCAACCAGCTGGTGCAGACCACCGCGGTGATCCCCAAGCACGAGCTGAATGGCCCGGGCGACGTGCTGGCGATGATCTCCCAGTTCTCCAACGACTACGGCAAGCGCTTCGGCGAAGGCTCCCAGGCGCCGGAGGCGGGCATCCGCATCAACACCATCCGGGTGGCCGCCTTCGTCCGCCACGAGACGGTGCAGTTCGAGGACATCAAGCCGGTGCCCGTCGAGCAGCGCAAGGCCCCGCCGGTGCCCGCGAGCACCCGCAAGTGCTGGTTCGTCGGTCACGAGGGTGCCTTCGACACCCCGGTGTGGAGCCGCGACAGCATCGAGCCGGGGGTGCAGATCCCCGGCCCCGCCATCATCGCCTCCGAAGTCACCACCTTCCTGGTGAATCCGGGCTGGAACTTCGTTGCCGCGAAACAGGGTGCTTCCTGGTTCCTGCGTGCCTGAGCGCCGCGGACCCCCGATTCAACCTCACCAAATGACAGGATTGAAAATGAGCGAGATGAATACGCCGGTGACGGCAAAGACGCCAAGCCCCGAGGAAGTGGCGCTGATCAAGAAGTTCCTCAATGACACCACCCTGTTCCTGGGGCCCGATCCGGAGATCATGCAGAACCACGATCTGATGCCCCGGACCGAGATGGAAGACGAGTGCATGCGCAAGGTGGGCGACGCCCACACCATCGCCAAGATCCGCGACCGCATCCAGGCCGGCTGTGATGAAGGCTACGAGATGGTCGAGCAGATGGGGGCCGCCCCCGGTGCCAAGTGGGGCGACGTGATCACCGGGGTGTATTCCGCCTCGGGTGACCTGGCCATTGCCAGTGCTGGCGGTGTGCTGATCTTCTCGGCCCTGGTGCATCACCCGATCAAGTTCATCATCAAGAACTGGGTGAATGAGCCCACTGTGGGCGTGCGTGAAGGGGATGGCTTCATCCACAACGACTCCCGCTACGGCAACGTGCACAACACCGACCAGTCGATGATCCTGCCCATCTTCCACAAGGGCAAGCTGGTGTGCTGGGTGGCTTCCACGGTGCATGAGGGCGAGAACGGCGCCATCGAGCCGGGCGGCATGCCCTCCATGGCCGAGAGCCCCTGCGACGAAGGTCTCAAGATGTGCCCGTTCAAGGTGGTCGAGAACTACCAGATCAAGCGCGACATCCTGACCTTCCTGCAGAACTCCGTGCGCGAGCCCAAGCTCCAGTACGAAGACATGAAGGTCAAGCTCTTCGCCTGCCTGCGCATCAAGCAGCGCATCGAAGAGACGCTGAACACCGACGGCCCCGAAGCACTGATCTCCACCCTGCGGACCACCATGGAGAACGTGCGTGCCGAGGTCAAGCGCCGGGTCAGCCAATGGCCCGACATGACCGTGCGCACCTACATCATCCAGGACTCGACCCTGCGCGAGAACTGCGTGGTGAAGATCAACTGCAAGCTCACCAAGACCGGCGACCGCCTGATCTTCGACTTCCGCGGCTCCAGCCCGGAATTCACCAACCGGCCCACCAACACCATCGTGGCCGGCCTGAAGGGCATGTTGGCGCAGGTCTTCCTGTGCTACGTGTGGCCCGATCTGCCACGGGGCCAGGCGGCGTTTGCGCCCATCGAGGTGATCACCGATCCGCACTCCATCGTCAATTGCTCCTACGACGCCCCCAACTCCCAGAGCCTGATGTCCATCTTCACCGGCTTCACCGCCGGCCAGCACGCCGTCGCCAAGTTCCTGTACAGCTGCCCGGAGAAGTACACCAAGGTGCATGCGCCCACCTTCAACATGATCAACACCTTCATCTGGGGTGGGGTCAGCCAGCACGGCGAAACCCTGGGCAACCTGTGCGCCGACTTGAACGGCATGGGTGCCGGTGCGCGCTCCGACCTGGACGGTGAACACGGTCTGGCACCGATCTTCGCCACCATGGCGGACATCGGCGAGCAGGAGCTGAACGAGGAAGACGTGCCCTTCCTGCAACTCGTCTCCAAGAAGATGACCCGTGACGCCATCGCCCCGGGCAAGTACCGTGGCGGCCAGGGCTACACCATGATCGCCGCGACCAAGGATTCCGAACAGTGGGGTTTCATGACCACCTGCCAGGGCGCCAAGATCCCCCCGATCCAGGGTCTGTTCGGCGGCTATGCCTGCGGCTGCTACCCGCTCTCCAAGGTCAAGGGCATTGATGTGTATGACATCCTGCTCAACGAGCCGCACAAGTTCAAGCACTCCATTGAGGAGATCATGAACGAGCAGCCCTTCGAGGAAGCCACCTATACCACCCACCACATGGGCATGGGTTTCGAGATCTCCAAGCGTGGCGAGCTGTTCATGATCTCCCAGGGGGCCGGGGCCGGCTACGGTGACTTGCTGGAGCGCGACCCGGCCGGCGTCATCCGAGACATCGAGGAAGGCCTGATCTCACCGGGCGTGGCCGAGCGCCTCTACAAGGTCAAGTTCGATCCGGCGACCCTGGCCGTCAATCAGGAGGCCACCGCCGCCGCCCGTGACGCCGAGCGCAAGGACCGCATTGCCCGGGGCGTGCCCTACGCCGAGTTCATCAAGACCTGGAACAAGCCGACCCCGCCGTCCCACCTGCAGTATTTCGGCTGCTGGGGCGACGATGTGGCCAAGCTCTACATGGGCAGCCCCGACAAGTTCCGCGATGCCAACACGCCCCGCCCCAACTACATGGTGCATCCCAAGGACGTGCGCATCGCCGAGCTGGAGGCCCGTCTGCATGCCCTGGGCGCCATGGGAGGTGAAAAGCAATGAGCCAGAGCCTCGCCGACAGCCTGCCCGGCAAGGGCGGGAGCGGCCTGCGGGTGTGGCTGAAGGCATCGGCCTATACCCGCCGGCTGCTGCTGGGGGAGGGGGGCGACCCGTGGCAGGGTGCTCCCCAGTACCTGGCGTACTTTTCGCAGGCCCAGGGCTTGCTCCGACCCGACGTGGCCGTTGTGGAAGTCGGCGAGCTCTTCGATTCATGGTTGCTGCGTCATCCGGAGGTGCGCGCCGAGATGGGCGCCAAGCGGCGCCTGTCCTTCCCGCTGCGCAAGTTGCTGGAGCAGGACGAGCCGCGTCGGCTGCTGGCCGAGGTGGTGGAGGCGGTCATCGCCAACTTGCGCGGGCAAACGCCCCTGGTGCTGGCCATGCCCTCGCCGAAGCACTGGCTGTATCACGCCAACCTGTTGGCGGGGCGCAGCGACATCGAGCTGGACCCGGACGGGATCGAGGACGCGGCCATGTACATGGCCGACCTCCTCCGTTCGGTGTCCTCCAGCCCGGTGGGCGGAGTGCTGCTGGAAGAGCACCCCGACGATGCGGCAATGGGCGAGACGGAGCTTGAGCGTTACCGCCCGTTGATCAACGTGGCGCACCACTACCGCTGGTCCCTGGCCCTGCGTCCCCAGGGGGCGGCGGTGGCGGCGTCGCCCGTGCTGGCGGAGTTCGATGCCGTGCTGTCGGCGGCCATCGCAGCCCCGCAGCCGGTGTCCACCGGGGTGGATGTGAGTGCGGCCCTGTGGAGCGGCAGTCCCCTGCCGGCCCTCTCCCAGGCCCAGTTCTACTTCGCCGAAATCCCGGAGGCCCAGCGTCCCGAGTTTGTCCTGGAAAGCCTGGCCCGCCTGCGGGCCTAGCCTTGACGGGGGCCGGGCCTGCACGGTCCGGCCCCCGTACTTTTGTCCGCGGTGGCGCCCGGCCCCGCACCCGGGCTGGTGGGGAGGCCCCGCGGATTCCCTTGCCCGCGCCATCGCTCCGGACACGCCGTAGGCCCACGTGTGCGGACAGCGAGACATCACGAAAGCCCTCTTCCCGATGACACCCTTTGCGCTCAGCCTGCTGGCGAGTCTGGCCGGTGGCCTTGTTTCGGTCGGGGCCGCCGCCCTGTGCACCGCGGCCCTCAGTCCCCAATTCCTGTCCCGCCTCATCAGTTACGCCGTCGGTGCCTTGCTCGGCGCAGCCTTCCTGGAGATCCTGCCCCACGCCCTGGAGGCCTCGGGGGATGCCGAGTGGACCAGCGCCCTGGTCCTGGGGGGCGTACTCCTGTTCTTCCTGCTTGAAAAGCTGGTGCTGTGGCGCCACAACCACGTGCTCCCGGTGGGGGGCGGCCATGCCCATGGGCACGAGGCCGACGGCCACGGGCGCAGCGGCCTGCTGGTGATGATCGGCGACAGCTTCCACAACTTCGTGGATGGCCTGCTCATCGCCACCGCCTTCATGGAAAGCACGTCCCTCGGCCTGATCACCGCGGCGGCCATCATCGCCCACGAGATTCCTCAGGAACTCGGGGATTTCGTCGTCCTGCTCCATGCCGGCTATAGCCGGGCCAGGGCCCTGGCTTTCAACCTGCTGTCCAGTCTCGCCATGGCTGCCGGCGCCCTGTTGGCCCACGTTGCCCTGCCCCTGGTGACCGGGGCGGTGCCGGTGCTGCTGGGGCTGGCCTGTTCGAGCATGATCTACGTGGCGGTTGCCGACCTCATTCCGGGTCTGCACCGTCGCACCCGCCTGCGCGAGACAGTGGAGCAGATCCTGCTGATCGCCGCCGGCGTCCTGTCCATCGGCGGCGTCCATCACGTGATCGAGCACAGCGGCCTCGTCTGAGCGGGGCCATGGCGCGCTTTCGGCGCGCCCGATTCGCTGCCGATCCCCGATTGCCGTCGGCGGATGACGTTTGTCTTCCCTCGTATCGCAACGCTTTCATCCCTGCCCGGTGCATTGACATGCGCCGGGAATAAATGGGGTTTTCATTTCCCTTTCATTACGTCCGCCGCCGTCCGGCTGCCGTTCGATGACCCGAAGCATTACCGGACGCTTTCAATCGGTTTGCTGCTACGCCGCAAGATCGGATGTATTTGAGAGTTATATATAACTATATGTTTTTAAAGAAAAAACAATAAATTTTTATATTGGCATTCAAGTTGCTAATCAAGGGAGGGGGGCGTTCGGAGAATTGTCGGGGCAATACGTCCACGCCGGACGGAATTGCCGGACGAGTGTTCCGGAGTCAATGAAGGAAATGGCGATCTGCCTGTTTCCACCATAAATCCAATAAAGGCAATGGAGTGCGTATGGAGACTGATCTTGACTGTCGGCAGCCCCGCGAGGGCGAGTGGAAACACAGCCGGCCCGGTAAATGGGTTGCGGGAAGGGAAGCCCGGGGCGCGTCACCACAGGAGGCCCGACATGCTTAACGCGATCAGGCAACTGGGCACGGGGGCGCGTGTGGCGACGTCCGTGACGACCTCGTCCCTGCCGCTGCTGATCATCGGCGGGCTGCTCTATGCCGCCTTCTTCGTGAAGGCGGAACCCGAGATCGGCACCCTCAAGGCGCGACCCCTGGAGCGTCGTGACGCTTTCTACGGGGTGGTCGCGCCGGGTGGCTCGATCCTCTGGGCTGCGGGCTCCTACGGCAAGATCGTGCGCAGCGACGATGGCGGCAAGAGCTGGGAGGTGCAGGCCAGCCCGGTGGTGGCCCACCTCCAGTCCATCGCCGCCTGGGATGCCCGGCGTGCCGTGGCCGTGGGCAATCGCGGACTGGCCGTGGTGACCGACGACGGCGGCAAGACCTGGAAGGAGGTCAAGCTGCCCCGTTCGGAGGTGGCCAACAAGCTGCTTCAGGTGCGGGCCTACCCCGACGGTGTGGCCTGGGCCGTGGGTGAAGTCGGCGCCGTGCTGAAGACCACGGACTTCGGTACCACCTGGACCCGGGTACTCGACGAGAAGGATCAGGCCTGGAACGACATTTTCTTCGTTGGGCAGAACGGCTGGCTGGTGGGCGAGTTCGGCCAGATCCAGCGCACTACGGATGGTGGTCAGAGCTGGAGCCCGGTGTCCAGCCCGGTCAAGAACAGCCTGATGTCGGTGCACTTCCGCGACGCCCGGCACGGGGTGGCGGTGGGGCTCGCCGGCACGGTGCTGGTCAGCGCCGATGGCGGGGCGAGCTGGCAGGAGGCGCCGCCCCTGACCCGGGAGCACCTCAACTGTGTGATCTGGGACGGTGCCCAATGGGTTGCCGTGGGTGACAAGGGCATGCGGGTGCAGGCCGGTGCGGAAGCGAACGACTGGAAGGCCGGGCGCATCTCCGACAAGGACCTCTCGTGGCGGACCCAGGTTGTCCGCACGGCGGACGACTTTGTGCTGGCCGGGGCAAATCTGGCCGTGCTGCACAAGGATGAGCTGCGGATTCTCGGCCGTGACGAATAACGACCCCCACGGCCTGGCTGTGCCCGGCCTGCCCCCCGGGGGGAAAGAAAGCCCGGGGCGGCCCGGCGCTTTCTTGAGCGTCCCCAATTCAGACAAGGAAATGCAATGAAGAATGCGACATTCAAGGCGCTGGCACGCCTGATCGATCTGGTTCTGCAGCATCGGGTGCCAGTGGTGTCGGCGGTCATCGGCTTCACCTGCGTGATGGCCTATCTGGCGGCACAGATTGAAGTGAAGACGGTGTTCAGCGATCTGCTGCCCCGCAACCATCCCTACGTGGAGGTGAACAACCAGTTCAAGCAGACCTTCGGTGGCTCCAACATGGTCAGCATCATGCTGGAGGTGGAGCAGGGGGACGTCTTCAACCCCACCGTGCTGAAGAAGGTGCAGCAGGTCACCCAGGCTTTGCAGAAGGTCGAGGGGGTGGACACCTACCAGATCGCCTCCCTGGCCTCCAAGAAGATGAAGGAGGTGCGGGCCTCTACCGAGGGTATCGAGTCACGTCCCCTGATGTGGCCCGGGTTGCCAAAGGATGCAGGCGAGATCGCCACCTTGCGCGAGGCGGTGCTGAACAATCCGCTGGTCTATGGGCCGTATGTCTCCATCGACATGCGCGCCACGCTGATCACCGCCGATTTCATCGACGGGTCGGTGGACTACCTCAAGGCCTACAAGCAGATCGGCGAGATTGCCGACCAGGCCCGGGGCGACGGGGTGCTGGTGCGGGTGGTTGGCGAGCCCATCCTGTACGGGCTGGTCAATCACTACCTGGGTGAAACCCTGCAGATTTTCATGGTCACCGTCGGGGCGCTGGTGCTGCTCCTGTTGCTCATCACCCGCACCTGGCACGGCACCCTGCTGCCCCTCATCACCGGGCTGGTCAGTGCCATCTGGGCGCTGGGGGCGGCCAAACTGATGGGCTTCCACCTGGATCCCCTGGTCATCGTGGTGGCCTTCCTGATCACCGCCCAGGCCATCTCCAACTCGGTCCAGCTGGTGTCGCGCTTCGATGACGAAGTGGCGGGGGGCGCCACCTCGGCGGCGGCGGCGGCGCGGGCCAGCCTGCTCAACCTGTTCAAGCCGGGCATGCTGGCCATTGTGGCGGACGCCGGCTGCGTGCTGGTGGTGGCCCTGACGCCGATCCCGATGCTGGAGAAGATCTCCTACATCGGCACGGTGTGGATCCTGTCGATCATGCTCAGCGCCATGCTCCTGACCCCGATGCTGCTGTCCTGGTGCGGGGTGAAGAAGCGCTACGCCCACCCGATCAATGTGCATCCCATCCTGGACAAGGTGCTTGGCCTGTGTGCGGCGGTTGTCACCTCCCGGCTGCGCTATGGCGTGCTGGCGGGGGCGGCGGTGTTGTTTGCGGTGTCGGGCATCTACGCCTTCAAGCTGAAGGTGGGCGATGCCAACCCGGGCTCACCGATCCTGTGGCCGGACTCGACCTACAACAAGGACGCGAGCGCCATCAACGAGAAGTTCCAGGGCTCCGACCGCATGTTCGTGGTGGTGTCGGGCAAGAAGGAGGGCGCCCTCAAGGAGCCCAGCGTGCTTGAGGGCATGGAGCGCTTCCAGAAATACATGGAAGCCCAGCCGGAAGTGGGCGGCAGCATCTCCCTGGCCGACATCCTGCCGGCGGTGAAGCGCGTGGTGCGCGAAGGTAATGCCCGCTATCAGGAGTTGGGCGGCAATGCCGACGAGAACGGCGAGCTGGTTTACATGTTCGTCTCCGGCGCCGACCCCGGCGACATGGACCGCTTTGCCGACCCCCAGGCCAAGAACGGCGCGGTGACCCTGTTCTTCCGCGATCACCAGGGCGAGACCATCCGCACGGCCATCGCCCGGGTCAAGGAATACGTGGCCAACAACAAGCTGGATGAGGCGGAATTTCTCCTCGCCGGGGGGCTGGTCGGCGTGCTGGCGGCGGTGAATGAAGTGATCCTGGCCGGCCAGATCGAGGCCATCGCCCTGGCCCTGCTGGTGCTGGTGGTGTGCTGCATGATCACCTACCGCTCCACCGTGGCAGGCATGTTCTTCATGGTGCCGGTGCTGCTCTCCAACACCCTGACCTTCAGCTACATGGCCTGGCAGGGCATCGGCATGAACATCAACACCCTGCCGGTGGTGGCCCTGGGTATCGGCCTGGGGGTGGATTACAGCTTCTACATCGTCGATGGCATCCGCGAGGAGCTGCACCACCACCAGGATGTGGGCCGCGCCATCCTCAAGTCCATCTCCACCTCGGGCAAGGGGGTGCTGATCACCGCCCTGACCCTGGTCACCAGCGTGGTGCTGTGGAGCTTCTCGTCCCTGCGCCTGCAGGCCGACATGGGCGTGCTGATCGCCATCTGGCTGTTCATCTCGGCCGCCTCGGCGCTCTTCCTGATGCCGGCCATGGCCTACGTGTTCCGCCCCGAGTTCATCGTCGGCTCCCGGCGGCGTCCCATCGAGCAGGCCGTCGACATCGAGCCGCTCCGCATCGGCTGATTCCCGTTGTACCCGTCCGACCCCCGCTGCGTGCGCCGCGGGGGAAGGGAGAAGTCTTGACCACAACAACACAAGTGGAGGTGACACATGAAGGCAAAAAGAAGACTGGCGCTCGCCATGAGCGCGGCCCTGGGCATGGGGGCGGCGTGTGCGCCGGCCCTTGCCGAGGAGCCGTCCGGCGCGGCCGAAGACGACGGCAACTACTTCCGGCTGGGGGGCTACGTGCGCGGCTGGGCGGCGTTCAACCTGCAGGACATCCCGGAAACCAAGGGCAACGACAAGGGCAAGATGTCGATGCTGCGCGGCTCCATCCTGCTGGATGCGGATGCCGCTACTGGCCCGATCAAGTGGAAGGCCGTGGCCCGGGTGGACCGGGAGGCCAAGACGCCCTACCTGCAGGACCTGGAAGACCTGCGCAAGACCAATGGCACCACGGGGGGTGACCACGGCAGCATTCTCAACAACTACAACAACGGCGACCTGCGCGAGTTCTGGGGTGAGTTCAAGGCCGGCGACCGGGCCACCTTCCGCATCGGCAAGCAGCAGATCGTGTGGGGCGAGTCGGACTTCTTTCATGCCATGGATGTGGTGCATGGCTACGACCTGAGCTGGCGCCTGTTCTTCGAAGGGGAGAACGAGGAATGGCGCAAGCCCCTGTGGCTGGCCAGCGTGAAGCTCGACGTGCCCGAGGCCGCCGGCCAGATCCACGCCTACGTGCGCCCGGGCCTGGATCGCTGCAAGGACATCGGCAACACCTACGATATCCGCGGCGGGCGCTGGTTCTTCCAGCCCTACCGGGGCTACGACCTGTCGGCGGTGACCAGCTACGACTGCAAGCACCCCGAGGGTGACAAGGGCGACTGGACCGGCGGCATCCGCTGGTCCGGCGAGCTGGCTTCACTGAACTACTCCCTGGCCTACGTGAAGACCTTTGCCGCCGACCCGGTGGCCAACTCGGTCTTTGCGCCCTACAAGAAGGCGCCGGCCGGCCCCCTGTTCGATCTGATCCATCCCAAGATCGACGTCTTCGGCGCCACCGTGAGCGGCTACTCCGCGGCCCTCGATACGGTCTTCAGCGCCGAGATCGCCTACACCAAGGACCAGCCCTACAACGTCGGCACCGGGGCGCTCACCACCCCGACCCTCGGCGCGGCGGCGGGCCTGGGCCTGGGCGGCATTCGCCTGAAGGACACGGTCACCACCATGTTGCGGGCCGACAAGAACCTGCACTTCGAGAACCTGCTGGGCACCAACCGGCCGTCCTTCTCGTCGGTGCAGATCTTCGACACCTGGATCACCGGCCACAAGGACTCGGAGGATCTGGTGCGCCTCTTCGCCTACGGCTCGCCCCTCACCGAGCACAGCACCATCCTGACCGCCTTCACCGTCCTCAACTACAAGGGCGACACCATCAATCCGGGTATCGCGGTCGGCGTCGACCTCAGTCATGGGGGTGGCTTCCTCATTCCCAGCGTCGATGTGGTCCTGGGCGACAAGTGGCGGGCCAAGGCCGAGGCCGACATCTTCTGGACCTCCGGCTCGGGCAAGACCCTCTTCGATCCCAACCCCGGCGTGCAGCTACTCGGCTATTTCGCCAACAGCAGCCAGCTCACCTTCCGTTTGACCCGCCAGTTCTAAATACCAGACAGGAGACACAAGAATGGAATCCAAGCAGAAACTGAATCAATCCCGTCGGCGCTTTGCCCGCCAGGCGGCCGCGCTCGGCCTTGGCGCCTGCGTGATTGGCCATGTCCAGGCCGGCGAGCTGCAGGCCGGCTTTGTCATCACCAAGGACAACTTCGACAAGATCAAGACCGAGACCTTCGAGGGCAAGACCATCGCCAGCATGGTCCCCGAGAAACTCGAGATGATGATCAAGAAGTTCGGCCTGACCATCAAGCTGGCCCACTCGAAGAAGATCGAGATGGACCCAAAGTACGTCAATGCCACCAAGGAGCAGTCGAAGAACGTCAAGTTCGACCCGGCCACCCGCACCATGAGCGGCTGGAAGGCGGGCATGCCCTTCCCGCCCGAGACCATCAAGCTCGACGACCCCACGGCCGGCGACAAGGTGATCTGGAACCTCCGCGCCGCCACCTACGGCGCCACCATGGATCTGCGTGACATTTCGTTCGTGTTCATCAGCGGTGCCACCGGCGTCGAGCGCGTGCAGCGCTGGCAGTCGCGCCGCTACTACATGGAAGGCCGTCTGGACGGCGGCCCGGTGAGCGAGGGCGACGGCAGCATCGCCCAGAAGACCTACCTCTTCGCCACCAGCCCGCAGGACATCCGCGGCCTGGGCACCTTCTCCATCCGCTACAACGACCCGACCTCCGCCAAGCCCGACGACACCTGGGCCTACCTCAAGTCGGTGCGGCGCACCCGCCGCCTCTCCGGCGGCGCGTGGATGGACCCCATCGGCGGCACCGATCAGCTCTACGACGACTGGGACATCTGGGATGCCTTCCCCACCAAGTACCGCGCCAACAAGCTGATCGGCAAGCGCTGGGTGCTGGCCGTGGCCCACAGCCCCCTGGTCAGCGTGGACAACAGCAAGCGCGACACGCCGGCAGAGTTCCCGTCGGTGGGCCTGACCGAGGCGCCGTACTACTTCCCGGCCAAGCACATCGAGTGGGAGCCCCGCGAGGTGTACGTGGTCGAAGGCACCCCGCCGCCGGAGCACCCCTACAGCAAGAAGGTGGTGTACATGGAAGTCAATTTCCCCCGCCCCTACCTGGGCGAGATGTATGACCAGAAGGGTGAATTCTGGAAATACATGGTCTTCCAGAACCGCCCGGATATCGGCGAGGATGGCTACAAGGCCGTGATGCCGGTCGTCGGCCACGTCATCGACGTCAAGCGCAATCACTCCACCACCTGGTCGGCCAACATGAAGGCCAACCCCAAGGGCGTGAAGGAGAGCGATGTCTCCCTGAGCAAGCTCGAGGAAGTGGCCACCGGCGGCAAGTAAGGCGCGCCGGGTCTCCGTGTGGCAACAGGGCCTGCCCTCTTCGGGGTGGGCCTTGTCATTAGGTGGAGCCGTTGCCCGCGTGGGCTTGCGTTCGACCTGTCATCGCCGGGCGATGCAAAAGGCATGGACACGGCCGCCTTCGTTCGGGAGAATTCCGCCTCTCTTGTGACCGGAGGCGCCTCCCTTTGAACCTGCACGGATCCGCTTGCCCTGCGTGTGGTGGCAAGCCTATCAGCCTGTGGCGAAAGCTGTGCTCGCGTCCGGGGCGCAGCTTTGCGTGCCAGTCCTGTGGCACACCCTTGCGTCTGGGCATGCCGGGCTTTCGGCAATTCCTGTTGCCCGCCTTCGTCGGAACACTGGCCAGCTTTGCGCCAGGCATCCTCGCGGGCGTCGGCATCTTCATCCTGGCGGTGGCGCTGCTTGCCCGTGGGCTGCCTGTCGAAGCCGCACCCGCGGAGTCGGCCAGCCCGAAGAGCAGTCCTGCCCTGGTGAGCTGGCTTCTGGGTGTGTTTGCTGCAGGCGCTCTCTCTCTGGGGGTGAACTTCTTCCCGGCCCCCGAAGTGGCCATGGTGGGGCTTGGGGCGGCCATCTTGATGTCGTACCTGATGACCCGCTCGCTGTGGGTAAACCGTGCCCAGAAGGAGGAGCGAGCGCTTCTCTATCCAGTGTGGTTCCTGCTCCTGGTCTTCATGCACTACCTGTCGTTTGCCACCGTGCTGCCGGCATGGCCCGCCCATCAGATGGGAGAGAAGCGGACTTTCCAGGCGCGGGTTGTCCACAAGGGCGGCTCTGCGCGCATCGGGGCCTGCAAGACCAAGGTTGAGCTGGATTCCGAAGGCATGTTCTCCAATTGGCACATCTGCCTGCCGGAGGCCCAGTGGACTGCCCTCAAGCAGGGCGATGAGGTGGTCGTGACGAGCGCGTCCTCATGGCTGGGGGATTACGTGCTGCACGTTGTGCCGGCTGCGGGGGCTGCGGGGCGGTGAGCTAGGGCTCCGCCCCGCACGTTTTCGGCCGGGCCGGGGGGCAGGTGGCGCTCACCCGGTAACGTGCCCGGGCTCCGGGCCATGTTCGGGTATGGGGCGGAACACGGCTTCGAGTTTGCGCAGGTCTTCATCGCCAAAGCCGGCCTCGTAAAACACCTCCTGCCAGCTTTCCAGCACTTGCCGTTCAATGGTGCGGACGATCTCCAGTGCCGCGTCGCGGGTCAGCGCAAAGCTCTCTGCGCTGCTGACGAGGTTTGCCACCGTTCCTGCCGCGGCGTCGCCGAGCAGCAGGGCGTGCTGGCGGGTGCGGTTTGCGTGCAACGTAGGGACAATGTCGTAAGCCTTGGCGAGGGCAAACTCGTCGTTCCGGACATGGACCAGCCCATGATTCAGTTCATGGTCGTCGTCATTCCGCACCATCACGTTGAATGCGAGGCGGCGGAAGAGTTGCCTCCGGTCGTCGATGCCCGCGCCAAAGCGCGGCATCCAGCGCGCCAGCCGTGGGTAGGAGCCGGTGCCCACCGCTGCAAACGCAGGATCGTCAAAGAAGACGCTGCGGGCACTCAGAAAGCCCCGGCGACAGATCCGGCCGTTCTCGCTGTAGCGGTCGAAACGGCGCACCAGGCATACATCCCGGCCATTCACGTCCCGGATCCTGGTTTCGGCAGCATCGACCCCGCAGAGCCGAGCCAGGCACATGCTTGCGTGCTCAAGGCGCGGAACACTGATCAGACGGTCGTCCGCGCTCGGAAACTTGGCGATCCACACTTCCCCGTCCTCGATCACATTGCATTTCGGGCGGGCGCCCCCCGTACCGGGGTGGAGTGCCTTCAGGAGCTCCGGGTCCACAGGCCGATCCGTCTCCACTGCCTCCGCGGCGGCCAGCAATTCGGCGAGGGGAAACGCCCGGCTTGTCAGCGGGATGGGCTGTTCGTCCGGCCGCGTCGAGAACGACAGGCAGCCGCTGCGACCCGGATCGTTGAGGAGAAGATAGCCCCGCGGGTAAGCCTGAGGCCCCTTCAGGCGATCAATCACCCGTTTGCCCCACAGGTCCGGGCCGGCGTCCATGATCACGCCTGGATAGCCCCCCAGGTGCGTAAATGTTCCGACACCTTTCTTCAGGGGCAACGAGAGTGGGTCGAGGGGAATGGCATCTGACCGGGACAGATAGGACTGCCCGTAGTTGAAGTGGCCCACCGGCCCCGCCGCCGTTCGGGTGACCTCCAGGCGTCCGGCCACCACCGGGTCGGCCGAACCCGGCAGGTGAGCCCACACGTAGAGCACTTCAGAAGTCATCGTCGATCTTCCGGGGCAGATAGGCCCGCTTGCTCGCAGCGTCCAGGGCGATGGAAAGACCGCCCCGGTCAAGCCCCGGGTCGGCAATCAATTCCAGCTCGCCAGCCAGGCCCATTACCCAGAGGATGTGGAGATAGGTGCCCAGGCTGGTGCCCGGATCACCTTTTTCCACCTTCAGGATGGTGTTTCTGGCATAACCGGTACGGCTCACCAGATCCACCTGACGCCAGTTGCGCAGCAGGCGTGCCGTGCGGATCCGCTGCCCCAGACGGAGGCAGATGTCGCACACTTCCGGCGGGATGAGGCTGGGGCTTGTGCTCATAATAATGAGCATTATTGGCATTTATGCACATGATGACAAGCATCAAGTAGAGGAGAGCTCATGAACTTCGTCCATCATCGAGTCGTCCGGGCGGCCCTCCTGCTCCTGGCCAGCACGGCCGTCATCGCCCAGGACGCGGACCGACCCAGCCTGCGCGAGCGGCTGCGGGAGCGCATCGAGCAGCGCCGTGAGCCCGCCTCCGATGCGTCCGCGGCCGGGACTACCGAGTACAGCCTGCGCCACGGGGGGCTGACGCGGAAGTATCTGCTCCACGTCCCCGTCCACCGCGACCCGGGCAAACCCCTGCCCCTGGTCATCGCCTTTCACGGCGGTGGCGGGCATGCGGCGTACATGGCCGATGACGCCCGCTATGGCTGGGTGGGCAAGGCCGATAAGGAGGGCTTTGTGGTGGCCTTTCCCAATGGCTACAGCAAGCTGCCCGGCGGGCGCTTTGCCACCTGGAATGCCGGCCAGTGTTGCGGCGATGCCCGTGACAGGAACATCGATGACGTGGGTTTCGTGCGTGCCCTGGTGGCCGACGTGCGCCGCAAACTGGCCATCGACCCGACCCGCATCTTTGCCACCGGCATGTCCAACGGCGGCATGCTGAGCCACCGCCTGGCCTGCGATGCCGCCGACCTCATTCGCGCCGTGGCGTCGGTGGCCGGCACCGATGCCACGAACGATTGCAACCCCACGCGCCCCGTGTCCGTGCTGCACATCCACGCCAGGGACGATACCCATGTGCTTTTCAACGGTGGGGCCGGCAAGGACGCCTTCCGCGATCCGTCCAAGGTCTTCGACTTCGTTTCGGTGCCCGACACCCTGGCCCGCTGGGCGGGGCGCGGTCACTGCAGCCCGAACCCCCGACGCATCCTCGACACGCGGGGTGCCTATTGCGAAGCCTATTCCGGCTGCGAAGGCGGCGCGAAGCTGCAGCTCTGCGTGACGGAAGAGGGCGGCCATAGCTGGCCCGGTGCCGAGCAGGTACGCCGGGGCAAGGCGCCAGCGTCCCGTGCCCTCGACGCGACGGACGTGATCTGGGTGTTCTTCGAGGCGGCGCCGCGCTGAAGGGCGCCGGCCCGGCCGCCGTGCATCTTGCCACCCACTCTTGAGCGATCTTTGACCTAGAATGGGCGGGTCCACCCCGGGGAGCCCCCATGCCGCTTGATCCGCCGCCTGCCGCGCCGCGCCGTGCCCCCCGCGGCCCCATGACGCCGACGATGGGTAAAGGCGTTTGCCCATGAGGCGTAGCCAGCTCTCCCTGGCGACCGTCGTGATCGGCATCATCGTGATCATCGTTTCCGCGGCGCTCGCCGTTGTCGGGACCATTGCCTATCGCTCCTACAGCGCGCAGAAGTGGAGTGAATTCCATGAGGCGGTGAACCTGGAGGCGGAGCGGCTGAGCATTGCGCTCACCCCGGCCATCTGGAACCTGGAGTATCCCCAGATCCAGAAGGTCATGGAGAGCCTGATGAAGGACCCGCGCTATGCCGGCATCGTCGTTGATGTGGGCAATCGGCAGCTGACGCTGGGGCGCAACCCGGACGGCATGGGCTTCAGCGCAACCACGCCGCCGCCGATTGCCGGGGCGCTGGTGCGTCACCGTCCCGTGGTCCACGCCGATCAGCCCATCGGCATCCTTACTCTTTATGCCACGTCCGCCCAGCTGGAGGCGGATCTGAAGCAGGCCTTGTTTCTCTTCATCGTTCTTGCCCTGCTCCTCGACCTGCTGATCACCGTTGCCCTGTATCTGTCCCTGCAGCATCTGGTGCTCAAGCCCCTGCGCCAAGTGGAGCGCTATGCGGGCGAAGTGGCGCTCGGACGGATCGCAGCGCCGGAGTACAGCCAGCTTGAACTCCTTGGAGAATTGAACCGGCTCACCGCGTCCATCGATACCCTGTTGCGCCAACTGGGTCAGCGCAACATCGAACTGACCAAGTCGTCGGAGCATTTCAAGACCGTCATCCGTCTGCTTCCCATTCCCCTGATCCTCTACGACGACGATGAAACCAATCTCTACGTCAATGAGCGTTTCGTTGCGACCTTCGGCTACACCCTGAGCGACATCCCGGATTCGGCAAGCTGGTACAAGCTGGCTTACCCGGACCCGGCCTATCGCAAGGAAGTCATCGCCATGTGGCGCCAGGAGAAGGCCGATGCCCAGGTGGCCCATCGCGCCATCCGCGCCCGGCCTTACCGTGTCCAGTGTCGGGATGGCAGTACCAAATACGTGGAAATCGGCGGAATCGTGTCGGCGGGGGTCAGCCTCGCCGTTCTGGATGACGTGACCGACCGGACCCTGGCGGACACCGAGTTGCGCCGCTATCGCGAACACCTGGAGGAGGTCGTTTCCACCCGTACCGCTGAACTCGTGGCGTCCAGCCGGCGTCTCGAGGAAACGCAGTTTGCGATGGCCCACGCGGGTATCGGTATCGTCTGGATCAACCCGGAAGACGGCCGCTTCCTCTACGTGAATGATCACGCCTGCGTCCTGTTTGGACGACCGCGGGAAAGCCTGCTGCAGTCCTGTGTGGCCGACGTCACCGACGCCTTCAGCCGTGAGCACGCCCAGGCACTGGCGCGCGAACTGCAGATGCATGGCCATGCGCGACTGGAAACCCGCATTGAACATGCCGGCGGCACGCACCTGCCGATCGAGGTCTCCCTGTACTTTCAGCCTCCCACGCCGGAGGCCGTCGCCGGCCGTTACTGCGCCTTCATCACCGACATCACCCAGCGCAAGGCGGCCGAAGCCACCTTGATCGAAGCCAAGCTGGCTGCCGAAGGGGCGGCCAGGACGCGCAGCGAGTTCCTGGCCAACATGAGCCACGAAATCCGCACCCCGATGAACGCCATCATCGGCATGTCCGGGCTGGCCCTGAACGGCCCCCTCGAACCCAGGGAGCGCAACTTCATCGAGAAGGTCAATCGGGCCGCCGTGTCCCTGCTCGGCATTCTCAACGACATCCTGGACTTCTCGAAAATCGAGGCCGGGCAGATCAGCATTGAACGCATCGACTTTGCCCTCGACCCGATATTCGAAAACCTCTCCGCCATCTTTGCCCACGAAGCGGAGCGCAAAGGCCTTGCCCTGATCTTCGACCTTTCCCCGGCCCTGCCCGATCAGCTTACGGGCGACCCGATGCGCCTGAGCCAGATCCTGATCAATCTGCTGGGCAATGCCATCAAGTTCACCGACGCCGGGAGCGTCACACTCGCCTGCCACCCCCTGGAGGCGCCCGAAGCGGGGGTGGCCCGCCTGAGCATCGCCGTTCGCGATACCGGCATCGGCATGAGCACGTCCCAGGTCGATGGCCTGTTTTCGCCGTTCCAGCAGGGCGACAGCTCCATCTCCCGGCGTTACGGCGGAACGGGCCTGGGGCTGGCCATCTGCAAGCAGCTGGCGGACGCCATGGATGGTCGGATCGACGTCAGCAGCACGCCCGGTGGCGGTAGCACCTTCACCCTCACCCTTCCGTTCCCGCTGCCGGCCCCTGCGCCCGGGGCCGCGCCGGCGCTGCCCGCTGCCCTGGCCCATCAGCCCGCCCTCGTCGTCCATCCCCATGCGGAGGTCCGCGCCAGCCTTTGCCGCATGGTCACCGCACTGGGCATGCCCGGCGAGGGGGTCGAAACGGCCGCCGAGGCCCTTGCCCGACTGGCCCGCGGCGATGTGCCCCGCCTGGTGTTGAGCGCGGCAAGCCTGCCGGACAAGGCCGGGATCGACCTGTTCCGCGAGGTCTCGGGGCGACTGGGCCACGAGGCGCCCCGCCTGGTGCTGATCGCCAAGCCGAGTGAGCTCGCGGCGTGCGAACGCCACGCCAGGGAGGTTCCGGCCGTGTCGATGGTGTCGGCCCCTTTGCGCCCGGCTTTGCTGCTGGCGGCCCTGAGCGGGCCTGCCGGCATTGACGCCCTTCCCCGGCCCCCGGACGATCTCCCGGAGCCCCTTCTGGCGGGGCTGGACATCCTGGTGGTGGACGACAACGACCTGAATCAGGAGCTGGCCCGGGAGATTTTGCAGTCATACGGCGCGCGGGTGAGCGTGGCCGAGAACGGCCAGATCGCCCTGGAGCGCCTGGCCGGCCAACGCTTTGATTGCGTCCTGATGGATGTCCAGATGCCCGTCATGGACGGCCTGACGGCCACCCGCGTGATCCGGGGCAATCCGCGCTGGAAGGCAATGCCGGTCATCGCCATGACGGCCGGCGTGACCCCCGGTGAGCGGGAACTGGCCCGGCAGGCGGGCATGGCAGGCCATGTTGCCAAGCCGATTGAGGTCGAGGCGCTGATCGGCACGATCCTGCGCCTGGTCACCCCTCGCGACGCCACCCCGGCGCAGCGGCCCGCCGCGTCAGGCGCGGACGCGGCGGTGGTGTATCTCGATACCGCCGCCGCGTTGGGCATGCTCAAGGACGACCACCCCTTGTACAAGCGTCTGCTCACCATGCTGATCACCCAGATGGACGAGAAGATGGGGCGCCTGGAAGACCTGTGCCGTGCCGGCAGCCACGCCGAAGTCGCACGCCTGGCACACAGCATGAAAGGGGCGTGCGCCAGCACCGGAGCGGGGCCCCTTGCCGACGCCCTGCGTGGGATCGAAACGGCCTGCGAGACCGCCGCCGACGGGGCCGTGCTGCTCGAACGGGCAGCCTCCGCGAAGGCCCTCTGGTGCGAGACGGAGCAGGCCTGCCGCCACTACCTGGGGCTCAACGGCGATCTGGCTGATCGGGGTGACGTGGGCGCGCCGTGACAAACATCAGTGCAGGGGCAAGGGGCAACACATGGGCAACCCGCCTGAAACGCGGGCTTCTCGTGCTGGGCCTGACGCTCGTTTCCCTGGCCCAGGGGGGCGAGACCATGCGCTTTGTCCATGCGCCGCCGGAAGTCAGCGGCGATCAACGTGCCAGCTATTTCTGGGAACTGCTCGCTGCCGCGCTGGAGAGCAATCGGTACGTCTACGGTGACTACGAAATAGCGAGCTACCCCGTTCCCATGAGCCATGCACGCACCATCGCGGAAATGGAGGCGGGCGGTCAGGGGCGCGTCAATATCTTCGTGCCCGGTACCAATCCTGATCTCGAAACCCGCCTGCTGCCGGTCCGTATTCCCATCGACAAGGGATTGCTGGGCTACCGGCTGTTTCTGATCATGCCTGAAACCCAGGCGCGCCTGGACACCGTTCGCGACGTGGGGAGCTTGCGGCAGTTCACGGTCGGTCAGGGCGAGCCCTGGGCCGACGCGCGCATTCTGGACGCGAACGGATTCAAGCTGGTTCTCGCCAATGGTTATGTCGGCCTGTTCAAGATGCTCGACGCCCGCCGTTTCGACCTGCTTTCCCGCGGTATTGACGAGATCTGGAGCGAGTGGCAACTGCACAAGGCGCACATTCCGAGCGTGCAGATCGAACGCACCCTGATCCTCCACTATCCGATGCCGCGCTACTACTTTGTTCCCCGCACCGCGCAAGGCGAGCGGATGGCGCAGCGTATTGAAGACGGCTTGCACCGCCTCTCCCGGAGCGGGGAGTTCGATCGCCGCTACCTGGTCTACAAACGCAGTGTTCTTGGCGACCTCGATCTGGGCGGGCGTCGCGTGCTGCATATCCCCAACCCCTTCTTCGTCCCGTCCATCCCCTACTCCGACAGGCGCTGGTGGGACGACCTTTCCAGCGAACTCCGCGGGCCGAAGCGGAAATCACCCGCTGGCGCAGCAGCCGACACCTCGTCGCCCAGATCACGCTGAACCGGCCGGACCCCGGCCCCTCCACGGGCTCGAAGCCCATCCCAAGCGGTCCTTGAAGGCAGGGCGGACGCCTGTCCGCCGTGCACGGCAGCAGCCCCGCGTGCCCCCTCGGCTCTCGCTCTCGCCACCGATCCGGGGAGGGCCGGGTGCAACGATATGTCGCAGGTGCGGGCTTCCCAGGCGCTATAGCATGCGTGCCTCGAAGGGAGGAGCGCACCAGCGCCCGCGGCCGCCATGCCCGCTTTGGCCAGCACATGCCCTGAGAGGGCGTGAAAAAATCGTAGCGAGCGGTTCGAGTTCGCCTCGAGAAGCGCAGCCGTACAAGGGTACGGTGAGCATCGCAGGGGCGAAATCGGGTCGCGCAGCAGATTTATTCACTCCCTCTGACTTTCTCAAAAAAATAGATCCGAGGAGCCTGGAATGACGTCGCTGAATAAACCTGTTTCCACCCTCTGTCTGGCGGTGGTTTCCGCTTTCGTGCAGGCCCAGCCGGCACACGCCGAGAGTCCGACGCAGCTTGGGGCGATTGACGTAAAGGGTGCGGCGGACGCCGAGCCCTATACCGCGACCAAGGCGGCATCCGGCACCAAGACCGATACGCCCCTGATGGAAACGCCCGTGTCCATCCAGGTGGTGTCCCGTGCGGTGATGGACGACCAGAAAGCCACGACGATCAAGGACGTGCTGGAGAACGTTAGCGGCGTGCGCGCCCAGCCTTCCCTGGGGGGGACGTCCGGTTATCTGATCCGCGGCTTCCGTACCGGAAACATCTACCGCAACGGCCTGCTGACCACGCCGGGCAGCTCCCTGGGCGATTTTGACCTGGCCAACCTGGAGAGCATCGAGGTGGTCAAGGGGCCAGCCCAGCTCTATGGGCGCACCGAGCCCGGCGGCCTGATCAACCTCAACACCAAGCGCGGTCTGGACAGCCCCTACTACTCCATCGAACAGAGCGTCGGCTCGTATTCCTTCTATCGAACCCAGTGGGATGCGGGTGGCCCGATCACCCCGGGCAACGAATTCCAGTACCGTTTCTCCGGTTCGTATCAGGACAATGATTCGTTCCGCGACTTTGTCTCGTCGGACCGCCTGCTGCTCAACCCCAACGTCACCTGGCGCCCCGCGCCGGGTACCGACATCACCATCGATGTCGAATACCAGAAGAAAAAGGCGCTGGCGGATTTCGGCATTCCGGTGATCGGTCGGCGTCCGGCCGATATTCCCATCAGCCGCAACCTGGGGGACCCGAACACGCCGCGGGGCTACCAGGACACCCTGATGATCGGCTCCGAGATCAATCACAAACTCAATGCCGACTGGGCCATCCATCATCGCTTTCTGTACACCCACGGCGACAGTGTTAACACCTTCGTGAATCCCGCGCCGGCCTTCAATGCGGCACAGGCCTTCAACGAAGCCACCGGCATCATGCAGCGGAACATCTTCCAGCAGCGGAGCGAGCAGGAGGTTTACTCCACCAACCTCGACCTCACCGGCAAGCTGGATATCGCCGGCACCCGGCACGATCTGCTGGTGGGCGTCGATTACTACCGCTCCCACAACCTGTACGGCTCCGACGGGCAGTGGGTGGCGCCCAACCCGGCGCTGGCCATCGACATCTTCAACCCCGGCCCCAGCTACGGCATCGCCCGGTCGGTGTTCGATTCGACCCTCAAGACCTCGTCCACGGCCCTTCCGCGCAGCGACATCTACAACCAGTGGCACGGGGTGTATGTGCAGGATCAGGTGACCATCGGCAAAAAGCTGCACCTGATGCTGGGTGGCCGCTATGACTGGGCGGAAACCGGCCGCGGGCGCGCCACCACCTTCTCTGCGGCGACCGACGCCCTGTTCAACTCCACCCCCTCCGTGATCCGCAAGGACCAGGGCTTCAGCCCGCGTCTGGGGGTGCTCTACGAGCTCACGCCCCAGCTCTCGGCGTATGGCACCTGGACCACGTCCTTCGGCGCCAACAACGCGCCCGCCGCCAATGGCCGGACCTTCGATCCCCAGGTCGGCGAGCAATATGAGCTCGGTCTCAAGGCCCAGCTCTTCGAATCCCGCCTGCTGGGCACCCTGGCGGCCTACAAGCTCACCAAGGACAACATCCTGGTGGCCGACCTGAACACCGCCGACCCCAACGACCGTATCGCCAACAAGCAGGGCAGCCAGGGCATCGAGCTGGACCTCACCGGCCGCGTCAGCCGCTACCTGAGCCTGATCGCCAGCTACGCCTACACCGAGACCAAGGTGATCGAGGATCACGCCGCCGGATCGCCCACCAAGGGCAACCGGCTGGCCAACGTGCCCAAGCACTCGGGCAGCATGTCGGTGCGCTATGACCTGAACGGCCAGGGCGCCAAGGGCCTCAGTATGGGCATGGGCGCCTTCGTGGCGGGCAAGCGCGAGGTGGATCTGGCCAACACGGCCCAGCTGCCGGGCTATGTGCGTGTGGATGCCTTCGTGGCCTACAGCGGCTGGAAGCTTGGCGGCTCGCGGGCCACGGCCCAGCTCAACGTGCGCAACCTGCTCGATACCAAGTATTACGAATCGACCGACCCGGACTCCAACGTCGCGCCGCGCCTGGGGGTCTATCCCGGTGCGCCCCTGACCGTGATAGGGTCGCTGCGTCTCGAGTACTGAGCACCCCGACCACCACTCATCATGACCCGTCGCATCTGTCTCTTTCTGCACCGCTGGATCGGTTTGCTCCTGGCGGGCTTCCTGCTCGTCGTCGGCCTCACCGGCAGCCTGCTGGCCTTCTTTCCGGAGCTTGAGCGGGCCATCAACCCCGAGTTCTATCCGGTGCAGTCGTCCGGGCAGCGGCTCTCGGCCGGTGAGCTGGCCGAACGGGTCGAGGCCCGGCTGCCGGAAGCCCGGGTCAATGCGCTCTACCTCGTGGGCAACCAGGGCGCCACCATGGCGGTGGTCTCCCCCCGCAAGGATCCGCAAACCGGCCAGCCCTTCAGCCTGGGCTTCGACCAGATCTACCTCGACCCCTACACCGGCGATGAGCTGGCCCGGCGCATGCGCGGTGTCATCTCCCACGGCGTCACCAACCTCATGCAGTTCCTGTATCGCCTGCACTGGGGGCTGGCGCTGGACAAGACCGGCATCTGGATACTCGGCATCGCGGCCCTGCTGTGGACCATCGACTGCTTCACCAGCTTCTACCTCACCCTGCCGTCCCGCGCCCGGCGTGGGGCGGCCACGGCCTCCGTCGCTGCGCCCCGAGGCCCGGCCCGGTCCTTCTGGGCACGCTGGAAGCCCGCCTGGCTGGTCAAGACAAACGCCTCGACCTACCGCCTCAACTTCGATCTGCACCGGGCCGGTGGTTTGTGGCTGTGGGGCGTGCTGCTGGTCTTCGCCTGGTCCAGCGTTTACATGAACCTGTGGGACACCGTGTACACCCACACCACGCGCCTGGTATTCACGTATCACGAACCCTGGACCGAACTGCCCCTGCTGGACGCCCCCGTCGATCAGCCCCGCATCGGCTGGCGCGAAGCCAACCGGATCGGCGAGCGGCTGATGGACGAGCAGGCAAAAGCGCACGACTTTGTGGTGGAGCAGCCAGTCATCTTGCGCCTCGACCGGACAAGAGGCGTGTACATCTACTTCGTGCGTAGCAGCCGCGACATCCAGGACAAGCGGGGCCGGACCCGGGTGTTCTTCGATGCCAATGACGGCAGCCTCAAGCTGGTGCTGCTGCCCACCGGGCAGTTCAGCGGCAACACCATCACCAGCTGGCTGATCGCCCTCCACGACGCCAACGTCTTCGGTCTGCCGTATCGCATCTTCGTCAGCATTCTTGGCCTGGTGATCGCCATGCTGTCGGTGACCGGCGTTTACATCTGGTGGAAGAAGCGCAAGGCTCGATCCCTGTCCTGGCAGCGTCGCAACAGCCCCTCTGCCGCCGTCTCCGCCGATGCCTGAGAAGCGCGCTTTCCTGTCCATCGACCGGGCGCTGGGCCTGGGTTTTGTGGTGGCCCTGCATGGGGCGGCCCTGTGGGGCCTGTGGCAGCACCGCCTCATCCCCACGCCGGACGAGGCCATGACCCTCTTCGTCAATTTCGTGGCGCCCCCGGAGCCCGTCAAGAAGGTCGAACCCAAGCGTCCACCGCTCCCACCCGAGCCCAAGCCAAAGCCCAAGCCAATCGAGAAGCCCCAGCCGCGGCAGATCGTGGCCGAAGCGCGGACGGTGGCCCCC
The DNA here is from genome assembly GCA_016703645.1 of Zoogloea sp. GTDB lineage: Bacteria > Pseudomonadota > Gammaproteobacteria > Burkholderiales > Rhodocyclaceae > Zoogloea. The sequence goes on along the minus strand of JADJBR010000009.1, from coordinate 652,677 downwards.
ACCGACCACGTGGCGCCGCCGCCACCGCCCCATCCCGTTCGCGAGGCCGCACCCGAGCCCGAAGCTAAGCCGCCGGCCACGCCGCTGCCCGCCGGGCCCGTGGCCCTGTCGTCCGAGCTCTCCGTGGCCTGCCCCGAGCGCACAGCACCCGCCTACCCGGCCCCCTCGCGCCGCCTGGGCGAGACGGGTGTGGTCGTGCTTCGCGTCGAGCTGAACGAATCCGGGAGCGTGGCCCATGCCCGCGTCGAGCGCAGCAGTGGGCACTCCCGGCTGGACGATGCTGCCCTGGCGGCGGTACGCACCTGGCGCTGCACGCCGGCCAGCCGCAACGGCCAGCCCGTGCGGGCCGTTGCCCTGCAGCCCTTCAATTTCATCCTCAACGGAAACTGATTCATGGAACCGAGTGCCATCGATGGCCTGGGCTTTGCCCACTTTCTGACGCAAACCGACGGGGTCGGTAAGGCGGTGCTGGGCACCCTGCTGCTGCTCTCGGTGGCGAGCTGGTATCTCATCGTCACCCGCTTCGTCGCCAATGCCCTGGCCCAGCGCAAGGCCGACGCCTTTCTCAGGCACTTCTGGCAGGCCGCGTCCCTCACCGAGGTGGAAGCCGGCCTGCGCGCCCAGCCCGCCGACAACGCCTTCGCCTCCCTGGTCCAGCGCGCCCTCGACGCCATGGCCGACAGCGGCAAGGACAACCTCGCCGTGGCCGGGGGCATGACCGAATATCTCACGCGCACCCTCAACAACGAGGTGGACCGGGAGGCGGCGGCCTCGGAATACGGCCTCACCGTGCTGGCCTCGGCCGGGTCGGCTTCGCCCTATGTGGGCCTGTTCGGCACCGTGTGGGGCATCTACCACGCCCTGGTGCAGATCGGCCTGTCGGGGCAGGGCACCCTGGACAAGGTGGCTGGCCCCGTGGGGGAGGCCCTGATCATGACCGCCCTCGGCCTGGCCGTGGCCATCCCCGCCGTGCTGGCCTACAACGCCTTCAACCGGCGCAACCGCATGTGGCTGTCCCGCCTGGAGTCCTTCGCCCACGACCTGTACGTGCTGCTTACCGTGAAGGGCGGCAATGGCAAGCCGGTGGCGCCCGCTGCCGCCCAGCGGAGCTGAACCATGGCCCGGGGAGACTTCAACCGCTACCGGGGCAAGATGCCCATGGCCGACATGAACGTGGTCCCGCTGGTGGACGTCATGCTCGTGCTGCTGGTGATCTTCATCGTCACCGCGCCCCTGCTCACCCACTCGGTCAAGATCGAACTGCCCAAGGCCTCCAGCAGCCCGAACATCACCCGGCCGGAGCACATCGAGTTTGGCATCCGCGAGAACGGCGAGCTCTTCTGGAACGGCGAAGCCGTTGCCCTCGACGCCCTGCCCGCGCGCTTCGCCGCCGAAGCCGCCCGGGAGCCCCAGCCCGAAGTGCATATCCGCGCCGACCGCAATGTGCGCTACGACGTGGTGGCCAGGGTGATGGCCGCCGCCGCCAAGGCGGGGCTGGTGCGGATCGGTTTCATATCCGACCCGGCGTCCTGATCGATCAGGGGTTTCGCGGGTGTGGCTCAGTAAAGCGAGGGGTCGACCTTTGCCACTGCAGGGGCCATCTCTGCCTGGCGCTCGCACTCGGCAGCAATCAGCCCTTGTATTTGCTCAATCTGCGCCAGCTCCACCCCGGCACGCCGCGCATCGTCGCAGGCTTTCGGGAGCGCTTCGTGCACACGCCCGGCCATGCGGGACAGCTCGGTGCTTAGCTGACGGAAGGGTAGTGCGCAGGCGTGGGCGAAATGGGCCCATTCGAAGGGAGAGAGCTCCCGCGCCTGAAACGCATTGCCGATGGCCAGGGCGTAGGTGTCGAGGCGTCTTTCTCCATTGAAGGCCGATCGAGCCTCTGCGACGGGCCGAGGGCTGCGCGCGAGGACCGCAAAGAGCATCGGCAGCGATGCCCCGTCGCGTAGATCAAGCACGTCGCGGGCGTCGCCGTAAGGCCTCTCGTACTTGAGTGCCGACGACAGGCCCAATGCCTGGCAGCCATCGATAATGTGTCGGCGCACCACGCGCCCGGGCCTGTGCTCCCGGTCGAAGCGCTTCACTACCAGCACCGGCTCGGGCACCCGCACGAGGGCGACCTCGGCCACGGGCAGCTTTGCCCAATGGGCAAGGCGCATGCAGAAGAACTCGTTGCCGGTGAGCCCGGCAAACTGAGTCGACACCGGCTCTGGCTTGAGGATGTGTGTTGAAGCCAGGTATCTGCCCTCGACCAGCGACCACAGCCCCTCTTCCTCGAAGACCGCGATCTTGTCCTGGTAGCCTGCGATGGACAGGTGCACGCGCCCATCCCAGACCGAGAAGGGGTGGAAGGGGCGTGCGCGGATGCGTTCCGAGAGCTCCGCATGTGCCAGCGCCCGGCGGATCTCGGCCACGGGCGCCAACTCCGTTCCGGGCTGGCGCAGCTGAAGCGCCCCGGCAGTCTCCCCGCCCAGCGCAGCCAGAAGCCCCATCAGGTTGCCCTTCGAGAGCCTGTGCGTGCTCGCCGCATCGTCAAGCGCCTGCCCTTCGGGCAGCAGGTTCTCGAAGAACTGGCGCACCGCAGCGCTGTGCTGCTCCTGAACCGCTGCCTCAGCACCGTGTGCCACCACGGCCAGTTCAAGCGGCAGTGTCGGGCCGAGGGCGTAGCGATCCTTGCGCGACAGCCAGGCCGGGCTGTAACGGAAGGCATAGCGATGGGTGCTGGCCGTGTAGCTCAGCGTGCCGGCAACTTCTCCATTCAGCAGAACGTCGAGCTCCATCAGCCGCGCGCCTCATGGATAAGCTGCGCAATCTGCTCCGCCTCGCCTGCGGGTGCAATGAAGAGGCTCACGCCGAGGGCCTGTGCCACCCGCAGCGCAATCCCCAGGCCCACCGTCGGCTTGCCTGCCTCAAGGTCGCCCAGCGTCTGCTTGGCGATGCTCACCGCCAGCGCAGCCTCTTCAAGGGTGAGCCCGCTGGCGGTGCGGGCCGCACGAACGGCCGCGCCGAGCTCGTCGCACGTCCTGAGCTGGGGGGCGGTGGGAAAGGCTGTAGGAACGACGCGCCGTGCCATTTTATTCTCCTATTTCAATGGGATTATATGTAGCGCAAGCACTGGATTCAAGAATACGCCTTCCACAGTAGGCGGATAGATCGTTCCGCCCAGGGAACCGTCAATTACCCCTGCCAGGACTCCACCGCAGCGTTGAGGGAGAGCGTCATTGCCTCATGACAGCGGTGTCATGAGTCCATCGCTCGATACACGCTGGCACGCAATCTGCCTCCATCCCCACCGGAACCACACCGGAGGCCAGTCATGAACATCCAGCCCGTTTCCGCCACCTATTTTGCCCACGCCATGGAGCGGGCAGCATCCTTTCGGCATATTTCGCCAGCCGCGCCGGCAGATTCTGCCGACCCGGTCCACATCTCATCTGCCGCCCGGGCCGCACTGGCCGCCGAGGGTGACGCGTCTGTCGACGCAAAGCTGGCATCCATCCGCGCCCGTGGGCCGATCAACCGCAGCGAAGCCGATCAGGCCTACCTGTTCACCCATGACCAGCGCCTTGCCGAGATCGCCGCCCAGGGCAAGCCGCCCGAAAAGCTCACCGCCGACGAACTGGACTACATGCAAAAGGCCACCGGGATGGTGAACACCATGGCCAATCTCAGCCCGGCCGAAAAGGCGCTGTATGACAAGGCCGTGGCCAGCGGCAACACCGCCGCCGCGGCCGGCATCAGCCAGATCGCCCTGGTCCGCATGATGGGCCACACGGCCGGCGGCGCCGGCGGGGCGACCTATGACCCCCTCAACACCGCCATCACGGCGGCCAACGTGGAGCGCTATTTCAGCCACAGCATCGTGGACCCGTCGGGGCAGGCGAAGGCGGGGTTTCAGGCTTTGATTGCGTTTCTGAATGCGGATCGGGTGGGGTGAGGCGCAAGGGCGGCAACAGACTCGACTAATGACATTGTCGATTTAGAATGACGCCTGGTGACATGACAAAAAGGCATCTGGAATGGGCAGCGCGAGCAGGAGCAGGAACAAAGCGGCATCCAGCAGTAGTCTGGTGAGTTCGCCGTGGCAGATCAGCGTCGCGTTGGCGGCCTTGACCTACGTCGGCCTGAAGTGGGTTCTTCCCGGCCTTGTGATCGGAAACCCCATCCTCAAGGCGCTCGCCGGGGCACTTGCGCCCCAGGCTGGGCTGTTTGCAGGAGTCTTCCTTTTCATCGCCGTGCTTGCTTTCGTGAAGACCAAGGCTGGCCAAGTCCGGCGTGGTGACTCTGCCGCTACACCCGGATCTGGCATTGATCATCGCTTATCTGCCATCAATTACCGGCGGGAACTTCAAGGGTTTGCAGGCTTGCCGGTGCCGGAAAACGCGGTGTCTTCGCCCGGTGCTGGCAAACCAGCCGTCTGGACCATTGAGCTGATCCGTGACATCGAGTGGAAGCGCTTCGAGGATGTCTGCCAGCAGTACTACGAATCCAAGGGCATCCGCAGCGAAACCACTGCGCTGGGCCCGGATGGGGGCATCGACATCCGCCTCTTTCAGGACGATTCCGGAAAGGCCACCTCCATCGTCCAGTGCAAGGCCTGGGGCGAGCGCTTTGTCGGTGTGAAGCCCGTGCGCGAACTGCTGGGTGTGATGACCCACGAGAAGATCGTCAAAGCCTTCTTCATGACCAGCGGCAAGTACTCCGACGAAGCCAAGGATTTTGCCAAGGCCAATCGCATCACCCTGATCGATGGAGAGATGTTTCTCATGATGATCAACCGCCTTCCCGAGTTCGCCAGCGACAAGCTGCTGGCCTTTGCCACCGCAGGTGACTACCGCACACCAAGTTGCCCGCGGTGTGGGGTAAAGATGCGGGCCGTTAAGGGCCGGGGCGGAAAGGCGGATTTCTGGGGCTGCCAGCGCTATCCGGCGTGCAGGCAGCGTCTGGGGATGCGGCGGGCGGGGTAGGCCGTCCGGCCTCTACTGTCTGCGCCGCAGTTCGAGTATGCTTTTGGCATTTAGATGCTCTGAGTGCCAACATGGTTTACACGATCACACCTCGGTCGACCTCGATATTGGCGTTGACGTGCTTGATGGCCGGCTGCGCTGCTGTGCCAAGTGCCGGGCCGACCGTCCATATCGATAGGCCCTTGTCCGAGTGCATTCCTCGTTCCGAGGCATCCTACGAGCGAAAGCTCGGCGAGATGGGCTTTGCGGTGCAGGGTATAGAGCACGCGATGTACACAAACAAGATTACGACCGCAGGGGAAGGCTCACGTACGAAGTACCGCCTTGCCGTATCCGGAGAGCTATCCAAGCCAATCTTACCGGTTAGCTATGTGGGGTACTTCCTGTCATTGGCAACGGCTTTCGTCATTCCTACCTACCTCTACAACAGCTACATGCTAAAGGTCATTGCCTACAACAAGGACGAAGTGATTGGTGAGGTGACGGGGAGGGATTCAATCCACGGATTCATTTCCCTCTTTGCCGGCGGTGTCGACCCGGACTCCCGTTACTACCCTTCGAGGGTGGCGGAAGAAGTCGGCCGAAGGCTGGCTGACAAGGTTGTGGGTTCAATCGTGTGTGACGCATCGCCCTCAGGCTCCGGCAACCGTCTTTCGCCCTGAAATCCAGGCCTCAATGGAGATTCATCGATGCTTCGACACGCAGTAATACTGACATTCGTCCTCCTGGCGGGCACCGCGCTTGCTGGCACCGTATTGCCCTCCGGCCCCTTTCAGGGCGTCGAGCTGGACACGCTCTCACCCGAACAGCGGGAGATCATCACCCGGGCCTCGGAAGACTTCGAGCGGGTATTGCAGGGTAAAAGGCCCAAGAACGCAGCCCTCGATGAGAAGGCCCCCCTCCCCGCCGATGGCGGCACCCTGTTCTACGCCGGCAAGGGATACCGCCTGACCGTCATCAAAAGCCTGTCTTCATTCGGCAACGCCGGCGACGGGCTGCAGGGCTATGTATATGGCCCAGTGCTCTCCTTTCCCAAGTCCTTTGCCCCCGGAAACATGTCCGAAGTCGTCAGCTTGCGTTTCTATACGAACCAGCAGCTTCAGGCGCTGACCGGGGGTGAGTAGCTGAGGCGGTTCGGGAGATTCCTGCCGGGGTGATGGAGTCTTGCCGGGCGGGGGGCGCCCATCGGATTTCACTACATCTGTGCAGCCGGGTACGCGCCCTGGCCGAGTGAACCAGTTCATAGGAAAACGGCAGGGAAGGTGTGAGTATCCGCATGACTTTGGGGTAGCAGGCGGATGCAGGAGAGGTAGACGACAAGATGGGCGATGAGGCAGATAAGAGGGTCTTTGGATTCAATGGCTTGAAGGCGTATGGCAGCTTAGGCGACAGTCGCGTAAGACGCCGGAGGCGTCAAATGTCGTCTACTTCACGTTAGAAGCTATGCCACTGGCCGCTAAGCTAGCTCTGCTTGATGTCTCGATTCTTGCTGCTTTTGGAATTGGGGCTGTGTATTCACTTGTCTCATCTCCCGCGCAAGTGCTGGTTCTGTCGGCCCCTATAGTCAGTATGGGTCTTCCTGTCCTTGCGTGGCGTATCTATGTTGTTAGCTCACTTAACCCGCTCGTTTCTTTGCCACGGGCGCTTGCTGAAGGTTCTATCTGGGGTGGAGTTGTTGGAGCCGTATTTACTGTGTCTACGTGGGCAAACACTACTTTTGCGGCAGGGCCACAGTTCTATGGATTTAATGCCGCAATTGCTCGGGATTGGGTGATGCTCACGCAATTTGTTGTTCTCAACGCAGCTTTATTCGCGGCAATTGGTGCCGGCGTTGGCGCACTTGTGTGGCTCATCCACAGAACATTGGCACGTCATGCGTTCCGCTTCTAACATTCCGGTCAAGGCGCGGCCTTCGGCCGCTGGGACGTCCCGCAAGCGGGCCGCCCCTTACCTACAACGTTATAAGCCAAGAGAGTGACAATGAGCCCCGGGATAGCCTGGATACTCCTCAGCCTATTATTCGGCCTTATATTGGGAAATTTCCTTCCGAAATATTTTTCAAAAAAGGGCGAAAATCTTGCCACAAAAGAAGACATCTCAGAAATCACGGACAAAATCGAATCTGTGAAGCATGATTATGCAAACGACCTAGAATCAGTTAAGGCAGAGCTATCCGCAAAACTTAATACCCATGGCTTCCGCTATGAAAATGAATACAACATCTTGAGCGAATTAACAGGTCTTCTGGTAGATGTGCGAGATGCAAGCGTAAGCCTACGCCCAGTCATGGACTTCAAAGACCCAGACAAAACAGACGCTGACATCAAGCGCGAAAGATTGCAGCGCTTATTTGAGGCAAGAAAGCTGCTCTATTTTGCAAGAGAAAAGAAACGTCCCTTCTACCCTGAAGAAATATATCAATCAATTCTGGTCATTGAAAAAACAGTTCGCACCGAGTCCGTAAAATATCAGTATCAAAGCCCATTCGATGAGGGTAATTTCATGAGCTACTGGGAGGAAGCTGAGAAGAATCAGAATGAAATAGCAGCTTCCGCAGAAGCCGCAATGGAAAAAATTCGGTCTCGGGTAAACAAATGGGAGTCGCTTGAGAACGGCTTATAACAATGCGCTCAACTGTCGCTCACTCCGTTCGCTGGGCAGCCAAAAGCGGCGCTTTTTTCTGCCAGTTAGCTTAATCGTTAGGCTGTACTCACTCAAAGGAGATCAAGATGAAATCCCGCATCTTTTTAAGTGCTTGGGCCGTTGTCATTGCTTGTGGCTTATCTACAAGTGCATTTGCGTGTTCTTTTGATACCGATTGCCAGCCAGGCAGTAAGTGCCTCAAGGCATCTGGTTCAATATATGGTGTTTGTGTTGGCGGTATATCGCCCGGCAACAGCAACGACCGACAACCTGTAACAGCGCCGCTGGATGTGAATCGCTCATATGGCAACACATGCTCATTCAACACCGACTGCGGCCCCGGTTCTGTATGTGTTAAGGCAGGCGGTATCTATGGCGCCTGCATGAAGGATAGGTAATTTACGTTTAGACATTGCGCATCCCCTTCAATACGGCACGGGTATCCGGGGACAGACCCTGGTTTCCTGCCCAGCCGGAGCCCGAGGCTGTAGACGGTGAAGTAAAACACCCGGTAACTCAGGGTGCGCGTGGCACTGAACAGCCGCTGCGCTTCCTCCACCGTCACGATGTCGGGCAGGCGCTGGGCTTTGGGTGGCTTGATCAGATCGGGCATCACCCAGGGTTTCTTCAGGACGTGCGTGGTGTAGAACTTGAGCCCGTAGAGATCGAGTTTGACGGCGCTCCAGGAGTGGGTTCCGATCAGGTCGCTGAAGTACTCGGTCAGCTGCGCTTCGGAGAGCGCGTCGATCTGACCGGAGAAGTAGCCCCCCAGACGCCGGATGGCGCGGGCGTAGGCGTCGATGGTCTTGGGCTGCAGCCCCTTGAGTTTGAGGTGCTTCAGATGCAACTGGTATTGCTGGTCGAAGTGCGCCGAAAATGCTGTGTTCATGCTGGCCTATCCTCACGATGTTGTGCAGAATCACCCCTCATGGGCGAGGGCGTGAGATCACACAGTAAATCGTGCGCGGGCGGAGAGGGCCTTCTCCGCGGAGCGGCTTCGTCCAACTTGGCGCTCAACCCTGTTCGCTTTGCTTTCTGGACGCTGCGCGATAAAGCCGCACAACGCAGGTTAGCTCTACATTAGGCATACACAACATGCTTCGTCCGCTCATTGCTAGCCTCCTCGTGGCTTTCGTAACACCTTCCCAGGCTGAGAACTTCGGCCGAGCTGGTCACGTGTTCTTGACAGCTTTCAATGGATCAACGATCAAGGCATCAAGATCAATGGAGCTCCGATTGACGAAATTTGAACAGTGCAAGCCGTTCCTAAAGAAGGTAGAGATGCTGCACCCCAATGACACGATGGTCACAGAGAGTTGCGGACCCTACATACCCCCACCACCTGGCTATCAACCTCAACCTGAAGCGCCTCCGGAATATCCCTTTGTAGATTACAAAGACCCTCGGATTCCGGAGGCGGTTTCAATCAGGGTCACGTATCTTTTCCGGCCCGATCAGACATCGTCGCCAACGCTATGCAGAGAACTAATTGCCGCATTTCACTCCAATCACATTAACGTCAAATGCACCGAGCCTTCACATCCAAGGCCATCGAAGTAAATCATTGAACGAGGCGGAGCCCAACGATCAAGGTTAGATCGTGATCGCGAAGCGAGCCGGTACAGCAAAGCGAGCCACGATCCGAACCGGTTGTATGACAAGCCCGGTTCGGCAGTTCGAATTCCCATGGGAATAGCTTTTCGTCTTCCACCGCGAAGGCGGACTTTCGACGACGGGAAGCCAACCTTCGCCACCCGACTCACGGGTAACAGGGGGCAAACCCAGACTCCATTCGGCGGCAGGCCCCTGCCCCCAGTGGGAGGAAGCTCCTTATTACATTGATGGCGGAGACCCCAGATTTCATAAGCATGAAAAGAGGCTAATTAATGAGAAATTATATTTTCGCATTGGCATTCCCGTTTGTCTTTGTTGGTTGTGCAAGTAATAAGTATGTTCCACCCTCTGACGGTCCACTCGTGACTTTGACTGTTCCGGTTATTAAAAGAGATTGGAAGTTGATTGGAGGGTTCTCTTTTGGTGGGGTAAATATCGCTGTCAAGAATAGGGATGGATGTGGGATGTACGCCAATCCAGTCGGGAGAGATCAAGAAGATAATGAGGTAGTTGTTTCCATACCGGCAGACAAGGATATATTTGTATCGGTAATAAGGAATCATGGCAATGCTTCGTGCCATATCAGCAGCCTATTCTCACCAGAAGTCGGTAGTGAGTACAGATTGTATTTTGAGGAAGTAGGGAACTACTGTGTTGTCTCATTGCTTGAAAAGAAGGTTGGTGGTGCGACTGAGAAGGTAAGGCTGAAGAAGTCCTATACGTCTAGTTGGGATGGAGTTAAAGTCTGTGATGCCAAAGATAAGCTGTAATTCTTGTATGACTGCTTCGTAGTTGCCAGTAAGTCGCACGGGGTATCCGGGGGTATCCGGGGACGGTATCCGGGGACAGACCCTGGTTTCCCTATTTGGGCGTCAAGATTCGGGGTGTGAGGGTGAGCGACAACAGGCTGCTCACCAACTTCACACCGCGCGGACGGGAGAAGGAGAGAGAATGAAAGAGGGTATCAGGGGAAGGACTCCGGTTCCCCGTACAGGAAGCCACGTCGGCAGCGTACTTCCACTTTGAAAATGAACGCCTCTTGGCCCATCTTCGCCGACTTATGCCACGAAGCATTTGAGGCGTGCTCATTTAAGGAGCAATTGCTTTCCGAGTGTTCCGGAAATGAAGACATTGCTTGGGCTGTCTTTTTTCATTTTCGCGGGCAGAGTATTTCCTGGTTGCATCAAGCGATCCCCGCGCTAGAACATCAAATTCCTTTTGAGCTTGTTCGCAACGGCAAAGGTGATCTTGTCCGCAAATGCCTTCAGAGAGTGCCGTGTTGATGCGGAAGGGCGTTCTCAAGGGGGGGGCGCTCAACCTGCTGCTACATAGTGAGGTTGCAACGTAGGTTGAGGCTTGGGACGGTTCTACCATGGGCCTGCATGAATCTCAGTGGATTTTCCTATCAGCCTGAAGCATGCCTACCCTGCAAGATCATGAGGTATCGATCGATGATTATTTTCTTTAATGCTATGGTTTGTAAAAAATGAAGAATTCAAAGTGCCTTTTGGCGACCATTCTCTTGTCGTGCCATATCGCGCTGGCGTTTGCTGGCGATGTTTCTGCCAAGTTGGCTGCAGTCAGTAAGGGGGCAGATCAATGGCAGGCCGATGTCGGGAGTTTTCGAGTCATGGTCATCCCCGCTTCGGGCGGATTTCTGGCGAACAAGCTTGTCGTTGCCAGTCTGAAGGCCGGAAGCGAGAGCCTGTCTTCCCAGCAGATCTCTCAGCTTCTGCTCCAGCAATCTCCTGTCAGTCTGGCCGTCACAAGCGAGAACGACGGAGTTGGCGCTGCTACTTTGGAGAGGGCGCTGCTCGCCCTGAAAGGGAAGGCGCTCGTTCCGCACAAGTTGGTGTTTGTGGGTGACAGTGAGTACGAAGAGCCATTGGTCGCCGCAGCCGGGGATGTAGGGCTGAAGCTCGTTTATGTAGTGTCTCCCTGAAGGCTCGTTAGATTTTGATGCACCAAGGGCTGTACAGGCCTCCAATCTGCGATGAGGTTTAGTTGGGGCATCCATGCAAAACAATCAGTTGCGAAGCGAACCGGGTGGGTGATTAATGACACGCTCGTGGCGGCAGGGAAACGAATCAGGGGGCAGACCCCAGTTCCCCACGTTATTTTTTCGATAGCCTTGTCCATGTCCATCAGAACCCACTTTCGAGTCGTACTCGCAATATGGTTGCTGGTCATCGCAGTTTGGATCGTGCTGCCCGGCCGCAATACCTATGGCAACCCGTGGATGGAGGAACTGGTCGATTCCTGTACGACCTCGGACGGAACAAAGGTACGTCTGTACCTTGGTAGCGGCTTCTTGACGGCGTTTTGGTACTCCGTGACGACTGAAGCCGGCTTGTTCTCCCTCGAAAGGCAGATCCTGTATGTCTACAGCGGCCCTGAATTGCACACGCTTGCCTGTGCCGACAGGCAGCTCAGCATCACGGCCGAAACAGGCCCGATTGTCATCCCGGAGTCCGAACTGCCTGCGCTCCGGAAGAACCCACGCAATTATTCGAGTGCGGAGTCTGGTGCATGGAGCATGATTGGCTATGCAATCTCGGCGCTCCTTGCCGCGATGGCTTTTGCTGTCGCGCCACCGATTCGACGATTACGCGGAAAAGGGGAGGAACAGGCTTGTGACTAGCGATGTTGTCTTGCTGATCACCCAAATAGTCTTGCGCCTTGGCGCCGCTTATCTTCACCCTTGAGCACGATTACTCCATGGAAATTGAGCCTCCGAGCCTGAACGTCCCGCTTGTGCGCAAGGAGCGCTGGGGGCTCCTGCTCGTTCTGGTATGTGCCGGAGTCACCGGAGTTGCTGCGTTATTCAACCCACCCTTCGCCCTTGTTTTTGCCGCGTCTTCCATCGTCGGGCTGCCTGTCCTGCTGGCTGTGATGTTTCCGTCTCCGATCTCAGCAAGACTCTCCGCCTGGGGCGATCTTGGCCGCATCGTTGTTGCAGGCGCACTGTTCGGGTATCTGGCGCTGGCAAAGAAAGTCCTCGTCCCTTTTGTGGTGGTCGTTATTGAACATGCGCTTGGCTTTGTGTGGGGATCGGTCAAGGCAGTGGCATAGGGCAAGGGGACAGGCGTTCCGTCTCCTTTTCCTCACCCCCTTGTTGCTGATCCTGACCACAGCGTCTTCCGCCGCCTGCACGGGCTCACAGGACGAGAACTTCGATACCTTCTTCGCCAGGTTCTCGACGTCCATGAGCTTTGCCTTGTCACGGATGCCGCCTGTGGTTCCGTCGAGCCGGGTGGTCGATGGCAAGGATGAGCCGGTCACCGTGCAGACGAGGACATCAAGGGCCGAGTTTCGGCGCGCGGGAACGCTCGAAAGTCAGATGCGGCGCAATGGCCTCAAGGCTCAGAAGGTCCGCGAGTCGGCGACCGTGGTTGAAGTCGTAATCGTCAGGCCCGATACGGACTGGCAGGTGAGCTACTCTTTTGGCCTGAAGGCGAGGTGCTGGTATCTGCGCCGCATTGACGACCCGTCGCTGTAGTCTAACCACCTTGTCAGTACCCGCCGGCCCGTCCGGCACCCACCCACCCGAGGCGCCCCAATGACCCCGCAGACTGCTTCCCTCTTCGCCGAATACAACCGCTGGATGAATGACCGCCTGTACGCTGCGGCGGCGACCCTCGAGCCGGCGGCGTTGACGGCGGACAAGGGGGCGTTCTTTGGTTCCATCCTGGGCACGCTCAATCACATCGCGGTGGCGGACACGATCTGGCTGCACCGCTTTGCGCAGCACGAGGCGGCGTTTCCGGTGCTGGGTACGCTGTCCGGGTTTCCCCGGCCGTCGTCCCTGACCCAGCCCCTCGCGCCGGATCTGGCGGGGCTGGGCCATTACCGGCGCGAGTTGGATGCCCTGATCGAGCGCTGGGTTGCCGGGCTGACGCCCGAACATCTGTCGGCGGATCTTGCCTACAGCAATATGGCGGGCGTCCGCTCAGTCCGGTGTTTTGGGGCCTTGCTGCTGCACTTCTTCAATCACCAGACGCACCACCGCGGCCAGGTCACGACGTTGTTGTGTCAGGCCGGCGCGGACGTGGGCGTCACCGATCTATTGGCGGTCATTCCGACCACTGCATAAGGAGCATCCATGCCAGGCCCCGCCCGTGCCGGACTTTTCATCTACGCCCTCGATCCCGAGCGCGTTGCCGACTTCTATTGCGCCGTCGCCGGCATGGCACGCCTGCATGCCACGCCGGAGCTGATCGTGCTCGAATCCGCCGATATCCAGTTGCTGGTGCACCGGATTCCGCCGTCCTTTGCCGAGGGCATCGTCATCACCTCGCCGCCCCAGCGGCGCGAGGATACGGCGCTCAAGTTCTTCTTCACCGTGCCCAGCCTGGATGCAGCACGGCTGGCGGCCCGGGCGGCGGGGGGCGAGGTGTTTGCCGAAAACTGGCAGGGGCCCGGCTTTACCGTGTGCAACGGGATGGACCCGGAGGGGAATGTGTTTCAGGTGCGGGAGTTTGCCGCGTGAGGCGCAGCGCTCTGGTGGGGCCGCTTGAAGCGCGTTTCTGAGAGGCATGCATGCCATTCACACCTTTCCACATGGGCCCCGGGCTCCTGATCAAGGCGCTGCTGCAGGGGGCGTTTTCCCTGATGGTCTTCGGCTGGGCGCAGATCGTGATGGATATCCAGCCGCTGGTGGTGATCCTGACCGGCGAGGGGCATCTGCATGGTTTTACCCATACCTGGATCGGGGCCTCCCTGTTGGGCATCGCTTCGGCCCTCAGCGGGAAGTACCTGTCGGAGTTCGGCTTGCGGGTGATCGGCTGTCGCCGCTTTGTGCCCATCCGCTGGCCGGTGGCCGTGCTGTCGGCCTTCGTCGGCACTTTCAGCCATGTGCTGCTTGACGGGATCGTGCATGCGGACGTGGAGCCCTTCTGGCCCTTGACCCGGGACAACGGTCTGCTCGGGCTGATCTCGGTGCAGGCCATGCACTGGTTTTGCCTGGGGAGCGGGGTGGTGGGTGCGGTGCTGTATTTCATCGTGGCCAGCCGGCTGGCCCCACGGGATGCGGACGGCGAGGCGTCCTCGCCGGTCGGGCCAGGACGCTGACCTGCGCGCCGTTTGCCCGCAGCGCTGGCATCATCTGCCCCCTCTGACAAACGCAGGGTGGCTCCGGTGTTCGAGTTTTTCGGGAATTTCTTTCTGGCGCTTGCCCTGGTGGGGCTGTTCCGCTTTCTGTGGATGGTCTGCGGTCTGCTGATCCGCACCGGGGATGTGGGGAACGCGATCTTTGCGGTGCTCCTGCCGGTGTTGATGCTCTATCTGCTGGGGCGCTCCCTGCTGCCCATCGACGCCTGGGAGGGTTTGCCGCCGGGGCCCGCCACCGGGGCGGTGGCGGTGTATCTGTTCCGCCGCAGGAAGCCGCCCACGCCGGCCTGAGGGGCGCCCTCAGCGGCCCTCAAACCAGCCGGCAATTTTCATCCGTTCCTCGTCGGTGATCCCGGTGACGTTGCCCAGGGGCATGGCCTTGAGCTTGACCGTCTGGTCGTGGATGCGCTGGGCCTGGGCTTCGATGCGCTGGGGGGTGTCGAGGAGCACGCCGGCCGGGGCGGAGGCCATCAGGGTGGGCTTTTCTGCGTGGCAGGCGGTGCAGCGGGCGTTGATGATGGGCTGGATGTCGGCCAGGGTGGGGGCGGCGGTGCCGGTGCTGGCAACCCGCGGCGCCGGAGCCAGCCACACGGCCACGCCGGCCAGGATGGCGATGGCGGCGGCGGGGAACTCCCAGCGCACGGCGCCCTTGTGGCGCAGGTTGAAAAAGTGGCGGATCAGCACGGCCGCCAGGATGATCAGGGCCAGCACCGCCCAGGCGTGGGCATGGGTGTAGGTGAAGGCGTAGTGGTTGCTGATCATGCAGAACAGCACCGGCAGGGTCAGGTAGTTGTTGTGGTAGCTGCGCTGCTTGGCGCGGATGCCGTCCATGGGGTCGGGGGTGTCGCCGCGCTGCATGGCGGCCACCACCCGTTTCTGGCCCGGGATGATCCAGAAGAAGACGTTGCCGCTCATGGTGGTAGCGATCATGGCGCCCACGTGGATGAAGGCGGCGCGGCCCGACAGAAGGTGGGTGAGGGCCCAGGCCACGGCCACCACGAAGGCGTAGTACACGATGCCGAAGAGCAGCTGGCTGCGGTTGATGAGCAGGCGGCACAGCACGTCATACACCACCCAGCCGCCGGCCAGGGTGCCCAGGCCGATGGCCACGGCGGTGCCCGGGCTGATGGCGGCCACCGAGGGGTCGACCATGTAGCTGCCGGCCTGCAGGTAGTACAGGGTGGAGATCAGGGCGAAGCCCGACAGCCAGGTGGAATAGCTCTCCCATTTGAACCAGTGCAGCTCGTCCGGCAGGTGGGCCGGGGCGACCAGGTACTTCTGCGGGTTGTAGAAGCCGCCGCCATGCACGGCCCACAGTTCGCCGCCCACGCCCTTGGCCTTGAGGGCCGGGTCGGTGGGGGGCTTGAGGCTGTTGTCCAGCCACACAAAGTAGAAGGACGAGCCGATCCAGGCGATGCCGACAATGAGGTGGAGCCAGCGCAGCAGCAGGCTGCCCCATTCGATGAGGTAGGCGTCCATCAGCTGCCCCGGTAGGTTGAATAGCTCCACGGCGATACGAGGAGCGGCACGTGGTAGTGGGCGGCGGTGTCGGCAATGCCGAAGCGCAGGGGGACGCTGCCCAGAAAGGGCGGGTCGGACTGCGGCACGCCGGCGGCGGCAAAGTAGGCCGCCACGTCAAAGACCAGCTCGTAGTTGCCCACGGCCATGGTTTCACCCTGCAGCAGGGGGGCATCGGCGCGGCCGTCGTGGTTGGTGACCCCGCGGCACAGCTCGCGGCAGCTGCCATCGGGGCCGAGCAGGTGCAGCGCGAAGGCCATGCCGGCGGCCGGGCAGCCGCGGGCGGTATCGAGTACGTGGGTGGTCAGGCGGCCCATGGGGGTCCTCGGCGGGGATGGAATGACCCGATTATAGGAAGGGCTACCGGGCGGCCGGCGAATATCGCCTATCGGGTTGCGCGAATAAGGGCGGCGGGCTTCGGCGGGCGGGGGCTCATATGAAAGTCGGCAGGATGCTTATCCGATCCTGCTACTTGCCGCCCCCCCGGCCGGCTCCGTACTCTCGATTCATGCGGCATCGTCGCGGAGCGCGCTCCGGCGGCCTGCCATTTCCCCACCATGATCTGCTCGCGGCGCCAGTCCGCAGCCCTTCCAGGAGATGCCCGTGACGACCCGTCCCGACCCTGACACCCCGGTTCACCCGGTGGATGAGATCCTCCCCGCGCCCCGCTTGTTTGCCCTGGGCCTGCAGCACGTGCTGGTGATGTATGCCGGGGCGGTGGCGGTGCCGCTGATCCTCGGGGCGGCCCTCAAGCTGCCCAAGGACCAGATCGCCCTGCTGATCAATGCCGACCTGCTGTGCTGCGGCATTGTCACCCTGATCCAGGCGCTGGGTATCGGCCCCTTCGGCATTCGTCTGCCGGTGATGATGGGGGTGACCTTTGCGGCGGTGAGCCCGATGCTGGCCATGGCCGCGAACCCCGATCTGGGGATTACGGCGATATTCGGGGCGGTGATCGTGGCGGGCCTGTTCGGGATCTTCCTGGCACCGGTGATCAGCCGCCTGCTGCCCCTGTTTCCGCCCGTTGTCACCGGCACCATCATCGCCGTGATCGGCGTGACCCTGATGCGCGTCGGCATCAACTGGGCGGCCGGCGGCGTGCCGATGATCAAGGATCTGGCCACCGGCCAGATGGTGCCCAACCCGGCCTACGGCGCCCCCGAGCACCTGGGCGTGGCCTTCTCGGTGCTGGTGGTGATCCTGCTGCTGTCCAAGTATGGCAAGGGCTTTGTGGCCAATGTGTCGGTGCTGCTGGGGCTGGTGTTCGGTTTTGTGGTGGCGCTGGCCATGGGCAAGGTGAAGTTTGACGGGCTGGAGCAGGCCGAGTGGTTTGCGCTGGTCTATCCCTTCCAGTTCGGCATGCCCACCTTCGATCTGGTCTCGGCGGCCACCATGTGCCTGGTGATGATCGTGGTGATGGTGGAATCCCTGGGCATGTTCCTGGCCCTGGGCGAGCTCACCGGCAAACCCCTGTCGCCCAAGGACCTGGAGAAGGGCCTGCGCACCGATGGCCTGGGCACCCTGATTGGCGGCATCTTCAATGCCTTTCCCTACACCTCCTTCTCCCAGAACATCGGTCTGGTGGGGGTGACGGGGGTGCGCAGCCGCTGGGTATGCGTGGCTGGCGGGGCCATTCTGGTGGCCTTCGGCCTGTTCCCCAAGATGGCCCATGTGGTGGCTTCGGTGCCCCAGTTCGTGCTGGGCGGTGCCGGCATCGTGATGTTCGGCATGGTTGCCGCCACGGGCATCAAGATCTTGCTGGCGGCCGACCTGAAGACCAACCGCTTCAACCCCTACATCATCGCCATCAGCATCGGCTTCGGCATGATCCCCCTGGTGGCCGACAAGTTCTTCCACCAGATGCCCAAGGCCCTGGGGCCGCTGCTGCATAGCGGCATTCTGCTCACGGCTATCACGGCGGTGTTGCTTAACTTGTTCTTCAATGGCTATCGTCGCGATGCGGCCGAAAGCGCCAAGCAGATGGCGATGGAAGCCGAACTCCACTGATCCCGATTTCCGCCCAGGCCCGGAGCCCCTGTCATGACAATCCCGACTCTCACCCCAGCCTCCCTTTCGCAGCTGGATCAGGCCGCCTTCGTGGCGGCCCTGGACGGCATCTTCGAGCATTCACCCTGGGTGGCCGAGCGGGCCTGGGTGCGTCGCCCCTTTGCCGACCGGGAAGCCCTGCTGGGCACGCTGGTTGGCGCGATGCAGGCGGCGCCCCGCGATGCCCAGATGGCGTTGATCAGGGCTCACCCGGAACTGGCCGGCAAGGCGGCGGTGAAAGGGGAGCTGACCGCGGAATCCACCCGCGAGCAGGCCGGTGCCGGCCTTGCTGCCTGCTCGCCGGAGGAGTTCGAACTGATCCAGGCCCTCAACGGGGCCTACAACGCCAAGTTTGGCTTTCCCTTCATCATCGCCGTGCGGGGGCTGGGGCGGGCCGACATCATCGCGGCCATGGAGCGCCGGCTTGGGCACGACCCGGAAGCGGAATTCGCCGAGGCCCTGCGCCAGATCGCCCGGATTGCGGCGCTGCGTCTGGAGGAAAGGGTGGCGGAGTAGGGGGACAGAGCGAGGGCAGACCGGCGGTCTGCCCTTGTTATTACGCTCAGACGGCGAAGGAAAGGGCCGTGGCAGGCGAGGGGCCGCTTGCCACGGGGGTGGGGCCAGGGCGCGGGATCACCGGCGAGCTGCGTGCCACTGAGGTGATCTGCTCGCGGAACCAGCGGCATTCTTCTTCGTAGTGGCTGCGGTCGTGCCACAGCAGGTAGAAGCTCATCCTGGGGAAGTCGATGGGGGCTTCGGCAATGGTCAGGGGCATCATCTTGGCGCAGTGCTCGGCGAAGATCCGCGGGCTGGAGAAAAGCATGTCGGTTTCCAGCAGCAGATAGGGCACCAGGCCGAAGTAGGGTACGTAGGCCACCACGTTGCGCTTGAGCCGTTCGCGGGCCAGATGCAGGTCGATCACGCCGCGCTGGCCGACCGCGTAGGGGGTGGGCACCAGGTGTTCGGCCGCCAGGTAGTCGGCGGTGCTGAGCGCGCGGCCGGCGAGGGGGTGGCCCTTGCGCATGATGCACACCACCTCGTCGTCGAAGAGGGGCGCCATGCGCAGGTTTTCCGGGGGCTGGGGCCAGTTGCCGATGACCACGTCGAGTTCGCCGGCTTCGAGGGCACGGGCGTAGTCGAAATCCGGGCCGAGGGAATGGAAGGCCACCTGGGAGTTGGGAGCGAACTTGCGCAGGCGGGCAACGATCTCGCCCAGCAGCACCGCGTTGAGATAGTCCGGGGTGGCAATGTTGAAGACCCGGCGGGAACTGGCCGCGTCGAACTTGACCTGGCGGACGGCGATGGCCTCGATCTGTTGCAGCGCAATCTTGACCGGCTCAAGCAGTCCGGCACCCCGTTCGGTGGGGGTCATGCCATTGCGGCTGCGTACCAGCAGCTGGTCACCGGTGATGTCGCGGAGGCGGCGCAGGGCCGTGCTGACGGCGGGTTGAGACTGGTTGAGGCGGCGCGCCGCCTTGCTCACGCTGCATTCGGTGAGCAGGGCGTGGAGTACGCGCAGCAGGTGGACATCCATGGAATCCCAGGTGCAGTTCGCGGCCATGTTGGTGCTCCTTGAACGATATCCGTGGTGCGCCGCAAAAATCGTTCCAGGCGGAAAAATGCGGCGATTTCGGGGGCTGTCGGCCCGCTCGCGAACCTTCGCGGGGCGTAGTGGTGTTGCGGCCAGCAAATCAGCACCGGTGTGGTGCGCCCACCTGCAATGCTTGTCTTAACAAAAAATTCATTCGAGCTTGTCGGCCGCAGGTCGATAAACGGGCATCTTTTGACGCGCCGCAACAAGCGATGCCCGGCTATCGACAACAAGGAATCCGTTCCATGAGTATCCGACGTGATCTCGTCCTACTGGCCTCGCTCTCTGCGGCGATGCTGTTTGCCCTCGTCGCCGTGGGTGGGCATCAGTTTCGTTCCAATTTTGGCTTGATGCACAGCCTGACGGATGACGCGGTGCCGGCGGCGCTCGCGGCCGCGGATCTGCGGGCCGATCTCAAGCAGCTCCAGCTTGATCTGTTTGAAGTGATCTCGGCGGGCAATTCGGATCAGGCACCACAAGCCGGCGAAAGGCTGAAGATTCAGCAGGATAGGCTGAGGGCCGGCCTGAAGACGTTGGCGGCGCCGTCCCAGTCGCAAGCGGAGGCGGGTTTGCTGCTGCAGGCGTCCGAGAGCCTGGACAACTATGTGGCCGCCATGAGTGAAAGCATCTCGCTCAGCACGGCCGGTCATCGCCAGCTCGCCGAGGCGAGCCTCTATGCCAACGCGGTGCCCTATCAGCAGGAGCTGCAACAGATACTGGAAACCCTGCTCATCGAGAAACGCCGCAACAAGGATCAGTCGGCGCAAGAGGTGAGGGGTGGCCTGACGCAGACCATGTGGTTCCTCGGCGCGGCAGTCATCGTCACGGTGCTGGTGCTGGGAGGGCTGATGATCAGGCTGTACCGGAACATTGTCGTGCCGCTGCGGGCGATGGAAGGCACGATGGGGCGCATCGCCGAATCCCTCGACTTTACCCAGCGGGTTCCATTCCAGCGGCGCGATGAGATCGGGCAATCGATAGAGGCCTTCAATGCCTTGGTCAATACCTTGCAGATGAGTCTGGGGGCGATGGTGGAGATCATCCGGTGCAATGAGACTGCGTCGGTCGAAATGCATCAGTCCGCGGCTGTCGTGGCGCGAATTGCCTCGGAGGGCAGCGCCTCATCGAAGCGTATTCAGCGGGCCGTGCAGGCCATCCAGACCCACATCCGCGACATCGATCAGGGGTCGCGCGAGGCTGGGCGGATCACCGAGGAGTCAGGCCGAACCGCCAGGAGCCGCAGCGAGATCATCCAGGAAACAGCAGAGCAGATCAGTGCCCTCTCCCGCCGGGTGGATACGGCCGCCGACCAGGTATTCGCGCTGGCCGCTCAGATCTCGGAGGTCGAGGGGGTGGTGTCGGAGATCCGGAAGATTGCTGATCAGACCAACCTGCTGGCACTGAATGCGGCCATCGAGGCTGCGCGAGCCGGGGACGCGGGGCGAGGCTTTTCGGTCGTTGCCGACGAGGTGAGGATGCTGGCGGAACGCGCTGCCAGCGCAACCGAACACATCAGCCGGCGGATGCAGCTCATCCAGACCTCGTCGAGCGAGTCGGCGGAGCTCATGAAGCTGGTGACCAGTGAAATGGATCAGAGCACGGCCCTGGCACGCACGGCGGGTGAGGCAATCGAGCGCATCGTGTACTCGGCGACGCAGGTGGTCGAGGTGGTCGGCGAGATCATTCGGATCGTGGATGTGGGGCAGGGCTCAAGCTGCGAGATTGTCGATCAGATCGAGATGATCGATAGCCTGCTGGAGCAGGCCCACGTGGCCGCGTCCCACACGAAGAATGCTGCGGACACCAGTCGCGACTTTTCCATACGGCTTGCGGATATCGTCGAGCGCTTCCGGATCGACGCAGCAGGGACATCTTTGCATTTCGAGCGCGGCACTGTCGAACTCTGGCCCGCCAGTTAGTGCCTTGCCATCCGGTTACCGCCGGGATCTCCGGTTGGAACCGCCCCGCGGCAACGGCGGGCTATTTTTTCGGGCGGCCGGTCTTCACGCGCTCGATCTTGTTGAGCGCGTCGATCAAGGCCGTGTCGGACAAGGTGTTCAGAAGGGTGAGCCCGGCGCGGATCAGCTCGCTTTTCTTGATCTCGCAGCCGCCCGATAAGGCGCGCTTCTTCAGCAGGGCAAACAGGGCGTAGTCGGATTCCGGGAAGGTGAAGCTGTCCCGTACCGGTCGGGTTGAGCGTGTGGGTGGCTTCTTTGCGGTTGCTGGCCCGGAAGTTGCTGAGGGTTCCGGGGAATCCGGTTTTTGTGTGCGCCGCTTGGCAGGCGTTGACATATTCATTGTGTATTCAGGCCTTGCATGAAGAAGTGTATAAATAGTATAAATCGTTTATCGCTTAGCCTGCGAGCATGATTGCTTTGCACTTGGTGCGCGTAAACACGGGTTGCAGCGCGGCTGCAACCTTGTTGAAACAGAAGATCGATATAAAGTGTTTATAACAATGTCGGGCTTGCACAAAGCGCATCTGCCCCACTTACCTCAACCGTCTGATTCTCCTGTCCCATGGCTAAGGAACGTCTGAACTCCCCTTCTCGCAAGGCCGGTGCCTGGGCCATCATCCAGTGCGTGGACACGGGCAAGGTGCTGCTCGGGAAGCGCTCCAGCGTGGTGAATAATGGCGGGGCGTGGAATTTCTTCGGAGGCCGCGCAGATCGGGGGGAGTCTCCCCGTTCGGCGCTGTTGAGGGAGCTGGCGGAGGAGGCCGGTTTGCGCGTCAAGGAAAAGCAGCTGGTCAAGATCGGCCAGGTGTCCGGCGAGCGTCGAAGCCGGTCTGGGGATTGCGAGATGCACTACTACCTGCTGCGGCTTGAGCGCGAGGTGGTGCCACGCCTCAATCGGGAGCACTCCAACTTCGGCTGGTTCAAGCCCAAGCGGCTGCCGACCAAGTTCAATCGGCCGACGACGATTGCCATCAAGAAAGGCCTGCTCGGCAGCCTGCGTCAGCTCTGAGCAGTCTTGGGGCCGGGCCTGAAGGGCGCATCCTCCCCAGGCCCGGGCCTTCTCTGCTAAATCAGACCACCCCCGCCCCGTGAGCCTGCTGGTCGGCCCAGTAGCTCGAACGCACCATGGGGCCGCAGGCGGCGTTCTTGAAGCCCATCTTCAGCGCTTCGGTCTCGAACATCTTGAAGGTGTCCGGATGCACGTAGCGCAGCACCGGCAGGTGGCCGCCGGAGGGCTGGAGGTACTGGCCGATGGTGAGCATGTCCACGTTGTGGGCGCGCATGTCGCGCATCACTTCGAGGATCTCGTCGTCGGTTTCGCCCAGACCGACCATCAGGCCGGACTTGGTGTTGACCTCCGGGTGGCGGGCCTTGAATTGCTTGAGCAGTTCCAGCGAGTAGGCGTAGTCGGCGCCTGGGCGGGCCTGCTTGTAGAGGCGCGGCACGGTTTCCAGGTTGTGGTTCATCACGTCCGGCGGAGCCTGGTCGAAGATGTCGAGGGCGATCTCCATGCGGCCGCGGAAGTCGGGCACCAGCACCTCGATGGTGGTCTTGGGGCTGGCCTCGCGGGTGGCGCTGATGCACTGGACGAAGTGATCTGCGCCGCCGTCGCGCAGATCGTCCCGGTCCACGCTGGTGATCACCACGTAGTTGAGGCGCATGGCGGCGATGGTCTTGGCCAGGTTGGCCGGCTCGTTCACGTCGAGGGGCTCGGGGCGGCCGTGGCCCACGTCGCAGAAGGGGCAGCGGCGGGTGCAGATGTCGCCCATGATCATGAAGGTGGCCGTGCCCTTGCCGAAGCATTCGTGGATGTTGGGGCAGGAGGCTTCTTCGCAGACGGTGTGCAGCTTGTGCTCGCGCAGGGTGTCCTTGATCTCGTTGAAGCGCTCGGCCTCAATGCCGGCACCCAGCTTGATGCGGATCCAGTCGGGCTTCTTGATGCGTTCGGCGGGAACGATCTTGATGGGGATGCGGGCAGTCTTGGCGGCGCCGCGCTGCTTGCGGCTCTCGGAATCCATGGGGGTCGTCCTTTGGTCAGGCGGTGGGGGGGACGTCGGGAAAATGTCGCCGGAGGTGGCCGAGAAGCCGCTCGGCGACTTCATCGGGGGCCTCGGTCACGCCGAAGTCCTTGAGTTGTATGGTCTTGAGCCCACTATAGCCGCAAGGGTTGATCCACGTAAATGGTGTCAAGTCCAT
Source organism: Zoogloea sp. (assembly GCA_016703645.1). GTDB lineage: Bacteria > Pseudomonadota > Gammaproteobacteria > Burkholderiales > Rhodocyclaceae > Zoogloea. Next base: position 629,032 of record JADJBR010000009.1, on the reverse strand, counting down.
ATCGACATTGAGGGACAGTCCGTGGTAACTGCAGCCGTTCTTCACCCGCAGGCCGAGGGCGGCGATCTTGTCGCCGTCGATGTAGACCCCGGGGGCGCCGTCCTTGCGGCGGGCGTCGAGGCCGTAGTCGGCGATGCAGTCGATGAGGGCCTGCTCCAGTAGCTGGACCATCTCGCGCACCTTGAGGTGGCGGCGGTGCAGGTCGAGAAGCAGGTAGGCCACCACCTGACCGGGGCCGTGGTAGGTGATCTGGCCACCCCGGTCGATCTTGACCAGCGGGATTTCCGTGGGGCGGATCAGGTGCTCGGGCTTGCCGGCCTGGCCCAGGGTGTACACCGGTGGGTGCTGCACCAGCCACAGCTCGTCTGCGGTGGTGGCGTCGCGGTGGGTGGTGAATTCCTGCATCGCCCGCCAGGTGGGCTCGTAGGGGGCGAGCCCCAGGTGGCGGACGATCACAGGACGACCTTCACCAGAGGGTGGGACGATAGCTCGGTGTACAAGGCGTCGAGCTGGGATTGGGAGATCGCTTTGACAGTGCAGGTGATGGCCAGGTAGTTGCCCTTGGCCGAGGGGCGCATCTGCGCCGTGGCCGGGTCGAAATCGGGGGCATGGCACAGCACCACTTCAATCACGGTCTGGGCAAAGGTATCCACCCGTGCGCCCATGATCTTGATGGGGAATTCGCAGGGGAACTCGAGCAGGGTGGTGCGTTCTTCAGTCATCCGGTTTCTCTTCTCAGAGCGTCTTGAACCACAGGCGGATAGCGTCCCACAGGCGGCCGAACCAGCCAGCTTCGGGGATGTCGTCGAGGGCCACGATGGGGTATTCGCCGACGGGCTTGTCGTTCAGGCTGAGTTGCAGGGTGCCGACGGTCTGGCCTTTGGTCACCGGCGCCATAAGGGGCTGCTGGCTCACCACGTTGGCCTTGAGCTTTTCGGCTTCGCCCTTGGGCAGCGACAGCACGAAATCGTTCAGGAAGCCGGCCTTGAGCATGTTTTCCTTGCCCTTCCAGATGCGGGGTTCGCTCACCGCCTGGTTGGCGCTGTACACCTTGACCGTATCGTAGGCCAGGTAGCCCCAGTTGAGGAGCTTCTGGGATTCCTGGGCGCGCACGCTGTCGCTGGCGGTACCCACCACCACCGATACCAGACGCCGCTCGTTGCGCTTGGCCGAGGCAATCAGGCAGTAGCCGGCGCTTTCGGTGTGGCCGGTCTTGACCCCGTCGACGGTCGGGTCGATGAACAGCAGGCGGTTGCGGTTGGGCTGCTTGATCTTGTTGTAGGCGTATTCCTTGATCGAATAGATGGGATAGAACTCGGGGAAGTCGCGAATGATGGCGCTGGCCAGGATGGACAGGTCGCGTACCGAGGTCAGGTGCGACGGGTGGGGCAGGCCGGTGGCGTTCTCGAAGTGGGTGTTCTTCATGCCCAGCCGGGCGGCTTCCTTGTTCATCAGCTGGGCGAAGTTCTCTTCCGACCCGGCGATGGCTTCGGCCAGCGCCACGCAGGCATCGTTACCCGACTGGACGATCATGCCGTGGAGCAGTTCGTTCACGGTCACCGGCTTGAGGGGCTCGATGAACATCTTGGAGCCGGGCACCTTCCAGGCTTTTTCCGAGACCGGAATGGTCTGCTCCAGGGTCAGGGTCTTGTTCTTGATCGCCGAGAAGGCCAGGTAGGCGGTCATCAGCTTGGTCAGGGAGGCGGGCTCGATGCGCTGGTCGGGCTGTTCTGCCGTGAGCAGCTGGCCGGACCCCACGTCGAGGAGAACCCAGGCCCGCGCAGCCACTGTCGGTGGCGTCATCTGGGCAAAGGCGAGGGAGGGCAGGACGAGCAGGAGCAGGATGATGCGATGCAGCATGGTGGGGTGCAAAACCGAAAAAAGTGCGATTATAGTCACGCCTCAGATCGTCAGCCGCCTTCGAATCGTAAGTGAATGCGGAACTCGACGAGTTGTGGATGGTCTTTAATGCTGCAATGCACTTGATCCAACGAACCCTCTCCCTCGTTCTGGCCTGTCTTGTCCTCCTCTGGGCGGGGAGTTCCATGGCTGTGGACAACCACCTTGCAGCGGCCGACCTGGCCGAGCAGGTGCAGTCCCTTGATCCGGCGGCCGAAGAGAAGCTGGATCTGAGCAGCCTCGACCCGCTCGACTGCCCGGCCTTGGCCAGTGCGCCCAGTTTCCGGGCCCGTTTCCTGCTAGATGATCCGCCGAACGAGGCACGTCCTGTGTGGCGTTCGGTCATTCCCAAGCTGACTCCGCCACCACCCAGGCGAGTCTGAGTCTGCCACCCACTGGGTGGCGTGCCTTGTTCCCGGCGGGCCTGTTTCCAGGCCCTGCCCTTTCATGACTCGAATGACAGCGTTCCAGAATCGCTGAAGGATTTTCATGCTCAGGAAGCTCTCCCTGGCCGTCGCCCTTGTTGCGACCACCTTGCCGGCCCTGGCGGCACCGCCAGCGCCGCCCCCCCTTGAAAGCTACAAGCTCCAGGCCCTGCGCGATGCCGCCCGCGCCAGCCATCCGTCCCTGCAGGCTGCGCGCGCCCTGGTAGACGCGGGTCGCGCCCAGATCACCAGTGCCGGCGCCTACCCGAACCCTGAGGTCGAGTTCCTTGCGGGCCGGACCCAGGCCCGGGTGCCCGGCGTGGCAACGGGGGGCGCCCAGAGCCTCTCCTTGACCCAGCGCATCGACAACCCCTGGCAGCGGGAGGCACGCATCGGTGCTGCCACCTCCGGCCTGGATGCCCGCCAGGCGGAGGGACGCAGTCTGGAGGTGGATCTCCTGGCCCGTCTCGACCAGCGTTTTTTCGATCTCCTGCGCCGTCAGGCCGAACAGCGGGCAGCCCGTGAGGACTTGAGCCTGGCCGAGCAGATCCGGGCGCGGGTGGCGGTGCGGGTTCAGACCGGTGAGGCGCCGCGCTATGAGTTGATCAAGGCCGACACGGAGCTTCTCAATGCCCAGAAGGCTTCCGAGAGTGCCATCCTGCGGGTGGCCCAGGCGCGCGCCGCCCTGCGCGGGCTGGTCGGGCCGTCCCTGCCAGCGGAATTCGAGGTTGATGGCTCCCTGGCGAGCAGCCCGGCCGTTCCCTCCCTGGAAGCCTTGCGCAGTGAAGTGCTGGCCCGCAATCCGGAACTCGCCAGAGCGGCGGCTGAGGTTCGCCGCGCCGAGCGCCAGCTTGAGCTGGAGCGCCTGCGCAGGCATCCCGAACTCGCCGTGAAAGTGGCGGAGGATCGCGATGTGGAGTTGCGCAACAGTCGCATCGGTGTGATGGCTGTTGTGCCCCTGTGGGACCAGCGCCGGGGACAGGTGGCCGAGGCCGGCGCCCTGCTGCAGAAGAGCCGCAGCGACCGGGAAAGTCAGGAGCTGATCCTGCTGCAGTCCCTTGAGGCGTCCTACCGCCACTATGAAATCGCGCGCAACCAGGTGAATGCCCTGGAGGGCGGCATTCTGCGTGCGGCTGAGGCGGCCTTGAAGGTGGCCGAGGCGGCCTACCGCTTTGGCGAGCGCGGCATTCTGGATTACCTGGATGCCCAGCGCGTCTTCCGCGCGGCACGCAATGAACTCATCGCCGCCCGTTACGAACTGCAACTGGCAGTCATCGAAATCGAGCGCCTGCGCGCCACCCAATGATCCGGAACTCCATCATGAAGCTTCGACCGATTTCCCTGGCCCTGCTGTTGGCCACCTTGACCCTTGTCGGCTGCAAGGATTCCGAAAAAACAAGCTCTGGCAAGCCCGGCGCCGAGCAGGCTCAGACCACTACCCTGAGCGAGGGGACCGGAGAGCGTGTCAGCGTTTCACCGCCCGACCCCTTGCTGGTGACGGTGCCGCCCAATTTTGGTGCGCAGATCAAGGTGACGCCCGCTGGCAACACCCAGGTGGCCGATGTGTTGCGCGTTGCCGGCAAGGTGGATTTCGATCAGGCCCGGGTGACCCGTATCGGTGCCACCGTGACCGGCCGCGTAATCGAGATCCAGGCCCATCTGGGGCAGCAGGTCCGCGTAGGGGATTCCCTCGCGGTGATCAACAGCACCGAGTTGGGCGAGGCCCAGCTCACCTACCTAAAGGCTCGCGCCCAGGCCGACCTGCAGGCGCGCAGCGTCGAGCGCGCGCGCCAGCTCTTCGCCGCCGACGTGATCGGCAAGGCGGAGTTGCAGCGCCGGGAGAGCGAATTGTCGATTGCGTCGGCGGAGCAGCGTGGTGCGGCGGACCAGCTACGGGTGCTCGGCATGTCATCCGGTGCGATCAACAAGCTCGGGACGACCGGCGCCATCAACTCCGTGACGTCGGTGGCGTCCACCATGGCCGGCACCGTGGTGGAGCGTCAGGTGGCGCCGGGGCAGGTGGTTCAGCCGGCCGATGCCCTCTATGTGGTGGCGGATCTGTCCCGGGTGTGGGTGACCGCAGAAGTGCCCGAGCAGCAGGGCGCCCTGGTGAAGGCCGGGCAGACGGTGGATATCGATGTGCCTGCACTGGGTTCGCGTCTCACCGGCAAGCTCATCTACGTGGCCGATACGGTGAATCCCGAGACCCGCACGATCAGCGTTCGCAGCATGGTGGACAACACCAACCGGCAGCTCAAGCCCGCCATGCTGGCCACCATGCTGATCCAGGCTGCGCCCGTGGAGCGGGTGGTGGTGCCGGCCCAGGCCGTGGTCCGGGACGGGGATGCCGACCATGTCTTCGTCGAGGTGGGCCAGGGACAGTTCCGTCTGACGCCCGTGCGCCTCGGCCCGGACATGGAGGGCAAGCGTGCCGTCCTGTCGGGGCTCAAGCCTGAACAGCCGATTCTCGTCGAGGGTGCCTTCCACCTGAACAACGAGCGCAAGCGCAAGGAACTGGAATAAGGACCGGCCATGATCCAATCATTAGTCCGTGCCGCCCTCCAGCAGCGCCTGGTAGTGGTGGTGGTGGCCGTGGTGTTGCTGGCCTTTGGCCTCAACGCGGCGCGCAAGCTGTCGGTGGATGCCTTCCCCGACGTGACCAACGTGCAGGTTCAGATCGCCACAGAAGCCAAGGGGCGTTCCCCCGAGGAGGTGGAGCGTTTTGTGACCGTACCGCTGGAGATCTCCATGACCGGTCTGCCGGGCCTGGAGGAGATGCGCTCCCTTAACAAACCCGGTCTGTCGCTGATTACTCTGGTCTTCACGGACGCTACCGACGTGTACTTTGCCCGTCAGTTGGTCATGGAGCGCCTGCTGGAAGTGGGCAGCCGCATGCCCGAGGGTGTGGTGCCGGTGCTCGGGCCCGTGTCCACGGGCCTGGGCGAGGTGTATCAGTACACCCTCGATCATCCCGATGACGGCGATCGCAAGCTCACCGAGAAGGAGCTGACCGAGAGGCGCATCGTGCAGGACTGGGTGGTGCGCCCGCTGCTGCGCTCAATCCCGGGGGTGGCCGAGATCAACTCCCAGGGCGGCTATGCCCGCCAGTACCAGGTGCTGGTGAACCCGGATCGCCTGCGTCACCACCGCCTGACGGTACGGGATGTATATGAGGCCGTGGCCCGCAACAACGCCAACTCCGGGGGCGGTGTGCTGCCCCAGTATTCCGAGCAGTATCTGATCCGCGGTATCGGCCTGGTCAAGAGCCTGAGTGACATCGGCTCCATCGTGCTCAAGGAGGTGGGCGGCACGCCGGTGTACATCCGCGACGTGGCCGAGGTGACCTTCGGCCATGAGGTGCGGCAGGGCGCGGTGGTAAAGAACGGCGTCACCGAGTCGGTGGGCGGCATCGTGATGATGCTGCGGGGCGGCAACGCCAAGGAGGTGGTCAGCCGCATCAAGGCGCGGGTGGCCGAGATCAACGACAAGGGCATGCTGCCCGATGGTTTGAAGATCGTGCCCTACTACGACCGCTCCGAGCTGGTGGACGCGGCTTTGTGGACGGTGATCAAGGTGCTGCTGGAAGGCATCGCCCTGGTGGTGGTGGTGCTCTTCCTGTTCCTGGGTGACGTGCGCTCGAGCCTGATCGTGGTGGCCACGCTGGTGCTGACGCCGCTGCTCACCTTCATGGCCATGAACCACTACGGCATCTCGGCCAACCTGATGTCCCTGGGGGGGCTGGCCATCGCCATCGGCCTGATGGTGGACGGCTCCGTGGTGGTGGTGGAAAACGCCTTTGTCCGCCTGGGTCAGGTGGGTGAAGGGGAGAGCAAGGTGCGCGCCATCTTCGACGCGGTGCAGGAAGTGGCCACGCCGGTGATTTTCGGCGTCGGTATCATCATCCTGGTGTTCCTGCCGCTGATGACCCTGCAGGGCATGGAGGGCAAGATGTTTGCGCCCCTGGCCTACACCATCGCCATTGCCCTGGCAGCGTCCCTGTTCTTGTCCCTGACCCTGACGCCGGTGCTGTCCTCTTACCTGCTCAAGGGTGGGGCCGAGCACGATACCTGGCTGATCGCGAAGATCAAGGCGCCTTACCTGAAGATGCTCCACTGGTCGGTGGCCAACAGCCGCAAGACGGTGGTGGGGGGCGTGGTGTTGCTGGTGGTGACCCTGGGCATGTTCCCTTTCCTGGGGACGGCCTTCATCCCGGAGATGAAGGAAGGCTCGGTGGTGCCGGGCATCAACCGGGTGCCTAACATCTCCCTGGATGAATCCATCAAGATGGAAATGCAGGCGATGAAGCTGGTCATGGAGGTGCCCGGCGTCAAGTCGGCCATCTCCGGTGTGGGCCGGGGCGAGTCGCCGGCCGACCCCCAGGGCCAGAACGAGTCGACGCCCATCGTCAGCCTCAAGCCGCGGGACGAATGGCCCGCCGGCTGGACCCAGGACACCATCGCCGATGCCATGCGCGAGAAACTCAAGGTGCTGCCCGGTGCGCAGGTGGTGATGGCCCAGCCGATTTCCGACCGGGTGGACGAGATGGTGACCGGGGTGCGCTCCGATGTGGCGGTCAAGGTCTTCGGCGACGATCTGGGCTTGCTGAAGAAGAAAGCCGAGGAGATTGCCCGGGTGGCCGCGGGTATTACCGGGGCAACCGACATCCGGGTGGAGCGGGTGACCGGCCAGCAGTACCTGTCCATCGAGATCGACCGCAGTGCGATCGCCCGCCACGGCCTCAACGTGTCGGATGTGAACGACGTGATTGAGGCGGCGATTGGCGGCAAGCAGGCCACCGAAGTGTATGAGGGCGAGCGGCGCTTTGCGTCGGTGGTGCGCCTGCCCGAAAGTTTCCGCGACAACGTGGAGAAGATCGGCAACGTCCTGGTGAATGCGCCGGGTGGTGTGCAGGTGGCCCTGGAAAACCTGGCCCACATCCATATCGTTGATGGTCCGGCACAGATCTCCCGCGAGCTGGCCAAGCGCCGGGTGGTGGTGGCGATCAACGTGAAGGACCGTGACCTGGGTGGCTTTGTGGCGGAGTTGCAGAAGACTGTTGAGTCCAAGGTGGAGCTGAAGGACGGCTACTACCTGGAGTGGGGCGGCCAGTTCCAGAACCTGGAGCGGGCCATGGGCCACCTGACCATCATCATTCCGGTGACCGTGGCAGCGATCTTCTTCCTGCTCTTCCTGCTGTTCGGGTCGCTCAAGCTGGCCAGCCTGATTATCCTGGTGCTGCCTTTCGCCAGTGTGGGCGGTGTGCTTGGCCTGCTGGTGAGCGGTGAATACCTGTCGGTGCCGGCGTCAGTGGGCTTCATTGCCCTGTGGGGCATCGCGGTGCTCAATGGGGTGGTGCTGGTCAGCTATATTCGCAGCCTGCGTACTGAGGGCATGCCCGTGGCCCAGGCTGTGGTGCAGGGGGCGACCCTGCGCTTCCGGCCGGTCATGATGACCGCGACGGTGGCCTTGCTGGCGCTGATCCCCTTCCTGTTTGCCACAGGCCCCGGCTCCGAAGTGCAGCGCCCCCTGGCCATCGTGGTGATCGGTGGCCTGATCACCTCCACCCTGCTGACCCTGGTTGTGCTTCCCACTTTGTACAAGTGGTTCGACGACACCCCCTACGAAGCCTGACCCCCGGAGGGACGCGCCGCCGAGCGGCTAGCGCGTCCCGGAATGAAGGAGCGCCCATGAAAGAAATATTAGCTGTCATCCGCCCCCAGAAGCTGCCGCGCCTGCGTGAGGTGTTGCGGGCCATCCCGGGTTTCCCGGGCATGACGATCACCAAGGTGGCCGGCTGTGGTGCCACCGCACGGCACACGCCCCACTCCATCAAGGAGGTCTTGACTGACTTCACCGACAAGGTGCGGATCGAGATCATCGCACCCGACGAGATGGCGGATGTGCTGGTTGATCACATTGTCCAGGTGGCCAGTACCGGCCAGACCGGCGACGGGTTGGTATGGGTCACGGAGATCCAGCGGGCAGTGTTCATCCGCAAAACCATCGGTTCGGACAGCATCTGAGGAGGGCTGGCGGGTTCGCGGTTCGAGAACTGGATCAGAGCGCAATGCCCAGGGACAGCCAGACCATGCTCGAGGCCGGGTTCACCGGCTTGTTCAGGTAACCCGGCAGGCATTGCTGTGAGCGGTCGGCGATCTCCTGGTGGCGTTCGCCCAGGTTGATGCCGTTGAGGGCGATTTCCGCCCTGCGGCCGTCCAGCTGGAAGGCACGGGCAATGCGCAGGTCCAGGCTGGTGTAGGCCCGGGAGGTGTAGTCGCAGCCGGGCACATAGCCGTAGCCACCTGCCAGGGAGCCCATGCGCAGGATGCTGGTTGTGCTCGTCCAGCCCGTGCCGTAGTCCTGCAGCCAGCTCAGGCTGGCGACGTAGGGTGCGGTGCGCTTGGCCACCTCGGGTTCGTCGGTGCGGCGTTCGATCAGGGTGTGGTTGAAGAGGATCTCGGTACCCGCCCGAGGCTTGCCGCGGAACTGGTATTCCAGGCCGCGCAGGGTCACTGCCGAGTCCAGGTTGATGAACTGGGATGAGGGTAGCGCGCTCAGGACAAGGGGGGCGAAGGCGGGCGGAATGTTGCGGCGAATAACGAAGTTGGTGACCCTTTCGTTGAACAGCCGGAGATCGAGCGTGGCATCCATGGCGCGGAAGCGCCCCAGGTAGCCCACTTCCACCGTATCCACCGAGGGCGTCCTCAGATCCGGGTTGGGTACATAGGGCCAGGCAACCGGAACGCTGGTTCGCGGGTCGCTGTTGGCGGTATGGGCCCGCACATCCCCGTGGATGTCGAACACATTGCGTTGTTGCCAGGCCTTGGCATAGCCCGCCCTGAAGGTGTCAGTGGGGCTGGCCTGCCAGTTGATGAAGGTGCGCGGAATGAATTGGGCGGCGACGTCGCCATTCTTTTCGAGCAGGCCGCCGAGGTTCAGCTGCCACGTCGGTGTGAGGTGCCAGTCGAGGTTAGAAAAGGCCCGATACATGCTCACGCTGGGTGGGCGGCCCCCGGCAAACAGAAAGGGGGCTTCGGAATCGTCACGGCGGCCCTCCAGACCCCAAACCAGCCGAGCCTGTGGCGCGAGGGCGAAGCGGTGCTGTATTTCCAGGTTGGTGCGGTTGCTGCTGCGGTTGCGGTTCAGGGGGACGGCAGGGAAGGAGGGTGAGCTGGCGACCCAGCTTTCCGCGTTGGATTCGTGATTGCGGTAGAGGCTGAGCAGCCATTCCTCGTCGTGGCTGTAGGTGCGGCGCCAGGTCAGGTGAAGGGTATTGGTTTCGGCACGGGCCGTGCGCTCCCCGTTGTTGTTGTAGATCGAATCGGGATAGCCCATGCCGCGTTCAAGGCGGTTGTAGCCGGCGCGCAGGGTCAGTTCGTCCCGGGCGTTGAGGCGGTGGTCGCTGCGCAGGCTGAGGGTCTGGCTGACCCGGGCGTCATTCAGGCGGCTGAAGCCCTTGTCCTGGGTCTGGGCGGCCGACAGGCGTACCCCGGTGTTGTCGGCACCGCCGTTCCAGCTGGCCCGCAGATCGGAGATGCCATGGTTGCCGACGTTCACGTGGCCGGAGCCCCCGCGCTGTTGATGGCTGTGCTGGGTGATGATGTTGATCACCCCCAGGAAGGCGTTGGCACCAAAGGCATTGGAGTTGGTGCCGCGCACCACCTCGATGCGTTCGATCTCGTCGATGGTCAGGGGCAGGGATGACCAGTCGACACCACCAAAGGCGCTGGGCGCGTAGACCGAGCGCCCGTCCACCAGCACCTGGATTTCGGTGGGAAAGTCGCTTCCCAGGCCGTGATAGGTGACCCATTGGGCGTGCCCGCGCTCCTGGCCGATCTGCATGCCGGGCACCAGGCGGAGCAGTCGTGCGATATCACGGTAGCCGGTGGCCTTGATGAAATGCCGGTCAAGGAGGGTGACGGCACCGGGGGCTTCATTCAGAACCTGGGGAAGTCGGGAGGCCGACAGGACCGTTGGAAGATCCTCGAAAAAGGGCGTTTCCTCGCCGTATTCCGCCGGAGCGGATGCGGCGAACAGGGAATGCGTGCATGCAAGACCCGCAAGGGCGGTGAGCAAGGACCGCCTGGAAAGCAGCGAGGGCATCGGACGATCTGTTGTTATGTTGGAGTCTGAGCATGTCCCTGCGTGCAATACCGCCAGACCCCGCGATTATAAAACCGGCGTTCCGATTCGCCTGTGCAATTCGTTTCCTGCTTCTTGTGAAATGCCGCACTTCCGGGGTGGCGCCCGCCCGGGGGCGGACGCCACGGGTGGTTCACGCGCTCAGTTGATGCGGATCGGCAGGAAGATCCGGCTTCCACCCCGCTGGATCAGCAGGGCAAAACGGTTTCCGGCGGCATCAAGGAGCTTGCGGAACTGCTCGACGCTGGTAATCCCCTGGTTGTTGATCCCCAGGATGACGTCGCCGTTCTGCAGTCCGGCCTTGGCGGCGGGGCCGCTCACGCCTTCTACGACAATGCCTCCGGGAATGCCGAGGCGGCTGGCTTCCTGCCCGGTAAGGGCGCGGCCGGCCAGGCCGAGTTTGTTGCCGGCCCCGTCGTTCTTGTGATCAGGGCTGGCCGCCAGGGTCTTTTCGCCGGCCTGCTCGCCCAGGGTGACGGTGATGTCGCGGGCCTTGCGATCACGCCAGACCGACAGGCGGACGACGGTACCCGGCTTTTGCTCACCAATGATGCGGGGCAGGTCGGCGGAGTTGTCCACCTTCTGGCCATTGACGCCGAGAACCACGTCGCCGGCTTGCAGGCCTCCCTTTTCGGCGGGTGAGCCCGGTTCGACGTTGGCAACCAGGGCGCCGGCAGGTTTGTCGAGGCCGAAGTTCTGGGCCAGATCGGGGTCGAGCCCCTGGATGGTGACACCCAGGCGGCCCCGCGAGACCTTGCCGTATTTCTGCAACTGGTCCTTCACCTTCAGGGCCACGTCGATGGGAATGGCGAAGGAGATGCCCATGAAACCACCCGAGCGGGAGTAGATCTGGGAGTTGATGCCGATGACTTCGCCGGCCAGATTGAACAGGGGACCGCCGGAGTTGCCCGGGTTGATGGCCACGTCGGTCTGGATGAAGGGTACGTAGTTTTCGTCCGGCAGGCGTCGGGCCTTGGCGCTGATGATGCCCGCCGTGACGGTGTTCTCGAAACCGAAGGGAGACCCCATGGCCACCACCCATTCGCCGACCTTGCTGCGTTCGGCATCGCCGGCCCTGACGAAGGGAAGGCCGCTGGCGTCGATCTTGAGCAGGGCGACGTCGGTGCGCTTGTCGGTGCCGACCACCTTGGCCTTGAATTCCCGCTTGTCGGTGAGGCGCACGGTGACTTCACCGGCGCTATCGACCACGTGGGCGTTGGTCAGCACGTAGCCGTCGGCGCTGACGATGAAGCCCGAGCCCACTCCCTGCTGGATCTGTTCCGGGCTGCGGTTGCCGCCCCCGCCATTGCCGGGCATGCCGGGCACGGGAACACCGAAGCGGCGCAGGAAATCGTAGAAGGGATCACCGGCGAAGGGATCTTCCCCCGCCGTGGCGCCACCCCTGGCCATCTTCTGGGTCACGCTGATGTTCACCACGGCAGGGCCGACCTGCTCGACCAGCCCCGAGAAATCGGGCAGTCCGTAGCGGTTGGCGGCGGGCGGTGGAACTTGGGCGGTAGTGGGGGCAGTCCCGGCCGCGCTACCGTTGGCCGCGTGGGATGGCGATATGGCACCACCGTCCTGAAGGCAGCCGGACAGGGCGAGGACGAGGGCCGAGAATGCGAGGGTGGATCGAACCAGGACAGGTTTCATCTATTGCTCCAGTTGAAGGCCTGAAAACTGACGCGCATGGGGGCGTCATGTTCCGTGTTTGAACAAGTGCTTACAAAAATGGGGGCGATTTTTCACAAAGCAAGTCCGGGAGTTGATTTCTCGCAGCCCCGCCCCTTTTGACGGCGACGTTGTATAGTTAATCACTATTGCCAACCGAGGTGATCCGATGACGCTAACCGATCTTCGCTATCTTGTCGCACTGGCCCGCGAGCGTCATTTTGGTCATGCGGCCGAACGCTGCAATGTCAGCCAGCCGACGCTATCGGTCGCCATCAAGAAGCTTGAGGATGAACTGGCAGTCACGCTCTTCGAGCGCAGCGCCGCCGACGTGAAGATCACCGATATCGGTGCGCGCATCGTTGCCCAGGCCGAGAAGGTGCTGCTGGAGGCCGGGCAGATCAAGGAACTGGCCACCGCCGGGCGCGATCCCCTGTCGGGGCCGCTCAAGCTCGGCGTGATCTACACCATCGGTCCCTACCTGCTGCCCCATCTGATTCCGCGGGTCCATGGGGCGGCGCCGTCGATGCCCCTGCTGATCCAGGAAAACTATACGGCCCGGCTTGCCGAATCGCTCAAGCGCGGCGACCTGGACGTGATCGTGGTGGCGCTGCCGTTCGAAGAGCCCGGCATCGTCACCCAGGCGGTGTATGACGAGCCCTTCCGGGTTCTGATGCCCGCCGGCCATGCCTGGGAAGCGGATGCGGCAATCCCGGCGGCACGCCTGGCGGAGGCGCCACTGCTCTTGCTCGGGGCCGGCAACTGCTTCCGTGATCAGGTGCTGGAGGTTTGCCCCCTGTGCCGTGGAGGAGAAGGTCTGCAGCGTACCCTCGAGGGCAGTTCCCTGGAGACCATCCGCCATATGGTGGCCACCGGGGCCGGCATCACGGTGTTGCCCAGCTCGGCCGCCGACCCTCTGCCCGAGGGCAATCCGCTCCTTACCGTGCGCCCCTTCGAGGCGCCCGAGCCGTTCCGGCGTATTGCCCTGGCCTGGCGGGTCACCTATCCCCGCAGTGGGGCCATTGATGTCATCCGGGCGGCCATTCTCGGCAGCCCCCTGCAAGGGGTGCGGCCGGTCACCCGTTGAGAGGGAGTGAAGAAATCGTAGCGAGCGGTTCGAGTTCGCCCCGAGAAGCGCAGCCGTACAAGGGTGCGGTGAGCATCGCAGGGGCGAAATCGGGTCGCGCAGCAGATTTATTCACACCCTCTGAGCTCGCCACGTGCGCCGGCCGGATATGCGCCGGCTTCGGTAACGATCCAGTCCATGGGCCGGTCGTGGGGCTGGGGATGGGTTGAGTCGGTCCGGGCCAGTTCGAAGGCCACACCGATGCACGGGGGGGGCGGGGCGAGGGCGGCCAGGGTACGGTCAAAGTAGCCGCCCCCGTAGCCCAGCCGGTAGCCCGCAGCGTCGAAGGCATTGAGGGGAATCAGGATCGCATCCGGCGTGACCCGGGCTCCGTCCACCGGCACGGGAATGCCGTGATGATCGACCGCCATGGCGTCCCCCGGTTGCCAGCGCCGGAAACCCATCGGCTGGGCCGGCTCCGTCACTTCGGGCAAGGCCGCCCGCCGCCCGGGATCGGCGGCCAGCCAGCGGCCAACCCAGGCCACCAGATCGACCTCCCCGCGCCATGGCCAGCAAAAGGCCAGCGTCCGTGGGGCCAGGGTTTTCAGCAGGATTTCGAGATGCGCTTCGATGCGTGCAGAGAGCGCGGCCCGGGTGTCGGCGGGCAGCGCCTCGCGGGCCGCGATGGCCTGTTTGCGCAAGGTTTTTCGCAGTGCAGCAATATCGCTCCCGGCGGGGGAGTCAGGGGGGTTCACTGTGCTATTCTCCGACGGCATTTTGGCGGGACAAGAGTCGATGAAGAATAGCGCGTGGGCCGCTCTGGCGGCATTTTTGTGGATGGCCATGCCGGCCGGCGGCGATCCCGGTGACGAGCGCATCCTGCTTGCCCGGGATGCTGCGCGCAGCGGAGATCGCAACCGGCTGGCCCTCAACGCGCCTGCCACCGGCCATGTGCTCGATCCGTATCCGGAGTACTGGGCCCTGTCCAACCAGATCGTCCGCCCATCGGTCGATTTCGACCCGGCCCGAATCCACGACTTTCTCGAACGCAATGCGGGTAGCTGGCTGGCCGAAAAACTGCGTGGCGAATGGCTGCGCAGCTTGGGCAAGCGGGGTGAGTGGGGCAGTTTCATGGCGGAGTTTCCCTACCAGGAGCAAGCGGACCAGGAACTGCGCTGTTATCACCTCCAGGCCCGGCTGCAGAACGCCGATCCAGCCGTGCTCGTTGAGCTGCGGCCACTGTGGTTCACGCTGGTGGATACGCCGGAGAGTTGTGTTCCGCTGCTCCAGGCGCTGGCCCGCGAGGCACTGGTGACGCCCGACGACATGTGGATGCGTATCCGGCGCCTGATGGAGGTCAAGCGTCTCAGCGGGGCCCGCGCCGTGGCTAGCTGGTTGCCGGCAGAACAGGCCCTGGGCCCGTCGGACCTGGAAAAGGCCAGCACCAACCCGTCCACCTGGCTTGATCGTCAGCCCGTCAATTTCGCCGCCAGCCGTCAGGGGCGGGAACTGGCTCTCATCGCGCTGGCGCGACTGTCGCGGGATGATCCGATGGGGGCCTATATGCGCTATGCCCGGATCGACGAGCGTTTTTCCGCCGCGGAGCGCGCCTATGCCCTCGGCCAGATCGCCTGGCAGGGGGCCACCAAGCTGCTTCCCGAGGCCCACGCCTGGTTCAAGGCTGCCGGCGAGACCCCCATGTCTGATGAGCAGGCCGCCTGGCGTGTGCGCGCCGCGCTGCGCGCCGGTGACTGGCGCGCGGTGAAGCTGGCCGTCGAGGCCATGCCCGCGACCCTGCGCGATCTGCCGGACTGGACCTACTGGCTGGGTCGCGCCCAGCAGGCACTGGGCAACAAGGAGGCGGCCCGCCAGGCCTTCGAGCGTCTGGCTGGCCACCCCACCTTCTACAGCATTCTCGCGGATGAAGAGCTGGGACGCAGTTTCCGACTGCCCGACAAGGCCCGCAGCATCAGCGAGGAAGAGGCCGAACGGGTGCGTCAGACCCCGGGCGTGCAGCGGGCCATGGCGCTCTTTCGTCTCGACATGCGTACTGAAGGCACGCGGGAGTGGAACTGGACCCTGCGCAACCGGGATGATCGCTTCCTTCTGGCTGCAGCCCAGTTCGCCCAGCAACTCGGCATCTACGACCGGGCCATCAATGCTGCCGACCGTACCCGCAACGAGCACGATTACAGCCTGCGCTATCTCGCCCCCTACCGGGAGCGCATCGAGCCCAATGCCCGTAGCCGCGACCTGGATCCCGCCTGGGTTTACGGCCTGATGCGTCAGGAGAGCCGTTTTGTCACCTCGGCCCGCTCGGGTGTCGGTGCCCAGGGCCTGATGCAGATCATGCCGACCACGGGCCAGTGGATTGCCGGCAAGCTCGGCATGAAGGGTTACAACGTCGGCTGGCTGCGGGACCCCGACACCAATGTGATGTTCGGCACCACCTACATGCGGATGGTCCTCGAAGGTCTCGACAACCACCCGGTGCTGGCCTCCGCCGCCTATAACGCCGGCCCCGGTCGCGCCAAGCGCTGGAAGGACGTGAAGCCCCTGGAGGGCGCCATCTACGCCGAGACCATTCCCTTCGGCGAAACCCGTGACTACGTGAAGAAGGTGATGGCCAACGCCGTGGTGTACAGCACCCTTCTGGAAGGCCGCTCCCCCTCCCTGAAAAGCCGGCTTGGCACGATCGCCGCCAGCAACGGGGCGGCTGGCGGTGACATGGGCAGCCCGGCGCCGGGGGCGGGGCTCGAATAATAAGATCCACCCGTCGGGGAATTGTTTGCTCCGGTTCCGATCTGTCAATGTGGAGCAACCCTGGAGACAGTCATGACCCCCATTCGCAACGTACTCGTCATCGGAGGCAGCGGTTTCGTCGGCTCTGCCATCGCCGAGCGCCTCACGGCCACCGGCATCCGCATCGTCGTCCCCACTCGTCGTCGCGAGCGTGCCCGGCATTTGCTGCTCCTGCCCACCGCGGAGGTGGTCGAGGCTGACATCTTCGATCCGCCCACACTGGCGGGTCTGATGACGGGCGTTGACGCCGTGGTGAGTCTGGTCGGCGTACTCCATTCGCGGCCCGGCTCACCCTATGGTCCGGACTTTGCCCGCGCCCATGTGGATCTTCCCAAACGCCTGGTCGCGGCAGCCCGCCAGGCCGGCGTGCAGCGCATCGTGCATGTCAGCGCGCTGGGCGCCAGTGCGGATGGCCCGTCCGAGTACCAGCGCTCCAAGGCCGCGGGCGAGGCGGAGATTCGTGCGGCCGCACCGGATGTGGCATGGACCATCCTGCGCCCGTCCGTGATCTTCGGGCCCGGCGACAGCTTCCTCAATCTTTTCGCCGGTCTGCTCCGGCGCTTCCCGGTGCTGCCGCTGGGCGGCGCGGGCGCCCGTTTTCAACCGGTCTACGTGGAGGATGTGGCCGACGTGGTTGTTGAAGCCCTGCAGCGCAGCGACGCGCCCGGTCAGACCTTCGACATGGCCGGCCCCACCCAGTATTCCCTGCAGGATCTGGTCGAGTATGTGGGCGAGCTGATCGGCTGTCCCCGTCCCGTCATCCCCCTGCCTGAAGGTTTGGCCATGCTCCAGGCGGGTCTTCTGGAGATGCTTCCGGGGCCGTTGATGAGCCGCGACAATGTGCGCTCCATGCGTGCGCCAAACGTCAGCGCCGGCCCTGCCCAGCCCTGGGCGCGAGTGCCGACCCCCCTGGAAGTGATCGCACCCATGTATCTCGGCAAGGCCAACAAGCGTTGTCGATACACCGCCTTTCAGCTCCATCGCCCATGAAGACTTACTGCGTCGGTGGCGCCATTCGCGACGAACTCCTCGGCCTGCCTGTGAAGGACCGCGACTGGGTGGTCGTCGGCGCCACCCCGGAAGCCCTGCTGGCCCAGGGGTATCGCCCGGTCGGCAAGGACTTTCCGGTCTTCCTTCACCCCCTTACCCACGAGGAATACGCCCTGGCGCGTACCGAGCGCAAGACGGCACCGGGCTATGCCGGCTTTGTCTTCCATACCGACCCGGCGGTCACCCTTGAAGAGGATCTGGCCCGGCGTGATCTCACCATCAACGCCATGGCCCGGGGTGAGGATGGTGTGCTCCGTGACCCTTACGGTGGTCAGGCAGATCTGCAGGCGCGGATCTTCCGCCACGTCAGCCCGGCCTTTGCCGAGGATCCGGTGCGCATCCTGCGGATGGCGCGCTTTGCCGCCCGCTTTGCCGATTTCCGCGTGGCCCCGGAGACCCTGCAGCTGATGCAGGCCATGGTGACCGCCGGTGAGGTGGATGCCCTGGTGCCCGAGCGGGTCTGGCAGGAGCTGGCCCGGGGTCTGATGGAGGCGCGGCCCTCGCGCATGATCGAGGTTCTGCGCGACTGCTGCGCCCTGGCGCGCATCCTGCCGGAGCTGGACCGCCTGTTCGGCATTCCCCAGCCGGCCCGTTACCATCCGGAGATCGATACCGGAGCGCACCAGTTGTTGGTGCTCGACGAGGCTGCCGCCACGGGCCAACCCTTGGCCGTGCGCCTGGCCTGCCTGTTCCATGATCTGGGCAAGGGCCTTACCCCGGCGCACATCCTGCCCCATCACTATGGTCACGAGGCCGCCAGCGAGACCCTGGCGCGAGACGTGTGTGATCGCCTCAAGTGCCCTGCCGATTGCCGGGATCTGGCGGTGATGACCGCGCGCGAACATGGCATTGTCCACCAGGCCTTGCAGCTCCGCCCGGAGACCGTGGTGAAGTTAATCGAGCGCTGTGACGGCTTGCGTCGGCCCGCGCGTTTCGAGGCCATGCTGGCGGCCTGTGCCTGCGATCACCGGGGGCGTGGCGGCGACGCGGCCCGGCGCGCCTACCCCCAGGAGGCCTGTCTCCTGGCCGCGTTGAGTGCAGTGCGCCAGGTGGATGCGGGGGCCATCGCCCGCAGTCTCGAGGACAAGTCGCGCATCCCGGCCGTGGTCCATCAGGCCCGTGTGGCAGCCGTCAGGGCGCTGAGAGCCTGTGAAAATTCCCTTTTCATGCCTATGGTATAATTTGTGCTTTCACAGATTCGACGATTGCTGACGCCATGAACCCACGATTCCGAGTGCTGTTGCCGAACCGGAGGCAGATGGAATTTCGGGCGAGCGACCTTGAGTCGCTGCTGCCGGAGGGTCACCGGGCGCGGGTGGTGTGGGCGTACGTCGAGCGGCAAGACCTGAAGCGGTTCTACGCGGGTATCCGGGCGGTGGAAGGCGGGGTGGGGCGAGCGGCGATTGCGCCGGAGATCCTGCTGTCGCTGTGGTTGTATGCGACGCTGGATGGTGTGGGCAGTGCTCGGGAAGTATCGCGCCTGACCGAGGCGCACGACGCCTACCGGTGGCTGTGTGGCGGGGTCCAGGTGAATCACCACACGCTGTCCGACTTTCGCAAGGACCACGGGGAAGCGCTGGACGAACTCTTGAGCGTGAGCATCGCGAGCCTGATGGCGGCGGGGGTGGTCAAGCTCAAGCAGGTGGCGCAGGATGGCATGCGCGTACGCGCCAGTGCTGGGGCGGGATCGTTCCGGCGCAAAGAGAAACTGGAGGGCTACCTGGAAGCGGCGCGAACGGAAGTGGCCCGGCTGAAGGCGGAGCTGGAAGCCGATCCGGCCCGGGCGGAACGGGCCCGCGAAGCGGCGAGGCTGCGGGCGGCGAAGGAACGGGAAGCGCGTCTGGCGAAGGCCTTGGAGCGGCTGCCCGAGATCGAAGCGATCAAGAAGCGGCAAGGCAAGAAGCCGGAAGAGGCGCGGGCATCGATGACGGACGCCGAGGCGACGGTGATGAAGATGGGCGACGGCGGCTTCCGCCCGGCGTACAACCCGCAGCTAGCCTCCGACGCCGACAGCCTGGTGATCGTGGGTGTCGATGTCGCCACCGTGGGCAGCGATCAGGGGCTGATGGTGCCGATGGTGGAACAGGTGATGGCCCGCTGCGGGCAGGCACCGGAAGCCTGGCTGGTGGATGGCGGTTTCGTCGGTCACGAGCAGATTGAGCAGGCGAGCCAACACACGGTTGTCTATGGGCCGGTGCCCGAACCCAAGGACAAGACGGTCGATCCGCACCAAGCGAAGGCGACCGACAGCCCGGCAGTGGGGGCCTGGCGGGAACGGATGGGGACCGACGAGGCGAAGGAAATTTACAAGAAGCGGGCGGCGACGGCCGAGTGCGTCAATGCCCAGAGCCGCAACCGGGGCTTGCAGCAGTTTCCGGTAAGGGGTTTGGCGAAGGTTACGTGCGTGGTGCTGCTCTTTGCCCTGGCGCACAACCTGATGCGCATGGCCGACTTGGCGCCACAGTTGCTCGGGATAGGGACAGGTACGTCCTCCGTCCCCGGAATCGGACTCTGAGGGCCAAAAACATGGAAAACCAGCAAATGAACCGCTTGTAACACCCTCCATCATGCCCCACACATCTCATGCCGCTCGCAGCGGCAACCGTCCCGTTCGCGCCGTCCTGCCCTTGGGGGGGCGGAAGATTCACAAGCTCTGAGTGCCTCGCCGACCGGCGGGGTCACGAAGATTGACATTTTTCCCTGCGGAGAGCGTCAGTAATCCCACGTACAGCCGGGGAGGATGGGGCATACAATGCCCGCCACCCATGCACCCGATCCGTGTTTACTTCATCTTTGACCTGCTGATCCGGCATCTTTTCCCGCTGGTCCTGCTGCTTGTTGTTGCGCCCCTTGCCCTGGCGGCCCAGCCCGTTCCGGGTTTTGCCGAGGTGAGGGCCGGCGCCCGCCCGTCGGTGGCCGTGCTGCTTGCCCGGGATGGCACGCCGCTGGCCGAGCGGCGCTTCGACATGGGGGTGCGGCGGCTCGAGTGGATCAGCCTGAACAGCCTTTCGCCGGCCCTCAAGGAGGCCCTGCTGGCGGCCGAGGACAAGCGCTTCTTTGAACATTCGGGTGTGGACTGGCGGGCCTTTGCGGGCTCCCTCTGGCACAACCTGTGGTACGACCGCAAGCGCGGGGCGTCCACCCTGTCCATGCAACTGGCCGGGCTGCTCGATCCGGAGCTGGCCCTCGGGCAGGACGGCGCGCCGCGTCGCTCCCTCGGTCAGAAATGGAATCAGGCCCTTGCCGCTCAGGCGCTCGAGGCCCGGTGGACGAAGGAGCAGATCCTCGAGGCCTACCTCAACCTTGCCCCCTTTCGGGGCGATCTGCAGGGGGTTCACGCGGCATCCCGGGCGCTCTTCGGCAAAGGACCGGCGGAACTGGGGCGGCCCGAAGCGCTGGTTCTGGCGGTGCTGCTGCGCGGCCCCAATGCCCGGGCGGAGGTTGTGGCCCGTCGGGCCTGCGTGCTGGCCGAGCGCATCAATGCCCCCAGCGCGTGCGCGCCCGCGCAGCGCCTGGTCATAGCCAGCCTTGATCGCCCGAGTGGCGCGCCACGCTGGGATCTGGCACCCCATGCCGCGCGTCTGTTGCTCCATCAGGCGGGCGAGCGGGTGGTCAGCACCCTTGATGCGGAGGCTCAACGCATTCTTCTGGGCGCCTTGAAGCGCCCGGGGCTGGGTGAGGCCGCAGGGGTGATCGTGGACAATGGGTCAGGCGACATCCTGGCCTACGCGGGAGGGGGTGACGGCGTCCAGCCCGATCTGATCGCCCAGCCGCGCAATGTGGGCAATCTGCTGCAGCCCTTCGCCTATGGCCTGGCGCTGGAGCGGCGCCTGCTGACCGCGGCGAGCCTGGTCGAGGAGCCGCTCTCCAACCATGCGCCGACGGTGCCCGATGATCGAAGTTGGGTCAGTGTCCGCCAGGCGCTGGCCGGTGGCATGGCCGATCCGGCCCAGACTGTGGTGCGCTTGCTGGGGGATGGTCTGGCCGAGCGCTTGCGTCAGGCCGACTTGGAGCTGCCTCGTGGCAATGCCCAGGAGCTTGCTCTGGTTCCACTGGCAGGCCTGTACCGTAGCCTCCCGGCCGGCGGGCAGTGGCTGGCTCCGCGTCTGCTTCCCGGCATCGAACGCCAACCCCGGCGCCTGCTGAAGCCCGAAGCCGCCTTCATCGTCAGTGAGATCCTGGTGGATCCGGAGCGGGAGGCGGCAGGGCTGCCCTCGGTCTATCGCGAGTACGCCAGCGATGGGCGCGAAGCCCTCGGCGCCGGCTATTCGGATCGCTTCACCGTGGTTCTGTGGGCATCGGGTGGGCGCACATCGGCGGCCATCGGCCATGTCTGGCAGGATGTCCTGGCGGCCTTGCATCGCCAGCAGGCGGCCCATCGGTTAACGCCTCCCCCCGGTGTGGTGTCTGCACTGGTCGTCTTTGAGCCACCCATCGAGACACCGCGTCGGGAGTGGTTCTTACGGGGTACGGAGCTGGAGCGGGTCGGGTTGCCCCGCAGTCTGCCGCGCATCTCCTACCCGACCAATGGCAGTCTGGTGGATGCCATGGCCCTGGTCGGGGATCCCTCGTTCCGGGTGAGTCTTGACGCCATTCACGCCCCGCCGGGTGCCTGGTGGCGGCTCAACGGCGAGAGGCTGGTGGGTAGCAACGGTTTGCGCCTTGCCTGGCGTCCGGTGGCCGGTCGGCACGTGCTGGACCTGATGTCGGCTGAAGGGCAGATCCTTGACAGCGCGATCTTCGCAGTGCGTGCTCCCCTGGATTGAGCCTACAGCCAGCGGATCACCAGGAAAACCAGCAGCGACATGAGCAGCGTGCTGGTGAGGGGAATGTGGATGTGGCGCCCGAACACATCGAAGTGCAGATCGCCTGGCAGGTGACCGATGCGCCAGCGTCGCCATGCCAGGCCGGAGCCCAGGCCCGACACCACCGCCAGTATCACGATTGCCACCAGCCACTTGAGCATTGCCCTTGATCCGTATGCCTCGAAAACGAGATTTAAACCCGGATCCGCGTGGTCGGGCAGGTTTTCTGCTTTCCCAGTTGGATGGTGTGCTGTAACTTGTGGCTCCACAACAATAGCAATTCAGAACAGCTCATGACCCTGACCCTCCCTGTTGCACTCCGCTGCGCCTGTCCGTGGGGCATCCCCGCATGAATCGCTCCCGTTTTGGCGATCTTGAGGTGCTGTGCCGGCTGCCCGAAGGTACTGCCCGCGACACTCCGCTGCTTTTCGTCCATGGCGCTTACACGGGTGCCTGGTGTTGGGACGAGTTCTTCCTGCGCCATTTTGCTGCGGAAGGCTACGCGGCCTATGCCGTGTCCCTGTCTGGTCATGGGGCGAGCCGCGGGCGGGCTTATCTGGACAGCTTCTCCATTGCCGATTACGTGGATGATGTGGCCGAGGTGGTGGACAAGCTTCCCGTCTCACCGGTGCTGATCGGCCATTCGATGGGCGGCATGGTGCTCCAGAAGTATCTCGAGAAGCGTGAGGCGCCGGCGGTGGTGCTGATGTCTTCGGTGCCGCCCCAGGGGCTGCTCGGCTCTGCCTTCGGGCTGGCCTTCTCCAAGCCCAGTTTGATGGGCGACCTGAACCGCATCATGGGCGGAGGCCAGCCGCAGATGGAAACCCTGCGCCACGCCATGTTCCATGAGGTGGTTGAGCTCGAGCGCCTGCAACGCTACTATCACCTGTGCCAGCCGGAGTCCCACCGGGCGATCTGGGACATGTCCCTGTTCGACCTGCCCATGGTGTCGCGCATGCAGTTGCCCCCCATGCTGGTGCTCGGGGCCGAGAACGATGTGTTGATTCCGCCCGATCAGGTGCGCATGACCGCGCGTCGCTATGGTGTCGAGGCGCATATCCTGCCCGGGCTGGGGCACGGCATGATGATGGAAAGCGACTGGCGGATAGCCGCGGACCCCATCGTCGCCTGGCTGAAAAGTCAGGATTTGTGAGGAAACGCCGAAAACACCCTCGGCTGTGAACTCCGTCATTGCGCCGCGCGTGCCAGCGGCCCATTCTTGAACCATGCATGCGGCAGATGCGTCGGCGGGAAGGGATGTCCCGCTCCGGGGCGTCGTGCCGAAGCCCCTTCAACCTTTGGACGCTGCAGCCGTTATGAAAATCGGCGGGATCGTTTCCTTCACCCCGCAACGGAGGCCGAAATGGTGATCTGCATGGATATGGAAAGCGGTGCCTGCACCCCCCTGAATCTGGATGGCGAGCCCGGTCTGGCCTACAGTGAAGAAGTGCTCAATGCCAATCTCTTGCCGCTCGAGCTTGCCCTCGGCCTGCAGGAAATCCCGGTGTCGTCGCCCGAGCGGCATTTTGTACCCACCGACGTGGATGCTTTCCTGAGCGCGGTTTACCGCTTCCAGGAATAGCGGGACGCGGCAGAGGGATGGCCCGGGGCTCTCCGTCTGCCGTCGTGCTCGACTTTATAAGGTGTGCAGGCGGTCGCCGCGCCGAAAGCTGATCAGGGGTTGGGTAATGCCTTTTCCGAGGGCGATCACCTTGAACAGCTCGCCCATTTCGTGGGGTCCTGTCAGGCGCTGCACGGCCTTGGCTGCACGAATGTAATCGGTGCTCTCTTCCGGCGCACGCCGAGCCAGGCATTCCAGGATTCCGCAATTGAAGAGCAGGTTGGCCTGGTCGGTGTAGCCCAGTACATCGAGTCCTGCCTCGAAGCCGGCTTCTGCCGCCGCGGTGAAGTCCACGAAGGCTGTGATGTCATTGAGCCCCGGCCACAGGAAGGGGTCGCCGTGGGCGTGATGGCGGAAGTAACACAGCAGGGTGCCGGTGCTGCGGCTGGCCAGATAGTATTCCGAACGGGGATAGCCGTAGTCCACCAGTAACATCGCGCCCTGCTCAAGGCGGGCAGCCCATTCCCCGATCCACGCCCGTCCGGCCAGATTCAACTCACTGACGTATTCGCCCTCGAAGGGCAGCGCCAGGCCGAGGGCGCCCGCCGCCTCGGCCACGCGTCCGCTGGAAAGCTGATCTGCCCACACGAAGCCCCCAGCGGCATCAAGGGCCACGCCCCGCTCGAAGATCCCTTCCGGCCGCCAGGCGATCAGGTGCACCGGCATCACGTCCAGAACTTCGTTGGCCACCACCGCGCCGGAGAAGTGCTCGGGCAGCCCGTCAAGCCAACTTACCCGGCTGGCCAGATGGGGGGCCTTGCTGGCCAGGGTGTCGAATTGTCGCTCCCGCAGTTCGCCGGACACTTCGAGAATGCCATAGCTTTCGGGCAGGGCGTTGCGACGTTCCAGTTCAAGCAGCAGATCGGCAGCCAGGAGGCCTGTGCCGGCGCCGGCTTCGATCAGGTGGGGGGCTGACAAGTCCATGATCTGCGCGACCTGGGTGGCCAGGGCTTGTCCGAACAGGGGCGTGAGCTCAGGGGCCGTGATGAAATCGCCTCCGGCACCAAACTTGCGCGCACCGCCACTGTAGTAACCCAGGCCTGGCGCGTAGAGGGCTTCGGCCATATAGGTGGCAAACGAGATCCAGCGGCCCTCGGTTTCGATCAACGTGCGCAGGCGCGAGACGAGACGTCCGCTCTGTTCAAGGGCATCCGGGGAGGGCTGGGGAAGGTTCATGGGCTTGGACCAGGGGCAAAGCCCGCATTCTACCCGTCCCGGCGAGCGCCCCGGCCGGGCTCAGGCACCGTATCATTGCCTTCCTTGCCGTTGAATTCCTTCTGGGACAGATGAACACTCACTCCATTGCTCCGGTCGTGCTGGTGACAGGTGGTGCCCGGCGTGTCGGTGCGGAGATCGCCCGGCATCTGCACGCCATCGGAGCCCGGGTGGCCCTGCATTGCCGCAGTTCTGCCGCGGATGCCGAGGCCCTTGCTGCGGGTTTCAACGCCGAGCGACCGGGTTCGGCCCTTGTTCTGCAGGCCGACCTCCTCGATACGACGGCGTTGCCGGGTCTGGTATCGACCGTGGTGGACCATTTCGGGCGGCTGGACGGCCTGGTGAACAACGCATCCAGCTTCTTTCCCACCGCACTGGGCGAGATCGACGAGGCGGCCTGGTTTGATTTGATCGGCTCCAACCTCAAGGCGCCCTTGTTCCTGTCCCAGGCGGCCGCGCCCCATCTCAAGGCGAGTGGCGGGGCTATCATCAATATCGTGGATATCCATGCCGAGCGCCCGCTCAAGGGGTATCCCTTGTATTCCGCCGCCAAGGCGGGCCTGCTTGGGCTGACCCGTGCCCTGGCCCTTGAGCTGGCACCGCAGGTGCGCGTCAATGGCGTGGCGCCCGGAGCCATCGAGTGGCCGGACGACGGGCAGTTTCCCTCGGCCGAGCGTGAAGCCATCGTCCGCCACACCCTGCTAGGCAGGACCGGCGCGCCGTCGGACATCGCCCGGACGGTGGCTTTCCTGTTTTTTGATGCCCCTTACATCACCGGGCAGATCATTGCTGTGGATGGGGGGCGCAGTGCCCATCTGTAGTTTGTTTTACACTTTGCGCCGGCCGTGTGGATATTCGGTCGGACTATAATCTGCTCAACTGGATTGACATGGAACATGTAGTGGCTGCACCCGATATTCTGTCCGTAGACCCCATCCCGGAGAAGGAGTCCCGCCTGTCGAACACCTTTCTACGCCTCAAGAAACACTTGGAGCGCAAGGTTGGTGAGGCCATCGGCGACTACGGCATGATTGCCGACGGGGATGTGGTGATGGTCTGTGTTTCGGGGGGCAAGGATTCCTTCACCCTGCTGTCCATTCTTCTCGCCCTGCGCGAAAGAGCCCCGATCGACTTCCGTATCGTGGCCATGAACCTGGATCAGAAGCAGCCCGGGTTCCCTGACCACGTGTTGCCGGCTTACTTTGAGTCCATCGGTGTTGAATACCGCATTGTTACCGAGAACACCTACAAGATCGTGAAGGACAAGATCCCGGAGGGCAAGACCACCTGCTCCCTGTGTTCCCGCCTGCGCCGGGGCATCATCTATCGGACGGCAAAGGAGCTTGGTGCTACCAAGATCGCCCTCGGCCATCACCGTGATGACATGATCGAAACGCTGTTTCTCAACATGTTTTTCGGTGGCAAGATGAAATCCATGCCGCCCAAGCTGGTCAGCGATGATCGGCAGAATGTGGTGATCCGGCCGCTGGCCTATTGTTCCGAGAAGGATATCGAGCGCTTTGCCCGTGGTATGGAGTATCCGATCATTCCCTGCAATCTTTGCGGCAGCCAGGAGAACGCCCAGCGCAAGCAGATCAAGGCCATGCTGCGCGATTGGGATGCCCGCTTCCCGGGGCGCATCGTGTCCATCGCCACCGCCATGAAGAACGTGGTGCCATCCCATCTGGCCGACAACGCCCTTTTCGATTTCAAGGGTGTGTCGTGTGAGACGGAGGTTGATCAGGGCGATGTGGTCTTCGACAATCCCGACATGCCCGAATCCTTGGTCGACCCGGTGGCAATTCCCATCGGAGCGTGGAGAAGCTAGTGTCAACCCTGTCCCCTCGCCCGTGCCGGAATCTTCCCGGACTTGCGCGCCCCGCGCCAGGCGACTCGTCAAGCCCCGTTGCCGGAGTCTGTGAGAAATGACTGAGCGTCCCTCCGCCGCGTGCCTGTTGTATGCCGATGTGGCCGGCGGAGCGCGCCTTGCCGTGAAGCTTGGCGAAGCCGAAGCGGGCTATGCGGTCGAGCGCTGTCTGAACCGTATGTCCCGTTGCGCGGAGGCCTATTCGGCGAATGACCTCAAGCTGCTACCGGATGCACTGGTAGCCCGTTTTCCTGAAGCCGATTCGGCCCTGCTGGCGGCTCGCGAGATGCGCGAGCGGGTGCGGGCGCTGCCTCCCATGAGTGGCATCAAGCTTGTCCTGCGGGCCGGGGTGGTGCTGGACGCGGAAGCCAGGGACGCCGAGGAGGAAGTCGAGGCGATGGCGGCCAGGCTGGTTGCCGGCCACAATCCCGACTCCATATCCGTATCGGAGCGGTTCAGCGAGGTTCTGTCGCCTTCCATGCGTCGCATGCTCAGTCGCCTGGAGGAGAACACGGGTGTTCCGTTTCCGACTCTCGAACTCGGAGATCTCCCGCCGCCCACGCCCGCCGAGTTGCGCCAAGAGGCGGCGCAGGCCCTCAAGCAGATGCGG
Source organism: Zoogloea sp. (assembly GCA_016703645.1). GTDB lineage: Bacteria > Pseudomonadota > Gammaproteobacteria > Burkholderiales > Rhodocyclaceae > Zoogloea. The sequence goes on along the minus strand of JADJBR010000009.1, from coordinate 601,859 downwards.
GTGAGCTTTCGGGGGCAGAACTGGCTGATCGACGCTGCCCATCCCACCTTGCTCTTCGGGCGTGAAACGGGCAACGACATCGTCGTCGCCGATCCTCGGGTGTCCAGGCAACACGCCCGCATCGAACTGCGTAGTGGCCTTTTCTATCTGGCCGATTCCAGCACCAACGGCACCTACCTCCTGGAGGAAGGCAACCCGGAGCACTGCATCAAGCGCGATGAGTTCATCCTGGGGGAAAAGGGGCATATCGGCTGTGGTTTCTCCCCGGCTGAAAATATGTCCGATGCGGTGGCCTTCGCCGTCGACTGACATACGGGCGCCATGGGTCGCTGAAATGCAGAAGGGCCGCAGATGCGGCCCTTCGTGCGAATGGCAAAGGCAGATCAGTTTGCCTTCAGGCACTCGCTCATGAACTTCTTGCGGTCGTCGCCCTTGAGGGTCTTTTCGCCGGCTTCCTTGTTGCAGGATTTCATCTTGTCCTGCTGAGTGGTCTTGGCCGGTTTGGCGGACAGGCATTCCTTCATGTAGGCCTTGCGCTCATCGCCTTTCTTTTCGCCGGCGGAGGCATTGCACTCCTTCATCTTGTTCTGCTGTGCGCCGGCCGCGAGGGCGGCAGGGGCCAGGCTGGCGGCGAACAGGGTAACGGCGACGCTCAGGAACATCTTCTTCATCAAGCCACTCCTCGTAGGAAGGGTTATCGGGAACTGCGACAGCATCATAAACGGGCCATGTGCCAAGGCGTTGACGGCCAGTGGGGAGGCGCCGCAAATAGGCCCGGTTTGCCACACATTTTTGCAGTGTTGTGCCCCTTTGGCGTCAGATCCCGTTTTCTTCCATGGCCCTGCGCTGACGGTCTATGAACTCCTGGGTGGAGTCGATGCCGCGCAGGAGCAGGATGGTGGAGCGCACTGCGGCTTCGAGCAGCACCGCGAGGTTACGTCCGGCAGCGACGGGAAGGATCGCCCGCCGCACGGGAATGCCAAGGATCAGCTGTTCCTCGGCATCATGACTGAGGCGCAGCGGGTCCTCCTGACCCGGCTGACGGCGCTGCAGATGGACCACCAGCTTGAGCTTCATCTTGCGCCGGCAGGCCGTTTCGCCAAAGATCGTGCGGATATTCAGGATGCCCAGGCCCCGAACCTCGATCACGTCCTGGAGCAACTCGGGGCAACGGCCCTCAAGCACGTTTGGGGCGATGCGGGAGAACTCGACAATATCGTCGGCAACCAGCCCGTGCCCCCGGGAAATCAGCTCAAGGGCGAGTTCCGACTTACCGGCACCGGAGTCGCCGGTGATGAACACACCGATCCCCAGCACGTCCATCAGCACCCCGTGCAGGGCCACCCGTTCGGCCAGCTTGCGGGACAGATAGCTGCGCAGGTGGTCGATGATGTTGGCCGCCGGCAGGGGGCTCGCAAACAGCGCCACGTCCTCGTTGGCACAAAGGGTGCGGATGATGCTCGGGATATCCTCATCGTCCGCAACAATGAGCGCAGGGGGGGCAAAGGAGAGAATTTCCCGAACGTGGTGGATGACCTTTTCCCGGGTCTGGCGCCGGGCCCAGGCAATTTCGGAGGTGCCCAGGATCTGCAGGCGGTCGGGGTGGATCAGGTTCAGGTGGCCAACCATGTCGGCAGGCCAGATGCGGTCTTCGGAAACCGAAATGCGGGTGGCGAGGCTGCCGCAGATGTGCCGCAGCCTCAGGCGTTCGAGATTGTCGTCAAACAGCCGCGCTACTGTTGTCTGACGCATCGCTTCCCCAGTGGGCGAAGAGGGCATGGGCGGCCAGTGCGTCCGGAGCGCTCAGGAGCTGCTCGCGGAACGTGCGGTCACTGAACATCTGGGCAAGCTCGGAAAGCAGTTGCAGATGGTGCTCGTTGGCCTGTTCGGGCACCAGCAGTACGAACAGCAGGGAAACAGGGCGCCCGTCGGGCGCATCGAAGGGAACGGGCTCGGCGAGCCGGATGAAGGCGCCGAGGGCGTCCTTCAGGCCCTTGATGCGGCCGTGGGGAATGGCGATACCCTGCCCCAACCCGGTGGAGCCGAGCTTCTCCCGGGCGAAAAGGCTGTCGAAGACCGTGCTTCGGCCGATTCCGTGGTTGTTCTCGAACAGCAGGCCCGCTTGCTCGAAAGCGCGCTTCTTGCTGCTCGCCTCGAGTCCGACGACCACATTGGCCGGCGGCAGTAATTTGGCGATGAGATTCATGCGTGGACTCTCCTGCAGACGGCAAGGACCGACACAGGTTTCCGATGAAGGGCGATTCAGGGGATCCGGAGGCTCGGGCCGCCGGGGCCGTTGTGTCAACTGGGGCGCATTATAGCCACAACGGTCCCGGGGAAAACGGGATTACTTGCGCAGACGAATCAGGATTCGGCAGCGTGGTGCTTCAACGCATCGTGACCGTGGTCGGAGACCTTGTCCTTGTACTTCAGGACCTGACGATCCAGCTTGTCGGTGAGGGCATCGATGGCGGCGTACATGTCGGAATCTTCGCTTTCGACATGGATGTCCTTGCCCCGCACGTGAACAGTGACTTCAGCCTTCTGACGCAGCTTTTCCACCGAAAGGATCACGCCGACGCTGGTAACGTTGTCAAAATGACGGATCACGCGGTCGAGCTTGGAGGTGACGTACTCGCGGATCGCCGGCGTGACTTCGACGTGATGCCCCGTGATGTTGAGGTTCATGGTTGCTACCTTTCTGTCAGATGGTTTTGCGCAGACTGACCGGCGGGATGTCGAGGGACTCGCGGTACTTTGCAATCGTCCGTCGAGCGACCACGATACCCTGCTGGCCCAACAACTCGGCAATCTTGGCGTCGGACAAGGGTTTCCTCTTGTCTTCCGCACCCACGAGCTGGCGAATCAGCGCCCGAATCGCCGTCGAGGAGGCAGCACCACCGCTGTCGGTGGCGACGTGACTGCCGAAGAAATACTTGAACTCGAAAATGCCTCGTGGTGTGGCCATGTACTTTTGGGTGGTCACCCGCGAGACGGTGGACTCGTGTAGGTCCAGCTGCTCGGCGATTTCCCGCAGGGTAAGCGGGCGCATTGCCACATCGCCATAATCGAAGAACTGACGCTGGCGGTCAACGATCGCTTGCGACACACGCTGGATGGTTTCGAAACGCTGCTGCACATTCTTGATCAGCCAGCGGGCCTCCTGCAGGTGGCTGGACAGGGAACCGCTGGCACCGCGGTTGTCCCGCAGGATCTGGGCATACAGCTGATTGATGCGCAGCCGTGGCATGGCGTCGGGGTTGAGGCCGACCACCCAGGCGTTGCGGACCTTGCGCACCACCACATCCGGTACCACGTAACGGGTGTCAGCCTGGGAGAACTGGGCGCCCGGGCGGGGATTGAGCCCGAGGATCAGGTTGTGGGCTTCGCGCAGGGAATCATCGTTGCAGCGCAGCGCACGCTTCAGCTTGAGGAAATCCCGGGCGGCGAGGAGTTCCAGGTGCTCTGCGACGATGGCGAGGGCCAATTGGCGTACCTCGCTGGGCGGCAGCGTGCGTAGCTGCAGGGCCAGGCACTGGCCCACGTCGGTGGCGCCTATCCCGGCCGGGTCGAGGCTCTGGATCTGGCGCAGGGCGATGTTGAGGTCATCGAGTTCGAACCCCAGCTCCGAGGGCAGCAGGGGCAGGAGGTCTTCGAGGTCCTGGCTGAGATAACCGTCATCGTCGAGTGCCTCGATGAGGAAGCGCACCAGGGCCCTGTCCCGGTCAGACAGGGGCGTCAGGGCCACCTGGGCATCCAGGTGGTCGCGCAGCGAGGGGACGGCCGCCTGGAACTCCTGAAAATCAGTGTCGTCGTCGTCGTCCCGCTGGCCGTTGCCACTGCCTGCGGCCATCCACTCGCCGGCTTCGCCGCTGTTGTCGAAGTCCTGGTCAGGCTCCCGCTCCCGGTCCGCGTCCCGGGACTGTTCCTGATCCCGTTCGTGGGCTGCTTCGCTGCCGGCGGGCGCTACCGGGCCCGGGGGCTCTGCCCGACTGGAGCCCAGGTCACCCTCGGGCTCCTCCCGTTCGAGCATGGGGTTTTCAAGCAGGATCTTCTCGATCTCCTGATTGAGCTCGAGGGTGGAGAGCTGGAGCAGCTTGATGGACTGCTGTAGCTGTGGCGTCAGTGCCAGATGCTGGGAAAGTTTGAGCTGGAGGCTGGGCTTCATGAGTCGTCTCGGTGCTCAGAGCCTGAAGTGCTCGCCAAGGTAGACCTGACGGACCTGCTCGTTATGGACGATCTCGTCGGGGCGGCCACTGGCCAGTACCTCACCGGCGTTGATGATGAATGCGCGGTCGCAGATGCCGAGGGTTTCGCGGACGTTGTGGTCGGTGATCAGGACACCGATACCCTTGTCCTTCAGGAAGCGGATGATCTTCTGGATGTCGATCACGGCGATGGGGTCAACGCCGGCGAAGGGCTCGTCGAGGAGGATCAGGCGCGGGTCGGTGGCGAGGGCGCGGGCGATCTCGCAGCGGCGCCGTTCGCCACCCGACAGGGAAATGGCCGTGCTGTCGCGAAGGTGTTCGATGCCCAGCTCGTTCAGCAGTTCGTCGAGCCGCGCGGCAATCTGGGCCTTGCCGTGGTGCTGCAGCTCCAGTACCGCCTGGATGTTCTCGGCTACGGTGAGCTTGCGGAACACGCTCATTTCCTGGGGCAGGTAGGACAGGCCGAGACGTGCGCGCTGGTGGATGGGGCGATGGGTCAGAACCTGGTCATCAAGGGTGATCTCACCCCCGTCGGCGGCCACCAAGCCGACGATCATGTAGAAACAGGTGGTCTTGCCTGCGCCATTGGGGCCGAGCAGGCCGACGACCTCGCCGCTGCCGACGTCGAAGGAGACGTCATGAACGACGGTGCGGGCCTTGTACTTCTTGCGCAGGTTGCTGACTTTAAGCAGGCTCATCGCCGGGGTGTTCTCTCAGGACTCTACGAATGATTTCGGTTGAAAAGCCGCGACCTTGAAGGAATCTCGCCTGCCGTGCCCATTCTCGCGCGTCTGCGGGGGGCGTGGCGAACTTTCGGTGATGGATCTCACGGGCCCGGTCGAATTCACTGTCGGCATCGTTGCCATCGAGGGCCGAAGCAATCAGATCCTGGGCCACGCCACGCCTGACGAGCTCCCCTCGCAGGCGGCTGGCGCCAAAACGGCCAGCCTTGGCGCGGATGTAGGCGTCGGCGAAGCGGGCATCGGAGAGCAGTCCCAGCTCGACCAGGCGATCAAGCTCGGCGTTGACTTCGTCCTGGCTGCCCAGCCCGTCCAGCTTGCGGGCCAGTTCGAGCCGCGAGTGTTCCCGCAGGGCCAGACAGCGCAGGGCGCGTTCATGGAGACTCCGGGCCATCGACCTGATGCCTTCGCCTTTGGGGCTTTCAGGCTGCGGCTGCGGTGACCGGCGGAATGACCGCCATCTCGGGCAGACTGCAGGCGACGCGGATCTTGTTCTCGATCTCACGGGCGATGTGCGGATTGGCCTTCAGGAACTCGCGGGCGTTGTCCTTGCCCTGACCGATCTTCTCGCCGTTGTAGGCATACCAGGCGCCGGACTTGTCCACGAACTTGTGGGTGACGCCCAGATCGATGATCTCTCCCTCGCGGGAGGTGCCTTCGCCGTAAAGGATGTCGAACAGGGTTTCGCGGAACGGGGGCGCGACCTTGTTCTTGACCACTTTGACCTTGGTCTCGGAGCCGATCACCTCGTCGTTCTTCTTGATGGTGCCGATGCGCCGGATGTCCATGCGCACGGAGGCGTAGAACTTGAGGGCGTTGCCGCCGGTGGTGGTCTCGGGGCTGCCGAACATCACGCCGATCTTCATGCGGATCTGGTTGATGAAGATGACCAGGGTGTTGGTGCGCTTGATGTTGGCGGTGAGCTTGCGCAGCGCCTGGGACATCAGGCGGGCCTGCAGGCCGGGGAGCTGGTCGCCCATCTCGCCTTCGATTTCCGCCTTGGGGGTGAGGGCCGCGACCGAGTCGATGACCACCACGTCGACGCCGCCGGAGCGGACCAGCATGTCGGCGATCTCGAGGGCCTGTTCGCCGGTGTCGGGCTGGGAGATGAGAAGCTCGCCGACGTTCACGCCCAGCTTCTGGGCGTAGGTGACGTCAAGGGCGTGTTCGGCATCGATGAAGGCGGCAGTACCGCCGAGCTTCTGCATTTCAGCCACCACCTGGAGGGTGAGGGTGGTCTTGCCGGAGGATTCGGGGCCGTAGATCTCGACGACCCGGCCGCGGGGCAGGCCGCCGATACCGAGGGCGATGTCGAGACCCAGCGAGCCGGTGGAGACGGTCTGGATGTCGCTTTCGACCTCGCCGTCGCCGAGACGCATGATCGAGCCCTTGCCGAACTGCTTTTCGATCTGGGAAAGCGCGGCGGCGAGGGCCTTGGCCTTGTTGTCATCCATCTGTCTGATCCTTGCTGAAAGGTTTTTGGGATTATGGCACAGAGTTTGCGTGCGGGTGGCCGCGCTGCAGCAGGTACAGAGTGTGCTTGCGCGGTGCTGTTATTTTATACAGTTCCTGGCGAACGTCTACCTTCATCGCGGAAGGCTGTGCTGCAGCCCTTCAGGCGTAGCGGCGTAGCAGTTCTTCGAGGGCGAAGACAACGGCCTGGTAGCGCACGGACTCCCTGTCTCCATCGAAATGGCAGGTGGCGGTGCCCGGCGTTTCACCCGTACGCCCCCAGCCAAAGCACACGGTGCCGACGGGCTTTTCCGGCGAGCCGCCGGTGGGGCCGGCGACGCCCGAGATGGACAGGGCCAGATCGGCCTCGGCCCGTTCCAGGGTGCCCCTGACCATGGCGGCGGTGGTCTGCTCGCTGACGGCACCGTGGCGGGCCAGGGTCATGGGCGAGACGCCCAGCAGGGCGCACTTGGCATCGTTGGAATAAGTGATGAAGCCGCAGTCGAACCAGGTCGAACTGCCGGCCGTGGCGGTAACCACCTCGGCGACCCAGCCGCCGGTGCAGGATTCGGCGGTGGCGAGACGCCAGCCGCGGCTCTGCAGGTGTTCGCCAACGAGGCGGGAGAGGGTTTCCAGGCGGGCATCCATCAGGCGATTAACCTCACGAGCAGGGCCAGCATCAGCAGGGTGTAACCAGCGGCCAGCAGATCATCGAACATCACGCCCAATCCACCGCGGGTGCGTTCGTCCACCCAGCGGATGGGGGGTGGCTTGACGATGTCGAAGAAGCGGAAAAGCACAAAGGCGGTGGCCTGCCAGGCGAGGGTCGGCGGCGTGAGCCACAGCACCAGCCAGATGGCGACGATCTCGTCCCAGACGATGCCGCCATGGTCGGCGACCCCGAGGGCGCGTCCGGTGCGCTCGCAGGCGAGGATGCCGAACAGGAAGCTGGCCAGCAGCAGCCCGCCGAACAGGGAGTCGGACAGGGGGGCACGCACGAAGGGAAAGAGCAGCCAGCCCACCAGGGTGCCGGCAGTACCGGGGCCTTTTGGCATCAGGCCGGAGCCAAAGCCCAGGGCGATGAAGTGGGCCGGGTCGGACATCAGGAAGCGCAGTGTCGGCTTCATGGCGTGCGACCGAAGTGGTCATAGCCGCGGACGGCCAGATCGTCGAGCTGGCCATTGGCGTGACGTAGCTGCAAGCGGCCCGGTTGGTTGGTGAGGCGTCCGATGCAATGCAGGGGCAGCTTGAGGCGGGCGGACAGGGCAAGCAGATCGGCGCGGCGCTCGGCCGGGGCGGCAAACAGCAGCTCGTAGTCATCGCCGCCGGCGGTGCAGGCCTGGAAGGCCCGGGCCGGGTCGCCGCAGGCCGCGATCAGGGGTGCCAGCGGCAGGGCCGTCTCATCCACTTCGGCACCCACCCCGGACAATTCCAGGATGTGATCCAGATCGCCCAGCAGGCCGTCGGAGACATCCAGCATGGCCGTGGCCAGCCCGCGCAGGGCCAGGCCGAGGGCGACGCGGGGCTGGGGGCGATGCAGGGCGGCCAGGCAGTCGTCGCGCCAGTCGGTCGCGAGCCGGATTTCGGATTTCAGATGGGCCAGCCCGAGGGCCGCCCGGCCCGGTGCCCCGGACACCCACAGCTCATCGCCCGCCCGGCCGCCACTGCGGGTGACGGCCTGACCGAAGGGCACCTCACCAAAGATGGTCGGGCACAGGTTGAGCGGGCCGCGGGTGGTGTCGCCGCCGATGGCATCGACGCCGAAAGCCTCACAACAGGCAAAAAAGCCCTCGGCGAAGGGGGCGATCCAGCCTTCGTCGGCGCTTGGCAGGCTGGCAGCGAGCACCACCCAGCGGGGCTCAGCACCCATGGCGGCCAGGTCGGAGACGTTCACCGCGAGGGTCTTCCAGCCCAGATCCTTGGGGTCGGTATCGGCGAAAAAGTGGGTGCCGGCCACCAGCATGTCGGTGGATATCGCCAGTTGCATGCCGGGGCGGGGGCGGATCAGGGCGGCGTCATCGCCCACCGCCAGGTCGGTATGGCGGGCAGGGCGGGTGAAATGGCGGCGGATCAGGGCGAATTCGGAGGGCATCGCGACACGTGGAGAACCGCCGGAAGGCGTCAGCCCTTGTCGCCGTTGCGGGCAGCGCGGCGTTGCTGGGCATTGGCCTCCACCTCATCGGCGCGCACGCGGGCTGCCAGCTTGTCGAGCACGCCGTTCACGAACTTGTGCCCGTCGGTGCCGCCATAGCCCTTGGCCAGTTCGATGGCCTCGTTGATGATGACCCGGTAGGGGGTTTCCGGACGGTGGATCAGTTCGAAGGTGGAGATCAGCAGGATGCCGCGCTCGATCGGCGACAGCTCATTGATCGGGCGGTCGATGTAGGGGGCAAAGCCGACCTGCAGTTCGCTGGCGTTGCTGATGGTGCCGCGCAGCAGGCCCAGGAAGAGATCCCGGTCGCACTTGTCGAAACCACCGACTTCGCCAAGCTGGCTTTCGATGGAGGTGAGCTGGGCCTGGCTCAGCAGCCACTGGTAGACGCCCTGCAGGGCAAATTCGCGGGCGCGGCGGCGGGGGGATTTGTTGGGCGTGCTCATGCCAATGCCTTCAGGAGGCGGGCCATTTCAACGGCGGCCTGGGCACAGTCCGCACCCTTGACCTGCATGCGGGCCAGGGCCTGGTCATCGTCTTCGGTGGTGAGGATGCCGTTGGCAATGGGGACGCCGGTGTCGAGGGATACCCGGTTGATACCGGAACCCTGTTCGTTGGAGACCAGTTCGAAGTGATAGGTTTCGCCGCGGATCACGGCGCCGAGGGCGACCAGGGCGTCAAAACGGCCGCTCCTGGCCATGACCTGCAGGGTCAGCGGTGCTTCGAGGGCGCCGGGCACGGTGGCAATGGTGATCGCGTCGCTCGCGACACCAAGGCGCAGCAGCTCGGCGGTACACGAGGACAGCAGCCCCTCGCAGACGTCGAGGTTGAAGCGGCACATGACAACACCGACGCGGAGGCCGCGGCCGTCCAGGTTGGGTTCGATTTCACGGATGTTTTCGTAGCGGGGCATGGAGTGTCCTGAAATTGGGGCGCGTTCAGACGCCGGGGGGCACATGGCCCACGACGGTGAGGCCGAAGCCGGCCATGCTGGGGATCTTGCGCGGGCTGGCGAGGATCTTCATCCGGCCCACGTTGAGGCCGGCGAGGATCTGGGCGCCGATGCCGAACAGGCGCGGATCCCATTTCTGGGCCGGGCGGTTTGGTTCGGTGTCCACCGATAGCTGGGCCAGGAGGTCCTGGCCGGTCTGGGGGCGATAGAGCAGCACCATGACGCCATGCCCGTGTTCGGCGATGCGTTTCAGGGCGGTATCGACGGGAAAGCTGTGACGACCGCTGGCGGGATCGAGGAAGTCGAGTACCGATACCGGTTCATGGACTCGTACAAGGGTATCCACTTCCGGGCGGATGTCGCCATAGGCCATGGCCAGATGCACTTCGCCGGAGGTCTTGTCCTCGAAGGCCGACAGGCGGAATGGGCCGTAGGGGGTGTCCACGTTCTTTTCGCTGACTTTTTCCACCAGCTTCTCGGTGCGCGCGCGGTATTCGATGAGGTCGCGGATGGCCCCGATCCGGAGGCCGTGCTCGCGGGCGAACTCGATCAGTTCGGGCAGGCGGGCCATGGTGCCGTCATCATTCATGATCTCGCAGATCACGGAAGCCGGTTCCAGCCCGGCGATGCCTGCCAGATCACAGCCGGCCTCCGTGTGTCCGGCGCGGATGAGCACGCCGCCCGGCTTGGCCATGATCGGGAAGATGTGGCCCGGCTGGACGATGTCGCTGGCCTTGGCATGGCGGGCCACCGCCGCCTGCACGGTACGCGCCCGATCGGCGGCGGAAATGCCGGTGGTGACGCCCTCGGCCGCTTCGATCGACACGGTGAAGGCGGTGCTGAACTGGCTGCGGTTGTCCCGCGCCATGTGGTTGATGCCGAGCTGGCGGCAGCGCTCTTCGGTCAGGGTCAGGCAGATCAGGCCGCGGGCATGCTTGGCCATGAAGTTGATGGTTTCCGGCGTGATGAACTCGGCAGCGATGACGATGTCGCCTTCGTTCTCCCGGTCTTCCTCGTCCACGAGGATGACCATCCGGCCGGCCTTGATGTCGGCAATGATGTCCTGGATGGGGGCGAGTGCGCTCATGGCAAGGATTCTCCGGCAACGTTTGAATGGCTCTGCCCTTGCAGGTGCACGTGCTCGTGGGCGGCAGGCATGATGTGCCGCAACGATGGGTTCTTCATTGATCTTCTGCGATTCATGAGCATGTGGCCGGGCGCCCTGTCGATGAGAGGGGGGGCTGCCAGCCTGTTTTGCGTTTCGTTGGCGAGCCATTTTCCCACACCCGGGCTGCGGAGCGCGACTTTATCCACCGGAAGCCTTTCCGGCTGCGTTGGCGGGATCACGCGCGCGGCCCTTCAGATGACCTCTGACCGTGCAGCCCCCAGAAGTGGGGAAAATGCCCCGATTTGTCTGGGCTCTTTGCCCCGGTATTCCGGTCAAGCGCGGTTTGTTGGATAGAGTGTCATATATATCAGTGGGTTGCGGACGCGTGGCGCGGTGGCACGGGGTTTGCGCTTGTCTGCGAGCCGTGGCGCCGCAGGGGTGTTCCCCCGTTCAAGCGGCACCGCACCGAAACGTCCTGATGGACGAGACAAAAAGAGAGGGGAAACACAATGAAATTCCGGTCTTCTTCAGCGCAGCTGGCCTGGGGCCTTGTCGCCATGGCGCTCGCCCCGGTCGCCCACGCGGCGGCGCTGTCCCTCGATGGCACCACCTGGGCCGCAACCGGCGCCACCGGCCTGATCGCCGGTGACAGCACTGTCACCACCTCGCCGGCGGGCAACGCCCGTTTCGGCTACGTGTCTACAGCCGGCGGCGTGTCGGGTGTGTCGCCGCTACTGCTCAAGACCGATGGAAAGGGCAATGAAGCTGCGAACAATGGTTCCACGGTGCTTTCCAGCGTCTTCAGCGCCCAGGCCAACGACACCCTGTCCCTGAACTTCAACTACATCTCCACCGATGGCCGCGGCTACGAAGATTACGCTTGGGCACGACTGGTGACGGCCGGCACGAACACCACGGCGGCGTGGCTGTTCACCGCCCGCAGCACCAACTCGGCGCGGGGAAATGTGGTGCCGGGGGATGTGCTGAAGCGCCAGCAGGACAACAGCCTGCCGGACAAGCTCGATGCCGTGCTCAATGACGGCGCTTCGATCGGCTTCAATGTGGCGAGCACCGTGTGGGATCCGTTGGGGGTATCCAGCGGCTTCTGTTGGGATGCCGCGAACACTTGCGGTCCGTCGGGCTGGATCCACTCCGACTACACCTTTACCGGCGCGGGCAACTTCGTTCTGGAGTTTGGCGTCGTCAACTGGGGCGACGAAGTCTTCGATTCGGCGCTGGCCTTCGACTTCTCCGGGCTGGGACGGGCCCGCTTCCCCGACGCGGCCACGCCGCCCGCCAGCACGGTGCCGGAACCCGCTTCATCGGCCCTGGCGCTGCTGGGCCTGGGCCTGATGGGCGGACTGGCTCGCCGCAAGCGCGGCTGATTCCGGTCAGCTCGCGCTGCGGTCCATGCTGAGCAGGCGCTCGCAGTAGCGGGCGATCAGGTCGATCTCCAGGTTCACCTTGCTGCCGGTGGCCAGGCGGCGCAGGGTGGTCACCTGGACAGTGTGGGGGATCAGGTTGATGGAGAAGTCACACCCATCCACCTGATTTACGGTCAGGCTGACGCCATCCACGGTGATTGATCCCTTTCGGGCGATGTAGCCGGCGAGGGCTTCGGGTGCGCGAATCACCAGTTCGTGGCTCTCGCCAACCGGGACGAAGCGGAGCACTTCGCCCAGGCCGTCCACGTGGCCCGTCACCAGGTGGCCACCGAGGCGGTCGGCCAGGCGGAGGGCTTTCTCGAGGTTCACCTCGCCAGGGGCATCGAGACCCACCGTGCAATTCAGGGTCTCGCGGGATACGTCGAACTGGACCGTGTTTCCGTCCCGGGCAATCACCGTGAGACACACGCCGCTGTTGGCGATGCTGTCGCCCAACTGTACATCGTCCAGATCCAGGCTGCCGACGTCCACCGTCAGGCGCACGCCTTCTTCGAGGGGAGATACGTTCAGGATGCGGCCGGTGGCGGCGACGATTCCGGAAAACATGGGCTTGACGCTTTCGTAAGGGTAAAGCGTCATCTTAGGCGATTTCCGCCGGGCACTGGCGCTTCGTGCCTGGCCAAGTCATGGCACAAGGGCCCCGTTAGGGGCCCTTGGAGGGTTGGATGCCCGGATTTCCGTCAGAGAAGCTCGGCGATGTGATCGCGATCCTTCAGTTCTTTCTCGAACTGGCAGATTTCCAGCCCCAGGGCGTTGCGGGCCGACACCATGCCGATCGGACGTCCGTTCTCCACCACAGGCACGTGGCGGAAGCCACCCTCAAACATCATATGGAGGGCATGGACCAGCGGTTTATCAGGGGTGGCGGTCTGCAGGGAACTGGTCATGACGGCAGACAGGAGGGTCTTGTCCGGGTCCAGTCCCTTGGCCACGACCCGGTTGAGGACATCCCGTTCGGTGAATAGGCCGGTGAGCTGCCCCGATCCGTCCACCACCATGATGGCGCCGACCTTGCTGTTGGCCATGGCGATGGCTGCAGCGCGGACGGAGGTGTCGGCGACGGCGGAAATGAGCGTCTGACCTTCCACGACCTGACGCAGGGTTCTGTTGGGCATAGGTGTCTCCTTTTATGGGTTTGATGGCCGATGCGTTGAAAAGGAATGCTCCGGTGGGAGCAAAAGGCCACACGCTGACCCTCTGTCCGGGACGCTGCGTGTCTTGGTGCGCCCACCGGCAAAAGGGCGCTCGAGGGCGCCCTTGTTCTTTCGTCCGGTCAGGTGCCCGTCTTGGGGGCCGCCGGTTTGCTCATGTCAGGTTTGGTGTGCTTGGCGTTGTCGCCACAGGCTTGGGCGCCGGCGGTGAAGCCGAAGGCGAGGGCAAGCATCAGTGCCAGGGTGCGGAACATGATTGAAGTCTCCAATTGAGTTTATATCCTCATAATGGAACGTCCGGGCAGGTTTCGCAAGGGGCGTCATACCGCAGGAAACCCGCTTGGCCCTTCGCCTTGGAAAACCTTGCTGCTTCGGCATACCATCGCACAACAGTTTCCTGTGATCAGTGACGGGCAAGACGCTATGACGGGATTTAGATTGGCCGGCACCGATGGGCCGGAAGGCGGTTCTTGGCCCCCTTTGGTGGTTCTGGGAGGGTTTGCGGAGATGCCCTGGCGGGTTCGGGCGCTGCTCCGGAGAGTCGAGCCCAAGGGGAATGCGGCCTTCGTGCTGGCGGATCCGCTGCCCGTCGACGAATTGAGGGCCGAGTGCCTTCTGCCGGTGAGTCTCGCCGCTGACGGCGACATTCCGGCGGTCGATGGCCTGTCTGTCTGCCCCCCGGGGATGGTGCTGGCGGTTAGCGGGGGGCGCCTGGGGGTGTTGCCCACCGGCGCAGGTGACGGTGCCGCCGGATCCCTGGACCCGTTCCTCGAATCCTTGGCTGCCCTCCTTGGTGAGGCGGCAGTCGTCGTTCTGCCGATGAGGGGCGGCAGCAAGGAGACCGCGGGCGCGGCGGCTATCCGTGCAGCCGGCGGCGTGGTGTTGCATCTGGACGAGGAAGGCGAGGACGCCCTTGAGACCCTTGCCGCATGGCTCAACGATATCGGCGCCGGGCTCGACAGCCGGGTGGGGCAAGGTGCCGAAGCAGAGGACCACGCCTTTCGTGCGCTGCTTGAGCTGACCTCCCGGGAAACCGGGATGGATTTGAGCCTCTACAAGGAAAGCACCTTGCGGCGTCAGGCCCTGCGACGCAGCCACAGCCTGGGTTTCCACCGTCTCCAGGACTACCTCACCTACGCCGAGGCCAATCCCGGGGAGCCTGGCCTTCTCCAGCACAGTTTCCTGATCTCGGTATCGTCTTTCTTTCGTGATGGTGCCGTCTTCGAGGTGCTGGGACGCAGCCTGCGCGCCCTCCTGACGGCCAAGCGCCCGGGGATGCGCTTCGGGTCTGGGTTCCGGCCTGCGCCACCGGAGAGGAAGCCTATTCCATCGCCATCCTGCTCGCCGAGATCCTGGGCGACCGGCTTGCCCAGCAGGACCTGCGGGTATTTGCCTCCGATATTGACCAGGAGGCCCTTGATCTCGCCCGCGCCGGCGTTTATTCCGCGGCTGACCTGACGGGCCTGGATCCCGAGCGCCGCAGTCGCTGGTTCCGTCCCGAGGGCGGCGGGTGGCGGGTGTCCAAGACCCTGCGCGAGATGTGCGTGTTCTCCGCCCATGATCTCACCGGTCATCCCCCATTCATCAGGATGGACCTGATCAGCTGCCGCAACATATTGATCTACTTCAAACCGGCCCAGCAGGCCGAACTGATCCGGACCTTCCATTTCGCCATCAACCCCGGTGGCCTGCTGCTGTTGGGCCAGTCGGAATCGGTGGGGGCCACGGGAGGGCTTTTCGAGGCCATTGATCCGGCCGTGAAGCTCTTTCGGCGAAGGGCCGCAGCAGGGGCTCGCATGGCCCGCACCCCACGATTGGGGCCGACCGAGCAGTTGCCTCGACCGGCTGCTGCACGGGCTGCGCAAGCGGATCCAGCCCACGGTCTGGTGGAGCACTGCCGCAGCCTGATGCTCGACGCCTATGGTCCGCCGGGCGTGCTGGTGGATGGCGCTTTTGCGCCGCTGCATTTCTTCGGAGCGAGCCGGCGTTACTTTTCCCTGCCTGTTGCGAGTGCCGATTTCTCGGTGTTCTCCCTGTGCCTGCCCGAGTTGCGGGGGAGGTGAAGACGCTCTGTTACCGCATGCACCAGGACAAGGCCGATGTGCTGTACGGCGGCGGAGTGCTGGTCCGGATCGGTGAGGAAACCCTGCGGGTGCGTCCGGTATTGCGTCGTCTGGCGCCGCCCCACGATGCTGCCGGTGCGATGCTGATCAGTTTTGAGGAGAGTCCGGTTCAGACCACTCTGCCCGAGCTGGAGGGCGGGGGGCTGCCACCCGCCGATGCCCTGCTCGAAATCGCCCGCCTGCGTCAGGAGTTGGCCGACACCCGCGCCCATCTGCAGACGGTGATCGAAGAGCTGGAGGTCTCCAACGAGGAACTTCAATCCCTCAACGAGGAGATCCAGTCTTCGAGCGAAGAGTTGCAGTCCTCCAACGAAGAACTGCAGGCTTCCAACGAAGAGCTGACCACCCTCAACGACGAATTGCGGGTCAAATCCCTCGAGTACGTTCAGCTCAACGCGACCCTGGGCAACATCCAGAACTCGATCCGCACCAGCCTGGTGGTGGTGGACAGGGATGGTCGGGTGACCCGCTTCAATCCCCTGGCCAGCCGGATCTTCGGACTGCTGCCCAATGACATTGGCCAGTTCCTCTATGGTGTGCCGTGCCACCTGGACCTGCCCCGGCTTCGCGAGTGGGTGGGTACGGTGGTTGATGGTGGCGAGTCCCGGGTGGAGCACGTCCACCAACGGGGCTTCCACTACCTCATGCAGATCGACCCCTATCGCAACGAGATGGGGGAGAGCGCGGGGCGGTACTCACCTTTACCGACATTTCCGACCTGCATCGGGCCGAGGCCGCCCAGGCCGACAGCGAGGCCCGCTTCCGGCAGGTCTGGAACTCCAGCGTGGAAGGCCTGCTGGTGGTTGATCCGGCCGGGCGGATGGTGCTGGTCAATCCGGCCCTGGAGCGGATGTTCGGCTACGCACCCGGAGAACTGGCCGGCCAGTCGGTGGACATGCTGGTCCCCGATGCCCTGCGTGGAGCCCATGGGAATCATCGGGCGCTGTACCGGACGGCTCCCGAGCAGGCTCATGCCCTGATGTCCCGGCGCAGTCTGCGCGGTCGCTGCAAGGGCGGCGACGAGATCGCCATCGAAATCAGCCTGGGCGGGCTGGAGCTGGATGGGGTGGATCACGTGCTGGCCACCGTTTCCGACGTGACCGAGCGCAGTCTGGCGGAAGAACTTCTCAGGGCGAGCGAAAGGCGCCTGCGCCTGGCGCTGGACGCCGCCCAGGCCGGCTCCTGGGAGTGGTTCCTGGAATCCAGCAACAACTACTGGTCTGACGAACTGTGGGATCTCTACGGCATTCCCGCCCATTCGTGCCTTCCTTCCTACGAGGCCTGGCGGGCATCCATTCATCCCGATGACCGGGACAGGGTCGAGGTGGCGATCAACGCCGCCCGGGATAGGGGTATTGGATTCGAAGCCGAGTGGCAGGTGTGGCTACCGGCGGGCGAGGGGCCGCGCTGGCTGATGTGCCGGGGGCAGCCCGTGATCGGACAGGATGGCCGGGTGGGCAGCTACATCGGCATCGTGCTCGACATTACCGCCCGTCGTCAGGCCGAGGCCCTGCGCCGGCAAAGCGATGCCATCCTGGAGACCATTCTCGACAACGTCGGGGCCTTCATCTACATCAAGGATGACGAATACCGCTACACCTATGCCAACAGGGCGGTGTGCGAACTCTTTGGTGTCGGCAGGGACGGGCTTGCTGGTACCACCGACGCGGAGTACTTCGACGAAGACACGGCCCTTGCCCTGCGCGCCAACGACCGGCGCATCATTGAAAACGGTGAGCGGGTCGAGATCGAGGAGACCAACGTTGATCGCCGTTCCGGAGAGTCGCGCAGCTATCTTTCGGTCAAGCTGCCCCTGCGCCGGGAAGACGGCTGCATCTATGCCCTTTGCGGCATTTCCACCGACATCACCGAACGGAAGCGTGCCCTTGATGAGCAGCTCGCCGCCGATGCACGTTTTCGTGACCTCTTCGAGTCGATGCAGGAGGGCTTCTTCCTGGCGGAGCTGATCTTCGACAATGCGGGCGAGCCGGTGGACTGGTCCTTCGTCGACGTCAATCCGGCCTACAGCCGCATCATGGGCCTGAGCCGCGAGCAGGTCATCGGCCGCACCGTACGCGAGCTCTTTCCGGGGCTGGAGGACTTCTGGTTCAAGGCCCATGTGGGGGCAGCGCTGTCGGGGCAGCACGCCAGCCTCGAAGGCTACGTGGCCGCTACCGGGCGATACTACGAGAACCACTACTATTCACCCCGTCCCGGGCAGTTTGCCTGCCTGTTCTCGGACATCACCGAACGGAAGCGTGCGGAAGAGCAGTTGCGCATGCTCTCTACGGCGGTTGAGCAGAGTCCCGGCAGCATCGTGCTCACCGATCTTGATGCGCGCATCCTTTATGTCAACAAAGCCTTCGAAGAGGCCTCCGGCTACACGCTGGACGAAGTCAGGGGCGAGAACCCGCGGATCATGCACTCCGGTGAGACGCCGCCCGACGTGTTCCGGGATCTGTGGGACACCCTCGAACAAGGGAGCGTATGGCGGGGTGAGCTGATCAACCGGCGCAAGACCGGGGAGGTCTATGTGGAGGCGGCCATCATTTCTCCCGTACGCCGCGCGGATGGCAGCGTCTCCCACTACCTCGGCATCAAGCAGGACATCACCGAGCAGAAGCGCAATGAGGAGGAGCTGGCCTGCCATCGCCTCCAGCTGGAAAGCCTGGTCGAGGCCCGGACCCGGGAGCTGGCCCTGGCCAAGGAGGTGGCCGAGAGCGCCAGCCGGGCCAAGAGCGCCTTCCTGGCCAACATGAGCCACGAGATCCGCACGCCGCTCAACGCCGTGCTCGGCATGGCGCGCATCATGCAGCGGGAAGGGGTCAGCCCTGCCCAGGCCGAGCAGTTGAGCAAGATCAATACGGCGGCCCATCACCTGCTTGCGGTGATCAACGACATCCTTGATCTGTCCAAGATCGAGGCCGAGAAATTCCTCCTGGAGGAGGGCTGCTTTGCCCTCGAAAGCCTCGTTGCCAACGTTGCATCCATGATCCAGGAGAAGGCCAGTGCCAAGGGTCTGCACCTGGTGGTGAAATGCGAACCCCCGCCGTACCTGCTGCGTGGCGACGCCACGCGCCTGACCCAGGCCTTGCTCAACCTTGCCAGCAATGCGGTCAAGTTTACGGAAATCGGTGGCGTCACCCTGGCCGTGCGTATCGCGGCCCGGGAGGGTGAGCGGTTGCTGCTGCGGGCCGAGGTCAGCGACAGCGGCATTGGTGTTCCCCCGGAAGCCTTGCCCAAGCTGTTCCGGGCCTTCGAGCAAGGGGATGCGTCCAACACCCGCAAGTACGGTGGAACCGGGCTCGGACTGGTCATCACCCGGCGTCTGGCGGAACTGATGGGCGGTGAGGCCGGCGCAGACAGCGCCCCGGGGGTAGGCAGTACCTTCTGGTTCACGGCCTGGCTGGGTCTTGGCGAGAGCGCTGTTCCGCTTCCGTCGGCCCCGGGACGCGCCGGTGGTGCCGAGGCGATCCTGCGCCGCGAGCATGCCGGGGCCCATGTTCTCCTGGTGGAGGATGAGCCGGTGAACCAGGAGGTGGCGCGGCTCTTTCTGCAGGATGCGGGCCTAGACGTGTCGGTGGCGGGAAATGGTGCGGTGGCTGTGGATATGGTCCGCAGCTCGGCCTTCGACCTGATTCTCATGGACATGCAGATGCCCGAGATGGATGGCCTCGAGGCGACCCGTCAAATCCGCTGCCTGAAGGCCGGACAACACCTGCCCATTGTGGCGATGACCGCCAACGCCTTTGCCGAAGACCGGGCCCAATGCATGGCCGCCGGCATGGACGATTTCCTGTCCAAACCCGTGGAGCCCGACCGTCTGTACTCCACCCTCCTGCGCTGGCTCCGTCGCGGCGCGCAGGAGGGCTGATGGCGGGGGCTAGTTGAAGCCCTCCAGCACGATCTTGCCCACAACCGTGCCGCCTTCCAGAAGGGCATGGGCCTTTTTCAGATTTTCGGCGCAGATCGGCCCCAGGTGAGCCTGTACGGTGCTGCGAATGACGCCCCGGTCCACCATGTCGGCCAGCGCGTTGAGCAGGTGGTGCTGGGCCTCCATGTCCCGGGTCTGGAACAGGGAGCGGGTGAACATCAGCTCCCAGTGCAGGCTCAGGCTCTTGCGTTTGAGAAGGCGTACATCAATCAGCTCCGGGTCGTCGATCAGGGCCAGCTTGCCCTGGGGGGCGAGGGCATCGATCAACTGGGTGAAGTGCTGGTCGGTGTGGGTCAGGCTGATCGCATAGTCCACAGGTGGTGTATTCAGGCCCGCGAGCTGGGGCGCAAAGGCCTGATGGTGATCAATGACGTGATGGGCGCCCAGGGTCCGGACCCAGTCACGGCTTTCGGGCCTTGATGCGGTGGCGATCACGGTCAGGTCGGTACGCTGGCGGGCCAGCTGGATCAGGATCGAGCCCACGCCCCCTGCCGCGCCGACGATGAGCAGGCTGGCTGCGTCGCCCTGACCGGCCAGGGGCACCTGCAGGCGGTCGAAGAGCAGCTCCCAGGCGGTGATGCCGGTGAGCGGCAGGGCGGCGGCCTCGGCCGCGGACAGGCTGGCGGGCCTGCGCCCGACGATGCGTTCGTCCACCAGTTGGTATTCCGCGTTGCTGCCGCTTCGGTCGATGGCGCCGGCATACCAAACCGCGTCACCCGGGCGGAAAAACTGGACCCCCGGCCCCACCTCCCGGACGATGCCTACGGCGTCATAGCCCAGCACCTTGTAGTCCCCCTCGCCCGGTGCTGCGCTCCTGCGGATCTTGGTATCCACCGGATTCACCGCAATGGCCTGCACCTCCACCAGCAGATCGCGGCCGGCGGGCACGGGGCAGGGAAGTTCGATGTCCATCAGGGCGTCGGCCCGGTCAAGGCTGCCGGGTTGCTGGTAGCCGACGGCCTTCATGCTAGCTGCTCCCTGTTGGGGGCGAGGCAGGGGTAATCGAGGTAGCCACGGGCGTCTCCGCCAAAGAAGGTGGTGGCGTCCGGCGGATTGAGGGGCAGGCCGTCCCGCAGACGGACAGGCAGATCCGGGTTGGCGATGAAGGCACGTCCAAAGGCCACCAGATCAACTTCACCGCTGGCGAGGGCCTGACGGGCCCGTTCGGCCGTGTAGGCGCCGGCAACGATCACCGGCCCCGGAAAGACGGCCCGGAGCTGCCGGCGGAACTGCCCGGCGGCCACGCTGGGCGGGTTCTCTTCGGGTTCGTTGAAATGCAGGTAGGCCACGCCCCGCCGATGCAGCAGGGCGGCGGCTTCGAGCGCGGTGGGGATGCTGTCCGGGCAATCCATGCCCCGGGCCTGGTTGCGCGGGGACAGGCGAACGCCGGTTCGTGCGGGGCCAATGGCCTCACTTACCGCGTCGGTCACCTCCAGCAGGAAGCGCAGCCGGTTCTCGCGGCTGCCGCCGTACTGGTCGGTGCGCTGATTGGACGTGGTGCGCAGGAACTGGTCAATGAGATAGCTATTGGCCGCATGGATTTCCACCCCATCGAAACCGGCATCAATGGCATTGAGCGCCGCCCGCCGAAAATTTGCCACGATGGGGGCGATTTCCGCCGTTGCCAGCGCACGGGGCATGGGGCAATCCTCCATCCCGCCCCGGCCGTCCGGCCCCGCGAGCCAGATTTGCCCCGGAAAGGCGATGGCCGAGGGTGCCACCGTCTGCGTGCCACCGCGCAGATCCGGGTGGGACATGCGCCCGCAATGCCAGATCTGCAGAAAGATCCGCCCGCCAGCCTGGTGCACCGCATCCGTCACCTGGCGCCAGCCCGCGATCTGCTCGGGGCTGTGTACCCCGGGCGTCAGGGAGTAGCCCTTGGCGTCGGGCGAAATGTCGGTGGCCTCGGCAATGATCAGCCCGGCGCTGGCGCGCTGGGCGTAGTACGCGGCGTTCATGGCGGTGGGCACGTTGCCCGGCTGGGCGGCGCGGGCACGGGTCAGGGGGGGCATGACGATGCGGTTGGGCAGGACGATGGCCCCCAGGTTGAAGGGGCGGAAGAGGGTGTCGTTCATGGCGGCGACCGGTTGTCGAAAGTGAAGATGCCCCAGTCTAGATAACCGGAGATTGATTGAGAATTAGCCTATCATTTGACGAACTATCAAACAGTTTTTGAAAATGCTCCATCTCCCCGATGTGCAGCTCTTCATCCGGGTGGCCGAACTGGGCAGCATCAGTGCTGCCGGTCGTGCCCTCGGCCTCAGCGCTGCGGCAGCCAGCGCGGCCCTCAAACGTCTTGAGCAGCGGGTGGACAGCCAGCTCTTCGAGCGCTCCACCCGCTCCCTGCGCTTGACCCAGGCTGGCGAGGATTTTCTCGGCTACTGCGTCCAGGCCGCTCAGGCCCTCGACGAAGGTCTGGCCGCCCTGGGGCGGGGACGTGAGCAGCTCAGTGGCGACATTCACCTGGGCGCCCCCTCCGATCTGGGTCGTGACCACCTCGACACCCTGCTCGAACCCTTCCGTCAGCGCCATCCCCAGGTGCGCCTGGTGATGCACCTCTCCGACGGTCTCATCGATCTGTACCGCAACCCCATCGATCTGGTGCTGCGCTATGGGCTCACGGAGGATTCCAATCTGGTCGGGCGCAAGCTCTGCGACAACCGACGGGTGCTCGTCGCCTCGCCGGCCTACCTGCAAGGCCATGGTCATCCGGAATCCTTCGAGGCGCTGGTGGGGCGCAACTGCATCTGTTTCTACCGCAATGGCGAGCTGTTCAACCGGTGGCGTCTGTTCCACCGCGGGCTGCAGCGTGAGATCACGGTCAGTGGCGACCGCGCGGCCGATGATGGCGCAATGGTTCGCCGTTGGGCCCTGGAAGGCCGCGGTATCGCCTACAAGTCGCGGCTCGACGTGCAGGGCGATCTGGATGCGGGCCGGCTGGTGGATATTTTCCCCGATGCCACCTACGATGCCAGCCCGCTGTATGTGGCATACCCAAGCCGGCGTTACCAGCCGGCGCGGATCAAGGCCTTGCTGGCGTACCTGGATGGCGTCTTCTGATCCCGCCTGCCGGAACGCCCGGATGGGCTGCCTGCATGGCTTTGCAAGCGGGTGGCAGACTTGTACATTTGTGCCGCATCGATGAACTTTGATGGAGGATGGTCATGCATTCCCTGAGTGCCGAACTGCAACGGCTTTTCGGCCGGCCGGGTCAGGATCTGCCCGATGCCTTGCCGGAGGCAGGTTTTGCGCTCGATCTGGTGAGCGCGGACGAGCGGGTGTGGACCATGGTGATCGGTCTGGCCCCGGCTGCGCGTTGGGCGCCGGTGGCGGCCCTGTGCGAGGGTGTGGTGAACGTGCTTGACCTGCCGCCTCCGGCCGTGTCGGTGGCCGGGAGCGCAGGCTTCCGGGTGTGGTTCTCCCTGGCTGATCCGGTGCCATTGTCCCGGGCAGAGGCCTTTCTGGCAGGGCTGCGGGCGCGTTTCCTGGCGGGTGTTCAGCCCGCCCACTTGAGTTTGCTACCGTCGGCCGCCGCCCGGGACGTGCCCCTGGCACCCGCCAGCGAGTCCGGCGCAGGGCGGTGGACGGCCTTCATCGATCCGGCCATGGGGGGCATGTTCGCCGACGAGACCTGGCTCGACATGGCGCCCAGCCCGGAGCGTCAGGCCGAACTGCTGGCGGGCTTCAAGTCCATCGGGGCGGCCGATTTTCTGCGTGCCCTGAGCGTGCTTGAACCTGGCGGGGCGATGGTGCCTGCCCCGCCGGGGCCGATGACCGGGCTGGTGATGGAGCCGCCGGCCGTACCGGGTGCGGAGCCCCATGGGGGCCTGGACGTGGGCGGTGGCTATGTGGATCCGAAGAGTTTCCTGCTCGCCGTGATGAACGACCCGGGCGCCGCCGCGGAACACCGCATCGAAGCGGCGAAGGCGTTACTGCCGTATTTTCCGTGATGGCTGCGGAGTGGCGACGGAAGTCACCCCTCCAGGCGCGAAATCGGACCGTGCAGTCGATTTACTCATGCCCTGTCAGCCGAGCTTCTTCTTCAGCAGCTCATTCACTTGGGCCGGGTTGGCCTTGCCCTTGCTCGCCTTCATGCACTGGCCGACCAGGGCGTTGAAGGCCTTCTCCTTGCCGGCGCGGAACTCTTCCACCGACTTCGGGTTGGCGGCCAGCACCTCGTCGATGATCGCCTCGATGGCACCCGTGTCGGTGACCTGCTTGAGGCCCTGGGCGTCGATGATGGCGTCGGCGGAGTCGCCCTCCTTGTTCCACAGCGCCTCGAAGACCTTCTTGGCGATGGCGTTGGAGATGGTGTTGTCGGCAATGCGCGCCACCAGGCCGGCCAGCTGCGTGGCGCTCACCGGGCTGGCGGTGATGTCGAGCTCGGCCTTGTTGAGGCGTGCGGCCAGATCACCCATCACCCAGTTGGCGCAGGTCTTGGCGTTGGCGCTGCCGACGGCGGCGACGGTGTCCAGGTAGAACTGGGCCACTTCGCGGCTGGCGGTGAGGGTGGTGGCGTCGTAGGCGGAGAGGCCGTACTCGCCCTGGAAGCGGCCCGACAGGGCGGCGGGCAGCTCGGGCAGCTCGCCCTTCACCCGTTCGATCCAGGCGCTGTCGATGACCAGCGGCAGCAGATCGGGGTCGGGGAAGTAGCGGTAGTCGTGGGCGTCTTCCTTGGAGCGCATGGCGCGGGTCTCGCCGCTGTCCGGGTCGAACAGCACGGTGGCCTGCTGGACCTTGCCGCCATCCTCGATCAGGTCGATCTGCCACTGCACCTCAAAGTCGATGGCCTGCTGCAGGAAGCGGAAGCTGTTGAGGTTCTTGATCTCCCGGCGGGTGCCGAACTCGGCCTGGCCGCGGGGGCGTACCGACACGTTGGCGTCGCAGCGGAAGGAGCCTTCCTGCATGTTGCCGTCGCAGATGTCGATCCAGCGCACCAGAGCGTGCAAGGCCTTGGCGTAGGCCACGGCCTCGGCGGACGAGCGCATCTCGGGCTCGGAGACGATCTCCAGCAGCGGCGTGCCCGCGCGGTTGAGGTCGATGCCGGTCATGCCGTGGAAGTCTTCGTGCAGGCTCTTGCCGGCGTCTTCCTCCAGGTGGGCGCGGGTCAGGTTGACCACCTTTTCATAGGCGCCGCCCTTGCCGTCGGGCACCAGCAGATGGATCTGGCCGCCAACCACCACGGGCAGCTCGTACTGGCTGATCTGGTAGCCCTTGGGGAGGTCGGGGTAGAAGTAGTTCTTGCGGGCGAAGATGCTCTTCGGGGCGATGGTGGCGCCCACCGCCAGGCCGAAGCGGATGGCCCGCTCCACTGCGCCCTTGTTGAGCACCGGCAGCACGCCGGGCAGGGCGATGTCCACGGCGCAGGCCTGGGCGTTGGGTTCCGCGCCGAAGGCGATGCTGGCGCCGGAAAAGATCTTGGACTGCGTGTTGAGCTGGGTATGCACTTCCAGCCCGATGACGACTTCCCAGTCGGTTCTGCTCATGAGGAGGCTCTCTAAATTAGTCGCTTAGTCGCACTGGCCCGTAGGCTTGTCGATCAGCAGCGGCCACACGTAATCGTGGGCGCTGGAGGGGGAACACAGGTGATGGCAACCGGCGAAGGCCACGGTGATCTGCTCGCCTTGCTCCCACATGCGCACCTTGCAGTCGCGGGCGCCGGTGAGTTCGATGGACGGCAGGGCCTGGGTCTGGCGGAACTGGGCCAGATCGTAGCGGCAGCTACCCCGCTTCGGCATGGTCATTTCCACGTTGAAGGCGCGCACCTTGGAGTCATGTACGTCCACGCTGGCCTTGCCGAAGTTGCCGGTCTCGTCCTTGAAGCGGCAGTCGGTCTTCACCGTGAAGGTACGCAGGGGCATGGGCTTGAGCTTGCCGCTCGGGCGCGCCACCGGTGCCGACGGCTCCTGGCTGCGGGCGGCCGGGGCGCTTTCGGGGCGGTGCACGATCTGATCCACCGTGGCACACCCGGCCAGCAGGGCGACGGCCAGGCTGGCACCGAGGCGGGCTGCGGAACGCAGGGGCATCATGGGGGCCGCCTCAGAAGCCGGCGGGCACCCGCAGGTGCCAGTCGGTGGTCTGCTGGAACCGGTGGGCCGTGCCCAGCAGCCGCGCTTCGTCGAAGTAGTTGCCGATCAGTTGCAGACCCACCGGCAGGTTGCCGGTGCCGAAGCCGGCGGGGTGGGACAGGGCCGGCAGGCCGGCCAGGTTGACGGCGATGGTGTAGATGTCCGAGAGGTACATCTGCACCGGGTCGTCACTCTTCTCGCCGATGCCGAAGGCCACGGTGGGGCTGACCGGGCCGGCGATCACGTCGCACTGTTCGAAGGCGGCGGCGAAGTCGTTGGCGATCAGGCGGCGCAGCTTCTGGGCCTTGATGTAGTAGGCGTCGTAGTAGCCGTGGGACAGCACATAGGTGCCCACAAGGATGCGCCGCTTCACCTCGCCGCCAAAACCCTGGGCGCGGCTCTTGCAGTACATGTCGTTGAGGTCGCCGTACTCGGCGGCCCGGTGGCCGTAGCGCACACCGTCGAAGCGGGAGAGGTTGGAGCTGGCCTCGGCCGGGGCGATCACGTAGTAGGCGGGGATGGCCAGGCGGGCGTTGGGCAGGCTCACCTCGACGGTGGTGGCGCCGAGCTTGCGGTATTCGGCAAGGGCCGCATCCACCGCGGCGCGCACGTCGCCTTCCATGCCTTCTGCGAAGAACTCCTTCGGCAGGCCGATGCGTAGGCCGGCGAGGGGCTGGGCGTCGGCCGGGGTGCATTCGCGGCCGAAGTCTTCGCTGTCGCGCTCCAGGCTGGTGGAGTCGCGCGGGTCGTGGCCGGCCATGGCCGACAGCAGCACGGCGCAGTCTTCCGCCGAACGGGCGAAGGCACCGCCCTGATCAAGGGACGAGGCGTAAGCGATCATGCCGTAGCGCGACACGGTGCCATACGTGGGTTTGATGCCGGTGATGCCGCACAGGGCGGCCGGCTGGCGGATCGAGCCGCCCGTGTCGGTACCGGTGGCGATGGGCACCAGGCGTGCCGCCACCGCCGCGGCCGAACCGCCTGACGAGCCGCCCGGGACTTTACCGGCGTTCCAGGGGTTGCGGGTGGGGCCGAAATGGGAGTTCTCGTTGGACGAGCCCATGGCGAACTCGTCCATGTTGGTCTTGCCGACCATCACCGCACCGGCGGCCTTGAGCAGGCTCACCACGTGGGCGTCGTAGGGGCTGACGAAGTTGGCGAGCATCTTCGAGCCGCAGGTGGTCAGCACGCCTTCGGTGCAGAACACGTCCTTGTGGGCCAGCGGGATGCCGGTGAGGGGGCCGCCCTGGCCGGCGGCCAGGCGTTCGTCAGCGGCGCGGGCGGCGGCAAGGGCGCCGTCCCGGTCGGTGGTGACGAAGGCGTTGATCTTCGGGTTGCCGGCGTCGATGCGGGCCAGGCTCTCGGTGGCGAGTTCGACGGCGGAGACTTTCCTGTCGCGGAGGGCCGCGGCGATGTCCTTGAGGCTGGAGTCGATCATGGTGCGTGGGCTGTGCGTGGAGCGGTATGGAGGGCGCCGCCGAAGCGGCCGGCCAATGTGGGGAGCGGCTGGGCCTATTCGATGACCTTGGGTACCAGATACAGCCCGGATTCGGTCTGGGGGGCGACGGACTGGTAGGCGGCGCGGCGATCACTTTCGGTGACACGGTCTTCGCGCAGGCGCTGGGCCAGTTCCTGGGGGTGGCTCATGGGCTCGACCCCGTCGGTATCCACCGCCTGCATCTCCTCGATGAGGCCGAAAATACCGTTCAGTTTGGCCTGGGTCGCCGCCAGATCGCCCTCTGCGAGTTCGAGGCGGGCGAGCTTGGCGATGTGGCGGACTTCGTCAAGGGAGAGGGACATGGTAATTTACAAAGTTGCTTAAACGACAAAGGTTTGTAGGTTATCATAAGCGATTCTGTTGCCCCAATTCCCAACCCCTCCTAACGGTTTTTCCGGGATTTTTCTCCGATGTTTGGTTCTCTGCGCTCCTATTTTTCGAACGATCTCGCCATCGACCTTGGCACCGCCAACACCCTGATCTATGTTCGCGGCAAGGGCATCGTCCTCGACGAACCGTCCGTGGTGGCGATCCGCACCGAAGGCGGGCCGAACGCCAAGAAAACCATCCTGTCCGTGGGCATGTCCGCCAAGCAGATGCTGGGCAAGACGCCGGGCAACATCACCGCCATCCGGCCGATGAAGGACGGTGTGATCGCCGACTTCACGGTGACGGAGCAGATGCTCAAGCAGTTCATCAAGAAGGTTCACGACACCCGCCTGTTCTCCCCCAGCCCGCGCATCATCATCTGCGTGCCCTGCGGCTCCACCCAGGTCGAGCGTCGCGCCATCCGTGAATCTGCCCTGGGGGCCGGTGCCAGCAACGTCTATCTCATCGAAGAACCCATGGCCGCGGCCATCGGCGCCGGCATGCCGGTGGCCGACGCGACGGGCTCCATGGTGGTGGATATTGGCGGTGGCACCACCGAAGTGGGCGTGATCTCCCTGGGCGGCATGGTCTACGCGGGTTCGATCCGCGTGGGCGGCGACAAGTTCGACGAAGCCATTGTCAATTACATCCGCCGCAATTACGGCATGCTCATCGGTGAAACCACCGCCGAGTCCATCAAGAAGGAAATCGGTTCGGCTTTCCCGGGTTCCGAGGTCAAGGAGATGGAAGTCAAGGGCCGCAATCTGGCCGAGGGCATCCCCCGCGCCTTCACCATCTCCTCCAACGAGATCCTCGAAGCCCTCACCGAGCCCCTCAATCAGATCGTCTCGGCGGTCAAGATCGGCCTGGAGCAGACCCCGCCCGAACTGGGTGCCGACATTGCCGAACGTGGCATGGTGCTGACCGGTGGTGGCGCGCTGCTGCGCGATCTCGATCGCCTGCTGATGGAAGAAACCGGTCTCCCCGTGATCGTTGCCGACGACCCGCTGACCTGCGTGGTGCGCGGTTCCGGCATGGCCCTCGAGAAGATGGACCAGCTCGGTTCCATCTTCACCAGCGAATAGGAATCGGCCTGGCGGCCAGGGCCTCGGCAGTGAACGCTTCGTTCGCCTGCCGGCGCCGACAACCCGGGCGAGTCCCGGGTGCCGCCATTTGCCGATCGACCTGAGCGATCCGTCCCATGGTCGGCCATTCTCCTCCCCCCTTCTTCAAACGCGGGCCTGCGCCGCTGGCCAAGCTCGTGTTCTTCCTGGTGCTGTCCCTGGCGCTGCTGGTGAGCGACCTGAACCTGCGCTACCTGGATGCCTTTCGCCAGGGGCTGTCGGTGCTTGCCTATCCCCTGCAGATGGCTGCCGCGACGCCAGCGGATTTCGTGCGCAACGCGTCCGACTACTTTGCTTCCCTGGTGCGCCTGCAGATCGAGAACAAGGAGCTCAAGAGCAAGCAACTGAAGGAGGGTGAGCGTCTGCTGCGCCTGGAACAGCTTGAGCAGGAGAACCGCCACCTGCGCACTCTCCTTGAGGCCCGTGAGCGGCAGCCGGTGAAGTCCACCGTGGCCGAGATCATGTACACCGCCAAGGACCCGTTCTCGCGCAAGGTGATCCTCGACAAGGGCGCCCAGGCGGGCATCGAGGCCGGGCAGGCGGTGGTGGACGATGCCGGCGTGGTCGGCCAGATCACCCGTGTCTTCCCCATGCAATCCGAGCTCACCCTGCTCACCGACAAGGACCAGGCCATCCCCGTGATGGTGGTGCGCAGTGGGCTCAGGGCCGTGCTGTTCGGCTCTGGTGACGGCCTGATGGAACTGCGCTATCTGGCGGCCAACGCAGACGTCCAGCCCGGCGACAAGATCGTCACCTCGGGCCTGGATGGGGTCTTCCTGGCCGGTCTGCCGGTGGCCACGGTGGCCCGGGTCGAGCGCGATCAGGCCCAGACCTTTGCCCGCATTCCCTGCCTGCCGGCCGCCGGTGTCGAGCGCTTCACCCACGTGCTGGTCCTCGGCCATCGGGAGAGCCTGCCCGCGCGGCCGCCCGAGGTCGAGCCGGTGGTGAGCAAGCTCAAGGGCCGCAGGGCCCGGTCCGCCAAGGAGTAATCAGTGCAGCCCACCAACCGCTCCCGTCGCATCCTGCTGCCGGTGAAGATGTGGTTTGTCTACACCACCCTCTTCGTTGCCTTGTTCCTCAACTACATTCCCACCGGCCATCTGCCTGCCGTGCCCGATTTCGTGGCCCTGGTGCTGGCCTTCTGGTGCGTGCGCGAACCCCTCAAGATCGGTATCGGTGCGGGTTTCGTGTTTGGGCTTCTCACCGACATCGGCGTGGGCGCGGCCCTCGGGCAGCATGCCTTTGCTTACGTGCTGGTGGCCTATGCGGCCAACGAGCTGTCGCGCCGGGTGCTGTGGTTCACCCCGGTGGAGCAGGCCCTGCACGTGCTGCCCTTGCTCTTCCTTTCCCAGGTGGTGATGGTCATCGTGCGCCTGATGGCGGGTGCAGAGTTTCCCGGCTGGTGGATGTTCTTTGGCACTTTCGTTGCCGCTGTGCTGTGGATTCCCCTGCATTATGTGCTGCTGCTGCCCCAGTACCAGCCCATGGAGCGGGACGACAACCGGCCCATCTGACCCTTCATGGCCGCCATCCGCACCCCCGAGCAGGAACTCGCGCGTTTCCGTGGCCGTCTGGCCGTGGCCGGCATCATCGCCCTGATCGGCTTTGGCCTGCTGGCGGCGCGCTTCTTCTACCTGCAGGTAGTGCGTTACGACTACTACTCCACCCGCGCCGAGGACAATCGCATCTCCCTGGTGCCCATCGTTCCCAACCGCGGCCTGATCACCGACCGCAATGGCACCGTGCTGGCGCGGAACTACTCGGCCTACACCCTGGAGATCACTCCTTCCAAGGTGGCCGACCTGGAAGCGACCATCGAGGAACTCTCGAAGCTTGTGGATATCCAGCCCAAGGACCGCAAGCGCCTCAAGAAACTCATGGACGAATCCAAGAGCTTCGAATCCCTGCCCCTGCGCAATCGCCTGTCGGATGAAGAAGTGGCCCGCTTCATCGCCCAGCGCTACCGCTTCCCGGGGGTCGAGCTGAAGGCCCGTCTGTTCCGCGACTACCCCTTGGGCAGCTTCGCCTCTCATGTCATCGGCTATATCGGCCGCATCAACGACCGGGATCTTGAGCGCATCGAAGAGAGCGAGGATGCCGCCAATTACCGGGGTACCGACCACATCGGCAAGTCGGGGCTCGAAAAGAGCTACGAGCGGGACCTCCACGGCATCACCGGCTTCGAGGAGGTCGAGGTGGACTCCGGCGGTCGTGCCGTGCGTCTGCTGCGCCGCACCCCGGCCATTCCCGGCAACAACGTGGTTCTGACCCTTGATCTCAAGCTCCAGGAGATCGTCGAGAAGGCTTTCGGCAACCGACGGGGTGCCCTGGTGGCCATCGAGCCGTCCACCGGTGGCGTGCTGGCCATGGCCTCCACCCCGACCTTCGACCCCAACCTGTTCGTGGACGGTATCGCTCCCCAGGACTGGGACCAGCTCAATACCGATCAGGACAAGCCTCTGCTCAACCGGGCGATCTACAGCGCCTATCCGCCGGGCTCCACCTTCAAGCCCTTCATGGCCCTGGGTGCCCTGACGACCGGCAAGCGCACCCCCAACCAGACCCTCGCCGACCCGGGCTATTTCAACTTTGGCGGGCATCGTTTCATGGATGACAAGATCGGCGGGCATGGTGGCGTCGATCTCTACAAGTCCATCGTCGTCTCCTGCAACACCTACTACTACGTGCTGGCCAACGACATGGGGATCGATGCCATTGCCGGGTTCATGCGCCCCTTCGGCTTCGGCCAGCGCTCAGGCATCGACCTGCCCGGGGAGTCCGAGGGCGTGCTGCCCTCGCCGGAGTGGAAGAAAAAGCGCTTCAAGAAGCCCGAGCAGCAGAAGTGGTTCGGCGGCGAGACCATCTCGGTGGGTATCGGGCAGGGCTACAACGCCTATACCCCGCTGCAGATGGCCCAGGGCCTGGCCGCGCTGGTGAACAACGGGGTGCTCTTCCGACCGCACATTGCCCGCCACGTGGTGGACGCCAAGACCGGCGAGAAGCGCACCATCGAGCCCGAGCCCCTGCGCACCATCCCCCTCAAGCAGGCCCACATCGACCTCATCAAGCGCGCCATGGTTGGTGTGAACAAGGCTGGAACCGGCGCCCGCGCGTTTGCCGGCGCGCCCTACGAGGTCGGCGGCAAGACCGGTACTGCGCAAGTCTATTCCCTCAAGGGCGGCAAGTACGTGGAAGGGCGGATCGCCGAGCGCTTGCGGGACCATTCCTGGTTCATTGCCTTTGCACCGGCGGACAAGCCGAAGATTGCCCTGGCCGTGCTCGTCGAGAACGGGGGGTTCGGTGCCCAGTCGGCCGCGCCCATCGCCCGCCAGGCCCTCGACTACTATCTGCTCGGCAAGGTGCCTGCGGGCATTGCTCCCGAAGATCCGGCGGCCGAAGAGTCTGCGGAGGTTGCCGAATGAATCCGCGTCTCGATCCGCGCAAGTGGTTGAGCTTCCTGCTGTCGCCCCTCGACGGCCCCCTGATGTTGCTGGTTCTGGCCCTCACCGCCTACTCGGCTGTGATCATGGTCAGCGCGTCGCCGGAGCGTCTGGGCACGCTGGCCGTCAACACGGCAGTGGCCTTCTTCGTGATGTGGGTGGCCGCGCGCATTCCACCTCAGCGCATGATGAGCATCGCCCTGCCGCTGTACGTAATCGGTATTGTTCTGCTCGTTGCGGTGGCCTTGTTTGGCGACGTCTCCAAGGGTGCCCGGCGCTGGCTCAACATCGGGATCACCCGGATCCAGCCCTCCGAGCTCATGAAGATCGCCATGCCACTGACCCTGGCCTGGTATTTCCAGAGCCGCGAGGGCATGATCCGCGGCCGTGACTTCCTGATCGCCATCAGCCTGCTGTTGCTGCCGGTCGGGCTGATCGCCAAGCAACCCGACCTGGGGACGGCGATCCTGGTGACGGCCTCGGGTTTCTTCGTGCTCTTCTTCGCCGGCCTCACCTGGCGGCTGATCCTGCCGGTGGCGGTGGTCGGCATCGTCGGCATCGCCTCGATCGTGGCCATGGGCGACACCATCTGCCAGCCCGGCGTGGATTGGCCGGGCTTGAGGGAGTACCAGAAACACCGGGTGTGCACCCTGCTCGATCCGACTTCCGATCCCCTTGGCAAGGGCTTCCACATCATCCAGTCCACCATTGCCATCGGCTCTGGTGGCGTCGTCGGCAAGGGCTGGGGCAACGGGACCCAGACCCATCTGGATTTTCTGCCTGAACGCCATACCGACTTCATATTCGCCGTGCTCACCGAAGAATTCGGGCTGGTCGGCGCACTCATTCTTGTGGTAATTTATATCCTGTTGATTTTTCGCGGCCTTTTTATTGCCGCTGGTGCCCCGACCCTGTTCTCGCGCCTCCTCGCCGGCGCACTGACGCTGATCTTCTTTACATACGCGTTGGTGAACATGGGCATGGTGAGCGGAATTCTCCCCGTTGTCGGGGTCCCGTTACCCTTCGTCAGTTACGGTGGCACTGCACTCGTTACCCTGTGTCTGGGTGTCGGCATGCTCATGAGCATACAGCGACACCGGCGCCGGGTAGGCACCTGAACCTGCGCGCGCCTGACGCGCGCGCCCGAACAGGAAAGAGCGTCATGCAACCTGTAGCGAAACACCCGCGAGCCGGTTTCCGGCCCGCCGCCCTTCGTCGTGTCCTGTCTCGCCTCCTGGTGGTGGTGGGGTGTGCGGCCACCGCCTGCGCCGCAGCAGCAGACGCTCAGGACCCTCCGGAACCTGTATTCCAGTCCAGTCTCAAGCCAGGGTCACCCAAGCAGATATTCAGTGGTGCCTTCCGTTACGAGAGCCCTGATGACGGTGCGGATGAAGCCTCCGTCCCGCTGGAGGCCCCCCGCTTCGAAAAGGGCGACTATGCCCTGGGGCATGGCGTGGCCCTTGGCAACAGCGGCAGCTCCTTCCGCCAGAAAGGCGTCGCCAGTTGGTATGGCAAGCCCTTCCACGGGCGCAAGACGTCCAGCGGCGACAGCTTTGACATGTATGCGATGACGGCTGCCCACCCCAGTCTGCCGATCCCCAGCTATGTTCGCGTCACCAACCTGGCCAACGGGCGCTCGGCGGTCGTGCGTATCAACGACCGGGGCCCTTTTCACCCCGGCCGCATCATCGATCTCTCCTACGCAGCCGCTTACAAGCTTGGCTATGTTGACAACGGACATGCCAGTGTCGAAGTGGCCCTGATGCTGCCCGAGGGCGTGGCCATGGTGGATCCGGCTCGGAAGGTGCCGCCGATCCGTCGGGCCCCGCCGGCCCAGGTGGCGGCAGCCATCGCCCGTCCTGCACCCTCTGCCGTCGTCGCCGAGACGTCGCCGGTGCCCGAGGCTCCCCAGGCGGTCACGGCCGCATCGGCTCCGCCAGCAGTCCCGGCCCCGGTGGCGGCAGCTTCCGTTGCCCCCGCAGGGCGTGGCAGCGAACCCGTTTTCCTGCAGCTTGGCGCTTTTGCCAGCTCCGTCAACGCCGAGCACTTCAAGGGCTTTGTCGAGCACGAACTGCAGTGGCTCAGATCCTCCGTCTCCGTGCTCGCGAGTGAAGGAAAGTACCGTCTTCAGCTAGGCCCTTTCACCTCGGCCCTCGAGGCGCGGGCCATTGCCGAGCGCATCGCCAGCACCCTGAAACTCCGTCCAGTCGTCAAGAGTCGTGACTGAGTGACGCGTGTCACAGTTCCGGAGTGTCTTTCGGGGCTTCGTCAGGCGTCGGCTTTGCCTAGACTATGGGTCTGCGGGTCGAGCTGTGTAAGCCTTCGGTGGGCCTTTCCGGCTTGTGATCCGTCTGACCCGGGAGTCCCTCGCCATGGTCACCGCATCCATGTTCCGCTGCCCCAACCCGTGCCCCCTATGTACTGAGGCGGCCTGTCGGGACGCGGTCCGTTCCGAAGCCGATCTGGACGCCATTCCTGACGAAATCGACCTGCTTCAGGTGATGCGGGCCAGTGTTCGAAGTAGCTGCAGCGAGAGATTGCCGGCATTGCAGTGCCATCCCCTGTAACCCTTCACCATCGCCCGAAATGCAAAAGGAAGCCTGACCGGCTTCCCTCTGCACTCTTACGTGAGTATCCGTTCCGTGACGCTCACGGTGGGGTGCAGCCGACGGGAAACCAAATCTTTACCGGATAACCACCGATCCAGATGAGGTAGTAGCCTTCGCAAGGTACGCCAGCCGCTTTCGGCTTGGGCCCGTTGGCCTCGGACGCCGAGCCGGACTGGCATTCCGGCAGCGAGCTCTTCTTTGAGTCAGGGCCTGTGCCGCGGGGCATCGCGCAGGGGGCGAGGGGCTTGCCCTTTGCGTCGAGGGGAATGACCTCGCCGTTCTTGCCAAAAATGATCGCACCGGTGATGTCACCGGGGGCAATGACACCTGGCGCCAAGCGGTCGAGCTTGCCGGCTGCCTGGGCAGGGAGGTGGAGAGTGATGCCAACCAGCAGGCTCAGGGTCAGCAGAGCTGGTTTCAGGATTGGGGGACGCTGCCGCATGGATGACGATCTCCTGTGGAATGAAGTGCGTTAGAAGTGCAACTGGCCCTGGAGCATGAGGGTGCGCTGCGGGTAGAACAGGGAAACGCGGGGGGCGCCGTTGAGATCCGTGTTGTGGAAGCGGAAATCCCGGTCGAACAGGTTATATACGCCCAGGCTGGCATTCACACGCTGGG
This sequence comes from Zoogloea sp., assembly GCA_016703645.1. Lineage (GTDB taxonomy): Bacteria > Pseudomonadota > Gammaproteobacteria > Burkholderiales > Rhodocyclaceae > Zoogloea. The sequence continues at coordinate 566,868 of JADJBR010000009.1, read as the reverse complement.
GGACCAATGGCAAGGACAGGCGCAGGTTGGTTACCGTGAAGGTTGAGCGGGCATCGGATTCGGCCCCGGTGCTGGCGATCTGGCTGGCCCGCTGGCGCACCAACCAGTGTTCGAGCAGCACTTCGGCCCGGCCGGTTTTCAACCACAGGCGCAAGGGCAGCAGATCGGTGTCGACTTTCCAGGGGGTGTCACGCACCAGCTTGTTGCCACCTTCATAGCGGATGTTCTCGCGGCGCCATTCTGCGCTGAGCAAGGCACGCCGGCCGAAGGGAAAGGCCAGGTGAGCCCGGTGAAGACTTTCCTTCCAGTCTTCCAGGTGGTAGCCGTTGCTGGCGCCGGGATCAACCATGGGGGCATCCAGCCAGCGCCAGGAGGCTTCCAGTCCGCCACTAAGCCGATCACTCAGATGCTGCTCCGCGGCGACCGCTACGCGGCGCCAGCGGGTTCCGGAGATATCGTCAAAAACCTGATTGAAACCGGCGAACTGGGTCGGAGCCAGGTTTTCCGCGTCATATCTTGAGCCGGATACGCCCTGGAGGACAGCGGCCCGCAGGGTGGTGCCAGTAGCTGGCCTGAGCACGGCCCCCAGCTTGCCGTTGATGCGCTCGGCCTGGCTGCGGCCAGTATCTTCGAAACGCACGTAGTCGGCACCGCCATGCAGGGTCAGGGCTGGGGTGACCCGCCACTGGGCGTAGCCGAAGGCGGTATCCCGGTCCGTCGTGAGGGTTCGGGTTGGCAGTTTGGTTATGTCAAGTACGATGCGCGGGTCCATGCTCAGCGCCATGGTTGCGCCGATGTCCTGCTTGCCCGACAGTCTGGCCGTAGTGGCGCCGACGCTCAGACCGAGCTTTTCGCGTTGGCGGGTGTACAGGGCCGACAGGCCTCGCGTGCGGTGCCGCTCCTGCCCCTCGCTGTTGATGTCGAGACCAATGGCCTGGCTGCGGTACTGCAGATAATCCTTCTGAAGTTCGCGGAAGCGCTGGGTGTTGGCTTCGACGAGGATCTCGTCGCCCTCACCCAGTTCATGGCGCAAGGCAATGCGACCCAGGTCGTTGAGGTTGCGGCGCAGCAGGTTGGGCGCCTGACCGTCGAACAGGTTACGGTACTGGGCGCCGCCGTGGCGTTCGGTGTGACGTGCTTCAGCCAGCAGGGTGGTGCCCGGGGTGAGTAGCACGCGGGCGTCGAGGCGGCTGCCGGCCAAGTGGGTGTCAGAGATGGTATCCGTGAGGCCGGCGTAACGGTAGTCGAAGCTACCGAAGGAGATCTGGCCCTGATCCCAGGCGTGGGACAGCAGGGCACTGGCGGCCATCGCGCTGTGGCTGCCACCGCCCACGGTGGCTGCAAATCGAGTGGGTTTGCGCTCGAAGAAGGCGGTGGCCTCGTCGGGGGATATTGCCCGGGGCCCGTCGAAGAGGGGGAGCGGCGGCATCACGAACTGGGGAGCTTGGGGCCACTGGCCGATGGGCTGGCGCAGGTTGGCCTGGAGCAGTTCGGACAGGCGGGCGCCTTCAAAGCGCGGTACCTCGGCGTAGGCGTCGGCCAGAAGGCGGTGGGCGGCTGGGCTGGCGGGATCGCTCTCGATGGCGTTCATGGCGGCGGCCTGGGCCGGGGCGGCGAGGCCGACCTGCTGGTAGGCGGCGCCCAGGCTGGCGCTGCGGGCGGCCCTGTCCTGGTCGAGCAGGGTGCCGGAGCGTAGCACCGAGCGGTTGGCGTTGCGGGCCAGGGCCTCTTCGCCGTTGTACAGGGCGGCCAGGGGCTCGCCCTCGCGTAGCTGGCGGAAGGCGTCGAAATACCAGGGGGTGGGTGAGCCCGGGTCGAGGCGGCGGGCCAGGTCGAACTGGTCGCCGGCCACCTTGCTGCGGGCTTCCTCCATGTAGGCGCGGCCCAGGTAGCTGCGCAGCTCGGCGTTGGCCGGGTCGAGAAGGGCGGCGATCTCCACCTCGCGGCGGCCGGCTTCGGTCTGCCCCTGGCGCATCAGGGCCAGACCCAGGCCGAAGTGGGCCAGGGGGTCGGTGTCGTTGCGGGCCAGGGCGGCAGCGAAGTCGGCGGCAGCAGCGCTGGTGTTGCCGGTCAAGAGGAGGGCAAAGGCGGCCAGGGCTGCAGCACGGGGCGTGTCGGGGGCCAGGGTGAGGGCGCGCCGGGCGGCGTCGCCGCCGGGGCCGGCACGACCCAGGCCCAGCTCCAGCTCCGCCTGGCGCGCGTGGGCGAGGGGCGCGTCGGGGCTCAGGGCGGTGGCTCGGCGGGCGGCTTCGAGGGCGGCGGGGAGCTGCCGGGCGGCCTGCAGGGCATAGCTGTAGGCGAGTTGGGCCGCCGGGGCGTCGGGGTTGCGTTCGACGTTCTGGCGGGCGGTTTCCAGGGCGGCGGGATCGTTGCGGGCCACGCGGATCACCGTCGCGGTGGCGTCGAGGGCGGGGTGGGTACCCGGGGCAAAGCGGGCAACCAGGGCGCCGGCCGCGTCGACTTGGCCCAGACCCAGCAGTACGCCGGCCTTCAAGGCGGCCAGGGCGGGCGTGCTGTCTACCGCGGAGAGGGGGGCGAGGTGGTCGAGCGCATTGCGCGCCCGGCCTGCCGCCAGTTCGCCCTGGGCAGCGGCGAGGGCCTGACGCGTGGCTTCGGGGTAGGTGGCCAGTTCGACCGGACGGAGGTGCTGGACCTGGGGGTAATGGATGGCCCAGGCGACGGCGTCGAGGGGGCGCACGGTTATTCCTGCAGGGGCACTGCCGACACGGGCCTCAATGGCCTGGCCGGCTTCGATGCGTAGCTCGCCTGCGCTGTTTCCGGTGCGCACGCGACCTTCGGCGACCACTACCCGGGCCCGACTATCGTCACTGGTTACGGTGAACTCGGTGCCGTCCACGAAGGCATTGACAAAGGGCGTGATGATTCCGAAACGCCGGCTGAAGCGGCTGATCACGTGAACTACGCCCTGGGGCAGCTTGAGCTCACCGGTGGCCGCCGAGCCGGGCAGGGTCAGGGTGGTGTTGTGGTCGAGGCGCACCAGTACGTCCTGTGCCAACACCACGGCGGCCCGGCCGGGGCCGCGCACGGCGACCTGGTCGCCGGGGCACAGGGGCTGGCGCGGTGTGGCGATGCGCCACTGGCCTTCCCCGGCAGCACGCACTTCGATGCGGCCCTCGGTGGCGGCGAGGTGTCCGGCGGGTGGGTCACAGGCGAGGGCGCTGAAGGACGCGGCGGACAGGCCGGAAAAGGTGAGGCTCAGACCGAGGTAGAGGGGCCGCAGCGCGAACTTGTGCGGAGGCCGGGCATGGGACTGCATCGACGGAGTACCGATCCTGAAGACCTGAAATGGCAAACGGCTGAATTTGTGGGAGATATTAACTGCAAAAGGATGTGACTTGCAGTATCTCGTGTGCAGTTTGCATTTGTCCCCGATTCGCTCACTTGCTTTCGAGCACGATGCACCCACTGCTGTCGGGGAACTCTCCACCAGTCAGGCGAGCCTCGCAGCGCTCCACGTAGAATCGCCCGGGGCCGTCCTCCGGGCATGTGGCGAGGAGGATGCGCAGGTGCAGGCGGGCCAGGTCGAGGGCTCCCCTGGCGTAGGCGCTACGGGCGATCTCAAAGGCCTCCCGGGCATCTTGAGGCAGCGGCGAGGACCTGATTTCATGCAGATCGATGGCCTGGCGCTTGCCGGCCAATACGAAGGAGCCGAGCAGTCGCGCTTCATCTTCTCCGCGTGGGGGGGGGAGTTGCTCGAGCACCGCTCCGGAGGCCAGGATACGGGTGCGGAGGATCTTATTGACACTCTGGATGCGACTGCTGGTGTTGACGATATCTCCGACCACCCGCAGTTCCCGTCGCGCATCGGCACCCACTTCACCGAGAAACACCGGCCCGTAGTGAAGGCCGAAACGTGTAGGGAGCGCGGTCTTGTCTCCGGGGGGCGCTTCGTTCATCAGGCCATGCAGCGCAAGGGCGGCATCGCAGGCTTTGCGGCAGGCGTCGCCCGCCGAGTCTTCGGCCAGCCAGAGGCACATGATGGAGTCACCCACGATATCCATCACGTGACCACCGTGGGCTTCGACCACCGGCAGGAGGCGGGAGAAGTAGCGGTTCAGGGTTTCCCGGGTATCTGCTGGACTGAGGTTTTCGGTGAGGCTGGTATAGGCCTCAATGTCGCTGCACAGGCATACCCCGTGGATGCTACGTCCGCCATCATGATCGCGGAGCAAGGCGACGAGCTTCTCGCTCCCTTTGCGGCTGAGGCCCAGATCAAGGGCCCTCTGCAGGTCGCGTTCCCGCTGCCGGGCGGCGCGACCATGGCTGAACAGGCCAAAGGCGGTGATGGTGAGGGGGGCGAGCACCCCCGGCAGGATCACGGGCAGCCATACGTGGTGGTGGGCGAAGCACCATCCGGCCACACCGACCCACGCCAGGCCCAGGGCCACGCTAATGGCCAGAGCCCGGGCCGTTCCGATGAAGTGCCACAGGGCCGCCAGCATGGCGCTCCAGGCGAGCAGGGCTGCGAGTAGCAGGCTGTCCGCGGGGCGCTGCAGTGCCGAGCCGTCGAGGAGGTTGGCCAGGGCACTGGCGCACAATTCGACACCGCTGACATCAAGCCCGTCAGGGCTGCTGTAGGGAGTCCGGAAGATGTCCCCCTGCCGTGACTGGTTGAATTCGGAGAACCCGATCAAGACCGCTTTGCCTCGGAAGGCCGCGTCCCCGGTGGCCGGGTCCGCCACCCGTTCCAGGGCCTCCGCATAGGAAAGGGTCCGGACGGTGCCGAGGGGACCGTACAGGTTGAGGGCGCGCAGGCGGATATCCGGTGAAGGCGAGATGGCAGCCGCTGTGCCAGCGGTCATCAGCTGGGCCATCAGCATGGGCAGGGAGGGATGGTCGCCGACGCTGGGGACAAATCCCCAGAACTCGAATATTCCCGCGGGTGTCTTCGGCATGATGAAAGGGCCGCTCGCCCACGCCGCATCCCGGAGCAGGGGCAGGGGTCGGGTGAGATGATCCACGTGGGCCACGATTTTGCCGTCGGGGCGGGTGACCGCTTCCCGGGAAACGCCTTCCATGAGAATGACGTTGCCTGCACGCCGAATGGCTGCGGCCAGGGCCTGGTCGCCTTCCGGCTCCCTGGCCCGTTCGAAGAGCACATCAAAGCCGATCACCCGGGCACCGCGGTCGGTGAGTCCGTTGACCAGCCGGGCGTGAAGGCTCCGCGGCCAGCGTTCCGGGCGCTCGGACTGCCCCAAGGCCCGAGCCGAGCGGGAATCGAGGGTTATAATTACGACTTCCGGCGGGGGAGGGCGCGTTCCCCGCAGGGCGTACAGCAACTCCAGTCCGGCTCCATGCTCCAGATCTCCGGCGGGAGACAGCAGGAGGGTGACCATCGCCAGCAGCGAGGCCATCACGAGTCCAAGGAGGGTTCTGTCGGGGCGTTGCACGGGCTGTCTCAGGAGCGCGCTGTCATCGGAGAGGTAAACTGGCTGTGATGTATCTGGATCGGGTGGATCTGTTCGACGGCCTCAGCGATGAGCAGGCCGAAGTACTCAAGTCGCGTTCTCGGGTGCGCAATTTTGCGCCCAATACCATTGTCGTCAACGAGGGTGACGATGGAAGCAGCCTGTTCGTGGTGCAAAGTGGGGCGCTCAAGGCCTACCTTACCGACAACATCGGTCGCGAGGTGACCCTGTCGCTGCTTGATCCGGGTGATTACTTCGGTGAACTCGCCCTGCTCGACGACGCGCCGCGTTCCGCCTCGGTCATCGCGCTGACGCGCAGTGAAGTATTGCAGATTCCCCGGGTGGCGTTTCTCGCCCTGATCGAAGCCCATCCGGCCTGCATGCAGATCGTGGTGCGCAATCTGGTCGGACGCATTCGCAACCTGACGGAAAGTGTGCGCTCCCTGGCCTTGGTGGATGTGTTTGGGCGCATTGCGCGGGTGTTCGAGTCCCTGGCGGTCGAGACCGATGGCGTCGGCATCATTGACCGGCGCCTGACCCAGCAGGATCTCGCCAACATGGTGGGGGCGTCCCGGGAAATGGTGAACCGTATCCTCCGTGACATGGTGTCCGGCGGCTATGTGGAGATCGAGCCCCACCGCATCATTGTTCGCAAGAAGCTGCCCAGGCACTGGTGAGGATGTAAAAACCCTGCTGATTGCAAGGTAATTTTTCATCCCTTGACTACACTTTAAAGTGTACAAGGGAGACACATCATGTCCTACATCGATTCACCCATCAGCCGCTGCGAAGCTGCTCGCGAAATGGTCCTGACCGACCAGACCCAGGCCCAGTGTGCCTACGAACACGGATGTCCGCCGGGGCGCAATTGCCCGCTTGACGGGTGCTTTGCCGAAATCTCGGGTATCACCGAGGAGGTTACGCGTGAAGCACTGGCGCATGTCGCCAGTGCCGGCAGCAAAGTCTGATCCATGGCCAGGCGCACCCTCGGAACCCGTCAGAAGCTGATCTTCCGCGGCCCCGATCAGGGGCCGGGGAAGTCCGCGCCAAAGGGGCCGCGCAATCCGTTGGTAGTACCGGCCCTGCAGCGCAAGGCCGGCCCCCACGGGAAGTCCCGGGGCGCAAGACGTCAGGAGGCGCAGCGCATTCTGCGCAGCACTACGGACGAAGATCTATAGGGTTGCTTCGGTCGTCCGCGGGCCCTTGATCCACGGGATGCCCCCGGCCGAGTGGGGGCTCGGTGTCCGTTCATCCCACGCCATCACCGGCGGCGGTTCAGGATTTCAGGTTCAGTCTGTCGAGCAGGCCGTCGAGTTGATCGAGGCTGCCGAAGTGGATGGTGACGGCCCCCACCCCCTTGTTGTTGGCCTTGATCTTCACCGTGGCGCCGAGCTGATCGGCAATCTCCTCCTCCAGGCGCAGAATGTCCCGGTCGGGGGTCGGAGCGGGCTGTTTCGATTTCGGGTTGAGGGCCTGATGTACCAGGCGTTCGGCTTCGCGCACCGACAGGCCGCGGGCGGCGATCAGGTTGGCGAGACCAATCTGGGCGGCGCCGTCCAGGGGGAGCAGGGCACGGGCGTGGCCCATGTCGATGTCGCCGGCCATGAGCAGCTCCTGCACCGGGGGCGCGAGCTGGAGCAGGCGCAGCAGGTTGGAGGCGGCCGGGCGGGAGCGCCCGACGGCGTCGGCGGCCTGCTGGTGGGTCATGCTGAACTCATCGATGAGACGCTGGATGCCGGCGGCCTCCTCGAGCGGGTTGAGGTCTTCCCGCTGAATGTTCTCGATCAGGGACATGGCCAGGGCGGCCTCGTCCGGAATCTCCCTCACCAGGCAGGGCACTTCGTTCAGGCCCGCTAGTTGGGCGGCCCGCCAGCGGCGTTCGCCGGCAATGATCTCGTAGCGTTTGGCGTCAAACATGGCGCCGATGGGGCGCACCAGAATGGGCTGCATCACGCCCTGGGACTTGATCGAGGCGGCCAGCTCCTCAAGCGAACCCGGGTCCATGCGGGTGCGTGGCTGGTACTTGCCAGGTTGCAGTTCTGCTGCGGGCAGGGTCTGAAGTTCACCTTCAGTCCGGTCGCCGTCGTTGTTGGCTGCGAGGAGGGCGTCGAGCCCCCGGCCTAAGCCTTTGAGTTTGGGAGGTGCCATGGTGGGATTCAGAGGGTCTTGACCCGTTCGATCATTTCTTTGGCGAAGGCCAGATAGGCCTGGGCGCCCTTGGCGCTGCGGTCGAAGACCACGCCGGGGATGCCGTGGCTGGGGGCTTCGGCAAGGCGCACGTTGCGCGGCACGATGGCCTTGAAGACCTTGTCACCGAAGTGGGCCTCGAGCTGCGCGGAGACCTGTTGCTGCAGGGTGACGCGGGGGTCGAACATGACCCGCAGCAGGCCGATGATGGACAGCTCGCGGTTGAGGTTGGCGTGTACCTTCTTGATGGAGTTCACCAGATCGGACAGGCCTTCCAGGGCATAGTACTCGCACTGCATGGGGATGATCACCCCGTGGGCAACGCACAGGCCGTTGAGGGTGAGCAGGGACAGGGACGGCGGGCAGTCGATCAGGATGAAGTCGTATTCGGACTGGTGCAGGGCGAGGGCGTCGCGCAGGCGGTTCTCGCGCCGGTCGAGGCCCACCAGCTCGACCTCGGCGCCGGCAAGATCACGATTGGCGGGGATCAGGTCGTAGCCGCCGCTCTCGGAGCGCACCCGGGCGTCCGCCACGGTGCCCAGGCCCACCAGCAGGTGATAGACCGATTTGCTCAGGCCGCGCTTGTCGATGCCGCTGCCCATGGTGGCATTGCCCTGAGGGTCCAGGTCGATCAGCAGCACGCGCTGGCCGGCGGTGGCGAGGCCGGCGGCCAGGTTGACGCAGGTGGTCGTCTTGCCGACGCCGCCCTTCTGGTTGGCGATGCAGAAAATGCGGGCCATGCTCAGATCCGTTTCACGATGAGGAGGTGGCGCTCGGCGTCGAGGCCGGGCACGCTGAGGCGAATGGCCTGTTCGAGGCGGAAGCCGGCGGGCAGCCGGGCGATCTCGTCCTCGGGGTAGACGCCCTTCATGGCCAGCAGCCGGGTATGTGGGCCGACCAGGTGGGCAGTGAGATTGACGAAGTCGGCCAGGTCGGAAAAGGCCCGGGAGATGATGCCGTCGGGGGCCTCCGGGGTGTAGGTCGGCTGCCAGGCTTCGATGCGCGCGTGGTGGGCGCGGAAGTTGGCGAGCTTGAGTTCGATCTTCGCCTGGTTCTGGAAGGTGGACTTCTTCTGCACCGTCTCCACGGAGTCCACCTGTAGATCGGGTCGGCACAAGGCCAGCACGATGCCCGGCAGGCCGCCGCCGGAGCCCACATCCACCAGCCGGGTGACGCCACCCAGGTGGGGCAGCACCGACAGGGAGTCGAGCAGGTGGTGAGTGATCAGCTGGCCTTCGTCGCGGATGGCGGTGAGGTTATAGACCTTGTTCCACTTCATCAGCAGGCGGCCAAACGCGAGCAGGCGTTCTGCTGAATCGGCGGGCAGAGCGAGGTCGAGGGCGGCGATGCCCTTTTCGAGGGGCGCGGCGCTCATGCGGACTTCTCCCGACCGCGGGCCAGTTCGCTGCGCTTGAGCCATACCAGCAGCAGGCTGATGGCCGCCGGGGTGATGCCCTGGATGCGGCTGGCCTGGCCGATGGTTTCGGGTTTGTGCTGGTTGAGGCGGCCCTGGACTTCCTTGGACAGGCCGCGCACGGTGGTGTAGTCGAGGTCAGCCGGCAGGGGGGTGGTTTCGGCATCGGCCTGACGGGCCACTTCGTCCTGCTGGCGGTCAATGTAGCCCTGGTATTTGGCGGCGATCTCGAGCTGTTCGACCACCTGGGGGTCGGTCTCGGGGCCTTCGGGGGCGCCGGGCAGGGTCATCAGGTCGGTGTAGCGCACGTCCGGGCGGCGGAGCAGCTCGAAGAAGGGGTATTCCCGCTCGATGGCCTTGCCGAGCACGGCTTCGGCGGCCTCTGCGGGCACCCTGGCCGGAGTGGCCCAGGTGGCGCGCAGGCGGGCGGTTTCCCGTTCGACCGCCTCGCGCTTGGCACAGAAGGCGGCCCAGCGGATGTCGTCCACCAGGCCCAGCTTGCGGCCGGTTTCGGTGAGGCGCAGGTCGGCGTTGTCCTCGCGCAGGCTGAGACGGTACTCGGCGCGGGAGGTGAACATGCGATAGGGCTCGGAGACGCCGCGGGTGATCAGGTCATCCACCAGCACACCCAGGTAGGCCTCGTCGCGGCGCGGGCACCAGGGGTCTTGCCCCTTTACCTGCAGGGCGGCGTTGATGCCGGCCAGCAGGCCCTGGGCGGCCGCTTCTTCGTAGCCGGTGGTGCCGTTGATCTGGCCGGCGAAGAACAGCCCGCCGATGGACTTGGTCTCCAGGCTGGACTTGAGCTTGCGCGGGTCGAAGTAGTCGTACTCGATGGCGTAGCCGGGGCGCAGGATGTGGCAGTTTTCGAGGCCCCGGATGGAGCGCACGATGTCCAGCTGCACGTCGAAGGGCAGGCTGGTGGAGATGCCGTTGGGGTAGATCTCGTGGGTGTCCAGGCCTTCGGGCTCGAGGAAGACGTGGTGGCTGTCCTTGTCGGCGAAGCGGTGGATCTTGTCTTCGATGCTCGGGCAGTAGCGCGGGCCCACGCCTTCGATCACGCCGGAATACATCGGCGAGCGGTCGAGGTTGGCGCGGATGATGTCGTGGGTGCGACTGTTGGTGTGGGTGATCCAGCAGGGTAGCTGGCGCGGGTGCTGGCTGGCCTTGCCGAGGAAGCTGAACACCGGCACGGGGTCGTCGCCGGGCTGCTCCTGCATCACCGAGAAGTCGATGCTGCGTGCGTCCAGGCGCGGCGGAGTACCGGTTTTGAGGCGTCCCTGGGGCAGGGCGAGTTCCTTCAGGCGCTGGCCCAGGCTGATGGCCGGCGGGTCGCCGGCGCGGCCAGCGGAGTAGTTCTGCAGGCCCACGTGGATCAGGCCATTGAGGAAGGTGCCGGCAGTGAGCACCACGGCGGGTGCCTCGAAGCGTAGGCCGATCTGGGTGACGACGCCAGTGACCCGGTCGCCCACCACGGTGAGGTCGTCCACGGCCTGCTGGAACAGCCACAGGTTGGGCTGGTTTTCGAGGCGCTTGCGGATGGCGGCCTTGTACAGCACCCGGTCGGCCTGGGCGCGGGTGGCGCGCACGGCCGGGCCCTTGCTGGCGTTGAGGATGCGGAACTGGATGCCGCCTTCGTCGGTGGCCGCGGCCATGGCGCCGCCGAGGGCGTCCACCTCCTTCACCAGGTGCCCCTTGCCGATGCCGCCGATGGACGGGTTGCAGCTCATCTGGCCGAGGGTTTCGATGTTGTGGGTGAGCAGCAGCGTGGCACACCCGGCCCGTGCCGCGGCCAGCGCGGCTTCGGTGCCGGCATGGCCGCCGCCGACAACGATCACGTCGAATCGGGTGGGATGGAGCATGGGAAAACCGGGGAAGGTGAATCGGGGGAGCCGAATGATACGACCTTGCGCTGCAAAAATACAGCGCCACGCAGCGTCGAGATCCGGAAAAGCGGCGGATTTACAAAGGCTTATCTAGTGCTTTCCGCTATCTTCGGGTGCTCCGGCCGGGTCGTCGGGAAGGGGGCGCGGGCCTGTGTTCCGGAATCCATCGGGGTATCCGGGCGGGGTCAGCAGACATTCCGTTTCGGCGCCTCAAGTTTGCGGCCCGAAGTCCGTTGTGCTCTTCAAGAAAAGAGTGGCGTCGGGGGCTTGTTGTCTCGGCCGCTGCCGCAGGTAAGCAATCATCAGTCCAGTACCCTGCTCGGTGCGCCCGCGCTATCGGACGTGCCCGAATGCATCCTCGTCCGGATGCTGTGGGATCAGAAAAGGCCTTTCCATGACCCTTCCGTCGGACTCTCCCTCCGATGATCCGGTGCAGCGCGCTGCGGAGCCCGCCTCTGAAAACCCCGGCGTCGATGGCACCGATCCCGCCCGCGGCGTGGAGCAGGAGCGTAATTTCCTCAAAACGCTGGTCCGGGCGCTTCCCGATCTGGTCTGGTTGAAGGATCCGGACGGCGTCTATCTGGCCTGCAATCCCCGTTTCGAGCGTCTGTATAACACCAGGGAGGCGGATATCGTGGGGCGCACGGACTACGATTTCGTGCCGTGGGAGGTGGCTGATAATTTCCGGAGCAATGATCTGGCGGCGATCCATGCCGGGCGGCCCGTGCGCAACGAGGAAGATCTGGTCTTCGCCGATGACGGTCACCGGGAGCGCGTGGAAACCCTCAAGACCCCGATGTACGACGACGATGGGCGACTGGTGGGGGTTCTCGGTGTGGCCCGGGACATCACCGATGCCCGGCGCGCCCAGGAGGCTTTGCGCGAGCGGGAAGAAATCTTCTCGAGCATCGTCGGTCAGGCCGCAGATTCGATCGCCCTGGTGGATGCCCGCAGCGGCTGTTTTGTCGAGTTCAACGAGGCGGCTCACCGTAACCTGGGATACAGCAGGGCGGAATTTGCGAAGTTGGCGATCGCGGACATCGATTGCGCGCAGAGCCCGGCCTTGATGGCCGAGTGCGTGGCCCAGATGCTGACGCCGGACGGCCTCACCATCGAAACGCGCCATCGCCACATCACGGGCATGGTGCGGGATGTGCGGGTGCGCGCACGCGGTATCACCCTGCGGGACGGTCGCCGCTATCTGGCTGCGATCTGGAGCGACATCACCGAAAGCAAGCGGGCCGAGGTGGCCTTTGCCACCCAGCGCCAAGTGTTCGAGATGGTGGCGTCCGGGGCGAGCCTCGAGAACACCCTGGACACGCTGGTGCGAGGCGTCGAGGCCCGGTTGAGCGGCGTTCGGGCGTCGATACTGCTCCTGGATCCGGATGGTGTTCACCTGCGCCATGGTGCTGCACCCAGTCTGCCCGACGCCTACAACCGCGCGATCGACGGCATCGCGATCGGCGAGGGGGTTGGGTCCTGCGGGACGGCTGCGTGGCGGGGAGCGCGGGTCGTCGTCGATGACATTGCCCATGATCCCCTGTGGGCGTCCTATGCCGAACTGGCCGGGCGCTTTGGGCTGAAGGCTTGCTGGTCCTCTCCCATTCTCAGCCGCAACGGTGGCGTACTGGGAACCTTTGCGCTCTATCCGGCCACGGCATCGCAGCCGACCGAGGATCATCTGGAGCAGGTTGCCCTGGCTACCGACATGGCCGCCATCGCCATCACGCGGCACCGGGAAGAGTCGGCACTGCGCCGCAGCGAGGCCCGGTTCCGTCAGCTCTTCGAGGTTGCGCCGATGCCGCTTGCGCTGGTGGACGACAACGGGGTGGTGCTCGACATCAACCGCAGTTTCACCGATATCCTCGGCTATACCCGCGCCGATGTGCCTGAGCTGGAGACCTGGTGGCGCCTGGCCTATCCCGAGCCCGAGTATCGGAGCTGGGCACGGGCGACCTGGAGCGAGGCCCTGCGCGAGGCCGGCGCGAACCAGCGGGCCGTGGAGCCTCGGGAGTTCCGCATCACCTGCCGCTCCGGCGAGGTACGGACGCTGATGGTGTCCGGCGCGCTGGTGGGAGACAGTCTTCTGGCGACTTTCTTCGATGTCACGGAGACCCGCAAGCTCGATGCGCAGCTCAAGCTCTATCACCAGCACCTGGAGGATCTGGTCGCAGAGCGCACCCTGCAGCTGGCGGAGGCGCGGCAGAAGGCCGAGTTGGCCAATCAGGCCAAGACAGCTTTCCTGGCCAACATGAGCCACGAGATCCGGACCCCGATGAATGCCATCCTGGGCCTGGCCCGGCTGCTTGAGCGCAGCCCCCTCAACACCACTCAACAGGACCGCCTCGGCAAGATCCGCAGCGCGGGAAGCCACCTGTTGTCGATCATCAACGACATCCTCGATATTTCCAAGATCGAGGCCGGCAAGCTGACGCTGGAGTCCATCGATTTTTCCCCCGGTGTGCTGTTCAATCAGGCCCATTCGCTGATCCAGGAGCGTCTGGCAGCGAAACACCTTGAATTTCGCAGTGATACCGATGGTCTGCCGGCGGTGTTGTGCGGGGACGTGACGCGCCTCAGGCAAGCCCTTCTCAACTACCTGAGCAATGCCGTGAAGTTCACCGACCATGGTTCCGTGAGCGTGCAGGCAAGAGTGCTGGAGGCGCGTGAGGATGACCTGCTGATCCGCTTTGAAGTGATTGATACCGGGATCGGAATTGCTCCCGAGAAGTTGCCCCGCCTGTTCCAGCCCTTCGAGCAGGCCGACGCCTCGACCACACGCCGTCATGGCGGGACCGGGCTGGGGCTGGCGCTGACTCGCCACCTGGCCCGTCTGATGGGGGGCGAGGCGGGGGCGGATAGCACGCCTGGCGGGGGAAGCACCTTCTGGTTTACCGCCCGGCTCATCCGGCGCAAGGGCGCGATACTTCCCGCACAGCCATCGGGGGTGAGGGAAACGCAGGCCGATGCTGCACGCCGCCTGAGGGGCGGCCGGGTCTTGCTGGTGGAGGACAACGTGCTCAACCAGGAAGTTGCGGTGGAAATGCTCGGCGAACTCGGGCTTACCGCAGACCGGGCCGCGAATGGGGTGGAGGCAGTCGAACTGGCCCGTCTCAACGCCTACACGGTGATCCTGATGGACATGCAGATGCCGGTGATGGACGGTCTGGAGGCCACCCGGCGCATACGCCGTCTGGCGGGTGGCAGCCGGATCCCGATCGTGGCCATGACGGCCAATGCCTTCGAAGAGAACAGGGATATCTGCCTGGACGCCGGAATGAATGACTTCCTCACCAAGCCGGTGGAGCCCGAAGCCCTCGCCCGGATGTTGTTGAAGTGGCATTCGGGGGCGGCGGTGGAACGTTCTTTCGTGCCGTCTGCCAACCCCGCCGATGATCTCGACGTGACGAGTGGTCTGCGGATCGTCCGGGGCAGGTGGCCCACTTATCTGCGCTTGTTGCAGGTCTTCGTCGATACCCACGGGGAGGTGGGCGAGCGCTTCACGGCCTGCCTGGCCGCCGGCGATGTGCCCGAGATCTTCCGTCTGGCCCACTCCCTTGCGGGTGCTGCGGGCAACATTGGCGCACATCGCGTGAGTGGTCTGGCCCGTTCGGTCTGTGAGTCCGCCCGGGGAGGCACGTCTCCCGAAGAGCTTGCCGATTTGCTGGCGGCTCTGGGCCTGGCGCTGCAGGATCTGTTCAAGGCCATCGGCGGGCAGATTGCCCGCGGTGAGGGGGCGTCCGCGTGAACAACAGAGAACGGATTGCCCCGTTTCGCTGGGCTGACTACTTTGAGACCGGCTTTGGCGAGGTGGACGCCCAACACCGCAAGCTCGTTGACCTTGTCAATGTCCTGGCCCAGCGCGCGGCCACCGGCGGCGAGATCCAGCCGGCCGAGCTGGCCCATGTGCTGGACGGCTTGGGCACTTACGCCGCCCACCACTTCACCACCGAGGAGGCTCTGATGGAGCGCGTGGGCCTCGACCCGCGCCATGTCCGCGCCCATCGCCAGAGCCACGCGGACTTCGTCGCCCAGGTGGAGGCGATGCGCGGCACGGCCGATCCGACCCGGGCGGTGCCGGTGCTGTATCGTTTCGTCACTAGCTGGCTGACATTCCACATCCTTGACACCGACCAGAGCATGGCCCGTCAGCTACGGGAGGTGGAAAGGGGGGCCACCGCGGAGGCGGCTTTCGAGGCGGCCGCCAGCCACGGCAGTGATCCCGGCAACATGGCCCTGATCGCCGCCGTCCGCAATCTGCTTGGTCTCGTGGCCGAGCGCAACGGCGAGCTTGCCCGGATCAATACCAGCCTTGAGCAGCGGGTGGCTGAGCGGACGGCCGAGCTGAGCACCGCCAATCAAACCCTCCGGCAGACCCTGGACTCCCTGCAGGAGACCCGCGTCCGTTTGCTTGAAGCGGACAAACTGGCTGCCGTCGGGCAGCTGGCGGCAGGCGTGGCCCATGAGATCAACACGCCCCTCGGTTACGTGGCGTCCAACCTGGGTACCCTGCGCGAGTACGCGGAGCGCCTGCTTGCGTTGGCGGATACGGCGGAGCGCCTGGTTTCCGGTGGCGCCAGCGCGGATGTCTGGGCCGCCGCCCGCAGTGGCACCGACCTGGATTTCATCCGCGAGGATCTCCCCACCCTGGTCGCGGAATCCAATCGGGGTCTGGGCCAGGTGTCGGACATCATCCATGCCCTGCAGGATTTCGCCAGTCCCGGCCCGACGGAGACCCGCGAGCTGCCATCTGCGAAGATCCTTGAGGAAGCCATCCACGCGACCAGCGGCAGTCGTAGACCGGGGCAGGCCCTCGTCCGCAGCTACGGGGCCCTCCCTGCGCTGCAGGGCAATCCGACCCTGCTGGTGGAGGCCTTCAAGGCCTTGCTCGACAATGCCTTCCGGGCCCTGGAGGGTGCCGTCGGTACCATCGTGGTCCGGGCTATGCCCCGGGGTGAGAGCCTGGTGGTGGAGGTGGAAGACGATGGGTGCGGCATGGACGAGGCGACCCGGGCACGCATCTTCGAGCCCTTCTTCACGACCCGTCCGGTGGGGGAGGGGCGTGGGCTCGGCCTGTCATCCGCCTACCGTATCGTGCTCAGCCACGGCGGACACCTTGAAGTGAGCAGCTCCCCTGGCAAGGGCAGTTGCTTCCGGGTGACGCTGCCGCTGCCTGCGCCGCGCTGAAAGCGAAGAACCCGGCCGGAGCCGGGTTCATCGGGCTTGGGACACGAGGCCTGTCAGCGGCCTGCTGCCAGCGCGCGCAGACGGGCAACCCGCTCTTCGGTTGCCGGATGGGTGCTGAACAGGCCGCGCAGGCCACCGCCGGAGAGCGGGTTCATGATCATCATCTGGCCGGTTTCGGGGTGTGCCTCGGCGGTCGGCATCGGAATGCCGCGGGCGAAGGCGTCGATCTTCAGCAGGGCATCGGCCAGCGCGTGGGGGTCGCCGGCAATTTCGGCGCCGCCCCGGTCGGCCTCGAACTCGCGGGCGCGGGAGATCGCCATCTGGATCAGGCTGGCCGCCAGCGGTGCCAGCAGGGCCACGGCGATGGAGGCGATCGGGTTGGACGGGCGGCCGTTCTCGTCACGCCCGCCAAAGAACATGGCGAAATTGGCCAGGGCTGAGATGGCACCGGCCATGGTGGCGGAAATGGTCGACATCAGGATGTCCCGATGCTTCACGTGGGCCAGTTCGTGGGCCATCACGCCGCGCAGCTCGCGCGCGCTGAGCATCTGCAGGATGCCGGTGGTAGCCGCTACGGCGGCGTTGTCGGGGTTGCGCCCGGTGGCGAAGGCGTTGGGCTGGTCTTCATGGATGATGTAGACCTTGGGCATCGGTAGCTGGGCGCGCCCGGCCAGCTCGCGCACCATGTTGTAGAGGTAGGGGGAGCTTGTTTCGTCCACTTCCTGCGCGTTGTACATGCGCAGGACCATCTTGTCGGAGAACCAGTAGGAGAAGATGTTCATCGCGCCGCCGAAAAGCAGCGCGAGGAGCATTCCCGACTTGCCGCCGATCATGGCGCCGATCGCCCCGAAGAGGGCGATGATTCCAGCCATCAGGATCGAGGTCTTGAGCCAGTTGCCTAGCATTGCGTGTATCCGTCCTTTCGATGGTTAATGCGGAAAGCGAAAGTTTAGATGGGGCGCGTTGCAAAAAATTCAATGGGCTGAAGCGCTTTGTCAGGCAAAGCGGCTACCCACGGCAATCGGCATGCCCCGCAGGAAGTCGGCGGCGGAGAGGCGTTTGGCGCCGGGTTTTTGCAGTTCGGTGATGCACAGGGAGCCTTCGCCGCAGGCCACGATCACACCGGCACCTTCGGCCAGCAGTACCTCGCCCGGCGTGCCACTGGCGTCGATGGCCCGTGCCCGCCACAGCTTGACCGGGGTCTCGCCATGGGTGGCGATGGCGCCGGGAAAGGGATTGAAGGCGCGGACCATGCGTTCGAGCTCGACGGCCGGCCGGGTCCAGTCCACGATGGCTTCGGCCTTGCCGATCTTGGCGGCGTAGGTGACCCCGTCGGCGGGCTGTGGCGTGGCGGCGAGGCCCCCTGGCAGGGCTTCGAGGGCCTCGACGATCATCTCGGCACCCAGCCAGGCCAGGCGGTCGTGGAGACCACCGGTGGTGTCGTCGGCGTTGATCGGTTCGGCGCGCTTGAGCAGCATCGGCCCGGTATCGAGGCCGGCATCCATCTGCATGATGGTGATGCCGGTTTCCGTGTCACCGGCCTGGATGGCCCGGTGGATGGGCGCGGCACCCCGCCAGCGGGGCAGCAGCGAGCCGTGGATGTTGAGGCAGCCAAGGCGCGGCAGATCAAGCACGGCCTGGGGCAGGATGATGCCGTAGGCAGCCACCACCAGCACGTCGACCCCGGCTTCGGCCAGGGGTGCCTGTTGCTCGGCAGTGCGCAGCTTCTCGGGCTGGTGCACCGGGATGCCGGCGGCCACGGCCACCTGTTTGACCGGGCTGGGCTGGAGTTGCATGCCACGCCCTGCCGGGCGGTCGGGCTGGGTCAGGACCAGGGGGACTTCGAAACCGGCCGCAAGGATGGCTTCGAGGGCGATGGCGGCGAACTCGGGGGTTCCGGCGAAAGCGACTTTCATCAGGCGGTGATCCGGGCCTTCTTGGCCAGTTTGCCCTTGATGCGGGTCTGTTTGAGCTGGGACAGGTATTCAACGAAGACCTTGCCTTCCAGGTGGTCGAGTTCGTGCTGGATGCACACGGCCAGCAGGCCCTCGGCGTCGAGCTCGAAGGTTTTGCCTTGCTGGTCGAGGGCCCGTACCCGCACGGTCTCGGCACGGCTGACCTTGTCGTAGATGCCAGGCACCGACAGACACCCTTCCTCACAGACCTGCTCGCCCGATCGGGCGATGATCTCGGGGTTGATCAGGGCCAGTAGGGCAGATTTGTCTTCTGACGTGTCGATGACCACAACGCGCTGATGAACGTTCACCTGGGTGGCGGCAAGACCGATGCCCGGCGCCTCGTACATGGTTTCCGCCATGTCGGCGACCAGCTGACGGATTTCGTCATTCACCTCGCGCACGGGCGCTGCGCGGGTGTGGAGGCGTGGGTCGGGGTAGCGGAGAATGGGTAGAAGGGCCATAAATATTGCCGGATGAAGACTTTACGTGCAGAATTTTGAGCGAAATATGCGATGCCTGCGTCTTGACGGAGAGGGCATCAGGCTCCGCAACACAGACTGCCCACGATGCGGCGCAACTGTCCGCCGAAAGCGAGCGCAATTCCCATGATCCGCATTATATCCGCCCTCCTCATCGGCGTCGCCGCCCTGGTTCCTGCCGGTGCTGGAGCCGCCGGTCCGATCCGGCTGGCCGACGACGCCCCCGACAGTCACGTGGTGGTGTCCGGTGACACCCTGTGGGGTATCTCCGGAAAATTCCTGCGCGAACCCTGGCGCTGGCCCGATGTGTGGCGCTTGAACCGCGAGGAAATCCGCAACCCTCACCTGATCTACCCGGGGCAGGTTGTCGTCCTTGACCGCAACGGCCCCACGCTGAAGCTGGGCAAGCGCATCGGCGGTCCGCAGGATCGGCCCCTCTATGAAAAGCGTTTCCCGCAGGTCTATTCCGATCCGGCGCGCAATGCCATCCAGAGCATTCCCCTGCGGGCCATCCTGCCCTTCCTGTCCGAGCCTTTGATCGTTGACGACGCTGATGACGTCAGGGCCGGCATCGTCGTGGCGACCCAGGAGGGCCGCGTGTTCACCAGCCCGGGTGACACCATTTTCGCGACCCGCATCAATCCGGAAATCAGCAACTGGAATATCTATCGCAAGGCCAGCCCCCTCAAGGATCCGCTTACCGGTGAGCTCTTGGGGTTCGAGGCCGCCTACCTCGGCCAGGCCCGGGTGAGTGCCCAGGCCGGGGTGCTTGCGCCCGATGCCGATGGAGAAACCGAGACCACCCGGGAAGGGGCGCCCATCCCGGCAAGCCTCATCGTCACGTCCTTCAAGCAGGAGATCGGCAAGGGGGATCGCCTCCTGCCGGCCGGCCCTTCGGATCTGCCGAGTTACGTGCCCCATGCCCCCGAGCAGGAACTGACCGGTCGGGTGGTATCGATTTACAACGGGGTTGGCGGCGCGGGCCGCCACAACGTAGTGGCCATCAGCGTCGGCAAGCGCGACCAGGTTGAGGTCGGCCACGTGCTGGCCCTCCACCGCAACCGGGGAGAGACCATCTACCGGGAAGACAACGTCGGGCCGGCACAGCGATACAAGCTGCCCGAGCATCGGTATGGCCTGGTGTTCGTGTTCCGGGTCTTTGAGCGGGTGGCCTACGCCCTGGTGATGGAAAGTGATGGCCCCGCTGCGGTTTCCGACAGCGTCCGCAAGCCCTGACGAACGGTTCCCCCTTGGAGGCGCGGCACCCTCTTGCATCCTGGCTGCGCCTGAGCCTGACGCCGGGATTGGGCGCGGCGGCCCAGCGCCAGTTGCTGGCGGCCTTCGGCTTGCCCGATGCCATCTTTGATGCCGGTCACAGTGCCCTGGCGGCGGTGGTCGGCAGCCCCGTGGCCCGCCTCCTCCTCGACCACGACGCTGGTGAGGCGGTGACCAGGGCGCTCCAGTGGGCGGATGAGCCGGGCAACACCCTCCTGACCCTGGGTGATCCCGCCTACCCCGCATCCCTGCTGGAAATTCCGGATCCGCCCGTGTGTCTGTATGTCAAAGGTGACGTCGCGCTCTTGTCGCGCGAGGCCATTGCCGTGGTGGGGGCCCGCAGCGCCACGCCCCAGGGCGAAGCCAACGCCGAAGCCTTCTCTGCCAGTCTTTCCCGGGGTGGGCTGGGAATCGTCAGCGGCCTTGCCTTGGGCATCGATGCGGCGGCCCACCGGGGTGGTCTGAGCGGCCCCGGTCGTACCGTCGCCGTGATCGGCACCGGGGCCGACCGGATCTACCCGGCGCGCAATGGTGATCTGGCGCGGCGCATCGCCGCCGAAGGGGCCATCGTCAGCGAGTTTCCCCTGGGGCTTGGGCCGCTGGCCCACAACTTTCCCCGTCGTAACCGGCTCATCGCCGGTTTGGCAAGGGGCGTGCTGGTCGTGGAGGCTGCGCTCAAGAGCGGTTCGCTGATTACCGCCAGGCTCGCCATTGATTGCGGACGCGAGGTTTTTGCCATCCCGGGGTCCATTCACTCCCCCGTGACGAAGGGCTGCCATCGTCTGATCCGCGATGGGGCCAAGCTTGTCGAATGTGCCGAAGACATACTCGAGGAGCTTCGCTTCCCTGCGCCGGAAGCCGCGCCGATACGTGGCATTGCACCGATCCAGGGTGATGCGGGTGACGACACGGTGTTGTCTGCGCTCGGCCATGACCCGGTGGATGTGGATACCCTGGTGCACCGCACCAGCTTGACGCCGGAAGCGCTCTCCGCCATTCTGCTATCGCTGGAGCTCGAAGGACGGGTTGCCCGCCTGCCCGGAGGGCGCCTCCAGCGTCTCTAAAATGACCGGCCTCAGGCCTACGCGCCATGTTCGATATCCTCGTGTACCTCTTCGAGAACTACGTCCACGCCGATGCGTGCCCGGAACCCGCGCAACTGGCCCGCAAGCTTACCGCCGCCGGCTTCGAGGAAGAAGAAATCACCGAAGCCCTTGAATGGCTGTCCGGGTTGCGCCAGCTATCCGATGGAGAGCGGCCGGCCCAGTTCTCCCGCGCGGGGTCCCTGCGCATCTACTCCGACGACGAACAGGTCCGCCTGGGGGTCGAATGCCGGGGTTTCCTGCTTTTTCTTGAAAATGCCGGCATCCTTGATTCCGAATGCCGTGAGATGATCGTTGAGCGAGCCCTTGCTCTCGGTGAGACCGAGATCGAGCTGGAGAACCTTAAGGTGATCGTGCTGATGGTGCTGTGGCAGCAGGACCGTCCCATCAACGGCCTGATCCTCGACGAGCTGCTCAACGAATCCGAAGAAGATGAAGAGGAGCAGGCGCCATTCGCCGTGCATTGAGGCGATGCGTTGAATTTCCGGTGGCTTGCACGCCCGGCGCCGGCTTTCGTATGATGCGCCGCTTTTCCCAACAACCTGCAAGGGTGGCTGTCCCGTCGTCGCAGCTTTCCGCCCGGTGCTTCCGGCACGCTTTGCCTTCCTGTGCGGATGCGTTCCGGGGCGCGTGTCAGGGCCGGCTCGCGACCCTTCCCCAACACCCTCGGAGTCAGGCGCCACAAGGCGCACCAAAGGCATGAGCAAGCAGCTGATCATCGCGGAAAAACCTTCGGTTGCGGCGGATATTGCCCGCTCCCTGGGGGGGTTCACCAAAGAAAAAGACTACTTCGAGTCCGAGCACTACGTTCTCTCGTCGGCCGTTGGCCACTTGCTTGAGCTGACGGTGCCGGCGGAGTTCGAGGTCAAGCGTGGCAAGTGGTCCTTTGCCCACCTGCCGGTGATTCCGCCCCATTTCGCGCTCAACCCCATCGAGAAGACCGAGGACCGCCTCAAGCTGCTCACCCGGCTGATCAAGCGCAAGGATGTCACCGCCCTGATCAACGCCTGCGACGCGGGCCGCGAAGGTGAGCTGATCTTCAGCTTCATCGTGCAGCACTCCGGCAGTACCAAGCCCGTGCAGCGCCTGTGGTTGCAGTCCATGACCGCCAATGCCATCCGCGACGGCTTCGCCCAGTTGCGGGCCGCCGCTGACGTGGAGGGCCTGCGTGAGGCCGCCGTGTGCCGCGCCGAGAGTGACTGGCTGATCGGCATCAATGGCACCCGGGCGATGACGGCCTTCAACTCCAAGACCGGTGGTTTCCACCTGACCACCGTCGGTCGCGTCCAGACACCAACCCTGGCGATCGTCGTGGAGCGCGAGGAAAAGATCCGCGCCTTCAAACCCACCGACTACTGGGAGCTCGAAGCCAGCTTCGGCTGCCAGGCTGGCGCCTATGTGGGCCGCTGGTTCGACGAGGGCTTCAGGAAGCCCGAAGAGGGCGCTCCGCTGGCCGAACATGCCACGGCCTTCCGCCTGTGGGAGAAGGCCCGTGCCGAGGCCATCAAGGCCAAGTGCGAGGGCAAGACCGGCACGGTGGAGGAGGAGTCCAAGCCCTCCACCCAGCTATCGCCCCTGCTCTTCGATCTGACCTCCCTGCAGCGGGAGGCCAACGGCCGTTTCGGCTTCTCTGCCCGTACTACCCTGCAGCTGGCCCAGGCCCTGTACGAAAAGCACAAGGTGCTGACCTATCCGCGTACCGATGCCCGTGCCCTGCCCGAAGATTACGTCGGTCAGGTGAAAGGCATCCTTGGCGGCCTGCCGGACGAATACGGCCCCTTCGCCAACGAAATCATCAAGCAGGGCTGGGCCAAGCCCAACAAACGCATCTTCAACAACGCCAAGATCTCCGACCACTTTGCCATCATCCCCACCGGCACGGCGCCCAAGACCCTGTCGGAGGCAGAGGCCAAGATCTACGATCTGGTGACCCGGCGCTTCCTGTCGGTGTTCTACCCGGCCGCCGAGTACCGCATCACGACCCGCATCACCCGCGTCGAGGGCGAAGCCTTCAAGACCGAAGGCAAGATCCTCGTCAATCCGGGCTGGCTGGCCGTGTATGGCAAGGCCGCCGCGGTGAGCGAGGAAGAGGGCGGCGCGCCCCAGCTAGTGGTGGTCGAGCCCGGTGAGAAGGTCAGCACCGACGAGATCCTGCTCAAGGCCCTGGTCACCAAGCCACCGGCGCGCTTCAATGAAGCAACGCTCCTGTCGGCCATGGAAGGCGCCGGCAAGATGGTGGACGACGAGGAGCTCCGCGCCGCCATGGCGGGCCGTGGCCTCGGCACCCCGGCCACCCGTGCCCAGATCATCGAGAACCTGATCGGCGAGACCTACATGCTGCGCGACGGCAAGGAGCTGATCCCCACCGCCAAGGCCTTCTCCCTGATCACCCTGTTGCGGGGCCTCGGCACCAACGAGCTGACCTCGCCAGAGCTCACCGGGGAGTGGGAGCACAAGCTGGCCCAGATGGAGCGGGGCGCCCTCAGTCGTGCCGACTTCATGGAGCACATCCAGGCCATGACCCGCGACATCGTGGAGCGGGCCAAGCGCTATGAGTCCGACACCGTGCCCGGCGATTTCGCCACCCTGCAGACGCCCTGCCCCAAGTGCGGTGGTCTGGTGAAGGAGAACTACAAGAAGTTCGCCTGCCAGGCCTGTGACTGGAACGCATGGAAGATTGTCGCCGGCCGCCAGTTCGAGATCCCCGAGATCGAGACCCTGCTGGCCACCGGCCGGGTGGGGCCGCTGCTCGGCTTCCGCAACAAGATGGGGCGGCTCTTCAATGCCGAGATCCGCCTCAACGATGACAAGCAGCCTGAATTCGACTTCGGTCAGCCCAAGGAGGATGAGGCTGCCGAAGCCGTGGATTTCTCGGGGCAGGACTCCCTGGGTCAATGTCCGAAATGCGGCGGCCAAGTATATGAGCATGGGCTTTCCTACGTCTGCGAGAAATCCGTAGGGCCTGAGAAATCCTGCGATTTCCGGTCGGGCAAGATCATCCTGCAGCAGCCCATCGAGCGCGAGCAGATGCACAAGCTCCTCGATACCGGGCGGACGGAACTGCTGCGGGGCTTCGTTTCCAGCCGTACCAAGCGCAAGTTCTCGGCCTTCCTGGTGAGGGGCGAGGATGGCAAGGTGGGCTTCGAGTTCGAGAAGAAGGAGCCCAAGGCGCCCGCCGCGGCAAAGAAGCCGGCAAGCCGGAAGAAGGCTGCAGCCGAATAGACGACGGATTCGCCAGTTAAAAAGCCCGCTCATCGGCGGGCTTTTTAACTGGCGCCGGGTTTCGGGATCAGGCCAATACCGCGGCGACCAGTTCGTGGAAATCGTCGATATCCGTGTCCGAAGTGCCCAGGAAGAGCTTTGCGTTCTCGAAGGCGCTGTCGCCAACCACCGCCGCGCTGCGGGTGCACTCGGCGATCACGTGTTCAGCGATGACGGTGATTGCAATGAGGGCCAGCGCGCTGGAGGGCAGCTCCCGCTCGGGAAGGATGTACACGTCCGGGTCGTGGTGGTAACGGATGGCGGCGGCAATGCTGTCCGGAAGCCCCCAGTTACGGGCCAGCAACCAGCCGACGACGGCGTGGTCGCACTTGAAGTGCTCCCGCTCCAGCTCGCACAGGGATTCCGGGTCGTCGAGAAGGTGGGCGCAATGTTCGACATACTGCGGGAAGTTAAGCATCATCACCGGGATGGCCGCGTCATGGAACAAGGCATAGGTATAGGCCAGCTCCGGCGAAATCCCCACGTGCTTGCGGGCAAGCACGCCAGCGGCCATGGCCAGGCTTGAGGTTCGGGCCCAAAAGCGCGCCATCTGCTCCTCGGGCAGGCCGTCGGTGGAGTTGCGCAGGGCCACAGCAATCACCACATTCAGGATATTGCTGATGCCGAGCCGTGCGACGGCCTGCTGAACGCTCTTGACCGGGTTCGTGCCACCCAGCATGGGCGAGTTGGCCAGTTTGACTGCCGTCGCAGACATGCCCACATCCGAGGCGATGATCCGGGTCAGCACCTTTATCTGTGGATCATCCTTTTGAGCCTCGCGCATGACCTCCGCGACCACGGCGGGGTAGGCGGGAATGCGGATGGCGGCCAGGGCCTTTTCCAGTTCGGTATGGCTCAGCGGGCGGGGAGCAAGCGCAGTGTTCATGGTAGGATCAAAAGCGAATCTGAAGTTGCGATTTTGATAAAAATCATAATTTTTGGATTTTTATCATTTTACTACTTCCGGGCTTCCGTTCAAGGCCCGTTGGCGTCACTATTTCACACTCGACAAACGAACCCCGGCGGAGCGATTCTGTGGAGCTTTCGTCCAGAACCAAGGTCATTCTGGCCACATTGGCCTTCTGCTTGTCGCAAGCCTACCTAATCGGGTCGCTCCACTCATTACGGCCAAATATCGTAGAACTTCAGTTGACGTTTGCACCGGATCGATATTGGGAGATTCTCAAGCTCTGGGGTGAGGCGGGCCGGGCGGCTTACCATGATCATTTTTCCGCCGACTTCATGCACATCGGCATATTCTCGCTCTTTGGTTACCTGCTGGCGCACCACGCGGGCTTGTTCGACCCCGATGAGCGGAAGAAGGCATGGCAGCTTGGGGTGATGTTGCCGGTGGCCGGGATGTTTGATCTGGGCGAGAACCTGCTGCAACTGCTGCTCTTGTCCGGCCCGACCGGGGCGGACAGCGCCGCCATACCCCTGTCGGCCGCGTGTTCCACCGCCAAGTGGGCACTGGTGGTCGCTTTTTCGTGGATTTCTGCGCAAAGGGTGCTAAAGAGGCTCGGATTTTCTTCACGCTGAAGAAGCGGAGAGCGAGCATGAGGGGGCGCTTATCGATAACATTGTTTGACATTGTTATGTCGGCTCCCCCATGCAGCGCGTCTATCACCCCGAGGCACATTCCTCCCGCCAGGTCGAAGCCCGTCTGGCTTACTGCCGCGAAGGCTTCCTGAACACGCTTCACGAAGCGGCGGGGGAGGTCATCCAGCACGCGGACTGGCTCGACGAGCTGGGGCGCGCGGCGGGCGAGTGCTTCGATGAACTCGCGGGGCAGCGTGTACGCCTGGGCTTCGAGCAGGCCAAGGGGCTCACGGCTTCGCGCATCAGCCTGGTGCACGACCACGACATGGATTTTGCGGTCGAGCTCACCAACCTCGAGCAGCGCCTGCGCAGTTTCTGCAAGCGCGAGCTGTCTGCCCTTCATCTGCGTCTGAAGGATGTCTTCGAGGCGGCGGGTCTGGCACTGGGCACCGAGCTGCCTGTCGGCCCTGAAGCCGTCTGTCGTGCCCTGCGTATCTTCCGGGACAGCGAACAACTCAATCCCGACGAGGCATTGCAGTTCATCGAGCAACTGGAGCCTTCCCTGTGCAGTCACCTGTGCAGCTACTACCGAACCCTTGAGCATCGCCTTTCCGATCCTGTCAGCCTTGAGGAGCCGGTGCCGGAGCTGGCACCGCCGCCTTCTGACCGTCGGTTGGCCTGGTCGGATGGCCCCGTGGCCCGCGGCAGTCTTCCCATGGATCCTCTCGCCTCCCTGCGCCTGTCCGTACTGGCGCGTTGCGAGGCAGCAGGAGGGGCAAGCCGCGGCATGGACGCAAGTCTGGCAGCAGCGCTGGTGGAGCGGGTCGAAGCCTGGCTGGGGGAGCGTCAACACTACGGGGAAGGCGTCCCGGCGTCCGTCGGTGGAAGCGAGCTGGGCGCCCTGCTTGCACCGCCAAGGGCCGTGGCCGTCGAAGTCATCGAGACCATCTGCAATTACGCGGCCCGCCTGCCTGACTTGCCCGCCTCGATAGGAGCCGTCATGGGCCAGCTACGGGTTCCCCTGCTGCGCTTGGCCCTTCGCAGCGAGATCCTGCTGGCCGAGCCCCGTCACCCCGCACTGCGCCTCGTGGATCTCATTGCCGATCTTGGGCGCAGCATGGCGTCCGACAGTTCGCCTGAAGCGCCGGTCGCTCAGGCTCTGCTGCGTCTTGCCCAGTCCCTCGGCAAGGCTCCCCGGATTGCCGACAAGGACTTGGTGGCCGCCCTGGGCAAGGTCGAGTCCATGCTCGAGGCGCGTAAGCGCGCCGCCTTGTCACGGGCCGCAGTCCATATTGAAGCCGCGCATCGCCTGGAGCGTCGGGAGGTGGCGCTGCTGCAGGCCAGCCAGGCGGTGCATGAGATGACCGCAGGCGTTCCGGATTCGGTGGCACGGGTGTTTGTTGAGGGCTATTGGGTGCATGTGCTGGCCAAGGTCGCCTATCGCTATGGCCCGGGAAGCCCGAAGTGGGTTGCCCGCGAGCAAGTCGCCAGACGCCTGCTGGAAAGTGCCCGGCCTGAGCCGGATGCAGCGCACCGCCAGATGCTCATGACCCAGCTACCTGCGCTGATGGCGGGGCTGGAAGAGGGGCTGCGCTACATCGGTCTTTCCGAGGCGCATGTGCGCGAGGGTTTGGCTCCCTGCCGAGCCCTGATGGCCGCATGCATTGCCGGTCATCCGGAGCCCGTCCCGTTGCGGCGCCCGCCGATTGGCCCCAGCCTGATCGCCCAGGCCGGGAATCCGCATTTTCACGTTCTCAAACACAAGCAGCACTTTGCTGGAGATCTCAGCCTGCCGTCCGAGTGGGCGGACGTGGATATCGGTTCGCCGGTCGCCGTGGGCCTTCCCGACGGCAAGGTGATGCGGGGGGTGGTGGCACTTATCGGCCCCGCTCAGCAGCTCGTCCTGATTGCCGACGCCGACAGTCCGGCCGTGCTGGCGATCACCGCGCGGGCGCTGGCCCATCAGGCCACTCAGCCGGCCACCCGGGTATTCCGGCCTGCGTCGCTGGTGGACGAGGCGGCCACCGACAAGCTCATCAACCCCTGATCCCCCGGGCGGGGGAACCGATGCCGGTGCGGCGGGTCTGCCAACAGGCCCTACAATTCTTCGCTGCACCTTCTCCGACCCGCCCACCATGCCTTCCGACTCCGTCCCGCCGAACGCCGGGGCCAACGCCATCCGCATTCGTGGCGCCCGCCAGAACAACCTGAAGAACCTGTCCCTGGACATCCCCCACCACGAACTGGTGGTGGTGACCGGCGTGTCCGGCTCGGGCAAGAGTTCCCTGGTCTTCGACACCCTCTACGCCGAGGGCCAGCGCCGCTACGTGGAGACCTTCTCTCCTTACGCCCGGCAATTCCTGGACCGCATGGACAAGCCCCAGGTGGACCGCATCGAGGGCGTGCCGCCGGCCATCGCCATCGATCAGACCAATCCGGTACGCACCTCCCGCTCCACGGTGGGGACCATGACCGAGCTGGCGGATCACTTCAAGCTGCTCTATGCCCGCGCGGCCCGGCTGCACTGTCGTTGCTGCGGCAAGCCGGTCACCCGAGACACCCCGGCGACGATCTTTGAAGACCTGTCCGCCCGCGCCGCCGCGGCGGGCGACCCGCGCCTGGTGGTGAGCTTCCCGGTCACGGTGCCGTCCAACTTCAGCGACGAGGAGATCACCGGCCTCCTCGCCCAGCAGGGCTACACCCGCATCCACGCCCGCGACGGCAGCCTGCTGCATGTGGTGCAGGACCGCTTCCGCCTCGGCAATGCCGAGCACGCCCGGGTGATGGAGGCCCTGGAGACCGGCCTCGCCGTCGGGCACGGCCGCCTGTCGGTGCATGCCCTGGCCGATGCGGGTGAGACGCGCTGGAAATTCAGCAGCGGGCTGCATTGCGCCGACTGCGATATCGCCTACTCTGACCCGCTGCCCAGCCTGTTCTCCTTCAACTCGCCCATCGGCGCCTGCGAGACCTGCAAGGGCTTCGGCCGGGTCATCGGGGTGGATTTCTCCCTGGTGGTGCCGGACGAGTCCAAGACGCTGGCGGAGGGGGCGGTGAAGCCCTGGCAGAGCCCCAGCTTCAAGGAGTGCCAGGACGACCTGGCGAAGATGGCGAAGAAGTACGGCGTGGCCATGGATATCCCCGTCCGTGACCTGCCCGCCGAGCATCGGGAATGGCTGTTCGAGGGTGACCCCAAGTGGAAGAGCTGGGACAGCTCGTGGCCGCGCTACTGGTACGGCATCCGCCACTTCTTCGACTGGCTGGAGAGCAAGGCCTACAAGATGCACATCCGGGTGCTGCTGTCGCGCTACCGCAGCTACACCGAATGTCCCGCCTGCCACGGCGCCCGCCTCAAGCCCGACGCCCTGCTGTGGCGCCTGCCGGCGGCGGGGGGCGACTGGGCGATCCATGCGCTGATGGCCCGGCCGGTGGACGAGATCGTGCCTTTTGTGGCCGGCCTGGTGCTGCCGGCGCCCCTGGACGAAGCCACCGAGCTGCTCCTGGGGGAGATCAAGGGCCGCCTCAAGTATCTGCAGGACGTGGGCCTGGGCTACCTCACCCTCGACCGCCAGTCCCGCACCCTGTCCGGTGGCGAGGTGCAGCGCATCAACCTCACCACGGCCCTGGGCACTTCGCTGGTGAATACCCTGTTCGTGCTGGACGAGCCCTCCATCGGCCTGCACCCGCGGGACATCAACCGCATCCTGGGTGTCATGGAGCGCCTGCGGGACGCGGGCAACTCCCTGGTGGTGGTGGAGCACGACCCCCAGCTGATGCTGGCCGCCGACCGCCTGCTCGACATCGGCCCCGGCCCCGGCGAGCGGGGCGGCGAGATCGTCGCCTACGGCGCCCCCACGTCCATCGCAAATGACCCCACATCGCTGACCGGCGCCTATCTGGCCGGCCGCAAGCGCGTCGATGCGCGCCGCACGTTCCGCCCGGTGGCGGCGGATGCGCCACGCCTCACCCTTAAGGGCGCCCGCCAGCACAACCTGCAGGGCATCGATCTGGCCATCCCGCTGCAGCGCCTGGTGGGCATCACCGGCGTCTCGGGCTCGGGCAAGTCCACCCTGATCCAGGACGTGCTCTATCCGGCCCTGGCCAAGCACTTCGGCCAGCCCGCCGACGTACCGGGTGCCTTCGACGGCTTTGCCGGTGTGGACGCCATCAAGGGCGTGGTGATGGTGGACCAGGCCCCCATCGGCAAGAGCGCCCGCTCCAACCCGGTGAGCTACGTCGGCGCCTGGGACGCCATCCGGAAGCTCTACGCCAACCTCGATGAGGCCAAGGATCGGGGCTACACGCCGGGCACCTTCAGCTTCAACTCCGGTACCGGGCGCTGCCCCACCTGCACCGGCTCGGGCTTCGAGCACGTGGAGATGCAGTTCCTTTCCGACGTGTACCTGCGCTGCCCCGATTGCGACGGCAAGCGCTACCGACCGGAGATCCTGGCCCTGTCGTGGCGCGGCAAGGGCGTGGCCGATGTACTGGAGATGACCGTCTCCGAGGCCCTGGCCTTTTTTGCCGACCAGAAGGCCGTCGTCGCGGCCCTGGCGCCCCTTGCCGACGTGGGCCTGGAATACCTGCGCCTGGGCCAGCCGGTGCCGACGCTCTCCGGTGGCGAGGCCCAGCGCCTCAAACTGGCCGGTTACCTGGCGGAGGCCGCCCAGCTGGCCGCCAAGAAGGCGAAGAAAGCCGCCTCCGGTGATGAGCCCGGCCTGCTCTTCCTGTTCGACGAGCCCACCACCGGCCTGCACTTCGAGGACGTGGCGCGCCTGCTGTCGGCCTTTGAGAAGCTGCTGGATGCCGGCCATTCGCTGGTGGTCATCGAGCACAACCTGGACGTGATCGCCGCCGCCGACTGGCTGGTGGACCTGGGGCCGGAAGGGGGCAGCGGCGGCGGTCTGATCGTCGCCGAGGGCACGCCCACCGCACTCATCGCCACCCCGGCCTCTCACACCGGCCGCGCCCTGGCCGACTACGCTGCCCAGCTCTCGGCCATGCAGGCCGCGCCGCGGGTGGCCGAACCGCCGGTGCGTTACCGGCCGGTGGCCGAGCAGGCCATCACCATCCGCCACGCCCGCCATCACAACCTCAAGAACATCAGCCTGGACATCCCCCGCGACCAATTCACGGTGATCACCGGCCTGTCCGGGTCGGGCAAGTCCACCCTGGCCTTCGACATCGTGTTCGGTGAAGGCCAGCGGCGCTACCTGGAATCCCTCAACGCCTACGCCCGCCAGTTCGCCCAGCCCTCGGCCCGGCCCGAAGTGGATGCGATCTTCGGCATCCCCCCCACGGTGGCCATCGAGCAGCGGGTCAGTCGCGGCGGGCGCAAGAGCACGGTGGGCACCCTCACCGAGATCCAGCCCTTCCTGCGCCTGCTCTACACCAAGCTCGGCACCCAGTACTGCCCCTGCTGCGACGTGCCGGTGACGCCCCAGAGCTTCGAATCCATCGTCGCCCATATCCAGCGCGATTTTGCCGGCCAGTCCGTGGAGCTGCTGGCGCCCCTGGTCATCAACCGCAAGGGCTTTTACACCGACCTGGCCAAATGGGCCCGGGGCAAGGGCTTTGAGCAACTGCGGGTGGATGGCGATTACCTCCCGACCCGTAAGTGGCCGCGCCTTGACCGCTACAAGGAGCACAACATCGAGCTGCCGGTGGGCATGGTCAAAGTGGGTGTCGACACCGAGCCAGTGCTGCGCGAGGGCGTGACGGCGGCCCTGGAGCATGGCAAGGGCGTGCTCAAGCTACTGCCCCTGGGTGAGCCCGGCGGGGCGCTCACCACCCTGTCCACTTTGCGCGCCTGCCCGGAGTGCGGCACCAGCTTCCCCGAGCCGGACCCGCGACTCTTCTCCTACAACGCCAAGCATGGCTGGTGCCCCGACTGCTACGGTACCGGCATCAAGATCGCCGCCAAGGTGGAGAATCCGGACGCGCTGGACCTGGGCGAGCTGGAGCATGAGACCGACGAGGTCTGCCCCAGCTGCGACGGTGCGCGACTCAATCCGGTGGCGCGGGCCGTTCGCTTCCGTGACCTGGGCCTGCATGAGCTGGCCTCCCTGGCGGTGGGCAAGGTGTCCGGCTTTTTCGAGGGCCTGCAACTGGCCCATCGGGACGCCGAGATCGGTCGCGACCTGGTGGCCGAGATCCGCGGCCGGCTCGACTTCCTGCAGAAGGTGGGCCTGGGCTACCTGGCCCTCGACCGGGCCGCGCCCACGCTTTCCGGTGGCGAGGCCCAGCGCATCCGCCTCGCGGCCCAGCTGGGCTCGAACCTCACCGGCGTGTGCTACATCCTCGACGAGCCCACCATCGGCCTGCACCCGCGGGACAACCAGCTGCTGCTGGATACCCTGGAGGCCCTCAAGGCGCGGGGCAACACCCTGCTGTGGTGGAGCACGATGAGGACACCATCCGCCGCGCCGACCACGTCATCGACATCGGCCCCGGGGCCGGCGTGCGTGGCGGGCAGATCATCGCCCAGGGCCGGCTTGCCGACCTGATGGCCGCGCCGGACTCGGCCACCGGGCGCTGCTTCAAGCACCCGCTGATCCACCCCCTGGCGCCGCGCCGGGCGGTGGCTGACGATCACCCGGCCCTGGTGGTCCGCAACGCCACCCTGCACAACCTCAAGGGCGTGTCGGCCCGGGTGCCCCTGGCGCGCCTGACGGTGGTCACTGGCGTGTCCGGCTCGGGCAAATCCACCTTCGCCCGCGACGTGCTGCATGCCAGCCTGGCCGCCGCTGCCCCGGTGGGCTGCGCGGCCCTGGACGGGCGCGAGCAGATCGGCCGCCTGCTGGAGGTGGACCAGACCCCCATCGGCAAGACCCCGCGTTCCTGCCCGGCCACCTACATCGGCTTCTGGGATGCCATCCGCAAGCTCTTCGCCGAAACCACCGAGGCCAAGATGCGCGGCTGGACGGCCTCCCGCTTCTCCTTCAATACGGGCGCCGGGCGCTGCCCGGTGTGCGAAGGGCAGGGCCAGATCACCATCGAGATGAACTTCCTGCCCGACGTGAAGATGCCCTGCGAGGCCTGCGGCGGGGCCCGCTTTAACCCGGAAACCCTGACCGTGCAGTGGAAGGGCAAGAGCGTGGCCGAGGTGCTGAACATGGCGGTGGAGGACGCGGTGGACTTCTTTGCCGCCCATCCGTCCATCGCCCACCCCCTGCGCCTCTTGCAGGACGTGGGCCTGGGCTACCTGACCCTCGGCCAGCCCAGCCCGACCCTGTCGGGGGGCGAGGCCCAGCGCATCAAGCTGGTGTCGGAGCTGGCCAAGGTACGCGGTCGGGCCGGTGAATCCGCCACCGGGCCGGGCCGCCCGCTACCGCCCGAGAAGCACACCCTTTACGTGCTCGACGAGCCCACCGTGGGCCTGCACATGGCCGACGTGGAGAAGCTGATCCACGTGCTGCACCGCCTGGCTGATGCCGGCCACACCGTGCTGGTCATCGAGCACGACCTGGACCTGATGGCCGAGGCCGACTGGATCATCGACCTGGGGCCGGAAGGGGGGGACGGCGGTGGCGAGATCGTCGCCGAAGGCCCGCCGGAAGCCGTGGTACAGGTGGCCCGCTCCCATACAGGGCGTATCCTGGGTGAATTCATGGCGGCCCGACGGGCAAGCTGAACCCCAAAAGAGAGTGAGCATTCATGAGCCATCGTCTTTCCCACTCATCCCTGGCCTTGCTGGCGGCTCTGGGGGCTGTGCCAGCCCTGGCGGCCGGCAACCCCTCCACCTGCGCCGCCATCGCCGACAACACCGAGCGCCTGGCTTGTTACGACGACGCTGTCGGGCGCCCTCACCAGGAGGCGCCAGCCCCGCCGCCGCCCGAGAACACCCCCTTCTCTGCACGCTGGGAGCTGGATGCCGAGGACAAGCGTGGCACCTTCCTGATCAAACCCTACCGGCCCACTTACATCCTGCTGGGCCGAGGCACCAATTCCGCCAACCGTTTGCCCAGTTCCCCGGGGCCGGATCGTTCGGTCACCGAGCCCCTGGATGTGTCGCCGGTGGAGGCCAAGTACCAGATCAGCTTCAAGACCAAGCTGTGGGAAGGGCTGTTCGGCCGCCATGGCGACCTGTGGATGGGCTACACCCAGCAATCCAGCTGGCAGGTGTACAACAAGAGCAATTCGTCGCCCTTTCGTGAGACCAATTACGAGCCCGAGTTGATGGCGGTGTTCCGCACCAACCTGGATGCCGGGGCGGGTTTCAAGGTCAAGCTGTTGTCGGTGGGCTTCAATCACCAGTCCAACGGCCGGGCCGAGCCCCTGTCGCGCAGCTGGAACCGGCTCACCGCCCAGGTGGGCATCGAGCGTGGCGACTTTGCCCTGGTGCTGCGCCCCTGGTATCGCTTTCCCGAGAAGGACGGTAAGGACGACAACCCGGACATCGGCCGCTACCTGGGTTACGGCGACGTGCAGGCCATGTGGAAGCTGGGCGATCACGGCCTTGGCCTGACCCTGCGCGGGCCCCTGTGGCAGAGCGGGGGCCGGGGCTCGGCCCAGGTGGACTGGAGCTTCCCCATCCACCGCAACCTGAAGGGCTTCGTCCAGGTTTTCAGTGGATTCGGTGAAACCCTGATCGACTACAACCACCGCCAGACCACCTTCGGCATCGGGGTGGCCCTGGTGGACTGGTTATAGGCGGCGCCGGGCGGAAGGAGGCAGGAGGGCGCCGAGGGTGGGGCCCTGAGCGGCCAGCTCGCACTTCAGTGCAGGGTTGTGCCGGCACAGGGTCGAAAGGTGACTTTGGGCCTCGGCCGCGGTTTCCTTCTGACGGCTGGCTTCCGTCAGCCAGACGTGCGCACCCTTAAGGCCTGTTGCACTTCCCCGTTGCTCCAGATACAGCAGGCCGAGCTCCAGCTGAGCCAGGGCGTGGCCCCGGCGCGCCGCCTTGAGGTACCAGAA
The DNA here is from genome assembly GCA_016703645.1 of Zoogloea sp. Lineage (GTDB taxonomy): Bacteria > Pseudomonadota > Gammaproteobacteria > Burkholderiales > Rhodocyclaceae > Zoogloea. The sequence continues at coordinate 532,240 of JADJBR010000009.1, read as the reverse complement.
TTCTGCCTGCTGAAGATTCCTGGGCACGAGTTCGCCGGATGCAAGGAGCTTGGCAAGCCCATGCTGTGCCGCGGGAATATTGCGTTCCGCACCTTGCTGATACCAGTTGCGGGCCTTCTCGCCATTCTTCTGCACCCCGTCGATGCCGTCGGAGTACAGCTTGCCCAGCAGTACGATGGAATCCTCATTGCCCTTGTCCGCGGCCTGCTCCAGCAGGGCGATGGCCTTCTCAGGGTCCGCATCCACGCCAATGCCTTCCAGATACATGGCACCCAGCGATGCCGCCGACAAGTCGCTGCCCTGCCGCGCCGCGCGGGTATACCAGTAGGCGGCGGCGGAGGGATTGTACAAACCGCCCTCCTCTTCCATATGCATGGTGGCCAAGTTGTGCTGGGCCCTGTCGTTACCGGCCACGGCGGAAATCAGGTAGAGGGGCCGGGCGATAAGGAAGTGGCCGGCATTGTGCAGGCGAAGGGCCGAGGGATAGCTGTAATACAGTAGCGCGACCACCAGGACGGCGAAGAGGGCGAAGGGGCGGAGGAGCCTTACAGGCAGGGACGGACTGGGCATGGGCGAATGGCTTTCCGTGATCAGCCCACATGTTAGCCGGGTTTTGGGAAAAGGCATGAACTCATGCTGCCCGGATCAGGTTTGAAACCAACAGATACGGAGATTTTGCTTTTATTTTTGTGATTTTGAAGGATGTATGAACTATTTTGACAATTTCTCCAAGGCTCACGCGGGAGGGCTGCACACCACCGTTCTGTGCAGACTGCGCTAGGTCAAAGAGGAGGGCCGGCATGTAGAATCATGCCGTTGGCACCCTGCCGCGAACCGCTGGGCAGTTCGCACTCCTGTCACGACCCGGACCCCGTCATGCACATTCCCGACGTACTTGCCCTGAGGGCCTGAACCATGGTCAGCCCGTTCAAACTCAGTGTCTGCCCCCATGACACTGCCAAGAATCTGCTTGGCTGGTTCACCCTCAACACCTACCTCCAGCGCAATCTGGGCATCGGTATCCACTTCGACCCCCACGACAGCTTTCTCGAAGAGCGCCAGGCGGTGCTCGACCGGCCCCACCATGTGGTCTATGCCAATCCCTACAGCGTCCTGTGCTTTGCCCGGGAGCGGGGCTTTGTGCCGGTGGCCCGGCCCGCCGGCATCGTTGACGAGGCCATCGTGGTGGCGCGTCCGGGCGCGCCGCGGGGGGCGGCCCTGCGCATCGCCAGCGCCACCGACAAGTTGATCATCCATGACCTGGGGCTGAAGGTGCTCGACGGGCTGGACATCGATGTGCGCCAGGCGGACTTCCATTTCGTCGGCAATCACCTCAACGCCGCCAAGGCGGTGATCGACGGCACCGCCGATCTGGGGATCGTCTTCAATGAGACCTGGAACGGCCTCAACCCGAGCACCCGCGGCCAACTGGAAGTGGTGGGGGAAAGCCACGACGGGCTGGCTTTCCACTGCTTCATGGTGTCGCCCGAGTGGGCCGACAAGCGCGAAGCCATCCAGCGCATCCTGTGTGCCATGCATGAAGACCCGGCCGGCCTGCGGGTGCTGGACGACCTGCGCTTCACCCGCTTCGAGGCGGTGGGCGAGGAGATCCTGAAGCCCCTGACCGTGCTGCTGGGCTGTTGAGGTCAGCCGAATTGCCTGCCGAAGCGGCCCATGCCGGCCCCGAACACCACCACGCCCAGCAGCCCCATGGCGAGCACCGAGTCCCACAGCAGATCCATGCCGGTGCCCTTCAGCAGAATGCCGTAGGCTGCGTCGAGGAAGTAATGGAGTGGTGAGATCCACGCCAGGATGCGCATCCACTCTGGCATGGCCTCGATGGGTGTCCACGCCCCCGAGAGCAGCAGCATCGGCATCAGGATCACCACCGTCAGCATGCCCACCTGGGCCAGGTTGCGGGCGACGGTGGCGGCCAGCAGGCCCAGCCCGGCCGTGGTGAATACGTAGAGGGCGGTGATCAGGAAGAACAGCACCAGGCTGCCGCGCATGGGCAGGTCGAAGCCCGGGCCGAGCACGCCGAACAGGGCGATGGCGGTGCCTGCCAGGATCACCAGGGTCATGGCGATGACCTTGGGAAAGAGGATCTGGAAGGCGCTCAGGGGGGTGACCATCAGTTGCTCGATGGTGCCCCGCTCCTTTTCGCGCACCATTGCCGCGGCAGGCAGCAGGATGGCAAACAGGGTGATCACCGTCAGCAACTCGGAGATGCCCATGAACCAGGCGTCGTTCTGGTTGGGGTTGTACCAGATGCGGGTATCGGCCTGGATGACCGGGCCGCTGATCCCGCCGCTGCCCAGGCCTTCACGCAGGGCGGCCACCTCCAGACCGTAGCGGCCGACGATCTGGGCGCCGTAGCTGGAGGCCAGGAAGCCGAGTACCGAGTTGGAGGTGTCCACCTGCAGTTGCACGGCCACCTGTTCGCCCCGGGCCAGACGCTCGCCAAAGCGCGGCGGAATGTCGAGCACGGCCATCACGTCGCCGTCATCCAGGTGGCGGATGGCCTGCTGCGGAGTGCCGGCGCTGCCCGCGGCCTGGAAGTAAGGCGGCTGGAAGCGGCTGGCCAGCTCACGGGAGGCCAGGCTGTGGTCACCGTCGAGGGTGGCGATGGCAGCATTCTTGAGCTGCATGCTGACCCCGGAGGCGGCGATGTAGATGTCGCCGGTGAAGGCATAGAGGAAGAACACCATCAGGGCCACATCGCGAAAGAGCTGGAGCAGCTCCTTGTGGGTCATCACGCGCAGGCGACGCAGGCTGGCGCCGGAGAAGAAGGCGTTCATGATGCCGGCCTCTTGCTGAACAGCAGGTAGCCCAGCCCGAACAGGCAGGTGGCATAGGCCGCGAGCACCAGCATGTCGGCCCACAGGGCCTGCCAGCCGACACCCTTCAGGAAGCTCCCGACCACGATGTTGGTGAAATACATGGGGGGCAGGGCATGGGCGATGGCCGAGGCGCCGGGTGCCAGGGACGACAGGGGCAGGAGCATCCCCGAGTACAGCACCGCCGGGATGATGCTGACGATGCTGGCCACGATCATCGCCGCCACCTGGGTCTGCACCAGCATGGAGATCACCAGCCCCAGGCCGGTGGTGCACACCACGTAGAGCAGCAGGGCCAGGGCGAAGAAGGCCGGGTCGCCCTTGAAGGGCGTGCCATACAGCCCCACCGCGAGGGCCCACAGGATCAGCCCGTTGGTGAAGGAGATCGCCACATAGGGTGCGAGCTTGCCGATCAGGAATTCGCCCGGCGATACGGTGGACGAGTAGATGTTGAAGATGGAGCCGGACTCCTTCTCCCGCACCACGCCCAGGGCGGTGAGGAAGGGGGGCGACAGCATCATGATGAGCATGATCAGTTTGGGGGCCAGGGACCAGATGCTCTTCACGCTCTGGTTGTAGAGGTAGCGCACTTCCAGCTTCACCGGCTGGACGCGGGCCTGGGCTTCGACCAGGGGGACGCCCCGCCCGGCCGACAGGGCCCGGGCCATGTTGTCCAGGCTCACCGCGCTGTTGATGGCGGCCACGTAGCCCTGGGTGGTCTGGGCGCGCATGGGGAAGGTGCCGTCGATGAGCACCTGCACCGGCGCGGCCTCGCCCCGGGCCAGGCGCTCGCCAAAGCGTGGCGGTATCACCAGGGCCAGGCGGATGCGGTTGTCGGCCAGCAGGGTGTCGAGCTGGCGTTCGTCGCTGGCCTGACCCTTGAAATCGAAGTAGCGGGACGAGATGAAGCGATAGGTGTAGTCGCGGCTGGCGGCGCTGCGGTCGTGGTCCACCACGGCGAAGGGCAGGTTCTCCACGTCCAGGGTCAGGCCGAAGCCGAACAGCAGCATCAGCATGGTGGGCACGATGAAGGCCAGGGAGAAGAACAGCCGGTCCCGGACGATCTCGCGCCATTCCTTCCAGGCCAGCGCGATGATGCGCTGAAGTTTCATGATGCCTTCCGGTCGGCCGCTTCCAGGGCGGTGATGCGTTGCACGAACACATCCTCCATGGACAGGGGGCGCAGTGTCGCCGATTGCACGGTGATGCCGGCCTCGGCCAGCTTGCCCGGCAGGCGTGCCAGATCGCCTGCGGCATCCCGGGACAACAGGTGGACCGCCCGCCCATGCAGGGTGGCGCTGGCAAAGCCGGCGGCCCGCAGGGCTGCCTGGGCCGGTACCGGACGATCCACGCGCAGCTCCAGCAACTGGCCCGACTCGGCGCTGACCTCGGCCTTCATCGCTTCGGGCGAGGCGTCGGCCACCACCCGGCCGGCGTACATCAGGGCCAGGTGGTCACAGTGTTCGGCCTCGCTCATGTAGTGGGTGGTCACCAGGATGGCCACGCCCTCCCGCCGTGACAGGTGGAAGAGGATGTCCCAGAACATGCGCCGGCCGATGGGGTCGACGCCGGAGGTGGGTTCATCGAGGAACAGCACCCGCGGTTCATGCACCAGCGCGCAGCCCAGGGCGAGGCGTTGGCGCAGGCCCATGGGCAGGCGCCCGGCGGCGTCGTTCTCGAAGCCGGCCAGCCCGGCCATGCCGATCACCCAGTCGCTGCGGCGCTGGGCCTGACGACCGTCGAGGCCATAGATGCCGGCGTAGAGGCGGATGTTCTCGATCACCGAGAGATCGTGGTACAGGGAGAAGGCCTGGCTCATGTAGCCGATGCGCTCCTTGATCGCCAGCCCGGCACTGCGCATGTCGGCGCCGGCCACCCGGCCCTCGCCCGAGGAGGGCTTGAGGATGCCGGTGAGCATCTTGATCACCGTGGTCTTGCCGGCGCCGTTGGCCCCCAGCAGGCCGAAGATCTCGCCCTGGGGCACGCTGAAGCTGACCGCGTCGGCGGCCCGGAAGTCGCCGAAGAGGCGGGTCAGCCCGCGGGCTTCGATGGCCAGATCGGTGCTGGCGGCGGGCACGCGGCTGTCGGCCGGAAAGGCCGATTCCAGCTTCGCCCCGCGCTGGCGCAGCATCGCCACGAACACGTCTTCCAGCTCCGGCTCGCGGGCGAACCAGTCCGTCGGCGGGATGCCGGCGAGTGCCTTGTCCACCGCTTCCCGGGCCCGGGGGGCGTCCAGGCCCTCGGCAAACACCCGCAGCCAGGCGCCCATGGCCTCGGTCTGGGGAAACGCCGCCTTGAGTCGCGGTAGCGCCTCGGCCTGGGGTTCGGCGCGGAACAGGGCCAGGGTGCCGGGCACCGTGGCCACCAGCTCGGCGGGGGTGCCCTCGCCCATCACCTTGCCCTCGTGGAACAGGGACACCCGGTGGAAGCGGTCCGCCTCGTCCAGGTAGGCGGTGGACACCAGGGCCGTGACGCCCTTTTCCTCCAGCAGCTTGCCGAGAATGGCCCAGAAGTCGCGCCGGGAGACGGGGTCAACGCCGGTGGTGGGCTCGTCGAGGATCACCAGATCGGGCTCGTGGATGAGCGTGCACACCAGCCCCAGTTTCTGCTTCATGCCCCCCGACAGCTGGCGCATGGGCCGGGCGCGGAAGCTGTCCAGGCGGGTCATCTCCAGCAACTGGCGCTTGCGTTCGAGGAGTTCGGCCGCGGGTACGCCGCGCAGGCGGCCGAAGAAGTCCACGTTTTCCTCGATGGACAGGTCGGGGTAGAGGTTGAGGCCCAGCCCCTGGGGCAGGAAGCCGATGCGGCGCTTGACCTGTTCGGCGCTCCGTTCGGAGTCCACCCGGGTGCCGAAGACCTCCACCGTTCCCGCGTCAAAGGCCAGTACGCCGGCCACGGCCTTCATCAGGCTGGACTTGCCGGCACCGTCGGCGCCCACCAGCCCGTAGATCTCGCCGGCCTGCACGGTCAGGCTCAGCCCGTCGGCCGCCACGCGCTTGCCGTAGCGCTTGGTGAAGCCTTCGACGCGGATGGCCGGGGTGTCCATGGGCTTACCAGCGGGGCGCCTGCCAGGGCACCTCGTCCTTCCAGCGGATCACCGCATCGGCCGGCACGCCGGGGCTCAGCCGGTGCTCGGGGTTGCTGTCGAAGTAGAGCTTCACCGCGTAGGTCAGCTTGACCCGCTCGTCTGGTGTCTGCACTTCCTTGGGGGTGAACTCGGCGCGGGAGGCGATGTAGCGGGTGCGGGCTGGGAAGGCCTGGCCCGGGAAGGCGTCGGTGTACACCTGGGCCGGAAGCCCCAGGCGCAGCTGGCCGATCTGCTTTTCGGGGACGTAGACCTTGAGGTAGAGCTTGTCGAGATCCACCAGGTCGAACACCGGCGTGCCGGCGGCCACCATCTCGCCGTTCTCCCGCAGGCGGTTCAGCACCACGCCGCCGGTGGGGGCGCGCAGGTTAAGGTCGTCGATCAGGCCGGCGACTTCGCTTGCCGCAGCCTGGGCCTGGCGCAAACCGGCCGCAAGGGCGGCGATGTCGTTCTCGCGGGCCTTCACCTTGTCATTGCCCAGGTGGGCCGAGCTGACCGACTGCTCCGCCTGACGCAGGTCGGCGGCGGCGGCGGTGTGGGCCAGGCGCATCTGCTCGGCGCGGCGGGTTTCCACGGTGCCCCGGGCGGCGAGTTCGTCGAAGCGGCGGGCGTCCTTCGCGGCCTGGGCTTCGGCGGCGCGGGCCTTGGCCAGCAGGGCGCCGGCACTGGCCTCCGCCAGGGGCACCTCGCGGCGGGCGACGGCGAGCTGGGCGCGGGCGGCATCCAGCTGGGCCTGCACGGTGGCCACGGCGGCATCGGCCTGCTGCTTGCGGGCGGCGAGCTGGGTGTCCTCGAGGCGGGCGAGGAGCTGGCCGGCCTGCACGCTGTCGCCTTCCCGCACCTTCATCTCGGCGATGCGCCCGGGGAGCTTGCTGGCCACGGTAGTGTGGTCGCCCTCGATGCGCCCGTTGGCCTGGATCAGGCCTTCGGGCAGCGCCGTGGTGCCGGTGAAGTGCTGCCAGGCCCAGGCGCCGACAGCCAGAACGGCCACGGCGGCGAGGGCAATGCTGAGGGTCTTTCTGTCGAGTGGCATGGTGTGACTCCCTTACAGCTCACCCACCGCCTTCTTCAGACGGTAGCGGGCGAGGTGCAAGTCGTAGTGGGCGTTGAGGTGGTTGCCGTCGGTGAGGGTACGCAGGGCTTCGGCATCCAGGACTTCGGTGTGGGTGCCCACCCCGTTGCGATAGCGGTCGCGGGCCACGCGCAGGTTGTCGTCGGCCTGGGCGATGGCCGTGGAGGTGGTGGTGAGGCGTTCGGTGGCCTCATCCACGGCCAGCCATTCACGGTGCACTTCCAGTTCGATCAGGCTGGCGGTGTCGGCCTGACGCTCCCGGGCGGCGCGGGCTCGCGCCGATGCGGCGTCGGCACGCTGGCGCTGGATGCCGCCGTCGAACAGATCCCACTGTACGCCGATGCTCACCTGGGCCATGTCCTGATTGACCCGGTAGCGGTTGTCCTCGTGGAGCAGGGCGGCGCTGAGGCCCACCTGCGGGCGGCGGGCGGCGCGTTCCACTTCGGCCTCCTGGTCGGTGGCCTCGGCCCGGGCGCCCAGCAGGGACAGCTCGGGGCGCAGGCTCCGGGCGCGGGCCGCGAGGGCGGCGAGCGCGTCACGATGGGTGTCCACCGGGGGCGGCTCGGCGACGTCCACCGGCGAATCCAGGGGGCGGCGCAGGAGGCGGTTGTAGGCCGCCGCAGCGAGATCCACCCCGTGGCGGGCGCGGGTCAGCTGCTGGCGGGCATCGGCCCGGGCAACGGCCACCGACAAGACGTCGTTGCGGGGTACCAGGCCCTGCTTGTGGAGGTCGTCCACGTCGAGGGCATGGGCGTCCAGGGCCGCCAGGTGACGCTCGGCGGCGGCCAGGGCGCGGCGGCTGCGCAGCACACCGAGCCAGGCCTCGGCCACGTCCAGCTTCACCGTCTGCTCGCTGCGGCTGCGCTCGAAGGCACTGGCCTGCACACCGATGTCGGCGGCATTGATGGCCGCGGTGATGCGTCCGCCGGTATAAACCGGCAGGGTCGCCTGCAGGGCGTAGGTGGCGTAGGTGCGCTCCGCCAGCGGCATCTGATCGGGCAGGGCAATGCCCGGCAGTGTCGGGAGGCCGATGCGGGCGGCGGGCTCCTTGCTCAGGACGGTGTAGCTGGAACTGGCGGTCGCCTTGGGCAGGGCCAGGCCCCGGGCGGCTTCCAGGCTGGCGCGGGCCGCGTCGGAGTCGGCATCGGCGGCCCGCAGGCGCCCATCCACGGCAAGTGCCGCCCGCCAGGCATCCGCCAGGGTTTCGGCGGCAGGTGCGGGAAAGGCCGTGGCGAGGAGCAGGGGCAAGAGCAGATGTGCCAGCCTGCGCGCGCCGGACACGCATGTGCGGCCGTCTGGGGAGAGGGCGGAATGGGGAGATCTCATCGCATCCACCTCGGTAGTTTACTGACCAACTGGTCAGTAAACTACGCCTAAGGGGGGCGTCTGTCTTGCGGGAGATCAAATTTCGCTCAGACTGAAGCTAGAATCCCGGCCACCTTCTCCTGGATCAGCCCCATGCCACTTGCGGCTCCATTGAAGTACCTCCATGCCTATCCGGAGCATCTGGTGCGTCCGGTTCGCGAGCTGCTTGCCGATGGCCGGCTGGGCCCCTTGCTGCTCGGCAAATATCCCCAGGCCCACCCGGTGCGCAACGACGGCGCCCTGTACGCCTATGTGACGGAGCTGAAGGCGCGCCACCTGCGCAATGCCGAGCCCCTCAGCAAGGTGGCCTTCGACGGCAAGCTGCAGACCATCCACAACGCTCTTGGCACCCACACCACCGTGTCGCGGGTCCAGGGGGGCAAGCTCAAGACCAAGCGGGAGATCCGGGTTGCCACCCTGTTCAGGGAGGCGCCACCGGAATTCCTGCGCATGATCGTGGTGCATGAGCTGGCGCACCTGAAGGAGCGTCAGCACGACAAGGCCTTCTACCAGCTTTGCTGCCGCATGGAGCCGGACTACCACCAGCTAGAGTTCGATGTGCGGGCGTGGTTGTGCTGGCTGGAGGCGGGCGGAGAGGGCTTGTGGGGGAGTGGCGCGCGGGAGGATGGGCGGGGCGCCTAGCAGCCTGTCGGACTTGAACGCGCCGGACGGCCTGTCCGATTGGCAGATTTCATGATGTGGGATGGGCGGGGCCGTATTGGGCCGAAATGGAGTCGTTTGGCCACGGAGGCGCAATGCTCCTGTCCTGTTATTTTACTGCGGACGCAATACGGCCATGCGCTTCAAGTTCCACGCGAGGCACACCAGCGTCCATTCGTTCCGCACATTCTCCAGGCCACGCAGCAGAAACTGACGGAACCCCATCACCGACTTGATGATGCCGAACACCGGCTCCACGGTCTGCTTCCTGAGCGCATAGGCTGCACGGCCCGCCTTCGTCTTGAGGGCGTGGCGCATCTGTTCGACGTGGCTTGCCGGCCCGGTGAGCGGCGCGGGCTCCTCGAAACGGTCGAGCCAGTGCGGATGATGGGCGTCGCGGCCCGCGGCGATCAGCGGCTCAATGTCACCCTGCTGGCAGAGTTCGACGTTCTTCTCACTGAAGAAGCCGGTATCGGCCAGCAGGCGCTGCGGTTGGTTCAGCCCCTCGGGCAGCGCCTGAATCCTGGCCACCATGGGCTCGACCTGCTCCTTGTCGTTGCCCGCCTGGGTGACGTGGGGCGCCATCACCAGCATCGATTCCGTATCGACCACCGCCTGGGCGTTGTAGCACTGCTCGAAGCCGCCGCCGGCCACCTTCATGATGCGCGAGTCGTCATCGGTCAGGTTGATCTGGTCCTGCGCGCGCGGACCCGCCTGGGGCGGCTTGGGCGGCTTGCCACCGGGCTTCTTGCCCGTGGCTTCCTTGGTCCGACGCGTGGCCATCTTGGCTTCGTACTCGGCCTGTTCGCGCTCGAAGCGCTCTTTGGCACGCGCCTCGATCTTCGCCTTGGCGGCCGCGATGGCGGCCAGCCGCTCTTCGCGCCGTCGGATCTCGGCGGGCAGATCCACGCCCTCGGGGACGCTGCGCTGATCGGCGGCCTCGGCCAGCTTGAGCATCTCCTGCACTTCGGCCTTGAGCTGGGCCTCGATCTTCTCGGCGTGCCCGTAGGACAGTGCGCTGTGCCGCGACGCATTGGCGTGAATTTTGGTGCCGTCCAGGCTCACCGTGCCAAAGCGCGAGAGTTGGTTCTCCCGGGCCACCTGCAGCACCTGCACGAAGGCATCGGCGAACTGCGCGCCAAAACGGCGGCGGAAGCTTGCCAGGGTGTCGTGGTCCGGGTGCTGGTTGCAGGCGATGAACCGGAACGCCAGCGAATCGTAAGTCGCCCGCTCGATCCGGCGGCTCGAATGCGTCCCCGTCGCGTAGCCGTAGATCAGCAGCGACAGCAGCATCGCCGGGTGGTAGGCATCGCTCCCACGCCCCGCATACGCACGCGTCAGCGCCGACAGGTCCAGGGCCTCCACCACATCGACCACGTAGCGCGCCAGGTGCGATTCGGGCAGCCAGTCCTGCACCGACGGCGGCAGCAGATAGTCGGTTTGGCGGTCTATCGGGCGGAAGCGGCTCATGCTCTCGACGTCTGGAAACGATGCGTCATTTTACGCGAGAGATAGTCCGACAGGCTGCTAGGACGCGCCCCGATCTCTGCGACGAAAACGGAATGCGGCAGAGGGCATCAATGGGGGCGACTTCATTTCGCCCCCGGGGCGTTGTCCCGCCGCTTCGGGCGGGGCAACGTCCTGACGATCAGAGGCTCAGGCCGCCCTTGAGCTTGTCCAGCATCTTCACGCCCATGCCCTTGACCTTGACCAGTTCGTCCAGGGTCTTGAAGGGGCGGGCGGCGACGATGGCGCTGGCGACGGCCTTGGGCAGGCCCTTGACTGCAGCCAGTTCGGCTTCGCTGGCCTTGTTCACCGAGACGGTGGCCGGAACTGCGGCGGCCTTGGCCGGGGCTGCTGCCTTGGGGGCTGCGGCTTTGCTTGCAGACTTGGCTTTGGGGGCCGGCTTGGCTTCAGTGACGGTCTTGGCGACGGCGACAGGTTCGGCCACCACTTCGGCAGCGGGCTCCGCCACGGCTTCGGCTTCCCAGCTCAGGGGCAGGGGGAAGTTGGTGAAATCGCGGGTCACGTAGCCGAAGGCGGTCCATTCGCGCAGCAGCAGGGCGATGTGCCAGGTGCCGGCGGGGCGGGCGGCCAGGGGCAGCTCGAGGGCCAGGCCCTGCCAGCCGTTCTGGCCAGCCAGACTGCCGATGGCGCTGGCCGCCACTTGCATGCCATTGGGGATGCCGTTGCTGTACGGTGCGTCAAGCGCCCACAGCTCCAGCGACAGGGTGCCGCTCAGGTTGTCGGCGGCACGGGGGTTCTCGATGCCATCGACGCTCAGGCTGACCGTGGTCTCGCCGACGCTGAACCCGGTGCTGCCCACCAGGCGGGGTTGCACGAAGGTTTCGGTGCGGGGGAAGTTGGCGTAGTCCAGCACTTGGTCGAACTGGCCGTCACGGCCGGCGGCGAGAACCAGCACCATGCTGTGCCCGGCCTGGCCGGCGGGCGGGCAGGCGGCGGTGAAGGCGCTGACCCAGGCCGGGCTGCCCGTATCCAGGGCACCCACGGGCAGTTCGGCCACCATGGCGGCCCGGACGGGCTGCCCGCTGAAGGGGGCTTCACAGGCCCATAGCTGGAGCGCCCATTCGTGGCCGGCAGCTTCTTCCGGGTTGGCCACCAGCAGTTCGGCATCGAGCTGAACGCTGTCGCCGTCGAAGGCGTAGCCATGGTTGAGACCGATCCGGACGGCGCCGGAGGACTGGCCGAGGGGGGCCTGGAGGGTGTTGGAGGTGTGCATCCTGAATGTATCCTGCCTGTGCGAGGGGCGCGATTCTGCGGGCCGGGGCATTACAGCGTCAATCAATTGGCGATTGAATTTTTGGATGCACTGACACGGGGCGCAAAAACCGTGAAACCCGCACCAATACTGGGATTGCACTGTATTGGTGCGTTTATTCCAAGGGGGTTTTCGGGGCTTTCACAGCAGCACGATGTCGAACTGCTCCTGGCCATAGCTGGCCTCGGGATGCAGGGAGATGGTCTTGCCGATGAAGTCGGAAAGCATGGCCAGGGACTGGGATTCTTCCTCGTGGAAGAGGTCGATCACATTGGGCGCGGCCAGCACCCGGAACTCACGGGCATTGAACTGGCGGGCTTCGCGCAGGAGTTCGCGAAGGATTTCGTAGGCCACCGTGCGGGCGGTCTTCACCTCGCCCCGGCCGCCACAGGTGGGGCAGGGTTCGCACAGCAGGTGGGCCAGGGACTCCCGGGTGCGTTTGCGGGTCATCTCCACCAGGCCCAGGCTGGTGAAGCCGTTCACCGTCATCTTGGTGTGATCCTTGGCCAGGGCTTTACGAAACTCTTCGAGCACGGCGTTGCGATGTTCGGGGCTTTCCATGTCGATGAAGTCGACGATGATGATGCCACCCAGGTTGCGTACGCGGAGCTGGCGGGCAATGGACTGGGCTGCCTCCAGGTTGGTCTTGAAGATGGTGTCGTCGAAATTGCGCGCACCGACGAAGCCGCCGGTGTTCACATCGATGGTGGTCATCGCCTCGGTCTGGTCGATGATCAGGTAGCCGCCGGATTTGAGATCCACCCGCCGGGCCAGGGCCTTTTCGATTTCCGCCTCGACGCCGTGCAGGTCGAACAGGGGGCGCTCGCCGGTGTAGTGGTCGAGCAGCGGGGCCACCTGGGGCATGTATTCGGTGGCGAAGGTGCTGAGCTTCTGGAAGTTCTCGCGGGAGTCGGCAACGATGCGGGTGGTGGCGTCGGTGACCAGATCGCGCATCACCCGCTGGGCCAGGTTGAGGTCCTGGTACAGCACGAAGGGCGGCCGGGCACCCACGGCGCGGTTCTTGATCTCGGCCCACAGTTTCTTGAGGTAGGCGATGTCGGCGGCGAGTTCCTCGTCGGAGGCGTTCTCGGCCATGGTGCGGACGATGTAGCCCCCCGGCTCGTTGGGCAGCAGCAGACGGCTGACCCGCTCGCGCAGGGCCTCCCGCCCGGCTTCGTCGCCGATGCGCTGGGAAATGCCGATGTGCTTGTCCTGGGGCAGGTACACCAGCATGCGGCCGGCGATGGAAATCTGCGTGGACAGGCGCGCACCCTTGGTGCCCAGGGGGTCTTTCAGAACCTGGACGATGAGGTTCTGGCCTTCGGCGAGGATGCGCTCGATGGGCCGCGGCGCGTCGCCGGTGTGACGGTCGGACCAGATGTCGGCCACATGCAGGAAGGCCGTGCGTTCCAGGCCGACATCCATGAAGGCGGACTGCATGCCGGGCAGCACGCGAACCACCTTGCCCAGGTAGATGTTGCCGACAATGCCCCGGCTGGCGGTGCGCTCGACATGAACTTCCTGGACCACGCCCTGCTGCATCAACGCGACGCGGGTTTCCTGGGGTGTGAAATTGATCAGATATTCTTCAGACATGATGCGGGAGGCAAACGGTGATGGGCGATGGCGCGGCGTGTGCTGCGTCATCGCCGATCGCCGCTCGTCCGGCATCGGCGGCGCGGTGCGGTCCGCGCCTTGTTCTTGTGGTGTTGTCTGCCCGTCGGCGCCGGTGTGATTCTGTCAGTGCCTGAAAGAAGCTGTCAGAGAGGGCCGTAGCGAGTCACAGAGGATAGCCGAATTCCTGCAGCAAAGCCGCAGTCTCGAACAGGGGCAGACCCATGATGCCCGTGTAGCTGCCACGGATCTCCTCGATGAAGAGCGCGGCGCGACCCTGGATGCCATATGCGCCGGCTTTGTCGGCAGCCTCGCCGGTGGCCACGTAGTGCCGGATCTCATCTTCGCTCAGGCGGCGGAAGCGCACCTGGCTGGTGGACAGGCGCTCCCCGTAGCGTTCTCCATCGGTGACCACCACGGCGGTGAGGACCTGATGGGTGCGCCCGGACAGTTCCCGCAGGATGGAGATGGCATGCTCCCCGTGGCTGGGCTTGCCGATGATCTCCCCCTCCAGTTCAAGGGTGGTGTCCGCCGCTAGCAGCAGGCGCGGAGGCAGGGCGCGCCAACGCACCCGGTTGATGCCGCCCTCGGCCTTGGCCCGGGCCACCCGGCGCACGTAGGCGATGGCATCCTCGCCGGGGCGCACGTCCTCGTTGATGTCGTGGTCATCGCGTCCGGGGCCGCGGAACAGCAGGGGCTCGAAGGGAATGTGGATCTGCTTGAGCAGCTCGCGGCGACGTGGGCTGTTGGAGGCGAGGTAGATCGGCGGGTGGTTCATGTCACTCCCGGTGATAGGGATGGTTCCTGGACAGGCTCCAGGCCCGGTAGAGGGCTTCGGCCAGCATCACCCTCACCATGGCATGGGGCAAGGTGAGGCTGGAGAGTCTCATCGTCTCGTGGGCCGTAGACTTGAGGGCCGGATCGAGCCCGTCGGGCCCGCCGATGATCAGGGCCACGTCTTCACCCCCTTCCTGCCAGCGCTCCAGGCGCCGTGCCAGGGCCTTCGTCGTCAGATCTTCGCCGCGCTCATCGAGGATCAGGCGCCGACAGCGGGCCGGCAGGGCGGCCTCGATGCGGGTGGCTTCGGCGGCCATCATCGCCTCCACCGTCTTGCCGGTGGTGCGGGGTTCGGCCTTCACCTCGATCAGCTGCAGGGGGAGCTCCCGGGGCATGCGTTTGGCGAAGTCGTCGAACCCGGTGTCGACCCACGCGGGCATGCGGGTGCCGACGGCAACGAGGAGGAGTTTCATGGTGGAGGGCGGCGGTCAGGCCGCGGCGGGAGGGCGGGAGGTCAGAGCGCGTGAAAAACCTGCGTGCGGCTCGATTTCGCCCTTCCGATGCTCACCGTAGCCTTGTACGGCGGCGTTTCCTGGCGCGAGCCCGAACCGCTCGCAACGATTGCTTCACATGCTGTCAGGCGCTGCGGGCCAGGGCGCTGCCGGGGCGGGAAACCCGCGAGGCGGTGCCGGCCCAAAGCTCTTCCAGGTTGTAGTAGGCGCGCACGGCGGGCTGCATCACATGGACGACCACATCGCCCAGGTCCACCAGCACCCATTCGCCACCGTCTTCGCCTTCGATGCTGAGTACGTTGATACCGGCTTCACGGGCCTTGTTGGCCACGTTGCGGGCCAGGGCGCGAGTCTGGCGGTTGGAGTCGGCGCTGGCGATGATGACGCGCTCGAACAGGGAAGTGAGTCGCGTGGTGTTGATGACCTCGATGTCCTTGCCCTTGATGTCTTCGAGGGCGGAAACGACGAGGCTTTCGGTTTGGCTGATGTCCATTGATTCAAGAATAGAGTTGATGCCGGGAAATATAGTCAAGAACCGGCGGTGGGAGCAAATAACGCAGACTTTGGCCGTTGGCGGCACGACTGCGGATATCGGTGGCGGAGATCGCCAGGGGGGTCATGGAAAAGCTCGCGATCTTGCCGGCCGCGGCTTTATTCAGGGCTTCGGGCGCGGCGCGGCGCTGTTCCACGTGGCGGCGCAGCTCGTCGGAGAGGCGGGATTCATCCAGCGTGTAGTCGGGCCGGTTGGCCACCGCCACATGGGCGAGGTCGAACAGCTCGGTCCAGCGTCGCCAGGTGGGCAGGCCGAGAAAGGCATCCACGCCCAGCAGCAGCACCATGGGGCGATCGGTGCCGAGGGTGCCGCGCAGACGTTCAAGGGTCAGGATGGTGAAACTGGCCTGGGCCGCTTCCACCTCGGCCGGGTCCACCTCGAAGCTCGGGTTGTCGGCGGCGGCAAGGCGGGCCATGGCCAGACGGTGGGCGCCGCTGGCGCCCGGCGTGGCCCGATGGGGCGGCTGGCCGGCCGGGATCAGGCGCACACCCTCCAGCCCCAGGGCTTCCCGTGCCGTCTCCGCCAGCCGCAGGTGGCCGTAGTGGATGGGGTCGAAGGTGCCGCCGAAGATGCCCAGCGCGCCGGTGCCGGCCTCAGGACAGCTCATCGGGCCCGATGTGCTCGAACACGTCGAGGGCGTTGGCATAGAAGCTGGCAAAGATCACCGGAATGAAGACCACCGGGAAGGCCAGGGCCGGCAGCAGGGCCAGCAGGGGCGAGACCAGTTCGAGGATGGCGATCAGCAGCCCCGCGCCCAGGGCGATGACCAGCAGGCCAATGCCGTAGGCGAGGAAGGGACGCCAATTGCGCATGCAGGCGATGAAGCTGAAGAAAAGCGCCTTGGCGGCGGGCACCCGGCCCCAGCCCGCCAGCAGCGGGGCGAACCAGTAGGCCATCATCAGTGGTGTGGAGCCGATCGTCGCCACCAGCAGCGCCAGGGTGAAGGTGGGGTCGTCGAGGGTTTCGCCCCAGCTGGTGCGGCCGAGCATGGCCTTGGACAGTTTGGTGTTCATCTCCCCGTCGATGAGCAGGCTGATGCCCATCACCGCCAGGGTGCCGGCGAGATAGAGGCCACCGATCTTCACCAGTTCCGGCAGGTTCTGGCGAAAGCCCGACAGCAGGATATCCGGCCCGGCCTTGCGCCGCTCGGCCACCGCCTTGCAGCCATTGAAAATGCCCAGCGACAGGGCCGGCATGACCAGGGACATGATCACCTGGCCGATCAGGGGGACGGCGGCGATCAGCAGCAGGCACAGGGAGCAGCCGAAAACCAGAAAGGTGATCAGGGCCGGGTTGCGCCGCCACAGGGAAAAACCGTCGAAAATCCAGGCCCAGCCACGCTGGGCGGGCAACATGCGTGCCTGCATCCGCTTACTCCGTCCCTTCAGCAGGAGGCGTGACGGCCGGTGCCTCGGGCAGGGCCGGTACTTCGCCGAATACGTCCTGATAGGACGAATACACGGTGCCGGCCAACACCGGCACCAGTACCAGTACGCCCAGGCCGGCAGGCACCATGGCAACCCAGATCAGCACATAGATGAGTACCCCGAGCACCACGAAGGCGCCGAAGTTACCGAAGCATGCGGAGAGCGAAAGCTTCATGGCGTCCAGGGGCGGGGTGTCGCGCAGCACCACCAGCGGCGCAGCGAACCACAGGGCGGTGATGAGCAGCACCCACAGCACCGAGAAGGCCACACTGCCCAGCACCACACCGCTGACCAGCCCCAGGCCCAGGCCCGCCAGGGCTTCGATGATGTAGCCGGTGAGGGCCGCACCGCCAACGATGATCACCGATACGAAACCGGCGATGAGCCCGCCGAGCAGGTAGAAGACGCCCACCAGGGCCAGATTGCCAGCGTGCACCTTGAGACCGGCAAAGAGGTGCTCGATGCGCAGGGGCTCACCCCGGGCCTGGGCATGGCAGCCCAGCACCATGCCCGCCACCATCACCGGAAAGCCGATCAGCACCACCGCCCAGCCCAGCAGGGGCACCAGCCCGAGCACAAAGAGCATCACGATGAAGATCACGCTGATGGCGATCCATATGCCCGGATTCCCGATGAAATAGCCCCAGCCCGCCTTCAGCCAGACTAGCGCCTGGGCAGGCGAAACGCGCTGCGGCTGCGGATGGCGTGCGGCATTGTGGGGGTGGGCTGCTTTCAGTGCCGGTTCGGTCATGGCGTGGGACGGGAAAACGGGATGAAAAATCAGGATGTTGCACTGCGATGAGATGCTAGCCCAAATCCGCTGCCAAGTTCAAACCGGTGGTCTGCGACGGACGGGGGGTCAGCCCGGCAGTGGCGGCAGGGTGGCCGCATCGGCCCGCAAGCGCAGAATGCGCCGGTACTCGCCCGGATCCTTCACCAGCACCATCTCACCGGCCCGGGGAAGGTGGAAGTCTTCCAGCCGCGAAAGCCAGAAACGCAGCGCGGCGGCGCGCAGCATGGCCGGCCAGGCAGCCTGCTCGCCCGCGGTGAAGGGGCGGGATTCGGCATAGGCCACCAGCAGGGCCGTGGTGCGGGCCAGATCGAGGCTGCCGTCGGTGCTGGCGCACCAGTCATTCACCGTGACGGCCACGTCAAAGAGCAGGGCATCGTGCCCGGCAAAGTAGAAGTCGATCACCCCGCCGATGTAGTCACCGTCCCACAGCACGTTGTCGCGGAACAGGTCGGCGTGGATCACGCCCTGGGGCAGGGCCTTCAGGTTGAAGCCGGCCTGAAAGGCCAGCTCCGCATCCAGCTCGGCCTGCTCAATGGCCGGCAGATGGCCGCGCACCCGGGCCGCGCAGTCGCGCCGCCACTCGGCACCCCGGGGGTTGGCCTGTTTGCGTCCGAAGGTCAGACCGGCCAGGTGCAGCCCGGCCAGCATGGCGCCGATGCGTGCGCAGCGGGCCGCGTCCGGAGCCATTTCGGAGCGGCCGGCCAGCCGGCTGACCAGCACCGCCGGCTTGCCCGACAGGCTGCCCAGGTATTCGTTGTCCCGGTTGGCGATGGGGGCCGGCACGGGCAGGCCGTGGCGGGCCAGGTGGGCCATCAGGTGCAGGTAGAAGGGCAGCTCCGCCCGGGGCATGGTCTCGAACAGGGTGAGCACATAGCGGCCGAGGCTGGTGGTGACGAAGAAGTTGCTGTTCTGCACGCCCGCGGAGATGCCCTGCAGGCTGTCCAGGCGGCCAATGGCGTAGTTCTTCAGCCAGGCGGCGAGATCGGCGTCGGTGACAGGAGTAAAGACGGACATGGTGGTGCGAGCTTACCGCACCCGCTCCGGCGGGGTCGAACTGATTCGGCAGGAGCGACTTCCGTCGCCCATCCCTACTTCGATTCATCGACGCGCCCTTGATTGGAGTCCGGAGGCGATGCCCCGGCCCTTTACCTTATAATCCAGGGCTTCCCGTGAGCTGCCCCTGGCCTCCCCGGGCGTCTTCCCTGTCCAAGACCATGCGTGACCCCTACGAAACCCTGGGCATTTCGCCAACGGCGGCGGCCGACGACATCAAGACGGCCTACCGCAAGGCCGCCCGCCTTTACCACCCGGACCGCAACCCCGAGCCTGGTGCGGCGGACCGTTTTCGCCTCATCCAGGCGGCTTACGACATCCTCTCAGACGACGCCAAGCGGCGCGACTACGACGCCCTGCGGCGGCGCAACCTGATCGACGACCCCCTGCAGGAGGCCACCTCCCTGTGGGCGTCCTACATTGAAAAGGTAATTTCTTGACCTCGTTCTACTTTGAAGACATCTTCGAACGCTACGCCAGCGAAATCGACGATCTGCGTTCCGACTCCGAAGGCAAGGACGTACTCAACAAGCGTGTGCGCGACAAGCACAAGGAATTCGACTTCCTCGTCGGCATGATCGACAGCGCCCCCGAGATGGTCGCCCCGGCCTTCCATGGCGCCTTCGGCTTCAGCGGCGGAAACCTCCTCCACGCCGCCGCCAACAGCGAACCCGGCGATGATGGTTTTCCCGCCTGGGCCGAACTCGAAGCCAGCCTGGAGATCGCCCCCTGGGCGCACCCCCTGATCACCATCTGTCTCGACAAGGACGGCGGCGAGAGCTTCCTTGTCACCACTGCCGTGCTCGAATGGCTGCTTGGCAGTGGCCTCAGCGCCCGTGCCGCCCCCGAAGCCGCCCGGGACGACGACGATGAGGACCAGACCGATGACCTTGGCGAAGCCGGGGAGGCGTGGATGTCCGAGCAGGGCTTCGACGCCGTTGACCGATAGGAAAGACTGTTCATGACCCAGCTCGTCATCAAGGAAACCCGCGAACTCATCCTCGCAGGCGAAATCTCCAAGGCCGAAGCCCACCTGGTGGTCCTGGCCGAGCAGGAAGGCGACCATGCCCTCGTCGAAGTCCTCGACGAGATGGCCCCCAAGGACGTCCTGGCCGTGATCCGCGAATACGACGCCAGCAAGGAGTCCGTGGTCAACCTGCTGGTCAGCCCCGAGCAGTTCGTCCAGGCCATCGTGCTTGAACGCCAGTACGGTGAGCCCATCGAGAAATACGTGCCGCGCCTGCGCAACACCATGAACGCAGTGATGCACCGCAGCCCGGCCGCCTGCGCCGAGGTGCTGGACTGCCTGGTGGAGCACGACGACGGCATCCGTGTGCTGGCCGACTATTTCACCGACCACTATGACTCCCTGCTGACGCTGGCCTACCACGGTGTCTTCGAAGCCGAGGTCGACCTGGAGAAGGCCTTCGCCCCCAAATCCGCCATCACCTGGGATGCCGAGCGCGTGGACGAACTCGACCAGGGCCTCGAGATCGGCGATGCCATCGAGCTGGTGAGGGTGCGCATGTCCCGCTCCGAAGTGGCTGACGCCGACTGGATGGAAACCGCCTGGGTGCTGCGCCATGAGTTCTCCGACACCTTCGAACTGCTCATCATCGAGATCCAGGACCGGCTGAGCCGTGCCGCGGAAGCCGCCCGGATGCCCCTGCCCGAATCCGGCGAGCCGGGCGTGCCAAAGCTTGATGAGGACGACGAGGAATCCGCCATCTGACCAGGAACCCCCGCGGCGCTTCCTCGGCGCCGCGCCCCACACACGATGTTCGCCGATACCGCACTGACCACTGTCGACACCCGCCCCTACTTCGAGCGGGTGCTGTGTCATGCCCTCCAGACAGGCGTGGTGGACAACAAACGCCCAACCTGCGCCCGGAGCTGGAGGCTGCCCGCACCCGCCTGGTCACCCTGGTCGGCCTCGCCCTTGAGGCCGAGTCCGGCGGCAAGATCGAGGTGGCCGGCTGCCTGCTCCGCGACAAGACCCTGCTGGCCCTGTCCAAGGCGGGTGCCGACCGCCTGCGCAAACTGCACACCCTGCCCACCGAGCGCCTTCTCGGCGCACCCGAAGTCTTCCGCGAAAGCGAGAAGGACTTTCTCGCCAGGTGCACTGCCGACACCCCGATGACCTACGCGCGCTATCTGGCCGAGCAGGTCACCCGCGAGCGCAACAAGGACTACATCGACGCCACCTACTGGCTCGTCGGGCGGCTCGGCGTGGCGCGGGAGGACGCCGACGAATGGCACGTGTTCTGCGAGTCCGTGATCAACAGCGCCCTGCTGGTGCTCCTTTGCGAGCGCAAGCCCGCCGGGTTCTTCAGCGTCGAACGTTTCATGAAGCTCCACGAGGCCGCCCGCAAGAAGCGCAGCGCCAGCGTCCCGGCCCTCGACGCCTGGCTCGAAGAAGCCCCCCAGGGCGTGCGCAAGTTGCTCCAGCGGGAGAGTGCGCGCTTCGTCGCCGAGGTCCTGCCGGTCATCCGTGAGTTTTCCGCCACCGAGATCTACCGCAACCAGGACCGTTTCTCGGGCCTGTTCTTCTTCGATACCAGCTCGGTCAACGAAATCACCCATCACGACAAGGCCTGCGCCGAGGCATGGACCCGCATCACCGGCAACCAGGGCGAGCACACCGACGTGCAGTGCGGCGTGCTGCTGATGGTCGCCACCGGCCTCGAACCCACCCGCAGCCTGCTCAAGCGTGACGCCACCCGGATCTGGGACCGCTTCCGCGAATCGGGTTTCGATGAAGCCGCCGTCGCCCGTTTCATCGACAACGTGGTGCCCTTCGAATACCAGTCCGACGTGCGCCGCCTGTGGGAAGACGACCTCGGCCCCGAAGCCAGCCTGCAACTGGACAGCGACGACACCACCCTGGTGATGAACTACCTGCAGGACACCTGTCGCGCCGGCTGGAAGAAGAAAGTCGGCTGACGCAGGCTCCGCCCCGTCCACCGGGGCAGGCGCATGCGCCATGCGCCATTGTGGACACTGCAGCGCACCATTCTGGCGCCTTGAACGGGCGGAATGGCTGTCCGTCCGCCCGGAAACCCGCTGATTCTGCGGAAATCAATCCCGGCACGATATCTGCTTAATGTTTGTTGCCCGCTGGCAGTGCCGCCACGGGCCTTGTTGCCTCCGCCAACGACGGCGGAACCCGAGCGAGTCGCGTGCGCAAGCACCCGCCACCTCGTTGTTCCAACCCGATATTGATCCGCGTTTCGCGGGGGCCATGATGTCTGCGCCGCTCATTTCCCGAGCCTGGCGAAGGCGTCCAGCACGGACCCCGGAGAAGCCCGGACGTGCAGGATTAATCATGAAAATCATTGTTGTCGGTCATGGCATGGTGGGCCACAAGTTCCTTGAAGAACTCCACCAACTCGCATCCGTCCCCACCGAAGTCACCGTGCTGTGCGAAGAGCCCCGCGCCGCCTACGACCGGGTGCATCTGTCCGAGTTCTTCGCCGGCAAGACCGCCGACGACCTGTCTCTGGTGGAACCCGGCTTCTTTGACAAGAGTGGCTTCGCCCTGCGCCTCAAGACCCGCGCCGCGGCCATCGACCGTCGCAAGAAGACGGTCACCACCGCCGATGGCGAGGTGCTGAGCTACGACAAGCTGGTGCTGGCCACCGGCTCGGTGCCCTTCGTGCCCCCCGTCAAGGGCAACGACCGGGCCGACTGCTTCGTCTATCGCACCATCGAAGACCTGGAAGCCATGACCGAAGCCGGCGCCCGCTCGCAAAGCGGCGTGGTGGTGGGCGGCGGCCTGCTCGGCCTCGAATGCGCCAAGGCCCTGCGCGACCTCGGCCTCGAGACCCACGTGGTGGAGTTCGCCCCGCGCCTGATGGCGGTGCAGGTGGATGACGACGGCGGCCGCGTGCTGCGCAACAAGATCGAGGAGCTCGGCTTGCACGTGCACACCAGCCGCAACACCGTGGAGATCACCGACGGCGCCCGCGCCCGCCACCGCATGGTCTTCAACGACGGCAGCCACCTGGAAACCGACATGATCGTGTTCTCCGCCGGCATCCGCCCCCGCGACGAGCTGGCCCGCCAGAACGCCCTGGCAGTCGGCCCCCGGGGCGGCATTGCGGTGGACGACCACCTGCGCACCAGCGACCCGGACATCTACGCCATCGGCGAGTGCGCCGCCTGGAAGGAGCAGCTCTTCGGCCTGGTCGCCCCCGGCTACGACATGGCCCGCGTGGTGGCCCGCCACATCACCGGCCAGACGGACGCCCGCTTTGCCGGCGCCGACATGAGCACCAAGCTCAAGCTGATGGGCGTGGACGTGGCCAGCATCGGCGACGCCCAGGGCAAGACCCCCAAGTGCCGCAGCTACCGCTACACCGACGAGCGCAAGCAGATCTACAAGAAGATCGTGGTCAGCGAGGACGGCAAGCACCTCCTTGGTGCCGTGCTGGTGGGCAATGCCGACGAGTACGGCACCCTGCTGCAGATGGCCCTCAACGACATCGCCCCGCCGGAAGACCCCGAGTTCCTGATCCTCCCGTCCAGCGACGGCAAGGCCAAGCCCGGCCTGGGCGTGGATGCCCTGCCCGACAGCGCCCAGATCTGCTCCTGCAACAACGTCACCAAGGGCCAGATCTGCGCCGCCGTGGGCGAGGGTGTCACCACCATCGGCGACATGAAGGCCTGCACCAAGGCCGGCGCCACCTGTGGCGGCTGCGTACCCCTGGTCACCCAGGTGATGAAGGCCGAGATGGCCAAGCGCGGCATGGCGGTGAACAACCACCTCTGCGAACACTTCCCCTACTCCCGCCAGGAGCTCTTCCACCTCATCAAGGTGGGCGAGATCAAGAGCTTCGACGAACTGCTCGCGAAGCACGGCAAGGGCCTCGGCTGCGACATCTGCAAACCCACCGCGGCCAGCATCTTCGCCTCGTGCTGGAACGAGTTCGTGCTCAAGAAGGATCTGGCCGCCCTCCAGGACAGCAACGATTACTACCTGGGCAACATCCAGAAGGACGGCACCTACTCGGTGGTCCCGCGCATGCCCGGCGGCGAAGTCACCCCCGACGGCCTCATCGCCGTGGGCCAGGTGGCCAAGAAGTACGGCCTCTACACCAAGGTCACCGGCGGCCAGCGGGTGGACCTCTTCGGCGCCCGGGTTGAGCAACTGCCCTTCATCTGGGACGAACTGATCGCCGCCGGCTTCGAATCCGGCCACGCCTACGGCAAGTCCCTGCGCACCGTGAAGAGCTGTGTGGGCTCCACCTGGTGCCGCTACGGCGTGGGTGACAGCGTGGGCCTCGCGGTGGAGCTGGAGAACCGCTACAAGGGCCTGCGCGCGCCCCACAAGATCAAGTTTGGCGTATCCGGCTGCACCCGCGAGTGCGCCGAAGCCCAGGGCAAGGACGTGGGCATCATCGCCACCGAGAAGGGCTGGAACCTCTACGTGTGCGGCAACGGCGGCATGAAGCCCCGCCACGCCGAACTGCTGGCGGCCGACCTGACCCGGGAACAGCTCGTCCAGCTGGTGGACCGCTTCCTGATGTTCTACGTGCGCACCGCCGACCGCCTGCAGCGCACCAGCACCTGGCGCGACAACCTGGAAGGCGGCCTCGACTATCTGAAGGACGTGGTGGTCAACGACAGCCTGGGCCTCGCCGCCGAGCTGGAAAGCCAGATGCAGCACGTGGTGGACACCTACCAGTGCGAATGGAAGACCGCCGTCACCAACCCGGACGTGCGCAAGCGCTTCCGCTCCTTCGTCAATAGCGACAAGACCGACGAGCACATCATCTTCGTGGAGGAACGCGGCCAGATCCGCCCGGCCCGCCCCGAGGAACGCGCCGCCGCCGACCTCGATACCCTCACCACGCCCGCCTGAGGAGCCCTCCCATGAGCATCGCCACCCTTCAATGGAACACCGTGTGCACGGTGGATGACATCCTGCCCAACACCGGGGTCTGTGCCCTGGTGGAAGACCGCCATGTGGCGGTTTTTCGGGTCGGTGAAACCGACTTCTACGCCATCGACAACGTGGACCCCAAGTCCGGTGCCAGCGTCCTGTCCCGGGGCCTGGTGGGCAACCTGGGCGAACACGTGGTGGTCGCCTCGCCCCTCTACAAGAACCACTTCGACCTGGCCACCGGCGCCTGCCTGGAAGCGCCCGAATACTCGGTGCGCGCCCACTCGGTACGCGTCGAGGACGAGCGCGTGCTGGTCGCCCTCGGCTGAGGGCTTTCCGACCCAAGACGCTTCTGCAGGGGCTTCCTGTCACGACTCGATAGCGCGACTTCCGTCACCCGCGGACTTCAATCAACGGCATGCCGATGATTTGCCGCACAACAGGAGACGGGAGTCGCACCTGCGAGCCGCTTCAACAGGAAGCCCCTGCCGCCCAATCCGCGGGTTTCCCGCAGATCACTGCAGTACGCACGACAACATCGCCTGTATCAACCCGCTGGCATCCAAAAATCTCGACGCATCCCAACCCCCGTGGCGGGGAGCGATCGAACTGCCGGCACTTATGAAGGAAACCGAAATGGCTTACCTCGCTCCCGCCGAATTCGTCACCAAAATGGTGGACGCCGGTGAATCCAAGCTGCTCATGTCCACCCGCGACACCCTCATCCGTGCCTACATGGCCGGTGCCATCCTGGCCCTGGCGGCCGCCTTTGCGGTCAGCGTATCGGTCAACACCGGCAATCCGCTGGTGGGTGCGCTCCTCTTCCCGGTGGGCTTCTGCATGCTCTACCTGCTGGGCTTCGACCTGCTCACAGGGGTGTTCACCCTGGCCCCGCTGGCCGTGATGGACAAGCGCCCCGGTGCCACCTGGAACGGCGTGATGCGCAACTGGAGCCTCGTATTCACGGGGAACTTCGCCGGCGCCATGACCGTCGCCGTGTTCATGGCCATCATCTTCACCAACGGCTTCACCGAGGCCCCCAACGCCATCGGCCAGAAGATCGGCCACATCGGTGAAGGCCGCACTGTGGGCTATGCCGCCCACGGTGCGGCCGGCATGCTGACCCTGTTCATCCGTGCCGTGATGTGCAATTGGATGGTGTCCACCGGCGTGGTCGCCGCCATGATGTCCACCAGCGTCTCGGGCAAGGTCATCGCCATGTGGATGCCCATCCTGGTGTTTTTCTACATGGGCTTCGAGCACAGCATCGTGAACATGTACCTGTTCCCGTCGGGCCTGATGCTCGGTGGCAACTTCACTTTCATGGACTACATGATCTGGAACGAAATCCCCACGGTGCTGGGTAATCTGGTTGGCGGCCTGACCTTCGTGGGTGCAACCCTGTACTCCACCCATTACAAGACGGCCCCCAAGCGCCGCGCCGCCTGAATCTGAGCCAGCCAGGGGCCGCGCACACCATGTCCACGATCTTGCGCGTCACCCTTGGCCAGGCATCCCTGGCGGGTGACCACGACACCAACCAGGATTTCCACGGAGCCCTCCTTCCGCGGGGGCACCAACTGGCCAGCAAAGGCATCGCCCTGGCCCTGGCTGACGGCATCAGCTCCAGCCAGGTCAGCCAGATTGCGAGCCAGACCGCCGTTCGCTCCTTCCTGGACGACTATTACGCCACCTCCGAAGCCTGGTCGGTGCGCCGGGCCGCCGAACGGGTGCTCAGCGCCACCAACGCCTGGTTGCACTCCCAGACCATGGGTGGCGACGGGCGCTTCGAAAAGGACCGGGGCTATGTGTGCACCTTCAGCGCACTGATTCTCAAGGGCCGTGACCTGCATCTGGTGCATGTGGGCGACT
The DNA here is from genome assembly GCA_016703645.1 of Zoogloea sp. Classification (GTDB taxonomy): domain Bacteria; phylum Pseudomonadota; class Gammaproteobacteria; order Burkholderiales; family Rhodocyclaceae; genus Zoogloea. Next base: position 505,957 of record JADJBR010000009.1, on the reverse strand, counting down.
CGCGCATCTACCGCGTGCACACCAACGCCCTCGAACAACTCACCGAAGATCATCGGGTCCGGCTCTCGGCCACCGAGTCCTACCTGGGCCGGGCCCTGGGCACCGGCGCCCACGTGGAGATCGACTACCGTAGCTGGGAGGCCGAACCGGGCGAAACCTACCTGCTGGCCACCGACGGCGCCTACGGCCACCTTCAGGCCGACGATGTGCACCAGGCCCTGCAGCAGCACCCGCAGGATCCGGACGCTGCTGCCACCCACCTGGTGAGCCTGGCCCGCAGCCGCGGCTCCGACGACGACGCCACGCTGCAACTGCTGCGCATCGACGCACTGCCTGCCAGCACGACGCTCCACCCGCAACTATGCCGGGAAGGGTTGAGCCTGCCTCCCATCCTGGCCCCGCGCATGGAGTTTGAGGGCTTTACCATCCTGCGCGAGATCCAGGTGAGTGCCCGCAGCCACCTGCACCTGGCCGTGGACAAAGCCAGTGGCCGGCAATATGTCATCAAGACCCCGTCGGTGGATCTTTGCCAGGATGCCGACTACCTCGACCGCTTCGTCCTGGAAGAATGGATTGCCCGTCGCGTCGACAGCCCCCACGTGATCAAGACCTGGCCGGGCGAGCGCCCCCGCAGCCATCTCTTCGTGGCCATGGAGTTCATCGATGGTCAGACCTTGGCCCAATGGATGCGGGACAACCCCGCTCCGCCTCTGGACAGCGTGCGCGGCGTCATCGAACAGCTCGCCCACGGCCTCCAGGCCCTGCACCGGCGCGAAATGCTGCACCAGGACTTGCGCCCCGAGAACGTCATGATCGACCACCAGGGCACGGTCAAGCTCATCGACCTGGCCAGTGCGCATGTCGAGGGGCTGGCCGAGTGCCACCGGGACGCCCTCGTCACCCCGGTCCCCGGCACCCTGCAATACATCGCTCCGGAATACCTCCTGGGCCAGGGCGGCAGCCAGCGTAGCGAACTCTTCGCCCTCGCGGCCATCACCTACCAGATGCTCACCGGCCAACTCCCCTACGGCCTCGACCTTGCCCGTGTGCGCAGCCCGCAGGACTTGCGCAGCCTGCGCTACGTTCCCGTTCGCCACCACCGCCCCGAGCTGCCCACCTGGGTGGACGCCGTGCTTGCCAAGGCCCTCCAGCCCGATCCGGCCAGACGGCAGGAGGTCATCTCCGAGTTCATCCAGGATCTCAAGGCTCCCGGCGCCCAGTTCAAGAACCCCCGCACCCCCCCGCTGATCGAGCGCAACCCGGTGCTGTTCTGGAAGAGCGCCACCGCCCTGCTCAGCCTCACCGTCATCGCCCTCATTGCCTGGCGCATCCTGGAGCGCTGAAACAGCCAATGCGCGCCCGACCGGGGCGGCGGATTCTCCTTGCACCGATCTCCAGTCTGGCTATGCTGAAGGCCGTCGGCACCCCCGGGTGCCCCGCCCCGATGCCAGACAGGAAACAGGTGCCCCATGAAGCTCACTCGCCGCATCTATGTCAGCCTGCCGGCTGACCCCTGGCTCCCCGACAACCTCAATGAGCTGAAGTGGGGCATCGTCGAGGAGATCGAAAAACTCGGCTACATCCCCGAGATCTTCACCAATCCCAAGGGCAAGCCCGGTCTGGCCTCCGCCAAGGCCTGGAGCGCCCGCGATGCTGACGAGATCGCCCGGCACTGCGTCGGCGCCGCCATTCTCGGCATGCCGCGCTGGCGCTTCAAGGACGGCAGCGACCAACCCGTGCTGCTGCCCACCGAATTCAACCACTACGAAGGCGCGCTGGTGCGCACCCTGGGCCTGCCCACCCTGGTGCTGGTGCAGCGGGAGATGCAGCACCGGGTGGTCTTCGACAGCAGCTTCGGCGGCTACGTGGGGCAGTTTGCCTCCGATGCCGACGTGAACTGGCTGCACACGGATGAATTCCGCGTGCCCTTCGACTACTGGAAAGCGCAACTGGACGAGCGCCGCGACATCTTTCTGGGCTACTGCAGCAGCTCCGCCAGCACCGCCGCCGCCATCAAGCGCTACCTCAACAGCCTGGGCGTGCGCGTCCTCGACTGGCAGACCGACTTCATTCCCGGCCGCACCATCATGGACCAGATCGAAGAGGCCGCCGCCCGGTCCCTTGGTGGCATCTTCCTGTTCACCCGCGATGACGACCTGGCCGACCCGACCCTGCGCGAGCAGTCCGCCCCCCGCGACAACGTCGTCTTCGAGGCCGGCTACTTCAGCGGCCTGAAGGGCAAACGCAAGGTGCTCATCGTCCGGGAGGCCGGCTCCAAGATGCCCGCCGACCTGGGCGGTGACATCTACGCCGCCCTCACCGACCGCAACGACATCAGCCCCATCGAACGCACCCTCGCCGCCTTCATGGGGGCGATCTGACTGCAACACCCGCCCCAAAGCACCGCCATGCCCAACCCCTACACCCTCACCGACATCGAACTCAACGCCCTGCTGACCGACGACGCCCCCTGGGGCGACGCCACCTCCTGGGGGCTCGGCATCAGCACGCTGCCCGGCCGCATGTGCTTTCGTGCGCGCCACGCCCAGGTGGTGTGCGGCAGCGAAGAAGCCGCCCGCATGGGCCTGCTGCGGGGCCTGGACATCGACGGCGAGGTGATGCCCAGCGGCACGGCGGTGGAGCCCGGCACCCTGCTCCTGACCCTCAGCGGCCGGGCCGCTGACCTGCACCGGGTGTGGAAGCCTGCCCAGACCCTGATGGAGTACGCCGGCGGCATCGCCAGCGCCACCGCCGAACTGCTTGCCGCCGCCCGCCGGGGTAACCCCGGGGTGCGGGTGGCGTGTACCCGCAAGCACCTGCCCGGCAGCAAGTCCCTGTCGGTCAAGGCCATCCTCTGCGGCGGGGCCGCCCCTCACCGCCTCGGCATCTCCGACACCCTGCTGGTGTTCGCCGAGCACCGCGCCTTTCTCGGCGATCTGCCCCCCGATCAAGCCGTCACCCGCCTGAAACAGGCCTGGCCCGAACGCCAAGTGGTCGTTGAAGTGGCCAGCGCCGACGAAGCGGCCCTGTGGATGGACGCCGGCGCCGACGTCATCCAACTGGAAAAGTGCTCACCGGACGTGGTGGCCCAGGTGGTCGCCCGGGCCGGCACCCGCCACTGCCAGATCGCCGTGGCCGGCGGCGTGAACGCGGGCAATGCCCAGGCCTATGCCGCAACCGGGGCGCAGATCCTGGTGAGCAGCGCCCCGTATCAGGGGGCGCCGCGGGATGTGGCGGTGACGGTCGAGGCCGCATCGGGTTGAGCACGCCCCCACGGGGGGAATCTTTCCTTCGGAAGCGAGCCCCCTCAGGCCATCGAAGCTGACGCTTGCGATCCAAGCTGAAAATTCCATTGTCATTGTCAGGGGGCCTGCCGGATAATCCATCGAGATATTCCACGCACGCTCTCCCGACAGACACGCCGCCATGACCCGCACCCTGCTGCCCGCCCTCACCGCGCTTACACTTTTCACCGCCTGTGCCCCGCTGATCCCCCACCAGGGCCCAACCGTGTCCATCGGAGATGCGTCAGGCTTCACCACGACGGTCAATCTCAGGCGCAAGGATCTCAAGCCGGTATGCAGCCTCGAGCACTTCCGGGAAGGTTTCCGCTACACCTACATGAGCATGTGGAACAAGCGCGTCGAAACCATTTTGGAAGCGAAGCCGGCCCCGGATGTCACCGCCTACTACTCCGGCAAACTCTTCCACTCCGGGCCGGGCATCAAGGCAGCACTCAACGAGAACCCGCGATCACGCGATGGATACACCGAATGCCAGGAAGCCAGTCATCAGCAGGGCAAGATGCATGGTTTCCTTTACGCGCTCGATGATCTGAAGAGCCTGGAAGAGGGTGCCCCGAAATAGCCGCCTTGCGGTGTCCTGTGTTCGCTGCCCCGACGGGCTGATGGTGGCGTTCGGCTCCACCGTTGCCGAAGGGGGCGCGTGGCCGCTGGGGAAAGGGAATAATCCTAATTTCCTCCGTTATCCCGTCAGTCCGAGGCGCCCCTCCTGGGGTTGGGCGCCTGTCCATGGGGTTGGAGGGGGTTTGGCGTCGAAGAGGCGGGCGAGGATGTAGCGCACGAGGGCAGGCCATCGGTCTGTGTTCCTCAACTGAGGCGCAGTTGCCAGAATGCTGTCTAAACCCTTGCGGACATTGGCGGTCATGGCCTTGATGAGATCGCCTGAGGCATGGGTCAGGGTGACCAGCAGGCGCGCCTGCCCCGCATGGTGGGTCAGGCGTGCGATACCAGCGAGCAGCAGAGGGCGACTGGTGATGGCCTCCCGGCGGGACTTCGGATGGGCAAGCCGGACGTACCAGCTCCACCAGTTGTAGATCAGGGCCACGGCACGGGCCGAGAGATTGCAGCGCTCCAGATCCTGCGTGGTGTAGCCTCCCCAGCCCCACTGGTTCTTGAGTTCATCGAAGCCGTTCTCGCAATCGGCCCGGTCCCGGTACAGCCCCCATGGCCTCCAGATCGTAGTCGGTGTTGGTCACGAGGACGGCGTACTCCCACAGCTTGACCGGCATCATGGGCTCGGCGAAGTGCAGGCCCTGCTGGCGTGGGCTCCGCTTGTTCTTGGCCTTGCCCTCGTCGATCAGACAGTCCCGCACCGCCCGGCGCAGCACGACGACGCGCCGGGCCTGACGCCAGCCGGCGAGTTTGAGCGAGGCCTCGACCGCATCAAAGCCCTGGCCGACGCTCTGCCAGTCCTGCCGTGACCACTGGCGTTCGATCAGACTCTTGACCCCGACGCTCTGGCGCAGCTTGAAGAGGTAGGCCTGGGCCTGGGATTCCAGATCGGTCATCACCACGTCGTTGCCAAAGGCCAGGTCGCCCCGGACCAGGCGTGGTCGTTTCTCCGGGGGCAGCGCGTCGAGCAGCCTGCGCAGGTGCGGCAGGCTGTGCCGGGCGGCATGCTCCTTGCCGCTTTGTACCTGGGCATCGAGCACCAGGCGCAGGTTGGCGATCCAGTAGGTGTGGATGGCATGGCTCGGCCGCCCCGGCTTGGTGGGGTTGTAGCTGATCTCAGCTCCGTCCTGATGGCCGTACAGCGGCTTCACGGTCACATCGCAATCGAGGATCCAGTCGGTACTGAGCGCCTCCCGGGTGCTCTCGGCCAGCGCCTGGTCCATCCACTTCGCGCTGCGGGCCAGCTGGGCTTCACGGCGCAGACGCTCCGCCTCCGGATAGCGCGGGCTCGGTGTGGGCGCCAGATGCGCCAGGGCCCGGCGCAGGCTCTCGCTGACGATCTTCTTCATGCCCAGGATCTGCGGTGCCACCGCGTCACCGCGCAAGCCCGCCACATGAGCGTAACGCCGCTGACCGTCCAGGATGGAGAGCAGCCAGGTGCCCAGCACATCCCGGGTCGCAGGGGCATTCGGGCTGGTGTAAGCCATCGGGCAGCACGCCACCCAGCGCTCGAACAGCCCCGGAGACCTCCAGAAACTCGGCAAAGAAGGCCAGCTGACCCAGCGCCGTCGCACTCCCGCCCTCGTCCCAGCGCACCTGAAAGCGCCCACCCGGGGTGCCGATGCTCACCTCCGCCGCTACCGTGGCGAGCTCTGCCAACGCTCCATGGACCGCTTCGACCAGTGCCTTCGACTCAAATTCCGCTTCACCCATTGGGTGATCCTCCTCAGCTCAGTCAAACCCACGCCAGCACTGAGTTTGACGCAGTTTCGGACGGCCCAACTAAGGAAAATAGGATAATTCGGCCCAGAATCAGCCCTGCCCGTAACGCTTTCACTGGAGCTTCCCGTGAAATTCTCGACCCAGGTCAAGCCAATCAGCTACCTCAAGAACCACGCCGCCGAGATCGTGAAGGACATCCAGGAGAGCCGCGAGCCCATGCTGATCACCCAGAACGGTGAAGCCAAACTCATGGTGATGGATGTGCGCGCTTACGAGGAACAGGAAGAAACTCTGGCGATGCTGAAAATATTGGCCATGGGCAATCGCGAGATCGAACAGGGCCGCTTCCGTAATGCCATGGAGGTGTTTGCCGGCCTGGACAAGGAAGATGCCCAGTGAGGGTGGTGTTTCTCGAAAGCACCGAGCAGGATCTCAAAGACCTGCGTCAGTACATACTCAAGCAGTTTGGCCTGCACACCTGGCACGACAGTTACCAGGCAATCAAGGAGTTCATCCGCGCAATCCAGGCGTTTCCCAAGCGCGGCGCGGTGCCTGACGAACTGGCCGAAGTGAATCTCACCCAGTACAGACAGGTGATCCCGGGGATGAACCGCATCGTGTATGAACTCAGAAACGAGGTCATCTACATCCATATCGTGTGTGACACACGGCGGAATACACAATCCCTGCTCACTCGCCGCCTGCTGCGGGGTTCCGTGGAATAGCGGGCCGCTCAGTAGATTGACACACGCACTCAGAAATTCACCCCCAGCCGCAGGTAATAAGACGCCCCGTTGTAGCCGAAGGGGGCGTACTGGGAATACTGGATCACCTTGCCCGCGCCCACCAGGCTGTCGTCGGTCTGGCCCCATTGGTCGGGGCGGACGTCGAAGAGATTGACGCCTCCCAGGGCCAGGGTCACGTCCTTGGCGAGGCGCAGGCACAGCTCGGCGTCCAGGGTCCATTTGGCGGAGAAGGTGACGCGGTCGTAGGCGCTGACGCTGTGGAACTTGCCGAAACGGTTGAGGTTGAGGACCAGGTCGTAGCTGCCGTGGCTGTATCTTGACCACAGCTTGATGGCGTCGGCGGGCTGGCTGCCTTCGATCAGCACCCGCGTGAAGGGGTCGAGGATCAGGTCGGTCATGTTCACGCCCAGCACCTCCGGCGCCTGGTTGAGCTCGGTGATGCGGGTGCGGCTGCGCTGGTAGGCGGCCACCAGCTTGAGGCGGGCGCCCTTGTCCATCTCACGGCTGTAGTCCAGGCGCAGATCGACGCCCCGGGTGCGGGTGCCGATGGCGTTGGTGAAGTACACCGCCCCGTCGATGTTGTTCTGGGCCAGCACGGCGGCGGCCTGGGGGCTGAGGGACGACAGGCTGTAGGCCGAGATGTAGCCGGTGGGCAGGATGCGGTCGTGGATGTCGGTGACAAACACATCGGCGCTGGCGGTGAGCTGGGACGAGGGCTGGAAGACCATGCCCAGGGTCAGGTGGCGCGACTTCTCGGGCTTGAGGTCGGTGGCACCCAGCGCCCGGGCCACCGGGTGATCGACGGCGAAATTGCCCCAGAACTGGGCGGCGGCGTCGTTGCTGTTGCGGTAGGTGCCCGTGTACGAAAAATGGCTCTGGGACAGGGACGGTGCCCGGAAGCCGGTGCTCACGCTGCTGCGGAAGAGCAGGTCGTCGGTGGCGCGGTATCGCAGGGCCAGCTTGCCGTTGAGGGCGGAGCCAAAGTCGCTGTAGTGCTCGGCGCGGGCGGCCGCATCCAGCATCAGTCGCTCGGTGGCGCTGTACTTCAGATCACCATACAGGGAGTGGGCCTGACGGCTGGCCGACACGGCGTTTTCCGGGCTGAAGCCCGGGAAGCCCTGGGCACCGTAGGCAAAGTTGTCGGCCGAACCCAGCATGTAGGACGCCGCATCGCCCTTGATGATGCGGTAGTGCTCCTGGCGGAATTCGTAGCCGCCGGCCACGGTGTGACGCCCGATCTTCTTGCTGAAATCGGCGTTGAGGATCTGCTGGGTGTAGCGGGTGGCGCCGCTGTCGAAGGACGTGGGCGTGGCCAGGCCAAGGGAGGTGTTGAGGGAGTTGTTGACGTAGAAGTGGTAGTCGTTGTGCCCGTGGGTGTAGCTGATGTCCCAGCGGGCGCCGCCATCGAGCACGCCGCGCACGCCGGCCGTGGCCGAGAAGTCGAGGATCTTCGGTTCGATCCGCGGCAGGAAACCATCCGGGTAGATCGCCGCGATGTTGCGGGCGTCGCCTGCCGTGCGGTAGAAGGCGCCAGCGCTGCTGCGCCGCCGGTCGTAAAGACCATGCAGGTAAAGGGTGGCGTCGCCCCGGGGCAGCTCGGCATTGAGGGCGAACAGGCCGTCCTGGGTGTCGGCATCGCCAAAGTGGGTGTTGATGCGGCCCCCATCACTGGCGTCCGGCCCGGCCCGGTTGGTGGCGCCCCGGTCGCGCCATTCGGCGGTGAGGTTGATGAAACCATCGCCCGCCAGGGGCAGCGTATGGAACAGGGTGCCCTGCCGGGTGATGCCGTCGCCCTCGCCCGTACGCCCGTAGGTCACGGTGGCCTGGCTGCGCTGGCCGTAGCCCTTGAGGATGATGTTGATGATGCCGGCGATGGCGTCGGAACCATACTGGGCCGCCGCGCCGTCACGCAGCACCTCCACCCGCTCGATGGCCCGCAGGGGGATGGTGGCCAGATCCACCCCCGAACTGCCCCGCCCCACCGTGCCATTGTTATGCAGCAGCGAACTCTGATGCAGCCGCTTGCCATTGACCAGCACCAGCACCTGGTCGGGGCTGAGGCCGCGCAGGGTGAAGGGCGGGGCGTGGTCGGTGCCGTCGGTGATGCTGGGGCGCGGGGCGTTGAAGCCCGGCACCAGCACCGCCAGGGCGCGCTGCAGATCGGGCTGGCCTGTGGACTGGAGCTGGGCCGAGGTGATGATGTCGATGGGCACCTCGGCGTCCAGCGCATCCCGGGCGCCCCCGCGGGAGCCCACCGCGGCCTTGGCCTGGGTTTCCACCTGCAGCAGCTGCTCCAGGGGGCGGCGGTAGTAGTCGTTGCTCTCCTGAACCGCCTTGTCGCCGGCCAGGGCCGCGCCGGCCCCCGCCATGGCGAGACACATCACGAAGCGATGGGGGGCGCTCATGGCTTGTCCCCCCGCAGAACCGTGGCAATCGTCAGCAGGGGCGCGCCAATGCGCAGACCCGACTTGAGGGCTGCCCCGTGGTTGATCTTGATGCGCGCCTTCTGCTCGATGAAATCCAGCTGGATGATGCCGCCACTCTCGGCAAAGCCCTTGGCCTCGCTGATGGTCAGGATGCCGTTGCGCTGGGCGTAGTCGATGGCGGCAGCCCGGGCGGCCGAGCTGGTCAGGGTGATGAACAGGGCGTCCGTCTCGCCCACCTGCTCCAGCCGGGTGGCGTAACGCAGTTCGATGGGCTTGTTGTGGATGCGCTTGTCCCGGTACAGATCATCCAGCAGGCTGCCGAAGGGGTTGTCGTCGAGCAGGGTGATCACGAAGCGGTCCCGGGGCTTGGCCGGCCACTCGATGTAGCTCGCAAAACGCCCGATGAACACCGCCTCGAGCTTGCGCTCCTCGTCGCCCGCCCATGCCCATGGTGCCTGCACACAGCACAGCAGGCCCAGCACCCACAAGACCATCCTCACCCGAGCTCTCCCCTTACGCCACCACGTAGCGGTTGCGACCGGCCTCCTTGGCACGGTACAGGGCCTTATCGGCAGCCCGGATCATTTCCTCAATGTCTTCCGCGCCGGCGCGGGGCACGGCGGAATACACGCCCAGGCTCACCGTCACCTGAAGCGCCTCACCCGCAGGGCCGGAGATCGGCCGCCCCTCCACCCCGGCGCGAATGCGCTCCGCCACGGCAGTGGTCACCTCCTGCGTGCCGCAGTCGCAGACCACCAGAAACTCCTCGCCGCCCAGCCGGGCCACCAGGTCGTAATCCCGCGCGCTGGCCTGCAGCACCAGCGACACCTCCTGCAGCACCAGGTCGCCCATGGGGTGGCCGAAGCGGTCATTCACGTTCTTGAAGGAATCGATGTCGAGCATGATGACGCCCAGCGGCTCATCCTTGCGCTGGGCCCGCGCCGCCATGGTCTGCATCACGTCCAGGGCATTGCGACGATTGGCCAGACCGGTCAGGGCATCCGTGGTGGCCAGGCGGCTCAGCTGGTCGTCGCGCTCCCGGATGTCGGCCAGCATGGCGTTGAAGCCATCGTAGAGATTGCGGAACTCGTCCCGGCGATCCGACCCCAGCACCGCGCGGTAATTCTTGGTGCGCGCCACATCCTGCATGGCCGCCACCAGATTCATGATCGGGCGGGTGAACAAGGACTGGAGCTTCACCGACAGGAACAGCAACAGCACCAGTGTGAGCACCGACGTGGCCGCCTGCAGCAGCACCAGCTCACGGATCTTCGCCCACATCAGCTGCGTATCCGACACCACCACCAGCAGGCCGATGGGCTTGCCGTCAAAGAACACCGGGCGCACCACGGCCATGAAATCGTTGTCGATGTGCTCAACGAAACCGTCTTCCCGCCGCAGCGCTTCGGCACTCTCAAGGATCCGGCCCTGCACCTCGGCCCGGAACCGTGGCTCCGCCGCCGTCGACAGCCCCGCCGAGCGATACTCCGCCAGGGCCCGCCCCGACTCGTCGTTCACCACCGCCAGCAGGATATGGGGATCGGCACGCAGGGACGCCAGCATGGTGTTGGCGCTCCCCGCATCCGCAAAGGCCAGCGCCGCCCGCATGTTCTCGCTGATCACATCCGTCAGCTGGTGCAGTACCCGCAGGGACGACCGGGACTCGCTCAGGTAAGTCGAGTAGATCGTGATCGCCGACGAGATCAACAAGGCCAGCGCCGCGCTCAGGCCAAGCAGGACAATCAGCTTGTAGCGAATCGAAATCCTGTCAAACATCAGCTTTGTCCATCACCTGCGAGCCAGGATTTTCAGGGCGGAGCGCGCCCCGCACAGACGTTCTTGTTATTTGCAAGCCAACCCGGGGCGTATCGAAGGCTGCTCCGGCGTTGCCATGGAGGGGATCTTACCCGAAGGCCGGGACGTGATCCTGCCTGTTGCGGGTGGGGGTGTCTATCGTGGGGTGGGGACTGGAGGGGCAGGGCAAGGGGCGGGTGCTCAGACCGCGTCAAAGGATGACACCACCCCGCGGCCGCCCTTGTTGAGCTTATGGGCTAGATCCTTAGTGCCAGACCCGGTCCAGCTCAGGGGGAAGTTTCTCGACGTTCTCGATCAAATCCGACAAAAGGGAGGGCTCCCAATAATCTTTAGGCCAACAGCCGTGCTTTGCGGGCAATCAGCTAAGCCCTCGTGGCTGCAGCGTGGGCTGAACATGCCATGCCCGAACCTTAAGCAGCACTCGATTGGTGGGGCAGAAGTCCCTCTCGCCTTCGTTACAGGCCGCGATCAGAGCCGCAACGCCTGCGGCCCCACCGGCACTTACGCAACCTTGCAGTACTAGTACGGAACCTCCTGGAGCGTAAGCTCCCTGATTTGATCTACCCAAGGCGCATGACCCGGGCGTAAAATTCTTAGTGCCACCACCTTCCTCGCGGTCCAGTTCAAATGAGTTTATTCCCCGTGAAATGCACGCTCACTTTGAACTCAGCTAGATGCCGTATGGGATCGGGCCTATTCGCTGTTTGTTAGCCCAATGAAAATGGAGATCTTATGAAACCGGAAGATGAAATCGACTCTGACTTCAACTACGAAGAAGAAGCCGCAAATAGTGACGTAGACTCACTGGATGAGGGGGAGCTCAATCCAGCAGCATCTCCACAAAAGAAAGTCGTGCTTGATAAAGCAGATAGGAGTCTTTCCGAGCTGCACCGGTGGTATAAGTCGGGTCGAATAATTATTGATCCAGAGTGGCAAAGAAACTATGTGTGGGATTTGTCAAGAGCATCAAAGCTTATCGAATCGTTCTTGCTAGACATACCCGTTCCTGTTGTATATTTAGCCAAGACGGATTCAGGGAAGTATGAGGTAATTGATGGCCTGCAGAGGCTAACTTCTGTCTTTAATTTTTTCGATAATAAATACAAGCTACAAAAACTCGACCTTCTTAATGAGTACAAGGGAAAGTCGTTTCAAGATCTTCCAATGGAAATCCAGAACAAACTGGAGGATTCTATACTGCGCTCTTTTGAGCTTTCAGATAGCCATGGAGACATCCATTTTGTTGTCTTTGAAAGGCTAAATACTGGCGGAATTAAGCTAAATGACATGGAGATAAGAAATTGTCTTTACAGAGGGTCGTTAAACTCCCTCATTAAAGACCTGGCTAGGAACGAGAACTTCAAGAAGGCGGTCAATCAGCGAAATTTCGAGAAACGCATGCAGGATAGAGCTTTGATTCTAAGGTTCCTAGCTTTCTATGAGCGAACTCATCTTAAATGCACCCATGGATTAAAGCGATTTCTGAATGAGTTTCTTGATACCTATAAGGAAGCCAGTGATGAGAAAATTGTAGAATATCGCAAGGCTTTTGAAAGGGGCATGAAGGCATGCCTGACAGTATTTGGAGAGAGTTCATTCAGACTGAAAAGTGATATTGCGAAGCCTGGAAAATTTAGCTCTGGCGAGTGGGCAACAAGACCAAACGCTGCAATTTTTCAAGTTATAGCGACGTCGTTTGCTTCATATGATATTGGGCAAATTACCCAGAAGTCCGATTGCATATACGAGTCATACCTGGATTTAATAAATTCTGATCCTGTTTGGGTTGATAGGGTTCGACGAGCGACAGGTGAATCGACCAGGCTAAAGTACGTTTTTGATACATGGCTCCGAAGACTCGAAGAAGTAATGGAAGACAGCGAGCCTCAGGATATAAAGAGAGTTTTTTCTCGACAGCTTAAGAAGGAGATGTTTGAAGCGAATCCAACATGCGCGATTTGTGGGAATAAAATATCTCTTATTGATGATGCAGCAATGGATCACGATAAAAGGTACTGGCTTGGTGGCAGGACTATCCCGGAGAATGCAAATCTCACCCACAGATTATGTAACCTTAAGAGAGGCTAACGAGATGAGCTTCTTGGGAGCATCAGGGGGCAGACCACGGTATGTGGGAATCAGGGGACATATGTGGGAATCAGGGGACAGACCACGGTATGCAGGCGAGTCCGCTGGAGTCCATAATCAAGTGCAACACCACCTATTGACTCTTGAACGGGAGCTATTGCATAGGGGGAATCGATACTGTCATTTGAGTTCCGAAGAACGCGCTTGCATCATGCTGCGCTGATCCGGAACGTTTTATCCACGTTGCTGCGGCAACAAAAACATGCTTATCTGCATAGCCGCATAGGACATTTCAGAAAACGCGAAGAATGACATAGGGCCCAGTCTTACGGCGGCGAATGCCGCTCCAAGTCCATGCTGTCATGCAGCAGCCGCAGAACGTCGATCACCTGGTTATCTTGAGCGCCGGCGACTCGGAACATGATGAAATGTCGCCCCTTGCGTCCGTTCCGCGCAACATGAAGCGTCCAGATGTTGCTACCGATTTCAGGCCTCTCCTTGACTCCGATGACTGAAGGACCGGCACTTAAGGCCTTCAACGCCGATGACAGGGTATCGGCATAAGCCCGCGCCTGCGCAGAACCAAAGTTATCTACCGTCCACCGCAGAATCTGACGGAAATCGGCCTCCGCAACAGCCGATAGGCGAACAGTCCAAGCGTTTTCAGCCACTACGCACCAATCACTTCGGAAGCCAGTGCGGTCAGATGCTGACCAAACATATCCGCTGAGCCAAAACTACGGAAGTTGCCGGCCTCGATGTCAGCAATGCCCACCTTGACCGCATCACGTAAGGCGGCAAGGCGCAGTTCGTCTTCCGCTTCCCGGCGCTCAACCAGACGCAAACCTTCGCGCAGCACTTCGCTGGCGTTCTGGTAACGACCGGAGGTAACAAGCTGTTCCACAAAGTGGGCTTGGTGGTCAGTAAGGACAACATTACGTGTCGGCATGGGAGTCTCCTAAGCCATGTTCAGCATTGGCATACTATGCCATCGACTCACGGCTGACAAGGCGACGATTCTCGCTGGTGTCAAGTTTGAAGCGCGACCGCACAAGCCCAAGGAAATCCTTTTTGCATACAATCACACCCCATTCCAAAAGCAATTCAGCCGCGCAGGCTGTCCACTCCATGCGCTTCCATGTCATGCATCGCACAGCCGCAGTCCTCACCGCGCTGACAGTGCTCACGTTTGCCCCCCAGGCCCAATCCCTCCCTCCGCCGGCGAAGACCGTGTTCAAGTGCGAGGAAAACGGAAAAGTCGTCTATTCCGACAGCCCCTGCCTCGGCGCGAAGACGGTGGATGTGGAGCCCCCGCGCGGGGTGAGTCGGCTGTCGGGGCAGGAGCGGGTGGGGTCGGCGGTGCAGCAGGAGCGACTTCGTGAGCATATTGCCGATGCCATGCGGCCGTTGACCGGGATGAATCCGAAGCAGTACGAGACTTTCGGACGACGGCAGAAGCTCCCCGCAGACACCCGGGGGAGTGCCAGCGGCTGGATGGGCGGATTCCGTTGGTGGAGGCGGAGGAACGCCAGGCCAGCGGGGAGGCGCTGGTCGATATCCAGTTGCGGCTCCTCGGATTGCGAAAGCGCTTCAGGGAGTTGGCGTGCTGAGCACAGGGGGCGGTTCCCCGATGATCTGCAATGTCGCGGCCCGATGCTTCCGTAGGGTCGGGGGCGGACTCGCTCGGCGTTCAATCGCGGAGGCATTGGCCGCCTGTTGCTCCAGGCCCAAGGTCAACTGAAGAATTCGAATTCGAACCCGCGAGCCTTCCACCCATCCGGGGCAACGCACATTACCCACATCTCGCCGTCAGACCCATGAGTTCACGCATCCCTCACTCGCTCCCCATCCTTGCGCTTGTCGCCAGCCTGTCGATTGGGGGCTGTGCCAGCTCACCGGAGACGCGGGAGGCGGGCGCTTACACCCTCGCAGGGAGCGGCCCGGTGGTGGTGTTCCAGTCCGGGCTGGGGGATGACCGGCAGGTGTGGCGGGATGTGCTGCCGGCGCTGTCAGCCAAGTACACGGTGTTTGCCCATGACCGGCCGGGCACGGGCACGGTGCCGGCCAAGGCGGGGCCACGAGACCCTTGCACGCTGGCCGCCGAGCAGCGGGCTGCGCTGCGCGCGGCGGGGCTCAAGCCGCCCTATGTGCTGGTGGGGCATTCGTTGGGGGGCTTGTATCAATATGCCTACGCCAGCCTCTATCCCGAGGATGTGGCGGGTTTTGTGCTGGTGGACCCGACCCATCCGCGCAACTGGGCCGAGATCCAGCGCCAGTTGCCGGGTACGGCGACGCTCCTGAAGGGGATCAAGTCGGTGGCCTTTGGTGCCGCCCAGGCCGCCGAGTTTGACGACCAGACCACCTGCCTCGACCGGCCGGAGTTCAAGCACCCGCCGGGCATGCCGGGTCGGGTATTGGTGGCCGGACGGCCACGCAGCGCCGACCCGGAGGAATACGAGGCGCTGCACCTGGCCCTGGGGCGTGAGTGGGCGGCGCTGGCCGGTGTGCCCAGGGTGGAAATGGTGTGGGATTCGTCCCACTACATTCAGCGAGAGCGCCCCGAACGTGTGATCGCGGCGATTCAGCAGCTTGCGTCGCCCCAGGCCTGCGGAGAGGCATGCCAGACGGCACCGCAAGGTCGCCTCCTGGGGGTCGAGATGGGCGGCCACGATGCCTTCGACATCACTTTTGGCGAAACACGCCGTGCCTGGATCGAATCCCTTGTGGGGCCACCCCGCAAGACCTACCGGGATGACACCTCCCGGGGCGGCGAGGTAGGCGTCTATCACCACAAGCCGGCCAAGGTGCCGGTGGTCGTGGGCATGATCCCCGTGCTTGGCGATCTCGTGGAGGCCGTGGAGACGGTCCAATCCCTGCGGGAATGGCGGGAGCTGATCGTGGAGTACGACGCCGCCGGCGTGGTGCAGCGGGCGAGCCTGCGCCGGATCGACTAAGCCCCCGGGGCTCGGCACCCGCAGAACTTGACTAAAATCCCGAAGAGTCTACCTCTCTCGACCAACGCGCCCGGCGCATTCGCACCCGTTAGCCGTCCATACCATCGAGCCAACCCATGACAAAATGGATCGTCATTGCCCTGGTCGCTTTTGTGGCCTTCTTCCACTGGAATTCCGGCCGTACCGCACGCGCCTTTGAGAAGGCGACCGTAGAGCTGCAGCGGCGTGCGCCTATGGATCTGACACCGGAGGTGCGCCTGGAAAAGGCAGAACTCAAGGGCAAGGAACTGGCTCTGTCCCTGACGCTGCGGGATGAAGAAGCGGATACGCCCGAGGTTCAGCAAAGCCATGGCATCCATCTGCTCAAGACGATGCTGACAAAGGGCTGGTGCGCCAACAAGGATCTCCGGCCCGCGATCAACGAAGGCTATGTGATTTCGGTGACCGCCCTGCGTGCCGATGGTTCGGTGCTTACCCGGCTAAGCGTGACGGAAGAGGAGTGCATCTGTGCCGTGCAAGGCGATGTCTGTGTGATCCGCTGAGAGGGTGTACCCAAAATGATTAGCTTGCCAGTCTGGTTGCAAGGATACGCGCTTCGACCAGCCAGACCCAAGCGACCGGTGCCCACGAGGAGCGATCGTGATGGGCCATGAGGCGACGGGCGCGCTCGTTCCATGCGTGGGTGCGCTCGACCACCCAACGCTTGGCCTGAACGACGAAACCGCTGGGGACCACTTCCGGCCACAGCGGCTGTTGGGCATCGCGCCAGGTGCCGGTGCTGCGGTTGCCAGGGTGGCGAACGACCTCGACGCTCATGTTCGGGTGCGCGGTCTCGATGGCCTGCGCATTGGCCGCCGTACGCGGCGTCGGTATAGAGCTTCTTGAGGCCGGGCACCTTGGTAGCGGCCTGTGCGACCACGTCAGCCGCGGCATCACGATCCTGCACGCTGGCCGCCGTGACGGTGACGGCCAGCAGCAGCCCCAGGGTGTCGACAACGAGGTGGCGTTTGCGCCCCTTGACCTTCTTGCCGGCGTCGAAGCCCGTCATGCCGCCCTGGGCGGTGCTGCGTGTGCTCTGCGCGTCGATGATGGCCGCAGTCGGCTCGGGGTTGCGGCCCACGCGGGCGCGCCACTGCGCGCGCAGCCGGTCGTGCATCGCTTCGAAGGTGCCGGCCGCCGCCCAGCGGCAGAAGGCCTTGTACACCCCGCGCCAGGGCGGAAAGCTCTTGGGCAGCAAGCGCCAGGCGCCGCCCGTACGGACCACGTAGCAGCACGCATCGACCATGCGCTTGCGGGCGTGCTTGGCCGGCGCGCCGCGCCCGCCTTGACGCTCGAACAGGTCCGCCACCAGCGCCCATTCCGCGTCGGTCAGATCGGTGTTCATGCCGCTGGGGCCATCCTGGCGCCGATGGGCGTCCGTGTACCCGAAGCGCAGCGGCGCCCCGCCTTGCACGGCAGCGCGCTCGCTGGGCTTGCGCTGCGGCTTGAGCCTGTCGATGCCCGCCTGCCGCAGCGCCTTGCGGACCGTGGCCGTGCACACCTCAGCGCCCGTGCGCCGGTGCAGCTCGCGCGTCACTTCCTCCAGCGACGAGCGCGGCTGCTCACGCGTGATCGCGCGCAGCGTTTCGATGTGCTGCGCGTTCAACGCCGGCTTGCGCCCTACTCTGCCTTGATTTGTTCCGTCGTTCTCCACCGAGCGCTCCATCCATTCTGGGTCCGGAGTGAGCATAGACGGAATTGTTTATTTTGGCTACACCCTCTGAGAGGGTGTGAATACATCTACTGCGCGACCCGATTTCGCCCCTGCGATGCTCACCGTACTCTTGTACGGCTGCGCTTCTCCGGGCGAACTCGAACCGCTCGCTACGATTTCTTCACACCCTCTGAGCAGTCCCGGCCCGAGCTCTTGCCAATAATGCTGTATATGTGTACAGTTTTATTGGCAGTTCGCCCGCTACCACCTCACACCAGGAGCAACGCAGCATGCTTGACCACATGACTTTCCGCGTAACCGACATTGCCCGGGCCAAGGCCTTCTACAGCGCGGCGCTTGCCCCCCTGGGTTACAGCGTCGTCTTCGAGGGCAACTATGGCATGAACATCCTGGGCTTCGCCTACCCGGACGCCGCGGAGCCCGATGGCAAGAAGGCCGACGTGTGGTTTATCGATGGCCCCTCCCCCTATGGCGGCCCCCCGGCAACAACGGGCTGCCACCTGGCCTGGCGAGCCCAGGACCGTGCCCAGGTGGATGCCTTTTACCGCGCAGCGATTGCCGCCGGTGGAAAAGACAACGGTGCCCCGGGGCTTCGCCCGGAATACCACCCGCATTACTACGGCGCCTTCATCCTCGACCCGGAAGGCAACAATATTGAAGCCGTGTGCCATCAGCCCGAGAATTGAGAGGGTGTGAAGAAATCGTAGCGAGCGGTTCGAGTTCGCCCCGAGAAGCGCAGCCTTACAAGGCTACGGTGAGCATCCCAGGGGCGAGATCGGGTCGCGCAGCAGATTTACTCACACCCTCTGAGCCGTGGCTTGACTGACGCCGCGCGCTGAGCTTTTTGCCGAGGTGGAGCACGCCATGCCGTCCCGAAGAGACTTTATCTCCGCCTCGCTGGGGTTCACTGGGCACCCTGGCGGGCATGCGGGTTTGAACCGGCACGGCAAGCGATGAGCCATTGATGGACACCCTCGCCATCCGCAGCATCAAGGCAGGCATGGCCTATTTTGCGCTGGTCTTTGGCGCAGGCTTTGTGCTGGGCGCGCTGCGCGTGCCCTTTCTGGTGCCCCGCCTCGGCGAACGCATGGCGGAACTCATCGAAATGCCCTTCATGCTCGTGGTGATGGTGATGGCAGCACGCTTCATCGTCCGGCGTTTTGGCCTGCCCGGCATTGCGCCGGCTCGCCTGGGTGTCGGCCTTTTGGCGCTGGCCTTGCTGCTCGGCGCCGAAGTCCTGCTGGCGGTCATGCTCCAGGATCGGACCCTTGGCGAGTATGTGGCCAGTCGCGATCCGGTTTCCGGCGCCGTCTATCTGGCCATGCTGGCACTGTTCGCGGCCATGCCCCTCTTGCTCGTGCGGGTGGCGTCGGCTTCCCGGGGGTAGCAGCGCATGGGGCTTCATTTCACCCCGTTGCCCGGCCCCGGGGCTTCCCCCCCCCCCCTTTTTTCGGTCCCACACATCATGCCCACAGAGCGTATCTCCAAACTCCTCGACGACATCCGCCTTCTCGACGCGGGGCGCTTCGAACTGGTTCAAGCACTGAGAGGGATCATCCTCGATCTCGACCCTTCGATTTCCGAAGAGGTGAAGTACGGCGGGCTTCTGTTCTCGTCGGGCAAGCCTTTTTGCGGCGTCTTCTCCTACGCGAAGCACGTTTCGCTGGAGTTCGGTGAGGGCGCATCGCTGCCCGATGCGTTCAAGGTGCTGGAAGGCGCGGGCAAGTTTCGTCGCCACATCAAATTGCTGTCGGTCGAAGATATCCGCGGCAAGCATGTCCGGGACTATCTCGTCCTGGCGCGTGGGCTGGCGGCAGAACCTTGAGCGCGGGCATCTTCCTGTCGACGGCTGGACAAGGCTAGAATGCGCTCCGGGCTGCCAGGACGCCCACCTCGCGAAAGCGCAAGCACCTTACAACGCAAGCCTTGCTTGCATACCCTCCGTGGCCAACGGCGAGAGCGGCCACTCGACTTCGGAGTCGGTATGCCCATTTCATCATCCCAGCCGCCGTGCGCGGGTCAGATCTCTTCCGTTCAACTGGTGCTGCGCGAGGCAAGACGCCTTCATCGCGCCGCCGTCTCGGACACCCTTTCGGAGGCGCTTCCCGTCCTTCGGCGGCTCCTGGCAACCCGTGCCGTGACGGACCGGCCGCTACCCGGCCTCTTCCACGCCCGCGGTACCGTGCAGCGCAAACATGTACTCCGGGCGCTGGCCCGCGAGGCCGGGTACGCCAGCTGGGAGGATTACCGCCACGCCCTTCCGCATATCGATGTCAGCCACCTTCAGCAGCTCGCCTCAGTGCAGCGCGGCACCTCGGTTCTGAAGCTTTGGTTCTCCGATACGTCGGCAGCGAGGCGTTTCGCCGCGGAACAGGGTGGGCAGGCCGTGCGCGTCGGCGTGCAGGCCGTCGTCCTTCCTGCGGCGCCACCCGACGCCGCCGAGGCGGGGCAAGCACCAGGGCCGACACCGTTGTCCGGTGCCTGATGCTGACGGGCGTTCCCGCGCAGCGGGGCGCCCCAGGCATGGCGAGGCATACCCGCCGGCGACGGCGGTGAATGCCGTTCTCATGCTGGCCTCCCGCCAGGATGTTGTGCAGAATCCAGCTTCTCCGGTGAAGATGCCTGATCTGTCCGGCGCTTACGGAGCCAGCGGCCATCCCGGGCGGGATGGCCTCCAGCAACCGCACCCCATTGAAAGCCGATGCACAAGAAATCCGCACTCATCCCCCTCTACCATGCGCTTGCAGTGGTCGGATTGCTGGCCACCTGGTACTACAACGGCCAGTACATTCTGGGCGGAGGGGGTCTGGCGCCCGCCGAGTTCTTTGGAGCCGCGTTTGCCAACGTCCTTACGACGGCCATCACCATCGACGTCTACCTCTCGGCGGTCACGTTCTCCGTGTGGGTCGTCGTCGATGCACGGCGCAACGGCCTGAAGCGGCCCTGGCTTTACCTGGCCCTCTGTTTCCTTGTGGGCCTGGCCATTGCCCTCCCGCTCTATCTTGCGCACCGCGAACGCGCCCTTGGCATGAACGAAGGCTGGGCCTGACCGGCCCGGGGTGATCCTCGCCCCGGGGCAAGCGCCGAGGACGGGTTGGCGAGTGGGCAGGTTCTGGCTAGCCGATCGTTCCCGGTTTGTTGCCCAGCATGGCGCGCAGGTTGGCGATGCGGGCCCTGGCGTCTTCCTTGGTCACCGGTTCGGCAGATTTGCGGTCGTTGCGCCGTATGCCTTCTGCGCCCATCTCGTCGATGAAGCGGGACGGGTCGCAGGTGCGCACCTCGCGGCCTGCCTTGCGGCGTTCGCAGTAGCTGATGGTCAGGCTGCGCTGGGCGCGGGTGATGCCCACGTACATCAGGCGGCGCTCTTCCTCGATCTTGTCTTCGTCGATGGACGATTGGTGGGGCAGCAGGCCTTCTTCAACGCCCACCAGGAAGACGTGCTTGAACTCCAGGCCCTTGGAGGCGTGCAGGGTCGCGAGCTGGACCTGGTCGAGCTCTTCGTCGTCCTTGTCGAGCATGGTGATCAGGCTGATGGTCTGGATCATGTCCGACAGGGTCTTGCCGTCTTCCTCGCCCTTGCGGCCCAGCCAGCCGGTGAAGTCACCCACGTTGCTCCATTTCGTCTCGGCTTCGCGGGGTTCGCAGCTTTCGTACAGCCAGGCCTCGTAGTTGATGGCCTTCAGCATGTCGTTGATGACCTGCCCGGCGGGCTCCCGCGGGGCGCGGTGGGCGATGCGGTTGATAAAGTGGCAGAACTCGCGCAGGCCCTCCAGCTGGCGCGCGGCCACATGCTCGGCGGCGCCTTCCTCGAAAACGGCGGTGAACAGGCTGATGTGGCGGTTGGCAGCGTAGCGGCCCAGGGCTTCGATGGTGGCCGGGCCGATGCCCCGGCGCGGCACGGTGATCGAGCGGATGAAGGCCAGGTCGTCATCCTCGTTGGCGATCAGGCGCAGGTAGGAGCACAGGTCCTTGATCTCGGCGTTCTCGAAGAAGCTGCGCCCGCCGGAGATGGCGTAGGGGATCTTGTGGTTGCGCAGCTGCTGTTCGAACAGGCGGGCCTGGTGGTTGCCCCGATAGAGGATGGCGTAGTCCTTGAAGTGGGTGCGGTTCTCGAACTTGTGGGCGGAGATCTTCATCACCACCGACTCGGCCTCGTGCTCGGGTGTCTGGCAGGCCACCACGGTCACCGGCTCGCCGGCGCCGTGCTCGGACCACAGCTTCTTGTCGAAGAGCTTTTCGTTGTTGGCGATGACGGTGTTGGCGGCGTGGAGGATGCGCGTGGTGGAGCGGTAGTTCTGCTCCAGCTTGATGACCTTGAGCTTGGGGTAGTCCACCGGCAGCTGGCGCAGGTTCTCCACGTCGGCACCGCGCCAGGCATAGATGGCCTGGTCGTCGTCGCCCACCGCGGTAAAGGCACCGCGCACGCCGGCCAGCAGCTTGAGCAGGCGGTACTGCGCGCGGTTGGTGTCCTGGTATTCGTCCACCAGCAGGTAGCGCAGCTTGTTCTGCCAGCGTTCGCGCACCTCGGGGTGTTCGTCAAAGAGCTTTACCGGCAGGCGGATGAGGTCGTCAAAATCCACGCCCTGGTAGGCGCGCAGGGTCTTGTCGTACTCCTGATAGAGCAGCGCGGCCGACGAGGAGATCTCGTCATTGGCCAGGTGGGCGGCTTCGTTGGGCTCGATGAGCGCGTTCTTCCAGCTGGAGATCTGCCACTGCAGGGCCTTGGCCCGGTTCTTGTCGGTGCTGCCGATCATCTCGGCGATGATCTGGGTGGTGTCCGACGCGTCGAGGATGGAGAACTGGGGCTTGAGGCCCAGCAGCTTGGCCTCCTGGCGCACGATGCGCACCCCGAGGGCGTGGAAGGTGCACACCGTCAGCCCCTTGGTGGCGCGGCCGCCCATGAGCTTGTTGATGCGCTCCAGCATCTCCTTGGCCGCCTTGTTGGTGAAGGTGATGGCGGCGATGTTGTGGGGGTTGAAGCCGCACTCGGTGATCAGGTAGGCGATCTTCTGGGTGATCACCCGCGTCTTGCCCGACCCGGCGCCGGCCAGCACCAGGCTGGGGCCGTCCAGGTAGTGGATGGCTTCGCGTTGGGGCGCATTGAGGAGCAGGGCAGACATGGAGGCGTGCATCGGGTGAAGCGGGAGGGCATTCTACCGCGCCCGCCGCAGGGGGCGACTTCCTTCGGCCGCTGGCCGGGGGCCGCGTTCAGCGCGGAGGCGGAAGCTGATCGGCGAAGGCGGCGGCCGGCATGGGGCGGCCGAAGTAGTAGCCCTGGGCGTAGTCGCAGCCGAGCAGGCGCAGGTCGTGGGCGATGTCGGCGGTCTCCACGCCTTCGGCGAGCACGGCGATCTTGAGACTCTTGGCCATCTGGATCACCGCCCGCACGATGGCGCCGGCATCCGGATCGGTGGGCAGGTCGCGGACGAAGGACTGGTCGATCTTGAGCTTTTCGACGGCAAAGCGGCGCAGGTAGGCAAGGCTGGAATAGCCGGTGCCGAAGTCGTCAATGGCCAGACGCAGGCCCATGGCATGGAGCTGGCGCACCGTGGCGAGGACCTGCTCGGTGTCCTTGACCAGCACGTTCTCGGTGATTTCGAGTTCGATCAGGGCGGGGTTGGCGCCGCTGTCGGCCAGGGCCAGGCGCACGGTCTCCACCAGGTTGCCACGGGCGAACTGGAGAGGGGAGAGGTTGACGGCGAGAACCAGGTCGCGGTGTCCGGCGTCCTGCCAGGCGCGGGCCTGGCGACAGGCTTCGCGCAGTACCCATTCGCCGATTTCGACGATCAGGCCGCTGTCTTCGGCAACGGGAATGAAGACGCCGGGGGGCTGCATGCCCAGCTCGGGGCAGTTCCAGCGGATCAGGGCTTCGGCGCCGACGACCGCGTTGTTGCCCAGGTCGATCAGGGGCTGGTAGTGGAGGACGAATTCGTTGCGCTCAAGGGCGCGGCGCAGACGGTTCTGGATGTCGAGACGATGCACGGCATCTTCGTTCATCTGCTGGGAATAGAAGCGGAAGGTGTTGCGGCCCGCTTCCTTGGCGTTGTACATGGCCGCGTCCGCGTTGCGGATGAGGGTGTCGAAATCCGTGCCGTCCTCCGGGTACACGGCCAGGCCGACGGAGCAGGACAGGCTCATCTCCTGGCCGGCGAGGGCGCAGGGGCGGGCCAGGGTGTGCATGATCTTCTCGACGATGGGGGCGATGTCGTCGCTGTCGCGGATGTCGGTGAGCAGGACCAGGAACTCGTCACCCCCCTGCCGGCTGACCGTGTCGGTGTCGCGGGTGGTGCTGCGCAGGCGGTCGGCGAAGGTCTGCAGCAAGGCGTCGCCTGCCGGGTGGCCGAGGCTGTCGTTGATGTGCTTGAAGTGGTCCAGGTCGAGCAGCAGCAGGGCAACGCGGGTCTCGGCCCGCACCGCATGGGCGAAGGCCTGTTCGGCCCGGTCGCGGAGCAGGAAGCGGTTGGGCAGGCGGGTGAGCAGGTCGTGGCGGGCGAGAAATTCGGCGCGTTCCTCGGCGGCCTTGCGGTCGGTGAGGTCGGAGAGCATCGCCACGTAGTGGAGGATGCGCTGATCATCGTCGCGGACGGTGGAGATGGACAGCCATTGGGGAAAGATCGCCCCGTTGCGGCGGCGGTTCCAGGCTTCGCCGTTCCAGTGGTCGGTGTGGGCAAGCTCGTTGAGCAAGGCGTCGAGGAAGCCGGGGGCATGGTGGCCGGGGTCGATCAGCGTCGCTTCGGTGCCGATGACCTCTTCGGCGGCGTAGCCCGTGAGGCCGGTGTATGCCCGGTTGACCGAAATGACCCGGCGTTCGCCATCGGTGATCAGGATGGCGTCGCGGCTTTCACTGAACACCGTGGCCGCGAGCTGGAGCTGGCTGTGCTGGCGTCGAGTGGCGCTGATATCGCGGGAGGTGCCTTCGACGCCAACGGGTTTGCCATCCGCGTCGCGCAGGTAGTTGGCGTTGGTGGACAGCCACACTTCGCGCCCATCCTTGTGGCGCAGACTGTATTCATAGCCGTGCAGGCGGCCGCCGGAGGCGGCAAGGGCGTTCATGAAGGCGTCGCGGGTGGCATGGCCCCCCACGTAGAGGTCGGCAGCAAGGGTGCCGATGAGTTCATCGGGGCGATAGCCGAGCAGTTGCTGGATCGATGGGGACAGGCGCAGCAGACGGCCGGAGGCGTCGGTGCGGTAGTAGGTGTCCTGCAGGTTGTCGAGGATGGCGCGCAGCTCGGCTTCGTGGGGCGCCGCGAGGGCTTCGACGGCGCGCAGGTCGGTGATGAAACCGGCGGAGCCGCTGACCGTGCCGTCGGCTTCGTTGTAGAGGGTGATGGTGCTGATCAGGGTGGGGATGACGCTGCCGTCCCGGTGCATGAGTTCGAGGCGGTAGTTGCGTCGATCACTGCTGGCGATGCGCTCGATCTGGCGGCGCAGCAGGCCCCGGCTTCCCGCGTGGACGAAATCGGTGGTGTGGCGTCCGATGAGGTCACGAAGGTTGTGACCCAGCAGCCTGGCCAGGGTGTCGTCGGCGGCAACGAAGCATCCCCGCGCGTCGGTAACGAAACAGCCGTCCGTTGTCCGGGCGATGAGCTCGCTGTGTACCCTGTCCCGATCAGGGGTCGGCGGCCCGAGCGGGGGGTGGAAGGGGAGTGGCAGGTCCATGATCGGGGAATGAGGATTTCCCCGAATATCGGCATGGCCTGCCAAAACTTGAAACGATTGCCCCGGGTGAGCGGGGCGGCGGTCTCTCAGGCGGCAAGCCCGAGGCGTTGGCACAGGGCGAGGGTCGGCCCCGTCTGGTTCATGCTGTAGAAATGCAGGCCGGGTGCCCCTTCGGCGATCAATCTCTCGCAGAGTTCGGAGACCACGTCGAGACCGAAGGCCTTGATGGCGTCACTGTCGTCGCCGAAGGCTTCGAACTTGCGCCGCATCCAGCGCGGGATCTCGGCGCCACAGGCATCGGAGAAGCGCGCCAGCTTGGAGAAGGACACGATGGGCATGATGCCAGGCACGATGGGCACCGTGATGCCCAGGGCGGTGCATTCGTCACGGAAGTGCAGGTAGGCGTCCAGGTTGTAGAAGTACTGGGTGATGGCCGAGTCGGCGCCAGCGTCCACCTTGCGCTTGAAGGCAAGCAGGTCGTCCCGGGGGCTGCGGGCCTGGGGATGGTATTCCGGGTAGGCCGCCACTTCGATGTGGAAGTGATCACCCGTTTCTGCGCGGATGAACTCCACCAGCTCGTTGGCAAAGCGCAGTTCGCCGGCAAAACCCACGCCGGAGGGCAGATCACCGCGCAGGGCGACGATGCGGCGGATGCCGCTGCTCTGGTAGCGCTGCAGGATCTCGCGGATGTGCGCGCGGGTGGAACCGATGCAGGACAGGTGCGGCGCCGCCTGGTGACCTTCGTGCTGGATCTCGGATACCGCTTCGAAGGTGCGTTCCTGGGTGGAGCCGCCGGCCCCGAAAGTGACCGAGAAGAACTCGGGCTTGAGCACGGCCAGCTTGCTGCGCACGACTTTGAGCTTGTCGGCGCCCTCGGTCGTCTGGGGCGGAAAGAATTCGATGGAGATGGGGGTCTTGGTGGACACGGTGGTTCCTCGCAGGCCCGCCGGCAGGGCATGCCGGGCGGGCGTGGATCACGGCGGCGGGGCGGGGGCGAGCCCGCCGGCAGCCGGGCTCAGTAGCGGTAGTGCTCGGCCTTGTAGGGGCCTTGCTTGGGTACGCCGATGTAGGCGGCCTGCTCGTCGGTCAGCTCGGTGAGCTGGGCGTTGAGCTTCTTGAGCTGCAGGCGCGCGACCTTCTCGTCCAGGTGCTTGGGCAGCGTGTAGACGCCCACCGGGTAGTCGGCGGTACGGGTGAAGAGCTCGATCTGGGCGATGGTCTGGTTGGCGAAGGAGCTGGACATCACGTAGGACGGATGGCCGGTGCCGCAGCCCAGGTTAACGAGGCGCCCCTTGGCCAGCAGGATGATGCGCTTGCCGTCCGGGAAGATGACGTGGTCCACCTGGGGCTTGATCTCTTCCCACTGGTACTTCTCGATGGAGGCGACGTCGATCTCGTTGTCGAAGTGACCGATGTTGCAGACGATGGCCTGGTCTTTCATGGCGGCCATGTGGTCGTGGGTGATGACGTGGAAGTTGCCGGTGGTGGTGACGAAGATGTCGGCCAGGCTGGCGGCGTATTCCATGGTGACCACGCGGTAGCCTTCCATGGCGGCCTGCAGGGCGCAGATGGGGTCGATCTCGGTGACCCACACCTGGGCCGACAGGGCGCGCAGGGCCTGGGCCGAGCCCTTGCCCACGTCGCCGTAGCCGCACACCACGGCGACCTTGCCGGCCATCATCACGTCGGTGGCGCGCTTGATGCCGTCCACCAGGGATTCGCGGCAGCCGTAGAGGTTGTCGAACTTGGACTTGGTGACCGAGTCGTTGACGTTGATCGCCGGGAAGGGCAGGCGGCCTTCTTTTTCCATCTGGTACAGGCGATGCACGCCGGTGGTGGTTTCTTCGGTCACGCCCTTGATGGCGGCCAGGCGCACGGAGTACCAGGTCGGGTCAAGCGCCAGCTTGGCCTTGATGGCGGCAAAGAGAATGGTCTCTTCTTCCGAGGACGGCTTGGCAATGACCGACAGATCCTTCTCGGCGCGGGCGCCCAGGTGCAGCAGCAGGGTCGCGTCGCCGCCGTCGTCGAGGATCATGTTGGAGAAACCGCCGTCGGCCCACTCGAAGATGCGGTGGGTGTAGTCCCAGTAGTCCACCAGCGTCTCGCCCTTCACGGCGAACACCGGGATGCCCTGGGCAGCGATGGCCGCGGCGGCGTGGTCCTGGGTGCTGAAGATGTTGCACGAGGCCCAGCGCACTTCGGCGCCGAGGGCGGTCAGCGTCTCGATCAGCACGGCGGTCTGGATGGTCATGTGCAGGGAGCCGGTGATGCGCGCGCCCTTGAGGGGTTGGGCCGCGGCGAACTCGTCGCGGATGGCCATCAGGCCCGGCATTTCGGTTTCGGCGATCCGGATCTCCTTGCGGCCCCAGTCGGCCAGGGCGAGATCGGCAATGACAAAATCGGTGAACTTTTCAGCCACAGTGTTCATGAGAACTCCTCGAACGTGTGGCCGGGAAGGGACTACGGGTGGCGGTACGTTGATGGCTCACCACGTCTCCCCGTGCCCGGCACGGGTTTGCAAACAAAGCATGGACGGGTGAGCGCGGTTGCTGGTGCCGACGGCGATGGGCTGCCACGGACACTGACATCGAGCCTGGGACTGCGGGCATTGCACCCGGCGGTCTTGCAGCGCTCCTCGAATCAAGGTCGGGGATTATAGCGGATAGGAGTGCGGCATCTTTAGAAAGTTGCGCGAATATTTGCCCTGATCTCCTCTGCCCTTGCGCTCTCGAACATGCAAGCTGCAGCGGGGGGAGGCCAGCACGACGCCTATGGGGCGCGTGCCGCGTCGAGCACCTTGCCGAAGGTCTCCGCATTCTGGAAGCCCACCACGCGGAGGTTCTTGCGTTCGGCGCCGGTGGCGTCGAAGAAGATGATGCCCGGCGGGCCGAAGAGCTTGAAGCGCTTGAGCAGGGCCTTGTCGGCGTCGGAGTTGGCGGTGACGTCGGCCTGGATCAGCTGGAAGCCTTCCAGCCGGCGGGCCACGGCCGGGTCGGCGAAGGTGAAGCGCTCCATCTCCTTGCAGGAGATGCACCAGTCGGCATAGAAATCGAGCATCACCGGGCGGGTGGCCGTCTTGAGGATCTGGTCGAGTTCTTCCACCGAGGCGACACGCTGGAACTTCGTTTCGGCGGCGGCCGGTGCGCTGGCGGCCTGGGCACGCAGGACGGCCAGGGGTTGCAGCGGGTCGCGGGAGCCGGCCAGGGCACCGATGAAGAGGGCTGCGCCGGCCAGCAGGGCGATCACGCCGAAGCCCTTCCAGAAACGCTGCCAGCCGCTGGCGTGGGCGGGCAGGGGGTCGAGGGCGTGCAGGTAGATGGCCGAGAACACCAGCAGGCCGGCCCAGGCCAGCATGGGCACGATGCTCGGCAGCACCGGGGTGAGCAGCCAGATGGCGACGCCCAGCAGCATCACACCGAAGGCACGCTTGACGCCTTCCATCCACGGGCCTGGCTTGGGCAGCGCGCTGCGGGCGAGCACGCCGACGAGGATCAGGGGTGCGCCCATGCCCAGGGCCATGGTGAACAGGGCCGCGCCACCCAGTACGGCGTTGCCGGTCTGGGCGATGTACAGCAGGGCGCCGGCCAGGGGGGCGGCCACGCAGGGGCCGACGATGAGGGCCGACAGGGCGCCCATGGCGATGACGCCGCCGGGGGAGCCGCCCTTCTGGTGGTTGGCGTTGTCCGACAGGCGGCTCTGCAGGGCGGTGGGCAACTGCAGCTCGTAGAAGCCGAACATGGACAGGGCCAGGACCACGAAGACCAGGGCGAATCCGCCCAGCACCCAGGGGTTCTGCAGGGCTGCCGATAGCAGGGTGCCGGACAGGCCGGCCGCCACGCCGGCCGCGGCATAGGTGAGGGCCATGCCCAGCACGTACAGGCTCGACAGGCCCAGGGCGCGGCCCCTGGAGATGGCATGGCCGTGGCCGACGATGATCCCGGACAGGATGGGGATCATCGGGAACACGCAGGGGGTGAAGGTGAGGAGCAGGCCGAAGCCGAAGAAGCTGGCCAGGATGACGGCGGTGCCGCTGCCGTCGAGCAGGCGCGCAATGCGCCCGGATTCGTCATGCTCGGCGGCCGGGGTGGCGCTGCTGGCCGGGCTGTCGCCGCTGCCCAGGGCGCGGGCCAGGAAGCCCCCCGTGCCGCTGCCGCTACTGGCCAAGGCCACGCTGACGGTGGTGGTTTGGGGCGGGTAGCAGATGCCGATGTCTGCGCAGCCCTGGCTGGTGAGCTGCAGGTCGAAGGGCGGCTGGCCGGCGCTCACCGGCAGGGTGAACACCAGTTCCTTGCGGTAGATCTCCACTTCGCCAAAGGCGTCGTCCTTCTTGGGTTTGCCCGGGGGCAGGGCCGGCTCGCCGAATTCGATGCCGGCAGCGGCAAACTGGAAGCGATGACGGTACAGGTAGTAGCCGTCGGCCACCTGGAAGCGTACTTCCACGGTCTTGTCGTCAAGGGCGCGGGCCGAGGCGCGGAAGGCCTGCTCGGCGGGAAGGGGCTCCTGGGCATGGGCCAGCAGGCTGCACAGGGACAGCAGCAGCGCGAAAAGGAGGATGGGGAGTCGGAAGGTGGGGAGTCGGTTCATTGCCGGCAGTTCGGGGGACGGCCCGGGCGCTGCGCCCGGAGGGGTCAGGATTCGGTGGTCAAAGGGGGTGTTCCAGGGTCTCGTTGCCGATCCACGCCAGGTAGGCGGGCAGACCCTTGTGGAGTGGGATCGCGATGATCTCGGGAAGTTCGTAGGGGTGGGCCTCGGTCAGGGCCGCCTGCAGGGCCGGGTAGCGCAGCAGGGTGGTCTTGATCAGCATGGGGACTTCGCTGGCGCGCTCGATCTGGTCTTGCCAGCGATAGATCGAGGTGCACGGGGCGAGGATATTTACACAGGCGGCCAGGCGCTGCTCCACCAGCAGGCGGGCGACGCGGGCGGCGGTGTCGGCGTCGGGAAGATTGGTGAGGACGAGCAGGGCTTCTTCGGGCGTTGTCATGGCTTACTTGAGCAGGCGGCGGCGGGTAAGGCCCAGGGCCAGCCAGAAGGCCAGCACCGTGATGAGGGCGAGCACACCCAGGTGCAGGCCGATGTGGGCCGGCACCTGGCCGAGCAGAAGGGGGCGGATGAGGCTGACCGCATGGCTCAGGGGCAGCGCGGCGGCGATGGTCTGCACGCTGTCGGGAAGCTGGCCCTGGGGAAAGAACACGCCCGACAGCAGGGTCATCGGGGTGATGAAGAGGGTGAAGTAGTACATGAAGAAGTCGTAGCTCGGCGCCAGGGCGGTCATGATCAGGCCGAGGGCGGCAAAACACAGGCCGGTGAGGAAGACCACCGGGATGGCGGCCAGGGCCAGGGGCGAGGCGGTGAAGCCGAAGGCGGCGATCACCGCCAGGATGGCGACCCCGGCCAGACAGGACTTGGAGGCCGCCCACACCAGCTCGGCCGCCACGATGTCGTCGAGGGCGATGGGGGCGTTCATGATGGCCTCCCAGGTCTTCTGCACGTGCATGCGCGAGAAACCCGAGTACAGGGCCTCGAAGGTGGCGGCATTCATGGTGGAGTAGGCCAGGGTGCCGCCGGCCAGGAAGGCGATGTAGGAGACACCTTCGACTTCCGGCACCAGCAGGCCGAGGCCGTAGCCCAGGCCGAGCATGTAGATCACCGGGTCGGCCAGGTTGCCGACGATGGAGGGCAGGGCCAGCTTCTTCCACACCAGGAAGTTGCGCCGCCATACGGCCACGAGGCGCAGGGACAGGCGCGGCGGGGCGAAATGGGCGGTGGCGGGGGGCGGGGGGGCTTCACTCCTGGGCACCGGATTCCTCTGTTCTTGGGGGGCGGCGCAGCCAGGGAATGAAATCCCGGTCGGCGCCAAGGGCGTGGTGGTCCACCAGGTCGTAGGCGAGGAACTCGATCAACTTGGAGGTGGGCAGGGTGCCCAGGGCGCTCTGGCTGGAGAGGGCGTCGAGCTTCGCCGACAGAATGCGGTGGGCCTTGGCGTGCTGATCGCGACGCGGGTAGTCGATGGCCGTGAGGATGGCCTCCTCGTCGCGAAAGTGGCGGCTGGTGGCCTGCACAAGGGCGCGGATGGTGGCATGCAGGTCGGCCGGGGGGCCGGCCTCGCGGACCAGGGTGAGCAGGCGGTTGGCCAGTTCGAAGAGGTGATGGTGCTGGGCGTCGATGACGGGATCGCCCACGCAATGACCGTCTTCCCAGGTCAGGCGGTCGAGACGGTTGCGGTGCTTGATGTCGCGCTCGTTGAAGGCGCTTTCGGGCGCGGCGACGACCCGGTTGCGGCCGCTGCTCTTGGCCCGATAGAGGGCCTGGTCGGCCCGGGTGACCCAGCTATTCCAGTCTTCACCGGCAACGCACTCGGCTACGCCGAAGCTGGCGCTGAGCGGGCCGACCCGGTCGAAGGGGGCCTGGATGATGGCGCTGCGCAGCTTGTTGGCCAGGGTGAACGCCCCTGCCAGCGGAGTGCTGGGCAGGAGAATCACGAATTCCTCGCCGCCATAACGCCCGATCACGTCGAGATCGCGGCATTCACTGCTCAGGCGCACGGCGAACTCAACCAGCACCTGGTCACCCACCGGATGGCCGAAGGAGTCGTTGATGAGCTTGAAGTGGTCGATGTCGGCGATGATCAGGGAGATTGGGTGGCCGAAGCGGCGGAAGCGATGCATCTCGCTCAGGGACGCCTCTTCGAGGCGGCGGCGGGTCAGCAGACCGGTCAGGGGGTCGGTGATGGAGCGGGCTTCCATCTCCGCCAGGGCCTGGCGCAGGAGATCCTGACGATTGTCACTGTCGGTGAGGTCAATCAGGCATACGAGGAGATGGCGGCCGTGCAGGCTGACCTCGGTGCGCATGTGGCGGGGATAGCCGTCGGCCCCATACATGTCGGACTCGATGCTTTCCCGCAGAGCACTGTCGGGCGGAGGAGGGGCGCTCGGGTTGGCTGTCGATGCGGGGGCGCGGTGTACCCCCTGCCACCAGGCGGAAAAATCGCCGTCCGGGCTGCCAAAAGACTGGCGAAAGACCTCGTTGGCCGCGGTGAATCGCCCGCTGTCAGCGTCCACAAGGGCGAGGGCTACCGGCAGCCGGTTGAGGATCTCGGCGCAGTCCAGGGTGTCCGGGAGGGGGTAGAAGCCCTTTGGCATGGGTTCAGGATAGGCGGCCCGTTCCGGGCTGTCCATTGTGGCAGACCCTGCCTGGTGCACACGCCAGGTTTTTCCCGGGGGTCAATCCCGCAGCTCCCGGCCGGTGAGCTTGAGGAAGACGTCTTCCAGGTTGGCCGGCCGGTGCAGGGTGCGCAGGCCGGGCTGGCGGGCCAGATGAGCCAGCAGGGGGGCCGCATCGTCGGTGTAGCAGAAGGCGGTTTCGCCACTGATCTCGCAGCGGCGGCTCAGGGCGCCAGCATGGGCGGCGGCCCACGCAGCGGCGCCGGAGCCGCCCGCGCTTTCCGCTTCCGTCCAGTCACCGAACACTTCGACCACCTGGGGTTCGATATGGGCGGCGATGACTTCCCGCGGGCTGCCCTGGGCGAGGATGCGGCCCGTGTCGAGAATGGCCAGGCGATGGGCCAGCCGCTCGGCCTCGTCCATGAAGTGGGTGGTCAGCAGGATGGTGGTGCCTTCGGCGGTGAGCCGGCGCAGGCGCTCCCAGATCAGATGGCGGGCTTGCGGGTCGAGGCCGGTGGTGGGTTCGTCGAGGACCAGCAGTTCGGGGCGATTGACCAATGCCCGGGCCAGGGTCAGGCGCCGCTTCATGCCGCCCGAGAGGGATTGGATGCGGGCCGTCTCCTTGCCCTCCAGGCCGGCAAAGGCGAGGAGTTCGGGCACCCGGGGGCGGATCTCGCGTTCGTGGATGCCGAAGTAGCCGGCGAAGACGATGAGATTTTCGGCACAGGTGAAGTCCGGGTCGAGACTGTCCATCTGGGGCACCACGCCGACCCGGGCGCGGGCCTCGCGGGCCTGCCCGGGGACCGGCAGGCCGCACAGGCGGATACGCCCGGCGCTGGCCTCCGTCAGGCCGAGGGCGCAGCGCAGGGTGGTGGTCTTGCCGGCGCCGTTGGGGCCGAGCAGGGCAAAGCACTCACCCCGCTGCAGTTTCAGGTCGAGCCCGCGCACGACTTCGCGGGCGTCGGCACCGCGACCGTAGCGTTTGACGAGGCCGCTGATCTCGAGGGGCATCAGGCCGGCGGGGGCACGGTGTCAACGAAGGAGGGCCGAGCCATCAGGTCGGCGGCCCAGGCGGCGAGGGTGGGATGGGTGCTGCGCCAGTGGAGGTGGGCGAAGCGGAAATCCAGGTAGCCGAGCATGCATCCGACCGCAATGTCGCCAATGTTGATGCTGCTGCCCCCAAAGCCCTTGCGCTGTGCCAGACGTTCTTCCAGGGTGGCCAGACCGCGGTGGATCTTGGCGAGCTGGCGTTCGATGGCGGCCGCATCCTGCTGCTCCGGCGGACGGCGGCCTTCCAGGAAGGCGGCCACCGCCGCATCGGCGATGCCGTCGGCGAGGGCTTCGGTCTGGCGCACCGGCAGGCTGGCCGTGCGTTCGGCGGGCAGCAGGGGGATGCCGCCGAGGGTTTCGAGGTACAGGGCGATCACCGGGGAGTCGTACCACACCTCGCCGTCGTCGGCGACCAGGGCCGGTACCTTGCCAAGCGGGTTGTAGGAGGGGACGGTGGTTTCCGGCAGCCAGGGGATGTCCACCTCGAGGGTGAAGGGCAGGCCCTTTTCGGCGAGGGCGATGCGGATCTTGCGGGCGTAGGGGCTGGTAAGGGATACAACGAGTTTCATGGCAGGGGCTCCCAGGCGCGGTCAATGATGCTGCGGATGATGTGCAGTTTTCCGTGGAAGAAGTGGTCGGCGCCGGGCACCACCACCACCGGCAGCTCCTGGGGGTCGGCCCAGGCCAGCACGTTGGCGAGGGCGACCGTCTCGTCCTTCTCGCCGTGGATGATCAGGCTGTCCTTTGCCACCGGCAGGGTGGTGTAGCTGCGTGCGCCGGTGACATGGCCGGCCGCGGTACCCACCAGCACGATGCGCCCGGCCGGCGTGACACCCTCGGCAAGGCGGGCGGCGACGCGGGTCTGCACGTAGGCGCCGAAGGAGAAGCCGCCCAGGGCCAGGGGCAGGCCGCCCCAGCGGCTCTGGGCCCAGCTGATCACGGAGAGCATGTCTTCGGTCTCGGCGATGCCATTGTCGTGATCGCCGACGCTCTTGCCGACGCCACGGAAGTTGGGGCGCAGCGCCGCGTAGCCCAGGTCGCGGAACACCCGCGCCAGGGTGTGGGCGACCTTGTTGGTGTTGGCGCCGTGGAAGAGCGGGTGCGGGTGGCACACCAGGGCAATGCCGCGCACGTGGTCCGGCGTGTCGATGATCAGGTCGATGGGGCCGTCCGGGCCATTGATGAGGGCGTTCTCCGTGGCCATGGTCAGATCTTCAGACGTTCGACAATGCGGCCCTTCTGCAGGTGCTCGGCAATGATCTCGTCCACGTCGGCCTTGTCCACGAAGGTGTACCAGACGTTGTCCGGGTAGACCACCAGCACCGGGCCCTCGTCGCAGCGGTCGAGGCAGCCCGCCTTGTTGATGCGCACCTTGCCCTTGCCTTTCAGGCCGAGGGCGGCGATGCGGTCCTTGGCATAGGTCTGCAGTTCGATGGCGCCGTGGGCGGCGCAGCAGCCTTCACCTTCGGGGCGCTGGTTGCAGCAGAAAAAAACGTGGTGCTTGAAGTAGCTCATGGGGTCTCCGGGTTGGGGCGCCAAATCGGGTTCTGAATGTGTCCGCGATTATCAGTCAATCACCATTCCCGTTGGTGCCTTTCAGTGGTTGCGGAAACCGTCCCGCTGGCTGCTTGCGCCGAGTGCGCCCAGGTAGATGAAGGTGATGAAGGGCCAAAGGCTGGCGCTGAGCTGGGTGAGACCATGGAAATTGAGAAAGTTGCCCTGCCGGATCAGGGTCGCGTCGCTGGGCAGGAAGGGGTTGTCGGGAGCCAGGTTGACCAGGGCGGTACCCAGCAGCAGGGCCAGCCCGGCCAGCATGGTGTGGCTGCGTGCCGGCAGCAGCAGGCACAGACCGAGCAGGGCGGTGCCGGCGGCAAGGCCGATCTGTCCGCCGGGGGTGGCCCAGTGGAAAGGGTTGCCGGGGGAGAAAAACGCGGCGGCGGCCAGGGTCTTGGCCCCCAGGCCGAGGACCACCAGCAGTACCAGCGGCCAGGGGCTGAACTGGCGCATCATGCAGCGCAGGGTCAACCCCACCGCAACCAGCTGGGAGGCGGCAATGGCGGCTTCGACCTTCACGAAGCGCACCGGGTTGAATTGCAGGGGCGTGGGCAGATCGAACAGGCGTCGCAGGTCACCGCTGGCGAAGAGCAGGTTTTCCGGGGTCAGCAGGGTGAGCAACCACAGGCCCATCAATGTCAGCCCGATCTCACCGGGGTGGCCGGCCACGATGTTCTTGCGGCGCCAGCGCGTCAGGCCGCTGTGGGGGTCGAACAGGCCTCCGCCCCAGCGCCCGCCCGCCATTGCGCCGAGCAGGCCACCCAGGGTGTTGCAGCCCACATCCACATTGGAGGGTACCCGGCTGGGCAGGAAGTTCTGCAGGGTCTCCACCGACAGGCTGAGCAGGAAGGTAAGGAGCACGGCGAGCGCCACTGCGCCAGCGCGGGGCAGGCGCCCGGGCAGGGCCGAGACCAGGGCGAAGCTGAAAGGCACGATGCCGACCACGTTCACCGTCAGGTCCACCCAGGTGTAGTAGCGCGGCCACGGGGCCGACAGAAACTCGAAGACCGGTAGCCCCGGATCGCGCCACCCCGAGAAGGGGTGCAGACAGGCGTAAACGATCAGTACCCCGATGGCGGCGGCGAAATAGGCGGCAAGAGGGGAGCTGCGACGTTGAAGGGGCATGGGCTGGGGGAGTGGCGCGTCGCGGCCATTCTAGCCCGAGGATGAGGTGGGGCAAGGATCCGCGAGCCTGCCCCTGCCGGCGGTGGACAATTGGGGGTCAGTGCCCGCGGGCAAATAGCTGTCCGGCGAAAGGCAGCTTGAGGGCCGCGAGCCGGGTGGTCACGCTGTCCCAGTCCACCGCGTCGAGGGTGTTCTTGACCAGCAGACCCAGATCGGTTTCGCCTTCCATCAGGAGTCGCCGGCTGAAAAACAGGGTGTCCGGGTCTTCCTCCCGCAGGGCCAGCGCCAGGTAGTCGCGGGTGCTGGCGGAAATGGTGAGATCGGGGGCGTGGCCGTCGAAGAGGGGCCGGAAACCCCGGGGGGTGAGGGTGAAGCGCAGGGCCATGCCCGCATCGGTGACCCGCAGCAGCAGGCGTTTGCCGATGAGGGGTTCCAGGGTGTCCCGGGGCAGCACTCGGTCGAGGGCCAGATTGAGACCCGCGACCAGGGCCAGGGTCGGCGGAAGCTGGGGCAGGCGGGTGCCCACGCGGGCCAGGGGGGCGGGCAGGGTGAAGGCGGGTATCTTCATGTGCGGGGCGCTGCAGGGGTCAGTTGGGGAGGCGCAGTTCGACACCCGGCCGGCCGTGCCAGAAGCCGTTGCAGGGCTCGGCGGGTAGCAGGGGAAGGGCCTCGTGGAGGGCGTCGGCCGGGGGGATGAGGCCGTCGAGGGCCTGGCGGAAGAGCTGCAGGATCTCGGGTGTGTGGGCGCCCTGGGGGCTGATGCGCAGGATGTCGACGCCCTCGGCGCAGACCGCGGGCAGGTCGCCGAGCAGGGTGTGCACCCGGGCGGACTGGGTCTGGATGCCGTTCAAGGTAAGGAAGGGCGCGCCTTCGCGGGTCTTCAGGGGGATGCCGTCGGCGAATTCGAGGCAGCGGAATTCGCAGGTGTCCTTCTGCAGGTTGTAGTGGCGGGCGGTGAAGCAGCGGGCCGAGTAGGCCAGGGGCAGGCGGCCGTGGGCAAAGATCTCCACTTCCATGTGGTGGCCCAGCCCGTCGCGCAGGGCACGGATCTGCTCCCGGGACATCTCCGGCGGGGCGACCCAGCGGGTGGCGCCGAGTCCGGCAAAGAGGTCGAGGGTGGTCGGGTTGAAGATGTTCAGGGTCGGGCCTGCGATCCAGTCGCGCACG
This sequence comes from Zoogloea sp., assembly GCA_016703645.1. Classification (GTDB taxonomy): domain Bacteria; phylum Pseudomonadota; class Gammaproteobacteria; order Burkholderiales; family Rhodocyclaceae; genus Zoogloea. Next base: position 468,863 of record JADJBR010000009.1, on the reverse strand, counting down.
GGGGTGTCGCCGCTGGAGAGCAGGTGCACCGCCCCCATGTCGTTGGCCTCGACCCGGAAGTGGCCGTTGGCGACGATGCGGCGCAGGGACTTCAGGTCGGATTCGGATTCCACCAGCACCTGGCTGGAGAGCACGACCTCCTTGCCGGCCGCGGTGAGGATCTCGGCCACTTCCAGCCAATCGGACAGGCGCAGTTCATGGCGGCGCGAGCACACGGTCTCGCCCAGGTAGACCACATCCACCGGGGCGTCGGCCATGTCGGCGTAGAAGGCCAGGGTGGATTGGCGGGGCCAGTAGTAGAGCAGGGGGCCGAGGGCGATCTTCATCGTGCTTATTTCCAGGGGCGGTAGTAGGCGCCAAGGGTGTGGCTCTGGCCTTCGGAGACCTTGTTGAGTTCGGCCATCCAGGCCGCTTCAACGCGGAAGGGTTGGCCGCCGGCGAGGACGCGGTCGATGGCCGCGCGCCATACCTTGGTGACCTGGGCCACGTAGGCCGGGCTGCGCTGGCGGCCCTCGATCTTGATGGCGCGCACGCCGATGCGGGCCAGCTCGGGCAGCAGCTCCAGGGTGTTGAGGCTGGTGGGTTCCTCGATGGCGTAGTAGGTCTCGTCGTTGACTTCGAAGCGGCCCTTGCACAGGGTCGGGTAGCCGGCCCGCTCGCCGTCGGCGAAGCGGTCGATGAGGATGCCGTTGAGGCGCGTCTCCATGCCCTTGGGGGTCTGCTCCCAGCGCACATGCTTGCCGGGCGAGCAGGCGCCGTCACAGTTGGGGGATTCGCCGGTGGCGTAGGCCGACAGGGCGCAGCGCCCCTCCACCATCACGCACAGGCCGCCAAAGCCGAAGACCTCGATCTCCACCGGGGTGCTGGCAATCACCTGCTCCACCTGGGCCAGGGACAGCACCCGGGGCAGCACCGCGCGGGAGATGCCGAAGTGCTCGTGGTAGAAGTTGATGGCGTCGTAGCTGGTGGCCGAGCCCTGCACCGACAGGTGCAGGCGCAGGTCCGGGTGGGTCTTGCGGGCGTAGGCCATCAGGCCCGGGTCGGCCAGGATCACGGCGTCGATGCCGAAGGCCGCGGCCCGGTCCACGGCGCCGGTCCAGCGCTGCCAGTTGTCGGCCTGGGGATAGGTGTTGAGGGCCAGCAGCACCTTGCGGCCCCGGTCGTGGGCGTAGCGGATGCCCTCGGCCATCCCCTTGTCGTCGAAGTTGAGGCCGCTGAAGTTGCGGGCGTTGGTGGCGTCCTTGAAACCGAGATAGACGCAGTCGGCGCCGTGGTCGATGGCGGACTTGAGGGCGGGGAGGCTGCCGGCAGGGCAGACCAGCTCAATGGGACGGGAGGAAGTCATGGGCGGGCAGCGAGGATGGCGCGGGCGGACTATAGGCGGGGCCGCTTCCACGGGCCTTGACCGACGTCAACGGGGGCGCGGAGACGGCGAAGCTTGAAAGTCCATACGTCCAATATGGGCTTTTGGCGTCGGCGCGTGCATACTTGGGTGTATCTATTTGATTCATGTCTGTCATGTCCGCATCCCCGCCCCGTCGCCGATTCCTGACCGCCGGACTCGGCTCCACCCTGCTTCTGCTCGGTAGCGGCGGTGGTTGCAGGGCGCGCTATCGGGAGCCCATCCGCTTCGCCACCAATCCCTGGCCGGGTTACGACCCGCTCTACATTGCCCGCGACAAGGGGTATTTCGACGACGCCGGCCTGAATGTCGCGTTGGTGGACCTCACCTCCATCGGCGCCTCCCGGCGGGCGTTCGAGCGGGGTCAGGTGGATGGCTGCGGGGCCACCCTGGTGGAGATCCTGCTGGCGGCTGACCAGTCCGGGCTGCGGCCGCAGATTGCGGCGGTGGTCGATTATTCGAACGGTGCCGATGCCCTGATTGCCGCCGGGTCGGTGAAGAATCTGGCGGCCCTGCGGGGGCGTCGGGTGGCCATCGAACCCGGTACCCTGCATATCCAGCTACTGGCCCTGGCCCTTGACAGTGTGCAGCTCACGGTCCGTGACGTCGCCCTGGTGCCCATGCCCCAGAGCGCCATGCCGGCGGCCTTTGCCGACGGCCTGGTGGACGCGGCCGTGTGTTTTCCGCCGGAGTCCAACCGCCTCCTCGAGAAGGGTGGAAAGGTGGTCTTCCACAGCGGGCAGGTGCCGGGTGAGGTGGTGGATACCCTGGTGTTCGATGGTGCTTTCGTGGCCCGCCGTGGCAACGAGGTGCAGGCCTTTGTCGGCGCCTATTACCGGGCCATGGGCTTTATGGCCACCAACCCGGACGAAGCCCATGCCATCATGGCCCGGCGCGAAAACATGAGCATCGACGAGTTGCGCCAGACCATTGCCGGCCTGCGCTACGTGAGCCGCGAGGCCCAACTGGAACTGCTTTCTCCGGGCGGTCCGGTGGAGCACTCCCTCAGCCGTCTGCAGGGGGCCATGATGGCGCTGGCCCAGCTACGCCAGAGCCGGACCCTCAAGGATTTCCTCATCGCCCGAGAGCTGATCGCCGGTGCCGTGGTCAGCGCGTGAGGCCAAGGTCGCGCAGGCGATTGTGAAGCAGATCGACGCTGCGGCCTGATTTCCCCCGCCCTACCCTCCGCAGGCCGTGCCCGGCTGCCCTCCCGGCAATGAAACCGGCCCGTTCGCCACGATTCCTTCGCACGTGCTGCGCTCACCCTCGCCGGGCCGAGCGCCCCTATAATCGGTTCACTCCCAACCCCAATTCCGTTGCCCCATGTTGTTCTGGTTCGTCATCGCCTACTGGCTGATTTCGGTCGCCATCGGCCTCATCGCCGCCACGCGGGTCCACAACACCCGGGACTTCGCCGTCGCCGGCCGGCATCTGCCTTTCTACATGGTCACCGCCACGGTGTTCGCCACCTGGTTCGGGGCCGAGGCCGTGCTCGGGGTGCCGGCAACCTTCCTCAACGAAGGTCTGCGTGGCGTGGTGGCAGACCCCTTCGGCTCGTCCATGTGCCTGATCCTGGTGGGGCTGTTCTTTGCCGCGCCCCTCTACCGCATGAACCTGCTGACCATCGGCGACTTCTACAAGAAGCGCTACGGCCGCGGCGTCGAGGTGCTCACCACGCTCGCCATCGTGATCTCCTATCTGGGCTGGGTCGGTGCGCAGATCACCGCCCTGGGGCTGGTCTTCAACGTGGTGTCGGGGGGGGAGATCAGCAAGGTGGCGGGCATGTGGATCGGCTCCATCACCATCCTCGTCTACACCCTATTTGGCGGTATGTGGGCGGTGGCCGTCACTGACTTCCTGCAGATGATCATCATCGTCATCGGCATGCTGTGGATCGGCGGGGAGGTAAGCAGCCTGGCCGGCGGTGTCGGGGTGGTGGTGAATCACGCCATGAACGAGGGCAAGTTCGCCTTCTTTCCGGCGGCCGATCCGAAGGAAGTCATCGCCTTCATCGCCGCCGCGGTGACCATGATGCTCGGCTCCATCCCCCAGCAGGACGTCTTCCAACGGGTCCAGTCGGCCAAGTCCGAGAAGATCGCGGTGTGGGGCTCGGTGTTGGGCGGCGTCCTGTATTTCGCCTTCGCCTTCGTGCCCATGTTCCTGGCCTATTCGGCCACCCTCATCGATCCGGCCATGGTGTCGCGCCTGATTGACACTGACTCCCAGATGATCCTGCCCGAGCTGGTCCTGTCCAAGGCGCCGCTGGTGGCCCAGATCCTGTTTTTCGGCGCCCTGCTGTCGGCCATCAAGAGCTGTGCCTCGGCCACCCTGCTGGCCCCCTCGGTGACCTTCACCGAAAACATCCTCAAGCCGGCGCTGCCCGATCTCACCGACAAGAAGCTCCTGTTCTGGATGCGTGTGGTGACCTTCAGCTTCACCGTGCTGGTCACCCTCTACGCCATGGTTTCCGATGCCAGCATCTTCAAGATGGTGGAGAACGCCTACCAGGTGACCCTGGTGGCCGCCTTCATTCCCCTCTTGTGCGGGCTGTACTGGCGCCGCGCCACCAACCAGGGGGCACTGGCTTCGATCTTCTGCGGTGTGGGTGTGTGGCTGGCGGTGCATGCCGCAGGTGGCGAAGACCCCTTCATCCCCGCCCAACTGGCCGGCCTGCTGGCCAGTGCCGTGGGCATGATCGCCGGTTCGCTGGTGAAGCAGTGGTTGCCCCACGACCATGGGGTGCATGAGCGCCTGCGCCACGGCCACCATGCCGCGGCCTCCCACGGTGTCGCCCACGAAGGCATCGGGGCCATCCACCGCCATTGAGCGTGATTCGGGGAACCCCGGGCGCGGCGGCGCGTCTCTTCTCCGGATGCCCGTCGATAACCAGGACTCTTCAGCCTTGACCCCAACCCCGTTGCCGTCCGCCCACAAGACCATCGCCGTCGCCCTTACCGGGGCCTCGGGCATGCCCTATGGCCTGCGCCTGGTGGAGTGTCTGCTGTCCGCCGGCTGCCGGGTGTGGCTGTTGTATTCCCAGGTGGCCCAGATCGTTGCCCGGCAGGAGATGGATGTGGCCCTGCCCGCCCGCCCCGAGGAGGTGCAAGCCCAGCTTGGTGCCCGCTTCAAGGCGGCGCCGGGGCAGCTGCGGGTGTTCGGCCGGGAGGAGTGGTTTGCCCCGCCGGCCTCCGGTTCCAACCCGCCGGATGCGATGGTGGTGTGCCCGTGCACCATGGGCACCCTGGCCTCCATCGCCGCCGGTCTGGCCGGCAACCTCATCGAGCGGGCCGCCGATGTGGTCATCAAGGAAGGCCGCAAGCTCATCCTGGTGCCCCGGGAGACGCCCTTTTCGGCCCTTCACCTGGAGAACATGCTGCGCCTGGCGCGCATGGGGGTGGTCATCCTGCCCCCCAATCCGGGCTTCTACCATCACCCGAAAACCGTGGACGACCTGGTGGACTTTGTCGTCGCCCGCATCCTCGATCAACTCGCCGTGCCCCACGCCCTGATGGCGCGCTGGGGGGAGGCACAGGCGGCGGTCGACGTCGTTCCGGCACCCTCGTCGCAGCAGTGACACATCCTCCTGCACCCTCTGGGTGCAGGCTGTCAGGAGCGCCAAGCATGATAACCACCGTCGATACTGTCGAGATCCCCCTCTTTCCCCTGGGTACCGTTCTGTTTCCGGACGGGGTGCTGCCCCTCAAGCTGTTCGAGGCGCGCTACCTGGACATGGCGGCCCGCTGCATGCGGGCGAACGCCCCGTTCGGGGTGTGCCTGATCCGCGAGGGCGGTGAGGTGGGGGCGCCAGCGGTGCCCCACGGGGTAGGGTCGATTGCCCGCATCACCGGATGGGACATGGACAAGCCCGGCCTGCTCTTCATCACCACCCGGGGCGGTGAGCGCTTCCGCATCGTGGAACAGACCACCCGACCCGACCGCTTGCTCACCGCGCATATCGCCCTGCTGCCCGAGCCGCCGGTGCAGCCCGTGCCGGAGACCCTGGCGGACGTGCTGCCCCTGCTCCGGGCCATCGTGGCCGATGCGGGAGAGGAGGCTTTCCCGCTGCCTCATCGCTTCGATGACGCCACCTGGGTGGGCTACCGCCTGGCCGAGATCCTGCCCATCCCGGTGCAGGCCCGCCAGCGCCTGCTCGAGCTGGACGAACCCATTTCACGGCTGGAGATCATCCAGGCCTACCTGCGCCAGCACAAGCTGCTGGGGGACGATTGAGAGGGTGTGAGAAACCCGCTTCCCCCAGTTCGAGGCCTGCGCTCGCCCTGACCGGCAGCGCAGTTCCCGTGGGGTCGAATTTATTGGCGATGTTCGCGTTAGGTATGTAAACCCTGCCCCTGACAGGCACGCTGGGCTTGGTGAGCCTTGCCTGTCGGGGGTGAAGCGCTTTTCGGACTTTACGTGAGCGTCGCTGCATCATTCTGTTCGACCTCGAACCGGTGAGGTCTTGCGGGTGGCTTTCCCTTGTATTACGTCACATTGGCCGGGTTTCGCCCCGGCGGGCGACCTACTTTCTTGTTGTACGACAAGAAAGATGATATGGACGCCTCCCGCCCACCTCCACCCACGAAATGACCGACTGCCGGTGCTGACACCGTCAAAGCGGTTCGGCAAGGGGGAAAGGCCCCTCCTGCGGTGCTGAAGGGGGAACCTCGCGTCTGACGGCATCAAGTGCCAAAGTGGAGTTCCGAACAACCACCTGCGACGAGAGGTCCCCGAGATGAATGCTACAACGTACGGCATGGATATCGCCAAGAACGTTTTCCAGGTTCACTGGGTTGATGGCAACACGGGAGAGATCTGCCGCAAGAAGCTCCCGCGCGGCAAAGTGACCGAATTCTTCGCCGTGCGTCCGGCCGGTCGGATCGCCATGGAAGCGTGCGGCGGCGCCCACCACTGGGGGCGCACCCTCGGTCCGCTGGGCCATCAGATCGAATTGTTGCCCACGCACCAGGTCCGCCCCTTCATCAGCGGCAACAAGGATGACGCGGCCGACGCCCGGGGGATCTGGCTGGCGGCCCAACACGGAGACATCCGCCGGGTGGCGGTCAAGAGCAGCGAGCAGCAAGCCATGCTCAGCCTGCACCGTATGCGCACCCACTGGGTCAGCGTCCGGACAGCGACGGTGAATGCCCTGCGCGGGCTGCTCTACGAATTTGGCGTGACCCTTCCCCGAGGTCGGCACTCAGGCCTGCGACAACTGGCCCAGCAACGGGCCGAGATCAACGACGCCGTGCCGGCGGTCATGGTGCGGCTGGTGGACGATCAACTGCTCGCCCTTGCGGACATCGAACGGCACGTCCAAGCGATGGAAGAGGAGATCAGCCTGATGCTCAAGAGCCAGGAAAGCGCCCGTCGTCTGCGTGACACCCCGGGGATCGGCGTTCTCGGCGCCACCGCCCTGGCAGCGACCCTGGGCGATGGCACGAGTTGGCGCAACGGGCGTGAATTTGCCTGCTGCCTCGGTCTTGCTCCGGGTCATCGGGGCACGGGCGGCAAAGTGCGCATAGGGAGCATCAGCAAGCGTGGGAACGCCTACCTGCGAACCCTGCTGATCAACGGCGCCCGCGCTTTGGCCAGCCGCGAGCACCCGGCCCCGTGGATCGTGGCGCTGCTGGGGAGGCGCCCCTTCAACGTGGTGGTGGTCGCCATCGCGCACAAGCTGGCACGCATCGCGTGGGCTTTGGTGGCGCATGGGCGGGCCTACGAAGCGAGCTGGAAAGCGACAGATCCCCCGGCAGCGAGTGCAGGCGCGGTGTAAGCCCGTGCTCCATGATCAAAGGCGTGGTGACGCCCCACAGTGTGCATAGGTGAGTTGATGACGTGATGGCAAAGCGGTCAGACCGTGGGTTGGCAAGGCAGATTGCCTCCTTGGGCGAGCCCCGTGCAAAGCCCCAAAGAAAGATGAGCCCCAACCTCGCGAATGACCATCAGGGCCCGCAGCGGACAAGCGTCCGGACTGCACCAACAGGCCGGATATAAGACCGCAATGAATCCGCCGAGCCAAAACTCAAAAACTTGCTTGTCACACGGGAGGCGTCCATATAAGTAGGCAAAGAAACGTACCCCGCTGTCGCGCCCCCTTCGGGGGTTCCCGCCTTCCGGCAATGCCGGGCGGGGTCTTCGCAAACTCGCCCTGCGGGCTCAGACATGCGAAGCCCTTTTTCCGCCCGTCATCACCTCCAGTCGGCGCGCCAGAGGGGACCGGAAATGCAGGTGATCAAGGGCCGGTGCCCAACTCAAGTTCCGCAGGGGCTCGGTGCATCCGAAAAGCCCGTTCCGCGCCGGCCGCCTGCTGGGAGCAGCGCAGGGCAGTCATTCGCGTAGCGAATGACCGGGGTGGCCGGGTCGCCTTTCTTGCCTTCTTCTTTGGCGAAGCAAAGAAGAAGGTCGCCCGCCGGGGCGAATTCCCGGCCAACGATACGCAAAACATCGGAGCGCCCGCAAGTAAGGGCACAGGCCTTACCTGTCGAAGCGAAAGCGCTTTCCACACTTAACGCGAACATCGCCAATAAATTCGACCCCACGGGCCTTCAGTCCGCCCCGGCCAGCAGGTCGCGCTGGGTAAGCTGCAGCAGCAGCTTGCGCACCGGGGCGGGCAGGGCTGCCTCGTCCAGCCGGTCGAGGGCTTGCCACAGGAGGGTGGCCTCGTTGCAGGCGCCTGGCGTGGCAACGTCCACGAGCTCGGGCTGAAGGTTCAGGGTGAAATGGGTGAATACGTGACGAAAGCCGGCCAGCCGTTCCACCTTGCGTACCCGCAGGCCGAAGCGGGTGGCCACCCACGGGGCGGTGTCCGCGTCCTCGGGCAGTTCCGGCAGGCTCAGCAGGCCGCCCCAGATGCCCGTTGGCGGGCGGCGTTCCAGCAGCACGGCACCGTCGGCCACAATCACCGCGAAGCGCCCGTCCCGTTCGCGGACCACTTTTTCGGGCGGGGCGTGGGCAGCTCGCCCACCCGGCCATCGCGCAGGGCCACGCAGCGCCCGGCCACCGGGCAGCGCCCGCAGGCCGGGCGACCGCGGGTGCACACGGTGGCGCCCAGGTCCATCTGGGCTTGGGTGTAGATATCCACATCGCTCGCTGGCAGCAGGCTCTCGGCCAGGGTCCACAAGGCGTTCTCCACGTTCTTGCTGCCCGGAAAACCGTCGATGCCGAAGCAGCGGGTCAGCACACGCTTGACGTTACCGTCGAGAATCGCTGCCCGGGTGCCATGGGAGAAGGCGCTGATCGCTGCCGCCGTGGACCGACCGATGCCCGGCAGCTCGGCCAGCAGGGCCGGATCGGCCGGAAAGGCGCCGCCATGGCGGTCCATGACGGCCTGGGCACACTTGTGCAGGTTGCGGGCGCGGGCGTAGTAGCCAAGGCCGCTCCACAGGGTCAGCACGTCCTCCACCGGCGCCGCGGCCAGGCTGGGCAGGTCGGGAAAGCGCGAGAGGAAGCGCCCGTAGTAGGGGATCACCGTGTCCACCTGGGTCTGCTGCAGCATGATCTCCGACAGCCACACCCGGTAGGCATCCCGCACCTGCCAGGGCAGGCCGTGGCGGCCATGCCCGCGCTGCCAGGCGATCAGGGTTTCTGCAAATGTATTCAATCTCTTAACCCCTCGACGGTGGGGCTCCGCGCGGTGATAATGCGAGCCCCCTACAGGCTTTCGGCCCGCCCCGGTGGCGTGGCCCAACCGACTCCGACATGACTGTTCCCAAGAATGATCCGGCGGTCCGCGCCTTTCGCGACACGCTGGGCATGTTTCCCACCGGCGTCACGGTCATCACGGCCCGGGCGCCCGGCGGCCAGCCCATCGGCCTCACCGTCAGCTCCTTCAACTCCGTGTCCCTGACGCCGCCCTTGATCGTCTGGAGTCTGTCCGGACATCTCCCCAGCGTGCGTGCCTTCGAAAACGCGGCAGTGTACGCGATCAATGTGCTTGCCGAAGACCAGCAGGACATCTCCCAGCGCTTCGCGAGCCGCAGTGACGACAAGTTCGCCGGGCTGGAGTACGTCGAGGGCGTGGACGGCGTGCCCCTGCTGCCCGGCTGTGTCGCCTGGTTCCAGTGCCGCCAGTTTGCCCGCCATCCGGGGGGCGACCACGTCGTCTTCATCGGCGAGGTGGTCCGCTTCGAACTCGACCAGGCGCGCAAGCCCCTCGTCTTCCAGGGCGGCGCCTACCGCCGCCTTGCCTGAGCGCTTGTGAATCACGCTGCCATGACGCCCCCGCGCTGGATCGAAACCGGTCGTGGGGCCCATGGCGTGGTGTTTCTGCACGGGGTGAGTGGTGGCGCCCTGGGCGCCAGCGACCTACTGCCACGCATCACGCCACCGGGCTGGCGCGGCCTGGCCTGGGACATGCCCGGCTACGGCGCCAGCGCGCCCCTTGAACCCTTCGATTTCGATGGCCTCGCTGCTGCGCTGGTGGCGCTGCTTGATGCCGCCGGGCTCGATCAGGCCGTGCTCGTGGGCCATAGCATGGGCGGCATGGTGGCGCTGCAGACGGCTGCGGCCTTCCCCAACCGGGTCTCTGGCCTGGTGCTGGCCTGCAGCACGCCGGCCTTCGGGGCCCGTGACGGTGCGCAGCAGCAGGCCTTTCTGGCGCGGCGCATCGGCCCGCTGGACGAAGGCGCCTCGATGCGCGAACTGGCGGTGGAGCTGATCCCCACCATGGTCGGCCCCGGGGGCGACCCCCAGGTGGTGCGCGACGCGGTGGACCTGATGGCGGCCATTCCGCCGCAACGCTACCGGGCCGCCATGCAGGCAGTGATCGGCTTTGACCGGCGGGCGGCCCTTGGCGCCCTGACCATGCCGACCCTGGTGGTGGCCGGCACCCACGATGGTGTTTCCCAGCCAGCGGTGCTGCGACGCATGGCCGAACGTATCCCCAACGCCCACTACCTCGAACTGGATGCCGGTCATCTGGCCCCCTTCGAGGAGCCCGATGCCTTTGCCGCGGCGGTGCAGGCCTTTCTGGCCGGGCTGGATAGCGCCCCTGTCACCTTCGTGCTCTAGCGTCCCCTTCTTTATCACGCCAACGCCGCCATGCAGGAAAGCCCCTTCAAAGGCAAGACCGGCCTCACCCGGGTGTGGAATGCCTTCCACTATTCCATGGCCGGCCTGGCCGCCGCCTATCGCAACGAAGATGCCTTCCGCCAGGAGGTCTGGCTGGCGGCGGTGCTTGTACCCCTGGCCCTGTTCCTGCCCGTCGGCGTCCTCGGCAAGGCCCTGATGATCGCCAGCGTACTGCTGGTGATCGTCGTCGAGCTGGTCAATTCGGCCCTTGAGGCCACCGTGGACCGTATCTCCCTCGACCACCACCATCTGGCCAAGCGCGCCAAGGATATCGGCAGTGCCGCCGTCTTCGTCGCCCTGCTCAATGTGCTCGTGGTCTGGGGCCTCATCCTCTTTGCCTGAGTGCACACCATGACCTCTCCCACCGGCAAGAAGCCCTGCGTCAATTGCACCTGCGCCACCACCGGCTTCTGCCCCCGGGGCGTGGGGGCTAACATCCCGCCTGAACTGGCGGCACAGCAGCCGGCCGCCAAGGCGACACCGCTCACCCCCGGCCAGCAACGCCGGGAGCAACTCCGCCAGCTTCCCGGCAAGCGTCGCGCGATGCGTTTCTGAGCTCGGGGCACGGTGAGCGTCCTCCCGTGAGAGAATCGCCCCCCTTCGCCATCCTCCCCTCCCGGACCCTTCCATGACCGAGTCGACCCACGCCATCTCCGGCCTTGTCATCCACCGGCTGATCCGCGCCGCCGAGGGCCCGTCCCAGGTGGAACTGCGGCCCGCCGCCAACCCCCTCGACGAGCCGGCTGCGCGCCTGATGGAGCGCCTGTGCCGGTATTTTGCCGAGCGCCCGGGCAAGGGTTACGGCTGGTTCGAGAAGGATGAGCGTGGCTTCCCCATGCCGCGCCTGGTGCGCGAGCATGCCATTGAAGAGCGCATGGATTTCACCACCCTGTCCAAGGAGATGGTGGCGCTGCTGCAGACTTGTGTGGACGAAGACAAGGTGGACGATGGCGGCTACGTGCTCATTGCCCGCGCCACCGTGTTCGGCGCCGACTGCCTCTATGTGGCCCTGCTGCAGGAAACCCTGGGAACCGTGATCGGCGACGGCCTGAGCATCCAGGACAGCCCCCACCTGGATTTCCCGGCCCTGCAGGTGGCCGGTCGCATCGACATCAGTGCCTGGCAGGCCGGTGCCGAGCGCTACATCAGCTTCCTCAAGGGCCGTGGCGACGTGGCAGGGTGGTTCAAACGCTTTCTCGGCTGCAGCGACGTGGTCATCGCTCTCAAGGAGACCAAGAAGCTGGTGGAGACCCTCAGCCACTTCGCCGAAACCCAGCAACTCGATGCCGCCGGGCGGGACGAATTGCTGGAACGGGCCCACCTGGTGCTCGAAGAGATGGGCGACAGCGGTGCCGCCCTCAACCTGGAGGCGGTGGCCGGGCAGATCTTTCCCGACGCCCCGCAGAAACTCAGCGCCACCCTGCAGGACGAAGCCCTCGACCTGGCCAGCGGCTTCGTCCCCGACAAGCGCGCCCTGCGCCCCCTGATCCGCTTCAAGGCCAGCGCCGAAGACTGGAAGCTGGAGTTCGAACGCAGCGGCCTGCGCTCCGGTGCCGTGCAGTATGACAAGGTCAGCAACACCCTTGTGCTCACCAATGTGCCGGAGAACCTGAAGAAGCTGCTGCTGGAGGAGTGAGCAGGGGGTTTCAAGCCCACAGGGGCTTCCGGTTAGCGTGTCTGCCTGATGCGAACAGGGCGAGTTCAAACGACCTTCTTGGGTTGAGCCCTTGCTGGCCAGCGTTCCCGTGCGTGGCGTATCGTTGGCCGGGTCTCGCCCCCGGCCAATGTGACGTAGTACAACGGAAAGCCGTCCGTAAGCGCTCACCGGTTCAAGGTCGAAGAGAGGGACTCAACGACATTCGGATAAAGCCTGGAAAGCGCTTCCACCCCGGACGGCAAGGCTCACCAAGCCCGGCGCGCCTGCCAGGGGCAGTGTTTACATACCTAACGCGAACATCGCCAATGAATTCGACCCCACGGGCCTCAGCCGGTCTGGCGCTTGATCACCCGGACGGGCGCCTCGCCGGCGATGCTGCGGGCGCGGAGCTGGCCGCAGCCGCCGTCCACGTCCTGCCCGGCGGAGTTGCGAAGTTTCGTGAGGATGCCGCGGCGGTGGAGCTGGCGGGCGATGTCGGCGGCCTTCTCCCAGGCGGGGCGGCGGTAGGGCAGGTCGGGGATGGTGTTGTAGGGGATCATGTTCATGATCGCGTACTTGCCCGTCAGCAGGCGCACGATGCCGTCGAGTTCTTCCGGCGTGTCGTTGATGCCATCCAGCAGGGTCCACTGGTACTGGATCGGGTAGCCGGTTGAGCGGGCGTAGGCCTCGCCCAGTTCCACCAGATCCCGGGGGTCGATGCGCGGGGCCTTGGGCAGCAGCTCGGTGCGCAGGTCGGCCCGGCTGGTGTGCAGGGACAGGGCCAGGGCCGGCTTGACCGGGCCTTGGGGCAGGCGTTCAAAGACGCGCGGGTCGCCCACCGTGGAGAACACCAGGTTCTTGTGGCCGATGCCGCCCTCGTTGCCGAGGAGCTGGATGGCCTCCATCACGTTGTCCAGATTGTGGGCCGGCTCGCCCATGCCCATGAAGACCACCTTCTTCACCGGCCGGCGGGCGCGGGCCAGCACCACCTGGGCGACGATCTCGGCGCTGCCCACCTGGCGCAGCAGGCCGTCCCGGCCGGTCATGCAGAACACGCAGCCCACCGCGCAGCCCACCTGGCTGGAGACGCACAGGCCGTCCCGGGGCAGCAGCACGCTCTCCACCGTCTGGCGGTCGCCCAGCTGTACCAGCAGGCGTGCCGAGCCGTCCTCGCCGGGGTGCTCGTCACGGACCCGGGCCAGCTCGGCCAGCTCTGCCTCCAGCGCGGGGAGGGCTGCCACTACGCCGGCGGGCAGGGCAGGGCCGCGCCGGCTCGGGCCGGCGTCGAGGGGCAGGGCGTGGGTCCAGGCGCGCAGCATGCGCTGGACATGGACGGGTTTGGCGCCCAGGTCGGCGAGCCGCTGGCGGAGGTGTTCGATGCGCATGAGGGGTCGAATGATAGGCCTTTTTCGCCCCCGCGTTCAGGGCTGCGGTGCAAACCGGCGTGGCGTAAAGTAGCGCCCATGCACGCTGCACCCCGCCTCTCCGAAGACGACGTCGAATTCACCGCCATCCGCGCCCAGGGGGCCGGCGGGCAGAACGTGAACAAGGTGTCTTCCGCCGTGCACCTGCGGTTCGACATCGCCGCATCGACGCTGCCGGAGGCCATCAAGGCGCGCCTGCTCCTGCTGGGGGATCAGCGTGTCAGCAAGGAGGGGTGGTGGTCATCAAGGCCCAGGAATTCCGCAGCCTCGACAAGAATCGCGCCGAAGCCCTGCGCCGTCTGCAGGCGTTGGTGGACAGCGCTGCCCATGTACCGAAGGCGCGGCGGCCCACGCGCCCGACCCGGGGTTCGGTCACCCGGCGCCTGGAGGGCAAGGCCCGTCGCGGCGCGGTCAAGGCCGGCCGCGGACGGGTCGAATGAAGGGGGCGCGGCGTCGGCGATATTTCTTTGCGCCGATCCACCCGGCGGCCTGAAAGCCGCTTGGATCTGTCCTGGCTCTTCGGCCCGGCGCCTTGCGCCCGTCCGAGCCTGGCCGCTTGTTAGCGGGGGAGGAAGGGCACTACCTCGCCAGCGTGTTTGCGGGCCTGCTTGGCCGCCTTCTTCTCCTTGGGGTTCAGCAAGGGTTGTTTCTTGACTTCCTTGTTGCTTTGTTTCGACTTGGTCATGATCGTGCTCCTCTTGGCGCACCGGCGAAAGCCGGGTGCCTGACCACTATAGGCCGATGCCGGGAGCGAAACCGTTTTGGCAAAAATACAGGCTGGCCGCCCGTCGTCACTCAGCCATCACCTTCGCGTCACATCCGTGCAGCATCGGGCCGCAACACTGCGTGCATGGACCGCGCCGGACTCGTTTGCCAGGAACTCGCCCATCCACTGACCTACCTTCGGGTGGCCGTGGTGACGGAGACCTATCCGCCCGAAATCAATGGGGTGGCGATGACCACCGGCCGCATGGTGGATGGGCTGGTGGCCGCCGGACACCGGGTGGACCTGATCCGTCCGCGCCAGGCCCACGAGGGCGGGTCGATCCAGCTGGCCGATGGCGCGGAGGGGGTGGAGGAGATGCTCTCCCGCGGTATTCCGCTGCCCCGTTACGCTAACCTGCAGCTCGGCCTGCCGGCCCGCAAGGTGCTTCTGCGCCGCTGGTCGGTTCAGCGCCCGGATGTGGTTCAGGTGGTGACCGAAGGCCCCCTGGGGTGGTCGGCGCTGACGGCGGCGCGCAAGCTGCGGCTGCCGGTGATCAGCGAATTCCATACGAATTTCCATCGCTACAGCGGCCACTATGGGGTGGGTTGGCTGAAGCGTCCCATCGCGGCCTACCTGCGCAAGTTCCACAACCGCGCCGACCTGACCCTCGTTCCTACCCGAGCCCTCTGCGGCGAGCTGGCCGAACAGGGGATCGCACGGGTGGACGTGGTCTCCCGGGGTGTGGATACGGCCCTCTTCGATCCGGCCCGGCGCAGTGCCTCGCTACGGCGTAGCTGGGGGCTGGAGGAGGATGACCTGGCGGTGGTTTACGTGGGGCGCATTGCCCCGGAGAAGAACCTGGCCCTGCTGGAGAAGGCCTTTGACGCGATCCGCGCCCGTCAGCCCCGGGCACGCCTGATCCTGGTGGGCAGCGGTCCGGCCGCGCAGGCGCTGCAGGCGCGTCAGCCGGCTGCCGTGTTCTGCGGCCCGCGCAGCGGCCCCTTCCTGGCCGAGCACTACGCCAGTGGCGACCTCTTCCTGTTTCCCAGTCTCACCGAGACCTACGGCAACGTGGTGGCCGAAGCCCTGGCCAGCGGCCTGCCGGTGGTGGCCTACCGGGATGCGGCGGCCCGCGAGCTGATCGAACACCAGGTACATGGGTGGCTGGCCGAGCCCGGCGACGAGGCCGCCTTCGTGGCCGGTGCCGTGGCCCTCGCCGAGGCACCTGAACTGCGTTCCCGCCAGCGCCTGGCTGCGCGGGAGCGGGTGGCCAGCCTGGCCTGGCAGGCCATCGTCGAACGCCTGGTGACGCTGCAGCGCCAGGTCATCCTGAGTTCCCCCGTCACCGCCCGGAGGTAAGCCATGTTCGCCCTGCCCGCCCGACTGCAATTGCTGGACGACCGCCTGGCGGTGCGCTCCAACCGGCTCTCCCGCCACCGTGGCCTGCGCGACCTGTTGCGGGTGGCGAGCCGCCTGGGTGACGGGGTGGCCTGGTATACCCTCGCCGCCTGCCTGTTCGCCCTGTTCGGTGGCGAGGCATTGCCGGCGCTGCGCCACATGCTGGTGGCCGGCGTGCTCGGGGTGGCGATCTACAAGCTGCTCAAGATGCACACCCTGCGCCCGCGCCCCTTCGAGGTGGTGACGGATGTGGTGTGTGCCGGCTGCCCTCTGGACAAGTTCAGCTTCCCCTCGGGGCATACCCTCCATGCCGTGAGCTTTTCCCTGATCCTCGCCCACCATTTCCCCGCCCTCGGCCCGGCCGTCTATGGCTTTGCCCTGTTGGTGGCGGTCTCGCGCCCCGTACTGGGGTTGCACTACCCCAGCGACGTGCTGGCCGGCGCGGCGATCGGTGCCTGCCTGGCCCAGGGGGCCATCGCCCTGGTCTGAGCCTCAGGCGCGGGTGGCACCCGCCAGCAGCCCCCGCAGCACATAGGGCAGGATGCCCCCGTGGCGGTAGTAGTCCACTTCCACCGGGGTGTCGATGCGCAGCAGCAGGGGCACCGACAGGCAGCTGCCGTCGCTGCGCCGGATGTCCAACGTGACCTGCTGACGCGGGCTGATGCCACCCTCCAGACCCTGCAGATCGAACACCTCATTGCCCCGCAGGCCCAGGCTGGCTGCACTGTCGCCGCCGACGAACTGCAGCGGCAGCACGCCCATGCCCACCAGGTTGGAGCGGTGGATGCGCTCGAAGCTGCGCGCCACCACGGCCTTCACGCCGAGCAGCGCCGTGCCCTTGGCCGCCCAGTCGCGGCTGGAGCCGGTGCCGTATTCCTCGCCGGCGAAGATCAGGGTGGGGGTGCCGGCTGCCATGTAGTCCACCGCGGCATCGAAGAGGGAGGTCCGACGCCCGCCCGGCTGGGCCAGGGTCAGGCCGCCCTCCACCGGCTTGCCGGTGTCGTCGGGGGGGAGCATCAGGTTGCGGATGCGCACGTTGGCAAAGGTGCCGCGCATCATCACTTCGTGGTGGCCCCGGCGCGAGCCGTAGCTGTTGAACTCGTCCGGGGGTACGCCATGGGCCTGCAGCCATTGGCCGGCCGGTGAATCGGGCTTGATGGCGCCAGCCGGGCTGATGTGGTCGGTGGTCACCGAATCGCCGAAGATCGCCAGCGCCCGGGCTTCACGGATGATCGGCAGCGGGGCCGGGGTCAGGGAGAAACCGTCGAAGAAGGGTGGTTCGGCGATGTAGGTGGACGGCGCCCAGCCGTAGCTCAGTCCGGTGCTGGTGGGGATGTCGTTCCACAGGGGGTTGCCCCGGGTGAAGTCGGCGTATAGCTGCCGGTAGGTGTCAGGGTCGGTGGCGGCGCCGAGCACCGCGGCGATCTCGGCCCGGGTCGGCCAGATGTCGCGCAGGAACACGGGCGCGCCATCGCTGCCGCTGCCCAGGGGCTCACGGGTGAAGTCGATGCCTATCCGTCCGGCCAGGGCAAAGGCCACCACCAGCGGCGGGCTCATCAGGAAGTTGGCCTTGATGGACGGGTGGATGCGCGCCTCGAAATTGCGGTTGCCCGACAGCACCGAAGCACAGATCAGGTCGTGGCCGGTGAGCACGCGCTCCAGCTCCGGGTCCAGGGGGCCGGCGTTGCCGATGCAAGTGGTGCAGCCGTAGGCCACCACGCGAAAACCCAGGGCCTCCAGGGGGGCGATCAGCCCGGCCCGGCCCAGGTAGTCGGTGACCACGCGGGAGCCCGGGGCGAGGGAGGTCTTGATGTGCGGCGCGACCTGCAGGCCGCGGGCCACCGCCTTGCGGGCCAGCAGGCCCGCGGCCAGCATCACGCCGGGGTTGGAGGTGTTGGTGCATGAGGTGATGGCGGCGATCAGCACATCGCCGTGGCCGAGGTGGGGGCCGTCGGGCACCGGAACGCGGCTGCGCAGGGTGTCGGCGGCCTTGCCATAGCCGCCCTCTCCGGCGGCCTGGAGCAGCAGTTCGTCGAAGCGGGCCGGCAGATCGGGCAGGGCGATGCGGTCCTGGGGGCGGCCGGGGCCGGCCACGCTGGGCACCACGCCGGCGAGGTCCAGCTCCAGCTCCAGGCTGTAGTCGATCTCGCCGCGGCGCGGCATGCCGAACAGGTCCTGGGCGACGAAGTAGTTGCGGAAGGCCTCCACCTCGTCCGCCGAGCGCCCGGTGGCGCCGAGGTAGGCGGCGGTCTCGTCGTCCGGCGGAAAGAAGCCCACGGTGGCGCCGTACTCCGGTGCCATGTTGGCGATGGTGGCCCGGTCGGGCAGCGTCAGCGAGGCGGCGCCGTCGCCGAAGAACTCGACGAACTTGCCCACCACCTGGGCCTTGCGCAGCATCTCGGTCACGGCCAGCACCAGGTCGGTGGCCGTGACACCCTCCTGCAGCCGGCCGGACAGGTGCACCCCGACCACATCGGGCGTCAGGATGTAAACCGGCTGGCCGAGCATGCCGGCTTCCGCCTCTATCCCGCCCACGCCCCAGCCCACCACGCCGAGGGCGTTGATCATGGTGGTGTGGGAGTCGGTGCCCACCAGGGTGTCGGGGTAGTACAGATCACCCTGGCGGATCACCCCGCGGGCCAGGTATTCCAGGTTCACCTGATGCACGATGCCGATGCCCGGCGGCACCACGCGGAAGGTGTCGAAGGCCTGCATGCCCCATTTGATGAAGCGGTAACGCTCGGCGTTGCGGCGGAATTCCAGGCGCATGTTGAGGTCGAGGGCGTTGGGCTCGCGGAAGTGGTCCACCTGCACCGAGTGGTCCACCACCAGGTCCACCGGCACCAGCGGCTCGATCTGCGCCGGGTCCTGGCCGAAACGCCCGGCCACCCCGCGCATGGCCGCCAGGTCGGCAAGCAGGGGCACGCCCGTGAAGTCCTGCAGCACGATGCGGGCGACCACGAAGGGGATCTCGTCCTCCCGATCCGCCCGGGGCTGCCAGCCCGCCAGGCGCTGGATGTGTTCGTCGCTGATGCGCTGGCCATCCCGGTTGCGCAGCAGGGATTCGAGCATGATGCGCAGGGAGACGGGAAGCCGGCCCAGGTGCGGGAAGCCGGCTTCGGCCAGGGCGGGCAGGGAATGAAAGCGGCCGGTGGTGCCGGCGCTGGCGGTGAACTCGCGAAGGGTGCTGAAGGGGCGGGCGGACATGGCGTACTCCCTGGAACGTAGAGACTGCGGATGAGTCTCAAAGTCTGACTGCCCGTCGTCCACTATCGTTCGTCCCCCGGCAAGGAGGTCGCCATGAATACCCCTGTACGCATTGAACGGGACGCCTTCGGCCCCATCGATGTGCCCGCCGCGGCCCTGTGGGGTGCCCAGACCCAGCGCTCCCTGCACTTCTTCGCCATCTCCGGCGAACGCATGCCGGTCGTGCTGATCCGCGCCCTGGCCGAGGTCAAGCGCGCCTGCGCCGTGGTCAATGGCGAGCTGGGCCTGCTCGCCGGCGACAAGGCGGCTGCCATCATCGCCGCCGCCGACGAGGTGCTGGCGGGGGGCCATGCCGATGCCTTCCCCCTGTCCGTGTGGCAGACCGGTTCGGGCACCCAGACCAATATGAACATGAACGAGGTGCTGGCCAACCGGGCGTCGGAACTGCTCGGGGGTACGCGTGGCAGCGGAAGGCGGGTGCATCCCAACGACCACGTCAATCTCGGCCAGTCGTCCAACGACATCTTCCCCACCGCCATGCACGTGGCC
Source organism: Zoogloea sp. (assembly GCA_016703645.1). Taxonomy (GTDB): domain Bacteria; phylum Pseudomonadota; class Gammaproteobacteria; order Burkholderiales; family Rhodocyclaceae; genus Zoogloea. Next base: position 449,472 of record JADJBR010000009.1, on the reverse strand, counting down.
GCGCTGCGGGTGCTGAGCGAAGACTTGCTGCCGGCGCTGGGCGGCCTCGCCGCCACCCTGGATGCCAAGGCGGAGGCCTTTGCCGATATCGTCAAGATCGGCCGCACCCACCTGCAGGACGCCACGCCCCTGACCCTGGGGCAGGAGATCTCCGGCTGGGTGGCCCAGCTCGGGCACGGGCAGAGGGCCATCGCCGCGAGCCTGCCGGCCCTGGCCGAGCTGGCCGTCGGCGGCACCGCCGTGGGCACCGGGCTGAACGCCCCGCCGGGCTTTGGCGAGCGGGTGGCGGCGGAGCTGGCCGGGCGCAGTGGCCTGCCCTTCCGGCGGGCCGACAACACCTTCGCCGCCCTGGCCGGCCACGATGCCCTGGTCAGCGCCCATGGTGCCCTCAAGACCCTGGCCACGGCCCTGATGAAGATCGCCAACGATGTGCGCTGGCTGGCCTCCGGGCCGCGCTCGGGGCTGGGTGAACTGCTGATCCCCGAGAACGAGCCGGGCAGCTCGATCATGCCCGGCAAAGTCAACCCGACCCAGTGCGAGGCCCTGACCATGCTGTGCTGCCAGGTCTTTGGTCATGATGTGGCGATCACGGTGGGCGGGGCGTCGGGCAACTTTGAACTGAACGTCTTCAAGCCGCTGATTGCCCACAACTTTCTGTCCAGCGTGCGTCTGCTGGCCGACGGCATGCGCAGCTTCGAGGCCCATTGCGCCCGGGGCATCGAGCCCGACCGGGAGCGCATCGCCGCCATGCTGGAACACTCGCTGATGCTGGTCACTGCCCTCAGCCCGCACATCGGCTACGACCGGGCGGCCGAGATCGCCAAGCGCGCTCACCACATGGGCTGCAGCCTGCGCGAGGCGGCCCTCGCCCTGGGCTATGTGACGGCGGCGGAGTTCGATGCCTGGGTCAGGCCCGAGGAGATGGTCGGGAGCACGCCCGCCGGCTGAGTCGCGCCCGGCTTCAGGCCCGCAGGAAGAGGTCTTCGGGTAGGGGCAGGCACGCCCGCAGGATGCGGTTGGGGGTTCCACCCAGGCGTGCCCGGGCTGCCAGCGGCTCCACTTCGGCGGTCCATCCCGGCAGTTCGCCCTCCAGCAGGCGGCCAAGCTGGCCCAGACGTCGGCCGGTGTGGTTCAGGTAGAGGTTGAAACGGCGCTGCACGCGCCGATCCACCAGGCGGGCCGCATGGTAGAGCCCGGCGTGCACATGGCTGCTGCGCAGCCAGCTTTCACCGCGGGTGAGGGTGGCAAGCGCTTGACCGACGTTCTCGGGGGGGCTTTGGAAGGCCCGTGCCATGAGCGGGATCAGGGTGTCGCGCTCCGCCTCCAGCAGGTCCGCCGGACGGGAGAAGAGATGTCCGGCCACGTGGCGGTCCATGGCCCACTCGACGGCCACGTGGGTGGTGATGTCGGATTCGAACCACAGGCGTTCGTGGGCCGGTACGAAATGGTTATGGGCGATGATGTCGGCCATGAGGTGGCTGGCGTAGCCGAGCACCGCAGCATGTTCGGCGTCGCTCCTCGCCGCGTCCATCAGGGCATGCAACTGTGGCCAGCGATGACTGCTGGTGAGGGCTTCCGCGCCTGCGCTACGGGCGGTGAGCGCCACGTCGGGCAGACAGGCCCCGGCCATAACCCCTTGCGGGTGGCGCCGGGCCAGACGGCGCAGGGCCGGGTCCGCCAGGGGTATCGCCCACAGCAGCAACTGGGCGAAATAGACGTGGGTGTACAGGCCCCAGGCGAGGGCGTCGGTACTCGTCAGCAGCAGCGGCAGCAAGCACAGCAGGGGTGCGGGGAGTCGGCGGGACGAGGCATGGGCTTCCATGGGCCGACTTTGCCTGCGGGCCGTGACAGGGGCGTGCCAGGGACGTGTCAGGCCGGTGAACCAGGCGCTCCGAATCACATTGACGGGCCCCCTACAGAGTTCAGGGCCGGAGCCGATAGAATGGCATGCCGCCTGTGGCTGTTGCCCCCTGGCCATCTCGATGAAGCTTTCGCCGTCCACCTCTGGCGCCTCCCGGAACCTGCCTTCCCAAGGCTCGGGGCGAGGTGATGCCCGCAATTTCTGGCGCTTCGAGTGGCTGCTCGCCGTGGCGGTGCTTATCTCCAATCTGGCGGTTTTCGAACTTGCCTGGATCAGTATCAAGGAAGGCCGCCAGCGGGCGGAAGAGCTTGCCGGCCTGAGCACGCGCGACGCGGCACAGGTGCTCGATCAAAGCCTGACCAGCGTCGGACGGACCATCGACGTCACCCTGCGGGCGCTTGCCGATGAACTCGAGCGCAGTGAGCTTGAAGGGCGCATGCGCCGGGAGGGCATTCTCTCCCTGCTCGCCCGTTACAAGGGGTGGTTGCCGGAAACCGAGGCGCTGCGGGTCTTTGACGCGGAGGGTCAGCCGCGCTGGGCAAGTCATGGGGGCACCACCGGACGTGCCAGCGAGGCTGAGCAGGCGTACTTTCAGCGCCTGGAAGCGGAGGCCGGGCTCGGCATGGTGGTGTCGCAACCCGTTCTGGACCGGGATACCGGCAACTGGGTTCTGGCCTTTGCGCGGGGCATCCGCTTGCCGGATGGCCGCTTTGGGGGGGCGGTGGTGGCAACGGTGCCGGTGGAGTTCGTGACCGAACTGCTGACCAGTGCCAGGGCCGGGCCGAAGGGGCTGACCATGCTGCGCTACGATGACTTGAGTCTGGTCAGTGCCTACCCCGCGCTGGAGGGGCCGCTCAACGAGATGGGCAACCGGAATGTCCCGGACGATCTGCGCCAGCTGCTGACTTCCGGAGCCACGACGGGCAGCACCCGGACCTCCCTCCCCGGGGGCGGTGAGCGGGTCGGATCGATGCGTCGCCTCCAGGGGCTGCCCTTCATCCTTGTGGTGAGCGTGCTCAGCGAGAGTTACCTGGAGGCGTGGCGTGGCGATGTGCTGCGCACCGGGCTGCTGGCGCTGGTGTTTCTGGTCCTCAGTACCGGCTCGGCCATGCTGGTGATCCGCTATCACCTGCGTCAGCGCGCCCATGCGGCGCGGCTCAAGCAGACCCTCGCCGATCTGCGCAACCGCGATCAGGCCCTCGGCATCACCGAGAGGGTGGGCGGGCTGGGTGTCTTCTCCATCGATCTCCATACCGGGCAAACATACACTTCACCGCAGTTCCTCGAAATCTTCGGGGTACGCTCCGGAGAGGACTTTCCCCCGGACATATGGCGTGCGCGGCTGCACCCGGACGACCGGGCGGAGACCCTCGCGCTCTTTGACACGGGAACCGTGGGGCGCGGAGAACCCTTCGACCACGAGTACCGGTTCATCCGGTCGGATGGGGAGGTGCGCTGGATCCATGGCATCGCGGGGGCGGAGCGGGATGAAGCGGGCATGCCCGCCCGGGTCCATGGCGCGGTGCAGGACGTGACGGACCGGCGGCGCGCCGAGGCCTCCCTGCAAAGCGCCTTCGACGAATACGAACGGCTGGTGGCCAGCATCCCGGTGGGGATCTTCAAGTTGCACTGGCGGTCCTGGGAGAACAGCCGCTTCGTCTATGTGAGCCCGCGCTTCTGCGAACAGTGGGGGCTGGCCGCCGATGCGGTGCTGGCCGATGCGCGCATACCCTATCGCCAGATCCATGAAGACGACCTGGCTTCATTCCAGGCGGCCCAGGCCCGCGTCAGCGATGGTCTGGCCTCCTTCGAATGGGAGGGGCGCATCCGGGTTGCCGCCGGTGTGCGCTGGATCTCCGTGATGGCCCGGCCAAGCCCCCTGGAGGACGGTTCGGTGGTGTGGGAAGGGGTGCAGTCGGACGTGACCGACCGCAAGATCACCGAGATCGCCCTGCGCGAAAGCGAAGAGCACTACCGGCTGCTGCTGCAGCACTCCCCGGTGGGCATCCTCAAATACGATACCCGGCTCAAGGTGAGTTACTGCAACCAGCAGTTCGCCCAGATCATGAACGTTCCGCTGCCCTACATGCAGCAGCTGGACTGCAGCAAGCTGAAGGACGTGAGGGTGCTGCCCGCCTTGCGGGAGGCTGTGGTGGGTCAGGTGGGGCGCTACGAAGGCCCCTACCACACCACCTATGACGGCCACGAGTTGAACATCGCCATGAACTGCGCCCCCCTGCGCGACGAGGCAGGGCAGATCGTGGGGGGGATCGCCATTCTCGAGGACATCACCGAACGCGTTCTGAAGGACAACGAGCTGGCCCGCTACCGGGACAGCCTGGAGGATCTGGTGGCCGAACGCACCGCCGACCTGGTCTCGGCCCGCGCCGAGGCCGAGCGGCTGGCCCGGGTGAAGAGCGAGTTCCTGGCCAACATGAGTCACGAAATACGCACCCCCCTCAACGGCGTCCTGGGTCTGGCTCACATCGGTTTCCGCGAAAGCCGTGGCCGCGACAAGGCACAGGATGCCTTTGCCCGCATCCTGTCCTCGGGTCAGTTGCTGCTCGGCATCATCAACGACATCCTCGACTTTTCGAAGATCGAGGCGGGCAAGCTGCGTATCGAGGCCATTCCGATGGATCTGGCCCGGACCATCGGCGACACCCTGGAGCTGATGGAGGAGCGCGCCCAGGCCAAGGGCCTCGCCCTGCGGCTCCGGCACCTGTCCGACCTGCCCGAGAGCTGCATTTCCGATCCCCTGCGGGTCGGGCAGGTGCTGATCAACCTGCTGTCCAACGCGATCAAGTTCACTGAGCGCGGCAGTGTCACCCTCAGCGTGGGGCAGGAAGGGGGACAACTGGTGTTCGAGGTCAGCGATACCGGTATCGGCATGAGCGAAGGGGAGGTGGCCAAGGTCTTTGCCCCCTTCGAGCAGGCGGACAACTCGACCACCCGCAAGTTCGGTGGCACCGGACTGGGGCTCACCATCACCCATCGCATCGTCGAGCTGATGGGCGGCACACTGCACGCCCACAGTCGTCCGGGTGTGGGCAGCACCTTCGAGGTACGCCTGCCCTGGGTGCCGGTGGACACCGTGGTTCGCGACAGCCACTCCGTCGGCCCGCTGCTGCCGGAGGGGGGCGCAGGGGCCAGGCTGACCGGGCTGCGGGTCTTGGTGGCGGAGGACAACGAGGTGAATCAGATGGTGCTGGAGGAATTCCTCATGGCCGAAGGGGCCGAGGTGAGCCTGACCAGTAACGGCCAGGAGGCCGTGGCCTGTCTGCTGCAGCAGGGAACGACCGCCTTCCATGTGGTCTTGATGGACGTGCAGATGCCCGTCATGGACGGCTACGCGGCGACCCGTGCGATCCATGCCATTGCGCCGGCCCTGCCGGTGATCGGCCAGACCGCCCACGCCTTTGACGAGGAGCGCGCCCATTGCCTGGAGGCGGGCATGATCGATCACCTGGCCAAACCCATTGACCCCGAGGAGATGGTGCGGGTCATCCTGCGCCACACCACCGGGCGGGCGCCGGGCTAGCGCTGCCCGATCCGCGCGCCGCTGAACAGGTCGGCCTGCCCCCGTGGCTGGCAACGCCAGAACTGCGGTGCGGCGTCCACCCGGGCGCCCAGCCTGGCGGCCGCATGCCAGGGCCAGCGCGGTTCATAGAGCATGGCCCGGGCCACGCCCACCAGGTCGGCCTGGCCGGTGGCGACGATGGCCTCGGCCTGCTCCGCTTCGGTGATCAGGCCCACGGCGATGGTCGGCAGCCCGGTCTCCGCGCGGATGCGCTCGGCAAAGGGCAGCTGGTAGCCGGGGCCGGGGGTGATCTTCTGCAGGGGCGAGAGGCCCCCCGTGGACACGTGGATGAAGTCGCAGCCCCGCGCCTTGAGGGCCTCGGCCAGTACCACGCTCTGCTCCAGATCCCAGCCACCCTCCACCCAGTCGGTGGCCGAGATGCGCATGCCCACCGGCTTGCCGGCGGGGAAGGCGGCGCGCACCGCGTCGAAGACTTCCAGCGGAAAGCGCAGGCGATTCTCCAGGCTGCCGCCGTAGGCATCGTCGCGCTGATTGGCCAGGGGCGACAGGAACTCATGCAGCAGATAGCCATGGGCGCCGTGCACCTCGACGGCGTCCAGGCCAATGTGCGCGGCGCGGCGGGTGGCGGCCACGAAGGCCTCGCGGATCCGCCGCAGCCCCGCCGCATCCAGGGTCAGGGGCGCGCGTTCGCCCGGGGCGTAGGCCAGGCCCGATGGGGCGGCCGTCTCCCAGCCCCCGTCGACCAGGGGGATCAGCTGGCCGCCTTCCCAGGGCACATGGCTGGAGGCCTTGCGCCCGGCATGGGCGAGCTGCACCGCCACCGGCATGGCCGAATAGCGGCGGATGGATTCCAGCACCCCGGCGAGGGCGGCGGCGTTGTCGTCCGACCACAGGCCCAGGTCGGCCGGCGAGATGCGCCCGATGGCTTCGACGGCGGTGGCCTCGATGATCAGCAGGCCGGCACCGGACAGGGCCAGGTTGCCCAGGTGGATGCGGTGCCAGTCGGTGGCATTGCCCCTGTCGGCCGAGTACTGGCACATGGGCGGAATGACGATGCGGTTGGCGAGGCGCAGATCGCCCAGAGAGTAGGGCGAGAACAGGGCGGATGCAGGGGCAGACATGGGCGGGGCTCCGGCGGAGGGCTGAAGCCCCGGATGATAGCGGCGCCCTAGCGCATCTCGAAGGCTTCCTGGTGAAAGCGCGGCCGCCGGCCCAGGCTGGCCAGCTCGCCGCGCAGGGAATCGGCCAGCCCGCCGGGGCCACAGAACCAGATCTCCGCCTGGCGTGTGTCACCCAGCGCTGCGGCGCCGAGGCGTTCGCCCTGCTGGGCGCCGTGGACGTGCAGGCTTACCCCGGGCAGGCCGGCGCACAGGTTCTCAAGGCGGGCGACGAAGGGGTCAGCGGCCCGGTCACGGGTGCAGTAGTACAGGCTTGCCGGCGGGACGTCGGCGGCGGGCCGGCCCTGCAGGGCCTCCAGCCAGGCCAGGAAGGGGGTGATGCCGATGCCCCCGGCAATCCAGATCTGGCGGGCATCGGGGCGGCAGCGGGCCAGGTCGAAGCGGCCGTAGGGGCCTTCGACCTGGACTTTCTGCCCGGGCCTCAGCCGTCCGGCGAGCTTGCGGGTGTAGTCGCCCAGGGCCTTGATCTGGAAGTCCACGGTGTGGTCGCCCCGGTCGGCGCTGGCCAGGGTGAAGGGGTGGGCGCCTTCCCGCGGGTCGAAGGTGACGAAGGCGAACTGCCCCGGGCGATGGCCCGGCCAGGTGTTCAGACGGCAGCGCACCCCGGTGACGTCCGCCGTGGTGCTGTCCACGGCAAGAATCTCACCGGTGCTCCGGCGCGCCCGGCCGATGCCGCCGAGCAGGGCGCGCAGGGCGCCATAAGCCCCGACCACCAGCAGCACGGCGAGCAGCGCGCCGACCGGCTGGGTCCAGTAGTCCCGCGGGGCCAGCATGGCGGCGTGGAAGCCCAGGGCCAGGTAGAGCAGGGGCATGGCCTTGTGCAGGAGCTGCCAGGCTCGGTAGGGAAAGCGCTTCCACAGGGAGATCACCAACATGGCCAGGGCGAAGTAGATGGCCCATTCGCCCAGGTCCTTGGCCAGGTCGCGGAGGACCTCGGCCAGCCCGGTGAACTTTTCCTTGGGGACCCGGCCTTCCCGGCCGATGGTGGACTTCAGGATGTCGCCGGACATCTCGATCAGCCAGTGGGTGGCGGCGAAGCCGATGGCCAGGATGCCGGCCCACTTGTGGCTGCGGTAGATGCGGTCCATGCCGTCGAGGGGCTTTTCCAGCCAGACCGGGCGGGTGGCCAGCAGCATGCCCAGGGACATCAGGGCGATGGACATCAGGCCGCTCAGGTAGAGCCCCTCCTGGCGGGCCAGCCAAAGGGGGTGGGCGTCGGGCAACGGCTGGGTGAGGACATCAGCCCCCCAGGCCAGGCCGACGAGAAGAAGCAGGGTGGAAAGCAGGGGTTTCATGATCGCAATCGGAGTGGGTGGGGGCTCAATCGTCGTACTGTCCGCGCTCGGCGTCGGCGTGGCAGGGCACGCAGTTGGCGCGGGTGCGCACATTCTTGTGGCGCCACTCCCGGTGCTCGCGCACCCACTTGCGCAGCTCGGTGATGCGCTGGGGCGTGTCGCTGGCGGCCAGGCCGCGCAGCAGCTTGCGGGTGTAGGGCTGGCCGCGGGCGACGGAGAATCCGGTGAAGGCCGGGTCGGCGGCCAGGGCGGAGGAGGCGGTTTTCATGGGTGAGGCCCTCGTGGGATCGGTATGGGCCCTACTATGGGCTGCCGATGCTGAACCCCACCTTAAGCCGCCGTTCATCCGGCGTTTACCTTGCGGGGGCTACAAGGAGGCGTGTTGAACCACACGGGAAGGAGGCCACCATGACTGGCACGCATTCATCACAACGCGGCGCCAGCGGCAGGCTCACCGGGGTCATAGCAATTTCGTATCGACTTCATTCCATCAATCAATTAGACCAATTTCCCGGGGTTTTCTAATATTCGTTCTGTCTTCTCCATATCCATTCAGACAAGCACTTGGGAGCGCATCACATGGCCATCATCAACAGCACCGTCAAACCTTTTGCTGCCACCGCCTACCTCAACGGCAAGTTCGTCCCCGTGACCGACGCCGACCTGAAGGGCAAGTGGTCCATCTTCTTCTTCTACCCGGCCGACTTCACCTTCGTCTGCCCCACCGAACTGGGTGACATGGCCGACCTGTACCCGGAATTCCAGAAGATCGGCGTGGAGGTGTACGCCGTGTCCACCGACACCCACTTCACCCACAAGGCCTGGCACGATGCTTCCGACACCATCAAGACGATCGCCTACCCGATGATCGGAGACCCCACCGGTGCCATCACCCGCGGTTTCGACGTGATGATCGAGGAAGAGGGCCTGGCACTTCGCGGCACCTTCGTGGTCGATCCGGAAGGCCGCATCAAGGTGGCCGAGATCCACGACCTGGGCATTGGCCGTGACGCGACCGAGCTGCTGCGCAAGGTGAAGGCCGCCCAGTACGTGGCCACCCACCCGGGCGAGGTGTGCCCCGCCAAGTGGCAGGAAGGCGATGCCACCCTGGCCCCGTCCCTGGACCTGGTCGGCAAGATCTGAACCTGACGCCGCCGGGCCGCTGCCCGGCCGGATCCCGGCGTCAAGCGCTCCCGCCGAGGAGCGTTTGGCGACGCGATTCACCCTGAATCCCCGCTTACTGAAAGGACACGACCATGCTTGACGCCAACATCAAGACCCAGCTCAAGGCCTACCTCGAGAAACTCCAGCGCCCCATCGAGCTCGTCGCCTCCCTCGACGACAGCCCCAAGGCAGGGGAACTGCGCGAGCTGCTCACCGACATCGCCGAACTCTCCCCCAAGGTGGCTCTGCGTGAGAACGGCAAGCATGCCCTGCGGCCGTCCTTCGGCGTGGCCGAGCCGGGCGAGGCGCCGCGCATCCACTTTGCCGGCATCCCCATGGGGCATGAGTTCACCTCCCTGGTACTGGCCCTGCTGCAAACCGGCGGCCATCCGCCCAAGGTGGATCAGGCCGTGATCGACCAGATCAAGGCCCTCACCGGCCGCTTCGAGTTCGAGACCTTCATCTCCTTGTCCTGCCACAACTGCCCGGACGTGGTGCAGGCCCTCAACCTGATGGCCGTGCTCAACCCCGGCGTGAGCAGCACCATGATCGACGGGGCCCTGTTCCAGGATCTGGTCAATGAACGCAAGATCATGGCCGTGCCGACGGTGTCCCTCAACGGCGAGGCCTTCGGCCAGGGCCGCATGACCATCGAGGAGATCCTCGCCAAGGTGGATACCGGCGCCTCCGCCCGGGCCGCCGAGGAGATCGGCAAGAAGGAAGACTTCGACGTGCTCGTCATCGGTGGCGGCCCGGCCGGCGCCGCGGCAGCCATCTACGCCGCCCGTAAGGGCATCCGCACCGGCATCGTCGCCGAGCGTTTCGGCGGCCAGGTGATGGATACCCTCGGCATCGAGAACTTCATCTCCGTGAAGGAGACCGAAGGGCCCAAGCTCGCCGCGGCGCTGGAGCAGCACGTCAAGCAGTACGAGGTGGACGTGATGAACCTCCAGAAGGCCACCAGGCTGGTGGCGGGGGACCCGATCGAGATCCAGCTGGAGAACGGCGCGACCCTGCGCAGCAAGTCGGTGATCCTGTCCACCGGGGCCCGCTGGCGCGAGATGAACGTGCCCGGCGAGAAGGAGTACAAGGCCAAGGGCGTGTGCTTCTGCCCCCACTGCGACGGCCCCCTGTTCAAGGGCAAGCGCGTGGCGGTGATCGGCGGTGGCAACTCGGGTGTCGAGGCCGCCATCGACCTGGCCGGCATCGTCTCCCACGTCACCCTGCTGGAGTTTGCCGACACCCTGCGCGCCGACGCGGTGCTGCAGAAGAAGCTCAACAGCCTGCCCAACGTCACGGTGATCAAGTCGGCCCTGACCACCGAAGTGACCGGCGACGGCCAGAAGGTGACCGGCATCCGCTACAAGGACCGGGTCAGCGGCGCGGAAAAGCTCGTCGAGCTTGAAGGCATCTTCGTGCAGATCGGCCTGCTGCCCAACACGGACTGGCTGAAGGGCACCATCGAGCTGTCCGACCGGGGCGAGGTCATCATCGACGCCAAGGGCGCCACGTCGGTGCCGGGGGTGTTTGCTGCGGGCGACTGCACCACCGTGCCCTACAAGCAGATCATCATCGCCATGGGGGCGGGTGCCACGGCCTCCCTGAGCGCCTTCGATCACCTCATCCGCAGCTCGGCCCCGGCCTGAGCGTGTGCGACCGAGCCCATCGCGCTGCCCGGGCTTCCCGGGCAGCGCCGGGCGCAGCGCCGAACCCTGGAACCCGCCCGTGTGGCGGGTTTCTGCCGTTCGTGCCCTCAATTGGGGTGCCAGGCGATCACAGCACACGCCGCGTGAAGCGTGACGAAATTGTCGGACTCTCCCATTCCTGGCTCAAGTTGCCCGTTCGCCGAACCGTAGGCACTGGACGATGACGCGCGGCGGGTAGCGGGAAATGCCGTGTCGGCAGAAGCGGAGAGCCCAAGATGGAAGTTGTCCAGACCAAGAACCCCATGTCCCCGCCGGATGCGATGGCCGCCACGATCCTGGTGGTGGACGATTCGCGCATCAACCTCAAGGCCGTGAGCCGCATGCTGGTCGGGCACTTTCGTGTGCTCACGGCGGAGTCCGGACCGGCGGCCCTGGCGATCGCCGCCGGAACGCCACGGCCCGATCTGATTCTCCTGGACGTGATGATGCCGGAGATGGACGGCTACGAAGTCATGGAGCGTCTGCGCGCCGATGACGCCACCCGGGCCATTCCGGTGATCTTCGTGACCGCCCGGGTGACCGACGAGGACGAGCAGCATGGCCTGTCCCTGGGGGCCGCCGACTACATCACCAAGCCCTTCAGCCCGGCCATCCTGCTGGCGCGCATCCGCAATCACCTGCAACTGAAGCGCGCCCAGGATGCCCTGCGCGACCACAACGCCAACCTGGAGGCCAGCGTCACCGAGCGCACGGCGGCCCTGCGCGCGGTGCTCGACAGTGCCGACCAGCTCATTGCCATGATCAGCCCCGAAGGGGGGATCCTGGCCATCAATCGCATTGGCGCCGAACAGTTCCGGGCCACCCCGGCCAAACTGAGCGGGCGCAATCTCTTCGATCTCCTGCCCCCCGAGTTCGGCATCCCGGTCTCCGATCAGATCGCCGAGGTGATCCGCACCGACCGCACCGGTGAAGTGGATGCCGCCTGGGAGGATCGCATCTTCCATGTCACCGTCTATCCAGTGCCCGGCCTGCCCCTGCGGGTCGTGGTGTATGCCAGCGATGTGACCGACCAGGTTGCCGCCGAGGCCGACCTGCGCAAGGAGCGCGAGCAGCTGGCCGCTTCCCTGGCCCATCAGCGGGAGCTCAACCACAAGCTCGAAGAGGCCCAGAACCAGCTCCTCCAGTCGGAGAAGCTGGCCTCCCTGGGCCAGCTTGCCGCGGGTGTTGCCCACGAGCTCAACAACCCCATCGGCTTCGTCCGCTCCAACGTGAGCACGCTGGAAGGCTACCTGGGTGGCATCTTCGAGATCATCGCCGCCTACGACGAGCAGGCGGCCGGCGCCCTCGCTCCGGAGGCTGCCGCGGCCCTCGTCGAATTGAAGCAGAAGAAGGATTTCGACTTTCTCAAGGAAGACATCTTCCAGCTCCTGGCCGAATCCAAGGACGGTCTTTTCCGGGTCCAGGAGATCGTGCAGAACCTGAAGGATTTTTCCCGCGTGGGCGAGGCCGGCTGGGGCTGGGCCGACCTCCATGCGTGCATCGACTCAACCCTCAACATCATCTGGAACGAGCTGAAGTACAAGTGCACCGTGGTCAAGCACTACGACCCGACCCTGCCCCAGGTGTGCTGCATCGCCTCCCAGCTCAACCAGGTGTTCATGAACCTGCTGGTCAATGCCGGCCATGCCATCGCCGACAAGGGTGAGATCACCATCACCACCCGCCATGGGCCGGACGGCATGGCCCACATCGCCATCAGCGATACCGGTGTCGGCATTCCCGATGAGAACCTGCCCCACCTCTTCGAACCCTTCTTCACCACCAAGCCCGTCGGCAAGGGCACCGGCCTGGGCCTCTCCATCGCCTACGGCATCATCGGCCGGCATCACGGCAGCATCGACGTGCACAGCGTGGTGGGGCAGGGCACCACCTTCACCGTGAATCTGCCCATCGCACGGGTGGAAGAGGGCAGTGCCGAGGCGGCCCCCGAAACCACGGTGCACTAAGTGCGTCAGTCCGGCGCCTTGTAAACCAGTACTTTCAGCGCTCGCTCGTCCGATACATCGGCAAACGCCGGCGGGTTGGGCAGCCGCTGCAGGAAGTGAAAGCCCGGCGCCTGCTCTCGCATCGTGTCCTGCAGAAAGGCGACACCGAGCTTGGGGGAGTTGAGGCACAGCAGTGCATGCCCCCCCGGTGCCACCAGATCGGGCAGGCGGCGCATCACGCGAGCGTAGTCCTTTTCGGCAATGAAGCTGCCCTTCTGGTAGCTGGGCGGGTCGAGCACGACCAGATCATAGGGGCCGCCACGGGTGATCTTCCCCCACGAACTGAAGATGTCATGGGGTAGAAAGCTGGCGCCGCCACCGAGGCCGTTGAGCTGATGGTTGCGCTTGCCGATGGCCAGGGCGCCGTCGCTCATGTCCACGTTGATCACCTGCCGGGCACCGGACTGCAAGGCCACCACCGAGAACGCACAGGTGTACGCAAACAGGTTGAGCACCCTGAGCCCGGGGTGGGCCGCCCCCAGCGCGCGCACCCAGCGTCGGCCCTCCGCCATGTCGAGGAAGAAGCCATGGTTCAGCCCGCGCAGCAGATGCACCCGGAAGCCCGTTCCGTCCTCCGTCACCACATGGGGTTCCGGCACGCTGCCTGCCATCAGCCGGGTCTCGGCGCGGGCGTCATGACGGTACTGGAAGACCCAGTTCAAGGGAGCGTCCGGGTTGAGCTGCAGCCACCGTGCCGTCAGGGCCGCATGCAGCGTGGACAGCTCGTCCTCCGAGGCCGGGACGAAACTCGTCACCAGCCACACGGGCGGGTAGGCATCCAGCGTCCATTGCTCGCAGCCCGGGTGCAGGCCACCCCGGCCGTGGAAGATGCGCTGGGCATCGGTGGGCAGGGGCATCGTGGCAATGGCATCGAGCAGGGCTTGCATGGGCGGTGGGGCGCGGGGGAAACGGCCCGCAATGTACCAGACACCGGCGGGGTGAGCCGGAGCGCGGGTTGAGGGCCATGGGCTGATCCTGGTCAGATTGGTGGCCGCGGCTTCGGGTAGACTCGATTCACAACCGGGGCATTCCGATGAAGCACTCGCTCTTCCGTTCCCATTTTGTGGCCCGTCTGCAGCGCAGGCGTGCCACCCGGCATTTCCTGCGCCATTTCAGTTTTGAGCTGTTTCGACATGCGCCGGTCAGCAAGGCGGTGCCACCCGATCTGGCGCACACCCTCATGGCGGCCGCCGTTGAGGCACCGGCCGGGTTGCTGGCCCGCCTGCATGCCCATCCGGACGGGCTTGATGCCGCCCAGGCCGCCCGCATCCGGCGCAGGAGTGGTGAGAACCGGGTGGTTCACGAGCAGCCCATGCCCGGCTGGCTGCATCTGTGGCATTGCTACATCGATCCCTTCAATCTCCTGCTTTCCCTGTTGGCGGCAGTGTCATGGGTCACCGGCGATCACAAGGCAAGCACGGTCATCGGCTGCATGGTGGTGCTGTCCACCCTGATCCGCTTTGTGCAGGAAAGGCGCTCGGGCCAGGCTGCGGACGCCCTGAAGGCCATGGTGGGCAGCAAGGCAACGGTGCTTCGGCGGGGCAGCGACAGCGCGGACGACGCAGCGCGCCACCTGGAGCTCGACGGACGGGCGCTGCGCAGTGTCGAGCTGCCCATCGCCGACGTGGTGGTCGGCGACATCGTCGTCCTGTCGGCGGGCGATCTGGTTCCCGCCGATCTGCGCCTCCTCACCGCCAAGGATCTGTTCATCGGCCAGGCCGCGATGACCGGCGAGGCGCTGCCGGTCGAAAAGTTTGCCACTGCCCGCGGCCCCGCGCCGGCCAGCCCCCTCGATCTCGAGACCATTGCCTTCATGGGCACCACGGTGCTCAGTGGCGCGGCCACCGGCGTGGTCATCGGCACCGGGGCGCGCACCTATTTCGGCACCCTGGCGGAGCGGGTGAGTGCCGTCGAGCCTGCGCCGTCGGCCTTCCAGGCGGGGGTCAATAAGGTGAGCTGGCTGTTGATCCGCTTCATGGCGGTGATGACCCCGGTGGTCTTCCTGATCAACGGCTTCACCAAGGGCGACTGGCTGGAGGCCTTCCTGTTCAGCCTGTCGGTGGCCATCGGCCTGACCCCGGAAATGCTGCCGATGGTCGTCACCTCGACCCTCGCCAAGGGGGCGGTGCTGTTGTCCCGCAAGAAGGTGATCGTCAAGCGCCTCGATGCCATCCAGAGTTTTGGCGCGATGGACGTGCTGTGCACCGACAAGACCGGCACCCTCACCCAGGACCACATCGTCCTGCAGCGTCACATCGACATCGACGGGCAGGATTCGCTGCAGGTGCTCGAATACGCCTGGCTCAACAGCCACTACCAGACCGGTCTCAAGAACCTCCTGGACGTGGCGGTGCTGGCGCGGGGCGATGAGCTGGCCGACCGCAACCTGGCCGGCGTCTTCCGCAAGGTGGACGAGATTCCCTTCGACTTCCAGCGCCGCCGCATGTCGGTGGTGGTGGCCGGCCGGGACGAAGGCGACCTGCTGATCTGCAAGGGCGCGATCGAGGAGGTGATCGCCGCGTGCACCCAGGTGCGTCGGGGCGAGGCCGTCGTGCCGCTCACCCCCGGACTGCTCGCCCACATCAGGACGATCACCGACGCCATGAACGCCGATGGCCTGCGTGTGGTGGGGGTTGCCACCCGTCGCCTGCCCGCCGGCCAGGATGGCTGCAGCGTCGCCGACGAGGCCGGGCTCACCCTTGCCGGCTACGTGGCCTTCCTCGACCCGCCCAAGGAGAGTGCCGCCCCGGCCCTGGCGGCCCTGCGTGCCAATGGCGTGACGGTCAAGGTACTGACCGGCGACAATGGCCTGGTGAGCGCCCGGGTGTGCCGGGAGGTGGGGCTGGAGGTGGGCGGCCTGCTGCAGGGCGCAGACATCGCCGGCATGGACGACGCAGCCCTGGGCCGCGCCGTCGAGAGCACCACCGTGTTCGCCAAGCTCTCGCCCATCGACAAGGAAAGGGTTGTGCGGGCCCTGCGCGGCAATGGCCACGTCGTTGGCTTCATGGGTGACGGCATCAACGACGCCCCGGCCCTGCATGCCGCCGACATCGGCATCTCGGTGGATACGGCGGTGGACATCGCCAAGGAGGCCGCCGACATCATCCTGCTCGAAAAGAGCCTGATGGTGCTCGTGGATGGGGTGCGTGAAGGCCGCAAGACCTTTGCCAACATGCTCAAATACATCCGCATGACGGCCAGCTCCAACTTCGGCAATGTCTTTTCCGTGCTCGTGGCCAGCGTCTTCCTGCCCTTCCTGCCGATGCTCCCCATGCACCTGCTGTTGCAGAACCTGCTCTATGACATCTCCCAGAGCGGCATCCCCTTCGACAACGTGGACGAGGAGCTGCTGCGCACGCCCCAGCACTGGAACGTGGACGGCCTGGGGCGCTTCATGGTGTGCTTCGGCCCGGTCAGCTCGATCTTCGACGTGGCCACCTTCGGGTTGATGGGGTACGTCTTCCAGGCCACCACCCCGGCCGCGCAGACGCTCTTCCAGTCGGGCTGGTTCGTCGAGGGGCTGCTGTCACAGACGCTGATCGTGCACCTCATCCGCACCCGCAAGCTGCCCTTCCTGGAAAGCCGGGCCTCGCTGCCGCTTGCCGCCCTGACCGGCGGTGCCATGCTGGCCGGTCTCGCCATCACCATGGGTCCGCTGGCCCCCTACTTCCGGCTGCAGGCCTTGCCCGCCGCCTATTTCGGCTGGCTGGCCCTCATCCTGCTGGCTTACATGGGCCTCGCCCAGTGGATGAAGGGCTGGTACAGCCGGCACTTCGGGTGGCAGTGAAGAGGGTGTGGGGAGACACCGGGCGTGCGGGCGTGTCCGCGCCCTGCTGCCCGGGCGGGCCGGTGAGCACGCGCCAGCGCTGGCGCATGCCGTGCGCCGCGCGCAGATCGCGCCAGAGACGCTGCCAGCCGTGCAGATTGATGAGCAGCGGGTTGTGGCTGTGCAGGGGTTCGCTCAAGCCATAGCGCGGGGGTATGTCGGGCTGTTCCAGGCGCAGGCTGCCGAACAGGCGATCGAAGACGATGAGGACGCCGCCGTAGTTGCAGTCGAGGTATTCCGGGTTGCAGGCATGGTGCACGCGGTGATGCCGCGGCGTGTTGAACACCCATTCCAGCGGCCCCAGACGCGGCAGCCAGGGGGCGTGCAGGCCGAACTGGTAGAGCAGGTTGAGGCCCATCATCAGCGCCACCGCCGCAGGCGCAAAGCCGATCCACACCAGCGGGACGACAAACAGGGCATTGCCCGCCAGTTTGCCCGTCCAGCCTAGGCGCAGTGCGTTCATCAGTGAGAGCTGCGGGGGTGAGTGGTGCACCGCGTGACTGGCCCAGAACCAGTGCACGCGGTGCGACAGGCGGTGCCCCCAGTAGTAGGCCAGCTCCTGGGCGATGAACAGGGCGGCCCACGGGAGCGGCGCATCCAGCGGGATGTCACCCAGGCGGTGCTGGTGGGCCCAGGCCACGGCGGGTGCCAGCATCGAGATGCCCAGGGCTTCGAGCAGGCGCCGCCCGGCGGCGTCGGCCAGCGAGGCCGCCGCGCCCCGCCAGTCGTAGCGCTCCCGCACCAGCCCCTCGGCCACCGCCACCAGCAGGAGGCCCAGGCCCAGTGCCAGCAGCCAGGGTCGCCAGTGCTGCGGTATCACCTCCTGCAGTGAGGGCATGGTGCGTGATCCGTGGCTGAACGCGCGCCGGGCCGGTCAGGGCACCGCCAGTTGCGAGCGGCACGATGCGGAGAGTGCCTCGCGCTGCTGCTGCAGGCATTCACGCATGGCCTTGCGATCCGGCGCCTTGCCTTCGTCGCCCCCGCCGCCGCATAGCTGGCGGGCCTGGTCGGCGCAGGCCTGGGCCGTCTCAAGGCTGGCCTTGCAGTCCGCGGAGATCTGGTCCTGGTGTTGGCGCAGGCAGGCCAGCACGCGCCCTTCCCCGGGCGTGACGCCTTTGCAGAACTTCGCAAAGTCGGCCCGACAGGCCCGGTTGGCCGACTGGGCCTGGGCGGTGGGTGCCAGGCCGGCGCCGAGCAAAGCCAGCATCAGGGCCGCCGTTGTGGTGGTGAGATGGAATGGGCGCATGGTCATCACGGCTGGCGGGTGGTGGAACGGCTCATGGTCTGGCCGTTGGGCAGGGTGACGACCGCGTCCGTCGCCTCCGGCGTGCGTGCCACCGTGCGGGTTGCGCTCTGGCCGTTGGGGCCGGTGACCGAGCTATCCACCTGGCCGTCGCCCCGCACCGTCTGACGGCTCATGCTGCGCCCCCCGGGGCCGGTGGTGCTGGAAGACACATCGCCCTGGGCGCGGCTGACGTTGCGGGTCATGGTCTGACCCTGGGGGCCGCTGAAGCTGGTGCTGCGGTCGCGGGCGCTGGCCGTCGTGGACAAGGTGGAGAGCGACAGCAGGACAGCACAGCAGACAAGGCTGGATCGGATGGCAGTGGTTTTCATGGCATGACTCCTGGAAAATGGATGAAACAGTCGGTGGCCCGAAGGCCTGCGGGGTGTGTCCTGCAGCCGGTGACGGCAGGTCTGGCACGACTGCATTACAGGCCACGGGCCGGCGTCCGTGCCTGTCGTTGTGCGACGAAATATGTCAGTGTTGAAACATCAAAGGCCGCCACGCCCGGCCGGCGTAAACTGCATGCCATGCCTGTTGCCCTTCCCCAAGACCCCCTCACCGTCCTGATGGTGGACGACGACGCCGAGCTCTCGGCCATGGTGGCCGAGCTGCTGCATGCGCACGGCATGCGTGTGCATTGCGCCGGCACCGCCGCCCAGGGGCTGGCCGATCTGACCCGGCTCGAGCCCGACGTGCTGCTGCTGGACCTGATGCTGCCCGACGCCAACGGCATCGACCTGTGCCGGCGTCTGCGCGAGAGCGGCCACGAGCTGCCGGTGCTCATGTTGACGGCGCGGGGCGATCCCTTCGACCGCGTGCTGGGTCTTGAGCTGGGCGCCGACGACTACCTGGGCAAGCCCTTCGAGCCCCGGGAGCTGGTGGCGCGGGTGCGTGCGCTGGCAAGGCGTCAGCAGGCGGTCATGCGCCGGACCCAGCTCCGCTTTGACGGACTGACGCTGGACCTGCTGGCGCGGCGCGTGAAGTGCCAGGGAGAACCGCTGTCACTGACCTCCACCGAATTCAAACTGCTGCTGGCCCTGGCCAGCCAGCCCGGCGTGTGTGTGTCCCGCCAGGCCTTGTCCGCGGCGGTGCAGCCGGGCAACTACGTGCCCATGGACCGGGCGGTGGATGTGCAGGTGGCGCGCCTGCGCAAGAAGCTCTCCGCCGCACCCGGCGGGCGCGACTGGATCGAGACCGTGCGTGGAGAAGGCTATGTGTTCACCGGCAGCCGGCTTTGATCGCCAGGTGAGTGCGCCATGAGGGCGCGCTGGTTCGACACCCTCTTTGCGCGGATCTTCCTGCTCCAGGTGGGGGTGGCTGTGCTGCTGGTGATCATGCTCACGCTGGTGCTCTTCAGCGATCAGGCCAGCGTGTTCGCCAAGGCGGCGTTGCCCTCCTGGTCCGCTGCCCTGGGGCCGGTGCAGGCGCAACTGCTGCGTGGCGAGGCGCCTACACTGCCCCAGGGGGTGGACGTGCTGGTGCCGGTGGATCTGGAACCGGGGCCGCCACCGTCACGGGCCCACTTCATCGAGCCCGCCTCGGTGGCGCCGCGCTACAACGCCCTGCGCGAGGGACTGCGCGAACGGGGCATCCAGGTCGGGCGCATGGCGGTCAGCGGCGAGCGTGGCGAGTCCATCACCTGGCTGGAGCTTGCCACGGCGAACCAAACCCCGGTGTGGGTGGGCATCCACGGTGCGCTCGAAAACCCCGGCCTGCGCATGCGGGGCGCCATCGGCCTGGGGCTGGCGGTGCTGGTGTTCCTGCTGGCGGCCGCCTGGCTCAGCCGCATCGTGGCCCGGCCATTGCAGGACCTGCAGCAGAGCGTGAAGGCCTTTTCCGAGACCGGCGAACGCCCCCCGGCCCTGGCACAGCGCGGGCCGGTCGAGTTTCGCCAGCTGGCCCAGCAATTCGACGCCTTTGCCGCCCAGCGCGTGCAGCAGGACGATGCCCGCGCCATGATGCTGGCCGGCATCTCCCACGATCTGCGCTCGCCGTTGGGACGCATCCGGATGGCTGCCGAACTGCTGCCCGAGGCCCCCGGCGTCGCCGTGCGGCGCGAGAGCATTGTGCGCAACGCGCAACTGGCCGACGAGCTGGTGGGCTCCTTCATCGCCCTGGTGCGTACCGCCACCGAGCCGCTGGACGAACGGGTGGACGTGCACGCCCTGGTGCGCGCGCTGCTGGGCAATGGCGACCACGCCGACGTGCACGCCCGGCTACCCGCCGAAGGCGAAGCCCTGTGGGTTGAGCCGGCCTCGCGCATCGTCTTGCAGCGCTGCCTGCTCAACCTGCTGGACAACGCCCGCCGCTACGGGCGCCCACCGCTGGAAGTGGACCTGCAGGCGCAGGGGGCGAGGCCGTGCTGAGCGTGCGCGACCACGGCCCGGGCATGCCTCCGGCGCAGCGCGAAACCCTTGCTCCAACCCTTTTACCGGGGCACGAAGGACCGCGGCCAGCCCGGCACCGGTCTGGGCCTGCCGGTGGTCGAACGCGCCGTGCGCCGCCACGGCGGGCAGATGGCGCTGCAGGACGCCGAGCCGGGGCTGCGGGTCACGCTGCGTCTGCCCTTGGCGGGGTGAAGAGCGGCGGCATCGCAAGGGCAGGTGCCGGGTGGGTGTCATGGGCATGGGATCACCCCGGGGCCGTGTGATACGCCATGCGCTGGCTGTGCTGACATGGCCTCCCGATGGGGTTGGCTCGAACCGGACGCCGCCGTGACCGGAGCGTGGCCGGGCGGTCCGGCCTGCTGCGCCCATCAGGCTGATGCCTGCGCGGTCGCCAACGGAAGAAACAGTGTCAGGGCGTGTCTGGAAGCGGGATAAACCGTGGTGTCGGTAGAAGGCGGTGGCCGTGCCATCCTTGGCATCGACCATCAGGGCGTAGGCCGCGATCTCTGACCGGATGGCCCGCTCAAGCGCATCGGCGAGTAGCGCACCGCCCAGGCCCTGCCCGGTGAAGGCTTCATCGACCGCCAGTCGCCCCCCGAAGACGACTCCGTCTCAGACACTGTCCCCCTCGAAGTAGTCCGAATCGACCCGCTTGATTTCGAATCGACTAAGCGGAGAAACCCCGACGTTGTGATCGACCATCAAGGCGGCCAACTGCTCGCCTCCCACAAGAATGATCTTCAAGGGAATGATTCCCGCATACTCATGGGCCTCTCGCGAGAATCCTGACGTGGTGATGAACACCCCCTTGTTCGCACGCTGTCCTTGAAGCGCGCCAGCGAACTTCTGTATTTCCGGACGCCCGACGGTACCCTCCCATCGCTTGGCCTGCACGTAGATCACGTCGAGACCCAGCCTGTCCTCTTTGATGATTCCGTCGATGCCGCCATCGCCGCTTCTGCCTACCGCCCTGCCTGCGTCCTGGCGTGAACCGCCGTAGCCCATGGCGACCAGCAGATCGATGACAAGGCGCTCGAAGAAGGCGGGCGTGGTGGCTTTCACCTGCTCCAGCACCTCGGCTTCGAGATTGCTGCGCAGTCGCTGATAGGCCTGCGAGAAAAGCTCCTCCGGTGTGGCTTCCGGCGTCGCGGGTGTCGCGGTCTGGGGCGGGGAGGTCATCGGGAGGTCAGCTTGCAGCACGCCGTTGCCCTCACTTCTGCGTGACCGGAATGCCCGGAACTCTTGATACTTCTCGAGAATGGAGGTGTCGATGTGGCCCGGGTTGGTGTCGAGAAGCTGGGCGCCCCGCGGCGTGATCCGGAAGTAGCCCCGCCGAGTGGCATCGATCAAACCCGCCTGCTTCAGATAGGTCTTTGCCCATCCGACCCTGTTGTCGAACATCGGTGCCGTACCACTGGGCAGCATTGTGGCCCGCTCGTCATCGGACAATTCGAACCTGGCCGCCAATTGCTCGACTGCGTTGCGGAAGCGATGCTCATTGCCGTCTGCAGCCAGGGTCAAGAGCGGCAGCATCAGGGATTGATAGTCGGGAATGGACATGGTGAGCGCGGAAGTGTGCTTATGGATTCAACATTAGCTGCATGTCGCGGATGGTATCGGAACTTCCGGCCTTGACCCCGGGGTGTACGGAGCCGCCCCCCGGCAACGACAGGCCCGGGTGGCACCTATATCAGTTCAGCCACTTCTCGAAGCCGTTGGGCGGATGCGAGCAATCCGACCCGATCGAAGGCGACGGCAAAGTCTTCTGGTGAGGTTTCCGGTCGTTTCCAGCGCGCGCGCATGGCCTTGAAGGCCGCAATGGCTTGAATCGGGTCAAGGTCCCACTGATTGATGATGAAGCGGTCTGGATCAACAATTTCGATACCGTAAGGGTTGATCAACTCGCTTGGGAAGTCCTTCAGATTGGCCGTAACGATGCAGTCTGCGTGGCCGGCAATTGCGGCGGCGAGGACGTGTGTATCCCCAGGATCGGGAAGCTTGAGGCAGGGTTCGAGCCGGGTGACCGCAGTCTCCGGCACCTCCCAGTCGGGCACGACTTTTCGCATGGTGTCGCGTCGGCGGTTGATCTTGTCGATCTCGTTGGGCCGCTTTTCTGAGAGTGCGCGTATCCATTCGTTTTCGATCTGCACACTCCACTTGGCCGCAAAAAGGCTGCGGGTGCAGAGACTCATGAGCGCGTCGCTTTGCAGCATCGAATAAAAGACGCAAGCGTCAATCACGACGGTGTAGCGGGCATGTCCTGCCATCAGTAGTCGAGGTCCAGGTCTGCCGAGAGCTGCGATAGCTCTTCGAGCGCTGTTTCTCGCGACGCCTGCATCTCCTTGGCGTATTCCAGCAAACCGTCGAAGGGTATCCGGCGGTGCGTCCCCACCATGCGGTGAGGGATCCGGCCTTCTTCAATTTCCTTGATCACGAAGGGTCTCGATACGTTAAGGAAGTTGGCGGCTTCTACAGTGGTCAGTTCCTGCTTCGAGGGCATCAGCGTGATGGGTTTTCCTTCACTCATGAGTCCTAGCAGTTGTCCGATCAGCTTCAATGCCGCCGGGGGAAGCTCGACCGGCGGCAGATCGCTACTCTCGCTGGACAACGTGATCGTGACTGCCTTCGAGCGATCAAGAGCCTCCACGATGCAGCGTTGTGCCAAGCGTGCAAGCTCCATGTCGTCCTTTGACACAGGAGGGGACACTGGCCCTCGATTCCGATCTGTAGTTTGCATGACGCGCTCGCCTCGTAAGTTCTGTGGCCTAACTGCATTAAACGAAACAAACGCAATAAGTGCAACTATAGGTCGTGTGTTTTCTGCTGGATTGCTTAGACAATTCACGTACCAGGACCTTTGGCCGAACCTCTCCAGTCCAGCGCTTCTCCTCGTTTTCACCGGACTCTTCCGAGGGTGAAGAACGCTTCTCCAAGTTCCACCGTAGGGGTGTATAGCGGTCAAAGTTGGAGCCCATGCCCGATCCAACTAAGGGCTACTTCCGTGCGGCTCTTTATGGATAGGAGCGATGGCGAGACTACATTCCGCAAGCGACCGCCATGCAGCTCGTGCAGTTGTAGCGCAAAGGGGTGCGGCCCTCCCCTTTGTAAACTCCACCGGTAGCACAGCAGCACGCTAACACTTCAACACTGTGAGCTACCCACCTCCGACCAGACAGCAAAAAGGCCAACCCCTTGAGGTTGGCCTTTTTGCTCGCAGATCAACGACCTGCCGGAATCCGGTGGAGCGGGCGATGGGAATCGAACCCACGGCTCTAGCTTGGGAAGCTAGGGTATTACCATTATACGACGCCCGCTCGAAGAGCCGGGATTGTACGCAGGGCGGAGGCGGAGGGCAACCGGTGGGCGTGGTAAACTCTTGCCATGTCTGCCCAAGCCGCTTCTTCCGCTTCCCTGTCCGTCACCGTCAATGGCGAGGCCCGTGTCCTTGCGGGGCCTGTCTCGGTGGCGGGCCTGCTCGATCAGATGGGCCTCACGGGCAAGCGGCTGGCGGTGGAGCGCAACGGCGAGATCGTGCCCAGGGGCTTGCATGCCGCGACGCTGCTGGAGGAGGGTGACTCCCTCGAGATCGTCGTTGCCGTGGGTGGCGGTTAGACTCCGCAACGGGGTTTTCGGGGCGGCGGGCCGCCCCTTCATTTTTCCTTTCCCTTTCAGACTGGCGCTTCGATGGACGATTTGCTGACGATTGCAGGCTTGGCCTATTCCTCCCGGCTGCTGGTGGGCACCGGCAAGTACAAGGATTTCACCGAGACCCGCGCGGCGGTGCGGGCCAGCGGGGCGCAGATTGTCACCGTGGCGATCCGCCGGACCAACATCGGGCAGGATCCGAACGCGCCCAGCCTGCTGGATGCGCTGCCCCCTTCCGAGTTCACCTACCTGCCCAATACGGCGGGCTGCTATTCGGCCGATGATGCGGTGCGCACCCTGCGCCTGGCGCGGGAGCTGCTGGATGACCACAAGCTGGTGAAGCTGGAGGTGCTGGGCGATCCGCACACCCTCTTCCCCAACATGCCGGAAACCCTCAAGGCGGCGCAGACGCTGGTGAAGGAGGGCTTCGAGGTGATGGTCTACTGCTCCGACGACCCCATCCAGGCCAAGATGCTGGAAGACATCGGTTGTGTGGCGGTGATGCCGCTGGCGAGCCTCATCGGTTCCGGCATGGGCGTGCTCAACCCCTGGAACGTGCAACTGGTGCGCGATGCGGTGAAGGTGCCGGTGCTGCTGGATGCGGGCGTGGGTACGGCGTCGGATGCGGCCATCGCCATGGAGCTGGGTTGCGACGGGGTGTTGATGAACACCGCCATTGCCCTGGCGAAGGATCCGGTGCGGATGGCCCGCGCCATGAAGAAGGGGGTCGAGGCCGGCCGCGAGGCTTTCCTGGCCGGGCGCATGCCCCGCAAGTTCTACACCGCCAGCCCGAGCTCGCCGACCACGGGGCTGATCGGCAGCTGAACTGCGGCGGAGACTTCCGTCGCCCGTTTGTGCATCGATGCGGTGGGGGTGTCCGATCCCGCTTCCGGGGGCGACTGACGTCGCCTTCACACCGCGGCCGCGGCGGGGCTCCAGGGCAGATTGATTCTTGGCGGCGTGCCATGGGGTGCGCCGTTTTGGTTTTACGGATTTTTCATGAACGACGAACAACAGTCTGTTTCGACGGATGAGCAGGCGCCTTCCGGCCGCCTGACCTCCCAGTCCATCCGCAGCTTCGTGCTGCGCCAGGGGCGCATGTCGGATGCGCAGCACCGCTTTCTCGACGAGATGATGCCCAAGGTCGGCATCGATTTCCGCCCCGAGCCCATCGATCTGGCCCAGGTCTTCGGGCGCAAGGCGCCGCAGATCGTGGAGATCGGTTTTGGCATGGGGCAGGCCACGGCCCAGATCGCCCAGGCGCGGCCGGGTGACGACTTCGTCGGCATCGAGGTGCATGCGCCGGGCGTCGGCGGCCTGTGCAAGCTGATCGAGGAGGGCGGCATCACCAACCTGCGCATCGTCCAGCACGACGCGGTGGAGGTGCTGCGCGACATGATCCCCGAAGGCTCGCTGGCCGGCGTGCACATCTACTTTCCCGACCCGTGGCCCAAGAAGCGCCACCACAAGCGCCGTCTGGTGCAGGGGCCCTTCGTCAAGCTGATCGCCTCGCGCCTGGCGCCGGGCGGCTACCTGCACTGCGCCACCGACTGGGAGGAATACGCCCAGCAGATGCTGGAGGTGCTGTCCGCCGAGCCGATGCTGGCCAACACGGCCGGGGGCTTTGCGCCCAAGCCCGATTATCGTCCCCTCACCAAGTTCGAAAACCGTGGCATCAAGCTCGGCCACGGGGTGTGGGACGTGGTTTTCCGGAAGGTCTGAACATGGCCCTCAAGCGCTTGCCGGCCGGTGCGTGGCTGCTGGGGGTGCCCGGCCTGCTCTGTCTGATCGCCGGTGGCCTGCTGCTGGCGGGCCTGGGAGCCGATCTGCACCCCTTGTTGCAGGAGTCGGGGGCCGGGCTGGTGCTGCTGGTGTCGGGTGTGGCGCTGGTGGGAAGCGCGGCCTTTCCGCTGGTGCTGGCCGAGCTGGCGGCGAAGGACGAGCAGGGCTGAACGTCGGTGGGCGACTGACCCCGCCCTTGCCGTTTTGCCAGCCATCCTTGGCGGGAATCAGGCCGGGGCGCACCTCACGCTTCAATACACCTTCGGCTCGCCCGGCGGACGGGTCTTGAAGCGGCGGTGCACCCAGTAATACTGGGCCGGCATGGTGCGCACCAGGTCTTCGATGGCGGCGTTCATGCGGTGCACGTCGGCCTCCACGTTGCCGCTCGGGAAGTCCGTCCACGGTTCACTCAGCGTAAGGACATAGCCCTGGCCGCCCGGGAGCATGCGGGTCACGCAGGTCACCACCACCGCGCCGCCCAGGCGGGTGAGGCGGGGCAGGGCGGAGAGGGTGGCCGCCTGCACGCCGAAGAAGGGCGAGAAGATGGAGTCCTCCATGCCGTTGTCCATGTCCGGCAGGTAGTAGAAGGGCCGCATTTCCTTCATGGCCTTGATGGAGGCACGCACGCTCTCGTCCCGGCGCAGCAGCACCTGGCTGCCGAAGCGGCTGCGCCCGTGGAAGAGCCAGTGGTCGATCACCGGGTCGCGCTGGCGGGCGTAGATGCTCACGCAATCGAAGCTGGCGGCCAGCCGGGTGCCGCCCAGATCCAGGCCGAGGAAGTGGGGCGTCAGCATGATCACCGGCTGGCGCTGCGCGATCAGGCGGGCAAGGATCTCCTCGCCCTCCACGCGCACGATCCGGCGCACGCGCGCCTCCGGCGCAAACCAGGCCAGGCCGCGCTCGATCAGGCTGCGCCCGGCCAGGGCGAAGTGTTCCCTGGCCAGGGTGCGGCGTTCGGCTTCGGACAGATCGGGAAAGCACAGGCGCAGATTGGTGTGCACCACCCGGCGGCGGGGCAGGATGATCCAGTAAAGCAGCAGGCCGAGGCTTCGGCCGATGGGTGCCTGGATGGACAGGGGCAGCCAGTGCAGCAGCCACAGCAGGGCAACGATGAGTCGACTCATTAAGGGGGATTACCGGGTTGCAGGTGCGGGCGGTGCGCCGGACGGGCGCTTGTAGCGGTTGTAGCCCCACAGGTACTGGGCGGGGTTCTCCCGGATCTGGGCTTCGAGCTCACGGTTGATGGCGGCAGCCCGGGCATGCGTGTCACCGTCCAGGGGCGTCAGCGGCGGGCGGAAGCGCAGGTGAAAGCCCTTGCCCCCGGGCAGGCGCTCGGCCCAGGCGAAGATCGTGTTGACCCCGGCCACTTCGGAAAGGCGTGCCGCCAGGGTCATCGTATACGCTGGCCGGCCGAAGAAGGGCAGCCAGGCGCCTTCGCCGCCACCGGGCACCTGATCGGGCAGCATGCCGACTGCTTCACCGGCCCGCAGGGCCTTGATCAGACGGCGCACACCGCTTACATCGGCCGGGGCCAGGTGCATGTTGCCGCGGCGGCGGCCGGCATTGATCACCGGTTGCAGTACGGCCTTCTTTGGCGGCCGGTAGAGCACCGTGATCGGCTTGTGCAGGGAGAAATACTGGGCGGTGATTTCAAAGCAGCCCAGGTGCGGTGTGATGAACAGGATGCCGCCGCCATTCGCTTCCGCGGCCTCCACATGCTCCCAGCCGCTCACCTGCACCACCTTGGTGGTGATCTCATTCTGGGGGCGGAGCAGCACCCAGGCCAGTTCCAGGGCCTGCTTGCCGATCTCGCCGACGCTGCGTCGCCAGATGCGCCGGGCCTCGTCGTGGCCGAGGGCCTGCTCAAGATTGGCGCGCAGCCGCCGTCGATAGGTGGGTGACAGGGCGTAGGTGAGCCAGCCAGCGAGAACGCCCAGGCGCTGCAGGAGTCCGAGGGGAAGACCGGCAAGAAACTTGAATATCAGGGACGCCATCTGCCAGTGCCGGATAGGGGCCGAATTGACGGCCGGGTGCGCAAAGTTATAATTGTGAATCCGCCGAGTTAATCCGACAACTTGCAGGGCGGGGGCACAGCGCAGCCAGGCTGCCAGGGCGCCCAAAAAATACTGCTAAAGCGTCGCCGCTCCGATGATCCCCAGAGACGGCAACGCCGAACCACTGGGGATTTTTGCTTTTTGAGGAGCGTTGCATGGCCCGTGAATTTCTGTTTACTTCTGAGTCCGTCTCCGAAGGCCATCCGGACAAGGTCGCCGACCAGATTTCCGATGCGGTGCTCGACGCCATTCTGGCCCAGGACCCCCGCGGTCGGGTGGCCTGCGAGACCCTGGTGTCCACCGGCCTGGTGGTGATTTCCGGCGAGATCACCACCAAGGCCGACATCAACTACATGGATCTCGCCCGCGAGACCATCAAGCGCATCGGCTACGACGATTCCGACATCGGTTTCGACTACAAGAGCTGCGCGGTGCTCACCGCCATCAACCGCCAGTCTTCCGACATCGCCCAGGGCGTGAATGAAGGCGAAGGCCTCGACCTGGACCAGGGCGCCGGCGACCAGGGTCTGATGTTCGGCTTTGCGACCAACGAGACGCCGAGCCTGATGCCCTTCCCCATCTACTACGCCCACCGCATCATGCAGCGGCAGGCCGAAGTGCGGAAGGACGGCCGTCTGCCCTGGCTGCGCCCCGATGCCAAGAGCCAGCTCACCGTGAAGTACGTGGACGGCAAGCCGGTGGCCATCGACACCGTGGTGGTGTCCACCCAGCATCACCCGGACATCTCCCATGCCGATCTGACCGAGGCGGTGATCGAGGAGGTCATCAAGCCGGTGCTGCCCAAGGACATGCTCACCGCCAGCACCCGCTTCCTCATCAATCCCACGGGGCGTTTCGTGATTGGCGGCCCGAACGGTGACTGCGGCCTGACCGGCCGCAAGATCATTGTCGACACCTATGGTGGTGCAGCCCACCATGGCGGCGGTGCCTTCTCGGGCAAGGATCCGTCCAAGGTGGATCGCTCCGCCGCTTACGCAGGCCGTTAC
The DNA here is from genome assembly GCA_016703645.1 of Zoogloea sp. Lineage (GTDB taxonomy): Bacteria > Pseudomonadota > Gammaproteobacteria > Burkholderiales > Rhodocyclaceae > Zoogloea. The sequence continues at coordinate 420,756 of JADJBR010000009.1, read as the reverse complement.
GTGGCCAAGAACATCGTGGCGGCCGGCCTGGCCGACAAGTGCGAGGTGCAGGTGGCCTACGCCATCGGCGTGGCCCAGCCGGTCAGCCTGATGGTGGAAACCTTCGGCACGGGCAAGGTTTCCGACGACCGCATTGTCGAGCTGGTGCGTGCCCATTTCGACCTGCGCCCCAAGGGCATCATCGCGGCCCTGGAGCTGCTGCGCCCGATCTATTCCCGTACCGCCGCCTATGGCCACTTTGGCCGTGACGAGGTGGATTTCACCTGGGAACATACCGACAAGGCCGCTGCACTGCGCGCCGACGCCGGCCTGTAAGCCGACCCGGTGTGGACTGCAAAAGAGCGACCCGCGGGTCGCCCTTTTGCATGGGTGGGCAGAAAAGGCCTATTTGTCGCTGCGGATCGGGCTGAACTCCACCGGTACCCAGGCGTAGCCCTTGCCTTCGGTGCGCACGTGGCCGAGGCCCGGGAAGGGCAGGTGCATGCCGGCGAGGGCGAGCTTTTCCTTGGCGGCGCGGGCGAAGAGCTGCTTGCGGGCGGCCACGGCTTTCTTCTTGTCGCTGTCGAACTCGATGGCCACTTCCGGCCGGGCAAACTGGACGGCGTGGCTGTGCACCACGTCGCCGATGATCAGCAGTCGCTGGCCCTTCGATTCGACCAGATAGGCCGTGTGGCCGGGGGTGTGACCGTGGGTGTCGACGGCCTTGATGCCCGGTGCCAGTTCCACGTCGCCGCTGAAGGGCTTCCAGTGCCCCGCGGCCTGGTAGGGGGCGGCGGCGTCCCGCGCCAGCTTGAAGAAGGGCTTGAAGCCGTCGGGTGCCTTGGCGGCGATTTCCTCGGAGAGCCAGAAATCGTGGTCGGCCTGGGCAACCCGGATTTCGGCGTTGGGGAACAGGGGCTTGCCGTCACCACCGAGCAAGCCGGCCGCGTGGTCGGCGTGCAGGTGGGTCAGCAACACCATGTCCACCTTTTCGGGGCTGTAGCCGGCGGCTTTGAGGTTGTCGCCGATGAAGCCGAGGGTGGGTCCGAAGGCCTTGGCGGCGCCCGCATCCACCAGCACGAGCTTGCCACCGGCGTTGATCAGGAAGGCATTGACGGCGGTCTGGACCTTCTGGCCGCCCAGGAACATGCGGGTCAGCAGGCGCTGGACTTCGGCCGGGCTCGCGTTGCTCAGGACTTTGGTATCGAGATCGATGAAGCCATCGTAGAGGGCGGTCACTTCCATGTCGCCGACAGCCATGCGGTAGTAACCGGGCACCTGGGTGCGCACGGCGGGGGCTTCGGCGAAAGCCGGCGCGGCGGGAGCGAGCGCGGTGCCAAGCGCCAGGGCCAGGACCAGGCGGGTGAGGCGATGACGGATCATTGGGGGAGGACTCCTGCTTGGAAAAGGACAACAGCTTACCGAAGAGTTGTCCGCTTGCGGGCGTCAGGGTGTCATGTGGATGGCCAGCCAGACGGTGTCCGGGCCGGTTGCGGCAACCCGGTGGCGCCGTCCCGCCGGGATCAGCAGCCAGTCGCCGGGGCTGAGGGCAAGGCGCTCGCCGTCGTCGAATTCCAGCTCGGCACCGCCGCGGGCCAGCATCACCCATTCGTCTTCGGTCTGGTCAAACCAGAAATCCGGGGGGCTGGCATGGCAGTGGGAAACGATGCGCTCAATGCGCAACCCGGGCCTGCACAGCAGGGGTTCGAAGTGTTCTTCCGTGCCAGCGGTCGGCAGCGGAAAGAAGAGATTCTGACAGGGCAATTGGGGGCCTGGGGAGCCTGGTGCCCGAACGGGCGGATGAATGAAAAAAGGCTGCGCCGGGATGAAATCTCTGTGGGGTTCTGGGGGTCTTTGTTGTGCCCCGGCGCGCCGCTCAAGCCCGCCCCATTGATCGCTTGACCAATGAAGCTGACCACGATCATACGACGTGTGGTCGGCGGAGGCCAATTGAAAGTAGGCATGCACTACATAGTTCATCCCTATCGGGACTTGGACAATGATCTGCCCGAAATGGGCGCGATTGCAACCCACGTTGGGTCGTCAGGGAATACCCTGATCGGAGGAGGATGAAGAAAACAATGGGGACGCTGAAGGATCGTGCGTGCGCCGCGCTCAAGCCCCTGTCGGGGTCGCTGCGGATGCGTGTGGTGTTGGGCTTGTTGCTCGGGGTGATGGTGGCCTTGTGGCTGACCACGCTCGCGCTGATGTACTTTCTGAAGCAGGAGATGCTGGCGACGCTGGCGGCCCAGCAGTATTCGGTGGTGTCGCTTCTCGCCAACGACATCGACCGTTCCGTGACCGAGCGCATCCGCGCGCTGGAGGGGGTTGCCGCCACCCTTGACGCAAAGACCATGGAACAGCCTTCCCGCCTGGATGCATCCGTGCGCGGGCAGACCGTGTTGCTGACGCTTTTCAATTGGGGGGTGCTGGTCACCGACCGGAAGGGGACCACGCTGGTCGGCCTGCCGGAGGTGCATGGCCGGCAGGGGGTCAACTATGCGGATGTCGAGGCGGTGAGGGAAACCCTCGAAACCGGGCGTACCACGGTCGGGGCGGCGCTGCTGGGCAAGACCACCCATCAGCCCGTGGTGCCCATGATCGTGCCGATCCGTGATGGCAACGGAGAGGTGATCGGCAGCCTGATCGGTCTGACCAATCTGGCTGCGTCCAACTTTCTCGACGAGATCGGCGCCAACCGGTTTGGGCGCCAGGGTGGCTACCTGATCACCGACCCCGCACAGAGGATCTTCATTGCGGCCACGGACAAGACCCGCGTCATGCAGCCCGGGCCGCCGGTGGGCGTTAATCCGGTGTACGACCGCTACATTGATGGCCATGAAGGGTCCGGGGTGGCGCGCAGTTCCCGTGGCGTGGTGGAGCTTTCGTCCAGCCGCAAGGTGCGATCCACAGGCTGGCTGATGCAGTCCGTGCTGCCTGCGGATGAAGCCTTTGCGCCTTTCTACGCGCTGCGCTGGCGCCTGCTGGCGTCGGCCCTGATCCTCAGCGTGCTGGCAGGGGGCATGGGCTGGTGGTGGTTGCGGCGTGAGCTCAGGCCCCTCGGCGAGGCGGTGGATATGCTCGGTGCCATGCGTGATGGCGTAATTCCCCGCCAGCCGCTGCCGGTGCGCCGGGATGACGAGATCGGTGCCCTGGCCGGGGCATTCAACGGCCTGCTGCAAGGGCTCATCGAAGGCGAGGCGCGGGCCGCGGAGCACAGTTTCAACCAGCGCCTCCGGGTGATCGTGTCGCAGATCCCCGGGGTGGTTTTCCAGTACCGTATCGGGGCCGACGGACGCCACAGCCTGCCCTTTGTCAGCGATGCCGCCCGGGAGGTATGGGGGCTTGCACCCGATGGGTTGGCGGAGGCCTCGGATGGCTTTCTGGTCACGCTTGAAGGCGAGGACCGGGCGGCGTTCCTGGCGTCCTTGTTTGCTTCCGCATGCACGCTCGGGCCCTGGCATCTGGAGTGCCGCATCCAGCACCCGCGTCGCGGGGTGCGCTGGATGCACATGGATGGGATTCCCGAGGCCGCGGCCGACGGCAGCCTGACTTGGCAGGGCTTCGCCATGGACATCACCGACGCGAAGGACGCGGAGAGTGAACTGCGTATCGCCGCGGCGACCTTCGAGACCCAGGAAGGCATTTTCATCACCGATGCCCAGACGCGCATCGTGCGGGTGAACCAGGCCTTCACGACCATGACCGGCTATACGGCGCGGGAGGCCATCGGACAGACACCACGCCTGCTCCGCTCGGGTCGTCACGATGCGGAATTCTATGGACGATTGCGTGAAGGGCTGGCGCGAAACGGCTTCTGGCAGGGCGAGATCTGGAATCGCCGGAAGGGCGGTGAGGTGTTTGCCGAATGGGTCACCATTTCCACCGTGCGTGATCGATCGGGCGAGGTGACCCACTACGTGGCCGCCTTCTCGGACATCACCGAGCACAAGCGCGCGGAGGAGCAGATCGAGCAGTTGGCGTTCTACGATCCGCTTACCCGTCTGCCCAACCGTCGGCTGTTCCATGACCGTTTCGACCAGGCCCTGGCGGCGAGCGCCCGCAACAACACCCGGGGCGCGTTGATGTTCCTGGATCTGGACGGATTCAAGGGCCTCAACGACCAGCACGGGCATGTCATGGGGGATGCCCTGCTGGCGGAGGTGGCCCGGCGTCTGACGGCATCCGTCCGCGAGACGGACACCGTGGCCCGTCTTGGGGGGGACGAGTTCGTGGTGGTCCTGGAGAGCCTGGATGAAGGTCGCGCCGCGGCTGCGGCCCATGCCGGACGGGTGGCGGAGAAACTGCGGGAAGCCCTGGCCCGGCCTTATCTGCTGGTGCTGCCCACGGGGGGCGCTGAGGTGAGCCACCACTGCACGGCGAGCATCGGCATCAGCCTGTTCAATGGGCATGGGGAGAGCCGCGACGAGCTGCTCAAGCAGGCGGATATCGCCATGTACCGGGCCAAGTCGGCGGGGCGCAATACGATCTGCTTTTTCGGAGACCATACGGCATCCTCTCCCGGCAGCCCGGAGGGATGTCCGCAATCGGCCGGGTCTGCCTGACGCCCCTGTGAGCCGGCAAAGAGGCGCGCAGGCCTGGATGCCGGCTCAGCGCGTATGAGGGAATCGTCGCGGGCGGTGCGAGTTCGCGCCGCGCAACGGATTTATTCGCGCACGCTCAGGGCAGGGTCTTGTCGATGACGATCTTCAGGCCGGTGGCACCCGGCTTTACCGATGCCACTTCGCCGCTCAGGTCACCCGGCTTGGCAATGGCATCGCCGCCCTTGGAGATGCGCGCCTCGATGCGCAGCTCGCTGGCGGAAGACAGCTTGGCGTCAGGGCTCATGGCCATGCTGTCGTCCAGGGTGAAGTCTTTGGGTAGGTCCGCCACGCGCACCCGCAGCACGGCCAGGGGCATGCGCGGCCCGTTGGCGGGGCGGGCGAAGATGAAGACCACGTCGTCCGGGTTGGCCTTGTCCTTGAGCGCGGGCGACAGGCTGACCGTACCGCTGACGGCGGCGGCCTTGCCGGTGGGGGCGGGCTTGGCCGCCGGTGCGGGGGTGGATGCGCCCTGGCCCATGAGGCTACGCACTTTCTCGATACCCGCGCCCAGGTTGCGGGCATCCTCCGAATCCGGCGGCACCTGGGCCAGCACCCGCTCCCAGTGACGCAGGGCAGCGGGGTAATCCTGGCGGAAGTAGGCGTCGGTGCCGGCCAGCACCAGGGCCTGGGGGTTGTCCGGCTGGGTCTGAAGCACCTTCTTCAGCAGCGCGGCGCCACGGCCCTCCACCTTGCCCTGGTTGAGTTCCGCTGACAATTCGGCCACTTCGAGCATCAGCTCGGGCTCCGACTCCATGAAGGCTCCTGCTTTGTCGAAAGCCTTGCCGGCCTCCTCAAGACGGCCCATGACCTTGTAGCTGCGGCCCAACATGGCCCAGCCCTGGGGGTTTTCCGGATTCTTCTCGAGCCTGGCGGCCAGGGTGGAGACCATCTGCTCCACTTCGGCCTGACTCGGCATGTTGCCCTGCTGGGCTGCCGGATCCAGGGCGGCCGGATTGCCCAGCACGAAGTAAAGGGCCACCGCCGCCACGGGCAGGCTCAGGCCCAGGCTGATCGCTGTGCGCGGCAGGCGTTTTGGTGCCTCGGCTGCGGGGCTGCCGTCATCGGCCACGTCTTCGAGAACACGCCGTTCGAGTTCGTCCCGGGCGGTGGCGTAGTCGTCCCGCGACAGGGTTCCGGAGGCCAGATCCCGTTCCAGGTCGGCCAGCTGGTCACGGAAGATGGCGGCATTGATGGCGCGCCGGGAGGCGCTGGCGTTCTCCCGGCGGCGTAGCAGCGGCCAGCACAGCACGGCAAGGGACAGGGCGGTGAGCAGCCCGGCGGTGATCCAGAAGGCGGTCATGCGGGGTCTTTCGGACGGGGGGGCGTATCGGCGAGAAGGGCTTCGGCGGAGGCCTTGTCGGCAGCGGAGAGATGCGCCGGCTGGACGCGGGAGGCGCGCCGGCGGAGGTAGGCGACCAGACCGGCAACGGCGCCGGCCAACAGGGCAAACGGGCCGAACCACAGCAGCCAGGTGGTTGGCTTGACTGGCGGGCGGTAGAGCACGAAGTCACCGTAGCGGGCCACCAGGTAATCCTTGATCTCGGTGTCGCTCTTGCCATCCTGGATCAGCTTGCGCACCTCCCGCCGCAGGTCTTCGGCCAGCTCGGCGCGGGAGCCCGCCAGGCTCTCGTTCTGGCACACCAGGCAGCGCAGTTCTTCGGAAATGGCGATCAGGCGGGCTTCGACAACCGGATTGTCGGCCATCGGAGTGGCTTCGCCGGCGTGGGCGCTGAGGCTCAGGGGGCCCAGCAGCAGGGCGGTGGCGCAGGTGGTGAGGGTGCGGCGGAGTGCCTTCATGTCAGGACTCCGCTGCCAGCTGACGGGCCAGGGGGAGGATCTTCTTCTCCAGGGCGTCGGGGGTGATCGGGCCGATCTGCTTGAAGCGGATCACGCCCTTCTTGTCGATGAGATAGGTCTCCGGCACGCCGTACACCCCATAGTCGATGCCGACCCGGCCATCCATGTCGAGGACCGACAGGGTGTAGGGGTCGCCGTGCTGGCTCAACCATGCGCCCGCGCGCTGGCGGGTCAGGCTGGCTTCGTCGGCGGGGGACAGCTTCTTGGCATCAATGCCGCCGTCGCCGCGCACTTCCTTGTAGTTGAGACCGACGATGGGCAGCCCGCCCTGCCTGGAAAAGGCCACCAGCAGCGGGTGTTCGGCCCGGCACGACACGCACCAGGAAGCCCACACGTTGAGCAGCCAGACCTGACCCTGCATGTCGGCCGGGGAGAAGGTCTTGCCGGGTTCGGCGAGCTTTTCGAGGGTGAAGGCCGGGGCCGGTTTGCCCACCAGCGGCGAGGGGACTTCGTGGGGGTCGCGGTTGAGGCCGATGGCCAGGAAGACAACCAGTACCAGGAAGAGGCCGAGGGGGATCAGAAAACGTTTCAAGATGCGGCTCCCTGGGCGGCAAGCTTGCTGCCGGCCCGTGCAGCGGTGGACTTGAGGCGATAACGCCGGTCGCTGGCGGCAAGCAGGCCACCCAGGGCCATCAGCACGGCGCCACCCCAGATCCAGCTGACGAAAGGTTTGTAGTAAACACGCACGCTCCAGGCCCCGTCACCGCCCTCCAGCGGATCACCGAGGGAGACGTAGATGTCGCGGGTCAGGCCCGGGTCGATGAAGGCTTCGGTCATGGGCATGGCCGACGACAGGTACTTGCGCTTCTCCGGGTGCAGCGGCATCACCAACTGGCCGTCCTTGAGCAATTCCAGGTTGCCCTTGGCGGCGTTGTAGTTGGGGCCGCTGATGCCTTCCACGCCCAGGAAGCGGATCTGGTAGTCGCCGGTCTTGACCGTGTCACCGGGTGCCATGCGCACGTCCCGTTCGGACTCGTACTGGGTGACCATGACGATGCCGACCACGGTGACGGCCACTCCCATGTGGGCCAGGTGCATGCCCCAGAAGGCCCGCGGCGGCAGGCCCGAACGGGTGCGGGCGAGGATCTGCAGCACCGAGGCACCGACGATCCAGATGGCCAGGCCCATGCCCAGGGCCACGCTGCCTGACCAGCCGCCGTAAAAGAAGGGGATGCTGACCCCGGCGGCCACGGCGATGCCGAAGGCCCAGCGCAGGGGGCGGGCGATCTCGGCCAGGCTGGTGTGCTTCCAGCGTGCCACCGGGCCGACGGCCATCAGGAACAGCAGGGGCACCATCAGCGGGGTGAACACCGCGTTGAAGTAGGGGGGGCCGACGGACAGCTTGCCCAGGTTGAGGGCGTCGATCACCAGCGGGTAGAGGGTGCCCAGCAGCACCGCCCCGGCGGCGGACAGGAGCAGCACGTTGTTGATCAGCAGCAGGGTTTCCCGGGACATCAGGGCGAAGGCGCCACCCAGGCTGACCTTGGGGGCACGCCAGGCGAACAGGGTCAGGGACGAGCCCACCACCACGGCCAGGAAAACCAGGATGAAGATGCCGCGCTTGGGGTCGGAGGCGAAGGCATGCACCGAACTCAGCACCCCGGAACGGACCAGGAAGGTGCCCAGCAGGGACAGGGAGAAGGCGCCGATGGCCAGCAGGACGGTCCAGTTCTTGAAGCTGCCGCGCTTCTCGGTGACGGCCAGGGAGTGGATCAGTGCGGTGCCCACCAGCCAGGGCAGGAAGGAGGCGTTTTCGACCGGATCCCAGAACCACCAGCCGCCCCAGCCCAGCTCGTAATAGGCCCAGATGGAGCCGAGGCCGATGCCCAGGGTCAGGAAGATCCAGGCTGCCGTCGTCCATGGGCGTGACCAGCGCGCCCAGGCGGCGTCCAGGCGGCCCGACAGCAGGGCGGCGATGGCGAAGGCAAAGGCGACGGAGAAGCCCACGTAGCCCATGTAGAGCATGGGCGGGTGGAAGATCAGCCCCGGATCCTGCAGCAGGGGGTTCAGGTCGCGGCCATCCTCGGCGCCGGGGAGCAGGCGCTCGAAGGGGCTGGAGGTGAGCAGGATGAACAGCAGGAAGCCCGCCGCCACCAGACCCAGCACGCCCTGCACCCGGGCCACCATGTCGTCCGGCAGGCTGCGGGAGAAGGCCGCCACGGCCAGGGACCACAGGGACAGCATCAGCACCCACAGCAGCAGGGAGCCCTCATGGCCGCCCCATACGCCGGAGATGCGGTACTCGAGGGGCAGGCGTGAGTTGGAGTGCTGGGCGACATAGACGACGGAGAAGTCGTTGTTGATGAAGCTCGCGGTGAGGCAGCCGAAGGCCACGGCGATGAGCAGGAACAGCATCGACGAGGCCGGACGGGCCAGGGCGATCCAGGCAGGGATGCCGCGCTGGGCACCGATCAGCGGCAGACTGCCCTGCACAAGGGCGACCAGCAGGGCGAGGACGAGGGCAAAACTGCCGATTTCCGGGATCATGGGGGAGCCTCCGGGCTTACTGCTTGAGGGTACGGGTGGCTTCGTGGGCCTTGTTCACGGCAGCCTGGGCTTCCGGTGGCATGTAGTTTTCGTCGTGCTTGGCGAGTACTTCGGTGGCGGTGAATTTTCCGTCTGCGCTCAGGACGCCCTGGGCGACCACGCCTTTACCCTCGCTGAAGAGGTCGGGCAGGATGCCTTCGTAGGCCACCGGGATTTCCTTGGCCGTGTCGGTGACGATGAAGCGGGCAACGATGTCGCTGCGCTGCAGGCTGCCTTCCTTGACCAGCCCGCCGATGCGGAAGGCGCGTTCCTTGGGGGCCTCTCCGTTGGCCACCTGGGTGGGGGTGAAGAAGAACACCAGGTTGCTCTGGAAGGCGTTGAGGATGAGGGTGGCGGCAATGCCGAGGGTGGCAAGCCCGCCGACGATGATGGCGAGGCGTTTCTGACGTGGTTTCATGATTCAGTCCTGAGTGTCCCGGTCGGCAGCAAGTTCCCGGCGCAGACTGCGCCGCACGGCGGAAAAGCGCTGGCGCACCAGCACCACCTCGATCAGGAGCGCTGCGGCCGTGACACCGAAGCTGCCCCAAACATAGAGGCCGTAGCCCCCATGGCGAAGAACTCGCCGGCGCTGCCCCAGTTCATCGTTGCATCTCCGGCAGTTCGGCCACCCAGGTGGTGTGGCGCTCCCGTTCAAGAATGATGGCCCGCACCCGGTAGAGGGCGATGGCGATGCTGTACATCCAGAAGGCCAGGGCCATGATCAGCATGCCCCACAGCATGGTGGCGGCCATGGACGGCGCCTTGGTGAGGGACACCGAGGCGCCCTGGTGCAGGGTGTTCCACCACTTCACCGAGAAATAGATGATGGGCACGTTCACCACGCCGACCAGGGAGATGATGGCCCCGGCCTTGTCGGCCCGGCGCGGGTCGTCGATGGCGGCGGTGAGGGCGATGTAGCCGATGTAAAGGAAGAACAGGATCAGCTCGGAGGTGAGGCGTGCATCCCATACCCACCAGGCGCCCCACATGGGTTTGCCCCACAGGGCACCGGTCCACAGGGACAGGAAGGCGAAGAGGGCGCCGGTGGGCGCCAGGGCCGAGCTCATCATGCCCGACAGGCGGGTGTTGAAGGTGATGCCGATGGCCGCCCAGAAGGCCATGACGCAATAGATGAACATGGACATCCACGAGGCCGGCACGTGGATGAAGATGATCCGGTAGCCCTCGCCCTGCTGGAAGTCGGTGGGGGCGACAAAAAAGCTGATCCACAGGCCGGCGGCGGCCAGCACGGTGCCGATGGCCGCAAACCAGGGCCACATCTTCCCGGCGAGGGGGTAGAAGCTGGCCGGCGAGGCAAACTTGAACCAATTGACGAGACGCTGACTCATGGATGAATCCGGTTGATTGGATCGGGGTGCCCTACTCGAGGGCGATTCGCAGGGCCGCCGTGGCCGCCCAGGGAGCAAAAAACACCCCCAGCGCCAGCAGCGCGCCGAGCAGTGACAGATGACCGCCGGCACCCAGGCCGGCCACGTCCGCTTCCACTGCGCCGGCACCGAAAATGAGCGCTGGAATATACAGGGGCAGCACCAGCAGGGACAGCAGCACGCCACCGCCGCGAACGCCGAGGGTCAGGGCCGCGCCAATGGCGCCCACCAGGGACAGCACCGGCGTGCCCAGCAACAGGCTGACCATCAGTACGCCCAGGGCCCGGGGCGAGAGGTCGAATTGCAGGCCCAGCACCGGCGCCAGCAGCACCAGGGGCAGGCCGGAGGTCAGCCAGTGGGCCAGCACCTTGCCACTCACCAGCAGGGCCAGCGGAGTGGGAGACAGGCTCATCTGCTCGAGAGTTCCATCCTGGTGGTCCGCGGCGAACAGGCGGTTGAGGGACAGCATGGCCGCCAGCAGGGCGGCGACCCACAGCACGCCCGGGGCAATGCGTCGCAGCATGGCGGTTTCCGGACCGATGCCGAGGGGAAACAGGCTGACCACGATCATGAAGAAGAACAGGGCGGTCAGCACTTCGCTCTTGCGCCGGGCGGCGAGGAGCAGGTCGCGACGGACGATGGCGATGAAGGCGTTCACTGGGCACCCTCCATGCCGTGCGCGCGGCTTGGCGCCCGGGCAGGCCCGGCGCGCTCATGCCGGCACCTCCGCGATAGTGGGGCGAGGCCGTGAGGCATCCGGGTCCGGGCCGAGCCGGAGGGTGTTGCCGATGCCCCCGAGCTGCACGGCCTGATGGCTGGTGAAGATCAGCAGCCCGCCCCGGGACAGGTGCTCGTCGAGGATGCTGCACAGCAGGGACACGGCCGCCACGTCCAGGGCCACGAAGGGCTCGTCGAGGATCCACAGGCGGGCCTGGCTGCACAGCAGGCGGGCCAGGGCCACGCGGCGCTTCTGGCCCTGTGAAAGAACCCGGGCGGGCAGATCCTCGCGACCCTTCAGGCCGATGCGACGCAGGGCGGCGAGGGCAGTGGCCTCGTCAAGGGGGCGCCCGGCCACGGCGGCGGCGGTCTGCAGGTTCTCGAGGGCGGAGAGATCTTCCTTGATGGCGGGGGCGTGGCCCAGGTAGAGCAGGCGCGCATGGAACTCATCGCGCACATCGCTTACCGGCTGGCCGTCCCATTCGATATGTCCGTCGGCACTGGGCGCCAGACCGGCCAGCATGCGCAGCAGGCTGGTCTTGCCGGCCCCGTTGGCGCCCTCCACCTGCAGCCATTCCCCGGGGGCGAGGGAAAAGTCCACGGCAGAGAACAGGCGGCGGTCGCCGCGGTCGCAGGCCAGGCCGTGGACACGGAGCATCGGGAGGGGCAAGCCGGGAAGTCGGAGTCGGGCGCATTCTGCCCGACCTACCCCGGTGGGTAAACCGCCTAGGTCAAGGAAACGCCTTGGTGCGGCGTCAGTGATGGGCGGTGCTGGCGTAGCTTTCGGGAAGGACCGTGGGCGGTGGCGGGGCAGTGGGCGTGTCCTGGTTCGCGGGATGGGGCGTGTCGCGGGCGCTGTCTTCGATCTCCAGCACGTCCATCACCTGCCGCGCCAGCGCCCGGCAGGCGTTGCCCACGTTGGACGGCAGACCGTCGGGGATGTGCTTCTGGAGCAGCAGTTTGGTGGCCGAGAGGCTGGCGACGGGGTGCAGGAGACGGTCGCGGTGGGCGCCGAGCATCTGCGCCACGCTGCGGTCGGCGGCGTCCCGTGCCCAGGCGTTGGTGGGCCACTGGGAGGGCAGGGCGTAGGCGTTGGGGAAGGCTTCCAGGTCGCGCAGCACGGTGCGCAGGTCTTCGTGGGAGTCGCGGAAGGGCAGCAGCACGATATCGGCGAGGCCGTTGAGGGTGCGGTCCATCTCGGCGCGGTTGCCGCCGCCATCGATGACACCGATCCAGCCATTCATGGTGCGCAGCTTGCCCACGACCTTGTGCAGGGCTTCCGGGGTGCGTGCATCGGCGGTGACGTAGCGGCGACCGTCGGGGCTCAGGGGTTCGCGTGACGTATCCGTGAGGACGCAGGCGGAGCGTTGGCCGAGCAGGCCGAGGCCCTGGCAGAGCATGTGGGACAAGGTGGTCTTGCCGGTGCCGCCCTTGTTGCCGATGATGCAGATGATCCGGGACATGGTGGAAATCCTCTCGCTGAACGCCAGGCGCGATGGCGCCATTATTCGGGCTATAACGGCCGCGGGAGGGGCGGAATTGAGGGGCTATCGGACGGTAATTCCGGTTTTTTGCAGGTAGGCGGGCCCGGCGGGGCGGTAGCAATAAAGGCGGGTATGGCGCCGGTCGTCCACTTCGATGACCTGTTCCGGTTCAACGCCCTCGATGGGAAAGCTGTTGCTGACGAGGAGGGCGCCGGGGCGCAGTTCGGCGCTGGCCTTGTGCCACACGGCGGTCATGGGGACGGGCGACAGGAAGGCATAGACCAGATCGTAGTCTTGCCAGGGAATGGCGAAGAAATCTCCCCGCGCCACGGCAATGGTGGGTTGCCGGCGGGACAGCAGGACCGACAGGGCATAGGGGGCCGGGGCCGATTCGATGCCCTCGAGGCGGCAATCGGGGCGCATCTGCGCCAGGGGGCGCAGTAACGAGCCCGTGCCGCTGCCCAGGTCGAGAAGGCGGGCCGGGCGCCCATGGGGGAGCAGCGTGGCGACGGCAGCAGCGGTGGCCCGGTTGGACAGGAACAGCGGAACCTGGGTGCGGAAGCTGCTCCAGAACACCAGCGCGAAGCCCACGAAGGCAGCCAGATACCACCCAGGGGCGATGCGCAGTTGCAGGGCCACCACCACCAGGGGCGCGAAGCCCAGGTGGATCCAGCGCCACCAGGGGGCGCTGCCGAGTGCCACGGCGGTGACCGTGGCCGCCAGTGCCTGGATCACTGCGACGGGCCACAGACCGCCCGGCAACAGGCCGCTGCGGGCCATGGCGAGGGCCGCAGCGGTTCCGATGAGCTGGGCCAGCAGGGCCTTCAGGGCGGGGGGGAGCTTCATGCCGTCAGTGCGCCGGGCGGAGCCGGGCGCCAGAGGCTTACTTGGCTGCCTTGGCATCCTCGACGGTCTTTGCCATGGAGGCCTTGAGCTTTTCCACCAGGGGTGCAATGCGCTGCTGGGTGATGGCCGCTGACTTCTGGGTGACCTGGGGCATCTTTTCCAGCAGGGCCACTCCGGCCGGGCTGCGGTAGAAGGCCAGCAGGCCATCCACTTCTTCCTGGGTGAAGGTTTCGGCGTAGAGCTTCATGTAGGCGCCCTTCAGATCGGCCCAGTTGATCTCCTTGCGGATGATGGCGCCTGCCTCGGAGTTGAACTTGTCGACGACCTTCTGGCCCTGGGGGGTGAGGGCCTTGCCCTGCAGCCCCTGGTTGATGGAGTTGCGTACCGCCTGCTCCAGGCTCTGCTGGGCAACGCCGATAGAGCGCTCCATCCGGGTGGCGACCAGGAGTTGGTTGAGGGATTCTGTGCTGGGTGGGGCAGCGAAGGCCGAAGTGCCGAGAAGGAGGGTGGCGACCAGCAGGGACACGTGTTTCATGGGGGGCTTTCGTAGGGCAGGGGGAATGAGGTTCCCGGATGATGAAGCCATTTCGCGATGCTGGAAAGCCTGCTGTCGATCAAGCGGCCCGGCTGCGTGAGCCGGTCGCGTCCGGCCAGCGGGCCAGCAGGGCCTTGCGTTGCTGCGCCACGCTGTGTATCGCGGCTGCCTTCACATGACCATAGCCCCGGATCCCCTCGGGCAGGCTGGCAATTTCCACTGCCAAGGGCAGGCGGCCAGCGTCGAGGCCCGCAAGGAGGAGGACGATGTCCTGCTCGTACTCGACGACCAGGGCCCTTTCGGCCTTGCGTTCCGGGTGATAGCCGAAGATATCGAAGGGCGTGCCGCGCAGGCGCCGCAGGCGGGCCAGCCATTTGAAGGCGGTGAGCATCCAGGGGCCGAAGGCGAGCTTGCGGATGCGCCCGGAGGCCGGGTCGGGCCGGGCCAGGAAGGTGGGCGCCAGGTGGAAGCGCAGCTGGAAGTCGCCCTCGAACTGGCTGTCCACGGCCGCGCGGAAACCCGGATCGCTGAACAGGCGGGCCACTTCGTACTCGTCCTTGCAGGCCAGCAGCTTGAAGTAATGGCGCATCACCGCTTCGGTGAGGCGCTCGCTGCCCAGGGGGGCTTCGGCCGCGCGGACGCGGGCCACCAGATCGGTGTAGCGCCGGGCGTAGGCGGCGTCCTGGTAGTCGGTGAGGAAGGCGGCCCGGCGGGCGATGCGCTCATCCAGGGTTTCCGGGCGGATGGGGATCACCGGCGCCGGTTTCACCTCCCGCTCGACGGCGGCCAGATCCACGGCTGCCCGGCGGCCCCACAGGAAGGCCTGGCGGTTCATGTCCACCGCCGCGCCATTCAGTTCGATGGCCTTGTCCAGGCTGGTGGCGCTGACCGGCACCCAGCCCTTCTGCCAGGCGTAGCCGAGCAGGAACAGGTTGGTGGCGATGGCGTCGCCGAGCAGGCGGGTGGCCAGGAACTGGGCGTCCAGAAACAGGCAGCCGTCATTGCCCACAGCCTCCACGATGGCGGCCTGCATCTTTTCCAGGGGGAACTGCCAGTCCGGGTTGCGGGTGAATTCCGAGGTGGGTGTTTCGGCGCAATTGACCACGCCGCGGGTGCGCCCGACGGCCATCTTGGCCAGGGCATCGACGCTGGCGGTGACCACCACGTCACCGCCGATCACCGCGTTGGCTTCGCCGGCGGCGATGCGCACGGCGTGGAGATCTTCCGGCCGGTCGGCGATGCGGATGTGGCTGAACACGGAGCCGCCCTTCTGGGCCAGACCGGTCATGTCGAGCACGGTGACGCCCTTGCCGTCCAGGTGGGCGGCCATGCCGATCAGGGCACCGATGGTGACCACCCCGGTGCCACCCACGCCGGTGACGAGAATGCCCCAGGGCTCGCGGGTGGCCGGCAGCGTGGGCTCGGGCAGGGGGGCGAAGCGCTGCTCGCCCGACTGCAGGGCGCGCCCCTTGCGCACCCGGCCGCCTTCGATGGTGACGAAACTCGGGCAGAAGCCGTTCATGCACGAGTAGTCCTTGTTGCAGGCCGACTGGTCGATCTGGCGCTTGCGCCCGAACTCGGTTTCCACCGGCAGGATGGCCATGCAGTTGGATTCCCGGCCGCAGTCACCGCAGCCCTCGCACACCGCCTCGTTGATGAAGACGCGGGTCTGGGGGGCGGGAAAGGTGCCGCGCTTCCTGCGCCGGCGCTTCTCGGCGGCACAGGTCTGGTCGAAGACCAGGGCCGACACGCCGGGCACGGTGCGCAGTTCGCGCTGGATCACGTCCAGCTCGTCGCGCTGGCGGATCGGGATGCCGTGGGGGATGTCGGCCACATGCCAGGCCCGGTCGGTGCCGTCGGTGACCAGCACGATGGTGTGCACCCCTTCGCCCTGCAACTGGCGCAGCAGCTGTGGCACCGTCAGGTCGCCGTCCACCGGCTGGCCGCCGGTCATGGCCACGGCGTCGTTGAAGAGGATCTTGTAGGTGATGCCGCTGGTCGCCGGCCCACTGCCGCCGGGGCGATTGAAGGCTGCCACCGCCTGGCGGATGGCCAGCAGGCCCGAGTGGAAGTAGGTGCCGTCGCCCAGGTTGGCAAAGATGTGGGGCTCGTCGATGAAGGGCGCTTGGCCGACCCAGGGCACGCCTTCACCGCCCATGTGGGTGAAGGTGCCGGTCTTGCGGTCGGGCATGAAGGTGGCCATGTAGTGGCAACCGATGCCGGCCATGGCGCGGCTGCCTTCGGGCACCACCGTGGAGGTGTTGTGGGGGCAACCCGGGCAGAAGGTGGGCACCCGGTCGATGGCGAAGACGCGGCGGCCGAGGGTGGCCTCCTTGGCCTGGAGGAAGGCCAGGCGGGCCTCGATGCGATCGGATGTGAAGAAGCGCCCGATGCGGGCAGCGATGACCCGGGCGATCATGGCCGGGGTCAGCTCCCCGGCGGCGGGGAGCAGCCATTCGCCGTGGTCTACGGTGGTACGGCCGTCCGCGCCCAGGGTGGTGAGCAGCGACCATTCCCCCTTCTCGTCGAACTTGCCGACAACGCGGGGGCGCACGTCCTCGCGCCAGTTGTAGAGCTCTTCCTTGAGCTGGTACTCGAGGAGCTGGCGTTTCTCCTCGATCACCAGGATCTCGTCCAGCCCTTCGGCGAAGTGGCGCACGCCTTCCGCCTCCAGCGGCCACACCATGCCCACCTTGTAGAGGCGGATGCCGATCTCGGCGGCGAGTGCTTCGTCGATGCCCAGGTCGTCGAAGGCTTGGCGCACGTCCAGGTAGCTCTTGCCGCTGGTGATGATGCCCAGGCGCGGCTGGGGCGAGTCGATGACGATGCGGTTGAGGCCGTTGGCCCGGCAGTAGGCCAGGGCGGCGTAGAGCTTGGCATGGAGCAGGCGCTTCTCCTGCACCAGCGGCGGATCGGGCCAGCGGATGTTGAGCCCGCCTTCGGGCAGGGCGAAGTCGTCGGGGATCTTCGTGGTGACGCGCAGCGGGGCCACGTCCACCGAGGCCGAGGTTTCCACCGTGTCGGCCAGGGCTTTGAAGGCCACCCAGCAGCCGGAATAGCGCGACAGGGCCCAGCCATGCACGCCGAAGTCGAGATAGTCCTGCACACCGGCGGGGGCCAGCACCGGCATCATCATCGACTTGAAGAAGTGGTCGGTCTGGTGGGGCAGGGTGGACGACTTGGCGGCGTGGTCGTCACCGGCGATCACCAGCACCCCGCCGTATTGCGAGCTGCCGGCGGCGTTGGCGTGGCGGAACACGTCGCCACAGCGATCCACGCCCGGCCCCTTGCCGTACCACATGCCGAACACACCCTGCACGCGGGCCTTGGGTGACAGGGCAACCTGCTGGCTGCCCCAGACGGCGGTGGCCGCCATGTCCTCGTTGATGCCCGGCTGGAAGACGATGTCGTGGCTGGCCAGATGGGCCTTGGCCTTCCATAGGGTCTGGTCGAGCCCACCCAGGGGGGAACCCCGGTAGCCCGAGACGAAGCCGGCGGTGTTGAGCCCGGCGGCCCGGTCGCGATCACGCTGGATCATCAGCAGGCGCACCAGCGCCTGGTAACCGGTCAGATAAACGCGCCCGGCGGTGGTGGTGTATTTGTCGTCCAGAAGCCTGCTGCCCGGGGTGGGCGCGGACAGCGCGCGGACGGGGTCCTGCTCGGCCATGGTGGGTTTCCTCGCAAAAATCGTGTTTTTGATCCGTTCGCGGGTCGGGCCTTGTGGGCCTGGTCGCGGAGGTGTTGCAAGGCGAGTCTGGCTGCCGGGGCGCGGCAGCTCAATGCTTGGATACCCTTATGGCGGCGGGGGTTCCGGTGTGCGGGGCGGTGATTCAGAAGTAATGTTGCCAGCCCACCGTCAGGCGGCGCTCCTGTCTGTCGGTGTCGGGGAGTTCGATGTGCATCCATTCGTAGCCGGCGACAAGGTTGTCGCGGGGGCTCAGGCGGGTGCGCAGGTGGGCGCGGGCGGCGCTGCGGTCGAGGCGCCGGTCGTTGAACCACTGGCGGCCGGCTTCGAGCTGCAGGCGCTTGCCGGCACCCACGTCCCACAGCAGGCCGGCCAGGGGGCCGCTGCCGATGGCCCAGTGCTTCTGCAGGTCGCCGTGGCCGAGGAGCTGGTTCTCCAGGAAGACGTAGCCGAGCAGGCCCTTCCACTCCCAGGCCGCACCAGGGCCGCCTGCGATCATGGGCCCGGTGGCGTGGCGGGCGCCCAGGACGCGTTCCCAGCCGAAGCGGACTTTCCAGGACAGGGGCTGGGTCCAGCTCAGACGGGGCGCGACGGAAACGATGTCCACCGGCAGGAAGCGGTCGAGCCGCCAGCCCTGTCCCTCGCGTTGGCTCGCCCCCAGCTCGAGGAAGCGGATCTGGGCACCCCGGGCGTAGCCGGTCTCGGGATCGCGGAGGTCGTGGTAGGCCGGGCGCAGGTCGAGGAAGAGGGCGTTGGCGCCGTCCAGCCCGCCGGCGGCGAGGCCGAAGCGCCCGGAAGCGTGGCCGTTCTCGGGGCGTGGTGGCACCGGGACCACGCCGGTGTCGATGGTGGGAAGCTGGCTGCGGGTGATCTGGATGGCTTTCAGGCGGGCCAGGGCGTCGTCCTGGTCGAGCTTGCCCGCATGCCCGCGGAAGGATACGAGGCGGTCGGCGAACTCGAGCTGCTCGATGGCCTGTGTGTCGGTCCCCAGGCTTTGCGGAGTGCGTCGGCCGTCGGCCACAGCGACGGCGGCGTCCAGGCTGGCCGGGTCGAGGCGCTTGGCGCGATGGGCCAGTTCAGTGCCGGTGGAGGGGCGGAAGCTGATCTCGGTGACCAGGTCCGGCATGGCCACCACGCCCTTCACGGTATCCACGGGAATCGCCGTCCAGTAGAACTGCTTTGCCACCCGCAGGCCCGGCCGGGCCACGTCGAGCAGGCGCAGGATCATGTAGGAGCAGTTCTCGTCGAAGAACCAGTAGTCGAAGCGGGTGGCGCCGATCTCCCAGGCGTGGCGCAGTAGCTGGCGGGTTTCGGCGGGCGTCAGGTTGAGCCGGTACTCCCAGACGTCGCGGCTCTCCATGTCGCTGTACTCGCGCACCTTGGCGTAGTAGGGCGAGCTGGACAGGGCGCCGGGGTAGAGGCCGGTAAGGCCCTTCAGTGCGAAGGTGAAGCCGTCGGTGGCGTCGGCCTTGGCGGCGTAGTTGATGGTGTAGGCGAGCAGGCGGGTGGCTTCGGTCTGCCCCGGGGTGTCGATGCGCAGCAGGGTGTGGCCGAACATGGAGGCCGGGCTGTTCACGTAGGCAGAGGGAAAGACCAGGGTCACGCCGGCGGGGTTGATCTCGGCCGCCCACTTTTCCAGGCGCGGGCAGGGCTGCTCGGGTAGCTGCGCGGGGCTGAGGGCAAGGCGCTGCCGCAACCAGTGATGGCGCGCCGGGAAGCGGCATTGGGGGTGCTCGTCGGGGGCCTGGGGTCGGGCCGGCTCGAACAGGCGGGCCAGGGTGGCGTTGAGCTCGGCCGCGGGGTTGCGGGCACCGTCCGGGGCGTTGAAGAAGCCCGTGTCGTCGGCCAGGCTGCGCAGGTGGCCGGTGATGGGATAGGGCTCGTACTGAAGCAGGTCAGCCCAGGCCGGGTCATCGGCCAGACGCGCGTCGCGCGCCGCAGCCTGCGCATCGGCCAGGGGGTCGGCCTGGACGGAGTGCGCGACCAGGCTCAGGACGGTGCCGAGGGCGATCAGTATCTTCATGGGTGGGGCGGGTGCACAAAGAAAAGCCCTGTGCAGGCACAGGGCTTGGCGTGGCGCGGGTCGGGGAAAGTCCGGCGACCCGCAGCCCCGTGGCTTACACCGCGTCGGCGTACTTGGCGAGGCGGGCGTCGGACTGCAGGGCAGCCTTCAGCTGGGTGGCGATGGTTTCGGCGGAGTCGACGGAGGCGAAGATCTCGGCGTGACGGGCCTTGGTCAGGCTGACGAAGGCAGCCTTGTCCTGGGCGTCGATCTTCAGCAGGGCAGCCAGTGCATCCAGGGTTTCGCCTTGGCCGGAGGCGGCGTCGCGGGCGAGCTGCGACTTGTTGCCGTCAATGAACATGGCGGTCTTCCAGGCGGAGGTGACGACGCCATCCTGGGAACAGCCGAGGGTGCCGGAGGTGATACCGAAGGTCTGGTTGCCAAAGGTGCCGTTGGTGGTGACAGCGAGAACCTGCGGGGCGACGCCCTTCTGGCCTTCGAAAACCTTGGAGCCGAGGCCGCAGGAGCCCACGTTGTTGGCGGCGGCGAAAGCAGTCACGGGCAGAAATACGACCAGCGGAAACAGCAGTTTTTTCATGGTGCTTACCCTCAGTCTATGTTTGTTTGATGGCAGATGCTTGGTGCAATGCCGAGGGAATGGTAGCGCGTTACCACCCAGGGGCAAGGCTTCGCCGGGGGGCGCGTGTTGTTTTTCTGCAAATGACCGCACAGGGGCGATCAGAACAGATCCACCGCCCCCGCCGTCGAAACGGTTTCCTCGGGGGCGGTTGAGGCGCCGCAGGGTGCGCTGGATACGGCAGCCCCGCCCCCCCACGTCCCCCCCCCCCCCCCGGCCCCCGGGGCCCCCCCGCTCATGAACTCGGTGTGCTGGCGCAGCTTGCCGAGGAGCTGGCTGACGATGTCCTCGAACTGCATTGACAGTACGCCCTGCATGACCAGCCGGTGGATGGCCGCCGATACTTCGTTGATGCGCCGGGACTGCTCGGCGGCAAGGGTGGTCAGATCCTGCATTTCCCGGCCCATTGCCGCGACGCTGGCCTGGGAGGCCTCCGCCTTGCTGACGTCGGTGGACGCGGAGACATCCACGGCGCTGCCCACGTCGTTGATGGCCGTATGGATTTCGGCCAGCAGGGTGTCGATCTGCCCACTGAATTTCTCGGTGCGCTGGGCCAGCTTGCGCACTTCGTCGGCGACCACCGCGAAGCCGCGTCCCGCCTCGCCGGCCCGGGCGGCTTCGATGGCCGCGTTGAGGGCCAGCAGTTCGGTCTGGTTGTTGATCTGGCTGACTTCGGTCATCAGCCGGCTGACGGCGTCGACCTTGCCGCGCATGGTCGAAAAGCGCTCGGCGATGTCGGCGCCGCTGGCCTTGAGCTGCTGCACGGTGCTGACGAAAGCATTGAGGGTGTCGCGGGTTTCCTCCGCAAAGCGGGTCAGCCCGCTATTGCGGGCCGAGCTCTCCTGAGCGCCCGCCAGGGCAAGGAGTTCATCGGCCAGATGGCGGAGTGAGTCGGACTGACTGCTGTTACTGCCGGTGAGGCTGCGATTGAGATCGGCCAGGGCGTTGGAGAAGACCTCCTGGATCTGGCCCAGGGATTCCTGCAGGCGCTGATACTGCTGCTCGCTGCTGCCCGCGATGCGTTCGCACAGGGTGTCGTACTCCTGCACGCTGCCATTGATCCGCTCGCGCTGCAATTGCTGGTTGCGCCGTGCCCGGGCGCGGGCCCGATGGCTGATCACGGTTGCTGCCAGCAGGGACAGGATGGTTCCCGCACCCAGGGCATAGGCCAGCCATCCTGGGCCATCAAACGCTGTGGCGATGATGCTGGCGATGGATAGGGCAATGCCAGAGAGGGTTGCGACGTCGTCGGCGCGGAGGGTCGTTGCGTGCATGGGCAGGAACGGTTACGGACGGGGCAATTCCTTAACGGCGGTGTTCGGAGTGACTTGATGATTGACTATGACAAGAATCACAATTTGACAGGAACTAGGCCACCTTGCCGGGTAGCACTTTCCCGGGGTTCATGAGATCCAGGGGGTCCAGGGCGGCCTTCAGGGCGCTCATCACGGCGACGCCCTCACCGTGCTCGGCCAGCAGGAAATCCCGTTTGCCGATACCGATGCCGTGCTCGCCGGAGCAGGTTCCGTCCAGGGCCAGCGCGCATTCCACGATGCGCCGGCCGAGTGCTTCGGCAGCGTGCACCTGGGCCGGGTCGTCCGGGGTGGTGAGGATCACCACGTGAAAGTTGCCGTCGCCCACGTGGCCCACCACCGGCGCCGTCAGGCCGCTCTCGGCGATGGCGGCCTGGGCGCCGGCAATGGCGTCGGCGAGGCGTGAGATGGGGACACAGACGTCGGTGGAGATGCCCCGGCTGCCCGGCTTGAGGGCCAGACTGGCGTAGAGCACGTCGTGACGGGCCTGCCACAGGCGGCTGCGGTCCTCCGGGCGGGTGGCCCACTCGAAGCCTTCGCCGCCGTTGTCGGCCGCGATCTCCTGCACCGTGCAGGCCTGTTCCTCGACGCCGTTGGGGGAGCCGTGGAACTCGAAGAACAACATCGGCGATTCGCGCAGGTGGGTCTTGCTGTAGCGATTCACCGCGTGCACGGTGAGGGCGTCGAGGAGTTCGATGCGCGCCACCGGTACGCCCAGCTGGATGGTCTGGATCACTGTCTGCACGGCGTTGTCCACGTTCGGGAAGGAGCAGGTGGCGCTGGAGATGGCCTCGGGCAGCGGGTGCAGGCGCACGGTGACTTCGGTGATGACCCCCAGGGTGCCTTCCGAGCCGACGAACAGGCGGGTCAGGTCGTAGCCGGCCGCCGACTTGCGGGCGCGGCCGCCGGTGCGGATGACCCGACCGTCGGCGAGCACCACTTCCAGGGCCAGCACGTTCTCGCGCATGGTGCCGTAGCGCACGGCGTTGGTGCCCGAGGCGCGGGTGGCCGTCATGCCGCCCAGGGACGCGTCGGCACCCGGGTCGATGGGAAAGAACAGGCCGCTGCCATGCAGTGCGGCGTTGAGCGTCTTGCGGGTCACGCCGGGCTGCACCACGGCATCCATGTCTTCGTTGTGGATGGCCAGCACCTGGTTCATCTCCGACATGTCCAGGCTCAGGCCGCCACGGGTGGCCAGGATGTGGCCCTCCAGGGAGCTGCCGACACCGAAGGGAATCAGCGGCACCCGGTGTTCCCGGCACAGATTCACCACCTCCACCACCTCGGCGGTGCTGTGGGGCCACACCACGCCGTCGGGCAGGGCGTCGGGGAAGTGGGATTCGTCGTGGCCGTGGTGGGCACGCACGGCTTCGGCGGTGGAGAAGCGCTTGCCGAAGCGTTCGGTGAGCTGCTGGACAAGGGGGGCGGGCAGGGCGGGCATGGTGTCTTTCCGGTTCGAACGGGGCAAACCCGAATCTTGCCACCGGCGTGCGCCGGGCAGGGCAGGGTAAACTCCGGCGCGAGCAGAGTCCGCCGGTTTGCCGGCCTTTTTTCACCCGGAGCCCCTTCATGAGCAAACAGATCATCGCCACGCCCAGCGCCCCCGCCGCCATCGGCACTTATTCCCAGGCCGTCAAGGCCGGCAACACGGTCTACCTGTCCGGCCAGATCGGCCTCGACCCGGTCAGCATGCAGCTGGTGGACGGTTTCGAAGCCCAGACCGTGCGTGTTTTCGAGAACCTCAAGGCGGTGGCCGAGGCCGCCGGCGGCTCCCTGGCCGATGCGGTCAAGCTCAACATCTACCTCACCGACCTGGCCAACTTTGCCAAGGTGAATGAAGTCATGGCCCGCTATTTCTCCGAGCCCTATCCGGCCCGGGCTGCCGTGGGCGTGAAGGAGCTGCCCCGCGGCGCCGTTGTCGAGGCCGACGCGATTCTCGTCATCGGCTGAGCACCCGGGCCGTCGGCCGGTCGGAAAAGCCTGCTGATCTGCGCCCCAGCCGCGCCCGCGCAAGCCTGCGCAGCGCGGCTGGCCGGGTGTCGGGCCGCAGCTCGCCGAGCGCCTGGCCAAGCTGGACATCTTCGCGCCGGCAGACCTGATCCTGCATCTGCCCCTGCGCTATGAGGATGAAACCCGCCTGACCCTGCTGGCCGATGCCCGCCCGGGTGTGCCGGTGCAGTGCGAGGTGGAGGTGCAGTCCTGCGAGATCACCCACGGCGGGCGTCGCCAACTGGTGGTGCGGGCCACCGACGCCAGCGGCGAGGTGATGCTGCGCTTCGTGCATTTCTACCCCAACCAGCAGAAGCAGATGGCCGAGGGTGCGCGCCTGCGCATCTTTGGCGAGTTGCGCGAGGGTTTTTTCGGGGCGGAGATGATCCATCCGCGGGTCAGGCCGGTGGCCGCCGGCGAGCCGCTGCCCGAGAGCCTCACGCCGATCTACCCGACCACCGCCGGCATGGCCCAGTCGGCCCTGCGCAAGCTGATCGGCGGCGCCCTGCGCCACAACCCGGTGCATGACGACCTGCCCGAAGCCCTGCGCCAGCGCCTGCATCTGCCCTCGTTGCCGGACGCCTTGCGCCTGCTGCATGCGCCGCCGCCGTCGGTGTCGGCCCTGGACATGGAAGATCGCGGCCACCCGGCCTGGCAGCGCATCAAGCTGGATGAACTGCTGGCCCAGCAGATTTCCCTGCGCCGCGCCTACGCCGCCCGCCGGGCCAAGAACGCCGCCGGCGCTGTCCCTCCACGACACCCTGACCCGCAGCCTGCTGGAGCAATTGCCCTTTGCGCTGACCGGCGCCCAGCGCCGCGCCTTTTCCGAAATCGCCGCCGATCTCACCTCGGATCATCCGATGCAGCGCCTCCTGCAGGGCGACGTGGGCAGCGGCAAGACCTGCGTCGCCGCGCTGGCCATGCTGCAGGCAGCCGAAAACGGGCGTCAGGCGGTGCTGATGGCGCCCACCGAGATCCTCGCCGAACAGCACTACCGCAAGCTCACCGACTGGCTGGCGCCCCTGGGCATCGCGGTGGCCTGGCTGTCCGGCAGCCGGCGCAAGAAGGAGCGGGAGGCCACCCTGGCCCGCCTCGCCGCCGGCGAAGTGCTGCTGGCGGTGGGCACCCACGCCTTGATCGAAGACCCCGTGGCCCTGCCCCTGCTGGCCCTGGCGGTGGTGGACGAGCAGCACCGCTTCGGTGTGCGCCAGCGCCTGGCCCTGCGGGAGAAGGGCCAGGCCGGTGAGTCGCCCCACATGCTGATGATGTCGGCCACGCCCATCCCGCGCACCCTGGCCATGAGCTACTACGCCGACCTGGACGTGTCGGTGCTCGACGAGTTGCCGCCGGGGCGCACCCCCATCGTCACCAAGCTGGTCAAGGACGAGCGCCGTGACGAGGTGATCCGCCGCGTCCACGACGCCTGCCTGAAGGGCCGCCAGGCCTACTGGGTGTGCCCGCTGATCGAGGAGTCCGAGGCGCTCCAGCTGAAGACCGCCGAGGAAAGCTTCGAGATGCTGTCGGCGGCGCTGCCGGAGCTGAAGATCGGCCTGGTGCATGGGCGCCTGAAGAACGACGAGAAGTCCGCCACCATGGCCGCCTTCATCGCCAACGAGGTGCAGGTGCTGGTGGCGACCACCGTCATCGAGGTGGGCGTGGATGTGCCCAATGCCAGCCTGATGGTCATCGAGCATGCCGAACGCTTCGGCCTCGCCCAGCTCCACCAGCTGCGCGGGCGGGTGGGGCGCGGGGCCCATGAGTCGGCCTGCATCCTGATCTTTGCCCAGCCGCTGTCGCAAACCGGGCCGCGAGCGCCTCAAGGCGATCTACGAACACACCGACGGTTTCATCATCGCCCGCGAAGATCTGCGCATCCGCGGCCCCGGTGAATTCATCGGGGCCCGCCAGAGCGGCGTGCCGCTGCTGCGCTATGCCGACCTGGAAGAAGACGCCGGCCTCGTCGAAATCGCCCGCGGGCTGGCCGAGGAAATCCTGAGGGATGCGCCGCGGGTAGCCGATGCGGTGACCGCGCGCTGGTTCGGCGGGCGCGCCTCGTTGCTCAAGGCGTGAGGGTGCGGCTGTGGCCGGCCCGTCTTCTTCCCCCGCCCGCAGCAAGAGCCCCTACAATTGCGGCCGACCGCTTCAATCCTTTTCCGCTTTCCATGACCCTCGCCCATTTTCCGGGCCGTGATCCCTTCCGTATGGCGGCCTGGCAGGCCCCCCGTTTCATGCGGGGGTGGCTGACCGATGACAGCTCGCTCACTGCCCGCATCCGCGCCCGTTGCGGGCGCTTCTCCCTGCAGGTGGTGAGTCAGGGCAAGGGGCGGGTGATGCCCGACGAGCGGGCCGCCCTGGGGGTGGCACATCGCCACGGCAGCGTGTGGCAGCGCGAAGTGCTGCTGATCGCCGACGGCGAGCCGGTGGTGTTTGCCCGCTCGCTGGTGGCGGAGACGACGGTTCCGGCCGCCTGGCACCTGTTGCATGGCCTGGGTGGGCGGCCGCTGGCGGCGGTGCTGTTCGACGATCCGCGGGTGCGCCGTTCGCCCCTGGAGGCGGCCCGCCTCGATGCCCGGGATTCCCGCTGGCATCACGCGGCGCGCGCCACCGGCCGTGACGCTCTGCCCGCCCTGTGGGCGCGTCGCTCGGCCTTCCGTCGCCAGGGCTCCCCGCTGCTGATTACCGAAATATTCCTGCGCCTGAACCGGGCCCCATGACCCCCTGACCCGCCCTGAGCCTTTCCCAGCGCCTGTCCGAATACGAAAAACTGATGCGCCTCGACAAACCCATCGGCATCCTGCTGCTGATGTGGCCGACCCTGTGGGCCCTGTGGGTGGCCGGGGCGGGGCGGCCGGCGCTGGGTGTGGTGGCCATCTTCGTGGTCGGCACGGTGCTGATGCGCTCGGCCGGCTGCGTGATCAACGACTACGCCGACAAGGACTTCGACGGCCACGTGGAGCGCACCCGCAACCGCCCGCTGGCGGCCCGGCGGATCAGCCCGAAAGAGGCGCTGTGGCTGGCGGCCGGTTTGGCCGTGCTGTCTTTCGTGCTCATCTTGCCGCTCAACGGCCTGACCATCGCGATGAGCGTGCCGGCGCTTTTCCTGGCCGGGAGCTACCCTTTTACCAAGCGCTTTTTCGCGATTCCCCAGGCTTACCTGGGGATCGCCTTCGGCTTTGGCATTCCGATGGCCTTTGCCGCCTTCCAGAACGACATTCCGCTGGAGGCCTGGATGATGTTGCTCGCCAACGTGTTCTGGGCGGTGGCCTACGACACCGAGTACGCGATGGTCGACCGCCCCGACGACCTGAAGATCGGCATCAAGACCTCGGCGATCACCTTTGGCCGCTTCGAGGTTGCGGCGGTGATGGCGTGCTACGCGGCAACCCTGCTGATTCTCGGCTGGGTCGGCCTCACCACCGGCGGCGGCGCGATCTTCCTGGCCGGGCTGGCGGTGGCGGCCGGGATCATCGCCTATCACTACACGCTGATCCGCGAGCGCGACCGGCCCAAGTGCTTCAAGGCCTTCCTGCACAACAACTGGGTGGGCGCGGCGATCTTTGCAGGCTGGGCGCTGGACTACTGGATGCGTTAGCCGGGGCTGCGCTTACTCGCGCTGCCCCGGCTTGCGCGGCTGGGCTGTCTTGAGCAGCGGGGTCAGCAAGTCCATCGTGCGTCCGGTGGCGCCCCGGTGAGACTGGGCGAAGCGGCTGCCGGCCTCGCCCATGGCCTTGCGGCGGGCCGGGTTGTCGAGGATTTCGAGCGCGGCCTGAAGGCCGTTCTCGATGTTGTCGGCGCGCAGGGCGGCATCGACTTCGATGGCCTGCTCGCACACCACCGAAAAATTGAAGGTGTGGGGGCCGAGGATGACCGGGCAGCCCACCGCCGTGGCTTCGATGGGGTTCTGGCCGCCGAGCTTTTCCCACGAGCCGCCGATCAGGGCCGTGTCGGCAGCGGCATAGTAGGCGTACATCTCGCCCATCGAATCCCCCAGCCAGACCCGCGTGTCGGCCATCACCGGAACGTTGCTTGAGCGGCTTTTGCAGGCTGAGGCCGGCGCGCCTGACCAGTTTGGCCACATCGTCGAAGCGCTGCGGGTGGCGGGGCACCAGCACCAGCAGTACGTCCGGCGGGCACAGGCGGCCAAAGGCTTCGAGCAGCGGCCCTTCCTCGCCCTCACGGGTGCTGGCCGCCAGGAGGATCTGGCGCGGGCCGATGCGGTTGCGGAATGTCTCGCCCAGGGCCAGCATGGCCTCGGGTGGGGTGATGTCGAACTTGATGTTGCCGGTGACCATCACGTAGCGGGCGCCGAGGGCCGACATGCGCTGGCCGTCGGCCTCGGTCTGGGCGCCGATGGCCGCCAGGTGGCCAAAGGCATCCCGGGCCAGGCTGCCGGCCCGCCGGTAGCCCCGCGCCGAGCGCTCCGACAGGCGGGCATTGACCATCGCCAGCGGGGTGCCGGTGTTGCGGCAGCCTTCGACCAGGTTGGGCCACAGCTCGGTTTCCATCAGGATGCCGATGCGCGGGTGAAAGTGACGCAGAAAGCGGGCCACGGCCCACGGCGTGTCGTAGGGCAGATAGACGCTTTGAACCCGGGGGCCCAGGTTGCCGAAGAGCTCGGCGGCGGTGGCCCGGCCGGTGGGCGTCATGTGGGTGAGCAGCAGGCTGCAGTCGGGATGGGCATCGAGCAGCGCATGCACCAGGGGTGCGCTGGCCCGGGTTTCCCCCACCGACACGGCATGGAGCCAGATGAGGGGGCCGACCATGGACGTCGGATAGCGCCCGAAACGCTCCCCCACGTGCTGCAGGTATTCCGGTTGGCGGCGCGCACGCCAAGCCAGGCGCAGACCAATCAGCGGTACGGCCAGGGTAAAGGTGCGGAGAATAAGGGAGGAGACCGGAGGTATCAATGAGGTGCGGCAGGGGCCTGTGCCTGGGCACGAAAGTATAACGGTCGTTACAGACGACACGTTCACGGGGGTCAGCCGATTTACCCCGACATGCTCCCGTGAGAAAATGCCGGACCGCTGACGGCGTATCGGGGCATCTTTGCAATCCGGCACGGCCTTACCTGCTTCCCACAACTTCGAGTACCCCGCGATCATGAAAATTCTCGTCACCGGCGCTGCCGGATTCATCGGCATGCATACCAGCCAGCTCCTGCTGGCGCGAGGCGATCAGGTGGTCGGTCTCGACAACCTCAACGACTACTACGAAGTCCAGCTCAAGCATGACCGGCTGGCCCGTCTCACTCCCCACGAGAACTTCCGGTTCGTGAAGATGGACGTGGCGGACAACGCCGGCATGGCCAAGCTCTTTGCCGAGGAGAAGTTTGACAAGGTGATCCACCTGGCCGCCCAGGCCGGCGTGCGCTACTCCCTGGTCAATCCCCACGCCTATGTGGAGAGCAACCTGGCCGGCTTCATGAACATCCTCGAAGGCTGCCGCCACAGCAAGGTGCAGCACCTGGTGTATGCCAGCAGCTCCAGCGTGTATGGCGGCAACACCAAGATGCCTTTCTCGGAGCACGACAGCGTCGATCATCCGGTCAGCATTTACGCCGCCACCAAGAAGGCCAACGAGCTGATGGCCCACACCTACAGCCACCTCTTCGGCCTGCCCACCACCGGCCTGCGCTTCTTCACCGTGTATGGCCCGTGGGGGCGTCCCGACATGGCCCTGTTCCTGTTCACCAAGGCCATCCTCGAGGGCAAGCCCATCGACGTGTTCAACCACGGCAAGATGAAGCGCGACTTCACCTTTGTGGATGACATCGTGGAGGGCGTCATCCGCACCCTCGATCGCGTTGCCGAGGCGGACCCCGCCTACGACGCCAACAATCCCGATCCCGCCACCAGCAATGTGCCCTACCGGGTGTTCAACATCGGCAACAACAACCCGGTGGAGCTGATGGCCTTTGTCGAGGCCATCGAGAGCGCCCTGGGCAAGCAGGCCGAGAAGAACTTCCTGCCCCTGCAGGATGGCGACGTGCCGGCCACCTACGCCAACACCGACGCCCTCAACGCCTGGACCGGCTTTGTGCCGGCCACCCCGGTGCCGGTGGGCATCGGCCGCTTCGTCGAGTGGTATCGCGGTTACTACGCGGTTTGACCCAAACACCGCCAAGTTTTCGGCCTGCATCCTGCGGGCCGTTCTTTTCTGGTGAAAGAGGCCTCCATCGGTGCGCCTGACGATCAGTATCGTCCTCTATCAGGCGGAGCCGGGCCTGTTTGCGGCAACGTTGGATTCCTTGGTTCTTGCCTGCACTCAGGCTGGCTTGGAGCCAGGTCTTGTGCTTGTGGATAATGGGGGAAGTGACGAAGCCCTGGCTGGTTTGCAACTCCCTGATACATGGCCCGTCAAGATTTTGCGGGGGCAAGGAAACGTGGGTTTCGGTGCAGGACACAACCTGGCTCTGGACCATGCGTCAGACTTTCATCTGATTCTGAATCCGGATCTCGAACTGGCTCCGGATGCCTTGCTTCATGCCCAAGCATTCATGGAGGCTCACGACGAATGCGGTCTGCTCGTCCCCTCCGCACGCTGGGGGGATGGGCGGGTTCAATATCTCTGTAAGCGCATGCCCACGGTCTTTGACCTGTTTCTGCGAGGTTTTGCCCCGACGTGGTTGAAAGCCTTGTTGCGTCACCGCCTCGAACGCTATGAGATGCGAGACCTCATTAGCGATCGTATCGTCTGGGATCCGCCCCTTGTCAGTGGCTGCTGCATGTTGTTCCGGACCCCGGTTCTGCTCAGTTTGAAAGGATTTGATGAGCGCTTTTTCCTGTATTTCGAGGATTTTGACCTGAGTTTGCGGGCTTCAAAAATAACGCGTATCGCATACAACCCTGCTTTCAGGGTCATACATCACGGAGGGTACGCAGCCCGTAAGGGGCTGCGCCACGTGGACCTGTTTGTGCGATCCGCAGTGACTTTTTTCAAAAAGCACGGCTGGCGATGGTGCTAGTCAGGCTTTTGGAGGGTCAAGCCGACCCTCTCCGACGTCGGAAAGAAAACTCGGTTTCAGCAGGTGGAGGGTGTTTCCGTCCCGCTGAATGACTTCGTGCAGGCTGAGTGTCTGAAAAGCCCGTGTAACGGTTTCACGGCTCGCGTTGATCATGATGGCGATCTCCTGATGCGTAGGTACAGGCTCGATGGCCATGCCCTTTCCCCATGGTCGGGCGAGTTGGAGCAATTGGACACAAAGTCGTTGGAAGGGGTTGGGCAGGCCAAGCAAGGTGCGTTGTGCCATGACTTCCCGAACACGAGCCGTGAGCCGGCTCATAACCCTCTGAGCAATCAACGAGTTGTCGAAGAAAAGGCGTTGAGCGGCTTCAGCCTCAAGGAAAACCGCGGTGGATTTGGCTGCCGCGATCACATGTTCGGCGGGCTTTTGACCATCCACGACCGAGAGCTCCCCAAAAAAATCGCCCGGATCCACGAAATACAGACCGACACCGCGCCCGTCAACGGTGAAATCCACCCCCTGCAGACGGCCCTCCAGCAAGAACCCGAGCGCATAGACACGCTGTTCCTTCGAAATCACGACCTCGCGTCGAGCAAAAGACTTGTCGCTCATCTTGCTGGCCAGGTGTAAAAGGGTTTCCTGCGGCAGGCTCTCCAGCAATGAGAACCGCGCCAGCAAATGGACTGGAATCGCCATTAATCGAGTGTAAGCTGGAGTGACGGGGCAGAATGTGATTGCAAGCACAGACTCCCGAAGAAAGCGGCGATATCATTGACCAACTAAGCTTACCTGTCACGGGTGTTTCATGAAAACGCTATCCGCACATCAAGGCTTGTTTGTGGTGGCAGCCGTTGTGGCCGCCTTCGCCCAGCCCCTTAACGCTCAGGCGGAAGCTGCTTCCGATGTCGTCGGCGAGGTTACGACCATCATCGGCGTCGCCGATGTCAAACGCCGTTCGGGCGAGGGGGAGTCTGTCCGCAGAGGAAGCACAATCCGCGCTGGCGACCGTGTTGAAACCGGGGCGGGGGCGCATGTTCACATTCGTTTCATCGATGGTGGCATGGTGAGCGTAAGGCCACTCAGCCGGCTGCGCATCGAAGAGTACAGCAACCATCTGGCAAACTCCCGGGGCGCAATCAAGTTTCAGTTGGAGCAGGGCGTAGTCCGGTCTGTAACCGGCGATTGGGGAGAGGCCGCCAGAGACCGGTTTCGTCTGAACACCCCTGTGGCTGCGATCGGCATCAAGGGTACGGATTTCATCGTCAGGGCCGATCTTGTTACTACGCAGGCGGCAGTGGTCTCTGGCGCAATTGTCATGTCACCGCTTGAGGGCTCCTGTGTCGGGACCGTCGGGCCCTGCAATCTCGATCGCAGCACCATGCTCACGGCTGATATGCACGGCAAGATGCTCGAATTTGTTCAGAATGGGGGGCAGGTGCCCCGGCTGGTGCCCATGCTGGATCTCGAGGCCCGCCTGGCGGGCGATGCTGTCGCGGCCCGTTCATCCGAGCGTACAGCGCCTCAGGCGCCGGCCGGCAACACGGCGCCGACTCCCTCCGCAGACAAGCTCGTAATCGCCGAAAGCGTTCAAAAGCCCGTTATCAACCAGAGTCTCGCGGGCAATCTGGTCGAAGAGAAAGTGCTGGAATCAGACCTGCCAGGAAGCAGGTCACCCGCGCCTGTTCCGGTGCCATCCGTGCCAGATGACGCCCGCCTTGTTTGGGTGCGCAATGGAGCTAACTGGAACATCCCGCCCAACTCCATCGCAGAGCGCCTCGACGCCGCGGAGGCGGTTGGTCGTAAGGCGGTGGTGAGTAATTTCTTTATCACCCTGTACCGCGATCAGACCACCCGTGCCACCTTCAGCCCGGAAGTTGCCTCGGCCAGCTTCGCGCTATCTAACGCGTCAGCGAGCTACAGCAGGCCAGGTATTGCGTATCAGCCCGTGGCTGTCAGCAATGGCCGGCTTGATGTGGATTTTGCCAAATCAAGTTATGCAACTTCCTTGGACCTGAGTGGTGCCTTTGGCCAGACACAGTTCCAGTCTGCCGGCAAGATCTCCTCCGTCGGACTCTTCCAGGAAATGGGGGCGGGCCAGTCCATGGCAGGTGCCTTCAGTTACGACGGCAAGCAAGCAGGCTATCAGTTCGAAAAAGCTGTCGCCCATGGCAGCGTAAGTGGCATCACGCTCTGGAAGCGCTGAGCGCAGCGTTCCCGTTTATCTTTCCGGTGTCCCATTGACCGTTGTGGCATGTTCCCCGGCTGCAGTCGGTGTGTCGGAGCAGCGTGATTATTAGGTTTCCAATTGCAGATCAGTTCTTTGCTTCGCTCCGCCAAGGCGAGTGCCATCACTGCCGTCCTGGCCTCATTGGTAGTCTGGTTGTTCCTGCTCATAGGGCTGGCGGGGCCGATTGACGTTCTCGAAGAGCGGGCCGGTGATTGGGTGTGGCGCTTGGCTGCGAGCACCGATCCCGAACGCCGTGTCGTGGTTGTCGATATCGACGAAAGCTCCATGCAAAAGCTTGGCGCGTGGCCCTGGACCAGGGATAGGCTGGCTCAGTTGTCCGACGCTCTGGCGATACGGGGTACGTCGCTGCAAGTTTTCGACGTTGTGCTCCCGTCCCCCTCTGATCAGGACGAACGGCTCGTTGCCAGCTTGCAGCGCAACAATGGCGTTCTCAGTCAGGTGTTTGCCATTCAGGGGAATAGTCCGGCGCAGCAGGGGCAGGTTTCCTCTCACCTTGATTGGCCCGCCTGTCCAGGTCTCTTCCCCGTCGCCGATAATTACATCGCCAATGCGCCAGCCTTTGCCGGCTTGCCTGCCGGGCACATCACCCCGATCGTGGCCAGTGACGGAAGCGTTCGCAAGCAGCCCGCCGTTATTTGTCACAATAATCGCGCCCATGCGGCCCTCTTTCTCGAGGCCTTGCGCCGGGAGGGGGCGTCGTCGGCTCCCTTGTCCCTGTCCGAAGGCAAGGGCTTGTTTGGGGCGCCGTGGCAGATTCAGGGCGTGGGCCTGTCTTCGCGTCCTCTGCCCCTCGATTCAGCGGGTAACGTGCGAATTCCCTGGTCTGTTCATCCTGATGCACTGGCCGCTATTCCTGCCCATCGCGTCCTGAGCGGTGATGTACCCGCTAGTCTGTTTCAGAATGCCTGGGTGGTCATTGGCAGTACTGCCATGGGGATCAACGACCGTGTGGCGACCCCTTTCAGCGGTATTGATGCGGGACTACTTGTGCACGCCCAACTGCTCGTTGGTGTGCTGGATGACCGGATTCCGGGCGTTCCCCGCCATCAATGGCTTTTCCCGCTGGCGGTGATCCTGCTGGGGGGGGGCGTGTTAGCGGTGGTGCGCCTGTACAGGCCGGTATCCAGCCTTATCGTGGCCAGTGTGGTGGTGGCGGCAGGTGCTTACGTTCTCAAGGCCATCCTGCTTACCCGTTTTGCGCTTTGGGTGGAGTGGCTGCCGGGCAGTCTATACATCTTGATGCTCGCCACGGCCCTGTCCTTGGCAGACCATGCACGCAGCCTCTGGGAGCGCGATCGCATCTACGCCCACCTGTCGAGCTACTTGCCCGCCCCCGTGGCGGCAGCACTGGCGGTGCGTGACCCCTCCGATGCCATTGACGCCACACACAGCGACGTGATCGCCATCTATGCCGACATCCGCAATTTTTCGGCCTACTGCGAAATCCGTCCCCCGGAAGAGACCGCGGCAGTGATTCACGCTTACATTTCGGTGGCCACCGACATCGTTGAGCGTCAGGGCGGCACCATCGAATCCATCCAGGGGGATGGCATCCTGGCCATCTGGAATCAGTCCCAAACATCCTCCGATCCGGCTGAAAAAGCGCTCCTTGCTGCCCGGGAGCTACTTCGCGCCTCGCGAGACATTCTGCCCGATCCCGATCCGGACAACCTTCAATCCCTGGCTCTGGGTATCGGCCTTGAGAGCGGCCCGGCCACCGTGGGCTCCTTTGGCTCAGCTCGGCGTCGTACCCATCTGGCCATGGGGCGACCGGTAACAGTGGCGGTCCGGCTTGAAAAGATGACAGCGGAACTTGCCCACCCCATCCTCATCGGCGAAAATCTCGCGGCTTACCTCGGCCCCCACCAACTGCAGTCTCAGGGTGTATTCCTCCTCGAGGGCATCGTGGCGCCCTGTCATATCTACGCCTACCCCCTCAAGAACTGTGTCTGAAACAGCAGCGGCGCTCACGCCGTCGTCGCGTCCCCCAGTGCCTTGCGCGCTTGCCTGTGTGTCCTGCTGTTTGCGGCAGGTCAGGGGTGTGGTTGGGCTCAGGGGCAGCCTGGCAGGCCGGAAGAGGGGTGTTTGACGCGTGTGAACCTGGAGCTCGGCCTGCCCCAGCAGGTGGCCCAGGGCATGCTTATGGAAGCCGCATGCAACCGGGATGTACCTTTCATGTTCTGGCTGGGGCAGGGGCTCAACACCCTTCAGCAGTACGATCTGGCGGCCGACCGCCTGGAGCGGGTGCTGATGCTGGCGCCCGACCATTTGGCCGCCCAGATCGAGTACGCCATTGCCTTGGAGGGTAATGGCGAGCGTGCCGCTGCCGATGCGCTGCTGGGGCAGGTCGAGGTGGACCGCCGGCTCACCTTCGCCCAGAAAGAAGTCATCGTGGCACGGCGTCGAGCCTGGGCGTTTGCGCTGCCGCCGGGCTATACCCATCGCCAGACTGTTTCCCTGCTCACCGGCTACGACAACAACCTGCTGGGCAGCACACGCACCACCCAGTTGGAGCTCCCCTTGCCCGACGGCAGCCTGCCGGTGATCCTCGATCCCACCTCCCGACCGCGGAGCGGTATTTTCGGACGGCTCGACTGGCGCTTCGACGCCCGCTTGCCCACAGGGTCGGCACAAGGCTGGACGCTGGCCGCAGCGCTCAGCCTGCGTCACACCCCAGCCCAGAGCGACACCGACTTCAGCCAGTTTGGGCTGGTACTTGAACGCAATGGTAGCGGCCCCTGGGCCCCCTATGGCGCACTCACCCTCCAGGCCTTGGGGGTGCAGGGGCGCCACGTCTACCAATTGACGGGCGGAAGTCTGGGGGTGGATCGGGAGCCGCCAGACACCCCGTGCCGCATTCGCCTGGGCGCCGAGTTTCAGTACCGTCGTTATCCTGATGCCTTGGCCTTCAACGGCCACTACGCGGGAGGCTTGGTTCAGGCCCTCTGCGGAGACGGCTGGCTGTTTCGCCTCCGGGCTGGGCAGGATGTTCCGGAATATGACATTCGCCCGGGCGGGCAGCAGTCACGTATCGGCGTTCTGGCGGTGCGGCAGATGCTACGCGGCCGGCAGAGGTTGAATCTGGAAGTCGATGCGGAGCACCAGCAGGATGCGCGCGGATTCAGCCCATTGCTCGAAAGTAATCTGAAGCGGCGAGTCAACAAAACAGCCTATCGCATTGAATACACGTACCTTGGAGGGCGTGTGGAACCCTTCGTTGGCGCAGAGTGGCTCCGCCAGCAATCCAACCTTCCCCTGTATGCCGTGGATACCCGGATCGTCTACGCCGGGCTCCGGGTTGCCTGGTAGCCACAACAACCAAGTAAATTCGGTCTTTGTGATCGTGATCACTTGTCAATAAAAGTGACGACCGGTACAGTCCGGCCCAAGCTTGCTAATAAGGCTTCGCCGCGCAGAGGAATCCCCGCTTGCGTTGGTGCTTTTTCTACTCGAAAGGACAACACACATGTTGCTGCTGCCGAACTACGCTCTGATTACCCACGCTTTCGCCGTCCTGGCTGATGCGGCCCCGGGCCGTGCAAACTTCGACTACCACGTTTCCTACATCAAGGATTTCGGCACCGCCGGTTACACCGACGCCCTGAACCAGCTGTTTGCTGGTACCAGCGACCGTGACCTGGGCACCATGATGCTGAACAACCTCGGCCTGAACGGCGTGTTCAGCGCTGACGATGCCGAAGCCTTCATCGCCGCCAATGCTGGCAACCGTGTTGGTGCCGTGATCGAGCTGGCCAAGGGCCTCTACAGCTACAACGGCTCCGACGCTGGCGTGCTGGCTGCCAAGGCTGCCTACGTCAGCAAGGTTGACTACTCCTACAACTACTCGGTCGTGGAAGCCAACGTAGCGCCGTCCAACTTCCCGTCTTCCTACGACGTCAACACCTTCGTCCTGAAGCCGTATCTCGACGAAACCCTGATCGGATCTGCTGCCAACGACGTGTTCAAGGGTATCACCCCCGACGCGCTGAGCAGCGGCGACGTGTTTCATGGCGGCGCCGGCAACGACACCCTGGATGCTATCCTCGCACTCCAAATGTATGCCGTCCGTGCCGTTACCACCGGTATCGAAAACGTCGTTATCAGCGCCCAGTCCTCCGATTCCACTGCCGCTGGCGACAACAACATCGGTGACTTCGGTGCCGTCACCGTTGACGCTCACGAGATGCAAGGCGTGACCAAGTGGGAAAACAACAACTCCCGCGCTGACCTGATCGTCGAAGATGTCCGCATCGCCGACAACGAAATCACCAAGGACATCACCATCGCCATGGTCGAAACCGATCCGGGTGATGTGGACTACGGTGTTTACTTCGACCAGTACTTCCCTGCGCGCTGGCCGTACCTCCACCAGCACCCTGGCCCTGGAACTCCTCGACACCCGTAGCGCTGCAGCGGGCACCTCCCCCCTGAAGGACAACCCCTACTGGGGCTTCGGCTTCTACCTGAACGGTACCGCCAAGGTCATCGCCAGCGACGCCATTGATGCAGCCCAAACCTACGCTGCTCTGCGTGATGCGATTACCGCTCGCATCGCCGAGCTGGTTTCTGCTGGCGACACCTCCCTGGCCGGCGTGACCGTCTCCCTGGGTGCAGAGTTCAACCGTTACGACACCGACACTGGCAAGCTGGTCACCGGCACCACCGTGCTGCTGACCGATTCCAACGGCGGCAAGGTCACCATTGATGCCAACACCGGCTGGCAGACCAAGAACGGCGTCGTGCCCCCCAGCTCCGGCCTGCACACCAAGATCGAGCCCTTCGATCCGCTGGTTGCCGTGGATCTGGTGACCTCCAAGGTCATCCTCGACGACGTGGGCCGTGGCTCCAACGGTGGCGATCTGGTCATCGGCGGCCTGTCCGTCGGTACCACCTCCAACTCCAAGGGTGTTGAGCGCTTCGAGATTGAAGTTCGCGACAACAGCAAGCTGGCCAGCATCTCCTCCACTAACAACACCCTGCGCGAAGTCAAGATCGTCAACGGTCTGACCTCCAGCCACAACATCACCAATGCTTACAGCAACGTGGTGACCGTTGAGAACAAGGGCAACCTGACTGTTGGTAACGAAGTGACCGGCGACGGCACCAACCTGCCCGGTGGCAATGACGAAAACGGTTTCACCGACGTTCGCCTGATCGACGGTACCGAGTTCGCTGGCAAGCTGTCCTTCCAGGCTGCCATCACCTCCGATTCCGTCGCCAAGTACCTGAACCTGGTGGACACCGCCTCCAACCCGTCTGCTGACAACATCGCCTTTGTTTACAGCGGTGGTGCCAACGATGACAGCATCACCGTTGATATCGATTCTGAGTTCGCCGCGAGCCGTGGCACCCTGTCCGGCCGTGAAGACTTCAGCTTCACCGCCAATGGTGGCGCTGGTAACGACTCCATTACCGTTAGCGTGCAAAACCCGCTTGGCTCCCCCAACTGGTACCTTGATCAGAAGGCAAACGCTAACCTGGCCATCAACGGCGGCGAAGGTAATGACAAGATCGTCACCCTCGGCTCTGGTGATTTCGTCATCAATGCCGGTGCGGGCAACGACGTTGTCTTTACCGATGGCACGGGTGACACCGCTGTTTGGGTTGTGAGCTCGGTGAATGCCGATGTCAATGACCTGCTCGGCAATGCTGCTCATAACAGCAATGTGTTCCTGTACAACGGCAAGCTGACTGTTACCTTCTCCGGTGCCAGCGTTGACGATGCCGGCGGTGTGACCGATGGCCCTGCCGTGGCGCTGGACAATGGCTTTGAAGTCACTGTCAATATTCCGACGGGTAGCAACTTCGCGGTCAATCAGTTCTACGTCAATCAAGCCATCAAGGCTGCGATCAATGACAACGCTGTTCTGAAGAACCTGCTCATTGCTGAGGACGGCCCTTCCAACACGCTGCTGATCAGCTCCAAGGTTGATGGTGAGGTTGCTGCAACTGATCTGAAGATCTCTATCGCCTCTTCCGTGGCGGCTGAGGCTGACGTCTCGGATGCTGCGCTGACTGCCTTCCAGGCTTTCTCGCACAACTCCGCTGCAACCAAAGCAGACGTTGTTTCCGCAATCACTACGCCTGTGACCGGCTCTGTCGCAGTTCTGAACGCGGTTGAAGGTGTCGGTACTCCCAAGCTGGGTCAGGAGCAAGTCTTCTTGGGCCCCCTCGTCGACATCACCGGTGCAGACGGCTTCGCTGAAACCGACAACAGCATTGAGCTTGGTCTGGGCGATGACGTTGCTGTGCTGAGCACCAGCGCGCTCAGCTCTGAAACCCTGGTCTTCAAGGGTTACGGTCTGGGTAAGGATACGGTGGTTAACTTCACCGATAGCACTAGCTTGGTCGCTACTGAAATCGACAAGCTGGACTTCACGTCCTACCTGACGAGCAAGAACAGTGAATCTGGCTCTGTAGCCTCCCAAGTTACGTGGGATGTGACTTTGAATGCTGACGCAGCGGTTGATGTGAATTCGGTGACTGTGCTGACCGGTGCATTCACGACTACGGATACGTTTGCGGGCCTGACTGCTTCCAAGCTGTTGGCTGCCATTAACTCTACCAATAGCGGTTCTGCTGATTATGCGGGGATTGTTGCTGGTACGTTGAACGCTAATACGGGTTACACCACGACCGCAGGTGCGCTGAATCTGGTTGGTGGTGCAGGTAAGGCTGTTGTTCTGGTTGAGAACAATCTGAACGATGGTGAGTACGCAGTGTTCGAACTCGCTTTCAACGGGATTGCTGCGACCAACACCACGGCTGACTTCAGTACCGCTCAACTGATCGGTGTGGTCGATTTCGGTGACAATGTTGTGCTTAACGATGCCCAACTGATCGGTTCCTGATCTGTTTGAGTAGTGTTTGCTGAACCCCTCCAGTAAGTCGGAGGGGGATTGCCCTGGCCTCTCGAAAGAGGTGCCAGGGTTTTTCAATTTGAGCGATAGATATTGTGGTCGTCAGTGCTTGGTGCTTGCGCTCAATGAGCGTCTTTGCAAGAATCCTACGCTCTATTTCTGTTGTTTTTACGAGAGGAATAAACAATGCCTTTGCCTGAGTATGTCACCATCAACGGCACCCGCTATGCCACTGCCAATCTCACCGAGCCGGCCCGCGCCCAAGTGCTGAATGTGCAGGTGGCCGAGGAAGAAATTGCACGCTTGCAGCAACGTCTGGCGCTTGCCCAGACCGCGCGTAATGCCTATGTTTCTGGTTTACTGAGCGCAATGAAGCCTGTTGAAGGCGATCCTGTCGAGTCGCCTGTCAAGAAGGAGCGTGCTCCACGAAAGCCCAAGAAGGACGCTAAGGCCTGATTTCCTCAGGCGGTCTTACCATCGCTTCACTCTGGATCGTCCATGCCCAAGTACACCGTAGTATCCCGGCAGTCGCATGCTGGCCGGCGCTGGCAGCGCGCCGCCGATTTTCGCTTCGCGTCCGGCGACGCCATGATTCCCCTCGTGATGCAAGAGCTACCAGGGGCGGCGAAGGAGCTGCCCCTGGGCTTCGTCAAGGCGGGCGATATTTTTGTGCCCGTTGCCTTACAAGGGCTGGAGGTGGGACAGAACCTGTTTGTCGGGCTAGATGGGCAGTGGCTTGCATCGCATACACCCCTGGTTTATCGCACCTATCCATTCCAGCTGTTGAAGATCGACACTGGGCAGACGGTGTTGTGTGTCGATGAAGAAAGCGGATTGGTGACGGATGGGCTGGCGGGTGAATATTTTTTCAATGAAGATGGCACTCCCAGCGCCGCTATTCAGGGTGTATTTGAGTTTCTCTCAAAAGTCCAGTCCAACCGCGAAGCAACAGAGCGAGTATGCGCAGCTCTCCAAGCGCATAACCTGATTCAAGCTTGGCCCATTGGCGTGAAGCAAGCCGACGCTAAACGTAAACTTGATGGCATATTTCGGATTGATGAGGCGGCCTTCAACGCCCTGCCGGGTGATGCCCTGCTTGCCCTGCGTGACGCAGGTGCCTTGCCGGTCGTGTATTGTCAGTTGCTGTCCATGCAAAATCTCTCCAACCTTGCTCTGCTGGCGCGATCGCGACCGAGCTCAAGCATGGAGTCGGATCCTGACCCGAAGGTTAAGCTGGACTTTTTTGATGAAGGTGGCACCATCAATTTCGGGAAAATTTTTTAAGCGCCGAAGTTGAAAGCGCTAGCCGGCAAGGGCCTATCTCGTGAGTGAGTTGTGCCGAGTGACCAGTCAGTATGTTGATTTTGAGGACCGTATCCGTCTGACCGGTGAGCTGACTGATGGTCAGCAGGTGGTGCTGTGGTTGACCCGCCGCCTCACAGAGCGCATGGTGCCTCACCTGGTGAAATGGCTTGAGCAAAGTGAGGTGGCAGTCCGGGCGACGCGCTCTCCAGCCCATACAATCACGCGGAGCGCCCCGTACCAGCGCTTTGTTCAAGAATCGGCTCACTCTCAGCTTGTACCTCAGCCCCCATTGCAAGCACGTTTGGGCGAACGGAGCTGGCTGATCTGCTCTGTTGAGCTTAAAAGTGCCCCAGGCGTGCTCCGCCTTACCTTCAAGGGGCGGCTGGCGCTTGAGCAGGTACAGTTCAGCCCGGGGGAAAGGCCTCTGCGTCAATGGCTCCAGGTGATTCACGATCTTTATGTGCTTGCAGGCTGGCCTCGAGACGTCTGGCCTCTCTGGATGACTGAAGGCGTTACATCTGAAGCCACTAATGCGCTATCTCTCCATTAGCCATTGATTCGTTTTCCACCTTCCATTCCAGAGGGGCGTGCGCGTGCAATGGTGTTGTCCGGGAAAAAAGGTGGGCCAAAAGATGGTGTTTTCACACGAAGGCTCTCCGCGCGCTGCGCTGGAGAAGGATTCTCACTCATGCGAAATATAATGAGGCAATATTTTTCCCTGCTAGCTTCGCCGATCAAGTACAAGACGCTATTTTTGCAGTTTGTCAAACGCGACATCTCCGGACGGTATAAGGGGTCTTTGATCGGAATTGCGTGGGCTTTCATCACACCCTTGCTTACTCTCGGCGTGTACACCTTTGTATTCGCAGGAATATTCAAGATGCGCTGGCCTGGAGAATTGGCTTCGGGAAACGGCGCTTATGCATTGAGGCTGTTCGCGGGGCTCGTCGTGTTCAACCTCTTCTCTGAGGTGGTCAGCAGGGCTTCTAGCTTGATAGTTGAGCAGCCCAATCTGGTAAAGAAAGTGGTCTTTCCCCTTGAACTTCTTGGGCATATTTCCATAGGGGTTTCTCTTTTCCATTTTCTGGTCGGAAGTGGAATGCTCTTTGTGTGCACCATTTTCTTTGAGTCATTTCACTATTCGGCCCTGCTGTTCCCGTTGGTGATCCTGCCCCTGATTCCCTTGTTGCTGGGATTGACGTGGATTCTATCGGCTATTGGCGTGTATTTTCGCGATCTCGGGCAAGCCCTGGTGCTATTGGTCAATTTATTGCTTTTCCTTTCCCCTGTTTTTTATTCAACCAGCACCCTGTCCCCGGAACTCCAGTTCTGGATCGGCCTGAACCCCCTTACTCAGCCAATTGAGAACATGAGAAACGTGCTTTTCGCGGGCCTTATGCCCGATCTCATGAGTTGGTTTGGGTCGCTGTTCCTCGGGCTTGCAGTCGCGATGGCCGGTGCCTGGATGTTCACGAAAACCCGGGATGGATTTGCCGATGTCCTCTGATCAGATCGCTGTGAGGGCCGACAGGCTCTGTAAGACTTACGGAATTTATGACCGGCCGCTCGATCGTCTTCTCCAGCTTTTCGCATCCAAGGGGCAAACCTACGGAAGAAAGTTCGAAGCACTGGCAGACATTAGTTTTACGGTTCCTACCGGAAAGGTGCTAGGGCTGGTGGGCCGAAACGGAGCAGGGAAATCGACGCTTTTACAGGTGCTTTGCAAAACGCTGCAACCGACCAGCGGTGCCCTTGAAGTCAACGGCAGGATCGCCGCGCTTCTGGAGCTGGGCTCGGGTTTCAACCCCGAGTTCACCGGAAGAGAAAACGTCTATCTTAATGCCTCTGTCCTTGGCCTTAAAAAAGAAGAGATTGATCAACGTTTTGACGAAATCGTCGAGTTCTCCGGGCTGAAGGATTTTATCGACCAGCCTGTCAAGACCTACTCAAGCGGAATGTACGTGCGCCTGGCGTTCTCTATCGCTACATCGGTTGAGCCCGACATTCTCGTAATTGACGAAGCGCTCTCCGTGGGCGACGGTGCGTTTGCGCGCAAATCCTTCGATCGCATTATGGATTTGAAGAGCCGCGGAGCGACAATCCTCTTCTGCTCGCATTCGATGTACCACATCGAAGCCATCTGCGATCAGGCTATCTGGCTCGAAAAAGGGCGGATGGTCATGCTGGATTCGCCGGAGAAGGTTGCGAGGGCCTACAGCGAAAGCTTGCTTGGGAACACGCGAGATGCTGGCGCGGAAGAGGACAAGGCCTTGCTTTCGGTTCACGCACCTGAAAGCATCGTTCCATCGGGAGAGGCACGGTTGACAAAGGTTGCGGTGAGCGTCGACGGAGTGACAGGAAAATTCCTTAAAGCCAGAGCAGCTCACTCAGAGCTGAAGGTCTATGTCGAATTTAAGATCGCCGCTGATCTACCGCCACCAACGGTTGTGTTTGCTCTCGAGACCCTTGGCGGGCAGTTGGTGACAAGCACCAGTACGTTCTTCGATGGCGTCGAGGTGAGCGTGGATGCAAATTCATGCGGGACAGCCAGACTTTGCTATCCATCCTTGCCATTGATGAGGGGGAGTTACAGGGTGAGCGTTTTCTTGGCTTGTGAGAAGGTCATACATGTTTATGATCACGCTGCTTACTGTGTGGAAATTGAGGTTGAAGACACCGGACTTGAACAGGGGCTGGTGTTCCTCCCCCATGTCTGGAACGACTCTGGTCATGTGATTACACGTGGAGGGAGGCGGTGATTGACCCTCTTCGTCTTGATGACGCTGACCTGGCGCGAACGATACCGCTATTTAAGGCGGTCTTTGGTCATGAAGTGCCAAAGGCCTTGCTGGAATGGAAGTACAGTAAAGGGATGGGCGAGTCTTGGGGGGGCTCCGGAGACTGTAACGGTGAGCTCTTGCTCCATTGCGGACTAATCTATAGGCAGGTGGTTTTTGAAGGCGAACTTCACAGGGCGGCGCAGCTTGTTGATTTGATGGCGCATCGGAAATCGTCGGGCTTGAGTCGAGCTCAATCTCCTTTCTTTGTGCTAATTAAGCTCATTTTAAGCCGTCTTCAGGCGCCAGAGAATCCGTACTGTCTTGCGTTTGGCTTTCCCAGCGAAAGAGCCATGCGGCTCGGAGAACATCTTGGTGTATTTCGTTCGATAGATAGCTTATTCGATCTTGTTTTCGAGACAAAAGACGCGTCTTGGCATGTGCCTAAATGTCATGAGGTAGATGCCGCGGAAGCCTTGTCCACTGTAGATGAACTTTGGTCCAGGATGAGGAGGGGTTTTCGCGATTGTTCGATCGGAAGCAGGGATGCGGGTTACTTCTCACATAGGTTTCTCTCCCACCCTTCGAAGCCGTATCGATTGTTGCTGGTTAAGGGTAGATTGTTCGGCAGAATTGCCGGGCTTGCCGTTGTGCGGGATCACGGAGAAGGCAATTTGGCACTTATCGATCTTCTGTCATCCTTCAACGATATTCCGGATATTTTCAGGGCTGTCCAGAGTTGGAGCAGGCTGAATAGCTACAGAAACTTGATTTTCTCCGTGACGTCTCGATTTGCCCGAGAGTTCGAGCCCTGCGCGACCGAGATGCGGAGCACTGAGTTCCGGATTATGGCGAATCCATTCACGGACGCTTCGGTACTAAGTAGGTTGGAGAACAACTGGTGGCTGACATCGGGTGATACGG
The DNA here is from genome assembly GCA_016703645.1 of Zoogloea sp. Classification (GTDB taxonomy): domain Bacteria; phylum Pseudomonadota; class Gammaproteobacteria; order Burkholderiales; family Rhodocyclaceae; genus Zoogloea. The sequence continues at coordinate 376,116 of JADJBR010000009.1, read as the reverse complement.
ACTATCGTTAGATATGGATGAGCTGACAGCATTTGGACTGCACTACCGAAGGTATCTGAGAGGGCTGGAACTTGCATTCAAGTACCTTCCGTTTCTCACTAACGTCAGTCCCTTCAAGACGATTGAGCGTCGGATGAGCCCTTTCTTCAAGCAAGTGCATGCCATGAGCGGTTCCATGGCCGCGGTTCTACCGCAGGCTGGCGTGCCCGAGTTTCGGCGAGCATGGCTTGATAGTCATGCCCTGTTTGCACGCCATTTTCTTGAGTACCGACGTATTGACCACGACTGGGTAAAGAAAAATGTTGTTGTAGAAGAGCCCGCTCTTTTGAAGGAGGTAGTTGAAAGGGGGGGGTGCTGCTTACATATCACACCCACCATCAGAATACGCTTTGCTGCATTCTGGGCGTGCTGGGGAGTAAGGTGTCAGCCGTTGCTGCCGCGCCTGAAGCCTCCCCTCTTTACCCCGTTATCGGAACTTGGGCTGTCCGTGTGAATGCCGATTCGGCAATCCATTTCAGAGGGGGGCGCTATATTTTTACAAACGACCTGAGGGCTCTTGCAAGGGATGTGAGAACTGCATTGCAGGAAAGCTCCGTCGTTGTGTGTTTAGCCGACTTCACTCAGCAGGGTAGCAAGGCCCCCAATCAGCGTTTGTTCGATCGATACATTTCGCCGCCAACTGGAGTCATTGATTTGGGGATCAAGCTTGAGACTCCATTCTATTTTTCGGTCCTCGCTCCCGAGAGCGGAGTGTTAAAATTAAAATTAAGAAAGTTTGATGACTTCAGCCCCTCTTTGAACGCAGTCGTCAGCGCGTATGTTTCATATCTTCAAGAGTGTATTCTCGTCTGCCCAAGTCTTTGGCAGGGTTGGGAGTGGTTTGGCGCCCTTCCGGATGTTCCAGAAAGCCTGTCATGATTAAATCCTTCGTCTCTTCATTTTTTGGTTTCGGAATTAATATGAATATTACCGCTGTTTGGGACAGGGTTCATCCCCATCTGCGCCCAAATGCATCATTCAAGCAAAAAGGCAGTGCTGATGTTTACACTGTTTTTGCGAATGTTAGATTCGGAAAAGACAGGTGGGTTGAGTTGATGGAGATTGAGTATCGAAAGAGGGACGATCAGTTCTGGATCTCCGATACTGCTTACGCTGATGCCATTCAGAATGATCCGGATATCGGTCGGTTGAAAGTTGAAGCGGTTGATGCGCGTCTATGGTCAGCGACCCCTACCCTGATCAACATAGAACCCACGACTCGGTGTAATTTTAACTGTTGGAGCGAGGAAGAGGTTGCTTATGTGGCGATCTCAATCGATTCGGCTGATCCTGGAGACTTTTGCTAGCTCTCGCCTGGATGGTGACTTGGAAAAAGTATGGCGTGGAATTCGGAAGCTAAGGGAGTACAGGGATGCAAACGGATATGTTTATCCGAAGATTTCCTTGAAAGGAACCTTGTTTTCCAATACAAAAACGGAATTGCCTTCGATTGTTGATGTGGCAAAGAGCAATGGAGTCGAGGTGTTCGAGAGCTTTCAGCCGCTTAATCCGATGAAGAACTATGTGCGAATTTATCCGAAGGAGAAGCTCCAGGAGTTGGCCGTTATCGATGAAGTGGTCCAATCAGCTCATGCTGATTATGATTATGCCACCTCAAATTTACAGCCGTTTCGGGAGTTCTGCCAAACAGAAGGTATCGACTTGTTCCCGACGACCAAAGCCAACCCGAAGTTCAAAAATTGTGACGAAACCTGGATCTATTCACTCTTGTCGGGTGACGTGACACCCTGCTGCCAGATAAAGGATCCTCCTAATCGAAATTGGAATATTTTCAAAAGAAACATTGCAGATATCTTAGACGACCCAGACTATGAGAGTCTCCGTTTCAATCTGTGGAATGGAATTTTCCCGGATTACTGTGAGGGGTGTTGGAAAACGCGTTAATGAAAAACAGATTTTTCCCACTACCCGGATGCCTGCGCTCTGATACAGCGAAGCCGCAGTTCCGTAAGCCTCCGGCCAACTCATCTTCCCTCAGCGCCTTAGCTCGCTAAACATAGTGTCCACTAGCGCTAGAAGTGGACACTTCCATGACCATCACGCAGCAGCCCCGCCGTACCCGTCGCACCCACTCCGAAGCGTTCAAGCGATCATTGATCGAAGCCTGCGGCGAGCCAGGCGCCTCTGTCGCCGGGGTGGCCCTGACCGACGGGATCAACGCCAACCAACTGCGGCGCTGGATGCGCGAGCGGGGCATCGAGCCGCCCGAGTTGTCCTGCCTGTATTGACCCAGTGAAATCCTGCTCAGGTGTTAACCTTGAAAGGAACGACACATGAGCATGGTCATGGAAGACGAAATCAAACGCTGGACAGCCAAGCGCAAGAGCGCGTTGGTGATGGAGATCCTGCAGGGGAAGACGACGGTGGCGGAGGCCAGCCGTTCTTATGATCTGCCCCCGTCCGAGATCGAGACCTGGATCGACGAGGCGAAGCGGGGCATGGAGAACGCGCTGCGGGCGAACCCGCTGGACATCCGGGAGCAGTACGAGAAGCAGATCAAGCAACTGCAGGAAGCCTACGGGGAAGCGATGCTGGAGCTGCGTGCCCGAAAAAAATTGCAGTCCCTGCTGGGCGAGGACGAGAAGTGATCGAGACGATCCGCCAGGGACTCAAGGAAGAAGGTGTCGTCGTCTCGATCAGTCAGCTGTGCCGGTGGTTTGAAGTGCCCCGTCGGACGTTCTACTACCAGTCGGTGAAGGCCCCACCGAAGGTGCAGCCCCGCTTTGCCGAACCGATCAAGGCGATGATCGAGGACAACCCGTCCTTTGGCTACCGGACGGTGGCCCACCTGCTGGGGTTCAACAAGAACACGGTGCAGCGGGTGTTTCAGCTGCGTGGCTGGCAAGTGCGGAAGCGTCCGGTTGGGTTTCGACCGCGGATCGAGGCAAGGCGCTCGCGGGCATCCCAGCCCAATGAACCCCCCGCGTCAGAATAGTTGTCGCCTCTCTATGATGTTGAACTTGGGGGCGACAAGGATGAGAGATGGCTCGGTACGGAGAAGCATTCAGGAGCAGAGCGGTGGCGCGGTTGTTGCCGCCGGAGAGCGCCCAAGTGGGCGTGGTATCACAAGAGATAGGGGTTTCGGTGCAGACATTGGAACGATGGCGTGAGGATGCGCAGTCCAGGCCCGCCCGAGGGCGGGCCTGGACTGCGCGCGCCCGACTCGAAGCGGTGATCACTACGGCGGCGATGGACGAGGCCGGCAAGAGCGCCTGGTGTCGTGAGCACGGCGTATATCCGGCCGAACTCGATCAGTGGTGTGCCAGCGCCACCGCGGCCTTGGCCGAGCCCGAGGAGGCCCGCGCCAGTCCGCAAGCCACCCGGCAAGACAAGAAGCGGATCAAGGAGCTCGAACGCGAACTGCTGCGCAAAGACCGGGCGCTGGCCGAAACGGCAGCCCTACTGGTCCTGTCAAAAAAATCGCGGCGATCTTCAACAAGGGAGAGGGCGAATGATCGGCCTCGAAGATCGCCAGGCACTGGCCCGAGATATCCATGTTGCGCAGGCGGCAGGCGCGCGCTTGAAGCCCGCCTGCGAGATGGCCGGCATCAACTTGCGCACGCTGCAACGCTGGCACGCTGGCGAAGGCCTTGTCGGCGGTGATCGCAGGCCGCAGGCAGTGCGCCCTGTACCGCCCCATGCCCTCTCTGAGGCCGAGCGCGCCCAGGTGCTGGCCGTCGCCAATGCGCCGCGCTTTGCCGCCGTGCCGCCGGCGCGCATCGTGCCCATGCTGGCCGACGAAGGGGTCTATCTGGCCAGCGAATCCACCTTCAGCCGCATCCTGCGCGCACATGGGCAATCCGCTCACCGTGGGCGCGCCAAGACACCCAAGGCGGTCCGGCCGCCGACCACGCACATCGCTACCGCCGTGCGCCAGGTTTGGTGCTGGGACATGACCTACCTGCCGGCACAAGTCACGGGGCGCTGGTTCCACCTTTACCTGATTCTCGACTTGTACAGCCGCAAGATCGTCGGCTGGGAGGTGCATGATAGCGACCATGCCGACCATGCCGCCCATCTGGTGCGCCGCACGGCGCTGGCCGAAGGGATTGCCGCCTTGAGCGCCAAGCCGGTTCTGCACGGCGACAACGGCTCGACCTGAAAGCCACGACGGTACTGGCCATGCTCAACTGGCTGGGCGTCAAACCCTCGTACTCGCGCCCACGGGTCAGCGATGACAATGCCTATGCCGAGTCGCTGTTTCGCACCGCCAAGTACCGGCCCGAGTTTCCCACCCGAGGCTTCGCCGACCTCGACGAGGCGCGCGCCTGGGCAGCCGGCTTCGTCCAGTGGTACAACGTCGATCATCGTCACAGCGGTATCCGCTACGTCAGTCCGGCCCAGCGCCATGCCGGTGAGGATCAGGCGATTCTGGCTGCCAGGCATGCTCTTTACACCGAGGCTCGCGAACTCAACCCGGCGCGTTGGTCCGGCAATACGCGCAACTGGTCGCCCATTGGCGCAGTCACGCTCAACCCGGAACGTGAGTCCGTCATAAAGACGCATTTGCCTGACGTGAATACTCAACAGTTGGCTGCATGACCGAGGCGACAACTACCTTGACGCGCGCCGCACTAGCGTCCATTCATGGCGAACGTTGTCCAGGCCGCGCAGCAGAAACTGGCGGAACCCCATCACCGACTTGATGATGCCGAACACCGGCTCCACGGTCTGCTTCCTGAGCGCATAGGCTGCACGGCCCGCCTTCGTCTTGAGGGCGTGGCGCATCTGTTCGACGTGGCTTGCCGGCCCGGTGAGCGGCGCGGGCTCCTCGAAACGGTCGAGCCAGTGCGGATGATGGGCGTCGCGGCCCGCGGCGATCAGCGGCTCAATGTCACCCTGCTGGCAGAGTTCGACGTTCTTCTCACTGAAGAAGCCGGTATCGGCCAGCAGGCGCTGCGGTTGGTTCAGCCCCTCGGGCAGCGCCTGAATCCTGGCCACCATGGGCTCGACCTGCTCCTTGTCGTTGCCCGCCTGGGTGACGTGGGGCGCCATCACCAGCATCGATTCGGTATCGACCACCGCCTGGGCGTTGTAGCACTGCTCGAAGCCGCCGCCGGCCACCTTCATGATCCGCGACCCTTCGTCGGTCAGGTTGATCTGGTCCTGCGCGCGCGGACCCGCCTGGGGCGGCAGGGCGGCTTGCCACCGGGCTTCTTGCCCGTGGCTTCCTTGGTCCGACGCGTGGCCATCTTGGCTTCGTACTCGGCCTGTTCGCGCTCGAAGCGCTCTTTGGCACGCGCCTCGATCTTCGCCTTGGCGGCGCGATGGCGGCCAGCCGCTCTTCGCGCCGTCGGATCTCGGCGGGCAGATCCACGCCCTCGGGGACGCTGCGCTGATCGGCGGCCTCGGCCAGCTTGAGCATCTCCTGCACTTCGGCTTTGAGCTGCGCCTCGATCTTCTCGGCGTGCCCGTAGGACAGTGCGCTGTGCCGCGACGCATTGGCGTGAATTTTGGTGCCGTCCAGGCTCACCGTGCCAAAGCGCGAGAGTTGGTTCTCCCGGGCCACCTGCAGCACCTGCACGAAGGCATCGGCGAACTGCGCGCCAAAACGGCGGCGGAAGCTTGCCAGGGTGTCGTGGTCCGGGTGCTGGTTGCAGGCGATGAACCGAAACGCCAGCGAATCGTAAGTCGCCCGCTCGATCCGGCGGCTCGAATGCGTCCCCGTCGCGTAGCCGTAGATCAGCAGCGACAGCAGCATCGCCGGGTGGTACGCATCGCTGCCGCGGCCCGCGTAGGCACGCGTCAGCGCCGACAGGTCCAGGGCCTCCACCACATCGACCACGTAGCGCGCCAGGTGCGATTCGGGCAGCCAGTCCTGCACCGACGGCGGCAGCAGATAGTCGGTTTGGCGGTCTATCGGGCGGAAGCGGCTCATGCTCTCGACGTCTGGAAACGATGCGTCATTTTACGCGAGAGATAGTCCGACAGGCTGCTAGGTGTCAGGATAGATGTCCTCTGATCCCGATCTAAAATCGGGTCTTGAATCTGGGGTGAAGAATAGGACGCAGTGGGGTATCCCAAAGAACTGAAGGCGATGGTGCTGCAACGCATGATGGCGCCCGGAAATGAAACCATCGGTATGCTGGCCAAAGAGTTCAACGTGACCGAGGCGACGCTGTACGCGTGGCGGCGTGAGGCCTTGAAGGCAGGCGCAGTGGTGGGCGGGACGGGTGCCGTTCCTGAGCAGTGGTCGGGGGCGGTGAAATTTGCGGTCGTGCTGGAGACGGCCTCGTTGCCGCAAGCCGAATTGGCGGAGTACTGCCGGCGCAAGGGCCTGTATATCGAGCAGGTACAGGCGTGGCGCTCGCAGTGCGAAGGGGCGTTTGAGCCGGCTGCAGCCGGCTCAAACGCGGCGGCGGTGAAGGTGGAGCGCAAGCGGATACGGGAGCTTGAGAAGGAGCTCCACCGCAAGGAGAAGGCACTGGCGGAAGCCGCGGCGTTGCTGATACTCCGAAAAAGCGGCAGCGATCTGGGGGAGAAAGAGGAAGAATGATCAGCACCCAAGATCGCCAGGACGCCATTGAACTGATCGATGAGGCAGTAAAGGCCGGAGCCCGACGTGGGCGAGCGTGCCAGGAACTGGGCATCTGCGAACGGACCTACCGTCGGTGGCAGCAAGGCGGCGCCCTTCAGTCGGATCGGCGCCCTGACGCTGCGCGTCCGACGCCTGCCAATGCGTTGAGCGAGGCCGAGCGCAAACGCGTGCTCGACCTTGTCTGCCGACCTGAATTTGCCAGCCTGCCGCCCTCGCAGATCGTCCCGGCGCTCGCGGATCAGGGAACATATCTGGCCAGTGAGTCGAGCTTCTACCGCATTCTGCGCGCCCATGGCCTGCAGCATCGCCGTGGGCAGGCCGCCGCCCCGAGCAAACGCGAGCCACGCCGTCACCAGGCGCATGGGCCCAATCAGATTTGGGTATGGGATATCACCTGGTTGCCCGGACCGGTGGCAGGCACCTACTACTACCTCTACCTGATGCTGGATCTGTTCTCGCGCAAGGTGGTCGGCTGGGAAATCTTCGCCAAGGAGAACTCGGCCTGCGCGGCCCAAGTGTTACGCAAGGCGAGCCTGGCCGAGAGGCGGGGTCTCGAGCCGCTGGTCCTGCATTCGGATAACGGTAGCCCGATGAAGGGGGCCACGATGTTGGCGACGCTCCAGAAACTGGGCATTGCCTCGTCGTTCAGCCGCCCGGGTGTCAGCGACGACAATGCCCAGGCCGAGGCCTTCTTCCGCACCCTGAAGTACCGTCCGGGCTACCCGACCAAGGGCTTCCTGACGCTGGATGCGGCTCGCCAATGGGTGTGCAAATTCGTGTCCTGGTACAACTTCGAGCATCGTCATTCAGCGATCAAGTTCGTGACGCCCGCCCAACGACACGGGGGAGAGGACGTTGCCGTCCTGCTCGCCCGGGACGGTCTCTATCAGCAGGCCAAGGCGGCTCGACCTGAGCGCTGGCGAGGCCCGACGAGGGACTGGTCCAGACCCGGAGTCGTCTGGCTCAATCCCGCGCCTGACAGGCCGAAAGAGACCGAGACCGCTGTTTGAAGACCGTGACATCTTCCTTGACAAATAACGACACTATGTTTAGCGAGCTAAGGCGCTGAGGGAAGATGAGTTGGCCGGAGGCTTACGTAGCGCGTTCTGATACGCTTGGGCTCGATCCCTTCGAGCATCAGCTTGAGGCCGGTGTAGTCCATTTCGCGGCTCGCGACCTGGCGCCAGTCGGACAGGAAGCGGCCGGATTCGAGCTTCTTGGCCCAGATGCAAAAACCGGTGCGATCCCAGTACAGAACTTTCATTTGTGACGCCCGCCGGTTGATAAACGCGAACAGATGACCGGACAACGGATCCTGCTGCAGGCCGTGGCGCGCCAGTGCATACAGACCGGTGAAGGATTTGCGCATATCGACCGGCTGGCCATACAGATGGACCCGAACCTGCCCTTCGGGGAAGAACATCAGCCGCGCACCAGATGCAGCACCACGCCACCACCCAGTTCGAGCGTTAACTCAAGCCGCCCGGCGGGCGCACTGGCCCCATCCTCTTCGCTGCCCTGGTTCAAGAGTCCCAGGTCGACAAAGTCCGACGTCGGCTCGCGCGGCGTCGCCTGCTCGAGGCCGCCGCCCAGCAGGCGACGCCAGCGATAAAAGCTGGCGGTGCTGATCGACTCCCGCCGACAGAAATCCGCCACGCTCAGGCCGCTGCCAGCCTGACACCCAATCAATGCCTGCCACTGCCCTGCATCACGCTGATACCAGCGCTCCATTCCCGCCTTGCCCATTTCCTGGCCTCCCATGTTCAATTAACGATGGAAGGAATTCTCCGGAACGGAACGCGCGGCGGAAGGACGCCGCTGGCTTAACGCTTACGCTTGCGCTGCCTTGACCTGTGCCAGCGCGATCTCCGGTTTGGTCAAGAACGGGATCGTTTCCGGCACCCCAGCCCGCAAACGCCGTTCCGCATCTTGCGCCCAGGCTTCAGGCAGATAAAGGCGCCAGGCAATCGGAAAGCTTGCGGCTTCGGTCGCGAGGGAAAGGCTCACCGCGACCTGGCAATTTTCCTGCTTGCCCAGTTGTCCGCAATACTGGCGGGCCACGCCGACGGAGTGTCGCCCCTTCTTGGGAAAGCCCGTGTCATCGATGATCCAATAGCGCTCAATACCTGAACGCACTATCTCCGGCAAAATCCAGGCACCGACTTTCTCCAGAATGGCGGTATCCGACCAATCCGATTTGGCCACGAAGTGGTGCAGCGACTGATGCCGTGCCTGGACCGAATGCGGATCGATGCTCGCCGCCAGTGGCTCCACGCTCTTCCGTGCCAGTGGCAGCATCAGGCCACGACAATAGCCCCGCAGCCCTTCACGTCGGTCCGCATGTCCGAGGGCCGAATTTCCGGCCAGTTCCTTGATGGAGAAACTTTCCCATTGGCCGTCTCCAGAGTTGCCCGAACGCAGGGATTCCAGATGTTCCCGGCGCAGCAGGTTGCTCTTGCGGGCTTGGCCCCGGGTGTCCGAGCTGGAGACGGAGGCGGCGTGGAGTCGATGGCAATACAGGACTTCCGGGATGTAGGCGAACTCTCCGAACTGGGCAATTTTCAGGGCGAGCTCCCAGTCCTGGATGCCCGTGTAGCGCTGTGTGAACCCACCGGCCCGGATGAAGCTGTCCTTCCGCACAACCTTGAGATGGGAGGCGATCATCCGGTCGGTCAAGTCGCGCTTGATGCCGTTCTTCGACTGGACCAGCTTGTACACCGCATCGAAGAGTGTCTTGTCCTGGCTGTCGATGTTTCGGCGGTCGGTGAACAGGTAGTCCGGTTCGCCGTGCTGGCGGGCAACGTCCAGGGTGCGTTGAAGTGCGCCCGGGCGCAGATGGTCGTCGCAATCCAGGAAGGCGATGTAGCGGCCCCGGCCATGTCCACGGCTCGGTTCTGGGTTTCCGAAATGCCGAGGTTCCGTTCGTTGCGGATGCAGCGGACGCCCGGCACGTCGGCGACCGCGGCGGTGATTTCGGGAATCAGGGGATCGGTGGACGCGTCATCGATACAGATGATTTCCATGGACTCGACGTTCTGGTCCAGAACGGATTCCAGGCACCGGGGCAGATACGCGCTGTGGTTAAAGACGGGGATCACAACTGAAATTTCGGGGGGGGGCGTACAGGCGAGTGCCTTGGTTCCTCGTCCTTTCGAGGCGAGAGACGCGAGAGTGGGAGAGATCACGACAGTCCTTCGATTTGCTTGAGTTCGTCCTGGTAGATGGGGTTGCTCCGATAGTAGCGGTTCATCCAGAGAACGGATTCTTCAAAAAAACTGGGGTAGGCGCTGGCGACGTTCTTGTCGAGGTAGGTGACCGCCTGCATCCATTGGCGGGCCATCCGGACAAAGGATCGGCGCATGCTTCCCTGGTGCATGCGGTACACGGCACCGTGGAAGTCGATGTAGTGGGGAATGAAGCCGTTGCTCGCCAGGGTGCACCAGAAGACCCAGTCTTCCTTGGCATGGAGTTCGGTGTTGAAGCGTATTTCGCTCAGGGCGCGACGGGAGAAGAGCCCGCAATGTATGGGGATCGACAGGCTCCGCTCCCATTTGAATAGAAAATCCTTCAGTTCAAAGCTGCTGTGGGTGGCAATGGTCTCATCCGTTTTTGAGTGATTGTTCAACTGGGCGTCTGCAATCAGGTAGTTGCAGATGGAGACGTCCTGATTTTGATCCAGTAGATGCGCGACCTGGGCATCCAGCTTGCCCGGCACCAGCAGGTCGTCCGCGTCCAGAAACTGAATGTAGTCCCCGTTTGCTGCGGCGATACCCGTATTCCGGCTGGCCGAGAGTCCGCTGTTCTCTTGGTGGATGAAGTGGACATCGGGATAAATGGCGGCCATGTCCCTGAGGCAGCGTAGGCTGAAGGGGTCTGTGCTGCCATCGTTGACCACAATGACCTCCACAGGGCCGGAATAGGACGCATGGGCGGAGGCAAGGCTGTCCACGAGGAAATGCCCCTGGTTGAAGCAGGGGATGATGATGGACACCTGGGGCAGGTTCTCGACGCTCAAGGTCGGTGCAACGGTGTGATGGGCGGGAATGTCGAGGTAGGTCAGTAAAGGGGCTGAGGGGGGCGAGGGATGCTCCGCGGACACCTGCATGCGTGGTGTGACCCGGGATGAGGGGGGGGCCCCCCGCCCAAGGGTGCGGAGCTTGAAACGCTGTTCGTCTGAGAGGGGAAGCCGGTAGTAAACCTGCCTTACCAGATGAGAGCCTTTGGCCAGATGCAGGATCTTTTGTACCAGGCTGCCGTGGGTATAGGCATTATGGGATAGGCTGTTCGTATTGTCTTCGTTGCGGTGCTGAGCAAGACGCCTCACAAGCCGCCCAGTGGCGCGCACGGGTTTGGTCATTAGCCACGAATGGGAGTTGTGGATAATGTTTAGCTGTTTTTGCAGCATCTGTACATGCTGGCGCAGATGCTCTACAGTTTCTTCCTGGTTCTGGACGGTGGAGCGCAGTCCGGCGATGGTTGCCTCATGAGCCGCTGCGTCATTGCGCGCTTGGAGGAGCGAGGCTTCCAGCTCCTCGACGTGGGTGTGGAGTTGCTCTAGGGCTGGCTGAAGCTGCGTGGCAAGGTGAATCTGCGAGGATGTTTGCAGGAGTCCGGTCTGAAGTTGCTGGTGGGCTGCCAGGAGCGTCCTGATCTCCTCGTCCCTGAGTGCAAGGGTATCGGCGTAACGTCGGAGTGCATCCTCATGCTGTGCCTTGAGACGCGCCATCTCTCGTTGGGCTTCGTCCTGCTGAGCGCTCAGGGCAGAGGATCGGTTCTGTTCCTGAGTCAGTGCCTGCGCAAGTTGCCGGACGTAGGCCAAGCGTTCGACAGTTTGTTCGAGATCTGCGTTACGGTGCCATTTCTCGGCGATCTGTTTGAGGGCTCTCTGTGCCCGTTCCGGCTCCGCGCGCACGCCTTCGCCAGAATTGCCGTGGATTCGATAGATGGCGCCGATTCCGGGAACATGCAGGAGGGGCCCCCTGGAGCTGACTTGTAGCCACCAGTCCCAGTCCTCGTAGAGGTCGAATCGCGTGTCGAACTGAAGTCCTTGGACCGCGGCGCTTCTAAGCAGGACGGAGTGAATCGGGAAATGATTGTCGAACAGCAGGTGCTGAGGTGCGACAGATCCTCGAAACGACGAAGCTCGATCCATTCCCCGTTCCGATGTTCCAGGCACTGGGTATCACCGTAGGCGCCAGCGATGTCCGTGCGCAGGAGAAGTGTCTTCAGAAGCGCGTAAACGTGCGTTGGGAGAATCCAGTCATCGTCATCGAGGAGCAGGAAATACTCGCCCGTATGATGAGCGAGTAGATAGTTGGCTGCCGCGGCCCGCTCCAGCGGGATTGCCGGATCAAGCACCTGTACGGTCCGTGTTCCATAGCCCTGAAGCTTTGGAAAGTCCGGAGCTTTGGTGGCGTTGAGGACGATCAGTTCGATGTTGGGATGGGTCTGGGCAAGGGCGGACTCGACCGCTTGGTGGAGCTCCGGACGGTTGGTGCTACGAATCAGGATGCTCACCCTGGCAGGGCGGGAAGCATGATGGGGCGGCCCTGAAAGTCGTGGCAGCGAAACGCCTCCCGCGTTCATCAACACCTTGTCTAGACGACAATAGCCTTCCGCCAGAATGGCTTCCTTGCCGAGGGTATAGGTTCGGTATCGGTTCAGCCCTTCGATGTGAAGATCGTAATTCTGGACAGCCAGTTGGGAGGGAAAACACTGCATGGCGGCCCGCTTGCGATCTGCCACCGTCGAGATGTCGATGATCAGAGAGGTTGGCATGGGGGCGCCGACTTCATAAAACAGGATGCAAGCGCTGTATGCGGTGCCTCGGGCTGCCTCGATCACGCCGTGGGCAAGCGTAAGATGATCCGGATGGGTCTCCCAGATGGATGGGCACAGTATGAGATCGGGGCGCTGCGTTTCGAGCTCCGCTTGAATACGGGATATCAGGGGGGTGTCAAGGCGCAGCCCCTGGTCAGGGAGATCCCAAAAGTGAGGGGCTGGATAGCCAAGGAGTGCCGCTGCGTCCAGGCTTTCTCTCTTACGGACGTCCTTGTTCTGACCGAACTTTCCGTAGCCGCCGTCGGTGACCACATGAACGCTGATGGAGGCCCCGCTGGCAGCAAGAAGGGCGAGTAGGCCGCCACAGCCAAAGACTTCGTCATCCGGATGAGGAGCAAAGACGAGGACACGAGGATGGGCTGGCAGGTTTAGAGACTGCAGGGCTTCGTTCACTTTAATTGGACTCTGCGAATGCAGATGAATATTGGAGTTAGTGTTTGCTGAGGTGAACGCCCGCCGTCGGCGTCTTATCAATGAGCCACGCGTTCACAGCCTCGATCTCGACCTCGTTCGAGGAGCCGGTGAGAGCCTGAAGCCGCAGGCGCGAAAGAATGTACTGGATGCGAGCGTCTGCCAGATCACGTCGAGTGCTGGCGAGTTGTTGCTCGGCATTGAAGACATCAAGCAGGTTGCGAGTGCCCGCCTGCATGCTCCTTTTGTTTGATTCCAATGCTTGGGCGGCAGCCTTTTCTGCGTCACTGATGGCATCAATACGTGCTGCACCTTCTACAACCCCTTGAAATTCCTTGCGTACCTGCACCGCGACGTCTCTGCGCCGTGCCTCGTATTGCTGTTCGAGTTTGGTTATGTTTGCGCGGGCTTGGCGAGTCTGCGAGCTAACACCCCCACCCGAAAAAATCGGGATGTTAACTTGCAGTCCTATTTGGGACGTCAGGTAGCGGTTGTTGATCGACACGTTGTTCTCGCTCTGGCTTTGACTTCGCTGCACAAAAAGGTCCACTGTGGGATGATGCCCCGCACGAGCTTTTTCCAGTTCTTGGTTTGCAGACTCAACACTGGCACGTAGCGCCACCAGTTCTGGATTGACCTCTTCTGCCTTGCTCGTCCATTCCTTTAGATCGGTCGGTATCGGCAAGGTGGGCTTCATCTGGCTTGGGTCAAGTTCGGCCAAGCTTGTTACGGGCTCGTTGATGATGCTTTCTAGTTGCTGATGTCGGTAGGAAATATTCTGACGCGCCTGTATCTCCTGGGCTTCAAGCACCTTAAGGCGGGCTTTGGCATCGTCGGGATCTGTCCGGGTGCCGTGCCCTTTTTCGAACGCGAGAACTGACGCGGTGACCTGAATCTGTGCAGTTTTCTTTTGGCTGAGGATGAGTTCGAGTTGATACCGCGCCATCAGTGCGTCGAAGTAGGCGTTAGCCGTCCGTACGGCGAGATCCTGAAGGTTGCGGTCGAGGTTAGCTTCAGCGCTTGCGACGTCGGACTTTGCCTGCTGATAGAGGGCGAAGTTGTATCTTCGGTAGATTGGTTGCTTGAGGCTGATCGCGTAGTTGCTACTGAAGTACTCGTACTCTCGATCGATCGGTGTCGTCGCACTGAGGCTGCGCTGGTCCGTCTGGTTCTTGCTGCGCATAAGGCTGCCGCTGATGCTTGGCAGGAATTGCGCGCGCGCCTGCGGAATGGCTTCCCGACGTGCTTCGGTGTCGGCTGCTGCAGCTTGGTATGCAGGGTCCTCGGAGAGTGCGCGCCTGTATGCGCCCGCTAAGTCGATCGCATGCGCCGGTTGCGATGAAAGGGCCAAGCCGAAGAGACAGACGACGGTGAGCCGGCATGCCATATAGGAGGCTGTGGTCGTGCTCATGGCTATTCTTCCTTCATGGTTGCTGCAATGCGCTTGAGCAACGGATGCAGGATGTATTCGAGAACAATGCGCTCTCCTGTTTTGATGATCACTTCAGCTGGCATTCCTGCTTGCATTTGTCTGTTGCCAAGGGTCTTGAGCCCTTCAGGTGTCAGGGAGATGCGTGCAAGGTAATAGGATGTGTTGTTGGCCGGATCCAAGATCAAATCGGTAGAAATCGAGTCCACCCTACCTTCTACAACCAGCGCGGGAGAGTGGGCGAAGGCGGAGAAGCGCACGTCTGTCAGCTTTCCGGGTTCTACACGATCAATCAGATGAGGAGGAATGCGGGTCTCGAGCAGCAGGGTTTCATCTTGGGGGACGATATCCATCAGCTTCTGCCCCGGAGTGATGACGCCACCCACGGTTTGAACTGCTAGCCCGACCACCTGCCCGTCCACAGGAGCGCGGATGGTCGTGCGAGCGAGCTCGTCGGTAGCCGCTTTGAGTTTCTCCGCGTCCGCCTGAACTTCACGGCGGATCTCGGCAAGCTGGGAATCCACCTCCTTGCGATATTCTTCCTTGCGCTGACGAATCCGGGTCTGTGCTTCCAGAATTGACTGACGGGCACGCAGTATGTTGCTTTGATAATCGGCGATTGAACCGCTCACATCAGCTAGCATGCGCTCTATTTCCAGTTGCTTGTTGCGCGCAACATAGCCTTCTTTGACCAAATCACGGATACCGTTCAGTTCTTCCTTGATAGACTCCATCTGGCTCTTGCGGCTGCTCAGAAGGCCCTGGAAACCTTGAATAGATGCCTCAAGGCCACGAATTCCCTCCTGGCTGGCATCCGCGTCGGCTTTCAGGGCGTTGCGGCGGGAGTCGAAGAGGCTGCGTTGGTTTGCGAGGATTTCTTTGAGTTGAGTGTTGTCTGCCGCCTGCTTAAGGTCGGGGTGAAAATCGATGCGGTTTTGATTGCTTTGCTCGGCCAGAAGACGACCTTCCATCGCCCGCACTGTGAGGTAATGAAGACGAATGGATTCAAAGTTGGCCTGGGCAATGGCGGTGTCAACCTTGATCAAGGGGGTGTGTGCCTTGACGAATTGACCTTCCTTGACATGTACTTCGCTGATGATCCCACCTGAAAGGTGCTGTACGCTCTTGCGCTTGGTGTCGATGGAAACAGCTCCGCTTGTGGGAACCCCTTCGTCCAGTGGAGCGAGGGCGCTCCAAAGGAGGAACCCACCGAACCCCAGCCCCAGTACCCATAGACCCAATCGGGCGGGGCGACGAGTGTCCGTAGAGAGTTTGGCTTGCGCCTGATCTGTCTGTCCGGAGGCGGATTGCGTTGCATCTCGAATCTTTGGGATATTTTGGTTAAGCATTTCAGTTCGCTGGATGATCTGTTAATACTGTTCAAGCGGGTTGTTGCTGTGCGCTACCGGAGGTCGGGGTCGAGAGGGATGACTTGGCTTTAAGGGCTGCCATTACCTCGGCTCGCGGGCCGCGGTGTGCAACGTGGCCTTTCTCAATGACGAGAAGCTGGTCGACGGCCGCTAAGGGGCCGGGGCGATGGGTAATGATGAATACAGTGCTGCCATTCGTCCGGAGGTCGTTGATAGCAGCTAGCAATGCGGCTTCGCCGGCGTCATCCAAATTAGAGTTGGGTTCATCGAGAACCACCAGTCGAGGTGTTCCGTATAAGGCGCGGGCAAGAGCGATTCGTTGTCGTTGGCCACCAGAGAGCTGACCACCCGAGTCTCCGATGGCAGTATCGTATCCGTTGGGAAAACGAAGAATCATGTCGTGCACCCCGGCGCGCTTTGCGGCAGAAATGACCTTGTCCGCATCTACTTCTCCAAAACGGGCAATATTTTCGGCGATTGAGCCTTCGAAAAGTTCTACATCCTGGGGAAGGAAGCCGATATGAGGTCCCAGTGCCTCCCGTTGCCAGCTGCCGAGAGTATTGCCGTCCAGGAGAACATCTCCATTGGTGTCGGGCCATATCCCGATGATGGCACGTCCGAGCGTCGACTTTCCGGAGCCCGACGGACCGATTATGCCAATAACTTGGCCAGCTTGAAGTTCGATGCTGATATCGTCCAGAATGGGCTGCTGACGATTTGGCGCATTGGCGGATAACTGGCGCAAGGTGATCTGCCCAAGGGGAGGGGCGTGGATGGACTTTCCGGATGCTGCCGGATGTTCGGTCAAAAGTATCTCAAGGCGCCGGTAAGCTTTGCGGGCTTCAAGGAAAGGCCTCCAGGCTCCAATCATGAGATCGATAGGTTGAGTTGCCCGAGTCATGAGCACGTTAGCCGCAATCATGGCACCAGGTGTAAGCTCGCCACGGATGACCAAGTACGCTCCTGCCCCGAGGGCAAGAGATTGCTGGGTGTAGCGGACGAACTTGGTGAAGGTGCGGATACGCGTGCCCAAGTCGGCAGATTTGCTGCTCTGAGTCAGATGGTCGGCATGTTTTTCCTGCCAACGCTGCTCTAGGTTGCCCAGCATCCCCATGGCTTCAATGACTTCGGAATTTCGTAGCTTGCTTATGATAAAGCCCTGGGTGTTTTGGGCTGCTTCCACACTGCCCTCTACAGGCTTTTGGGTCAGCCTGTTCGAAATCCAGGTAATAATGATAAGCATCAGGGAAAAGAGGATCCCCATGACGCCCAAGATGGGATGGAGAAGAAATAGAACAGCGATGTATATCGGCGTCCACGGAGCATCGAGAAATGCGAAAAGTCCGCTTCCCGTGACAAATTGCCGGATACTGGTAAAGTCCGTTAAGGCACGTGAGGCTTGCTGCCCGCCCTGTCGCAATGCTGTGGCAAAGCTGGCTCCGAAAATCCGTGGGCTCATGTCTAGATCCATCTTGATACCCAGTCTGACCAGTAGCCTTGAGCGTGACCATTCGGAAAAAGCCATGACAGAAAAGAAAAACAGCGTAACCAGCGTGATCCCCGCGAGGGTTAGCGTGTTCTGACTGATCATGACCCGATCGAAAAGCTGCAGCATGTACATGGTGGGGGTAAGCATCAGCAAGTTCACCAATGCGCTGAATACTGCGCATATGATGAATTCTTGCCGGAACATCCATAGGGTGGACTTCAATTCACCAGACGTGGACGTGGACGTGGACGATTGTGTCATTAGGTGCATTTCTTGCGTTGCGTGCATCAGGCTGCGGAGGCTGTCAGACGTGTTTCCGCAGGCGCCGGACTTTGCTGGGCGTTCCGTTGTAGCGCAGCCAGGATTTCATCTCTAGGCCCCTGGGCTTTGATCTCGCCTTCGTGAAGGATCAACAAATCATCCACTACGGCGAGGATGCTCGTACGGTGAGTGATGACAACGATGGTTGCGCCACGTCGTTTTTCCTCAGTAATTGTCTGAGCAAGAGCGAGTTCGCCGGCTTCGTCGAGGCTGGAATTAGGTTCGTCAAGGACGATTAGCTGCGGGGAGTTGTAGAGAGCCCGAGCCAGACCGATTCTTTGACGCTGGCCGCCGGAAAGGAAGCAGCCCTCCTCGCCGATGTTGCTTGCGTAGCCTTCGGGGAGATTGAGAATCATGTCGTGGATTCCGACGGCTCTGGCCGCCACTTCGACCTTAGCCATATCCACCGAACCGAACCGTGCGATGTTCTCGGCGAGGGACCCGTCAAACAAATTGACTTCTTGGGGAAGATAGCCTAAGTGAGGGCCCAGTTCGAGTTTGTTCCAGGGGTAGATATCGACTCCGTCAAGACGTACTTTTCCGCTGGTGGCTGGCCAGACCCCGACCAAGAGTCTAGCGAGGGTGGATTTTCCGGAGGCGGACGGCCCTATCAATGCTAATGCCCTACCGGGCAGCGCTTTGAAACTCACGTTGCGTAGAGCCAGATTGGTAGAGCCTGGGGGGGCGGTCGAAACACTCTCCACCGTCAAGACGCCTGAGGGGGCGGGCAAGGGCATTCCAGCTTCCCGTAAGGGAACGCTATTCAGCAGATTTCGCAGGCGAAGAAAAGCGTCTCTTGCTCCAGCAATTTGTTTCCAGGCGGCGATGACTTGCACGATGGGGCTGAGCAGTCGTCCACCAAGTGTAGAGGCTACGATCATCATGCCCCCTCCGCCGGGAAACAATCCAGCAATGGTCAAGAAACAGCCTGCGCCCAACAGCAAGGATGCTTGGGCCTGCTGTACGAATTTGGACAGTGCGGAATAGTTTCCCGCCTTGTCCGAGGCGTCTGCCTGCTGCTTCAGCATTTCCAGTTGCCGTTCAAGCCATCGGCGGTGTATGCCTTTCTCCATGCCCATCGCCTCAATAACTTGGGCGTTATGCAGGCTGTTATTGGCATAGGATTGAGCCGCTACCGCTGCGGCATTGGCTGCCTTGAGCGGGCGCCCCGTGCCGCGCTCGGTGAGCCAGGCAAGAGCCACAACGCAGAGTGCGCCTATGATGGCCATCCAGCCCATGATGGTATTAATCAAAAAAATGGCGATGATGTAAAGCATTGCCAAGGGGACGTCAATGACGGCCATGGTTGCCGGGCTTGAAATAAACTCTCGTACGGTCTTCAGATCTTGGAGAGCCTGATGGTTGCCGCTCGGCAGTCGCCGTAAATTTGCTTCAAAGACGGTCTTGAAGACGGTGCTTCGTATCTTTGCATCGAAATCATTGGCTATTTCCGTCAGCATCCGCGTTCTGATCCACTCGAGTGACTCTAGGATGATGTACGCGAAAACGATGAGCCCCGTAAGCATGACGAGGGTAGCTATGCTGCGGCTGTTTACGACACGGTCGTACACTTCCAGCATGTATACGGTCGGAGCCATGACCAGAAGATTGATGAAGAAGCTGAAGAAAATCACCTTGCGAAAAGGTGTCGTTTGGTTCTTCAGGGCTTCGCCAAGTAGTGCATTGGTTTTGTTGCCTGGCTTCATGGCCTTAATATTTATGAGAGGTGCAGCGTGTCAGGTGGCAGACGCAGAGAGGCTAACGCTAGGCGCTCAGGATGGTTTCCGGAGAAATGACGTTGACGTAGTCTGGAAAGGTGTCTGTTGGGGCGGCTGTGTGGCTGATTTGGGGCTGTTCGTTTGGGGAGAAGTAAAAGGAAAGCCGAAAATTATCGCCAAAGCGGTTCAAAACGATCTCGCGAAGTCTTTGTCGCGTAAAAAGGGCAGCATCGTCATTCGTCAAGGCGACTTCAAATTTGATTCTTCCATTAAGTGTGTACATGGACAGCTGCCTTGACTTGATGCTCAGCGTGTGTCTATCAAAATAAACAGGGCTGTTTGGCAGAAAACGCAGTAACGGCAGAGGTTTGTCTTGGTTCAGATTCAGGCTGAAAGGACTCAAGGGGTTCTGGAATAGAAGCTTGCATGTACGCGAGACAGCATAAATTGCGTTGCAAATCATCTGGGATCCTACGTGGGGAAAGCGTTCCCTCATGTCCCGGTAGGCAAGGTGATGTAACCCGACCCGGTTCCAACATCTGCTTTGCTGCACGATGGGGGTCAGTGCGTTACATACGTCTGCCACCGCTGATTGTAGGGCTGTGAGCCGATGGCTTTCTTCCGAAGGTAGATCGAGATTTACATGCAGTACCTTATTCGTGATCAGATACTAACATTAGTCCTATATGAAGTCTATTGGAGGTGCTGTACGCACAACTCCTTGGTCTGCATAGGTGTCCGGTGTAACGAGACGCAGAGAGCTACTCGGTCCATGTGGTGAGTCAGCGCGGATTGATGCCTGTGCTGATGGCGGCAAGCGGCATCCCATTCCACACAACTCATCCGCCATAACCCT
The DNA here is from genome assembly GCA_016703645.1 of Zoogloea sp. GTDB lineage: Bacteria > Pseudomonadota > Gammaproteobacteria > Burkholderiales > Rhodocyclaceae > Zoogloea. The sequence goes on along the minus strand of JADJBR010000009.1, from coordinate 356,083 downwards.
GCCGGCTGAGGCCCGCCCCGAATAACCCTTGGCTTTAGTCTGCTATGCCTCGTGCTCGCTTCATGCCATTTTATCGACCAAGGCACGATCATGAACCACCAAGGGAGCTGGGCAATGGACGAGTTTTGCGGGGCGCAGGTGGAGGATGTGCGTCTGGGCCGTCGCCTGATCAAGTTGGCAGATCGGCTCGGTGATGCCCCGTCGGCGAGCATGCCGGGGGCGTGTAATGGGCGCACTGAAACGCAGGCGGCTTACCGATTCTTCGATCAGGCGCGTGCGGACAGAACGCGGGTTGGGCTGGGAGTCCGTTCTGGCGCCGCACATGGCGCGCACCGAGGCCTGTATGGCAGCGCACCCGGTGGTGCTGTGCCTGCAGGACACGACCGAGCTGGATTTCAACGGCCACGACATCGACGGCTTGGGAAGCTTGTCCTGTGAAGCACAGCGCGGCATGTATGTGCATTCGACCTATGCGGTGACGGCCCCAGCGGCTGACGCGGGGGGGCTGTACAACTGGATGTGGGCACGACCGCTGGGCACGCTGGAGAGCCGGCGCTGGGTTGAAGGGTATGAACGGGTGGCCGAGCGTGCGCAGAAATTGCCGGGCACGCCCTGGTCTATGTCGCTCTCCTCGTGTCACTGACCGGCACAATAGAGCCACCGATGATCGGCATATAGGAGCCAGTTTGAATAAGCTCTGACGAACGTCTTCGGGGGTTCAAGGTTGGTTGTTTTTCGGGGTGCTGGCAAGTGCTGTTTTGGCCTTGTTTGGCCCCTGCCGCGGGGCCCGGTAGGAGGCCCCGTCAAGGGTCAGGCAATAGGCGTTGTGGCGCAGCCGATCGACGGTGGCCGAGGCGAGCAGCCGGTTGCCCGGGAAGGCCTGGTCCCACTCGGTGAAGTCGAGGTTGCTGGTGACGATGGTGGCGGCCTGCTCGTAGCGCTCGGCGATCAGATCGTGCAGATCCTCGTCGGCCGGTGCCCGCAAGGGTTTCAACCCAAAGTCGTCGATGATCAGTACCGGCACGCGGGCCAGTTGCTGGAGCTTTCGCTCGTAGTTGCCGATGGCGCGTGCCGCGTTGAGGCTCGCCACGAGCTGCGCGCAGGAGGCAAAGACCACGTCCTGCCCCTGGCGCACCGCGCAGTGCCCGAGGGCCTGGGCCAGGTGGCTCTTGCCGGTGCCGCAGGGGCCGACGATGAGCACCGGGGCCTTCTCCTGGATGTAGCGGCCGGTGGCCAGGTCATGGACCAGCGCCCGATTGGTCGAGGGCAGTCGGTCGAACTCAAAGCCTTCGAGGGTCTTGGTAGCCCGGAAAGCCGCGCGGCGCAGCCGGGTTGAGAATTTCTTCTGTTCGCGTCGAGCCACCTCGTCCTGGATCAGCAAGGCGAGGAACTCGGTGTAGGCGAGCTTGGCGTCGATGGCCTGGCGGTTGCGGGCCTCGAGAGAATCGAGGATGCCCGACAGACGTAGCTGCTTCAGTTGTGGGGCCAGTTCGGTGGCGGGATTCATGGTGCAACTCCTTGGGGATGGAGAGACGCCGGGAAGGCGTCTCGGGTCAGTGAATCGAAGGGGGTTCGTCGGCGAAGAGGCTTGCTGTGCCGCGGGCGAAGCGGGCCCTGCCCGCGTAGGGCTCGGGGCTGATCGCCCCGGCGGCCGGCGTGAGGTCGTGGCCGCCGACGAGGATGGTCTTGACGGTGCGGTAGTGCGGGCTGTCGTGGGCGAGCGCCCGCTCACAGGCGGCTTCGAGCCGCCCGGCGCCGTACTTCGTCTTGAGGTGAAGGACGCCCTGGGCCGCGCGCAGGCGCTCGCTGATCCGGTCCGACAGGAGGCGCTGGATGAGCCCGGCACAGGCCGGCCCGATACCGGCGGCCTGCTGCAGACACCAGGCGCGGTCATGGGCAAAGAAGGTGCGGGCCTCGGGCGGCAGATGGTCCGTGACAGTGCGCCGCTCGCCGGGCCGGCGCGCGCGAGCGTGGATGGCGACCGACTGGAAGTCCTGATAGACCGTCACCACGCTGTCGGTGGCACGCAGCCACAGGCGCTTGCCCACCAGCGCGCAGGGCACCGAGTAGAGGGCGCGCTCGAAACTCACGTGGCAGTCCCGATGCACCGCCACCTGGTGCCAGGTGCCCAGGTCAGGCGGCACCGCCGGCAGGGGCAACAGCAGCGCGCGCTCCACCGTGAAGCTCTCCAGCGGCTTGATGCGGGTCGTGCCGTGGATGCGCTGCCCGGCCACCTGCAGCACCCAGTCGCGCACCTGGGCATTGAGGTCGGCCATGTCCCGGAAGCTGCGGGTGGGCAGGAAGTTTCCCTTCACGTACTTCACGCCGGCCTCGACGATGCCTTTCTTCTGCGGGTCGCGCGGCGGGCAGGCGTCGATCCGAAAGCCGTAGCCTTCGGCGCACTCGGCGTAGGCCCGCTGCACCTCGGGGTCACGCGCGCAGGCCTTGGTGATGGCGCACTTGGCGTTGTCGATGATGAGCCGCGCCGGCACCGCGCCGAACCACTCGAAGGCGCGCTGATGGCAACCGAGCCAGGTGCGCACGCTCTGGTCCCACACGAACTCCACGTACTGGTGCCGGGAGAAGGCGAGCGTCATCACGAAGGCCCAGGTGCGGCGAAGCGCCCCGGTGGCCGGATCGACCAATTCGGGGCCGGCGCCGAAGTCCACCTGCGCCGCGTCCCCCGGATCGAAGGTGAGGCGCACCGTGGTGTCGGGCGGAAGCGCCTGGGCGAGCGCCGCAATCAGGCGCCGGACGCTGGAGTAGTGGCCCGTGAAACCATGCTCGCGGACGAGGGCTGAGTGGATGGCCACGCCGGAGACGCCCTGGCCGAGCCACTGGGTGACCAGCTGGCGATACGCGGCAAGCGTCGACTGGGCCGTCAGCGGCACACGCGGCGGGGCCAGTGCGGCTGCGATCTCAGCGTCTGCCGGCAGGGGCCGAGTGAGCTCAAGCCACCCCTTCTCGCAGGCCAACTCCCGGAAACGGGCCGCCTTGGCCCGTCCCATCAAACCGGAGCGCGCAATCTCGCGCTCCGAGTCGCCCTGACGCAAACGCATCAGGGCCTGGCGGTACTTGTGCATCTCGATACTCCTGCGGGCCACCGGCTTTCTCCTGCCAAACCCGGCAGGGTAGCGATGGACCGCTCAAGGTCGAGACGTCCGTCAGAGTGAAACTGGCTCCATTACGCCGATCCGGCGCTGGCGCCTATGTGCCGATCCGCGGGTGGCTCCATTACGCCGGTCACGGGGTGGCTCCAATGTGCCGGTCGGTGATACTTACCGATTCTTCGGTCAGGCGCGTGCGGACAAACGCGGGTTGGGCTGGGAGTCCGTTCTGGCGCCGCACATGGCGCGCACCGAGGCCCGTATGGCAGCGCACCCGGTAGTGCTGTGCCTGCAGGACACGACCGAGCTGGATTTCAACGGCCAAGACATCGACGGCTTGGGACGCTGTCCTATGCAGCACAGCGCGGCATGTATGTGCATCCGACCTATGCGGTGACGCTCCAGCGGCTGCCGCTGGGTATTCTGGACAACTGGATGTGGGCACGACCGCTGGGCACGCTGGAGAGCCGGCGCTGGGTTGAAGGGGTATGAACGGGTGGCCGAGCGTGCGCAGAAATTGCCGGGCACGCGCTTGGTCTATGTCGCTGACCGCGAGGCCGACATGCTTGAATTGATGCAGCGCGCCCATGCGCTGGCCTATCCGGCGGACTATGTGCTGCGTGCCCAGCACAACCGGTGCCTGCCCCAAGGCGGCAAACTGTGGCCAGCGACGCCGGCCACGCCCTCTCTGGGCGAAATCGAATTCACTTTGGGCCCACGCCACCCGGCAGCCCGCCTGGCTGCTTGCCGAAAAGCCACCCCCCCAAAGAACGCTCACCCTACGCGAAGTGATTCGCCGTATCGCTATGCAGGGAGGCTTCCTCGCCCGCAAAGGTGATGCTGAGCTCGGTGTCAAAACCCTCCGGCAGGACTTCGCCAGGCTCACCAGCTTCGCCAGGGGTGGAGCAGATGCGCTCGATTCATGCGTTATGAATTGTGTGGAATGGTATGCTGCAAGCGCCCGCCAGTTAAGCGGGTTGAAATACCCAAGGCGAATGGGGGTGTCCGGCAGCTGGGGATACCTGCCCTGGCCGACCGCATCGTCCAGACTTTGGTTAAGCAGGCATTGGAGCCAGAACTGGAAAAGCATTTCCATCCAGCCTCCTATGGCTACCGACCGGGCAAGTCCGCCCGTAAGGCGCCGGCGACGGCGCGTGAGATCTGTTGGCGCTATGACGGAGTCGTAGAGCTTGATATCAAGGGATATTTCGAAAACATCGCTCACAACCTCTTGATGCGCGTGGTGCGCCGCCACACCCAGGAAAAATGAGCGGTGCTGTATATCGAGCGATGCTTCAGGGCGTAGCTGCAGATGGCAGACGGTAACCAACAGCAGCGCGACCGTGGTACGCCGCAGGGCGCTGTCGTGCGCCCGCTGTTCGCCAACCTTTTTCTGCACTACACCTTCGACAGGTGGATGATCATGCACTGCCCCCACATTCCCTTCGAGATGTATGCCGATGATGGTGTGGCGCACTGCCGCAGCGGAAAGCAGGCCGAGATGCTGAGAGACGTGCTGGACCGTCGCTTCGCCGACTGCGGACTGGGGCTTCATCCGCTGAAGACGCGGATCATCTACTGCAAGGACGATGACCGTCGAGCGGAGCATGTCAGTACGGACTTCGACTTCCTGGGCTACACGTTTCGGCCCCGGCGATCGAAGAACCGGTACGACAAGGCCTTTATCAACTTCAGTCCGGGGGGCATCAACAAGGTTGTGAAGGCCATTCAGCAGGAGGTCCGGGGTTGGAAGTTGCACTTGCTCAGCGACAAGACTCTGGAGGGGCTGGGGCGGATGTTCAATGCGATCATCCGTGGCTGGATTGTGTATTTCGCTGCGTTCTACAAGTCGGGGTAATACCCCACGCTGCGTCATCTGGACCGCAAACTTGTGCTGTGGGCGACTCCGCAAGTTCAAGCGACTGCGCGGCTACCGTCGGCGTGCCTCACAATGGTTGCAAGGGGGGGGCGCGTCGTCAGGTGGGATTGTTTGCGCATTGGCGGTCGCTTTATGGGCAGGCTGGATAGGAAGAGCCGGATGAGCGGAGACGTTCACGTCTGGTTCCGTGAGCACCCGACGGGGCGGTTCCCGCGGGTGACTCGACTTGTTGTGCAGCGAAGCTGTGATCTGAAGAGCCGGATGCGTCAATCGCGCACGTCCGGATCTGTGGGGGGGCCGGGAGCGCAAGCCCCCAGCTCTACCCGACTGGGAGGTCTGAGGCTGCATCGTGCTTTCCTTTGTATCCTGAACGGCCTGTCGGGGCCCGATTCTCTAACGGGGTGATGCAAAACTATTTTGCGGCGTCATAAACGATGTTATCGGGGGTCTCTTCACCCCTACCGCCCCGAAAAAATGGCATACAGGCCGTTCTGAGAGGTCGTCATATTTTTCCGGGCCCGGATTTCTACTCTTGCATCACCCTGCTAACTGATGATAGGACGATGAGGTTGGTTGTGTCCCTGATGTGCAGATCCAGATGCCCCCGAAAGCTGGTTCATCTCATTGTCAGCGTAATGTTGCTGATTTCGGTATCTCCGCTAGTGCTCGCGGGTGGAAATGCGCCACCGCTGCTTCTGGCCGAGGTGTTGCGTGGCGAGGTGGATGTTGCCCGCTACTGGGTCAGCGAGAAGCTCGATGGCGCCCGGGCGGTGTGGGACGGGCGCAGCCTGCGTTTTCGCAGCGGGCGTGCGGTGCATGCGCCGGCCTGGTTCATTGCCGGTTTGCCGCCCGAGCCCCTGGACGGGGAGCTCTGGATCGCCCGCGGGCGTTTTGACGCGCTGTCGGGCATCGTGCGCCGTCAGGTGCCCCGCGATGCCGACTGGCGGCAGGTCAAGTACATGGTGTTCGAGCAGCCAGACGGGGCCGGCACCTTCACCGACCGGATCGAAAGCCTGCGCACGGTCGTCGCCAGGGCCGGCATGCCCTGGTTGCAGATGGTGGAGCAGTTTCGCGTGGCCGACCGCCAGGCCCTGCAGGCCCGCCTCGACGAGGTGGTGGCGGGCGGTGGCGAAGGCCTGATGCTGCACCGGGACGACGCCCTCTATGTGACCGGTCGCAGCGATGCGCTGCTCAAGCTCAAGCCCCTGTTCGATGCGGAGGCCCGGGTGGTCGGGCATCTGCCCGGCAAGGGCCGTCTGAGTGGCCTGCTGGGGGCGCTGCAGGTGGAAACGCCGACCGGCCTGCGCTTTGAACTGGGCACTGGCTTGAGCGATGCGGAGCGGCGCAACCCGCCGCCGGTGGGCTCCCTCGTCACTTACCAGTATCGCGCCCTGACTCCGGACGGGGTACCGCGCTTCGCCAGCTATCTGCGCCGCCGGGAGGCCTTTTGCGCGGCCATCGGATCCTCGTCTCCGGCGGGCGCGGCTTCATCGGCCGGCGCTTGGTCATGGCGCTGCGGGCCGATGGCATTGTCCCGCGGGTGTTGACCCGCGATCAGCCGGAGGCGGATGAGGTGCAGGGCGACCTGACGGATCTGACGGACCGGGCCGCCCTCGACCTGGCCTGCTCCGGCATCGAGACCGTGTTTCACTGCGCGGGCCATGCGCATGCCTTCGGTGCCCTCGGGGCGGAGGAGGAGGCGCTGCACTGGCGTGTCAATTTTGAAGGCAGCCAGGCACTGGCCGAGGCCGCAGGCCGGGCCGGCGTGGCCTCCTTCGTGTTTCTGTCCAGCGTCAAGGCGGTGGGGGAGCCCGGCAGGCCTGTGTGGACGAGGACTGGCCGGTGCCGCCCGATTCAGCCTACGGCCGCGCCAAGCGGGCGGCCGAGGCGGCGGTGCTGGCTGCGGGTGAGCGCTACGGCATGCGGGTTACGGTGCTGCGTCCGGCCATGGTGTTTGGCGCCGGTGGCCGCGGCAATCTCGAGCGCATGGCCGCACTGGTGCGGCGTGGCCTCTTTCCACCCTTGCCGGAAACGGGCAACCGGCGCTCCCTCGTGCATGTGAGTGATCTGGTGGCCGCCATGCGCCTGGTGGCGGCGGATGCCCGGGCGGCGGGTCGAACCTACATCGTGGCCCATCCGGTGACCCCGTCGGGCCGCGGTTTGTACGACGCCTTGCGCCGGAGCATGGGCATGCCGCCGGTCGGCTGGGCGGTGCCCCGGGCGGTGCTGCATGGGCTGGCCCGCTGTGGCGATCTTTTGGAAGGGCTGGTCCGGCGGCGTGTGCCCCTGGACAGCGAAGCGCTGGCCCGCCTGCTGGCGTCGGCCTGCTATTCGCCGGCGCGCATCGAGGCCGAGCTGGGCTGGCGGGCGGGTATGGGGCTGGAAGCGGGCCTTCGGGAGATGCTGCATGCGTGAGCTGATGGCCCTGCTGGCGCCGGTGCTGGCCTTCGCGGTGGCCTGGGGGGTGACCCGCGTGTGTTGCCGGCCGGGGTCCTGGCTGTATTTCCTCGATCAGCCCAATGCGCGTTCCCTGCACGTCACGCCCACGCCCCGTACCGGTGGGGTGGGTGTGATGGCGGGGCTCTTGGCGGGAGGCGTGCTGGTGGGGGTTGGCGGTCTGGGCGACCTGCCCCTGGGGGCGGCCCTGGCGGGTGCGGGAGGGCTGGCCCTGGTGGGCCTTGCGGATGACCGGGTTGGTCTGTCGGCGCGGCTGCGGCTTCTCGCACAGGTGCTGGTGGCCGGGGGGTACCTGGCCCTGCTGGGTACTTCCGGTGCTTGGCTTGAGGTGCTGGCCCTTGGCGTAGGGCTGGTCTGGATGGGTAATCTCTACAATTTCATGGACGGGTCGGACGGCCTGGCCGGGGGGATGGCCCTGATCGGTTTTTCAGCCTTCGCCGTGGCGGCGGCACTGGCCGGCGAGGAGGGGCTGGCCCTGGTGAGTGCCGGGGTGGCGGCTGCGGCGGCCGGTTTCCTCGTATTCAACTTCCATCCGGCGCGGATCTTCATGGGGGATGCCGGGTCGGTGCCCCTGGGTTTTCTGGCCGGTGCCCTGGGGCTGGCCGGGCGGGAGAGCGGCGCCTGGCCCCTGTGGTTTCCGCTGCTGGTCTTTGCCCCCTTCATCCTGGATGCCACCGTGACCCTGTTGCGCCGTGCCCTGCGGGGCGAGCGGGTGTGGGAGGCCCACCGCTCCCACTACTATCAGCGGCTGGTGCAGATGGGCCTGGGACATCGCCGGACGGCACTGCTGGCTTATGCCCTGATGGCGGGATCCGGGGTCGGAGCGGTACTGGCGTTGTCGGTGGGGTTCTCGCTGCAGTGCGTCATCATTACAATGTGCGTATTCCTTCACTTGGTCCTGGGCTACCGGATCGACACTGCCTGGCGGCGTCACCGGATCGGAGCTCAAACACCTTGATCAACAAGAACTATTACTCCTTCCTGGTGTTCCTGTCCGACCTGGTCGGGGTGGGGCTGGCGTGGTGGCTGGCCTACCTGGTGCGCTTCAATTTCGACGTGCAACCCGAGTTCATGCCCGCCTGCCTGGTGGGGCTGGGGGTGGCGGTGATCGTTCAGGGTGGAATCCTGCGTGCCTTTGGGCTGTACCGGGGGGTGTGGGTCTTCGCCAGCCTGCCGGATCTGCTGCGCATTACGCGGGCCGTGGTGGTGGCCGCCGTGGTGACACCGCTGGTCGTGGTGGTGGCGGTGCGTTACAACCCCGGTGTGCCGCGCCTCGTTCTGCTGCTGCAACCCCTGTTGCTGGCCATCTATGCGGGGGGGACGCGGGCGCTCTACCGTACCTGGAAGGAGTTCCACCTGTATGGCGCCCTGCGCGCCCTGGGGCAGCCGGTGATCGTGCTGGGGGGCGGAGATGCGGCGGTGAGCCTGGTGCGCGAGTTGTCCCGGTCCGCCGAATGGCGGGTGGTGGGCCTGCTAGACGACAGCAGTGCCCGTCAAGGGCGGGAAGTGTATGGGTGCAAGGTGATCGGGCGCATTGCCGACCTTGAACGTCTGGCCCAGGAGCTCAAGGTTCGCCACGCCATCATCGCTATGCCGGGCGAGCGCCATCAGGTCCGCCGGTCGGTGGCCAGCGCCTGCGTGCGTGCAGGGGTCAAGGCGATGATCGTGCCGGCCCTCGATGACGTCATGACCGGGCGTGTCAAGTTCAGCGAAGTCCGCCAGGTGGACGTGGAGGACTTGCTGGGGCGTGATCCGGTGCGCATCGATGATGTGGAGGTGCGCGAATACCTGCGTGGCAAGGCGGTCATGGTGACGGGGGCCGGTGGTTCCATTGGTTCCGAGCTGTGCCGCCAGATCGCCCGCTTCGAGCCCTCCGTGCTGGTCTGCTTCGATGTCAGCGAGTTCGGCCTGTACCGGCTGACCGAGGAGTTTTCGCTGCATTTTCAGAATGTCCAGCTAGTGGCCCTGGCGGGGGATGTGAAGGACGCGATCCGGGTGGACGAGGTGATCGCCCGCTACCGCCCCCACGTGATCTTTCACGCGGCGGCCTACAAGCATGTGCCCCTGATGGAGGACGACAATGCCTGGCAGGCCGTGCGCAACAATGTGCTCGGCACCTGGCAGGTGGCCCGCAGTGCGGTGGCTTACGGGGTGTCGCGCTTCGTGCTGGTGTCCACCGACAAGGCGGTCAATCCCACCAACGTGATGGGGGCCACCAAGCGTCTTGCCGAGCGGGTCTGCCAGGCCTTGGCGAGCCGTGGCAAGACCCAGTTCGAGATCGTCCGTTTTGGCAATGTGCTCGGCAGTGCCGGTAGCGTGATTCCCAAGTTCCAGGAGCAGATTTCCGCGGGCGGGCCGGTCACGGTGACCCATCCGGAGATCACCCGCTTTTTCATGTCCATTCCCGAGGCCGCACAACTGGTGCTGCAGGCCGGTTCGATGGGGCAGGGCGGAGAGATCTTCGTCATGGACATGGGGGAGCCGGTGCGCATTGCCGAGCTGGCCCGGGACATGATCCGCCTCTCCGGCCGGTCGGAAGAAGAGGTGCGTGTCGTGTTCACCGGTCTGCGCCCGGGTGAAAAGCTCTACGAAGAAGTGCTGGCGGACAGCGAGCACACCCGCGCCACCCATCACCCCAAGTTGCGAATCGCCCGCGCCCAGTCCGTTGAAGACGGCTGGCTCGATGCCTTGCTGCTGTGGCTGCGTCAGCGTCGGGCAGTGGGTGCATCTGAAGTCCGCGGCGAATTGCGCCGCTGGGTTCCTGAGTATTCCCCATCCCATCCTTCCGCCCCGTCCCTGCAGGTGGTGGAAAAGAACGCCCATCGCGCCTGACATGAAATCCCATCCCCTCCACATGGCCTCAAGGACATGTGAATCCCTCCGGCTGGCCGGACGGTACTGATCATGTCCACCTACGCCATCGGCGACATTCAGGGTTGCTTTGCATCCCTCATGGCCCTTCTCAAGCGGGTGGCCTTCGACCCGGCCCGGGACCGCCTGTGGTTGGTGGGAGATCTGGTCAACCGGGGTCCGGATTCCCTGCGGACCCTGCGCTATGTCCGTGACCTGGGGCCAGCGGCGGTGACCGTCCTGGGCAACCACGATCTCTATCTCCTGATGGTGGCCTATGGCAGCCTGCGCAGCCGCGGCAAGGACGACACGATTCAGGCCGTGCTTGATGCCCCCGACCGGGAGGCCCTCCTCGGCTGGTTGCGCACCCGGCCATTGATGCACGTGGAGAACGGTTTCGCCATGGTTCATGCGGGCCTGCTGCCCGGCTGGACTGTCGTCCAGGCCCGTGCGCTGGCCCGGGAGGTGGAGGGGGCGCTGGCCGGCCCCTACCATGCGGATCTGCTGAATAACCTGTGGGGCAGCGAACCGGCCGCCTGGCGCGATGATCTGCGCGACTATGAGCGCATGCGGGTGATCGTCAATGCCATGACGCGCATGCGTTTCTGTACGCCGGAGGGCATCATGGACTTCAAGGTCAAGGGTGAGGTGGCTCGCGCACCCAAGGGCTATCTGCCCTGGTTCGAGGTTCCGGGGCGTCGGAGTGCCGACACGACCCTCGTGGTGGGGCATTGGTCTGCCCTGGGGCTGAAGATCGAGCCCGGCCTGCTGGCCCTGGATTCCGGGTGCCTGTGGGGGCGGGAGCTGACGGCCGTCCGCCTGGAGGACCGCGTGGTGTTCCAGGTGCCCTGCCCTGGGTTGACCCACGGAAAGCTCAAGCCATCCTGAAGGCTTGTGAATAAATCTACTGCGCGGCTCGATTTCGCTCCTGCGATGCTCGCCGTACGCCAGGTACGGCTGCGCTTCTCGAAGCGAACTCGAACCGCTCGCGACGATTTCTTCACAAGCTTTGCGGGCTTGTCATAAATCTACTGCGCGGCTCGATTTCGCATCCTGCGATGCTCGCCGTACTCCTCGTATGGCCGGGCTTCTCAGGCCCTGACCGAGCTCCTTGCGATGATTCCTTGACTTGCTTCGGGGTGAGGTTGCCGGCCTGTCAGTCGGCGATGCCTGCGACGATGGCGTCTCGCGCCAAATGGGAGAGGGCCTTTCTGTCCGGCGTGTCGGTGACGGACAGGGGGTCGGCGACCCGCAGGCGGGCAAGGATCCGGGGTTCCGCCACGATGGCGCGCAGGCTGTCCAGCAGGCTCAGGTCGCCATCGTAGGCTGGCGCCCGGGTGTAGCTCCCGTCGGGCAGACGATAGGCAATGGCGATGGGTTGCAGCGGCGCCCTGGCCTCAATGGCGGCCTGCAACAAGGCCCCGTGAAAGCCCAGTACATGGCTGCCGTCGGTGGTCGTGCCCTCGGGAAAGATCGTTACATGACGGCCCTGGGCGAGAAGGGCCGTGATCTCTCCGTTGACGATGCGCGCATGTCCCCGGCTGCCCCGACGCAGGAAGACGGTTTCGTGCTTCGCGGCCAGCCAGCCGGCCAGGGGCCATCCGCGGACCTCGGCCTTCGATACGAAGGTGGTCGGAAAGGCGGCGTTGATCACGAAGATGTCGAGCCACGACACGTGGTTGGCCACGATCAGGCTGCCGGGCCCGATGAAGGGGGCATCGGCGCTGAGGTGGATGCCGAGGATCTTCAGCAGACGGGCCGACCAACGTTGTCTGAGACCCAACTGCTGCGCGGGCGACAGGAAGGGGACGGCCGCTACCGTGAGTACGACAGCGGCAAGCAGATGGCCGGCCAGCAGGCTGTAGCGGGTGAAGCGCTCGAGTCGGTGGGTGGGTTTCAGTCCTTGTTTCCCATGAAATGCTTGGCGTAGCGTGCATCAAGCCGGGATACCAGAAGCAGGATGGGCAGGTCGGCCGTGTTGAAATCTGGATCCCACGCGGGCTCGCCGCAGATCCAGGCGCCAGCGCGCAGATAGCCCTTGATCAGCGGCGGTGTGTCGGCATCGAGATCCTGGCGCAGGGCCTGCAGGGGCAGGGGCGTGCGCGGGAACATGCGATACTCAAGCGGACACAGGTGCTCGTCCTTCAGGCGATTATACAGGCTTGCCGCAGCATGCCCGCCGTCGGCCATGCTGATTGAGGCGCAGCCGATCAGGTAGTCGTAGTTGTTCTCCAGCATGTAGCGGGCGAGACCGGCCCACAGCAGCGTGATCACCGCGCCGGAACGGTAGTCTGCGTCGATGCAGGAGCGGCCGATTTCAACCATGCGGCCGCGCAGGTGGCGCAGGCGGGTCAGGTCGAACTCGTTCTCGGAATAGTAGCTGCCCACCTCCCGGGCCGAGGCCGGCGACAGGATGCGGTAGGTGCCGACGATGCGGCCGGCGTTCTCGTCACGGACGATCAGGTGGTCGCAGAAGGCATCGTAGAGATCCCGGTCGACGCCCGGAACGCGGCTGGGCAGACGGGCGCCCATCTCTTCGCCGAACACCCGGTAGCGCAGCTTCTGGGCTTCCAGGATCTCGGTGGGGCAGGTGGCCAGACCGACGTGCAGATTGCGGCCGGGACGGGGGGTGACACCTTGTTCCTTGTGCAGCATGGCGGAATCCTCATGGGGTTTCCGCCATTGTGAAAATGCTGCATTGCGCTGGCGTGAAAGGGTGATGACGGGCCTGTTACGAGGCCCGCCTTTTCTCAGCGGGTGACGCGGGTGTTGCGGCCATCCTGCAGCAGGCGCACCCGCTCGCCGGGCACGAAGTTCTCGCCGCCGTCTTCCTGGACAATGGCGAGCAGTTCGCCATTGTCCATCTTGAGGGTGACCTCGATACCCTGTTTGCGGGTCATTCCCTCTTCTGCGGCGGCGCCAGCCAGGCCACCCACCACGGCACCGACCACTGCCGCGATGTTGGCGCCCTTGCCCCCGCCCACGGTGCTGCCGGCAATGCCGCCGACAGCCGCACCGGCGACGGTGCCGATGGGGGAACTGGTGCCTTCAAGCTTTACCGGACGGACACCTTCGACGACGCCCATGCGCACGCTCATCACGCGGCGGGCCTCGGTACGTTCGTAGTCGCCACCACCCAGGCCCGAGGCGCAGCCGGTGATGGTCACCGCGGCCAGAAGGGACAGGCCGATGTTGAGAAGTCGCATTGTGTTTCCTTTCACCAGAGTTGTGTTCCGAATGCCGCCCGGAAGGCGTCGCCGATCTCCTCGCGGGAGGGGGCATGATTCTGCCCGCCGCGGCTGGCGATCTTGATGGCGCCCATCAGGGAGGCGAGGCGGCCAGTCTGGTCCCAGTCCATTCCCTTGTCGATGCCGTAGAGCAGGCCCGCCCGGTAGGCGTCGCCGCAGCCGGTAGGGTCTTCAAGGGCCGTCGGTGTGGCACAGGGTATGTCCAGCTTCCGGCCGCCCGTGTGAATTTCCGAGCCTTTTCCACCGAGGGTGACGATCAGTGCACTGACTTCACCGGCAAGGGATTCGATGCTGCGTCCGGTGCGCTCGCACAACAGGCGGGCCTCGTAGTCGTTGACCGCGCAGTAGTCTGCCAGTTGCAGGCATTGCAGGAGTTCGTTCCCATTGAACATGGGGAGCCCCTGGCCCGGGTCGAAGATGAAGGGGATGCCGGCTTCGGCGAATTGCCGGCTGTGCTCAAGCATGCCTTCACGGCCGTCGGGGGAGACGATGCCCAGGCTGACCCCGCGGCTATGGGCCACTTCATTGCGGTGGGAATGCACCATGGCACCCGGATGGAAGGCCGTGATCTGGTTGTCGTCCAGGTCGGTGGTGATGAAGCACTGGGCGGTGAAGGTGCCCGGCACCTGGGTGACGTGGGTGCGGGCCAGACCGAGGCGGTCGAGGCGCTCCAGATAGGGGCCGGCGTCATCGCCCACGGTGGCCATGATCAGGGGGTCGCCGCCCAGCAGCTTGAGGTTGTAGGCGATGTTGCCGGCGCAGCCCCCGAATTCCCTGCGCATCTCCGGTACCAGGAAGGAGACGTTGAGGATGTGGATCTGCTCGGGAAGGATGTGATTGCGGAAGCGGTCATGGAAAACCATGATCGAGTCGAAGGCAATGGAACCGCAGATGAGCGTGGACATGGGCGGACTTTGGAAGGTGGAGGGTCTGGTTGATATCGGGTGGGCCCGTGGGCGCGTGGCTGCGGGCATCCGCCCGGCCGCGTGGCGTCAGGGGTAAAAGGCGTAAACCCGGTAGCCGGCGGCCGCCACACCTGGCGCTTCGAAGGCGACCCGGATGGCAACCTCACCCTTGGTGGGGAAGGCCTCTTTTGGCGCATCCGCCGGGAGCCATTGGGCGGGGGCCAGGACGCGCCGGACCAGGGCCTTGTCGCGGGCGTCGGTGAGGGTGATCTCCACATGGGGCCAGGCTTGCTGGAACGCCGCACGGTTGCGCAGGGTGGCATGGAGGGTGAAGTAGGCCTCACGACTGGCATCGGGCTGGATGTCCGAGCTCTCGATGGCGATGTCGGCGGCGTGGCGTGGCAGGGGCAGCTCGCAGCCCAGGCCGGCACACAGGCTTTCCAGGGCAGGGCGCATCTCGGGCGAGGAGAGGGCGATCTCGTTGCGGAAGACCAGCACGCCCTGGGCCAGTACTGCCAGGGTGAGCAAGGTTGCCGCCGCGGCCCACAGGGCCTGACGGAAAGGCTCCCCGCGGGCTTCGGCTGCATCGGCCGCGTCCGCCGCATCGGTTGTGTCGGGCTCGTCGTTCTCGTCCGGGGCTTGTGGTTCCGGTGCGGGGGCCGATGCACGGTCGACTGCGCTGATGGCACGTGCCAGGGGCTCGACCGCCTGCCCCGGATCGCGGGTGTGAATCAGGGTATCGAAATCAACCGGAGGGTCGCCCATTTCCGCCTCGGGAAGAGCGAAGGCGATGGGTGACGCGTCGGCAGGCGGGCTGGCATCCGAGTCGCCTGATGGTGCGGGGGCGGGTGTGTCCAGGCCGATGGACGGTGCATCATCGGAGATGGGCACGCTCGCCGAAGGCGGCCAGGCTTCGTCATCCCCGCTGAAAGCCGTGTCGGGCACGGTGTAGATGGCCTCGGGGTCGGCCTGAACCGGGCTCTCGGGCGCCGCCGGCACCGCGAAGATGTCCGGTTCGGGAAGGTCTGCCGTCAGGTCAATCCCGGCGGGCTCTTGCGACACCCGTGGTGGCCACTCCTCGGCGAGAATCTCCCCTCCTGGTTCCTGACGGCCATCTTCAAGGATGGGCAGCAAGGGGCTTTCATCCGCAGCGTTGTCCTCGGCCACGACACTGAAAATGTCGGCGGAGGCGCTGTCTTCGTCTGCCGAAGACTGCGGGGTGGATTCCGGCTCGACGGCGCCGAACTCGATGATGGGTTCAATCTCCCCCTCCTGCACCACGGGTGGGGCGGCAGCCGGTTCCACGTCGTCTGCTTCAAGCCCGGTGGGGGGCCACGTGTCGTAAGGGTCGAAGTGTTGATCCGCTGCGATTTCCGCGGGGGGCTTCTCTTCCAGAACGAAGAGGGCGGGTTCGCTTGGCGAGACAGCGGCAGGAGCGGCGGGGTCAGTGATGCCCTCGTCAACCAGGGCCTCAAGGGCGTTGAAGGCGTGATTGCACTGGCCGCAGCGCACGCGCCCCTGACGGGCGCGCAATTGCTCGGGGCGCACCCGGAAGGTGGTCGAGCACGCCGGGCAGCGCGCCAGGATCATGACACCGCCTGCTCCGGCCGGTCGCCTTCGAGGCGAACCCAGCCCTCGTGGGTGGCGCCGACCCGCAGGGTGATATAGGGGGCGTAGGCCGCGATGACATCCTCGGCCTGGGCTTCCAGGACGCCCGACAGAGCCAGCTTTCCGCCCGGGGCGACGCGGGCCGCCAGCAGCGGGGCGAGCATCTTCAATGGATTGGTCAGGATGTTGGCGACCACTCGCTGGAAGGTGCCCTCAAGGGGTTTGGCGGAAACCTGCAGACGCAGGCTCACGTCGTTGTTGGCGGCGTTGTCGGCCGCGGTCTCGACTGCCTTCTCGTCGATGTCGACGCCGGTGACCTCACCCGCCCCCAGCCGGGCGGCGGCGATGGCCAGGATGCCGGAGCCGCAGCCATAGTCGAGCACGCTCACCCCCGGCTGGATCTCGGTGGTCAGCCATTCGAGGCACAGCCGGGTCGTAGGGTGGGAGCCGGTGCCGAAAGCCATGCCCGGATCAAGGACAAGGTTGATGGCGCTGGCGTCGGGGGACTCGTGCCACGAGGGCACGATCCACAGGCGGTCGGTAATGCGGATCGGGTCGAACTGGCTCTGGGTGAGCTGCACCCAGTTTTGTTCTGCCACCTCTTCCACGGTGAAGGGGGGCACGGCGTCGAGTCCCGCTGCGGCCGAGGCGGTGGCCAGGGCCGTGGCGAGGTCGGTATCGGTGTCGAACAGGGCGATGACGCGGCTGTGGTCCCACAGGCTGGCCGGAGACATGCCGGGCTCGCCGAACTGGGGTTTCTCGGCTTCGGTGCCCGCGTCGGCGTCGTCGATGCTCACCGACAGGGCGCCGTGCTCCATCAGCGCTTCGGAAAGGGCTTCGGCGCGGTGCGCGTCAGCCTGCAGGATGACCGAAATCCACATCAGTTCTTGCTGACCTCGTTGCGCCCCGCCAGCTTGTGCTCCAGGTAGTGGATGCTGGTGCCGCCTTCGACGAAGCGGGCGTCGAGCATCAGTTCCTGGTGCAGCGGGATGTTGGTCTTGATGCCCTCCACCAGCATTTCGGACAGGGCGATGCGCATGCGGCGGATGGCCTGGTCGCGGGTGTCGCCGTAGGTGATCAGCTTGCCGATCATCGAGTCGTAGTGCTGGGGCACCGTATAGCCGTTGTAGACGTGGGAGTCCACCCGCACGCCGGGGCCGCCGGGAACGTGCCAGTTGGTGATCTTGCCGGGGCAGGGGGTGAACTTGAACGGGTCTTCGGCGTTGATGCGGCATTCGATGGCGTGGCCGCGGAACTCGATGTCCTTCTGCTTGTAGCGCAGCTTCTGGCCGGCGGCGACGCGGATCTGCTCCTGCACGATGTCCACGCCGGTGATGAGCTCGGTGACCGGGTGTTCGACCTGGACGCGGGTGTTCATCTCGATGAAGTAGAACTCGCCGTTCTCGTAGAGGAATTCGAAGGTGCCGGCGCCCCGGTAGGCGATCTTGCGGCAGGCTTCAGCGCAGCGCTCGCCAATGCGCAGGATATGACGGCGTTCGATGCCGGGGGCGGGCGCTTCCTCGATGACCTTCTGATGGCGGCGCTGCATGGAGCAGTCGCGCTCGCCCAGATGGATGGCGTTGCCGTGCTGGTCGGCAAGGATCTGGATCTCCACGTGACGCGGGTTTTCCAGGAATTTCTCCATGTAGACCATCGGATTGCCGAAGAAGGCACCGGCTTCGGAGCGGGTGGTCGTAACGGCGTTGAGCAGCGCCGCTTCGGTGTGCACCACGCGCATGCCGCGTCCGCCACCGCCACCGGCAGCCTTGATGATCACCGGGTAGCCGATGGCGCGGGCGATCTTGACGATTTCTTTCGGGTCATCCGGCAGGGCGCCTTCGGAGCCGGGCACGCAGGGCACGCCGGCGGCCTTCATGGCGTCCTTGGCGGAGACCTTGTCGCCCATCAGGCGGATGGTCTCGGCCCGCGGGCCGATGAAGACGAAGCCGGACTGCTCGACCCGCTCGGCGAAGTCGGCGTTCTCGGACAGGAAGCCGTAGCCCGGATGAATGGCTTCTGCGTCGGTGACTTCGGCCGCGGAGATCAGGGCCGGGATGTTCAGGTAGCTCAGGGTGGAAGAAGCCGGTCCGATGCACACGGACTCGTCGGCGAGCTTCACATACTTGGCTTCGGCGTCCGGCTCGGAGTGCACCGCGACGGTCTTGATGCCCAGTTCACGGCAGGCTCGCAGCACCCGGAGGGCGATTTCGCCCCGGTTGGCGATGAGGATCTTTTCGAACATGGCCATGACTCAGCCGATGATGAAGAGAGGTTCGCCATACTCCACGGGCTCGCCGTTCTCGACCAGAATGGCCTTGATGACGCCAGTGGCGTCGGCCTCGATCTCGTTCATCAGTTTCATGGCTTCGATGATGCACAGGGGCTCACCGGCGGAGATGCTCTGGCCGACTTCGGCCAGGGGCTTGCCACCCGGCGCACTGGAGCGGTAGAAGGTGCCGACCATTGGCGACTTGACCACGTGCCCTTCCGGCAGGGTGGGCTCGGCGGCAGCGGCGGGCGCAGCCGCAACCGTTGTGGCGGGGGCCGGTGCGGCGGCCGGGGCGTGGGTCACGTAATTCACCGGCGCGGGGCCGGCGATGTGCTTGGCGATACGGACTTTTTCCTCGCCTTCGGTGACTTCCAGCTCGGAGATGCCGGATTCCTGGACCAGGTCGATCAATTTCTTGAGCTTGCGAAGATCCATAGTATTCCCCTTGATGTATGCGGCTACCCGCCGGACGGCGGGCCTGCCTGTATCTGGTTTAGCCGCGCTCGGCGCGGAGACGGGAGAGGGCGAACTCGAGGGCGAGTTGATAACCCTGGGCTCCCAGCCCGCAGATCACCCCGACAGCCTTGTCGGAGAAATAGGAGTGCTTGCGGAAGGGCTCGCGGGCGTGGATGTTGGAGAGATGCACTTCGACGAACGGAATATCGACGCCAGTCAGGGCGTCACGCAGGGCCACGCTGGTGTGGGTATAGGCGGCCGGATTGATCACGATGAAGTCGACGCCTTCAGTGGCGGCGGCCTGCACCCGGTCGATCAGTTCACCCTCGTGATTGCTCTGGAACGACTCCAGCAGCACCCCGTCGGCCCGGGCGCGGCTCTCCATCGCCTCATGGATGTCGGCGAGCGTGGTGTGCCCGTAGATGCCGGGCTCCCGGCGACCGAGCAGATTGAGGTTGGGTCCATGCAGAACGAGAATGCGGTTCTGCGGAAGATCCTCGGCGGTGGCGTCCTGGGTGCGATTTTTCCGCGTCATGGGTGCAAGTTTGCCGTAGTTTGACGCAATTTGTCCACCGCGCGGGATGACGACGGACGTTCAGTTCTTGCTGAAATCCGCCAGTTTGCGATCCAGCTCTTCCTCCGAAAGCGTGCCCAGCTTGACCAGACTGATGCCGCCCTTGCGGTCGAGGATCAGGGTGAAGGGCAGGCCTTGGGAGGTGTTGCCCAGTTCTTCTGTCAGGCTGACCACGGACGGTGAGGCAATCACCAGTGGATAGGCCACCTTTTGGGCAACCTGGAAATCCACCACGTTCTTCGGCGTATCGATGCTGATACCGACAAACTGCACCCCTTTGTCAGCATATTTCTGGCTCATTGCGGAGAAGGCCGGGATCTCCTTGCGGCACGGGGGGCACCAGGTGGCCCAGAAATTCACCACCAGCACCTTGCCCTGCCATTGGGCCAGGGGCTGCGATTTGCCCGTGGTGTCGGGGAGGTCCAGCGCCATCAGTTTGGCCACCGCCGCGTTCAGGGCGGGCGTTGGCGCCGGCTGCGAGGGGCTCTGGCGGGCGGTGTAAAGACCTGCCGCACCCGCTGCAAAGGCGACGATGACGACAAGAAGAAAGTTGAATCCACGTTTCATGGCGGGAGTTCGGCGGGCGCCGGTGTTTCGCTGATCAGGGCTTCGACGACGGACAGGCGCGCCCGTTCCATCTGACGTGATCCATGGGCGCCACGGCGGTGCAGGCGTTCCACGTCGGGTGAATAGATGCGCAGCTTGACCGGGATGTCATCCCAGTCGAAGACGAGGATCGCTTCGGGCCCATCCGGCTGATTGCGACGGGGCTCCCGGTGCTCATAGGCCACGTCGTGGTTGAGGAAGAAGATCTCCACTTCCTTGGCACTTTCCGGGAAGAGGTCGATTTCCACTTCCGAATAGCGTCCGGCGGTGCCTTCCAGCACGGCGCCGGTCAGATAGGGGCGGAAGGCGTCCAGTTCGCGCATGATCTCGGCGGCGGCCATGCGCATTGCCTGCTGACGCTCCAGATGTTCGTCGTCCTGAAAGACCGCCAGGTA
The DNA here is from genome assembly GCA_016703645.1 of Zoogloea sp. Taxonomy (GTDB): domain Bacteria; phylum Pseudomonadota; class Gammaproteobacteria; order Burkholderiales; family Rhodocyclaceae; genus Zoogloea. The sequence continues at coordinate 335,729 of JADJBR010000009.1, read as the reverse complement.
GGTGCGGACCTCCGCTTCGATCTCGGCATTGTTGGGCAGCTCGTCGGCATTGATGGCCCCAAGCTGACGGGCGGCTTTGCGCTTGGCGAAGCCGTAGTCGTTGATTCCGTCCTCGGCGATCATGCGGGCCGCCAGGGCGGCGATCTCGCGGCGCAGGTTGCTGCGATGGGGAACGGTAGGGCGCGGCATGGGCGGTCGGAGCTCCCCGTTCGATTAGAATGCCGATCATTCTACACACGACTATTGCGGCGCTGTTTCCGCCGCGCAGAACTCATGCACATTCACATCCTCGGTATCTGCGGCACCTTCATGGGCGGTATCGCCCTGCTGGCACGGGCGGCCGGCCACACCGTGACGGGCTGCGATGCCAATGTCTATCCCCCCATGAGCACCCAGCTGGAGGAGCAGGGCATCCGCCTTGTCGAGGGCTACGGTGTTGATCAGCTCGATCTCAAGCCGGATGTGTTCGTGGTGGGCAATGCCATCTCCCGGGGCAATCCACTCCTCGAGGCGATCCTCGACCAGGGGCTGCCTTATGTGTCCGGCCCCCAGTGGCTGGCCGAGAACGTGCTGCAGGGGCGCTGGGTGCTTGCTGTAGCCGGCACCCACGGCAAGACCACCACCACGTCGCTGCTGGCGTGGATCCTGGAAGATGCCGGGCTAAAGCCGGGCTTCCTGGTGGGCGGCGTGCCCAAGAACTTCGGCCTGTCGGCGCGCCTTGGCGAGACGCCCTTCTTCGTGATCGAGGCTGACGAGTACGACACGGCCTTTTGTGACAAGCGCTCCAAGTTCGTCCATTACCGGCCGCGGACGGCCATCCTGAACAACCTGGAGTTCGATCACGCGGACATCTTCGCCGATCTGGCGGCCATCGAGACCCAGTTTCACCACCTTGTGCGGATCATCCCGCGCTCCGGCCGCATCATCGCCAATGCCGCCGAGGAGACCCTGCCGCGGGTGATCCAGCGGGGCTGCTGGTCGGAGCTGGAGTGGTTCAATGATGCCGCCGGCTGGTCGGTGGCCGAGGGCGCCAGTGAGGATGAAGTGGTGGTCCGCCATCTCGGCAAGGAGATCGGTCGCAGGCGCCTGCCCCTGTCGGGCAGCCACAACCGAGCCAATGCCCTGGCCGCCATCGCCGCGGCACGCCACGTGGGGGTCACCCCCGAGGTGGCTCTGGATGCGCTGACCCGCTTCGAGGGCGTCAAGCGCCGGCTGGAGCTGCGGGGCCGCGTGCGCGGCGTGGCGGTTTATGACGACTTTGCCCACCACCCGACGGCCATCACCCTCACCGTCGAGGGCCTGCGTCGCCAGGTTGGGGAGGAGCGCATCCTTGCGGTGCTGGAGCCCCGCTCCAACACCATGAAGCTGGGCGTGATGAAGGACCAGCTACCCGCAAGTCTGACCCAGGCCGACAAGGTCTTCTGCTATGCCGCCAACCTGGGCTGGGATGCCCGGGCGGCCCTCCAGCCCATTGCCGCCAAGACGGTGGTGGAGGACGATCTGGATGCCCTGGTGGCGGCCATCGTCGCCGAGGCTCGGGATGGCGACCGCATCCTGGTCATGAGCAACGGCGGCTTTGGCGGCATCCACGGCAAGCTGCTGGCGGCCCTCGGTCAATAGCCCCCGACCTCCTTTCGGCCGACCTTTCAGCGGACCGCCTGGAAATGTCTCGTGAAGCCCGCCGCCGGGTAAGGCTGGCGGGCTTCGCTGCGCTGGAAGACCCGGAAGGTGGCAGCCAGGGTAGCGCACAGCAATAGTGCCGCCCCCGTGTTATGGGCGACGGCCAGGGCCAGGGGCAGTTGAAGCAGCACGTTGGCAATGCCCAGGCCGATCTGCAGCAGCAGGGCGGTGAGCAGGCATTGGCCGTAGACGCGGGTTTCGGCCCTGACCAGCAGGCGCAGACCGAAGCCGCCAGCCAGTACCAGCACAAGGCCGGCAAAGAGGCGGTGGGTCCAGTGGATGGCGGTCAGCGCGGCGCCCGACAGCAGCGCACCGTTGGCCGTGGCGCCAAGCTCCCGATCCAGGGTGAAGGCGTGGTGCGCGTCCATCTCCGGCCACCAGCTACCCTGACAGGTGGGGAAATCGGCGCAGATGGCGGCGGCGTAGTTGCTGCTCACCCAGCCGCCCAGGGCGATCTGGATGAAGAGGGCCAGCAGCGCGAGCGCTGCCAGCAGTCTCAGACCACCGGGCAGAACCTTGGCCTGCGCACGCCGCGTGGCCATGTCGCGCAAGACCAGCACCGCCAGCAGGGCCAGGGTGCTCATTCCGCCGAGCAGGTGACTGGTGACGATCACGGGCTTGAGCAAGCGCGTGACGGTGAGCATGCCCAGCAGGGCCTGACCCGCGACGACAGCCAGCAGCAGCACCTCAAGCCACGGGCTGCGCCGCCCGCGCTCGCGCCAGGCGAGCACCGCCAGGGCCAGGATGGCCAGGCCCAGCAGGCCGGCGGCGTAGCGGTGGATCATCTCCTTCCAGGCCTTGGGGGCTTCCACGGGCTGCCCGAAGCGATGCTCGGCGGCATGGATCTCATGGGCCTCGTCGGGCACGCCGACCAGCTGGCCATAACAGCCGGGCCAGTCGGGGCAGCCCAGCCCCGCATCGGAGAGGCGCACGTAAGCCCCGAGGGACACCACCACCAGGGCCAGGAGCAGGGCGGCGAGGGCGAGCCGTCGATAGGTTCGGGTCATGGGCGTGGTCTCGGATCCGGGCTCAGGCCAGGCGGTCGAGGAAGAGGGCGGCGAACAGCCCGGTGAGGTAGATCAGGGAATAGCGGAAGGCATGGCGGGCGCGGGTATCGGAGTAGTTGCGCCACAGCACCCAGGCTTCCCGCAGGTAACCCAGGTTGAGCAGGGTGACCAGGGCGGCGTACACCGCACCCGACAGGCCCAGGGTGCAGGGCAGGTAGGAGACGGCGGCGAGCAGCACGGTGTACAGCAGGATGTGCAGGCAGGTGAGGGGCACGCCGTGGCTCACCGGCAGCATGGGCAGCCCGGCACGGGCGTATTCCTCGCGGCGGTAGCAGGCCAGGGCCCAGAAGTGGGGCGGGGTCCACAGGAAGATGATGAGGAACAGGGCTAGGGCGGGCAGGCCGATGCTGTCGGTCATGGCGGCCCAGCCGAGTACCGGTGGCATGGCCCCGGAGGCGCCGCCGATGACGATGTTCATGGGCGTGGCGGGCTTGAGGATCAGGGTATAGACGATGGCGTAGCCCATGAAGGTGGCCAGGGTCAGCCACATGGTCAGGGGGTTCACCGCCACGTGCAGCAGCCACAGGCCGGCGCCGCCGGTGAGGCAGGCCAGGGTGAGGGTTTCGGTGGGGGTGATCAGGCCCAGGGGCAGGGCCCGGCCCCGGGTGCGCGCCATGCGGGCGTCGATGGTGCGTTCGACCAGGCAGTTGATGGCCGCCGCTGCACCGGCCACCAGGGCGATGCCCACGGTGGCGGCCAGCATCAGCCCGGCAGGCGGCCAGCCCGGAACGGCGAGGAACATGCCGATCATCGCGGTGAACACGATCAGGCTGTTGACCCGCGGTTTGCACTGGGTGGCAAAGGCCGCCAGACGCAGGCCGAGGGGGGTGGGGGCGGTGGTGCTGCGAAGGAGCGTCGGCATCGGGTGTCTCCGGGGAAATGGGGCGGTGCGTCGTGTCAGCCTGCCCACGCATAGCGCAGCAGGCGTTCCATGTCCTTCAGGATGCCGCGGGGGTCGGCATCGGAGGCGTAGCGCAGGATGATCCTGTCCTCGGGGTCCACCACGTACACCCGGTGGCCGCCGCTTTCCAGGTCGAAGGCGGCGCGGGAGGCCGCATCGGCGGCGACGGCAGTGTGCAGGTCGGGCTGGAGGGTGAGGAGGGCGGCGTCATTGGGGTTGGCCTGGTCGGTGAGCCAGGTGCGCTCCACCCGTGACATCTGTTTGTAGAGCGCCACATGCACCTGGCGGGTCAGGACGATCCACTTGCGGCAGGCGTCGTCACAGGGGCCGGCACCGGCTATCACGAGGCGCCAGTGGGGGGCGGCGCTGCGGACCAGGGGGGCACCCCTGGCGTCGACCAGGGGCGGCAGGGCACGCGGAGGGGACAGAAGTTCGCCATGGTTGCCTGAACGCTCCGGATGCCAGCCCACCGCGTAGAGGCTTGCCGCCACGACAAAGGGCAGCAGGAGCAGGCCGAGGACCAGCGCCAGGGTGCGGTTTCCGCGCATCAGCGGGGCCTCCAGCCGAGGGCCAGCCAGATCAGCACGGCCGAGGCGGCAAAGCCGTACCACTGCCAGGCATAGGACAGGTGGCGCTCGAAGCGCTCGTCGGGGCGGGGCCACTCCCGGGCAAAGCCGGCGGGCGCGTCGGGGGCCAGCTGCAGGACCACCGGCTGCAGCGGCCACGGCGCCAGCCGGGTGAAACGGCTCAGGTCGAGGTTCTGCCACACGGGCTGCCAGCCTTCACCGGTGGGTTCGCTGCCCAGGGTGAAGAAGCGGGTGCCCGGCACCACGGCCGTGCCGTGCAGGGCCACCGGGCCCGTGGGGGTGTCCACCTGCGGCAGGTCGCTGTGCAGGGCCGAGGCCGGGATCCAGCCCCGGTTGACCAGCACGCGCATGTCGCTGCCTTCGATGTGCAGGGGTGTGATGACGTGGTAGCCGGCCTGCTCCCGGTGAATGCGGTTGTCGAGGAGAATCTGCCGGGCGGTGTCGAAGCGGCCACGCACCACCACCGGGCGGGAACGCAGGGCTTCGGCATCGACCGGGGTGGCGCCGAGGCTCACCGGTGCGTCGGTGCCCCGCTGGTCGAGGAGCGCCTGGGCAGCCTGCTTGCGGTCGGCTTTGGCGTGCTGCCAGTTGCCCAGCTGGATGCAGCCGGCTGCGATCACGATGGCCAGCGCGCCACCCCACACCGAAGGGCGAAAGCGCCGGCTGCTTGTGGCGGCCTGAAGGCGGGCGCACAATCGGCTGAAAACCCTGGAGGAGCGCGCTGTGCTGTTCAAGTTGGCGGTGGTATTCATGCTGTTGCTGGTCATCGGCAGCCTCTTTTCGGGCCTCGTTTTTCTCTATCGCGACAAAGGCAATGGTGACCGGGTTGTGCGGGCGCTCACCTTGCGCATCTCCCTCTCCCTCTTGCTCTTTGCCGGCCTGCTGCTGGCCGGGCGTTTTGGTGGCTACGCCGGGTGAGCCCGGCGGCTTGCCCCTAAAGCCAATACACCACCACAAACAGCAGCAGCCACACCACATCCACGAAGTGCCAGTACCAGGCCACCGCCTCAAAGGCGAAGTGGCGCTTGGCGTCAAAGTGCCCCGACAGGCAGCGGCCAGCCACCACGGCCAGCATGATGGCGCCGAGGGTGACGTGGAACCCGTGGAAGCCGGTGAGCATGAAGAAGGTGGCGCCATACACCCCGGCCCCCATGGTGAGGCCCAGTTCGGTGTAGGCGTGGTGGTATTCCCAGGCCTGGAAGCCCAGGAAGATCACGCCGAGGAGCACCGTCAGGATCAGGCCCAGGTTGAGCTGGCTGCGCTTGCCCTTCATCAGGCCCCAGTGGGCCCAGGTGAGGGTGACGCCGGAGGTCAGCAGCAGGGCGGTGTTGATGGCCGGTACGCCCCAGGCACCCATCGGGGTGAAGCTGGCGCCCTTGGGGCCGGAGGTCGGCCAGGCGGCGGTGAAGCCCTCGTACAAGGTGAAAGCCGGGTCCATGCCGGCCAGGGCCGGCACCGAGATGACCCGGCAATAGAACAGGGCGCCGAAGAAGGCGGCGAAGAACATCACTTCCGAGCCGATGAACCACACCATGCCCTGGCGGAAGGACTTGTCCTCCCAGTCGGTATAGTCGCCCCGCTGGTTCTCGGCGATCACTGCGCCGAACCATTTGAACAGCACGAAGATGATCACCGCGGTCCCGGTGCCCATGACCCACGGGCCGGGGGCGAACTTGTTCATCAGCAGGATGAACCCCAGTGCCAGCAGGAACATGCCCGCCGACAGGAAGATCGGATACAGGCTGGGCTGCGGCACGTAGTAGTGCGTGGCGTGGGGCGCGGCGGTGGTGGCGTGCGATGCGGTCAAGGCGTGCTCCCGAAGGCAAGGGGTTGAATCACGGTTTCGGTGGCGCGGGAAAGAAGGCGTAGGCCAGCGTCAGTTCGGAGATGTCCTTGCTGATGCCGCTGTCCACGACGAAGGTCAGGGCCATCTCGCGGCTTTCGCCCGGGGCCAGGGTTTGCTGGGTGAAGCAGAAGCAGTCGAGTTTCTGGAAACTGCGCGCCGCCACCGTGGGCGACACGCTGGGTACGGCCTGACCGACGATGGTCTGGTCGGACAGGTTGCGCACCAGGAAGCGGGTGGTGCGCAGCTCGCCGGGGTGCAGTTCGATGGCCGGCTCCAGGGGGCGGATCTCCCAGGGCAGGCCGGGCATCAGGGTCGAGGTGAACTGAACGCCCAGCTTGCGGCTGTAGTCCACCGCGCTGGGCGGTAGATCCTTTGCCTGGGTGGCGTCGCGCAGGGTCTTGCCGTTGAAGCCGACGGCCTCACAGAAGGTGTCGTAGAGCGGCACCAGGGCGAAGCCGAAGGCGAAGAAGCCCACCGCCAGCAGCAGCAGCCGGACAACCAGGCGGCCGTGCTTGCGGGGTGGGGGCAGGGTGGCTTCGTTCACCGTGAGGCCTAGCGCTGGATGAAGAAGCCGACGATGTAGAGGCCGGCGGCCACGGCACCCAGCACCCAGGCAAAGCGGGTGGAGGCGCGGCGGCGCAGGGCGAGATCGGAATCGTCGAGGTGCATGTCGGGCCTCCTCAGGTACTGGATTTGATGACGGGCTGGGTGTCCCAGGAATGGTAGGGCGGCGGCGAGCTGAGCTCCCATTCCAGGCCGCTGGTGCCCTCCCAGACCTGATCGGTGGCCTTGTCTCCGCCCTTCACGCAGCGCCAGATGTTCCAGGCGAAGAGCAGTTGCGACAGGCCCAGCACGAAGGCGCCGACGGTGGAGATGGCGTTGAACTCGGTGAACTGCAGGGCGTAGTCGGGGATGCGCCGGGGCATGCCGGCCAGGCCCAGGAAGAACTGGGGCATGAAGGTGAGGTTGAAACTGACCACGGTGAGCCAGAAGTGCAGCTTGCCGAGGCGCTCGCTGTACATGTGGCCGGTCCATTTGGGCAGCCAGTAGTACACGCCGGTCATCACCCCCATGATGCCGCCGGCGAACAGCGCGTAGTGGAAGTGGGCAACGACGAAGTAGCTGTGGTGGTACTGGGCGTCGGCGGCCACGTCGGCCAGTACCAGCCCGGTGAGGCCGGCGATGCCGAACAGCACGATGAAGCCGACCGCGAACAGCATGGGCGTCTCGAAGCTCATGGCGCCCCGCCACATGGTGGCGATCCAGCAGAAGAACAGCACCGCCAGGGGCAGGGAGATGGCCATGGTGCTGTACATGAAGTAGAGCAGGGCCGGCACCGGCAGGCCGGCGGTCATGAAGTGGTGGGCCCATACGATGAGGCCCAGCACGCCGATGGCGATGAAGCCATAGACCTGGGCGGTGTGGCCGTAGATGGGCTTGCGGGTGAAGGTGGACAGCACGTGGGGCATCAGGCCCCATACCGGCAGCAGCAGGATGTACACCTCCGGGTGGCCGAAGAACCAGAACAGGTGCTGGAACAGGATCGGGTCGCCGCCACCGGCCGCGTCGAAGAAGTGGGTGCCGAAGTGGCGGTCGGTGAGCAGCATGGTCACGCCGCCGGCGAGCACCGGCAGGGTGATGATCAGCAGCACCGCGGTGACCAGCCAGCCCCAGCAGAAGAGGGGCATCTTCATCAGCGTCATGCCCGGGGCGCGCATGTTGAGGAGGGTGGCGATGATGTTGATCGAGCCCATGATGGAGCTGATGCCCAGGATGTGGATCGAGAAGATGGCGAAGTCCACCCCGATGCCGCCCTGCACCGACAGGGGCGCGTAGAGGGTCCAGCCGGTGGCCACGGCGCCATCACCGATGCCGAAGAGGGCCAGGATGAAGGGCATCGTGAGCAGCAGCGCCGCGGGCGGCAGCAGCCAGAAGCCCCAGTTGTTGAGGCGCGGCAGGGCCATGTCGGGGGCGCCGATCATCAGCGGGATCATCCAGTTGGCAAAGCCGGTGGCGGCCGGCATGAGCGCCGCGAAGATCATCACCAGCGCATGGACGCCGATCAGCTGGTTGAAGAACTCCGGCTTCATGAGCTGCAGGCCGGGCTGGAAGAGTTCGGCCCGCACCGCCAGGATCATCGCGCCGCCGACAAAGAACATCAGCAGCGAGAAGGTCAGGTACATCGTGCCGATGTCCTTGTGGTTGGTGGTGGTCAGCCAGCGCATCAGCCCGGTGGGGTGATGGGCGTGGCCGGCATGGGGGTCGAGGGTGTGGGTGGCGGTGTTCATCCGATGCTCCTCAGCGAAGGGCCTTGATCTGGGCGGGCTGGATCATGTCGCCCTTGTTGTTGCCGAAGGCGTTGCGTTCGTAAGTGATGATGGCGGCCAGGTCAGCGTCCGACAGGGTGGCCTTGAAGGCTTGCATGGCAGTGCCGGCCTTCCCGTTGAAGACCCGGTCCACGTGGCTGTCGGGGATCAGCTTGCCCTCCGGCGAGAGCAGCGGGCCGGTGACGATCTTGCTGCCTGCCAGGGCCGGGAAGGCCGGCGGGAGGCCCTGCCCCTCCGCCTGGTGGCAGGCGGCGCAGTTCTTTTCATAGCCGGCCTTGCCGGCGGCCATCAGTTCGTCCTTGGTCCAGGCCCGGTCACTGCCGGCGGCTGCCGCCGCCATCTCGGTCTTCTTCTTGTCCACCCAGGCGGCGTATTCGGCCTCCGGGACGGCGCGCACCACCACGGGCATGAAGCCGTGGTCCTTGCCGCACAGTTCGGCGCACTGGCCGCGATACACGCCGGGCTCCTCGATGCGCACCCAGGTCTCCCGCAGGAAGCCCGGAATCGCGTCGCGCTTGACACCAAACTGGGGCACCCACCAGGTGTGGATCACGTCGGTAGAGGTGAGCAGCACGCGCACCTTCTTGCCCACCGGCAGCACGACTTCGTTATCCACCTCGAGCAGGTAGTTCTCGCCCTTGGCTTCCTTGCCCTCGATCTGCTCCCGGGGGGTGGACATGGTGCTGATGAACTTGATGCCCGAGTCGGGGTACTCGTATTGCCATTTCCACTGCAGCCCGGTGACCTTGAGCACCATGTCGGCCTTGGTGCGGGTGTCCTCCATTTCGATCACCGCATGGAAGGCCGGGATCCCCATCAGCACGAAGTCGATGAAGAGCAGGATCGCGAAGGGCACCAGTACCCAGAACCACTGAAAGGCACCCGTGGGGCCGGTGAAGGTGGCCGGCTCGACCCCGCTGCTCTTGCGGTGCTTGACCATGGAATAGACCATGATCGAGAACACCACCACGAAGAGCACGGTGATGATCACCATGAACTCGTTGTGGATGTTCAGTGTGTCCCGGGCGATGGGGGTGACCGGGGTGGGGAAGTTCCAGGTGTAGTCGGCGCGGGCGGCGCCGGTGGCGAGAAGGAGGCTGAGTCCTGCGAAAAACCTGCCATGGGGTCGGGGGTTGAGTCGGGTCAAGTCTCGGCCTCGTCTTTTCGTGGGATGATCAATTCGGCTTCACGGTCTGGCTGCGAAGCCGCCGGGATAGATCGGAGAAGAACTGGTGCCGCTGGGGCGGGGTCATCAGACGCCCCACCTGGCAGCTACGGCCATGGGAGCGGATACAGATCAGCGGGTCGGGGGCATTGCCGGCCTCCAGGCTGACGCGGGCCCAGGCTGTGGAAAAGCTCTGTTGGTTATCCCGGCCGAGGAAGCGGGTGGTGACCGTGAGGCGGTCACCCTCAAGGCGGATGGTTTCACTGGCCGAGTCGGCGTGATCGAGTGCGCGCAGGGCAATATAGAGCGCGGCGAGCTCAAGGCCCGCGAAGGGAAGAACCAGCCAGGCGCCGGCCAGCAGAAAGCCGCCGCTCACCAGCAGGCTGATTGCAAGAATGCCGCAGACGAGATTGCGGCGTGCTGTCGGGGTCAGGGAGCAGTTGGGACGCGCAGTCCATTCCTGCGCGCCCGCTGCCTCTGTTTTTGTCATAGCCATGGCGTCTCCTCCAGGCCCTGTCTGCGACTATTTGACGCAGATCAAATTGTGGGCTCAGTGTAGCATCGACTTTTCCTTTTGCAGTGCACTGAAATAAGATGCAAGCATTTGAAATTACGGAGAAAATTAAATGAGTGCGTTGTTGCGTCGCATCATGTCGGCCTTTGTTGCGCTGGCCGTGCTGGCGGCCTGTTCTCCCACCGGGGAGGGCGGTGCGGCGAACGGCTTTGCCAGTACCGACATCACGGGTGCCAATTATGCAAAAGGCTTCCAGCTTACCGATCACACCGGGGCGCCGCGCAGCCTGACCGACTATCGGGGCAAGGTGGTCACCCTGTTCTTCGGCTACACCCAGTGTCCGGACGTGTGCCCGACCAACCTGCTTGGCATGGCTGAAGTGATGCGCCAGTTGGGGCCGGATGCCGAAAAGGTGCAGGTGCTGTTCATCACGGTGGATCCGGAGCGTGACACCCAGGCGCTTCTTGCCGAGTATGTCCCGGCCTTCGACAAGCGCTTCGCCGGTCTATACGGTGATGTCGAAACGACGGCCGCCGTGGCCAGGGACTTCAAGGTCTTCTATCAGAAGCAGGGAGACACCAAGGGTATGGCCTACACGATTGATCATTCCACTGGCACGTATGTGTTCGATCCGGAGGGGCGCTTGCGCCTTTACGTGAAACACGGTGAGAAGCCCGAAGTGATCGCCGGGGATCTGCGCAAACTGTTGGCGGGGAAGTAGTCTTCCCGGTGCGTTGAAATGCAAAAGGGCAACCCGAGGGTTGCCCTTTTTGTCGGCAGCGTGGCGCTCAGGCCAGTGCGGCAAGCTGGGTGCGCATCTTCTGCATGGCCTTGGCCTCGATCTGGCGGATGCGCTCGGCGGACACGCCGTACTCAGCGGCCAGTTCGTGCAGCGTGGCAGCGTCCCCTTCGGTCAGCCAGCGCCGACAGACAATGCTGCGACTGCGCTCGTCCAGGGTGGAAAGTGCTTCATGCAAGCCTTCGTCCTGCAGGCGGGCAGCCTGACGCCGCGCCAGCACATCCGAGGGTTCGGCGTGGGGGTCGGCCAGATAGGCGATGGGGGCAAAGCGCTCCTCGTCATCGTCGTTGCCGCCTTCCAGTGCCATCTCCTGCCCGGACAGACGGGTTTCCATCTCGCGGACTTCTTCCGGCTTGACGCCCAGTTGCTGGGCCACGGCCATCACTTCCTCGCCCTGCAGCGTGCTGCTGCTGCTCTTCATGCTGCGCAGGTTGAAGAACAGCTTGCGCTGGGCCTTAGTCGTGGCGATCTTGACCAGACGCCAGTTCTTGACGATGTACTCGTGGATCTCGGCCTTGATCCAGTGGATCGCGAAGGACACCAGACGCACGCCACGGTCGGGGTCGAAGCGCTTGACGGCCTTCATCAGGCCCACGTTGCCTTCCTGGATCAGGTCGGCATGGGGCAGGCCGTAGCCCAGGTAACCGCGGGCAATGGCCACCACCAGGCGCAGGTGGGAAAGCACCAGTTTGCGCGCCGCTTCCAGGTCTTCCTTCTCCCGGAAGCTGTGGGCGAGATCGGATTCCTCCTTCTCGGTCAGCAGCGGGATGCGATTCACGCTCTGGATGTACTGATCCAGGCTGCCAACCGCGGACGGAACGGGAAACGACAGGGTGTGGGACATCTGCAACTACCTCCTTCGCTCAGATATTAGCACTCCCGGCTTGAGAGTGCTAAGGGGGCGAATGGTTCCTGAGAAATTGTTTGGCTGGCGCGTTTGAGAGGTGCTGCGCCGAACAGCGACGGGGTTCGGTCCTGGAGGTGCGGCTCACAAGATGAGCTTGGATGCTGTCGGCCTTTCGCCGGCGGAGGGCGTGCCATCGGGTCTGCACCGCTTCAGTGCCGAGCGCCTTGTTGTGGTGCGATAAAGACTGATTTTTGCTAATTTTTAGTTGAGTTATCACGTAAAAATTACTGGCACGTTATGTGCATTTGTCCCTGTGTAGCCAGTTTGATCAAGGGCTTGTCGGACTCTTGCTGGGTGGGTTCGGTCGTTCAGAAGGTCAAAATTTTTTGGAAATTTAATTGAACATTCACGTGATATTTCCGTTGACATTAAGAATTAACAAAACTAATCTTTTCATCAATGGTTGTTATTCACCGGCCCTGACGGGTCGCAGAGGGCCGGCAACGAGGCGCTCTTTTCAAGGGGTGGCGGGATGAGCATGTTTGTGAAGACCCTGAACCTGGGCGGTGCCGGCCCGGCCGTGGCGATCAAGGATTCCATCGACGTGGCCGGCGTGCCGACCCAGGCGGGCAGCCAGGCGCTGGCCGATGCGGCCCCCGCCGCGGGGCATGCCGAGGTGGTCGAGCGTCTGCTGTCCGCGGGCTACCGCATCACCGGCAAGGTGACGATGCACGAGCTGGCCTTCGGCACCACCGGCATCAACGCCTGGGCCGGCACGCCGGTGAATCCCCGTTTTCCGGATCTCGTTCCCGGTGGTTCGTCCAGTGGTTCGGCCGCGGCGGTGGCGGCGGGGGTGGTGGATGTGGCCCTGGGTTCCGATACCGGCGGCTCCATCCGCATTCCCGCAGCCTGTTGCGGCGTCTTCGGGTTCAAGCCGAGTTTCGGACGGGTCAGCCGTCAGGGCGTGATGCCTGCGCTCACCAGCCTGGATTGTGTGGGGCCGTTTGCGGCCGACATGGACAGCCTGATTGCCTGCATGCGGGCTATTGACCCGAGCTTCGGCGCGCTGCCGGGGCTGGAGGAGGTGTCCATCGGCCTGCTGGATGTCCCGGCAGTGGCGGAGATCCGCCAGGCCGTGGCCGGGGCGGTGGCCGGTAGCGGCCTGCCGGCCGGTACGGTCCGGTTTGCCCATTTCGATGCGGCCTACCAGGCCGGGCTCGTCATCATCAACGCCGAAACCTGGGCGGCCTGCGGCCATCTGGTCGAGACCGGCAAGGTGGGCGCCGACGTGGCCCAGCGCCTGGTGGCCGCCTCCCGCACCACTTCGGCCGACGTGGATGCGGCCAACGCCGTCCGCGATGCCTTCACCGCCGAAGTGGATGCCGCACTGGAAGGCTTCTCCGTGCTCGCTCTGCCGACCATGGCCGATGCCCCGCCCAGCCTGGACCAGGCTGCCGATACCTCCCGGCTGGTCAGCATGACCTCGCTGGTGCGCCCCTTCAATCTGTCCGGCCATCCGGCCATTGCCATCCCGCTGCCAGCCCGGAGCGGTTTCCCCGTCAGCCTGCAACTGGTCGCGGCCAGGGGGCACGACGAACTGCTGTGTGCCGTGGCGCGGCATGTGGCCAGTCGGTTGCAGTGACACCAACTCTCAAGCGGAGACACCCATGTTAGTGGCTATGAAAGAGACCCGGGAAAGTGACGCCGCCCATCCGGCGGCCGCCCTGGAGGCGCTGCTGCCGGAAATCAGGCAGCGTCGGAAGGAATTCGAAAAACAGCAGCACATCTCGCCGGACATCATCCAGCGCTTCAAGGACGTCGGGGTGTATCGCGCCCTGGTGGCCAAGCGCTTCGGTGGCGACGAGAAGTCGCCGGCGGAGTTCTGCCAGCTGATCGAGAGGATCGCCGAGGCGGACGGCTCCGCGGGCTGGGTGGCGAGCTTCGGCATTGGTGGCGTCTACCTGGCGGCCCTGCCCCTGGCGACCCTGGAAAAGCTCTACGCCAACGGCCCGGACGTGGTCTTCGCCGGCGGCATCTTTCCGCCCCAGCCGGCCGAGCTGGTGGAAGGTGGTTTCAAGGTGAGCGGGCGCTGGAGCTGGGGCAGCGGCAGCATGGGCGCCGAGGTGGTGGGCGCCGGCATCCTGCCGAAGAACGCCGAGGGTTCCGGGCTGCCGCGCATGGCCGTGATGCCGCGGGAGAAGGTGCAGATCGTGCCCAACTGGGATGTGATGGGCCTGCTTGGCACCGGCAGCCACGACATCGTGGTGAAGGACGTGGTGGTGCCTGAGGAATGGACCTTCGTGCGGGGCGGCGCCGCCTCCCTCGACACGCCCCTCTACCGCTACCCGACCCTGTCTTTCGCCGCCCAGGTGCTCACCGTGGTAGGCCTCGGCATCGGCCGTGCCGCCATCAACGAAGTGCTGGGCATGGCCGCCGGGCGCGCCTCCGTAACGGGCGCCCCCAACCTGGGTGAGCGCATCTATGTGCAGCTCGAGATCGCCCGGATCGAGGCCGAACTGCGGGCGGCGCGCTCCTGGTTCTACGAGGCCATCGACGATGTGTGGCAGGTGTTGCTGGCCGGTGGCACGCCCACCGATCACCAGGTGAGCATGCTGCGCCTGTCCACCACCCACGCCTCCCGCGTCGGGGCCGACGTGGCCCGCCGCGCCCAGATGCTCTCCGGCGGCACCGGCGTGTATGAGTCGAGCCCCCTGGCCGCCCAGGTCCGCGACGCCCAGATGATCACCCAGCACGCCTTCATGGGCGACATCACCTACCAGAACGCCGGCGCCATGCTCTTCGGGCACAAGCCGCTGCCGGGCTACCTGTAACACCCAACGATCCACGGGAGATAGAGATGAGTGACAAGAAACCGCTGCGCGTGCTGTTCTGCATGGGCGTCAATCAGAACTTCATGGACGGCACCGCCGACGAGATGAAGGACGTGTGGGGCGCCTTCGTGGCCATGATGCAGGGCATCGCGCGCCTGCCCGGCGTGCGCGTGCTGGGCAACATGGATGACGACCAGATCATGGTCGGCCCCTCCGTCGCCTTCCCCTGGACCACCTACGTGCTGGCCGACGTGCCCGACCTGGAGACGGTCACTGCCGCCTGCAACCTGTTCCGCGCCACCCCGGTGGGCGACGGCACCTACAAGCTGTGGAAGTACATCCGCGTCGAGGCCCGCATCGGCCGCGAGCTGGTGATTCCCGAGTAAGGCCGCCGGGGAGCCGACCATGACCGACCTTGCCCACCTCCGTCAGCTCGAGGCACGCCTCGACCGCCTGGAAAGCGAAGGCGCCATCCGCGCCTGCATCAATCGCTACATGTTCCTGTGCGACACCCTCGATGCCCGCACGCCCCTGGATGAACTGGCCGGGCTGTTCACCGTGGATGCGGTGTGGGAAGGCATTGGCGAGAAGTACAAGGGCACCTTCGGGCGCATCGAAGGGCGCGAGGCCATCGCCGCGATGATGGCCAAGTACATGGTCGAGCCGGCGCACTTTGCTCTCAACGTGCATTTCCTGACCAGCGAGACGATCCGCGTGCATGCCCCGGATGCGGCCACCGGCGCGTGGGTCATGCTGCAGACATCGACTTTCGCCAGCGGCGCCTCCCACCTCAACGCGGCGCGTCTGAGCATCGACTTCGCCCGCCAGGACGGCGTCTGGCGGATGGCCCATTTTCGTACCGAGAACCTGTTCAGCCGTCCGGTGACGGCCTGGAACGCCAGCGCGGCCCTGCCGGTGCCGCGCTAGCCCCCCGTCCCTCTCATCAGATCGAGAAACAAGGAAGACAACACCATGACAAGCCAAACCACCAGCAAGGGCCACACCCTGGCCGACCTGGTCCAGCACGACCGGGTGCATACCTCCCTCTACACCGACCCGGCCATCTTCGAAGACGAGATGGAGAAGGTCTTCGCCAACACCTGGGTGTGGGTTGCCCACGCTAGCGAGATCCCCGAGGCCGGTAGCTACAAGACCGGCTACATCGGCCGCCAGCCGGTGGTCACCGTGCGCGACCGCAAGCAGCAGGTGCATGTGCTGCTCAACCGCTGCCGCCACCGGGCCGCCACCGTCTGCGAAGGCCACAAGGGCAAGACCAACAGCTTCGTGTGCCCCTACCACGGCTGGAGCTACTCCCTGGACGGCGCCCTGCGCGGCGTGCCCAGCCCGGAGAGCTACGGCGACCTGCTGGACAAGGCCGACTACCCCCTGGTCAAGCTGCGCGTCGAGGAGTACGCCGGCATGATCTTCGCCACCTTCAAGGACGACATCGAGCCCCTGGTCGACTTCCTCGGCCCGGCCAAGAAGTGGATGGACCTGTTCATGAAGCAGGGCGGTGGTTTCCCCATCAAGGTGGGCGGCGAGCACCGCTTCCGTTTCCCCGGCAACTGGAAGATCCAGCTCGAGAACACCACCGACGCCTACCACTTCCCGCTGGTGCACAAGTCCTTCCTGTCCTCGGTGGACAAGCAGACCGAAGAGATGCTCGACTTCGTCGAAGGGCCGGGCTTCGTGGAAGACCTGGGCAACGGCCACAGCGTGATGGTCATGATCCCCGACCTGGTGGACCTGGAAGCCAACCTGGACGCCCCCATCCCCGAGCGCTTCGCCGCGCTGGCCGAGGAGCTGCGTGCCGACTACCCCGAAGACCAGGTGCGCCGCATCGTGCGTGCCGTGGGCGGGTCCGGCTTCAACCTCAACATCTTCCCCAACATCGCCTGCTCCATGGCCTTCTTCCGGGTGCTGCGCCCGGTGTCGGTGACCGAGACCGAGATCCACCACGCGGTGATCACCATGGACGGTGGCCCCGAGGCCGGCAACCGTGCCCGCCTGCGCATGCACGAACACTTCCAGGGGCCGATGGGCTTCGGCACCCCCGATGACTCGGAAGCCTGGGAGCGCGTGCAGAAGGGCTCAAACGCCGGCACCGACCAGTGGATCCTGCTCAACCGGGGCCTGGCCAAGGAACAGGAGACGGCCGACGGCCGCCGCAGCGACGTGAGTGCGGAAACCGGCATGCGTGCCGCCTACCGCCAATGGAAAAAACTGATGACCGCCTGAGGCGGAGGACGAAGCCATGAACATTGAACTGCTCAACCAAGCCAGCGCCTTCATCTGCCAGGAGGCCGACATGCTCGACCACGGCGAATACGCCGAATGGCTCGCCCTGTGGGAAGACAAGGGCCTCTACATCGTGCCCATCAACCCGGACGAGACCGACTTCGCCAACACCCTCAACTACGCCTGCGACGACGCCAAGATGCGCAGCCTGCGCGTGGCCCGCCTGGGTAGCGGCGAATCCATCTCCACCTCCCCGGCGCCGCGCACCATCCGCAGCGTGTCGCGCTTCCGCATCCTCGCCGATGACGGCACGACGGTCACCGTGCGCTGTGCCCAGAACCTGCGGGAGTTCCGCAAGGAGATCCAGAAGCACTACACCGCCAACCTGACCTACACCCTGGTCCGCACGGGTGACGCTGAGGGTGACAGCTTCCGCATCCAGCAGAAGGTGGTGCGCCTGCTCAACGCCTCCGATGCGCTGCAGTGCATCGGCTACATCCCCTGAGGAGCGCAGCATGAGCCAAGTCGCCCTCGTCACCGGTGCCGCCCAGGGCCTCGGCAACATCATCGCCCGGCGCCTGCATGGGGCCGGCTACAAGCTGGTCCTCACCGACCGGACCGAGGACATGGCCCGCGCCGCCGCCGCGCAGCTGGATGCGAGCGGCGACACGGTTCTGCCGCTGGCCCTGGACGTGATGCAGAAGGCCGCCTTCGAGGCCGTTTTGGCCGCCGTGCGCGAGCGCTGGGGCGGGCTGCATGTGGCGGTCAACAACGCCGCCATCACGCCCACCACACCGGTGATGCAGATCACCCCGGAAGAATTCGACACGGTGCTGGCGATCAACCTGCGCGGTACCTTCCTCGGCTGCCAGGTGTTTGGTGCGGCGATGGGCGCGGCCGGCTATGGCCGCCTCATCAACGTCGCCTCCCTGGCCGGGCAGAACGGTGGCACTGCGTCCGGCGCTCACTACGCCGCGTCGAAGGGCGCCATCCTGACCCTTACCAAGATCTTCGCCCGGGAGCTGGCGGCCTCCGGTGTCACCGTCAACGCCATCGCCCCGGGCCCCATGGAGCTGCCCTCGGTGCGTGCCGCCGTGCCCCCCGAGCGTCTCGAGAAGCTCATCGAGATGATCCCGGTGAAGCGCCTCGGCAACCCCGAGTTCGTCGCCAACCTGGTCGTGCAGCTGGCCTCCGTCGAAGCCGACTTCGCCACTGGTGCAGCCTGGGATGTGAATGGCGGCATCTTCATGCGCTGAGCGGCGAAGCGAAACCAACAGAAGGGAAAACACAAGAATGTCTGAAGAAACGCTCCGGGTCGTCGTACGCCGCAGGGAGTCCCAGGGCCAGGGTGTCCTTGTCCTCGACCTGGCATTGGCCGACGGCGGCGAACTGCCCCCCTTCGAGGCCGGGGCCCACGTGGACCTGCACCTGGGCGAGGGGCTGGTGCGCCAGTATTCCCTGTGCGGCAATCCCGCCGACCGCCAGGTGTATCGCCTGGGCATCCTCAAGGATCCGAACTCCCGCGGTGGCTCCATCGCCGCCCACGAGCGCCTCAGCGAAGGCTCCGTGGTGGAGATCGGCGTGCCGCGCAACCTCTTCCCCCTGGAGGCCGGCGCGCGCCGCAGCATCCTGGTGGGCGGCGGTATCGGCGTGACGCCCATGATCGCCATGGCACATACCCTGTCGGCCCAGGACAAGCCCTTCGCGCTGCATTACAGCGGGCGCACCCGTTCGTCCTGTGCCTTTCTCGATGAGCTCGCGGCGGCGCCTTTCAGCGCCCAGGTGCACACCCACTTCGACGACGGTGCGGTGGAGCAGCGCCTGAACCTGGTCGAAGTGCTGACCGGCGCCGATGCGGGCACCCACCTCTACGTCTGCGGCCCCTCCGGCTTCATGGACTGGGTCATCGCCGAAGCGGGCCGCCTGGGGCTGTCCGCCGGGCAGATCCACAAGGAGTACTTCCAGGTCGAGGCGCCCAGTGCGGGCGGCAAGGCCTTCGACGTGGCCCTGAAGAAATCCGGCAAGACCGTGCATGTGGCCGAAGGCCAGACCATCGTCGACGCCCTGGCCGGTGTCGGCATCAAGATCAAGGTGTCCTGCGAGCAAGGCGTATGCGGCACCTGCCTGTGCAATGTACTGGAAGGCACGCCCGACCACCGGGACGTCTTCCTGACCGACGAGGAGAAGGCCGACAACGACCAGATCCTCCTGTGCTGTTCCCGCGCCCTCAGCGATACCCTGGTGCTGGACCTCTAGCCGGATCATCCCCAAGGAGAGACATGATGATCGATACCCATGAGTTCCGTAACGGCATGGCCATGCTCACTGGCGCCGTCAACGTGATCACCACCGCCGGCGCCGACGGGCTGGCCGGCTTCACCGCCACGGCGGTGTGCAGCGTCACCGACCAGCCGCCCATGCTGCTGGTGTGCATGAACCGTTCGTCCTATGCCCACCGCTTCTTCACCGCCAACGGCGTGCTCTGCGTCAATCTGCTCGGCGGTGACCAGCAGGATCTGTCGGGCCTGTTTGCCGACCGCAACGTGAGCATGGAGGAGCGTTTCCAGCGCGCCCGCTGGCAGGCCCTGGCAACCGGCAGTCCGGCCCTGGACGACGCCCTGGTGAGCTTCGACTGTCGCATTGCGCAGATCCACGACGTCGGTTCCCACAGCATCTTCTATTGCGAGGTGGAGCAGATGCGTCAGGGCGATCAACGCCCCGGCCTGGTGTATTTCAATCGCAATTACCACCGGGTCGGTGACGAGAGCCGTGCGGCCGGGTGAATGCCGGGTCCAGTGTTATTGCTTTTGA
The DNA here is from genome assembly GCA_016703645.1 of Zoogloea sp. Lineage (GTDB taxonomy): Bacteria > Pseudomonadota > Gammaproteobacteria > Burkholderiales > Rhodocyclaceae > Zoogloea. The sequence continues at coordinate 316,116 of JADJBR010000009.1, read as the reverse complement.
ATTCGCCGATTCATTCATTACCCAATTGGGCTGAAGCCATGCCAAACCTGAATGTCTATCTGCTGGAAGGCCATTCCGACGCACAGAAGGAATTGCTGCTGGCGCGCATGACCGACGCCGTCGTGGACAGTATTGCCGCACCGAAGGCTTCGGTCCGGATCTTTCTGATCGAGTTGCCCAGGACTCATGTCAGCGTGGGCGGGGTCTGCCTGGCGGCCGCCGCGCGGGCCGGTGAGCCGGTTCCTGCCGGCGGCCCGACCGTCCATGTGTTCCTGATCGCCGGGCGTGGCGAGGCGGCGAAGGAAGTCCTGATCGGGCGTCTCACCGGCGTGATCGGCGAGGTGCTGGACATCCCGCCGGCGCCGGTACGCATCATGATCTTCGATGTGGCTAATACCGATTTCGGCATGGAGGGAAAGACCGCCCGGGCCATGGGCCGTTGAGGGCGCGATTGGGCCGCTATTGGGCACGTAATTGGTGCGAAATGGGCGGTCACTGCACTGCAATATGGCAGCGTTGAAAAGGGCGCTTTTTCCCGGAGTCACCCAAGGCCCTCAAATGGCCCCGGCGCCTGAATCCCGCCAAATAGGCGGAAATGGCATGAAGAATGCTCTTGAATGATGTCCGTGATGCGCTGCAGCGAATGGACCCATTCGGAAGTCGTCCTTCAAAACCAGGCAGTGCAAGCGGCTTTATTTTTGGATATAAACGTGAAAAATCACGTGAATAGATTTGTGAATCGTGTTTTTCCAGGCGGGATCACACGAAATCTCGATGCAGGCCGTTCCATTCTTTGACTGGAGATTGAACATCATGAAATTCAAGCGTCTCGTAGCGTCGGTAGTGATGGGTGCCCTGTTTTCCGGGGCCGCTTTTGCGCAGGTCAAGGTGGGCGTGATTTCGTCCTCCACGGGGCCCATCGCCATGGTCGGCATTCCCCAGAAAAACTCCGTCCCCCTGATGCCGACCAAGGTCGGCAACCTCACGGTGCAATACATCCCCCTGGATGACGGCAGTGACCCCACCGCCTCGGTGGTGGCGATCAAGAAACTGATCAGCGAGGAGAACGTGGACGCCATCATCGGCCCCTCCGGCTCTCCCAACGCCATGGGCGTGATCCAGTTTGCCGCCGAGGCCGGCGTGCCCCTGTTGGCGCCGGTCGGCACCGCCGCCGTGGTGCTGCCGATGGACGACAAGAAGAAGTGGGTCTTCAAGACCACCCAGAACGACCAGCTGATCGCCGATGCCCTGGTGGGCCACATGGCCAAGCATGGCATCAAGACGGTGGGCTTCATCGGCTCGTCCGACCCCTATGGTGAAAACTGGGCCAAGGTGTTCACCGAGAGCGCCGGCCGCAAGGGCATCAAGGTGGTGGCCAGCGAGCGCTTCCAGCGTAGCGACAGCTCCGTCACCGCCCAGGGCCTCAAGCTGCTGATGGCCAAGCCCGACGCGGTCTTGATCGCCGCCCCCGGCACCCCCGCGGTACTGCCCCAGATCACCCTCTACGATCAGGGCTACAAGGGCAAGTTCTACCAGACCCACGGCGCAGCCCTGCCCGAGTTCCTCAAGCTCGGCGGCAAGAAGGTGGAAGGCACCGTGCTCGCCGCCAGCCTGATGCTGGTGCTCGACCAGGTGACCGATGCCCACCCGTCCCGCAAGATCGCCATCGACTATGTGAATGCCTACGAGAAGCTCCACGGCGTCAAGCCGGCGACCTTCGGCGGCAACGTCTTTGATGCCGGCCTGCTGCTCAAGGCGGCCATTCCCGTTGCGGCCACCAAGGGCAAGCCGGGCACGCCGGCCTTCCGCTCGGCCCTGCGCGACGCCCTCGAACAGACCAAGGACATGCCCGCCACCCAGGGTGTGTACAACATGTCGCCGGCTGACCACAGCGGCTTTGACGAGCGTGGCCGCGAGCTGATCACCGTCAGCGGCGGCAAGTGGACCCTGATCCCCTGATGCCCATGGGCGGAGGCCGGGGCAACCCGGCTTCCGCGGGCTGGCGCTCCGTCCGGAGCGCCCTGCTTTTCCGCCCCCGGGCGGTGTCTTGTACGAGGGTTTCCCCATGGAATTTCAGATTGCGTTGATGCTCGTGCAGGACGGCATCACCAACGGTGCGATCTACGCATTGCTGGCCTTGGCATTGGTGCTGGTGTTTGCGGTCACCCGGGTGATCTTCATTCCCCAGGGCGAGTTCGTGGCCTATGGTGCCCTGACCCTGGCCATGCTGCAGGCCGGCGTGGTGCCGACCACCGTGTGGCTGCTGGTCGGCCTCGGGGTGGCGGTGACGGTGGTGGATGGCGTGCCGGCTCTCCGCTCGGGCCGCCCCGGGCGCCTGCTCGGCGTGGCCGGCTGGAACCTTGCCTACCCCCTGGGGGTGGCCGCGCTGGTATCGGTGCTGCCCCTCCAAAGCCTGCCGCAGCTGGCCCAGGTGGCCCTGGCCCTGGCCGTCGTGGTGCCGATGGGGCCGCAGATGTACCGGCTGGTGTACCAGCCCATCGCCTCGGCGCCCATCCTGATCCTGCTGATCGTGTCGGTGGCGGCGCACCTGACCATGGTGGGCCTGGGCCTGCTGTTCTTCGGCGCCGAAGGTCAGCGCACACCGGCCTTCTCGGATGCCTCCCTCGAACTCGGCCCGCTCACCGTGCCCGGCCAGACCCTGGTCATCGTCGCCGTGTCGCTGGCGCTGATCGTCGCCCTGTTCCAGTTCTTCGAGCGCACCCTGTACGGCAAGGCCTTGCGGGCCACCGCCATGAACCGGGTGGGGGCCCGCCTGATGGGGATCTCCCCGGCCCTGGCCGGCAAGCTCACCTTCTTCCTGGCGGCCTTCATCGGCGCCCTGTCGGGGGTGCTGATCGCGCCCATCACCACCGTCTATTACGACACCGGCTTCCTGATCGCCCTGAAGGGCTTCGTGGCCGCCATCATCGGCGGGCTGGCCAGCTATCCGCTGGCGGCCGTCGGCGCCCTGCTGGTGGGCCAGCTCGAGTCCTTCTCCTCCTTCTGGGCCAGCGCCTACAAGGAAGTCATCGTCTTCACCCTGATCATCCCCGTGCTGCTGTGGCGCTCCCTGACCAGCCGCCATGTGGAGGAAGAAGAATGAACGCCAAGCTCTCGCCGCGCCTGGTGCTGGGGGGCTTCCTGGCCCTGCTCGCACTGGCGCCCGTCGTCCTGTCGCCCTTCTCGGTGACCCTGCTGAACTACATCGGCCTGTATGCACTGGTGGCCCTCGGGCTGGTGCTGCTCACCGGGGTGGGTGGCCTCACCAGCTTCGGTCAGGCGGCCTTTGTGGGCCTTGGCGCCTACACCACCGCGGCCCTCACCACCCTGCCTTCCCTGCCGGGCTGGATTGCCTGGGTGGGCGCCTCCCCCTGGCTGACCCTGCTGGCCGGCCTGCTGCTGACCACCGTGGTGGCCGTGCTGCTGGGCTCCCTGACCCTGCGCCTGTTGGGCCACTTCCTGCCCCTCGGCACCATGGCCTGGGGCATGAGCCTGTACTTCCTGTTCGGCACCTCGGAGAGCCTGGGCGGGCATTCCGGCCTCAACGGCATTCCGCCGATCAGCCTCTTCGGCCTGAGCCTGGATACCGGCGAGCGCATCTTCTACCTGATCTGGGCCTTCGTGCTGGTGGCGGTGCTCACCACCCAGAACCTGCTCGACTCCCGCGAGGGGCGGGCCATCCGTGCCCTCAAGGGCGGCATCGTGATGGCCGAGGCGATGGGCGTGGATACCTCCCGCTCGCGCATGGTGATCTTCCTGATCGCCGCCCTGCACGCCTGTGCCTCGGGCTGGCTGTATGCCCACATGCAGCGCTTCGTCAATCCGACGCCCTTCGGCCTGCACATCGGCATCGAGTATCTGTTCATGGCCGTGGTCGGCGGTGCGGGGCATGTCTGGGGCGCCCTGGTGGGGGCGGGGGTGATCACCCTGCTCAAGCAGTGGTTGCAGGACATCCTGCCCAAGTTGCTGGGTCAGGCGGGCAACTTCGAGGTGATCGTCTTCGGTCTGATGATGATCGTCGTGCTGCAGCGCGCCCGGGGCGGCCTGTGGCCGCTGCTGCGCCGGCTGGTGCCGGTGCGGGTGGACCACAAGCACATTGACGCGTCCGCCGAAGCGCTGCCCCGCCGCACCCCGCCGAAGGCCGGCGAGGTGATCCTCGAAGCACGCAACGTGACCCGCAAGTTCGGCGGCCTGGTGGCCAACAACAACATGAACCTGCAGGTGAAGGCGGGCGAGATCCTGGCCCTGATCGGCCCCAACGGCGCCGGCAAGAGCACCATGTTCAACCAGCTCTCCGGGGTGGATACGCCGACTTCCGGCGAGGTGCTGTTCCTGGGTCAGCCGGTGGCCGGCAAGGATTCGCGCCAGATCGCGCGTATGGGCATGAGCCGTACCTTCCAGCACGTCAAGCTGCTGCCCACCATGAGCGTGCTCGAGAACGTGGCCATCGGCACCCACCTGCGCGGTGGCAAGGGCGTGCTGTCGGCGGCCTGGCGCCTGGACCGCACCGAGGAGGCACGCCTGCTCAAGGAGGCCGCCCGGCAGATCGAGCGGGTCGGGCTGGGGGAGTTCATGCACGCCGAGGCGGGCAGCCTGGCCCTGGGCCAGCAGCGCATCCTGGAGATCGCCCGGGCCCTGTGTGCCGACCCCTGCCTGCTCCTCCTCGACGAGCCGGCCGCCGGCCTGCGTCACAAGGAGAAGCAGGCCCTCGCCGACCTGCTGCGCAAACTGCGCGCCGAAGGTCTGGCCACGCTGATCGTCGAACACGACATGGACTTCGTGATGAACCTGGTGGATAGGGTGGTGGTGATGGAGTTCGGCCAGAAGATCGCCGAAGGCCTGCCCGACGAGGTGCAGCAAAATCCGGCAGTGCTCGAAGCCTATCTGGGAGGGGTGGAGTGGTGGCAAATCCGAACAACACCGTGCTGGAGATCCGCGACCTCAGCGTCTCCTATGGCAAGGTCGAAGCCCTCAGCAATGCCAGCCTGACGGTGGGCGAGGGCCAGATCGTCACCGTGATCGGCCCCAACGGTGCCGGCAAGACCACCATGCTGTCGGCCATCATGGGGGTGCTCGAATCGAAGGGGCAGGTGGCCTTCGACGGCAGCATCGAGGTGGTGCCCGAGGTGGAGCGCATGGTGGCCCGGGGCATGAACCTGGTGCCCGAGAAGCGCGAGCTGTTCAGCGAGATGAGCGTGGAGGACAACCTGCTGCTCGGCGCCTTCCAGCGCTACCGCAGCGGCCTGCGCGATCACGCCAACACCATGGAAGAGATCTATACCCTGTTCCCGCGCCTCAAGGAGCGGCGCAGCCAGCTGGCCGGCACCCTGTCGGGGGGCGAGCGGCAGATGCTGGCGGTGGGCCGCGCCCTGATGGCCAAGCCCAAGCTGCTGATGCTGGACGAGCCCAGCCTGGGCCTGGCGCCGCTGATCGTGCGCGAGATCTTCCGCATCATCGCCGAGCTGCGCCGTCGCGGCGTGTCGATTCTGCTGGTGGAGCAGAACGCCCGCGCCGCCCTGCAGGTGGCCGACTATGCCTATGTGCTTGAGACCGGCCAGATCGCCATGCACGGCCCGGCCCATCAGCTCGCCGACGACCCCCGCGTGATCGACGCCTATCTGGGCCTCGGCAGCAAACACCAGGCGATGCTCGCCACCTGAGCGCAATCAAGGAGACACACGAATGGAAGCCCTGCGCATCATGATCGACGAACATCAGTCCCTGGCGGCAATCCTGCATGCCATCCGGCTGATGCTCCGGGACATCGGCTCCGGCACCCTGCAGCCCGACATGGGCCTGCTGCGGGCCATGGTTCACTACCTGGACGCCTACCCCGAGAAACGTCACCACCCCAAGGAAGACCAGTTCATCTTCGCCCTGCTCAAGCAGCGCACCGCCGAGGGGGCCGAAGCCATCGCGGCCCTGGAGGAGGAGCATGCCCGCGGCAACGACCGCATCAAGGCCCTCGAAGTGGCCGTGCAGCGCTATGCCGACGGCGAGCCCGGCGCCTTCGAGGGTTTCGTGGCCGCCTTCGAGGCCTTCGCCGCCTTTTATCGGGAGCACATGATGCGCGAGGAGCGGGAGATCCTGCCCCTGGTGCACAAGTATTTCACCGCCGAGGACTGGGCCATTGCGAATGCCGGCTTTGCCGGCAAGCCCGACCCCATGGGCGGCACCCGTCCGCCCGATGGCCCGGAGGATTTTGCACGCATCTTCTCGCGCCTGGTGGCCGCCGCCCCCGAGCCCATCGGCCTGGGGGCCGGCCCCTACAAGGCCGACTGAAAGGGTGTGAATAAATCTACTGCGCGGCCCGATTTCGCCCCTGCGATGCTCACCGTACTCTTGTACGGCTGCGCTTCTCCGGGCGAACTCGAACCGCTCGCTACGATTTCTTCACACCCTCTCAGAGGGTGTAGCCAAAATAAACAATTCCGTCTATGCTCACTCCGGACCCAGAATGGATGGAGCGCTCGGTGGAGAACGACGGAACAAATCAAGGCAGAGTAGGGCGCAAGCCGGCGTTGAACGCGCAGCACATCGAAACGCTGCGCGCGATCACGCGTGAGCAGCCGCGCTCGTCGCTGGAGGAAGTGACGCGCGAGCTGCACCGGCGCACGGGCGCTGAGGTGTGCACGGCCACGGTCCGCAAGGCGCTGCGGCAGGCGGGCATCGACAGGCTCAAGCCGCAGCGCAAGCCCAGCGAGCGCGCTGCCGTGCAAGGCGGGGCGCCGCTGCGCTTCGGGTACACGGACGCCCATCGGCGCCAGGATGGCCCCAGCGGCATGAACACCGATCTGACCGACGCGGAATGGGCGCTGGTGGCGGACCTGTTCGAGCGTCAAGGCGGGCGCGGCGCGCCGGCCGCACGCCCGCAAGCGCATGGTCGATGCGTGCTGCTACGTGGTCCGTACGGGCGGCGCCTGGCGCTTGCTGCCCAAGAGCTTTCCGCCCTGGCGCGGGGGTGTACAAGGCCTTCTGCCGCTGGGCGGCGGCCGGCACCTTCGAAGCGATGCACGACCGGCTGCGCGCGCAGTGGCGCGCCCGCGTGGGCCGCAACCCCGAGCCGACTGCGGCCATCATCGACGCGCAGAGCACACGCAGCACCGCCCAGGGCGGCATGACGGGCTTCGACGCCGGCAAGAAGGTCAAGGGGCGCAAACGCCACCTCGTTGTCGACACCCTGGGGCTGCTGCTGGCCGTCACCGTCACGGCGGCCAGCGTGCAGGATCGTGATGCCGCGGCTGACGTGGTCGCACAGGCCGCTACCAAGGTGCCCGGCCTCAAGAAGCTCTATACCGACGCCGCGTACGGCGGCCAATGTGCGCAGGCCATCGAGACCGCGCACCCGAACATGAGCGTCGAGGTCGTTCGCCACCCTGGCAACCGCAGCACCGGCACCTGGCGCGATGCCCAACAGCCGCTGTGGCCGGAAGTGGTCCCCAGCGGTTTCGTCGTTCAGGCCAAGCGTTGGGTGGTCGAGCGCACCCACGCATGGAACGAGCGCGCCCGTCGCCTCATGGCCCATCACGATCGCTCCTCGTGGGCACCGGTCGCTTGGGTCTGGCTGGTCGAAGCGCGTATCCTTGCAACCAGACTGGCAAGCTAATCATTTTGGGTACACCCTCTGAGGGCAGGGCAGGCGGGGTGTCGTCCAGCGCGCTGCCGGACAGGCGCCCGAGCGGGTATCATGCCCGAGGCCGGTGGCCGGCCTGGCCGACTCCGGGTTTCAAGGGCTTCAAACCGTCATTCCGATATGCCACGCGCAAAAAAGAACAGCCGCTTCCTGCCGACCAGCGAGAACTTCCGTTACGAGGAGTTTCCCTTCTACTGGCTGGCCCGGGTTCATGCCATCTACACCCAGCAGATGGAGCAGATCCTCAAGAAACTGGGCACCGACGTTCCGACCCGGCGCGTGCTCCATCTGCTGAAGAACCACGGCACCCTCAGCGTCTCCGAGATCGCGACCCACGCCATCATCAAGCTGTCCACCATCACCCGCATCGTGCAGCGCATGCGTGACGAGGGCCTGGTGCAGACCGCCACCAACCCGGACGACGCGCGCATCACCGATGTCTCCATGACGCCCAAGGGCGAAAACCTGCTGGCCGAGATCCAGCAGGCCACCAGCAAGATCTTCATACGTGGCTACGGCGACCTCAGCGAAGCCCGCCTGATGCGGATCAGCCAGGATCTCGAAGAGATCTTCAACAACCTGGCCGATCACTGAGCGGCCTCCGGCAGGGCGGATGGCCCTCGGGGCAATGGGCGCCATGCTTTGGGGGCGCCCGCGCGGCAGCACGGATCCAGCCTGCCGAAAAATATTTTCATGGTGCGTGTAACAAGTGCCCCGTCCGCCCGACCAATGACCAGCACCAGGTATCTGCGTGGCCCGTCGGCCACCTGCCGGCGCCCCCGATTCCAACAGGAGAGATCATCATGAAAAAGACCACTTCCGGCCTGACCGCTGCCCTTGCCACTTCCCTGGCCCTGGCCGGTGCCGCCCACGCCGGTGAAAACCCCTTTGCCGCCAAGTCCCTGGAAGGGGGCTATCAACTGGCCCAGGCCGACACCAAGGCCAAGGACGGCAAGTGTGGCGGGGACAAGAAGATGGACGGCAAGTGTGCCGGCGACAAGAAGATGGAGGGCAAGTGTGCTGCCGGCAAGAAGGCCGATGGCAAATGCGCCGCCGACAAGAAGAAGGACGCCAGCTGCGGCGGCGACAAGAAGATGGACGGCAAGTGCGCCGCCGACAAGAAGTAAGAATCCGTGCTGCACGGGGTTGGGCAGCCCCGCCCCGTGCCAGGAGTCTCTGACATGCACGCACGCATGCCCGTCGGGGCGGGGCTGGGTTTCCGCCGCGAGCTGTTGCCCGAGCTGGAAGCCGGTGTTCCGGACGCCGTGCAGTTTTTCGAGCTGGCCCCGGAGAACTGGGCCGGCATGGGCGGGCGTTCGGCCCGCCAGTTGCGTGCTTTCACCGAACGCTACCCCTTCGTGTGCCACGGCCTGTCCCTGTCGGTGGGCGGCCAACGGCCCCTCGATACCGACCTGCTCCTGCGCACCCGCGACTTCATGGTTACGCACGGCATCGGCCTGTACACCGAACATCTGTCCTGGAGCAACGACGCCGGCCAGCTCTACGACCTGCTGCCCTTGCCCTGTACCGGCGAGGCGGTGCACTGGGCGGCGGCCCGCATCCGCCAGGCCCAGGACGTGCTCGGTTGCCGCATCGGCATCGAAAACGCCTCCCGCTACGTCACGCCCCCCGGCGCCGAGATGGACGAGGCCAGCTTCATCCGCGCCGTTGTCGACGAGGCTGATTGCCTGCTCCACCTGGACGTGAACAACATCCTGGTCAATGCCCGCAACTTCGGCTTCGACCCCTTCGATTTTCTCCGCGCGCTACCGCTGGCGCGCACCTGCTACATCCACGTGGCCGGCCACCATGTGGAGGACGACGGCCTGCTCATCGACACCCACGGCGCGCCGGTCATCGACCCGGTGTGGGATCTGCTGGCCGAGGCCTACCGCCACACCGGCCCGGTGCCCACCTGCCTGGAGCGGGATTTCGGCTTTCCGCCCCTGGCCGAACTGGCGGAGGAGGTGGCCCGCATCGCCCACCTGCAGGCTGCCGGAGCCGTGCGATGAGCCGCCTGCGCGAGTTCCAGCTGGCCTTTGGCCGGCGCATCCGGTCCGCCGCCCGTGCCCCTGTGCCGGCCGGTGTGCCGCGCCAGCGCATGGCGGTGTATGAGGAACTGCTTTTCAACAACCTGCGCAGCTTCCTCGACCGCTGCTTTCCGGTGGGCCGGGACTGCCTCGGCGAGGTCCGGTGGACCCGCCTGTGCCGGGCGTTCTACCGGGACTGGCCCTGCGCCACGTCCTGGTTCCGCGAGATCCCGCGGGAGTTCGTCACTTACCTGGAGGCCGGCAGCGGCCAGCGCCTGCCGCGCTGGTTTGTCGAGCTGGCCCGTTACGAATGGGCCGAGCTGGCCGTGGACGTGATGGACACCGTGCCGCCCGCCGGCCTGGCCGACGGCGATCTCATGGCCGGGTGTCCCGTCGTCAATCCGGCCCTCCTGTCCCTGGCCTTCCAGTGGCCCGTGCACCGCATCGGGCCGACCTTCCGTCCGCGGCGCCCGGCACCCGTGCACCTGCTGGTGTTCCGCGATGCCGCCGATGAGGTGTGTTTTGTCGAGACCAGCACCGCCACGGCGCGCCTGCTGGCCCTCCTGGCCGACGGCCGGGTATCCGGGGGCGACGCCCTGGCACGCCTTGCCGCCGAACTGGGGCGGGCGCCGGACGCCGCCTTCATGGATTTCGGCCGGCACAGTCTGGCCGATCTGCGTCGGCTTGGCGTACTGCTGGGGACGAAAGCATGAGCTTCCCTGCTATGCTGAACAGAGGGGCGCAGCCGGCCCCGCCGTCTGTTCCCAACCGCATTCATCTGCATGCCATGACTGCCATCTCCTACGCCGAACTCATCTCCGGCTTCCGTCCCCAGCTGCTCAAGTTTGCCCGCCTGCAGCTCCAGGATGACGCAGCCGCCGAGGATGCCGTGCAGGAGGCCATAGAGGCCGCCCTCAAGGGCATCGAGCGTTTTGCCGGCCGTTCGGCCCTGAAGACCTGGCTGTTCACCATCGTGCGCCACAAGGTCATCGACTTCCTGCGCGAGCGGGGGCGCACGGTCCAGGTCTCCAGCCTGGAGCGTGACGAGGCCGACATGGACGAAGCCTTCGACGCCCTGTTCCGGGAGAACGAACACTGGAGCCCGGTGAGCCGTCCGCGGCCGTGGGGCAACCCCGAGGAAGCCCTCGAACAGCAGCAGTTCTGGCAAGTCTTCGAGATCTGCCTGGACGTGCTGCCGGCCCGCACCGCCCGGGTGTTCATGATGCGCGAGTTCCTCGGTCTCGAGACCGACGAGATCTGCACCACCCTCGACCTGAGCACCGGAAACTGCAACGTGATCCTCCATCGGGCCCGTGCCGGCCTGCGCCAGTGCCTGTCGGAGGGCTGGTTCGGCGCGGAGGCGGCCCGATGCTGACCTGCAAGCACACCACCCGGCTCCTCTCCGAAGCCCTTGACCGACCCCTGAGCAAGCGTGAGTACCTGGCTCTGCGCTTGCACCTCCTCTTTTGTCGGGGTTGCCGGGCCTTCCGGCAAAACATCGACGTCCTCCGCAAGGTGAGCAGAAGCTTCATGGGCCGTGACGACGGCCCGAACTGAACTCTTCGGCAGCAAACCTTCAGATTTCCCGCGAATGACCGTCACAGGAGAGGATTAGCCTGTTGCGGCGCCGCATGCTGCCCCTCGTGCCGTGGCCACCAAACGGCGATTGCGGATGGCGATGAGGCAAATGTGCTTTGCTGCATCGCAGCAGCGGGACTATCCTGTCGGTTATGGCACCACCCAATGAAGCGAGAATCAGCGTGAGCGAAATTGACCTGAAGCAGTTTTTCCTCGAACAGGTGCGCCTCTTCGAGCACTTCCCGGCCGACAAGGTGGACGACATCGTCAGCCAGGGCCAACTGGCCAGTTATGAAGGCAACGAGGCCATCCTTGAGACCGGCGACGACAGCAAGTACCTCGGCGTGCTGATCACCGGCCATGCGGAGATCTCCGTCACCGACAACACCGGCACCCGTTCGGTGCTGAGCCAACTGGGGCCGGGTGACGTCTTTGGCGTGATGTCCATCCTCACCGGCGAGCGCCTGTCCGCCGACGTGATCGCCGGTAACCGCTGCTACGTGTTGCTGATCCCCCATGCGGTCTTCAACGCCCACATCCTGACCAATCCCAAGGCCATTGCCTACCTTTCGCGCCTGCTGCTCGACCGCATGCGCAACATGAGTCTGGACATCGTTGCCGGGCAGACCCCCAGCGCAGCCAAGTCCGACGACCCCTACGCCCTGTCCCTGGTCACCGGCCAGCCCGGCAAGGTGGTCGCCCTCAACGTGGGCCTCAGCCAGATCCACTTCGGCATCTACGACACCAAGGACATGGGTTCCGACGTCCATGGCATCGTCGACAACGCCGATCCGGCCGTGGTGTGCATCACCGTGATGGTGGGCTCCCAGGTCAAGACGCAGATGCGCGAGCCCTTCCCCATCTCCGAGCTGTTCCGGGTCATGCAGGAAGCCACCCACCTGCTCGGTGACGCCTTCACCTTCCATCCCGAGGACGTCACTGCCGTCGGGCACCGGGTCGTCCATGGGGGCAGCAAGTTCTCCAGTGCCGTGGTCATCACCCCGCAGGTGATCGCCGAGATCGAAGCCCTCTCCGTGTTTGCGCCCCTGCACAACCCGGTGAATGTGGAGGGCATCCGCATGGCCATGAAGCAGTTGCCCGGCGTGCCCCACGTGGCGGTCTTCGACACCGCCTTCCACCAGACCCTGCCGCCCTACGCCTACCTCTACGGCCTGCCCTACGACCTCTACAAGCAGGAGGGCATCCGCCGTTACGGCTTCCACGGCACGTCCCACCGCTACGTTTCCCTGAAGGCTGCCGAAGTCGTCCAGCGCCCCCTCGGCGAACTCGAGGTGGTGTCCTGTCACCTGGGCATCGGCGCCTCCCTGTGCGCCATCGACCACGGTCGCTCGGTGGATACCACCATGGGTATGACCCCCACCGACGGCCTGATCATGCCCAGCCGCTCCGGCAGCATCGACCCGGCGGTGATGATCCACCTGATGGAACACCACGGCATGAGCACCGAGGATCTCTCCCGCCTGATCAACAGCGAGAGCGGCCTGAAGGGCATCTCCGGCATCTCCAGCGACATCCACGACATCGAGACCGCCGCCAGCGACGGCCACCACCGCGCCCTGCTGGCCCACAAGGCCTTCTGCTACCAGGTGCGCAAGAACATCGGCGCCTACGTGGCGGCCATGGGGGGCATCGACGTGCTGGCCTTCACCGGCGACGTGGGCGAAACCAGCGCCACCGTGCGCAGCCTGGCCTGCCAGGGCCTGGGCTACATGGGCATCAAGCTGGATGAGGAGAAGAACCGCAACCTCGGTCTGGTGGGCTCCCACGCCATCATCTCCGCCGACGATTCACCGGTCACCATCCTCGTCATCACCAACGACGATGAGCGTCTGGTGGCCTGGGAAACCCTGCGCGCCATCGAACGCAACCAGCTCCTCCTCGAAGCCCGTGCCGAAGACGCGCCCGCCATCCCCATCGAGATCTCCGCCCACCACGTGCATCTGTGCCAGGCCGATGTGGACAAGCTCTTTGGCCCCGGCCACCAGCTCACCCCCGAGCACGAACTGTCCCAGCCCGGCCAGTTCGCCTGCGCCGAGAAGGTGCACCTGGTCGGCCCCAAGGGGCGCATCGCCAACGTGCGTGTCCTCGGCCCGACCCGCAAGGAGACTCAGGTGGAGATCGCCATGACCGAGCAGTTCAAGGTCGGCATCCAGCCCCCCATCCGCGAATCCGGCGACCTGGTGAACACCCCGGGCATCACCCTCGAAGGCCCGGCCGGCAGCACCACCATCGAGCGCGGCGTCATCTGTGCCCAGCGCCACATCCACATGACCCCCGAAGACGCCCTGCGTTTCCGTGTGCGCGACAAGTACATCGTCCGCGTGCGGATCGAAGGCGAGCGCGAACTCATCTTCGGTGACGTGGTGGTGCGGGTGAACCCGGCATACCGCCTGGCCATGCACATCGATACCGACGAAGGCAACGCAGGCAACATCCGCACCGGCATGCAGGGTTTCATTGAGGAGATCCAGAGCCGGCTCTGAGGGCAGGGGGCAGACGGGCCAGTGGCCTGATGCTTTTGTGGGGTCGGATGTATTCGACCCCTCGGGTAAAGCAAAAGGCCGGTTCCTTGCGGAACCGGCCTTTTTGCCAATCGGGTGGCTCTTTAAATCTGGCCGACGGCGGGATCGTTCAATCTGCATCCCCAGGGGGATGGGTCTGCAATTGACGGACCGACACCTGTATCGTCTTGCGCTGCTGCCAGGCCTGCCGAACAAACGGGTCCGCCACCGCATAGACGCCATGTGACTGACGATGGATGACGTTGGCCGTGATCATGCGGTCAACCATGTTTTGCACCTGAGGCGTATCCACTGCCATGCCGATCTGCTCAGAGTAGCTGCTGATCGCGTCCGCAGAGAAAAGCCCTGATTCTCCAGATTCGTTTCCATGGACGACGCGGTCGAATATGATCGCGGCCAATTCGCCCAAGGACTCGATGCTCGCGATCTCGACCTCTGCCGCTGCCGATGCCAGCGTCGAGCAGATGATGGGGAAAGCGACATTGGGATCTTCCGGACGCGACTGAAGCAGCACCAGTGCATTCTGCAATTCCTCGGGGCGCTGGCCGACTGCCAGGAACCCCTGATACATGAGTTCATGCGAAGGCAGCTTGATTCCATCGATCTGCTCCAGCTGCGCCTTCTTCCAGCTCACGAAATCCGAGCCCAAAGGCTCATACGCGGTCGACACCGCGCCCGCGAAGGGTTGTGATCGCCGCGTGGCCATGTCCGCAACCAGCGATTTGTGGGAGCCAGTGCCCAGGAAGAGCAGGTAACCCGGTGTTTCAGGGCGGGTGTTGACGGCATCGCGCGCAGCCTTCAAGGCGAACAGCACGTTGTTTCCATCCTCCGTCCCCAGGGCGTGCTGCACCTCGTCAATGATGAGAACGACATCGGTCTTCACCTTGAAGACCAGTTCGGTGAACACCTCACTCAACGTGGCGCCACCTGGCTTGCCCACGGCGTCCACCTGGAAGCCAAAAGAAAAACCTGCAGCACCGATGTTCAAACCCTTGAACCGGTCCAGCAGCCTTGTACCTGGGGCGGCCAACTCGGACAGTGTGACCCGTACCGCCTCATGCACGAGCGAAGCCGGACTCTTGCTGCGGTCGGCCCACAAATCCGCATAGATCACCAAGGCCCCCATGGACTCCAGGGCCGGTATCAGGTCTTGACGAAGAAACGTTGTTTTTCCGATCCGGCGAATGCCCGAGAGAAACACCCCTGAGCGTACCTGGACCTGCAAAGCGTTCGGCTGCAACAACTGCCGGGCCATGTCCGTAGCGTACTGAGAGCGATGGAATACGGCCGCTGGCTGCATCAAGTTACCCATATTTATCTTAGGCTGCTAATTATCAGCCTAAGATAATTTTCTGTAAACTCAAAAGGGGGGAGCAAACGTGCAAGGCGCCCGCCAAGCTCCGTATGCTCACGTCAAGCCGGGGGCGCAGAAAAAAGGCCGGTTCCTTGCGGAACCGGCCTTTTTGCCAATCGGGTGGTGCTCATGGGCAGGATTGAACTGCCGACCTCTCCCTTACCAAGGGAGTGCTCTGCCACTGAGCTACATGAGCGGTGTCCCGCTGTGTCCTGACCAGACTGCTGCCCGGAGGACCGAAAACTGGAGCGGCAGAAGAGTCTCGAACTCTCGACCTCAACCTTGGCAAGGTTGCGCTCTACCAACTGAGCTACTGCCGCAATGGACTGTACGTATTGCTGACGCGTGTTGCGTGCGCCTTGTCCGAAGGGCGGCACTATACCTGAAACCCGCGATTTGGGAAGGCTCCGATTGAAAAATTTCATTCTCTGTCGGGCCGGGGGCGGGGGGCATGGCCATCTCGGGCAGCAAATGTCCTTGCATTACAAGGCTGTATCCGAGGCCGGCAGGGCAGGGGGGGTCATCTTTGGTGCAGGGCCGCCACGGGACGCCATGTTTCTGTGCATGAAACTCTGTCCTCCAATGCTAAATCCTTGATTTTTCGTGTCGTCGGCGCTTGGCACAGCTTCTGCTTCTCAAGAAGAAACTTTTTTTCATTGAGTGCAAACAGGAGCGATGTCCCATGAAGATCCAGCACAGCAGTCCGGCCGTCCCGGCCGTACATGTCATCCGCCGCGGAGGGTGCCATGAAGTGGATTAGCGCAATCATCAAGCCCTTCAAGCTCGACGAGGTCCGCATGGCCCTCAACGCCGTCGGCGTGCAGGGGCTGACCGTGACCGACGTGAAGGGCTTCGGCCGTCAGAAGGGGCACACCGAGCTCTACCGAGGTGCCGAGTACGTGGTGGATTTCCTGCCCAAGGTGAAAGTCGAGGCAGCGGTCCACGACGACGTGCTCGATTCCGCCATTGCCGCCATTGAACAGGCCGCAGCCACCGGCAAGATCGGCGACGGAAAGATCTTCGTCTTCGATCTGGTCCGCGCTGTCCGCATCCGCACCGGTGAGTCCGGCGCGGCCGCCATCTGAGGAGATTCCCATGAACCGTCTTCTCGCTTTCGCCCCCGTACTCTTTGCTGCCCTCTTCTCCACTCCGGGCTGGGCCGATGGCGCGCCACCCGCGCCGGTGCCCAACAAGGGCGACACCGCCTGGCTGATCACCGCCACCCTGCTGGTGGTCATGATGGCCACCCCGGGCCTGGGTCTGTTCTACGGCGGCATGGTCCGCGCCAAGAACATGCTCTCGGTGCTCATGCAGACCCTGGTGATCTTCTGTCTGCTCGGCGTGCTGTGGGCCGTGTATGGCTACAGCCTGGCCTTCACCGATGGCAATGCCTTTATCGGCGGCTTCGATAAGCTGTTCATGAAGGGGGTGACGCCGGAAACCGTGGTGGCCACCTTCAGCAAGGGCGTGGTGCTGCCCGAGTACCTGTTTGCCTCCTTCGAGCTGACCTTCGCCGCCATCACGCCGGCGCTGATCATCGGGGGCTTCGCCGAGCGCATCAAGTTCTCGGCGGTGCTGATCTTCATGGTGCTGTGGTTCACCTTCTCGTACATCCCCATGGCCCACATGGTCTGGTACTGGGCCGGCCCGGATGCCTTCACCTCGGCCGAGGCCGCTGCCAAGGCGGGCGAGTTCGCCGGCTTCCTGTTCAACAAGGGCGCCCTGGACTTTGCCGGCGGCACGGTGGTGCACATCAATGCCGGCGTGGCCGCGCTGGTGGGTGCCTACGCAGTGGGGCCGCGCATCGGCTACCGTCGTGAATCCATGGCCCCCCACAGCCTGACCATGACCCTGGTCGGCGCCTCGCTGCTCTTCGTCGGCTGGTTCGGCTTCAACGTGGGCTCGGCCATGGAAGCCGGCGCCACCGCGGCCCTGGCCTTCTTCAACACCCTGGTGGCAGCCTGCGCGGCCACGGTGGCCTGGACGGTGATCGAGGCCCTCTTCAAGGGCAAGCCCTCCATGCTGGGTGCCGTATCCGGCGCCATTGCCGGTCTGGTGGTGATCACCCCGGCCTGCGGCCTGGTGGGTCCGATGGGCGCCATCATCATGGGCTTCCTCGGCGGCATCGTGTGCTACTGGGGGGTCAATGGCCTCAAGCGCATGCTGGGCGTGGATGACAGCCTCGACGTGTTTGGCGTGCATGGCGTGGGCGGCATCCTGGGTGCGCTGCTCACCGGTGTCTTTGCCTCTCCGGAGCTGGGGGGGACCGGTGTGTGGGACTACGTGGCCAATGCGCCGGCTGCCTACGACATGGGCGCCCAGCTGGTGGCCCAGTCCTGGGGTGCGGGCACCGCGGTGGTGTGGTCCGGGGTGGTGTCCTGGATCGCCTTCAAGCTGATCGACGTGACCATCGGCCTGCGTGTCAGCGAGGAGGACGAGCGCGAGGGGCTGGACCTGAGCGCCCACGGCGAATCCGCTTATCACGTCTGAGCCATGGCAGCGCATCGTTCGATGCGGGGGGCGCTGCCGCCCCCGCCTGAGCGATTTCCCGGCCGGCCGCGGCCGGCCGGGAAGCCTCCGCTGCGATCAATCAGGTCTCTCGTGGGTTCGGGGCGGGGTCGGCGCAGGAATGCGTCCGGCCCCGCCCTGTCGTCATGCCGTGTCGCCCGGGTTGGGATACATCAACACGCTGAGAAAGCGGATCGGGCACTGGGTGAGCTTCTCGGGGCCGTGGGGAATGTCAGCCCGGAAGGTGAGGGCATCGCCCGGGGTGAGCACATAGGTGTTCTGCCCGTGGCGATACTCGATCTCCCCTTCGAGCATGTAGATGAACTCGGTGCCCGGGTGTTCGAAGATCGGGAAGGTTTCGGATTCGTGGTCGATGGTGATCAGGAAGGGCTCGAAAACCTTGGTCGGCCCCTGATCGTAGGCCAGCAGATGATAGGTGTGGCCCTTCTTGGTGCCACGCCGCACCACCTCCATGCCTTCCCCCTTCTTCACCAGTTGCGCGCTCCCGTCGCGCACGTCGTAGCCCCGGAACAGGGTGGCGATGGACACCCCCAGGGCACCGGCCAGGCGCGACAGGGTGTCGAGGCTGGTGGCCGTCTGGGCGTTCTCGATCTTGGACAGCATGCCCCGGCTGATGCCCGCCAGGCTGGCCACATCGGCGATGGTCAGCCCGTGCTTCTGGCGCAGATCGCGGATGGTGTTTCCCAGGTAGCGCTCAAGGCTTCCCGGGCTGTCGGTGTCGCTCATGGGGGATCTCCCGCCGAAATGTGGATGGCGGGATTATTGCACAGGCGTCATTTGTTTCACTGTAGGAAAAATAGTTGACATGGTTTCTGGCGAGATGCACCATGTGCAAAAATAATTCTCTACATGAACTTTCCCTGCGGAGTTGAAAGCATGCCATCGAGTCGTCGTTACACCCTGTCCCTGTCCTGCCCCGATCGGGTCGGCATCGTGGCTGCCGTGAGCGGCTTCCTGGCCCAGAACCAGGGCTGGATCACCGAGGCCAACAACCACGCCGACGCCGAGGCCGGCCGCTTCTTCATGCGCCAGGAGATCCTGGCCGACTCGCTGCCCTTCGGCATCGAAACCCTGCGCGACAAGTTCGCCCCCATCGCCGCCGAGTTCCAGATGGACTGGCGCATCAGCGACAGCGCACGCAAGAAGCGCGTGGTGATCCTGGTGTCCAAGCAGGAGCACTGCCTGTACGACCTGCTGGCGCGCTGGCAGGCGGACGAGCTGAACATCGAGATCCCCTGCGTCATCTCCAACCACGAAACCTTCCGTGGCTTCGTGGAGTGGCACGGCATCCCCTTCCACCATGTGCCGGTGACGCCGGAGAACAAGCCCGCCGCCTACACCAAGGTGGCCGACCTGTTCCGCGAGGCCGAAGGCGACGTGATGGTGCTGGCCCGCTACATGCAGATCCTGTCCCCCGAGCTGTGCGAGAACTACCCGGGGCAGATCATCAACATCCACCACAGCTTCCTGCCCAGCTTCGTCGGCGCCAAGCCCTACCACCAGGCCTACGCCCGCGGCGTCAAGCTGATCGGCGCCACCTGCCACTACGTGACCAGCGAGCTGGACCAGGGCCCGATCATCGAGCAGGACGTGATCCGTGTGGATCACTCGGACGCCCCCGACGACCTGGTGCGCTACGGCAAGGACATCGAGAAGGCCGTGCTGGCCCGCGGCCTGCGCTACCACCTGGAGGACCGGGTGCTGGTCCATGGCAACAAGACCGTGGTGTTCCGCTAAGCCCATGAATAAATCCACTGCGCGTCCCGATCTCGCGACTCCGGTGCTCGCTGTACGCCAGTACAGCGCCGCGCCCCATCGCAAGCTCGGGCCCGCCCGCGACGATTCCTTCACGGGCTCTCCCTGCCCGAACCTTGAGGATCAATGACATGCCCTGGCGTCTCCTGCGCTTTGCGCTGAACAAGAAGCATCCGGAGCCCCGGATGTTCACCTTCCACGAGAAGCTCAAGTCGAGCTACGACGTGGTCATCATCGGTGCCGGTGGCCACGGTCTCGCAGCCGCCTACTACCTGGCCAAGGAGCACGGCATCACCAATGTGTGCGTGCTTGAGAAGGGGTACATCGGCGGCGGCAACACCGGCCGCAACACCACCATCATCCGCTCCAACTACCTCACGCCCGAGGGCGTGCAGTTCTACGACGAGTCGGTGAAGCTGTGGCAGGACCTGTCCACCGACTTCGACCTCAACCTGTTCTACGCCAACCGCGGCCACTTCACCCTGGCCCATACCGACTCCGCCCTGCGCACCATGCGTTGGCGTGCCGAGGTGAACAAGCACTACGGGGTGAACTCGGAAGTGGTCGGCCCGGAAGTGGTGAAGGAAGCCGCGCCGATGATCGACCTGTCCTGTGCCGGCCACGCCCCCATCCTCGGCGCCCTGTACCACGCGCCCGGTTCGGTGGCCCGTCACGACGCGGTGGCCTGGGGCTACGGCCGCGGCGCCGACCAGCGCGGCGTGGAGATCCACCAGCAGACCGAAGTGCTCGGCATCGACGTGCAGGCCGGCAAGGTCAAGGGGGTGAACACATCCCGCGGCTACATCGCCACCAACAAGGTGCTGTGCGCGGTGGCCGGCTCGACCCCGCGCATCCTCAAGATGGTGGACGTCAAGACGCCGATCTACATCCACCCCCTGCAGGCCATGGTCAGCGAGCCCATCAAGCCCTGGCTCGACCCCATCCTGGTGTCCGGCAGCCTGCACGTCTACATCAGCCAGTCGGCCCGTGGCGAGCTGGTGATGGGTGCCTCCCTCGACCCCTACGAGCTGCACGGCACCCGCTCCACCCTCGACTTCGTCGAAGGCCTCAGCACCCACATGCTGGAGATGTTCCCCTTCCTCTCCGGCGTCAAGGTGATGCGCCAGTGGGCCGGCATGGCCGACATGACCCCCGACTTCGCCCCGGTGATGGGCAAGACCCCGGTGGAAGGCTTCTACCTGGATTCCGGCTGGGGCACCTGGGGCTTCAAGGCCACGCCGGTGTGCGGCAAGACCATGGCCCACACCCTGGTCAACGACACCCCCCATCCGCTGATCACCGGCTTCTCCATGGACCGCTTCCGCAACTACGCCCTCACCGGCGAAAAGGGCGCGGCGAGCGTGGGTCACTGAGTCGGCCACAGAGAGGAAACCCACCATGAAGATCCTGACCTGCCCCCTCAACGGCCCCCGCCCCGTCTCCGAGTTCTTCTACTGGGGCGAAGTGCGCCCCATGCCCAACCCGAATCTGGCCAGCGATGACGAATGGGCCGACTACGTCTTCAACCGCAACGGCGCGCCCGGCGTGAAGAAGGAATGGTGGTGCCACACCCCCAGCAACACCTGGTTCATCGCCGAGCGTGACACCGAGAAGGACGTCGTGCTCAAGACCTACTTTTATCAGGGAGAAGAATGATGCGATTGCCCGCCACCAGCGGCGAGTGGATCGACCGCTCCCGCCCCCTCGAATTCCACTTCGAAGGCCGCAGCTACAAGGGCTACGAAGGCGACACCATCAGCTCGGCCCTGTGGGGTGCCGATGTGCGCGTCCTCGGCCGCAGCTTCAAGTACCACCGGCCGCGGGGCGTGCTGTCCCTGGCCAACCATGACACCAACGCCCTGCACCAGCTGGGCGGCACCCCCAATGTGCGCGCCGACGTGACCCCGCTCGTTGCCGGCATGGACCTCCGCGCGGTCAATACCTTCGGCAGCCTGGAGGGCGACAAGGGTCGCTTCCTGGGCAAGATGGCGCGCTTCCTGCCGGTGGGCTTTTATTACAAGGCCTTCCACACCCGCAAGCTCTTCCCCCTGTGGGAGCGCATGTTCCGCTACATGACCGGCCTCGGCCGGGTGGACCTCCAGGCCCCCCACCGCAGCACCCCCAAGGCCTATGACTTCTGCGACGTGCTGGTCATCGGCGCCGGCCCCTCCGGCCTGTCGGCGGCCCTCGCCGCCGCCGCCCAGGGGGCCGAGGTGGTGGTGGTGGATGAAAACGCCCGGGCCGGCGGCAGCGCCAGCTACCAGATCGGCAACGAAGCCAGCCGCCGTCGGCTGCTGGCCGAGCTCCTTGTCCAGGTGGCTGCCCAGCCCCGCATCCGCGTGCTCACCGCCACCTACGCCGCCGGTTACTACAAGGACCACTGGATTCCCCTGGTCAGTGCCGAACGCATGCTCAAGATGCGCGCCGGCAGCGTGGTGGTGGCCAGCGGCGCCTTCGAGCAGCCCGCCGTCTTCCACAACAACGATCTGCCCGGCGTGATGCTGGCCAGCGCCGCCCAGCGCCTGATGTACCGCTATGGCGTCAAGCCGGTGAACAAGGCCGTGGTGCTGGTGGCCAACGCCGATGGCTATCGCGCCGCCCTGGACCTGCTGGCCCAGGGTGTCGGTGTGGCCGCCGTGGTGGACCTGCGCGCCACCGCCGGCAGCGCCGACCCCCTGGCACGCCTGCTGCAGCAGTCCGGCGTCGAGATCCTCAGCGGCCACACCGTGGTCGAAGCCCTGCCCGACGGCAAGGGCCTGTGTGCCGGCGCCCGCGTTGCCCCATTGCAAGCCAACGGCACCCCCGGCGTCCCGACCCGCGACATCGCCTGCGACGGCATTCTCATGAGCGTGGGCTGGGCGCCCGCCGCCAACCTGCTCTACCAGGCCGGCACGCGCATGCGCTACGACAAGAAGGTCGAACAGTTCGTCCCCGACGTGCTGCCCGAGGGCGTGTTTGCCTGTGGCCGTGTCAATGGCGTGCATGAGCTGGCCCGGCGCGTGGCCGACGGCACCCGCGCCGGCAGCCACGCCGCGGCGGCCGCCGGCTTCGGCCAGCCCATCGGCGAAGCCCTGCCGCCCGAAGTGGAGAGCCCCAGCCACCCCTGGCCCATCGTCGATCACCCGGCCGGCAAGAACTTCGTCGATTTCGACGAAGACCTGCAGTTCAAGGATTTCTGCAACGCCGTGCAGGAGGGCTTCGACAACATCGAGCTGCTCAAGCGCTTCTCCACCAACGGCATGGGCCCCAGCCAGGGCAAGCACTCCAACATGAACGGGCTGCGCATCCTGGCCCGCCTCACCGGCAAGGAGCCCCAGCAGGTCGGCACCACCACCGCGCGCCCCTTCTACCATCCGGTCCCCATGGCCATCCTGGCCGGGCGCGGCTTCAACCCGGAGCGTCGCACCCCCCTCACCAGCCGCCACGACGCCCTGGGCGCCAAGTGGATGCCGGCCGGCGTGTGGCAGCGCCCCGAGTATTACCAGGTCGCCGGCCAGGACCGCCTGGCCTGCATCCGCGGCGAAGCCCACGCGGTGCGCAACGCCGTCGGCCTCATTGACGTGGGCACCCTGGGCAAGCTCGAAGTCATCGGCCCCCAGGCCGCCGAGTTCCTGGAGCGGGTGTACACCTCCAACTACGCCAATCTCAAGGTCGGCATGACCCGTTACGCCGTGATGTGCGACGAGTCCGGCGTGGTCATCGATGACGGCGTGGTGGCCCGCCTGGCGGACGACCACTTCTACTTCACCACCACCACTTCCGGCGCCGCCACCATCTACCGGGAGCTGTCGCGCCTCAACACTATGTGGCGGCTCGACTGCGGCATCGTCAATCACACCGGCGCCTTCGCCGCGGTGAACCTGGCGGGCCCCAAGTCCCGCGAGGTGCTGAAGACCCTCACCAGCCTGGATCTCTCCGCCGCCGCCTTCCCCTACCTGGCGGTGCGCGAGGGCGAAGTGACCGTGGGCGGTGGAAAGATCCCCGCCCGGCTGATGCGCGTCGGCTTCGTGGGTGAGTGGGGCTACGAGATCCACGTGCCCGCCAGCATGGGCGGCGCCCTGTGGGACGCCCTGATGCAGGCCGGCAAGGCCCATGGTATCCGCCCCTTCGGCGTCGAAGCCCAGCGTCTGCTGCGCCTCGAGAAGGGTCACATCATCATCAGTCAGGACACCGACGGCCTCACCACCCCGCTGGAGGTGGGCATGGACTGGGCGGTGAAGATGGCCAAGCCCTTCTTCGTCGGCCAGCGCAGCCTCGCCGCCATCGCCCGCAAGCCGCGCAAGCAGCAACTGGCCGGCATCGTCTTCCCGGTGGGCTACAGCGGCGCCGTGCCCCTGGAGTGCAACCTGGTCATCGAGGGGGGCGACATCGCCGGCCGGGTCACCAGCATCGCCTTCAGCCCCAGCCTCGAGCGCTACATCGGCCTGGCCTTCCTGCGCCCCGACCTGGCCACCCCCGGCCGCACCGTCAGCATCCGCCTCACCGACGGCACCCGGGTGCAGGCCCAGGTCAGCACGACCCCGTTCTACGACCCGGACAACCTCAAGCAGAAGGAGGCAGCAGAGAGCGCTGCGCCGGGCCGTCCCCAAGCAGGCTCGCACCGCAGTGCGCAGCACGGAGGTACCCCAACAAGTACAAACCTCGCCGTGAGCCCGGTGGCCGAGCGCCTCGCCACCTCGCTCCTCAAGCCCCAGGACCAGGCCGCCGCGGCCGCCAGCCTCGGCATCGCCGACCTGTCCCTCACCGCCCGCCACGGCTGCAAGGGGCCCGGCGCCATCGCCTGGCTGGAAAGCCTCGGCCTGCCCATCCCGCCGAACACCAATAGCTGGCTGCCCCTCGATGGTGGCGGGCTGATCGCCCGGCTCGGCTTCACCGAGTTTTTGATCGAAGGCCCGGACGCCCTGATCGCCCCCATTGCTGCCACGCCCCGCGGCCCCGGCGTGTATCCGGTGCTGCGCCAGGACGCCGCCCTGATCGTCGGCGGATCGCGCCTGGACGAGCTGCTGCGCCAGACCTGCAACGTCAACTTCCGCCCCCTCGACCCGGCCAGCCGCCCGGTGGTGCTCACCTCGATGGTCGGCGTCGGTGTCACGGTCATCCCGGAAGTGCGCAATGGGCTGCCCGCCGCGCGCATCTGGTGCGACGGCACCTATGGACATTACCTGTGGGAAACCCTGCTCGGCATCGCCGTCGAGCTGGGCGGGGGCGCCGTTGCCCCCCACAGCTTCAACTGAATCGCCCGAACCCAACCCAACATCAGGAGAGCGGCAATGACGCCCACGGAAGCCAAGAAGTTTCTCGCCGACAACGAAGTCAAATATGTGCTGGCCCAGTTTGTCGACATCCACGGCACGGCCAAGACCAAGGCCGTCCCGACCGCCCATTTCGACAGCATCCTCACCACCGGGGCCGGCTTTGCGGGCTTTGCGGTGTGGGGCCTCGGCATCGAGCCCAATGGCCCGGATTTCATGGCCATCGGTGACCTGGACACCCTGACCCTGGTGCCCTGGCAGCCCGGCTACGCCCGCATCGCCTGCGACGGCCATGTGAAAGGCGAGCCCTGGCCCCTGGACACCCGCGTGGTGCTGAAGGAGCAGATCAAGCGCCTCGACGCCATGGGCTACACCTTCTTTACCGGGCTTGAGCCGGAGTTCTCCCTGCTCAAGAAGGACGCCGACGGCAACATCATCCCCACCGACCCCACCGACACCCTGCCCAAGCCCTGTTACGACTACAAGGGCCTGTCGCGCAACCGCCAGTTCCTCGAAACCCTCACCGACAGCCTGCGTCAGGTGGATGTGGACGTCTATCAGATCGACCACGAGGACGCCAACGGCCAGTTCGAGATCAACTACACCTTTGCCGACTGCCTGACCTCCGCCGACCACTACCTGCTGTTCAAGATGGCCGCCTCGGAGATCGCCAACGACCTGGGCATGATCTGCTCTTTCATGCCCAAGCCCTTCGCCAACCGGCCGGGCAACGGCATGCACATCCACATGTCCATCGGCGACGGCAAGACCAACCTCTTCGCCGACGAATCCGACAAATACGGCCTTGGCCTGTCCGCCCTGGCCTACCAGTTCCTGGGCGGCATCCTGGCCCACGCGCCGGCCCTGGCGGCCATCTGCGCCCCCACGGTGAACAGCTACAAGCGCCTGGTGGTGGGCCGCTCCCTCACCGGCGCCACCTGGGCCCCGGCCTACATCAGCTACGGCGACAACAACCGCTCGTCCATGGTGCGCATCCCCCACGGCCGGCTGGAGCTGCGCCTGCCCGACGGCGCCTGCAACCCCTACCTGGCCACCGCCGCCGTGATCGCCGCCGGCCTCGACGGCATCGAGCGCAAGCTCGACCCGGGCGCCCCCCACAACCAGAACCTCTACGCCCTCAGCCCCGAAGAGCTGAAGGCCGAGGGCATCGAGATCCTGCCCCAGAACCTCCACGAGGCCCTGCTCGCCCTGGAGAAGGACACCGTGCTGTGCAAGGCCCTCGGCCCCGTCGCCGGCGAGTTCCTGCGCCTCAAGCACATGGAGTGGGTGGAGTACATGCGCCACGTGTCGGACTGGGAAATCAAGAGCTACCTGGAATTCTTCTGACGCAGCCGTGGGGTCGATGTCCTTCGACCCCGGACCCGACAGATAAAGCGAATCAAAGACTTAACGAAGGAGAAACAACCATGTGTGGAATCGTTGGACTGCTGGTGAAGACACCGGCCCTGCGGGAGAAGCTTGGTGAGCTGATGGTCCCGATGCTCATCGGCATGACCGAGCGCGGCCCCGACTCCGCCGGCCTGGCCGTGTTCGGCACGCCCCTGGCCGACAGCCAGCGCAAGATCAGCCTGTACTCCGGCCTCACCGAAGACGGGGCCGACTTCAACTGGCTCGGCCTCACCCACGAGCTCAAGGCCCACCTGGGCGTCAATGCCAGCATCACCCCCAAGGGCAACCACGCCATCCTCGGCTTCGACATCGCCCCGACGGTGGTCAAGCGCTGGATCAAGGAACACCACCCCAAGCTGCACATCCTGTCCACCGGCCGCAGCATCGACCTCTACAAGGACATCGGCACCCCGGCCGAGGTGGCCGCGCGCTACGGCTTTGACAAGCTGACCGGCTCCCACCTGGTGGGTCACACCCGCATGGCCACCGAATCCGCCGTGACCCCCGACCGTGCCCACCCCTTCACCGCCGGTGAAGACTTCTGCCTGGTGCACAACGGCTCCCTGTCCAACCCCAACGGCATCCGTCGCATGCTCGAGCCGCGGGGCATCACCTTCGAGACCGACAACGACACCGAGGCCGCCTGCCGCTTCCTGGAATGGCGCCTGCGTGAAGGGGACGACCTGGAGACCGCCCTGCAGAAGGGCTTTGAAGAGCTGGACGGCTTCTTCACCTTCCTGATGGGCACCCCCGACAAGCTGGCCCTGATCCGCGACCCCTTCGCCTGCAAACCGGCGGTGGTGGCCGAGACCGACGACTACGTGGCCATCGCCTCCGAGTTCCGTTCCCTGGCCCACCTGCCCGGCGTCAAGCACGCCACCGTTTTCGAACCCGCCCCCGAGGAGATGTACGTATGGAACGCCTGACCTTCGACCTGGCCGCACAGCCCCTGCGGGAGCTCAACACCTTCCTGCACACGGGTGCCAAGGAAGGCAAAGTCGGCCACGTGACCGTCCTCAACCCGGACGGCGCCCACAACATCGCCGTCGGCCTCGACTGCCCCATCGAAGTTGAAGTGGTCGGCCACGCCGGCTACTACGCCGGCGGCATGAACAAGTCGGCCACCGTCACCATCACCGGCAGCGCCGGCACCGGCGTGGCCGAGAACATGATGAGCGGCAAGGTGCACGTGAAGGGCTTTGCCTCCAACGGCGCCGGTGCTTCGGCCCACGGCGGCCTGCTGGTCATCGAGGGCGACGCCGGCCTGCGCTGCGGCATTTCCCTCAAGGGCGGCGACATCGTCGTCGGCGGCTCGGTGGGTAGCTTCTCGGCCTTCATGGCCCAGGCCGGCCGCATGGTGATCTGCGGCGACGCCGGTGATGCCCTGGGCGACTCGCTCTACGAGGCCGTGCTCTACGTGAAGGGCAAGGTGAAATCCCTTGGTGCCGACGCCCAGTACGAAGAGATGACCGAGGCGGACATCGCCGCCGTGGCCAGCCTGCTCGACCAGGCCGGCCTCGACCACGACCCCAAGGCCTTCCGGCGCATCGCCTCCCAGCGCGCCCTGTACCACTGGAACGCCGACGCCAACCAGGAATACTGATCAGGGCGCAGGCCCGCCCAGTGATCAGGTGAGGCCGGCCCCGCCGACAGGGCCGGCCCGCCACCAAACCGAATCAGGCAGACGGACCTAGCCGACGAATATTGAGGAGTTCCACCATGGAAACCAAACCCGTGAATTTCAAGAACCTCTCCCGCGAGGAATCCTACGGCTACGACCGCAAGACCCTCGACTACATCCGCAACGCCGCGGCCCACGGCCTGTATGAAATCCGCGGCATGGGCGCCAAGCGCAAGCTGCCCAACTTCGACGACCTGGTCTTCCTCGGCGCCTCCATGTCCCGCTACCCGCTCGAGGGCTACCGGGAGAAGTGCATCACCAAGACCCTGCTCGGCACCCGCTTCGCCAAGAAGCCCATCGAGCTCGACATCCCCATCACCATCGCCGGCATGAGCTTTGGCGCCCTGTCTGCCAACGTGAAGGAATCCCTGGGCCTGGCGGCCACCGCCCTCGGCACCTCCACCACCACCGGCGACGGCGGCATGACCCAGGAAGAGCGCCGCTCCTCCAAGACCCTGATCTACCAGTGCCTGCCCTCCCGCTACGGCTTCAACCCGGATGACCTGCGCAAGGCCGACGCCATTGAAGTGGTGATCGGCCAGGGCGCCAAGCCGGGTGGCGGCGGCATGCTGCTGGGCCAGAAGGTGAACCCCCGCGTCGCCAAGATGCGCACCCTGCCCGAAGGTGTGGACCAGCGCTCCGCCTGCCGTCACCCGGACTGGACCGGCCCGGATGACCTGGCCATCAAGATCCAGGAACTGCGCGAGATTACCGACTGGGAAAAGCCCATCTACGTGAAGGTTGGCGCCACCCGCACCTTCAATGACGTCAAGCTGGCCGTGCATTCCGGCGCCGACGTGGTGGTGGTGGACGGCATGCAGGGCGGCACCGCCGCCACCCAGACCTGCTTCATCGAACACGTGGGCATCCCCACCCTGGCCGCCGTGCGCCAGGCCGTCAATGCCCTGGAAGACCTGGACATGAAGGGCAAGGTCCAGCTCATCGTCTCCGGCGGCATCCGCACCGGCGCCGACGTGGCCAAGGCCCTGGCCATGGGCGCCGATGCGGTGGCCATCGGCCAGGGCGTGCTGGTGGCCCTGGGCTGCAATGGCGAGACCTACTTCCAGAACGGCGCCCACCACGACGCCATCGCCGACTACAACGCCCTGGGCACCGCGCCGGGCTACTGCCACCACTGCCACACCGGCAAGTGCCCGGTGGGCATCACCACCCAGGACGCCATCCTGGAGCAGCGCCTGTCGCCGGAAGTGGGAGCCAAGCACCTCAAGAACTACATCAAGACCCTGAACATGGAGCTCACCACCATCGCCCGGGCCTGCGGCAAGCAGAACGTGCATCACCTGGAACCGGAAGATCTGGTCGCCCTCACCATCGAAGCCGCCGCCATGGCCGGCGTCCCGCTGGCCGGCACCAACTGGATCCCCGGCAAGGGCTTCTGAGCAAGGGTCGGCCGCTGATTGAAGTCTGCAGGGGCGACTTCAGTCGCCCGCGGACGCTGATCACCGGCCTGCCTGCAACCTTGTTTCTCCCTCTCGCCCCGCAAGGCGTTTCACCGGGGCGGCTTTCGGGCCGCCCCGATTTTTTTGCTGGAGACTGAATTCATGACCGCCCGCATCATCGACGGCAAGGCCCTCTCGAAACAATTGCGCGAAGGCTTCAAGACCCGCGTCGGCGCCCTCGTGGCCCAGGGCGTCACCCCCGGCCTGGCGGTGATCCTGGTGGGCGACAACCCGGCCAGCCGGGTCTATGTGGGCAACAAGGTGAAGGCCTGCGAGGAGTGTGGGGTGCGTTCCTTCCACATCGCCCTGCCGGAGGACACGCTGGAATCGGAAGTCCTCGCCACCATCGCCCGCCTCAACGCCGACCCGGCCGTGCATGGCATCCTGATTCAGCTACCCCTGCCGCCCCATATCGACGGGCGCAAGGTGCTGGAGGCCATCAGCGTGCACAAGGACGTGGACGGCTTTCACCTCTACAACGTGGGCGGGCTGGTGGTGGGCAACACCATCTTCCCGCCCTGCACCCCCTACGGCGTGCAGCTGCTGCTCGACACCACCGGCACCGACGTGGCCGGCCAGAACGTGGTGGTGGTGGGGGCCAGCAACATCGTCGGCAAGCCCATGGCCCTGATGCTGCTGCAGCGGGAAGCCACCGTCACCCTCTGCCACGCCAAGACCCGTGATCTGGCCCAGCACACCATCCTGGCCGACATCCTCATCGTGGCCGCCGGCAAGCCGGGGCTGATCGTGCCGCAGATGGTCAAGCAGGGGGCCATCGTCATCGACGTGGGCATCAACCGTTTGCCTGACGGCAAGATCGTTGGCGACGTGGATTTTGAGGGGGTGAAGGAGAAGGCCAGCTGGATCACCCCGGTGCCGGGCGGTGTCGGCCCCATGACGGTGACCATGCTGATCGAGAACACCCTGCGCTCGGCGGAGCGCGCCCTCTCCATGCGCCAGACCGACGACTACCAGGACTGGGAAGCACCCGTCCTCAAGGGGCACTGACATGGACGACTGCCTCATCGGCCTCGAAGGCCTGCGCCTGCAAGCCTCCATTGGCATCTACGCCCACGAACTGGCCGCCCCCCAGCCCCTCGACATCGACCTGCGCCTTGCCATCGACGGCACCCTGGCGGGCCGCAGCGATGACATCCGCCACACCGTGGACTACGACCAGGTGGTGAGCGCCCTCGAAGAACTCCTCGCCAGCCGCCACTTCAACCTGCTCGAACATCTCAGCCAGGCCATGCTCGACGTGCTCGGCCAGCGCTTCCCCATCAAACGTGCCGAGATCACCCTGGCCAAACCCCTCGCCGTCCCCAAGGCCCGCCGCGTGTCGGTGACCCGCAGTGCAGAGTGGAAGCGCGAGGCGGTGAAGGTGGTGGCGGGCTAGGGCGCGCGCAAGGCCGGTGGCACCGCCCGTATCCGGCCGGATCGTTCCTGAAGGGCGGGTCTTGCGTCGTTCAGCTTTGCTTCAGCAGGCGCACCATTTCGTGGGCAACGCCTTCCGCCGAAGCCGGGTTCTGACCGGTGACGAGACGCCCATCCACCACCACATTGGCTTGCCAGTTGGGGGCCAGCACATGAATGGCCCCCCGTTGCTGCAAGGTGCTGGCGAGCAGAAAGGGAACAACATCTTGCAGCTTGATGGCGCGTTCTTCGTCGTCCGTAAATGCCGCAACACGCTTGCCCTCGACGAGGAAATGTCCGTTCGACAGCTTCAGGTTCACCAGCCCGGCCGGCCCGTGGCAAACGGCGCCGACAATTCCGCCCGCCTCATAAATGTCCGCCGCAAGCCGGGCGATCCCCCCGCTGTCCGGAAAGTCCCACATCGTCCCATGGCCGCCGACGTAGAGAATCCCGGCATAGTCGGTGGCGAGGGCCTGTTTCGGTTGCAAGGTGGTACGGGTTCTTTCCATGAGGGCGGGCGTGTCCAGAAAGCGCTGGCAAACGGCGTCGGGGTTGTCGGCGCCATCCATCGGGGCCATGCCGCCCAGCGGGCTGACGAAATCAATCCCGTAGCCGGCTGTATCGAGAATGGCCCAGGGATGGGCTGCCTCCGGAAGATAGAATCCCGTCTTCTGACCGGTATTGCCTTTACGGTCGTGGTTGGTCAGGACGAACGCAATTTTTTTCATGGGAATGCCTTTTCATTGA
This sequence comes from Zoogloea sp., assembly GCA_016703645.1. Classification (GTDB taxonomy): domain Bacteria; phylum Pseudomonadota; class Gammaproteobacteria; order Burkholderiales; family Rhodocyclaceae; genus Zoogloea. Next base: position 284,731 of record JADJBR010000009.1, on the reverse strand, counting down.
GTGGTCGTTGGTGCCCCGGGGCGCTGGCCTTGCTTCCCGGGACGCCTGCAGTCTAGGTTTGCCCATGTTTTCCCGGAATCCACAGGCCATGCATATGGCCCATGCCTCCGCCGCATAGATGATCAAAGCGCCATGGATAGACTGACCCAGCTTCGAACCTTCGTTCGTGTTGCCGAGCGGGCGAGCTTTTCTGCGGTTGCACGCGATATGGGGGTTACCCAGTCCGCTGTCAGCCGGGCAATCCGTGCGCTGGAGGAGAGCCTTGGTGCGCGCCTGGTCAGCCGCAGCACGCGAAACGTTTCCCTGACGGAGGCCGGACAGCGCTATTACGAACGGTGCCGGCGGATCATCGAAGACCTCGATGAAGCCGATGCCCTTGTGAGCAATCTCCAACTGGGTCTGACCGGGACGTTGAACATTGCGGCGCCGGTCCCTTTCGGCCTCATGTTCATATCACCGCTGCTCATCCGGTTCCGCCAGATGCATCCGGGGCTGGTCATCGACCTTGAGCTCAACGACAAACCATCCAACCTGGTCGAGCAGAATATCGATGTCGCCATCCGGCTCGGCCATCTGGCGACGCCCGGTATCGTTGCCAGAAAACTGGGTGACAGCGCGTTTGTGATCGTCGCGTCGCCCGCCTACCTGGCCGGCAGGGGGAGGCCGGGCACCCCCGGAGACCTGCATGACCACGAGTGCTTGCTGTATTCCAATCAGCTCAACCCAGGCGAATGGACTTTTACAAGCGCCGGCATCCACCAGGCCGTAGCGGTTTCCGGAAGCTATCGCTGCAACAACCTGCTTGCCTTGAAGGACGCCGCGGTCGCGGGGCTGGGCGTCGCCTGCCTGCCGCAATGGATGGTCGACGTGGAGCTGGATTCCGGAAGCTTGTGCCATGTGCTGCCCGAAGCCTGCCCGCCGGCCTTCGACATCCATGCCGTTTTCCCGTCCGCCCGGCAGATCCCGGCCAAGGTCAGCGTCTTCGTCGAGTTTCTGCGGCAAGAGCTGGGTGGAAATCGATTCTTCAGCGCCTCCCGACGTCAGCCCGCGGCAGTCGAATCAACTTCGACCCCCGAGGGGCCGAGCGGCTGAGGCTTGCCCGCTGCTAGCGGGGCTTCACGTTACCGGGGACGTCCGGCAGGGCGTGCCCCATGCGCTGGCGCTTGGCCCGGATGTAGCCGATGGAGTGGGTGTTGGGGGTGGTGATCACCGGCAGGCAGCTCTCCACCTGGACGCCGAGTTTGGTGAGCTTGGCGAGCTTGTCCGGGTTGTTGGTCATCAGGCGGATGCTGGGCACGCCGAAGTGGGCCAGCATCTCCGGGACCATCTCGTAGGAGCGGGCATCGTCGGGCAGGCCGAGCAGGCGGTTGGCGTCCACGGTGTCGTGCCCCTGGGACTGGAGCTGATAGGCCATTACCTTGTTGGCCAGGCCGATGCCCCGCCCTTCCTGGCGCAGATACAGCACGATGCCGGCCCCCAGGCGGACGATCTCCGACAGGGCCAGGTCGAGCTGGTCGCGGCAGTCACATTTGAGCGAGCCAAACACCTCGCCGGTGAGGCATTCGGAATGAACCCGCACCGGCAGCCCGGCCACCCCTTCCGTCGCGCCATACACCAGGGCCACATGCTCCTGGAAGCCCTGGCTCGCCGACGGGACGGTGGTGCGGAAAACGTGCATGGAGAACACCCCATGGGTGGTCGGCAGCTCGGTGGAAGCCAGCCATTCGGAGTGGCGGTAAGACTCGGTGGGGGGGGCGGTGGTGGGCATGAATGTGTTGAAGCAAGGGCGGTGATCCGAAGGCCGATGCGCGTAAGGAAAAGCGCCAGGCCGAGGATGGAGGTTTACCACGAGCGCGCGGGTGTAACAACGCCAAAACGGTCATCGGGCGGTACATCCTGATGCATGGAGCCCATTGCGGACAGACAGTTCCGTGAAGGACTGACGCACGGGGCCAGGCCTGGGCGACAAGCCCACGCGGCATGGAGTGGAGATGAATATGCATATAGATGTGTACGGAAGCGCTTGGTTAGCAACCATCTATATGTATGTCTAGAACCGCTCGTGCTCTGCTGCAGTTACCGCCGGCCACGGCCGCCGCCATTGAAAAGCTGGGCGCAGACCTCGCGGTGGCCCGCCTGCGCCGCAAGGAATCCCTGAAGACCTGGGCGAAGCGCATGGGCGTCTCGGTGCCCACGCTGCAGCGGCTCGAAGCCGGCGACCCCGCCGTGGGGATCGGCATCGTCGCCACCGCCCTCTGGCTCATCCAGCGTGACGGCGAACTGAGGGCCCTCGCCGCGCCCGAACACGACCGGGGCGCCATCGAGATGGATGTGCGTGCGGCAGTGGAGCTGGGGCGCAAACGCGCCCAGGCTTCCGCGGAGGCCCGCATGCAGCGGGTGAAAGACTGAGATGCGTCTGGACGAGCTGTTCCTGTGGTATCTGGGCGACCCTGCCACCCCCCGCCATGTCGGCACACTGAGGCTCGTCGCTGCCGGAAAGGGCGTCTCCTTGCGCTACGGGGAGGCATGGCTGGCCGATGGGTTTGCGTTGAGCGAGGATCTCCCCCTTGTCGACATCGAACACCTTCCCCCGGGCCGCCTGGCGGCCGATGCCCAGCGTGCGGTCGGTGCAGTGGACGATGCGCGGCCGGACCGCTGGGGAGAGAAGGTCATCCGCTTCCTGGACAAGCCCGGGCGCCTCTCCCTCATGGAGTATCTCTACTACGCGGGTGACGACCGATTTGGTGCGCTCGGCGTTTCCCGGTCGTCCACCTCCTACATCCCGCGCGCAGGGAGCCCGCTGCCGCGACTCGACGACGCGCAGCGGCTGAGCGAGGTGGCCGCCAAGATCGAGGCCGCAGAGCCCATCAGCGCCATGGAGGCGAAGATCATTCGCGCCGGTGGCAGCCTCGGTGGCGCAAAGCCCAAGGCCCTCATCGACATCGGTGGCGAGCAGTGGGTCATCAAGTTCTTCAACGGCGAGCCCGTGGTCACGCCGCTCATCGAGCACGCGACGATGACACTTGCCGAGCGTGCAGGCATCACCGTGGCAAGAACGCAGATCATCCCTCTTGCGGGCGCCCACGCCCTCGCGATCCGCCGTTTCGACCGGGAGCAAGGCCGGCGGATTCACGCCATCTCGGCTGGCACCGCCATCCGTGCAGCCACCCCGTCCGGGGAGGAGCCCGAGTTGGGTTACCCCGGACTCGCCCGGATCCTGCGTCGGGTGGGCATCACCCAGGACGACACCCATCAGCGCGACGCCCGAGAACTCTTCCGTCGGATGGTCTTCAATATCCTGGTCGACAATACCGACGATCACGAAAAGAACCACGCCCTGCTGGTTGTGGACCTGCACAGGAATGGCCGCCTGAAACTGGCGCCGGCCTACGACGTGCTACCGGGCAATTCGGGGCAGGGCTTCCAGGAGTTCATCTGCGGCAGCCATGGCCGCGATTCGACGCTCGACAATGCCATGTCCCAGTGCGACGCCTTCGGCCTGCTGCCCAAAGAAGCCGCGGCCGAAGTTGCCGCCGTAATCGAGGTTGTTAACACTTGGCAAGCGCACTTCGCCCGGGTCGGTGTAAGCGCGCGCGACATCGACAGCCTGGCCGAGCGCATCGATGGCGAACACCTCCTTGCTCAGCGCACCGGTTTCAACCCGGCCCGATTCCAGGAAACGCCCGCCAGGAAAAAGCGGACAAGCCCGTTCCGACGACCCTGACACCCTTCAGCGGCAGTCCGCGCTGTACCTCTGCGCAAGGTTCGCCAGGGCGCGTTGCACGCCCACATCCTGAGGCCGCGGCGGCCCGCTGACGATCGTGCTCCAGGCGCTCGATGAGGCGCTCGCAGGCCGCCTCCTGCGCAGTGCGTCGCGGATTGGTAATACTGTGGTCCGTCCCCTGATTCCCGCGTTCGCAAAACCATGACTTACGACCGAGGCAGCGAAATGGCCCGCCATCGCGATCTGGCTACTGCTAACGGCATTCAAGTCTATTTCGCCGATCCTCACAGCCCTTGGCAACGGGGCAGCAATGAAAATGCCAACGGCCTGGTCCGTGAGTATCTACCCAAAGGCTCCGACCTGTCCGGAACCTCTCAGGACGAACTCAACACCATCGCCGATCGCCTTAATGAACGTCCCCGACGCATTCTCGGCTATCAGACCCCCAGAGAGATATTCGACAAACTTCTGGCTGACGAACAAATTAAACACCTCTCTAGCCAATCCTAAATGCATTAATCGCCGTGTTGCGCTTCAAACTTGACACCAGCCTGCGGCTCGGCAACGAAGGCAAAGCTGGGGGCGATGCCCCAGAATCTGACCTGGTTGAGGAAGTCGTCGGCCGTGTATTGCGTGCCGTGATCCATGCGCAGCGTCAGGCCGCGCCCGGCATCGGCGCCGGTGGCACCGAATTCGGTGTGAAGCCCCTGAGCAATCGGCTGCAACGCCGCGAAACGGTTGCCCGTCTTGACGGTATGAATGCCAACGCAGCAGGCATCGAAATGGTCGACCGCCGAGAAAACCCAGACCCAGCCCTCATCCACGGTCTCAATGCGGATGCCATCGGTACCCCATATTTCATTCGGGCGATCCGTCGTAATCGATCCGTCGTGCAGCTTGGAGGCGCCCTGGGGTTGCCGATGGGGCGACAGCAAGGCGTTCTCGCGCATCAGGCGCAGCACACGGGCGCGGGAGACACGGATGTCGTGCAGGATGCGCAGCCGCGCCCATACTTTGCGGTGACCCTCGCCGATGAAAGGCGATGCTTCCAGATCGGCGCGGATGGCGGCCAGGAGGTCGATGTCCGCCACCTTAGGCTTTCGGCCGCGCCTCTGTGGGCACAAGGGGATCACCGTGGCCGATTCTCTGGCCTGCCGGTCATAGAGGGTCGAACGGGGAAATTCAAGCGCCCGGCACACCCGCTTCAGGCCGTAGCGTTTGCCAGCGCCTTCGGAGGTCTGTCGGCTCATCGCGACGACCTCCGTCCGGCCAAAGGGTGCTTCGCCCGCCTTTCCTTTTGCAGGATCTCGACTTCCATGACCAGTTCGCCGATACGCCGCTTGGCCTCGTCGAGTTGGCGCTCGAGCGGATCGTTCTCGCGCTCCTTGAGACCCGCGTCGATCCCAGCTAGCGCTCGGTCACGCCACTGTTCAAGCTTGTATATCGGGACCGACACCTCCCGCGAAACAGCATCGACCGCCTCACCGCGCAGCAGCCGCAGCACTATCGCTTTCTTCCGGCCCGCCGACCACCGCTTCACTTCCGCGGCCGCGCCGGGCTCGCCTCCAGTCGCGCTACGCGCTCCTTCCCGCGAGCCCGGCGCAACCCCACCTGCATCCTTCTCTTTCGCATTTCCAACCCCTTTCCTGTGACACGGTTTTACCCCAAATTCGTGTCCAGAAAAATCGGGGCCGGGTCATCGACAAACTTCTGGCTGACGAACAAATTAAACACCTCTCCAGTCAATCCTAAATGCATTAATCGCCGTGTTGCGCTTCAAACTTGACACCAGCTGGTCCGTCCCCTGATTCCCCCTGATTCCCACGGCTGCGATCTCGGCGTCTGCCGGCAGGGGCCGAGTGAGCTCAAGCCAGCCCTTCTCGCAGGCCAACTCCCGGAAACGGGCCGCCTTGGCCCGTCCCATCAAACCGGAGCGCGCAATCTCGCGCTCCGAATCGCCCTGACGCAAACGCATCAGGGCCTGGCGGTACTCGTGCATCTCGATACTCCTGCGGGCCACCGGCTTTCTCCTGCCAAACCCGGCAGGGTAGCGATGGACCGCGAAAGGTCGAGACGTCCGTCAGAGTGAGACTGGCTCCATTACGCCGATCCGGCGCTGGCTCCAATGTGCCGGTCGGTGACACCGCCCCCTTCCGTCTCTCCATCCTGGCCACTGCCGGGCACCTATCGGTCCTCTGCGGCCGGCAGGAGCGCGGTTTCGTTCTGGAGGCAGGGCAGGGTCCCACCCCCAGCGGCAAGTGGCTGGAGACCTGGAGGAATGCGCACTGCGGGAGCCTCAACGTGGCCGCCTTGGGGATGCGTCTGGTCGTGGATAGCGGAAGAGCAGTAGCAGCAGCCTGACCCCCAGCAGATGCGACAGCAATAGGTGCCCCCCTAGCGGCCCTTCTTGGACTGGATCAATTCCCCCTTTTCGGTGGTAGTTAGAAAGTCGTCCAAGGCCTGGATGTATTGGGCCGTCTCATCCGTGCCCCAGAACTTGTCGAGGCGCTTCTTGAAGTGCTTGGCAGCCCTCGTCATGTTGATATAGCCGTCTTCCCGGAAGGTGATCGGGAGGCCGTTGAGATCTTTACGCTTTGGTCAGCTTGAGGGTGCCGTGGATTATTCTTTTGGTTAGCAATCCGTAGCCCTGAAAGCGGCCATGAAGTGATTTTGCATCGGTGCCTAACTCCAATACTATTGAGCCGAATTGAATGCGGAATTGCTCTTCGCTGTCGTATTCGATTCTTAAAAACTGGTCAAAGAGGAAACCACCATTAAACTTGTAACGTGCTTCTAGCTCTTCTCCCTCTGGCCGAGTGAAGCGAAATGTTCCGTTGCCAACAATCTGGGTGCTGCGCGCATCGAAAGTGGCTGTAACTTCAGCAACAAGAGGGTGGCCATCTGGTCCATCTTCTTGAGTGGCGGTACCTTTCCAGCTACCGTGGATTGCTGGTAAGCGGTAAGAATGGACGTAGGTATTGAGTTGCCGTGGGCGTCGCCCCTTCTTGAGAATACATTTCTCGATTCCGCGGCATCCGCTCCCTACGGCGGCTTCTAGATTTCCGTCTGAGTGGGGTGAGAAGGTTGCCGATGAGATTCCAAAAAGATCAGACGGAATTTTTATGTCCTGTGACTTATCGTGGAATGTAAAGCATCGATCCCGCCCCAGGCACCCCAAGAAAAGACCGAACTCAAAGACGACGTTATCTCGGGGTGAGGATAATTGCTGATCCCGTGATTCTGTTACATCGTCAGGGGTTAGTACGAATATTGCAAAGTCTGCCGTTTCCGATGCGGAGATTAGATCTTCTAGATAACTGTGGTTTAGCTGAAAGATTCCCTGACTCCATATCGTGACATCGGCAACATCCTTTAATGCCTGCTGCACTTCTTTGGCAATCTGTTTGCCTTCAGAGGATGAGCCTACGAACACTGTTGGGCGGTGGGTCATGTTGTCTCCAATATTGTGCATGCATTGCGGATGCTATCTGAAGCACTCTGCCACGGCCACGCCCTGAGCCTGCAGGGTGTCGAACGTCCGAATCACTGCGCCTGCTTCGCTTGGATGCGCTCCTGCTCATCCAGGGCCGTCAAGATGGCCTGCATGGAATCAATCTGAGCCCAGGCGAGTTGCAGGGCGGACATCTTCGGGTTCTCTACCAGACTCGGCTGGCCAGTCACATAGGAGCCAGTCTTCCGGATGCTCGGCAGGACCTCTTTAGTGACCCAGTCTTGGAAAGACTTAGCCTGCGGCTTGTCGGATCGCATCGTGAATTTGTAAAGCCCCGATTCAGAGATGATGGTTGTCACAGCCATCCCCTTACCCCCAATCTGTCCGTGGGTAGTTAGCATCCGCTCGTCGCTACCAAGCGCAAGAAGGTACTTACCGACACCCTTATCGGTTGGCATACCAAGACTCTTCAGCACGTCGGCAGCCACGAACCACGGCTGGTCCTCTATGGATACCACGCGGATGCTGTGGGTGAGGATTTCATCGTGCTGAAAGCATCCCTTCCTCCCAATCTGTCCGGGGGCCATCCATAAACAAAGGGCCCCTTCCGGGGCCCTTGCCACCCCAAGCTGGCCGTCTTCTTCGCCCGCTGGCTTTGGTCTTTTCAATCAGATCCAGATCGTTGCTACAGCCAAATAGCGGCGGCTTGAATTCCGGCTGGGTACTGCGGATCTTTGAATAGAGCTTCACCACCATCACCCATCCGTCTTCCGCTTCCATCCCGCAGTAGGCGTCACGCAGGGCGGCTGCCGCCTGGGGCAGGGGGTGTCGCTGGTGGGGTGACAGGTGCGGCCGGGGCGCTGGCTGCGGCGGGCGTTTCAGCCGTCGCGGCATGGGTGGCGATCACTTCCAGCGGCGAGGTGGTCAGCTCTTCCACATGGTTGAAGCGGTCGCAGGCGTTGACGAAGGCGCTGGGGGTTTGCTTTTCGCCAAAGCCGAAGACCATCAGCCCGTCTTCGCGGATGCGTGTGGCCAGGCGGGTGAAGTCGCTGTCGCTGCTCACCAGGCAGAAGCCGTCGAAGCGCCGGGAGTGGAGCAGGTCCATGGCGTCGATGATGAGGGCGCTGTCGCTGGCGTTTTTGCCGGTGGTGTTGCGGTATTGCTGGATGGGGTGGATGGCGTGTTCGGAGAGCTTGAGGCGCCAGCCGGCCAGGTGGGGGGTGGTGAAGTCGCCGTAGATGCGCCGTACCGTCACGCGGCCCAGGCGGGCGATGGCGTCGAGGATGGGCGTGAGGGTATCGAGGCGGACGTTGTCGGCGTCGATGAGCACGGCAAGGGACTGGAGTTCGTGCTTCATCCGGTGATGACGCAGTTCTTTTTATTGGGGGCGGGTATGGCCTAGATGGTGCCACCGGAGGCGGTGGGTGGAACAGTGACGCAATGCACTCGGGGAGAGTGCGAAAATGCCATGGGGGCGCCGCAGTGGGCGTGCGGCGCCCGGGGGGTCAGGCCATCGAATGCAGCCCGATCATGTTGCCTTCCGTATCCACGGCCAGGGCGATGAAGCCGTAGTGGCCGATGGGAAACTTGTCGCGCTGGATCTGGCCGCCGGCGGGGACGATCCGGGCGGCTTCCACGGCGCAGTCGGCGCAGTGGAAGTACACCAGCACGCTGTTGCCGCCGCTGCGAAACCCGGGCATGCGCACCAGGGCGCCGGCGGCGCCGTAGGCGTTGTCCTGCATGGGGAAGGCCCACATTTCCAGGTCGGGGCTGCCGGGGTCTTCGGGGGTTTCGAGGCGGGTCAGGGGGGCGCCGAACACGGTCTCGTAGAAGGCTTTGGCGCGGGGCATGTCGTCCACGTAGATTTCAAACCAGCCGACGGGGTTGTTCATGGTGGGGTCTCCTTGGGTTTGGGCGGGGGCCGGGGTGTCCGGCGGAACCCCGTAAGCATAGGCAAGCCGGGGCGAGCTTGCCCGGTGCTTTTTAGGCCTGGGCCTTGCCGGCCAGTGCCAAGGTGAGTTCGCCGGCGCCGATGTTGCGGCAGCCCAGGGGGTTCTGCCCGCACCACAGGGGCGAGAAGTCGGCGTTGCCCTGGCTTTCGGCGGCGGCGCGCAGGGGGGCGACGGCGGCCGTGGCGAGGGGGAAGGCGGGGGCCAGGGGGTTGAGGGGGCCGAGTTCGCGCATGAAGCGGTTGACGATGCCCCGTGCCGGCCGGCCGGTGAACAGGCGGGTGAGGGCAGTGTGGCCGGCGTCGGGGCTTTGCAGGGCGGCCCGGTGCACGGGGCTGGTGGTGGCTTCGGGGCACAGCATGTAGGCGGTGCCCACCTGCACGCCGGCGGCGCCCAGGGCCAGGGCGGCGGCCACGCCGGTGGCGTCGGCAATGCCGCCGGCGGCAATCACCGGGATGCGCACGGCGCTGACGATGCGCGGCAGCAGGGCGAAGGTGCCGGTCTGGGTGCTGAGGTCGTCATTGAGAAAGAGGCCCCGGTGGCCGCCGGCTTCGAGCCCCTGGGCAATGATGGCGTCGGCGCCGTGGGCCTCAAGCCAGAGGGCTTCTTCCACGGTGGTGGCGGACGACAGCACGCGGGCGCCCCAGCTCTTGACCCTGGCCAGCAGCGCGGGGGCGGGCAGGCCGAAGTGGAAGCTCACCACCGGCGGCCGGAAGGGGGCGACGGTGTCGGCGAGTTCGGCGCTGAAGGGGCTGCGGCCCGGGCCGCTGGAAATGCCTTGGGGGTCGATGCCGAATTCCCGGTAGTAGGGCAGCAGGGCGGCGCGCCAGGCGGCTTCGCGCTCGGCATCGGGCACCGGCGGGGTGTGGCAGAAGAAGTTGACGTTGAAGGGGCGGTCGGTGGCGGTGCGGATGGCGGCGATCTCCCGCGCGAGGGTGTCGGCGGTGAGCATGGCGCCGGGCAGGGAGCCCAGGCCGCCGGCCCGGCTGACCGCAATGGCCAGGGCGCTGCCCTGCACGCCCGCCATGGGGGCCTGGATGATGGGCAGGTCGATACCGAAGAGTGCGGTGATGGACATGGCATGGGGCTCCGGGGGCGTGGGCGGCCATTGTGCCGTGAACACCGGCCGCCGGTGGGGCAGGTCAGAGGGTGTGAAGAATCGTCGCGAGTGCTTCGAGTTCGCGCCGGGAAGCGCAAGCGTACTAGCGTAGGGTGAACATCGCGGGGGCGAAATCGGGCCGCGCAGTAGACTTGTTCATACCCTCTCAGGTGAGCAGGGGCAGGTAATCCCGGGTGAAGCGGTGCACCTGGTTGCTGCCCAAGGCGTCGTCGATGGGCCACCAGCGCAGGGCTTCGTGCTGGTCGTCGCAGCCGGGAATCTCGAAGCCCGCCGGCACGTCGATGCGGTGGCCCAGCACCACGTAATGGGTGCTCACGCCGATGTCGCCGGCAAAGCAGTCGTCGTAGAAATGCTCAAAGGGGCCGAGAAAGGCCGGCTTGAGAGCGTGGATGTCGACGATGCCCAGCTCCCGCGCGGCCACCCGGCTGAGGGCGTCGGCGCGCTTTTCGTTCTTGAGGATGCGGCCGCCGGGTACAAACCACCAGCCCTGGGCCGGGCGATTGGTGCGCAGGCCCAGCAGCACCTCGCGGCCGTCGCGCACCAGCACCAGATCCACCGACACCAGGGGCAGCGCCCGGATCAGCTCGATGAAGCGTTCTTTGTCTTCCATGGGGTGTTTCCTGCATTGGGTCGAAGAAGGGGGGCCGGTCCGGGCGCCTGAGGATACAACGACTGTGCGGCCCGATTTCGCGCCAGCAATGCCGCGCAAGGAAGCGCAGCGTACCCGAAGGGTGTATCGGGCTTCCAGCCCTTGCACCATTCCGGCGCAATCGTGTCCCGGTCGTGTCGTCGTGGTGCGTGATTGGCGCGAATCCCCCCGATGTTTCGGGGAAATTTCCGTGGCATGAAATTCGCTTGTCAAAAATTGACCAGTTGGTCAGGTTTTCAGGAGCGCGCCATGGCATCCCATATCGTTCTGACTTCCCACCCCCGCGGGGCCGGCAGCCGGCAGGCGCCGGCGGTGCAGTGGGGCGCGGCCAGCGCCAGGGCGCGGGGGCCGTTGGTGGCCGGGCTGGCGGAGCCGGCCATGCGCAACGTGATCGGCACCCATTCGGGCTCTTACGCGGTGTACCGGGCGCTGGCCGTGGCGGCCGGCAACCTGCAGGCCGATCATCGCCCCGACCTGACCAACACCGTGCCCGCCGCGGCCATCGGCCCCCACCCCCAGTGGGGCGATCCGGGGCGCATCGTGTCCCTCGACCCGTGGGGGCACCGGGTGGCCCATGAGTTTGCGGCGGAGATCGGGGCGGGCATGGACATCCGCCCGACCATTGCCATCACCACCGCCCACATCAACATGCCCGAGCTGCGCGATGCCATCGAGGCCGGGCGCCTGGTGCCGGATGGGGACATCCTCGAAGCCAATGGCGACGTGCGGGTGACCAAGGCGGCCATCGACCCGGTGTGGTACCTGCCGGGGGTGGCGGAGCGGTTTGGCATTGCCGAGCGTGCCCTGCGCCGGGCCCTGTTCGAGCAGACCGGGGGCATGTTCCCCGAGCTGGTGACCCGCCCGGACCTGAAAGTCTTTCTGCCCCCCATCGGTGGCATGACTTTGTATTTCTTCGGTGATGTGAGCCTGCTCGGGCGCCCCGACACCCGCGTCGCCTGCCGGGTGCACGACGAGTGCAATGGCTCCGACGTGTTCGGCTCCGACATCTGCACCTGCCGGCCCTATCTGGCCCATGGCATCGAAGTGTGTGTCGAGATGGCCCAGCAGGGGGGCGTGGGCCTGGTGATCTACAACCGCAAGGAAGGACGTGCCCTGGGCGAGGTGACCAAGTTCCTGGTGTATAACGCCCGCAAGCGCCAGTATGGCGGCGATCGGGCCGAGACCTACTTCGAACGCACCGAATGCGTGGCGGGCGTGCAGGACATGCGCTTCCAGGAGCTGATGCCGGACGTCTTCCACTGGCTCGGCGTCACCCGCATCGACCGCTGGGCGTCCATGAGCAACATGAAGCATGGCGCCCTGACGGCGGCGGGCATTGCCGTGGTCGAGCGGGTGGCGATCCCCGATGAACTGATTCCGGCCGATGCCCGCGTCGAGATGGACGCCAAGACGGCCGCCGGCTACTTCACCCCCATGGCGCCCCCGAGCGCCGCCGAACTGGCCCTCGCCAAGGGCAGGGAGCTTCACGCATGAGTGTTTTGACCGACCGCCCGGCCCCCGGCTGGCATACCCCGGTGCCCGCCGGGCACCCGGCCGCCAGCCTGCTCTCGGCCAGGGCGGTGCGCAGCCGCTGCAGCATCGTGATGGCCCAGGTGGAGGGCGGCCGCTCGCCTTTCTTCACTTGGCATCCGGAACACCTGCCCCTGTGCGCCGAGTACGTCGCCCAGACGATCCGCCTCAACTACCCGGATCTGGACGTGCCCTACCACGCCCGCTGGCGCCACTTCGAGGCGGGCGGGGTGGATCGCTGGGGCGCGCTGAAGGCCCGTGCCGGGCTGGACGGTGACCCCATCGAGGCGGCCCGGGTGGCGGTGGACCTGGTGATCCCCAGCGTGCTGCTCGATGCCGGCGCCGGCCCCGACTGGCGCTACCTGGACATCCCCAACAGCCAGCGCCTGCCCCGCTCGGAGGGGCTGGGCGTGGCCAGCCTGGCGCTGTTTGCCAGCGGTGCCCTGTCGTCCGATGCCGGCGGCCCCCTGCGCTGCGATGCCGCCGCACTCATCGCACTGGCCCCCGAAACCCTCGCCGACGCCTTCCAGGTGGGGCCGGCCAACCCCCTGGTGGGGCTGGACGGGCGCCTGGCCCTGTTGCAGCGCCTCGGCGAGGTGATGGCGGCCACGCCGGCCGTGTTCGGCACGCCGGCCCGGGCCGGACGGCTGGTGGACTACCTGCGTGCCCACGCCGCCGGCGGGCGCGTCACCGCCTCCTTCATCCTCGAAACCCTGCTGCGCGCCCTGGGCCCCGTATGGCCGGGCCGCCTGCGCCTGAAGGGGGTTCCCCTGGGGGATTGCTGGGGGCACCCGGGGCCGGAAGACGGCCTGCTGCCCTTCCACAAGCTCACCCAGTGGCTCACTTATTCGTTGCTCGAACCCCTGGAGGCCGCCGGCCTGATCATCACCGGGCTCGATGAACTCACCGGCCTGCCCGAGTACCGCAATGGCGGCCTGCTGCTGGACTTCGGCCTGATCCAGCCCCGGGACGAACGCTTCTGGCACCACACCTGGACCATGGATGCGCCGGCCATCGTTGAATGGCGGGCGCTCACCGTCATCGGCCTGGACCGCCTGGCCGATGCGGTGCGCGGCGAACTGGGGCTGAGCCGCGAGGCCTTTCCCCTCGCCCGGGTGCTGGAAGGAGGCACCTGGTCGGCCGGCCGGCGCATCGCTGCCCAGCGCCGCCAGGGGGGCGGCCCGCCCCTGCGCCTCATCAGCGACGGCACCGTTTTCTGAAATCCCACGCGCCGGAGGACACCATGACCGCAACCGTCACCGTCATCGATCACCCCCTGTTGCAGCACAAGCTGTCCATGGCCCGCAGTGCCGACACCACCACCGACAACTTCCGCCGCCTGGTGCGGGAGATCGCCGCCATGTTGGCCTACGAGGTGACCCGCGACCTGCCCACGGAGCTGATCAAGGTCACCACCCCGGTGGCCGACTGCGAGGTGCCGGTGATCAGCGGCAAGAAGCTGTGCCTGGTGTCCATCCTGCGGGCCGGCAACGGCATGCTCGACGGCATGATCGACCTGCTGCCCGGCGCCCGGGTGGGGCACATCGGCCTGTACCGCGACCCGGAGACCCTGGAAGCCATTGAGTACTACTTCAAGCTGCCGGAAGACGTGGAAGACCGCCTGGTGATCGTGGTGGACCCCATGCTCGCCACCGGCAACTCGGCCAGTGCGGCCCTCTCGCGGCTCAAGGAGGCGGGCGTCTCCAGCCTCAAGTTCGTGTGCCTGCTGGCGGCGCCCGAGGGCATCGCCGCCCTGCAGGCGGCCCACCCGGACGTGCCCATCACCACCGGCGCGGTGGACAGCCACCTCAACGACCACGGCTACATAGTGCCCGGCCTGGGCGATGCGGGAGACCGCATCTTCGGCACCAAGTGACGGCAACGGCGCCCCTCCCCCGGGAGGACGGCCGGGGCGGGCGCATCCGCCAGCAGCAGGAGTGCGCCATCCTGCAGGCCGCCGAGCAGGTGTTTGCCCGGGCCGGCTTCCAGGGGGCCACCATGGCCGAGATCGCCCTGCGCGCCGGTCTGCCCAAGTCCAATCTGCACTACTACTTCGGCACCAAGGCCGAGGTCTACCGGGCGGTGCTCGGCCACATCCTGCGCCTGTGGCTGGCCGAAACCGACTGCATTACCCCCGACGCCGACCCCCGCGAGGCCCTGGGCCATTACATCGCGGCCAAGATGCGCCTCACCGCCGAGCGCCCCGACGCCTCCCGGGTCTTCGCCAACGAACTCCTCCACGGCGCCCCCGAGATCGGCGACTATCTGCGCGGCGAGCTGCGCACCCTGGTGGCCGACAAGGCGCAGGTGATCGAGGGCTGGATCGCCGCCGGGCGCATGGCCCCGGTGGACCCGGTGCATCTCTTTATCAGCCTGTGGGCGCTCACCCAGACCTACGCCGACTTCGAGACCCAGGTGTGCGCCGTGCTCGGCCGCCCGCAGCTCGGCCCCGAGGACTACCGGCGGGCCACGGCCCATGTGCAGGCCCTGGTGCTGCGCGGCTGCGGCCTTTGATCAAATCATGCAGCGAGGAGTGATGCCGTGTTCGACCTGATCCTGCGCCAGTGCGCCCTCCCCGATGGCCGCGCCGGCATCGACATCGGCATTCGCGATGGTCGCATCGTGGCCGTGGAGGCGGGGCTGGCGGGCGCTGCCGGTGAGGTCATCGACGTGGCCGGCCAGCTCGTTGCCCCGCCCTTTGTGGATGCCCATTTCCATATGGACGCCACGCTGTCCTACGGCCTGCCGCGGGTCAATCAGAGCGGAACCCTGCTGGAGGGCATCGCCCTGTGGGGTGAGCTGAAGCCCCTGCTCACCCAGGAGGCCCTGGTGGAGCGCGCCCTGGCCTATTGCGACTGGGCGGTGGCCAAGGGGCTGCTGGCCATCCGCAGCCACGTGGATGTGTGCGACCCGCGCCTGCTGGCCGTGGAGGCCCTGCTGCACGTGAAGGAAAAAGTGCGCCCCTGGCTCGACCTGCAGCTGGTGGCCTTTCCCCAGGATGGCGTGCTGCGGGCACCCGGGGCGTTGGACAATCTCAAACGCGCCCTGGCCATGGGCGTGGATGTGGTCGGCGGCATTCCCCATTTCGAGCGCACCATGGCCGACGGCGCCGAATCGGTGCGCATCCTGTGCGAGCTGGCGGCCGGGCTCGGCCTGCCGGTGGACATGCACTGTGACGAGTCCGACGACCCGCTGTCGCGCCACATCGAAACCCTGGCCTTCCACACCCGGCGCCTGGGGCTGCAGGGGCGGGTGGCGGGCTCCCACCTCACGTCCATGCATTCCATGGACAACTACTACGTTTCCAAGCTGCTGCCCCTCATCGCCGAAGCGGGCGTGGCCGCCATCGCCAACCCCCTCATCAACATCACCCTGCAGGGCCGCCACGACACCTACCCCAAGCGCCGCGGCATGACCCGCGTGCCCGAGCTGCTGGCGGCCGGCGTGCCGGTGGCCTTTGGCCACGACTGCGTGATGGACCCGTGGTATTCCCTGGGCAGCGGCGACATGCTGGAAGTGGCCGCCATGGGCCTGCACGTGGCGCAGATGACCGGGCAGGACGGCATGCGCGCCTGCTTCGCCGCCGTCACCGACACGCCGGCGCGCATCCTCGGGCTGGCGGGCTACGGCATCGCCCCCGGCTGCCGTGCCGATCTGGTGGTGCTCCAGGCCGGCGACCCCATCGAAGCCCTGCGCCTGCGCGCCACCCGCCTGCTGGTGCTGCGCGCCGGCCGGGTCATCGCCCGCACACCGCCGGCCGTCGCCACCCTGAGCCTCCCCGGCCGGCCGGGATCGGTGGATTTTCGCCAGTCCCGGCAGGGCTGAGCTGCGGGCTTCGGTCATCGGCAGGCCGTTGATTCATCGCACGACGGGTGGCTGAAGTCGCCCCTGTCGGGATGGGTGAAGGACGCCCCGCGGCCCCGCTGCTTGCGGGGCTGTGCTCAGCCGGTGTGTTTCGATACGTAGCGCAGCACGCCGGCCGCATCGGGTTCGAGGCAGTGCACGTCCCACTTGCGGCCGTCGGGCGACGTGTCTTCGAGCTTCTGGGCAAGTACGACGCGTTGCCCGTCGGTGCGCAGATTGATCATGCCGTACACGGCCACGCTGCGTTCCAGATGCGACAGCAGGGTTTCCAGCTGGGCATCGAGGGCTGCCTTTTCGTCGGCGCTCGCGGCGGTCTGGCGTTTGGCGTAAAGCGCCCTGAATTCGGCTCGCAAGGCATTCGGGGTGCGGATGTTCTCCTTGCTGGAGCGGGCCAGCTCGGTACTGAAGATCAGCGGGCGCTCGCCCCGGGCGTGCTTGCCGAAGGCGCCGAGGGCATCCGGCCGGGGGTGGGCGTAGGGTTCGTTGTCGCCGCTGGAAATGACGGTTGCTGCCGGATTGACTGCCTGAAGGTAGAGCGAGGTGAAGTCTGCGCTGCCGTGGTGGCAGGCTTTGGCCACGTCCACCTCGAAGATCCGCCGGGCCGCGGCGAGAAAGGTCTCCGTCGTGGTATTGCCCGGCAGGGGCAGGCCGGTATGCGTCGTCAGCAGATGTTCTTCGGCGTCGCGGTTCAGATCACCGCCGAGAAGCACGCGAACCTTGCCATAGACGAGCTTGAGCACCACCGAATGGCCGTTCTTGGTGGGGCCGACATCGCCAAACCAGCGCAGCAGGCGTCGGCCCGCCACCTCGTCGGCCTTGGGGCCGAGGATTTCGATGGAGACGTCCTGGTCGGCACCGAAACCGGGCAGGTAGCGCCCCAGGGCGCCGGCACCGAGCATGGCTTCCACGCGCCCCGAGTCGAGGGCCTTCTTGAGCATTCGGGGATAGGTCTTGCGCCCCGTGAAGGCGGAGTCGGCCAGACGGCTGCGCAGGGTGTCGGTGTCGTCGAGGGTTTCGGCAAGGTAACGGACGCCCCCTTCGACCCGGGTCGGGCCGAGGCTGTCGGTGCCGCTGCGCTCAACGATGCCGTTGTGCACCACCCGCTCAAAACGGAATTGGGGTGACTCGAAGAGGGGCGTGAAGCCCTTGTAGTGGTCCTGGTCCGGGTGGGAGATGACGGCCGTGTCAAAGGGGATGACCTTCTTCGGATTGCTGCGGAGGTTGAAACGCCAACTCAGAAAACGCAGCATGTTGTCGGACTCCCCCGCATCCACCAGCATGAAGCGGTCGTCCGGCAGTACCAGGAAGGCGCCGTCACCCTGGCCGATGTCCACAAAACAGATTTCCAGCAGGCGCTTGGCCTGCAGGGATTTGGTTTGCATCCATCCCGGTGTTCCCCGTGCGCGAACCTGTTGCCAGCCCTTGGTCGGCGGCCCCAGCAGGGTGACGTAGTCGCCCCAGATCAGTTGCTGGGTTTTCTTGCTCCGGGTGCTCGGGGCTTCGAAGACGAAGGGGGCAGGGTAGCCGGCAAAGGCGTGATCGGTCATGGCAGTCTCCCGGGAGGGGCGGCGTGGGACTACAGGGTCATCATGTCCTTGGTGCACTCACCGATGTGGTTCGAGTTGATGATGATCTTCATCTCCAGATCCTGGCCGCCCTTGCGCACGGTCTGCTGGACTTCGGACTTCATCTTGCGCGGGGCGACGGTGTTGCTGATCTGCATGTCCACCGAATTGCCGTCGGCCATCACGCAGTTCATCTTCCAGGAGGCGCTGTTGGCCGCGCGCCTGGGGTCGGAGATGCTGCACTTGGCGCCCTTCTTCTCCATCTTGTCCTGGTCGATGCCCGGCGTGAGGTAAGGGTCCTTGGCCAGGAAATCCTTGGTCAGGCACACCCGGGTGGTGGACTCGGTGAGGGTCTTGGGGGGGCTGGAGGGGTTTTCGCGGGCCGTGATGACGGCCTTCATCTCCCAGCCGCCGGGCTGGACCGGGGCGTCGGCCATGGCCCCGGAGGACAGGGCGGCGAAAGCCGCAAGGATGACGCGGCGGGGCAGGGCAGAGGCGTTCATGGGGTAACCTGGGGGAAGATGCGGGTGGCGTCATGGTGCCACGGAAGGCCGGGGCCGGCAGTGACGGCCTGCATTCGTCCAGGGTGACCCATGACCGTCAGCCCGGCGTCCTAAGCTTCGCCTGCGGGTGCGTCGCGAAGGGCCTCGTAGCGCTGCTCCAGCTCCCGGCGCAGCTCCTTGCGGGCCAGTGCCGCGCGGTGGCGGCGCTTCTCTTCGGGGGTGAAGGGGCGCAGGGGCGGTACGGTGATGGGCTTGCGGTCCTCGTCCACCGCCACCATGGTGAAGAAGCAGCTATTGGCGTGGCGGACCACCTGGGTGCGGATGTCTTCGGCGATGACCTTCACGCCGATCTCCATGGACGAATTGCCGGTGTAATTCACCGAGGCCATGAAGGTCACCAGCTCGCCCACATGGATGGGCTGGCGAAACACCACCTGGTCAACGGAGAGGGTGACCACATAGCAGCCGGCGTAGCGCGCGCCGCAGGCATAGGCCACCTGATCCAGCAGCTTGAGGATCGCGCCCCCATGCACATTGCCGGAGAAGTTGGCCATGTCGGGGGTCATCAGCACCGTCATGCTGAGCTGATGGGCGGGGAGAGTCATTGGGTGCTCCTGGGCGGGAATCGGGGAGGAATGCCCATGATTGTAGGGGCGACTTCCGCCGCCTGCAGACTTTGCTGAGCGGCGTGCCGGTGGCCGGGCGTTTTGCATGGGTTAGAATGCGACCCGCCCGGTTTTCGGGTTTCCTGCCGGGCCGCGAAGCCACCTGGACTTTTGCGGGCTCCGGCACCTTCAGACTGGGCTCGCATGCATCGTGTCACTCGGTTTCATCGCATCGGCGCCATCGATACCCTGCGCGGGTTGGTGATGGCCCTGATGCTGGTGGATCATGTCCGTGAGTTTTTCTACCTGCACCGGCAGGTGGCCGACCCGATGGTGATCGGCGAGACGTCGCCGGAACTGTTCTTCACCCGGCTCACGAGCCATTTCTGTGCACCGGTGTTTATCTTCCTGACGGGGCTCGGGGCCTGGTTTCATGGCCGCCGCGACGGGGCGACGCGGCAGGGCACGGCGGCCTACCTGGCAAAGCGCGGCCTGCTGATGATTGCCCTTGAACTGACGCTGGTCAGTTTCGCGTGGAGCTTCACCTTTCCGCCGACGATCCTCTACCTGCAGGTGATCTGGGCCATCGGGCTCTCCATGCTGGCCCTGGCGGCCCTGTTGTGGCTGCCGGTGTGGGGGCAGGTGGCCCTCGGGCTGCTGATCATCGGCGGGCACAACCTGCTCGACAGCGTCCATTTTGCGGTGGGCAGCGCGGCCCATGTGCCCTGGGCGATCCTCCACGACCGGAGCATGATCGCCCTGGGCGAGGGTCTGCGTGTCCGCACGTCCTACCCGGTGCTGCCCTGGATCGGCGTGATCCTCCTTGGTCATGCGGCGGGTTCGCTGTACCGGTCGCAGGTGCTGCCCGAGCAGCGCCAGCGCTACCTGGCGCTGATGGGTGCAGGGGCCCTGGCCGGGTTCTTCCTGCTGCGCTTTCTCAACGTCTATGGCGACCGTGCCTGGGTGGAGGGGGGGACGGGTCTCGCAACGGTGATGTCCTTCCTGAACGTCACGAAGTACCCGCCCTCGCTGCTTTTCCTGCTGCTCACGCTGGGCGTCGGCATGCTGGCCCTGAGCCTGCTCGAACGCAGCCGGGCGTGGAATGTGCTGGCCTGCTTCGGCCGCGTTCCGCTGTTCTTCTACCTGCTGCACATCTTTGGGCTGCACCTGCTCTACCTGATTTTCATGGCGGTGCTGGGGCGCACCCAGGGCGATCGCTATGGCTTTGTCGAGGTGTGGCCGATCTGGGTGGTGGCCGGGGCTGCGCTGGTGGTCCTCTACCTGCCGTGCCGCTGGTTTGCGGGCGTGAAGCAGCGCAGTGGCGCGGGCTGGGCGAGTTATTTCTGAGATGAAGCAGCGCCTTTCCGCCCCCCTGAAGGGCCTCGGAAGGTCGATCTCCGGTGTGCGGAGATTCCCGCTCGCCTGCCTCATCGTGCTGGCCATGCTGGCGGCCACGCTGCTGCCGGTGTCCCACGCCTACCTGCACCTCCATGGGGGCGGTGATGGTCCGGTGGCCGACTGTGTCCCCGCTGGGGGCTCCCCGTTGCCATGGGGCGCGGACGATCCCTGCCCGACCGCGCCGCGCACCCACGCCGACCACTGCCCCCTGTGCCTGCACCTGGCCCAGCCCCTGCTGCCAACGGCCGACATCCCCGGTTTCAAGGCGGTGGCGGGGTACGGGGCATTCATCTTCCCCCTGGCCTTGGGTGCACCCGCCGGGCGGACCCCCTGGCTGATACCGGCCCCCCGCGCCCCACCCGCGTCTTTCTCCTGATCCGTCCTTCCAGTACCCGCCCTTTCCTCATCGCCCTGCCGCCTATCGGCATGCCGGGGGGAGAGGGTGTCGATCATCGGGCAGCCTTTGCCCAGGAGAAAGTTTGCGCTCATGAAAACGAAACTGCTGTCACTGGCGGTGTCATCCGCCCTGTCGTCCCTGTATTCCCCAGGCCATGCTGCCGCACCCGATGGCGATTCGGCCATCGTGCTCGGCGAGGTGGCCGTCCGTGCCCCGGCCAGCGGCCCCCTGCCGACCCACAGCATCCTCAGTTCCGTCGATATCCTCGGCGGCGACAAGGTACAGGACAAGAACGTCATGAACAGCTGGGAGCTGATCGGGCAGATGCCCGGCATCCAGCTCACCGAAACCCGCATGGGGGCCGAGTCGGGCAAGGCGACCTTCCGGGCCTTCAATGGCGAGGGTTACATCAACGGCATCAAGGTGCTCATCGACGGCATCCCCAGCAACGTCAATAGCGGCAACCAGCGCTTCATCGACATGATCTTCCCCCTCGACATCGAGTACATCGAAGTCGTGCGGGGGACCAACGACCCGCGCTACGGCCTGCACAACATCGGCGGCAACATCAATCTCGTGACCCGCCAGGGCGGCAACTACACCGACGGCCGCCTCACCGTTGGCAGTTTCAACACCCGGGAGCTGCAGGTGGCGCTGGGTCGCGATTCCGGCGGCTGGTCCCAGAGCTACTTCTTTGCCAAGCAGGACACCGATGGCCACCGGGACCATTCCGAATCGGAAAAGTACTCGGCGAGCGCCAAGTGGTTCTACACGCCCACCGGTGCCGATCTCACCGCCGGCGTGATCGTGCGGGCCTACAGCCATCAGGCGGAGGAGCCGGGTTTCCTGACCGCCAGCGAGCTGGCCGCCAGCCGCAGCCAGTCGGCGGCGAAGAACGCCCGGGATGGCGACGATCGGGACATGAAGCACGTCAGCGCGCACCTCGACTGGCAGCTCAACCCCAGCACCTCCCTCAGCAGCAAACTCTACTTCAACACCTGCACCGACGACCGCAAGGTGACCTTCACCAGCAATCCGGCGGGCTCCGCACCCCGCCAGCGCCGCATGTGGGACGAGGACCAGACCGGCCTGATGACCACCCTGACCTGGCGCGCCAGCGACGCCCTGGTGATCGACGGTGGCTTCAACGTGGAGCACCAGGACAACCGCTACCGGCGCTATCGCTACGCCTACGCCGTCCCCACGGACTTCTCCAAGCCGGTTTCCACGTCGAACGATGACAGCTACACCCTGCGCAACCTGGGGGCCTACGTACAAGCGGTCATCAAACCCATCGACTCCCTGAAGATCATCCCCGGCTTCCGCGCCGACAAGTTCTCCGGCCGCACCGAACTTCACACCACCGGCGCC
Organism: Zoogloea sp.; assembly: GCA_016703645.1. Lineage (GTDB taxonomy): Bacteria > Pseudomonadota > Gammaproteobacteria > Burkholderiales > Rhodocyclaceae > Zoogloea. Next base: position 262,605 of record JADJBR010000009.1, on the reverse strand, counting down.
ACGGCGTCCCTGCAGGACTACGGCTGGATCAGCCAGCCCAAGTTCAGCGTGGTGTATGGCGTGACGCCTTCAACCAGCGTCTATGCCAACTGGGGCCGCACGTTCCAGATCCTCACCGGCTCCCGGGCGCCGGCCTACCTCACCCCCGGCCAGGCCGAGTTCAGGCCGTCCATCAACACGGGCAAGGAGATCGGGGTCAAGCTCAAGCCCCTCGCCGATACGGAAGTCCGGGTGGCCGTGTGGCAGCAGGACGCCACCGACGAAGTGGCCAACATGCCGAGCACCGGCACCACCGTCGGCCTCGGCCAGACGCGCCGCAAGGGCGTGGACTTCCAGGCTACCGGCCGGGTGACGGACAAGCTCAAGCTGTGGCTGTCCCACTCCCTGCAGGAGGCCACCGTGCAGCGCGCCTTCACCGCCGGCGGTGTGTCCCTCGCCGGGAAGGAGGTCTTCTCGACGCCGCGCTACATCTCCAACGTCGGCGCCGAGTACCAGGCCACCGAAAAGTGGCGGTTCAGCCTCCAGGGGCGTGCCCAGGGGAGCTATTACATCGACGACCTGAACGCCAAGGGCAAACACGGTGGCTTCGTGCTCTTCGATACTTCCGTGCGCTACGCCCTGACGAAGGCCGCCAGCCTGGATCTGCAGTTGAAGAACCTGACCGACCGCAAGTATGAGTACGTCTGGTACGACAACTTCTTCTGGCCGGCGGGCAGCGAGCAGCCCATGTATTCACCGGGGCCGGGGCGGTCGGCCTATCTGTCCCTCAACCTGAAGATGTAAATGCGCCTTCCGGTCCGCTGCTGCCGTCCCGGGATAGTCGCAGCGGATATCCGTGGGCGCCACTGGAAGAACCTCAAGCTCCTGCGGCGAGGCGCTTGAGGACGGGCCGCGGCCACGAAAAAACGGCCCCCGTTTCCGGGGGCCGCCGCAGGTGCCAACCTTGCTGGGAGAAAGCTTGAATCAGAACACCCGATTCACCGAGGCGATCCACGTCCCGGCGTTCATGTCCTTGGTGGTGCCGTTGCCGGCCAGGCTGGGGTAGTTTTTCCAGTAGTCGGCGCCGACGGTGGTGGTGTAGGCCAGGCCGAGGGTCCAGGCGCCGGGCATGGCCTTGGTCACGCCCACCTTGTAGTCGCTGTAGTCCAGGCCTTTGGAGTTGGCGATGGTCTGGCGGCCGGCGTGGAGGGTGGCGGTCCAGGTGGGGATGAATTCGTAGGCGATGTTGGCCTCGATGTACCAGGAGCCGGTGGTGTCCTTGCCGGTGACACCCGCGTTCGGCTTGTTGGGGAAGGCGCCGAAGCCGGCGTTGTTGCTGGTGAAGCCGAAGTAGCCCACGTCGGTGAGGGCGCGGGAGTACTTGACGTTCAGCCACTGCCAGGTGCCCGAGAGGTAGAGCTCGGTGGTGTCGTAGGTCTTGCTGGCGTAGCTGCCGGCGGGGGTGATCTTGTCGTAGTTGGCCTTCGGGAAGATGAACTGCAGCAGGCCCACGTCGTAGCTGAAATCGCCCACCGCACCCCGGTAGCCGCCGTAGAGGTCGATCTCGACATTGGCGTTGGCATACAGGTTGGCGCTGGTGTTGGACATCCAGGCGCCCGCGTAGAAGCCCGAGGCGTGGGCGTAGTCGACACCACCCTGGATGGCCGGGTTGCCCCAGGTCTGGCGGATGCCGCGGAATACGTATTCCGAAACCAGGCCGATGTTGGCGGTGAGCTCGGGCGCGGCGGCCGGGGCGTCTTCTGCAAAGGCGGGGGCGACGAGGGCGGGCAGGCCGATCAGCAGGCCGGTTCTCACAGTCCGAAGTGCGGTTTTCATTGGAGGTGCCTCTGGGTGTTGGGGTGAGGCCATTTCACGCGCACCCGCGACCTTCCTCAATTCCCCCTCCGACCTACTCCCAAAGTCGAATTGTTCGCCACGGCCCCGCGGCGGACAGTGCAGCCATATCGCTTCCGGCGGTGTGGTTTTTATTCGACCTTGAGGAGAACGCAGATGAACACGACGACAGTGGATGCCGCAGCAGGCGGCATCGGGAGCGGCGGCGGTAGCGCGACGCTCCATCGCAAGATCGGCTGGGCGGGCGCCTTCTGGGTAGCCAGCGGGGTCCCGGCCCTGGTCCTTTTTTCCATCGGTTCCATCGCCGCCACGGTGGGCAAACCATCGTGGGCGGTGTGGATCATTTCCATCGCTTTCGGCTTCCTGCAGTCCTTTTCCTATGCCGAGATCGCCGGCCTCTTTCCGCACAAGTCGGGGGGGGCGTCGGTGTATGGGGCGGTGGCCTGGGTGCGCTACAGCAAGATGCTGGCGCCCCTGTCGGTGTGGTGCAACTGGCTGGCCTGGTCGCCGGTGCTGGCCATCGGCTCGGGGCTCGCGGCGGGCTACATCCTGTCGATCCTGTTTGCGCCGGACGCGGCCATCAACACCTGGCAGATCACCCTGCTGGATCTCTCCGGCATCAAGGCCGGCCTGTCCCTGCGCATCAATGCCACCTTCGTGCTGGGCGCGGCGGTGCTGCTGGCGGCCTTCGCCATCCAGCACCGGGGCATCCTGCAGGCGGCGCGCATGCAGATGGTGCTGGGCGTTGCCGCCCTCGCGCCGCTGATGCTGATCGGCCTGTGGCCGCTGCTCTCCGGTGACGTGCCCTCCGCCAACCTGACGCCCCTCTACCCCCTGGCCAAGGACGCCGGCGGCGCGGTGATCGACGGCGCCTGGGACATGGCCGGGCTGACCCTGATCGCCGGCGGCCTCTTCATGGCGGCCTGGTCCACCTACGGCTTCGAGACGGCGGTGTGCTACACCCGCGAGTTCCGCAACCCGCGCACCGACACGTTCAAGGCCATCCTGTACTCGGGCCTGCTGTGCATCTTCGTGTTCACCGTGGTGCCGCTGGCCTTCCAGGGTTCCATCGGCCTCGGCCAGCTGGTTACGCCTGCGGTGGTGGATGCGGCCGGCACGGTGGTCACTCCGGCGGTGTACGACGGCATCCTGGCACCGGACATCTACAGCGGCATGGGCGTGGCCCACGCCATGGCCCACATGCTGGGCGGCAGCGCGCTGATCGAGCATGTGCTGATGGCCATGCTGGTGCTGGCCCTGGTGCTGTCCATCATGACCTCCATGGCGGGCTCCTCGCGCACCCTGTACCAGGCCTCGGTGGATGGCTGGCTGCCCAAGTATCTCTCCCACGTGAATGCCAACGGCGCCCCCACCGCGGCGATGTGGACCGACCTGGGCTTCAACCTGCTGCTGCTCATGATGTCCGACTACGTCTTCGTGCTGGCCATCTCCAACGTCTGCTACATCCTCTTCAACTTCCTCAACCTCAACGCCGCCTGGATCCACCGCATCGACCGCCCGACCTGGCCGCGCCCCTTCAAGGCGCCCAGTTGGCTGATCGCCATCGGCACCGTGCTGGCCTTCGTCAATCTGGCGCTGATGGGCATGGGCGCCGACATCTGGGGCGCCGGCACCCTGGCCACCGGCCTGTTGGCGGCGGCGATGATCCTGCCGGTGTTCTTCTACCGTCACTACATCGTCGATAAGGGGGAATTCCCCGCCGCGATGCAGGAAGACATGCACCTGGGCAGCGAAGCGGGTGTGGGCACCCGCGCCGGCATCCTGCCCTTCCTCACCCTGGCCGGTGGTGCGGCGGTGATCGTCATCGCCCACGCCGTGGCCGTGCTCTGAGGAGGCCCGCGATGCTGCACTCCGACATCAAGAGCCGCCCGACCTACCGGGCGCTGGAACCCGACCTCGCCGCCGCCGGCCACCTGCTGGTGGTCGAGACGGCCACCCTGCAGCCCGGGGGGCTGGCAAACCTGGCCGACACCTTCGCCCCGGTGGCGGCCAAGCTCCACACGTGGCTGGTGGGCGAAGCGCAGGCCGTGCCCGGCCTCGGCAAGCCCTGGCAGCTACCGGCCGTGGCCGACGTGGTGGATGCCCTGGCCTGCGCCACCCGCGGCTACGGCATCGGCGACCGGCTGTATGTGCAGGGCACCGAGCCCTTCCTGTGGTCGGTGGCCACCGCCGCGGCCATCGTCGGCTTCGGCCCCGGCCAGATCCAGCTATGCCATGCCGGCAGCCTGCAGCGCCGGGTGTGGTGCACCCACTGCCACGGCTTCACCGAGCAGGTCACCACCAACGTCGTGCCCTGTGCGGGCTGTGGCCGTCACCTGCTGGTGCGCGACCACTTCTCCCGCCGCCTGGGCGCCTTCATGGGCGTGATGGTGGATGCCGAAGCGCCCGGTGAGATCCCGGCCATCGAGGAGGTCTTCGCATGATCGGCGACACCCTCCTGCTGCAGGTGGCGGCGGTGACCGACATCGCCCCCGGCCTGCGCCACCTGCGCCTGGTGGCGGCCGATGGCGGCAAGCTGCCCCCGGCCGCTGCCGGCGCCCATGTCCAGTTTGTGCTGGAAGGCGAGGCGCGCACCTGGCGTAACGCCTACTCCCTGGTCAGCCGGCCCGGTGCCCGGGATGCCTGGGAGATCATCGTGCGCCGGGTGCCCACCTCCCGCGGTGGCTCGGCCTTCATCCACGAACAGCTTAAGGCGGGGGACAGGCTGGTGGCTGGTTGGCCGGGCAACCTCTTTGCGCCGGTGCGCATCGCCCGCCACCACCTGATGATCGCCGGCGGCATCGGCATCACCCCCTTCCAGTCCTACCTGGCCGAGTTCGGCTTCACCGGCGCCGGCCATGCCCTGCACGTGTGCTGCCGGGAAACCGAGAAGGACGTCTTTGCCCCCTGGCTGGGCAACAGCCCGGCCGTCGCCTTCCACTGGGACGCCGACGGCCACCGCCTCGACATCCCGGCCCTGCTGGCCCGCCAGCCGGCCGGCACCCACCTCTACGTGTGCGGCCCGGCGGCCATGAACGACGAGGTGATGGCCGCCGCTGCCGCGGCCGGCTGGCCCGCCAATCACGTGCATTGCGAGCACTTCGGCTCGGCCCTGTCGGGCGGCGAAGCCTTCCGCGCTTTCCTGGCCCGCTCGGGCATCGAGCTGGAGGTGGCCGAGGACGAAAGCCTGCTCGACGCCATCGAGCGCGCCGGCGTGGCCGCCCCCTGCCTGTGCCGCGGCGGCGCCTGCGGCGTGTGCGCCACCCCCCTGCTGGAAGGGGAGGCCGAGCACCGCGACCACTTTCTGTCCGCTGAAGAGCGCGCCGCCGGCCGCCTGATCATGCCCTGCGTCTCGCGGGCCAGGGCAGGGCGGCTGGTACTGGATCTGTAAACCCATTGTCCCCAAGGGAGCCCGACATGAGCATCGCCTTCAAGCCCGAAGAAACCTTCCGCGGCGACTACAGCTACCGCAACAGCGACGCCGCCATCCTGCGCTTTCCCTTCCCCTTCCCGGAAGACAAGTACATGTACAGCGTCAACATCGAGCCCCATGTGCGCAGCGGCCCCAGCGACGTGTATCTGCGGCCCTTCGATGTGGATGAGCACTACATCGCCGAATGCCGCGACCGGGCCATCACCCTGGAGCGCGACCCCGGCCGCTGCCAGGTGCTGCCCCACATGATGCTGGCCCAGTGGGACACCCTCGAGCTGTTGATGGAGAACCTGTCGGCCGACTACCCGGAGCACTTCACCCTGACCAAGGAGGGCGACGACTTCGGCAGCCGCTGGACCTGGACCAACCGGCCCCTGGGCATCGAGCAGAGCTTCATCTTCGGCGACGCCGCCACGCTGCCCTGCGAGCCCTTTGAGTACATCACCCGCCAGGCCCAGGGCGATTTCGCCATCTGTGACCAGCGCGACGACAACCTCTACATGGACGCCGGCATGGTCACCTCCCAGGCCGACTGGTCCCTGGAGTTCGACGTGGGCATGAGCTTCATGGAATGGCACGGCCCGGTGCCCCTGGCCCACCAGACCGGCGTCTTCGAGCGTGCCCTCAAATACCTGCTGATGCTGCGCCTGGGCCAGCCGGTGCGCCGCCTCAACTGGACCATGACCATCAACCCGCGCCTCGACACCTCGCCCGAGAGCTTCCCCGAATGGGGCACCGACCGGGCCAGCGTGACCCCCGACAACGCCGGGCAGAAGGTGCACCTGCGGGTCGAACTTCAGACCCTGTGGCGCCTGCCCCGCAGCAACGCAATCCTGTTCCCGATCCGCTGCTACCTGGCCTCCCTCGACGACCTGGCCCGGGTGCCCAAGTGGGGCGCCCGCCTGCACCGGGTGCTGTCGACCCTGCCGCCCCAGCTCGTCGAATACAAGGGCCTCACCCGCTACCTGCCCGCCGCCCTGGCGTGGCTGAGCCGGCATGACGACGGGCGCGCGCTGCCGGTGGGCACCGAGGCGGGGGTCAGCACCCTGAGCTGAGCCCCCTGTGGGGAACGGCCCGAACCCGCTTCACCGGATCCGAATTTCACGAATCTGTCTTCTCAAACACTCACGCAAAGGACATCACCATGAACGCCATCTCCCAAATGACCCCCGTCGGTATCGGTGCCGAATGGAGCCCCCAGTGGCTGCTCAGCCCCGCGCAGAAGGCCCTGCAGGCCGACCTGATCGCCCTGTGCGAAACCACCCTGCGCCCCAACGCCATCGAGAGCGACAAGAAGTACATCTACCCCCGCAAGAACTTCGAAGCCCTGGCCGCCATGGGCCTGATGAGCCTGACCGTGCCGAAGGAGCTGGGCGGCCGCGGTGAGAGCCACCTGTGTGCCGCCATGGTCGTGGAGACCATCGCCCGCTACGGCTGCCCCTCCACCGCCATGTGCTACACCATGCACCTGGGCGCCTGCGCCGCGGCCCTTTTGCGCCACCACGACAACGAACGCCTCAAGGACATCCTGCGCCGGGTGGACAAGGATGTGCTGATCGGCACCCTGTCCTATTCCGACCCGGAGACCGGCTCCCACTTCTGGTACCCCATGTCGTCCCGCGCCGAGCGCACCGACGGTGGCTGGAAGGTCTTCAAGAAGGCTTCTTGGACCACCTCCGGCGGCTTCGCCGACTGGTACATCATCCAGACCACTTCGCCGGATTTCGGCGGCGACTACTCCGACCTGTCCTGCTTCCTGGTCACCAAGGACCAGATCAAGGCCGACCCCGCCAACTGGGACGGCCTGGGCATGCGCGGCAACCAGTCCGGCCCGATCTCCGTGGATGGGGTCGAGATCGCCCCCGACGCGCTGGTCGGCCCGGTGGGCGATGGCGCCAAGTCCAACGACGAAGTGGTGGACCCCTTCTTCCTGGTGTGCTCCTCGGCCTGCTGGAACGGCATCTGCCTGGCCGCCATGGACATCACCAAGAACCACACCACCCGCAAGGTGCATAGCGACGTGGGCATGCGCGTGGCCGACTACCCCACCATCCAGGACTACGTGGGTGAGTGCCTGATCGACACCAACGCCAGCCGCAGCTACGTGTACCTGGCCGCCAAGGCCCTCGACGACCTGACCAACAACTGCGACTGGTCCGCCCACACGGAAATCGCCCACCTGCCGCGTACCGGCATCCTCAACTGGCTGTGGCAGGTCAAGTTCTTCTCCTCCAAGACCGTCACCCACGTGGTGGACAAGATGCTCCACGCCTGCGGTGGCACGGGCTACAAGCCGGCCCTGGGCATCGAGCGCCTGCTCCGCGACGGCAAGGCCGGCTGGGTGATGGGCCCCACCAACGAGGTGCTGCGCCAGTTCGTCGGCAAGTCGGCCCTGCTCGGCTTCGAGGTGCTGGACTACTGGAACCAGTCGGTGAACCAGCGGGTGCTGTCCAACGAGCTGAAGAAAATGAGCAAGGAAGAGAAGGCCGCCTTCGCCACCAAGCTCCTCGCCGAAGCCCAGGCCTGAGCACGGGAGCCCGCCATGCAAGCCGCCCTCCGCCAGCCTGCTCCGGTGTCTGCCGCGGCGCCCGCCCACCGGGCGCCGTTTGAAGGACGCCTGTTCCGTCGGGCCCTCGGCCTGTTTCCCACCGGCGTCACCATCGTCACCACCTGGGACGAACTGGGGCGGCCGGTGGGGGCCACCGTGAGCTCCTTCAACTCCGTGTCCATCGACCCGCCGCTGGTGCTCTTCAGCCTGGCGCGCAGCAGCGCCTGCTGCGACACCTTTGCCGCCGGCGGGCCGCTGGCCATCCACGTGCTCGACGCCGGCCAGGCGGAACTCTCCAACCGCTTCGCCTGGGGCGGCGGCGACAAGTGGGCCGACCTGGACTACGCCACCGGCGAGCACGGGGCGCCGGTCTTCGACAGCGCCCTGGCCACCTTCGAATGCGTGCCCTTCGCCCAGTACCCGGGCGGCGATCACATCATCTTCGTGGCCGAGGTGCGCCAGATGCGCTTCCAGGAGGGAGAGCCGCTGGTGTTCTGCGCCGGCGGCTACCGTCAGCTGATGGAAAAGGAGACCCGCGCGTGAATGCGATCCTGCCCGGCCCCCTCGCCGCCGCACCCGACGCCGTCGAGCCGGAGGGCGACCCCTTCCTGCTCGCCGCCGAGGCGCCCCGGCCCTGCGCCCAGGTCTTCCCGGAGCCGCTGGCGGTGATCCGCGTTGCCGCCGCCACGGCCCGGGCCTTCACGGTGAAGGCCGGGCAGTTCATCCAGGTCATCGACGTGGAGGGGCGGCAGTGTTCCGACCTGCTGGCCTTCGACGCCGCAGCCCTGGAGGCCGGCGACGAATGGGGCCTCGACCCCACCGTGACGCGCACCCTCGCCGGCGCCGCCTACCCCCAGCCGGGCCTGCACGCCAAGTACTTCGACGCGCGCATGCAGCCCCTGCTCGAAACCGTGCAGGACACCGTCGGCCGCCACGATGCCTTTGCCCTGGCCTGCACCAGCAAGTATTACGACGACCTGGGCTTTCCCGGCCACGCCAATTGCAGCGACAACTTCAACGCGGCGCTGGAGGGCTTCGGCATCCGCCCGCGGGTGGGCTGGCCGGCCATCAACTTCTTCTACAACACCTTCATCCAGCCCTGCGGCAGCCTGGGTTTTGCCGAACCCTGGTCGAAGCCCGGCGACTACGTGCTGCTGCGCGCCATGAAGGATCTGGTGGTGGCGGTGTCGTCCTGCGCCGACGACATCGACCCCGCCAACGCCTGGCAGCCCACCGACATCGAGGCGCGCATCTACGCTGCCGACCACTCCTTCCCCCGCGCGATGGCCCACCGCATGACGCCCGACTCCCCCGCCCGCCTGACCCGCCCGACGGCCTTCGCCCCCGTCACCGAAACCCTCACCCGCGACTTCATCGACTACAAGGGCTTCTGGCTGCCCAGGAGCTTTGTCGGCCACGGCACCCTGGCCGAATACTGGGCCTGCCGCGAGAAGGTGGCGGTCATGGACCTGTCGGCCCTGCGCAAGTTCGATGTTTCCGGCCCCGATGCCGAGGCCCTGCTGCAGAAGGTGCAGACCCGCGACCTGCGCAAGCTCCCCGTCGGCCAGATCGTCTACACCGCCGTGTGCCACGCCCACGGCGGCATGATGGACGACGGCACCGTGTTCCGCATGAGCCGCGATGTCTTCCGCTTCGTCTGCGGCGAGGACACCACCGGCCTGTGGTTGAAGGAGCAGGCCGCCGCCGGCGGCTACGACGTGCACGTCCGCGACACGACCGACGCCCTGCACAACCTGGCCGTGCAGGGGCCGAAGAGCCGCGAACTGCTTACCCGCATGCTGTGGACCGCCCCCGTCCAGCCCGCCATCGCCGAGCTCGGCTGGTTCCGCTTTACGGCCGCCCGCCTGGGCGGCCCCACCGGCATCCCGGTGGTGGTGTCGCGCACCGGCTACACCGGCGAGCTGGGCTTCGAGCTGTGGTGCCATCCCCGTGACGGCGCCGCGGTGTGGACCGCCGTGATGGAAACCGGCGCCCCCCTGGGCATCGTCCCCCTGGGTTTCGACGCCCTCGACATGCTGCGCATCGAAGCCGGCCTGGCCTTCGCCGGCCACGAGTTCTGCGACCAGACCGACCCCTTCGAAGCCGGCATCGGCTTCACCGTGGCCCTCTCCAAGCCCGAAGACTTCATCGGCAAGGCCGCCCTGGAAGCGCGCAAGGCCCACCCCCGCCGCAAACTGGTTGGCCTCGCCATCACCGGCAACGAACCCGCCAGCCACGGCGACGGCATCTACCTGGGCCGCGCCAAGGTCGGCGAGATCACCAGCAGCGTCCGCTCCCCGGTGCTCAACACCCAGATCGCCCTGGCCCGGGTGGACGTGGCCTACTCGGCCCTGGAGACCGCGCTGCAGGTGGGGCAACTGGACGGGCACCGCAAGCGGCTGGATGCCACGGTGTGCGCCTTCCCCCATTACGACCCGACCAAGGCGCGGGTGCGGGCCTGACATGCTCCCTTGGTCGGAGGGGGCCATGGGGGAAAAGGACTCCATGCCCAGACCCCACGGGATTGGCTGGGCCGGCCGACGTCACGTTGCACAACGGAAAGCCACCGGCCCTATGGCAAGCCCAGAGTGTCCGACGACGTAAAACCGAGGAAAGCAGGATGAGTTTGACGCAACAACAGTGCAGCACCATGTTTCCGCAGACTTGCGGGGGCTTGGCAGATCAGCCCTTGGCTGCTTTAAGTGCTTTCTTGAAGCGCTTGAGATCAGATACCGAAAATAGCTGACTTCGCCCGACCGTTGAGCGCGGAAGGAGCTTGTGGTTCGCCACGTATCGACGAAAGGTCGACATCGACACCTCAAGGTATTCGCTTGCCTCTTCTGCGGTGAATTCATCACCGGAAAGGTGGCCGAACAGTTCCTCGTGGCTGAGATCTTCGCTACGGAATGCATTGGTGGATAGGAGAACAAAGAACTTTTCCCGCTCAAGTGCGGGCATGCGCTTGAGCTCGTGGAAGAGATCTTCAGCAGTGACTGCGTGCGCCATTTTTCTATCCCTCGGCTCGTAGGTACCGTTTGAGTTCGTCGTAAAAATTCTCGTGCGAATCGACTTGGTAGAAATCGATGATCAAGAGTTCAAGATTGGTCTCTTGTTCCGGCGCTATGGGTGTCGGCGGCCGGTAGGCGACCAGATACTCCTGGCGGTTGAACTTGAACTTGAAAACCCGGATCCCGGCCAGGTCGCCAGCCTTTGATTCCCCTATTGCCGGATCTTCACAGATCTCTTCTACCGCATCATCTTCCGCTCACTTTTGCTCCGCATTTGGGCTCTTAGGCAGTCCACCACGCCCCGTCGATTGCCGCTTAAGTTCGTTGGCTTCCTCGATCTCCGGGGCAAGTTGCTTCAGCCGCCTACCGGGCCGGAAAGGTCATACTCATTACGCAACTTGCCTCGATGCGCCGCCCGTCCCTCAACGCTTGCTCGCCAGGATATGGCTTGCGGTCCGAACTCCACCAGTAGTCGGCAAGCGGGAAGAGCACCCCGAGATGTGAAGGGTTAAGGCCGAGCCGTTGCTGCGCCCGCAAGAGCATGGACGGGACGATGGAGAGGCCGGAAGAAGCCAGGGTGAGAAACCCGCGGCAGACCCTGCTTTTCCGGCGCATGGCTGCGGCATTCAGCTACGCTCAGGCCGCCAGCTTCTTGCGTCGTTGGCTCAGGTGCAAAAGGTATGCGCCAGCGGTGACATCATAGGCAAGACAGAACCCGGGCCACCAGGCCGGCACGCCGGGGTTGGTGATGACGTGGCCGTGCATCACGTCAAAGCCCCCATGCAGGAACAGACCCAGCGCTACAAGGGCTGGCCACCGTCTGGCGCCGAGCACTGCCAGGATCGAGAAGCCGGCAAAGGGGATGAGTTCGAGGGCAAATGCCGAGGCTGAGCCCGCCATGGCGGCAAACAGCAGATAGTACGAGGCGATGACGACAAGAATGGTTGCGTAGAAGCTGCGATCCTTGTCAAAGCCTGCGGCATTTGCCGAGATGCCGACCTCCAGGGCGAGAATAAAGCCGATGAGGTAGTCCATTGGGTTGGGGATTGTTTCGTCAGTTTCGGATAAGCCGGCAACTCGATTCGCGTGATCTGGCGGGTTCTCGCCTTGTTGCACGGGAAGGCCGGGCTCGCATCCTTATGCCACAAAGAAAGGCACGATGCCTGCCTGCGGCAGGCGCAGGTTGCAGGGGGCGAGTGAGTCGGCCGGCGCGGCGGTGACTTCACGCTCATCAAGGACGGCCCGCCGCCTGGCCGGATATAACGACACCGCCTGCCACCCGGGACCCCTTGCATGAACATCCCCACCCAAACCCTGCGTGTCGTGTTTGCCGCGAGCGCGTTCGCGAGTTCCGTCATCCTGGTGCTCTTCGTGCGCGGCCGGGCGGAGTGGACGACGGCGTTCTGGCTGCAGCTTGTTGCGGCGTCCCTCGCCCTGTGTGCGGGCGTCTGCTTTGTTGCGTTCCGCAAGGGCGGCATGCGGCTGGACGGGGTGCCCTGGTGGCCCTTCGTGGGCCTTTTCCTGCGCCAGTTGGCGCTGGTCTATGCCGCTTCGGCCATTGTCATCGCGGCCCTTGCACTGGCAATCATCTATGCCATCACGCGCTCGGGGCCGAACGCGCTGGCGCTGGCTGTCCTGGCGGGGCTGTGGCTGTCCCTGTGGCTTGCGCCCGGCGTGGCCTCACTCACCACCTGGCGCAGGCTGCGCCGCACGACGGTGGGTGACACCCTGCAGTCTTAGGTTTGGCGGCTTCCCGGAGTTCCGCTCCGGTCCGTCAGCTGCGCTTCAGGTCGCGATAGAAGTTCTCGTGCGGGCCGACCGCTTCCAGGTAGACCAGCCGTACAGCGTCTTCGAGCGTATAGCCCAACAGGTACAACTGGCCTTGGCTCCTGAACTTCACAACCCGCAATTCGGATAGGTCGCCCTTCTTGCGTTCCCCGCTTTCGGGGTTCGCAGCCACATCGGCAACGGCCTGGTCCACGTCGGCGGCAATGTTGTCGTGCAGCTTCTTGTACTGACGGGCGAAGCGGCGGGTCTGGACAACACTGTAGCGGCTCACTGGGGACGGCTTCTCGGCACGAAGGGGCTTGCGTCCTCGCGACGCTCTGCCATCGACGCCAGGGACTCGGCGATGAAGCTGACAGGAAGGTCCGGATTGTCGAGCGCAGCGCGGCCAATCTTTGCCCAGTACTCCACCTGGCCGGCGATGCTTCGGTGTTCCGCAGCAGCATCGGCTTTCGCCTGATCGTACAAGGTCTGGTCAATGCGAATGGAGGTGGTGGCGGGCATGATGGGGACTCTTGCTACATTTGTGGTAACCCAATCCTACCGTCGCCGGTCCGTTGTGTCCAACTGTGTTCAAGGCCCATGGCTCGCGGTGTCAATCACCCCGCGACAAACCCCGGCCTCTGCGGCAGCGCCCGCCCCTCGCACCCGGCCTCCGGTCGCAGTGGCCCCGCTGTCAGTGCCAAGGGCATCACGCCGGCCCACACGGAGATGTCCATGTCGTCGGCGGAGTCCTCCACGCCCCAGTTGCGGATCTTGGCGACGGCTTCATCGAGGGGGATGCGCAACAGACGGGTGCCGGCGATCTCGGCGGGGGAGGGGAGGCGTACCCGGGCGGCGCGGCCGGGGCTGACGTGCTCGACGAAGCTGCGGAAGGCGGCGGCCTTGGCGTCGGTGTCCGTCACCTCGGCGAAGCGCCCGTAGATCACCACCGAGCGGTAGTTCATGGAGTGGCGGAAGGCCGAGCGGGCCAGCACCAGGCCGTCCAGGTGGGTGATGGACACGGCGCAGTCGTCGGTGAGCAGGGTCTGGGTGAGCCGCGAGTTGTTGGCGCCGTGGATGTAGAGGTGGTCTCCGTCACGCCAGCAGGCGGTGGGCAGGCAGTGCACGCTGCCGCCCTGGTTGAAGGCGATCTGGCATACCAGGGCCTGGTCGATGATGGCGTGGACGGTGGTCGCGTCGTAATGGGCGCGCTGGGGTTTGCGGTGGACCTGGGTGCGGGGGCTGGGGGACGGCGTCGACATGGGGGGCTCCTGGATAAGTGGTGCCAGCATAGCCAGACCGTGGCACCATCCATGGAGCCACAAGACGCTTTGTTCATGGAGCCAGATGTCCCTCGCCCTCGTTCTCGCTGCCCTCGATGACCCCGCCGCAGGGGCCGGTGAGGCGCGCCAGTTGCGCCTGTACCGGCTGCTCAAGGCCGCCATCCTCGAAGGGCGCCTGGCACCGGGCGCCCGTCTGCCGGGCACCCGCCAACTTGCCGCTGATGTGGGCATGGCGCGCAACTGTGTGCTGTTTGCCTATCAGCTCCTGCTGGCCGAAGGCTTTGTCGAGGCAGACCGGGGCGGCACCCGGGTGGCGGTCTTGCCCCTGGGCATGGCCGCACGCAGCCCGCAGCGCGGACCGGCCGGGGCCGACAGGCTGTCGCGCCGGGCGCACCAGTTGCCGGCCATCAATCGCAGTGAATCCCTGCTGCCCTTTGCCCCCGGTGTGCCGGATCTGAATGCCTTTCCCTGGGCGACCTGGGCGCGCTTTCTGCACCGGGCCTGGGGTGAGGTGACGGCCCGTCAGCTCGCCTATGCGGAGCCCGGGGGTGAGCCGGACCTGCGGCGGGCGGTGGCGGCCTTTCTGTCGGCGCGCCGCGGGGTGGCATGCACGCCGGAGCAGGTCTTCATCGTGGCGGGTGGGCAGGTGGCCCTGGATGCCTGTGCCCGGCTGCTGGCCGACAGCGGCGATACGGTGTGGCTGGAAAACCCCTGCTACCCGGCGGCCCGCAATGTGATGCTGGCCGCCGGGCTCACGCCGGTGGCGGTGGACGTGGACCGGGACGGCATGGCGCCGGCGTCCGGCCTGTGGCAGGCGGCACCGCCCCGCCTGGTGTATGTCACGCCCTCGCACCAGTATCCGCTGGGCAGCGTGCTGAGCCTGGAGCGGCGCCTGGCCCTGCTGGCGGGGGTGGAGGCCGGCGGTGGCTGGTTGATCGAGGACGACTACGACAGCGACTTCAACCACGCCCAGCCCGGTGCCCGACCGCTGCCGGCCATCCAGGGCCTGCGCCCCGAGGCACCGGTGATCTACGTCGGCACCTTCAGCAAGCTGCTCTATCCGGGGTTGCGCATCGCCTACATGGTGGTGCCGCGCTGGGCGGCCAGCGGGCTGGGGGAGGGCATCCGCAAGCTCTACCGGGGCGGCCAGGCCGTCGAGCAGCGGGCCCTCGCCCGGCTGCTGGAAAGCGGGCAGCTAACCCGCCACCTGCGGCGCATGGCGCCGCTGTATCGGGAGCGTCAGGCGGCGCTGCGGGCGGCCTTGCAGGCGGGGTTCGGCGCGGGATGCCCCGTTCTTGGCGGGCAGGCCGGCCTGCACCTGGTGCTGGGGCTGCCGGCGTCGGTGCCCGACACGGCCCTGGCCGAGGCCGCGCTGGAGCAGGGCCTCGCGCCCCGCCCCCTGAGCGCCTACTACGTGGGCACCACGCCGGACAACGGACTGGTGCTGGGCTACGGCCTGACCGGGGTGGCGCGCATCCCGGAGCTGGTGACGCGCTTGGTGGGTGTGGCTGAAAAGGTCCGGAAGGCGGGGGGTGTCTCGTCCTGAGACAGATGTTCGGCGCGGGTCTGCCGTGCCAGAATCCCGCTCCCACCCCAACAACAAGAGAGCCCCCCAATGAGACGCTACGAAGTCTTCCCCGACAATATCGACGCTCCTCTCCAGCAGGCCAGCTTTGAGCCGGCGCCCCTCGGCGATACCGAGGTGGCGGTGGCCATCAAGGCGGTGTCCCTGAATTTCCGCGACATCCTGGTGACCCGCAACACCTACTTCGCGCCGATTTCCGGCGGGCTGGTGCCGTGCTCCGACGGCGCCGGCGAGGTGGTGGCGGTGGGCAGTCAGGTGCAGGGCCTGGCCGTGGGCGACCGCGTGGCGACCCTGTTCTTTCCCCACTGGCAGAGCGGCAAGCCGGACGCCCGGGCCCTGTCCGATGCCCGCGGCGCCGAGTCGGCCGGGGCCTTCACCGAGCACTTTGTGTCGGACGAGCGTGGTCTGATCAAGCTGCCCGACGGCCTGAGCTATGCCGAGGGGGCCACGCTGCCCTGCGCGGCAGTGACCGCCTGGAATTCCCTGTTTGAAGCCGGCGACCTCAAGCCTGGCCAGACCGTGCTGCTGCTGGGTACCGGCGGGGTGTCCATCTTCGCCCTGCAGTTTGCCAAGGCGGCGGGGGCGAAGGTCATCATCACCTCCAGCGACGACGCCAAGCTGGAGCGGGCCAGGGTGTTGGGTGCCGACCATGGCATCAACTACCGCCGTCACCCGGAATGGCACGAGGAAGTGCTGCGTCTGACCGGCGGGCAGGGCGTGGATGTGGTGTTGGAAGTGGGTGGCCCGGGCACCCTGGAGCGTTCACTGATGAGCGTTGCCACCGGCGGCCGGATTGCCTACATCGGCGTGCTCACCGGTCTGGCCGGGGCGGCCAACCCGGTCATGCTGATCCCGAAGGCGTCGAGCATCCAGGGTATCTTCGTGGGTAGCCGGGCCATGTTTGCCGACATGCTGGCGGCCATCCAGACCCACGTCATCCACCCGGTGATCGACAGAGAGTTTGCCTTTGCCGATGCCCCGGCCGCCCTCGAGTACATGAAGAGCGGCAGCCACTTCGGCAAGATCGTGGTGCGCGTGGGCGACTGATGGGGCGTGAATGAATCGACTGCGCGGCCCGACTTCGCCCCCGCGCTTCTCGGGGCGAAGTCGAAGCGCTCGCCAGGATTTCTTCAGGAGCGCTGATGGCTGCGCGCAGGCTTTGCTCAGCGCGCCTTCCAGAAGATGTAGTCGGCCTGGTAGGCCACTGTCTCGCGCTTGCCCCGGGTACCGGCGCTGCATTCCGATGCCGGGGCCACGCCTCCCTGCAGGGCCACCCGCTGGATGTGGGTGACGCCGCTCAGGGCACCCTGGCCCATGGCCGGGTTGGCCTTGACGAGCTGGTAGGGCAGATTGCCGGCACCGGCGGGGGCCACTGCCAGCTGGGTGCCGGTGAGGCGCGAGCCATCGCTGGCTTCCCAGGTGGCGGGCGGGCCGTAGTAGCTGCCCACTGCCCGGCCGGCGCGGTCTTTCAGCACCGCCCGGGGGCCGACGAAGACCCATTCGGTCTGGCCCGGCATGTTGGTCTTGTCGCGACATTCGTAGGTGATGTCGCCGCTGCCGACGGTCTCCCAGGCCACCATGTGACCAGCGGGCACGCGGACGTTTTCGGGCAGGGTGTCCTGGCTGTAGGTGCTGCCCATGGGCATGCTGGTGCAGGCGCCGAGGGCCAGGGCGGATACGAGGGTGGCAAGGGTGGTTTTCATTGTCGGTGCTCCGTGGGTCTGGGGCTGGATGGGGCTTCTTGTGGGCAGCGCGCAGGGCGCTGCTATCTCTACTACTCACGGCGCGGCCATCCGGATGCAGGCATTTGAAAATATTTCTTGATCGGCGCTTCCCGGCCTGTTGGTCAGCCCGTGCAGGGTTTGGGGGATCTGGCCCGGCGAAGTGGGGGATTTGCCCCGATTTTTGTAAGGACTTGTGCCAAGTGTTTGAATCGAAAGGCCCGTCAGACCTGGCACGGGGGCTGCATTGAAGGAAACATGCTTCCGTTCAGTCCCCCCGTTTACGCCGCTTGCCGCTGTCTGCCCGCCCACGGCAGCTTTCCCCAAACCCCACCCGTAAGCTGCCATCCGTCGCCCTCCGTCGTGGCGGGCTGCCCTGATGCTGTGCGCCATCGGGCACTCGGATCGTGAAGCCGTTGGGTGATTTGACCCAGCGTGCTATGGTCCGCCGGCACAGGGAGGTGCCGATGCAAGCCGCAGAAGACTGTAAACCTTTCAACCTGTTGCGCTGGTTTGCGTGGCTCAGCCCGGTGGTCATCATTGCCATTGCCGTAGCCAACGGCTGGCTGATCTCGAGCTTTCTCAACAGCCATCTGTTCCAGCGCGAGGCCAGCATCAGTCGGGATTTCGTCCAGAACATCCTGGTGGCGGACGGCTCCCTGGAGTTCCTTGCCCGGCCGGACGACCCCGTGCTGCGTGAGCGTTTTGCCAACACCGTGCAGCATCTCGGGCAGATGCGCGACGTGTTGCGGGCCAACGTGTTCGGCGCCAACCGGACCATCCTGTGGTCCACCGACCCGTCCCTGATCGGCCGCCGCTTCGAGGACAACGACGAGCTCGACGAGGCCATGGGCGGGCGGCTGGTGGTGCATGCCGGGCAGATCGTCGAAGGGCAGGAGGAGAAGCCCGAGCACGTGGGCCTCGACCCGTCGGTCCGCTTCTTCGTGGAGAGCTACATCCCGGTGATGCGCCCGGGCAGCGGCGCGGTGGTGGGGGCTGTGGAGCTCTACAAGGCGCCCCTGGCCCTGACCGAGGCGATCCAGGAGGGGCGGGTGCAGGTATGGCTGACGGCCCTGGGCAGCGCCCTGCTGCTGTACGGCACCCTGTTCGGGCTGATCCGGCGCGCCGACAGGACCATCAAGCGCCAGCACGCCCGCCTGCTCAATGCCGAGATGCTGGCGGTGGTGGGGGAGCTGACCTCGTCGGTGGCCCACAATATCCGCAACCCCCTGTCGTCGATCCGCGCCTGTGCCGAGCTGACCCTGGAATCACCGGGGGAGGACTGCTCGGACGAGGCCCGGGACATCATCGCCCAGGTGGACCGCATCAGCGGTTGCATCACCGAGCTACTCACCTACGCGGGCACCGGCTCCGGAATGGGTGGTCAGGTGGATCTGGCGAGCCTGCTGGGTGAGTGCGCCAGTCAGTCGGAGGCCACCTTTGCCCGGCGCCGGCAGCGCATCGCCGTGGATTGCGGAGCGGGGCTCTTCCTGGTGCGCGGCGAGACCTCGCTGTTCCGTCAGGTCATCCTCAGCCTGATCGCCAATGCGTCCGAGGCCATGGGCGAGGGCGGGGATTGCGTGCTGCGCCTGTCGGTGCCCGATGGCCGCCACCTGCAGGTGGACATCATCGATTCGGGGCCGGGCATTCCCCCGGATGTCATGGGCCAGGTGTTCCGGCCCTTCTTCACCACCAAACCGAAGGGCCTCGGCCTGGGCCTGCCGCTGGCCAAGCGGATCATCGAGCGCTTTGATGGTGCGATCCGCGTGCTCAGCCGGCCCGAGGGCGGCACGACGGTGACCCTCCTTTTTTCCAGGGCCTGAGCCATGGCGAACATCCTGATCGTCGACGACGAAGAAACCTTTGCCCGCAACGCCGCCAAGTTCCTGGAGAAGGGGGGGCACAGCGTGCGGGTGGCCCTGACGGCCGCCGATGGGTTGGAGGCCTGTGCGGCCTTCGGCCCTGATCTGGTGGTGCTGGATTACCGCCTGCCCGATATGGACGGGCTGATGGTGATCGGGCGCATCCGCCGGCTCGACCCGGAGGTGCCCATCCTGATGATCACCGGTCACGGCAGCATCGAGTTGGCCGTGGACGCCATGAAGGCCGGGGCCAACGACTTGCTCACCAAGCCGGTGGCCCTGGGCGAGCTGCGCCAGCGCATCGGCCTGCTCACCGAGCGCCAGCGCGAGAGCAGCCGCCTGCGCTATTTCGAGGCGAGGGAGCGGGACGCCGGGCAGCTCGAGTCGCTGGTGGGTGACAGCACGGTGATGTGCGAGCTGCGCGAGCGGATAAGGCGCATCGCCGGCATCGAGGCCCGGGAAGCCCTGCCGCCAGTACTCATCATCGGCGAGACCGGCACCGGCAAGGAGCTGGTGGCGCGGGCCACCCACTTCTGCAGCGAGCGCCGGGACAAGCCCTTCGTGGAGGTGAATTGTGCTGCCCTGCCGGCCAACCTGCTGGAGTCCGAGCTCTTCGGCCACGAGCGTGGCGCCTTCACCGACGCCCGCGAGCGCAAGCTCGGCCTGCTCGAGGCGGCGGACGGGGGCAGCCTGTTCCTCGACGAGATCGGCGAGATGGACCGGGGGCTGCAGGCCAAGCTGCTCAAGGTGATCGAGGATGGCCGGGTGCGCCGCCTGGGCGCGGTGCAGGAGCGCCAGGTGAATGTGCGCATCGTCGCCGCGACCAACCAGGATCTCGAGGATCACATCCGCCTGGGCCTGTTCCGGGCCGACCTGTATTTCCGCCTGCGGGTGCTGCAGATCAATGTCCCGCCCCTGCGCGAGCGGGTGGGCGATTCGCTGCAGCTGGCCCGGCACTTTCTTGTGGAATTCGGCCAGCGCTACCGCAAGAGCGGCCTGGCCTTCACCCCGGCCGCCGAGGCGGCGCTGGTGTCCCACCCCTGGCCGGGCAATGTGCGGGAGCTGCGCAACCTGGTGGAGCAGGCGGTGCTGTTTGTCAGCGGGGCCAGCATTGGTCCGGGCGATCTGCTGCTGCCGCGCAGCCCCGAGGCCCGCCCCGCCGAGC
The DNA here is from genome assembly GCA_016703645.1 of Zoogloea sp. Lineage (GTDB taxonomy): Bacteria > Pseudomonadota > Gammaproteobacteria > Burkholderiales > Rhodocyclaceae > Zoogloea. Next base: position 242,400 of record JADJBR010000009.1, on the reverse strand, counting down.
TGTCGGCCCCGGGTGGGGCCATGTCTGCCGATGTGCGCGGTTCGGCCCTGGAGCGGGTTGAGCGGGAGATGCTGGTTCAGGCCCTGGCCCAGACCGGCGGCAATGTCTCCCGGGCGGCGCGGGAGCTGGGCATCAGCCGCGATACCCTGCGCTATCGCATGGAGAAGTACGGGATCGGAGCAGCGACGACGGGGCACTGACCGCTTCGGCCAGCATCGCCGCCGCGTCCGCGCAGGTGGAGGGTGCCGGCGCGATGCCGACGCGGGCGCGCACGTTGATGGTGTGCCCGTCGATGCGCAGGGGGCGTTCGATGAGGCCGGCGAGGGCTGCGGCCAGGTGGTGCAGGCCCGCCTCCGAAGCGGGTTCCGCGCTGCAGGGCCCCGCCCAGGCCAGGGTCTCGGGGCGGAAGTCGGCAATCAGCACGGCAAAACCGTCCCCGTGACGGGCCGCACCATTGCAGTCGCTGTGAACCACGCGCAGGCGCTTGCCGCTTTCCACCATCACCCGTTCCGCCATGGCCGTGCCGTGCTCGGTCTGGATGCCGTCCAGGGCGTCCACGGCCAGATGGAAGAGGGCGAAGGGGTAGCCGGCGATGGGGGCGTGCCGGAAGAGATGCTGCAGCCGGTCGAGGAACAGGCTGAAACCCAGGAGGCCGGCGGCATTGTCAAAGAACAGGCGGCGCCGGGCCTCTTCCTGGGCGCCACGGCTGCTGCTCACGTCGGTGATGAAGCCCTCCAGGCCCAGGAACTCGCCCCGGCTTGAATGGATGCCGCGGCCCTGTTCCCACACCCAGCGTGTCTGGCCGTCCCGGTCGATGATGCGGTAACTGAGTTCGTAGCGCTCGCGCCGGGTGAGGCGCATCTGCACGTAGTTCCACACAAAATCCCGGTCTTCCGGGTGGATCAGGTCGGCAAAGCTGGCCGACTGGTTGTCCACCAGTTCCAGCGGGGTGTAGCCGGTCAGCTCGAAGCAGCCTTCGCTGACGAATTCCATGGTCCAGTGCTTGTCGTTCTGGCCCCGGTAGATCATGCCCGGCAGGTTGTCGAGCATGGTGTGCAGGCTGCGCCGCTGGGCGCGCAGGGCTTCCTCGTGGCGGCGGCGCTGGTCGATGTCCAGCAGCATGCCGACGATGCCGGCCTCGCCGCTGGCGGGGAGGTCGAGGGGCCAGGCGCGCAGCTCCACCCAGCGCGGGCCGAGGGCGCGGCCGGCCAGGGTACGCACTTCCAGGGTCAGGGCGTCCCGCTCGCCGGCCTGTAGCTGGCGCAGGCCCTTGGTCAGGGCGGCCCGGTCCTCCAGGTGGAAGAGGGGCAGGAAGGGCAGGAACAGACTGTCGGCCACCGGGCGGCCGCTGGCCTTTTCCCACTGGGGGTTGAGCCAGGTAACGAGCAACTGGCTGTCGAGGGCAAAGAGGATCTCGCCGGCGAAATGGGCCAGGCGGTTGCCCCACTGACGGTCGGGTCCGGCGTCGGGCAGGTCGGCCGGGGCGCCGAACTGGAGCAGGGCAACGGGGGAGCGGTCGCCCCGGAACAGGCTCAGGCGGGCCAGCCAGGGTACCCCGTCAGCCCGCAGCAGGGTGATCACGCCCGCGTCGCCGGAGGCCGTCTCGGCGGCCAGCAGGGCGGTGAGGCGGCTGTGGTGCTTGGGATGCACGATGTTGTCCAGGGGCATGCCGATCAGCTCGTCGCCGCGCCCCTCCAGCCCGAGGGTGCGCAGCAGGGCCTGGTTGGCATTGGCGATGCGCCCCCCTTCGGCGAGCAGGGCGGGCTGCCCGCTGTGCAGGGCGAAATGGGCGAGCGGCTGGCCGGCATCGGTGCGATCCAGGGCCTGGATGGCGACCTGTCCTCCGTTGCCGAAGCGCAGGGCGGTCCAGGCCAGGGCTGGCAGCAAGGGCAGGCTCCACACCATGGGTGAGGCTTGACCCGCGTCGCCGAGGGCGAGGGCAAGGAGGCCGGAGGCCAGCAGGGTGGCGAAGAGATAGAGGGTCATCGGGGGTGTTCGGCGGGGCGAGGCGTGGGGTGCACAAAGCATGATTCACTCCACCGCCGGGGCATCCACCGGGGCCAAGGCCGTTGGCATGAGTTTCATGTGGGGCGCGAAAGTTGCTTTTTGGTTGAATGCGCCGAAGGATGGCGCGTCCTCAAAGGCCCCTTGACCGTGCTCCATCGTTACCCTCTCCTGTCCCGCTTGAGCCTGATGCTGGCCTGCCTGGCGAGCATCGCCGCAGGCCTGTTCTTCAGCGCCGGCCTGGCCGTGCGCCTGGAACTGGCGGCCCGGGCGGCACCGGGCGGGGTGGCCGCGTCGCGCCTGGCGGGGGTGGAGCTGATGCAGGCCGTGCTGGCGCTGCTGTTCCTGGCGGGTTGCGTCTTTACCCTGCGCAGCGCCTGGAAGGTGCTGGCGGTGCGCACCGATTTCGCCCTGGCACGGGTGGCGGCGCACACTGCTGGTGCGGTGACGGCGCCGGCCGGGGGCGCCGACGAGATCGACCGCCTGGTGCGTGCCCTGGACGGGGTGGCGGACCAGCTGGGTGGGCACCTGGCCGACGGTGAGCGCCTGTCGCGCCATGCCCGCGAGCATGAGCGTTTTGCGGCCCGCTCCCTGGAGTTCATCTACCGGGCCTGTGCCTGTCTGGCCGAGAACAGCGCCAGCACGCCCTGGCTGACGGCGCTGCTGGAAGACATGGCCGGTTGCCTGCAGGCGCGCTGCTGCTCGCTGGCACTGCTCGATCCGGTGGCCGAGGGGCTGGGCGTGCCGGCGCAGTTGGGGGCGCCGCGCCTGGCCCGCCTGCTTGACGAATTCGACGCAGAGGCCTTGGCCCGGGGCGGCGGCCTGCGCCGCTCGGTGGCCGGGCCGGACGGGGAGATCGTCGAGCTGGCCGTGCCGGTGCGGGACGCCGACAACATCTACGGGGTACTGATCGTCGAGGCACCGGGGGAATTCCTCTTCGAGAGCCGCCACAGCCGCCTGGTGGACGCGCTTGCCGGGCTGTTTGCCCTGTCCCTGGGCAATCTGCAGCGTAACCAGCGCCGCCGTCGCCTGGCCCTGATGGACGAGCGCAACGCCATTGCCGGCGAGCTGCACGATTCCCTGGCCCAGGCCCTCTCCTACATGAAGCTGCAGATCGCCCGCCTGCAACTGGAGATCGGCCGTAGCTGCGCCGCCTGTGCCCCCGGTGGGCGGGTGCTGGAGGTGTCGGCCGAGATCAAGACCGGGCTCGACAGCGCCTATCGCCATCTGCGCGAGCTGCTCTCGGCCTTTCGCACCAGCATGCCGCCGGGTGGGCTCCAGCAGGCTCTGCGGGAGGTGGTGGAGGAGCTGTCGGCCCGGGCCGGCACCGAGATCGGGCTGGACTACCGGCTGGGGGATGCGGCCCTGTCGGTGAACGAGGAGTTCCATCTGCTGCAGATCGTCCGCGAAGCCCTGACCAACGTGATCCGCCACGCCCGCGCCGACCATGCCCTGATCAGCCTCGATTGTGCTGAAGGGGGCGAGGTGCGGGTGCGGGTGGAGGACGACGGCCGCGGTATCCAGCCCGACAGCGGGGGGGAGGGGCACCACGGGGTCTCCATCATGCGCGAACGGGCTCGCCAGCTAGGTGGCAGCCTGAGCCTGCAGGCCGGGGTGGATGGCCTCGGCACCTGCGTGGAAATGCGCTTTCGCCCCCGTGCCACGGGGGCTTGAACCCGATGACGCAAACAAGGAAACGAACTTGATGGAACATCCTATGACCGGCAGCCCGCCGATCCGCCTGGTGGTGGTGGACGACCACGCCCTTTTTCGCAAGGGGATTGGCCAGCTCCTGTCCATGTACGGAGACATCCAGGTGGTGGCCGAGGCCGCGTCGGGCGCCGAGGGCATCGAGGCGGTGCTCACCCATCGCCCGGACGTGGCCCTGGTGGACCTGCACATGAAAGGCCTCGACGGTATCTCGGTGGTGCGTGCCCTGCAGACGGCGGGCTCGGCCACCCGGCTGGTGATGCTGACCGTGTCGGACTCCAGCTTCGACGTGATGGAGGCCCTCAAGGCCGGGGCCAGCGGCTACCTGCTGAAGGACATGGAGCCCGACGAGTTCTGCCTCAAGCTGCGTCAGGTGGCGGCGGGGGGCACGGTGCTGTCGGCCGAGGTGGGCGGCCTTCTCGCCAAGCCCCAACCCCCCAGTCGCGAGAGCATCGACGCCGGCTGGGCCTCCCTCACCGTGCGGGAGCAGGAGACCCTGGAACTGGTGTCGAAGGGGGCTTCCAACAAGATCGTGGCCCGCTCCCTCGGCATCGCCGAAAGCACGGTGAAGGTGCACGTGAAGCACGTGCTGCAGAAGCTCAACCTGCGTAATCGCTTTGAGGCGGCCGTGTGGTTGCGGGAGCTGCGGGAGGGGGAGCGGAATGCCTGAACGAGGTGGGCGGCGGCTGCGTCGCCAGCCAGCGCCGGGCGATCTCGGCCGCGGGCACCGGGCGGGCCAGATGAAAGCCCTGTAGCTGGTCACAGCCGGCTTCGCGCAGCATCGCGGCCTGGGCGGCGGATTCGACGCCTTCGGCGACGACGCTCAGCCGGAGGGCCTGACTGAGGGAAACAATGGTGCGGATGATGGCCTGGGAGGTAGGGTTGTGCTCCGCTTCCTGCACAAAGCTGCGGTCGATCTTCATCACATCGATGGGCAGCTTGCGCAGATAGGCCAGGCTGGAGTGACCGGTACCGAAATCGTCGATGGCGATGCGGATACCCATGCGGCGGAGGTCGGCCAGCAGCGGGATGGTCGTTTCAGGCTGGGTCATGACCACGCTTTCGGTGACTTCGATCTCCAGGCTTCCGGCCGGAATGCCGTGACGGGTCATGCTGTTGCGGAGCTGGCGGGGCAGATCCTGGCGGATCAACTGACGCGCCGAGACGTTCACCGCGACTTTCTGCCAGCCGTAACCGGCCTGGTGCCAGGCGGCGAGCTGGGCACAGGCCTGATCGATCACCGTGCGCCCCAGTTCGTCGATGAGACCGGATTCCTCTGCCACGGGAATGAACAGATCGGGGGGCACGAAGCCGTGGCCGGCCCGATCCCAGCGCACCAGGGCCTCGAACCCGCAGACGTGGCCCAGGCGGGCATCGAATTTCGGCTGGAAGTGCAGGCCGAGTTGCGCCTCAGCAAGGGCATCACGCAGGGCGCTTTCCAGCTCGCGGCGGATGGAGGCCTTCTCGGACATGGAGGCGTGGAAAAAGTCATAGCGGTTCTTGCCCGCGCCCTTCGCGGCATAGAGTGCCATGTCGGCGTTCTTCATCAGCACTTCGACCGTATCGCCATCATCGGGAAAGACAGTGATGCCGATGGAGGTGTTGACGTGCAGGCTGACCCCGGCGATCTCGACGGGCTTGCCCAGCGCCTCCATCAACTTGCCGGCCAGCAGCCCGCAGTCGTCGGGATGGCGGATGCTGTTGAGGAGCACCACGAATTCGTCACCACCGAGCCTTGCCAGGGTGTCGGTGGCGCGCAGGCAGGAATGAAGCCGGTGGGCCACCTCCTTCAGCAGAAGGTCGCCGACATCATGGCCGAGGGTGTCATTGATCGACTTGAACTGGTCGAGGTCGAGGAAGAGGATGCCCGCCCGGCCGTGCTGGCGCTTGCCCTGGGCGATGGCCATGCGCAGGTGCTCGTTGAGCAGGCTGCGGTTGGCCAGGCCGGTGAGGGGGTCATGGCAGGCCATGTGCCGTAGCTGCTCGTCCTTGTGGTGATCCTCGGTAACGTCGTTGAACACCGAGACGTAATGGGTGGTCGTGCCACTGGCATCGCGCACCGCATCGATGCTGCGCCGTTCGAGAAAGAGGTTGCCGTCCTTGCGCCGGCTCCACAGCTCGCCTTCCCATTTGCCGGTTTCTGCGAGCACTTCCATCATTTGCGCCTGCTGACGATCTGTCGGCCCCTCGGGAGTCAGCAGGCCCATCGACACGCCGATGGCGTCCTCGGCCGAGTAGCCGGTGATGCGCGTGAAAGCCGGGTTGACCTCGACCATCATGCCGTCCGGGTCGGTGACCAGCACGCCTTCGGCGGTGTTCTGGATCACCGCGAAGGCCAGCCGATTGCGTTCGCTGCGGACGGCGACCTCCCGTTCGAGGAGGCTGTTCTGGGCCCGCAGGGCGGTCTCGGCGGCGCGCAGATCGAGGTTCAGCTTTTCAACCTCGCCACGCTCCCGCTGCAGATCCGCGAGCAGGCCCTGGTTCTCGGAACGCTTGCCAATGGCTTCAATGAGCAACTTTCGGGCGGTGGCATGGCTGAGCAGCATGGCCACGAAGAAACAGACCCCCAGTGTGCTCAGGACAGGCCCGATGGTGTCCAGGCGGATGAGCACCGCGCCCGGGATCAGCACGCAGAACAGGTAGAGCCGGGCGGGCCATTTCACGGGGGCCAGCACGCTGGCTGCCCCGCCGGCCAGACCGGCAAGAACGCACAGGATGCCGAACTTCTCGTGGTCGGATGCCGCCGGGAAGGCCACCACGGGCAGGCTGGCCCAGATCAGCGAGCTGAGGATCAGCGGGCCGTTGAAAAGCCACTCCCGCAGATGGATGTTCAGCTGGTCCTGGTGTCGCAGCACAAAGCCGAGGATGACGGCCCTGCCAAAGCTGATGGCCAGTGCGCTGACCATCCATAAGGGGGCGATCAGGGTGTGCGTATCGAGCCATCGGATCCAGGCGATGCCGATGATGGCCAGGATGGTCATGGGGATGCCGCCCCGTGCCTGGCGGAAGGCCTCGCGGATGAGTGTGTCGCGGAGGGGGTCGGTGAGAAGGGGTGACAAGGTTACTTTTTGTGTCTGCGGATTTCGCTACTTTACTGAATTTGGCGTTTCCGCAGCAGGGAGGCCGTGCCCCGCGTATTGACTATTGCACGCTCGGCCCCAAAAGGCGTGTTCGTGCCGCCCTCTCCCTGAAGTAGTACCAGAGTAGTATTTCCCGCCGCCGGCCCGGCTGGCCTAATGGACTCAATCCCCAACCCCTTTCAGCAAGGAGTTTCAAATGAGTTCATGGAGACTTTCGGTCCTCGCCGACCGCCATCGCGCCCTGGGTTCCGGCCTCGAAGACTGGAACGGCATGGGCACCGCATGGACCTATTCCACCAGCCTGGCCGACGAGCACGCGGCCATCCGCACTACGGCGGGGCTGATGGACGTGTCGGGCCTCAAGAAGATGCACATCATCGGCCCCCACGCCGAAGCGCTGATCAACTTTGCCACCACCCGCAACGTCAGCAAGCTTTACCCGGGCAAGTCGGTGTACGCCTGCATGCTCAACGAAGCCGGCAAGTTCATCGACGACTGCGTGATCTACCGCAACGGGCCCAACGCCTTCATGGTGGTGCATGGCTCCGGCGCCGGGCACGAGATCCTGACCCGCGGCGCGGTGGGTCGCAACGTGGTGGTGCTGTTCGATGACGACCTGCACGATCTGTCCCTGCAGGGGCCGGCAGCGGTGGACTTCCTGGCCAAGCACGTGCCGGGCGTGCGCGACCTGCCCTACTTCCATCACCTGCAGACCACCCTGTTCGGGCGCCCGGTGATGCTGTCCCGTACCGGCTATACCGGCGAGCGGGGCTACGAGATCTTCTGCAAGGCGGCCGACGCGCCGCTGATCTGGGACACCATCGTGGCCGAGGGCAAGGCGATGGGCATCATGCCGTGCTCCTTCACGGCCCTCGACTGGCTGCGGGTCGAGAGCTACCTGCTGTTCTACCCCTACGACAACTCCGACATGTACCCGATGGAAGGCGAGCCCATCGGCGACAGCCTGTGGGAGCTGGGCCTGGACTTCACCGTGTCGCCGGGCAAGAAGGAGTTCCGCGGCGCCGCCGAGCACTACCGCCTGCAGGGCAAGGAGCGCTTCAAGATCTACGGCGTGGAGCTGGCCAGCAAGGAAGCAGCCCTGGGCGGCGATGCCCTCTACGACGGTGACACCAAGGTGGGCTTCGTCACCTGCGGCATGTACTCGCGCCTCACCGAGCGCTCCATGGCCATCGCCCGCCTCGATCCGGCCTACGCCGTGGCCGACCGTAAGCTGGAGCTGCGTGGTGCCAGCCTCACCTGCGGGGCGACCACCCACACCCTGCCCTTCGACGACCCGCAGAAACTCAAGCGCACGGCCAAGGGCTGAGCCCTGCGTTCCCCGCAGAGGTGGCTTGCAGGGGCGACCGAAGTCGCCCCTGCGGCGTCGCCTTCTTACGTGCCGCTTCCATCCCCCGGATGAACGAATGGCCCAGCAGAGGCCGAGCAAAAGGAAAACAGCATGAGCACCCCCACCCGACGTTACACCCTGTCCCTGTCCTGCCCCGATCGCGTCGGCATCGTGGCCACGGTCAGTGCCTTCCTTGCCCACCACAAGGGCTGGATCACCGAGGCCAACAACCACGCCGACGCCGAGGCCGGCCGCTTCTTCATGCGCCAGGAAATCCTCGCCGACTCCCTGCCCTTCGGCATCGACGCCCTGCGCGACAAGTTCGCCCCCATCGCCGCCGGCTTCGACATGGACTGGCGCATCAGTGACAGCGCGCGCAAGCGCGTGGTGATCCTGGTGTCCAAGCAGGAGCACTGCCTGTACGACCTGCTGGCGCGCTGGCAGGCGGACGAGCTGAACATCGAGATCCCCTGCGTCATCTCCAACCACGAAACCTTCCGCGGCTTCGTGGAGTGGCACGGCATCCCCTTCCACCACGTGCCGGTGACGCCGGAGAACAAGCCGGCGGCCTACGCCAAGGTGGCGGATCTGTTCCGCGAGGCGGAGGGAGACGTGATGGTGCTGGCCCGCTACATGCAGATCCTGTCCCCCGAGCTGTGCGAGAACTACCCGGGGCAGATCATCAACATCCACCACAGCTTCCTGCCCAGCTTCGTCGGGGCCAAGCCCTACCACCAGGCCTACACCCGGGGCGTGAAGCTGATCGGGGCCACCTGCCACTACGTGACGAGCGAGCTGGACCAGGGCCCGATCATCGAGCAGGACGTGATCCGTGTGGATCACTCGGACGCCCCCGAAGATCTGGTGCGCTACGGCAAGGACATCGAGAAGGCCGTGCTGGCCCGGGGCCTGCGCTACCACCTGGAAGACCGGGTGCTGGTCCACGGCAACAAGACCGTCGTCTTCCGATGAGCTGAGTCACCCCCGACCGGCGCAGTTGCACCTGGCGTTGATCACCTGCATTTCCGGTCCCCTCTGGCGCGCCGACTGGAGGGTTCGGCAGGCGGAAAAGGCTCCGCATGTTTGAGCCCGCAGGCAGTTTGCGACCCCGCCTGACGGACCCGGAAGAAGGGCACCCCCGAAGGGGGCGTGACAGCGGGGCACGCTTCTTTGCATCCTTTCTTGTCGTGCAACAAGAAAGGATGTCGCCTGCCGGGGCGAGACCCGGCCAATGTCACGCCAAACAACCGAAAGCCGCGGATGGTGTTATTGCGAGCTCAGAGTGTCAGACGACTTTTAACCGAGGAAAGCAGGATGAATTCGACCCCACAAGGGCAGCTAGCTGCCTCATTCCTTCAAGCAGGAGTGTGAACCCATGACTGCCCGCATCATCGACGGCAAGGCCCTCTCGAAACAGCTCCGCGAAGGCTTCAAGACCCGCGTCGGCGCCCTCGTGGCCCAGGGCGTCACCCCCGGCCTGGCGGTGATCCTGGTGGGCGACAACCCGGCCAGCCGGGTCTATGTGGGCAACAAGGTGAAGGCCTGCGAGGAGTGCGGAGTGCGTTCCTTCCACATCGCCCTGCCGGACGACACGCTGGAATCGGAAGTCCTCGCCACCATCGCCCGCCTCAACGCCGACCCGGCCGTGCATGGCATCCTGATTCAGCTACCCCTGCCGCCCCACATCGACGGGCGCAAGGTGCTGGAGGCCATCAGCGTGCACAAGGACGTGGACGGCTTTCACCTCTACAACGTGGGCGGGCTGGTGGTGGGCAACACCATCTTCCCGCCCTGCACCCCCTACGGCGTGCAGCTGCTGCTCGACACCACCGGCACCGACGTGGCCGGCCAGAACGTGGTGGTGGTGGGGGCCAGCAACATCGTCGGCAAGCCCATGGCCCTGATGCTGCTGCAGCGGGAGGCGACGGTGACGCTCTGCCACGCCAAGACCCGCGACTTGGCCCAGCACACCATCCTGGCCGACATCCTCATCGTGGCCGCCGGCAAGCCGGGGCTGATCGTGCCGCAGATGGTCAAGCAGGGGGCCATCGTCATCGACGTGGGCATCAACCGTTTGCCTGACGGCAAGATCGTCGGCGACGTGGATTTTGAGGGGGTGAAAGAGAAGGCGAGCTGGATCACCCCGGTGCCGGGCGGCGTTGGCCCGATGACGGTGACCATGCTGATCGAGAACACCCTGCGCTCGGCGGAGCGCGCCCTCTCCATGCGCCAGACCGACGACTACCAGGATTGGGAAGCCCCCGTCCTCAAGGGTGCTTGAGAACGGCGCTGGCCTTCACGGCGTGGCGCAGGAACAGGGCACGGATATCCACCCTGGCCTTGAGCCGCGCCGCCAGCAGGTAGAGGCCGCCGATCTTGCGGTGCAGGAACAGGGCATCGGCCGGCGGGGTGTGCCAGAACTCCCGGTCCATGCCCAGCTTGAAGCCCACGTCGCGGATGCGCAGGGCCAGGTCTGAGGCGCCGAAGTCGTAGGGGCCGCTGTGGCGCAGGGGTTCGCAGGCCTGGGTGAAGATGTCCAGCACCAGGCGGCGATGGTGTTCCCGAATGTCGACCTGGAAGTAGCCGATCTCGCTGGCGGCGGCGTTCATGCCGGTCGTGTCGCCCAGGGCGCCGCCACTCAGCAGGCGCCGGTAGGCATCCACCATGGCGGGGGAGTAGGCCCGGGTGGCCCCGAAATCCAGCAGCACCAGGCGCCGGGAGGCGGTGTCGTAGCGGTAGTTGGCGAAATTGGGATCGGTCTGGACCAGGTGAAACTCCAGGATCTCCCGGAACAGCAGGGAGAACAGCAGGCCCATCACCCGGTCGCGCTCCGCCTGGGGCGCGGCGTCCAGTGACTCCACGGGGAGGCCGTCCACGAAGCCCATGACCAGGATGTCAGGGGTGGTGAGCCCCTGGAGTACCCCGGGGAGGGCGTAGTCCGGGCTGTCGGCCAGCAGGGCGCCGAAGCGCTGGAGCTGCTCCCCCTCCCGCAGGTAGTCGGCTTCTTCGTGGAGCTGGCGCTTGGCCTCACCGAGCAGGGGCGCCACATCAAGGGTGGATGGCAGCAGCCCTGACAGGCGCAGCAGGGTGGCGACGTTGTCCACATCGCTGGAAATGCTCTGGCGCACGCCCGGGTATTGCACCTTGATGGCCAGGGGCCGCCCGTCCACGGCTTCGGCGGCATGCACCTGGCCGATGGAGGCGGCGGCCATGGGGGTGAAGGAAAAGCGCTTGAACTGTTTTTCCCAGCCCGGCCCCCAGTTGGCCTCCAGCACCGTGACCAGCTGGCTCATGGGCATGGGGCGGGCATCGGCGCGCAGGCGGGAGAGGATGTCGGCGAGTTCCGGGGGCAGCAGGTCGCCGGCGTCCATGGACAGCAGCTGCCCCACCTTCATGGCCGCACCGCGCAGCTGTGCGAGCTGGTCGGTGACCCGACGGGCGTTGGCCGGCGTCAGCAGCAGCTCACTGACACTGGGTCGGCGGCCCTGGGCGAGCTGGCGCATGCCCTCGGCGAGCATGCCACCCGCCACCCCCGAGGCGAGGCCGCCCAGCCGCGCGAGGCGCGACAGGCGGCTGCCGGGAACGGCGAAGGGCGCGGGAGGCTTGGGCGGGCGGCTGTCCGACACCGGCTCAGCGACGCCGGCTGCCGCCGCCGAGGATGGAGCCGAGCACGCCGCGCACGATCTCCCGTCCGATGGTGGAGCCGACGGTGCGGGCCACGCTCTTGGCCGCGGTTTCGGCCAGGCCGGGGTGACGCCCGCCGCGGGGGCCGGTGGTGCCGAAGAGGATGTTGCTGAGGCCGCCGAACAGGCCGCCGCCGCTCTCTTCCGCCGGGGCGGCCTGACCGCCGCGGGGCGCCGGACTGTCGCCAGCCGCCGCCGTAGTGCCGCCACCGCCCTGGAGCTTCTCGAAGGCCGATTCCCGGTCCACCACTTCCTCGTAGTGCCCGTAGATCACCGAGCCTTCGATGGCGGCCTTGCGTTCGCTGGGGGTGAGGGGCCCGAGGCGGGAGGCCGGGGCGATGATTGAGGTGCGCTCGACGATGTGGGGGCGGCCCTTTTCGTCGAGGAAGGAGATCAGGGCCTCGCCCACGCCGAGTTCGGTGATGACCGTGGCGGCGTCGAACTCGGGGTTGGCGCGCATGGTCTCGGCGGCGGTCTTGACGGCCTTCTGGTCCCGCGGGGTGAAGGCGCGCAGGGCGTGCTGGACGCGGTTGCCGAGCTGGCCGAGGACGGTCTCCGGGACATCCAGCGGGTTCTGGGTAACGAAGTACACGCCGACGCCCTTGGAGCGGATCAGGCGCACCACCTGTTCGATCTTCTCGAGCAGGGCCTTGGGGGCCTCGTTGAAGAGCAGGTGGGCCTCGTCGAAGAAGAACACCAGCTTGGGCTTGTCCACGTCGCCCACCTCCGGCAGTTGCTCAAAGAGCTCGGCGAGCATCCACAGCAGGAAGGTGGAGTACAGCTTGGGGGAGTTGTAGAGCTTGTCGGCGGCCAGGATGTTGATCACGCCGCGGCCGTCGGCGTCGGTCTGCATCAGGTCGGCGATGTCGAGCATGGGCTCGCCGAAGAACTTGTCGCCGCCCTGGGTTTCGATGCCGAGCAGGCCGCGCTGGATGGCGCCGATGCTGGCGGCGGAGATGTTGCCGTACTGGGTGGTGAACTCCTTGGCGTTGTCACCCACGTACTGGATGGTGGCGCGCAGGTCCTTCAGGTCGATGATCAGCAGGCCCTGGTCGTCGGCGATCTTGAAGACCAGCTGGAGCACGCCGGCCTGGGTGTCGTTGAGGTTGAGCAGGCGTGCCAGCAGCAGCGGGCCCATGTCGGAGACGGTGGCCCGTACCGGGTGGCCGGCCTCGCCGAAGACGTCCCAGAACACGGTGGTGTTGGCCCGGGGGGTGAATTCGGTGATGCCCAGGGCGGCCAGGCGCTCTTTGAGCTTGGGTGACTCGACCCCCGGCGCGCCTGCGCCGGACAGGTCGCCCTTCACGTCGGCCATGAAGACCGGGACGCCGATGCTGGCGAAGGCCTCGGCCATCTTCTGCAGGGTGACGGTCTTGCCGGTGCCGGTGGCGCCGGTGATGAGGCCGTGGCGGTTGGCCAGCTGGGGCAGCAGATGGATTTCCTTGTCCTTGGACTTGGCGATGAGCAGCGGCGCGATCATGGGTCTCTCCTGACAGACGGGGCGAAAAAGCGGTGAACCGGATTATCGGGCAAGGATCTGCCTTGGGCATGAAATCCGCAGGAATCCGGGTGAAATTGACGCGGCTCAGTCCTGAAGCTGCGCGAAAAACAGGCGGCGGGGTAAAATCGCGCCTTTACGTCGCGAAGCAAGGACACAGAATCATGGCGGGTCATTCCAAGTGGGCCAATATCCAGCACCGCAAGGGCCGGCAGGACGAGAAGCGCGGTCGGGTCTTTTCCCGGCTGGCCAAGGAAATCACCGTGGCTGCCCGCATGGGCGGAGGCGATGCCGCCTTCAACCCGCGCCTGCGCCTGGCGGTGGATAAGGCCAAGGCTGTCAACATGCCCGCCGACAACATCGACCGTGCGGTCAAGAAGGGCACTGGCGAGCTGGAGGGCGTGACCTATGAAGAATCGCGCTACGAGGGCTATGGCATTGCCGGCGCTGCGGTGATGGTGGATTGCCTGACCGACAACAAGACCCGGACCGTGGCCGATGTGCGCCATGCCTTCAACAAGTACGGCGGCAACATGGGGACGGATGGCTGCGTGGCCTTCCAGTTCAAGCACTGCGGGCAGTTGCTGTTTGCGCCGGGCACCTCGGAAGACGCACTGATGGAAGCCGCCCTCGAAGCCGGCGCCGATGATGTGGCCACCAACGACGACGGCTCCATTGAGGTGCTGACCGACCCCTACCAGTTCGGTGACGTGCGGGAGGCCCTCGAGAAGGCCGGTTTCAAGGCGGAATTCGGCGAAGTCACCATGAAGCCCCTCAACGAGACCGAGCTCGCCGGTGAAGACGCAACGCGCATGCAGAAGCTGCTCGATGCGCTGGAGTCCCTGGACGATGTGCAGGCGGTGTATACGTCTGCGGCCTTGGACGAGGAATGATCTCCGAGGGCGTGAATAAATCTGCTGCGCGATCCGATTTCGCCCCTGCGATGCTCACCGTACCCTTGTACGGCTGCGCTTCTCGAGGCGAACTCGAACCGCTCGCTACGATTTCTTCACACCCTCTCCGGCGCCAGTCTCAAGCGTCCCGACGATGGCCACCCGTGAGGTGGCCATTTTTTCAGGGTGCAGACCGAGCGCTCCGGCGGGTTCGGCGGAGACTGGCAAGCAGTCCTATCACCCCCAGTCCGATGAGTGCCACGGAGGTAGGTTCCGATACCGGATAGGGCGTGTAGTCATAGACCACGGTGGCGCCACAACCGGCCTGGGTCACCAGACTGAGGCTGACGGCGGTGTTGCCTCCGGCCAGCCTCTTCTCGTCGGAGTTCTCGCAATACAGGGAGAAGCTGCCGCCGCCGGACTGGGAGAACAGGCTGGGCGCCAGGGTGTCCAGTACCAGAGACTGGTTGCTGATGATGGGGCCGAAGGTGGAAGTGGCGCCGGGGGCGAGCAGTAGCGGTCCAGTGGATGCTTCGAGCAGCAGCGCGGGCACGAGGGCATCAAGGGTGGCGCTGATGCCTGGCCGCGAGCTGCTGAAATACATCGGGATGCGGGAGGACGCGGTGACAGCCTGGCTGCTGCCCGCGTTGTTGGTGAGGGTGAAGCTGCTGCTTCCGGTGCCGGACAGGGTCAGCCGCACACCCTGCAGGATGCCCATATTGGTATCGAACAGCGCGAGCAGCCCATCCTGGGAGATCGGCGTCAGGGACTCGGCGTTGCTGAAGCTCAGGCTCGCCCCGTGCGCCGGGCCGGCCGCGATACCGGCCATCAGGGCCAGTGTCAGAACAGGTTTGATCACGGAGCACCTCATCTTGATTAAGGCATCCTCTCCGGATGCGATGCACGGTCACCCCTCTTGGGAGGCGGCCGGAGTCGCTGGAACAGCGATTGACACTGCGGAGGCTAGACGGCCTGAATTTCCAAAGCCTGTATTGTATTTCTCGTTTGAGTTAATTTTGATCTTTTTGAGGAAATTTATCACTTACAAAGGGCGTCGGTTTGCGCTTTGGGTGAAAATGCAGTGTCGGTGGTGCGGGGGTGTCACGCTGCAAGGCGCTTAAGCAAAAAAAGGCTGCCCTGCGGCAGCCTTTTTTCCATCCTTCCATGTCTCCCGGAGTCCGGGAGACGAAGAGGATTACTTGCGACGACGGATGGCAGCCAGATCCATCATGCCGAGGCCAACCAGCGCCATGGAGGCGGGTTCGGGCACGCGCTGGGTGGTCGGGGTGTAGTCGTAGACGATGGAAGCGCCGCAGCCGGCGGCAGTGCTTTGGCTGGCTTGGGCGTTGCCGTTGAAGCCAGATGCACCGATGCCGCTGATCGATTCGCAGGTGATGGAGAATTGGCCACCGCCCGCGGCGGCGAAGAGGCTGCTGGTCGGGGTCAGGACAATGGTGTCAGCGTCGGTCAGCGGGCCAACCGGGAGGGGAGTGTTCGGGTCCAGGTTGCGGATGAGGCCGGTGGTGGCGGTCATGCCGAGCGTCACAGCGCTGAGATCCAGGCCGCCCAGGTTGCTGGAAAAGTACAGATCGACAGTGCCGGTGATGCTGCCGTTAGCGGGGCCGGAAGAGGTGTGGAGTGCCGTCAGCGTCGTGGTCATCGAGCCGTTCAGGGTCAGGGTCACGCTGTTCAGGGTGCCCAGACTGGAATCGAACAGGTCGAGGAAGCCGGTCTGGCTGATCTCGGTGGTCTGCTCGGCGTTGCTGAAGGACAGGGCTGCGTTGGCGGAGCCAACGGACAGGGCAGCCAGAACGGCAGCGGCGAGGATCTTTTTCATGAATGAAGCTCCAGTGAGAAATTTGAGAAAAGCAGTGGCAGCTTGGTGGTGACGGCGCTGCCTGGTGGTTATTCAGCAAGACCCGTGCCCGAATCGGGATATTCTTTTTAAGTCAATGAGTTGCAAACTGTTAAAAAAGTCACAGTTAAGGAGTGTCAAATTTGCCGACACTCAAATGTAAATTAATGTTGAATTCATCGCGCTGATTCTGGTTGAATCGCGGGAATGTACTTTCGGGTCAATGGGGATGAATTGTTTGTAACAGGAATGAAGATTTCTTTGTTTTTGTTGTATATCTGGGAAGAATATTCGGATTTGTCGTTATCGAGGAGAGCGAATGGCTGAAGATCTGGGGAACGGTGGCGCTGATCACAGGGAGCGGCGGCGGCGTCAGCGCTTTGTGGCGAAGCGTTGGGGAAGTGTCTGCTTCTGGATCGTCATCAATGGGCAGCGTCTCCCGCTGAACGATCTGTCCCTGGAAGGCTTTAGCCTGCCTGCCGGGGTGCCGCCCCTCGGGAGCGGGGCGTTTCCGTTTGTGCTGCAGATTGACGGCGTTCCGGACGAGGTGCGGGGGATGGCCGAAGGCATGAATTTCGTGCTCGGGGCGGAGGGCGGATTGTTCGGTTGCCGCTTCCTTTCGTTCGAGGGCGAGGGGGCTGCCCGACTGCACGACTGGCTGACGGTTCATGTGATCGCCACGGCGACCATCCGCATCTCCGAGAAGGAGGCGGCGGCGATCGTCACGGGGCCTTCCCTGATCTAGCACCGTCACCCATCGGGTGAATCACCTTGATGGCACCAAGGCCTCTGTTCATCCGGCTGATCAAGGAGCTGCAGGCGGCTAACTGGGGTTTCCAGGTTTAATCTGCCCAGGTGCTTGAAAGATATGATAAATTCTGCATCAGCTTCGCCGGCCATGAGCCGGCGTTTTCCATGATTGATCCGCTTTGCCGTTCCGCTTGCCGGAACCTGAGGAATTCGTGCCGTGCTCATCGCCAACAACATCACCATGCAGTTCGGGGCCAAGCCCCTCTTCGAGAACGTTTCCGTCAAGTTCGGTGACGGCAATCGCTATGGCCTGATCGGTGCCAACGGGGCCGGCAAGTCCACTTTCATGAAGATCCTGGCCGGCGTGCTGGAGCCCTCGGCCGGCAACGTGGCCCTCGACAGCGGCGAGCGCATGGCCTTCCTGAAGCAGGACCAGTTTGCCTATGAAGATGTGCGAGTGCTCGACGTGGTCATGCAGGGCCATACCCAGATGTGGGAATGCATGCAGCAGAAGGACGCCATCTATGCCAACCCGGAGGCCACCGAAGAGGACTACATGAAGGCCGCCGAACTGGAAGGCCATTTCGCCGAGTACGACGGCTACACCGCCGAGGCCCGGGCCGGTGAGTTGCTGCACGGGGTGGGCATCCCCACCGAGCAGCACAATGGCCCGATGCGTGAGGTGGCGCCGGGCTGGAAGCTGCGCGTGCTGCTGGCCCAGGCCCTGTTCGCCAATCCGGACATCCTGCTGCTGGACGAACCCACCAACAACCTGGACATCAACACCATCCGCTGGCTGGAGGATGTGCTCAACGAGCGCAACTCCACCATGATCATCATCTCCCACGATCGCCACTTCCTGAACCAGGTGTGTACCCACATGGCGGATCTGGACTACGGCCGCATCCAGGTGTGGCCCGGCAACTGGGACGACTACATTGAGGCCTCCACCCAGGCCCGTGAGCGTCAGTCCAACGCCAACCAGAAGGCCAAGGAGAAGGTCCAGGAGCTGCAGGAGTTCGTGCGCCGCTTCTCGGCCAACAAGTCCAAGGCCCGCCAGGCCACCAGCCGCGCCAAGCAGATCGAGAAGATCAAGATCGAGGAGTTCAAGCCCTCGAGCCGCCAGTACCCGTGGATCCGCTTCGACTACGACGAGAAGGAAAAGCTGCACCGCCAGGCCGTCGAGATCGAGAACCTCACCTTCGGCTACGATCCGGCCAACCCGATCATCAAGAACTTCACCTTCACGGCCGACGCCAACGACCGTATCGCCATCATCGGTGAGAACGGCATCGGCAAGACCACGCTGCTGAAGCTGCTGGTCGGGCCGGGGCTGCATGGTCTGGCTCCCCAGTTCGGCACCGTCAAGTGGGCCGAGAAGGCCAAGCTCGGCTACTACGCCCAGGATCACGCCGATGACTTCGCCAGTGGCGAGAACCTGACCGACTGGATCAGCGGCTATGTGCGTGAAGGCGGCTATGAGGGCGACGACGCCGAGACCCTGATCCGCGGCACCCTCGGCCGTCTGCTCTTCAAGGGCGACGACGTGAAGAAGTCGGTCAAGGTGATCTCCGGGGGCGAGCAGGGCCGCATGCTGTTCGGCAAGCTCATGCTCCAGCGCAAGAACGTGCTGCTGATGGATGAGCCGACCAACCACATGGACATGGAGTCCATCGAATCCCTCAACTCGGGCATTGCCGACTTCAGCGGCACCCTGTTCTTCGTGTCCCATGACCGGGCCTTCGTGTCGTCCATCGCCACCCGCATCCTCGAGATCCGCGGCCCGGGCGACATCGTGGACTACCGCGGCACCTACGAGGAATACCTGTCCAGCCAGGGCATCCAGTAAGCGCCGCGGCGGCCCCATTGCAGGGGCCGCCGCGCGCCTGGGTGCGGCACCCATGCCACCGTGAAACCCGTCATCCAGCCCACTCTCGTTGTTCTCACCATCCTGGTGGGGCTGGTGGTGGATCGCCACGGCGGCGCCTGGGGGCAGCCACTGGTCAGCCTGTGGGTGTGGCTGCTCTTCGGCGTGCTGATGTTCCAGGCTGCGGCTTTGCGTCTGCGCCTGTTGGCGTGCCTGCTCATCGCAACAGCAGGTGAAGGGGTGCTGTCCCTGGTTTGGGGGCTGTACGACTATCGCCTCGGCAACCTGCCCCTGTTCGTGCCGCCGGGGCATGTGCTCCTTTACTGGCTGGGCCTGCAGTGGGCCGGGCGCCTGCCCGGACGGGTGATCGCCCTGACGCCGTGGCTGGCCCTGGCGGGCGTCAGCGCCCTGGCCGTGGCTGGCATCGACTGGACGGGGCCGGCCCTGCTGGCGGTGTTCCTGGTCTGTGTATGGCGGGGGCCGTCGCCGCGTCTCTACATCACGATGTTCCTGCTGTCCCTCGCCATGGAGCTGTGGGGTACCTGGCTGGGTAACTGGACCTGGCGTTCAGCCCTGCCGGGGCTGGGCTGGCCGGTGGCCAATCCGCCCCTGGCGGCCGGGGCTTTCTATTGCGTCCTTGATCTGCTTAGTGAATCTGTGCGTCGCCGTAAAGCCTGCCACGCAAGCTGAAGGTCCCGTCCGTGTAAGCTGTGGCCTGGCCATGAAACTCAGCAAACTATCCCTGATCTTCTCCGTGGCCCTGTTGCTCATGGTTGCGATCAACGGGGCGATCTCCCTGTTGGTTCTGGATGCCTTTGACCGGGCCCAGGCGGTTCAGGATGAGCGGGTTGAGGCATTGCGCCTCGTGGGCGAGCTCCGTCACGAGATGGACATCCTGGCCCGTCTCGTGCGCAGCTACGTGGTGACCCGGGAGACGCGCTATCTCACCTACTACTACGCGATCCTGGCGATTCGCGAGGGTGAGAAGCCGGCCATCGCGAACGGCAGCGCGGTCCGATATTGGGATCGGGTGATTGCCGGCGAGACAGAATTTGAGCCACCGCTCGAGGGGGCGCGAGTGTCGATGCGTTCGCGCATGGTACGCCTGGGGTTTCAGGGGGCTGAGCTGGCCGCGCTGGAGGAGGTGCTGGCCGAGGCGGATGCCCTCAAGCAGATCGAACAGGTGGCCTTTGCGGCGACCCAGGGGCTCTACGATCCCCTCACGCGGACCTTTGTCTCCGACGGGCAGCCCCACCCCCAACTGGCCGTGAGCCTGGTCCATGGGCTCGATTACGATCGTCAGCATGCCCGCGTCGCCGTGGCGGTGGCCCGGCTTCTGGAGCAGGTGGACCTGCGGACGGGGCGCCAGGTGGATGAGGCACGCGGGCATCTGCGCAACTGGATCATGGCGGTCATTTCGGGCATGGCAGGCGGCGCCCTGCTGGTGCTGTTCGGTCTGCGCACCACACGGAGCCAGGTTCTCATCCCCCTTGAGAGCATGTCGTCGGCCACTGGCCGGCTGGCCCGTGGCCAGTATGATGTACGCTTGGCAGGCAACGGTGGCGTCGAGGAGGTACGGGTGCTGCGGGATGCCTTCAACTCCATGGCCACGGCTATCGAGCATGATATCCAGGAGCGGGAGGGCATCGAGTCCGCCCTCAAGGAGGCCAGTGCCAAGGCCGAACAGGCGACCCAGGCCAAGTCCATGTTCCTCGCAAACATGAGCCACGAGATCCGCACTCCGCTCAATGCCGTGATCGGCATGGCCGAGGTGATCCTCCATAGCCCGTTGCTGCCGCGGCAGCGGGACTACGCCGAAAAGATCCGCATGGCCGGGCGCAGTCTGCTCGATACGGTCAACGATATCCTCGATTTTTCCAAGATCGAAGCAGGCCGTCTGGAACTCGAAAGCGTTCCTTTCCGCCTTGAGGAAGTGGTCGCCAACGCCTATCTGCTGGTTGAGCGGGCGGCCCTGGAGAAGGGGGTTGAGCTCCTTTTCGAGGCACGGCGGGGCAGTGGCAGCCTGCTGTCCGAAACCCTTGTCGGTGACCCCCTGCGCATCGGCCAGGTGCTGGGTAACCTGCTGTCGAACGCGGTCAAATTTACGCCCTCCGGGCATGTGTCGCTCCGGGTGGATGGGCAGGCTGCGGAGGACGGGCGGCTGATGCTCAGCCTGATCGTCGAGGACACCGGGATCGGCATGCGCCCGGATCAGATCGAACGTCTTTTCGAGGATTTCGTGCAGGCGGATGGTGCGACCACCCGGCAGTACGGGGGGACGGGGCTTGGTCTGGCCATCGTGCGCCGGCTTGTGAACCTGATGGGGGGCGACATCCGCGTGCAGAGCGTGCCCAAGCGCGGGAGCGTTTTTCAGGTGCTGCTGCCTCTGGCGTGCGCCGGCGCCGGCGCGGGTGGGGAGGGTGGGGTGGATGAGGCCTGCCGGGCCTTGCGTGTGCTGGTGGCCGATGAC
Organism: Zoogloea sp.; assembly: GCA_016703645.1. GTDB lineage: Bacteria > Pseudomonadota > Gammaproteobacteria > Burkholderiales > Rhodocyclaceae > Zoogloea. The sequence goes on along the minus strand of JADJBR010000009.1, from coordinate 221,242 downwards.
TACCCCGAGGCTCGCCTGGCCCTGATTGATCTCCTCAACTTCGCGGGCATCGACGACGTGGATGCGGTGAGCCGTGGTGCTGAAGTGCTGGCGTGCCTCGAGGCGGCCCGAAACGATGGGTTGCCCTACGATCTGCTCTTCCTCGACTGGTCGCTTCCCGACCGGGACGGAGGAGAAATCCTGGATAGCCTGCGTGAGCAGCCCGATCTGTCACCCCGCCATGTCGCCCTCATGTCGATGCCCCGGGCCATCGAGGGTGAAACGCCGGAGATCCATCCGGACGGCCTGCATTTCTGCGACAAGCCGGTGCTCCCTGGCGCCCTGCGTCGCCTCTGCGATGCGGTGCTGGGGCGCGTGGTGGCAAGCTCCGGCAGCAGCGGAGTGGTCACCGGCGCCCTCGACGGCATGCGTGTCCTGCTGGTGGAGGACAACGCCACGGGGCGCGACGTGGCCATCGCCTTGATGGGTCGCTGGGGGGTCGAGGTGGACACGGCCGGGGATGGCCGTGATGCCCTCGGCCAGCTCGCCGCTCAGCCCCCTGATTACTACGCCCTGGTCTTCATGGATCTGCAGATGCCGGTCATGGATGGCTACGAGGCCGTGCGTCAGTTGCGTGCCCAGCCCGCCTACGCCGGTTTGCCCATCTACGCCCTCTCGGCCCACAGCGGCCGCGCCGTGCTCGAGCGCTGCCTGGCCATCGGCATGAATGGCTGCATCAACAAGCCCTATGAGCTGAGTGACCTCTACAAGGTGCTGCGCCAGCATTACCCTGGCGCCCCGGATCTTGCCGATCTGCCCGTGGCCGCCGCGGGCGCCACCGTGCTGGCCGGCCTGGATGCGATTCCCGGCCTGGATGCGCGTTGTGCGGTCAACGATACCGGCATCAGCCCGACCCTTTACCCGCGCCTTCTGACGAAATTCCGCGTGCAGTTTGCCGATGGCCCGGTGGAGTTGAAGGCGGCCGTGGAGGACAGGGCCTGGGATCAGGTGGCCTCCTGCGCCCATACCCTCAAGGGCCGCGCGGGCTTGCTCGGGATGAACGAGGTGTCGGCCCTGGCCGGGCGCCTGGAGGCGGCGGCCCATGCCGGTGACAACAGTCGTGCCCGCCTGCTTCTGAAGAGTCTCGAGGAGCACCTTCAGGTCATCGTCAGCGGGCTCGCACGCATACTTCCTGCAGGTACTGTGACGGACGAAGCCGCGTCGGACGCCAGTCTCGCTGCCGGGAGCCGCGCCTGACGCGCGGCTTACTTGGCCGGCCGGCTCGCGATCTCTTCCATTCTTTGCGACAGCCCCGCCAGGTAGGCCGGGAACTGGTGAATGTCACCATGGCGTGCGCCGTCCACCCGCAGCAGCGTTGCCCGCCCGCCGCTGGCAGCCGCCAGTTGGCGTGCGTGATCAAAGGGAATCAACTCGTCCGCGTCGCCGTGGGCAATCAGGATCGGGCTTTTCACTTCGCCGATCAGTCGGTCCGTGTGCAGGGGATATTTCAGCAGCGCTGCCGGGACCAGCGGAAACTGCTCGGTGGCTAGGCGTTCCACACTGGTGTAGGGCGTTACCAGTACCAGCAAGGCCGGTGGCGCGTCCGCGGCAAGGCGGGTGGCCAGGCCGCTGCCCAGGGAGCGGCCCAGGATCACCACCGGCTTGCCCGCGTAGGCTGGCGCCACCCGCGCCCAGGCGGCACGCACGTCGGCGTGGAGTTGTGCCTCGCTGGCGATGCGGCCGGTACTCTTGCCGAAGCCCCGGTAGTCGAGCATGAAGAGATCGAAGCCGAGCTGCCGGTAAAAGGCGATGTTGCGGGTCCAGCTCACCAGGTTGCCTGCATTGCCGTGCAGGTAGAAGACCAGGCCGCGGCTGGCCGGCTGGCGGAACAGCAAGGCATTGAGTTCGGCGCCGTCCACCGGAATGCGCAGCTCTTCGAAATCCTGCTCCGGCGGGTAGAGGCCGGCAAAGCTGAAGCCGGCGGGCAGGGGCTCCGGGTGAAAGAGCAGGTCTTCCTGTTTCAGGCCGATGCCGGCGAGGACGACCCCATACATCACCACCGGGGCGGCCAGCAGGCCGATCAGCCAGGGCCGCTTCCGGCGTGCCGGGGGCGGGACGTGGGCGGGGGACGGCTGCATGGCGACTCCTCCTAGCTGTTGGCGGCCAGCCTGGCGGCGCGCTCACCCCACCAGCTCGCTTCCTCGAAAACCGAATAGCCGGACAGGTCGGCATGGGCGAAGAGCAATCGCCCGTCGGCCGCCTGCAGGGCGGTCAGCCCCGGGTTGGTTAGGCTGCCGCAGCCCGGGATGGCCATGCCGTGGCCGCGCACGGTGATGTGCACGGCGCGGGTCCGGCGCCACAGTTCAAAGGCGCCATAGGCCTGTTTCAGATCGACGGCGGCGAGCTCCAGGAGTTCATCCCCGGTCAGGGTCAGTAGCTGTCGCCGGGCTTCGGCGGGCGCCTGGTCGGCCAGCGCGCGGTAAGCGGTGAACACCGTATGGGCCGGTTTGGCGGCCCGCAGCCACTGGTGGGTGGAAACGACCCAGCCCAGGCCCGGGCTGCCATGGATTACGTTGTCCCAGGCCAGGGGGGCATCCGGCGGTTCGGCGGGAAAACCATCCAGCAGGAAGTTGGCCACCAGCCAGGGCGCCTGGGCGGGCAGGTGCCGGGCCGGGTCGAAACCGTAGTCGCGCAGATGCGGGACGACCCGCGCTGCCACATGCAGGGGCATGGCGCAGATGGCGCGGCGGGCGTGGACCAGGAAGGCGCCGGCGGCGTCCTGGCAGAGAATGCGCACGCCCTCCCGGGTTTCATCCACCCGCAGGGCATGACCGGCCTGCTGCCGGGCGACGGGCACCCGGACGCGCAGGCCCCGGGTCAGGAAGGCCAGACCCTCGGGCCAGGTCAGCACCGTGCCGTCGGCGGCATTGGCCGCGTGCCCGCCGCGGCCGGCGAAATAGTGCAGGCCGGCCCAGGCCGACACGTGCTCCGGGCCGGCACCGTATTCGTCCCGGCACACGTAGTCGAGCCAGGTGTGCAGGCTGGGCGCGCTGTAGCCCCGGGCCACCAGCCAGTCGCGAAAGGGTAGGGCGTCGAGCTGGCGCCATTCCGCATCCATGGATGAAAGCGCCTTGGGCACGCAGAACAGGCGCCGTCCGTCGCGGCCGCGGCGCCGGGTCAGGTCTGCCATCTCGGCGAGAAAGCGTCGATGCTGCCCGGCGTCCTCGGCCTTGACCTGCTCGGTGGGCAGCAAGCCCTCGTGCCAGGCGCCATCGAAGAACAGGCGCTCGTCCGGGGCGTGAACCAGGGCCGTTTCGCTGAAGCGCGGGTGTTCGGAGAAGGGCTCGGCCTCGATCACGCCGAGTTCGAAAAGGAGCTCCCGCACGCCCCGGGATTCCATCGACGGCAGGGGCAGGTAGTGGGCGCCGCAGGGGTGGAGCAGGGGGCCGGAGGGGCTGTCGAAGCGCCCGCCCGCGGCATTCCCGTCGGGCTCCGGGCCATCCAGAAGGAGGAAGTCGTCATGGCCGTCCCGGGCGAGCCGCCATGCCGCGGTGAGCCCGGCCACGCCGCTGCCGAGGATGGCCACGCCGGTGCGCAGCTCGCGGGTGGGGGTAGGCAGGGGCGTGCCATCCCGCAGGCGATGGCCTTCGACAAGGCCGGGTTGGTGCACGGCTAGTGGAATGCCCAAGTGTTCGAGGCGGCGGCAGCCGGAGGGGCTGAAGGCCATGCCAGCGAGGGCCAGAAAGGATCTGCGGCGCATGGGCGCGTGCTGTCAAGCCGTATGCGTCATCAGCCGGATCAGGCGGGATACGAGCCCGCCCGGTCTTGCGGCCATGTGCTCTTTCAGCAGGGCGAGCGGAAAGGCGTCGGGGTAAAGGGCCGGTCTGTGGGCATCGGTGTTGAACGCCTTGTGAAAGCTCCGTTTTGCCTCCGGAGTGCGTTCCGGCCCGGGTTTTCCCGCAAGAATGGGGAGTTCGGTTTCAAGGCAGGGTGTACACGCCAGCACAACGATGCCGGCATCTCTTGCGAGCTTCTCCACCTCGGGCGACCAGTCCGTATCCGTATCGAGCAGCACGGCGACCTGATCATAGGCGATGGAGGCCCATTGCTTGCGGGCATGGTTGATGACATTTCTTGCTCCTTTGCCACGGGCATTGCCGACTTTCACCTCAATCCCGCCTGTTCGGCCGACGAACAGGGCTTTCAGGTGTTTGAGAAAGGCTTCTTCTGCGTCCCCCTCTCCGACGATCAGCAAGGTCTTGCGCAGTACCCGCCCTGGCGGCATCTGTTTTCGGGCGTTCATAGGCGTGGCACTGCACCATATGCACCGGCCATGTACTTGGCGTAGAAATTGTCGTCGTTGCGCACGCCCTCTATGTCATCCAGGCGCCAGGCCGTGCTTTCGCAGTTCTGGTCCTTCTCAACCAGCAGGATCTGGGATTTGTGCAGCAGGTTGAGTACTTCCGCAGAATGGCAAGTGAATAGCAGTCGTGCGTTCTCTGGGTTCGTCACCGGGCTCGCAAACAGGCCCAGTATGGGCTCGAGCATGTGGGGGTGCAGGTCGTTCTCGAATTCGTCGATGATCGCCAGTCCACCCTGATGCAACGCGGGTATAAGGTGGGAGAGCAGCACAAGTGCCCCCTGGGTGCCACTCGATTCAAGCAGGAAGTTCAGTTTCCGGGGGCCCGCGCTGGTTTGGTGAACACCCACAGGTAACCAGATCTTGTGGCTGGACCCATCCGGCTGGGGAACCGCGATCTCTTCCAGCTCTACGTTGTCGAGGCCCAGGTCCCAGTCCCGCAGAAGGCGGGTCATCAGGTTTCTCTGCGCAATCTGCTGGCTGAAGTGGGTCGCCGCGTTGAGCAGCAAGTCTTGCGACAAAGGCTGCCGGCCGAGTGCGGTGATGTTGGAGTGAACCTTTGGCTGAGCCAAGCGCTTGGCCAGGGGGACGCCATACTGCGCGGCAGTGGAGATCAGCGAGGCGTTCTCTCTGACCTTGCGCGCCTCTCCCGAAGCGAAGCCGAAATCCTGCTGTTTGATCAGGTAGCTCTGCAGGCTCTCATCCCAATCCCGGACAAAGACATAGTTGAAGCGCTCCTTCTTCTTGTAAAGCGCTTCGTGCAAGACCCGTTGAGGTGTGCAGCGGAGTACATAGCGCCACACGTGGCCTTCGAGATCGCCGGTAACCGAGAATTCGATGGGTTCGTCCTCGGCGGAAAAGTGGGGGGTAAGGGGAATCGGAGCATCTGGAGCGAGGCCAAAGGAGTGGCAGATGAACCAGTCCACGAAGACCAGGGGCTTCAGCAGGGTGGTCTTGCCGCTGCCATTGGCGCCCATCACCGCCATTACTTTATTGACCCGGTCGCCGGTTGGGCTTGTGGCGATCCAGTCGCTGGCCACCACCTTCTCTCCGACTTTGGTGGACACCTCCGTTTGCTGCCGAAACGATTGGAAGTTGGAGAAGGTGTAGCTGTGAAGCATGGTCGTTAAAGCCCGCAATAAACAAAATTATGTTGATTATCGGCAATGTTAAGAAAAAGTCCAAGTTTTGACTGATTCATCAGCGCACCACGTTGCTCCAGTCCTGCTGGAAGTAGTGCACCAGGCGCTGGTCGTTGAGGTGATTGGGATCGACGGGCAGGCGCTGCATGTCGGGGGGAACCGGAACATCAGCCGGGTGGTTTCCGCATCCAGGTAGCGGGTGGGCACGCTGTAGGTGGTGGGGGGCGTGTAGCCCGGCTGCCGGGTGGCGAGGTTGAAGCCCCACTCGCCGAAGGAGGGCACGTGGGCATGGTAGGGGTGAGTGTGGAAGCCGGCCTCGCGCAGGGTGGCGTCGATGCACCAGAAGCTGCGCGGTGCGAACCACGGGGAGGTGGACTGGACCACCAGCACGCCCCGCGCCGACAGGTGCTTGCCCATCAGGCGGTACATGGGCACGGAGTAGAGTTTGCCGAGGCCGAAACTGGAGGGGTCGGGGAAGTCGGCGATGATCAGGTCGAAGACCTCGCTGTGGGTCTCCAGCCACTGGCCGGCGTCCGCGTTGATGACCGTGACCCGGGGGTTGGACAGGGCCTGTCCGTTGAGCCCGGACAGGTATTCGTTGCGGGTGAACAGGTCGGTCATGGCCGGGTCCAGGTCCACCAGGGTGACGCGCTCCACCTGGGCATGGCGCAGGACTTCGCGCACCGCCAACCCATCGCCGCCGCCCAGCACCAGCACCGAGCGGGCCCAGGGCAGGGTCTGCAGGGCCGGATGCACCAGGGCTTCGTGGTAGCGGTGCTCGTCGCGGCTGGAGAACTGCAGGTTGCCGTTGATGTGGAGGCGGGTGTCGTCCTTCCAGCGGGTCACGGCGATGCGCTGGTAGGGCGTGGTGGTGGCGAAGATCACCTCGTCGCCGAACAGGCCGCGCTCGGCCCAGTGGGTGAGCTTTTCCGAGGCCACCAGGCCGCCGGCCAGGAAGGCCATCACCAGGGCGCCGCGGGTGAGGCGGCTGCGCAGGCGGGGGATTTCGTGGCGGTAGTACCAGAGCGTCCACAGGGCCACGGCCACGTTGGCCATGCCGAACAGGAAGCCGGTGCGGGACAGGCCCAGCTTGGGCGCCAGCACCAGAGGAAACAGCAGGGACACCGCCAGGGCGCCCAGGTAGTCGAAGGTCAGCACCCGGCTCACCAGTTCGCTGAAGCTGGCCTGGCGTTTGTGCAGGACGCGCATCACCAGCGGAATCTCCATGCCCACCAGCACCCCGAGGATGAACACCAGTGCGTACAGGGCGGTGCGGAAGGGGGCCGCCATCCAGGCGAAGAGCAGGAACAGGAGGGTGGCCGACACGCCACCGATCAGTCCCACCAGCAGTTCGATGTCGATGAAGCGGGCCAGCACGTCCCGGTCGTCCACATACTTTGAAAGGTGGGAGCCGACCCCCATGGCGAACAGGTAGCAGCCGATGATGGACGAGAACTGCAGCACCGAGTCGCCCAGCAGGTAACTCGACAGGGCGCCGGCGATCAGCTCGTAGGCGAGGCCGCAGGAGGCCACGACGAAGACCGACAGGATCAGCAGGCGGTCGGGCAGGCGGGTCCCGGCGGGGGGCGGAGCGGCATTCTGGGGCGGGTGCATGGCTGCGGACTCTACCCGGAAAGCGCTTGCCGGGCACGGGGAATGCTGGCTAAATAACGGCCCGGTCCCCGAGGATTCCGCTGATGGAGCCGCTCTACAATTACGTCGTGCATCTGCTGTCCGGCCTGTTCATGGTGCTGGTGTTTGCCAACATCTACCTGCGGGTCACGCCCTTGTGCGAATTGTCCCTGATCCGTCAGGGCGTGGTCGCGCCCGCCCTGTCCCTGGGGGGGGCCGTCATCGGCTTCTCCCTCACCGTGGCATCGAGCATTCTCCACAACGACAGCCTGCAGTTGTTCCTGATCTGGAGCGTCGCAGGGCTGTCGGTGCAGGTGCTCGCCTATGTCCTCCTCGGGCGCCTGGTGCCGCGCCTGCCCGAGCAGTTGGCCGCCAACAACGTGGCCGCCGGCGCCTTCGCCGGAACGGTGGCGCTGGTGGTCGGCATCCTGAATGCGGCCTGCATGTCGTGATTCCGGTCATTGACCCGGACTACGCGCGCAAGGCGCTCGACGCCAAGTCCCGTGCTTTCCGCAATCGCCACCATGCAGGCGCACCATTACTCACCGGCGCGCTGGCCGGGCTGGTGCTTGGCGGCGCCTGGTGGGCCATTGATGGCGTGGATCCGACCCCGGCCTACCGGCGCATCATGGCTGGCGCGGTGGGGGGCATGGTGGTGTCCATGTACGTGCATGGCATCCGGCGTTTGCGTAAGCCCCCGGCCCGGGGCGTCTGCCCCGCCTGCGGTCACGATTGGGAACGGCCACGGCTGATTGATGGCATGACGGCCTTTCCGGAACAGTGGGACAAGTGCCCTGGCTGCGGGGCGGTGATGACCACCGAGCTACTGGAAATCGCCATTGCCCGCAGCCTCGGCCTGAGCGGCCTGGCGGTCAGTGAATACCTGGAAAGACAACATCGGGAGCAAGCATGAGCATCGGATCCTTCATCAAGAAGCAGTTCATCGACGTCCTCCAGTGGAACGAGGATGCCGACGGCACCCTGGCCTGGCGCTATCCCATGGAGGATTTCGAGATCCAGTACGGGGCCAGCCTGACCGTGCGGGACTCCCAGATGGCCGTCTTCGTCAACGAGGGCAAGGTGGCCGATGTGTTCGGACCGGGCATGTACAAGCTCACCACCCAGACCATCCCGGTGCTGACCTACCTGAAGAACTGGGACAAGCTCTTCGAGTCGCCCTTCAAGTCCGACGTTTACTTCTTCAGTACCCGCCTGCAGCTTGGGCGCAAGTGGGGCACACCCCAGCCGATCACCCTTCGTGACAAGGACTTCGGCATGGTGCGCCTGCGCGCCTTCGGCATGTATTCCTACAAGCTGGCCGACCCCCGCAAGTTCTTCACCGAGATCAGCGGCACCCGTGCCGAGTACACCGTGGATGAGCTGGAGCAGCAGCTGCGCAACCTGGTGGTGGCGACCATGAGCGCCACCCTGGGCGGTTCGGATGTGCCCTTCCTGGACATGGCCGCCAACCAGGTCCTGCTGGCCGAGCGCATGCGCGAGGCCATGACGCCCACCTTCGAGCGTTACGGCATGACGCTCGACAACTTCGCGGTGGAGAACATCTCCCTGCCCGAAGAGCTGCAGAAGGCCATCGACACCCGCATCTCCATGGGCATGGTGGGCGATCTGGGCAAGTACACCCAGTACCAGGTGGCCAACTCGGTGCCCCTGGCTGCCCAGAACGAGGGCGGTCTGGCGGGTGTGGGCGCCGGCCTGGCCGCCGGTGTGGGCATGGGGCAGGTGATGATGGATGCCCTGCGCGGCAGTCAGGCCCCCGCGGCGGCCCCGGTCGCTGCCCCGGCAGTGGCTGCCGATGATCCGGAGGCCCGCCTGGGCAAGCTCAAGGCCCTGCTCGACAAGGGGCTGGTGACCCAGGCCGACTACGACTCCGCCAAGGCGGAGATCCTCAAGAAGCTGATCGGATAAATACCGGGTGTTCAAGCTCGCCTGCCCCAGTTGCGGCGCGGAGGTCGTCTTCCGCTCGGCCACCTCGGCCATGGCCGTGTGCGAGTACTGCCGCAGCACCTTGCTGCGGGAGGGCGACGCGGTGCGCGATGCGGGCAAGATGGCCGTGGTGCTGGAGGACTACTCCCCCATCCGCATCACCACCTCGGGCATGTATGCCGGCCAGGCCTTCGGGGTGGTCGGGCGCATCCAGTTGCGTTACGAGGATGGCTTCTGGAACGAGTGGTACATCCTCTTCGACGATGGCAGCGCCGGCTGGCTGTCGGATGCCTCCGGCCAGTACGCGGTGACCCTCGACACCGGGCTGGCCGACGACGCCCCGCCCTTCGGCCAGATCGTGCCGGGCGGGCAGTACACCTGGGACGGTGCCACCTTCACGGCCTCCGATCTGCGCACCGCACGCTGCATTGCCGGCGAGGGCGAGCTGCCTTTCCAGGTCGGCCCCGGCTGGCAGGCCAAGGTGGCGGATTATCGCCAGGGGGTGCGCTTTCTCACCCTCGATTACTCCGAGGGCGCGCGGCCACGCCGCTATGCGGGCAAGGCGGTGGGCCTGGGGGATCTGCGCTGCCAGTTGCTGCGCACGCCCGGGGAGATTGCCGGCAGCGCCGGTCGTCTCAAGGGCAAGGCCGCCATCCTGGCCTGCCCGGCCTGTGGCGGCGCCATCGAGTGGCGCCCGGCGGTGGCCGCCCACCTCCATTGTCCGGCCTGCGGAACTGAGAGCGATGCCACCACCGGTACGGCCGAGGTCATGGATGCCGGTCGCCGGGAGGCCAGGCTGGTCACCACCCTGTCCCTGGGTGAGGAGGCCAGCATCGACGGCAAGACCTGGACGCTGATCGGCCTGATGAAGTGCCAGGAGGTCGGCGAGGCGGAGGAGTGGGTCGAGTATCTGATGTTCAACGAGACGGCCGGTTTCCTGTGGCTGGTGGAGTCCTCAGCCGGTTGGGACAAGGTGCGGGTCCTCGATACCTGGCCGGAGTCGGTCTCTTCCAGTGCCGTGCGTTACGAAGGGGCGGCCTATACCCGCATGCAGGCCTACGCCTCCCGGGTGATTCAGGTGGCCGGCGCCTTCAACTGGCGGGTCAAGGTGGGTGACAGTGTCTCCATCACCGATTATCGGGGCAGTCGCGGCACCCTCACCAGCGAGCGCAGCCCCTCCGAGCTGGGCTGGTCCCTGGCCCAGCGGGTGCCGGCTGCCACCGTGGATGGCTGGTTCGGCGGTAAGGGGCGCATCACCCCATCGGTCACCTCCCTCGCCGCCCTGGCCTCCACGAGCATGGCGGCGGACCGGGGCAAGCTGCGCCCCCTGGCCTGGGTCTTCACGGTGCTGGTGCTGCTGATCAATGTACCCATTGCCTTCCGGGGCGGGTTGTATAGCTGGGTGTTGATCCTCATCGCCATCGGCATCCTGTGGCTCCCCGTTTACACCGATGTACTGGACGACTGAGCGATGTCACGGCTGAACTACATCGTTCTCGGTTTGATCGTGGTGGCGGTGGTCACCCTCTTCAACCTGGGGCATGTCAATGATCGGGACGGCAGCCGTAGCTGGAGCAGTGGCAGCAGCGGCAGCAGTTCCGGAGGCTGGTCGTCCGGCGGCGGGGGCCACAAGTGAGCGGCGGCGCCCATCTGCCCCGGGGCCTGCACCTGCTGGCCGATTTTCACGGTGTTGATGCCGAGCGCCTGACGGATACTCTGGCCATCGAGACCCTGCTGCGCGAAGCCGCCCGGGCCGCCGGTGCCACGCCGGTGGGCAGCAATTTCCACCCCTTCGGTCCGGGGCTGGGCGTCACTGGCGTGCTGCTGTTGCAGGAGTCCCACATCAGCATCCACACCTGGCCGGAACACGGCTTTGCGGCGGTGGACGTGTTCATGTGCGGTAGCGCCCGGCCGGAGCGGGCGGTAGCAGTGATCGAGGCTGCACTGCAGCCCGTTTCGGTCTCACGTCAGGAGGCGCCGAGGGGGTAGACTTGTGGGCCGTACTACCGGCTTTCCGTCACGTCCCATGACCCTCCAGCCCGTCCCTCTTTCCAAAGCCTGCCGTCTCCTCAACCACGGCCCGACCGTGCTGGTGTCCTCGGCCCACGCCGGGCGACGCAATGTGATGGCGGCAGCGTGGACGATGCCCCTGGATTTCGACCCGCCCAAGGTGGCCGTGGTGATCGATAAGTCCACCTTCACCCGCGAGCTGATCGAAGCGTCCGGCGAGTTTGTCCTGGCGCTGCCGACCCGCAGCCTGGCCGCACAGACACTGGCGGCGGGTTCCTCATCCGGGCGAGATGGTGACAAGTTCAACACGCTCGGGCTTGAGACCCATCCCGCCAGCCTGGTGGCGGCGCCGCTGCCGGCAGGGTGCATCGGCTGGCTGGAATGCCGGGTGATCGAAGAGCCCCATATTCAGTGCACTTACGACCTGTTCCTTGCCGAAGTGCTGGCAGCCTGGGCCGACCCGGCCTCATTCTCCGATGGTCACTGGCATTTCCAGGACGACGCATTGCGCAGTATCCACTACGTCGCCGGAGGCAACTTCTTTGTCACCGGCGAAGCCTTTGACGAGAAGGAGTAAACCCATGGAAATGCCATCGGTCTTTGCCACGTCACAGCTCGCCCACATCATCGAGGAGGCGATGATCTATCAATGTGTCTGTCCCGCCCAGGTGGCCCAGCACATTTTCAGCCTGCGCGAGCTGTACCGCTACCAGTACGCCTGCTCGAGTGCGCGGACTGAGGATTTCGGTGTGCACGCCCGCATCATGGAGTCCGTCCAGCGGACGCATGCGGAGATGGAACAATGCCTGAGTGACGTCCTGATTGCCGAGGGCTGGGACATCGCGACGCTGTGCATGCCGGAGGGCCTGCGTTAGCTGCGTGACGACCTGCTGGCCGAGTGATTTCCTGCGGACTCGCAGTGGGTCCGGAACGGTTTCAGGGGTATGCGAAACTATTTTGCTGCGTTGCACAAAAAACGCTTGCAATTGTTTTTGTTGCGGTGCAACATAGAGCCATACCGAAACACCAACCTTTCTCAGGAGATCATCATGACCGTTACCCCCGAAACCATCGTCGCCGCCTCCAAGGCCAATGCTGAAGCCGGTCTGAAGACCGCCACCAGCTTCATCACCACCCTCTTCACCGCTGTCGAGCGTGTTTCCAGCCTGAACCTGGCCACCGCCCGCGGCGCCTTTGACGACAGCGTTGCCTTCTCCAAGGCTGTGCTGGCCGCCAAGGACCCGAAGGCCCTGGCCGCCCTGAACCTGGGCGCCGTGACCCCGGCCGTCGAGAAGTCCGTGGCCTACGGCCGCAGCCTGTCCGAGATCGGTGGCGACACCCAGGAAGAGCTGACCAAGCTGGTCGAAGCCGAAGCCGCTGCCCTGTCCAAGAACATGGATGGCGCCCTTGAGAACCTCTTCAAGAACGCTCCCGCTGGCTCCGAGCCCGCCATCAAGGCCGTGAAGACCGCTCTGGCCAATGCCAGCTCGGCCTACGAAGGTGCCCAGAAGGCCGCCAAGCAAGTCGCCGCTGCCGCCCAGGCCAGCGTCGAGAAGGCCACCCTGGTTGCCGTCGAGAACGTTGAAAAGGGCACCAAGGCCGCTGCCAGCGCCCTCAAGGTTGCCTGATGTTTCAATCAATCCTTCGGGATTGAAGTAAAAAGGCCCTTCGGGGCCTTTTTGCATTGGTGCGCCCAGCATGGGCGCACTCCTGCGGGTGTAAGTCCCGCCGTAAGTTGATCACAGCGAACGAAGTGAAGCGCAACTGCGTGAGGGCGACCGAGCGTGGGAAGGAAGCGTGGAGCATAAGCTGCGAGCCGATGAACAAGAACCGGATAGAAGGCGCTGCCGAGCAGGGCGAGCGGGCAATGAACCGCGAAGCTCTCGTGATCAAGGCGAAGTGGCGTAAATCCGGCGGTTGTGCAGCGAAGGAGTGCGTTCTTACCTGGGGAGATCTCGCCTTGTGCCTGAAAGGGCGACGGTGCTGAGCCGGAGCGAGAAGTCAGCAGAGGCCGCAGTAGCTGCTGGTTTGGGGCGAAGGGCCGAACGAATAGGAGGGCCGAAGGCCGTGTTGCTCGGACGTGCAATGCATCAGAAGCCTGGGAAACTGGGGCGCAACGGGGAGGGCGAGGTGAAGCCGAGTCTGAAGCGGTGTGTGATGAAGCACGGACGGCGCGGCATGAAACTGGAAGCCCGGGGCGAGATGACCTGCTTGCGCGGGCGCTCGCGAAAGCGAACATGGAGGCGGCGTGGAAACGCGTCAAATCCAATGGCGGCAGTGCTGGGGTGGATGGGCTGTCGATTGCCGAGACGGCGGACTACCTGAAAGCGCATTGGCCCCGGATTCGGGAATCCTTGTTCGATGGCAGCTACCGGCCTGCGCCGGTGCGCCGCGTCCAGATCCCAGCCCGGTGGCGGGGTGCGCGAGTTGGGATTCCGACGGTGACGGATCGGCTGATCCAGCAAGCCCTGCTGCAAGTCTTGCAGCCCATGATTGATCGGACGTTCTCCGAACACAGCTACGGCTTCCGGCCGGGCCGCCGCGCGCACGACGCGGTGCTCGAAGCACAGCGCTACGTGCAGGACGGCTACCGGGTGGTGGTCGATGTGGATTTGGAGAAGTTCTTCGACCGGGTCAATCACGATATTCTGATGGAACGCTTATCGAGACGAATCGAGGATAAGGCCGTGTTGCGGCTGATCCGTCGCTACCTTGTGGCCGGCATCATGGATGGCGGAGTGGTCATGGAGCGCTACGAAGGCACGCCGCAAGGCGGCCGCTGTCGCCGCTCTTGGCCAACGTGCTGTTGGACGAGGTGGATCGGGAACTGGAGGGTGCGTGGCCATCGGTTCGTGCGCTATGCCGACGACTGCAACATTATACGTGCGCAGTCACAACGCGGGCGAACGGGTGCTGAAAGGGCTGCGCAAGCGCTACGACCGGCTCCATCTGAAGGTCAACGAGGCCAAGACGGCGGTCGCGCCGGCGACCGGTCGCAAGTTTCTGGGCTACGAGCTGTGGCACAGTACGGGGGATCGGATCAAGTGTGCGGTCGCTCGAAAGGCGCTCGAAGCCTTCAAGCAACGCATTCGGGAAATGACGCGTCGCTCGGGTGGGCGCAGCCTGCCGGAGGTCGCCGAACGACTACGGACTTACATGCCGGGCTGGAAGGCGTACTTCCAACTTGCGCAGACGCCCAAGGTGTTCCGCGAACTCGACGAGTGGCTTCGTCACCGGCTGCGTGCGTTGCAGCTCAAGCACTGGCGTCGGGGCACGACGATATATCGGGAACTGAAGGCAATGGGCGCCTCGAAAACGGACGCCCGGCAGGTGGCCGCGAACAGTCGGAGGTGGTGGCGTAACAGCCGCTTCCTGCTGAACCGCGCCATGCCTGTTGCCTACTTTGATCGGCTCGGCGTGCCTCGGCTTTCATGACCTCAACTGCTCGAACCGCCCGGTGCGGACCCGCATGCCGGGTGGTGTGGGAGGGGAACGGTCAGGTTAGCTGACCGCCCCTATCCCGATTCTGAGGAGTCACGCATGGCCCGTCGCAAGTCACCCCTCGTCTCCGCGCTCTTCAAGCTGACCCGGGCCGGTGTGCGTCAATCGACCAAGATCGGCAAGGCCGCCACCCGCCAGGGCATCGCCGCCGGCGGGCGCCTGGCTAGCTCGGCTCGCCATGTGATGTCGGGCATTGCAACCCCGGCCGATGCTCCGGCCGCGGTAACCGGTGGGCGCTGGCATGAAGGGCGCTGGGGGCTTGGGCCGTTGGCCATGCGCCGCTATCGGCTGTTCATTCCCACCGGGGCGAGCACCCGCCGCCCGATTCCACTGCTCCTGCTGCTGCACGGCTGCGCCCAGGATACGGCGGCCTTTGCCGCGTCCACCCGCTGCGCCGCGGTGGCCCGGGAGCGGGGCTTTGCCGTGCTGATGCCCGAGCAGGCCCAGGAGGCCAACCCCCAGCGCTGCTGGAACTGGTTCGGCAGTGATGCCCGGGTGGGGATGGAGACCCGCATCCTGATGGCCATCGTCGATCATGCGGTAAGTGGCCATCCGCGCATCGGCGGGCCATTGTTCGCGATTGGCCTGTCGGCCGGGGGCTCGATGGCGCTGACCCTCGGCCTTGAGCATCCGGAGCGTTTCGTTGCTGTGGGCAGTCACTCGGGGGCGGCGCCCCACAGTGCGGTCACCCCTTTGCAGGCGGGGCAGACCATGCGCGGCCGGCGCTCCCCCGATGCCGAGCCCATCGCCCGGGCCCTGAATGGACGTGCCGCGCCACCGCTACTGCTGATCCATGGGGATTTCGACCCCGTGGTGTCCTTTGCCAACGCCGAGACCTCGGCCGGGTTGTGGGCCGACCTGTTACCCGAGGGCACGAAGATGAGCGTAGCCAGCGGCGAGATCCGCCGCGGCAGCCGGCGTCGCATTACCCGCCAGGACTGGAAGGTGGGGCGTCAGACCTATGTGCGCCTGCTGCGCGTGCATGGGATGGGGCATGCCTGGAGCGGCGGGGCGGCCGGGCAGGCCTTCTCCGATCCCGAGGGGCCCGATGCCCTGCGTCTGGCCTGGCAGTTCTTTGCCGCGGTGATGGAACGGGCGCCGGACAAAGCCGTCTGACAGCTTTCGACTGTGGAGCCTGCCATGCCGACCCAATCCCTGCAGGATCGAGCCGCCGGTGCCCTGATGGGGGCCTTCATCGGTGATGCCCTGGCCCTCGGCCCCCACTGGTACTACGACCTGGATGAGCTCCGGGCCGACTACGGTGACTGGATTTCCGGCTACACCGACCCACGCCCCGGGCGCTACCACGCCGGGTTGAAGGCGGGCCAGGCTTCCCAGGCCGGTGTCCTGCTGGCCCTGACCCTGGATTCCCTGGTGGCCGCGGGCGGCTACGACGAGGCGGACTTCTGCCGCCGGATCGACGAGGACTTCTTTCCCCTGATCGATGGGACGCCCATGGCCGGCCCCGGGGGCTACACCAGTCAGTCGATCCGTGAGGCCTGGCGCCGCCGGGTGGGCGAGGGCCTGCCCTGGGGGCAGTGTGGAGGCAACGCGGACACCACCGAGGCGGCGGAGCGGGGGCTGGCAATTGCCGTGCGCTACGCCCTGCGCCCGGCCGAACTGGCCGCTGCCCTGACCCGCAATACCCTGCTCACGCAGACCGACGGCACCGTGGTGGCCATGACCGTGGCCTTTGGCGCCGTACTGGGCATGCTGGTGGAGGGGCATGCCCTGGATGCCAGGCTGTCAGGCAAGCTGATGGCGCGGGTCAAGACCGGAGAGTTGCCCTTCCATACGGTCACCCGTGGCCGTCTGGGGGCGCCACGTCCGGGTGAACCCGAGACCGCCGTGGCGGGGCGCTTTCCTTCGCCGGATGCCTTGCTGGGGCCGTCGGCGATGGCCAGCGCTGCTCACGATCCCGACATCCGCATCGAGCCGGCCTGGAAGGTGTCACTGGTCTATGGCATGCCCTGTGCGGTGTACCACCAGTTTCCCGCTGCCTATTATCTGGCTGCGCGCTTCCGCGATGATTTCGAGTCGGCGGTGCTGCACGCGGTCAATGGCGGCGGACAGAATCAGGCACGGGCGATGCTCGCCGGCGCCCTGGCTGGGGCGCAGGTTGGTCTGGCGGGTATCCCCCGCCGATTCATCGATGGTCTGGAGCGGGGTGAGCAGTGTCTGGCCCAGGCACGCCGGCTGGCCGTCCAGCTCGCCGCGGAGCATTGACGGCTGAACAGATCAAACTGCACGGCCCGATCTGCTCACCCTAATCCATGTCTGGCTGCGCTTTCCGGCGCGGGCTGGAATTGCTGCGTCGAATTCCCGACATGTCCTGAGCCGCTTCCGGTCCCGGCCGCGACCGACCGAACCGGGACGCATCCCGCCCCTTGGGGGCACCAATCGCCCGCCACATTCCCATGTCGTTACAATGACCGTCACCGGAAGGATGGGCAGTACCCAGGAGAGCCGGCTTGCATGAAGGAGGAAGCATGGGTGTGATATTTGCCAAGACCCGCAAAGGGCATGAAGAGATCGAGACCCGCTCCGGCGGTCTGAGCCCCCGGGTGCGCCGGGTACTGATCTTTGTGGATGGAAAGCGTAGCGTGGAGGATCTGCGGGGCATGTTGCAGTACGACGACCTGCAGCACACCCTGGGCATGCTCGAAGAAGACGGTTTCATCGAAATGATCGGCCCGGCAGGCAGTGCGACGGCGAGCATCCCGGTGGCGCCCGTTTCCCAGCCATCCCTCACCGCTTTCCGCTTGCATCCTCCGGGTGATGATCCGGTGCGCCTGCAGCAAGCCCGCAATTTCATGCTCAATACCCTCAATGCCTTCGTCGGTGCCCTTGGAACCAGTTCCCTGCAGGACCGGGTCGAGGCGGCACGCAGTCCGGCGGAACTGCGAGCCTTGTTTGACGAGTGGTATCACGCCATCGTGTCGTCCCGGGACGGCCGCCGTGAGGCGGAACAGCTACGTGGCAAGCTGCTTGAGGTGATCTGAGGGGGAGCGAACGGGTCTCCCTCCCCTGAGGGCCGGTTTCGTCGCCGGGGCGGGGCTTGTCCCGGGTCAAGTCTCCTTCCGGATTCCCGGGCTAAGCTGGGGCTGCCCATGGAAGACCTGACAACCGATCCCGAGATACCCGGCCGCGAGATTGCAGTGGCCGCCGAGGCCCTGTACCTGGCCAACCTGATGCTCATCCCCGGCCTGGGCTTTGTGGCCCTGCTGGTGCTGTGGTGGCAGCAGCGCCGCAAGGCGCCTGCGCTCGCCCGCGGGCATCTGCGCCAGACGCTGGCGGCGAGCGTGTGGGCAGGCGTGCTGCTGGTCCTGGCGAACGGCCTGATCCTCCTCGCCGGGGGCTACGGGGCGGCCTCGACCTGGGTGGTGGTGATCCTGTACTTCACCGTCTGCCATTCGACCCTGATCTTCTGCGGGGCCATCGGGTTGGCCCGGGCCCTGGCCGGCAAGCCTTTCCGCTTTCCCCTCATCGGGCCGCGCTGATGGGCTCCGCACGGGTCATTCCCATCCTGTCGGTGGCCGCTTCGGGGCGCCCGCCGCGTCAGGCCTTGCGGCGCTGGGCCCAGGCCGGGTTTTTCGTGCTCTTTGTACTGGCGCCGGTGTTCAACCTGCTGCGTTTTGATCTGGTCGCCGGGCATGCCTGGCTGCTGGGTTTCGAGTGGCATGCGGGCCTGGAGGATTTTTCCCGCGGGGGCATCGACGCCCCCGGGGTGGTGCTGCGGGTGATCGGCCGGGTTCTGCTGCCCATCCTCGGCGTGGGGGCGCTGCTGATCTGGGTGGCCTGGCGCTGGGGGCGGCTGTACTGTGGCTGGCTGTGCCCGCATTTTTCGGTGGTTGAAACCATCAATGCCTGCATGCGCCGCGCCACCGGCCGTCCGAGCCTGTGGGAGTCGCGACCGCTGCCGCCGCGGGAGCCGGATGGAACGCCGGTGCACTATGGCCGGGCATGGTGGCTGGTGACGGTGCCCCTGGCCGTGGGCTTCGCCTTTGTCTGGGCCGTGGTCCTGCTGACCTACCTGTTGCCGCCCTTCCAGGTCTATGGCCATCTGCTGGCCGGCACGCCGACACGCAACGAGTTCATCTTCATCGGGGCGGGCACCCTGGTGCTGTCGGCGGAGTTCCTGTTCGCGCGTCACCTTTTCTGCCGCTACGCCTGCGCCGTCGGCCTGTTCCAGAGTCTGGCCTGGATGGGCAACCGCGCCGCGATGGTGGTGGGTTTCACCCGGGACAGGGCGGCGGACTGCGCAAGCTGCTACAGCGCCTGCGACCACGTCTGCCCCATGCGCCTCAAGCCGCGCAACATCAAGCGTGCCATGTTCACTTGCACCCAGTGCGCCCAATGCGTCAGCGCTTGCGAAACCACCCAGCGGGACAATCCGCAGGGGCCGCTGCTGCGATGGGTGAGTGATGCGGCGGCCCGTGACAACGAGGCGGCCTTCCAGGCGCCAAAACAGGAAAGGAAGATACCGTGAGCGGTTTCAATGATTTTGCCATCGCCCGTGCCCTGCACGTTCTTGCCGTTCTGCTCTGGATCGGTGGGGTGGCTTTCGTCACCTGGGTGCTGCTGCCGGCCTGTCGTGCGCTGGCCGAGCCCCAGGCCCAGCTTGACCTGTTCGAACGTCTGGAGCAGCGCTTTGCCGCGATTGCCCGGTGGAGCGTGCTGCTCGCCGGGGCGTCGGGCCTGTGGCTGACCTGGCGCCTGGATGCCTGGGCGCGGTTTGCCGACCCGCTTTCCTGGTGGTGGATGCATGGCATGGTGGCGGTATGGACGATATTCGCGCTGATGCTGTTCGTCCTGGAGCCCTTCGTGCTGCATCGCGTATTCGAAGCGCGGGCGCGGCGCGATCCCTTGGGGGCCATGGCGACCATCCAGCGCCTCCACACGGTCCTGCTGGGTGTGAGCCTGGTGGTGCTGGTGGGTGCCGTGGCGGGTAGCCACGGCGGCGTGTTCTTCGGCTAGCGGCAAGTCAGCTACCCGGGCACCGTCCCGAGTGCCCGCCACCAAGGCCCATCCCGCAGCCTGGAAATCAGCTTGAGCAGCTCACCGCGAGTCCTTCAGCCCAGTCGGGAGGGGCGGCGGCGAAGCGTTCGTACTCGGGTTGTTCGTCGAAGGGATGGCGCAGGCAGTCGTGGACAGCCGTGACTTCGCTGTAGTCGCCCGCGCGGGCCGCCCGGATCGCGGACTCGGCGATCCAGTTGCGCAGCACGTACTTCGGATTGACGGCCTGCATCGCGGCCTGGCGCTCGGCGTCGCTGCGGCCTTCCGCGCCCAGGCGGGCACGCCATAGCACGATCCACGCGTCGGCGGCGGCGCGGTCGATGAAGAGATCGCGCACCGGCGCGTCGGTGGCGCCGCGGCCGGCTGCGTCTTCCCGTCCCGGCAGGCGCCCGAGCTGGCGGAAGAACTGGGTGTAGTCCGGGTGGTTCTGCTGCAGGACTCCGAAGGTCTCGCCGATGAAGTCCTCATCGCCGGGGAGCGCCTGGGCAAGGCCAAGCTTGGCACGCATCAGGTCCATGAAGTGTCCCTCGAAGGCCGGGGCGTAGCTTTCCTCGATGGCGGCCTGAACGGCAGCCTGGTCGCCGATCAGCGGGGCCAGGGCGCGGCCCAGGGCATAGAGGTTCCAGTGGCCGATCTGCGGTTGCGACTTGTAGCTATAGCGGCCGTCGTCATCGGAGTGGTTGCAGATGTGGCCGGCGTCGAAGGCGTCCATGAAGCCGAAGGGGCCGTAGTCGAGGGTCAGGCCGAGGATGGACATGTTGTCGGTGTTCATCACCCCGTGCATGAAGCCGACCGCCTGCCAGTGGGCGATCAGCTCGCCGGTGCGGCGGCCCACATCCCGCAGCAGGGCATCGTAGGGATTCGCCGCGGCACGGCATTCGGGGCGGAAGCGTTCGATCACGTGGTCGGCGAGCTGGCGCAGTTCATCCATCTGGCGCAGCACCCGCCAGTGCTCGAAGGAGCCGAAGCGGATGAAGCTGGGCGCCAGGCGGGTGACGACGGCGGCGGTTTCGATGGTCTCGCGGCGCACCGGGGCGCTCGAGCCGACCACGCACAAGGCCCGGGTGGTGGGAATGCCGAGGCCGGCCATGGCCTCTGAACACAGGTATTCGCGGATGCTCGAGCGCAGTACGGCGCGGCCGTCAGCGAAGCGCGAGTAGGGCGTCTGCCCTGCGCCCTTGAGCTGGATTTCCCAGCCGCCGGCCGGGCCTGCCACTTCACCCAGCAGGTGGGCGCGGCCGTCACCGAGCTGCCCGGCCCATACGCCGAACTGGTGGCCGGAATAGACCGCGGCGAGGGGGTCGCTGCCCGGCAAGGGGCGGTTGCCGGCAAAGAACTGGGTGAACTCGGGGCGGCTCAGTTCGGCCGGATCAAGCCCGATCAGCCCGGCGACTTCCGCGCTGGCCGCCACCAGGTAGGGGCGGGGCAGGGGCTCGGGGTGGAGGCGGGTGTAGAAATGGGGTGGCAGGCGCGCGAAGGCGTTGTCGAAGGGCAGGGTTTCGAGGGTATGCATGGTGGTCTGGTCGTGGGGCTGGCGTTGTTGGGGTCGGGCAATTTGCCTGTCGGGGATCGGCTAAGCTGCGGACCGGGGCGCGGGAGGCGCCATCCGTAAATCCGACTAATTCAGTATGGTATGGCTCCACGGGCTCCGGGGGAAGCATGAATGAGCACACGATGAAGGCAACCGAGGCCACCGCGGCGGCAGTGGACCTCAAGCGCCACCTCTTGCTGCGGGTGAGCCTGTTTGCCCTGGTCATTGGTCTGGCTGCGGGGGCCATCGTCCTGCAGCAGGCGGTGGCGCGCATCGGCACGCATATTCAGCGCACCGGCAATACGGTCGAGCGGCTGATTGCCGGGGAGGCGGACCAGACCCGGGATGCCTTCCGGCGCAGTCTGGAGGGCATGGATCTGAAGTCCCTTGACGGCATCGGGCCTTTGCTGGGTATCTGCGTGGCGGTGGAGGACATCTACAAGCGTGCGGTGGTGCAGCGCTGCTTTCATGACGGGGGCGCTGCGCCGGGCGTGCTTCGCTGGTTGCTGGCCTTGCTGATCGGGCCTGATCTCCACTATCGGGGTGTGATCGGCCAGTATCCGGGTGTCAAGGTGGGGGAGTTTGTCGTCACGCCCGATCTGGACAGCGAAAGTGTGGCGGTATGGAACCAGATCCGCACGGTGCTCGGCATGACGCTGGGCATCCTGCTGCTCAACCTGCTGATCTACCGGCCCGTGCGCCGCGCCCTGCGGCCGACCGACCAGATTCTGGCGGTGCTGGCGCGGATGGAGGCGGGGGAGCTGTCGGCACGCATGCCGCGCCCCCGCCTGATCGAATTGCGCCGCATCGCTGCGGGCTTCGATCATCTCGCCGAGCAATTGCAGAAGACCCTGGCTTCCCAGCGCCACCTCGCCCTGCGCTTGCTGGCAGTGCGTGAGGAAGAGCGCCGGCGTCTGGCGCGGGAACTGCACGACGAGTTTGGCCAATGTCTGGCCTCCATCGGTGCCGAAGCGGCTTTCATCGGCGGCCGGGCGGAGGCACGCGATCCGGACGTGCTGCCGGCGGCCCGGGCGATCGCGGCGGTGACCGCCCACATGATGGAGAGCCTGCAGGGCATCCTCCTGCAATTGCGCCCGGTGGGACTGGAGGAGTTCGGCCTGAGCGCGGCCCTCGAGGCCCTGGTGGGGGGCTGGCGGCGTCGGCAGGCCGATTGCGTGTTCGAGCTGAAGGTGGTCGGGGAGATTGATGCCTTGCCCGACGCGCTGCGCACCAGTCTGTACCGGATCGTCCAGGAAAGCCTGACCAACGCCCTGCGCCATGGGGATCCCGGACGGGTGAAGGTGGACGTGCGCTGCGATGGGGCGGGCTGTCGTCTGCGGGTGGACGACGACGGCGCCGGTCGCGAGGGGCCGACGGCGGGCAGCGGCCTGGGCGTTCTCGGCATGCATGAGCGGGTCGAGGCCCTGGGAGGGCGTTTTGCCCTGACGCCCCTGACGCCCCGCGGGATGCGGGTGGAGGCGGATTTTCCGGCAGAGGCGGTGCGTACCGTGGAGATGACCCATGACTGAGGCCACACGCCTGGTGCTGGTGGATGACCATGCCATCGTGCGGGAAGGCTACCGGCGCCTGCTCGAGTCCCGTCCGGACCTGCTCATCGTCGGGGAGGCTGCCACCGCTCGCGATGCCCTTGAGCTGTTCAAGACCCTGGTGCCCGATGTGCTGGTGCTCGACCTGGGGTTGCCGGACATGGGGGGCGTCGAGTTGATCCGGCGCTTGCTGCAGCGTGACCCCGCCGCGCGCATCCTGGTGTTCACCATGCACCGCGAGCCGCTCTTCGCCACCCAGGCCCTGCGTGCCGGAGCCCTGGGCTATGTGACCAAGAGCAGCCCGCCGGAGGTGCTGGTGAACGCGGTCTACCAGATTGCAGCGAGGCGCCAGGTGATCAGCCCGGACATCGCACCTGAACTCGCCCTGGCCCTCATCGACCGACCTCGGGAGCGCCTTGCCGAACTGGCCCCGCGGGAGTTCGAGATCCTGCGCCTGCTGCTGGATGGCTGCAGCGCCGACGAGATCGGCGTGCGCCTGTCCATCTCTGCCAAGACGGTGCAGAACTGCCACTACCAGATCAAGAGCAAGCTGGGCGTGCGCAGCGACATCGAGCTGACCCGTCTGGCCCTGCGCATGGGTCTGATCTGAGGGTGGGCGGGGGGCGCTGCGTGGCCTGATCTCAGCGCCCCCTTCATGGCGGCGCCTCCCGCAGAGGAACGGGGCGGCCGGCCCCGTTTCCACCATTCGCGCCGGCTTGCTCAGGCCGCCTGTTTCTGCGCCTCGAAGATGGCTTGAAGGGTTTCCAGGGTGATCTCGGCGATGGGCTGCCCGGCATCATCCAGGATTTCGTAGAGGATCTCCCCCGGCTGTGGCCGCATGCTGAACAGGACGATGGCATCCGTGGCGCCGCCGCCCTCCCGATGGGGCGTTTCGCTGGCGGGCGAGATCGTGTAGCTGCCGGTGGGGCGCGTTTCGCGCAGGCGTCCATCCATCTCGTACACGCGGTGCTCTCCCTGCACCACAAAGGTGTGGTTGAGGGCCTTGTGGCGATGCAGCACGATCTGCTGCCCTGCGTCGAACCGGAAGAGCACGTCGGCAATGCGCTGCTGCATGTCCACCTGCAGGATGGTGAAGGCGAAGTGGGGAAAGTCACCGAAGGGCTGCCAGGGGATGGTGCTGGCGTCGAAGTGCTGGGGCATGGGTTGTCTCCTTGTGGGTTGAGCCGGATGGCAGACGCCAGTAGAAACCGTGTGGGGAGACCGTGCCGAGGTCAGCCTGCCCGCGAAGCAGCAGGCATTTCTCCCGCCCTTCACCGGAAGCGTGCGTCGGGCAAATTGCCTGCGCCTTTCGGGGCAGGATGCCGCTGAGCGGATGGGGAGGGCGTCTTACAGTGGGGTGAAAGGACGGGTCGGTCGGCCCCGTCCGCCTTTCCACCCGGGAACAAGCATGCGAATACCCTCAATGGCGGCACTGCTGGCCATGGCCCTGTTATCCGGCACGGCGCTGGCGAGCAACCTTTTCTGCGGCGGGCCTGTACCCCAGACGGGCGAACCCACCGATCTGGCCCACGTGGTCGGCGACCAGACCCTTGAATACATGGCGGATCAGCCCGCCAGCCTGATGGTGTGCAGCAAGGGCTATCTGTTCGAGAAATGCGGCGACCACGAGACCGCCATGCGCATCTTCGACCGCTGCATCGAGGCGGGCTACATCGGCGCCATGATCTGGAAGGCGCTGATGCTGCAGGACGGAGCCCTTGGCAATCCCGACCTGCCTGCCGCCGCCGAGCTGATGCGCCGCGCCGCCGAGGCCGGGGACTCGCCCTATGCCACCCTCGGCAAGCTCCACTACGCGAGTGCCCTGCAGGAGGGGAAGGGGGTGCCCCGGGATGTGGCGGCGGCGCGCACCTGGTTCGAGGCCGCGGCGGCGGAGGGCAACCCCGATGCCATCGAGTTCCTGCGGACCGGCTACCACGTGGGGGACCGGGATGGTCAGGCCCGTGGGGTGGGCACGGTACCGCCAGTCGCCGGTGCCATGCCCTTGCCCGGTGTCCTGCTGGAGGAGGCTGCCGCACCCGGCCGCCCGCCGCCCATGGCCACGCCTTCTCCTGCGCCGATGGCCCGTCGTCTCGTCGTGGCGCCCCCGGCCGTGCCCGTGACGCCGGCGGTTCCGTTGCCGCCGCAACGGGTGATGGGGCAGCGCCTGCTGCCTCCTCCCCGTGTCGCTGCGCCCACCTGGACGCAGCCTGCCGTGCTCTCCGCCCTTCTGCTGACCTTGGTGCTGGGTGGTGCCCTGCGCCAGCAGCGCAGGCGGCCCCCTTTCCTTCCCTATGGAGTCTGACCCATGAACCAAGCCATCGAAGGCCTGATGTACGCCGCCAGTCAGTTGTTTCTGATACCGGTGCTGCTGGCCATCGGCGTGCTCTTCCTGCACGCCTTCCATGCCCTCGGGGCCTTTCTCTGGCAGGCCCGACAACGTAGGGTCGGGCTGGCGGCGGGCTTCGAATTGATCGAGGCCCGCCGCCAGGACCCGGGCCTGCGGATTGTTGACCTGGAGGCGCTCGCGCTGGCCCGCCTGGAGTTCGCCCGCATTGCAACCCGGGTGGCACCCATGCTTGGCCTGGCTGCCACCATGATTCCCATGGGGCCGGCGCTCAAGGCATTGGGGGACGGCGAGCTGGGGGATGTGTCGCGTAGCCTGATGGTGGCTTTCTCGGCAGTGATCCTGGCTTTGATCGCGGCAGCCCTTGGCTACTGGGTGGTCAGCGTGCGCCGGCGCTGGTATGCCAGCGATCTGCTGACCCTCGAAAAGAGCGAGATGCCGCGATGAACCGGATCCGCCTGCGCCTTGACGATGAAGGGGACGACGACCCCCTGTTGTCGCTGGTCAACCTGATCGACGTGTTCCTGGTCCTGGTGGCTGCCCTGCTGCTGGCGGTGGCGCGAGACCCCGCCACCGGAGCATCACGCCGGGTAGCGGAAGCGAAGAAGGTCGAGCGCTTTCAGGGCGAGGGGGCGACGACCTCGGTTGAGGGCGGGGTCCGTGCCGGGACGGCCTACCGCCTGCCCGACGGATCCCTGGTGGTCGTTCCCGAGTAGTCCCGGTGCCCGTGGGCCGGGCCTGCAAAGGGATGAGATCGCGCCGCGCAGCCGGCTTGGTCACCCCCCTCTCAAGGAGCGTCGATGGGCCTGAGTGTGGCCTGCTCCGCATCGGTGAAGAGGCGGGAGCGCGTGGTGAAGGCCTTGCCGCGCCCGCAATCAAGGGAGAAGTCTCCACCGTTGCCGGGCTGGACGTCGAGAACCAGCTGGCTGTTCTCGTAATACTGGAATTCCTGATGGCCGAGATAGAAATCGGCGCCACCGACCTGGCCGAGAAGGATCATCGTTTGCCCGGGCAGGACTTCGCCGACCTTGTAACAGTTGGGGACGCTGCCGTCGCAGCAGCCTCCGGAGAGGAGGAACATCAGGGGGCCGAATTCGGCACGCAGTTCTTCGATGAACTGCAGGGCCGCCTCGGTGGCGGTGACGCGATCAACCATGGTCGTGTCCTTGGATGAGGTAAACGAAAAAAAGGGGCGAGTGACCTCGCCCCGTAACACCTTGCCTTACACTAACTACGACACTTGGATCAGAAGAAGCCCAGTGCGTTCGGGCTGTAGCTGACCAGCAGGTTCTTGGTTTGCTGGTAGTGGTCGAGCATCATCTTGTGGTTTTCGCGGCCGATGCCGGATTCCTTGTAGCCGCCGAAGGTGGCGTGGGCGGGGTAGGCGTGGTAGCAGTTGGTCCACACGCGGCCGGCCTTGATGTTGCGGCCCATGCGGTAGGCGCGGCTGCCGTCACGGCTCCACACGCCGGCGCCGAGGCCGTACGGGGTGTCGTTGGCGACGGCGAGGGCTTCAGCTTCGTCCTTGAAGGTGGTCACGGCGAGCACCGGTCCGAAGATTTCTTCCTGGAACACGCGCATCTTGTTGTGGCCCTTGAACAGGGTCGGCTGAATGTAGTAGCCGCCAGCCAGTTCGCCGTCCATGTG
This sequence comes from Zoogloea sp., assembly GCA_016703645.1. Taxonomy (GTDB): domain Bacteria; phylum Pseudomonadota; class Gammaproteobacteria; order Burkholderiales; family Rhodocyclaceae; genus Zoogloea. The sequence goes on along the minus strand of JADJBR010000009.1, from coordinate 194,589 downwards.
GGTGCGATCGCCGCCGATCAGGCACTCGGCGCCTTCCTGGCGGCCGACTTCCATGTAGGACATGATCTTGCTGAGCTGATCCTGGGAAGCCTGGGCACCCATCATGCTGTCAGTGTCGAGGGGGCTGAGTTGCTTGATGGCCTTGACGCGGGCCATGACCTTTTCCATGAAGCGCTCGTAGATCGATTCCTGGATCAGCGCGCGGGACGGGCAGGTGCACACTTCGCCCTGGTTGAAGGCGAACAGCACCATGCCTTCGACAGCCTTGTCGAGGAAGGCGTCGTCGGCGGCCATGATGTCTTCGAAGAAGATGTTGGGCGACTTGCCGCCGAGTTCGAGGGTGGCGGGGATCAGGCTGGTGGCGGCGGCCTGGGCGATCACGCGGCCGGTGGCGGTGGAGCCGGTGAAGGCGATCTTGGCGATGCGGCGGCTGGTGGCCAGCGGCATGCCGACTTCGCGGCCGTAGCCATTGACGACGTTGAGCACGCCCGGCGGCAGCAGGTCGGCGATCAGTTCGACCAGGATCAGGATCGAGATCGGGGTGGATTCAGCGGGCTTGAGCACCACGCAGTTGCCGGCGCCGATGGCGGGGGCCAGCTTCCAGGCGGCCATCAGGATCGGGAAGTTCCAGGGGATGATCTGGCCGACCACGCCGAGGGGCTCGTGGAAGTGGTAGGCGACGGTGTTTTCGTCGATCTCGGAGATGCCGCCTTCCTGAGCGCGCAGGCAGCCTGCAAAGTAGCGGAAGTGGTCGACGGTCAGCGGGATGTCGGCGTTGAGGGTTTCGCGGATGGCCTTGCCGTTATCGACGGTTTCGGCGTAAGCCAGGCGCTCGATGTTGGCTTCCAGGCGGTCGGCGATCTTCAGCAGCAGGCCGGCGCGCTCGCCGGCGGAGGTGCGGCCCCAGGCATCGGCAGCGGCGTGGGCGGCGTCGAGGGCCAGTTCCACGTCTTCTGCGCCGGAGCGGGCGGCCTTGGTGTAGGCCTTGCCGGTGATCGGGGTGATGACGTCGAAGTATTCACCCTTGACCGGGGCGACCCACTTGCCACCGATGAAGTTGTCGTATTTGGACTTGTATTGGATCTTGGCGTCGGCAGAACCGGGCAGTGCATACAGCATGGAAGTCTCCTCCTGGATTTGGATTGAAAACGCTTTGCGCAGCGTTATCTCCTATCAGCAGGTGGCGTGCCAGAGGGTGATCAGTCGCATCTATCAGTAGAAAGTCTATCTTTATCAACCCCTTGTGCTAGCTGCTCGAGATTGGTGCATTGCCGCAACTGATTTGGCGGTGTGTATCGAAAATGAACAGTTGCTCCATGCAAAGTGCACGATGGAGCACCGGGCGCCCCGCCCGGTCTTTTCACGCGATGCGGAAGCGGGCGGAAAGGGCTTCCAGCGTGCGGGCCAGGTCTTCGAGTTCGCCTGCCGCCCGGGTGATCCGCGCGGCACTCGCCGCATTGGATTCCGAGGCGCCCGCGACTTGCTCCACACGCTGGGCGATGTCCCGTGCGGCGGCCGATTGCTCGCCCAGACCAAGGGTGATGCCCTCCACCGCGCCGAGAACCTGACTGCTGCCCTCCTGCAGGTGCTGGATGGTGCTGCCCGCCTCGTCGGCGAGGGCGAGTCCGCGGGTCACCCGCTCCACGCCGCCATCCATGTCCGCGGCGGCACTGCGGGTGGCAGCCTGGATGCGTTCGATCATGGCGGCGATTTCCGAGGTGGAGCTGGAGGTGCGTTCCGCCAGCTTGCGTACCTCGTCGGCCACAACGGCGAAACCCCGGCCCGATTCACCGGCACGCGCAGCCTCGATGGCGGCATTCAGGGCCAGCAGGTTGGTCTGGTCGGCGATCTCGCGGATCACCCCGACGATCATGGAGATCTCTCCGGACAGGCTCTCCAGGTTGCGCACGGACCGGGCGGTCTGATTGACCGAGTCGGCAATGACCTGCATTTCGGAGAGGGCATCGCCGATCACTTGGGCGCCCAGGGCGGCCTGAGTGCGGGAATGCTCCGACAGTTCGCGGGATTCCCGGGCATGGTCGCTGATGTGGTCGATGGAAACGGAGAGCTGCTCGATCGCACTGGCCATTGCCGCTGCAGACTCCGACTGGGCCTCTGCCAGCATCCGGGTCTCTCCCGCCGTGGCGCTCAGGCCACTGGCGTTGCCCAGCAGGATCCTGACCTCATTCCGGATCGAGGCGATCAATTCGTGGAGGTTGTTGCGCATCACCGCCATATGCACGATCAGGCTGCCCAGTTCGTCCTCGCTGGCGGGGGGCAGGGGCTGCAGCATATCGCCCGCCGCGATGGCCGCTGCGGCGCGCTTGCCCGCCTCGACGGAACGGTGCAGGCGGCGGATGAGCAGAACGGAGGCCAGCGCAGCGAGGCTCAACCCGCCCCCGATCAGGGCGGACAGCAGCCTTTGGGTACGGGCATGGTCGGCATCCTGGGCGGCGAGGGAGGTGTTGCCCGCATCGGTGAGCTGTTTCAGAAAAGGGCGGGCGGGGTCATCCGGGGGGATCTGCACCAGGAGGCGAGCCTGCTCCTGCACGAGCGCGTCCATGGTGTTCCGGCTCTGGCTGGCGGCATGCAGCCCGGCAACGCCGGCAAGCACACAGAGTGCAGCAAGGCCCCCGCTGATCAGGGCGATGCGGGTCCCCAGGGTGCTGCGGGGAAGCAGGTGCGTCAGGGTGGCGGTTAGCCCGGTGGGGGCCAGCTGCCCCTCGGCCAGACGGATCCCCGGCTTCTCGCGCATGCGTGCATGGAGGGCACTGGCATCCGCGATTTCATCGCGGCTTGCCTTGATGCGCACCGACATGTAGCCCGAGCGGTCGGCGATGGGGGTGGCCGTGGCGCGGACCCAATAGAAGTCGCCGTTCTTGCGCCGGTTCTTGACGATGCCGCTCCACGGCCGGCCCCGCTGCAGGGTGGCCCACATGTCCCGATAGGCTTCGGAGGGCATGTCCGGATGGCGGAGGATGTTGTGGGGCTTGCCCATGACCTCCTCGCGGGTGAAGCCGCTGGCTGCAATGAACTCCTCATTGCAGTAGGTGATGTTGCCGGCAAGATCGGTGCGACTGATGATGGCGGCACCGTCGGCGATGGGGTATTCGTTCGATGTGACGGGCAGATTTTGACGCATGACAGGTTCCAGGGCATGACGTTGCCCTAGCTATCGGCCCCGGAGCCGCCGGCTTGAGGGGTTTCTCGCCGGTACGCCGCGGGACGGTGCCCTGGATCAGCGCTGCGGCTGGACCGTGCGGCTGGTGGTGCTGACCTGCCCGTTCTCACCGAAGTGGATGTTGAAGAACACTTCGGCACTGACTTCGGGGGGCAGGCGCCAGTCCCAGACTTCCTCCTTCTTCATGGCGAAGACCTGAACCGAACGTGGTTTGCCCAGCAGGCGCCGCACCTGGTCCTTGGTCCAGCCCGCCTGAACCCGTGCAAAGTTCTGTGGCGTGAGCACGTTCTCGATGCTCTTCAGGACATTGTCGGGGCCCACCGTCACCATGAAGCACTCCGTCCCTTCCGGCTGACGGGTGTATTCCCAGGTCACGCTGCCGTCGTCATTGCGCCACTCGATGCCGGGTTTGCCCAGCTTGTCGCGCACCTCATAGCCTGTAGAGATGCCCGGCTTGAGTTCATTCAGGGTGACCGCATCACAGGCGGCCAGTCCGGCCACGGTGAGGGTAGCGGCAAAGAGGGAAAACAGCCTGCGCATCGGGGATTCTCCGGATAGGCCCGTATCCCGCCAAAGCGGCCGGGCTTGGTTACAATCCACCTCATTGTGGGCGGAAAAATCGGGTGCCCATTCTGGCACGAAGACCCTTTGCGGAGGATGAACAGGTGAAACACGGCGCATTGAAGCTGGCCCTGGCCGGTGTGATGGTGGCGGGCAGTTCTGCAAGCCTGGCCCAGGCAGTGGTGAAGATCGGCTTTGCCGGCCCTTTGACCGGCCCGATTGCCCACGTGGGCAAGGATGAGCAGTACGGCGCCCAGCTGGCCCTCGACGACGCCAACGCCAAGGGCGTGAGCATCGGTGGCCAGAAGGTGAAATTCGAGCTGCAGGCCGAGGACGACCAGGCCGACCCGCGCACCGCCACCACGGTGGCCCAGCGCCTGGCCGATGCGGGCGTGAAGGGCGTGGTGGGCCATGTCACCTCGGGTGCGTCGATTCCGGCCTCGCGCATCTACGAGCAGTCGGGCATCCCGGCGATCACCCCGTCTTCCACCAGCCCCAAGCTGACCCAGCAGAAGTTCAAGACCACCTACCGGGTCATTGCCAACGACCTGCAGCAGGGCGCCGCCATGGCCCGCTTTGCCACCGAGGTGCTGAAGGCCAAACGCATCGCCGTGATCGACGACCGCACCGCCTACGGTCAGGGGCTGGCCGACGCATTGGTGGATAGCCTGAAGAAACTCGGCACCCCGCCGGTGGGGCGTGAGTTCACCACCGACAAGGCCACCGATTTTGCCGCCATCCTCACCAAGCTCAAGGCAGCCCAGCCCGATGCCATCTTCTATGGCGGCATGGATGCCCAGGGGGCACCACTGCTCAAGCAGATGAAGCAGCTCGGCATCACCGCCAAGTACCTGGGAGGCGACGGTGCCTGCACTGCCGAGATGATCAAGATTGCCGGCGCGGCCATGAGCAGCGATGTGTACTGCACCCAGGCGGGCATCCCCATGGACAAAATGCCGGGCGGCAAGGAGTTCAACGAGCGCTTCAAGAAGCGTTTCGGCGTGCCCGTGCAGCTCTACGCCCCCTACAGCTACGACGCCACCACGGCCCTGATCGAGGCCATGAAGGCGGCTGGCTCTTCCGACCCGGCCAAATACCTGCCCCAGATGCAGAAGCTGAGCTTCAAGGGCGTGACCGGCAATATCGCCTTCGATGCGAGCGGCGACAGCCGTGAGGGTGGCGTGACCCTCTACCAGTTCAATGCCGGAAAGTGGGAAGCCCGGCCCTGAAACACAGCGCGAGCGCGCCCGCCCGGCCGCCCGAAGGGCGCGCGTCCCTCCCTTGGGGAGGATGTCACATCGTGACAGGAGGGCTGTCCCGCAGCCCGGCCCCGAAGTTGCTAGTCAGCGTCGTACCCTACAAACCAGAGGAGAAACCCGCATGAAATACCGCCTTGTCGCCCTTGCCGTGCTCGGTCTTGGTGCATCTGCCGTATCCGCCCAGGAAGTTGTGAAGCTGGGCGTCGCTGCGCCGCTCACCGGCACCCAGTCGCACCTGGGCAAGGACATCGAGAACGGCGTCCGCCTGGCCATCGAGGACTACAACGCCAAGGGCGTGACCCTCGGCGGCAAGAAGGTGAAGTTTGATGTGCAGGCCGAGGACGACCAGGCCGACCCCAAGACTGCCACCACCGTGGCCCAGCGTCTGGCTGACAGTGGAGTGAAGGGGGTTGTCGGGCACCTCAACTCCGGCGCCTCCATTCCCGCCTCGCGCATCTACAACGAGGCCGGCCTGCCCCAGGTTTCTCCCGCCTCCACCAACCCCAAGCTGACCCAGCAGAACTTCAAGGCCACCTTCCGCACCATCGCCAACGACGTGCAGCAGGGGCTGGCCATCGGCAAGTATGCCGCCACCAAGCTGGGCAAGAAGATTGCGCTGATCGACGACCGCACCGCCTACGGCCAGGGCCTCGCCGACGAGGTGGAGAAAGCCGTCAAGGCCAACGGCGGCAGCCTCACCGGGCGCGAGTTCACCAGCGACAAGGCCACCGACTTCCTGGCCATCCTGACCCGCATCAAGGCCCAGAACCCCGACGTGATCGTATACAGCGGCATGGACACCCAGGCCGGCCCCATGCTCAAGCAGATCAAGCAGCTCGGCATCAACGCCAAGTTCATCACCGGTGACGGCGGCTGTACCGGCGAAGTCATCAAGCTGGCCGGCGATGCGATCAGCGGCAACACCTACTGCACCCAGCCGGGCCTGCCCCTTGAAAAGATGCCGGGCGGCAAGAACTTCAACGAACGCTTCAAGAAGCGCTTCAATGCCGACGTGCAGATCTACGCCCCGTATTCCTACGACGCCGCCTCGGCCATCATTGAGGCCATGAAGGCCGCCAACAGCGCCGATCCGGCCAAGTACGCCGGCAGCATCGCCAAGGTCAACTTCCCGGGCGTGATCGGCACTGTGGCCTTCGACGCCAAGGGCGACATCAAGGACGGCGCCGTGACGGTCTATCAGTTCAAGGCCGGCAAGTGGGAAGCCCTGCAATAAGATCCGTCTGACCGCGCCGGGGCGGTGGAGGCGCAGGAATGGGCCTCCACGCTGCAGCACCCGCCCCGGCATTCCTTTCATCTTTTCCGGTCGTTTCCATGGAAACCCTTCTCCAGCAAACCGTAAACGGCCTCGTCGTGGGTAGCGTGTATGCCCTCGTCGCCCTCGGTTACACCATGGTCTACGGCATTCTCGGCCTCATCAATTTCGCCCACGGCGACATCCTGATGGTCGGCGCCCTGGTCGCCCTCGAGGCGATCCGCCTGCTCCAGATCCACGCCCCCGAACTCGGCCTCGTGCCCACCCTGCTGGCGGGCCTGTCGATCTCGGTGGTGGTGTGCATGATCCTCGGCTATACCATTGAACGTACCGCCTACCGCCGCCTGCGCAATGCGCCCCGGCTGGCGCCCCTGATCACCGCCATCGGCGTGTCCTTCCTGCTCCAGACCCTCGCCATGATCATCTGGGGCCGCAACTACCACACCTTCCCGCAACTGGTGTCCACCACGCCCCTGGAACCCGTCGCCGGTGTTTTCATCACCCCGGTGCAGATCGTCATCCTGGGGGTGTCGGCGGTGCTGATGGTGGCCCTGGTGCTGCTGGTCAACAAGACCCGCCTCGGCCGCGCCATGCGGGCCACTGCCGAGAACCACAAGGTGGCCAGCCTGATGGGCGTGGACACCAACAAGATCATCGCCGCCACCTTCATCATCGGCTCGGCGCTGGCCGCCGTGGCCGGGGTGATGTATTCGTCCAACTACGGCATCGCCCACTACGCCATGGGCTTCATGCCCGGCCTCAAGGCCTTCACCGCGGCGGTGCTGGGGGGCATCGGCAACCTGGGTGGCGCCATGCTCGGCGGGCTGCTGCTGGGGCTGGTGGAGTCCATCGGTGCCGGCTACATCGAGGACATGAGCTTCGGATTCCTCAACTCCAGCTACCAGGACATCTTCGCCTTCATCATTCTGGGCATCGTGCTCATCTTCCGGCCCACCGGCCTGCTGGGTGAACGCGTCGCAGACCGCGCCTGATATGACGACCCCCACGCTCACTGCGTTCGCCGCCCCCCAGGGGCGCGCGGGACTTCCCTGGGGCGGCCCGGCGGAAGCCCCGGATCTGCCCTCATCCATCGCGCTCGCTGCCATTGAGAGTGTCTCCCCATGAATGAACTCGCCCTCGCCATTCCCTGGCTCGGCAAGCGCAACCCGGCTGCAGCCCGCTGGGTGGTGCTGGCCCTGGCCCTCGGCGCCCCCCTCATTGCCATGCTTTTCGGCAAGACCTGGGTGCGCATTCTCGATTTCGCCCTGCTCTACGTGATGTTGGCCATCGGCCTCAACCTGGTGGTGGGCTTTGCGGGCCTGCTCGATCTGGGCTACATCGCCTTCTACGCGGTGGGGGCCTATACCTTCGCCTTCCTGGCCTCGCCCCACTTCGAGCTGCACCTGCCCTTCTGGCTGGTGCTGCCGCTGGGGGCCGTGTTTGCGGCGCTGGCGGGGATCATCCTCGGCCTGCCCACCCTGCGGCTGCGCGGTGATTACCTGGCCATCGTGACCCTGGGTTTCGGCGAGATCGTGCGCATCTTCCTGAACAACCTGAACCACCCGATCAACATCACCAACGGGCCCCAGGGCATCAACATGATCGACCCGCTGGTGCTCTTCGGCTGGGACATCTCCCGGCCCCTGAAGATCGGCGACGACATCACCATCAACTCCCTGTTCCTGTACTACTACGTTTTCCTGGCCTTCGTGGTGCTGTCCATCATCCTGGTCCAGCGCCTGCAGATCTCCCGGGTCGGGCGGGCCTGGGCGGCGATCCGTGATGATGAGCTGGCCGCCAAGGCCATCGGCATCAATACCCGCAACATGAAGCTGCTGGCCTTCTCCCTGGGGGCCACCTTTGGCGGTGTGGCTGGCGGGCTGTTTGCCGCCTTCCAGGGCTTCGTGTCCCCCGAGAGCTTCTCGCTGATGGAGTCCATCGCCGTGCTCACCATGGTGGTGTTCGGCGGCATGGGCAATCTGGCCGGGGTGGTGGTGGGCGCGCTGGCGCTCACGGCCCTGCCCGAGATCCTGCGCCATGTGGCCGTGCCGGTGCAGCAGGCGGTGTTCAACCAGGTCATTCTTGACCCGGAAGTGCTGCGCATGCTGCTGCTCTCCCTGGCCATGATCTTCATGATGCTGCTGCGCCCGGCGGGCCTGATTCCGGCCCACAGCCGCTATTCCCGTCCGGAGCTGGTGGTGGGCAAGCCCGCCCCCGCGGAGGCGGCCAAGTGATCACCCTGCTCGAAGCGAAGCACGTCACCAAGCGCTTTGGCGGCCTCACGGCCCTGTCCGACGTGTCCCTGACCATCCGCAAGGGCGAGGTGTATGGCCTGATCGGCCCCAACGGCGCGGGCAAGACCACCTTCTTCAACGTGCTTACCGGCGCCTACGTGCCCGAAGAAGGCGAGATCGTTTTCAACGGCACCGAGCTGCCCACCGGTAAGCCCCACGAGGTGGTGGCCGCGGGTATTGCCCGCACCTTCCAGAACATCCGGCTCTTCCGGGAGCTCACCGCCCTGGAGAACGTGATGGCCGGCCATCACATCCGCTCCCGGGCCAACCCCTTCTCCATCCTGCTGCAGACCAGGCATGCCCGGGAGGAAGAGCGCCTCATCACCGAGCGCGCCTTCGAGCTGCTCCGCTACGTGGGCATCGAGCGCTTTGCCGATACCGTGTCGAAAAACCTCTCCTACGGCGATCAACGCCGCCTGGAGATCGCCCGCGCCCTGGCCACCGAGCCCCAGCTACTGGCCCTCGACGAACCGGCGGCGGGCATGAACGCCACCGAGACCGGCAAGCTGCGCGAGCTGGTCCAGACCATCCGCCACGACGGTGTCACCGTGCTGCTCATCGAGCACGACGTGAAGCTGGTGATGGGCCTGTGCGACCGTCTGGCGGTGCTCGATTTCGGCAGGAAGATCGCCGAGGACGTGCCCGCCGAGGTCCAGAAGAACGACGCCGTGATCTCCGCCTACCTGGGCGGCCATGGCACCCGCAAGGCAGGAGCCGCGGCATGAGCACCACCCACAACGCCGCTCCCATCCTGCAACTGCGCGACACCCGGGTGGCCTATGGCGCCATCGAGGCTGTCAAGGGCATCAGTCTGGAACTGGCCCGGGGCGAGCTGGTGTCCCTGATCGGGGCCAATGGCGCCGGCAAGACCACCACCCTCAACGCCATCGCCGGCACCCTGGGTACAGCCGGCGGGCAGATCCTCTACGACGGTCAGGCCATCGACAAGCTGCCGGCCCACAAGCGCCTGCGCCAGGGCCTGGCCCTGGTGCCGGAAGGGCGGGGCATCTTCACCCGCCTGACGGTGGAGGAGAACCTGCGCATGGGGGCCTATTGCCGGCGTGACGACGAGGCCGTGGAAGCCGACATGGAGCGCATCTTCGGCATGCTGCCGCGGGTCAGGGAGCGCCTGCAGCAGGTGGCCGGCACCCTTTCCGGCGGTGAGCAGCAGATGGTCGCCATCGGCCGGGCGCTGTTGTCCCGCCCCCGCCTGCTGCTGCTGGACGAGCCCTCCATGGGCCTGGCGCCGCTGGTGGTGGAGAAGATCTTTGAAGTCATTGCCTCGGTGGCGGCCGAAGGTGTCACCGTGCTGCTGGTGGAGCAGAACGCCACCCTCGCCCTGGAGTTTTCGAGCCGGGCCTACGTGATGGAGTCGGGGGCGATCACCCTCAGCGGCTCGGGCGCGGATCTGCTGGCCAATCCCAAGGTGCGGGCCGCCTACCTGGGGGAGTGAGCACTTGTTGGCGTTCACCGTGCATTCGGGCTGACGCCAGGGGCTTGAGCGTCTAGGCTGAAAGCAAGGTTCGCAGGTGTTTGCTCATGTCCGTTTCCGCGATCGGTCCGTCCTCGGCATTCAGTCCCTCAGCAGCCGCGCCCGCCAGTCGGGCCGATGGCGCGGGCTTGCGTTCGGGTCAGGCGCAAGGCGATGCTCCAGGCAAGACTCAAGGGTTGAGCGAGGCCGACCTGCACAGGGTCGAGCAACTGAAGCAGCGTGACCGGGAAGTCCGTGCCCACGAGATGGCCCACGTGGCGGCCGGGGCGGGGGTGGTGACCAGCGGCGCCAGCTATTCCTATGAGACCGGTCCCGATGGCCGACGCTATGCCGTGGGCGGCGAGGTTGGCATCAACGTGTCCCCCGGGCGCACGCCCGAAGAAACCCTGAGCCGGGCCGAGAAGATCCGCGCTGCCGCCCTGGCGCCCGCCGACCCGTCGGGTCAGGACCGCCAGATCGCCGCCCGTGCCGCCAGCATGGCGGCCGAAGCCCGCGTCGAACTGGCCACCCGCTCCCGTGATGAAGACGCCGCCGGGCCCGCCCAGGCCTACCGGCTGGCTGAGAGCGGGGGGCGCGCGCCGGAAACCGGCTCTGCCCTCGACACCTACGCCTGATTCACCACCCATTCCACCACCTGCCAGCGTGCCGGCGTGATCGGCCACAGGGCATAGCTGAAGGCGCCGCGTCCGCCCAGGTGCAGGGTTTCGTGGTCGGTCACGGCGATCTCGCCCCGGGTCCAGAAATGCGCCAGGAGGGTCTCGAGGCTCGGGGCCGTTGCGCTTCGCAACGGCGCGCGATGATCCGGCACCCGGGTGGTGGAGATCACATCGTGATAGCTCGCCCAGTGCCGTGCCTGCAGATGGCGTGAGAGCAGGGCCGTCCAGCTCCCGCCTGGCGCGGCGACCTGCCCGAGTACATTGGAAAAAAGGAAGGCGGCGTCGGGAAAGCGTGCCGCCAGCAGGGCCAGGCCATCCGGGGTGCTCAGGCAGTCGAGCTTGTCGAAGCGTAGCCGGCGGGCATCCGGCCGCCGTGCCAGCAGGTGGCGCGCGATGGGGTCCGGTTCCAGCGCGACGACCTGTTCGAAGCGTTCCAGGAAGCCCGGCGGCAAGGCATGACCGGCGTTCGGGCCGACAATCACCAGGGTGGAGCCGTCCGGCTGCCAGTCGCTCAGCCAGCCGGCCACGGCCGCATGGAAGCCGGCCCACAGGCTGCGGCGGTAGCGGAAGGCGCGCAACTGGTACGTCAGGCCGCCGCTGGGGTCTAACAAATGGTCACGCAGGGTGGGGAAGGAGTCGTGCACGGTCCGTTTTCCGGTGCAAGGTGGCGCGATTATGACTGGTCAGCCATGGCTCGCAGATGCCATGCTGCGGTCTTTGTGTTTTGAGCGAGATCAGGAATGGAGAACGGGATGAAGGACCCCTTGCATGAAGAAGCCCTCTCGTCGGAAGCCGTTTTCGAGGGCCGCCTGCTGAAAGTATTCCGGGACAGGGTCAGCCTCCCTGATGGTAAGGAAGGCCTGCGGGAGTACGTCAAGCACCCCGGTGCGGTGGTGGTGATTCCGGTGTTGCCGGATGGACGGCTGGTGTTCGAGCGCCAGTTCCGCTATCCGGTGGGGCGAGCCTTTCTCGAGTTGCCGGCCGGCAAGATCGATCCGGGTGAGGACATCCTGCGCTGCGCGCAGCGCGAGCTGCAGGAGGAGACCGGCCATGTCACCGAGGACTGGCGCTACCTGGGGGTGATGCACCCGTGCATCGGCTATTCCAACGAGCGCATCGAGATCTTCATTGCCCGTGGCCTGAAGCACGTGGGGCATGCCTGGGATGAGGGCGAGTTCCTGGAGATCCTGACCCTGAGCCTGGCCGAGGCGCGGGAGGCGGTGTTTGACGGGCGCATCACCGACGCCAAGACCATCACGGCCCTGTACTGGGCCGAGCGGGAGTTGAGAGAGGGTTGAACCGGCCGCGTGGCTGCCGGGTCTGTAGTCGATGCGGGGCGCCAAGGCGCCCCGCAGTATTTTTTACTTACATAAGAAAACCCTTACACTGTCTTGAAATGTGCAAATCACACATTTAGTATTTGGAGCAATCATGTTGTCAGAGGTTTTGCCATGAACCCGCTGGGCCGCCCCGAAGGCGGCGGATCCTGTTTCCCGGTGTGCCGGATACGGGCGGGGGGGAAGCAATGAGCGCCGATCCCGCAGGGCCTGCCCGGGGAACGGCAGGCGGTGGGCAGTCCCTGGACCCCGCCCTGGCCGATGCCTTGCGTGCCTTGCTGGGGCCGATGGCCAGGCTGGCGCTGGCGCAGGGGGTGTCATTTGCGGCACTGGAAGAAATGCTCAAGGAGGCGGTTGTGGACGAAGCACTGAAGGCACAGTCGGCCCAGACACCGTCGCGCGTGGTCAGCCGGATCAGTGTGGCCACCGGGCTCAACCGGCGCGAAGTCACGCGTCTCACGCAGCACCGGCGCGATGCCCGCGAAGTGCGCCACCCGCCGGCTGCGGAAGTCTTCACCCGCTGGCTGACCGACCCCGCGTGCTGCGACGGGAATGGTGTTCCGCGGCCCTTGCCGCGCCTGCCGCAGGCGCAGGGAGAGCCCAGCTTTGAAAGCCTGGCCCACTCGGTGACCCGGGACGTGCATCCACGCAGCCTGCTCGACGAGTTGTGCCGGCTGGGCATTGCCCGGCTGGATGGGGAGACCGACCAGGTTGTGCTGGTGCGCAACACCTTTGTGCCGAACGACGCCCAGGCGGCGATGCTGGGTTTTCTCGGGGACAACGTTGGCGATCACCTTAGCGCGGCGGTCAGCAACGTGATCGCTGCGGAGCCGCCGCACTTCGAGCAGGCCGTATTTGCCGACGAGTTGTCGCTGGAGTCGTTGGAGGCCGTGCGGCGCATGGTGCTGGGCAGTTGGGCGCGCCTGATGAAGGCTGCCGTCCCTGTGCTGGAAGGACTCATCGAGGAGGACCGCAAGCTCGGGCGACCCCGGCAGCAGCGTGTTCGGATCGGTCTTTACAGCTACTCGGCGCCCATGGCGAGGCCATCCCCTTCTGACCCGGACGACGGGGAGATCCGGCCATGATGGGGGCGCGTTGTCGTGTCGGCCGCAGCGGACTGTCCGGGTGGCTGGCGGCCATCCTCGTGACGGTGGTGTTGATGGCCTGTGGCGGGAGTGGCAGTGGGGACATGGCCGGCGTCGGGACCGGCGGCACGGGTACCGTGTCGAGTGTTGTCTCCATGGGGCCGATCTCGGGCTTTGGTTCGGTGATCGTCGCCGGGGTGCGCTACGAAGACAGCCACGCCGTGGTCACCGACGAAGAGGGCAATGTGCGCGGCCGCGATGCCTTGAAGCTGGGCATGGTCACCACCATCCGCGGCAGTGCCGACTTCGTGGCGGGCAGCGGCGTGGCGGAGAGCATCCGCTACGGCAGCGAGCTGGTGGGCCCGGTGGAGAGCGTCGATCTGGCGGGCGGTCGTTTCACCGTCCTTGGCGCCAGCGTCAGCGTCAAGGCCTCCACGGTCTTCGATGAGCGCCTGGCGGGTCTTGCTGCGCTGAGGCCCGGCGACGTGGTGGAGGTTTACGGCGGCTACAACGCTGCAGCCGGTGCCTACACGGCCACCCGCATCGAGCCGCGGAGTCAGCCCGGCGCTTTCAAGCTGCGTGGGTCGGTGAGCGGGCTCGACGGCGTGCAGCGTCGTTTCACGCTGGCTGGGGTCCTCATCAACTACGCAGCGGTACCCGCCAGTGAGCTGTCGGCCCTCGCCGAAGGTGCTCTCGTCCAGGTGTCTGGCTCGCGCCTTCCGTCGGGTGGTGTCTGGCGTGTGGAGGGCGTGTTGCCTGCCCAGCGCGCGATGCTGACCAGCGGCGAAAGCAAGCTCGAAGGCAGCATCTCCAGCCTGAGCACCCAGACGGCCTTCGTCGTTGATGGCGTCCACGTGGATGCCAGCGCCGCCCGCATTGACGGCCCGCTGGCGGTGGGGCTGCGGGTGGAGGTGGAGGGTTTCGTGCGCAACGGCGTTCTGGTCGCCCGGGAGGTGGAGAGCAGCGACGAGGACGCGTCCGATGACGAGGCCTTCGACCTGAGCGGCGTGATGCAGGACTTTGACCCGCTCACCCAGCGCTTCCGCCTCCGCGGCCAGTGGATCGACGCCGGCGGCGCGGTGATCTTCGAGGGTGGCACCCGGGCTGAGCTGGCGAATGGCCGCCATGTGGAGGTGAAGGGCCGTTTCGACAGCGGCAGCGGGGCCATCGTCGCCGCGCGGATCGAGTTCGAACACTAGATTTTTTGGGTGTGCCCGCCCCTGCGGGCATCCAGGAGGAGGAGAAAACATGAAACAGATCCGGAAGTACCTGTCCGGCGCGTCCGCGCTGGCCTTGTTGATGGCCACGGCTGCGGCCCACGGCGCACCGCCGGCCGGCCGCCTGCTGGCATCCCAGTGTGCCCAGTGCCATGGCACCAACGGTCAGGCCGTGTCCGGCATGGAGAAGCTTGCCGGCGAGAGTGAGGGCGAGATCTACAAGGAGCTGATCGAGATGAAGGCCAGGATCAAGCCGGACGAGATCATGCACCGTCAGGCGGCTGGCTATACCGATGCGCAGATCCGGCTCATCGCCCGCTACTTTGCCACCTCCGGCAAGGTTTCCACCACGACCTCGACCACCCCGACGACCGGCACCGCCAGCCGGAACAAGTCGCGGGGCGACGACTGAGCCTGAAGGGATAGATCATGTTTTCGCACAATCGTCGCAAACTCCTGCAGGCCTCCGGTGCACTCGCTGCCGCCGGCTCCGTGCCCCTCCTTGCCCGTGCCCAGGTGGCCGCACCCCGGGTTGTCGTGATCGGTGGCGGCTTTGCCGGCGCAACGCTGGCCAAGTATGTCCGCATGTGGAACCCGAAGATCCAGGTCACGCTGATCGAGCCGAATCCCAGCCACGTCTCGTGCATTCTCAGCAACCTGGTGATGACCGGGGCGCTGGGCATGAATGCCATCACCCTGCGCTACGACACTCTGCGCAGCAAGTACGGGGTGAGCCTGGTGGCCGACCGGGCCGTCGGGATTGATGCGGTGAACCGCATCGTGACCACCCAGAACGGAAGCCGCATCCCCTACGACAAATTGGTGCTGGCTCCGGGCATCGATTTTGATGCGGTGCCGGGCCTGGACACCGCCGTGCTGCCCCACGCCTGGCAGGCCGGCCCCCAGACCCTGGCCCTGAAGGGCCAACTGGATGCGGTGCCCGCGGGTGGCACCTTCGTCATGTCCATTCCGCCGGCGCCCTATCGTTGCCCACCGGGGCCGTACGAACGGGCCTGTCTGCTGGCCGACTCCCTACTGCGCCGGCGTCGTGCCGGGCGTGTCATCGTGCTGGACGCCAACAACGACGTGGTGGCCGAGCCCCACACCTTCCATACGGCTTTCCGGACCACCTATGCCAGCGTGATCGAGTACCGCCCGAACAGCGTGGTGAGCTCGGTGGACTGGGCCAACAAGACGATCCATACCAACTGGGGACCGATCCGTGCCGATGGCGCCAACATCATCCCGCCCCAGAAGGCCGGAAAGCTCGTTGTCGCGGCTGGTCTGCTCGGCACCAATCCCGCAACACGCTGGGCGCCAGTCAATCCGCTGAGTTATGAGTCGACCGTGGTGCCGCACATTCACGTGATCGGTGATTCCCAGGGGACGGGTCAGCCCAAGTCGGGCCACATGGCCAACTCCCAGGCCAAGGTGTGCGCCGATGCCTTGATCCGCTATTTCGCCGGTGAGGCACCGGACCCGGCACCGATGACCAGCTCGGCCTGTTATAGCCCGATCACCTCAAAGACCGCCTCCTGGCTGACGGTGGTGTTTGGCTATGACGCCGCCACTGGGCTGATGAAGCCGGTGCCCAACACCCTTGCCGAAGCCCCGGCCCCATCCGGCGATCACTACGAGGACATGTTCGGCTGGGCCAACAACCTGTTCGCCGACAGCTTCAGTTAAAGCACCCGGGAGCCCCGGCCAGGGCTCTCCCTTTCGCTCCCGGCGTGATCTGCCGGCCGATCACGTGGGCCGGAAGGGCTTCCGCAATGCTGTCCGCCATCCGACGGTGGCCGGCGGGCTCCCGTGCCGGCAACCGTCAACGGTGAGCCGGAGCCCGCCAGCCCCGCCGTGTTGAACCCGGGTGTGTGCAGCGCAGCCGGATTGGCAAGGCCGTGGGCGGAGTCAGACCCGCGGCGCGTGGTGCGTAGCGGGTACGCTCGGTGGCGCTGACACCGCCAGCAGGGCACACATGCAGCAGTACAGTACCCCAGCATTGACCAGGTGCCAGCCCACGTGGGTGCCGACGGGCCAGATGCCGCAGAGCAAGGTGTCACTGGTCCGGCAGACCAGGCTGATGACGAACAGCCCCGCGGCCCGGGTCAGCCAGCGCGCACTGGCGGGTTGAGTCCGGCGGGCAGCCCGGGCGCACCACAGCAGCAGCGCGAAGGGGGGCAGGTAGATCTCCGAGCCGTTGAGGGGGAGCGGTGGCAGGCCTCGCGTTGCCGCCACAAAGAGGGCTGCCAGTGCCACGAATGCGGCCGTCCCCGCCCAGGCCTTTCCGTCGCCGGTACCCAGCACGCGAACCTGGAAGCGCTGGTGAAAGATCAGCACGAACAGCGCGATGAAGGCGATGTCCAGCAGCGCCGCCCAGCGGGTGGCCACCGTATGGAAGACCAGGCTGCCCAGCCCGACGGCGAAAACCAGCCCGGCGAGGGATTGCAGATCCCGCCCTTTTCCGCTCGCCCGTTTCCAGAGCAGGACGGCGATCAGCAGAAAACCGAGATTGCTGATTGCGTTGAGGGGCTCCGACCACAGGCTGGCGTCGGTGCGCTCACAGTACAGGTCAATGCTCTCGGCCCAGTTCATGCCGGACCTGCTTCATGACGGCGGCGGTGAAAGAACCACCACCAGGCGGTGAAGCAGGTGAGCCCGAGCAGCAGCATGGCCGTCATGCCGAAGGCGAGGCTGCCGACCGAGCCCCACAGGGCTGGCGCCACGATGCCGGCGGTGACCGAGCTGATTACCATCTGCACGAAGCTCTGGCAGCTAGAGGCCAGCCCACGGTGGGTGGGGAAATGATCCAGTGCCAGCAGGGTCAGGCTGGGCATGGCAATGGCCATGCCGAAGTTGTAGGCCATGATGGGCAGTACCGACTGGGGCAGGCCGGCAGGGAGCAGGTAGCTCACGGCCAGGTTGAGGCCGGCGGCACCCAGCATCAGGGCGAAGCCCAGGCGGATGGTGCGGGCCTGGGACAGGCGCCCGGCGAGGCGGGCGGACAGGCCCGATCCGGCCATCATGCCGATCACCCCGGGGATGAACATCCAGCCGAACTCGGTTTCGCCGAGGCCCAGATGCCGCATCAGGAACACCGGGGCCGACAAGACATAGATGAAGAAACCGTTGAAGTTGAGGCTTACTGCGATGCTCAGCAGCAGGAAGCCCGGCGAGGCGAACACGGCCCGGTAGCGGCGGGCCAGGGGGCGCAGGTGGAGGGGGTGGCGCGCCTCGACCGGGTGGCTTTCGGCGAGCCGCCAGGCGCTCAATGCCGCCAGCGCCAGCCCCAGCAGAGCCAGGAAGACGAACACGGCGCGCCAGCCGAAGGCCGTGTGGATCCAGCCGCCGAGGATGGGGGCGATGGCCGGCCCGAGGGCGAAGGCCATGCTCACGTGGCTCATCAGGCGCTGGGCCCGGGGCCCTTCCATGATGTCCCGCACCACCGCCCGGCCTACCACCATGCCGGCACCGGCGCTGATGCCCTGGAGAGCCCGGCCCACCAGCAGGGTCTCGATGCTGCCGGCAAACACGCACACCAGGGACGCCAGCGCGAAGAGCAACATGGAGACGACGATCACCGGCTTGCGCCCCCAGGCGTCGGAAAAGGCGCCGTGCCAGAGCACCATGGCCCCCATGGGCAGCATGTAGGCGGTGAGGGTTTGCTGCACCTCGAGGGGGGTGGCGTTCAGCTCCTCGCCAATGGCGTGAAGGGCTGGCAGATAGGTGTCGATCGAGAACGGACCGACGGTGGCGAGCGCTGCGAGGAGCGCCGCTAGCTGGATGTAGGGCATGGAAGGGTCCGGTGGGGGAGCGCGGTTCGACACGCCCGGCGGGCGAGGGTTCTTACTCGACGACGTGAATCTTGCTCACGTAGTAGCCCGTTTCGCCGAAGCAGGTGGATGGAATACCCACATGCTGCTCGTAGGCGATGGAAACACGCTTGCCCATATGGCTGTTGATGATCGCGGCAACCCCGTCGTCACGCACGGTGAACTTGAAGATCTCGGGGAGGCTGCCGGGAATGGCAACGATGGCCATCTCGCCTTCCCAGGTCTTGCACAGCCAGCCCTTCTGGGAAAACTTCTGGACGTAACCTGCCCGTTCGCCGGTCGAATAGCTCCAGTTGAGCACCAGCCAGGTGTAACCGGCCAACAGGGCCAGGAGCACGACAATGAAACCGATGAACCAGACGAGCCAGTTCTTGGCGCGGGGCGCGCCCGCAGACGGGATGGATGCCACTTGAAGAAACTCCTGAAGGGATTGGACGGTGATTCAGAGGCCCCTGCGGCTCTGGATGGCTTCCGCCACATGGGAGGCGCCCACAGTATCGGCGCCGTTCATGTCCGCAATTGTACGCGCGACCTTCAGGATGCGATGGTAGCCGCGGGCGGAAAGGCCGAGGCGATCGATGGCGGTTTGTAACAGTTGCGCACCCTTTCCATCGGGTTGGCACCAGCGGTTGATCTCGTTGCCGGCGAGACGGGCGTTGGGTTTGCCCTGGCGGGCGAGCTGGCGGGCCCAGGTCTGCGCGACCCGCTCGCGCACGGTGGCGGTTGACTCGCCGGGATGGATTGACTGCAGGTCGGAGGCCGGCAGGACGGGCACCTCAAGGAGCAGGTCGATGCGATCCAGCAATGGACCGGAGAGCTTGTTGCGATAGCGGGCGATCTGGTCGGGCGAACACCGGCAGCGCCCGTCCGGGTGACCCAGATAGCCGCAGGGGCAGGGGTTCATGGCTGCCACCAATTGGAAACGGGCGGGGAATTCGGCCCGGCGCGCGGCGCGCGAGATGGTGATCACACCGCTTTCCAGGGGTTCGCGCAGGGCTTCGAGGACGCGACGCTCGAACTCCGGCAGTTCATCAAGGAACAGCACGCCGTTGTGGGCCAGGCTGATCTCGCCGGGGCGCGGGGTTCCACCGCCCCCCACCAGGGCGGCGGTGGATGCGGAGTGGTGCGGCGCACGGATCGGGCGGGTGCCCCATTGCTCGGGGCGGAAACTGCCCTCCACCGACTGCACGGCGGCGCTTTCCAGGGCTTCGTCGTCGCTCATGGGGGGAAGCAGGCCCGGAAGGCGTTGGGCGAGCATGGACTTTCCCGTGCCCGGGGGGCCGAAGAGCAGCAGGGAATGCTGCCCGCTGGCGGCCACTTCCAGGGCCCGGCGGGCCTGGGTCTGGCCTTTCACGTCGGCCAGATCGGGGTAGTTGGGCGGCACCACGAGGGGCGGGCCGGCATAGGGTGAGAGCAGGGTGTGCCCGCACAGGTGGGCGGCCACCGCCAGCAGGCTGGTGGCCGGCAGCAGGGCGACGCCGCGCACCAGGGCGGCCTCGGGGGCATTGGCCGCGGGGAGGATCAAGGTGCGCCCGCTGCTGGCGGCCTGTCGGGCCAGGGCCAGGGCGCCGTGTACCGGACGCAGCTCGCCGGTGAGGGAGAGCTCCCCGGCAAATTCGTAGCGTGCCAGGCCCTCCGCCGGGATCTGACCGGATGCGGCGAGGATGCCGAGGGCGATGGGCAGATCAAAGCAGCCACCTTCCTTGGGCAGATCGGCGGGGGCGAGATTGACCGTGATGCGTCGCTGGGGAAATTCAAACTGGGAGGTTTGCAGCGCGGCGCGTACCCGATCGCGGGCTTCGCGCACCTCGACATCGGGCAGACCCACCAGCGTGAAGGCCGGGAGCCCGTTGGCGAGATGAACCTCCACCCTGACTTCAGGGGCGAGGAGACCGACGAGGGCGCGGCTTGTCAGGGTGGCCAGACTCACGATTTATCCGGTTTGGGTAAATCGCGAGTCTAACCTCAGGATGCCTCCGGCGGTATGGCTACGTCATGGTGCGTCGCGAAAAGCCTCGACACCGATCACCAGGCGGACTTCATCGCTCACTGAGGGAATGTTCTTGGTCATGCCGAATTCCGAGCGCTTGAGGCGGGCGGTGATGTCGGCGCCGCAGGTTTCGCGTTTGTTGAGGGGGTGGGGGGCGCAGTGGAAGCGGGTCAGGGTCAGGGCGACAGGCCGGGTCACCCCCAGCAGGGTCAGGCTGCCTTCGGCGGAAACCGGCTTGTCTCCGTCGAATTGCAGTCGGTCGGCCTTGAAGGTGATGGTCGGGAAGGCCTCGGTGTTGAAGAAGCCTTCACCGCGCATGTTCTCGTTCCACTTGGCAAAGCCCATGTCGATGGAGGCAGCGTCGATGCTCACCTCCACGCTGCCTTTGCGTGCGGCCACGTCGAGGGTGATCTTGCCGCTGGTCTTGTTGAAGCGCCCGCGCTGGGTGGAAAAGCCCAGGTGGTCGGTTTCGAAGACGGGAAAGGTGTGGTTGCCATCGATGGTGTAACTGACGGGTGCGGCCAGGGCTGGCGCCGCGACGCAGGCGAGGAGGGCGAGGGCTGTCTTCAAGGGAGTCTCCGCAGAAGGGGCAGGAAGCAAACGAGGGCGCCGGGGCGCCCTCGCTGGGACAACGGACGAATCGCGGGGTTCAGTCAGCCGGAGACGCCGGCCGGGAAGCCAGTTCCGCCTCCAGGTGGGCGACCCGCGTTTCCAGGTCGGCCAGCTTCTCGCGGGTGCGGGCGAGCACTTCGCGCTGGATGTCGAATTCCTCGCGGGTCACCAGGTCCAGTTTGGAGAAGCCGCTGGCGAGCAGCGCGCGGGCATTCTTCTCGATGTCCTTGGCCGGACTGCTGGCGAGGAGTTCGGAAACCTTTGAGCCGATGTCGTCGAGAATTTTCGGGTTGGCCATGGTAGCTACCTCAGAATTTGGGAAGGGTAGGGTACGAAACCCCTGTGATCAAAGTCTAGCACCGCCGCCGCCCGTTGATCGGCGGGGTTGATGCACCAAAGTGGCGCCCTGTATTGGTGCATGATACCAAGTTGGTGCGCACTGGAATTTCCCTGCGCCGCAGCAAAACCCGGTCAGTTTGCGCAGTGGGCTGAAAAACAAGGATATTTCAAATTGGCACATGTGTTGCTTAATGGACTTCGCCAACTTTTGATTACGAGGAGAAACCCTATCATGCGCAAGACCGTCATTGCCTCCGCCCTGATTGCTGCCAGTGCTGTTCTGCCGACCATGGCTACCGCTGCCGATGCCACGCCGGAGCACACCTTCACCAGCAACGTGACGCTGGCATCCGAGTACATCTATCGCGGCATCGGTCAGACCAACCGCAAGCCGGCGGTGCAGGGTGGCTTCGACTACGCGCACTCCAGCGGCCTGTACCTCGGCACCTGGGCTTCCAACGTGTCCTGGCTGACGGATGGCAATTCCACTGTCAGCAACAGCATCGAGATGGACTTCTACGGCGGCTTCAAGGGCACCGTCGGTGACTTCGGCTACGACGTGGGCCTGCTGCAGTACTTCTATCCGGGTACCGGCTACGGCAACAACCCGAACACCCTGGAAGGCTACGTGTCCGCCGGCTATTCCTTCCTGACCCTGAAGTACTCCCATTCCTTCAGCGACCTGTTCGGTTGGGTCGGCAGCAAGAACTCCGGCTACCTGGAACTCAATGCCGCCTATGAGCTGGTTCCGACCCTGAATCTGGTGGGCCACGTGGGTCGCCAGCGTGTTGCCGGCTCGACCTCCGAGGGCGCCTCCTACACCGACTGGAAGCTGGGCGTGACCAAGGACTTCAGCGGCACCGTGCTGGGTCTCAGCTACATCACCACCAATGCCAGCAGCGCCTGGTACACCAACCTTCTTGGCAAGGATCTGGGCAAGGACCGTGTGGTTCTGTCCGTGACCCGCAGCTTCTAATTCCCGCAACCGCAGGGCGGTCGAATTCCGGCCGCCTGCCTGAGGAACCCAGCCATGAAACTCGTAACTGCCATCATCAAGCCCTTCAAGCTCGACGAAGTGCGCGAAGCACTGTCCGCCATTGGCGTGCAGGGAATCACCGTGACCGAAGTCAAGGGTTTCGGTCGCCAGAAGGGGCACACCGAGCTGTACCGTGGTGCCGAATACGTGGTCGATTTTCTGCCCAAGGTGAAGATCGAAGCCGCCGTCAAGACCGAGATCCTGGATCAGGTGATCGAAGCCATCGAGAAGTCCGCCAGCACCGGCAAGATCGGTGATGGCAAGATTTTCGTGTTCGATCTGGAACAAGCCATCCGTATCCGTACCGGTGAGTCCGGTTCTGACGCGCTGTAAGGGAGCGTTCAATCATGAGAAAAATTCTTGCAGCCCTGCTGACCACCGTGGCGGTCGGCTTTGCGGGCAGCGCACTGGCACAGGACAAGGCTGCGGCCCCTGCCGAGCCGGTTGCCGCTCCCGCCGTTACGGCCCCGGCGGAGGTCAAGCCGGTTGAAGCTCCCGTTGCCCCGGCAGCCGCTCCGGTCGCCGAGGCCAAGCCTGCCGAGGCTGCTCCGGCCGAAGCGGCGGCGGCCCCGGCTCCGGTGCCCAACAAGGGTGACAACGCCTGGCTCTTCGTGGCCACCGCCCTCGTCATCATGATGTCCGTGCCGGGTCTGGCCCTGTTCTACGGTGGCCTGGTGCGCGCCAAGAACATGCTGTCCGTGCTCCTCCAGGTGTTCTCGGTGTTCGCGCTGATCAGCGTGCTGTGGGTGGTCTATGGCTACTCCATCGCCTTCACCGAAGGCAGCGCCTTCTTCGGCGGCCTCGACAAGGTCCTGCTGAAGGGCATCACGCCTGATTCGGTGGCGGCAACCTTCTCCAAGGGTGTCGTGATCTCCGAGTACATCTACGTGGCCTTCCAGGGTGCTTTCGCGGCCATTACCGTGGCCCTGATCCTTGGCGCCTTCGCCGAGCGCATCAAGTTCTCCGCGGTGCTGCTGTTTGCCGTCCTGTGGTTCACCTTCAGCTACCTGCCGATGGCCCACATGGTCTGGTATTGGGCGGGTCCGGATGCCTACACCTCTGCCGAAGCGGCTGATGCCGCCAACGCGACGGCCGGCTTCCTCTTCAAGAAGGGTGCCCTCGACTTTGCCGGCGGTACCGTGGTGCACATCAACGCTGCCGTGGCCGGCCTGATCGGTGCCTTCATGGTTGGCAAGCGCATCGGTTTCGGCCGGGAGTCCTTCGCTCCCCACAGCCTGACCCTGACCATCGTTGGCGCTTCCCTGCTGTGGGTGGGCTGGTTTGGTTTCAATGCGGGCTCTGCCCTTGAAGCCAACGGTGTTGCCGCGCTGGCCTTCGTGAATACCTGGGTTGCCACCGCTGCTGCTGCTGTTGCATGGCTGCTGGCCGAATGGATCATCAAGGGCAAGCCGTCCGGCCTGGGCGCTGCGTCCGGCGCCGTGGCCGGCCTTGTTGCGATCACCCCGGCCTGCGGCTTCGTCGGTGTGGTTGGGGCCATCGTGATCGGTCTGCTGGCCGGTGTGATCTGCCTGTGGGGCGTCAATGGCCTGAAGCGCATGCTTGGCGCCGATGACTCCCTCGACGTGTTCGGCGTGCATGGCGTGGGCGGCATCCTCGGTGCCATCCTGACCGGCGTGTTCGCCTCGCCCTCCCTGGGCGGCTCGGGCATCTGGGACTACGTGGCCAACAAGGCTGCCGACACCTACTCCATCGCTGACCAGGTCATCATCCAGGCAACCGCCGTCGGCGTGACCATCGTCTGGTCGGCCGTCGTCGCCTTCATCGCCTACAAGCTGGTGGATATGTTCATCGGTCTGCGGGTGCCGGAAGACGAAGAGCGGGAAGGTCTGGACATCACCTCCCACGGCGAAACCGCCTACCACAACTGATCGCGGTAGCAGTTTCCCTGAGCAACAACGGGCGCTTCGGCGCCCGTTGTGCTTTTGGCGCGCCCAGCGTCGGGTCAGCAACGTCGGAGAAATTGACACATGTAGCGCGGGAGCCGGATTGAAGTTTCTATGTGCTTGTAGAGAAAAGGGATTTTTGCTGGCTTGTTTCTTGCGAGATTAACCTCGTCGATAAGAGGGGTAATCCATCATGAAGAAACTGCTCTCCTGCCTGCTCGCTGCCCTTGCGGGTGCAAACCTCGCCCAAGCTGCCGCCTTTCCGGGGCCTGATGCCTTTGGCTATACGGGTGGAAGCGTCGCCTACAATTTCCGGGATATCAGTGCCACGGGCACTTCGGTGCTGCCCCTGGATGACGATAGCGCCACCGGCGACATCATCGGTCTGGGTTTCAATTTCAGTTTCTATGGCAGCAGTTTCCGTACAGCCAACATTGCGACCAACGGCTTTATTTCGTTCGGCAATGCGTATGGAATGTGCTGTGATGGCGTGCCTCTCGGATCGGGCAACGGTGTGCCGAACCAGATCGCCGTTTTTCACATGGACTGGATGACGGTTCAGCCTGGCGCAGCGATCTACTATCAGACCGTTGGTGTGGTCGGCAGCCGGCAGTTCATCGTGCAGTGGAGTCGCGTCAATGAATTCGCCAATGACAACCGCGCCACCTTCGAGCTCATTCTTCACGAGGGCCGCAACACCATCGAACTGCAGTATCTCGATGCCCGCAGCTACGACCATGCGGTGACGGTCGGCATCCAGAACGCCAACGCTGATGTGGGCCTGGGTTATGTCGAAGCGGCCCGTGGGGTTGCCATTGCCGGCAGCGGGTTGTGCATTTCGACGGGTGCCGGTTGCCCCGGGGGGACCGTTCCGGAGCCCGCGAGCATGGGGCTGCTTGGCCTCGGGCTCGCCGGGCTCGGGATGAGCCGCCGTCTCAAGCGCGTCTGATCCTTGCCCGCCGGGGGCGTGTGGCGGAAAGCCCCCGATATTCCTGCCTCGCGCGGTATCCCGCCGAGCAGGATCCGGCGGTCGTTAAAGTGCCGCTAGCGGAACACCACGGTCTTGTTGCCATGCACCAGCACCCGATCTTCCAGGTGGTAGCGCAGGCCCCGGGCCAGCACGGCCTTCTCGATGTCCTTGCCGTAGCGCACCATGTCCTCCACCGAGTCCGAGTGGTCGATGCGGATCACATCCTGTTCGATGATCGGGCCTTGATCGAGTTCGGCGGTCACGTAGTGGCAGGTGGCCCCGATCAGCTTGACCCCCTTCACGTAGGCCTGGTGATAGGGCTTGGCCCCCACGAAGCTGGGCAGGAAGCTGTGGTGGATGTTGATGATCTTGCCCGGGTGGGCGGCGCACAGCTCGGGCGACAGGATCTGCATGTAGCGCGCCAGCACCATGGTGTCGCCGTGGGACTCCTCGAACAGGCGCTGGACTTCCGCGTAGGCCTGGGCCTTGTTGTCCGCGGTGACGGGCACATGGTGGAAGGGAATGCCGTGCCATTCGACAAAGCCGCGGAAGGTCTCGTGATTGGAGATCACACAGGGGATCTCGATGTCGAGCTCCTTCGACTGCCAGCGGGCCAGCAGATCGTAAAGGCAGTGTTCCTGCTTGGACACCAGCACCACCACCCGCTTCTTCACGGCCGAGTCGGTGATCTTCCAGTCCATCTCGAGTTCCTCGGCGATGGGGCGGAAGCGCTCGCGGAACTCCGTGAGCATGAAAGGCAGCGAATCGGCGCGGATCTCGATGCGCATGAAGTAGCGTCCGCGCTTGTCGGCCTCAAGGGCCGGTTCGGCATGGAGGGCGGTTTCGAGGATCCAGCCCTTGTGCTCGGCGATGAAGCCGGACACCTTGGCAACGATGCCGGTACGGTCGGGGCAGGAGGCGGAGAGGGTGTAGAAGCGTTCGCGGTGCATGGCGGTGTGGGCGCCGGCCGACAGGCCGTGGCCGGCGCTGGGGGAAGGGTCAGATGCGGGCGGAGGCGGCGCGGATCTGGGCCATCAGGCCGCTGTATTCGCGTTCGACCGGGAACTGGGGAAACTCGGCGATGACGTTGTCCGGCGCGCGGAACAGGATGCCGGCATGGGCTTCCTGGAGCATCGCGGTGTCGTTGTAGGAGTCGCCGGCGGCGATGACCTTGAAGTTGATCTCCTTGAAGCGCTGGACGGCTTCCTTCTTCTGGTTGGCCATGCGCAGGTGGTAGTTCACCAGGAAGCCTTCGGCGTTGGCCTCGAGCTTGTGGCAGAACAGGGTGGGCATGCCGAGCTGCTGCATCAGCGGCATGGCGAACTCGTAGAAGGTGTCGGACAGGATGATCACCTGGAAGTCCTGGCGCAGGGCGTCGAGGAAGTCCTTGGCGCCGGGTTCCGGCCCCATCTCGGCGATCACCTTCTGGATGTCCGGCAGGCCCAGCTTGTGCTGCTTGAGCAGGTCCAGGCGATACTTCATCAGCTTGTCGTAGTCCGGCTCCTCGCGGGTGGTGCGACGCAGTTCGGGGATGCCGGTGCGCTCCGCGAATTCGATCCAGATTTCGGGGACGAGAACACCTTCGAGGTCGAGACAGACGAGTTGCACGGCGGAATGCTCCAGATGACAGCGGTTGATTTGGCGAATCCCGGATTCTAGCAAAGACACCGTGACGCCTTGTGTCGAATGCGTCGCGGAAGGTGTCGGGGAGGGTGGGTGGGGTGCTCCGTTCCCCGCGAGGGCTCAGTCCGCCGGAATCGCCTCCAGCGCCTCGTGCAGTTCGAGCCAGCGCAGCTCGGCTTCGTCGATCCGCTCGGCCAGCTCGGCCTGGCGCTTGAGGAGTCTGGGTACCTCGCCGGCTTCAGGGCCGGTGTACAGATCCGGGTCGGCCAGGCGTTCGTCGAGTTTTGCCTTCTCGGCGTTCCAGGGGGCGAGCTTCTTGTCCAGTTGTTCCAGCTCCTTCAGCAGCGGCCGACGGGCCGCCAGGCGGGCCTGGCGGTCGGCGGCGGCAGCTTCCCGGTCGGCCTTGCGGCTGGCCTTGTCGGCGGCCCTGTCCGGGCACTGGGCCGCGGCGGCGTCGGTGGCACGGCGCTGGGCGAGCCAGCTCTTGTAATCGTCCAGATCCCCATCGAAGGGCTGCAGCCGGCCGTCGTCCACCAGCAGGAAGCGGTCGCAGGTGGCGCGCAGCAGGGCGCGGTCGTGGGACACGATGACCATGCCGCCCTCGTAGTCCTGCAGCGCCAGGGTCAGGGCGTGGCGCATCTCCAGGTCCAGGTGGTTGGTGGGTTCATCGAGCAGCAGCAGCTTGGGCTTGTGCCAGATCAGCAGGGCCAGGGCCAGGCGGGATTTCTCGCCGCCCGAAAACGGTGCGCAGGGTGCCGTGGCCATGTCCCCGTGAAAATCGAAGCCACCCAGGTAATTGCGCAGATCCTGTTCGCGGGTCTGGGGGTCGAGGCGCAGCATGTGCTGCAGCGCCGACTCTTCCGGGCGCAGACTCTCCAGGGCGTGCTGGGCAAAGTAGCCGATCTCCAGCCCCTTGCCTTCCCGGCGCACCCCGGCGGTGGGCTTCAGGCCACCCGAAAGCAGCTTGATCAAGGTCGACTTGCCGGCGCCGTTGCGGCCCAGCAGGCCGACCCGCTCGCCCGGGCGCAGGGTGAGCTTCATGCCCGTCAGGATGAGCTTGTCGGCATAGCCGGCGGCGGCGTCCTCAATCTGAAGCAGCGGGTCGGGGGCCTGACCGCAGTCCCGGAAACTGAAGGTGAAGGGGGTGTCGATGTGGGCGGCGGCGATCAGTTCCATGCGCTCCAGGGCCTTGATGCGGCTCTGGGCCTGGCGGGCCTTGGTGGCCTTGGCGCGAAAGCGGTCCACGTACTTCTGCAGATGGGCGCGCTCCCGCTGCTGCTTCTCGAACATCGCCTGCTGCTGCGACAGGCGCTCGGCACGCTGGCGCTCGAAGTCGGAGTAGCCGCCGGCATAGAGGGTCAGGCGCTGGCCCTCGATATGGGCGATCTGATTCACCACCGCATCGAGGAAATCCCGGTCGTGGGAGATCAGCACCAGGGTGCCCCGGTAGTCGGTGAGCCACTGCTCCAGCCAGATCACTGCGTCCAGGTCCAGGTGGTTGGTGGGTTCGTCCAGCAGCAGCAGATCGGAGCGGCACATCAGGGCCTGGGCCAGGTTGAGGCGCATCCGCCAGCCGCCCGAGAAATCGGCCACCGGGCGCTCCAGGTCGGTGGCGGAGAAACCCAGCCCGTCGAGCAGGGCCGCGGCGCGGGCGCGGGCGGCATAGCCGCCGATTTCCTGCAGGCGGCCATGGAGGTGGCCGATCTCCTCGCCGTCGTGGGCCGCCTCGGCGCGTTCCAGGGCGGCTTCGATGCGGCGCAGTTCGGTGTCGCCGTCGAGCACATAGTCGATGGCCGGGCTGGCCAGGGCCGGCGTCTCCTGGGCCACATGGGCGATGGTCCATGAGGCCGGCATCTCCAGGTCGCCGGCGTCCTGGTGAAGCTCGCCGCGCAGCAGGCCGAACAGGCTGGACTTGCCACAGCCGTTGGCGCCGGTGAGGCCGACTTTCCAGCCGGGGTGGATCTGCAGGCTGGCGCCTTCGATGAGGGTCTTGACGCCCCGGGCGAGGCGGAGGGAGCGAAACTGGATCACGGCAGCAGGACGGGGAGGAAACCGGGCGGTAAATCCGGTATTGTAAGCGGTCCAAAAGCCTTCAGCCCTGCCCAGTCCCATGCGTCTGCATCGCCTGCCCCTTCTGTCCGCCTGTCTGCCCTCCCTGGTGTTCGTTGTCATGAGCGTTGGCCCCGTGCACGCCCAGGAGGCGGTGGCGCCATCCGACCCCGCTGTCGAACTGGCCCGCGCCGAAAAGCTCAAGAGCGAGGCGGCCGGTCTGCGCAGTGCCGCCGACGCCCGTTTCAACGCGGACGAGATCGCCTGCTACGAGCGCTTCCTGGTGAATCGCTGCATTGATGAGGCCCGGGCGCGCCGGGTGGCGGACGTGCGCAAGGCGCGGGAGATGGACAACGAGGCCGGGCGCATCGAACTGGCCGAGAAGAACCGCCGCTTCGAGGAGCGTCAGGCGGACGCAGCGCGGGAAGCGCCCGCCAAGGCGGTCGAGCGGGCCGAGCAGGAAGCCCGCAATCGGGCCGACAGCGAATCCCGGCTGCGCCAGTTTTCCGAGAAGGATGCGGCCCGGGTCAAACGGGAGCAGGACGGCAAGAGCCAGGCCATGGAGGCCGCCGCCGACCGCAATCGCAAGGACGCCGCCGATGCCCGCCGCCGCGCCACCGAAGCCCGGGCCGCGGCAAGCCGCGCCGAACAGGCCACCAGCGACCGGGCCGACTACGAAGCGCGCGCACGCAAGGCCGCCGAGAAAAAGGCCGAGAAGGCCCGCAAGGCAGCATCCGGCAGCAAGTCATCGGGCGCCGACGCCACGCCGCTGCTCGG
This sequence comes from Zoogloea sp., assembly GCA_016703645.1. Classification (GTDB taxonomy): domain Bacteria; phylum Pseudomonadota; class Gammaproteobacteria; order Burkholderiales; family Rhodocyclaceae; genus Zoogloea. The sequence continues at coordinate 165,104 of JADJBR010000009.1, read as the reverse complement.
CAAATAGGCGCTCAGGGCGCTTATTTGCTCTTGCGAGACTCCAGGCTTAGGTCTAGGGAATCCACTTCGGCGATGAAAACCGGGCGAGTGAGCGGTCGGCCGGTGCACCGGAGGCTGATCAGTAGTTTCAGGTCACCATCGCTGGCGGACACGGGAATGGAGGTTCGCAGGTAGGCCTGCGGCGCCTGCGTAGCCGTCAGCACCTCCCACCCTTTGGGGCTGTCGATACTGATTCGGCATTTCGCCCCCTTTTCGGCAACGATGGCACCACGCAGTTCCGCCCTGATCCGAGTGGGCTTGTCGATAGTGAGAGGCACATGCAGTGCGATGTGGGTGGTGTCGCCACGTCGCTGACCGTTGCCCTGCTGCTCGATACGCAGCCCCTGAAAGATAAAGGAAATTTCGTTGTTATCGGGCGAGATCGTTTGCACTGGCGGATTGGTGTTCCCGTTGAAGACGGTAGCTGGTGTGGAAAAGATGCCGGACTGCGGCGTATCAATGGCGATGGCGGGAAGCGCTGCCAGTGCGCTTGTCGCAAGCAGGATGGTCCGGATGGCAATCATTGCGAGTTTCCTCCAGATTGGGCGAAGCGTTTAGACAAAGACCTCCAGCTTGATCCAGTCTTTGTTGAAGACCGTCCAGAAGTCCACTGCCAGCAGGCCGTAGACGTACTCATAGGGCAGGTAGGCGTAACCCGCGACACCCCAGTCCACGCCCCACGAGTTGCGGATCAGGAGGGCTCCGCGTGTGCGCTTGGCCGCGCCGGGGAGGCTGGTTTCCAGGTTGTCGTCGTAGCCGACCGCCAACACCGCGTGGCCCCCGCGCAGGGCGTCGAGGTGGTTGGGGTTGGGGATCACGTAGCGGCCTTGCAGCCCCACTGCGTCGATGGAGCTATAGACTGGAAAGCCAAACACCACCGGAAAGCCGTCCTGCAAGCAGCGCTTCACCGAGTCGAGGGTGGCTTTGCCATCGCCGTATCCGTCTAGGCGGGCATAGGTGGTGGCCTTGAAGTTCTGGGCGAAGGCAAAGTGGTAGGCTAGTGGCTCCTCGTTGTAACGCGCCACATCGTAGGGCCATTCTTCCTCGGGGGGCAGGCCGAACAGCGCGACGCTCTTGATGGCGGTGCGCAGATAGGCGCCCGTGTCGCCTTCCCAGCCCAGCAAACGTCGGCTCATCTTGTAGACGAACAGGCGCGACATGTCGTGTCCGTCGCCGCCGCCAGCACGCATCAGGTATTCGATCAGGCCGACCACCGCCTGGGCGGTGCACGAGCCTATCGGTCCCTGGTCTTCCACGGGCGACAGATGCCCGGTGGCCCGCAGATCGCAGCGGGACGGCAGCTTGTCGATCTGGTGGAGCAGGTAAGACGGTGCGATCTCGCTGCGCTGTTGAGCCGGCGACTTCGCTTTCTTGCCGTCTCTGCCCTTCTCCTTCTCCGTTCCCTGCGTGGCGAGCATGTTGCCATGCTGGATCGTCACGATCATGTCGGCGATGGCCGTCTTCAACTGTGCTTGCTTGGCCTTGCTCTTAGGCTCCAGTTGATAGTCCCGCAGGTCGGGCAGGTCTGGCTGATAGCCCAAGCCCACCTGTTTGGCGTAACTGCCGTAGGGGCCAAAGTTGGTGCCGCGGAAGGGGCCGAAGTTGCCTCCGCCGTCGGCTCCATCGCTGTTGCGGTGCGCTTCGGTGACCTTGTCGTCGCCATAGGGCGGGCCGAAATGGGTGCCTTGAGGGGCGAAGGTGCGCCGGTCGAAGGAGGCGTAGGGCTGGGCTTCCCGCGTCCAGCCAAACCCCAGGCGGCCGTCCCGGTCTTCAGCGGTGGGCAGAAACTCCGCGCTGACGGGCGTGCGATTGACACGGACGCGGAAGGATTGAGGCAATTTGCTCATGGCGGTCTCCTCGCAAGGGGTGGGGGGCCATCAGTCGGGCCGTGGGGCAGTGCTTACTTCTTGGTAGCTGGCTTCGCCTTGGCAGTACTGGCCGTTGCCGTTGCCGTTGCCGTTGTCTTTGCCTTTGCCTTGGCGTCGGATGCTGCTTGCGCTGTTTTCATCTTCTCTGCTTCGGCTTCCTCGCGCGCAGCTTCTTTGATGCAACGTGGCAGGTCCGGAACGACCATGCAAAGTGGAAGGGGCTGTTGCTGGTAGCTGCCAAACAGCTCTTCTGCGAGGGCGTTTCCGCGGGCGTTGATCTGACTGCAGACGTTTTTGTAAACCGACCTGTTTTCACCTTTACAAGCATCACCACTCACGTAAGCCCGGGTAATCTCGTCGTTGAGCGCCGCGATCTCGCCGTCGATGGGGTCGCTGGCCGCGGCGCGTTCTGTCAAGGGCACCCAGCGTCGGGTCTGCTCGACTTTCAAATGGGGCTCGACTACAACCGGTTCCCGATTCCGATTGTTGGTAGTCCCGCAATCGAGTCTCGGATATTGTTCTTCCTCTTCAATACCAAGTAGGAACAGCGTAGGAAAACTCTGGCGGACGAGGCGATAACCCGGCTTGGGTTTGGATTCTGAAAGGTTGGTTTGGCTCCACAATTCTGGGCCGATTTCATAGCCGAACTGACTGCCCGTGGCGTAAGCGGTAATCGGAACCTCCCGGTTGCTGCTCATTACATCTTTTCCAGATCTTGAAGATGGTCACGGAAAAGTTTTGCGCCTGCGTCTAGACCAGCGGACTGAAGGGCAAGGGCTATTTGGAGAACAAACTCCTTACGTTTGCGAAGGCTGCTAGCCAACTGCAGGTTCTGTGTATCGGTCATTGGTGACACCGCGGAAGCTGCTACCGCGATCGAAATCGAGTCCGAATAAGGGGACATAGTCCGATCTAACAACCGGTATCCCGCGACGCTTGGATGTGCGTCGATTTGATCGCAGCGAATTTCGGTTGTCTTGTACCGCTCTTTTAACGTTTTGATCACGAAGTCAGAGACCTCTGCACGTGCCGGCCTAAACGTTAGTGTCGGCCTGATTGTCAGTCGCGCCGCGAAGTCCGTCTTTGTGCGCCAGCCTGGCGTGACGGAAACCATCGCAGCACCAAAGAATTTCTTTTTGCCTAGCAACGCTGCTGACGGCTGCGTGCTGTGCAAGGCCTTCAAGATTCCCTCAACAGCAGTGTCGCCAGCGGCGGTAATGAGTGCCGAGCGGTTGGTGGAGGTTACGGTCGGGTTTTGGCCGAGGAAACTGCCAGGATTGGCGAATTTGTTGTAAGCATCGGGAAGCACGTCCTGGGTCTGGGTTGAGCTACTGTTGGCGTTCGTCGGGGCACTCTGGGCGGAAGGCGCCTGCGCAGTGGGAAAAGTGGGGGCGGTGGGGGCAGTTCCCCCGGCTGCGGTTATGGCTGTGGCGTAGTCCTCGAGGGCCTTGGCGCGGGCCTCGGCTTGTTGCTGAGGGTCAGCTATCTGTTCAGCCGCTTTGAGCGCGGCGTCCCGGCGCAACTGAGCGGCGGTGTTCTTGGCTGCGGCGGCCATGCCAAGGGCGCGATCCCGTTCATTGCGCTGGCGCAGGTAGTCGATACGCTCGCTCTCGTAGTTCTTTAGCTGTTCGGCGTAAGCCGCAGTTTTGGTTGGATCGATGTTGGCGGATGCGTTCAGGCTGAACAGCGATACATCTTGTTCGAGGGCTGCGGCACGGGCCTGGATCTCGGCTTTGGCTTCGGCGAAGTATTGCTCCGGCCCGTGGGACTGGATCTCGAAGTCGAAGCTCTTGTCCGGGGTCATGATCAGCGGCGCTGACATCCCGACGGTGCCGTATTCATTGAGCTTTGCAGCCATGCGGTCGAGGGCTTCGGCGTTGCGCTTGACCCAAGGGTCGCCATCGAAATTGCGCAGGGCGTTCGGCGGGGTGCAGCCGCCGAGAAGCGTGATGAAGCCCAAGAGGGCCGCAAGCCTGAGTGGGCGCGGGGCGACGGTCATGATGCGCTCCTCCGTTTGGGTTGGACGTGGCGCGCCTGCCATCCGGCGCCTCATGAAATCAGCGTAGATGAGCGTCAGGTTTTTTCTACATCTATTTTGGATTTTTACGGCGTGCCCGTATTTGTAAGGGATAGTCGTTCGGGATTGTAGTAGGTCTGCGAGGGGCGCGAGGAAGCTGCCGGTGCCCAAGCGACGGGCGGCATGTGAACCTGATGTGGTGGGTGGTGACGGCTCAGATCGTCGGGCCGTTCACGACCCATTCCAGCGCGTCCTCCAGCCGGTCGTTGCCCCAGAACAGTTCCCCGTCCGGGGTAACGAAGCTGGGGGCGCCGAATAGCCCGATCTCGCCGGCCCTTTCGGTTTGCCGGCGCAGGGCTTGTTTGTTCTCGGGGCTTTCGGCCCGCGCCAGGATCGCGTCCACCGGCAGTTCGAGGGATGTCAGGATGGCGCGAATCACCTCGACCTCGGCGATTTCCTGGTCTTCGGCGAAGTTGGCGCGCATCACGGCGCGGCAGAAGGCTGGCATCCAGGCTTCATCCGCCCCCGCCAGGGCCACCCGGGCGGCAAGCAGGCCGTTGCGCGGGAAGCGTGAGGGCACCTTCAGGGGCAGGCCATAGCGGCTGGCCAGCCGGGCCAGGTCGCGCCACATGTAGCGCCCCTTCGGTGGGTAGATATTGAAGGGGGAGTCGTTCCAGCCCAGGGACAGGAACACCGGCCCGAGCAGGAAGGGGCGCCACTGCAGGGTCACCCCCGCCGCCCGGGCGAGGGGTTCGATGCGCATCACGCTCAGGTAAGAGTACGAACTGGCGAACTCGAACCAGAATTCCAGTGTCTGTTTGCTCATGGGGGCTCCGCGGCAGGGCACGATTTCAGTCTAGCACTCGTGCATGGAACCGCCCGCCAGTCGCCGTGCTGCGCTGTGCCAGCGGGGGCCGATCAGCCGGGCCAGCCGGGCGCCGAAGCCGAGGCGGACGGGGCGGGCCGCTTCCCCGGGGAAGATCTGCAGCACCGCGCCGTGGTGGGCGGTCATCACCACCGTGCCCGGGCCGTCGATGCGAAAGCTGTCGCCGGCGTGGAGGACGAGATCCCGCGGGTCGCCGTAACGGGTGAGCCACACGCAGCCCGATGTACAGGCCACGAGGGTGCCGACACCTTCCGGAAGCACCGTCGAGGCGTGGCCTTCGAGGCGCACCTGGCGGGGGGTTGAATGCTCGGTCATGATCGTCTCCTGGTCCGCACATGATGCGTGGTACGCATTACGATGGCGGGTGTGACTGCAGTATTGGCCTGAAAATTAGCCTTCACAAACGGATATTCGGTATGAAAAGGATGCGTTTTTCTCATGGATGATCCGCTCCTGCGCCTGCCGCCCCTGGACCCCCTGCGGGGCTTTGTTGCCGCCGCTGGCAGCCTCAGCTTCACCCGGGCGGCCACCCAGCTATGCCTGACCCAGTCGGCCGTGAGCCGCCAGATCCAGAGCCTGGAGGAGGCCCTTGGCGTCAGTCTGTTCGTGCGCGGTACGCGGGCCCTCTCCCTGACGCCCGAAGGCGAACGCCTGTACCGTCTGGCCAGCGTGTGGTTGCGCGACTATGGCGATCTGGCGGCGAGCCTGCGGGCGGATCAGGTGCGTCCGCCGGTTACGATTACTGCCAGCCTGGGTATTACCGCCCTGTGGTTGCTGCCTCATTTGCGTGAATTCCAGGCGCGTCACCCGGAGATCGACGTGCGCCTGGCGAGTTGCAACCGGGTGGTGGACCTGCGCCGGGAGGGGGTGGACCTGGCTTTGCGCCACTGTCTCGACGGGGATGCGCCGCCGGGCAGCGTGCGTCTGTTCGGCGAAACCGTCTTTCCGGTGGCCAGCCCGGCCCTGGGGCTCAGCGAACTGACCCGGGAGAACCTGCCCACGGTGGCGCTGATGAACTACGACGATCCGAATTTCCCGTGGCTGGCTTGGGCCGACTGGCTGGCCACCTGCGGGTTGGAGGGGGTGCGTCCTCGGGCCGTGCTGCATTTCAACCACTATGACCAGCTCATCCAGGCCGCCGTGGCCGGCCAGGGCGTGGCCATCGGGCGGGCCGAACTGCTCTCCGATCTTATCGCCGCGGGGCGGCTCCAGCCCATCGGTGCTAACCGGCGGACACTGGCCGAGCGGGGTTACTGGCTGATCGGCGCCAACGACACGCCCCGGGCGGATGTGGCCTGCTTCATGAGCTGGGTGTGCGAAGCGGCCGCCGTCACCCGCCGGGCCGCGGAGAGCCTCATCGGCCCACGCTCAGGGGGCCGCTAGGGCCGTGGGGCGGGCAGCAGCTCTGCCGCCCGCAGCAGGGTGGCAAACAGGGTTTCGGTCTCGGTGGCACTGCCCTTGTCGAAGCGGACAATGACGGGCAGGCGCGACATCAGGGCCGCCACCTGGGCGACCACGGCCTCGCTGTCCACCACCAGCACCACCCGGTTGGCGGGCAAGCGTTCATTCAGTTGCTTCAGTTCGAACTCGCAGCCCCCCCGCGTTGGGGTCAGGCCGCGCAAGTCCATCAGGATCACATCGGCCCGGTCCATCAGCTCCACCACGGTGGCCTTCCAGGTGTCGTCGCGGCAGCAGAACTCATTGACCCGGTAGCGCCCGTCCGGGTCCGGCATCTGGTCGAGGGCTGCCAGGCCGGCGTTCAGGTCCACCCGGCTGGTCACGAAGCTGCTTGCCAGGCGTCCGCCGGCAAAGCGCAGGAAATCCCCCGGGTCGATGGTGCGGGCCATCACGTCGGGGGCGGCGATCATGGTTACGGGGCCAAACAGGCGCCAGCGGGCACCCACCCGGTCGAACAGCTTCTCGGTACGGGCCGTGTAGCCGAAGACACGGAGCAGGAGCAGGGTGCGGCGGGGCGGCCGGCCGTGCCGCCCGACGGCGCGGGCCAGCAGTACACCGTTCAGCCACGGGAAGACCGCATAGGCCGCTACGCAGCCGGCGAGGACCAGCCACCAGCGATCCGGCGCGGCGTTGATCAGCTCCAGCGCGAGCGCAGCGCAAAACAACAGCCACCAGGTGCGGGCCAGCAACTGGGCATCGGAGAAGCGCTTGGCCTGATAGGCGCCGGCCAGCCCCTGCAGGCGCCACCACCCCAGCAGGGCGGCCGGGAGGGCGAGGACCATGAAGACCGCGTTGAGGCCGATATCCAGCAGGATGCGGCTGCCGTCCGGTGTGGTGGCCAGCCATGCCGACGCCCGCGCGCCAAGCAGGGGAGCAAGCCCGAACAGCAGCAGACCGGCGAAGGTGATGGGGGCCACGCCGCGGATGCGCGCGTGGCCCGTCAGCATGATCAGCGTCAGCGGGAAGGGCAGCCACACGGCCGCGAAGTGGAAGAAGGTGAAGAAGTTCAGCAACTGGTCGAGGCTGGGCCGCCCGCCCATGAAAGGCCGCTGCAGCATGGACAGCCCGGTGCCGAGCACGGCGCAGGCAATGAGCACCCCCAGGCCCAGCCCCACCGCCTGCCGGAAACGCAAAGCCAGACTGACCGCAATCATCGGCACCGCGGCAAGCAGCAGGCTGCCGCCCACCAGCATGACATGGGCAGGGGTCCGGGGCAGATTGCCCACATGGAGCTGCAGCACGGCCAGCCCCAGGGCCGGCACGGCCACGCTGCCCAGGTAGGCCAGGGCGATCCGTCGCCGGGCCTGCTTCTCCCAGGCCAGCCCCGCCGCCGGCGGCTGCGGCATGACCGTGCGGGCCGGAACCACCGCCGGTATGCCGAGGGCCTGACCGCTGCTGCTGCCCATGCCGGCCAGCACGTCCACCCGGTAGCGCCACAGCACCCCGGAGGCCACCAGGGCGGTCAGCACGACGGTATTGAGGAAGTGGAAGATCAGTTCGCCGGGGGACATGGTGGTTGGCCGGAATGACGATGTGCGGCTGCTATCATCCCATCGGCACGACATCCCGAACAGGAGGGCGAGTGATCCTTGAAACCTCGGTTGACCGCTTATTGCTCCTTGATCGACCGAATGAGCCCAGGCCTCGGTGCCACCATGACGATTCATCCGAATGGTGACGGCGCTACGTGTCCGCTGGTACGTCTGGTCGGGCGCCCGGCTTTGTCGCTCATCCTTGCAGGCATGAGCCTGCCGCGTCGTCGCTTCGCGCCGGTCATCCCGCCCAAACCCACCATCGGCCACGTTCAACCGAGGTTTCAAAGATGAGTTCCGAGCAGATCCGGGCGGCCGCCCGCTTCACCCTCATCACCCTCGCCCTGGCGGGCACCTACCTGCTCCTGCAGCAAGGCTGGATGGCCCTCGGCGGGCTGGGGGCGGACTGGTGGCAGGCCCGCCAGAACGCCGCTCTGGTGGATGACGCCCAGGTGCTCGCCGCCCGTTCCCGCGAGGCCGAGGCCCGCCTGCCGCCCCAGCGTCGGGTCGATGCCTTTCGGCTGGGTCAGCAGATGGGTTTTCTGGCTGAGTACCTGGGCAGCCATGCCCTGTCCGATGCGGCCGTACGCGCCCAGGCCGAAGCCCGCACCGCGCCCCTCGCCGCCCAGGCCGGCACCCTGGCCGAAGTCCTCGGTGTGGCGCCGGCGGTTTGGCCCGCGGTGAGCACCGCCGATGAGTTTGCCCGCCTCCAGGCGCGTTTCGAGAGTGATGAGACCGGCCTCGGCGGGCGCATCGAACGCTTTCTTTCACCCCGTCATCGGGAGATCTACCTGCTGGGTGTACATGCGGGCGTCAACCGGGCGGTGCTCCAGACCAGCGGCGGCGTCCGCTTCAATGGCCCGAGTGCGTCCCTTCTGGTGCGCCACGCGACCCTCGCCGGTCTGCCGCCGGCCTGGTGGGAGGCCCTTTCCCGGGCGCCCGAAGGTGCCACCCCTGAGGCCCGTCACGCCCGCTTCATTGCCGCCATCGAGGCCCTGGATGCAGCGCTCGCGGCGCCGGCCAATGCCCGGCCCTGAGCCCTGTCTCCGACGCTAGAGCTTGTCGAGTCCGTCAGCCAGCGCGGCAGCGTGGCTGCGCATGGCGGCCCGCTCGATCTCGCTCATCCGTTCCAGGGGCTTGAGCATCAGGGTGCAGCGGGGGTTGGTCGCCAGCATGTGGGCGTGCCGGTCGAGAAAATCCCAGTAGAGGGTGCTGACCGGGCAGGCCCGGGGGCCGGTCTTCACGTCCGGACTGTAGCTGCACCCGCTGCAGTAGTTGCTCATGCGCTTGATGTAGGCGCCGCTGGCCACGTAGGGCTTGCTGGTGAAGCGGCCGCCGTTGGCATACAGGGCCATGCCCGCCACGTTGGGCAGCTCCACCCATTCCACCGCATCCACGTACACCGCCAGGAACCAGCCGGCCACGGCCTGGGGCGACAGCCCGGCCAGCAGCGCAAAGTTGCCGGTCACCATGAGGCGCTGGATGTGATGGGCGTAGCCGTGGTCCAGGGTCTGGCGGATCATCTGGCGCTGGCAGTTCATGCGCGTCTCGCCGGTCCAGAACCAGGCGGGCAGGGGGCGGGTGTGGCCGAAGTGGTTGGCCTCGCCCATGGCCGGCTGGTCACGCCAATACACACCGCGGATGAACTCCCGCCAGCCGAGGATCTGGCGGATGAAGCCCTCCACCGCGGGCAAGGGCGCCTGCCCGGCCCGCCAGGCGTCCTCGGCGGCGCGGATCACTTCCCGCGGGTCAAGGAGCTTGAGGTTGAGGGCCGGAGCCAGCAGGCTGTGCCACAGGAAGGGGGTGTCGGTCCACATGGCGTCCTGGTGGGTGCCGAAGCCCGGCAGACGCTCCCGGACGAAGGCTGCCAGGGCCTGCAGGGCGTCGGCCCGGGTGACCGGCCAGGCGAAGCTGTCCAGGCTCCCGGGGTGCTCGGGGAAGTGCTTTCTGACAGTGGCCAGCACGTCCAGGGTGATGGCGTCGGGAGTAAAGCGCGGCGCTGCCGGCAGGGCACCCGGGCCGCCGCGGCCGAAGGCCTGGCGGTTGTCCTTGTCGAAGTTCCAGGTGCCGCCGGCCGGCTCCTTGCCGTCCATCAGCACCCGGTGGTGCTTGCGCATGGCACGGTAGAAGTGCTCCATCAGCAGCGTTTCCCGGTCGCCGGCCCAGCGTTGGAAGGCCGCCCGGCTGGTCAGGAAGTGGGTGTCGGGGCGTAGCGCCACGGGCAGGCCCAGTTCGCTGCCGAGGGCGTGCAGGGCCTGCTCCAGGCGCCACTCGCCCGGCTCGCAGACGACCAGACCAGCCGGGTCGTGGCGCACCACGGCGGCGCGCCAGGCCGCTGCCAGGCTGGCGTGGGGGTGCTCGCCCAGGCGCAGATAATCCACCGGCCAGCCCCGGGCTTCCAGCTCGGCCGCGAAATGGCGCATGGCCGACAGAAAGAGGGCAATGCGGGCCTTGTGGCTCCACACGTGCCCGGCTTCACCCGGCGCTTCCACCATCAGGATGCGGTCGGCGGCCGGGTCGAAGCCGGCGAGGGCCGGATTGTCGTGGCTCAACTGGTCGCCCAGCACGAGGACGAGATGGCGCACGCTCATGGCCTGGCCACCCGGCGACGGCAGGCGTCGGAGCAGTAGCGGACTTCCTCCCAGCAGCGCGCCCATTTGCGCCGCCAGCTCATGGGGCGGCCGCAGACCGCGCAGGGCTTGCTGGGCAAGGCCTGCTTGTTGCCGCGAAAAGCGGGGGTGGTGGTTTTCATGGGGTCAGAGGGTGTGAAGAAATCGTAGCGAGCGGTTCGAGTTCGCGCCGAGAAGCGCAACCGTACAAGGGTACGGTGAGCATCGCAGGGGCAAAATCGGGCCGCGCAGTAGATTCATTCACACCCTCTCAGCCGAAATCGAAGCCCAGTTGCGTGCTGTCGGTGGGTGGGGATGGGCGGCGGGGGCGGGGTGCGCCTTCCCGGTGGGGGTTGCGGCTGCCGTGCTTCTCATACACGGCCCGGGATTCCCGGCGCACGGCGTCTTCCTTGCGCAGGCGCCACAGGGTGTCGCGGGCATGGCGGGCGGCGGCCTCGTGGTCCACCAGGGGCTCCGGGTAGTCGCGGCCGATCACCAGCCCCTGGCGCCGCTGGAGTTCGGGCGGCATCTTCCACGGTTCGAACAGCCAGGCGTCGGGCAGGCGCTCCAGCGCTGGCAGCCAGCGCCGTACGAAGCGGCCGTCCGGGTCCTGGTCGCGGGCCTGTTTTACGGGGTTGTAGATGCGCAGGGTGGTGATGCCGGTGGTGCCGGATTGCATCTGGATCTGCGGGTAGTGGATGCCGGGTTCGTAATCGGGGAACTCCCGGGCCAGGTGCAGGGCCGGCTTCTGCCAGGGCTGCCACAGCTGGTAGCTGGAGAAGGCGATCAGCAGGGCGCGCATGCGGAAGTTGATCCAGCCCGTCTCCCGCAGCATGGCCATGCAGGCGTCGATGAGCGGAAAGCCGGTCTCGCCCCGGCGCCAGCGTGTCAGCCGATTGGCGTCGAAGCTGGCGTCGCGCAGGCCGGCAAAGGCGGGATGCATGTCCCGATATTCCAGCTCGGGCTCGGACTCCAGCTTCTGGATGAAGTGGCAGTGCCAGTGCAGGCGGCTTTCAAAGGACTTGAGGCCGGCCAGCTCGCCCCGGGGGCGCAGGTCCGGCGGCATGGCCTGCAGCTCGGTGCAGCGCCGCCACACCGCATGCACGATCTCGCGCACCGACACCGCGCCGAAGGCCAGATAGGGTGACAGGCGCGAGCAGGCATCCCCGGCCGACAGGGGGCTGGACATGCCCCGGCGGTAATCCGGCAGGTGCTGATCGAAGAAATGACGCAGTAGCTGGCGGGCGTGGCTGCGTCCGCCCTGCTGGCGTGCCGGATGATCGGGCAGGGTGTCCGGGTGCCAGGCCAGGTGGCGGGGGGCGCCGCCGGGGGGCAGGCGCAGGGGCGACGGGATGGGGCAGGGCGGGGGCTGCAGCGCCGCCGGTGCCGCCAGGGGGGTGGGCGTCATGCGTTCCATCCACAGCCGGGACCAGGCATCCCGGTCGTGGAGCCTGCGCACCACGCCACCCGATGGCCACTGCTGCCATTCGACGCCCTGCTCCCGGCACCAGCGGGCTACGGCCCGGTCGCGGGCGTAGCTGGCCAGGTTGCCGGTCTCTTCATGGCTGCTCAGACGGAAGGGCCCCAGGCGCTCACGCAGGGCCTGCAGCACCTCCACGGCCGTGCCCTGCCAGCGCTGCAGCGGGCTGCCCAGGGCCGCCAGACGGGCCTCCAGCTCGGCCAGGCATTCCAGGATGAAGCCCAGGTGGCGGGGCGAGCTGTCGGCCTGGGCGATCAGCTCGGGCTCGAAGAGGTATACGGGCAGCACCGGGCCACGGCGGGCGGCGTCGTGCAGGGGGGCGTGGTCGGTGACCCGCAGGTCGCGTTTGAACCAGACGACGGTGATCATGCGTGCCAGCGTCGGCGGGGGGGCGGCTGGCCGGCACTGGCCCAGAAGCGGCTGAAGGAGGGGCACAGGGTGGCCGGATCGGGCAGCCAGCGGGGCGGTGGCGTGAGCTCGGCACCCAGATGGGCGAGGGCCTCCCGGTAACCCGGGTTGAGCGTGGCTTCGGCGCGGAAGCTGCCGTCGAGCTGCCGCAGATCGCCCACGAAAATCCGGTCGGTGACGGCGCGCAGGCGGGGCAGCACAAAGGCCCAGCGGGCCTCCGACCAGGGGAAGCGCCGGTGGAAGGGCAGGTGGATCACGCCGATGCGCGGCCCTTCGCCGGCGCGCAGGGCCCAGGGATGGACGAGGGTGGCGTCGGTGTCGGATGGCGGCAGGGTGAAGTCGTCGGCGCCGAGCAGGTGCGCCGGCGGGGCGTCCAGGCGGGGTGGTTCGGTGCGCCCCTCCGCCACGTGGGCGACCGGGGCAAGCGCCTGCGGACTGCGGGCCAGCGCCTCCAGCGTCGCGTAGCTCGCGTCCAGCGGCGTGCCGGGGCTGTGCCAGTCGGCCGGGGCGAAGCGCGCCACGTTGTCGGCATTGAAGAGATAGGGCTTGCTGCTGAAGGTGGCCGCCACCCATTGCCAGGACAGGTGGTTGGAGGCCAGATCGCCGTCCAGCAGGTGGGCATAGAGCCAGTCGGCGGCGGGGCGCCAATGGACCTTGCGGACATGCACCACGTAGCTGGCCAGCCACAGGCGGGCATGGTTGTGGAGCGTCCCCGTGGCGTACAGGGTGGCCACCGCCCGGTCGACCACCGGAATGCCGGTGTGCCCTTCGCGGATGTCTGCCGGAAGAGTGTCGGCGTAGGGAATGCCGGGCAGGCCGGGGCGGATGTCGGCCAGGATGCCGTCCCCCAGGTGACCCCACACATGCTGGAAGAAGGCCCGCCAGCCAAACTGGAAGGCCAGCATGTCCTGGCCTGTCAGGCCGAAGCGTTCAATCAGTTCCGGGGCCGGGATGCAACCGTGGGTGATCCACGGCGACAGCCCGGTGACGGCGCCCGCGACATGGTTACGGCTCTGCGCATAGGCGGCCGGGTCAACGGCGGAGAGTCGTGCTGCAAGAGGGGCGTCGTTGAAGTGGCGCACGGTGGGGCGTTGTCGGGAATGGCCGATGGACAGCCCCGCTCCGTGTGCAGTTCCCGGCCGGCCAAGCGGCCCGGCCGGTGTTTATTCCTTGCCGGACTGCCACAGCTCCCGGTTGGCTTCGACGATCTTGCCGCTGGTGGCATCCACCTCCACCTTCATCTCCTTGCCGTTCTTGCGGGCGATGTCGAACTCGTAGGAGGCCGAGCCGTCGGCTTCGATCTCGAATTCGGTCTCGACGATGGTGCCGGGGTACTTCTTCAGGGCGATGGCCTTGGCCTCTTCCAGGCTGATGCGGGCCTTCTCCTTGAACACCGGGGAGTCGGCGCTGACCACTTCCTGCTCCACTTCGGTGATCTTGCCGCTGCGGGCATCGCATTCCACATCCCAGGTCTTGTCACTGCCTTCCACGTCGAACTCGAACACCGGGCGCCCGTTCTCGCGCTTGAGTTCAACCTTGACGATCTTGCCGGGATGTTGTTCGAGCACCACCTTCTCACAGCGCGCGTACTCGGACTTGAAGCGGGCCGGGGCCTCGATGGCAAAGGCGGATTGCGACAGGCCGAAGGTCGCCAGCAGGGTGGCGATCAGGGGACGAAGCTTCATGGTGGACTCCAAAGAAAAAGGCTGACGGAACGACGCCGCCAGCCCTTGATTGTAACGTCCCGAGGCCTCAGGACTTGCTGGACAGCTTGCCCGCCACCAACAGCAGCACGACCGCGCCAACCACCGAGCCCAGGAATCCGGCGCCCTCGCCCGCCTGGTACAGGCCGAGGGCCTGGCCGCCGTAGGTGGCGGCGATGGAGCCACCGATGCCGAACAGGATGGTCTTGATCCAGCCCATGCTGTCGTCGCCGGGCTTGACGAAGCGGGCGACGAGGCCGACCAGCAGGCCGATGAAGATAGTGGAGATAATGCCCATGGCGAAGCCCCTGGAGAATGAGTGAGCCCTGACTCTAACCTCCGCCTTGGGCCGGCAATGTTACAAGCTGTGAATGTCTGTGCCGTTCAGGCTCGCCCCAGCCACGCCAGTACGCCTTCACCGGCCCGGCGGCCGGTGGCCAGGCAGGCGGTGAGCAGGTAGCCGCCGGTGGGGGCTTCCCAGTCGAGCATCTCGCCCGCGCAGAAGACCCCCGGCGCGGCGCGGATCATCAGGCCTGCGTCCAGCTCCTCGAAGCGCACGCCACCGGCGCTGCTGATGGCCTCGTCCAGGGGCCGCGGCGCCACCAGGCTGAGGGGCAGGGCCTTGATGGCCGCCGCCAGTCGGGGCGGATCGGCCAGCACCGCCTCCGGCAGGCATTCCCGCAGCAGGGCCATGCGCAGGCCGGCAATGCCGACGCGGCTTTGCAGGTGACTGGCCAGGGAGCGGGCGCCCCGCGGGTGGGCCACTTCGGCCTGCACCCGTTCCAGGCTGCGGCCGGGCGCCAGATCAATGAGCAGGGTGGCGCGGCCTTCCGCCTTGATACGCTCGCGGATCGCGGCCGACAGGGCATACACCAGGCTGCCCTCGATGCCGTCGTCGCTGATCATCGCCTCCCCGGGGCGCATCGGAGCCTCATCACCCTGGAGGGCCATGGCCACCGACTTGAGGGGCTGGCCGGCAAAGCGGCAGCGGAAGTGCTCACTCCACCCCGCCCCCGCGGCCAGCCGGGGCGAGGCAACGACGAAGCCGCAGTTGGCCGCCTCCAGGGGCGCCACATCCACGCCCCGCCCGCCGAGCAGCGGCACCCAGGCGCCGTCGGAACCGAGCCGGGCCCAGCTACCGCCACCCAGGGCCAGCACCATGGCCTCGGCCTGGTGCAGGTACTCGCCCGCGGGGGTGGTGAAGCGCAGGTGCCCGTCCACGCTCCAGCCCGCCCAGCGGTGGCGCACATGGAAGCGCACCCCGGCCTCCCGCAGGCGGGTCAGCCAGGCGCGCAGTAGCGGGGCGGCCTTCATCTCCTCGGGGAAGACCCGCCCGGAGCTGCCCACGAAGGTGCGCACCCCCAGGGTTTCCACCCAGGCCCGCAGTTCCGCCGGCCCGAAGGCGGCGAGCAGGGGCGTGATGACGTCCTCGCGGCTGCCATAGCGTTTGGTGAAGGCGGCGAAGGGCTCGGCATGGGTGATGTTGAGCCCGCCCCGTCCGGCGAGCAGGAACTTGCGCCCCACCGAGGGCATCGCGTCGAAGAGATCGACCTGCACGCCACCCCGGGCCAGGGTTTCGGCCGCCATCAGGCCGGCCGGGCCACCGCCGATGATGGCAACGCGGGAAGGAGGGGAAGGGGGCTGCATGACGGAATCCGGATGGGAAAGATGCGCGATTGTAGTGGCCCGCCTTCGGGCGAACTACAATCCAGCAGATTCCGCCGCCGGCGGCCAATGGGGAGCAGCGATGGAACAACAAAAATTGATCGGTGCCGCACGGCGTACCCTGTTGCAGGTACTGGGGGCGGTGGGCGTGGTGCTGGGGGTGGCCTGGCCGGGCGTCGCCACGGCCGATACGCCGCGGGATCACCTGGAGCGGATTGGCAAGGCGCGGCCCGCCGATCAGAAAATCGCCCAGGATGCCGGGCGCAAGGCGGCTTTCTTCTGCGCCAACTGCCACGGGGACACGGGGAGCAGCAAGTACACGGAAGTCCCCAATCTGGCCGGCCAGCACCCTCTCTACGTGCTTGGCCAGATCGACGCCTTCCTCAACGGAAAACGCAAGGACGCTTTCATGCAAGGTCTGATGAAAGTGCTCAGTGCCGAGGAAAAGGCCCAGATCGCCGTGTTCTACGCGGCCCAGCCCGTGACGCCCGCCGGCACACCGTCGAGCGCGAGGGCGGCGGAGGGGCGCGATCACTTCGAGAAAAACTGCGTGCGCTGCCACGGCGCGGATGCCCGTGGCGGCGAGAGCTTCCCCCGCCTGGCCGGCCAGCAGCCCGAATACCTGCGGCGCAGCCTGCAGCGTTACCTCAAGGTCAGCGGCGAGCGCACCTATCCGCCCATGACGGCCGCTGTTTCGGGCCTCGGCGAGCGAAACATCGAGGCCGTGGTGGAGTATCTGGCCAACCTGCGCTAAAGGCAGTCGGTCGGCCCGTGCCGCTCAGCGCAGGATGGGTACGCCGCCTTCGCTGCCGCCGAACACCGTCACGCCTTCCTTCACCGTGCCGATCACCTTGATCTCGCCGAGCTTGTCGGCGGGGGTCTTGAGCGGGTTGGCCGAGAGCACGGTGAGGTCGGCAAGCTTGCCGGTGGCAATGCTGCCCTTGATTTTTTCCTCGCCGAGTTGCCGGGCCGGCAGCAGGGTGAGAGCCTTGAGGGCGTCCAGGGGGCTGAGTTGCTGGGCCTCGCCCACCGGGCGCTTGATGGCGGCGGCCAGGGTGGCAAAGGGCGCGGGCTCGATCTGCGACGGGTCGCCCGCCAGCAGCACCGGCAGGCCCTTGCCCGCGGCCGCACCGGCCGGGATGAAGCGGGCCGTGCGCTCCTCGCCCAGGGCGTAGTCCTTGAGGGTGGGGAGGGACAGCCCAAGGCGGCGCGGCGCCAGGGCCAGACTCACACCCAGGGTCTTGAGGGTGTCTAGCTGATCGTCACGCAGGGTCTGGCCGCCGGCCAGCAGGGGGCGGCGGTCCTTGCCCGGGTGCTTCGCGCCGGCGGCTTGCAGGCCCTTGATGAACTGGTCGATGGCGGCATCGCCGTTGGCCTGCACGGCCACCTGCCAGGCGCCTGCGTAGGCCCTGGAGAACAGTTCGCCCGACACCTCGTCGCTGCTGCCCGGATAGCCGGCAAAGGTGTTGCGCTTGCCCGGGGGCGGTAGCTGATAGGGCTGGGTGAGCCAGGCGCTGCGGTCTTCGGCATTGCCGTCAAGCGTGAAGGACACGCCGGCCAGTTTCAGGTGGCCCTTGTAGTACTTGGGGCCGATGGTCTTGTGGCCCTTGAGGCTGGCGCCGGCACTGGCGAGATCCGCGTAGATGAGCACATCAAGCTTGAGGGCGCCGGTGTCGGCGGCCTGGGTGTACAGGGCCAGGTCGTCGGGGGTGGCGCGGGCTTCCACCGCGGTGGTGTAGCCGTTTTGCAGGTAGAGGGTCTGGCCCTGCTGGATCATGGCCTGGCGGTCGTCGGCGGGCAGATGCGGCAGGGCGCCCAGCAGGGCGGTGGCAGCGGCGCCTTCGAGCACGCCGTCGGGCTCCTTCGAGCCCGGCCAGCGGCCGATGCTGCCGCCCGGCGGGTCGATGCTGTCGCGCCCGATGCCGGCCAGTTCCAGGGCCTTGCCGTTGGCCACCAGGTGGCTGCCCGAGTAATGGATCAGGATCACCGGGGTGTCGCGGGAGACGGCATCCAGGTCGGTCCGGCTGGGGCGGCGTTGCTCGCGCAGGCGGGTGTCGTCATAGCCAAAGCCGATGATCCAGCCAAAGCGCTTCGCCAGGTCGCCCTTGCCCCACTCGCGCAGTTCGCGCAGCAAGCCGTTGGTATCCGTCACCTTGCCCTCTGGCGGCGACTGCACCTGGGCCGCCACCGAATACAGGCCCATGCGCGACATCTGCCCCCAGCTATCGATGAAACCCGGCACCAGGGTCTTGCCGGCCAGGTCCACCACCTCGGTGCCCTCGCTCTTCCAGCGCGCCAGGATGTCCTTGCTCTTGCCCACGGCGATGATCTTGCTGCCCTTGATGGCCACGGCCTGGGCGGTGGGACGCTTGTCGTCGAGGGTTAGCACCTCGCCGTTGGTGAAGATGATGTCCGACAGGGGCGGCGGCGGGGGCGCAGGGGGCGGGGCGTTGGGGTCGATGGGCACCGCTCCGGCCACCGGGGGAAGGGCGCCGGGCGCGGTGGCCGCCCCCGCCACCGGCGCGGCGGGTGCCACGGCCGGTGCCGTCACGGGTGGCACGGCCGGCTTGGCCGCCGCCGCCGCGGGGGGCGAGATGGGGCGGGTCGGGGCTTGCGTCTGGGCCAGCAGGGCCGGTGCGGCAAGGGCGAGGCTGATGGCGAGGCTTGCGCGGCGCAAAGCGAAGGCGGATTTCATGGGCAGGACTCCGGAAAACACGCGGGCTGCCGGGCCGGGCCTGGCAGCGAACCCGCCGAGCATAGCACCGGCCCCGGCCTTTGCCCGTGAAAGGCTACCTGTCCCGGGGCGTGTGGTCGGGCATCCGCATCAGCGCTTGCGGCGTATCAGCCACAGCAGGCCGATGCCGACGGCCAGCAGCAGGAGGGCGGAGGGTTCCGGGGCGGGCGCCGAGACGGGGGTATGGAACGGCCCCAGGGGCATGCGGGCAAGGCGATCCGGCTCAGCGAGGGCCTGAGGTGCCACAAGAGCCTGCGGGTCGATATCACTGCCGGGGGCGGCAATCCCGTCGCCGGTGGGCGTGGCGGTGGCTTCGGTGCCCGGGTCGGTGATGCCGCCGGGGGCCGTCCAGGCGGGGGTTGGCAGGACGAGCCCGGCCACGACCAAAAGCATGCAACACATCAGGAGCTTGAACAGGGTGGGCGTGCGCATCAGCGATTCTCCGGGGCGGCACATGCCACCCCTCAAAACGGGTAAAGCAAGTAATGTGCCTGATTTTTGTAACCCGTGCCTAGCGCGACTTCTCACATTTTGTCTGTGAATTAATTCCTCATCCTGTAAAGAAAACCGACAGAAAAACGGCGGTCCGCGAGCATCGCAGGGGTGAAATCGGGCCGCGCAGTGGATTCGCTCACATCCCCCTCAGCCCAATACCGTCACCACCACCCTCCGGGTATGGCTGCCCTGCCGGTGCTCCCACAGGAAGATCCCCTGCCAGGTACCCAACAGCAGGCGTCCGCCCCCCACGGGCACCGTGAGGCCTGTGTCCGACAGCACGCTGCGCCCATGGGCGGCCATGTCGTCGTCCCCTTCCAGGTCGTGCCGGTAGGCCGGATCGCCATCCGGCGCCAGGCGCCCGAAGATCGTCTCCAGATCCCGCCGCACGTCCGGATCGGCGTTCTCGGTGATCATCAAGGCGCAACTGGTGTGCTGGACGAACACATGGCACAGCCCGACGGTGACGCCGGCGGCGCGTACCACCTCGGCCACCCGGGCCGTGATGTCCAGCGTGCTTCGACCACGCGTCGTGAAGGATAGGGTGGTCTGGTGGGACATGCTGTGATTTCCTGTGACGTGGAGGGGCGCGGGGTGCCCCCCGGGCCTTGGATCATCCCCGGCTGCTCATCCGGGGCTGTGGTCGGGCAAATCCGCCCCCGGTGCGCGTGTTGCAGGCTGGCCACAGTGCCGGCAATAGCGCCCATGCAGATGCATCAACCCCTGGCAATGGGGGCAAGGGCTGAACTGGGCGTAGCCGCAGAAGGGGCAGGCGGCCGAGTCGGCGGGCAGGTGCTTGCCGCAGCCCTGGCACTCGCCACGGGCAATGCGCCGCTCCAGCAACCTCTCCCGGGAGAAGAGCTTCTTCTGCAGAAAATGGATCACCCCCAGCGCGGCGGCGATGACCGCCGCCATGACCAGGTAGTGCCAGATCGCCACCAGCCTGAAGGCCGCGAGAAACTCGAACAGCGCGGCCAGCAGCCGGTGCGGAATGATCCGATACACCGCCTCGACCAGCTTGAAGAGGATGGGGATGAAGCTCACTACCAGCAGGTGCGCCGACACCAGCGTCTGCAGGCCCCGCCCATTGTGCAGGCTGGCGCTGTTCCAGGCGCGGAAGACCAGGAACAGGGGCAGCAGGAAGATCAACTGCATGCCCAGCTGCTTCACCGGGAACCAGAAGTTCAGGCGCTGCAGATCATCCCGTAGCTGTTGCCGGTCGGCCTCCGACGGTTTATCGAGCACCGCCCACAGGGCCTGGATGTCGTCGCGGGCATTGATCGTCTGCGCCAGCGTCGCGGCCTGGGCCTTCAGGCCATCAAGGGCGGCCGTGCGGGTGTGGAACTCGGCGCGGCTGGCGTCCACCGGCGTCTGGCCGGGCGTGTCGCCGGCCATGCGCTCCAGCAGGGAGGTGTCGTAGGCGCCCTTCAGGCGGTCGATGGCAAGCTGCTGCTCGCGCACCTCCCGCTCGACTTTCTGGTGGGTCTCGAAGAGGCGCACCAGGGCCTTGTCGGCCTGGATGCGGGCGATCCGCTCCAGATAGGGCGCGCACAGCGGGTGGTGTTCGGCCTTGGCGTCACGGGGCGGGTAAGGGCTGGCGCTGCCGGCCGTCGCCAGCGCGGCCAGCCGGCCGAGGCGATTGTCCGCGGTCCAGGTCTCGTCGATCACCACCGCCCGGCAGGTGTGGGGAATGTATTCGTCCGGCGCCGTGAGCTGCCGCGTATGCGCCGCCAGCCCGTCGAAGATCGACATCAGGATGAACAGATCGAGCAGCAGCACGACCACCAGCACCGCCCGGCCCAGGGGCTGGCTGTCCAGGTGGGTGAGCTGCTGCCGGGTACGCGCCGCGGCGCGTGAGAGGGCTTGCTTGAGGCGCATGGGGGCTCCGCGCAGAGGGGAGGGATTCAGTGGGCACTTCGCACCGATTTACGCTGGGGCGGGGGGCGGGTCAAGGGCCGGCTCCGAGTGCGGTGCCGACAGCCTGTTGAACTTGATGCCTTGGGCGCGGCGTTCGAAAGCGCGGAAAAAATGCCGGAGCCATCTTCTCCGGAAGGACGGATGAATTATGCTTCAGGGCAGCATGGGCAAGACCTGGAGGGGTGGATGGGCACGCGCTGCAAGGTATTCATTTCGTACTCGCACGAGGATGAAAAGCTCAAGGATTCGAAGGTCAAAATAGGCGTGGGCTATCCAAGGGCCTTCCTGTCGCGGTTTCTCGGGACCATTCAGGCCCACGGGATCTCCAAAGAAGAAATCTTCTTTGACGACGGAGCTCTCGTGACCGAGAAAGAGTGGCGGGCCGCTATTAATAGCGCTTTGAGCGATTGCTGGTTGTTGATCTTTCTCGTTAGCCCGGAGTCGATCCAATCGGATTTCTGCATGAAGGAGGAGCTTCCGCGCGCTCTTCGGCGGGGGGTTCCGATCATCACCGTCCTGCTGCGTCCTTCGATTGACTGGCATTTGGTCGAGGTCCACAACCCGCTATCTGGCAGATCAATCAAGTTGGGGGAGTTTCACTCCGGTGGTTTGCCGAAGGATGGAGGCAATGCCAGGCCGGTGAGTACATGGGAGAAAGAGGAGGACGCATGGGCTAAGACTTGTGCGGACATTCGCGACTTTATAAAAGGGGCTGGCTTTCGGCCTCCAGCGGACGTTCAGCATGATCCCGTCCACGTGGATGCGGCCAACGCGCGTTCTCATGAGGCGTCACCGGAGCCTAGGCCGGAGTGGCCACGGGGAGAGTCTGCCTTCCTTGATGCGTACCTCGCTCGGCTGATTGACTGCTTTTCCGATCAGGTATTCCGAAGTCGCCTCAGTGGCCTATTTGAGCACCCTGATCATCGCCTGCCGTCTGGAGTTAATCGGGCACTGCAGGTCGACCCGGCCAAAGTGGGTGAGTCCGTCTGCAAGGCTCTGCTGCAGATCGTGAACGAACTGTCCCGGAGCCTCCAAGCGCGCATCATTGTGTTGCCTCATGCCGATTGCGCTGTGGTCAGAGATTGTCTGAAAGCCGCCTTCGGGGCCGCGGCGCGTATGTGCCTCAATCCGACAGTCCTCGACACCAAGGGGCTCGTCAGTCCGGGCGATGCAGCTGCTTGTCACCGACTGCCCGCGAGCGAAATTGCCGGGGCGACGCTGGCGGTTCGGTCAGAGCCGCACAAGTGGTGGAAGCGCCCGGATCGCATCGGGGGCGCGGCATTGGAAGACGAGCGCGCCATTCCAATCACCGTCGAACCCGGGGATACGCAGTCTGCTGGAAAGTTGCTGGCCGCGGCGCTCTACGAGGCTACCTTTCCCAAGGTTTTTCACCCCAAAGCGGCTAGTTCGTCGGACATGGATGATGAGGCTATTGGGCGCTTGCGTGGTGAAGCGGAGGTTGACGCTCTGCTTGGTGCGGCAAGGTACTTTGTTTTGCCGCCCGATCACGACGGTGCTCTCACCCCGGAACTGGAGGCGTGGGTAATCAAACAGCTATCCACCGGTGTTCTGGTCCGGCAGGCAGGTGGCGGAACACCACCTCTGTTCCGTTACAGTGAAACAACCCTTTTTGCACTTATTGGTCGTGCTCTGGCGATTTTGGATCAACCCGAATGGAATCCCTCATGAACCTTCCTGCCTACGAACAACGTGAATTGGTCCTCCCCGCTATCGGGGCCTGGCCGGAAAGCTGGCACATTTTTGATGATCAGCAGGTAAGAGCGCTGCGTGCGGCCGAGGCGGCCGGGCGCCCATTGCTTGTTCAAGGTGACCCAGGCACGGGCAAGAGCCAACTTGCCCAGGCCGCCGCAGTGGCCACTGAACGAGCCTTGCTGTCGGTGGTGGTGGATGCGCGAAGTGAAGCTCACGAACTGATGTGGCGCTTCGACGCTGTCGCGCGCCTTGCCGATGCACACCTTGCTGCTCTGCCCGGGGGAAAGGCGCCGCGAAGTCTCAGACCTGTCCGCTATGTGGAGCCCGGCCCCCTGTGGTGGGCATTCGACTGGCCCGGAGCCGCCCGGCAACTGAAAGCCAATCGTTGCGGTGGCGGCAAACCTCAGGTTCCGCAGGGCTGGCATCCCGACAAGGGCTCCGTATTGCTGATCGATGAGATCGACAAGGCCGAATCGGATCTGCCGAACGGATTGCTGGAGGCGTTGGGCAACGGCCGCTTTACCGTCACGCCAACCGGCACGGTGGTGGAACGCGCCGACAAGGTGCCGCCGCCCCTGGTCATCGTGACGACCAACGACGAGCGGGAACTGCCTGCAGCCTTTCTGCGTCGCTGCGTGGTGCTTACCCTTGCGCTGCCAAAGAAGCCCGATGAACTGATCAGTTTCCTTGTCGAGCGTGGTCGAATCCACTTTCCGGCACTGCATGCGGCGAATGCTGGCGTGTTGTCGGACGCAGCGGCCAAGCTGGTTGAGGATCGGTCGGCGGCGGAACGAGCGGGAGTATATGTGCCCGGGCTTGCCGAATACCTCGACCTTTTACGGGTGCTCCAGCGAATCGGTGGGGATGCAGGTGTGCAGTTGGCCGAACTCAATCATTTCTTCTACCAGAAGCAACCCGAGGCATGAGCGTGGACGACGGAGCGCCGAGCGCGTATCGCGGCAAGGCTGCCGTAGGGTGGGCAGATCTTCTGTGGTTGCTGCATACCCTGGCACCGGGCGAGCGGGCAGGGGCTGCCGCACTACTGGGTTTTGCGGAGAAGCGGGAGAAGGAGGCCGACATCGCGCCGATCCTTTCGAAGGACGAATCGAAACAGGAGACCACCAAGCCACCTGCCGATGCGCCTGCTCGTCGTCCGCCCCTGCGTGCAACGCACTTCGCCGTCGTCAATCATGAGAGCTTCCCCGATCAGAGCAGTGAGGACTTGGAGATCGAGAGCAACGGACTCCTTCTCGATTCCGTGGGCGCCGAGGCTGCGCCAACCCCTCCCTTCCTGTATCTCAGTCCCAAGCGGCGAATGGCCGTGTTCCTGCGTAGTCACTTGCGTGAGCGTCGTTCGATACCCTCAGTTGATGTCGGTCGCCTGCTCCACCACTTGACGCGGGCCTCTGTGCCCGAGCGCCTGCCACGCCAGCAGCGTCTGTGCTGGACAAGCGATGCGGCTTTGGTGATCGACTTTTCCCTCGCCTGTGTGCCTTTGCGTGCCGATCTGATCGAATTGGCCGAAACCGCCCATGCATTATCCGGCGGCCGTCTGCGGGTGCTGTGGTTCGATGCGGCGCAAGGCTGGTTGCTGCGCCAGCCCGGACGGCGGGCGGAGTGGAAGCCCGTGGGTGAGCGGGTTCTTCGCGCCTCGCGGCACTGGCTCGTGGTGGGAAATCTGGGTGTGAGCGGGCCGGATGCGCCCCTGTTTTGCAAGTGGTCCCGCCGTATCGGTCGCCATATCGATCGGGGTGGCGAGGCGACCTTTTTGACTGGCGGGTTTGTCCCCGAAGTCCGCAAGGCCCTGCCTGGGCGTGCCCGGGCAACGAGCTGGGAACGTGGTCATCGATTCAAGCTGATGCCGGTCAGGCGTCTGCCCCATGGTGTTGTCCAGGGGGACGTGGAGAGGCTGCTTGCCGCGCTGTCCATGGCTGTCGTGATTGAGCCGGCCTTATTGCGTGCAATCCGTCTTGCGCTGGGGCTTTCGACCGCCGTGGAGCTGGCGGCCTGGAATCACCCGGATGCCGAGCCCTGCCTGATTGGAATGCAGCTCAGACGGGATCGTCTTGTCGCGTATCGTCAATGTTTGCGTCTATGGCCGTTGGAGACGCGACAGCAGGTTGCAGGCCTTGTGGAGGCACACCATGCGGCGCACTCCCGCCTGATCCGGCTCGAAGAAGCGGCCCTCGCCGCGGATCTTGCTAGCTGGAATGTGGATACCGTCCGTAATCAGTGGGCTGCTGTGCTCGACACCGTTCAACAGGCGCCGGAAGGCGACGCAGCCCGGGAACTCCGAGCCTATCTCCACCGCACTGGCATGCGCGCTCACCCGGATCTGTGGCGTACCGTACCGGCCTTGGAGCACGCTTACGTGGTGGCTAGACGGAAGGCCCTAGTGGCCGGCGGCGAGGTTCCTGCCGGGGTGTCCGTGGCCGTGCTCAACCGGCTGCTGCCCGACGGCCGGCTAGGTAAGGATGCCATGCCCCTTTGCATCGCCGAACGCGAGGGGCAGTTGATGGTCTGCGCCGACCCGCCGGAGGGTGGTCGGGCGTGGCCGCTGGTGCGCAGCCCGGATGACACCGGTTTCAAACTCAGTGCACCCGGCCGCCCGCGCCAGTGGTACGCCGTGGATGAACTGCCACTGCCCCTCGGGCGGCTGATGCCGGGTGCCGGGCCGTGGACCATCGAGACCGTCTGGGTGCGTGCGACGGTCGCAGAAGTGCCAAGGCCGTCGTGGGCGATGGAGTGGGAGCGCATGGGCCTGATGCTCTATGCCCATGCGCCATCGCCTTTTGGGCTGCCGGTGCGGCTGGAATGGGCGCCGCCGGGGCATGGCGATCAATACTTCTGGCCGCCGTCGGCGCGCGGTTTCAACTCAGATGCCGTGCCTGTCGGTGAAGGGGGCTGGATGGGTGCCGACCTCCAGTTCGGCCTCTACCTCGACATCCCCTTCGGCTCCACCCTCCAGCGTTTCCGTTGGATAGAGCCGGGTGAGTTTGTGATGGGCTCGCCGGAGGCGGAGGTGGGGCGTTCCGACGGAGAGGGACCGCAGCATACAGTGCTGTTGACGGAAGCCTTCTGGTTGGCGGAGACCGCCTGCAGTCAGGCGGTGTGGGAGTCCGTGATGGGGAGTAATCCGAGCCGGTTCAATGACAATCCTCAGAATCCGGTGGAGCAGGTAAGCTGGGATGACGTACAGGAATTCTTGCAAAAAGTGGAGAAGCGTCTGCCGGGGGTGACGGTGGGCCTCCCGACCGAGGCGGAGTGGGAGTATGCCTGTCGTGCCGGAAGCAAGACGGCTTTCAGTTGGGGGGAGGAGATCGATCCGTCGTGGGCGAACTACGACGCATCTGAGACCTATGCGCACGGTCTGGCGAGCGAGTGTTTGGGTAAGACAGTGGGAGTCAGATCTTTTACCCCAAATAGTTGGGGCTTATTTCAAATGAACGGAAACGTGGATGAGTGGTGCATGGACAGCCCAAGGCGATACGACGGGCAACTGCAGACGAATCCGCGGGGACCGATGGACAAAGAGTCTGGGTCTGTGCGGGCCATTCGCGGCGGGGCATGGAATGATCACCCGCGCAGGTTGCGTGCTTCCTTTCGCTCTCAAGGAGCATGCAATTGGCGTGACGATGACTTGGGCTTTCGTCTTTCCTTGAGGCCTAGGTAGTGTTTCTCCGAGATGTTCTTTCTCGATTCCATTACGGACCGGGTCGAGAGTGTTGTCTTGTAAATTGGATCTGCCCATGAACTCACCCCCGCCCCCCGTCGCCGACCTCACCTGGCCCCCCGAAGCCCAGCGCTGGCCGCCGGTGTTTCCGCCGGTGTGCGCGTGTGCCTGGGGGGATGATCGCTTCGGGTTGTGGATGGACGTGGTGATTGGCGGGCCGGTGCAGCGTTTCCGCTGGATAGAGCCGGGCGAGTTTGTGATGGGTTCGCCGGAGGGGGAGGCGGAGCGTGAAGAACGCGAAGGCCCGCAGCACGTCGTGCGCCTGACGGAAGGCTTCTGGCTGGCGGAGACGGCGTGCAGCCAGGGTGTGTGGGAATCGGTGATGGGTAGCAACCCGAGTCGATTCAAGGACGACCCGCAGAACCCGGTGGAGCAGGTGAGCTGGGACGATGTGCAGGGTTTTCTGCGGGAGGTGGAGAAGCGTGTGCCGGGGGTGAAGGCGGATCTTCCAACGGAGGCGGAGTGGGAGTACGCGTGTCGTGCGGGGAGCGAGACGGCGTTTAGCTGGGGTGATGGAATTGATCCCTCGCAGGCGAACTATCGTGCGAAGGACAGCTACGCCGGAAGTCCGATAGGCGAATGGCGGCAAACGACGGTGGCGGTGAAATCCTTCGATCCGAATGCCTGGGGCTTGTACCAGATGCACGGCAACGTATGGGAATGGTGCGCGGACGGACCGAGGGATTACGATGGCGCATCGCAGGTGGACCCGCGCGGTGCGGAGGGGAAAGCCCCGCGCGCCGCGCGCGGCGGGTCGTGGAACGCCCATCCGTTCAGGTTACGTGCTGCCTGCCACGACGGGCTTTGGGGTGTGCGCGCACACTTCCTGGGCTTCCGCTTCTCCCTGAGGTAAACAGGTGGTCCGGAGGGCCGCCGCCCGCTAGAGGCGGCGGTCACGCGGTAAGCGTAGACCGGGGTGGGTCACGATCCGCTGTTTCCGTCCAGCTTTAGGCGGGATTGAGTTCATTCTGACGTTCTTGGTTTGGCGCGTCGTCTGGCGGCCCATGCGGCCTCTCGGGTGCCGAGGTAGCGGCGACTTCAGGCGCCCATCTGTGCGATGACCCGTCGGTATGCCCTTGATCCAAGTCCGCGGGCGACTGAAGTCGCTGCCACAGGGGTGCTTTGCCCTCGGCCTTTTTTGCCTACAACCCCCGCGCCCACTCCGGCCGCAGGTGCGCCCCGCCGGGATCATCGATAGCCTGTCTCACCTGCGCCAGCAGTCTCTCCTTGTCCGCCCCCAGGGTGCCCTTGAGTATCAGGAAGTTGCTGGCGTGATCCGATCTGAACACGGTGCGGCGCAGTTCCAGTTGCGACAGGAAGCGCTCCATCTCGCGGAACAGGCCGGCCTGGTCCAGGGCTTCCCATTCGGGAAAGTCGGCGCGAAAGCGCGCTTCGCCCTGGGGGAAGCTCACCACCAGGGTGGATAGAAACTCGGGCTGGGTGGCGTTGGCGAGGCGGGCGGAGTGGTCGGCGTGCTGATCGCTGTAGATCTGCCCGCCCAGCCCGTTGAGGATCATCACCGAGCGGGTGATGCCGGCTTCGCCCAGCTTGTCGAGGGCGGCGCGGGTGCTGTCGTGGGTTTCGCCCTTCTTCACTTTTTCCAGCACCAGGTCGTCGCCGGATTCGGCGCCCAGGTAGGCCATGCGTAGGCCGGCCTCGCGCAGGCTGACCAGCTCGGCCACCGTCTTCTTCTTGAGGTTGCGGGCCAGGCAGTAGCTGGACACCCGGTGCACGGCGGGCAGGTGGGTTTTGATGGCTTCCAGGATGGCCAGCAGGCGGCGGGTGGGCAGCACCAGGGCGTCGCCGTCGGCCAGAAAGACGCGGCGTACCCGGTTGCCGTAGCGCTCGCCCAGCTGGCGGATGCTGGTCAGCACCTCGTCCTCGCTGCGGGCGCGGAAGGCCTTCTGGGGGGCGGTGTACATCTCGCAAAAAGTGCAGGCATTCCACGAGCAGCCGTCGGTAACGGGCAGGATCAGGGATTCGGCTTCGGAGGGCGGGCGGAAGACGGGTTCGACGTAGCGGATCAGCGGGGCGTTCATGGCGGGCGGGCTGGGTGAGGCGAGGATGAAAGGCTACCATCCGGGCGACAGCCCCTGCGCATTGGCGGGGTCGCGATGGTGTGCGATGGAGAACCCGGGATGAGTGAATCGACAAGCGGCGCCTGCAAGGGCGCCTGCGGCTGCGCGGCGGCCAGCCAGCCGGCGGCCGTGGCTGCCTTGGGCGCGGGGGCGGGGGAGGCCCGCTTCCGCTCCACCTTTCGGGTGGATGACATGGACTGCCCGGCGGAGGAGTCCCTGGTGCGCATGGCCCTGGATGGCCACGCCCAGGCCCTGGCCTTCGACCTGATGGCCCGCAGCGTGACTGTCTGGCACAGCTTGCCGGCGGACGACATCGAGGCCCGCATCGCCCGCCTGGGCATGGGGGCGGAGCGCCTGGGCAGCGGGCCTGCCGATGGCCTGCCCGTGGCCCCGGCTACCGATGCGGCCGCCGAGCGCCGGGCCTTGATCTGGCTGCTGGCCATCAACGCGGTGATGTTCGTGATTGAAGGCCTGGCCGGCTGGTGGGCAGAATCCACCGGCCTGCTCGCCGACGGCCTAGACATGTTTGCCGACGCCGCTGTGTATGGGGTGGCCCTCTATGCCGTGGGGCGCGGCGCAGCCATGCAACTGCGCGCCGCCCACCTGGCCGGCTGGCTGCAGCTCGCCCTCGGCATCGGCCTGTTCGGCCGGGTGATCCACCACGTGCTGTACGGCTCCGCCACCCTCGCCACCGCCATGATGGGCATCTCCGCCCTGGCCCTGGCCGCCAATCTCAGCTGCATGGCCCTCATTGCCCGCCACCGCCATGGCGGCGCCCACATGAAGGCCAGCTACATCTTCACTGCCAACGACGCTCTGGCCAACGTGGGTGTCATCGTCGCCGGCCTGCTGGTGGCCTGGCTCGGCCACCCGTGGCCGGATTGGGTGATCGGCAGCCTGATCGGCGTGGTGGTGGTGGGTGGGGCGGTGAGGATATTGCGGATGGGGCGGGGGGAGTGAGGTGGTTCATTGGCGAACGGCCTTTCCACGAGTTACATTCAACCGGTATATCTCAAGGAGATCCGTCGTGCCCTCGAAGACTAAGCCTCTCTCCCCGAAGGAACTCGCCCGGTTCGAGGCCGATCGGGATCTGGGTGCTGAACTTCTGCAGTCCGTTCGCGAAATGAAGGCGGGGAAGGTGCATGTGGCCTACAGCCCGGCAATAGAGGCGCGCGAGAAGACAGGCTTGTCCCAAAGCCAGTTCGCCGCATTGCTTGGCGTCTCTGTGCGTACGCTGCAAGGCTGGGAGCAAGGTCGCAAGCAACCGAGCGGCGCAGCGCGAACCTTGCTGACGATTGCCCGGACCAATCCGCAGGCCTTGCTGGCAGTGGTCGGCAAGTAGCACAAGGCTTGCAAGGGCATCCTGATCAAACGCCGGCCCGTCCGTCTCCAGCACCGATTGCGCAGAGCGTGCGCCCCCCAATGCTTGATCTCATCGCCGAATTTCTCCTCAACGTCGTTCTGATCGGCGTTTTCTACTGGCCGGGCTGGCTTTTTCTGCGGGTGCTCACGCTCGGGCGCTATCCACCGCGGGGAGAGGGCAAACACGATCCGGAGTTTGTCGCTGTGTTCGGGGTCGTGTTGCTTGTGGTGATCCTGCTGCTGGGGTACGCCTGATGCCGATGCCCCTTTTTCTGAAGAACCTGCTGTTGGCCCTTCTGCTGCTTGCGGGTGTTCTGCTGGGGCTTCTCGTTGCGGGTTCGGCGCTGGCGCTGTGGGCATTTGGCGAGGCCATGTGTGGCAACGAGGTGATGGCCGAGTACCCGTCGCCGGGCAATCAGCACCGGGTCGTCGTCTTTCAGCGCGACTGCGGGGCGACGACAGGGTTCAGCACCCAGGCTTCGCTCCTTGATGCCGACGAGGCGCTCGGAAATGAGGGCGGGAACCTGTTCGTGTCCGATACCAACCATGGGGCCGCGCCGGCCGTGTCGGTGGTTTGGATGGGCGAGCGCGCGCTCGTACTGCGGCACCACGCCGCGGCGCGCGTTTTCAAGAGCGTGCCGAAGCGGGACGGGGTGCGGATTTCGTATGAGGCAGACGCGGGGTTTTCGGGTCCGGGGGAGGCGCCGGAGCGTCGTCCCTGAATAGGGCCATCCGCCGGGATTTTTCAGCAGATCAGCGGCAGGCTTCTGCCGTAGCGTGCTTACACGCCCTCCGGATTGTCATCGCACACGACAAGGCTGCCCTTGCTGCGGGGGGCTCCCTGTCAGTGTGGGAAGCGTCGTTTGGTGTGGACCACGTTGAGGACGATGATGGTGTCACCGCTCACCCGGACGAAGACCGCGTAGGGGAGCTTGCTCACAACCAACTCACCGGCGCCCGGGATCCGGTCGCTTTCCCGGATCCGTTCAGGGTGGGGAGGTAAGGATTCGATCTCTCCGATGATCCTGCGTTCGACTGCCGCTGCAGTGCGTGGACTGGCTTCAAGGTGGTAGTGGGCGAGGATTTCCTCAAGGTCGTCGAGGGCCTCCTCGCTCCACAGGATCCGCATGGTGTCCTACGGGGTTTGGCGGAGGCGGGCCGCGATCCGTTCTTTCAGTTGCGCCATGGCGTCGTTGTGGTCCACGAGTGCACTTTCGCCGGATGCCACGCGTTCCATGGTGCGGCTTACTTTGCCGGACAGCCATTCGTCGTATCCGGGATCCTTCTCGATGAAGAAGTCCGCGAGGAGGGTGTCCTTTGCGTCTTCGAGAGAGATCATGATGCCCACCGGGCGATCAATCTTGGTGACAAGCACGGGTTCCCGGCGGGCGGCATCGAGAAATTCGCCGAAGTGGTTCTTCGCGTCCCGAGCGGTCATGACCTTCATTGCGGGCCCCTTGGATCTGATATGTCCATTGTCGCCACTTTGGCTGCTTTGGTGCGGAGCGCCCTCAGCCTGGCTTCTTCAGCACATCGACCCGCTGGGGCGGGTAGAAGGTGGCGCCTTCCGGGCCGAGGTGGGCTTCGAAGGCCTGGCGTACTTGGGCGTAGAGATCCGGGGACAGGCGGTGGTTGGTGTGGGTCACCTGGATCATGCGCGTGTCGAACTCGGCGAAATCGGCAAAGTGGCTGCGGGTCTGGAAGAAGAGCTGGCGGTCGAGGGCCAGGATGCCGCCCTCCACGGCCCGGCATTCGGCGGCAAAGGCCGCTTCGCGCACCGTCTTCTCGTCGTGGAAGAGGCGGATGACTTCGTTGAAGTCACCGGCGTAGACCGGTTCGGAGATCCACGCCAGGCCGCCGGGGCGCAGCACCCGGGCGATCTCGGCCAGGGCCTGGTCCATGTGGGCCATGGGCACGTGGTGCAGGGACTTGAACAGGATCACCAGGTCCACGCTGGCGTCGTCGGCGGGGATGGCCTCGGCGCCGCCGTGAAGAAAGCGGACCTGGGGCAGGTCGGTGATCTGGAGGTTGCGGGCGTGCTGGATGCTGTCCACCTCAAGGGCCAGGATCTCGCGCACCCGGCCGCTTTCGGCGAGGCTGCGGGTCTTCTCGGCGCGGCCGCAGCCCAGCTCCAGCACCCGGGCACCGTCGAGGGGCAGTTCGGCCAGCATGAGCTGGACTTCGTTGCAGCGCTGGGTGTGGCTGGGGTCGGCGATCTTCATGGTCATGGCGGCATGGGGGCTGGGCTTGGGAGCCTGCAATATTAGCAGGCCGTGATGTTTCGTCTGCTCAGCGTGGCCGCCACAGGGGCGCCAGCGCCACCAGCCCCAGCAGCGGCCCGGGCAGCAGCAGCCACGCCACCTGCTCGTGCCATTCCGGCCACAGCCGGGTGCTGAGGGTGATGGACACCATGGTGATGGCGAAGCCGATGGCGTTCTGGAAGGCAAGGGCGCTGCCGACGATCTCCGGCGGGCAGGCCCGGGCCGACAGGGCCGAGAAGTGGGGCGAGTCGGCCACCACGCTGGCGCCCCAGATCAGCATCACCAGGGCCAGCAGCCATTCGGGGCTGCCCTTGAGGAAGGGATAGGCGGCGCAGCAGGCGGCAGACACGGCCAGGGCGATGGCGGCGACGCGGGCGCTGCCGATCTTGCGGCTGGCAAAACCGCCCAGCACGCAGCCGGCGGCGCCGATGCCGATGACGGCGAAGGCCGGCCCCGAGGCCTTGCCCTGGGCGATGGCGCCGACCAGCAGGGGCACCAGGGTCCAGAAGGCGTAGAGCTCCCACATATGGCCGAAGTAGCCCAGGGCCGAGGCCCGGAAGCGGGGCTCGGCAAAGGTGAGCAGTACGCGCCCCAGGCGCAGGGGCGGAGTGCCGGGCTTGCGTACCAGGTGCGGGCCGTCACCCAGGCGGCGGATGAGTGCTGCCGCGAGCACGGCCAGGCCGGACGACACCAGCACCGTAGCCTGCCAGCCCCAGCCGGTTTCCAGAAAGCGCACTCCGTGGGGCAGGGCGGTGCCCAGGGTGAGCATGCCCACCAGCCAGGCCAGGGCCGGTCCGGCCTGTTCCGGCACCCAGCTCACCACCAATTTCATGCCCAGGGGGTAGACCCCGGCCAGGGCCAGGCCGACGGCAAAGCGGAACAGCAGGGCCGAATCCATGCTGTTGGCGAAGAGCGCGAAGCCGGCGTTGGCGGCGGCGCCGAGCAGGGCGCACAGGGCGAAGATGCGGCTGGCCGGGAAGCGGTCGGCCAGGCCGGTGAGGGAGAAGCCGAGGGTGCCGAGGATGAAGCCCAGCTGTACGGCGTTGGTGAGCCGGCCCAGGTCGGCGGGCACCAGTTGCCAGGCCCGCATCAGGTCGTCGCCGGCGGCGTTGGCCGAGAACCACAGGGACGTGCCGAAGAGCTGGGCAATGACGATGATCGGCAGAACGGGCATGGGGCTCCTTGGGTGGCAGGGCGGTCAGCGCCCCACGCGGAAAGGCTATGCGGCCCGGCTGCCCATGGCTTCGCCCATGCGGATGGGGCGGGTGGGCGCCCAGTCGGGGGTAAAGCGGATGCGCTTCTTGGGGAAGAGCATGACCACCGTCGAGCCGAGCAGGAAGCGGCCCATCTCGTCACCCTTTTTCAGGGTGACCTGGCCGGGGGCGTAATCCCACTCGCGGATCTTGCCGGGGCGCGGCGGATTGATCTGGCCCTGCCACACGGTGGCCATGCTGCCCACGATGGTGGCGCCCACCAGCACCAGCACGAAGGGGCCGATCTCGTCGTTCTCGAACACGCACACCACCCGCTCGTTGCGGGCGAACAGGCCGGGCACGCCCCGGGCGGTGGTGGGATTGACCGAGAACAGGGCGCCGGGCACGTAGATCATGCGGGTCAGGCGGCCGTCACAGGGCATGTGGATGCGGTGGTAGTCCCGGGGGCTGAGGTAGAGGGTGGCGAACTCGCCGTCCTGGAACTGGATTGCCAGGTCCCGGTCGCCGCCCACCAGGGTGTGGGTGGAGTAGTTGTGCCCCTTGGCCTGGAAGATGCGGTCCTGGTGGATGCGCCCGAACTGGCTGATGGCCCCGTCCACCGGGCAGAGAAAGTCGGCGTCGGCCAGGGAGCGGGCGCCGGCCTTGAGGGGGCGGGTGAAGAAATCGTTGAAGCTGGTGTAGCTGGCGATGTCCGGGTTGGCGGCCTCGGCCATGTTCACCCCATAGCGCCCCACGAACCAGCGGATCACCGAGGTGGTGAGCCCCCCGGCCTGGGCGCTGGCCAGCTTGCCGGCCAGCATGGTGATGGCCTGCTTGGGGATCAGGTACTGGGGAAGAACGGCGAGGCGGTCGGACACGGTGAGATCCTGCTGGGATGAAGGGCCGGATTATAGCGGGCGAGGGCAAGGCGCCCACGTTTGCGCAGGGGCCACCGAGCGCATCTGCGCGGATGCGCATGGGCGTCCCGACAAGCCGGCTTCGCCCGCTTGT
This sequence comes from Zoogloea sp., assembly GCA_016703645.1. Lineage (GTDB taxonomy): Bacteria > Pseudomonadota > Gammaproteobacteria > Burkholderiales > Rhodocyclaceae > Zoogloea. The sequence goes on along the minus strand of JADJBR010000009.1, from coordinate 130,942 downwards.
CGGGTGTGGCACCCGCGGGACGGTGTCAGCGCGTCGGGTATCCGGCCTCTTCGATGGCGGAGCGGATGTCGCCTTCGGTGACCATGCCGGTGTGTTCGATCTCCGCGTGGCCGGTTTCCAGGGAGACGTCCACGTAGCCGATGCAGGGCAGATCCTGGATGGCGTTCATGACGGTGCGCAGGCAGTCGTCGGACTGCATGCCGGTGATGGTGAGGGTGGTGGTGGGCATGGCGGGGGGGCTCGCGGTTCAGGGGTTGGGTTCAGGGGGCTGGTGTCCGGGGTGCGGCGACGATGGGGAAGAGGCGGTCGTAGGTCAGGTTGAAGCCGAAGGCGTAAACCATGTATGCAAGCGCCAGGCCGATGTCGGCCACCAGGGCCGACAGCCAGTCCATGTGGGTCCACAGCACGATCACCGGCAGGGTCATCAGCAGGAGGCCGCCTTCGAAGCCGACCGCATGGGCGACGCGCAGGGGCCAGGGGCGGTGGTCGGCGGTGCGGCCGGTCAGGCGACCTTCGATCCAGTCGAAGGCGGTGTTGTAGCCGCCGTTCCACAGGGCCGCGATGAGGGCCAGGATGAGCAGCAGGCCGATGGAGTCCACGGCGGGTACGCCCGACAGCCACACGAAGGGCGGGCTGATCAGCAGCAGGCCGCCGATCTCGAAGAGGGCGACCTGGCGCAGGCGATCCAGAAGGCTGCGCTGGGTGGGGTGATGGGCGACGGACATGGGGTGGCAACAGATGACAGAAGCGGATGGACCGCAGAAAGTGACGGGAGTTTAACGTGTTGCCCGGACCCGCTAAACTGCGCGGTCTTATGCCCGATTGCGCACCCATGCCCCTGCCCCCTCCCCTTGATCTCGTGTGCCACCCGGCTGCGCCCGATCCCTGCGTGAGGCGGATTGGGGTGACGGTGGCGCGCGAGGCCGACGGTGGCCTGGATGTGCGCTACGGGCTGGAGGGCGCGCTGGATGGTCTGCGTCTTCCGGCGGGCGGCCTGCCCGTCGAGCGCCTGTGGGCACATACCTGCTTCGAGCTGTTCGTGCTGGCCGAAGGGGGGGAGGCCTACCGGGAGTTCAACTTTTCACCGGGGGGGCAGTGGATGTGCTTCGACTTTTCGGCCTACCGGGCGCGCATCGACAGCCCCGCCATGCCGGCGCCGCAGCTTGACTGGCAGCGTTCGGGGGATGCCCTGACGCTGGCGCTGACCCTGCCTGCGTCAGCCCTGCCGGCCGGCGCGCTGCGCCTGGGGATCACCGCCGTTGTCGAGCACGCCGACGGCAGCCACCGCTACTGGGCCCTGGGCCATCCGCCCGGCAAGCCCGATTTTCACCACCGCGACGGCTTTGCCCTCGCCTTACCGGCAACGACACCATGATCCAGTTCGGTCTCGACCGCCTCCTTGCCGACCCCGCCCTGCGCCGCCCCCTGGCGGGCAAGCGGGTCGCGCTGCTGGCCCACCCGGCCTCCCTCACCCGTGATCTGGACCATGCCATCGACGCCCTCGCGGCCCTGCCCGACATCCAGTTGTCGGCGGCCTTCGGCCCCCAGCACGGCCTGCGGGGCGACAAGCAGGACAACATGGTCGAGTCCTCCGACTACTTCGACCCCCGGCACGGCATCCCCGTGTTCAGCCTCTACGGTGAGGTCCGGCGCCCCACGGCGACGATGATGGACCGCTTTGACGTGCTGCTGGTGGACCTGCAGGATCTGGGCTGCCGTATCTACACCTTCATCACCACCCTGCGTTACGTGCTGGAGGCCGCCGCGAAGCACAAGAAGGCGGTGTGGGTGCTCGACCGCCCCAACCCCGTCGGCCGGCCGGTGGAGGGCACCCTGCTGCAGCCGGGCTGGGAGAGCTTCGTCGGCGCCGGGCCCCTGCCCATGCGCCATGGCATGACCATGGGCGAGCTGGCCCGCTGGTTCATCGCCACCCTAAAGCTGGATGTGGCGTGCGAGGTGATCACCATGACCGGCTGGGAGCCCGACGCGGCCCCCGGCCATGGCTGGCCGGTGACTGAGCGTAGCTGGGTGAACCCGAGCCCCAACGCCCCCAATCTGTCCATGGCCCGGGCCTATGCGGGCACGGTGATGCTGGAGGGCACGACCCTGTCGGAAGGGCGTGGCACCACCCGACCGCTGGAGCTGTTCGGGGCGCCGGACATCGATGCCCGTCAGGTGATCGCCCACATGCAGGCCTTCGCCCCCAAGTGGCTGGCCGGCTGCCGCCTGCGGGAGTGCTGGTTCGAACCCACCTTCCACAAGCACGCGGGCAAGCTGTGCGGCGGGGTGCAGATCCATGTGGAGGATCCAACCCACTACAACCATGCGGCATTCCGCCCGTGGCGCCTGCAGGCCCTGGCCTTCAAGGCCATCCGCCGGCTGCAGCGGGACTACCCCCTGTGGCGCGATTTTCCCTACGAGTACGAACACAACCGCCTGGCCATCGATCTGATCAATGGCTCGACACTGCTGCGCGAGTGGGTGGACGATCCCACCTCCCGCCCGGGCGACCTGGATGCACTGGCCAGCGCCGACGAGCGGGAGTGGCTGGAGACGCGGCGGGACTTCCTGCTCTATTGAGTCCTTGTGAATGGGGCCGCAGCGTGGCCCGACTTCACCCCCGCGATCCCCACTCCACCCGTTGCCGGGTTGCGCCTCCCGGCGCGAACCCGACGGGGTCGCGACGATTTCGTCACGCGCAGTGGCGGCGCCGCCGGCGGGCTCCGGCGGCCAGGGCGCCGAGCGCCACCAGGCTGCCGGTGGCGGGCTCGGACACGGTGCTCACGATATCCGTGCCGTTGAAGGTGTAGGCGTCGTCGGGCAGGGACAGATCGGGGCCGGTCTGGGTGTTCTGCAGGGTGCCGGGGGTGTCCTCCACCGGCAGTCCGGCGGCCGTGTCAGGGCTGGCCCCCGGGGTGCCGCCCTGGGTCATGACGCCTGCGATCTCGAGCAGTCGTGGCAGCGCGCATTCATCGTAGGGATTGACCACCGGTACGCGGTTCTGGGAGAGGTAGTAGTCCATCATCTGCGCGGCGTGGACCTCGCAGGCGTCATCCACCTTGAGGGTGGTGCTCACGGAGAAGCGGGCCCGCCCGTCCAGCTCGGTCCAGTCCGTCGCGGCCACCTGAAGGGCCATGTCCGGGTGGATGGAGAGCAGGGTGTGCGGGTTGGTGAAGGTGCTGTCGGCAACGACCGTCATTTCGGGCACGTAGTAGTACAAGGACAGGGCGCTCACGTGGTAGTCGAAGTGTCCGTCCAGGGTCACCTGCCCCACGCCCTTGGGCGCGTCCTCGGGAACGACAAGCACGGGCGTGCTGGTGGCCTTGACGTTGAGGTAGTCCTGGCGCATCAGTTTCAGGCCGTAGTTGGTGTTGAGATCCATGATGTAGCCGATGGCGGTCAGCGCGCCGCCGACGACGCTGGTCGGTGGCGGCAGCAGGATCTGTCCGAGCAGGGAGATGAGGTCGGCGCCCGTTGCCCATGCATCGGTGCTCCCGCTGCCGAGCAGGTAGGCCTCACCGTTGCCCAGCCCGGTCACGGCGCCGCCGGTGATCTTGACGGTGCCTTTGCCGCCCAGCCGGGCATAGCCGCTGTTGTACTCGGCATAGCCGTCATCGAAGGGAGTGCCTGCCCCGAGGGTGGCCGAAAAGTTGCCGCTCAGGTCGGTGCCGGGCACCGCCGGCAGGCTGCCCGAGAGCGCCAGGGCGGTGGGCGACTGGGCGATCTGCATGGAGAACGTGCCCAGGCCGTCAAAGGGAAAGTCGGCCGAGAAAGCGCTGGCGGTGGAGTAGCTGAAGTTCTGGCTGTTGTTGAAGCTGCCCGTGGTCCACTCCACGCCGGTATTGAACAGGCCCAGCTTTTCGCCAGCATAGACGGTGGTGGTGGGCAGGGTGATCTTGCCCAGGGAGAAACCCAGGTTGTAGTTGCCGGACAGGGCCTCGGTGGACGTGCCGAAGTCCCAGGAGGTGCTCATCGGGTAGGTGTGCTGGTAGCACACCGGGCAGTAGCCGAGGGTTACGGTCTGGCTGTAGCTGGCGTTGAAGGCGTCGCCGTCGTTGAAGCTCATGCCGGGCAGGCTGTAACTGCCGGAAACGCTCCCGCTGGTGATGGCCGGGGTGGTGCCCAGTCCGAGGGTGGCGGCCCGGTTGGCGTAGGCCTCCTGCAGGCTGAGGGCTTGCTGTGGGTGCAGGAGTGTCAGGCCGGGCAGGGCGTGGGCCAGCGTTGCCGAGACGGCGAGGCCGCCCGCTGCCAGGGCCTGGACGAATGATTGCGCTTTCATGATGTCCCCTTGTGGTCGGATGCTTCCACCATTCTTTATCCGCCGGGGTTACCAGTCGGTAACCGACTTTGCCGCAGTGGGCGTGTCAGGGGGCTTCCGCTGCGGCGCCGGCGGCGCTCCAGCTGCCGGGCGCCAGGGCTTCGCGGGCCCGATCCCGGGTTTCGTTGGCGAGGCCGGGGCAGCCCGCTGCCAACTGCAGACGGATGAGCAGGGCGTAGTGGCGTTCGTCGCTTGGCGCCAGGGTGAGTGCCCGTTCCAGGTGGGGCTCGGCGGTGCCGTTCGTTCCCTGTTCAAGACACTGTTCGGCGAGGGCGCGGACCTGCGCCAGGTAGAGCCGCCGAAGGTGCTCCCGGTGGGCGCCGATCCAGGCTTCGTCCAGATCGGCGGGCAGAAAGTCGGCCCGGTACAGGCGCAGGGCTGCGTCGAGGGCGGCGGGGTTGCCGGGGGGCGCGGCGGTCAGGGCTTGGCGAAAGAGGAGGGCATCCACGGTGCAGATGCCGGTGACCAGGGATATCCGGCCGTGGCGGGTGGCGATCCACGGTGCCGCTTGGGTCTGGCCCGGTTTCAGACCGGCCCGGCGCAGGCGGGAAAGGGTGGTCTTGAGGGCCTGGCGGGCGCGGTCGCCTTCCGCTTCGGGCCACAGGAGATCGGCCAGTTGGGCGATGCCCACCTTGCTTCCACCCAGGACGACCAGGGCCTTGAGCAGGGTCTTGGTGCGGGGGCCATGCCAGTCCCGGTCATAGAGCGGGCGCCCGTCGATCTCGACCCCGAAGCCGCCGAGGGTGGTGATGCGGACCCGTGCCGGGTCTGGCGGGCAAATGTCGGGCGGGGCGGGCAGGCACTGGGTGACGAGTCGGGAGGCGAAGCCCGTCGGGCGGTGATAGTCGGGCAGGGCTTGATCGGCGGGCAGCAGGCTGCGGGCGGCGTCGAGGCTGGCATGGGCGGCGGCACGGGCGCCTTGGCGCAGGTGCAGTCGGGTCTGTTCCAGGTGTGCGGCGGCGCCTATCAGGTGGTAGCCATGGCTGTTCCAACTGGCAAGGCCGCGGGAGAGCACCTCGGCGGCGTCGGAGTGGCGTTCCAGATCGGCGAGCGCCTGGGCATGGAGCAGGGTGGGCACGAGGGCTGCAGCTTGACAGCCGCCGACGAGGGCCCGTTCGATGGACATCCTGGCGTGGGTCAGGGCGGCGGCCGGGCGGCCCTGGCGCAGGTCGGCGACACCCAGGGAGAAATGGAGGTAGCTCTGCAGGTAGGCGTTGCGGGCCGGGACGATCTGCTCGCGCAGGGCTGTTGCGGCCTGCTCGATGGCGCTCTCGGTGCCTGTTGCGGTCAGAGCCTGGAGATGGTGGGCTCTCGCCATGAGCAGGATGCCCGCGGGCAGGTGTTCGGCGGCAGGATGGGTCAGCATGGTGTGGAGGCGCTGCAAGGCACTGTCCGCATCGCCGCGCAGGATGCTGACCAGTGCGCCCATGCTGACCAGTTGCGCGGCGGGCAGCAGGGTGGGGCCTTCAAGACGGGCCAGCGGCATGGCGTCCTTGATACGCTCGTCAGCGCCATGGGTGTCGCCGCCCATGGCGAGGATGTAGGCGTCGAGGGCGGCGAGGAGAAGGTGAAGGGCGTCGCTGCCGGCTTCTTCCACCTGCTGGCGCAGGAGGGGAAGGGCGGGGGTCAGATCGGCAAGACAGGCGCTGCCCAGGGTGCGGGCGATGTGCAGGTGAATGCCCAGGGTGGCTCTGGCGGCGGGGCTCAGGCCGGGGTCGTCGAGTACCCGTTTGCCGCGCAGCAGCCACGGGTCGAAACGCTCGAACTGCCGTCCTTCGTCCCACAGTGCCATGGCGGCGGCGCTGATGACCATGGCCTGCTGCTCGGCATCCGGGGCGTGGGCAAACAACTGCTCGCAGGTGGTCAGATCCGCCGGGGCGGGGATGTCCTTCCGGTGTGGGCGGGACGCGGTGCGCATGGAGACTTCTCCCTTCGGAGAGAGTCTAGGACAGGATGGGGGAGGGCGATGGGCACGATTTGCAGCTTTCCTGATCTGGGTCAGGTGCTTGCGCGGGCCGGGAGAGGCGAGGGCGCCTTGCGGCGCCCCCGTAGCGTCAGGTGGCGGGCCTGATCAGGCGACGGCCTTCAGGGTGACGCTGGTATCCACTTTGCCGATGATCTTCTGCAGGCCACGACGGGTGGCGGTGTTGATGACCAGGGGGGCCATCACGTTGGCGCGGACGGGTGAGGCGCCGGGCTCGCCACGGCTGACGATCAGCAGCACGCTGGCGTCGTCGGCATTGCCCAGTTGCAGGCTGGCCACTTCGTCGTCGGTGAGGGCGAATTCGTAGTTGAGGCCGACGATGTCGGGGGTGGTGACGGTGAAGGCGACTTCCGGGTCGTCGAGGCACTGGAGCATGAACAGCTTGGGTGCGTCGTTCCCTTCGCTGTGCAGCAGGGTGAACTGGCGACAGGCTTCGAAACCCGGGAGGCCGGCGGGAAAGTCGATGATGCGATCTGCGGATACGTCGACTTCGCCAACGATGGGACTGGTGATCTTCATGGTGTTTCCCCTTTGGAATGGAAGCGGAGTACGAACGGAGGTCCGCTTCCGCGTGTGTTTCCTTTCATCATAGACAGGGGGGCGTCTTTCGACCCTGCGAAGTGAGGGGGCTTTTGCCCCTATTCCTCGTGCAAGCGGCGGGGCGCGAACGTGAACGATGGGCCCCGCGCCCCGTTGCGCGGCTCGCCGCCGCCAGGGGCGGGGGGCAATGAAAAAGGGCGCCCGCGGGCGCCCTTTCGGAACACTGGCCGGGGACGATCCCGGCCGGGCCTGCCTCAGCGGTCGCGATTGAAGGTGCGACCGGCGCGGGGCTTGCCGCCGGTGCCTTCGCTGCGGGCACCGCCAAAGCCGCCACCGGCGTTGTGGTGGGTGGAGCTGCGCTTGGCCACGTGGGGGAACTCGGTGCGATGTTCCGGGTGACGCGGGGCAGCGGCGGTGCCATCGGCGCGGCGGGGGGCGTCACGGAAGTCGCGACGGCCTTCGCCGTTGCCGGCCCAGGGGCTGGCGGGGCGGCCATCGGCTTCCCGACGGGGCTCGCGGTCGCTACGGGGGCCACCGAAACCGGCGGACGGACGCTTGTCGCCGAAGCGGCCACCGCCGTTGCCGAAGCTGCGGCCACCTTCGCGACGCGGGCCACCGCCGCCCGGGCGACGATCATCGGCGGGCATGGTGCTGCGGGGCTCCAGACCGGGCAGGGTGTGCACGGCCAGGGGCTGGCGGGTGTAGCGCTCGATGGCGCGCAGCAGGCGCACGTCGCGACGCTCGGCCAGGCTGATGGCCACGCCGTTGGCGCCGCCGCGGCCGGTGCGGCCGATGCGGTGCACGTAGTCGGCGGCAACCTTGGGCAGGTCGTAGTTGATCACGTGGCTGATGGTGCGCACGTCGATGCCACGGGCGGCCACGTCGGTGGCGATGAGCACGCGCAGGTGGCCGCGACGTAGCTGGTCGAGGGTGCGGGTGCGCATGCGCTGGTTCATGTCGCCGTGGAGGGCGGCCACCGAGTGACCCTGGGACTCGAGGTTCAGGGTCAGGGCGTCGGCGTCACGCTTGGTGGCGGTGAACACGATGGCCTGTTCCATGCTCACGTCGCGCAGCAGGCCGTCGAGGAGACGGTTCTTGTGGCCGATGTCGTCGGCCACCAGCAGGCGCTGTTCGATGTTCTCGTGACGGGTCTGGGCCGAGTTGATCTCGATGCGCTCCGGATCCTTCAGCAGGCGCTGCATCATGCGGGCAACCTGGCCGTCGAGGGTGGCGGAGAAGAACAGGGTCTGGCGGTTGGTCGGCAGCTTGGCGACGATGGCCTCGATGTCGTCCACGAAGCCCATGTCGAGCATGCGGTCGGCCTCGTCGAGGATCAGGATTTCCAGGCGGGCGAAGTCGATGCGGCCGCTGTTCATCTGGTCCATCAGGCGGCCGGGGGTGGCCACCAGGATTTCGTAGGGGCTGGACAGCAGCTTGTTCTGCACCGGGTAGGGCATGCCGCCGACGACGCTGACGGCCTTGGCGTAGCGCAGGTTCTTGCCGTAGCCCTTGCAGGCGTCGGTGACCTGGACGGCCAGTTCGCGGGTCGGGGTGAGCACCAGCACGCGGGGGCCGCGAGCCTTGATGGTCGGCTCGGCGGTGAGGCGCTGCAGGGACGGCAGCATGAAGGCGGCGGTCTTGCCGGAGCCGGTCTGGCTCGACACGACGAGATCCTTGCCGGCAAGCGCGGCGGGGATGGCGGCCAGTTGAACGGCGGTGGGTTCGGTATAGCCGGCGTCTGCAACGGCTTTGACAATGTTCTCGGACAGGCCGAGGCTGGCGAAATCCATGTTCGCTTCCTTATCGTGTATTGCGGATGCGGTGCCCGCGAAGAAAAAACGGCAACGCGTCGCCGCGCAGGGAGTGCGCGCAACAGTTGGGCTGCCTGACTGGCATATCGGCACTAACCGATCAGGACAACCTCTCGTCGAATACGGGAGATATAAGAAGGTCAGGGACGATGTGACTCGGTGCGAACCGCTTTGCACCGGACCGCGGACTATAACGATAAAGCGCGGTCCGCACAAGAAAAATGTTGCAGCGCAAAAGGCGGCGGGGTGGCCCCACGCTGCGGCCAGGGGCTTGAGCCCCTGGCGGATGAATCTCCCGGGAAACACTATTTGACGTGATTTGCTGGCATATTGGCTTGAACAAGGGGGCGTCACGCCTCACCCTTGCGACCTGATCCAGAAAAGGAAACTCCATGCGTTTCGATAACAGCCGGGAAAGCGAAAACGTCGAGGATCGCCGCGGTGGCGGTGGTGGCGGCGGTAGAGGGCTGCCCATGGGGGGCAAGGGCATTGGTCTGGGCACCATCGTGCTGGCCCTGGTGGCCATGTACTTCGGCGTCGATCCGAGCATCGTGCTCAACCAGGCGGTCGAGGCCCCCGCGCCGTCGGCCGCGTCGCGCCCGGCCGGGCCGCCGGCCAACGATGCGGAGTCGAAGTTCATCCGCCACGTGCTGGCCGAAACCGAAGATACCTGGCAGCAGGTTTTCCGCCAGAGCGGCAAGCAGTATGTGGAGCCGACCCTGGTGCTCTTTTCCGGGGCCACGCGCACGGCCTGCGGTGTGGGGCAGGCGGCCATGGGGCCGTTCTACTGCCCGGCCGACCAGAAGGTCTACATCGACCTGTCCTTCTACCAGGAGCTGAAGACCCGCTACCGGGCGCCGGGCGATTTTGCCCAGGCCTACGTGATTGCCCACGAGGTGGGTCACCATGTCCAGAACCTGCTGGGCATCTCGGGCAAGGTGCAGGCGGCGCGGGAGCGCGCTTCCGAGCGCGAGGCCAATGCCCTGTCGGTGCGTCTGGAGCTGCAGGCCGATTGCCTGGCCGGCGTGTGGGCCAAGAATGCCGACGCCGCCCGGGGCATTCTCGAGGCGGGCGATCTGGAAGAAGCCCTGCAGGCGGCCACCGCCATTGGTGACGATACGCTGCAGAAGCAGGCCCAGGGCTATGCCGTGCCCGACAGCTTCACCCACGGCTCGGCCGAGCAGCGCATGCGCTGGTTCAAGCGCGGCATGGCATCGGGGCAGTTGGCCTCCTGCAACACCTTCCAGGCCGGCAGCCTGTAATTCCAGTCATCCGAACGCACGAAGGGCCGGCTCCCGCAAGGAGGCCGGCCCTTCGAACGTGTAAGGCTGCGGTCAGCCTGCCAGCTTGGCGAAGGCCTCGATCACTTCCGGCGGTGCCTGGACCAGCTCGATCAGCACGCCTTCACCGCCGATGGGGAATTCTTCGTTGCCCTTGGGGTGGAGAAAGGTGATGTCGAAACCGGCGGCGCCCTTGCGGATGCCCCCCGGCGCAAAGCGCACGCCATTGGCGCCGAGCCACTCGACGGCCTTGGGGAGGTCATCGATCCACAGGCCCACGTGGTTCAGCGGGGTGGTGTGCACGGCGGGTTTTTTCTCGGGGTCGAGGGGCTGCATCAGGTCCACTTCGACCTTGAACGGGCCCTTGCCCATGGCGGTGATGTCCTCGTCCACGTTTTCGCGCTCGGACACGAAGTTGCCGGTGACCTCGAGGCCGAACATGTCGACCCACAGGGTACGCAGGCGATCCTTGGACGGCCCGCCGATGGCGATCTGCTGGACGCCGAGGACTTTGAATGGTCTTGTCATGATTGGTTTTTCCCTCCTTACAGGAAGGGGGATTTTACGGGACGGCGCCGCTGTGGGGTCGAATTCGTTGGTGAGGTTCGGGTTGGGTATGTAAGCACTATCCCTGTGAGGCCGCCGGGCTTGGTGAGCCGTGCCTGTCAAGGGGGAAGCGCTTTTCGGGCTTTACGCAAACGTCGCTGCATCATTCTGTTCGACCTCGAACCGTTGAGCCCGTACGGACGGCTTTCCGTTCTCTTACGTCACATTGGCCGGGGACTCGCCCCCGGCAGGCGACCTACTTTCTTGCTTCGCCAAGAAAGATGATATGGACGCCTCCCGCCCACCTCCACCCACGAAATGACCGACTGCCGGTGCTGACACCGTCAAAGCGGTTCGGCAAGGGGGAAAGGCCCCTCCTGCGGTGCTGAAGGGGGGAACCTCGCGTCTGACGGCATCAAGTGCCAAAGTGGAGTTCCGAACAACCACCTGCGACGAGAGGTCCCCGAGATGAATGCTACAACGTACGGCATGGATATCGCCAAGAACGTTTTCCAGGTTCACTGGGTTGATCCTAATTTCCTCCGTTATCCCGTCAGTCCGAGGCGCCCCTCCTGGGGTTGGGCGCCTGTCCATGGGGTTGGAGGGGGTTTGGCGTCGAAGAGGCGGGCGAGGATGTAGCGCACGAGGGCAGGCCATCGGTCTGTGTTCCTCAACTGAGGCGCAGTTGCCAGAATGCTGTCTAAACCCTTGCGGACATTGGCGGTCATGGCCTTGATGAGATCGCCTGAGGCATGGGTCAGGGTGACCAGCAGGCGCGCCTGCCCCCGCATGGTGGGTCAGGCGTGCGATACCAGCGAGCAGCAGAGGGCGACTGGTGATGGCCTCCCGGCGGGACTTCGGATGGGCAAGCCGGACGTACCAGCTCCACCAGTTGTAGATCAGGGCCACGGCACGGGCCGAGAGATTGCAGCGCTCCAGATCCTGCGTGGTGTAGCCTCCCCAGCCCCACTGGTTCTTGAGTTCATCGAAGCCGTTCTCGCAATCGGCCCGGTCCCGGTACAGCTGCCCCATGGCCTCCAGATCGTAGTCGGTGTTGGTCACGAGGACGGCGTACTCCCACAGCTTGACCGGCATCATGGGCTCGGCGAAGTGCAGGCCCTGCTGGCGTGGGCTCCGCTTGTTCTTGGCCTTGCCCTCGTCGATCAGACAGTCCCGCACCGCCCGGCGCAGCACGACGACGCGCCGGGCCTGACGCCAGCCGGCGAGTTTGAGCGAGGCCTCGACCGCATCAAAGCCCTGGCCGACGCTCTGCCAGTCCTGCCGTGACCACTGGCGTTCGATCAGACTCTTGACCCCGACGCTCTGGCGCAGCTTGAAGAAGGTAGGCCTGGGCCTGGGATTCCAGATCGGTCATCACCACGTCGTTGCCAAAGGCCAGGTCGCCCCGGACCAGGCGTGGTCGTTTCTCCGGGGGGCAGTGCGTCGAGCAGCCTGCGCAGGTGCGGCAGGCTGTGCCGGGCGGCATGCTCCTTGCCGCTTTGTACCTGGGCATCGAGCACCAGGCGCAGGTTGGCGATCCAGTAGGTGTGGATGGCATGGCTCGGCCGCCCCGGCTTGGTGGGGTTGTAGCTGATCTCAGCTCCGTCCTGATGGCCGTACAGCGGCTTCACGGTCACATCGCAATCGAGGATCCAGTCGGTACTGAGCGCCTCCCGGGTGCTCTCGGCCAGCGCCTGGTCCATCCACTTCGCGCTGCGGGCCAGCTGGCTTCACGGCGCAGACGCTCCGCCTCCGGATAGCGCGGGCTCGGTGTGGGCGCCAGATGCGCCAGGGCCCGGCGCAGGCTCTCGTCGCTGACGATCTTCTTCATGCCCAGGATCTGCGGTGCCACCGCGTCACCGCGCAAGCCCGCCACATGAGCGTAACGCCGCTGACCGTCCAGGATGGAGAGCAGCCAGGTGCCCAGCACATCCCGGGTCGCAGGGGCATTCGGGCTGGTGTAAGCCATCGGGCAGCACGCCACCCAGCGCTCGAACAGCCCCGAGACCTCCAGAAACTCGGCAAAGAAGGCCAGCTGACCCAGCGCCGTCGCACTCCCGCCCTCGTCCCAGCGCACCTGAAAGCGCCCACCGGGGGTGCCGATGCTCACCTCCGCCGCTACCGTGGCGAGCTCTGCCAACGCTCCATGGACCGCTTCGACCAGTGCCTTCGACTCAAATTCCGCTTCACCCATTGGGTGATCCTCCTCAGCTCAGTCAAACCCACACCAGCACTGAGTTTGACGCAGTTTCGGACGGCCCAACTAAGGAAAATAGGTTGATGGCAACACGGGAGAGATCTGCCGCAAGAAGCTCCCGCGCGGCAAAGTGACCGAATTCTTCGCCGTGCGTCCGGCCGGTCGGATCGCCATGGAAGCGTGCGGCGGCGCCCACCACTGGGGGCGCACCCTCGGTCCGCTGGGCCATCAGATCGAATTGTTGCCCACGCACCAGGTCCGCCCCTTCATCAGCGGCAACAAGGATGACGCGGCCGACGCCCGGGGATCTGGCTGGCGGCCCAACACGGAGACATCCGCCGGGTGGCGGTCAAGAGCAGCGAGCAGCAAGCCATGCTCAGCCTGCACCGCATGCGCACCCACTGGGTCAGCGTCCGGACAGCGACGGTGAATGCCCTGCGCGGGCTGCTCTACGAATTTGGCGTGACCCTTCCCCGAGGTCGGCACTCAGGCCTGCGACAACTGGCCCAGCAGCGGGCCGAGATCAACGACGCCGTGCCGGCGGTCATGGTGCGGCTGGTGGACGATCAACTGCTCGCCCTTGCGGACATCGAACGGCACGTCCAAGCGATGGAAGAGGAGATCAGCCTGATGCTCAAGAGCCAGGAAAGCGCCCGTCGTCTGCGTGACACCCCGGGGATCGGCGTTCTCGGCGCCACCGCCCTGGCAGCGACCCTGGGCGATGGCACGAGTTGGCGCAACGGGCGTGAATTTGCCTGCTGCCTCGGTCTTGCTCCGGGTCATCGGGGCACGGGCGGCAAAGTGCGCATAGGGAGCATCAGCAAGCGTGGGAACGCCTACCTGCGAACCCTGCTGATCAACGGCGCCCGCGCTTTGGCCAGCCGCGAGCACCCGGCCCCGTGGATCGTGGCGCTGCTGGGGAGGCGCCCCTTCAACGTGGTGGTGGTCGCCATCGCGCACAAGCTGGCACGCATCGCGTGGGCTTTGGTGGCGCATGGGCGGGCCTACGAAGCGAGCTGGAAAGCGACAGCTCCCCCGGCAGCGAGTGCAGGCGCGGTGTAAGCCCGTGCTCCATGATCAAAGGCGTGGTGACGCCCCACAGTGTGCATAGGTGAGTTGATGACGTGATGGCAAAGCGGTCAGACCGTGGGTTGGCAAGGCAGATTGCCTCCTTGGGCGAGCCCCGTGCAAAGCCCCAAAGAAAGATGAGCCCCAACCTCGCGAATGACCATCAGGGCCCGCAGCGGACAAGCGTCCGGACTGCACCAACAGGCCGGATATAAGACCGCAATGAATCCGCCGAGCCAAAACTCAAAAACTTGCTTGTCACACGGGAGGCGTCCATATAAGTAGGCAAAGAAGGCGACCCGCCACCCCCGGTCGGCCTGCAGCCGACTGCCCTGCGCTGCTCCCATCAGGCGGCCGGCGCGGAACTCGCCCTTCGGGCTCAGACAGCCGCGCCGGAAGGCCCCGCCTGCTGGTGCGCTGCTCGGCGGGGTCGGAACGGGCTTTTCGGATGCACCGAGCCCCTACGGAAATGGGGTCAAGCACTGGCCGTTGATCACCTGCATGTCCTCTCCCCTCTGGCGCGCCGACTGGAGGGTTCGGCAGGCGGAAAAAGGGCTGCGCATGTTTGAGCCCGCAGGGCGAGTTTGCGCAGACCCCGCCTGACGGGCCCGGAAGGAGGGAACCCCCGAAGGGGGCGCGACAGCGGGGTACGTTTCTTTGCCTACTTTCTTGTCGTACAACAAGAAAGAAGGTCGCCCGCCGGGGCGAGACCCGGCCAATGTGACGTATGAGAACGGAAAGCCGTGCCGTAACGGCTCACCCGGCAGAGGTCGAACGGAATGATCCAACGACGTTTGCGTAAAGTCTGCAAAGTGCTTCCCCCGACAGGCAAGGCTCACCAAGCCCGGTGGGCCTGCCAGGACCGGTGTTTACAGACCTGACGCGAACATGACCAATTCACTCCCACTCCACGCTGGCACACAGCAGATACCCCGCCCCATACACCGTCTTGATGATCTTCGGGTCCTGCGGGTCGTCTTCGAGTTTGCGGCGCAGGCGGGAGATACGTACGTCGATGCTGCGGTCGAAGGGGTCGAGGTCGCGTTCGCCGATGAGCTGTTCGCGGGTGAGGATCTTGTTGGGGCGTTTGAGCAGGGTTTGCAGCAGGGCGGCTTCGGCGGCGGAGAGCGAGATTTCGCGGCCGTCGTCGGCGCTGAGGGTGAGGCGGCCGATGTCGAAGTGCCAGCCGGCAAAGCGGGCGCCGGTGTGGCCGGTGGCGTCGCTGGTGGCGGCCTTCTGGTAGCGGCGCAGGATGGAGCGCACCCGGGCGACCAGTTCACGGGGTTCGAAGGGTTTGACGAGGTAGTCGTCAGCGCCCAGTTCGAGGCCCAGCACCCGGTCGGTCAGGCCGTCGCGGCCGGTCAGGATGAGGGCGGCGCAGGGGTGTTGCTCCTGCAGCTCGCGCAGCACCTGCAGGCCGTCCATGTCGGGCAGGCCCAGGTCGAGGATGGCCAGCTCGGGTTGGGCGCGGCGGGCACGGGAGAGCAAGGCGCGGCCGGTGCCGAAGGTTTCGGTACGGAAGCCGTATTCACCCAGGGTGCTGGCGATCAGGCGGGCAATGTCGGCTTCGTCCTCGACGACGAAGATGAGGGGAGTGTCCTTGTCGGGTGTGGTCATGATGCCGGAGTCTCCGGGAATTCGAGGGCGGCAAGGGCCGTGGCGAGGGCGGCCCGGTCGAAAGGTTTGCGCAGGGTCGGGATGTTGGGGTTGCCCCCCGGCGCGTCGCCGGTGGCGTAGCCGGTGATGAGCAGGATGGGCAGTTGCGGGCGCAGGGTGCGGGCGATCGTGGCCAGCTCACGCCCGCCGAGGCCGGGCATGACGGTGTCGGACACGAGCAGGGCGATGTCTTCGACGGCTTCCAGCATGGCCCGGGCTTCGATGCCGTTGCTGGCTTCGATGACGGGGAAGCCCAGTTCGGTGAGCTGCTGGCGGATGACCTTGCGTACTTCGGGCTCGTCTTCCACCAGCAGGGTCAGGCGACTTTCGTTGGCGATGCTGGCGGCCGGGTGGCGGGCCGTGGCGGGCGGCGGCGGCGGGCTGTCGCTCATGGGGACGATGAAACGCACGTTGGTGCCTTTGCCCGGGGTGCTGAGGATGCGGATGTTGCCCCCCGACTGGCGGATGAAGCCGTACACCATGGCCAGGCCCAGCCCGCTGCCGGTGCCGAAGGCCTTGGTGGTGAAGAAGGGCTCGAAGAGGCGCGGCAGGAGCTCGGGGGCGATGCCGCTGCCGGTGTCGGAGACGTCGAACTGCACGTAGTCGCCGGCCGGGACTTCCACCAGTAGTGCCAGGCTGGGCGACACGTGGCGGGTGGCCAGGGCGATGGTCAGGGTGCCGCCGTCGGGCATGGCGTCGCGGGCGTTGATGGCCAGATTGAGCAGCGCGTTTTCGAGCTGGTGGGGGTCCACCAGGGCATGGAGTTTTTCGGTGGGCAGTTCGAGCTTGATGTCGATGCGCTCGGTAAGGGAGCGGGACAGGAGCTGGCTCATGCCGTGCACCAGGGCGCCCACTTCCACGGGGCTTGGCTCAAGGGGCTGCTGGCGCGAGAAGGTGAGCAGGCGGCGGATCAGCTCGGTGCCGCGGCGGGCGGCCGACAGGGCCGGGTCGAGGTAGTCCTCGAAGCCTTGGTGGGCGGGCAGCTTGTCCTTCAGCGCGGCCAGGTTGCCGGTGATGATGGTGAGCAGGTTGTTGAAGTCGTGGGCGAGGCCGCCGGTGAGCTGGCCGACGGCTTCCATCTTCTGGGCCTGGATCAGCACGGCCTGACTGGCTTTCTGCTCGGTGATGTCGATGGACAGCACGAAGAAGCCCTGCACGCCGCCGGCAAGGGAGGCTTCCGGCACCACCGCGCTGCGGGCATGGACGGGCTTGCCGGCGGCATTGGTGCGCGAGTACTCATAGCTGACCCGTTCGCCGGCGGCCGCTTGTTCGAGGTAGGGCTTGATCTGGGCGTAGGCCTCGGGGCCGAAGACTTCCTCGATGCTGCGTCCGACGATGGTGTTCTTGTCGAGGCCGAACCAGTCGGCGTAGCCCTTGTTGGCAAAGCGGTAGCGTTCACCCGAGTCCACGTAGGCGATGAGGGCCGGGATGGCGTCCATGATCAGGCGCAGGCGTTCCTCCGAACGGGCCAGCTGGGCCGCTACATTGTCGAGGCGGGCGGTGGCGGCTTCGAGTTCGGCCGTGCGGGCACGCACGCGGTTTTCGAGTTCGGCGTTCTGGCTTTCGATGAGCTGCTCGTAGCGGCGCTGCTCGGTGACGTCGGTCCACAGGGTGACGAAGCCCAGGTTGGGGATCGGCACGCCGCGGATGGACAGCACCTGGCCGTTGGGGCGGGTGCGTTCCGCATGGTGGGGCTGGAAGGCGCGCACGGCGGCCATGCGCTCGGCCACCAGGTGTTCCACCTCGGCGGGGCTGCGGTGGTTGCTGCCGTACTCGCCGCGCTCCGCGTTGAAGCGCACGAAGTCTTCGAAGGGGGTGCCGACCCGCACCATGGACTCGGGAAAGTCCAGCAGGCGCAGCATGGCCTTGTTCCAGGTGACCAGCTTGGGGGTGGCGTCGAATACGGCAATGGCCTGATCCAGCAGGTCGAAGCCGGCCAGCAGCAGATCGTAGCGGCGCAGGTCTTCGGGCGAGCCGACACGGGCACCGGGCGGGGAGGCGATGGGGGCGATGCGGGCGATCACGGGCGTTGGGCGATGAGTTCGAAGAAGGCTGCCGCGGGGAGCGGGCGCGAGAACAGGAAGCCCTGGCTGTAGTCGCAGCCCGCTGCGCTCAGGCGCTCCTGCTGGGCAAGGGTTTCCACACCTTCGGCAACGACTTTGATGTCGAGCTTGTGGGCCATGGCGATGATGGCTTCGGTGATGGCCAGATCACCCGGGTCGGTGGTCAGGTCGCGCACGAAGGAGCGGTCGATCTTGAGGGTGTCGATGTCGAGACGTTTGAGATAGGCCATGGCGGAGTAGCCGGTGCCGAAGTCATCGATGGAGACCTGGATGCCGGCCGCGCTGAGGCGGGCCAGCTGGGCAATGACCGCCGGTTGTTCGTCGAGGAGCAGGCCCTCGGTGATCTCGATGGCAATGCAGGAGCCGGGCAGCCCGGCACCCTCCAGGCCCAGCATCAGCACGTCGAGGGATTGGCCGCGCAGGAACTGGCGCGGTGAGGTGTTGACGGTGATTTGCAGCGGGCAGGGCTCGTCCCCATGGGGCGGGCGCAGGCCGTGCCAGTGCTGGATCGTGTTGATGGCGTTTTCGAACACCCAGGTGCCGATGGCGTCGATGAGGCCGAGTTCTTCGGCCACCGGGATGAATTCGTTGGGGGGAACCTGCCCGCGGGTGGGGTGGTTCCAGCGCAGCAGCGCCTCGGCCTTGCGCACTTCGCCGCTGGCCAGGTGCAGGATGGGCTGGAAGTGGAGCTCGAGCTGCCCTTCGGCCAGGGCGCTGCGCAGGTCGCGGCCGAGCTGCAGGCGTTGCAGGGCGTTTTCCTGCATGGCTGGCGAGAAATAGCTGAAGCGGTTTCGCCCCGCGTCCTTGGCGTGATACATGGCCTGGTCGGCATTCTTCAGGATGTCGATGGGCGAGGTGGCGTCCTGGGGGAAGAAGGTGATGCCGATGCTGGCCGATACGTAGGCCAGGTCGTCCCCCAGGTTGAAGGGGCGGTCGAGGGCCTGGATGATATCGTCGGCGATGCGTTCGAGGGGGAGGCGGTCGGACAGGCCGGGCAGCAGGACAGTGAACTCGTCCCCCCCCTGGCGGGCCACCGTGTCGGATTCGCGTACGCAGCCGACGATGCGTCGGGCGGCATCCACCAGCAGGCGGTCGCCGGCCTCGTGGCCGAGGGTGTCGTTCACTTCCTTGAAGCGGTCCAGGTCGATGTACAACACGGCCACACTTTCGTGGTCGCGGTGGGCCTTCTTCAGCAGCTCACCGAGCCGGTCGTGGAGCAGGCGGCGATTGGGCAGGCCCGTGAGGGGGTCGTAGTTGGCCTGCACCCACACCAGGGCTTCGGTCTGCTTGCGTTCGGTGATGTCGGTGATGACGCCCACCAGCCCGCCCAGGCTGCCATCGGCGTGAAGCCAGGTGGCCTTGTTGAAGATGACGTCCCGGCGCATGCCGTCGGTGGCTTCGACCGAGGCTTCGTAGGTCTGGACGCCGGGATGATCAAACAGGGCCTTGTCAGCTTCGTGGTAGCGGGCTGCCAGCTCGGGGGGCGAGATGTCGAACACCGAACGGCCGATGATGGTGTCCCGGGGGCGCATGATGAAGGCTTCGAAGGCCTTGTTGCAGCCCAGATAGCGGGCTTTCTCGTCCTTGAAGAACAGGGGGCTGGGGATGGCCTCGATGAGCTGGCCGATGAAGTTGAGCTGTTCGTTGGCGATGCGTTCGGCCGCGCAGCGGGCGGTGATATCCACCAGCATGCCGATGATGGCCGGGCGCCCCTCGAACTCGGTGCGGTTGCCGAAGACTTCCAGATCGATGCGGTCGCCATCCTTGCTCAGGCCGGTGAAGACGTAGTGGGCGGTCTCGGCCAGTCCGTCCAGGCGCTGGCTGATGGCGCCCAGCACCTTGTTCTCTTCGCCCGGGGCGATCAGGTCGCGGGGGCCGATGGCACCGCAGATCTCCGCCTGGGTGTAGCCGAAAATCTCGGCAAAGCGGGGGTTGGCGTAGCGGAAGAGATTGTCCTGGATGATGTAGACGCCGATCATCGCGTTGCGCAGCAGGCCGACAAACAGGCCGTCTGCGTCGCGGATCAGGTCTTCGGTCAGGGCGCGCTTGTCAGTCGGCATGGGGTGCGTCATTCCGGTCAGGCTGCAGGCCGTTACCAGGCTGCGCGGTGGTCGAGAGCTGCTTGCGGTAGCGTTCCGGTGACATGCCGGTCCAGCCCGTGAAGGCCCGGTAAAAGGCGGAGGTGTCGGCATAGCCCAGGTCGGCGGCTACCCGGGAGATGGGTTGGCGCGTCTTGGTGAGGCGGGCCAGGGCGATGTCCCGGCGCAGGGCTTCCTTGATACCGCGGAAGCTCGATCCCTCTTCCTCCAGTCGGCGATGCAGGGTGCGGGGCGACATGTGCAGCCGGTCGGCCGCCTCGTCCTGGGTCAGGCTGGCGGGCAGGGCATCCCGGATCAGATCACGGACGCGGAGCACGGTGTTGCGGTCGCGCCGATAAAGCATGCTGATGCGGCCGGGTGCCCCCTCCAGGAAGCTGGACAGCGCCGCTTCGTCGCGGCGGATCGGCAGGTCGAGCAGGGTGGCATTGAAGCGAGCGGTCAATTGCGGGCCGTCAACGAAATTGGAACGGGCAGTGTAGACCAGCGTGTAGTCGTCTGCATGGACGGGCCGGGCGAAGGGAAAATCCACCGAATCGAGGGAAAGGCCCCGACCCACGAGCCAGCAAGACAGGCTGTGGAGCAGGCGCAGCAGCCATTCGAAGGCAAATACCCGGGCCGGGTCGTTGGGATCCCGGGCGAGGGGCGTTCTTTCGCAGATGCGCAGTTCAGCCCGATCGTCCCCGCGATTCACGCTGACTCGGAGGTCGGGCAGCACGATGCAGAGGAACCGTCGGGCCCGGTCAAGACCGTCTGCCAGGGTGGGGGCGCCCAGCATGCCCCGGCAAAGGAACTCGAAACTGCCAGGCCCCATGGGCGTCGAGAACAGGCCGAAGCCCTCGTCGTCCAGTTCGCGGATCACCAGGTTGTAGAGGGTTGCATAGCGGTCAAGGGGAACCCGGCTGGCCGCGTCTGCAAGATTGATGTCGAGTTCGGCCAGAAGCCGGGTCGGGTTGATGTTGCGACGCAGCATTCCGGCCAGCATGCCGGTTACGAAACCCATTGATACTGTTGAGCCCTGGCGGGCCGGCTTGCTCGGCAAAAGGCACTCTCCAGTCCGTGGGGTGATGGCGCCGGCGGGTCGGCAGCAGCTTGGCGGATTTTGCATGAAAGCCGTCGACAACGGCAATGGCTAAGGCACGGGCTCCCTTCTAACATGCACACACCAATAAACATGATGTGAGGGAGACAAACATGACCGACCTTAGCGTTGCCAAGAAACTCGTCGCTTACAAGCCCAAGAACAAGGTGCGCTTCGTCACCGCTGCGGCGCTTTTCGACGGCCACGATGCGTCGATCAACATCATGCGGCGGATTCTTCAATCCACCGGCTCCGAGGTGATCCACCTCGGTCACAACCGCTCGGTGGGCGAGATCGTCAATGCCGCACTGCAGGAAGACGTGCAGGGCATCGCGATCACGTCCTACCAGGGCGGGCATGTGGAGTTCTTCAAGTACATGATCGACCTGCTGCGTCAGAACGGCGGCGAGAACATCAAGGTCTTCGGCGGCGGCGGCGGCGTGATCGTGCCGGCCGAGATCAAGGAGCTCCACGACTACGGCGTCACCCGCATCTATTCGCCGGAAGACGGTGCCGTGCTGGGCCTGCAAGGCATGATCAACGATCTGGTCGAGCGCTGCGACGAGGACCTGTCGGTGGCCGTGCCCAAGGGCGCCGACACCATCATCGCCGCCCTCAAGTCCGGTGACCGCCGGGCCCTGGCCCGGGTCATCACCGGCCTCGAGAACGGTGCCTACGGCGACGACGTCAAGCAGGCCCTGATCGAGGCCGCCAAGTCGGTCAAGGTGCCGGCCCTCGGCATCACCGGCACCGGCGGCGCCGGCAAGTCCAGCCTCACCGACGAACTGGTACGCCGCTTCCGCCTCGACCAGGATGACAAGCTCAAGCTCGCCATCGTCTCCATCGACCCGTCGCGCAAGCGCACCGGCGGCGCCCTGCTGGGCGACCGCATCCGCATGAACGCCATCGAGCATCCGAACATCTTCATGCGCTCGCTGGCCACCCGCGACACCGGCAAGGAAGTCTCGGCGGCCCTGCCCGAAGTCATCGCCGCCACCCGCCTGGCCGGCTTCGACATGATCATCGTCGAGACCTCTGGCATCGGCCAGGGCGACGCGGCCATCGTGCCCTTCGTCGATGTGTCCCTGTACGTGATGACCCCCGAATTCGGCGCCGCCAGCCAGCTCGAGAAGATCGACATGCTCGACTTCGCCGATTTCGTGGCGATCAACAAGTTCGACCGCAAGGGCGCCGAGGATGCCCTGCGCGATGTGCGCAAGCAGTACCAGCGCAACCGCGAGTTGTTCTCCACCCCCACCGAGCAGATGCCGGTGTTCGGCACCATGGCCGCCCGCTTCAACGATGACGGCGTGACCGCCCTGTTCCAGTCCATCGCCCCGGCGCTGGTGGCCAAGGGCCTCAAGCTTGGTAAGCCCCGGCTGCCCATCGTCAGCGTCAAGGCGTCCAGCCGCGGCCGTGCCATCGTTCCCGCCGAGCGTGCCCGCTATTTGGCCGAGATCGCCGATTCGGTGCGTGGCTACCACAAGCACACCGCGGAGCAGGCCCGGGTCGCCCGCGAACGTCAGGCCCTGCGCATCTCCAAGAAGCTCTTCGAGGGCTGCAGCAAGGATGCCGGCTCCTTCGACGAGCTGATCGACTGGAAGGACGGCGAGCTTACCGGCACCGCCAAAAAGCTTCTCGACATGTGGCCGAAGACCGTCGAGCTGTACGCGGCCGACGAGTACGTGGTGAAGATCCGCGACAAGGAAATCCGCACCGTTCTCACCTCCGAGTCCCTGTCCGGCAGCAAGATCCGCAAGGTCGCCCTGCCGACCTACGAGGACGACGGCGAGACCCTCAAGTTCCTGATGAAGGAAAACGTCCCCGGCTCCTTCCCCTACACCGCCGGCGTGTTCGCCTTCAAGCGCGAAGGTGAAGACCCCACCCGGATGTTCGCCGGCGAAGGCGATGCCTTCCGCACCAACCGCCGCTTCAAGCGCGTCTCCGAGGGCATGCCGGCGCACCGCCTCTCCACCGCCTTCGACTCGGTCACCCTGTACGGCTGCGACCCGGATCCGCGTCCGGACATCTACGGCAAGATCGGCAACTCCGGTGTGTCCATCGCCACCCTGGACGACATGAAGGTGCTGTACGACGGCTTCGACCTGGTCAATCCGACCACCTCCGTGTCGATGACCATCAATGGCCCGGCGCCCATCATCCTGGCCATGTTCTTCAACACCGCGCTGGAGCAGCAGCTGGTCAAGTTCAAGGCCCAGAACGGGCGCGAGCCGACCGATGACGAAGTGCAGAAGATCCGTGCCTGGACGCTCTCCAGCGTGCGCGGCACCGTGCAGGCCGACATCCTGAAGGAAGACCAGGGCCAGAACACCTGCATCTTCAGCACCGAGTTCGCCCTCAAGATGATGGGCGACATCCAGGAGTTCTTCGTCCATAACCAGGTCCAGAACTTCTACTCGGTGTCCATCTCCGGTTATCACATCGCCGAAGCCGGTGCCAATCCGATCAGCCAACTGGCCTTCACCCTCTCCAACGGCTTCACCTATGTGGAAAGCTACCTGGCCCGGGGCATGCAGATCGATGACTTCGCGCCCAACCTGAGCTTCTTCTTCAGCAACGGCATGGACCCGGAATACTCCGTGATCGGCCGTGTGGCCCGCCGCATCTGGGCCGTGGCCATGAAGAACAAGTACGGTGCCAATGAGCGCAGCCAGAAGCTGAAGTACCACATCCAGACTTCCGGCCGTTCGCTGCACGCCCAGGAGATGGACTTCAATGACATCCGCACCACGCTGCAGGCCCTGATCGCCATCTACGACAACTGCAACTCGCTGCACACCAACGCCTACGACGAAGCGATCACCACGCCGACCGAGGAATCCGTGCGCCGCGCCATGGCCATCCAGCTGATCATCAACCGGGAATGGGGCCTCGCCAAGAACGAGAACCCCAACCAGGGCGCCTTCATCATCGAAGAGCTCACCGATCTGGTGGAAGAGGCGGTGCTCAAGGAGTTCGAAGCCATCAGCTCCCGCGGCGGCGTGCTGGGCGCCATGGAAACCGGCTTCCAGCGTGGCAAGATCCAGGAAGAGTCGCTGTACTACGAGCACAAGAAGCACGACGGCTCCTACCCGATCATCGGCGTCAACACCTTCCTCAACCCGAAGGGCATGGCCCAGCAGGAGATCGAGCTGGCCCGCTCCTCCGAGGACGAAAAGCAGAGCCAGCTGACCCGTCTGGCCGACTTCCAGACCCGCAACGCCGACCAGGCCCCCAAGTGGCTGGCCCTGCTCAAGCAGACCGTGATCGAAAATGGCAACGTGTTTGCAGTGCTGGTGGAGGCGGTGCGCTACTGCTCCCTGGGTCAGATCACCACGGCGCTGTACGACGTGGGTGGCCAGTACCGCCGCAGCATGTAAGCAGCCATAAAGACACCCTCGGTAAGAGGGGAACAGCAAAAAGAAACGGCGCCGCAGGGCGCCGTTTCTTCGTGTGCGCCCAGCATGGGCGCACTCCTGCGGGTGCAAGTCCCGCCGTAAGTTGATCACAGCGAACGAAGTGAAGCGCAACTGCGTGAGGGTGACCGAGCGTGGGGAGGAAGCGTGGAGCGTAATCTGCGAGCCGATGAACAAGAACCGGATAGAAGGCGCTGCCGAGCAGGGCGAGCGGGCACGTAACCGCGAAGCTCTCGTGATCAAGGCGAGGTGGCGTAAATCCGGCGGTTGTGCAGCGAAGGAGTGCGTTCTTACCTGGGGAGATCTCGCCTCATGCCTGAAAGGGCGACGGTGCTGAGCCGGAGCGAGAAGTCAGCAGAGGCCGGAATACTCGGAGGTGGGGCTGGTGAGGCCGAAGACCGCCGAGGAAGGGCCGAAGGAATCGGAGGGTGTGTCCCTCGGCTCTCTGGATTGGAATGTCTCAGATGTTCGCTCAGGCGAAGCTCGCCAGAAGGCCGGCAAGGGTGAAGCCCGAGCGGGCGCTGGCAGCGAGAAACCCATCCGGGCGAGTCGAGAACAAACAGACTCAGGTGGTGCGTCGAGGTAACTTAAAGCGCTCCGTCCTCAACGATTCCAACCGCCCGGTGCGGACCCGCATGCCGGGTGGTGTGGGAGGGGTCGGTCAGGTAACCTGGCCGCCCCTATCCCGATTGCCACTTTCCTTTTGAGCGCAGGAGATGCAGGCCCGTGGATGGGCGACGCGCTACGCTTGTTCTTGTCGACGGGTTTCAGACTACCATTTCAGTACCTTGGCAAGCCCCTCGGGCGATGGAGACAGTTGACGCAGAACCTGCCCAGGGAACACTTTTTCTTTCAGATCTTGAATGGCTTCGGCTGCACCGCCGAAGGGCGCGATGACATCAATGATCCAGACGTCTTCGCCAGATTTCCAGTCGGATGGCGACAACTGGTGAGGGGGCTCGCGATAGCGTCCGGCGGCGGCTGCCGACAGTTTGGCCCAGGTGATGAAGGCAATAGGGGCTTCTTCACGCATATGCAGACGTACTTGATCGAGCGCCAGTGCAGGTAGTACGCGCCACTCCAGCTCACTCAGAAGAATGTTGCGGGTACCGCCTCGTTGCAACATCAGCCATGTCATGGGCCCCAACAATGGCAGTTTGCGCAGCACCACCTTGGCTTGCTCCTGCGCCATTCTTACCAAATTGGACAATTCCTGTTCATTGGTTGATTTTTCTGGACTCTGATTCGTCATGACTGATCCTCTTTCTTTCTCCTGTCAATGCTGTCCAGCAGAGCATTGACGCCTATCACGTCTTGCTCGGTCAGCGAGCCCGTTGCTGCCTTCAGGCGTAGCCCATGCATCAGGGTCTCCATCTTGGTGCGAGCCAGATCACGGCGCGCAGAATAAAGCTGTTGCTCTGCATTGAGGACATCAATGTTGATGCGAGTACCGATCCGATAGCCAATTTGATTGGCCTTGACGGCTTCCTGGCTCGACAGCACTGCCGAGGCCAGCGCTTCAACCTGTGCATGACCGCTTGCTATGCCGGAGAACGCCTGGCGAGATTGTGTGACGGCTTGCCGCCTGCTTGCCTCGCGATCAGCCAGCGCCTTGTCGAGATTGGCCTGTGCCTCCGCGATACGAGACGCAACGGCACCACCGGACCAGATCGGAACGGCGACTTGCAAACCAATTTGTCCTGCCCGGCTACGTGTTGGGACATCGGTGGGAGAGGTCATGCTGCCAGACGAATATAGCGATCCATAGGAAGCATGGATGTCGACGGTTGGCGCATGACCCGCCCGACTCCGCGCCAGTTGGTGCTCACAAATATCCTTGTTGCCATCCTGAATGGCAATCAACGGGCTATTGGTCTGTGCCAGGGCAATCCACTTATCAACATCGTCGGGATAAGGCCGCGGCAAGCTGGCGTCGCTACTTAACATCGGTAGCATTGACGGTGGGGTGCCGGCAACGCGCTCGAGCTCTGCCCTCTTTACCGTCAACTCATTGCTGGCGGCGATCTGCTGAGATCGTGCAAGGTCCAGGCGTGACTGGGCTTCATGAACGTCGGTAATGGTTGCCGTGCCTACTTGAAAATTGCGCTTTGCCAAGGACAGTTGCTGAGTAACTGCATTCAATTGGGCTGAAGCTACCGAGAAGGATTCCTGCGCCAGGAGAGCGTCAAAAAAAGCCTGCGCCACCCGCAGGATGACATCCTGGCTGGCAAGCCGAAATTGTGCCACCGCCTGACGATACTGGGCTTCTGCTTGACTCAGCATCGACCATGACGCTGGGCGAAACAGCGGTTGAGCAAGTCGCAAAGACCAGTTGTTGCTCCTGACGTGGCGATCCTCTTCGGGGGCCTCGTTGAACGCAGCGCTGCCGTGTTGGCTTGATGTGTCGGCCCCCAGGCTGATGACGGGCAGCAAGTCCGCCCTGGCCTGGGGAACTTTCTGTTCCGAAGCCTGAAGTGCATAGCGGGCAGCGAGATAGATGGGGTCTTGGGACAATGCCGAGCGATACAGGGACAATAGGTCGTCGGTCCAAGCGAGACTGGGGGCCAGCAATCCCGCCAGGAGGAGTAGTCCATCAAAAATGATTCTTGGCAGCTTCATCATTATCGCTCCCGCAGGCCTTCTTCCTTGTAACGCAGCAAGGGTGCAAGGAAATACTCCAGGAGCCGACGTTGGTCGACGCGAATGTCGGCCGTTACGCTCATGCCGGGGGATACCAATCCGTGGCGGCCATTGATCGAAAATGGAGTCCGGTCTGTCTTTAGCTGGATCCGGACCGGATAAACCGGCCCTAGTTTCTGATCGGTCATCGCATCGGTTGCCACCCACTGCACCACGCCTTCGATGTGACCATAGCGAGTGAAGTCGTAAGTCTCAACTTTCACGATGACGGGCTGACCGGCTCGCAGATGACCAATGTCGCGGTTCAGCACCTGGGCCTCCACTTCCAGGGTGGCGTTGTCGGGGACGATCATCATCAAGGGCTGGGCTTGGGTGACGACACCTCCTACCGTTGTCACTGCCAGTTGCTGTACTACGCCGTCAATGGGCGCTCGCAACACTTGCAGCGACTGGCGCTGGTTGGCCTTGACTAATTCCTGGCGTGCGGATTCCCGCCTGCGAGCCGTATCCACCGACTCTGCGGCAATCTGGACCTTGTATTCAGCGTCCGCTTGCGATTTTTGTTGTGCAGCAACACGAAGGCCCGCTTCTGCTTCTTTCAGGCGATTCAGCTGAACAGAAATTTCCTTTTCCAGGTTCATAAGCTCCAATTGCGTCTCTATGAGCCCGGTTTCGGCGATGTGGCCTGTCGTCGCCAACTCCTGGCGCATTGAGTGTTTCTTTGTGATCAGAGGCAGGCTGGCGCGCAGTTGTATCAAGTTGGCGGCAATTGCATCCCGATCCGCTTGCCGCTTTGCCAAATCGGCTTCCAAGGATGCGGACCGGAAGCGATGCTCGGCCACTCTGCTGTGCAAAATCGCCGCTTGATTGGCGATAATGTCCTGGGGCACTCCACTCGGCATCGCAAAGTGACTGGCCCCGCGGGTCATTGCTGCCAGTCGTTCCGTCTCCGCCTCGGCTTCCCATACCTCCCGTTGCAAGCGATCACTATCCGCGCGGGTGGTCGTGTGATCCATCTCGATCAGCACGTCGCCTGCCTTGACGATAGTTCCGTCGCGAACGTGGATTGACCGGACGATACCTGCTTCAATGGGTTGAACCACCTTGCTCTTGCCTGAAGGAACAACCCGCCCTTGGGAGGAAATGACAACATCCATTGGCGCAAACCAGGCGTATGTCAGTGCCAGCACTGCCATGGCGCAAAGTGCCAGCGACACCATGCGAGCGATCAGCCACGGGGGACGGCATTGCAGGGAAATCGCCGCTGACGTAAAGGGATTGTCCAAGGTGGCAGGGGGCGCTGAATCAGGCATGAGTGCCTCCCATGGCGGTTGCAGGGGCGGCGATGGGCAAGGTCTCCAGAATATGATGGGCGCGGTACAGGTCTCGATAACGCCCTCCTTGCCGCAACAAGGCACTGTGATGCCCCACCTCCACCAAACGGCCACCTTCCAGCACCAGGATCCGGTCAGCCAGGCGCAAAGTTGATAGTCGATGGGCGGCGATGAAGACGGTGCGATTGGCACAAATTTCGTGCAGATTGTCGTGGATGGCCCGCTCGGATTCGTAATCCAGCGATGCGGTTGCCTCATCAAGAAGTAACAAACGCGGATTTGTTGCGAGCGCGCGGGCAATTGCAATTCGAGCGCGTTGCCCGCCGGACAAGCTGCCGCCACGTTCGCCGATCAAGGTGTCGTAGCCGTCGGGCAAGCCCAGAATGAACTCATGTGCCCCGGCCAAGCTTGCAGCACGGATGATGTCGGCCATGGGTAAGTCAGGGTGACCCAAGGCGATATTGTCGCGCACGGAGCGATTGAACAAGACCGAGTCCTGACTGACTACGCCCATCTGCCGCCTTAGCCAATGGGCATCAAGCAGTCCCAGATCCATGCCATCAATGAGAATGCGCCCGCGCTCAGGGGTATATAGGCGTTGGACAAGCCGGATCAGCGTGGTCTTTCCCGCTCCGGAAACCCCAACCAAACCCACCACTTCGCCTGCTTTTACGTCAAACGACAAGTCGGACAGCACTTCCGGGCCGTCCGCCCTGTAGCGGAAATTGACATGCTCAAAGCTCACGCGCCCGGTGACGTCCGGCGGTGTTGCGCGTCCCGGCAAAAAAGAGGGTTCGGCGCGGGCATCCATGATGTCAGCCAGGCGTCTGATCGAAACCTTCATCTGGGCCATCTCCTGCCACAACGACGCAAGCTTGAGGATGGGCGCGTTGATTCGGCCAGCTAGCATATTGAAAGCAATAAGCCCACCAACGGTGAGTTCGCCCTCAATGACCAGCCTTGCGCCAAACCACAATAGCCCGGCGGTGAGCAGCTTGCTGGTAAAGGAAATGAACAGGTTGGTCGCTCCCGTCAATTGGCTGCTGTGAAAGGCCGCATTGACATGGTCGGACAAGCGGCGTTCCCATTCCCTCTGCCAAAATGGTTCGACGGCTTGGCTCTTCAATGTTTCCATTGAGGTGACCGTTTCTACCAGGAAGGCTTGGTTCTCGGCGCCCAGAGCAAACCGATCTTCCAGCTTGCGTCGCAGGAGTGGCGTGATGAGCCATGATGCACCAAACAGTACCGGCAGCGCGGCAATCACAATCAAGCTCAGCGTAACGCTATAGCGGAACATGACAACCAAGAAAATAGCTGCAAATAGTAAGTCCAGCCAGCTACTCAATGCCTGGCCAGTGAGGAAGTTGCGTGCATTTTCCAGTTCCCGAATCCTTGCAACGGTATCGCCACTCCGTCGCGACTCAAAGTAAGCCAGCGGCAAACGCAGTAAATGGCGAAATAACTTGGCGCCCAATTCCACGTCGATGCGGTTGGTGGTGTGGGTGAACAAGTACTGGCGCATTCCGGATAGGATGGTCTCAAAGATTGCCATGCCCAGCAGGGCTGCAACCAGGACATCAAGCGTGGTCAGTGTGCGCTGAGTCAATACCTTGTCGATCACCACCTGGAATACCAGCGGCGTCACCAAGGAAAATACCTGCACAAACAGCGACGCCAATAGCACCTCACTCATCAGCCCGCGATATTTACGTAACGCGTGCCAAAACCAGGTCAGGCCAAACCGGGTTCCATTTTCGGTCCCTGTTGCTCCGGAGTCGCGGCTGGATCGTCGTGCGTTTATCCAGTGACCGGACCATTGTGCTTCAAACTGGGCGCGGCCAAGGCGGAGGGGTTGTTCACTGCCGGCCGACTGCACCAACACAGCGTCGGCATCGACCCGTCCCACCAGCATGAATCCCCCCGCCTTGTCCTCGGCAAGCACCGGCAAGCTTGCGCGTGCCATTTGTCCCAGTTTCCCCGCCACACGTTGGGCTTCAAACCCCAGCCCGGACAAGGCCATGACCATGTCCGCAGCGCCAAACAGTCCGCCGGGTGGAGCAAACTGGTCCACGAGTTGTCG
The DNA here is from genome assembly GCA_016703645.1 of Zoogloea sp. GTDB lineage: Bacteria > Pseudomonadota > Gammaproteobacteria > Burkholderiales > Rhodocyclaceae > Zoogloea. Next base: position 100,832 of record JADJBR010000009.1, on the reverse strand, counting down.
CCGATCCGTATTGATGCCATGGAGTTGGGCAAATAGCTGTAATAAGCCTAGGTTGGCATCCGTACTTGGGGTCGATGAGGAGGTCATGGCAGGTGTGGAGTGCAGGGTATTGCCGGAAAAAGGATGCGCGTCAGCGAAGGGGGAGTACAAAATTGGCGCCGCAGCACTGGAAGTCGAGGTGGTGCATGAAGCGGTTGAAGCGTGCCTGGTCAATGCTGACATTCTGGTTAATGCACAACTCGACAGCCTGACGGTTTTCTGCCCAGCGTCGAAAGGCAATCATCAGTTTCATGGCGGCAGAGCTCCCCCGATATTCCGGGAGAACATAGAAGCCATGGTCTTGGGCAATCCGTACATCGGTGAAACGAGGGCTGGTGACGTAGCCTGCCAGCATGCCCACCACTACGTCATTGCGGTTGTGTTCGGCCAGCAAGACACAACTTGCTTTGGATGTCTGGATGGACTCAGCGATCGCTTTGCGCAGTTTGTCTGGATTGAGTGGGTATGAGCTGAAGCGCGACTCCTCGTGAAAGCGGACACATATGGCGTAAACGCTGTCGATATCACCGATCTCGGCAAGGCGGATTTTCATGGTTTTGTTGTTTACGCCGGAAGCGGTTCTGTACTTGTCGATGCCGTATGAAGATCGACCAAGGCCGCGCTGACATCGCACGTATTGGTTTGAGGTGGCACATAGGCAAGCACGCCAGTGATGGTGTCAGGCTCAGCGGTGGCACTGGCTTGATTGAAGAGCAGGGCTTGCTGGCGGATGCGTGCGATTTCGTGCTCTGCCCTGAGGAGTGAGTCGTCCTCTTGAGGTCTTACCTCGACGGTTCCGCTCGCTAATGAAGACGGCACTTCGGCGGGGCCATCCGAGGTTTCGCTTGCCGTCGGTGCCAGAAGTGCCAGCACTGGGCTGGGCAAGGCGATACCCTCCCCTGCAAACATCACATCACCGACCTCACCGGTGTGACCGTCAGCAAAGGTCAGCGTAGTTGTGCCGAACACGACGTTGCCGTGATCAAGATGCGGATTGCCCTCGCGCTCAAGGCTGATGGCGGTGATTCCATGGTGATCCAGCGATGACCAGTCATGGACCATGCCTGTGCTGTCTTGATGGGCGGCGCCTGTGACCACACCGAGTTGTGACCACGCGTCATCTGCGCTGGAGATCATCCCGTCGCCAGAGGAGTCCAGCCCTGCCAAGCCTTCAAGGTCTGTGCGGGCGTCATCTTTGTACTTGACGAAAGAGACCTCATCCAGCACATCAATCAACCCATCATGGTTGGCGTCGTATGCCAGCACGCCATCACCGGACGCTACCCAGCCAATCCGCTCCTTCCACCCGTCACCATTCAAGTCAGCGAAAGTGGACGAGTCTTCCGGCGCCAGCAATTCTATGCCGTTGTTGTTCAGATCCAGCGCGACGGGGCAACCACCTCCTCCTCCGGTGTCGATCGTTGATCCCAGGTGGCTGGTGGCAATGCTGAGATCGGCATAGTCACCATGTGCATCAGTTGCGCGGATGGTAAATGGATCGTTGCCGGTGTATGGGTCACCCCGCATGCTGTAGTACTGCCAGGCGCCGTTTTGATTGGTCCATGCCAAGTCAAGGGGAATGGTGCCGTTTCCCCAATAGTTATTCTGGATCCCGGTTTGGTAATGAAACCCGGTGTCGTCCAGGTAGGGAGCGTAATCAGCCGACGTGTATTGATTTATCCAGGTTTTTCCGTGAACAGGAGAGCTTACGATCGAGTACGTTATTGCGCTGTCTTCGCCATCCGGGTCGTGTGCCACGATCCGACCGCTGGCGCGATAGGGGTCGTCGATGTGCTCGCCAACCATTGTTTCGGTAGCCACACCTTCACTATCGGTAACACTCCAATCAGGCTGTCTCGCATCAACAGGGTTCCATTCCACTCGATCAATCACCGGTGCATCATTCACTGCCCTGATGTTCAGGAAGGCGGTTGCTTGCGAGCTGCCGCCGTAGGGGTCAGCGACGGTGTAGGTGAATTGGGCAATACCGTTGTAGTTAGTGTCTGGCGTAAAGATGACGCTGCCAGTTGTGTTGAGCGTTGCCGTACCATGTGTCGCGTCACTCACTCCGCTTACGAAAATGCCGCTCGCGTCATCGGCATCACTGTCGTTGGCCAACAACTGGGTCGTGGCAATGTTGAACACAACATCTTCATCACCCGAAAAGGCGTCATCTGTAGCGCTTGGGTTCTTGTTGCTTTCTGAAAAATCAATTTGGGCGTAGCCCAATGACGACGCGCCCTCGCTATCAGTAACGAGGTAATTGAAAGATGCGGTGCCCGAGAAGCCCGCGTCCGGTTGAAAGGTCACGCTGGTTCCGGTGAGATTGGTAACTGTTCCACCATAGGCGTTATAAACATCGCTGACCTGCAGCTTGTTCCACCCGCCGTCGTCGTCGTCGTTTTGCAGAAGGGCCCCTTTGGACAGGGTGGTGGTGACGTTTTGCCGGCTATGAAAAATCTCGCTATTGACCACTGGCGCATCGTTCACGGGTAGATAGCTTATATCTACATGTCCTCTTGATAGGCCGCCGTCGGGGTCAGCGACGTCATAGTCGAACGAGGCTGAGCCATTGAAGTTCTTATAGGGGGTGAAGATGATGTCGTCGCCCGCGTGACTGATTGAGCCGCCACGAGCGGCCCCCACGTTCACGATATTCAGGCTGGTCGGCGTCTCCATGTCTTGATCGTTGGCCAATAAGGCCGCAGCCGAGAAATGCATGATCGAATCTTCATCGGTCATCACCGACTCATTGATGACCAATGGCGCATCATTGACGGGTGTAATCAAGAAGGTGGCCTTTGCCATGCCATGAGCACCCGCGTCGTCGCTCACGGTATAGTCAAAGGAAGCAAGGCCCACGTAGTTGGCTTCGGGGCGGAAATTCACTGAACCGTCGCTATTGACCGACACCGAGCAATGTTCGGCGTTGGCTACTGCGCTTATACCCAAGGCGTCATGCGGTGCGTCGACGTCAGTATCATTGGCCAGCAGGGACTCTTTGAGGGTCAACGCCGTGTCTTCGGTGGAGGTGATCGTTTCGCCAGCGGGCAATGGTGCGTCGTTGACATTGGCAACCTGGACGGTTGCAGTACCGCTGGTGGCCGCGCCCGCGTCGTCCTCCACGCTGTACGTGAAGCTGGCTTCACCGGCAAAGTCGTTGTCGGGTATGAAGCGGAGCGTGCCATCCGGCAACCGCGTCAAGCTGCCATGGCTGGCCCCGCCCACCGCGACTATGTGCAGCGTGCCCGTAGGGCTGTCTACATCGCTGTCATTGATCAGCAAGGCTGCCGGATCAATCTCCAGCGGGGTGTCTTCCATACCCTGGATCACTTCGCCAACGACGGTCGGCGCATCATTGACCGCGGCCAACTCCAGCGCGACGTGAGCGTTGGAAAAGCCACCATGGCCATCGCTGGTCGTGTAATCAAAACCGCCCGGCCCGGAATAGTCCTTATCCGGGATGAAAGTCACTTGGCCATTGGTCATCTCCACCGTTCCACCGTGTGCATTACCCACGGCGGTGACACTCAGGGTATCGCTATCCAGATCAGTGTCGTTTTCGGTCAGTCCGGCAAATGTCCAGGACAGGGGGGTGTCCTCCAGGCCATGGGCGCTGTCGTCGTGGGCAAAGGGCGCGTCATTGACGTTGGCGACATGGATTGTCACGTAAGCCTGGGTCTCGCCACCTGCGCCGTCGGCAACGGTATAGGAAAACCCTGCTTCACCAAAAAAATCGGCCTCGGGCGTAAATCCGATCGTTCGTCCGGTGGGGGTGTCATGCCACTGCACTGTTCCATGCTGTGCCGTGCCGAGTGCGCTGATGAGCAGTTCAGCATGTGCGTTGTCCACATCCTGGTCGTTTGCCAGGAGCAGGGCCGGATCGCATTGCAGCAGGGTGTCTTCGGTGCTCGCGACCGTTTCGTGGATTGCCAATGGTGCGTCGTTGACCGGCAGCACGGTGATCGCGAGTGTCGCCGAGCTACTCAGTCCGACGCTATCGCTGACCTGGTAGATCAAGGCGGCAGGGCCGGCGTAGTCTGAGGCGGGCGTGAAATGCACCACGCCATCATATGAAATTCGCACGCTGCCGGTGCTCGGGTCTGCAAGGCTTACGGTGGTGATCCTCAGATCGTCGCCATAGGGCGTGTCGGCATCGATATCGTTGGCCAACAGCAGGGCTGCCGGAAAGACCATTTCATGATCTTCGTTACCGCTGGCCGTCTCTCCGTGCGCGGCAGGGGCGTCATTGAGCGGGCTGATGGTCAGCACCGCGAGGGCGGTGGTTTGCCCGCCATCGTTGTCGCTGACAATGTAGCGAAAGCCTGCAGGGCCGTTGTAGTCAGCCTCAGGGGTAAAGCGGATGAAGCCGTCGGCTAGCTGTTCAACGCTACCGTGCAAGGCATCGCTCACGGCCGCGATGTTGAGCGTGGCGCTATCAATATCGCTATCGTTGCGCAGTAAGTCAGCACAGGCGATCAGGATGACCGTGTCTTCGGCGTGCTTGCCCAGGATGTCGTTCTGCGCCACGGGCGCATCGTTGTCTGATGCAAGCTTGATCTCGACATGGGCCTGGGCCTCGCCGCCCTGACCATCGCCAATCCAGTAATCGAATCCTGCCGTGCCATGAAAATCGGGGTCGGGCAGGAAGTTCACTTCCCCCTGCACACTGATGCTGGCGGTGCCGTGCTGGCTGTTGCCGACCCGGACAATGCTCAAGGCGTCGCCATCGACATCGGTCTCGTTGGCCAGTAGTTGGGCTGCGGTGAGGACAATGCCTTGGTCTTCACTGCCTGTCGTGGTTTCGCCGGTGGCGAGGGGGGCGTCGTTCACCGAGGCGAGGTGGAGCGTGGTCGTCGCCGTGGTCTCGCCCCCCGCGCCGTCACTGACGGTGTAGGTGAAGTGAGCATCCCCCTGGAAATTGGCGTCAGGTGTAAATGCCAGCCATGGTTGTCCATCCGGGCCGGTTGTCCAACCGATGCTGCCATGATGGGCGTCAATCAAGGCGGTGATGTGCAGGTCGCCATGGGGGGTGTCGATGTCAGCATCATTGGCCAGGAGGCTGGCTGGCTCGATCAACAGCCGGGTGTCTTCCGTGCCGCTCGCGGCTTCGCCCAGCGGTTGCGGGGCGTCATTGACGGCTTGCACGTTCAGGGAGACGGTGGCAACGGACTCGCCGCCTGCGCCGTCGCTTACCGTGTAATCAAAGCCGGCGAGCCCAAAGTAGTCCGCGTCCGGTAAGAAATGGATCTGGCCGCCAACGAAGCTCACCGAACCGTGCGTGGCATTGCCGACTTGTGACAGTGTGAGCGTCTGCCCCACGGTGGCGCTGTCAAGATCACTATCGTTGGCCAGCAAGTCCGCCGGGGAGATGATGAGCGCAGTATCTTCCGGGCTGCCGGCTTGCTCGCCCCGAACATCCGGCGCGTGGTTGATGAAGACCGCGGCCGGGGACTGAGCCTCGGGGTGCGAGGGGGGGGCGATCGGGCCGGCGCCCCTGATGGCTTCCTGCGCCTGGGGTGTCGTGACCCAGTCTGCGCGTCCCAGCGTCTGGCTGGCCGTTGGCGGTGCAATGGCTGGTGGGGGCGCTGACGCCACGGAGTGCCAGTCGGTGAGCACTTGTACAGGCAGATGGCTTGGCTCACCGTTAGAGGGGGGCGACGATGCAAGGCCGGTGTCGCGAGGAGCGTTGCTTGTCACCACGCCTGCAGACCATGCTGCCGAGCGGCTTGCTGGGGCTGGCGTGCTGTCTTGATCGTAGCGGCGCCCGGCCAAGACGTCCCGCAACAACGCATCCGTAAGGGCGTCGGATGTGGCTGGAGCTAGGTTCAGGGTGTCGCCGCCGGTCTCGGCCGCGTGGGTTAAGGCGGGAAATACCAGCGGCAGCGCGGCCACCGCAATCCCGGACAGAGGGGCGTTGGCACTGAACAGACCGCGGGTGGCCTGGCTGATCATCTCTGCCGTCACCTGCTGGATGGCGCGGGAGGGGCTGGTGGTGGCGCTGGGTATGAAGACGAGACTTGGCTGTTGGGCAGGGAGGCGCGCCTCTGTGGGGATGGGCTGGCTGGATTGGATGTGCGGGTCACCGGCACGGATGCGGATCGCGGCTTTCGGGCTGGAGGCTGGGGCCTCGGAGGGTGCGTCCGAGACGACGGCGATGCCCGCTTCATCGCCCGCCTGTCCGCCAGGGGACTGCCCGGAAACGAGGGTGCCCGTGCCGGCATCATGCAACAGGGCGTCGCTATGGATGTGGGTTTGTACCGCACCGGATGCGGCCGTGGCGTTGCCCAGAGAGTGAATCCGCGTGTCCCCGGCGTCGATGAGGATGTTGCCGTGCGCATTCGGGTTGGCCTCGCCACCGTGTTGATGCGCGGTATCGCCATCAAGCGTGTGCTGATTGACGGCATGCAGCGTGGTGGTGCCGCCTTCCTGGGCTTCGTAGAGGCCGTCCTGGGTCAGTACGCGGCTTACGCCCTGCGTGTCACCGGCGAGTTCGCTGCGGGTCAGCGTCGTGGCCGTGCCGTCGCTGCGCGTAACGGTGAGGGTGTCGTTGGCAAAGGCGATCATGGTGATCTCCGCCGCCGCTGCCGTCACCTCGCCGGTGTCTGCCGTGCCATTGCCGTTGGCGTCGATCCACAGTGACAGCGCGGCAAAGCCGGGGTCGCGGCTGTCGAGCACGCCATCGCCATTGGCATCCAGGGCCGCCAGGCTGTTGCGTGAGTCGGCTCCGGCGCGGCCGTCCACCAGTTCGTCGGCGGAGACCTGGCCATCGCCATCCATATCCACCGCCAGCAGTGCGGCCGTCGTCCATTCCCCCTGCTCGACATAGCCGTCATGATCCAGGTCCAGCGCTGTGGTGACGGTGCTGCCGCTGCCCAGGGTAAGGACGCTGCGGGTGACGTGCGCACCGTCGGCGGACAGCTCGCCAGCAAACGTCGCGGTGGGGCGTGTCGCTGCGCTGCCCTGCTGCTGAAAGAGGGTCTGCGCTTCCCAGGCCGGGATGATGGCATCTGCGGCGTGCTCAAAAAAGTCCCGCGCGAGATCATTGACACCCGCCTGAGTCTGCGTGTCGTGGCGGTTGCCGTTGGTGTCGTACTGCCGATACTGGACAGTCCCGTCGGCTTCTGTCCAGGACAGGCGCAGATAGCCATCGCTGGTATCCGGATCATAGGCATAGCCGATTCGTGGCAGGAGGCTGGGGGCCAGACCGTACAAGGGCTGGTCATTGGTGTCGGTGCGGCTGGCCAGTTCATTGGTCAAACTCTCCAGCAGCTTATTCATCCAGCCCGCCGCCGTCGCACCGCCCCCGGCCTCGTCGCGGGTGGTCGATACCAAGACGTGCCCCGTGGAATCCCACTGCGCTTCTGCGTCTCCGTAGCGGGTGGGGATGTCTTCATCGCCGCCGAAGAGGCCGTCGAATACCATGCTCGCGACCATCAAGACAGCGCCGGCCACTGGGAAGGCTATCCCCACGGCGCCAATCGCTGCACCCAGGACGTCTCCATGCGCCAAGCTGTTCAGGACCCCCAGCACGGGCACGACTTCACCGAAGGCCATGCCGATGGCGTTGGAGATGATGTCCGATGCCACGACATTGAGGAGGCTGGCGCCCGAAACGATAATCCCGCCGGCATCGCCGCTCTCCAGCGCGCTATACAGATTCAGCGCCGAGGCCACGGTACCCAAGGCGCTGGTGGCGCCATCGAGCTCCGTGGTCCCTGCACTGTTGATCTTGCTCAGATTGTTGGCCAGGTTCATTCCCGACACCGCGGCGGCAAACGCATCGCCGTGCTCAACGGCAAGAACGAGGTTGGCTGCGCTGGTGATGGCACTGGCGGTCAGCTTGTCGGCATTGGCGGGCTGTGGGGCGGGATCGTTGCCTGCATCACCGCTGGGGGCGGAGCCTGGCTCGAGGGCCAGGGTGTCGTTGTCGAAGCCGCTGCCAGGGGGTGCAGGGGCTGGTCCGGCGGGGAACGGTGTTATTGCGGGCTCGAGGGGGAACGGAGATGGAGCGTCGTCGTCCGCCAACGCACGGCCTTGATCGCCGCTGGCCCCTTGGAGGGTGGGGGCCGTTTGAGGAACTGCCGAGTTGATCGTGTCGTTGACGGCTTCAAATGCAGGGGGCGGGGCTATTGCGGCCTCCTGCGTAATCGGATGGGCAGTATCAACCTCAACCAGCGCGGGGGCGGGGCGATTTACCGCGGTATACTGGAACGGCTTGTCTGAGATGGGTTCTACGTCGGTGCTGCTGCCATCGCTTCGCTGTACCGTCCAGGAGCCATCCGGCTTACTCGAAAGCGCATCCTGCTGCGGGTCAAACTCAACACGCTGGCCGCTTGGCAGAACGATGGCTGAATGGCCACCCGCTGCATCGCGTTCAATGTGTAGTCCCGGTAAGCTCGTCACCTCCTGCGTCGTTTTGTCGTAGATGGTCTGCGATTGATCGCGCAGGCTGATGGTGACCGTCTTGTCGAAATATTCGTCGATCAGTTGCGGATCGTCGTAAGCGTTGCCCAATTCAATACGACGGGTAGCGCCATCGGGGGTCTTGCCGATTGCAACGAAATTCTGGTTACGTAGCTGCTCGGCCGCGTCGTGCAGACCGCTGCGCTCGAGCATGCCAACGAGATCAGCGGTGCCATGTGCTGCCGCCAAGGTTAATGCACATGGCACGGGGGCCGCCACGCACAGGCCTTTGAGGATCAGCTCCGCACCGTAGCCGCCCACATTGGCCAGTTGGGTGTCCATGCCCAGTTTCTGGAACGCCGATGTCAAGGCCCCGCCAGGTTCTCCGGGAGTCGTCAAGATCACCCCGCCGACGCCTCCCAAGCCTATGCGGATCAGGCTTTCGGTCTCACCATACTGGCCGCTGCGGTTGCCGGCCAGCCAGTTACCTACTGCTTGGGTTTCTTGTAGGTTGAGAGGGGTGCGGTCGGGGTCGGTGAATTGGTCGGGGTCTGAGGTCAGTGAATTAAGAGTCAGCCCAGAGAGGGGGATGTTTGACAAATCATTCAGTTTCCCAATAGTGTCGTACAAACCCGTTTCAATCCTGTGCGCATAAGTAGGGTTCGCCGCATTGGGGTTGGGTGTCCAGTTGTATTGCTCCGCGTTCTGGTTGAGAGGCCGGTCGAGTATCAGGGTACGGCCTGATAGGGGCTGTCCGCCCAAGTAACTGACAAAATCACTTTGGGTCGCTGTGTTGAGCAGCACGGCTCCTCCGGTTACCGCATCGGCAACCGCACTTGGGGCGTACGCACAGTTTGGGTCATCGGGATTGTTAGCGGCGCGCGCCTTGAGTGCGTATTCCGACGCGCTACCATTGAACGTCACCAAAGCTACTCGTGACGGGTCGAAGGCGGTTGTTTGGCTGAGGTCGCGAATTACGTCATGGGCGGTGAAGTCGCCAAGTGCCCCGCCCAGGCTTTGCCCCGCCACAATCAAGCGTGTACTGGGATCCGCCAGCATCCGGCTCTCGAGATAGCTCAGGACATTGGCCTGGTTGTTTTCCCATTGATTGATGCCGGTATGGAGCGCATTGCCCGCCCAATCCTGACTATTTAGGCCATCGGTGCCGGCTTGGGCAAAAAGGAGTTCGTTGGTTTCCGGGTTGATGTACGCAACGGCTTTGTAGCCAGTGGCCGGGTCTTCAAAAACGCGATCAAGCACAAACCCCTGTGGGGTCTGAAAGGGCTGGGGATTGTCATAAGCCGGGGTATCCCGGTATGCCGCCAAGGGCATGCCCGGCGTCGCCAAGTGCCCCGCATAGGCGGCATCGGAAGCCACCAACGCCAGCTTGACCAGACGAGCGGTATCGCTCTGCGGCTTGGTGGTGACGGCGGGGGCATCGCTCATTACCGGGTCTCTCCGCACAGGTTCATCACTTTGAGCGTCTTGTCACGTTCGGGGATATCGCTGGTGCGACTGATACGCCGGGGTTTCCAGGACACAAAGGCGAAGCGGCAGCCGTCCGGGGAGATTTGTCCGTGTTGGTCGGTTTCTTCGCCCTGGACCAGGGCGGTGACCGTGTTGTCTTGGGCCGGCAGCCATTGGTACAGCCCTGCTTCCGGAAAGCCTGAGCACTGGACAATGAAGCCCTCTCGGGTGGCTGTAATTCCGATGGAGCAGGAGTACTGGGAATGGGACGACAGAATCGGCCACAAGGGGTTGGCACCCAGAATCGGCGGCATCAGGTGCGACGTGATGGAGCCATCGTCAGGGTTGAACAGTGTCACCGGGTTGATGCCCCACTGGTAACGATTAAGGAACGGGTGATAACCACCATTGCCAGCTCGGTAGAAGTAACGATGATCGCCAAAGGGAGGAATGGCCTCGAAATCAAGAGGAATCGGTTTGGCGCCGACCTTGTAGTAAATATCCTGCGATTCCTTGAGCTTCTTGGGTGTGCTGGGGTAGGGGCCGATGTCGATATAGCCATGTTCTTCGAGCAAGGCGATGGTTGAACGGCCTTCAACTAGATGCCAAGGCGCGTACGCTTCCGGTTTTGGCTCACAGGTGTACGGGTGGTGATGTGGATTTGAAACCTTGCGAGAGTTTTGCGGGGTGGGGGCACTCGCTCCAAGGCCCATTTCTTCGACTTCCGAACCCATCACTCCTCGCCGTCCATAGGTTCGCCACTCCTTGAACGGGGTCTGTTTTGTGAATTCACTACGCATGTAGTTGATTCGCTGCGTTCCGTAATAGAAGCAGTTAAGTTCCCATCCCTCGTCCTTTTTCCGTCCTCTATTGTCTTGAAACACCTTTATTGAATTGTCCCGGACATCCCAAATAAGAATTCCAAACCGGCGAGACTGCGGATCTGCGTCGTTGGGTGGGGTGCCGGGTGCACTGCCATTGAAGATGAGGCGATGGTTGTCCATCCACCACACGGCATTCATGTGGGTGTACGCGCCGGAGTCGGTAACCGGCAAGGGGGTTTTGGGTACGCCGGCCAAGGCGGCAGTGGTCTGAGCTGCCTTCAGATTGAAAGCCAGGACTCTTGCCAGGATGCCGCTGGCGATATCCGGCGCTTCGCCGGCAACCGAAGTGCCGGCGTGTGGCAACAACATCGCCAATCCCAAGAGGCATGGCAGGTGTCGCCAGACGTTTGACGGTGTGTTCATGATGATTTCGGTTGGGGCAGCGCTGGCGTCCTCTGACTGGGGAGCTTCGAGACCTTGGTGTTCCTTGAGATTGCGTGATTATCCTGAATTATATGCGTTTTGGATATCCTTGGTGGGTCAAGACCAGAAGCGTGCCGTCTTGTGTCGTCAGGCGCTGGCGTGTGATTGAGGTTGGCGCTGCGTTCCGGGAAGAGCAGGTTGAGTGAAAAGCTAGTGCCCGTTTGGCGTTGCGCCGCCATGGCGGCAAATTTGGCGTCTGGCCTTCGGGGCTGTTCTTGAAGCGGACAGCCCTTTCCCAGGCCTGAACAAAAGCGATGCCCCCTGGCGTATCGGGGTTGGGTGTGTTGGATAGACTCGCGGCGCTGTTGGGGTCGGCCAGGACTTGTCGATAAACATCCAAGGCTTCGCCGACCGTGTGGCCATCATCGAACACGGCCATGCCGGTAGGGTTGATGATGACGTTCGGACGGCCGTCCGCCGGGAAAATCTCCGGTTGCAATTCGGTGATGGTCAAGCGCTGCTGACCGGAGAGCGAGCCGCCCGCCAGGCCGCGGGCTGGCCATCGAGCAGGGGGCTGATGCCCATAGCGCTCACGGCCGGCTTGTTGAGTGCTCTTGCCGGTAGCGTCCGGGAGGGGGGGTAGTATCTGTCTGCGATATCTCCGTGTGAGATCGCCGTGCCGGCCAGCAACGGGCGCAGGGGGGCTGGCGCGGGAGGTGGGCAAGTGAGTCCAGGGCGCTCTAGCCTTGCTCGCCGGAGCGCCCTATTGTCCTTTTTTCTCCGCCTCCGCCGCATGCCGTGCTGCGATCTCGGCGCGGATGCGTTCGATCTCCCGGGCTTTGGCCTGGGGCGTTCCCCACTTTGGCAGTTCGTCGACGATGGGCTTGCGGCGGCTGGCGTTGAAGCGTTCGCGGGCCTCTTCGCGCACCCGCTCCATGGCCTCCTGAGCGCGCAGGGCTTCTTCGGCGCGGGCGATCAGGGGGCGCTTGAGGAGGGGGCGGGCGTCGATGGCGATGCCGGCGGCCGCGGCGAGCCGGATGGCTGCGCCGAGGTTTTCGAGATGGGTGAATTCGGTGACCAGGGGCAGGTTGAGGGCCTGACACAGGGGCGTCCAGGCTTCGCTGCCCGCGTCTTCCTTGTCCCTGCGGCGGACGGAGATCTGTGGGTTGAGCTGGTACCAGCCGAGTTCCACGCGAACAAACAGGCGGCGGTTGTAGGCGTAGTCGCGGGCGGCCTCGTTGCGTGACAGGACGCTGCTGATGTGCTGACGCTTGGCGCGCTCGGGGCGCAGCACGCTGGCTGGCAGGTGCTGCCATGCGTCGAGGATGTCGGCAGTTTCGAAGGCGGCAAAGGGTTTGCGCTGCCGGGTGTTGAAGCGGCTGCGGAACAGGGTCCACAGGGTCTGGAAGAGCAGGTATTCGCTGTGGTTGCGGTCGATGCGGACGAGGCGTTCGCCCACGTTCACGTCGAGGGTCGAAGGCGTAACCCGTTCGAAGATGGCAGCGAAGGGGCCGCGGGCGTAGGTGGGGTCGCGCAGGGCTTCGCGCAGGGCCCAGTGCCCGGCGTTCCAGCCGTGGTGGTCGGTGCTCTCCAGGTTGGCGCCCCGTTCCAGCAGGGCATCCACCAGGAGGATGTTGCCCGCGGCGGCGGCGGCCATCAGCGGGGTCTGGTTCATGGGCAGGCGATGCTCAATGCCGTGCTGGTCGCACTGGCGCAGGATGTCCTTGAAGTTGCGCTGGAAGTAGCCCATCCAGGTTTTGCGCCCCAGGGAGCTGCGTTGCTGGGCAAAGCCCTGGGCAGTACTGAAATCGGCGTCGCCCAGCAGGTGGTAGGCAAGCTCGGGCTCGTCGTGGCAGGTGGCGTATTCGTAGAGGGTCTGCTTGTGCTTGTTGCCGGGGGCCTTGTCGTGGAAGGTCTTCTGCAGCAGTTCACGCAGCCGGGCCTCGTCGATCACCGGCCAGGGCACCGGGCTCTGGCGCAGGATGTCGCGGCGGATGGCGTCCGCCTGTTCCTGCTTGCCCTGCAGTTCGAGCTTGCGGGCTTCCTTTTGCCAATCTTCGAGGGATGATTTGGCCGCCTCCAGTTTGGCGCTTTCACCCTGGGCAAGGTCGAGCAGGCCGAACAGGGGATGGGTCGTATCGGACTCGACCAGGTAGAGATTGCGGGTGGCGCGGGTGAGGGCAACGTAGAGGGCGTTGACGAAGAACTTGTATATCTCCAGCGACTTGTCTTCCTTGTCGCGGGCGCGGCGGTAGGCGAGGTCGTCGGTGGCGAGGTCGGCCTTGTTCACGCCTTCGACAATGTCGCTGAAGGCCTGGCGATTGTCGGAGATGAAGCGGTAGAGCACGATGTTGTCGTACTCCAGGCCCTTGGCCTCGTGAATCGAGAACAGCAGCGGGGTGGCGAAGCGCTGGCGGGCGGCGGCCTTGTCTTCGTCGCGCAGCACCAGTACCGCGAAGCGGGTGGAGCGGCGGCTGCTTGCATCGAGCTCCCGCAGGGCCTTGTCCTGGTCTGCCAGCAGGGCCAGTTCCCCGGGTTCGCCGCCAACGGCGTCCACCAGGAAGTTGCTTTCCCGGTCGATGGAGCCGAAGCGCTGGTGCTTGATCTTGAGCAGGGTGTTGGCCACCCGGGTAGCCTGCTGGCTGTTGCGGAAGTTGGCGCTGAGAACGGCCAGCGCCTGCCGCCGGGCGAGTTCGGCATCGCGCCAGAACAGGCTCTTGACCTGGCTCCAGGAGAAGAAGTTGGGATGCACGATCTGGTTGGAGTCGCCGCACAGCAGGAAGTGGCCAGCCTTCTTCTGGGTGGCGAGCACCAGGGCAAGCTGCGCCGGGGTGAGATCCTGCACCTCGTCCACCACCACGAAATCGTAGCGCGGCGTGGCGAGAGATCGCCAGGCCTGGGCCACCAGGTTGAGGTCATACAGCCCGGCCTCGTTGAGCCAGGCCCGGTATTTCTCGAACAGGTCGTACAGGCTGTCGCGGCTCGCCGCCGGGAAGATCGACTGGCGCACGCCCAGGGCCTGGTAGGCGGCGCGGCTCAGCACGCCGTCGGCGCGAGGCGGCGATCACGCCGCGGATCTCCTCGAAGGCCTGGTGCGGGTCGATGCCGCGAAAGCCCTGGCGGATGCGCGCAAACCAGCCGGTGAAGTCGCGCCAGGTGGCCTCCCGCCCTGCTGGCACGCGGATCGACTCGATGAACTCCCGGTAGGACAGGAACACCGCGTCCTGCTCCGGGTGCTCGTAGCCATGGGCGTGGTAGAGGTCGCGGGCGGACTGGGCCAGGTAGGCGGAATGGGTGACGTAGAGCACTTCACCCGTGGTGTGCTTGAGCTTTTCGAGGGTGAGGGCGGTCTTGCCACTGCCGGCGCTGCCCACCAGGATCAGCGGCGGGGGTTGGCGGTAGATGGCCTCCTGGGCATCGTCGAAGGACAGGGGTTTGTCGAGCAGATGCACGGTGCTGCGCGCCGGGTGGAGGTAGCGCAGCGCGCTGCCTCGCTGCGCGGTGGCGATGGCCTGCTCCGCATCGATGTCCTCGCCCGTGTCGATCTGCTCGGGGTCGATCCGCGCACCGCGCAGGAAGCGGGCGCTGTCGTAGCGATGATGGGCGATCACCTCCAGCATCAGGGCGCAGACCTCATCCCCGTGGCGGATCAGCACGAACAGCAGCCGGTCGGCGTCGTTCAGGCGTGCCCGGTAGCAGGGGTTGCCGTGGAGGCTGCCTTGGGCCAGCTTTTTCACCTGCGCGGCCTGAAAGTCCCCGCGGGCGATGGCAGTGCAAACCTTGCGATAGGCCGCGGCGACCCGATGGGTGTCGAGGCCCGCGTATTCGAGAATCTTCATCGGGGTGGAGGTGACGGTGCGAGCGCCTGATTATCCCTGAAACGGAGGGGGCGCCGGCTGGCGAATTGCCAAGACGCGAACGCTGGGCTCATTCTTGCTTCACCCAGGGGATGCGCCCCTCGGCGCGTCGCAAACCCCCCATTCCCGACGAGACCCGACATGAGTTCCACTCCGCTGCCTGCCGCCATCGGTGCGCTGATCCGCCCTCCGGCCCTCACCCTGCTGCAGATCGCTGTCGCGGCTTCGACGGGGCCGGATGGGGAGGTGGATGCCGAAACCCTGGCGCTGATGGCGCGGCAGGTGGAGGAGGGGCTGCTTGACCCGCTGTCGCCCGCCGAGGCCTGGCCGGCGCTGGCGGAGGGGCTGATGGCGGCCGCGCCGTCACGGATGCTGCGGGTGTTGCGCGCCTGTGGTGCCCTGGGCCGGTTGCTGCCAGAGCTCGAAGCCCTGTTCGGGGTGCCCCAGAGCGCCGACGATCCACCCAGCGTGGATCTGGGGGAGCACGTGCTGCGCTGTGTCGATGAGGCGGCCCGCCAGCAGGCGCCGCTGGCGGTGCGTTGCGCCCTGCTGCTTTGCCAGGTGGGCAAGGCGGACTCGCCGCCCGAGCATCTGCCCTTTCACTATCGCCACATGGAGCGTGGTCTCCCACGCATCCAGGCCATTGCCGGGCGCTTGGGCCTGCCGGCCGATTGCGTTGATCTGGCGGTTCTGGCGCTGCACGAACTGGAGCGCGTGCATCGGGCCACCGAGATGCGGGCGGGCTCGCTGGTGGCCATGCTGGAGCGGGTCGATGCCTTTGCCCGTCCCGGGCGTTTCAATGATCTCCTGGCGGTGTGTGCCTGCGACTACCGCGCCTACCCCGGTCGTGCAACCCGCAGCTACCCGAAGGCGGGGTTGCTCCAGCGGGCCGCACAGGCCTGTGCGGGGCTTGGCGAGGCGGACATCACCAGCGATGCCCTGCGGGAGGCCCGTGCCCTGGCGGTCGCCGAGGCCCTGGGCTCGGCCCGCTGGGGCGATTAGCCCCGGGCTCTGACGGCGCTCAGCATGTCGTGTACCTCGTGGGTCATGACTGCCAGGTAGGCCAGCAGGCCCAGGTAAAGCAGGGCGTATTCGACGCGTTTGCCGGGGGCCGTGTCGTAGTAGCCCGGCGCCTCGCCTCCCTCGCCCCGCAGGCCTCGCCAAAGGTGGGGTGCTGCCAGCAGCGCCACGAGGACCAGCATGGGGCTCGGGCGCCACAGGAACACGGCAATCAGCACGGGAACGCCAAGCAGCCAGAACCTGCGTGACACCACGCCGGTCATGCGGCCGCCGTCCAGGGGGGGAACGGGGATGAGGTTGAAAAGGTTGAGGAAGAAGCCCGAGTAGCTGATGGCGAGCAGCAGGTCGCTGCCTTCCGAACGGGCGAGGAAATAGCACGCGAGGGATGCCAGCGTGCCGGCCAGGGGGCCGGCCATGGCCACGTAGGCTTCCGTCTCGGCGTTCATGGGTTGCTCTTTCAGGTCTATCCAGGCGCCCACGAAGGGGATGAAGGTGGGGGCGCCCACTGCGAGGCCGCGTTGGCGGGCTGCCAGGTAGTGGCCCATCTCGTGGCAGAAGAGCAGCGCGATGAAGCCGGCCGCGTAACGCCAGCCCCAGATCAGCGCGTAGACTCCCAGGGAGATCAGCATGGTGCCGCCGGTAGTCAGCAGCTTGCCGAACTTGGCTCCGCCCAGGAGCAGCAGGAGCAGTTTCACGCCGAGTCCTTCCGGCCGAGCAGCCGACGCGCCCCGGCCCCGAGGCCGACCAGGGCCAGGGCACCGATCTTCCAGAACTTCGCCAGAAAAACGCCGAGGGTGGCCAACAGGCCGAGCTTCTTGGCGGCAATGCCGCCCACCAGCGCCGCGAGGCCATACTCGGCCACCTTGTCGGTGCGCTCGTTGAAATCGGCGTATCGCTTGCCTTCGTTGAAGTCGAGCGCGGCCAGCAGTTCGCGGGCCGCAGGCTTCTCCTGCTCAATGCTGGCCGGGCTGGTGACGAGGTTCATGGAAAAATAGCCCTCCCGGCCGAGCACGTAGGTGTTGAAGTTGACGCCTTCGTCCGTGCCGTCCTGATCCGATCTGCTTTGCAGCGCTGCCGACCACACTAGACGGTGGGTGGCGGCGTCGTAGTGGGGGGCTTCGATCCAGCCCAGCACTTTTACTTCAGGCAGTCCCAGTTGACGGCGGTGCTCGTTGGTGGCGTCGGTGCCGTCTTTGAGGTTTTGCAGCAGTGCGTCGGCGTTCCAGTCCTTGGCCTCCTCGTCCTTCACATAGCCCGATGGCTCAAAGCGCACCGACACAAAACCCTTGAGCTTGTCGCCTACCACAAGGCCGTGAAAACCCTGCCCCACCTGATTGCCTTGGGCTTCCATCACGGCCGTGGCCTCGGCCCGGGGAATGAAGCCATAGCCCTCCGGCAGCCGGAGCTGGCCTTGTTCGCCCAGGGCAATGTCCTGCGGGCCCTTTTGCAGGGCGGCAAAGGCGGCTTCTGCGGTGGCTTTGATACGGGCGCGGGGATCGGGCGTGTCGGTGGCCCGGGCTTGGGGCAGGCTGATGAGGAGGAGGCTCAGAGCAACAAGGGAGGTTCGGAGGACGGGGTGCATGGCGGGGGAGAGGATGTTGCAAACGGCATGAATGATAACTTAAGCTCCGGCCGTCTCCCGTCGGCATGCTGATAGCTGGACGGCCCCTTGATACAACTGAATGGGCAGATCATGTATCTCCCGAACCAGCGAGCCTGCCTCGCGGTCCTGTTCGCTGCGCTGCTTCAGAGCGGCTGTGCGCTTACGTCCTCTTTCGTGTCCAGCATTGGTGCCAGGTCGGTGACCGGAACCGCTCCACACCCTCCTCGTGCTGAGGCGGTGGACGTGGTGCTCCAGGACTTCCCACGCGTGGTGCCCGAAGGCGCCGTGGCTCATTTTGCGGCGATTCCCTATGTGTCCCTGGTGCCGGACGGTGAGGGCCGACCGGCTGGTGGGGTCGTTTTCAAGCCTGCCGAGGTGCAATGGTCAAGTGATACGCGTGGGCAGGTGACGCTCATGCACGATGGGGCTCCCAAGCTTTTCGATGTCAGCAAGCATACGTCGAGGGGCCAGGATTTCATCACCTTGGACAGTCATTACAGGGAGTGGTACGGCTACCCGGCCCAAGGCTTGCTCGTGCTCACGCTGCCCCTCGATGTGGTGATCGATGTGCTTGCAGCCGGTGGCGTGCTGGTGTCTTTACCCTTCGTCTATGGCGTGCGTGCCTTGCAAGGCGAGTCTGTCTCGGGGGCCAGCAAGACTGGCCCGTGACGGTTACGGGGTGGGTGGCGGATAGCTGTGACATGCGTCTTTCGGGGGCTTTCCGATCGCTCGTCCGTGGAGGCGCTTTCGGTTCAACGTGGCGCAGTTTGAATGCGTGGCCAAAGCGTAGCGCCCCTGCTCTGTGGCCTTGTGGCCCTCCGTGACATCCCTATGGCGGGGGGTGATATTGTCGCGCTGACGTGCTTTGTCATGGAGGCGGGCGTCGCATCTCTTCGGAGCCGGCCGCCGGGCTGCTTCCAGGGCGTATGCAAGCTATGGAGGGCTGCCTGCCGTTCGGCACATTGTCTATCCGGATCAGGAAGAGCTTCCCGTGTTCTCACATATTTTTATCGGTGTCAGTGACTTCGAGCGGGCACTGGCCTTCTACACCCCCTTGATGAAGGTGCTGGGCATCGAGGCACGCTTTTGCGACAGGGCCAGGCCCTGGGCCGGATGGCAGTCCAGCCCAGGCCCGCGGCCGTTGTTCCTGATCGGCAAGCCCTACGATCAACAGGCACCGCAGCCGGGAAACGGGCCCATGACGGCCTTCCTGGCCGACCGCCGTGAGGTGGTCGATCAGGCCTTCGCATTGGCCATGGCCCATGGCGGCCAGTCCGAGGGTGGGCCGGGCTTGAGGCCCGAATACCACGCCCATTACTACGGCGCCTATTTCCGTGATCCCGACGGCAACAAGCTTTGCGTGGTGTGCCACACGCCGCCGTGAGCGCAACGCCTTTTTGGCGTCTCGTCTGTCCGTCACTCCTTCTTCCTTGACTGGCCGTCAGGCCGGTTTGCACTTCCCGCGGGGCGAGTCGTCCGGAGTTTTGGGGTGTTCACAATTCCGTACATTTGAAAAACAGTTGAGCAAACTTGGTTTGCAACACTGACTCCAGCAAAAAAGACAATCCGTCGCCACCTGCCGGGCTCCTTCGGAGATGGGCGGTGCAGCGACGGGGACGAGACCGAGACAAACCGGAGGAGGATGGGGTATGTCCAATACCCGAGCGACAGCCGCGGATGCCGCGGGCCTGGATACCTTTCCGCGCCTGTTGATGCACCATGCACGGCAGCGGCCCAACCGGCCGGCGATGCGCGAGAAGGAATACGGGATCTGGCAGACCTACACCTGGGCCGAAGTGGCCGAGCGGGTGAGGTCGATTGCAAGCGGGCTGGCGGAGCTGGGCTTCAAGCGCGGCGACCGTCTGGCGGTGGTGGGTGACAATCGGCCGCGCCTGTACTGGTCGGTGGCCGCAGCCCAGTGCCTGGGTGGCATCCCGGTGATGATGTACCAGGACGCCGTGGCCCAGGAGATGGCCTACGTGATGCAGGACGCCGAGATCCGCTTTGCCTGTGTTGAAGACCAGGAGCAGGTGGACAAGATGCTCGAAATCAAGGGCGAGCTGCCCCTGCTCGAGCATGTGATCTACGACGATCCCCGGGGTCTGCGCCATTACAACCAGACCTTCCTGCACGGGCTGGACGAGCTGCTGGAGATGGGGCGCATCCACGACCAGAATCACCCCGACTTCCTGGGCAATGAAATCGACAAGGGCAGCCCCGAAGACGTCTCGGTGATGCTGTATACCTCGGGCACCACGGGCAAGCCCAAGGGGGTGTGCCAAAGCCATGCGGCCTTCATCGCGGCAGCCCGGGGCGGCTGCAGTTTCGATTCCCTGACCGACCAGGAGGACATCCTGTCCTACCTGCCCATGGCGTGGGTCGGCGACCACCTGTTCTCCTATGCCCAGGCCCTGGTGGCCGGCTTCACCATCAACTGCCCGGAATCCGGCGAAACGGTGATGGGCGACCTGCGCGAGATCGGCCCGACCTATTACTTTGCCCCGCCGCGGGTCTTCGAAAACCTGCTGACCCAGGTAATGATCCGCATGGAGGACGCCAGCAGCATCAAGCGCAGTGTCTTCCAGCATTTCATGGACGTGGCGAAGCGCTGCGGCGCGGATATCCTGGATGGCAAGCCGGTGTCGGCCAACGACCGCCTGCAGTACGCCCTGGGCAACATCCTGGTGTACGGCCCGCTGAAGAATGTCTTGGGCATGAGCCGTATCCGCGTGGCCTACACCGCCGGCGCGGCCATCGGCCCCGACCTGTTCCGCTTCTATCGCTCGATCGGCATCAACCTCAAGCAGCTCTACGGCCAGACCGAAACCTGCGCCTACGTGTGCCTGCAGCCCGACGGTCAGATCAAGCTCGATTCGGTCGGTACGCCGGCGCCCAATGTGGAGGTCAAGCTGGCCGACAACGGCGAGATCCTGGTGCGCGGCCCCATGCTGCTGAAGGCCTACTACAAGCGCCCCGATGCCACCGCCGAGTCCATCAATGCGGACGGCTACTTCATGACCGGCGACGCGGGCTTCTTCGATGAGGATGGTCACCTGAAGATCATCGACCGAGCCAAGGACGTGGGCAAGCTCACCGGTGGCGGCATGTTTGCCCCGAACTACATCGAGAACAAGCTCAAGTTCTTCCAGCACATCAAGGAAGTGGTGTGTTTTGGCAATGGCAGGGATTTCGTCACCGCCTTCGTGAATATCGACCTGGAAGCCGTGGGCAACTGGGCCGAGCGCAAGGGCATGGCCTACGCCGGCTACACCGATCTGGCCTGCCAGCCCCAGGTGTACGAGCTGATCCGCGAGTGCGTCGAGCAGGTCAATGCCGATCTGGCCAGCGACCCGAACATGAGCGAGTCCCAGATCAAGCGCTTCCTGGTGCTGCACAAGGAGCTTGATGCCGACGATGGTGAACTGACCCGCACCCGCAAGGTGCGCCGCAACTTCGTGGCCGAGAAATACGAGGAGCTGATCGATGCGCTCTACAGCGGCAAGAAGGAACAGTACATCGAAACCCAGGTGACCTACGAAGACGGCCGCACCAACAAGGTGTCCGCCACGCTTCGTATCGAGGACGCCAAGACTTTCCCGCCCCAGGCGCGGAAAGCGGCCTGAGACGGAGACCGACATGGCCAGACAGATTGGCGACGTGATCGTCGACCTCCAGAACATCTCCCTGCGCTTCGGCGGCGTGAAGGCGCTCACCGACATCAGCTTCAACGTCAAGGAGCACGAGATCCGCTCCATCATCGGCCCCAACGGCGCCGGCAAGAGCTCGATGCTCAACGTGATCAACGGTGTGTATCACCCCCAGGAAGGGCAGATCTTCTTCAAGGGCGCCCTGCGCAAGAAGATGGAGCCCCACGAAGCCGCCGAGCAGGGCATTGCCCGCACCTTCCAGAACATCGCGCTGTTCAAGGGCATGACCGTGCTCGACAACATCATGACCGGGCGCAACCTCAAGATGAAGTGCAACTTTCTGCAGCACGCCCTCTACTGGGGTGCGGCGCAGAAGGAAGAGATCGCGCACCGCATCAAGGTGGAAGAGGTCATCGAGTTCCTGGAGATCCAGGACATCCGCAAGACCCCGGTGGGGCGCCTGCCCTACGGCCTGCAGAAGCGGGTCGAGCTGGCCCGGGCCCTGGCCGCCGAGCCCCACATCCTGCTGCTGGACGAGCCGATGGCGGGCATGAACGTGGAGGAGAAGCAGGACATGTGCCGCTTCATCCTCGACGTGAATGACCACTACGGCACCACCATCGTGCTGATCGAGCACGACATGGGCGTGGTGATGGACATCTCCGACCGGGTCGTGGTGCTGGATTATGGCAAGAAGATCGGCGACGGCGTGCCGGAAGAGGTGAAGAACAACCCCGAGGTCATCAAGGCCTATCTGGGTACTTCACATTAAGGCGGGGAGAAAAGACAAATGCAATTCTTCATCGAGGTACTCGTCGGCGGCTTGCTGTCGGGCGTCATGTACGCCCTGGTGGCCCTCGGCTTCGTGCTGATCTACAAGGCCTCCGGCGTCTTCAACTTTGCCCAGGGGGCAATGGTGTTCTTTGCCGCGCTGACCTTCGTCGGTTTCCAGGAGGTGCTGCCCGGCTGGCTCGGCCTGGAGGCGGACAGCAGCGTGGTGTTCTGGCTGGCCTTCCTGCTCGCCTTCATCGCCATGATCGTGCTGGGCATCGCCACCGAGCGCATCGTGTTGCGGCCGCTGGTCAATCAGCCCCACATCACCCTGTTCATGGCCACCATCGGCCTCACCTACGTGGTCGAGGGCCTGGCCCAGATGACCTGGGGCGCCAACGTGCGTGGCCTCGACCTGGGCATCGTCGATGAGCCGATTGCATGGCTGATGGACAACTACGAGATCGGCGTTTCCAAGTTCGACCTGTTCGCAGCCGGTGTGGCGGCGTCCCTGGTGGCACTGCTGGCCCTGTTGTTCCAATACACCAAGGTGGGCCGGGCGCTGCGTGCGGTGGCCGACGACCACCAGGCGGCCCTGTCCATCGGCATTCCGCTGCAGACCATCTGGCGTGTGGTGTGGGCGGTGGCCGGCTTCGTGGCCCTGGTGGCCGGGATGATCTGGGGTGCCCGCAACGGCGTGCAGTTCGCCCTGACCTTCACCGCGCTCAAAGCACTGCCGGTGCTCATCCTGGGGGGCTTCACCTCGGTGCCCGGCGCCATTGTCGGCGGCCTGATCATCGGGGCCTCCGAAAAGCTCGCCGAGGTGTATGTCGGTCCCTTCGTCGGTGGCGGCATCGAGGGCTGGTTCCCTTACATGCTGGCCCTGGCCTTCCTGCTGGTACGGCCTGAAGGGCTGTTCGGCGAGAAGCACATCGACCGCGTCTGACAGAGACAAGGAGCAACAACAATGCTTTATCGTGAAGCCGGCCAGTTCAAGGCCACTTACGCCGAAGATTCCCAGATCTTCCCGATCCGTCAGGACAAGATCGGGTTCTGGGTGCTGATGCTGGTGTTCGGCGTGGCCGTGCCCCTGCTGTCCAACGAGTACTGGCTGAAGGCCATCCTGATCCCGGTGCTGATCTTCTCCCTGGCGGCCATCGGCCTGAATATCCTCACCGGCTACGCCGGCCAGCTGTCCCTCGGGTCGGCAGCCTTCATGGCGGTGGGGGCCTTTGCGGCCTACAACTTCATCCTGCGCATCGAGGGCATGCCCTTCCTGGTGGCACTGGTGCTGGCCGGTCTGACGGCGGCGCTCGTCGGCATCATGTTTGGGTTGCCGAGCCTGCGCATCAAGGGCTTCTACCTGGCGGTGGCCACCCTGGCGGCCCAGTTCTTCATCGTCTGGGCGCTGGTCAAGTTTCCGTGGTTCTCCAACAACTCGTCCTCCGGCGTGGTGACCGCCCAGGACGTGACCATCCTCGGCTACACCTTTGTCACGCCGGAATCCAAGTACGTTCTCACCTTCCTGATCGTTGCCCTCATGGCCCTGCTGGCCAAGAACATGGTGCGCTCCTCCACCGGGCGGGCCTGGATGGCGGTGCGGGACATGGACGTGGCCGCCCAGGTGATCGGCTTTCGCCTGATGCGCACCAAGCTGCTGGCCTTCGCCGTGAGCTCCTTCTATTGCGGTGTGGCCGGTGCCCTGTATGCCTACACCTACATCGGTACCGTCGAGCCGGAAGGCTTCAACCTGGATCTGTCCTTCAAGATCCTGTTCATGATCATCATCGGCGGGGTGGGCTCGATCATGGGCTCCTTCCTGGGGGCGGCCTTCATCGTGCTGCTGCCCATCTTCCTGGACAACGTGGTACCGGTCATCTTCGGCGATTCCCTGGGGGCCGGCTTCGTGTCCAACTTCCAGCTCATCGTCTTTGGCGGCCTGATCATCTTCTTCCTGATCGTCGAGCCCCACGGCCTGGCCCGACTGTGGCAGATCGCCAAGGAGAAGCTGCGCCTGTGGCCCTTCCCCCATTGACGTTCATGAATAAAGCTACTGCGCGTCCCGATCCTGCAATTCCGGTGCTCGCTGTACCTCGGTACAGCTCCGCTCCTCGTCGCAGCCTCGGGCCTGCTCGCTACGCTTTCTTCATGAACGTCGGGCCTGATGTTGTTGTAGTACCGATACCATTCATGAACGCAGGCATTGCGTTGTAGCACCCACACCATAAAAGAGGAGACAAACACATGAAACTGAAGAAAACCGTTCTGCTGGGCGCGGTCATCGCCGGCCTGCTGGGTTCCTCCATGGCCAGCGCCAACGAGGAACAGTTCATCGGCCTGCCGAGCTATCGCGTCGGCCCCTACGCCGCAGGTGGCTCCGGGCTGTTCGGCGGCTGGATCGACTACATGCAGCTCGTCAACGAGCGTGATGGTGGTGTGAACGGTGTCAAGCTGACCTGGGAAGAGTGCGAGACCGAATACAACAACGCCCGCGGCGTCGAATGCTACGAGCGCATGAAGAAGAAGGGCAGCACCGGCAACTCGGTGTTCCAGCCTGTCTCCACCGGCATCACCTACTCGGTGCTCGAGAAGGTCGCCCAGGACAAGATCCCCATGGTGACCATCGGCTATGGCCGCACCGATGCGGCGGACGGCCGGGTCTTCCCGTGGGTCTTCCCGCTGATCACCACCTACTGGTCCCAGGCTTCGGCCATCGTGAACTTCATGGGCCAGAAGGAAGGCGGCATGGACAAGCTGAAGGGCAAGAAGATCGGCCTGCTCTACCACGACTCCGCCTATGGCAAGGAGTCCCACGCCATCATGGACAAGCTGGCGGCCAAGCACGGCTTTGAAGTGATCAAGATCGCCGTGGCCCATCCGGGCAACGAGCAGCAGTCCCAGTGGCTGCAGATCCGCCAGGCCAAGCCCGACTACGTGGTGCTGTGGGGCTGGGGGGTGATGAACCCGACCGCCATCAAGGCCGCCGCCAAGACCGGCTTCCCGCGTGAGAAGCTGATCGGCGTGTGGTGGTCCGGCGCCGAGGAGGACACCATCCCCGCCGGCCCGGCCGCCAAGGGCTTCGTCGCCGCCGGCTTCAACGTGGCGGGCGCCAACTACCCTGTCGTTGCCGACATCAAGAAGCATGTGTACGGCAAGAACAAGGGCAACATGGAAGACAAGACCCGCGTCGGCTCGGTGTATTACAACCGTGGGGTGGTGCACGGCATCATCACCGTCGAGGCGATCCGCAAGGCCCAGGAGAAGTACGGCAAGGGCAAGGCCCTGACCGGCGAGCAGATGCGCTGGGGTTTCGAGAACCTCAATCTGGATGACGCCCGCCTGAAGGCCCTGGGTGCCACCGGCTTCATGCCGGCTCTCAAGATCACCTGTGCCGACCACGAAGGCCCGGGCAAGGTGAAGTTCCAGCAATGGGACGGCAGCCAGTGGAAGGTCATCACCGACTGGGTGGATTCCGACCGTCCGCTGGTGCGCGGCATGATCGAAGAGTCGGCCGCTGCCTACGCCAAGGAAAAGGGCATCAAGCCCCGCGACTGCTCCAAGGAAAGCTGATCGGGGCGGCGATAAACCTACTGCGCGGGCCGATCTTGCGGCTCTGGTGCTCGCTGTACTCCAGTACAGCTCCGCTCCTCACCGCAAGCTCGATCCGCTCGCTACGGTTTCTCGCCACCCCTTTGGTTGTGGGTGGTATCCGATTCGCAAAGAACAAGATCGAGGGTGACGTGAGTCGCCCGTAAAAAGGGGATGGCCGCTGCCATGTCTTACCTCAGCATCAACAACATCGAGGTCATTTACGACCACGTGATCCTTGTGCTCAAGGGTGTCTCCCTGCAGGTGCCCCAGGGCAAGATCGTGGCTTTGCTGGGTGCCAATGGCGCGGGCAAGAGCACCACGCTCAAGTCGATCTCCAACCTGCTGCGCGCCGAGCGTGGCGATGTGACCAAGGGCAGCGTCGAGTTCAAGGGTGAGCGCATCGACCAGAGGACGCCTGCCGAACTGGTGAAGAAGGGGGTCATCCAGGTGATGGAGGGCCGGCACTGCTTCGGCCACTTGTCCATCGAGGAGAACCTGCTCACCGGTGCTTACACCCGAAGCCAGTCCCGGGCCGAGCTCAAGGAAAGCCTGGACAAGGTCTACAACTACTTCCCCCGGCTCAAGACGCGGCGTACCTCCCAGGCCGGCTACACCTCCGGTGGCGAGCAGCAGATGTGTGCCATCGGCCGGGCCCTGATGGCCAAGCCCGAGATGATCCTGCTCGACGAGCCCTCCATGGGCCTCGCTCCGCAGATTGTCGAGGAGATCTTCGAGATCGTGAAGGATCTCAACAGCAAGGAGAACGTGAGCTTCCTGCTGGCCGAACAGAACACCATGGTGGCCCTGCGGTATGCGGATTTTGGCTACATCCTGGAGAACGGCCGGGTGGTGATGGAGGGCGACGCGGCCGACCTGCGCACCAACGAGGATGTGAAGGAGTTCTATCTGGGGCTTTCGTCCGAGGGGCGGAAGAGTTTCCGGGAAGTTAAGCATTACCGGCGGCGGAAGCGCTGGTTGTCTTGAGGGATCTTAGTGGGGGGCGTGCTGGGGGGCTTTCCTTTGTTTGAGCTTGGATTGGCCGGGGACTCGCCCCCGGCGGGCGACCTACTTTCTTGCTTCGCCAAGAAAGATGTTGGCGCCTCCCCCCACCTCCACCCCACCGACCCGGCCCCTTCCCCTTCACCGGCCCCCCCCGCCGCAAACCCATTCTTCGCCCGCCGCGGGAGGCAAAGAAGGCGACCCGGCTTCACCGGTCGGCCTTCGGCCGACTGCCCTGCGCTGCTCGCATCGGGCGGCCGGCGCAGAACTCGCCCGCTGCGCGGGCTCAGACAGCTGCGCCGGAAGGCCCCGCCCGCTGCTGCGCTGCTCGGCGGCTCAGACGGGCTTTCACGCCCACCGAGCCTTTACTGATACGGGGCTGGGCAACTGACCGTTGATCACCTGCATTTCCTTTCCCCTCTGACGTGCCGACTGGAGGTGATGACGGGCGGAAAAAGGGCTTCGCATGTTTGAGCCCGCAGGGCGAGTTTGCGAAGACCCCGCCCGGCATCACCGGAAGGAGGGAACCCCCGAAGGGGGCGCGGCAGCGGGGTACGTTTCTTTGCCTACTTTCTTGTCGTACAACAAGAAAGTAGGGCGCCTGCGGGGGCGCGACCCCGCCAACGTAACGCAATACGCAGGAAAGCCGTTCAGTAAGACTGAAAAACAAAGTCGAACCCGCTTCGACCCCACAAGAACAACTTTCCGCTCGCGGAGAAACCATGAACTACTACGACGCCCGTGAAACCCGCGACCCCCTGGACCGGGAACGTGACCTGCTGGCCCGCCTGCCGGCCCAGGTGGCCCATGCCAAGGCCCACGCGCCCGCCTTCTCCGCCCTGCTGAAGGATGTGGATCCGGCCACCATCACCACCCGCGAAGCCCTTGCCACCCTCCCGGTGACCCGCAAGTCGGATCTGGCCGAGCTGCAGAAAGCGGCTCGCCCCTTTGGCGGCCTGGCGGCCGTGCAGTGGGGCGCAGGCTGCGCCCGGGTTTTCGCCTCTCCGGGGCCGATCTACGAACCGGAGGGTGCCCGCAAGGATTACTGGCGTCTGGCCAGGGCCTTCTACGCGGCGGGATTCCGCAGTGGTGATCTGGTGCACAACACCTTCTCGTACCACTTCACGCCGGCCGGCTCGATGATGGAAACGGCGGCGCACGCCCTCGGCTGCACGGTGTTTCCGGCCGGCGTCGGGCAGACCGAGCAGCAGGTGGCGGCCATGCAGGATCTGCGCCCCGACGCCTATGCCGGCACGCCGTCCTTCCTGCGTATCATCCTCGACAAGGCGGATGAGCTGGGCGTGAAGATCGACAGCCTGAAGAAGGCCTTCGTGTCCGGTGAGGCCTTTCCCCCCAGCCAGCGGGAAGCCCTGGCCGCCCGTGGCATCCAGGCCTACCAGGCTTATGCCACCGCGGATCTGGGCTTGATCGCCTTTGAAACCGCAGCCCGTGAGGGCATGGTGCTGGACGAGGACGTGCTGCTGGAGATCGTCCGCCCGGGCACCGGTGATCCGGTGGCGCCCGGCGAGGTGGGCGAAGTGGTAGTGACCACCTTCAATCCCGACTATCCCCTGATCCGCTTCGGCACCGGTGACCTGTCGGCGGTGTTGCCCGGCATCTCGCCCTGCGGCCGCAGCAACACCCGCATCAAGGGCTGGCTGGGGCGCGCCGACCAGACCACCAAGGTCAAGGGCATGTTCGTGCATCCCGGCCAGGTGGCGGCGGTACTCAAGCGTCACCCGGAGATCGGCCGGGGACGCCTGGTCGTGGACAACCCGGATCACAGCGACCGCATGACCCTGCACTGCGAGCATGCGGCGCCGGCACAAGGGCTCGCCGAGGCGGTGGCCAGTTCGATCCGCGAACTCACCAAGCTGCGCGGCGAGGTGCTGTTCTGCGCGCCTGGCAGTCTGGCCAATGACGGCAAGGTCATCGACGACGTCCGCAAGTACGAGTGAAACGAATCCTTCAGCAGGATGTGTTTTGACAGCGCCGGCCTCTCCCGGCGCTTTTTTTGACCCCTACGGCAGGATCGTCGCGGCTTGCCGGGTGGCCTGTGGCTAACCCGCATGGTCGGAGGCGGAGGGCTTCTGGCACACTCGCTGCCTGTCCCCGATGGCGGTGCCCGCCCTGTTTGTCATGCAGAGCTTCCTGCTCCTCCTGCCCGATTTCGCCCTGATCGCCCTCGGGGTGGTGCTGCGTCATTACGCGGGGCTGGAGGAGGGCTTCTGGCAGGGGGTGGAGAAGCTGGTCTACTTCGTGCTCTTCCCCGCCCTGCTGTTCAATGCGCTGGCACGGGCGCAGATCGACCTGCACACCTTCGCGCCCCTGTTTGCCGTGGGCTTGCTGACCATGGGCAGCGGGCTGGTGCTGGGCTTGCTGGGGCGGCCGCTGATGGGCCTGGGGGCGATGGCCTTCGCCTCGCGGCTGCAATGTGCCTATCGCTTCAACACCTATATCGGCATCGCGGTGGCGGGCAAGTTTGGCGGCGCCGCGGGGGTGGCGGCGATGGGGGCGCTGTGTGGTGCGATGGTGCCTTTCGCCAATATGGCGGCGGTGGGTTTTCTGGCTCACCACGGCCAAGGGCGCCTCGGGCGGGAGCTGGTCCGCAACCCCCTGATCATTGCCACGCTGGCCGGCATGGCCTTCAGCTTCTCGGGTCTGCACTTGCCGGAGCCGGTGCTGTCCTTCCTGCAACGTCTGGCGGATGCGGCGGTGACCCTCGGCCTGCTCGCTGTGGGGGCGGCTCTGCGGGGTGGCCGGAGCGAAGGGGGGCGTCTCGGGGCGGCCTACCTGTGTGTGGTCAAGCTGCTGGCGCTGCCGGCCATTGCCTGGTGGCTCGGTGGCCTGATGGGGCTGAGTGGGACGACGTTCGCCACGGCGGTGCTGTTTGCCGCGCTGCCGACTGCGTCATCAGCCTACATCCTGGCCATGCGCATGGGGGGTGACGGGCCGGGGGTGGCCTGGTTGATCTCGGCCACCACGGTGGCCGCGGCCGTCACGCTGACCGCTTGGCTGGCCTTGCTGACGGCCTGGGGCGCCTGAAACCCGGCGCCCGGCCCGGTGGACTGATTACTTGCTTTCTTTCGGCTTGCCCTTGGCCGGCGCTGCCGGCGTCGGGGCTGCGGCAGCGGCTGCTGCCGCACTCTGTTCTGCGGCGTTCTGCATCAGGTTCCAAGGCCACATGCCGGCGGCAAAGGGGTTGGGCTGGGCGGCTTCGTCCCCTTCCTTGCGGCCGCCTTCCGAAGCGATCTTGCTCATGGCCTGCATGGCGGCAATGGTGGCGCGCTGCATTTCAAGACCCTGCGTGGCCATCTGCAGGGAGCTGAGATTCATCTTGAGCCAGTTCTCCACGGCTTTCATGTCGGCGATGCGCTTGTCGAGTTCATCCACGTCAAGGGTCGGGGTGACCATGCCGGGCAGGCTGAAACCCATCTTGCTCCACATGCTGCGCATGAATTCCATCGGATCCTGTGCATTGTTTTCGGTGCTCATTGTTCCCCCTTTGTATGGTTGTCCATTGATGCTGCGTCGTTGATGCTTCGATAGTAACCGATGCGTCTCCCCCCTGCATCAGGCTTGGGTCTTGCGTTGCAGCAGCGCACGCAGCCGGGCTGGCCGCACGGGCTTGTGGAGCAGGGAAATCCCGGCCCGCTGGGCATCACCGCTGGCCGCTGCCGAGGTGTCGCTGCTGAGTATGATGGCCGGCACCGGACGCCCGAAATGCTGGTGAAGCTTGTGGATGACGGCCAGTCCGTCGAGGGTGCCGCCCACCCGGTAGTCACATACGATCATGTCCGGGACGTCCTGCCGGTCGAGGGTGGGCAGCCGGGTTTCCGGCGAGTCGATGGCCGTGACGCGACAGCCCCACGACTCGAGCAGGCCGGTGGTGCTGGCCAGGGCCAGTTCATCGTCGTCCGCCAGCAGCACGTGCAGCCCGCGGAGGGAGTGGGGGGGCGACGGCGGGGTGCCTTCGGGGCGCACGCCGGCCGGGGCCACCGGCAGCTCCAGGGCGAAGAGCGCACCGTGGCCAGGGGTGGAGCGAAGTTCCAGCCGGTGGGACAGCAGGTCGGTCAGGCGGCGCACGATGGCCAGACCGAGGCCAAGCCCCTTGGCACGGTTTCGCTCCGGGTTGTCGAGCTGCACGAACTCCTGAAAGATGGCCTCCTGGGCGTCCGGCGAGATGCCGGGGCCGTTGTCGCGCACCTCAATTCGCGCCTTGCCGTTGCGCCGGC
Source organism: Zoogloea sp. (assembly GCA_016703645.1). GTDB lineage: Bacteria > Pseudomonadota > Gammaproteobacteria > Burkholderiales > Rhodocyclaceae > Zoogloea. The sequence continues at coordinate 69,950 of JADJBR010000009.1, read as the reverse complement.
GGCAGGCAAGCATCACCGTGCCGCCCGGGGCGTAGCGCAGGGCGTTGCTGATGAGGTTGTGGAGGATCCGTTCGAGGAGAAGGGGGTCGCTTTCCACCCACAGATTGGTGGGGCGCAGGCGCAGGCGTTGTCCGTGAAGCTCCGCTTCCCGCCGGTAGTCCACGTCGATGCGTTCGAACAGGGGCTGAAGCGGAAAGGGCTTGATCTGGCGGTCGAGCACACCGGCGTCCAGGCGAGAGATGTCGAGCAGGCTGTCGAGGAGGTTCTCCATCGTCTCGGCCGATACTGCAATGCGCTCCACCAGCCGGTGGGTGTCGGGGGCGTGCTGTTTTTGTCCGAGCTCGGCCACGAAGAGGCCAAGGGCGTGCATGGGCTGGCGCAGATCGTGGCTGGCCGCAGCCAGGAAGCGGGTCTTCGCATGGTTGCCCCGTTCGGCTTCTTCCTTCTTCAGCATCAGTTCGTGGGTGGCGGCTTCGATCTGCCGCTCCAGGTCTTCCCGGGAGGCATTGAGTTTGTCGGCCATGTCGTTGACCCCTTCGGCAAGGGCGCGCAGGCTCCTGCCGCCCTCGACGGGCACCCTTGCGCTCAGGTTGCCCTGGCCGAAACTCGCCACCGTGGAGGCGATGCGCTGGATGGGGCCGGCAATGCCGCGGCTCATGCGCAAGGCGAGGCCCACGCTGGCGATCAGTACGGCTGCCACCATCAGGAAGGCGTTGCGCAGCAGGCGGGCTTCTTCGGCTCTCAGGGAATCGCGGCTGATCTCCACCAGGACTTCGCCATGGCGGACCTGGGGGGCGGGGGGCGCGCTGCCCGTGTCGAGGAAGGCGTCGTCCAGGGTGATGCCGGGGCCGGTCACCTGCTCCCGAAAGGTCAGCGGCGGGCTGCGTTCCCGGGTGGGTAGGGTGCCGTCGGCCAAGGGGGGCCTGCTGCTGTCGGCGAGCACCTCCTGCAGGGGGCTGAAGACGGCGACCCGCACCACATCCCGCTCCTGCAGCACGGCGTTGGCCTGTTTGCGCAGGCTTTCCAGATTGCCCGAGAACACCCCGTATTCACTGGCTGCGGCGAGCTGGCGGGCCAGGGCCTTGCCGCGCTGCACATGGGCATCCTCAAGGTCGGAAAGCCGTGATGAGGTGAAGTAGGCGATCAGCACCAGGGCCATCACCATGGTCGGCAGGGCCGCGATCAGGACGGCGCGGGGACGGATGTCCCACTCGTCGGGGATGATCACTGTCCGGCCTCGCTGCGTTCGAGGCGCTCGCGCAGCGTGCCCGGATCCTCGAGCTGGATGCCCAGGGAGCGTGCCACGTAGGGGTTGGTGCTGATCCGGAAGTGACGCGGCGCGGCGGGAGGGGGCAGGGCGCCGGTGGCAAGCCCCAGGCGCCCTGCTTCGCCGGCCTGCTGGCCGACCTGGGCCGGGGTGCTGTAGAGGGCCAGCAGGGCACCGGCCTTGACATAGGCGGGTGAGAAGCCGACGACCGGGGAGCGCTGGTGGTAGGCGGTGAGCAGGATGTTGGAGATGGTGCGATTGTTGTAGACGGTGGAGTCCGGCACGGCCAGGAGAATGCCGGGCTCTCCACCAAGTGTGCGCTGAAGGGTGGGGTAGAGCTCGCTTTCGTCGCTGATCTGGGCGAGGGCGGGGCGCAAGCGCCGATCACGGGCGGCAAGCTGCAGGCGCTGCCCCATGTCGAGGCTTTCGGGGCCGACCAGCAGGGCCACCCGCTGCCATTCCGGCAGGGCAATGCGCAGCAGTTCGATCTGCCGGGACGCCGGTTGATCGATGAAGATCGCGGATACCCGACGCGCATCTTCGGGTCGCAGGGGCAGGCGTTCGTAGGTGCTACGGGGCAGCAGGGTGTGGAGGATCAGGCTGCGGGGGGCAAGGGCGGCGATGCCCTGGGCCGTGCGTGCGCCAAGGGTGATGATCAGGGCGCAGGCGTTGAGCGCGGTGGCGTCATCGGCCCGCAGGGGCCCGGGAAATGTCTGCACGCGATGGCCCGCACTGCGCAGCTCGGCGCCCATGGCCTCGGCGGCCTCGCTGAAAGCACCGGCCTCCTCGGGCATGACCAGACAAGCCTGGCCCGCGTGGGCCTGGTGGCCGCCCAGCGCCAGCGCCAGAACGAGGAGTGCGCGCAGCAGAAGTGCCATCCGGCTCAGAATTCGACCTGAAGGGTGCCGAAGATCCGGCTGCCCCACCAGGAGGCCCCGGGGGCGAAGGTCTCGTCGTCGCCGTCGATGTTGCGTGCCGTCACCGAGACTTCACCCCGGAGGAGGTCGGGCGGCAGACGATGGCTCAACTGCACATCGAGCTGGCGATACATGCCGACCCGGTGGGCGGTATCCGAGTACCAGCTCATCCCGCCCACCCAGCGGCGGGCCACGCTGACCTGCCAGCGGGGGTGGAATTCCCAGGCGCCGAACAGCGCGGAACTGTGCCGGGGCGCCGAATTGGCCACCCAGGCACTGGGTTGGGCTCCGCTCGCGGTGGCCGGGTTGCCGGGGCCGTCGATGCGCAGCTCGGTGTGTTGCAAGGACAGCCATGTTCCGGTGGTCGGCCGCCAGGTGGCGACCACTTCCAGCCCCCGGATGTCGGCTTCACCGCTGTTGGCGAAGTAGCGCGTGTTGTTGCGGGGGAGGAGGCCGGCGGAGGAGTTCTCGAGGCGCATTTCGATGAGATCGCGAGCCCGCTCCAGGAACAGGCGGGCGTCGAGACTGGCGTGGAGTGGGCGCAGCTCTGCCAGGTAGCCCATCTCGTAGGTGGTGATGCGCTCGGCCCGCAGGCCCGGGGAGGGCCGGAAGGTCTGGGAGATGGGGGTGCCCGCCGGAATCGTCAGGAAAGGCGTGACGATGGGGGCAGAATTGGAAAAGATCATGCTGGATTTCTGCTCGAAGGCGATCGGGCTCCGGTATGAACGATTGACGGCAAAGCGCAGGGTCTGGTTCTCCGTCATATGATAATTGGCTGAGGCCCGCGGTGCCAGCGAAGTTCCGGAGAGGGAGTTGTCCTCGACCATGAAGCCGGCGTTGAACAGCCATTGGGGTGAGGCACGCCATTCGAGGGTGGCGAAGGCGCGATTCACCCCGCTGCGCACCCGTTCGCTGGAATTGAAGCGCAGGGGCGCGTCGAGCCGGTCCTCGCGCATGCCGGCGCCAAACACCGCCCGCAGGCCGGCGGCGGGGTTGGTGACGCGCTGGATCTCCAGGTCATCGCGGACGGCCCGGAAGCCATAGTCGAAATCGAAGGGAATGCCGATGCTCACGGGCAGACCGGACTGCCTGGAGGAAACGGGAACGCTCAGGGCATAGCGGTCGCGGCCGTTTTCCTCCTGGTGATACCAGGTCACGCTCAGTTCCTCGTCCGGCGCCGGCGCGTGGCGCCAGCGCAGCAGGCCGAAGCTGGTGGTGATGCGGGAGCCGCGCTCCGGGTCGGTGGCGTTGTCATCCTTGCCCGTGCCCAGGTCATTGTTCGTCCACCCTGCCTGGAACTCCAGCGTGTGATCGTGATTGATCGCCCAGTCGGCGCGCAGGGTGGCCAGTTCAGCCTTGCGCCAGTCGTTGATGGTGGCAAAGCCGCTGTCGTGGTTGCGGGCCGCGGTGAGGCGCAGATCCACGTCACCGATACGCTGCCCGTGGCGGACGGCGACATCGTTCACGCCACCGTCGCCGGCCCGATAGCGCAGACTGGTGCCGCGGGTTTCGGAGGGCGCGCGGGTGATGATGTTGGCCACCCCGAGAAAGGCGTTGCTGCCGTAGGCGGCCGAATTGGAGCCGCGGAAGACTTCGATGCGCTCGATGTCGTCGATATCCACACCGAGCTGGTTCCATTCGACGCCGGCGATGAAGTAGGGGGAATACACCGAGCGCCCATCCACCTGCACCAGCATGCGCCGGGGGGCTTCGTCGGAGAGGCCGTGGTAGGTGACCAGGGGCCGGTTGCCGGTGTGCATGCCGACCTGAAAGCCGGGCACCAGCATAAAGAGTTCGTGGATGTCGCGGACACCGGCGGCACGGATCATGTGGCGATCGATCACCGTGACGGATCCCGGCGTGTCGGCGCGGGCCTGCTGCAGGCGGGTGGCCGAGAGCACCACCGGGAGATCGGCCAGGTAGGCGGCTTCGCTGGCGTCCGGGGGGGCTGCCGCCAGGGCCTGGGTCGACAGGATCAGGAGCGGCGTGCAAGCCCGTGTGGCGAGGCGGCGGAGGATCAGGGTGCGTGGCGTGGCGAGGTGAGTCGGCATGATTTGCGCCGTAGCGGCCCGGGAGCCTGATTTTCTACGTTTTGCCCGGGTCTGGGTAGGCTAAACTGAATGGCTATTCAATTCAGGTTAAATTCCATGAACACGCCGCGATGATGCAAACCCGAATCCTGATCATTGAAGACCACGTCCTGGTGCGTGAGGCCATGGCCCTGACCCTGGCGCAGGTGGGGGAGGGGGTGGTGTGCGAACAGGCCAGCAACGCCACCGACGCCTTGGCCCTGCTCGAGGCCGACCCGGACTGTGACCTGCTGGTGGTGGATCTGATGCTTCCCGAAATCAACGGCTTTTCCCTGCTTGGGGTGGTGGCGAAGCGCTTTCCCGATGTGCCGGCGCTGGTGGTGTCGGCCCTGGACGACCGGGAGTCGGTGCAGCGTGCCATGAAGGCCGGCGCCTCCGGCTTTGTGTCCAAGGCCAGCCCCAGCAATACCCTGATCGAAGCGGTGCGCACCATTCTCGCGGGGGGCGTGTTTACGCCCGAGGCGGCCAGCGGCAGCGACGGCGGCAACCGCAACCGCCGCGCCAGCATGGCTTTTGCAGAGCGTTTCCAGCTCACTGCCGCCCAGGGGCGGGTGCTCGAGTTGGTTGCCCAGGGCAAGTCCAATCGGGACATCGCCGAGTTCCTCGGCTTGTCCGAGGGGACAGTCAAGGTGCATGTGTCGGCCATCCTGCGGGCCCTCGGGGTGACCAGCCGGGCCCAGGCCCTGCTGCTGATGACCCGGGCTGGCCTGCGCGTCTGAGCGCGCGCGTTGATCCGGGGGCGCCTATTCCGCGTCTATCCCGCGCCTGTCATCCGCCGTTCACCGGCGCTTAACGGGGGCGGAATAGTCTGTCGGGCATTCAAACTCCCGGCGACTGCGATGACCCTCCTGCAAAGCTCCCGAACCGTGCTGGCCCTTTCCGTCTGTGCCCTCACCCTGACCGCCTGCGGTGGCGGGGGGGATGGCGGTTCCCGCGCCATGGATCTGACGATCCTGCACATCAACGACCACCATTCCCATCTGGATGCGGAGACCACCGCCCTGACCCTCAAGGATGCGGCCGGTGCCAGTCGCTCGGTCACGGTCGAACTGGGGGGCTTCCCGCGGGTCACGGCCGCCATGGCGGCCCTCGCCACCCCCGGCCGCAATGTGCTCAAGCTGCACGCTGGCGACGCCATCACTGGCGACCTGTACTACACCCAGAGCGAAGGGCAGGCCGACGCCACCCTGATGAACACCGTCTGCTTCGATGCCTTCACCATCGGCAACCACGAGTTCGATGGCGCGGATGCCGGCCTGGTCAAGTTCATCGACTACCTCCACGCCGGCACCTGCAAGACGCCGGTCCTGTCGGCCAACATCGAGCCCGCCGCCGGCACGGCCCTGGCGAGCCGCATGAGTGCCTACAGGATCATCGAGAAGGACGGCGAGAAGATCGGTGTGGTCGGCCTCACGGTGAAGGACAAGACTCAGTTTGCCTCCCGCCCGGATGCCAGCACCCGCTTCCTTGACGAGGCCACCAGCGCCCAGATGGTGATCGACGAGCTCAAGCTGCGCGGCGTCAACAAGATCATCCTGATGTCCCACCTGGGCTATGCGGCGGACAAGGCCATCGCCCCCAAGCTGTCCGGCGTCGACGTGATCATCGGTGGTGACTCCCACACCCTGCTCGGCCCCGACAGCATGAAGAACTACGGCCTCACCCCGTCGGGTGCCTACCCCACCCAGGCGGTGGACAAGGACGGCCGCAAGGTCTGCATCGCCCAGGCCTGGCAGTATTCCTACGTGGTGGGTGCCCTGGATGTGAAGTTCGACGCCAGCGGCAATGTCACTGCCTGCAGTGGCAAGCCCCAGGTGCTGGTGGGTGACAGCTACAAGGTGGGGAGCACGGCCGCCTCCACCGCAGACGCTGCGGCCTACCGCAGCCAGCTCGATGCCTCGGGCCTGTTCCTTACCACCACCCCTGATGCCGCTGCCACTGCGGCCCTGGCACCCTTCAAGGCTGCCAAGGACGCCCTCGGCCTGCAGGTGGCCGGCACGGCCTCCGAGAACCTGTGCCTGCGCCGGGTGCCGGGCAGCAAGCGTGACACCAGCCGCTCTTCCCTGGGTGACGTGTGCAACCTGGATGCCACCGTGGTGGCCCAGGGGGGCGACATCCAGCAACTGGTGGCCGAGGCCTTCCTGGAGCAGGGGCAACGCTTCGGCGGCGCCGACATCAGCCTGCAGAACGCCGGCGGCGTTCGGGTGGACGTCCCCGCGGGCAATATCACCGTAGGCAAGGTGTATACCCTGCTGCCCTTCAAGAACACCCTCTACCGCCTGGTCATGACCGGCGCCCAGGTCAAATCTGCCCTGGAGGACGGAGTGGATTCGGTGATCAACGGCACCGGCACCGGCGCCTATCCCTACACTGGCGGCCTGCGCTTCTCGGTGGACATGAACCAGGCCAAGGGCAGCCGCGTCAGCAACCTGGAACTGCGTGACAGCACCGGCACCTGGAAGCCCCTCGATCCGACCGCCAGCTACAAGGTGATCACCAACAACTTCACCGCCGACGGTGGCGACAAGTACGACACCCTGAAGGCCATTCCTGCCGCCCAGCGGGAAGACACCTTCCTGGATTACGCCGACTCCTTCCTGCAGTACGTGCGCAGCAAGTCGCCCCTGGCCAAGCCCACCAGCGCCAACCGCAGCACCCGGCAATACATCGAAACCCCTTGAGCGCCCTTCCGTAAGAAGCGCCGCTCAATTCAGGCCCCGCTCAATGCGGGGCTCTTTTTTTGCCAAAGCACCCGCGTTTCCGCCGGAAGCGCACATCATGTGAGGGGCGCCGCCTGCGAGGGGGCGACAGCCCGCGGAGGCGCCAGAGCCCGGCCGCCCGATGGGGGTGCAGGGACAGCCTGTCCACCCACGAAGCCATGAGGTCGTTTCATGCTTGACGTCGTCCAGGAAATTCATGCCTTCAATGTCGGCCGCGATCCGGACCGCCTGCGCCTCAAGTATCGCAACATGCGGGCCAGCCCCTTCGTCTTCCTGCGCGGCACGTGCCACCTGTTTTACCGACGCCTCCCGGCCGATGCCCTGTTCGATGAGGCACCGCCGGTGTGGTCCTGCGGCGATCTGCACCTGCAGAACTTCGGCAGCTACAAGGGCGACAACCGGCTGGTGTATTTCGACCTGAACGATTTTGACGAGGCCCTGCTGGCACCCGCCACCCTGGACCTGGTGCGCTTCCTGTGCAGTGTGCTGGTGGCCGCGCCGGACATGGGTGTCGGTCGGAAGGAAGCCCGAGCCTTGGGGGGCGCCTTCCTGGACGCCTATCTGGCGACCCTCGCGGCCGGCCGTGCCGGCTGGGTGGAGCGGGATACGGCGGAGGGCTTGATCCGCAGCCTGCTGGCCGGGCTGCACGGCCGCCTCCGGCCGGCCTTTCTCGACGGACGCACCGAACTCAAGGGCAAGCACAGGCGCCTGCGCCTGGACAACGGCAAGGCCCTGCCGGTCACCGACACCCAGCGGGAGCACGTGGCGACGCTGATTGGCGGGCTCGCCGGGCAGCACGCCGACCCGGATTTCTTCGAGGTGCTCGACGTCGCCCGGCGGATTGCCGGCAACGGCAGCCTGGGGGTGGATCGTTACGTGATCCTCGTCCGCGGCAAGGGCTCGCCGGACGGCAACGAATTGCTCGACCTCAAGGAGGCCTTGCCCTCCGCCGTCCTGCCGAGTGTCGCGACACCCCAGCCCGTGTGGCGCTCTGAGGCCGAGCGGGTGGTGGCCATCCAGGGTCGCATGCAGGGTGTGCCCATGGCCTTTCTGCAGCCCCTGCGCTGGCGCAAGCGTTCGTACATGCTGCGCGCCCTGCAGCCCAGCGAAGACCGGGTCAGCCTCGACGCGGCCGATTCGGGCGTGGGCGCCCTGAAAGGGGTCTTGACCCACATGGGGGCCATCGTCGCGTCGGCCCAGTTGCGCAGCGGCGGGCGTGACGGCTCGGCCATCGCCGACACCCTCATCGGCTTTGCCGGTGCCGTCCGGCGCAAGGTGTTGCTGGGCGCCGCGCAGGATTGCGCAGCGCAGCTCCGCAAAGACTGGAAGACTTACGCCGAAGCCTGCGACGACGGCGAATTCGACATTTGATCAGCGCATCCGCGCCACATCGCGCAGGGGCGGGGCGCCAAACAGGCGCCGGTATTCGCGGCTGAACTGGGACGGGCTCTCATAGCCCACCCGGCGCGCCACCGTGGCGGCATCGACGGCTTCGGTGAGCATGATCTTGCGGGCCTCCTGCAGGCGTAGCTGCTTCTGGTACTGCAGCGGGCTCATGGCCGTCAGGGCCTTGAAGTGATGGTGCAGGGATGACTTGCTCATGTTGGCCGTCTCCGCCAGCGCGTCAATGGACAGGGGCTGGTCGAAGTTGCCCTTGATCCATTCGATGGCCCGGGCTGTGCGGTGCCCCTGGCTGTCGGCTGCCGCAATGCTGCGCAGGCGGGCGCCCTGGGCGCCGGTGAGGAGGCGGTATAGCAACGCCTGCCAGTAAAGGGGGGCCAGCACCGGGATGTCCTGCGGCGTCCCCAGCAGCCCCACCAGACGCAGCACCGCATCCATCACCGGCGGGGTTAGGGGGCTCACGCCGAGCCCCAGCAGGCTGCCGGCCGAGGCCGGGCCGTCGGAGGGCACGCTGCCCGCCAGTTCGGCGATCCGGCGGGCATCCATCTCGAACACCGCGCACAGGTAGGGACGTTCCGGCGAGGCTTCGACGATCTGTCCCATCACCGGCAGGTCCACCGAGGTGATCAGGTAATGCCGGCTGTCGTACTGGAAGGTCTCCTCGCCCAGACTCAGGTGCTTGCTGCCCTGGGCGGCCACCGCCAGCACCGAGCGATAGATGGCGCAGATCGCGGTGCTGGTGCTGGACGCGCGATACAGGTCAAGACCCGGGATCGGGGTGGGGTTCGGCCCTTCGGTGGTGCAATATCGTTCAATGAGCCGGGCAAGCCTCTGACGTGCGATGTCCAGTCCGGATGGGTCGGTATCGTGGTAAAGACCTGATTCAGTCATGGTTTCTTCCTGTGCTGCGACTGCCTGGAGAATAGCGCAGGTGCCCCGGGTGGCGGCCGCTGAGACGATGCATATCGGACGATCAGGCAACAATCTCACAGGATCCTGCAATGCCGAAAAGGTCTTCATCGACTACATTTTCGTGCATGAAGGCGGGACGGCCCGCAGTGGCGCCCGGCCAGGAAACCCAGGATTGACCCCCGGAGATTGACCATGATCCAGCTCAACGTGAATGGCAAGGCCCACAAGGCGGACGTCGAAGCCGACACCCCCCTGCTGTGGACCCTGCGTGACACCCTTCTGCTCACCGGTACCAAGTATGGCTGCGGGGCCGGCCTGTGTGGCGCCTGCACCGTGCTTGTGAATGGTCAGCCGACCCGCTCCTGCGTCACCCCGGTTGCCGATGTGGCGGGCAAGAAGATCACCACCATCGAAGCCGTCGATGCCACCCGTGTCGGTAAGGCCGTGCAGGACGCCTGGCGCAAGCTCGACGTGGTGCAGTGCGGCTACTGCCAGTCGGGCCAGATCATGACGGCCGTGAATCTGCTCAGCACCAAGAGGAAGCCCAGCGACGCCGACATCGACGCCGCCATGGCCGGCAACCTGTGCCGCTGTGCCACCTATGTGCGCATCCGCGCGGCCATCCACGAAGCCGCCAAGGCGCTGGCGTAAGGAGCCGACGATCATGAACAACCCCATCCAGAACCTCTCCCGTCGCGGCTTCCTGCAAGGCGCCGCCGGCCTGACCCTCGGCCTGTCCCTGCCGGCCTTCGCGGCCAAGGCGGGCGCGGCTGCGGCCCAGGCTGCCGCCACGCCCTTTGAACCGACCCCCTTCCTGCGCATCGGCGCCGACAACAGCGTGACGGTGCTCTCCAAGCACCTGGAGATGGGCCAGGGCACCTACACCGGCCTCGCCACCCTCGTCGCCGAAGAGCTCGACGCCGCCTGGATCCAGGTGAAGGTCGAGGGCGCCCCGGCCGACGCCAAGCGCTTCAACAACCTGGCCTTCGGCCCCATGCAGGGCACCGGCGGCAGCACCGCCATGGCCAACTCCTGGGACCAGCTACGCCAGACCGGCGCCACCGCCCGTGCCATGCTGGTGTCGGCCGCCGCCAAGCGCTGGAACGTGCCCGCCGCCGAGATCACTGTCCGCGACGGGGTGCTCAGCCACGCCGCCAGCAAGCGCCAGGCCACCTTTGGCGAGCTGGCCGAAGCGGCCGCGGCCGAAGCCGTGCCCGCCAGCGTCAGCCTCAAGAACCCGAAGGATTTCCGCCTCATCGGCAAGCACGCCCCGCGCAAGGACAGCTTTGCCAAGACCAACGGCAGCGCCCAATTCACCCAGGACGTGCACCTGCCCGGCATGCTGGTGGCGGTGGTGGCCCACTCGCCACGCTTTGGCGGCAAGCTCAAGTCCTTCGACGCGCGCAAGGCCAAGGCCATCAAAGGCGTGGTGGATGTGGTGGCCATTCCCACCGGCGTTGCGGTGCTGGCCACCGACACCTGGGCCGCCAAGAAGGGCCGTGATGCCCTGAGCGTCGAGTGGGATGACAGCGCCGCCTTCAGGATGGGCAGCGCCGAGATGCAGGCCCTCTACCAGGCCCTGGCCCAGAACCCCGGCCTGATCGCCCGCAAGGACGGTGATGCCCCCGCCGTGCTGGCGGCCGCCGGCACCCGCACCATCAAGGCCAGCTACGACTTCCCCTATCTGGCCCATGCCGCCATGGAGCCCATGAACTGTGTCATCCAGCGCACGGCGGACGGCCTTGAAGTGTGGAACGGCGAGCAGTTCCAGACCGTGGATCAGGGCACTCTGGCGGCCATGTTCGAACTGCCTGCCGACAAGGTGACCATTCACATGCTGTATGCCGGTGGCAGCTTCGGCCGGCGGGCCAGCACCCAGGTGGACTACATCCGCGAAGCGGCGTCCATCGTCAAGACCACGGGCACCCGGGCACCGGTCAAGCTGGTGTGGATGCGCGAGGACGACACCAAGGCCGGCTACTACCGCCCCATGTTTCATCACACCCTCGAAGCCACCCTGGATGCGGATGGCAGCATCCGCGCCTGGCGTCACCGCCTGGTGGGGCAGTCCATCGCCAAGGGTTCGCCCTTCGAGGCCTTCATGATCAAGGACGGGGTCGATCACCTGTCGGTGGAGGGGGCGGCCACCCTGCCCTATGCCATTCCCAACCTGCAGGTCGAGTTGCATACCCCGGCCGACATCCCGGTGCCGGTGCTGTGGTGGCGCTCGGTGGGCTCGACCCATACCGCCTACTCCACCGAGACCTTCCTCGACCGGCTGGCCGCCGAAGCGAAGCAGGACCCGGTGGCCCTGCGCCTCAAACTGCTCGAAAAGCATCCCCGCCATTCCGCCGTGCTGCGCCTGGCGGCGGACAAGGCCGGCTGGGGCACGCCCCTGGCCAAGGGCAAGCCGGGCGAGCGCCGCGGCCGTGGGGTGGCCGTGCATGAATCCTTCCACTCCTTCGTGGCCCAGGTGGCCGAGGTGACGGTGAAAGCCGACGGCAGCGTCAAGGTGGACCGCATCGTCGCTGCCGTGGATTGCGGCATGGCCATCAACCCGGACAACATCCGCGCCCAGGTGGAAGGCTCCGTGGGCTTCGCCCTGTCGGCGGCCTTGCACGGGGAAATCACCCTCAAGGACGGTGTGGTGGAACAGGGCAATTTTGGTGAATACGCCCCGATCCGCATCAACGAGATGCCGAAGGTGGAGGTGCATATCGTCGCCTCCGCCGAAAAACCCACCGGCATCGGCGAGCCCGGCGTGCCGCCTGTGGCGCCGGCGGTGGCCAACGCCATTGCCGCGGCCACCGGCAAGTGGGTCACGCGCATGCCCTTCCGCACCGATGCGCTGAAGGCTTGATGTGAATAACGACCCCCACTCACTGTGTTTGCTGCCCCCCGGGGGGGCACAGGCCTCCCTTGGGGCGGCCCGGCGGGAGGAATGATGAAACGACCCCCACGCTCACTGTGTTCGCTGCCCCCCAAGGGGCACAGGCCTCCCTTGGGGCGGCCCGGCGGGAGGAATGATGAAACGACCCCCACGCTCACTGTGTTCGCTGCCCCCCGAGGGGGCGCAGGCCTCCCTTGGGGCGGCCCGGCGGGAGGCCTGATGGACAGCCAGGATCTGCAGGTGCTGGCGGCGGTGCGCCGCTGGCGGGCCGAGGGGCATCGGGTGGCGCTGGTCACCGTGGCCCGCACGTGGGGCTCGGCGCCCCGTCCGGCGGGGGCCTGGATGGCCCTGCGGGACGATGGGCGGGTGCAGGGCTCGGTGTCGGGCGGGTGCATCGAGGATGACATGATCGCCCGCATGCTGGATGGGCGCATCGGCGGCCAACAGCCCTTCGTGCTCACCTACGGGGTCACCCGCGAGGAGGCCAACCGCTTCGGCCTGCCCTGCGGTGGCACCCTGGAGCTGGTGGTCGAGCCGGCGCCGGACCACGCCCTGCTGGCCGAGCTGGCGGCGCGTCTCGAGGGTGGCCAACTGGTGCGTCGCGAGATCGACCTGGCCGATGGCCGGGTGCGGATTCTCGATGCCTGCCGGGGCGAGGCCCTGCACTGGGATGGCCAGTGCCTGGCCACCTTGCACGGCCCCCACTGGCGCCTGCTCATCATCGGCGCCGGGCAGATCTCCCGCTACCTGGCCTCCATGGCCCAGGCACTGGATTACGCGGTGACGGTGTGCGACCCGCGGGAGGCGTATTCCGTAGAATGGGACGTGCCCGGTGCGCCGCTGGTGGCCGGCATGCCCGACGATGTGGTGACGGCCATGGCGCCCGATCCCCACAGCGCCATCGTGGCCCTGACCCACGACCCCAAGCTCGACGACATGGCCTTGCTGGAGGCCCTCAAGTCGCCGGCCTTCTATGTGGGCGCCCTCGGTTCGCGGGTCAATAACACGGCCCGCAAGGCACGCCTGCTGGAGTACTTCGATCTGTCCCAGGACGAGGTCGGACGCCTGCATGGCCCGGTGGGGCTGCATATCGGCAGCCGCACCCCGCCGGAAATCGCCGTCTCCATTCTGGCCGAAATGACGGCCGTGAAGAACGGTGTGAGTGTTGCCCGTCCGGAGCCGGCCCTCCCGGCCAGTTCCGGCTGCGGCCTGCGCTGAAGTATGGGTCCGATCATCGGCCTGCTGCTGGCTGCCGGCCAGGGGCGGCGCTTTGGCAGTGACAAGTTGCTCCATCTCCTTGATGAGGGCACGCCGATGGCGGTGCTCGCGGCACGTCGGCTGAAGGCCGCCTGCCCTGCCAGCATTGCCGTGCTGCGTCCCGAGCAGACCGTTCTGGCGGGCCTGCTGGCGGAGGAGGGGCTGCAGCCGGTGTTTTGTGCGGCGGCCCGGGGGGGCATGGGCCATAGCCTGGCGGCCGGGGTGGCGGCGAGCCCTGCTGCCGGCGGCTGGCTGGTGGCCCTCGGTGACATGCCCTTCATCCAGCCGCAGACCTTGCTCCAGGTGGCGCGGGCGCTGGAGGCCGGGGCGTCCCTGGCGGCGCCCTGGCTGAACGGGCAGCGCGGTCATCCGGTAGGTTTTGCCGCGTGCTGGCGCGCCGAGCTGCTGGCCCTCGCCGGTGATGCCGGTGCCCGGGACATCCTCGGCCGGCATGCCCAGGCCATGGTCCGCATCGAGACCTCCGACGGCGGCGTGTTGCGGGACGTGGATATGCCGGGGGACCTCGCCGGCCCCTGATCCCGGCGGCTTCAGCCCGAGGGCGGCAGCCAGCGGGCCAGGGTGGTGAAGAGCAGGTCCGGATCCACCGGCTTGGCCACAAAATCACTCATGCCGGTGCGCAGGCAGCGCTGCCTGTCCTCGTCGAAGGCATTGGCCGTCATGGCAATGATCGGCGTGTCCTGGTGGTGGGGCAGGCTGCGGATGATGGCGGTGGCTTCGAGGCCGTCCATTTCCGGCATCTGCATGTCCATCAGGATCAGGGCATAAGGGGTGTCAGCGGCCATGTTCACTGCCAGCCGGCCGTTGGCGGCCACGTCCACCCGCAGCCCCGTATCACCCAGCAGTTCCAACGCCACCTCCTGGTTCACCGGGTCGTCCTCCACCAAGAGCACCCGTGTGCCGGCGTGCCGGCGGCGGATGCGGTCCTCGGCCGTGGAGTCCGTGCCGGCCGGGCTGGGGGGCAATGGCGTGCCAAAACCCAGGCGGGCGGAGAACCAGAAGGTGCTACCTACCCCGGGGGTGCTGTCCACGCCGGCCTCGCCCCCCATCAGGCGCGCCAGTCGCTGCGTGATGGCGAGGCCCAGGCCCGTGCCCCCATAGCGGCGGGTGGTGGAGGCGTCCACCTGCTTGAAGGGTTGGAACAGATCCCGCTGGCTGGCCGGGTCGATGCCCACTCCCGTGTCCTGGACCTCGAAGCGCACCAGCAGGCTGCTGTCATCCTGTTCGAGGACGCGGGCCCGCAGGGCGATGGAGCCGGCCTCGGTGAACTTGACGGCGTTGCTGGCGAGGTTGAGCAGGGACTGGCGCAGGCGGGTGGGGTCGCCCAGCAGGGTGTCCGGGACGTCCTGGTAGTCCACCCCGACGCTTAGGCCCTTGGCCCCGGCGCTGTCGGCGATGAGGGCGTGGACGTAGTCGATGATGCTGCCGGGCTGGACGCTGGTGTTTTCCAGCACGAGCTTGCCGGCCTCGATCTTGGAGATGTCGAGAATGTCGTTGATGATCGCCAGCAGGTGGCGTCCAGCGTCCTCGATCTTACCGAGGCGGTCGAGCTGGTCGGCCTGCAGCGGGGTGCGCTTGAGGGTATACGCATAGCCGAGGATCGCGTTCATCGGCGTGCGGATCTCGTGGCTCATGTTGGCCAGGAAGTCGCTCTTGGCGATGTTGGCCGCATCGGCTGCGTTCTTCGCTTCCTTCAGGGCGGCCTCGGTTGCACGCAGGGGGGTGATGTCGGTGAAGGTGGCAATGAAGCCGTCGCCGAAGATCTGGCCGCCGATGAGCAGGTCCCGCGTGGTGCCGTCCTTGCAGGTCACCCGGTATTCGAGGCTCTGCACCTTGCCGCCAGCGGCCGCCGCCCGGTCGACTGCCGACTCCCAGGTGTCCATGACCCACTTGCGGTAATCCGGTTCGGGATAGGCCCGCAGCCACCAGTCGTCCAGGCGGGCGATGTCCTCCTCCCGGTAGCCGAATAGATCCACGAAGCGCTGGTTGATCGAATCGACCAGATTCGACCGGGAGTACATCACCGCGACCGGCGCGGCGTTGAAGAGGGCGCGGAAGTGCCGGTCGCGCTCGGCCAGCAGGGCGGCGTCGCGGGCCTGGAGCAAAGCCTGTTCGGTCTCCCGGCGCAGGGTGATGTCCCGGGACAGGACCAGCACCCGGGGGGCGGTCGAGGCGCTTTTCTTGCGGGTGGCGGACAGCTCGAACCAGTGCTGCCGGCCACCGAGCTCCAGCGCGATGACGCGCCCGTAATCACTCCCCCGGTCCAGTGCGAGGGCGATGGCCTCCAGCACCTGTCGGCTGGCTTCGGCAGGTAGCACGTTGACCACTTCCCTGCCGATCAGGGAGTCTTTCGAGGCGGCCAGCAAGGATTCCTGGTTGGTGAAGACGTCGAGGTAGCGCCCGTGGGCGTCGAACTCGAAGAGCAGATCGGGGATGGCCTGCAGGGTGGCGGCGAGGCTTTCCTTGGCGTCCTTGACGGCCTCGTGGGCGGCCTTGAGTTCGACCAGGGTCTGCTTGAGGGCGGTGGTCCTGGCGCTCACCTGGCGGCGCAGGGTCATGTTCCACAACAGCAGCAGCCCGCCGACGGACAGCAGTCCGAGCAGACTCCAGCCCACATAGACCCGGTACTCCTCCAGGTGGAGGGGGGCGCCGAACCACTTCTTGCGCAGGGCCGCTTCCTCATCGGCGGTGATGGCCTTCATGCCTTCCTCGACCAGGCGCAGGGTCTCCAGGTTGCCCTTGCGCACGGCCCGGTGGAACTGCCCCTTGTACAGTTCGAAGGCCTTGCGGAAGTCGCCCTGGGCCTTGGCCTTGTAGAGGTAGAAGTTGGCCGGCCCCTCGTCGAGGCAGAACACCTTGATCTCCTGGCGCTGGGCGGCAGCGATGAGGTCGGTGTAGTTGCGGTACTTCTGCAGGGTGGTGATGCCGTTTGCGTGTAGCTGGTCGATGCAGGCGTCACCGTCCTGCACGCCGATCTGGAAGCCCTTGAGGGTGGTGACGCCGCTGATGCCACCGATGGAGGTATCGGTGTAGATGGCCACCGGCAGGTCGGCGTAGGGGGCGGAGAAATCGTAGAGGGGCTCCCGGGCCGGGGTGCGGTAGATCATGTCGATCACGTCGGCGTCGCCCCGGGCGACCATCTTCTGGGCATCGGCCCAGTTGGTGGCGGTGAGGGTGAGCTGAACCTGGTTGCGGGTGGCCCATAGTTGCCACAGGTCCACCAGGTAGCCCTCCACCTGGCCCTCCGCGTTGCGGAACAGATAGGGCGGGAAGTTCTCGTCGCTGACCACATGCAGGCTGCGTGGCTCGGCCGGGGTGGCGACGGCGGGAGGGGCTGCGACGCCCGGTGCACTGGCAATCAGCAGGCACAGCAGGCCCCCAAGGGCGGTCCGGCGAAGCAAGGACTTCGGCATTCCGTGTGTTTCCCTGGCAGGCGGGTTGATCAAGATGGACAGCGGAGACCCATCCTAGCGCAATGGCAGCGCGGCGGTGTCCGAAAGTCTGCGGGCCTCGGGCATGGGGGTGTCCCGCTCAATCCTGCGGGCGCAGGCGCTCCAGGGTGTGTTCGAGTTTGACGGCGCTGCGCAGCATGGGTGGTTCGGCCTCCTGGAGGCGGACCGCGGCCCGTTCCGTGGTGCTTTCCGCGTCGCGGATGATGCGGGGGGTGATCACCACCACGGTTTCGGTGCTGGTGCCGCCGTCTTCCCAGCGGGAAAAGGCGTTGCCGATCACCGGGATGTCACCCAGCAGCGGAATCCCGGCGCGCTTGTAGTTGTTGCTGTTGCGGATCAGCCCGCCGATGAAGATGGACTGGCCGTCCTCGGCAATCAGGGTGGTGTTGACCTGGGTGCTGTTCTTGGACGGGATGTTGTTGTTCACCGAGGCAGTACTCACCTCCGGGTGGATCTTCATCAGGATGCGACCGCGCTCGTCGATGGACGGGGTGACCCGCAGGATCACCCCCGACTCCAGGAACTGGATGGATTCGGTGGTGACCTGATTGATGGTGGTGGTGACCTTGTAACCGGTCTGATCCCCGATGGAGGTGACGGCCTGCTGGTTTTCAAGGGCCAGCAGCTTGGGCGTGGACAGGGTATGCACGCGGCCCTTGCTGGACAGGGCGCTCAGGTACATGTTGAGATTGTCGCTGACGATGCTGAAGAACAGCCCGTCGCCGGTCTTGTTGGCGAGGCCCTTGGTGCCGATGGTGAAGCTGCGGTTGCCGCCGCCCATCACCTTGGACCAGTCCACACCGAAGCTCTCGTTGTTGTCGAGGCGGATCTCCAGGATCTTGGCCTCGATGAGGATCTGGCGGGGGGGCAGGTCAATCTGCTCCAGGAGCTGCTCGATGCGTGCCAGGAAGGCCGGCTGGTCTTCCACGACGATCAGGTTGCGCTCGGGCAGGGGCGTGATCTTGCCGTAGCGGGAAATGTGCTTGGTCAGGATCACTGCCACGGTCTTGGCGTCCGAATACTGGACCTTGAAGGTGCGCAGCAGGGTGTTGCCGGAGAGACCGTCGAGGCCCGCGTCCTTGCGCTCCAGGACCAGGAAGGTGTCGCCGCGCAGCTCTGCCACGTAGCCGGCGGCCTCGGCCACGGTGCGCACGGCTTCCTCGGTGGTGACGTTGTGGAGGCTCACGGAGACGCTGCCGGCGACCCCCTTGCCCACCAGCACGTTCACTTTTTCATTGCGGGAGAGCATCTCGAACACGTCGCCCACCGGGACGTCACGCAGGGTCATGGTGATGCGCCGTGGCGCGGCGGGGTCGGCGCCTGCGGCGGGCGGGGGGCTGGCGCCCAGGGCGGCGAGGGCCAGCAGGGCGGCGGCAAAACGGGAGCGGGTCACGGGCGGGTCTCCAGGGGGCGGCGCGTGTCGAGCACGATGCGGCGGCCGTCCTTTTCGAATACGGCCTGGTGTTCGCTGACCGACACCAGGCGATGGCCTTCAATGCGCTCCCCGATACCCACCATTTGCCCGTCCACGTTGGCGAGGGCGCCCGAGCCGGCGAGCAGCACGCCGCGCAGGGTCGGCTGCCAGGAGGCCGGGGCCGGGGCCGATGTTGAGCCGGGGGCAAGGGCGGGTGATAGCGGGGCAGGGCGCCGGAAGGGGTCATGGCGCAGCAGGGGGGGCGCATCGTCGGCCCGGGCGCCCGGCGGCGCGGTAATGGCCAGAACGGCCAGCAGCAGTACGATCTTCATTGCTGTTCTCCGCCCGTCGGCCCGGGGCGGCGATACACCGCCAGGCGCAGGCGGAGCTGCACCGTGTCGTTGTGGGCCTGGCGGGTGAAGCGGGCTTCAATGATGCCGGCGTTGCCGAGGCGGGCATCCACGTCGGCCAGCCATGCGGCCAGATGCGGGTAGCTGCCGCCGGCCTCAAGGTCGTAACGCGTTTCGACGAGCCCTTCGAACTCGGTGTTGCGGCCGGGAAACACCGGTTGCAGTTCGACACCCCGGGCCGCGGCCAGGCTCTCGAGCAGCACCGGCAGGCGGGTGGGGGCGCTCACGGGGGGATCGAGCCGGCTTTCCAGCACGCTGATTTCCTTCGCCAGTTCATCGGCCCGGGCCCGTCGGGCGGGCAGGTCGGCAATGGCGTCGCGGGTGCTGGCGTGCAGGCTGGCGGCGGCCTGACGGGCATGCCAGGCGGGGCGCAGCAACTGGCCCCAGCCGACCAGCAGCACCATGGCGGGCACGGCCACCACGAGCAGGCGCAGAACGCGCGGGTCCAAACGGAGCAGGGCCTGCATCAACTTCCTCCTGTTCCGGTGGGCCGCAGGGGGCAGCTCACCGCAAACTCCACCAGTTCAAAGCGGGTGTAGCGGCGGGCCTCGCCGGGGGCGAGGGCGGGCTTGAGGCAGGGGCCGCGGCTGGCCAGGGCATCCACAAAGCGTCCCACGGTGGCAGCATCACTGGCCTTGCCGCGGATGCCAAGGCTGCTTTCGGTGGTCGGCGGGGGGGAGCCCGGCTGGGGCAGCAGAGTGGGCCGGGCATACTGGAGATCATCGAACCACAGGCCTTCTTCAAGGGCGCGGTCGAGGGGCTGCAGGACGCTGCCGACCAGGCCGGGCCCGCGCAGGGTGGCGATCAGCGCCTCCTGGCGCTGCAGCTCGGCGTGGCGGGCCTGGAGTGCGCTCAGGCGCGCGGCTTCGCGGTCACCATCGCGACGGGTGGCCTGGATGGCCTGCACGGCAGCCTGCTCGTTGCGCGTCGATACCTCCAGCCCGATGCGGGCGGCACCGATGCCGATCACCAGCCCGGCCATGGCCACCGCCGCGCCACGCAAGGTGCGCCGGGCTTTCCGCTGGGCCCGCCAGGAGGCGGGAATGAGATCAATCTCCGGCACGGCGGGCAATCTCCCGGAGGGCCAGGCCGGCAGCAACGGCCATGCCGGCAGGCGGCTCGATGACCTCTTCGGGGTTGCTTCCCGGCAACTGCCAGGGGTTGAGGACGTGCACGGGCATGCCCAGCAGGCGACCGATGTGCGTCGCTGCCCCCGGAAGGCGGGCCACGCTGCCGGCCACGTAGATGCCGTCCACGGCGCCACCATGGGTCTGGGACGCGAAGTAGATGAGTACCCGGTTGACCTCGTGGGCAAGCTGCTGAAAGTCGGGCTGAAGCAGCTCGGTGATGGTCTCGCCGATCTCTCCGCCGGTGTTGCCCAGGCCGTGGCGGCGCAGGAGTTCGAGGGCGCGCTCGGGCAGGAGGTCCAGGTTGCGGGAGAGGGTGGCGGCGAGGCGCTTCTCGCCAAAGGGCAGGCTGCGGTCGAACATCAGGCGGCGCCCCCACAGCAGGGACAGATACGTGTGTTCAGTGCCGAAGTTGATCAGCAGCAGGTTGGCCCGGGGGTCGCCGACAACCACCGCACGGGCCAGGCGGGCCAGGGCGGCGGGGCCCACGTCCACGGCCTGGGGGTCGAGGCCCGCAGCGGTGAGCAGGTCCAGGTGGGCGAGCACTTTGTCCCGGGGGGCCACCGCCACCACGGCGGAGCGCAGGTTGCTTTCCGGTGGGCGGCGGATGGGCAGGATGTCCACCACCGCGTCGTCCAGCCCGCCCTTGAAGCGTTCCCGCAGGGTGCGGAGCAGGGTGGCCGTGTCATCCTGGCCGTTGGCCGTGGCGTAGTCGATGGACACCACCTGCAGATCGCCCGGGGGCAGCACGCTGACCACCCGGCGACCCTTGAAGCCGTGACTGCGCAGGGCGTCCTGTACCAGGCGGCGGAAGGCGACGGGATCAGCGAGCAGCTCGGCGCGGCCGTTGGGGTAGGGAATGGCGGCGGCGGCCCGCCAGCGCCAGGCCTTGCCGTGGGGGGTGACCTGGGCCAGGTTGAGGCGTTCGCTGGCCAGGTCGAAGCCGATGGGCGTGCTGCCGCCGAGGGCCGGCAGTTTCGGCTTCCAGATGGGCAGGCGACCGCGCAAGGCCGCCCAGAGGGCGTTGTGCTCCATGGCAGGCTTATCGGCGGACCGGACGTGTTCTTGAGGTGTGGGCAAGGTCACTGGGTGCTGATGACCAGGCGCGGCTCCAGGCGCGGGCTCTCCCGGCTGGACAGGTTGGCGCTGTCGAGGCTGAAATCGAGCAGCAGGGTGAGCCCATGGTTGGCACGCACGCCATCCACCCATTCCTTGACGGTGGACGTGATGTCCATCTCCCAGTAGCGTTGGGGTGTGGCGCCCAGCGGAACCTGGAAGACCCCGGCGGCGACATTGTAGAAGGTGCCACCGGCGCCGCTCCAGGCCAGGTCCGGCCCGATCTGGCGTTTGCTCCAGGTGGCGCCGAGGGTCGACACCGCACCGTTCTGCGTGCCTTCGAGCCAGGACTCGGTGAGGGGGTAGGCGTAGGCTTTCAGTCCCGGACTGACGATCACCGAGTCCTGTACGTGGAAGGACAGGATCGCGCGCTTGATGGGGGTGCCGGCGGGAACGGCGGAGAGGTCGAAGCGCACCAGGGGGCGGATGTCCGGGGGGTATTTGAGCTGCATCAGGGTGGCGCCGCCGTAGTTGAAGTTGCGTGCCAAGGGCTCGGCCGACACGTGGGTGTCGGCGGCGGGCGTGCGCACGCTGCCGCCCATCAGGGTGGCCACACCGGCCGCATCGAGGTTGCTGGCCACGATCTGCAGGTCATCAATGCGTCCCAGGAAGTTCTCGTTGGAGGGTGTGGTGCCGATCAGCAGGGCCTTGGTGTTGCTCTTCGGGGTGTTGCCGAAGCTGGCCGTGAAGGTGCCGGCCAGATTGCCATCGGCGTAGAGCTTGACCTGGCGGGTGCTGGCCTTGTAGGTGGCCGTCAGGTGGTAATAGGTGCCGGACCGCAGATTGAGTCCGGCGGTGGTGTAGGTGCGCCAGGCACTGTTGGCAAAGTACTCGAAGTAGAAGTTGCCGTCGCGCACGCCCATGGCGTAGTTGGCTTCATTGCTGGCCGTGCCTTTGTGCAGGATCGAACGCTTGCCGTTGGCGTCGCTGAGGTTGACCCAGGCGCCCAGGCTGAAGTCCCCGGTCTGGGACAGATCGTCGGTGTGGGCGACGCTCACCTTGCCGGCCGAGTTGAAGGCCAGGGCGCCGCCGGAGACGCCGCCGGTGGCGCTCCAGGTGCCGCCGCTGACACTGCCCGGGTGGCCGCCGACGGCGTCGGCCGCGGTGGTGCCGGTGGACTCGTTGAACTTCCACCAGGCGACCCGCCCGCCGATGCCATCCTGGGGCGGATTGATGGCGCCGCAGGGGGCAACATACTTGATCGCCAGTTTCGGCACCTGGGCGCTGTCGCCCTCGGCGGCCGTGTATTCCTCGGTGCTTACGCTGGTCGTGGGGCGCAGCATCACGCCGTAGTTGGGATAGCGGCGGTCCACCCAGCCCTGTACCAGGCTGGTGAGGTTCCATTCCATCCAGGGGGTGCCCCAGATGTAGTAGTGGATATGGGGGGTGTCCGTGGCGTTGGCGCTGTCCACGGTGCCGGAGGTGGATTTCCAGGCAACGCTGCCGTCACGGGTGAGCCAGGTGGCGCCGTCGGCCGCGCTGGATCCGTTCTTGCTGCCAGCCAGCCAGGGCTCCAGCACCCGGTGGGCATTCACCGTCCGGGCACTGAGGGTGAAGCTGCCGGCGTCCTGACGGTAGAGCAGCAACTTGGCTTCGATGATGCGGCTGCCGACGGGAATGAGGGACAGGTCGAACTGCAGCACGGGGTGATTGCTGGCCTGCTTGAGCTTGAGGGTTTCCGAGCCGCCGTAGTTTTTAGCTGGGTCGTCCACGTCGAGGTAGGCGTCGCTGCCACGGCTGTCGGTGCTCAGGGTGTAGGTCAGGGTGTTGCCCGAGGTCTTGTAGACCGTCCGCCGGATGCTCGCCCGGGAGCCGGCCAGGCTGCCCGCCAGGGTCGCCGTGGCCGTGAGGGTGAGGGGCGAGCCACTGGTGGCGCTGAGGCTCACCTGATACTGGTCTCCCCCGCTGCCGAAGGGCGTGGCGGCCACCGCGCTGTAGCCGCTGCAGCCGTTCACCTGGTTGAGTTTCCAGGTGGCGTGGGCGAGGCCGGCTTCGGCTACCAGGCGGGCGCGCTCGGCCTCACGCCCGCCGGGGCGGGCGGCGCTGCCGATGTCCTGCACGAGCATGTAACTGAGGGCGCCGATGACGGCCAGCAGCAGGCTGACCGGGAGGAGCAGGAAGCCGGCGGGGCCGGGGCGGCGGGGGCTCATCGCACCCCCAGGCGCAGGCGCCGGGCCCAGCTGGCGGTCTCGCCGGCGGGGTCACCCAGGGTGAGCACGACCAGCACCTCGCGGGTGCGCCGGTTGCCGGTGGCAATGCGGGTGACCTCCAGGCTCACCACCTTTTCCGCAATGACGCGCTCCGCATAGTCGGCCCCGCTGGTGGGGTTCAGGTTGGGCAGGCGCTCAAGGAGCTGGCCGCCGCTCACCCGGTACACCACGGGGTCGATCCAGTCGTTGCCGTTCTTCGGCGGGATGGGCGCCTCTCCGACCGTTCCGTCCTCGTCATTGTCGGTGCTGCCGCCGTTGTCGATGCTGCCGTCGCCATCGTCGTCGATGCCCTTCACGCCAGCGGCACCATCGTGGGTCTCGTCGGCGGGGAGGTCGTCGTCGGGCGTGCCGTTGCGGTCGTTGTCGGCGTCGGCGAAACCGTTGCCGTCCCGGTCGAGGGCGGCTGGCAGGGCAACGGCCAGAACGTCGCGGGTGCCGCTGGTGGTTTCAAGGGGCACCAGCAGATGCTGCGAACCCTCGACCATGGTTGCCATGCGGGCCAGGGCCAGGCGCGCATCCCGTTGCAGCAGCGCTCGCCCGGACAGATGGGCTTCAGTCTGCTGCACACCTTGGAGCACGCCGGACAGGCTGACCATGACCAAGGCGGCGATGACCGATGCCACGAGGAGTTCGGCGAGGGCCATGCCGGTCTGTCGGCGCGTCATCGGGTCACCAGGGTGTCAAGGCTCACCGGGGTGTCGGCAACGGCCGCACGGACCCAGATCAGGTCTGCATCGGTTCCGGTGAAGCCGTTGTCGTCACCGTCGGCGTTGTCGCCGTCGTAGCGGCTGAGGTAGATCAGCACGCGGGGGCTGCTTCCCGTCGGGTCGGACAGACTGCTGACGTTGCCCGCCCCGCCTGCTGCGGTGGCTGCGGCATCCAGATCGTCAAAGCGGCTGCCGGTGACCTCGCGGAGCTTGTTGGCGGCGCTCATCCACAGGGTGTCGTCCTGGGCGGCGGTGGGGGCGTTGCGCGCCGCGTTGCCGAGGGCTTCCAGGGCCGGCACCAGCACCACGGCCAGCAGCACCACGGCCACCAGGGCTTCTACATAGCCGAACCCACGCTGGCCATGGGGCTTCATTCCAGGCTCACCCTTCCGGTCTCGGTGGCGATCAGCACGCTCTGGCTGAGCTTGCCGGCAGTGATGCCGATCCGCACACTGACCCCGCTCAGGCGCTGCAGGTTGGCACCGTTGAGGATGGCGGGGGCGCCGTCGGCAGTGAAGATGAGCTGACTGGAACTTCCCAGGGCGCTGACGAAGCCCTGGGCGTCGACCCGGGCCGCGGGAAAGGGACTGCCGGTGCCGACGGTCTCCGCATAGAGCTGGCGTGACAGGGGATGGCGCACGGTGAACTCGGGTGTGGGCGGCAGGCTGCCGGTATCCAGCACGAACACTTTCAGCGTGTCCGCGTCGGTGCCGGTGCTCAGGGTGACGCCATGGGGCTGCGCCGTGCGCAGGCTTTCATCGCGGGCGAAGCGGAGGGCGGTGGCGACGCGCTGGGCCCCCTGTCTGGCCTGGGTGGGGTGGCTTGTGCCGATGAGGAGGGGAACGGTTGTGGCGGCCAGCATGGCGAGCAGGCTGACAACGAGGAGGAGTTCGATCAGGGTGAGGCCGCGACAGCGGGGGTGGCCTGAAGGCGTATCGCGGGGACGGGGCGATCGGGGGGGCGTTCTGTGCCGGGCCAAAGCCGGGAACTTAGCGGGTCTGGTAGGCGGTGATGTTGGCGATCAACTGGCCGGTCTTGTTGTCGAACTTCCAGCCGCCGGTGGAGCCGCTGGCGGTCATGCCGAGGGTGCCGGTGGTGACGATCTCGACGGTGGCGATGTTGTTGATCGGTTCGGCGGGCAGGGTGGACTTCTTGAGATAGGGGCCGTACTTGTAGGTGGCATCCTTGGTGGTGCTGACCACGCCGGCTGCGCTGGTGAAGCTGGCGAGCTGGGCCGTGAAGGTGGCCTCGGTGTTGACTGCATAGGTGCCGCCGCCGGTCACGGCGCTGGGATAGTGGCCGTGCTGCTGATAGTAGAGCTCGATGGCGGTGCGCAGGTTGTTGAGGCTGGCGTCCAGGGCGGCGACCTTGCTGTCGTCGGTGGAGGCGGAAAACTGCGGGATCGCGATGGCGGCGAGGACGCCGAGGATCACCACGACGATCAACAGTTCCACGAGCGTGAAGCCCGCGTGGAGGCGGGGGCGGCGAATCATCATTGCTGACTCCGGTGATGGGCTGAGCGGGAAAAAAGGCTTTCTGCCAACTGGATGGCGCATGGATAGCACTTACGACGGTGGGGCCTGAAAGTTGAGGGCCTGATTGTTAAATTCCATGATCCGGGCGGGAATATGCCACACATGCGTGCCCTCAATGCACGGCAGCGGACAGTTTGAAGATGGGGAGGATGAGGGCGCTGACGATCATGGCCACCAGGGCACCCATGATCAGCAGCATGGCCGGTTCGACGATCTTGGCGAGGGTGGCGAGGCGGTGTTCCAGCTTGCGCTGGTAGTGCTCGGAGAGGCGTTCGAGCACCTTGGCCAGGTGGCCGGTGCGCTCCCCGGTGGCGAGCATTTCCTGGGCCAGGGGGGGGATGAAATCGAGTTCGGCGAGGGCGGCGGAGAGGCCGCGCCCTTCCTCCACGCTGACGCGCATGCGTTGCATGCCGGTGCGCAGGGCCGCGGTGGAGGCCACCTCTTCGGCGGCTGCGAGAGCCTTCAGGAGGGGGACGCCATGCTTCAGGGACAGGGAGAGGATGCGGAACACCCGCACCATGTGGATGCCCATCAGGGTCTGGCCGAGTCCGGGCACGGCCATCAGGCCGCGCTCCAGGGCGGCCCGCGGTGCGGCGCTGGCAAGCAGGCGCCGGCCGGCCAGCAATGCCGCGGCAAGTCCGGCCAGCACCAGGCCGCCGTACTGACGCAGGAAGTCGCTGAGGGCCATCAGGATCAGGGTGGTGAAGGGCAGGCGGTCGTGGATGGATTCGAAGAGATCGGCAAAGCGAGGGAAAACCCACAGCAGGATGAAGCACACCACCACGGTGGACAGGCTCAGCAGTACGGCCGGGTAGGTGAGGGCTGATATCAGGGCCACGCGCAGGCTCTGGGCCTTCTCGTCGAGTTCCTTGAGCTGTTCGAGGATCTGGGGCAGAAAGCCGCCCTCTTCCGCTGCGGCCACCAGGTGGGTGTAGGTGGCCGGAAACATGGCGGGCTGGCGCGCCAGGGCGCGGGACAGGGGCTTGCCGTCGAGGATGTCGGTGTGAAGCTCGCCGAGCACCCGGCGCACCGCCGGCTTGCGCGACTGGCGCTGCAGTTCGTGGATGGCGGTGTGCAGGGGCACGCTGGCTTCGAGCAGCAGGGCGAGCTGTTCGGTGAAGGCGATGCGGTCGGCCACCCCGACGCGTCCGGGCAGCAGGCTGAGGCCAGCGCGGGCGGGCTGGGCGTCGGGCGAAGCCGGGCCGGTGGCGGAGCCGAGTTCGATGGCCATGTTCAGCCTCCCTGGTCTTGCAGCACCACCCGGGAGATCTCTTCCAGGGTGGTGTGGCCGCCCAGCACCCGTTCAAGGCCGTCGTCGAAGAGGCCCGGCCAGGGGCCGCGGCGCACGTGTTCGCGCAGGCTCTCGTAACCGGCGTCGGCCACGATGCGGCTTTGCAGGGGGCGGTCGATGTCGATGAGTTCGTGGATGGCGACGCGGCCCTTGTAGCCGCTGTCGTAGCAGTTGCGGCAGCCGCGCCCGCGGGCCAGCATGACCTGACCACGGCCCTGCCACTCGAAACGCTCCACCAGCTCGGGCGGCGCGATGTAGGTGGTGCGGCATTCGGGGCAGATGCGGCGCACCAGACGCTGGGCCATCACGCCGATCAGGGCGGAGGACAGCAGATAGGGTTCAACCCCCATGTCCACCAGGCGGGCGACGGCGCCGATGGCGTCATTGGTGTGCAGGGTGGACAGCACCAGGTGGCCGGTGAGGGCGGCCTGTACGGCGATTTCGGCGGTCTGGCGGTCGCGGATCTCGCCGACCATGATGATGTCCGGATCCTGACGCAGCACGTGGCGCAGGATCCGCGGGAAGGTCAGGCCGACGGCTTCGTTCACCTGGTTCTGGTTGATGATGTCGAGCTGGTACTCCACCGGGTCTTCGATGGTGACGATGTTCTTCTCGATGCTGCGCAGGTGGTCGATGGCGCCGTAGAGGGTGGTGGTCTTGCCGCTGCCGGTGGGGCCGGTGACCAGCAGCAGGCCGTGGCTGCGGGCCAGCAGACGTTTGAAACGCTCCAGGTTGCCCTCGGCCAGGCCGAGGCGGTGCAGGTCGAGGACGGTGCTGCCCTTGTCGAGTACCCGCAGGACCACCTTTTCGCCGTAGATGCCGGGCAGGGACGAGAAGCGCAGGTCCACGGTGCGGCCCTGGGTGGACACCTGGATGCGGCCGTCCTGGGGCAGGCGGCGCTCGGCGATGTCCAGGTTGGCCATTACCTTGAGACGCGAGATCAGCGCCGGAAAGAGGTCCGGCCGCGGGTTCATGACCTCGTAGAGCACCCCGTCGATGCGAAAGCGCACCCGTGCCTTGGCGCGGAAGAGTTCCAGGTGGATGTCGCTGGCGTTGTCGTGGATGGCGCGCTGGATGATCGAGTTGACCAGGTTGATCACCGGGCTGCCGGCGGCCAGCTCGTCGATGGTGTTGGCGTCGCCCCCGCGGTTGGCGTTGTCGATCAGCTCCAGGTCCATGGCGTTGCCATCGATCAGATCGGGATCGTAGGCGGAGCCGGAGTAGGCCTCGAAGAGCGATTTCTGGATGGCGTCGGCGGCGGCCAGCACCCAGCGCAGGCGGCAGCCGCTGGCCCGCTCGATCTCGTCGGCCACCGGCATGGACTGGGGGTCGGTGGTGGCGAGGGTGAGTTCGTTGGCGACCCGGAACATGGGCAGCACGCCGAGCCGGCGGGCCATGTCCTGGGGCAGGGCCTCGGCAATGCTGGGGTCGAAGAGGCCCGGGCGCATGGCCAGATAGGGTACGTCGAGCTGGGCTGACAGGGCCTGCAGCAGCTCATGTTCCGGCACCCAGCCCTTTTCGATCAGGATGCGCCCGATGCGCAAGCCAAGCTGGCCTTGCAGGCGGGCCGCCTCGGCAAGCTGCTCGGGGGTGGCCAGGCCCCGCTCGATCAGGAGATCGCCCAGCCGTCGGCCAGCGCTGGTCGGCGGCACGGACTGGGCGATGGCTTCGGGGCCGCCGCTGTCGAAGATCTCCAGGCGACGGTTGAGGCCGGTGGCCAGCAGGATGTCGCCGATCAGCGGGTTGGGCGCGTTGAGGCGCAGCCAGCCCCCCAGCCCCGCGAGGCGGGCACTGCAGGCGAGGAGCTGGGCCAGGGCCTGGCTGGAAAGCAGGGTGACCTTGCCCAGGTCGAGGACCACCCGCAGTTCATGGCTGGCGATGCAGGCCTCGATGGCCGCACCCAGGTCGCCGACGGCCTCGCCGTCATGGAGGGCGCCTTCGGGGGCCAGGTAGGTGAGGGTGCCCGCGCGGGTGCGGACGATGTCCTTAGCGATCGTCCCACTCCCGTCGCACGCCCAGCTTCACCAGCAGGGCGGGGTCGTCGTCGCAGATGCGCAGGAAGACGTCGAGCAGCTCGGGGTCGAGCTGGGTGCCGCTGACCCGGGTCATTTCCTTGACGGCGGCCTCGTGGGTGCTGCCGGCCCGGTAGGCGCGGGAGCTGGTGATGCTGTCGTAGGTGTCGGCCACGGCGATGATGCGCGCCAGCAGGGGGATGCTGGTGCCCCGCAGGCCGTGGGGATAGCCGGTGCCATCGAATTTTTCCTGGTGATGGCGGGCGCCTTCGATGGCACCCTTGAGGCGGTCCACGTGACGCAGGATCTCGTAGGAGCGTTCGGGGTGGACCTTGATGAAGGTGTATTCGTCGGAGGTCAGGCGCCCGGGCTTGCACAGCACGGCGTCGGGAATGCCGATCTTGCCCACGTCGTGGAGCAGGGAGCCCCAGTGCAGGTTCTCCATCTCTTCGGTGCGCAGGCGCAGACCCTGGCCAAGGCGCATGGACAGCAGGTGCACCCGTTCCGAATGACCGCGGGTGTACGGGTCCTTGGCTTCCACCGCCTCGATCAGGGCGGCGGCCATCTGTTCGGTGAAGCGCCGCATCTCCGCGAACATGCCCTGCATGTGCATCACGTTGGCGATCTGGTGGGCCATCACCTCGCCCAGGCGGCGGTCACTGTTGGAGAAGTCGGGCTTGCTGTCGTGGTTGAGCAGCACCAGCATGGCCGGCATCTCGATGCCCTGGAACACCGGGCAGGCCAGCACCTTGTAGGGCATGTCGGTGAAGATGTAGGCGCGGCGCGGGTCATCGGTGTTGTTGATGACCAGGGTGGTGCGGCTCGACGAGACGAAGCGGAACAGGTCGCCGCGCATCTCGACCAGCACCAGGTCCAGGTTGTGGATGGGCTTGCTGAGGTTGGTGGCGGAGATGGTCAGGTTGTCGGCCGGCCTTACGAAGCACGCCACATCGGCGTTGAGCTGCTCGGCACAGCTCTGCAGGAGATCCTGCAGGACCTCCGTGCCCAGGTCCTGGTTGGCCAAGTGGCGGTCGATCTCGTAGACGAGGTGGAGTTCCTCGTAGCGCTCGGCCAGTTCGCCGGCCAGCAGATCCATCTCGGTGTTGAGGTGGGTGGCGTCGTCGAGGGCGGCGGCCACGTCGTCCATGGCGTCGGCGAGGGCATCCAGCTCGATGTCGGAGGGGGCGGCGTCGTGGCGGGCTATTGCCACCAGCCAGCCCGCGCCGCAGGCATCCGGCAGGGTGATGGCGCGCAGGTAGATCGGGCCATCGGCGCTGTCGAGCCGCTGCATGGACGGCAGGCATTCAAGCTCTGCACAGGGCAGGGATGAGAGCGTACCGGCAAGCTCGGCCGAGGACTCGGGCCACAGCAGGCCGCCTTCACTGCTGCCAATGCCCACCGTGAAGTGCGGGCCGACGCTGCGTTGCAGCCAGCGCCCGTAACGGGCGACGCTGCGGGTGTCGGAATCAGGCATTGTGCTTCTCCTGGCTGAGCAGTTGCGCCAGCAGTGCGGCGATGCGGCGTGGGCTGACCGGTTTCTCGAGAAACTCGATGGACCCCAGATCCCGTGCCCAGTCCCGCTGGTCGCGGGCGGTCATGGAGGTCATCACGAGGATGGGAAAGGGCCTGTGGGGGAGGCTTGCGTGAAGCTCGCGGCAGAGTTCTTCGCCGCCCATGCCGGGCATCTGGATGTCGGTGATCATCACGTCAGGGGGATTGTTGGCGATGACCCGCAGCGCTTCGGCCCCGTCCCGGGCCGTCTCTACCGACCAGCCGTCCTTGGCCAGGCTGACGCGCAGGACGCGCGCCACGTGGGGTTCGTCGTCGACGACTAGCAGGCGTTTCATGCGGCCCTCAGGAGAACGTGCGGTTTGCGGAAGCTCAGGGTGACCCGGGTGCCCTGGCCCGGCTGGCTGACCACGCCGATCTGGCCCTGGTGCATCTCGACGATCTGACGTGCCAGATACAGGCCGAGGCCGTGGCCGCCGCGGGACACGGCTTCCTGGTCGGCGGAGCGGTAGAACTTCTCGAAGATCCGTTCGAGGTCGGCGGCGGGAATGCCGATACCGGTGTCCTGCACGGAGATCAAAATGCGCTCGTCGCTTTCTTCGGCCGAGAGGATCACTTCGCCCTTCTCCCGGTTGTACTTGGCGGCATTGGTGAGCAGGTTGTTGAGGGCGATGCGCAGCAGATCCTTGTCCAGCTCGACCGGGGGCAGGTCCGGGGGCACGTCCACCCGCAGGCGCAGGCCGTGGGCGCGACCCCCGTGGGAGAGGTGCTCCATGCAGTCATTGAGCAGATCGCCCAGGCGCACCCACTGGCGCTCGATGACGATGCTGCCGGCCTCGATGCGAGAGATGTTGAGGAGGTTGCCGATCAGGGCCGCGGCCCGTTCGGCTTCGTCGCAGACGGTGTTGACCGCTTCGATGCGGGTCTCGTCGGGCAGATCCGGTTCGTCCCGCAGCAGTTCGCCGTACAGGCTGATGTTGGCCAGGGGGGTCTTCAGCTCATGGGCGACGTGGGCGATGAACTCGTCGCGGGCGCGGGCGGCCAGCAACTGGTCGGTGGTTTCCCGCAGGACCAGCAGGGTGCCGAGGCGTCGCGTGGCGTCGCGGGGGGCGAACAGGGGCAGGGCCCACACGCTGACCCGGCGGTTCTCATCGGCACCCGGATGGTAGCTGGCGGTGTGCTTGGCGGCACCGGCCTGGCTGCCGAGCAGGGGGGCGAGCACGCCCAGGATCTCGGGGGCGATGGCCCAGTTGGCGGGTTCCTTCTGCAGCAGGCCGGCCGGGTCGGCGCCCAGCAGGGGGCCGACCTTGGCATTGGCGAACACCGCCACGCCGCCCTCGTCGAGGACGAGTACGCCCTCGGGCAGGGTCTCCAGGGCGCTCTCGACCTTTTCCTTCTTGTAGCCCAGCAGCTTGACCGAGGTTTCCGAGTCGTTGCGGGTGGACTCGAGTTCGCGGATACGGCTTTCCGCGGCATCCAGGAAGAGGGCAAAGCGGCTCACCACATCGCGGGCGGAGGCCTCGCCCGGGGGGGCGGTGGTGAAGGTCTCGAGGCGGGCGCTGAGGGCCTGCAGGGGGCGTAGCTGGCTGCGCAGCAGGAAGAAGAACAGGGGCACCAGCAGCAGTACCGGCAGGGCCAGACCCGCCACGAAGGGAAGCTGGCTGGCGTTGAAGCCCATGCCGGGGGCGCGGAAGGCAATGCGCACGAAGCCTTCCAGGCGCCCCTCGCGGAGCAGCGGGCCGTGGAATTCCATCAGTTCGAGTCCGGCCACGCCACTGTCCATCGGCCCATGGCCGAACCATTCGGCGGGGCGGTCAGCGCTGAGGGGCTGCACCGCGGGGCTGAGGCCGGGGGCCGTGACTTCGGCGAGGGGGCGGCCCGTGGGGTCGGTCACCAGACCGAAGGCGAGATCGGCGCTACCGTGCGCCCGCAGCACGGCGGCCAGGGGGTTGGGACGCCCGCTGGAGGGTGTCAGGCCGTCGAGGGGAATGGCGCTGAGCGCCTTGACGAGCCGCGTGCCCTGTTCGAACTGTTCGCGGCTGTGCTGCTCGGTCTGCTGGCGGACGGCCAGGAAGGCGACAAGCAGCGCGGCGACGAGACAGGCGCTCAGGACGAAGAGGCCTGCTCGATCGGTGGAGCTGGAGCGGGTTGGGGGCACAGGGGACTTCCAGGCTGATTCCTGTCCTGGATAACGGTTGCCGGGCGTCATTCTTGAGCCCGTTTGGGTGCCCGACACCCTTCATGCCACCACCGTCAGTGTGTTGGGTGGCCTGCCCACGTCCAGTCGATGCCGATGGGAAGGGGCGTTCCCGGAGGGCGGGCGGCGATGGCGGTTTCCAGCCAGGCGCTGCGTTCGGCGCTGGCCGGGTGGGTGGACAGCAGGGGAGGGGGAGCGCCCCGCTTGGCGTCGACACGGGCCAGGGTGCGGAAGAACGCCAGCAGGCCGCGGGGGTCGATGCGCGCTTCCGCCAGGCGTTCCAGCGCACCTTGATCCGCTTCTCGTTCCGCATCGCGGGAGAACTTCAGCTCGCCCAGTTGGGCGGCCCAGCGGCCGAGGGCCGTGTAGTCGCCGAAAAGGGCCGCCGCGATGACCTGCAGGCCTGCGCTCCGGACAATCTGCTGCAGGCTGTGGCGCAGTTCCACGTGGGCGATCTCGTGGGCGAGGACCCCGGCCACTTCCTCTGCCGAGCGGGCCTGCCGCATCAGGGCGGTATGGACCACCACCACCCCACCTGGCGCGGCAAAGGCATTGATGTCGGGGCGCTCGGCCAGGTGAAACTGGAGCTTCTCGCCGGGGCGGGTCAGGCGTCGACCGATGGTCTGCAGCGCATCGTAGGCGGGGCCGCTTTCCACCATGGGCCCCTCCAGGCGGGTGCGCGCCAGCACGGCTTCGCCAATGTGCTGTTCCACGCTGGCCGGCACCCGGGCGACGATCCGATCGGTGAGGGGGTCGAGGGCCCGTAGCGCGGCACCGAGCAGCAGCAAGGGCAGCGCCACGAGCAGGGCCAGACCCAGGCGAAATCGCCGGTTGTGGCGCTGCCTGCGCTGCTCGCCGCCGCGGAACAGGGCCGGCATGACCGTGCGCAGGGGGGCCACCACACTGTCGTCCACGATCAGCAGGTGGCGGGCATCGCCTTCGGCCCAGCTCAGGGCCCACTGGCCGTGGTTGAAGCCCCGGGCCTCGGCCTGCAGTGCGTCGGCGGAGATCTGCAGCGCCGGTGCGCCCTCAGTCATGACCGTCAGGGTGTGGCCCCGCCAGGTGAGCCGCGCCGGGTGGCCGTGGGCATCCCCGCCCGCCGGGTAGAAGCGGGCCGGGACGGGGGTGTCGCTCACTCGTCGTTGCCGAGGAGGGAGCCGAGACCGATGCCGCCAAGCACCGAGCCGCCCTCCTTGCCGCCACCCCCGCCGGCGCGGGAGGCCGCCACGATGCGGTCGGCCAGGCGCGACAGGGGCAGGGACTGCAGCCATACCTTGCCAGGGCCGCGGAGGGTGGCGAAGAACAGGCCTTCACCGCCGAACAGGGCGGTTTTGATCTTGCCGGCATACTGGATGTCGAAATCGACGCTGGGCTGGAAGGCCACCACGCAGCCGGTGTCCACGCGCAGGGTCTCGCCGGGGGCCAGGGTTTTCTCCATCAGGGTGCCACCCGCATGGATGAAGGCCATGCCGTCGCCGTCGAGCTTCTGCATGATGAAGCCCTCGCCACCGAACAGGCCGACGCCGATCTTCTTCTGGAAGGCGATGCCCAGGGAGACGCCCTTGGCGGCGGCCAGGAAGGAGTCCTTCTGGCAGATCAGGGTGCCGCCGAGGGTCGACAGATCCACCGCCACGATCTTGCCCGGATAGGGCGCGGCGAAGGCCACCCGGCGCTTGCCGCTGCCTTCGTTGTGAAAGACCGTGGTGAACAGGCTCTCACCCGTGAGCAGACGCTTGCCCGCGCCCATCAGCTTGCCGAGAAAGCCGCTCTGCTGGGCCGAGCCGTCGCCGAAGAGGGTGTCCATCTGGATGCCGTCCTGCATGTACATCATCACGCCGGCCTCGCCGATGGCGGCCTCGCCGGGGTCGAGCTCGACCTCCACGTACTGCATTTCAGATCCGAAGATTTCGTAGTCGACGACGTCCATGGCCATGGTGGGTTTCCTCGTGTGCGATTGGGCGGGGGAGGGCCGTAGGGGACGGCCGACAGGAATCCTAAGGTGAGGGACTTGCAGGCGTATTTCAAGCTCAAGCTTGAATAGGGCCTGGTGGTCGTCCGGCGGGGCTGCCCAGAGGGTGTGGTAAATCTGCTGCGCGACCCGAGTTCGCTACGATTTCTTCACACCCTCTCCGTCGGCTGCGGGCTGGATGGCGGGCAGACGGACGCGCAACAGGCTGCCGCGGCCCGTGGCGGGGGTGAGGATGTCCACGTCACCGTCGGCGCCGCGGGCAATCTCCCGGACGATGGCCAAGCCCAGTCCGCTGCCCGGGCCGGAGACGCCGGGCAGGCGGAAAAAGCGCTCGAAGACATGTTCGCGCAGGGTGGGCGGAATGCCGGGGCCGTTGTCTTCCACTTCGATGATGCTGTGCCCTTCCGCCGTGTGGCAGCGTACCGTGACTTCGCCCTGGGCCTGGGTGTAGTGGATGGCGTTGATGACCAGGTTGGCGACCATCTCCCCCAGGAGCAGGCGGTCGCCGGTGACCCGCGCCGTGTGAAGATCGAAGCCGAGGTCGATGGCGCGGCCCTCGGCCAGACGTATCCAGTCGGGGCTGCGTTCGCGGATCAAATCGGACAGTTCGAGGGCTTCTGCCAGGCTGGCGTGGCGCCCGCCCGGTTCGGCCGAGAGCAGGACCAGCATCTGGTTGACCAGGTGGCCCAGGCGTTCGATGGCGCCGATGCACTGTTCGGCACGGGCGCTGCGCTGGCCGGGGTCGCTGTCGCGCTGCAGGAGTTCAAGCTGGGTGCGCACGCCCGCAAGGGGGGTGCGCAACTGGTGGGCGGCGTTGGCGACGAAGCGTTGCTGGGCGTCGGCGGCGTCTTCGAGGCGTTTCAGGAGCTGGTTGAATTCTTCCACCAGGGGGCGGATCTCGCCCGGCGCCGAGGCGGCGTCCAGCGGGGCAACCGCGCGGTGCTCCATGCCGTGCAGGCTGCGCCGGATGTCCTCCACCGGCAGCAGGGCGTGGCGGATGCCGAACCAGATGGTGAAGCCGGTGGAGCCCGCGAAGAACAGCAGGGGAAGGAGCAGGGCAAAGGCCAGATCCACCCGCAACTGATCGCGTTTGCGCGTGGTTTCGGCGGTGACGAAGACGAAGGGCGCGCCGGAGATGGTGCGATGTACGGCGGTGACCCGGATGGGGTGGCCGCGGAAGTGGGCGTAGAAGCTTGCCCGCTCCCCGCGGGCCTCCTCCCCGTCGGGTGCTTCGTGGGGCAGGCCGGCGTCACCGGCCACGAAGCGGCCGTTGGGGCCGAGGACCAGAAAGTAGATGTCATCCACCCGGTCGGCCCGCAGCACCTGCTCGGCGGCGGCAGGAAACACGAAGCGAGGCTCGCCGTCCGTGACTTCCAGGTGGGGCACCAGGGCCAGGCTGGCATCGGCCAGAGCCCGGTCGAGGGCTTCCATGGCGGGTTGGTGCACCAGGTGGAAGGCCAGGGGCAGGAAGGTCACCAGGGCCAGGCCCGCGGGCAGCAGCAGCCACAGCAGCAGGGCCTTGCGCAGGCTGCGGTTCAAGCCGGCGGATCCTCAAGCATGTAGCCGAGCCCGCGCACGGTGCGGATGCGCAGGCCGGCGGGCTCAAGCTTGGCACGCAGGCGCGATACGTAGACCTCCACGGCGTTCTCGCTCATGTCCCGGTCCCAGGTGCACACGGCGGCGACGATGCGCTCCTTGCTGAGCACCCGGGCCGGGTTGTCCAGGAAGAACTGCAGGATGGCCCATTCCCGCTGGGGCAGGTCCAGGGGCTGGTCACCGAGCCAGGCCCGATGGGCTTCTTCATCCAGGGACAGGGGGCCGTATTCCCGCCTCAGATTGCCCTGGCCGCGACTGCGCCGTACCAGGGCATTGACGCGGGCCAGCAGTTCGACCGAGGCAAAGGGCTTGGTCAGGTAGTCGTCAGCCCCCAGGTTGAGGCCGCGTACCCGCTCGTTGAGGGCGTCGCGGGCAGTGAGCATGAGAACGTGGATGGGGTTGTGGCGTGCGCGCAGGCGGGTCAGCAGTTCAAGCCCGTCCATGCCGGGTAGGCCGATGTCCAGGATCATCAGGTCGAACTTCTCCGCCGCCAGCGCCGCTTCGGCCAGTTCGGCGCTGCCCACATAGTCGGCGGTGAGGCCCGCGCTACGCAGGAGCTGGGCAAGGCCGTCGGCGAGAAGGGGGTCGTCTTCGACGATAAGGGTGCGCATGGTGGGGCCTGTAATGAACACTTCCGGGCCGCGGTCAGCGGGCCGGGTCTGCCGCCGGGGCACTGCGCTTGCCGCCGAAACTGAGCAGGACGGGCAGCAGCAGCAGGGTGAAGATTGTCGCACTGATGATGCCGCCGACGATCACCACGGCAAAGGGGCGCTGGGTCTCGGAGCCGATGCCGTGGGACAGGGCCGCCGGCAGCAGGCCGAGGCCGGCCATCAGGGCGGTCATCACGATGGGGCGCAGGCGCAGCATGGCGCCGTCGAGGATCGCTTCGGAGCGGGGGGCGCCGCGGCGGGCGATCTCCATCACCTGCTCGACCATGATCACCCCGTTCTGCACCGAGATGCCGGCCACGGCAATGAAGCCCACGGCGGCCGATACCGACAGGTGCAGCCCGGCGATGCCCAGGCCGGCGAAGCCGCCGATCAGGGTGAAGGGCACCATGGCCAGCACCAGCAGGGCCGGGCGGATGTCGCGGAAGGCCCAGAACAGCAGGGAGAAGATCAGCCCCAGGGTGATCGGGACAATGAGCTTGAGGCGCCCGATGGCGCGTTGCTGGTTCTCGAACTGACCGCCCCAGCGCATGGAGTAGCCCGCCGGCAGGCTGACTTCGGCGGCCACCTTGCGCTGGGCTTCGGCCACGAAGCTGCCCTGGTCGCGGCCGCGCAGGTTGGCCTTGACGATCACCGCCCGGCTGCCGGCTTCGCGCTGGATGCGCGAGGCGCCCTGGCGCAGTTCCACGTCGGCAAGGTCGCCGAGGGGGATGCTCCCTTTGCCATCGGGCAGGGCCACCGGCAGGTTGGCAATGTCGTCCACCTGGTCGCGGAAGTCGGGGCCGAAGCGCAGGGTCACGTCGTAGCGGCGTTCCCCCTCGAAATAGGCGTTCACGGCGAGCCCGCCGAGGGCGGTCTGGACCATGGCGTTCACGTCGGCGACCCGGATACCGTAGCGGGCCAGGGCCTCCCGGCGCAGGCGGATGTCCACCTCGCTCTGGCCGCCCACCGGCAGGGCGGCCACGTCGGCGGAGCCCTGGATGCGGTTGAGCACGCCGGCGATCTCGCGGCCCTTGGTCTCGAGAACATCCAGGTCGGGCCCGAAGACCTTTACCGCAATCTCGCCTTTGGCGCCGGACAGGGATTCCTCGACGCTGTCCTGGATCACCTGGGAGAAGTTGGTGGGAAGGCCGGGGATGGCGGCCAGACGTGCCGACATGCTGTCCACGAGCGCGTCCTTGCTGGCAAAACGCCAACTGCCGTGGGGGTGCAGGTCGATGAGAACCTCGATGTTGTTGGGGCCTTTGGGGTCGGTACCGTCATCCGGGCGACCCACGTGGGTCATCACCGCCTTGACCTCCGGGTAGTCCGACAGTACCGCCCGTACCTTGCGCTCCACTTCCTTGGTGTTGGTCAGGGCCGAGGACTGGGGCAGGCTGATGGTCAGCCAGATGTTGCCCTCATCGAGCTTGGGCAGGAACTCGGACCCCAGCAGGGGGGCCAGGGCCAGGGCCGCCGCAAGGCAGGCGCCGGAGGCGGCGATGGTGAGGCGGCGTCGCCCTTGCAGGCGCACCAGCAGCTTCCGGTAGCCCTCCTGGAGGCGGTGCAGCCAGGGGCTTTCCTTCTCCGCCATGTCCTTGCCCATGGCGTAGGACAGCAGGGTCGGGACCAGGGTGAGGGTGAGGATCAATCCACCCAGCAGGGCGAAGGACAGGGTCAGGGCCACCGGGGTGAAGATCCGTCCCTCGACCCGCTGGAAGGTGAAGATGGGCAGGAAGGCAACGATGATGATCGCCTTCGAGAACATGATCGGTGAGCCCAGCTCGATACAGGTCTGCTTGAGGGCATGCATGCGCCGGCCGATGGGCGAGGTGATGCCATGGTGCTCCAGGTGGGCATCGGCGGCCAGGCGCACCATCAGTGCCTCCACCATCACCACGGCGCTGTCGATGATAACCCCGAAGTCCACTGCGCCAAGGGAGATGAGGTTGGCCGACACCCCCATGGCGTGCATCAGGATGAAGGCGAACATCAGCGAAAGGGGGATCACCGCCGCCACGATCACCGCCGCCAGCAGGTTGCGCAGGAAGACCAGCAGGATGGCGGTGACCAGCACCGCGCCGACCAGCAGGTTCTCGCCCACCGTGGCCACGGTGTGGCCGATCAGCTCGGTGCGCTGATAGATGGGGCGCACCCGGTAGCCTTCGGGCAGACGCGCGTTGACCTCCTCCACCCGCTCGTGCAGGGCGTCCACCACCTTGGCGGCGTTGCCGCCCTTGGTCATCTGGACGATACCCTCGATCACATCGTCGCGGTCGTTGAACGCGACGATGCCGTTGCGCGGGCGGGCGCCGTTGATCACTTCGGCCACGTCGCCGACACGCACCGGTTTGCCCTGGCGCGCCACCACCACCACGTCGCGCACGTCGTCCAGGCTGTTGAACAGGCCGAGGGTACGCACCACCAGGGCTTCGTCGCCGCGGCGCAGGAGGCCGCCGCTGCCGTTGCTGCTGGCCGTGCCGAGGGCCTGGGTCACGTCGTCCAGGCTGACCTGGTACTTGCGCAGCAGGTCCGGGTCGATGCGCACCTGAAGCTCGCGGATGGCGCCGCCGAAGCTGACCACGTCGGCAATGCCCGGCACCATGCGCAGGGCGGGGCGAACCGTCCAGTCCTGCACGGCGCGCACTTCTTCCAGGGGCACGCCGGGGGGGCTTTCCAGCACGTAGCGGTAGATCTCGCCCACCGCGGTGGTGAGGGGCGCCAGGCCGGGCTGGACGCCATCCGGCAGATTCACCGTCTGCAATCGCTCCAGCACCTGCTGGCGGGCGAAGTAGTCGGCGGTCTTCTCGTTGAAGGTGAGGGTGACCACCGACAGTCCGGTGATGGACACCGAGCGTAGCTGGGTCAGGCCGGGCACGCCGCTCATCTCCCGCTCGATGGGCAGGGTGATGGCGCGCTCCACTTCCTCGGGGGCCTGGCCGGGCGCCTGGGTCACTACCAGGACCTGGACATCCTGGACGTCGGGGAAGGCTTCGATGGAGATCTGCTGAAAGGCGTGGAGCCCGTAGCCGAGCAAGGTCAGGGCGGCAATGATGACGAAGGCGCGCTGGCGCAGTACGGCGGTGATGAGGTTGTCGAACATGCCGGTGCCTCAGCGCGAATTGCTGGCCAGCTCGGCGTTCAGCAGCAAGGCACCGGTGCTGACGACTTTTTCACCGGGCTTGATGCCTGTCCATACGTAGGCTTCGCGACGGGTCTGCACGGCGAGGGTGACTTCGCGCTTTTCGAACACCCCCGGATCCCGTTCGACGAACACGAAGTTCTTGACCCCTTCCACCAGCAGGGCGCCGATGGCAACCCGTGGCAGCTCTTCGCGGCTGTCGGCGAGCAGGGCCACTTTGGCGTACATCTCGGGCTTCAGGAGCCCTTCCCGGTTGTCCACCGATACCCGTGCCTGGATGCGCCGGGTCTGGGGGTCAAGGGTGGGGGCCACGTGGACCACCTTGCCTTCGAAACTGCGGTGGGGATAGGCGGAGACCTCGATGCGCGCCGCCTTGCCGACCGTGACCAGGGGAAGGTCACGTTCGGGAACGTCCACCAGGACCGACAGGCGGGCCAGGTCGGTGACCACGAAGAGGGGCTCGGCGGTATCGGTGCGTACTTCCATGCCCGGATTGATGTGCCGGGTGGCGACGATGCCGGCGATGGGCGCGCGCAGGGGGTAGTGTTCACTGCCCGGGGGGAGCTTGCCACCGGGGGCGAGGTTGGCCAGGCGCAGACGGGCCCGTTCGGCTTCGGCGTTGGCCTGCTGCCAGTCGGCCTGGGCGGCTTCAAGCTCCCGGCGGGGCAGGACTTCCGCGTCCACCAGGCTGCGGGTGCGCTCCAGGGCGGCTTTGCGCTGGGCGGCGCCGGCCCGGGCCTTGGCCAGATCG
The DNA here is from genome assembly GCA_016703645.1 of Zoogloea sp. Lineage (GTDB taxonomy): Bacteria > Pseudomonadota > Gammaproteobacteria > Burkholderiales > Rhodocyclaceae > Zoogloea. Next base: position 29,393 of record JADJBR010000009.1, on the reverse strand, counting down.
GCCGCGGCACTGCCCAGCTCGGGGGCGTCGAGAACGGCGAGTACATCGCCGGCCTTCACGCTATCGCCCGTATTGGCCCGTATCTCCAGTACCCGTCCGGCGATTGGGGCATACAGGCGGGCGGTGGCATTTTCGTCGTAGGCGACACGGGCGGCGAGGGGCTCGTCCATGGGCACGGGAGCGAGCTCGGCCCGCTCGACCTTGAGCTGGGCCAGTTGCGGGGCGGCGGTGGGGAAACGCAGCACGCCCGGTTCGGCGGAGGGCTTCTGGACGACGGGCTCGGCGACCGGCTCGTGGGCGGGGCTACGCAGGTACGCGGTGCCACCGGCAATGGCGGCGAGGGCGAGGATGGCGGCAATGAGTTTGGATTTCATGGGGCGGATCCGGCCAGGCGCAGCATCAGGGCGACGCGGGAAAGGTCGGCGCGGGCCTGGATCGCTTCGATACGGGCCGCGCGCAGGTTGCGTTGGGTGTCGAGGTAGTCGGTCAGGCCCATCCCGCCTTTCTGGATGGCGATGTCGGCGCCGCGGCCGGCCCGCTCGGCGGCAGGCAGCACCACGTCGCGGATACGCTGCAGCCGCGTGGCGCGGGCGGCGTATTCGCTGCGCAGGCGTGCCCGTTCGCCGTCGACGGCGGCCCGGGTGGCGGCCAGTTGCTGTTCGGCGGCGGTGAATTCGGCTTCGCTGCGGGCGATGTCGCCCCGGTAGTCGTTGCCGAGGAAGAGGGGAATGCTGACGCTGATGCCGTAGGTGTTGCGGGCGTCGGGCGGGAAGTGCTCGTACTGCACGCCCACCGAGACGTCGCGGGTGCGCTGGGCGCGGGCGAGGTCGCGGTGGGCATCGGCGAGGGCCAGACGCTGGCGGGCCGCCAGGAGATCCGGGCGCTCCTTGCCCTCGTTGGCGGGGAGGGCGGCATCGGGCCAGTCGGCCGCCGCCTGCAGGCTGTCCGGGACGACCCGGTTGCCCAGCAGCAGGGCCAGATCAAGGCGTGCGCGCGCATGGTCCAGATCCGCCTGAACGGCGTCGTTGGCGACCCGGGCGGCGTCGGCGGCGAAGCGTGCCACATCCACGCCGGCGAGATCGCCTGCCTTGCCGCGCAGTTCGGCGGCTTCCGCGGCGCGGCCGGCCAGGCGCGCGCTTTCGGCGGCGATCTGGCGGATCTCCTGGGCCGCGCGCAGGTTGAGCCAGGCATTGGCGAGGGCCATGCGGGCCAGGCGGATGGTGTTGTCCAGGTCGGCGTCGGTGGCCGCCAGATTGCGATCGGCTGCCCGCAGGCGCAGCTCGCGCTTGTCGCCCCGTTCAAACGTCTGGTCCAGCCGCAGCACGCTGTCCATGGGGCGATCCCAGTAGCCGCCGGCGCTGTTGCGGGCGGGGTTGATGCTGGTCACGGCGGCGCTGAGGGTGGGGTTGGGGCGTGCCCCGGCGATGTCCATCCCGGCGCGGGCGCCAGCCACCGCGCTCCGGGCCTGAAGAATCGCCGGATTGGCTTCGAGCAGCAGGGTCTCGGCGGTGGCGAGATCGAGGGGCGGGGGGGTATCGAGGGGCTGCGCCAGGCAGGAGAGCGGCAGCAGGCAGCTTGCCAGAAGCAGTTTGGAAGAGGGGCGCATTCCGTGCAGGCCTGATTGAACAGGCCTGAAGTCTAGGAGGTGTCCCTGTCGATGACCTGAATGATTCCTTGCACCAATCTTGCGTACGGGTCGGACTCAGAGGGGGGGCCCGCCAAACCGGGGGCCCCAGAGGGGGGGGGGGGGGGGGGGGGGCCGAAAAAAAAACGGGGGCCGGCGGCCGGGCGGCGGGGCGCGGGGCGGCCCCGCCCCGGCGGCGCCGGGGCCCGCGGGGGCGGGCCCCCGGGCGCCCGGCCGGCGCCGGCGGGCGGGCGGGCGCCGGCGCCCGCCCGGCCCGCGCGGGCCCGCCCCCCCGCCGCCCGGGGGGGAGCGCCCGCGGGGGGCGGCGCGCCGGCCGGTGTGAATAAATCTGCTGCGCGACCCGATTTCGCCCCTGCGATGCTCACCGTACCCTTGTACGGCTGCGCTTCTCGAGGCGAACTCGAACCGCTCGCTACGATTTCTTCACACCCCTCTCAGGCCCGGGCCACGGGGTCGAGCACGCTGAGGGCCGCTTCGATCAGCAGGCAGACATCGCGTCTGCAGCGAGGGTCCACCACGAAGACCGGTACGCAGCCGAAACCGGCGCGCTCGAGTTCGGCCTGGTAGTCGTCGAGGGTCAGACCACCCCCCAGATCACAATGGGTGATGCCGACGGAGAGGGCGGTGTCGCGGATGAAGCGGCTGAAGGCGCCGAGGTGGAAATGTAGCTGGTCCAGGGCGTCGGGCCGGCTGTTGTCGATGAGCAGGATCAGGGCCAGGGCGTCCTCGGCGAGCAGTTCCCACATGAAGTCGAAGCGCTCCCGGCCGGGGGTGCCGTAGAGATGGAGGGTGCAGCCATCGCCCAGCGTCATCGCCCCGTAGTCGAGGACCGCCCCGGTGAGCGGCCTCGACTGGCCCGGCCCGCCGAGGATGGGGGCCTCCGTGCGAAGGGGCGGGATGTCACTGGCTGCGCCGATCGCGGTGGTCTTTCCGGCGCCGACCGGGCCGCCGAAGATGAGCTTGTGATGACCCACCGGCGCAAAGGCGTCAGTCAGGTGCAAGGTTGTCCAGGCGGGCACCCAGGAGCTTGCCAAGAACACGCTTGAACAGGCCGCGCGAAGGGAGTGCCGCCGGTTCGCCAGCGGTCCCTGCGGCGGGGCTCCGGGGCTTTGCCGCGGGCGCCGGTGCGACCACCTGCTCCACGTGACCCAGGGCGGCACAGGCGCTGTAGAAGGCAAAGACGTAGCGCTGGGGCGCCCCCAGACTGGCAACGGTCTCCCGCAGGCTCAGCTCGCCCCGCGACCACAGGCCGGCGATGCGCATGGCTTCCGGCGGCACGGCCAGACGGGTGAGGTTGGGCCAGCTCTTGAGGCGGATGGGGTGCTCCAGTCCGGTACCCCGGGGCAGACGTCCCCGCGAGGCCCACAGGGCCAGCTCCCACTCCAGACCATCCAGGGGGCGGGCCACGGCGCCCTCCGGCAGCGGTGTGTCGGCCTCCTGGCGAGCCATGGCGAGGGTGCCGCGGGTGGGGAGCTGGGCGAGGGCACGCAGGGCATTGGGGCTGCGGGTGGTCCATGCCTGACCGTTGCGCGGGTCGAGGATCAGGGCCGTGCCGCGGGCGTCGTCGATGCGTACCGGGCGCCCGATCTCGCGGGCGTGGGTGATCGCCCGGGCCACCAGCCCCTGCAGGAAGCTCGCCGGGTCGTAATAGATGCCGGCGAGGGCGGCGGGGTTGTCCAGGTCGGCATCGGGCAGGGAGCCGACGTGGAGGGTTGCCATGCGGGCCTCGAACCGGCGCAGCAGGGCGACCTCATCGGGGCCCGCGCCACTCAGGGTGTCGAGGGCGATCTCGTCGGGAATGCTGTCCACGGTGCCCCCCCGCTCGTCGCCGGCGTCCGGGAGGCCGAGGGTGGTGGCCGTGTCGGCGGGTGGCAGCAGGCTGCGGACTTTCTCAAGCGCAGCGGAGAAGGCGGCCAGACCGACGGGCTTGGTGACCTCCACGGTCAGGGGGTCGGGGCGCTGCCCGGGGGCCTGGGTGGTGACGATCAACGGCCGGTGGGGGTAGAGCATGCGGTGCCCGGCCAGCAGGTAGGGGCCCAGGTCATTGTCCACGTCGATGAAGGCCACGTCGGCCGCGTCCTCCTCCGCGATCCGGCAGGCGCCGGGGCCCACCCGCGACAGAAAGATCTCGAAGGCATACAGCGCCCGGTTATCCATGCCGGAGTGACACAGGCGGAGTGTGGTGGCTGTCATGACGGACGTTCTCCCGGATTCGAGTGGGCGGCGCCGAGACCGTTCACGGGGCTGGGCTCGGCTTGGCTTGGACAGCGCAGTTCGCCCCATCGAATCTCCTGCCGAGGGGACGAACTGCATTGCAGTCTGTCGGTGCCAATTCTATGCCGGATGCGCCCGCGGTGGGAGTTGTTTTAGGTGAATTTGACGTTTATACAGTTTTTGACAATAGAACGGGCGGGTGGGCCGGTTGGCTGGCGTACCCGGCGGTAGTGGCGCCGGTCTCCCGCAGGAAGTCGGCGAAGGCCGGTGCAGGGCCGCCGGGATCCTTGGCAGCATCATCGATTCGGCGCAAGACAGAAGGCATCCTGCCGCAAGGGCTGTGCCGCGAAGCCGCGCATCGCGACCGCCGACAAGGGGCCACCCGGCCGGGTCTTGCCGTCCGCGCCGATCCCCCCCCGATGGCGGCCCCGCGCGAAACCTCAGTGGTCTTTGCGGCCGCACGGGGCGCCGTGTTCCCGGGGCGCAGGTGGGGCGTCCGAGGACCGCCGGCGCCGTCCTGATCGCCTGCGGTGCGGTGCTGGTGAGACTGCCCTGATCGGACGGGTGTCCGTGAGCGAACGAAAAGAATCGTCCCGGGCGGACTTGAAAAGGTCACAGGTCGCCCCTATTATTAGCACTCGTTGGCGGTGAGTGCTAACAAAGGCTCCGCCACCCGAAGCCAGTCGCTGCTGGCCCAGATATTTACCGAGTCGGGCACGTTTGCCCGGTGTTGAACCGAGTAGGAGACCACTACATGAAAATCCGTCCCTTGCATGATCGCGTGATCGTCAAGCGTGTTGAAGCCGAGCGCACCACCTCCAGCGGTATCGTCATTCCTGACTCTGCCGGCGAGAAGCCCGACCAGGGCGAGATCCTGGCTGTCGGCAACGGCAAGATCCTTGAGAACGGCGACGTCCGCAAGATGGATGTGAAGGTGGGCGACCGCGTGCTGTTCGGCAAGTACGCCGGTCAGACCGTCAAGGTCGATGGCCAGGAGCTGCTGGTCATGCGCGAAGAAGACATCATGGGCGTGGTCGAGGCCTGAGCCTCCCGCATCCGCTGCAAGCCGGCCGGCGGTCTGTCCGGCCCGAACCCCCAGAATTCAGGAGTACTAAATGGCTGCTAAAGAAGTAAAGTTTGGCGATTCCGCCCGTGCCCGCATGGTCGAAGGCATCAACGTCCTGGCCGATGCCGTCAAGGTGACCCTGGGCCCCAAGGGCCGCAACGTGGTGCTCGAGCGCTCCTTCGGCGCCCCGACCGTGACCAAGGACGGTGTGTCCGTGGCCAAGGAAATCGAACTGAAGGACAAGTTCGCCAACATGGGCGCCCAGATGGTCAAGGAAGTCGCTTCCAAGACCTCCGACATCGCCGGTGACGGCACCACCACCGCCACCGTGCTGGCCCAGTCCATCGTCCGCGAAGGCATGAAGTTCGTCGCCGCCGGCATGAACCCCATGGACCTGAAGCGCGGCATCGACAAGGCTGTCGTCGCCACCCTGGAAGAGCTGCGCAAGCTCTCCAAGCCCTGCTCCACCAACAAGGAAATCGCCCAGGTCGGCTCCATCTCCGCCAACAGCGATTCCTCCATCGGCGACATCATCGCCAACGCGATGGAAAAGGTCGGCAAGGAAGGCGTCATCACCGTTGAAGACGGCAAGTCCCTGGCCAACGAACTCGACGTCGTCGAAGGCATGCAGTTCGACCGCGGCTACCTGTCCCCGTACTTCATCAACAACCCGGACAAGCAGGTTGCCATCCTCGACAACCCGTTCGTGCTGCTCTTCGACAAGAAGATCTCCAACATCCGTGACCTGCTGCCGGTGCTTGAGCAAGTGGCCAAGGCCGGCCGCCCGCTGCTGATCATTGCTGAAGACGTGGACGGCGAAGCGCTGGCCACCCTGGTGGTGAACAACATCCGCGGCATCCTCAAGACCTGTGCCGTCAAGGCCCCGGGCTTTGGCGACCGTCGCAAGGCCATGCTGGAAGACATCGCCGTGCTGACCGGCGGCCAGGTGATCGCCGAAGAAGTCGGCCTGACCCTCGAGAAGGCCACCCTGGACGATCTGGGCCAGGCCAAGCGCATCGAAGTGGGCAAGGAAAACACCACCCTCATCGACGGCGCCGGTGTTGCCGAGCGCATCGAAGCCCGCGTCAAGCAGATCCGCGTGCAGATCGAGGAAGCCACCTCCGACTACGACCGTGAAAAGCTGCAGGAACGTGTGGCCAAGCTGGCCGGCGGTGTTGCCGTGATCAAGGTTGGCGCTGCCACCGAAGTCGAAATGAAGGAAAAGAAGGCCCGCGTGGAAGACGCGCTGCACGCCACCCGTGCCGCCGTTGAAGAAGGCATCGTCCCCGGCGGCGGCGTGGCCCTGCTGCGTGCCCGTGCCAACCTCACCGGCCTGAAGGGCGACAACCACGACCAGGACGCCGGCATCAAGATCGTGCTGCGCGCCATGGAACAGCCCCTGCGCGAAATCGTTGCCAACGCTGGCGCCGAAGCTTCCGTGGTGGTGAACAAGGTGACCGAAGGCGCTGGCAATTTCGGCTACAACGCTGCGACCGATGTGTACGGCGACATGGTCGAGATGGGCGTGCTGGACCCCACCAAGGTGACCCGCACCGCGCTGCAGAACGCCGCCTCCGTGGCCGGCCTGATGCTGACCACCGACTGCATGGTTGCTGAACTGGCTGAAGACAAGCCGGCCGGCGGCATGCCCGACATGGGCGGCATGGGTGGTATGGGCGGCATGGGCGGCATGGGGATGTAATCTCCCGCCGGACCCGGTTGTCCCGAAAAACCCCGCTTCGGCGGGGTTTTTCTTTGGTGCGCCCAGCATGGGCGCACTCCTGCGGGTGTAAGTCCCGCCGTAAGTTGATCACAGCGAACGAAGTGAAGCGCAACTGCGTTAGGGCGACCGAGCGTGAGAAGGAAGCGTGGATCGTAATCTGCGAGCCGATGAACAAGAACCGGATAGAAGGCGCTGCCGAGCAGGGCGAGCGGGCCAATGACCGCGAAGCTCTCGTGATCAAGGCGAAGTGGCGTAAATCCGGCGGTTGTGCAGAGAAGGAGTGCGTTCTTACCTGGGGAGATCTCGCCTCGTGCCTGAAAGGGCGACGGTGACGAACCGGAGCGAGAAGTCAGCAGAGGCCGTAGTACTTGGAGGCGGGACCGGTGAGGTCGAAGGCCGCCGAGGAAGGGCCGAAGGAATCGGAGGGTGTGTCCCTCGGCTCTCTGGATTGGAATGTCTCAGATGTTCGCTCAGGCGAAGCTCGCCAGAAGGCCGGCAAGGGTGAAGCCCGAGCGGGCGCTGGCAGCGAGAAACCCATCCGGGCGAGTCGAGAACAAACAGACTCAGGTGGTGCGTCGAGGTAACTTAAAGCGCTCCGTCCTCAACGATTCCAACCGCCCGGTGCGGACCCGCATGCCGGGTGGTGGGGGAGGGGTCGGTCAGGTAACCTGGCCGCCCCTATCCCGATTCTGCGTTGCCTGCCCTCGCCACGAATGCCCCGGGGTACTCGCCAAGCCGGACGTTTCGGTTTATAACTTCCCCACATACCAATAAAGCAGTACGTGGGAGGGGAGACATGATCAAGGCGACCTTGACCGGGCAGCGCCTGGTGGCGTTGTTCGTGCTGGGCTGGGTGGTGGTGAACTATCCGGTCCTGTCGGTGTTCGACACGGCGCGGGCGTGGTTCGGCATTCCCTCCCTTTATCTTTATGTCTTCGGCGTTTGGGCGGCTGTGATTGCCCTGATGGCCTGGATCATCGAGCGCTAGGCCGCCATGACGCGCGGCAGTCATTTCGCAGGTAGGGGGCGGTCATGACCAGTACCGTCATCGTTGCCATCTCCTTCCTCTATCTTGCCCTGCTCTTCGCGGTGGCCTACGTGGGCGACAAGCGTGCTGACGCGGGCCGCTCGATCATCGCCAATCCCACCATCTACGCCCTGTCCCTGGCGGTGTATTGCACCACCTGGACCTACTACGGCAGCGTGGGCAGGGCGGCCTCATCGGGGCTGGGCTTCGTGCCGATCTTCCTCGGGCCGACCCTGGTGGTGGCCCTGTGGTGGTTCGTCATGCTGAAGATGGTGCGCATCGGCAAGGCGCACCGCATCACCTCCATCGCCGATTTCATCGCCTCCCGCTATGGCAAGAGTCACCTGCTCGGCGGGCTGGTCACGGTGATTGCGGTGCTGGGCGTGATCCCCTACATCGCCCTGCAGCTGAAGGCGGTGTCCAGCAGCTATGCCATCCTCATTCACTATCCCGACATCATCATGCCCGCCAAGGCCGGCACGGTATCGTGGATGGCCGACACGACGCTTTACATTGCGCTGATCATGGCGGCCTTCACCATTCTTTTCGGCACCCGCCACCTGGACGCCACCGAGCGCCATGAAGGCATGGTGGCCGCCGTGGCCTTCGAGTCGGTGGTGAAGCTGGTGATCTTCATGGCGGTGGGGGTCTTCGTCACCTTCGGGCTCTTCGATGGGTTCGGGGATCTTTTCTCGCGGGCCGCCCTGGAGCCCAGGCTGCAGAATCTGATGACCATGAATGCCGGGGGCAACACCTATGGCAACTGGTTTGCGCTGACCTTGCTGTCCATGCTGGCGGTGATGTTCCTGCCACGCCAGTTCCAGGTGGCGGTGGTGGAGAACGTCAACGAGAACCACCTGCGCCGGGCCATCTGGCTGTTTCCCCTGTACCTGCTGCTGATCAACATCTTCGTGTTGCCCATCGCCCTGGGCGGGTTGATGCACTTTGCCGGTCAGGATGTGGATGCCGACACCTTCGTGCTGACCCTGCCCATGGCCCAGGGCCATGGCTGGCTGGCCCTGCTGGTCTTCATCGGCGGCCTGTCTGCGGCGACGGGTATGGTCATCGTGGAGACCATCGCCCTGTCCACCATGGTCTGCAACGATCTGGTGATGCCCGTGTTGCTGCGTTATCGCTGGCTCGCGCTGCAGGGCAGGGAGGATCTGTCGGGCTTGCTGCTGGGCATCCGGCGCAGTGCAATCATCCTCATCCTGCTTCTTGGCTATCTGTATTTCCGCCTCGCGGGGGAGGCCCATGCGCTGGTCAGCATCGGGCTGATCAGCTTTGCCGCCGTGGCCCAGTTTGCGCCGGCCATCATCGGCGGGATGTACTGGCGCGGCGCCACCCGGGCCGGTGCCCTGGCCGGCCTGTCGAGCGGGTTCGTGGTGTGGCTGTACACCCTGCTGCTGCCCTCGTTCGCCAAGTCGGGCTGGCTGCCGATCGAGTTCCTGCAGGCAGGCTTCCTGGGGCTGGAAGTCCTGCGTCCCCAGGAGCTCTTCGGCATGAAGGGCCTGGATCCGATTGCCCACAGCCTCTACTGGAGCCTGCTCGCCAACGTGGGGGCCTATGTGTGCGTGTCCCTGATGCGCTCCCCCAACGCCGTCGAGGCGGGCCAGGCAACCCTCTTCGTGGATGTCTTCAAGCAGAGCCGGCCCGCCGGCGGAGCCTTCTGGCGCGGGAGCGCGCAGATCGGCGACCTGCTGCCCCTGATCGGTCGCTTCATCGGGCCAGAACGGGCGCGCAACGCCTTTGCCGACTATGCCCGCAGCCGTGGCGCGGCTTCGGTGGAGGTTCTGCCCGCCGATGCGGGGCTGGTGCATTTTGCCGAAACCACCCTGGCCGGCGCCATCGGCAGCGCATCGGCCCGGGTGATGGTTTCCTCGGTGGTGAAGGAAGAGCCCCTGGGCCTCGATGAGGTGATGAACATCCTCGACGAGGCGTCCCAGGTGCGCGCCTACTCAAAGCGCCTTGAGCAGAAATCCCGGGAGCTGGAGGCCGCCACCGCCGAGTTGCGCAGCGCCAACGAGCGCCTCAAGGAGCTTGACCGCCTGAAGGATGACTTCATGTCCTCGGTGACCCACGAGCTGCGCACGCCGCTCACTTCGATCCGGGCCTTCTCCGAGATGCTGCTCGAAGATCCGCGCATCGACCTGGCCGAGCGCAAGCGTTTTCTGGGCATCATCGTCAGCGAAACCGAACGCCTCACCCGCCTGGTCAATCAGGTTCTCGACATGGCCAAGATCGAGTCCGGTCACGCTGACTGGCACAACGGCGAGGTCAGCCTGGTGGAGGTGATCGAGCAGGCGGCCGCGTCCACCAGCCAGCTTTTCAAGGACAAGGGCGTGACCCTCGACATGGCACTGCCGGGGCAGGTGCCCATCCTGCTGGCCGACCGCGACCGTCTTGTCCAGGTGATGCTCAACCTGCTTTCCAACGCGGTCAAATTCGTGGACGCAGGGCGCGGGCGGGTGTGGGTCGCCCTTGCCGAATGTGCCGAGGGCCTGCGTGTGGATGTGCGGGACAACGGCCCGGGCCTGACGCCTGAGGAGCAATTGGTGGTTTTCGAGAAGTTCCGGCAGGGGGGCAACACCATGACCGACAAGCCCCAGGGCACCGGACTGGGTCTGCCGATCAGCCGTCAGATCGTCGAACACTATGGCGGCCGGCTGTGGGTGGAGAGTGCCGCCGGAGAGGGCGCATGTTTCTCGTTTCTGATGCCTTGCGGCAAATCAACAGAAACGAAAGATGAGGCAGGATAAACTACAGGGAATCGCGCCCTGGAATGAGGTTCGCATGCTGCTGCCTCGACCCGGGCGAGGATGGGGAGGAGACTGAATGGCCAAAAAAATACTGATTGCCGACGACGAACAGAACATCGTCATTTCGCTTGAATTTCTGATGAAGCGCGAGGGCTTTGTCGTGTGCATCGCCCACGATGGCCAGGAGGCCCTCGACAAGGCGCGGGCCGAGGCGCCCGATCTCATCCTGCTGGATGTGATGATGCCGCGCAAGAACGGTTACGAGGTGTGCCAGGAGATCCGTGCCGAGGCGGCCCTGCAGGGCACGCGCATCCTGATGCTCACCGCCAAGGGCCGCGAGACCGAAGTCACCAAGGGCCTGGCCATGGGGGCGGATGCCTACATGACCAAGCCCTTTTCCACCAAGGAGCTGGTGACCAAGGTCAAGGCATTGCTGGATGTGCCGGCATGAGCGTCAAGTCCCGGCAGGTATTGGCGGTCCTCACCGCCTGCGCCCTGGTGGTGGCGGTCATGGCTGCCGCGGGAATTACGGTATGGCGTGACCTGGCGCCGGAAGAGCGGGACATCATCGAGCCCATCCTCAATCCGCGGCTGGGGCTCCTGCTGATGATTTCCCTGGTGGGTGCCGGTGCAGCCGCCGTCCTCATGAAGTCCTTCGCCCAGGCCAACCTCCTCGGTCCTTCGCTGCTGGCCGATGAGCTCGGCCTGATTGTCGGCACCGACCCGTCCCGGCGCCTCAAGCCGTCCGGTTCGCCCGAACTGCAGCGCATCGCCGAGTCGGTCAATGCCCTGGCGGATCAGCGGCGCAGCCTTCAGGAAGATGTGGAGGTCCGCATCCGTGAGGCCCGTCTGTCGGTCGAGGAGGAACGCAACCGGCTTGCCGCGCTGATGTCGGAGCTCAACCAGAGCGTGGTGGTGTGCAACCTCGACGGCCGCATCCTGCTCTACAACAGCCGGGCGCGGCTGCAGTTCCGGGCCTTGTCCGATGCGCCCACGGCAGCGGGCGGCGGTGAGATCATCGGCCTGGGGCGTTCGATCTACGCGGTCTTCGAGCGCAACCTGATCGTGCATGCCCTGGAAAGCATCCAGGAACGCATCCGTCGCCAGAGTTCCCAGCCGGTGGCCAACTTCGTCACCACCACCCGGGCCGGCCAGTTGCTGCGGGTGCAGATGGCGCCGGTGCTGTCGGCGGTGGAGGGCGAGGCGGAGAATGCCGTGTCCGGCTTCGTGCTGATGCTCGACAACATCACCCGCAATTTCGAGGCCGAAACCCGTCGCGACCAGATGCTCCACTCCCTCACCGAGGGCAGCCGCTCGTCCCTGGCCAACCTGCGGGCCGCCGCCGAAATGCTGGAGTATCCCGATCTCGATCCGGAGCTGAAGGAGCGCTTCCTGAGCGTGGTGCGCGACGAAGTACAGGGCATGAGCGCCCGGCTCGATGAAACGGCCAACGCCTTTGCCGATTCCCTGAAGACCCGCTGGCCCCTCGACGAGATGCTGGGCGCCGACCTGGTGGCCGCGGCCCAGCGGCGCATTGAAAAGAAAGTCAGTCTCCCCACCAAGATCGAGGACGTGGATCCGGGGGTCTGGGTGAAGGTGGACAGCTTCTCCCTGCTCCAGGCCATCAGCTACCTGGTGAGCCGTCTGTCGGACGAGTTCGAGGTGCGCGAAGTGCGCCTGCGCCTTACGGCCGCGGGCCGGCTGGTGCACCTGGACATCATCTGGTCGGGGCAGGCCATGAGCACCGAAACCGTGATGGCCTGGGAGCTGGAGCCCATGACCTTCGCCGGCGAGAGCTCGCCCCTCACCGTGCGCGATGTGATCGAACGTCACGACGGGGAGATCTGGCTGCAGCGCGAGAAAACCCAGCACCGGGCCTTCTTCCGCCTGCTGCTGCCCTCTGCCGCGCCCCAGGAGCAGGTGGAGGCGGGGGCTTTCCTGAAGGGCGAGAGCCGGCCCGAGTACTACGATTTCGACCTGTTCAAGCAGACCGAAGCGAGCCATGCCCTGGACGACCGCCTGCTCTCCGAGCTGACCTTCACCGTCTTCGACACCGAGACCACCGGCCTTAATCCGTCCGAGGGCGACGAAATCATCCAGATCGGTGCCACCCGCATCGTCAATGGCAAGCTGCTCAAGTCGGAGTCCTTTGACCAGTTGGTGGACCCCCTGCGCGAGCTGCCCGAGGCGTCCACCAAGATCCATGGCATCACCCCGGAAATGCTGGTAGGCCAGCCACCCATGGTCAAGGTTCTGCCGGCTTTCCATGCCTTCTCCGAAGACACGGTGCTGGTGGCCCACAACGCCGCCTTCGACATGCGCTTCCTGCAGCTCAAGGAGGAAAGCACCGGCATCCGTTTCTCCCAGCCCGTGCTCGATACCCTGCTGTTGTCGGCGGTCATCCATCCGGCCCAGGAGTCCCACCGGCTCGAAGCGATCTGCGAGCGCATGGGGGTGAACATCATGGGCCGGCATACGGCCATGGGGGATGCCATCGTGACCGGCGAGGTCTTCCTGCGCATGATCCCGCTGCTGGCCGAGATGGGCATCCGGACCCTCGGCGAGGCTCGGCAGGCTTCGGAGAAAACTTACTACGCCCGCGTCAAGTACTGAGGGTTTGTGGATGATCCGCTGCGCCGCCCGTAACGAGCCCCAAGGGCTCGCTACGATTTCCTGACACCCGCTGAGCGGAGGTAGTTGGACATGACATCCCGCGGGATGGATGCCGCTCAGAGCGCCGTGATGCCCGCGACCGGTCTGGCCGCGCAGCTACGGGGTCCGGCGGTGGCCGTGGGGCCCGAGGCCCCGGTGCGGGAGGCTTTGGCGCGGATGGTGGCGGAGCGGGCCGATATGGTCGTGGTCGTCGACGGTGCGGGCTCGCGGCCCCTGGGGGTGCTCACCCAGCGGGATGTCATTGAGCGGGTCGTGCTGGCCGGCGCGGATCTGGGTGAGGCGGTTGCCGGCGTCATGACCGGTGGGGTGGTGTCGCTGCCCCTGACGGCCAGCGCTCACCAGGCCCGCCTGGCCCTGGCCTGTCACGACCTGCGCCATCTGGTGGTGGTGGACGGCCGCGGTGCCCTGGCCGGTCTGGTGTCCCGTGTTGATCTCTACACCAGCCGCAGCCTCGACGTGGAGGATCTGGTCGAGGCCATTCACGCGGCCACCGACATCGCCGCCCTGGCGCAGGCCGCCCACCGGGTGCGCGAAGCGGCGGCGCGACGGGTCGAAGACGGAACCGCCGCCCACGTCTGCGAGTGGATCGCCATCCTTAATGATCTCGTGGTGCTGAATGCGGTTGATCTGGCCGAAGCCGAGTTCGAGCTGCCCCTGGTGCCCTGGTGCTGGCTGGCCTTTGGTTCCGAGGGGCGCCTGGAGCAGACGCTTGATACCGACCAGGACAACGGGATTGTCTTCGTGCCCGAGTCGGAGCGGGACACCGAAACCCTCCGCCAGCGTTTCCTGCCCTTTGCACGGCGGGTCAATGAGGTGCTCGACGCCTGCGGCTTTCCCTTTTGCAAGGGCGACGTGATGGCCGGAAATCCGCGCTGGTGCCTGTCGATGACGGAGTGGCGCGGGCAGTTTGCCGGATGGATGAGCTGCGCCACCCCTGACGATCTCCTCAATGCCACGATCTTCTTCGATTTTCGCGCCATCGCCGGCGATGTGACGCTGGCGGCCCGGCTCCAACAGTGGCTTCTCGCCAATGCCGGCGACAACGACCTGTTCCTGCGTTTCATGGCCGCCAATGCCTTGCGCGGCGGGCCGCCCTTGGGACGCATCCGCGACTTCGTGGTGGACCGGGAAAGCGGTCTTCTCGACCTCAAACGCGACGGCAGCCGCATTTTTGTGGACGCGGCACGCATCCTTGCCCTTGCCCTGGGGGTTTCCGACACCGCCACGAGTGGCCGTCTGGAGGCGGCCGGCGCCCTCCTGGGCTGGCCCCGGCGCGAGGTGGACGCCTGCCTTGAAGCCTTCGATTTCATCCAGCAGTTGCGCCTGCGCGGCCAGCGGGAAAAGGCCGGGCCGCCCAACCGGATCGCCCCCTCCGCCCTCAACGAGCTTGAGCACGCCTTTCTCAAGGAGTCCTTCCGCCAGGCCCGCAAGCTGCAGCAGAAACTCCAGTTTCGCTACCAGTTGTGAGGCCAATGCCCGGCGAGGCTATACTCGAAGCCGTCGATAGGGGAGTAAAGATTGAGCGATATCCTCGCAAGGCAGCGGGCGTACTGGCGGGCCACCCAGCGACTGACCGCCGTCCTGTTGCTGGTCTGGGCTGCGGCCAGCTTCCTGCCAGGCTGGTTTGCCGAAGAACTGAACACGGTCAGCTTCCTTGGCTGGCCCTTCGGTTTCTATATGGCCGCCCAGGGGGCGCTGATCATCTTTCTGCTCATCGTCTGGATCTACGACCGCTGGATGACCGGGCTCGAGCGGCGTTACGGCCTGCATGACGACGATTGAGAGCTTGTGAATAACTCCACTGTGCGGCCCGATTTCACCCCGGCGATGCTCACCGCACGCTTTGTCTGGCTGCGCTTCCCGGCGCGAACGCCAACCGCCCGCCACGATTGCTGCTCAAGCCCTGAGCGCCCATGAGGTCGACGCCCGCCCTGTTCCGCCGCCTCGGGCGCTATTACGCCTTCTATGCGGCAGGTTTCGTCTGCCTGGTGATCTTCCTCGCCGTGGCGGAGCAGCTGGGCTTGAGCCCGCGCTGGATCGGCCAGATCTTCCTGTTCTCCACCATCGCCATTTACGCCGCCATCGGCGTCATGAGCCGCACCTCCGACGTCTCCGAATACTACGTGGCCGGTCGACGGGTACCAGCCCTGTTCAACGGCATGGCCACGGCTGCCGACTGGATGAGCGCGGCCTCCTTCATCGGCCTGGCCGGAACGCTTTACTACTCCGGCTTCGTCGGTCTGGCCTTCGTCACCGGGTGGACGGGCGGCTATGTGCTGGTTGCCCTGCTGCTGGCGCCCTTCCTGCGCAAGTTCGGCCAGTTCACCATTCCCGACTTCCTCGGCGCCCGCTACGAGGGGCACTTTGCCCGGGTGGTGGGCGTGTTCGCCGGCGTGCTGGCCAGCTTTGTCTACGTGGTCGCCCAGATCTACGGCGTGGGCCTGATCACCAGCCGCTTCATCGGCATCGAGTTCGAGATCGGCGTCTTCGTCGGCCTGGCGGGCATCCTGGTGTGTTCCTTCCTGGGGGGTATGCGCGCCGTCACCTGGACCCAGGTGGCCCAATACCTCATCCTCATCATCGCCTACCTGGTACCGGTGGCCATCCTCTCCTACAAGGTCACGGGTGTTCCTGTCCCCCAGGCAGTGTATGGCGAGGTGTTGCGGGATCTGGGGGTCAAGGAGCTGGAGCTGTTCTCCGAGCCGCGGGAGAACGAGGTTCGTCTGCAATACCGCTACCGGGCCGACGAGTACGCCCGCAAGATCGCCGACCTGCCCGACGCCCTCGTTGCGGAACGCATCGGGCAGGTGGAGCGGGTCACCGAACTGCGCACCCAGGGCGCCCCCGCCCGGGAGATCGCCGCCGCCGAACGCACCCTGCGGGATCTGCCGCGCACGCCTGACGAAGCCCGGATCAAATGGGAGCGCGCCCGCCAGGACAGCCTGTCCCGCTCCGTCAATCCGCCCCCCCACGCCGAAGCCCACCCCGGTACCGACCAGGCCGCCAAGGACAGCGCCCGCAACAACTTCCTGGCCCTCACCTTCGTGCTGATGGTCGGCACCGCAGCGCTGCCCCACATCCTGATGCGCTACTACACCACGCCCAGCGTGCGCGAGGCACGGCGCTCGGTGTTCTGGTCCCTGTTCTTCATCTTCCTGCTCTATGTCACCGCCCCCGCCTACGCGGTATTCGCCAAGTGGGAGGTGTACAGCAACCTCATCGGCACCGACATCGGCAGCCTGCCCAGCTGGGTCGCGTCGTGGGGCAAGGTCGGGCTGGTCAAGATCGAGGACATCAACGCCGACGGCATCCTGCAACTGGCCGAACTCACCATCAACAGCGACGCCATCCTGCTCATCATCCCCGAGATTGCCGGCCTGCCCTACGTGGTGTCGGGCCTGGTGGCGGCGGGCGGGCTGGCGGCGGCCCTGTCCACCGCCGACGGCCTGCTGCTGACAATCTCCCACGCGCTGTCCCACGATCTTTACTACAAGATGATCAATCCGGAGGCCTCGACCCAGCGGCGCCTGGTGATCACCAAGTCCCAGTTGCTGGTGGTGGCGGTGGTGGCCGCCTGGGTGGCCTCCCTGCGCCCGGACAGCATCCTGTTCATGGTCGGGCTGGCCTTCTCCATCGCCGCCTCGGCCTTCTTCCCGGCCCTGGTGCTGGGCATCTTCTGGAAGCGCGCTAACAAATGGGGCGCCGTGGCCGGGATGCTGGCGGGGCTGGGTGTCACCCTGTATTACATCGTCCGCACCCACCCCTTCTTCGGCGGCAGCATGGGCGACGCCTGGTTCGACATCCACCCCATCTCCTGCGGCGTCTTCGGCGTACCCCTGGGGTTCATGGTCATCGCCATCGTCAGCCTGCTCACGCCGCCACCGCCACTGGAGGTGCAAGCCCTCGTGGACTTCGTCCGGATGCCCGATCAGGGCAGAAAAACCCTCGAAACCGAAAACAGGCTTTGACTTTTTAAAATCTTGATATATAGTGCCGCCTCCACTTGGAGAGGTGGATGAGCGGTTTAAGTCGCACGCCTGGAAAGCGTGTTTAGGATAATATCCTAACGAGGGTTCGAATCCCTCCCTCTCCGCCAAACACCTTGATTTTTAAGGTGATTTGGCAAAATCATCCACGGGGTAGCAGAAGCGAACAGAAGCAAAACAGCCGGTGAAAAGCCGGCTTTTTTGTTTTAAGTGTCTCCGAATTGCCTCCGTTTGTCCCCAGTCGTCCCCACTGGATTGGCTCCGTTTTGTCACCACCTCGAATCTCCACGCCGAGATTCGCGCCACCCATCCATCGCCAGCCATGTATCGGCACTCCAGTGAGCCACAGTATCTGATTCACTAATCTGGCCACGTAGGTTTTGCGCTCCTTTCAACCTGGAGCGCCAAATGGCCAAGAAACTATGTGCAGCCTGCGGCAGAGAATTTGCGCCGCGCCCTCAAATTCGCAATCAATCGTTCTGCTCGGCACCCGAATGCCAACGTGAACGTCATCGTCGATGGCAAAAAGACAAGCGCCTGCATGACGCGAAATACCGGAAGATTGACGCCGAATATAACCGCGCGTGGACGGCTGCCAATTTGGGCTACTGGGCGCAGTATCGTGAAGATCATCCTGACTACGCAGATCGCAATCGACAGGTTCAGCGGCAGAGGAATGCCAAGATTCGAAAACTGAAGTCAGGCATCGCCCCACCAGGGAACCCAGAATTCATTTTGCCATCAGGTCGATATCAGCTGATTCGCATCAACGCCGAAGGAGTTGCAAATGGTAACGCGTGGATCGTCGAGATCACGGCCATTGCTTGTTCTCCGCCGTAATTCACGCGTTGATTTTGCTGATTGCAAATGAGATCGTTATCGACTGGGAGCATTCGTGCTGTTAACGTCCGAGAGAGATGCTCTTGGCGCGATCTTACGATGCCTAAAACCCTCATCTGGCAAGCGTTGCCAAGAGATGTAAGTTGTCATCAAGTTGTCCGCCGGGAGCCCCGTTGCAATTTCAAGGACAAAGGCATCCCGGCATGGACAACAATAACGCCAACAACAGCACTCCGATACAGGGAACACTCCTTCGTGCGGCCGAGTACGTGCGCATGTCCACCGAGCACCAGCAGTATTCGACGGAGAATCAGGGCGACAAGATTCGCGAGTACGCCGCTCGGCGTGGCATCGAGATCGTCAAGACCTACGCCGACGCAGGCAAGAGCGGATTGCGCATCGATGGACGCATCGCGCTGCAACAGCTACTCAGTGATGTCCAGTCGGGCAAAGCCGACTTTCAGATCATCCTGGTCTACGACGTCAGCCGCTGGGGGCGCTTCCAGGACGCCGATGAGAGTGCTTATTACGAGTACATCTGCCGCCGTGCCGGCATCCAGGTCACCTACTGCGCCGAGCAGTTCGAGAATGACGGTTCGCCGGTCTCCACCATCGTCAAAGGTGTCAAACGGGCAATGGCTGGCGAATACAGCCGGGAGTTGTCCACCAAGGTATTCGCTGGGCAGTGCCGGTTAATCGAGCTGGGATTCCGCCAGGGTGGCCCGGCTGGCTACGGCCTGCGCCGAACACTGGTCGACCAACACGGCTCGATCAAGAGCGAACTCACCCGAGGCGAGCACAAGAGCCTGCAGACCGACCGCGTCATCCTGATGCCCGGTCCCGATGACGAAGTTCGCACTGTAAATCTGATCTACCAATGGTTTATCGATCACGGCATATCGACATCCGAGATATCCGGCCGCCTGAACGCCATGAAAGTGAAAACCGACCTGGGCCGCGAATGGACCCGTGCCACCGTCCAGGAAATTCTGACCAATGAGAAGTACATCGGCAACAACGTCTACAACCGGATCTCCTTCAAGCTCAAGAAAACCCGGGTCGCGAATCCCAGGGAGATGTGGATCAAGAAGGAAGCGGCCTTCGAGCCAATCGTTCAACCCGACCTGTTCTACACGGCACAGGGCATTATCCGAGAACGAAATCGGCGCTATTCCGAAGAGGAGTTGATCGAGCGGCTGCGTGCCCTCTACGAGAATCGCGGCATCCTGTCAGGATTGATCATCGACGAGACCGAAAACATGCCTTCGGCCGCTGTCTATGTGAATCGCTTTGGCAGTCTGATACGGGCCTACCAGATGGTCGGCTTCACGCCAGACCGGGACTATCGCTATCTGGAGATCAATCGCCTCCTGCGTCAGATGCACCCAATCATCGTGGCAGAAACAGAGGTGCAAATCAGCGAGTTTGGTGGACTGGTGATCCGCGATCCGGCGACCGATCTGCTTCAGGTCAATCAGGAGTTCAGCGTTTCGCTGGTGGTGGTTCGTTGTCACACCACCGAGGCCGGCGGTCATCGATGGAAGGTGCGGTTCGATGCCAGCCTGCGGCCGGACATCACAGTGGCGGTGCGCCTGGACCATTCCAACCAAGTCGCTCTCGATTACTACCTCCTGCCGCAACTGGATTTCTTCCAGCCACGTATCAGCTTGGCTGAACACAATGGAATCGAGTTCGAGAGTTATCGGTTCGACAGCCTAGATTTTCTCTACGGCATGGCCGAACGCACACGTGTTAGGAGAGCCGCATGAGAAAGGAACACCCATCCAGCAACTTGCAAATGATTCCGATAGACAAAATTGAGGTACTTAACTCGCGTGACCGTAATGGCAAAGTTTTCGCGGATATCGTGGGCAATATCAAGAATATCGGCCTGAAAAAACCGATTACTGTGACACCGCGAACCGACGCAAATGGCAATGAAAAGTTCATGCTGATTTGCGGCGAAGGCAGGCTAAATGCATTCAAATCACTAAACAAAACCACGATTCCAGCCATGATCGTCGATATCAGTGATGAGGACGCCTTCATCATGAGTCTGGCTGAAAACATTGCGCGCCGCCAAGGACGTACTCTGGAACTGCTGGCAGGCATTGAAAAACTGCGTGACCAAGGCTACGACAAGAAAGCGATCGCGCTGAAAACGGGGCTGGGAGAAGACTACGTCTATGGCATTTTGCAACTGCTCAAGAATGGTGAAGAGCGGCTGTTGATTGCGGTGGAAAAAGGACGTATTCCACTCAACGCTGCCTTGACCATTGCAGGCGCCGGCAGCAACGATAAGGATATTCAAGCGGCTTTGCAGGAAGCGTATGAGAACGGCCAATTGCGCGGCAATCACCTGATTCAGGCCCGCAAAGTCATTGAGAAACGAAGGTCTCTGGGACGGGGCATTGCCCGAGGGATGCCTCGGAAAGTTCCGGATGTCACCTCGTCGAGCCTGGTCCGAACCTACCAAAAGGAGGTCGAGCGCCAAAAGCTCATGGTCAAGAAAGCGGAATTTGCGCAGCAGCGATTGCTGTTTGTGGTGGAAGCCATGCGCCATCTCCTTGCTGACGAAAACTTCACCAATTTGCTTCGTGCTGAAGGGCTAGAAACATTGCCGAAGCACATCGCGGAACGGGTTTGGCCCGGAGGGAACGCGGCATGACTCAAACGCGCCTTGGCTTTGTTCCTGAACCCATTACGGTTGCATTTGAAAAGTTGCTGCCATCACGCAAACCGCCAGAAGGTCTTGCGCACTCAAGGAAATTCAAGCAGATCGTTGCATCTATCGATGCCATCGGTCTGATTGAGCCCCTGACCATCGCCAAAGCGGACAAGGCCACCGGCATGCACTTGTTGTTGGATGGGCATATTCGAATGTTCGCGCTTCAGGAATTGGGGTTCAGCAATGCCCTGTGCCTGATCGCCAAGGACGATGAGAGTTACACCTACAACAACCGAATCAACCGGCTATCGACTATTCAGGAACATTTCATGATCCGTCGTGCCGTGGAGCGTGGCGTCACGCCGGAACGCTTGGCGAAATCGCTGGAACTGGACATTGAGCACATCACCAAGAAAATCAATCTGCTGGACGGCATCTGTGCTGAGGCAGTGCGACTTCTCAGGGACAAGCATTTCTCGGCTAATTTAAGTCCGGTACTGCGCAAGATGAAACCGACCCGGCAGGTGGAGTGCGTCGAACTCATGGTGGCCACCAACAATATCACCGTGTCCTACGCTCAAGCACTGCTGGCGGCAACACCCAGCAACATGCTAGTGAATGAGGTGGGCGCGAAGAAAGTAAAGGGCGTCACGCCCGATCAAATGGCAAAGATGGAGCGCGAAATGGCGAATCTCGAGGGGCAGTTCAAATTGGTCGAGCAGTCCTATGGTCAGGACGTTCTCAATCTGGTGCTTGCCAAGGGTTACTTGACCAAATTGCTGGACAACGAAGCTGTGATCCGCTTTTTGTCCCAAAACCACCCCGAAATCCTGCGTGAGTTTTCCGGCATCGTACAAACGACGTCACTTGATAAATAGTGAATGCAATCTGACGCCAGACACGTACTCGATCAATAACCAGCTTCAATAATCCCTCCGTGTAGATGGTCGTAGTGCTGCCCGAGTGGGCGATACGATGGTCTTTAACAATTCGGAAGTTGTTGGGCTGTTGATTCCCGCTACAGGATGTGACCAATCCGTCCATACCGATGATCGACAGCTGACAGGCGCGCCGCTGGCCTGTTCAGTCTTATTGGTGGGTAAGGATGGACAAACAGCGGCACCTACCGCTCAAAAAAGCGGCTCTTCTGGAAAATTCCACGGAGAAAGGATCGATAGGGCACAGCAAAGCAAGATACTATGCACGTGTAGTTGGCCAATTTTGACATCTACGGACGCTTTTCGCCAATGAAAAAACCTGAATCCGACATCCTGACGATCACAGAAGTCGCCGAATACCTCAAGGTTGCCGAGCGCACGATATACCGTTTGGCTGCGGCCAAGAAGATTCCGGCATTCAAGGTTGGGGGAACGTGGCGCTTCTCACGTGCCGAGATCGACCAGTGGATTAAGCGGCAAACCTCCGAAGCACAGAACAATAGCGGCGCCGACGATGAGCGCGGTTGATGTCGGGATGATTTCGCGTCTTGAAACTCTCACCAGTGAGATCAGCGCCCTGCACAGCAGGCTGATCCTTCTGATTGGACCGCCCCGCAGCGGCAAAACAGCGTTACTTAATTCGTTCGGGGAGCGAATGGGGATGGTGCCCTTGAATATTGGTTCCGAGCTCGGGCGACAACTGATGCCGGTTCCGCACAAGCAGCGCCACCTGCAGGCCGGCAATCTACTGCGTGAGCTTGCCGATATCCACGCGACACAGGATTTGCTGTTGATCGACAACATCGAGTTGTTGTTCGATCCCACGCTGCAGCTCAGTCCGCTGGATCTGCTAAAAAAGCAGGCTCACACGAAAAAGGTCGTTGCCGTTTGGCCTGGAGAGCTGCGCGGTGAAGGGAGAACATCTCGGCTGACCTATGCCGAAATGGGCCATCCGGAACAACGGGACTGCGCTACTAACGGCGTCGTCCTCTTCGAGATTCAACAATAAAGAAAACTGCGAGGGTCAAATGCCGCACTCACTTAAATTCGGCGATCTCATCCAATTCCAACCGATCGAATCGGTCATCCAGCTTCTTGATGCCAACCGCCCGGGCGAGGCCAAGAAGCTCGTCGAGACCTACGTCATTTCCGACGACATGGCTGACCGCATCGCCAAGCTGATGATTCCGCAGATTGCCTTCGACGAGTCCGTGGATCACAAGGGCGTCCTGGTGGTCGGCAACTACGGTACCGGTAAGTCGCACTTGATGTCAGTCCTCTCCCTGGTCGCCGAGGATGCCAGCTATGTTCCGATGATCCGGCACCCCAAGGTGGCTGAAGCGGCTCAATCTATTGCTGGCAAGTTCAAGGTGCATCGCATCGAAATTTCCAGCCAGATGTCCCTGCGCGATATCGTCATTGGCGAACTTGAACTATTCCTGAACAAACTCGGCATCGATTTTTCGTTCCCGGCAGCCGACAAGGTCGTCAACAACAAGGCTGCCTTCGAAGAGATGATGGCCGCGTTTGCCGAAGTCTACCCCGACCACGGGGTGCTGCTAGTCGTCGACGAGTTCCTCGAATTCCTGCGCTCACGCAAGGATCACGATCTCGTGCTCGACCTGTCATTCCTGCGCGAAATCGGCGAGGTCGCCAAGCACCTACGCTTTCGTTTCGTTGCCGGCGTGCAGGAGGCAATTTTCGACAGCAGTCGTTTCGAGCACGTGGCAGACAGCCTCCGGCGCGTCAAAGATCGTTTTGTCCAGGTGCTGCTCGCTCGCCAGGACGTCAGCTTCGTCGTAGCGGAACGTCTGCTGAAGAAATCTGCCGACCAGCAGGCCAAAATCCGCGCCTACCTCACGCCATTCTCGAAATTCTACGGATCGATGAACGAACGCATGGACGAATACGTCCGGCTGTTCCCGGTTCACCCCGACTACCTAAAAACCTTCGAGCGCATCAGCTTCGCCGAAAAACGTAACGCCCTGGAAACCCTATCCCTGGCGATGAGGGCGGTACTGGATCAAAACGTGCCATTGGATCGCCCGGGCCTGATCACCTACGACAACTACTGGCAGACCGTCCACAGCAACTCGGTGTTCCGCAGCGACCCGAACATCAAGGAGGTGATTCGCGTCTCCGAGGTACTGGAGTCGCGTGTGCAGCAGGCATTCACCCGGCCGGCCTACAAGCCGATGGCGCTACGCATCATCAACGCACTGTCGGTCCACCGACTCACCACGGGTGGCGATATCTATGTGCCCATCGGACCGACGGCAGAAGAACTGCGGGACACGCTCTGCCTCTACCAGCCCGGTCTGGACGACATGGGCGGCGAGCCAGCGGAGAACCTGCTCACTCAGGTGCAAACCGTCTTGCGGGAAACGCTGAAGACCGTGAATGGCCAGTTCATCTCCAAGGCGCCGGATACCGAGCAGTACTATCTCGACCTGAAAAAAGACATCGACTATGACGCGCAAATCGACAAGCGTGCCGATGCCCTTTCGGACGACGCACTGGACCGCGCCTACTTCAGCGCCATCAAACAATTGATGGAGCGCAGCGACGAGTCCACCTACGTCGCCGGGCATCAAATCTGGCAATACCAGATCGAATGGCAAGAGCGTCGTGTCGAGCGCAATGGCTATCTGTTTTTCGGCGCACCGAATGACCGACCCACCGCCCAGCCAGATCGCGATTTCTATATCTATTTCATCCAGCCGTTCGATCCGCCCCGCTTCCGCGACGACAGCTTACCGGACGAGGTTTTCTTCCGGCTTAAGGGGCTGGACGAAGACATCAAGCGACATCTCGCCTACTACGCCGCAGCGCTGGATCTTGCATCCACCGCCAGCGGAGGGGCTAAGGCAATCTACCTCTCCAAGGCGCAGGATTTCCTGCGCGACATGAGCAAATGGCTGCAAGAAAAGCAGATGACCGCCTACGAGGCGACCTATCAGGGCAAGACCAAGCCCCTGCAGGAATGGGTTCGCGGCGTCTCTCTACGCGACAAGGCACGGCTTGGCCCGGAGGAGCGCATCAATTTCCGAGACGTGGTGAACATTGTGTCCGGTCTCAACCTCGGCCAACGCTTCATCGACATTGCACCTGAATACCCCACCTTCTCGGTGCTGGTAACGGAAACCAATCGCAAGCAACTCGTTGCCAGTGCACTTCGGGCACTGGCCGGTGGCACCCGCACCAAGGATGCTATCGCCGTGCTCGATGCGCTAGAGATGCTCGATGGCGACCGCATCGAGCCCGGACGTTCCCGCTATGCGCAAGAAATACTGTCGCGCATGAAAGCCAAAGGCCACGGCCAAGTGCTAAACCGCAGCGAACTACTTGCTGGTCCCACCGACGTCGAATACTTTGTCCCGATCCGCTTCCGTCTCGAGCCCGATCTTCTGGTCACCGTGCTCGGTGGCTTGGTGTACTCCGGCGATATCGTGCTTGCCATCACCGGCGACAAAATCGACTCCGGCAAGCTCAACCAGCTGGCCGAGCGATCATTAGATGAACTCAAACAGTTCAAGCACGTTGAAGCGCCCAAGGAAATCAACGTCGCGGTGCTGCGCGCTCTGTTCGAACTTCTCGGCCTATCGCCCGGCCTGGCTCAACTCGCCACCCAAGGCTCGGATGAGCCGGTAAAGCAGTTGCAGGAAGCCGTCAGCGGTCTCGTTCGGCGCGTACTTTCCGCCAGCACCGATATGCAGGGCCGTCTCACGTTTTGGGGGCAGGCACTGTTGCGAGAGGAAGAAGTACGCGACTGGCGTGGTCGCATGGAATCGCTCAAGCAATTCACGGAAGCGCTGTCCCCCTACAACACGGTCGGCAAGCTCAAGAATCTGCGCATCGGGTCGGACGACATCGACGCCCAGAAGAAAAATCTCGAAGTGCTTGCAGCTGTGGAACGGATGTTGGAGCTCATCGCCGATCTCGGCGCAATCGCGGCCTATCTCTCCCAAGGCGAAATGGTATTGCCGGGTGATCATTCCTGGGTGAGCCAGGCCCAAGCGACGCGGACGCAGATGCTGGCAAGCCTGGCACAAGACCGCAGCGCCCAGCATGCCGCCGAGTATCGCAGCCAGCTTGCCCAACTCAAGAAGGATTACGTCACTGCCTACATCACCCAACACAGCAAAGCCCGGCTGGGAGTGACTGAGGATAAGACCAAGGCCGCACTGCGCAAGGATGGACGTCTGGTCGCATTGCGCGCACTCGCTGGCATATCGCTGATGCCGACCACCCAGCTAACTGTCTTCGAAGACCGGTTGGATAACCTCAAAAGCTGCTACCAGTTGTCAGAATCCGAATTGGTCGCCACTTCGTTCTGCCCTCACTGCAGCTACAAACCGGCAAACGAGGCCTTGCCGTTTGGCCAGGCCGCCAATGCGCTAACCCAACTCGACGAAGAACTGGAGCGTCTTTATGCCGGCTGGCAGCAGACGCTGGTGGACAACCTCGACGACCCGATCATTCGCGCCAACCTCGATCTTTTGAAAGCAGCCGCCCGCAAGCTGATCGAATCGTTCGTGACATCCGGCAAACTGCCTGATCCGGTGCCGCCGGAATTTGTCACTGCCGTGCAGGAAGCGTTATCTGGTTTGGTCAAGGAAACGGTGACTACTGACGAGATTCGTGCCGCGCTACTGGCCGGCGGTTCCCCCGCCAATCCTGACGAGTTGCGACGTCGCTTCGAGACGCTTCTTAATGGGCGCTGCAAGGGCAAGGATGCGACCAAGTTGCGGTTCGTGGTGGAGTAAGGATGATTCAGCGCAAAACCTCGGTCGCAAGGCCATATGTACCATCCGAACAGGAAAGTCGGCGCTGGCGAGACGGCGCCTTAGCACTACGGGCCAAGCTGATCATGGATAGAAAAGAATTGCTGGCACGCCTCCAATCGATTGAGTGGAGCGACATCGAATTCAAGGAAGCGACGTGGGCCGCGCCCAAGGATTCGCTTGAAACCGTCAGCGCCTTCGCCAACACGGCGGGCGGGCACTTGGTATTTGGCGTCAAGCAAGCCAACGGCACCTTCACCATTACCGGTGTCACCAATGCCGACGAAGTACAGAACACTTTTCTCGGCTGGGTACGCGATCAGAACAAGATCAGCGTATTCCTGCCGATCAATGGATCAGTTCATTCCTTGGCTGAAGGCACGGTTCTGGCCTTCTATGTGCCGGAGGCCAAGCGCAACGAAAAACCCGTGTTCATTGATCGCACACCGCACAAGGCATACATCCGCCGTGGTGCGCGCGACGACACCTGCACGCGCGACGAACTGCTGCGCTTCATCCGCGACGCATCGAACATTCGCTACGACGCCGAACCGCTGGATATCGATACCAGCCGTTGCTTCGACGAAACCTCCGTGCGTTGGTATCGCACCCGTTTCGCCGCCAGCAACCCCGGCAAGGATACGGCGGCTGATGACACCGCCTTTCTGCGCAACTGGGGCTTTCTGGTTGAGCAAGGCGGCGTGCTGCGCCCCACCCGCGCCGCCATCCTGGTGCTGGGCAGCGGAGAATACGTCCGCCAGGTGCTGCCGCGCATGGTCACTGATGTGCAGCTCTACCGCAACACCAGCGCCGACTACGACTCCGCCGTGCGCTGGGCCGACCGCCTCACCGTGGAAGACAACCTCATCAAGGCGTGGCAGTCCATCGTCGAGTTCTACTTCCGCCACAGCGAGCGTCCCTTTGCCGTGGATGCCAGCACTTTGCGCCGCGACGACGATCCGCCGGACTACATCTCCTTCCGCGAAGCCGCCATCAATCTGCTGATCCATCAGGACTTCGGCGACACCACCCGCGTGCCGGTCATTCGCTTCTTCCGAGACCAGACCGAGTTCTTCAATCCTGGTGACGCCTTCGGCTCGCGCGAACAACTGCTCGACCCCGGCGACAAGGAGGTTCGCAACCCCGGTATCGTCAACGCCTTCCGCCGTATCGGCCTATCCGACCAGGGTGGGACCGGCGTGCGCGCCATCTTCGACGGCTGGCGCAGGCTGGGCTACCTGCCGCCGGAAATCGAGAACCACAAGGCCGAAAAAAGCTTCCGCCTGCGGCTGCGCAAGGAAAAGCTCATTACCGAAGCCCAGCTTCTGGCACAGGCAAGCTTGGGCGTGACCCTCTCCGGGCAGGAAGCCGATGTCTTCGCTTACCTGACCCGCAAGGGCCAGATTGACATTGCCGACGTGAAGGCACTCACCGGCCTGTCCGGTGCGGACGCCCGCCAGCTTGTCCAGCGGCTCACCGTACAAGCGCTGCTTGTAGCGCAAGGCGAAACCGGCAACTTGTTCGGCCTGGCCGAGCACTTGCGACCCCGCTTCTTGGCAGAAACGCCTAGCGTTCCACTAGAAAATCAACACGTTGCAGCGGAACTTGGCGGCGAAAAGAGTACCGATCAAGCGACCGATCAAGCTGGCGCAGCCGCAGGAACTTGATCGGTTGTCCGACGTGCAGTGGCGGCTCATCGGGTTTGCCGACGTGCCTCGTTCGATGGCGGAATTGATGACCCACACGGGCTTCAACCATCGCCCGCACTTTGTAACGACTCATCTGGAGCCACTGCTGGCGGGCGGCGTGCTGCGCCTGACCCTCCCTGACAAGCCACGCTCCCCCAAGCAGCAATACGTGCTCACGGATATCGGGGTAAAACTCAAGACGATGCACGGGCAAGCCGGTGTCGCAACCGAACAGGAAGCAGAACAATGACAACCTCCCAATCCCTATTCTCCGACGAGCCTAAGCCATCCGGCCCGGTTGAATGCCTCGGCCAGACGTTCCCGAGCGACGAAGCCCGGCGTGAGCACTACTTAGCGATCCTGCGCGAGAAGCTTAAAGATCCAGCCTTCCGCGAGATCGAGGGATTTCCCATTGGCACGGACGAGGACATTCTTGCACTATCCGATCCCCCTTATTACACCGCCTGTCCGAATCCCTTCATCGAGGAGTTCATTAAGTATTACGGCAAGCCGTATGAACCGTCTGTACCTTATAACAAAGAGCCATTCTTCGCGGACATTAGTGAAGGAAAGTACGATCCTTTATACAAACTACATCCGTATCACACAAAGGTTCCGCATCGAGCAATCATCCGTTACATCCTCCAGTACACGGCACCAGGTGACTTGATTCAAGATGCTTTTGCTGGGAGTGGTGCTACTGGAATAGCAGCTCAACTTTGCGGAAACCGTGAAGTGGTGCAATCCCTTGGATACAAGGTAGATTCTGACGGAATTATTTACAGAGAGGAGTTGGAAGACGGCAAATCAAAATGGTCACCATTTTCTATGCTGGGTGCCCGCCAATCTATCCTGAGCGATCTTTCTCCGATAGCCAGCTTTATCGCATACACATACAACACGCCATCTGACACTCATCAATTTCAGCGTGATGCTCAGGAAATATTAAAAGACACAGAAGATGCCACCGGCTGGATGTTCCAGACTCTGCACAATCCTACCAGTGATCAGGTTCTTAGCGCGATAGCCAAAATTGAATCGGACGAAATACCCAGCCTGCACACGACATGTTTGACCGGCAGGATCAATTACACAGTTTGGTCTGATGTTTTTTCATGTCCAGAGTGTGCCGGCGATGTTGTGTTCTGGAACTCCGCAGTCGACAAAGAAGGCGGAAAGGTAGAACGATCAATTTCCATGCCCATCGTGTGGTGCGGCACTTACAAAACGGTCGATGGAAAGGAAGCGGCATAAATTCATGGACCCCTTACCTCGGCGAGGTTATTGAGCAAGCGGTTCAAAGTGCCGGTCATGATCAATTACAAGGTAGGGAAAACGTTTCGAAAAGGTGCCGGACGCTGCGGACATTGCGCTGATCAAGA
>JADJBR010000008.1 GCA_016703645.1 Zoogloea sp. | reverse complement strand
TGATCGTGCATGCCCTAAAGCATCCAGGAACGCATCCGTCGCCAGAGTTCCCAGCCGGTAGCCAACTTCGTCACCACCGCAGGCCGGCCAGTTGCTGCGGGTGCAGATGGCGCCGGTGCTTATCGGCGGTGGAGGGCGAGGCGGAGAATGCCGTGTCCGGCTTCGTGCTGGGTGCTCTCGACAACATCACCCACAATTTCAGGCCGAAGCCCGTCGCGACCAGATGCTCCACTCCCTCACCGAGGGCAGCCGCTCGTCCCTGGCCAACCTGCGGGCCGCCGCCGGGGAAATGCTGGAGTATCCCGATCTCGATCCGGAGCTGAAGCGAGCGCTTCCTGAGCGTGGTGCGCGACGAAGTACAGGGCATGAGCGCCCGGCTCGATGAAACGGCCAACGCCTTTGCCGGATTCCCCTGAAGACCCGCTGGCCCCTCGACGAGATGCTGGGCGCCGACCTGGTGGCCGCAGCCCAGCGGCGCATTGAAAAGAAAGTCAGTCTCCCCACCAAGATCGAGGACGTGGATCCGGGGTCTGGGTGAAGGTGGGACAGCTTCTCCCTGCTCCAGGCCATCAGCTACCTGGTGGGCCGTCTGTCGGACGAGTTCGAGGTGCGCGAAGTGCGCCTGCGCCTTACGTGCCGCGGGCCGGCTGGCGGCATCTGGACATCATCTGGTCGGGGGCAGGCCATGAGCACCGAAACCGTGATGGCCTGGGAGCTGGAGCCCCGACCTTCTCCGGCGAGCTCTCCCCTCACCGTGCGCGATGTGATCGAACGTCACGACGGGGAGATCTGGCTGCAAGCGCGAGAAAAACCCAGCACCGGGCCTTCTTCCGCCTGCTGCTGCCCTCTGCCGCGCCCCGGGAGCAGGTGGGAGGGGGGCTTTCCTGAAGGGCGAGAGCCGGCCCGAGTACTGTGATTTCGACCTGTTCAAGCAGACTGAGCCAGCCATGCCCTGGACGACCGCCTGCTGCCGAGCTGACCTTCACCGTCTTCGTCACCGAGACCACCGGCCTTAATCCGTCCGGGGGCGACGAAATCATCCAGATCGGTGCCACCGCATCGTCAATGGCAGCTGCTCAAGTCGGAGTCCTTGACCAGTTGGTGGACCCCTGCGGGAGCTGCCCGAGGCGCCATCAAGATCCATGGCATCACCCCGGAAATGCTGGTAGGCCAGCCACCCATGGTCAAGTTTCTGCCGGCTTTCCATGCCTTCTCCGAAGACACGGTGCTGGTGGCCCACAACGCCGCCTTCGACATGCCGCTTCCTGCAGCTCAAGGAGGAAAGCACTGGCATCCGATTTCTCGGCCCGTGCTCGATACCCTGCTGTTGTCGGCGGTCATCCATCCGGCCCAGGAGTCCCACCGGCTCGAAGCGATCCTGCGAGCGCATGGGGAAGCGTTATCATGGCCGGCATTTGGGCCATGGGGATGCCATCGTGACCGGCGAGGGCCTGCGCATGATCCCGCTGCTGGCCGAGATGAGCATCCGACCCTCGGCAGGCTCGGCAGGCTTCGGAGAAACTTACTACGCCCGCGTCGGGTACTGAGGGTTTGTGGATGATCCGTTGCGCCGCCCGTAACGAGCCCCGGGGGGCTCGCTACATGTTCCTGACACCCGCTGAGCGGAGGTAGTTGGACATGACATCCCGCGGGATGGACGCCGCTCAGAGCGCCGTGATGCCCGCACCGGTCTGGCCGCGCAGCTACGGGGTCCGGCGTAGGCCGTGGGGCCAGGCCCCGGTGCGGGAGGCTTTGGCGCGGATGGTGGCGGAGCGGGCCGATATTGTCGTGGTCATCGACGGTGCGGCCTCGCGGCCCCTGGGGGTGCTCACCCAGCGGGATGTCATTGAGCCGGTCGTGCTGGCCGGCGCGGATCTGGGTGAGGCGGTTGCCGCGTCATGACCGGTGGGGTGGTGTCGCTGCCCCTGACGGCCAGCGCCCACCAGGCCCGCCCTGGCCCTGGCCTGTCACGACCTGCGCCATCTGGTGGTGGTGGATGGTCGCGGTTCTCGCCGGTCTTGTGTCCCGTGTTGACCCCTACACCGAGCCGCAGCCTCGACGTGGAGGATCTGGTCGAGGCCATTCACGCGGCCACCGACATCGCCGCCCTGGCGCAGGCCGCCCACCAGGAGCGAAGCGGCGGCGCGACGGGTCGAAGACGGAACCGCCGCCCACGTCCGCGAGTGGATCGCCATCCTTAATGATCTCGTGGTGCTGAATGCGGTTGATCTGGCCAAGCCGAGTTCGGAGCTCCCCCTGGTGCCCTGGGTGCTGGCTGGCCTTTGGTTCCGAGGGGCGCCTGGAGCAGACGCTTGATACCGACCAGGACAACGGGATTGTCTTCGTGCCCGAGTCGGAGCGGGACACCGAAACCCTCCGCCAGCGTTTCCTCCGCCTTTGCACGGCGGGTCAATGAGGTGCTCGACGCCTGCGGCTTTCCTTTTGCAAGGGCGACGTGATGGCCGAAACTCCGCGCTGGTGCCTGTCGATGACGGAGTGGCGCGGGCAGTTTGCCGGATGGATGGGCTGCGCCACCCCTGACGATCTCCTCAATGCCACGATCTTCTTCGATTTTCGCGCCATCGCCGGCGATGTGACGCTGGCGCCCGGCTCTAACAGTGGCTTCTCGCCAATGCCGGCGACAACGACCTGTTCCTGCGTTTTCACGGCCGCCAATGCCTTGCAAGCGGCGGGCCGCCCTTGGGACGCATCCGCGACTTCGTGGTGGACCGGGAAAGCGGTCTTCTCGACCTCAAAACGCGACGGCAGCCGCATTTTTGTGGACGCGGCACGCATCCTTGCCCTTGCCCTGGGGTTTCCGACACCGCCACGAGTGGCCGTCTGGAGGCGGCGGCGCCCTCCCTGGGCTGGCCCCGGCGCGAGGTGGACGCCTGCCCTTGGAAGCCTTCGATTTCATCCAGCAGTTGCGCCTGCGCGGCCAGCGGAAAAGGCCGGGCCGCCCAACCGGATCGCCCCCTCCGCCCTCAACGAGCTTGAGCACGCCTTTCTAAGGAGTCCATTCCGCCAGGCCCGCAAGCTGCAGCAGAAACTCCAGTTTCGCTACCAGTTGTGAGGCCAATGCCCGGCGAGGCTATACTCGAAGCCGTCGATAGGGGAGTAAAGGATTTGAGGCGATATCCTCGCAGGCGGCAGGCGTGGCGGGCCACCCAGCGACTGACCGCCGTCCTGTTGCTGGTCTGGGCTGCGGCCAGCTTCCTGCCAGGCTGGTTTGCCGAAGAACTGAACACGGTCAGCTTCCTTGGCTGGCCCTTCGGTTTCTATATGGCCGCCCAGGGGCGCAGTCATCTTCTGCTCATCGTCTGGATCTACGACCGCTGGATGACCGGGCTCGAGCGGCGTTACGGCCTGCATGACGACGATTGAGAGCATGGAATAACTCCACCTGTGCGGCCCGATTTCCCCCGGCGATGCTCACCGCACGCTTTGTCTGGCTGCGCTTTCCGGCGCGAACGCCAACCGCCCGTCTCGATTGCTGCTCAAGCCCTGAGCGCCCATGAGGTCGACGCCCGCCCTGTTCCGCCGCCTCCGGGCGTCATTACGCCTTCTATGCGGCAGGCTTCGTCTGCCTGGTGATCTTCCTCGCCGTGGCGGAAGCGGCTGGGCTTGAGCCCGCGCTGGATCGGCCAGATCTTCCTGTTCTCCACCATCGCCATTTACGCCGCCATCGGCGGCATGAGCCGCACCTCCGACGTCTCCGGACCACTACGGCCGGTCGACGGGTACCAGCCCTGTTCAACGGCATGGCCACGGCTGCCGACTGGATGAGCGCGGCCTCCCCTTCATCGGCCTGGCCGGAACGCTTTACTACTCCGGCTTCGTCGGTCTGGCCTTCGTCACCGGGTGGACGGGCGGCTATGTGCTGGTTTGCCCTGCTGCTGGCGCCCTTCCTGCGCAAGTTCGGCCAGTTCACCCTGCCCGACTTTCTCGGCGCGCGCTACGAGGGGCACTTTGCCCGGGTGGTGGGCGTGTTCGCCGGCGTGCTGGCCAGCTTTGTCTACGTGGTCGCCCAGATCTACGGCGTGGGTCTGATCACCAGCCGCTTCATCGGCATCGAGTTCGAGATCGGCGTTTTCGTCGGCCTGGCGGGCATCCTGGTGTGTTCCTTCCTGGGGGGTATGCGCGCCGTCACCTGGACCCAGGTGGCCATACCTCATCCTCATCATCGCCTACCTGGTACCGGTGGCCATCCTCTCCCTACAAGGTCACGGGTGTTCCTGTCCCCAGGCAGGGTATGGCGAGGTGTTGCGGGATCTGGGGTCAAGGAGCTGGATTCGTTCTCCGAGCCGCGGGAGAACGAGGTTCGTCTGCAATACCGCTACCGGGCCGACGAGTACGCCCGCAAGATCCGCCGACCTGCCCGACGCCTCGTTGCGGAACGCATCGGGCAGGTGGAGCGGGTCACCGAACTGCGCACCCAGGGCGCCCCCGCCCGGGAGATCGCCGCCGCCGAACGCACCCTGCGGGATCTGCCGCGCACGCCTGACGAAGCCCGGATCAAATGGGAGCGCGCCCGCCAGGACAGCCTGTCCTGCCCGTCAATCCGCCCCCCACGCCGAAGCCCACCCGGTACCGACCAGGCCGCCAAGGACAGCGCCCGCAACAACTTCCTGGCCCTCACCTTCGTGCTGATGGTCGGCACCGCCGCGCTGCCCCACATCCTGATGCGCTACTACACCACGCCCAGCGTACGCGAGGCACGGCGCTCGGTGTTCTGGTCGCTGTTCTTCATCTTCCTGCTCTATGTCACCGCCCCGCCTACGCGGTATTCGCCAAGTGGAGAGTTGTCCAGCAACCTCATCGGCACCGACATCGGCAGCCTGCCCGGCTGGGTGGCGTCCTGGGCAAGGTCGGGCTGGTCAAGATCGAGGACATCAACGGCGACGGCATCCTGCAACTGGCCGAACTCACCATCAACAGCGACGCCATCCTGCTCATCATCCCCGAGATCGCCGGCCTGCCCTACGTGGTGTCGGGCCTGGTGGCGGCGGGGGGGCTGGCGGCGGCCCTGTCCACCGCCGACGGCCTGCTGCTGACCATCTCCCACGCCCTGTCCCACGACCTCTATTACAAGATGGTCAATCCCCAGGCCTCCACCCAGCGCCGCCTGGTGATCACCAAGTCCCAGCTACTGGTGGTGGCGGTGGTGGCCGCCTGGGTAGCCTCCCTGCGCCCGGACAGCATCCTGTTCATGGTCGGGCTGGCCTTCTCCATTGCCGCCTCGGCCTTCTTCCCGGCCCTGGTGATGGGCATCTTATGGAAGCGCGCCAACAAATGGGGGCGCCGTGGCCCGGATGCTGGCGGGGCTGGGTGTCACCCTGTATTACATCGTCCGCACCCACCCCTTATTCGGCGGCAGCATGGGCGACGCCTGGTTCGACATCCACCCCATCTCCTGCGGCGTCTTCGGCGTACCCCTGGGCTTCATGGTCATCGCCATCGTCAGCCTGCTCACGCCGCCACCGCCACTGGAGGTGCAAGCCCTCGTGGACTTCGTCCGGATGCCCGATCAGGGCAGAAAAACCCTCGAAACCGAAAACAGGCTTTGACTTTTTAAAATCTTGATATATAGTGCCGCCTCCACTTGGAGAGGTGGATGAGCGGTTTAAGTCGCACGCCTGGAAAGCGTGTTCAGGGTAATACCCTGACGCGGGTTCGAATCCCGCCCTCTCCGCCAAATTTCAGCACAACGCCCCGCAAGGGGCGTTGTGCTTTTCTGCGATCTGAGTTTGGCTTGACGCCTTTGATCGACCTCAATCAGGCATCCGATCACGGCTCGCAGGCCGCTCACCACATCACCAGGGGCCGCCTGCCGATACCTGCGGTCCGGTGGCAAACCTATCGGCTGCTGCTCACGGTGCGGGGCGGGCGGGCACCCGATATAGGCCCATTGTCGCGGGCTTGTCTTCAGCGCCGCCCAACCTGATACCGCACGCCCTCCGGTCCGTAGCGCTCCGAATGGGGCTGCTCGGCCACCAGGTGAAAGACCTCCCCCACCCGATACAGCCGGCTCTCGCCATCCACCTCGATGCGGATCTCCCCGGCCAGGATCAGGGCCAGGGCCTCGAAGGGGTGGGTGTGCAGGTCGAGCCGGCCATTGGCCTCCCGTTCGACGATCACGGTCTGGCAGAAGCCTTCGTCGCGAAGGCGGGCTTCGAAGGTGTTCCGATCCATGGCGACCTCTGTACTCGGTCGGCGGGCGCGGGGAGGCGCCCGCCGGGGTACTTACTGCCCCAGCAGCGCGTCCAGCATCCCGATCATCTGGTCGATCTCGCCTTCGCTCACGTTGAGCGCCGGCATGAAGCGCAGCAGGTTGGGGCGGGGGGCGTTGAGGAGCAGGCCCACCGGGGCTTGCTCCAGCGCGGCCTTGACCAGGGCCGGGCCGCGGTCGCTGTCGAGGATGAGGGCGCGCAGCAGGCCGCTGCCCCGTTCGCCACCCAGGCTGTGGCGGGCGGAGAGTTCCAGCAGGCGGCTGGAGAGATATTCACCGCGGGCGCGCACGCCGGCCAGGAAGCCGTCGGCCAGCAGGGTGCGCAGCACGGCCACGCCCACGGCGGTCATCAGCGGGTTGCCGTTGTAGGTGCCGCCCTGGTCGCCGGGCACGAAGCAGCAGACATCCTCGCGGGCGAGGAGGGCGGCCAGGGGCACGCCCCCGCCGATGCCCTTGCCCAGGGTCATGATGTCGGGCTCGATGCCGGCCTGTTCGTGGGCAAACAGGGTGCCGGTGCGGCCGATGCCGGACTGCACTTCGTCGACGATCAAGAGCAGGCCGCGTTCGCGGGTGAGCGTGCGCAGCGCCTGCAGGAAGGCCGGGTCGGCGGGGATCACGCCGCCTTCACCCTGCACGGGCTCCAGCATCACCGCCACGGTGCGCTCGTTGATCAGGGCCTTCACCGACGCGATGTCGTTCAGGTCTGCCTTGGGGAAGCCCGGCACCTGGGGGCAAACAGGGTGTCCCAGCCGGGCTTGCCGGAGGCCGACATGGTGGCCAGGGTGCGGCCGTGGAAGCTGTGGTCGAAGGTGATGATCTCGTAGGCGCCGCCCTTGTGCACCTGGCCCCACTTGCGGGCGAGCTTGATGGCCCCCTCGTTGGCCTCGGCGCCGGTGTTGGCAAAGAACACCCGGTCGAACACCGAGTTGGCGGTGAGAATGCCGGCCAGCTCGATCATCGGGCCATTGTAGAAGGCCGGGCTGGGGTTGAGCAGGGTGCCGGCCTGGGCCACCAGGGCGTCGCGGATCTGGGGCGGGCAGTGCCCCAGGCAATTGACCGCCCAGCCCTGGATGAAGTCCAGGTAGGCCTTGCCATTGTGGTCATGGAGCCAGCTGCCTTCGCCACGCACGAAGACGAGGTCGGGCCGGTTGGTGATGGTCATCAGGGCGTCGCTGCTGTAATCGCCGTATTGCACTGGGTTGCTCCGCGTTCGGTTCTGGGGGGAGTAGTTTAAGCCAATTGTTTTGCAGTTCGTGCGTGCGGCCTGTCGGAATCCCTGCCCTGTGATACATAGAGGCATGCTCAGCATCGACCCTTCCACCCGCCGGCTGCCTGGCCCCCTGCGGGCGCTCGAACATCGCAGCTTTCGACTGTATTTCTTCGGCCAGGCCGTGTCCATCCTCGGCTCGTGGATTCAGCAGGTGGCCATGGCCTGGCTGGTCTATCGCATCACCGGTTCGGCGGCCCTGCTGGGGGTCACGGCCTTTGCGGCGCTGATTCCCCAGTTGCTGGTGGGGCCGCTGGCCGGGGCGTGGATCGACAAGCACGACAAGCGCCGGTGGTTGCTGCGGGTGCAGGGCTTGCTCGCCGCCCAGGCGCTGGTGCTGGCGGGGCTTACCTGGATGGGCTGGGTGGGGCCGGGCCTGCTGGTGAGCATGGCGCTTTTGCTGGGGGTGCTCAACAGTTTCGACACGCCCCTGCGCCAGTCCCTGATCAGTGTGTTCGTGGAGCGCCGGGAAGATCTGCCCAATGCCCTGGCGCTCAACGCCATGCTCTTCAATACCGGGCGCTTCGTCGGCCCGCCGGTGGCGGGGCTGCTGCTGGGCCTGACCTCGGAGGCGGCCTGCTTTGCCCTGAATGCCCTGAGCTTCGTTGCCCTGTTTGTGGCGGTGGCGTCGGTGAAGGTGCCGGCCATGCCCCGTGCCCAGGGCACGGTGGGGGATGTATTCAAGGAGGGGCTGGCCTATGCCTGGCACACCTGGACGGTGCGCATGCTCATCATTGTGCTGATGGCCCTCAATCTGACGGCTTCGGCCTATGCGGTGCTGCTGCCGGTGTTTGCCGCGGAGGTGTTCGCCGGGGATGCGCGCACCCTGGGGCTGCTGTGGGGGGCGGCCGGCTGCGGGGCCTTTGGTTCCACGGTGTTTCTGGCCACCCGCCGCTCGGTGCCGGGCCTGATCGGGGCCACCACCCTGGGGACGGCGCTCAGTGCCGTGGCGCTGCTGGCCTTTGGCTGGACGCGCCTGTTGCCGGTGGCCATGGGGGCCATGGTGATCCTGGGTTTTGGTATCTCGGTGTGCAATGTGGGGATCAACATGCTGCTCCAGAGCATGGCGCCGGATCGGTTGCGCGGGCGTATCGTGTCCTTCTTCACTTGGGCGCGGTTTGGTTTCGATGCCCTGGGCGGGCTGCTGGCCGGCTTCATCGCCAGTGCCATCGGGCCGGGGCGGACGATGATCCTCGAAGGGGTGGTGCTGCTCATCTTCGCGGCCTTCCTGGCCAGCCGGCGGACACGTCTGATGGGCTTGGTGGCGCGGCACGATTCAGGCGGGGCCTGACGGGCTGTGCGCCCGCGGCGGGGGCGATTGTCGATTCCCACCCTGGTCGATCGTCGTATCGTCAGAGGGACGTCCTCTCTTTTCAGGAAAGCATCATGACCGCGACCCATACCGTCACCCTGCAGCGCGTTCTGCGCGCCCCCCCGGAACGCATCTACCGTGCCTTCCTCGACCCTGCCGCGATGGTCAAGTGGCTGCCGCCCCATGGGTACACCGCCCAGGTGCATGAGATGGATGCGCGGGTGGGCGGCAAATACCGGATGTCCTTCACCCATTTCGCGAGCGGGCACAGCCACGCGTTCGGCGGCACCTACCTGGAGCTGCAGCCGGGGGCGCGGATTTCCTACTCCGACGCCTTTGACGACCCGAACCTGTCCGGGGAGATGCGGACCACCGTGAGCCTGCGGGCGGTGTCCTGCGGCACCGAGCTGGTGGTGGTGCAGGAGGGGATTCCGGGCGTCATTCCACCGGAGTCCTGCCACCTCGGCTGGCAGGAGTCGCTGATCCTGCTGGCCCAGTTGGTGGAGGCCGAGATTCCCGGCTAGGGGGTGTGCCCCGGCTTCAGAATGACGAGCCCGGCGTCTGCAGAAAGGCGACTTCCTCGGCCGTGGACGGGCGGCCGAGGATGGCGTTGCGGTGGGGTAGCGTCCGAAGCGGTCGATGATGGCCTTGTGGCGCAGTTCGAAGTCCAGGTTGCCCTCCATGCCGGGCTGGCTGAACAGGGTCACGGCAATTTGGTGGATGGCGGGGGATTCGCTGTGCATGTAGGGCATGTACAGGAAGGCGCGTTGCACCGGCGGCAGGGGCTGGTCGGCACCGGCAGCCACGGCCACCTGGGCCAGGGCCAGGGCCTGAGCGTCGCAGGCGAAGGCGCGGGGCTGGTCGCGGTGCAGATTGCGGGAGAACTGGTCGAGCACGATGATCTCCGCCAGCCGTCCGCTTGGCGTTGCCCGCCAGGGGTGGAGTTCGCAGTGGGCGGCGGCTTCGTGCAGGGCGCCGAAGCGGGCGGCGATCATCCGGTCGAAGCTGTCGTCGCGCTGCCACCACTGGCGCGGCACGGTCTCGTGGAACCAGAAGGCGAGCACCTCGCTGGCGGCGGGCAGGGTGGTTTTCATTTGGGTGTTGTTCTCCGTTGGGGCGGGTTTCAGTCCATGCCCACACTGGCTTCGATGCGGAAG
Source organism: Zoogloea sp. (assembly GCA_016703645.1). Classification (GTDB taxonomy): domain Bacteria; phylum Pseudomonadota; class Gammaproteobacteria; order Burkholderiales; family Rhodocyclaceae; genus Zoogloea. The sequence continues at coordinate 29,958 of JADJBR010000008.1, read as the reverse complement.
AACTGCTCGGCCCGGCGTTTGGCTTCGCCCCGGTCGAAATTGTGGGCGTCGTCGGTGGCGTCGAAGTCGAGCTTGGCGGCCTGCACGGCCCGGCAGGTCATGTAGGCCTTGGCCCGGTGGCTGTCGAGTTCGTCCAGGTGGTCGTTGAGCAGGGCCACCAGGCTGGCCTTGCGCCGGAACAGTTCGACGTTGGCCTGGAGGCCTTCCCGACGCTCTGCCAGCAGGCTGTGGATGCAGGCCTCGTAGTCCGTGCCGGGGCACCAGGGAGGCAGTGCCAGGGTGCGCAGCGCGTGGGTGTCCGGTCCGAGATCCTTGCCGACCTGCTCGAGGGTGCGCAGCAGTTCATCCTGGTAGGCCTGGGCGTGCATGTACAGGGATTGTTCGCAGCCTTCGCAGACCGGTGCCAGGTATTGCACCAGCCATTCCACGAGCGTGCCGCGGGCACTGCGCTGTTGTTGCACGAGGGCCATGTCCTCGTCCAGGATGTGTCGCAGCGGAATGCCCGATGCGCTGCAGGTCTGTGCTTCCCAGGCGGACAGAAGGTCGGCGTAGGAGGCATTGGGCTGGGGGCCGCGGGGCAGGAGGTCGGCCTTGACCCGCAGGCGCCGGGCCTTGTCGTCATAGGCGAAAGTGATGCGGCGGTAGGCCAGGGGCCAGTCCGACAGGGAGCTGACGTTCATCTCCAGGAGAGGCCGGTGGGCCAGGGTCCGGTGCTCTGCCCAGAAGCCCCGGTGGGTGTGGGCGGACAGATAGACCAGGGGGTGGTCGAGGCGGTTCATCAGGGCGCGCAGCATGATGCGCGACGGCAAGCCGAGGGCGCGCCAGTTGTGATGGCCGGCGAAGATGACCATGTCGCCCCGGGCGACGGCTTCATCGACCCAGTGGGCGATGGCGGCGATCTGGTCGGGGTGGATGTGCCCGGTGCTTCCCGGGCTGCGACCCATCAGGGTGTCCCAGGTGCTGACCAGGGGACCGGCCTGGTTGGTGTCGAGGCCGATCAGGATCACGTCCCGGTCGGCCTCGGGGGCGCGGGGCAGCCGGATGCGCTGGGCGAGGTAGGAGTCGGCATAGGCGATGCCATCCAGGAGTTTGGCCTCGATGCCGGTGAGAAAGGCCCGGGGGTCGGTGTTGCGCCAGCTGGCCACGTGGGTGCCCGCCGCGGGGGGCGGGTTGAGCCCGGGATGGTCGGCGGTTTGCCGGGCGTGCTCGCTGATATAGAGGGCAATGAAGTCGCGCTTGGTGAAGGCTTCGTGCTCGGTCTTGTGGCGGGCATCGTCGGGGGCCGCTCCGCGCCGGCAGGCCTTGTTCCAGCGCAGGGCGTCGGGGTCGAACTCCGCTTCAAGGAGGTTGTAGGAATAGATGCCGAACATCAGTCCGTCGTGATTGCCGGGCAGGATCGCGCCGGGCCGGGGGGCACCCCGGAAGATGCGCGTCATGCGCCCGGCTTCGATGCGGCAGGAGAGGTCCATGACATCGCCGAGGTGGATGAAGGGGGCGTCGGGATGGCTGTGCAGGGCCCATTCCATCAGGCGACGCCCGAACAGGGTCTGCTCGGGCGGGCGCTGGGCCACTTCCACGTAGGCATCCACGGCGCTGTCGTTGTCATGCAGCGGGTAGCCGGTGGAGACATGCTCCTGGGTGTCGCCGAGGGCGATGAAGGGGGTGGTGAGGAGGCGATAGCCTGCACCCGGCTCCGGCTCCGCTCCGGGGCCGGGCTGGGGGGCGAAACCGGTGCAGCCGGCAAGGAGGAGGGCGCCGAGCAGGCAGGCCTGGACGAAGGGGCGTGGGATCTTCATGCAGGAAGCCCTTCAGTACAGGTTGGCGGGAAAGAACCTGAAGACCAGGTTTTCGATCCGTTGCCACAGGCTGCGGGCCGGCTGGCGGGTGAGTTCGCCGGCCTCACTGCGCCAGCGCAGCAGCCCTTCCGTGTCGCGGGTCACTTCCCAGCTATTGGCCGGGCCCATGTCCCGTTCCATGCGGCGGGCGAGCTTCTCCGCCAGGGGGGCGCTGTCGATGATCACGCCCATCTCCGAATTGAGGATCTCCGAGCGCGGATCAAGGTTCATGGAGCCGATGAAGGCCCGTTCCCGATCAATCACCATGGCCTTGGTGTGCAGGCCCACGAACCCCGCGCGCAGGGGGGGCAGGTCAACAATCTCGCCCTGTACGGCGGCATCGGCGCGCAACTCGTGGAGGCGCGCGCCGGTGGCCAGGATGGGCTCGCGCCAGGCTTGATAGTGGCTGTTCACCGCCGGTACATCGTGGGAGGCCAGGGAGTTGGTCAGGATGCGCACCCCTACGCCGCGCTGGCCCAGTTCGCGCAGGTCGTCCATGAAGTGGCTGTCGGGGATGATGTAGGCGTTGGTGATCAAAACTTCGCGACGGGCGGAGCGCATCAGCGCCCGGAAGGCTTCCGGCGTGTGGTTGCGGACATCCGGGGCGCGGGAGGGGGAGTCGGTGTGGACCTGGCTGGCGCCGGCCGAAAGCGTCGCGCTGAGCCCGGCCAGGGGAATGCGCCAGTCCGTGCCGGCGGCATTGAGGGCTTGCAGGCTGGGGTGGCGCAGCAGTTCGGCCCGGGCCATGGCGCCCAGCTCGTCGTCGGGGCCGGGTTGGTCGCCGGCTTCCCCCTTGGGAATCCGGCGTACCCAGTCGCTGTTCCAGTATCGGTCGAATACCTGGCTGGCCTGGCGGGCCACCGGGCCGACACCGAGCACGTCCAGATCGTGGAAGTTGAACGCCGGGTTGAGGCCGAAGTACTCGTCGCCGAGATTGCGTCCGCCGATGATTGCCGCCCGGTTGTCGACGATCATCTGCTTGTTGTGCATGCGTCGGTTCAGGCGTTCGAAGTCGGTCGCCACGCCGAACATGCGGCCGAAGAGGGAGCGCTCCTGCCAGGCGTTGAAGACCCGGATCTAGATATTGGGATGGCGGTCAATGCGGGCCAGCAGGCTGTCGCGCAGTTCCACGTGGGTCATGTCGTGGAGCATGGTGTTCAGGTCATCGAAGAGGATGCGCACCTTGACACCCCGGTCGGCGGCATCCAGCACCCGGTACATGATCAGCCTGCCCACCTGGTCGCCGAACCACACGTAGTACTGCAGGTCGATACTGTGGCGGGCCGAGTCGATCAGGGTGAGGCGCCACTGCAGGGCCCGGTCGTTGCGTTCGAGCAGATCGAAGCCAGATCGGTCGGTGCCATGGTCGGTGGCGATCCGGTTTTCGATCTCGGTGAAGGGGCTCTCCGGATGGGGGGCTTGCGCATGGCCGGTGGGGGGCTTTGGCCATGAAGGCTGCGTTGCGCAGCCGGACAGCAGGCTCGTCGCCAGAAGCAGGGCACAGACGCGGGAAGCGGACATGGCAGGCCGGGGCGTGGTCGTTGCCTGAATCACACCATGCCGACAGGGCTTCTGCAAGCGGCAGGCCGGGCCTCAGCGTTCGGCCAGCACCATCAGGTTGCGCGGGGTCAGGGTGCGTGGGCAGAAGGTGCCGACCGTGGCCGTGAAGCCGGCTTCCTCGAGGCCCAGGGCGAGGTCCAGTACCAGCCACATTTCCAGGGCGCGGCGAAAGGCGTGACGGACCAGTTCCAGGCGGCGCACTTCGCTGCGGCGCTGCTCGCCGACGGCCTGCCAGTGCGCCCAGTCCACCTGCCCGGGCAGGGGCAGGCCTTCGCGCGTGGCCAGGTGCGCGCAATAGTCTTCGAAGTTGCCCGACAGCCAGGTGGACGGCACCGGCCGGAAGGGCCGTATTCCTTCGCCCTGGACGGCATTGCGCAGCGCGGTGAAGCCCAGCTTCCACGCCTGGTCCCGGGCCAGCCGCCGGCGTATGCGCTGGGGGGCGGTGACGGTTTCGGTGACGGCCAGGCGCAGGATGCTGCCATCCAGGGGTAGGTCGGCGTCGCGATTGAGGGGAACGTAGCCGTGCCCGGCACCCCGGTAATAGCAGCAGGGGGCGATGCGATAGCTGTGGGCGCCGTCGCTGGCGGCGTGGCGAACCAGGGTGCGATGCAGTTCGCCGCAGGCGTGCAGGGCCAGCACGCTGTGGTCGCGCACGTGCTGGCGGGCTGCGGTCTCGAGGGCGTCGGCGCACAGAACGGTCTGGGCAATGCCGGCCCGGGTGGCGAGGCGCTGGACATGGGCGCACAGGGTCGGGTCGATTTCGAGGGAACTCACCGGCTGGCCGTCGGTGAGGGCCAGGCGTCGCCCCAGGTGGCCCTTGCCTGCGCACCACTCCAGCAGCGGGGCAGGGTTGGCCGGGCCATGGGCCGCAAAGGCGTCGATCTGCTCGCGCTTGCGCAGGGGGATCTCCCAGTCGAAATGGGGGCCGGTGGGCGGCAGGGCGCGCACTTGCAGGGGCGCAAGCGCACACAGGGCGTCCAGATGTGCGGCGACGGGTAGCCGCGGTGCGAGCCAGGCCTGCAATGCCGCCGGGTCTTCGCCAAGCCGGGTGAGGGTGTCCTCGTCCAGCCGGAGGGCGGCGTCGGCCAGTTCCGGCCATTGCCCGAACCAGTCGGGGTGGCGGATGTAGAACGGCGATGGGCGCCAGAGTGCCTGGTGGGTGTTCAGGGCGGCCTGCAGTTCAAGGAATCGTTGGCGCAGGGGCATGGCCGGGAGCGTACCAGGGGTGGTGGGGGGAGGGGGCGGGCCGGCACCGTTCCAGCTGGCCCCGGGTTTGCTTGCAGGGAAGGTGTGGCGTGTTTCCTACAAGGGGTGGCAAATCATGAAGGTCATCGTACTCGGTGGTGGCGTGATCGGTGTGAGCTGTGCCTACTTCCTGGCCCGCGCCGGGCATGAGGTGGTGGTGCTGGAGCGCCGTGAGGGGGTGGCGCTGGAAACGAGTTTCGCCAATGCGGGTGAAGTTTCGCCCGGCTATTCGGCCCCCTGGGCGTCGCCCGGCCTGCTGGTCAAGGCGCTCAAATGGATGTTGATGCGACATCGCCCCCTGGTGCTGTGGCCTCGGCCCGACCCGGCCCTTTGGTTGTGGGTGGGGCAGCTTCTGGAAAACTGCAATGCTGAGGCCTATGGGCGCAACAAGGGGCGCATGCTGGCGCTCGCCGAGTACAGCCGGGACTGCCTGCGCGCGTTGCGTGACGAGACGGGGATCACCTATGACGAGCGGACGCGGGGCACCCTGCAGCTATTCCGTACCGCCAGACAGGTGGATGACGCCTTCACCGATATGGGCGTGCTGGATCAATTCGGCGTGCCCTATGCGTTGCTCGACCGGGACGGCTGCGTCGCCCGGGAGCCCGCACTGGCCCGGGTACGCGAGAAGGTGGCGGGTGGTTTGTGGCTGCCCGGTGATGAGACCGGCGACTGCTACGTGTTCACCTGCCGCCTGGCGGCCCTGGCCGCTGGCCTGGGGGTCGAGTTCCGTCATGGCGAGTCGATCCAGGGCCTGCTCCACGAAGGGGGGCGGGTGCGTGGCGTCCTGACCGGGGCCGGGCGGGTCAGCGGCGATGCCTACCTGGTTGCCCTGGGCAGCCATTCGCCCGCCCTCCTCAGGCCCCTGGGCTTGCAGCTCCCGATCTACCCGGTGAAGGGTTACTCCCTGACCCTGCCCATCGTCGATCCGGCGGGGGCGCCCGAATCCACCGTGATGGATGAAACCCACAAGGTGGCGGTGACGCGCCTGGGGGACCGTATCCGGGTGGGGGGCACCGCCGAACTGGCGGGATTCAGCCTGGCCCTGCGTCCCGCACGCCGGCGTACCCTGGCGCATGTGGTGCGGGATCTCTTCGGTGCAGGGGGCGACCTGGAGCGTGCCCGCTTCTGGACCGGCCTGCGGCCCATGACCCCCGACGGCACCCCCATCATCGGCGCAACGCCCTACACTAACTTGTATCTGGCCACCGGCCATGGCACGCTGGGATGGACGATGGCGGCCGGTACGGGGCGGGTTCTGGCGGATCTGCTGTCGGGCCGGGAGCCCGATATCGACGTGGCGGGGCTCGCGCTGGCGCGGTACCGGGCGTGACGCGGCGGGCCAGGTGCGGGAGTGTGGCCGGATTGGGCTTGTGGCACCATGTGGTGCTGACGCGCATGGGTGCCCGCCAAGACTGATTTTTTGCAAAGGAATGGGATGCGGGTTGTTCGACTGTTGATGGCGCTGCTGGCGCTGGCCGCCCTTTCCGGATTTGTAAATGCCTCAAGCTCCGTTGCTCTCACCGCCGATACCCGCTGTCTGTCCCTGCGGCCCTACCTGGAGGTGCTGGAAGACCCTTCCGGCAGCCTGACGCTGGATCAGGTGCAACAGCCGGAAACGGCCCGCCGCTTTGCGCCGGTGAAGGGCAGCAGTGACCTGAATTTCGGTTACTCGGCTTCCACCTACTGGCTACGCCTAAACGTGTCGGCGGAGGCCAACACAGCCCGGAGCTGGCTGATCGAGCTGGCCTACCCGTCCCTCGATTCGGTCGATTTCTTCGCCGTGGAGGGCGGTGTCGCCGCGCATCTACGGGCGGGGGATCTGATGCCCCACGGTGCGCGCCCGTTCCCGCATCGCAACCTGGTGTTTCCGCTGTCCGTCGAGCCGGGGGGCGGGAAAACGGTCTATCTGCGGGTGAGTTCGGGAGGGAGCCTGACCCTGCCGCTGACCGTTTGGGAACCCCGGGCGCTGCACGAGAACGACCAGAAGGTGTATGGGGTTCTGGCCCTGTACTTCGGCATGCTGCTGGCCCTCGGCATGTACAACCTGCTGCTGTATTCCGCCCTGCGAGAGCGGGTCTACCTGGTCTATGTGGCCTGCGTCGTGTCCATGGGCGTGGCCCAGCTCTCCATGCTTGGCCTGGGTAACCAGTTCCTGTGGCCGCAGTTTCCGGCCTGGGGCAATGTGGCGCTGCCCCTGGGGTTTTGCCTGACGGGTTTCTTTGGTGCGGTGTTCACCCGGCAGTTCCTCCAGACGGCGCAGACCGCGCCGGGACTTGACCGCTTGATCCGCATTTTGCAGATCGGCTTCATTGTTGCGGGTCTGATTCCGGTGGTCCATGCGTATCGGCCCGGGGGCGTGGCCACCGCACTGGTGGGGATGGCCTTCTCATGCGTGGCGGTGGTCGCCGGCATCCTCGCCTTGCGTCGCGGCCAGCCGGGGGCACGCATCTTCCTGGTGGCCTGGACGCTCCTGCTCCTGGGGGTGGCCATGCTTTCCCTGCGGACCCTCAACTGGCTGCCGACCAACCCGATCACCTCTTACGGCATGCAGATCGGATCGGCGCTGGAGATGCTCCTGTTTTCCTTTGCCCTGGCCAGTCGCATCCATGTCCTGCGCCGTGACAAGGAGCAGGCTCAGACCGAGGCCTTGAAGGCCGAGCGGCTGGCCCGGGAGACCCTCGAGGCATCGGAGCGCGCCCTTGAGGAGCGCATTGCGCTACGTACTGCGGAACTGGCGGATTCGACCGAGCGGTCGGCCAAGCTGGCTGCGATGTTGCGGCTGATGTGTGACAACGTGCCCGATCTGATCTGGGCGAAGGATCTGGAAGGGCGTTACCTGTTTGCCAATCAGGCCGTGTGCCGCCATTTGCTGTGTGCGGTGGATACCTCCGAGCCCGTGGGCCGAACCGATACCTACTTTGCCCTGCGGGAGCGCTCCCGCCAGCCGGATGATCCCCACTGGCATACCTTCGGCGAGCTTTGTCAGGAGACCGATGCCACCACCCTCGAGAAGGATCAGCCCTGCATTTTCGAGGAGAGCGGGAGCATCCGCGGGAGACCCGTGGTGCTGGATGTGAGAAAGGCGCCCTTCGTCAATGAGGACGGGAAGGTCATCGGTACCGTGGGCTCGGCCCGGGATATCACTGAACGCAAGCACCTTGATGCGGAGCTGGCCCTGCACCGCCAGCACCTGGAGGACTTGGTCGTCGAGCGAACGGCTGCCCTCTCCATCGCCAAGGAGGTGGCCGAAAGCGCGAGCCGGGCCAAGAGCGCCTTCCTGGCCAACATGAGCCACGAACTGCGCACCCCCCTGAATGGCATCATGGGGATGACCGATCTGGCCCTGAGGCGGGCAACGGATGTGAAGCAGATTGACCAGCTGCAGAAGGTGAAGCAGGCATCCGATCACCTGCTGGCGGTGATCAACGACATCCTCGACATCTCGAAGATCGAAGCCGAGCGCCTGACCCTTGAGTCCGTGGACTTCACCCTGCGGGATGTGCTTGACACCCTGACGGGCTTGATGACGCCGGCGGCCACCGCCAAAGGTCTCGGCCTGACGGTGGACGTTCCCCCGGCGCTGGCGGAGCAAGGCTTCGTCGGGGATCCGGTGCGCCTCGGCCAGATACTGCTCAACCTTGTCAGCAATGCCGTCAAGTTCACCCACCAGGGAGGCGTCACGGTGCGGGTTCTGCCCCCCGAGGAAGAGGGGCGCAGCGTGATGCTGCGCTTCGAGGTGCGCGATACCGGGATCGGGATTCCCGCGGAGGACCGGAAACGTCTGTTCCTGGCCTTCGAGCAATCCGACAATTCGACGACGCGGAAGTATGGCGGCACGGGGCTCGGGCTTGCCATCAGCAAGCGCCTGACGCAACTGATGGGAGGGACCATTGGCGTCGAGAGTGTGCCGGGGGCCGGGAGCCTCTTCTGGTTCACGGTGCACCTGCTTGTTGCGGACTCCCCGGCCATGTCCGTGGAGGGGGGTGACGTGGCCGAGGACATGTTGCGCAGGATAGGCACGGGTGCCCGAATCCTGCTGGTGGAGGACGAGCCGATCAATCAGGAGGTGTCCCGTGAGTTGCTGCGGATTGCCGGCCTGGAGGTGGATCTGGCCGAGGACGGCGCCCAGGCCGTGGCGCTGGCAGAGCGGAACGTCTACGACCTTATTCTGATGGATCTGCAGATGCCACGGATGAATGGTTTCGAGGCGGCGCGGGCGATACGTGCGCTGCCGGGCAGGCCGCGCACGCCCATCGTGGCCCTGACGGCCAATGCCTTCGAGCAGGACCGGCTGGCGTGCATCGAGGCCGGCATGGACGACCATATCGGAAAGCCCGTGGCTGCAGAGCCCTTCTTCGCACTCCTGCTCCGGTGGCTGTCGCCGGACGCCCGCCGCGGCGGGGCGTCGTCACCCTGAAAGCGGGGCGGCCGTTCAGCCCCCACCGCCGCACATCTTGACACCCTCGTAGATCCATCCGGCCTGGGTCATCCGGGTGACCACGTCCATGTCGGTGGTGAAGCGATGGTTGGAATCGTTGAAGATGAAGCGGTTGTTGTAGAGGCGGTGAACCGGCACGCTGTCCGAGGGGCAGACGCTGTTTTTCGGGACCTTCATGTAGTAGGCGATGCCTTCATATACCCATCCTGGGTAGCTCTTGACGTCTTCGCACTCCTTGGCATCGGCAGTGAAGAAGTGGGAGTTCGGACCCTTGGCGTAGAAGCGGCATACCGCCTGGGCGCCGCTGGACGCATCTCGCCAGGCGAGGAAGTAGTCGTAGGTGTCGCGCCAGCCCTTGCCGGCATTTCCCGCCAGGATAAAGGCGGAATCGCTGCGCGCGCCGGTACGGAAATAGTGCCGGATGTCCACGTTGTAGTACTCGGTGACCAGCAGATAGGGCTGCAGGCCCATGACCGTCAACAGGGTCTGGTAGGCATCGGCGATCCCGGCACCGCACAGGAGGTAGGTCTCGGCATAGCTGCTGCAGATGGAGTCCCGAGGAAAATCGTGACTGGACAGATAGATGGAGTAATACAGCAGTTCCGGGCTGATCTGCGGATCCTGGGCCAGGGCAAGGGCCGCAATGCCCGACACATGGGGTGCGGCCATGCTGGTGCCCTGGTAGTACGCATAGCTGCTGGCCACGGGGCCTTTGGTTCCCGAGTTGACCGTCGAGTAGATGCCCGAGCCGTCGGTACCGTAGTAGCTGATGTCACCGCCGGGAGCGGAGACACTCACCGCATTGACCACGCTGTAGTTGCTGTAGCTGGCCCGATAGCCGTCGTGGTCGATGGCGCCGACGGTCATCACGCCCTCGCAGGCCGCGGGAACCACATAGGCGGATTCGTTATCGTCGTTGCCTGCGGCGGCCACCACCAGTGCGCCGGTGGCCCGCACCCGGTTGAGGGCTTCTTCATAGGCCGATGTGCAACCGCTGGGGCTCCAGCCGCCCAGGCTCAGGTTGAGCACCTGGGCAGGGTTGGGGTTGGTGGGTACACCGGGTACCTCCAGTCCAACGGCCCACAGCATGCCATCGATGATGTCGGATACGCTGCCGCCGCATTTGCCCAGCACCCGCACCGGAAGAATGCGGGTTCTCCAGTTGACGCCCGCCATGCCCGACCAGTTGTTGCCGGCGGCAGCGATGATGCCGGTCACGTGGGTGCCGTGCCAGCTTGACGTATAGGCCGGCTCGCCATAGCCGCATTCGTGCTTGGCCGTCCAGTCGCCAGGGTCGCTGGCGTCGGAATCCCGTCCGTTGCCGTCGTTCGCGTTCACGGGGTCAGAAATGAAGTCATAGCCCGGCAGGATGCGGGACTGGAATTCGGGGTGGGCGGTGATGCCGGTGTCGATCACGGCCACCACCGTGCTGGCGGACCCGGTCGTCATCGTCCAGGCGGCGGGGAGGTTGGCGGCACCGCCGTAGGTGTACACCGACTGCATGTTCCATTGTGTGGGGAAGGCGACGTCGTTGGGTGTGAGGTCGCGGGAGGTGCGCAGATCCTCGGTCACCTGCTCGATTTCCGGCAGGGCGCGGAGCCGTTCCAGGATGGCTCCGGCCTCGCTCAGGGGCTTTGGCGTGGCGAAGCGGAATACATGAAAGCCCATGGACATGGCACGTTGGTAGCTCAGCTCACCGCCTGCGACGCTGTTGAGCTGGGCGACAAGGGCATCGGGCGGCGGAGCATTGCGGGCCGACAGGGCTTGCACGTCGGGAGAGCGGAAGCGGACGACCAGACCAACGACTTGTCCGGGGCGGGCAATGCGTTCGCTGCCCTGCGTGGCCTTCTTGATCTGTCTCGCCGTGTCGATCGACGCGGGCATGGAGAAAGGCTTGTCGGCACCGATACCCATCTTTCTCAGGCGAGCCTCAAGGCGCAGGTGCCCTTCGGCGAGGGTGAGGACGGGGTCTGCGTCAGGTGCGGCATGGACCGAGTTGATGGTGATCGCGATGAGCAGGGCCGCGATACCCGCATGCCGGAACGGGATTGGAGAGAGGGGCACGGACGCTCCTGGAGGACGTGGGGAAAATTCAAATGGTATGCGTCCGGTATGGTAGCCGATGGGCTCCCGGGTGGCTGTGACGCACTTAACTTGAATGCCGGAACTGTGAGCTGGTGAGGATACTCACTGTGCCGCTCGACCTCACTCCTTCCGTGAGATCTTTATACGTCCTCGAGGATCGGCAGCATTGCGGAAGTTGTCCGCAGGCGTTCGGACAGGACGCGCATGACCTTGAGGGCAAAGAACGGGGTTTGCTGGACGAGGTAATTGAAGCGCTTGTCGTCCACCTCGACGAACTCGCAGTCGGTTACGGCGATCACGCTGGCTGCCCGGGGGGCAGGGTCCACCAGGGCCATTTCCCCAATGATGTTGCCCGGCTGGAGTGTTTCCACGACCCGGTTCCCTATCATCACTTCGGCGGTGCCGATGGTCAGTACATACAGGGTGGTGCCGTCTTCACCTTCGCGAAAGAGCGCGGCACCGGCATTGACCTTGATGATGTCGGGGGCGTTGGAAAAAAGTTCGAAGAAAACCATGGGGAAGCCTCCACGAGTGGATTGTCGTGGCAGACCTTAGCAGCGCCCGTCGGCTTCCGTGATTGCAGAAAAGTTGCAGTTGGATGATGCTTGGGCGTCAGGTCGACCTCTTTGCCAGGGGGATTCCCTCCGGGGCCGGGTGGGGGGCGTGGTTTCTCTCCCGCCAGGCTTGGGGTGGCAGGCCGGTCCAGGTGCGGAAGGCGCGAGTAAAGCTCTTCTCGTTGGCGAAGCCGACCAGGGCTGAGATCTGCTTGACCGACTTGCGGCTGCGGTCGAGGAGGGCGATGGCATGGTCGCGGCGGGTATCGTCCTTGATCTGCTGCAGGGAGGAGCCTTCCTCCTTGAGTTGCCGGTGCAGGGTGCGGACGGAAACATGCAGGTGCTCGGCAACCCGCTCGGCGGTGGCGCCCTGTTTGTCGGGGCTGCGCAGAAAGTGGCGCACGCCCTCGACGAGCAGGCGGTCGCGCCGGTACTGCAGCACGGTAAGGGGCAGGGCGCGCTGGAGCATGGTGCGCAGGGCGGCTTCGTCGCGGCGGATGGGCAGCGTGAGGTAACGGGCGTCAAAGCTGAATCCTGCCGCGTCTGCGTTGAAGTGCACCGGGCCGGGAAAGAGCAGGGGGTAGGTCTCGGCGTGGGGCGGCGGCGGGAAGGGGAAGCGCGTCTCCTGCAGGGGGATGCGTGAGTCGATGGCCCAGCAGGCATAGCCCAGCACGTAGCGCAGCAGGGTGACCAGACAGAACTCGCGCAGCTCGCCCAGATCGCGGTCGGGGGTGAGGGTGAAACGGGCCTCGTCGCCGGTGACTGCAAGGTGCAGTTCGATGTCGTTGGTGAGCAGGTGGTGGTGGCGGCACCAGCGCTTGAGGGCCACCCCCAGATCGGGCGAGGTGATGGACGCGCGGCACAGCATGCCGTAGCTGCCCCAGGGCAGGCGCCGGGAGAACCAGCCCAGGGCCTCGTCGTCGAGCTCCTGCATGGCCGCCCCCGACATGATCTCCATCTGGCTGGCTGTCACCCGCGCTTCGGGGTGTCCGAGCAGGGCCGGGCTGATGCCGGCACGGGCCAGGGCGTTGGCCGGGTCTGCACCGTAGCGGCGGTACCCGGCAATGATGGCCTCAATGAAGGCGATCGGTGTTGCAGCGCGGGATAGGCCGGGCAGGCGGGTGTCGGGGGCAGGATTTTCCATGGCCCGTAAATTCTATCGTCCGGGGCGCCTCGTCGTGGCACGATCTGCAACCACGATGGCGCCCGGCACCGTGCCGGCGCACGTAACCTGCCGCGTGTCGACAGGGACTGCCAAGTCCGGTCCCGCCATACCCATCTTCCGGAGGAGACAAACCATGAACGTACCCAGCCTCGATTTCCACCTCGGCGAAACCATTGAAGCCCTGCGCGACACCATCCAGGCCTTCGCGGCCAAGGAGATCGCGCCCCGCGCGGCCGAGATCGACCGGGTGAATGAATTCCCCGCCGATCTGTGGAAGAAGCTCGGTGACCTGGGCCTGCACGGCATGACCGCGCCCGAGGAATATGGTGGTACCAACATGGGCTATCTCGCGCACATCATCGCCCTGGAAGAGGTCTCCCGCGCCTCCGCCTCGGTTGGCCTGTCCTACGGCGCCCACTCCAACCTGTGCGTCAATCAGATCCGCCGCAACGGCACCGAGGCCCAGAAGCAGAAGTACCTGCCCAAGCTGATCTCCGGCGACCACGTGGGCGCCCTGGCCATGAGCGAGCCCAACGCCGGCTCCGACGTGGTGAGCATGAAGCTGCGTGCCGACAAGAAGGGTGACCGCTACGTGCTCAACGGCGCCAAGATGTGGATCACCAACGGCGGCGACGCCGACACCCTGGTGGTGTATGCCAAGACCGACATCGAGGCCGGCCCCAAGGGCATGACCGCCTTCATCATCGAGAAGGGCATGAAGGGCTTCATCCATGGCACCCACCTGGACAAGTTGGGCATGCGCGGTTCCAACACCTTCCCGCTGTTCTTCGACGATGTGGAGGTGCCCGAGGAGAACGTGCTGGGTGGCGTGGGCAATGGCGTCAAGGTGCTGATGAGCGGCCTCGACTACGAGCGCGCCGTGCTGTGCGGTGGCCCGCTGGGCATCATGGCGGCGTGCATGGACGAAGTCGTGCCCTACCTCCACGACCGCAAGCAGTTTGGCCAGAGCATCGGCGAGTTCCAGCTGATGCAGGGCAAGCTGGCCGACATGTACTCCACATGGATGGCCACCCGTGCCTATGTGTATGCGGTGGGTCAGGCCTGTGACCGCACCGATCACTCGCGCACCCTGCGCAAGGACGCCGCTGGCGCCATCCTGTATTCCGCCGAGAAGGCCACCTGGATGGCCGGCGAAGCCATCCAGACCCTGGGCGGTGTGGGCTATACCAACGAGTACTCGGTCGGCCGCCTGTGGCGCGACGCCAAACTTTACGAGATCGGGGCCGGCACCAGCGAGATCCGTCGCATGCTGATCGGTCGTGAGCTGTTCTCCGAAACGGCCTGAGCAAGGAAGCCGACATGAGCGTCATCAAATCCAGCATCAACCCGCGATCGCCCGAGTTCCAGGCCAACGCGGCCGAGATGGGCAAGATCGTGGCCGACCTGCGCGAGAAGGCTGCGCGGGTGTCTCTCGGCGGTGGTGAGGCGGCCCGGGCCAAGCATGTGGCCCGTGGCAAGCTGCTGCCCCGCGACCGGGTCGATCATCTGCTTGATCCCGGCACCGGCTTTCTCGAACTCGGCCAGCTGGCCGCCTACGGGATGTACGACAACGATGCGCCCTCGGCCGGGGTGATCACCGGCATCGGCCGGGTCAATGGCACCGAGTGCATGATCGTGGCCAACGATGCCACCGTGAAGGGCGGCACCTATTACCCGATGACGGTGAAGAAGCACCTGCGCGCCCAGGAGATCGCCCAGGAAAACCGTTTGCCGTGCATCTACCTGGTGGATTCCGGTGGCGCCTTCCTGCCCAAGCAGGACGAGGTCTTCCCCGACCGGGACCACTTTGGGCGCATCTTCTTCAACCAGGCCAACATGTCAGCCCTGGGCATTCCCCAGATCGCCGTGGTGATGGGCTCATGCACTGCCGGCGGCGCCTACGTGCCGGCCATGAGCGACGAGACCATCATCGTCAAGAACCAGGGCACCATCTTCCTGGGCGGCCCGCCGCTGGTGAAGGCGGCCACCGGCGAGGTGGTGACGGCCGAAGACCTGGGCGGCGGCGACGTGCACACCCGCGTCTCCGGCGTGGCCGACCACCTGGCCGAGAACGACACCCACGCGCTCTTCATCGCCCGGCGCATTGTCGGCACCCTCAACCGGACCAAGCCGGTCGGGCTGAAGCTGCTCGACGCGGAGGAGCCCCTTTACGATCCCGCCGAGATCTACGGCGTGATCCCCACCGACACCCGCAAGCCCTACGACGTGCGCGAGGTGATCGCCCGCATCGTCGATGGCTCGCGCTTCGACGAGTTCAAGGCGCGCTACGGCACCACCCTGGTCACCGGCTTTGCCCACCTCTATGGCATGCCCATCGGGATTGTCGCCAACAACGGCATCCTGTTTGGCGAGTCGGCCCAGAAGGGCGCCCACTTCATCGAGCTGTGCGCCCAGCGCGGCGTGCCGCTGGTCTTCCTGCAGAACATCACCGGCTTCATGGTCGGCCGCAAGTACGAGAACGGCGGCATCGCCAAGGATGGCGCCAAGATGGTGACCGCCGTGGCCACCGCCCAGGTGCCCAAGCTCACGGTGCTGATTGGCGGCAGCTTTGGCGCCGGCAACTACGGCATGTGCGGCCGTGCCTACAGCCCGCGCTTCCTGTGGATGTGGCCCAACAGCCGCATCTCGGTGATGGGCGGCGAGCAGGCGGCCAGCGTGCTGTCCACCGTGCGCCGGGAGGGGATCGAGGCCAAGGGCGGCAGCTGGAGCAAGGACGAGGAAGAGGCCTTCAAGGCGCCGATCCGCCAGCAGTACGAAGATCAGGGCCATCCGTATTACGCCACCGCCCGCCTGTGGGACGACGGCGTGGTGGACCCGGCCCAGACCCGCCGCGTGCTGGGCCTGTCCCTGTCGGCCAGCCTCAACGCGCCGATCCAGCCGACGAAGTTCGGCCTGTTCCGGATGTAAGGGGGCGCCATGTACGAAACCCTGGAAATCGCCCGCGATGGCGGCGTTGCCACCCTGTGGATGAACCGCCCTGATGTGCACAACGCCTTCAACGAGCAGCTCATCGCCGAACTCACCGCGGCCTGTCGCCAGCTAGACGCCGACGACACGGTGCGCGTGGTGGTGCTGGCCGGGCGCGGCAAGAGCTTCTCGGCGGGGGCCGACCTCAACTGGATGAAGCGCGCCGGCAATGCCAGCGTCGAGGAGAACATCGAGGATGCGCGCAAGCTTGCCGGCATGCTGCGTACCCTGGCCGAGATGACGAAGCCGACCATCGCCCGGGTGCACGGGGCGGCCCTGGGTGGTGGCATGGGGCTCGCCTCGGCCTGCGACATCTGCATCGCGGGTGAAGGGGCGGTGTTCGCCACCTCCGAGGTCCGCTTCGGCATCATCCCCTCGGCCATCAGCCCCTATGTGATCCGCGCCATCGGCGCCCGCCAGGCCCATCGCTATTTTCAGACCGCCGAGCGGATCTCTGCCCGCCGTGCTGCCGAGCTGGGCCTGGCCCACGAGGCGACCGCGGCGGACGGGCTCGATGCCCGGGTGCAGGACATCGTCACCGCCCTGTTGCAGGGGGGGCCGAAGTCCCAGGCCGCCGCCAAGGATCTGATCCGTGCCGTGGCCGACCGGCCCGTTGGTGACGATCTGGTCGAGGATACCGCCCGCCGCATTGCCAGCCTGCGCGCCACGCCCGAAGCGAAGGAGGGCCTTGCCGCCTTCCTCGACAAGCGTCCCGCGGCGTGGATGCTGGTCTGAAACCACAAGAGTACGGGAGACAAAATGTTCAACAAGATCCTGATCGCCAACCGCGGGGAAATCGCCTGCCGTGTCATCAAGACAGCGCGCCGCCTCGGCATCAAGACCGTTGCGGTGTATTCCGAGGCCGATGCCGGTGCCCGACACGTACGTCTGGCCGATGAGGCCGTGTTTATCGGGCCTGCAGCGGCGCGCGAGAGTTACCTGGTCATTGACAACATCATCGCCGCGGCGAAGCAGACCGGCGCCCAGGCCATTCACCCGGGCTACGGCTTTCTCTCCGAGAACGAGGAGTTCTGCCACGCCTGCGATGAGGCCGGTATCGTCTTCATCGGCCCGCCGGTGTCGGCGATCCGGGCCATGGGCTCCAAGTCCGAGGCCAAGAAGCTGATGGAAAAGGCCGGCGTACCGCTGACCCCCGGCTACCACGGCGATCACCAGGAGCCTGGCTTCCTCAATGTGCAGGCCGATGCCATCGGCTACCCGGTGCTCATCAAAGCCGCCGCCGGCGGTGGCGGCAAGGGCATGCGCCTGGTCGAGCGGAGCGAGGACTTTCTCGATGCGCTGGCTTCCTGCAAGCGTGAGGCTGCATCCAGTTTCGGCAGCGATCACGTGCTGGTCGAGAAATACCTGACCCGTCCGCGCCACATCGAGATCCAGGTGTTTGGCGATACCCGGGGCAACGTGGTGTACCTGTTCGAGCGTGACTGTTCGGTGCAGCGCCGCCACCAGAAGGTGCTCGAAGAGGCGCCGGCTCCCGGCATGACACTCGAGCGCCGCGCCGCCATGGGCAAGGCCGCCGTCGATGCGGCCAAGGCCGTGGGCTACGTGGGCGCCGGCACCGTGGAGTTCATCGCCAACCAGGATGGCACCTTCTACTTCATGGAGATGAACACCCGCCTGCAGGTGGAGCACCCGGTCACCGAGATGATCACCGGGCTCGACCTGGTGGAGTGGCAGCTCCGAGTGGCCTCCGGTGAGCCGCTGCCCCTGGCCCAGGAGCAGCTGGCCATCAACGGCCATGCGCTGGAAGCACGCATCTACGCCGAGGACCCGTCCAGGGGCTTCCTCCCCTCCACCGGCAGGCTGGTGCACCTGGCGCCGCCGGAAGAGGGCATGCATGTGCGCGTCGATACCGGGGTGGAGGAGGGTGACGAGATTTCGCCCTTCTACGACCCGATGATCGCCAAGCTGATCGTCTGGGATGTGAATCGTGACAGGGCCCTGGCACGCATGCTGCAGGCCCTGGCCGACTACCGGGTGGTCGGCGTTTCCAACAATATCGAGTTCCTGTCGCGCCTCACCGCCTGCCCGGCCTTTGCCAACGCCGATCTGGACACCGGCCTGATTGAGCGGGAGAAGGACTATCTCTTTCCGGAAGAGGCCGGAGCCCATCGTGAGGCCTGGCTGGCCGTAGCCCTGGCCGAGTTGTTGCGCGAGCAGGAGCGGGCGGCCCAGAGCGCGGGCCGGCATCCGGAGCCGGCGTCGCCCTGGCATCTGCGCGACGGCTGGCGGGTCAATGCCGATGCGACCCGTAGCTTGGTCTTCCGGCTGGGCGAGGAACAGAAGCATCTGCAGGTCGAGAACCTGGGCAAGGTCTTCCGCATTGTGGTGGATGGCGTCGCCAGCATTGTCAGCGGCAGCATCAATCCCCGCGGCCTGCTGCGGGCGGAGTTCGACGGCTTGCGCACCGCCGTTACGGTGGTGGTGGCGGGCGAGCGTCGCCATGTGTTTGGCCATGGCCGTGCCTGGCAGTTTGCCGCGGTGGACGCGCTGCACCACAGCGGCGAGGGCGGCGGGGCCGAGGGTGGCCTGCTGGCCCCCATGCCCGGCAAGGTGATCGCCCTGATCGCCAGCGAAGGCGCCACGGTGGAGAAGGGCGCACCGCTGCTGATCCTTGAGGCCATGAAGATGGAACACACCATCACGGCGCCGGCTGCCGGTACGGTGAAGGGCTTCCGCTTCGCCGTTGGCGACCAGGTGGGCGACGGTGCCGAGCTGGTGGACTTCGAAGTGAGTTCGGCCTGAGGGATACCCGTGGTGTCGGGGTCATCCGACCTCGCGGGAGTGTTCTTCGACAATCTGACACCCCGGCAATCCGCGCAGACGGAGCCGGAACCACACAACACGAGTGTGAGGAGACAGCATGAGTGAACTGAGCTACGTCCATGGTGCGTCGGACAAGCCCCTGATCGGCCAGACCATCGGCCGGTATTTTGACGATGCCTGTGCCCGCCACGGGCAGCGGGAGGCCCTGGTGGTGCGCCATCAGGGGGTACGCCTGAGCTACGCTGAGCTGCGTCTGAAGGTTGATTCCCTTGCCTGCGGGCTGCGCCGGCTGGGGCTGGTGCCGGGGGATCGGGTGGGGATGTGGTCGCAGAACCGGTTGGAGTGGACGCTGACCCAGTTCGCTACGGCAAAGGCCGGCCTGGTGCTGGTGAACATCAATCCGGCCTATCGGCGCAGCGAGCTGGAATATGCCCTCAACAAGGTGGGCTGTCGGGCCCTGGTCCTGTCTCCGTCATTCAAGAGCAGCGACTATCTGGCGATGATCTCCGATCTCGCGCCGGAGCTGGGGCACTGCGAGGCCGGCCTGCTGCGCGCCCACCGGCTGCCCAGCCTGGAGATGGTGATCCGCATGGGGGGCGAGCGCACGCCGGGCATGCTCAATTTCGACGATCTGCTGCGCCCGCCGACTCGAGACGAACTGGGCGAGCTCGAGCTGCTTGGCGAGGCGCTGCAGTTCGACGAGCCCATCAACATCCAGTTCACCTCCGGGACCACCGGCAACCCGAAGGGCGCGACCTTGTCGCATCACAACATCCTCAACAACGGCTTCTTCGTCGGCGAGGCGATCCGCCTGGTGCCGGGCGACCGGGTGTGCATTCCGGTGCCGCTTTACCACTGCTTCGGCATGGTGATGGGCAACCTGGGCTGCCTGACTCACGGGGCGACAATGGTCTACCCGGCGGAGGCGTTCGAGCCCCTGGCCGTGCTGCAGACCGTGGCGGAGGAAAAGTGCTCCGCCAGTTACGGCGTGCCGACCATGTTCTTCGCCCAGCTGGATCATCCGGACTTTGCTGGCTTCGATCTGTCCAGCCTGCGCACCGGCATCATGGCTGGCAGCCCTTGCCCCATCGAGGTGATGAAGCGCGTCATCGACAGGATGAACATGACCGAGGTCACCATCGCCTACGGCATGACCGAGACCTCGCCGGTGAGCTTCCAGAGTGGTACCGACGACCCCATCGAGCGGCGGGTGTCCACGGTCGGCCGGGCGCAACCCCATTGCGAGGTGAAGATCATCGACAATGAGGGGCGCATTGTGCCTCGTGGCACTCCGGGCGAGCTGTGTACCCGTGGCTACTCGGTAATGCTCGGCTACTGGGGTGACGAGGCCAAGACGGCGGAGGCCATCGACCGGGCAGGCTGGATGCACACGGGCGACATTGCCATCATTGATGACGAGGGCTTCTGCAACATCGTCGGACGCATCAAGGACATGGTGATTCGCGGCGGCGAGAACATCTATCCGCGGGAGATCGAGGAGTTTCTCTACCGCCACCCCAAGATCCTGGATGTGCAGGTGGTGGGCGTGCCCGACAAGAAGTACGGCGAGGAGCTGTGTGCGTGGATCATCGTGCGCGAGGGCGAACGCCTGAGCGAGGATGAGGTGCGCACCTTTTGTCAGGGGCAGATTGCCCACTACAAGATTCCCCGCTACATCAGCTTCGTGGACAGCTTCCCGATGACGGTGACGGGCAAGATCCAGAAGTTCCAGATCCGCGAGAAAATGAAGCAGACCCTCGGCCTGGAAGACGCCGCCACCGCATGATCGAAGGAATGAAGCCATGAACCTGCCCCAGCGTGTCCGCATCGTTGAAGTCGGTCCCCGGGACGGCCTGCAGAACGAGAAGCAGATTGTCAGTACCGATACCAAGGTCGAACTCATCGCCCGGCTGGGTGCCGCCGGCTTGCCTGCCATTGAGGCCACCTCCTTCGTGTCGCCCAAATGGGTCCCGCAGATGGGTGACAACGCCGAGGTGATGGCACGGATCGCCCGACTGCCGGGCGTGGACTACCCGGTGCTCACGCCTAACCTGAAAGGGTTCGAGGCGGCCCTGGCGGCGGGCGCGAAGGAGGTCGCGGTGTTCGGTGCGGCGTCCGAGTCCTTCAGTCAGAAGAATATCAACTGCTCCATCGCGGAATCCCTTGATCGGTTTGTGCCGGTGGTGGAGGCAGCGAAGGCGGCGGGTGTGAGGGTGCGCGGCTACGTGTCCTGCGTGCTGGGCTGCCCTTACGAAGGCGAAGTGGCGCCGGAGGCGGTGGCCGGCGTGGCGGCGACGCTCTTCGACATGGGCTGCTATGAAGTCAGCCTGGGGGACACCATCGGCACCGGCACGCCCGGCAAGACCCGCCGGATGCTCGACGCCGTTGCCCGCCGGGTGCCCATCGACAAGCTGGCCGGCCACTATCACGATACCTATGGTCAGGCGCTGGTGAACATCTACGCGTCCCTGCAGGCGGGGGTTGCCACCTTTGACGCCTCGGTGGCGGGGCTGGGGGGCTGCCCCTACGCGGCGGGGGCATCCGGCAATGTGGCGACGGAAGATGTCGTGTACATGCTGGACGGACTGGGGGTCGAGACGGGCATCCGCCTGGAGGCCCTGGTGGAGACATCGGCCTGGATCTGTGAGCGCCTCGGCCGCAGTAACGGCTCCAAGGTCAGCCTCGCCAGGGTGGGCTGTCGCCGCTGAAGCGCATAAGGTCTTGAATTAAATCCCGAGTTGTGAAATGATTGCCGGCTCGCCCGTCTGCATGTGCAGCTCGGGTGTCCGGATTTTTACCTTGCCCTACCGTTCGCATGACGGAGGGCTTTGATCCAGAAGGAGATCTCATGCGGCATTACGAAGTCGTTTTCATCGTTCACCCTGATCAGAGCGAGCAAGTGCCCGCCATGATCGAGCGTTACCGTTCCCTCGTGACCACCCAAGGCGGCCAGATCCATCGTCTGGAAGACTGGGGTCGTCGTCAGCTGGCCTACCCGATCGACAAGATCCACAAGGCTCACTACGTGCTGATGAACATCGAGTGCGATCAGCCCACCATCGCCGAACTGGAGCATGGCTTCAAGTTCAACGACGCCGTCCTGCGTCACCTGTCCATCCGCATGAAGAAGGCGGTCACCACCCCGTCGCCGATGATGAAGGAAGAAAAGGCTCGCTCCCTGACTTCCGCTTCTGGCGAAGAGGCCAAGGCCGTCGAGCAGCAGCCCGCAGCCTGAGTTGCAGGAACAGGTTCGCAACAGTTTTGAGATTGAAGGTGTCCTGACCGAAGTCGGGGCTCTGCGTTACTCCCCCGGCGGTGTGCCGGTGCTGGCAGGGCGCATTGAGCACCGCTCGAAGCAGGTGGAGGCCGGGGTTCCGCGTGAAGTGGGACTTGAGTTGGCGATTGCTGCGGTAGGGGAGAAGGCAAGTCTGCTTGCTGCTGCCCGCCTCGGTTGCACCGCCCGGATTACCGGCTTCCTTGCAGCGAAAAGCCTGCGCAGCAGGACACCTGTATTGCATATCGATACGATCGAATTTTTGGAAGGAACGAATCATGGCATTCAAGCCAGCAACGAAGCGTAAGGACGACCGTGGCGGTCGCAGCCTTTTCAAGCGTCGCAAGTTCTGCCGTTTCAGCGCAGAGAAGATCGAAGAGATCGACTACAAGGATGTGGACATCCTGAAGGATTTCATCACCGAAAACGCCAAGATCATGCCGGCGCGCATCACCGGCACCAAGTCCGGCTACCAGCGTCAGCTGTCCACCGCGATCAAGCGTGCGCGTTTCCTCGCGCTCCTGCCGTACACCGATCTGCACCAGTAATCCCGGAGAGACAGCATGCAAATCATTCTTATGGACAAGGTTGTCAACCTGGGTGGTCTGGGTGATGTGGTCAAGGTCAAGGACGGCTACGCCCGTAACTTCCTGATCCCCCAGGGCAAGGCCAAGCGCGCGAATGCCGCCAACCTGGCTGAGTTCGAAGCCCGCCGTGCCGAGCTTGAGCGTGTCGCCGCCGAGCAGCTGGCTGTTGCCCAGGCTCAGGGCGAGAAGCTCGAAGGCACTGCCGTTACCATCAGCCGCAAGGCTGGTGTCGATGGCCGTCTGTTTGGCTCTGTGACCAATGCCGACGTTGCTGACGCACTGAAGGCCAAGGGCTTTGCCGTCGAGAAGTCTGCCGTGCGCATGCCGGAAGGCCCGCTCAAGGTGGTCGGTGAGACCCAGCTAGTCGTCTCCCTGCATACCGATGTGACTGCTACCATCAGCGTTGCTGTGGTTGGCGAGAGCTGATCGGAGAGGCGTTCGTCTCCCCCGTCAAGAAAGGCTGCCTCGTGCAGCCTTTCTTGTTTTTCAGGCCGGGTGATTCCGGCCTTATTGGATTCCCGATGTCCCATGCGCAAATCTCAAAATCAGCCTGAAGATCCTGTCATGTCCGCTTTGCGGCTCCCCCCCCATTCCGTCGAGGCGGAGCAGTCCCTGCTGGGGGGGCTGCTCATTGACAACACCGTTTGGGAGAGGGTGGGGGATGTGGTCAATGAGGCTGATTTCTATCGCGACGACCACAGGCGCATCTTTCGTCAGATCGCCAGATTGATCGAGCTTGGCAAGCCCGCCGATGTGGTGACGGTTTACGAGGCGCTTGAAAAGAACGGCGAAGCCGAGCATGTCGGGGGGCTCGCCTATCTGGGGGAGATTGCCAACAGCACGCCATCGGCGGCCAACGTGCGGCGATATGGCGAAATCATTCGTGAGCGTGCCATCCTGCGCAAACTTGTCTCGGTCGGAGATCAGATTGCAGCCAGCGCCCTCACGCCTTCCGGCAAGGACGCCAAGACCCTGCTTGATGAAGCCGAAGCCAAGGTGTTTGAGATCGCTGAGGCGGGGGCCCGTACGGTGAGCGGATTCGTGCCGATTCAGCCGATACTTGGACAGGTTGTGGACAGGATTCAGGAGCTCTATGACCGTGACTCCCCGGCCGGCATTACCGGAGTGCCCACCGGCCTGACTGATCTGGACGAGAAGACCTCGGGTCTCCAGCCCTCCGACATGATTGTCCTGGCGGCGCGCCCGGGTATGGGTAAGACTTCCCTCGCATTCAATATCGCAGAGAACGTGGCCGTGGAGGCGGGGTTGTCTGTCGCGGTGTTTTCGATGGAGATGCCCGGTACGCAGTTGGCAACACGTTTTCTTTCATCTGTTGGAAGGATCGATCAGCACAAAATACGAACCGGCAAGCTCACCGATGAAGAATGGCAGCGCTTGACCTACGCCTTGGGCAAGCTGCACGAGGCGCCCATTTTCATTGATGAGACACCCGGTCTGAACCCCACCGATCTCCGTGCCCGATGCCGTCGTCTCCATAGGCAGTGCGGGCGGCTGGGGTTGATTGTGATCGACTACCTGCAGCTAATGACGTCTTTGAAGGAAAGTGACAACCGCTCTGCTGAGCTATCGGAAATCTCACGATCCGTGAAGTCGCTTGCAAAAGAGCTTCACGTTCCGATTATTGCGCTTTCCCAGCTAAATCGAAGTCTTGAGCAGCGTCCCAATAAGCGGCCTGTCGCGTCAGATCTGCGTGAGTCGGGGGCCATTGAGCAGGACGCCGATATCATCATGTTCATCTATAGGGATGAGATCTACAACCCGGATTCCCCTGACAAGGGGATGGCTGAGTTGATCATCTCGAAGCACCGTAACGGATCAACGGGAACGATACGAATGACGTTCCTTGGCGAGTTCACGCGGTTCGAGAACTATGCGGGGTCGCCGAATTACTGATGAGACCCAGGTTCCGAGAAATATTTTGGCAATAGTGTTGACGGGGCCGGATAGTTCTTTATAATTCGGCCTCTCTTCGCTGCGGCGCACACAGTGAGTGTGGGTCGAAGTGGTGATGAGGGGCGTAGCGAGACGTGGGAAGTGTGTTTCGTTACGTGTGCATCAAGTGTTTTGTGTTTCGAAGGTGTGTTGTTCGACAAACAAGATGCTTGACAGGGTTTTTAAGCTCTGTATAATGCGCACCTCTTCGCTGCTGTGGCAGCCGTTCTTTAAAAAGATGAACAACCGATAGGTGTGGGTACTCGGTTCTGAGGGGTAACTGGTTTATACCAGAAGCCACAAAGAAATTGAAGTATCTGCAGAAACGTCAAGTTTCTGGAGTTTTTGGATTGAACTTAAGAGTTTGATCCTGGCTCAGATTGAACGCTGGCGGCATGCTTTACACATGCAAGTCGAACGGCAGCGGGGGCTTCGGCCTGCCGGCGAGTGGCGAACGGGTGAGTAATGCATCGGAACGTGCCCATGTCGTGGGGGATAACGTATCGAAAGGTACGCTAATACCGCATACGCCCTGAGGGAGAAAGCGGGGGATCTTCGGACCTCGCGCGATTGGAGCGGCCGATGTCGGATTAGCTAGTAGGTGAGGTAAAGGCTCACCAAGGCGACGATCCGTAGCGGGTCTGAGAGGATGATCCGCCACACTGGGACTGAGACACGGCCCAGACTCCTACGGGAGGCAGCAGTGGGGAATTTTGGACAATGGGCGCAAGCCTGATCCAGCCATGCCGCGTGAGTGAAGAAGGCCTTCGGGTTGTAAAGCTCTTTCGGCCGGGAAGAAATCGTGTTCTCTAACATAGGACATGGATGACGGTACCGGACTAAGAAGCACCGGCTAACTACGTGCCAGCAGCCGCGGTAATACGTAGGGTGCGAGCGTTAATCGGAATTACTGGGCGTAAAGCGTGCGCAGGCGGTTTTGTAAGACAGATGTGAAATCCCCGGGCTTAACCTGGGAACTGCGTTTGTGACTGCAAGGCTAGAGTACGGCAGAGGGGGGTGGAATTCCTGGTGTAGCAGTGAAATGCGTAGAGATCAGGAGGAACACCGATGGCGAAGGCAGCCCCCTGGGCCTGTACTGACGCTCATGCACGAAAGCGTGGGGAGCAAACAGGATTAGATACCCTGGTAGTCCACGCCCTAAACGATGTCGACTAGTCGTTCGGAGCAGCAATGCACTGAGTGACGCAGCTAACGCGTGAAGTCGACCGCCTGGGGAGTACGGCCGCAAGGTTAAAACTCAAAGGAATTGACGGGGACCCGCACAAGCGGTGGATGATGTGGATTAATTCGATGCAACGCGAAAAACCTTACCTACCCTTGACATGTCTGGAACCTTGCTGAGAGGCGAGGGTGCCTTCGGGAGCCAGAACACAGGTGCTGCATGGCTGTCGTCAGCTCGTGTCGTGAGATGTTGGGTTAAGTCCCGCAACGAGCGCAACCCTTGTCACTAGTTGCCATCATTTAGTTGGGCACTCTAGTGAGACTGCCGGTGACAAACCGGAGGAAGGTGGGGATGACGTCAAGTCCTCATGGCCCTTATGGGTAGGGCTTCACACGTCATACAATGGTCGGTACAGAGGGTTGCCAAGCCGCGAGGTGGAGCCAATCCCTTAAAGCCGATCGTAGTCCGGATCGTAGTCTGCAACTCGACTACGTGAAGTCGGAATCGCTAGTAATCGCAGATCAGCATGCTGCGGTGAATACGTTCCCGGGTCTTGTACACACCGCCCGTCACACCATGGGAGTGGGTTTCACCAGAAGTAGGTAGCTTAACCTTCGGGAGGGCGCTTACCACGGTGAGATTCATGACTGGGGTGAAGTCGTAACAAGGTAGCCGTATCGGAAGGTGCGGCTGGATCACCTCCTTTCAAGAGAAAAAGGCTGCATTCTGCCAAGTATCCACAACTTATCGGTTGTTCAAGCGAAGAGCCTCGAAGTGTATGAGAGGGTCTGTAGCTCAGCTGGTTAGAGCACCGTCTTGATAAGGCGGGGGTCGTTGGTTCGAACCCAACCAGACCCACCAAATCATTTGGGTTGCTCGAGACAGGAGGGGCTGTAGCTCAGCTGGGAGAGCGGCGGCTTTGCAAGCCGTAGGTCGTCGGTTCGATCCCGACCAGCTCCACCAGAGGTCAGAACAGGGCGAATGGAAGTTTGCTGTGTTCTGGTTTTTGCCAGTAAGACTGTTCGATCTTTAACAAAGTGGAAGAAGTGTAGTCGTCGATCGAGCCGGGGCGTACATGGGTTGTGTGATTGCATTGCATCATCATCGGCTTTGAGCCAGCGCGGTGGTGGTGCGCACAAACGAGTTCGTCCTATGGCGTTGGCTCTGGGAGACCAAGAGGGCAAGGTTATAGGATCAAGCGACTAAGTGCATGTGGTGGATGCCTTGGCGATCACAGGCGATGAAGGACGTGTAAGCCTGCGAAAAGCGTGGGGGAGCTGGCAATAGAGCTTTGATCCCACGATGTCCGAATGGGGAAACCCACCCCGCAAGGGGTATCTCAGACTGAATACATAGGTCTGAGGAGGCGAACCGAGCGAACTGAAACATCTAAGTAGCTCGAGGAAAAGAAATCAACCGAGATTCCGTAAGTAGTGGCGAGCGAACACGGAAGAGCCTGCACGACTAAACCATCAGCTTAGCAAAACGGTCTGGAAAGTCCGACGATACAGGGTGATAGTCCCGTATGCGAAAAGCCGGTGGCGGGTCTGAGCGTGCGACAAGTAGGGCGGGACACGAGAAATCCTGTCTGAAGATGGGGGGACCATCCTCCAAGGCTAAATACTCGTGATCGACCGATAGTGAACCAGTACCGTGAGGGAAAGGCGAAAAGAACCCCGGGAGGGGAGTGAAATAGATCCTGAAACCGCATGCATACAAACAGTGGGAGCCTCCTTGTAAGGGGTGACTGCGTACCTTTGTATAATGGGTCAGCGACTTACGTTCAGTAGCGAGCTTAACCGAATAGGGGAGGCGTAGCGAAAGCGAGTCTGATAAGGGCGTCAGAGTTGCTGGGCGTAGACCCGAAACCGGATGATCTATCCATGGCCAGGATGAAGGTGCCGTAACAGGTACTGGAGGTCCGAACCCACTAACGTTGAAAAGTTAGGGGATGAGCTGTGGATAGGGGTGAAAGGCTAAACAAATCCGGAAATAGCTGGTTCTCCCCGAAAACTATTTAGGTAGTGCGTCGTACGGACACTTGCGGGGGTAGAGCACTGTAATCGTTGGGGGGGTCATTGCGATCTACCCCGCGATAGCAAACTCCGAATACCGCAAAGTGATATACGGCAGACAGACAGCGGGTGCTAACGTCCGGTGTCAAGAGGGAAACAACCCAGACCGCCAGCTAAGGTCCCAAATGCATGGCTAAGTGGCAAACGAGGTGGGAAGGCATAGACAGCTAGGAGGTTGGCTTAGAAGCAGCCACCCTTTAAAGAAAGCGTAATAGCTCACTAGTCGAGTCGTCCTGCGCGGAAGATGTAACGGGGCTCAAGCCATGAACCGAAGCTGCGGATGTGTCTTTGACACGTGGTAGGGGAGCGTTCCGTAAGCCTGCGAAGGTGTCTCGTAAGGGATGCTGGAGGTATCGGAAGTGCGAATGCTGACATGAGTAGCGATAAAGGGTGTGAAAAGCACCCTCGCCGTAAGCCCAAGGTTTCCTGCGCAACGTTCATCGGCGCAGGGTGAGTCGGCCCCTAAGGCGAGGCAGAAATGCGTAGTCGATGGGAAACAGGTCAATATTCCTGTACCGCTCTATGATGCGATGGGGGGACGGAGAAGGTTAGCTCGGCCATCTGTTGGAATAGGTGGTTTAAGCGTGTAGTCGTGCCGCGTAGGCAAATCCGCGCGGCTTAGATGAGGCGTGATGACGAGGCTCTTCGGAGCCGAAGCGAGTGATACCCAGCTTCCAGGAAAAGCCTCTAAGCTTCAGTCTAAGAGTGACCGTACCGCAAACCGACACAGGTGGGCTGGTAGAGAATACCAAGGCGCTTGAGAGAACTCAGGAGAAGGAACTCGGCAAATTGATACCGTAACTTCGGGAGAAGGTATGCCCCTGGTACGTGAAGGCCCTCGCGGCCGGAGCGGAACGGGGTCGCAGAGAATCGGTGGCTGCGACTGTTTATTAAAAACACAGCACTCTGCAAACACGAAAGTGGACGTATAGGGTGTGACGCCTGCCCGGTGCCGGAAGGTTAAGTGATGGGGTGCAAGCTCTTGATCGAAGCCCCGGTAAACGGCGGCCGTAACTATAACGGTCCTAAGGTAGCGAAATTCCTTGTCGGGTAAGTTCCGACCTGCACGAATGGCGTAACGATGGCCACACTGTCTCCTCCTGAGACTCAGCGAAGTTGAAATGTTTGTGAAGATGCAATCTCCCCGCGGCTAGACGGAAAGACCCCATGAACCTTTACTGTAGCTTTGCATTGGACTTTGACGGGACTTGTGTAGGATAGGTGGGAGGCTTTGAAGCCGGGACGCCAGTTCCGGTGGAGCCATCCTTGAAATACCACCCTGGTGTCGTCGAGGTTCTAACCCAGGCCTGTGAATCCAGGTCGGGGACCGTGCATGGTGGGCAGTTTGACTGGGGCGGTCTCCTCCCAAAAGGTAACGGAGGAGTACGAAGGTCACCTAGGTACGGTCGGACATCGTACTGATAGTGCAATGGCAAAAGGTGGCTTGACTGCGAGACCCACAAGTCGAGCAGGTGCGAAAGCAGGTCATAGTGATCCGGTGGTTCTGTATGGAAGGGCCATCGCTCAACGGATAAAAGGTACTCTGGGGATAACAGGCTGATTCCGCCCAAGAGTTCACATCGACGGCGGAGTTTGGCACCTCGATGTCGGCTCATCACATCCTGGGGCTGTAGCCGGTCCCAAGGGTATGGCTGTTCGCCATTTAAAGTGGTACGTGAGCTGGGTTTAAAACGTCGTGAGACAGTTTGGTCCCTATCTGCCGTGGGCGCTGGAAGTTTGAGAGGGCCTGCTCCTAGTACGAGAGGACCGGAGTGGACGCACCCCTGGTGTACCGGTTGTGACGCCAGTCGCATCGCCGGGTAGCTATGTGCGGAAGAGATAACCGCTGAAAGCATCTAAGCGGGAAACTCGCCTCAAGATGAGACTTCCCCGGGGCCTCGAGCCCCCTGAAGGGTCGTTGAAGACCACAACGT
The DNA here is from genome assembly GCA_016703645.1 of Zoogloea sp. Classification (GTDB taxonomy): domain Bacteria; phylum Pseudomonadota; class Gammaproteobacteria; order Burkholderiales; family Rhodocyclaceae; genus Zoogloea. The sequence continues at coordinate 295 of JADJBR010000008.1, read as the reverse complement.
TGATAGGCCGGGTGTGTAAGCGTGGCAACACGTTCAGCTAACCGGTACTAATTGCCCGTGTGGCTTGATCCTATAACCTTCAAAACAAAACGAACTCGATCCTCTGGACATCAACACGATCTCCAGACAATCACACAACACACTTCTTCCTCCTTTGGCCTGCTCGCGCAGGCGACAAGTCAAAGTCTGACGACCATAGCTGTGTGGAACCACCCCTTCCCTTCCCGAACAGGACCGTGAAACGCACACGCGCCGATGATAGTGAGGTCCGCCCTCGTGAAAGTAGGTCATCGTC
>JADJBR010000007.1:1572500-1982819 GCA_016703645.1 Zoogloea sp. | reverse complement strand
CAGTGAGTGTGGGTCGAAGTGGTGATGAGGGCGTGTGAGACGTGGGAAGTGTGTTTCGTTACGTGTGCATCAAGTGTTTTGTGTTTCGAAGGTGTGTTGTTCGACAAACAAGATGCTTGACAGGGTTTTTCACAAGCTCTGTATAATGCGCACCTCTTCGCTGCTGTGGCAGCCGTTCTTTAAAGGATGAACAACCGTGAGTTGTGGGTACTCGGTTCTGTGAGGGTAACTGGTTTATACCAGAAGCCACCAAGAATTGAAGTATCTGCAGAAACGTCAAGTTTCTGGAGTTTTAAGGATTGAACTTAAGAGTTTGATCCTGGCTCGGGACGAACGCTGGCGGCATCCGTCACACATGCAAGTCGAGCAGTAACAAGGAGCTTGCTCCGCTGGCAAAGTGGCGAACGGGTGAGTAATGCATCTTGAACGTACCCGGTCATTGGGGATAACGTAGCGAAAGTTACGCTAATACCGCATACGTCCTGGGGGAGAAAGCGGGGGGACCGTAGGCCTCGCCCGATTGGAGCGGCCGATGTCGGATTAGCTGGTTGGTGGGGTAAAGGCCTACCAAGGCGAGCGATCCGTAGCGGGTCTGAGAGGATGATCCGCCACGCTGGGACTGAGACACGGCTCCAGACTCCTACAAGGAGGCAGCAGTGGGAATTTTCGGACAATGGGCGAAAGCCCCTGATCCAGCCATGCCGCGTGGTGAAGAAGGCCTTCGGAGTTGCAAAGCTCTTTCAGCCGGAAAGAAAATCAGCGCAGGATAATGCTCTGCGTGGATGACGGTACCGGAAGAAGAAGCACCGGCTAACTACGTGCCAGCAGCACAGCGGTAATCACGTAAGGGGTGCGAGCGTTAATCGGAATTACTGGGCGTAAAGCGTGCGCAGGCAGTGTTATGTAAGACAGATGTAGAAATCCCCGGGCTCAACCTGGGAACTGCGTTTGTGACTGCATAACTAGAAGTACGGCAGAGGAGGTGGAATTCCGCGTGTAGCAGTGAAATGCGTGAGAATGCTGCGGAGGAACACCGATGGCGAAAGCAACCTCCTGGGCCGGTACTGACGCTCATGAAGGCGTGGGGAGCAAACAGGATTAGATACCCTGGTAGTCCACCGCCTAAACGATGTCAACTAGTTTGTTCGGTGAGGAGACTCATTGAGTAACGCAGCTAACGCGTGAAAGTTGACCGCCTGGGGAAGTACAGCTAGGGTTAAAACTCAAAGGAATTGACAGGGGACCCGCACAAGCGGTGGATGATGTGGATTAATTCGATGCAACGCGAAAAACCTTACCTACCCTTGACATGCCAGGAACTTGCCAGAGATGGCTTGGTGCTCGAAAGAGAGCCTGGACACAGGTGCTGCATGGCTGTCGTCAGCTCGTGTCGTGAGATGTTGGGTTAAGTCCCGCAACGAGCGCAACCCTTGTCGTTAATTGCCATCATTAAGTTGGGCACTTTAGCGAGACTGCCGGTGACAAACCGGAGGAAGGTGGGGATGACGTCAAGTCCTCATGGCCCTTATGGGTAGGGCTTCACACGTCATACAATGGTCGGTACAGAGGGTTGCCAAGCCGCGAGGTGGAGCCAATCCCAGAAAGCCGATCGTAGTCCGGATTGAGTCTGCAACTCGACTCCATGAAGTCGGAATCGCTAGTAATCGCAGATCAGCATGCTGCGGTGAATACGTTCCCGGGTCTTGTACACCGCCCGTCACACCATGGGAGTGGGGTTTACCAGAAGTAGGTAGCTTAACCGCAAGGAGGGCGCTTACCACGGTGAGCTTCATGACTGGGGTGAAGTCGTAACAAGGTAGCCGTATCGGAAGGTGCGGCTGGATCACCTCCTTTCTAGAGAAAAACCTCTGGATCGAGTATCCACAACCTATCGGTTGTTTTTTAAAGAACAGTGAGAGGGCAAGGCGTCAGACAGTGAGGCATCGCGAGCTGATGTCTTGTGTCTGGGCTGATCCTCAAAGTGTAGTGGGGGTCAGTAGCTCAGTCGGTTAGAGCACCGTCTTGATAAGGCGGGGGTCGTAGGTTCGATTCCTACCTGACCCACCAGCAAGAAGAGACGGGGGCATAGCTCGGCTGGGAGAGCACCGGCTTTGCAAGCCGGGGGTCGTCGGTTCGATCCCGACTGCCTCCACCAGAGATCAGAACAGAGCGAATGGAAGTTTGCTGTGTTCTGGTTTTTGCCAGTAAGACTGTTCGATCTTTAACAAAGTGGAAGAAGTGTGTAGTCGTCTGTTGATGAGACAGGGGGCTACATGGGTTGTGGTGATTGCATTTTGCATCATCATCGGCTTTGAACCAGCACGGTGGTGGTGCGCACAAGCGCGAGTTCGTCTATGGCGTTGTCTCTGGGAGACCAGAGTGCAAGGTTATAGGATCAAGCGACAAAGTGCATGTGGTGGATGCCTAGGCGATTACAGGCGATGAAGGACGTGCAAGCCTGCGAAAAGCGGGGGGAGCTGGCAATGGAGCTTTGATCCCCCGATGTCCGAATGGGGAAACCCACCCGCAAGGGTATCCCTGGCTGAATACATAGGCCAGTGGAAGCGAACCGGGAGAACTGAAACATCTAAGTACCCCGAGGAAAAGAAATCAACCGAGATTCCCCAAGTAGTGGCGAGCGAACGGGGATGAGCCTGCACGACTAAACCGGCTTCTTAGCAGAACGACCTGGAAAGGTTGGCCATAGTGGGTGATAGCCCCGTATGCGAAAAGTAGCCGGCGGGTCTGAGCGTGCGACAAGTAGGGCGGGACACGAAATCCTGTCTGAAGATGGGGGACCATCCTCCAAGGCTAAATACTCGTAATCGACCGATAGTGAACCAGTACCGTGAGGAAAGGCGAAAAGAACCCCGGGAGGGAGTGAAATAGATCCTGAAACCGCATGCATACAAACAGTGGGAGCCTCCTTGTGGGGTGACTGCGTACCTTTTGTATAATGGGTCAGCGACTTACGTTCAGTAGCAAGCTTAACCGGATAGGGGAGGCGTAGCGAAAGCGAGTCTGATAAGGGCGACATAGTTGCTGGGCGTAGACCCGAAACCAAGTGATCTATCCATGGCCAGGATGAAGGTGCGGTAACACGCACTGGAGGTCCGAACCCACTAATGTTGAAAAATTAGGGGATGAGCTGTGGATAGGGGTGAAAGGCTAAACAAACTTGGAAATAGCTGGTTCTCCCCGAAAACTATTTAGGTAGTGCCTCGTGCGGACACTTCCGGGGGTAGAGCACTGTAATCGTTGGGGGGGTCATTGCGATCTACCCCGCGATAGCAAACTCCGAATACCGGAAAGTGATACACGGGAGACAGACGGTGGGTGCTAACGTCCATCGTCAAGAGGGAAACAACCCAGACCGCCAGCTAAGGTCCCAAATCCATGGCTAAGTGGAAAACGAGGTGGGAAGGCATAGACAGCTAGGAGGTTGGCTTAGAAGCAGCCACCCTTTAAAGAAAGCGTAATAGCTCACTAGTCGAGTCGTCCTGCGCGGAAGATGTAACGGGGCTCAAGCCATGAACCGAAGCTGCGGATGCATTTTATGCATGGTAGGGGAGCGTTCTGTAAGTCTGTGAAGGTGTCTTGTAAAGGATGCTGGAGATATCAGAAGTGCGAATGCTGACATGAGTAGCGATAAAGGGTGAAAGCACCCTCGCCGAAAGCCAGGTTTCCTGCGCAACGTTCATCGGCGCAGGGGTGAGTCGGCCCCTAAGGCGAGGCAGAGATGCGTAGTCGATGGGAAACAGGTCAATATTCCTGTACCGATTCTAGATGCGATGTGGGGACGGAGAAGGTTAAGCAAGCCATCTGTTGGAATAGGTGGTTTAAGCGTGTAGGTGTGCCCCTTAGGCAAATCCGGGGGCTTAGCTGAGGCGTGATGACGAGCTCTCTTTGAGAGCGAAGTGATTGATACCCTGCTTCCAGGAAAAGCCACTAAGCTTCAGTCTAGAATTGACCGTACCGCAAACCGACACAGGTGGGCAGGTAGAAGATACTAAGGCGCTTGAGAGAACTCAGGAGAAGGAACTCGGCAAATTGATACCGTAACTTCGGGAGAAGGTATGCCTCGGTAGCTTGTAGGAGTACATCCGAAGGGCGAAGAGGCCGCAGAGAATCGGTGGCTGCGACTGTTTATTAAAAACACAGCACTCTGCAAACACGAAAGTGGACGTATAGGGTGTGACGCCTGCCCGGTGCCGGAAGGTTAAGTGATGGGGTGCAAGCTCTTGATCGAAGCCCCGGTAAACGGCGGCCGTAACTATAACGGTCCTAAGGTAGCGAAATTCCTTGTCGGGTAAGTTCCGACCTGCACGAATGGCGTAACGATGGCCACACTGTCTCCTCCTGAGACTCAGCGAAGTTGAAGTGTTTGTGAAGATGCAATCTACCCGCGGCTAGACGGAAAGACCCCATGAACCTTTACTGTAGCTTTGCATTGGACTTTGACGGGACTTGTGTAGGATAGGTGGGAGGCGATGAGACCGGGACGCTAGTTCCGGTGGAGCCGTCCTTGAAATACCACCCTGGTGTGTTTGAGGTTCTAACCTGGGTCCGTCATCCGGATCGGGGACCGTGCATGGTAGGCAGTTTGACTGGGGCGGTCTCCTCCCAAAAGGTAACGGAGGAGTACGAAGGTCTTCTAGGTACGGTCGGACATCGTACTGATAGTGCAATGGCAAAAGAAGGCTTGACTGCGAGACCGACAAGTCGAGCAGGTGCGAAAGCAGGTCATAGTGATCCGGTGGTTCTGTATGGAAGGGCCATCGCTCAACGGATAAAAGGTACTCTGGGGATAACAGGCTGATTCCGCCCAAGAGTTCACATCGACGGCGGAGTTTGGCACCTCGATGTCGGCTCATCACATCCTGGGGCTGTAGCCGGTCCCAAGGGTATGGCTGTTCGCCATTTAAAGTGGTACGTGAGCTGGGTTTAAAACGTCGTGAGACAGTTTGGTCCCTATCTGCCGTGGGCGCTGGATATTTGAGGGGCCTGCTCCTAGTACGAGAGGACCGGAGTGGACGAATCTCTGGTGTACCGGTTGTGACGCCAGTCGCATCGCCGGGTAGCTAAATTCGGAAGAGATAACCGCTGAAAGCATCTAAGCGGGAAACTCGCCTCAAGATGAGATATCCCTGGGAACTTGATTCCCCTAAAGGGTCGTTGAAGACCACGACGTTGATAGGCTGGGTGTGGAAGCGCAGTAATGCGTTAAGCTAACCAGTACTAATTGCCCGTGAGGCTTGATCCTATAACCTTGCAATACAGCAAGGCGAACTGCGCAAACAATACAATCACACACCAACAACACACTTCTTCCCTTTGACGTTCATGAGGACACACAAACCTCCGAACGGTACAAGTTATAGTCTGACGACCATAGCGTCTTGGAACCACTCCTTCCCATCCCGAACAGGACAGTGAAACGGGACCGCGCCAATGATAGTGCACTCGCGTGCGTGAAAGTAGGTCATCGTCAGACTTACCCCATCAAACCCCCTGCGCTCAATCAGCGACAGGGGGTTTCACTTTTAAAGAGCCATCTATGCTCTCGACAGACTATGGCTATGCCCGGCTTCGCGGTGTTTTGCATCGGCCTGCTAGGCGGCGGGGATAAGGCGAAGACATTTCATTGAAATGACAATAGAATTGTTGTTGTGTGCTTTTCGCTTACTTTCGCATGCTCGGACGATGTCGGATGCGGTTTCTGGCGGTATCCCTTTGTGTGCACCTGATGGTGTTCTGGCCGCACCAAAAAGTCGCGCAAGGGCCGGCGAAGAGCGCGCCTCTCAAGGTCCGGATTGCAGCCCCTGTTGGTGACAAGCCAGGGCCAGGGGCTGAACCTTCTGACCCGGAGGCTCTGCCGCTGACCGAGCCGAGTGTGAGGGGAGGCGCAGGGCTGGGGCGGCGCTCTCGCCAGGGCGCTAAGGAGCGTTCTCGGCCGGAAGCCGCGCAGGCATCAGACCAAGCCCTCCTTGTACCCAAGGAGGCGCAGCAGATGGATTCGGAATCAGCGGCGGGCCTTCATCGGAATCTCGTTGCATACAAGTTTGCCGTCGCTTTGGCGGCACTTGAGTTTCGGCCGGATCCGTCAGCTAGCGGACCGGGATCCAGCCTAAGGGGAGTTGCGTTGGTTGATATCCAATTTATTGGGAATTCCAACGTACCTGCAGTCTCCTTGGGTGAGACAAGCGGTAGCGAAGAGGTAGATGGCATTGCCCTGCGGATGGTGCGTCGTGCTGTTGAGAACGTTCCTGCGCCAGCTATCCTTGACGGGGAAAGCCGCTCAGTAAGCCTGTCAGTCGTGCTTGAGGGAGAACAGCAAAGATGAGCGCTCGGGGGGCTTCGATTGGGTTCCGGCATCCGTCAGGGCAACTTTTTGGATCTCGGTAGGGAGCCGATCTCGGCGTCAGATCCTGCTGCCTGGCGTCGGGATGGCGAGACTCGTTGTGTGGAGGTCGTATTGGCCTCGTTTACGGTCTTCGAAAAAGCACTTGAGCGTGTAGTCGATTGATCGGAAGGCAATTTCGGACCACGGGATGTCCTCCTCCGCCATAAGGGCTACTTCAAGGGATTCGTCGCCAGCCTTGAAATCGAGGTCAAGCAGATTGGCTCTGTAGATGATGTGGATCTGGCTGATGTGCGGAAGATCCACAAAGGAAAACATGGGGCCAAGCGCGATCCGTGCCCCGGCCTCTTCGAAGGTCTCTCTCAGCGCAGCGCCTCCGCACGTTTCATTGTTTTCCATAAAACCTGCAGGAAGTGTCCAGTAGCCGTATCTCGGCTCAATGGCCCGTCGGCACATGAGAATGCTGCCTTCCCATTGGACCAGCGCACCGACGACAACTTTCGGGTTCTGGTAGTGGATGGTGCCGCACTGGTCGCAGACATGGCGTGGCAGGCTGTCGCCAGCAGGGATCTTGAGACTGACTTGAGCACCGCAATGGGAACAGTAGTTCATGATTCAGCCGAAACATGGTCAGCTTTCGATTCTAATTCAAGGAGCCCTCCGTTTATGCGGGTTCAGTGCATTTTGCACGCCTTCTCCTAAAGGCCGAGCGGCGGTGTCCGATAATGAGTGGGGTGTGGCTACGGGCCGCAGAACCGAACTGGATCAGAAATGGCCTTGCCCATCGACATCACAAAATTTGAGCACCTGAAGGCCTCCGGGGATCTTCCTTCACCAAAGGGCGTCGCGCTGGCCATCATCCGGCTGATTCAGCAGGATGACAGTTCCATGGGTGATCTTGCCCGGATCATCAAGACGGATCCTGCCTTCGTGGGCCGACTGATCAAGGCAGCCAACGGGCTCGCCGGTTACAACCGGCGCGCCATTGCATCCGTCCAAAAAGCGCTGATGGTGCTCGGGCTGCCCGCCGTACGTACCCTCGCGCTGGGCTTCTCCCTGCTTTCCAGTTATCGCGATGGTGCTTGCAAGGGGTTTGACTACAGTCGCTACTGGACAAGTTGTTTGGTATATGCCCTCGCGATGCAGGCTGTGACGCAACGTACCCGGGCAGCAGCGGCCGAAGAGACCTTCTGCCTTGGCTTGCTGGCAAGAGTTGGAGAGCTGGCGCTCGCCACCCTCTATCCCCTTGAATACGGCAAGATCCTGCAGCAGACGCTGGAGTATCGGGACGTACCCGTGGTTGTGCTTGAGCAGCGCGCATTTGCCTTGAATCATCGGGAACTTGGTGCGGCAATGCTCGCCGATTGGGGGTTGCCCAGAATTTTCCATGAGCCGGCGTATTTTGCGGAGTCGCCGGACGAGGCGGGTTATCAGGAAGGTTCGAGGGACTATGTCATCGCGCATTCCCTCAATCTGGCGTCCTATATCTCGGATGTATGTCTTGCAGAAGAGGCGGAGCGGCCCAATCTCATGGGACGTCTGTTCGAGATCGGCGCCCGACTGGGGGTTGATCGACCCACGATCACCGAGCTGTGTGATGGTGTTGTTCGCGAGTGGCAGGCTTGGGGGAGCCTGTTGGAACTCGAAACGATGGAGATTCCCCCCTTTAGCGAGCTTGCCAGCAAGGGTGAGGAGATCGCTGCCGGTTTGGCCGCAGCGGCGAAGTCCCCGTCCATTGGCAATGGGGAAGTGACGCGGCTTCCCGAGAGCATTCCTTCGTATGCGGGGCAGGATCATCACGGGCTTGCATCCATTGTATTGCCCATGCGTGTCTTGATCGTCGATGACGATGCGTCCATGCGGGCCGTGATTCGGAATGTGCTGGAAACGGTGGGGCATCAGGTTCTTGAAGCTGTTGATGGTCTTTCGGCCATGGAGATGGCCTTGGAGTTTCAGCCTCAACTGATGATCGTCGACTGGGTGATGCCTGAGGTCTCCGGTATTGAGCTGACCCGTGCGCTTCGTCAGACCAAGATCGGGAGAGGGCTCTACATACTTATCATGACGAGTCTGGAGGATGAAGATCGCTTGATTGAGGCGTTCGAGAACGGCGTTGACGATTTCATGAACAAGCCAATCAATCCTCGTGTGCTCGCGGCTCGGCTTCGGGCCGGGCAGCGAGTGATCCGGCTTCAGCAGGAGCTTGATCGTGATCGCGAGGAGATACGTCGATTTGCGGCAGAGTTGGCGGTATCGAACCGGCGTCTTCAGGAGGTCGCCCTGACCGACTCACTCACCGGCTTCCCCAACAGGCGTTATGCCATCGAGCGTGGTCAGCAGGAGTGGCTTGTTTCGTCCCGTACGCGCCGCCCACTGTCAACGATGGTGATCGATGTCGATATGTTCAAGACCTACAACGATTCATATGGCCATGACGTTGGTGACGCGGTCTTGAAGCAGGTGGCGGGTGCGGTCAAGGGCGCGTTGAGGGCCCAGGACATTGTCGCCCGGACCGGTGGGGATGAGTTTCTTGTCATCTGTCCGGATACCGGGCTTGATGCGGCTTTGGCGTGCGCGGAGCGTGTCCGTTTCGCGGTTGAGAGCGCGCCCTTGCTGCTGGGCGGGCAGGCAATCAACATGTCGGTCAGTATTGGCGTTGCGACCCGAGATACCGTGATGAGTGAGCCCGAAGCCCTGATCAAGCGCGCGGATCAGGCCCTGTATCTGGCAAAGAACAAGGGTCGCAACAGGATCATGACGGCTCAGTCCTTGCGTCCTGGGCCCATCGTACCGCCCCGCTGAGAGGCGCAGCGACTTCTCCGCGAGCTATCCGACCCACCGATTTCGGATCCGGAAAGCGTAATTTCTCCCTTGTGTAGGCGAATTTCTTACGATTTGTTGCGGAAATCATCCTACGTCAGAATCCGAAGTGCTCGGATGGTGCCCTTTGCCGTAAATCGGCAGAATTTGCCGCACGATAAAGGCAAATTGCCGAAGGGACACGACCATGCGCACCAGCGATATGCACGCCGAGATTCGGGAGCTCAACCTGGCCTACCTGATGCTTGCCCAACAGATGTTGCGGGAGGATCGCGCTGTTGCAATCTATCGGCTTGGTGTCGGTGACGACGTGGCTGAAGTGCTTGAGGGTTTGAGTTCAGCGCAGATCCTGCGGATGGCCAGTTCGAACATGCTGCTGTGCCAGTTCCGGTTCAACGATGCCCTTCTGGTGGACCTTCTTTCTGCGCACGGGAAGGAACGGGGCGCGGCTCACTTGCACGCGGCCATCCTGGCTGCCGGGCGTCCGGTGGAATCACTTGCCTGATCGGCCGCGGCCGGAGGGCGCCATGCGTAACAAGAGTGTATTGCAGGAAGCGCAGGACATTCAGAAGGCCGTCAATCTGATCCGGCTGGGTGCCCGCATGCAGATGCTGGAAGCCGAAACCTCGCTCAGCCGGGAGCGCCTGCTCAAGCTTTACAAGGAGGTTCGGGGGGTTTCCCCTCCCAAGGGAATGCTTCCGTTTTCCACGGACTGGTTCATGTCCTGGCAGCCGAACATCCATGCCTCCCTGTTCATGGCCTTTTACCGATTTGTGCGCCTGCATGCAAAGCAGGAGGATCTGGACGCCATCGTGCAGGCCTATCGTCTCTACAACGAGCATATCGAGTCCTTTGAAATGGAACAGGTCTTGAGCCTGACCCGTGCCTGGACATTGATCCGCTTTCTCGATGCGAAGCTGTTGCAGTCGGCAAGATGCACTTGCTGCGGCGGCGAATTCGTAGCCCACGCCTTTGACCCGACTCATGAATACGTCTGTGGTCTTTGTCATGTTCCCTCGCGTGCCGGAAAGACCCGGAGGGCGCAGCCGGCCCTGGAGACCACCGTTCCCTGAAGCCCCTCCACCTCGGAGTGCTTGTGTCGCCGGCCTTCGGTCGGCGTTTTTTTTGATTTTTTCGGGTGACGACAGGCTTGCTTCAGGTGCTCAAGTTTCTTCAGGCAGGGCCGATACTCCACCTGAAGAATAACGCGCTGCGGGCCGCATCACCGGGGCGTATTCACAGAACGAGGTTTCGGCGATGTTTCTGATAGTCGGCTATGTCATCATCCTGGCAGCGTCCCTGGGCACCTATGCGGTGCACGGCAGTCTGGCTGCGCTGTGGGTTCCCACCGAATACATTGCCATTGTGGGCTTGACCATCGGTGGTTTCGTGGCAGGCAATGGGCCGAAGGCCATCAAGGGAACGATTGCTGCGTTACCCACCATCTTCAAGGGCTCGCCCTACAACAAGGCGTTCTACGTCGACCTGTTGTGCATGCTTTACGAAATCCTTGCGAAGGTTCGCAAGGAGGGACTGATGTCCATCGAGGGCGATATCGAGAATCCGGAGGGCAGCCCGATTCTCTCCAAATACCCTGCGTTTACGGCGGATCATCACGCCGTTGATTTCCTGTGTGATTACCTGCGCATGATGGTGGGGGGCAACTTGAATGCCTTCGAGATCGAGAATCTGATGGATATCGAGATGGAGACCCATCACCAGGAAGCCCACACGCCAGCACATGTTGTGTCCAAGGTCGGCGATGCCGTGCCCGCATTTGGTATCGTCGTGGCGGTGATGGGGGTGGTGAACGTGATGGGCTCTGTCGGTCAGCCACCCGCGGTTCTGGGAAAGATGATTGGTGGCGCGCTTGTAGGGACCTTTCTGGGGATTCTGATTTCCTATGGCTTTGTCGCGCCGGTCGCCGGCCAGCTTGAGCAGAAGGTTGAAGAGGGCGGCAAGATCTATCAGTGCATGAAGGCCGTATTGCTTGCCAGCATGAATGGGTATGCCCCTCAGGTCGCGGTCGAGTTTGGTCGGAAGGTTCTGTTCTCGACTGATCGCCCCGGGTTTGCCGAGCTCGAAGAAGCGATCAAGAGCCGGAAGTGAGGCTCGTGATGAGGGTTGTTTCCATTGATCTGGCGGGTCAGGAGCACGCCGCATGAGCGACGACACCCAACAGCCAATCGTCGTCAAGAAGATCAAGAAGGGCGGCGGTGGTGCCCATGGTGGCGCCTGGAAGATTGCCTACGCCGACTTCGTGACGGCAATGATGGCTTTCTTCCTTCTCATGTGGTTGCTGGGCTCCACCGCGCAGGGGGATCTGCAGGGTATTTCCGATTTCTTCAACTCGCCGCTCAAGGTTGCCATGAGCGGTGGATCAGGTGCGGGGGATGCGACAAGCCCGATTGCCGGCGGGGGGCAGGATCTGACCCGCTCCGTGGGGCAGGTCAAGCGTGGTGATGTGGATGGCAAGCGCTCAATGAACATCGAATCTGCCAAAGGTGCCACGAAACCAAGCGGGGATGAGGGCGCCGAAGCACTGAAGAAGGCCGAGGAGCGAAAGGAGCGGGCAAGGCTGGAGGATCTGAAGGGGCAGATCGAGGCCATCATTGAAGCCAGCCCGAGCCTGCGGCCGTTCAAAAATCAGTTACTGCTCGACATCACCACCGAGGGTCTGCGCATCCAGATCGTTGACGAGCAGAACCGCCCCATGTTCGACACCGCGAGCGCGTCGCTGAAGCCCTATACCCAGGAGCTCCTGCGTGCCATCGGCGCGACCCTGAACGGGGTAGACAACCGGGTCAGCCTGTCGGGGCATACGGATGCAACCCGATATGCGGGCGGGGAGCGTGGCTTCTCGAACTGGGAGCTCTCCGCCAATCGCGCCAACGCTTCCCGGCGAGAGCTGGTGGCAGGCGGGCTTGCCGAGGGCAAGATGGTGAGGGTCGTCGGTCTCGCCGAGACGCTGCCCCTTGATCCTGCCAATCCCAATCTGCCGATCAATCGGCGCATCAGCATCATCGTGCTCAACAAGCAGGCTGAGGCAGCGATGCGCGGGGACTCGAAAAAGCTGGAGGTGAGCGCCGGGAACGAACTTGAAGCCAGCGACATTCGCGCAGGATTGAAGTCTGGCGCACGTCCCGCCGGGGCGGGCCACTAAAGAAACAGGCCTTGAGTGACGATATGTTCTTCCGTGGATCAATAGCAAGACAACAATCATGAAGCCCACCCGAGAGATGACCATACTGCTGGGACTGCTTTGGTCGGGCCTGCTTGCTGGCACAGTGGCTTACCTGCAGGACGGCGCCTGGCCCGCGGTGGCTGCCATCGGGGCCAGCGCGCTGGGTTGGATCGGTCTGGTCCTTTCCCGTCCCGCCCTTGCCGAGTCGGATGGTCGGGATGATCGGCAGTCTCCGTCCCGCGAAATGTACTCAACGCTCAACTCTTTGCTCTGCGAAGTGGCCACGGCTTCGCGCACTCAATACCTGTGCATCCGTGACGAAGTTGATCAGGTCCAGAAGATGCTGTCCGACGCGATCTCTTCGCTCACCGGGAGTTTCCACGGCATCCTGGCAGCGACGAATGCCCAGCAGGCCATTGCGGTAAGCCTTGCCAGCGACGATTCGGACGGGCAGGAAGGCCGGCGCTTTGACGAGTTTGTGGCTCATACCAGTGGCGTGATGCAGCGTGTGGTCGATAGCGTGATCATGAACAGCAAGCTCGGCATGGAGCTGGTTGAACTTACGGACCGGATTTCGAAGCGCGCCAAGGAGGTTGAATCCATCCTGACCGAGATCGCCGGAATCGCCAAGCAGACCAATCTGCTGGCTCTCAATGCTGCCATTGAGGCGGCACGGGCTGGTGAGGCTGGCCGGGGGTTTGCGGTGGTGGCTGACGAAGTCCGGGATCTGTCCACTCGTACCAGCCAGTTCAGTCAGCAGATTGCCGTGGGCATGAAGGGCATGCGAGAGGGCGTGGAAGGTACGGAGCAAGCCATCGAGAAGCTCGCTTCAACCGACATGAATTTCGCCCTGGAGTCCAAGCTTCAGGTGGAGGACGTGCTGGTTTCGATGGAAGGTCTCAATCGTCAGCGTGGTGATGCGATCGGTCGACTGGCCGAGCACGCCCAGGCCATGGACATGGAAGTCAATCGGGCAGTCACTGCGCTGCAGTTCCAGGACCTCGTCTCCCAACTGGTTGCCCATGTGGATCGTCGCGTGGACGGCCTGACCCGGCTCATGATGCAGTTCGACAAGCTCTCCGACGGCATTCAGCTGGTTGCAACCGGTGGAGATCTTGCGCCTTTGCTCCACGCCACCGATGAGATGCGCTCGCAGCTCGCTGCGCTCGAGACGAAAGCGGGAGCACCTCCGGTGCGTCAGCAGGAAGTCTCGCATGGCGAGATTGATTTGTTTTAGTCACAGAACCTTAGGAAACTACGATGGCCAAGACCGTACTCACCGTTGATGACTCTGCCTCCATACGGCAGATGGTGTCGTTTACCCTGAAAAGCGCCGGCTACGAGGTGGTAGAGGCTGTTGATGGCATGGATGGCCTGGACAAGGCGAAGGCGCGGGCCTGCAATCTTGTTCTTACAGACCAGAACATGCCGCGAATGGACGGCCTCTCCCTGATCAAGTCGCTGCGCGCCATGCCCCAATACCGCAGTGTGCCCATTCTCATGTTGACCACGGAGTCGTCCGACACCATGAAGTCCCAGGGGCGTGCGGCGGGTGCCACGGGCTGGCTGGTCAAACCCTTTGATCCTCAGAAGCTCATTGAGGTCGTGAAGAAGGTGATCGGCTAAGGACACGTTGGCAATCGCGCATCACGGGAGACACGCATGGCCATAGACATGAGCCAGTTCTACCAGGTCTTCTTCGAGGAGGCCGCAGAGCATCTGGCGAGCATGGAGGCGCTTCTGCTGGCGATCGATCCGGGCGCCCCCGATCCGGAAGAGGTGAACGCCCTGTTCAGGGCGGCCCACTCCATCAAGGGGTCGAGCGGCACTTTCGGCTTCCAGGACATGATGGAAGTCACCCACATCCTTGAGACCATGCTGGATCGGGTACGCAAGGGTGAGGCTCCGCTGACGGACGACATGGTGGATGCATCCCTCGTGGCCGGAGATGTACTGAAAAATCTGCTTGCCGCCCATCGGGGTGAGGAGGATGCGGACAGGGAAGCGGCAGAGGCCATCTGCCATCGCCTTGAGGCCTTGTGCCGCGCGCTCGACGAGGTACCCTCCACCGGCACGACTGCCGCATCGAGTCCCGAGCCCGCCGTTGTGCTTGCGGCTCCGCCTGCTGCCTTACCTGGGCGTGGCTTTGATCTGCATTTTGTCTTTTCTGGTGAGCCTGTCGGTGATCTGGCCAGTCTGGCGAACCTGCACACCGAGTTGTGCAGTTTCGGCACCGTGGAGACCCTGGTAGCTCCCGGCGCAGACGGGCGGGCGTGCCACCTGCGTATCCTGACCGATGTGGACGCAGAGCTTCTGCGGAGTGTTCTCGAATTCGTCGTGGACACCTCGTCACTGCGTATTGATCCCTTGGTGGAGCCATCGGCCCGGGAGGAAGCCTACGGTCTGTTCGATGACGCCGATGCCTCATCCGGCGATGCCTGGAGAAGCAGTGACGACGCCTATGGGTTCTTCGAGCCCCTGGCGGCGCCTGTTCCGCCCTCGACGCAGGAGGCTTACGGCTTCTTCGATGATGCGGAAGTCACCAGCCTGCTTGCCAAGCGGGAGGCCGAACCTTACGGCTTTTTTACTGAATTGCCCCCCCTGGACGGCACCACGGTTGCGGCGGAAGAAACGGCGTATGGCTTGTTCGAGCCGGCAATGCCCATTGCCGCCGCGCCTTCACAAGATTCCCCAGCCATTATCGCGCCCGCCCCGGCCTCCGCTGCGCCCGTCGTGCCGGTCGAGTCTGTAGCCAGCCCCGTGGCGCCTGTGTCTACGGCGGCCAAGAAGACGCCCGCACGGGTTGCGGCAAGCGGTGACAGTGGTTCCATCCGGGTCAGCGTCGAGAAGGTCGACCAGATGATCAACCTGGTGGGTGAGCTGGTGATCACCCAGGCCATGCTCACCCAGGCCGCCAGCAATGCCGATCCGGTCGTTTTCGAACGTCTCATCAACGGTCTGGCCCAACTCGAACGCAACACCCGGGATCTGCAGGAGTCGGTGATGTCCATCCGGATGATGCCGATCTCCGTTGTTTTCAGCCGTTTCCCGCGGGTGGTCCGGGATCTTTCCCAGAAGCTCGGCAAGCATGTGGAGCTGAAGACCATCGGCGAGACCACCGAGATGGACAAGAGTCTGGTCGAGCGTATTACCGACCCCTTGACCCACCTTGTGCGCAACAGCCTCGACCACGGTCTGGAGACGCCTGACAAGCGTGTGGCCGCCGGCAAGTCTGAAACCGGGACCATCACGCTCAGCGCCTATCACCAGAGCGGGAACATCGTGATTGAAGTGGGCGATGACGGGGCCGGTCTCAACCGTGCCCGTATCCTTGCCAAGGCGAAGGAGCGCGGCATGGCCGTCAGCGACGCCATGACAGACCAGGAGGTGTGGCAGCTCATCATGGAGCCGGGCTTTTCCACTGCCGATCAGGTGACGGAGGTGTCCGGTCGTGGCGTCGGCATGGATGTGGTGAAGAAAAACATCTCGGCCATGGGCGGCAGGATCGAACTGGAGTCCATGTCGGGTGTCGGTACGCGCATCACGGTGCGTCTCCCCCTCACGCTCGCCATTCTGGATGGCATGAGCGTGGGCGTGGGGCCGGAAACCTACATCATTCCCCTCGGTTACGTCATGGAGTCCATGCAGCCCGAGCGCGGCATGATGAAGAGTGTTTCGGGTGTCGAGCGCCTGATCCAGGTGCGGGGCGAGTACCTTCCCGTCGTTTGCCTCCATGAGGTCTTCCGAATCCAGGGTGCGATTACCGACTGGCAGAAGGGGATCATGGTGGTGCTTGAGGCAGATGGCCAGAGCGCAGCGCTGTTCATTGACCAATTGATCGGACAGCACCAGGTGGTCATCAAGAGCCTGGAGGCCAATTACAAACGGGTGCCTGGCGTGGCGGGGGCCACCATCATGGGGGATGGCCGTGTGGCCTTGATCCTTGACGTGCCGATGCTTGTGGGTATGGCCCGGCGAGTCATGCCCGCTGCGGCCTGAATAAGGAATTCGCTCGTCCCATCGGGACTTTGGCCGCCCTTGGGCGGCCTTTTCTTTGGTGCGCCCAGCATGGGCGCACTCCTGCGGGTGTAAGTCCCGC
The DNA here is from genome assembly GCA_016703645.1 of Zoogloea sp. Lineage (GTDB taxonomy): Bacteria > Pseudomonadota > Gammaproteobacteria > Burkholderiales > Rhodocyclaceae > Zoogloea. Next base: position 1,966,355 of record JADJBR010000007.1, on the reverse strand, counting down.
CGTAAGTTGATCACAGCGAACGAAGTGAAGCGCAACTGCGTTAGGGCGACCGAGCGTGAGAAGGAAGCGTGGATCGTAATCTGCGAGCCGATGAACAAGAACCGGATAGAAGGCGCTGCCGAGCAGGGCGAGCGGGCCAATGACCGCGAAGCTCTCGTGATCAAGGCGAAGTGGCGTAAATCCGGCGGTTGTGCAGAGAAGGAGTGCGTTCTTACCTGGGGAGATCTCGCCTCGTGCCTGAAAGGGCGACGTGGTGACACGGAGCGAGAAGTCAGCAGAGGCCGTAGTACTTGGAGGCGGGACCGGTGAGGTCGAAGGCCGCCGAGGAAGGGCCGAAGGAATCGGAGGGTGTGTCCCTCGGCTCTCTGGATTGGAATGTCTCAGATGTTCGCTCAGGCGAAGCTCGCCAGAAGGCCGGCAAGGGTGAAGCCCGAGCGGGCGCTGGCAGCGAGAAACCCATCCGGGCGAGTCGAGAACAAACAGACTCAGGTGGTGCGTCGAGGTAACTTAAAGCGCTCCGTCCTCAACGATTCCAACCGCCCGGTGCGGACCCGCATGCCGGGTGGTGTGGGAGGGGTCGGTCAGGTAACCTGGCCGCCCCTATCCCGATTGCGCCCAGCATGGGCGCACTCCTGCGGGTGTAAGTCCCGCCGTAAGTTGATCACAGCGAACGAAGTGAAGCGCAACTGCGTGAGGGCGACCGAGGGTGGGAAGGAAGCGTGGAGCATAAGCTGCGAGCCGATGGACAAGAATCGGATAGAAGGCGCTGCCGAGCAGGGCGAGCGGGCAATGAACCGCGAAGCTCTCGTGATCAAGGCGAAGTGGCGTAAATCCGGCGGTTGTGCAGCGAAGGAGTGCGTTCTTACCTGGGGAGATCTCGCCTTGTGCCTGAAAGGGCGACGGTGACGAACCGGAGCGAGAAGTCAGCAGAGGCCGTAGTACTTGGAGGCGGGACCGGTGAGGTCGAAGGCCGCCGAGGAAGGGCCGAAGGAATCGGAGGGTGTGTCCCTCGGCTCTCTGGATTGGAATGTCTCAGATGTTCGCTCAGGCGAAGCTCGCCAGAAGGCCGGCAAGGGTGAAGCCCGAGCGGGCGCTGGCAGCGAGAAACCCATCCGGGCGAGTCGAGAACAAACAGACTCAGGTGGTGCGTCGAGGTAACTTAAAGCGCTCCGTCCTCAACGATTCCAACCGCCCGGTGCGGACCCGCATGCCGGGTGGTGTGGGAGGGGAACGGTCAGGTTAGCTGACCGCCCCTATCCCGATTGTGCTCGTACCAAGGGGCCGCCGGGGCGGCCCCTTGCGGGCGATCCGGGCAGGCCGGGCGTGGACCGGCCCGGCTTCTGTCAGCCGACAATCATGCCGGCGCCCACGGTGTTGTTGCTGGACTCATCGATCAGGATGAAGGCACCGGTGGCCCGCGAATCGGTGTAGTTGTCAGCGAAGATCGGCTGGGCCAGCTTCAGGGTTAGCTGGGCGATGTCGTTCATCGCCAGGGTGGTGGCCCCCTCGTTGGCCAGGGAGTTGATGTCCACCCGGTGAGCAATGCTCGCCACCTTGGCTTTCACTTCCCGGGTGGTGTGGCGCAGCCAGTAGGTGCGGGCCGGCGACAGCGGGGTTTCGGACAACCAGCACACCATGGCCTCCACCTGCTTGGACTGGGCGGGCACCTCGTCGCTGTTGACGATCATGTCACCCCGCGAGATGTCGATCTCGTCCTCCAGCAGCAGGGTGACCGACTGCTCGTGGATGGCCTTGCCGATGGACTGACCATAGAGCTGGATGTCCTTGACCTTGCTGCTGCGGCCATTGGGCAGCACCGTGACGCTGTCACCCACCTTGATCTCGCCGGATTCGACGCGCCCCATGAAGCCGCGGTAGTCGTGCAGTTCGGGGTTGTCGGAAGCCTGGGGGCGGCACACGTACTGAACCGGGAAGCGGAAGCTCTCGGCCTTCTCGGTGTGGGCGGCGGGAGCTGCCTCGAGGATGTCGATCAGGGTCGGGCCTTGGTACCAGTTCAGGCGTTCGCCCCGATCCACGATCATGTCGCCGACGAGGGCCGACAGGGGAATGAAGCGCACGTCGTTGAGGCCGATCTGTTCTGCGAAGGCGGAATAGTCGGCGACGATGCGGTCGTAGGTCGCCTGGTCGTAATCGACGAGGTCCATCTTGTTGACGGCGACCACGACGTGGGGGATGCCCACCAGCTTGGCCAGGTAGCTGTGGCGGCGGGTCTGGGTGAGCACGCCCTTGCGCGCGTCGATCAGGATGATGGCGACGTTGGCCGTGGAGGCGGCGGTGACCATGTTGCGGGTGTACTGCTCGTGGCCCGGCGCGTCGGCGATGATGTACTTGCGGGTGCCGGTGGAGAAGTAGCGGTAGGCCACGTCGATGGTGATGCCCTGTTCGCGCTCGGCCTGCAGGCCGTCGGTGAGCAGGGACAGGTCCACGGCCGTCAGGCCGCGCTTGCTGGAGGTGCGCTCGATGGCCGTCAGGGTGTCGGCCAGGATGGTCTTGGTGTCGAACAGCAGGCGGCCGATCAGGGTGCTCTTGCCGTCATCCACGGAGCCGCAGGTGAGGAAGCGCAGCAGGCCCCGGTCTTCTACTTGATGGGCGCTCATTTAGAAGTAACCCTCTTTCTTGCGTTGTTCCATGGAGGCGTCGCTGGTCTGGTCATCCAGACGGGTGGCGCCGCGCTCGGTGATGGTGGTGGTGGCGGTCTCCAGCACGATTTTCTCGACGGTGTCGGCGTCCGACTCGACGGGGGCGGTGCAGGAGATGTCACCGACGGTACGGAAGCGCACCTGCAGGTCGATGATTTCTTCGCCGGCCTTGGGCAGGTTGGTGAGCTCGCCGTTGGTCAGGGGGACGTTGACGGGCACGATGGCGCCCTGGCGCATCACCACCGGGCGGGTGTGGGCGAAGTAGATGGAGGGCAGCTCGAGGCCTTCGCGCTCGATGTACTGCCACACGTCCATTTCGGTCCAGTTGCTGATCGGGAAGGCACGGATGTTCTCACCCTTGTGGCTGCGGGCGTTGTAGAGGTTCCACAGCTCGGGGCGCTGGTTCTTCGGGTCCCATTGGCCGAACTCGTCACGGAAGCTCATGATCCGCTCCTTGGCGCGGGCCTTCTCTTCGTCACGACGGGCGCCGCCGATACAGGCGTCAAAGCCGAACTCCTCGATGGCCTCGAGGAGCGTCACGGACTGGTGCTTGTTGCGGGATTCGTTCTCGTGCTTGAGGACGACCGTGCCCCGCGCCATGGAATCTTCAACCGAACGGACGATCAGACGCTCGCCCAGCTCGGCAGCACGCTTGTCGCGAAAGGCAACGACTTCCTGGTAGTTGTGGCCGGTGTCGATATGCATCAGCGGAAAGGGGAACTTGCCCGGGCGGAAAGCCTTTTCGGCGAGCCGCAGCATGCAGATGGAGTCCTTGCCGCCGGAGAACAGCAGCACCGGGTTGCTGCACTGGCCGGCCACTTCACGCATGATGTGGATGGCTTCGGATTCGAGCCAGTCCAGGTGGCTCAGGGTTTGTTTGGTGAGCGTCGACATTGCTTTACTCGTGTGAGGGTTCTTCGGTGCGCGTCACTTCTTGACGTGCAGGCCGCATTCCTTGGTTTCCGGATTTTCCCACCACCAGCGCCCGGCGCGAACGTCTTCTCCGATGGACACCGGGCGCGTACAGGGGGCGCAGCCGATGCTCGGGTAGAACTTGTCGTGCAAGGCGTTGTACGGAACCTTGTTGAGGCGGATGTAGGCCCAGACTTCCTTCTCGGTCCAGTCGGACAGGGGGTTGAACTTGATCAGTCCGTTGCCCTCGTCGAACTGGCGCTTGGGCAGGTCGGTGCGGGTGGTGGATTGCTCGGCGCGCAGGCCGGTGATCCAGGCCTCCTTGCCGGCCAGGGCGCGGCCCAGGGGTTCGACCTTGCGGGCGTGGCAACAGGCCTTGCGCAGCTCGACGCTGTCGTAGAAGGCGTTGATGCCGTGCTCGCGGGTGTAGGCCTCGATGGCGTCGTGGTTCGGGTAGAAGAACTTGAGCTTCAGGCCATAGTGCTGCTGCACCTTGGCCATCAGGTCATAGGTCTCCAGGGGCAGGCGGCCGGTGTCGAGGGAGAAGATCTCGATGGGCAGGCCGCTGCTGCAGATCACGTCGGTGAGGACCATGTCCTCGGCGCCCAGGCTGTTGGCCATGGTGATGGCGGGCAGCTCGGCGGCCCAGGCAGCCAGGTCGACCTTGAGGGCGGCGACCTTGGCTTCCAGGCCGGCCAGCAGGGCGGGGTCGTCGAGCTTGGGGTTCTGGTTCGGATGCATGTGATCGGCTCCTGATGCTCAGGCGACGCGCCGGGCGCGGCGGAACAGGGGTTCCGGCTGGTCGATGGCTGCCTGGTAGGGGCTGGAGAAATCCTTCAGGCTGGCGACCGCCTCTTCAAGCTGGGCATCGGAATACTTGCCGGCCTTGGGCTGCAGGGTGTCGAAACCGCAGCGCTGCATGAAGAAGAACTGGTCGCGCAGCACATCGCCGATGGCGCGGACTTCGCCCTTGAAGGCGTAGCGGCTGCGCAGCAGCGCGGCACCCGAGTAGGCGCGGCCGTCGGTGAATTTGGGGAAGTTGAGGGCGACGGCCGACAGGCTTTCCAGATCTTCCGCCAGATCCTCCACGCTCTCGTGGCTGTCGAGCCATACGCCCACGCCGGCACGACCCGAGAGCATGCCCTTGTGGGCCTGCCACACGGCCAGGGGCACGAACACCTGCCCTTCGGGCAGGGTCAGGGCTTCGGGGGCCTGGGTTTCATCCAGGACCAGGATCTCTGCGCTGTCGTCGACCACGCGGCCGTTCCTGATGAGCTTAGGCATTCTGCTTCCTTTCGATGATGGCGGCGTCGCCATACACGCCGATCTTGAACGGGTCGAGGCCGATGCGGCGGACGGTTTCGATGAAACGCTCGCCGTCGAGGCGCTGGGCCCGGTACACGTCGATGACCTTGCTGATCACGTCGGGCATTTCGGCGGCGGCGAAGGCGCGGCCGATGACCTTGCCGATGCTGGTGTTGTTGCCCTGGCTGCCGCCGAGGCTGACCTGATACCACTCGGAACCGTTCTTGTCGACGCCGAGGATGCCAATGTGGCCCACGTGGTGGTGGCCACAGGAGTTCATGCAGCCCGAGATGTTGAGCTCGATGTCGCCGATGTCGTAGAGGTAGTCCAGATCGTCGAAGCGGGCCTGGATGGCGTTGGCGATGGGGATGGACTTGGCATTGGCCAGGGCGCAGAAATCGCCCCCCGGGCAGCAGATCATGTCGGTCAGCAGGCCGAAGGTCGGCGTGGCCAGGCCGGCTGCGCGGGCCTTCTCCCAGACGGCGAACAGATCGGACTGGCGGACATCGGCCAGCACCAGGTTCTGTTCGTGGGTGGCGCGCACCTCGCCAAAGCTGTAGGCGTCGCCCAGATCGGCCACGAGCTCGAGCTGCGCATCGGTGATGTCGCCGGGGGCGCGCTGGGGATCCTTCAGGGACAGCACCACCACGGCGTAGCCGGGCACCTTGTGGGCCAGCACGTTGCGGCGCGCCCAGGCGGCAAAGGCCGGGGTGGCGCTACGCTGGGCGGCGTAGCCCGCGTCCTCGGCCGGCAGGCTGGCGTAGGCCGGCGTGGTGAAGTGGGTGGCCACGCGGGCCACTTCGGCCTCGGTGAGGGTGCTCGGGCCGTTCTTGCCGAAAGCCCATTCCTCTTCCACCTGGCGCTTGAACTCGGCGATGCCGAGGGCCTTGACGAGGATCTTGATGCGCGCCTTGTACAGGTTGTCGCGCCGACCATAGCGGTTATACACACGCAGGATGGCTTCGCAGTAGGTGATGATGTGCTGCCAGGGCACGAAGTCATTGATCTCGGTGCCGATGATCGGGGTGCGGCCCATGCCGCCGCCAACCAGCACCCGGAAGCCGATTTCACCGGCGGCATCGCGCTTCAGCTCGAGGCCGATGTCGTGGCACTGGATGACTGCCCGGTCTTGCTCGGCGCCATTCACGGCAATCTTGAACTTGCGCGGCAGGAAGGCGAATTCCGGGTGGAAGGTGCTCCACTGGCGCAGCACTTCGCACCAGGGCCGCGGGTCGATGTACTCATCGCCGGCGACGCCCGCAAAGGGGTCGGAGGTGATGTTGCGGATGCACGCGCCGGAGGTCTGGATGGCGTGCATCTCGACGGTGGCCAGCTCGGCCAGGATCTCCGGCACCACCTTCAGCTCGGGCCAGTTGAACTGGAAGTTCTGGCGCGTGGTGACGTGGGCGTAGCCCTTGTCGTGGGTGCGGGCGATGTGGGCCAGTTTGCGGATCTGCGTGGTGGACAGCAGGCCGTAGGGCACCGCGACCCGCAGCATCGGGGCATGGCGCTGGATGTACAGGCCGTTCTGCAGGCGCAGCGGGCGGAACTCGTCGTCGGTCAGTTCACCGGCCAGGTAGCGGCGGGTCTGATCGCGAAACTGGGCGACGCGTTCGTCGACAATCTTCTGGTCGTAGGGGTCGTAACGGTACATGGTTTCTTCCTGGTTATTCTCAGGGGCCGGTCAGGCCGCAATCAGCTTGCTGCCCACCAAGACCAGCATGGTTGCCAGAATCGGACGCAGCACCCGGTCGGGGACGCGGGTGGAAACATGGCTGCCCAGCCAGATGCCCGGCAGGGAGCCGATCAACAGGCTGCCCAGCAGGGACCAGTCGACACTGCCCAGGAACCAGTGGCCGATGCCGGCCACCAGGGTCAGGGGCACTGCGTGGGCGATATCGCTGCCGACGATGCGCAGGGTGGGCAGGCGGGGATACAGGAAAAACAGGGCACTGACACCCAGGGCGCCAGCACCCACCGATGAGATGGAAACGAGCACGCCCAGCACGATGCCGGTCAGCACGGTGAGTACGGCCGTGCGTTGCGGTCGCTCCTGTCCGTCGGAGTGGCGCAGGGCGTAAGCCTGGATCTGCTTGCGGAAGATGATGGCCACGGCGGTCAGCAGCAGGGCAAAACCCAGGGAGGTCTTGATCAGCGCGGCGGCGCCGTCGATGCCGCCGGGGGCAAAATGGCCTACCAGCAACAAGGTCAGCGCCGCAGCAGGGATGCTCCCCATGGCAAGGTGACGGGTGATGGTCCAGTCCACCGTGCCCTTCAACCCGTGGGCCAGGGTGCCGCCTGCCTTGGTGATAGCCGCGTACAGCAGATCCGTGCCGACCGCCACGGACGGGTTGATCCCGAAGAGTAGAACCAGCAAGGGTGTCATCAGCGAACCGCCGCCCACGCCGGTGAGCCCGACGATGGCGCCTACGGAAAAGCCGGCAATGGTGTACGCGATGCTCATGATCAGCCCAAAATCTTTGTGCAGCGCATCGTAGTGGGAGTTGTTAGATCCAAGAAGGGGTTTTTGGTTAGACTGATAGAAGTAAAAGTTCTATTGACGTGCGCCAAGGTGTCGGTTCGGGGACAGGGGAGAGCAAGGTGAATATCCAGCAGCTACGCTACGTTTTCGAGGTGGCCCGGCATCGTCTCAACGTGTCCGAGGCCGCGGAGGCCTTGTTTACTTCTCAACCAGGTGTGTCAAAACAGATTCGCCAACTGGAAGAGGAGCTTGCCGTGGAGATCTTCGTCCGTCACGGCAAGCGGCTTGTGGATATCACCGAGCCGGGCAAACAGGTTCTGGCGATCGCGGCGCGCATTCTGCAGGAAGTGGACAACCTTCGGGAAGTCGGTGCCGAATTCAGCAACGAGGCGACGGGCAGCCTTTCGATTGCCTTCACCCACACCCAGGCCCGCTATGCCCTGCCGCCGGTGGTGCGCAGTTTCATGGCCCGCTACCCCAACGTGCGCCTGTCCTTTCACCAGGGCAACCCCCACCAGGTCTGCGAGTACGTGCTGTCCGGCGTGGCCGACATTGCCATTGCCACCGAGGCGATCGCCGAGCACGAGGACATCGTGATGCTGCCCTGTTACCAGTGGAACCGCTGCATCATCGCCCCGGTACGGCACCCCATCCTGAGCACCCAGCCCCTGACCCTGGAGGCCATTGCCCGCTACCCCATTGTTACTTACGACTTCGCCTTCACCGGGCGCAACAAGATCAACGAAGCCTTCATGGGGCGCGGGCTCAAGCCGAATGTGGTGCTGACCGCCATCGACTCGGACGTGATCAAGACCTACGTGGCCATGGGCCTGGGGGTGGGCATCGTCGCCAAGATGGCCTTCGATCCGGCGGTGGACAAGGAGCTCGGGATGGTGGATGCCGCGCATCTGTTCGCCTCCAGCACGACGCGCATCGGCTTGCGCCGTAATGCGTGGCTGCGGGGCTATGTATATGCCTTCATCGAGCTCTTTGCGCCTCACCTGGCCCGCAGAGTGGTGGATGCCGCCCTGGCTGGTGGTGGGGAAGACCCGGGGCTATAGCCCGCCACACTGACCCGGACTGCCAGGGAAATCGGCATGCTTCGTGCGGTGTGGGTTCCGTCGGGCACGGTAATAGTGTTTCCAGATTCGTCGGTCACGAAATGTGTCTCCGGACTATGAGAGACTTGCAAGCAATCGAACTGCTCGCAACTTTTGTGCGCTCATGCAATCCCTGACCACCTTTGCCGCCTTGCTCCTGGCGTCAGTCCTGTTCGTCCCTCTTTTCAAGCGGGCCGGGCTGGGGACGGTGCTGGGCTATCTGGCCGTCGGCATGCTGATCGGGCCGTCCGGGGTGAAGCTGGTGCGCGATCCGGACAACCTTTTGCACACAGCCGAACTGGGCGTCATCATGCTGCTCTTCGTCATCGGACTGGAGCTCAAGCCCTCGCGTCTGTGGGCCTTGCGCCGTCCGGTGTTTGGCCTTGGTGCCCTGCAGTTATTCGGCGTGGCTGCGGCCCTGGCGGGGGCTGGTCGCTATCTTGGGCTGTCGGTTTCGGCAGCCGTTGTGGTGGGCATCATCCTGGCCCTGTCTTCAACGGCCTTCGTGCTGCCGACCCTGGCCGAGCGGCGCGAGTTGTCAACCCGCCATGGTCGTGAGGCCTTTGCCATTCTGTTGTTCCAGGATCTGTCGGTGATTCCCCTGCTGGCCCTGATTCCCCTTTTTGGCACGGGCAAGCCTACGGCACTGACACATCCGGGCGTCGGGCTTGGCCTGCTGGTGGTGGTGGCCTTTGTCGGACGTCCATTGCTTGACGCGCTGTTCCGCCATGTGGCGCGGGTGAACAGTCGTGAAATGTTTACCGCAGCCGCCTTGGTGACGGTACTTGGCCTTGCCCTGTTGATGCAGGCCGGGGGCTTGTCCATGTCCCTCGGGGCCTTTGTGGCCGGTGTTTTGCTGGCGGATTCCGAGTTTCGGCATGAGCTCGAGGCATCCATCGCCCCGTTCCAGGGGCTGCTCCTCGGCTTGTTCTTCATGGCTGTGGGGATGTCCACCAATCTGCGCCTGCTGGTGGATCAGCCCCTGCAGATCCTCGGACTGACCTTTGGCCTCATCTTCATCAAGTTCATCACGCTCTTCCTGCTGCGCCGGATCGTCGGCGGCCCCGCCCCGGAGGCCAGGTCCCTGGCCCTGGCCCTGGCCCAGGGGGGCGAGTTTGCCTTCGTGCTCTTCGACGCAGCCCAGTCCTTCCGGGTGCTTGGTGAAGTTCAGGCCGACCGGCTGACCCTGGTGGTCGCCTTGTCCATGGCGGTCTCCCCTCTGCTTCTCCTGCTCGGCGACCGGATTGCAGAAGCGACGCGCAGCAAGGGGCCGGTACGTGCTTTCGATGAACTGCCGGTGCACTCGAGCGACGTGGTCATTGCCGGCTTCGGGCGGGTCGGGCAGATTGTCGGCCGCCTGCTGCTGGCGCGGGGGGTCAGCTTCACTGCCCTGGACGCCGACGCCGGTCAGGTGGATACGGTGCGGCGCTTTGGTTTGAAGGTGTTCTATGGCGACGCGGCCCACCTGGATCTGCTCCATGCGGCGCAACTCGACAAGGCCAAGGTATTCGTTCTGGCCATCGATGATGTGGAGGCTTCGCTGCGGACGGCCGAATTGGTGCGCAAACACTTCCCCCATGTGCAGATCGTGGCGCGGGCGCGCAACCGCTTTCATGCCAGTCGCCTGATGGATCTGGGCATCGAGCGGCAGATTCGCGAGACACTGCCGTCCAGCCTTGAGATGGCACGCTGGACCCTGGAGCTGCTGCACGAGCCTCCCGCGCTGGCTGAGCAATTGGTCAGCCGCTTTGCCCGTCATGACGCGGAAGTGCTGGCCCGCCAGCAGGCCATTTCCCATGATGAAAGCAAGCTCATCCAGTCTTCCCTTGAGGCTCGCGAGGAGCTGGCCCAGGTGCTGGAGGAGGCGCGCCTGGCCTTCACCCGGAAGGGGCGTGGGAGCTGAGTCAGAAGCCGGGTAGCTGGTGTTGCAGGGTGGAGGCATCCCACCCGGCCGCCAGGGCCAGCATCAGGGCCACCCGGGCCTTGGGGGGAGGCAGGTCGTTGGCGGTGAGCCAGCCTGCGCCATCATCATCGGCATTGCCGTTGCGTATCACCGGGCCGGCACAGCGGCTGGCCCTGAGGAGGGCGACACCCTGTTCGCGGGCCCGCTGCAGAGCCGGCTCCCAATCCGTCGGTACGCTGCCGTGGCCGGTCAGGGCAAGCACCAGGCCCCGTGCCCCGTCCGCCACCGAGGCGTTGATCAGCATGGCAGGGGCGCCCGCATAGCCGGGCAGGATGTCCACGCGGGGCAGGGTGCTGGGCGTCAGGCGGGCGAAGCGTCCGTCAGGCACGGCCGCAGTCCAGCTCTGGTCTGACTCGAAGGCGTCCAGGCCGCGGGTCCGCGCCTTGCGCACATGGCGGGCGCCGTAAGGCGTGCCGTTCATCACTACCAGCACACCCTTGTCGGTGGCGTCGGGCGACGCGGCCAGCCGGACTGCAGCAAGCAGGTTGGCCGGGCCGTCGGCCTCGGGATGATCGGCGGGGCGCATCGCGCCCGTGAGCACCACCGGTTTGCCGGTGGGCAGGGTGAGGTGCAGGAAGTAGGCGCTTTCCTCGAGGGTGTCGGTGCCGTGGAGAATCACCAGCCCATCCACCGAGGGATCTGCCAGGGCCTGGCGGGCGGCGGACAGTATGTGCAGCCAACCGTCCGGCGTCATGTCCTTGCTGTCGATGGCGAGGATCTGTTGGGCATCCAGGGAGGCGATCTCACCCAGGCCGGGTACGGCAGCCAGCAGGGCCGTAACGGGGCGCACCCCGGCCCGATAGCGGGCGCCGTTGCAGGCCGGGTCGGCCTCGCCCGCGATGGTGCCGCCGGTCGCCAGGATGCGGATGTGCGGCCGGGTCACGTCAGTGCTGCAGGATCTTGGCCAAAAACTGGCGGGCGCGCTCGGAGCGGGGTGCACCGAAGAAGGCATCCTTGGCGTCATCCTCGACAATGCGGCCCTGGTCCATGAAGATCACCCGGTTGGCCACCTTGCGGGCGAAGCCCATCTCGTGGGTCACGCACATCATGGTCATGCCCTCCTGGGCCAGCTCCACCATCACGTCCAGCACCTCGTTGATCATCTCCGGGTCGAGGGCCGAGGTGGGCTCGTCGAAGAGCATGCAGATGGGGTCCATGGCCAGGGCGCGGGCGATCGCCACCCGCTGCTGCTGACCGCCGGAGAGCTGGCCGGGGAACTTGTCGGCGTGGGCCTTGAGGCCGACCCGGTCGAGCAGCTTGAGGCCCTTGTCACGGGCTTCGTCCTTCGAACGCCCGAGCACCTTCACCTGGGCAATGCTCAGGTTGTCGGTGATGCTCATGTGGGGGAAGAGCTCGAAGTGCTGGAAGACCATCCCGACCCGGCTGCGCAGTTTCGACAGATTGGTCTTCGGATCGCCGACCGAAATGCCGTCCACCGTGATGGCGCCGGCCTGGAAGGGCTCCAGGCCATTGACGCACTTGATGAGGGTGGACTTGCCGCTGCCCGAGGGGCCGCATACCACCACCACCTCGCCCTTCTTCACCTGGGTGGTGCAGTCGGTGAGGACCTGGAAGCTGCCGTAGTGCTTCGAAACCTTGTCGATCGTGATCATGTTGAATCCTTAAACCGTGGCCATCCGCTTTTGCAGCCGGCGCACCACCTGGGACAGGCTGAAGCACAGCACGAAGTAAACCGCCCCGGCAAAGAGCAGCAGCTCCACCAGGCGTCCGTCCCGGTCACCCACCTTGTAGGCGGCGCCGAAGAAGTCGGCGAGGGCCGAGACATAGACCAGGGAGGTGTCCTGGAAGAGCACGATGGCCTGGGTGAGGAGCAGGGGCACCATGTTGCGGAAGGCCTGGGGCAGCACCACCAGGCGCATGGCCTGGGCGTAGCTCATGCCCAGGGCAGAGGCGGCCGCCACCTGACCCTTGGGGACCGACTGGATGCCGGCGCGGATGATCTCGGAGTAGTAGGCCGACTCGAAGAGGGCGAAGCCGATCATGGCCGAGGTGAGGCGCACATCGGTGTTGGGGTCGAGGTTGAAGGCGCCGCGCAGCACCTGGGGCACGATCAGGAAGAACCACAGCAGCACCATCACCAGGGGGATGGCGCGGAACAGATTGACGTAGCCCGCGGCGAACCAGGACAGGGGCTTGACCGGGGAGAGCCGCATCATGGCCAGCAGGGTGCCCCAGACGATGCCGACCACCACGGCGATGGCGGTGATTTCCAGGGAGATCTTCATGCCTTCCCACAGGAAGGGCAGTGAGCCGGGAATGGAGGACCAGTCGAATTCGTAGTTCATGGCAGCGTCCTCACTTTCCGCCGATGTAGCCGGGCACTCGGCTGCGGTTCTCGATCACCCGCATCAGCAGCATCACCACCACGTTGATGAGCAGATAGAGCAGGGTCACGGCAATGAAGGACTCGTAGGGCTGGGCGGTGTAGTCCACCAGCTGGCGGCCCTGGGCGGCGAGTTCGAGCAGGCCGATGGTTGAGCACACCGCGGAGTTCTTGAAGATGTTGAGGAACTCGGAGGTGAGGGGCGGAATGACCAGACGGAAAGCCATGGGCAGGAGCACATGGCGGTAGGTCTGGGGCAGGGTGAAGCCGAGGGCGAGGCCCGCGTTCTTCTGGCCACGGGGCAGGCTGTTGATGCCGGAGCGGACCTGCTCGCAGACGCGGGCGGAGGTGAAGAAGCCCAGGCACACCATGGCCGACAGAAACTGCTGGGCGAGGGGGCTGAGATCCTGCTTGAAGCGTTCGCCGAGGCCGAAGGGCAGCACTTCCGGCAGCACGAAGTACCAGATGAAGAGCTGCACCAGCAGGGGGATGTTGCGAAAGACCTCCACATAGGCCGCGGCGATGCCCGACAGCCCCTTATGCGGCACGGTGCGTAGTACACCCATCAGGCTCCCCAGGGCCAGGGCAATGACCCAGGCCGACAGGGACAGCAGGATGGTGGTCTGCAGCCCGGACAGCATCCAGCCCAGATAGGTCGTGTCACCCGTGGGCACGGGGCTGCCGAAGATGCCCCAGTTCCAGTTGTAGCTCATGGCGGCTTGCCCCCGGGTGCAGGTCTTTACTCGAAGGGCTTGTCGTTGGGCGCCTTATAGAGCTTGAGCATGGCGTCGGAAGGGGGGAAGTTGAGGTTCAGGCCCTTGGGGGGAATGGGCTGGGTGAACCACTTCTTGTAGATGGCCTCGGCCTCGCCGGAGGTCATGGCCTTGGCAAGGGCGGCATCGACGAGCTTTTTGAAGCCCGGGTCGTCCTTGCGCATCATGCAGCCGTAGGCCTCGAAGCTCTGGGGCGTGCCGACGACGGCCCAGTCGGCGGGGCGCTTGGCCTTGGCCAGCTCGCCGTAGAGGAGGGCGTCATCCATCATGAAGGCGACGGCGCGGCCGGTTTCGAGGGTGAGGAAGGACTCGCCGTGGTCCTTGGCGGAGATGATGTTCATGCCCAGCTTCTTCTCCTCGTTCATCTTGCGGATGAGTCGCTCGGAGGTGGTGCCGGCGGTGGTGACCACGTTCTTGCCGGCCAGGTCGGGGAAGTCCTTGATGCCGGATTCCTTCTTGGTCATCAGGCGGGTGCCGATGATGAAGATGGTGTTGGAGAAGGCGACCTGACGGGCGCGCTCGGTGTTGTTGGTGGTGGAGCCGCACTCGATGTCGATGGTGCCGTTCTGGATGAGGGGGATGCGGTTCTGGGAGGTGACGGGGGTGAGCTTGAGGGCGAGGGCGGGGAGCTTGAGCTCGGCCTTGACGGCGTCGACGACCTTGAGCATGAGCTCCTGGGAGTAGCCGACGACCTGCTGCTTGTCATCGTAGTAGGAGAAGGGGATGGAGGACTCCCGGTGACCCAGGGCGATGGTGCCGCTGCTCTTGATCTTGGCCAGGGTGGCGGATTCCTGGGCGAAGGCCGGCGGGACAAGGCTGGCGCAAAGGGCCAGGGCAGCGAGGCTTGGGATGCGGATGCAGGACATGGGTGATTCCTCCGGGAAACGTCGAATGATCGCGGATGCGGGCTGGGCCGCCCGGGATGGGGCCATTGATGCAAGCTGGAGCATTGTAGCCCCGGTCCGTGGATGTCCGCACGGATGGTGTATATGCGCTTCAGCGCAGATACTCGGCCTCGAAACGGGCCAGGGGCAGGCCGTCGGCCAGAAGTTCGAGACTGTTGGCTGCCTGGATGCGATGGGTGGCGCGGGCGAGGGCGCCAAGGAAACGGACTTCCTGCTCGCCCCGCTCGCCCTGGCAGGCCATGCGGGTGGTGGCGAGGGGTAGCGCTGTGAAGCCGCCGGCCCCCCAGCTACGGTATTCGCCGTTCAGGCGGTTGCAGCCCGTGGAGCCCGACAGTCGCCCTTGCTCGGGCTTGAACTGCAGGAAGGGCGGTGTTCCCTCGGCCGCCACTGGCCGTCCTTCGAGGCGTACGAGCTTCCAGCGGGCCGCGTCAAGTTCGGCATGGGCGTGACAGCCCCGGCCTCCGTCGACGCGGGCAAAGCGGTCAACCACCAGTACCTCTTCCCGGCCTTCGCCTTCCTGGCGAGGACGGCTCTCCACGTGCCCGACCAGGCTGACCCACAGGGGGGCGCCTGCGCGGGCTGTGGTTGTCAGATAGGCGCGCTCAAGGGCGGCGTTGTCGGCTTCCGTTGCCACCGCCACGCGATTGCCGCTACGGCAGTCGATGAGAAATCCGGCGTCGGCAAAATGGACATAGATTCCGTCGATGGCATGGGGCCGGTTGATCTCCCCCCCAAGAGCGGGGGCGGTAGCGAGCGCGAAGCTCAGGGCAAGGGTAGGGCGCACGGTCGGCTCCTGTTGGGCACGCCCGGATTATGCCTCCGTCACCCGCTCGTGGATCAGCTTCAAGTCGCTTTCATCAAGGGTTTCCCGGACCAGCAGATCCCGGGCGGTTTCTTCAAGAATGTCGCGCCGCTGGGTCAGGATGGTGCTGCTGCGCTCGAAGGCCCGGGCCACGATGGTGCGTACGGCACAGTCAATCTCCCGGGCAGTCTCTTCCGAGTAGCTGCGCTCCTGGGGTGGGGCAGTCTGGCCGAGAAAGTTGCTGCGTTCGCTCTCATAGGCCACGTTGCCCAGCTTGGCGTCCATGCCGAAGCGCATCACGATGGAGCGGGCGATGGAGGTGACCTTCTGCAGGTCGTCCGCGGCGCCGGTGGAAACCTCACCGAACACCAGCTGTTCAGCGGCCCGGCCACCCAGCAGGACGGCCATCTTGTTCTCCAGTTCGGCACGGGTCATCAGGAAGCGGTCCTCGGTGGGGCGCTGGATGGTGTAGCCCAAGGCGCCCACCCCCCGGGGGATGATGCTGATCTTGTGTACCGGATCGGTGCCCGGCAGACCCATGGCCACCAGGGCATGGCCCATCTCGTGGTAGGCGACGACGGTACGCTCATGTTCATTGAGCACCCGGTTCTTCTTCTCCAGACCGGCGACGATGCGCTCCACCGCCACGGTGAAATCCTCCACCGTGACCGACTCGCCGTTGCGGCGGGTCGCCACCAGGGCCGCTTCGTTGACCAGGTTGGCCAGCTCCGCGCCGGTGAAGCCTGGGGTCAGGGCGGCGACTTTCTCCGCGTCGGTGTTGGCGGCCAGGGTGATCTTCTTCATGTGCACATTGAGGATGGCAATGCGGCCCTTCTTGTCCGGGCGGTCCACCAGTACCTGGCGGTCGAAGCGTCCGGCACGCAGCAGCGCCGGGTCAAGGACTTCCGGCCGATTGGTCGCGGCCAGCAGCACCAGGCCTGAAGACGAATCGAAACCGTCCAGCTCAACCAGCAGTTGGTTGAGGGTCTGCTCCTTCTCGTCATGGCCGCCGCCCATGCCGCCGAAGGCTCCGCGAGCCCGGCCCATGGCGTCCAGTTCGTCGATGAAGATGATGGCCGGTGCCTTGGCCCGGGCCTGCTCGAAGAGGTCGCGCACCCGTGCCGCACCGACACCGACGAACATCTCGACGAACTCGGAGCCCGAAATCGAGAAGAAGGGTACCCCGGCCTCGCCGGCCACCGCCTTGGCCAGCAGGGTCTTGCCGGTACCCGGCGGGCCGACCAGCAATACGCCCTTGGGCACCCGTCCGCCCAGACGCCCGGAGGCCTTCGGATCCTTCAGGAATCCGACCACTTCCTTGAGCTCATCCTTGGCCTCATCCACGCCGGCCACATCCTCGAAGCTCACGCCGGTATTCGCTTCCACGTAGACCTTGGCCTTGCTCTTGCCGATGTTCATGAAACCGCCACCCAGCCCCTGTTTGCCGGCGAACTT
The DNA here is from genome assembly GCA_016703645.1 of Zoogloea sp. Classification (GTDB taxonomy): domain Bacteria; phylum Pseudomonadota; class Gammaproteobacteria; order Burkholderiales; family Rhodocyclaceae; genus Zoogloea. The sequence continues at coordinate 1,949,654 of JADJBR010000007.1, read as the reverse complement.
CTTCATGGCGAAGATCCAGATCCCGACAAAGATCACCGCCGGAAGAACCCAGCCGAGCAGATCCTTGAAAAACGTGTTTTCGACGATGCCGGTGAATTTCACGTCGTACTGGGCCAGATCCTTCGCCAGCGACGGGTCGACCCGGGTGGTGACGAACTTCTGACGGCCATCCTGAAGGGGTTGCTTGAGGCTGCCCTGGATGGTGTTGTCGGCGATGGAGATCTCCGTCACCTCGCCGGCCTTGAGCAGGCGCTGGAACTCGCTGTAGGGCAGGGGCTCGACGGTACGGACCTGCACCCAAAGGTCGTGGAGCGTGAAGATCGCGAGTAGCGCGAAGACGAAGTACCACAGGCTGAATTGCGTTTTCTTTTCCATGATCCGCAGTAGAGGCACGAGCCAGTCAAGCATGTGGGGACGGATCGCAACGCTTCAAGAATCCGGGCTGAAATAGCCTGTTTGTGGCGAAGCGTTAAATCCTTCCGGAGGCTGCCGTGCATGGCGTGGCCTTTGTCACGGCGGGGGGGAGAGGGTGCGCTCTATAACGAAAGTCATATTCATCACCCCCTGTTGACTTCAATGCCCGACCTCGGCCGCTGCTCATCCTTTCGCGCCTGCAAACCCATCCTTGCCGGCTTTGTGCTGGGTGCAATGCTCTCGTTGCAGGGTGTTCACGCGGCCCGCAGCGACAGTGTGCAGGCGGCGCGCTACCACGAGGATGCGCTGGCACGACTGGCCCGCAATGACGTTCCCGGGGCCATCATCCAGGCGCGCAACGCCGTGCAGCAGGACAAGAGCCTGCTGGCGGCACACGTGCTGCTCGGCAAGGCCTTGCTGCGGGACGGCCAGGCTGCGGCCGCTGAAGCCGAGTTCGAGGTCGCCCTGAACCTGGGGGCCAGCATGACCGAGCTTGCTCAGCCCTACGGTACGGCGTTGATGATGTTCGGCAACAGCGAGAAGCTGTTGGCCCGCATCAAACCCGATGGCCTTGGCGCATCGGCCCGGGCCGAGGTGCTGGCCATGCGGGCCGCAGCCCATGCCGATCAGGGCAATATGAAGGCCGCGTGGCTCGCAATTGACGAGGGGAAAGTAGCCGATCCCCGTTCGCTTGCACCTTTGCGCGCCGAGATCGACCTGGCCTTGCGCACCCGCGACACCCCTCGGGCGCGCAAGGCCCTGGACGCTGCGGTGGCCATGGCCCCCCGCGATGCGCAGCTTCTGCACCTGCAGGGTGTGCTCAACCAGGGGGCCGGCAAGGTTGCGGCTGCGCTTGATTTCTTTGCTCAAGCCCTGAAGGCCGATCCGCGCCTGCTTGACGCCATGGTGGCCCGCGCCTCCCTGCTGATCGACCTGCAGCGTCCCGACGAAGCGATGCCCGACCTGGAGCGGGCCGCCGCCCTCAGCCAGCGGGAGCCCCGCGTTGCCTACCTGAAGAGCCTGGTGTTTGCCGCCCGGGGGGATGCGCGTTCTTCCCGTGCCCAGCTCGAAGAAGTGACCCGTCTGGTGGATGCCCTGCCGGATACCTTCATTGCCCGTCAGCCGCCCCTGCTCATGCTCGGCGCGCTGGCCAGCCAGGCCACCGGGCGCCTGGAGCGGGCCCGTGCGCTGCTCGAACTGTACGTGTTGCGCATGCCCGACGACCCGGCGGGCCGCAAGCTGCTGGCAGGGATCTACTTGTCCGCGGGGGAAACCGCCCGCGTGGCGGATCTGCTCGATCCCCTGTTGCGTTCGGGAGACGCCGACCCCCAGGTGCTTACCACCCTGGCGGCCCTGCGCATGCAGCAGCGCCGCTACCGGGATGCCGCAGAGGCGCTTGAGCGGGCCGCGCGACTCACCAGTGGTGATCCGGGCATCACGGCCCAGATGGGGTTCGCCCGTCTGGCCGGACTGCAGGGCGATCTGGGCCTGGCGGCTCTGCGCAACGCTTTCGACAAGGAGCCGGGTCAGTTCAAGGTAGCCGCGGCCCTGGCAACGCTCTACCTGCGCCGCAATGATGTGCCCAACGCCACGGCGGTCGCCGAGGCCCTGGTGCGCCGCCTTCCTGCCGATGCCGCGGCCCACAATCTCCTGGGGGCCATCAAGGCAGCCACCCAACGCCCGGCGGAGGCACGCAGCGCCTACCTCAAGGCCCTGGCCCTGCAGCCGGGCCTGATGCCGGCCCGCCTCAACCTGGCGCGTCTTGATGTGGCAGAAGGAAGGCTCGCAGAGGCCCGTCAGCGTCTCGCGGCGCTCCTCAAGGAGGCGCCCGACAACGGGCAGGTCCTGACCGAGATGGCTCGCCTCGAGAACCACGCCGGCCGCCCGGCTGCCGCGCTTCCCTTGCTGGAGAAGGTCCAGGCGCGGATGCCCGGGGACGTGGCGTCAGGGCTTGAACTGCTGGAGGCCTACCGGCGCCTCGGTCAGCCGGGGGCCGCGCTGGCCCTGGCGAAGGAGCTCGTGCGGGTACGTCCGGATGATCCGGTCGTCCTGGAGTCGCTGGGGCGCGCCCACATGGCCGCGGGCGAGGGCGTGCAGGCCCGTGCCGCCTTCGCCAGTCTCGCTCGCATGGCCGGTCCGGACCCCGGCAATCTGGTTGCCATCGGCCAGCTCCAGTTGTCTGCGGGGGCCGCAAACGACGCAGGCGCGAGTGCCGAAAAGGCCCTCGCTGCGAAGCCGGGCTACCGTCCTGCGCAGGTTCTGCAAGTGGAGGCCGAGATCCTTGCCGGTAACCTGCCCCGTGCGGAAGTGCTCCAGCGCCAGTTGGCGGCCCGTGGTGCCGGTGGCGCCGACGCTCTGCGTCTCGCCGGCGATCTCGCCATGGCCCGTCAGCATGCGGGCGAGGCGGCCCGCCACTACCAGGCCGCATTCGACAGGGCGCCCTCCACGGCGCTGGCCTTGCGCAGCTTCAATGCGGCCTTCCAGGCCGGCGAGGGCGCGCGTGGCGTGGCCCTGCTGGAAGCATGGTTGCGTCGGCAGCCCGATGTCCTGACCGTTCAGGCGGCGTTGGCCGAGGGCTACCTGCGCCTGGGGCGCCTGGACCAGGCGCGCAGCACCTATGCAGCCTTGCTGGCCCGGGATCCGCAGAACGCCGGGGCGACCAATAATCTGGCCCAGGTGCTGATGCGGCTGAATGACCCGGGTGCCCTGGCCATGGCGGAAAAGGCTGCCCGACTGGCACCGACAGACGCCAATGCACTGGACACCCTGGGCTGGTTGCAAGCGCGCAGCGGCGCCCTGGCTCTCGGCCTCAAGACCTTGCGCGAGGCCCGCCTCCGGGCTCCCGATTCCCGCGAGGTGCGCTACCACCTGGCGTGGGTGCTTCACCGCAGTGGGAAGCGTGATGAGGCCCGAGACGAGCTGGCTGCGGTCTTCCGTAGCCAGGGTGATTTCGAGAGTCAGGCCGAGGCGCAGACACTGCGCCGGGAGTTGGGCGTGTGAGGAAGAGGTGTCGACCCGCTTTACATCTCCATCTCTTGAATGCCGCGATGAATAAAAAAATTGTTAATTTACAAAAAATTATAAAATTGGTTTGGATCTTGCATTGTTACCCCTACAAACGCTTCAGAACACTATTTTTATCAAGGAATAACATGACCACTCGATTTTCTCGTTCCATGGTGGCAGCCTTCCTTGCCCTGATCGGAGTCAGCGCAGCCGAGGCCGCGTCCAGCTGGAGTTTTACCGCCGGTGGCAACGAATCCGGCACCGGCAATTTTGGCAATACCCGCAGCTACGCGGGGGCCGGGGATGGTGGCAACGTGACCATTTCGGCCTGGTCGAACACCAAGAACAACACCTCGGGCACGCAGAACGCCTACATCGAAAGTGCCTACCTCGGCACCTACAGCGGGGGGCTGGGGGTGACCAACCGGGATGCCGGCTCGACGGCCGGCGATACCTACGAGGGCACCATCCAGAACAGCACGTCCCCCGGCCATACGATGGACAACAGCGCCCGCTACGACTCGATGCTCTTTGACTTCGGTGCGGGCGCTTCGGCTGCGCTGAAGACCGTGACCGTGGGATGGTGGAAGACCGACTCGGATCTGACCGTGCTCGCCTATACGGGGAGCGGGACGCCGACCTTCCTGTCCGCCGATGTGGGTTATTCGACGCTACTGTCGAATGGCTGGAGTGTCGTGAAGGCGTCGAACTCGGCCCACTACACCAATGCGGCCAACGGTGGCGTGTCCCAGTCTTCCGACGTGGCGGGTTACAAGCCCTTGACGGTGAATGATCTGAACATCAGTTCCCGCTACTGGCTGGTGGGGGCCTTGAACACCCTGGTGCAGTCCCTGCCCAGTGCGGATACGTCCAAGGACTTCATCAAGATCGCTGGCGTGACCGCTGATTACGGGCAGGTTTCCGAGCCCGCCAGTGTCGTGCTCGCAGGCGGAGGTCTGCTGGGGCTGCTGGCCCTGCGTCGGCGTCGGCACTGACCGCAACGCGCAAGATGCGCACTGCGATGAAGAACGGCACCCGCGGGTGCCGTTCTTCATCGTATCAGCCGGATTTCCTGGCCTTCAGCCCAACTTCCCGTTTGCGGACCTCGGCCGTTATGCGACCAAGCATGGTGGCGTCCGGAGCCTGCCAGTCGGCACCGGCGGCCCGGGCCATGTAGGCCACCGCACTGGAAAAGGTGGCCAGATCCAGGTCGCTGCGCCCACCGCGGGCGGGCATGCCGCGTACCCCGACCCACGCATGGGCGGTGAGCACGGCCTGTCCCTCCCGGATCAACGGAGCCCATTGACGATGCTTGCCTAGCTGTGGCGCTCTCGGCACACCCGTGCCGTGGCAGGCGGCACAGATCTCCTGGTAAACGGCTTCGCCCGAGTCGGGCTTCTGCCCGAAGGCGCAGGGTGTCGCGAGGCTTGCCCCGAGGGCGATCAGGCTGGCTGCAAGGCGCGCATGCCGGTTTGGTCGGTCCATCTCTTCACCGCTCCTGGAGAAAATCAAGTGATCAGCCGGAAAGATAAGTGAAAAGACGCCCCTTGGGGCGTCTCCTGATCAGGGCTGCAGCGGTGGTCGCTCAGCCGCGATTACCGTTGCCACCGTTGCCCCGGGGGGTAAATAGTGCTGCCGGCTTCACGTCGCCCGGCTTGCGGCCGGTGAGGGTGACGACCGGACGCTTGGCCTCGTCCAGTGCGGCGGGGGTGCCCCGATTGGGGTTGCCGCCCTTGCCACCACCCGGGTTCTGGCCCGGGCCACCACCACGTGGCCCCTGGCCGGCCGGCTTGCCGCCACCGAAGCCCCGGTTGGGCTTGTCGAAGCCTCCGCCGTTGCCATGGCGATGGCCGCCGGCACTGGCCTCCGGATCGCGATAGTTGGAGCGGGCGCGGGGTTGGTAGTCCACCCGGTTGCCGAAATCGTCATCCACCGGCTGGCCATCGGCCTGGCGGGCGGGACGCTGGGGCTTGGGCCCCTGGCTGGGCTGCTGCAGCTTGGCCGGGCGCGCCGGCTGGGCCTGGCTGCCTTCGGCGCGGGCTGCCTGCCCTTGCCCCTTGTTCTGACCCTGAGCGGCGCCCTGGCCCTTGGGCTTGCCCTGGCGCTGTCCCTGCCCTTGGCCCTGCTTCTGCCCTTGAGCACCCCCCTGTCCCTGGCGGGCGCGGCCGCCGTTGTGGGCGCCGCGGGGTTCGCGGGGCGGGCGCTCGTCGGTGTCGGGAGGCGCGGCCGAGGGCACGAAGTCGGGCACTTCGACCTTGTCGATGAGGCGCTTCATCAGGCGCTCGATGTCCTTCAGCAGGGGCAGCTCTTCCCGGTCCACCAGGGAAACGGCGGCACCAGAGGAGCCGGCACGGCCGGTGCGGCCAATGCGGTGCACATAGTCTTCCGAGACGTTGGGCAGTTCGAAGTTGACCACCTGGGGCAACTGGTCGATGTCCAGGCCACGGGCGGCGATGTCGGTGGCCACCAGCACCTGCAGCTTGGCGTCCTTGAAGTCGGCGAGGGCGCGGGTGCGGGCCGACTGGCTCTTGTTGCCGTGAATGGCTGCCGAGGGAATGTCGTGCTTGGCGAGGTATTCAGCCAGCTTGTTGGCGCCATGCTTGGTGCGGGTGAACACCAGCACCTGGAACCACTGGTGCTTCTTGATCAGGAAGGCCAGCAGCTCGCGCTTCACCTTCTGCGGGCACAGGTGCACCGACTGGGTGACCAGCTCGGAGGCGGTGTTGCGGCGGGCCACCTCGACAAAACCGGGTTCGTGCAGCAGGCCATCGGCCAGGGCCTTGATCTCGTCCGAGAAGGTGGCCGAGAACAGCAGGTTCTGCCGCTTCTTCGGCAGCAGCGCGAGGATCTTCTTGATGTCGCGGATGAAGCCCATGTCGAGCATGCGATCGGCTTCGTCCAGCACCAGGATCTCCACGCCGGAGAGGTCGATGGTCTTCTGGTTGCAATGGTCGAGCAGGCGGCCCGGGGTGGCAACGAGGATGTCCACCTTCTTCTTGAGCTTGGCAATCTGCGGGTTGATGGCAACACCGCCGAACATGACCATGGAAGTCAGGGGCAGGTGCTTGCCGTAAGTCTGGACCGACTCTTCGACCTGGGCGGCGAGTTCGCGGGTCGGGGTCAGGATCAGGCAGCGGGGGCGACCCGGCTTGATGTTGTGGGCGTGTTCCTCGGAGAGGATGTGCAGGATCGGCAGCGTGAAGCCGGCGGTCTTGCCGGTGCCGGTCTGGGCGGCTGCCATCAGGTCGCCACCGGCGAGTACCTGGGGAATGGCCTGGGCCTGGATGGGGGTTGGCACGGTGTAGCCGGTGTCGGCAATGGCGCGCTGGATGGGCTCGCAGAGGGCGAGATCGGCAAACGTGATCGCAACCGGCGCCTGGGCGCCGGATTGGGCTTGAGTCATGGGTATGTGTGCTCCTGCGACGGCCTGAACGCTCACGGGGAGCGGCACCAATCGGGGCGGGCGCAACGAGATTTCGGGATCGCGGGGATCGGTCGAAACTGATGAAAGAGGGTGCCGGTACGCTGATTGGCAGGCGCACGGTGCCCGGATTGTACGGGGTTGGCGGCGAATGTGTTGACTAATTTGCCTGCCAGTGGGGAATGCGCACCCGGCCTGGGGGTGTGGCTAGCGGGGCATGTACGGGCTCAGGGAGAAGAAGCCCCGTGCCCGTGCCTGCTCGCCGCGGTGAATGATGAGGCGGTGGATAAGCCAGCGGCCATCACGCAGGCGCCAGGCGCGAACCGTTTCGGCATAGGCGAGTGCCCGGCAGCGCTCCGGGTGGGCCGGGTCGGGCTCGTCCTCGAGTACGTAGCAGAAGGCACAGTAGCAGGGCAGCTCATCCTCGTCCCGGCCGAGGATGCGCGCGGCCTTGACCAGGTACTCCTTGTAATGGTCGAAGTACAGGGGCGCGATCACCTGCTCGCGCCATTCGGCCGGCAGGCCCTCGCTCCAGCGGATCGCCGTTTCGGGGCGGCGGACGTGACCTGGCTTGATGTCGAAGTACTGGTGTGTGTAATGCCCCTCGTGCAGCATGCTGGCGCTCCTTCGTGTTCCGATATATAAAACTATATATATCGACTAAGCACGGGGTGTGCCTGCTTCTGCTTGTACCTCGTGGGCGTGGGGTTCTCGGCCCGTTCTTGATTCTGGGAGTGGGCTCAGTGCGGCTACAGTTCGCTCACGACCTTCCTGGAATGTCTTGAATACTCCAATTTGTAGGATTGTTGACATCATTATGTGTTCGCGTATATAGCGAAGTCCGGGTTGGGGGGCTTGTGGCGTGGTGGGTCCGCGGTGTCTTTCCCGGTGGGGGCACGGCAGCGTTTCGAGGGCATGGAGCGAACCGGGCGGAATGCCCTGCTTGCCTGGCAGTGACGCCCCCGATCAGTTCGCCGTATGCGCTGAGTTGGTGCGTTTCGCTATATATAGGAGAATATAAAACAACTGCGGTAGCTTCTTTATGCCTCTCCTGTGATGTGTCAGCCGGCGAGGCCGATACGACGGATGGCAGCTTTCAGGGGCTCAGGCAGCGACGCCGATGATCACCGATGGGGCCTTGAACACGGCGGCAGCGGGGACGCCGACCTTCAGGCCGAGGGCCGTGGCGCCGTCGCGGGTGATGGTGGCGTACACCGTCAGGCCATTGGGGAGACCGATCGCCACCTCGGTGCTGACCGGGCCTTCGGTGAGGGACGTCACCGTGCCTTCGAGGCGGTTGCGGGCCGACAGCTTGACCCCCGCTCCGTCGGTCAGAACCAGTACCGACGAGGCTTTCACCAGGGCTTTGACGGCCTTGCCGGCGACAAGCCCGAGTTCCGCGACGCTGTCGTTGGTGACCGTGGCCACGATCTTGAGGCCGCCGGGAAGGGCAACGTCCACTTCGGAATTGATCGCACCGGGTTTGACGGATTGGACGCTGCCGTCGAAGGCGTTTCGGGCACTGATCTTCATCTTGATGCTCCTGGCTTGATGAGTGGGTGCCTGCACTCTACGCAGGGGTATTCACTACCTGCAACCATAGCGCGGCGCAGCATTTGTGGCCCGCTATTTGCTGAAGTGCAGTGCGAGCCGTTGTGTAGGGCTCTATATAGGAGATTTGATGACTACCCGACGTCCCGTTCAGCACAAGCTTGTCGGAAAGCTGACAGTCGATACCGAGTTCGGTACTTTCCTGGGTGATACCCGGATTCGCCTGCTTGAGGCTATCGACCGCTATGGCTCCATCTCCCAGGCGGCGAAGGCCGTTCCCCTGTCCTACAAGGCGGCGTGGGATGCCGTGGATGCGATGAACAACCTGGCGGAGGCGCCTTTGGTCGAGCGCTCGGTGGGCGGCAAGCACGGGGGTGGCACCAGCCTCACCGACTACGGCCGCCGGGTGATCGCCATGTATCGGGCGGTGGAGCAGGAATACCAGCAGGCCATCGACCGCCTGTCGTCACGCCTCGGTGACGAGGGCGAGACCAATGTGCACCAGTTCCAGACCCTGCTGCGCCGCATGGCCATGCGTACCAGTGCGCGCAATCAGTTCGTCGGCACCGTGTCCGGCCTGCGCGAGGGCGAGGTCAGTTTCGAGGTGCGCGTGCGCCTGGATGATGCGAACGAGGTGGTGGCGGTGATCACCCGGGCCAGCGCCGAGAATCTGGAACTGGGCATTGGCCGCGAAGTGCATGCCTTCGTAAAGGCGCCATCGGTGCTGATCATCACCGACCGCGACACCCGCACCACCGCCCGCAATCACCTGTGGGGCGAGGTCACCGCCATCCACGAGGGGCCGGTGAGCTCCGAGGTCACGATCACCCTGCCCAGCGGCCGTAACATCACGTCGGTGGTGACCCACGACAGTATCGGCAACCTGGATCTCCATGTGGGCAGTATGGCCTGCGCCGTGTTCCAGGCCACGTCCGTGATCCTGGCCGTCTTTGACTGATCCTTGTTCCCACTCTTCTGGAGCCAGACCATGAAGCCTGTCTTTCGTCGTGTTGCCCTGTTCGCCATTCTTGCGGGTGCCGCGCTGGCGGCCCGTGCCGAGGAGATCTCGGTGGCCGTCGCTGCCAATTTCACCGCGCCGATGCAGAAGATCGCCGCCGAGTTTGAGAAGAGCACCGGCCACAAGGCGCAGCTGGTGTTTGGCTCGACCGGCAAGTTCTACGCACAGATCAAGTCGGGAGCCCCCTTCCAGTTGCTGCTCGCCGCCGACGATGAAACACCGACCCGGCTGGTGAGGGAGGGCGACGGGGTGGCGGGCAGCCAGTTCACCTACGCCATCGGCAAGCTGGTGCTGTGGTCACCAAAGCCGGGCTTCGTGGACGACAAGGGCGAGGTGCTGAAGGCGGGCAAGTTCGAGCATCTGTCCATTGCCAATCCCAAGCTGGCACCCTACGGCCTGGCGGCCACAGAGACGCTGAAGGTTCTTGGCCTCGCCGAGGCCTTGCAATCCAGAATCGTGACCGGGGAGAGCATTACCCAGGCCCAGCAGTTCCTTGTGTCGGGCAGCGCCGAGCTGGGATTCATCGCCTTCTCCCAGATCCACAAGGACGGCAAACTCATCGCCGGTTCCCACTGGTTGGTGCCGGCGAAGTACCACAGCCCGATCCGCCAGGATGCAGTGGTGCTGGCCAAGGGGAAAGGCAACGCGGCGGTCGAGGCCCTGGTGGGCTTTCTCAGATCAAGAACCTCGGCCGATATCATCAAGTCCTATGGCTACGATCTCTGAACAATGTATCTGAGCGCGGAAGACTGGTCGGCGATACGCCTGACCCTGGAGCTGGCTTGCATCGTCACCCTGCTCTTGCTGCTGGTGGGCACCCCTGTCGCGTGGTGGCTGGCGACGACCCGTTCCCGGCTGCGCAATGTTGTGGGTGCGGTGGTGGCCTTGCCCATTGTGCTGCCGCCGACGGTGCTGGGTTTCTACCTGTTGATCGTGATGGGGCCCGAAGGCCCGGTCGGGATGCTGACCCGCAGCCTTGGATTGGGCGGCCTGCCCTTTACGTTTGCAGGGCTGGTGGTGGCATCGGTGTTCTACTCCCTGCCCTTTGTCGTCCAGCCCATCCAGAACGCCTTCATGGCCATGGGGCCGCGCCCTCTGGAGGTGGCCGCCACCCTGAGAGCCTCGCCGTGGGGGAGTTTCGTCCATGTGGCCTTGCCCCTCGCCCGTCCAGGTTTCATTACGGCGGCGGTGCTGGGTTTTGCCCATACGGTTGGCGAATTCGGCGTGGTGCTCATGATTGGCGGCAACATCCCCGGCAAGACTCAGGTGCTGTCCGTACAGATCTACAACCACGTGGAGGCCATTGAGTACGGACAGGCCCACAGCCTTGCTGCCGGCCTGGTGGTGTTTTCCTTCGTGGTGCTGCTGGTCCTGTATTCGGTTGGTGGTGTCCGCAATACGCTGGGGGCCGGGCGATGACGGATCTCCAGGTCGCCTGCCGTTTGCCCCTGGCGGATTTCGTGCTGGATACCGATCTGACCTTGCCCGGGCGGGGCGTGACCGCGCTGTTCGGTCCGTCGGGCTCGGGCAAGACCACCCTGTTGCGCTGTGTTGCCGGGCTGGCCCGGGCCGCGGGGCGGGTACAGATCAATGGCGAATGCTGGCAGGACGATGCCCGCCGGATATTTCTGCCGACCCATCAGCGTGCCCTCGGCTATGTCTTCCAGGAGGCCAGCCTGTTTGCCCACCTGTCGGTGCGGGCCAACCTGGAGTTCGGCCTGAAGCGCATTCCTGCGGCGGAGCGCAAGGTGGGCTGGGATGCGGCGCTGGCGCTGCTCGGCATCGGCCATTTGCTGGAACGGGGCACGGAGCGCCTGTCCGGAGGCGAGCGCCAGCGCGTGGCGATTGCCCGGGCCCTGCTCACCAGCCCGCGCTTGCTGCTCATGGATGAGCCCCTGGCGGCCCTTGACGCGAAGCGCAAGCAGGAGATCCTGCCTTACCTGGAGCGCCTGCACGACGAACTGGCGATTCCTGTTCTCTATGTAAGCCACTCGCCGGATGAGGTTGCCCGCCTCGCTGATCACCTTGTCTTGCTGGAGCAGGGCCGGGTGCTGGCCAGCGGCCCAACTCGCGATCTGCTGACCCGGCTTGATCTCCCTCTGGCCCTTGACGAGGATGCCGCCGTGCGCGTGGATGCCACGGTGCTGTCCCACGACGATACCTACCACCTGACCTGCCTGGGCTTCGCGGGCGGTCATATCCAGGTGACCCGCAAGCCGCTTGCCGTCGGGGCCAGGGCGCATATCAAGATCCAGGCCCGGGACGTCAGCATTGCCCTTGCCGGCGATAACCGCTCCAGCATCGTCAACCGTTTGCCGGCGCGAATCCTGGGCTTTGGTGACGCGGCCCATCCGGCACAGTGCCTGGTGCGCCTGGAGGTGGGGGGCGCCCCCTTGCTGGCCCGCATCACGCGGCTGTCCCGGGATCAGCTCGGATTGGTCGAGGGGATGTCGGTGGTGGCCCAGATCAAGTCGGTGGCACTTGTGGGCTAGGGCCGGGTGCCTGCTCCCCCGAGCGGGTGGGGGAGCAGGGCTTTAGGGTCTTGGTAAAGGTCTTAGTAAACGTAGAGCAGGCGGGCTTGCAGGCCGCTGACCTTGGGGCCTTCCTCGACCTTCAGGTCACGCACGTACTGCAGTTGTACCTGCCACTGCTTGTCCACGAAGGAGGCCCAGGTCAGCATGGCTGTGCCGTTGTTCTTGGCACCAGCAATCTCCGCACCGTTGAGGGTCTCCTTGGCGCCCCAGGCATGGCGGTAGGTGGCGGCCAGGTAGGTGGCGTCACTCAGGTGGTAGCGCAGGTGGCCGTGGGCTTGCAGCAGGGGGTCTTTCTGCGACTTGGTGTCCCGTTGGTCCTGGTAGAACTCGGTTTCGCCGATCAGATCGATGGTCCAGTTGTTGCTCAGCTTGCGGATGTAGCCCACCTGAAGGTCGGTGGCCCAGCGGTTGTTGCTGAGGGCGAAGCCCTGGTTCTTGTCGCCACCGGTGGGGGCGGTGAAGAACACCGACCAGCCCAGATGCTCGCCGCGAGCCAGATCGGCGATGGTCCACAGGGTGCCACCGAAGATCAGGTCGCCGATGCCACTGGTCTTGCTGTCCGACAGGCCGATCTTCTGGCTGCCGAAGGGCAGGATGATCTGGGGGTCGATGATGTAGTCGCCCAACTTCATGAAATGCACGTAACGCAGGATGCCGGCGTTGATCGACAGGTCGAGGTTGTCCACCACCTTGTTGCCGTTGGCGTAGACCTTGTCGGCGCGGGGAAACTGGGCGTAGGCGAGGAGCAGATTGGTCCCCGCGGGAAGGCCGGTGTAGTCGCCCGGGTCGGGGCGCACGTCGGCATGGGCTGCCGTGGCGGCCATCAGGCCGGTGAGGGTCAGGGCAGCAATGCCCAGGCATGCGCGGGGGCGCCCGAAGGCGGATTGAAGCATCGTCATGGTCTTGTCTCCGTATGGTGCTTATTGAATGAACGCGTGGTGCTGAATAAAAAGGCCGCGGCGGTCCTGGAGGGGGGAGGGGATGGATGGCTGCGGCAAGAGGGAGGCGGGATTACTTTTTCGGCCGGACGGCGTCTGCGGTGCCCTGGATGAAGGCCTTGATCTTCTCCACGTCATCAAGACTGAGCTTGCCGGTGAAGTCGGGCATGCCTTTCTTGAGGTACGGGCCCTTGTAGACAAAGTCCGACAGGTTTTCGATGTCCCGGGACGGGACGTAGCCGAGGTTGGGAATGTTGCCGCCCTTGTCCACCCCGGGGACGCCGTGGCAGAAGACGCAGTGGCTCACATAGAGCTTGGTGCCTTCCGGGATGTGGGCAGGGTTGTACTTCACGCCCGAAATCAGCTCACCGAGGGCGTAAGGCCGTGCTTCAGGCAGGGGGGCGGAGCCGTCCAGGGCAAAGGTGTAGACCCGGCCGTGATCCTGCTTGTCGGTGGCGCGTTGCATCAGGCCGAACACGCCGCCCCAGCCCACTGCAATGGAGACATATTGGCGTCCATCCACCTGGTAGGTGACCGGCGGGGCGATGATGCCGGTGCCGATGGGTGCCTCCCAGCGTTTTTCACCCGTGTCGGCCCGATAGGCGGCGAAGCGCCCGTCGGCAGTGCCGGCAAAGACCAGGTTGCCCGCCGTGGTGAGGGTGCCACCGTTCCAGGGTGAGGCATATTCCTGGCGCCATACTTCCTTCTGCTTTACCGGGTCCCAGGCGATCAGGCGACCGAAGGCCTTGCTCTTGGGGGGCTGGCTGTTGATCAGCATGCCGGTGTTCCATCCTGTGCCGGACTGGGGCTGGCCGGGGAGGCTGGCGTTGTGGCTCCAGGTGGCGTCCTCGGCCAGGTTAAGGGGGACGTTCTGCACCGGAAAGTAGGCCAGGCCGGTCTTCGGATTGAAGGACATGGCATGCCAGTTATGGCCGCCAAAGGGCCCGGGTATGCTGTCGAAAGCCTCCCGCGAGCGGGCGCCCGGGGTTTCGATGGGGCGCCCTTTCTTGTCATAGCCCGTCGCCCAGTTCACTTCGGTGAAGGGTTTGGCGGAGATGAACTTGCCATTCACCCGGTCGATCACGAAGAAGAAGCCGTTTTTCGGGGCGTGCAGGAGCACCTTGCGCTTTTTCCCCTCGATCTGGAGGTCAGTGAGGATGATGTCCTGCACCGAGGTGTAGTCCCAGTTTTCGCCGGGGGTTTCCTGGTAGTGCCAGACATATTTCCCGGTGTCCGGGTTGAGGGCCACCACGGAGGCCAGATAGAGATTGTCGCCTCCGCCCGGGCTGCGCTTGCGGTGGTTCCAGGGGGAGCCGTTGCCAGTGCCCACATACATCAGGTTGAGTTCGGGGTCGTAGGCCATGGAGTTCCACACGGTCCCGCCACCACCGTTGATCCACCATTTGCCGGCCGGGTCCCAGGTCTTGGCGGCCTTGGCCGTTGAGGCGTCTTCAAAGGGTTTGGCGGGATCGCCGGGGACCGTGTACCAGCGCCATTTCTGATCGCCGCTTTCCGCATCGTAGGCGGTGATGTAGCCGCGCACGCCGTATTCGGCGCCGCCGTTGCCGATGATCACCTTGCCCTTGATGACCCGCGGTGCTCCGGTGACGGTGTAAGAGTGGCTGCGGTCCTCGATGGTGTCCTTCTCCCACACGGGCTTGCCCGTGGCTGCGTCAAGGGCCACCAGGCGGCCGTCGAAGGTGCCCACGAAGACCTTGCCCTTGTACAGGGCGACGCCTCGGTTCACCACGTCACAGCAGCCCTTGAAGGCCATTTCCCGGGGCACCTTCGGGTCGTAAGACCACAGCCGCTTGCCGGTGCGGACGTCCACGGCATGCACCACGCTCCACGAGGCGGTCACGTACATGATGCCGTCCACCACCAGGGGGGTGGCCTCGACGCCGCGGGTGGATTCCAGGTTGTAGGACCACACCAGCCCAAGTCGCCCGACGTTGTCAGCGGAGATCTCGGAGAGGGGGCTGTGGCGGGTCTCGGCATGGTCGAGGCCATAGGCGGGCCAGTTCTCGCCGCGGGCTGCATTGGCCCGGATGGCGTGGGTGTCCACCTTCCCGGTGACCTCCGCGACATGTTCCCGGGATCCCTTGGCGCCCGGGTCGGCCAGGGCGATGCCGGCCATGAGCATGCCGGACAGCAATGTGGATGCCAGCAGTCTGCCTCCCGCCTGTTCCAGGGCGAACGTCCTGGTACAGCCCCTTTCAGGTTTTCTTGTCATCTTGTCTCCTCATTGACTTGAGTCGTTGAACGTATTTAATGTGGTACGCCCTCTGTCGGGAAATTCGTCTTCCGATCAGGGTAATAAGTCCATAGCAGTCGGTGTGCCTGCCAGCAGCTATTCGACGCTTATAAAAAACACATAAAAATCAAGGGTTTGTTTTCTTGTTTCAGTGTCTTTGGCGATACGCCGGGACGGGGCTGTATTGAAACGAGTCAGCCCCGGAAGAAAACTGGCTTGTTATTGGCCGAATGGAGGAGGCTGCAAGATGGGTGAATCTGTGATGGCATTCGGAAAACGGGTGCAATTGGCCCGGAGGCATTTCTTCGAGGAGGGCAAACGGCCCGTCGGGCTGGTGCCGGAAGGTGTGATCCGTTCCTGGGAGCGATCCCGTGAGTTGGGGCTGGCCACGGCGGACCGGCGGGTCTTCAATCCCATCGCGCGGCACGAGAAGTCCCTGGTCGAGGAGCGGAATCGTTCCTTGATCACCTGCGCCCTCCCGGAAATGGAGAGGCTCCACCAGTCGCTCGGGCAGGGGGGCTGGGCGCTCGCGTGCATTGACACGCAGGGCGTCGTGGTGAGCGCGGTGTGCGGAAGCAGCGCCGAGTTTCGCGTGCTGAACAGCATTTTTCAGGTGGGGCGCAACCTCAGTGAAGCGGCGGTGGGAACCAATGGCCCAGGCAGCGCCCTGGCTGAGGCGCGGCCGGTGGTGGTTCGGGCTGCGGAGCATTTTCTGGACGAGGTTCAACCCTTCTCCTGTGCCGCCGTGCCGCTCTTTGATCCGTCCGGGCGTCTGGCCGGCGTGCTGGACGCGACACGGATGAACGATGGCGAACCGCTGGCCTTGCTCGAAGTGCTTGGCACGGCGGCCCGCGCGATTGAGAAAGGCCTGCTGGCGGAAATGAGCGGCGCCTTGACCCTCGGGTTTCACTACCGACGTGATTTGCTTGGCACCCCTTCGAAGGGCTGGTGGTGTTTGACGAGGACGGGGGGCTGCTGGGCGCGAACCAGACGGCCCGTCAACTCCTTGGGCTGGGGGGTGGCGACGAGAAGGAAGGCGGCTTCGAGCAGCTTTTCGATTGCCCCCCTGACATGTTCCGGCGGGCCTTGGCGGGCCGGCTGGAGAGCGCGGTTGTGCACAGCGATGGTGGCCTGCGCTTTGAGGCGCGCTTCCAGGCGGCACGGGCAGGTTCGGTGCTGGCCAGGCTGAGGGAGGGCGTGCAGCGGATCCACGCCCTCGCGAGTTCGGCGGTGCCCGCCGGTGGCTGCGTGACGGCCGATCCGGGCGACGGGGTGCTGGATCCGGTTGCCGGGCATGTGCTGCACGTGGCCCGAAGAGCCTTCGAGCGGGACATTCCGGTGCTCATCAACGGTGAGACCGGTACGGGCAAGGAGGTGCTGGCCCGCCGCCTGCATGCGGACAGCAGCCGCGCGGGCGGCCCGTTTGTGGCCATCAACTGCTCATCCTTGCCGGCCGGATTGATCGAGTCGGAGTTCTTCGGCTATGAAGACGGCGCGTTCACCGGTGCCCGGCGTGGTGGTGCGCAGGGCAAGTTCGAGATGGCGCGTGGGGGGACACTGTTTCTTGACGAGATCGGGGACATGCCGCTGGATCTGCAGGGGCGCTTGCTGCGCGTCCTGCAGGAGCGTTGTTTCACGCGTCTGGCGGGGGCCAGGCTGATTCCCTTCGATGCCCGCATTGTGGCCGCGACCCATCGTCGTCTGGATACCCTGGTGGCGGAGGGGCGTTTTCGCGAAGACTTGTACTACCGGATCAAGGGTGTGGGCGTGTGTCTTCCGGCCCTGCGGGAGCGCGGGGATCGGGCTGCCCTGATTGAAGCGCTGCTGGCGCAGGAGCGCGGTGGGCAAGGGGGGCCGGTACTGTCAGCGGAGGCGCTCCGGGTTCTGATGTCTTATCGCTGGCCGGGGAACATCCGCCAGCTTGGCCATGTGCTGCGCCTGGCGCTGACCCTGGCCGAGGGCGAGGTCGAGATCGGTCTGCAGCATCTGCCCGAAGAATTGCTCATGGAGGTGGCCGGGCCAGCCGGCCGTTCGGCCACGGCAAGGGGCGGCGATGTCTGTCTGCGGGATATCGAACTTGAGGCCGTGCGGGCCGCGATGGCCCGCAACGGTGGCAATGTCTCGGCCACTGCCCGTAGTCTGGGTGTGGCCCGGGCGACGCTGTATCGCAAGCTGCGTCTGCTCGGGCTGGCCTGAGCGTCGTGCTTCTGGCGCGAGGCAGCCTTAGCGGTTGTGTGAATAAATCTGCTGCGCGACCCGATTTCGCCCCTGCGATGCTCAGCCTACCCTTGTACGGCTGCGCTTCTCGGGGCGAACTCGAACCGTTCGCTACGATCTCTTCACACCCTCTCAGTTCAGTGCAATGTTGGCTTTCAGCCACAGGGTCCGGCCGGGCTCGTTCACACGGATGGTCTGGGCGAATCCCCCGACCATGGCACCGCTGCGGCTGATGAACTCGGCGTAGGTCCGGTCGAACAGGTTGTCCACCCCGGCAGTGACCAGGAAGCCCTTGGCGGGCCGGTAACCGGCGTTCAGGGAGACGATGGCAAAGCCGGCGGATTCCCCGATGTCCTGCCCGACGATGTTGCCGTAGCCCGTGTCGTAGCGTTTCTGGCCCTGCACCATGCGTAGCAGGGCGCCGGCGCTCCAGGTCTTGTCGTCATAGCCGGCGCCAAGGCGCGCTTCCAGGGGCGGGATCTGGGACAGGGGCTTGCCGCTGCTGTCGTTCTCCCCATGCACCCAGGCCAGGGTGCCCCAGGTTTTCCAGAAACGCCCCAGGGCATAGCTCAGGTCGCCTTCGAGTCCGTAGGTGGTGGCGTCGATGTTGAGCGCGTCCGTGGCGAAGGCGTTGATCTGGCGGATCTGGATGAAGTCCTTGTGCTTGGCGTAGAACAGGGAGGCCGAGGCACGTAGCGGGCCGGCGGTGTAGATCGCGCCGGTGTCGAGCTGGGTGGTTTTTTCAGGCTTCAGGAAGAAGGTGCTGGCGCTGCCGGTCATCATGGTCGAGGTGGCGCCGGGTGCCTTGGTGCGCTCCCAGTAGTCGGCGGCCCGTTCGCTGTGGCCGAGGCCGGCGTAAAGGGTCGTGGTGGGGGTGAAGGCGTTCTCCCAGCGCAGGAAGCCGGCCTTCAGGGTGTCCTTGTCGCTGCGTCCCGATGTGCTCTTGCCGCTGCGTTGGTCTTCGGCCTCGCTCCAGTCCAGGCGGGCGCCACCGATCAGGCGATGGGCGGCGTTGAGTTCGTGGGTCAGTTCGCCAAATACGCCCCAGGTCCGGAAACGCATGTCGGGGGTGCGCGCCAGCGTGTCGTAGCCCGCCACGGCGGCACCGCTGGCCTTGCGCAGGGTGTGGTCGTTGGTCTGGAAGTCGATGCCGGTTTCCAGGGTGCTGCGGGGGTTCAGGTCGAGTGTCGCGGCGATGCGCCCGCCCTTGGTTTCCCGGTCGGGATTGCTGACCATCTTCATGCCGGAGGCGGTACGCAGGCTGTAGTTGTCCATCACGTGGTCAACGTAGTTGCGGTAGATCTGCCCTTCGAGCTTGGCGAGCAGCGGACTGATGCGGGATTTCTCGAACTTCAGACCCACGTTGGTCCGGTCGAAGGCCGTCCCGTCCATGCTGCGGTCGGCATAGGCGGCGTGGCCGTCGCTCTTGGCGAAGCTGAGTTCGAGACGGGTGTTCTCGTCCGGGGTCAGCCCGACGGCGCCATTCACGCTCCAGCGGTCGTAGCGGGAGTGCACCTGGCGCCCGGAACCATCCTTGTAGTCCTGGCTGTGGGAATGGGTGCCGGTGATCTCGCCGTAGTAGCGTTCATTGCCGACACCGGCTTCCAGCACCTGGTCGTTGCGCCCGAAGCTGCCGGCCAGCAGGCTGCCCTCGGCATAGGCGGAGAAGCCCTTGCGGACCTTGGGTGTGCGTTCGAAGAGCACCACCCCGGCGCTGTTGCCCGGGCCGTATTTGACCGTCTGCGGGCCTTTCAAGACGGTGATGCGATCAAAGGCTTCGGGAAAGACGTAGGCGGTGGGTGGGTCCATGCGCATGCCGCAGCCGCCCAGGATCATCTCACCGTCCAGCAGGATGCCCAGGCGCGAGGCGGCCATGCCGCGGAACACCGGGTCGCCGTCGGTGCCGCCCTTGCGGATCACCGAGAAGCCGGGAATGTTCTTCAGGTAGTCGGCGCCGTCGTGGGCGGGAACCGGCTGGCGCGGGGCGCGCGGGTCGGTGACGACGGTGAGCGGTGCCTCCATGGCCGGGGCCGTGACCACGACCTCGCGCAGGGTGTCTACTGCGTGGGCCGGGAAGGCACAGGCGATCGCAAGGGGCAGGGCGAGGGGCAGAAGGCGCTGCCGGCACGGCGCGGGATGACGCATTGAAGTGGGCTCCGTCGTTTTTTCGAGAGCGCCACATTAGACTTCGCTGAAATAGATGCGTTTGATCTGCGGCAAGATGGCGCACCAAGACGGTGCGGCATAGTGTCGCAGATCGCTGCGGTCAACTCAGACCCTGAAGCGTGAAACACTGCCTTTCAGGCTGTCGGCCACGGTAAGCAGGCGGTGGGCCGTGCTGGCCACCGAGTTGATGGCGGCGGAGTTTTCCTCCGACATCTGGGCGATGGCTTCCACGTTGCGGGCGAGATCGGTGGAGGCGCCGCGCTGCTCCCGCAGGGCGTCGGAGATGCTGTCGATGGTGCTCTGCATGGTGGCGGCAGAATGGCGGATGTCGCTCATCGATTCGCTGGCCTTGGTGGCTGCAACAACGACTTCGCCCACCAGCGCCCGGCTGGATTGCATGCTGCTCACCGCGCCGGCCGCGCCATGCTGGATCGCGCTGATCACCGAGCTGATTTCCTGTACCGAGCTGGTGGTGCGCTCGGCAAGCTTGCGAACCTCGTCGGCCACCACGGCAAAGCCACGGCCCTGTTCGCCGGCCCGGGCGGCTTCGATGGCGGCATTGAGGGCCAGCAGATTGGTCTGGTCGGCCACTTCGCGGATGACCACGGTGATCTTGTCGATCTGCTGGACTTGATCGGAGAGAACCTGCATCTGTCCGGCGGTGGTCTCCACCTGCTCGGCAACCCGGCTGATCCGCTCCGTCGCGGCGTCCACGCCTTTGCCGCTCGACACAGCCTGGCTGCCAGCCTCGGTGGCACGGGCGCTGGCATCGTCGGCACTGGAGCCGACGTGGTCAATGCTGACGGTGAGTTCCTCAACCGCGGCGGCGGCGGCCGACGTGGAACTGGACTGCTGCTCGCTGCTGACGGAAACCTGCTGGGCTGCGCTCGACAACTGGCCGGCAGACACCGCCACGTTGTTGGAGTTGGTCACGATTTCGCCGATGGTTCTGGCGAGTTCGGTGCGCATGGTTTCGAGGGAGGCGAGGAGGGTGCCGATCTCGTCCTTGGTACTGCTCCGGGCCGGCTGGGTTGCCAGGTCGCCAGAGGCAATGCGGGCCGCGATCTGGTTGGCTTCCGCAAGGCGCAGGCTGATGGAGCGGGTGGTGGCGAAGCTCAAGCCCAGCATGATCAGTGCCGCGACAATGAGAATGCCGACAGCGATCCAGGTGGCCCTGTTTTTGACCTGGGCAGCGTGCTCTGCGCTGGTCTTGCCCAGTTCCTCGTTGAACTTCATGTGGGCTTCAACATGTTCGATGAACTGGTTGGAATGGGGGGCCACCTTTGCCAGAGCGGCCCGGGTGTCCTCAAAGCGATTGGCCCGGGAGACCGCCAGGGCTTCGCTGATCTGCTGGTAGAGGTGTGTGGCGGACTTGCGCTCCTCGTCGAGCAGGCGCTGGTCCTCGGCATTGCTGATGAAGCCTTCGTAGCGCTTCAGTTGTTCGTCAATCCGGGTCTGACTGTCGGTGATGGTCTTTTCGATTTCGGCTTTGTCTTCGGGGCTGGCCAGACCATGCCGATAGACCCGCACCCGCAGGCGGCCAAACTCCGTGATGACCTTGTTCAGGATCTCGATGCTGGGCACCACGTTGATGTTGCTGAAGTTTGTTTCTTCATACACCTGGTTCATCTGTACGTGGTTGATGGCGGTCAGCACGAGCAGACTCATGAGCGCTGTTCCGACCAAGAGATACAGGCGTTGCGAGATGGACATTTTTCTTCTTCCTGAAAGAGCTTCCCGATGGGGATGCGTGCGATGTCCGCGCGTATCCCGGCTGTTGTCCGGGCAGCCAGGGGCGGGGGCCGCGTTATTCAGGACATGGCGGCAGAAACGGCACTTCGTAAGCTGACTTTAGGAAGAAATTCACACAAATCTGACGAAAATGACAGATGCGCGTACCCGAATTCCATAAAAACGGGTGGCCTTATCAGGCTGGCGCTTGCCAGCCCCGGGCCTCCACCTCCCGCTGGCAGGTGGCGCAGCCGATCCAGGGCAGGCAGTCACAGGAGAGTTCAAAGAAGCGCGACCCTCTTCTGACGGTCGAGGCCGTGCTGGCAGGCTTGCTTGCCGTGACTCCGCCGGGCCCCGGTGCAGGGCTTTCGGGGTCCGGCAGCCAGCGCTTGAAGGCGGCCGGATCGGTCATGTTCTGCACGTACCAGACGCGCTTCGTGGCATCCCAGCGGGCGCCCAGGCGCTTGGCCTCATCTTTCTCGGCAAAGGGGACTTGCAGGTTCGTTCTCATGGGCCTCTTGCTGCGCGGTGTGCCCGGGGGCGGGCAGGGGATTGTATCTTCGCAGCCCCGACCGCTTCAGGGTGCGCGCCAATACCGGCCCGTCATTGACCCGTTTCGCGTTGGCGGCGATACTTTGCGCCGGCCCATCAACTCCCTGCTCGAACGACCATGAAGACCTTGTCCAAGCTCGCCCTCCTTTCCGTCCTTGCTCTCAGTGCCGCCGCATGCACGGTCATCGATCCGAGTTCCAGCAGCCACAGCAGCAGTAGTGGCGGTGATTCCAAGAGCGCTTCCCTGATGAGCCGCGAACAGCGCATCGCCCGTTTCACCGAGAACAACCTGGACCACCTGAAGCGGGACATCAGTGTCGGGCAGGGGGAGTATCTTTCCTCGTTGGCCAGCCTGATGCAGATCGAGACAGCCCAGCGCCCGGCGTTCTTTGCCTTCGTACAGGGTAATTTCACCCGGCTCTTTCCGAGCGCCCAGACCCGCGCCGCCGACATGCTGGCAGCGCTTGATCGCGAAATGCGTGCTGACCCGCGCTTTGCCGAGCGTGTTGCGCTGAACTGAGCCTGCCCGGGTGCCGGCGGCGGTGCGCGCCGGCGCGTTGCTTGCCATCGGTGTGCTGCTCTGGATGTCGGGAGCGCGGGCCGATGTTGACTATCTCGCCGACCTGCAGCGCCGGGCGGCGGAGTCGCGTCTAGCCGATCACCGGGAGTGGCGCGTCCTCCTGCATTACCGCCGCAACGGTTCGGGCAGCGAGGTGATGAGCGATGCGGACGATCCGCGCTTCTTCCTCGCGCCGGGGGGTAAGACCGATCCGGCTGCCGAGCTGGCCGCGACCCTGGCGGCCTTTTTTTCCGATGACCCGGTGGGGGCCGATCCGCAGCCGGCCCAGTGCGCCTTCGTGGCGCGCTACGAATGGCTGCGCCAGGCGCTCGATTTTGACTCCGGGCGTTTGCCGGCCCGGCCCTGTGCCGCCTACTTGCGCTGGAAGGGCGAGCTGGAGGCGGAAGCGGCCACGCTGGTCTTCACCTCCGCCTACCTGAACAATCCCGCATCACTTTTCGGCCATACCTTGCTGCGCCTCGATCGGCGCGGCGGGTCCGGCAGCACCCCTCTGCTTGCCTATGCCGTCGGCTATGCGGCCGATGATCGTGGCAGCAAGGGCCTGATGTACGGAATAAAGGGCGTGTCGGGTGGCTTCAGCGGCTATTTCGAGCTGCAGTCCTACGACCGCCTGGTACGCAATTACAGTGATATCGAGAATCGTGACATCTGGGAGTACCGGCTGAACTTCAACGCGGATCAGATGGCGCGGCTCATCGCCCATCTGTGGGAGTTGCGCGGGGTTCGCTTCGACTACTTCTTCTTTACCGAGAATTGCGCCTGGCAATTGCTGACTTTGCTGGAAGTGGCCGATCCGTCACGGGATCTGTCCAGCCGCTTTGTCCTGTGGGTGGCGCCGGCGGATGTGCTGCGCCTGCTCAGCAGCGAGCCCGGGCTGGTCGGCGCCGTCACGCCGCGTCCTGCGCGGGGCAGTGCAATCCGGCGGCGCTACTCAGCGCTCAGTGCCCCGGAAAGGGCGCAGGCTCGCGCCCTGCATGATGATGTCGGGCATGTGGAGGCGCAGGCCTTTCGGGTGCTCCCTTCCGAGAGGCAGGCCTTGCTCCTTGAACTGGCGCTGGATCTGCGTCAGCGGGGCGGCATGATGGCCGGGCAGGGCGAGGCTGACGTGCCTCCGGATGAGGGTGTGCACAGGCTGCTCTCCGCCCGCAGTGCGCTCGGTCAGCGTGCATCCCGCTTCGAGATCGCGCCCTTCGCCGGCCGTCCGGAGCTTGGGCATGCCTCCCATCGTGCAGGCCTTGCCCTGGGGCAGCGGGGCGGCCAGGGTTTCATCGAGTTCAACGCACGGGCGAGCTTCCACGATCTGCTCGAAGCCGATGCGGGTTATGCGCCCGAAGCTGGAATCGAGCTCCTCAGTGCATCCGTTCGGCACCGGCCGGAAACCGGAAATACACGCCTGAATGCGCTGACCCTGATCTCCATCGAATCGCTCCCCCCATTCAACCCCCTGCTGCCGCGCCCCGCCTGGCGGGCCCATGCGGGATGGGTGCCCTCCCCCCGGCCGGGCTGCAACGACTGCCTGGCGTTCAGGGCCGACGCGTGGGCGGGCTTCAGCACCGAAACCCGCTGGCCGTGGCGCGGCCTGTGGTTCGCGCTTCCGGGGCTGGTGGCCGAACACGCGGCCGATCAGCCAGGGCGTACCGGCCCGGGTGTCAGCGCCGGTCTGATTGCCGAGCCGGGTGTGGGCTGGAAGCTCTCCGCGCGCGTCACCCGGACAGCCTATCGATGGGGCGAGCGCTCGGAAGAGACGCGCTGGGCATTGGCCCAGCAATACACCCTGAAGCGCGATCTGGCACTACGCGCTGATTGGCAGGGCTCGGGCGGAGTCCGTGAATTCTCGGTGGGCTTGCTGGTTTATTTTTGAAGACGGCGGGGCTTGCTCCGGAGAAAGGCTGCGACACGCCGATCTGCAAAGCACTCGGGCCAGCCCTTGTGAGGCTGGCCTGAGTGCTTGATGCTTTTGGTGGGCCCAGCAGGATTTGAACCCCCGACCAAGCGATTATGAGTCGCCTGCTCTAACCAACTGAGCTATGGGCCCGAAAGGGGAACGCAGCGGGCCGCCCCACCATGGTGGGACGGCCCGTGAGGTCAGGCCTCGTTGTCGAGGAAGCTGCGCAGCCGCTCGGAACGGCTGGGGTGGCGCAGCTTGCGCAGGGCCTTGGCTTCGATCTGGCGGATGCGCTCGCGGGTGACGTCGAACTGCTTGCCGACTTCTTCCAGCGTGTGGTCGGTGTTCATCTCGATACCGAAGCGCATGCGCAGAACCTTGGCTTCCCGCGGGGTGAGGGAGTCGAGGACTTCCTTGGTGGCGTCACGCAGGCTGGAATACAGGGCTGCCTCGGCCGGGGCCAGGGTGGCGTTGTCCTCGATGAAATCACCCAGGTGCGAATCGTCGTCATCGCCGATCGGGGTCTCCATGGAGATGGGTTCCTTGGAGATCTTGAGGATCTTGCGGATCTTCTCCTCGGGCATTTCCATCTTCTCGGCCAGGGTCGCAGGATCGGGCTCGTTACCGGTCTCCTGCAGGATCTGGCGGGAGATCCGGTTCATCTTGTTGATCGTCTCGATCATGTGCACCGGGATGCGGATGGTGCGGGCCTGATCGGCGATGGAGCGGGTGATGGCCTGACGGATCCACCATGTCGCGTACGTCGAGAATTTGTAGCCGCGACGGTATTCGAATTTATCCACGGCCTTCATCAGGCCGATGTTGCCTTCCTGGATCAGGTCGAGGAACTGCAGACCGCGGTTGGTGTACTTTTTGGCGATGGAGATCACCAGGCGCAGGTTGGCTTCGGTCATCTCGCGCTTGGCGCGGCGGGCCTTGGCTTCACCGGTGGACATCTGTTTGTTGATGTCCTTGAGTTCCTTCAGGGGGATGCCGATGCGGGCCTGGAGATCAATGAGCTTCTGCTGCTCTTCGAGAATGGCCGGCTGCATGCGGATCATCACCGGTGCATTGCCGGGGCCGGCGGAGATCTCGGCCTTCAGCCAGTCCAGGTTGGTTTCGTTGCCCGGGAAACTCTTGATGAAGTGCTGCCGCGGCATGCCGGCCTTGTCGACGCACAGGCTCAGGATCTTGCGTTCGTGGCTGCGGGCCTGATCCACCATGTGGCGCACGGCGTCGCACAGGCGTTCGGTGGTGCGTGCCGTGAAACGGATGTTCATGAGCTCGTTGGAGACCTGCTCCTGGAGCTTCATGTAGGTCTTGTCCTGGTAGCCCTTCTTCTGGAGGGCGACGGCCATCTTGTCGTAGAGGCCGCGCAGGGTGGTGAAGCGTTCCAGGGCGTCCGCCTTGAGCTTGATCAGGGAGGCCGACTGGGCGCCGGCGCCGCCATCGTCTTCCTCTTCGTCGGCTTCGTCGGCTTCGTCCACTTCAAGGTCGTCGCTTTCGGCAAGCTCTTCAATGGCTTCGACGGCATTCGGGTCGATCAGGCCGTCGATGAGCTCGTCGATGCGCATCTCGTCGCGACCGATCCGGTCGGCGGCGTCGAGGATCTCGGCAATGGTCGTCGGGCAGGCGGAGATCGCCTGGATCATGTGCTTCAGGCCTTCCTCGATGCGTTTGGCGATCTCGATTTCGCCTTCGCGGGTGAGGAGTTCGACCGTGCCCATCTCGCGCATGTACATGCGCACCGGGTCGGTGGTGCGGCCGAATTCCGAGTCGACGGCCGAGAGGGTCTGCTCGGCTTCGGCTTCGGCCTGTTCGTCATCCACCACGGTGGGGGCAACTTCGGACATGAGGAGGTCTTCAGCGGCCGGAGCCACGTCGAAGACCTGGATACCCATGTCGTTGAAGGTGGTGATGATGGACTCGATCTGCTCGGCGTCCACGAGGTCGTCGGGCAGGTGGTCGTTGATCTCGGCGTAGGTGAGGTAGCCCCGCTCCTTGCCGAGGGCGATCAGGGTCTTGAGCCGGGTGCGGCGAACTTCCGCCTCTTCCGCCGAGGGCGCCTCGGCGATCATCGGGGCAAGTTTGTCCTTGACCTTCGCTGCTCGCGGCTTGGCAGGCGCTTTGCGCGGTTGTTTGGGCTTTTCCGTGGTCATGACTGTCCTCGATTGGTCGTCCGAGTTGTTGGTGTGTGACTTGTTCCGGCGTGTTCGCTGGGTGGTTCGTATTGCTACGCACACCAAGTCTCGGCAGGCGAATTTCGCGAAACCGAAAATTATATTACGAATCCGATGCTTTGGCTCGGGTTTTGAGCTTCTCTTTTAGCGACAACAGTTCTGCAAGTCTTCTCCGTGCTGTGGGTTCAAGCCCGCTCTCACGGGCTCGGGTATTCAGGGCTGTGATTTCCTTCTCCACCAGCACGGACTCAAGTTTGTAGAGCGTGTCGTTGAACTGGGGTTCCAGCATTGCTTCGTCAAGGGGAGCATCGGCCAGTTGGCCGGAAATTCTCGCAAGCACCGGCGCGTGGGGGGTGTCGCGGTAATGTTCAAGCAGTGCTCCGACCCCGTGGGTGGGCAGTTCGCCAACGCTCATGGCGTCGGTCATGGCAATCAGGGCCAGGCCCTCCGGGGTGTCGTGGGGGAGCAGGTCGATGGGCAGGCGGGCCGTCCATACGGGGTGCTGGATCACGAGTTTGAGCAGGGTCTCGACCGGATTTGACGGCGCCTGTCGGGGCGTGAGACGGGGGAGATCCCTGCCGAAATTGCGACGTCCGCGAAAGCGCCCGTCGGATCCGGTGAAGTCGCCTTCCGAAGCTGGCGGATCGAAGCGCCGGGCTGTGCTGGCGGGTTTCAGGCCGAAGGCCTGCTCGACTTCCGCCTGGGTGAAGCCGGCGGCTTCCGCGAGCATCTTGATGACCTGCAGGCGTAGCAGCGGGGCGGCGATGCGGGTGACCGGGGGTTTGGCTTCGTGGATCAGCCGGGCGCAGCCTTCGGCCGTGCCCAGGTCGATGTCCTTGCGGAGTTCGGCCAGCAGGAAGTCGGCCAGGGGCTGGGCGCGGGTCATGGCGGCGCGGAAGGCGTCGGGGCCTTCGGCGCGGACGAAACTGTCCGGGTCGTGCTCTTCAGGCAGGAAGAGGAAGCTGAGGGTCTTGTTGTCGGCCAGGTGTTCGAGGCTCACTTCCAGGGCACGGCCGGCGGCGCGGCGGCCGGCTGCATCACCGTCAAAGCAGAACACGACCCGATCGGTGAGGCGCAGGAGCTTCTGGATGTGGTGGGGCGTGGCGGCCGTGCCAAGGGTCGCGACCGCATTGCCTACCCCGAACTGGGCAAGGCCGACCACATCCATGTAGCCTTCGACGACGAGCACGCATTCCTGCTCACGCACCGCCTGGCGTGCCTGGACCAGGCCGTAGAGTTCGCGCCCCTTCTCGAAGATCGGTGTCTCGGGGGAGTTCAGGTATTTGGGTTCGCCCTTGCCCAGCACCCGGCCGCCAAAACCGATGACATTGCCGCGCTGGTCCTGGATGGGAAACATGATGCGGTCACGAAAGCGGTCGTAGCGGCGGTTCTGTTCGTTCTCGAGCACCAGGCCGCATTCGAGTAGCTGGGCGGCGTTGTAATCGGCAAAGGCGGCCTGCAGGGCCTGCCAGCCTTCCGGAGCGTAGCCCAGGCCGTAGCGGGCGGCGACTTCGCCGGTCAGGCCGCGGCCCTTGAGATAATCGATGGCCACCGGGCTGCGCTTGAGCTGTTCCTTATAGAAGCGGGCCGCCTGGGCCATGATTTCGGTGAGGGATTGCTCCCGGGCCCGGTCGCGATTGGGGGTGAAGTCGTCTTCCGGGACTTCCATGCCCACCGTGCTGGCAAGCTCCTTCACTGCGTCGATGAAACCAAGGCCGTTGTATTCCATCAGGAAGCTGATCGCGCTGCCGTGCACCCCGCAGCCGAAGCAGTGATAGAACTGCTTGGTGGGGCTCACCGAGAACGATGCGGACTTCTCGCCGTGAAAGGGGCAGCAGGCAAAATAGTTTGCCCCACCCTTCTTGAGCGGCAGGTAGCGTTCGATGACCTCGACGATATCGACGCGGGCGAGAAGATCCTGGATGAAGGATTGCGGAATCATGATGTCCGGGCGGCGCGCAGGGGCGCCATCCCCATGAATCCTAGTTGCCGAGCCGTGATTTGACCAGTCTGGAAACCTCAGTCATGTCGGCCTTGCCGGCGAGCTGGGGCTTGATCGCCGCCATCAGCTTGCCCATGTCGGCCGGGGTGCTGGCACCTGTGGTGGCGACAGCCGTGTCGATGATGATGGTGATCTGTTCGGTACTCAGGCCGGCAGGCTTGTAGGCAGTCAGTACATCGATCTCGAAGCGCTCGGCGCTGGCCAGGTCGAAGCGCTGGGCGGCCTCGTACTGGGCGACGGAGTCCCGGCGCTGCTTGAGCATTTTGTCTACCACGGCGACGACTGCGGCGTCGTCCAGTTCGATCCGGTCATCCACCTCGCGCTGTTTGATGGCTGCCAGCAGCAGGCGCAGGGCGGACAGGCGTGCGCTGTCCTTGGCGCGCATGGCAGCCTTCATGTCGTCGGAGATTTGAACCTTGAGTGACATGGACGGAGTTCCTTGGCGATGGGGTTGGCGTCGTCGGGCTTGCAGGGTGCGACGGAAAAGCACAAACGCCACGCGCTCGCGCAAAATAGCGCGTATCGCGTGGCGGTCGGGAAGCGTGTACTGGGGTGTCGCTTAGTACATCTTCGGGGGCAGGGTCTGGCTGCGCAGGCGCTTGTGATGACGCTTCACTGCGGCGGCGAGCTTGCGCTTGCGCTCGGCAGTGGGCTTCTCGTAGAACTCGCGGGAGCGAAGCTCGGGCAGCAGGCCCACTTTTTCAATGGTGCGCTTGAAGCGGCGGATGGCAACTTCAAACGGCTCGTTTTCTTTGACGCGAATACCCGGCATTGCGTGCTTCCTCGAAAATTCTTTGGACGGAAAAACGACGAGTATAACCAAGTCGCCCGGGTCTACCAAGTCCACTTTTCGCTTTGTTGGCAGCACCAAGGTAAAATGCTGATTTTTCTGCGGAAGTGCCATGCGCGTTCTGGGTATTGAATCCTCCTGTGATGAGACGGGGGTCGCCATCTACGATACGGAGCGGGGCCTGCTCGGGCATCGCCTGCATTCCCAGATCGACCTCCATGCAGCCTACGGGGGGGTGGTGCCTGAGCTGGCCTCCCGTGACCACATCCGCCGTCTGCCCTTGCTGCTGGCAGAGGTGCTTGAGGCCATCGGGATGGCCGTGACCGATATCGAGGGCATCGCCTATACGGCGGGCCCTGGTTTGGCGGGTGCCCTTCTTGTCGGCTCGAGCGTGGCCGAGGCGCTTGGCGTGGCCCTGGGGGTGCCCGCCCTGCCGGTGCATCATCTGGAAGGGCATCTGCTGTCGCCGCTGCTGTCGGCCACCCCGCCTGCATTCCCTTTCGTGGCCCTGCTGGTCTCGGGCGGGCATACCCAGTTGATGCATGTTGCCGGGGTTGGCGATTACGCCCTGCTCGGAGAGACCGTGGATGACGCGGCCGGCGAGGCCTTTGACAAGACCGCCAAGTTGATCGGCCTGCCCTATCCCGGCGGCCCGGCCCTGGCCCGGCTCGCGCTGAGCGGCACGCCCGGGCGCTTCAAGTTGCCGCGGCCGATGCTGCATAGCAAGGATTTCGACTTCAGTTTCAGTGGGCTCAAGACGGCCGTACTGACGACGGCCGGGGCGGAAGGCTTCGGCGAAACGGACAAGGCTGATCTGGCTGCCGAGTTCCAGGCGGCTGCGGTGGAAGTGCTGGTGGCCAAGTCCATGGCAGCGCTCCGGCACACCGGCCTTCGGCAGTTGGTGGTGGCCGGTGGGGTCGGAGCCAATCTGGCACTCCGTGCAGCCCTTGATGAGGCGGCCGCTCGGCGCAGGGCGAAGGTCTTCTACCCCGAGATGGAACTCTGCACCGACAATGGCGCCATGATTGCGTTTGCCGGTGCCCTGCGTTTCATGGCGGGCGAGCGGGGAGGGGAGGGGGGTGGCAAGTTTGCGGTGCGGCCGCGCTGGAGCCTGATGGATATCGCGGCGCCTCGACCGCCTGCCGTCTGAAAGCCCTTTCAGGCTCCCGTTTTCTTGCCGCCGATCCGGCTCTCCTGGCCGGCAAGCAGGCGCTTGATGTTGTCCTTGTGACGCCAGATCAGCAGCAGCGACATGATGCTGGATGACAGCACCCAGTACGGAGCGAGCCCGAGCAGGAACGCCAGGCCGGGGGCTGCCAGGGCCGCGCAGAGGGCGGCCAGGGATGAGTAGCGGGTGGCGAACGCGATGCCGAGCCAGACCCCCATGGTGGCGAGCCCGAGCCATCCACTGGCGCCGAAGAGAACGCCTGCGGCTGTCGCAACGCCCTTGCCGCCGCGAAAGCCGAGAAACACCGGAAAGAGATGGCCAAGAAAGGCTGCCAGGGCGGCGGCGGGAACGGCAATCTGGCCGAGGCCTGCCGCCGGGGCAATCTGCTCTGCGAGGAAGACGGCCAGCCAGCCTTTGAGGCCGTCGCCAACGAGGGTGAGGATGGCTGCAAGTTTGTTGCCGCTGCGCAGTACATTGGTGGCACCGGGGTTGCCCGAGCCGTAAGTGCGTGGATCGGCCATGCCGAAGAGCCGGCTGACGACGACGGCAAAGGGAATGGAGCCAATCAGATAGGCGGCGGCGAGCAGGAGCGCAAGTTGCATGCTTTTATGGTGGCGCGAGCTAGAATGGGCGCGATTTTAGCCGGGACGGACGATGGATTTCATTTTTATTGAAGCACTGCGGGTCAAGTCCCGAGTGGGCATATATCCGCGGGAGCGGGTTACCGAGCAGACGCTGGAGTTGAATCTGACCTTTGGTGTGCCCGATGCGGCTGCCGAACATGACGATATCGCGGATACGATTGACTATGCGAAGGTCATTGAGCGCATTCGGGAAGAACTGGGTAAGCGTCAGTTCAATCTGATTGAAACGCTCGGCGAATTCATCGTCAGATTGCTCTTTGAAGAATTCCGCGCGCCCTGGGTGAAGCTTGCCATTGCCAAAATCGGTGTGATGAAGGACGTCCGGCGGGTGGGTGTATTCATTGAGCGGGGGCGAGATGGTGCCGAGCCACCCGAACATGCACCCACTGCAGGTCTGCCTCGCTGAATTGGCAGGCCTGCAGCGGCGCGTTCTCAGGCCGCGGTGGCAGCGTCGGCACGCAGCGCGTCCAGGGGCTTGCCGGCAGCCAGCCAGTCAATGACCCATTGAGGTTTGCGGCCGTGGCCGGTCCAGCCGATGGCGGTGTTTTCCGGGTGACGGAACTTGATCACCGAAGCCGGCTTGGCCGCCTTTTTTGCGGCGGGCTTGACTGTAATCTTGCGCGGAGCGGAAGCGGGCTTTTCGGCAGTTTCCTGTCCAATCACTTCATTGAGGCTCATGCCGTGCTCGGCAGCGAGCTTCTGCATCCGCTTCAGCAAATCCTTCTTGGCCGTGTCCGAGCGACGGCGGATTTCAGTTTCGACCTTGGATTGAAGTTTCCGCAATTCGGAGAGGGAGAGGGTGGAGAGTTCCATGGTGCTGTTTCCTTGGGTGTGTAGTGGCGGCAGAGATTGTGTTGGTCATGCCGTGAAATCGGCCGGATTGGTTCGGCCTTAATTTCGCCATTTATTCTGCCACTATAGACCGAAGATTTGGAAAGTGTTTTTCGTTCCAATTCATTCCAGGGCTACCGTCACCAGGCCTGGCTTAAGGTTCTGGAGGATGTCATGAGGGTGAACCCCGACAAGAAATCCTCGTTTTCCGCCATTGATGTATATGAGTGACAGATCGAGGATGCTCCTTTCCATGAATACGGGGAGAGCCTTGCGTGTCCCGAAGGGCGATGTCCCGCCGACCTGATAACCGGTGTGGCGCTGGGCTGTGGCGGGATCGCAGGGGCTGATGTGCTTGCGCCCGATCTGCCTGGCGAGTTCCTTGGTCGATACCTTTCTGTCGCCGTGCATCAATACGATCAAGGCCTGGCGGGATTCGTCCTCCATCACCAGGGTTTTCACGACGGAGTGCTCCGGGACATTCAATTCGCGGGCCGAGACCTTTGTGCCGCCGTGCTCTTCATAGGCGTATAGATGCGTGGAAAAGGCCGTGTGATGCTGACGGAGGAAACGGGTGGCCTGGGTTTCAGGTGCAGTCTGGTCTGGGCGTGACATGGCAGTAGTGGCAGGAGGGGGAATAGGCCGCAATCGGACGCGTTGCTCTCAGTCGTCCTGAACTTGGAAGAGCCCTGGCAGAGGCGCTTGATTGCCGGAGGGGTGGGCGTCTTCATGCCGCAATAGCCAGTGCTTTGCGCTGAGCAGGTAGCCGCCCCTTTCGTGGGCGAAACCGCCGGGGCCGTGCCGGGCAACGACTCGATGGCAGGGGATGACCAATGGAAACGGATTGTCGCCACAGGCCTGGCCGACCGCGCGGGGAACGCTTTCCACATTTCTCGCAAGCTCCCCGTAGGTGAGGGTGCGCCCGCGCGGAATAAGGCCGATGGCGGCCCAGATGCGACGGCGGAATCGGGTGCCCCGCAAGGCGAGCGGCAAATCGAAGGGGGCATCGGGATCGGCCAGATAGCGCTGGATCTGCCGCCCGGCTATTTCCGCAAGGGCATGGTCCGGCCCGCTGAGCGGATGCTCGGCGGGGAGAAATACGATGTCGTGGATAAACTCGTCCGAAACGCGGATGCCCAGTTTCCCAAATGGAGTGGGCATGACGAGGGAAAGTCCGATGGTTGGCATTGCCGGAGAAGCAGTGGCGGGGCGCAAATACATGGGGCAATTCTGCGCCTGCCGCCAGCCTTGCCGCAAGTGCGTCAGCGCTTGCCCAGCAGCGCGTTCTTCAAGTCTTCATCAACGGGTTTGTCGCCAATCCAGATACGCAGGAGGGCGCGAAAGAAGTCCTCGCCGGGAATGTCCTTGCCGCGCGTTTCATTGCCGATGGAAAGCCGCGTGCCACTGGCGGGCAGCCAGTCGATGCGGACCTGGGTGCCGTTGGGGGCGGCGCGTATCGCTATCAAGGTCGTGCGGAACTCATCCAGGCGGCCTTGCAGGTTGGCCAGATCGGCGTCACCGTGATTTTTCCGGACCCCGTCAATCAGGGCATTGGCGAAGTCTTCGGCACTGAGGTCACGCAGGGTGATGATCTGGATGCGTTTTGCACCGGCCCCGGTGATGGCGCTGACAGGGCTCTCGCTGCGTTTGGGCAGGTACAGACCGATGGTGTAAACCTTGAGCATGAAGCGGGTGCGCAAGCCTACCCCGTTCAGGACGAGTTCGTTGCCGGCCACGCTGGCGCGATCGTCAATGTGGGTGCCCGCGAGTTCGGCTGAGAGTGCGGGCTGCGTGGTGAGCAGGGCGGCGGCGAGCAGGCTGCCGCTCAGGAATCGCTTCATGGCTGTCTCCTTGTGTGGATGTGCAAACGCCCGTTTCGTCGCCTTTGCATGCGATTTCGAACGGGCGTTTGAATCTTAGCCGGGAACGCGCCCGGCGGGGAGACTTTGATGGACTCAGGCGCGCACGTGCCCTTCGCCGAAGACGATCCACTTCTGGCTGGTCAGGCCTTCCAGACCCACCGGCCCGCGGGCGTGGATCTTGTCGGTGGAAATGCCGATCTCGGCGCCCAGACCGTACTCGAAGCCGTCGGCAAAGCGGGTGGAGGCGTTGATCATCACCGAGGCGGAATCCACCTCGCGCAGGAAGCGCATGGCCCGGGTGTAGTTCTCGGTGACGATGGATTCGGTGTGCTGGGACGAACAGGTGTTGATGTGTTCAATGGCTTCGTCGAGCCCGGACACCACCTTGATGGCGATGATGGGGGCGAGGAATTCCTCGGTCCAGTCGGATTCGACGGCCACCTTCAGCCGGCTTTCGGCCACGCCGGCCTCGCGCAGGATGGCCAGGGTGGCCGGGCAGGCCCGCAGCTCGACACCCTTGTCAGCCAGCATGGCGCCGAGGGCCGGCAGCTGGGCCTTGGCGATGGCCGCGTCCACCAGCAGGGATTCGGTGGTGTTGCAGGTGCCGTAACGCTGGGTCTTGGAGTTTTCGACAATGGCCAGGGCCTTGGCCGGATCGGCGAACTCGTCCACGTACACATGGCAGTTGCCGTCCAGGTGCTTGATGACCGGTACCCGGGCCTCGCTGGAAATGCGCTCGATGAGGCCCTTGCCGCCGCGGGGGACGATCACGTCCACGAACTGGGGCATGGTGATGAGCTCGCCCACGGCGGCCCGGTCGGTGGTCTCGATGACCTGGATGGCGTGCTCGGGCAGTTGTGCCGCGGCCAGGCCGGCGCGCACGCAGGCGGCGATGGCCTGGTTGGAATGCAGGGCTTCCTTGCCGCCGCGCAGGATGGCCGCGTTGCCGGACTTCAGGCACAGGGCTGCGGCGTCGGCGGTAACGTTGGGTCGGGCCTCGTAGATGATGCCGATGACGCCAAGGGGCACGCGCATCTTGCCCACCGAGATGCCGGAGGGGCGGCGTTTCATGTCGGTGACCTCGCCCACCGGATCGGGCAGGGCGGCGACCTGTTCGAGGCCCTGGGCCATGGCCTCGATGCCCTTTTCGGACAGGGTCAGGCGATCAATCATGGACGGCTCGAGGCCGTTGGCGCGGGCCTCCTCCAGGTCGCGCTGGTTGGCGGCGAGGAGTTCGGCCCTGTGGGCGCGGATCTCGGCAGCCATGGCGAGGAGGGCGGTGTTCTTGGCGCCGGTGGTGGCGGCGGCGATGGCCCGGGAGGCGGCGCGGGCCTGACGGCCGACACCTTGCATGTAGGTCTTGATGTCCATCGTGTTTACTCTCGAATCGGTGGGCGGCGGTCAGCGCCGCGCCGGGGCCTGGGCTGCGCCGCGGCAGAGGCGCAGGCACAGTTGCAGGAACTCGTCCCACACGTCACCCGTTGTCAGACCCTTGATCATCCGGTCAATTCTGGCGGCGTGCAAGATCGCGGTGCGCAGGCTGGCACTGGTGAGACGCTGGAGGGCGCGCTGGATGGCCTGTTTGCGGCGTTCCTCGAAGACTCGTTCGGCCTTGAACAGGCCCTGCAGGGGCTGGCCGTCGTCGACGCCCATGCGCAGGCGCGCGAGGGTGCGGATCTCGTTGGCCACGGCCCACAGGACCAGCGGCGGTGCCTCGCCTTCGCCTTTGAGGCCCTCCAGCAGGCGAGCGCAGCGCGCGGCGTCGCCTTCCAGCATGGCGTTGCGCAGCTTGTCCACGTCGTAGCGGGCCACGTTGAGCACGGCGTCGCGCACGGCCTCCAGGGACAGTTCGCCGGGCGGGTGGAGCAGGCCAAGCTTGAGGATTTCCTGGTGGGCCGCCAGCAGGTTGCCTTCGATGTGATCAGCGATGAAGGCGAGGGCGTCCGGCGAGGCCTTCTGTTGCTGGGCGGCGAGGCGGCGGGCCAGCCAGTCGGGCAGGCGTTCGCGCTCGGGGGCGTTGAGTTCGACGACCACGCCGGCTTCGCTCAAGGCGACGAACCATGCGGCCTTGCGCGTGGCCCAGTCCATCTCGGGCAGGGTGATCAGGGTGACAACGCCCTCGTCCAGGTGACGGGCGTAGCGCTGCAGGGCTTCGCCGCCGTCGCGGCCGGGTTTGCCGTTGGGGATTCGCAGATCCACCAATTTACTGGCTCCGAACAGGGACAGGTTGCCGGCGGCCGAATGCAGATCCGTCCAGCGAAAGCCCTGGCCGGCGACGAGCACCTCGCGTTCGGCGTAGCCTTGCTTGCGCGCGGCTGCGCGGATGGCGTCGCCCGCTTCGAGAACCAGCAGCGGCTCGTTGCCGTGAAGGATGTAGAGCGGGCCGAGGGGCTTGTCGAGCTGGCTGATGAGCTGCTCGGGACGCAGGTTCACGGCTTGGGCGGGGCGTCCGGCATGCGTGCGGACGACAGGCGGCGCATGAGCTGCTGCACCAGATCGGTCTGCATGTCCCGGTAGAGCAGGATTTCTTCCTGTTCCTTGGCCAATACCTGGGAGTCATCGAAGGCCAGATCGCGGCGCAGCAGGATCTCGTTCGGCGCGATGACCTCCTGGCCATTCTTGTCCACCAGCCTGAAGCTGAAGCGCTGGCGGAGTTGGTATTCGCGCACCCGGCCCTGGGTATTGAGGGCCAGGATGGACTTTTCCTTGGCGTCGGCGAGAACCTCCAGGCGGACTGCGGCGTCCTCCTGCCGGGCCACGACCCGGGTGGTGCTGCCGGCCCGGATCTGCCTGCGGATGGCGGCTGCCAGCTCGGAGTACTCGTACATGCCCAGGTAGATGGTGTCGAAGGGCAGGGGGCGCGCCCCACGGAGCTGGAAGCCACAGCCGGCGGCGAGCAGCGGCAGGGCGCCAAGGACGGCGAGGGCGCGGCGGCGCCCGGGCTGGTGCAGGTGGCTCATTGACGTGCCTCCTCCTTGAGGCGCTGACGCTCTTTCTCGTAGGCGTCGTAGCCGGGCTGGGGGGCGTCACGGCTGATGTCGCGGCCCGGTTCGTGCTGGCGCCGGGCGTTTTCCTGCCGGATGCCCTCGTAGAAGTTGCGGTCCGGCGACGCGCAGCCGGACAGGAGGGCGAGGATGGCGAGAAGGGCAAGGCGCAGCATGGGGGATCCTTTGGGCATTAACCGACGATGTTGACCAGGCGGCCGGGCACCACGACGACCTTCTTCGCGGCACGGCCTTCGAGGAACTTGATGGTCGCCTCGTGGGCCAGGGCGGCGGCCTCGATGGCGTCCTTGGCGGCATCGGCGGGGACGCGCAGGGCGCCACGCAGCTTGCCGTTGACCTGCAACATCAGCTCGACCTCGTCCTGCACCAGGGCGGCATCGAGGGGCTCGGGCCAGGCGGCCTTGAGGATGTCCTCACCGTAGCCCAGATCAAGCCACAGGGCGTGGCTGATGTGCGGGGTGAGGGGCGACAGCACGCGCAGCAGGATGCCGAAGCACTCTTCAATGGTTTCGGCGGCCAGGGCGCCCTGGCGCGGGGCCTTCTCGAGGGCGTTGAGCATCTTCATGGTGGCCGAGGCCACGGTGTTGAACTGCTGCTTGCCCAGGTCGTAGTTGGCCTGCTTGAGGAGAAGGTGGATCTCGCGGCGGAAGGCTGTCAGATCTTCCGGCAGCTTGGCGCCGGCGAGCTGGCGCTGGGCGCCGATCTGGCCGCGGATCTCGCTGGCGAACAGGTGGCCGAAGCTCCACACCCGGCGCAGGAAGCGGTAGGCGCCTTCGACGCCGGCGTCGGACCATTCCAAGCTCTGTTCGGGATGTGCAGTGAAAATAATAAAAAACCGGCATGTATCTGCGCCGAACTGCTTCACTAACGCCTCTGGATCTACCCCATTGTTCTTTGACTTTGACATCTTTTCAACACCGCCGATCTGGACTCGATCACCGGCAACGATGACAACACTCTGCTTTCCGTGTTCATCGTCGTCTCTAATGACGTCAAGCTTGGAGGCAGAGATCCTAATTTTGGATTGATTTCCTCGCCCCTCCACCAAATTGGTTTCCCCGAAATTCAGGCCATCGTTCTGTACCCATGCATACCGTTTCCCCCCAATCACGGACTCGGTAACATTTGATGGGTTGACCCATTCTTTTTTGCCGCCTTCCAGCTCCCGGAAATATGTTGGGGCCAAAACCATGCCCTGGGTGAGCAGGTGGGCGAAGGGTTCGCGGTAGGTGACCAGACCGACGTCGCGCATCACCTTGGTCCAGAAGCGCGAGTAGAGCAGGTGCAGGATGGCGTGCTCGATGCCGCCGATGTACTGGTCGACGGTCATCCAGTAATCAGTTTCCTCGTCGACCATCTTGTCGGCGCCGAACCTGGTGGCGTAGCGGGCGTAGTACCAGGACGAATCGACGAAGGTGTCCATGGTGTCGGTTTCACGACGGGCCGGCTTGCCGCACTTGGGGCAATCGACGTGCAGGAAGTCGAGGCGCTTGTGCAGCGGGTTGCCGGAGCCGTCCGGCACGCAGTCTTCGGGCAGCACCACCGGCAGCTGGTCGTCGGGCACCGGCACCGAGCCGCAGCTGTCGCAGTGGATGATGGGGATGGGGCAGCCCCAGTAGCGCTGGCGGGAGATGCCCCAGTCGCGCAGGCGCCACTGCACCTTCTTTTCACCGATGCCCTGGGCGGCCAGATCGGCGGCGATGGCGTCCACGGCGTCGGTGTAGTTGAGGCCGTCGTATTTGCCGGAATTGACGCAGACGCCGTCCTTGCTGCCGTACCACTCTTGCCAGGCGTCCAGGCTGTAGGCCTTGTCGCCCAGTGCGACAACCTGCTCGATGGGCAGGTCGTACTTCTTGGCGAAGGCGAAGTCGCGCTCGTCGTGGGCCGGCACGCCCATCACGGCGCCGTCGCCGTAGCTCATCAGCACGTAGTTGCCGACCCACACCTCGACCTGCTTGCCGGTGAGCGGGTGGGTGACGAACAGGCCGGTGGGCAGGCCTTCCTTTTCCATGGTGGCCATGTCGGCTTCCATCACCGAGCCGTGCTTGCACTTCTCGATGAAGGCGGCCAGCTCGGCGTTGCCCTTGGCCGCGTGCAGGGCCAGGGGGTGTTCGGCGGCCACGGCACAGAAGGTGACGCCCATGATGGTGTCGGCGCGGGTGGTGAACACCCACAGCTTGCCGTCGTTGATGGGCTGGCCGTCATCGCCGGCGATATCGTGCTGGAAGGCAAAGCGCACGCCGGTGCTCTTGCCGATCCAGTTGGCCTGCATCAGCTTGACGCGCTCGGGCCAG
The DNA here is from genome assembly GCA_016703645.1 of Zoogloea sp. Taxonomy (GTDB): domain Bacteria; phylum Pseudomonadota; class Gammaproteobacteria; order Burkholderiales; family Rhodocyclaceae; genus Zoogloea. The sequence continues at coordinate 1,910,611 of JADJBR010000007.1, read as the reverse complement.
CCGGTGAGTTCGTCCAGGTCGCCCAGGAGTTCGTCGGCGTAGTCGGTGATCTTGAGGTAGTAGCCGGGGATCTCGCGCTTCTCGACCACCGCACCGGTGCGCCAGCCGCGGCCGTCGATGACCTGCTCGTTGGCCAGCACGGTCTGGTCCACCGGGTCCCAGTTCACCACCTGGGTCTTGCGTTCGGCGACGCCCTTCTCGAGCATGCGCAGGAACAGCCACTGGTTCCACTTATAGTATTCGGGGGTGCAGGTGGCCAGCTCGCGGCGCCAGTCGATGGCAAAACCCAGCGACTTGAGCTGCTGCTTCATGTAGGCGATGTTGTCGTAGGTCCACTTGGCCGGCGGCACTCCGTTCTGGATCGCGGCATTCTCGGCGGGCAGGCCGAAGGCGTCCCAGCCCATGGGCTGCAGGACGTTGAAGCCCTTCATCTTGTGGAAGCGGGACAACACGTCACCGATGGTGTAGTTGCGCACGTGCCCCATGTGCAGCTTGCCCGAGGGGTAAGGGAACATGGACAGGCAGTAGTACTTGGGCCTGGCCGCATCGGCATGGACGCGGAAGGCTTCGGTGCTGTCCCAGTGCTGCTGGGCGGCGCGCTCGATATCGGCGGGGAGGTATTTGTCCTGCATGGGCGGGAAAGGTCGCGGATGGAACGAAACCGCGCATTATAAACGCCTCCTGCAAAGCCCGCTGAAACGTGCTCAAGATGTTGATGTGACGAGATATTTCGTTTTCATGAACGGGGTGGCGGCATGTCACGTCATTCTCCCTCTGCTACAATCCGCGTCCCGCGTTGCAACAATTCTCCATGTCCGAGCCCCTTGTCCGTCTCGAGAACGTGCGTTTCGCCTATGGCGAGCGGGCGATCCTGCGCGGCATTTCCCTGTCGATTCCCCGCGGAAAAGTGGTTGCCATCATGGGTGGCAGTGGCTGCGGCAAGACGACCCTGCTGCGCCTGATCGGCGGGCAGGAGCGCGCCGTGGGCGGCCGCGTGACGGTGGACGGGCAGGATGTGGCGGGGCTGGGGCGCGATGCCCTGTATGCCCTGCGCCGGCGCATGGGCATGCTGTTCCAGTTTGGCGCGCTGTTTACCGATATGTCGGTGTTCGACAACGTGGCCTTCCCCCTCCGGGAGCACACCGACCTTCCCGCCGAGCTGATCAACGACCTGGTGATGATGAAGCTTCATGCCGTGGGTCTGCGCGGCGCTGCCAAGCTGATGCCCGGTGAGCTGTCGGGCGGCATGGCGCGGCGCGTGGCCCTGGCGCGCACCATCGCCCTCGACCCCATGCTGCTGATGTACGACGAGCCCTTCACCGGCCTTGATCCCATCTCCCTCGGGGTGATCGGTCAGCTCATCCGGCGCCTCAATGACGCCCTCGGCGCCAGCTCCGTCATCGTCACCCACGATATCCAGGAGTCCCTGCAGATCGTGGACTACATCTATTTCATCTCCGAAGGCCGGGTGGTGGCCGAAGGCACGCCGGACGAGATCCGCAACTCTGCCGACCCCTTCGTCTCCCAGTTCGTCCATGCCCAGGCCGATGGTCCGGTGCCCTTCCATTACCCGGCCGGCGACTACGCCACGGCCCTGGTCGGAGGGGCGGGCTGATGGCAGACGTGTTCCGCAAGATGGGTTCGATGGCCATCAACGGCATCTGGCAACTGGGCTTCATCGCCCGTTTCTTCTGGCTGATCCTGGTCTATTCCGGGCAGTCCTTCACCCGCATCCATCTCACCCTGCGTGAGCTGTACTTCAGCGGGGTGATGTCCCTGCTGATCATTCTCGTGTCGGGCCTCTTCGTTGGGCTGGTGCTGGGCCTGCAGGGATACGAAACCCTGCAGCGCTATGGGGCCAGCGACTCCCTGGGAACCCTCGTGGCCCTGTCCCTGGTGCGGGAGCTGGGGCCGGTGGTGGCGGGGCTGCTGTTTGCCAGCCGGGCCGGGTCTGCAGTCACGGCGGAGATCGGCCTGATGAAGGTCACCGAGCAGCTCAAGGCCATGGACATGATGGCAGTGAGCCCCATCGCCCGGGTGGTGGCGCCGCGTTTCTGGGGCGGGGTCATCTCCATGCCCCTGCTGGCGGCGCTGTTCTCGGCCATGGGGGTGTTCGGCGGCTGGCTCATCGGCGTGGTGGTCATCGGTGTCGATGATGGGGCCTTCTGGGCGCAGATGCAGGATGCGGTCGATTTCCGGTATGACGTCCTGAACGGGGTGATCAAGAGCGGTGTGTTCGGCGTGGCGGTGGCCCTGATTGCGGTCTTCGAAGGCTACGACTGCGTACCCACCGCCGAGGGCGTGTCCCGGGCTATCACCCGTACCGTGGTGAGCTCGGCCCTGGCCATCCTGGCACTGGATTTTGTAATGACGTCTTTCATGTTCCGAGGTTAATGATGAGTCGCACCACGATGGATCTGTGGGTCGGGGTTTTCGTGGCGATGGGGATCGCCGCGCTGTTCTTCCTGGCGCTCAAGGTCGGCAGCATCTCGGGTTCCGACATCCAGTCGCCCTATCTCCTCAGCGCCCGCTTCGACAACATCGGCGGGCTCAAGGTGCGCGCGCCGGTGAAGGTGGCGGGTGTGCTGGTGGGGCGGGTTTCCGAGATCCGCTACGACAATGAACGCTTCCAGGCAGAGGTGGTCTTCACCGTGGATGGCCGTTACAAGTTTCCCACCGATACTTTCGCCAACATTCTGACCTCGGGCTTGCTCGGCGAGCAGTACCTGGGCCTGGACCCGGGGGGCGAAGAGAAGCTGTTGGCGCCTGGTGATGTCATCAAGAAGACCCAGTCCGCCGTTGTGCTCGAGAAGCTGATCAGCCAGTTCATGTTCAGCAAGGCGGCCGAGGGCGAACCGGCACCGGCAAAGTGAGCGGCGGAGCACCCACAGGGAGTACCCCACGATGAAGAACAGCAATATGCCCGCAACGAGAAGCCTGGCGGTACGTCTTGCCCCGCTGGGCTTGGCGCTGGCCCTGACGGCCTGCGCCGGTGCGGGCGGGCATCCGCGCGACCCCCTGGAGCCCCTCAATCGCGCCACCTTCGCCTTCAACGAGACCGCCGACAAATACGTCATGCGTCCGGTGGCGCAGGTCTATGACTATGCCCCCCTGCCCCTCAAGGTGGGTGTCGGCAACTTCTTCGGCAACATCGGTGACGTCTGGATCGGGGTGAACAACCTGCTCCAGGGCAAGTTCGTGGATGGCCTGTCGGACGGTGGGCGGGTGCTGGTCAATAGCACCGTCGGCATGTTCGGTCTCTTCGACATTGCCACCGAACTGGGGCTTGAGAAGCACGATGAGGATCTGGGCCAGACCCTTGGCAGCTGGGGCGTTGGTGAAGGGCCCTACATCGTCCTGCCCTTCCTGGGGCCGAGCACGCTGCGCGACAGCGTGGGCCTGATCGGTGACCTGGAGGCGGATCCGGTGTGGCAGTTCAAGGAGGTGGCCGTGCGCAACTCCCTTAGCGGCCTGCGTTTCACCCACCGTCGGGCGTCCTTGCTGGGTGCCGATACCACGGCCGAACAGGCTGCGCTGGACAAGTACGGTTACATGCGCAGCTTTTACCTGCAGTACCGCCTCAACCAGGTTTATGACGGCCAGCCGCCCCGGGTGAAGGATCCGGACGACGAGTAATAGCCGCGCCCAGCCCCACAACAACAGAGAGAACGACAGATGAACAAGATTGCTTCCCTGCTTGCTGCGCTGGCCCTCAGCGTAGGCGTCCAGTTCAATGCCCTCGCGGTCGACGCCACCGCGCCCGATGCCCTGGTGAAGAGCGTCACCGACGACGTGATCACCATCGTGCGTCAGGACAAGGCCATCCAGTCCGGCGATACGCGCAAGGCGGTCGAGCTGGTCGAGACCCGGGTGCTGCCCTATTTCGACTTTGCCCACATGACCCGCCTTGCCGTCGGCAAGGACTGGAAACAGGCCAGCGCTGAGCAGAAGACCGTGCTGACCCAGGAGTTTAAGACCCTGCTGGTGCGCACCTATTCCAATGCCCTGACCCAGTACCGCAACCAGCAGATCGACTTCAAGCCCCTCAAGGCCAAGCCCGAGGACACCGACGTGGTGGTGCGTACCGAGGTGCGCCAGCCGGGGGCCAAGCCGGTGCAGATCGATTACAACCTCGAGAAGCTCGCCGATGGCTGGAAGGTCTACGATGTCCTGGTGGCGGGCGTCAGCCTTGTCACCAATTACCGCGACAGTTTCGGCCAGGAGGTGCGCACAGGTGGCATCGACGGCCTGATCAAGTCCCTCAAGGACAAGAACAAGCAGCTCGATGCCACGGTGTCGGCCAAGAAATGATCCGCACCGACGGCCAGCGCCTCAGCCTCTCCGGGCCACTGACGGTGGCCACCGCCGGTGATCTGGCCACCGCGGGCCGCGAACATGTGATCGCCGCCGACCTCGTGGTGGACCTGTCCGGCGTCACCCAGGTGGACTCCGCAGCTCTGGCCCTGCTCCTGAGCTGGGTTCGTGCCGCCCGCAACGCCGGCCGTCGGCTTACCATCGACCAGCCACCGCCAGCACTGGTCAGTCTCGCGTCCCTCTACGACGTCGACACCATCCTTCCGCTGGCCCACTGAGCCGGCGGCCTCGTCCATGAATCCAGCGATCCGCGTTGCCGGCGTCACCAAGCGTTTCCGTTCCCTGCAGGCCCTGGCCGGCGTGGATCTGGAGGTGGCCCAGGGCGAGTTTTTCGGCCTCCTGGGCCCCAACGGTGCGGGCAAGACCACCCTCATCTCCTGTCTCGCAGGTCTGGCCCGGCCCGACTCCGGCACCCTGGAGGTGATGGGGCGCGACGTGGTGCGCGACTACCGCGCGGCCCGCATGGCCCTGGGGGTGGTGCCCCAGGAGCTGGTCTTCGACCCCTTCTTCTCGGTGCGCGAAATGCTGCGCATCCAGTCGGGCTACTTCGGCATCCGCAACAACGACGACTGGATCGACGAGATCCTCCATAACCTGGACCTCACCGGCAAGGCCGGCGCCAACATGCGCATGCTGTCCGGGGGCATGAAACGCCGGGCGCTGGTGGCCCAGGCCCTGGTGCATCGCCCCCCGGTCATCGTCCTCGACGAGCCCACCGCCGGGGTGGACGTGGAGCTGCGTCATGGTCTCTGGCAGTTCATCCGCAAGCTCAACCAGGACGGCCATACCATTGTGCTGACCACCCACTACCTCGAGGAGGCCGAGTCCCTGTGCGGGCGCATCGCCATGCTCAAGGCCGGACGGGTGGTGGCCCTCGATACCACGGCCAACCTGCTGCAACGCTTTGCCACCCATACCCTGAAACTGCGGCTGGCCGCTCCAGTGAGCCTGCCGCCACCGTTCTCCGCCCGTATCCTCAGCCAGGAGGGCGCCGAGCTGCTTCTGGGTTTCGACCACTACGACGATGTCGGGCACCTGCTCGCCGGCCTGCGTGCCGCGGGCGGCGAGATCACCGACATGGCCCTCGGAAAGCCCGACATGGAGCAAGTCTTCGTCGGCATCATGAATCAGAACTGAGGCGCCCATGGAAGGTTTCAAGACCCTTTTGTACAAGGAGTGCCTGCGTTTCTGGAAGGTGGGCTTCCAGACCGTGCTGTCGCCGGTGCTCACCGCGGTGCTCTACCTGCTGATCTTCGGGCACGTGCTCGAAGATCATGTGCAGCCCTATCCTGGTGTCAGCTACACCGCCTTTCTGGTGCCCGGGCTGGTCATGATGACCGTGCTGCAGAACGCCTTTGCCAACAGCTCGTCTTCCCTGATCCAGAGCAAGATCACCGGCAACATCGTGTTTGTGCTGCTGCCGCCCATCTCCTATCGCGAGTTCTACGCCGCCTATGTGATTGCCTCGGTGCTGCGGGGCGTCGCCTGTGGCGTGGGGGTACTGCTGGTGTCCCTTCCCTTTGCCGCCCTGAGTCTGGCCGAGCCGGGCTGGGTCATGGCCTTCACGCTGATCGGTGGCGCATTTCTCGGCAGCCTGGGGGTGATTGCCGGGATCTGGGCCGACAAGTTCGACCAGTTGGCGGCCTTCCAGAATTTCCTGATCATGCCCTTGACCATGCTGTCGGGCGTCTTCTATTCGATTCACTCGCTACCGGCTTTCTGGCAGGGGGTGTCGCATTTCAACCCGTTTTTCTTCATGATTGACGGGTTCCGTTACGGATTTTTCGGGGTCTCCGACGTCTCGCCCTGGGTGAGCATCGGAGTGGTGTCGGTCTGTTTTGTCGTGCTCGCGGTCATTACCCTGCAAATGCTTGCCAGGGGCTACAAACTGCGGGCCTGAGGATTGAATCATGTTTGAAGCAAGTGAAATCGAGCGTCTGATTGCGTCGGGTCTCGAATGCGAATTCCTGAAGATCGAAGGTGATGACGGTACCCACTTCACCGGGATCGTCGTCAGCCCCGCCTTCGAGGGCAAGCCGCGGGTGCGTCAGCATCAGGCTGTTTACGCCACCCTGGGCAAGCTGATGGGCAACGAGATCCACGCGCTCCAGCTGAACACCTACACGCCCTCCCAATGGGCCGAACTTCTGAAGGAACTGGGCTGAACGCCCTTTGATGCATGGACAAACTGTTGATTGAAGGCGGTGCTCGCCTGTCCGGCGAGATCGCCATCTCCGGTGCGAAGAACGCTGCCCTGCCGATCCTCTGTGCGGCGCTGCTGACCACCGAACCGGTGACCTTCACCAATGTGCCGCGTCTGAACGACATTGCCACCCTGCTGCGCCTGTTGGAGCAGATGGGTGTCAAGGTCAGCCGCGAGGCCGACGTCGTGACGCTCGATGCCTCCGGTGTGGACAACCCGGTGGCCTCCTACGAGATGGTCAAGACCATGCGGGCTTCCATCCTGGTGCTGGGCCCCCTGGTGGCACGCTTCGGCGAAGCGCGGGTGAGTCTGCCCGGTGGCTGCGCCATCGGGGCACGACCCGTGGACCAGCACATCAAGGGTCTGCAGGCCATGGGCGCCGACGTGAAGGTGGAGCACGGCTATGTGCATGCCAAGGTGCCCAAGCTCAAGGGCGCCCGCATCTTCACCGACATGGTGACGGTGACCGGCACCGAGAACCTGATGATGGCCGCCTGTCTGGCCGACGGCGAGACGGTGATCGAAAACGCCGCCCGCGAGCCCGAGGTGGTGGACCTGGCCAACTGCCTGGTGGCCATGGGCGCCCGCATCTCCGGCGCCGGTGGCGATGTGATCCGCATCCAGGGGGTTGCCGCCCTGCACAGCGCCACCCATCGGGTGATGCCCGATCGCATCGAAACGGGAACCTACCTGTGCGCCGCGGCGGTCACGGGGGGCGACGTGCGTCTGACCGGCACCTCGGCCAGCTATCTGGATGCGGTCATCGACAAGCTGATGGATGCCGGCTGCGACATCACCACCGAGCGCGATGCCATCCGCCTCAAGGCGCCGCAGCGTCTCAATGCCGTCAGCCTGCGCACGGCACCGTACCCAGCCTTCCCCACCGACATGCAGGCCCAGTTCATGGCCATCAATGCGGTGGCCGAAGGCACGGCGGTGATCCGCGAGACCATCTTCGAAAACCGTTTCATGCATGCGGTGGAACTGCAGCGCCTCGGTGCCGACATCAAGATCGACGGCAACACGGCCTTCGTGAAGGGGGTGGCCCGCCTGCACGGCGCGACGGTCATGGCCACCGATCTGCGGGCATCGGCCAGCCTCATCATCGCCGGCCTGGTGGCGGAGGGTGAGACCACCATCGAGCGCATCTACCACCTGGATCGGGGCTACGAAAAGCTCGAGTCCAAACTGGCGGCGCTGGGTGCCAAGGTCCGGCGCCTGAGCTGAACGACGGGCCCGCCATGGAAGCGTGGATCGTTTCACTGGCGGGCAGCAATCCGGTGTTTTCCGGGGGGCTCGCCCTGGCCCTGCTGGGGGCGGTGGCCTACTGGCTGAAGGATGTGCTGCCGGCCACGGCGGCCTTCCTCAGCCGCTACATCGTGTCCATGGTCACCGTCGACAACCGGGACGAGATCCTCTTCCCCACCGTCGTCGAATACATGCACGCCCGCGACGTGCTGCGCCGGATCAACCAGTTCACCGTCCGCGCGGTAAAGGATTCCGACGCCTACCAGAGCTTCTCCGACGACTTGCGCCAGGGGGTGCGCCCGCGCGCCTTCCTGTCGCCGGCCGAAGGCTTCCATATTTTCTGGCTGGATGGCCGGCTGATGTGGATGAAGCGCGAGGTCAGCATCGGCCAGACGATCTTCGAGAAGATCACCCTGTCCACCTTCGGTCGCGACAAGGCGGTACTTGAAGCCTTCATCCATGCCGCCATTGAAGCGCGGGTCGCCCGTGAGCTCGACAAGATCGCCATCTACATTCCCAACCCCTACACCCATGGCGACTGGTCGCGGGCACGGCTGGGCAACAACCGGCGCCTTGCCTCCCTCGTCCTGAAGGCCGGGCAGACGGAGCAAATCCTGTCCGACCTGAAGCAGTTCTTCAGCGACAAGGTGCGCTATGACGATCTGGGCATTCCCTGGCGGCGCGGCTACCTGCTCTACGGTGCGCCCGGCACTGGCAAGACCTCGCTGGTCACCGCGCTGGCGTCGGAGATGCGCCTGAACGTATGCAGCCTGTCACTGGCCGCTTCCGGCATCACCGATGACAAGATCGGCAGCCTGCTGGCCAGTGTGCCGCCGCGCTCCATCATCCTCATCGAGGATGTGGATGCGTTCTTCCGCCAGCGCGAGCAGCAAAGTCAGCAGGTGCGGCTGTCCTTCTCCGGCTTTCTCAATGCCCTCGACGGCGTGGCTGCCCATGAGGGTTCGGTGGTCTTTATGACCACCAACCACCCGGAGACCCTGGATGCTGCCCTCGTCCGGTCGGGGCGTGTCGATTTCCGGATGGAACTCGGTCCCTGCGATCACCATCAACTTGCCGGGATGTTCCGCAAGTTCCACGACGATCCGGTGCTCGCCGCTGCGTTTGCCGCAGCGCTCCCCGAAGGGGCGCTTGCGCCGGCCACGGTGCAGGAGCGCCTTTTGCGGGCGCGCACACCGGCCGAGGCGTTTGCCTGCTTCGAGTTGCCCGTTCCTGTGGCACTTGCGGGCAAGGCCGCGGCTGACGACGACTGACGGCCATCGCCGCGATCGGATAAAATCACTTTTTAAGCAGACAGATCATCATCTTGAACGGCATTACGCTTGCCCTTTCGAAGGGCCGAATTTTCGAAGAGACCCTGCCGCTGCTTGCCGCCGCCGGGATCACCCCGACCGACAACCCGGAGACTTCGCGCAAGCTCATCATCGGTACCAACCGTGACGATGTGCGCCTGGTCATCGTGCGCGCCACCGACACGCCCACCTACGTGCAGTACGGTGCGGCCGATCTGGGCATTGCAGGCAAGGACACCCTGATCGAGCATGGCGGCGCCGGGCTCTACCAGCCCCTCGACCTCAACATCGCCAAGTGCCGCCTGTGCGTGGCCGTGCGCAAGGATTTCGACTACGCCGCTGCGGTCAAGCGTGGCGCGCGCATCCGTGTGGCCACCAAGTACGTTACGGCGGCCAAGGCCCACTTTGCCGCCAAGGGCATGCACGTGGACCTGATCAAGCTCTATGGTTCCATGGAGCTGGCGCCCCTGGTGGGGCTGGCCGATGCCATCGTCGATCTGGTATCCACCGGCGGTACCCTCAAGGCCAACAACCTGGTCGAGGTGGAGGACATCATGCCCATCAGCTCCCGCCTCGTCGTCAATCAGGCCTCCCTCAAGCTCAAGCGTGAGCTGATCCAGCCGGTGCTGGAGGCCTTTGCCGGAGCGGTCAAGCCATGAGCGCGCAGATCCGTCGCCTGTCGTCCGCCGATGGGGGCTTTGCCGCCACCCTCGACGCCCTGCTGGCCTTTGACGGCAGCACCGATGCCGCCATCGAACAGGCCGTCGCCGACATCCTGCAGGCCGTGCGTCGGGATGGTGATCAGGCCGTGGTGGATTTCACCCGCCGCTTCGACCACCTGAACGTGGCGAACATGGCCGCGCTGGAGCTGCCCCGCGCCGAACTCGAGGCCGCCCTGACCGGGCTCGGTGCCGAACAGCGTCAGGCCCTCGAGGCCGCGGCCGAGCGGGTGCGCAGCTACCACGCCCGGCAGGTTCAGGAATCCTGGCTGTACGAGGATGAGGCGCCGGGCATGGCCGGCACCCGCCTGGGCCAGAAGGTCACCCCCCTTGATCGCGTCGGCCTGTACGTGCCCGGTGGCCGGGCGTCCTACCCCAGCTCGGTGCTCATGAACGCCATCCCCGCCAAGGTGGCCGGCGTGGGTGAGCTGATCATGGTGGTGCCCACCCCCCGCGGCGAGAAGAACCCCCTGGTGCTGGCCGCTGCGGCCATCACCGGTGTTGACCGGGTGTTCACCATCGGCGGCGCCCAGGCTGTGGCCGCGCTGGCCTACGGCACGGCGACCATTCCCCAGGTGGACAAGATCGTCGGCCCCGGCAACGCCTACGTGGCCAGCGCCAAGCGCCGGGTCTTCGGCACCGTCGGCATCGACATGGTGGCCGGCCCCTCCGAGGTGCTGATCATCTCCGATGGCTCCGGCAACCCCGACTGGGTGGCCATGGACCTCTTCGCCCAGGCCGAGCACGACGATCTGGCCCAGTCCATCCTGCTGTGCACCGACGCGGCCTTCATTGCCCGCGTCGAAGACAGCATCGCCCGCCTGCTGCCCGAGATGCCCCGCCGCGAGACCATCGCCACGTCCCTGAAGAACCGGGGTGCGCTGATCTTGGTGCAGGATCTGGCCGAGGCTTGCGACATCGCCAACCGCATTGCGCCGGAGCACCTGGAGCTGTCCCTGGCCGAGCCAGCCCCGTGGGTGGACCGCATCCGCCACGCCGGCGCCATTTTCATCGGCCACCACTCGGTGGAGGCACTGGGTGACTACTGCGCCGGCCCCAACCACGTGCTGCCCACCATGCGCAGCGCGCGCTTCTCCAGCCCCCTGGGGGTCTACGACTTCCAGAAGCGCACCAGCCTGATCGATGTATCCGAAGCCGGTGCCCAGACCCTGGGCCGCATCGCTTCGGTGCTGGCCCACGGCGAAGGCCTGCAGGCCCATGCCCGTTCGGCGGAGATGCGGTTGAAGCCCTGATCCGGCGGCTTTCCGTGGGTTCGAGGTCATTCGGCCTCGAACCGGTGAACCCTTACGGACGGCTTTCCGTTCTCTTACGTCACTTTGGCCGGGTCTCGCCCCGGCGGGCGACCTTCTTCTTTGTTGTACGACAAAGAAGAAGGCAAGAAAGCGTACCCCGCTGTCGCGCCCCCTTCGGGGGTTCCCTCCTTCCGGGCCCGTCAGGCGGGGTCTGCGCAAACTCGCCCTGCGGGCTCAAACATGCGCAGCCCTTTTTCCGCCTGCCGAACCCTCCAGTCGGCGCGCCAGAGGGGAAAGGAAATGCAGGTGATCAACGGTCCGTTGCCCATCCCTGCATCAGTAAAGGCTCGGTGTGTGTGAAAGCCCGTCTGAGCCGCCGAGCAGCGGAGCAACGGGCGGGGAAGTCCGGCGCGGCTGTCTGAGCCCGAAGGGCGAGTTCTGCGCCGGCCGCCCGTTGGGAGCAGCGCAGGGCAGTCGGCCAAAGGCCGACCGGTGAAGCCGGGTCGCCTTCTTTGCCTTCTTATATGGACGCCTCCCGTGTGACAAGCAAGTTTTTGAGTTTTGGCTCGGCGGATTCATTGCGGTCTTATATCCGGCCTGTTGGTGCAGTCCGGACGCTTGTCCGCTGCGGGCCCTGATGGTCATTCGCGAGGTTGGGGCTCATCTTTCTTTGGGGCTTTGCACGGGGCTCGCCCAAGGAGGCAATCTGCCTTGCCAACCCACGGTCTGACCGCTTTGCCATCACGTCATCAACTCACCTATGCACACTGTGGGGCGTCACCACGCCTTTGATCATGGAGCACGGGCTTACACCGCGCCTGCACTCGCTGCCGGGGAGCTGTCGCTTTCCAGCTCGCTTCGTAGGCCCGCCCATGCGCCACCAAAGCCCACGCGATGCGTGCCAGCTTGTGCGCGATGGCGACCACCACCACGTTGAAGGGGCGCCTCCCCAGCAGCGCCACGATCCACGGGGCCGGGTGCTCGCGGCTGGCCAAAGCGCGGGCGCCGTTGATCAGCAGGGTTCGCAGGTAGGCGTTCCCACGCTTGCTGATGCTCCCTATGCGCACTTTGCCGCCCGTGCCCCGATGACCCGGAGCAAGACCGAGGCAGCAGGCAAATTCACGCCCGTTGCGCCAACTCGTGCCATCGCCCAGGGTCGCTGCCAGGGCGGTGGCGCCGAGAACGCCGATCCCCGGGGTGTCACGCAGACGACGGGCGCTTTCCTGGCTCTTGAGCATCAGGCTGATCTCCTCTTCCATCGCTTGGACGTGCCGTTCGATGTCCGCAAGGGCGAGCAGTTGATCGTCCACCAGCCGCACCATGACCGCCGGCACGGCGTCGTTGATCTCGGCCCGTTGCTGGGCCAGTTGTCGCAGGCCTGAGTGCCGACCTCGGGGAAGGGTCACGCCAAATTCGTAGAGCAGCCCGCGCAGGGCATTCACCGTGGCTGTCCTGACGCTGACCCAGTGGGTGCGCATGCGGTGCAGGCTGAGCATGGCTTGCTGCTCGCTGCTTTTGACCGCCACCCGGCGGATGTCTCCGTGTTGGGCCGCCAGCCAGATCCCCCGGGCGTCGGCCGCGTCATCCTTGTTGCCGCTGATGAAGGGGCGGACCTGGTGCGTGGGCAACAATTCGATCTGATGGCCCAGCGGACCGAGGGTGCGCCCCCAGTGGTGGGCGCCGCCGCACGCTTCCATGGCGATCCGACCGGCCGGACGCACGGCGAAGAATTCGGTCACTTTGCCGCGCGGGAGCTTCTTGCGGCAGATCTCTCCCGTGTTGCCATCAACCCAGTGAACCTGGAAAACGTTCTTGGCGATATCCATGCCGTACGTTGTAGCATTCATCTTGGGGACCTCTCGTCGCAGGTGGTTGTTCGGAACTCCACTTTGGCACTTGATGCCGTCAGACGCGAGGTTCCCCCTTCAGCACCGCAGGAGGGGCCTTTCCCCCTTGCCGAACCGCTTTGACGGTGTCAGCACCGGCAGTCGGTCATTTCGTGGGTGGAGGTGGGCGGGAGGCGTCCATATCATCTTTCTTGTCGTACAACAAGAAAGAAGGTCGCCCGCCGGGGCGAGACCCGGCCAATGTGACGTTAAGACAAGGGAAATCCGTCCGTAAGCGCTCACCGGTTCGAGACCGAATGATTCGACCCCACGGGGACTATTCGGTGTCGGCGAGAAGCGCCAGGATGTCCTTGCCGTAGGCTTCCAGTTTCCGGTCGCCCACCCCCGAGATGGTGCCCAGGCCTTCGACGCTGTCGGGGCGCTGGTGGGCGATGTCGCGCAGGGTGGCGTCGTGGAAGATCACATAGGCCGGCACGTTGCGTTCCCGGGCGGTGGCGGCGCGCCAGCTGCGCAGGCGTTCCAGCAGCCGGGCCTCGGCACCGGTGGCTTCGGGCCAGTCGCGCAGCTTGCGGGTGGTGTCGGCCTTGCGGCTCTTCTTGGCCGGGGCCGTGTCGATGCGCAGGGTGAAGCTCGTCTCGCCTCGCAGCAGGGGGCGGGCGGCTTCGGTGAGGGTCAGGGCGCCGTAGCGCTCATGGTCCACGGCCAGGGCGCCGTGGGCGACAAGCTGGCGGATCAGGGTGCGCCAGCCCTTGTCGTCGAGTTCGGTGCCGATGCCGAAGGTGCTCACCTGATCGTGCTGCCATTCCTTCACCTTGTCGGTGGCCTTGCCGATCAGTACGTCCACCACGTGGCCGGCGCCAAAGCGGCTGCCGGTGCGGAATACGCAGGACAGGGCCTTCTTGGCCGACTCGGTGGCATCGCGCACCTGGGGTGGGTGCAGACAGGTGTCGCAGTTGCCGCAGGGGGCCGAGTCTTCGTCGAAATAGCCCAGCAGGCGCTGGCGCCGGCAGCCGGTGGTTTCGCACAGGCCGAGCAGGGCGTCGAGCTTGGCGGTGGCCACGCGCTTCACCTCGGCGTCGGCTTCGCCCTGGTCGATGAAGCGTCGCTGCAGCACCAGGTCGGCCACGCTGTAGGCCATCCACGCCTCGGAGGGCAGGCCGTCGCGGCCGGCGCGGCCGGTCTCCTGGTAGTAGCCCTCGATGGAGCGGGGCAGGTCCAGGTGGGCGACAAAGCGCACGTCGGGCTTGTCGATGCCCATGCCGAAGGCGACGGTGGCGACCATCACGATACCGTCCTCGCGCAGGAAACGGTCCTGGTTGCGGGCGCGCTCGTCGGCGGCCATGCCGGCGTGGTAGGGCAGGGCCGCGATGCCCTTTTCCGCCAGCCACGCGGCGGTCTCATCCACCTTCTTGCGGGAGCTGCAATACACGATGCCGGCCTCGCCCAGATGCCCGTCGCGGATGAAGGCCAGGAGCTGGGCACGGGGATTGTCCTTGGGGACGATGGTGTAGCGGATGTTGGGCCGGTCGAAGCTGGAGACGAACTCCCGCGCGGTGGTGAGGCACAGGCGCTCGGCGATCTCGCGGCGGGTCTGGGCGTCGGCGGTGGCCGTGAGGGCGATGCGCGGGATCTGCGGGTAGCGCTCCTGCAGGATGGATAGCTGCAGGTACTCGGGCCGGAAATCATGGCCCCACTGGGACACGCAGTGGGCTTCGTCGATGGCGAACAGGGCGAGCTGGCCGGCCTCGTGGAGGTGGTCCAGCAGGTCGAGGAAACGCGGGGTGACGAGGCGCTCCGGCGCCACGTAGAGCATGTCCAGCGCCCCCGCCAGCATGGCCCGTTCGATCTCCATGGCCCGGTCGAAGCTCAGGCTGGAGTTCAGAAAATCCGCCGCTGCTCCGACTTCCTTCAGCGCACTGACCTGGTCCTGCATCAGGGCGATCAGCGGCGACACTACGATGGCCACCCCGGGCCGCAGCAGCGCCGGGATCTGGTAGCACAGGGATTTGCCGCCGCCCGTGGGCATCAGCACCAGGGCGTCGCCGCCGGCCGCCACGTGCTCGACGATATCCTCCTGGGGACCGCGGAACTGGGTGTAACCGAAGACGTGGAATAGGGTTTCGCGGGCGCGGTTCATAGGGCCGGGATTTTACCCCGACCAGCCGTGCACATCAGAACAGCTTTGCGAGGTGGCCTTGCAGGCCGGTCGGGTTCACGAAAGTGAGTTCGTACATGCTGGAGAGGCCCGCCGCCTGCTCGTCGCCGAGGCCCAGGCAGCACAGGATGAACTGGCTCCGGTCGATGCCCAGGCGTTTGCGCAGGCGCAGGTACTTGTCGATGTCCTGGCGGAACTCGCCGGTCTTGCATTCGATGCACACCGGCGTGTTGCCATCCACCAGGAAGAACACATCGAGTTCGTGCAGGTCTTCGTTGGGGAAGATCACCGACAGGTTGCGGGTGCAGGAAAAGGGCTTCTGCCGTTCCTGGAAGAAGGTCAGCAGCTTCATCAGGGCATACCACTCGAGCCAGTCGCCGGCAAAGAAGTTGCGAATGGCCGGGGCCGTCTGGATGGTGGCCCGGCCGAGCTTGTCCTGCTTCTGGTAGTAGTACTTGGACAGGAAGGTGTGGTCATGGAGACGCTTGCAGAAGGCGTTGATGGCCTGACCCTCCTTCTGGCTCAGTTCGCCGAGCTTGAGGCTGAAGTTGGGCACGTCCTTCTGCTGGGCCCAGCGGATCTTGCCGATGACATCGCCGAGCAGGGCGTAGTTGTCGCCGATCTCCACCGCGAACTCATCGAAGAACCCGGTGGTGTCCACCGCATCGGGACTGGTGCGGACAGTGATCTGACGGCGCTGGAACCAGCCCACGATCTCGGCGTGCCAGGCCTCGCTGGTGAGATGCGCGGTGTTGTGGAGATCGATGCCGGCGAGACTGTTGCCCGTTGGCGAGCTGGGCGTCGGGGCAGGGCGCAGTTGCTTCAGTTCTTCCTGAAGTGCGAAGTACTGCTGAAGCACCTTGCGCACGAACAGCACCGTGTCGTAGACCGGAACCGGATTGCCGCAGGCCGGGCACGAGGTGTGAGTGCCGATCTGCTCAGCAGGGGCCTCGGCCACATGGCCGCATTTGTTGCAACGAAGGAGGGCCATCGGGGAGCCAATGAAAGACGGGTCGGCGAATTATGCCAACCCGTTGCCCGTCTGGCGACCCTGGTGCTGTTCAGGCGCCGCCGTGGTGCTCGGCCAGATAGTGTTTGAGGACGGTTCGCAGCAGGGCGGCGTGGCGGACGTCACCCCTGTCCCGGGCATGCTGGATGTCGTCGGCGATCATGCGGCGGATGCGCTTGTCGCCATCCGGGGTATGGCACAGATAACAGCCCATCTCGACGGCCACCATCTCGGGCAGGTGTTCATGCTCGGCGATGGCGAGGATTTCGTCTTCGGTCAGATCGGATAGTTCGATGCAGTCTTGTAGTGTCAACATGGGAAGCCCTCCTACTTTCTTCTGGTGTGAAAGCTTCGTTACAGTGATTTGACGCCTGTCACGGAAAGATCGTGTTGATCCAGGACAAGTGGGGCGCGTATTGCTGCAATGCGGCTAAAATCAATGCTTTTTCAAAGGGATGGGCATATGCAGGGTCTGACGCACTTCGGGGATGGCATCTACGCCGTGGATTCGGGTTACACGGGGCCCGATGTGGCGGCCATCCACCTGATCGAGGAGGCCGGCCGGGCGGCGCTGGTGGATACCGGCAACAACGACTCCCTGCGCCATGTGCTGGAAGCCCTGGCCGAGACCGGCCTGTCGGCGGACGCAGTGGATTATGTGCTGCTCACCCACATCCACCTGGACCACGCCGGTGGGGCCGGTGCCTTCATGCAGGCCTTCCCCAACGCCAAGCTGGTGGTGCATCCGCGGGGCGCCCGACACATGGCCGAGCCCTCCAAGCTGTTTGCGGGGGTGTCGGCGGTGTACGGGCCGGAGCGCGCCAAGGAGCTCTACGGAGAGCTGATCCCCGTGCCGGTGGCGCGCATCATCGAGGCCGGCGATGGCCATGAACTGGATCTGGGCGGGCGCGTCATCCGCGTCTTCGACACCCCCGGCCATGCCCGCCACCACGTGTGCTACTTCGATACGAAGAGCCGGGCCTTCTTCACCGGCGATACCTTCGGCCTGTCCTACAGGGCACTGGACGTGGGCGGCAAGCCCAGCATCTTCCCGACCACCACGCCCGTGCAGTTCGAGCCCGAGGCCATGCACGCCTCCATCCGCCGCATGGAGGCCGAGCAGCCCACCGCCATGTACCTGACCCACTACGCCCAGGTGCGGGACGTGCCGCGCCTGGCCGCCGACATGCACCGCCTGATCGATGCCCACGTGGCCATCGCCGAGCGCCACGAGGCCGCCGAGGGTCGCAAAAATTTGATCGAGCAGGACATCTGGGCCCTGGTCGGCGAAGAGGCCACCCGTGCCGGGTGGACCGTGCCCGAAGCCGAATGGCGGCGCATCCTGGCGCTGGATGTGGAGCTGAATGCCCAGGGGCTGGATGTGTGGCTGGAGGCGCGCAAGGGCTGAGCGCGGAAAGGCTGCGGGGGGTCGAGCTCATTCGACCTCCGCGCGTGGAATCACCGACGTGCCGGGGCACAGCGTTCGCAGTCGACCCCGTTCACCAATCGACTCATCCCCTTTGTGAATCGCTGTGGGTGATGCGGGTGTGCCGATTCCATCCGACTTTCTCGCGCAGCCCATGGTCATGCATACTTCTGTGCGTGAGCCATCTCGCATGGAGGTGGCTATTAGTCCATGGGAGGCGGGATGGGCAGACAGTTGATCGAATACGCTCTGGCTGATGGTCAGAGCATCGTGGTCGAGGCCGAAGGGGATGCGGGGCCCGTTCAGCGGGGCCGGGGCGATGCACCGGTCGAGCGGGCGGCCGAGTCATTTGAAGCGGCGGTCGCAAAACTCAAGCCGGCCGCGGCGGCTGTCATTGATGGCCTCAAGGGGCTCACCCCGGAAGAAATCACCCTGGAGCTGGGCCTGAAGTTCTCTGCCAAAGCGGGCGTGGTGCTGGCCTCGGCCGACAGCGAAGCCACTTTCAAGGTAACGCTGAAGTGGAAGCCCAAGGTTTGAGGGATGGGCGATGGATAGCTTTAAATCGATTTCGGATGCCTGGCTATGACATTCCCCATCAAAGTGTTGTTTCTGGCGGCCAATGGGGTCGATGCGCAGCGCCTCAGGTTGGACGAGGAGGCGCGTGATATCGAGGAGAAAATCTCCCGGGTTGACCGGCAGGCGGTGGCGCTGGTGACCAAGGGGGCGGTTCGCGCTGAGGACTTGCAGCTGCTGCTGAACGAGCATCGGCCCGATATCCTGCATTTCAGTGGACACGGGGCTGAGGACGAAGCCATTGATTTCGTCAGCAATGGCAGTCGCAGTGCGCCGGTCTTCGCTGATGCGTTCTCGCAGGTTCTTTCTGCCAGTCCGGCACCAATCCGGGTGGTAGTCCTCAATGCGTGTTACTCCGACTCCCTGGCCAAAACGCTCCTGCCCCGGATTCCAGTGCTTATCGGCATGCGTACGCAAATAGGTGATCCCGCTGCACTGGCATTTTCCTGCGGATTCTATGGTGCCCTTGCCAGCCGTCTCCCTGTTCAAAAGGCCTTTGAACAGGGGTGTGCGGAGATTGCGGTCAGAAACCTCAACGAGGCGGAGACGCCAGTTCTCCACCATCAGGATGGTATTGACCCGGCCGGGATGTTGTTCTCACGTAAGGATGGGAAGCGCGAGCAAGCGACAGCTTCATCCAATCAATACAAGACGGTGACGGCACCGAGT
The DNA here is from genome assembly GCA_016703645.1 of Zoogloea sp. Lineage (GTDB taxonomy): Bacteria > Pseudomonadota > Gammaproteobacteria > Burkholderiales > Rhodocyclaceae > Zoogloea. The sequence goes on along the minus strand of JADJBR010000007.1, from coordinate 1,891,825 downwards.
GAGACCCAGGCCAGCTTTGAAGCCCGTATCCGTGCGGAGATCCAGCTTGAGTTGGAACGCACCCTACCTCTTGGCTTGGGGGCCGCCCTATTGCAGGACGGTCGGACAGACAAGATTCCTTTCGGCGTGGCCTTGGGAAAATGGTGGGAGGAGCGCGGTGCAGTGGAGCGTATTGAGCGACTGACCGAAATCGCAGAAGGCCTGCTCGACAGATCGACCGCGAATGATGCGTCGGCGCTGGCCGCGCTGGCCACGCGGGTCATGGCGCTGATGGCTTTGAGCGGGGTGGATCGTGGGAGGGCGCAGCAGGTTGCGGCAGGCTCTAGCGCTGAGGCGCCGATAGACCTGCGTTACATCACCACAGTAGAGCTCTACATCAAGTGCCGGGACGAAAAGCTGAAGCCTGAGTTCCGGCGGCACGGCTCTGCCGTCGCTGGTGCGGGTGATCTGGGACTAAGCGTTCTGCCAGAAAATGGATGGGACGAAGTGAATGCCGCCCAGGATGTGGTCAAGGGGCTCTGGCGTCTGGATCGGCCCGATGATCCCCATCGGGATCTGGATGCCACGGATATCAGCAAGCTCAACTACCGCCTCAAGCGTCAGCAGCGTTATCTCACGGTAGACCGATCCACCGCGAAGTTGCAGGGCCATCCCTTCATGTCGCCAGTCGTGTGTTCCGAGTTCAGCGCGCTTTTGCCCGATGTGCCAGTCGTTCATTTCGGCTTGATCTCCGGCGCTCCCGGGCAGTCGCCCCTGCTGGTCAGCGAAAGCGAACTGGTGGGCGCTATCGAATTGTTCATGGAGATGGTCAGCAAACATGGCTAAGCCCGTTCTTCCGGTTGATGCACCCTTCGACCTCAACCCCATCGGTTCCTGGCCGTCCAGCCGCCACGTATTTGATCAGACTTCCGCCGACGCCATCCTTATGGCCTGGGCGGCGGAGCGGCCCTTGCTGGTGCGGGGGGAGCCCGGCACCGGCAAGAGCCAGCTCGCCCGTGCCGCGGCGCAGACGCTGAACCGGGCCTTTATCTCGGAGGTGGTGCACGCCCGCACCGAGCCCCAGGATCTGCTATGGCGTTTTGATACCGTCGGCCGGCTTGGCGAAGCCCAGGCGTTGGCGGCGCGGGGTGCTCAATCCCCGGCGGGGGGGATCGACGCCCTCGACCCGCGGCACTTCCTCAGCCCCGGCCCCTTGTGGTGGGCTTTCGACTGGCAGTCGGCCCGGCAGTGTCAGGCCGGCAGCCGTTACAAGACAGCAGCCCCGGCCACGCCGGAGGGATGGACGCCGGAGGCGGGCTGCGTGCTGCTCATCGATGAGATCGACAAGGCCGATTCCGATGTGCCCAACAGCCTGCTGGAAACCCTCGGCAATCGCAGTTTCAGCGTGCCTTGGCTGGCGGAGGGCACGGTGGGGCAGGGTACGGCCACGCCACCCCTGGTGATCATCACCACCAATGAAGAGCGTGAGCTGCCCGCCGCCTTTCTGCGGCGCTGCCTGGTGCTGCAATACGAACTGCCCGATGACATCGTTCCCTGGCTGATCTCCCGTGGACGCATCCACTTCAGCCCCGAGGTGTGCAGCAACGACGTACTCGAAGTCGCTGCCCGACAACTGGCCAAAGACCGCATCGACGCCCGGCGGGCCGGTGTTACCCCGCCGGGACAAGCCGAATACCTGGACCTCCTGAAAGCCCTCAGTACGCTGCGAGCCGTCGAGGCGGAGCAACTGGATCTGCTCAAACAGTTGTCCCGCTTCGCCTACCGCAAGTTCCGCGAAGACAAGCCCCGTGGCGGCTGAGCTCCAGCCCACTCCCGTCAAGCCTTCGCCTTTGCAGGCGACCAGTCGGGCCGATCTGCTGCGCTGGCTGGCGCGCAGCGGCGAACCGGTGGACAGCCTGGGGCGGGTGGCGGGGCTGCTGGGCTTCAAGGAACTCGCCGGTGACAAGGGCGTGATGGACGATGCTGCCCCAAGTCTGGGGTCGAATGGCACGGAGGTTGAAAGATATACGCCATCGCTTCAACTTCGCATCAACGTTTTCGCAAGCGGTGCCCGCTTCTTCGCCGTCCACCACCACGAACCCAGCCGCGCCGCCACCCACACCCCGGACGACTACCACGGCCCCGAATGCCTCCGCGGGGTGGCCCCCATCACGGAGGAGGACTTGCGCCCCCTCACGCCCGGTACCCATGTGCCGCGCTTGCCTCTGGTCCCCTGGCCCCGCCTGTGGCCTTTTCTCAAGTTGGCTTTGGGGGGTGACAGCCGCGCCGGGCTGGATGTGCCGCGTCTGGCCCGCCAGCTTGCCCGGGGCGAGGTGCTGCACCACCTGCCCCACTTGAAGCGCCGCCGCTGGGCACCCGAGGCGGTGGTGCTCATCGACTTTGCCGAGCGCCTGCTGCCTTTCTGGGAGGACTTCAACGCCCTCTGCGCCCAGCTTCTGCCCCTGCGTGGGGCGCTGGGCCTGCGCCTGCTCAAGATGCTGGACCAGCCCGGCGGTCCTTGCCAACCCTGGCGCGAGCCCGACGCTCCGGCGCGGGACTGGCCCGCCCTGGCTACCGGCACGCCCCTGTTGATCCTTGGTGATCTGGGCCTTCTGGAGGGGCCGGACTCGGCCACTCGCCAACGCTGGCTGCACTTCGGCCGGCAGCTCCGCGGCCGTGGTGTGCGGCCCCTGGTGCTGGCACCTATTGGCACCGAGCATCTGGACGAGGATGTGCTGACCGTGTTCGACGTGGTGTGCTGGAGCCCCGACACCGCCCTGCGTCCGCGCCGCGTCCAGGCCTTGAACATCCCGCAAGCCGATGGTGCGGTCTGCCCCCGTCCGGTGGATGATCTGCTCGCCTTGCTCTCGCCGGCCATCCGCATCGAGCCCGAACTCCTCCGCGCGGCCCTGCGCCTGCTCGACACTGGCGGCCTCCAGGCGGGGCTGGAGGCTGACTTCTGGCTGCATCCCGATGTGGCCGCCTCCACTCTGGGTTGCACCCTCCACGCCGCGTCCCAGGCAGACCACCGGGCGCGTTTTGGTTCTCACCCGCCGGCGCTTCAGGTGGCTCTGATGCAGCTCTTGCGCCAGCATCATGGTCCCTGCCACCCGGCCGTGCTCCATGAAGAAACCCTGACCTGGGCCAGCCTCGCTGCCCCCGCCGCCCAGGCGGAGTTCGCTGCCGAGATCCAGGCCGCTGCACGCTTCATGCTGGGCACCGCGGCGGCCTTCTACCAGGCGTCTCATCACCTTGAGGAGGGCAAGGTGGCCTATGCCCGCCGCAGCCTGATCCGCGCCCACCCCGGTCTGCGCGAGAACCAGCGCTATCTGGACGTGCTCTACGCCCAGGCCTGGCGGGACGCCCTGGAAGCGGGCACCGACGTGCCGGTCACCGCCGATGGACTGGACACCCGGGAGATCCTGCGTGCCCTGACGCCCCCTGCGGCCGATCCGCGTTTGCGCAGCCTTGTACAGCGTGGGGCGGATTTGTGGCTGGACGGGGCTCATTTCGAATCTGCTCCAAACGAAATTCTGTCAAGCAACAGTCTGCTAATGCAGTGGTGGTTTGCTGCACCCGTGATCGAGCTTGAAACCACTTCCGTCGGGGGTGACGTCCAGCGCGTGCTTGTACCCGTCAGGCAGGGCGCCCAGCGCCTGGCCTCTCTCGACCAGACCCTGGGCCGTCTGCGTCTCCTTACCGAGCAGGGCAAGATCCTCATCGAGAGTCTTGTTCGGCCCTCCTGGGCCAAGACGATAGGGCGTGACGAGTTCGGTCTATGGTGCGAGGTGGAGTGGCTGGGCCGCCGGGTGAGGCTCCCCTGGGGGCCGCAGGGGGATGGCGCAAACTGGGGCTGGCAGGGGCGTGAGGGTGTGGGGGTGGATGAGTTCGGCCTTTACGCGGAGTTCTCGGTGAAAGGGGTGTCCCAGCGCTGCCGATGGATTGCGCCCGGCACCTTCCCGATGGGGTCACCGCCAGACGAGCCAAGCCGATCCGACGACGAAACCTTGCATGAAGTAACCCTTAGCCGCGGCTACTGGCTGGCGGATACGGCCTGCACCCAGGCCCTGTGGCAGGCGGTGATGGGGGAGAATCCCAGCTTCTTTCAAGATGACCCTGCCCAGCCTGTGGAGCAGGTGAGCTGGGAGGCCGTGCACACCTTTCTGGATCGTCTGAATGCGTTGGTGCCGGGGCTGGATGCGGGCCTGCCCAGCGAGGCCCAGTGGGAGTATGCCTGCCGGGCGGGCACGACGGCGCCCTTTTCGTTCGGCAGGAACATCACACCCGAGCAGGTGAACTACAACGGCAATTATCCCTACGCCGGTGCGGAGAAGGGCTTGTACCGGGAGAGGACCGTCGCCGTGGGCTCGCTTCCTCCCAACCCCTGGGGCCTGTACGAGATGCACGGCAACGTCTGGGAGTGGTGTGCCGATTGGTATGGTCCCTATCCCGACGGCCCGCAGATCGACCCGGCCGGCCCTCCGGACGGCGGGCGCGTGCTGCGCGGCGGGTCGTGGTTCAACTCCGCGCAGGTCTGCCGTTCTGCCTCCCGCAGCTTCAACCCGCCCGATGGGGCCAGCCTCAACATTGGCTTCCGCCTTGCCCCAGGTCAAAGGCCAGCAGGGGAGGCGTCGCGGCACGCGGACGGGCAGGCGCAAGCGGAGCGTGCCGGCCAGGCCGGGGGCGGCGACGCCGGTGTTCAGAAGGGTGGTCTCATCAATCGTGTTCTTGGCTTTTTCAAGAAACCGGGTAAATCCAGGTAAGGCGCAGACCATGCGATTCCAATTCTTCACCATCCCCGTCCACACGCCCGAAGCCGCGCAGGAGGCCCTCAATGTTTTCTGCGCACAACACCGCATCGTGTCCTCCGACCGCCAGTTTGTGGCCCAGGGGGCAGACAGTTTCTGGGCGGTGTGCCTGGCCTGGGCCGAGGGGGTAGCGCCTGGCCTGCAATCTCAAGGCAAGCGGGACAGGGTGGACTACCGGGAGGTCTTGAGCGATACCGACTTTGCGGCGTTCGCCGAGTTGCGTCAGTTGCGCAAAACCCTGGCAGAGCGGGAAGGGGTGCCGGCCTATGCCATCTTCACCAATGAGCAACTCGCCGAGATCGTGCAGAGAAAGCTCCGCACTGCCAGCGCCCTTGGGGAGATCGAGGGCGTGGGCAAGGCCCGCGTGGACAAGTATGGCGCGCTGTTTCTGGCCCTGTTGGGCCGGGTTCTGGGTAGCGCTGCCAACGGGGGGGCGGTACCCCAGGCGGCCCCCGCACCTGCGACGCACGAGCCCACCCCATGAAGCGCCTGGCGGTGAGCCTTGGTGAGCTGGCAAGTTGGGACAACCTGCTGCTGGCCACCTGGAAAGCTGCCCGGGGCAAGCGCAGCCGCCCACAGGTCCAGGCCTTTCTGGCGGATCTGGATGGCGCACTGGCGCGCCTGGCTGCCGGCATTCTGGACGGTGCCGTGCCGGTGGGGCGTTATCGCGAATTCCTGATCCACGATCCAAAGTTGCGCCGCATTCACGCTGCCTGCTTCGAAGACAGGGTGCTGCACCACGCTATTCTCAACCTCGTCGGGCCTGTGTTTGAACGGAGTCTGGTCGATAGCAGCTATGCCTGCCGCCCCGGCATGGGCAGTCATGCTGCAGTCCTGCGGGCTCAGCAGCACCTGCGTCGTCATGCGTGGTTTGGTCAGGTGGACGTGGCTGGCTACTTTCCCGCCATCAACCATGTCACGCTCAAAGGGCTCCTGGCGCGGTGCTTCAAGGGTGGGGATTTCCTGGCGCTATTGGGGCGCATCATTGATGGCTACGAGGCGGTGCCGGGCCATGGCCTGCCTATCGGGGCGCTCACCTCCCAGCACTTTGCCAATCACTACCTCGATGGTGCTGATCGCCTGCTGCGCACCCATCCGGCCGTGTGTGCCCACCTGCGCTACATGGACGACATGCTTTGGTGGTGCGCACGGCGGGAGGATGTAAGGGAGGTGTTGGCAGAGCTGTCTGCCTATCTGGCAGCAGAGAGGGGGCTGTGCCTCAAGCCGGCACCGGAGATCAACCGCAGTAGCCATGGCCTGCGTTTTTGTGGCTACCGCATCAAGCCGGGCACGATCCGCCTGACCCGTCGCAAGCAACGCCGTTACCGGGTCCTGCGCACGCATTGGGAGGCCGCCTGGGAGCGTGGTGAGATCGACTCGCCCAGCCTGCAAAGGGCCTACGATGCATTGCTGGCACCCACCCTGCTGGCCGATGCACGAGTGTGGCGGCAGCACGACTTGCGTATCCACCCCTGCCTGTACGACCATGGCGAAGGGTGATCGTCAAAGACAGCAGGCGCGTGCTGCGCGGCGGGTCGTGGAACAACAACGCGCAGAACTGCCGTTCTGCCTACCGCAACAACAACCCGCCCGATGAGGCCAACCACAACATTGGCTTCCGCCTTGCCCCAGCTCAAAAGCCGGAGAGTCCGCCTTTGACCAGACTTTCATCCTGTCCGTGGTGCCTGCTGGGGCTGCGGCAAAAACCCAAGGCCACCCGGTGCGTGAGTAGGGCATGCAGGAGCATGACCGAAAGCCCGCCGGGCTGGCGCCCGCGTTTTCATGAGGGCAGTCCCGGATGAGCCTGATCCTCCCCTATCCCTTTCCCCCACCCTGGGCGTGTGAATGGGCTGATGATGCCGAGTGGGGGCTGTCTGCGACTTTGAGTTTCAGAGGCGTCAGGCAGCGCTTTCGCTGGATTCAGCCCGGCACTTTTCTGATGGGGTCACCGCCAGAGGAAGCGAATCGCTTTGACCGCGAAGCCCCGCACGAAGTAACCCTCAGCCGCGGCTACTGGCTGGCGGATACGGCCTGCACTCAGGCCCTGTGGCAGGCAGTGATGGGGGAGAATCCCAGCTTCTTTCAGGATGACCCTGCCCAGCCTGTAGAGCAGGTGAGCTGGGAGGCCGTGCAGACCTTTCTGGATCGTCTGAACGCGCTGGTGCCGGGGCTGGATGCGGGCCTGCCCAGCGAGGCCCAGTGGGAGTATGCCTGCCGGGCGGGTACGACGGCGCCCTTTTCGTTCGGCAGGAACATCACGCCCGAGCAGGTGAACTACGACGGCAATTATCCCTACGCGGGTGCGGAGAAGGGCTTGTACCGGGAGAAGACCGTCGCCGTGGGCTCGCTTCCTCCCAACCCCTGGGGCCTGTACGAGATGCACGGCAACGTCTGGGAGTGGTGTGCCGATTGGTATGGTCCCTATCCCGACGGCTCGCAGATCGACCCGGCCGGCCCTCCGGACGGCAGCTGGCGCGTGCTGCGCGGCGGGTCGTGGGACGGCGGCGCGCGGAGCTGCCGTTCTGCCTTCCGCTACGACGACCCGCCCGTTGGGGCCTACCGCTTCATTGGCTTCCGCCTTGCCCCAGGTCAAAGGCCAGCAGGGGAGGCGTCGCGGCACGCGGACGGGCAGGCGCAAGCGGAGCGCGCTGGCCAGGCCGGGGGCAGCGACGCCGGTGGATGACGGAGTCTGAAGTCGGATAGGGCCGGCGCGCCTGATTGTCCTGCCGCGCAGCGCCTTGCGGGGGCGACTCAAATTGTCCCCACGATCTCTCCCGCTCCGGTTCGTACATCCGGAGCGCCTTTTTCATGTCACCCCGGGTGCCGCTCAGCGGGCGGTGCCGAACACCGTCCGCCATAGGGCCTGCACCCCCGCCGCGGCTTCGGCGACCTGTTCCCGTTCGACCCGGGAGGCCTGGTTGTTGAGGCGCAGGCCGTGCTGCAGGCGGCGGTATTCGCGGTAGGAGTCGGCCACGGCGCTGGCCTGGTCGGCGGGGATCAGGCCGAGTTCGCCGGCCATGTGGAGCAGGGCGATGTTGCCCAGGTTGCCGCACAGGCCGGGGTGTTCGTGGGCGTAGCCCAGGACCAGGTACTGGACCATGAACTCCACGTCCACCAGTCCGCCCTTGTCGTGCTTGAGGTCGAACAGGTCGGTCTTGTTGGGGTGGCCGTCGGCCATGCGCTCACGCATGGCCAGCACTTCCTCGCGCAGCTTGGCCAGGTCGCGTTTCTGGCGCAGCACTTCGATGCGGATGGCCTCGAACTTGGCGCCGATGGCCTTGTCCCCGGCGCAGAAGCGGGCGCGGGTGAGGGCCTGGTGTTCCCATACCCAGGCGTTCTCCAGCTGGTACTGGCGGAAGGACTCGAGGGACACCACCATCAGCCCCGAGTCGCCGTTGGGGCGCAGGCGCAGGTCGGTTTCGAAGAGGTGGCCGGCGGGGGTCTGGGCGGACAGCCAGGTGTTGGTGCGCTGCCCCAGGCGGGTGTACACCTCGGCGGCCTCAGGGGCGTCGTCGTCGTGCACGAAGACCATGTCCAGGTCGGAGGCGTAGCCCAGCTCCTTGCCGCCGAGCTTGCCGTAGGCCAGCACGGCAAACTTCGGGTCGTCCCGGTGGCGGGTCTTGATCTTGCGCCAGCACATGGTCACGGTGAGGTCCACCATGATGTCGGCCAGGGCGGACAGAAAGTCCGCGTGGCGTTCGACGGTGAGCTTGCCGGCAATGTCCTTGGTGAGCAGGCGGAAGACCTGGGCGTGGTGCTGCTCGCGCATCAGGTCCATCTGGCGTTCCATGTCGGGCTCGATCTCGTCGAGCTGGGTTGCCAGCTGCTCCCGGAAGGCCTGGAGATCGATCTCTTCCTCAAGCATGCGGGGGTCGAGGGCTTCGTCGAGGAGGATGGGGTGACGGTTGAGGAACTGGGCAGCCCAGGCCGAGGCGCCGACCAGCTCGGCCACCTTGTGCAGGGTCTGGGGATATTGCTGCAGCAGGGCCAGGTAGGAGCCGCGCCGGCTGATGGCGTCGAGCATGTCGAGGAGGCGCTCGAAGGTGGCGTTGGGGTCGGTGGTTTCGGCGGCGGCCTCGACTACCCGCGGAATCAGCGGGTCGAAGCGGGTCTTGATGGAGGGGGGCATCTGCAGGTAGCGGTTGCCGGTCTTGAGGGTGGCCAGACGGCGGGCGGCGGCGGCCGGGTCGGGGTAGCCCAGGCGCTGGAACTCCTCGCCGCAGCGTGCTTCGTCACCGGCGCAGGCCCACAGGGTGTCCAGGTCGTGGCCCTTTTCGTTGGGGTCGCCGAAGACGCTGTTGAAATGGCGGGCAACGGCGGAGCGGTGATCGTCCAGTTCGGTAAGCAGGGCCTCGTAGGAGCCAAAGCCCATGGATCGGGCGATGATGGCCTGGTCGGCGGGTTCGGTGGGCAGGTTGTGGGTCTGGGCGTCGTCCAGGTATTGCAGGCGATGTTCCACCCGACGCAAGAAGTCGTAGGCGGCGGCCAGTTCGCGATCGGCCTCGTGGGTGATGATGCCCCGTTCGGCCAGGCGGCCCAGCACCTTGAGGGTGGGTTTGATCTGCAGGGAGGTGTCGCGGCCGCCGCGGATGAGCTGGAAGACCTGGGCCAGGAACTCGATTTCGCGGATGCCGCCGGGGCCGAGCTTGACGTTGTTCACCATGTCCTTGCGGGCCACCTCGCGGCGGATCTGGGCGTGCAGGTCACGCATGGCGTTGATGGCGCCGAAGTCGAGGTATTTGCGGAAGATGAAGGGCCGGGAGATGGCGGTGAGCTCGGCGCTGCGGATGCCGGTCATCACCCGGGCCTTGATCCAGGCGTAGCGCTCCCACTCGCGGCCCTGGGTGATGAAGTAGTTCTCGAGCATGTCGAAGCTCGCCACCAGGGGGCCGGATTCGCCGTTGGGGCGCAGGCGCATGTCCACCCGGAAGACCTGCCCGTCACCGGTGATGTCGTTGATGGCCTGGATCAGGCCACGGCCGAGCTTGGTGAAGAACTCGAAGTTGTCGATGATCTTGGGGCCGGCGGTGCTGCCGTCCTCGGGGTAAACGAAGATCAGGTCGATGTCCGACGACACGTTGAGTTCGCGACCGCCAAGCTTGCCCATGCCGATGATGATGAACTCCTGCTCGCGCCCGTCGGCCGATAGGGGCGTGCCGTGGCGGGCCACCAGTTGTGCCCGCAGGACGTCGTGGGTGGCCTCAACTGCAATGTCGGCCAGCAGGGTCATGGTTTCGGTGACTTCGGTGAGGTCCGCCAGGTGGGCGATGTCGCGCACCATCACGTGGGCGATCACCCAGGCCCGCAGCTTGCGCAGCACCGGCTTGAGGGTGTTGTCGTCCACCTTTTCATCGCGCAGGTAGTCGCGCAGGGCGGTGGCGTCGAGGGGGGCGCCGATGCTCGCGGCGAGACGTTCGGCGAGCCACGGGCGGCTGTCGAGCTGGCGGCGCAGGAAACGCGAGCAGGCCAGGGCGTCGAGGATGGGCTGGGGCAGGATGGCGGGCTGATCGGACATGGCGTGGGGCGATTGGTAGAATGCGGAATTGTTCATGTTCACCCCGTCTTATGTCTGCCGGACTGATATTCGTCAAGCCTGATGCCGGATGGGCCGCCATCCGCGTGCCTGTCCGGCCTTTCCATGATGCCGTCGTCGGGCCGCTGTCACCTGCCCCGATGGCCTGCCATCCGGCGCGTGGCTGAGGGCCGCTTGTCCCTCCTGCGGCCCTCGGGCCGGTGGCTCAGGCGCCTGGCATGGGCGGGGCTGATCGCCTATTTCGTCTGTGGTCTGGCCTTTCTGGGGCTGCGCCACCTCGTGCTGCCCAAGGTGCCGGCCTATCGGGGCGAGGTGGCGCGGCTCCTGTCCGCGTCCCTTGGCTTGCCCGTGGATATCGCCAGTCTCTCGGCCGACTGGCAGGGGCTGCATCCGCGGCTGCAGATGGGTGGGGTGACGATCCATGATGGTGCCGGCCGCGCCGCCCTGAGTCTCGACCGGGTGGACGCCGAAGTGGGCTGGAGCTCGCTGTTGCGGATGCGCCTGCGTCTCCACCGCCTCGAGATCGACTCGCCGCAACTGGCCATCCGGCGCGGTGCCGACGGGCAGGTGTTCGTCGCCGGCCTGCCCGTTGTCGCCGGGGGCGACCAGGGGGATTTCACCGCTTGGCTCCTGGACCAGCGCCAGGTGGTGGTTCGCAATGCGCGCGTGGCGTGGTCCGATGCCTTGCGCGGGGCTGACACCCTGGTGCTCGACAAGCTGGAGTTCCGCCTCGACAACCGGGGGGATCATCACCGCTTCGGCCTGCGTGCCCAGCCCCCGGGCCAGTTGGCCGCTGCCCTCGATCTGCGCGGTGACCTGATCGGGCGCGACGCCGCCCACCCCGAGACGTGGCGTGGCGAGCTCTACGCCAGCCTCGACTACGCCGACATGGGGGCCTGGCGGGCCTGGGTGGACTATCCCCTCGATATCAGTGGTGCCGGGGGCCTGCGGGCCTGGCTGGAAATCGCCGATGGCAGGCTGCTGGGTGCGACAGCCGACTTTGCCCTGCGTGACGCCCGCGTGCGTCTGGCCCCCGAGCTGGAAGACATCGCCATGACCGAGGCGGCAGGGCGCCTGCGGGTGCGCCGCCACAAGGACGGCCTGGAGGCCAGTGGCAGCAAGCTGCGCCTGCAGACCCACGATGGCCTGAAGGTGCAGCCCACCGACTTCTTCCTGCGGCTTGTGGCGTCCGATGGCGCCCAGCCTGCCCGGGGTGAGTTCGTGGCCAATCAGCTCGACCTCGGTGTGCTCTCGCGCCTGGCCGGCCGCTTGCCCTTCGATGAAGGGCTGCGCAAGCGCCTGGCCACCCTGGCCCCGGCGGGCCGGGTGGCGCCGGTGGATCTCAAATGGAGCCTGAAGGGCGACACCTTGGCCACCTACACGGTGGATGCCCGCTTCGAGCGGCTGGGCATCGAGCCCCTCGGCGCCTGGCCGGGTTTTGCCGGCATGGCTGGGCGCATCGAGGGCAACGAGCGGGGTGGGCGTTTCACCCTCAGCGGGCGGGATGCCGGCCTTGAGTTGCCCCAGGTCTTTCCCGAGGCCCATCTGCAACTGTCGGAGCTGGCGGCGGAAGGGAGCTGGAGTCACCCTGATGGGGCACTGGAGGTTACGCTGGCAAGCGCCAGTTTCGCCAACGAGGATGCCCGTGGCACGGCCTCCGGCCGCTACCGGGCCACTCCCGACACCCCCGGACGGATCGATCTGCAGGCGCGCCTCTCGGAGGCCGATGCCACCGCCGTATGGCGCTACATTCCCCATGTGGTGGGCAAGGCGGCCCGCGACTGGTTGCAACGGGCGCTGGTGGGCGGCAAGGCGGTGGATACCCGCCTGGTGCTGAAGGGCGACCTGTCGCGCTTCCCCTTCCGTGATCCGCGGGAGGGAAGCTTCCGGGTGGCTGCGCGGATCCGCGACGGGCAGCTGGACTACGCCCCGGGATGGCCGAAGATCGACGGCGTGGCCGGTGAGCTGGTTTTCGAGGGCGCGGGGATGACGGTGAAGGCCCAGAGCGGGCGCATCCTCGGGGTGGCGCTGAAGGATGTGAGCGCCGTTCTGCCCGATTTCGAGACCGATGAAGTCATCACCATCCGGGGGGCGGCGGAGGGGCCGACGCCGGATTTCCTGCGCTTCATTGCCGAGAGCCCGGTGGCCGGCATGATCAACCACTTCACCGACCCCTTCCGTGCCGAGGGGCGGGGCAAGCTCGACCTGCAACTGGTGCTGCCCCTGCACAAGTTGGAGCAGTCCCAGGTCAAGGGCGAATACCAGTTCACCCGCAACCAGCTTCAGCCCGACCCGGCCATGCCGGTCCTCACCGAGGCGTCGGGGCGGGTCGAGTTCACCGAGAGTCAGCTTGGCGTGCGCAACGGGACGGCACGGATCTTCGGCGACCCGGTGAGCGTCTCGGGGGGCAGCCGGCCCGACGGCAGCATCCTTCTCAACGCCCAGGGCAGTCTGAGCATGCCGGCCCTGCGCCGGGAGCTGGATCTGCCCTTGCTCGATCATCTGTCGGGTACGGCGGCCTGGAAGGGCAGCATTGCCGTGATGCCACGGGGTGGTGTCGAGTTCGTGCTTGACAGCGGTCTGCAGGGGGTGTCGTCGAGTCTGCCCGAGCCCCTCAACAAGTCGGCAGCCGCAACCCTGCCCTTCCGCTTCGAGATGGCGGTGGCACCGGGGGGGGGCGTTCCCGGCGACACCCTCAGGCTGGCCGCCGGGTCGGTGTTCCAGGCGCAGTTCCAGCGTCGCCGCGAAGGTCGGCAGATGATCATCACGCGCGGTGGCATCGCCCTCAACGAACCGGTGCGTGTGGCGGAGAAGGGCGTGCTTGTGGCGGCCCGGGCGGATCGCCTGGATGCGGACGGCTGGCGCAAGGCCCTGGCCGGCAAGCCGACGTCCGGTCAGAGCAGCGGCGGCCAGGGCGCGGGGGGAGGGTTCCCCCTTTCCGGCCTGGCCCTTCGTGTGGGCGAACTCCAGGTTCTCGGCCAGCGCCTCAATGACGTGAACCTGCGCGCGGTCATGGAGGAGGGGGGCTGGCAGGCGCGCCTCGGCAGCAAGGAGGCCAGCGGCGACATCCTCTGGCGCGAGCAGGGGCGGGGGCGTCTGCAGGCCCGTTTCAAACAGCTTTCCATCGGCACGGCGCCCGGTGGTGCGAAGGAGGCCGTGGTCACGCCCCCCGACGAGGATCGTCTTTCGGGGCTGCCCGGCCTGGATGTCAGTGCGGAGAGTTTTGTACTGCGTGGTCATGCCCTGGGGCGCCTGGAGCTGAAAGCAGTGAACCGGGGTGACAACTGGCTCCTGGAGCAGCTCAGTATCGTCAACCCGGATGGCAGTCTGATCGGGGATGGGGTGTGGCGCCCGGGGGCCCGGGAGGAGACCCGCCTCAAGTTCAAGCTGGATGTGGGTAGTGTTGAGAAGATGCTCAGCCGCCTTGGCTACCCCGAGGCGGTGCGGCGTGGCCAGGGCAGTCTCGAGGGGCAGCTCGTGTGGAAGGGGCCGCCGACGGCCTTGCATCTGCCCAGCCTGACGGGAAAGATGGAGGTCCGGGTGACCAGCGGCCAGTTCACCCAGCTCGAACCCGGCGTGGGGCGCCTGCTTGGGGTGCTCAATCTGCAGGCGCTGCCCCGGCGGATCACCCTGGATTTCCGCGACGTATTCTCCGAAGGATTCGCCTTCGACCGCATTTCCGGTAGCATCGGACTTGATGGCGGCGTGTTGCGCACTGAAGATTTCGAGATTCTCGGCCCGGCGGCCCGTGTGTTCATGAAGGGCGAAGCCGACGCCGTGCGGGAGACCCAGAACCTCCGTGTGAAGGTGCAGCCGACCCTCTCCGAATCCGTCGCGGTGGGCTCGGCCATTGCCACCACCGGCGCCCTCAACCCGGCCCTCGGATTGGCGGCCTACCTGGTGCAGAAGGCCCTGCGCGACCCCGTGGAAAAGCTCTTCAGTTTCGAGTACGCCGTGACCGGTGGCTGGTCCGACCCGAAGGTGGAGAAACTTTCGGGCCTTCCCGCAGCCTCATCTCAACCTGCCGTGCCCTCAAGGACTTTTCCATGAACACTCCGGTTTGCCGAATCGCCGCCATCCAGATGGTTTCCGGGCCCGAAGTGGACCGCAACCTGGCCGAGGCCGACCGTCTGATCGGCGAGGCCGCCGCCGCCGGGGCACGCCTCGCGGTGTTGCCGGAGTACTTTCCCCTGATCACCGGTGACGAGACCGCCAAGGTGCGTATCCGCGAGCAGGAGGGGGCGGGGCCGCTGCAGGATTTCCTGCGGGACGCCGCCCGACGTCACAAGTTGTGGTTGATCGGCGGCTCCTGCCCCATGGCGGCCGACAGCCCGGACAAGGTCAAGAACTCGACACTGGTCTTCGATGATGATGGCCGGCGGGTGGCCCGCTATGACAAGGTTCATCTCTTCGGATTCCGCAAGGGCGAGGAGTGCTACGACGAATCCGCCACCATCGAGGCCGGTAACGAGGTGGTGGCCTTCGAAGCGCCCTGTGGCCAGGTGGGTCTGTCGATCTGCTACGACCTGCGCTTCCCCGAACTTTTCCGGGCCATGGGCGAGGTGGATCTGATCGTCCTGCCCGCGGCCTTCACCTACACCACCGGCCAGGCCCACTGGGAGATCCTGCTGCGTGCCCGGGCCATCGAAAATCAGTGCTACGTGCTCGCCAGTGCCCAGGGCGGGCGTCACCCCAGCGGCCGCCGCACCTGGGGCGACAGCATGATCATTGACCCCTGGGGTGAGGTGCTGGCGCGCCTCCCCGAAGGCCCCGGTGTGGTGGTGGCCGACCTGGACCCCGCCCGCATCGCCGAGGTTCGCGCAAGCCTGCCGGCGCTGCGCCACCGCAAGATCAGTTAAGCCAACCGAATTCATCCCCGAGAGACCATGAGCAAGAATCCCCCCCCCAATGCCCTCAAGCTTGCCAGCAAGCTGCTGCTCAAGCCCTACGACCTGGACTTCGAGGATCTCGACAAGGTCTTCAGCAAGCTCTACCGCCACAAGCTCGACTACGCCGACCTTTATTTCCAGTATCACCGCTCCGAGGCCTGGAGCCTGGAGGAAGGCATCGTCAAGTCGGGCAGCTTCAACATCGAGCAGGGTGTCGGTGTGCGGGCCATCACCGGCGAGAAGACGGCCTTTGCCTACTCCGACGACATCAGCCTGAAGGCGCTCAAGGATGCCGCCGACGCCACACGGGCCATCGCCGACAGCGGGCGTCGCAAGACCTGCAAGATCGAGGTCGCGAAGAAGTCTCCCCCCGCCCTCTATCGGGCCGACAACCCCCACGACTCCCTGGACGATGTCAGTAAGGTCAAGCTGCTGGAGCGCCTCGAAGCCATGGCCCGGGCCGAAGATCCGCGGGTCAAGGAGGTCATGGCCAGTCTGGTCGGCTCCTGGGAGGTGGTGATGGTGGCCCGCAGCGATGGCCACCTGGCGGCGGACGTGCGCCCCCTGGTGCGGGTCTCGGTGACGGTGATCATGGAAGAGAACGGTCGTCGCGAGCAGGGCTCCGGCGGTGGCGGCGGGCGCTACGACTACAGCCGCTTCAGTGACGAGGTGCTCACCAGCTTTGCCCGTGCGGCCGTGCACCAGGCCCGGGTCAATCTGGGCGCCGGCCCGGCCCCGGCCGGCCTGATGACCGTCGTGCTCGGCAATGGCTGGCCCGGCATCCTGCTCCACGAGGCCATCGGCCATGGCCTGGAAGGCGACTTCAACCGCAAGGAAAGCTCCGCCTTTGCCGGCCGCATCGGCCAGCAGGTGGCGGCCAAGGGCGTGACCGTAGTGGATGACGGTACGCTGCCGGATCGCCGCGGCTCGCTCACCATCGACGACGAAGGCAACCCGACCCAGCGCACCGTGCTGATCGAGGACGGCATCCTCACCGGTTATATGCAGGACACCCTCAACGCCCGCCTGATGGGCGTCAAGCCCACCGGCAACGGGCGTCGCGAGTCCTTCGCCCATCTGCCCCTGCCGCGCATGACCAACACCATCATGCTGGCTGGCGAGCATGAGCCCGCCGAGATCATCGCCTCGGTGAAGAACGGCCTGTATGCGGCCAACTTCGGTGGCGGCCAGGTGGACATCACCTCCGGCAAGTTTGTCTTCTCCACCTCCGAGTGCTATCTCATCGAGGATGGCAAGGTGACCCGCCCGGTGAAGGGCGCTACCCTGATCGGCAACGGCCCCGATTGCCTGACCCGGGTGTCCATGATCGGCAACGACATGGCCCTCGACCCGGGGGTTGGCACCTGTGGCAAGGATGGTCAGAGCGTGCCGGTGGGGGTTGGCCAGCCGACCCTTCGCATTGATGGGCTGACGGTCGGTGGCACGGGGGGCTGACATGGATCGGCGAGTCTTTCTTGCTCTGGCGGGCGCCGCGTGTGCCCTTCCCCTGGAGCAGGTTCGGGCGGCACGTGTGGCGCCAGCGGTGGCCGCGGGCCTGTCCCTGCCGGCGGCCATCAACAAGGCCGGCCGTCAGCGCATGCTCTCCCAGCGTACGGCCAAGGCTTGGCTGATGTTGGTGCTGGGCGTCTTGCCCGAGCGCGCCAAGGCCCTCCTTGCCCAATCCTCCGCGCTTTTTGAAGCCCAGTTGGCCGAACTCAAGACGCTGCTGCCCAGCGACGAGCTGCGCACCCTGTGGCTGCAGCTCGAGCATGACTGGGGGCGCTATCGTCCCTTGCTGGTGGATATCCACAGCGATGCGAAGGCGGTCTGGGTGGGCAACGAGGCTGTGCTGGCCAGTGCCCACAAACTGACCCTGGCCTATGAAAAGCTTGCGGGGTCTCCCGCCGGGCGACTGGTTAACCTCTCCGGTCGGCAGCGTATGCTCTCCCAACGTATGGCCAAGGCGTATTTTTTCCGGCAGATGGACGTGAACGCTGGCCCGGCGGCCGAGATGCTCGACACCGCCATGAAGGAATTCGCCAAGGCCCATGAAGAGCTCAAGTCGGCGGGCATCAACACCGCCCAGATCCGGGACGAGCTGGCCCTGGTGGAGCAGCAGTGGTTCTTTTTCCAGAATGCGCTGGGGATGCGCGATGCCGGTAGCCAGAAGAAGGCGGCCACCGATGTGGGTACCACCAGCGAGCGCATCCTCGAACAGATGGATCTGGTCGTGGGGCATTACGAGCGGCTTGCCCTTGGCACCCCCCGCTGAGGGCCGTGTCGCCCTGCGTCTGCGGGGCCTTCCGTGTGTGGCCATGCTGCTGCTGGCGGCCTGTGCCACGCCCCCTTCGTCCGATCCCCGGGCGGTGCGCCGTCTCGATCCCACCGAGCTTGCCAGCACCGAAGCGGTGCGCCCGGGGCGACCCCTGGGCCTGGACGAAATCGTGCGCCGTTCGCGGGAAGGTGTGCCGACTGCCGCGCTCCTCGACGTCCTGCGCAGTACCGGGACGCATCATGCCCTCAGCCCCTCCGAGGTCTTGCGCCTGCGTGAGCAGGGTGTGGCGCCGGAAGTGCTTGACGCCCTGGCCGAAGCCCAGGCTCGCCACGACCGGGACCAGGCCACGGCCGACAAGGTGCGTCTGCAGACCGAACAGGCCGCCGCCGTCGAACGGGCCAGGGCCGAGGCCTATCGCCGGGGTGTGTGGGACGCGTATCCGGCCTACCCTTACGGCACGATCCGCTACGGCCAGCCCCATCCCTATGGTTTTCCGTACTACGGCCCGGGCCTGCCTCGTGGGCGAGGCGGCATTCACTGGGGTATCGGCATCCGTCGTTGAGCGCCTGCGAATAAAGCTGCCGTGTGGCCCGACTTCGCCCCTGTGATGCTCATCGCAGCCCTTTGTATTGCGGCGCTTCCCGGTGCGAACGTGAACGCCCCGCTGCGAATTCTTCACACCCTCTGACCGGGTTTGCCGGGCGGGCAGGGCAGGGCCGGCGCCTAGAACAGGTTCATCTGTGGCCCCCGGGGCGGCGGGCGGAAAACTTCGGTATTCAGCGGGCGATGCGTGCGCTGGAACCCCAGCCGTTCACAGGTGCGCTGCATGCGCTGACGGTAAAGGTCGGCAAACACGCCCTGGCCACGCATGCGGTGGCCGAAGCGGCTGTCGTTGAGCTGGCCGCCGCGAAGCTGGCGCAAGAGGCTCAGGACATGTGTTGCCCGGTCGGGGAAGTGGCTGTGAAGCCAGTCTTCGAAGAGGGCCTTCAATTCGAGGGGCAGGCGCAGCAGCACGTAGCCTGCGCTTTCGGCCCCCGGCGGCGCGGGCCGCTTCCAGCACCCGCTCCAGCTCGTGATCGTTCAGTGCCGGAATCAGCGGTGCGAACAACACCCCTACCGGCACGCCGGCCCGGTGCAGGGCATCCATGGCGGCCAGACGGCGTGCCGGGGATGCGGCGCGGGGTTCGAGCCGGCGGGCCAGAAGCGGGTCCAGCGTGGTGATGGAGAACATCACCTGCACCAGGTGGTCCCGGGCCATGTCGGCCAGCAGATCCGCATCCCGCTCGATGAGCGCCGATTTGGTGACGATGGATACGGGGTGGCGGGTTTCGGCCAGGACTTCAAGCAGGCGTCGACTGAGGCCCAGTCGTCGTTCGACGGGCTGCCAGCCATCCGTGCTGATGCCGAGGGCAATGGGCGCACAGCGGTATCCGGGTGCAGCCAGTTCCTTGCGCAGGATCTCCGGTGCATCGGGCTTCCAGACGATCTTCGTCTCGAAATCAAGTCCGGGCGACAAGCCCAGGTAGGCATGCCCGGGCCGCGCAAAGCAGTAGCTGCAACCATGCTCGCAGCCCCGATAGGGGTTGATGGATTGGGTGAAGGGAACATCCGGCGACTGGTTGCGTACGATCACCGAGCGGCTCTGGTCAAGGATCAGCGTGGTGGTGGGGCCTTTGCCCGACTCTGCCTCGGGCGCGGCACCGTCCGCCCAGTCGTCATCAGACGTGTCCCGCTGCCATTCGGCGAAGCGGTTGTCGGGGTTCAGGCGGCTGCCACGGCCGCGGGGCGGGGCGGGAGGGCTCATCGGGGATGGTGGTGTATAAACATACAGTATATCCCGACCGTCGCAATGAATCGTTCGGCCGCGTGTTTCTTTACGCCTTTTTTATGGAAGCGGTGCAACAATTTTCCGGTGCCGCCACCCCCCGATTGCCCGGAGTTGCCATGCTGTCGTCCATCCTGTTGTCGGAAGACCCGCTTTCCCCGCCCTGGCGACGCTACGGTCTGGCCGTGCTGGGCTGTGGTGCGGTGGCGGCGGCGCTGTGGCCGTTCAGCGACCAGCGGGATCTACCCAATACGGTGATGTGCTTCCTGCTGGCCGTGGTGGCGGTGGCGGTGTGGGCCGGGCGCGGGCCGGCGGTGCTGGCGTCCGTGCTCAGCGTGGCCTTGTTCGATTTTCTTTTTGTGCCGCCGCGCTTCTCCTTTGAGGTGAGCCATGCGCCCCACGTGTTTACTTTTGTGGTGATGCTGACGGTTTCGCTGATCGTCGGACAGCTGACTGCCGGTCTGCGCACCCAGGCCCGGGATGCGGCCCGCCGGGAACGGGTGGCGCTGGGGCTGTATGGCCTGGCGCGGGAGCTTGCCGGGGCCGTGGCGGTGGGGCAGGTGGACGAATGTGTGGGACGTTTTCTCTGGGCGCAATGGCGTGCCCCCTGCCTCCTTGTACTGCCGGCGGCCGATGGTGTGCTGGTGCCTGTGGGTGGGGGTTTCGCGGGGGCAATGCCGGCACTCGATGACGATCCGCTGCGTCAGGCGTATGCGGGCAGCGAACCCCTGACGGCCGTTTCGGGGGCTGGATCGGGACCGGTCCATTACCTGCCCCTGGTTGGAGCGACCCGCAATCGGGGGGTGCTGGTGCTGGCTCTGGACGAGGGTGAGGATCTGGGGCCACTGTTGGCGGCACTGGCCGCCCTGGTGAGCACCGCGGTCGAGCGTCTGCATTTCGTCGAGGTGGCCCAGGCCGCCCAGTTGGAGGCGGTGTCCGAGCGTTTGCGCAGTTCCATCCTGTCGGCCCTCTCCCATGACGTGCGTACACCGCTGACGGCGCTCTATGGGCTGGCCGACTCCCTGCTGCTGGGGCCGCCGCCCCTGCCCGCCGGGGCGCAGGATATCGCCCGGGCCCTTCGCGATCAGGCTCTGCGGCTGAGCGGGATGGTCGGCAAACTCCTCGACATGGCCCGTCTGCGCACCGGGCCGGTCAGCCTGCGCAAGGAGTGGCAGCCGGTGGAGGAGGTGGTGGGGGCCAGCCTCAAGCTCCTTGGCAGCGCCCTGGAAGGTCATCCGGTGCGGGTGACAGGGCTTGCCCATCTGCCGCTGCTTGAATTCGATGCCGTATTGATCGAGCGGGTGTTCTGCAATCTCTTTGAGAACGCGGCCAAGTATTCTCCACCCGGGGCGCCCATCATCCTTGCGGCCACGCTCGGCCCCGCCCTGGTGGAGCTGCGGGTGATGAGCGGCGGCAGCGGCTTTCCGCCGGACAGGCTGCAAGAAGTGTTCGGTCTGTTCGAGCGCGGGCAGGCCGAGACGGCGGTGTTCGGCATGGGCATCGGGCTGGCCATCTGCCGGGCCATCGTAGAGGCCCACGGTGGCAGCATTCGCGCCTTCAATCTGCCGGAGGGGGGCGCTTGTGTGGCCTTCAGCCTGCCCCTGGGCAATCCACCATTGATTGAATCCGAGGCTTTGCTCCTGGAAGGGGAGGGCGAATGACGAACGCAATGGTCCTGCTCGTCGAGGATGAACGGGAGATCCGGCGCTTCGTGCGTCATGCCCTGGAGCAGGAGGGGTTGCGGGTGCTCGAAGCGGAGACCCGGCGCGAGGGTCTGCTCGAGGCGGGTCGATGCCAGCCGGCGCTGGTCATCCTGGACCTGGGGTTGCCCGACGGCGATGGCGCGAAGTTCGTGGAGGACTTCCGCACCTGGTCATCGGCGCCGGTGCTTGTGCTGTCGGCGCGTTCCGGCGAGTACGACAAGATCGGCGTGCTTGATGCCGGTGCCGATGATTACCTGACCAAGCCCTTCTCCATCGGTGAGCTGCTGGCCCGTGTGCGGGCGCTGTTGCGACGGGGGCGGGGGAGGCCGGACGCCGAGGCCGTCCGGGTGAGTTTTGGCGAGGTGGAGGTGGATTTTTCCGTGCGTCAGGTCACGCGCGGGGGCGAGGCTGTGCGCCTCACGCCCCTCGAATACCGCCTGTTGGCGGTACTCCTCGCCAATGCGGGCAAGGTCATGACCCATCGCCAGCTCCTGCGGGAGGTGTGGGGGCAGGCGGGGGGCGACAACAGTCACTACCTGCGTATCTATGTGGGCCACCTGCGCCACAAGCTCGAAGACGATCCGGCGCAGCCGCGCCACTTTCTCACCGAAACCGGCGTCGGTTACCGGTTTCACCTTTGATTGGCCGGTCTCCGGCGGAGTGATTGATGAATAGCGCGAACACGGATTCCCGAACCAGTACCGCAGCACTCGCCCTGGCCGCCCTGGGGGTGGTCTACGGCGACATCGGCACCAGCCCCCTGTATGCCTTCAAGGAGGCCTTTGCCGGTGCCCACGGCATCGACCCCACGGAGGCCAACGTGCTGGCGACCCTGTCGGCCTTTTTCTGGGCGGTGCTGGTGATCGTCTCCCTCAAATACGTGTGGGTGGTGCTGCGCTTCGACAACGAGGGCGAAGGCGGGGTGCTGGCCCTGACCGCACGGGCTCACCGGGACGCCCCGACGCCGCTGTGGGCCAAACTCGCGGTGGGGGCGGCCATCTTTGCCGCTGCACTGTTCTATGGCGATGCCATCATCACGCCGGCCATATCGGTACTCTCGGCGGTGGAGGGCCTGAGTGTGGCCACGCCACATCTGGAGCACTACGTGGTGCCCATCACGGTGGGTATTCTGGTGGCGCTGTTCATGATCCAGAAGCAGGGCACCGGGCAGGTCGGGCGTTTCTTCGGGCCGGTCACGGTGTTGTGGTTCGTTACGCTGGCGGCGCTCGGCGTGGCCAGCATCGTCGAGACGCCGGAAGTGCTGCGGGCGGCGGATCCGCGCTACGCCATTGCCTTTGCCACGGCCAAGCCCCACGTGGCCTTCATCCTCCTCGCCGCCGTGTTTCTGGCCCTTACCGGCGGCGAAGCCCTGTACGCCGACATGGGGCACTTCGGCCCCCGGCCCGTGCGGCTGGCCTGGTACGGCCTGGTGTGGCCGTCGCTGATGCTCAACTACTTTGGCCAGGGCGCCCTGGTGCTGCGGGCACCCGTGTCCATCGAGAACCCCTTCTACCTCCTCGCCCCCGACTGGTTCCTGCTGCCCCTGGTGGTGCTCGCCACCCTGGCCACGGTGATCGCCTCCCAGGCCACCATCACCGGCGCCTACTCCATGACCCTGCAGGCCACCCGGCTGGGTTACCTGCCGCGCCTGCGCATCCTGCACACCTCCGACACCGAGCGCGGGCAGATTTACGTGCCGGTGGTGAACTGGCTGATGCTGGTGGCGGTGATCATCCTGGTGCTGGAGTTCCGCTCCTCCGGGGCGCTGGCGGCGGCCTACGGCATCGCCGTGTCCGGCACGATGATCATTACCACCCTGCTGACGGTCTTCATCCTGCTGGTGTCGGATGTGCGCGGGCGCATCGGGCTGCTGGCCGCCATGGCCCTGTTCGGCAGCCTCGAACTGCTGTTCTTCAGCTCCAACCTGACCAAGCTCGGCGAGGGCGGCTGGATGCCCATGGCCCTGGGTGCCGGCATCTTCCTGATGCTCACCACCTGGAAGGAGGGCAGCCGCCTGCTGGCCGAGCAGCGGGGCTGCATCGACGTGCCCATGGCGGGCTTCATCAAGGGCCCCCTGCCCGATGTGCCGCATGTGTTCGGAACCGCGGTGTATCTCACGTCCGAGCCCTCGCTGGTGCCCAGCGCCCTGTTCCACAACCTCAAGCACTACAAGGTCATGCATGAGCGCACCGTGTTCCTGCACGTGGTGAACGAGGAGGTGCCGCGTATCGACGATCAGGACAGGGTCACGGTCACCCAACTTGCCGAGGGCATCTACAACGTGGACGCGCGCTTCGGCTTCCGCGAGGAGCCCGACGTGCCGGCCGCCCTGGCCCTGGCCGGCCCGCTGGGCCTCGAGCTGGAGCCGATGACCACCACCTACTTCGTCGCCCGCTCCAGCGTGGTGGATGGCCCCGGCAAGATGCCTGCGTGGCGCTGCGGGCTCTTCGCCTGGATGATGCGCCAGTCGGAAGGGGCTGCCACCTACTTCAAGCTGCCCGCCAACCAGGTGGTGGAACTGGGCACCCAGGTCATGCTCTAGCGGTGACGGCGGGTGTCCCGCTGCGTCTGCCATGGCCGCGGGCGGGGGCCATGGGCTAGAATCATCGACTCACTCAAAAGCAAGCCGACAGGATTGACCATGCACGCCTCTTCGAAAGTCCATATCGACGATGTCCGGATCAAGGACATCAAGGAACTGGCCCCGCCGATTCACATGCTGCGGGAATTCCCGGCCACCCCCAAGTCGGCGGAAACGGCGTTCGAGGCGCGCGCGGCCATCCACCGCATCCTGTTTGGTGCTGACGACCGCCTGCTGGTGGTGATCGGCCCCTGTTCCATCCATGACACCGACGCGGCCATGGAGTACGCCCACAAGCTCAAGGCCGAGGCCGACCGCCTCAAGAACGACCTGCTGGTGGTGATGCGTGTTTACTTCGAAAAACCCCGTACCACCGTGGGCTGGAAGGGCCTCATCAACGATCCCTTCATGGATGGCAGCTTCCGCATCAACGACGGCCTGCGCCTTGCCCGCAAGCTGTTGTGGGAAGTGAACGAGCTGGGCCTGCCCGCGGGCACCGAGTTTCTCGACATGATCACCCCGCAGTACATCGCCGACCTGATCTCCTGGGGCGCCATCGGCGCCCGCACCACCGAGAGCCAGGTGCACCGGGAGCTGGCCTCCGGGCTGTCCTGCCCGGTGGGCTTCAAGAACGGTACCGACGGCAACATCCGTATCGCCGTGGACGCCATCAAGGCCGCCCAGTCGCCCCACCATTTCCTGTCGGTGACCAAGGCTGGGCACTCGGCCATCGTGTCCACCGGCGGCAACGAGGACTGCCACCTGATCCTGCGCGGCGGCAAGGGCCCCAACTACGATGCAGCCAGCGTCGATGCCGCCTGCAAGGAGCTGGCGTCGTCCGGCGTGCCGGGCAAGCTGATGGTGGACTTCTCCCACGCCAACAGCCGCAAGCAGCACAAGCTGCAGGTGGACGTGGCCCGTGACGTGGCCGGCCAGATGGCCAATGGCGAGGACCGCATCATCGGCGTGATGGTCGAGTCCCACCTCAAGGAAGGCCGCCAGGACCTGAAGCCCGGTGTCGAGCTGGAGTACGGCAAGAGCATCACCGATGCCTGCATCGGCTGGGAAGACAGCCTCACCGTGCTCGATGTCCTCGCCGAAGCGGTGCGTCAGCGCCGCGTGAAGCGCGCCGACGTGGAGTAAGCGCAGCGGACCGTGAGATTCATGCAGGGCGGTCCTGGCCGTCCTGCCCCATGACGTGGGTTCTAGTGTTGTTGTACGGCCTGAACTGGAAGCCACGATTTCCAGTTTCTGTTGAGCCATGTACGAGACGGCTTTTCAACAAGGTGATACGACAATAGAGAAACAATCACGGCGCAGGCCAGCGCACTGTAGGGGCCGCCAGGAAATATCGCCTTCGTTGAAAAGAAGGGCTGTTGCCATAGGTAAATCGAGAAGGAACACAGGCCAGCCAGACGCAGGGCCTGGGAGGACAGCAGAGTCTTGAACCAGGGACGGGTTTCGGGGAGATGATTCACCGCGAAGGCCAGCAACACGGGTGACGCCATGGGCTGCAGCCACCAGCTGCCTCCCTGGCTGAGGTACATGGCGAGGACCAGGGACAACACGGGGAGCCAGGGCGGGACGTATTGTCTGACTCGATCACATACCAGGCGATACCCGGCGGACATGAGCAGGAATGACGCGGCAACTTCAGTGCCAAGCGGGCCCCAGAATGGCGCGCTGCTGCCAAGTCTCACGTAAATGAAGCCAATAACAATGCACGTCGCCCCGCCTGCGATCAGGAAAGGCCCTTCGCGCCTCTTGAGAAAGGGGAGCAGCGTGAGAAAGCTCATGAAGATGTATGAGTGCTCTTCGATGTTCAAAGACCAGATATGACCGATTGGGATCTCTGTCTTCCAGATCCCGGGGTAGGGAAAATAGGTGCGAGTGAATAGTAGTGTCGAGATGAATTCGTTCCACGAGAAAGCCGTGTTCCACAGGCCACTGAGGGTGAACATCGTGGTGACGAACAGAACGAATGTGGGGACTATTCTGCTGATTCGTCGTCTGTAGAATTTCGAGAGGGGTTGCCTCTCGATGAACAGCAGGTTGCTCATGAGCATGCCCGACAGGGCGAAGAACATGCATACGCCAAAACGGCCAAAATCAACCGGAATTGGCAGGGCGATGAAGTGTCCTTGGAGCACGCAGAGTATTGAAACCCCTCGCCAGCCATCAAGGTAATCCGTGCGCGGTGACGTTTCCGTATCAATGTTGTTCACTGCCCCCTTCAGATTGGGTCTTGTGAAGTCGTGCTGTTGGGGCATTTGTGTCTGTCGTCTGGCGCGGTGTGTACGGCTGCGGTTTACGGACGGATCTGTCACCCGAATCCCGTTTGTTATCGTTGTAAAGGTTTTTTACGATCAACGGTAGCGCCGATTCTCCCCGTTACACGTAAAAACACAAGGCGGGTTTGGTTTTGTAGCGTGCGCCTTCAATTCCTTGGTCGTCCGGAGGTGGCCGATATGTGAGGCCACGTCTGATCCGGAATCGGGGGGGCGCTCAGACGGGGCTGGCGCCGTCGGGAGGACACTCCCGGTTTCTGAGAAGGGGGCCGCCAATGAGGCGGTCAATGCGTGGGGTGGGTCTTGGACTGTGCCGTCCGGGGGCGGGGCCGAGCAGTATGAGGGCGGAGATTGCCGGGGTTGTCCGGCTGTTGGGGGCTCGCGTTCATTCGAATACGAGGCGGTAAGCGCCGTCAGGTTTTCAGGTTGGCCGCCAGCCCCAGCCCCACCGGGTGGCTGTAGACCACCAGCCTCTCTCCACGGGCGAAGCCGGCCAGGGTGACGCCGGCATCGGTGGCCAGTCTGACGGCCAGGGCCGTGGGGGCGGAGACCGCCACCAGGCAGCCGATGCCCAGCATTGCCACCTTCTGCACCATCTCGTAGCTGGCCCGGCTCGACACCAATACGAAGCCGCCGGAAGGCTCCGAGCCCGCCAGGTGGCCGAGAAGCTTGTCGAGGGCGTTGTGGCGCCCCACATCCTCGCGCAGGGCGAGGATGTGGCCGTCGCGGCTGATCCAGGCGGCGGCATGCACGGCCCCGGTGAGCTTGCGCAGGTGCTGCCAGGCCGGCAGTTCCGCCAGGCCGGCGGTGACCGCGGTGATGGGGATGGGGGGGAAGGCGGCGACCGGTGCCAGCGGGCGGGCCAGGGCATCCAGGCTTTCCACTCCGCACAGACCGCAGCCGGTGCGCCCAGCCAGGGTGCGGCGACGTGCCTTGAGCGCGGCGAAACGGCTGGAGGCGATCTCCAGGCGCAATTCGATCCCGTTGGCGGTGCCGGCGCATTCCAGGTCGTAAAGTTCGCTGCGGCTTTCGAGAATGCCCTCACTGAGGCTGAAACCCAGGGCGAGATCTTCCAGATCGGTCGGGGTGGCCAGCAGGACCGCGTGGGAAATACCATTGAATACCAGCGCCACCGGTACTTCCTCGACCACCTCGTCGAGGCAGGGCCGCACGTCGGGGCCGTCCACCCGCAGCACCGGGACGGGCCGAGAGGCCGGCTGGGTGGCCGGGTCAAGGGGCTCCGGCAGCAGTGGGGAGCAGGAAAGATCAGTCATCGAAGCATTCTCGTTGGGGGGTGGGGGGCTTCCCCAATTGTAGCCATGCCGCCGGGCATGGGCCGGAATTTGGCTCGCCCGGGAGGTCAGGCGTGACGCAGGGATTCCGACGGCAGCTCACCGAACATCCGGCGGTAGTCCCGGGCGAACTGGCTCATGTGGGTGAAGCCCCAGTCGTAGGCGATGCTGGAGATCGGGCGGAGGCCGCTGCCATGGCGCAGCTCACGGCGGACCGCGTTGAGGCGCAGGCTGCGCATGTAGGCCAAGGGGGGCATCCCGGTGACGTCCTCGAAGCAGTTCTGCAGGGCACGGCGGCTCAGGTGCAGGTGGGCGCACAGCTCCGGAATGGTCGGGGGGTGCTCCGGGTTGTCGAGCACGTACTGGCGAACCCGGTCCACCGTTGCCTGATGGATCAGGCGGGTCCGGCGGGTGGGCACCGGCACCGTGTCGTGGCTCAGCAGCGCGTCGGCGAGGGCCGAGAAGATGCGTTCCTGCAGTGCCTCCGCATCCGGAAAGTCGGGGTGGTGCGCATCGGCGAGGACGCGGGCCAGGGTGGCGCACAGGCTTTCCTTGCGGCCGGGCGCCAGGTTGCGCACGTCACCCTGCAGGAGCAGGCGATCCAGATCCTGGCGGGCGGTCCGGTCCAGATAGTCGGCAAAGGCCAGGCGGTCCACCACGACGCCGAAGAGGTTGAAATCCGGTGCCGTGAGAAGGTCGAACTCGGCCCCGCCGTCGCGGATGCAGACCGCCCGGGAAGACAGGGGTTTGCCGCCGAGGGACATCATGCCGTCCCGCGCCGCGGGAATGCCGAACCACACCGATCGTGGCCAGGCGGCGCAGGTCTGGCGCAGGGCGCGGTTGGCCGTTTCCATGAAGACCTGGCTCTTCGGCAGCCACAGTTCGGTCACCGAGCCTTCAAAGCTGCCCGGCGAGAGCTGGTCGTAGCGCTGGTTCCATTGGGAGAGATTGTCGGCCTGTTCGTCCGCATCCCGGGCCCGGGTCACGCGCCGCAGGGGCCGGGCATCGGTATCGGCGGGGAAGACGGGCAGGGGCATGGCGGGCATCCGGCAAGCGATCGTCCCCTTGAGTAGCAAGCCGCGTACCGCCGGCGAAGGGCCTCGCGGGGCGCGCATCCCCACGCTGCCTACGGCGACGGGGCGCGACGAAATCACCCCTGTTGGTGCATTGCAGCGCTCAAGGGCACTTTACTGGTGCAGGCCTTGCCGGCATTGTTGCCCTTGCTTTGCTGCGGTGCCGAAAATTGCTACTGGGGTGCTGAAACTTGATAGATGCACCCGGGTGCTGTGGGCCACGATGCATCCATCTAGTTTCCTGGAGTGAATCATGAGTGCATCCAAGCAACCCGCCCACGGCCTCTCGGCCACCCTGGGCACCTGGCAGTTGTGGGGTATTGCCGTCGGTCTGGTGATCTCGGGGGAGTACTTCGGCTGGAGTTTCGGCTGGGCCTCGGCGGGTACCCTCGGCTTTCTCATCACCACCGTCATGGTGGCCCTCATGTACGGCACCTTCATCTTCAGCTTCACCGAGCTGACCGCCAGCATTCCCCACGCGGGGGGTCCCTTCGCCTACAGCTACCACGCCTTCGGCCCCACCGGCGGCTACGTGGCGGGCATGGCCACCCTGATCGAGTTCGTGTTTGCCCCGCCGGCCATTGCCCTCGCCATCGGCGCCTACCTGAATGTGCAGTTCCCGGCCCTTGATCCGAAAGTCGCCGCGGTGGGCGCCTACGTGGTTTTCATGGGGCTCAACATCGTCGGGGTGACCATTGCGGCCACCTTCGAACTCTTCGTGACCCTGCTCGCCATCTTCGAACTGCTGGTGTTCATGGGGGTGGTGGCGCCGGGCTTCTCCCTGGCCAACTTCTCCAAGGGCGGCTGGGCCGGGGCCGACGAGTTTTCCCTCGCGGCGATTCCCGGCATCTTCGCGGCCATTCCCTTCGCGATCTGGTTCTTCCTTGCCATCGAGGGGGTTGCCATGGCGGCCGAGGAGGCCAAGGATCCGAAGCGTTCCATCCCCATTGCCTACACGGCGGGCATTCTGACCCTGGTGGTGCTGGCCATGGGCGTCATGGTGTTTGCCGGCGGCGTGGGCGACTGGACCAAGCTGGCCAACATCAATGACCCCCTGCCCCAGGCCATGAAGACCATCGTGGGCGAGTCCAGCGGCTGGCTGCACATGCTGGTGTGGCTGGGCCTGTTCGGGCTGGTGGCCTCCTTCCACGGCATCATCCTGGGCTACTCCCGCCAGATCTACGCCCAGGCCCGTTCCGGCTACCTGCCGGCCTGGTTTGCCGAAGTCCACCCGCGCTTCAAGACGCCCCACCGGGCCATCGTGGCCGGTGGGGTGGTGGGCATCGCCGCCATCTTCAGCGACGAGCTGCTGTCCTTCGGTGGCCAGAGCCTCACCGCCAACATCGTCACCATGGCGGTGCTTGGCGCCCTGCTGATGTACGTGCTGAGCATGGCGGCCCTGTTCAAGCTGCGCGCCAGCGAGCCCGGCCTGCCCCGTCCCTACAGGGTGCCGTTCTATCCGATCTTTCCGGCTGTGGCGCTGATCGGAGCACTCATCTGCCTGGTTACCGTAGCGTGGTTCAACCCCCTGCTCACGGGCCTCTTCGTGCTCATCCTGGCCCTGGGCTACGGGTACTTCCGGCTTACCCACGAGCAGCGGGAGGCGCTTCCCTTCGCCGCGCTTGCCAAGGCCGAAGGCTGAGAGCGGGTGGCTGGATCCACCGTGTGCTTCGAGTTCGCCCCGGCGATGCTCAGCGTGCCCCGGCTACGGCTGCGCGTCTCGGCGCGAACTCGAACCGAACGATTTCTTCACAAGCGCTGAGCGCTGGCATAGAAACTGCGTTTGCACTGCTGCGCCGGCCCGGAAGAGAGGCCGGTGCCGGCAGCAGATGCGGGACGCTCACAAACAAAGAAGACCATGACCTACGCCTGCACCCTCGGACTGCATCGCCATGTGTTTGGTGACCTGAAAACAGTGCTGGCCAAGGCCAGCCCGGCCCGCTCGGGTGACATGCTGGCCGGCGTGGCCGCGGCCTCTGAAGAGGAGCGCATGGCCGCCCGCATGGTGCTGGCCGACCTGCCCCTGGATCGCTTCCTGCAGGAGGCGGTCGTGCCCTACGAGGATGACGAGGTGACGCGCCTGATCCTCGACGGGCACGACGCGGCCGCTTTTTCCCCGGTTGCCGGCCTGACGGTGGGGGAGTTCCGCGACTGGCTGCTCTCCGATGCGGCCGACGGCGCCAGCCTGCAGGCCCTCGCGCCGGGCCTTACCCCGGAGATGGTGGCGGCGGTGAGCAAGCTCATGCGCAACCAGGATCTGATCCTGGTGGCCGCCAAGTGCCAGGTGATCACGCGCTTCCGCAACACCCTCGGGTTGCCCGGCCGCCTGGCGGTGCGCCTGCAGCCCAATCACCCCACCGACGACCCGCGGGGCATCGCTGCGTCGATGCTCGACGGCCTGCTGTACGGTGTCGGCGATGCGGTGATCGGCATCAACCCGGCCACTGACAGCCTGCCCGCCATCACCACCCTGCTGCGCCTGATTGACGATTTTCGCGAGCAGTACGCCGTGCCCACCCAGAGCTGCGTACTGACCCACGTGACCAACACCCTCCGCGCCATCGAGAAGGGCGCCCCGGTGGATCTGGTGTTCCAGTCCATCGGCGGCACCGAGGCAGTGAATCGCAGCTTCGGTGTCAGCGCCGCCCTGCTGGATGAAGCCAGGGCCGCCGCCCTGGCCCTGGGTCGCGGCAGTGTCGGCAACAACGTGATGTACTTCGAGACGGGGCAGGGCAGCGCCCTGTCGGCCAATGCCCACCATGGTGCCGACCAGCAAACCCTGGAGGCCCGCGCCTACGGCCTGGCGCGGCGCTACCAGCCCCTGCTGGTGAACACCGTGGTCGGTTTCATCGGGCCGGAATACCTCTACGACGGCAAGCAGATCATCCGTGCCGGGCTGGAAGACCACTTCTGCGGCAAGTTGCTGGGCCTGCCCATGGGCTGCGACATCTGCTACACCAACCACGCCGAGGCCGATCAGGACGACATGGACACCCTGCTCACCCTGCTGGGGGTGGCCGGCATCAACTTCATCATCGGTGTGCCCGGGGCTGACGACATCATGCTCAACTACCAGAGCACTTCCTTCCACGACGCCCTGTACCTGCGCAAGGTGCTCGACCGCCGCCGCGCCCCCGAGTTCGAGGACTGGCTGGAACGCATGGGCATTGCCGACTTTCGCGGCGATCTGCTGCCCCAGGGCGAGCAGCAGGCCCTGCTGGCCCTGGCCGCCACGCTGTAAGGGGAGACGGCCCATGGGCAAGCCCGCCATCCTCACCCCCGACCCCTGGCTGCGCCTGCAGGGCCTGACCCGCGCCCGTGTGGCCCTGGGCCGCGCCGGGGTGAGCCTGCCCACCCGCGAAGTCCTGCGCTTCGGCACCGCCCACGCCCAGGCCCGCGACGCCGTGCACCAGGCCCTGGACGTGGCCACCCTGCAGGCCGACCTGGCGGACGCCGGTTTCACCAGCCTGACCGTGCATAGTCAGGCCGCCGACCGTGGCATGTACCTGCGCCGCCCGGACATGGGCCGCAGGCTTGCACCGGGCAGCCTCGCCCTGCTGGGCGAGCAGGGGCGGCGTCTGTGGTCGCCGCACCCGCCCTTGGCCGTGGTGCTGGCCGACGGCCTGTCGTCCCTCGCCACGGCCCGCCACGGCCTGCCCCTTTTGCAGGCCTTGCTGCCCTACTTTCCGGATCTGCCCGGCCTGCCCGTGATCATTGCCAACCAGGCCCGCGTGGCGCTGGGGGACGAGATCGGGCATGCCCTGGGCGCCGCGCTGGTGGTGGTCATGATCGGCGAGCGTCCCGGCTTGTCGTCGCCCGACAGCCTGGGCCTCTACCTTACGGCCCGACCCCGGCCAGGGCTCACCGACGCCGAGCGCAACTGCATCTCCAACGTGCGCCCCGAAGGCCTGCCCTATGCCGACGCCGCCCGCAAGCTCGCCTTCCTGATGGCCGGCGCTCACAGGCTGGGGCGGACCGGCGTGGACCTGAAGGACGACAGCGATGCTGCGCCAGCCCTGACCGACTCCCCGTACCCGGGTCTCGCCTCACCCTAGGTTTCCATCCCGATTTACCTGCCATCCCATCCAAGGAGAAAACCATGTCCCATACCGCCCTGCGTGCTGCCGCCACCCTGTGCCTTGCCTGCACGGCCTGGGGGGCCACCCCGGCCCTGGCCGCCGAAGGCGAGTCCGCCTGGACCGTTCCGGTCAGCCTCAGCCTGGTGAGCGACTACATCTTCCGTGGTCAGACCCAGACCTGGGGCAAGCCCGCCCTGCAGTTCAGCGTGGAGGCGGCCCACACCTCCGGTGCCTATGCCGGCTTCTTCGCCTCCAATGTGTCCGACCACTGGCTGCCCGGCGCCGCGGTGGAGATGGACTTCTACGGCGGCTATCGCGGCAAGGTGGCCGATACCCTTGGCTACGACGCAGGTCTGATCTACTACACCTACCCGGGCGGCAACTGGACGGACTCGGTGTTTGCCGGCTACAACCGTTCCAACAGCCTCAACACCATGGAGGCCTACATTGCCCTGAGCTACGAGTGGCTCACCTTCAAGACGGGCCGCAACCTCACCGAGTACTTCGGCTGGAGCACCAACAACTCCCCGACCAACGGCGGCTTCTTCGGCGATGCCAGCGCCGGTGTCACCGGCAACACCCGCGGCTCCCACTTCTACGAGCTGAACGCCGCCTACGACATCGCCGAGGGTTGGAACCTCAGCGGCCAGATCGGCCGTCAGGTCATCGCCCACGCCACCGGCCTCGACATCAACTACTACAAGGTCGGCATCACCAAGGCCCTGCCCGAGGGCTGGAGCGCCGGCGCCTTCTTCTCGGCCACCAGCGAGCCGGATGCCTACCGCAGCTACTACAGCCTCAACAACGGCACCTCCAAGCACGACATCGCCAAGGAGAAGTTCTTCGTGAGTGTCACCAAGGCGTTCTGACCCCGATCGTCCGGGGCCCGCGGCCCGGTAGCCGGGACGCGGGCCCCGCGCCCTGTCGTCCCGGCAAGAGGGCGTGTCAGTAGTGCATCTCCATCGAGTGATTCAGTCCATAGAGGCGGGGTGAGGGCTTGTGACACCATGAAACAACAAGAGTACCTGCCCTGCACCGATGGGGCGGGAACCATACGGGCTTGCGGGTGGCAGCCCTCAAACGTTGTTCGTGGTCATGTCCGTGCGCATCGAAGGCTCCCTCGTCAAATGGAACAAAGAGCGTGGTTTTGGCTTCATCGCGCCTGACCAGGGCGGGCCGGATGTGTTTGTTCATGCGGTCGCGTTTCCCCACGACGGCATCCGGCCATACGTTGGTGAGCGACTCAGCTTTGAGATCGGGGTGGATGCGGACGGGCGGAAGCGCGCCCGGAATCTCCAGCGCATCAGCAGACAGGCGAAGGTCCGCCCTCAGCCCCGGCCCGCTGCGCGGAAGCGCAAGCGTGGATCGGGCCTCGCTCAGGGGCTTGTGCTGGCACTGATCATCGCTGGCCTGGCCTACCACCTGTATGGCGAGTACACCAGCTTCAGGCAGCAGCAGGCGGCGGTCGATCCACCGGCCGCCAGGGTTGAGTCCTCCCGCTATCGGTGTGATGGACGAAGCTTCTGCTCAGAAATGCGCTCCTGTGCGGAGGCGACCTATTTTCTGCAGCACTGCCCTGGCGTGGAGATGGATGGCGACGGTGACGGCATCCCTTGCGAGCAGCAGTGGTGCTCGGGCACGTGGACCCGCTGAGGGCCGCCTATCTTTCGATGAAGGCGTGCTCGATCACGTAGTCGGCGGGGTCGCCGATGCGCTTGGGCATGCGGAAGCCGTGCTTGTCCAGCAGGGTCGAAGGGCGAGAAGCCGATGTCCTTCGCCAACTGGAGTAATGACTTCGGCTTCGGCTTCGTCGTCCCCAACCAGGGTGACCCGGGTGCGTGCATATCTCAGCTTCTCCCCGTGACGGCACCCGTCCGAACCTTGGCGAGAAGCTCAGCTCCGCGCCCGCACGCTTTCTCTGTGATGGACGCACTCGCTGCCCGGAGACGAGATTCTTTGAAGAAACCATGGACTTCCTGCGGCACTGCAGGGGGCCGTGCGACAAACCACGGTGGGGGCGTTCGGCGCGCCAGGTTTGCGGCAAATACGCCTGAGAGCATGAAAATTGAATGCCGTGCGGGTGATGTTTCCTGATTGTTTCATGGAGCAGGCATGCCCTTGGTTCAACTGATTTACGTGAGCTCTGCCTGGAGGGAACTGTCCGAAGACGAGCTGTACGACATCCTCGAATCCTCCATTCGTCACAATACGCAGCAGGGGATCACCGGTGTGCTCCTGTACACGAATGGCAGCTTCATGCAGGTCATCGAGGGTGAAGAAGCGGCCATCGAAGAGACTTACAGCCGGATTTGCGATGATGATCGTCACAAGGACGTTTTCCTGCTGTCCAAGGAGGTCATTGCCAAACGGGACTTCCCGCGCTGGGCCATGGGTTTCCGTCGCCTGAGCAGAGGGGAGTTTGAGTCTCATCCAGCGTATGCGCCCTTACTCCCGGACGGTTTTGATGCCGAACGGATCGGGGCTCAGCCTGGGGTCGCGACGGAGATGCTCAGGCAGTTCAGTGGGGCCTAGCCCATCTTCTCCCGGTACATACCGCCATCCGCATGTTTCAGCAGGGCTTCGGCGTGGGCGCCATCGTCCGGGTAGATGGCCACGCCTATGCTTGCCTCGGTGTGCAGCAGGCGTCCACCCAGCGTGATGCCCTCCCGCAGCACGCTGCGGATCTTGTCGGCGACCGCGTCGGCGTCCGTCGCGCCATGGACCTCCTCAAGGATCACCACAAATTCGTCGCCTCCCAGGCGGGCGACGGTGTCGGCCTTGCGGACACAGGCTTCCAGGCGACGGGCGATGTGCTGCAGCAGCACGTCGCCAGCGGCGTGACCCAGGGTGTCATTGACATGCTTGAAATCGTCCACATCGATGTATAGCAGTGCCATGCGGCCGCGCTTGCGCTGGCTGCGGGCCAGTGCTGTGTCCAGGCGGTCGTGGAAGAGGCGGCGGTTGGGCAGGTTGGTGAGTTCGTCGTACTGGGCAGCACGCAGCAGTTGGGCCTTGAGCTGGCCGTGTTCGATGGCGGTGGCCACCTGGGCCGAGACAAAGTGCAGCAGCTCCAGGTCGGCGTCATCGTAGCGGGCGCCGACCGGGGCCTGCAGCACCAGGGCGCCGATGGTCTCCTGGCGGATGATCAGGGGCAGGATCAGCCAGGATGCGTCGCCAGGGTCATGGCCGATGGCGACCTGCACCAGGGCGTCGGAGGCGAGGTGCAGCGCGGTGCCGTCGGCCATGACCCTGGCGCACAGGGTTCGGGCCCTGGCGTCGTCGAGAATGGGGGCGGCACCCCTCTCGCCGCGCTGGTAGGGGAAGTCGAGCGCTCCGCTGTGGGGGTCGCGGATGGCCACGGCCAGACCCGCCAGCGCTACCCGCCCGGCGATGATGGTGTGGATCCACTCAAAGAGGCTGTCCAGGTCCGTGGCCTGGTGGGCCGCTTCGGAAACCGCGTAGGTGGCGATCTGGATGGCTTCTGCGCGTTTCTGCCGGGTCACGTCCCGGGCGACGCCGATGCGCAGGCCATCGGCCTCAGACCAGCGGGCCGACCACATGATGTGGACCACCCGGCCGTCCTTGTGGCGGTAGCGGTTCTCGAACCCGACCCGGGGGTGTCCGGCCATCACGCGGGCGGATTCCCGCTCCGTGCTGGCACGGTCTTCGGGCAGCACGAAGTCCACCATGGCCTGGCCGATCATTTCGTCCGGGGTATAGCCGAGGATGCCTTCGCAGGCGGCATTGACGTAGACGATGCGTCCAGCTTCATCGACGAGGAAAACGGCGTCGAGGAGCAGGCCGACACACTTGAGGAGTCGGTTTTCGAGGTGCTGTTCCATGCTGCCGGGGGATTCCTGAAGTGGCGCTTCGAAGGTGGCGCCTCGACCATAGAGTGGCCGATTCCGGGGCCGCACCGCAAGTGCTTCGCGCGCTGGAGCGCGCCTGCCGTGTGTTGCATCACGATGCGGGGGGCGGAAGAAACAACGGCGACCGGGTGACCGGCCGCCGTCGAGGCTCCCAGGGGACGCATCATCCCCGTCCTGAAGCAGTGTGGGACCTTACGGGATCATCCAGGTGAACACGTAGGCCTGCAGGGTGGTGATGATGCCGACCATGGTGGCAAACATCAGGCTGTGCTTCACGGTGAAGCGGAACAGGTCTGACTCCTTGCCGACCAGGCCGACGGCGGCGCAGGCCACGGCGATGGACTGGGGCGAGATCATCTTGCCGGTGACGCCGCCGGTGGTGTTGGCCGCCACCAGCAGGGTGTCGGACACGCCGATCTGGTGCGCGGTGGTGGCCTGCAGCGAGCAGAACAGCGCGTTGGACGAGGTGTCGGAGCCGGTCAGGAACACGCCCAGCCAGCCCAGGAAGGGCGAGAAGAACGGGAAGAGCACGCCAGTGCCGGCCAGCAGCAGGGCCAGGGTGGCGGACAGGCCGGAGTAGTTGGCCACGAAGGCGAAGGCCAGCACCATGCCGATGGAGTAGATCGGGCGCTTCAGCTCGGACACGGTCTCCTTGAAGGCCTTGGCGGCATCACCGCTGCGCATGCCCAGCACGACCATGCTGATCAGGGCCGACAGGAAGATGGCGGTGCCGGTGGCGGAGAGGATGTCCAGCTTGTAGACCGCGGCGTAGGGGGTGGCCTTGGCGACGATGGGCTCCACCTTGATGACCAGCTTGTCGAGCATGGGCACCGGGAACTGGAACACCAGCGAGTACAGCGGGCCGTCCTTGGCGAACAGGGCCTTGAAGGGCTTGAGGCTCCACAGGGTGACCATGACGGTGAGGATCACGAAGGGCGACCAGGCCTTGGCGATCTGGCCGAAGCTGTGGTGGCTGTCCTCGCCCAGTTCGGCGTGGTGTTGGTTGTCGAAGCGGAAGATGCGCTTGGGCTTCCAGTTCTTCAGGAAGACGGTCAGGCAGATCAGGCTGACCAGGGCGGAGGTGATGTCGGGCAGTTCCGGTCCGATGTAGTTGGCGGTGAAGAACTGGGTGACGGCGAAGCTCAGGCCGGCCACCAGGATGGCGGGCCAGGTCTCCTTGATGCCGCGCCAGCCGTCCATCATGGCCACCAGCCAGAAGGGCACGATCACCGACAGCAGCGGGAGCTGGCGGCCGGCCATCTGGCCGATCTTGAAGGGGTCGATGCCGGTGACCTGGCCGCCCACGATGATGGGAATGCCCATGGCGCCGAAGGCCACCGGGGCGGTGTTGGCGATCAGGCACAGGCCGGCGGCGTAGAGCGGGTTGAAGCCCAGGCCCACCAGCAGGGCGGCGGTGATGGCCACCGGGGCACCGAAGCCGGCCGCCCCTTCCAGGAAGGCGCCGAAGGAGAAGCCCACCAGCAGCATCTGCAGGCGCTGGTCATCGGTAATGGAGACCACGGACGCGCGGATGATGTCGAACTGGCCGGTCTTGACGGTGATCTTGTAGAGGAAGACCGCGGCGATGATGATCCAGGCGATGGGCCACAGGCCGTAGAGGAAACCGTAGCCGGCCGAGGCGAGGGCCATCTCGACGGGCATCTTGTAGAAGAAGATGGCCACGGCCAGGGCGATGGCTACGGTGATGGTGCCGGCCACATGCCCCTTCAGGCGCAGCACCGCCAGTGCGACAAAGAAAAAGATGATGGGTAGTGCGGCGACCAGCGATGACAACCAGAGGTTGCCCAGCGGGTCGTAGATCTGCATCCAGGCTTGCATTCGTATTTCCTCCTTGGTGAATGCGGGTGAGGCTCGGGGCGGGGTGAGTCGCCCATGGCGGGGGTGGGTCGGTGTTCAGCGGGCGGGGATCGGGCGGATCCGACCCCTCGGGGTGGTCAGCAGGTGGCCAGGCGGGCGGCCTCCTCGCTGCACTCGTCAAGCAGATGGACGATGGAGCGGTAGGGCAGGCCGGTGGCGTGGGTGAGCCCGATCTCGCAGGTTTGGTTGCTGGAGTAGCCGCCGCAGCAGCCGGCGGGTACGTCGGCGTGGAGCTTGCGCAGGGCGTGGGCGTTGAGCTCGGGCACCACGAAGCCCCGGTCGCCGCCGAAGCCGCAGCACTTCACTTCGGCGGGCAGCACCACCTGGGTGGCGCAGGCCTCGGCGAGCTTCTTCAGCTTGGCCTCGGCACCCATGCGGCGGGCGGAGCAGTTGAGGTGCACCAGCACCGGCGCCGCCTTCTTGTGCAGCATCAGGCGCGGCAGCAGGGCGTCGTGGGCGAACTCCACCAGGTCGTAGACCGTCAGCCGTTCGGCCAGGAAGGTTTTCATGCGCAGGGAGCAGGCGCTGGCGTCAAGGATCACCGGGTATTCGCCGTTGTTGCTGGCCTTCATGAGGGTGGCCTCGAGCTCGCCCGACTTGCGGTCGGCGTCGGCCTCGAGGCCCTTGCTGGCAAAGGACTGGCCGCAGCACAGGCTGTTGACCTCGTCGGGGATGATGGGGGCGTAGCCGGCACGCTCCAGCACCCGGATGACGGTGGCGGAGAGGGCCTGCTCGGGGCTGTCGGCACCGAACATGCGCCCGGCGCAGGTGGGGAAATACACCACTTTGTCGCCCTGCTGGCGGGTGGCCCGGCCCAGGGGCTGGGGTTTGGGCATGCCTTCCTTCCAGGCGCCGCCGCTGAGGCGCGCCAGGGCCCGGGTGCCGACGATGCTTTCGGCCAGGTGGCCGGCCTTGAGGGCGGTGCGGGCCAGGGCCTGGGTGGCGCCGAAGTGGTTGGCGGCCATCTGGCCCAGGCTGCGGGCCACGCTGGAGAGCTTCTCGCCGCGCACGGCGCGGGTCAGGGCGCCGGTCTCGATGCCCACCGGGCAGGCGGTGGCGCACAGGCCGCAGGTGGCGCAGGTGTCCAGGCCCATGTAAAGGTAATCCTCACCGAGCTGGCCGGGGGCTTCACCGGCGGCAGCCCGGCGCGACAGTTCGCGCCAGCCGACGATGCGTTGGCGCGGCGACAAGGTGAGGCCGTGGGATGGGCACTGGGGTTCGCAGAAGCCGCACTCGATGCAGCGGTCCACCGGGGCGTAGAGCTGGCCGGCGGCGGGCATGGGCTTGAGGTGCTTGAGGTGGGCCTCGGGGTCGTCATTGATGATGACGCCCGGGTTGAGCAGACCTTCGGGGTCGAAGAGCTGCTTGATGTCCTTCATCAGGGCGTAGGCCTGGCTGCCCCACTCCAGTTCGACGAAGGGCGCCATGTTGCGACCGGTGCCGTGTTCGGCCTTCAGGGAGGCATCGTAGCGGGTGACCAGCACCGTGCACAGCTCGTCCATGAAGGCGGCGTAGCGGGCCACCTCGGATTCGATGCCAAAGTCCTGGGTGAACACGAAGTGGACGTTCCCCTCCAGGGCGTGGCCGAAGATGATGGCCTCGTGATAGCCGTGCTTGGCAAACAGGTGCTGCAGGTCGAGGCAGGCGGCGGCGAGCAGGGGTACGGCCACGGCCACGTCTTCGATGATGACGGTGGTGCCGGGCTTGCGCACCGCGCCGACGGCCGGGAAGGTGCCCTTGCGCACATTCCACAGGCGCTCGATCTCGGTGGCGTCGGTGGTGAAGGCCGGGGCCTCGATCAGGGGGTAGGCGCCAAGCTCTTCCAGCACCGAGGCGACCCGCTGCTGGAGCTCGGCGGCAGAAGGCGCGCGGGTCTCGATGAGCAGGGCGGTGGCGCCCTCGGGCAGGGTCTTGAGCAGGGGCGGCATGCCCGGCTTGTGGGCGACACAGCGCAGGGAGGCCCGGTCGAGCAGTTCCACTGCATCCACCGGGCGCTCTTTCAGGCCCACCACGGCTCGGCAGG
This sequence comes from Zoogloea sp., assembly GCA_016703645.1. Taxonomy (GTDB): domain Bacteria; phylum Pseudomonadota; class Gammaproteobacteria; order Burkholderiales; family Rhodocyclaceae; genus Zoogloea. The sequence continues at coordinate 1,851,730 of JADJBR010000007.1, read as the reverse complement.
CGCTATCCATGTCCGGGAAGAAGGCCAGGGAGCTGGCCTTGTGGGCATGCTCGGGGACGGTCTGGTAGGTGATGCGGGAAATGAAGCCGAGGGTGCCCTCGGAGCCGATCATCAGGTGGGCCAGGATGTCCACCGGGTCGCTGTAGTCCACCAGGGCGTTGAGGCTGTAACCGGTGGTGTTCTTGATCTTGTACTTGCTGCGGATGCGCTGGGCCAGGGCCTTGTCGGCACGCACGCAGGCGGACAGGGTGGCTAGACGCTCCAGCAGGCTGCGGTGACTGATCTTGAAGGCGGCCACGCTGGCGCTGTCGCCGGTATCGAGCAGGGTGCCGTCAGCCAGCAGCACGCGGATGGAGGCCAGGGTGTTGTAGCTGTTCTGGGCGGTGCCGCAGCACATGCCGGAGCTGTTGTTGGCGGCCATGCCGCCGATCTTGGCCGCGTTGATGGAGGCCGGATCGGGGCCGATCTTGCGCCCCAGGGGGGCGAGGCGGCGATTGACCTCGGCGCCGATGATGGCCGGGCCCGCCTGCACGGTATTGCCGTCGGCACTGATGGTGCAGGTGGCGAGACCTTCGCCCAGCAGCACCAGCACCCCATCGGTGACGGCCTGGCCGCACAGGCTGGTGCCGGCGGCGCGGAAGGTGACGGTGCGCTGGTGCTGGCGGGCCAGCTCGACCACGCTGCGCACTTCGCCCTCGTCATTGACCACCGCCACCACTTCGGGGATCAGGCGGTAGAAGCTGCCGTCGGTGCCGTAGGCGAGGCGGCGCAGTTCGTCGGTAATCACGCGATCGGCGGAGAGCCGCTGGCGCAGGGCGTCGATGAGAGCGGACATGGCAGGTCCTCCCGGGCAGGGATGAAGTTGAATTGGGGGTGGGGCTTGCAGGGAGGGTTTCAGCCGTCCCTGCTACAGACAGGGTCTGCTGGCGCTAGCGTCGGTCTTTGACCATGTCTCGGAGCCTTCGCGGGGCGGGTTGCAGGGGCATGCGGGCCGCCGTCCAGCCGCCCTGCCGTTTGGGCGTGAAGGCGCGGAAGCGGGTGGCCAGCCAGCTGAAGGCCCGGTAGCTGCCGGGGCGGGCGTGGACCCGCGCCCACATGCGCCACACGAAGCTCACCAGCGCACTGTGCCCGGCGCCCTGGCCCACCATGGCCGGGTTGGCGTGGGGCTCGCTGTTGGCTTCGCCGCGCAGGCGGATCAGCAGCTCGGGGATGGGGATCTTCACCGGGCAGACTTCGCCGCAGGCACCGCACAGGCTGGAGGCGGTGGGCAGCAGGTGGGTCTGCTCCAGCCCCATCATGTGGGGCGAGACGATCTTGCCGATGGGGCCGGGGTAGGTGGTCCCGTAAGCGTGACCGCCGATCCGGGTGTAGACCGGGCAGTGGTTCATGCAGGCGCCGCAGCGGATGCATTGCAACGTCTTGCGCAGTTGTTCGTCGGCGTAGGCCTGGCTGCGGCCGTTGTCGAGGAGCACCAGGTGCACTTCTTCCGGGCCGTCCTTGTCCTCGCCCCGGCGCGGGCCGGAAATCATGTTGAAGTAGGTGGACACGGCCTGGCCGGTGGCCGAGCGGGTGAGGATGGAGAAGAGCGGGGCCACGTGCTCCAGCTTCTCTACCACCTTCTCGATACCGGTGATGGCGATATGCACCTTGGGCACGGTGGTACACATGCGTCCGTTGCCTTCGTTCTCGACGAGGCACAGGGTGCCGGTCTCGGCCACCGCGAAATTGACGCCGGAGAGGCCGATGTCGGCGATCTCGAATTTTTCGCGCAGCACCCGGCGGCCGATCTGGATCAGGGCGTCCACGTTGTCGGTGTAGGTGACGCCGGGGATGTGCTCGGCGAACAGTTTGGCGATCTGCTGCTTGGTCTGGTGGATCGCCGGCATGATGATGTGGGAGGGTTTCTCGCCGGCGAGCTGGACGATGTATTCGCCCATGTCCGATTCGAGGGCGCCCACGCCGGCGGCTTCCATCGGCGTGGTTGAACTCGATCTCCTCGCTGACCATCGATTTGCCCTTGACGATCAGCTTGGCCGCATGGCGCCGGGCGATGTCCAGCATGATGGCGTTGGCTTCATCGGGGGTCTCGGCCCAATGCACCTGCACGCCGTTGCGGGTCAGATTGGCTTCGAGCTGTTCGAGCAGGTCGGGCAGCTTGGACAGGCTGTACTGGCGGATGGACTCGGACAGGCTGCGCAGGGAGTCCAGCTCGTCCGCATCGGGAAACTGGGCGGCGCGCTTGGCCATCAGGAAGTCCATGGCGCCGCGGAAGCTGGTGCGCAGGTGGGGGTCGTTCACCGCGTCGTGCATGCGCGCCCGCAGGGCTTGGGCGGAGACGAAGGCGATGGGCTGGCCGGCATCCTTGCCGGCGGTGTTGGCCTGGGCGCTCATTGCTCGTCTCCTTCGGCGTTGATGACCAGCACGATCAGCGCCTTCGGGCCGTGGGCGCCGTAGGCCAGGGTCTGCTGGATGTCGGCGGTCTTGGACGGGCCGGAGATCAGCAGGGCGTTGGTGGGCAGCCCGCCCGCCCAGTTCTCGCTCACCAGGGCATCGTAGAAGGTGGGGTGGATGTGGGCTGCGTCCAGCAGGGCGAAGTGGATCGGCGGCACCAGGGACAGGGTGCGCGGCTCGTCGGCGGACGACCACAGGATCAGGCTACCGGTCTCGGCGATGGCGCCGCGGGTCTGGGTGAAGCCGGCGTCCACCGTGTGGAACAGGTCGGCCTTGATGTCCTCCACCCGGCCGGCCCAGGGGCGCAGGGTGGTGCCGGCAAACGTCGCGGGATCCAGGCGACGGCCGGCCGGGGTTTGCGCCCCGAAAAGGAGTGTGCCCACGCCCTTGTCGGCGCACAGACGGGCGAGCAGGGCAGGCCAGTCGGCTTCGGTGGTGACATGCACGTCGGCGTGGAAGCCTTCGATGCCGGTGCGGAAGCGGGCCAGGCGCTCGGCCTTCGATTCGTTGCGGGCCCGGGCGGCGTAGTGGGGCGCCGGGTCGGGGTGGGCCAGAGGCTCAGCGGGGCGGGCGCCGCGCAGCTTGGCAAGGATGCGGTCGCGGGCGCTCATGCGTGCTCTCCACTGGGCTTTCCGCCGGTGCGGCGGAGCAGGAAGGTGGCCAGGTGTTCGCCCGGCAGCGACGCGCTGGCGCGGCCGGCGTCCTGGTCTTCCCGGGCGGCGCGCTGGGTGATGTTGAGCATGCAGCCGCAGTCGGCGGTCACCATCTGGCAGGCGCCGGTGGCCTTGATGGAGGCGACCTTGTCGCTGACCATGGCGGTGGAGACGTCCGGGTGCTTGAGGGAGAAGGTGCCGCCGAAGCCGCAGCATTCCGACTCGTGATCGTGAATGGCCAGGGTCACGTTGCCCAGGCGGGCGAGCAGCTCGCGGCCCACCAGCAGGGTGCCCATCTCGCGGCGGGCCGAGCAGGAGGTGTGCAGGGCCACGGTAAGCGCAGGGCCCTGGTCGGGGCGCTTGAAATCCAGCACGTGCACCAGAAACTCGGCGAACTCGAAAGTGCGCTCGGCGATGGCGGCCGCCCGGGCCTTGAGGGCCGGGTCGCCGGCGACGACCTTCTCCCAGTTCCAGCGGATCATGCCGCCGCAGGAGCCGGAGGGCACCACGATGGGGTAGTCGCCGGGGAACAGGTCGAGCTGGGATTCGACGACCTGGCGGGCTTCGTCGGGGAAGCCGCTGGTGAAGGCGGGCTGGCCGCAACAGGTCTGGTTGTCGGGGAAGATCACGCGGATGCCTTCGCGCTCCAGCAGGGCGATGGCGTCCATGCCGGCCTCGGGGACAAACATGTCCACCAGGCAGGTGCCGTAGAAATACACCGCAGCGGGGCGGGGCGGGTAGCTGCGCGCGGCATGTCCGGCGCCCGCAGCCTCGGGGGCTTTGCTCATGTCTCCTCCAGTCCTGCCGGCGGGCGACGGGGGCGTCGCTGCGGCGATCGGCTATCAGTATTTGATTGATCCCGGTAAATTGGTAAGACCAATTGATCGGATGGGTGAAAATTTACGCTCTGGCTCGACGCACGTCAATCCCGGGTTTACCTCAAGGGACTGATTTCATGAGTTTCCACGGGTAAGCCTCTAGCGCTGGGGGTGCGCCATGCTTGTGATCGGCCCCGAGGACGCCGTAAGATCTGGTCTTACCAATTTGAGTGTCAAGCCCATGGCCAACGGCAAGCTGGCGGTGCAACGCCTTTCCGACACCATCGCCCATGAACTCGAGCGGCGCATCCTGGATGGCGCCCTCAAGCCCGGTGACCGCCTGCAGCCGGAGCGCGAGCTGGCGGTCGAGCTGGGCGTATCGCGCCCGTCCCTGCGCGAGGCTATCCAGAAGCTCGTCTCGAAGGGCTTGCTGCACAGCCGCCAGGGCGGCGGCACCTACGTGACCGATCGCCTTGATGCGGGCTTCATCGACCCATGGCAGGAGATGTTGCGCCAGCACCCCAACATCCAGGGCGATCTGCTGGAGTTTCGCGGCATGCTGGAGTGCGAGGCAGCATCCCTGGCCGCACGCCGCGCCACCGACGCCGACCTGCAGCGCATCGACGAGGCCTTTGCCCGGGTCGAGGCACTGTTTGCCCAGGGCACTTCGGCGGAGGTGCTGGAGCAGCAGGTAGAAGGCCGACCTGGCCTTCCACCAGGCGATTGCCGAGGCGGCCCACAACGTGATGTTCGGGCACCTCACGGCCAGCCTGTTCCGCGTCATCAATGACCACATCGACCGCAACCTGCGGCACCTGCGGCGTACCGAGGACGACTGGAAGGAGCTGCGCGACCAGCATCGCGCGATCTGGGAGGGCATCCGCAGCCGCGATCCGGCCCTGGCCTCGGCGGCGGTGCGCCGGCACATCGATTTTGTCAGCGAAAGCATGGTGGCCCGGGCACGCCACGAAGAGCGGGAGACCCGCGCCCGGGTGGCCCGCAGCCTGGTCCGGTCGGCACCCCTGAAGGGCGAGGCGGCCGAGGTGGAGAGCGGATCGCAGTAGAATCGGCATTCCTTCGCCGACTTTCCGCGCCGTCCATGCATTCCCTTGAAGACCTGCGCGCCGGGCGCCTGAACGGTGCGCGGCAGCTACGCCTGTGTGCCGGCCTGGGCGAGTTTCCCCGGGAGATTTTCGATCTTGCCGATACCCTGGAGGTGCTCGACCTTTCGGGCAATCAGCTCAGCACGCTGCCGGATGATCTGCCGCGTCTGCACCGGCTGCGCATCCTGTTCTGCTCGGGCAATCCCTTCCGGGTGCTGCCCGAGGTGCTGGGGCGCTGCCCGCAACTGGAGATGGTGGGCTTCAAGTCTTGCCAGATTGAACGGGTGCCCGCCGAGGCACTTCCACCCCGTCTGCGCTGGCTGATCCTCACCGACAATCAGGTCGAGGTGCTGCCGGCGGCCATCGGGCGCTGCACCCGGCTGCAGAAATTGATGCTGGCCGGCAACCGCCTGCGCAGCCTGCCGCCGGAGCTGGCCGCGTGCCTGGCTCGAACTGCTGCGCATCGCCGCCAATCAGCTCACCGGGTTGCCCTGCTGGCTGCTGCGCCTGCCCCGCCTGGCGTGGCTGGCCTATGCCGGCAACCCCTTCTGCGCGGCCGTGGAGCAGGCCGCGCAGGGGGCGGATCGGGCAGATCCGGTGCCCTGGCATGCCCTGGCCCTGCAGCAGGTGCTGGGGGAGGGCGCCTCCGGGGTGATCCATCGGGCCGCCTGGCAGGACGGTGCCCGCTGCCGGGATGTGGCGGTGAAGCTGTTCAAGGGCGCGGTGACCAGCGACGGCCTGCCCCTCAACGAGATGGCGGTGTGCCTGGGGGCGGGCGATCACCCCAACCTGATCCCGGTGCTGGGCCGCATCGCCGGTCATCCGGCCGAAGGGCACGGGCTGGTGATGGCCTTGATCGACGCGCGCTTCCGCAGCCTCGCCGGGCCGCCCAGCTTCGAGTCCTGCACCCGTGACGTCTACGCCCCGGATACCCTGTTCACCCCGGATGCGGCTCTGCGCATCGCCCGGGGAATCGCCTCGGTGGCCCGCCACCTGCACGCGCAAGGCATCAATCACGGCGATCTCTACGCCCACAACATCCTGCATTGTGGCGAGGGGCGGGCCGTGCTCGGTGATTTTGGCGCCGCGTCCTTCCATCCACCCGGCGACCCGGGGGCGGCGGAGGCCTTGCAGCGTATCGAGGTGCGGGCCTTTGGATGCCTGCTGGAAGAGTTGGTGGAGCGCGGTGCGGACGGGCGGGAAGGCGATCTGCGCTTGGGCTTGGCACACCTTCAGGCCCGCTGCGTGGCCCCCGATCCCGGTGCCCGCCCGCTGTTTGCCGAACTTGAGCAGCGCCTTGCAGGCTTGCAGGAGGCCCTGTGAAAGCAGCCTTCCTGATCTGGATCCGTCAGCGCATCCAAGGTCGCAAGGCGCTTACGGAGATCGAGCGCGCCCGCATGCTCATCGCCGCCATCGACCGGGGCGGCATTCCACTCAACCCCGCCCGGTGAACGCCATCGCCCGGGATCTGGGGCTGGAGGTGTCGAGGAAGGCACCGGTGGAGGAGACGGTGGAACGGATCCGGGGCTGCCTGGCACGGCATCGGGAGTGGGAGTAGCGAGGCGCAGACTTGCGAGTGTTCATCGCTTGTCCGGCCAAGGATGGCGTCTTTAAACGTCTTGAAGTGCGGCTTCGTCCGGCAGAGTGGCGCGGATGGTGGCCTTGAGTTTTTCCACGGCAGATTCCATGTCGTTCGGATGCCAAAGCACTGTCAGGTGATGGTTTGTGTCGAAGTGCGCTCCGATATTGGGGCTGTCAAAGTGGTCTGTACGGCAGGTGTAGATCACTGGCTTCGAGCCCTCTGCATATCCGGCCTCCCGTACGCGCCATTGTTGTGATCCGTAAGATCAGGAAATGACAAATCGACTTTGGCGAATTTGGACGCGCATCAGGTCGTCAATCAGTCCTGCCCGTTGCGCTTCATCGTTACGCCGTAGTTCAAAGCCCGTCTTGGCGACTGCGGGTTTGAAGAAGTCGACATAGATGCGCTCTGTTTCTGTGTTTCCGAACTTCATCGCCATGAAGGCAAGACGGGAGTTTGTCGCTCCGCGTTGAATCGTCTCATACCGATCCCAGCCGGCAAACGTCAACGTCGCTGCAAGAAAATCCTCAGAGCCGTCTTGCCACGGTGCGGTGGTCGCGCTTATGAAACCGTTTGAGTACGCGTGGTGGGTAATGAAGTTGAGGCCGATTCGATCTACTGCACCCACTGGCCCGAGTGCGTTTTCCGCTATCCGATCGACGGTCCCGCCATAACCCTTTGTTACGCGAGCCATCCACACGATGAGATTGTCGAGTTGCTCTCGGAACCCAGGGAGCTTCATGGTCCGCAAGAGGTCTTCGGCGTGCCCAAGCCTCAGGATGGGGCGCTGACTCTGTCGATGCATCTTGGAAAGTGCATGGCGCAGTATGGCCTGACTGTCTGATCGGTCGTTGATGAGGCTGTCCATGCTGACCAAGCACGCGTACTCAATTTGATACTCTCCGCAGTTGGGGCATGGAATCACTGGGTTTTCTGACGAAGTCGATGAGCACTCAGCATCACATAGTGGGCACGAGCGGAGGGGAGATTGCGGGCGAACCATGATGGCGAGCAAGAGGTGTGCTGATCGACCGCAGTGTAAGGATGTTTGATTCGAGAGTGAATGCGGGTTGGACTGTCCGGTGGGTGTGGTGGCGTAGATTCAGGGCCACAAGCCGAACGCGACCGCTGAGAAGCACTACCGCCGCCGGCCGCTGGCGCTGTTGCGGGTATGGCACGTGAAGATTGAGGGCTGGATTCTGAAGCAGGCCGGCATAGCGCCGCCTGTGGAGAGCGAAGCAACCACGCTCCGAGCGGTTAAGTAGCCGCAGCGTGCAAGCTTAACTCTTGACGTTTAACGCCTGTCGATATAGTTTGAATCCATGACGATTCGTTCATTTCGGTGCGAAGACACCGAGGCCCTTTACAAGGGGCTGCGCCCGAAGCGATTCCGAAACATTGAGGCTGTCGCAGAGCGAAAGCTGCAAATGCTTGATGCCGCCGAAGAACTGAAGGACTTGCGCTCTCCACCGGGCAATCGTCTCGAAGCGCTTACCGAGGACCGAGCTGGACAGCACAGCATTCGCATCAACGACCAGTGGCACGTTTGCTTTGTTTGGACGGCTACAGGGCCGGAAGGTGTCGAAATCGCGGACTACCATTGAAGGACTTCAATATGGCTACGAACAACATGCGCCCCATTCATCCGGGCGAGATTCTGCGGGAAGAATTTCTGCTGCCGCTTGGCCTCAGCGCCAATGCCCTGGCGATGGACCTGCATGTTCCTGCCCCGCGCATCAACGATATCGTGCGCGAGCGCCGGGCGGTGACGCCTGACACTGCGTGCGCGCCTCGCCCGCTACTCGACACTACGCCGCAATTCTGGATGAACTTGCAAACCGCCTTGACCCAAAGCAGGCGGAAGTGGCAATAGGCGAGAAGGTGACGCGCGAGATTCGGCCGATGCGCGCGCTAGCCGCCTGGCCATGACGGGTTCAGCCAAGAAGGTGACTGAACGGGAACGAATCCTGAAGGCGATGCAGACGCCGCCAGCAGAGGGGGGGCGGTCGGGTCTGGGATCAGGGAGCAGGTTGCCATCAGGATTGACCGCGATGTATGGGCGGCCAGCTCGCTTGCAGTGCCCCCGGCCGGAAACAAACGGCCAACCCTTTCGGATTGGCCGTTTTGCTTGAATCGGGTGGTGGTGATGGGCGGAGTCGAACCGCCGACCTATGGGTTATGAAACCGAAAAAATCGACATTGAGCCAGATTGACTGAGGCTGTATGCAAGATATTTTATCCATATAAATCAACTACATCAATCAGCGCACAACGTTCACTATTTGATTCCCATCGAACGACACCCTAAAATTTCTCTTACAAAGTTCTTACATGGAAATAAGGGTAGCCGTGGCTCGTATCAAACTCACCGCAGGCCGGATACGTGAATTCCAGTGCCCCTAGACAAGGCTCAAGCCTTTCTCGGGACAGCGAGGCCCCAGGATTAGCTGTTCGCGCCACACCACCGGGAAAACGTTCGCCGTCTGGATCAAAAGCATATATTTTCCAAAGCACTCTCGGCACCAAAAATTTCCGCCTCACGATTGGTGACTGCAAAGCCTGGAGCATTGACTAAGCCCCAGGCAGAAGCCAGAAGACTTCAGGGAATGATTGACCAGGGCATAGACCCACGCCATGCAAAGGCAGATCAACTGGCCGAGACTGAGGCACGGCGCATTGCCGAAGAACATGAAGCCCAAAAACAAATCGTACCCGCACTGACTGCATGGCACGACTACATACAGCAACGCCAAGCTCGCTGGAGCAAATCCCATCTGGCCGACCACAATACCGTCAGTAAGCCAGGAGGTGAAAAACGTACCAGAGGTCGTCGCAGCGGGGAAAGCGATATTACCCAACCGGGAATTCTTATCCCCCTTCTGTCTTTGCCGTTGCCTGAAATTGATACTGAAAAAGTGCGTTTGTGGCTAACAGAGGAAAGTACTCGACGCCCAACTCATGCCAGACTTGCTTTTGGCCTACTTCGCGCATTCTTGAACTGGTGCGGTGACCAACCTCAACTCCGTGATTCTGTCCATTTAGATGCCTGCACCCCACGGGTAACAAAGGAAACCCTTCCAAAAAAACGGGCAAAAGACGACTGCCTGCAGCGGGAACAGCTTCGGGCGTGGTTCGCTTCAGTTAAACGAATTAGTAACCCAGGCATCGCCGCATACCTTCAAGTCACTCTTTTAACGGGGGCACGGCGAGAGGAGATCGCCAGTCTTCGATGGGAAGATGTCGATTTCAAATGGAATACGTTGACTATCCGCGACAAAGTTGAGGGACAAAGGACCATCCCCTGACACCTACGTCGCCAGCCTGCTTGCGATTCTCAAAGCAAAAAATGAAACACCACCTTCCAGCAAACGGAAAAGTGATAGCGAGAAGCCAGACGACTGGACTCCTTCTCCGTGGGTATTTAGCAGTAAGACATCAAAGACTGGCCGCCTGCAAGAACCTAGAATCCAGCACAACAAGGCTCCTGACCGAGGCCGGCCTCCCCGCGCTTTCGATACATGGTCTGCGGCGCAGCTTCGGCACACTAGCCGAATGGGTGGAGTGCCCAGCAGGAGTTGTCGCTCAAATTCAAGGTCACAAGCCCAGTGCCACCGCCGAAAAACACTATCGGGTTCGCCCTATTGATCTCCTGCGAGTATGGCATACGAAGATCGAGGCATGGATGCTCGAACAAGCTGGCCTGAAATTTTCAAATTTAAAATAGCCACGTCGATCTACGTCGATCTACCTCAATCGCCGCCAATCCCTCTCCCGTCCGGCAGCGGAAAAAAACAATGTCGAATCAAATAGTTGACAACGATTGATTAACGTTGGATTATGCGTTCCATAACTAAAACAAACGTCTAACCGGCGTCCTTATCTGGACCCTATGGGAATTTCCCCGTGGTCCTTGAGTTGTAAAGCAAGATCCCGAAGCAGTTCGGGCGCAGTTCTAGGTTGTAGAAAGCATCGCTAATGCTTTGATGAGCAGTTGCGAAGTTTTCATCCGCAAGGATGTATCAACCGGGGTTCGTGCGCCCAGCAGTCCATATTCAAACGGGATCGAAATCTTTCAATTTCTTAAGGACTTCGATAATGGACTACCCATTCTCTCAAGGCTCTGGCATTAGCTTTAATGCTATTGAGCCCATCACTACCCTCCACCAAGTTCCTCCGCCTAACCCGACGCCGGGCAGGATTTTCTCAACCGAAGACTTAGCCCAAGTCTTTCATGTTGAGCCCGCCAGCATTCGTTCGGCATTATCCCGTAGTGGGCACTATATGGGACTTAAGCCCTTCAAGCTTCCCAACCGGCGTCTGGCTTGGCCCGCAAATGACGTGGTTCGCCTGTTGAACGGGGAGGAACTGTAATGCTTACCACTGAAAATCTCCGCACAGGTAACGGCTCATGTTTGGTCACGGATGGTGAAAGCGGCGCAGCCAACCCCAAGCACCCTCAAGAAAAACCGTCACGTCAGAGCTCGCTTGGAACCATCAAGCTCAAAAAAGACTTCCTGGAGCTTGAGGAGGAACATGGCAACCTGACCAAGGTCTGTCTCCCTATCAAAGCGGATGCTTATATTCGCGGAGAGACCGAACCGAAGGTGTTGGTTTTGCTCAAATTCAAGGATGACCGGGGCGCATGGCACGAGCTTCAAGTTCCAAAAGCTGAATGCAAAGACAGCAAGAGCCTTATCGCAAGGCTTCTGAATTGTGGCTGGGAGTATTTCTCCCCCAAGAAAACCGTGCTGCTCGTCCTCGATGAGTTGCTGACTTGGTGCAGCCCCCAGAAAAATCTCATGCGCGTAGAAAAGCCCGGCTGGCATCGCAATGGTGAGAGTGGGAAAAAGGTTTTCATCTATGGAAACCAAATTCTGGCCCCGAGGGGCGAAAAGCCTGCGGTGTATTTCTACGGAACCGCACCGTTCAAAAAGCAGGGAACGCTGGAGGAGTGGAAGCAGTTTGTCGCCAAGTTCTTCGCTGGCAACTCACGTCAGCTATTGCTGCTCTCCGCTGCCTTTGCCGGACCACTGCTGGGTTTAGTGAAGCAGCCTAACATCGGTATTCTTTTGCACGGAGCTTCGCGCTCCGGAAAAACGGCCACCCTTGCCGCCATTTGTTCTGTCTTCGGCGACGAGGAAATCATGGGCAGTTGGAAAGCTACTGCAAACGCTCTTCTGCAATCTGCAGTCGAGAGGAACGACTTGGTTTTCCCGCTTGATGAGTTGTCGCAAGCCAAAGCCAATGATGCGGGTGAGGCTGCCTATGACTTGATGAACGGCTCTTCAAAATCCAGGCTGAATTCAGATAGCAAAATCCAGCCAGTCTATAGGTTTCGGTTAGTAACAATCTCGACAGGTGAACAGAGTTTCGCTGCCTATCTCGCCAAGCATGGATTAATGGCATCTGCTGGTCAGTTGGCCCGGATGCTCTCGATCCCCTTCTCATCCCATGGCGTCTTCGAGAATGTTCATGGCTATAAAAACCATGCTGCCTTGGCTGGAGCTATGGCAATGAATGCCCAGAAGTATTACGGCACGGCAGGGCCTGCGTTTATTCAGCATCTCGTGGATCATCAGGAGGAAATCGAACAGTCCGCGGCTGCGCGTATCGAGAAAATTCAAGATACCTTGATGAGTAGCTGTGCCGACCTGCATGAGGCAGGACTTCAGCTTGACGTTGCCCGGCGTTTGGCGACCGTTGCTTACGCTGGGGAGCTTGCGATTGAAATCGGAATCTTGCCTTTCAAGAATGGTGTCGCGATCCGCGCTGCTCGTACCTGCTTCAAAGCATGGAATCGTCAATACGAAGCGGAGGCGGCTACACGTGATCCTGTTTTCGCGGCAGTGAAGGGTTACATCACCGATCATCTGGCATCGTTCATCCCCCTTGGAGAACACCGTTCAGCGAAGGGCCAGCCAATCGGGTTCACTCACACCGTCGATGGTGTGACGGCATTCTTACTTACCCAACAGGCTTTTCAGCAGCAACTTTGCCTACAGCATGGAAAGTCAGCCGTGATCCCTGCACTGAAATCCCGCAATCTGTTGATGCTTGGAGCCCGGGGCACTCCGACGAGGCAGGTCACCATGCCTGGATCGAAGAACGGCAAGCAAAGCTTCTACGTCATCAACTCCCTCATTTTGACCACGGTGTAATGAAAAGCTTGGCACTGTATCGGCTGCAACTGATGCAGTGCCAAGCAGTAATCACCAATACGCCAAGCCAGATAAGCGCCGGTACGAAACACGGTAATACGCAGCGTACTCAACAAATTGAACAAGACTATTAATGTTCAATAACCGATAGCCAGATCGGTTTTGAGTACGAATGCAGATGAGGAATACAACAATGATTGATACCACTGACGGCATCATCCAGATGCGCCCTACTCTCCTGCAAGCAGTCACTGCGGCTAAGGCCAGCAACGCGAAAGCTAAGGGCAAGGAATTCTGGGCAAGGGTCCAGACCCCATATGGCGGCTTCAAAGCAACATTCGATGTTGCTGCCGGTACGATGAGGACAGGTCCCGTTTCGCCAATGTCCCTGCTCAAGGGGCACAACTTGGTCGGGACCAATAACGCTACAGCCTTGATGGTTGGCCTAATGCCCTTCGTTCATCAAAAATTCGATGTGCCCTTCACCAAGGCTGATCGACAGTTTTACATGCAGCAGGGGTTTGAACTTGAGCGCCTCGATATAAACGGCGCATTCCCCCTTTCCTCTCAGGCTGAAGTAGTGGAGACCCTGCAACACATTCGTGAACGCCTGTTGATCGACGGCTTTGCCGTTACCGTTCATGAGGAGTTGACCGGCATCGAAACCATCTACGTTGGCAAACAGCAGGATGGAGCCGCCGACAAGTTTTACAACAAGCACCTGGAGATGATTCGCAAGCCCATCAAAGGTAAGCCTTCCTACTGGCGTCAGTTGCTTCAGTTCGCCCAAAATTTGTTGCGCTATGAACGTGTTTATCGCGGCAAAGAGTTGCGGAGGATGGGGAAGGCCAACAGCAATGATTGGTCGTTATCGGTGGTTCGTCAGGAGTTATCTGATCGCCTTCAGCAGCTTGGCCTGTCACACCTGAACCTTGTTGCGGGGCTACCTGCATCGGTATTGGCAACACTTAGCCAGCAAAACAAGGCGATCTACAGTGCGTGGGCATCAGGCACGATCATTCAGGATCACTGGCCGAGGCTGACGTTTAACCGTTATCGCAAAGTTTTTCTGCCCCACGGATTGGACATTGCTTGGCCGCACTCACAGGTGAATACCGCTGTGACTTTGGCAAACCGTATTCAGCCGAGCAAGTTGAAGACCGGCTACCCGAAGCAGTTTGCCTCCCTGGGCGCAATTTATCGCTGAGTTCATCTGCAACGCCATCGGTATCTGCTACACTGAACGTTAACGTTTTCATTAAAGGATTTTGCCATGAGCTTCACCGCCCAAGATGTGGTGCCGATCAGCGAGGCTCGCGCTCGACTGACCGAGTTGGCTGATGATGTGGTGTCCGGCGCTGAAAAGCTGCTGACCAAGAACGGGGTTGCTTACGTGGCGATTGTGGACGCCAAAAAACTCGATTACTACCATCGGCTCGAAGAAGAGCACGCCAGTCTCGTCCTGCTGACGGAAGCTGAGGCAGGGCTGCGTGAAGTGTTGGCCGGGCATCGTGTATCGAACGCTGACCTGATGAAGGCGTTGTCTTAATGGCGTTACCCCTAAACGCCAAGGTCGAAGCCGCACCGAACTTCCTTGCCAACCTCGATGCTGCTCACCAGTTCTTTCTGGTCCAGGATGCAGACAGCGCGGATACTCGCTTAACCAAGCTGAAGGCTGACATCAGGGAAATGATCGCTATCCTGGCCTGGTCGCCAGCCAGCGGTCGGCCAGCACGTTTCCTGTCTGCAAAATCTGCACAGGCTACGCTGAAAACCAACGCTGTTCAGCAATTGGCCGAACAAGCTGGCCTGCCTTCACTACGCGAGTACGTTGTCGGCCAGTACATCGTTTTGTATGCCCATTCTGAAACTGAGGTTGTGCTGCTGGCTTTGAAGCACCAACGCCAGTTAGCATATTCTACAGACTAGCTTACTAACGTAATAAATAATGAGCACTAAGGCTGAGCAATATATAGATGAGTTGCGCCATACAACAACTGTTGCGAGTCTCAACTATGATATTTGGTGGGTGTATAGAAGTGCGGATACCCGCCCCTTATATGTTGACGTGATGAACAAATATGGAATTTATTTCCAAACAGCAATCCATGCACATTTTATTGCACTAATAATTGAACTTTATCGGCTATACGAAACACGTGATGACACTTTCAACATCCCATCGCTGCTGAGGCTAATGAGGTTACATTCGCAAATATCAGAGGAAAGCTGTGTCAGCTTGAAACCACATTAAAGGATGAGGCCAAGCCAATCTGGATCAAGGTTAATATTCTGAGAAACAAAGTGTTTGGTCATCGCTCAAAGGCACACACTACCGAAGAAGCTTTTAGCGAAGCGGGGATGGCACCGAATGAACTGGGTAAATTATTAGAGGTGACCAAAAAACTGCTAAATGAATTAACGTTAGAATTTAATAATGGTTTTCACGCATTTAATCTTGGATCACGCGAACAGGCTTTACAGCTACTAAATGACCTTAAAGTAAGCCGCGACACTTCAGTCTGATTGAAGAGAGAAGTAGCAACAGCAAAGGCACAATTCCATTTTCAGCCCTTCTGGATACTAACCATTGGGATTTATACCCCACTAAGCAGCAACGAAATATTTCGGCGCACTGCTTACCAAACAGAGACAATTGTTCCGCACATTCCCTTTCCTCGTGGCAAATTATTGGGGGTGGGCATTGTCACTACCCCTGACCTATTGGATGTAATTGCAGGGTCAAATGCCAACAGGGAATATAAAAATGGGCCTACTCTGTTTTGGCAATCCCCGCCAAGGTCTAGTTCGTATGCAAGACCGCCTATTGTCTGTCCGGTAACATTCGGCAAATAAATGTGAAAACCGGATGAATCGACCCACCAAACTTCTTTATCTCTGACACTATCAAGGACAGGAATTGGTAATTGTGTAACGCCTTTGCGCTGCAAATATGCTTTAGCAATTGAAATATCGTTAAACAAAACCGGATTGAATTTTGTATGTTGTGCGTGTTTATTTGCTACAAAATTCTTAACAAGTGAAACTTGTTCTTGATAGGATCGACCATCAAGGCTCTTTGTTTGCTCATTGGCATTCGTCATGTTTCGAGGCTTGCTGCCTGTTGAACCCTCTTTAAATCCCTCGATAAAATCTTTTACCACCTTGCTATCCGAGACATCGTTGATAGCCCATTCCCCTTTTGAGAATGAAATTTTGGTTTTTAAAAAACTGCCTTCTTGAATAGCTATTTTGTTAGACAACACCTCATCCACTTGTTGATTAGCAACCGTCGCGGATTCGGCAAGATAAGCACTGATCTGGTCCTGACTAAACACACGTCCTTGAGCAACTAGATTTTTGACATTTGCTTGACGAGTGGCACGTTCGCTATTTTCAAAAAACTTATTTAGCAGCTTTGGGGTTGCAGAAAAATAAGCATTAAATTTCGTCCGCTTAATATAATCATCAATCGTGGAAGTTTCTGGCGTCAGGCCAGCACCATCTACAGATGCGTCAGCTTTGAGAACGAAAGAGCCTGAAAAATCTTCCGAACTAATAGTGAAAGCTGACTCTTTAAGCAACAGAGTTGGGGAGTTGCTTAATAAAACCGGAATCATCTTTACAAACTCTGCCTCCCCTTTTGTTCTGGTTTTCTTGCCCCCAAATACATTATCTAAGTTTGCAAACGCAATTGAGTTAAAATTTTTAAGCTGAACCCCTGTTGCAATATTTTTTATTTGGACAGGGAGGCCATTTTCATTTTTGTATGAAATATCCGTTATTGATATAGAATAATCAAAATCAACTAAACCGGCACTCACTACTTGTTGTGCACCAACGTCGAACCCTGATACTTTTAGATGTGTATCATCCGAAGAGTCATCAACAAGGGCACTTCCAATAGTAAATTTCGATTTTGCGTTGGCAGAGAATGTGCCGTAGAGAATACCGAGATTATCCAACGAAAACGCAACATCTGACATGCCTACTTTTTTATTCTTTTCTTCCAACGAGAATCCGGCAAGCTTTGCAGATACAGCCAATGGCGATGAGGTCGCTTCACGCTCTAAATCGAACTTAAGTCCACGTAAAGAAATGTACGAATTTTTACTACCTGGAACTGGCTTAGCAACGATATCACTAAATTCTGCACTGCTTTTAAATCCACCTAAAGGATAAAAATAGGTGACGGCACTTTGGTTCGCGTCAAAATATGCCGAATCTTCCGGCAAAACTAAGCTGGATTTCAGATTCAACGAAAATCCATTAAACCATGTTGGTATGTGCGAAAGTGAATTCTTTGATTTAATTGCGAAATCAGTATCGCCAAATTGATGTTCGAGTGAGAATTTAGATGATAGCCAGCCACGTTCATAACTGATTACTTTTGTATTAACAGAAATTGCGTTGGCTGTTTTTTTGCTATCAACAACCGCCAGAAGATTTGTCTCAAAATATTTCCCAAAAAAACCATGGCGCTGACGCAAAATAATTATCGAAACAAGGGCAATAATAAATATCGCAAAGCGCGTTTCAGTGAATAATGGATTTTTTGATGAAGCAACTGTATCCGCCAGTTCTGTTGCATCGTTTTCTTGTGGCGAATTTACGTTGGCAACTTGTTTTTTTATTTCATAAAGCTCATTAGCTCGCAGCTTTAGATAGACTTCCTCTAGTTTTTTAGGATCACCATCTGAAAAACTTTGTGCCTTCTTGTAAGTTGTTTGGTCTACATTTCCGGAATCAATTTCTTTTTTGCCATCGAAAAACACTCTAACGGCACCGTTGATTCTTTTTGATGTTTCTAACTTCACTTGATTTGCGGCCAACAGACTCGTAGTTGCCTGACAGAGAGCTTTCGGATGAATTCCGATTCAAAAGGCCTCCATCACACAATTTGTAGTAAATACGTTTCCCAAAGGCAATTATGACCAGAATAACAAAAACTGCGACTAACCAACCCCAATCGGAAAACGAGTTTCCACTTTTTGCATCAGGTGATGCGATTTGGTTTACCCAATCAGCAGAAATAGCAAATCCGAGGCCTTCGCGGGCATCTCCTGACAGCTTTAATGTTGTAATTCCAATTAAGCGACCGTCTTCATTGAACAATCCACCTCCACTAGACCCAGGTGATATTGCAGCAGAAGTTTGTATCAACTTCCCATCCTCTACGTTACGCAGAGCCGAAACGATCCCATTAGTAATTGTTAAATCGAGTCCCGAAGGTGCTCCAATTGCAAAAACATTCTGTCCAACAGACACACTATTGGTTGTAGCTGTATTTATGGCAGGAGCTTCTAACCCCTTCGCGCTTACAAGGGCTAAATCTCTATCACGGCGATCAGCTATCACTTCAGCCGGATAGTTTGTGTCTTTTCGCCTAACGATAATTGAGTCTGCGCCAGATACCACATGCCAATTGGTAACTATCTGATTTTTACCAATGACAACACCGCTACCTGATCCGATTGGCTTGTTTGTGTGGTCAACGGCGATAATCACCACGACTGATGGCGATGCTTTATTGAATACTTGCTCAGCAGTTGATGCTGCAAACGCAGAGAAACTAGCAAATAACGCAAAAACTGCCGTCAGAATTGATGTTTTTGTTTTCATGTTAGTTCCATTTGTTAAATAACAAGTCCTGTTGCTTCCTTCTGGACTTTTCTGCGAGTGTCATTTTTATCTTAAACTTTATCATGAGAAGTTATGCCATGGGCAGTGCTTAGCTAGGCAGGTTCAAGTGCGAATGTGTTCATATCTTGCCTGTCCCGTAGCCAGTCGAAGGCATCAAACCACGCCAAGATATTGATATTTAACGATAAGTTGACAAGCAAAGTGTATTGGCGCTAAGCTGAAAACGCACATCGCTGTCACCGGACGCCTTTGCAAAGGCGCTTCCTGTCCCTAGCCGACCTGTCGGCATCCCCCCAAAAAAAGCCAATTCACCGACTTCAAGCATGAGCAATACCGCTCAGGCCAAGTCACGTCAGTTGGTTTTGCATTCCTTCGCTTCTACGGTATGTCGCTCGTCGGCAGGGACAGCATGTGCTGGTGGTTTGCAGGGGCCTGAGTTTGGCGACCGACTCCCGCAAACCGTGTGATGAGTATTCACCACGAGGAGCACCCTACCATGACTGCCAATACCGCAGCCACAACCAGCTTTTCCCTCTGGCAACGCCCAACCTTGTTCAACGTGGGCGAAATCTACGCCACGCCGGGCGCAATGGCCTTCCTGCAGGAAAACGACCTGACGCCCTATGAGCTCCTGCATCGCCACCATACCGGCGACTGGGGCGATCTCGACCCTGAGGATATTGAGGCTAATCGTGCAGCCTTGCACTACGGCAGCCGATTGCTGTCCTCCTACGAAATCGGCAATCAGAAGCTGTGGATCATCACGGAGGCCGACCGCAGCAGTACCACTGTTCTATTGCCGGAGGAGTATTGACCATGGGACTCGCCGACAAAATCCGGGAAAACCACGAACTCGCCGCCACCACGCAACAAGCTTTGCGTAATGGCCGTCGTGTCATCCGTCGAATTGCCGAGGAGACGCCGATCAGTGTTCCTGCCGTGATCGAAGCGCAGCCACTGCCGCAACCAGTGCCCATACCGCACACCGCCATCACTGTTTCCCCCCTTGACCTGCCAGCCGAGCAGTTCAAAGCCGGGCTGGATCGCAGGAAAGCGAACCGAGAGCTACTGATGGAATGGCTGCGATCAGCATTGGTTGATGGCGTCGATTTCGGAAGAATCCACGTTGCCAGCAAGGAACGCTGCCCGTTTGCTCGCCAAGGCCGGGTAAAGGACTGTGGCGATTCTCATCACTGGTCAAAGCCATCGCTGTTCAAGCCCGGCGCTGAAAAAATCACCGGCATGTTGGGTATGACCGTGCATTACCCATCGTTGCCCGACTATGAGCAAGCCGTCTTGAATGGCATAGTGCTGACCACCGTGATGCTGCGCTGCGAACTTCGTGATGCTCACGGTCGCCCTGTTGCCGAAGGGGTTGGCGCTCGCAGCGTCGGCCAGGACTACGGCGACATCAACAAGACGCTGAAGATGGCCGAGAAGAGCGCCCACATCGACGCCACTTTGCGATTGGCTGGCCTCTCTGAGATCTACACTCAGGACATTGAGGATCGTCCTGTTGTCAAGGAAGAGGTTCCCGTTGCATCGTTGCCACCCAAGCCACGACGATCAGCAAAGTCTGCAACGCCTGCATCGGGTGCAACTTCTGCAAACTCTGCAACCGATGCAACGGGTGAGCAGATCGGCAAGGAAGCCCTTGAAACCCTACGCCAGGAAATTCGTCATTACGGTTTCACCGAAAAACGAGTGCTGTCGTGGCTCTTCAAGACGACGGGGGGTAGCGTCACCAAGCTCGATCAACTGACACAGGGGCAATGTGCCTCGATCTGACGGCGACTAGAAATCTGGTCGGAAGGCGAAAAAACATTCGCCAACGGCCAAGCCCAGCAGGAGGGGGGGTAGCCATGAGTAAGCCGCTATTCGCATTGGCCGACGAGTACCTGGAGCTTGCCAGGGTGCTGTCGGATGAGCAGGACATGCCGAACGAAATCATCGACGAAATCCTCGATGCCTATTCAGGTGAGTTGGACACCAAGTGTTGGAACGTGGCGGCAATGGTGTTGCAGTTCGAGGGCGAGGCAGAGATGGTTCGCACCGTCGAAAAGCGCATCGTGGCTCGTCGCAAAAACCTGGAAGGTCGGGCTGACTGGTTACGCAACTACCTGCTGGTGAACATGATTCGCACCGGCATCAACGAACTGGCTTCGCCGGAATTCGTGGTCAAGGTTTGCGACAACCCACCCAAGGTCATTCTGGATGATGAAGATGCCATCCCTGACGATTACAAGGAAGAGGAAACCGTGGTGACGATCCGCAAGGATGTCCTACGTCGGGCCATGCTCGACGACGGCGAAATCATTCCCGGCTGCCATCTGGAAAAAGGCAAACGCCTGAAAATTTCCTGAGCCTGAATCCCAACTGACGGAGAGCTTCGGCGCTGATGAACAGTGCCGGGGCCTCCTATTGCCTGGAGAAAACTCAAATGAGCCACGTGTATCGCTGGCATCCCAGACTCAGCGCAGGGATCGACGGCCCGATGGTAGGCAAGTCACCCCTACACCTGCAACAGTCCGACCTCGACGGCGCTTGTGGTCAGCATTCAGCACTGATGGCGCTGATGCTGTTTGGCGAAGTCACTCGTGACGACCTGGAAGGCAAGCCGAAGAAGGCTTTGTCAGCATTCTGGAAATCGGCCAGACCGCATTACTTCGTCGGCACCAAGCCGAACAAGCTGGCATCGTTTTTTAAACCGTATCACCATGCCGTCAGCAGCCGGGTCGTCCTCAAGGATTTACCCGATGAGATTCGGCAAACCCTTCACGCCGATGGATTAGCGATTGTCGGTGTTCAAAACGACAGCTTCGATCACTGGAGCCTGGCGGTCGGCATCGGTGGTCAGGAAGGCTTCCCGGAAGACGAGAAGCTATTGCTGCTCGATCCGAATTTCCCGCCGTTCTCGATGATGCCGTGGAACGCCACGTTATCCCTCAATCCCAGTCGCCGGGGCTGGCACAACTACGACACCCCGGCAGGTCGAGCGAAGGTGCATCTTTCCGATGCGGTGTGCCTACTGCCAAGCATCGAGGAAATGGACCTCGACATTGACTGACTCAAGCAATCAAACCAAATCCAGGAACACCGGCCAGCCATCGCGCTGGCCGTTCTCACTTCTGGACCCTTGAAAATGAAAAAGAACGAACTGTCGCCCGAAGACTTCTCGGTACTGGCAAACGCCGTTGCTGATCTGCCTTTCGTGAAACCGAACCGTGCCCCTGCCGATTACATGCTCGACTTGATGGAAACCGTCATCAACTTTCACGTTCGCGTGGAGGTGGTGCTGTCCTCGCTAGGCTATTTCCGCGATCAGGTGCAGCAACAGCATCAAATTTACACACAAGACGACCTGAAGGCAGTGCTGGCTCGATTCCCTAACGATGAAGAAGGCAACAAAGCCGCCAGCCAGTTCCTGTGGGGCAATTTCATGTGGACGCGCATCGCCTTGCTGCGAAAGCTGATGGTTTTCTTCGAGTCGGTTGGCGTCACCGACCAGGCCAGCCTACATGCCTGGGCTGCTCGCTCCACCTTTGAGCGTGATTTCAAGGATCGCGTGAAGGGGCTGGGCATCGCCGTCTTCCATTGGCTACAAATACGTTGCCATGTTGATTCCGTGAAGCCGGATGTCCATGTGCTGAACTTCGGCAAGCGCGTGATCGGCAGGCGCGTATCGGAAAAGGTGCTGGTCGATGCCATCAGTCAGATTGCCCCTTTGGTAAATCAGTCGATGGCGACGGTGGATGTGACCGTGTGGTTTTGGGGACGACTGGGTATGGCTGACGATAGGCCGGGGATGCGGCTGATCGCCTGGAACATGCTGAAGGCAGGCCTGGAGGAACGGCTGCGGGAGGAAGTCTTGCAGGACTTCAACTGGCGACTAATACTCGACTCACCGGAGAAGCTTCGGTTCAGTGAGGCGGGTCTGACCATCCTGCCGGATCGCTCCCTATTCGGAGAAACGGTGCCGGGCACCACATCAGCCACGATTCGGCAGTCACCTTGGACAGAGGGGCTGGAGCTGGAAATGATGATTCGGCACGACACATCGCTGCCGTTGCCACTGTTCGAGAAGCTTCAAGAAAAACTGGGCGAGCAGTATTGGGAAGCGGCCAACGATCCACACTTCACTGCCAGCCTCGATATGGAGGACAGCATCAAGATGACCGAGCCGATGAACTATCAGGAGCTTGCTGAGTGGGTAGCCGAGCAGCTTGAGAAGGCGTTGCCGGGGCTCAAAATCGGCAAGGTGTAACTTGGCAAAAAGCCTCAATCCCTTGTCCCAAGGGCATCCCAAAGGTGGATCGACGTTGTATTGCATCGACCAAATTCTCTTACAAAGTTCTTACATGGAACGCTGAAAAGAAAAAGCCCCGGAGGTTATCCGGGGCTAAGTCTTTGATTCTTTGGTGGTGATGGGCGGAATCGAACCGCCGACCTATGGGTTATGAATCCATCGCTCTAACCGTCTGAGCTACATCACCAACCGAAGCCCGCTATAATAGGGGTTTGATTGTTGTCGGTCAACACGTGATGAAAAAGCTCTATATCCGTACCTTCGGTTGCCAGATGAACGAGTACGACTCGGACAAGATGGCGGATGTGCTCGGGGCGGCCGATGGGCTGGAGAAGACGGACAACCCGGAAGAGGCCGATGTGATCCTCTTCAATACGTGTTCCGTGCGTGAGAAGGCCCAGGAAAAGGTCTTCCACGACCTGGGGCGGGTCAAGCATCTCAAGCAGAAGAATCCCAACCTGATCATCGGTGTGGGCGGCTGCGTGGCCAGCCAGGAAGGCGAGGCCATCGTGGCGCGGGCGCCCTATGTGGACCTGGTGTTCGGGCCGCAGACCCTGCACCGCCTGCCCAAGCTGATCGCCGAGCGCAAGGCGTCGGGGCGGTCCCAGGACGATCTCTCTTCCCCGAGATCGAAAGTTCGACAACCTGCCGCCGGCCCGGGTGGAAGGGGGCGAGCGCCTTCGTGTCGATCATGGAGGGCTGTTCCAAGTACTGCACCTTCTGCATCGTGCCCTACACCCGGGGACGAGATCTACCGCCCGCTGGCCGACGTGCTGGCCGAAGTGGCCGGGCTGGCCGCGCAGGGTGTGAAGGAAGTGACGCTGCTGGGCCAGAACGTCAACGCCTGGCGCGCGCCGGTGGATGGCGAGAACGGCGAGATGGCCGACTTTGCCTTCCTGCTCGAATGCGCACGAAACCCCGGATCGAGCGCCTGCGTTACACCACTTCGCATCCGCGGGAGATGACCCAGCGCGTGGTGGATGCCTATGCCAGGCTGCCCAAGCTGGTGTCGCACCTGCATCTGCCGGTGCAGGCGGGGTCCGACCGGGTGTTGGCGGCCATGAAGCGGGGCTACACGGTCCTCGAGTACAAGTCGCTGGTGCGCAAGCTGCGTGCGGCGCGGCCCGACATCTCCCTGTCGTCCGACTTCATCATCGGCTTCCCGGCGAGACCGAGGCCGATTTCGAGGCCACCATGAAGCTCATCGACGATCTGGGCTTCGACACGTCCTTCAGCTTTGTTTACAGCTCACGCCCCGGCACGCCGGCGGCTGATCTGGCCGACGACACGCCCCAGGACGTCAAGCTGGCGCGGCTGGCCCGGCTGCAGAAACGTATCGAGGCGCATGCCGCGACGATCAGCGCCGGCATGGTTGGGTCGGTGCAGCGCATTCTCGTCGAGGGGCCGTCGAAGAAAGACCCCAATGAGCTGGCTGGCCGCACGGACAACAACCGGGTGGTCAATTTCGCCGGCAACCCGCGCCTGGTGGGGCACTTCGTGGATGTGACCATCGTTTCGGCCTTGCCCATTCCCTGCGTGGCGAGATCGTGACGCGGGATTGACGATTTTGATGGTTTTCACTTCCCCGGCGGGCTTCAGTCTGGCAGCATGCGGCCAATGAAGCCCACGGAAATCGTCCTGCATCCCCTCGACAACGTCCGCCTCGCCAATCTGTGCGGGGCGCTCGACGAGAACATCCGCCAGATCGAGACGGCCTTCGACGTCACCATCGCCCGTCGCAGCGAGCGTTTCACCCTGCAGGGCGCATCGGCCCAGACCCACCATGCGGCGCGGGCCCTGCGCCACTTCTACGAGAAATCCGATGCGCCCCTGTCGGTGGATGACATCCAGCTGGGGCTGATCGAGGTGGTCAAGCTGGGCAGGGTAGTGGCCCGGCGCCGGTGCTGATGACCCGCAAGAGCGAACTGCATGGCCGTACGCCGCGCCAGGTGGACTACCTGCGCCAGATCCAGGAGCACGACATCACCTTCGGCATCGGCCCGGCCGGCACCGGCAAGACCTACCTCGCCGTGGCCAGTGCCGTTGATGCCTTCGAGCGCGAACACGTGGAGCGCATCGTGCTCACCCGCCCGGCGGTGGAGGCGGGCGAGCGCCTGGGCTTCCTGCCCGGCGATCTGGCCCAGAAGGTCGACCCGTATCTGCGCCCGCTCTACGACGCGCTCTACGACCTGATGGGTTTCGACCGGGTCACCAAGCTCTTCGAGCGCGGCTGCATCGAGATCGCCCCGCTGGCCTTCATGCGCGGGCGCACCTTGTCGCGCGCCTTCATCATCCTCGACGAGGCGCAGAACACCTCGCCGGAGCAGATGAAGATGTTCCTCACCCGCATCGGCATCGGCTCGCGGGCGGTGATCACCGGCGACCTCACCCAGGTCGACCTGCCCCGCGGCCAGAAGAGCGGCCTCGGCGAGGCGGTGCAGGTGCTCGCCGACGTGCGCGGCGTGGCCTTCACCCACTTCCTCAAGGAGGACGTGGTGCGTCACCCCCTGGTGGCACGCATCGTCGATGCCTACGAGAAACACGGCTGCGCACCGCTGCCCCGCCTGCCCAGCAACAACAAGTCCAGCAACAATGAGCGACATCAAGCTGCCCCGCCGCCTCGACCTGTCCGGTGCAATACGCCTGTAACCGCGACGGTACCCTTCCCGGGTCGAATTTCGCCGCTGGTTGCGGGCCGCCGAGCCCGGCGCGGCGCGCATCACTGTCCGCATTGTCGATGAGGATGAGGGGCGCGAACTCAACCGCGACTACCGCGGCAAGGATTACGCCACCAATGTGCTGACCTTCGCCTACGATGAAGGCGAGGACATGCCGCTGCCCGAGGGCCTGCCCTTGATGGGCGACCTGGTGCTGTGCCGGCAGGTCGTAGAGCGCGAGGCGGCGGAGCAGGGCAAGGCGCTGGACGCCCATTACGCCCATTTATCCGTGCATGGTATGCTGCATTTGCAGGGCTTCGACCACGAGGACGACGCCGACGCCGAAGAAATGGAAGCCCGGGAACGCCAGATTCTCGCCGCCCTGGGCTATGCCGACCCGTACGCGGGAGAACGCTGAGCGGTGAGGTGAGCAATGCGCCATGGGCGATGGAGGGGTCCGGGACCGGTCTCCATCGTCCATGGCCCATTTCTCATCCACCCCTTTTATGGAACCCTCTAGTAGTAGACCATCCTTGCTCGAACGGCTTTCCGCCTTCCTCACCCGCGAGCCGGAAGACCGGGACGAATTGCTGCACCTCCTGCATTCCGCCCACGACCGCAACCTGTTCTGACGCGGATGCGTTGGCGATCATCGAAGGTGCCCTTGCAAGTCTCCGACATGCAGGTGCGGGATGTGATGGTCCCGCGGGCGCAGATGGATGTTGTGTGCCTCGATGACTCCGTCGAGGACATCACCCGCTTTGCCATCGGTGCGGCCCACTCGCGTTTTCCCGTCATCGGCGAGAACAAGGACGACGTGGCCGGCATCCTCCTCGCCAAGGATCTCCTGCGGGTCTTTGCCGGCGAATCCTTCAATCTCCGCGAGATGCTGCGCCCGGCCGTTTTCGTGCCCGAATCCAAGCGCCTCAACGTGCTGCTGCGGGATTTCCGTGTCAGCCGCAACCACATGGCCATCGTCGTCGACGAATACGGCGGCGTGGCGGGGCTGGTGACCATCGAGGACGTGCTCGAGCAGATCGTCGGCGACATCGAGGACGAATACGACTTTGACGAGACCGCCGACAACATCCGCCTCGACCAGGCCGGTCGCTACCGGGTCAAGGCCGGCACCGAGATCGAAGACTTCAACGAAGCCTTCGCCACCGAGTTCAGCGACAGCGAATACGACACCGTCGGCGGCCTGCTGATCCGCGAGCTGGGGCGCCTGCCCAAGCGCAACGAAGTCATCGAACTCGAAGGCCTGCGCTTCCAGGTGCTGCGGGCCGACAGCCGGCGCATTCACTCCCTGCTCGTCGAGCGTCTGCCCGACGCCGAGGCGACCGCCGGCTGATGGTTTCTGGCGACAGGGCCTGGCCCTGCTGGCGGGGGCGCGTCGGTGCTTGCCTACGCGCCGTTCGAACTCTTCCCCTGGCTTTCCTGAGCTGGGCCTGCTGTATGGCCTGCTCGACCCCATGGCGCCGGCAGGTCTGTCAGGCATGCCGCGCCGACGCAGGGCGCGGCATGGGTTTTCCATCGGCTTTGCCTGGGGGCTGGGGGCCATGTTGGCCGGCGTGTCGTGGCTGTACGTGGCCCTCCATCGCTATGGCGGCATGCCCGATGCCCCTGGCCGCCTTCGCCATCCTGCTTTTCTGTGCGGCCATGGCGCTGTATGCCGGTCTGGCGGGGGCGCTGTTTGCTGCGCTCAGGCAGGGCACGGGCATGGGGCGACGCGGCCCTGTTTGCGGCCCTGTGGCTGCTTTCCGAATGGACGCGGGGCTGGGCGTTTACCGGTTTTCCGTGGCTGGCCAGCGGCTACAGCCAGAGCCCGCCAAGCCCCTTGGCCGGGTTCGCGCCGGTGTTCGGGGTGTTCGGAGTGGGCGGGCTGCTGGCCTTGGTGGCCGCTTGGACATGCCGGCGGCAGTGCTCGCACGCCGTCACGAGCCGCTGCTGGCGGTGCTGGTCGTGCTGCCGGGGGGCGTTCTGCGCCAGGTCTCGTGGACGGAAGCCGTGGGCACGCCGGTGAAGGTCGCGCTGCTGCAGACCAACATCGAGCAGGGCCTCAAATGGCGCCCGGAGATGCTGCAGCGCTGGCTCGATGTGAATCTCACCATGCTGC
Source organism: Zoogloea sp. (assembly GCA_016703645.1). Classification (GTDB taxonomy): domain Bacteria; phylum Pseudomonadota; class Gammaproteobacteria; order Burkholderiales; family Rhodocyclaceae; genus Zoogloea. The sequence continues at coordinate 1,824,243 of JADJBR010000007.1, read as the reverse complement.
GCGCCAACCCGGCCGACGTGGTCGTCCTGCCCGAAACCACGCTGCCCTGCTGGTGGAGTACCTGCCGCCGGGCTACCTGGACGAGCTGCACGCATTGCCGCGGCCAATGGAGGGTGATCCTCGGCACCTTCACCCGGTAACGAGGCCGGGCACATCTTCAACGCGGCGATCAGCCTGGGGCGCTCGCCGGCGGGGCATTACGCCAAGCAGCACCTGGTGCCCTTCGGCGAGTATTCGCCACCCCTGTTCCGCTGGTTTTACGGGCTGGTGAATATCCCCATGGCCGACCAGACCCGCGGGGTGCCGAAGGGCAGCCGCCGCTCGCCCTGGCCGGCCAGAAGGTGGCGATCAACATCTGCTACGAGGACGTCTTTGGCGAGGAGCTGATCCGCAGCCTGCCGGAGGCGACGCTGATGCTCAACCTCTCCAACCTCGCCTGGTACGGCGATTCGCTGGCCCAGCCCCAGCACCTGCAGATCGCCCGCGTGCGCGCGCTGGAGACCGGGCGGCCGATGCTGCGCTCGACCAACACCGGCATGACCGCGCTGGTGATGCCGGACGGCACCGTGGCGGCCGTGCTGCCGCCCTTCCGGCTGGGCGCGCTGCGCGCTGCCGGTGGAGGTGCGTGGCTACCCGCTGGCTGGACGCCCTACGGTCCCTGCGCTGGTGGCAACGGGCTGGCCTGGGGGTGGCAGGGCTGGCCCGCTGGCGTGTGCCGGGTGGCGGCGGAGCCTGAGGAGGACGGCGTGTCATCGCGGTTCGCCCATCAATACGAAGAAAATCCCCGAACCATGCGCTCCTACCCACGAACAGTCCCGAAGCCCTGGCCCGCCTGATTGCCATGGCAATTCTTGCCGACGGCCGTCTGGACAACCGGGAAGTGGACTGGCTCAAGCATCACGATACCGCCGCCCTGGTGGGCGTCGATCGGGATACCCTGATCCAGGTCCTCCTGGATTGTTGCCGTGACGTGATCAACGAAGCCGAGCAGGAGCGTGTTTTCCTGCTTGAAGACCATCGCCTTGCCCGCCTTGCCGACGATCTCACCGATCCTTCCCTTCGCAAAGGTGGCCCTGTCCGCCATGCTCATCCTGGCCAAGACCGATGGTAGGTGAGCGGCGGCGAGGAGACCCTGCTGCGTTTCCTGATGAGCCGCTGGGGTCTTGCCCTCGAAGACCTGGCCTCCGCCTGACCCGCCCGGGCGGGACTTGCCCGCCCGTCGCGCTTCTGCTTTCGAACATAAAACCAAGACCATTCAGGAGGATAGCCACGAGCGACCAGATCAAATACCTGCTCGACGAATCCCGCATGCCCAAGGCCTGGTACAACATCGCCGCCGACCTGTCCGTGCCGCTGCCGCCGCCCTTGCACCCGGGCACCTTGCAGCCCCTTGGCCCCTCCGATCTGGCGCCGATCTTCCCGAATGCAATCATTGCCCAGGAGATGTCCACCGAGCGCTACATCGACATCCCCGAGCCCGTCCGCGAGGTGCTGTGCCAGTGGCGCCCGAGCCCCCTGTTCCGCGCCCGCCGCCTCGAGAAGCTGCTCGGCACGCCGGCCAAGATCTACTACAAGTACGAAGGCGTGTCGCCTGCCGGCAGCCACAAGCCCAATTCCGCCGTGCCCCAGGCCTGGTACAACGCCCAGGAAGGCGTGAAGCGCCTGTCCACCGAAACCGGTGCCGGCCAGTGGGGCTCGTCGCTGGCCTACGCCGGCGGCCTGTTCGGGCTGGACGTGACCGTCTTCCAGGTGCGTGTCTCCTACGACCAGAAGCCATATCGACGCGCCCTGATGGAAACCTGGGGCGCGCGCTGCATTGCATCCCCGTCGGCAGAAAACCGAGTATGGCCGCGCCGTGATGGCCCGGTACCCGGAGCACATTGGTTCCTCGGCATCGCCATCTCCGAGGCGGTGGAGGTGGCGGCCAAGAACGACGACACCAAATACGCCCTGGGTTCGGTGCTCAACCACGTGCTGTTGCACCAGACCATCGTGGCGAAGAGGCCATCCTGCAGATGGAGATGGCTGGCGACGATCCGGACGTGGTGGTGGGCTGCGTGGGGGCGGTTCCAACTTGCCGGCATCGCGTTTCCCTTCATCGGCCTGCAATTGCGCGGCGGCCCCAACGCCAAGAAGCGCCGCATCGTCGCCATCGAACCGTCGGCCTGTCCGTCCCTCAGCCGCGGCCAGTATGCCTACGACTTCGGCGACACCGCCCACCTCACGCCGCTGGTCAAGATGCACACCCTGGGCAGCGACTTCACGCCCCCCGGCCTGCATGCCGGTGGCTTGCGTTACCACGGCATGGCGCCCTTGGTCAGCCATGCGAAGGAACTGGGGCTGATCGAGGCCAGGGGCGTGCATCAGACCGCCTGCTTTGAAGCGGGCGATGTTTGCCCGCAGCGAGGGCATCGTTCCCGCGCCGGAAGCCACCCACGCCATCCGCGGTGCCATCGACGAGGCCCTGCGCTGCAAGGCGGAAGGCAAGAGCGAGACCATCCTGTTCTGCCTGTCGGGCCACGGCCACTTCGACATGACTTCCTACACCAACTACCTGTCGGGCAAGCTGACCGACCAACCTTACGATGAACAGGCTCTGGCGCTTGCCCTGGCCGGTCTGCCGAAGGTCGACGCCTGAGATACGGCGCGTTCCGGTGAACGGGGAAGGGGGCCGTGAAGCCCCCTTGATGCCCGACCGAGATCATCTGCTCGATCTCCGTGGTGGCCGACGAGGTACGCTCAGCCAGTTTGCGCACTTCATCTGCAACGACGGCAAAGCCGCGACCCTGCTCGCCTGCCCGGGCGGCTTCGATGGCGGCGTTGAGGGCCAGCAGGTTCGTCTGCCCGGCGATCTCCTTGATCACATTGGCGATGGACGATACTTGGCCGATGCGCTCTTCCAGCGCCAGGATGCGGCTGGAGGCGCCGGTCACGGTTTCGGACATCTTGCGGATGGCCGCGGAGGCCTGGCCGACCCGCTCGCTTCCTTCCGCCGCCAGACGCATGGCTTCCTGAGAGTTCTGTTCGGTCTCCAGGGCACTGGAGGAAATGTTGCTTGAGCTGACCGTCAGTTCCTCCATGGCTGCTGCCATGGCCGCCGTGGCATCCGACTGCCGCACCGCGGCATCGGCGACCTGGCGGGAAACCCGGCTGATGTGATCGGCGTTGCCCACCAGCTGATTGGCGCCACCGTTGATCTCGCCCATCATCGTGCGCAGTGTTCCCATCATGTTTGACAGGGCCTTGAGCATGGAGCCATCGCGGGCGTCACCCACGGCCACCGTGAGGTCGCCGGCGGCCGCTTGTTGCATGACCGAAGTGGCTTGCCCCGGTTCTCCACCCAATTGGGTGGTGACACTGACGCTGATCCGCCAGCCCAGCAGGCCCAGGATGATCAGCATGACGGCTGAAATGCCGCCGAGGAGCATGGCGGTGCTGCGGAACTCGCGATCGACGTCATCCACATAGATGCCCGTGCCGACGACCCAGCCCCAGGGGGCGAAGCCCGTCGCGTAGGACAGCTTGGGTTGCGGCTCGGTCTCGCCGGGCTTGGGAAACCAGTAGTCCACGAAGCCCCGCCGGCGTTGGCGGTCCCGATCAGTTCGGCAAAGATGCTCTTGCCCTTGGCGTCCTTCAGGCCGCTGGCGTCCGTGCCTTCCCGATCGGGCTTGGGCGGCATCAGTACATAGTGACTGCGTTGATCCACCACGAAGAGATAGTTCGTCTTGTCGTAGCGCATGTTGCGAAGGGTTTCGACGGCAGCCTTGCGCGCATCGGCGTCGCTCAGTGTCCCCGCCTGGGCGAGCTTGTGGAAGTGGTCGATGACCCCGCTGCCGGTCTCGACGAGATGCTTCGTCTGGAGTTTGCGGTCTTCGATCATGCTGCTGCGCACATTGAACAGGCTCGCGGTGCACAGGACGACCAAGCCGACCAGCGCCAGGGCAACGAGAAGCCGGATGCGCGTGGCGACATGCATGTTTTCAAGATTCATGGTGGGATACCTTCCTCAGCGCCGATTTGTGTCGGGGGAACGGAACCGTCATCGGGTGATGCAGACCTTTATTTTATTTCCCCAATTTACGGAGATCTGTTCACTAACTTGACACTTTGGGAAGTGACGGCACGGGTCCGCGTTTGGGTTGCCCGTGCCATCAGGCATTCCCTGACCGTGGAAACCCAGTAAAATCCGCGTTTTGCCCAAATTCGCGCGGCCCGTGCCGCGGAGCGCTCATGTCCGTCCAAAAACCGACTTTCCAGCAGATCATCCTGCGCCTCTCGAACTTCTGGGCCGAGCACGGCTGCACCCTGCTCCAGCCCTACGACATCGAGGTCGGCGCCGGCACCTTCCATACCGCCACCTTCCTGCGCTCCATCGGGCCCGAGCACTGGAATGCCGCCTACGTGCAGCCTTCCCGTCGCCCGAAGGATGGCCGTTACGGGGAAAACCCCAACCGGCTCCAGCACTACTACCAGTACCAGGTGGTGCTCAAGCCGTCGCCGGTGAATATCCAGGAGCTGTACATCGACAGCCTGCGGGCGCTGGGCATCGACCCCAACGCCCACGACATCCGCTTTGTCGAGGATGACTGGGAGTCGCCCACCCTGGGGGCCTGGGGCCTGGGTTGGGAGGTCTGGCTGGATGGTATGGAGGTGACGCAGTTCACCTACTTCCAGGAAGTGGGTTCCCTGAGCTGCAAGCCGGTGCTGGGCGAGATCACCTACGGTCTCGAGCGTTTGGCCATGTACCTGCAGGGCGTGGAAAACGTCTATGACCTGGTGTGGTCCGTGGGTCCCGATGGCACGCCGGTCACCTACGGCAACGTCTATCACCAGAACGAGGTGGAGCAGTCCACCTACAACTTCGAACACTCCAATGTGGACTGGCTGTTCCGCCTGTTCGGCGAATACGAGGCCGAGGCCAAGCGTCTGATGGCGGTGCCGCTGGTGCTGCCGGCCTTCGAGATGGTCATGAAGTGCTCCCACACCTTCAACCTGCTCGATGCCCGCGGCGCCATCTCCGTGACCGAGCGCGCTGCCTACATCGGCCGCGTGCGCGCATTGGCCCGTGAAGTGGCTCAGGCCTATTACAACTCCCGTGAAGCCCTCGGCTTCCCGATGCTGAAGAAGGAGGCCGCGTGATGACCAGCGCGACCCTGCTCGTAGAACTCCTGACCGAAGAACTTCCGCCCAAGGCCCTGCCCAGGCTGGGCCAGGCCTTTTCCAATGGCATTGTGGCCGGGCTGCGTGCCCGTGGGCTGGCGACCGCCGATGGGGCCTTCCGCTGGTTTGCCACGCCGCGCCGCCTGGCGGTGACCATCTCCAACGTGGTCTCCGAAGCGGCCGCCAAGGACGTGACCGAGAAGATCATGCCGGTGTCCGTGGCGCTGACCGCTGATGGCCAGCCGACGCCGGCCCTGGGCAAGAAGCTCGAAGCCAAGGGCATTCCCCTGTCGGCCGTGGCCAGCTTCGAGCGCCGCATGGACGGCAAGGCCGAAGCCCTGTTCTACACCAGCACCGTGGCCGGCGCGAAGCTTGCCGACGTGCTCGCCGGCATCGTCCAGGACGCCCTCAAGGCCCTGCCGATTCCCAAGGTGATGCGCTGGGGCGACGGCGACGCCACCTTCGTGCGCCCGGCCCATAAGCTGACCCTGCTGCACGGTGCCGACGTGGTGCCGGGCTCGGTGCTCGACATCCAGTCCGGGCGTACCACCAAGGGCCACCGTTTCATGAGCCGTGGCGAGATCGAGATCGCTACCGCCGACGCCTACGAGCCAACCCTGCTGGCCGAAGGCAAGGTCATCCCCGACTTTGCCGAGCGTCGCGCCAACATCGAGAAGCAGCTCGTCACCGAGGCAGGCCGTCAGGGCGCCACCCTGGGCGAGTACGCCGATCTGCTCGAGGAAGTGACCGCCCTGGTCGAGCATCCGACGGTCTATGTCGGCGAGTTCGAGGCCGAGTTCCTGGCCGTGCCCCAGGAGTGCCTGATCCTCACCATGCGGGCCAACCAGAAGTACTTTCCCCTGTTCGATGCCGACGGCAAGCTGCTCAACCGCTTCCTGATCGTCTCCAACATGGAGCTGGCCGATCCGTCGAACATCATCACCGGCAACCAGCGCGTGGTGCGCCCGCGCCTGTCCGATGCTCGTTTCTTCTTCGAACAGGACATCAAGGCCGGCCTGACTTCCCGGGTGGTCAAGCTGGATGCCGTGGTCTACCACAACAAGCTCGGCTCCCTGGGTGATCGGGTGCAGCGTCTGTCCATCGTCGCTCGCAAGATCGCGGGCATGCTCGGGGCTGACGAGAACCTGGCCAACCGCGCCGCGCTGCTGTCCAAGGCCGACCTGCTGACCGACATGGTCGGCGAGTTCCCCGAGCTGCAGGGCACCATGGGCCGCTACTACGCGCTCGCCGAAGGCGCGCTGCCGGTGGTCGCCGAAGCCATCGAGCAGCACTACCGCCCGCGCTTTGCCGGCGACGCCCTGCCGGACAGCAACATCGGCCGCGCGCTGGCGCTGGCCGACAAGCTCGACTCCCTGGTCGGTTTCTTCGGCATCGGCCAGATTCCGACCGGCGACAAGGATCCGTTCGGACTGCGCAGGGCGGCCCTGGGCGTGCTGCGCATCCTGATGGAGGCACCCCTGCCCCTTGATCTGGACAGTCTGATCAAGGAGTCGGCTGCGGCCTTCCCGCCGGGCAAGCTGGGTTCCGAGGTGGCAGCCCCGCTCTACGACTTCATGCTTGAGCGGCTGCGCAACACCCTGCGTGATGCCGGTCATTCCCAGGACGTGGTGGATGCGGTGCTGGCCCTCAAGCCGACCCGTATCGATCTCGTGGTGCCCAAGCTTGATGCCGTGCTGGCCTTCCAACAACTGCCCGAAGCTGCGGCCCTGGCTGCCGCGAACAAGCGGATCGTCAACATCCTCAAGAAGGCCGAGGGTGAAATCGGTGAGCCCGACGTGGCCCTGCTGGTCGAGGATGCCGAGAAGGCCTTGTTCCACGCCATTGTGGAGGTGGCGCCCCTGGCGCGCTCCCACTTCCAGAACGAGGCCTACACCGACGCCCTGCGTGTGCTGGCCGGCCTGCGGGCGGCGGTGGACCGCTTCTTCGATGAGGTGATGGTGATGGCCGAGGAGCCTCTGATCCGTCAGAACCGTCTGGCCCTGCTCAACCAGCTGGCCGGCCTGATGAACCAGGTGGCCGATATCTCCCGTCTGTCCGCCTGAGGGCAAGCCATGAAGATCATCGTGCTCGACCGGGATGGGGTCATCAACTTCGACTCCGACCAGTTCATCAAGTCTCCGGACGAATGGAAGCCGATCCCCGGCTCCCTCGAAGCCATTGCCCGCCTCAACGAAGCGGGCTGGCGGGTGGTGGTGGCTTCCAACCAGTCCGGGGTCGGGCGCGGGCTCTTCGACATGGATACCCTCAATGCCATCAACGAGAAGATGACCAAGGCCCTCGGCCAGGTGAGCGGGCGGCTGGACGCGATCTTCTTCTGCCCCCATGCGGCGGACTCCCCGTGTGCCTGCCGCAAGCCCAAACCGGGCATGTTCCTGGAGATCGCCCAGCGCTTCAACGTTGATCTCAAGGGCATGCCGGTGGTCGGTGATAGCCTGCGCGACCTGCAGGCAGGGGTTGCGGTGGGTTGCAAGCCCTATCTGGTGAAGACCGGAAAGGGCAGCAAGACCGCGCTTGATCCTGCCCTGCCCGAAGGCACCGAGATATTCGCCGACCTGGCGGCCGTGGTCGCGCACCTAACTGCTTGAGAGATGCCCCCGTGGTCCTGATCCGCAACCTCCTCTTCATGCTGGCCCTGGCCGTGTTCACGCCCCTTTATGCGCTGATCGGCATGGCCAGCTTTCCGTTTGGTCCCAAGACCCGTCACAAGTTGATCCGTGGATGGCCGCGCATCATGGCCTGGGTCATCAAGCACGTGCTGGGCATCCCCTACCGTGTGATCGGCCGGGAGAACATTCCGGTGGGCCCGGCCATCGTGGTTTCCAAGCACATGTCGGCGTGGGAGACCATCATGCTGCAGGACATCTTCCCGCCCATGGTTTTCGTCATGAAGAAGGAGATCCACAAGGTGCCCTTCTTCGGGTGGGGAATCTCCCAGATGCCGATGATCGCCATCGACCGGGCTGCCGGCAAGGACGCGCTGACCCAGGTGGAGGCCCAGGGGCGGGATCGTCTGGCCCATGGTTTTTGGGTGACGATCTTTCCCGAGGGGACGCGCGTGGCCCCGGGAAGCAAGAAACGGTACAAGGCTGGCGCCTCGTGGCTGGCCGCGCAGACGGGAACCCCGGTGGTGCCCGTGGCCCACAATGCCGGGGAATTCTGGCCGCGCAATGCCTTCTTCAAGCGTCCTGGCGAAGTGGTGGTGAGTGTCGGCCCGGTGATCGATACCACCGGCCTGACCGCGGAGGAAATCAATGCGCGCGCCGAAGCCTGGGTTGAGGGCGAAATGCGCCGGCTGTTTCCCCATCATTACCGCACGCCGCGCAGCAAGGAAGCCAGCACGGCGTGACGGCGACGCCTGCGGAGGCCCGCGAGATTGTCCTGGACGGGCGGCGGGTTTCCTACAGCTTGCGGCGGAGCGCCCGCAAGACGCTCGGTCTGCGCATTGACCACCGTGGGCTGACCGTGGGCGTGCCCCTGCGTGCCCGACTTCCCGATGTGGAATCCTTCATCCGCAGCCACGCCCGGTGGATAACAGACAAGCTCGCCACCCGCTCCGCCGCGGCCGATGTACCGCGTTTCGAGCCCAGGGACGGGGCCGCATTGCCGCTTCTGGGGGATGTCTGGCGCCTGCAAATTGGGCGGGGCAACAATCGGGTCGTCTGGCATGAGGCGGGGCCGGAACCTGTCATGGAGCTGGCCTTGCGGGCCGGGGGCGATGCCCGCCAGCTCTTGTTGCGGGGCCTGCAGGAGCGGGCTTTGGCGGTGTTCTGCCATCGGGTGGAGGAGTTTTGTCTGCGCCTCGGGCGACCGGTGCCGGCCGTCGGGCTGTCCAGCGCGCGTACCCGTTGGGGAAGCTGCAGCGTGCGTAGCGGCATTCGGCTGCATTGGCGTTTGATCCACCTGCCGCTTCCATTGATTGACTATGTGGTTGCCCACGAGGTGGCCCATCTGGTCGAGATGAACCACTCACCCCGTTTCTGGTCTGTGGTGGCGTCCCTCTACCCCGAGCATGTGGCGGCACGCCAGGCCCTCCGCAAGGCCGGCGCAGCGCTTCCTGCCCTTTGATACAAGGAAAACTCCATGCGTCTGCTTCACACCATGCTCCGCGTCGGCGATCTTGATCGTTCCATCGCCTTTTATACCGAAGTTCTGGGGATGCGCCTGCTGCGCCGTCGGGATTATCCGGACGGCAAGTTCACGCTGGCCTTCGTCGGCTACCAGGACGAAGCGGCCGGGGCGGTGCTCGAACTGACCCACAACTGGGGTGTCGAGTCGTATGAGCTGGGTACGGCCTATGGCCATATTGCCCTCGAAGTGCCCGACGCCTACGCCGCGTGTGAAACCATCAAGGCCCGTGGCGGCAAGGTGGTGCGCGAGGCCGGCCCGATGAAGCACGGCAGCACGGTCATTGCCTTTGTCGAGGATCCGGATGGATACAAGATCGAACTGATTCAGGCCAAGGGGGCCGATGCCCGGTGAAGAGGTGTGGGCGCAGGTGCGTAAATCGACAGCGCAGTCCGGTTGAGCCCCTGCGGCGCACCATAATCCTTGTAGGGCTGCGTTTCTCGGCAAGAGCTCGAACCCGTCGCTACGACCTCTTCACCAGTGCCGAGTCCCGGTCCGCCTCGCTACCGCATCGGCGCATGTGGGTTCAGCGAAGTTTGAAAGCCTCGCTCAGGGCCGCCAGTTCGTGCTTCAGCTCCGCCAGGGCGGTGGAGGCGTTGCCAAGCTTTCTTTCCCGGCCCATACGCTCCAGTTGCTGGGCCTTGGCCTGGGCCCGTCCCGCGCAGAAGTTTGACACGGCGCCCTTGAGGGCGTGGGCGCTCCCGTAAAGGGCGTCGGCGTCACCGGCCTTCACCGCGGCCTCGACTTCGGCCAGCAGGCGCGGTTCGTCTTCGCTGTACATCACCATCAGCTGGGCCAGCAAGTCTTCGTCGTCACCCAGGTTGGAGAGTACCTGCTCCCGGTCGAAAATCGGACCGCTGGGCGGCGGCGACTCGGTTTCGGGCGCGGGCGCCGGATCATTGTGGCCGGCTTGCAGGATCAGGGCCTCGACAAGATCGGGCGCGTGCACGGGCTTGGAGAGGTATCCGTCCATGCCCGCTTGCAGGCAGCGCTCCCGGTCACCCTTCATGGCATGGGCGGTCATGGCAATGATCGGGGTGCGCTCCATGCCTGCCGACTCCCGTTGGCGAATCACGGCGGTGGCTTCGAAGCCGCCCATGACGGGCATCTGCACATCCATCAGGATGGCGTCGAAATGGGTCGCCGCATGGAGGTCAAGGGCTTCCTGGCCATTGTTGGCGACTTCGACGCGATGCCCCAGCTTGGTCAGCAGGCGGATGGCCAGCGTCTGATTCACCACGTTGTCCTCGGCGAGCAGCACGTGGAGCTGGCGGCGCTGCTCGCGCAAGGAGTGACGCGTGATCAGGGGGCGCTCATCGATGGGGTCCACCGACAAGAGAATGGCGTTGAGCAGATCGGAGGCTTCAACCGGCATGGGCAGGTAGGCGGCGATGCCCAGCTCGCGGCAGCGCGCGCCGTCGCCACGGCGGCCCTCGACTGCCAGCATGATCACGCAGGGCTGCGGCAGGTTCGAGCTGGTGATCGTGTCCGCCAGGGAGAAGCCCTCCGAGTCGGGTAGCTGGGTGCCGAGCACCACGACCCGATAGGGGAGATTGTTGCTGGCCGCCTGGGTAAGTTCACGCAGGCAGGTGTTGGCGTCGGGCGCGTAGGTGGGGGCCATCCGCCACTGACCCAGCAGTTCGATGAGGGTGTGGCGTTCGACGGGATTGTCCACTGCGACGAGGACGGGCAGACCTTCCAGATGCGCCCGTTCTTCCGTCACGGCACTGGCCTGACCGGGTTCGAAGTGGGCGCTGAAATGGAAGGTGCTTCCCTGGCCCGGGGTGCTTTCCACGCGAATCTTGCCCCCCATGGCCTGAACCAGCTGGGCGCTGATGGTCAGCCCAAGGCCCGTGCCGCCGTAGCGGCGGGTGGTGGAGGAGTCCGCCTGGGAGAAGGCTTCGAAGATCAGATCCTGCTTTTCGGGGGGAATGCCGACTCCCGTGTCCTGTACGCTGAACTGGATGGATATCCGTTCGTCCGTCGGGGCGCCGGGCTGGACGATCACGCTGACGCCCCCTTCGTTGGTGAACTTGATGGCGTTGGAGAGGAGGTTGATCAGGACCTGGCGCAAGCGATGCGGGTCGCCTACCAGGCTGTCGGGAGCTTCCGGTGCGACCTGAACACTGAGCAACAGATCTTTCTCGGAGGCCCGTTGCTGAAGGGTTCTGACGGCCAGGGCGACGCAGTCCCGCAGGCTGAAGTTGATGTGTTCGAAATCGAGCTTGCCGGCCTCGATCTTCGAGAAGTCGAGAATGTCGTTGATGATGCCGAGGAGGGCGTTTGCAGAACTCTTCACCAGGGTCAGATATTCGCGCTGTTCCTCGTCGAGTTCGGTCTCCAGGGCAAGGTCGGTCATGCCCAGGATGGCATTCATGGGCGTACGGATCTCGTGACTCATGTTGGCGAGGAAGTCGCTCTTGGAGCGGCTGTTGGCTTCAGCGGATTCTTTCGCCTGCCGCATGATGCGTTCGGCCTCCTTGCGGTCCCCGATATCCCGCAAATAGGCCGTGATCAGGCGGCTACCCCCGCTTTCCAGCGCGACGAGGGCCATTTCCACCGGAAATTCGTCGCCATTGCAGCGCTTGGCCATCGTTTCGACGCGTTGTCCCAGGGTGTCGCCAAGGGGGGCCTCCAGGAGTTGTTTTAACTTGGCGGCGTGGATCTCGCGCAATGATTCGGGAAAAAGAAGCTCCGACACGGGTTGATGCAAGGCATCGGCCCTGGAAATCCCGAAGGTGCGCTCGGCCGCCGGGTTGAACTCGAGGATGCGGCCGTTGGCGTCAACGGTGATGATGCTGTCGAGGGCGGCTTCCGCGATAGCCCGATTGCGAAGCTCGCTCGCCGACAGGGCTGACTGGCCGTCGAAAAGGCGGATGGACGTCCAATTGAGGGCGTCCACCAGCTTGCGGATCTCGACGGCAGAACTTGTTTCGTGAAGCGTGTCGCCCTGGCAGTTTTCCATGCCCTCGGCAAAGGCGGTGGCCCGCTCCAGGCTGCGGAGGGGGGGGCGCAGGAAGATAAGGATTGTTGCCGTGCCGATCAAGAGGGTCAGCACGCCCGCCACAGCACTGTCCTGGAGGATGTGATGGAGGCTGTCGATGGCGGCAGCCGGATGGATCTCGCTGCGCAGCCAGCCCATCGGCGCGATCTCGCCGATGCCGACCCAGGCGACGATGGTGGAGCGTCCGGCCGTGACGTCGACGCTGCTGGCGCGGCGGCCCTGATTCGGGAGGGGGAAGGGGGTGGCGATGTCCGGCTCGGGGGTCAGCGCTGTGCTGCTCGTGGCACGATGTACGCTTGCGATCGGGGTGCCTTGCCGGTCGGTGACCGTGAGTCGAAGAATGGCGGTGTTGCCAGCGACTTCAAGGAGGTGCGCGGTGATGGCACGACTGTCGCCTGCTGCGACGTGTGGTTCCAGTGCGGCGGCCAGATGCCGGGAGAGTTCATCGGCATGGGCGCGTTCCAGTCGTTCCACGTAGCCGGCTTGTTCGAAACCCGTGTAAAGGGAGTAGGCCAAGACCGACAGCGTCAGCAGCAGTGCAAACAGCGCGGTGAGTTGCTGACGGAGGGAATGCAGCCCAAGACGGTCTGCCACGTCGTGGAGCAGTCGGCTCATTCTTCATCGTCCTTATAGCGCTCGCGGATCGCCAGCACTGCCGACCATTGGTCGAAAAAGGCATCCACGCACGTGGGGTCGAAGTGTTGACCGCGTTCCCCCTTCAGGAACGCTACCGCCCGGTCAAGCTCCCAGGCGGGCTTGTAGGGTCGCGCCGAGGTGAGGGCGTCGAACACATCAGCGACCGCAACGATCCGCCCGGACAGCGGAATCGCTTCTGCGGCAAGGCCTCCGGGATAGCCGCTGCCGTTGAATTTCTCGTGATGACTGAGGGCAATCTCTGCGGCCAGTTGAATCATGGGCGAGGAGGAGCCCTTGAGGATGTCGTAGCCGATGGTGGCGTGGCGGCGCATGATTGCCATCTCCTCGTCGGTCAGGCGCCCTGGCTTTAGAAGGATGTGATCCGGCGTCCCGACCTTGCCCACGTCATGCACGGGAGCGGCACTCAGGATGCGTTCACACAATTCAGGTTCAAGCCCCAGGCGCTGGGCAATCAGTTGTGAGTAGTGGGCCATGCGCAGAATGTGGGCGCCGGTTTCCGGATCACGGAATTCGGCTGCACGGGCCAGACGGGCAATGGTCTCCCTTTCGCGTGCCACGATGTCTGCCGTCTTGTGGATGACCGCCTGGCGCAGGTCGTCGTTCCAGCTGCGTAGCCGGGTATGGCTGTTGCGCAGGGCGAGCATGGTGCGCACACGGGGGTCGAACTCGTGGCGATCGATGGGCTTGGTCAGGAAATCGTTGGCACCGGCGGTCAGGCTCTGGTAGCGGATTTCCTTTTCATGGGCGGCGGTGACCATCAGGATCGGTACTACGTCAGCCGGGTGAAACTGGCGTACCGCGTCAATGAACTCGATACCGTTCAGATCGGGCATCATGTAATCGACAATGATGAGGTCGGGCTCGTGGGCGCCGCACCAGTCGAGGCCTTCCCTTGGCGAGGTGAAACACACGATCTCAGTGCCGGCAGGGGCGAGTTTGCGGACCAGAGCCTGAATCAGGGTCAGGTTGAGGGGGGTGTCGTCAACAATGGCAATGGCCATGGGGGCTCCGTGGGGAGGGGCGCACAGGCCTTTCCCGGTGACGTGGTGGAACTCAGATTATCGGCCCGGCATCCTCGAAGTTTAACCACGGCCTTTGGGCTGTGGGTATCGCCATGGCATTGTCCTGGGGGGCGTCGGCAGGGGCGATGCACGGCAGCGTCAGGGTGAAACAAGTGCCGGAGCCCGGGGTGCTCCCCACCTGGATTTGTCCGCCCAGGGTGCAGGTGACGAGGTTGTAGACGATGTAGAGTCCGAGCCCGCTGCCTCCCGTTCCAAGGCGGGTGGTGAAAAACGGGTCGAATATCCGCTGCAGGCTGCTCTCATCAATGCCGATCCCGTTGTCGGCAATGCGGATGCTGACACTGTCGGCCTGGGCCTGGGTGCTCACCACGATGCGCCCCCCCGCGTGGCCTGGAAAGGCATGGATCAGCGCATTGCCGATCAGGTTGGTGAGGATCTGGCCGAGCGCGCCCGGATAGCTGTCCATGGGCAGGGTGTCCGCGGGGGCAATGTCGAGGGTGCAATGGGAAGCCTTCAGCATGGGCCCGAGGGTGACGGCGATTTCGTGAAGCATTTCACCGAGTTCAAAGGGGCGGCGCTTTTCGCTGCTTTGATCGACCGCAACCTGTTTGAAGCTGCGGACCAGTTCCTGGGCGCGCAGGAGGCTGCGCATGAGCAGATCTCCGGCTTCCCGGGCGTCGCTCACGTAGGTCTCGAAGCTGCTCCGGCGCAATTCGCCGGATGCGAACTCCTGCGCCATCGCCTCCGTGCGGACGGCGAGGGTGGTGGCGACCATCACGCTGTTGCCGATGGGGGTGTTGAGTTCGTGGGCGATGCCCGCGACGAGTGAGCCGAGGGCGGCCAGCTTTTCACGGCGCACCAGCTCGTCCCGGGCCTGGCTCAGGGTTGCCAGGGTGGCCTGCAGTTCGGCGGTGCGATCGGCAACCCTTCGCTCCAGGCCTTCGTTGAGTTCTTCAATGTGCCCCTGGATGCGCCGAAGTTCGGAGATGTCCACGAGTGACCACAGGCCGCAGTCTTCCCCGTGGATACGCAAGCGGCAGCCGGATACCAGGCAGGTGGCGATCTCGTCGCGACCACGGGGCCGAATGCGTACCTCGCGTTGATCAACGACTTCGTCACCGGCGATGCGCGCGTAGAGGTCGTCGTAAACCTCCGTGTCCACCCAGAAGCCAAGCTCACCCGTGCTGCGGGTCAGGACAGCCTGGCGTTGGAGACCGAAGAGGTTCTCCCAGGCCGGGTTGGCGTCCACATGGGTGCGGTCGGCAAGCCGGGTGACGGACATGGCGACCGGCGCAGAGGCGAAGATCCGGGAGAACTTTGCCTGGCTCTCCTGCAGGGCATCGTCGGCGGCCTTCTGCTCGGAAACATCCCGAACAATCGCGATCAGGCAGGCCTGATCTTCGATCACGATGCTGGAGGCGTTGAGCAGGCAGTGGCGCCGTGAGCCGTCACGGGTGCCGATGGTGCAGGGAAAGTTGCGCACGGCCCCGTCCCTGTTGACCCGGTCGACCACGGTGGCGCGCTCTTCGGGAATGGGCCACAGACCCAGGTCCACAGAACGGGTGCCGATGGCTTCCTCCCGCGACCAGCCCACCAGCTGGACAAAGGCCTGGTTGAGCTCAAGCAGGGTGCCGTCGGCAAGTCGGCTGATGGTGATGTAGTCGGGACTGCAATGAAAGGCCGCGGAAAAGATGGCCTCGGAGATCCGCTGTGACTCGGTGGCGGCCCTTTCGGCCCGTTCGAGCCGCAACTGCTCGCTGATGTCGCGAAACACGGTGAGTACGCAGGCCCGCGTACCGATCTGCAGCAGGCAGGCTCGGGCAAGGGTTTCAATGACGCTTCCGTCCCACCGGCGCAGGGTGATCGGCATGTTGTGAACAGATCTGCCCGCACGCAGACGCTCGAGTACGGTGTTTTCATCCTCTGCCCTGGACCACATGCCGAATGCCTGGCCGCGCTGGCCGACGCACTCTTCGTGGTCGTAGCCCAGGGTGGCGCTCCAGTTCAGGTTCATGTCGATGAGGCGCGCGTCTTCGAGGCTGCTCAGGGTCACCAGATCGGGCAGGAAGCGGAAGACTTCGGAGAAGCGCTCATGGGCCGCATCCAGGGCGTGTTCGGCCTGCATGCGGTGTGCCTGTTCGTCCTTCAGGGCGTCCGCCAGGCGGCCGGCCAGCCGGCGCGCCGAGACCAGCCGTGTCCAGAGAAGGCCGATGGCAGCGAGGGTTGTCCCGACGAGCAGTGTCACGACAAGCGGTGACATCAGGGACGCACTCCCACGCTCTGACCGAGGGTGCGCAAGAGGGTGGCCATCGTGTCGAAGCCCATGTCATAGAATCGCTGCAGCAAGGGGGCCAGGTGCCCCAGGGCGAGTAGCAGGACACCAAAGCCGACTGTCAGGGTGATGGGGAAGCCGATGGCGAAGAGGTTCAGTTGGGGCGCGGCGCGGGTCAGGATGCCCAGGGCGATGTTGGTGATGAGCAGGGCGGTGACCACCGGAAGCGCCATCAGCAGGCCTGCCGCGAAGATCATTGCGCCGGAGCGGACCAGTACCATCCATCCCTCCTTGTTCAGGTTGGTGCTGCCGATCGGGAACCACTCGAAACTTCTGGCCAGGGTGTCCAGCATCAGCAGGTGGCCATTGAGCGACAGGAAGACCAGGGTGGCGAGAAGGGTCAGGAATTCCGCCACCACCGCCGTCTGCCCGCCCGCCAGGGGGTCGAAGAAGGTAGCAAACGAGAGGCCCATCTGCAGGCTGATGAGTTCGCCCATCAGGTCCAGGGCAGCAAAGGCCACTCGCATCGCCAGGCCCATCGCGATACCGATCAGCGTTTGCTCGAAGAGGATCAGCAGACCGGCCCAGGAGTCGAGGGGAACCGCCGGGACCGAGGGAAAGGCAGGGGCGAGGCCGACTCCCACGGCCAGCCCGACCACCAGTTTGACGCGCCGGGGCAGGGAGTTGTTGCCGAACACGGGGCCGGCACCGATCAGACCCAATACCCGTGCCAGGGGAAATGCGAAGGCGGCCAGCCAGGCGTCGAGCTGGGCCGCGGTGACGGTCAGCATGGGCCGCGGCCTCAGCCGATCATCGCCGGGATGTTCTCGAACAGGCGCCGGATGAAGTCGGTCATCATCGTGATCATCCACGGCCCGGCCAGCACCAGGGTGATGAAGGTGGCGATCAGTTTGGGCACGAAGGACAGGGTCTGTTCGTTGATCTGGGTTGCGGCCTGAAAGATCGAGATGATGAGGCCGGTGGCAAGGGCCGCAATGAACAGGGGGGCCGAGATCAGCAGGGTGAGTTCCAGGGCCTGGCGGCCCAGGTCGATGACGGTCGTGGGGGTCACGGGGGCTCTCCTATCCGAAACTCTGCACAAGGGAGGCGATCAGCAGATTCCAGCCGTCCACCAGCACAAAGAGCATGATCTTGAAGGGCAGGGCAACGATGGCCGGGCTCATCATCATCATGCCCATGGACATCAGCACCGAGGCGACGACCATGTCGATGATCAGAAAGGGAATGAAGACGATGAAGCCGATCTGGAAGGCAGTCTTGAGTTCGGAGGTGACGAAGGCCGGGATTACCACCCGCATCGGCAGGTCTTCGGCCTTATCCACCCGAGGGGTCTTGGCCAGTTTGGAGAACAGGTTGAGGTCGGGTTCCCGAACCTGCTTGAGCATGAAGGTCTTGACCGGGACGGTGGCACGATCAAGGGCTTCGTTGAAGGTGATGCGATTCTCCGACAAGGGTTGCCAGGCTTCGGTGTAGACCTTGTCAATCACCGGAGACATGATGAAGAAGGTGAGGAACAGGGACAGGCCGATCATCACCTGGTTGGGTGGCGAGGTCTGGGTGCCCATGGCGTGACGCAACAGGGACATGACGATGATGATCCGGGTGAAGCTCGTCATCATCAGTACGACTGCGGGCAGGAAGCTCAGGGAGGTGAGCAGCAGCAGGGTCTGGATGGACAGACTGTACTGGGTGCCGCCGCCGCCAGCAGGCGTGCTGGTGAGCGCGGGCATGGCCTGGGCCAGGACGGGCAGGGGCAACAGCAGGAGCAGTGGGGCGCAGCGCCGGAACATGAGGGGGAGGTGTTTCATCTGGAACGGCGTTCGAGGGTCTGCTTGAGCCAGGTCTGGAAGTCCTTGCCGCCGGAAAGGGAGCGGCCTCCATCGGGATCCCGAGGGATGTCTCCCGCGTCGAGGGTGTGCAGGGTATTCACCCGCCCGGGAGCGACTCCGAGTACCAGTATCCTGTCCGCCACTTCCACCAGTACGACTCTCTCCCGCGGACCGACGGCCGCGGCACCAAGGATCTTCAGCATGGCCCCGGCCTGCGTGTTGCCACCCCCGATACGCCGCAGGATGTGCAGTGTCGCGTAAAGCAGGCCGATCACCAGGCCCAGGCCGAGCAGCATCTGGATCACGCTTCCCGTGGCATCAAGAGTGCTGCCATCCGCGGAGATCGCGGGGCCGGTCAGAAGCAGCAAGCCGGCAGCATGAAGCGGAGAGGGCATGGCGGGCGGGCGTGTAGGGGAGTCTGGCCGTCAGCTTATTCCCCAAGCCTGGCCCTGCATGGCTTGATTAGGCATGTAAAACAGGCATATTTTTGTGCTTTACGCCTTTGCCGGCGAACTGCCTGATGTGCTATCAATCAAAGGGAGTGTCGGGTTCAGGAGGTGTGATCATGCTGCTGTGGCATCGTGACATCCAGCCGGTGGCTGGCGCGTCTGACAAGAACGTTCCGGAGTTGTCCTCTGGCAGCGCCTATGAGGCCAAGCGCCAGCGGGCTCTGCAGATACTCGGGGAGCGCTGGCTGCTGCATCGGGCCAATGCGCCGGACCGGCGGCCGATACGCTCGGTGCTGGCCCGGCCTGCGGGGCGCCCGGTTTCCCCGTGATGCCGCCCGCCGGGCGGCTTAGTTGCGGAGTTTCCGGATGCGTTCCGCCGGCGTGATGATGTCGGTCAGGCGGATGCCGAACTTGTCGTTCACCACCACCACTTCGCCTTGCGCGATCAGGGTGCCGTTGACCAGTACGTCCATCGGCTCGCCCGCCAGCCCGTCCAGTTCCACCACCGATCCGTGGGCCAGCTGCAGCAGGTTACGGATGGCGATTTTGGTGCGTCCCAGTTCCACGGTGAGCTGCACCGGGATATCCAGGATCATGTCGTAATCGTTGATTGATCCGCCCTTGGCTCCCGTCTGGCCAAAATCCGGGAAGAGCTGGCTGGCTGGCTTGGCCTGGTAGGGGGATCCATCGTCCTCGGCCGGCTCGGCCGGATCGGTGAGACCCTCCGCCGCCGCCTGCTCCTGCATGGCCGCAGCCCAATCGTCGTCGCTGATCTGGTTTTCGTCGGGGGTGTCGGTTTCTGACATGGTGTGCTCCTAGCCCTTGGTCGTGGCTTCTTCTTCCTGGGCGAGGAAGCGTTCCACCTTGAGGGCGTATTGGCCGCGCTGGATGCCGTAGCGGCATTCCATGAACGGTATGCCGTCCACTTCCGCCTGAACGGTATCCGGGATGTTGAGGGGAATCACGTCGCCCGGTTTCATGTGGACGATATCCCGCAGGGTGACCGTGGCGGTGCCCAGACGTGCCACCAGGGTGACCTCCGCAGTCTGCAACTGTTTCCCCATCATATTCACCCAGCGATTGTCCTGGGTGATGTGGTCGCTCTGCATGGTCGAGTAGAGCGTCTCGCGGATGGGCTCCAGCATCGAATACGGGAAGCAGAAGTGCATCTCTGCCTGGGATCCGCCGAATTCGAGGGTGAAGGACGCTGCCACGACGATCTCGCTGGGCGTGGCGATGTTGGCAAACTGGGGGTTCATTTCCGAGCGCACGTACTCGAATTCGAGCTTCTGCACGGGTGCCCAGGCTTTGGCATATTCGTCGAAGGTGACCTTCAGCAGGCCCTGGATGATGCGTTGCTCCGTTGGGGTGAAGTCGCGGCCTTCCACCCGCGTATGGAAGCGGCCGTCCCCGCCGAAAAGGTTGTCCACCACCAGAAACACCAGGTTGGGGTCGAGGACGACGAGCCCGGTACCACGAAGGGGTTTGGAGATGAATAGGTTCAGGTTGGTGGGAACCACCAGGTTGCGCACGAACTCGCTGAACTTCTGGACCTTGATGGGGCCGACCGAGACTTCGACGTTACGGTGCATGTAGTTGAACATGCCGATGCGCAGGTAGCGGGCGAAGCGCTCATTGATGAGCTCCATGGTGGGCATGCGCCCACGCACGATTCGCTCCTGCGTCGCCAGGTTGTAGTCCCGGACCCCGCTGGCGTTCTCTTCCGCCTGCTCGGTGTCATCACCCTCCCCGGTGACGCCCTTGAGCAGGGCGTCAACTTCTTCCTGGGAGAGAAAGTCCTGGGCCATGACGAGATACCCCGTTACTGCACGATGAACTGGTTGAACAGCACTGCAAGCACCGGCCCGTCGTCTTCCGGGCGGTTGCGTTTGTTCTTCTTCTTCGGGTTTGGCGCGTAGCCGAGCACATCGTTGGCTTCTTCCTTGATCTCGTCGGCGAGCTCCTCCCGGCCCTCGGAGCTGACCAGATCGGAGGGCTTCTTGGAGGACAAAAGCATGATGATGCGGTGCTTCAGTTCAGGCATGTAGAGCTTCAGGGAGTCTCCCACCTTGGCGTCGGCAACCCGAAGCACCATCGTGGATTGGAGGAAGTGCTCTCCCTCTTCCGGCGCCAGGTTGACCGTGAACTGCTCCAGCTGCACGAAGATCGGCGGCTTGGAAGGGTCCACCTTGACCTTGGGGGGCTCGTGGGACACTGCCTCTTCCTCGGCTTCTTCGCCCTCTGCGTGTTTCTTCTTGCCCATCATCATGAAGGCGCCCGCGCCGGCAATGGCCAGCACGAGAACCGCCACGATGATGATGATCAATTTTTTCTTGCCACCCTTGGCGGGGGCTTCGCCTTCGGCGGCTTCCGCCTTGGCCGGTGCTTTCGACATGCTGGATCACTCCTTATCTGCATCCATTGTTATCCACCACGGCTGCCCGGCAAGCGTCGAATAGGGGCATCTGGGCCCGCCATTTGTGCCGATTCAGGCAAACGTGTCTACCAAACCTTCGCCGCGTCTGGCCCATTGGGTCGGCACGGCGCTTCCTGCAAGTCCCTCGTCTGTATTGCCGCTGTCGCGCCAGTTGCTGCGCGGGCTGCGTTCCGGATTCCCCGGCTGCCCGGATGTGCCCACATCTGTCTGCCCCAGGCTGATGCCGCTCTGTTCGAGGATTTCACGAAGACGCGGGAGGCTTTGCTCGATCAGTTCGCGGGCGGCGGGCGTCGCCGCCACAAACTGGGCGCTGGTCTGGTCGCCGCTGACGGTGATGGAAACCTCCACCTTGCCGAGTTGGGGCGGCGTGAGCGTGAGCTCTGCATGGCTCTCGGTCTGTCCGACCATCCAGCTCACCCGGTCGCCAACTTCTTCCGGCCAGCCGGGGCTGCCGGCAGGCGTGGCCACGTGCATGGGCAAGGGGGATGGGGCCGGCGGTGGCGCTGCGCCCTGAAGATTGGCCAGGGCCGCCGCGTGGATCGCTGCGAAGCTGTTGGTGGGGGCGGCGGCGACGGTCGCATCAGCTATCCTCAGGGGCACGTCTGCCGATGCGACAGGGGCGCCGTGCAGGGAGATGTCCTGACCGGTGCTCTGGGGGGCGGCAAAATTTGCCGGGCTGCTGGCGGCGCTGTCTGCCGTTTGCGACACGGCGTTGCCGCTTGCCGTCCAGGTGATGGCTTCAGGGGGCGGCGAGAGGTGCGTGGTGAAGAGGCCACTGGCATGCCGTTCGTCGGTAGCCATGTTGGACAGCAAGGGGGCTTCGTCGCTGCTGGGCGCGGCTGGCTCGGCGTCTGTCGGCAGGCCCGTCGCCGGGAGTGTGGCGGTGGGAATGAGTCCGTTCAGTAGTGCGGCGAGCTCGGGCTGGACGGGCGGCTGGGATTGCGCGGCAGCCTCGGCCCGGGCTGCCGCATCGGCTTCGGCGTCGCTCCTGGCTCCGTGCTCTTCGTCTGTGGATGAGGCATCCTTCATCTGGCGCTTCAGCTCGGACGCGAAGCCCGTGCCCGCCTTGTCCGGTTCGGACTGGGCGGCGACATCCTGATTCGACGCCTCGGTGCCTTTCGGAGGTGCCGTGGGGGCGATGTTGGCGATAGGGGTCAAGGCCGGTCCGGACATGGTGTTGTTCCTGATGAGGATGCTGACGGATCCCTATCAGCAAGCCACGTGCCAGTGGCGGCCGGAGCCCGCTTCATTCTTCCCCGGTGCGATCCCGGAACTGTTTGGCAGCGTGTTCATCGGTGAGTCTCTGTTCCTGCTTGGCTTCCTTGCGGGCCTGTTGGGTCTGGTGCCGGTGCGACAAGGTATCAAAGGCCTTGACCTTGTTGCGCTGATCAACCCAGTCCTGCTGGCCCTGTTCGACGCGACGTTTCGATTCCGAAACCACGCTCTGCTGGTGGGCAATGGCCTCGTCGAGCTTGGCGAGGAAAGCGCTGTAGTTGCGCCAGGCGTCGGGGCCAATGCCATTGCGGGCGGCTTCCACAAATCGGGCCTGGTACTCCTGTCGATACTCGACAAGGAGGGCAAGCTTCTCCTCGACGGCCCGATCGCTGGCGATAAGCTCGCCAAGCCGGCGGGCCGCATCGTCCATGCGGTTGTTGGCCAGATCCAGCAAGGGCTGCAGCGGGAACTGCTCAGTCATCTTCAGTTACTCTCGGCTTTTACGGACAGGGGGCGGAAATCTTTAGGGGCAGGGTTTGACGCCCTTGCTGGCCCGGGGCGATCTCACGGGGAGGCGCCAAACAACATATGCAGCTTCTCCACGGCGGTTTCATAGGCCTCGCTTTCCTCGATGCGCTGCTGCAGGAAGGCTTCGAGGCGGGGGTACATGGCTACCGCCTGATCGAGGACCGGGTCGGATCCGGCGTGATAGGCGCCGACCGCGATCAGATCGCGGGAGCGTTGGTAGCGCGAGAACAGTTGCTTGAAGCGCCGCACCATGTCGAAGTGCTGGCTCTTGACCAGGTTGTGCATGGCCCGGGAGATGGACTGTTCAATATCGATGGCGGGGTAATGCCCCTGGTCGGCGAGATTGCGTGACAGCACGATGTGACCATCGAGGATTGCGCGAGCCGAGTCGGCAATCGGGTCCTGCTGGTCATCGCCTTCGGCCAGTACGGTGTAGAAGGCGGTGATGGAGCCGCCGCCTTCGGGGCCGTTGCCGGCCCGTTCGACCAATGCCGGCAGGCGTGCAAACACCGATGGGGGATAGCCGCGGGTAACCGGCGGTTCGCCGATGGCCAGGGCGATCTCCCGTTGGGCCATGGCGTAGCGGGTGAGGGAGTCCATGATCAGCAGTACCTGCTTGCCCTGGTCGCGGAAGTACTCCGCGACGGTGGTGGCATAGGAAGCCCCCTGCAGACGCATCAGGGGGCTGCAGTCGGCCGGGGCCGCAATGACTGCCGAGCGGGCGAGCCCCTCGGGGCCGAGGTTGTGTTCGATGAATTCCTTCACTTCGCGACCCCGTTCGCCGATCAGGCCGACCACGATCACGTCGGCGGCGGTGTAGCGCGCCATCATGCCGATGAGTACCGATTTGCCCACGCCGGAACCGGCGAAAAGGCCCATGCGCTGACCGCGGCCCACGGTGAGGAGGGCATTGATGGCGCGGATGCCCACATCCAGGGACTGGCTGATGGGGGCGCGCTGGAGGGGGTTGATGGGCCGCGCCTGAAGGGGGCGCGAGTGGCGTACGGCCAGGGGGCCGAGGCCGTCGAGGGGGCGTCCGGCACCGTCCACAACCCGGCCAAGCAGCTCGTCTCCCATGGGCAGGTGCTTGGCACGGTCCGATGCCCGGCGACGTGGCTCGATGCGCTCGCCGGCGATGAGTTGCGGTTGTGTCGGCTCGACGGGAAGGACCTGGGCGCCGGGGGCGAGTCCGAACACGTCATCGGTCGGCATCAGGAAGATCTTCTCTCCGTGGAAGCCGACCACCTCTGCTTCCACGGAACTGCCGCCGGGGATGATGATGCGGCAGCCCGAGCCGAGGGGCAGTTTGAGCCCCGAGGCTTCCATGACCAGCCCGTTGATGCGGGTCAGGCGGCCGGATATCTGGTAAGGCGGGGTGGCGCCGACAAGCTTGCGCCCATCGGCCAGAAAGGCCTTCCAGGTTTCCGTGCCATGTTCCATCAGGGCGCTTCCCCATCCCACGGAATGCTGCGGCTCAGGTTGTCCATGACGCGACGCCAGCGGGTTTGTACGGTGGCGTCAATCTGGCTGCCGGCCGCTTCGATGCGGACCCCCCCGCGGGTGATGGTGGCATCTTCGATCAAGCGATGGCCGGCATGGGAGAGGTGTTCGCCCAGATAGTCCTTTGCCATCGACAGATCTTCGGGGTTGATGTGGATCAGGGCATGGGCCTGGGGGAGTTGCAGAAGGGCTTCCCGGATCAGATCCACGACCGCCTCGGGTCGGAGTGCCAGGGTGTGGCGGACCATCTGGCGGGCCAGTTCGGTGGTCAGGGCGAGGATCTCGTCGGCGACTTCCCGGTCGAGCTGGGTCAGGGACGTTTCCAGGCTTTCAACCAGCCCGTGGAACTGCATGGCTTCGATGCGACCGCGGGCTGTGCCTTCGTCGTAGCCGGCCGCATAGCCGTCCTTGCGGGCTTCCTCGTGGATGCGTTCGATGTCTGCGGCCGTTGGCAGATGGATTTCCGGCTCGGGCTCGGCGGTGATGACGGGGGCAGGCGGCTCGGGCTCGGCGGTATCAGCTACCTCTGTCAGAGTGTTTGCCAGCGCCTCGTCCTCGATCTCCGGTGGGGTGGCAGCCGGGGCGGGCGCATCGAAGGAGGGGGGATCCCAACGCTGGTAGGCGCCGACAGCCTGATGGCGGTTCATGGACATGATGATGGTGCGTCCTTAGACGAAGGCATCGTCGCCGCCGCCGCTGGACAGGGCGATCTGGCCTTCCTCGGCCAGCCGACGGGCTGTCTTGAGGATCTCCTTCTGTTCGGCTTCCACTTCCGACAGTCGCACCGGGCCGCGGGATTCGAGGTCTTCCCGCAGCATTTCGGCGGCGCGCTGGGACATGTTCTTGAAGATTTTTTCGCGCATCTCGGGTGGCGCACCCTTGAGGGCGATGACCAGGGAGTCGCTCTGGACCTCCCGCAGCAGGGTCTGGATGCCCCGGTCGTCCAGTTCCATGAGGTTCTCGAACACGAACATCTCGTCGAGGATCTTCTGGGCCAGATCCGGATCGTACTCGCGCACGTTGTCGAGGATGGCTGTCTCCGCGGCCGAACCGACGAAGTTGAGAATGTCGGCGGCATGGCGCACGCCACCCATGGCAGTCTTCTTGACGGTGGACGCACCGGCCAGCATGCGTGTGAGCGCTTCGTTGAGTTCGCGCAGGGCGACCGGCTGCACACCGTCCAGGGTGGCAATGCGAAGCAGCACATCGTTGCGCAGGCGGTCGGTGAAATGCTTGAGGATCTCCCCGGCTTGATCGAACTCCAGATGGACCAGGATGGTGGCGATGATCTGGGGGTGCTCGTTCTTGATCATGTCGGCGGCGGTCGGAGCATCCATCCACTTCAGGCTTTCGATCCCGGCGGTGTCGGAGCCCTGCAGCACGCGGCTGATCAGGTGGGTGGCCCGCTCGTCACCGAGGGCCTTGGTCAGCATGGCCTTGATGTGTTCGTGGTCGGCCTCAATGGGCGTACCCTTGTCGGCGAAGGCGATCAATTCGTCGAGAATGATTTCGACCTTCTCGCGTGGTTGGGACGCCATGCTGGCCATGGCTGCGCCAAGCTTCTGGACCTCTTTCGGGCCGAGTTGCTTCAGCACCTCGGCCGCTTCATCGGCCCCCAGGGTCATCAACAGCAGGGCGCCTTTCTCCTGGCCCTCATCGTTGCTGCTCATTGCTTCCCATCCATTCCTTGATCAGGTTGGCGACCACGCGCGGGTTGTTCTTGGCAATCTCGTGCACCTTGGCGAGTTTTTCATCGTAGGCCAGGCGGGCGGCAGCTTCCGGCGACAGGGCCACCTCGGCGCCTTCCTCGTCCGTCCCTTCGTCGCCTTCTTCGCCCTCTTCCCCGTCGGCCCGTCCGGCCGCGGCGGCGTCGTCTTCGTCCTTCTCCTCGGGCGGAGGCGGCATGACCTGCTTCATCAGCGGCCGGATCACCCCGAAGGCGACGAACGCGATCACGCCGGCGATGACCAGATACTTGATGAGTTCCTTGAACAGGGCGATGTTGTCCGGATCCTTCCAGATCGGGGTTTCGAAGCTGTCCTTGTCGGAGACCACGAAGGCGCTGCTCGCGACGTTGATGGTGTCCCCCCTGTCCTTGCTGTAGCCGACCGCCTCGCGGACGAGGTCTTCAACCTGCTTGCGCTCGTCGTCGGTCAACGGGACGGTCTTGATGTTGCCGTTCTTGTCCTTCTCTTCCTTGTGGTTGATGGCGACGGCCACCGACAGGCGCTTGATCTGGCCGAGGGCCTTGCGCGTGTGCTGGATGGTCTTGTCCACCTCGTAGTTGATGGTCGCGCTCTTGCTGGTGGTGAGCGGTAGCTGCCCGTCGGCGCCGGCCGTCCCCGGCACGGCGGGGGTGGTCAGGGGGGCTGTGGCAGGCACGGGCGGCTGGTTGCTGAGGGCGCCGGGAACCCCTTGCGGGCCCTGATCGCGGGTCTGGCTCTCGTTGCTTTGCTGGCTGCGGATGGCCTGCTCGGGGGACGGGTTGGGGCGATAGGTTTCGGCGGTCTGCTCGGTGACGTTGAAATCCACATCGGCCGACACCTGGGCGCGGAAATTGCCCTTGCCGAAGAGCGGCGTGAGGATGGCGTTGACGCGCTCGATGTAGCCTTCCTCGAGCTCGCGGGTGTACTTGATCTGGGTGGCGTCGAGGGAGGTGCGCAGGGGGTCGGGCTTCTTGGTGAGGAGGCTGCCGTCCTGGTCGATGACGCTCACGTTGTCATTGGACAGGTTGGGCACGCTGGACGAGATCAGGTGCACGATGCCGGCGATCTGGGCCTGGTCCAGGCTGCGGCCGGTGTGCAGGTTCACCATCACCGAGGCGGTGGGTTTCTGTTCGTCGCGCAGGAAGGCCGTTTGCTTGGGAATCGCCAGATGCACCCGCGCGCCGGCAACGCTGGCAATTGACGAGATCGTGCGGGACAGCTCGCCCTCCAGGGCGCGCTGGTAGTTCACCTGCTCATGGAACTGGGACAGACCGAGCTTCTGGGTCTCCATCAGCTCGAAGCCCACCAGGCCGCCCTTGGGGATGCCCTGGGCGGCCAAGCGCAGGCGCAGGTCGTGGACCTGGGTGGCGGGCACCAGGATGGCGTTGCCGTTTTCGGAGAATTTGTAGGGAATGTTCTGTTGCTGGAGGCTGGCAACGACGGCGCCGCCATCCTTCTCTGCAAGGTTGGAGAACAGGACGGAATAGTCCGGTTGGCGGCTCCACAACAGTACGCCGACGATCAGGGCAATGCCGAACGCCAGCGCAGCTCCGGCAGCGAGCTTCTGGCGCTGCGACAGATTGCGGATGTTCTCCTGCACCTGGGCAAAGGGTGAGGCGGGCGGTACCGGAGCGGCGGCCTCTTCTGCTGCCATGGAAACATTCCCCCTATTTCGGATGCTCGCATTCTGGCGTGCCGGATTGCCGTTCTACGGGGGGATTAGCAGCGTTTTTTGCCGCCTATTTGCCGCCTTGCCGGGGTGTTGGCGGGCCTAAGCTGCGAACCGGTGAATTTCGTCTCTGTCGTCCCATGACCGACCCTGCTGCTGAAGACCGCCTTGATGCCCGCCAACTGGCCGATGCCTTTCGCCAGTTCAGCTTGGCATCGGAGGCACTGACCGGCGCCTACGCGGGGCTGCAGACCCAGGTTGGTCAGCTGACCGAACGTTTGAGCGTGCTGATGGGCGCCTTGCCGGCAGGCGTGGTGGTGCTGGATCGGGATGCCCGGGTTGTTCAGGCCAACAAGGCGGTGGAGAGCATGTTCGGTGTTGGCCTGGCGGGGATCCACTGGACGGATTTCTGTGCAGGCCGGTTGGCTGAGACCGAAACGCCCGGCGAGTGGCAGCTCGATCAGGGAGGTGAAACGCGACGCGTCACCCGGGTCGACGCCCCTCTGGAGTCCGGGGAGGGACGCATCGTGTTGCTGACGGATGTGACTGATGCCCATCGCATGCGCCTTGCCGCCGAGCGCAACGAGCGTCTGGCGGCAATGGGCGAGATGGTTGCCGGCCTGGCGCATCAGCTACGCACCCCCCTGTCGGCCGCGCTCCTGTACACGGCGACTCTGGTTCAGCAGGACATGGGGCCTGCGGACAAGGAGCGTGTGGGCAGTCGTGCCCTGGAGCGCCTGCGCCACCTGGAAAAGCTCATCCGCGACATGTTGCTGTTTGCCCGTGGAGAGACGCTCGGGCGGGAGCCTTTTGCCATCTGCGATCTTGTGGCCGAGCTGGCCCAGACCCTCGAGCCTGTGGCCAGAGCCAGGGGGTTGCGCTTCGATGCCACGTGCACCTGCGGCGACACCCGTGTCGTGGGTGACCGCAAGGCGATTGCAGGTGCCCTGACCAACCTGCTGGAGAACGCGGTCCAGGCCCTGGACGCGGGAGGCACCATTTGCTTTCGTGCCGAGCAGGACGGCATGCAGGCTCGCTTCCGGGTCGCCGATGACGGGCGTGGGATTGACCCTGCTCTTCAGTCAAGGCTATTTGAGCCGTTCTTTACTACCCGACCCGATGGAACCGGCTTGGGGCTGGCCATCGCCCGGGGGGTTGCCCGTGCCCATGGCGGCGACATCGGCATCGAGTCGGAGCCCGGCCGAGGCTCCACCTTCACCCTGACCCTCGCCATGGGCGGCTGACGCCCTGCTCTATCCGAGTACTTGAGAGATCTCCATGTCCGAATCCCTCCACATTCTGGTTGTCGAAGACGATGCGCCCTTGCGGGATGCCGTGTGCCTGACCCTTGAGCTTGCCGGTCACACGGTGTCGGGGGTCGGAGATGGTCCGGCGGCGCTGGCCGAGGCGGATCGGCAGGCCTTCAATCTGGTCTTGTCGGATCTGAAGATGCAGCCCATGGATGGCCTTCAACTTCTGGCGGAACTGCGTCAGCGTCTGCCCCAATTGCCCGTGCTGCTGATGACCGCCTTTGGGGATGTGGAGAAGGCGGTCGATGCAATGCGTGGTGGTGCCTGCGATTTCCTGATGAAGCCCTTTGAACCCGGGGTCCTGCTTGAACATGTGCAGCGCTATGCCGTGACCCGCCAGGCCGACGGGATGATCGCCGCCGATCCCCATACGCGCAATTTGCTGGCGTTGGCCGACCGGGTGGCCGAGACGGATGCGACGGTGCTGCTCAACGGGGAGTCTGGCACGGGCAAGGAGGTCTTTGCCCGCTATCTGCATGAGCATTCCCTTCGACGCAACGGGCCGTTTGTGGCCATCAACTGCGCGGCGATCCCGGATACGCTCCTGGAGGCCACGCTGTTCGGCCATGAGAAGGGGGCGTTTACCGGGGCGGCTTCCTCCCAGGCAGGCAAGTTCGAGCAAGCCGAAGGTGGCACCCTGTTGCTTGATGAGATTTCGGAGATGCCCCTTGGTCTGCAGGCCAAGCTGCTGCGTGTATTGCAGGAGAGGGAGGTCGAGCGGGTGGGGGGCAAGAAGGCCATTCCCCTGGACATCCGCGTGCTGGCCACGACCAACCGGGACATGAGCAAGGAGGTTGCAGCGGGGCGCTTCCGGGAGGATTTGTTCTATCGACTCAATGTATTTCCCCTGGGAATTCCGTCCCTGCGCGAACGGCCAGGCGACATCGTTCCGTTGGCGCGGCACTTTGCGCTGATGCACGGGGTGCGCCTCAAGCGCACGGGGAGACTCTCCCCAGAGGCCGAGGCCCTGCTGGTGACCTATCCCTGGCCAGGCAACGTCCGGGAGCTGGAGAACACGGTCCAGCGTGCGTTGATCCTGAGTGGTGGCGAGGCGGTGTCGGCGGAGACCATCCGCCTGTGCCTGCCCCACTGGAATGGTGAGCCGGTGCGCCTGCCGGTACCCGCCCTTGCCGTTGCGGCAACTTTTGCCGCAGAGTCGGCAGTATCTGCCGGAGAGGCGGCCAAGGATGCGGGGCGTCCAGCCAATATGAAGGATCTCGAGCGCGAGCACATCCTCCAGGTTCTGAAGGAGGTTGGCGGGTCGCGAAAACGCGCAGTAGCGCAGCTCGGCATCTCGGAGCGGACGCTGCGCTACAAGCTTCAGCAGTATCGCCAGGAGGGGCTGTTCTCCGGCTGATGGCCCATTGTGCCGCTTGGCACGTGGCTTGCTCTGCTATAGTCGAGAAAAAGGAGCAGGATCATGGATACCCGCGGAATCGACCAAATGCTGTCCGAGCTGCGCGCCACTTCGCAAGTGGCGTCGGGCAAGTCTGCCCAAGCGGCTACGTCCGCCGGGGCCACCGATTTCGGGCAGGTTCTGCAAAGTGCCATCGCCGACGTAAGTTCGGCGCAGATGCAGGCGCAGGAGATGGCCAAGGGCTTCTCGGCCGGTGACCCGAATGTCAATCTTCAGGATGTAATGGTGAATCTGCAGAAGGCGAACCTGTCCTTCCAGCAGATGGTGCAGGTGCGCAACAAGCTGGTCACGGCTTACCAGGACATCATGAACATGTCGGTGTAAGCACCAAGGCGATCCGTCGCGCAGTGCTTCATGTGGAAAGAATGAGAAGAGCCGGCATTGCCGGCTCTTCTCATTGATGGCCTGCCATTGCCTGCAAGCTCGTCAACGGATACGTTCCCTTGCGTTGCGTTCCCGTTCGGTGCGCAATATGTAGCGCTGTATTGTCGATGCCATGCTGGCAGGCAGATTCATGAACTCGCAGCCGGCGCGCAGCACGACGCTGCCGTCCCGATTGGTGATGCGGAACAGGTTGCGTACCCGGAGGGTGGTGGCGATGGGGCCGACTTCCGGGAGCATCAGCCGGCAGTCGGCAAATTCCATGTCGGGCTCGAAAGGCACCCCATTGGGCGGGACAGTGACTGCCAAGCCACCCCCGCTGATATCCACGACGTCTGCTTCGACGGTGACGAACTTGTTTTCGCCATCCACCAGAACGGGAATCCGGCAACTCAGGTTGTGGGGGCTGGGGGCGGTGAGGCGATAGTATTCCCGTCGCTGCAAGCGTAACAGCACCTCCGGGAGTGCGATCCGGAAGGCCTGATGCCCTTCATGGGGAAAGCGCTCGATATCCGTTGCGGCAAACTGGATCTTGATCTTGTCAAGCTGGGTTACGCAGATCAGCTTTTCGGCCGCTTCAACGCGCAGATTGATGGCTTCATCGCTGGCTGCATCAAGAATGAGATGCTGCTCGTCGGCCGTGATAGCGAGGATTGCGCTCAGGAAGGAGTCGGCACTGGCGTCAATGAATGCGCTCAGCATCGCGCGCCTTTGCATCAAGGCCCGCAGATTGAAAAGGATGTCGGTTTTTTCACGCAGCAGGTAACGGGAATAGTCGTCAGCCTGCAGGAGTTCGAACTTGAGAGGCATGGTGGCGGTGGCGTCCGGCAATCGGATGATGAACCGGATTCTAGCAGCCCCACGTGGACTGCCGGAGCCGCCGTTGCCATGATCCGATCAGCGGTGACGATTTTGCCCGAACACCGGGGGGCAGAGCCCCCCGCGGGATGCCGTTCAGCGGGTTGCTTCGCGTTCGATCTCTTCAAGGCTGGTGTGGCGCACATCACGGCCCTTGACCATGTAAACCACGTACTCGGCGATGTTCTTGGCATGGTCGCCGATGCGCTCCACCGATTTGGCCACGAACATCAGTTCGATGGACTGGGAAATGGTGCGCGGGTCTTCCATCATGTAGGTGATGAGCTGGCGCATGATGCCCTTGAATTCGGCGTCCACTTCCTTGTCCTGCCGGACCACCTGGGCTGCCGAGATGGTGTCCAGGCGGGCGTAGGCGTCGAGGGAGGTGCGCAGCATGTCGACCACCGCCGTCGCGATGTGGGCGAGACGGATCTGGGGCGTGAAGTTCGATCCGGTGGTGTGGAGCTGCTTCGCTGTCTTGGCGATCTTCTTGGCCTCATCGCCGATCCGTTCCAGGTCGGTGATGGTCTTCTGGACGGTGCTGATCATGCGCAGATCAACAGCGGTGGGTTGGCGTTTGGCGATGACCTGGTTGCAGGCTTCGTCCAGTTCGATTTCCAGATGGTTGACCCGGTTGTCGTTCTCGATGACCTGGTCGATCAGCAGCAGATCTCCGTCGGAGAGGCCTTCCATGGCCTTCACGATCTGCAGTTCGACCATGCCGCCCATCTGAAGAACCCGGGTTCGGATACCTTCCAGTTCGGCGTCAAACTTCTTGGAGGTGTGCTCGTTCATGGGGAAATCCTGTTGGGGAGGGTATGTAATCAACAAAGCCTAGCAGTGCAAGATGACGATTTTGTTTCAACTCCGATCGTAGGTGATCACGCCATCGGCCGTGGCAAGCAGAAGGACGTCCGCGCCCCGCTTTGCAAACAGGCCGCTGGTGACGACGCCGACGATCCCGTCAATCGCGATCTCCAGGCCGGCAGGGTCGTCGATGGCAAGATCATGAACGTCAAGGATCAGGTTGCCGTTGTCGGTGATGAAGCCGTCCCGCAGTACCGGGCGGCCACCCAGCCGGACAAGCTCACGTGAGACCTGGGCGCGGGCCATGGGGATTACCTCAATCGGAAGAGGGAAGCGGCCGAGCCGTTCCACCTTCTTGCTTGCGTCGCAAATGCATACGAAAGTGCGCGCGACCGCCGCAACGATCTTTTCCCGGGTCTGGGCGCCTCCGCCACCCTTGATCATGGCCAGGGATGCATCGATTTCGTCTGCACCGTCGATGTAGACTGGGAGCGACTCGACTTCGTTCATGTCCAGAAGCCGGATACCATGGCCCGCCAGTCGGCGGGCCGATGCTTCGGATGAGGCGACGGCGCCTTCGATACGATCCTTCATCGTGGCCAGCCCGTCGATGAAGAAGTTGGCGGTGGAGCCAGTGCCTACGCCGACGATCTTCCCTTCGATCACATAGTCGAGTGCCAGTAGCGCGGCCTGTTGCTTGAGTTCGTCCTGGGTCATGGTGGTGTCGCCCACTGCAAAAAAGATTAAATTCTAACAAGGCGGCGCAAACCGGTCAGATTCGGCGAGCCGCTGGGGTAGGATCCAGCCCTGTGAAGAGTGTAAACATCCTGTGGCGCCTGCGGGGAACCATGATGTGGCTCACGCCGCAGGGGCCGCGATGGTTGAGGTGGTTTTGCATGACGGATCCGGAACTTCCCGGATCGTTTTTTTGACTGGAGGCAACGTATGGGTTTGCTCGATCAACTTGCAGGACAGGTTCTGGGTTCGCTGGCAGGAGGCGCGCAGGGTGGCGGTCAGTCGCCCTTGCTTCAGCTTGTGCTGAACCTGATTCAAAACAGTGAAGGTGGGCTGGGCGGACTTCTCTCCAAGTTCAATCAGGCCGGTCTGGGTGACCAGGTGGCTTCGTGGGTCGGGACGGGCCAGAACCTGCCGGTCAGCGCGGAGCAGCTCGGGCAGGTCCTCGGCGGGGCCGGTGGCCTGGGAGACATGGCCGCACAGCTTGGCTTGCCGCAGGAGCAATTGGCCGGACAGCTAGCCCAGTTGTTGCCCCAGGTCATTGATGGCCTGACCCCGAATGGTCAACTGCCCGCTGAAGGGAGCGATCTCTTGGGGCAAGGGTTGTCGTCGGTCCTTGGCAGCCTGCTCGGCAAGGCCTGAGCTCAGGCACATTCCACACGCGTGTTCAGCCCGGTCCGGTCGCCACAGGCCGGGTCGGGTCCGCGCACCACTCGCTCCAAGAGCCGGCATACAAGCGTGCCCCATCCAGACCGGCGACCTCCATTGCGAGCAGGTTGTGGCATGCCGTAACACCGGAGCCACACTGTAGAACCGCTATATTCGCGTTGCCGCCCTTGAGGATCTGACCGAAGTCCTCCTGAAGCTCCGACGCCTGTTTGAAGCAT
The DNA here is from genome assembly GCA_016703645.1 of Zoogloea sp. Lineage (GTDB taxonomy): Bacteria > Pseudomonadota > Gammaproteobacteria > Burkholderiales > Rhodocyclaceae > Zoogloea. The sequence goes on along the minus strand of JADJBR010000007.1, from coordinate 1,790,233 downwards.
CCGTCCGGGCCGAGATTGTCCTTGAAGAAACGATTGACGGCGCCCGGGATATGCCCGCCAACGGGGTCAAGGGTTTCATTTTCGCCCCGATAGCGATCGGGCGCGCGGGCATCAACAAGCAGCATCCCGGGTTTGTTCAGATGGTTCAGCACGTAGTCTGCATCGACCTTCATGTTGTCCTGCGGCCGGTGAACGAATGTCGTGGCGCGGGGCTCCGAGGTCTCGGTGCTCAGGGGCAGACCGCTGGAGAGCCAGGCCTGCAGCCCCCCATTGAGGACTGCCACGTGGTCGTGTCCCAGCCAGCGCAGGAGCCACCATAAGCGGGCGGCAAACATTCCGCCCACATCGTCATAGGCGACCACCTGTGTCCGGTCGTCCACCCCCAGGCTGCCCAGTTTGTCGGCCAACCGTTCCGGTTCGGGCAGCGGGTGGCGTCCATTGCGCCCGGTAAGAAGGCCGGACAGGTCGGTCTCCAGGTCGAGGAAGAGTGCCCCCGGAATATGGCCCGATGCATAGGCCTTCCTGCCGTACCCGGGGTCGCCAAGATTGAACCGGCAATCAAAAATACACCAGGCGGGGCTGACTTGCCGGGCAAGGTCCGTGGCGCTGATCAAGCTTGTAAACGGGACGGACATGGCCTCCAGACCTCAGCTTACCGGGGTCTCGATGCCGCCCAGCCATGCTTCGGCATCTTCGGTGTCGTCGAAGACACGAACGTCGGCGTCCACAAACATCTGCGACAGCCAAGCGCTCCAGGCGATCCATTGATCCCGGGTGAGGATGGCAATACGGGCGAAGTCGTGGGCGTGGGCCCGCGCGAAGCGGATCTCCTCGAGTGCCATATCCACCGTGAAGCCGCTCATTTCCCGCAGGTCGAAGAGAAGATCGACTGGGCCTTCGAACTTCACTTTGAAGTTGATGACTTCTTCGAACTCCTTGTAATCGGCCAGGGTGAACTCTCCCAGGACGGTTACGTTGACCCGGTTTTCCTTGTGGTCGGTGGTGATCATCGTCTGCTTCCTTTCTGGGCTGAGAGCTTGTCAATACACCTACTGGGCGGCCCGATTTCGCTCCTGCGGTGCTCGTGGTTCGCCTGGTGCGGCCGTGCTTCCCGGCGCGAACTCGAACCGCTCGCCACGATTTCTTCACATGCTCTGACTGGGCCGCACCAGTGTAGCCCCCCGTTGCTTGCGCTTCAATCGGACTCCAGGGTCGCCGTGGGTTTTCGCGATGCCATGGATACCCATACGCCGCTGGCAATGATGATGAGGATCGCCAGTATGGAGGTCCATGGCAGGCGTTCGTCCCACAAGGCAACGCCGAAAAGGCTGGAGAAGATCACTGTGGTGTAGGCGAGGTTGGCCGACACGATGGTCTTTCCGTAGCGGTAGGCGCGGGTCATGGCCAGTTGTGCGCATCCGCCGAATCCGCCCACGCCGAGCAGGACGGCTGCATCCTTAAAGCCCACGGTGTTTGCGCTGCCCGAGGCAAGCGCCCACGGTAGGCCGCAAGCGGCTGTGATGAGTGAAAACCAGAGCACGGTGCGGGCCTCCGGTTCGCCCACACGACCAAGCGTCCGGACGTTCAGGTATGCCAGGCTGGCAATCAGGCCAGAGCCCAGTCCGCCGAGTGCTCCAGCCCATTGCGCGGGATCGAGGGTGGGCTGGAGCAGGAGAACGACACCGATGAAACCCAGCGCAACAGCCGCGAACAGATGCTTTCCGACATGCTCCTGGAACCAGCAGGCGAGGAGCAAGGCGACAAACAGTGGCGAGGTGTAGTTGAGTGTCACCGCTGTGGCCAAGGGCAGGATGCCGAGGGCAAAGAAGTAACACATCAGGGCGATGGTCCCTGACACGCCTCGGGATAGCTGCAGGCGCCAGTGGGGCGTTGCGCATGAAAGTCCCTGCAGGCGAAGCAGTCCGAACATCATCACAAAGCCGACCAGGCCGCGGTAGAACACCAGCTCACCCGTTGTAAAACGGGCTGAGCCGAGCTTTACGCAAACTCCCATGCATGCGAACAGCAGACTGGCCACGATCATCCACAGGGATTGCATGGTGCGGTGCGGAAGGCGAAAAGCGCCATTCTACTGAAGACCTCACCGCCATGCTGCGGACGAGAAAAAGCCCCCGCAGTTACCTGCGGGGGCTCATCAACCAGGCGTGCCGGTGAGGGGTACCGGCGATCCGGGCTTAGTGGAACTGCTCTTCTTCGGTGGAGCCGGTCAGGGCCGTCACGGAGGACTTGCCACCCTGGATCACGGTGGTGATGTCATCGAAGTAACCGGTGCCGACTTCCTGCTGGTGCGACACGAAGGTGTAGCCACGGTCGCGGGCAGCGAATTCGGGCTCCTGGACCTTCTCGACGTAGGCGGACATGCCACGGGCAGCGTAGTCCTGGGCCAGGTCGAACATGTGGTACCACATGTTATGGATGCCCGCGAGGGTGATGAACTGGTACTTGTAGCCCATGGCGCCCAGCTCCTTCTGGAACTTGGCGATGGTGGCATCGTCCAGGTTCTTCTTCCAGTTGAAGGAAGGAGAGCAGTTGTAGGCCAGCATCTTGCCCGGGTGGACCTTATGCACGGCTTCGGCGAACTTGCGGGCAAATTCCAGATCCGGCGTGCCGGTTTCACACCACACCAGGTCGGCGTACTCAGCGTAAGCGATGGCGCGGGAGATGGCCTGATCCAGACCCTTCTTGGTCTTGTAGAAGCCTTCGGCAGTGCGCTCGCCGGTCAGGAACGGCTTGTCGTTCTCGTCGTAGTCGGAGGTCAGCAGGTCAGCCGCTTCAGCATCGGTACGGGCGATAACCAGGGTCGGCACGCCGTAAACGTCGGCAGCCATACGGGCAGCGATGAGCTTTTGGCAGGCTTCAGTGGTCGGAACCAGCACTTTGCCGCCCATGTGGCCGCACTTCTTGACGGAAGCCAGCTGATCTTCCCAGTGCACGCCAGCAGCGCCGGCGCGGATCATGGCCTTCATCAGTTCGTAGGCGTTGAGCACGCCGCCGAAACCGGCTTCAGCGTCAGCAACGATCGGCAGGTGGTATTCCACGTGGCCGGCATCGCCCTTGTTGATGTTCTTGGACCACTGGATTTCGTCAGCACGGTTGAAGGCATTGTTGATGCGCTCGACAACCTTGGGCACGGAGTCAACCGGGTACAGGGACTGGTCCGGGTACATTGCGGCGTACTCGTTGTTGTCGGCAGCAACCTGCCAGCCGGACAGGTAGATGGCCTTGATGCCGGCCTTGGCTTGCTGAACGGCTTGGCCGCCGGTCAGAGCGCCCAGGCAGTTGACGTAGGGCGTGTTGTTAACCAGATCCCACAGCTTTTCGGCACCGCGACGGGCCAGGGTGTGCTCGACCTGGAAGGAGCCGCGCAGGCGGACGACGTCAGCTGCGGAGTAACCGCGCTTGATGCCTTTCCAGCGGGGGTTTTCAGCCCAGTCTTTTTCGAGGGCGGCGATTTGCTGTTCGCGAGTCAGAGACATACGACATCCTTTACTAACGTTGGAGGGGAGGGAAAACCGGCGGATCGGTCCGGCCCGGGAGTGGGCGGCAGACCCCATCCTGCTCATTTGTCCGGGGTCCTGGAGACCTGTGGGGTCTGAAAGGAGAGTCCGGTCAGTGGGTGAGAGTATAGGCAGGATTTTGCACGGCAGCAACAGGTCTTATATAAGACATAAGAAATAAATTTCTTTTTGAAAACATGTAGCTAGGCAAATAATTTTGCATTGTGAAACGCCGTCGGTGATTGTGAAAAGAAAATTCGCTGCACCGCGGCGTTTTTTGATGCCGCTTACAGCAATGGGGCCTCGGAAACGATCACGCCATCCTCGTCGGCGTACACATATTGGCCGGTGGAAAAGGTGACGCCCCCGAAACTCACGGGTATGTCGAGGTCGCCGGCCCCTTTCTTGACGCTCTTCATCGGGTGCGTTCCGAGGGCAAAGACACCCAGGTCCATGCCACTTATCGGGCCGGAGTCCCGGATGCAGCCATACATGATGACGCCGGACCAACCGTTCTTCACACCAAGCAGGGCCAACTGGTCGCCAAGCATCGCGCAGCGCGTCGAGCCACCGGCGTCGACGACGAGCACGGCACCGTTCCCGGGCGTCTCCAAAGTTGATCGGACGAGGGCGTTGTCCTCGAAGACCTTCAGGGTCCGGACGGGGCCTGAAAAGCGGGTCTTGCCACCGAAGCTGCGGAACATGGGGGCGACGGCACGCACCTTTCCTTCGTTGGCATCGCAAAGGTCGGTAGTCTGGAATTCCATGCTGACTCCATTGAGTTGAGGAAGGGACAAAGAAAGCGGGCGGCCTAGGCCGCCCGCAGGACAAGGGTTTCGGTTGGGGAAAACTATACCGCAGCTTCGGCCAACTCTTCGAACACGAGCCTGACCTTGTCGCTGTCGTCCAGGTCGATGGTGACGGTTCCTCCGCTGGACAGGCGCCCAAAGAGGAGTTCGTCGGCAAGGGCGGAGCGGATGGTGTCCTGAATCAGGCGAGCCATGGGGCGGGCGCCCATGAGGGGGTCAAAGCCCTTCTTGCCCAGCCATTCCTTGAGCCGTTCGGTGAAGTGCGCTTCGACTTTCTTCTCGTGGAGCTGGGCCTCAAGCTGCATCAGGAACTTCTCGACGACGCGAGTGATGATGTCGTGATCCAGGCTCTTGAAGGAGATGATGGCATCAAGGCGGTTGCGGAACTCCGGCGAGAACAGGCGTTTGATGTCGGACATTTCATCACCCTGCTCGCGTTTGGCCGAAAAGCCGATGATGGCCTTCTGCATGGTTTCGGCGCCGGCGTTCGTGGTCATGATGATGATGGTGTTGCGGAAGTCTGCCTGGCGCCCATTGTTATCAGTCAGGGTGCCATGATCCATGACCTGCAGCAGAATGTTGTAGATGTCGGGGTGAGCCTTCTCGATCTCATCCAGCAGCAGTACACAGTGCGGCTTCTTGTTAACTTGCTCGGTCAGCAGGCCGCCCTGGTCGAACCCGACATAGCCCGGTGGCGCACCGATCAGGCGCGATACGGCATGGCGCTCCATGTACTCGGACATGTCGAACCGAACAAGCTCGATGCCGAGGGTGTAGGCGAGCTGGCGTGCTACTTCGGTCTTGCCCACGCCAGTGGGGCCACTGAACAGGAAGGAGCCGATTGGCTTGTGGGGATTGCCGAGGCCCGAGCGCGACATCTTGATGGCCTTGCCGAGCGCCTCAATGGCGGCGTCCTGGCCAAAGACGACGTTCCTGAGATCCCGCTCCAGCGTTCTAAGGGCTGCCTTGTCATCATTGGAGACGCTGCGCGGCGGGATGCGAGCGATCTTGGCGACGATCTCCTCGATCTCGGTCTTGCCGATGAGCTTCTTCTGGCGTGACTTGGGCAGGATGCGCTGGGCGGCACCGGCCTCGTCGATCACGTCGATCGCCTTGTCGGGCAGGTGCCGATCATTGATATAGCGGGCGGAGAGCTCTGCCGCGCTTGAAAGTGCGGAGGCAGAGTACTTGATGCCGTGGTGCTGCTCGAAACGCGACTTCAGCCCCTTGAGTATCTCCACCGTCTCGGACACCGAGGGCTCGACCACGTCCACCTTCTGGAAACGACGGGACAGGGCGTGATCCTTCTCGAAGATCTGGCGGAACTCGTTGTAGGTGGTTGCGCCGATGCACTTCATCTGGCCTGACGAGAGGGCTGGCTTGAGCAGGTTGGACGCATCCAGCGTACCGCCGGATGCTGCGCCGGCACCAATCAGGGTATGAATCTCGTCAATGAACAGGATGGCGTTCGGGTGATCGGCTAGCTGTTTGAGGACAGCCTTGAGCCGTTGTTCGAAATCTCCCCGATACTTGGTGCCTGCGAGCAGTGCTCCCATATCCAGCGCGTACACCTGGGCGTCCGCGAGGATCTCGGGCACACGCCCTTCCACGATGCGCCGGGCAAGCCCTTCGGCGATGGCCGTCTTGCCCACGCCGGCTTCCCCAACCAGCAGGGGGTTGTTCTTGCGGCGCCGGCACAGGGTCTGGATGACGCGCTCGACTTCCTTCTCGCGTCCGATGAGGGGGTCGATCTTGCCCATCAGGGCCTGCTGATTGAGATTCTGGGTGTAGTTGTCGAGCGCTCCGCCGGCCGAATTGCCTTCCTGCTCCTGTTCGCCCTGCTCCGACTCACCCGCCGGCCGGCCGGTAGCCGGGTTCGCCCCTTGTTGCGGGGTCTTGGTGATGCCGTGGGAAATGAAATTCACGACGTCCAGACGGGATATGTTCTGCCGCTGGAGAAAGTAAACCGCGTGAGAGTCCTTTTCGCCGAAGATCGCGACCAGCACATTGGCGCCGGTGACTTCCTTCTTGCCAGACGACTGGACATGCAGGATGGCTCGCTGGATGACGCGTTGGAAACCGAGCGTCGGCTGCGTGTCGATATCCTCGGTGCCTTCGACCTTTGGCGTGTGCTCGTTTACAAAATTGGTAAGTTCCTTGCGCAACTCGTCGGTCTTGGCAGCGCAGGCGCGCAAGACTTCTGCTGCGGAGGGGTTGTCGAGGAGAGCAAGCAGAAGGTGCTCCACGGTAATGAACTCATGCCTCTTTTGCCGTGCTTCGACAAAGGCCATGTGCAGACTGACTTCAAGCTCTTGCGCGATCATTTCAGTTTTCCTCCATGACGCAAGCCAGCGGGTGCTGATGCTGACGTGCGTACGCGATGACCTGCTCGACTTTGGTGGCCGCGACGTCCCTTGGGAAGACACCACAAACCCCAACGCCCTCTCTGTGTACTTTGAGCATGATCCGAGTTGCTTGTTCGCGATCCTTGCCAAAGTATTTCTCTATCACAGCCACCACGAAATCCATGGGGGTGAAATCGTCGTTAAGGAGCATGACCTTGAAAAGGGGTGGGGGTTTGACCCGCGTCACCGCCGTTTCAAGTACAGACTCTTCCTGCTTTTTGATGACCATGCGACCCATTCTAAACAACCCCGATGATTGTGCAAGAGTGACTTGGCACACTCGCCGGGGCATTCCAAAGCGGTGCACTTGCCCCGTCATGGTGCATTGCAGGCGGGACTAAAACAGCGTTGAAATGTCGGGTTTTGTTGGGAAGCGCACAAAAGGCGACATTTTTCCGCCACTTTCGTGTTGTGCTGCAACATTTGTGCCGGTTTACAAATGCGTTGACGAGGTGAATCAAGTCACGTAAAAGCATTTTTGTGTTCGTGCCGAGTATGAGGCGACAGGGTTTGCGTCGCGTGTTCAAAGAAACGCCCTCGAAAGTCTTGCGCTTGTCTTGTCCCGATCGCACGCCGGAGGTCCGGATCGTATTACTGCAATCAAGAAGGAAATAGCAATATGGCAACTGGTACTGTTAAGTGGTTCAACGACGCCAAGGGTTTCGGCTTCATCACGCCGGACGATGGTAGTGAAGACCTGTTCGCGCACTTCTCCGCGATCAACATGAATGGGTTCAAGTCGCTGAAGGAGGGGGAGAAGGTTCAGTTCGAGGTCACTCAGGGGCCGAAGGGCAAGCAAGCGTCGAACATCCAGCGCGCTTGATACGCTTCGATCCGCCGGGGCCGATGGTCTTGGCGCCGTGATCCTGACCGCCGACATGCGCAAGCCTGTCGGCGGTTTTGTTTGGTGTGATCCGTTTTGCTTCTGGCGGCCTCTTATCGACCTGGCCGAGAAGCAAAAAACCCGCACAAGGCGGGTTTTTCGTGGTGCAACAAGCGGTAATCGCGTGCCGGAAGCAATTACTTGAGTTTCACTTCCTTGTACGGCACGTGCTTGCGGGCAACGGGGTCGTACTTGCTGAACTCAAGCTTGTTCGGGGTGGTGCGCTTGTTCTTGGAGGTGGTGTAAAAATGCCCGGTGCCAGCAGTGGACTCGAGCTTGATCTTTTCGCGGCCGCCTTTTGCCATGTCGATTTATCTCCGGTGGTGAAAAGGCTCAGACCTTTTCGCCGCGAGCGCGAAGCTCGGCGACGACGGCGTCGATGCCCTTCTTGTCAATGGTGCGCAGGGCCGCATTGGATACGCGCAGGCGCACCCAGCGATTCTCGGCTTCGCTCCAGAACTTGCGGTTTTGCAGGTTCGGCAGGAAGCGGCGCTTGGTTTTGTTGTTCGCGTGGGAAACGTTGTTGCCCACCATCGGTGCTTTTCCGGTCACTTGGCAAACGCGAGCCATTTGTTGCTCCAAACTTGTTTTGATTCGGTAAGACTCTCGATTATAAGCGACGAAGTTCACTCGAATCAATACCTTGGTGTGTTTCAGATGATGAATATGCCCCTCGTCACGGCCGGAACCTAGAGCAGGCCACGCTCTGCGAAGGAAACGGGGGCTGCGTTGCCGGCTACGATGAAGTGGTCGAGAACCCGCACATCCACCAGCGCCAGGGCCTGGGTGAGGCTCTTTGTCAGCGATTGGTCGGCGATGCTGGGTTCGCCGACTCCCGAGGGGTGGTTGTGGGCAAGGATCACCGCGGCGGCATTGTGTTCGAGGACAAGCTTGACGACTTCCCGCGGATAGACGGAGGTCTGGGTCAGGGTGCCGCGAAAGAGTTCGACGTTGCCCATGACCCGGTTTTGAGCGTCGAGGAGCAGGATCATGAAGACTTCATGGGGGAGCTGCGCGAGCTTGAGGCGCAGCCAGTCACGCACGGCACTGGGGGAGTCGAGCACGTCACGGCGGGCCATCTCCTCGCCGAGCGCGCGACGTGCCAGTTCAAGTACGGCTTGCAGCTGGGCGTACTTCGCAGGGCCCATGCCCGGAATGGCGGAGAAGGCCGAGGCTGAGGCGGCACACAGGGGCGACAGGCCGCCAAAATGGCCAAGGAGGTCGCGGGCAAGATCGACGGCACTCTTGCCGCGGATGCCGACCCGCAGGAACAGGGCCAGCAGCTCGGCGTCGGACAGGGCGCCGGCACCAAGGGCGAGAAGGCGCTCCCGCGGGCGTTCGTCGGCAGGCCAGTCGGTGATTGCCATGGCGTGTACAATTCCAGCTTCTGAAGGATTCGGATAATACCATTGGCATGAGTGAGCTCAAGGGCAGGAAACTGGTATTGGGGGTGACGGGAGGCGTGGCCGCCTACAAGGCGGCTGAGTTGGTTCGCCTGCTGGGCAAGGCCGGGGCGGATGTCCACGTGGTGCTGACGGAAGGGGGCGCACGCTTTGTGACCGCGGTCACTTTCCAGGCGCTTTCCGGCAACCGGGTGTGGACCGATCTGTGGGATCCGCGCATGGATAACAACATGGCGCATATCGATCTGACCCGCGATGCGGATGCGATCCTGATTTCACCGGCCACCGCCGATGTCATGGCCAAACTGGCCCATGGTCTGGCCGACGATCTTCTGACAACGCTGTGTCTGGCGCGGGATTGCCCCCTGCTGGTGGCGCCCGCAATGAACCGACAGATGTGGGAACACCTGGCCACGCAGCGCAATGTCGCCCAATTGAGTGCCGACGGGGTGACCCTGTTCGGACCGGCGGCGGGAGAGCAGGCCTGTGGCGAAGTGGGATTGGGGCGCATGCTGGAGCCGGAGGACCTGTGCGAAGCGGTGATCGGCTTCTTTCAGCCGCGCCTGCTTGCCGGACGGCGGGTGGTCATGACGGCCGGCCCGACCTTCGAGGCCATTGACCCGGTGCGCGGTATCACCAATTCGAGTTCCGGGAAGATGGCCTATGGCTTGGCCCGCGCCTGCGCCCAGGCCGGGGCCGAGGTGACCCTGGTCAGTGGCCCCGTTGCCCTGCCCGTGCCGGCGGGGGTTCGCCGGGTGAGTGTGCGCAGCGCGCTCGAAATGCGTGAGGCGGTGTTTGCTGCCCTGCCCGGCGCGGATGTCTTCATCGGGGTGGCGGCCGTGGCGGATTATCGTCCGGCCACGTCTGCCGAACACAAGATCAAGAAGTCCGGCGCCGAGTTGTCCATTACGTTGACACCCAACCCCGATATCCTCGCAGACGTCGCCAACTTGCCGAAGCCGCCATTTTGCGTTGGTTTCGCGGCCGAAAGCCGGGATCTGGACGAGTATGCGGAAGGCAAGCGCAAGGCCAAGAAGCTGCCCCTGATCGTTGGCAACCTGGTTCAGGATGGCCTGGGTGGAGACGACAACCTGGTCGTGCTCTACGATGACGCCGGCCGTCACCCCCTGCCACGAGCACCAAAGCCTGATCTCGCACGGGCCATCGTAGCCCACTTGGCGGGCCTGTTGCCCGAAGTCTGAAACCCAGCCCTGAACGATTGGATTGTCATGCACCAGATCGATATCAAGATTCTTGACGAACGCCTGAAATCCCAGCCGCCCGCGTATGCGACCGATGGTTCGGCCGGCCTGGACCTGCGGGCCTGCATTGATGCACCGATCAACCTTGCTCCCGGGCACACGGCCCTGGTGCCGACCGGCCTGGCGATCCATCTGGCCGATCCCGGACTGGCGGCGATGATCCTTCCCCGCTCAGGTCTTGGGCACAAGCACGGTATCGTGCTTGGCAATCTGGTGGGTTTGATCGACTCGGACTACCAGGGGCAGATCTTCGTGTCGGCATGGAATCGTGGGCACGAGCACTTTACCGTGCAGCCCATGGAGCGCATTGCCCAGCTGGTTGTCGTGCCGGTACTGCAGGTGGCTTTCAACGTGGTCGGCGATTTTGACGCCAGCGATCGGGGTGCCGGTGGTTTTGGCAGCACGGGAAAACACTGATGCGCCATCCGGGGATCCCGACCGGCGTGCACGTCCTGCTGGAACGGGACGGCCGGATACTGCTGATGCGCAGGGCTGGGACGGGGTTCTTCGATGGGCTGTACAGCCTGCCGGGCGGGCATGTCGAGGAGGGTGAGTCCGTGGGGCAAACGGCTGTCCGCGAGATGGCCGAAGAGCTCGGCGTCATGATCGACGCGTCCGTTCTGAGGGTCGTGGGGGTGATACACCGCCGCTCCGACACGAACCGGATCGACTTCTTTGTCAGCGCACCGGTATGGGGCGGCGAGCCACATGTTGCGGAGCCAGATAAATGTGACGCGCTGGGCTGGTTTCCGCGGAATGCGTTGCCGGAGGCCGTTGTGCCGTATGTCCGGGAGGCCCTTGCAGAGGGGGATGGCCCATGGATCAGGGAGTCCGGCTGGCGTTAGTATGAAAAACCCCGGTCCTGGGAACCGGGGTCTTTCCTTTACTGCCAGCAGGCCCGCTTATTCGGGAACGCTGACCGTTCCACCATTATAGGAAATGACATCGCCAGCAGCCGGGGTGCTTGCAATGGGGGGCACGTTGCCCGCGGACAACGCTGGTGCCGAGCCCGCCGTGCCGCCGCGCGGCGTGGTGCGAATCACCTGGGAGTCGGGCAGTGCAGTGCCGTTCTTCAGGTGGGCATACATGATGTCCATGCCACGATTGAAGTAAACATGAAGGGGCACCAGATTGCTGTCGTAGCCCGGCAGAAGGCCGTTATCGATGAACGCATCGAAGTGCTGGGCGTTGGTGACTTCGTAGTAGCGGAGCTTGCTGGCCGAGCCGTCGGACTTCCGGCTTGCCCCGTAGTAAGCACGGGACGCATGATTGACCGGGATCAGGGTGTCCGAGCGGCCGGACACGATGACCGTGGGTTTGCCGTTCAGCATTCCGGTGGCCTGTACTTCCGCAATGCCCTGGCGGACGCGGTCGGACTGAGTGAGCAGGGTGCCACTCAGCTTGCTGCCGGTCACCGCATCCGTGCCGGTGACAAGGGAGCGGGCGCACAGGGCTCCGTCGAGGGCTGCGTCGGCGAGGCCCGTGGAGGGAGATACGGCGAGGACATCCCGCTTGGCGCCGCCGCTGGCGTCGTTGTAGACCAGATTGATACCGCCGGTCGGAGGAACGCCGTTGCCGGAGGCAAAGATGCCTGCCTGAACCAGCGCGCTGGTCGCCGTGACATTGCCCAGCGTGGCACCTGCCGTGGCGACCGTGCTGGCGAAGCTGAAGCCGCAAACATTGTCAGTCACGCTGAAACGCCCGAGGGTGTTCAGGTAGGTGACGACGATGGACGGAGTGGCAAAAGCGTGATGGGAGGCGTGATACAGGTCGTGCTCAGTGCTCCAGCCATAGGCGCGCAGCTTCTGTAGGGCTTCATCGGCTTGTGCTTGCAGTGTCGTACCGGCAAGGAGGCCCTTGGCCTTGAGCGCGGTGCATCGATTGGTCGCATAGCCGGCGACAAAGGCGGCACCCGGTGACCCTGTGGCCGCACTGGCCAAGGCTGCGCAGGGTTGGTAGAGGTTGGCGTAGGTGAAGTAGTCGATCAGCGGCTTGCCAATGGTGCTGACCGCGGTGGTGCCCTGTTTGACGCCGACACCGCTCACGTCCTTGGGCTGGATCTGGGGTTCGCCCACCGCCACGCCATCAATCAGACCGAGGCTGTCCTGCTCGGCCGCGAGGAGCGCAGCACCGGCACCGTTGGATACCGAAGAGGCGATGACCACCGTATTGGCCGGGCGGATGTTGCGGGGCTTCTTCCCGCTGGCATCGGCTGTGCCAAACTTTTCATTGAGCACATAGAAGGCGAACCCCACCGCATCGAGGGTATTACGTCCCCAGTCCTTTTCGGGGTTCTGCTGGGAGTGGGCGTGCTTGTAGGCGATCCGGTTGGGGAAGGCGGCGTTGAAGGCGTCGAGCTGGGTCTTGGTGAGGCTTGCCACGAAATGCGCCCGCGTACCGGCGGCGCTGGCCGAGGACACGGTTCCATCGATCAGGTTGGTGGTGTCCCGGGCCAGATCATGCATGCCGTTGCCGCTACCTTTGTCGGTATAGGCGACGGCGCAACCATGCTTCAGGCCCCATTCACCTGCCGTGCCTATGGCGCCATAGACGCCCCGTGAGCCGGAGGAGGTGGCGGTCACCAGACAGGGTTGGGAGGTGCTGAAGTTGGCTGGAATCTGCACCATGACCGTGACCTGGCGCGTGCCGTCCGCGTTGCCGGAATAGGCGATGGCCTCGGTGCCGGCAATCTTGCCTTCACCCAGGGTGTCGCCCCCGTTGATGTCGATGTTGGGCCCGTAGAACGTGCCGTAGCCGCCGGTGGGCTTGTTGGCGTCCACCAGGGCGCGATAGTTGTTGTAAATCGCGTTGCGGCGTAATTCGGCCGCCGTAGGAGCCGCGGAATTGGCGTAGGCCGGTGCCACGGCGCTGCCGAGTCCGGTCTTGCCGAGTCCGGCGGTGAGGAGGTCGTCGCTGCTGCCGTCGTAGGACTGAGTGCGGTAGGAGTCGGCGCGGATGCGTTCGGGTCGGCGGTTGTAGGCGATGAAGCCGGTGCCGGAGGGGCGCAGATCGACGAGGGTCAGCAGGCGGTCCGTTTCATCGCCGTCCATGCTGGCCGTGCCGGGCTGAAACTTGGCATGCCTCAAGGACGCCGGGCGCTTGCCCAGTTCCGATTCCAGGGCATCCAGCAGTCGGGTGTCCGCGTTGGCGACACTGGCCGCGCTCACTTGGCTGAAGGTGGCTGCATTGAACGCCGCTTTCAGCGCGGCATCGGACGTGACGCCCAGGGCGAGCTGGGCAATGCTGTTGGTTGCGGAGTTGATGTTGATCGGCTTGCCGGCATCCTCCTCGGTGACCAGGGCATGCCACACACCCTGGCTTCCGGTGACCTGGAGCATCAGCGGAAAGCTCAGGCCGACCGTTTGCACCGAATAGTTGCCGTTGCCGTCGGTGGTGGCCGTCCGGGTTTGGCCGGACCGGTCCTTGATGGTGACCGTGTTGTTCGCAATGGCCAGCCCTTCGGCTGCAATGCCGCTCATCTGGATGTTGCTGTCCTTGTCTCCGCCGCCGCCGCAGGCGCCCAGAATCAATGCGCTGCCAATCGCCACGACGAGGGCCTTCAGTTGAAACCGGTTTTCCATGTCTCCTCCTTTATTGGTTATGGAAGTGCCATTCGAATGGCTGCTTCACATCCATGGTGGTGCCTGGCGGGAAAGAGCGACACTGGGGTTTACCTGAATCAAGCCAAAAGACGCATAAATGGGGCGGGGCGTGCCAAGTCAGGGCAGGGGCGCCGGGCCGGGCGGCTCGGCCCTGAAGGCGTTGCAGAAGCGCAGTTCCTGAGGATAGGGGTAGAAGTCTTCCACGTGCCCGTCGCGGATTCGGGCCTGGGCCTCCTGCCAGAACCGGGGATCAAGCAGGTTGCGGTGGTGCTTGAGAAAAGCTTTGCGGATCTTGGGCTGGCCGAGCAGGAAGGTGGCGAACTCTTCGGGAAAGACGTCCATCGGGCCGGCCGAATACCAAGGCTCGCCGGACATTTCCATGTCTTCGTTGGGGGCGGGAGGAATCTTGCGGAAGTTGCAGTCCGTCATGTATTCGATTTCGTCGTAGTCGTAAAAGACGACTCGCCCATAACGGGTCACACCGAAGTTCTTCCAGAGCATGTCACCGGGGAAGATGTTGGCGATGGCCAGCTCACTGATGGCCTGGCCGTACTCCCGCACAGCCTCGTCCACCTGCTCGTCGCTGGCCTTGTCCAGGTACATGTTGAGTGGCGTCATGCGGCGCTCGATGTACACGTGCTTGACCACCAGGGTGTCGCCATCCTCCTCGATCACCGAGGGGGCGAGAAGCTTGAGCTGGGCTATGAGGTCCGGGTGGAAGCGGCTGCGAGGCAGGGCCACATTGGAGAACTCGAGGGTGTCGGCCATTCGCCCGACCCGGTCCACCTGGCGTACCAGGAGGTACTTGCGCTTCACTGTTGCCCTGTCCATGTTCTTCGAGCTGCCGAAGACGTCCTTGATGATCTTGAACACGTAGGGGTAGGAAGGCAGCGTGAATACCAGCATGACCAGGCCGCGGATGCCGGGCGCTTCGATGAACTGGTCATTGGAGTGGCGCAGGTGGGCGATCAGGTCGCGGAAGAAGATGGTCTTGCCCTGCTTGCCCAGGCCAAGCATGGTGTAAAGCTCGGAGCGAGGCTTGCTCGGCATGATGCTGCGCAGGAACTGTACGTAGCCCGAGGGGACTTCCATGTCCACCAGAAAGTAGGCGCGGGACAGGGAAAAGAGCAGGGAGATGCGCCAGGTGTCGAGCAGGACTGTGTCCAGGTAGAGCATGCCCGAGGCACCGTGGCGCACGGCCATGACGAAGGGAAACTCCTGGTAGCCATTGATCGCCTTGCCGATGATGTAGGCGGTCTTGTTGCGGTAGAAGGCCGAGTACAGCACCTGGATCTGGCAGTTGACCTCCATCTTCGGCCACGCGCCCAAGTGTGCTTCAACGGTGCGCATCACGTAGTCCACGTCCCGTTCAAGGTTCTCGAAAGGACGCTGCCAGTCGAAGTCCTCGATCAACCGCACAATGGTATTGCGCAGGCCTTCGTCCCGGGGGTAGTAGCTGGAGTACGTCGGCGGGAAGGACTCGATGTAGTCGGTGGAGATGGCGGGGCGGGTGAAGATGTAGTCGTTGCTGAAATAGTCCCGGTGGAGGATCTTGGTGGTGACCGAGTTAAAGAAAGTCTCGGCAAGTTCGGGTTGCTTGTGGTTGATCAGCAGCCCGATGAAGTGCAGTTTCACTGCCTGCCAGGTCGCGTCGTCGATGGACTCGGCATCGAACTCTTCGTGAAGTCGTTGTACGGTCTCGTTCACCCGGTCGTCATAGAACTGCACGCGATCGCGCACAGCCGCCAACTGCTCCTGCCAGGCTGCGGCCTCATAGCTCTCCTTCGCGCGTCGCGTGGTTTCGCGGAATATCCGGTAATGTTTGTTGAAGCCCTCGATCATTGCCTGGGCAATGGCCAGGGCGACGGGGTTCTCGCTGCTGTTGTCCATTGTTCTCCTCCGGGTGGCGCGGCCCTGCCTGTCATGGGCGTCGCCCGGCTGGATCCCCGGGCTGCGTCCGTGCGGGAAATAGTAGCATCCGGGGTCGCACCTTCCGAGGCTGGAGACACCCGTCACGCCTGCTTTTTCGGGCCGATCACGGTGGGCGGTGCAGCATTGACCCGGCCCGGATTTCGGCCATAATCCCCGCAGGTTGCTGCGGCTCTGCACGAAGGTGGAAGAGCGGGCCGTGAGCTGATCGAAGGGGGCTGGTGGCGCCGGAGTGTCCCAAAAACGGGCCTCTCCCGTCCGCCGACCGGCCTGTCCGTAAGATGCGATGTCCTTTGCGAGGGAGCTGGAATGAGTACTTCTCTGATCAAGGTGCCCACTGGCGGTCAAAAGATCGTCCCGGGTCAGGCAATTCCCGACAATCCCATCATCCCCTTCATCGAGGGTGACGGCATCGGCGTGGACATCACCCCGGTGATGATCAAGGTGATCGATGCCGCGGTTCTCAAGGCCTATGGCGGGAAGAAGAAGATCTACTGGATGGAGGTCTACGCCGGCGAGAAGTCCACCCAGCTATATGGCCCTGACGAGTGGTTCCCCAAGGAAACCTTCGACGCCCTCAAGGAATATTCCGTCTCCATCAAGGGGCCGATGACGACCCCGGTGGGCGGTGGCATCCGGTCCCTCAACGTGGCGCTGCGCCAGGAGCTCGATCTCTACCAGTGCGTCCGTCCGGTGCAGTATTTCAAGGGGGTGCCATCGCCCCTCAAGAATCCGGAGCTGACCAACATGGTCATCTTCCGTGAGAACACGGAGGACATCTACGCCGGTATCGAATGGGCCGCGCAGTCGGAGGGCGCAAAGAAGGTCGTGGCCTTCCTGCAGAACGAAATGGGTGTCAAGAAGATCCGCTTTCCGGAGACCTCCGGTATTGGCATCAAGCCCATCTCCATCGAAGGCACCACCCGCCTCGTGCGTGCGGCCCTCAAGTACGTGATCGCCAACGACCGCAAGTCGCTGACCATCGTACACAAGGGCAACATCATGAAGTTCACCGAGGGCCTGTTCCGTGACACCGCGTACAAGGTTGCCCAGGAGGAGTTCGGTGCCCAGCCTATCGATGGCGGCCCGTGGTGCAAGTTCACCAATCCCAATACCGGGCGGGAGATCATCGTCAAGGATGCGATTGCCGATGCCTTCCTGCAGCAGATCCTGCTGCGTCCGGCCGAGTACGACACCATCGTGACCACCAATCTCAACGGGGACTATATTTCCGATGCCCTGGCGGCCCAGGTCGGCGGGATCGGGATCGCCCCCGGGGCCAACATCTCCGACCAGTACGCCTGCTTTGAGGCCACGCATGGCACCGCGCCCAAGTATGCTGGCCTGGACAAGGTTAACCCGGGTTCGCTGATCCTCTCTGCCGAGATGATGTTGCGTCATCTGGGCTGGACCGAAGCTGCCGACCTTGTGATCAAGTCCATGGAGGCAGCCATCGGCGACAAGCAGGTCACCTACGATTTCGCCCGCCTGATGGAGGGGGCCAACGAGGTGTCCTGCTCCGGTTTCGGGGATGCGATGATTGAACGGATGTAGGTGTTGCCTGGCGGGCATCCTGGAGATGCCCGCTGCAACCGCGCCGCTTTCGCCATCCGGGAGGTGTGTCCGGTGATGTAGGGCAGAACGAAAAAAGGGGCAGCCAGAAATGGCTGCCCCTTTTCAATGCCCGCGATGCCTTGCGGGTCGGTTCGATCTGCTTTAGACGCGGATGGCCTTCAGTGCTGCATTCAGCGTCGGGCTCGGACGCATCACCGCCTTGCACTTCTCGGAGTCGGCCTTGTAATAGCCGCCGATATCCACGGCCTTGCCCTGAACGGTCTTCAACTCCGCAACGATCTGATCCTCGCTGTCGGTCAGGGTCTTGGCAAGCTTGGCAAAGTGGGCGGCCAGCTCGGCATCCTCGGTTTGGTTGGCCAGTTCCTGGGACCAGTACATGGCCAGATAGAACTGGGACCCCCGATTGTCGAGCTCGCCGGTCTTGGGTGAGGGGGACTTGCGGTTGTCGAGCAGCTTGCCGGTGGCCGCATCTAGGGTCTTGGCAAGCAGGACGGCACGCTTGTTGCCGTTCTTGATGCCCAGATCTTCAAGGGAGACCGCCAGGGCCAAGTACTCGCCCAGGGAGTCCCAACGCAGGTGGTTCTCCTCGGTGAGCTGCTGTACATGTTTCGGCGCAGAGCCGCCGGCACCCGTTTCGTACATGCCGCCACCGGCCATCAGCGGAACGATGGACAACATCTTTGCAGACGTGCCGAGTTCCATGATCGGGAACAGGTCGGTCAGGTAGTCACGGAGGATGTTGCCCGTCACCGAGATGGTGTCGAGGCCGCGGATCACGCGCTCCAGGGTGAAGCGCATGGCGCGGACCTGGGACATGATGTGGATCTCGAGGCCGGAGGTGTCGTGATCTTTCAGGTAGGTTTCCACCTTCTTGATCAGCTCGTTCTCGTGCGGACGGTAGGGGTCGAGCCAGAATACCGCAGGCATGCCGGAGTTGCGGGCGCGGGTAACAGCCAGTTTGACCCAGTCACGGATCGGCGCATCCTTGACTTGGCACATGCGCCAGATGTCGCCAGCTTCGACATTCTGCGTCAGCAGCACTTCACCGGTGTCGATGTCGACGATATTGGCAATGCCGTCTTCGGCGATCTCGAAGGTCTTGTCATGGGAGCCGTATTCCTCGGCCTTCTGGGCCATCAGCCCGACGTTCGGCACGGTACCCATGGTCTTGGGATCGAAGTTGCCGTTGGTCTTGCAGAAGTTGATCATCTCCTGATAGATGCGGGCAAAGGTCGATTCCGGCATCACGGCCTTGGTGTCGTATTGCTTGCCGTCGGCGCCCCACATCTTGCCGCCAGAGCGAATCATCGCCGGCATGGAGGCGTCCACGATCACATCGTTGGGGGAGTGGAAGTTGGTGATCCCCTTGGCCGAGTCGACCATGGCGAGCTTCGGGCGGTGCTCCTGGCAGGCGTGCAGGTCGCGGATGATCTCGTCGCGCTTGGATTCGGGCAGGGTCTTGATCTTGTCGTAGAGGTCGACCATGCCGTTGTTGACGTTGATGCCCAGTTCGTTGAACAGGGCTCCGTGCTTCTCGAAGGCTTCGCTGTAGAAGATCTTGACGCAGTGGCCAAAGACGATGGGGTGCGAGACCTTCATCATCGTTGCCTTGACGTGCAGCGAGAACAGGATGCCAGACTCGCGGCAGTCTTCCAGTTCCTTCTCGTAGAAGTCGCACAGGGCCTTCTTGCTCATGAACATGGAGTCGATGATCTCGCCAGCCTGCAGCGCGACCTTCGCCTTCAGGACGGTCATCTTGCCACCCTTGGCAATCAGCTCCATGCGAACATTGCGGGCCTTGTCGAGGGTCAGGGATTTTTCGCCATGGTAGAAGTCGCCATGGTGCATGTGGGACACATGAGTCCGGGACCAGGGCTTCCATTCACCCATTGAGTGGGGATTCTTGCGTGCGTAGTTCTTGACGGCCAGCGGCGCGCGACGATCGGAGTTGCCTTCACGCAGCACCGGGTTTACCGCTGAACCCAGACACTTGCCATAGCGGGTGACGATGGCCTTTTCCTCGTCGGTGGACGGGGATTCCGGATAGTCGGGGATGGGGTAGCCCTTGGCCTGCAGTTCCTTGACGCAGGCCTTCAACTGGGCCACCGAGGCGCTGATGTTGGGCAACTTGATGATGTTCACGTCCGGATCAAGGGTCTTCCGACCCAGTTCCGCCAGCGTGTTGGGCACTTTCTGCCCTTCGCTCAGATACTCGTCAAATTCCGCGAGGACGCGCGCGGACACGGAAATGTCCGCCTTTTCGATCTCGATGCCAGCCGGATCCGTGAAGGACCGGATGATGGGAAGGAATGCACATGTAGCCAGCAGCGGTGCTTCGTCCGTCAGCGTGTAGATGATCTTCGATTTCCCTGTAACCATTTATCTTCCCTCGATTTTGATTTTATTGACGACGAGCCGATGTTGACCCTTTGTCGCCATGAAAGTCGGCGGACTACGCTTCCCGCAGTCCGCAGCAAAATATCATGTATCCCGGCTGCCTGCATCGAAACCGGCAAGGTCCGCCGCTGCAAAGCAGCAGGATCCGCCCAAAAAGAAGGGCCGCCGGTTGGCAGCCCTTGCAGGAGACCGGCGCTTAGACGACGGCTTCTTCCTTTTCCTTCTTTACCTGCATGAACTGCTCTTGCGAGACCCCCAGCCACATGACCAGTGGGCTGGCTACAAGTACGGAGGAGTAAATGCCGAAACAGATGCCTATGGTCAGGGCCAGAGAGAAGTAATACAGCGTCTCACCACCGAAGAGGAGCATGGACAGCACCATGATCTGGGTGCTGCCGTGGGTGATGATGGTCCGGCTGATGGTGCTGGTGATGGCGTGATCCAGAACTTCAGGAGTGGACAGCCCACGCTTCTTCTTGAAGGTTTCGCGGACCCGGTCGAAGACCACCACCGATTCATTCACCGAGTAACCCAGTACTGCCAGGGTTGCGGCCAGCACCGGGAGGGAGAACTCCCACTGGAACAGGGCGAAGAAGCCCAGGATGATGATCACGTCGTGGAGGTTGGCGATGATGGCCGACACGGCGAAGCGCCATTCGAAACGCATGGCCAGATAGGCCACGATGCCGCCGATGACGAGGAGCAGGGCCATGGCACCGTCCGATGCGAGCTCCTTGCCGACCTGGGGACCGACGAATTCGACGCGGCGCATCTCGGCCTTCGGGCCCTCGATGGTGGCGAGGTTTGCCATGACCTTCTCGCTGACCTTGCCGGTTTCCATGCCTTCCCGGTTCGGCAGGCGGATCAGTACGTCCCGAGCGCTGCCAAAGTTCTGCACCTGCGCATCCTGGTAGCCGTCCTTGGCCAGTGATTCGCGGAGCTTCTCGAGGTTCGGCGCTTCGGCATAGCTCACCTCCATCAGGGTGCCGCCGGTGAACTCGACGCTGAAATGGAGGCCCTTGGTGACCAGGAAGAACACGGCGAGCAGAAAGGTGACCAACGAAATGACGTTGAACACCAGCGCGTGCTTCATGAACGGGATGTCTTTGCGGATGCGGAAAAATTCCATGATGGCGGTTCCGTTTCTATGTGGTTGCGCGTCTTAGTTGCCCGGCTTCCACACCTGGCCGATGGCCAGCTTGTCGAGCTTGCGCTTCTTGCCGTAGATCAGGTTCACCAGGCCGCGGGAGACGAGGATGGCACTGAACATGGAGGTCAGGATGCCAAGGCAGTGGACCACGGCGAAACCCCGCACCGGCCCCGAGCCGAACACCAGCAGGGCAACGCCGGCGATCAGCGTGGTGACGTTGGAGTCGAGAATGGTGTCGAACGCCCGGTCATAGCCGGCCGAGATGGCCGCCTGGGGGCTCGATCCGTTGCGCAGTTCCTCACGGATGCGCTCGTTGATCAGCACGTTGGCGTCGATGGCCATGCCGAGGGTCAGCGCGATGGCCGCAATGCCGGGTAGGGTGAGGGTGGCCTGCAGCAAGGAAAGGAGGGCGATCAGCAGAAGCAGGTTGGAGGCCAGGGCCAGCACCGAGACGAGACCGAAGAGCATGTAGTAGGCGCACATGAAGATGCCGATCGCCACGAAGCCCCAAAGGGTCGAATGAAAGCCCTTGCTGATGTTCTCGGCTCCAAGGCTCGGGCCGATGGTGCGTTCTTCAATGATCTCCATCGGTGCTGCCAGGGAGCCTGCCCGCAGTAGCAGCGCGGTGTCGGTAGCCTCCTCGGAGCTCATGCGACCGGAAATCTGGACACGACCACCGCCGATTTCCCCGCGGATGACCGGGGCGGTGACCACCTCGCCCTTGCCCTTCTCGATCAGCAGGATGGCCATGCGCTTGTTGACGTTCTCGCGGGTGACGTCCTTGAAAATGCGTGCACCGGCCGAATCCAGGGTGAGGTGTACGGCAGCCTCGTGGGTCTGGCCGTCAAAGCCCGGCTGGGCATCGGTGAGGCGCTCACCGGTGAGGACCACTTGCTTCTTGACGAGCAGGGGGCGCCCTTCGCGGTCGTTGTATATCTCCGTGCCTGGCGGAATGGCGCCGTTCATGGCCGCCTCGAGGGCGCCGGGCGCATCCTCCACCATGCGGATCTCTAGGGTGGCCGTGCGGCCCAGGATGTCCTTGGCCTTGGCCACGTCCTGCACGCCGGGGAGCTGCACGACAATCCGGTCAATGCCCTGTTGCTGGATGACGGGCTCGGCGACGCCAAGCTCGTTGATCCGGTTGTGCAGGGTGGTGATGTTCTGCTTGAGTGCGAATTCCTGGATGGACTTCTGGGCCAGCGGATTGAGCGTGGCGGTAATCTTGAAGTCTGCGCCGTCCTGGCCTTCCGTCAGTTGCAGATCGTTGCTGCTGGCCGTGATCACGGCCCGGGCCCGGGATTGGGCTTCAGCATCGCGGAACTTGATGACGACAGTCTGGCCTTCCCGGGTGATGCCGGCGTGGCGCACGTTCTTGTCGCGCAGCAGGGTGCGCAGATCGCCGGTGGTGGAATCGAGGCGCTTGGTGACCGCGCCCTTCATGTCCACCTGCAGCAGGAAGTGCACGCCGCCCCGCAGATCGAGGCCCAGGTACATGGGCAGCGCACCGATGCTGGTGAGCCATTGGGGGCTGGCGGAAAGGAGGTTGAGGGCCACCACATAGGACGGGTCGGCCGCGTCCGGATTGAAGCCCTTCTCGATGGCGTCCTTGGCCTTCAGCTGCGTGTCCGTGTCGCGAAAGCGCGCACGTACACTGTTGAAGTCGGAAAACAGCCCATCGTGCTGGATGCCGGCGGCGGCCAGGATTTCGTCGACGCGTTTCTGGGTGGTGCCTGCGTCCAGTTTGAGCGTGGCCTTGCCGCTCGAGACCTGTACGGCGGGAACCTCACCATAGAAGTTCGGCAGGGTGTAGATCAGGCCCCACAGCAGGACGAGCCCGATGAGGAGATTCTTCCAGAGAGGATAGCGGTTCATGGTCTGGCGGGAAGGATGAGGTACAGGCCCGGCGGCCAAAGGAACCGGTGCGTGTGCACCGGCTGGGCGCCGCTCAGATTGACTTGAGCGTGCCCTTGGGCAGAACGGCGCCAATAGCCTGCTTCTGGACAACGATCTGGGTGTTGGTCGCGACTTCCACGGTCACATAGGCGTCACTGATGGCGACAACCTTGCCGACGATACCGCCCTGGGTCAGCACTTCGTCGTTCTTCTGCAGGCCTTCGAGCAGGGCCTTGTGTTCTTTGGAGCGCTTCATCTGCGGGCGGATCATCAGGAACCACAGTACCGCAAACATGAAGATCATCGGCAGAATGCCGGTCAGACCGCCCAGGGGGTCCTGTGCGGCGGCCGGTGCGGCCTGGGCAAAGGCGTTGGAAATCAGCACATTGAACTCCGGAGTGAAGATGCAAGGGGCTGGATTATAGCAGTACCCGGCGGCCTGCCTTCGAGTGCCTGTCGTGGGAGGACAGCACGCAAAAAAGCGGCGTCTGTCTTGCGACAGACGCCGTCAAGTCTCCACAAGGGAGAGGAGGGAGAAAAACACGGTTGCGCCACCGCCCAGGGGCGGCGGCAGGCGCCCTTAGGCTGCCTTGTTCATCTGGTTGCAGAAGCGCTGCCAGTTGGCAGAGATCACGGAAAACATCTGTTCCGCCGCGAGCAGGGGCATCAGGCCCATGCGATGCTGGGTGCGCATGAAGGATTCGACGTGGGGGGCGCAAAGCGTACTTTGCTCTTCGGCCAGCAGTTCGAGGAAGCGGGCTTCAGCCGCACCCCAGAATTCCGAGGTGCCTACCCAGCCGGTATCGGCAGTGGCTTCGCGAAGGGCCTTGCGCCACAAGGCTTCGGCGCGTTCGACGGGAACACCCGCTTTGCGGGCGTGCCAGTGAAGTAGTTTTGGTGCTTTCATTTGCTGTTACTCCTATGTTGGGGCATCAAACAAGCCGAGCTGATTTCTATGTCGGAGCCGTGTGTTTTGGTGCGATGCAAAATTGCCTTTTTTGGCATATTTGCTGCCCTCCAAGGGTTCCTTCAGCTTCTGGTAAGTCTCGTTTGTTGCATTGCACAATTTCAGTTTAGGTGCTTGCGGTGCTCCCTGCAAGCGCCTTTTCAATTTGTTTCAAGTAATCCGTCACGTTGGCGCGGCGTTTTCGCAACACCCGCCGGTACCCGCCAATGCGGGGCGGTGGCAGTAGAATGTGGCGCTTCGCCGCATTCCGTGTCACCCCATGCCCCAGCTTCTCGAACACCTCAACGCTGAACAGCTCGCTGCGGTGACCTTGCCGCCGCGGCACGCCCTGATCCTGGCAGGTGCAGGTTCCGGCAAGACCCGCGTGCTCATCACGCGCATCGCCTGGCTGTTGCAGAACGGCTACTGCAGCCCCCAGGGCATCCTTGCCGTAACCTTCACCAACAAGGCCGCCAAAGAGATGCTGACGCGGCTCTCTGCCATGTTCCCGATCAACACCCGGGGCATGTGGATCGGGACCTTCCATGGCTTGTGCAACCGCTTTCTGCGTGCCCACCATCGGGATGCCGGCTTGCCTCAGCTATTCCAGATCCTCGATACCGCCGATCAGCTCGCATCGATCAAACGCTTGCTGAAAACCCTCAATGTGGACGATGAAAAGTATCCACCACGCGACCTGCAGCACTTCATCAACGGCCAAAAGGAGGCGGGCTTGAGGCCGGCTGCGGTCGAGGCATGGGATGACTACAGCCGCCGTCGGGTGGAGCTTTACATGGAGTATGAGGCACAGTGCCAGCGCGAGGCAGTTGTGGATTTCCCGGAGTTGTTGCTGCGCAGCTACGAGTTGCTGGTGCGGAATGAGCCGATACGCCGCCATTACCAGGCGCGTTTCCGCCATATCCTGGTGGATGAGTTCCAGGACACCAATGTGCTCCAGTACCGCTGGTTGAGCTTGCTGGCCGGCAAGGGCGAGGAGGGGGGGGCCAATTTGTTCTGTGTGGGTGACGACGATCAGTCCATCTATCGTTTCCGCGGCGCGGAAGTCGGCAACATGCGGGATTTCGAGCGGGATTTTCGCGTTGAAAACGTGATCCGCCTGGAGCAGAACTACCGCTCCCATGGCAACATCCTTGACGCAGCCAATGCGCTGATTGCCAACAACAGCAGGCGTCTGGGCAAGAACCTATGGACGGATCGCGGGGCGGGGGAGCCGATCCGCGTCTATGAAGCGTTTACCGACTCCGATGAGGCTCGCTGGATCGTCGAGGAGATCCAGTCTTTGGTTCGTGACGGTGCCAGTCGTGCCGACATCGCGCTTCTTTATCGCTCGAATGCCCAGTCGCGGGTGTTGGAGCATCAGCTTTTTTCCAGCGGCATTGCCTACCGGGTATATGGGGGGCTGCGCTTCTTTGAACGTCAGGAGGTGAAGCACGCTCTGGCCTATCTGCGCCTGATCGCCAATTCCGATGACGATACCGCGTTCACCCGGGTCGTCAATTTCCCGACCCGCGGCATCGGCGCCCGATCCCTTGAGGCCCTGCAGGATGCGGCACGGACCTGGAATACGCCGCTCTACCAGACAGTGCCTCACCTCTCCGGCAAGCCGGGTTCATCCCTGGCCCAGTTCGTGGTGTTGATCGAGCGCCTGCGCAGTGAGACGCGGGATCTGCCGCTCCATGAGATGGTCGAGCACGTGATCGAGGTGTCTGGTCTGCGTGCTCACTACAAAGCGGAAAAGGAAGGGCAGGAGCGGCTCGAGAACCTGGATGAACTGGTGAATGCGGCTGCGAACTTCAGCGCCGAGGTGGGTGCCGGACAGGCACCCGGGGAGTCGTCGTCCGCTGCCGACTCGGTGCTTGCCGAGTTTCTTGCCCATGCCTCCCTGGAGGCGGGCGACCATCAGGCGGATGCGGGTACGGAGGCCGTTCAGTTGATGACGGTTCATGCGGCCAAGGGGCTTGAGTTCGACGTGGTCTTTCTGACTGGCCTTGAGGAGGGGCTTTTCCCCCATGAGAACAGTGCCCAGGAGGCGGACGGTCTGGAAGAGGAGCGGCGCCTGATGTATGTGGCCGTCACCCGGGCGCGCCAGCGTCTCTATCTGAGCTTCACCCAGAGCCGGATGCTCCATGGCCAGGTGCGCTATAACCTGCGCTCCCGCTTCCTGGAAGAAATCCCGGAAGGCCTGACCAAGTGGCTGACGCCGCCCAATCCGCGCCGCAGTTTCGCGCCCGAGCCCTCCGCGCGCTATTACAACCCCGGAGCCGCCAAGCCGGCCATGGCTGCCATGCCGGCGCCTCCGCCGATGAAGTCCCGCGACCTGGGGGGGCTGCGGATCGGCCAGAGTGTGCGGCATGCGCGTTTCGGCGACGGGGTAATCGTTTCTGCCGAGGGCAGCGGCAATGACGCGAGGGTTCAGGTGAAATTCGCCGAGGCGGGCAGCAAGTGGCTGATGCTGTCGGTGGCGAAGCTCACCGCGGTTTAGCCGGCTCGCGGTCGTGCCCGCGAGCCGCTTCTCGTGCCAAGTGCTGCGTCACCATTGATCAAGACTGGCGCAGTTCCCCGTGCAGGGCCACGAACTCCTGCGCCAGCTTGTGCTTCGGGTCGAGGTGGATCATGGGCTTGGCCTGTTCGTGGCTTTCACGGATCTTGATGGAGCTGGACAGATAGGTCTTGAAGATCGGAAGTCCTTCGGCAATCAGTTCCTGAACCAGCTTCTGGGGCAGGCTGGCACGGGGCTGGAACTGGTTCACCACGATACCTTCGACTTCCAGATCACGGTTGTGATCGGCACGGATCTCCTGGACGTTTTCCATCAGTGCATAGAGGGCGCGGCGTGAAAAATCGTCGCAGTCGAAGGGGATCAGACACAAACGGGTGGCGATCAGGGCCGAGCGGGTATAGAAGTTGAGGGCCGGTGGCGTGTCGATGAACACGGCATCGTAGTCGTCGGCGAGCTCATCCAGTGCATCGCGCAGCTTGAAGATCTTGTAGCGGGATTCCAGCTTCCCCTGCAGCTCCTCAAGGCTTGGGTGGGAGGGCATGATCGACAGGTTGGCAAACGGCGTCGGGTGCACAAACTCCGCCGTCTTCTTGGGGCTGAACTTGAAGGACAGGGTCTGCTCGAAGAGCCCGGCCAGCGTGTCGTCACCGTTCTCCGCCGCATCGCCCAGCAGGTAATGGGTTGAGTTTCCCTGGGGGTCCAGGTCGACAACCAGTGTGCGTAGGCCCGTGTGGGCACTGATGGCTGCAAGATTGCAGGTGATCGTGGATTTGCCCACCCCACCCTTCTGGTTGAATACAACGCGTCGCATCGGTTCTCCCCGTCTTCTTGTGCTGTTTGGATGCGCGCGATTGTGCCACGCCTTGGACGGGGGGCTGAATTTACTGAGGGTGCCAAAATGGCGTGGGTCGGGTAAACTCGTACTCAAACAATAAGGCAATCAGAACGAGAAGTCTTCGCGCCCTCCTCCCGGGCGTGAAACTCCGGTCGGGTGGTGGGGTAAGCACCGCTCGGCTGTCATACGAGGCACACGCTCGCCTCAGGGTACCCAGGACACATCCAGTTCCAGCCAGACCATCGGTGATTTCCCCCGCCAGCGGCACGTCGTTGCCCTGACCAATGGGGGGTGGACCAATTTTTGAGAGAAGAGAGAACATGGACAAGGATTTCATTGCCGCAGCCCTCGACTACCACCGTAGCCCGACCCGCGGCAAGATTGCAGTGGTGCCGACCAAGGGCCTGACCAATCAGCGCGATCTGGCGCTGGCCTATTCGCCCGGCGTGGCCGCCGCCTGTGACGCCATCGTGGCCGACCCGGCCGATGCGCAGGAGTACACCTCCCGGGGCAATCTGGTGGCCGTGATCACCAACGGCACCGCCGTGCTCGGCCTCGGCAACATCGGCCCGCTGGCCGCCAAGCCGGTCATGGAGGGCAAAGGCTGTCTGTTCAAGAAATTTGCCAACATCGACGTCTTCGACATCGAGCTTGCCGAGAACGACCCGGACAAGCTGATCGACATGATCGCGGCCCTTGAGCCCACCCTGGGTGGCGTCAACCTCGAGGACATCAAGGCGCCCGAATGCTTCTACATTGAGCAGAAGCTGCGGGAGCGGATGAACATTCCGGTCTTCCATGACGACCAGCACGGCACCGCCATCATTTCTGCGGCGGCCATGCTCAATGGTCTGAAGGTGGTCGAAAAGAAGATCGACGAAGTCAAAGTGGTGGTGTCCGGCGCCGGCGCTGCGGCGATTGCCTGTCTCGAGCTTTGGTGTGGTCTTGGCATCACCCGCGAAAACATCATCGTTTGCGATTCCAAGGGCGTGATCTACGTCGGGCGCGACGAGAACATGGAGCCCACCAAGGCGCGCTTTGCCCAGCAGACCGCTTTCCGTACCCTGGCCGATGCCGTGGTTGGCGCGGACATCTTCCTTGGATTGTCCACCGCGGGCGTGCTCAAGCCCGAGATGGTCAAGACCATGGCTGACAAGCCCCTGATCTTCGCCCTTGCCAACCCGACCCCGGAGATTCTGCCCGAACTGGCCAAGGAAGTTCGCCCGGATGCCATCATTGCCACCGGTCGTTCCGACTACCCGAACCAGGTCAATAACGTCCTGTGCTTCCCCTTCATCTTCCGCGGTGCCCTGGATGCGGGCGCCACCAAGATCAACGAGGAGATGAAGCTGGCGTGTGTGAAGGCCATTGCCGAACTGGCCGAGGCCGAGCAGTCCGATGTGGTGGCGCAGGCTTACGGCGGTGCGGACCTCTCCTTCGGCCCGAACTACCTGATTCCCAAGCCCTTCGATCCCCGTCTGATTGTCAAGATCGCCCCCGCCGTTGCCCGGGCCGCCATTGATTCGGGTGTGGCCACGCGCAAGATCGACATGGACGCCTATGTCCAGAGTCTCAACGAATTCGTATACCAGTCCGGCATCATCATGAAGCCGGTGTTCACCAAGGCCAAGGCAGTTGCCGCCGACAAGAAGCGCGTGCTCTATGCCGAAGGGGAGAGTGAGCGGGTTCTGCGTGCCGTGCGTGCCGTGGTGGATGAAAATCTGGCGCGTCCGATCCTGATCGGCCGGCCTGCAGTCATCGACATGCGTATCGAGAAGTTCGGCCTCAATCTCGTGGCGGGCCGGGATTTCGACGTGGTCAACGTGGAGTCGGACAGCCGCTATCGCGAGCTGTGGCAGGAATACTACCGGCTGATGGGGCGCGATGGCGTGACCCCCGACTCGGCGCGTGAGGCCATGCGTTCGGACACCACGCTGATTGGCTGCATGCTGCTGCGTCGTGGTGATGGCGATGCCCTCGTCTGTGGCACCACAGGGGGCTACGATCACCACTTCAACCACGTCCAGAACCTGATTGGCCTCAAACACGGCGCCAGCCTCTATGCAGCGATGAACATCCTGCTGCTGCCCCAGCGCATCCTGGCCATCACCGACACGTATGTGAATGAAGTGCCCAGCGCCGAGGAGGCAGCCGAGATCGCAATGATGGCGGCAGATGAACTCAAGCGTTTTGGGATCGAGCCGAAGGTGGCACTGCTGTCCCATTCCAACTTTGGCAGTGCCAGCAGCGCGTCATCCCGTCGCATGCGGGACGCCCGTGACATCCTTCGGATCAAGGCGCCTGATCTCCAGTGCGATGGTGAAATGCACGGTGATTCGGCACTTTCACCGGAGATCCGTGACCGCCTGCATCCCGACTCCACTCTGCATGGCGAAGCCAATCTGCTGGTGATGCCCAACCTGGATGCGGCCAACATCGCCTTCAACCTGCTCAAGATTGCCAACGGAGATGGGGTTTCCGTCGGCCCCATCCTGTTGGGCAGTGCCCGCGCTGTGCACATTCTGACGCCCTCCGCGTCGGTGCGTCGGCTCGTCAATATCACCGCCCTGGCCGTGGTGGATGCCGCCGAGCAGCGTGAAGAATTGCCCGTCTGAGCTGTGATTGCCCCGGCCCGTTGCGCGGGTCGGGGTGCTTCAACCCGCTATTTGAAATTCCCTCCGGTACAATCGCCCCAATTGTTCCGCGAGGTGAGGCATGTCCCGTTTGATCCGCTTTGAGCGTACTGGCGGCCCCGAGGTCCTGCAGTGGGTCGAGTCCGATCTGGCGCCGCCTGCACCTGGCGAGGCACAGGTCCGGCATCATGCTGTCGGTCTGAACTATATCGACGTCTACCACCGTTCCGGCCTCTATCCAGTCCCCTTGCCTTCGGGCCTGGGTCTTGAGGCGGCCGGCGTGGTCGAGGCGGTGGGGGCGGGCGTGAGTGATCTGCTTCCTGGTGACAGGGTTGCCTATGCCGGCGGTCCCTTGGGCGCTTATGCGGAGTGCCGCAACATTCCGGCCGACCGTCTGGTGCGTTTGCCGGATGCCCTCAGTTTCGAGCAGGGGGCGGCCATGATGCTGCAAGGCCTGACGGCCCAGTATCTTCTGCGCCGAACCTACCGGGTGCAGCCGGGTGACACCATTCTGATCCATGCTGCTGCGGGCGGTGTCGGCCTGATTGTCTGTCAATGGGCAAAAGCCCTGGGGGCGACGGTGATTGGCACCGTCGGTTCCGACGAAAAAGCGGAGTTGGCCCGGCTGCATGGCTGTGATCATCCCATCGTCCATACCCGCGAGTGCATTTCAAGCCGGGTTCGGGAATTGACCGGTGGCGAGGGGGTTCCGGTGGTCTATGACTCCATCGGCAGGGACACCTTCATGGATTCCCTGGCCTGCCTGCGGCCCATGGGTATGATGGTGAGCTTCGGCAATGCATCCGGCCCGGTGGAGACCTTCGACCCGGGCCTGCTCGGCAAGATGGGCTCCTTGTTCCTAACCCGACCGAGCCTCTTTACGTATTCAGCACGACGGCAGGATCTGCTGGCGATGGCTGACGAGTTGTTTTCTATCGTTCTTTCGGGTCAGGTCAGGCTGTCGATCAACCAACGTTTTCCGCTGCACGATGCGGCTGTTGCCCATCAGGAGCTTGAAGCGCGACGCACGACGGGCTCGACCGTACTGGTTCCCTAGACATGAGAGATTTCTTGCCGCGCAATATTATTGCCGCACTGGTGCTCGGGTTTGCCGTCGCCCTTCCGGCCTTTTCAGCACCGCCCGTTGCGCCTCCGCCAGTGGTACTGACGCCTGTACAGGCCGCCTTCATCCAGGCCGAGACGCGGCGCATTGAAGAGAGTTTCGTCCAGAAGGTCATGAGTATTGCGGGAGCCCGCCGCGAACAGGTGTTACGTGCCATTCCGGCCAAGGGGCGTCTGACCGATCGCCTGTCCCGCATCTATAGCTCTCTGGAGCGGGATCTGGGCGCACCGCTCAGCGATGAGCAGCGCGCTCTCATATTTGCCGCGGATGGGGAGCGCAAGCAGGCCCTCAAGGATCTTCCCGCACAGGCCGCCACCCGCTAGGGCGGCAAACGGGCGTCGTCAGAACAGTTCGATATCGCTGTTAGGGGCTTCACGGGCCGACACCTTGCCCGAGGCAAGCAGGCGCTCGTAGCTACTCACCTGATTGCGCCCGTTCTCCTTGGCGAAATAGAGCGCATCGTCGGCTCGGCCCACGATGTCGGGGATGGTGTCACTGGAATTGATGCCGGTATAGCCGACGCTTACGGTCACGGTGCCGACCTGTGGAAACAGATGGCCTTCGACGCTTGCCCGCAGGCGCTCAAGGGCCACCGCAACTTCATCTTCGGATGTTGCCCGCAGGATGACCACGAACTCCTCACCGCCAAAACGAAACAGGCGATCCTGGTGGCGGAAGCTCTCCTGCATGATCCGGGCAAGGAGCAGCAGCACCTCATCCCCGTACAGATGGCCGAACTGGTCATTGACCCGCTTGAAGTGGTCCACGTCCACCACAGCCAGCCAGTGTTTGCCCTCATCGTTCTGGCGCCGACGAGGGGGGGCGGTGCTGTCGCCCGCGAGGCTTAAGTCGCCTGCCGACAAGCCCTGAAGGATTTTCCCCAGGTTTTCGTCGAAGGTCTTGCGGTTGAGCAGGCCCGTGAGGGTGTCCCGTTCGCTGTAGTCCAGCAGGCTGAGGTAATTGCGGTAGAGGCCCAGAAAGCCTTCGGCGGTGTCCAGCTCCTCGGTGGCAAGGGGCGTGCCGCAGACGACCTCAAGCACGCCCAGCACCCGCCGATCGACGTTGATCGGAAAGCAATGCACGTAAGCGTCGCGCGCGCTGTCATGCACCCTCACGATTTGCGTCTGCTCGACACAGGCCACCATTTCCCGGCGCTGACCCAGAGGTGCAGCCATGCCTTCGTCGTCGAACTCAGACTGCACGTATCGCACGCCATCCTGGCCCACATGGGTGACCCGGGCCAGATAGTGTTCCCCACCGTGCTCGCTGACCTTGTAGAGATTGACCTCAAGCGCCTTGACCAATTCGAACAGCGCCGAGGCGACACCCAACTCCAGCAGGGTTCTGTCCCGGTGCTGGGTGATGGATTCGACGTGTTTCAGAACGTGGATCATAGGTCGAAGGGGAATATTCAACTTTTCATTTTATCTTACTCAGTCACGTTTCTTGAGATATTGAAAAAGTTTGATCGGAGCGTGCCCCGCGCCCCTTGGCCCTGCAAGGCCAGTAATCAGCCTTGCGTATAATCGAAGGTGTTCCCTGCCGACCGGCCCCATCCCTTGAATTACGATACCTTCGCCAACCTGCTGTTTTCCCGTGTGCGCAGGGCCGACGTCACGCTGGCCCTGGTCATCATCAACGCAATCATCTTTGCGTTGCTTGTGGCGATGTCCCGGAACGCGATGCAGATCCCGTCCGATCTGCTCATCCGTGCCGGTGGCAATTTTGCGCCGCTGGTCCAGAAGGGTGAGCTGTGGCGTCTGTTTTCCGCGCTTTTCCTGCACGGCGGCCTGCTTCATGTGGGGCTCAACATGTTTGCGCTTTACCAGGCCGGGCAGGTGGTGGAGCGTCTTTTCGGCCGCCTGGGCTTTCTGGTGATCTATGTCGGGGCAGGACTGCTGGGCAATCTGGCAAGCCTGTGGTGGAAGCAGGGCAGTGTGAGCGTCGGCGCATCCGGGGCGATCTTTGGCGTTTATGGGGCCTTGCTTGCTTACCTGCTGCTGCAACGGGGGTCGGTCCCGGGAGAGGTGTTCAGGGAAATGCGGTCGGGCACCCTGGGCTTCATCGGCTACTCACTGTTTGCGGGTTTTTCCCTGCCGGGGATCGACAATGCCGCCCATCTGGGTGGCCTGGCGGGAGGGATGATTCTCGGCCTGGCCTTTGCCGAGCCGGTCGTGTCGTCGCGGCCTGTGCGCTGGCTAAGCCCGCGCGCGCTGGGGGGTGTCTTGGTGCTGGTCGCCCTCGGCCTGACGCTTTGGCAGCAGACACCGGAGGTGGTGCGGCGCTACCAGGCGGATTCGGCATATCAGCAGACGCTTCAGCGCTTTGTACTGGATGAACAGGAGTTGTTGCGCGAACAGGCTGCGTTGATGGATTCGCTCCGCCAGCGCCGATTGACCGAGGCCGCTGCGCTGGAGGTTCTCGAGCATGATTTCCTGCCGCGTTGGGAGCGTCTCATCAATCAGCTCTCGGGCGCCACCGCACCGGCTCCCAGCGAGTGGCAGCGCCATGAGCTCGTTGCCTACGCGTCCACTCGCCGGGACGCGGTGAAAGCGCTGGCGCAGGCATTCGAAACCCGGCAGATGGTGTGGGTCGAGCGCTCGCGTGCCCTGCAGGTGCAGGCCGACAACATCCTGCTGCAGATGCGCCTGCGCCACTCGGTGGAGGCCGGTGCCCGCTGATTGCCAGCGCTGCCGGACCTACCCATGGACTTTCTCCAGCAGATTCTTCTCATCCTGCTCCTGGTGGGTATCAGCGCATTTTTTTCGGTGGCCGAGATTTCGGTGGCGGCATCGCGCAAGTCCCGGCTGGCGGTGTTGGCCGAGGACGGCAATGAGGGGGCTGCCCGGGTGCTCGCCCTGCAGGCGCGTCCCGGCCCTTTCTTCACGCTGGTCCAGATTGGCCTCAATGCGGTGGCGATCATGGGCGGGATCGTCGGTGAGGGGGCCTTCTCCCCGTGGCTGGCGGGTGTGCTGGTGCCGTTGGTGCCGGCGGCCTACGTGGATACGCTGGCCTTTGCCCTGTCTTTCATGGTGGTCACGTCCCTGTTCATCCTTTTTGCCGACCTGATGCCCAAGCGCCTGGGGATGGCTGCACCGGAGCGCCTGGCAATGGCGGTGGCGGCGCCAATGGGTGTCCTGATTCGCTGGTTGCGCCCCTTGTTATGGCTTTATAACGAGGCAGCGGATCTGCTGTTCCGCCTGCTCGGGGTGGCAACCACCCGAAATGACACGGTGACACCGGACGAGATCATTGCGGTGGTCGAGGCCGGTGCCCAGGCAGGCGTGCTGGCCGAGCAGGAGCACGCCCTGATCGAGAATGTTTTCGGCCTTGAAGCGCGCAGCGCGCCGTCGGCCATGACGACCCGCGACAGTGTGGTGTTCTTTACCCTTCAGGAGAGTGAGGAGAGCATCCGCCAGAAGATTGCCGGCCGGCCCTTCAACCGCTTTCCGGTGTGTGATGGCGGCATCGACACCGTGGTGGGCTACGTGGACGCCAAGGATCTGCTCAACCGCGTCCTGGCAGGGCAGTCCCTGTCCATGAAGGCTGACGCCCCGATCAATCCGCTGCTGGCGTTGCCGGATACCCTGACCCTGTCCGAGGTACTCGAGCGCTTTCGCGAGGCCCGTGAGGATTTTGCGGTGATCATCAACGAGTACGCCCTGGTAGTGGGCGTGATCACCCTCAACGACATTTTCAGGGCCCTGGTGGGCGATGATGTGGAGCAGGTTCAGGAAGAGCAGATCGTGCGCCGGGACGAGAGCTCCTGGCTGGTGGATGGTGCCACCGCTGCCGCCGACGTGATGCGCGTGCTCGACATCGACGACGGTGACGGAAGCGAGCATTACGAGACCATTGCCGGCTTCATGATGTACCACCTGCGCAAGATCCCCCGCCGCACTGACAGGGTGGATTTCGGTGGCTACCGCTTCGAGGTCATCGACGTGGACAATCACCGCATCGACCAGTTGCTGGTGAGCCGGCTGGGGCGGGCTGCCGGAGAAATCTCCATCGAAGGGTGAAACCCGTGCGGGCGGGCGGGTAAAATCCCGGGATGCCCGAATCCCATTCTCCCCGCTACATCCACCTGCGTCTCCATACCGAGTACTCGATCTCCGACGGTATCGTGCAGGTGGACGCCGCCATTGCCCGCGCCGCCGCTGATGGCATGCCGGCCCTGGGTGTTTCCGATCTGGCCAACCTGTTCGGGATGGTCAAGTTCTACAAGGGTGCCCGAGGCAAGGGCATCAAACCAATCATCGGCGCCGACTGCTGGATCAGCAACGACACCGAGCGTGACAAGCCGACCCGGGTGCTCTTGATCTGCCGCAACCGCAAGGGTTATGGCCAGTTGTGCGAGCTGCTCACCCGTGCGTTCATCGAGAACAAGTACCGGGGGCGAGCGGAATTGCGCCGTGAGTGGCTCGATTCGGTCAGTGCCAGTGATCTCCTGTGCCTGTCCGGCGCCCGGGATGGCGATATCGGCCATGCCCTCGCCAATGGCAATGTCGCCCTGGCCGAGAAGCTCGCCGCCGATTGGGCGTCGCGTTTCCCCGGCGGCTTCTATGTCGAGATCCAGCGGGCCGGGCATCCGGGCACCGAGGTTTACATCCGGGATGCCCTGCAGATTGCATCGCGCCTGGATCTGCCCGTGGTGGCAACCCACCCGATCCAGTTCACCCGGCCGGAGGATTTCAAGGCCCACGAGGCCCGGGTGTGCATTGCCCAGGGCCACGTGCTTGCCGACAAGCGTCGCCCCAAGGATTTCACGCCCGAGCAGTATTTCAAGACTCAGGATGAGATGTGCGCGCTGTTTGCGGACATCCCGGAGGCCCTTGAGAACAGTGTCGAGATTGCCCGGCGTTGCTCGCTGACCGTGCAACTGGGCAAGAACTTCCTGCCCCAGTTCCCGACTCCGGAGGGCATGACCCTCGACGATTTCCTGGTGGCCGAGGCTCGTTCGGGCCTTGAAGTCCGCCTCAAGGAGCTGTTTCCCAATGAGGTTGAGCGGGAGCAGAAGCGCGAGCAGTACGAGTCCCGACTCAAATTCG
This sequence comes from Zoogloea sp., assembly GCA_016703645.1. Lineage (GTDB taxonomy): Bacteria > Pseudomonadota > Gammaproteobacteria > Burkholderiales > Rhodocyclaceae > Zoogloea. The sequence goes on along the minus strand of JADJBR010000007.1, from coordinate 1,754,298 downwards.
AGACCGACACCATCATCCAGATGGGCTTCCCCGGCTACTTCCTGATCGTGGCCGACTTCATCAACTGGGCCAAGCACAACGGGGTGCCGGTGGGCCCGGGGCGGGGGTCCGGTGCCGGCTCGCTGGTGGCCTTCAGCCTGCGCATCACCGACATCGATCCGCTGGCCTACGCCCTGCTGTTCGAGCGCTTCCTCAACCCGGAGCGGGTGTCCATGCCCGACTTCGACATCGACTTCTGTCAGGACAACCGCTACAAGGTCATCGAGTACGTGCGGGCCCACTACGGGGCCGATGCGGTGAGCCAGATCGCCACCTTCGGCACCATGGCCTCGAAGGCGGTGGTACGTGACGTGGGGCGGGTGCTGGATCTGCCCTACGGCCTGTGCGATCGCCTGTCCAAGCTGATTCCTGTAGTGCAGAACAAGCCCCTCTCCCTGGCCGAGGCCCGGGAGCAGGAGCCGCAGATCAACGAGCTGATGGCCGACGGCAACGACGGCGAGTCGGTCCAGGAGCTGTGGAGCCTGGCCGAACCCCTCGAGGGCCTCACCCGTGGTGTCGGCATGCACGCCGGGGGCGTGCTCATCGCGCCGGGCAAACTCACCGATTTCTGCCCGCTATACATCGCCGACGGTGATGACGCCACACCGGTGTCCCAGTTCGACAAGGACGACGTGGAGGCGGTGGGGCTGGTCAAGTTCGACTTTCTGGGCCTGCGCAACCTCACCATCATCGAGCTGGCACTCGAGTATGTGAAGCGTCTCACCGGCGAGCGGCCAGACCTGATGAGCCTGGGTTTCGAAGATCAGGCGGCCTACCAGATCCTTCGTGAAGCCAACACCACGGCGATCTTCCAGGTGGAATCGGACGGGATGAAGAAGCTTCTCAAGAAGCTCGCGCCCGACCGTTTTGAAGACATCATCGCCGTGCTGGCCCTCTACCGTCCGGGGCCCCTGGGCTCGGGCATGGTGGATGATTTCATCCTGCGCAAGAAGGGCCAGCAGGCCATCGACTACTTCCACCCGGACCTCACCGCCTGCCTGTCACCCACCTATGGGGTGATCGTGTATCAGGAACAGGTGATGCAGATCTCCCAGATCATCGGCGGCTACACCCTGGGTGGTGCCGACATGCTGCGCCGGGCGATGGGGAAGAAGAAAGCCGACGAGATGGCCAAGCACCGGGAGACCATTGCCGATGGTGCCCGCAAGAAGGGTTACGACCCGGCCCTGGCCGAGCAGCTCTTCGACCTGATGACCAAGTTCGCCGAGTACGGCTTCAACAAGTCGCACACGGCGGCCTACGCGGTGGTCACCTACCACACCGCCTGGCTGAAGGCCTACCACTGTTCGGCCTTCATGGCAGCCACCATGTCTTCGGACCTGGACAACACCGATACGATCAAGATCTTCTACGAAGACACGATTGCCAACCGCATCGTGGTGTTGCCGCCGGATGTGAATCAGTCCGACTACCGTTTTGTTCCCACCGACGCCAAGACAATCCGCTACGGTCTCGGTGCGGTCAAGGGCGTGGGCGAGCCGGCGGTACGGGCCATTCTGGCCGCCCGGGACGCGGATGGCCCGTTCAAGGATCTCTTCGATTTCTGCTGCCGTGTGGATAAGCGTCTGGCCAACCGCCGGGTAATCGAGGCCCTGGTGCGTGCAGGGGCCTTCGATGCCCTCGACCCCGTGCAGCCCGCGGATCGCCATAAATTGCTGGCGAGCGTCGGTATTGCCATGGAGGCCGCAGAGCAGATTGCTGCCAACGCCATGCAGGGGGGCTTGTTCGACATCCCCGGCGAAGTTGCCGCGCCGATGGTCGACTACGTCAAGGTGCGTCCCTGGGGCGAGCGGGAGAAGCTCAAGGAAGAGAAGGTGGCCATCGGTTTCTTCCTTTCCGGCCACCCCTTCAATGCTTTCAAGGACGAGGTGCGGCGTTTCGTGAGACGCCCGCTGGCCCAGGTTGAGCCCTCCAGGGATCTGGTCACCATGGCCGGTGTGGTCATGGAGGTCCGCGCCAAGATGACGGCGCGGGGCAAGATTGCCTTTGTGCTGCTGGATGATGGCACGACCCCGCGGGAAGTCTCCGTCTTTTCCGAGGTGTTCGACAACAATCGTCAGCGCATCGTGGTGGATGAGGTCCTGATCGTCGAGGCGAAGGTGAGCAATGACGATTTCTCCGGGGGCTATCGCATCGTTGCCGACAAGCTGATGACCCTCGGTGAGGCGCGGGGCCGCTATGCCAGAGCCTTGCAGTTGCGGCTCAATGGCGAAGTCGGCGATGCGGGGGGCGCGATCGCGGCGGCCGAACGTCTGCAGAGCGTGCTGACACCCTTCCGCGACGGAGAGTGTCCCGTTCGCGTGCGCTATCGCAATGCCGTGGCCGAGGGCGACCTGCCCTTCGGTGCCGGCTGGCGGGTCCGGCCCGATGACAGTCTCCTGGAGAGTCTGCGCGACTGGCTGCCTGCCGATGCGGTCGAAGTCATCTATCCCTGATTCTTCCCGTGCCCGGCCGCCAGGCACAGGGGCCACGGAGCTTGTGTTCAGCCGGAAATGATCAGGCTGCCCGGCAGCACACCGACGCGGAGGATGTCGCCGAGCGCCTCCGCCGGCAGCGGAGGGCTGAACACGTAGCCCTGAGCGGCAACGCAGCCTTCGGCCCGGAGGACGTCCAGCTGCTCGTGGGTTTCCGTTCCCTCCGCGATCACATCCAGGCGCAGGCTGCGTCCGAGCTGGATCACGGCCCGCACGATGGCCGCGTCGTCCGGATCGTCGATGAGGTCGTTGACGAAGCTGCGGTCGATCTTGAGGCAATCCACGGGAAAGCGCTTAAGGTAGGCCAGGCTTGAATAGCCTGTTCCAAAGTCGTCAATGGACATGCGCACGCCGAGGGCCTTGAGCTCTGCAAGGGTGTTTTCGACCTGCGCTCCGGACTGCATCAGTAGCGATTCGGTCAGTTCCAGTTCCAGCCATTGGGGCGAGAGGCCGCTGGCCTCCAGTGCTTCCCGGACGGTGGCCACCATGTCAGCGCGTCGAAACTGCATGGCCGACAGATTGACGGCCACCGGGATGGGGGCGTAGCCCTGCGCCTGCCATGCCTTTGCCTGGCGGCAGGCTTGGTGGAGAACCCAGCGCCCGATCGGCACGATCAGCCCGCATTCCTCGGCGAGGGGGATGAAGCTGCTCGGTGGAACGCCGCCCAGCGCGCCATTGAACCAGCGCAGCAGGGCTTCCACCCCGATGATGCGTCCGCTGGCCAGATTGACCTGGGGCTGGTAGTAAAGGCAGAACTCTTGGTTGTCGAGGGCCTGGCGCAGGGCGTTTTCTAGCTGAAGACGCTCCAACGCGTTGATGTTCATGACCTCGTCGAAGAACCGATAGGTGTTACGCCCGCTCTCCTTGGCGTGGTACATGGCGGTATCGGCATTCTTCATGAGGCTCTCTGCACACTTCCCGTCATCGGGAAAGAGGGCAATGCCGATGGAGAAGGAGGTTGCCAGTAGCTGACCATCAATGTCGAAGGGTGGCCCCAGGCGGTCGAGAATCTTCTCGGCCACCCGGGCGGCGTCGTCCGGCCCGTCCACATCGGTGAGCACGATCAGGAACTCATCGCCCCCCTGGCGGCTGATGGTGTCGGTTTCCCGCGTGCATTCAGACAGGCGCAGGGCGACACCCTGCAGAAGGCGGTCGCCGGTCATGTGGCCGAGGGAGTCGTTGATGGTCTTGAAGCGGTCCAGGTCGAGAAAGAGCACGGCGATCCGGCTGCCGTGGCGGACGGCATGGGCGAGGGCCTGATCGAGACGGTCCTGGAGCAGCGTGCGGTTGGGCAGCCCGGTCAGGGGATCGTGCTGGGCGAGGTAGGCAATGCGCGCTTCGGAAGCCTTGCGCTCGGTGATGTCCGAAAAAACCGCCACATAGTGGGTGGTCCGTTCGAGCGTGTTGCGTACCGCGCTGATCGACAGGGCTGAAGGGTAAAGCGTGCCGTCCTTGCGCCGGTCGTGGATCTCGCCCTGCCAGAAGCCCAGGGTTTTGATGTCGCACCACATGGCGTCATAAAAGCTCTTGTCGTGGTGCCCGGACCGGAGCATGCGCGGGGTGTTGCCCAGTGCTTCTTCCGGGCTGTAGCCGGTGACCTCGGTAAAGGCTCGGTTGACCGACAGGATGCGCTCCTCGGCATCGGTGACGATGATTGCCTCGACGCTGTTGCGGAACACCGTCAGGGCGAGTCGCAGTTGTTCCTCATCCTGTCGTCGGGTCGTGACGTCGGCGATGGTTGTCACGACGCCGCAAGGGGTGGTCGGATCATCGTCGAAGAGAGGAACGGAGTTGGCCCACAGCCAGCGTCGCACCCCGTCCCGGCGGTCCAGCCCCAGCAAGCCGGCCCGGGGCTGGCCCGTGGAGAGCGCCTGTAGAGCAGGGATCTGCGCCGGATCAAGGGGGTCACCGTCTTCGTTGAGGTAGGTGAGGAGGTTGCCATGAACATCCCACCCCGTCATTTCTGCTGCACTCAGCCCGAGGATCTGCTCGGCGCTTGCGTTGCATAACAGCAGCACGCCCTTGGCGTCGCGCATGATCACGCCCTCGCCCATGGAGGCGAGCAGGGTGCTGAGGCGGTTTTCCCGCTCGCGCAGCTCGGCTTCGGTGTTGCGGCGGTCGGTGATGTCGAGGCAGGAGCCGATGTAGCCGGCGAACTCGCCGGCCTTGTCGTATATGGGGCGGCCGGTATCGATGATCCAGCGGTACTGGCCGTCGTTACGGCGCAGGCGGTACTCCATCTCGAAGGGCGTCCTGACCGCGAAGTGTTCCAGGTAGGTACTGACGCAGCGGTCGAAATCCTCGGGGTGGATGCCGCAGGTCCAGCCGTCACCCATCTCCTGTGCCAGGCTGCGGCCCGTGAATTCAAGCCAGGTCTGGTTGAAGTAGCTGCACTTGGCGTCGGTGCCCGCACGCCAGATCAACGTGGGAAAGCGCTCGAACAGGGACAGGGGAAAGTCCCAGATGTCTTGGCCTTCTTCAGGAATGGATGGAGTGGGCACGGCGGCGTGGCGGGTGCGCTTGTCGTGGGAGAAAGCCATCGGCTGATGACATTATTCTAGACCGATCGGAGGCCGCTTGGCAGACCGGTTTTCAGGTTGTGTCGCGGGCGCTAAAGGGTCTCCAGGCGCACAAAACCCGTTTGTGCGGGGCTCTCTGCGGTCTCCCAGACAAGCTCGGCCACACGGGCGGCAGGTGGCCCGCGACGGGCCCAGGCGATCAGCGTTTCCAGGGCGTCCACGGGGCCGGCGACGAGGGCCTCGACGCTCCCGTCGCTGCGGTTGCGGACCCATCCCGACAGCTTGAGGTGAATGGCCTCAGACTGCAGGGCGTTGCGGTAGCCGACTCCCTGCACGAAACCGCCGATGCGCAGCAGACGAGCTGCCGGCTCAGAGGTTGTCTTCATCCATGAACCTCGGCAACAGATCGCGGGATCGGGCCAGGGCGCCGTAGATGTCTCCGCAGATGTTGTTGATTCCCACCTCGTCTTCGAACCCGGAGCGGTGGATGAGGGAGGCGGGCTGCTGGTTGAGGTTGCACAGGATCAGCGCGCAACCGTGCTTGTGCAGGTTCTTGCACAGGCTTTCCAGGCCTTCCAGGCCCGTGGTGTCGAGGTTCACCAGATGATGCATGTCGAGTATCACCACTTCGGGGTGACGTTCGGCGGGGTCGAGCAGGGTTTCCAGCTTGTGGATGGCGCCGAAGAACAGGGTGCCGTAAAGGGAGTAGGCAACCACCCGGGGCGATCCGTCCGGATACAGGAAGTCCGGAATCATCGAGAGTTCGCTCAGGGGCAGGCGCTCGACGCGGGTCAGCTCGGACATGCGATAGATGAAGAACAGGCTCGCCAGCACCATGCCCAGCTCGACCGCCAGGGTCAGATCGAAGAAGACGGTGACGAAGAATGTGCTGAGAAGGGTGGTGCGGTAATTGACCGAAAAGCGCTTGAGGCCGCGGAACTCGTGCCATTCGCCCATGTTGATGGCGACCACGACGACGATGGCCGACAAGGTGGCCAGGGGAATGTGCTTGGCAAAGGGGGCGAAGACCAGTACCACGGCCAGCAGTACCAGCGCATGGACCATGCCCGCCACCGGGCTGCGGCCGCCGGTGCGCACGTTGGTGGCGGTGCGGGCGATGGCTCCGGTGGCTGCGAAGCCCCCGAACAGCGGGGCGGCGAGATTGGCCAGCCCCTGGGCGATGAGTTCCTGGTTGGGGTCGTGGCGGTCCTCGATGGCCGCATCGGCGACCCGTGCCGACAGCAGGGACTCGATGGCGCCGAGCAGGGCGATGGTGAGGGCCGGCGAGATCAGCTTGCCAAGGGTTTCCAGGGATAGCTGCGGCAGGGAGAAGGCCGGCAGGTCCTGGGGGATGCCGTTGAAGCGGGTGCCGATGGTCTCGACAGGCAATTGCAGGATCGCGTTCGCACCGGTGGCGAGGATCAGCACGCCCAGGGGGCCGGGCAGTCGGCTGAGGGCCTTGAAGCGCTTGGCCAGCCGGTTCCACGACAGGAGCACGACGATGGAGGCCACCGACAGGGCCACGGTGGGGAGGTCGATGGTGTCCAGGTGAGTGACAAGGGCCTTCACCTTGCCGAAGAACTCGCCGGGCAGGTGGTCGATGCGAAGGCCCAGGAAATCCTTTATCTGGGCCAGGAATATCACCACTGCGATGCCGTTGGTGAAGCCGATCACCACGGTCTTGGGGATGAAGCGGATCAGGTTGCCGAGGCGAAACACGCCCATGGCGACCAGCATGGCGCCCGCCAGCATGGTGGCCACCAGCAGGTTCTGCACGCCGTATTCGACGACGATGCCGTAGATGATGGGGATGAAGGCGCCCGTGGGGCCACCGATCTGAACCCGGGAGCCGCCGAGGGCCGAGATCAGGAAGCCGGCCACGATGGCCGTCCAGATGCCGGCGGTGGGCGACATGCCCGAGGCGATGGCGAAGGCCATGGCCAGGGGCAGGGCAAGGACGCCGACCGTCAGGCCGGCGGAGGCGTCACGACCGAACTGCGCGCCGTTGTAGCCGGGCAGGGTGTCGAGAAGCTTGGGGTGGAAAACGATCTTCATGGAGCCTCCGCAATCGAGGGAAATTTGGGTTTGCGCCAGGGGTGGCGCGATGCGGAGGACGGGAGCCCGGCCCGGTACGATGCTGGACGATCCATCGTTTGCAGGCGGTCAGGGGCATGGTGGCCAGGCGCTGCTCAGGAGAAACGGCTGTCGTTGGCAGCCTTGTTGCCGGCCGAGGCGCTGTGCATGACCTCGACCAGCATCTTTACCGCGGCCACGAAGACGGTGGCAATGCCGCCACCCACGCACAGCCAGGCCTGCAGGCTGCTGGCTGGAAAGCCGGGCAGCAGAGAGGCCCGGTCTTCCATGAGGTAGGCCGCCCCCAGGGCCAGGATCAGCACCCCGACAATGTCGAGGGCCGCCCAGCCCCAGAAGGCAGGCGTGAGGCGGGGTAGGGGAGAACGAGACTTATCCATCGTGGTGACGAGCCTAAGGGCAATGGCTGACAGGGCGCTTACTTGACGCGCATCCCGGGCATGGCGCCAGCGTCCGGCGACAGGATGAACAGGCCCGGTGTCTCGCCGGAGGCGTCCGAAGCGGCCAGCACCATGCCTTCCGACATGCCGAACTTCATCTTGCGGGGCGCCAGGTTGGCCACCATCACCGTGAGGCGCCCGACCAGAGTGGCCGGGTCGTAGGCCGACTTGATGCCGGCGAAAACCTGACGGGGCTTCTCTTCGCCGATGTCCAGTTGCAGGCGCAGCAGCTTGGCCGCGCCTTCCACGTGCTCGGCGGCGACGATCTTCGCGATGCGCAGATCCACCTTGCCAAAGTCGTCGATGGAGATGAAAGGCGCGAACTCGCTGGCCTCCGCAGCCTCGGCGGTGGCCGCATGGGCCTGGTGCTGGGCGTGGCGCTGCTCGGAGTGGGCGGCCTTTTCGTCCTTGCCCTTCACGGCCTTGGCCGGCTGAGCCTCGGTGGTGGCCGGGGCGAGGGAGTCGCGGTTGGCTTCGAGCAGGGCGTCGATCTGCTTGCGCTCGATGCGGGTCATCAGATGGCTGTAGGTGTTGATGGTGTGGCCGGCGGGCAGCGGCGCGAGGAGGTTGTTCCAGGTCAGCGGTTCAATGGCAAGGAAGGCTTCAACGTGGGTGGCGAGCTGGGGTAGAACCGGCTTAAGAAGACCCGTGAGCGTCTTGAACATATTTATGGCGGTGGTGCACACCACATGCAAGCGTTCCTCTTGGTCTTCGTGCTTGGCAAGCTCCCAGGGTTTGTGTTCATTCACATAGGCATTCGCAATATCGGCTTTCTCCATAATCATCCGGAGAGCGCGGCCGAAGTCACGCTTTTCATAGGCATTTGCGACCTCATCGTCGAATAGGCCCACAATACCAGCGGATAGTTGTGGGTCCGTGGTGTCCATTTCACCGAGCTTCCCTTCAAAACGCTTGGCGATGAAGCCCGCGCAGCGGCTGGCGATGTTGACGAACTTGCCCACCAGGTCGGAATTGACCTTGGCGATCATGTCGTCGAGGTTCAGGTCCACGTCTTCCATGGTGCCGTTGGACTTGCCGGCGAAGTAGTAGCGCAGCCACTCGGGGTTGAGCTTCTGTTCGGTGTAGGAGCGGGCGGTGATGAAGGTGCCGCGGCTCTTGCTCATCTTGGCGCCGTCCACGGTGAGGAAGCCGTTGACGCAGAGCTGGGTGGGGGCGCGGTAGCCGGCGAAGTGCAGCATGGCGGGCCAGAACAGGGCGTGGAAGTACAGGATGTCCTTGCCGATGAAGTGGATCAGCTCGGTGCCGGTGGCAGCGGCCGGGCCGGCCTCGGTGAAGGCCGCCACGTCGATGTCCGGGTTGCGGGCGGCGAGGTTCCTGAAGCTGGCGAAGTAGCCGATGGGGGCGTCAAGCCAGACGTAGAAGTACTTGCCCGGTGCATCGGGAATCTCGAAGCCGAAGTATGGGGCGTCGCGGGAGATGTCCCAGTCGGAGAGCTTGTTCTCGCCCGTATCGCCCAGCCATTCCTTCATCTTGTTGGCGGCCTCCTGCTGCAGGCGGCGCGAGCCATCGGGGGTGACGCCCTGGGTCCAGCCACGGAGGAATTCCACCGCCCGCGGGTCGGACAGGCGGAAGAAGTAGTGCTCGGAGGTTTTCAGTACCGGCTTGGCGCCGGACACGGCGGAATAGGGGTTCTTGAGTTCGGTGGGCGCGTAGGCAGCACCACACACTTCGCAGTTGTCGCCGTACTGGTCGGCGGCGCCGCACTTGGGGCACTCGCCCTTGATGAAGCGGTCGGGCAGGAACATCTCCTTCACCGGGTCGTAGAACTGCTCGATGGCCCGGGTGTCGATGAGCCTGGCGCCGTCCCGCAGGCGGGTGTAGATGTCTTCCGCGTACCAGCGGTTTTCGTCGCTGTGGGTGGAGTGATAGTTGTCGAAGGCTACGCCGAAATCGCGGAAATCGCGGCTGTGTTCGCCATGCACGCGCTGGATGAGCTGTTCGGGCGTCAGCCCTTCCTTTTCGGCCCGCAGCATCACGGGGGTACCGTGGGTGTCGTCCGCACACACGTAATGCACCGTGTTGCCGCGCATGCGCTGGTAACGCACCCAGATGTCGGCCTGGATGTAGCCCACCAGATGACCAAGGTGGATGTCGCCGTTGGCGTAGGGCAGGGCATTGGTGACGAGAATGGTGCGCGGGGAAGTCATGGGCGGCATGCTGCAAGAGGATTCGGAATCCGGCATTCTAGCAAAGCGATTCCCCCATCGCGGTCAAGGCGGGAATTCGGTAAACTGGAGTAAATTACTCAGGTTTGCCCGCCGCGACCAGAGAACCCATGTTTTCATTTTTTCGCCGAACACCGGCCACCGACACCATGAGCCTGACTGAACAAAGCGTCCTCGACAGCCTCCGGCACTACGCCGATCCCAACACCGGCAAGGATTACGTTGCGTCCCGCTGGGTCAAGAACCTGCGCATCAGCGGGGCTGATGTGTCCTTCGACATCGAACTCGGCTATCCGGCCAAGAGCCAGGTGGATGGCATCCGCCAGGCCCTGATCGCCCAGGTCAGGTCGGTGCCGGGTGTCGGCAATGTCAGCGCCAACGTGTTCAGCAAGATTGTCGCCCATGCGGTCCAGCAGGGCGCCAAGCTGCTGCCCGGGGTCAAGAACATCATCGCGGTGGCGTCCGGCAAGGGTGGCGTGGGCAAGAGCACCACATCGGTCAATCTTGCGCTGGCCCTTGCCGCCGAGGGTGCCCGAGTCGGCATTCTTGATGCGGACATCTACGGCCCGTCCCAGCCCCAGATGCTGGGTATCGGCGGCCTGCAGCCCGAGTCGGCGGATGGCAAGTCCATGGAGCCCCTTGAGGCCCATGGACTGCAGGTCATGTCCATCGGCTTCCTGGTGGATGTGGAAACGCCCATGGTGTGGCGCGGCCCGATGGCCACCCAGGCGCTCAACCAGTTGCTCAAGGAGACCAACTGGCATGATCTGGACTACCTGGTGATCGACATGCCCCCGGGGACGGGCGACATCCAGCTGACCCTTTCCCAGAGCGTCCCGGTGACCGGCGCCGTGATTGTCACCACGCCCCAGGACATCGCGCTGCTCGATGCGCGCAAGGGCCTGAAGATGTTTGAGAAGGTGGGCGTGCCCATCATCGGTATTGTCGAGAACATGAGCATCCACATCTGCTCCAAGTGCGGGCATGAAGAGCACATCTTCGGCACGGGTGGTGGTGAAACCATGTGCAAGGACTATGGTGTGCCCTTCCTGGGGGCCTTGCCCCTCGACATCCAGATCCGCCGTGAAGTGGATAGTGGCGTGCCCACCGTGGTGGCCGATCCAGACGGCCGAGTCGCCGAGCTTTACAAGGGCATCGCCCGCCAGGTGGCCATTGCGATTGCCGAAAAGCAGAAAGACATGAGCCACAAGTTTCCGAGCATCGTGGTGCAGAACACCTGAACAAGATGGATCGACTGATTCCCGCCTCCACCGTGGGCTTGCCCGGTTGTGTGGTCGGCAGCACCGCCGTGGATGTGGGCGTCGATGTGCTCAAGGTGCCCTTCAAGGTTGGCAAGGGCATCTACGATGCGGTGAAAGACGGCGAGCTGAACGAGAAACGAGAAATAACACAGCGCGGGTGGCCCTGAGGCTTATCCGCGCTGTTAGCGTGTTACACAAACGTGGGCCGGAGGACGTGAAGTCCGGCTAATCGGCTCCGTCGGCTTCTGTGTCTGCCTGTGGATGCGCAGCGTTGTATTTTTCGCGCACATAAAACCAGGCGTCGTCGTAATAGAACTCGCGCAAATCGCCTTCTTCAAGTCGGTCGAGTTCTTTGAGCATGAACTCGATTCGACGCTGTGCTTCTTTGATCGCGGCGGTTTCATCCGCCGGCAGATCAAGGCCCAGATACAGGCGATACTGACGATACCAGCGGTCGAAGGCTGCCAGCGGGTTGTCGTTGCCTTCAGGGCGGAGCTCGGGTTTCTCGCCGTTCTGCTGGAAATCGTCAAAGCTCTCATAGTTTTCGCGGATCACGGATTCGACCGCTTCGGACAGCTTTGGATAGATCGCCGAGCCGCTCTCGACGTGTTCGAGTTCGCGTCGCAGCGTGGCGACATCGAACACGTTGGGGTCGTGATCGACAGTCCATGTACCACCGGCAAGCTGGACTGCGTCGAAAATCATCCGATTGCGCTGGCGTATGTCGTGGGCCTCTTTGGCTTTGTCGAGAATGCGGTGGACGCCATCGCGCAGGTAATCCGGGTTGTTGGCACCCATCCGGGCCAAGCCTTGCAGGGCTTGGATGTAGGCGGGGTTGGGCGTGTAGGATCCGATGCCTGCTTTCATGGCATTTCTCCTCGGGTCGATGCTTCGGTTGGACTAGGCAAGCGGCAGATCTCCGGGCCACCGGAGTGCGGCAATGATTTCGGCAGCGTCTGAAGGGCGTTGGCTCGAAATCAGCGCCTGCCACCGCTGGAGCATCACATTATCCTCCGATCGGCCGGTGTCGGGCACCTCGCGCAGCAGGGTGACGATGAAATTTTGCTCGGCCGACGGAAGCCATTTCGACGCGTTTGAGTCGTTCATCAGCAATGCCTCCACCAGGCTGCGCCGTAGGTGGCTGGGCACCTGCGTCAATTTGTCCACAAGCTTGTCGGTCAAGCGCCAGTTGCAGTGATAAGCCACGGCGATGGCCGTGAGGCAGTGCAGTGGGGTCATGGCTGAGAATTCCGCGGTAGACCAATCGAGAGCGTTTTCTTCGGTATTCACCAAATCCTTCAGTGCTTCGGGGAAACGGGTTTGAAAGGCGGGCGCATGATCGGGGCGATCCACGTCCAGCCAGGCGGCCAGTCGCGGTAAGGACCAATGCGTGCCAATGGACGAATAGGCCGCCGCTTGCAGGATGTCGAGACAATCGACGGGACCCAGATGGTGCGCGCCCCAGACTCGCCAAGCGGCGGCCAGGCGATGGGGCAGCTTGTAGACGCCGGGGCCAGTGGCGAGTTCGTGCCCGGCTTGGCTGCGCAGGCATCCAAACCAATCCTGATCGTCCGCCGCCAACCGGCTGGGCCAGACAGGCAGCAAGGCCGAGAGGTCGTCGGGCCATTCTTCGGGCGATCTCGCGGGCGACTGCGCCGAGAGCCATTTCGCATCCCGCCAGGCGTTGCGGTTACCGACCGAAAGGTATCCTGTCATCGCATGCTCCAGTTCGTCATCTTGCAATGCGCTCAAGGTGAGCCGGTGACCGGCCAGGGTGGCGCGGGTGTGCGTGGTTGTCAGTAGGTGCTTGCGTTCGTCCTGGGGGAGCAGCGCCCACACTTCATGGTCGGCGAGACGTTCGCGGATCAGCAGATCCGCGAGCACCGCTTTGGCTTTGCTGTCACCAATGAAGCGCTTCAGCCATTGCTCCACGCAGCGGTAAAGCCGGTTGCGGACCGCGGCGTCGGCGTCCGCCAGGGCTCCAAGCCAGAGCGGCCAGTAGAGCAGCGCGAGCGCGGCTTCGGCATTCTCGGTGGACAACTCGACGGGCAGTTCGGAGGCGTCGAAGCGGACGTCACTGTCACTCGTCAAATGGAACGCGTATTTCTGGTGCGTCGAGCTGGTGCTTGAATCCGCTTCGGATGTGGATGACAGGTGCAGGCTGCGTGGATACCCTTGCCCAAGATGATCGATCGCCATCGACATCAAGCGCAGCAATTCCAGGCTTCGCCCTCGAAGATCCGTTGGCACTGCTAGGGGCGTGTCGGTTTGGGCTTCGTTGGCATGATCATCGCGCTTGTCCTGCGCCTTAAAAGGACTGCCGCTGACGATCGAGTACCAGCCGTCGTGGGTCTGCGGCTGCATCGAGCGGGTCTGGGCAAAATAGCGCAGGGCTGCAGCGTGGTTGTCGGATGAAGTGGTGCTGTAGCTCAGGATTTGCTCGAACGCTTCGACCCGGTTGGTTTCGAGGGCGTCCAGCAGTGCGACGGGATGGCGGCGCAATTCGGGTAGTAGTGTCAGCAAGCCTTCGAGCCGGAGCAGTGCGCAGCAGTCGTCGACTGTTTGGGCATTGAGCTGCGCCACGCGTGCCATTACCGCGTTGAGGAAGTGTTTTATCCGCCGTGGGCTGAGGGAACCGACTGGCCCGAGCAGCAGAAGGCAGCGTACCAAGTCGCCAATCCACTGGGGGCACAGCAACAGCGCGCGTCGTTGCTCGTTGAGCGACGCGGCTGCGTGGCACAGATTGATTGTCAGGAAGGTGATGTCTTCCCGGCTACGGTCGGGCAAGTGGAGTTCGAGTTGGATTGTTTTGCGCAGCAGTTCTTCTGGCGCTTCGGGGTCGGGTTTGCTGGCGAGGACCGCGCTTTCGTCCATGCACACCACCACCGCGAAGTGCATTTGGCGCGAGAAACGTAGGATTGCGCGCAGGAAAGCCCGCTGCTGATCCACCTTGGCCCGGTCCAGGTCGTCCACAATCACTACCCGCGGCAGGGTCCCGGTAAGTTCCGCCAGTACGTGGGTGCGCCAATCCCGTCGCGAAACGTAGAGATTGGCGGCGGGGGACAGATGATCGCGGATCTTGATGGCGCTGCTCAGGCCAGAAAGGGCCTTAGTAAGCCTTCCGGTGCTCCAGCCGGCGACCAGTACGTCGATGAGGCCAGGCAATCCAATGTTGAGCCACGGGTCGTCTGGCTGCCATCCTGCGCAATGCTGTACAACGGTCAAGATGCCCCAGAGCACCGCAGAAAGTATGACGAACAAGGGCAGCCAAACCCACCACACTGCGTGCCAAATCCGCAGCCATAACACTGCGTTCAGAAACCGCCATTCCAGATCTTCGGCCTTGAAGTGGGAGACGTCGAAACGGGCGATGGGGGGGCCGAAGAGCCAATCGCGAAATTTGATCCGCAACCGGGGCGCCCGTTTTTCCCGTTTCCTGCGGAGATCTTCCAGGCAGAGGTTCAGCACCGTCGATTTGCCCTGACCTAAACCGCCGAACAATCCGATCCGTGGTGCTTCCTCGCGTGGGGTGGTGTTGCTTTGGTTTCGTAGCAGCCAGGCTTCAAGATGCCCGGTGACGTAATCCAAGGTCGGTTGCAGGCGGCCATTGGCGTTTGTGCTTTGCGCCGTATTGCCGTCGAGGGGGCAGTCGTCGAGCGGACGGATCAGTGCGTGGTTCATGGCGCTCAGTCAGGCGACGGGGAAAGACGCGGGGCGTTCGCCTTCGGCCAGATCCCACGCTCTTATTTCTTTCGGCGTCTTGAAGAACGCCAGCCATAGGGGGCGTCCGTCGTGTGGATCGGGCCGCAGCCAATCGTCCCAGCAGCGGGCGGCTTCCGCGTAATCTTTACCGCTATCGGTAAGACGTGGGGGCAACTGCCAGATGCCGCGAACGGCTTCGCCGGGCAGATCCTTGCTGCCAAGGGGTTTAACGGGGCGCGGAAAGCCGGTGCCGCAAAGGATTTCCCCTTTCCAGCCGTCGCCCGGCAGGAAGTGCAGATCGCCGATAAGCGGATGCTTGGCCCAGTAACTGCTCACGTCCATGATTTTCAGCAGCAGCGGGTAGAGTTCGTTCCATTCGCCCTTCGCCTTATGGGCGGCCAGCCCATGGCGGGATTCGTTACGCAAAGCGCGTGCCGCGTCAAAGGCATTGACCGCCTCGGTGGTGAGGTAGGCGGTGAACCAGGTCCATTGGGTGGGCGTCGAGTCCTTGTCGCTCCTCCACCGTCTTAGAAGATCGATGAGTTCTTTTTGGCTGTTGGTGCTGGGCAGCCCGCAGTTGGCGGGCTTTTTGCGCAGAAGCACTGCGGTTTGCGCGACCGCCAGGCGCAGGCTGGATTCAATGAATTTCAGTGCGGTATCGACGGCGGCTGCGCTGATACGATGCTGTCCGGTGGCCGGCCAATCCCGTTGCAGTTCCTGCGCCAGGCGGGCGAGCGCGGGCGGCAGCCCTTGCGCCGCGCCGCGTAGCAAAGCGCCAAGGGCCGTTTCTTTTGGGGCCGTTTTAGCGCCAGGCGGGGGCGGGATTTGTAGCTCACGTTTGCCGTAGTCCAGATAGTCCAGTACGCGCCTTGCCCACTCCATGGGGCTGAGCGTTTCGATTGACGAGGCTGTCGATGCAGATTTTGCTCCTGATGATTTGCCGTATTTGTCCAGGGGGAGTTGAGCAACGGTCATGCCTGAGGCTGCATATTTTCCGTCACCATCTGCTTCCAGCGTGGCGCTGTAGATTATGGTCTTGGGAAGCAAAGCCGCGAGCCATGGCCCCTGTGCAAGATCAACCCCATTTACCTCCGAAACCGCGCTGTCCATGGGCCCGGCGGGAAGGCGCATGTCCAGCGACATCAAGTGAAAGTGCTGGCGGGCCATCAAGTGTCGGGCTGTGTCGGCAGCTCGTGCTTCCTCGATTATCGGCTTGACAAGACCGCGATCTTTCGCCTCATCCTCCAGAGCGCGCTTCATCAAGTAAACCCAGTCGTCCTCGTCTTCAACGATCAGGATGCGCAAGGTGGGCAAGGCGGTGGTGGTCATGGGAAGTGGTCTCATCAAGTTCTGGTGGCGGTCGCGAGGGCCCAGCGGCCTTCATCGGCGGGTAGCCAAAGTTCGAATGCCGCACCGGCGAAAGGTTGTTCCGCGGCCAAGTGCAGGTTGCCTTCAAGCTGGCCGACGCGCAGCCGGGCAAAGGCCAGTGCCGAGCCCAGGCTGCCGGACTTGGTGGTAAAGCCGAAAGTGAAGAGTTTGCTGCGGTTGGCCTCGGGAATGCCGCGCCCGTTGTCTTCGATGCGTAGCACCACGCCACCGTCCTGTTGGCGGGTGCTCAATCGAATCTGCGGGTTGGCGGTGTCTTTCAATGCATCGGCGGCGTTTTCGAGCAGCGAATAGAGGATCAGGCTGGCGATGATCGGGTCGGTCCAGCAGGTCTGGACTTGCGATACCTGCTCGTCCTGCACGGAAATGCACGAGAGCCGATTCGACAGATCATTCCGGGCTTGATCGAGAACGCGACGGATGCGGCAAGACTCGGGTTTCGGAACCTTGACGTAACCCCGCGCCTTGTCGAAGGAGTCCGCAGTTTTTTGGACCGCGTTTTTCAGCCGCACCAAGGATTTGCTGATCGCTTCGCAGTCGTGCTTTTGCACATCGCTTTCCATCAACTCCACGAGGCCGTTCATGACGCCGGTTTCGTTGACCAGCCGATGGCGAAAGTGCTGCATCACATGGCCCATCGCGGCGGCCTGGTCTTTCATCATCACCTCGTCACGTAGGCTGCGCACCCGATCCTGCTGGGATTCCAGCGAAGCGAACAAACGGGCGAAGCGACCCAGCGCGCGGAGTTCGTTATCGCCGATCGGGGGCGGGAAGACCCACAGGAGCAGCATCACTCGATGGGGTGGTGCCGTGCCGTCACGCAGCCACAGGATGGCGTCGGCTTTCTGGGTAACGGGCTTACCGCTCTGCGTGCCGAGTGCGATTGATTGAAAGTCTTTCGAATCATTGGTGAATGCGGCGCCGATCTTATCTTCCCATGCGGCCTGATGGCACAGTTTGAGTAGCCAAGTATCTTCCCAGCCGTTGATATTCTCGAGGTCGTCGGTCAGTGCCTTTTTGCTGCCGTTATCGAGACGCAGATCGATGTCGCCGACTAGCCGCCAAACCTTCGTCAGGTCATTTGGATCGGTGGGCTCCAGAATTGCCAGCGCGCTGAAATGGCAGAAATCGTGCAGCTTATTCCGCAATTGTTCTTCGGCTGCCTGTGCCGACAAGGTGGTGTACTTCTCGGCAAATTCCAGCGTGTCTTCCGCGAAGCGGCCGGTGCGCAGGTTGTCGATGACTTGGCAGGCCAGGTTGACCGCGGACTGGACGAAATTGAGGTCATGGTCTTTGTAACGGCCTACTGCTTTATGTTCCAGATTGACAACGCCAATGGCGGCGCCAGAAATCAGCAGCGGCACGCACAGTTCTGAGCGGATGTTCGGAGTTGATTCGACGTAAATCTCCGGCCAGTTAATACCTGTATCCGTATCCGTATCCGGTTCCTTGACCGTGACGTCATCGATCAGAAAGGCTTTCTTCTCCCGGACCGTTTTTGCGCAAACGCCTTCTCTTTCTCCTTCGATGAAGATCGGCAGGTTGCAGCTCTTGGCTGCCAAACCTTGAGTTGGGCGCACGCATTCCAGAATGCCGGACCGGAATGCAATCTTCGCGATGGCGACCTTGCTTTCGTCGTTCTTGGCGCCATGAATCTCCTGGTGCAGAAATTCAGCCAAACGCTGATAGACCTCGTTCTCCGAGCGCGCCTGGGCCAATGTCTGGGCAAAGTCCAGCAATGCCTGCTGGCGCTCCTTCGTCCGTTTGATGGCCGTGGCGCGCCCGAGGGCAGCGGCCAAGAGCCGGCCGAGGATCTCCAGTTGTTTGCCGTCGATCTCCGGATCGAACTTCGGGCCCGTCGGTTTGCGGTAAAGGGCGATGAAACCGTAAGGGCGCCCGTCAAGATGGGCGCCGATGCCAAGAAAACGATAGCCGGCGACTGGCTGGAATCGGCCCAGCTCGTTGGTCGCAAGCTGTGCCTTGATGAGCGCCTTGCGTCGGTTTTCCAGTACCTCCTGAAGCAGGGGCACTTCGGCGACGGTCGTTTCATCCCCGTGCTGTGTGTGGGTGGTTTCGTCGGAGTGGGCGATCCGGGAATATTTGTCGCCGTCTTTGCGCCAGCGCGCGAAGGCTTCGTCCACTTCCAGTTCGTCGTGGGCGTAGTCGCTGATGAGTTGGCCCAGGGCGTGGATTTGCGCGGGGGTTTTCAGCTCGCCGTCCAGCTTCTCGGCGACCATTTCGAGTAGTTTCTGCCAGGCTCGGCGGCGTGCGGTCTGGACCCACGAGGAGACCGATTCGCCGATGCGGGCCAGGAAGTTGCGGCTGCCTTCCTTGCCGTAGAGCACGAATTCCGGCTCATAGATTTTGGCTTGGGACAGCCATTCAGCGGACGTGGAGCGCTGTTCAGCCTGATAGTGGAGATCCAGGGTTTGCTTGTGGTCTGCGGTCGCCAGCACCACCGCCATGCTCGCGAGGCCTTTGCGTGTTCGCAGGGCCTGCAAATAGTCGAGGCTGGTCTGACCGCCCTTTAGATGGATGTCCAGCACGATCACTTGAGGGCGCCAGGGCGGTGTGGCGTTTGCCAGATCGTCCAGGTGAGCAAGCAAGGTTTCATCGTCCTTCCCCGCTTCCCAGAAGCGCACGTCCAGCGCCTTGGCGTAATGGGCTTGCAGACTGATGGCTAGCGGTTCGAGTACGACATCGGGGGAATCATCGACGATCAGGATGCGCGGCCGATCGGCGGGGTCCGGCGGTTCATAGAGCGGGATGCCGGAGATGGGTCTGGTCTCGAGCGTAAGGGTGTCCATCGGCTGTGGTGCTGCGGATTCTTCCGTCCGGCCCAAGGGCCGATCGAGACATAATTCGGCAATGCTTCGTTGCTCAATCGGCGGCACGGCTGACTCCTTCCATCGAGGCTAAACGGGTGCTGAGGCTCATCCGGAAACCGACGCGATACCCATCGGGCAGCGCGGCTTCTTCGATGAGGTGCAAGCTGCCACCCAGGTAATGCGCTACCAGCCGCGCCAGATACAAGCCCTGGCCGTGCCCGCTGCGGCGGGTGGTAAAGCCGCGCCGGAAGATGTCTTTGTCTAGCGAGCCGGGTATCGCGGGGCCGTTATTGGCGATGACCAAAGTTAGAAGGTGGCGCTCGTGCTTTTCCACGTCGACGCGGATTTTCCGTGGAGGCGGGGTGCGGTGGTCTTCGAAGGCGTTGAGGGCGTTGTTGATGATGTTGAGCAGGGCGTGTTCCAGCAGCACGGTGTCGGTGCGCAGGCTGATTGCGGTGAAGGCGTCCCGCGGGATGTCGAGCTGCGCGCCCACTTCGCCCAGGCGGTGATTCAGTAAGAGTTGGATTTCCTTGAAGATGTTTGCCAGGGTGGATTCTTCCACCTCGGCGCGCTTGTCCATGTTGTTGAAGGCGTCGGTGACCGCGTAGAGCCGCGCCGCGAGGCCGCCGATGGCGTGGGCGTAGCGGGTGGCGAGGCCGATTGGGCCGCTTTCATTTTCGGGGGATTGCAGCGCGAGAGGTTTGAGCAGGTTGAACTGCTCATAGACCTGGGCCGACAGGGTGTGCATCAGGGCGCCGATCTCGTGGTGGAGCAGACCTGGGGCGATCAGGTTGATGAACTCCCGGCGGTCGGCCTCGGTGAGCGCTGCCAGGGATTTGATCTGGTGCTCCAGTTGCCGCCAGGCGAGGGCCAGCACCATCAGCAGGCGTTGATCCTGGCGCATGGCGGGCGGCGGTTCGGGTTGAATCAAGTCGCCGGCATTGGGGTGAAGAATGAAAATGGCGCGTGACTCGTAGCGGTCGTTGCCCGGCAGCAGGACGGCATTGACCCAGTAGTCGGCATCGCCGCCCGACCGACGGCGGGTGCCCACCAGGCGGTCGAACAATGGCGAGCCGCCGAACCACAAGGCATGCCAGCCGTCGATGTCTGCGCCATCGACGAGCACGGGCTCCAGAAACGAATCCGAGCTGGCCAGGGGCAGGTATTCCGCGCATAGCTGCTGAAAGGCCTCCGGGTGGACGCCGGCACTGGCGCGGCCGTGAATCTTCACCAGATGGCCTTGCTCATGTTCTGTCTCGAAAACGAACAACCAGGGGCCGTGTGGTTTGTAGGCGTCACCGATCTGGCGCTCTTTGCGATAGCGTGTGAGGAATTCCTCGACCAAGGTTTCCCGCGGGATGGCTCTTTCGGTGGCGCTGAAAATGTCGAGAATCCACGCATCCACCGCGCGGGCGCGCTCCCAGCCTTGCTTGTGCGGGCGCTGATGGGGAATCTGTGTGTAAGCTGTGGCGAGTTCCTGAGCGCGGTGCTTGAGGTGCTCGAAATCCTTTTGGTGTGCGCCGGCCAATTCCTGCACCAAGGCGATACATGCCGAAACGACGCCTTGGGCGTCGCGGGTGTTGTCCGGCCCATCGCCTGATCTGTTTTCTCGCGGGTGCATGTCGATCTCGCCTTCGGCGACATTTTGCTCTAATGCTGAATGGTTGCGCGGGTGTGCAGCCAAGTCAAGGTCGGGGGATTTTGGGGCCGCTGATTGGGCGCTTGGTGTGTAGTGCCACTGCGTGTCGCCCGCAATTCGGTACAATGCGCACTTTTGAGCAGGGGCAGCCAGCGTGAGCATCAAATCGGACCACTGGATTCGCCGCATGTCGGAAGGCGACGCGCGAATGATCGAACCCTTTGCCCCCGAACTGGTGCGCCAGAACGAGGGCGGCAAGATCGTTTCCTACGGTACGTCGAGCTACGGCTACGACGTGCGGGTGGCCAACGAGTTCAAGATCTTCACCAACATCAACTCCACCATCGTGGATCCGAAGAATTTTGACGAGCGCAATTTCGTCGATTTCGTCGGCGATGTGTGCATCATCCCGCCGAACTCGTTCGCCCTGGCCCGGACCGTGGAGTACTTCCGCATCCCGCGCAGTGTGCTGACCGTCTGTCTGGGAAAGTCCACCTATGCCCGCTGCGGCATCATCGTCAATGTGACGCCCCTGGAGCCCGAGTGGGAAGGCCACGTGACGCTGGAGTTTTCCAATACCACGCCGCTGCCTGCCAAGATCTACGCCAACGAAGGCGTGGCCCAGATGCTGTTCTTCGAGTCGGATGAAACCTGCGCGACCTCCTACAGGGATCGTGGGGGTAAATATCTTGGGCAAACCGGCGTCACCCTGCCGAAAATCTGAAATACTTGTTGGCTACAGTCTGAACATCGGGCGGATCATGCGCAGGCACGCGGGTCCGCCCAAAGCTTTTTGTTGATCTGTCCGAATTGAACATCGGGCATCGAGGAGTCGAGCATGCGCTTCAATTTTCCGGTCATCGTCATCGACGAGGACTTCCGTTCGGAAAACACGTCCGGGCTGGGCATCCGCGCCCTGGCGGAAGCCATCGAGAAGGAGGGCCTCCAGGTGCTGGGGGTGACCAGCTATGGCGACATGGCCTCCTTTGCCCAGCAGCAGAGCCGCGGCTCGGCTTTCATCCTGTCCATCGACGACGAGGAGTTCTCGTCGCCCGAGGCTGCCGCCAAGGCCATTGCCGATCTGCGTGCCTTCGTCAGCGAGATCCGCGTGCGCAATGCCGACATCCCGATCTTCCTGCATGGTGAAACCCGCACCTCCCGCCACATCCCCAACGATGTGCTGCGCGAGCTGCATGGTTTCATCCACATGTATGAAGACACGCCGGAGTTCATCGCCCGCAACGTGGTGCGCGAAGCCAAGGCCTACCTGGAATCCCTGCCGCCGCCCTTCTTCCGGGCCCTGGTCCATTACGCATCGGACGGCTCCTATTCCTGGCACTGCCCCGGGCACTCCGGCGGCGTCGCCTTCCTGAAGAGCCCGGTCGGCCAGATGTTCCACCAGTTCTTCGGCGAGAACATGCTGCGTGCCGACGTCTGCAATGCTGTCGAGGAGCTCGGCCAGCTACTTGACCACACCGGCCCGGTGGCGGCGTCCGAGCGCAATGCGGCGCGCATCTTCAACTGCGATCACCTGTACTTCGTCACCAACGGTACGTCCACCTCCAACAAGATCGTCTGGCACTCCACGGTGGCACCGGGCGACATCGTGGTGGTGGACCGCAACTGCCACAAGTCGGTACTCCACGCGATCATGATGACCGGCGCCATTCCGGTCTTCCTGATGCCGACCCGCAACAATTTCGGCATCATCGGCCCGATCCCCAAGAGCGAGTTCGCCTGGGAAAGCATTCAGCGCAAGATCGCCGCCAACCCCTTCATCGCCGACAAGACGGCCAAGCCGCGGGTGCTGACCATCACCCAGTCCACCTACGATGGCGTGCTCTACAACGTCGAGGCCATCAAGGAAGAGCTGGACGGCAAGATCGACACCCTGCACTTTGATGAAGCCTGGCTGCCCCACGCGGCCTTCCACGATTTCTATGGCGATTACCATGCCATCGGCGCCGACCGTCCGCGCTGCAAGGAGTCGATGATCTTCTCCACCCAGTCCACCCACAAGCTGCTGGCCGGGCTGTCCCAGGCCTCCCAGATCCTGGTACAGGACGCCGAGAACCAGCACCTGGACCGGGACGTGTTCAACGAGGCCTACCTCATGCACACCTCCACCAGCCCCCAGTACGCGATCATCGCGTCCTGCGACGTGGCGGCGGCGATGATGGAGGAGCCCGGTGGCACCGCGCTGGTGGAGGAATCCATTGCAGAAGCTCTGGATTTCCGGCGTGCCATGCGCAAGGTGGACGAGGAGTGGGGCGCCGACTGGTGGTTCAAGGTGTGGGGCCCGGACGACCTCTCCGAGGAAGGCATCGAGGAGCGTGATGCGTGGATGCTCAAGCCTGGTGAGCGTTGGCATGGTTTCGGCAAGCTGGCCGAAGGCTTCAACATGCTCGACCCGATCAAGGCCACCATCATCACCCCAGGCCTGGATGTGGATGGCGAGTTCGCCGAGCGGGGCATCCCCGCGGCCATCGTCACCAAGTACCTGGCCGAGCACGGCGTGATCGTCGAGAAATGCGGCCTGTACAGCTTCTTCATCATGTTCACCATCGGCATCACCAAGGGCCGCTGGAACAGCATGGTGACCGAACTGCAGCAGTTCAAGGACGACTACGACAAGAACCAGCCCCTCTGGAAGGTGCTCCCCGAGTTCGTGCAGAAGAACCCGCGCTACGAGCGGGTCGGCCTGCGTGACCTGTGTCGTGACATCCACGCGGTGTATCGCGCCAACGACGTGGCGCGCCTGACCACCGAGATGTACCTGTCCGACATGATCCCGGCCATGAAGCCGGCGGATGCCTTCGCCAAGATGGCCCACCGCAAGATCGACCGGGTGTCCATCGATGAGCTGGAAGGGCGGGTCACCAGCGTACTGCTGACGCCCTATCCGCCGGGCATCCCGCTGCTGATTCCGGGTGAGCGTTTCAACCGAACCGTGGTGCGTTACCTGCAGTTTGCCCGCGAGTTCAACGAGCGCTTCCCGGGTTTCGAGACCGACGTACATGGTCTGGTGAAGGAGGCCCGCGATGGCCGCATTTACTACTTCGTGGATTGCGTTAAGGACTGATGCGCACCGATGCGCATGCAGCAACGAAAAACGCCGCGAATTCGCGGCGTTTTTCGTTGGCAGCCTGCCCAGCTTCAGCGTCTCCGCTCGTAGGTGACGAAAGCGAAGGGGAGTCCGGTGGCGGACACCTGGGGAGTGCGGCGGGTCTCGGTCCACTCCTCCACGGAGAAGGCCGGGAAGAAGGCGTCCCCCGGGTAGTCCTGATCGATCTCGGTGAGAATCAGGCGATCAGCCAGGGGCAGGGATTGGCGGTAGAGCTCGGCACCGCCGATGACAAAGGCGATATTGGCGTCGCGGGCAGCGCTCAGCGCCTCCGGCAGGCTGCCCACGACGGTTCCGCCCGCGGCCTGAAAACCGGCGTTGCGGCTCACCACGATGTTGAGCCGGCCAGGCAGTGGCCGGAAGGCGTCCGGCAGGGATTCCCAGGTTTTGCGCCCCATGATCACCGGCTTGCCGCGCGTGGTCTCACGAAAGAACTTCATGTCCTCCGGCAGATGCCAGGGAAGCCGGTTGTCGATGCCGATCACACGGCCTCGACCGCAGGCCGCTATCAGGGCCAGCATGGGCGTGCTCATACGGCCACCGGTGCGGCGATGTGGGGGTGCGGGTCGTAGCCTTCGAGGGTGAAGTCGTCGATGGTGAAGGCGAAGATGTCCTTCACGTCGGGGTTGATGCGCAGTGTCGGCAGGGCGCGGGGCTCGCGGGACAACTGTAGCTGCGTCTGCTCCAGGTGGTTCATGTAGAGATGGCAATCCCCGCCGGTCCATACGAAATCGCCCGGCTCATAGCCGCACACCTGGGCCACCATCATGGTGAACAGTGCGTAGGACGCGATGTTGAACGGCACCCCCAGGAAGATGTCGGCACTACGCTGGTAGAGCTGGCATGACAGCTTGCCCCCGGCCACGTAGAACTGGAACAGGGCATGGCAGGGCGGCAGGGCCATGCCCTCGATTTCACCCGGGTTCCAGGCCGAGACGATGTGGCGGCGGGAGTCCGGGTTCTTCTTGAGGGCCTCGATGAGCTGGGCGATCTGGTCGATGCTGCGACCGTCCGCGGTTTCCCAGCGGCGCCACTGCTTGCCGTAAACCGGGCCGAGCTCGCCGTTCTCATCGGCCCACTCGTCCCAGATCGACACCTTGTTGTCCTTGAGGTACTTGATGTTGGTCTCTCCACGCAGAAACCACAGCAGTTCGTGAATGATCGAGCGGGTGTGGAGTTTCTTGGTGGTGAGCAGCGGAAAGCCCTCGGCCAGATCGAAGCGCATCTGCCAGCCGAAGACGGAGAGCGTGCCGGTGCCGGTGCGATCATCCTTGCGGTGGCCGCGTTCGGCCACGTGGCGCATGAGTTCGAGGTACTGTCGCATGGGGCTTGTCGGCAAAAGCCGTCAGTTTACCCGATTGGCTGCCGGGAGGCGTCCGGCGGCACGTGGTGCAGTTTGTGTCCGGCGTGTGTCGCCGCTCGGTTGCCCGAAGTGGCCGATGATCCTTTGTGCTACCATCGGCCCGCGTAAAAATACGTTTCAGTCACGCTGTCGTGGAGGCGCAGGGTTCGATATGGGGGGTGGCTCGGTGGTTCAGAATGCGCATCCGCTCCTGCATCCCGACGCGCTCGCGCAAACCCTCACTGACATTGCCACCAACGCGGCGCCCACGGCCATTGTTGAGCTCATCCGGTGGCTGGACTCCTTCCACTACGAAGCCGAGTTGCCCGTTTCCGAGCTTGCCCGGCTGGTGGTCACCCTGGATGAAGCTGCCCAGCCCCAGTTGCGTCAGGCGGCCGGTCTATATCTTTCAAACGCCTTCGGGTCCCGGAGTGTGCGTTATAAGGCGCTGGGCCGGGATTTCCACGCCAGCCTCGGGCGCGCATATGATCTCGTGCTCGCGAGCTTGCATGGTGATGCGGCCCTTGCCCCAGGGGGGGCTCTGCGAACGGAGATCCTGCTGCGTTCGGTGCGTAGTGCCGCCGGGGAAATGAAATGGGCGGCCTTCGACTATCAGGGCCTGGCACCGGACGTATGGCTGCGTGCAGGCGGTGCCTTTCGTTCGGCCAGTGCCACTGGAGAGCTCAATACGCCCGTCGCCATCCGTGAGGGCAGGGAGACGCGTTCGACCATCGGCCGCGAATTCGTCCGTCTTGTGGCCTTGCAGTGCGCCAGCCTCGATCAATTGTCTCCGGAGCGTATCGAGGCCACCGACAAGCTTGTTCGGTACCTGCAGCACTCGCTCGAGCTGAGCAGCGTACCGGTCCAGGGCGGCTTGTTCGCCATTGATCTGGACACCCTTGGGCCTCCCCGGCGTTGCCTGAGTGTGCCCGAAGCCCCGTCGGCGGCCTTGCGTTTCTTCCGTCCAGCCGATGCGGTATCGATGCTCGACGAGCTGCAACAAACCCTCGTGGAGGCCGCCAGTGCGCCTGCATTTGCGGGGTTGAGCCTGCCCTCCGTGACGGCCACCATCCGCCACCTGTCACGGCAATGGGGGTCCCAGCCGCCGATGCGCCAATACCGGCGGCATCCCGTACAAGGGCAACTGGCGCTCGCAACGGGGCTGGGTTTCATTCGGTCATTGCTCTCGGGAGAGGCGCAGCTTCGGCCGGCCGCGGCGTGGTCGCTGATGGATGCGAGTCGAAACGGTTTTGGTGTCGCGTCTTCAATGATGGACCCGGAAGTATGCCGGGTGGGGGCGCTGGTGGGCGCCCACGTCGGTGAGACCGGGCGGTGGATTCTTGCGCTGGTGCGCCGGGTTCGTTTCAGCGACCACACCGGTGCGGCCGTGGGCTTGCAGACCCTTTCCAGTGATCCGCAGCAGGTTGTTCTTGATGATGGTAGCCGTAGCTGGAGCGGCATCCTGTGCGATCCGGTGGTGCGCGGACGTGGCGTCAGGGTCGTCTGCGAGCCGGGTTTCATGCGTTCCGAAGGGCAGGTCTTCGCCAGGCTTGGCCCGCGCATGGTCAAGTTGGAGCCCGGGCGGGTGCTGGCGGGGGGGCCGGGCTACCAGATCATCGGCTGCAACGTTGCATAGTGGATGAGCATCGCGTCAATTGTTTGACGCGGTGTCGCCAAGCTGCTAATTTCCGTCCATGACCTCCAGGCAACAGACCACGCTTCTCTCCCTACTGGCCCTCTCCGGGCTGGGTCTGCTGCTGCCCTGACGGGCACACATCTACTCCCCTTCCTGTTGTCGTAAACGTCGCCCTTGTCGGCGAAATGCGTCATTGCACGCGTCCTCCACGGAGCCTCACCATGTTCACGCTGAACCCTGTCCTGCTGTCCCTACGACTGCGCCCCGGTTGCCAGGCCATGAGCCCGCGGCAGTCTGGCAGCCCTGCGTCCGCATCCGAACACCCGAACCGTTTCCGACGAAAGCAAAGGACAAGATCATCATGTTGAAGAATCCGAACACCAAGTATTCCGCCTTCCCTCCGGTCGCCCTCGCCGACCGCCAGTGGCCCAGCCGCACGATCACCCATCCGCCGATCTGGATGAGTACCGATCTTCGCGACGGCAATCAGGCCCTCTTCGAGCCCATGAACCCCGCTCGCAAGTTGCAGATGTTCCGCAAGCTCGTGGCCATCGGTTTCAAGGAAATCGAAGTCGCCTTCCCCTCGGCCTCCCAGACCGATTTCGACTTTGTGCGCAAGCTCATCGAGGAGAACGAGGTTCCCGATGATGTGACCATTGAGGTCCTCAGCCAGGCCCGCGAGCACCTCATCCGTCGCACCATGGAGTCCCTCAAGGGGGCCCGTCGCGCCATCGTCCATATCTACAACGCCACCTCGCCGGTGTTCCGCGAGACGGTGTTCGGCATGAGCAAGGACGAGGTCAAGGCGCTTGCCGTGGATAGCGTGACCCTCGTCAAGCAGCTCGCTGCCGAGCAGCCGGAGACCGAATTCGTCCTCGAGTACAGCCCGGAAACCTTTACCGCCACCGAGCTCGCCTTCGCCAAGGAGGTGTGTGATGCGGTGGTGGCAGCCTGGGATCCGCAGCCGGCCGAGAAGGTCATCATCAACCTCCCGTCCACCGTGGAGGTTGCCGGACCCAACGTTTACGCAGACCAGATCGAGTGGATGAACCGCAACCTTGCCCGGCGCGAGCAGATCATCCTCAGCCTTCACCCCCACAATGACCGGGGCACGGCCGTGGCAGCGGCAGAGCTTGGCATGCTTGCGGGCGCCGACCGGGTCGAGGGCTGTCTCTTTGGTAACGGTGAGCGAACCGGCAATGTGGACATCGTGACCCTTGCGTTGAACATCTACACCCAGGGCATTCATCCGGGCCTTGATTTCTCCGACATCAACGACGTGGCGCGGGTGGCGGAGGAGTGCACCCAGTTGCCCATCCACCCGCGTCACCCGTATGTGGGCGATCTCGTGTTCACGGCCTTCTCGGGCTCTCACCAGGATGCCATCAAGAAGGGCTTCGAGGTGCAGCGTTCCGACGCCCCGTGGGCGGTGCCCTACATGCCCATCGATCCCCTCGACTTGGGGCGTACCTACGACTCGGTGATCCGCGTGAACAGCCAGTCGGGCAAGGGGGGCGTGGCCCATTTGCTTCAGGCCCACTACGGCCTCGTGATGCCACGGAGGATGCAGGTGGAGTTCAGCGCCGCGGTGCAGCGACTCACCGACGAGACTGGCCAGGAAGTGGATGCCCACCAGTTGTGGACCCTTTTCGGTCGTGAGTACCTTGAGGCCGACGCGCCGATCCGGTACGTCACCCATCACCTCTTCGAGGCCGGCAGCCGCCAGGGCATCCGCATCGAGGCCGAGGTGAAGGGACGCATCGTGGAGTTCGTCGGCGAAGGAAACGGCCCGGTGGAGGCGGCGGTGGCTGCCATCGGCGTGCCGATCCGTGTGCAGAGCTTCGAGGAGCGCTCGATGGGCGAGGGCGCGGATGCGGCGGCCATGTGCATCGTTGAAGTGGCCATGGATGGCATGGCGGGCAGCCGCTTCGGCGCGGGCATGCACCGCAACACCGTCACGGCGTCGGTGCGGGCGATCATCTGCGCGGCCAATCGCGCTGGCGTCCATGTCGTGCCCGTTGCCGCGGAAGATGCGGTGGGCTGCACGGCCTGATTCCTGACGGTGGTCTGAAATGAAAAACGCCGGATCTGAGATCCGGCGTTTTTCTTTACTGGGGCAGGGGCGATCAGACGGCCGCCAGGGCCTGGTCCAGGTCGGCCAGGATGTCGTCAATGTGCTCGATGCCGATGGACAGGCGCACCATGTCTTCCGACACACCGGCCTTCTTCATCTCTTCCGGCGAGAGCTGGCGGTGGGTGGTGGACGCCGGATGGCAGGCCAGGCTCTTGCTGTCACCGATGTTCACCAGGCGGGTTACCAGCTTGAGTGCGTCCTGGAAGCGGCCGCCTGCTGCCTGGCCGTTGCCATCGGCGCTCTTCACGCCGAAGTTGAGGATGCCGGAGGCGCGGCCGCCCATGTACTTCTGCACCAGCGCGTGGTCGGGATGGTCGGGCAGGCCGGCGTAGTTGACCCACGCGACCTTGGCATGACCCTTCAGGAACTCTGCCACCTTCAGGGTGCTTTCGCAGATCCGGTCCATGCGCAGGGCCAGGGTCTCGACGCCCTGCAGGATCAGGAAGGCGTTGAAGGGGCTGATGGCGGCGCCCATATTGCGCAGGGGGACGACGCGGGCACGGGCGATGTAGGCCGCGGGGCCCAGGGCTTCGGTGTAGACCACGCCGTGGTAAGAGACGTCCGGCTCGTTCAGGCGGCGGAAGCGCTCCTTGTGCTCGGCCCAGGGGAACTTGCCGCTGTCGACGATGATGCCGCCGATGGACGTACCGTGGCCGCCGATGTACTTGGTCAGCGAATGCACCACGATGTCGGCGCCGTGCTCAATGGGGCGGCACAGGTAGGGCGAGGGCACTGTGTTGTCCACAATCAGCGGAATGCCGTGGGCGTGGGCGATGGCCGCCAGGGCTTCGAAATCGGTGATGTTGCCCAGCGGGTTGCCGACCGACTCACAGAAGATGGCCTTGGTGCGCGCGTCGATCAGCGGTGCGAAGGATGCCGGGTCGCGGTGGTCGGCAAAGCGCACATTGATGCCGATCTGCGGCAGGGTGTGGGCAAACAGGTTGTAGGTGCCGCCGTACAGGGTGGAGGCCGAAACGATGTTGTCACCGGCTTCGGCGATGGTCTGGATCGAGTAGGTGATGGCGGCCATGCCGGAGGCCAGGGCCAGGCCGGCAATACCGCCCTCCATGGCCGCCACCCGGGCTTCGAGCACGGCCTGGGTGGGGTTCATGATGCGGGTGTAGATGTTGCCGGCCACCTTCAGGTCGAACAGGTCGGCCCCGTGCTGGGTGTCGTCGAAGGCATAGGACGTGGTCTGGTAGATGGGTACGGCCACGGCCTTGGTGGTCGGGTCCGGGCTGTAGCCGCCGTGTACTGCCAGTGTCTCGATTTTCATTGGTGTTTTTCTCCGGTTGAAATCCGTTCGGGCCGATGGGAAGGTGCTTTACGTCCGGGTTTTCCCTGATCTGATTCCGGGAATCGCCCTCTCCCAATCGTGGGTTTATTGGTCGATAATACTCAAAGTGTCGCGGAAAATGCCCGGATTATGCTGCTTCCTGCAGACACGTCAAAAAAATAATGGAGGGGACAAATGGAACTCAAGGGACGCAATGCGACCTGGCTTGAACTCGCTGTTGCACCGCTCTGGCGCCTGGGGCAAACCCAGGTGCGTCTGCATGCACTGAACGGCGGGCGGGAATGCTGTGTGGGTATCACCGTGGATGACCGATGGCTTTGCGCCAATGATGGCAGGCTCACTGTTTTTGGTTGTCGGGACTCGGCCGTTCGCTTTCTCGAACTGCTGCGGATAGATCACATGGAAGAGGGTGAGCCGGCAGATATGTCGGCAGATTGCGGTTGTGAAAAAGTCCAATGCCTCCGTCTTGGAAATCGCGGCCTCAGGGAGTGTGACGGCAGCAATCTACGTCCTGCTCCCTCAGGACCAAGGCGAATCGTCATTCAGTCGCGTCCCCGGCGAGCCACCTTCGGTAGCGATTTCATGCGTTGAGCTCGCTTCACTGGTTTTGGTTCTTCCTTGCGCCTCGGCCTCTCGCCGGGGCGTTTTGCTATCTGGGTGGCAAGGTCAGGCTCTCCCCATGTCTTGTGTTTCACCTGTATTTTCGTCTCCGTGCTGTCCGCTATCCGTCCAGCCCCTTGCGATAGCTTGTGTTGCGCTCTGGTTTTAGTAAAATAATACGGTATTACCTATTGGAGGCGTTGTGGGAAGAGCCAAGGTTGTGACTGTGCTGTCCCAGAAGGGCGGTGCCGGGAAGTCCACACTGACCATGCAACTGGCTGGCGGCCTGGTCCGCAAGGGGCTGAGGGTGGTTGTGATCGATCTCGATCCGCAGGAGACAGCCTTGCGGTGGTCCCATGCGGCGCCAGAGGGCACGCCCTTCCCGGCAACGGTGATCCAGCTCGGTACGGCCGTCGATGGGCTCGGCGCATGCTTGCGGAAGATCGTCCGGGAAGGTGGCATTGTGCTGCTCGACTGCCCGCCTTCCATCGAGCACCCGGCTAC
The DNA here is from genome assembly GCA_016703645.1 of Zoogloea sp. Lineage (GTDB taxonomy): Bacteria > Pseudomonadota > Gammaproteobacteria > Burkholderiales > Rhodocyclaceae > Zoogloea. Next base: position 1,723,074 of record JADJBR010000007.1, on the reverse strand, counting down.
CGTTGCCGCCTTGCAGGAGGCCGACGTGGCTTTGGTGCCCGTGGTGCCCAGCCCGGCGGACCTGTGGTCGACGAAAGGCGTTGAGCGCCTGATCCTTCAGGTTCAGGCCAGCCGCAAGGGGCTGCGCGCCGCGCTGGTGCCGAACCGTGTGGTACGGACGAATCTGGCCTGGGATGTTCTCGAGGTGATGCGAGATTTTTCCTTGCCCGTCCTGGGGGCTGCCCTGTCCCAACGAAATGCCTTCGCCCAGAGTGCCGTCATCGGTGGGACCGTTTACCAACTGGGCCGCGGAGGGGCGGATGCCGCCCGGGAAGTGGACAAACTGGTTGTTGAAGTACTGAAACTGACAGGAGAGAAATGATGAACACCAAGACCAAGTCTGCCCTGCGTTCCACGCTGCAGAAAGAAAACGAAGCCCTTGAGGCTCGTTTGCCCGATCCGGTTCAGGACGCCGCGGGCGCCCCGACCCCGGCACCCGCTGACCCGGTGGCGGTTGAGGCGATTGCGCCGTCCATCACTGCCGAGCCTGCTGCTGTCGCCGCGCAGACACCTGCGAAGCCGGCTGCCGAGTCCAAGCCTGCCGGGGGCGCTGAGAAAGTGACTGCCCCGGCCGTCAAGAAGGCCGCCGCCACGCCTCCTGCGCGCAGCAAGGCGGTTGCGCCCAAGCCTGCGTCGGCGGTCAAGGTCGAGAAGTCGCCGAAGAGCGTCAAGCTCGAGAAAGCGGATAAACCCGTCAAGGCAGAGAAGGCCGTGAAGGCTGACAAGCCGGTGAAGGCCAGCCGTGAGAAGGTGGTGAGGGATTCCTTTTCGATGCCGAAAAGCGAGCATGCCCAACTCAAGCAGCTACGTGAGACCTTGGCCAAGGCCGGACGGATCTGCACCAAGTCTGAGCTGTTGCGAGCCGGCGTCCAGCTCCTGCTGAAAGAGGACGTGACCGGTATCAGGACGCTCGTCGAGCGTCTGGTCGTGGTGCCCAAGGGCAAAGGCGCCAAGTAAGGCCGGATCGTTCAGGTCGGCGGGGTGGCCTGTTCCGCGGTCTCAAACCGTACGCGGATCAGGCTCCTCAGGCCGTTGCCCATGAACAGGGCGTCAGCCTGCAGGAGGTCTTCCATGCCCAGGCGGGCCTCCATCGCTTTGCCTTCCTTGAGCAGACGCTGGCGCAGCACGCCGTTGAGCAGACCCGCCTCAAGCGGGGGCGTCAGCAATACACCCTCCTTTTCCACGAAGAGATTGCTTCGTGCGCCTTCCGTGAGTTCGCCCTTTTCATTCATGAACAGGGCGTCGAAGTGCCCCAGTGCGGTGACGCGCGCAAGTTCGGCATCGTAGAGTGTGCGGGCGGTGGTCTTGTGCCGAAAGAGAGACTCACCGCTGTGGGTGAGCAGGGGGGACAGCACGATGGTCGGATCGGAGCCCGGTGCGCCCTGCTCCAGGGGGGTGGTCTCCAGTGTGAAGTCACCCGCCTGCCCCAGGGTGACACGAACGCGCGAAGCTTTGTCGGCGACGACGCCGCCGAGCAGCTCGAGAAATCGGGGTTCATCAAAGGGGAATCCGAAAGTCCGTGCAGACGCCGTGATTCGCGCCAGGTGTTCGGGCAGGAAGGGGAAGGACGCATCTCCAGGTGTGTAGCGAAGGGTTTCGATGAGGCGAAGCCCTTTCGGTAGTTCGGTCAGAAAACGCGACTTCAGATGGCATTCGGTCCATTCCGCGGCGGGGAGGGAGTCATGGACCACGCCACTGCCGACGTTCAGACGGGCCTGACCGGACGGGTCCACCAGCAGGGTGCGAATCGGCACACTGAAGCGGAAATCACCCCCCGGGCGTATCCACCCGAGGGCGCCGCAGTACAGGCCGCGGGGCTCCGGTTCCAGTTCTCGGATGATCTCCATGGCACGGATCTTCGGTGCGCCGGTGATCGAACCACACGGGAAAAGGGCGGCGAAGATTTTGTCGAGGCTCGCCGTGACCGGTTCCGCAATGACCCGCGATGTCATCTGCCAGACGGTCGGGTAGGGATCGACGCGGAAGAGATCCTCGACGCGAACGCCACCCGGCGGTGCCAGGCGCCCCATGTCATTGCGAATCAGGTCCACGATCATGACGTTTTCGGCCCGGTCCTTCGCCGAATCCGCGAGGACGTCAGGCGTGACGTGACGCGGTGCTGTGCCCTTCATGGGCTGGCTGCTCAGGGTGTTTCCTCGGCGCTCCAGGAAGAGTTCGGGCGATCGCGACAGGATGACGCCGCCGGGATGGCTGATGAACGCACCGTAGCGTACCGGTTGGGCTCGGCGGAGCGCCCGGTAAAGACTGGCGGGATCGCCAAACGTGCGACCCGACAAGGGAAAGGTGAAGTTGACCTGGTAGCAGTCACCCTCTTCGATGTATTTGCGAACCCGCGAAATGCAGGCCAGATACTCGTTCTCAAGGATGTGTGCTTCCAGTTGGCTGGTGCCGCCAGCTACCGTTGTCGCGCGGGCGGTAAGCCAGGCATCGCAGGCATCGTCACTGAGCCACTCGCCTCGCTCGAAGATCCAGCCCGTGAGTAGGGGCGAACCGTTGGTGGGGGGGAGCAGGGGCTGCAGGCGGGGTTCGATCAGGTAACCGAGTTCGTAGGTGGCCGCAAGGGCTACCCAGGCGCCGTTGCGGGCGGCCTCTTCGAGGCGCAGCAGGGTGGCCTGCCAGTCATCGGTGTGTCGGCAGACGACGCTCTCCCTCAGTTCGGTGAGGAACCAGGTTCCGCGTGTATCGGGGGCGTCGAGATTGTTGTCGAAAAGGGCGTAGGTGGAGGGCTGGGCGTTCACGCGCCGCAGTTTAACTGTTCGCTACGGATTGGCGTAGTGGCGGAGCCGGAAAGGGGACGTGTGAGCGAGAACCGCATCCGGAGCCGGGAGTCCCTGCGCCGCCCGGAGGATCCGTGGCGGCGCCAGTGCCCCCCGGGCCGTGGGCGGCACGCCGGAGGGGCTTGAGGAGTTACAAGAGGGGGCTGCCGGCGTGCTCCCCACGTTCGTACACCACGTGGGCGCGACCGACCAGCAAGGGGTCCAGGGGGCCGATGTGCTCAATCTCCTTGTTCGTGTAGGGGAGCTTGTGGAGGATGTAGCGGAGGGCGTTCAGGCGTGCCCGCTTCTTGCAGTCCGACTTGATCACCGTCCATGGGGCGTCGGCCGTGTCGGTGTGAAAGAACATTGCCTCCTTGGCCTTGGTGTAGTCATCCCACTTGTCGAGGGAGGCAAGGTCAATGGGGCTGAGTTTCCATTGCTTGAGCGGATGGGCCTCGCGTTCCTTGAAGCGACGGCGCTGCTCTTCCCGGCTGACGGAGAACCAGAACTTGATGATGTGCACACCGCTGCGGACGAGGTGACGTTCAAACTCGGGGGTCTGGCGCATGAACTCAAGGTACTCGTCCGGCGAGCAGAAGCCCATCACCCGCTCCACGCCCGCCCGGTTGTACCAGGAGCGGTCAAACAGGGCGATCTCGCCAGCAGTGGGCAGATGCTGCACGTAGCGCTGGAAGTACCACTGGCCGCGTTCAGTTTCAGTGGGTTTTTCGAGGGCCACCACCTTGGCACCCCGGGGGTTGAGGTGTTCCATGAAGCGCTTGATCGTACCGCCTTTGCCGGCAGCATCCCGACCTTCGAACAGGATGACCACCCGTTGCCCGGTTTCCTTGACCCATGCCTGGAGCTTCAGCAGTTCAACCTGAAGTCGGTACTTCTGCTTCTCATAGGCCTTGCGGGACATCAGGTTTCGGTAAGGATAGGCGCCTTCCCGCCAGCCTTCGGCGAGTTCATCATCGGGATGGGAGGGCAGCTTTTTGTAGACGGCTTCGTCTTCGGCGAGCAGGGCCTTGCGCAGAATGTTGGCGTCGTCGGGTGAGGCGCCGGCCATGATGGCCTGCAGGGTTTCGGCAATGCTGTGGGTGTCGTGACGGGCCAGGGTGGCGACGATGTCGCTGACCGCGGAGAGCTTGGCATCCCGGGCCGCATCAACGGCCTCGTTGACCTCGAAGTTCTCAATGGCGTCCGGCGAGTCCTTCGGTGCGGTGTCGCCCGAACTGGTGCGCCGGGCAGCCGGCTTGCGCGGCGCCTTGACTGGGGGTTGAGGGGCGGCATCCGGTTTAGCGCTCATGGCTTTTCTTCCTTTTTCTTGGTGATTGCAGTCGGCGGGGGCTCGTCACCGCAAATCGAAGAGCGGCTTTGGCGAGCATGAGGTGTTCATCCGTCATTCTCTGGGAAGCGGCAATTCCCTGCAACGGTTATGGTTTTTCAGAGGGCTGAACGGGCTGCCCGTCGGGCGCAGCGTTCGGCGTAGGCCCGGCAGCGTGCGATGTACTCGGTTGCACTCTTTGGCATGGGGGTGCGTGCCCGGGTGATGTAGCTCACCAGGTCGCGTCCCTGCTCGATGAGCAGGCGGCCGTCGGCAACGAGGTGCTGCTCCTCAAGATTGACCGGCATTGCGTCGGTGTTGAAGTGGCCGCACATGCGCTCGGCAGCGGTGACGAAACTGGTCCAGATGTCGAAGATGTCCGGATCGGTGCGCAGGGTTTCGGTCTTGATCTTGGCCGCGTTGGCGAACTCATGGACGTGGGGCTCAACACCCTTGAAACAGGGCAGGGGCTCGAAGGTCTCGACCATCGCCTCCGCCAGCAGATCAATGTCGCGTAGTGTCATGGCGATCTTGACGTAGCGACTCTCGTAGAAATCCTCGAGGGGGATTGAGAAAGCCTTGAAGGGTTCGCCCCACAGTTCGTCGATGCCTTCTTCACCCGAACGGTGCAGCACCAGGCGGCCCAGGCCCAGGGCTTCTTGCAGACAACGCCCGCATTCGCGCATCAGGGCATTGTCGGACTGGATCTCGATGCCCACGCTCTGCAACTCCACGAGCTTGGTGAAGATGTCTGCGGCCCGGTTGAACAGGGCTCCTGCCAGCATGGCACCCTTGACACGGCGACGATCGGAATCGGCTTCTTCCTCGTAGCTTTTTCGTGCCTCATTGAGCCGGCTGCCGGGAATGTTGAGGCCGTGTTCCACATGATTGAAGAGCCGGCGGGTCAGTGCGCCGATCAATTTGCGCTTGGCCTGAAGGGTGTCTTCGGGAACCTTGTAGGTCTTGACCCAGTATCCTGAGTAAAAAACCCGTTCCCGCCCGTCGATGATCTGCTTGGTGCCTTCCGGAACTTCGTTGTCCATGGTCCGCTCTTGGCTAAGGTTGGGGGGCGGCTTGGCCAGTTAATGGCTTTGTATAATTCGCTGCAACACGAAATTTTGCACCATATCCGACCTGCTGACGCGGTCGACCAACAAATTCACCCTCGAAATGGGTAGCGTGTCACAGGTTGGCGGGCACTCCGCGCCTACGAGGGGGCCGAGATCAGCCGCCGATATAGGACATTTCGATCTTGCGCAGGGCGGCTGTCTCCGCTGTGCGGATTTCGGAATAGCGGTCGATGCGCTGGCGCCAGATGAGCCCGATGGCGGCCGAGATCTCGGCATCGCTGCGGCCCTCACGCATCAGGCTGCGAAGGTCGTGGCCACTTTGGGCGAAAAGGCAGGTGTACAGGCTTCCCTCCGTCGAAAGACGGGCCCTCGTGCACGTGGAACAGAAGGCCTGGGTGACCGACGAGATGACGCCTATCTCGCCGCTGCCGTCAGCGAAGCGCCACCGCTCAGCCACTTCTCCGCTGTAGTTGGGATCAATCGGCTCAAGGGCGTGTCTTTCGTGGATGCGTCGCACCACTTCGGCGGAGGGCACTACATCGTCCATTCGCCAGCCGTTGGAGCTCCCCACGTCCATGAATTCGATGAAGCGCAGGATATGGCCGGTGCCCCGGAAGCGCTCGACCATGGGCAGGATTTCCTGATCGTTGAGGCCCCGCTTGACCACCATGTTGATCTTGATGGGTCCGAGCCCCGCCGCCTCGGCGGCCGCAATGCCTTTGAGAACATCCGCGACGGGCACATCCATGTCGTTCATGGCACGGAAGATCGTGTCGTTCAGGGAATCCAGGCTGACGGTGACGCGTCGTAATCCGGCTGCTTTCAGCATGCCTGCCTTTTTGGGTAGCAGGACGCCGTTTGTCGTGAGCGTCACCTCCATCTGCGGGATGGTGCCCAATTGGCTGATCAGCTGCTCCAGATTGCGCCGCAGCAGGGGCTCGCCACCCGTCAGGCGTATCTTGGTGACCCCGTGGGCGGCGAACAGCCTCGCCAAACGGGTGATTTCCTCGAAGGACAATAGCGACTGGCGGGGCAGGAAGGCATAGTCCTTGTCGAATACCGACTTGGGCATGCAGTACACGCAACGGAAGTTGCAGCGATCGGTCACCGAGATCCGCAGATCCCGCACGGGGCGTCCCCGGCTGTCCAGAAGCGTGCCGGTGGCCGCGCTGAGTTCGGCCGGGATCGCCGGCTGTTGCCGGAGTTGGCGCTCGTCGGCCAGGGGAATCACGCGCTGGGTCATCGTGGTGTCGGGTGGGGCTGCACAGCGGATCTTATAGGCCGGTACGCCGAGGGGGCACCTTGTTCCGTGCTAAAAAAAGCCCGCCTTTGTCGAAAATTATGGGGGCTGCCGCGGCTAAGGGCAAGGCGGGCGGGGTGAGGGTGACAGAGCGGCATTCTGCGGCCGTGTTCTTGCGAGGGGCCTGAAAAAAAAATGCCCACCGAAGTGGGCATTCATCGGGGCTTTAGTGTGGATCAGCCCTGCTTGCGCCGCATCATGACCAGGGTGCTGGCAACCATCAGGCCGGACAGCAGGATCATGCCCCATTCGTTGAGGGTGGGGACGGATGTGGTGGTGGCAGTGGTGGTGCCAGGCGCCCAAGTGAGGGTGCTTGCGCCGTAGCTCGCGGGAAGCCTAAAAAATGAAGTTGTTCCGTTGTTACACCAGAAGTTTAGATCCGATGAAAAGTTCGGTGTGGGACTGGCTGCCAGAAGCGTACATTGAGCCTTGTTAAAGCTCTAGCCCCCACCGGCTAAACCGCCGATGATGGTGATGGTGATGGTGATGGTGATGGTGATGGTGATGGTGATGGTGATGGTGATGGTGATGGTGATGGACGTGGCATTGGCCAGCGTGAGCGAACCACCCGGAGGGGTGACCGTGTCGTCCCAATCCAGAGTGCCGCTGCCGGTTTCACCACCGGTACCGGTGACAGTGAAGCTATGGGTCTGGATGGCGGAAAGGGCCGGAATGGAAACGGAGGCGTCTGAGGCAAGAATCGCCGCTTTGAGCATTTTTTCATTTGAGATTCTGCGCAAGCGATAACCGCACATCCATAGCCGACTTAACATCTTGTATCAAATTTTATTTGGGTATTTTGCGGTGCGGGCTCACTGTTTGCCCGACAGGCTGCCCTCGAGCAGCACCGTTGCCATCAATCTCCGGTCGAGGGCCAGCCAGACCAGCACCGGGGCCAGGGCGGGAAAGATCAAGTAGCCGAACTGGTATCCCGCCGCCACGAGGTTCATGCCCATGGCCGAGAAGCCCGCCTCACTGGCAACCTGGGGGCCGGCCTGGACCGCGACTTGCAGCAGCCACGCAAAGGCGATGCTCCAGGCCTGGAACGGAATCAGAAGGGCCAGGCCCGCGGGCAGTTTCCACCACAGCTTGCGGGCTTGGCCGCCCAGTAGCAAGGCGGGCAGGAGCGCCGACCCATAGCAATAGCTCAGTGCACGTATCTCGGGCGTCAGTTCGCCGACCTGGCGGTTTGGGGTGACGACCTTAAGGTTTGTGAGCAGGACATGGTGAAGGCCTTCTCTTTCGATACCCAGCACCCAGGATGGAAACTGAAACTGCAAAGCCTTTCCGGCAAGCCAGGCAGGAGGCGCAACGACCCATTCGCGCGCCCAGTACCACAGGGCCAGCATGGGAATGAGCAGAAGCACGGTGCGCAGGAAGAAGCCGCCGATGATGCTGAAGTGCTTCTCCATGGTCTCAGGCTCCGGCAACCAAGGGTGTGGAAGGGGGGGGGGGAAACGTCCGCTGCGCCACGATACGGATCCAGACCAACCATACGATCAGCACGTCCAGCATGATCAGGGCCTGCCACAAATACAGGTGGGCAAACTCAAAGAAATCCTTGTCCCATCTTGCGAGATAAAACAGGGAGATGACTCGCAGGACATTCACGGCCTGCACGGCCACCGAGTATGCCCAGCAGTTTGAGCTTCCACGGTGCCGGATAGGCAAGCATGGCGGCAAGCAGGATGAGGCAGGCTTCGACGCCGTTGCAGCCTGCCTCCACAGAGACGCCTATACCGCTCCGTGTGTCCAACAGGATCTTGCCGTAAGACATGGCATTGGCGTCGAAGGCGCTCAGGAGAAAGGCGGTGATCCTGGTGAGTAGCGATGTCCAAGGGAGGACAAACCACTGCTGGGCCGGTGCGGTGAGCTCCAGCACCATCAGGACGGGCAGCAGAAGCATGAAGACGAGAAGGAAGCGGATCATTGCAAGCGCGGGTCCTGAGGGAGGGGCACGGAGAGTCTTCGCTCCTTGGTGCGGGAATCCGGAGAAGGATGCCCCAGCCTAGCCGCCCGCGCAAGGCAGGCCGCGTGCCGCTGGGAGGCGCAAAACAAAAGGGCCAGCCCTTTACGGGTTGGCCCTTTGCTTGTCTTGGCTCCTCGACCTGGGCTCGAACCAGGGACCTACGGATTAACAGTCCGGCGCTCTACCGACTGAGCTATCGAGGAATTGAGTCGAGAATTATAGACATGGAGCTCCTTTCAGTCAACATGGTTGGGGCGCCGTGTCGCTTCTCAAGCTTGCGGGCCCGGGTCAGTTGATCGTCCTGTGTCTGTCGTAAAGATGGCGGGCGGCGGGTGCGCAGGTCTTGCCATTGTTTTCCCTGCGGCTTGAAGCCGCCAAAGTGCGTTCTGCCCCTCGTCTGTGGGCTCTTGTCTTGGAGGGGGTGGAATCCGCGGCTTCGGGTGCGGTCGTCGTTTCGTGAGCGGCCATGGCGGACGGGGCGATCTTGCGGACGAGCAGGAAAAAGCAAGAGGCCAACCCTGAAAGGGTTGGCCTCTTGCTTGGATCTTTGGCTCCTCGACCTGGGCTCGAACCAGGGACCTACGGATTAACAGTCCGGCGCTCTACCGACTGAGCTATCGAGGAACAGAGGCGCGCATTCTAGTTTCGAAGGTCGATGGCGTCAAGGCTGGAAGCGTGATTTTTTACACCATCGACCGAGATCGGCGCAGCGACGGTCAGGCTTTGATCACGGCTGCAATGGCGTCAGCCACGTAGTCGAGGTTCTTGGTGTTCAGCGCAGCCAGGCAGATGCGGCCGGTGCCGACGGCGTAGATGCCGAACTCGTCCTTCATGCGCTCCACTTGGGCGGTGGTGAGGCCGGTGTAGGAGAACATGCCCCGCTGCTTGATCACGAAGGAGAAGTCCTGATCCACCTTGCGGGCTGCCAGCTGTTCGACCAGGCCGGTGCGCATGGCGCGGATGCGGTCACGCATGCCGGCCAGCTCGGTTTCCCACTCCTGGCGCAGGGCCGGGGTGGACAGGACGGCGGCAACAATCGCGCCACCGTGGATCGGCGGGTTGGAGTAGTTGGTGCGGATCACGCGCTTGAGCTGGGACAGTACGCGGGCGGACTCGTCCTTGCTTTGGGTGACGATGGACAGGGCGCCGACGCGCTCGCCGTACAGCGAGAAGCTCTTGGAGAAGGAGCTGGACACGAAGAAGGACAGACCGGAGGCCGAGAACAGGTTCACCGCCACGGCGTCGGGTTCGATGCCGTCAGCGAAGCCCTGGTAGGCCATGTCGAGGAAGGGGATCAGGCCACGGTTGGCACAGGCCTTGACCACGTCGGCCCACTGGGCTTCGGTGAGGTCGGCGCCGGTGGGGTTGTGGCAACAGGCGTGCAGCACGATCACCGAACCGGCGGGCAGGGTGTTGAGCTTGGCGATCATCGCCTCGGCGTTGGCGCCGCGGGTTTCCGGGTTGTAATAGGGGTAGGTGTCCACCGGGAAGCCGGCAGCCTCGAACAGGGCGCGGTGGTTTTCCCAGGAGGGGTCGGAGATGTAAACAGTGGCGTTCGGAACCACGCGCTTGATCAGGTCGCCGCCGATGCGCAGCGCCCCTGTGCCGCCGAGGGCCTGGGCGGTGACGACGCGGCCGTCACGGATGATGGCGCTGTCGGCGCCGAACAGCAGGTTCTGCACTGCGTTGGCGTAGGCGACGGGGCCTTCGATGGGTTGGTAGCCACGGGGAGGGGCCGCTTCGAGGCGGGCCTTCTCGGCGGTCTTGACGGCGCCGAGCAGGGGGATCTTGCCGTTGTCGTCGAAGTAAACGCCAACGCCGAGGTTGACCTTGGTGCTGCGGGTATCCGCGTTGAAGGCTTCATTCAGGCCGAGAATCGGATCGCGGGGGGCCATTTCCACCGCAGCAAAGATCGAAGAGCTCATGGGGTCTCCAAAAGGGGCGAAGGGTGCGGGGCGCTTTGTGCTTGCCGCTGGGCGATAATGCGGGGTTGCCCGAAACTGGGTCCGGACTTCACCGACTGACTGGAATTCGAAATTTTATCATGGCCGATCAATCCGACAGCGGGCGCGTAGTGCTTTTCGACGGGAGCCCGTTCCGGCTCCATCAGCCGTTCCAGCCTGGCGGCGACCAGCCGGAGGCGATCCGCAAGCTGGTGGAGGGCATCGACGACGGTCTGATGTTCCAGACCCTGCTGGGCGTGACCGGCTCCGGCAAGACCTACACCATGGCCAACGTGATTGCCCGCTGCGGGCGTCCGGCCCTGGTGCTGGCCCATAACAAGACCCTGGCCGCGCAGCTCTATTCCGAGTTCCGGGAGTTCTTTCCGGAGAACGCCGTGGAGTACTTCGTCAGCTACTACGATTACTACCAGCCGGAGGCCTATGTGCCCTCCCGCGATCTGTTCATCGAGAAGGATTCGGCGATCAACGAGCACATTGAGCAGATGCGCCTGTCGGCCACCAAGAGCCTGATGGAGCGACGCGACGTGGTGATCGTGGCCTCGGTATCGTGCATCTACGGTATCGGTGATCCGGGCGACTATCACAGCATGGTCCTGCATCTGCGGGAGGGCGAGAAGGTGGTCCATCGGGAGCTGGTGCAGCGTCTGGTGGCGATGCAGTACACCCGCGCCGATGTGGATTTCAAGCGCGGCACTTTTCGCGTGCGGGGTGACGTGATTGACATCTTTCCTGCCGAAAGTGCGGAGCACGCCCTGCGGGTGGAGATGTTCGACGACGAGATCGAGCACCTGACCCTGTTCGACCCCCTTACCGGTCATCTCAAGCAGAAGCTCGCCCGCTTCACCGTCTATCCGTCCAGCCATTACGTCACGCCCCGGGCGACGGTGTTGCGTGCCGTCGAGGCCATCAAGGACGAGTTGCGCCTGCGTATCGAGACCTTCCAGAAGGCCGGCAAGCTGGTGGAGGCCCAGCGCATCGAACAGCGCACCCGCTTCGACCTGGAGATGCTCAACGAGCTGGGCTTCTGCAAGGGCATCGAGAACTACTCGCGTCACATGTCTGGGCGCAACCCTGGCGATGCGCCGCCGACCCTGATCGACTACCTGCCCAAGGACGGGCTGATGTTCATCGACGAGTCCCACGTGTCCATCGGACAGGTGGGGGCGATGTACAAAGGTGACCGCTCGCGCAAGGAGAATCTGGTGGAGTATGGCTTCCGGTTGCCGTCCGCACTGGATAACCGGCCGCTCAAGTTCGAGGAGTTCGAGCGCTTGCTGCCCCAGACCGTGTTTGTTTCCGCGACACCGGCCGCCTACGAGAAGGCGCACCAGGGGCAGGTGGTGGAACAGGTGGTACGCCCTACCGGTCTGGTGGATCCGATCATCGTCGTGAAGCCCGCCACTACCCAGGTCGACGATCTGCTGGGCGAGATCAAGCTGCGTCTGGCGGTCCAGGAACGGATCCTGGTGACGGTGCTGACCAAGCGCCTGGCCGAGGATTTGACCGAGTACCTGGCCGAGAACGGAATCCGGGTGCGCTACCTGCATTCGGATATCGACACGGTCGAGCGGGTGGAAATCATCCGGGATCTGCGTTTGGGTGAGTTCGATGTGCTGGTGGGTATCAACCTCTTGCGGGAGGGGCTGGATATTCCGGAGGTGTCCCTGGTGGCCATCCTGGATGCGGACAAGGAGGGCTTCCTGCGCTCGGAGCGCTCCCTGATTCAGACCATCGGCCGTGCGGCGCGACATCTGCATGGCACGGCGATTCTTTATGCCGACCGTATCACCGATTCGATGAAGGCGGCCATGGGCGAAACGGAGCGCCGTCGCGAAAAGCAGCTAGCCTTCAATGCTGCTAACGGAATTACACCCAAGTCCGTGACAAAACGCATAAAGGACATCATCGATGGTGTCTATGATGCAAATTCAGGGGATGCTGTCGTCAAGGCCGACGAGGCCCGTGCCCAGTACGCGGTGCTGGACGAGAAGGCGCTGGCCAAGACCATCCGTCAGCTCGAGAAGGAAATGCAGGAGCACGCTCGCAACCTGGAGTTTGAAAAGGCCGCCTCCGCGCGCGACAGGCTTTTCCGCCTGCGTCAGCAGGCGTTTGGAGCAGATGGGCATGATGCATCCGCGTCACCCGATGTCACTGACTGAAAGAATCTGAAGAAATTGGTCCTTGAGCTTGTACGTTCCGCCCGCCGGCTGCTTAAATTACCGGTAGGAGGGACACCCATAATGAAAATACTGTTCGTGTGCACCGGCAATATCTGCCGGTCACCCACGGCTGAGGGCGTGGCGCGCCGTTGGCTGGCCATGTCGGGCCTGGAGGAGGTGGTTGGTGTTGATTCAGCCGGCACCCAGGGCTACCACACTGGGGAGGCACCGGATCCCCGGGCGCAGACGGCTGCGCTCAGGCGGGGCTATGACCTGTCGCGGCTGCGGGCGCGCAAGGTTCAGCCCAAGGATTACGCCGATTTTGACCTGCTATTGGCCATGGACCGGGACCATTTCAACTATCTGCGGGACCGGGCTCCCGATGGCTGCAAGCACAAGGTGCGGATGTTCATGAGTTTTGCCCGCCGGTTTCGCCGCGATGATGTGCCTGATCCCTACTATGGTGGGGCCACGGGTTTCGATGCAGTCCTCGACCTGTGTGAGGATGCGGTGCAGGGGCTGATCGAGGACATCCTTCCGGAGGTGAATCGGAGGCGCCAGTCGGTGAGCTGATGGATCGGGCCTGCCCTCGTGGGGCAGAATCAATGCAAAAGGCCAGTCCCACGGGACTGGCCTTTTGCTTGTCGTGCTGTTGCTTACTTCTGGGTTTCCACCTGGACCAGGGCTTCCTCTACAACCGGTGCGGCACTGCGGGTGCGGCGACGGCCGAGGGGTTGGGATGGCTCTGCAGGAATCGCTGCCTGGGCAGCGATCACAGACTCGGCCCGGGTCTCGATCATCACCAGCCCGCTGGCTTGCAGGTCAGGCAGTGTGATGGGGGCGGACGCGGCCTTGGTGGCGACCTCTATGCTCCTTGATGCGTCGGGCTCGGCATGGGCTGCCGGAGCGGATGCTTCCACCGGAGCCTCGGCGGCGACGGGCTCAGTCGGCGTCGCCTCGACAACTTCCACGGTGGGGGGCGCCACTTCGACCGGGGTCGCAATGCTTTCCTCGACGACACTTGCCGTGACAGGCGCTTCAACTGCCGGCTCGATGACGGGCTGACGGCTGGCGGCGACGGCCTGCTCAATGAGGTCGAGGTCGGGGGCCACCTGGGCGACTTCCGGGACGACGGCAGCCGCCTGAGTCGGCACAGCTACAGTTGGTGCGGCTGCAGTCGGTGCCGCTTCGGTTGTCGATTCGCTCGCTGCCGGCTCCGCCACTGCGGCAAGCACGGGTGCTTCCGCCGGTGCAGTCTCGGCTACCGGAACCGGAACCGGAACCGGAGCAGCGGCTTCGGTGGCGACAGAGACCACCTCGGCAGCCGTGCTGGCTGCGGCTTCGGTGGCTTCTGGGGCCTGAGCCTGCTCGCCCATTTCCAGCTCGCCCTGGGCGGCGGCTTCGTTGCTGCCGGCCTCGTCATTGCGACGTCCGCCGCGACGACCACGACGGCTGCGGCGGCTGCGTTCGGCGCCCGCTTCGCCTTCGACGGGAGGCGCCGCCTCCGGGGGGGCGACGGCAGCAGCGACCGCAACGGCGCTCAGTTGTTCGGTGGCCACGAGGGCTTCGGTCTCGGCAGGCTTGGGGGCCTGGGCGTTGCGGTTACGGCCGCGTTCGCTCCGCTCGCCGCGTTCCGCCTTGTCAGTGCGTTCGGCACGCTCCGTGCGCTCGCCGTTGCGGCCTTCCCGCTCCTGGCGCTCGCCGCGCTGACGCTGGGGCTTCTCGCGGGCCTCGGTCTGGGCTTCGGAGGCATTGCGATTGCCATTGTCCCGGGCTTCACGGTTGTCGCTGCGTTCGCCGCGCTCTTCACGCTGGCCGTCACGGCGACCACGACCTTCACGGCCCTCGCGACCTTCACGACGTCCGCGTTCGTTGCGCGGACGGGATTCGCGGCGGGGCGTTTCCGGCTGGACGACGACCGGGGCGGGTTCGGGCTGCTTCTCGCCCCGGAAGAAGGCGAAGATGCGTGCCAGCAGGCCGGGCTGGCTTTCCGGCACGGGCGCGGGGGCCGGCGTGGCCTTCGCTTCCACGATGGGGGCGGGCTGATCCGGTGTGATGCCCTTGACGGCGGCTTCCTGGCGGACCGGGCGGTCGGTGCTGGCCGACGGCGGGGTGTAGGATTCGTCGGCCGGCTTGGTGGCCATGCGGTAGCTCGGCAGGACGCTGTCTTCCTGGTTGAGCTGGTCGTGGCGCAGGCGGATGATTTCGTGGTGGGGCGTTTCGAGGTGGCGGTTGGGGATCAGCACCAGGCCGACCTTGTGGCGCACTTCGATCTTTGCGATGTCGTCGCGCTTCTCGTTGAGCAGGAAGGTGGCGACGTCCACCGGGACCTGGCAGTGCAGGGCGCCGGTGTTGTCCTTCATCGCCTCTTCTTCGAGGATGCGCAGGATGTGCAGGGCCGAGGATTCGGTGCTGCGGATATGGCCGGTGCCGTTGCAGCGCGGGCAGGGGATATAGCTGGTTTCGGCCAGGGCCGGGCGCAGGCGTTGGCGGGACAGTTCGAGCAGGCCGAAGCGGCTGATCTTGCCCGTCTGGACGCGGGCGCGGTCGTAGCGCAGGGCGTCACGCAGGCGGTTCTCGACCTCACGCTGGTTCTTCTGGGACTCCATGTCGATGAAGTCGATGACGATCAGGCCGCCCAGGTCGCGCAGGCGCAGCTGGCGGGCCACCTCGTCGGCGGCTTCGCAGTTGGTCTTGAAGGCGGTTTCCTCGATGTCGGCACCACGGGTGGCACGACCGGAGTTCACGTCCACGGAGACCAGGGCCTCGGTGTGGTCGATCACGATGGCGCCGCCGGAGGGCAGGCTGACCTGGCGCGAGTAGGCGGACTCGATCTGATGCTCGATCTGGAAACGCGAGAACAACGGCACGTCGTCGTGGTAGCGCTTCACGCGGTTAACGTTCTGCGGCATCACGTGGGCCATGAACTGGCGCGCCTGCTCGTACACGTCGTCGGTGTCGATCAGGATCTCGCCGATGTCGGGCTGGAAGTAGTCGCGGATGGCGCGGATGACCAGGCTGCCTTCCTGGTAGATCAGGAAGGCGCCTTCCTGGGACTGGGCGGCACCGTCGATGGCGCGCCACAGTTGCAGGAGGTAGTTCAGGTCCCACTGCAGCTCTTCGGCGTTGCGGCCGATGGCGGCGGTACGGGCGATCAGGCTCATCCCGCCGGGCACTTCGAGCTGGTCCATGACGTCACGCAGTTCGGCGCGCTCGTCACCCTCGACGCGACGGGATACACCGCCGCCGCGGGGGTTGTTGGGCATCAGCACCAGGTAACGGCCGGCCAGGGAAACGAAGGTGGTAAGGGCTGCGCCCTTGTTACCCCGTTCGTCCTTCTCGACCTGGACGATCAGCTCCTGGCCTTCCTTGAGGGCTTCCTTGATGGAGGCACGGCTGGCTTCCACGCCAGGCTGAAAGTAGGAGCGGGAGATTTCCTTGAACGGCAGGAAGCCGTGGCGCTCGGCGCCATAGTCGACAAACGCGGCTTCGAGGCTGGGCTCTATGCGCGTAATGACGGCTTTGTAGATGTTGCTTTTGCGTTGTTCCTTTGCGGCCGATTCAATGTCGAGGTCAATCAGCTTCTGACCGTCGACAATGGCAACGCGGAGTTCCTCGGCCTGCGTCGCGTTGAAGAGCATGCGCTTCATTCGTCTTCTTCTCCCGCGCGGCACACGGGCAGGACGAAGCGCGCCACCCGCTTAACTGCGGTGACTTAGTTTGGCGTTTTCGCGACTATCCTTCATCGGGGGGAAACAAACTAAAGTGGGTGGCGGGATTCGTCTTTTGCACCCTGAACCGCGATATACGCTAGGGGGCTGCGAAGTGCCGGCTGCGTCGCCTGGTCTCGCCATTCCGGGACGGGGCGTACTCACGGGTACGACGGCGTCTCTCGTTGCGACCTCGGGCCTGCTTGCCTGGTGTGCTTCGCGGCTCCCGGTTTCAGGGCCGTCAATCTGCGTGTGCGCTAGTGCGCAATTGGTACAAGTTTAGTGTCGAATACAGTACCATCGCCCTCTTTTTGTCTGGCGACGGACCTTCCTGTGGTTTTCTCGGGAGCGGTGATGGCGCTGGATAGCCAGGCGTTGAGTCGCTCTGGGACGACGCGGACCGGTGTTGAAATCTGACAACACAGCTACAGGTGAGCGCGACGCATCAGGACCGAAAAAACCGTTAATTAGTATATTTCAAAAAGATGGCCTTGAGTAAAGCTCCCGCAGTAAGCCATACCCGCGTGGATGAAGGCAGTGCGGGGCAACGCATCGACAACTTCCTGGTGCGGATCTGCAAGGGGGTGCCCAAGAGCCACATCTATCGCATCCTGCGCAGTGGTGAGGTGCGGGTGAATAGTCGGCGTGTCGATCAGACCTACCGCCTGCAGGAGGGTGACGAGCTGCGCATCCCGCCCATCCGCCTCGCAGACAAGGGCGCGGTGGCTCCGGTGCCGGTGGGCAAGGCCTTCGACATCGTCTTCGAGGATGAGGCCCTGCTGGTTCTCGACAAACCTGCAGGTCTGGCCGTGCATGGGGGCAGTGGCGTCAGCTTCGGCGTCATCGAGCAGTTGCGCCGTCAGCGTCCGGAGGCGAAATTCCTGGAACTGGTGCATCGACTCGACCGGGAGACCTCGGGCTTGTTGATTGTCGCCAAGAAGCGCAGTGCCCTCACCGTGCTCCACGACATGATGCGCGAAGGCAAGGTACAGAAGCGCTACCTGACCCTGGTGGCGGGGCGCTGGCTCAATCCGCAACAGCACGTCAGGCTGGCCCTGCACAAATACCTGCTGGAGAACGGCGAACGCCGCGTCAGCGTGAATCCGGAGGGCAAGCCCGCCCACAGCATCGTTCGCCTGGTGAAGCGCTGGAGCGGCTACAGCCTCGTGGAGGTGGAGCTGAAGACCGGCAGGACCCACCAGATCCGTGTCCATCTCAGCCATCTCGGGTTTCCCCTGTGTGGCGATGACAAGTACGGCGATTTTGCGTTGAACAAGCAGCTTGAAAAGGAAGGGCTCAAGCGGATGTTCCTGCATGCCGCGAAGCTGGCATTCCGGCATCCGCTGACCGATCAGGCGATTGAACTCTCCGCGCCCCTGCCGGCCGAACTGGAGGGCTTCGTGGCCTTTGTCGAGCAGACCCGGGAGAGGGAGCATGGCTAAGCGTTTCGAACTGATCGTCTTCGACTGGGATGGCACGCTGATGGATTCGGCAGCGGCCATCGTCCGCGCCATCCAGGCGGCCAGTGCCGACCTCGGGCTCCCGGTGCCGCCGGATGCACGGGCGCGGCACGTCATTGGGCTGGGCCTGGTGGATGCCCTGCGGCATGCGGTCCCGGAGCTGGCCGAGAAGGATTATCCGGCGATGGTGGAGCGTTATCGCCATCATTACCTGTCAGGTGATCATGAGCTTGAGCTTTTTGAAGGCACCCATGCGCTGATCGAATCGCTCCATGGGCAGGGCTACAGTCTGGCGGTGGCGACTGGCAAGAGTCGCAAGGGGTTGGCGCGTGCCCTTGGGTTTTCGGGCTTGGGGCGCTTCTTCCATGCCACCCGTTGTGCCGACGAGTGTTTCTCCAAACCCCATCCGGCCATGCTCGAAGAGCTGATGGATGAATTGGGCGTGGCGAGGGGCGCCAGCCTGATGATTGGTGACACCACCCACGATCTGCAGATGGCCAGGAACGCGGGCGTGGCTGGATTGGCCGTCAGCTTCGGTGCCCATCCGGTCGAGCAGTTGCTGGCTGAGGCGCCGTTGGCGTGTGTCCATACCCCTGCGGAGCTGCGTGCCTGGCTGGAGGCGCATGCGTGATCTGCAAATCGGCCGATGTGCGCGAGGGGGCGGATGGCGTGCGCTTCACCGTGACGCGCGTGACGGGCGAGGAGCCCGCCTTTCTGGTGCGCTTTCAAGGGCGGGTCCATGCCTACCTCAACCGTTGTGCCCATGTGCCGGTGGAGCTGGACTGGCTGCCCGGCAAGTTCTTCGATGATTCGCGCCTCTATGTGATCTGCGCGACCCACGGCGCCATGTACGAGCCGGAGACGGGTCATTGCGTTTCGGGGCCATGTCGCGGTGCGCGCCTGGTGCCGCTGCGGGTTGAGGAGCGGGATGGCGGGGTCTATCTGATCGAGTGAGCCCGGGATCCGCCGGTTGGCCTGGGTCAGGTGGCGAGGATCAGGAATACCGTGGGGCGCCGGGCCAGGTCGGGGGGGGAGATCTGCTTCCAGTCGGCGATGGTGCGCGTGGAGATCGATTCGCTCTCCAGGGTCAGGTCTCGGGCCACACACAGGCGGGTGTCGGGTCGGCAGGTGCTGCGCAGGGCTTCGAACATGCGTTCGTTGCGATAGGGTGTTTCGATGAATAGCTGGGTGCGGGAATGGCGTGCCGACTCCGCTTCCAGTTCGCGAATGCGTTTGTTGCGCGCCTCTTCATCGACCGGAAGGTAGCCGTGAAAGGCAAAGCTCTGTCCGTTGAGCCCCGAGGCCATCAGGGCCAGCAGCAGGGAGGAGGGACCAACCAGCGGGACGACGGCGATGCCCTTCTCGTGGGCGCGGCGGACGAGGAGGGCGCCCGGGTCGGCGACTGCCGGGCAGCCGGCTTCCGACATCAGCCCGGCATCGAGGCCGGCAAGCAGGGGGGCAAGCAGTCCGTCCAGATCGGAAGCGCCAGGTTTTTCGGGCAGTTCGCGGATATCCAGGTCGCGCAGCGGCGCGGGGTGTTCCAGCCGCTTCAGTTCGGCGCGGGCGGTCTTGGCGTTTTCGACGACAAAGTAATTCAGGCTGCGCGCCCGGCTTGCAACGTCGGTCGGGGTCGTCAGGCTGCTGGGGCTGGGGCCGAGGCTGACGGGGATCAGGTAAAGCGTGCCTTTGCGCATCGTCAGGGCAGAGCCAGGCCTTCGTTGCGCAGCATGCGCGCCAGGGCAATCAGGGGCAGGCCGATGAGTGCATTGGGATCGTCTCCGCGCAGGGCGTCGAGCAGGGTGATGCCGAGCCCTTCGGATTTCGCGCTGCCCGCGCAGTCGAGGGGGCG
The DNA here is from genome assembly GCA_016703645.1 of Zoogloea sp. Lineage (GTDB taxonomy): Bacteria > Pseudomonadota > Gammaproteobacteria > Burkholderiales > Rhodocyclaceae > Zoogloea. The sequence goes on along the minus strand of JADJBR010000007.1, from coordinate 1,703,450 downwards.
TTCGCGCTCCACGTAGCGGACGATCTCGTCATCGGAGAGGGCGCGGAAGCGGACTTCGGTGGGGATAACCTCTACCTGAATGCGGCCGCTGCGGGTGTTGATCAAGGCCAGTGCGGTGTCAAAGATCACGGTCTGCCCGCTCATGGAGCGCAGTTGCGCCACAGCCCGATCCACCGTGCCGGGCTTGCCGAAGCGCTGGCTGCCCATGCTGGCCACCTGGTCGCTGCCGATGATCAGCGCGTCGCTGAACTGCTCCGCGACAGCCTTGGCCTTTTCGATGGCCAGGCGCTCGGCGGTGGCGCGGGGCGCTTCGTCGGGCTGCGGGGATTCGTCAATGTCGGGGCGGGCGATCTCGAAGGGCAGGCCAAAGCGCGTGAGCAGTTCCCGGCGATAGGCCGAGGTGGAGGCGAGGACGAGTTTCATGAACGGGCTCGGGGCGTTGGCGTGGTGAGCGGAGGCTTAGCAGAGTTTTGACACAGGCAGCCGAAAATAATATCATGCCGCGCTTATGTCGCAAGAAAGCTTCGTGATTGACCTGCGGGCGCTAGCCAAAGACGGACGTCGCGTGCAGGGCACGGTGCCGGTGGAGCGTCTCGGCCGTCTGGTCGAGTCCTTGCTGGAGCCGGTGGGTTCGGTGGAATTCGAGTTTCAGGGTGAGCGGGACGACGAAGGAAAGCTCTACGTCGAATTGCTGGCCCGGGCAGATCTGGTCTTGCAGTGCCAGCGCTGTCTTGAGGCTCTGGTGTGGCCGTGTGAAGTCAGCAACCGTCTTCTCTTGCTGCGTGTCGGTGATGCATTGCCGGACGATGAACTGGAGAATGATGAAGTGGACGCCCTGGAGGTGGAGCCGCTGACTGACCTGCTTGCCCTGGTGGAGGATGAGTTGTTGTTGTCCCTGCCCCTGGTTCCGCGTCACGATGATTGCGAGCCGCCGGTGAAAACCGGCGTTGATGAAGAGATTTCGCCCTTCGCCGTTCTGCGCCAGTTGCGCGGCAAGGTTTAAGTATTCCTCAAGGAGTGTTTCATGGCTGTCCAACAGAACAAGAAGTCCCCGTCCAAGCGCGGTATGCATCGTTCCCACGATTTCCTCGTGGCGCCCCCGCTGGCCGTCGAGCCGACCACCGGTGAAGTGCATCTGCGCCACCACGTGTCGCCCTCCGGCGTCTATCGTGGCAAGAAGGTTGCCAAGGCCAAGGGCGAGTAATCCCCCCGGTCTGGAAGCGGCGCGGCGCCCTCGGGCGCTCGCGCCGTTTTTATACATGTATCCATATCACTGCGCCGAATGACTGTCACCCTGTCGATTGACTGTATGGGGGGCGATCACGGCCCCTCGGTGACCGTCCCCGCCGCCCTGCATTTCATGCGGGTCGATCGCGATACCCGGATCGTGCTGGTCGGGCGCGCCGAGGCCATCGAGCCGCACCTGGGGACGGCCCTGGCCGAGTTTGGCGAGCGATTGCGCATCCAGCGTGCCTCCGAAGTGGTGGGCATGGACGAAGCGCCCGCCCTGGCCATGCGTAACAAGAAGGATTCTTCGATGCGGGTGGCCGTGGATCTCGTCAAGTCCGGCGAGGCCCAGGCTGCGGTGTCTGCCGGCAACACCGGGGCGCTGATGGCGATTTCCCGGTTTGTGCTCAAGACCCTGCCCGGCATTGATCGTCCTGCGATCTGCAGTACGCTGCCGACTCTGCGTGGTCAGACCCACGTGCTTGATCTCGGGGCCAATGTGGATTGCTCTCCGGAGCATCTGCTTCAGTTCGGTATCATGGGTGCCATGCTGGTGGCTGCGGTGGAGCACAATGAACGTCCCAGTGTCGGTCTGCTCAACATCGGTGAGGAAGAGATCAAGGGCAATGAAACCGTCAAGCAGGCGGGTGAGTTGTTGCGCAAGAGTGGTCTTAACTTCTACGGCAATGTGGAGGGCAACGACATCTACAAGGGTACGGTCGATGTGGTCGTATGCGACGGATTTGTCGGCAATGTTGCCCTGAAGACTTCGGAAGGGCTGGCTCAGATGATGGCGACCTTCCTGCGCGAGCAGTTTTCCCGCAACTGGCTGACCAAGTTGGCAGCGGTCTTCGCCATGTCCGCCTTGAAGGGGTTCAAGCATAAGCTTGATTCCCGGCGCTACAACGGTGCGGCGCTGCTCGGCTTGCGTGGCGTGGTGGTCAAGAGCCACGGCGCGGCCGATTCCTTTGCCTTTGAGCAGGCCATCTGGCGGGCGGCCGAGGCGGCCCGCAATCGACTCATCGAGCGTATCAGCGAGCGCATGGAACGAGAAAGGTCTGCCGCATGATCTTTGCACGAGTGGCCGGGACCGGGAGCTTCCTCCCCGGTGATCCTGTGACCAATGACGATCTGGTGGCGCGGGGGATCGATACCTCTGATGAATGGATCGCCGAACGTACGGGCATCCGTGCCCGTCACCTGGCCGAGCCGGATGTCACCGCCAGTCAGCTGGCCTATGAGGCCAGCATTCGGGCCATTGAGGCCGCCGGGTGTCAGCCGTCCGACATCGACCTGATCATCGTTGCCACGTCGACACCGGACTACATCTTTCCGAGTACGGCAACCCTGTTGCAGGCGAAGCTCGGCATCGGCAACGGTGGTGCGGCCTTTGATCTGCAGGCGGTGTGCGCGGGTTTCGCCTATGCGCTGACCACCGCCGAAAAATTCATCTGTTCGGGAAGTCACAAGCGTGCGTTGGTGGTGGGGGCCGAAGTGTTCTCGCGCAGCCTCGACTGGAAGGACAGCGGCACCTGTGTGCTCTTCGGCGACGGCGCCGGTGCAGTGGTTCTGGAGGCCTCCGAGGCCCCCGGCATCCTGGCGTCGGCCCTGCATGCTGATGGCAGTCACAATCCCATCCTGTGCGTGCCTGGTCAGGTCAGCCGTGGTGCGGTCACCGGTGACCCCTTTCTGCGCATGGACGGGCAGGCTGTGTTCAAGTTCGCCGTCAAGGTGCTGGCCGACGTTGCCCGTGAAGTGGCCGCGCTGGGTGGTCTTGCCCTCGACGAGGTTGACTGGCTGATTCCCCATCAGGCCAATATCCGCATCATTCAGGCCACCGGCAAGCGCCTGGGCCTTTCCATGGACAAGGTCATTGCCACCGTCGCCATGCATGGCAACACCTCGGCAGCCTCCATTCCGCTGGCACTGGATCTGGCGGTGCGGGATGGCCGAATCCAGCCGGGGCACAAGGTGATCCTTGAGGGCATCGGCGGTGGCTTTGCCTGGGGTGCTGCCCTCATTCAGTTCTGAGCCGGTTCAAAACCGGTCCAACCCGCTTCGCTTCGCAAGCCAAAACAAAGGTAGGGAACGATGAATTTTGCTTTCGTGTTTCCGGGGCAGGGCTCCCAGTCGGTCGGCATGATGGCCGCCTATGGCGAATCCGCGGTGGTCCGTCAGGCCTTCGCCGAGGCCTCCGACGCCCTCGGCCAGGATCTCTGGCAGATGGTTGCCGAAGGCCCTGCTGAATTGCTGGCCCAGACGGTCAATACCCAGCCCCTGATGCTGACTGCCGGTATCGCCGTGTATCGCGAATGGATCGCCCGCGGTGGTGCCGTTCCGGCCCTTGTCGCGGGTCATAGCCTGGGTGAGTATTCGGCGCTGGTCGCCGCCGGCGCCCTCGGCTTTGCCGAGGCGGTCAAGCTTGTGCGACTGCGCGCCCAGGCCATGCAGGAGGCTGTGCCCCAGGGGGAAGGCGCCATGGCGGCATTGCTGGGGCTTGATGAAGCCCAGGCCATCGAGGCCTGTGCCGAGGCGGCCCAGGGGGACGTGGTGTCGGCGGCCAATCTCAATTCTCCGGGGCAGATCGTGATTGCCGGCTCCAAGGCTGCGGTCGAGCGTGCGATCGTCACCGCCAAGGCGAGAGGGGCAAAGCGCGCGGTGCTGCTGCCCGTCAGTGCACCCTTCCATTGTGCCCTGATGAAACCTGCCGCCGAGCGTCTCGAGCAGGCCCTGGCGGGGATCGAAGTCCGTGTGCCTACCATCCCCGTACTCAACAACGTGGATGTGGCCGTCGAGGATCAGCCGGAACGGATCAAGGATGCGCTGGTGCGCCAGGCTTATTCGCCGGTGCGCTGGATCGAGACCGTCCAGGCGATCGCCGGGCGTGGTGTGACCCACGTCTTCGAGTGCGGGCCTGGCAAGGTGCTGGCAGGCATGACCAAGCGTATCGAGGCGAGCCTCCAGGGCGGGGCGATTGCCGACGTGGCCAGTCTGGAAGACATTCTCAAGATCACGGGGGAAGCATGAGTCAGGTTCTGCAAGATCAGGTTGCGCTGGTGACCGGCGCGTCCCGCGGTATCGGTCGGGCCATCGCCCTCGAGCTGGGGCGTCTTGGGGCAACGGTGGTGGGCACTGCCACCTCCGAATCCGGTGCCGCCGATATCCAGGCCGGCCTTCAAGCCGCAGGCATCAAAGGCCGGGGGCTGGCCCTCGATGTGACCAATGCCGAAGCCTGCGATGCGGCGCTGGGCGAAATCGAGAAGGCCTTCGGGGCTGTGGGCATCCTGGTGAATAATGCAGGCATCACGCGTGACAACCTCGCCATGCGCATGAAGGACGCGGAGTGGGATGCGGTTATCGATACCAACCTCAAGGCGGTCTTCCGCATGTCCAAGCTGGTCATGCGCGGCATGATGAAGGCCCGTACGGGCCGCATCATCAACATCACCTCGGTGGTGGGCAGCTCGGGCAACGCTGGCCAGGCCAACTATGCCGCGGCCAAGGCTGGCGTGGCCGGCATGACCCGCGCCCTGGCCCAGGAGCTCGGCAGTCGCAACATTACGGTCAATTGCGTGGCGCCGGGGTTCATCGACACCGACATGACCAAGGATCTGCCCGAGGCCCAGCGCAACGAACTGGCCGGCAAGATTGCCCTTGGCCGTCTCGGCAAACCGGAAGAGATTGCAGGCGTGGTGGGCTTTCTGGCCTCCCCCGCAGCCTCCTACGTGACGGGGGCCACCCTGCACGTGAATGGCGGCATGTACATGGCGTAAATCTCGCCGTGCTGGCGGGGGTGCGCGTTTTTGGTAGAATGCGGGGGTTTTTGAATTCACCCGCACAATCTGGGAAGGAGTTATCACATGGAAAATATTGAACAGCGTGTCAAGAAGATCGTTGCCGAACAACTTGGCGTCAACGAGTCCGAGATCAAGAACGAGTCTTCCTTTGTGGACGATCTGGGCGCCGACTCCCTCGACACCGTCGAGCTGGTGATGGCCCTTGAAGAAGAGTTCGAGTGCGAGATCCCCGACGAAGAGGCCGAAAAGATCACCAGCGTTCAGCAGGCGATCGACTACGTCACCGCACACCTCAAGAAGTAAATCCTCCCGGAGCCTGCCTTGACCCGTCGCAGAGTCGTCATCACCGGCCTTGGCGTTGTTTCGCCGGTCGGTAATACCGTGTCTGAAGCATGGGACGCCATTTCCAATGGGCGTTCCGGCATCGGTGAGATCACCCGTTTCGATACCTCTTCCTTTCCGGTGAAGATAGCCGGCGAAGTGAAGGGTTTTGACCTTGGGGCTTATCTCTCGCCGAAGGAGGCGCGCCGCATGGATGGTTTCATCCATTACGGTCTCGCAGCGGGCATACAGGCTTTCCGTGATTCCGGAATCGAAGTCACAGAGGCCAATGCGGATCGCATTGGTGTCAATATCGGCTCCGGCATCGGCGGTTTGCCCATGATCGAGGACACCCACAACGATTTCCTCGCTGGTGGTCCCCGCAAGATTTCACCCTTCTTCATCCCTGGTACGATCATCAACATGATCTCCGGCAATCTGTCGATCATGTTCGGCCTGAAGGGGCCGAACCTGGCGGTGGTGACAGCCTGTACCACCGGTCTGCATGCCATTGGTACCAGTGCCCGGATGATCGAGTATGGGGATGCCGATGTGATGGTGTGCGGTGGGGCTGAATCGACCGTGACGCCCCTGGCAGTCGGGGGGTTCGCATCGGCGAAGGCGTTGTCCACACGCAACGATGATCCGGCGACGGCCAGTCGTCCCTGGGACAAGGACCGGGACGGTTTCGTGCTGGGTGAAGGGGCGGGGGTGCTGGTGCTGGAGGAGTACGAGCACGCGGTGAAGCGGGGTGCCCGCATCTACGCTGAGCTGGCGGGTTTTGGCATGAGTGGTGATGCCTACCACATGACCGCGCCTGACACTGACGGGCCCCGTCGAAGTATGGTCAATGCCCTCCGTAATGCGGGGGTCAATGTGGATGAGGTGCAGTATCTGAATGCCCACGGAACATCCACTCCGCTGGGTGACAAGAACGAGACGGAGGCCATCAAGCTGGCTTTCGGGCTTGATGCTGCCAAGGGGCTCGTTGTCAATTCGACCAAATCGATGACTGGTCATCTCCTCGGTGGCGCAGGTGGGTTGGAGTCCGTGCTCACGACGCTGGCGGTGTATCACCAGGTGTCGCCTCCGACCATCAATATTTTCGATCAGGATCCGGAATGTGATCTGGACTACTGCGCGAACGTTGCCCGTCCCATGAAGATTGATGTGGCCATGAAGAACAATTTTGGCTTTGGTGGCACCAACGGTACGCTGGTGTTCCGCAAGATCTGACTAGGCTGCTTGCACGGTGGCCGTGCACACCTTGAACATGATCGATGTCAGGCCGTCACGCTGCCTTCGCCTGCTGCTTGCAGGCGGGCATGCGCTGGCGGCTTTTTCGTGTCTGTATTTGCCGGGGGTGTGGTTGCAGGGCTGCGCGTTGTTGGCGCTTGGCCTGTCGCTCGTGCATGCGCTGCGTGGGCAGCGTCGGGCGCCATCTCAGCTCGGGCTGACACCGGACGGAACCATGCATTTCGTGCATGCGGTGCAGGAGCATTTGCCCGCCCGCGTCTCGCCATCGACAGTGGTCAGCACGGGTGCCATCTGGCTGGCGTGGGACAAGAGCCCGGGTTGGTGTTCGGGGGCAATCCTGCTTTGCCGGGATCAGATGTCGGCGCGCGAGTGGCGCACCTTGCAGGTGTGGCTTCGCCTGGGCGTGGGCTCCCAGGCGGCAGCGGACGCGGGTGGCCGGCTCAGTTCTTGAGCCTGGTGGGACGGATGACCGTGTCCCGGGCTTTGGTTTGCGTCTCCGGGTAATCCCGGCTGAAGTGCAGTCCGCGGCTTTCCTTGCGCTTGAGTGCGCTCCGAACGATGAGGTCGGCTGTCACAACCAGGTTTCGCAATTCGATCAAGTCGTTCGAAATGCGGAAGTGGCTGTAGAACTCATTGATTTCGCGGGCCAGCAGGCGAATGCGGTGCTGAGCCCGTTGGAGGCGCTTGTTGGTGCGCACAATGCCTACGTAGTCCCACATGAAGCGGCGCAATTCGTCCCAGTTATGGGAGATCACGATCGCCTCGTCCGCGTCCGTTACGCGGCTTTCATCCCACTGGGGCAATTCGCCAGGGTGGGGGCGTGGATTTTTCAGGATGTCATCGGCCGCCGCTTCGCTGAAAACAAGGCACTCCAGGAGCGAATTGCTCGCCAGGCGGTTGGCGCCGTGCAAACCGGTGCATGCCGACTCTCCGACCGCGTGCAGGCCAGCCACATCGGTGCGCGCATGCAGATCTGTGACGATCCCCCCGCAGGAGTAGTGGGCGGCGGGTACGACCGGGATGGGCTGGCGAGTGATGTCGATGCCCAGCTCCGCGCAGCGTGCGAGGATGTTGGGAAAGTGGGCCTCAAGGAAGTCGGCCGGCTTGTGGCTGATGTCAAGGAACACGCAGTCGAGGCCATGCTTTTTCATCTCGAAGTCGATGGCTCTGGCCACCACATCGCGGGGCGCGAGCTCCTCACGAGGGTCGTGTTCGGGCATGAAGCGTGAGCCATCGGGGCGGCGCAGCAGCCCGCCTTCGCCGCGTACAGCTTCTGAGATCAGGAAAGACTTGGCCTGGGGGTGGTACAGACATGTGGGGTGAAACTGGATGAACTCCATGTTCGCCACGCTGCACCCGGCTCGCCAGGCCATGGCGACACCATCGCCGGTGGCGGTGTCGGGATTGGTGGTGTACAGATACACCTTGCCGGTGCCGCCGGTTGCGAGCACGGTGTGGGGGGCTGAGAACGTGCGGACTTCATCACTGGCAATGTCCAGCACATAAGCACCCAGGCAACCGGTGCCCGGTCGGCCGATCTTGTCGCCGACGACGAGATCAACGGCAATGTGCTGCTCAAAGATGAATATGTTCGGGTGGGCCCGCACCTGCTCGGTGAGCGTGGCCTGCACGGCCGCCCCGGTGGCGTCGGCGACGTGGATGACGCGGCGTTGTCCGTGCCCGCCTTCCCGCGTGAGGTGGAAGCCGATTGGAGAGTGGCTGTCGGGCGTGAACGCCACTCCATGCTCGATCAACCAGTGGATCGCGCGGGGGCCGTTCTCGACCACAAAGCGGGTGGCCTTGTCCGAGCACAAGCCCGCTCCGGCCGTGTGGGTGTCAGCGATGTGGGCTTCAGTGCTGTCAGCCGGGTCGAGGACGGCTGCGATGCCACCCTGGGCCCACGCACTGGCACTGTCCTCCAGGGTTCGCTTGGTAATGAGGGCAACCTTGAGCTTGTCAGCGAGACGCAGCGCGAGGGACTGCCCGGCAAGGCCACTGCCCAGGATAAGGACATCAAAAGCGGTCACTTCGGGAATTGCCGCAGAGGGCGATATTACGGAGTGCCGACTATAACATGGGCCGTTCGTCACACTGAACGCCGAAGGCCTTGCGGGCAACTGAACTATAAGCTTGGTCCGGGGTCTAGCGATTACTTCGGTGAGAAATGGGGATGTCTCGCGGTATACTCGGCGGTCGGTGACCTTTCTGGTCACGACAACGAAGGATCACGTTCCCCGACCATGAGCGATCGCGAAATTGACCAGCTGTTGGTCGAGCGAGTGCAGCGCGGCGACAAGCAGGCCTTTGGCCTTCTGGTCTCCAAGTATCAGCGCAAGCTAGGCCGCCTGCTGTCGAGATTGATCCGGGATCCTGCCGAGGTGGAGGATGTTGCCCAGGAGACGTTCATCAAGGCTTACAGGGCCTTGCCTTCGTTTCGCGGGGACAGTGCTTTCTATACGTGGCTCTACCGGATCGGAATCAATACTGCCAAGAACTACCTAGTATCCCAGGGGCGGAGGGCGCCCACTTCCACGGATTTTGATTCCGAGGAGGCCGAGACCTTCGAAGAGGGAGATCAGCTTCGAGATATTAATACGCCTGAACGTCTTCTGATGACCAAGCAGATCGGTGATACGGTCAATGTGGCCATGGAGGCCCTTCCCGAGGAGCTGAGAACGGCAATCGTCCTGAGAGAGATCGAGGGGCTGAGCTACGAAGAGATCGCCTCAATCATGGAATGCCCGATCGGCACGGTGCGCTCACGGATTTTCCGTGCGCGTGAAGCAATTTCAGAAAAGCTCAAGCCGTTGCTCGACACGGCTCCGAACAAAAGGTGGTAAGAGGATGAAAGAGAAAGTTTCTGCCCTGCTTGATGGCGCGCTCGACGAGGCGGCCTCTGTCCGGATGCTGGACTCCCTCAAGCGGGACGCCGGCTTGAGGCGGGAATGGGAGCGCTACAGTCTTATCGGAGATGTGCTGCGGGACGAGCCAATCCTGTCGGCTGACTTCACCAGCAGACTCATGCTGCAGCTGGAGGGCGAGCCTACCGTCCTGGCTCCGGCGCGTGCTGAGCCGCGAACCGGTTGGGTCAGCCACCTCATGCCGATTGCGGCATCGGTGATGGGCGTTGCCGCTGTGGGATGGGTTGCCATGACGTTGAACAATCCAGGCTCCCCTGCGGCGCAGCTGGCCGCACTCAAGAAGCCTCAGCCGGTTGTGGCTGTCGTGGATTCGGCCGCATCGGCACGCCTTGCCGCGGCCACCACCGAGCCTTCCGTGCGTGAGTACCTCATCGCTCATCAGGCCATGGCGCCGTCTGCTGCGATGCCAGGTGTGGCGCTCTACGTGCGGTCGGTTTCCGACACGCGGGCGGCCGGCGAGTGATGATGCGCTTCCTGTGCTGTCTGGCGTTCGTATTCGCCGGTTGCGGATCGGCGCTGGCCCAGGCGCCCAACGATCCGCTCAGTTGGCTGGGCAGGATTTCAAACGCTGCCCACAAGCTGAACTACACGGGTACCTTTACCTACCAGAGCGGCAAGCATGTGGAGACTTCGCGCATCACCCATCTGGTGGATACGAGTGGCGAGTACGAAAAGCTTGAGGCTCTTGATGGAAGCCCCCGGGAGGTGGTCCGCAACAACGATGAAGTGCAGTGCTTCCTCCCGGAGCAGAAGCTCCTGATCGTCGACCAGTTCGGCGCCCGCCGCAGTTTTCCGGCGCGGCTGCCCCCGTCACCCAATGCGCTGGCCGAGAATTACCGCATCCGCAAGGGCGAGGTTTCCCGGATTGCCGGGATGGAGAGTCAGCAAATCATCCTTGAGCCACGGGACGAGATGCGGTTTGGCCATCATTTCTGGGCGGATGTGTCCTCCGGACTGTTGCTCCGGGCCCGTCTGGTTGGCGAGAAGGGGGATAGCATCGAACAGTTCGTGTTCACGGAGGTCCAGATTGGCGCGCCTTTTGACAAGGAGAAGGTGCGCCCCCGTTTCACCCGTTCCGCCGACTGGAAGGTGGTGAACGCCCGTGGTAACGATGTGCGTGTCGAGGACATCGGCTGGACTTTCCGGAACACCATTCCGGGTTTCCGGCAAGTCGTCTCCGTGGCGCGTCAGGCGCGTAAGGAGCGGGGGGAGGCCTATCACGTGGTGTTTTCGGATGGCCTCGCAGCGATCTCGGTGTTTATTGAGCCGGAGTCAGGAAAGGGGGCGGCCCAGAGTGGTCTGAGTGCATCCGGCTCCTTCAACATCTTCCGCCGCAGCGTCGCGGATCATCGGATCACCGTGCTTGGCGAGGTTCCTGCCCAGGCCCTGGTGCGGATTGCGGACGGCGTGGAGATGCGGAAGCGGTGATGCGGGTGCAGGGTGTGGTCAGCCGGGTTGATGGCGAATGTGCCTGGGTGGTGGTTTCGGTCTCCGGCGGCTGCGGGCGTTGCCACGAGGCAGGGGGGTGTGGGGGCGTGAATATTGCCAGGCCCTTTGGCGGCGTGCAGCGCGAGCTGCGTTTGCTCAATGACATCGATGCGCTGCCGGGGGATCCGGTGAGTGTCGTCGTTGATGATGCGGTGCCCCTCAAGGCGGCGCTCCTGACCTACGGATTCCCCATTCTCGGCGTGCTTGCAGGGGCCTGGCTGGGCACAGCCCTGGCCGCAGGCAATGCCGACTTGTCTGCGGCGCTTGGCGCGGGCGCAGGGGGGGCGGTGATGTATCTCGTCGGACGTGCCCGTGCGGGGGGGGCCGGAGTGATGCCCATGAAGCTCGAGCGGCCCCAGGGGGCTGGTGCTGGAGGCTGCGGGCGATGATCGGTTCGGTCTGCGCCCGGCTCTCCCATGGCCTTGTCGTGCTGTTTTGCCTCTTCGTGTCTGCACCGCTGACGGCAAGGGATCTTCCCGATTTTGCGGGATTGGCCGAGCGGCAGGGTTCGGTTGTGGTGAATATCAGTACGACTCAGGCGATTCGGCAGGTGCGTCCCGGCGTGCCCAGCCTGGATGAAGACGATCCCATGTTCGACTTCTTCCGGCGCCTCGTGCCTCGCCATCCCGGTTTGCAGCGTGGGCCGGAGCCTGACAACCGTTCCCTCGGTTCGGGGTTCATCGTCTCCGGTGACGGCTATGTGCTGACCAACGCGCATGTCGTTGAGGGGGCTGAAGAGATCGTTGTGAAGCTCACCGACAAGCGGGAGTTCCGTGCCCGGGTGATAGGGGTGGATGCCCGTACAGATCTGGCTTTGCTGAAGATCGATGCAAGCGGTCTGCCCCGGGTGAGCTTTGGCGACCCCTCGAAGCTGCGTGTCGGGGATTGGGTGGTGGCGATCGGCTCGCCGTTTGGTTTCGAGAATTCGGTGACTGCGGGCATTGTCAGTGCCAAGGGGCGATCCCTGCCCCAGGAGAACTTTGTCCCCTTCATCCAGACTGATGTGGCCATCAATCCGGGCAACTCCGGAGGCCCGCTCTTCAACCTGAAGGGCGAGGTGGTCGGGATCAACTCCCAGATCTACAGCCGAACCGGGGGTTTCATGGGGCTCTCCTTCGCGATACCCATCGACGTGGCGATGGAAGTGCAGGAGCAGTTGCGGGCCAACGGCCGGGTTCACCGCGGGCGAATCGGTGTGGTGATCCAGGAAGTCTCCCGCGAGCTTGCCGACAGTTTCAAGCTCGTGAAGCCGGCCGGTGCGCTGGTTAGCTCGGTTGAGAAGGGTAGCCCGGCGGACAAGGCGGGTCTTGAACAGGGCGATATCGTGCTGAGTTTCGATGGCCGTCCGGTGGGGGAGTCTGCTGACCTGCCGCGGCTGGTCGGAGGCACCCGCCCGGGAAACCGGGTGCCGGTGCAGGTATGGCGGCGTGGTGGAACCCGGGTGCTGACGGTTGCTGTGGCCGAGATGGCCGAAGAGAAACCCCGCAAGCCCGTGGCCCGCGCCCCCCGGCCCGAGCCTGCCGCGCCCAACAAGCTGGGGATCGCCGTTGTCGAGCCCAATGCCGAGCAGCGCCGGGATGGCCGTTTTGCGGCCGGGGGCGTGGTGGTGGATGCGCTGCGCAGCGCGTCGGCCCGGGCCGCAGAGCTGCAGTCCGGCGACGGAATTCTTGCCCTGATCAGCAAGGGTGTGCGCACCGAGATCCGCTCCGTGGAGCAGTTCAACCGCGCAGTGGCCGGGCTGGATGCGGGCCAGATCGTGACTCTGCTGGTTGCCCGTGGTGATGTGCAGACTTTCGTTCCGGTGCGATCCCTTGAGCGCTGACCGCGAACTCACCGTATTGAGCCGGGCGTGGTGTCATCTGTGCCACGATCTGCTTGATGCCCTCAAGCCCTTGCAGGATGAACTCGGTTTTAGGGTGAAGGTCTTGGATGTGGATGCCGATGACCTGCTTGAAGCCCGCTGGAGCGAGTGGGTGCCGGTGGTGCTCGATGGTGATACCGAGATCTGTCACCATTTCCTTGATGAGTCTGCCGTTCGTGCTCATTTCCGGCGTATCGGTTAGAATGCAAGTCTTTGCCAGGCAAACAAAATCTATCAGGGTGCCCTTCGGCACCCTTTTTCATGGCCCACATGCAACACATCAGAAACTTCTCGATCATTGCCCACATCGACCACGGTAAGTCCACCCTGGCCGACCGGATCATCCAGTTGTGCGGCGGCCTCTCCGCCCGGGAGATGGAAAGCCAGGTGCTGGACTCGATGGACATCGAGCGCGAGCGCGGCATCACCATCAAGGCCCAGACGGCGGCGCTGAGTTATCGCGCCCGGGATGGTCAGATCTACAACCTCAACCTCATTGATACGCCGGGGCACGTGGACTTCTCCTATGAGGTCTCCCGCTCCCTCGCCGCTTGCGAAGGGGGGCTGCTGGTGGTGGATGCCTCCCAGGGTGTCGAGGCCCAGACTGTGGCCAACTGCTACACGGCGCTGGAGCAGGGGGTTGAGGTCGTGCCGGTTCTCAACAAGATGGATCTGCCCCAGGCCAATCCGGACGGCGCCAAACAGGAAATCGAGGATGTCATCGGTATCGATGCAACCGATGCGATTCCCTGCTCGGCCAAGACCGGGATGGGCGTCGAGGACATCCTCGAAGCGGTGATCGCACGCATTCCCCCACCCAAGGGCGATCCGGCGGCGCCTCTCAAGGCCCTCATCATTGACTCCTGGTTCGACAACTACGTGGGGGTCGTGATGCTTGTGCGCGTGGTCGATGGCTCGCTCAAGCCCAAGGACAAAATTCTCTTCATGTCCAATGGCAACCAGCATCTATGCGAGCAGGTCGGTGTGTTCACCCCCAAGTCCCAGTCGCGGGACAGTCTCTCCGCGGGGCAGGTGGGCTTCATCATCGCCGGCATCAAGGAGCTGAAATCCGCCAAGGTGGGCGATACCATCACCCTGGCGGGCAGACAGGCGACGGAACCGCTGGCCGGCTTCAAGGAGATCAAGCCCCAGGTGTTCGCGGGGCTGTACCCGGTGGAGTCCAACGAATACGACCAGCTTCGCGAATCCCTCGAAAAGCTGCGCCTCAACGACGCCTCCCTGCAGTTCGAGCCCGAGGTGTCCCAGGCCCTGGGTTTCGGCTTCCGCTGCGGCTTCCTCGGCCTGCTCCACATGGAGATCGTGCAGGAGCGCCTGGAACGTGAGTTCGACATGAACCTCATCACCACGGCACCGACCGTGGTCTATGAGGTGCTCATGAAGGACGGCACCGTGGAGCAGATCTCGAACCCCTCGCGCCTGCCCGACCTTTCCAAGGTGGAGGAGGTGCGGGAGCCGATCATCAAGGCGATCATCTTCCTGCCCCAGGAGTATGTCGGCTCGGTGATCACTCTCTGCAACCAGAAGCGTGGAGCCCAGGTGGACATGCTTTACCACGGCCGTCAGGTGCAGCTGATCTACGACATGCCCATGAATGAAGTCGTGATGGACTTCTTCGACAAGCTCAAGTCGGTGTCGCGTGGCTATGCTTCCCTCGACTACGAGTTCAAGGAATACCGCGCGGCCGATCTGGTCAAGCTTGATGTGCTGGTGTCCAGTGAGAAGGTCGATGCCCTGTCCATCATCGTGCACCGGGCCAACTCCCAGTACCGTGGCCGCGAGCTGGTCGCCAAGCTGCGTGAGCTGATTCCCCGCCAGATGTTCGATGTGGCCATCCAGGCCGCCATCGGCTCCAATATTGTGGCCCGTGAGACCATCAAGGCCCTGCGCAAGAACGTGCTGGCCAAGTGCTACGGCGGCGATATCACGCGGAAGAAGAAACTCCTCGAAAAGCAGAAGGAGGGCAAGAAGCGGATGAAGCAGGTGGGTAACGTGGAGATTCCGCAAGAGGCGTTCCTGGCCGTGCTGCGGGTCGATGAAGGTAAATAGGCCGGTGCATCCGGTGGCTGGAGTGCGTGCGTGAATTTTGCCCTGATTCTATTCGGCCTGTTGGTCCTGAGCGGTGCCCTGTGGGCCTTGGACCGATTTGTCGCGAGCAAACGGCGTTCGGTCGGAGCCAAGTCGCCCTGGTGGGTGGAGTACGGAGCCAGCTTTTTCCCCGTGATCCTGCTGGTCTTCTGCCTGCGGTCGTTCGTCGTCGAGCCCTTCAAGATTCCATCCGGCTCCATGATCCCCACCCTGCTGGTGGGCGACTTCATCCTGGTCAATAAATGGACTTACGGCGTGCGCCTGCCGGTCATCAACAAGAAGATCATCGAGGTCAATCAGCCCAAGCGCGGTGACGTGATGGTCTTCCGCTTTCCGGCCGACCCGTCCCTCGATTACATCAAGCGTGTAGTGGGGCTGCCCGGGGACAAGGTCGAGTACATCGACAAGAAGCTCACCATCAATGGTGTCGCCATGTCCCAGCGGGACGAGGGGGACTACCTCCATACGGACCGCCTCTACTATTCACCGCGGCGCTCCGAGAAGCTCGGTGAGGTCGAACACAGCATCATTGTGGAAAATGACGCGCCGGCCTTCGTTTCCCAGATCACCCAGTACGCCCACCGCGATAACTGCACCTATACTAGCCGTGGTGTCTCCTGCACGGTCCCGGACGGGCACTATTTCATGATGGGCGACAACCGGGATGGCAGCTTCGACAGCCGGGGTTGGGGATTTGTCCCCGAGCAGAATATCGTTGGCAAGGCTTTCTTCATCTGGTTCAATTTCAGTGATCTGAAACGTATCGGCAGCTTCCATTGATCATGACGCGAAAAAGTCAGTCGGGCCTCAGCCTCATCGGTGTGCTGTTTGTCGGCGCAGTGCTTGGTGCGCTTGTCATTTTGGGCCTGAAGCTGGTTCCGGTGATGACCGAGTATTATGGTGTCAAGCGCTCAATCAATGCGGTGGCCAGTGAAGCCGATCCCCAGAACGCGAGCGTGTCTCAGTTGCGCAGTGCGTTCTCCAAGCGTGCCACCGTGGATGACATCTCGAGCGTTGCGGCATCCGATCTGGACATCACCAAGGAAGATGGCCGGATCGTGATTTCCGTTGATTACTCCCGCAAGATTCCCCTGTTTTCCAACGTGAGTCTTGTCATAGATTTTTCCGCGACTACCGGGTCTTCCCGCTAAGTTGGCTGCGATGAAGCTGGAAGGATTGCAGCGGGCCATCGGTCATCGCTTTGCCCGCCTGGAGCTGCTCGAGCAGGCAGTTACCCACCGCAGTTTCGGGTCGCCCCACAACGAACGCCTGGAGTTTCTGGGGGATAGCGTCCTCAACTGCGTGACGGCCCTCGCCCTGTTCGGGCGTTTTGCCGAATTGCGCGAAGGGGATCTGTCCCGCCTGCGCGCCAATCTCGTACGCCAGGAGGCGCTGCACCGCCTTGCCGACAGCCTCAATCTCGGGGAGTACCTGCGTCTGGGCGAAGGAGAGCTGAAGAGTGGCGGACACCGCCGGCCTTCCATCCTGGCCGATGCGCTGGAAGCCATTTTCGCTGCGGTGTACATCGATGCGGGCTTTGAGGCGGCGAAGGCCGTCATTGATCGCCTGTACGCCCCCTCCCTCGCAGCCCTCGATCCGGCCCGTGCCCTGAAGGATCCCAAGACGGCCCTGCAGGAGTGGCTGCAGGGCCGTCGCATGGCACTGCCCCGCTATTCCCTTGCCGATACCCGTGGCGAGGCCCATCAGCAGGAATTTGAGGTCGAGTGCGAAATCGCCGGCCTCGGCCTCAAGACCCGTGGCATCGGCGTGAGTCGCCGCGCTGCCGAACAGCAGTCCGCCCAGCGGGCGCTGGAACTTCTCCCCAAGCAATGACTGACATCGTATCTGCCGCTGACCCCACCTTCCGCACCGGCTTTGTCGCCATCGTCGGCCGTCCCAATGTCGGCAAATCCACTTTGCTCAATCGCCTCATCGGCCAGAAGATCAGCATTGTCTCGCGCAAGGCACAGACCACCCGCCATCGGGTGACCGGAGTACTCACCGAAGGGGCTTCCCAGTTCATCTTCGTCGATACGCCGGGTTTCCAGACCCGTCACAAGAACGCCCTCAATCGGGCCATGAACCGTACCGTGACCCAGGTACTGGCCGATGTGGATCTGGTGCTCTTCGTCATCGAAAGTGGCCGTTTCGGGCCCGAGGACGAGCAGGTGGTGAAGCTGTTGCCTGAGAGGGCGAAGGTGATCCTGGTGGTCAACAAGGTGGATCTCCTCGAGGACAAGGCGCGCATGCTGCCTTTCCTGCAGAAGATGAGTGCCGTCTATTCTTTTGCCGAGATCGTCCCGGTAAGCGCAGAAAAGGGCCGCAACACCGACCAGCTAATCAAGGCGGCCCAGCCTTATCTGCCCGAAGGGGATCCGATCTTTGATGCGGATGATATTACGGACCGGAGTGAGCGCTTCCTCGCGGCCGAGTTCCTGCGCGAGAAGCTGTTCCGCCAGCTGGGTGAAGAGCTGCCCTACGGCATGACCGTTGAAATCGAGAAATTCGAGGCCGAGCCCGGCCTGCGCCGAATTCATGCGGCCATCATTGTGGACAAGTCAGCTCACAAGGCCATGGTGATCGGCAAGGGGGGTGAGCGTCTCAAGCGCATTGGCACCGAAGCCCGTCTCGAAATGGAAAAGCTCTTCGACTCCAAGGTCTTCCTGGAGGTGTGGGTCAAGGTCAAGAGTGGCTGGGCCGACGACGAGCGTGCCCTCAAGAGCCTCGGTTACGAGTAAGCCCATCCGGAACTGCCCGCCGTGAGTGTCAGGCAGCGCATCGACCAACAGCCCGGTTTCGTGCTGCACAGTTATCCCTACCGGGAAACCAGCCTGATCGTCGAGGTCTTCAGCCGCGACCACGGCCGCATCGGCCTGGTGGCCAAGGGTGCCCGGCGTCCCATGTCGCAGCTACGCGGCGTCCTCATGGCCTTCCAGCCCCTGCTCATCGACTGGAGTGGGGGGGGCGAGATGAAGACCCTGGTCCGCGCTGAATGGCAGGGTGGACAACCGCTCCTGGGTGGCCAGGCCCTGTTGTGCGCCTATTACCTCAACGAACTCCTGCTGCGGCTGATGCCTCGGGAAGATGCCCATCCCACCCTCTACCAGGCCTATGGTGAAGCCCTGCGGGCGCTGGCCATGGGCGAACCCCAGGAGGTGGTGCTCCGGCGGTTTGAGTTGGCCTTGCTTCGGGAATTGGGTTACGGGCTGGATCTGGAGTCCGATAGCGACGGTTTGCCCGTCCGGCCTGAGGAGCACTACGCCTATATAATCGAGCGCGGCGCGGTACCCCTGGATGAACACCGGCTCGATGATCCGATGGGCGTGCGTGGCAAGACGCTCATCGACATGGCGCACCAGGACTTCCGCGATCCTGAAACCCTGGTCCAGAGCAAGGCCTTGATGCGCAGGCTCATCCAGCATTACCTCGGCGGTCAGGTGCTTCAGTCCCGCCGCGTGTTCACCGAACTGTTTGCCTATCCCGGAGACCCCTCTTGATCGAACTCGGCGTCAATATCGACCACGTGGCCACCCTGCGCCAGGCTCGCCGCACTTGGGAGCCCGACCCCTGCTGGGCGGCGGTGGAGGCCCATCTCGGCGGTGCGGACGGCATCACCGTGCACCTGCGCGAGGATCGCCGTCACATCCAGGACGCGGATGTACGCAAGCTCGGTGAGCTCACCCAGATCAAGCTCAACCTGGAGATGGCGGCGACGGATGAGATGGTCGGTATTGCCTGCGGATTGAAGCCGCAGATGGCCATGTTCGTGCCCGAGGGGCGGCACGAGGTGACCACCGAGGGCGGCCTCGACATCGTTTCCCAGGAGTCCCGCCTCAAGGACGCCGTGGCGCGCCTGGCTGAGCAGGGCATCATCGTCAGCGTCTTCATCGATGCCGAGATTGCCCAGGTGGAGGCGGCAGCACGCATTGGTGCCAAGGTGTGCGAGATCCACACCGGCCCCTATGCGCATGTTTTCCACGGCGCCGGGCGCGATGCCGAGAGCCCGGCGGTGCTGGCCGAGATCGACAAGATCCGCCAGGCGGGGGCGGCGATACGGCAGCTCGGGCTGCGCTTCAATGCCGGTCATGCCCTCAACTACTACAACGTCCAGCCCATCGCCCGTCTGCCGGGGATCCGCGAGCTGCACATCGGGCACGCCATCGTCAGTCGCTCGGTGTTCACCGGCCTGCGGGAGGCCGTTCGTGAGATGAAGCGCCTCATGCGGGAAGCTGCCGAGCGCGGCGAGCAGGCGTGATCCACGGGGTTGGCACCGACATCGTGCGGGTGGCCCGCATGGAGGATGCGCTGACCCGCCACGGCCTGCGTTTTGCCGAGCGTATTCTGGACGTCACCGAGCGGGCCGCCTTCCATGCGGCGCCTGCGCCGGCCCGCTTCCTTGCCAAGCGTTTCGCCGCCAAGGAGGCTTTCGGCAAGGCGCTCGGTACCGGCGTCGCGGTGCCGGCCACGCTGCATGCCCTGCGGGTCGGCCATGATGCACTTGGCAAACCCCTCTTCGAGTATTCGCCAGGCCTTGCCGACTACATGGCGGAGCGGGGTCTCAGTGCCCATCTCAGCCTGTCCGACGAGGCCGACTATGTTGTCGCCTTTGCCGTCATAGAAAAACCATGAAGTCCTCTCCCGCCCTTCCCGGCCCCGTCATGCTCGACGTGGCTGCCCATGAGATCACCGCCGAAGAACGGGAGATCCTGCAGCACCCCCTTGTCGGTGGGGTCATTCTGTTTGCCCGCAACTATGCCGAGCCGGAGCAGTTGCGGGCCCTCACCGGTGCGATCCGCGCCGCGCGGCCGGAGCTGGTGATCTCCGTTGATCACGAAGGCGGGCGCGTGCAACGTTTCCGTGAGGGCTTCACCCGGCTGCCGGCGATGCGCCGCCTCGGCGAGGCCTGGGCGGCCGATCCGGTGGTCGGCAGGGCCCGTGCCCGCCAGGCCGGCTTTGTGCTCGCGGCCGAATTGCGGGCCCACGGTGTGGATCTGAGTTATGCGCCAGTGCTCGACCTGGATTACGGCGTCAGCAGCGTCATCGGCGACCGGGCCTTCCATCGGGATCCGCAGGTTACCGTCGAGCTGGCCGGCGAGGTCGTGGCGGGGCTGGCGGACGCCGGCCTGCGGGCGGTGGGCAAGCATTTTCCCGGGCATGGGGCCGTCGAGGCGGACTCCCATGTGGCGATTCCGGTGGATGGGCGCAGCTTCGAGGCGGTATGGGCGGAGGACATCGTGCCTTTCCGTCTGCTCTCCGCCCAGCTCGGCGGCGTCATGCCGGCCCACGTGATCTTCGAGAACATCGACGCACGTCCGGCGGGCTTTTCCCGCTTCTGGCTGCAGGACATCCTGCGCGGCAGGCTCGGCTTCCAGGGCGTGATCTTCAGCGACGATCTGACCATGGAGGGTGCCAGCGTGGCCGGAGGCATCGTTGCCCGGGCCGAGGCGGCCCACTCGGCGGGCTGCGACATGGTGCTGGTGTGCAATCGCCCGGACATGGCCGTGGACCTGCTCGACAACTGGCATCCCCAGGCCCAAGCGGGCAGCCGCGAGCGCATCGTGGCCCTGCGCCCCAGGCCAGGCACGGCGCCGGCCGATCCTGGCACCCTGGCTGGGTGGGCGCCTTACCGTGCGGCCCGCGACGGCGTGCTGGCCCTCGCCTGAGCCGGAGCTCACCGCCGTGGCCTTCGATGCCAAAGCCTTCCTCCGTACCCTCACCGAGGAGCCCGGCGTCTATCGCATGATCGGGGGCGACGAGGCCGTGCTGTACGTGGGCAAGGCGAAGAACCTCAAGCGCCGGGTGTCGTCCTATTTTCAGCGCACCCAGCTCAGCCCGCGCATCGCCATCATGGTGGGGCAGGTGGCCCGCGTCGACATCACCGCCACCCGTTCCGAGGCCGAGGCCCTGATCCTCGAGAACAACCTCATCAAGAGCCTCGGGCCCAAATACAACATTCTGTTCCGGGACGACAAGTCCTACCCCTACATCGCCCTGTCGGGGGGCGACTTTCCGCAGATCTACTATCACCGGGGCGGTTTCCGCAAAGGGGTGCGCTATTTCGGGCCCTTTCCCAATAGCTGGGCGGTGCGTGAAAGCCTGCACCTGATGCAGAAGATCTTTCGCCTGCGCACCTGCGAAGACAGCACTTTCAGCAACCGCTCGCGGCCCTGTCTGCTGCACCAGATCCAGCGTTGCACCGGGCCCTGTGTCGGGCTGATCGACAAGGATGCCTACGCTGCCGATGTGCAGCTGGCCAGCCTGTTCCTCAGCGGACGCCATGGGGACGTGGTGAATGATCTGTCCAGGCGCATGCAGGAGGCCTCCGATGCACTGGCCTTCGAGAAGGCGGTGGTCTATCGCGACCAGATCCGTAACCTGCAGGCCGTGCTTCACAAGCAGTTTGTCGAAAGCGCCAAGGACGAGGACGTGGATGTGCTGGCTGCGGTCGAGCGGGGCGGCACGGTGTGCGTCAACCTGGCCATGATCCGTGGCGGGCGCCATCTTGGCGACCGGCCCCTGTTTCCCAGCAATGCCCAGGGTTGCACGCCGCTCGATGCGCTGGTGGCCTTCGTCGAGCAGCATTACCTGGATCAACCCCTGCCGGGCAAGATCCTGGTCAATGTCGAACCCGCGACTATCAAGGAAGCCCTCGATGAGGTGATCGACGGCAAGGTGGGCGTTACGGCGGCACGCTACGAGAACGAGCGGGCGTGGATGAGCATGGCCGAGAACAACGCCAGCCTGGCCCTGATGGTGCGGGAGCAGGAATCCAGCCGGGGAGAGCAGCGTCTCGAGGCCCTGCGTGACGCACTCGGCCTGGCCGATACGCCCGGCCGTATCGAGTGCTTCGACATTTCTCATACCATGGGCGAGTCCACCGTGGCCTCATGCGTGGTGTGGGACGGCACCGCCATGAAGAAGTCCGAGTACCGGCGATACAACATCACGGGTATCACTGCCGGTGACGATTACGCCGCCATGCGCCAGGCCCTGACCCGGCGCTACGAGAAGGTGGCCGCCGGGGAAGGCGTTCGCCCCGACCTGATCCTCATCGACGGCGGCAAGGGCCAGATGGGCGTGGCCCGGGAGGTTCTTGCTGAACTGGGCCTGGAGAGCATCACCATGTTCGGAGTGGCCAAGGGCGAGAGCCGAAAGCCGGGGCTGGAAGAGCTGGTCTTCCCGGACGGGCGTGAGCCGGTGCATCTGCGCCCCGATGCCCCGGCCCTGCACCTGATCCAGGAGATCCGTGACGAGGCACACCGTTTTGCAATCACCGGTCACCGTGCCCGACGGGCCAAGACCCGTAATAC
The DNA here is from genome assembly GCA_016703645.1 of Zoogloea sp. Taxonomy (GTDB): domain Bacteria; phylum Pseudomonadota; class Gammaproteobacteria; order Burkholderiales; family Rhodocyclaceae; genus Zoogloea. The sequence goes on along the minus strand of JADJBR010000007.1, from coordinate 1,681,162 downwards.
CTCGCGCCTGGAGGATATTGCCGGAGTGGGGCCGACACGGCGGAAAAAGCTGCTGGCTGCGTTCGGCGGCATGGATGGTGTGCGAAACGCCACGATTGAGGATCTGTGTCGTGTGGAAGGCATCAACCGGCACCTTGCCGAACAGATATACAATGCGCTGCGATAGCCTGCAAACGCCGACATGCTTTTCAATATCCCCAACTCCCTGACCTGGGCGCGCATCGCCCTGATCCCCTTTTTCGTCGGCATCTACTATCTTCCGGACTCCGCCATTTCAGCGGAGGACAAGAATCTGGTGGCCACTGTGACCTTCATTGCAGCCGCGGTGACGGACTGGTTCGACGGCTATCTGGCGCGCACCCTGGGCCAGACATCCGCCTTTGGCGCCTTCCTCGATCCGGTGGCCGACAAGCTGATGGTGGCGGCTGCCCTGATCGTGCTGGTGCACCTTGGGCGGGTGGATTCCCTGATCGCGCTGGTCATCATCGGCCGCGAGATCACCATCTCTGCCCTGCGCGAATGGATGGCCAAAGTCGGCGCCGCAGGCAGTGTGGCGGTGGCTTTTGTGGGCAAGCTCAAGACGGCAGCCCAGATGTCGGCGATCCCCCTTCTGCTCTATCAGGCCCCGGTGCTTGGTTTTGACGGGATGGCCCTGGGAACTGTGCTGATTTATGTGGCGGCAGTCCTGACCCTGTGGTCCATGGGTTACTACATGCGCTGTGCCTGGCCCGAGCTGATGCGGCGCAGTCGCTGAATCCTGCATTCCAGGTTTGACATCGAAAAAATTTTGCCTATAATGGCGGTCTGTCGAGCGGCAGTAGCTCAGTTGGTAGAGCGCAACCTTGCCAAGGTTGAGGTCGAGAGTTCGAGACTCTTCTGCCGCTCCAGAGATTCCCGGGGAAGCCTTGCTTCCCCGTTTGATTCACGGCGCGATAGCAAAGCGGTTATGCACCGGATTGCAAATCCGTGTAGGTCGGTTCGACTCCGGCTCGCGCCTCCAGGTATAGAACAAGGCGGCAGTAGCTCAGTTGGTAGAGCGCAACCTTGCCAAGGTTGAGGTCGAGAGTTCGAGACTCTTCTGCCGCTCCAGCATGTAACGGGGAAAACGATGATGCGTTTTCCCCGTTTTGTTTTGTTCCGTCCTTCTCCCTTCCGTGTCTTCCGTCGCGCTGTCCATGGCGCGTGTAGCGCGGCTGACAAGCTTTTGTCGTCAGGATGTCACGGTGCTGACGCACGATTGAACATGTCGGCGGCGCTATCGATCCACTCCGGATCGGGCCGACGGGAGACCAGGATGAAGCAAGTTCTCGATGCCCTCGCCAGAAAGCTGTGCCGCTTTGCCTTTGGACCAGAGGTGAGCGCATTTCTGATGGATGGCCAGTGGCGGGCCCCCCTGTTTGTTCCCGATGCTTTCGACGTGGCTGAAAAGGGCGTTCAGGACCTGCCCGAGATGGCGTCCAGTCCGCGGGAGTTTCTCCGCTGCTGAAGGGCGTGCGGGTTGGTGCAGTCAGCCGGCCCCTGAGCGTCGTCTCTTACCTGCTCACCTGTCGCGGGGTGTGATGGCGGCGGGCTCTTTCTAGTACAATTCAAAGGTTTACGTTGGTCTTGCCGCGTTATGGCCCGGTTCCGCATGGGATCGGGTCTTTAGGCCTTTGGGCCTTTGCGCGGTTCCGGCATTTTCGCCGGGCTGGCAGGGTTGAAAGGTCTGGATTGAGCAGCACGGAATTTTCGGTATTGATGGCGACTTACGGGCGTGATGATGCAGTTCATCTTGAACAGGCGCTCGCAAGTCTGCTGGAGCAGAGCCTCCCCGCGTCGGAAGTGGTGCTGGTTGAGGATGGGCCGATTGGGGATGCCTCGCGGAGCGTCATCGAGGGGCATCGCGCCAGGCTCAACATCCAGTCAGTCGTGATGCCCCGCAATGTCGGCTTGGCCACGGCGCTCAACGCCGGATTGCAGCACTGCCGCCATGAGATCGTCTTCCGTTTCGACAGCGATGACGTGGCGCTTCCCCGGCGTTTCGCCAGTCAGATGTCGGCCTTTGAGACCGTCCCGCAGGTTGACGTGATGGGAAGCTACGCACAGGAAATGGACAGCGCCGGGACGCCGGGCCGGATCCGTTCAATGCCTCTGTCCCATGACGAGATTCTCGCCACGCTGTGGGCCTGCCCCCTCATTCATCCCACGGTGGCTTACCGGCGCAGCCGTATCCTGGCCATCGGCGGATATCGAACCGATTTGCGGCGGAGTGAGGACTACGATCTGTGGTTTCGCTGCGCCAAGGCCGGGATGCGTTTTGCCAACCTCCCGGAAGCCCTGATTCTTCACCGTTTCGATGAAACCAGCCATCTGCGCCATGCGTTTCGGGATGCCCTGGAGCGGGCCATGAGTGGATACCGCGGTGCCAGTCTGCTGGGCATGCCCCTGTGGACGCGTCTGGCCTGTTTTGTTCCCTTGTTGCGCGCGGTATTGCCAACACCCTTGCGTCACCGGGCCTATCGTCTGCTATCGCGCTTTGATCCCCGGCGCACGGGCCCGGGCGTATAGCGGACGCTCCGCGCTTGTCATGAAATCGTAGCGAGCGGTTCGTATCCGGTCAGGGACGCGCCGCCGTACAAGGGCCAGGGTGAGCGTCGCAGACGTACTTGCTCGCTCAGTGCATGTCGTCCTTGTCCGGCGGTACAGGCAGGACGGGAATGCCTTCCTCGATCAGTTCGATAACCTCCTTGCGGTCCGCCTTGCCCCGGATGGCCCGCTCCTCGCTGTCCCCGTAGTGGATGCGGCGGGCTTCCTCCGCGAAACGTTCGCCCACGTCCTCGGATTTTTCTGCCGCGCTCCGCAGGGCATCGATCAAGCGCGTGGCAATGGTTTGGGGGCTGGGTGCCGTGGATGCGGCAGGCGCCGAATGGGAGGAGGTCTGGACATAGGGTGCCGAGGGCAGGCGCCTCACTTCCTGGCTTCCGCAGTGGGGGCAGCTCACCAGACCGGCCGCGAGCTGGCTTTCAAAGGCCTCGCCTGATGCAAACCAGGCTTCGAAGTGGTGATCCCGGTCACAGCACAGGTCGAGGACGATCATGGTCGGAGCGACTCCATGGGGTTCATTGCAGCCCCCGGAAGGTCGGGGCAGGGAGGCCGGATTCAAGCCCCCGTCCGCTGGCCGCGCATTCTACTGCAGTTCTGCGCAGACCGAGACGGCCTCCCGATACAGGTCAATGTACTCTCTGGCCGGCTGTTCCCAGGAAAAATCCTGGCGCATGGCGTTCTGCTGGATGCGCGCCCATCGGGGCTGATCGCGCCAGGTGCGGCATACCCTTTCAAGGCTGGTCCATAGGGCGTGGGGGCTGTCTCCGTCAATCCGGAAGCCGTTACCCCGCTCGGTTGAAGAAGGCGTGTCGCAGTCCACGACCGTATCGGCGAGGCCACCGGTGGCACGCACCACGGGCGGTGTCCCATAGCGCAGGCTGTACATCTGGTTCAGGCCGCAGGGCTCGAAACGGGACGGCATCAGGAAGCTGTCGGCCCCGGCCTCAATGCGGTGGGCGAGGGTCTCGTCGAAGCCGATCTGCACCGCGACGTGGGCGGGAAGACGTTGGGCCAGGGTCTGGAAGCCGGCCTCCATGTCCTTGTCGCCGCTGCCGAGCACGACCAGCTGGGCGGGCAAGGCCGGCAGACCATCGGCGATGGCAAGCAGGAGGTCCAGGCCCTTCTGGTGGGTGAGGCGGCTGATCACCCCGAACAGTGGGCAGCTATTGGTGACCGGGAGCCCCATCTGCGCCTGCAGGGCGGCCTTGTTGAGCTGCTTGGCTGCGGGCTCGTCTGCCGAATAGGGATGGGGCAGGGCAGTATCGGTGGCCGGGTTCCACACGCGGGTGTCAATGCCGTTGAGGATGCCGCGCAGGGCGTCGGCCCGGTAGCGCAGCAGGGGGGCGAGGCCGTAGCCGAAACGCGCGTCCTGGATCTCCCGGGCATAGGTGGGGCTGACGGTGGACAGCCGGGTGGCAAACTGCAGGCCGGCTTTCAGGAAGGATAGCTGGTTGTGGTACTCCACCCCGTCAAAACGCCAGGCATGCCCGGGCAAGCCCAGTCCGGCGAGCATGTCATGGCCGAAGCACCCCTGGAAGGCGATGTTGTGAACGGTGATGACGCTTGCCACGCCGCCTTCGTAGTGCAGGAAGGCGGGCGCCAGGCCACCCTGCCAGTCATTCACATGCACCACGTCCGGTTGCCAGCCGAGGGGGGAGCCCGGCTGGCCGAGCCGGGCGGCGACCCGGGACAGAAGGCCGAAGCGCCGGGCGTTGTCGGGCTGGTCCTGGCCCTTGCTGTCCAGATAGGGGTTGCCGGGGCGGTTAAAGAGCTCGGGGCAATCCAGCAACAGCAGAGGTAGGCCGTCGCTGTGGGCGGCCAGCAGGCGGGCTGCGGGCAGCGCGGGGGCCAGGGCGGGCAGTTCCGCCACGGTCCGGGCGTCTGGAAAGGCGGCCCGCAGGGCGGGATAGCAGGGAATCAGAACGCGGATATCCACTCCAGCTTGACGCAGGCTGGCGGGCAGCGCGGCAGCGACGTCACCGAGGCCACCGGTCTTGACCCAGGGTGCCATCTCCGAGGTGACGAACAGCACCGAGGGAAGTTTCACAGCCATACCATCAGCCCCAGTTCGAACTTGTGGGTCAATAGGGCGTGTTCGGGAAAGGCGCGGATGCGGTATTCCAGCTTGCCGCACTGCTCCGGGGTCAGGTCCAGTTCGAAAAGGTGTTCGCCATGGTCCAGGGCGCCACTGTGGGTGAGGCTGTAACGCCGGGCCCGGCCATGGTCCGTGTCCGGGCGGCCGAAGAGGGCCTCCACCGTGACATCCTCCGGTAGCAAGCCACCCAGCTGAACGGCCACCTGCACACGTACTGCCTGGCCGAAGGGCACCCGGCCCGTGGGGGTTTCCAGGCAGCGCAGGCGGACCCCGGCCCAGGCGTTGCGGATTCGGGTCTTCCAGTCGGCCAGGGCGCGGGCGGGAGCAAAGCCATCGGCGCTAAGTCGACGGCCCTGGCGGGCGGCGGGGGCGTAAAACTTCTGCACGTATTCGCCCACCATGCGGATCACGTTGTAACGGGGCGCAATGGTGGCAATGGAGCGCTTTGACATGGCGACCCATTCGGGTGAATACCCCATCGGGCCGCTGCGGTAAAAGGTGGGGATGACCTTGTCCTGGAGCAGTTCGTAGAGGGTGCGGGCCTCCTCTGCGTCCCGACGGGCTTCATCCAGGTGACCCGAAGCGGGCTTGATGGCCCAGCCATTGGGGACGTTCCCCTTGTCGTCGTACCCCTCGCCCCACCAGCCATCCAGCACCGACAGGTTGATGGCACCGTTCATGGCGGCTTTCATGCCCGAGGTGCCGGAGGCTTCCAGCGGATAGATGGGGTTGTTGAGCCACACGTCCACCCCGGCCACCAGGCGCCGCGAGAGGTGCAGGTCGTAGCCCTCCAGCAGCAGGATGCGGCCTTCGAACTCCGGGCGGGCCGCCATCTCCGCGATGCGCCGGACGATCTCCTGACCGGGATGGTCGGCCGGGTGAGCCTTGCCGGCGAAAAGGAAGAGGACGGGCCGGTCGGCGTCGCAGATGATGCTGCGCAGGACTTCCGGATCGTGGAAGAGCAGCGCGGCGCGCTTGTAGGTGGCGAAGCGCCGGGCAAAACCGATGGTGAGCACATTGGGCCGGCTCGGGTCGGCGAGCTTGAGCAGCCGATCCAGGTGGGCCGGTGAGCCCTGGTTGCGCAGGTGCTGCTCGCGCACCCGGTCACGCACCAGGTAGAGCAGGTGCGACTTGAGCAACTGGCGCACGCTCCAGTAGGTCTGGTCGGGGATGCGGTCGATGCCTTCCCAGCTGGCGGGGTCGGTCTGGCGTTGTTGCCATCCGACACCGAGATAGCGGTCGAAGGTTTCGTGCCATTCGGTGGCCAGGAAGGTGGGCAGGTGGACGCCGTTGGTGACGTAGTCCATGGGGTTTTCGGCGGCGCTGAGTTGCGGCCAGAAGTGGCTGCAGATGCGCGCCGACACGTCGCCATGGATGCGCGAGACGCCGTTCTGGTGGCGGGAGCCGCGGATCGCCAGGGCCGTCATGTTGAAGTCGGTCTTGCCCGGTTCGGCCCCCAGGGCCAGCAGGCGCTCGCAGGTGATGCCGGTATCCCTCTCCCAATGGGAGAAATAGCGCCGGATCACGTCTTCCGCAAAGTGGTCATGGCCGGCCGGCACGGCGGTATGGGTGGTGAACACCACGTTTGCAGCGGTGGCCTCCAGGGCCGCGGCAAAGGGCTGGCCGGCAGCCACCAGGCCACGGATGCGCTCCAGGATCAGGAAGGCGGCATGGCCCTCATTGATGTGCCAGACAGTCGGCTTCAGGCCGAGGGCGGTGAGGGCGCGCACGCCGCCGACGCCCAGCAGGATCTCCTGCTCAATGCGGGTATTGCGGTCACCACCGTAGAGGCGGTGGGTGATCTCGCGGTCGTGCTCGGTGTTTTCCGGGAGCCAGGTATCGAGGAGGATCAGGCGCACATGTCCGATCCTCACTTCCCAGACCTTGGCCTGCACCGAGCGACCTGGCAGGTCCACCTCGACTCTAAGCTCGCGGCCTTCCGGGTCATGGAGCGGTGCGACGGGCAGGTCGTCGAAATCCGAATCGGTGTAGGTGGCGTGTTGCTGGCCGTCGGCATCCAGGGTCTGGTGGAAGTAGCCCTGGCGGTAAAGCAAACCGATCCCCACGAAGGGCAGCCCCATGTCGCTGGCCGCCTTGCAGTGGTCACCCGCCAGAATGCCAAGGCCGCCGGAATAGATCGGCAGGCTCTCGTGAAAGCCGAACTCCGCGCAGAAGTAGGCGATCAGGTCGTCATCGCGGAAGGGACGGCCGTGCACATGGGCCATCGATGGAAGGTCATGATAGGTGTCGTAGGTGGACAGCACCCGGGCCATGCTGCCCAGGAAAACCGGGTTCTCCGCCGCCGAGTCCAGGTGTTTCTGGTCGGCACGTTTCAGGAAGGCCTTGGGGTTGTGATCCACGGCCTTCCACAGGGAACGGGAGAGGCTGGCAAAGAGGGAGCGGGTGGGCCGGTCCCAGCTATACCAGAGGTTGTTGGCGACCTCTTCGAGGCGTTCAAGGCGCGGGGTGATCCGGGGATTGACTTCGAGTTTATAGACGGTGCCGGTCATGGCGTACGGGGCTCGATGGTGATCTGGAGTTGAAGGGTGCAGTCGTCGTCGGGGATCGTCCAGCCAAGGCTGACTTCGGTCGCCTGCATGATTTTCTCAAAGCCCGCTTCCGACTGGGAAACGGTGTGGTGGGGGCGGCCACAGACCCGGGGCGCGGGGGCGCAGGTGAGGCGCAGGAGGCCGCCGAGTACGCCGTCCTCAAGGCTCAGCCCGGTGGCCTCGGGCAGGTCGAGGGCCTGGCCGAAACCACAGGGAATGTGTCCGTTCTCGAGCACGTAGCGCCCGAGGAAGCCGTCGCAGCTAGGCATGGCCAGATTGAGGGTGGTGGTGAACTGCCGCCCCGCGAGACCCCTTAGCTGCCAGCGCACGCCGATGGTGGCTGCCGTCACGGTGTAGGTCTTGTCGATGCCCTCGCGCTGGAAAAGAACCGGGCTGTCGTCCGCCTGCCGATAGTCAGCCAGGGTGTGGCCGTCCAGCTGGTCCAGCCAGAGGACCCGGGGATGGGGGTCGGGCAGCACATCGGAGGCCTCCACCGGATGCTTGAAACGCACGATGTCGTGGGCCGAGGCGATGCCGCTGCCGTCGTGCTGGCTGGGGCCGGCACCGATGCGTTCGTGGTAGTGCTCGCTGTGGCGGCGCAGGGTGTCGCCGAAATTGTGGGTCAGGGGATAGCTGGACAGTTCGTGGACGGCGCCGAGCCCGTCATCCCGCAGGGCGATCTGCAGCAGGGGGGTGGTGACGAGGGTCTCCCGGCAGCCATCCAGGTCCATATCGTCAGGGCGGCCGGGGGCTCGGGGCTGCAGGCGATCGAGACCGGCCTCGAGGGCGAGGATGTTGTTCCACACGGCCCGGCGCAGGTGGGGCAGGTAGAGCCCGCCGAAGAGCCCGTGCCAGTAGGCGTCGTTGGCCTGGGCGCGGTACAAGGCCTCGGTGAGGTCCGGTGGCGCTGCGGGCAGGGCGGCGAGGCGTGCCGACAAGGCCTGCATGCGCTTGTGCATCCAGTTGGCCTCCGGGTAGCGGGACAGGAAGTTGCGCCAGATGCCACCACGGATGAAGGGGCGGTGCAGGTCGCCCCGCCCCGCGGCCTTCTCGCTGGCGAGGAGCCGGGCATAGGTGGCGGCTGCCGGCATGGGCAAGGTCCACTCGTTCATCTCGCTGTAGGAGGCGGTGGGCAGGTACACAATGCCGCGGGTGGCTTGGCGGGCGTGGAAATCGGCGTAGGTGGCGGTGCGGATCCTGGGGCTGGCCAGCACGCCTTCGATCAGGGCCTTGAGCCAGCCCCGGTTGTAGACCCAGTCGTAGGTTTCAGGCCAGATGCCGAATTTCTCGATGTCGTCGAAGTAGATGGCGGCGCGTTGGCCACTGTCGGCCAGTTGCTCCAGGTAGGCCACCACCTCATGGGCAGGATGGAAGGGCAGACGGTAGCGCAGGGCTTCGGAGATGGGAAAGAGATCGAGGCGGGTGCCGTCCTCCTCGGTGCTGAAGTGGCCGTCCAGCTCGTCGGCGCTGCGGCCGGTACAGAAGAAGTGGTAATCATCGACGGTCACGTAGCGGATGCCGGCTTCGGCCAGCGCCGGTACGACCGCGGATTCCCATACCCGTTCGGTAAGCCATGCACCCTGCGGGCGTACGCCCGTCCAGGCGGTGAGCTTGTCGTTGAGCGCGGTGAGCTGGCCCACCCGGTCCCGGTGCGGAATCGCGGCGAGCACGGGTTCGGTGTCGCCGGAGCTGAACATCTCCACCTGGCCGCGCCGCACCATCCCCGCGAGCATCTCCATGTCGTCCGGAAAGCGCACCCGCAGCCAGTCCAGCAGCCAGCCCGAGAAGTGAGCCGCAAAGCGGAAGTCCGGGTAGGCGTTGAGGGTTTCCAGGAAGGGTTTGTAGCAGCGCCGGTGGGCATCCTCGATCACTTCGGGGAAGTTGCCCACGGGTTGGTGGGCATGCACACCCAGGAGCAGGGTCACGGCGCGGGTCAAGATGGGCCTCCGTCGGGTCAGGTGGCGCGCCGCATGGTGCCACCGCTCTCGGGGGCGCCACCACCGCGGCTGATGGGGTGGTCAAGGCTGCTGGGGGCGGGAAGCCCGAGGAGCCGGTAAAGGGCACGGATGTTGTCGCGAAACAGCCGGTCGAAGGCGCTTACGGATTCGGAGGCGTTGTAGTCGCCCAGCCACCAGAACCAGTCCGAGCTTTCGCATACGGCCAGCAGGGTAACGATCTGCTGGCGTTGGCCCGCGTCCGCCGCCGCGTTCTCGAGAACCCGGTCGGCACATTGCTTGACCTCGCAGAGCAGTTCCCAGGCGTGGTTCTTGTCGGGGTTGCCGATCCAGGTGGACAGGGTGCCGTAAACCCAGCTACCGGCGACCAGGCGGGGCAGGCGTTGCCTTCGGTGCCGATGGCCTTCTGTCGCTTCTGAAAGGGTCAGGGTGCGGACGGCCGGATTGTGGGCGAGGCTCTCGTAAAGGTCGTTGAAGAAGTACCAGCCGTTGTAGGGGTAGTACTCCCAGGCGTTTTCACCATCAAGGAAGACCGGGATGAGCCCTTCCGGGGCGCGCTCATGGAGGGTGACCACTTCGCTCAGGAAATGGGCCGCCGCGTCGCGGCCGTGCCAGCGGGCATACTCAAAACCGATGAGGTCGGAGAGGTGCTCGTTGCGGAAAAAAAGGGTCAGGTCGCCGGGGATGTCTTCCGGTGCCTGCCACGGGACGCCCGTGTCTGCGCCAGGGCCGGCGGAGTGCCGAAGTACGCCCTGGCTGCTTGCCGTCCAGCTGAATCCTGCGTCGGCGATCTGGCGCAGAAAGGCCGTCGACAGGGCACCTTCTGCCGGCCACAGGCCCTTGGGTGTCTGGCCGAAGCGTTGTCGGTGGCTGTGCTGGGCAAGCTGCAAATGGGCTTCGACCCGAGAGCGGCCGCCAGCGTAGCCCGGTGCCGCGGGTAGCTGGCAATCGGGTTGCGCTTCGCGGGCCACGCCGAAATCCAGCAGCAGGGGGGCCAGTGGGTGGTGCGCGGGGGTGCAGCTAAGTTCAATCTGGCCGCGGTCGGCAAGTGCGCGATAACGTGGAATGAGCCCTTTCAGGACCTTGCCGATCTCGCTGACCAGGGCCTCGCGGTCGGCCAGTTCGAAGTTGCCGCCCTTGGCCATCAAGGCTGCGATGGGGCCGGGGCCCCGGCGCAGGCTTTCGCCGCTCCAGGCAAGCACATACCAGGTGGCCAGATCGGCGTAATACTGCCCCGAGAGGTAGGCGAGGCCGTCGGCGTCCTGACTGCGCACGAAGGCAAGCAGGTCACGCAGGCGCCGATAGGGGGCAAACGGCTCCAGCATGGTCGGGGCGTGGCAGCGGAAGGCCATGTCCAGGATCCAGTTGCGGTCGGCCTGCTCGAGGTGGTCGGGGTTCGGCCAGGCGAGGATGCGCAGCAGCGGGTCGCGCCACTGACGGGTGGCGAGCTGATCGCAGTAATCCTCGATCTGGGCCAGCAGGACAGGCACGAAGTTGACCGTGCAGCGGATCGCCGGGTGGCGTTCCAGGTGACTGGCCATGTCCGGATAGTCCTTGAGCGCGTGGAGCAGGGCCCAGGGCAAGGTGAAGTGGCCGGTTTCCGGATGCCGGTAGTCCGGCTGGTGCATGTGCCACAGGAAGGCGAGATCCGCCACGGTGCTGATCCCGAAGGCTCAGGTGGTTGGGGCCGCTGCGCCCTGGCCGAGCATCTCGGCGGTGACCAGGGTGACACCGCCGGGCGAGACGAAGAAGCGCTTGCGGTCTTCCTCCGGGTCCAGTCCGATGCAGAGCCCTTCCGGTATGCGCACGTTCTTGTCGATCACGCAGCGCCGGATCACCGCATGCCGGCCGATATCCACGTTGGGCAGGATCACGGAATCCTCGACCCGGGCCCAGCTATGCACATTGACACTCGAGAACAATAGCGAGCGCTTGACCGTCGCCCCGGAGATGATGCTGCCACCGGAGACCATGGAGTCCACCGCCATGCCGCGGCGGTCTTCGTCGTCGAAGACGAACTTGGCGGGGGGGAGCTGCTCCTGGTAGGTCCAGATCGGCCATTCCCGGTCGTAGAGGTTGAGATCGGGGGTGACCTTGGTCATTTCCATGTTGGCTTCCCAGTAGGCGTCAATGGTGCCCACGTCACGCCAGTAGGGCTGCTGATGGTCGCTGCCCACGCAGGAGTCGGCAAAGCGGTGGGCGAACACCCGGTAGCGCGGCACGATGTGGGGGATGATGTCCTTGCCAAAGTCCCGGCTCGACCCCCTGGTCAGCGCGTCGCGGCCAAGCTGCTCATAGAGAAAGTCGGCGTTGAAGATATAGACGCCCATGGAGGCCAGGGCCCGTCCCGGGTTGCCCGGCATGGGGGGCGGACTGGCGGGCTTCTCGACAAAATCGATCACCCGGCCTTCGTCATCCACATTCATCACCCCGAACTCCCGTGCCTCGGCGATGGGCACATCGATGCAGGCGACGCTCATGTCAGCGTGGTGCCGGGCGTGGAAGGCCAGCATGCGACCGTAATCCATCTTGTAGATGTGATCGCCGGCGACGATCAGGATGTGGCGCGGGCTGTTGTGGCGGAGAAAGTTGAGATTCTGGTACACGGCGTCGGCGGTGCCCTGGTACCACTGGGTTTCATCGATCTGCTGCTGGGCGGGAAGGAGCTGGATGAACTCGCCGAAACGCCCGTCGAGGAAGCTCCAGCCCCGCTGGACGTGACGGATCAGGCTGTGGGCCTTGTATTGGGTGGCCACCCCGATCTTGCGGATGCCGGAGTTGACGCAGTTGGACAGGGTGAAGTCGATGATGCGGAACTTCCCCGCGAAGGGTACCGCCGGCTTGGAGCGGAAATCGGTAAGCTGCTTGAGACGGCTGCCGCGACCGCCGGCCAGGATGATGGCGAAGGTATTGCGGGTGAGCTGGCTGATGAAGCGCAGGTCGGTCTGATCACGCATCTCGCAATACGGCAGATGCGGACAGGTGTTGCTCGGGGCCACGATTGTTCTCCCTTGCTACTGTTTTGCCGTATGGTACTGCGCGAAGGGGGCGGAAATGCAGCTATCTGATGCCATGCATCTTTTTAATGAGGGGCGCAACGTGCAATCGTACCGGTTGCTGGGCGCCCATCCGGACGCGACCGGTACCGTGTTCCGGGTTTGGGCACCGAATGCCGTTGCGGTGGCGGTGGTGGGCGACTTCAATGGCTGGGACGGGGATGCCGACCCCATGCACTGCCTGGGAGGCGGCGGTGTGTGGGAAGCGCGGGTGGCGTCGGCCCGGCCGGGCAGCCTGTACCGTTTTGAGATCACTTGCCAGAACGGCGGCGGGCGCGTGCGCAAGAGCGACCCCTACGCCCGCGGTTTCGAGTTGCGTCCTGGCTCGGCCGCCCGGGTGGCAGGTCCATCGCAGCATGTCTGGCGCGATGCCGTATGGATGACCCGCAGGGCGGCCTGGGACTGGCTGCATGCGCCGGTCAACATCTACGAACTGCACGCGGGTTCATGGATGCGTCACCCGGATGGCTCACCCTACCGGTGGCCGGAGCTCGCCGAGCGCCTGATCCCCTATGCCCTGCAGCAGGGCTATACCCATCTGGAGCTGCTGCCGATCACCGAGCACCCCCTTGATGAATCCTGGGGCTACCAGACCACCGGCTATTTCGCGCCGACCTCCCGCTATGGCTCACCGGATGAGCTGCGCGCCTTCATCGATGCCTGCCACCAGGCTGGGCTGGGGGTGCTGCTGGATTGGGTCCCGGGGCATTTCCCGCAGGATGACTGGGCCCTGGCCCGCTACGACGGCACCGCGCTCTATGAGCACGCCGACCCGCGTCTGGGGGTGCATGCGGACTGGGGGACGCACATCTTCAACTACGGCCGCCACGAGGTGCGCAGCTTCCTGCTGTCGTCGGCCCACTGGTGGCTGGCGGAGTTCCACTTCGACGGCCTGCGCGTGGATGCGGTGGCGTCCATGCTCTACCTGGATTACTCCCGCCGGCCCGGCGAGTGGCTACCCAACCGTTTCGGCGGGCGCGAGAACCTGGAGGCCATCGATTTTCTGCGCGACCTCAACACCCTGGTGCACGGGGAGTTTCCCGGTGCCCTGACCCTGGCGGAGGAGTCCACCGCCTGGCCCCAGGTCTCGCGGCCGGCCTACACGGGGGGCCTGGGGTTTTCGATGAAGTGGAGCATGGGCTGGATGAATGACAGCCTGCGCTATTTCCGGCGTGACCCGGTGCATCGGCGCTGGCATCACGACGAGCTGACGTTCGGCCAGATGTATGCCTACAGCGAGAACTTTGTCCTGCCCCTGTCCCACGATGAGGTGGTGCATGGCAAGGGCTCGCTGTTCGGCAAGATGCCGGGCGACGACTGGCGGCGGCGGGCCCAGTTGCGCCTGCTGCTGGCCTGGCAGGCGTGTACCCCGGGCAAGAAGCTGATGTTCATGGGTGGCGAGTTCGGCCAGGTGCGGGAGTGGTCCGAAGCCCGCGAGCTGGACTGGACCCTGCTGGCCGACGTCGGTCACGCTGGCATCCAGCGCCTCTCCGCCGACCTCAATCACCTCTATCGCGATTTGCCCTCGCTCCACGAGCAGGATTTCGAGCCGGCGGGCTTTGAATGGATCGACTGCCACGACAGCGAGCATTCGGTGCTGGCCTGGCTGCGTGTGGCCCGGGACGGCCGTTTCGTGGTGGTGCTTGCCAACTTTACCCCTGCGCCCTGCAGCGACTACCGCATTGGCGTGCCCCGGGCGGGAATCTACCAGGAGATCCTCAACTCCGATTCAGCCCACTACGGGGGCAGCAATCTGGGCAACGGGGGGCGGCTTGAGGCGGTCGAGGGGGCCTGGATGAACCGGCCGGCCAGCCTGGTGGCAAACCTGCCGCCCCTGGCCGTGGTGATCCTTCAACCGGTCTGAAGGCGGGCTGCCGCCAGGGCCAGGGCACCGAGCAGACCGAGGCGCTCTTCGGTGACCAGATGGATGGGCATGGCTTCGGCCAGCGGGCGATGCTCCCGTTTGGCGTTGAAGGCTGCTACGAAGGGCGCTGCACCAGCACCGTCAGGGAGCAGCTTGGCGGCCATGCCACCGGCCAGGTACACCCCGCCCCGGGCCAGCCACTGCAGGGCCAGGTCGCCGGCGAAGGCGCCGTAGGCTTCCAGCCACAGGTCAAGGGCCCGGCGTGCCAGTGGGTCGCTGCAGTCCAGGGCTGCGGCGCCCACACCGGCCGGGCTGTCTGCCCGGCCGCCCAGGAAGCGGTGGATGCGCACCAGGCCCGGCCCCGACACCATGTCCTCCACGCTGACCCGGCCCGTTTGGGCCAGCAGCGCCTCCGCCAGTTTCAGTTGTTCCGGCGTCTGGGGCGAGAAGCCCATGTGGCCGCCCTCGCCGGGAATCACCTGGCTGCGTTCCCCATTCCAGACCATTCCTGCCACCCCCAGACCGGTGCCGGCGCCGAGGATGACCCGGGGCGCCCGGGCCAGTGGCTGGCCGGCCTGCAGCGGTACGACGTGCTGCGGCGCGACCAAGGGCAGGCCATGGGCGGCGGCGGCAAAATCATTGACCAGCCCCACATGCCTGATGCCGAAGCGCCGTTCCAGGGCTGACGCGGACAGGCGCCAGGGTAAGTAGGTCAGGTCTGCCGTCTGCCCATCGGTGGGCCCGGCCACGCCAAAGCAGGCCGCCGCCGGTATGGGGCCGCCCGCCAGGAAGTCGTCCAGCAGGGGGGCGAGTCCTTCATGTTCGCAACTGGCGTAGCGCTGCTCATGCAGGATGGCAATGCCTGCGCCACCCACCGAGGCCAGGGCCAGCAAGGTCTTGGTGCCACCGATGTCACCGCCGAGCAGCAGGGTATTCATTGCGCACTCTCTAACGCAGTAAGACGGATCTCATGGTGCGAGATGACATAAAGCCCACTTAGTTACTGGTCTCGGACAGTGCCACGGACTGGCACACTAAGGGTGGAGTCGGTCAAGGTCTCCCGTTGAGCCTGCACCCGTCATGGTCAGAACCCATCCGGGGGCGTCTCGGAAACCGGGAAGGCGCGCCAAGAAATTCATTGTGCCGAGCCATTTTCTGCGTCGTCCTGCAAAATCGTCTCGTAGTCTTGGCCACCGTAGAAAACGCCAATGATGGACACTGTTTCGGCATCTACGCCGAAAGCAATCACGGTGCGTTTCTTGTAGTGGGTGATGCGCAATCCGGGTCGTACGTCATTGCGCATGGTGCCTCGATGAGGAAAGCTACCAAGGCTTTCACAGTAGCTCAGAATGGCTCCGATGTACCGGGCTGCGATGACGGGAGATGCTGCTGCAGCGATATAGCGGTAAAGGGCTACAAGTTGCTCCTCGGCCTCGGGGGAGAAGACAACGCGGTAGTTCATCACGTCTTGGTGTGTTCGGCAGCGAGGCGGGCACGCACCTGATCAACGGAGAGGGCGAGGGATGGCTCTGCCTTCAGTGCATCATAGGCCGGGCCCACTTGCTGGTGCAGCCAGTTGTCGATGGCGCGATCACGCGCCAGGAGCGCACGCAAGCCATCTCGAATGACTTCGCTTTCGGATGCGTACTCACCCGTCCGCACCTTGGCTTTGACCACGTCAGCCATGTCATTTGGCAGGGTGATACTCAGTTGTTGAGTGGTTCGCATGGCGAGCTCCAAAGCTTGGGGGTAGGATTCAATCCTACGCTGCCGGTCGCTAGTAGTCCAATTACGAAAAAACGGAGCGCCTTGAGTTGTCGGGTCTCATGGCGTTGTACTTGAAAGGGCGTTTCCGGTGTCTGGACCGGGATGCGCGGACAATCTAATTTAGCTTGAAGCCCGCGTGGATACTGCTCCATCCGCTGTCTGGGAGGGCGGGCTATCACGGGACTGCCACTGCTTACGAGCTCTATCGAGGCCAGTAAGCCCAAGCTAAAAACGCTAGCAAGGCTATCCCGGTGGCAGTCAGAGCCCACGGCACCGCGCGAGGCTTTTGGGCTCGGGCGGTGGGCGGTTCTGTTGATGTTTCGGTGCGGAAAACCGTGGGGCGTTGCCCCTTGCGACTGAACTTAATGTCCATGTCGTTGAACTGGGCGACCTGATCGTTCGTTGCCACGACGATTCGAGGCCTCGTCTTGTTCGATTGATGCTGAAGATGCTCAATTTCCAGCGCTAGTTTCGTCCGTTCCTAGGCCATCTTGTCCCTGTCCCCTGCCAGCTTGACCAACTCCAGCTTTAGCTTCCTATTTTCTAGCCGTGCTTTCTCGACCTGCCGCAACTGAATGGCGAAGCCCACCACACCAGTTATCGGAGTCGAGACTGCGGCAACGAATATCCAAATGGTCTGAATGTCCATGGCCAGGAGCATAGCCCGAAGTCCGATGGAAATTCTCAAGGGGGCAATCTTCGCGAGGAGCCAGCCCCCTCCCCCGGTGCACCCCATCCTCTCGACTCAGGCTTCAATCATGCGGCGGGCTTGTACGCGTAAGACCTGAGCGGCTGATCGTAGGGAGTTCGAGGTTGACGGCGTTCGGAGATGAATTTCTAGGTGTTGATATCGATCTGGCGGACTGCCTCAGCGCTTATGTCAAGCGACAGCTAGGAACTGATCCCCTTTGTAGATTGATGAAGGGGTGACGTAGCGGCGACGTCAAGCGCTGCCTAGGCGTGACACTTGTCTTTAAGGCGGTAGCTATCACCACCGATGAGAAGATGCGGATGTGGTGCAGCATGTGACCGAGGATGGTGTTGTCAGCGCTGCGTGCGCGCAATTTGCGCGCACGCAGCGCAATCCGGTGCGCTTTGTGGTACCGCTGGGCGCATCCGGATTAGGTGTGATGCATCCTAAGTGCTTGTTTTTGCGTGGTGCCCGGAACGGGACTTGAACCCGTAAGGCTTGCGCCGGCGGATTTTAAGTCCGCTGTGTTTACCAATTTCACCATCCGGGCGGGGAAGGCTTCAGCGCTGGGGCTGTTCCGGCAGCGTGATGTTGACTTCGAGGATCTCGCAGTTGTCCTGCTTTTCGAGCTGGACCTTGATGTCGTCGGGGCCCACATTGACGTACTTGGAAATCACGGCGATCAGCTCGCGCTGTAGTTCCGGAAGGAAGTCCGGTGCCCGGTTGGTGCCCCGCTCGTGGGCGATGATCAGGGACAGGCGCTCCTTGGCAACGGAGGCGGTCTTCTGCTTGGTGCCGAAGAAATAGGAAAGGAGCGACATCTTACTTGCCTCCGAAGAGGCGCTTCAGCAGGCCGGGCTTTTCGTAGGCGACGAAGCGCAGCGGGCGGTCTTCGTCGAGGAAGCGGGCAACCACGTCCTGGTAGGCGGTGGCGACGTCGCTATCCTTCAGGTGGATGGCCGGGGTGCCCTGGTTGGAGGCCTGGAGCACGTCGTCGGATTCAGGGATGACGCCGATCAGCGGCACGCGCAGCAGCTCCTGGACGTCCTTGTAGGAGAGCATCTCTCCATCCTCGACGCGCTTCGGGGAGTAGCGGGTGACCAGCAGGTGTTCCTTGACCGGCTCACGGCCTTCCATGGCTCGCCGGCTCTTGCTTTGCAGGATGCCGAGGATGCGGTCGGAGTCACGTACCGACGAGACCTCGGGGTTGGACACGACGATGGCTTCGTCGGCGAAGGTCAGGGCCATCACGGCACCCCGTTCGATGCCGGCCGGGGAGTCGCAGATGACGTAGTCGAAGCCCATGTGCCCGAGCTCCTTGAGCACCTTCTCGACGCCTTCTTCGGTCAGCGCGTCCTTGTCGCGGGTCTGGGAGGCGGGCAGGATGAAGAGGTTCTCGCAGTGTTTGTCCTTGATCAGGGCCTGGTGCAGGTTGGCTTCACCGTTCACCACATTGATCAGGTCATACACCACGCGACGTTCGCAGCCCATGATGAGGTCGAGGTTGCGCAGGCCCACGTCGAAGTCGATGACGGCGGTCTTGTAGCCACGCAGGGCCAGGCCGGTGGAAATGCTCGCGCTGGTGGTGGTCTTGCCGACGCCACCCTTGCCGGACGTTACTACGATGACGCGTGCCACGATGTCCCCTTAAGTCGTATGAGTCGCCGCTTCAGTCGTTCTGAAGCGGCGTGATTTCGAGAGTATGCAGATTGTCGGATCCGGTCAGCCGGACGTGGGCACCGCGCCCCGCGACAGCCTGCGGGATGCCCCGTTCGAAGGTGCGGTACACCCCGGCAATGGAGACCAGTTCGGGGCCGAAATTGGTGCTGAA
This sequence comes from Zoogloea sp., assembly GCA_016703645.1. Classification (GTDB taxonomy): domain Bacteria; phylum Pseudomonadota; class Gammaproteobacteria; order Burkholderiales; family Rhodocyclaceae; genus Zoogloea. The sequence continues at coordinate 1,662,771 of JADJBR010000007.1, read as the reverse complement.
GATGCGCGCGCCGGTGTCGCCCCGGGCGCCGGCCAGGGCGCGGCCGCGCAGAGGGCCGTAGCAGTGGATGCAGCCATCGGCGATGACCTCGGAGCCCGGGCTCATGCCGGCCAGCAAGACCAGATCGCCACCCTTGGCATACACCTGCTGGCCGGAGCGCAGCGGACGTTCGACAACCATGGTGGGCGCTGCCGTGGCGGGCGCTGCAGCCGGCTGGGGCGGCGGGGGCGCTTCGACGGGGGCTGGGGCCGGGGCCGGTGGTGGGGCTTGGGGCGCGGCGATGGGGCGCTCGGGGGAAATGCCCTCCGGACCGAGAATGGCCAGATTGGCGTGGCGGGCGCCGTCGTGCAGGTAGTCCGGCAGGTTGCGCACACCGATCGGCTGCACCTGATAGCGGCGCAGCAGGCTGATGATGGCCGTCCAGTCCACCCGGTCCGGTGTGCTGACGAGCTGGGCGAAGTCCAGCACCGCCGGTTCGCCGGCGAAGAAGTCGGGCATGCCGCCGAGCATCATGTGCAGGGCGTCGGCAAGACGCACGGCTTCCGTTTCACGGAGGTGGGCGGTCATTACCGCCAGGCTGGCGCCTTTGAACTCGATCAGTTTGCCCTGCAGGGAAGCGTCGGCCATGGATGTCGGGTGGAGGGTTAGCGGACTTAAACCGGTGAAGTCTACTTTTCAGCGGGGTTTCGGGCAAGTCCGCTCGCCAAATGACTGAAGATCAATGCAGGATGCGGGGTTCGGCGGGGGGCTCGGCGAACAGGGCGGCCACATCCTCGGCATCGAAGCGGTATTCGTGGTTCGACAGGTCGTCGTGAATCAGGATTTCGCCGTGTTCTTCGAGCATGGCTTCAAGCTCGGACCGGCCCAGGGAGCGCAACATGTCGCGTACTTTGTCCCAGTCCTGGGGCCAGTCGTGGGTCACTTCGCGGGCATCCAGGAGGCGCACGGTTTCCTGGTGGAAGAGGCGGATAAGGAGTTCCTCGGCGGGAAGCCCGAGGAGCTCCTCCTCGCGCACGGTGGCGGCCAGGCGGGTGATCCGGTCCCAGCCGTCCGGATCCTTGCGGTCGGCATCGGGGAGCTTCTGCAGGAACAGGCAGGCTGCGCCGCGGGAAGAGGCTGCGGTGTGCAGGGCTGCGGGTTGCTGCTCGGACTGGGTGAGGTAGTGCTCGAAGATCTCGGCGACGGAGTTGCCTTCGATGGGTACGTAGCTTTGGTAGGGGTGGCGCAGGCCGGGCATGTCCAGGGTCAGCAGGAGCTGGCCGTCACCCACCAGGTCGGCGATGCTGACTTTGCCGGCCACCTCGTCACTGGTCTTGGCGTAGCCGCGCAGGTTGAGGGCCTCGGTCACGTCCACCACCAGCAGGCTCACGGGGCCGTGGCCCTGAAGCTGGATGGTGAGGCGGCCGGCCTGCTTCAGGTTGCCGCCGATGACGCTGGCTACCGCACTCATGGCGCCGAGCAGGTCGCGCACGGTGGACGGGTAGTTGCGCGTGGCCAGCAGGGCTTGCCAGACGTCGTCGAGCCTGACGAAAGCGCCGCGGATGTCGAGATCTTCAAGCAGAAAGCGCTGGAGGATGGAGGTGCTCATTCGGTCGTCCCTGCCGGGCTGAGAAAGCTGGTGTAAAGGGCGGTGTCGAGGCCGACCAGCAGTTGCCCGCCATCGGTTTCGATGACCGGCCGGCGGATCAGGCTGGGGAATTCCTGCATCAACGCGACGGCGGCGCTCTGGGTGTCGATGGCCTGGCGCTCGACCGGCAGCTTGCGCCAGGTGGTGCCGCGGGTGTTGATCAGGCTCTTCCAGCCGATGGTCTTGCTCCAGGCGTGGAGGCGGGCGGAGTCGATGCCGGACTTCTTGTAGTCGTGGAAAGTGTAGGCCACCGCGTGCTCGTCGAGCCAGGCAAAGGCCTTTTTCATGGTGTCGCAGTTCTTGATGCCGTAAATCGTTGTCATGGTGCGGAAGCGGCGCGACGCCCCGGGAGGCGTCGCTGGAAAATCAAGGGGATGGGCGGATTTTAGCCGCCTGCGGCAGTGCCAGGGCTTATTTCTTCAGGGCCTTGGCGAAGGCCGAGGCCAGGGAGCCGGCCATGGCGGGTTCCCGGCTCGGCTTGGATGCGGTCGGACGGGCATTGCTGCGGGGGGCATCCCGTCGATCCCCGGCCGGCTTGCTGCCGCCCTGGGGCTGGTCGCCCATCCGCATGGTCAGGGCGATGCGCTTGCGCGGCAGGTCCACTTCAATGACCTTCACCTTCACCACCTGGCCGGCCTTCACGACGCTGTGCGGATCCTTCACGAAGCGATCGGCCAGGGCCGACACATGGACCAGGCCGTCCTGGTGTACGCCGATGTCCACGAAGGCGCCGAAGTTGGTGACGTTGGTGACCACCCCCTCGAGGATCATGCCGACTTCCAGGTCCTTCAGCTCCTCGACACCGTCCTTGAAGCTGGCGGTCTTGAACTCGGGGCGCGGGTCGCGGCCGGGCTTGTCGAGTTCCTTGAGGATGTCCTGCACGGTGGGCAGGCCGAAGCGCTCATCGGTGTAGCGCTCGGGCTTGAGCTGGCTGATGGTGCGGGAGTCGCCCATCACCTCGCGGGCGTCCTTGCGGATGTCGGCGAGGATGCGCTCCACCAGCGAGTAGGCTTCCGGGTGCACGGCCGACGCATCCAGCGGATTCCTGCCATTGCTGATGCGCAGGAATCCGGCGGCCTGTTCGAAGGTCTTGGGGCCGAGGCGGGGAACGTCGAGCAGGGCCTCGCGGCTGGGGAAGGGGCCGTTGGCGTCCCGGTGGGCGACGATGTTGGCGGCCAGGGTGGGGTTGAGGCCGGAGATGCGGGTGAGCAGGGCGGCGGAGGCCATGTTCACATCCACGCCAACGGCGTTTACGCAGTCTTCCACCACCGAATCCAGGGCCCGGGCCAGGCGGGTCTGGTTGACGTCGTGCTGGTACTGGCCAACGCCGATGGATTTGGGATCGATCTTGACCAGCTCGGCCAGCGGGTCCTGCAGGCGGCGGGCGATGGACACCGCACCGCGCAGGCTCACGTCCAGATCCGGGAATTCCTTGGCGGCCAGTTCGGAGGCCGAGTACACCGAGGCGCCGGCCTCGGAGACGACGATCTTCGTCATGTGGAGCTCGGGGCGCAGCTTGATCAGGTCGGCGGCGAGCTTGTCGGTTTCGCGGCTGGCCGTGCCGTTGCCGATGGCGATCAGCGACACATTGTGCTTCTCGCACATCTTTGCCAGTGCGTGCAGGCTGCCGTCCCAGTCCCGGCGGGGTTCGTGGGGGTAGATCACGCCGGTGTCGAGGAGCTTGCCGGTCTGGTCCACGACGGCGACTTTCACGCCGGTCCGCAGGCCCGGGTCGAGGCCCAGCGTGGCGCGCGGGCCGGCGGGGGCGGCGAGAAGCAGATCCTTGAGGTTGCGCCCGAAGACGCGGATGGCTTCTTCCTCGGCCTTCTCGCGCAGCTGCCCGAGCAGTTCCAGTTCCAGGTGCAGGGAGATCTTGACACTCCAGGCCCAGCGCACGGTTTCACGCAGCCAGGTGTCGGCGCCGCGCCCTTCGTCACGGATGCCGAAGTGGCCGGCGATACGCCCCTCGCAGGGGTTGGGGCCAGGGGCGCTGCCGTCGGTGGGGTCGGAGTCGAGGCCCAGCTGCAGGCGCAGGAAGCCTTCGTTGCGGCCGCGGAACAGCGCCAGCGCCCGGTGGGAGGGGACTGTCTCGATGGATTCGCGGAAGTCGAACCAGTCGCGGAACTTGGCCGCAGCCGGATCGTTCTCCTTCTCGGCGATCACGGTGGAGGCGACGACGCCGTGGTCGGCCAGGTACTCCCGCAGCTTGCCGATCAGTTCGGCATCCTCGGCAAAGCGCTCCATCAGGATCTGGCGGGCGCCGTCGAGCACCGCCCGGGTGTCGGCAAAGCCCGCCTCGGCGTTGAGGTAGGCGCAGGCTTCGGTCTCGGGGACCAGGCTGGGGTTGGCGAGCAGGGCGTTGGCCAGGGGCTCGATGCCGGCTTCGCGGGCGATCTGGGCCTTGGTGCGGCGCTTTTGCTTGAAGGGCAGGTAAAGGTCTTCGAGGCGCTGCTTGGTTTCGGCGTTCTCGATGGCTTCCCGCAGGGGCGCGTCAAGCTTGCCCTGCTCGGCAATGCTGGCGATCACGGCGGCGCGCCGGTCTTCCAGCTCACGCAGGTAGCCGAGGCGTTCTTCGAGGTTGCGCAGTTGCGTGTCGTCCAGGCCGCCGGTGACTTCCTTGCGGTAGCGGGCAACAAAGGGCACCGTGGCGCCTTCGTCGAGAAGCTGCACGGCAGCGGAAACTTGACGGGGCTGTACACCCAATTCGGCGGCAATGCGTTGTTCGATCGGCAGAAGCATGGACAGGCTGACGCAAAAAAGGGCGCATGGTGCAGAAAGCCGGCCGCGCCTGCAAGCCCGTTGCAGACCCAGTTTCCGGTAAAATCAATCAATTGTCCGTGCCGCGACGCAGTTCCATTCCGCGCACATCCAGCCAGGCCGCCATTTTCAGCGAGTCTGGCCCAGCAGGAGATAACACCGCATGAATCCCTTTTTCGCCGCGTTGGCGGCGGTGGCGTTTGGCTTGACCGTGGTTGGGGCCGATGTCTCGGCTGCACCTCAGCCATCCCGCCCCGCCCCGGCTCGCAAGGTCGCGCCGGTGGCCAAGGCCGCCGCAAAGTCCGTTCCCAAAGCAGCTCCGAAAGCGGTGGCCAAGGCCGGGGCGCCTCGTACGGGGGCTGTCGCCAGGCCCGCCAAGGCACCGGTGGTCAAGTCTGTGGTGGCCAAGGGTGGTTCAGCCAAGTCGACCCCGGCAAAGCCGTTGCCGGTGAAGGCGGTTGCGGGCAAGACGCCCGCAGGCAAGCAGGTTGTGACCGGCAAGGCCGTGCGCGGCGTGAAGGCCGCTCCTGGGGCGGCCCCGCAGGTGCCCGTGGCCAAGGGGCGCGCGGCCCGGCCCGTGCCCACCGTGGCGGTGGCGCGTGAGCCCCGCGGCGTGCGTCGCGGCCGTGTCGAGCCAGCGGCACTGGAGCCGACGCCGGCCCCGGTTGTTGCGCGTCAGCCCGTTGTCAGGGGCGGTGCGGCACCCATCGGGCGCGAGGCTTTCGTTCCCAGTTCGCCCCCCATTCCCCGCGCCGAGGCCGTGAGGCAGCTCCAGGGGCGGGTGGCAGCGCCTGCCACGGCGCCCGCGGTGGTGGCGCCCCGTGCATCACTGACCCTTCCTCCGCCTGCGGCAGAGGTTTCCCGCGCCGCAGCCCGTCCGGCGACAGTGGCTGAGATGCCTGCTCCGACGACCAGCGAGGCGCCCAGGCCCGTTGCTCGCTATACCCCGGCACCGTCCGAACTGTCCGGCCCCGAGGCCGCGGCTGCCGCAGCGGCAGCCCTGAACGCGTCGCGTGCCGCCGAAGCGCCACGTCCGGCTTCTCCGCCAGTGCCCGAGCCAGCGCCGGCTCCTGCGGAGCGTGTCGCGCCGGCTGTGCCGGCCGTCGCGCCGGCCGTTGCGCCCCAGCCCCAGGCTCGCTCCGGGCGCGGGGTGGCGCGGGCTTACGCGATGGATGGGGCAACCTTCTATCAGAGTGGTCGCAAGATCCGTGTTCAGGGGCTGGATGCCCGTGATCCGGGGATGAGTTCCGAGCATGCGACCCAGCGCCTGCAACGGGCGCTGGATGCGGGGAGCGTGACGGTGGAGCCGGTGGAGGTGGATGGTTCCGGCCATACCGTGGCGGTGGTGCGGGTGAATGGCCGCAATGTGGCCGATGCCGTGCGGGCTTCAACCAACTGACAAGCGCCGAGGGCAGTGAATCTGCCTTACATCGCCACGAGGGTCTGCCGGCCCCACCAGGAGGCGCCGGCGCCCAGTTCGATGGGCTGACGCACCGCAGCCGCTTCCACGCAGAGCATGCGGCGGAAGCCGTCGGCGGGCATGTCTGCCAGCTGGCGGCATTTCTCCTCCCACGGGTTCCAGATCACCACGTCGGGAAAGTTCTCGGCGTGGATGCCCATCGCCCGGTGATCTTCGCGCACCAGCAGGGTTGGAGGCGTACCGTGGTAGATGTGGTCGGTCTCGTCTTCGATGAGGACGCCGACACTGCTTTCCTTCTTTATCCTGCCCTCGTCGGCCGAATCCCGGTAGTCAAGCCCCCGCAGGCCCTCGATGCGCAGGGCCTCCACTTCGCGCACCTTGAGGTAGGTGTGCAGGGCTGCCGTGAAGGTGAAGGGTGAGTCGCCGGTGTTGGTGACTTCCAACTCCATGTCCAGGCGTCCGCCGCCGATGGAGATACTCATCTCAGCGGCAAAGGCGTGGGGCCACAGGGCACGGGTGTCGGCGTCATCGGCGAGCTGCAGGGTGGTGACGGCGAAATCCTTGCCTGCGCGGGAGCTGCCCACTTCCCAGCGTTTGTTGCGGGCGAAGCCATGCTTGGGCAGGGGGCCTTCGCCGGCAAACTGGGGAAAGCACACCGGGACGCCACCGCGAAGGGCGGTGTGGCCATCAAAGATGGCCTTCGGGCTGAGGTAGAGGCGGTCTTCGCCGCCGGCCGGGGTCCATGACAGCAGTTGCGCGCCGAACAGGCTGATCAGGGCGACGGCGCCCTCGGGGGTTTGCAGTTTGATGACGGGCTGGCCGTGAAGCTCGGCCATTTCGATCGGGTCGGTCATGATTCCGGAGGGTACGGGTTACAGAGGGCGCGATGATAACGCGGCCACTTCCCCGTGGCGGAAACAGTCGGTGGTGTGGTCGTTCACCAGGCCGGCGGCCTGCATGAAGGCATAGCAGATGGTGCTGCCGACGAAGCGGAAGCCGCGCTTCTTGAGCGCCTTGCTGAGTTCGTCGGAGAGGGCTGTGCTGGCCTGGGCGTCGGCCAGGCTGCGCAGGCTGTTGTGGATGGGGTGTCCATCCACAAAGCGCCACAGCCAGGTGTCGAAACTGCCGAACTCGGCCTGGATGGCCAGGAAGGCGCGGGCATTGTCGACGGTGGAGGAGATCTTCAGGCGATTGCGGACAATGCCCGGGTTCAGCATCAGCGCGGCCTGGTCGGCCTCGGTGAAGCGGGCAACGCTGGCCGGATCGAAGTTGGCGAAGGCTTCACGATAGGTCTCGCGCTTGCGCAGGACGGTGATCCACGACAGCCCGGCCTGGGCGCCTTCGAGGGTCAGGAGTTCGAACAGCGCCCGGTCGTCGTGGAGCGGAACGCCCCACTCCGTGTCGTGATAGGCCTGGTACAGGGGATCATCCCCGCACCAGGCGCAGCGCACTGGGTTGGCGGGTGCGCTGCCCATCATCAGCCCTGCAGCATCAGGGCACCATGCTTGATGGTGTTGTCTTCCGGATCGTTGGTCAGCACGAAACCGAGGCTCTGGACGAACTTGAGCATGCGGTCGTTGTTGGACAGGAAGATCCCGGTCATGGCGTGGAGGCCGCGGTTGCGGGCGGTTTCAATCAGCACGCCCATCAGACGCCGGGCCAGACCCCGGTGCTGCCAGTCCTCGGCCACGACGATGGCGAACTCACAGGTTTCCCCGTCAGGATTGACCGCATAGCGGGCCACCCCGATCTCCACCTCCGCACCTTCTTCCTCAATGGTGGCCACAAAGGCCATTTCCCGGTCGTAGTCGATCTGGGTGAGGCGGGCGACCATGGCGGGCGGCAGCTCGCGCATGGTGTTCATGAACCGCAGGTATTTGGTTTCCGGCGTCAGTTTGCGCACGAACTCGACTTCGAGTTCGGCATCTTCGGGCTTGATCGGGCGGATGACGATCTCGCCTTCGGGCATCGAAACCTTGGTGATGAGGTGGGACGGGTAGGGGTGGATCGCCATGTGGTCGTAGCGGTCCGCCGTGGGGGCGATGTTGTCCACCACGATGCGGGCATCCACGGCAACGGCACCGTTCTCGTCCACGATCAAGGGGTTGATGTCCATCTCGCGGATCCACGGCAGCTCGCAGACCATTTCGGAGATGCGCAGCAGCACGAACTCCAGCGATTCCATGTTGATCGGCGGCATGTTGCGGTATTCGCCGAGCAGGGTCGCCACGCGGGTGGATTTGATCAGATCCTGGACAAGATAGTTGTTCAGGGGGGGCAGGGCGACGGCACGGTCCTTCTGGATCTCCACGTGGGCACCGCCTTCACCGAAGGTGATCACCGGGCCGAAGACCGGGTCGCGGAACGCGCCGACCATCAGTTCGCGGCCATAGGGCTTGAGGATCATCGGCTCGATGGCGACGCCGTTGATGATGGCGTCGGGGCGCTTCTTCTTCACCTCTTCCAGGATCTCCTGGTAGGCGCTGCGCACGGCGGCCAGACCGCGCAGGTTCAGGCGCACGCCACCCAGCTCGGCCTTGTGGGTGATGGACGGGGAGTCGATCTTCATGGCCACCGGCAGGCCGAGTTCCTCGGCCAGCACCATGGCCTCCGTGGCCGAACGGGCCACCACGGTCTGTGCAATGGGAATGCGGAAAGCGGCCAACAGGGCCTTGGACTCCATCTCGTTGAGGTTCTTGCGGCGCTCAGAGAGGGCAGTCTCGATCACCAGCCGGGCGCTCTCGACGGACGGTGGGTTGAGATCGGAGGACAGGGAGCTGGGGGTCTGCACCAGCAGCTTCTGATTGCGGTAGTAGGCCGAGATGTGGCCGAACAGCTCGACGGCCGGTTCGGTGGTACGGAAGGTGGGGATGCCGGCTGCTTCGAAGAGCTTGCGCCCCTCGCGCACCTGTTCCTCGCCCATCCAGCAGGTGAATACCGGCTTGTCCGCGGCCCGTTCGATATCGATGATCTTCTGGGCGACCTCGGTCGGGCGTGTCATGGCCTGGGGGGTGAGGATGGTAAGGACACCTTCCACGTTCTCGTCGGCAAGCACGATCTCGAGGGTCTTGGCGTAACGCTCCGGGTCGGCATCGCCGATGATGTCCACCGGATTGCAGTGCGACCAGTTGGCCGGAAGAATCTCGTTGAGTTTGGCGACGGTGCCGTCGCTGAGCTGGGCAAGGGGAATGCGCAGGTCGGCAGCGCGGTCGGCGGCCATCACGCCCGGCCCGCCTCCGTTGGTGATGACGGCGAGGCGGTTGCCACGCGGGCGGAAGTGGGAGAACAGGGCGTTGGCGGCGGCGAAAAGCTGGCCCAGGGTGAACAGCCGGATCACGCCGGCACGGCGCAGGGCGGCGTCGAACACGGCGTCCTCGCCGACCATCGCGCCCGAGTGCAGCAGGGCGGCCTGGGAGCCGGCCGGGTGGCGGCCGACCTTGATCAGCAGCACGGGCTTGACCCGGGCGGCGGCCCGCAGGGCGCTGACGAAGCGGCGAGCGTCCTTGATGCCTTCGACGTAAAGGAAAATGCTCTCGGTGCGGGAGTCCGACACCATGTATTCGAGGACTTCACCAAAGTCGATGTCCACCGAGGTGCCCAGGGACACCACCGATGAGAAGCCCACGTTGTTGGGGCGCGCCCAGTCGAGAATGGCAGAGCAGAGGGCGCCGGATTGGGAGATCAGGCCGATGGAGCCTTTGATCGCGCCACCGTCGGCAAAGCTGGCGTTGAGGCCCAGCTCGGGGCGCAGCACGCCCAGGCAGTTCGGACCCAGCAGGCGAATACGGTGTCGGCGGGCGTTTTCGAAGGTGTTCTTCTCGAGCATGCGACCGCGCGGGCCGGCATCGGAAAAGCCCGAGGGCAACACGACGACGCACTTGGTGCCTGCACGGCCGCAGGCGTCAACAATGGCCGGAACCCGGTCGGTCTTGGTGGTGATGACGGCCAGATCGAGGCGCTGGGGAATGTCCTCGGCACTCTTGTAGCACGGTACGCCGAGCACCGATTCGTGCTTGGGATTCACGGCGAAGAGCTTTCCCTTGAATCCTGCTTCCAGCATGTTGCGGACGAGGATGTTGCCCAGGGACATTTCCCTTTCGCTGGCACCGATGATGGCCACGGAGCGGGGTTCGAAGAGGGGCGTGAGGTAATGCTGTTCGTTCATGATGAGTACTCGGCTGAGTGCGTTCGTGCGGCTATTGACCTGCCGTTGCCACGGGGACGTCGATCACGTATGGGGTCGGGCGGATTTTACCCCGCAGGTGTTGCGTGCGCATGAGAATAAACGGGCATGTATTGCGCCGCACAATGCATTGTGTGACATAAGCCCTGGCCCTGCACGTACAAAGTGTTGCACGGCAGCAACGATGTTGTTCTGCCGCGATGTTTCAGTGGCTGAGCGTGAAGAAAAAACTGGCACCTTCGTCCGGGGTGGACTCCGCCCAGACCTTGCCTTCGTGGCGCTGGATGACCCGCTGCACGGTCGCCAGACCAATGCCCGTCCCATCGAATTCGCTGATGCCATGCAGGCGGTGGAAGGGCAGGAAGAGCTTGGACGCGAAGCTCATGTCGAAGCCCGCTCCATTGTCGGAGACGCAATAGACGATCTGTCGGTCGCGCATTTCCGCATGGAAGCGGATCCGGGCAAGCTCCCGTCGGCTGGTGAACTTCCAGGCATTGCGCAGCAGGTTGTCGAGGGCAACCCTGATCAGGGCCCGGTCCGCGGCGGCGGTCAGCCCGGGTTCGACACTGGTTTCAACCTGGCGGTCGGGTTCTTCCTGATGCAATTCTCCGAGGATCTGCTCCACCAGCTGACTGAGATTGACGGTTTCGCGGCGCATGCTCTGGCGGGTGAGGCGGGCGAGATCGATCAGATCGTCAATCAGCCGCGCCATGCGCTGGGTGGCTACCCGGATGCGCTGCAGGTATTCACGGCCGATTTCATCGAGACGGGGGGCGTAGTCTTCCGCGACGATCTGCGCAAAGCCGTCGATGGCGCGCAGGGGGGCGCGCAGGTCGTGGGAGACGGAATAGGAGAAGGCTTCGAGTTCCCGATTCGAGGCTTCCAGCTCGGCCGTTCGCACGCGGACGCGGGCCTCAAGTTCCCGGTTGAGGTTGCGCTGGGTCTGCTCGGCTTCCTTGCGGACGGTGATGTCGTCGAGGGTGCCGGAACTCCCCACCACATGGTCGTATGCATTGCGCAGGGGGCGGATGGTGGCTTCGACCCAGCGCGGGCTGGTGGCCTGGGTGCGCAGGCGGAATTCGAACTGACCGATGTCCTGGTAGCCTTCGCGAATGGCACTCAGGCAATGGCCAACCCGGCCCCGGTCATCCTCGATCACGAAATCAAGGAGGTTCTGACCGATGCTCAGCCGGGTGTCGAAACCCGTGGTGTTGCGCCATGCCCGGTTGAGGAAGGTGATCCGCCCCTCGGCGTCGGCCTGGAAAAGAACTTCGTTGACGGACTCAACCACGTCCCGGTACATGGCCTGACTCTCGCGAAGCACCTGTTCGGCCAGCAGCCAGCGGGTCACATCCCGCAGCACATAAAGCACGGCTCGACTGCCCTGGAAATTGATCCGCACGCCGGCGGCCTCGGCATTGATGGTCTCTCCGTCAAGGCGGCGATAGCGCAGTGGCAGGGGGGGCAGGCGGTGCTGTCGGGCATCCGCATCAAAATCTGCCAGGCGCGCGCCTTCCATCTCCCGGTCGTCCGGGTGGGTCAGGCTGAGAAGCTCGATCCCTTCGAGCCGGGTCGTCTCGCTGCCGCCAAGGAGCTTCCGACAGGCGGCATTGGCCATGCGGATCTGACCGCTGACAACGACAAGGCTGGCCTCCGGAGAGTGCTCAAAGAGCGCCTCGTAGCTTCTTCCGACTGCTTCATGGTCAGCGACACTGGCATGCAGGGTGGTGATGTCATTACGCACCAGCAACAGGCTTGGCGGGCCACCTTCCGGATCATCAATGCGCCGAGCGGCCTCGTGGCCTCTGCGTCGTGCGCCATCGGCGCCGCGGTAGGTCATCTCGCGGGAGATTTCGCGAGGCTTGCCGGTTAGGCCAAGCTGACGGAAGGCCTGGCCGCCCGCCGTGTCGTCTTCCGCCAGCACGGCTTCCGCGGGCTGCATGATCAGGTCAGCCACGGGGTGACCCAGCATTTCGGCGAGTGCCTGATTGGCCTGCAGGAGGCGTCCATCGGCCCCGATTCTTCCCATACCGGCGGGCGCGTACTCGAAGATCTGCCGGAACAGGGCTTCATCCCGGGCCAGTTGGCGCCGTGATGCGATCTCTGCCGTGACGTTACGCGTTGTGCCGCAATAGCCGGCAAAGACGCCGCGCTGATCGAACACCGGAATGCCGGACTCCATCAGCCAAACCGGACGCCCTTGTGCGTCGTGGCGGCAGAACAGGAAATCGGAGAACGGCTCGATCTGACGCAGGTGGGCAATATGACTGGCCCAGGGTTCGTTCGTCGGCGATACGCCGGGCAGCTCCCAGCGCCGGCTTCCCATCACGTCGTCAGCGGCCAGATCAGTCAGGTGCCCGGAGCTGGCCGTGAGTGTGGTGTAGCGCAGATCCGCATCCTGCTCCCAGTAACCGTCGTGGGCGTAGGCGATGAGTGCGACGGTGCGCTCCTCGCTTCTTTCCAGATCTGCCGCCAAGCGCGCCCTTTCGGTGACCTCCCGGCCAATGCCCCGATAGCCGGCGAAGTGGCCATCCGCATCAAACTTCGGCCGCCCCTTCAGTTCCAGGTAGCGAGTTTCTCCACCCGGGGTCCGGCGGGGCAGGGTTGCGGCGAGCGGGCCATGGCGTGCCATGGTCTCCTCGAGGGCCGCGGCAAAATCCTCAGGCAGATCGGGTAGAACCACTTCCTTCCAGTTCCGGCCGATCACGCCCTCAGGCGCGATGCTGGGGGCGGGCGGTGCGTCGGGAATCGCGACGAAGCACAGGTCGGAATCGACTTCCCACAGCCAGTCTCCGGAGGCTTCAATGAAGTCACGCCACTGGGCTTCGCTGGTCCGGGGTGTGGGTGAAGGCGCCGGGGGCCGCCGTCTCAGCAGGCGCCGTGCCACCAGCCCGGCCGCCAGGCCACTCACGCCTCCGAGCAGATAGGGCGCAGCTGCCGTGTCGATGAAGCCAGGCATGGCTTGACTGGCTGCGACACCGAGGGGCGAAAGAAGGCCGCCCGCCAATAGGAGACATGCAAGGCGCGCCCGACGGGGCGGCGAAGGGGTACGGGGAAGAGCCATCGAGCCCTATTATCGTTTGCGGAAACGGACTTGGTGCAGCTTCAAAGCGGCCTGACCATGTGGCTTGACACGGAGAATGCAAGAATATGTTCTCACCACGGCATTTTCGAGGGCGAAATAGATTTGTTTGAAACCTGTTTGACGGGAGCCGAAGGGATATGTATCATTCGCGCCTCTCGGGGTGTAGCGCAGTCCGGTAGCGCGCTTGCTTTGGGAGCAAGATGTCGGGAGTTCGAATCTCTCCACCCCGACCAAAGCTTGACCCCGGTGCCCGCGGCGATCTGCCCGTAGCTCAACCGGATAGAGCAACGGCCTTCTAAGCCGTAGGTTACAGGTTCGATTCCTGTCGGGCAGGCTCTGGAAAATTTGCTCATTGGGTCGGCGATGCATGTCGACGATCCGCAGTGGCGGCATTAGCTCAGTTGGTAGAGCACTGGATTGTGATTCCAGTGGTCACCGGTTCGAACCCGGTATGTCGCCCCAACGATTCACGAATAAAGGCCCTGCGCAGTCAGGGCCTTTATTCGTTTCAATGGGTCAGCCTTGGCACTTCCCCCGTTCCGGCGAAGTGGCGCCGGCACCCTCTGGCGTGCTCCGGCCATCCCTCCGGTCAGTTGTTCAAGCGCCCTCGCCCCGGCTCTTCAGCCCGTGGCGTTCCAGCATGCGGTAGGCCGTGCGTTCGGACACGCCCATCGCTTCGGCCACCTTGCGGCGGTTGCCCTGGTGGCGGTCGAGGAGTTCGGTGAGATAGTGGCGTTCGATCTCGTCGAGGGTGGGTTCCCCATGAAAACTCACCGGTCCGCAGGCGACTGGGGTCTGGGGGTCGAAGCCGGGGTCACGCAAGGGTGGCAGGTGCTCGGGCCCGGCGAGGCCGGTGTGGCTGGCGAGGATCAGGGCGCGCTCCACCACGTTGCGCAGTTCGCGCACGTTGCCTGGCCAGTCATAGGTCACGAGCCGGGCCAGTGCGGCATCCGAGAAGCCCACCAGGCGGCCATTGCGCGCCCGCGCGCGGGCGAAGTGGGCGACCAGCCGGGGGATGTCCTCGCGACGATCGCGAAGGGGCGGTACGTTGATCTCGAAGGCGGTGAGGCGGTAGTAGAGATCGGCCCGGAAGCGGCCTTCCCGGACCATCTGGGTCAGGTCGCGGTTGGTGGCGGCAACGATGCGCACGTTGGCACGCAGATCCGTGGTGGCGCCAACCCGCCGGAAGCGTCCGGTTTCGAGCACGCGCAGCAGCTTGGCCTGGATGGCCGGGCCGATGTCACCGATTTCATCGAGAAACAGGGTGCCCTCGGCAGCCGCTTCAATGAGGCCGGGCTTGAGGCGGTCGGCTCCCGTGAAGGCGCCCCGCTCATGGCCGAAGAGTTCGGTTTCAAAAAGGGTTTCCTGCAGGGTGCAGCAGTCCACCGCCACGTAATGCCCATCCCGGCGTCGCCCGGCGTCATGAATTGCGCGGGCGACCAGTTCCTTGCCGGCGCCGCTTTCACCGCGCACCAGCACGGTGACCTCGTCGTCGGCGACGGCCTCAATGAGATCCCACACCTGGCGCATGGCCGGGCTGGCACCGACCATGGGGTTGTCGGTCAGCCCCTTCCTTGCGGCCTTCAGGGCATCGCCGGTTCGTCTCAGCCGCGTGCCTTCCAGTGCCCGCTGGATGACCAGCTCGAGCTCTTCGAGATTCACCGGCTTGACGAGGTAATCCACCGCGCCGAGCCGCATGGCCTCGACGGCCTGATTGATTGAGCCGTAGGCGGTGAGCATGATCACCGGGCGGGTCTGGACAATCTCGGTAAGGGGGGTGAAATCCCGCGCGTCGGGCAGGTTCATGTCGAGCAGCACGAGGTCCGGAGCAATCTCGTCAATGCGGGCGCGTGCTTCCGCCCAGGTGAGGGCACCGTGCATGTCGAAGCCGCTGCGGACCAGGGTCTTGAGCAGCAGGCGGTTGAGTACGCTGTCGTCTTCGATCACCAGGATCGAGTGCTGGACCGGTGCATTCATTCGGTGTCCTCGTCGGCGCTGCGCATGAAGACATGGAAGGTGCTGCCCTGACCCGGCCGACTTTCCACTGCAATACGACCCCCATGGCGTTCAAGGATGGCCTTGCAGATGGCGAGGCCAAGACCGGACCCACGGCGGCCATCGGCGCGCCGGCTGAAGAAGGGCATGAAGATCAGGCCTTGCTCCTCGACGGGAATTCCGACGCCCTCGTCACTCACCGAGAAATGGAAGAACCCCGCCTCCCGTGACAGTCCGATCTCAAGGGTACCGCCGGCGGGCATGGCGTGAAAGGCATTCTGCAGAAGGTTCAGCACGACCTGGCGCAGCTCGGCCTCGTCGTTGAGCACCCGGGCGTCCGGTGCTTGCAGCGTCATGTTGACGTTCACCCGGGCGGAGCGGGCTTCCTCGGCGAGCAAGGCCACCACATCCTCGACCGCCGTGCGCAGGAGCACCGGCCGGGTTCCGCCAGGGGGGTGGCTGAGGGTCATGAGCCGCTGGGTGATCAGGGCGCAGCGGTCGATCTCCTGATCCACAAGCTCCAGGTATTCAGTGACATCGGCAACCCCCATCGAGCCATCACGCAGTCCACGCAAGCTCGACTGGAGGGCAAGGCGGATGGAGGCGAGTGGATTGTGGATCTCGTGGGCCACCCCGTTGGCCAGCAGGCCGACCGCGGAGAGACGCTGCTCCTGGGAGAAGCGTACCTGATCGTCAAGGGAGCGGATGGCCTCCACCACCAGCTGGCGGCCATCGGGCCCGACGAGGGGCGCGGCATGGATCTCGACGCTGACTTGCGTGTCGTCGCGACGCAGCATGCTCATCACCGTGCGCAGGGGCTCCGGCCGTTTCTTCAGTTCTGCGACCGGACAGGTGACAAGCGTCACCGGGCAGGGCTCGCCGAGCCCGCGGCCGATGCGATGGCAGGGTCGGCCGCGGACGGCATCCAGGGGGCGCTGGATCAGGGTGGCGTAGGCCTGATTGGCAAGGACGATGCGGTAGTCCTCGTCGATGACAACCATCGGGTCGGGGGCAGCGTCCACCAGGCCCTGGAGGAAGACCCCTTGCTGGCTTGCCTGTTCGATCATGGCGCCGAGACGGCCGGTCATGGCGTCCACCTGCTTGCCGAGCTGGCCGAGCTCGCCACCCGACAGGCTGCCGGCGCGGGCTGACAGATCACCGTCGGCAACCGCCGCGGCAACGCCCGCCAGTCGATCCACCGGCGCCAGCACTTCGCGCCGGACGACCCACCAGATGGCCAGCGCCAGCACGGCGAGTGCCGTCAGGCCCAGGGGGAGCAGGCGACGTGCCTGGATGACGGCCCGGCTCTCGTCCGTGGGAGGTGTGAACTCCAGAACCAGAACGCCATTGACCGGGTGTGTTTCCGTGGCGCCGTGGCAGCCGCCGCAGCGAGCCTGGTTGCGGATCGGGTAGGCGATGCGAAGTAGCCCCGTCGCGCCTGTTTCAAGGGCGTCCAGCCGTGGCGGCGATGCGGTGCAGCCGGCGCTCAGGCACAGACCGCGGACCCACTCGGGGTGCTGTTGGCCCCGGTCGCCCTCGCGGGACGCAAAGCGGACTTCACCACTGGGGTTGAGCAGGGCTGCGAAGTGTACGCCGGGCAGGCTCCCCAGGTGGATGAGCGTTTCGGTCAGACCCGGCAGATCACGGCGCAACATGGCCGAATGCAGGCTTGTTTCGAACAGGGCGGCAAGCCGGTGGGCGGAGGCCTCGTGCTCCATCTGCATGGCCGTGCCCGAGATCCACACGATGCCGCCGACGAGCAGGCCGGAGGCGAACAGCAACGCCATCATCAGCACGAGCATGAGCCTTCGTGCAAGGGAGGTGGCAAACCACAGACGGGAAAGCGGAGACATGCGCAGGACGGGGGGCGGGGCGGTTTTCAGTCTACCACCAGCCGATCCGGACGCCGTGTGCGGGTGCGGCATACCGGGCAGTGGCGCGGCGCAGTGGTGCCCAAATGACGGAAACGCGCGCCGCAGGCGCTGCAGTTGGCCTGTCGAAAGACGGCTCCCGGGGCACCGCAACCGGCCTTGCCGGGCTTCAGCGCCTGCTGGGCACAGGCGTCCACGCAGATGCCACAACCCACACAGCGCTCCATGTGCAGGCACAGCCCGGCTTCCCTATCACCCTCGAGCCAGTCGATGGCGCCCTCGGGGCACAGGCGGGCGCAGAGGGCGCATCCGTCGCAGCGTTGGGCGTCGAGCTCCACGGCCCAGAGCCCGCTGCGGACACCCCGCGCGGCAAGACCCTGCAAGGCGGCACGGCGGGTGTCGGGTTCCGGTGGTGGTGTCGTGCTCAGCAGCGCGGCAGGGCGGGCCAGCAGCCCGGCGAGGAAGCCCCGACGTGGTGGCTCTGTTGCCAAAGCCTCATCCGCCGCCATGAGGGAAATCGTTGCGGCCCCGGCACGCTGCAGCACGCGATTCACCGCGTCAACACGTTCCGGGAGCCGGACGGCGGTGCCCCGTGGGCATGCACTGCAATCGCCTGTGCGCACAATCAGGCGCCGCAGGCCATTCCGTTGCAGACCGAGCAGCCGTGCCTCGGAGAGGGCATGGGCACAGGGTAAGCGGATGCCTGGCCCCGTCGTGCGCTCACAGGCCAGATCCAGGGTGCCACGGTGGAGGGGCAGCTCGGGTGGCTGAGCAAGCGCCAGTGCGCCGGTTGGACAGGCGGGGACGCATAGCCCGCAGCCATCACACTGGCCCGGCTCGAACTCAAGCCCGTCGGCCTTGAGCGACCAGGCGCCGGTCGGGCAGCTATCCACGCAGGCATGACACGTGGCCACCGTTGTCAGTCGATGCACGCAGCGTTCGTCATCCACGATCAGCATCGGATCACCCGAACGGCTGCCTGAACAGTGCGGAGAGGGTGTGAAGAAATCGTAGCGAGCGGTTCGAGTTCGCCCCGAGAAGCGCAGCCGTACAAGGGTACGGTGAGCATCGCAGGGGCGAAATCGGATCGTGCAGCAGATTTATTCACACCCGCTGAGAGGGACATCCACAGGCGCGGTGACACGGGCTTCAGCCGCTGGCCGGCAGCCGCTGCTGCAGACTCTCGACGACTTGCAGCGTCAGCCCTGCCAGGGCCGCGTAGAAGCGGGTCGAGGCGCGCTCGGTCACCCGGCCGGCGAAGCGCGGCAACCATTGCATGAGGTGTTCGTCGATGAAGCGACGGGCCTCGCCGCCATGGCCTTTGGCCAGCAGATAGGCAACGAAGGCCAGTTCATTGGCGAGGTGGTCGTCGGCAATGTGCCGCCAGTTTGCGACCGACAGTCCGTGCCTGCGGTAGCAGTCGCGCACCGCGAAACTGGGGCCCTGCATCATCAGGTTCTCCTCATCAAGCCACACGGATTCGCAGGGCGAGGCGCGCAGGGCGTGGGTGAGGTAGATGCCGGCGAAGTCGGCGTCGAGGTCATCCTGGAGTGCGGCCTGTTCCTCCGCGCCCACCTGGCGGATCACCGCCAGCGCCTGCTCCATGTCGGTGACGGCCGGCATGTCCGGCCGGGCCAGGGTCAAGCCGTCGGGGAAGCCCCCGGCGTGCAGGCGGCCGAGGGTGCTCACGTCCCGTTCGGACTCATGCAGCCAGGCGAGTGCAGCCAGGTCTTCGGATGCCGCTTCCAGGGGCAGGGCGGTGGCTTGTGGTGCCGGTTCGAGCTTGGACGTGCTCATTCGACGCGTCCCTTCGGATGGGCAATGAAGACGATGGAGGGGTTGGTCAGTTCAGGGCTGGCCATGTGCTGCACCTGGCGCACCGGCTTGTCGCCCTTGACCATTGCCTTGGTGTTCATCAAGCCCGCCCGCAACTGATCGATGGGACCGATGTCGAGCACGCGCATCATGCAGGCCATCACACAGTAGGGTTTGCGACCGGCGTCGATTTCGTCAACACACATGTTGCATTTCTTGACCAGATTGTCGACCGGGTCGAACTGGGGGGCGCCATAGGGGCATGCGGCCTCGCAGCGCCGGCAGCCGATGCAGAGGGTGGAATCGATATCCACGATGCCGTTGTCGGCACGTTTCCAGATGGCGCCGGTGGGGCAGGTGGGCAGGCAGGCCGGTTCGGCACAGTGGTTGCACGACATGTTCACCTTATAGGCAAAGACGTCGGGAAATTGCCCGCCCTCCACGTACATCACGCGACGGAAGCGCGGCCCGGGGGCAAGGCCATTCTTGTCCTTGCACGCGATCTCGCAGGCGCGGCAACCGATGCAGTCCATGTTGTTGTGGATGAAGCCGAGCTGCTTTGCCGGCTTGACCGGCTCGTAGGTCGCCGCGTCGCGGCGGGCCTGGGCGTCGGGCACCTGGGCCCGGGCCTCGGCCCCCAGCTTGCGGATGGTCTTCTTGTCAGCCATAGCTATGTACTCCTTCTGCGTCGCTGGCGATGCGTTCAGTAGTCGCGCCGGAACACGCTGGAGCGCGCAGTGGCGAGCTCGTCCCAGCCGGGACGATGGGCAAGTTCGGACTTCTTCACGTTGACCAGCGCGGTGTTGTAGGCGAAAGCACCGGCCGGACTCGGTTCGTCGAGGGTCAGGAAGTCAGGGTTGCCCGCGCGGTCCACGC
Source organism: Zoogloea sp. (assembly GCA_016703645.1). GTDB lineage: Bacteria > Pseudomonadota > Gammaproteobacteria > Burkholderiales > Rhodocyclaceae > Zoogloea. Next base: position 1,643,142 of record JADJBR010000007.1, on the reverse strand, counting down.
CGTTCTCGTCCAGGTCCATCCAGGCACCCTCGAAGAGCACCGCCACGCCGGGCAGGCAGCGTTCGGTGACATAGGCCGGAACCACGCACTTGCCGCGCGCATTCCAGACTTCCACCGTGTCGCCGGTCTGGATGCCGAGCCGGCGGGCATCGGAGGCGTTGAGGGTCAGTTCCTGGTCGTAGGTTTCGCGCAGCCACGGGATGTTGTGGAAGATCGAGTGGGTACGCCAGCGCGGGTGGGGGCTGATGAGGTGGAAAGGGTAGTCCTTGGTCAGGGGGCTGTTGAGGGACTCGAAGGGCTCGATCCACTTGGGAATGGGCGGGATGGCATAGCCGTACTGGGTCTTGGTCCAGTCGTCGATCTCGGCGAGATAGGGCGAAAAGATCTCGATCTTGCCGGAGTTGGTTTCGAAGGGTTCGCCCTTGACGATCTGATCGCGGAAGGCCACCAGGGGGCGTTTGAAGACGAACTTGTAGACCCCGTGTTTCTTGAACTCATCCCAGCTCATGGTGACGCCCTGGTGCGGGCGCACCTTGCCGTTCCACCAGGCCGAAAGATAGGCCTCGTCCACCGGGTCGGCGTTGTGGAAGTAGTCGCGGGTGGCGCGGGGGTTGTAGCGCTTGCCGAAGTCCTTCACCGTCGGGTCGATGGCCTCGAGACGGTAGGCGAGCTCGGTAAAGATCTGGAAATCGGAGCGGGACTCGCCAAGGGGCTGGATCACCTTCGGGCGATGGATGTAGTAGTGGCCCTTGTACCAGGGCAAGGCCACATCGTGCCGCTCGAAGTGGGTTGCCACGGGGAGCAGCACGTCGGCCCAGATGCCTGATGGCGTGATGGTCGAGTCCATGCACACCACCAGGTCCAGTTTCTCGATGGCCTGGATTTCCTTGTTGATGTTGGTGAGTTGGTTGAACCAGTCCGATCCCTGCCAGAAGATGGCCCGGATATTGGGGATCTGACCGTCCAGTTCGTCTTCCCGCGGCCACAGGCCGACTTCCTCCCGGCGTACGTTGGGGTAGTTGAGCACGCAATGGGCCCAGCGATCCGACTTGATCGATCCGAACCACACGTTGGCGAACTCGTCGTAGGGGTAGGCGATGGATTCGGAGTGCCAGGCCTTGCCCACGCCCTCGGCACAGCCGCCCAGCTTGCCGATGTTGCCGGTCATGGCCTGCACCGCGGCGGCCATGCGGTTGTACTGCTCGCCGTAGGCGGCCCGACCGGGTGCCCAGGAGGCTTTCAGCGCAGCGGGTTTGGTGGTCGCGTACATGCGTGCCAGCTTGCGGATGTCGTCGGCCTTCACGCCGCAGATGGCCTCGGCCCATTCGGCCGACTTGGGGATGCCATCCCGGGTACCGAGGATGTAATCCTTGAAGCTCTCGGCATCCTGGTGCTCCGGGGGCAGGGTTCCCTTGTCCATGCCGAGCACGAAGCGATCGATGAACTTCTGGTCGTGGAGGTTTTCGCTGAAGATGACATGGGCCATCCCGGCCAGCATGGCGGCGTCGGTATTGGGGCGGATGGGGATCCACCAGGCATCGTAGGCAGATGCCGAATCGGTGTATTGCGGGTCCACCAGCACGAACTTGCAGCCGCGCTGCTTGGCCATCCGCATGTAGTAGAACGTGTTGCCGCCGTGGAAGGTGTAGGCCGGATTCCAGCCCCACATGATGATCAGCTTCGAGTGGGCATAGGCATCGTCCTCGTTGCCATCCTCGATGGTGCCGAAGGTGATGCGGCTGGAGAAGGTGGTGCCCTGATAACTGGGCACCGACCAGCTATTGGTGCGGCAGCCGAACATGCCCAGAAAGCGCCCGAGCAGGCCCTCGATCTGGTCCGACTTGTGCAAGACGCCATACGATGCACCGGCGTAGCTCTGGTCGAGTATCGCGGTGGGGCCGTAGGTCTTTTTCAGCTCGACCATCTTGTGCGCAAGGAAGTCGAGCGCCTCGTCCCACGATACGCGCTTGAACTTGCCCTCCCCGCGCTTGCCGACTCGCATCATCGGGTACAGCAGACGCTCGGGCGAATACAGCCGCGAGCGGTAGGAGCGGCCGCGCAGGCAGGCACGAAGCTGGGGCTCGTCGACGGTGTCCTTTCCGTAAGCGCCCCCCTTCTGGTAGCGACCGTCATCGGTGGACAGGCGCACGATCACGTCGCCCTTTTTGTGTGCCACCAGCATGTGGCGTGAGCCGCAGTTGTGGGCGCAGGAGGTGACTACGGTGGTGAGCTGGTCGTCGGTGGGATAGGGCTCGTAGGCAAAGGCCGATGCTTCCCGCGGTGCCACGGTCAAGCCGCCGAGCCCGGCCAGACCGGCGCCGACACCCATGACTTTCAGGAAATCCCGCCGGCCCGTCTGGTTAGGGATATCCGGGTTGGCGCCCTTGAATTCGATCTTCATTTTGATTGTCCTTTTGCCCTGTCCCCGGTGAGGAAGCGCGCTTCCGATTCCGTTGGCCGTCCTTTGGCCCAGTCCGGTGTCTCGTCGGCCATCCCGGGCCAGGCGTGGCGTGGATAGGGGTAGGTCGTGCGATACCAGGCCCTGCCACCATGGCAGCCGTAGCACACATCGCCGTTGCCCTTGCCGGCGGTCTCGATGGCGTCGGCCTTCAGATAACTCACCTGGTGCCGGTTGGTGCGGATCGCCGCGTGGCAGGTGAGACAGTCGTTCTGGAACATCTCGCGGCTGGTGTGCCAGGGGCCGGGCAGACCCATCACGGCGGTGTTCATCTGGCCGTGACACTTGAGGCAGGTGGTTTCGGGAGTGACGCTCTTGCGCAGGCGGAAGCCGCCCTCCCGTTGGGCGCTCGCTGAACTCAGCGGATGCTCGTCCCGGGGATCGTGTCCTTCGTGGCAGGTGGTGCACTGGAGCGACATGGTCGTCCGCGCGAAATCGCTTTCAAGGTGACGGCGATGAAAGGTGTCCTGAGCACCCTGGTAAGTCGATACCTGCTGATACCACGCCTTGGCATCGGCGGCCTTGACGCCCGCCGGCGAGCGCTCCCGGACGGAGGGTTTGAGTACTTCCGCGTGGCAGGCAAGGCAGTCCGCATTGCTTGCGGATGCGATGGCGGGTTTGAAATGCAGCGCGCTATAGCGCGCGCGTTGGTAATCGTGCGCTGTCTGCGGCGTGTTGTCGGCGGAGCCGGCGGCGACGAGCCGTCCTCCGGATACGAGCAACAGAAGCAGTGCGGCGGAGAAGCGTATTGTTCTTAGACTGACCACCATGACAACCTCTCAGTACATGCCCGGCAGACGCGCTGACCGCGGCAGGAAACGGCCCCTTGCGGGGCCGTGAAAGGAAGGGTTACTTGCCTTCCATGCCGGACATGCCGGACATGCCCGACATCCCGGACATGCCTGACATTCCTTGCTGCTTGGCCTTCTTGGCTTTCTTGGCCTTGTTCCCGGACATACCAGACATGCCGCTCATGCCCTTCTGGCCTTGCATGCCGGACATGCCGCTCATGCCCTTCTGGCCTTGCATGCCGGACATGCCGCTCATGCCCTTCTGGCCCTCCATGCCGGACATGCCGCTCATGCCCTTCTGGCCTTCCATGCCGGACATGCCGCTCATGCCTTTCTGGCCTTCCATGCCAGACATGCCGCTCATGCCCTTCTGGCCTTCCATACCGGACATGCCGCTCATGCCCTTCTGGCCTTGCATGCCCGACATGCCGCTCATGCCCTTCTGACCTTCCATGCCGGACATGCCGCTCATGCCTTTCTGGCCTTCCATGCCCGACATGCCGGACATGCCTTTCTGACCCTGCATACCGGACATGCCGGACATACCCTTCTGATCGTCCTTGGCCGAGACGGGCAGCGCTGCGCAGAGGGCGATGGCGAGGGCGGAACAGCTAACGAGTTTGCCGAAAGACTTCATGGGGTTTCTCCTTCGTTGACAGAATTGAGATGCGGGTTGAATCCGGAGGCCTCACGGGGTGGGGGCATCCGGGAGCATCGCGGCGACCGGAGGTCGTCACGACAGGTTCTCCGGCTATCGGGCATGCAGACCACGTAGGTCGTATGGCCCGGGCAGACCGGGTTGAAACAGGGGGGAGTACCAGTTGCCCTGGGCGGCGATGGCTTCCAGATTGCCGGGCCAGGGTTGGGAGATGCCCTTCAGACGCTGCTCCTTCAGGGCCTGGTCGATCACGACCGTCATCGTCCGGGGAGGCTCCGCGGGACGCCGATCGGGCTTGAGTCCGGCAATGAACTCGGCAGCCGGGACTGCGGACGAGAGCTGGGACAGCAGAACAAAACTCAATACCCTGATGGTTGGGCTCATCAATCTATCCTCCTTGCCATCTATTCAGCAGGTAGCGTGCCTGACCTCCTGCATGGCACAAGTGGATGTTTTTATTGGGTTATGTTTTCGTGCCGGCTATCGTGGCGGGATTGGTCAAGTCATATTGACAGGTGCTGTCTGCCAAACTGGCAGGCTTGTGGATGGGCCTTGGCGCGCGATCACCGGGAGGCTCGGCAGGGCGATGCCCGGTATCCGATCCGTTTTGGCCTGTTTGATGGCCCCTGCCTGTCGTGTTGTCATGCTGGCGCTGGGGGGCGGGTCGGCCTAATCTGTTTAAGGGGGCGGGCGTCCCCGGGGTGTTTCTGGAGCCGAGTGGAGTGGATATGGTGGTAAATGGCGTGGCACGCAGCGGTTTGCGGGCGAGTGTGGTGGCAGCGCTGGCGGTGGCCATGGCGGTCTTCGCGCCGTCGGCTGTCGCCGTGAACAAGTGCGTCGGTGTCGATGGCAAGGTCACCTATACCGACGGACCCTGCGGAGGCGGAAGTCAGGTGAGTCGGGTGGAGACGCCGCCGCCCCTGAGCCGGGAAGAGCAGGCGGCGGCCATGTCGCGCAGCGAAGGCCTGGTGCGTGAAGCGCGCGAGCTGGAGGCGCGCAGGGCGAGGGAGGCTGCCGAGCGGCGGCGTTACGAGGACATGCAGCGCCAGATCGAGGCGCAGCGGCGTCAGGCCGAGTTGGACGAGGCCGAGCGCCTGTCGCGGATGTCGGCGCAGCCGGTCTATTCCGTACCCGTCTATCCGGTGCCCCTGCGCTACCGTCCCCATTCGGTGCTGCCACCCGCGACTCAGGCGGCACCGGTCGCACCGCCGGCCAAGATGCGGGCCTACCCCTTCCGCTGAGCGTGTGCCGCCCGTCGCGAGTTCGGGCTGCGAGCTAAGGTTTTTCCCCGCGCGCCCGGTGGGGCTGGGTCGTCTTTGCTTTAAGCACGAGCAGGCGGATCGGATGTTCTGCCTTCCCGGCCGCGGTGCCCAGGGCGGCGGCGATCTGCTCAACGCGGCTTGCCGACAGGCGGTCAAGCACGATCAGGGTCGGGCGGCGGGGTATCCAGCGCGCCAGGGCCGCAAGGCGGTTGTCATCCACCTCATCAAGCCAGGCATCGTCCCAGGGCTCGTCCGGGCGCCGGGGGAGAAACCACAGCAGGGGGCGCATCTGCACGCCGATGCGGTAGAGAATTCCGCCGAGGCGGCCGCGCTCATCGAGTTGGTGATAGCCCGCCAGACGATAGCCGAAATGGCGCACCGCATTTTCCTGTCCGTCCGGTAGCTGCAGGCGGGAGAGCGGGGTGGGAAGGTGGGCCGTGGCCCACGGCAGAAGGGCTGCGCCGCTGCCGGCGCCGTCGCGGACCCAGGCGTTCAGGCGTGCCTTGAGGGCTTCGTCACCGGGGTCGGCCTCGGGGCGGCGGGTGATCGGGCTGAGGGCCGTCGCGTCGTAGCGTCGGCGCAGGTGGGGCAGGCGCGGGGCAAAGGCGGCGGCGAGCCCCAGGGCCAGGGCCAGCTCGACGCTCAGCACGCGAAGCGGCTCCGCAGCTCGGTCAGATTCAGCTCACCGAGAATGGCTTCAATGCGCTCGCCGGCATTCTTGCGCGGCGCGCCCGTGTGCCGTGCAATGATCAGTTCGTTCTTCATGGAATGCTCCCAGCCCACCAGTTCGGTGACCGTGACCTGATAGCCATGGGCCTCGAGCTGCAGGCAACGCAAGGCGTTGGTGAGCTGGCTGCCGAACTCCCGGGTGTGGAGGGGATGGCGCCAGATCTCCGACAGGGGCGTCTTGCCGAAGCTGGCGCTCTTGTTCTGGCGCAGCACGCTGGCCACCTCGGCCTGGCAGCAGGGCACCAGCACCACAAAGCGTGCGTCCTTGGCAAAGGCGAACTGGATGGCGTCGTCGGTGGCGGTGTTGCAGGCATGCAGGGCCGTGACCACGTCGATGCGCTCCGGCAACTGGCCGGAGTGGGTGGACTCCTCGACACTCACATCCAGAAAGTGCATGCGCGGAAAGCCCAGGCGTTCGGCCAGCTCGCGGGAGCGTTGCACCAGCTCGGCACGGGTTTCGATGCCGTGGATGGTGCCGGCCGGCTTGTCCTTGAGGAACAGGTCGTAAAGGATGAAGCCCAGGTAGGACTTGCCGGCCCCGTGATCGGCCAGGCTCAGGTCGCCGGTCTCGGCCAGCACCTCGGCGAGCAGGGGCTCGATGAACTGGTAGAGGTGATAGACCTGCTTGAGCTTGCGCCGGCTGTCCTGGTTGAGTTGGCCGTCGCGGGTCAGGATGTGCAGTTCTTTCAGCAGCTCGATGGATTGACCCGGGCGGATCTCCGGGTGAACTGCAGGTGTGCCGGCAGGCTTGGCGGCGGCGGGCTTATTCTTCGCCATGCTTCTTGGTGGCCCCCGAAACCGTCAGGCCTAGGGCCTTCCAGCCGGCAATCCCCAGCTTCTGCAGGGTTTCCATGTTGCGCTCGTAGATCTCCTCGGCCTCGGGGAAGGCTTCCACCGCCTTGTCGATGCTGGCCTCACGGATCAGGTGCAGGGTGGGGTAGGGGGAGCGGTTGGTGTAGTTGGTGATGTCGTCCGGCTCGGTGCCCTCGAACTGGAAGTCCGGGTGGAAGCTGGCGAGCTGCAGCACGCCGTCCAGCTCATGCTCGGTGATGGCCTCGTCGGCGATTTCGAGCACGTCGTTGAAGAGCAGGAAGTCGGGGAAGAGCGTGGGATGCACCAGCAGGGTGGTGTCGGTGATCTCCGGGTCCACCTCGGCCAGGTGGTCGAGCTCCCGGTCCAGATCCTCCAGGAAGCCGTCCAGGTGGCGGGCGTCACTGACCACGATGCGGACCTGGTTCTTGACGTAGACCGATTTGGCAAAGGGGCACAGATTGAGGCCGATGACGGCCTTTTCGATCCATTCGCGGGTGGCGGCGATGACTTCTTCGTGGTTCATGGTGCGGGATGTCCGGCAGAGTTTCCTTCGGGAGGGCGACATTTTGCCCTGATAATGGCGGGCTTACATTGATTCCGCGCACGCCCATGTCCATCCAGTGGTTTCCCGGTCACATGACTTCCGCCCGCAAGAAGGCGGCGGAGAGCATGGAACGGATCGACGTCGTCATCGAAGTGCTCGACGCCCGCCTGCCCGAGGCTAGCTGCAATCCAATGATCCGGGAGCTGCGGGTGCACCGCCAGCGCCCCTGCCTGAAGATCCTCAACAAGGCCGATCTGGCGGATCCGGCGGTCACGGCCCAGTGGCTGGCCCACTTCAACGCCCAGAAGGGGGTGCATGCGGTGGCCCTGTCGTGCAAGAAGCCCGGCGACGTGGCCAAGGTGGTGGGCCTGTGCCGGCCCCTGGCACCCCACCGCAACGACCGCCTCAAGCCCCTGCGCATGATGATCATGGGCATCCCCAACGTGGGCAAGTCCACGCTGATGAATGCCCTGCTCAAGAAGCGCGTGGCCAAGGTGGGGGACGAGCCGGCGGTGACCAAGACCCAGCAGGTGCTGGACCTGTCGCCCACGGCCACGCTCATCGACACCCCGGGCATGATGTGGCCGAAGATCGCCTACGATTCCGACGGTTACATGCTCGCGGCCAGCCACGCGATTGGCCGCAACGCGGTGATCGACGAGGCGGTGGCCAACTTTCTCGGTGATGTGCTGCTGGCCCGCTACCCGGCCCTGGTGGCGGCCCGTTACAAGCTGTCCGTCGACGGGCTGGACGGGCCGGCCCTGGTGGAGGCCATTGCCCGGCGCCGGGGCTGTCTGCTCAAGGGCGGCGGGCTCGATATCGAGAAGGCGTCCCTGATCCTGCTCCAGGAATACCGGGATGGCGCCATCGGCCGGGTCAGCCTGGAGAGTCCGGACAGCCGCGCCGCCATGCTGCTCGCCCATGCCGAAGCCGAGGCTGCCCGGTTGGCGGCGAAGGAGGCCGCGTTTGAAGCCGACCGGGAGAGCGACGCGGAGCGCGAGGAGTGACCCCTGCCGGCTCTGCCCGCAAGGGGCCGGGCCATTGAGTATCGGTCTCAGACGCGCAGCAGCAGGGTCTTCAGGGGCGGGTTGCCGTCACTGCTGGGAAAGTCCGCTTCCGTGGTGATCCATTCCATCCCGCGGACTTCGCGGCCGGCCTTTTTGGCGCTGCGTACCAGCTGATCCGCCCAAGCGTCCCTCTCCACCTGGGCCACATTGTTGCAGCACACCAGTGTGCCGCCCTCGTGGGTGCACAGCAGGGCGGGCTTGAACAGGGCGGGGTAGTCATTGACCAGGTCCACTACCCCGAAGGCACTTTTGGCGTAGCGGGGCGGGTCGAGGAACACCAGATCGAAGCGGTGCTTGTCCAGCGCGGGGAAGGGGGGCAGGTGCTTGCCCCGCACCATCTTCGGCTGGCCGATGCCGGATAGCTGGCGCATGGCGGCGAAGGCATCACTCTTCACGAAGCGCGGCCGGAAGGGCAGGGTGTTGAGGCGTGCATTGGCTTTGCCCACCGAGAGGCTCGACTCGGCAAAATCCACGTTCACCACATGCCGGGCGCCGGCTTTGGCCGCCGCCACACCAACGCCGCAGGTGTAGGCAAACACATTGAGCACGGATTTTTCGGGGGCTTCGGTCATGATGCGCCGACGCGCTGCGCGCAGGTCGAGGAACAGCCACGGGTCCTGGCCGCCATGGCGGGCCTGGACGTTGTACTTGACCCCCAGTTCGGAAAACTCCCGCAGGGCTTCGGCGCGGGCCAGGCGCTCAGGCGGCAGCGGGTTGCTGACCCGGGAGTTGGCGTGGCTGCGGTCGTTGTAGACATGATCGGTGTCGGGGAAGGCCTCGAGATAGAAGGCCTCCAGGGCCTCCTCATCGGCTTGGGACAGGGGGCCGTGGAAACTCTGGGTCAGGATCAGGCTGCCGTAGCGGTCCACGGTGAGGCCAGGGCGGCCTTCAACGGTGCCGTGGAACAGGCGGTAGGCGTCAGTCCCCTCGGCGTGCAGCCGGGCGATGAGGTCACGCCGGGCGTCAAGGGCGGCGCCGAGGGCTGTGATGAGGGGGCGGGAATCGGGCATTGTGCGGGTGTACTTTCTGGGTGACGGTCAGGGGGGCGCGGGTTGGTTCACAGCCCGAAGAATTCGCGGATCTTCTTGCCCAGGGCCGCGACGTCGGAGCCCTGGGGGGAAAGGGAGGCGGGCTTGCCCTCGGCATGGCCTCTTTCGAGGGCCTGGAAGTGTTCGAGTCGGGATTCGAGAATGGCCGAGATGCCTTCGGCAAGTTCCGGCCGGGCGCGGATGATGTGCTCGAAGCCTGCCTTGTCGAGGCGATAGGCTTCCATGTCGGTGATGGCGACCACCGTGGCTCGTCGGGGCGCGCCGGTCATCAGGCCGAGTTCGCCGAAGACGCTGCCGGGGCCACGCTTTTCCAGCAGGCGCTGGGGGCCGCCATCGGGGGGCTGCCACCAGGCTTCGGCTTCGCCGCTGACAATGATGTAGAGCCAGTGGGCGATGGCACCCTGGCGGGTGACGATGTCACCCCGGGCGAAGGGCGCGTTCACCAGCCGTCCGGCAAGCTCGAGCTGCTCGGCCTCGGAGAGGCGCGAGAAAAGGTCGATCTGGGAGATGGCCTGGAGGCGACGGTTCAGCTCGCGGGCACGGACTTCGCCCCGATGGGCTTCACCTTCCTGCACCAGGTGGATGGTCTGATCGCTCACGGCCAGACGGATGCCTTCCCGCTGGAGGGCGGCGAGCACGTGATGACGGACGTCCGAGTCGGTGATGTCGTCCGGGCCCGGGTCGATGAGCCAGTAGCGTAGCTGGTAGCGGGCAAAACCGGGTCCGAAGTCCATCAGCAGGCACAGGGGGGCCGGGTCGAGGCTGACGTTGGGGATGCGGGCGGTCCGGATGTCCTGGAGGACAGCGGCCGTGACCCGCGCGGGGGGGACAGACAGGTCCACGTTGAAGGCGATGTTACGCCGTTGCTGGGGCACGGCCTGGCGTTTGTTGCAGACTACCGCATAGCGGTTTTTCATGAGGTGACTGTTGGGAATCACCACCCGTTCGCCGTTGCGGGTGACGATGGCGGTATAGCGCCACTGGATGTCGCTGACCCGCCCGCCGACATCGCCCATCTGGATCCAGTCGCCGATCTCGAGAGAATTGTCCATCTGCAGGGCCAGGCCGCCGAGGAGATTGCCCAGGGTGTCCTGCATGGAGATGGCGACCACCGCGGTGAGAACCGCCGAGGTGGCGAACAGGTGGGAGAACTCCACTCCGGCCAGGTTGAGGCGCAGGAACGCCCAGGCCACGTAGCCGATGATCACCAGGATGTCGGCCAGGATGCCGGAGATGTGCACCCGCATCTGGGGCAGCACCACGATGAAGAGGGCCAGACCGAGGTAGCGGATGACCGCCAGACCTTCGCCGAACACGGCCATCTCCCGCAGCCAGCGCAGGGCGGCGGGCTGGAACTGCCCGGCGAGCAGTCCCGCCAGCAGATCGCCCGCGAGACAGGCGGCGAAGAACACGCCGGTATTCATCAGCGAACGGCGCCAGGCCTGCAGTGGGCGCAGAACCAGGGCGGCGCCAACCAGCATGAGCAGGATGGCGAAGGGAGCCTCGGGGCTGAGGAAGGGCAGGGTCATGGTGGCAGGCCTTGGTCGGCGGGCGCGGTGAGCTGCAGTGTTGCCGTTGACGGAATGCGCCCGCCCCGGTGAGGGGGCGGAAAGGGCTTCAGATCACGGCTCGCAGGCGTTCGGCCATGGCGTCCAGGGCTTCGCGGCTCGGGGAGCTGGCGGGCCAGAAGGGTAGCAGCTTGTCGTCGTTGAAGCGGGGCAGCACGTGGATGTGGAAGTGGAAGACGGTCTGTCCGCCGGCCACTTCATTGGCCTGGAACAGGGTGATGCCGTCGCAGCCGGTGGCAGCCTTGACCGCACGGGCGACCCGGGTGGTGGCCTGGAAGATGGCCGCCGACAGGGTCTCATCCAGGTCGTAGATGTTGGCCACGTGGGGCTTGACGATGACCAGGGCGTGGCCAGGGTGGGCCGCCATGATGTTGAGGAAAGACAGGGTGTGTTCGTCCTCGTGGATCTTCGAAGCGGGCAGCTCGCCGCGTACGATGCGGCAGAAAATGCAGTCGTCCATGGGCAGGGTCTCCGTGTTGTGGTTGTCAGGTGTTTCTGGCGGCCAGGGCGCGTCTCAGGTTGCGTTCGGTCTGCCAGCTACGGCGCAGGGGATCGGCATGGGCATGGTAACGGCTCTCCTCGGGCGTCTGGGTATGGAAGCTCTCGAGGGTGCGCTGCAGCAGCTCCAGGTGCGGCAGCATGGTGCCGAAGAAGAGCACCGTGTCGTCGCGCTGGATGAGCAGGGTGGGGAAGTTCTCCACGTCGTAGTCGTCGACCAGGTCGGCGTCGTCCTCCACGTCGAGCCACAGGAAGCGGGCCTCGGGAAAGCGGGCGGCGAGGGCGTCGAAGCCGGCGCGGTAGTCCCGGCAGGTGCCGCACCAGGCGGCGCACAGGCAGGCGACGAGGAACTCAGGCGTGTCCGTGTTCATGGGGCGGGATTGTCGCGGGTTTCGGGGGCGGGTAGCTGCGGGGGTGGGCCGAGGGCGATCCATCTGACCCACTGGCCGCAGGCGTTGCGTGGGCCGCGCCGGCTGCTACCGTGCCAGGGGCCTTCCTGGCAGGGGCCGCGGTCATTGTTTTCGTCATAGTCCACGGTGTCGGGCTCTTTGCCTGGCGCACGCTCGCCGCCCCAGCGGTTGCAGCTGAGGCAGCGGCGGCGTTCGGCGGACTGGCTGGCCACGGCTCACGCACGGGTCTGGAGGTCGGTGGGCAGGACGGCAAGCTTGCGTACCTTGACGTCCACCTCCATGCCCATGAAGTCACCGTCGTGGCCGGTGTAGCTGCCGGTGAGGGGGCTGGCCTGGGCCGGGTCGCGCACGTACGCGACGCGGATCAGGTTGTCACCACCGAAAAGGCTGTTGGTGGGGTCAAAGGGCAGCCAGCCGGCACCCGGCAGGTAGATCTGCAGCCAGGCGTGGGTGGCACCCGAGCCGATCATGCCCTCGGTGCCCCCATCCAGTGCCGGGTCGTAGAGGTAGCCGGACACGAAACGGGCGGCGAAGCCCAGGCGGCGCACGACCTCCATCATGAACAGGGCATAGTCGCGGCAGGTGCCGCTCTTGAGCTCCAGGGTTTGCAGGGGCGACTGGGTGCCTTCCACGTAGCGGGAGGTGTAGGAGAACTGTTCCCGGATGCCGGTGGCGATGTCGATCAGCAGCTCGCGGGTTTTGCGGTGCCGGCCTTGCGCGAGAAACTGGTCGGCCCACAGGCGCAGATGGCCGTTGGGGTCGGGATAGCAGGGTTCGATGAAGTTGCGCAGGTCGTAGCGCTCGGACACGCTGTATTCGAAGGGGAAGACCTCGGCGGAGGCGGCCAGGGGCAGTTCGAGATTGCGCACGCCCAGGTGCTCGACGGCAACGCGGGCGACGAACTTCAGCTCGGCGGCCTGGCCGGGAATGTTCACATGGGTGACCGAGTTGGAGAACACGTCATGCACCCAGCGGATCTCTGCATCGGGGCTCACGTCCAGCGTGCAGGTGAGCACGCGGATGTCGTGACTGGTGCGTGGCAGGAACATCATGCGGTGTTCGCCGAAGCTGACCGGCTTGCGATAGCGGTAGATCGTGGTGTGCTCGACTTCGAGGATGACCGACATGGGAGCGCCTTCCGAAGGGGATCGTCCGGATTATGGGGCAGAAACGATGATGTGCCTGCCTGCCCGGCAAGCCGGACTCACTTGCGCAGGGGAGCCTGCAGGGCTTCGAAGCGGGCTGGCGCCACGTATTGCATGAGTTCCTTGCCCTTGCTGTCGAGGACGATGTCGAGGCCCTTGGCGGGGTAGAGCAGATGTTCCAGGTGCTCATTCACGCGGATACGCTCGCTGGGCTGGCCGAAGCGCTCGAGGATCACGCTTTCGTCCAGTTGGGCACTGGGGATGAAGGCGATGCCGCGGATCGGCGCGGCCAGTACGGCGGCCCGGTCGGCTTCGGCCAGGGTCGCCTTGCGGGTGGTGCTCTGCATGTATTCGGTCTTGGGGGCGCGCTCGCGCATGCCTTCGATGACTTCCTTCGACAGGTCAGCGGTGATGATCAGCTTGCCGGCGACAAAGCCGAGGGTGATGGCTTCGTAATAGCCCTCGGCGTTGCCGGTTTCCTGGGGCTCGGCAACGATGGCGAGCTGCATCTCGTTGCCGAAGCGGGCCCGGGCGTCGGCCAGGGTGCTGCGGCCGAGGGTCAGGTCGAAGACCTTTGACTCGCCGCTGGGCAGGGTTTCGATCTGCCAGGGCAGGCCGGAGGTGGGCACGGCCTGGGGGTCGTAGTGGGTGAACTGCCAGACCACGGGCCCGACGAGGACGGCCAGGGCGAGAAGGATGATGCCGAGAGCGAATTTCATGGGTGGGGGTCAGTGGGGGGCGTGGAAGCCCGCAGGCACCTTGGCATGGAACACCACCGGGACGGCCGGAGTGTCGAGGACCGACTGGCGGATACGGCCGATGACGTGCATCTCGCAGCGCTTGCAGTCGAATTTGAGGGTGAGCTTTTCCTTGCCGTTGATCAGGGTCATCGGGTCGGGCTTGATGCCTTTCACTTCCTTCGGGCACAGGTTGAAGCTGTAGCGCAGGCAGTGCTTGGTGATCATCAGGGAGGCATCGTCGGTGTGCTCGTTGGCCTCGTAGGCGGCCTCGATGAGTTCGACGCCGTGACGGTGATAGAAGTCCCGGGCCTTCTGGTTGAGCACGTTGGCCAGGTAGCTCAGTTCGGTTTCGGGGTAGGGCACAGGCGGCTCGACGGCCGGGCGCGGCATGAGACGTGGCAGGGCGGCCAGGCGGGCGGCCTCGAGCTGCTCCACCGCATCCCGGCGCAGGGCGTTGATGGCGCCGGCGGGGAGGAACCACGGTGCGGATAGCTGCAGCTCGATGCGGCCAGCCTCGAAAATCGTCGCCCCCAGTTTGCCAAGGCTGTCCTTCAGGCCGCCCAGGGCGCGTTCGGCATCCTTGGCGGGCTCCTTGGCGTGGGGCAGGTTGGCACTGGCGGAGACGCCGGACTCGTCGGTGAGGGTGAGGGTAAAGCCGTCGGTGGTTTCGGCGAACAGCATGTCCACGGCGATGCGGCGTTCGGCGGATTTCTTTTCGAGCATGCGCTCGAATTCGTGGTCCCGGTTTCGGAACAGGCCGCTGCCCGGGAAGAGGTCGGGCGGCAGGGGCTCGGCCGTATGGACGCGGAAATCCTCGCCGATCTTCTCGGCGCGGTTCACCCGCAGGCCGACCAGCTCGCCCTTGCGGTCGTAGAAGCTGAGGCCGTCGCCGTTGTGCAGCTCGACTGCGCTGGTGGTGTCGAAGTGGCGGCGCTGCTTGCCGTCCAGGCGGATCACGCTGCCCACCGGCTCACCGACGAACTTGGGCGAGTCGAAGGCGCCGATGTCGGCGGTCCGGCCGTTCACGAAGTAGTCGGTGGCGCCCCGGTTGAAGGTCTTGTCGGCCAGGGGCTGGAACAGGAAGGTGCTGCGACCGGCGGAGGTGCGCGCGTACTCGGGTGCGTCCTCCAGGATGCCGTCGAGGATCAGGCGGTAGTGGGCGGTGATGTTCTTGACGTAGGCCATGTCCTTGTAGCGGCCTTCGATCTTGAAGCTGCTGATGCCCGCGTCGGCGAGGGCGCGGATGTTGGCGCTCTGGTTGTTGTCCTTCATGGACAGCAGGTGCTGGTTGCTGGCCACCAGGTTGCCGTCCTTGTCCGACAGGTCGTAGGGCAGGCGGCAGGCCTGGGAGCACTCGCCGCGGTTGGCGCTGCGCCCGGTGTGGGCGTGGCTGATGTAGCACTGCCCCGAGAAGGCCACGCACAGGGCGCCGTGGATGAAGAACTCCAGGGTGCAGTCGGTGGCGGCGGCCACCCTTTTGATCTCGCTGAGGGTCATCTCCCGCGCCAGCACGATCTGCGAAAAGCCCACGTCCTGCAGGAAGCGCGCCTTTTCGGGGTGGCGGATGTCGGTCTGGGTGCTGGCGTGGAGCTGGATGGGGGGCAGGTCGAGTTCAAGCAGGCCCATGTCCTGGACGATCAGGGCGTCGGCGCCGGCTTCGTGGAGCTGGCGGATCAGGGCGGAGGCGCCGTCGAGCTCGGCATCGTGGAAGATGGTGTTGCAGGTGACGAAGACCCGCGCCCCGAAGCGATGGGCATGGCGTGCCAGGCGCTCGATGTCGGCCACCGTGTTCTCGGCATTGGCCCGCGCGCCGAAGGCCGGGCCTCCGATGTAGATGGCGTCGGCGCCGTGATTGACCGCCTCGATGCCGATGTCCGCAGTGCGGGCCGGGGCGAGGAGTTCGAGCTGTTTGCGGGAATGGTTCATCGGGTGCTCTCGGGGGTGGGTGTGCTGCTCGGACGGCAGCTTGCAACCCGGCATTATCCCCGGTAGCGCCGGGAGCGTCGACCATGCCCGGGAAAGCAAGGCTTGGCGCGGGGCCGAGGCGCTGGGACAATCCGGCTCTCACTCAAACAAGGGCCGAAACATGGAATCCCGACTGATGGAAATCGAGATCAAGCTCGCCCTGACCGAAGACCTGGTGGATACCCTCAACCTGACCGTGCACCGTCAGCAGGAGCAGATCGATGCTCTGCAGCGCCAGTTGGTGGCACTGGCCAGGCAGTTGCAGGCATCCACGCCCTCGGCCGAGGCGCGGGATCTGAGGGACGAGATCCCGCCCCACTACTGAGCGCGTGTAAGCCCGCCCGCTCCGAGGGGGGCGCGCGCTTGGGGTCACCCTCAGGCCGCTTCCGGTGCGCGCCGCCGTGCCGCCGGGCTGACGGCAAAGATGCGCGGGCTGCGCAGGCGATACACCGGGACGTAGCCCTTGCCCTTCAGGAAGAGCAGCAGGGGCTTGGCGAAGACGAAGGTGTTGCGCAGGCGTTCGAACATGTGCCCGTCGCACTGGATCGCGCTGGGCTCACCTTCCGTGCACAGGCGGTAGGCCAGGTTGACGGTATCGCCCCACAGGTCGTAGATGAATTTCCCCCGCCCCACCACGCCGGCCACCACGGGGCCGGAGGCGATGCCGATGCGCAGTTCGAGTTCGAGTCCGTCGGTGATCGCCGGGTCGCGCAGGGTGGATTGCATGGCGATGGCCAGGGACGCGGCGGCGGCGTGGGGTTCATGGGGGTGGGCGTTGAGGCCGCCGGCCACCATGTAGCCGTCACCGATGGTCTTGATGCGCTCCAGGCCGCGTTCTTCGGTGAGCTCGTCGAAACGGCAGAAGATGCGGTTGAGCAGTTCGAACACCTTCTTCGGCGGCATGTCGCTGGCGATACGGGTGTAATTGACGATGTCGGCAAACATCACCACCACCTCCGGGTGCCCATCGGCAATCGTGCCCGATTGTTCCTTCAGGCGGGCGGCGATGGGGGCCGGCAGGATGTTGAGGAGCAGGCGCTCGGAGCGCTCCTGTTCGCGGCGTAGCTGGCGGTGGGCGGCGGCCAGCCGGGCGCGGGTCTTGCCCCGCTGGCGCAGGGCGAAGCGCAGCAGCGGATAGAGCACGCCCGATACCAGTGCAACGTGAAGTGCCGTAAACATGGGGCTGCCTGCCTGTGGGCCGAGGTGCGCGGACAGGGCGGTGAGGCCCAGAAACCCGACGAACCACAGGTTGGATGCAGGGTTGCCGACAGTCAGCAGGGCGCAGGCGGGGGCAATGACCGCCCACAGGGCCAGGCCCGAGGTGGCGGGGGAGGGGGGCAGGCCGAGCAGGCTGAGCAGGGGGAAGAGCAGCATCAGCCCGAGCTGACTGCCCCGATAGAGCGCAAAGCGCCGGTGCACCGGAAACAGGGCGTAGTTGAGCAGGATGAGGATTGGTACAAGACTGCCCCTGATCGCGGAAAAGCCCGGGTCGAACTGATGGGCGACGAGAAGCCAGAGCAGGGATGCGGGTCCGAAGAGCAGGCTGGCAAGGTTCAGCAGGGACAGGCGCAGGCGCAGGTCTTCGTCGTCTTCCGGGTGCGTACCGGCATGGATCAGGCGACTGAGAAGGGCGAGAGACCGGACGACCGGCATGGCATGACCCGAATTGCTTGGACCGGCCCAAGTGTCATGCCGGTGGCGGATCCGGTCAAGAGGGGGTTTGTATCGCCAACGCAGCAGTGTGTGTCTTCAGGGAAGGCGGTTGGCGCCAATCAGGTGGTGGGCGATCAGGTTGGGGGAGATCCAGGTCACCCGGTCGTCGAAAGCGCCGCCCGGCGCGCCGGGGTTTTCCGACAGGCTGCGGCTCACGAACAGGCGGCCGTTGTCGTCGGCATTGCGGGCTTCATCGCTGCCTGGCTGTGGTGCGGGCAGCCGGTTGCCGTCGGCGCTCGTTGCGCCAAGACCATTCGGGCCGTGGGACAGGATGACCACCGGGGTCAGGCCGCCTGCGGTGGTGAGCTTGAGTTCGGCGCCATCCAGGTTGCGGGTGACGATCTCGATGGTCCCGTCGTCGACACTGGTGATGTTTCGGGTGTATGCGGGCGTGATGGCATAGCGCAGGCGGTGTGACCATCCATCCACCCCCTGGATGCCCAGGGTCGCCCAGGGCAGCAGCCCCGCCTGCCGGGTGCAGGTGCTGCCGTTGCGATCCTCCGTGCCATCCTGGGGGCCCTTTGCGGGACAGGGGAAGTGGCCCTTGCGCAGGGCGTAACCCAGCAGGGTGTCACGGGCTTCGTCGAGGGCATCGTCGGTGGCCCTTTCCGCCCGGCGGGCAAGGTGGCTGGACAGTCCGGCGCTCAGACTGCCGGCGAGCAGGCTGAGGATGAGCAGCACCACCGCCATTTCGACGAGGGTGAAACCAGGGCTGTTGCGGTGTTTCATGGTCGCGCTGGATCCGGTTCAGGGCAGGCACAGGGCGGCGTCGCGGGAGGCGGGCTGGTGCCGGTCGGTGGAGGAAAGATCGATCCGGGCCGGCAGGGTACCGATTTGCCCCGCGGCCAGTGCGGCGAGGGTGGCATCTTCCAGGTAGGCGTCGTTGCCCTGCTGCGCTGGCGGTGCGAGCCGGTGTTGGCTGTCCAGGCGTTCGCCGCCAAAGATCAGGGCGCCCCGACAGGCCTGGCCGGCGCCGGTCAGGCAGGTGCTGCCGTCATTGCAGCGGGCGTAGCGCATCATTCCGGCCCAGTTGGCGGCCGGGTCGCGTAGTTCCGGGTTGCGGCAGGGCCCCTGGAGTCCGTCGGGCGCCGGTAGTTGGCCGAGGCGCACGGGGCCGTGGTCTTCGCCACCGACAGGGGCGGGGAGTTTGCTGGTGATCAGACAATCGGCGAGGGACTGAAAGACCTTCTGCAGGTGGCCGCCATAGCTGTTGCGGCGCTTGAGCTGGCGATAAATGTCGCCCGTTGCGATGGCCACCAGGCGGTCGTTGCTTGCGGGGTGGTCGGTTGGAACGTCGAAGGGGGTGTTGCCGACGCTTGTGCCGATGACTTCAAGATAAGCCTCGATGCGGCGGGCTTCCGGATCTCCGCCGCAGCGCCCCGGGCCCGGGGTGCGCTGCTGGCTGGCCAGGGGGCGGCCGGGGGCGATGACCAGGGCCGCGGCGAGGCCGGCCTGGTCGCCGGGTAGGGCGATCACCCGGGCGTCGCCATCCCGCAGGCGAAAGCTGCCGGTGCTGTCCCAATTTACGGATTGGGCCTTGGGGTTGTTCTTGAAGGCCCCCGACACGGCATACCACAGGCATTCGCCACTGCCATCCCGGAGATCGGGCAGGTTGAGGGTGAGGTAGGGCAGGCGGCCGACCACGGGTTGGCCCTGCTGGCCGCAGGTTTCCGAGGAGCCATCGCCGTCCAGGTCGGGACAGGGCAGGTAGCCGAAATCGGCCGTCGGATGCTCCTTGTTGCGGTAGGTGGCGGCGAAGCCAAGCAGGGCTTCCCGGGCGGTCTGCAGTGCCCGTTCGGTGCGGAGGTCGGCAGCGAGCTGGTGGGCGGCCCGATCCGCCGCCGTATCGTGGCGGGCCAGCAGCCAGCCAAGGCCGCCGAGGCTGAGCAGCAGCACCAGGGCGGGCAGCATCATGCCCCGCTGGGCAGAGCCTGTGGCGCTTCCAAGGGTCATCGGGGGGGCGGATCGCCGACCCGCAGGCGGTGCCAGCGCCCGTCACGCGCGGCGACCCGGGCGGTGGCGTCACCCATGCGCACCTGGCCGGAATGGGCTGCGGTGGCCTGGCCATCGAGAAACAGGGTGGGATTGCCGGCACTGCGGGTGATGATGCCGTCGAGCCGTGGCGGCGCGGCGGGTGGCGGGGAAGCCACTCGCTGCTGGTTGGTGTGGACGCGCTCGGCAGGACTGAAAAAGAGCCGGCCAATGGGTTCCGCTGCCAGCGTGCTTGTCGGCATAAAGGCGAGGAGCGCGCACGCTGCACGTATCGAGATGTATGTCATTTCGATACGACTTTAGCATAATCCGGCCGTCGTGGCCGGCATGCGCTCAGGGGGCGGCGAGCACCCGGTTCTTGCCCGAACGCTTGGCGATGTACATGGCCTTGTCGGCCCGGTCGATGGCGTCTTCGGGCGTCTCGCAGTCGCGGAGTTCGGCCACGCCGGCGCTGAAGGTGATCAGCAGCTTCTGTTCCCGCGCCAGGAAGAAGCGCTTGGTAAGGGCGCGCTGCAGCCTGACCAGGGTGGCAACGGCGCTGTCGAGGCCGGTGTCGGGGAGGAGGATGACGAACTCCTCGCCGCCGTAGCGGGCAACGGAATCCTGCGGGCGCACGTTTTCGCGGACCACTTCGACGAGGTGTTGCAGGGCTTCGTCACCGGTCTGGTGGCCGTGGTTGTCATTGATCTGCTTGAAGTTGTCCACGTCGAGCAGGCCCAGGCACAGGCCGGTTCCGCGGCGTCGGGCCAGGGCCGTCTCACGGGCCAGGGCTTCGTCAAGACCCTTGCGGTTGAGCACGCCGGTGAGGGGGTCGTGGCGGATCATCTCGCTGGTCTGTTCGAGTTCGACCTGCAAACGGCTGATCTCGTGGTTGGCGTCGTGAACGCGGGCCTGCAGTTCCTGGATCTGCTCGCGGGAGCGGCGGGTGGATTCCTGGACCGTGCGCGTCTCGCGCATCACTTCGGCAATGACGTCGGTGAGTTCGGTGATGTCGGCAGCGCCGACGATGCGCTCGGCGCACTTCTCGATCTTGTCGTGATAGCCGCCGGTGGATTCGGAGAAGTCTCCCAGGCGGTCCACGAAGCGGGCAAGCATTTCCTTCAGCCGTGCCTGCGCTTCGCCAAGCTCGGTCTTGATGGCGCCCTGGCGGGTGATGACGTCGCGCAGACGGCTTTCCAGCT
The DNA here is from genome assembly GCA_016703645.1 of Zoogloea sp. Classification (GTDB taxonomy): domain Bacteria; phylum Pseudomonadota; class Gammaproteobacteria; order Burkholderiales; family Rhodocyclaceae; genus Zoogloea. Next base: position 1,622,559 of record JADJBR010000007.1, on the reverse strand, counting down.
CCCCGAGGACGCGCACGTCGAGTGGCTGGTCGAACATCTCTCCCATCAGGGTGATCTGGCCGTGCAGCCAGCGGTCGTCGATGACGAGTTCGCTGATATTTTCGAGGATCAGGTGGAGCACGCGCTCCAGCGCTTCACGCAGGGCCAGGTGGTCCTCCGCAGCCCAGTCGAGACCGGCACGCAGGCGATCCAGGCGCTCGCGTACGGCGGTCGGCTCGGGATTGGCACGGAGGATAGTGGCGAGGGCGTCCGCTTCGGAAGCAAGCTCGGGGTCCGTTGCACGCAGCTGGCCAGCCAGACTGGCCAGCAATGCGGCAAGCATCTCTGCCAGGGCTCCGTTCGATTCCGGCGCGCGCGCAGATTGGGGGGTGGCAATGGCGACTGTCGGGGTGTCGGTGTTGTCCGCCGGGAGGGAGGGTGCGCTGCCGAGCTGCTCCTCGTCCCCATTTCGGGACCACGCACGGAGCAGGCCTTGAAGACGTTCGTGGAGTTTGTCAGGGTTGCCACCGGATGCGGCGAGGACGCGGTCCAGCATGTCCCGTTTGCGGGCCTGGGTCAGTCCGGACTGGCGTCGGTCCCATTCGGTGATGAGGTCCCGCAGCAGGGAGCCCCAGTTGAAGCTGAGTTGTTCGGTGCGGGTGAAGCCTTCGGTGAGCACACCGCGCAGGGCATTCCAGTCGGATGCGGCTACCGCCGTCTCGAAATCGCGGGCAAGACGCAGGGATTCGTGGTTGTGCCGTGGCAGGGCGGCGGCGATCTGCTTGAGCGCTCGTTCCGGAAAGATGTCTTCGGCGGCCGATCCGGCGATCTCATGGTAGAGGGCACGGTAGTTGTCCGGCGTCGGTGCGATGCGCCTCAGGGCGAGCTGGCGCAGGGTTTCACGTGCGACGTCAGAGGGTTGGCTGGTGTCGGTCATTTTGGGTCGGCGCGGGGCTGGGGGGCGTTGAATCATCCGGCGTCCTGCTGTGATGCAATGCCGCTTGGGCTCATGTTCGGATCGAAGGAAAATCCTTCTGGATATCGGCGGTTCGATCGCCGTCTTGAGCCCCGAAGCCCTTCTTACCCTGATTAATTCTGTTTTGCTGTGTTGGCGATGTACCGAGTGACGCGGGCCGCGCGAGGCCCTACTCGGCCAGACCGTGCTTGAGTCCGTAGTGGGTGAGCTCGGCGTTGTTGCGCAGGTGCATCTTCTCGAGCAGGCGGGCGCGATAGACGCTGACGGTCTTGACGCTCAGATTGAGCGCTTCGGCAATTTCGGTGGGGGTCTTGCCCGAGGCGATCATGCACAGGGTCTGGTATTCCCGATCAGACAGTTTCTCGTGGGCAGGGCGCTCGGAGTCTTCACCGATGGCGTTGGCCAGCTCTTCGGCGAGGGAGGGGCTGACATACTTCTTGCCGCTCGCCACCTGCCGGATGGCGGTGACGAGGAGGTCGGGGGCGCTCTGTTTGGTGAGGTAGCCGGAGGCGCCGGCCTTGAGGGCGCGGATGGCGTATTGCTCTTCCGGGTACATGCTGAGAATGAGCACGGGAAGGCGCGGAAATTCCTTCTTGATCAGTTTGAGGGCGTCAATCCCGTTGCGGTCCGGCATGGAGACATCCATCAGGACCACGTCCCATTCACCGGAGCGCACCATCTGAACCGCCTGGACGCCGTTCTCGGCCTCACCTGCCACGGTGAGGTCGGGCGTGTCGGAGAGAATCTGGCGCAGGCCTTGTCGAACGATGGCGTGGTCATCGGCAATCAGGACTCGGATGGGCTTGCTCATCTTGGGTCACTCCGGTTGATGTTCTGTGCCTCGTCGCTCTGGTACGGCAATAGCGGAGCCCGCAGTACGAGGCAAGTGCCATGGGGAGCGACCGGGTTGAGCTCGAGGCGCCCGCCAAGGCTGCTCATGCGCTCCCGGATGCCCCGCAGCCCGAAGGAGCGGGGCTTCTGGAGGTCGGTGGCAGCCAGTCCGCAACCATCGTCGGCAATCTCGAGTACGACCTCGTCGCCCTCCTGCATCAACCGTACGCGAACCTCGGTGCCACCCGCGTGCTTGCTTACGTTGGTCAGCGCTTCCTGGAAGATGCGGAACAGGGCCAGGGCCGTATCGTAGTCCGGGTCGAGGTCGTGATCGGTGCAAAGAATGTTACAAGTGATGCCGGTGCGCTGGGCGAAGTCCTCACCCTGGGATTCGATGGCGGCAGCAAGGCCGAAGTCCTTGAGGATTCCGGGGCGCAGCTCGCGGGTGACGCGGCCGACCGTGGCAATGGCGTCGTCCACCATGCGGCCCACGTTGCGGGCCCGTTCACGGGCCTGGGCGAGCTGGCTGTCGAGCTTGGATTCGAGCAGGGACATCTCGAACTTCATGGCCACCAGGGTGCCGCCGAGCACGTCATGCACGTCGCGGGCGATGCGTTCCCGCTCTTCTTCCTTGATGCGCTGCAGGTGGTTGGAGAGGGCGGCGAGCTGGCTGCGGGACTCGCGCAGGTCGGCCTCCACATGCTTGCTGTGGGTGATGTTCCACATGACGCCTTCCCATACCACCTTGCCGCATTCGGACAGGCGCGGTGAGCTGCGCAGGTTGATCCATTTCTGTTCGCCGGTGGGAAGCTGGATGCGACCCTCCCAGTTGAGGGTCGACAGGCTTTCTGCAGAGCTCGCGGCGGCGTCGATGAAACCGGGCAGATCTTCATCCAGCAGCCAGCTCATCCAGCCGGAGGAACCACCGATGAGTTCTTCTGCCGGGGCGCCGAAGAGCATGGCGGCGGCTTCGCTGAGGTACTGGAAGCCCAGTGTGCGATCCGGCGTGTAGCCCATCTGGAAGACCACGCCGGGGATGTTGTCGGTGAGGGCGCGCAGGCGCGCTTCGCTCTGGCGCAGGGTGTGTTCGGCCTGACGCTTCTCGCGACGATTGACCACCTCGCGCAGCTCGCGTTCGACAGCGGGGATCAGGCGGTCGAGTTTGTTCTTGCTCAGGTAATCGTGGGCTCCCGCCCGCATTGCCGCAATGGCTTCGTCTTCCTGCATCACACCCGAGACGATGATGAAGGGGAGGTCGAGAGCCAGCTCGCGGCTCAGGCGCAAGGCCCCCTGGGCGCTGAAGCCGGGCAGGTTGTGGTCGCACAGGATGAGATCCCAGGGCTCCCGTTCCAGGGCGGCGCGCATCTCGGCGGGCGAGGCCACGCGCAGGTAGGTGGGCGCATAGCCCGCATTCCGGAATTGATGCAGGATGAGCAGGACGTCGTTCTCCGAGTCCTCGATGAACAGCAGACGGATGGGGGGCTTGGCGGTGCTGTCCGGCTCCCCGCGGGGGGCGTCCGGCTTGATGGCAGGTGGCATGCGTCTTCGGAGGGCTGCGTGAATGGGTCGGTTCTGTTTATAATCCGGCCCTCGCTCGGGCCTGCGCCTTCTGAAAGGATAGTGCAGTGCAGCCTTCTCCGTCCATGCCATGTATTGCCGGAGCCGACTCTTCTGCCTCCACGAGCCCCCTTAGTTAAGTGGTATAACAGTTGACTTGTAATCATCAGTTGGCGGTTCGATTCCGTCAGGGGGCACCAGATTGGGTTTGCGAGCGGGGCTAGCTTTCCGGGCTGGCTTTCTTGCCGTTGGTACGGGCCGGCTTCTGCGCTTTTCGGGGGCAAACGGCTGGTGTATCCCCTTTTAGGCCGTCGAGTGGCCATAGCCGAGAGAAAACGCTTGGCGTTTCATTGATTAGCGCTTAGTATTCGCCCCCTCCAGACGCGGGGTGGAGCAGTCTGGCAGCTCGTCGGGCTCATAACCCGAAGGTCGCAGGTTCAAATCCTGCCCCCGCAACCAAACAAAAGCAAAAAGGCTCAAGCATTCAGGTGCTTGAGCCTTTTTGCCTTGTGCGCCCTGCTGAGGGTGCGGGACGCCGCTTCGTCTGATTTCCCTGGGGCGGCCCCGGGCCGGATGTCCGGGCTCGGGCGCGTGTCGTTCGCTGGGGTGATCCCGTATCCGGAGAATAAGCTTTCCAGGATTTGATATTTAGGGCTCTTCCGCCGTGACGCTAAGATCCGGCTTTTCCATGCCTTGAATGCACAGAATGCTGTTTCCCGAGACTTATGCAGCGTCCTTTGTCGGTCTTGTTCTGATCGGTCTGTTTGTCACTTTCCTGCGGGAGTGGGTCAAGCCCGATGTGGCGGTGATGGGGGCGGTGGCGATCCTGTTGGGCGCGGGCGTATTGAAGTCCAAGGAGGTGCTGGGGGTGTTCGGCAATAGTGCGCCGATCACCATCGCCTGCCTTTTCATCATCAGCGGCGCATTGGCGCGCACGGGCTGCGTGGACGCCCTGGGCGGGTGGCTGTCTGCGGTTGCGGGGGGCAGCGAGCGGCGCTTGTTGGCGGCGTTGATGCTCACCAGTCTGCTGGTGTCGCCTTTCATCAACAACACGCCAGTGGTGATGGTCATGATCCCCGCGGTCATCGCAGTGGCCGGTCGCAGCGGTCTGGCTCCGTCGCGGCTGTTGATCCCCCTTTCCTACGCCACCATTCTCGGCGGGCTGATCACCATGGTGGGCACATCCACCAACATCCTTGTGGACGGCGTGGCCCGGGCACAGGGCCTGGAGCCCTTCTCCATGTTCGAGATCAGTCTGCCGGCCCTGGTGATGGCGGCTGTGGGTTTCGTGTTCATGCTGGTGTTCGCACCGCGTCTCTTGCCTACGCGGGAGACCTTGACCCAGCAGTTCACAGGGAGCGGCGAACGCTGGTTCATGACCGAGCTGTTCGTGCCTGAACACTCGCGCCTGCGGGGCAAAACCCTGAAGGAGGCCTGCCTCAGCGACGGCACGATTCAGGTGCTCAATCTGGTGAGAGGGGAAGCCGAGCTTGCCAATCCGGATCCGGATACCCGCCTGGAGGCAGGAGACCGGGTGGTGGTGCATAGCTGCAGCAGTGCGGTCATGGCCCTGCACAGTACGGATCTGGTGGGGCTGCAGGCACAGCCCCAGGTCAGCGATCAGGATCTGGAAACCCTGCGGCGTCGTGATGTGGTGACGGTGGAGGCGATCGTCGGCCAGACGTCGCGCTATGTGCTGCGCCCGGTCCGTGATCTCGATCTGCTGACCCGTTACGGTATCCACCTCGTCGCCGTACATCGGCGCGACGCGTCGATCTCGCAGGTCGGTGGCGACTTTCAGTTGCAGGTGGGGGATGTGTTGCTTGTCGAAGGCACGCCAGCACAGATCAAGCGCTTTTGCGACAACGGCGACCTTATTCCCCTCACCGAGGGTCGGCAACTGGCCAGTCGCCGTCACAAGGCGCCGATCGCCCTGGGGACCATTGTCGGGGTGATGCTGCTGGCGGCCCTGGATGTGATGCCCATCGAGGGGTTGGCCCTGATTGGTGCGGTGATGGTGGTGCTTACCGGCTGCATCACCAGTGAGGAAGCCTACAAATCCATCGAATGGCCCATTCTGATCCTGATCTTCGGCATGCTTGCCATCAGCATTGCCATGCGTAGCTCCGGGCTCGACCGCATGCTGGCCGTGGAGCTCGCGGAACTGGGGCGGGGGCAGTCGCCGTGGTTGATGCTGTCACTGGTCATCCTGATCACCTCCATCGCCACCGAGGTGCTCAGCAACAATGCCATTGCTGTGCTCTTCACCCCGGTCGTGATCGGTCTGGCCCAGCAGATGGGTGTCGACCCTCGCCCCTTTGTGGTGGGGGTCATGTTTGCGGCAAGTTGCAGTTTTGCCACCCCCATCGGCTACCAGACCAACACCCTTGTGTATGGTGCGGGGAACTACCGCTTCGGCGACTTTGCCCGTCTGGGCGTTCCCATGAACATCATCAGCTGGCTGCTGTTCAGTGCCCTGATCCCCCTGTTCTGGCCCTTCCAGCCATGATCGGCGGGCATCAGGGTTCGCCTTGGGGGTGGGCTTGTGATGTCTTGAAACCCGGGCCGGGGGAGCGAAGTGGCTGAAGCAGGGCGCGCAGGTCATTGTGGTCGAGCTCGTGCATCAGCGCGAGGAGGTGGCCCAGCCGGCCTGGGGGAAATCCCTGGCGGGAGAACCAGGCCAGGTAATGGCCCGGCAGATCGGCAATGGCACGCCCCTTGTGCTTGCCAAAAGGCATGGGCAGCTCGACCAGGGCCTGGAGATCGTCCGGGGTCATGCGCTCGTGCCACGGCCCAGGGCGTCGCGGGCGGAGACGGCGAGGTCAAGGGAGCGCAGGCGCAGAGCCGGGTCGAAGATGTCGCAGACCAGCATCAATTCGTCCGCGCCTGTGGCCGAGAGGAGGCGGGCAAGTCCGTCGCGCACGGTGTCGGGGCCACCAATGACGGCAGCGCCGAGAAAGTCGGCGATGGCGGCCCGTTCGTCGGCGGAAAGCCGGGCCATGAAATCAGGCTGGGGCGCTTGCAGGCGACGCCGATCACCCCGCAGGATCCCCAGAACGCGCTGGAAGGTGCTGCTCGCCAGGAAGTCTGCCTCGGTGTCGGTGGGGGCCGCGATGAGTGGCACACCGATGATCACGTAGGGGTTGGCGAGCGTGTCGGAGGCTTGAAACTCCCTGCGATAGAGGTCGATCGCCTGCAGCAGGAGACGTGGCGCGAAATGTGAGGCAAAGGCGTAGGGCAGCCCCCGGGCGGCCGCCAGTCGTGCCGAGAACAGGCTCGAGCCAAGCAGCCAGATCGGAACCCGGGTGCCGGCACCGGGCATGGCGATGAGTTGCTGGCCGGGCGTGGCCGGGGCCAGGAGGTGTTGCAGCTCGGCCACGTCCCGTGGGAAGTCTTCTTCCCGTTCGATGCGATCCCGGCGCAGGGCACGCAGGGTCATGCCGTCGGTGCCGGGGGCACGCCCCAGGCCCAGGTCGATCCGACCCGGGTAGAGCTCGGCCAGGGTGCCGAAAGCTTCGGCCACGACCAGCGGCGCATGGTTGGGCAGCATGACGCCACCGGAGCCGACCCGGATTGTTCGGGTGCCGCCGGCGATGTGGCCGACCAGCACTGCGGTGGCGGAACTGGCGATGCCTGCCATGTTGTGGTGCTCGGCGAGCCAGTAGCGGGTGAAGCCAAGGGCTTCGGCATGCCGGGCAGTCTGGAGCGCAATGGCGAGCGCCTCGGCCACGGTACCGCCCTCGCGGACGGCCACAAGATCGAGAAAGGAGAGGGGGACGGGGGAAACGGGGGGCGTTGTCATGCCCGCCAGTTTCCACCAGAAGCGGGTGAGAGGGAAGCCGCCCGGCGGCTTGCGGATGCTGGCAGTACCCCTTGTACGGGTGCGTTGCTCGGCGAGCGCTCGAACCGCTCGCTACGCTTTCTCCACAAGCTCAGGCGAGCATCCACCAGTCGCCGTCCCAGCCGTCCGTGGCCTGGCTGAAGCGCTCCTGCTCGACGATGCGCTGGCGAGCGGCCTTGATCTGGCCGCTGATACGCAGGAAGGCGTCAACGACCTGGGGGTCGAACTGTTCACCGCGGCGCTCGCGGATCATCGACAGCACGGTATCGACGGGCAATGCCTTACGGTAGCTGCGGTCATGGGTGAGGGCGTCAAAGAAGTCGGCCACGCCGACGATCCGCCCGGCAAGGGGGATGTCATTGCCGCACAGGCCCCGGGGATAGCCAGCACCGTTGTAGTGTTCGTGGTGGGTCATGGCGATCTCGCCGGCCAGCTGAAGCAGCGGTTCCTCGGACCGGCCGATGATGGCGGCACCAATGCGGGGGTGCTCGCGCATGATTCGCCATTCCTCGGTGGTGAGCGGGCCGGTCTTGCTGAGGATGCTGTCGTGGATGCCGATCTTCCCGATGTCGTGCATCTGCGCTGCGGTCTCGAGCATCTCGCTCCAGGCTGGCGTGCAGCCCAGACTGGTGGCGATCAGGCTTGCGTAGGCACCTATCCGGACCGTGTGCATGGGGGACTCGCCGTCGCGCCGCTCGGCGTCGCGGGCCAGATTGAAGAAGGTTTCCTTGCGCAGCCCGATGAGGGCGTTCACGGCGCGATCCCGTTCGCCCTGGGTACGGGCCAGTTCGGCTCTTGCCCTTTCAAGCAGGCTGAGGGCGTTTGCTCGTTCCTGCTCTGCGGCTTCGAGTTGCCGGGCCAGGCACTCAAGCTGGCAGGACTGGGAGGTGTTGGGGTTGGGGTCGGTCATCGTGTCGGGTTGGATCGGGCCTTTGTCCAAGGCTATCCACGGCTGTCTTTGGTCTCACCCGCACTGTAGTTCATGTCCAAATGTTAAATACGTTAAATTCGCCACAACTGGCGGTGTTGTTTGCGGGCGTGCGAACTAGTTCATGTTGGTGCGGGTGAGCCAGGGCTTGAAGAGCCTCACCAGGTGGGGCATGACCAGCCAGGTCATCATGAGGACGGCCAGCGCCGTGATCACCGCCGTGCGCACCAGGAAAGGCAAGGCCGAGAGCAACGGCGCCACGACATGGAGCAACAGGGATACGGTCGGGAAAATCCCCAGCCAGGTCAGTGCCGCCATCTTCCAGCGTACCGGTGGATGATTCACCTCTGTGGCCGGTAAGGAAAACCAGGCTTCCAGGCCACTCAGCAGACGGTAATCCGGATCGCCGTCCGCCACCGTCTGGAGGCGTGCATGCCATGCCTGCCGGGCTTCCGAGGCATCCCAGCGGTCGAGGTCTGCCTGGGAGGCAAAGCGCATGACCACCTGATGGAGTTCGCCGGGGGCCGAGGGGGGAATGAGGTCGGCGCCCAGGAAGCCCGGAAAATGGGCGGTTTCCGCAAACATGCCACGCACGATGGCCTCGTAACAGCCATCACAGCCTGCTTTTGCCTTGCGCCGGGCGATTCGGCTGACGGGGCCGCTGGCCGGTATTGACGGGGTGCTCATGGGCATGGGCTCCGGATGTGGAGAAGGAACGCTGATTGTGGCCGGGTTCTTCGGGGGCTTCAATCGATGCACCCGTGCCTTCTTCCGGGCACCGCGTCGCCGTGGTGGGTGTCGCGGCCAGTCCGGGGTACACTCGCGCCCTCTCGGGTGCCGGCGCCAGCGAGACAGGCTGCCGGGCGGATGTATGACGGAGGTTCTCGAATGATCATCGACTGGGCTCAATTCACGCCCGGGGCGTCTCTTGGCGGTGGTGCCCTGATTGGGCTTGCCGCGGCCTTGCTGTATGTGGTGACCGGGCGGATTGCCGGGGTCAGCGGGATCTTCGGCGAGGCGCTGAGGGGCGCCCGTGATGGGGGCGGATGGCGATGGGCTTTCCTGGTGGGGCTGGCGGCGGCGTCCTGGGTGCTTGGAGGGCAGCCTTCAGGGGGCGAGGGCCGGTTCGATGTGCCCCTGCCCGTGCTCTTCGTGGCCGGATTGCTGACCGGCTATGGAACGCGCATCGCCCGCGGTTGTACCAGCGGCCACGGGGTGTGCGGGCTGTCTCGTCTCTCGCCACGCTCGCTTGTGGCCGTGTCGTGCTTCATGGGGGCGGGCATGGTGACGGTGGCCGTGTTGCGATGGCTCTCGGCGGTGCAGGCATGAGGCGTCTCGTGGAAGGGGGCGTTGCCGGTGTGGCGGGACTGCTGTTCGGTATCGGCCTGATGGTGTCGGGCATGGTGGAGCCGGCTAAGGTGCAGGCTTTTCTCGATGTCGGCGGGCGCTGGGATCCGTCCCTCGCGCTGGTGATGGGGGGGGCGATAGCGGTGGCGCTGCCGGTGTTCCAATGGGGTCGGCGGAGTCGTTTCCCTGCGCCACCCCATGGGCCGGTCGAGGGGCGACTGATCCTTGGCAGCCTCCTTTTTGGCGTGGGCTGGGGGCTGTCCGGGTTCTGCCCTGGTCCGGCTCTGCTGGTCGCCGCAGGGGGGAACGGCGAGGCCATGGGCTACGTGGTTGCCATGGGGCTCGGGATGATGTTGGGTACGCGCTTCGGTGCGCGGGATCTCGAACGCGGCTGAGGCGTTATGCGGTGCCGCCGGGGGCGGTTGCCGGACAGGACAGGATGAAGGGTATGGCTCTACGGATTGCAATCAATGGCTATGGGCGGATCGGGCGGTGTTTCCTGAGGGCATTGCTGGCCTCGCCGGCACGCGGGCACTTCGAGGTGGTGGCCATCAATGAGCCTGCCGACCTGGAGAGCATGGCCTATCTGACGCGCTTCGACTCGACCCATGGGTGCTTTCCGGGCACCGTGGAGGTGGGGCCGGGCAGCCTGTGCATCGACGGGCGGACGATTCGGGTCTTTCACGCGGATACGCCGGAGGGCGTGGCTTGGGGCGAACTGGGGGTGGATGTGCTGGTCGAGGCGTCGGGCCGCTATAGCCATCGCCCGGATCTGGAGCGCTTTCTCGCAGCCGGTTGCCGGCGTGTGCTGCTATCCCACCCCGGCCAGACGGCCGAAGACGTGGATCAGACCATCGTGTTCGGCATGAACCACGAACTCCTCACGGGCATGGAGCGCATCGTTTCGGCCGCGTCCTGCACCACCAATGCCATCGTGCCGGTGCTGTCCATCCTGGATGAGGCCTTCGGCTTGGAGCACGCCATGCTCACAACGCTGCATTCGGTGATGAACGACCAGCCCTTGATCGACGGCTACCACCATAGCGACCTGCATCGGACCCGTTCAGCCATGCAGTCGATGATCCCGGTGTCCACGGGCTTGGCCCGGGGCGTGCAGCGTTTGCTGCCCGAGCTGGCCGGGCGTATCGAATCCAAGGCAATCCGGGTGCCGGTGGTGAATGTGTCCGCCATCGATCTGGTGGCCACCCTGGGCCGTGGCACCACCGCGGCGGAGGTTAAGGCCTTGCTGCGCAGGGCGGCGGAGGGTGGGGGTGCGGGGCGCATGATGTACACCGATCACCCCCATGCTTCCATCGACTTCAATCACAGTCCGCACTCGGCCATCGTGGATGGAGGTCAGACGCGCCTGAGCGGTGATCGCCTTCTCAACCTGCTGGTGTGGTTCGACAACGAATGGGGTTTTGCCAACCGGATGATCGATGTGGTGGACTTCTGGGGCCGGCGCATGGCCTGAAAGCGGGCGATTGAATTTGCCGCACGGCCCGATTTCGGCATCGGCGATGCTCTCCGCACCCCTTGCAAGGGCGAGCTTACCGTAGCGAACTCGACCCGCTCGCTACGATTCCGTCGCTTGCTCGGGGTGGGCTGGTGACCGCTCAGAACTGCCGGGCAAACTCCGTGGCCTGCCAGATGGCCCGTTTGGCATCCAGTTCGGCGGCCACATCGGCGCCGCCCACCAGGGTGAAGGGCGTCCCGGCAGCAGTCAGGCCTTCTGCCAGCTCCCGCCGGGGCTCCTGCCCTGCGCACAGCACGACGGTATCCACCTCCAGCAGGCGGTCCTGCCCGTCCACCCGGATGTGCAGGCCGGCGTCGTCGATGCCCACATACTCCACCCCGCCGAGCATGTGTACGCCACGTTTCTTCAACAGCAGGCTGCGCGCCCAGCCCGTGGTCTTGGCCAGCCCCGCACCCAGTTTGCCGGTCTTGCGCTGGAGCAGCCACAGTTCGCGTACCGGCGCCGGCATGCGTGCCGGGGTGAGGCCGCCCCGGTTGTCGGTGTAGGCGGCGTCGATGCCCCATTCCTCCCGGTAGGCAGCAATGGGGTCGGGGCTGTCGCCCGGGTGGGTGAGCAGCTCGGCCACGTCGAAGCCGATGCCGCCGGCGCCGATGAGTGCCACCTTGCGACCCACCGGGTGGCGCCCCTCGATGACGTCGATGTAGCTGGCAACCTTGGGGTGATCCAGGCCGGGGATGGGCGGACGGCGCGGGATGATGCCTGTGGCCACGACCACGTGGTCGAAGCCGGCGAGGTCGGCGGCCTGCACCGTGCGGCCCAGTTGCTGCGTCACCTCCAGCTCGCGCAGGCGGGTGCGGAAGTAGCGCAGGGTCTCGGCAAAGTCTTCCTTGCCCGGAATCCTGCAGGCGTAGTTGAACTGCCCCCCAATACGGGGGGCCGCGTCGAACAGGCTGACCCGATGCCCGCGCTCGGCCAGGGTGGTGGCTGCAGCCAGCCCCGCCGGGCCGGCGCCCACAACGGCGACCTTCCTTGCCCTGGGGGTGGCCGGGGCGGCTGCTTCATATTCCCGGCAGGCGTCCGGATTGACCAGGCAGGAAGCCGGTTTGCCGGCAAAGATGTGATCCAGGCAGGCCTGGTTGCAGGCGATGCAGGTGTTGATGGCGTCGGCACGGCCGGCGGCGGCCTTGGTCACGAACGCGGCATCCGCCAGGAAGGGGCGGGCCATGGACACCAGATCGGCGTCGCCGCGGGCCAGGATGTCTTCCGCCACCTGGGGGTCGTTGATGCGGTTGCTGGTGATCACGGGCAGCTTCACCACCTTCTTCAGGCGGGCGCTCAAGGCGCTGAAGGCGGCCCGCGGCACGCTGCTCATGATGGTGGGGATGCGTGCCTCATGCCAGCCGATGCCGGTGTTCAGGAGGTTGATGCCCGTGCCTTCTGCTGCTTTGGCAAAGGCTTCGACCTCATCCCAGGTGCTGCCGCCCTCCACGAGGTCGAGCAGGGACAGGCGGAAGATGAGGATGAAGTCCGGGCCGGCGGCGGCCCGCACGGCACGCAGCACTTCCAGCCCGAAACGGCAGCGGTTCTCGAAGTTGCCGCCCCAGCGGTCATCCCTGAGATTGGTGCCGGGGGCCAGGAACTGGTTGATCAGATAGCCCTCCGAGCCCATCACCTCGACGCCGTCGTAACCGGCCTGGCGGGCCAGGGCGGTGCTGCGGGCGTAGTCGGCGATGGTCTGGAGGATCTCGTCGTCGCTCAGGGCCCGGGGTGTGGCCGGATTGATGGGGGCCTTGATGGCGGAGGGGGCCACTGGCTGGCGGCCATAGGAATAGCGCCCGGTATGCAGGAGTTGCAGGCAGATGCGTCCGCCTTCGGCGTGCACGGCGTCGGTGATGATGCTGTGCCTGGCGGCCTCGGCCTCGTTGTCCAAAACCGAGCTGCCCTGGCGGATGCCGCCGTCACGGTTTGGTGAAAAGCCGCCGGTGACGATCAATGCGACGCCGTTGCGGGCCCGTGCGGCATAAAGGCCGCCATGCGCTCGAAGGGGTGGTCCATCTCCTCCAGGCCGGTGTGCATGGAGCCCATCAGCACCCGGTTGGGAAGCGAGAGAAAACCCAGGTCGAGGGGCGCGAGCAGGTGGGGGTAGGGCGGCAAGGGGCGATTCATGGGCGGCTGTCTCCAATTATGTTTGTGCCGCCCATTTCAGAGGCCTACCGGAGGAATGTCAATTTGCCCCCACGGAAACCGGTGCTTCCGAGCCGGGGGAGACGGCCTCAGTCGCCCCGGGAGAGGGCGGGGCGGCGACCGATTTCGACTTTCAGGTCCAGCTTTTCCTTGCCGCGGCGCAGCTCGAAACCCGCCTTTCGGCCGGGGGCAAGCGCTGCGATGGCCTCCAGCATGGCCTGCGGGTCGTTGACCTTGCGACCTTCGACGGCGAGCAGGACGTCTCCCGGCTTCACGCCGGCCCGTTCAGCCGGGCTGCCGCGCATCACGCCGGAGATCAGGGTGCCTTCACTGGAGACCATTCCAAAGGACTCGGCGAGCTCGGCAGTGATGGCCTGGACCTCGACGCCGATCCAGCCCCGTGTGACCGAGCCGTTCTGGATGATTTGCTCCATCACGCTGCGGGCCAGGGAGACGGGGATCGCGAAGCCGATGCCCAGGGAGCCCCCGGAGCGGGAGTAGATGGCGGCATTGATGCCCACCAGGGTGCCGGCCGTATCGATAAGGGCGCCACCGGAGTTGCCCGGGTTGATGGCCGCGTCAGTCTGGATGAAGTCTTCGAAGGTGTTGATGCCCAGATGGGAGCGTCCGAGGGCCGACACGATGCCCATGGTGACCGTCTGGCCGACCCCGAAGGGATTGCCGATGGCGAGCACCACGTCACCCACGTGGAGTTGCTCGGTGCGCCCGAAGGTGATGGCCTTGAGCTTGCCGTCGGCCTTGATCTGCAGCACCGCCAGGTCGGATTCCGGATCGCGGCCGACGATGCGGGCGGGCAGCTTGCGCCCGTCATTGAGGGCCACCTCGATCTCGTCGGCGGCTTCGATGACGTGGTTGTTGGTGAGGATATAGCCCTCAGGGGAGACGATCACCCCGGAGCCAAGTCCCGAGGCGCGTTGCTGGGGGCGGTTATCCAGGCGATCACCGAAAAAATGCCGGAAGAGCGGGTCGTCGGCAAACGGATGGCGCTGTGCCTTGACTTCCTTGCTGGTAAAGATATGTACCACCGTCGGCAATGCCGCGCGGGCTGCGTCGGCGTAGGACGCGACCGGCCTCGCACCCGCGGCGTTGGTCGGCGTGGCGGCCTCCTGAATGGTCACGGAGGGCAGGGCGGGGCGCTCACCGGTCCACTCGGGTTTGAGGGTGCTGACCACGAACAGCACGGCCACTGTGACCGTGACTGTTTGAGCAAAGATCATCCACAGGCGATGCATCGTAAAATCGTTCGGAGGTGGCGCGCGGGTGCGCAGCCAGGGTGCTTGGGTTTCAAGGAGAGGCGGCCATGGAAAGAGCCGAATTGCAGCGTTATCTCGACAATCTGCTGGAAGTCGGGCGCTTCAGGGATTATTCCCCAAACGGGTTGCAGGTGGAAGGACGTGCTGAGATCCGTCGCATCGTGTGCGGGGTGACGGCCAGCCAGGCGCTGCTGGATGCTGCGCTTGCCCGCGATGCGGATGCCGTACTGGTACATCATGGCTACTTCTGGCGGGGTGAGGATGCCTGCATCACGGGCTTGCGCCGCAAGCGTCTGGGTACGCTGCTGGGCAGCGACATCAACCTGTTTGCCTACCATCTACCCCTCGATGCCCATCCCGAGCTGGGCAACAATGCCCAACTCGGGCGCCTGATGGGCTGGACACCGGAGGGGCGTTTCGGGGAGCAGGACATCGGCTGGATCGGGCAGCTTGCCCAACCGACCCGGGCCGAATTGCTGGTGCGTCAGCTCGCCGCGAGGCTCGGGCGGGAGCCCCTGCTTCTGGGCGAGCCGGCCCGCGCGGTAAAGCGGATCGCCTGGTGTACGGGCGGTGCCCAAGGCTATTTCGAGCAGGCGATCGCCTGTGGGGTGGATTGCTTTGTCTCGGGTGAGGCGTCGGAGCAGACCACCCATCTGGCGCGGGAATCGGGGGTGGTTTACCTCGCCGTAGGCCACCACGCCAGCGAACGCTATGGGGTCCAGGCACTGGGGGCGCATCTGGCCGAGCGTTGGGGCCTGGAGGTGGACTTCGTCGATGTGGACAACCCGGTCTGAGGCTTACGCCGCGGCCGGGTCGGCGCGCCCCTCCTCAGGTGGATCCATGTCGACCAGGCTGAGCTCCGCCGGCGGCTTGTAGGCGCCAAGCTCATCATCGAGGATCGCCAGCAGCAGCAGCAATTCTTCGACCACCGTCAACGGGAAGCCTTGGCGCGTGCCGTTGCGATTGTCACGCAGGATCTGATGGATGTAGGCCTGCGCTTCCTGCGTACCCCAGAGTTCCTGCAGACGCTGCACGACATGGGGCATCTGCTCCACGGTTTCCGCGCTGCCATGCAAAACGGCCTTGAAGTCGCTCCAGCCAATCATCTTGACGTTGAAGGTCTTGTTGAGCTGGCGGGTCAGGGCTTCGAACTCGGCACGCATGCCCGCGACGTGGTAGACCTCGAGGAGCTTCAGCCAGGGCTTCACCGCCTGGCGAGGGTTGTTGCGAATGTAGTCGGCCAGGGTCTCGGCCGCGCCCTGGGTGCGCCCGAAGGACATCATGATCTCGGCCAACTCAAGGGCCGAGTCGTGCTCATCGACCGTTTCGTCAAAAGGAATGGGGTGGGCCGGGGCGAAGGTGGGTTCTGCCCATTCGGCGGAGGACGTGTCGGCCGATGCCGGAATTCCCGTCGCAACGACCGGTTTCCGCATTTCGGGCAACGCGGATGTGACCTCCATTGCCGTCACTGTCGTCTTGGCGGGGGCTTTCACTCCGGACTTCTCGGTTGCAGCGGCAGGGCCGGGGTGCTGCAGTGTGGTGTGGAATTCGGCCTCCGTCGTGACGGGCGAATCCACGGTGTTGTTGCGCCGACGTCGAAGGTAGATCAGGGCCCCCCCGCCCACCAGGGCCGCCATCAGGGCGCCGAGTGGGGCCGCCCATTGGGCCAGCAGTGTTTCGGCCGCCTCTTCCGTTGCGGGATGGGGCGTAGTGGGCGCGGATGTGACTGTTGTGGCGGGGGACGCGGCGGGCTTGCGGAGATCCAGCTGCGCCACCCTTTCCTTCAGCAGAGCCTGGTATTCCTCGAGCCGCTTGATCTTCTCATCCAGTTCGATCTGTGCCGCGATACGGTCGTCTATCTCGGCGAGGGTCCGTTGCTCCTGGTTCACGGGGCGCTGGCCGCCAGCGTCATCACTCTTTGGCGGATTGGCGAGCTGCACCGACATGCGCAGCGGAACCAGCGCTGCCTCGTCACCTGCTCCGATCAGAAGACGATCCTGTTGGAGTACAGGGGCGGGAAGCCGCGGCGCTACTGCCCGCGCGACCGGGGCCGCAGCCGTTGGCGCCGCTGCTCGCCGGTGTGTCTGTGGCGTGGATGCGGCGAGCTGCTGGGCCGAAGCCGGCACGCGCACGCGCGGTGCCCGCTGCGGTGCTACCTTGGCCGACGCGCCACCCTGACCGGCCGCCGCGGCGGGGGCGCTCGGCAGGTCCGGGTGTCCGGGGGCTGCGCTGACGGGGAGGTCAACGGGCTGCCCGGCGTTGCGGATCGTCGGAGGAGACAGGAGGAGGGTGAATTCCTTACGCAGCTCTGACCCACAGGCAATCCGCAGACCGAGCATGGCCACGGGATGGTTGACGGGCTCGCGGGTGCTTACCAGCAGCCGGTCATTGACCAGCCGGATCCGTGCCTGATGAATCCAGGGAATGTCGTCGCCTGCCCCCGTCGTGGCCTTGAAACAACCTGCGTCGATGGCTTCGCCTGGCACCCGTACCAGCCCGATTTCGGCTCGCAGCGGTTCTCCCAGTGATGAATGGACAACCAGCTCGCCGAATCCGGCTGCACGGAGGGTGCCACTGAGGAAGGGGGCGAGCGTCGCGATCAGTAAGAGGAGGGGCTTGCGCGCGCAGTTCATCAACGAGTCGTTGGACATCCGGCAAAGGTGGCCTTGTGGGTATGTTGGGCGGCGGCGGAACCTTCGCACCGCGACCGAAGCTACAGTATTCTAAAGAAGTTTGCGGCCTGTCGCGCCGACTTGTCTGCCGATGCGGGGCCGGAGTGTTGCAGGGAGTGCCATGCACACCTGTTTTTACCTAATTTTTCGCTCCAAGCCGATCTTCTTACCGCTGCCATGCCCCTTTCCGAACCCACCTGCGGACGCACCCGCGTCCATACCCGCCGAATCGAGGTTCAAGGGTTCCTCCGCGATGATGGCCTCTTTGACCTGGATGCCCGTATCACCGATCTCAAGGAAGCCGATTACCAGATTGCTTCTGGCGTACGCAGGGCCGGTGATCCCGTTCACGATCTGCTCATCCGCGTCACGATTGATGCGAACTTCGTCATTGTTGATGTCGAGGCCGTGTCCGATTGGGTCCCCTACCCCGGGGGGTGCGACACCATCGGGCCTGCCTATCGGCAATTGATCGGATTGAACCTGGTCCGCGGGTTCCGGCGCACCGTGGGCGAGATGTTCGCTGACGTAAGGGGGTGTTCCCATCTGACCGAGCTGTTGCTGTCCTTGCCCACTGCGGCCATCCAAACCTTCGCCACCTTTCGCAGGGACAACGAGGACGATGGGGAAAAGCCATTCCAGCTGGACCGTTGCCACGCCCTGGAAACCACCTCCGACACCGTCATGCGCTATTACCCCCGCTGGTACCGTCGGCGCGATGCGGAATGAGAGTCGGTGCCCGCATGTGCACTGCAGCGCGAAACCGGTCATTCGGTCTCTTTCGTATATAATCCATTGATCCGAAATCCGACATGTTCCGGCATTCCCGGGATGTGGCGGTGGCAGGGTCGTCTTTCCTGCGTCTGGCCAGAGTGTCCAGGTGCAAGAAGAACGAAGCGGTGCGTGTGCTGGACGAGGGAGAACGGCATGCAGCATCGCGGAGTGTGCATTACTCCGAAGAGTCCCATCAACCAAGCGTGAGCGGTCCAAACAGGGCCAAGACTTCGATCGAAGGGCAACCATGAAAATTCACGAATATCAGGGCAAGGAAATCCTGAGAAAATTTGGCGTCACGACGCCGCGCGGCGTGCCGTGTTTCTCAGTCGATGAGGCAGTCAAGGCAGCGGAAACGCTGGGCGGCAAGGTCTGGGTTGTCAAGGCCCAGATTCACGCCGGTGGCCGTGGCAAGGGCGGTGGCGTGAAGGTCGCCAAGTCCCTGGACGAAGTGCGCCAGTACGCCGGACAGATCCTCGGCATGCAGCTGGTCACCCACCAGACCGGCCCCGAAGGCCAGAAGGTGCGTCGCCTGCTCATCGAGGAAGGCGCCGACATCAAGAAGGAATACTACGTTGCCGCGCTGACCGACCGCGCCACGCAGAAGGTCGCCATGATGGCCTCCAGCGAAGGCGGTATGGACATCGAGGAAGTTGCTCACTCGACCCCCGAGAAGATCCTCAAGGTCTTCGTCGATCCGGCCACCGGCCTGACCGACGAACAGGCCCTGTATCTCTCCAACGGTATCGGCGTTCCCGAAGGCTCCACCGCCCAAGCTGTGGACACCCTCAAGAAGCTGTACACCACCTACATGGAAACCGATGCTTCCCTGGCGGAAATCAACCCGCTGATTCTGGAAGGCAACGGCACCATCAAGGCTCTGGACGCCAAGTTCAACTTCGACTCCAACGCCCTCTACCGTCATCCCGAAATCGTCGAGTTCCGCGATCTGGATGAAGAGGATGCCGACGAAATCGAAGCTTCCAAGTTCGATCTGGCCTACATCTCCCTGGACGGCAACATCGGCTGTCTGGTGAACGGTGCCGGCCTGGCGATGGCCACCATGGACACCATCAAGCTGTTCGGTGCCGAGCCCGCCAACTTCCTCGACGTGGGCGGCGGTGCCACCACCGAGAAGGTGACCGAAGCCTTCAAGATCATGCTCAAGAACCCCAAGGTCAAGGGCATTCTCGTCAACATCTTCGGCGGCATCATGCGCTGCGACACCATCGCCACCGGCGTGGTCACCGCGGCCAAGGAAGTGCATCTGTCGGTTCCGCTGGTTGTCCGCATGAAGGGCACCAACGAAGAGATCGGCAAGCAGATCCTGCGCGATTCGGGCCTCCCGATCATCGCTGCCGACACCATGGCCGAAGCGGCCCAGAAGATCGTCGACGCGGTCAAGTAAGGAGTTAGCGAATGTCCATCCTGATCAACAAAGACACCAAGGTCATCACCCAGGGGATCACCGGCAAGACCGGTCAGTTCCACACGGAAAAGTGCCAGGAATACGCCAACGGCAAGGAATGCTTCGTTGCCGGCGTTAACCCCAAGAAGGCCGGCGAGAAGATCCTCGACGTGCCCATCTTCGGTACCGTCAAGGAAGCCGCTGCTGAAACCGGCGCCACCGTCTCCGTGATCTACGTGCCGCCCGCTGGCGCGGCTGCTGCGATCTGGGAAGCCGTCGAAGCCGACCTCGACCTGGCCATCTGCATCACCGAAGGCATCCCCGTCCGGGACATGCTCGAAGTGCGCAACAAGATGAAGAAGAAGGTTGCTGCTGGCGGCAAGGAAACCCTGCTGCTGGGTCCCAACTGCCCGGGTCTCATCACGCCCGAGGAAATCAAGATCGGCATCATGCCGGGCCACATCCACCGCAAGGGTCGCATCGGCGTGGTTTCCCGCTCCGGCACCCTGACCTACGAAGCTGTTGCCCAGCTGACCGAAATCGGTCTGGGCCAGTCTTCTGCTGTCGGTATCGGTGGTGACCCGATCAACGGTCTGAAGCACATCGACGTGATGCGCATGTTCAACGACGATCCCGATACCGATGCCGTCATCATGATCGGTGAAATCGGTGGTCCGGATGAAGCCGAAGCCGCCCAGTGGTGCAAGGCCAACATGAAGAAGCCGATCGTCGGCTTCATCGCCGGTGTGACTGCCCCCGCGGGCAAGCGCATGGGCCATGCGGGTGCCCTGATCTCTGGCGGTGCCGATACGGCTGATGCCAAGCTTGCCATCATGGAAGAGTGTGGCTTCACCGTGACGCGTAACCCGTCCGAGATGGCCAAGCTGCTGAAGGCCATGCTGTAACAGGCTCCTGAGCTTGTACGAACCGCGCCCGTGCTTGTGCCCGGGCGCGGTTTTCATTTGTAGGGCTGACTTCAAGGGATGGCTGCTCGCCTGCGAGCCGTGTCGGGTACAGTGTCGACAGTCCTGCTTCTGACGGAATCTTCAATGTGAGCGAAGGGAAGGCTAACTGGCGAATGGCAATGGCTTCCCATGTCGGGCTGGTGCGCTTGCGCAATGAAGACTGCGTGGCTTTCAACGAGAAGCGCGGCCTGGCGGTGCTGGCTGACGGCATGGGGGGGCATGCGGGGGGGGCTGAAGCTTCGCAGATGGCGGTATCGGCCTGGATGGAGCGTTTGCTTGCGGTCGACGGCGAGATGCTCGTGGAGGACGATCTGCGGCATGCGGCGCATCTCGCCAATCGGGCGGTATTCATGGCCTCACGTCGTGATCCGGGCCTGCGAGGGATGGGGAGTACCCTCGTCGCGGGCTGCTTTCGTGCAGACGGCGTCCTGCTTGTTGCCAACGTAGGCGATTCGCGACTCTATCGATTGCGTGGTGATGATCTGGAGTGTCTTACACACGATCACAGTGTATTGCGGGCACAGTGCGACGCGGGCATGATTGGATCTGCATCCGAGGGTCCTGTGGCCCTGCGCGGCCTGCTGACAAGGGCGATCGGTGTGGAAGCGGATGTCGTTCCCGATGTGACTGCGTTTCTTCTGGCGCCCAACGATCACTATCTTTTGTGTTCGGATGGCCTCACCGACATGGTTCCGGAAGTGGACATTGCCGAAGTGCTAGTCATGCTTGGCGGTAGTCCCCAGGTTGCGGCCGAACATCTGGTCGATTTGGCCATTGATCGGGGGGGAGTGGATAATGTGTCGGTCATCGTCGTGTCGTCCTGTACATCTGTGCGCCTTGGTACAGAACTCGGTTAAGGCTCGTTTCGGATAGGAAAAAGCAATGCCCAGGTTGATTTTGAGCATGGATGGTCTGGTGCTGAAGGAAATGCCCCTCGAGAAGGAGCGCACCACCATCGGTCGCAAGCCCCACAATGATATCCAGATCGACAATCTGGCCATCAGTGGGGAGCACGCCGCGATAGTCACAATCCTGAATGATGCCTTTCTCGAGGATCTGAACAGCACCAACGGTACGTACGTCAACGGCCAGCCCGTCAAGAAGCATGTTCTTCAGAACAATGACGTGGTGGAGCTAGGGAAGTACCGTCTCAAGTTCCTTGCGGAGCAGAACACCGGGGGCTCCGAGCATGACGAGGCGGTGTCCTTTGGTGCCGCCCTTGCCGTTGATGCACCGGCCAGTGGGGTGCCCCCGGTCGAGGCCGCGGCTGCGGCTGCACCTGCGGTGAGCGTTGTAGGGATGATCCAGATTCTTAGCGGAACCCATGCCGGCCGCACGCTCGAGCTGTCAAAGTCCCTGACCACATTGGGCAAACCGGGCACCCAGGTCGCGGTGATCACTCGCCGTCCTCATGGCTATTTCATTACACATGTCGAAGGCACCGTGTTTCCCGTGGTCAACGGGCACTCCCTTGATGCCCAGGCGCATCGCCTGAATGATCATGACATCATCGAGATCGCGGGCGTGAAGATGGAATTCTTCTCCCAGACTGTCCAGAATTAGCAGTCATTGCGGGTCGGTGTTACCGAAGCGTGATATTTCTGACGTCCGGTATTCTCGTCGGATCGTATTCTGATGAACTGGCGCTGGATCTTATTTCGGTATCTGGGCGTGCCGTCCAGTTGCCCCTCTTGCGGAAATTCATGGATACAAGATGAAGGTGCGGGTTCTGGGGTGCAGTGGCGGAATCGGTGGGCGCAACCAGCGCACCACTGCTCTGTTGGTCGATCACGACATCCTGATCGATGCAGGTACCGGCGTTGGTGATCTGGAGTACGACGAACTCCTGAAGATTGATCACGTCTTCGTGACCCATGCGCACCTTGACCACATTGCGATGATCCCGCTGTTGGTGGACACGGTGGGTGAAGCGCGATCCATGCCCATCGTTGTCCATGGGTCACCGGAAACCTTGCGCATCCTGCGCTCCCATATCTTCAACTGGCTTGTGTGGCCGGACTTCTCTTCCATACCTGATCGACACAATCCGTTCCTGCGCTTTCAGGAAATGCGGGTCGAAGAGATAGCCAAACTGGGTGGCGGGCGTCAGATCAGGGCTCTGCCCGCCCTGCATACGGTTCCGGCGGTCGCCTATCAGGTGTCGGGTGAGGGTGGAAGCCTTGTTTTCTCGGGTGATACGACCTATTCGGAGCCCTTGATCGCGGCGATTAATGAAATTCCCGATCTGCGTTACCTTATCATCGAGACGGCTTTCCCGGACGCCCTGCACGATCTCGCTTTGGCCTCGCGTCACCTGTGTCCGAGCCTGCTGGCCGTGTTTCTCGAACGGGTCACGTCGAATCCGGAGGTGTGGATCACACATCTCAAACCCAGTCGGGCTCAAACAACCCTCGATGAGATCTTGAGCTACTGTGGCCGATTTTCTCCCCGGGCGCTCTACAATGGGCTGGAGTTGGTGCTCTAGGCGCTCCGTTCAGGGGGCTTTGGTGCAGCACCCGGAATGCCGTTCAATCTCTTCGCCCCATGCCATGAGGGCTCATTTTCCGGAACCTGATCGAACATGAGCAGTATCCATAAGGGCGGTGCGAGCGATGTAGCCAGTCGTCTGGCCTTTTTCAAAGGGCTCCAGACCGTTACCAACCGCATTCACGCGACCGAGAACATTGATGAGATCATGTTCGAGCTTTCGGCGGACATTTGCTCGTTGTTTGCCGCCGACAGATTGACCATCTACGTGGTCGACGAGAGCAAGACCACGATCTCGTCCCGGGTCAAGACCGGGTTGCACAGCATTCGGACCATCCGTCTGCCAATTGCCGAAAACAGTGTGGCGGGCTACGTAGCCCTCACCGGGCAGATGCTCAACATCCACGATGCCTATGACGAGCAGGAGCTCAAGGCTATCTCGATGCGCATGGAGTTCCGCAAGGAGGTTGATGAGCGGACGGGCTATCGTTGCCATCAGATGCTTGTGGCGCCAATTTCCAGCGCCGAGACGGGCGATGTCCTGGGCGTGATTCAGCTTATCAACTCCCGGAGTGGTGAGGCCTTTTCGGCCATTGCCGAGGAGGGGATCCAGGGGCTCGGGCAGACGCTTGCGGTGGCATTTGCGCAGCGCCGCCACGCTTTGGTGCAGCCCAAGTCCAAATATGAGGGGTTGGTGAATGATGGCAAGCTCACCGGAGCGGAGCTCGAAGCGGCCACGAGCATTGCACGGGAGCAAGGGGTGTCCCTCGAGCATCTCCTCCTTGAGCAATACAAGCTGAAACCGGCGGATATCGGTAGCGCGATCTCGCGGTTCTTCGGTGTTCCCTACGAGCCCTTTCGGTCTGATCGGGTCAAGCCCCTGGATCTACTCAGGAACCTCAAACGTGACTATGTGCAGCAGGCCCAGTGGCTCCCGCTCGAAGAAAACCCGGATGGCCTGCTCACCCTGGTGACTGACCCGGAGCAGGCAATCGCCTCGCGCGTCGTCCAGAATGTCTTTCCCAAGGCTGCGCCCGTATTTTGTGTGACCACCCAGGTGGAGTTCATGCAGACCGTCGCCCAGTTTTTTGGGGGAAGTGCGTCCGATGATGCATCCGTGTCGGATCTCCTGTCGGACATGCAGGATGATGATGGTGAGGGTGCCCCGGTCGCCGAGGACGTCTCGGCAGCCGCCGACAATGAACTCGTGAAGCTGGTCAACCGCATCATCATCGATGCCCACCGCCAGGGCGCATCCGACATCCATATCGAACCGCGTCCCGGCAAGGAAAAGACGCAGATTCGTTTTCGCCGTGATGGCTCCCTGGTGCCATACATCGAAGTGCCGTCGAGCTATCGAAGCCCGATTGTCACGCGTATCAAGATCATGTGTGACCTCGATATCTCCGAGCGGCGAAAACCCCAGGACGGCAAGATCAAGTTCCGGCGATTCGGCCCCCTCGATATTGAGTTACGGGTGGCGACCGTGCCGACCACCGGTGGCATGGAAGATGTGGTCATGCGCCTGCTGGCCAATAGCGAACCCATTCCACTCGAGAAGCTGGGCTTGCTGGAGAGCAATTATGACCGGCTCCGGCAGACAGTTGCCAAGCCCTACGGCATTTTCTTCGTGTGCGGCCCAACTGGATCCGGTAAGACGACCACCCTGCATTCCATCCTGGGGCATATCAACACGCCAGAGACCAAGATCTGGACGGCCGAGGATCCCGTGGAAATCACCCAGAAGGGGCTGCGACAGGTGCAGGTGAACCGCAAGGCGGGTCTCGATTTTCCCACGGTCATGCGTTCTTTCCTGCGTGCTGATCCGGATGTGATCATGGTTGGCGAAATGCGGGACAAGGAGACGGTGTCAATCGGTCTGGAGGCCTCCCTGACCGGTCACCTCGTCTTCAGCACCCTCCATACCAACAGTGCGCCGGAGTCCATTGTGCGCTTGCTTGACATGGGCATGGATCCTTTCAACTTTGCCGATGCCCTGCTCGGCATTCTCGCCCAGCGCTTGGCCAAACGCCTCTGCAGCAAATGCAAGAAACCCTACCATCCGTCGGATGATGAGGTTCGGGGGATGCTGGATGAGTATTGTGAAGACCTCCGCCAGACCCCCGCCTTCATGGACGACCCCGTTGCGGCAAAGGAGCAGATATTGGCACGCTGGCGTCAGAGCTACGCCGATGACAAGGGGCGATTTACGCTGTACGAGCCGGTTGGCTGCGATCAGTGCAATGGCGGATACAAGGGGCGCCTGGGCCTGCACGAGCTCATGGTTGGATCTGATCGCATCAAGTCCCTGATCCAGGAGCGTGCGCGGGTGTCCGCGCTCCTCTCGGCCGCCCTGGACGAGGGCATGCGAACCCTGCGTCAGGACGGCATCGAAAAGGTGTTCGGTGGCGTCACGGACCTCAAACAGGTGCGCAAAGTGTGCATCCGCTGAGGCGTTCGGCCACGTG
Source organism: Zoogloea sp. (assembly GCA_016703645.1). GTDB lineage: Bacteria > Pseudomonadota > Gammaproteobacteria > Burkholderiales > Rhodocyclaceae > Zoogloea. Next base: position 1,597,391 of record JADJBR010000007.1, on the reverse strand, counting down.
GGGAATCAGTTGAGGCTGGCAAGCTTGGACTTGGACATGGGCGGATTCTTGGCAAAGTAGCGTCTCAGCCCGCGCAGGATCGCTTCAGCCATCCGGTCCTGGTACGCTTCGTCGTTAAGGCGGGCTTCCTCTTCCGGGTTTGAGATGAATGCCGTTTCGATCAGGATGGAGGGGATGTCGGGTGCCTTCAGGACGGCAAAGCTGGCCTGCTCGACTTCGCCTTTATGTAGCCGGTTGATCCCGCCGAGCTCTCCGAGCACCGCCTTGCCGACTTTCAGGCTGTCATTGATGGCGGCTGTCTGGGACAAGTCCAGCAATGTACGCGCCAGATGGCTGTCCTTGACCCCGAGATTGACCCCCCCAATCAGATCCGCGGCGTTTTCCTTTTGCGCAAGCCAGCGGGCCGCCGTGCTCGAGGCGCCCTTGTCGGACAACACGAACACCGAGCTGCCCCGTGCGGTGGGGCTGATGAAGGCATCTGCGTGGATCGATACGAAGAGGTCGGCCTGTACGCGGCGCGCCTTCGCAACCCGTTGCTGGAGCGGCACAAAGTAGTCGGCGTCGCGGGTCAACATGGCACGCATGTTGGGTTCGGCGTCGATGCGCGCTTTCAGACGTCGCCCGACGGAAAGGGTGACGTGCTTCTCGAAACTGCCCGCTGCACCCACTGCGCCCGGATCCTCACCGCCGTGGCCAGGGTCGATGGCAATGGTGATCAGCCGACTCACCATTGGCTCATCTTCGCCGGCCGGTCTGTGCGCACGGTCAGTGGCGGCCTCGCGTTTTGGCGGATCGATTTTCCGCTCCGCTTCTGCAGTGCGTCTGGGGGGCTTTTCCTCTGCTTTCCCGACGACAGGGGGGGGAGTGGCGCCGCCGGCAGCGGCTTCCTCGGGAGACAGCTTTTCGAGGAAGGCCAGCAGGGGGTCTATGGGCTCAGCGGGATAGAGGTCGAGTACAAGGCGATAGCCATAGTCACCAATGGGTTTCAGAGTGAAAACCTGCGGAATGACCTCGGTCTTTAGATCAATGACCAGTCGAACCACGCCAGGGCGATTTCGCCCGGCGCGGATGAGCTGGATATATGGATCTTGTCCGGTGATTTTGGCCGGCAGGGACTGAAGGACGCTATTGAGTTCCAGCCCTTCCAGGTCCACCACCAGTCGCTCGGGTTGGTGGGCGGAATGGTGACTGAAGATCAGCGGTTCCCGGCTCTCGAGCGTGATCCGGGTGTAGTCCCGCGCCGGCCACACACGCACTGCAAGGACGGATGCCGGGGCGGCGGCGACATTCCTGCTGACGAGCAAGAGCAGACTTGCGGCTGCCGAACCCAGGAGGCGCCGGCGGGTCACGTCCCTGATATCGCCGGATGTCAGGGCGGTGCGGCTTAGCTTGAATCCAGATTTTGAAGACATTTCCTTCCTTCCGGGCTCAGCGGCAACAGGGTGAGGGTACGCCCGCCGCCGCTGTCGATCTGCAGCCGAATTTCCAGGTCGGCCTCGGGCAGGAAAGGTTGTGCGCGCTCCGGCCATTCCACGAGGCGGATCCCCGAACCTTCAAAGTACTCATCAAGGCCTGCTTCGAGAAATTCATTTGCATCCGTGAATCGATAAAAATCAAAGTGATATACGACTATTCTAGAATCTTTATACGGTTCAACCAAGGTATATGTCGGGCTCTTCACCTTGCCGAGGTAACCGAGGCCGCGGAGCAGGCCGCGACATAGGGTCGTTTTCCCCGCGCCAAGGTCGCCGATCAGGTGGATCGTCAGCCGGTCAGGCAGGGCTTTGGCCAGTCGTTCGCCGATCGACAGGGTGGCACTTTCATCCAGGAGGTGCATGCTGGCGGTCGGGCCGTTATCATCAATAGAATGAGCTTGGGGCACGATAAACTTTCCGGTGGGCAGGGTGATTTCGCGACGCTGGCTGCGAGTATCAAGGCTTGGGGGCAGGCGCTTGGCTTCGATGAGGTCGGTATTTCCGATATCGATCTCGGGGACGCCGAGCCAGGGCTGTTGGCCTGGCTGGATGCCGGTTGTCACGGGGAGATGGATTATATGTACAAACATGGGCTGAAGCGGTCCAGGCCGGCTGAACTTGTGCCCGGCACATGCCGCGTCATCTCGGTACGAATGTCCTACCTCGCGCAGGGGGAGAGCCCCCATGCGATCCTGCAATGCCCCGGGAAAGCCTACGTATCGCGGTACGCCTTGGGGCGGGATTACCACAAGGTGCTGCGAAGTCGCTTGCAGCGCCTTGCAGACCGGATTTCTGCCGAGACTCCGCATGGATATCGCGTCTTCGTGGATTCCGCCCCGGTCATGGAAGTGGCGCTCGCGGAAAAGGCCGGACTGGGGTGGCGTGGAAAACACACGCTGCTGTTATCGCGGCAAGCGGGTTCCTTCTTCTTTCTTGGAGAGATCTACACGGACTTGCCGCTGCCCCTTGATGTGCCGAAGTCTGGTCATTGTGGCGACTGCTCGGCCTGCATTCCCGCTTGTCCAACGGGCGCCATCGTGGCGCCTTACCGTGTGGACGCGAGGCGCTGCATCTCGTACCTCACCATTGAGCTGAAGGACGCCATACCCGAGGAGTTCCGCCGGCCGATAGGCAACCGCATCTACGGATGTGACGATTGTCAGCTAGTTTGCCCGTGGAATCGCTTCGCTCGCTCTTCCTTTGTGTCTGATTTCACACCTCGGCATGGGCTAGATGGCGCGGGGCTGGTAGAGTTGTTCCTGTGGTCGAAAGTGAACTTCGAAGAGCGAATGACAGGTAGTCCTATCTACAGAATCGGTTACGAGCGCTGGTCCCGAAACATTGCGGTTGCGCTCGGAAATGCCATCGGGGTTCCGAAGGCTGTGGCCGCCTTGGAGTCCCGTCGCAATGATCCCTCCGCCATGGTCAGGGAGCATGTCTTGTGGGCTTTGAGGCAACACGATATTCTGAACCCGGAAGCCGCGGTATAGTATCCAATGATGTTTCGAAAACCGCCCAAACTCCCTGTTCAGGATGATCGTGCTCCGCAGACGCTTGCGGAGGTCACGGCTATGGAGTCATGGCGATTTGATCCGCTGTGTATTGCCGAAGATGACCCCAAGGTCGATGCGCCGAGCGAGCGTCAGGACAAGTTCCGGATCAAGATGCTGATGCGCGATGGGGAGCGCAGGCGGGAGACGGAGCTGCTCATCCAGAAGCGGTATGCCTGGCGCGGTTACGGGCAGCTTGGCTCGCTGGACGAACCGAATCAGCTCACCATGAACGCTGAGTTGTTCGGCCGGGTCTATGCAACCTTGACCGTCAATGTGGACTCCCCGGCCGGTCTGGCGCTCGACAAGACTTATGGCATGGAAGCCGCACGGTTGCGTTCCCAGGGGCGCAAGCTCTGCGAGTTCGGACGGTTTGCCATTGACCCTTCTGCGCGCTCCAAGCGTCTTATCGCTTCGCTTTTCAATCTGCTTTATATCTACTCGTATCGTGTGAAGGGCTGCACCGACATCCTCATCGAGATCAATCCCCGGCATCGGGATTTTTACGAGAAGTTGCTGGAGTTCAAGCAGATGGGGGGCGAGCGGATGTGTGAGCGGGTCAAGGCGCCCGCGCTGCTCATGCACCTGTCGTGTGCCACCATTGAGGGTCGTCTCAAGGAGATCGGCGGGAGATGGCGTGAGCTGCCGGACGAGAAGTCGATTTACAAGTTTGCCTTCACACCCGAGGAGGAGGCCGAGCTGGTCGCCCGTCTCGGCTACTGAGTTGCGGCGGCCGGGCGGCGCGGGGCCGACTGGCGTAGAATCCGCGCTCCCACTTTTCGTCCGATACCATGTCTGAATCCGGCGCGCTGCCCATCGGAGTCTTTGATTCCGGTGTGGGTGGCCTTACTGTCGTGCGGGCGCTGATGGAGCGCCTGCCTCTCGAAAGCATCGTCTACTTCGGCGACACCGCCCGGGTTCCATACGGGGTCAAGTCCGTCGCGACCATCGAGCATTTTACTGGCCAGATCACTGACCACTTGCTAGACAAGGGCGTGAAGATGCTGATCATCGCCTGCAACACCATGGCGGCGGTGGCGTCCCATGTGGTGAAGGACAGGGCCGGGCGCATTCCCGTGCTGGATGTGATCGATGCGGGTGCCCGCGCTGCAGTGGCTGAGTCCCGCTCCAGGGCAATCGGCGTGATTGGTACGCCTACGACCGTCAATAGCAATGCCTACGCCCGGCGTATGCATGCCCTTGATCCTGGTGTCCGCGTGTATTCCCAGGCCTGTCCGCTCTTCGTCCCGCTGGTGGAGGAAGGCTGGCTGGAGCACGAGGTGACACGGCTGACCGCTCAGGAATATCTCAAGCCCGTGCTGGCGGAGAATGTCGATACCCTGGTGTTGGGATGCACGCACTATCCCTTGATCAAACCGTTGATTCAGGATGTCGTCGGGCCGGACGTGCGCCTCGTTGATTCGGCCATCACGGTTGCAGAGCAGGCGGCCCGCAAGCTGGTTGAGCTTGGGATCGCGAATTCGGGCGAGCGTCTGCCGACCTATCGCTACACCGTAACCGATATACCGCTGCGCTTTCAGACCATCGGTGAGCGCTTCCTGGGGCGCTCCCTGGGCTTGGTGGAAAAGGTGGACTGGTAAGAAGAAAGGGCTGCCGGTCGGGCAGCCCTTAGTTTTCAGGCGTTCTTCCTTTTCTGCCACAGCACGTCGCCACGGCCACCGGCCCGGTTGAGCACCCGGCCGAGCACGAAAAGCAGGTCGGAGAGTCGGTTCAGGTACTGGCGAGGTGCGTCATTCACCGCTTCCTCCTGGGCCAGGGCGACGATCATCCGCTCGGCCCGCCGGCAGACCGTGCGGGCTTGATGACTCAAGGCTGCGGCGCGCGTACCACCTGGGAGGATGAAGTCCTTCAGGGGCTCCAGATCGTCATTCAGCCGATCCAGCTCGTCCTCGAGATATTGCACCTGTTTGGCGGTGATCATCTCCATGCCCGGAATGCACACTTCGCCGCCCAGGTCGAAGAGGTCGTGCTGTACGTTGGTGAGCAGGGCGCGCACGTCTTCCGGCAGCTCTTCACAGAGCAGGATGCCGATGGCTGCGTTGGCTTCGTCCACCTCGCCGAGGGTGTGGATGCGCAGGCTGTTCTTGGAGACCCGGTTGCCATTGCCGAGGCCGGTGGTGCCGGCATCACCGGTGCGGGTGTAGATCTTGGAAAGGCGGTGGCCCATGTTTGCTGTCTCCTGGTGGAGTTGATGTTATTGGAGGGGCGATTATAGCCAGCCGGGCGAGGCGGGGAGGGATGCTACAATTTCGGGCTCTCAAACCTGACCTTTCCCCGACCGTCGCTGTCCGAGACACCCGGAGACCCAACGCCGATGAAAAGCGCCGAAATCCGCCAGAAGTTCCTCGAATTCTTCGCCTCCAAGGGCCACCAGATCGTAGCGTCCAGCTCTCTCGTGCCCCATGAGGATCCGACCCTGCTGTTCACCAACGCAGGCATGAACCAGTTCAAGGATGTTTTCCTCGGCTTCGACAAGCGCCCCTACAGCCGCGCCACCACATCCCAAAAGTGCGTGCGGGCGGGCGGCAAGCACAACGACCTGGAAAACGTTGGCTACACCGCCCGCCACCACACCTTCTTCGAGATGCTGGGCAACTTCAGCTTCGGCGACTACTTCAAGCGTGACGCGATCAACTACGCCTGGGAACTACTCACCGTCGTCTTCGGGCTGCCCAAGGACAAGCTCACCGTCACGGTTTACGCCGAAGACGATGAAGCCTACGACATCTGGACCAAGGAAATCGGTGTCCCGGCGGAGCGGGTGATCCGCATCGGTGACAACAAGGGCGCCCGCTACGCTTCAGACAACTTCTGGATGATGGGCGACACCGGCCCCTGCGGCCCCTGCACCGAGATCTTCTACGATCACGGCGAGCACATCTGGGGCGGCCCCCCGGGGTCCCCCGAAGAAGACGGCGACCGCTTCATCGAAATCTGGAACAACGTGTTCATGCAGTTCAACCGTGACGAGGCCGGCGTGATGCATCCGCTGCCCAAGCCCTCGGTGGATACGGGCATGGGCCTCGAGCGGATCTCCGCCGTGCTCCAGCACGTGCATGCCAACTATGAGATCGACCTGTTCCAGGCGTTGATAGCTGCGGCCGCCCGCGAGACCTCCGGTGCCGACATGGACAGCCCGTCCCTCAAGGTGCTGGCCGACCACATCCGCGCCTGCTCCTTCCTGATCGCCGACGGCGTGATCCCCGGTAACGAGGGCCGTGGCTATGTGCTGCGCCGGATCATCCGTCGCGCCATTCGCCACGGTTACAAGCTGGGCGCCCGCGCAGCCTTCTTCCACAAGATGGTGCCTGATCTGGTGGCCGAGATGGGCGAGGCCTACCCCGAGCTGAAGGCTGGCCAACAGCGCGTCACCGACATCCTCAAGCAGGAAGAGGACCGTTTCTTTGCCACCATCGAGAATGGCATGGCCATCCTCGAAGGGGAGCTGGCGGCGATGGCTGCCGCCGGCAGTACCGTTTTCAACGGCGAGACTGCGTTCAAGCTGCACGATACCTTCGGCTTCCCGTTGGATCTGACCGCCGACGTTTGCCGCGAGCGCAACGTGACCGTCGACGGGGCGGCCTTTGATGCGGCCATGGCCCGCCAGAAGGAGCAGGCCCGCGCCGCCGGCAAGTTCAAGATGGCCGCCAACCTGGAGTACGACGGCCCGGCGACCACCTTCCACGGCTACGACGGTCTGGAGGCCAAGGGCAATGTGCTGGCCCTGTACAAGGACGGTGTTCCGGTCAATGAGCTTTCCGAAGGCGACATGGGTGTTGTCGTGCTGGACGACACGCCCTTCTACGCCGAGTCCGGCGGTCAGGTGGGTGACCGGGGCGAGCTGCGCTCCGTGCATGGCATCTTTGCCGTCGAGGACACCCAGAAGATCCAGGCCACCGTCTTTGGTCATCACGGTGTGGTCAAGACCGGCAAACTGAGCGTCGGCAATGGCGTCACCGCCCGGGTCGACACCCAGGCCCGCGCCCGCACGGCTCGTCATCACTCTGCCACTCACCTGATGCACAAGGCCCTGCGTGAAGTGCTCGGCGGGCATGTGCAGCAGAAGGGTTCCCAGGTCGATCCTGACAAGACCCGTTTCGACTTTGCCCATACCCAGCCGGTGACCTCCGAGGAGATCGCCCGCATCGAGCGCATTGTCAATGAGGAGATTCTCGCCAATGCGGCCACCGAAGCGCGGGTGATGGATATCGAATCCGCCCAGAAGACCGGCGCCATGATGCTCTTTGGCGAAAAGTACGGTGACGAGGTGCGTGTGCTTGGCATCGGCTCCTCCAAGGAGCTGTGTGGTGGTACCCACGTGGCCCGCACGGGCGACATCGGCCTGTTCAAGATCACCCTCGAAGGGGGCGTGGCGGCTGGTGTGCGGCGTATCGAAGCCGTGTGCGGCGACGTGGCGGTGGCCCTGGTGCAGGATCAGCAGGCGCTGCTTGAGGGGGTGACCAGCGCCCTCAAGGCCCAGCCTCAGGAAGTGCTGTCCCGCGTGGTTCAGGTGATGGACAACGTGAAGGCGCTGGAGAAGGAGCTGGCTCGGCTCAAGAGCAAGCTGGCTGCCAGCCAGGGCGACGACCTGGTGAGCCAGGCGGCCGATGTGGCTGGGGCCAAGGTGCTGGCTGCAGTGCTCGAAGGTGCAGATTCGACGGCGCTGCGCGAAACCCTCGACAAGCTCAAGGACAAGCTCAAGAGCGCCGCCGTGGTGCTGGCCAGTGTGTCGGACGGCAAGGTCAGCCTGATTGCCGGCGTGACCCCAGACCTGACCGGCAAGGTCAAGGCTGGCGAGCTGGTGAACTTTGTTGCCCAGCAGGTGGGTGGCAAGGGTGGTGGTCGTCCCGACATGGCCCAGGCCGGTGGCACAGATGCGGCAGCATTGCCGGCGGCACTGGCATCGGTGGCGGCCTGGGTTGGCGGCAAGCTGGGTTGAGGGTGTGATGAGCCAAGCGTCCTGGCGTTTCTGCCCCCAGTGCGGCAGCCCCCTTGAATGGGGGCATGTGGCCGGCGCTGAGCGACAGGCCTGCTACACGCCAGCCTGTGGTTTCGTGCGCTGGGATAACCCCTTGCCTGTCGTTGCCGCAGTGATCGAGTGCGTGGACAGGGATGGCGCAATCCTGCTCGCCCGCAATCATGCCTGGCCGGAGCGGATGTTTGCGCTGGTCACCGGTTTTCTGGAGAAGGGTGAGTCGCCGGAAGATGCGGTGGCCCGTGAGGTGAAGGAAGAGGTCAATCTTGACGCCGTGTCAGTGCGGCTTCTCGGTGCCTATCCCTTCCTGCGCAAGAATGAGCTGCTGCTCGGCTACCACGTGCAGGCGCGGGGCGACATCGTGCTGAATGAAGAGCTGGCCGAGTTTCGATTGATTGCCCCTGATAGATTGCGCCCGTGGCCCCAGGCCACAGGGCAGGCAGTGCGCGACTGGATGCTGTCCCGGGGGATGGTGCTGCCGGAGATCGTCGAAGGAAATCTGTTCGCCCACGCTGACCTGTAGCCGGTTCCGAGCAATTCATGCAAAAAGGGCCACCCGATTGGGTGGCCCTTTTGGTTCTTCACACCTGTCGCCAGGGTGTCAGAAAGGCAGCTGAATGCCCGGCCAAACGCCTTCGATGGCACGGCGGAAGTCGGCCTGGATGCGCTCGATGGCCTCCCGGGTATCCGCTTCGAAGCGCAGCACCACCACCGGGGTGGTGTTGGACGGGCGGGCCAGGCCAAAGCCGTCGGCGTACTCGACGCGAACACCGTCGATGGTGAGCATGCTCTCGGCGCCTTCGAAGCTTGCCTCCGCCTTGAGCTTGTCCACCAGAGCGAAGGGTTCGCCTTCGTTCATCTTGATGTTCAGTTCCGGCGTGCTGATGGCGTCGGGCAAGCCCTTGAGGACCGGATTGGCGTCCGGTTGACGGGACACGATCTCGAGGAGGCGGACGCCGGTGTAAAGGCCGTCGTCAAAGCCGTACCAGCGCTCCTTGAAGAAGACATGGCCGCTCATCTCGCCGGCCAGGGGGGCGCCGGTTTCCTTGAGTTTGGCCTTGACCAGGGCGTGGCCGGTATTCCACATGGTGGGCTTGCCACCGCGATCCTTGATCCAGCCCGCCAGGTTGCGGGTGCATTTGACGTCGTAGATGATCTCGCCGCCCGGCACGCGGGTGAGCACGTCTTCGGCAAACAGCATTAGCTGGCGGTCGGGGAAGATGATCTCGCCGTCCTTGGTCACTACGCCCAGGCGGTCACCATCTCCGTCGAAGGCCAGGCCGATCTCGGCGTCCGTTTCCTTCAGGGCGCGGATCACGTCGGCCAGGTTTTCCGGTTTCGACGGGTCCGGGTGGTGGTTGGGGAAGTTGCCATCCACTTCGCAGAACAGTTCGACCAGTTCGCAGCCGAGGCGCTTGAAGAGTTCCGGTGCCACTGCGCCGGCAACGCCGTTGCCGCAGTCCATGACGATCTTCATCGGGCGGGAGAGCTTCACGTCACCGATGATCTTTTCTACGTAGGCGGGAACCACATCGGCCTGGGTGAGCTTGCCCGGGACGGCGGCATTGACCAGGTTGCCATCGATGATGCGCTGCCGCAGGGCCTGGATCAGTTCGCCGAACAGGGTCTGACCACCGAGGACCATCTTCAGGCCGTTGTAATCGGGGGGGTTGTGGCTGCCGGTGACGGAGACACAGGAGTTCGTGCCCAGCTCATAAGCCGCAAAGTAGGTCAGGGGGGTGGGCACGCAGCCCACGTCCACCACGTCCACGCCAGCGGCACGAATGCCGTCGGACAGGGCGCCGGCCAATTCGGGCCCGGAAAGACGACCGTCCCGGCCGACGGCGATGGCCTTCTGGCCACGCGCGACGGCTTCCGAACCGAGGGCATGGCCGATGGCTCGGACGGCTTCGGCGGTCAGTGTCTTGTCGACGATGCCACGAATGTCATAGGCCTTGAAGATCTCGGGGGCGGGGACAAACATGCTGGAGGCTCCGGTATTGGGAAATGAGCCTTGGATTATACGCGGTGCACCATGACACCTCGGCGCCCGGGAAGCTTGTGCGTCAGGAATTGTGGCTGATCGTGAAAAAGTGCACCAGGCGTCGGGGGAGCCAGTTGAGATTTCCTGGCCATCCGCCTGATACGAAGCCCACATGGCCACCTTCTGCAGGCTGCTCAAGGGTGACTGAGGCGGAGACGTCCAGGTGATCGGGCAGGAAGCTCGGAGGAAGGAAAGGGTCGTTGAGAGGATTGAGCACCAGGGTGGGGACGCAGATACCTTTCAGGTGGGGTTTGCTGGATGCGCGATGCCAGTAGTCGTCCGTATTGCGAAAGCCGTGCAGCGGTGCCGTCACCAGATTGTCGAACTCATACAGGTTCGTGGTGCGAAGCATGTTTTCGAGGTCGAAAAGGCCGGGGTGCTGGCGCAGTTTGGCGGCGGCGTTGTGTTTAAGAGTGCGCAGAAAGTGGCGGGTGTAGACGCGATTGAAACCTCGTCCAAGGCTATGGCCGGCAGCGCTCAGATCGACGGGAGGGCAGATGGCAGCCGCAGCGTCGATAGTCCGGCAGGCATCGCGTCCTCGGGTTCCCAGCCAGAGAAGCAGGGCATTGCCGCCCAGGGATACGCCGGCTGCAAAGCGGGGGGCTGTTGGGTGCAGGCAGGCGAGGCGCGCCAGTATCCAGCCAATCTCTTCCGCATCGCCTGAGCGGTATGCCCGGGGCAGTCTGTTTGGTTCGCCGGAGCAGCCACGGAAGTGGGGCACGACGCCATTCCAGCCAGTGCTCTCGAGCCGCCGCATGAAGCTGCGGGCATAGGGGGAGTGACTTGAACCTTCGAGTCCATGAAAGAGGACGACAAGGGGGGCGCCAGGACGATGGGGGAGCCAGTCCAGATCGATGAAGTCGCCGTCGGGGGTGTCCCAGCGTTCGCGCCGGTAATCGGGGAGAGGCCCCGTGCGCAGAAGTGGCCAGATGGTCTGGGCGTGGCCACCGGGAAGCCAGAGAGGGGCGCTATAGCGCGTGAGCGACGGCGTCAATGGATGATGTGCGGGCTGTCGTTGCTGTGCAGGTTATCCATGTCGGGGGCGGGGGAGGCATGATGCATCACCATCTTCCAGCCGAGGGCTCCACGGGCGAAGACGTTGGTGGCGATGATGGGTGGGTGGAGGCGGTCGTCTCCTTCCACGTGCACGTGCTGGTGCACCGTATGGACGGCGGTCATCAGGTTGGACCAGCGTACCGGGTGGGTGGCACTGACGGTGATGCGGGCTCCGCTGGCAAACAACTGGCGCCAGGACTCGCGAATGGCAACCAGTCCGATCAGGCGGATGCTGCCCGGATGAACGCAGACAACCTCGTCATCTTCGGACCAGATCGCCATCATGCGGTCGAGATCCGCGTGGGCGAGGGCCGCGTAGAAGGCCGCTTCGACCTCGTCAGGGGTGGTGAAGATAGGACTGCTCATGCGGCGGGCTCCAGGGTGGACGTCTTGACGTGACACGGGGGCGTTTCCGCCCCCGTGCTGGCCGAAGCCTGTACGAAAGCTCAGTGATGTCCCTTGGGCAGTTCGCCGGAGAAGACGTATTGGGCTCCACAGTAGGGGCAGGTAACCTTGCCTTCGGCGGTCACGTCCAGGAAAACGCGAGGATGCCGCGCCCACAGGGGGGTGTCGGGCATCGGGCAGTGGAGCGGGAGCTCCTTGGCGGTGACTGTGATCGGCTTGGTCTTGTCCTGATTCTCGGGCATGGATCTCTCCTGGGATCTTAGATGAATGACAGCCAGTGTTCGTATTCAGGTGCCTTGCCGTTCACGATCTCGAAGAAGCGGGATTGCAGTTTCTCGGTGATCGGACCACGGTGGCCTTCACCAATCACACGTCCATCAAGCTCACGAATCGGCGTGACCTCGGCGGCGGTGCCCGTGAAGAAGGCTTCGTCGGCGATGTAGATGTCGTCTCGGGTGATGCGCTTGGAGATCACGTCCAGGCCGAACTCCTTGGCAACCTGGATCATGGAGCTGCGGGTGATGCCCGTGAGGGCCGAGGCGATCTCGGGTTCGTAGATGGCGCCATCCTTGATCACGAAAAGGTTTTCGCCGGCGCCTTCGGCCACAAAGCCGTTGGTGTCGAGGAGCAGGGCTTCGTCATAGCCGGCGTCGGTGGCTTCCAGGTTGGCCAGGATGGAGTTGGCGTAGGTGGAGGCCAGCTTGGCACGGGGCATCGTGACGTTGACGTGATGGCGGGCGAAGGATGACGTCTTTACCCGGATGCCACGCTGCAGGCCATCTTCACCCAGGTAGGCACCCCACGGCCACGCGGCAATGGCCACGTGCACCGTCGCACCCTTGGTGGAAATGCCCATCTTTTCGGAGCCGTAGAAGGCGATCGGACGGAGGTAGCAGCTTTCGAGCTTGTTGACGCGAACGACCTCCCGCTGAGCTTCCATGAGGACTTCCTTGGTGTAAGGAATGTTCATCATGTAGATCTTGCCGGAGTTGAGCAGGCGCTGGGTGTGCTCGGCGAGGCGGAAGATCGCCGTGCCCTTGACGGTGTTGTACGCACGGACGCCCTCGAATACGGACAGGCCATAGTGGAGCGAGTGGGTGAGCACGTGGGTGGTTGCTTCACGCCACGGCACGAGTTTGCCGTCGAACCAGATGAAACCGTCGCGGTCTGCCATTGACATTATGGGTATCTCCAGCTGAAACAGTGAATTCAAACCCCCGATTCTAGCTCATTCCGGGCGGCTGCGGACCGTCGCTCGGAAGGGGGTAAAATACGATCTTTGTCTGCGGGATCGCCATGAGAAGCTGGAAACCGAATGTCACTGTGGCGGCCGTGGTGGAGCGCGAGGGACGCTTTCTGTTGGTGGAGGAAGAGACCGAGGACGGCTTGCGCTTCAATCAGCCCGCTGGCCACCTGGAGCAAGGGGAGTCGCTGGTTGCGGCTGCATCCCGCGAAGCGCTGGAGGAAACGGCCCATGGGTTCCGCCCTTCGTTTCTGGTCGGCATATATCAGTGGCCGCGGCCGGTCGGTGATGTGACCTACCTGCGTTTTGCCTTTGGTGGTGAGCTGTGCGGTTTCGAGCCGGAGCGTTCGCTGGATGCCGGTATCGTGCGCGCGGTGTGGATGACGCTTGACGAGATCAAGGCGACGCGGGAGCGTCATCGCAGCCCGCTGATCCTGCAGTGTTGCGAGGATTACCTTGCCGGGTGCAGGTATCCGCTGGAACTGATCCGCCACTACGACGCATCATGAAGTCAGTTGCCGCCGCCGCCTTGCTGTGGGCGGGCATTGTTCTGGCGGATGAGCGGGCCACAGTCTGTTTCAACTACGGCTGCGTGGCTCGGCAGGAGGTGTCTTTTTCGGAAACCAGGCTCACCGAGCTTGGGCGGCGGCTGGGGTTGGCGGACACGCCGGTGGCCGAACGGGCGATCCTGTCACTGGTGGTCGGCCAGTTGTACCTGTGGGCCGGTGAGCAGTCGCCGATCCACGCAGATCGCCCTGGGGACTTCCTCGATGACGGAGTCCATGGAATGATGGATTGCATTGATCATGCCGAGACGACTTCCGGTTTCCTGAGAATGATGGAAGGCCGCAGGATGATGCGTTTCCATGCGGTGGAGCCGATCCAGCGTCGGGTGCGCTGGCTGGTGACCCAGCATTTCTCGGCAGTGATTCGCGAGACCAATGGTGAGGCGCCCGACGCGGGGGCGCGATTTGTGGTGGATACGTGGTTCGGGGAGCATGGCGATCCAGCCGTGGTGTTGCCCCTGGAAGATTGGCTGGATGGAGAGGGACCGAATGTCTCGTAAGCAGAAGGTTGTTGTCGGCATGTCCGGCGGGGTGGATTCGTCTGTGGCGGCATTGCTGCTCAAGCAGCAGGGCTATGACGTGGTCGGCCTGTTCATGAAGAACTGGGAGGATGACGACGACAGCGAATATTGTTCGACCCGGGAAGATCTCGTCGATGTCGTATCGGTGGCCGATGTGCTGGGTATCGAACTGGAGGTGGTGAATTTTTCGAAGGAATACAAGGATCGGGTATTTGCCGACTTCCTGCAGGAGTACGAGGCGGGGCGTACGCCGAATCCGGACATCCTGTGCAATTCCGAGATCAAGTTCAAGGCCTTCCTGGACCACGCCCTGACCCTTGGTGCCGACTACATTGCTACCGGCCACTATGCGCAGGTGCGTGAATGGACCAACGATGGGCGGACGGAATACCAACTACTGAAAGCGGAGGACGGGACCAAGGACCAGAGCTACTTCCTGTATCGTCTGAACCAGGCCCAGCTTTCCAGAACCCTGTTTCCCATTGGTCACCTCTACAAGCGGGATGTGCGCAAGATGGCCGAAGCGGCCGGTTTGCACGTCCATGCCAAGAAGGACTCCACCGGCATCTGTTTCATCGGCGAGCGGCCCTTCCGCGAGTTCTTGTCCCGTTACCTGCCCGCCAGGCCGGGTGAGATCCGAACCCTGGAGGGCAACAAGGTCATTGGTCAGCACCAGGGCTTGATGCACCACACCATCGGTCAGCGCAAAGGCCTGCAGATTGGTGGCATCAAGGGTAACCAGGATGACGCCGGGGATCACGATGCCTGGTATGCGGCAGTCAAGGACGTGGCCAGCAATGTGCTTTACGTTGTGCAGGGGCACGATCATCCGGCCTTGCTCAAGGACCGGATGATTGCTGCCGACCTGTCCTGGGTGTCGGGGAAGGATCCGCGCACCCACTGGGTTTACACCGCCAAGCCGCGTTATCGCACGCCGGATGCGCCCTGCGAGATTGATGTCTTGGCGGGCGGGCGGGCGGAGATTGCCTTTGCCCAGCCCCAGTGGGCGGTGACGCCGGGGCAGAGTGTGGTGATCTACGAGAGCCGGGTGTGCCTGGGTGGCGGGATCATCGTGGGATGATTCAGGTATCTTGAATGCAGAACGGGCGCCTGCTGGGCGCCCGTCTCGTTCATATGCCTTTGTTTCAGGGGTTCTGGGCCAGTCGGTAGCTTGGGTAGGACCAGTTGTGTTCCCAGGCTGCACGGACCATGTTCGGATACTCGGCCTTGCCCAGGCTCCCGTTGTAACGACCGAGGGCCCGGAAGAGATCGCCCTTCTCGATGTCAAGGTAGTGGCGCAGGATCGTGCATCCGAAGCGCAGGTTGGTGCGCATGTGAAAGAGGTTGGTGTCTTCGGTGCCGATGAGACGGGCCCAGAAGGGCATTACCTGCATGTAGCCACGGGCACCGACCGACGACACCGCATACTTCTTGAAGCCGCTTTCCACCTGGATCAGTCCCAGGACAAGCTGTGGGTCGAGACCCGCCCGGCTGGCTTCGTAGTGCACCGCACGAAGGAGTTCCGAGCGATAGCTTTCGTCGGGAATGCGCCTCGCCAGGCGTTGCGACATCTCCGAGAGCCAGCGGGCCCGCTCCGCCGAACGCTGGAAGCTCGTATCAAGGGGCGCCTGATCCGCCACCGCAGCGTGCAGGGCTGCCTGCACGCTGGCGGCGAGGGGCTGATATTGCTGATTGCCGGCCCATGCGCCCGCCCCTGCTCCCATCAGCGACAGGGCAAGGAAGCTTGAGGCGAGGGTGCGGTTCAATGCAGCCATGGGTCAGCCCTTCAGCTTGCCGATGACGAGGCTGGCCACTTCGTTGAGGGCCAGCTTGGTGGCTTCCGCGTCGCGACGCCCTTGATACTCGACCACACCTTCCTTCAGACCGCGGTCGCCAATGACGACGCGATGCGGCGTGCCGATCAGTTCATTGTCGGCCAGCAGCGAACCGGGGCGTTCGTCCCGGTCGTCGAGGAAGGCATCGATGCCCGCTGCAACAAGCTCGGTGTAGAGGGCGTTGGCTGCGTCGCGCACCGCATCCGACTTGGCGTAGCCCATGGGCACAATGGCGACCTGGAACGGGGCGATGGCGTCGGGCCAGATGATGCCGCGCGCGTCGTTGTTTTGTTCGATGGCGGCGCCCAGGATGCGCGATACACCGATTCCGTAGCAGCCCATCTCCATGATCTGTTCCTTGCCCTGCTCGTTGAGGAACTTGCAGTTCAGGGCTTCAGCGTACTTGGTGCGGAGCTGGAAAATATGGCCGACTTCAATGCCACGACAGATCTCAAGGGTGCCCTGCCCATCAGGTGAGGGATCGCCGGCCACGACATTGCGCAGATCGGCCACTTCGGCCTCCGGGAAATCGCGCCCGATGTTCACGCCGGTGTAGTGATGGTCGTCCTCGTTGGCGCCGGTAACGAAGTCGGCCATGGCGGCCACGCTGCGGTCCATCACCACGCGGCCCTCAAAGCCCACGGGGCCGAGCGAGCCTGCGTTGGCACCAAACGCGGCAAGAATGGCGGCAGGGGAGGCGAAGGTCAGCGGATTCTTCACACCGGCGATCTTCTGGGCCTTTACTTCGTTCAGTTCGTGGTCGCCACGCAGGAGCAGCAGCACCGGCTTGTTGCCGGTGCTGTCGTCACCGTCGACGACGATGGCCTTGACGGTGCTCGTGGCCGGCACCTTCAGGAAGGCTGCCAGCTCGTCAATGGTCTTGACGCCCGGCGTGTGCACCTTGGTCAGGGCTGCGGTCGCGTCCGGACGCGGAGTGGTGGGCGCCAGAGCTTCGGCCAGTTCCACGTTGGCGGCGTAGTCGGATGTGGGGCAGTAGGCGATGTCGTCCTCGCCGGTTTCTGCGATGACGTGGAATTCATGGGAGCCCGTGCCGCCGATAGAGCCGGTGTCTGCGGCCACCGCGCGGAACTTCAGACCGAGGCGGTTGAAGATGCGGTGGTAGGTGTCGTACATGTTGCGGTATTCCCGCTGCAGATCCTCGAAGGAGCTGTGGAAGGAGTAGCCGTCTTTCATCAGGAACTCACGGCCGCGCATGACGCCAAAGCGCGGCCGGATCTCGTCACGGAACTTCATCTGCACCTGGTAGAAGTGCTTGGGCAGTTGCCGGTAGCTCCTCAGGTCACGACGCACGACGTCGGTGATGACTTCTTCGTGGGTCGGGCCGATCACGAAGTCACGGTCGTGGCGGTCCTTGAAGCGCAGCAGCTCAGGGCCGTAAAAGTCCCAGCGTCCGGATTCCTGCCAGAGTTCGGCGGGCTGGACTGCGGGCATCAGCAACTCGATGGCGCCGGCACGGTTCATCTCTTCCTTCACGATCGCCTCTACCTTGCGCAGGGCGCGGAGGCCAAGCGGCATCCAAGTATAGATACCACCCGCGAGCCGTTTGATCAGGCCCGCCCGCATCATGAGCTTGTGACTGATGACTTCGGCGTCGGACGGGGCTTCCTTGAGGGTGGAGAGGAAGAACTGGGAGGCACGCATGGACCGGATCCGTTTGAAAGTACAGCCTACAATTTTACCGTGCACTAGGCAGACTGGCAGCGCTTGTCTTGCGGCGCACCGAATCAGGGCGTTGTTCTTTCACGACAGGGGGAAATGTGGAAGAATTCCGGCCAGTTCATGAATTAAAGGTTGCACCATGCTCGACCGTGAAGGCTACAGGCCTAACGTCGGCATCATTCTGGTGAATGCGCGCAACGAAGTTTTCTGGGGCAAACGGATACGAGAACATTCCTGGCAGTTTCCGCAAGGCGGAATCAAGCACGGCGAATCGCCGGAACAGGCTATGTACCGTGAGCTCTTCGAAGAAGTCGGCTTGAAGCCTGAGCACGTCCGCATCATTGGCCGCACGCGCGGCTGGTTGCGCTATGACGTGCCCAAGCACTGGATCAAGCGGGAGTGGCGAAACACTTATCGGGGGCAGAAGCAGATCTGGTTTCTGCTCCGGTTGGTGGGGCGTGACTCCGATGTTTGCCTGCGTGCGAGCAATCACCCTGAATTCGATGCTTGGCGCTGGAGCTATTACTGGGTACCACTGGAAGCGGTGATCGAGTTCAAGCGGGGGGTCTATCAGTCGGCCCTGCTGGAGCTTGCCCGGCTGTTGTTTCGCGATCGCTTCTTCGAGATCCCGGACAGTTACCGGCTGTTTGATTCGCCACCGGATGGCGCGGATCCCCCTGTTTCCTCGTAAGCACCAGGAAACTCGAAGCGGGGGCTGCGGTCTCACGGCTGTTGTTGTCGGTTCTTTCGCCGTCGTCTGGCGGCGTGATTGCCGGGGCTGCTTCCGCAGGTCCGGCTCCTGATGTAGGGCACAATGGGAGGAGACACCATGGAGCGCTTGCACTATCAGCCGATCAAACAGTTTCGTGTCCGTAGCGGGGTCTGCGAGATTTCCGACCCATGGAGCATGGCGAAGGTCACGGCATCTTCGCCAGCCATAGAGGTCATGACCGACCTGCGCAAAATTCCCGCGGCGACAATTGCCCATGATCTTTCGCTGGCTCAGGCCAATCACAGCATGATCCTGCGCGGGGTTCGTCTGCTATTTGTGACCGACCTCAGCCGGCGTGTCGTCGGTGTGATCACTTCCAACGATCTCTTGGGAGAAAAGCCGACGCGCGTGGCGGGTGAGCGGATGATGCGCCACGAGGAGCTTGTCGTTCGGGACATCATGGTTGCCACGGAAGAGCTCGATGCCGTTTCGCTGTCCGACGTCCTTCGCTCGGAGGTGGGCCATGTGGTTTCGACCCTAAAGGCGTGCGGTCGTCAGCATGCACTGGTTGTGGAGGAGGGAGGGAACGGCGATCTGTCGTTGCGAGGGATATTTTCTGCATCGCAGATCGCTCGCCAGATGGGTATTCCCCTCCAGACGACCGAAGTGGCGCGCACCTTTGCCGAAATCGAGGCGGCCATCGCAGGTTGACCCGGGCCTCCTGCCACGGTTGGTCCGGTGGGGCGGGAGGCGCTAGAATCCAAGGCCGCCTTTTGTGAAAGCTGTCATGGTTTCTGTCTTTTCCAGTTTGCGTCCCCCTATGGCGGGCGTGGTTGCCGTTGTCTTGGCCGCGCTGCTTTCCGCGTGTATGGGGGGGCGTACCGCCCTGTTCGAAGATGAGGCAAAGCCGGAGTGGAAGGAGGGCGCGCTAGAGCTTCCCCCCTTGCCGTTCGAGAAAGACCTCATCCCCTTTCATGTCAGTTCAAATGCCAGTGCGGCGTTCTATGTCGACGGGCGGTCGTTGCGCCTTGGCGATGACGGCATCGTGCGTTTCACGCTGCTTGTCCGGGCTGCGGGTGGGGCTGAGAATCTGAGTTACGAAGGTATGCGCTGTGAAACGGCCGAGCGGAAGCTGTATGCGATTGGCCGTGGAAAGAGCGAGTGGGTTCTGCCCCGCGCTGCGGAATGGCAACGCATCTCTGACAACTCGCTGAACCGCCAGTACGCCGTTCTGGCGAAAGAGTTCTTCTGTCCTCCCGGGGCCGTCCTGCCGACCAGAGATGAGATCCTCGGCTTGCTGCGCAGTGCAGCCCCCGTTCGTTGAAGAGTTGTCTTTTCGGAGTCGTCAAACATGCTTGACCAACTCATCGTGGGTTTTGACAGGGCTTTGCGAACGGTTTTTGCAAACGCCAGCACACTGAGGCCCGTTCCTGGGGCAAACCTTCCCGAGGCAGACCTGTCTGAAGACGAGCGGAGTCACGCTGCGTCGCTCATGCGGGTGAATCACTGTGGTGAGATCTGTGCTCAGGCCCTATACCAAGGGCAGGCCCTGATGTCCAAGGATGAAGGGATCAAGCGCGCCCTGGAGTCCGCGGCCCAGGAGGAAACTGAACACTTGGCATGGACGGAGCGCCGCATTGCTGAGCTTGGGGGGCGCAAGAGCCTGCTCAACCCGCTTTGGTACGGCGGGTCGCTGGCGATCGGCATCCTCGCGGCGCGCTTCGGTGATGGTGTCAATCTGGGTTTCCTTGCGGAGACGGAGCGCCAGGTGGAGAGTCACTTGAAGAGCCATCTGGATCGCTTGCCTCAGCTGGATCTCAAGTCGCGGGAAATCGTGACCCAGATGAAGAAAGATGAAGCGGAGCACGCAGACACTGCCATACGGCTGGGAGCGGTAGACCTGCCCGGTCCGGTGAAGGCTGCAATGAAGGCCAGCTCAAGAGTCATGACGGGCGTCGCCTATTGGGTTTGAGTGTCCTGCCACGCCACGCTCAATGACTGCTCGGCTCAGGCCTCCACGATCTCCCAGGTGTGTTCGATCTGGGCGGTCTTGCTGAGCATGATCGTGGCGGAACAGTATTTGTCATAAGACAGTTTGATCGCCCGCTCGACGCTGTCCGGCTTCAGATTGCGGCCACTGACAGTGTAATGGAAGGCAATTCGGGTGAAGACCTTGGGGTCGGTCTCGGCGCGCTCCGCCTTCAGGCTGACGCTGCAGTCCGTGACGTCCTGTCTGCCACGTTTGAGGATGAGGACGACGTCGAAAGCCGTGCATCCGCCTGCGCCAGCCAGCATCATTTCCATGGGGCGTGGAGCAAGATTGCGCCCACCGGCTTCGGGTGCTCCATCCATCATCACCGCATGTCCGGAACCTGTTTCGGCCATGAAGCTCATCCCGTCCACCCACTTCACTAAGCATTCCATGCTGCGCTATCTCCCTTGATCGCGTGGGGGCAGTTCCGGCGTTCCGGCCTGCCCGATGAGCACGGATTGTAGCTTTGCTTAATCGGGATGGGCACGGTAGTTGTGCTGCAGTGCACCATGCTTGGCTTCGGTTAGCATCCTGGCGAGTTATTGAGGCTGGCTATTTTTCTCATATTTGTTGTTTTAAATCAATTGATTGGATCTATTTTTCTGTGAATTAATTTTGTTTATATATGAATCAAAAGATTTGTGGTGCGACGCACAAAAATAGCTTGCGCCTCGCCGTTTCTGGCGCGATAATTCACTCAGTCCAGTTGCTTTTGTGGTTTGAAGCGACTGAAAGGTGTCTCCTCCACCCTCCTCCTTTGGTGTGGATTTAGCGCAGATCTCCCCGATCTGCGCTTTTTTTTATCTCTCGATAGGGTTTGACAAGGGCCCGAGCTGCGCGATAGAATCCGCGGCTTTCCGAATTATGGTTTGTTCCCGGTGTCGGGAAAAGTCTGAGGATTCTCCATGAAAACGTTTTCTGCCAAGCCGCATGAGGTCAAGCACGACTGGTTCGTTGTAGACGCGACGGACCTGGTCCTTGGTCGGCTTGCTTCCGAAGTTGCGCGACGCTTGCGCGGCAAACACAAGGCCATCTACACGCCGCACGTCGATACCGGTGATTTCATCGTCGTCGTGAACGTCGAAAAGCTGCGTGTTACCGGCAACAAAGCCCAGGACAAGAAGTACTATCGTCACTCCGGTTACCCGGGTGGTATTTACGAAACTAACTTTACCAAGCTGCAGCAGCGCTTCCCCGCTCGCGTGCTTGAGAAGGCTGTCAAGGGCATGCTGCCCAAGGGCCCGCTCGGCTACGCCATGCTCAAGAAGATGAAGTGCTACGCCGGTGCCGAGCATCCGCATGCCGCCCAGCAGCCCAAAGTTCTCGCGATCTAACAGGAGCCGATAATGGCTGTGACTTACAACTACGGTACCGGTCGCCGCAAGTCGGCCGTTGCCCGTGTCTTCATCAAGAAGGGCTCTGGCAACATCGTCGTGAACGGCAAGCCGGTCGACCAGTTCTTCTCCCGTGAGACCGGTCGGATGATTGTGCGTCAGCCGCTGGTGCTGACAAACTTTGTCGATAGCTTCGATATCCTCGTCAATGTCTCCGGTGGCGGTGAATCCGGCCAAGCCGGTGCTGTCCGTCATGGCATCACGCGTGCCCTGATTGACTATGATGCCGAGCTCAAGTCCCCCCTGAAGAAGGCCGGGCTGGTGACTCGTGATGCCCGCGAAGTCGAACGTAAGAAAGTCGGCTTCCGCAAGGCGCGTCGTCGCAAGCAGTTCTCGAAGCGTTAATCCGGTTCGATGTTTCGCCAAAAGGCCGCCTCCGGGCGGCTTTTTGTCATCTTGAGGTAGTATTTTTGTCGGTGGGCATGAGCCTGCGGCGACAGTCGTTCATTTTCTTTGGGAGCGAGCATGATCAAGGTTGGTGTTGTTGGCGGGACGGGATATACCGGAGTGGAGCTCTTGCGCCTGTTGGCGCAGCACCCGAATGTGGCGATCAGGGCGATCACTTCTCGAGGTGAGGCGGGGCTTCCGGTGGCTGACATGTTCCCAAGCTTGCGTCGCAGGGTTGATCTTTGCTTCGTCGATCCTCAGGCCGCGGATCTTGCCGCGTGTGATGTGGTGTTCTTTGCCACGCCGAACGGCATCGCCAT
The DNA here is from genome assembly GCA_016703645.1 of Zoogloea sp. GTDB lineage: Bacteria > Pseudomonadota > Gammaproteobacteria > Burkholderiales > Rhodocyclaceae > Zoogloea. The sequence goes on along the minus strand of JADJBR010000007.1, from coordinate 1,575,175 downwards.
GCAGCAGGCCAAAGCCCTGGTTGATGCGGGCGTCAAGGTGATTGACCTGGCGGCGGATTTTCGCATCACTGACATCGCTGAATGGGAGAAGTGGTACGGGATGAAGCACGCCTGCCCCGAACTGGTTGCCGAGGCGGTGTACGGTCTTCCTGAGGTGAATAGGGAGGCTGTGGCTAACGCGCGGGTGGTTGCGAATCCCGGGTGTTATCCCACGGCCGTTCAGCTTGGTTTCCTGCCGCTCGTGGAGGCGGGGGTGGTTGAGCTGGGGAGTTTGATCGCGGATGCCAAGTCCGGTGTTTCCGGGGCTGGGCGAAAGGCCGAAACCCACATTCTGTTTTCGGAGTCGTCCGATAATTTCCAAGCCTATGGTGTGTCAGGGCATAGACATCTGCCGGAGATCCGCCAAGGCTTGTCGCGTTTTGCGGGGGCCCCGGTCGGTCTGACCTTTGTTCCCCATCTAACCCCGATGATCAGGGGGATTCACGCAACTTTGTATGCCCGCCTGAACAAGGAAGTTGATTTGCAAGCGCTTTTTGAAGAGCGCTTTGCCGGGGAGGCGTTTGTCGATGTGATGCCCAAGGGGGCTCATCCTTCGACGCGTTCTGTTCGCTCGGCCAACATGTGTCGCATCGCGGTACATCGCCCCCAGGGCGGTGACGTCGTGGTCGTGCTGTCGGTCATCGACAACTTGGTCAAGGGGGCGGCCGGTCAGGCAGTTCAGAACATGAACATTCTCTTTGGGCTTCCCGAGGTGACCGGGCTGGGGCATGTCCCCGTGATGCCCTGAACTAAATTCGACTAATTTTGTCGACTATTGGTTGCTGGTGCCTTGACCGTCCGTGGGGTGCTGACCATAATTCGAAGACAAATCTGAAGGAGTAGATCAATGAACGCCGTGACTGAAATGCCCATCCCTCTTGTTTTTACTGACAGTGCCGCCAGCAAGGTGAAGGATCTGATTATCGAGGAAGGCAACCCGGATCTGAAGCTGCGGGTTTTTGTGACGGGCGGCGGCTGTTCCGGCTTTCAGTATGGCTTTACGTTTGACGAGATCCGCAACGATGACGACACGGTGATGGAGAAGGAGGGCGTGATGCTCCTGATCGACCCGATGAGTTATCAGTATCTCGTTGGCGCAGAGATTGACTATACGGAGGGGCTTGAGGGCTCCCAGTTTGTGATCCGAAACCCGAACGCCACGAGCACCTGTGGGTGTGGTTCGTCTTTCTCTGTTTGATAGCGGAGCAGGATAGCCGGTGGAGTGCGTGCTCTGCCGGATCTTCGGCAATAATAAAAAAGGCTGCCTTGCTTGTCTGCGGGGCAGCCTTTTTTCGACGATCCCGACGGCGCTCAGTCGATGTAGGCCATTCTGCTCTCTTGCGCTTGCGTGAGTCTGGTGCTCAAGTGTGCGATTTGCTGGCGAAAGTTGAGTAATGTGTTCCCGCTCAGTGCTTGTGCGTCGGGCAGTCGAACGGTGAGTGGGTCTTGGTGGACATTGTTCATCCGGAATTCGTAGTGAAGATGGGGGCCGGTGGCCCATCCGGTGCTTCCCACGTAGCCGATGGTCTCCCCTTGGCGGACGCGACTTCCGATCTGAAGGCCCTTGGCAAAGTTGCTGAGGTGTCCGTAGGCTGTCGTGTAGGTTTCGCCATGACGCAATACGACGAAGTTGCCATAGCCGGACTGCTTGCCGACAAAATCCACGATACCGTCCGATGTGGCCCTCACTGCGGTGCCATGTGGCGCTGCGTAATCGACACCTTTGTGTTCCCGCCAGTTGCCGAAGATCGGGTGCTGCCGCATCGAAAATCCCGAGCTGACACGGGAGAACTCGAGCGGAGAGCGTAGAAAGCCCTCTTTGTGGCTCTTGCCGTTCTGGTTGTAGTAATCCTCTGTTCCATTTGGGTGGCGGAAGAGGAAGGCGGAGTGGCGAGTGCCGCGATTGACGAACTCGGCGGCCAATATCTTGCCTGTGCGTACTGCATGCCCCCGGTGATAGTAGACCTCATAAATCACGCTGAAGCGGTCACCGCGGCGCAGCTCGGTGTGAAAATCAATGTCGTCTCCGAAAATCCTGGAGAGATCCTCCGCCACGCTGTCTGGCAGGCCGGCGGCGTCCATTGCCGCGAAGAGTGAAGACTGGACAACCCCACCCTGCATGTGGACGCGGCTTTCGAGTTGCACCGTCTTCGATGACACTCGAAGCTCTCCGTCGTGGGGCTCGATGATGTAGCTGAGTTCCGATCCCTGTCGTGTAATCGAGGCGGAGTGCAAGTGTCCTGTCGCTGTTGTTGCCACGGTGAGTAGAGAGCCAGGGCTGCTTGCACCGGCTAGCTGCTTGATGATCCCTTGTGAGCTTGCCTGCGATGCGAGCGCCACGTCGGTCAGCCCGAGCCTCCGCAGGGCGGCTCCCAGTGACTCTCCTGGACGGATGCGGCTCTCGCGGATGAACGGCCGTTCGTCGCCGTGCGGGATGGTGACCTTGGGCGTGCCAAGGTGTTCAAGCACCGTTTCCTTGGGAGTGTTTTGGCCCGTCTGACCTGGGACAACGGCGATGGCGGCTGCCATGCCCACTGCTGAGCTGATTGCCACGCCAGCCAGACGCCACCGTAGCCCGGGGGCGTCTGCGCGGAGTTTTTTGAGATGCGCTAGAATCGCCGTCTTTTCTCCAAGCA
>JADJBR010000007.1:0-1567500 GCA_016703645.1 Zoogloea sp. | reverse complement strand
CAAGGTTTCCTGCGCAACGTTCATCGGCGCAGGGTGAGTCGGCCCCTAAGGCGAGGCAGAGATGCGTAGTCGATGGGAAACAGGTCAATATTCCTGTACCGATTCTAGATGCGATGTGGGGACGGAGAAGGTTAGGTCAGCCATCTGTTGGAATAGGTGGTTTAAGCGTGTAGGTGTGCCCCTTAGGCAAATCCGGGGGCTTAGCTGAGGCGTGATGACGAGCTCTCTTTGAGAGCGAAGTGATTGATACCCTGCTTCCAGGAAAAGCCACTAAGCTTCAGTCTAGAATTGACCGTACCGCAAACCGACACAGGTGGGCAGGTAGAAGATACTAAGGCGCTTGAGAGAACTCAGGAGAAGGAACTCGGCAAATTGATACCGTAACTTCGGGAGAAGGTATGCCTCGGTAGCTTGTAGGAGTACATCCGAAGGGCGAAGAGGCCGCAGAGAATCGGTGGCTGCGACTGTTTATTAAAAACACAGCACTCTGCAAACACGAAAGTGGACGTATAGGGTGTGACGCCTGCCCGGTGCCGGAAGGTTAAGTGATGGGGTGCAAGCTCTTGATCGAAGCCCCGGTAAACGGCGGCCGTAACTATAACGGTCCTAAGGTAGCGAAATTCCTTGTCGGGTAAGTTCCGACCTGCACGAATGGCGTAACGATGGCCACACTGTCTCCTCCTGAGACTCAGCGAAGTTGAAGTGTTTGTGAAGATGCAATCTACCCGCGGCTAGACGGAAAGACCCCATGAACCTTTACTGTAGCTTTGCATTGGACTTTGACGGGACTTGTGTAGGATAGGTGGGAGGCGATGAGACCGGGACGCTAGTTCCGGTGGAGCCGTCCTTGAAATACCACCCTGGTGTCGTTGAGGTTCTAACCTAGGTCCATCATCTGGATCGGGGACCGTGCATGGTAGGCAGTTTGACTGGGGCGGTCTCCTCCCAAAAGGTAACGGAGGAGTACGAAGGTCTTCTAGGTACGGTCGGACATCGTACTGATAGTGCAATGGCAAAAGAAGGCTTGACTGCGAGACCGACAAGTCGAGCAGGTGCGAAAGCAGGTCATAGTGATCCGGTGGTTCTGTATGGAAGGGCCATCGCTCAACGGATAAAAGGTACTCTGGGGATAACAGGCTGATTCCGCCCAAGAGTTCACATCGACGGCGGAGTTTGGCACCTCGATGTCGGCTCATCACATCCTGGGGCTGTAGCCGGTCCCAAGGGTATGGCTGTTCGCCATTTAAAGTGGTACGTGAGCTGGGTTTAAAACGTCGTGAGACAGTTTGGTCCCTATCTGCCGTGGGCGCTGGATATTTGAGGGGCCTGCTCCTGGTACGAGAGGAACGGAGTGGACGAATCTCTGGTGTACCGGTTGTGACGCCAGTCGCATCGCCGGGTAGCTAAATTCGGAAGAGATAACCGCTGAAAGCATCTAAGCGGGAAACTCGCCTCAAGATGAGATATCCCTGGGAACTTGATTCCCCTAAAGGGTCGTTGAAGACCACGACGTTGATAGGCTGGGTGTGGAAGCGCAGTAATGCGTTAAGCTAACCAGTACTAATTGCCCGTGAGGCTTGATCCTATAACCTTGCAATACAGCAAGGCGAACTGCGCAAACAATACAATCACACACCAACAACACACTTCTTCCCTTTGACGTTCATGAGGACACACAATCCTCCGAACGGTACAAGTTATAGTCTGACGACCATAGCGTCTTGGAACCACTCCTTCCCATCCCGAACAGGACAGTGAAACGGGACCGCGCCAATGATAGTGCACTCGCGTGCGTGAAAGTAGGTCATCGTCAGACTTACCCCATCAAACCCCCTGCGCTTAAACAGCGACAGGGGGTTTCACTTTTAAAGAGCCATCTATGCTCTCGACAGACTATGGCTAGGCCAGGTTGTATTGACCTAGCAAATCCTGCACAGGTCACGCCGCTAAAGCGAATGCCTCAGCGGGTGTCTTCATATCCAACGCCTGATGCGGCCGTTGGTGGTTGTAGAACTGGATCCAGTCGCCAATGACACGGCTGGCATGCTGCAGAGTCTCGAAGCGGTGGCGGTGGATGCACTGCTCTTTCAGCGTCCGGATCATCCGCTCCACCAGGCCGTTCTGCTGCGGGGTGTAGGGCGTGATGAATTCCTGCTTTAGGCCATAGGTTTTGACCAGCGCCGTGTAACTGTGGCTGGTGAAGACCAGGCCGTTGTCCGAACGCAGCAGGAAGGGCTCCTTCACGCGCCCCAGCGTACCGAAGCGCGCGATTAGGGCCTGCTCCAGCGCGCTTTCAGCGGTGCGGGACTTGCCGCTCCGAGAGACGCTATTTGTCAAGGAAGATGTCACGGCCTTCAAGCAGCGGTCGCTGTCTCTTTTGGCCTATCGGGCGCCGGATTGAGGCAGACGACTCCGGGTCTGGACCAGTCCCTCGTCGGGCCTCGCCAGCGCTCAGGTCGAGCCGCCTTGGCCTGCTGATAGAGACCGTCCCGGGCAAGCAGGACGGCAACGTCCTCGCCCCCGTGTCGTTGGGCGGGCGTCACGAATTTGATCGCTGAATGACGATGCTCGAAGTTGTACCAGGACACATTTGCGCACCCATTGGCGAGCCGCATTCAGCGTCAGGAAGCCCTTGGTCGGTAAGCCCCCGGCGATCCCCTCTTGACCGAGCCTTAAGCGGAATCCGGCCCCACCGATGCGGCAACAGCTCCCCAATTCGACTCTGGGGCTGAGTCGGCAGGCGGGTAAGGACGTCCTTCAAGTAGGCATAGGGCTCATGCCCATTCAGGCGCGCCGACTGGATCAGACTCATGATCGCCGCCGCCCGCTTGCCGGCGCGCAGCGAGCCAGCAAAGAGCCAGTTCTTGCGGCCGATGGCGATCGGCCGGATCTGGTTCTCGATCCAGTTGTTGTCGATGGGGACGTTTCCATCGGTCAGGTAATGGATCAGCGCCGCCCAACGCTTGAGGGTGTAGTCGATGGCCTTGGCGCTGGATGAGCCGTTGGGGATCTTCCCTCGGCAGGCCAGCAGCCAGGTCTTGAAGTCGTCCAGAAGCGGCTTTGCCTGGGTCTCCCGTAGCGCCTGGCGGGCTTCGGCCTTCAGCTCCCGCGCTTCTTGCTCAATGCCGTAGAGGGCGGCGATGCGCTCCAGCGCCTCGGCGGCGATCTGGCTCTGCCCGTGTTCCTGAAGCTCGAAGAACTTGCGTCGGGCGTGGGCCATGCAGCCCGCTTCCGTCACGCCTTGCGCGATCAAGGCCTTGTAGCCCGCGTAATCGTCGCAGACGAGGGTGCCGCGCCAGTCGCCGAGGAAGTCCTGAGCGTGCTTGCCGGCGCGGCTGTCGGCAAAGTCGTAGATCACCGCCCGCATCGGATCGTGGGCACCGATGCTGTAGGACCACAGGTAGGCCCGGTGCGTCTTGCCGGCCCCCGGGTCGAGCATCGCCACCGGAGTCTCGTCGGCGTGCAGCACCGGGAAGGTGAGGAGCTCGTCCTTCAGGGCGTCGACCAGGGGCTGGAGCTGCACGCCCATCTGGCCGACCCACTGCGCGAGCGTGGACTGGGGAATAGCGAGCCCCGCCCGACCGAAGATCCCTTCTTGCCGGTAGAGTGGCAGATGATCCTGATACTTGGCCACCAGCACCTGAGCCAGCAGGCCGGTGGTGGGGATACCCTTGTCGATCACATGAGCCGGCACCGGGGCCTGCACCAGGGTTTCGCAATCCTGGCAAACCCACTTGCCGCGAATGTGGCGCTCGACGCTGAAGGTGCCCGGGGTGTAGTCGAGTTTCTCGGCGACATCCTCGCCGATGCGTTTCATCTGGCAGCCACAGGCGCAGGTGGTGGAGTCCGGCTCGTGGCGGATCTCGGTGCGCGGAAGCTCGGGTGGCAGCGGCTTACGCTTGGCCTTTCCCTGGCCGCAGACGGTTTGCCGGAGAGTTGCTCCAGCTCCTCGGTCGTCGCCGCGAGATCCGCCTCCACTGTCTCCTCGAACAACTGGGCCTGCTCCGCCGACAGGCGCTCAGTCTTGACCCCGAAGCGCCAGCGTTTGTGGAGCGACAGCTCGTGGGTGAGCTGGTCGATCTTCGTCTGGCGCCAGATGAGCTCCCGGTCCTGCGCGATGAGTAGCTGGCGCAGGGCGTCGGCGTCGAGTGCGTGGAGATTGGCGGGGAGATACATGGGCAAATCATGCCGTTGGAACACCGCCACTGCTATCGGGACATCCCCGATGGTGGACCTTCAAATCATCCGGATCACGCCGTCGCCGCCCAGTTGCTGCCAGGGTAGGCCGAGCACCAGTGCGTCGAACTGGGCCTGGGTGAGCGTCATCGAGCCGTTCCCTTCGGCCCAACGGAAGCGCCCCTGGTTGAGCCGCCGGCAGGCGAGCCAGAGCCCCAGGCCGTCGTGGATCAGCACCTTCATCCGAGTGCCGCGCCGGTTGGCGAAGAGGTAGGCGTGATGGGGGCGCGCTTCGCCAAAGACCCGCACCACCTGGGCGAGGATCGTGTCCATGCCGGCACGCATGTCGAGGGCACCACCGACAGCCATAGCGCTTCGACCCGGATCATCCGAGCCACTCGCGCAGCCAGACGCCACAGGCAGCAGCCGACGAGGCGGGCCACTCAACCGTGACGGTCGCCGCGCCTTTGCGCAGTTCCATGCGGATGGGCGCATGGGTGCTCTGGGTAAGTTGCACCGGGACGAAGCCGCCAATGGCCTCGGACGCCGCTGGGCGTAAAGGCAGGCAGGACAACTCGGGCGGCTCGATGCCCCGCTCGCGCATCCAGCGCCGCAGTTGGTTGGCGTTGATCCCGTTGGCCAGGGCCACCCCGGCGACCGAGGCGCCTGGCTCGCCGCAGGCTTCGATCAACGATCGCTTGAACGCTTCGGAGTGGGTGCGACGGGTACGGCGGGGCTGCTGCGTGATGGTCATGGAAGTGTCCACTTCTAGCGCTAGTGGACACTATGTTTAGCGAGCTAAGGCGCTGAGGGAAGATGAGTTGGCCGGAGGCTTACCTTGGTCGGGTAGCTCGGACGGTACTTCAGGGTGCGGAAGAAGGTCTCGGCCTGGGCATTGTCGTCGCTGACACCCGGGCGGCTGAACGACGAGGCAATGCCCAGTTTCTGGAGCGTCGCCAACATCGTGGCTCCCTTTATCGGGCTACCGTTATCCGAATGGAGGACCAGCGGCTCGAGACCCCGCCTCTCGGCCAGGCTCGCCTTGCGCAGTACTTGGGCCGCGCAGGCCGAGTTCTCCTCGGTGAAGATTTCCCAGCCGACCACCTTGCGCGAGAACAGATCCAGCATCAGGTAGAGGTAGTAGTAGGTGCCTACCACCGGTCCGGGCAACCAGGTGATATCCCATACCCAAATTTGATTGGGCCCATGCGCCTGGTGACGGCGTGGCTCGCGGTTGCTCGCGGCGGCGGCCCGCCCACGGCGATGCTGCAGGCCATGGGCGAGCAGAATGCGGTAGAAGCTCGACTCACTGGCCAGATAAGTTCCCTGATCCGCCAGCGCCGGGACGATCTGCGAGGGCGGCAGGCTGGTAAATTCAGGTCGGCAGACAAGGTCGAGCACGCGTTTGCGCTTGGCCTCGCTCAGCGCATTGGCAGGCGTCGGACGCGCGGCTTCGGGGCGCCGAGCCTCGATCCGCGGCCGAAACCCGACCGGGCGCTTCCTGACCTGCCAGCCGCGTAGCTGGAACGCCCGCTGCACCGTGTTCTTGTTGAACCCCAGCAGGTGGCCACCGTCCGGTAGCCAAAGGACGGGTTGTCCTCGATCATCGCCTTGATCGGTTCGGCAAAGCGGGGTTGAACCTTTGGCGGGGACTTCACCGGCTGGTAGTAGAACGTCCGACGGGGCACTTCAAACCACCGGCACAGCTGACTGATCGAGACGACGATCCCTTCTTCCTTGAGTCCCTGGCGGATCGTCTCGATCACTTTTCGTCCTCGCCCAGCAGGGACTGCAGTTCTTTCTGGCACGCAGCTCCAGCATCGCTTCTCCGTAGGCTTCCTCGAGGTGCTTGATCTGTTTCTCGTACTGCTCCCGGATATCCAGCGGGTTGGCGCGCAACGCGTTCTCCATGCCCAGCTTTGCCTCATCGATCCAGGTCTCGATCTCCGACGGGGGCAGATCGTACGCACGGCTGGCCTCCGCTACCGTCGTCTTGCCCTGCAGGATCTCCATCACCAACGCGCTCTTGCGCTTGGCTGTCCAACGTTTGATTTCGTCTTCCATCGCCGTACTCATGTGTCCTTCCTTTCAAGGTTAACACCTGAGCAGGGTTTTACTGGGTCAATACAGCGATGCGCCGTAGACGTCTCATGGCAACAAAAAGCCCGCGCTGCAGAGGCAGAGCGGGCTTTTTGTTGCCAGTCCGGTGACGCCGGGGCGTCACCGTTCCGCAAGGGCTTGCCTGATTAGGCAGCCTTCTTGGAGGACTTGGCGGGAGCGGAGGTGCTGACGGCCTTGACGGTGGCGCTGGTGGCGGCGGCAACGTTGGCTTCGGCGATCTCTGCGACTTGCTTGGCGGCTTTGGTCACGCTGTCGTAGGCGGAATTGGCGGCAGCGATGGCAGACTTGACGGCAGCCACGGCAACGTCAGAACCGGCGGGAGCGGACTTGGCGGCCTTGTCCAGAGCGGCGGCGAAGGTCTTGTTGGCTTCGGCAACTTGAGCTTCGAACAGCTTGGACACTTCTTCCTGGGTTTGGGAAGCGATTTCGTAGATGCTGCGGGAGTAGGCAACAGCCTTCTCGACCATCGGCTGGGCCAGCGAAGTCTGCAGGGAGATCAGTTCCTGCACGTCCTTGGCACCCAGCAGGGCCTTGGTGGAGGCAACGCTGTCTTCGAGCACGGCGCGGGCGGTGTTCAGGTTCAGGGCGGCGATGCGCTCGGCGCTGGCGAATGCAGTGTTGGCCAGGGTCAGCAGGGTTTCAACATTGGCCTTGTTGGCGGCGACGATTTGCTCGGGGGTGGTCATGACAATCTCCTTGAGTGAATTAACGAATTACTGTCGGGGTTATGCAATGCCCCTGATTGGTGCGTTGCAACATGTAATCCATTATATGCACGCGAAGAGTGCTGTCAACAGTTTTTTGCTGCGCCGCACAAAAAACTTCCGAATTCGTAACGTACTTGAAAAATATAGGTTTTTCCGGCTCCCGGGGCGGAAGGTGAGCATCCGCCGGAGATCAAGGCGTGACGCGGTTCTCGGCCCGGAAGAGGGTGGCCGTGGGGCGTCAGGGGGAGGCCGACGCGTCCTTCTTCTTCGGTTGAATGGTGACCTGTACGCGACCTTGCTGGCTCGGTACGGTGGTGGCGTTGGGGCCGTTGGTGACGAGATAGGTTTCGGTGATGCCGTTGAACTGGATGTACTGACCACGTACCTCGTCGGCGCCGCTGCGCACCTTTGCCCGCTGGAAGAACTGGGAGAGCTCACTGCGGGCATCGTGCTCGATGCGCTCACCTTCGCCTTCCACCCACTCGTTCTTGCCTTCGCGCTTCTGGCGGAAGCGGGCCAGCCCGCCTTCGCCGCTGGTGGCGACGCCGCGCTGATAGCCTTCGGCATCCTGGCCGACGACAAGTTTGTCGCTGCGGATGGTGAGGGTGCCTTGGGTGAGCACCACGTGGCCTTCAAAAATGTGGATCTTGTTCTTGTCGTCCACGGTGACTCGGTCGGCCTCGATGTTCACCGGCTTGCTGCGGTCGGCTCTTTCCGCATGGGCGAGGGGCGCCAAGGCCAGAAGGACGAAGAGGGCGGATTGCCGGAGTGATGGTTTCATGGTTTCGGCGTCGGGGTGTTTCGATAGAGAGTGCCGCGGACCAGACCCTGAAGGCGGATGTTGCCGACGATGTTGTCACTTTCCATGCGTTCAGCAGCGATCACCGTTTTGCCCTGGGTGAGGGTGACGGGGGCGTCGCTACGCATTCTTTCGTCGTCCGGCCAGACGGTCATGCGTTCAGTGCGGAGTGTGGCCTCGGGCTTGTCCGGCTGCGCGGCCCGCTTGAGGAATACGTTGTCGATGAGCACGACCGTTTCGCCGTCCTTGCTCACGGTGGCAAAGTCAGACTCCATGCGTACCGGCTCGGGCCGGTTGAGGTAGTCGAGGCGTGGGCGGATGAGTTCGGTGCTCTCATCGTCGCCGTAGTGGATCATGCGGTCGGCCACCAGGATGTATTGGGTCTTGCCACTGAGATCGTAGCGCCGCAGTGTCAGTTTGTCGGCGGTGAAGTCGGGCTCGTGGAGGCTCTTGTCGACCTTCACCGTTTCATCTTGACGTGTTATCCGGTCGAGCCATACGCTGACACCGGCGAGCAGGATCAGGACGATGGCAGGGAAGAGGCTGTGACCGCGGCTATTCATGGTGCCCTGTCAGATGACTTTGGCAAGCATGAGATCGTGATGGTTGAGGGCTCCAACGAGTCGTCCCTCCGGATCGGCCACCAGGAGCTGGCTGATACGTAATCTTTCCATCATTTCAGCGGCCTCTACAGCCAGTGCGCTGGCCTGAATCGTGCGGGGGCCACGCTTCATCACATCGGCAACGCGGGCGGTGGAGAAGTTGCAGCCACTTGCCAGGGAACGGCGCAGATCGCCGTCTGTGTAGATGCCTATGATTTGATCGTCCCCCCCGACGATGGCCGTCATGCCCATGCCTGCGCGGGTCATTTCCATCAGGGCCTCACCGAGCAGTGCGTCTTCGCCGACCCGTGGGAGGGCGTCGCCGCTGCGCATCACATCAAAGACGTGGGTCAGCAGACGCCGGCCAAGGGCTCCGCCCGGGTGTGAGCGCGCAAAGTCATTGGGGCCGAAGCCACGGGCGTCGAGCAGCGCCACGGCGAGCGCATCGGTGAGGGCGAGGGCCGCTGTGGTGCTGGCTGTGGGTGCCAGGTTGAGGGGGCAGGCCTCCTCACGTACCGCACCGTTGAGATGTACGTCGGCCTCGCGGGCCAGGGGGGAGTCCGGATTTCCGGTCAGGGCGATCAGGCGTGCTCCCTGGCGCTTGACCAGGGGCACGATCTTGAGGAGCTCTTCGCTGCTGCCCGAGTAGGAGATGGCCACCAACACGTCGTCGGCGGTGATCATGCCCAGGTCGCCGTGGGCCGCTTCGGCGGCGTGCACGAAGTAGGCCGGAGTGCCGGTACTGGCCAGGGTGGCGGCAAATTTGCGTCCGATGTGCCCCGTCTTGCCAATGCCCGAGACGATGACCCGGCCCTTGGAGGCAAGGATCATATCCACCGCCTGGGTGAAGGTTTCGTCGAGCCGCTCCGCGAGTGTCTGCACCGCTTCGGCCTCGACGATCAGCACGCGCCGAGCGAGAGCGATAACGCGGGCATGGGCAGCGGCAATCGGGGCTGAGCTCATGGTTGACGTAGGTATAATCAGGCACCGGAGTATATCAGAACGACCATTCGGCCCGTCCGGCGGGCCTGCTGCCTATGCATACCTTCGAGCTCGTTCTCGTTCTCCTTGCCGGTGCCGTGCTGGTGGTGGGGATCTTCCGATCCCTCAACCTGCCGCCCGTACTCGGCTACCTTATGGTAGGGGCCGCGGTGGGCCCGCACGCGATGAATCTCATGCCCGACACGGGAGGCGCGCGTTACCTGGCGGAGTTCGGCGTGGTGTTCCTGATGTTCACCATCGGGCTGGAGTTTTCCTTGCCCCGTCTCTACAGCATGAAGCGCATTGTATTCGGGCTGGGGTCGATGCAGGTGCTGGGTTGCATCGTTGTGGTGACGCTGGTCGGCGCATTGGCAGGGTTGGGCTGGGGGCCAAGCTTTGCCTTGGGTGGCACCCTCGCCATGTCGTCCACGGCGATCATTTCCAAGCTGCTGTCCGACCGCTTGGAACTGGATTCCAGGCACGGTCGGGAGACCATTGGGGTCTTGTTGTTCCAGGATCTGGCGGTGGTGCCCCTGCTTATCCTCATCCCGGCCCTGTCCAAGCCCGCAGAGGAAATGCTGACAACCCTCGCCCTGGCGACGGTGAAGGCCGTTGTGATGCTGGGGCTTGTACTCTTCCTCGGCCAGAAGGTGATGCGCCGCTGGTTCTTCGAGGTTGCGCGGCAGCGCTCGGCCGAGCTGTTCATGCTCAATGTGCTGTTCATCACCCTCGGGTTGGCCTGGCTCACTGAGAGTGCCGGCCTGTCCCTGGCCCTTGGTGCCTTCCTGGCCGGCATGCTGATCTCCGAGACGGAATACCGCTACCACGTGGAAGAGGACATCAAGCCTTTCCGCGACGTGCTGTTGGGGCTTTTCTTTGTAACGGTGGGGATGTTTCTGGATGTGGGGCAGATCATCCTGAGCTTGCCTGCCGTGCTCGCCATGCTGGGGGCGCTGCTGCTGGTCAAGTTTCTGCTCGCCGGGGTGGCGTCGCGCGTGATGGGCAGTCCGCAGGGCACCGCTGCCCGCACCGGCTTGTGGCTGTGCGCTGGCGGGGAGTTCGGCTTCGTGCTGCTGAGCCAGATTGATGCCGCCCGCCTGCTGCCGCCGGCCCTCTCCCAGGTGATCGTGGCTGCCCTGGTACTGTCCATGCTGCTGGCGCCATTGATCGTGCAGTACAGTGAAAAACTGGTGTTGCGCCTGGTGCCGTCCGAGTGGATGAGTCGCTCCCTGCAGCTCACCAACATCGCCACCCAGTCGATGTTCGTCGACAAACACGCCATCCTGTGCGGTTTCGGTCGCAACGGCCAGTATCTCGGGCGGCTGCTCGAGCAGGAAGGTATTACCTACATCGCCCTTGATCTGGATCCGGAACGGGTACGCGAAGCGGCGGCGGCCGGAGAAACCGTCGTCTTCGGTGATGCGGCCAAGCGCGAAACCCTGATGGCCGCCGGCATTGCCCGCGCTTCCGTGGTGGTGGTCACCTACGCCGACACGGATGCGGCCCTGCGCGCTATGAGCCAGATCCGGGCCTGTCGGCCGGATGTACCGGTGGTGGTGCGTACTGCCGATGAAGTGGATCTGGACAAGCTCCGTCAGGCAGGTGCTGCCGAGGTGGTGCCCGAGGCGGTGGAGTCGTCCCTGATGCTTGCTTCCCACGCCCTCGCCCTGCTTGGCGTGCCCATGCCGCGCATCCTCAAGCGCATTCGCGAGGTGCGTGCCGAACGCTATCACCTGTTGCGTGGTCTTTACCGGGGCGGGGATCATCTCCATGAGGAGGCTATCGAGGAGCGCCAGCAGCCACGCCTGCATTCTGTGGTGATGGCCGCCGGTGCCCATGCGATCGGGCATAGCCTGGAAGAGCTGCGTCTGCGCGAAACCGGAGTCGAGGTCAGCGCCGTACGCCGTCAGCGTATCCGTGTCGTCGACCCCACTCCGGAGACCCGGATCGAACTGGACGACGTCCTGGTGCTGCTGGGCACCCCCTCCCAACTGGCTTCCGCCGAAAGTCGCCTGTTCAAGGGCCTATAGGCGTGTGCGGGCGACCGGGCTTGTTCCCGCGACCGTTCGTGTCCTGAGCGAACGTGCTTCCCGCATGGGGTATTCAGAATGCGGCACACACGGTGTAGATGCCGCTATCCACCAGATCGGTCTGGTTGATGGCGACGCCGTTGGCTGCGCCGCCGGGAAGCAGGCGGACAGAGCCGCTGGCGGGGAGGCCGTCGTCCATCGCGATGTCGATCTGTCGGGCGAAGTTGCCGGCCAGATTGTCCTGACAGATGAAGAAGGTGCCTGCCCAGCCGGCAATGGGTGGGGTGCCAGTGACGCCGATGCGGCCACCCACTGCGTTGCGGGGCAGCCAGTCCTGGATGGCAATGCCGTCGCCAGCCGGGCTGCGGCCGTCACCCGTGGCGAGGTTGGCGAGGCGCACGTGCTGCCAGAACAGGACCGATTCATCGGTGGGGGTGGTGGAGTTCCACAGGCCCTCGATACGCCCATTGCCCACGCTGCCTCCGGTACTGGCGCGGACGGCGCCAGCGAGGCGATTGGCGACGCCCGGGTCATCACCAGGCATGGCACGAAAACGATCCTGGTAGCTGAAAAGGTAGGTGGAGGTGGAGCGGAAGTCGCTGACCACACTCTTCACCTTGGCGCTGTTGATGAGTTCCTGGCCTTTGAGTACGCCGCCGAGGAGCAGCCCGATGATGACCAGGACCACGGCGATCTCGACCAGGGTGAAGCCGCGCTGCGAGGTATGCATGTTTGACCCCAATGGAATATAAGTGAGGTCGATATTAATGCATTTGGCATTGACTTGGCGCGCGGAGAGCTCCTGCGCCAGCGCGCTCCATTGGCGAGCGAGTCGTCAGTGCAGGGTTTCGGGGCGTTCGGGGGCCTGGACATCCAGCCACACGTCGCTGCCGTCCTCGCTCTCGCGGATCTGCAGGCCGAAGGTGGCAAAGGCGGCTTGCACGTCGCGGCGCAGGGGGATGTCGGCCAGTTCGCCGGCGCCGATGGCATGGCCGGCGGCCAGGTGCTGGGCGGTGGTGAGCCAGATGGGCGACAGGAAGGAGTCCGCCACAAGCGCGTGCATCTCGGCACTGACCGCCTTGAGGGGTTGGCCGAGGCCGTCCAGGTAGCCCTGCACATGGGCGACGGCCTGCATCAGGTGGGCGATGCGGCCGAGGCTCTTGGCGAAGAGATCATCCAGATCCTGTGCGGCGTAATAGAGAGTGATCTCTTCCTGCATGCCGTCGGGCAGGGCCTGCAGCAGGGCGGCCAGGTGGTTGAGGAGCAGGTCGGAATCGGCCGGCAGCGACCAGGCGCTGCGCCGGTTGATGCGGTATTCCTGCCACATGGCGGCGACGATGGGGGCCAGGGCGCGGGCCAGGGGCGCATCGCTGCTGTCGGGTACCGGCGCCCGGGAGTCGTGCAGGCGCCAGCATTCCTTGTGCAGGTGATGGATCAGGCGGGCGATCTCGGCGCCGTCACCGGAGAGGATCTGCCACAGCTTGCTGCCGTCGAAGAGCAGGGCCAGCCCGCCTTCGTCGGAGACGATGCGCGACAGGTGTTCGGCGCCCGCCGGGGCGACACCGAACCGGTGTTCGGTGGCGGCCAGGTCGTCGGCGATGACGATGCGCGACAGGGCGGCCAGATCAAGGTCTTCGTCGCGGGCCTGGATGCGTTCGAGCAGGGCCTCGATGACCTGGCGGAGGGTGTGGGCGTTGGTGGTGGAGGTGGGGCCGTCGAAATCGATGTTCATGGTCGAAAAGCGTGGAGCCGGGTTTATTCCTCGACGTGGCGCAGGGACAGGTCGATGGCGCGCACGTCCTTGGTCAGGCTGCCGATGGAGATGCGGTCGACGCCGGTTTCGGCGATGGCGCGCACCCGTTCCAGGTTGACGCCGCCGGAGGCTTCGAGCTCGGCGCGGCCCTTGTTGATGGCCACGGCGTCACGCATCTGGGCGAGGCTCATGTTGTCGAGCAGGATCATCTTGGCGCCGGCGGCCAGGGCTTCCTCGAGCTGGGCGAGGTCTTCGACTTCGACTTCGATGAAGACGTTGGACGGGGCAAAGGACTTGGCCTGCTCGATCACCGCCTTGATGCTGCCCGCTGAGATGATGTGGTTTTCCTTGATCAGGATACCGTCGTAGAGGCCGATGCGGTGGTTGGTACCGCCACCGACCTTGACCGCGTATTTTTGCGCCAGGCGCAGGCCGGGCAGAGTCTTGCGGGTGTCAACGATCTTGGCCTTGGTGCCGGCAACGGCCTGCACGAAGGTGGCTGTTAGGGTGGCCGTGCCGGAGAGGAGCTGGACGAAGTTGAGGGCGGTGCGCTCGGCGGTGAGCAGGGCGCGGGCAGAGGCGTCCACCTCGCACAGTAGCTGGCCGGGCTTGATGCGCTCGCCGTCGCGGGCATGCCAGATCACGGAGGCGGAGGGTTCGAGGGCGGCGAAGGCGGCGTCGAACCAGGCGGTGCCGCACAGCACGGCGTCTTCGCGGGTGATCACGCGACCCCGGGCATTGCGGCTGGCCGGCACAAGGCGGGCGGTGAGGTCGCCCGTACCGATGTCTTCGGCCAGGGAAGCGGCCACGGAGCGCTGGACTTCAACGCGAAGCTGTTCTGCAAATTCCATCGGGAGTCACCTAAGATGTACCGGCCTGGAATTCTAACACTTGGGGGGGAGGCGTCATGACCGCGATGTTGGGTGTGCTGGAGGTCAGTCTTGGAGTGCTGATCGTGGTGGTGCTGGTGGTGGGGCTGATCTACTGGTACGTGCAGGACATCACCCAGAAGAAGCATGCCATTCTGCGCAACTACCCGCTGATAGGCCATTTGCGTTACTTTTTCGAGCAGCTTGGCGAATATTTCAGGCAGTACTTCTTTCTGGGGGATCGGGAGGAGATGCCCTTCAACCGGGCCACCCGCGGTTGGGTCTATCGGTTGGCCAAGAACGAGGGGGGCGTGGTGGGCTTCGGCTCCACCTACGATCTGCATCACCCCGGAGCGCTGATCTTTGTGAACGCCGGCTTTCCAGTGCTGGACGAGAATCAGGTGCCGACACCGCCGCTGGCCATCGGTGATGGCTACGCCGCGCAGCCCTTCGTGGCGCGCTCCCTCATCAATATCAGCGGCATGAGCTATGGCGCCCTGTCGCGTCCGGCGGTGCTGGCCTTGTCAAAGGGTGCGGCCGAGGCCGGTTGCTGGATGGATACGGGTGAGGGAGGGCTGGCGCCGGCTCACCTGGAAGGGGGGGCCGACATCATCATGCAGATCGGTACCGCCAAGTATGGGGTGCGCGACGCCCAGGGCCAGCTCTCGGATGAGCGTCTCCGTGAGCTGGCAGCCCATCCCACGGTCAGGGCCTTCGAGATCAAGCTCTCCCAGGGGGCCAAGCCGGGCAAGGGCGGGGTGCTGCCGGGCAGCAAGGTCACGCGGGAGATCGCGGCGATCCGGGGCATTCCGGAAGGCGTGGATTCCATCAGCCCGAACCGTCACCGGGACATCGCAAACGTCAATGACTTGCTCGACATGATCGTGCGGGTGCGCACCGTCACGGGCAAACCGGTGGGCATCAAGACTGCCATCGGAGGGCGGCGCTTCCTGCATGAGCTATGCGAGGCGATCCTGCGCCGGGGCCTCGATACTGCGCCGGATTTCATCGCTGTCGATGGCGGTGAGGGTGGGTCCGGGGCCGCGCCCCAGGCGCTGGCCGATCACATGGCCCTTTCCATTGATGAAGCCTTGCCACGGGTGATTGATACGCTGATTGAGTTTGGCCTGCGCGAGCGTATCCGCGTGATCGCCGCCGGCAAGCTGGTGACTTCAGCGCGGGCCGCGTGGGCCCTGGCTTGCGGCGCCGATTTCGTGAATACGGCGCGGGGTTTCATGTTCTCGTTGGGCTGTGTGCAGGCCATGCGCTGCCATCAGAACACCTGCCCGACGGGTATCACTACGCACAACGCCAAGCTTCAGCGTGGTCTGGTGGTGGAGGAGAAGTACCTGAGGGTGGCCAACTATGCCCGCAATCTGAACAAGGAAATTGACATGATTGCCCATGCCTGCGGGCTCCAGCATGCGCGGGAGTTCCGTCGTGAGCATGTGCGTCTGGTTCAGTCGGGTGGTCGCAGCGAAGCCTTCAACATGCTGTATCCCTATCCGGAGCCCTTCGATGGGGCTCCCGGTCGCCATGGGGGCCTGGTCTAGGCGGCATTTTCTGCCGTGTGCTCCCCGTAACCGGTGATCCATCCCTTGCGCCTTGCGGCCCGCGGGGCCGGATGCCGCCGGCAGATTTTACCGGGCAGGGTATGGCGCCCCGTGCCGCCTTGCGCAGGAAGGCCCGGCAGGCCGTTTTCCGGCGCGATTTCTTAACCGGACTTTACCTGCCTTGACGTCTGCTAACTGCAAGATCGGCGCTTATCGGCCGCTAAATTGCTACATGAAAGGCCTGGAGACCAGACCTGGCATCCAGCCCGGATCGACCGGCGGGTTTACCGGTCTCGCATGTAGAGGATTGCATCATGGTCAGTAGCATCGGCAGCAGTGGCATGGTTTCCATGGCAGGAATGCAGCGCCCCGACCCGAGCCGGATGGCGAGCAACGTCTTTTCGAAGCTCGATACCAAGGGTCAGGGTTTCATCGAGGAGAGTGACCTGCAGTCGGCCTTCAGCCAGCTCACCAGCGCCTCCTCCGGCAGCGCCGAGAGCGACAGCGCCGCCCTGTTCAAGGTGCTGGATGGGGACAGCGATGGGAAGGTGACGGAAAGCGAGTTCTCCAGCAGCATGCAAAAGCTCGCCGATGCCCTGGAGAGTCAGGCCTTCGGTAGCCGCATGGCCGGCGTCATGCCTCCGCCCCCGCCGCCGCCGGAGGGCGATGACGCGGGCTTCACCCAGGAGGAGCTGAGCAGCCAGTTGCAGGAGATCGGCTCGTCCGACAGCCAGCGGACCGAGCTTATTTCCAAGGTGGTGGAGAACTTTGAAGCCGCCGATGCCAATGGCGACGGCAAGGTGAGCGCATCGGAAGCCATGGCCTATGACCGGGAAAGCCGTGCCGACACGAGTGCCGGCTCCTCCAGTGACAGCACGACCGCCAGCGTGACCAGCGAAGGCGCACTGATGCACCGGCTGATGGAACTGATGCGCGCCTACGGAAACGACGAGGACACCCCTCGCAGCAGTGTCAGAGTGAGCGCCTGACCGGATGCCCACGGAGGGGCGCCGGTTCTCAGTGCTGTGCATCCGGTCCCAGATGGGTGGCGAGAAAGTGCAGGCGATGGCTTGCGTTGCCCAGGTCTTGCCCGGCGTCCGCCAGCGCCAGATACGCTTGGGGGCGTCCGATCCCGGCGAGGGCTTTGGCCATGCGCTGGCCGTGTTCTACCGGGACGGTCCGGGCGGCGTCTCCATGAATGATCAGGGCCGGTGCCGCCACGTCCCCGGCGTGAAATCCCGGGGACGTGGCGTGCAGACGCGCGCTGTCGCTCTCATGCCATGCTCTGCCCTGCCGCAGGTGTTTTCTCAAGCCACCGGGAGCTGGGCGAGGACGGCGTCCAGCACCTGCCTTTCCAGCTCGGGGTGCAGGCAGTCCATCTCCACCAGATCGCCCCAGTTTTCGCGAAAGTTGCGCTGCCAGGTGATCTGGCGTTTGGCTAGCTGGCGGGTGGCGAAGATGCCCTTGTCACGGAAGGTGGCCAGGCTGCAGTGGCCTTCAAGGTATTCCAGGGCTTGGCGGTAGCCGACGCAGCGCATGGAGGGCAGGCTGGCGTCGAGCCGGTAGTGGCGGCGCAGCGTCTCCACTTCGTCCACAAAGCCGGCCAGCAGCATGGCGTCGAAGCGCCTTTCGATGCGGGCGTGGAGCACGGCCCGGTCGCTGGGGGTCAGGGCCAGGGGAATCAGGCGGTGGGTGTCGACGGCACTCTCGCGGCGGCCATAGCTGGCGGCCAGGGGCTGGCCGGTGAGACGCACGATCTCCAGGGCGCGCTGGATGCGCTGGGCGTCCTTGGGTTCGAGGCGGGCGGCAGCGTCGGGGTCGAGGCGGGCCAGCTCGGCATGCAGTGCGGGCCAGCCGTCCCGGGCGGCGGCGTCCTCGATCTCCCGGCGCAGGGCGGGGTCGGCCTCGGGCAGGTCGGAGAGCCCTTCGCGCAGGGCCTTGTAATAGAGCATGGTGCCGCCCACCAGCAGGGGGATCCGCCCCCGGGCGGTGATTTCGCCCATCAGACGCCGGGCATCCATGCAGAAGCGCGCGGCGGAATAGGCATACTCGGGGCTGAGGATGTCGATCAGGTGATGGGGGCAGGCGGCCCGCTCTTCCGCCGTGGGCTTGGCCGTGCCGATGTCCATGCCCCGGTACACCAGGGCCGAATCGACGCTGATGATCTCCACCGGCAGGCTGCGGGCGAGGGCCAGGGCGCAGGCTGTCTTGCCGCTGGCGGTGGGGCCCATCAGCAGGATGGCGGGCGGAAGCGGGGGCGTTTGGGGCATGATGCGCCTTTCGATGGGACGCGCATTGTAGCGGTTGGAATTGGCCTATGAGCATGTGGATGAGGCGGGCATGGCATGCCCTGGTGATGGTCTGGCTGCTGCTGTGGGCCGGGCTGGCGACGGCGGCGGGGCCGCTGTTCCTGTGGGAGTTGCGGGATGCTGGCGGCGCGTTGCGGGCCTGGCTGTACGGCACCATCCACGTCTGCGATGCGGCCTGCTTTCCACTGCCTGATGAGGTGCGCAAGGCGCTTGCCAAAGCGGACAGTCTGGCCCTGGAGCTGGATCTTGCCGACCCGGCGGTGATGCAGCGCCTCGGCGAAGCGGCCCTGCTGCCCGCCGGGACACGCCTCGACGCCCGGCTGCCGCCGGCCCTTCGCCCGCGCCTGGTATTGGCTTCGACCCGCATGGGGCTGCCACCCGAGGCCGTGCAGCGTCTGCAACCCTGGATGGTGAGCACCCTGCTGACCGTGCGCTTGGCCGAGACGGTGGGCTTTCGCACCGAGCAGGGGGTGGATCTCTGGCTGGCCGGCGCGGCCAGGGCGACGGGCAAACCCCTGTGGGCGCTGGAGACCGTTGATCGGCAGATCGAGGCCTTGTCCGGTGGTGGCGATGCGGCCCAGTTGGCCGGCCTCACCGAGGTGGTCGAGCTGATCGAGTCGGGTGAGGCCCGCGTCTACTTCCGGAGCATGCTGGACGCCTGGCGGGCGGGGGACGTGAGGGCCCTCGACCACTTGCTGAGGGAGGCCTTGGCTACGGAGGCGATGGTGCCGCTCTTTGTGGAGATGCTCGACCGCCGCAACCGGGAGATGGCGGATACCCTCGTCCGTCGCCTGGATAGTGGCGACCGGCCCTTCGTTGCGGTTGGCGCCGGTCATTTCGGCGGGCCTGCCGGGCTGCTGGCAGAGCTGGCCGGGCGGGGCTATCAGTTGAAACAGGTGGAGCCGGCCCCCGGCTCGGAGTGATGATCGCAACCGGGAGCGGCATTCATGGAAGACATCTTCATCAGTTACGCCAGCGAGGACCGGGAGCAGGCCCGCCGATTTGCCGAGGCCTTCTCCGCCCGTGGCTGGTCGGTGTGGTGGGACCGGCACATCGTGCCAGGGGAGGCTTTCGACACTCGCATTGAGCAGGCACTGGACGCGGCGCGCTGCGTGGTGGTGTTGTGGTCGGCCTCGTCGGTGGCCTCGGAGTGGGTGAGGAACGAGGCTGCTGTGGGTGCGGAGCGGGGGGTTTTGGTGCCGGCGATGATCGAGCCCGTGAAGCTGCCCCTGGAGTTTCGCCGCAAGCAGACGGCCGACCTGAGCGGCTGGCAGGGTGAGGCGGAACACGCGGGCTTTGCGTCCTTGTGTGCAGGCGTTGGAAGGGTGCTGAGCGAGGCCGGGCGGCTGGCGGATCCGCCCCTTACTCGCGGCGCAGGGGGGCCGCAGAAGGGGAGGGAAGGTCGACGCATGACGTGGCTGGCGCTGCTCGGTGCAGGCGTCCTGCTGCTGGTGCTGACCGTGCGCCTGCTGCAGCACGAGGGCGGAGATGTCGGCGCTCACCCGCCCGGGCCGGCGCGGCCGGTGTCGCCCGTGGCGGCGACCGAGGTGAGCCTGGCCGCGCGTATCGCCGGTATCTACAGTGGTGAGGTGATAGCCGATTCGAAGGGAGGGTCGCGCAGTGACGTGAGCGTAACCGTAACGGCCCTTGACGGGCGCAGTGTGCGGATCACCTCCGATTACCCGCGCATCCCCGTCGTTGATGTGTCGCTCACCCGGGCCGGCGAGCAGGTGCTGAGCGCAGACGGCGACACGGCACTGACGGTGGATCTGGCCAGACAGCCGCCGCAGTTGATCTACTCGCCCCATGGCGAGCTGAGCTTCAGCGGAGTGCGTAAATGAGGGGGCTGGGGGTGCTGGTCAGCGCGGTCCTGCTGCAAGGCAGCGTCACGGCGGTTGCGGCGCAGCCGGTGGCCATCGACGTGGGGCACTATCTGGAACGTCCGGGGGCCATCAGCGCCTACGGGGTCTCGGAGTTTGAATATAACCACGCCCTGGCGGCAGTGATCGCGGCGCGTCTGGCTGGTGCCGGTGTGCTGGTGCGCCTGATCGGCCATCGGGGCGAAATGGCCGACCTGCGGGCCCGCCCCCGGGAGGCCGAGGCGGCCGGGGCTGGCTTGTTCCTGTCCATCCACCATGACTCGGTGAAGGAGGAACACCTCCAGCCGTGGACCTGGAATGGCCGCAGCCTGCGTCACGCCGAGGGCTTCGCCGGTTTTTCGCTGTTCGTGTCGCGGCTCAACCCGCGCCTGGACGAGAGCCTGGCCTGCGCCAGCGCCATCGGCGCGGCCCTGCGCCGGGCCGGCCTGCCGGTGGCGACCCATCATGGCGTGTCCTCGGCCGGTGTGGAACGCCCGTGGGCCGACGAGGCCAACGGGGTGTATTTCTACGACAACCTGGTGGTGCTGAAGACCGCGACCATCCCGGCCGTGCTGCTGGAGGCGGGGGTGATCGTGAATCGGGATGAGGAACGTGATCTGGCCGGTTCCGCGCGCCGTGCCCTGACCGCCGACGCCGTGTTGCAGGGCCTGCAGCAGTGCGGCGTGGCGATTGCCCCGTGACCGCGCCGATCGGATCGGCCAGAATGCCAACCGCACGTCCCGACACTCCGGATCGACCATGAAGACTGTCCTGCTTTCCTACTTCTCCGCCGCCCGTAGCCTGACCCAGCGGGGCGTCCTATGGCACCTGATGTGGCCGACCCTGGCCGCCGCCGCCGTATGGACCTCGCTGCTGGTGTCGAGCTGGAGCAGCCTGGTGGAGGTGGGCAACCGCCTGATTACCGGCATGCCCCTGGTGGGGGGCTGGCTGGCGGCCTCGGAAACCGCGCTGCTGGTGGCGCTGGTGATGTACAAGATCGGCCTTGTGGTGCTGGCCCTGCCCATCATCTACGTGACGGCGGCCTTCCTGGTGGCGGCGGTGGCCCTGCCGCTGATGGCCGATAAGGTGGCCGGTATGGACTACGCCGACATTGCCCGTCGCCG
The DNA here is from genome assembly GCA_016703645.1 of Zoogloea sp. Classification (GTDB taxonomy): domain Bacteria; phylum Pseudomonadota; class Gammaproteobacteria; order Burkholderiales; family Rhodocyclaceae; genus Zoogloea. Next base: position 1,546,617 of record JADJBR010000007.1, on the reverse strand, counting down.
GGGTGGGAGCCAGATGGGCAGCGTCTGGAATGCCCTGGTGTCGGTGCTGCAATTCCTGCTGCTCCTGGTGCTCAGCCTGCCCTTCTGGTTGATCCCGGGCGTCGGGCTGATTCTCTCGCTGGTGCTCACCGCCTGGCTCAACCAGCGTGCCTTTCGCTACGATGCCCTTATGGCCCATGCGGATGCCTTCGAGATGAAAGACCTGCCCGTGCGCCATGCCAGCGGCCTGTTCGGGGTGGGGCTGCTGGGTGCGGTGATGGCCCACGTGCCCTTCATCAACCTGTTTGCGCCGGCACTCTCCGGGTTGGCCTTTGTCCATTACCTGCTGTCTGCCCTGCGGGTGAGTCGGCAAAGCGAGAACATCATCGAGGTGAAATGAATGGCTGATCACACTGCGCCGTCCTTCGGCGCCATCATCATCGGCGACGAACTGTTGTCTGGTCGTCGCGAAGACAAGCATCTGGGCAAGGTGCTCGAACTGCTCAAGGCCCGCGGCCTGCGCCTGGCATCGGTGCGCTATGTGGGTGACGAACGCCCGCGTCTGGTCCAGACCCTGCGGGAGAGTTTTGCCGGCAGCGACATCGTGTTCAGCTTCGGCGGCATCGGTGCCACCCCGGACGACCACACCCGTCAGGCCGCTGCAGAGGCCCTGGCCCTGCCTCTGGCCCTGCACCCCGAGGCGGAGGCCGAGATCCGTGCCCGTTTTGGTGACGAAACCACTCCCCAGCGTTTGCAGATGGGGGTGTATCCCGAGGGGAGCGAGATCATCCCCAATCCCTACAACCGCATTCCCGGCTTCTCCATCCGCAACCATTTCTTTGTACCGGGCTTTCCAGTGATGGCCTGGCCGATGGTGGAATGGGTGCTCGACACGCGCTTCGCCCACCTGCATCACCAGGCCGACTACGTGGAGCGCTCCATCATCGTGTGGGATGCCTTCGAGGGGCAGCTCATCGACTTCATGGAGCGCATCACCGCCGACTTTCCGGACGCAACACTGTTCAGCCTGCCCAGCGTCGGTGGGGAGGATGGACGGCGCCACATTGAGCTGGGGATGAAGGGACCGGCTGCGCGGGTGGCTGAAGCCATGGCCCTCATCACCGCAGAGATGACGCGCCGTGCATACCATTGGGAGCCGGCGGGAAGCCTCTGAGTGGCAAAGGACGCCTCCGGTGGTTACCGCGATTTTCCCGGCCGGCGCTGGCTGGTGGTGGCCCTGCGCGCTGCGCACCTTGCCGGTGTGGTGGGGGTGGGGGCGGGCCTGCTGGCGCTCCCGGGCGGGCCGGCGGGGGGCTACGTGTGGCTGATGGTGGCCTCGGGTGTCGCCATGGCGGCGCTGGATGCCTGGTCCAACCCGGTATGGCTGCGCGAGCTTGCCGGGCTTTCCCTGTTGCTCAAGTTTGCCCTGCTGGGATGGTTCGTGGTGGCCGATGAGGGGGCGCAGCGCCTGCTGTTCTGGGCCATCCTGGTGTTCTCGGTGATTTTTGCCCACGCTCCGGCGAGCTTCCGGCATCGCCGCATGGGGCGTCATTAGGGCAGGCTCGTCCCTGCCCGGCGCGGGGCGGGACGACTTCAGGCGCCCGTGGATGCGGGCCGCCGGCCTGTCCCGCTGCAGTAGCCTGGCGGTGAGTGCATTCGATCCGGTGTCACTGTGTTGAATTATTCATACCGTACTCTCCCCTCCGTTTCAGGAACACACGGAGGGCTCCATGCAGAACGAGTGGATTCCGGGCAAGACAGCGGCCGGGGTGGAAGAGATCGCCACCCGTGCCCGGCGGCTCCCGCCGCGCCTGCGAACCTTGTTGATCCTGGTCGATGGCCGGCGTGGCGGGCGTCAGCTCGCCGAGCTTGTGGGGGACATTTCCGTTGGTGAGGCGCTGGCGGAACTGGCCAGACTCGGTCTCGTCACGCCCATGCCTTCTGCGCCGCACCACCCTCCCAATGTGCTTGAGCCGGCCAGCCGGGCGTCGGCAGCCCGCGGGCCGGGTGGTGGGCGACGCTCTCTCGCCCTGGCCCGCTTCTACCTGCTGGATGCCATGGAGCAAAGCCTGCGTACCGGCGATGCGCCCGTGCGCGAGCACTTGCGCAAAGCCACCACCCGGGCCGAGTTGCTGGAGGCCTTCGAGATGTGCCGCACCATCGCGGCCGAGGTGGGGGTGGCCCATGTGGCCACCATTGAGACGCGTTTCATGGGCATGCTGCCCGATGAGGGCTGATCGCAATCCGCCCTTGAATCGGGCCGTGCGAGCCACTATAGTTCAGGTGTCCCAAGGGGGAGTAGCTCCACGCCGGCAGGCCGTCAATACGAAACGTTCCGCAGGATCTGCGTGATGTTTCCGGCTTCCGGGCAGTTGCCGGGTTTTCGAGGCGACTGTGAGCAAGACCTTTGCCGCGATGGCAAAGCGTCTTCAGGCAAGCCGGCTCCCCTGCCGGACCAACCCAGAGGCCTTTCGCCGTTGCCGGACGAAAGGCCTTTTTGTTTGGTTCCGATTTGGGAGAGATGTGATGGAGAGTATTGGTACCTGGTGGATGTGGGCGGGCTTTGCCGCCGTGGTGGTCGTGATGCTGGCCATCGACCTGTTTCTGGTGGGCGGTGGCAAGGAGCACAAGGTGTCGGTCCGCGAGGCCGGCATCTGGACCGTCGTGTGGGTGAGCGTGGCCATGCTGTTTGCCGGCGTCCTGTGGTGGTATCTGGATGGGGCCGCAGGCCGCGAGGTGGCCAATGCCCGAACGCTCGAGTTTGTGACCGGCTATCTCATCGAGAAGGCCCTGGCCGTCGATAACGTCTTCGTCTGGCTGATGCTGTTCTCCTTCTTTGCCGTGCCGCCCGAGCTGCAGAAGCGGGTGCTGATCTACGGCGTGCTGGGCGCCATCGTGATGCGCACCGGCATGATCTTCGCAGGGGCCTGGCTGATCAGCCAGTTCCATTGGGTGCTGTATCTCTTCGGCGCCTTCCTGCTGGCCACCGGCGTCAAGATGATGTGGTTTGCCGGGCATGAGCAGAACCTGGAGAAGAACCCGCTGCTGCGCTGGTTGCGGGGGCACATGAAGATCACCAACGAGTTTCACCACGAACGCTTCTTCGTGATGAAGGAGGAGGGCGGCAAGTGGGTGCGTTACGCCACGCCCTTGTTCCTGGCCCTAGTGCTGGTGGAGATCTCCGACCTGATCTTTGCGGTGGATTCGATCCCGGCGATCTTCGCCATCACCACCGATCCGTTCATCGTGCTCACATCCAACGTGTTCGCCATTCTTGGTCTGCGTGCCATGTACTTTCTGCTGGCGGACTTTGCCGGGCGCTTCTCCCTGCTCAAGTTCGGCCTGGCGGCCGTGCTGATGTTCATCGGCGGCAAGATGCTGCTGATTGATGTGGTGAAGATTCCGGTGGGCATCTCCCTGGGCGTGGTGGCGTTGCTGATTGCCACGTCGGTGGTGCTGTCCCTGCGTAAGGACCGCCTGCAGTCCTTGACCCAGCAGGGCTGACGCTGGACGGGGCCCGGCCGCGTGGTGCATGCTGCCGGGCTCCGATGTTCCGAGACTGTCTGCTGTCGTGCTGATCCGCAATGAAACCCTGGCTGATGCCACCGCCGTGCATGAACTGAATGTAGCCGCCTTCGAGGGCAGCAGCGAGGCTGATCTGGTGGATGCCCTGAGGGGCCACACCTTTCCCTATGTGTCCCTGGTGGCCGACGACAAAGGGGTGATTGCGGGGCACATCCTGTTTACCCCCGTGCATCTGCCCGGCCATCCCCGGGCGCGGTTGATGGCCCTGGCGCCCCTGGCCGTGCTGCCGGGCTACCAGCGCAGCGGTGTGGGCTCGGCCCTGGTGGAGGCCGGGCTGGCCCGGGCCCGCGAGGCCGGCGCCGGCGCGGTGGTGGTGCTGGGCCATCCCGGCTATTACCCGCGTTTCGGCTTCGTGCCGGCGTCGCGCCATGGCATCCACTGCACCTATACGAACTCCGGCGAGGTGCCCGACGAGGCCTACATGATCATCGAGCTGCAGCCCGGCCACCTGGAGGGGCTGGCCGGCTGCGTCGAGTATCACGCGGCCTTCTCGGCCGTCTAGCTGCCACTCCCCGCCAGGCGACGCAGCAGCGGCCGCCACATCTCGCTCTGGTGCACGGCCAGGCCGAGCAGGATCAGCCCGGTGCCGGCCCACAGGCGCAGGCCGATCTCCTCGCCGTTGAGCAGATTCCCCAGCAGTAGGGCCAGCACCGGTGTGATCAGGGTGATCAGCGCCACCCGCGAGGCCTCCAGGTGCTTGATCACGTAGTAGTAGAGGGCAAAGCCCAGTACCGACCCGAAGACCCCGAGATAGACGATGGCGGCGCCGGTACGGGGTGGAATCGCCGCCGGAATCTGCCCGTCGCTGAGCAGCCAGAGCAGGGCGAAGAAGGGCAGCGCGACGCTCAGCGTACCCACGGTGGTGGCCAGGGGCGGGCTGTCGTCACAAATGTGCTTGAGGGACACCAGGCTGCCCGAATACACCAGTACCGCCGCCAGCAGGGCCACCAGACCCGCCAGCGCATGCTCGCCGCCCAGGCTGTCGCCATGCACGAAGATCACCCCCAGCCCGGCGGCCCCGAGCAGGGTGCCGGTGAGGCGTGCCGGAGTGAGGGCCTGCTCCCCCAGGAACAGGGCCGCCAGGATCGCGGCGAACAGGGGCGACAGGCCGAACAGCACCGCCACCAGCCCGGAGTTCACGTAGCGGGCGCCCCAGTAGGTCAGTGCCATGGCCCCGAACAGGCCGACCCCGCCCGACAGGTAGGCCCGTCGTGCCCGGGCGTGCAGCGGAAAACCGACGCGCCCCACCAGCACCAGCAGCCCGGCCACAAGCGTCCCGATGGCCATGCGGGCGAGCACGGCGAAGGCGAAGCCTGCGCCCTCGGTGCTCCACTGGATGGCCAGGGGCGTGGTGGACCAGATCAGAATGATGCCGAGGTAGGCGGCGGGCAGAGACATGGGTGACTCCTGAAAATGAAAAAGGCCGCGGAGGGAAATCCGCGGCCTGTCGTGAAATCGGTGCAACTACCCGATCAACCCGATCCCGGCCCCGGATGGGCGGCCACGCGCCAGGCGCGCAGGGCGCGACGACGGAGGGCCAGGAGGGGGTAGGACGTGCAGGGCATGGGGCCATTCTGGCGGCCAGCCCTGCGGCACGTCAAGCGGCACGCCATCAGCGGGCCGCCGCCTGGGGGGCGTTGCCGTCCTTCCAGCCGCCACCGAGGGCCTTGAACAGATCCACCGACGAAGACAGCCGGGCCTGGCGGTTCTGCACCCAGGCGAGGGTGGCGTCGTTGCTGGTGCGCTGGGCCGTGAGCACTTCCAGGTAGGGCGAGTAGCCGCTGTCGTAGCGGGCCTGGGCGAGCTGCAGGCTGCGTTTTGCGGCCTGCACGGCCTGGCCGAGGGCGACTTCGCTGTCACCGTTCTGGCGCACGGTGATCAGGGCATCGTTCACCTCGCGGAAGGCGGTCTGCACCGATTTGCGATAGGCCTCGAGGCTCTGTTTCTGCTGGGCGCTGACCTGTTCCACCTGGGCGCGCAGACGGCCGCCCTCGAAGATGGGTTGGGTCAGGCCGGCGCCGATGGACCACACCGCGGCGGCGGGGCTGAACAGATCCGACAGGTCGCGGCTTTCCCGACCGAGGGAGCCGGTCAGGGTGATGCTCGGGAACAGGGCGGCCTTGGCCACCCCGATCTTCGCGTTGGCGGCGATCAGGTCGGTTTCGGCCTTGCGCACATCGGGGCGGGCCTCGAGCAGGCTGGAGGGCAAGCCGGCGGGGGGCGTCGGCGGCACCGGCAGGCTGCGCAGATCGCCCGCGGCCACCTTCAGGCCGGGCTGGCCGACCAGCAGGCCGAGCAGGCTTTCGGCCAGGGCACGGTTTTTCTCCAGCTGCACCTGGGCTGCGGTGTAGGTGGCCAGGGCGCCTTCGGCCTGCTGCACGTCGAGCTGCGACACATAGCCGCCGTCAAAGCGCACGCGGGCGAGCTGGGTGCTCTTGGCCTGACTGCTCACCGAGTCGCGATTCACCAGCAGTTGGGCGTCGAGGGCACGCAGGTTGAGATAAGCCTGGGTGACGCTGGCCGCCAGGCTCAGGGACACGGTCTCGCTGGTGTAGCGGGTGCCCAGGGCCTGGGCGCGGGCGGCCTCCGAGGCACGCCGCAGCCTGCCCCATACGTCCAGCTCGAAGGACGTGGACAGGCCGATCCTGTTGGTGTTGCGCAGCAGCCCGGTGGGCTCGACGGCGTTGGGCAGGATGCTGCGGCTGCGCGATATGCCGGCGTTGGCGTCGATCTGGGGCAGCAGGGCCGCATTTACCTGGCGCAGCACGGCGTCGGCTTCCTCAACGCGGGCGGCTGCGGTCAGGGCGTCCGGACTGCTGGTCAGGGCCTGATCCACCAGGGCATCCAGTTGCGTGTCGCCGAACAGGGTCCACCAGCGGCCGGCGACCGCAGGCGTGGTGGTGAGGGCTCCGGCCACGGGTTCGCCGGCGTAGCTGTCGGGCAGGGCCACCCGGGCGTCGGGGCGCTGGTAGTCGGGGCCGAGGGCACAGCCGGCCAGGGCCAGGGGGATGGCCAGGGCGAGCAGGGTCAGACGGGGGCGGATCACGGCTTCACCTCCTGGGTGCCGGAGTGGGGCAGGTCACCTGCGGGATGACGGGGCTTATTGCGGCTCAGCCACTTGAAGAACAAGGGAATGAAGATGGTGGCGATGAAGGTGGCGGCGATCATGCCGCCCACTACGCCGGTACCCATCGAGCGCCGCGCGGCGGCACCGGCGCCCGACGAGATGGCCAGGGGCAGCACGCCGAGGATGAAGGCCAGGGAGGTCATCACGATGGGGCGGAAGCGCAGCCGGGCTGCCTCGACGGCCGCATCGATCACACTCATGCCTTCGGCCTGCTTCTGCGCGGCGAACTCGACGATCAGGATCGCGTTCTTGGCCGCCAGCCCGATCAGCACCACCAGCCCGATCTGGAAGTAGATGTCGTTGGGCATGCCGCGCATCAGCACCGCCACCAGGGCACCAAGCATGGCAAAGGGCACCGCCATGATCACCGCCAGGGGCAGGGACCACTTTTCGTACTGGGCCGCCAGGATCAGGAAGACCATGATGATGCCGAACACGAAGGCGATGATGGAGGCGCTGCCGGTGCGCTTTTCCTGGAAGGCCTGGCCGACCCACTCGGTGCGGTAGCCCTCGGGCAGGGTGGCGAGGGCCACTTCCTCGACGGCCTTGATGGCGTCGCCGGAGCTGTAACCCGGGGCGGCGCTGCCCAGCACCTTGGCCGACACGAAGCCATTGAAGCGCTCCACCAGCTCGGCACCGGTGACCATGCTGACCTTGGCGACCGCCGACAGGGGCACCATGGCGCCGGTGGCGCTGCGCACATAGGGCTTGAGCAGGTCCTCGGGCTTCATGCGGTAGGCGGCGTCGGCCTGGACCTGGACCTTGTAGGTCTTGCCGCTGCGGTTGAAGTCGTTGACGTACAGGACGCCGGTGCTGGCCTGCAGGGTGGCGTAGATCGAATCGAGGGGAATCCCCATGGACAGGGCCTTGGGCTCATCCACTTCCACGTAGAGCTGGGGCGCGGTCACGCGGAAGAAGGTGTTGAGGCCGGTCAGCTCGGGGCGCCGCTTGAGGGCTTCGACGAACTGCCCGGTCACGGCGGCAAGGTTGCGGGGATCGCCATCGGCCCGGTTCTGCACATACACCTCAAAGCCGCCGGCGGTACCGAGGCCCTGGATGGGGGGTGGGTTGAAGACCAGGCCCATGCCATCGGGCAGGCTCATGCCGATACCCATGAACTTGCCGGCCATCTCGCTCGTGGTGACGGTGCGCTGGTCCCAGGGCTTGAAGATGATGAAGGTGGTTGCGACGCTGGGCCGATTGTTGCCGGTGATGAAGTCCACCCCGTTGATGAAGAAGATGTTCTCGATGTTGTCGGACATGACGCGCTGGCGCATCTGCTCCGCGGCGACACCGGTGCGTTGCCCGGAGGCGCCATCGCTGAGGGTGACGAAACCGAACAGGTAGCCCTGATCTTCGGAGGGGACGAAGCTGCCCGGCACCACGCGCAGCAGCCAGGCTGCGGCGCCGATGGTCAGCAGGAACACCAGGGTGCCGACGATGCCGTGACGCAGGGTCAGGCCGACGGTGTTGGTGTAGCTGCGGGTGAAGCGCTCGAACAGGCGGTTGAAGGGCCGGAACAGGGGCTTCTCTTCGTGGGTGGGTTTGAGCAGCAGGGCGCACAGGGCCGGGGTGAGGGTCAGGGCGACGATGCCCGAGATCACCACCGCCACGGCCACCGTCACGGCAAACTGCTTGTAGAGCATGCCGGCGATGCCGCCCAGGAAGGCCACGGGCACGAACACGGCGCACAGCACCAGCACGATCGCCACCACGGCGCCGGAGACTTCGCGCATGGCCTCGATGGCGGCGTCCTTGGGGGACATCTTCTGTTCATTCATCAGGCGCTCGACGTTCTCGAGCACCACGATGGCGTCATCCACCACGATGCCGATGGCCAGCACCATGGCGAACAGGGTCAGGGTGTTGATGGAGAAGCCGAACAGCCACATGCCGGCGAAGGTGCCGATCAGGGAGACCGGCACCGCCACGATGGGGATCAGGGTGGCGCGCCAGTTCTGCAGGAACAGATACACTACGGCGATCACCAGCAGCGCGGCCTCGACGAGGGTCTTGATGACCTCCTTGGCGGACTCCTGGATGAAGCGGGTGGTGTCGTAGGGCACGAAATACTCCATGCCCTTGGGGAACTGCTTTGACATCTCGTCCAGGCGCGCGCGCACCAGCTTGGCGGTCTGCAGGGCGTTGGCGCCGGACTGCAGGTAGATGCCCATGCCGGACACCGGGGAGCCGTTGACGCGGGCGCTGCGGTCGTAGTTGTCTGCGCCCAGCTCGATGCGCGCCACGTCCTTCAGGCGCACCAGGCCGTTGGGGCCTTCGGCGCGCAGCACGATGTTGCCGAAGTCCTCGGGGGTCAGCAGACGACCCTTGGCGGTGACGGTGTAGGTGAGCTGCTGGCCGTTGAGCACCGGCTCGGCGCCGATCTTGCCGGCGGCGTTTTGGGCATTCTGGACGCGGATGGCGGCGGCGACATCGGAGGTGGTGACCCCCAGCTTGGCCATCACGTCCGGTTTCAGCCACACGCGCATGGCGTAGATCGGGTCGAACAGCTGGGCGTCGCCCACGCCGGGGATGCGGCGGATCTCCTCGACAACGTTCAGGGACACGTAGTTCGACAGGTAGAGGGCGTCGAAGGTGTTGTCCGGGGAGCGCAGCGCCGCAAACATCAGGATGTTGTTGGAGCGCTTCTGCACCAGCACGCCGGTGCGTCTGACGTCATCGGGCAGGCGCGGCTCGGCCACCTTGACCCGGTTGTTCACGGCGATCAGTGCCGTGTCCGGGTTGGTGCCCACCTCGAAGGTGGCGGTGATGCTGACCGTGCCGTTGGAGGTGCTCTGGGAGTTGTAGTAGAGCAGCCCCTCGACACCCGATAGCTGCTCCTCGATGGGTGCTGCGACGGTCTTGGAGAGGGTCTCGGCGTTGGCGCCGGGGAAGGTGGCGGAGATGATCACCGTGGGCGGCGTGATCTCCGGATACTGGGCCACCGGCAGGGTGAGCGAGGCCATGAGGCCGGCGATCACGATGACGATGGAGATGACCGAGGCAAAGATCGGTCGGCTGATGAAGAAGCGTGACATGGATGGTGCTCCCTCAATCCTTCTTGGCCGGCGCCGCAGCGGGCGCGGCCCCTGCGCCAGCCTTGCCACCCGGCGCCCCCGGACCTTCACCCGGGGCATGGGGGGCAACCGCAGCACCCGGACGCAGTTTGATGATGTTGTCCACAATCACCTTGTCGCCGGCCTTCAGGCCGTCCAGGATCACCCAGTCCTTGCCGCTCCATTGGCCGGTTTTCACCGGGCGCGGGGCCACCTTGTTGTCGGCATCGGCGGTCATCACGATGGCGCCCCGGTCCGTCTGCACGACGGCATTCTGCGGCACCTTGAAGACGCCGCTGCGCTCGCCGGTGAGGAGTCGGGCACGCACGAACTGGCCCGGCAGCAGGCGGCCGTCCGGGTTGGCGAACTCGGCACGCAACTGCTGGGTGCCCAGGGTCGGGTTGAGCTGGCTGGCCGCAAAATTGAGCTTGCCCCGCACCGGATGGGTGGAGCCATCGGGCAGGATCAGCTCCACACCCCGCACGCTCCCGGGCTTGAAGCGACCTCCGGGAGAAGCGCTGGCAAGTTCGTTCTCGGACACGGAGAAACGGACCCAGATGGGGTTGAGCTGGACCACCGTGGTGACCAGCCCGTTGGCGCTCACCAGGTTACCTTCCGACACCGCGGCGCGACCGGTGACGCCAGACACGGGTGCCGTCACGGTGGACCAGGACAGGTTGAGTTCGGCCTGACGCACGGCCGCCTGGGCGGCCTGCACGGCAGCGAGGGCGGCGGCATTGTCGGAGGTGGCGATGTCGTACTCGCGCTGGCTGATGGCTTGCTGGGCGAGCAGTCCTTTGAGGCGGCCGGCTTCCCGCAGGGTCTGGTCGGCGCGGGCCTTGCTCTCGGCAAGTTGCGCACGGGCCTGGGCGGTGGCCACCTCGAAGGGAGCCTTGTCGAGTTCGAAGAGGGGCTGCCCGGCCTTCACGGCGCTGCCTTCCTCGAACAAGCGCTTCATCAGGATGCCGCCGACCCGCGCGCGGATCTCGACCTCCTTTGCCCCTTCGGTCTGGGCCACCGCCTCGATGCTGGTTTCCACGGTGGTCGGCTGCAGGGTCAGCACCGTTACCGGCAGGGCCGGCATGCCGCCGGGGGGCGGCCCCCCGGCGGGCTGCTCCTTGCCGGAGCAGGCGGTGAGGAGGGCCACGCTCAACGCCAGGGCGGACAGGGTGAGGTGCAGGGAGCGAGGGGGGGGAGAAGCGGGGCGAACGGTCACGGTGACCTCCGGGGCTGGATTTTTGGGTGTTGTTGGAGCATAGTTTTATACATTCAAGAATGTATGTAAAGCGTTGAGCAAGCTCTTAGCTTGATCATCGGAGGGTTGAATGGTTCGCAAGACCAAGGAAGAAGCAGAGATCACCCGCCGTCATATCATCGCGGCCGCCCGCCGGGTGTTCCTGGCATGGGGCGTTGGGCGCACGACCCTCGAGAGAATTGCCGCCGAGGCGGGGGTGACCCGCGGGGCCGTCTACTGGCACTTTCGCAACAAGACAGAGCTGTTCTTCGCCATGCGTGAACAGGCCATCCTGCCTTTCGTGGACCGGGTGGTCTTCAAGGAAGACGATGCCGACCCGCTGCAGGGCATTGAGATGGCCCTGCAGGAGATCTTCCACATCCTTCGCGATCAGGCCGAGGTGCGGGAGACCTTTGAGATCATCAGTTTCAAGTGCGAATACGTGGACGAATTCAGCGGCATGATGCAATGCACCGGGGGTCAGCTGGATTTCCTTGGCAAACTGACCGAGGCCTATCAGCGGGCCGAGGCGCGTGGTGCGCTGCGCGCGGGCTCGGCGCCGGCCGATCTGGCCCACGATACCTTCCTGTTTGTCGGTGGTTTGATCAAATACTGGCTGGCTGGGCGGCCGGACGAGCGCTTCCGTTCCGATCCTGCCGGCCTCATCCGCAACCATGTGGCCCTGCGCCGGGCTTGAGCCGGCCGCGGTGTCATGATGGCGGGCAGGGGGGATCGGCTTGCCGGGTGGGCGGGGTGCCCCGCTCGAGCCAGCGCACGAGGATGGCGTAAAGCCGCTCGGGGTCGACGGGCTTGGTGATGAAATCGTTCATGCCGGCGGCCAGACATGCGGCCCGGTCATCGCCGAAAGCGTTGGCTGTCATGGCGATGATGGGAAGGGTCTCGGCAGGGTGGTGAGCGCGAATCCGCCGGGTGGCTTCAAGGCCGTCCATCACCGGCATCTGCATGTCCATCAGTATCAGGGCGTAGTCATGCTCTGCCCCGCACACGCGTTCGACGGCCGCCAGACCATTGCCGAGCACATCCAGATGCAATCCGACCTCCTCGATCAGTTCCCGGGCGACCTCCTGGTTCACCCGATCATCTTCCACCAGTAGTACCCGGGTACCCGCGAATTCGCGACCCAGACGTGCTTCCGCTGCGCTCTCCGGGTCTGCGGGCGAGGTGGTGTCCGTGACATTGGCGATGCGGTGCAGACGGGCAGTGAACCAGAAGCGGCTGCCATGACCGGGCAGGCTTTCGCCATCGGCGTCGCCCCCCATCAGGCGGGCCAGGCGCCGGGTGATGGCAAGCCCGAGCCCGGTGCCCCCGTGGGTGCGCGTGGTGGAGCGGTCGCCCTGCCGGAAAGGATCGAACAGGCTGGAGAGAATGTCGGGTGGGATGCCCGCCCCCGTGTCGATTACCTCGAAGCGTATCAGCAGGCCGTCGGGATCTTCGGCTTCAGGGACGATGCGCAGGGTCACGCTGCCCTGGGCGGTGAACTTGATCGCGTTGCCGGCGAGATTGAGAAAGGCCTGGGTGAGGCGGGTCAGGTCGCCGTGCAGGCGGGGCAGAGGGGTGGTTTCGGTGCGCAGCTCAAGTCCCTTTTCGCGGGCCTGCTCGGCGAGCATGGAGACGATGTTTGCGCAGAGGGTGTGCAGATCGAGTTCGCGCGCTTCCAGTGCCAGCTTGCCGGCCTCGATCTTCGAGAAGTCGAGGATGTCATTGATGACGGCCAGCAGGTGGCGGGCCGCATCGCTGATCATGGCGAGCTTTTCGAGCTGCCCGGGATCGGTGCCCCGGCGCTGCAGGAGGTGGCTCAGGCCGACGATGGCGTTCAGCGGTGTGCGGATCTCGTGGCTCATGTTGGCCAGAAACTCGGACTTGGCCTGATTGGCTGCGGCCGCCGTCCGGTTGGCTGCCTGTAGTGCAAGCGTGCGTGCCTCGACCAACTGCTCCAGGTGGTCGCGATAGCGTTCCAGCTGGGCCTCCGCCTTGCGGCGCTCGTCGATTTCGATCTCAAGGGCTGCAAAGGCGCTCTCCCGCGCCCGGTCGTGCCCCACGATGCTGCGTGAGGCCAGCATGCCCGCGATGATGACCCCCCCACTGGCCACGGCGGCGGCCAGCAGGAGGCCGATACGGTTGAGGTCGATCTGGTGGTTGATCCGTGCCGTGGCGGCTTCGGTGCGCCGGGCGTTGATGTCGGTGAGCTTGCGCAGGGCCAGGGCCAGGAGTTTGTCGTTTTCCCCCTGAAGAGCGGCCTGGAGGGCCGTCGGGTCAGCGTGGCCGGTGGCCCGCAGGGTGACGAGGCGTGCCATGTCTTCGCGATACAGCCGCACGTAGCGGTCGGCGCTGTCCAGGAGGGGGCGTTCGGTGTTGTCCGGCGTGCCCAGGGCGCGATAAGTGACCAGGTCTTCAGCCAGGTGGTCCATCTCTGCGCCAAAGCGGGTGGCCGCATCGCCACCCTCACGCAGGTAGTTGTTGAAGTGCTCGGTGGCGTAGCCAAGGCGCAGGGCACTGTTCAGCATCACTTCGTGCCGGTTGGCAATCACCGTGGACATCTCGGTCCAGCTACCGGCCAGCCGGGAAAGCATCAGAAAGGCCATCAACACCACGCCCAGCACGGCCACCAGGGTGAAGCCAAAGCCAACCACGAGTGCATGCCGGACCTTCATCGGGCGGCGGCCTCGACCACCTGGCGGACATAGGCGCCGGAAGGACCGGCAAGCCACTTGTCATGGATCGGCCGGGTGGCTTTCACAAAAGGCTGGCGCTTGACGCGAGTGAAATGGATCCCGGCTGCCATCAAGGCCTGTCGGGCTTCCTCCTCGGCACTGCGGGTGAGTGTACGTTGCAGACGGGTGGCCTCGTCGGCCGCACGCAGGACGATCTCCCGGTCGGTCCCGGAGAGGGCCTGCCACGCCGTGTGGCTCATTACGAAGGGGGTGATCTCATACTTGTGTGCAGTCAGGGAGATATGGGTCTGGACCTCGTGGAGACGGGCCGCCCAAATGTTGAGCAGCGGGTTCTCCTGGCCGTCCACCGTGCGTCGCTGCAGGGCTTGATAGAGGGCCGAAAAGCGGATCTCGACAGGCTGGGCGCCGAGGGCACGGACGATGTCCATCGCCACCGGGTCGGCCGGGGTACGGATTTTCAGCCCGGCAAAGTCGGCCGGCCTGAGAAGGGGCCGGACGGAATTGGAAAAGTGGCGGATGCCGTTGTCCCAGAATCCCAGGCATATGAAGCCGGCCTGGGCCATCCGCTGGGCCAGTTGCTGGCCGAGGGGGCCGTCGAGCAGGCGCAGGGCCTGTTCCGGCCGGTCGAACAGGAAGGGCAGGCCAAAGGCGTTGATTTCGGGCACAAAGGCGGAAATCGGCCCCTGACTGTTGGCGGAGATATCCAGGCTGCCGTCCTGGAGGGCCTTGAGCATGGCCACGTCATCACCGAAGCTGGCACCCCCCAGGATATTCACGGAAATGCGCCCGCCACTGTGTGCCTTGAGCGAGTCGGCAAAACGGCGGGATGCCTGTGCGCGGGGGTGGTCCACCGTGACCGCATGACCAAGGGTCAGCACGATCTCGGCGCGGGCCGGCAGGGAAAGGAGAAGCAAGGCGAAGAGGGACAGAAAAACGGCTTTCATGCTTCTTTCGTCGTCAATCTGGCAGCCAAACCCGGGGAAAGTCGGGTCTGGATGTCAATATAGTCGACAAGGGGGGCCGTCAGGGTGTGACAAATTACCAAAGCATAGGCCGTGCCTCCCCCGCCCTGGTCGGGGGAGGCCGGTGTATCAATACTGGTAGAAACCCTGGCCGGTCTTGCGGCCCAGGTAGCCCGCGTCCACCATTTCCTTGAGCAGCGGGGCGGGGCGGTACTTGGGGTCATTGAAGCCGTCGTAGAACACCTCCATCACCGCCAGCATGGTGTCCAGACCGATCAGGTCGGCCAGGGCCAGGGGGCCGATGGGGTGGTTGCAGCCCAGCTTCATGCCCTCGTCGATGTCCGCCGCCGAGGCCAGACCCTCCTGCAGGGTAAAGATGGCCTCGTTGATCATCGGACACAGGATGCGATTGACCACGAAACCCGGGCTGTTCTTGACGGCGATGGGCGTCTTGCCGATGGCCGTGGCAAAGGCCTGGACCGCCGCGACGGTCTCGTCGGAGGTCTGCAGGCCGCGGATCAACTCCACCAGTGCCATCAGCGGGACCGGATTGAAGAAGTGCATGCCGATGAAGCGCGAGGGGCTGGACACGGATGCCGCCAGCTTGGTGATGGAGATCGACGAGGTGTTGGTGGCGATCACCGTGGTGGCCGGGACGATGCCATCGATTTCCTTGAGGATGCGCAGCTTGAGCCCCTCGTTCTCGGTGGCCGCCTCGATCACCAGGTCGGTGCCCGCCAGGTCGGCGTAGGCCGTGCTGCCCTTGATACGGCCCAAGGCCGCGGCCTTGTCGGCTTCGGAGATCTTCTCCTTCTTGACCATGCGGTCCAGGCTCCCGGCCACCGTCTTGAGGCCGCGCTCGACCGCTTCGGTGGAGATATCCACCATCACCACGCCCACACCCGCCAGGGCGCAGACCTGCGCAATGCCGTTACCCATGGTGCCGGCGCCGACGACGCCGATGTTCTGAATTGCCATGCTGTTGCTCCTTGTTGCGTTGAATTCTTGAAAGGCTGTTTTTGGATGCGCAGGGACGACGGAGCGTGCTTCCCTCCGCCGTTTGCTGCGCTGCGGGAGGATACCGGAGTCAGCCGGAGGGTGACTTGGGAACATGCCCGCACTACCCCGTCAGGGCGATGCCCCCCGCGCCCGCCACGGAAATTCATGATGCGCTGCAAAATAAATTTGACTCTCTTCGCGGGATCGTCTAATATTTCGTTTCTCTGACGCGGGGTGGAGCAGTCTGGCAGCTCGTCGGGCTCATAACCCGAAGGTCGCAGGTTCAAATCCTGCCCCCGCAACCAAACAAAAGCGTTAAGGCTCAAGCATCCAGGTGCTTGGGCTTTTTTGCTTTTGGGTTGGGTCATGGTGACTTTTTGTCGCGACAACATCCTCCGGGGCTGAGGGTCATTGCCACGTCGATTGTCGGCAAGCGGTGAGCAGATCAAACCGATAGCCCTGGAAGGGCATATGGAGGTGGCTATCTGTCATGCGCGCACCGTCTGGGGTGCGCGGTCGGGCGAAGATGAGGCTTACCGTGGCTTTGGGGACGCTCCGGCTCTGGCTTGTCGCCGGGTGCTTGAGGGCACAGTGTCTGGCGGACGTCCTCTTCCACCGCGCCCAAATTCCATGGATTGGATCAATCCTGTAACGCCTTCATCAAGCCCAACCGGGCGAGGCCCTCATGTACAAGACCCAGCGCCTCCCGCATGTCGCGGGTCGTGAGCAGAGTTTCATTTTCTGTAAGGCTCAGGCCATTATTGAGTGCTTTGTCCAGATTACCTTGGGCTTTGCTTATCGCCGCGTCCAGTGCGCTCAGGAGTTCTGAAGTCTTGCGCACGGATGCCGGGTGCGGGTTGGATGCACAGGCATCCTGCAATCGCGCAAGTAGCGGGGTGTTCTGGCGCTGCCAGGCCTCCCGCAGGGCATCTGGCTTAGCCGCTGAAGGGGCGGCAAGCAGCGCCTCCGCCAGTGCTTCGGTTGCTCCGCCGAATCCACCCAGGAGATAAACTGGACTGCGTGATTCCAGGCTGAGCAGCGCTTCCTCGAAAATCCCGGGCACGAAACCCTGGTAGCCGGTCAGCTTGCCGCCCAGCACGATGCGAGCAGAAATGGGCTGGATGGCGTCCGGGCGCTCTGAATCAGCGATGGGCAGCGAAACGCCGCGCATCATGAGCTGGCGCATGGTACTCAGACACCGCGCGCCATGTAACAGCGCCAGCGCCGGGTAGTCCTCGTCATCCGGCCTTACGACCAATCGATCTGCAGTAACCGTCTCTCCGGGCTCGATGCCCGCCATGACTGGCGTTACCCGCACGATCCGGCAACAGTTGATCCATTGGGCCTCGATTGATGGTGTGATCTTCAGATAGTGGGGCCATGCCGCGTGATTGATCAGGCGTCCGGCCGATGGCCTTTCGGGCAGGCATTCATTCCCGATGGTGGCCGGGGGGGCACTTGCCATCCTGTGCTCGGTTTCGTCCGCTTGCTCGGCGCTGACGAGGCGCAGCAACTCGTAGGTGAAGTTGTCTTCCCGCTCATCCCAGTGGCCCCCATAGGCCAGGCTGACGCCCTGTCGCAGCAGGGGGCGAGTCAGGCGAACGAGCAATTCCTTGAGATGGTCCAGCCCGAGACCCCGCGCCAGGAGATTGTCCCGCTCGAAGGACACCGAAATCGCGACAAGCGGGCTCGACGTGGGCTGTTGTTGTAAGTCGCTGAGACTCATGGTGCGATCCGATCAAAACTGATGAAGCGGACATTCGGGAAGAAATCGGTCAGGTTCCGCAGTTCGGGGCCGGACAGATCCCGCCCGGGGTAGAACACACGCCGCGGGGCGTTCGACCGGATGTCGGGGATGTGCAGCAGGCTTGCCGCATCGGGCAGCCAGTTGAGCACGATGCAATCTTCCTCGTCCGGCATGCGGCGCCCAAGCGCCTGGTGGTGGGCCGCCAGTTGCACGTCCCGCAGGGTGGTGGTGACGATCTGCTCCTCTTGCATCGGGATCGCAGCGGACCAGCGGATGCACGGCGCATTGCCCAGTTCCGGCATGCAGAAGGTGTGCGCACCGTCCGCCAGCGCATCCACAACCAGCACCGGATTGATGGTCCAGAACTGGGTCTTGCGCGCCTTTACTGACAGATCCTGGCGCGGTCGACGAAACTCGGCGAGCTCACGCCGACACCACGGCCGATCAACGTAGCGGGCGCTGCGCACCACGATCAGGGCGGTGGCACGGCTGCTGCCGGCGATATTCCCGTCCAGAACCTTGTCGAAGAGGGCGCCGAAGGGGATGTCGTTTTCGTCGAAGAAGGCGGCGATCTGGGTCTGGCTGTAGATGTAGTCGCGGATGCGTCGGGCGGGCTCCGTGCCGTCGGCCTTGGCGTGGCTCAGGAAGATCTTCACCTTCGAGCGGCGGGCCTCAAGCGGCGCGGCGCCGCTGCGAAAGTCGTCAAACTGCAGGAGCAGGTCGCAGAGCGTTTCGGTGAGCTGCTTGAGAAGCGATCGGGCAACGGTTTCCAGCTGTGTGTTTTCCCATTGGGCGCCGACAAGGCCGGGGGCGGGCAGCCCCGCTGGCCGCAGGAAATTCAGGGCGTGCATGGTGGGTGGCACGTTGTAGGCGGTGCTGTCGAGTGCCACTGGCAAGACGACGCGTTTGGACGCCTGGGCCGATGCCGCCAGGCCGCTGATCCACTGCCGCCACGCGGGGTCCGCGATCAGATGGGCGTCGATCAGCAGGATCACCACTTGAAGGTTGTCCATGCTGGATTGAGGGTAGCGCGCGACAAGCTTGGTATCCAGGCCGGCCCGGCTGTCCCGGGGGATGGGCGGCGGCAGACCGCCCGGGGAGGCCTCCGGGGCCGGAAGGCTCCGATAGAAAACCTGTGGCCCGAGGCCCTTGGGCCTCACCCAGCGATAGATCCGCTGGGCAAGGGCCTCTCCGTTCGGAAAGGCCGGGTGCCACAGCACATAGACCTCGGGAATCTCTTCAGTTGCCATGGTGGGCCTTGTGTTTACTTCACGCGTTTGATGGTCAGCGTAACCTTACCCCGATTGTTGCCATAGAACTTCCAGGCGTCATTGGCAAAGCAGTACAGATAGCCCGGACCTTCTGCGGTATCAATGGCATCCCTACCGATCACGATGTACTGCCCTTCGGTGGGGGTACCACTCCCGTCGGCATTCGGCTGGTTGGCGATCATTCCCATCAGCTGGAACCAGTCCGCATCTTCCTGCCGCTTGGTTCCCCACCAGTCGGCACCGGCTTTATCGGTAAGGTCTTTATACATCTCCTCCACTTCGCCCAGCAGGTTGCCGAAGGTCTGCGCCAGTTTGCCCAGTTTGAACTTGGCCTTGCAGGCACCATCCGGCCCGCAGACGATGGTGCTGTCTATCCATTCCCCGCGGGCGCTGAAGCCGTAGGTCGCATCTTTTTCCAGATAGATGCCGGTCGCGTTCCAGTGGGGGCGGGCGAATACCTCGACGCTCACCTCCTCGCCCACGGCCAGCACCCGGGTGGGCCAGTAAGGCGCCTGGGTCAGCGGCGGCACCACGTGGCGGTCGATGACCTGGGGCGACACCGTCTCGCCGACCTGCGCAGGGGTGATGAGGGGGGTTGCGCGGGGCAGGGTGCGCAGGTGTTCCCATATTCCGGTGGCCGAGTCGTGCAGAACGCCGCGTGGATTGGGCTGGATCTGTGCCAGCAGCGCGGGATTCACCTGGAGCCCGACTGCCACCGCTTCATCGACCATCCACTTGAGGGTGCAGTCGGAGAGCCCCGACTCCACGTAGCCACCCCCCACATCCGAATGAACGCCGGCGAACCACTGCTGCTTGAAGCTCCCGTCGTCCGGCCGCGGGCTGTCGGTATCCCAAAGTGTGGGCGCAAAGCTCGCCCGCATCTCGTCCATGCCCACCGCATGCCGTCCGTGGCGAACGATGGGGCTGAGTTTGGTGTCGTGAAAGCGGTAGTTCCTGGGGTCATCCAGCACCTGATCGAGCAGAATCAGATCGTCGGGCACCCCCAGGGCGCCAACCGTATCCCACACCCCGATCATGTGGATGTCCGCCTTCCCGTCCGCCAGCGGGCCGGGGATGAAGCGATAGGCGGCGGGCCACTTGCCTTTGGGATTCGACTGGCGATAGCCCTTCTCATATACGTTGGCGATCCGCTCCCAGGCCTCCTTGTCGGTGAGGGTGGAGAGGTCCAGCAGGCCGCAGCGACCGATGAACCCGCCCAGGCTGCGCGCCGTATAGGCCCCACGGCTGAAGCCGAACAGAAAGATGCGATCACCGCACACATAGTGCCGGCACAGCCATTCGTAGGCACTCTGGATGTTGCGGCTCAGCCCAGCACCCAGCCCGCCGCCAAAGATGCGGTCGGCAATGCCACCTTTGGTGCCCACGCCCGGGTGGTAATACTTGAGCTGGGTGTCATCCGAAATGCTGAGGTTGTAGAGTTTGACCACATTGGTGGGGCAGGGCTGCCCACCTTCCCGCTGCTCCGGCGTGTTCCAGGTGCCGTCGCAGCAGACGATCAGATTCTTTGCCATGTTGGGGGTGCTCTCAGGTGGTGGAGCTTTCAGGGAAGCACAGGTTGCCCCCGTTTTCAATGGCAAATGACTAAGACGACGGTCTATGGAGGTCAGATTGGCACTTGCCGAGGGGGCCGGCCACGGTTGGGCTGGAATGTGCTTAGCGCTCTTCCCCATGCATGTCACCCGGTCGCTGGGGACGAGGCATCAGCCCCCATAGGCGCCACCAGGCAATCGCAATTTCGGTTGCGGCCTGCATGGCCTGTTCTGGGTCGGACATCATCGCTGGAAGGCGCTGTCCGAAGCCTTCGGTGGCTTTCTCCTGACCAAACCCGAAAAGCTTTGGCGGGCGAGGCTGAAAATCGACGGGGGCCACGGGTGGGCACGCCACCACCTTAGGGCGAGGTTCCCGGGGGAGAAACTGCTCCAGGAACTTCCTGCGCCCCTCGACCGGGATCTTTGCATACAGGTCCACATAGCGGCGGTCCTTTGCGTAGGCCTCGGCCTCGCCATCCACAGGCCAGATAAAGACCGTACCGTTGGCCCCGTCGAAGAAGCCCATCTCCCAAGGCATCCACTGGGACGAAGCAGAGCCAGGCGACAACACGTAGATCAGGGATGAACAATCCCGCATGGCCTCCACCAGCGCGTTAGCGGTTTCCCTCGTCACGTCCTCCGGTCGGATCGCCGGGAGGACCTCATAGTCAACGCACACGCGGTATCCCAGCCCGGTCAATTCATCCCGGACCCGATCCACATCAGACTTGTCTTTGCTGGAATGGGAGAGAAAGACGTCGTATTTCATGGCACAAGCTCCGAAGTCAGGTTCAAGACAGGCTCATTCCCCGTCTGCATTGTGCTCCGCTCCGACGAGCGCCGGTGCATCCTGAATGGCATACTTTGTGTGAAACGTGTTTTCGACGTAGCCGCCAGTGTCAACCGGGAGTCATGCCCATGAGCGAGATATTCCTCAGTTACAGCCGCAACGACGACAAGGCGGCCAATGCACTGAGAGAAGCCCTCGAAGCGAAAGGCCTGCAGGTCTTCAAGGACGATATGTCCCTGCGTGCGGGCGACCGTTGGCTCGGCCGCCTGCAGACGGCCGTTGGGCACTGCGACGCCTTTGTCGTCCAGGTGGGGCGGGATGGGGTGCAGCGCTGGATTGGCGCCGAGGTCGAGGTGGCGTTGATCCGCCATCACCAGCCCCATGATGAGGCCGAACGCCTGCCCATCTTCCCCATCCTGCTCCCCGGTGCCGCACCCGAAAACCTGCCGCCCTTCCTGGCCCTGTTTCAGGCCACCCCCTGGGACGGCGTCTCCGCACTTCCCGAACCACTGATCGAAGCCCTGCGTACCCGCCACGCGCTCAAGGCCACCCGACCGATCTTTGAGGGCAATCCCTTCCGCGGCCTCGGCGCATTTACCCAGGAGCACACCCAGCAATTCTTTGGCCGCCGCAGCGAAACCCTGGCCGCCCTGGCCCTGCTGGGCGATGCCACCGAGGCCGACCCCACCCAGCTTGCCGGCTACGGCCGATCCCAGTACGCCCGCTGGCTGCAGGTCACGGGCAACAGCGGCGCGGGCAAGTCGTCCCTGGTGCAGGCCGGCCTCATGCCCATGATCCGCAGCGGCGCCCTGTGGGCCCGCACCGGCGTTGAGCAGTGGACGCTTCTCGGCCCCATGGTGCCCGGCCAGGAGCCGGTTGAAATGCTCGCCGAAGTCCTTGAGCGGGGCCTGATCGACGCGCCGGAGCGACGCGACATCGGCAAGCGCCGGGCGCAACTGGAGCGGGGCGAGCGCGAGCTGGCCTATGCCCTGCGCGCCTACGGGTCGGATCAGCGACGGGCCTTCCTGCTGGTCATCGACCAGTTTGAAGAGCTGTTCACCTTTGCCGACGAGGCCGGGCGAAACACCTTCGAGGCCCTGCTGGCCCATGCCCTGCAAGACCCGGGGTGCCCATTTTTCCTGATCACCACCGTTCGTGCCGACTTTCTCGACCGCTTCGATCAACTGCCCAGGCTGGGTGGGCCGTACAACACCACGTGTCGGCAATACTTCCTGCCGAGTATCTCCGAGCAGGGCTTGCGTGAAGTCATCGACGGCCCCGCCACCCTGGCCGGGCTGGATGTGAGCGAGGTGCGCACCGCCATCCTCGAAGACGCCCGCGAGGAGATGGCCGGCGCCCTGCCGCTGGTGGAAAACGCCCTGAGCGTGCTGTGGGAAAAACGGGAGGGCCCCGAAGGCAAACGCCTCAGTGGCGAGAAGTATCGCAGCCTGGGCAAACTGGCCGGCATCCTGGCCAGCCAGGCCGACCGCCTGCTCACCCGCATCGATGCCGAGATCAAGTTGAAGGTCAGTGCTGCAGGTCGGGGGCGTCAAGGTGCCCTGGAGCTGCTGTTGCGCCTCACCTGCGTCAATGACGACGGGCGCAACACCCGCCAGCGCATCAGCCGGCGCGATGCCATCCTCACCGCGGGCGCCGGGCGCGACGACGTCGGCGAGCACATCGTGCGCCGCCTGTCCGGCCATCCCGACGAGAACGCCCCCGCCATGGTCCATCAAGGCCTCCGCCTGATCGTGGTGAGCGCCGAGCGGGACGCCGATGGTAAGCCCATCAAGGATGGGGAGGGCAGACTGCTTGGGCACGTGGACCTGATCCACGAAACCCTGATCCGTGCCCGGGGCAAGGACGACAAAGGCAAACCGCTTGGCTACTGGCCCACGCTCTTTGACTACATCGCCGCCCATCCCGACCGTGGCGATCAGCTCCGCCGCCTGAAGAAGCAGGCCCTTGCCTGGAACAAGAGCCGGGGGCTGGCGCGCTGGTGGCATCTGGCCGGATGGACGGATCTGGCGGCCTATCGTCCGCTGGTGGTCGATCCGGGCAGCGCGGAGGCGCGTTTTTTGCGGTGGAGCCGGCGAGCGGCCGTCATGCATGCTGGGCTATGGGTGTTGGCCGGGTTGGGAATTGCATTTGGGCTTTACTACCAAGAGCTGGAACGCTGGGCATACAAGAATGATTATCCGAAGGCGCTCATCTGGCTCGATATCCAATGGAGCCTGGGCATCGATACCCCGCCCCCACCCGCGCTTGTGGATATCGTCACGGACCGTCCGGTGACCTTTGCGATGGGGTGCGACCCGAAGCGGGACGAGGACAAACCCCTCGATGGCGAGGAAAGCAATCCCATCTCCAGACGCTTCAAATTCAACTGTAGCGCGTCGGATGCAGTTCATGACGTGACGCTGACCAAGCCCTATAGCCTCGGCAAGTTCGAGATCTCCCGCCGGGAGTACCTCTTCTTCCTGCGGAACGCCGGTGAGAAGGGCAGCCAGCGGGTCGAATGCAGAGGTGTTCCCGCCCCGGTATACCCGCCAATCACTTCACTTGAAGATCTCAATCTTCCGGCAATCGAAATCAGCTGGTGTGATGCGAATGTTTACCTGGAATGGCTTAATACCCGTTACCCCGACTCGAAGACGAGATGGCGCCTGCCGACGGAAGCCGAGTGGGAGTACGCGGCACGTGGTGACACCCGCAAGGCCTATTGGTGGGGCGCAAGCTACGAGGAAGGGTATGTCAATTGTGTTGAGGGAAAAGGTCCATGGCCTGTCACCCAGCGTGGAGAGAAGCAAGACAGGGAGCCACCATTTGGGCTGTACAACATGGTCGGCAATGTGTTGGAGTGGGTTGAGGATGCTGGTGCGCCCTTCGATTCGGCCTCACAGACAGACCCAGTTGGACGTGGCGATAAAGACCACCTGTCCCGTGTGCTGCGCGGCGGGGCCTGGTTCAACCTTCCGGGCCTCTGCCGCGCTGCCTCCCGCGACTACTACTCGCCCGACTACCGTGACAACTTCATCGGCTTCCGTGTGTGTCGTGGTTCCCCCATCGAAACGCGGGACGCCGCTCCGCTGGGCGCTGAAGCGCCGAGCCGCTGAGCACTGGGGCGGCGCGTAGCGCCGCCCGGTTTTTTTGCGGCCATCGCCTCCATGGACCATACTGGTCATGCAGGCGCGAGCCTGCGGGGTGGCCTGAAACCTGTCCCGTGTGCTGCGCGGCGGGGCCTGGAACAACAATCCGGACAACTGCCGCGCTGCCAACCGCAACAACAACACGCCCGACAACCGTAACAACAACATCGGCTTCCGGGTGTGTCGTGGTTCCCACATCGTGAACGTCCCGGAGTCGGGCGGCTCGCCGCCCATACACCGGAAATGCCGGCCGACCACGGTTTGCCGGCCGAGGCCGGGCAGCGATCGATGGCGCAGGCACGTCCCGTCCGCACGGCCCGCAAGGCGTCGGGCACATAGCAAAGCAGGGCGCCACCTGGATTCGCTCCCGTGGCGCCCACCCTATCCCGCTTTGTTCTGGCGTATCCAGCCGCCCAGGAGCTTGCCGATCTCGGCCACCATGCCACTCACATGCGCATACTGCCCATCGTTGATCCATGCCCAATGGTGGGCCAGTCGCAAATATAGGCGCAGTCGGTTGAGTGCGGCATCTGCAGCCCGGAGAGCACGTCTACGTTCATCGTCGCGGCAGGCCTGAGCGGCAAAGACGGCCTCCTGGCAATCGAGCGCGGCATTCATCAGGCGCAGGGTCACGGTTGTTCGGTGCGCGCGCGGAAAGTGCTCAGCCTTGGGCATCAGCCAGGCGAGCAGATCAAAGAGTCGTGTCAAAAGAATCAGATCCTGTGCCATCGAAATCTCCAGCAAACTCACCCGCTTTCCTGGCCATCAGCAGTTGGCCCAGCCTACTCAACGCCTATCGCCGTGCTGCGGCAGGCAAGCGGCGCAAGCCTGGCGTGGCGGCCTTCGAGCACCAGCTAGCCGATAAGCTATTGGCACTTCAAGCAGATCTGCTTGACGGCAGTTATCGGCCTGAGGGCTACACCCACTTCACGATCCACGAACCCAAGCGCCGAATGATCAGCGCGGCTGCCTTCCGTGATCGGGTTGTCCATCATGGCTTATGCGCGGTGATCGAGCCGCGTTTCGAGCGGGTGTTCATTCCGGAGAGCTTTGCAAATCGGATCGGCAAGGGCACGCACCGGGCGATTCAATGCTTTCAAGACATGAGTCGACACTACGCCTATGTGCTCAGGGCTGATATTCGGCAGCACTTCGCGTCCATTGACCATGCCATCCTGATCGAGGGTCTTGCCCGCAAGATCAAAGAGCAGGACGTGATGGACCTGATCCGCACAATCCTTACCGGCGGGGAAGACGCGCTCAGGGATGAATACCGGATGGTGTGGTTTCTGGGTGACGATCTGCTCGCCCAGTGCCGCCCGCGGGGCTGCCCATCGGTAACCTCACATCCCAGTTCTGGTCGAATTGCTATCTCCATCCCTTTGACCTCTTTGTGAAACGCGAGCTGGGTTGCAAGGCTTACTTGCGCTATGTGGACGATTTTGCGCTTTTCTCCAACAGCAAGGCCGATCTGTGGGCCTGGAAACGCGCCCTTTGCGCCAGGCTTGCGGCCTTGCGCTTGTGTATCCATGACGAGAGTGCCCAGGTGATGCCAACGTCGGTCGGCTCGCCCTGGCTGGGCTTTGTGATTGACCGCGAGCGCAGGCTGCTGAAGGCCCGCAAAGCACGTTTTGCAAGCCGGCATCTGGGGGTGAGCTACGAGGCCTACTGCCAGGGGCGGTTGAGCTTCGCCGAGTTTGACGCCCGCGTGCGTGGCTGGCTTGCCCATGCGGCCCATGGCGATACCTGGGGCTTGCGGGAACACCTGCTGGAGGCCTTTGTGCTCCGGCCCGGGGATTTTCCGGGCAAGTCGGGGCGCTAAAAAAAGCGGGCGGCGCTACGCGCCGCCCAGTGGTCAGCGGCTCAGCGTGTCAGCGCCCAGCGGGGCGGCGTCCCGCGGATCGATGGGGGAACCACGACACACCCGGAAGCCGATGTTGTCGCCACGGTTGACGGGCGCGAGGCTGAAGTAGCGCCCGGCAGCGCGACAGAAGTCCGGATCGTTGCCCCAGGCCCCGCCGCGCAGCACACGGGACCCATTGTTGGAGCCCCCGGTTTCAACGGACTGATGATACGGATCCAGGCACCATTCCCATACATTCCCGCTCAAGTCGCATACGTTCTCCGGGAGTGGTGTGGCGCCTTGGGGAAAGAGTCCGACTGCACTGGTACGCCCGATGTCCGCCTCAGCGTCATCGTCTGAATAAACGCTGCAATTCATGTGGCCCGACTCAAACGTCCCCCAGGGGTATTCCCGCCCTTCGCAACCCCGCGCGGCCCGCTCCCATTGCACTTGGGTGGGTAGGGAAATCTCATCTCCCGTTGCGGCCGACAGCCAGCGGCAAAAAGCCATGGCCTCGTACCAGCTGACCTTCTCCCGGGGCGAGTTGGGCTCGTCCCACGTGGGTTCCCAGGGCTCCGGGATTTCAAGCCCTTGCCACCAGCGCTCATCCTTGTAGCCTCCGGCGTCGATGAAAGCCTGGAACTGGGCATGGGTGATCGGGTATCGGGCGATCTCGAAGCTGGGGAGGCCTGGGTGCCGGGCATCCTGGTAGATGAAGGGCTGAGGGCCGGAGATCTTGACCCAATCGATGTCAGGCAGGCCGTCTGCACGCAGGCCCACGCCCGGGCGACGGTCCAGCCCCAGCCGGCCCATGGCGCGGCCGATGGCGGCGCGGGCGCGGGCCTGGGGCACGCGGGCGGGGTCGGTCATGAGAGGCATCCACCGCGCGGCAAGGTGTGCACGCAGTGTGGCCGGGAGGGCCGGCGCACCGGCATGGCGCCAGATCTGTTCGGCCGCCTCGGGGTTGGCCTCGGCGATCCAGGCAATCAACCTGATCTGCGCAGTCGTATCTCCTGCGCAGGATTCTGCGGCGATCTCGGCCACCACTTCCCAGCCACTGCGCTCCCACCAACGCTCGGCAGGCCAGAAGTCGGCCGCAGGGCGTCGGCCCTGGCTGGCATCGAGCAGCAGTCGGCTGGCCAGGTATTCCTGCAGGAGCTGGTGGGTGAAGCGGAGCTCGCTGCCCCGCAGTTCCAGCACGCTGGCGTCGCGGGAGAAGTCCACCAGGGCTTGATCAATCATGCCGGGCCACTCGGCCCGCGGCAGACTGGTGCCGGCGCCCGTTTCATCCCCGTTGCTGCTGGCGGGTGTGAGCCTTTGCAGGGCTTCGGCCAGGGCCGTCAGCGCGGAAAGCCACGGCTCCCGGTCGGGCGCGCGCGGGTCGTGGCGATCCTCGTGCGCCTCTCGTTCCCGGTCGTAGAGGATGTCGAGAAAGCCCTGGAACAACTGGGCGCGGTTGGTGGGCAGCACCGGTAGCTGGGCCATGATGTAAAGCAGGTAGGGGTTCGCAGCGAGGCGCAGCAGGCTGCGGGTGTCAAAACGTGCGCGTTGCCAAGCCTGGTCCTGTTGCCAACTGGTCCGGGTCAAGACGTTCGGCTGTTCCCGTGGAATCTCCTCAGCCGTCCAGAACACCGCCTCGGCACTCGCCTCGCGCCAGGCTTCCCAGGCGTCGCGTACATCCTCACCCCCGGCGATCAGCCAGAAACGCGCGTCGGCCGCCTCGATGCCGACCGGCCCCCGCTGCATCACGTAGTAGCGGCGCAGAAAGTCGTGCACCCGCGGGGGGCTCAGGGGTTGCAGGGTGAGGGTGTCGAAGGGCAGGGTGAATTCCGCAAAGTCTTTCTCGCGGCAACTGATGACGACGCTGGCCAAGCGCTCGTCCTGGGCCAGCGTCAAGATTTGTGCAGCCTTGTGCCGGCGCTGGCCCGGCGGAATCTCGTTGATCGCATCAAGGAGCAGCACGGCCCGGCGCTGGTCGGTGAGTGGGGGCAGGAAACGGCCAAGGTCTTCGAGTTGTCTGGCGATGAAGGCTTTGAGGGGTTCATCGTCCCGCGTCCACAGGCCCAGCGGAACCAGCAGGGGAATTGGAGCATGGGCATCGTTGCGCGCTCGCTCGGCGTAGGCCAGTGCGATCCGTTCCAGGGAAAAGCTCTTGCCCGCACCGGGTTCGCCGAGCACGGCCAGTCGGCGGATCTTGCGATGGCCCAGGTCCCGATAGGCGTCGAGTACGTCCGAGTAGGATTTCGGTTCGATGGTCGTGTCGGCCGCATCGACCACACCGAAGGCTTTCAATACCGCATCGGTGGGGATGCGCACTTTTTTCAGGGCGCGCTCGGCACGGGTCGAACTGCACTCGATCGCCTCCAGCGGCACGTAGAGGTCGACGCGGGCCGACAGATCACCGTGGAGAAGGTTGTTGAGCCAGACGATCTCGGCGTCCCGCTGTCCGGCCGGGATGCCGTTGCGTTCGACGCTGCTGGCGCCCAACACCGCAGCGGGCGGCAGGGCGGCACGCTTCAGTGCATCGCAGAGGGCTTTGAGGGTGGCCGGTTTGTCGGGCCGGGCTTCGACAGGCTGCTTTTCGCGCAGCACGAAAGGCATGGGCGCCCGGTCATCCACCCGCAGTGCAACGATGGGGGTGCCGTGCTTGTCGGCGGTGATCAGTTCGCGGGTCTGCCAGCGGCAGATTTCTGATTCCAACCCGACAATGGCCACCAGAAGATCAGAGGCGCGGAGCGCGCTATCGATTTGGGCAACCCAGTCGCTGTCGCCTTCCTGCACACCGGTCTCGTCGCGCCACACGCGGGCATGTTCGTTCTGCAGGAAAGCCTGCACCGCTTCGGCCCAGGTGTGGGCCTTGCCGCCACGCGGGTAGCTGACGAATATCCGGTAATGTTTGAGGGAGTCGATCACGGTGACAATACGCTTGCGATTGGCCATGGCGGTGTGCTGCGCCGCGCGTGCTGTCGATTATGCTATATTTCTTTAGCTGAGCGGCATGGTGGGCCGACGCCAATGCGTTGGTGACGGGCTCACTACCGGCAGCGTGCCGCGGCCGGCTGGCCCTGGGTGTAGGCGTCCCAGTTAAAGCTGAAGTCGGCTTGGTCGGGACGGGTGATGCCCAAGCGAAGGGGTGCAGCCTTGGCACCGACGGCGCCTGGCCGGGCGTTGGTCGGGCCGGAGGCGCCGGGAAGGACCCCTGCCTGCGCCTGGACAGCCTTGCGCACGGCGTCCGGGTCGTCCAGCAGTGCGCGAAGCTTCCAGATGATGACCCGTCCATCCATGCCGCCACTGGCCAGCGTGTCGCCCGACGGTGCGGCGGCGAGCACGTCGATCTGGCCGTGGTGGGCCGTCAGGCGTGCCAGCAGTGCCCCGTCGGCAAGCCTGCGGATGAAGATCTGCTGTTGGCTCGTGGCGGCGAACCACCGGCCGTGGGGGTCGAACGCAAGCTGCCATCCACCGCAACTGCTCCCATCGCCCGACGGACAGGGCAGGGTGTTCATGCGGAGAATTCCCTTGTCATCCAGGTGCCCGCGCAGAAAATGTTCATTGGTGGCTGCGAGCACTGTTTGCCCATCAGGGGTGGCAGCGAGCGCATTGACACCCGATGTTTGATCAATGGAAAGCGTGGTCAGCGCTTCGCCGGGGGGCTTCCAGAGATGGAGGTGGCGTTTGCCTTGGGCTGCACCGATGATCGCCGCGCCGCGACCGAGCGTGATGACTTTATCGATGCGCTCTTCGATCACAGCGGAGCGGCTATCCGCCCTCCGGCCCGAGTCCGGGTCGGCAAAGGCGATACGGCTGCCTTCCTGATCCAGATAGGGGGCGACGATGAGCCGCATCCCGGCCGAGTCCCACGCGATGGCGTACAAGGAAAGATCCGGATTTTCGCGGGCGATGAGGGCTTGCTGGTGACAGGTATTCAAGGCCCAGCGTTGAAGCGGCCTGCCCCACGCGGAAGCGAAGAGCGTATCCGCATGGGCTCCCGTTCCGAAGCTCAGCGCAGTGACTTTCTGATCGCTGTAATGCCCGGGGGCGGCTGCGAGGACCTCATGCGTGGTGGTGTCGAAGACGGCGACCTGACCTTCGCTGGTTCCCACGGCGAGGCGGCGCCCTGTTGCGTCGAATGCCAGTGCAGAAATATTCGTGTTCTCGGGGCCGTACTGTCCGGCAATCGGCAGCGTCCATCGTTGTTCCGTTGCTGCCAGATCCCATACCTTGACGACATCGCCGCCCGCTGCCCCTGAACTGGCGGTGACCGCAAGCCCGTGTCCTGCGCAGCAGGCCATCAGTACGCCGGAGGTCGGTGAATCGTGTCCGTCGAGGAGCCGTTCGAGGCGCCATTCCTTCTTACGTTGGTAGATGCCTACCGTTCCATCGTCGCGCAGGGCCAGCAGTCGGTCGCCTTGGGGCGAGAAGCGGACATCACTCACCGTATCCCGCGGGCTGTTTTCGGCCGGGGCGGGAAAGGCCAGCCGTTTCAGCATGTCGCCTTTGGCGTCCAAGAGCCAGACCGACGCATCGTTGAGGCCGATGGCAAAGCGATCCTCCTTGTCCTGGGCGAGAGCCCGTTCCGGTGAGGGGTCAAATGCCACGCTCGAT
Organism: Zoogloea sp.; assembly: GCA_016703645.1. Lineage (GTDB taxonomy): Bacteria > Pseudomonadota > Gammaproteobacteria > Burkholderiales > Rhodocyclaceae > Zoogloea. The sequence goes on along the minus strand of JADJBR010000007.1, from coordinate 1,516,030 downwards.
CCCGACATGCTGCCGGCAAGGGTCTCTCCAACCGGAAATCCATGGCGGATCCAACGTTGTGTGGGTGATCCGCCATCCTTCCGCTCGATCACGGAGAGGGCGCCATTGGCGTAAAGAATCGCCAGACGGGGCAATGTCGGATGACTCACCATGTCGCTCACACCATAGCCACTGAGGCCGACATCAAGGGGCGGGCCGTCTTGCGCACCGTCGGGGTGGACGATCTGCATGACGTGCCCGCTCCGACCATCAGTCACAATGGCCAGCCGTTCGTCCGCCAGGAAGGCAAGCTGGTTCAGCACCAGTGGCTCGCGTTCGTCTCCCGTATCCGTTTGAAATACGCGTCGATGTGCCCAAGCCTTGTTTCGGGAAAGCAGCCAAACGGCGCCGTCGTGCTGGGTGGCGGCAATCCGGTTGCCGTCCCGCGAGAAGATGATCTTGCCAATCTCACTCGTTCCCAGGCGCAAGGTATGGGTCGGTACGGCCGTGCCCGCTGCGAGATCAAAGAGCGTGAGGCGGCCATCCCGACTGCCGATGGCCAGAAGCCCTTCGTGGGAGACGGCAATGGCGCTCGCTGGACCGTTGACGAGGGGGATGGCCGCAAGCAGGGTGGCCGGCGGATTTTCCAGCAGAAGTCGTCGCGCCGCATCGCTGGGGCGAACGGCCAGCGACTCGGCGGCATAGGCGCTTGCCTGGTTAAGGCGGCCGTCACGTCTGAATGATTCTGCGAGATTGAGGTGTGCCCGGGCGAGATTGTCCTGCGCGGCACGCTCCGCGAACCATGCCTGACAGCCGAACAGGATGGCGGCAACCGCAAGCAGGAGCAGAATCAGAGAAATGGCGCCGAAAATGCGTGCGCGGATTGCCTCGCGACGTACCCCCTTGTGGCTGCCCACGAGTTTTCGGAGGGTGTGGTCGCTGGGGCCGTCGGAGCCGCCCGCGACGGATTCATCGATACGAAGCCATCCGTCAAGGTCGTCACGCAGGGCAAGCCCGGTCACATCGTTGGAATGGGCGCGAGCGTTTTCAAGCGCACCGTCGATATTGATGAGAATGGGAACGCGGCCGCTTGCACGCAGGTTCTGTGCTTCGATGTAGTTGGACGCTTCGATCGGAACCCACTTCGAATGGGACAGGGCATGGCGCCGGCCGACAATCACCAGATGCGTGCTGCTGCGGACCCGGCGCCGGGTCATGACGCGCAAGTCATCGCCCGCCCGGAATCCATCCTGGGTATCCAGGAAGACGGAAAAGCCCATGCCTCTGACGGGCTGTTCAAGCGCGGCCTTCAAGGCGGCCGGATAGGCGTTGCCGTCGCTCTGGGCGTAGGAGATGAAATAGTCGTACCCCCACACTGCGTCCAGAAGACTCTGCAGCCGTACTCGCCAGCGCAGCCATCGCGGCCCGTCTTGCTTCCGGTCAGACGGGCCGAGAGCCTCAGTTGTTGGATTCGGCATTGTCAGTATCGGCGGCACTGACGCTGACAGTGGATGAGGGTGCGCAAGAACTCGTCACTTCTGGAGCCGGTATGGTTTGCGGTCTTTTATCGCCTGCGCCCGCATGCCTTACGCCGAGCGATCCTCCAGCAACGTATCCGCCGCAGGCAGGTCGGCCTGCAGCACCGCTTTGGCGTCAAGTATGCCAGCGCCGTACTGGCGGGTGTTCCAGTTCTCTCCCGGTTGTGCCGTCGAGGTGAGCAGGCGTTTGAATGCTTCTACGCGTTGCCATTTGAGTGGGTAGGTGGTATCGATTTTACGGCCCCAGTGGAGCAACCACAGGGCTGCAGTGGCGGCAACCGCCGGGGTAGCGAAGGAGGTGCCGTCTCCATGTGCGTACGTTGGTCGGCCCTTGCGATCAACGGAGGCGCGGCGAACCGGCCAGGCGGGGGCGCTGATGTCCACTTCGGTGCCAAAGCTGCTGCCGTTCCAGGGCGTGTGGGCGGGGGTGCTGCCGCCCACGGCGATGGTCCGATGGAGGCGTGCCGGCGCCACGACGGGATCCCAGGTGTTGCCGGCGGCGCAGACAAGGATCACCCCCTGATCGTAGGCGTAGTCGATGGCCTTGCGGACACGGTCGTCGATGAGGGTGAGCGCCATGCCCATGCTCAGGGTCAGTACGCTGCAGCCGTTGCGGACCAGGTGCTCGATCGCGCGTGCCAGCCCTTCCTGAGCGTGATTGATGATGACGGTGTCGCTGATGCGTACCGGAATGTACGGGACCCGCGGCGCGGCGCCGTAGTACGGGGGGGTTGCTGCGGGGTCGTATCCAGCCAGAACGCTGCCGGTTCGGGTGCCGTGACCGTCGAAGGGGCCGCCGAGCATCGGGTCTTCCGCTGAAAACTCGTTAGCGAAGGGGTTGCCGACGCCCTGGAGTGGGTCGTACTGAAAATCGCTCGGCAGGAAGTTTCGGTCGAAATCGGTGAGAACGAAGCCGGACCGGGGGCTGTCCGCATTTTCGAACCCCAGCGCGGGGATGCGTCGAAAACCCGTATCCATCTGTCCGACCCGGATGTCCTTCCAGTCGATGTTCTCCGGTCCGCCAAATACATCCCAGGCTTCCACCAGCCGGGTTTCCTTGAGGTGCCAGTCCCACCCGTCGCGGATAAGGTCGGACTCATCCAGCTCCTGACGGGGGAGCGCTCCCAGTTCAGCGGGTTCGCGGACCGCCAGGAGTTCAGACAATCGCGCCGGGCCGAGAGGCGACGTGCTCTCCGCGCCCATCCGGGCCATCAACTCGTCAAACGACAGGCGTCGCCCTGTTACATCCTCCGTCGGTGCTTGGTCGACGATTTCTCCGACCGCCGCTGGTGTGAGGACGATGCGCATCGAACTGATGGCCATGACGGGGTCGCCATTGCGTGAATCCACGAGCCTGCGGGCGTGCTTGGCGATCTTGCGCAGTTTCTTGGGATCGGCGACGACGAGGTGGAAGGGGTAGGCCATGATGGAACATCTCCCGATGTTGGGATTGTGGTGGAACGCCTGGTGGCGTACTAAGGGCCGAGCTTTACTTTTTCAGGGCATGGCCCTTCATCCGCGGGCTGCACTTCGCTGAACTGCAGCGCTTCGAGCCGCTGGTGAAAGGCGCAGACCTGAGGGTGCGCCAGAGATCCCCGGACACCGAAGTGCGTCAGGCTTTTCTTGCCTTCTTCGTCTTCGGAGGCAACGCTGAATACGATGCCCTTGACACCGTTCTCTGTGTCTTTGAGCCAAGTCACGTTGCCTGCAATGTTTGGGAACATGCCGGGATTGGGTCGATAAACAACCGCTTGTTCGCTGCTCCAGGTTGATTTTCCGTGGATCAGATCGATCCAGGAATGGGCGTCCGATGAGACAAGGAGGAGAGTGAAGCCCTTCGGCGCGGGACAGCGAACAACCCCGAGCCCACGCTTGGTGTAGGACGTGCGTATGGAAGGGGAGGGACGTCTGCACGCCCTTTCCGAAAGCGAAGTCTGGATTTGGTTGGGCGACGGGAACACAGCGGGTTTCTCGGCCCAAGACGCCGCCGAACAGATCGGGAGAAGCACGGCGCAGACTGATTGCCGGATGGTCATAGGCCGAGCGCTGCAAGGGTCTTGGGGCCCACCACGCCGTCCGCGGGGAGGTCATGTTTGCGCTGGAACGCCATGACCGCGGCCTGAGTGTTGCGGCCAAAATCGCCGTCAACCAGAAGAAGCGCGCCCTTCTTGTTGAGTGCGGTCTGCAGCTTCATCACCTCTGGGCCTCTGTCACCAAACATGTACAGCTCGCCTGCGTCAGGAGGGGCTGTGGCGCCAAAAACGCCATCCTGCGCCCATTGCCGGATCAGACCGTCGGAGCATTCAAAGTGCATGGCGTCCTCGGTGCGAAAGCCGGCGCCCCAGAACCATTGATGCTTGTTGAAGATAGGCGCGATCCGGGTCAGTCCTTCCTGCACGAGACCGTCTCCGCGTATGTCGAGTTTGCCATCCAACGTCAGATCGATGGCAGTTCCCCACGCGTGATTGCTGATCGCCGTGGCCGAGCCGCGTACGAGTCTTGCGCATAGCATTCCCATGTGTCCGAGCGTCTCGTAGACATCGGGAATGGATGTCCGGATCTCGTCGATGACTGCGCGCAGCGACGCAACGGCCGGACTCAGACCCCTCACCTTCAGACGCCCCACGGTTTCAACGACGATCAAGGAAGAGATGAGTGGATTGGTGGGGTTCTGACACTTACTGGTGTAGGTCGCTCTGGGGTTTCCGATCAGCGACAGCATGGTCTGTTGGCGTGCCGGCTTGATGCCCTGGTTGATGCCCGATGGAATCGGAACCAGTTTGGTGATTGTGCTCATGGTCTCTCCTGTTGGATTGTCTTGATCGAGTGTTCTATTGGCGGTCAGGTCAGGTGTCGGTTTTATCGGTCTCCTTTCTCGTCTCCGGCTTTGCAATGCCATGGCGAACGTTGACGATTTTGTTCAGGAGGTCGAACCAGAACGGTGCGCCAAGAGACAGGGCCAGCGCGGTCAGAAGCCAGCCCGGAATGCTTGAACACTTGAAGGACGAGTCCTTCCAGCCGATCGGCAGCTTGCCCCCCGACTCGCTCTGCTCTTTGATGTGATCCACCAGTCTGAGCAGCTCTGCGCAGCGGGGGTCTGCCTTGCGCTTTTCCAGCGGCAGGGTCAGGCAGGCGTCAAAGACTTCCTTGTCGGTCTTCTCCGTGATCTTGAGCGCCAGGGCGACCGTGGCGTCACGGGATTCCTTGTTTCGGTACAGATGTTCGGTCAGGAAAAGGGTGTCGATGTTGAAAGCCACGGCAACACCGAGCCCGATGAAAAAGCTGATGGCGCGCAAGTTGCGCTTGTAGCTCTCTCCAAGCACGGTCAGTGACTGGTCGGCCCAGTTGCTCGTGACCTTGATCAGCTCATCCATCGAGCTCCCCGCCGTGGCAGTGAGTGCCAGGAGCTGGCTCCTGAGGCTTGAGTCGGGCAGTGTGCGGATCGACGCGGTCACGCTTTCGAGCGGGTCGCTGTCTGTCGCGCTGGCGCGCAGGCCGCCAATCAGGAGGCGCGCCAGGATCTGCGGTTCCACATACGACGGCAGCGTGCCAGTCTTGGCTTTGCTGTCGAAGAACGGCCTCAGCGCCGGGCTCCGAGAGAGTGCGGTGACCATGGTGTCATCGTCGATCAGCCTGACAAGTGCCGTCCGCAGCGCCTTCCCCCGCAAGTCCAGAGCCTGTGCGACATATTCGTTGATGATCGTCACAAAAAGGCTGGTACCGAGAAAGATGACGCTCAGGCCGATGGCGACGTCGATCCAGATGGTCAGGTTCATCCTGTTTCCTCCGCGAAAGGGCTTTGCTGCCCGGAACCTACATGAAATGTAGTACCGGTTTGCTGTGCCTGCCACATGACATGTGCTTTGCTGTGAGTGTGAATTAGTGATTCCGGAGTTTGATATTGGAATACGCATTCTGGCATTCCGACAGGGGTGTGCTTGAATGAGTCAAGACCATGGTCATGAAGATTGGCTTGGCGACGATTGTTACGAATTTCCTTCAGCGGAGGCATTTCAATGAGAACACTTTTGCTGGTCGTGGATGGCGAACTCATGAAGGGGGATGACGTTCGCGCATTGCAGCAGGCCTTGACGGACAAGGGCTTTCCTTGCGGGAAGGTCGACGGCGTTTTCGGCGTGGGGACCGAGGCTGCGGTACGCGCCTTCCAGGCAAGTGAAGGCGATCTGCTGGTTGACGGCGAGGCGGGTCCGCGAACGCTTGCGCGGCTTGGCCTGATTACGGATGCTTCGCTGCCTTCCGTCTTGGGGGCAGTCGATACGGGTGTTGTCGCCCGGATACTGACTGGCGCGAGGATCACCAACATCGAAGCCAATCTGCCCCCCTTGCTGGACGGCTTGAAGCATTTCGGGCTGACCGACAAGAAGATGGTGCTGATGGCGCTTGCTACCATCGCTGCAGAAACGGCAGGCTTCAAGCCGATTGATGAGGGCATCTCCCGTTTCAACACCTCTCCCCGCGGTCACCCCTTCGATCTCTACGACAATCGCACCGATCTGGGAAATCGCGGGGTGCCGGATGGAGCGAGCTTCAAGGGGCGTGGGTATATCCAGCTAACAGGGCGCCACAACTATCGTGAGATCGGCAAGCAGATCGGCGTCGACCTGGAGGGCAATCCGGATCTGGCGAATGATCCGCAGACAGCGGGCCTCATCCTCGCCTGCTTCCTGAAGAACCACGAGGTAAGGATCAAGACGGCTCTGCTGGCTCGAGATTTTCGGCGCGCCCGCAGAGCCGTGAACGGTGGAAGCCATGGGCTGGAAGCTTTCACCGAGGCATACAAGCGCGGGGAGCCGTTGCTTTGAGATCGACCGGCGTGCGTGGCGGATTCGCCATTGCAGTCCTTCTGTTCGGTTGTTTCGTGTTGCCAGCGGCAGCGCCATCCCCATCCCCATCCCCATCCCCATCCCTTTGCCAGGCGGGTGAGCGGGTTGTCTTCGCGTGTACGACGGGCCCTCGGCAGGTGTCGTTGTGTGAAGCGCCCGTTGATCCGGCGCGTGGAGCACGCCTGCAATATCGATACGGACGCGTGGGCAGCAAGTCGGAACTGGCTTTTCCGTCCGATGAAGACTCCGCTCCAGGCTTCCGGGCGGGCACTGCAAGCTTGTCCGGCGGTGGCGGCGCATGGCTCGAGTTTGAGCGTGGACGGTTCCGCTATGTCGTCTTCTCGTTCTGGATCAGGGGCAAGGGTGAGGTGGCGGGCGTTGCGGTGGAGGCGGACGGAAAGCGGCAACTCACCCGCCGTTGCCGTGGCGCAGCAAGGTCTGAACTGGGGCCTGATTACTTCAGCGCTGCCGGCTTCCCCCCGGCAGACCGTGACTTCCTGCCTTGAGCTTCCGGCAATGGACACGAACCTTGCCCAATTGCTTACCCGCCTGGCTCTTGATGTGGTGGAGGCCCAGCGCGAGCTGGAGGCAGCAAGGCCAGGGTGGCAGTTCGAATCCTTTCGGATCGACCTTCCGATTGAAGCTCACCACATGGAAATGCGTGACTTCAAGCTTGGCGCCGATGTGCTGTATTTCCCTCTTACCCGTTACTTCCACGCGGGACGCAAGGACTTTTCCGAGCAGTGCCGCCTGCAACTCGATGTTCAGCTAATTCCCAGCAAGCCCTGATTGTTTTCCAACGAACAAGGAGTTTTCCATGGCCAACCAAGCCTCACGTCTCGTCAACGATCTTTCCTATCTTCCTGCGATTCTTGGCCGCATGGGGCTATCCGTTGCCGAAGCACAGGATGAACTGAACCACGGCTATGTCCAGGCCGTTGCCGACCTTGTGAAATTGCTCGCCGCCTTCGTTCCAAAATCTGACATTCCGGCGCAGCTTGACCCGCAGATTGCCACCCTCTTGCTGCAACTGGCCCCTAGCCGCTACCAGTTCAGTGAAACGACCTTTGATTTCAGCGCTGATCTGGCGGAGAGCTTCAATGCCGGTGCCTCGGGCGAGTTGCGCTTGGGCACCAAGGCTGTGGCGCTCAACGCGGCAATGGCGGTGGGCTTCGGCTATGACTATCGCGCTGCTGCCCGTATCACTTGCAAGCTGCATGCGCTACCGGCGGGAAAGGACATTACCAGCGAGTTACTGACACGCGTTGGGACGATCGACAGTACGCCGCTGCCCGCTCTTCCAAGTGTCTCCACCGCCCGTGCCGATACGACCAAGTTGCTCGACAGCCTTGGTCAGACCTTGAAGAAAACCGGTGCTTGAGGGCGAATCATGGCGAGGGATCAATCTGAGCTGACCAGCATTGCAAAGAGGGGGATCGATCCGGAAACGTTTGCTCTCATGAAGACGATTAAACAGATTGTTGGCGCGCCTGCTGGCGCTACAGGAGATTTTCCGGAGCGTCACATTGCGGAAGCGCTCAATGATCTTAAGGATGGCGATCTTCTGAAAATTCAGGAAAATCTGGAATTGTTGAGTGATGCGCTCAAACTGTGGTTAGGCGAACCAAGTCAAGCTCCGACGGCAACGACTTCTGCGATGGATACAGCCGATGTAAAGGATCAAGCGGATGCATTGGACGCTGGTAGCGGTAGGGGCGGGCATCCGCCACGAGGGGCTTCCGAGGCCGACAACCGCACGCCCACGACCATCTCCGCATTCCTGCAGTCGGTCGGCAAAGCAGTCATCGAGGCGCAGGGGGAGTTGGACAAGAGTCTGACCGCACCCGATAACACCAACGCTTCGGCGGCATACCGGATTCCCAAACTCTCGGCCGAGATCGCCTTCGAAGTGGAGAAGGCGGACGAAAGTGGAGTGAACATCCTGCTTGCGTCCCGAAGTTCCTCTGAGCGCGAGTCTCTCAAGCAGAAGGTCTGCTTCGACATTGTCGCCGTACCTTTGCCTGCGGAGCTCTCTGTCCCGCAACCAACTCGCAGAGATCATTTTGAACAGGCTGCCCGAAGGAGATCCCTGGCGCGAACGCTTGGCAGGGGCCACCCTGCTACGACAGGCGCGCGGCACCCTTGCTCTTTCGCTCGCAGTTCAAGGTCAGGACGGACCATCGTTGCTTGTTGCCCCCGATTCCGGCGATACGGTAAAGGGGCCCCTAAAGCTGGAGCCCGCACTGGGCAAGGCGCTCGCATCGATTTTGGCGAAGGTTTGAGGGATGGCCGCATCCACCGGGATTGCTGAATTCCTTGTGGTCTCGATGGATGCCTTCGAGCGGCTCCGCGGCGCCCTGTCCGATGCACGCCTGAACATCGAGCATACGGCCGTTCGCCACGACGTGACGGGGCTGGACCTGAGCCTCCAGCAGGTCCGAAGCAGTGTTGATAGCTCGCGTTTTGCGTTCTTCCACAAAAAAACTTCGGGGCGGTCCGAGTTCACGCTGTCGATCAATGTTCGCATCGAAGCGGCCATGGCCGATGAGCAAAGCCAGGGTTTGCCGATCACGATCAGTTTCGGGCTGCCGGTATTCCTGCCCATACCGGGGGGAGGAGGGCGCCGTGACCTGATCTTCGCCGCGAGCGCAGGGCGTGATTACGTTGTGCATTTTCTCGATGGCGGTGCTGCCAGTGTGGATGCCTTGAGCACGCCTGGTCACGAGCGGCTCGAATTCAAGCCGGGAGAACGCCTTGATGCCGCGCAGTGGTTTGTCATTTCCGATCTGGTTGAAACCCTTGCCGGATGGGCCAGGGACAATGCCCCCGTGGATGTCACGGAAAACTGGATGCTTCCGCAGGACGATTCCGAGTTTGCGAAAGCGCTGGGCGAAGTGCTTGCCGAGGCGCGCCTGGTCATCACGAATCTGGCGAACGGGGCGTCAAGGGCATCAATGATCGGAGCTTTCAGCGCACGCCTCGACATGTACTTTGACCAGATGGGGCGGCCAATTGAGAAGATAGCGCCCGTCGATCTGGAGTGGCAGTTCGACACGTGGAGCCGTTCTCCGAAAAGGGGCGCGCAGTTCGATTCCCAGCAGTTTTCCTTGTTGGTCAGCGTCGAGAGGACGGAGCATAGGACCCGTTTGCTGATCCGGCCCCAGATTCCGGACATTCTCATTGCGGGTGCAGTTTACGACCGGTTCCGGTCCTGGCTACAGAATGACGAGTCTTTGAGGCCCCTGCTCAGGAGTGCCGCCGATACCCTTGCACTCGCCGAAACGGAGGTCCGCCGTGCCTGGGACGCAGCGCTAAGCGAGAACGCGCTTGCCGTTGTGCGCATCGGCCAGCATCTCTCCGGGCGCCATCGCGGCGACGCCGATCTCATCGTGCTTGATCTCGCCTTCGCAGGGCGTGCCGTTCGGTTGGCCTTGGAAGCACGGTTGATCCTTCCGGATGACGATGCCCCAATCCAGGAACACTGGGTCCGCCTGCGCGCCTTGAGCCGCGATGGTCGTTGCTATGTCGTGGACGATGACGATCTGTCGCTGGTGTCCACCTGGGCGGCACGTCTCTTCAGGACCTTGCTCAGCGTGCAGTCATTGCGCATGGGAGATCCCATCCTGCCCGGAGAGGGGTGACCGACCTTCTGTCCGTGACCGGATTCCGGCTTCCCTTTGCAGACGCCAGCTTCCCGCGTATGTGTCTCAGTGGGTGCGGCGGCCTTATCATGATGGCTGCCTTTGATATCCCCCACCGATCATGACAACGCCTTCCCCCCGCGTGCTCATCAGCTATGCCCAGGGCGATGCAGCACACTCCCAATGGATAGCCGACTTGGCCGCCCGGCTGCGTGCAGACGGGCTTGATGCCATCATCGATCAGTACGATCCCCGCCCCGCGAAGCCCTGGGTTGACTGGGTCAATGACGAGTTCAGGCGCGCGGACTGGATCCTGCTGGCGTGCACGCCGGCCTATCGCCTTTTTTACGAAGGCAAGGGGGATCCCGATGTGGGCCGCGGGGTGCGCTGGGAGGCCAACCTGATTCAGAACGAGCTCAGCGACAACAAGTTCGTGAATCCGCGTTTCGTCCCGATACTTCCGACCGGTGGCCGTGAGGACGACGTTCCGCAGGCGCTGCGGGGCTTTGTGCGCTTCAAACCCGATGAACAATATGCCAAGCTGCTGGCAATCCTGCGGCAGCCACCTGTCATTGACGAGCCCAACGCGTGCGATTCACCGATCGTCAGAGTGATCCCCAACCCCTATCCCGGGCTTTCCGCCTTCACCGAGCGGCAGGCCGGTGCGTTTTTCGGCCGCGACGAGGATATCCGCCGGGTCGTGGCCAGGCTCGTCGAACAGCGCCAGGTGTGCCTGGTCGGGCGCTCGGGGACGGGCAAGTCGTCCCTGGTGGCGGCGGGTGTGCTGCCTGCACTGCGCAAGCGCGTGTCCGGTGCCATGGGCTATCTGCGCTTCACACCCCAGGACGATCCTTTTGCCCGGTTCGCCGACGCCCTCGACCGCCTGATGCCCGAGGAAAGGTTGCGCGGACCCAAGACGCGGGTGGCGCGCCTTGCCCAGGAACTGCGTGCCCAGCCCGCCAAAGCGCTCAGCAGCCACCTGTCTGCGTTGGCGCCGCTGCTGATCTTTGCCGACCAGTTCGAAGAGTTATTCACCCAGACATCGGAAGCCGGCCGGCAGGACTTTGCGGCGCTCTGGGATGCGCTGCTTGACGTCAAAGGTGTTTATCTGGCGCTCACGCTGCGCAGCGAGTTCTATGCGTCGCTGGCCGATTGGCTCGGTGCGGCGAGACTGGGGCCGAGCCATATGCCCCTCGATCCGATCACCGACGACGCACGCTACCGCCAACTCATCGCCCGCCCGGCAATGGATTGTGGCGTCCCCATCGACGACACCCTGGTCAGCGAGCTGGCTACCACGGCCCGGGGCATGGCGGGTGCGCTGCCCTTGCTCGCGCTCACCCTACAACGCCTGTTCGAGAGCCGCGACCCGATACGCGGCATCACCCGCGCCGCCTGGCAGGCCGTCGGCGGCCTGGCGGAAAGCGTGAAGTGCGCCACCGCGCCGGTGGACGAGGTGATCGACTCGGATCCAGCACTCCTTGCAGCCTGCAACACCCTGTTCGCGGCCCTGGCAAACTCGGTGGATGGCATCCCCACCCGCCGTAGTGCTTGCGTTGCCGGGCTGCGGGGTGATGGCAACCTGGCCTATCTGGTCGATGCCCTGCGTACCCAGGGCGTGCTCACCGACACCGAGGATGGGCATGTGGAGATCGCCCACGAAACCCTGTTCCAGCACTGGCCGCGGCTGGCCGACTGGTGCATGCGCCATGCCATCTTCCTGGCGCGGCGGCGGGAGGTCGAGCAGGCCGCCAGCGACTGGCGGTCGAGCGGCAACCCGCTGTTGATGTGGGGCTGGGAGCGTCAGAAACCGGCCATCGAAGCCCTGTGTGCCCTCGGCGGACTAGAAGCGCAGCACGATCCGGAGTTTACCGACCCGGGCATCCATGCCTGGCGGGCCCTGCAAGGCAGGCTCGACGAAGCCTTGCGCAGCTTTCTGCGCCCCGAACCCCTGGCGCTGCTGGAGGAGCTGAGGCAGGACGACACTTCGCCGGTGCGCCGGGAGGATATCGGCCGTCGCCTCAACAGCCTGCCCGACCCGCGCAAGGGTGTTGGGCTGGATGCGCGCGGCGTGCCCGATATCGCCTGGGAGACGGTGGATGTTCCCGAAGGGGGCGCGGTGGTGACGCTGGAGACCGAACCGCCGCAACAGGTCAGGATCCGCCGTTCCTTCCGGATCGCCCGCTACCCGGTAACCTGGCGGCAGTACAAGGCCTTTGTGGCGGCGGATGACGGTTATCGCAATCCGGAGTGGTGGGAAGGACTTCAGCATGAAGAGCAGCCTGGCCAGATGCGATGGGATTTCGCCAATCACCCGGTGATCAACGTGTCGTGGCACGACGCCATGGCTTTCTGCCGCTGGCTGACGGGGCACCTCAACCTGGACGGGGGAGGTGGTGCGCCTGCCCACCGAATGGGAGTGGCAATGGGTGGCTCAGGCGGGTGCAGCGGGTTTGCGTTTTCCTTGGGGGCCAGACTGGCTTGAGGTAGGGGGAAACTCAGGCAAATCCGGCATAGGACGCACGACCGCCGTTGGGCTCTTTCCGGCTGGTCGGGTAAAAGGGAGGGAGGTCTTCGACATGGCAGGCAATGTTATGGAATGGTGCCTGAATCAATACTATGATCCCTCCGGACCTGAAGTGGGTGCGGACGTGTCCCGTGTGCTGCGCGGCGGGGCCTGGAACTTCTATCCGGACTACTGTCGCGCTGCCAGGCGCGACAACCTCACGCCCGTCAGCCGTGGCTACGACATCGGCTTCCGGGTGTGTCGTGGTTCCCCCATCGATCCGCGGGACGCCGCCTCGCTGGGCGCTGAATCGCCGAGCCGCTGACCACTGGGCGGCGCGCAGCGCCGCCCGCGGCTTTTTCACGCCAGGCTTCGGCACGTCAGCCCCAATGGCGTGAATCTTGCTGGATTTCCGCATGCACACCGAATCCCGCGCTGACGTGTCGGCAAGCCGACAGATCCTCCACTACGTGCGGAGACGCGCCTGGTGTGAATGGGACGACTTTGACCTGTGGCCGGATCGGGTGCGCGCCGATCTGGCGCGGGCGGATGGGCCGGTGTGGCCGCCCTTCCTGCTGCTGGCCATGCCGGGCATTGATGCGGCCACCCAGCGTGGCTGCGCAACCCGCTGGCTCGAGGCGCGGCTGGCGCGCTTTCAGGCCGAGGGGGGCAGGGGCGAGGTCGCAGCGGGCGCGGCAGTCCTTCCCCGGCCGGCCGGGCCGCTGAAAATCGGCTATCTGTCGGGGGATTTTCACCAGCACGCTACGGCCCTGCTGATGGTCGAGATGCTGGAAGCCCACCGGGCCGGGCATGTGGAGCTCTATGCCTACAGCCACGGCAAGAACGACGGCAAGGGCATGCGCGAGCGGCTGATGGCGGCGTTTCATCGCTTCAATGACATTGCCGGCCTGAGCGACCTGGAGGCGGCCGCGCTCATCCGCGACGATGGTGTGGACATCCTCGTGGATCTGAAAGGCTATACCGAGGGCAGCCGCACCATGTTGTTGGCCCATCGCGCGGCGCCGGTGCAGGTGAGCTTCCTGGGCTACCCGGGCACGTCCGGGCAGGGCTTCGTGGACTACCTGATCAGCGACCGCTTTGTGACCCCGGTCGCTGCCGCTGCCGACTACTCCGAGGCCTTGGCCTGCATGCCCCACAGCTACCAGCCCCATGGCCGGGTGGCGGATACGGACCATGCACTGCCCGACCGGGCCGGGTTGGGCCTGCCCGAAGGCGCGTTTGTTTTTGCGTGCTTCAACCAGGCCTGGAAGTTCACGCCCCAGGTTTTCGATGTGTGGTGCAGCCTGCTCAACGAGGTGCCCGGCAGTGTGCTGTGGCTGCTGGATGACCCCCATGCCCGGGGCAACCTGCGCAACGAGGCCCTGGCCCGCGGCGTGTTGCCCGACCGGCTGATCTTCGCTCCGGGCCTGCCCCAGGCCGAGCATCTGGCCCGGCTGCCGGCCATCGATCTGATGCTGGACACCTGGCCCTACAACGCCCACACCACGGCCAGCGATGCCCTGTGGGCCGGTGTGCCGTTGGTCACCTGCGCCGGCAGCACCTTTGCTTCCCGCGTGGCGGGCGGGCTGCTGCTCGCCGCCGGCCTGCCGGAAGCCGTCACCACCACGCCCGAGGCCTACCGGGCGCTGGCCTTGTCCCTGGCGCGGGATCCATCCTGTCTTGCCGATCTGCGCATGCGCTTTGCGTCAAGCCGCCGTGCTGCGGCCTTGTTCAATGTGGTGGCCTACACCGGTGCGCTGGAGGCCATGTATGCCCGCATGTGGGCCCGCCATGAGGCTGGTCTTGCGCCCGAGGCCATCGACATGGCCGATGACGCCGGCTACGGTGCCACCGCCGTCTCGGGTGAGCCCTGGACGCTGAAACTGGCCTGGGGCGAGTCCGGGCACTGACCGCCGAGCTTGCGAACGAACGATGTCTTCGCAAGCGCTGGGTGGGGCGGGCGTGTAACACATTGTCTGTTCCAGACTGAGCATCCCGGCATTGGCGCGGCCTGTTCCATCCTGCGCTGCAACAAATTTCTTTCTTCCGTCATCTCCGTGATGTAACTTGAATAGGCAGTCCGTCCGCCTTCGGGTGCCGTCCAGCGGCATTCCGCATAACGTTTCCGTCGAATCCCCTAACCCCCGGGAGTTGCCATGTCGAACGAGAAATCTTCTGTTGCACCGCCACTTGGCGCCTTCAATGCCGATCTCAGTCAGAGTTCCGTTTCCGGGCTGTCGTCCGGGGCCTTCATGACGGTTCAGTTGCATCTGGCCCATTCGGCCACCTTCGTCGGGGCGGGCATCATTGCCGGCGGCCCCTTCCGCTGTGCCGAGTCCTACCGCGCGGCGGCGGCGATCGCCGAGGACGCCCTCACCCTCAACGCCCTCTACGTGTGCATGAATCCGCTCATTCCCCAGGCTGCACCCAATCCGGCCAAGCTCGCCGAGGTGGCGCGGGAAACGGCCACGCAGGGCCTGATCGATGCGGTGGAGAACCTGGCCGGCCAGCGGGTGTACATCTTTACGGGCACCGAGGACAAGGTGGTGGATTCCAGTGTGGTGGACACCACCCGCCGCTTCTACGAGATGCTCGGCGTGGCTCCGGCTGCGATCCACTACGAGAACACCCTGCCCGCGGGGCACTCGATCATCACCGACAACCCGGAGGACAACCCCCTCGGCGTCAATCGTCCGCCTTACATCAACCAAGGGGGCTTCATGCAGTCGCGGGTCATCCTGGAGCACATCTACGGCCCCCTCAAGCCCCCGGTCGAACGTACCACCGGGCGTGTCCTGCGCTTCGACCAGCGCGAGTTCTTCGCGGGCAATCCGCGGGCGAGCATGAGCGAGTTTGCCTATGCCTATGTGCCCAGGGCGGTGGAGGAGGGCGCGCCGTGCCGGGTGCATGTGGCGCTGCATGGCTGCAAGCAGGGTTACAACTATGTGAACTTCGTGAATGGTCAGCCCGACCTGGAAAACTGTCCGCCCTACGGCAATCGCTATTTCACCACCACCGGCTATAACGAGATGGCCGATGCCAACAACCTGATCATCCTCTACCCCCAGGCCGAAGGCACCGACAACGCAGTCAGCCAGAACCCGGAAGGGTGCTGGGACTGGTGGGGCTACACGGCGGAAGATCCCCGGAGCCCGGACTACTACTCCAAACAGGCCATCCAGATCCAGGCCATCCACGGCATGCTGCAACGCCTCGGCGGCCAATGAACCCGCGACATCGCGAGAAAGCTCCAGCCATGAACACCGCACTCTCGACCCTCGCGGAAGACGCCCTCCGCCAGATGCAACAACTTCACCAGGCCCACGTCCGCCTGCTCACCAGCCTGGCCCCCGCACCGGGTACCCTGCCCGCGCTGCCTTCCTCGCCACAGTTCGGCCATCTGGGCCAGTGGCAGGAGCTGATCACCCAGTCCGTCACCCGTCAGATGCAGAGCTGCCAGGCCATGATGCGCCTCGCCGCCCAGCCCCGCCTGGACGCCAGCCTGTTCACCGAGAGTCTGGCCATCCAGGCGGCGGTCATGCAGCGCCTGGCCACCCAGCAGGCCCAATGGCTGGAGGGGCTGCAGGCCATCGCCACCGAAGCCGCCAGCGTCAAGAAGGTCAATACCCTGTCCAAACTGATGGATCAGGAAAGTGACCTCTACGCCCGCTTCAACGCCCTCCTGGCGAGCCAGGCCACCGCCACCATGGAGCTGATCGAAAGCGTGCAGATCAGCGTCGGCTATCTGGTGGCCCAGAAAGAAGAGGAGTAAGGCAAGCGGCCGGCCGGGCCGGCGGGGTGAGGGGGCGTCGGCATGCAGGGGCCGTCGCCCCTTTGCTGTCCAGGGAACATCACACGGCGCTCATCGTCGCGTCATGAAGCCTGGGTAGCGTTCGTGGTTTCTCAACTTCCACGATCCTCGCCATGTCTTTCCATTCCTTGCCATCCCGGTTTCGCCGTCGGGCCCTCGGGGCCGTCGTGTTTTCGTCCGCGCTGGTCCTGGCGGCCTGCGGAGGTGATGACGACAAGAGCAGCCGGCTGCCGGAGGCGGGCACTGCCCAGCTGGTGGTGCTGGAAACCACCGATCTCCATGCCAACCTGCTGAGCTACGACTACTTCAAGCTCGCCGAAGACAAGTCGGTCGGCTTCGAGCGCACCGCCACCCTGATCCGCCAGGCCCGCGCGGAGTTTCCGAACACGGTCCTGATCGACAACGGTGACACCATCCAGGGGACCGCCCTGGCCGACTATCAGGCGCTGGTGTCCCCGGTGTCGTGCTCCACCAAGCTGGCCACCTACAAGGCCATGGATGCCATCGGCTACGACGCCGGCACCCTGGGCAATCATGAATTCAACTACGGGCTGCCGTATCTGGCCCAGGTCACGGGCACCCGCTTCAATGTGGAGGGCATGCCCGAACTGGCGGCCCAAGCCCTCTGCAAGGGCCCGGACTTTCCCCTTGCCCTGGCCAACGTCTCCAGCCGCAAGGACGGTCAGACCCTCTACAAGCCCTACGTGATGCTCGAACGCAAGATCACCGGGGTGGACAAGGACGGCAAGACCTTCGAAGGCAAGATCAAGGTGGCGGTCATCGGCTTCACCCCGCCCCCCATCCTGTCCTGGGACAAACGCTGGCTGGATGGCAAGGTGGACGTGCAGGGCGTTGTCGAAGCGGCCGGCAAGTACGTGCCCATGGCCCGCGCCGAAGGGGCTGATCTGGTGATCGCCGCCTCCCACGGGGGCTTTGACAGCAGCGCCTACTCGGCGACGATGGAAAACGCCAACTACCACCTGGCCAAGCAGGCTGGCATCGACGGCATCCTGATGGGGCACTCCCATAGCGAGTTTCCCAATGCGGCCTGTAGCACCACCGACTGCAACGCCAGCGGGGTGGACAAGGTGAAGGGCACCCTCCACGGCGTGCCCGCGGTGATGCCCAGCTACTGGGGCAAGGCCATCGGGGTGATCAACTATTCCCTCGAAGTCAAAAACGGCAAATGGAGCGTCGTCCGCGACAAGACCCGGGTGAGCCTGCGCAAGGCCCTGCTCGATTCCGCCACCCGGACCTACGTGGTCACCGACCCCGCCATCTCGGCGGTCGTGCAGGCCGAGCATGCCTCGGCCATCGACTACGTGAAAACGCCCATCGGCCAGTCGGACTTCAACCTCAGCACCTATTTTGCCGACGTGGGCGATGTGTCGGCGATCCAGGTGGTCAATGCTGCCCAGGCTGATTACGTGGCCCGCTACGTGGCCGCCAACCTGCCGGCCTACAAGAACCTGCCGGTGCTGTCGGTCAGCGCGCCCTTCAAGAGCGGTTTTGCCGGCGGTTCTGACTTCACCGACGTGAAGGCCGGCAATGTGGCCATCAACAACGCCGCCGACCTGTATCTCTTCCCCAACACCGTTTATGCGGTGAAGGTGACCGGGGCGGGCATCAAGGCCTGGCTGGAGAAGTCCGCCGAGCGCTTCAACCAGATCAACCCTGCCCTGACCACCGAGCAGGCCCTGGTGTCGAGCTTCCCCGGCTACAACTTCGATGTGTTCACCTCGGCCGACCTGAGCTACGAAATCGACGTCACCCAGCCCATCGGCAGTCGCATCCGCAACCTCAAGTACAAGGGCGCGGCCATCGACACCGCGGCCGAGTTCATCGTGGCCACCAACAACTACCGCGGTTCGGGCGGCGGCAGCTTCCCCGGCCTCAACGGCAGCAACGTGATCTACGCATCCCCGGATGCCAACCGGGATGTGCTGATCGACTACATCAAGGCCCGCCGCAACCTCACCTTCGCCGCCGACGGATCCGCCCGTAGCTGGCGCTTCACGCCGGTGTCGGTGGCCGGCCCGGTGACCTTCAAGTCGGCCAGCGGCAAGCTGGGCGTGGCCACGGCCCTGGGGCTGGGCAACATCAGCGTGCTGCGTGACGATGATGGCTCGGGCAAGGGCCTGGGAGTGTACGCCATCGACCTGTCCCGCTGACCGGGGCGCGAGGCCTGCAGGGCGAAGGAAGCGCCTTTCCCACCTCCTGTACCCGTGCGGGGTGCAAGAGGTGGGCAGGTGTGCCGGTGTCGTCTGAGATAATCGGGTCATGACCGGCCCCCTTCCTCCCCACAGCACTGGCCTCGCCAATGGGCCACCGCCAGCGGTCGGCTTCCGCGAGGCCTTCCTGTTCTGGCTCAAGCTGGGCTTCATCAGCTTTGGCGGGCCGGCCGGGCAGATCGCCCTGATGCACCAGGAGCTGGTCGAGAACCGGCGCTGGATCTCCGAACGACGCTTCCTGCACGCCCTCAACTACTGCATGGTGCTGCCGGGGCCGGAGGCCCAGCAGCTGGCCACCTACATCGGCTGGCTGATGCACCGCAGCTGGGGTGGCATCGTGGCCGGCACCCTGTTCGTGCTGCCCTCCCTGTTCATCCTGATCGGCCTGTCATGGGTCTATGTGGCCTTCGGCGAGATGCCGCTGGTGGCCGGGCTGTTTTATGGCATCAAGCCGGCGGTCACGGCCATCGTGCTGCAGGCGGCCTGGCGCATCGGCTCCCGGGCGCTGAAGAACGGCGTCCTGTGGGCCATCGCTGCTGCGTCCTTCGTGGCCATCTTCGCCCTCAACGTGCCCTTTCCAGCCATCGTTGCCCTCGCCGCCCTGGCGGGCTACGTGGGCGGGCGGCGTATGCCCGATGCCTTCAAGACCGGGGGAGGTCACGCCAGGGTCGGCATCTCACCCCATGGCGGCGCACTCATCGACGACGACACGCCGACGCCCGCGCATGCGGTGTTCCGCTGGCGCAGGTTGGTGCAGGTGGTGTTCATGGGCATCCTGTTGTGGCTGCTGCCCATGGGCCTGCTCACGGTGGGCCTGGGCTGGCAGCACACCCTGACGCAGATGGGATGGTTCTTTACCAAGGCCGCGCTGCTGACCTTCGGTGGGGCCTATGCGGTGCTGCCCTACGTGTACCAGGGCGCCGTCGTGACCTACGGCTGGCTCACTCCGCTGCAGATGATCGATGGCCTGGCCCTGGGCGAAACCACGCCGGGGCCGCTGATCATGGTGGTGGCCTTTGTGGGCTTCGTCGGTGGCTACGTCAAGGCGGTTTTCGGCCCCGACAGTCTTTTCCTGGCTGGTGCCCTGGCCGCCACCCTGGTCACCTGGTTCACCTTCCTGCCGTCCTTCGTCTTCATCCTGGCCGGGGGGCCTTTCATCGAAACCACCCATGGTGATCTGAAATTCACCGCGCCCCTCACGGCCATCACCGCCGCCGTGGTGGGGGTCATTGTCAATCTCGCGCTGTTCTTCGGCTATCACGTGCTGTGGCCGGCGGGCTTTACCGGGCCCTTCGACACACGGGCGGCACTCATTGCGGTGCTGGCGGCGGTGGCCCTGTTCCGCTACAAGCGCAGCGTTGTGCAGGTGATCGGCGCCTGCGCACTGCTGGGTCTGCTGCTCAAGAGCCTGGCCTGATAGGGCGTGAGTAAATCGACTGCGCAGCCCGATTTCGCCCCTGGGCTGCTCACCGTACCCGTGTACGGCTGCGCTTCCCGGGGCGAACTCGAACCGCTCGCTACGATTTCTTCAACCACTCTGAGCCCCGCAGGGCACGGGGGCGTGCCCTGCGTCTTTGCGGAGGCCGGGCTTATTTGATTCCCTGGAGTGCCGCCACGCCGGTGGCCGGGAAGTCGGTGAACACGCCGTCGATGCCCAGGCGCATGTAGTACTGCATCTCGGCCTTCGGATCCTTGAAGCCGTAGCCGCTGGCATCGTCGCGGAAGGTCCAGGTGTGCACCATCAGGCCCTTCTGGTGGGCCAGCTCGATCACCCCGGTGCTGCCGTCCACGCGCCGATCGTTGATGGTCAGGGTGGTGTCGCCGGTGCGCTCCACGCCGTCATTGACGGTCTTCACCAGATAGGGTTTCCACGGCCCCACGGCGTCGGCGTAGGTCTTGACGAAGTCCAGGCCCGACGAGGTCAGCAGATCGGCAAAGCTGCGGCCGTCGTTCTTGACCACGAAGTCATAGGGCTTGTGATAGGGCGCCACCAGCGACATGCTGCCGTCGTCCTTGACGTCGTCGGCATCGATCAACTGCACCAGCTTGATGTTGGTCTTGGTGTTGAGGTACTGCAGGTTGCTGACCTCGAAGGACTGGATGAACACCGGTGCGCTCGCCACGTTGCCGTAGGCCGTGTGCAGGGTGGTCAGCAGCTTGTCCTCGAACACATTGGCCCCGAAGCGCACTTCGTCGGCATGGTAGGTGGAGTGCTTGATCTCCGGGTAGATACCCACGGTACGGCCGAGCCGCGTGCCTTCCGACTTGGCCAGGGCGATGACCTCATCCAGGGTCGGGATGCCGAACAGGCCGTTGTAGGCCTGGGAGCGATTGGCGCGGGCCTGCAGGGCGCGCAGGGTGCGGATCTCGGCCAGGGTGAAGTCACTCGCGAAGTAGGCCGTGGTGGGCACGCCATCCACATTGCGGGTGCTCTTGCGCGACTCGGGGAACTTGCTGGCCACGTCGGTGGTGCCATCCAGCATCGGCTCATGACGGGCGATCATGACGCCATCCTTGGTCAGCACCAGGTCGGGCTCGATGTAGTCGGCACCTTGCTCGATGGCCGCCTTGTAGGACTCCAGGGTGTGCTCGGGCAGGGTGCCCGATGAACCCCGGTGGCCGATCACCAGCGGTGCGTTGCCGGACAGGGTCTTGAAGGCGGGGTTGTCGTCGTCGCTTCCGCCGCAGGCCTGGAGGAGGGCGAGGGAGAGCAGCGGGAGGAGGGACTTGATCTTCATGGGGCGGGGCTCCGTCGATGGATATTCCGGGATTCGTGTGCGGGTAGGACATGCCAATCTAGCCCCCCGCCGTTAAGATCCCGTGACGAAGCCCCCGTGGCCGTCGCTTCAGCTCTTGCCGTATTCCGCCACCGTCTGCAGAAATGCCGCGAGGATGGGGGAGGCATCGCCCTTGCGGTAGAGGCAGCTCAGGTCCACATGGAAGTTGGGCGGCGTGTCCGAGAGGGGCGCGTAGACCACGCCGGGAAACTGCAGCGTGGTGGCCGACTCGGGGACCAGGCACACTCCGAAACCCCCTGCCACAAGGGCCACCCCCGTCACCGCATCACCCACCTCCTGGGAGATCTTCGGCTGAAAGCCGCGTTCGCTGCACAGGCCGATCACCTTGTCGATGAAGCTTGGCCGGGCCCCGGTGGGGAAGAGCACCAGGGGGTGGTGCTGCAGCTCGGCAAAGGGAATGCTCTCCAGCCGGGCCAGCGGATGGTCGGCGCGCACGGCCAGCAGCAGTTTCTCGGTGGTGACCTGCCGGGTCTCCAGATCTTCGAGGGGCGCCAGCATGCGGTTGAAGCCCACCGAGATGCGGCGTTGGCGCAGGGCCTCGATCTGCTCCGCCTTGGTCATGGTGTGCAACACCACCTTCACGTCCGGGTGGCGGTTGCGGAAGGCCAGCAGCAGTTTCGGAATGGCGTCCAGGATGGCTGAGCCAAAGATCGCCACATCGATGCGCCCGAGCTTGCCCTGACCGGCCCGCTGGGTGCGCTCGGTGGCCTGCTCCACCAGCGCACGGATGTTGCGCGCTTCATCCAGGAAGAGCTCGCCCGCCTGGGTCAGCGTCATGCCCCGGGGGGTGCGGGTGAACAGGGTGACGCCCAGTTCCTCTTCCAGTTGCTGGATCTGGCGGGTCAGCGGCGGCTGGGAGATATGCAGGCGTGAGGCGGCACGACCGATGTTCTCTTCCTCGGCCACGGCAACGAAGTAGCGCAAGTGGCGCAAATCCATGGTGATCTCCTGGTCCGGGCGCCCGGCTGGCGCCGGGTCTTATCATACTCTGTGGGTATTGAATGAGGGAAATAATGGTATTGGACGGTAATCCTCCCAGTCGATAACTTGCGCTTCAGCCCGCTGTTTTCCAGGCGCAGGGCCTGGGCCGGTCGGGTAACAAGACGCAAGACACACACGAAGGAGGAGGAAGACATGAACGAACGTTTCCGCGGAGAGGGCGCACCCCGCCATGCCAGCCGGTGCCGTGAGCCCCATGCCCTTGCTGCCATTGCGGCGGCGATGTTGGCGAGCGGCTCCGCCACCGCATTCCAGATCGACTCGGGCAACCCCGATGTGGTGATGTCCTGGGATAACACCGTCAAGTACAGCAACGCCTTCCGTGTGCGCAGCCTTGATCCGAAGGTGGCCGACAACTCCCTCGGCCCCCAGGCCAACACCAACGACGGCGACCAGAATTTCGGCAAGGGCCTGATCTCCAACCGCCTGGATCTGCTCTCCGAATTCGAATTCCGCTATCGCAAGGACTTCGGCTTCCGCGTCAGCGGTGCCGCCTGGTACGACGACGTTTACAACCGCGGCAACGACAACCGGGGTGCCCTGGGTGGCGCACTGGTCAACACCCGCTCGGTGCCGGCCGGTGAATTCACCCGGGCCACCGAGCAGCTCCATGGCCGCAAGGCCGAGCTGATGGACGTCTTCGGCTACGCCAACCTCACCCCTGGCGATCTCAACGTCAACGTCAAGGGCGGGCGTTTCACCCAGCTCTACGGTGAGAGCCTGTTCTTCGGCAACAACGGTATTGCCGGCGCCCAGACCCCGCTGGATCTGGTCAAGGCCCTGTCAGTGCCCAACTCCCAGTTCAAGGAGATCGCCCGCCCGGTGGGGCAGGTATCCACCCAGGTGCAGATCAGCCCGACCCTGTCGGCGGGCGCGTACTATCAGTTGGAATGGCGCAAGTCGCGTCTGCCGGCGGCGGGCAGCTACTTCAGCTTTGCCGACTTCGTGGATGCGGGGGGTGAGTCCCTGATCCTCGGCCCGGGTGCGGTGCTTTACCGCGGCCAGGACATCGAGGCGCGCAACTCGGGCCAGGGTGGCTTCCAGCTCAAGCTCAAGTCGGGTGATACGGAATACGGCCTTTACGCCGCCCAGTTCCACGACAAGATGCCCCAGTTCTATGCCCGCCCCGGCGTCAATGTGAAGGCCGGCAGCATTGGCGACTACGTGATGGTGTACGCCGAGAACATCCGCACCGTCGGCGCCAGCATCAGCACCCTGGTGGGTGAGACCAATGTGGCCGCCGAGCTGTCCTTCCGCGACAACATGCCCCTGGTGGCCTCCGGCAACGCCGTGATTACCGGCGCCGACTCCAACGGCAAGCGCCGTGCGGCCTTCCCGGTGGGCAAGACGCTGCACCTCAACGTGTCGGCCCTCAGCGTGCTGGGCGCTGGCGCCCTGTGGGAAGGCGCCTCCTTCATCGGTGAGTTTGCCTACAACCGCCGCCTCTCCATCAGCGACAACGCCAACCAGCTCGACCCCCTGGCCACCAAGGATGCCAGCGCCCTGCAGTTCATCTTCCAGCCCGAGTACTTCCAGGTGCTGCCCGGCGTCGATCTGCAGGTGCCCATCGGCCTCTCCTACGGCATCAGCGGGCGCTCCTCGGTGAGCGGTGTGTTGTTCCCGGCCGAGCAGGGCGGCAACTTCAGCCTGGGCGTGAAGGCGGACTACCAGAAGACCTGGCAGGCCGGCCTCAACTACACCCATTACTTCGGCTCGGCCGGTTCGGTGGTGCGCTACGGCACGGCCGTGCCCGAGCTGTCCTACCAGAACTTCCATGGCGACCGCGACTTCGTGTCCCTGTCGGTCCAGCGCACCTTCTGATTCCGGAAACAAGGAGACATCCATGAACAAGACGACGATCATCGCCGCCGCCCTGATGGCCGCGCTGGCTGGCGGCCAGACTGCCCATGCCGCCGTGACGGCTGACGAGGCTGCCAAGCTCAAGACCACCCTGACACCCCTCGGCGGTGAGAAGGCCGCCAACAAGGACGGCAGCATCCCGGCCTGGAACGGCGGCATCACCAAGCCCCTGCCGGGCAAGAAGCTGGGCGTGATCCCCACCCAGATCTTTGCCGACGAAAAGCCCCTCTACCAGATCACCGCCAAGAACGCCGCCCAGTACGCCGACCTGCTGTCGGACGGCAGCAAGGCCCTGCTGGCCAAGTATCCGGACAGCTTCCGCCTCGACGTGTACCCCTCCCACCGCACCGCCGCGGCCCCCCAGGAGGTGTATGACAACGTCTACAAGAACGCCACCCGCTGCAAGACCAAGGACGGCGGCTACTCCCTTGAGGGCTGTATCGGTGGCACCCCCTTCCCCATCCCCAAGGAAGGCGTCGAGGTGATGTGGAACTACCTGATGCGGCTTGAGGCCGAGTCCATCGAGTACCGTTTCAAGAACATCGTCGGCAACGCCGACGGCAGCAAGACCCTGGCCACCCGCAACGAGATCGCCTTCCAGTACCCCCAGTACTACAAGGACGCGACCCCCGAAAGCTGGTCCGGCGAATACGCCATCCTGCGCTTCAACACCCTGGAGCCGCCCTTCAAGGCCGGCGAATCGCTGGTCATCCGCGACAGCATCGACATGAAGCAATCGCGCCAGGCCTGGCAATACCTGGTCGGTCAGCGCCGCGTGCGGCGTGCGCCGACGGTGTCCTACGACACGCCTGACTTCGTGGCTTCCGGTGCCAACTACTTCGACGAAGTGCAGGGCTTCTTCGGTGCCCTCGACCGCTTCCAGTGGAAGCTCATCGGCAAGAAGGAAATGCTGATTCCGTACAACAACAACGGTTTCATCGGTGCCAAGCTGGACGACGCCATCGGCAAGCATCACCTCAACCCGGACGTGGTGCGCTGGGAAAAGCACCGCGTGTGGGTCGTCGAAGCCAACGTGGCAGCCGGCAAGCGTCACGCCGTGCCCAAGCGCAAGTACTACCTGGACGAAGACACCTGGCTGATCAGTCTGGTGGATGGCTTCGACGCCGAAGGCAAGCTGTGGCGCACCACCCAGGTCACGCCTTTCGTGGTGCCTTCGTTGCCGGGCACGATGATGAAAACCTCCACGGTGTTCAACCTGCAGGCCAACACGATGAGCGTCATCCAGGCGCTTAATGACGAGGACTTCAAGATCGTGCCGCGCAAGAAGGAAACCTACTTCACCGGCGATGCGGTGGCCGCCGAAGCCGCCCGCTGACGCGCGCCAGTAAATCTGCTGCGCGGCTCGATTTCGCTCCCGTGATGCGCGCCGTACCCAGGTACGGCTGCGCTTCCCGGAGCGGACTCGAACCGCTCGCCACGATTTCCTGGCACGCGTCGGGTTCTTATTTTCGGTAGCCCGGATTCAGGTATTCGACGATGCAAGCCTTTCTCTCCGGTCGCGGCCTGGTTGCGACCCTCTCCTGTGCCGCCCTTGCGGTGGCCACGGCCTTCGCTGCGGGAGGCGACGCCACCCGGGCGGTTCCCGATCTGCTGGCCCAGCCGGCCCAGGCCAATGTGCGTGCGGCCGCTTCCCTGCAACTCTCGGTTACCCGGGCCGGCAAGCGCCTGGTGTCGGTGGGCGAGCGTGGCCTGGTGCTGCTCTCCGACGATGACGGCCGCAGTTGGCGGCAGGCCCGGAGCGTTCCCGTCAGCGTGGCCCTGACCCAGGTCCGGTTTGTCTCCGACACGCTCGGCTGGGCGGTGGGCCACAGCGGTGTGGTGCTGCACAGCGCTGACGGCGGCGATACCTGGCAGCGCCAGCTCGATGGCGTGACCGCGGCAAAGATCGTCGCCGAGGCCGCCCGGGCTGCGGCCGCCAGTGGCGACCCCGCCGCGCTGAAGCACCAGCGCGAGGCCGAGGGCCTGGTGCAGGACGGGCCGGACAAGCCCTTCCTGGGCCTGCACTTTGCCGATGCCAACCGGGGCTGGGTGGTGGGTGCCTACGGGCTGGCCCTGGTCACCCAGGATGGTGGCAAGACCTGGGCGTCGCTGATGGCACGCATCCCCAACCCCGGCGGCAAACACCTCTACGCCGTGGGCGAAGCCGGTGGCCGACTGCTGCTGGCCGGTGAGCAGGGCACCCTGATCCGCTCGACCGACGGCGGAGCCAGCTTCCAGCGCCTCACCACGCCCTACACCGGCACCTTTTTTGGCGCCCTTGAAGTGGCCGACGGCGGGCTGCTGGCCTACGGTCTGCGCGGCAACGTGTGGCGCAGCGCCGATGGTGGCGCCAGCTGGAACCGTATCGAGCTGGCCCAGCCGGTGACCCTCAGCGCCGGCCTGCGCCTGGCCGACGGCAGCCTGCTGCTTGCCGACGAGAGTGGCCGCCTGCTGCGCGGTGATTCCGCCGCCATTCGTTTCGTTCCCCTCGCTACCGCTCTGCCCACCGGCCTGACCGGCATGGTGCAGGCCGCCGATGGCGCCCTGATTGTCTCCGGAGCCCGCGGCGCAAGCCGCGTTGAGCCCGCAACCCTCACCGCGGAAGCCAAGCAATGAGCCACGCTCACGACATTCCCGAAGGCGTGGTGATCCGCGACATAGCGGATTTCGACACCCGCTCCGGCACGCTCCCCGAGCGCCTGCTGTTCAACAACCGCCTGGTCATCGTCGTGTTGTGCGCGCTGATCAGCGCTGTGCTCGGCTACAAGGCCCTCGGCCTGTCGCTGAACGCCGCCTTCGAGAAGATGATCCCGACGAAGCACCCGTACATCGTCAACTTCCTCGAAAACCGCGGCCAGCTGGCCGGCATGGGAAACAGCCTGCGCATCGCCATCGAAGCCAAAAACGGCGACATCTTCGACCCGGACTACCTCGACACGGTGAAGAAGATCTCCGACGAGCTGTTCCTGTACCCCGGCGTCGACCGTCCCTACATGAAGTCCTTGTGGACGCCCTCGGTGCGCTGGACCGGCGTGACCGAGGAAGGCCTCGACGGGGGCCCGGTGGTGCCCGACGACTACGACGGTTCTCCGGAAAGCCTGGCCCAGGTGCGCCTCAACGTGGAGCGCTCCGGCGAGATCGGCCAGCTAGTCGCCGCCAACTACAAGTCGAGCATCGTGCTGGTGCCGCTGCAGGACAAGGTGGCCGAAACCGGTGCGCGCATCGATTACCACGAGCTCTCGCAACGCATCGAAGCCCTGCGCGCCAAATACGAGTCCGACAAGATCGCCATCCACGTCACCGGTTTCGCCAAGGTGGTGGGCGACCTGATCGAAGGCCTGCAGCAGGTGCTGCTGTTCTTCGCCGCCGCCATCGCCATCTGCACGGCGGTGCTGTTCTGGTACACCCGTTGCTGGCGCAGCACGCTGCTGGTGGTGCTGTGCTCGATGATCGCCGTGGTGTGGCTGCTTGGCCTGTTGCCGACGCTGGGCTACGAGCTCGATCCCTACTCGGTGCTGGTGCCCTTCCTGGTCTTTGCCATCGGCATGAGCCACGGCGCCCAGAAGATGAACGGCATCATGCAGGACATCGGCCGCGGCACCCACAAGCTCGTGGCGGCGCGCTACACCTTCCGTCGCCTCTTCCTGGCCGGCATGACGGCGCTGCTGGCCGACGCGGTGGGTTTTGCGGTGCTGATGGTCATCGACATCCAGGTTATCCAGGATCTCGCCGTCACCGCCAGCATCGGCGTGGCGGTGCTGATCTTCACCAACCTGGTGCTGCTGCCCATCCTGCTGTCCTACACCGGGGTCAGCCCGGTGGCGGCCCAGCGCAGCCTGCGCGACGAGATCGCCGACGGTGCCGATGCCAGCCACGTCAAGCACCCCTTCTGGGCCTTTCTCGATCTCTTTACCCAGCGCAAGTGGGCCAGCATTGCGGTGGTTGTCGGTACGGCCATGGGCATCGCCGGTCTGGTGGTGAGCTTTCAGCTCAAGATCGGCGACACCGACCCCGGCGCCCCCGAGCTGCGCCCCGACTCCCGCTACAACCGGGACAACGCCTACATCGTCGCCAACTACGCCGCCAGCAGCGATGTCTACATCGTGATGGTGAAGACCCCCCAGTACGCCTGCGCCCACTACACCACCCTCACCACCGTGGATGCTCTGGAGCGCGAGCTGCAGCAGCTCCCGGGCGTGGAGGCCACCAGTTCCCTGGCCGGCCTGGCCAAGGTGGCCAACGCCGGCATGAACGAGGGCAGTCTCAAGTGGTACGAGATTCCCCGCTCCCAGGACAACCTCAACGCCATCATCACCCGCGCCCCGCGGGAGATGTTCAACCAGAACTGCGATCTGCTCACGGTGTATGCCTACCTCAAGGACCACAAGGCCGACACCCTGGACAGCGTGGTGAAGGTGGTGGAGGGCTTCGCCGCCCGCCACGGCAGCGACGAGCTGCGCATCCTCAACGCCGCCGGCAACGCCGGCATTGAGGCCGCCACCAACATCGTGGTGAAGAAAGCCAACGTGGA
This sequence comes from Zoogloea sp., assembly GCA_016703645.1. GTDB lineage: Bacteria > Pseudomonadota > Gammaproteobacteria > Burkholderiales > Rhodocyclaceae > Zoogloea. The sequence continues at coordinate 1,487,292 of JADJBR010000007.1, read as the reverse complement.
GATGCTGGGCCTGGTGTATCTGGCGGTGATCGTGCTGGCCTTCATCACCTTCCGCTCCTGGCAGGCGGTGATCTGCGCGGTGTTGCCGCTGATGCTCACCTCGGTGCTGTGCGAGGCCCTGATGGTGTGGCTCAACATCGGCGTCAAGGTGGCCACCCTGCCGGTGATCGCCCTGGGGGTGGGCATCGGCGTGGACTATGCGCTCTACATCATGACCGTCACCCTGGCCCGGCTGAAGGGCGGCATGAGCCTGTCCGAGGCCTACTACAAGGCGCTCACCTTCACCGGCAAGGTGGTGGTGCTCACCGGCGTGACCCTGGGCATCGCCGTCGCCACCTGGGCCTGGTCGCCCATCAAGTTCCAGGCCGACATGGGCATCCTGCTGGCCTTCATGTTCATCTGGAACATGCTCGGCGCCCTGATCCTGCTGCCGGCCCTGGGGCATTTTCTGCTCAAGCCCAGGCCGGTTGTCACCGTCTAGGAGAACCCCATGTACACGCACCTTCTCGTACCCCTGGATGGCTCGACGCCGTCCATCGGTCTGGTCACCCAGGCGGTCGACTTCGCCCGCAGCCTGGCGGCCCGCATCACCTTCTTCACTGCCCGGGAAGACCTGGGTGCCAGCGGCGATGGCGCCCTGTTGCGCAGCCTCGAACCCCAGGACTATGCCGAAGCGGCGGCCGGCAGCGCCAGCGCCATCCTTGCCAAGGCGGTGGCCGCGGCCGGTGCCTTCGGGATCCCCTGCGAGGCCGTGGCCCGCACCGGCCCGCGCCCCTACGAGCTGATCCTCGACGTGGCGGCGGAGCAGGGCTGCGACCTGATCTTCATGGCCTCCCACGGACGCAAGGGTCTCAAGGCCATGGTGCTGGGCTCCCAGACCCACAAGGTGCTGGCCCACAGCACCCTGCCGGTACTGGTGGCCAGCGTCGAGAGCAACGCCGCCGGCTCTGCCGCCGAGGCGGCCATCGGCATCATCAAGGACGAGCACCGGGCCATTGCCGCGGTGATCCGTGGCCTGCGCCAGGTGGCAGCCGAGCTGCGCAGCGCGGCACCTCTGCCGGATCTGGATTTTCCGGCGGGGCTGGTGGCCTACCTGAAGACCTTTCCCGAGGTGCTTCACCACCCCAAGGAAGAACAGTTCCTCTTTGCCCGCCTGGCCGCCCGCAGCGCCGAGAGCGCCGAGCTGATCGCCCGGCTGGAGGCCGAGCACCGGGAAGGCAGCGCGCAGATCCAAACGATCGAGGCCTGCCTGTCCGCTGCCCGCAGCGACCCCGCCCGGTACGGCGACCTGGCCGACGCCATCGACCGCTTTGCCGACGCCCAGTGGCAGCACCTCAGCACCGAAGAGAAGCTCATCCTGCCCGCCGCCCGCCAGCACCTGGACGAGACCGACTGGCAGGGCATCGCCAGCGCATTTCAGCAAAACGCCGGCGTGCGCGTGGGCAGCGAGCAGGACGAAGCCTTCAAGCGCATGTTTGTGAGGCTGATGAATCGCGCATCCGCCTAGTCGCGGCGTGAGCGCAGCGGGGCATCGATCTTGCCCGGAGCGGCGTCGGCCGCCCCGCCGCGCGAGTCGTCGACCTGCCCTTGATCGAAGTCCGCCGGTGACTGAAGTCGCTGGCGGTTCGCCGCTCGCCCCTGCGGGTCCGTGCAGGGTAAAGTATGCGTCCACCCCGGCCCGCAGAGGCCGCGGGTTACATAACGACAACGGGGACACGATGGCCGAGCAGAAGCTCATTGAACAGTTCAACCTGCGCTCACGCCTGCGCTTCAATGTGGACGAGGGCCAGATCTGGCTGGACGAGAACCGCATGCTGCTGCTCCATGCCCGGTCCATGGGCGCCCTGCGCCGCGAACTGTTCGATTCCCTCGGCGCCGAGCGGGCCAAGGGCCTGCTCATCCGCATGGGTTTCGTCTCCGGCCAGCAGGACGCCGAGCTGGCCAAGAAGCTGCTCGGCGCCGGCGACCCCTACGATGTCTTCCGTATTGGCCCCGAACTCCACGCCTTCGAAGGCCTGGTCAAGGCCACCATCGTCCAGGCCGACCTGGACTGGGAGCGGGGCAGCTTTGCCGGCGAGGTGGACTGGCGCAACTCCTGGGAGGCCGACTCCCACCTGCAGCTCTTCGGCATCGGCGAAGACCCGGCCTGCTGGACCATCGTCGGCTACGCCTCGGGTTACGTCACCCAGTTCTTCAATCGCCCGGTCATCTTCAAGGAAACGGCCTGCGTGGCCTGCGGCGATGCCCTCTGCCATATCGTCGGCAAGCCCCTGGAGGCCTGGGGCCATGACCCCTATCTGGACTACTTCAAGCCCGAAGATCTGCAGGGCCAGCTGGACGAGATGCGCGAAGAGATCTCGCGCCTGCGCAAGACCCTCTGTTCGGGGCGCACGGCGGGCAACCTGATCGGAGCCTCCAGTGGGTTTCGTAGTGCCTTCGATCTGGTCAGCAAGGCCGCCGCCAGCCCCATCACCGTGCTCCTGCTCGGTGAAACGGGCGTCGGCAAGGAGATGTTTGCCCGCTGGCTCCACGACCACGGCAACCGGGCCGAGCAGCCCTTTGTGGCGGTCAATTGCGCGGCCATTCCCCACGACCTGATCGAATCCGAGCTTTTTGGCGTGCAGAAAGGCGCCTATACCGGCGCCCAGGTTTCCCGTGCGGGGCGCTTTGAGCGCGCCCACGGCGGCACCCTGTTCCTGGACGAAGTGGGCGACCTGTCACCGGCCGCCCAGGTCAAGCTGCTGAGGGTGCTGCAGACCGGCGAGGTGGAGCGCCTGGGCGACGACCACACCCGCAAGATCGACGTGCGCCTGGTGGCCGCCACCAATGTCGATCTGCAGCAGGCCATCGCGGCCGGCCGCTTTCGTGCCGACCTGTATTACCGCCTCGCCACCTATCCGGTGGTGATCCCGCCCCTGCGCGAACGGCGCAGTGACATTCCCTTGCTGGCCGCCTCCCTGGTGGAGAAATACGAGGCCTCTTACCACAAGAAGCTCCAGGGCATCAGCGACCGGGCCATGCAGGCCCTGATGGCCTATCCCTGGCCCGGCAACGTGCGTGAGCTGCAAAACCTCGTCGAGCGCGGCGTGCTGCTGGCCCCCAATGGCGGCCTCATCGAAATCGACCACCTCTTTGCCGGCGGCGCCCCGGCGCAGGCCCCGGGCGCCGAAGTGGATCGGGCCGGTCAGGTCGGCAAGGCGGGCGACGCCAGCCGGCAGCAGCTCTATGAAGCCATCCTCCAGGACGGCTTCGACCTGGAGCAGCACGAAGCCCGCCTGCTGGAGCTCGCCGTGCAGCGGGCCGGCGGCAACCTCACCCACGCCGCCAAGCTGCTGGGCATCACCCGGCGGCAGCTGGCGTATCGCTTGAAGCAGGGCGTGGAGGGCTAGGGGGGGTCTGGCAGGGTCGCCAGGGGGGCAATGCTGTTTGTTACATTCAAGAGGCGAGCGAGGCCCGACACGACGTCGTCTTGGAGATCATGAAGGCCAGGCGCCGGCTAGAGGTCAATGATTGCCGCATGGTGCGGATGGTCTTGCGCGAAGCTCACCGCAATATGCCGGATAGCTTCTGCCCAGTTGGGGCCAGGAACTTCGCGGTTGGTGCCGATGAATCGATCCAGATGGGCCTTGGTGATATGGGGGTTGTTCAGCGTAGCCCCCCGTTCTGCAATGTACTTGGCACGAAGACCAAGAATCTCCAGCATCTTCTCTTGCGAGATCCGTTGTTGGTCACCCACTGCAATGTCCAGCGCTGCGCCATATTCCTCGGCGCGCCACTGTTGCTTGTGCAGTCGTCGGGCATCTTCGAGCGAGTAGGTGTCTTGCTCGCCACAGACCTCGAAGAGGTCGTCAAGCGTTAGCCGCCGCGATGCACAAGATGCGATCTTGAAGTCAATCCTGATCTTCTTCTCGATTGACGATATCCAGGGCTCCATGTCCATGGGGGTGAGGCAGAGGCAGCGCTGGAGTTCAGGGCGGCGTGCCTCCTTGGAGTAGAAACCAATGACAAAGAGCTTCGTCCGCCACTTCTGGATATGCTCCATCCCGACATCGCGAGCGGTTGATACCGTCGATCCGGTGGTGGACTTCACTTCAATTTCGAATCGAATAGGCTTGTCGTGCAGTGCGATATCCAACACGGCATCGACCCCCGCTCGTTGATGGGCGGGATCCCATGCCAGGTTGAACATGCGCACAAGTTCGCGCTCCCGTTCATCGTCTTGAACGGGCATTAGCTTACTCCGAGAGCCCGTGCTACCTGTCGCGCGACCGCATAGGCGACAGGAGGGCATACGCTGTTGCCAATCTGCCCAAGTGCCTGGTACACCGCGCCGCTGAATTTCCAGTCACTCGGAAATCCTTGCAAGAGCGTGCAGTCTGCAACCGACATTCGAAAGTGGCCGTTTTCGGGCGGATAGGCACGGGCCATCGACGGGGTCGGCTGGACGCCGTTGGGCCAGACGCGAAGCTGGTTCCAGATGTTCAGTGACGCTTTGCTGTTCAGCACACCTGTCGTGTTGCGCGGACCGGTAAACCCTGAACGCAGGGTTGGAGCCACCTGGTCAAAGCCGATGTCTGGAAGTCCGAGACTTTGGCGTGCGAGGTTATAAGGCATTACCGGGCCAGACAAAGTCTCGGTTTCTCCATGCGTCGGCGCGGGCGGGGTCCAGCGCGCAGCATCCCGTTTTGAACGAAAGCCAACGAAAAAAACACGGCGTCTAGCCTGTGGGACGCCGAATTCGTGGGCCGGCAACTTGAATCTGAAGATGGTGTAGTGATCTTCCAGTGGGGTCAGGATGTTGTCGCGGACAAAGGACTCGAACTTGCGGTCGAGCATTCCGGGGACGTTCTCGGCCACGAAAGCGCGAGGCCGGGCTTGAAGCACACACCGGACGAAGTCAGGCCACATGTTACGGGGGTCACTCGCACCCGCTTGTTTGCCGGCCACCGAAAACGGCTGACAAGGAGGTCCGCCATGAACAAGGTCAATCCCCCGGAAGGCGGAAAAGCGTGCTGAGCGCACGTCACCCGCTTCAGCACCAGAACGGATGTCCCAGGTTGGTCTGTTGGTACGGAGCGTTTCTCCGCAGATATCGAGGATTTCAAAGGAAGCGACGTGCTGGTAGCCCGCGCGTTCAAATCCGAGGTCAAGCCCCCCACCGCCCGAGAAAAGCGACAGGCTTGCAAGACCGTGGGCTTCCAGTTGGGGCATCAGGTCGTTGACATCAAGTCGCGCCCCAAACTGTTGATGATTGCCTTCTTCCGCGTCTTCCACGTGAAAGCGCAGCAGCTCCTGCTTGCGCAGTTGAGAGCGGATGGCTGTGGCACGATAGCGGTCACGTTGTTCGTCGGTCAGTTCATAAGCCATCGGTTTCCCCGCGGACGCATCAAGTACAAGAGCACAATAGCTGTATGTTAACACAGTAACCAGAGCCGCCGAATCTTCGATAGCGACAACTATCGGCAAGATTATATTTCGGGTGGCGCGATGCTGTTCCTGTTTGATCGGCCCAGACAACGGCCCGGCCGCGTCGTCAGCCTGCCGGCTGTTGCATCAGCGGGTGTGAAGAAATCGTGGCCAGCGGTTCGGGTTCGCGCCGGGAAGTGCAGCCGTCCAAGGGTAGGGTGAGCCTCGCGGGGGCGGAATCGGGCGGCGCGGCGGATTTACTGACTCCCAATCAGTCGCCCTGCCACATGGCGGGCCATGCTTGCGGCCAGTTCCTGTTCGGCGACGAAGACGGCGCCGATCTTCTCCTTGCGCAGCAGGGCGGCTCCATCCTCCGTTTCCGCGCGCAGAACGGCCTCGATCCCCGGATTGAGCTTGCGCGCAATGTCCACCATCTTGCGGCTCGCCACAGGGTCGGGGATGGTCACCACCAGCATGGCGGCCTTGGTGATGTGGGCCTGGACCAGCACGATCGGATCCGAGGCATCGCCTGTTACCGCGGCCTTGCCACGCTTGCGCAGGGCTTCCACCACTTCCCTGTTGCTGTCGGCCACCACATAGTGGATGCGCGAGCGGTCGAGGGTGTCGGCGATATGCTTTCCGACCCGCCCATGGCCTACCAGGACAACCTGATCCGATAGCAGCTTGCGATCGGTGGACATGGGCAGCGCAGCGAGGGGGTCATCCCGCAGATCGAGCTTGCGCGCCCAGGCCGAGCGGGCGCGGGCCCAGGTCTGGGCCGGGCCGATGGCCGCAAAGAGCAGCGAATTGAGGGCGATTGAGATCAGTGCCCCGGCGAGGATCAGATTCTGCCCCTCGATGCTCAGCAGCCCCAGGCTCAGGCCCAGCCCCGCCAGGATGAAGGAGAACTCGCCGATCTGCGCCAGACTGGCCCCCACCGTGAGGGCGGTGTTGAGGGGGTAGCGGAAGGCCAGCACCAGGCCCACGGCGGCCACCGTCTTGCCGACCAGGATGATGACCACGACCGCCAACACCTTCAGGGGCTCGTCGAGGAGCACCTGGGGGTCGAAAAGCATGCCTACCGAGACGAAGAACAGCACCGAAAAAGCGTCCCGCAGGGGGAGCGAGTCCTCGGCCGCGCGATGGCTGAACTCGGATTCCCGCATCATCATTCCGGCAAAGAACGCCCCCAGGGCGAAGGAAACATCGAAGAGGACGGCCGACGCATAGGCCACCCCCACCGCGGCGGTGATCACGCAAAGGGTGAACAGCTCGCGCGAGCCGGTGCGGGCCACCAGCCAGAGCACGCGCGGGAAGGCCCGCCCACCCACCACCAGCATCAGGGTGATGAAGGCGGCGACCTTGGCCAGGGTCAGGCCGATGGTCAGCGCCAGGGCCTTGAAGTCTCCACCGGAGGGCGGTGCATCGCCGCCACCGAGGAGCGGCGCGAGGGCGGGCAGCAGCACCAGCACCATCACCATTGCCAGGTCTTCCACCACCAGCCACCCGACGGCAATGCGTCCGTTGGTCGAGTCGAGCAGACCCTTGGCTTCCAGGGCGCGCAGCAGCACGACCGTACTGGCGACCGACAGGGCCAGACCGAAGAGCACGGCCTCCCCCATGGGCCAGCCCCACCAGAGGGCTGTTCCGGCCCCCAAGGCGGTTGCCGCGGCAATCTGCACGATCGCACCCGGTACGGCGATCTTCCGGACGGCCATCAGGTCGCCCAGTGAAAAGTGCAGACCCACCCCGAACATCAGCAGCATCACGCCGATTTCCGCCAGCTGGCCTGCGAGCGCCAGGTCACCGACGAAGCCGGGTGTGCCCGGGCCAATGGCGATGCCGGCAAGCAGGTAGCCCACCAGCGGTGGAACGTGGAGGCGCGAAGCAATCAGGCCCAGCACCAGGGCAAGGCCGAAACCGGCGGCAATGAGGGCAATCAATGAGACGTCGTGGGGCATGTCGGGAAATGTCAGAGTAGGGGCATCCGCCTGTTCGACGCCCATCGATCCGGTCGGTTCTCGCCGGATTCAAGCTTGTAAGCCGGGTTGGCTGTGGCAGCGGCTGCGTCGCCCTGTCAGCCCGGGTTTCAAGGTTCAAAAGGCGCCCATGGCCACCCCGGCCGCCAGGGCGGCGCCAAGTTCTTCGCCCTGCAGCAGATCGGCCGGGGGGATGAGCTTCGGGGCGAGGATGGCTTCAGGTGTCTGGGCACGGGTGCACACGATCAGGGGCGGGGCGACATCCCGAAGCCGCCAGCCCGTGGCGATGCGCGCGATCTGTCGGGCGGCGTTGCTGCCGTCGCTGCCGGCGCAGATCAGCACTGCGTAGGGGCGACCGTTGATGCGGTCGAGCACCGGATAGTAACAGCGGTCGAAGAAATCCTTCATCAGGCCGGCGATGGCGGCCAGGTTCTCGGGTGTGGCAAACACATAGGCATCGGCGCCCAGTACATCCTCGGGGCCGGCGTCCGTCGCCTTCAGAAGGCGCACGTGAACCCCGCCTTCGTCGGTGGCCCCGCGGGCCACGGCTTCGGCCATTTGGCGCGTGGCACCGGTGGTGGACTGGTAAATGATGAGCAAGGTCTTGCGGGAAGGGTCGGACATGATCGGCACCGGGGCGGGCGAGACTGCCTGAGCCCGAGCCTAGGTCTGTCTCCGGCGCGGGTCAATGCCTTCCCGGGCGGCGGCGGCCGTGCTTGCCAGCGGATCGCGTTGCGGCGACCATCGCTCCGGCACTGCGCCACGCATCTTCTGGAGACGGGATGAACACTCCACGCCATTTTGCGGCCCGGGTTCGACCCTGGCTTTTCGCCCTCGCCCTGGCGGCGGTCTTCGGCCAATCAGCGGCCCCGGCCGGTGCTGCCGAGCCCTGTGTCGGCGGCGTCGCGCCCCATCTGCAGGAGGCGGGCATCGCTGACATTCGCGCCTTCGCCCGCGGCCAGGGCAAGCGCATCCTGAGCTTCGTCGGCTATTCGGCCGCCGGCTACGAGGACCAGGATGCCATGCTGGCGGAGGCGGGTCGGGTGCTGGACGTCCATTCCCCCGCGCGCACCCTGATCAACATCGGTGCCACCGCCGACGGGATAGGGGCGGTGTACGCCCTGGCCAGGTCCCGTGGTTTTGTGACCATCGGTATCGTCTCCTCCCTGGCGCGGGACGAAAAGCTGCCCGTGTCCCCCTGCGTTGACGAAGTCTTCTTCATCAAGGACGCGACCTGGGGCGGCCGTCTGCCCGGAAGTCGCCGTCTCTCTCCCACCTCCGCGGCGCTGGTGGCCGTCAGCCACCGTGTCGTCGGAATCGGCGGGGGCGAGGTGGCCCGCGACGAGATGCTTGCTGCGCGTGCCGCCGGTATCCCGGTCAGGTTCCTTGCGGCGGACATGAACCACGCGATCGCCAGGGACAAGGCCCGCAACAAGGGGCAGGCGGCGCCCGTCGACTTCCGCGGGGCTGCCCATGGGGCACTGGGCGTGGCGCGCTGAATCCCGCGTCGCCGCACCGGGACGGCCCGGCTGAAGAGGCCCGATCCTCGGCGGTGGCGCATTCCTGCACACGCGGGCGGCACTTACGAAGGTTGCCTTTGCGCCATGTCAAGGGACGTGGCGGCCGGCCCGCTAAGATGAGGCCGTTGGTGCACTGCACAGCCCCGCGTCAGACGGGGTCGGTGGATGGGGGAGACACCTCACCTTCCAGCAGGGAGCTGCAATGAGTACCTACCTCAACCTCGACGGCAACGAAGCCGCCGCACGCATGGCTTACCTCGGCAGCGAGGTGATCGCCATTTACCCGATCACGCCCTCGTCCAACATGGGCGAATGGGCCGACGAATGGGCAGCCCAGGGCAAGCCCAACCTGTGGGGCGTCGTCCCCAAGATCATCGAAATGCAGTCGGAAGGCGGAGCCGCCGGTGCCCTCCACGGGGCGCTCACCTCCGGCGCACTGGGCACCAGCTTCACGGCCAGCCAGGGCCTGCTGCTGTTCGTTCCCAACCTCTACAAGATGGCCGGCGAGCTAACGCCCTTCGTGCTGCACGTGGCGGCCCGCGCCCTGGCCACCCATGCCCTGTCCATCTTCGGCGACCACTCCGACGTGATGGCCTGCCGGGCCACCGGTTGCGCGCTGCTGGCCAGCAACTCGGTACAGGAAGCCCAGGACATGGCCCTGATCGCCCAGGCCGCCACCCTGGCCGGGCGCGTCCCGGTGATCCACTTTTTCGACGGCTTCCGCACCTCCCATGAAGTCGCCAAGATCGTCGCCGTGGAGCCGGACACCGTGCGTGCCATGATCGACGACACGCTGGTCGCAGCCCACCGGGCCCGCGCCCTGTCGCCGGAGCATCCGGTGATCCGTGGCACGGCCCAGAACCCCGACGTGTTCTTCCAGAGCCGGGAGCGCATCAACCCCTGCTACGACGCCTTTCCGGCCATCGTCCAGACGGCCATGGACCGCTTTGCCGCGCTCACCGGCCGCCACTACCGTCTCTTCGACTACGTGGGTGCGCCGGATGCCGACCGGCTCATCGTGGTCATGGGCTCCGGCGCCGAGACCGTGGAAGAGACCGTCGCCCACCTCACCGCCCGGGGTGAGAAGGTCGGCCTGCTCAAGCTGCGCCTGTTCCGCCCCCTGGCGGTGGATGCGCTCCTTGCCGCCATCCCGGCCAGTGTCACGCGCGTTGCCGTGCTCGATCGCTGCAAGGAACCCGGTGCCGGCGGCGAGCCCCTTTACAAGGACGTGATGACCGCCTTTGCCGAGGCCGCCGCCGACGGTTGCCGCCCGATGCCGCGCATCATCGGCGGGCGCTACGGGCTGGCCAGCAAGGAGTTCACCCCCGGCATGGTCCGGGCCGTCTTCGACGAACTCCAGTCGGCCCAGCCCCGGCGGCAGTTCACCGTCGGCATCGTGGATGATGTGACCCACCTGTCCCTGGACTGGGACGCCGACTTCCGCACCGACGCCTCGCGGCGCCTGCAGCATGCGGTGTTCTGGGGCCTCGGGGCCGACGGCACCGTGTCGGCCAACAAGAACTCCATCAAGATCGTCGGTGAGGCCACCGCCCTGCATGCCCAGGGTTACTTCGTCTACGACTCGAAGAAATCCGGTGCGGTCACCGTGTCGCACCTGCGCTTCGGCCCCGACCCGATCCGCGCGGCTTACCTGGTGGAGGAGGGCATGGCCGGCTTTGTGGCCTGCCACCAGACCGTGTTCGTGGAGCGCTACGACCTCCTTGCCCACGCCGCGCCGGGAGGCGTCTTCCTGCTCAACACGCCGGTGGCCAAGGATGCGGTGTGGGCCAGCCTGCCGGCGGCCATGCGCGCCGGCATCCTGTCCCGGGGTCTGCGCCTGTGGGTCATCGACGCCTACGCCGTGGCCCAGCAGGCCGGCATGGGGCGGCGCATCAACACCATCATGCAGACCTGCTTCTTCGCCATCTCCGGCATCCTGCCCCGGGACGAGGCCCTGGCCGCCATCAAGAAGGCCGTGGACAAGACCTACGGCAAGAAGAGCAAGCGCCTGGCCGACCTCAACCACAAGGCCATCGACCTGACCCTTGCCGGGCTGCACGAAATCGGCTTTCCCGGCCTGCTGGATCTGGGCGACGCGGCACCCGACAGCGCCGCTGCGGACGACCTGCCGGACTTCGTGCGCGACTTCACCCTGCCCGTGTACCGGGGTGAGGGCAACCGCCTGCCGGTGTCCGCCATGCCCCTGGACGGCACCTTCCCCAGCGGCACGGCCCGCCACGAGAAGCGCAACATCGCCCTGGAGATCCCGGTGTGGGAGGCCGACCTATGCACCCAGTGCGGCAAGTGTGTGTTTGTCTGCCCCCATTCGGCCATCCGTGCCCGGGCCTTCCCGCAGGAGGCTGCGGCCGACGCACCGCCCACCTTCAAGCACGTGCCGGCCCGGAGCAAGGATTTCCCCGTCGGCACCCACATCAGCTACCAGGTGGCGCCGGAGGATTGCACCGGCTGCGGCGACTGCGTCGAAGCCTGCCCCATCCACGACAAGTCCAACATCAGCCGGCTGGCCGTCAACATGGCCCCGCTGGCACCCCTGCGGGAGGCCGAGAAGGCCAACTTCGACTTCTTCCTGAACCTGCCCGAATACGACCGCAGCCAGCTCAAGCACGGCACCTTGCCCGGCGCCATGTTGCTGGACCCCCTGTTCGAGTTTTCGGGCGCCTGTGCCGGCTGTGGCGAAACCCCCTACATCCGGCTCGCCACCCAGCTCTTTGGCGACCGCATGCTGGTGGCCAACGCCACCGGCTGCTCATCCATCTATGGCGCCAATCTGCCCAGCACGCCCTACACGGTGAATGCTGCCGGGCGCGGGCCGGCCTGGTCCAACTCGCTCTTTGAAGACAACGCCGAATTTGGCCTGGGCATGCGCCTGGCGGCCGATCAACTCATGCTCTACGCGAAGATGTTGGTGAAGGAGATGGCGTCCGGCATCGGCGGTGACCTGGCGGAAGCCTTGATCACCGCCGACCAGCGTCCCGAAGCCGGCATCCGCGCCCAGCGCGAGCGGGTGGCCGAGCTGCGCGAACGTCTGGCCCGCTGTGACCATCCCCGGGCGGCCGAGCTGGAGAGCGTGGCCGAATGGCTGATCCGCCGTTCCGTGTGGATCATCGGCGGCGACGGCTGGGCCTACGACATCGGCTATGGCGGGCTCGACCACGTGCTGGCCCTCAGCCACGACGTGAACATCCTGGTGCTCGACACCGAGGTGTATTCCAACACCGGCGGCCAGACCTCCAAGGCCACCCCCGTGGGGGCGGTGGCGCGCTTCTCGGCCGGCGGCAAGGCCACGGCCAAGAAGGATCTGGCCCGCATCGCCTCCGATTACGGCCACGTGTATGTGGCCACCGTGGCCTACGGTGCCAAGGACGTGCATACCCTCAAGGTCTTCCACGAGGCCGAGGCCTACGCCGGCCCGTCCCTGATCGTGGCCTACAGCCCCTGCATCGCCCACGGAGTGGACATGCTCTACAACCAGCGCCAGCAGGACATGGCGGTCAAATCCGGGCACTGGCCCCTGTTCCGCCACGACCCGCGGCTCGAAGCTGCCGGGGCCAACCCCTTCAAGCTCGACTCGGCTGCCCCCAGCCAGTCCATGCAGACCTTCATGGACAGCGAAACCCGCTTCGCCATGCTGGCGCGCAGCCACCCGGACGTCGCCCGCCAACTTGCCGCCGAGGCCCAGCGGGAAGCCGACCAACGCTATCGTGCCTACGCCGAGCTGGCTGCCCGGCCTGCCGCCCCGAAACCGGAATAGGAGCCCGCCATGATCGACCTGAGCACCGATTACCTCGGCCTTCGGCTCAAGAATCCCTTGGTGCCTTCAGCCTCGCCCCTCTCCAAGTCCCTTGATTCCCTGTTGTTGCTGGAGGACGCCGGCGCCGCTGCGGTGGTGCTGCATTCCCTCTACGAAGAGGAACTCATCGCCGAGGACGCCATGACGGAGCGCTTCCTCCTGAACGGCGAACTCCACGACGCCGAGGCCACCGGATTCCTGCCCGACCACGGCAATTTCCAGGGCGCCCTCGAGCGCTATCTGGAACACCTGCGCCTGGCCAAGGCGCGGCTGGATATCCCGGTGATCGCCAGCCTCAACGGGGTGACGCCCTCCGGCTGGATCGACCTGGGCAAGGAGCTGCAGAGCGTCGGCGCCGATGCCCTCGAACTCAACGTCTACCACGTGGCCGCCGATCCGCTGGAAAGCGGTGACGCGGTGGAGGCCCGCTACGTGGCCCTGCTGACCGAGTTGCGCCGGGTGGTGGATATTCCGGTGGTGATGAAGCTGTCCCCCTTCTTCTCCTCGCTTCCCCATTTCGTCAGGCGTCTGGAGGCGGCAGGGGCGGCCGGCGTCGCACTGTTCAACCGCTTCTTCCAACCTGATATCGACTTGCAGACCCGCGAGATGGTCGAGCAGTTGCAGCTCTCCAGCCCGGAGGAGGCGCTTCTGCGCATCCGCTGGATCGCCATCCTGCGCAGCCACACGTCCATCACCCTGGCGGCCACCGGTGGCGTGTATGGACACGAGGAGGCCATGAAGCTGCTCCTTGCCGGGGCCGACGTGGTGCATCTGGCCTCCTGCCTGCTCGCCCATGGCCCCGCCCATCTCGGACATATCCTGCGGGGCATGGAGGACTGGATGACGGAGGGCGAGTACGCCTCCGTGGCCCAGCTCAAGGCCAGCATGAGCCTGGGCCATCTGCGCGACCCGAGTGCCCTGGTGCGTCAGTCCTACATCCGCGTCCTGGACAGCTTCACGCCCAGGGCGGGGGTGTGGCGCTAGGGCTTACAGCCGGGTCGATGTACGGGGGCGTACTTCCTGGGCGGCCTTTTGGCCGGTCGGGCGGTAGGTATGGCCGCGATCGGCCAGCGGGGCAGGGCCGGCGTGTACAGCCCGGCCCGCGGCCCCGGGTTCGGCCAGCCCGGCCGAGCCGCCATCCCAGAACACGTGCCCGGCATCTTCCTGACAGTCCAGTCCGCCAAGCTCAACACAGCGGCTGTGGGCCTGCCTGATGGCTTCCTGGCGGTCGTCCGCGAAGGCGTAGCCAAACCGCTGATCGTCCTCGGTGCGGGCCAGCACAATGGCGATGAAGCCGGGCCCGTCGTAGTGGGCCACCATCTCGCAACTGCCCTTGGCCTTGTTGTAGCGCAGGGTGCTGCGGCAGGTGCTCATGGCCGTTGCCACGGCGTCACCGGCCTTGCTGGCCCCGTAGGACCAGGCCAGGTTCATCCGCCCGCCATCGCTCCGGATGGCCACGATGGCACTGGCTGCCTGGCTTTCGGGGATCGGTGACAGGGCCATGAGGCCGAGGACCAGCCCCATGCCCCGGAGAGCACGCGACCCTGCAGTCGGCCGGGCAAGGCACTGGAAGAGAGGTTTCACGATGAAATCCTTTGTAATCAGTGAGCAACCAATTGCAAAGGCAGACGCAGAGATGCGCAGGCGCTGACCGGGCTGAAGATCCAGCATGCGGGCAACCCGGCTATCCCGTTCGTGCGGGACCCGTGGCTTTGCGTCCTGCAGTTGCCTGCAGTTTGCCTTTGACGTGCACAGGCTAGCACTTGGGTCGGAAATGTGAACCAGTGTGAATTCCCCGGGTGTGACGTGTGCCACGTGCAGGTGCTGTCAGGGCGTGGACGGTGATCGACGAACCGTGTGGCTGCTTCCGACAAAGCCGACAATGGCGCTGTAGGAAAGCCGCCAGAGGTACCCCCGGGCTTGTCGGGCGACGATTGCAAGTGACTGTCTGAAAAGGAGGTTTTTGGCGTTTTGGGGCTGCTGGCGCGGAACCTGCATGGGAAGGGCATCCCCACCCTTTTCTGGAGATTCCGATGGATGCCCGAGTGTCGGCGAAGATCCAGTCCGTGTTCGAGGAACCGGCCTGCGAGCACAACCAGAACAAGGACGAGAAGGCCCGCAAGAAGGGCTGTACCAAGCAGCTCTCGCCCGGTGCGGCGGCAGGCGGTTGCGCCTTCGACGGGGCGAAGATCGCCCTGCAGCCGATTGCCGATGTGGCCCATCTGGTTCATGGCCCCATCGCCTGTGAGGGCAACTCCTGGGACAACCGCAATTCCTCCACCAGCGGCCCGCAGCTCTACCGCACGGGTTTCACCACCGACATCGGCGAGCTGGACGTGATCTACGGGGGCGAGAAGCGCCTCTTCAAGTCGATCCGCGAAATCATCGAGAAATACGACCCGCCGGCGGTCTTCGTCTATCAGACCTGCGTCACCGCCCTGATCGGCGATGACATCGAGGCCGTCTGCAAGCGCGCCGCCGAGAAGTTCGGCAAGCCGGTGGTGCCGGTCAATGCCCCGGGCTTCGTCGGGCCCAAGAACCTGGGCAACAAGCTCGGCGCCGAGGCGCTGCTCGACCATGTGATCGGCACCGAGGAGCCCGAGGTGACGACGCCCTACGACATCAACATCATCGGCGAGTACAACCTGGCCGGCGAGCTGTGGCAGATCCGCCCGCTTCTCGACGCCCTGGGCATCCGCATCCTGTCGTGCATCTCCGGTGACGGCCGCTACCACGAGGTGGCCCAGAGCCACCGGGCCAAGGCGGCGATGATGGTGTGCTCCAAGTCCATGATCAACGTGGCCCGCAAGATGGAGGACCGCTACGGCATTCCCTTCTTCGAAGGCTCCTTCTACGGCATCGAGGACATGAGCGACACCCTGCGCCAGCTGGCCCGGCTGCTGGTGCAGCGGGGCGCCCCGGCGGATCTGCTGGATCGCACCGAGGCCCTGATCGCCGTCGAAGAGAAGCGCGCCTGGGACCGCATCGCGGCCTACCGTCCGCGCCTGGAAGGCAAGAAGGTGCTCCTGATCACCGGCGGCGTGAAGAGCTGGTCGGTGGTGGCGGCCTTGCAGGAGGCCGGCCTTGAAGTGGTGGGCACCAGCGTCAAGAAGTCCACCAAGGAAGACAAGGAAAAGATCAAGGAGATCATGGGCGAGGACGCCCACATGATCGACGACATGACCCCCCGGGAGATGTTCAAGATGCTGCGCGACGCCCGCGCCGACATCATGCTCTCCGGCGGGCGCAGCCAGTTTGTGGCCCTCAAGGCCAAGATGCCGTGGCTCGACATCAACCAGGAACGCCACTACGCCTACGCCGGCTACGAAGGCATGGTCGACCTGGTGCGGGAGATCTCCAAGACCCTGTTCAACCCGGTGTGGGAGCAGGTGCGGGCGCCGGCCCCGTGGGAGACGCCGGCCCTTGAGGAGGCGTGCTGAGATGGCCATCGTCCATGACAGCAAGAAGGCCTGCGCGGTCAATCCGCTGAAGATGAGCCAGCCCCTGGGGGCCTGCTACGCCTTCCTGGGCCTCGCCAGCACCATGCCGATGATGCATGGCTCCCAGGGCTGCACATCCTTCGGCCTGGTGCTGCTGGTGCGCCACTTCAAGGAAGCCATCCCGATGCAGACCACCGCCATGAACGAGGTCAGCACCATCCTCGGCGGCATGGACAACATCGAGCAGGCCGTGCTCAACATCAAGAAGCGCGCCAACCCGGCCCTCATCGCCATCGCCTCCACTGGCCTCACCGAGACCAAGGGCGATGACGTGGATGGCTACCTGCGCCTGATCCGCGCCAAGCATGCCGAGACCCTGGACGGCACCGAGATCGTCTATGTCTCCACGCCGGACTACGTGGGGGCTTTCCAGGACGGTTGGGCGGCGGCCATCAAGGCGCTCGTTGCTGCCTTCGTGACGCCGGCCGAAACCCGCGTGGCCGGCCGCATCGGCGTGCTTCCGGGCGCCCACCTGACCCCGGCAGACCTGGAGGAAGTGCGCGAACTCATCGAAGCTTTCGGGCTGGATGCGGTGCTGGTGCCGGACGTGTCCGGCTCCCTGGACGGGCACATTCCCGAAGATTTCACGCCCACCACCCTGGGCGGCGCGACCCTGGACGACATCCGGGGCCTGGGCGCGTGCGAGCACGTGATTGCCATCGGCGAGCAGATGCGCGGGGCTGTCGAGCGCCTGGAGGCCGTCGGTGTGCCTTGCACCCTGTTCGATCGGCTCACCGGACTCACCGCTACCGATGCCCTCGTGGCCCTGCTCATGCGTCTGTCGGGCAAGCCGGCGCCAGCGCGCCTGAAGCGTCAGCGCGGCCAGCTCCAGGACGCCATGCTCGATGGTCACTTCCACGTGGGCGGCAAGCGCGTCGCCATTGGTGCCGAACCCGATCTGCTGTTTGCCCTGTCTTCGCTGATCGCCGAGATGGGCGGGGAGGTGGCCGCGGCCGTCACCACCACCCACTCGCCGCTGCTGGTCCGGGTGCCCACGGACGAAGTGCTGGTGGGTGACCTGGAAGACCTGGAAATGCGGGCGGTGGGCTGTGATCTGCTGATCACCCACGCCCACGGTCGCCAGGCCGCCACGCGTCTGGGCATCCCCCTGTTCCGTGCCGGCATCCCCCAGTTCGACCGCATCGGCACCGCCCATCAGCTGAGCGTCGGCTACCGGGGCACCCGCGACCTGATCTTCCAGCTTGCCAACATCTTCCTGGCCCACATGCATGCCCATGGCCCCGAAGACTGGCCCCTGCCCGCCGAGGCCGTGGCCGCTGCCCAGGGCCAGCCCGCCGCGGGCTGCGGTTGTGCCAGCAGCAGTTGCAGCGTTTCCGACGAAGTCGTCATCCCGATCATTCCCGCCTGAGGAGCCCGTCATGAAAATCGCATTCGCCACCCAGGACAAGGAGCGCGTTGACGCGCACTTCGGCTGGGCCAAGTACATCGCCATCTACGAGATCAACGCAGAGGGCTACCGCTACCTGGAAACCCACGATTTCGGCGGCGAGCTGGCCGAAGACGGCAACGAGGACAAGCTGGCGCCCAAGCTGGACGTCATCAAGGACTGCGCCATCGTTTACGTGGCTGCCATCGGCGGCTCCGCGGCCGCCCGCGTGGTGGCCACCAAGATCCACCCGGTCAAGGTGGCCGGGCCGGAACCCATCCTCGACATCCTCGACAAGCTGCAGGACGTGCTCAAGGGCACCCCGCCGCCGTGGCTGCGCAAGGCCCTCGCCAAGGGCGAGGAACGGACTTATGACTTTGAAGAAGAGGCCTGAAAAATGACTGACGTAGCTGAAGCCCCCACCGACGTGATGCAGGACCAGTTCATCCGCGAACTGGTCAAGCAATGGCGCGCCCAGGACACCCACGGCGCCTGGGAAGGCAAGACCGACGCCATGCTCCTCGACCCCTACGTGCTGGACGCCGAGAGGCGCAAGGATCTGCCGATGATGGCCGATCCCGACCCGGAAACCCTGTGGCGCATGGAGCTGTACTACAACGCCATCGCCCTCTCCATCGAGCGCGAGACCAAGGTGATGGTCAGCCCCATGCTCAAGATGCACCACGAAGGCTTCGGCCGCCAGGTGCTCATCGCCGGGCGCCTGATCGTCTTCAACAAGCAGATCCGCGATGCCCACCGTTTTGGCTTCAACAGCCTCGAAAAGCTTTCGGCTGCCGGCACCAAGGCCGTCACCGAAGCTGTGGAGATGATCCGCAAGTTCCCCGAAGTGGCCAACTATTCCTGACCGGAGCCGCAGCATGGAAGACCTCGACACCCTCAAGGCCCGCGCGAAGAAACTCAACGCCCAGGCCACCCAGGCCAAGATGGACCTGCACGACCTGTCCGAAGACCTGCCCACCAACTGGGAGCAGATCCTGGAAGTCGCCCAGCGTGCCTACGATGCCCACAAAAACCTGATGGCCGCCCGCAAGGAACTGGCCGCCGCGAGCGCTGCCTGAGCGGCGCCGCGCTAACCCCTCTGGAGAGTTGAAATGGCTGATTTTTCCGTGACCCTGCCGAGTGGCGAGCTCTGGACGCCCAAGTTCGTCGCCGAACTGAACCAGGAAAAGTGCATCGGCTGCGCCCGCTGCGTGCGGGTGTGCGCCCGTGACGTGCTGGCCCTGGTCGGCCTGACCGAGGACGGCGAACTCCTCGCCATCGACCCCGACGGCGACGAGGACGAAGAGTACGAAAAGAAGGTGATGACCATTGCCCACAAGGAAAACTGCGTGGGTTGCGAAGCCTGTTCCAAGGTTTGTCCCAAGAAGTGCTACACCCATGAGGCAGCCCAGGTCTGAGCGTGCGTGATCGAACCCGTGTGCGGCCCGACGAGCGCCCAGGCGCTTTTCCCGCCGCCAACCCGGGACGCAGCCCGATTCATTCCTGCATTCTGAAACCTGATGGGTGACTTCCGCCGACGAGGAGCGCGTCATGAATGACCTGTCCCGCAGCTACCTTGCCGCCCGTGCCGCCCTGCCGCCGACGCGGCTGGTGCCGGCCTGGCTGGCCCTGGCCCTGGAGGCCGAGTTTGGCGATCAGGCCGCCGCTATCGCTACCCTGTGGTCCGCACGCCATCCGGCGGTGGTCCGCGAGGATGGATCCACCGGCGTCGATGATCGCCATGAAGAGTACGGCGACCTGCTTGAGCTGCTGCTCGAGAACGCCGCCACCGGCAGCACCCACACCATCTCCATCGCCCGCTGGATCGCCCTGTCGTGCTTCGGCCAGGATCACCTGTGGGAAGACCTCGGCCTGCCGGAACGCCCGGCCCTCGGCGCCCTCATCGCCCGCCACTTCCCGGCGTTGCACGCCCGCAACGTGCATAACCTGCGCTGGAAGAAGTTCTTCTACAAGCAACTCTGCGACCGCGCCCAGGTGAGAGCCTGCCGCGCACCGAGCTGTGCCGAGTGTTCGGAGTATGCGGGGTGTTTTGAGGGGAGTGCGTGAGTCATCGGAATGCACTCATCCCGTGGGGGCGAGTGCATTCGACCGCAGCCCGTTGAATGATCGGCATGCCTGTCATCACCGCCGGCGGTCGAAGGAGCCCACTTTCTTGAGGGGCAGGGCCGACCTGCAGTCGGGGGCTTCGGCGACGTGAGTGAAGGCATGAAGCGAGTTGATTGGCCTTGGCCTGGTCCTGCTCCCTCGTGATCTGGATGCCGGCCTTTATCTCGCCAATGGTCACCGACGAGATGTGAAGTGCACCGTCCTCCGCCTGCTCAATCCATTGCAGCACGGCCTTATGCGGCTTGGGCTTGCATAACTCCGAAACGACTTAAGTATCCAGCAAGTGCATCGCGCTCACCGAAGCGCGGAAGGGTCGCGCCGTTGGGACTTCCCTCTGGGATGAACAGGAATTTCCGCACGTGCCTCATCGGAGAGAAGCAGTTCTTTGAGCGAGCGTCTGGCAGAGGCCTGGAGCCTGCGCCACTCGTCGGCCGGCACCAGAACCGCCGCCTCGCTCCCGCGCTTGGTCACCATCTGTGGACCCTCGGTCAAACACTTCTCCAGGAACTCGCTGAACCGAGCCTTGGCGTCCTGAACTGGCCAAGTTTGCATCGCGTCACCCCCATTTCTGACTAGTGTGATGACTAGTCTAGCGCCAGATGCGTCCCAACGATCAAGGTCAGATCGTGATCGTAACGTGAGCCGCGATCGGAACCAGTTGCTGGAGAAGCCCGGTTCGGTAGTTCGGATTCCCCTGGGAATGGCATTTCCTCTTGCTCCGCGACGGCAGGCTTACGATGACGGATGCCGCCTGCGTCATTAAGGCCTCTCCAGATCCAGCGTGGTGCCCGGCATGGCCAGATGGCATGAGGGTGGTCATGCCGCCAAACCCTGCTGGCCCAAGACCGGGTGCCCTATGCCAAGCCACCCTCGGTGGGCCGGCTCGGGCGCTGGACTGCTTGGAGCGCTAAACCATCGGGTCGCCATCTCCAGTGAGCGCATATTCAGCAGCAGGCACGATCTGATACCGATTCAGGTGACCGACAAGCTCCCGGGGCACTGGCCCATCGTGGCAGTACTGTCACTGGATCCGCGCTGCTGCGATGGCCCACCGATGACATCATCAGCCCCATCTCGATATGTCTATGAATAACCAATAATCTCGTCGAGCGTCCAAAGTGCCCGAACGCGGACTTCCGGGAGAAGACCTCTGCTGTCACCTCGCGCGCCCTGCACCGCACGCGACATGCTCTACCTATGCCGCATGCCGGCCGTGGTTTCGTCCTCCAGGACTGTATGCTCGTTGATTTAATCTACCCTGGGAGCATTTCCGGGGCGTAGAATCCACGGTGTTACCGCCTTTTCCGGCGGTTCAGTTCAGCAAGGTTTATCCCTCGCGACATGTGCACTTGCTTCAAATTCGGTTGTGTGTCGCGAGGAATAAGTCCCTATTTGGTCATGCCTCTGATTCCAACACTCTCTCCTTGCGACGATTCAAATGCCGCCGAGCGTACTCACACCGAATCCCCCGCTTCACCCACGCGACGAATTCTCACTCGATGTGAAGGAGCTTCTGGCGAAGCGTTCTGGTTACATCTGCGCTTATCCTGGATGTCGCCGAATGACCGTTGCTGGATCAGATGATCGCAAATCCGGACTCACATTGGTTGGTGTTGCTGCCCACATTACGGCTGCCGCACCCGGTGGCCCACGATATGACCCATTGATGGGGCACGATGAGAGATCTAGCGAGTCGAACGGAATTTGGACATGTCAAATCCATGGAAAATTTATTGATGACAACCCGAGCGTGTGCACCACCGAGGAGCTTCGCAGATGGAAAGGTCAGCACGAACAGTGGGTCTTTGATCGAGTTGCAAGCGGAGCGGGGTTCGCGCTCCCAGGCACAACACGTGTTCGCTTCAACAATGTTGGTGTACTGAAAGGGGAACATGAGTTTCGACTCGGTAGGCACAACATTCTCGTTGGCCCTAACGAGGCGGGAAAGACGACAGTTGCAGAAATAATTTCGGCGTTTTCCGGAGGTGTTCATTGGAACTGGTTCAACCAACGATTCGGCTTCTCAAAATCTGCCGCCTCTCGCTCGTATATAACTGCGACATCTACAACTAATGATTTCAGTTTAACTGTAGCACTAAGTCCTCAGGCTCGTGCGACGTCTCGAAAGACCAAGAAGCCGCCTGAAAACTATCTACATATTCAAGTCAATGGTAATGTCGCCGCCGACTGGCCGCGCACACTATTTCGAGTAGTAAATCTTGAAGATCAGCTAAATTTGCGCCATGGCGACCCGAAAACACGCTTTGCCAAAGCTATTCGTTACCTAGCAAATGTCTTCTCCATCGACGAAACCACGCTATTCCAGTCAATTCGGGAGGAAACGTACGCGAATACCGCGTTGGGCTACCGATTTCGACAGTCGACCAAAAACAAGATTGAAATTTTAGTACCAGACGGCAGAACATTTTTCTTGCGAACGGAGAGCCTTAGCTCAAGCGAGCTGTGCCTTGCGATCGTAGATATCGCATTGAAGCTCATACTATCTTCTGCTCCTCACGACCAGTGGATTCTTATTCTCGACTCTGGCTTCTTTGGTCGACTCACCTTAAAAACGAAGACCGAACTCTTCTCAAAATTGACTTCGTTTAATGATCGCAAAATTCAAACGCTCTTCTGCCTCAACATTGACGAAGACGCCGAACTGCTGCGACAGGCAAAACTCGATACCTGGGTTAGTTCAGCCCGCCTTGATCGCCTGACCCTGCATGCTTTTGCGTAGCCACCATGGATCACAGAGTTGGTGTCGGTGAAGAAGAGGTAGCTCGAGCAACATGGAGTGAAGCCATGAACGTCATGACGGTTGACGGATACAACGCGAAGATTGAATACGACCCGGACATTGACATGTTTCGGGGTGAGATCCTTGGTCTTACCGGCGGCGCCGATTTTTATGGCAGAACCCCAAATGAGCTAAAGGCTGAGTTCAGGAAGTCACTGACGGTCTTCCTTGAAGTTTGCAAGGAGAAAGGCATCGAGCCTCGGCGCAACTATTCGGGCAAGTTCAATCTCCGGATTTCTCCGGAGCTGCACGAGCGGCTTGCGATAGCGGCTCAGGCAGAAGGCAAGAGCATCAATACACTGGCCCAGGAGGCACTCGCGCAGCGCGTCGCAGGCTGACGCCGAATGATCAAGGCTGGATCGTGATCGCAATGCGAGCCACGATCCGAGTCGTCTGGGAGTGCCCCCGTCAGCCGTGCGTGGCGAGGTATCGGTAAAGGCTGGTGCCAGATCAAAGATCTGTACCACCTCCGCCTCATCCCTGCTGAAACTCAAACAACGCCGGCGCACTCTCCTAGTACACCCGCAGCCACATCAACGTAGCCGGGACGAGGGCGCGGATGGCGAACCACAGGGCTTCGTCGCGGGCTGATGTGGTCCTGGTCATGGAAAAGAGTCACAGGAACAAGATTTCAAAGAGGTACAAAGAGCAGCTAAAGGGGAAGCGGCTGGTATGCCTGGATATTCCGGACATTTATGCGCGCATGGACCCAGATCTGGTGAAATTGCTCGAAGCCAGGGTCAAGAGACACGTTCGTTTCTGAATGGGCGACAGTAACCGAGCGCTCCAGGTGACGTCCGATAGGCCACCGCCCTTTGTCCGCGCTTGCGCTTCAACCTCACGCAGCATTGCCAACAATGTCAGAAGCCCGGATTCATTGCGATAGTTGCGGGAAGATACTTCCAAATCCTCAGGCGGTTTGTCCAGCTTGCAATGCGCAGTTGGCGCGGGATTTGAAGACTTCAACGCGTGGCAAACACCTGTGCCCCGTGTGTTCGCAGGGGTTCGACAGACCCGTCTTTGAACTCTGGCCGCGCGGAGCAAAGTGGTACACCCCAAGGCAGATGAAACCGACCTGTCCGCACTGTAAGGCGTTCTTGCTGGACCGGAAGAATCCTCCCCTTCCTGCG
Source organism: Zoogloea sp. (assembly GCA_016703645.1). Classification (GTDB taxonomy): domain Bacteria; phylum Pseudomonadota; class Gammaproteobacteria; order Burkholderiales; family Rhodocyclaceae; genus Zoogloea. Next base: position 1,463,632 of record JADJBR010000007.1, on the reverse strand, counting down.
AAGCTCATCTGGCTGTTGGTAGGGGCCACTGTAGTGGCCTACCTGGCAGTTCCGTCGGGTTACGAAGAGCCGGTCTTGGGCGTCATGCTGGCAATCTATGCCGTGGCTTCGTGGCGCTTTCGCGGGAGCCGTGTCAGTGACCGAGAGCGCTATGGCAGGGTTTCGGCCTAGTTCTCTCCAATGACGTCTCCGTCAAACTTCGTTCTCCCAATCACCGGCCGTCAGGCCGGTTTTCCTTGATACGCCTCACCCCTGCTGAAACTCGAATAGCTGTGGCGCACTTTCCTTGTACACCCGCAGCCACATCAACGTGGCCGGGACCAGGGCGCGGATGGCGAACCACAGGGCTTCGTCGCGGGTTGCGGGGTCGGCGTTGAGTTGTTCGGGGATGGCGCGCCAGGTTGTCCAGTCCAGTTCGGCGAAGAGCTGGCGCTGGGCGTCGGGGAGGTCGGCCAGGTTGATGGCCATGACGCCCACCAGGCGCCCGATTTCGACGCGGGCGAGGCGCGAACGCAGGAATTCGGATTCGTCCATGCCCTCGGCGAGGGTCAGGATGTCGGTGCCGGCATTGATGATGTTGGCCAGGAGGGCGGCGGGGATGATCATTGGGTGCCGCCCTTCTTGAGGCGATCCAGGTAGCTGTCGCCGGCGGGGCCGGGGCGCTTGCCGGGTGGGGTATCGGGCGCGGAGGCATCCTTCAGGCTGGCGATGACGCTGGCGCCCATGTTGTCGGCGGGGTCGAGTTGGGCTGCCTTCTCGAGCAGGGCCTGGGCTTCGGCCCGGTCGCCGCGGCGCAGGCGGATGAAGGCCAGGGCCTTGAGGGTGAATAGCCAGAATCGTGCGGGGCCGATGGCGCTGAAGTCGGCGTCGCCGCCTTGCACTTCGCGCCAGTGGCGGCCCAGCCGGGCCAGACCGGCGGCAACGCGCAGGCCGTCGCGGGCACAGCGTTCGGCGTCTTCGAGGCGCTTGCGGTAGAAGTAGAACTTGTACTGGGCAAAGTACACGGGCAGGCATTCGGGCGCCGACAGGCGGGCGCTCCACAGCAGCGCTTCGGCCTTGGTGGGGTCGGCGTGGGCGGCTGCCGCTTCATGGAGCAGCCGATTGACGCTCTCCGGCGCTTCACCGCCGAAGAGCGACCGCGAGCTTTCGCCGGTGAACAGGTTCACCAGACGGCCGCCGGCGCCTGCAGGCGGGTGACCACTTCGTCGCCTTCCAGGTGCTTGTCAAAGATCTCCAGGACGTCGTCCTTGGTGACGCCGGAATACATCACGCCTTCGGGGTAGACCAGCACGTTGGGGCCACTATCGCAGGGGCCGAGGCAGCCCGAGTAGGTGACGCCGATGCGATCATAGGCATTGCGCTTCTGCAGCTCGCCCCAGAAGGTTTGAAGGATTTCGTTGCAGCCCTTGGCGGCGCAGGAGCCGCGGGGATGGCCGGGGGGACGCTGCTGGGCACACACGAAGACGTGTTTCTTGGGTCGGGACATGGGAGTTCTCCGGTTGGGGTGATACGGGCTGGGGCGGTGCGTTGCCGCCCTTATTCGGCTGCGGCGACCCGGTCGATCCACTTTTCCAGTTCGGCCACGTGTTCGGCCTCTTCGGAAGCAAATTCGTCCGCCATGCGCTTGAGGCGTACGTTGTGGGTCGTCGCGGCAATGCCGGCGTAGAAGGCGTGACCACGGCGTTCGGCCTGGAGGGCCAGCTCGAGGGCGCCGAGAACATCCGTAAAGCCGTCCACGCCTTCCCATCCGGCGTTTTCGGGGCTGATTCCATCGGGCCAGCGGAGCTGGTCGGGGCGCAGGTGGGGTACGGTACGGAAGCCGCCCCGCTCCATGGCCTCGCCCAGGTGCTTGCGCGAGAAGACGGCCATCTGGCGGAAGAAGCCGGCAACTTCCGAGTTGCCGGCGGTCTGCATCTGCTCCGTCAGTTCCTCGTAGTGCCGGGCCGCTTCCCGCTCGAGCTGGATTGCATGAGCGAGAAAGAGATGAAGATCGTCCATGATGATTCTCAACCGAACTTGAACAGGATGCCGTGCCCGCCGCGGGGATATTCCCATTCCACGTTGGACAGCTCGGTACAGATGATCCGGCAGCTACCGCACTCCAGGCAGCCGTCGGTGATCAGGGTGACGGCGCCATTGCCTTCCGCCTTGTAGCAGGCGGCGGGGCACACATAGGTGCAGGACTGGACCTTGCACTCGTTGCGGCACAGCTCGGGCTGGCGGATCTTGATATGGGGCCGGCCATGGTCGACCTTGTAGCGGTTCTGGAAGAGTTTTTCTTCCACATTCACGACGGTGCTCATCTGAAGGCCCTCCACAGCTTGAATGCGTCGCCCGCCAGGCCGGCCAGACTGCGCGATTTACGGAAGCTGGAGAAGATTTCCTTCTCCTTGGTTTTCTTGTCGATGCCGTCCACCGTCAGCATGGTGCGGGCGGCACGATTGACCAGTTCCGGGTAGGTGGTGAAAAACTGGCTGTTGTCGTGGAACACGCTGGGCATGTCCCGGTACTTGTGCAGGTCCTTCATCACGAAGGATTCGTCCAGGGCCGACTTGTAGCCGGCCAGCTGCTTGGCGGCGAAGCCCTTGCCCGCGGCCTTCGCGGCGATGGCGGTTTCGGCGGCCAGGCGGCCGGTGGTCATGGCCAGGTTGGAACCTTCGCGATGGACGGCATTTACGAAGCCACCCGAGTCGCCGACGATCATCCAGCCGTTGCCGAACACCTTGGGCACGGCGTGGAAGCCGCCTTCGGGGATCAGGTGGGCGCAGTATTCCTTCATCTCGCCGCCGGCGATCATGGGGGCGATGGAGGGGTGAGCCTTCATCTTCTCCAGCATGGCGTAGGGCGAGGTGCGGTTGGGGTTCTGCTTGAAGTCGGAGAGCATGCAGCCGACACCCAGGGTGATGGAGTCCCGGTTGGTGTAGAGGAAGCCGGTACCCATCAGGCCGTCGGTGATCTTGCCGAACATTTCGATGACCACGCCTTCTTCGTCCTTGACGTTGAAGCGGGCCTCGATGGTCTCCTGGGGCATGAAGAGGATCTCCTTCACCGCCAGGGCCACGTTGCCGGCCTGGATCTCGCCGTGGAAGCCGGCCTTGCGGGCCAGGGTGGAATTGACCCCGTCGGCGAGGATGACTACATCGGCAAACACCTCTCCGCCCTGGCGGTCGCAGCGCACGCCCACCACCTGGTCGCCATCCATCAGCAGGCATTCGACGGTGGTTTCGCAGATCACCAGCGCGCCGGCTTCCTTCACCTTCGACGAGAACCACTTGTCGAACTGGGCGCGGATAATGGTGTAGCGGTTGTAGGGGGGCTTGTTGTAGTCGTCGGAGCGGAAGTGGGTGCCGACGAAGGATTCGTCGTCCAGTACCCACATGCGCTGCTCGATGATGTGGCGCTCCAGGGGGGCGTCGTCCCGGAAGTCGGGGATGATCTGCTCGAGGGCGTTGGCGTACAGGATGGCGCCCTGCACGTTCTTCGAGCCAGGGTATTCACCCCGTTCGATCTGCAGCACCGACAGGCCGGCCTTGGCTGCGGTGTAGGCGGCGGCGTTCCCCGAGGGGCCCGCGCCGACAACGATGACGTCGAATTTCTCGCTCATGGTGGGTCTCCGGTGGGCGCTCAGGCGGCCTTGCGGCTGCGCAGGGCAATGTGTTCGCGGAAGGTGTCGGTGAGCACCGGCAGCACCTGCATGGCGTTGCCGACAATGCCGTGGTGGGCGAAGTCGAAGATCGGCGCGTTGGCATCGGTGTTGATGGCGACGATCACGTCGGCGCCTTCCATGCCTACCCGGTGCTGGATCGCGCCGGAGATGCCGGCGGCGATGTAGAGCTTGGGACGCACGGTCTTGCCGGTCTGACCCACCTGGCGCTCCGCGTCTACCCAGCCGGACTGGACCACCGGGCGGGTGGCGCCCACCTCGGCGCCGAGCACCTTGGCGAGATCCCAGATCAGCTTGAAGTTGTCCGGCGTCTTGAGGCCTTTGCCGCCCGACACGATGATGTCGGCGTAGGCCAGGTTCACCTTGTTGCTGTTCTCATCGGCGATGAAATCGAGGAGCTTGGTGACGATGTCGGTCTCGATCATGCCCAGGCTGTCTTCGATAACGGTGCCGCTGCGGCTGGTGTCGGAATCGGGCATGCGCATCACGCGGGGGCGCACGGTGGCCATCTGCGGCCGGTAGGCCAGGGTCATGATGGTGCACAGCAGGGAGCCGCCGAAGGTCGGGCGGGTGGCTGCCAGCGCCCGGGTGGCGGGGTCGATGCGCAGTTCGGTGCAGTCGGCGGTGAGGCCGGTGGCCAGGGTGGTGGCCACCGAGCCGGCCAGGTCGCGGCCCATGGTGGTGGCGCCCAGCAGCACGATTTCGGGTTGGTACTTGTTGACCAGATCGGTCATGCCCTTGGTGAAGGGCTCGTTGCGGTAGCCTTTGAGTACCGGGTCGCGGACGATGTAGCAGGCCTCGGCACCAAAGCTGTAGGCTTCCTTGGCGATGGCGTCGAGGGGCTCGTCGGGGCCGCCCATGATCACGCCGGACAGGGACACGCCGAGGGTATCGGCCAGTTTGCGGCCTTCGCCGAGGAGTTCCCAGGACACCGAGTGGGCCTCGCCCCGGTCATGTTCAATGAACACCCATACGCCCTTGTAGGCCTTCAGGTGTTCGGGCAGTTCCAGGTTGCGGCCGCCCCGGGCGGCGGGCTTCTTGACTTCGGCGTCGCTCATGGCAGGTTTCCTTTCGCGTCTTGTCGTGGGGTCACACGGAGGCCTTGGCGAGGATGTCGCGCTCAAGGGTCGGGTGCTGGGTGAAGATCTTCTGGATCACGTTGAGGGACACATCCCGCGGGGTGGCATCCTCGACGGACTGCATCAGGGCCTTCTCGGCGCGGGGGGTGGGGCCGAAGACCTTGCTCACCACGGTGGGCGAGCCCTTGAGGCCGATCTTGGTGACGTCCTCGATGCCAGCGGCTTCCTTGTTCCACTTGCGCACCGGATAGCGGGCGGCGTGGATCATGTTCTCCAGCGGCGCGAAGCGCATCTCGTTGGTGCCTTCAAGCATGGTGATCAGGCAGGGCACGGCGGTCTGGAGCACCTGCACACCCCCTTCGGCACGGCGCTCGACGGTGATGGTGTCTTTCTCCAGGTCCAGGTCGGCGATGCGCGACACATAGGTGAGGAGCTGCAGGCCCAGGCGCTTGGCGATGCCGGGGCCCACCTGGGCCGTGTCGCCGTCGATGGTCTGCTTGCCGGTGAACACGATGTCCACCTTCTGTTCCTTGCCGATCTGGCGGATCGCGGCGGCCAGGGCGTAGGAGGTGGCCAGGGTGTCGGCACCGGCGAAGGAGCGGTCGGTGACCAGCACGGCGTCGTCTGCGCCAAAGGAGATGCACTTCTTCAGGGCATCCTCGGCCTGGGGTGGGCCCATGCACAGCATGGTCACCTTGCCGCCGAATTTGTCCTTGAGGCGCAGGGCTTCTTCCAGGGCGAACAGGTCATAGGGATTGACGATGGCCGGTACACCCTGGCGCATGATGGTGTTGGTCACCGGGTGGACGCGGATCTGCGCCGAATCCGGAACCTGCTTGATACAGACGACGATGTGCATGGCGGCTGTCCTGTCGGTTTAGCTGGCGGAGGGGAGGGTCGCGCGCAGGCTGTCGAGGCTGACCTGCTGGCGGCCATCGGTGTCCTGGAACACCTTGAAGACCTTTTCCTGGGCCGGCGTGGAGCGAATGAAATCGTCGTAGGCGGCGATCAGGTGGCTACGGTAACGACCGAACAGCTCGCTGCCCGACAGGCTGCTCAAGTCGGCATCCCGGCGCAGGTATTGATAGAAGCGTTTGAGGATGTGCAGCCGGCTCACATTGACCACCTTCTGGTCGAAAGGCACGGCAAAGAAGTGGAGGAGTTCCTCGGCGGAGGAGAGCTTGGCGAGTTCGCCGGTCAGTTCGTTCATGGCGTCAGGCTCCTGGTGCGATGGGGGCGGTGGCCTTCCAGCTACCGTCAAAGGTGGGTTGCGAGCAGGTGTCGTCGCAGGTGCGACAGGCGCCTTCGGCTGTGGTGGGTTCGCCCTTGAGGCTGGCGATTTCCCGTTCCATCTGTGCGATCCGGTCGAGCAGGCAGCCAATCGCCTTGCCAACCGGGTCGGGGATCTGGTGGTGATCGAGATCAATGCCGTGGGCGATGCGCCGGCCTTCCATGGGCAGCACCATGCGGCCGGGGATGCCGACCACGGTCATGCCGGGGCGCACTGCGTCGATGACCACGGAGTTGGCCGCCACCCGGGCGTTGTCGCCCACGGTGATGGGGCCGAGGATCTTGGCCCCGGCGCCGACCACGACGCCGTTGCCCAGGGTTGGGTGGCGCTTGCCCGGGTTCCAGGTGGTGCCGCCCAGGGTGACTCCGTGGTAGAGGGTGACGTCATCACCGATCACTGCGGTCTCGCCGATCACCACGCAGGCGCCGTGGTCGATGAAGAAACGCCGGCCGATGACCGCACCCGGGTGGATGTCCACATTGGTCAGGAAGCGGGCCAGGAAGGACAGGGCACGGGCCGCATAGCGCCAGTTGCCGCGCCACAGGCGATGGGCTACCCGGTACAGCATCAGGGCCTGCACGCCGGGGTAGATGGTGAGCAATTCAAGGGTGTTGCGTGCCGCCGGGTCGCGGGCGAAGACGCAGGCCACGTCCTCGCGCAGGGTGGCGAAGAAGCCCGGTGCGGCGCCCTGGGCGGCGACGCTGTCGGCAAGGATCTTCATGTCGGGTTCCCTGGGGCTCATGACGCGCTCCCTGCAAAACGGCTGACTTCGAGAAGGAAGCGGGCCAGCTCTCCGGCGGAAGGCGAACGCTTGGTGCAGGTGGCGTGATCGCGGATGCGTTCGAGCAGGCTGTGGGCTTCGAGGTCGTCGACCAGGATGCCGAGCTGGGCGTAGGCGGCAATCACCGCCCGGGAGCCGGAGTGCTTGCCCAGTACGGTGCGGTGGCTGCGCCCCAGTTCCGCCGGGTCGAAGCCCTGGTAGGTACGCGGATCCTTCAGCAGGCCATCCACATGCAGGCCGGCCTCATGGGTGAATACGGCCTCGCCGACGATGCTCTTGTTGGCGGCCACGGCACGCCCGGAGGCTTCTGCAACCAGGGCGGAGATGGCCGGCAGGGTGTGGGTGTCGATGCCGCAGTCGATGCCGTGCAAGTGCCGCAGACCCATCACGATCTCTTCCAGCGGCGCGTTGCCGGCACGCTCGCCGAGGCCATTCACCGTGGTGTTGGCATGGGTGGCGCCGGCCCGGAAGGCCGCCAGGGTGTTGGCCGTGGCCAGGCCCAGGTCGTCGTGGGCGTGCATCTCGATATCGATGTCCACCCGCCGACGCAGGGTTGCGATGGCATCGTGGGTGGAGAAGGGGTCGAGGATGCCGAGAGTGTCGGCATAACGCACCCGCACCGCGCCGGCCCGCTGGGCGGCTTCGGCAACATGGGCGAGGAAGGACGGATCGGCGCGGGAGGAGTCCTCGCAGCCCACGGAGACGGCGTAGCCCATGTCGCGGGCCTGGCTCACGTAGCGTCCCACCCGCTCCAGCACCCATTCGCGGCTGCGCTTGAGCTTGGTGTTGATATGGATGTCGGACACCGGAATGGACAGGTTGAGGGTGTCCACCGGGCACTGGCGGGCGGCGGCCAGATCGGTGTCGGTCATGCGACACCACACCATCAGACTGGCCGGGAGGTGCATGCGGGCGATCTCGCCGATGGCTTCGATCTCCACCGCCCCCATGGCCGGAATGCCGATCTCCATCTCCTGCACACCCACGTCGGCGAGCGCCTGGGCAATCGCGCACTTCTCCTCGACGGTGAAGGCCACGCCAGCGGTCTGTTCGCCGTCGCGCAGGGTGGTGTCGTTGATGGTGGGCAGCGGGTTCATGGTCGGTGGTGTCCTTTCGCCCAAAGATCAGCAAAGGCCGTGCCATGTCCGAAGCAGTGTCTTATGTTACTGATTTACAAGTTTTTTTGATTTTTCGATCAGCGTGTCGGCGACGGAAGGGCGCGATGCTGTCGGCTTTGTCGGATTTCGCACAGAGGGGAGAAGGGCGTGTTGAACGTCGTTGCGCCCGTGATGTGAGACGGTGCCCTCATCGCCAATTGGGGGTACAAGTCGGCTAGCAGGTGTTGTGGGGTGTTAACATGGAGTGGCACTATTCTTACGAATCCACTCGTCCTTTCTTGCTCAGGGGGTTTTCATGAAAATCAATTCAAATGTTTCCAGGTTGGCAGTGGGGTTGTTAGCGGCGGCGGGGCTTCCCGTCCCGGCCTTCGCCCAGGTGATCGTTTATGGGCCGGCCGCTACGTCTGTGCCGACCCTGTCCCAGTGGGGCATGCTGATTCTGGCGGTGCTGTTGGCGATGGCCGCGGTCTACACGACGCGCAAGTCGGGCAACCGGCTGCTTTCGGGGCTGCTGGCAATAATGGCCCTGGGCGTGGGGGTGCAAGGTACGCCGGTAGGGAGTGTGCAGGCTGTTTCCGTGCCAACGATGGTGGTGAATACCGGCGGGACCATCGATCTGAGTGAGTTTGGGCCTTCGATCATCGACGTGCCCATCAATGGCCACCCTTCCATCCCGATGCGGATTATCAGCGTGACGCCGGCGAGTGCGCCGACAACCCTCAGCCCGACTTGTGCCGCGGGCTTGGTGGTGAACGTCGGTCAAACCTGCTACTACACGGAGCCCGTAGGCCCCTTCTAGCAAGGGTGCCGGAGCAGTTCATCGGCAGAGTGTCTTGAAACGGGAGAGCGCGCATGTGTTTCGCACTGCGCGCTCTTCTTTTGTTCTCTCCATCCGCAGCGAATCCCGGGTCTGACACCCGTCCGACCCTTGACGTGAAAGCGTGCCCCCAGGACGGGTCGGGGGCGCAAGTCGGAGGGTCGATGCGGCCTCCTCAAACCGGGGTCGCGCTCGACAGGCTAAGGTGGGTGGGGGCGGCGTGTGCGTTGCGTCATCGTTGCAAATCGGGGGTACAAATCGGCCAGCCGGCGCTGTGGGGTGTTAACATGGGGCGGCATTTTTGGGTGGCATTATTCTTACGAATCCACTCGTTCTTTCTTGCTCAGGGGGTTTTCATGAATATCAATTCAAATGTTTCCAGGTTGGCGGCGGGGTCATTGCTGGCGGCGGGGCTTCCCGTCCCGGCCTTTGCCCAGGTGATCGTTTATGGGCCGGCCGCTACGTCCGTGCCGACCCTGTCCCAGTGGGGCATGCTGATTCTGGCGGTGCTGTTGGCGATGGCCGCGGTCTACACGACGCGCAAGTCGGGCAACCGGCTGCTTTCGGGGCTGCTGGCAATAATGGCCCTGGGTGTGGGGGTGCAAGGTACGCCGGTGGGGAGCGTGCAGGCTGTTGCCGTGCCGATGATGGTGGTGAATACCGGCGGGACCATCGATCTGAGTGAGTATGGGCCTTCGATCATCGACGTGCCCATCAATGGCCACCCGTCCATTCCGATGCGGATTATCAGCGTGACGCCGGCGAGTGCGCCGACAACCCTCAGCCCAACTTGCGCCGCGGGCTTGGTGGTGAACGTCGGTCAAACCTGCTACTACACCGACCCCGCGGGCTCCGGTGGCGGGTAACAAGGGTGCCGGAGCAGTTCATCGGCAGAGTGTCTTGAAACGGGAGAGCGCGCATGTGTTTCGCACTGCGCGCTCTCCTTTTGTTCTCTCCGTCCTTGGCCAATCCCGGGCCTGACATCCTGCGACCACCTGCAGAGCTTCGACCCGTTCGGGCTAGAAGCCGGTCGCCGCGCCAGTCTCTCCACCTTTGGCGACGATCTCGCCGTTGCGGATGCGCACCGGGTCGCCATTGCGCCAGACGGGCGCGCTCGGCTGTTCGATGACCTGACGGCTGCCGTCTTCCATACGCACGGTGATCCGGTAGTGGGTGATCGTGCGGGTACGCTTTTCCGCTTCATTGCCGGCAAGGCCGCCAAGCACGGCACCGCCGATGCGCGCCAGTTGCTTGCCCGAGCCTTCTCCCACCTGGTGGCCGAGCACGCCTCCCAGGATGGCGCCCCCTACCGCACCAATCCCTGAACCTTCGCCTTTCTGTTGAATGGCTTCGACATGCTCGATCACGCCACAATCGCGGCAGGGCGGGGGTGCGTCGGCGACATGGCGGGGGCTGGACTGAGGCGAGGCGGGAACGGCGTCGGCCGGTGGTGGGGTGCTGCGGGCAACGGCGGGGGCGGGCCTGGCATGTTCCCGGGCCGAAGAGCTGGGCTTGTGTTCCGGACGCTCGACCCTGGCGGTGGGAGAGCTGGCCGCTGCCGGCTTTGCCGGGGCGGCTTGTTCCGGCGCCACCGCAGGTGCAGCGGGGGTTGTCGCGATCTGGGGGGGCGGGGCCTCAAGAGGTGCCGTGGGCGTGGCGACGGTCTCCGTGACGGCAGGGGGCGTGCTGCCGAAATCGGGCAGCAGGCCCGTGAGCTTGGCAACGCCTGCCAGACTCACTGCGGTGATGGAGGCTGCTGCAACCCATAGGGCGGGATGCAGGGACGGGGTGTTCGGGTGGGTGCTCATGATGTTTTTCTCCTTGCGGTACCTGGAGAGTAACGCCACGGTCTGCCCACCGGGGACAGGCGCAACGGCCGCTTACAAAGTTGCCGTCCAGCTATTCATCGCCGCCGGTACCGGGCCGGGGGGGCTTGAGCAGGTAGCGGGCGGGATCAAGGGCGTCCACAAGATCCCGCTCGAGGGGCAGGGGGCCGCCGTCGATCAGGCTGGCCAGCAACTCGCCAACCAGACTGGCCCAGACGAGACCGCGGGCGCCGAAACCGGAGGCCGCGTACAGACCCGGCTGGCGTGGAATGTCGGCCAGGGGCGTGCCGCGTTCGGCCACGGAAACGGCAGGAATGGCGCCAACCATGGGCAGGCGGTCGGGGGACGCCGGACGAAACCCGACGCGGCCGTCCAGGGTGGTGGGGTCGAAGGGCTGCGCATAGCCGGGCAGGATGAAGTCGAGTTTCTCCATGTTTTCCCGGTGTTCGGACTCCCGCAGTTCGCTGCCCGGGTCGTCGGCGATGAAGGTGGCGCCGGCGCAGCGCACGCCATCCACCTCCGGGCTCACATAGCCCAGCCGGCACACCACAACTTCCGGCGCGCTGCCGGGGCTGGCCGGCAGATGGGAAACCTGACCCCGGGCCGGGCGCACGGGCAGGCTGGCCGCCTGGGGCAGGGCGCGGATGCCCACGCCATTGGCCAGCACCAGCACGGCCGCCCGCGCGATCTCGTTGCCTTGGGCGTCGAGGGCGCGCCAGCAGCCCTCCTGATGCGCCAGCTGAACCAGATGACGACCAAACAGGGTGGAGATGCCTGCGCTGCCTGCGGCCAGGTTGGCGGCGCACAGACTCGGCGGCTGGATCCAGCCGCCGCCGGGAAACCACCATCCCCCTGCATCCAGTGGCCAGCCGGCGAGCCGTGAGGCCTCATCCCGGTCGACAAAGCGCAGGTAGTCGGCGGGGGGCTGGTGGGCATCCACCACGGCCTTCTGCTTTCCTTCCTGTTTGGTGTCCCGGCCCAAGTGCAGGACACCGGTGGGTGACCAGCGGACGGGGTGGCCGGCGTGGGCCAGGGCATCGAGATGACGCCGTCCATAGAGGAAGCCCGCCCGGGTGATGCGGGCGAGGCGGTTGTCGTCGAGGCTGGGTAGGGGGCGGAACACCCCGGCACGGTTGCCGGAGGCGCCCTGGCCCGGCCCATCGGCTTCGTCGATGATGCTGACGCGCCAGCCTCGGGCGGCGAGGCGTTCGGCGACCGATGTGCCGGCCACGCCGGCGCCGATCACCAGCGCCGTGCGCTCGGCAGGCGGAGCCGGCGGGGTGCTCCCGGCGGTCGAGCGGCCGGCCAGCATCTCCCGCTTGCCACCGAAGCCGGCGCGGCGTTCGAGGGTAAAGCCGGCCGCCTCCAGGCCACGCCGGACGTGCCCTGTCACCGACCAGGTGGCGAGGCTCGCGCCGGGCGCGGCAAGGCGCGCAAGCTGGGCGAAGACGGCCGGTGACCACAGGTCCGGGTTGCAGGCCGGGGAGAAGCCGTCCAGGAAGAAGGCATCGGCGTGGGCCTCAAGCTGGGGGAGGAGTTCCAGGGCATCACCGAAGGCGAGGGTCAGCCTGACCCGCCCACCGTCCAGATGGAGGCGGTGGATCCCGGGCAGCAGGGCTGGCCAGTGCTGGCGGAGTGCTTCGGCGAGGGGGGCCAGCTCGGGCCAGGCGGCATGCAGCCGGGCCAGATCGTCGAGCGTGAAGGGGTTCTTTTCAACCGAGACGAAATCCAGGGTGTCCGGGCGGGCGGGATCATCGCGCCAGGCCTGCCAGGCGGCGAGGAAGTTCAGCCCCAGGCCGAAACCGGTCTCGACGATGACCCAGCGCTGCCGGCCTCGCCAGCGTTCCGGCAGATCGTTGCCGCCAAGAAAGACGTGGCGGGCCTGCCCGAGGCCGCCGGCGCTGGTGTGGTAGACATCGTCGAAGACCGGGGAGTAGGGCGTCCCGTCGGGGGCGAAGGACAGAACGGCGGGCTGAATCGGTGGAGGCATGGGATAGCGCGAGGGGCGGCGTGCCGGTGGGCCGGCTGGATTGGCTGTGGATTTTCGCCCAAGGAAACAAATTTGGGTGCAAAGAAAAGGTGCCGCGGCGGCACGGGGTAAAATCCGGCCCAATCAAAGCTACAACAAGGAATCTCCCCATGCGCACCCAGCAAGGCACCCCCATCCGTCGCGACGCCTACCAGCCCCTGGCCTATCAGGTGGAAACGGTGGATCTGGATTTTGTTCTCGACCCCAAGGCCACCGTGGTCAGCAACCGCATGCGCTGTGTGCGCAATCCCCAGGCTGCAGCCGGCCCTGTCGTTCTGTATGGCGAGGCTTTGGTGTGCCTGTCGGTGCGCATCGACGGTGCCGCGCCCGCGGACGGACAGGTGCGTACGGTGGAGGGTGGCCTGGAGATCGATGTGGACGCCGACGTGGTGGTGCTGGAGATCGTGACCCGTATCGACCCTTCTGCCAATCTGACCCTGTCGGGCCTCTACCAGTCGCGGGGCGGCTATTACACCCAGTGCGAGGCCGAGGGCTTCCGGCGCATCACCTACTTCCCCGACCGCCCCGACGTGATGGCCCGCTACACCGTGCGCCTGGAGGCCGATGCCGCCACCTGCCCGGTGCTGCTGTCCAACGGCAACCTGCTGGAAACTGGCACCCTGCCGGGTGGCCGTCACTTTGCGCGCTGGGAAGACCCCTTCCCCAAGCCGTCGTACCTGTTTGCCCTGGTGGCCGCCGACCTGAAGGCCCTGGAGCGCAAGGTCTGCACCATGAGCGGTCGCGAAGTCCTGCTCCAGGTGTGGGTCGAGGCCCGTGACCTGGACCGGGTCGGCCACGCCATGGACTCCCTGGTTCACTCCCTGCGCTGGGACGAAGAGGTGTTCGGGCTGGAGCTGGACCTGGATCGCTTCATGATCGTTGCCGTGTCGGATTTCAACATGGGGGCCATGGAAAACAAGGGCCTCAACATTTTCAATACCAAGTACGTGCTGGCCAACCCGGATACGGGCACCGATCTGGACTTCGAGAACGTCGAAAGCGTGGTGGCCCACGAATACTTCCACAACTGGACCGGCAACCGCGTCACCTGCCGCGACTGGTTCCAGCTGACCCTCAAGGAGGGGCTCACGGTCTTCCGCGACCAGCAGTTCACGGCCGACATGATGGCCCGGGCGTCGGATACGCCGGCCGCGGCCGCGTCGGCCCGGGCCGTGACGCGCATTGCCAATGTGCGCGGGCTCCGTTCGGGTCAGTTTCCCGAGGATGCCGGCCCCATGGCCCATCCGATCCGCCCGGACAGCTACCAGGAGATCAACAACTTCTACACCGCCACGGTGTATCAGAAGGGCGCCGAAGTCATCCGCATGCTGCTCACCCTGCTGGGCACCGAGGGCTTCCGCAATGGTATGGATCTGTACTTCTCCTACCATGACGGTCAGGCGGTGACCTGCGACGATTTCGTGGGCTGCATGGCCGAGGCCAATGGCGCCGATCTCGACCTTTTCATGGGCTGGTACAGTCAGGCCGGCACGCCCCGCCTGAAGGCCGTGGGGCATTACGATGCCGCCTCCCGCAGCTATGCGCTGACCCTTTCCCAGCACACCCCGCCAACCGCCGGCCAGCCGGACAAGCAGGCGCTGCACATTCCGGTGGCTGTCGGCCTGATCGGCCCGGATGGCGCCGATCTGCCGCTGCAGCTCGAAGGCGAAGTTCGTTCTGCCGGCACCACCCGGGTGCTTGAGCTCAAGGAAACCAGCCGGACCTGGCGTTTCAGCGGCATCGAGGCCGAGCCGGTGCCGTCCATCCTGCGCGGTTTTTCCGCCCCGGTGATTCTCGAGGTGGATGAGGACGACGCCCGCCTGGCTTTCCGCATGGCCCACGACAGTGACCCTTTCAACTGCTGGGACGCCGCCCAGCGTTACATGGAGCGGGTGGTACTGGCCCTGGCTGCGGACGCGGCGGCAGGACGCCGGCTGGAAGTGCCCCAGGCCTTCGGCCATGCCTTCCGGGCACTGCTGGTGAACGACCGCCTGGATCCGGGCTTCGTGGCCGAAACCCTGGCCCTGCCTTCCGAGACCTATCTGCTTGAGCGCATGCAGCCGGCCGACCCGGCGCCCCTTCGGGCGGCCCTGATCCACGTGAGCCGCGAGCTGGGCCAGGCCCTGCAGGCCGATCTTCTGACCCGTTACATGGATCTGGAGGTGGAGGGGGAGTACCGCTACCACCCGGCCGACGCGGGGCGTCGCTCCCTGCGCAATCTGTGCCTGCGCTACATGATGGCCTGGGGTGGGCCGACGGCCGTGCAGCTCGCCAGCCTGCAGTTCAGGACCGCCGGCAACATGACCGAGCGCTACGGCGCCCTGGCGGCCCTGGTGCAGAGCGATGCGCCCGAGCGCATCGAGGCCCTGGCTGCCTTCCACGAGCGCTACCGGGACGATGCCCTGGTGCTCGACAAGTGGTTCCAGTTGCAGGCGGGTGCCTGGCACTGGTCGGCATCGGCGCCCTCAACCCTGGAGCAGGTGCGGGCGCTGATGGGCAATCCGGCCTTCAGTCTGTCCAACCCCAACAAGGTGTACGCCCTGTTGGGTGGCTACTTCAAGGCCAATGCGGCCGAGTTCCACCGCGAGGATGGGGCCGGCTATGCCTTCTGGGCGGAACAGGTGATCGCCCTCAATCGCAGCAATCCCCAAGTGGCGTCGCGCATGGCGCGGGCGCTGGAGGGCTGGCGCAAGTTCACGCCGGAGATCCAGGTGCGGATCCGTGCGGCGCTGGAGACGGTGGCTGCGGAGGAGGGGTTGTCGCCGGACGTGGCGGAGATCGTCGGCAAGGCGCTGGCCTGACTCTGACGTGATTGCAGGTGGTTCCCGGAGCCCGCATCCGGGAGCACCAATTCAGCGTGACCCTCGGGTGACCGGGGTCGTCTTCCGCCCCCTGAGTCGAAGGCGTTTGAGTGGTCGACCCCGAGGCCGTGGCGACTTCAGCGCTGTTGCAGTACGCGGCCGATGCGCTCGGCAGCTTCCCGCAGGCGGGCTTTGTCCGTGGTGTAGGCGATGCGCAGGTGGCGTTCGGGTGCATTGTCGCCAAAATCCAGCCCGGGTGTGGTGGCCACACCGGCTTCCTCGATGAGGCGTTGGGCGAGGGTTTCGCTGCTGTCGGCGAGGCCCGAGATGTCGGCGTAGAGGTAAAACGCGCCCTGGGGCTCGGTGGCGAACTGAAAGCCGACATCACGCAGGGCCGGCAGCAGGGTGTTGCGGCGGTCGGCAAAGGCGTGGCGGCGCTCCTCGAGGATTTCCAGGGTGGCGGGGGCGAAGGCCGCCAGTGCGGCATGCTGGGCGGGGGTGGACGGGGAAATGAAGAAGTGCTGGGCGAGCTTTTCGATCTCACGTACATAGGCCGGGGGAACCACCATCCAGCCCAGACGCCAGCCGGTCATGCCGAAATACTTGGAGAAGCTGTTCACCACAAAGATGTCATCCAGGCGTGACAGGGCGGTGCTGGCGTCCACGCCGTAGTTGAGACCCTGGTAGATCTCGTCCACGATCAGGATGCCGCCCCGGGCCTGGACGCAGTGCTGCAGGGCGGCGATCTCGTCGAGGCTGAGCAGGGTGCCCGTGGGGTTGGCCGGGGAAGCGACCATCAGGCCCCGGGTGTTCGGCGTCCAGGCGGCGTTCACCTGGGTGGGGGTCGGCTGAAAGCGGGTGTCGGCATACACCGGCAGGGGCACCGGTTGGCCTTCGAAGCTCCGCACCAGATGGCGGTTGGAGGGATAGCCGGGATCGGGGAGCAGCCATTCGTCGCCTGGATTGGTCAGCACGCCGAGGGCCAGCATCAGTGCGCCCGAGGCGCCGGGGGTGATGATGATGCGCTCGGGGGCGACGTCGGCGCCGAAGCGGTCATGGTAGAAGCGTGCGATGGCTTCACGCAGTGCGGTGAGGCCAAGGGCGGGGGTGTAATGCACATGACCACCGGCCAGAAAACCTTGGGCGGCTTCAATCATCGGTGCCGGGCTGGGGAAGTCCGGCTCGCCCACTTCCAGGTGGATGATGTCGCGCCCGGCCGCGGCCAGTTCGTGGGCGCGCTTGAGGAGCTCCATCACGTGGAAGGGCTGGATGTCGGCCATGCGGCGGGCGATGGGGGGCATTCTTGTGTTTCCTCAAGCAAAAAACAAAAAAGCGCCGATTGCTCGGCGCTTTTTTTTCTCCGGAGCAGCCGGGCGGCTGCTGCGAAGTTACACCGACAGGGCCAGTTCGAACAGTTCGCGCTTGAGCATGAACTGCTTGGGCAGACGGTCCTGCAGCTTGTCGAACCATTCTTTGTGGCCGGCCAGTTCGGTCTTCCAGGCCTCCGCATCGATCCTGACCAGGGCGTCGAACTCTTCCTTGGTGACGTCGGAGCCGGTCCAGTCGATATCTTCGTACTGGGGCATCCAGCCCAGGGCGTTTTCGGTGGCGGCGACGCGACCACGGACGCGATCGACAACCCACTTCAGGACGCGCATGTTCTCGCCGAAGCCGGGCCACATGAACTCACCCTTCTCGTTCATGCGGAACCAGTTGACGCAGAAGATGCCAGGGGCCTGATCCACGGTGTGACCCATCTTCAGCCAGTGGTTGAAGTAGTCACCCATGTGGTAGCCGCAGAAGGGCAGCATGGCGAAGGGGTCGCGACGGACCACGCCTTGCGCGCCGAAGGCGGCAGCGGTGGTTTCGGAGCCCAGGGTGGCCGCCATGTAGACGCCGTAGTTCCAGTTGAAGGCCTGGTACACCAGCGGCACGGTGGTGGCGCGGCGGCCGCCGAAGATGAAGGCGGAGATGGGCACGCCGGCGGGATCTTCCCAGGCCGGGTCGATGGACGGGCACTGGCTGGCCGGGGCGGTGAAGCGGGAGTTCGGGTGGGCAGCCTTGCGACCGGTTTCCTTGGCGATCTCCGGGGTCCAGTCCTTGCCCTGCCAGTCGATCAGGTGGGCCGGGGCTTCCTTGGTCATGCCTTCCCACCACACATCGCCGTCGTCGGTCAGGGCGACGTTGGTGAAGATGATGTTTTCTTTGAGGGTGGCCAGGGCGTTGTAGTTGGTCTTCTCGGAGGTGCCGGGGGCGACGCCGAAGAAGCCCGCTTCCGGGTTGATGGCATAGAAGCGGGTGGTGCCGTCGGCTTCCTTGCGCGGCTTGATCCAGGCGATGTCGTCGCCGACGGTGGAGATCTTCCAGCCGTCGAAGGACTTGGGCGGGATCAGCATGGCGAAGTTGGTCTTGCCACAGGCGGACGGGAAGGCGGCGGCGACGTAGGTCTTCTCGCCGGTGGGGCTTTCCACGCCGAGGATCAGCATGTGTTCGGCCAGCCAGCCTTCGTCGCGGGCCATGTTGGAGGCGATGCGCAGGGCGAAGCACTTCTTGCCGAGCAGGGCGTTGCCGCCGTAGCCGGAGCCGTAGGACCAGATCTCGCGGGTCTCGGGGTAGTGGACGATGTACTTGGTGGTGGGGTTGCAGGGCCAGGCGGAATCCTTCTCGCCGTGGCCGAGGGGGGCGCCGACGGTGTGCACACAGGGCACGAACTCGCCATCGGTGCCCAGCACGCTATAGACCGCCTTGCCCATGCGCGTCATGGTGCGCATGTTGGTGACCACGTAGGGGCTGTCGGAGATCTCCACGCCGATGTGGGCGATGGGGGAGCCGAGCGGACCCATGGAGAAGGGGATCACGTACATGGTGCGGCCATGCATGCAACCCTTGAACAGTTCGTTCAGGGTCTTGCGCATCTTGGCCGGGTCTTCCCAGTTGTTGGTGGGACCGGCGTCGTCCTTGTTGGCCGAGCAGATGTAGGTGCGGTCTTCGACACGCGCCACGTCGGACGGGTCGGAGCAGGCGAGGTAGGAGTTCTTGCGCTTTTCCGGGTTCAGCTTGATCAGCATCCCGGCGTCGACCATTTCGGCGCACAGGCGGTCGTATTCTTCTTGCGAGCCGTCACACCAGACAACACGCTCGGGTTCGCACAGGGCGGCGATCTCGCCAACCCACTGCTTCAGCTTCTGGTTCTTGACGTATTCGGGCGCGGCGGCGATGGCGGCGTCGGCAATGCTTTGAGACATCTGACGATTCTCCAGGACGTTACGGATGCGTTGTTTCGTGTTGCCGGCTTGGGAGTCCTGCCGGCTGGGCAATCGCGTCTTTGGGCCCCCAGGGCGCGGCGCGTATTATTGGAGTCAATCGGGACAAACCCGAAAGAGCTAGCCTGCGATTATGCCACGCCTCATGGCTGCGAGTCATCCGGCCGTCAAGCGCGGATGATGTGGATGTCACGAATTGTCGTAAATGTGGTTTGGCACGATCATGGCAGGACACGTACGTACACCTAACGGAGAGGGACAACACGATGGATGAGCAGATTCGCCAGGCCGCACTTGAGTATCACCGCCTGCCCAAGCCCGGAAAGATCTCGATTGCGCCAACGAAGGCCCTGACCAACCAGCAGGATCTGTCGCTGGCCTATTCGCCGGGTGTCGCTGCCGCGTGCGATGCCATCGTCGAGGACCCGGCGGAGGCGGCGAGCCTCACCTCGCGCAGCAACCTGATCGGCGTGGTCACCAACGGCACCGCAGTGCTCGGGCTTGGCAACATCGGCCCCCTGGCCGCCAAGCCGGTGATGGAAGGCAAGGCGGTGCTCTTCAAGAAATTCGCGGGCATCGACGTGTTCGA
Source organism: Zoogloea sp. (assembly GCA_016703645.1). Lineage (GTDB taxonomy): Bacteria > Pseudomonadota > Gammaproteobacteria > Burkholderiales > Rhodocyclaceae > Zoogloea. Next base: position 1,444,374 of record JADJBR010000007.1, on the reverse strand, counting down.
CCTGGAGATCGACGAGCCGAACGCCGACAAGCTCATCGACATGATTGCCGCCCTGGAGCCGACCTTCGGGGGCATCAACCTCGAGGATATCAAGGCGCCGGAGTGCTTCTACATCGAAAGCAAGCTGCGCGAGCGGATGAAGATCCCGGTCTTCCACGATGATCAGCACGGTACGGCCATCGTCGTCGGTGCGGCGATCCTCAATGGCCTTCATCTCCTTGGCAAGGATCTGAACAAGGTCAAGCTGGTGACCTCCGGCGCCGGGGCGGCCGCCCTGGCGTGTCTCGATCTGCTGGTGATGCTCGGGGTGCCGGTCGAGAACATCTGGGTCACCGACATCGAGGGCGTGGTCTATGAAGGCCGTACCACCCTGATGGACCCGATCAAGGCCCGTTATGCCAAGGTCACCGACGCGCGCAAGCTCTCCGAGGTGATCGAGGGTGCCGACGTATTCCTCGGCCTCTCCGCCGGTGGCGTGATGAAGCCCGAGATGGTGGCCAAGATGGCGTCGCGGCCCCTCATCATGGCCCTGGCCAACCCGACTCCCGAGATCCTGCCTGAAGAGGTCAAGAAGGTGCGCGATGACGCGCTGATGGCCACCGGCCGCTCGGACTATCCGAACCAGGTGAACAACGTCCTGTGTTTCCCCTTCATCTTCCGCGGTGCCCTGGACGTGGGGGCCACCACCATCACCGACCAGATGAAGCTTGCCGCGGTGAAGGCCATCGCCGAGCTGGCCCGTGCCGAGGCTTCGGACATTGTCGCGGCGGCCTACGGGGAGAAGGTTTCGGGCTTTGGTCCCGAGTACATCATTCCCAAGCCCTTCGATCCTCGCCTGATCGTCAAGATTGCCCCCGAAGTGGCCCGCGCTGCGATGGAGTCCGGCGTGGCAACACGGCCGATTTTGGACTTCGAGGCTTATCGCCAGCAGCTCAACAACTTCGTGTGGCAGTCCGGTCTGGTCATGAAGCCGGTCTTCCAGGCCGCCAAGCGCGCGCCCAAGCGCATCATCTTCTCCGAGGGTGAGGCGGAGCGGGTGCTGCGTGCGGTGCAGACGGTGGTGGATGAAGGTTTGTGCCGTCCCATCCTGATCGGACGTCCCGAGGTGGTTACTGCCAATATCGAGCGCTTCGGCCTGCGGCTGCGTCCGGAGCTGGACTACGAGATGGTCAATCCGGATTCGGACCCGCGCTATGACCAGCTTGCCAACCATTACCACAGCCTGATGGAGCGCAAGGGCGTATCGTCCGACTATGCGCGCCGCGAGGTGCGTCGTCGCCCGACGCTGCTGGGGGCGCTGCTCCTGAAGTTCGGTTACGGTGACGGCATGATCTGCGGCACATACGGCATGCACGGCCTGCACCTCAAGTTCATCGAGACCGTATTGGGCAGGCAGAAGGGGGTGCGCAACTTCTACACCATGAATGTCCTCTCCCTGCCGGGCCGCACCGTGTTCCTGTGCGACACCTATGTGAACTACGACCCCACCCCCGAGCAGGTTGTCGAGATGACCCGTCTGGCTGCGGATGAGGTTCGCCGCTTTGGCATCCAGCCGCGCATTGCGTTGCTGTCCCACTCCAGCTTCGGTACCGATAACTCGCCCACCGCAGAGAAAATGCGCAAGGCGTTGGTGATGCTCCATTCGGAGCACCAGGACCTGGATGTGGAAGGCGAGATGCACGGCGACGCGGCCCTTGATGCGGACATCCGGAAGCAGATCTTCCCCAACGCCAAGATGAAGGACGATGCCAACCTGCTGATCTTCCCGACCCTCGATGCAGCCAACATTGCCTTCAACCTGCTCAAGACGGCTGCAGGCGAAGGCATGACCATCGGCCCCATTCTTCTCGGTTCGGCCAAGCCGGTGCATATCCTCACGGCGACGGCCACCGTGCGCCGGATCATCAACATGACCGCGCTGACAGTGGTCGAAGCCGGGCGCTGATTGCCGGGAATCCCGGCGCTTGTGAAGAAGTCGTGGCAAGCGGCTCGAGTTCGCGCCGGGATGCACAGTCGTATAGGGGTAGGGTGCGCATCCCGGGGCGAAATCGGGTCGTGCGCCGGATTTATTCACAAGCGCTCAGCCCTTGTGCCCTGCTGCCGCTAAACTCCGTGAGATTCATCACGGAGGAAGGGCATGGATGAGGGGCGGGCGGCACTGGTTCTGACGGGTGGAGGGGCGCGGGCGGCTTATCAGGTCGGGGTTCTGCTTGCCATCCGCGATGTCTGGGGCAAACGCCCGGGCAATCCCTTCCCCATTCTGTGTGGCACCTCCGCGGGCGCGGTCAACGCGGTTGCGCTGGCGGTCTTTTCGGCGAATTTTGACGAGGCCGTCCGGAAGCTGGCCTACATCTGGCGGAATTTCCGCGTCGATCATGTCTATCGTGCCGATACCCTCGCCATCGCCGAGTCGGTGATGCGCTGGGGTTCGGCCGTCTTTCTCGGGTGGCTGATCCACCAGTCCCCCCGTTCCCTGCTCGACAACTCGCCCTTGGGCGCCCTGCTGGAGAGCCAGCTCGACTTCGGCGCGATCGATCGGTCCATCGCGGCAGGCCATCTCCGGGCCATTTCGGTAACGGCCTCGGGTTACACCTCGGGTGAGAGTCTGGCCTTCTTTCAGGGCCACGAGGCGCTGCAGCCGTGGCGGCGTGCCCAGCGTGTCGGGGTGCGTACCCAGCTGAAGGTCGAGCATCTGCTGGCGTCCAGCGCCATACCCTTCGTGTTTCCGGCGGTGCGTATCAATCGCGAGTATTTTGGTGACGGTTCCATGCGCCAGCTCGCCCCGATCAGCCCGGCCATTCATCTGGGTGCCGACCGCATTCTGGTCATCGCAGGGGGGCGCAGGTCGGAAGAGGCGCGTCAGCGCACCGATGCCTACCCCTCACCGGCCCAGGTGGCGGGCCACGCCTTGTCCAGCATTTTCCTTGACGGGCTGGCCATGGATCTGGAGAGGCTGGAGCGGATCAATGCCACTGTGGGGGTGCTTACGGCCGAGCAGCGCCTTGCCAGCGGCATTGCGCTGAAACCGATCGAGACGCTGGTGATTGCACCATCCCAGAGACTCGATTATCTTGCAACGCGCCATCGTGCCGCGTTGCCACGGGCTCTGCGACTCGCCTTGCGGGGGGTTGGTGCAACGCGCAAGAATGGATCCGTGCTGCTGTCCTACCTTCTCTTTGAAAAGGCCTACACCCGTTCGCTGATGGCACTGGGCTACCAGGATGCCATGTGCCGCCGGGCAGATGTGGCACGCTTTCTCCGGGTGGACGAGGTGTGACCCGTCTGCGGGCCGGAGTCGGTCGGCATCACCGATGCAAGGATCGCAAAAAAATCATTCACAAAAAACTTCAAATATTTAAAATAACCCATTATTTTGAATAGAAGTCTGCCGTTAAAGATACACAGGCGTTGGATACAATCGGGGAAGTCTGGTTTCCGTTCGATCCTGAATCGAGACGATGCAGCCGGTACAGTTCCGCTTTCCTCTCAGATTTGCAATTTCGGGAGCCCCCTGGCTTCCGGCTCACGATCCAGTTTGATGACCATGAAAATCCGTAATACCGTATTGGCCGTATTGAGCATTTTTGCCCTGAACTCCATGGCCGCCGGTGGTGCTCATGCTGCGACGCAGCGTGGTTCGGTGAAGAAGGCCCCCGTTGCCAAGCTTGCCAGCAGCAAGTCTGTCGCGGTCAAGGCCGGAAAATCGACCCAGGTGGCCAAGGCCGTTCCGGCCAAAGCCGGCAAGCATGCCCAGATCCGGGGCGGAGCCCGGCTGGCGGCCGTGAGGACGCGCCCCCATGCGGCAGCCGCCGTGGTGTCGCGGGCCATGCCGGCCATGACCGCTGAGGTGGATCACGACGGCAATCCGCTGCTTCACTCGGCAGCCTTCATGATTGCCGACCAGGCCACGGGCAACGTGATCCTGGAGAAGAACTCCGATGCGGTACTGCCCATCGCGTCCATCACCAAGCTGATGACGGCGATGGTGGTGCTGGATGCCCGTCTTGGCCTCAATGATCTCCTTACCATCGTCCAGGATGACGTGGATACCCTGCGCGGCAGCAGCTCTCACGTTCCTGTGGGCACCGAGCTGTCCCGGGAGGACATGCTGCGCCTGGCCCTGATGTCGTCCGAGAACCGCGCTTCCGCTGCCCTGGCGCGCAATTTTCCCGGGGGTGTGCCGGCCTTCGTTGCGGCTATGAACCGCAAGGCCGTGTCCCTCGGGCTTCGTGACACGCGTTTCTCCGACAGCACCGGTCTCAACTCCGCCAATGTGTCGAGTGCCCGCGACCTCGTGAAAATGGTTTCCGCCGCTTCCCGTTATCCGCTGATTCGCGAGTTCTCGACCACCGCCAATTACGTGGTGTACCTCAATGGCCGCCCCCGTCAGTTCAACAACACCAACGCGCTGGTCAGCAGCCCGGACTGGCAGATTGGTGTGTCCAAGACCGGCTTCATCAACGAGTCCGGCAAGTGTCTTGTCATGCAGGCCTGGCTGCTCAACAAGCCGATGATCATCGTGTTGCTTGATTCCTTCGGGCGCTTCACCCGGGTGGCCGATGCCCAGCGGGTCAAGCGCTGGCTGGAAAGCGCTGCCGCCCAGCAGAAGCTGGCCTCCCAGGGGCGTGGTCCGGCCACCTGAGCATTCGGTTCGTCCAACGTAAAACGGGCGCCCAGGGGCGCCCGTTTTACGTTCTGGATGGGTGTTCCTAGCGACTGCCCGGGGGTAGATAACCCAGGGCACTGGAGATCTCGTCGGCGGTCTGGCGGATCAGCGGGGCCCAGTCGGGATTGAACCGCTCCGATGGCGTGGACAGGGACAAACCCGCCACGAGCTCGCCGCTATCGTCGCGGATGCCGGCAGCGATGCAGCGCACGCCGTTCTCCACTTCATCCATGTCATAGGCGACCCCGTGGCGTCTGACCTTGTCCAGGTCTTTCTCGAGGGCTGACAGGGTGGTGATGGAAGTGGGCGTGGTACCGGGCAGGCTGGTGCGACGAGCGTACTCCTTGACCTTCTGGGGGCCGTCTTCGACCAGGAATAGTTTGCCGGTGGCCGTGGTGTGCAATGGGGCCCGGGCGCCGACGATATGAACCACGCGCACCGAGGAACGACCGCTGGAGGTCCGTTCCACATAGACGATTTCGTCGCCGGCACGGATACCCAGATTCACGCTTTCACCGGTGGTGGCATGAAGTCGGAGCATGGCAGCCATGGCCGTTTCGCGCAGGGATATGCGCGACTTGACGAGGCTGCCGAGTTCCAGCAGACGGATGCCGAGGCGGTAGGCTCCCGCATCGCTGCGTTCAACGAAGCCGCTGCCCGTCATGGCGCCGAGGATACGATGCGCCGTCGAGGGGTGCAGTCCGGTTTCGGCGGCCAAGTGCTTGAGTGGCACCGGATCGGGGTGCAGGGCCAGGACGTCAAGCAGCTTCATCATGCGCTCGATGACCTGAATCGGATTTTTTGCGGGCTCTTGCGTTGACAACGGATCTTCCGCCAATGGACCAAGGATGCGCGGATGTTAGCGCAGGCGGGCGCATTTCGCCTAGTGAAATGCCGCGCTGCGGAAAAGGTCGTCGGTTGCCGCTCCGGCTGTACGGGTGAAGATATCGTCGCAAGCGGCCCGAGTTTGCGTCGGGCCGTGGTCTCACCGCCTCTCAGCCGGTCAGTCCATGGCCGACCATCCGTACCAGAATCCCCACGCCGGCCCCCAGGGCTGCAGGCTTCCAGACCTGGGCAACCCGGCGGCCGGCGGAGATCAACACGGCCACGCCGGGAACGTCGAGGGGATGGATGAGCAGACCGGCCGCGACACCGTTGAGGGTGGTCGCGCCGCTTGATCCAGCGCGGATCATCTCGTCCATGATGCCCATCATCGCGGTGCCACCGGCGAGGTATTTTGTCAGGGTGGGCAGAATGAGGCCCGGGTCTGCGCCGATGCCGAGCAGCAGGGGCGAAAGCAGGCCCGTCAGTGCGTCCAGGGCACCCATGCGGCGCAGGGCAAGCACTACCGTCAGGGAAAGGACCAGCATCGGGATGGCGCCCAGGGCGATCTTGAAGGCCTCGGCGCCGGCCCGGTTGATCACATCGAGCACCCCTTTGGCGCTCTCGGCGACCGGGTGGTGCAGGATTTCGTCCATCGGCTGTTCGGTTGCCGGAAGCCGCCGGCCGAAGCCGTAGTAGGTGGTGGCCGCGGCAACCAGCCCGCCGACCAGTGACCATCCGAGCACCAGGCCGAAATTCAGGCCGAGAGCGGCCATCGGCATGGAGACATTGGCCTGGGCCATCGCCATCACCATGGCCAGGGTGGCTGCGATGTGGCGGCTCGATGCCCCGCGCTGATCCATCATGGCCAGGGTGGCCACCGGGGCGGCGAAGCTGACAAAGTTGATCTGCAGGGCCGCAAAGATGCCCAGGCCCGTGAGACCCACGGGGCGCAGTAAGGGAGAAAGCCGGGCAACCACCCAGTCGAGCACCCCGCGGGCTTCGAGCAAGCGCATCAGCGACAGCATGACGACCATCACAGGCAGCAGCACGAAGAAGGACAGCTCGACCGCGGAGCGGCCTGCTCGCAGGATGACGTCGATCAGCAGATCCATGGATGCGGTGCAGCAATGTTCGGACGGCCCCGATTATCCGGGGCGATTCCGTTGGGGCACAAGCTGAGGCGAACCCTGGTTAACCCAGCGTCAATTGAGGAGCCCCGCCAGCATCGGGAGTATCCACGGCAGGGTGAGGGCGGTGAACAGGCCATTGAGGCCCATGGCCAGGGCCGCAAAGGCACCGGTCTGCTCACTGAGCTGAAAGGCGCGAGCCGTCCCGATGCCATGGGAGGCGAGCCCAAGGGCGAAGCCGACGCTGGCCTCGTCCCTTACCCCCGCACGGGCCAGGAGCCCGGATGCAAAGATGGCACCGACGATGCCGGTCAGGATGACGAAGACGGCGGTGAGCGAGGCCAGCCCGCCCAGGCGCTCGGCAATACCCATGGCGATCGGTGTGGTGACTGACTTGGGTGCCAGCGAGGCGAGCGTGGGCGCGCTTGCTCCCATCAGGGCCGCAATGGCATAGGCCGAAAGGGCGGCGGTCAGGGAGCCGATCACCAGGGCAATCGTCAGCGGCCCGGCCATGCCCAGCAGGCGTTTGAGCTGGCCATGGAGGGGAATGGCCAGGGCCACGGTGGTGGGGCCGAGGAGGAAGTGCACGAACTGGGCGCCATCGAAGTAGCGCGGGTAGGGCGTGTCGGTCAGCAGCAGCAAGGCCACCAGGAGGCTGACGGAGATCAGTACCGGATTGACGGCCGGGTGGCCGCCTGCCCGTCGGTGCAGGGCCAGTGCCAGCAGGTATGCGGCGAGGGTGAGGGTGAGCCACAGCAGGGGCTGCGCCGAGAGATAGACCCAGATCTCGGTCATGGTGCCGCCGTTCATTGCGGGCGTCCCGCGCGATGGCGGGTCAGCAGGTGCAGGGTCAGGCCTGTTGCGAGGAGGCCAAGCACGGTGCTGGCGATCAGGGCGATGAAGATGGGCCAGGCTTCGTCGACCAGTCGTCCGGCGTGGAGCATGACGCCGGTCCCCGCCGGGACGAACATGAGCGACAGGTGCTGCAACAAGCTGCCCGAAGTGTTGCGCAGGGCATCATCAGGGCCGCCCCGGGACACGAGCCAAAACAGTAGCAGGGTCATGCCGATGACAGGCCCGGGGACGGGCAAGTGCAGGGCGGCGCGCAAGGCTTCTCCACCGAGCTGGAAGGCGAGCAGGAGGGCGATGGCCTGGATCATGGCGGGTGCTCAAGAAAAAGGCCGTGCATCGCACGGCCCTCTTAACTGAAGGACAAGGCGAATTACTTCTTGGCTTTTGCACTGGCGCTGCGGGCGGCCTGCATGAAGTTGTCGAAGCGGTTTTCGGCCACCGAGAACCACTGAAGCTGTTCGTCGCGGAATTTCTTCCAGGCTTCGTAGATCTTCTTGAACTTCGGATTGCCGGCGGCGGTTTCCTCGTAGAGTTCGTTGGCGGCCTTGTAGGCGGCAGCCATGACCTCATTGGGGAAGGGGCGCAGCTGGGTGCCGGAACCGACCAGCTGCTTGAGGGCAGTCGGATTCTTGGCATCGTAGCGGGCCTGCATTTCGGCGTGGGCGTAGAGGCAGGCGTCTTCCAGGATGGTCTGGTATTCCTTGGGCAGGGAGGCCCACTGTTTGGCGTTCACGTACAGGGAGATCTGCGGGCCGCCTTCCCAGAAGCCCGGGTAGTAGTAGTACTTGGCGACCTTGTTGAAGCCGAGCTTCAGATCATCGTAGGGGCCGATCCATTCGGCGGCATCGATGGTGCCCTTTTCGAGGGCGGGGTAGATGTCGCCGCCCGGGATCTGCTGGGGCACCACGCCGAGTTTGGCCAGCACCTGACCGGCAAAACCGCCGCAGCGGAACTTGAGACCCTTGAGGTCATCCACCGACTTGATCTCCTTGCGGAACCAGCCGCCCATCTGGGCGCCAGTGTTGCCACAGGGGATGTTGTGGATGTTGTAGTCCTTGAAGAACTCGCGGAACAGCTCAAGGCCGCCGCCTTCCATCATCCAGGCGGTTTGCTGGCGGCTGTTGAGGCCGAAGGGCACTGCGGTGTCGAAGGCGAAGGTGGGGTCCTTGCCGATGAAGTAGTAGGAGCAGGTGTGGCCGACTTCAACCGTGCCATCCTTGACGGCGTCCATCACGCCCGGGCCCGGAACGATTTCACCGGCCGCGAAGACCTGGATCTGGAACTTGCCGCCGGTGGCCGCAGCCACGCGCTTGGACAGCACGTCGGCGCCGCCGTAGATGGTGTCGAGGGATTTCGGGAAGCTGGAGGCCAGGCGCCATTTGATGGTGGGAAGCTCTGCCGCAAGGGCGGGGGCAGCCACTGCACCGGCGGCTACGCCGACACCGGCCTTCTTGATGAATGAACGTCGTTCCACTTTGTCTCCTCTGGGAATCGCTACGAAAGGTGGGACGATTATTCATGAGCCTCCCGACCCCGGACAGTCAGGAAAACCCTATGCTGCCTTGCGCAAACGGGCTCTAAGGCCCGATGTGCTGGGGGCGGCCTGAGCCGCCCCCATGGCGTCCCGAAGGGCTGTGGCTACTTGCGACCCTTGCCGGTGCGGGCGGCCTGCATGAAGTTGTCGAAGCGGTTCTCGGCCACGGCAAACCACTGGAGCTGGTCATCGCGGAATTTCTTCCAGGGCTCGTAGATCTTCTTGAACTTGGGGTTCTTGGCTGCAGTTTCCTCGTAGAGCTCCATCGCGATCTTGTAGCCCGCCGCCATGATCTCGTGGCGGAAGGGGCGTAGCTGGGTGCCGGAGCCAATCAGTTGCTTGAGGGCGGTCGGGTTCTTGGCATCGTAGGCTGCCTGCATTTCGGCGTGGGCGTAGGCGCAGGCATCTTCGAGGATGGTCTGGTATTCCTTGGGCAGCGAGGCCCAGTGTTTCGCATTCACGTAGATCGTCAGCTGCGGCCCGCCTTCCCACCAGCCCGGGTAGTAGTAGTACTTGGCGACGCGGTTGAAGCCGAGTTTCTGGTCGTCGTAGGGGCCGATCCACTCGGTAGCGTCGATGGTGCCCTTCTCGAGGGCCGGGTAGATGTCTGCCGGGGGGATCTGCTGGGGCACCACACCCATGCGGGCCAGCACCTGCCCCGCAAATCCGCCGACGCGGAACTTGAGGCCCTTCAGGTCATCGGGCCCCTTGATCTCCTTGCGGAACCAGCCACCCATCTGGGTGCCGGTGTTGCCACAGGGGATGTTGATGATGTTGTAGTCCTTGAAGAACTCGCGCATCAGTTCCATGCCGCCGCCGTCGAACATCCAGGCAGTTTGCTGGCGGCTGTTCAGACCAAAGGGCAGGGCGGTGTCGAAGGCCAGGGCAGGATCCTTGCCGATGTACCAATACGAGGCGGCGTGCCCCATCTCGACCGTGCCATCCTTGACGGCGTCCAGGACGCCGGGGGTGGGGACGATCTCGCCGGCAGCAAACAGGCTGATCTGGAACTTGCCGCCGGTGGCCGCGGCGACGCGGCGGGCGACTGTCTCGGTGGCACCGTAGATGGCATCCAGGGTCTTGGGAAAACCCGAGGCCAGACGCCATTTGATGGTGGGGAGGTCGGCCGCAAGGGCCGGGGCGACCAGGGCGCCGGCAGCAATGCCGGCCGTGGCCTGTTTCATGAAGCGACGCCGTTCCATGTTCCTTCCTTTTCTTTCTCTTTGCGGACGGAGGGTGAAGCGAGGATGAGTGCGGGCCGGGTCAGGCGCCGGCCACGGTCATGCGGTCAACGAGGATGGACCCGCAGTGCTTGGAGCCACGCACCAGTACGTCGGAGCCGATCTCCTGGATGCCCATCAGCATGTCCTTGAGATTGCCGGCGATGGTGATCTCGTGCACCGGGTACTGGATCCGGCCGTTCTCGATCCAGAAGCCGGCGGCACCCCGGGAGTAGTCACCAGTGACGTAGTTGACACCGTGACCGAGCAGTTCGGTGACCAGCAGACCCCGGTCCATCTGCTTGATGAGGCCGTCCAGGTCGTACTGGCCCGGCTTGACCAGCAGATTGTGGCTGCCACCGGCATTGGCGGTGGTCTGCATGCCCAGTTTGCGGGCCGAATAGGTGCTCAGGAAATAGCCCTGCAGCACACCGTCAATGATGACTTCACGGTCGTGGGTGGCCACGCCATCATCGTCGAAGGGGCTGCTGGCGAAGGCCTTGGCCAGGTGGGGGCGTTCGGAGATCTGGATGTGGGGGCGGAACACCGCCTTGCCCAGGCTGTCTAGCAGGAAGCTGGACTTGCGGTAGAGGGCGCCGCCGCTCACCGCATGCACGAAGGCGCCGATCAGGCCGGCTGCGAGGGGCGCTTCGAAGAGCACCGGTACCTCGCAGGTGGGGATCTGGCGGGCACCCAGGCGGGCGAGGGCGCGGCGGGCGGCGAAGGTGCCGATTTCTTCCGCGTCGGCGAGTTCGGCCGGGTCGCGCTTGGAGGTGTACCAGTCGTCGCGCTGCATGTCATCGCCTTCGCCGGCAATGACGGAGCATGACAGGGCGTGGCGGGAGCTGGCGTAGCCACCCATGAAGCCGAGGCTGTTGGCCGAGATGAAGTGGGCCTCCTGCATGGAGACGGCGGCACCATCCGAATTGCGGATTTCGGGGCTTACGGCAAAGGCCGCGCGCTCGCTGCATCGGGCCAGTTCGATGGCCTCCTCCGTCGAGAGTTTCCAGGGGTGGTACAGATCGAAATCGGGGAAACTCCGGGCCAGCAGGGCTTCTTCAGGAAGGCCGGCAGCCGGGTCGGGGGCGGTGAAACGGGCAATCGAGATGGCCGCATCCACCGTGGCCTTGAGGGCACTCTTCGAGAAGTCGGAGGTGCTGGCATAGCCGCGCTTCTGGCCGTCGTAGATGGTGACGCCGACGCCCTTGTCGCGGTTGTATTCGATGGTGTCCACTTCATCCCGGCGGACGCTGACCGACTGGCCGAAGCCTTCGGAGATATCCACCTCGCAGGCCGTTGCACCGCGCTTGCGGGCGAACTTGAGGATATCCTCGGCAATGGTCTTGAGAGTGTCCTGACTGAAGCTGAAACGGTTGTCGGCCATGGCTTTGCGAATGGGGGCAGAGGCTAAAGGATATAATCTTACCCTTACAGAGCACTTCCCGCCCCCCGATGGCCAAGCACAAATACCACGAAGACGAAGAATACACCGGCCCCAGCAAGTCCGCGCTCAAGCGCGAGAGCACGGCCCTGCAGGATCTCGGCCGCGAGCTGGCCGAACTGGGCAAGGAGCGTCTTGCAAAGGTACCCATTGACGAAGACCTGCGTGATGCGGTCAAGGATTACCAGCGCTTCACCTCCCACGAGGCCCGCCGACGTCAGCTGCAGTTCATCGGCAAGCTGATGCGCAACGTGGATCCGGAGCCGATCCGCGCGGCCCTCGATGCCTTCAAGGGTGTGTCTGCCACCGAGACGGCGAAGATGCACCGGCTTGAAGGTCTGCGCACCAGGCTGCTCGAGGACGAAAAGACCCTCCACGACATCGCCGAGACCTATCCCGGTGCCGACCTGCAGCAACTGCGGGTACTGCGTCGCAACGCGATCAAGGAAAAGGAGCAGAGCCGCCCCCCGCGCGCTTTTCGCGAACTTTTCCGGGTGCTGCGCGAACTGGAGGAAGGCCGCTCGGAGACCGGAGCCGATGCCTTCGACGAGGATCTTGGAGACGAGGAATGAGTGAGGTGTTGAAGATCGGTCTGCTGTCCATCAGTGACCGGGCCTCGGCGGGGGTCTATGAAGACAAGGGAATCCCGGCCCTGGAGGCCTGGTTTGGCAAGGCCCTGAGCTCACCCTGGCAGATGGAGACCCGCCTCATTCCCGATGAGCAGGCTGCCATCGAGGCGACTTTGATCGAGCTCTGCGACGTGGCGGGCTGCCATCTGGTGCTCACCACCGGCGGTACCGGGCCTGCGCCACGGGATGTGACACCGGAGGCCACCCTGGCCGTGGCCCACAAGGTGATGCCGGGCTTTGGCGAGCAGATGCGCCAGATCAGCCTGGCTTTCGTGCCCACCGCGATCCTCTCCCGACAGGTGGGGGTGATCCGCGGCCAGTCCCTGATCCTCAACCTCCCCGGTCAGCCGAAGGCCATTGCCGAGACCCTGGAGGGTCTGAAGGACGCGGACGGCGTGCAGAAGGTGCCCGGCATCTTTGCTGCCGTACCCTACTGCATCGATCTCATTGGCGGGCCTTACATCGAGACCCACGACGCGGTGGTCAAGGCCTTCCGGCCCAAGTCGGCCATCCGGGTAAAGGCCTGATCGGGGTTGTCGAGATCACCGGGCGAAGATCTTGATGACCTTGCCCTGGTATTGCGGCTGTTGCGGCAGATAACCACCAGCCAGTTGCTTGCGCCGTTCCTGCTCCCGCCACCAGGCACGGAGGCCGAGCAGGGCGATGGCGATCACCGTGTAGATCAGCGGCCAGGTGATGTCCTTCTTGACCAGCCACCAGAAATGCACGCAGCCGAGCAGCACGATCGGATAGATCGCGCGGTGAAGGGCCTGCCAACGACGCCCGCCGAGCCGGCGGATGGCGAAATTGCTGGAGGTGGCGGCGAGGGGGGCCATCAACACCAGCGCAACGAAGCCGATGGTGATGAAGGGGCGTTTCAGGATGTCCCGGGCAATGGCTTCCCAATCAAAGAACTGGTCCAGCCACACATAGGTGGTCAGATGGGCTGTGCCGTAGGCAAAGGCGAACAGGCCGAGCATGCGGCGCAGGCGCAGGATCCAGTGCCAGCCGGTGAGCTTGCGCAGGGGTGTCACCATGAGGGTGATGAGCAGGAAGCGCAGGGTCCATTCGCCGGTGCTGCGGGTGAGGGCTTCAATGGGGTTGGCCCCAAGGCTGTCCATTTCCAGGCCACGCCACAGCAGGAAGGCGGGCGTCAGACAGAGCAGGAAGAGGGCGGCCTTGATGGCGGCGAGGCTGGTCTTGCCGGGTGTCATGTTGGTTTTGGGTCAGAAATTGCGGCGTAGATCCATGCCGGTGTAGAGGGAAGCCACCTGATCGGCGTAGCCGTTGAACATCAGGGTCTTGCGTTTCGAGAACTCGCCGATGCGTCTTTCGGTGGCCTGACTCCAGCGGGGGTGATCCACGTCGGGGTTTACGTTGGAGTAGAAGCCGTATTCCGATGGTCCGGCCTTCATCCAGGCGGTGACCGGCTGCTTCTCGGTGAGGCGGATGGCCACGATGGACTTGCCGCTCTTGAAGCCGTACTTCCAGGGCACGACCAGCCGCACCGGTGCGCCATTCTGGATGGGCAGCACCTCGCCGTAAAGGCCGACGGCCAGCAGGGTGAGGGGGTGGCGGGCTTCGTCCAGGCGCAGGGCCTCGTTGTAGGGCCAGTCCAGGACACCACGAGTCATGGTGGCCTTGTCGTAGTGGGAGATGAACTCCACGAAGCGCGCGCTGCCCTGGGGGTCGGCCAGCTTGAGCAGGGTGGCCAGGGGGATGCCGACCCAGGGAATGACCATGGACCAGCCTTCCACACAGCGCATGCGGTAAATGCGTTCCTCCAGCGGTGCAAGCTTGAGGATCTCATCAATACCAAATGTGCGTGGTTTGTTGACCAGTCCTTCGATGCGTACTGCCCAGGGTGTTGGCTTGAGTTTGTGGGTGTTAAGGGCCGGATCTCCCTTGTCGGTCCCCAACTCGTAGAAGTTGTTGTAGGTGGTGATTGCCTTGTAGGCGGTCTGGCTCTCGACCGTGCTCAGGGGGCTTTTCACGATTGGGCCGAGGGGCGATGGGGTCGTCGCGCGGGCCTTGCCGGCGGGCAGGGCCCCTGCCAGGGCGATGCTGCCGGCCATGGCAATGAAGCGGCGCCGATCCTCATAGACGCCGGGCGGCGTGATCTCGGAAGGCAGGATGTCGTCGGGGCGGCGAAGCAGCATGATGGGCATACCGGAAAGGAACTGTCTGGTAGACGTGGCTGGAGGGCGATGATTACAGGTGTCGGCAACAAACTTTCGCAGGAGACCTTTTTTGCAGCCTTTGGTTCGTCGGCCCACGCCGTGGCGAGCGCCTAGCAGGTGCGAAGCCGAGTCTGCTAAACTCGAGGCCCAATCGGGGTTCCAACAGTGCCGCTCGTAGTTCGGGCCACCGCCGTTCCGGCGTGCCGATCCCTCAAGTCCGACTCCAACGCCAGAAAGCCTGATCCCGGTCCCCATGCGTATTCTGCTGAGCAATGACGACGGTTATTTTGCCCCTGGCCTTCAAGCCCTTGCGGCCGCGCTCTCTGAAATCGGGAAGGTGACTGTCGTGGCGCCCGAGCGGGATCGCAGCGGCGCCAGCAACTCCCTCACGCTTGATCGCCCCCTGTCCCTGCGCAAGGCGGCCAATGGCTTCCATTACGTCAATGGCACGCCGACCGACTGCGTGCATCTGGCGGTCACCGGCATGCTCGACGAATTGCCGGATATGGTGGTTTCGGGTATCAATCACGGCGCCAACATGGGCGACGACACCATCTATTCGGGTACCGTGGCGGCTGCCACCGAGGGCTTCCTGCTGGGCGTGCCGGCCATTGCCATCTCCTTGGTGGCCAAGGGGGCTTCCGATTTTTCCGGTGCGGCGCAGATTGCCCGGGAACTGGTGGAGCGTTTCCAGCGCGACCCGGTCAAGGTGCCGACCCTGCTCAACGTGAATGTGCCGGATCTGCCCTTTGATCAGATCAAGGGCATCCAGGTGACGCGCCTGGGTAAGCGCCACAAGGCCGAGCCGACCATCAAGTCTGTCACGCCGCGCAACGAGACCGTGTATTGGGTCGGTGCGGCAGGGGCGGCCCAGGATGCCGGTGAGGGCACCGATTTCCATGCCGTTGCCAATGGCTATGCTTCCATCACCCCCCTGCAGATCGATCTGACCCACCAGGGCCAGATCGCCACCGTCCGGGACTGGCTCGGCAAATGAGCAGCGAGGTCTTGCGGGCCGCACTGCAGACCGCCCAGCGCGCCCGTACACGGATGATTGAGCGCCTGCGCGAGCAGGGGGTGCGGGACGAACGGGTGCTGGCAGCCATGATGGCGGTGCCGCGTCATCTCTTCGTGGAGGAGGCACTGGCCTCCCGTGCCTACGAGGACACGGCTTTGCCGCTGGGTCTGCAGCAGACCATCTCCCAACCCTTCGTGGTGGCGAGAATGATCGAGATCCTGCGGGCCGGCCGTGAGCTCGGCAAGACCCTGGAGGTGGGCACGGGTTGTGGTTACCAGGCGGCTGTCTTGTCCCACGTGGCCACGGAGGTCTATTCGGTTGAGCGGCTGCGGCCTCTGCTTGATCGGGCGCGCAACAATCTGCGCCATCTGCGCTTGCCCAATGTGCGCCTGAAACATGCCGATGGCAGCCTCGGGCTTCGCGAAGCTGCGCCCTACGACACGATCATCGTCGCGGCTGCAGCGCCCAAGGTGCCCCAGGCCCTGGTGGACCAGTTGTCCGAAGGTGGGCGCCTGATCCTGCCTGTGGGGGCTGCCGAACAGAGCTTGGTATTGATCGAGCGCACGGTGCGCGGAATCCGAGAAACACGCCTCAGTGCAGTGCGCTTTGTGCCCCTGCTGCCCGGCATCGAATGAAGTTCTCTGAAAGCATGAAGTTGTCGCGTTTTTCCTTTTGTTTGCTTGTTGTTGCCCTTGGTGTGAGCGGGTGTGCCACCAAATCGCCGGCGCCGGTGGCTGAACGGGTTCGTCCTCCGGCTGCGGCTGTGGACAAACCCGAGGTACCCGTTGCGCCGCCCCGGGTAGCTCGCCCGGGTTACTACATCGTGAAGCCGGGTGACACCCTGATCCGCATTGCCCTCGACAATGGACAGAATTACCGGGACATCGCGGCCTGGAGCGGACTGGAAAACCCCAACCTGATCGAGGTCGGCCAGGAGCTTAGGGTACGCCCGCCTGAAACGGCTGCCGTCACACGGCCGGTCACGTCATCCAATGTGGAGGTGCGCTCCGTGGCGACCCCCGCGCCTGCGACTCCTGCGGTGGCGGCCGATGGTGTGCGACGCGAGCCCAAAGGGGGCAAAGTGCCCTACTCCGAGCAGGCGTGGGCCCAGGCCCAGAAGCCCGAGGCCCCAGTCGTTGTGGCCAAGGTCGACCCCAAGCCCGAGACTAAACCCGAGGTCAAACCGGAGGTGAAGCCCGAGGTCAAGGCCGAACCCAAGGTCGAAGTCAAACCCGAGGCCCGACCGGACGAGGGCAAGGCGGGTGGCAACGGAACCATCGAATGGGCTTGGCCTGCGGGCGGCAAGGTCATTGCGGGTTTCAATGAAACCTCGAGCAAGGGCGTGGATCTGGCGGGCAAGCCCGGTGATCCGGTTCTTGCCGCGGCATCGGGGCGGGTTGTTTACGCCGGCACGGGGCTTCGGGGTTATGGCAAACTCGTGATCGTCAAGCATGACAACAGTTATCTCAGCGCCTACGCCCACAACCAGAATTTGCTGGTCAAGGAGGGGCAGGCGGTGAACAAGGGGCAGAAGATCGCCGAGTTGGGCGACACGGACAGTGATCGCCCCAAGTTGCACTTTGAGATCCGCCGGCAGGGCAAGCCGGTTGATCCGGGCAAGTACCTTCCCCCGCGCTGACCTGGACCTGGATGTAACGGGCGGGGTGGGGTTGTGTTGATGACAGGAAAGACGATGTTCGATCCTTGCCCCACCCGTAATGGAAGGGGCGTCGGGATGGACCGAGTCGGAACATGATGATTCCGGCCAAGCTGTGCCCCATGATCCAGAGAGGAATCCATGTACGATCCGGCAGCGCCTGAGGAACTGGAAAACCCCGAGCCGGACTTGCCCCCGGAGGTCGAGGTTTTTCTCGAAGTGCCGGCGGCTTCGCCGGACACCGACTTCCTGGGCGATGTCACCCAGTTGTATCTCAATGAGATCGGGGCCAATCCGCTGTTGACTGCGGAAGAGGAACTGGCCCTGTCTCGCCAGGTCCGGCTGGGGGACTTCGAAGCACGCCAGACCATGATCGAGCGCAACCTGCGACTGGTCGTCAATATCGCCAAGCATTACCTCAACCGGGGCATTCCCCTGCTCGACCTCGTGGAGGAGGGCAATCTGGGACTCATCCACGCCCTCGAAAAGTTCGATCCCGAGCGCGGCTTCCGCTTTTCCACCTACGCCACCTGGTGGATCCGTCAGAACATCGAACGGGCCATCATGAACCAGTCCCGGACCATTCGCCTCCCGGTGCACGTGGTCAAGGAGCTGAATCAGGTGCTGCGTGCCCAGCGTCAGCTGGAGGCAGCGGGCAACGGTGACACGACCCTGGAGGAGGTGGCCCGGCGGCTTGATCGATCCGTGGAGGACGTACGGGCCATCCTGGCGCTCAACGAGCACACCGCGTCCCTCGATGCTCCGCTCGACATTGACCCGTCCTTGTCCATTGGTGAGTCCCTGGCCGACGATGAGGCCGATACACCGGATGTCCAGATCCAGGATCTGGAGGTGGAGACCCTGGTGCGCGACTGGATAGGGCAGCTCAGCGAGAAACAGCGGCTGGTGATCCGTCACCGCTATGGCCTTGATGAGTGCGAGGTGCGCACGCTCGAGGAGCTTGCCGACAGTCTGGATCTTACCCGGGAGCGGGTACGCCAGATCCAGCTCGAGGCCCTGGGTCAGCTACGCCGCATCATCAAGCGGCGGGGGGTCTCCAAGGACGTGCTGCTGTAGTAGTTGTGTCGGCCGCTGCCGCTTTCATTCAATTCCGCGAATCGATTGTCATGAGCGAAACCCTCCGCATCTACCATAACGCCCGCTGTTCCAAGAGCCGCGCCGCCTGCGCCCTTGTCCGGGAGCAGGGTTTCGAACCGGAGGTGGTGGAGTATCTGAAGTCCCCGCCCAGCCGGTCCGAGCTGGCCGAGCTTTTGCGCAAGCTGGGTATGCCGGCAGTGTCCATCGTGCGCAAGGGCGAGGACATCTACAAGTCCGAGTACCAGGGGCGGGAGCTCAATGAAGAGCAGTGGCTGGATGCGGTCGTGAAGCACCCCATCCTCATTGAAAGGCCCATCGTGGTGCGGGGTGAGCGGGCCGTGGTGGCCCGCCCTCCGGAGCGGGTGCTGGAACTGCTGCGCGATTAGTCAGCAGTTTCAGCGGCGCGCCGTTACTGCAGCTTCCCGGGCGGCCTTGACGGCTTCGCCCAGCTGGAAAACCGACATGGCGTAGAAGCTGCTCCGGTTGTAGCGGGTGATGACATAGAAGTTCTGGTAGCCCAGCCAGTATTCGCTGTCTTCGCCGGGGGTGACGAGTTCAACAAAGGCGGCTTTCCCGGCGGGTGTTTCGCCACTGGCGGCCCTGACGCCGTGGCTGGCCAGGGCGGTCGCGTCAAACGCCGGGTTGATGTCGTTGGCGAGCAGGGGCACCAGGTTGGCGTCCGTTCCCACGGCAGCGCGTACGGCAACCGGAGCACCGCTTTCCCAGCCGTGCATCTGCATGTAGCGGGCGACGCTGCCGATGGCATCCTTCGGGCTGTTGAGAAGGTCGATCTGGCCGTCGCCGTCGAAGTCCACGGCGTAATTGCGCACGCTGCTGGGCAGGAACTGGGGCAGGCCCAGGGCGCCGGCGTAGGAACCCTGATAGTCGAGCGGGTCGCGCCCCTGTTCGCGGGCCATCAACAGCAGATTCTCAAGTTCGCCACGGAACAGCTCGGCACGGCGGGGGTAGTCGAAGGCCAGGGTCGATAGTGCCGACACGGCTTGGTAACTGCCGGTGTTGCGACCATAGATGGTTTCCACCCCGATGATGCCGACGATGATCTCCTCCGGCACCCCGTATCTCTCGCTGGCGGCGCGGATGCTCTCCCGGTGGCGCTCCCAGAAGGCGATGCCGGCCTTGATCCGCACGGGGTCGATGAAGCGGCCGCGGTAGCGTTGCCAGGAGCGAACGGCGACCGGGTCGCGGGGTGGCGAGATCGCCTTGATCACCGAGGGCAGGTACTGGGCACGGCGAAAGATGAAGGTCAGGGCGTCCTTGTCGAAGCCATGGCGCTCATGCATTTCGTTGATGAACTGCTGGGTTTCCGGTCGGTCGGCATAGCGGTCTGCCGCGTGGGCGTGACCCAGGAAGGCAAGGGCGGCGAGCAGGGAAACGGCACCGGTGAGGGGGCGAAGGGTAGAGATTCTCATCGGGGACGGAAAGCCTTGATGGATTGGTGAAAGCGCTGGCGGGCTGTGGGGTCGGCGTTGGCGCGGCCATAGCGCAGGTTGGCGTAGGTGGCAGCAATGGCATCCAGGCGGGGCGCCAGATCGGGACGGCGGCTACCAGCGCGACGGGCATAGTCGAGCGGCCCCTCCCAGGGCGCGCGCGGGATGCCGATGGCCGCAAGTTGCTGGCAGAACCGGGCCCAGTCGCGGTCAATGCCATCCGCTGGCGAGCGCCGACGCAGGGCCCAGGCGGCCAGCACACCCGCTACGGCGGCCCCCGCTGCTGCCAGGAGGGCTGTGAGTGTCGTCCAGTCGGTTCGGGCCAGGCCCAGCGCGGAAAGCAGCGCCTGCTGGCGGGCCGGATTGTACCCGAGAACCCATTGATTCCAGCGGTTGTCGATGGCCTCCAGATTGTCGCGCAGGGTGCGCAGCCAGGGCAGGTCGCTGCGCACCAGCAGGGGCAGGCGGTCGATACCGGGCAGTGCGCCCGCGAGGCCGCTGTCGATACGCCGCGGAGCGCTGGCTGCGGTTGGATCGATGCGCTGCCAGCCCTTTCCGGCGAGCCAGATCTCGGCCCAGGCATGGGCATCGGACTGGCGCACGACGAAGGTGCCGTCCACAGCGTTGATTTCGCCACCCTGGTAGCCCGTGACGACCCGCGCGGGGACGCCGGCGGCACGCAGGGTGACGACGAAGGCGGCAGCGAAGTGCTCGCAGAAGCCCTGGCGGGTCTCGAACAGGAAACTGTCCACATCATCCCGACCGAGAGGCAGGGGGTCGAGGGTGTAGGCCAGCTTGATGGCCTGAAAGTGGGCGATGACCAGGGCCGGGATCTCACCGCTTGTCCGCGCTTCGGCGCGCAAGCGGGTGCCGAGGGCACGGGTGCGAGGGTTGCTTTCCGGCGGAAGATACAAGGCCTGGCGTAGCACCGCGTCGCTTTCGTCGAGACCGACCTGGGTGCCGGGGTGGGACACGAGATCCACACGGATGCGGGTATGCACCGGCGCCTGGGCGAGCAGTTGGAAATCGCTGCTGTAGCGCAGGCCGGGGGCGGCGGCCGGAAAATCGAGGGCGAGCAGCCAGCGATGGTTGTGCGGCTCGAGGGTGAGCGTGTAGGTGTAGGCGGTGCCCTGGCTGCGATAGGAGGGGTGCCTCGGTCACACTGCCCCGGGTTTGGCGCCAGGTACGGCCGTCGAACTCGCTCAGCACAGGGCCGCGCCAGTAGCGCTCGGCGGGTGGTGGCGGGTCGCCTTCGAAGCGGGCACGGAAGGCGATGGCGCCGGATTCGCTGATACGGGCCACGTCCCCCGGTGACATGCTGTCCGAAAGGCCGGTGCGGTGCGTGTAGGCATCGGCCGGCAGTCCCCACAGTGGCCCCTGGATTCGGGGAAACAGCACGAACAGCACGAGCATGAGCGGCAGACCCTGGAGGACCAGGCGGGCAGCGGCCATGCCCCGTGCGCGGGGGGGCTCGGCCCGTCCCTCGAGCGACAGCAGGGCGGCCACCGTGCTTACGCTGCCGGCCAGGGCAAGAGCCGCGACGCCCATGGTCTGTTGGTACAGGAACAGGCCCATCTGCATGAAGAAACTCAGCAGGATCACCGTCCGCGCATCCCTGACATCATGGGTTTCAAGCAGTTTGATGATCAGCAGGCCCGCCAGCAGGGCGATGCCTGGCTCCTTGCCGAACAGGCGTTGGAACTCGACGGCCACCAGGGCGACAAGGCTCACGGCCAGGGCGAACAGCAGGACGCGGTGGGGCAGACGGTTGCCTTGATTTAGCAGAACGACACGCCATCCGAGCAGCAGACCGCACACACCGATCAGGGACAGGGGCAGGTGGCTGGCGTGAGGGGCAAGGCTGAGGGTGGCACAGGCCAGCAGCCAGCCGGTCTGGTCCGGGCGCAGCGGGGGCTTGGGCGTCATCCGAACAGGGCCAGGCGGGTCAGGCAGGCGTGGCGGTGGGCTGCCCCCCGGCCTGGCGGTATGTCCGAACCGGGCAGGCTCAGCCCGTAGTCGAAGCCGGCTCGGTCGGCTTCAAGGATCCATCGCGTCAGACGCGCCAGGCGTGCCTCCAGCCCCATGCCGGCGGGCAGATGGGCCCAGTGGATGTGCACGTGGCGGGCGCCGCTTCCATCGAATTCCTTGGTGCGCCAGGGGCCGCCCCGGGCCACCGCCTTCCAGGCCACATGACGTGGCGCGTCGCTGGGCTGGTGATGGCGCAGGCCAGCGAAATCGTCCTGCCCGTGCCCGTTTCCGCCGAGTCCTGTAGCGGCCGGCCCTCCCACGGGTAGAGGGGGGCCATCCTGTTCCGGTGCCGGGTAGACGAGACAGCGTGCATCCGGTTGAAAGAGGCTCCACGCGCGAATGAGTCCAAGGGGATGGCGGGTTTCGAGGGTCAGGCGGGGCAGGCTGATCCAGCCCCGGTGCTCGGTGGGGATGCGGATTACCTGGCTTGTACTGCCGCAGGCGGCAATGTCGAATCGTTGCCGGTCGCCCAGGGTGTCCGGTGTCCCGGTGGGAAAAAGGATCAGGCCCTGACGTTCCCGGAGCGCGGGGTTGGAGAGGACCACGCCGAACTGCGCCGGGTTGCCGCAGAACACAGCGTCGGCCTTGCCCGGGGTGATGCTCAGCCCCACCAGATTCCGGAAGGCGTGGTGGATGCTGATCCAGGCCACGCTGCCGATCAGGAACGTGAGCGCGAAGCCCAGGCTCAGGGTGTAGTTGATGGATGTCAGGAGCATGATCAGCAGGGTCAGTGCCAGGGCAAGCCCGAAGCGAGTCGGCAGGACGAAGATGCGCCGTTGCCCCAGTACGATGGGGGGTGCTTCCGGTCCGCTGACGCGGAACAGCCAACGATGCAGGGACGCCCGCAGCCCCATCAGGGCAGGGGCACTGCCATGAGCAGGCGACGGGTCAGTTCATCCGGGGGCAAGGGGCGTTCCCCCGCGGGGCGCAGGCGGTGGCCGGCTACTGCCGGCAATACGGCCTGGACGTCCTCGGGCAGGACGTGGTCCCGGCCTCCAAGCAGGGCCCAGGCACGGGCCGCCGCCAGCAGGGCCAGACCCGCGCGGGGGGACAGTCCGCTGGAGAAGTCGCCGCTCTCGCGGCTGCGGGCCAGGAGCGCCTGGACGTAGTCGAGCAGGCGTGGGCCGACGTGGATCTGGCGGGTTGCCGCCAGCAGGGTATCCAGCTCGCCCGCGGCGAGGACGGGGGGCAAGCGGGCCAGCATGTTGCGGCGGTCTTCGCCGGCCAGTAGCGCACGTTCGGAGGCCGGGTCGGGATAGCCGAGGGAAATGCGCATCAGAAAGCGGTCGAGCTGGCTCTCGGGCAAGGGGAAGGTACCGATCTGGTCCGTCGGGTTCTGGGTCGCGATCACGAAGAACGATGCCGGCAGTGGGTAGGTGCGCCCCTCGGCACTGATCTGGCGCTCCTCCATCGCTTCGAGCAGGGCGCTCTGCGCCTTGGGCGTGGCCCGATTGATCTCGTCGGCGAGAATCATCTCGCTGAACACCGGGCCGGGATGAAAACGGAAGCTGCCGTCCCGCTGATCGAACACGGATACCCCGAGAATGTCGGCCGGGAGCATGTCGCTGGTGAACTGGATGCGTTGGAACCTCAGACCGAGCAGATGGGCCAGTGCATGGGCCAGGGTGGTCTTGCCGACTCCCGGCATGTCTTCCATGAGGAGGTGTCCCCGGGCGAGCAGGCAAGCGAGGGCGAGGCGAACGGCATGCTCCTTGCCAAGGACGATCTGGCTGGCCGCGTCGATCAGGCGGGTGGCAATGTGGGTCGGCATGTCGCGGGCTTTTTTCGGCGTGAAGTTAAGGGGATAATGATTCCACAAGAGCATTCCGGGAATGGCCTCTGATGACGACTCCCTCGTGGTATGGAGTGCGTTTCATGCGGCAGGTTCGCCGGGTGCGAAATCAACGGACATTGACGACGCATCGCGAGAGGCAGGGGAGAGTTTATGACGAGTACGGCATTCATCACGCACCGGGATTGCTGGCTGCACAACATGGGCGAACATCACCCGGAGTCTCCCGAGAGGCTTGGGGCGATCAATGACCGCCTGATCGCGGCCGGCCTGGACATGTACCTCTCGTTTCACGATGCCCCCAGTGCCAGTGTTGATCAGATCTCCCGCGCCCATCCGCGCGAGCATGTCGAGGAGTTGCTGGCCAGCGTGCCCGAGCACGGCATCCGTCACCTCGACCCGGATACCGCCCTGTGCCCCAACTCCATGAAGGCGGCCCTGCGTTCTGCCGGGGCCGGCATCTACGCCACTGATCTGGTGATGTCGGGTCAGGCCGAGAACGCCTTCTGCGCCATCCGCCCGCCCGGCCACCATGCCGAGGCTGCCAAGGCCATGGGCTTCTGCTTCTTCAACAATGTTGCGGTTGCGGCCCGTCATGCCCTTGAGGCGCATGGCCTCAAGCGCGTGGCCATCATCGATTTCGACGTGCACCATGGCAATGGCACCGAGGACATCTTCAAGGATGATCCACGGGTGCTGATGGTCAGCATCTTCCAGCACCCCTTCTATCCTTATAGCGGCGCGGACAATCCGGCGCCCAACATGGTCAACGTGCCCATCAAGGCGGGCAGTCGTGGTGATGTGTTCCGGGAGATCGTCACCAATATCTGGATGCCGGCCCTGCGCAATCATGCTCCGGAGATGATTTTCATCTCCGCCGGCTTTGATGCCCACTACGAGGACGACATGGGCTCCCTGGGCTTGGTGGAGGCCGATTACATGTGGGTCACCGAGCAGCTCAAGACCGTGGCGGCCGAGTCGGCCAACAGGCGCATCGTATCCCTGCTGGAGGGGGGCTATTCCCTGTCGTCCCTAGCCCGCAGTGTTGTTGCGCATATCAAGACCCTGGCCGACCTTTGATCAGGGCCCCGCTTCGGCGGGGTTCCACTGTTTTCCGGGCGCGCCAGCCGGGCATTGTTGCCCGGTATTGGTAACAGCAGTTTGCGCCCGTCTAGCCTTCCCGAAGTGATTGGGTACAATAGACAACTTTCCCTCTCTCTCCGATATCCCATGATTACCGGTTCGATTGTCGCCATCGTTACCCCGATGCACGAGGATGGCAGCCTGGATCTTCCCCGTTTGCGCAGCCTCATCGACTTTCATGTCAAGGAAGGCACCGATGGTATCGTTGTTGTCGGCACGACCGGCGAGTCGCCCACGGTCAACGTGGAAGAGCACTGCGAGCTCATCAGCGTTGCGGTCGAGCATGCGGCGGGACGCATTCCCATCATTGCCGGAACGGGTGCCAACTCCACCCGCGAGGCCATCGAGCTGACGGAGTTCTCCCGCAAGGCCGGTGCCGTTGCCGGTCTGTCGGTGGTGCCCTATTACAACCGTCCGACCCAGGAGGGCTTGTACCAGCATTTCCGTACCATCGCCGAAGCGACTCCGTTGCCGATGATCCTGTACAACGTGCCCGGTCGCACCGTTGCAGATCTGTCCAACGACACCGCCCTGCGTTTGGCCGAGGTGCCCAACATCATCGGCATCAAGGATGCGACCGGCAGCATCGACCGTGCCTGTGACCTGATTGCTCGTGCGCCGAAGGGTTTTGCCCTCTATACCGGTGACGACATGACCGCCATGGCCTTCATCATGCTGGGCGGTCACGGCACCATTTCCGTGACAGCCAACGTTGCCCCGCGCCTCATGCACGAGATGTGCACCGCGGCCGCGGCAGGTGATGGTGTGCGTGCCCGCGATCTGAATGCCAGGCTGGTCGGGCTGCATCGCCACCTGTTCTGCGAAGCCAACCCCATTCCCGTGAAGTGGGCTGTGGAGCAGATGGGCTTCATCGGCAAGGGCATTCGCCTGCCGCTGACCCGTCTGTCCGAATCCTGCCAGGCCCGTGTGCATGACGCCATGCGCCAGGCTGGCGTCGAAGTTTGAGTCCGTCTTTCCCACCCCGAGGGTTACGCATGCAAAGCCGAAAGCTGGCTTCCGGCTCGGCGGTTGTCGTCGCGACGATCGTCCTGAGCGGTTGCTCCGGTTCCTTGCTGGAATCGAAGAAGATCGATTACAAGAGTGCAGCGGTTGCGCCCACCCGGTCCACCCTTGAGATCCCCCCGGACCTCACGGCACCGACTGCCGATGATCGCTATGCGGTGCCGGACATCAATCCGAAGGGCACGGCCACTTTTTCCGCCTACAGCGCGGAACGCAGCGGGCAGACAGCGACCGCTGGCGCGGCGCCAGCCGTGACCCGGGTTGCGCCCCAGTCCATTGACAAGATGCGTGTGGAGCGCTCGGGTAGCCAGCGCTGGTTGGTTGTTCCCGGCACGGCCGACAAATTGTGGCCTCAGGTGCGGGAGTTCTGGCAGGAAAACGGCTTCATCCTGAACGTTGATCGTCCCGAGATCGGTGTCATGGAAACCGACTGGGCCGAGAATCGGGCCAAGATCGACAATGGAATCATCCGAAACACGATCGGCAAGGTCATCGACGGCCTTTACTCCACGCCGGAGCGCGACAAGTTCCGCACGCGTCTGGAAAGTGCTGGCGAGTCGGGCTTTGTCGAGATCTTCATCAGCCACCGGGGCATGATGGAGATCTATCCGAACGAGGCCAAGGACCGGACCATATGGCAGCCGCGGCAGGCCGATCCCGAGCTTGAGGCCGAGTTTCTCCAGCGTCTGATGATTCGCCTCGGTGCAGACGAAACCCGCGCCAAGGCCCAAATCGCGGCCGTTCCGCAGGTTGAAAAGGCCAAACTTCAGAATGCGCCCACGGGCGCTGCGGTGCTGCAGGTCGAAGAGGGCTTTGATCGTGCATGGAGAAGGGTGGGCCTTGCCCTGGACCGGGTCGGGTTCACGGTGGAAGACCGGGATCGCTCCCAGGGTTTGTACTACGTGCGCTATGTCGATCCGGAGACCGACAAGAAGAAGGGTGACGACGAAGGCATCCTGTCCAAGCTGGCCTTCTGGCGAAGCACCAAGGCGCCGACGGTTTCCGGCAGCCAGTACCGTGTCCACGTAAAAGGCGCTGACGGTGCCTCCACGGTTCAGGTGCTAACCCGTGAAGGCGGTACTGATACATCCGAATCAGCGCGCAAGATCATGGGGTTGTTGTTCCAGCAGCTCAAATAAGCGCTCTTCACTTAGAGAAAAAACGCCGGCATGTCCGGCGTTTTTTGCGTGTGCTGGCCGGACGGCATGCGGTCGGTCAGGGCATAAAAAAAGGTTCTTCGCGCGATTTGGGGAAAGTAGTGGTTGACGGGTCGGAGGTTGGTAGATTGGCAGTCGCCAAACAAACCGATCCCCATCCTCTTCCCCGTCATGCGAGATGCTATGTTGGGCATGGTCTTCTGGGAAGGCCATGTCGTGAATTCATCCGAGGAGCAAGCCGACGGTACGCTGCTTCTCTCCCTTTCCGAAGACCCTTCGCACCGTCCCCGATGCGGGCGCTGCGGCAGTGACTGCGTGCTGGTGCATGAACGGCGGCGGCGCCGCGTGCGCGATCGAGATTGGTTCGATCGACGCGTCTGGCTCGATGTGCCGATCCGGCGGCTCGACTGCTATCAGTGCGGCGCCCGTGCGGCTGAGCGGCTGAGTTGGCTCGACGCGGGCGAGCGCATCACGCACCGATTGCGCGCCTGGGTCGAAGCGCTCGTGCAGATCCTGCCGATTGCCCATGTTGCCGAACTCACGGGCTTGCACTGGCACACCATCAAGCGCATCGATCATCGGCGTCTGCAGACCCAATACGGCGCGTTCGAAGCACGGGGTGTGCGTCGGCTGGTGATGGATGAGTTCGCGCTGCACAAGGGACACCGCTATGCGACCGTGATCATGGATGCCCAGTGCATGCGCGTGCTGTGGGTTGGCGAGGGCAACAGTCGCGAGGCGATCCGGCCGTTCTTCGAATTGCTGGGCAAAGAGGGCTGTCAGCACATCGAGGCCGTTGCGATGGACATGAACACCGCCTTCGATCTGGAGGTGCGAGCCCACTGCCCGAACGCAGAGGTGGTCTACGATCTGTTTCACGTCGTCGCGCGCTTTGGTCGGGAAGTCGTCGACCGGGTGCGGGTCGATCAGGCCAACGCCTTGCGCAGCGAGCCGGCCCAACGGCAGGTGATCAAGCGCTCGCGCTGGCTGCTGCTACGTAACCGCGACAACCTCGGCGACGAGCAGGCGGTCAAGCTCGAAGAGTTGCTGGCCGCCAACGCGCCGCTGGCGACCGTCTATCTCCTGAAAACGGCGATCAAGGAAATCTGGTTCGCCCCGAACGTGCGAGAAGGGGCGCGAAGATGGAAGGACTGGTACCGACTGACGATCGACAGTGGTATCGCGCCGGCGATTGCCTTTGCCAAACGACTGCGCAAATACCTGCGCGGAATCCTTGCCTCCGCAATCTTCCCGCTCAACACCAGCGTCCTGGAGGGCGTCAATAACCGGATCAAGGTCATCAAGCGCATGGCCTACGGCTTCCGCGACTCAGCCTATTTCTTCCTGAAGATCAAGGCCGCCTTCCCCGGAAAGGCGCGATGAACCTAAAAAAAGCCAACCCGCAGGTTGGCTTTTTCTTCACCAGGAGAAGAATTACTTCTTCTCGGCAGTGGCAGCAGCAGCGGCAGCGTTTTCGGCGGTGGAACCAGCCGGGGCAGCAGCAGGAGCGGCGGCGGCCGGAGCAGCAGCGCCTTCAGCGGGCTTGGCATCGGCAGCGGGAGCTGCGGCAGGAGCAGCAGCCTCAGCGGGCTTGGCTTCGGCGGCGGGAGCAGCGGCAGGAGCAGCAGCGGCGGGGGCCGGAGCTTCAACGGGCTTCGGCTCTTCCTTCTTGCCGCAAGCGGAGACAGCGAGTGCAACGAGAGCAGCAACCAGGAGAGATTGTTTCATTGTTGGTTTCCCTTATCGATAAATGAAGTACAACAACCAAATTAGAGGAGCAACCAGGTGGGGAACCTGATGTGATGTGTATGCTAACACGGACGAAGTCCTTGAATAAAGACATTGTTGCGACGCCGCAACGTTCCTGGTGCTGTGTCGAGTCTCCCGGGGTGTCCGGGCCGCCATCACATCAGCGATCCTGATGGGGTCGCGAAGCCGCAGCAGTACCAGTCATAGAGAAGGGCAATTGTTTCTTCGGACAGGCCCGAGAGGCTTTCAAGCTGGCGGTGGTCCGCAAGCTGCTCGATGATGGCCTTGTCCTCATCGGGCACAGTGATGGCTTCGCCATTGATGAAAAACTGGCCACCTGAAAAAAGCAGCAGGGTGCAGGCATCAAGGCGATAGCCCTGGCCCAGGCAGGCGTCCACGAAATCATCGTGTTCAAGCGGGTCATCGGGCGAGTCGAAATACACGTGGGCCTTGGGCTCGGTGAGGTAGGCCCCCAGGAAAGCGCGCACGTCTTCCCGGGTCCAGGTGATGCGCGACAGGCTGTCGGCCACCTTGTCGATCATCCGCTCGCCGATTTCCGCCGAGTGGACCTGCCGTTCCAATTCGGGGTCGGCGTAGATGCCGTCGAGCTGAATGGTGTCCTGGAGGTGGATCAGGAACTGCTGGGCGAGTTCCTGGGTGGTGGGGGAGCGGAAGCCGATGGAGTACGTGGTGCACTCGCCGATGGCGATGCCGTTATGGGCCCAGTGGGGCGGCAGATAGAGCATGTCGCCGGGCTCCAGCACCCAGTCGTGTACGGGGCGGAAATCCTGGAGGATCTTCAGAGGTGCATCCTCGATCAGGCGGCGGTCCTCCTGATTGCTGATCTGCCAGCGGCGCCGGCCGATGCCCTGGAGCAGGAAGACATCGTAGTTGTCGAAGTGCGGGCCGACACCCCCGCCATCCACGGCGTAGCTGACCATCAGGTCGTCCAGGCGGGCCTGGGGAATGAAATCAAAGCGGTGCAGCAGGGCGTCTCCTTCAGGACAGAACAGGTTCAGTCCCTGTATCAGAACCGTCCAGGGCTGTGCCTTCCGTTTGAGATCGGCCGCCTTTTGCGGGCCGTGGATGACCTGCCAGTTATTGTCGCGATGGGTGACATAGCGGGATTCGACTTCCGGATCGCGCGCCAGCTCAAAAAGCTCCGACTTGCTCGCGACGCCGGTGAAGCCGGGCACTGCCTGGCGGATGAGCAGTGGTTTCTTTTGCCAGTATTCGGCGAGGAATTCCTCCGCCGTCAGGCCGCCAAGAAGAGTGTTTGTCATGGCGTGGATTATAGCGCCTCGCCTTGCCAAGACCCGGGTGGGGGATAAAATGGCGCCCTTTTCCCCAACAGCTTCCTGTCTCCTGCCATGAGCACCACGCCTGTCCGCGAAACCGTCATTGAATCCTTGGACCATGATGGTCGCGGCGTGGCCCATGTGGACGGGAAGACGATATTTATTGAAGGGGCGCTGCCGGGCGAGCGGGTTGAATTTGTCGCCTACAAGATCAAGCCGCGTTTCGAAGTGGCGGACGTGGTGCGCATCATTGAGCCCAGCGCCCAGAGGGTGAGCCCCCCATGCCCTCATTTCGGCGTGTGCGGCGGATGCAGCATGCAGCATCTGGAGGCCACCGCCCAAGTGGCGGCCAAGCAGCGAGTGCTGGAAAATGCCCTGTGGCATCTCGGGCGAGTCCGTGCGGATGTGCTCTATCCGCCCATCGTCGGGCCGGCCTGGGGCTACCGCTACCGGGCTCGCCTGACTGTTCGCCATGTGCCGAGCAAGGGGGGCGTGCTGATCGGCTTTCACGAGCGGCGCAGCAGCTATGTCGCACCAATGGACGAATGCGCCATCCTTCCCCCCCACGTCTCGGCCATGGTCCCACGTCTGCGGAGCCTGGTCGCCCACCTGTCGGCGCCCGATCGCTTGCCGCAGATCGAGATCGCCGTTGGCGAAGGCCTCACAGCCCTGGTTTTTCGCCACCTGCAGCCTTTTACCGCCGCCGACGAGACGCTTCTTGCCGCTTTCGCCCGGGACGAGGGCGTGCAGGTTTGGGGGCAACTGAGCGGTCCCGACTCGGCCCGGCGCCTGTTCCCGGCCGAAGCCCCGGGGCTGGCGTACACCTTGCCGGAGTTTGGCGTCTCGATGGCCTTCCGGCCGACCGATTTCACCCAGGTCAACATGGGGATCAACCGTCTTCTGATGCGCCGTGCCATGCAGTTGCTGGATCCTCGGCCCGGCGAGCGGATTGCCGACCTGTTCTGCGGTTTGGGCAACTTCAGCCTGCCCATCGCCAAAGCGGGTGCCCGGGTGGTTGGCGTGGAGGGGAGCGATGCGCTGGTGCGGCGAGCAGGCGAGAACGCCTGCGCCAACGGGCTGGAGGCGCGCAGCGAGTTCTACGCGGCCAACCTGTTCGAGGCCACCGAAGACAGCGTTGCCGCCCTTGGTCACCTGGATAAAATGCTCATCGATCCCCCTCGGGAGGGGGCAATCGCGGTGGTCAAGGCCCTTGGTGCCTCGGCACCGCCGCGGATCGTTTACGTGTCCTGCAACCCCGCAACCCTGGCCCGGGATACCGCGGTGCTCGTCCACGAAAAGGGCTACCGCCTGAAGGGGGCCGGTATCGCGAACATGTTCCCGCAGACCTCGCATGTGGAATCCATAGCCCTCTTCGAGCGGGATTGAGGCGCTTCCTGCAGGCATGAAAAAGGCGACCCGGAGGTCGCCTTTTTTTGCTGCTGCAGGGGTCGATCAGTCGCGATCGCCGCCGCCGAAGGCCATCACCAGATTGAGGAGGCCGACGAAGATGTTGTACACATCCAGGTAGACCGCCAGGGTGGCCGTCACATAGTTGGTTTCACCGCCCCGCACGATATTGCTGATGTCGTACAGCAGGTAGCCCGAGAACAGCATCACCACTGCAGCGGAGATCACCAGGTGCAGCACCGGCATCTGCAGGAAGATGTTGACCACGCCAGCCAGCAGGATCACCACCAGGCCGACCATCAGGAACTTGCCCATGTTGGTGAAATCGCGCTTGGACACGCTGGCAATGCTCGCCATGGTGGCGAACACGGCACCTGTGCCGCCTGCGGCCATGGCGATCATGGAGCCGCCGTTGGAGAAGCCCAGGGCTACCTGAAGGATGCGCGACAGCATCAGGCCCATGAAGAAGGTGAAGCCCAGCAGCAGGGCCACGCCCAGGCCATTGTTCTTGTTGCGCTCGATGCCGTAGAAGAACGCAAACGAGATGCCCAGAAACAGCAGGAAGGCAATGAACGGGCTGCCGGCCATGAACGAGAACTGCATCTGCACGCCAAGCAGCGCGCCGGCAACGGTCGGCACCATCGTGAGTGCGAGCAGCATGTAGGTGTTGCGCAGCACGCGGTTGGCGCTTTGCGACAGTACCTGCGTTTGCTGACCGTAAGTGTCGAGTTGCATGAAATTCCTCCAGAATTGAATAACAGGGTAGCCTGCACTGCTTGAGAGTATCGGAGCCTCCAAGAAGTTTCAACCGCGTTGCCCGTGCGGCATTTGGCCTGCGCCGCGCTCATGCTAGAATTCGCGCCCTCGGGAAGAGTGGCAGAGTGGTCGATTGCACCGGTCTTGAAAACCGGCGATGGGAAACCATCCGTGAGTTCGAATCTCACCTCTTCCGCCAGAAATCAGCATGTTGTTCGTTCAGTTCGGCTCGCCCTTCGTGCGGGCCGTTTTCTTGTGTGCGGCGAGCCGTGTCGATGCGGTGCCCGTGTGCCTGCCGGAGAGTCGTCATGGATGCCTTGCGGATGGCTGCGCTGTTTGCCCTGACTGCCGTGATGGAGATTGTCGGCTGCTACCTGCCCTGGTTGGTGCTGCGGCAGGGGCGGAGTGTGTGGTGGCTTGTGCCGGCAGCTGCGGCCCTGGCCGTGTTTGCCTGGTTGTTGACCTTGCACCCGACGGCTGCGGGGCGCACCTATGCGGCCTATGGGGGTATGTACATCGCCGTGGCGCTGTTGTGGCTGCGTCTTGTGGACGGCGTGGTGCTGACCCGCTGGGATGTGGCCGGGGCGGCCATCGCGCTGGTCGGCATGGCAGTGATTGCCATGCAGCCAGCCCGGGTCTGAGTGTCAGTTGATTGCGGGTGATGGCTTACCGGCACGGCGGGATACCCCCGGTGGCGGGCCGGGCAAACAAGGGTCATCACTTGGGCCGCTTGCTGGTGGGGAGCGGAGGTACTGCTCCGACGGGTTCAATGAGGATTAGCTGCCCGGTCTTCGGGTCGCGGAAGACTTCACCGACCCGATCCATGCCGGCACCGGCCTGGCCCTGCCCGTCGGCCGGGCGCTCGATGGCGCGGCCCTTGTCCACCGGTTTGGGCGGGGGCAGGGCGCCCTGCGTACCGGCCGCCAGGGCGGCCAGCAGGCCGCAGGCGAAGACCAGCATCACATCCACCAGGTTGACCAGGCTGGCACGGGGGTCATCGTCCCGGTCGTCGAAGCGGGCATCGAGGCGCGAGTAGAGGCGCAGGCGCTTGCGGGGCGGTCGGGTGGCGCTCATGCCTCTTCCTCCAGGTTCTCGAGCAGCTCTTCGTACCAGCGCCGGCGCAGCTTGCCCACCACCAGCCCGCCAATGCCGGCCACCAGGCCCAGCACGGTGACGTCGAAGGCGGTGGTGACGGCGCTGGCCAGCTCCGAGGGGTCGCCCTGGCCCAGGGCGGCGAGACCCGGTCCGAGGGGGATGATGGTGGCCATCAGGCCCAGCATGGGTGGAATGCGGGCCAGCAGGTCGGCCCGCTCCAGGCGGTGCCGGGCCACGCGCTGGATCAGCAGCAGGTCGCCGCTGGCGGCAAGGCGGCGCAGGCCCCACAGACGTTCGCCGAGGGCCAGGCCGGCCTCGGCCAGGGCGATGGCGCAGGCGGCGATGAGGGCCAGCAGGGCCGGGGCGAGCAACCAGATGACGGCCTGGTGGAGCCAGGCAAGGGTGAGCAATTCGTTCATGGTGAGGTCAGGCGTGGGTGGAGGTTGAAGGGCGGCGGCGGCTCCAGGCGAGGCCGATGAGGAAGAGCAGCGGGGCCAGGGTGAGCAGGGCCATCGGCGGGGTGTGCCGGGCGGCGAGCGGCGCCGGTCGGGTATGGAGTTCGTAATGGCGCTCGGCCGGTGCCTGGGGTTCAGCGGCGGCCGGGTTGGGCGCGGTTGGCGCCACAGCGGTCTGTTCACGACGGGGTGTCGCGGCCTCATGGCGGGCGTCCTGTTGCCGGGGTGTGGCGGCCATTGCGGTGATGGGCGCGACGGGGGCAGGCGCCAGCCCTTCACCCCTGGCCCGGGCCAGGGCCACGCCGAGGGCATCGGCGTCGACGGCGTCGATGCGTGGCTGGAGCCAGTTCCACATCGGATGGTGGGGGGCGGTATGGCCGCTGCCCGGCAGACCGTTCTTCGCCACCAGGCGGGCGAGTTCGCCGCCCATCTGCTTCAGGGTGGCCGCGTCGGCCTGCCAGAAGCCCTTCTCGGCGGCGACCATGAAGATGGCCAGCATCTGCGCCTTGACGTGGGCGTTGTGGCCCTGGGCAAGAAAGCGCGGCAGGCCGAGCTTGTGCTTGTCCTCGAACCAGGTTTCCTTGACCTCGTCCCAGGCCCATTGCTGGATCAGGTCAGGTCGGGTGACCTGCCAGCCCCACAGGTTCTCGAGGAATTCCTGGCCCATGGTGCGGGCGCCGGCATAGCCGTGCTTCATCAGGGGCTTCAGCCATTCCGGGTTGAGGTAGCGGCCGCGCAGCTCGGACAGCAGGGCCGTGGCGAGGGGCTCGACGGCCGGGTGAGCCGGGTCGGCGTGCTGCAGGATCAGGCCTTCCGGCCGGCGCCCGGTGAGGGTCTCGATACCCACCGACATACCGCCCAGGTAATCGAAGGCGTCGTTGTTGTCGAGCAGACCGTACAGGTTGCTGGCGCGGCCGTGGTAGCTGCGGGCCACGCCGGAAAGAGCTGTCTCGAAGGCCTGGTGGGTGGCATCGCCGCTGGCGTCGAGGCCATAGGCGTGGCCCATGCGGTTGAGGTAGACCCGGCCCAGCTCGTTGCGTGCTTGCCAGGCGCCCGAACGTTCGGCCAGGCGATTGACGCCGGCACTGTAGGCGCCGGGGGCATCCCCGAAGATGCGCAGGGCCGCGGCGCGCCCGGCGTCGGCGATGCCCAGACCGGTCTGGCCGAGCTGCCTGGTGCGGGCCATCCAGCGGGCGGCGGCGATGTTGTCGGCGAAGGGCTGGTGGCCGCGGGCCACGTTGCCACCGAGGGGCGCCAGGGCGGCGTCGAGGGCCGTGCCAAGCTCGGGGTGCCGCTCGGCGATCAGTCCGGCGGAGGCGGCGAGGGCCAGGCGGCCGGCCCGGTCGATCTGGTTGAGCAGGTTGGGGTAGAGGTCGCGGAAGAGGCCCGAGGTGGTGACGATCACGTCGCGTCGGGGAGTGTCGGCCAGCAGGCGCACGTCGGTGACGATGCCGCGGGCGTTCCATACCGGCTCGGCACCGAGCAGGGACAGGCAGAAGGCGACCATGGCGCCCTCATCGCGCACCGCGTCGGAGGCCCACAGGATGACGGCATCGCTGTCTGCGCCCGCGCGCACCTTACGTGGGCGGGCGGTTGCCTGCTCGGCGAGGCGGGCGCCGAGGGCGTAGCCCAGGCGGGTGGGCAGGAGGTCGCCATCGACGGCGTGGAAGTTGCGCCCGGTCGGCAGAGCCTCCGGGGAGCGCAGCGGGTCGTTGCCCTTGCCCGGGGCCACGAAGCGCCCATCCAGGCCGGCGAGCAGGCCGGCCATTTCCAGACGCGGCGAGGCCGCAAGCTTGTCGGCGATGGCGGCGTCGTAGCCACCGGCTACCTGGCCCATGGAGTCGGCCATCAGTTTCAATGATTCGGCGCTCCAGTCCTGCCCGAAGATGTGCAGGCCGTGGGGCATGAACTTCTCCTGCAGTTTGGTGAGGTAGTGGCCGATCTCGTGGGCGAGCAGGTCGTCGTCAGCGTCTTCGAAGCCGATGCCGCGCACCTCCAGCACATCGGCCATGGAGGCTTCCAGTTCGGTCCGCAGGTTGAGCGCGACGACCTGTTCGCGCATGCGGCGGGCGGCCTGGGTCTTGAGGCTGTCGCTGCCGGCGGCCTCGAAGCTCTCCACCACCTGACGCAATTCCAGCAGCTTGTCGTAGAGCGGGGTGGCCGACAGGGGCGGCGTGAGGTGATCGACGATCACGGCGAGGCCCCGGCGCTTGGCCTGGATGCCTTCCCCTACGCCGTCGACGATGTAGGGGTAGATGCCCGGCAGGTCCGCGGCGATGAGGCTGGGGTAGTCGTCGGCGGTCAGGCCGACGGCCTTGCCGGGCAGGAATTCGTAGGTCGAATGGCGGCCCAGATGCACCACCGCGTCGGCGCGGAAGACGTCGCGGATCCAGTGGTAGAAGCCGAGGAACTGGTGGGGCGGCGGCACGCTGGTGTTGGCGTGGAGGAGCTCTTCATCCACCTCCCAGCCCCTGGGCGGCTGGGGGCCGACAAAGATCTTGCCGAAGGTGAGCCCGGGCACCAGCAGCCTGCCGTCGCTGACCATCACCTTGCCCGGTGCCGGGCCCCAGCCCTTGAGGCCTTCGACACCGTAGCCGACGATCTTCCAGGTGAGGCCGGAATGGCGGCTGCAGGGGCCTTGGGGGACATCGGCGAGGCAAGCCAGGTAGCTGGCTTCGAGGGCCTTCAGCCCGGCGATGGCTTCGGCCCGCCGGGGGTGGTCGGCGCCTTCGGCCAGGTGGTGGAGTTCCTTCATCGCCGATTCCACGCGCTTGCGGCCAAGGCTGCGTTCGCCGGCACGCTCGGCTTCCAGCACTTCGGTGTGAAGGCGGCCCAGGGGGCCGGAGACCATTTCGCCCTGGACGCGCTCGGGCAGCCCGGCAAACCAGCGCCGGTAGTCGGTAGCACTGACGCCCTCCACTTCGCGGGCCAGCTCGCGCAGGGCGGTCTTGTCTTCGGGCAGGTTGATCCCGTGGGCCATGATGCGGTCAAGCAGGGCCTCAGGCGTTGCCGGCAGTTCGCCAGTGTCGTAGCCCTCTGCCTTCAGCCGTTGCAGGATGCCGAACAGGGAGGCGGGCACGTCCAGGTTGTCGGCGCCGATGTTCTGCCGGCCGGGTGGGTGGTTGTAGTAGATGATGGCCAGGCGCTTGGCGGCCCTGGCCTTGGTCTGGAGCTGCTGCCAGCGGGCCGCGCGCGACACCAGGCGGCTGATCTCGGCGGCGATCGGTTCGGTGCGGCGCAGCGCGACGCCGGTGATGGGGTCGATGCGGCTGGCGCCGACAGCGGACACGACGATGGGCTGGCCGATGCCCTGGAGCTCCGGCAGGGCCACCCGGTACTGTACGGAATCCACCGGCAGGCCCTCCGGCGAGAGGCGCCACTGGGTGGCGCTACGCTCGGTGAGGCGGATGGCCTTGATGATCGGGATGTCGAGTTGCGTGAAGGCTTCGGTGACGGCTTCCCTGTTCTCGGCGGCGCCGACGACGAAATCCTGGATTACCACCAGGGCAGCCGGCCGGGCCGGGGCCAACAGCCTGGGCAGGCCCTCGATGGCCGCCCGGGAGCTGCCACCCCAGCGGGTCAGAATCTCGGCGCAGGGCAGACCCTGGCGGCGGGATTCGGCGCAGATCGCGGCAGCACTGCCGGATTCGATATTGGACAGGTCAAGGACGGCCAGGGCTGCGCCGGCAGGCAGCAGGCGGGCGTCCCAGGCGTCGGCATCGATCCGCTCGACAGCGCCAACGCGCAGGCGCAGGCTGGCCTCCGGTCGGGGCGGGGGCAGGGGGGTGCCTGCCAGCAGGTGCTTGAACAGGCTGCTCAGGTTGTCGCTGCCACCGGCCTGCCAGGTGCGGCGTGCGTCCAGCCAGTGTTGTGCCGCCGGGGCCGCAGCGGCGGCCTCAAGGGCCGCCTGCGGAGGGGCTTCACCCGCCAGTTGGTGCAGGGTTTCGGCGGGGAAACTGGCCAGGGCTCCGGCCCGAGAACGGCTCAGCAGGTTGAGGCGCTGCTCGCCGCTGATGGCCAGCACGGTGCTGGCACGGCTGGCGGGTATCGCGTCGATGAGGCGCCGCGCCGGGTCGCCAAAGGCCGAGACGGCCAGCACGGCATCGGCGTCGAGCCACTGGCGCAACTGTCGGTCGGTGGCGGCCTGGATCTGGGCCGGGGTACGCAGCAGGATGCGGTCGCGGGGATGGTGGGCGAGATGCTGCCGGGCGGCTTCGACGGCCGTGGGGGCGGCACGGTCGGTGACGACGCCGAACAGGGTGGCCGCGTGGGCTCCGCTGCAGGCAACGAGGGCGATCAGCAGCAGCGCGCCGCGGGTGAATATCCGGTGAGTCGATTTGCGTCCTGCCATTGTGCCTCCGCGTGCCATCGCGCTGGCCGGGGGGAGGCAGGAGGGACGATACGAAGCCGCATGGCGGGCGCCGACAGAAAGGGTGTGCGCGGGAGGGCCGACGTTTTCGCTCGCCAGTCCCACACCCCGGGGCACAGCTGAACAAGTGTCGTCGGGCCGGTCTTCTGGCTCACCTTCATGCGACCCGCTCCGGCCTTCCCGGACCATGGCCCAGTGGCGTGTGTGGAGGCGTCGTCAGGCTTACAGCAGCGGGGACTGCGCCGGAATGCCCTGCGAGCAATGGCTCGCGGAGGTCACCGGACTTCCCGTTTCACCTTTCCCGCAGACGCGGGGTCGGCACCCGAAACGCTGCGGAGTCTAACTGCGGGCAGCACCCGACAGCAAGTTTCCGGGGCTGCGGCTGGCGAGGATGGGTTCCCAAGCGCCCATAGTTCATTACAATAACGTCATCGCTGTGACAGTTTCCCGGTCGTGCCCGTACCGATCCGCGGATTTTTAGTGTTTTCTTCTCCCAGATCATCGCTGTGTCTTCCAAACCCAATGTCCGCCCACCCGATGCGCCTGATCCGCTTTCGTCCGAGCGTGTGGGCTCGGAGGATGTCGAGGCCCGGTCTCTGGATGCGGAGGCCGCGGCATTGCTTGCGGATATCGATTCCTTTGATCTGGAGGCGGCTCGGCGCAGGGTGGAGCAGATTGATGCCCGTTACACCGGGATCCGTGGCAATAAGGCGGATTTCTCGGTTGCCGCGCGGGATCTCGGGTTTCCCGAGGTCACCGGACTCAGGGCGCCCGAGCCTGCCGGGGCCGACCCGCAGATTCCGCCGTCGGAAGTGCCCGAGCAGCGCCGCAGCGGGCTCCTTGATCAGCTACGCGACGAGGTTGCTCTACAGCAGCGGGGCGTCAGCATG
Organism: Zoogloea sp.; assembly: GCA_016703645.1. Classification (GTDB taxonomy): domain Bacteria; phylum Pseudomonadota; class Gammaproteobacteria; order Burkholderiales; family Rhodocyclaceae; genus Zoogloea. The sequence goes on along the minus strand of JADJBR010000007.1, from coordinate 1,405,517 downwards.
GCCACCCGGGAGGCCGAGCGACTGCGTGAGCGCCTCGATCGATCTTTGCGCGAGGTGTTCGACTACCTGCGTGATCTGACCACTCAACTCAATATCCTGAAACCCCAGGTGGGGCGCTGCTACTACCTTCTTGACTCAGACGATCCCATCCGCAACCTTTCCTGGGCGGAGGGCTATGCCGATTTTCGGACGCGACCCACTGCTGACGGGGGCTGCATCGAGAGGGTGAGCATGGGTTTCACTCTTCGTGGGGCGGGGCAGCGCAGCCTTGAGCGAAGTGGCGGGGCGGTCGAGCGGCTGCGCCAGATGCTGTTCGACCTGGGGTTGAAGTTCGAATGCCAGGAGCGTCGCAACCGGATGCGGGAGTTGGAGTCCGGACTTTTCGTGGTGGCAGACGAAGTGGGGGTGCAGGTGGTCTGGCGGGCCGACTTCGACAAGGGTGAGATCGTGGTCGAGGCCCGCAATCTGGAGCGCCTCGGCTTCGTCACTTTCGTCCTTCGCCCGGAGACCATCACTCCGGCCCTGCTCGACGAATTTGGCTGTCTGGTGCTGGGCCGGGAAAGCCGTTTTCGCAGTCTGGCGGCACGCTGAGACGCTGTGCCACCGGAGTGGGTCAGGCGTCGGCCAGCAGACTGGCCGTCACAGCCTCGGCGACACGGATGCCGTCTACCCCCGCCGACAGGATGCCTCCCGCGTAGCCGGCCCCTTCGCCCGCCGGGTAAAGCCCCTTCACGTTGAGACTCTGGCAGTCTTCCCCGCGGGTGATACGCAGCGGGGATGAGGTACGGGTCTCGACACCCGTGAGTACCGCGTCGTGCATGTTGAAGCCTCGGATCTGCCGGTCGAAGGCAGGCAGGGCTTCGCGCAGGGCGCTGATGGCGTAGTCGGGCAGGGCGGTGGACAGGTCGCCCAGCTTGACGCCCGGCTTGTACGAGGGCTCCACGCTGCCGAGGGTCGTGGAGGCCTTGCCCTTCAGGAAGTCGCCGACCAGCTGGCCCGGCGCCTCGTAGGTGCCGCCCCCGAGCACGAAGGCCCGGCTTTCCAGTTCGCGCTGGAAGGCGATCCCGGCGAGGGGGCCGCCGGGGTAGTCGTCCGGGGTGATGCTGACCACGATGCCTGCATTGGCGTTGCGCTCATTGCGCGAGTACTGGCTCATGCCATTGGTCACCACGCGATTCGGCTCCGAGGTGGCAGCCACCACGGTGCCACCCGGGCACATGCAGAAGCTGTAAACCGCGCGGCCATTGGAAGCATGGTGCACCAGCTTGTAGTCGGCCGCGCCCAGTTCCGGGTGTCCGGCGTGGGGGCCGAGGCGGGCCTTGTCGATCAGGCTCTGGGGGTGTTCGATGCGGAAGCCCACCGAAAAAGGCTTGGCCTCCATGAACACGCCGCGTTCGTGCAGCATTTCAAAGGTGTCCCGGGCGCTGTGGCCGAGGGCCAGCACCACGTGGTTGCTGCGGATCTCGTCGCCGCTGGCGGTCTTCACCCCACGCACATGACCCTCTTCGATGAGGACATCCGTGACCCGTTGCTGGAAGCGGATCTCGCCGCCCAGTTGCTCGATCTCGGCACGCATGGCTTCGACCATGCCAACCAGCCGGAAGGTGCCGATGTGGGGCTTGGCGACATAGAGGATCTCCGGTGGTGCGCCGGCCTTGACGAACTCGGTGAGCACCTTGCGGCCGTAGTGTTTGGGGTCCTTGATCTGGCTGTAGAGCTTGCCGTCGGAGAAGGTTCCGGCGCCGCCTTCACCGAACTGCACGTTGGACTCGGGGTTGAGGGTGTTCTTGCGCCACAGACCCCAGGTGTCCTGGGTGCGCTCGCGAACGGCCTTGCCGCGCTCGAGCACGATGGGCCTGAAGCCCGCCTGAGCCAGGATCAATGCGGCAAAGATGCCGCAGGGGCCAAACCCGATGACTACCGGGCGATGGGTGAAGGCGGGCGGCGCCTTGCCGACGAAATGGTATTCCATGTCGGGCGTCGGCTTGACGTGGAGGTCACCGGCAAAACGTCGGAGGATGGCGGTCTCATTGGCCACCTCGGCATCGACAATGTAGATGAAGGTGAGCTTCGAGTTCTTGCGCGCATCGTAGCTGCGCTTGAAAACCGTGAAAGCGTTGAGATCGGCGGCGGAAATGCCCAGTCGCTGGACGATGGCGGCGGGCAGAGCCTCGGCGGAATGGTCGAGGGGCAGGCGGAGTTCGGCGATTCGCAGCATGGCAGTCATGGCGGGGCAGTTGGCCCCGCAGATGGCGTTCGGGCAGCGATTTTAGCCGGAATTGACGGGGAGGTCAGGCCTCCCCGTTCCGGGAGCGCCGGCCTGTGGAGGCTCGGCGCTGACGATCGCTCAGATCGGGATGGGGATCAGCTCGGGCGGTTGCATGAGCTGGCGGTTCACCCGGGCGATCTTGTCCATCTGGCGGGCCACGTTGTACTGGACGCGCTCGGTGAGGCGGTCAATGACCCGGCGCATGTCATCGCCCAGCTCTTCCATGACGATGGAGCGATTCTTCATCTGGATGACGATGCGGCAGAGTTTGTCTGCTCCGCCGCGGGGCCCGTTGATGTCGGATAGGCGGACCGTGACACTCTGGACCGCGTGGCCGAAGCGGCCCAGGGCGGTGCGGATACGGCGGCTGGCGTGATTGCGCAGGGTCTTGGCGGCAGGCAGGCCGCGGGCCTTGATCTGAACTTCCATCTTCGTCTCCTGTGTGTTGCGGAGATCTAACTATATTGGTATCAATCAATCAGGTAAAGACGCATTATCTGAAGTATTGTTTCGATATATTCGAACTGTTACATGTCTTGCCAGGAGCCGTCGAATGAACCTCAAACACCTCTTTTATTTTTGGAAGACCGCACGCAGCGGTGGCGTGGTCAAGGCCGGCGAGGCGCTCCACGTCACGCCCCAGACCATCAGCGGGCAGATCCGCCTGCTGGAGGACAGTCTCGACACCCAGCTCTTTGCACGGGACGGCCGGGCCCTTGAGCTGACGCCTGCGGGCCGTCTGGCCATGGAATACGCGGACGAGATGTTCTCCCTCAGCGCCGAGCTGGAGCAGGCCTTGCGCCACTATCCCAAGGGGCGGCCGGTGGAGTTCCGGGTCGGGGTGTCGGATGCGGTGCCCAAGTCGATTGCCTATCGTCTGCTCCGCCCCGCGGTGGATCCGGCCGATCCGGTGCGCATCATTTGCCGGGAGTGGCGTCTCGACCGTCTGCTCACTGAGCTCGCCATCCACAAGCTGGATCTGGTGATCGCCGATTCGCCCATTCCGCCCTCGGTCGATGTGCGGGCCTACAACCACCGGTTGGGGGAGTCGGGCCTGAGCTTCATTGCTGCCCGGTCGCTGCTTGAGGGGCACAGCACCGAGTTTCCGGCCTGCATGGGCAGCTTGCCCACCCTGTTGCCCGGAGAGGATTCGGCCATCCGCCGCAAGTTCGAGGACTGGCTTGATCGCAAGCGACTGCGGCCACGCATTGCCGGCGAGTTTGATGACACGGCGCTGATGACGGCCTTCGGACGTGCGGGGGTTGGCGCCTTCGTGGTGCCGACGGCCATCGAGCAGGAGACCCTGGCCAGTGGCGATCTGATGGTGTTGGGCCGGGCCGAGGAGGTTCGCATCGAGTACTACGCGATCTCCGTGGAGCGTCGCCTGACTCACCCCTGCGTGCTTGCCATTTCCGATGCGGCCAAGGCCGGGCTGGAGGCCATGGATGGAGGGGCGGCTGCGCCATCGGAAGGGTAGTCGGGCACCTGCGCCTGAGGCTCACCCAAGAAAAAGACCCCTGCCACGAGGTGTCCTCGTGCAGGGGTTAGGGGGGTACTGCCAGCGTCGGTTCGGGCGGACGTGCCGCCTTGGGGTTCAGCGCTGCTGAAGATGTCGTTGCGAGCGATTCGAGTTCGCACCGGGAGGCGCAGCCGTACAAGGGGACGGCGCGCATCGCGCGGGAGAAATCGGGCCGCGCAGCAGATTCATCCTCAATTTCTCAGCCGTTCTGCTGGATACCCGCCACCAGCCAGCCGCCGTTGCCGCTGCGGGGCTTGGTGAGGTGCCACACCTCGTCGATGCCTTCGGGGGCGGCGTTGACTTCCTCGCGCAGCAGGCCGGTGAAGCGCACGCTGACGATGTAACGCTCGGCTTCCTCGGTTACGTCGATCACCTCGGCGTTGAGGGAGACCACGTCGGTTTTCTGGCCGGCACTGGTGTCATCCATCCAGTTCATCTTGATCTCGGCGAACATCTCGGGCGTGGTGTATTCGCGGATATCCTCGAGATTGCGAGCGTCGTTGGCCGCCTGGAGGCGGATGAAGTTGATCTTGGCGTTGCGCACGAAGGCTTCGGCATCGAAGTCGGCGGGAATGTTACCTACCGCTGCAGCGCCAGCCGCAGCCGCAGCCGCCATGGGTGCAGCACCTCCCCCGTAGGACGGGGTGGCGGCGGACGGCGACTCATCGTAGCCTTTCTGGTTGGCGGTGTATTGCATGCCACCAGTGCCGGCGCCAGCACCGGCCAGGGCCGGCTGGTTGGCCGCGGCGCGCTTGCGCAGGAAGAAGCCGATTACGGCGATCACGGCAAAGGCGATCAGGGCCATCATCATCATGGAGGCGAGTTCTTCACCGAAGCCGAAGTGGGACGCCAGGGCGGCCAGACCGATACCGGCGGCCAGACCGGCCAGCGGGCCCATCCAGGACCGCTTGGGTTGGGCGGCGGGCGCGGCGGCAGCAGCCTGGGAACGGGCCGGGGTCGCGGCGGCACCCGGAGCCTGGGCAGGCGTGGCTGGGGTGGCGTTGGGGGACTTGGGCTGGCTCATTTCCTGGCGTTGCATGCCTGAGGACTTGCCACCGCCAAAGCGCTTGGCGGCCTCGGCGTCGCTTGTCACCAGGGTGAAGCCCAGGGCCAGAGCGGCCGTCATCAGGGCAAAGGTTTTCATTCGTGTCTCCTGTGGTTGGGGATCTCAGCCGTGGAAGCATAGCCGCCCTTGGGGTTAAATAAAATCAGAATTGTTGGTAGTCTGATTTCGTAAAAAATTGAATGTCGTCTAGATCCTGCGTTTCTCAGGGGCGCGCTTGGCCGAATCCCTTGCATGGGTCATCCCGGTGGACGGCGGGCGTTGTCCATATGTGGGTGTAGGTGGTGCCGGCATCGGTTGCCTTGCCCTCTTCTTCGAAGCCGATGTTGATGATGCGTGCGCCGGGGCGCAGTCTGGCCAACAGGGCCGGGACGCCGTAGTCACCGCGAACGTGTCCATTGCCGGCCACCAGGATGGCTGGCCGCTCAGGCAGGGTCGTGAGGCCCACCGCCATGGCGGCATCCCGGGCCCGCTGGGCCAGACGCATGCCGGGCAAGCGCGTGGCGGGAAGCTGACCGCAGTGGTTGTCCAGCAGGTCGGCGTCGAGGGCGGCCTCCGCGCTCGGGCTCAGGGGATTGGCGGTGAGGGTTGCTGCCAGCCCGGGGGGTAGGGCGGAGTTGCCTTCGCGAACAATACGACGGGCCAGATCACGGGAGATGTTGGCACCCACCACATCGATCCGTGCCTTGGCGAGACCCGCGAACAGCGGCTCGTGCACAGGCCACTGCCAGCCGGCTGCGTCAAAGCCGGCCGTGGTGAGCTGACTCTTCAGGGGCTCGCCGGAGGCCTTGGCCCAGTCGGTGCGCCTGCCCTCTTCGAGTTGTTCCGCGTTGATGGCCTTGGGCGCAAGCGCGGTGATCAGCTCGGCGCGGCGGAAATGATGGTGGGGGTTGTCGTGGATCTCGCCGAGGAGGAGGAAGTCACTCTGGCGCGCCTGGGCCAGTAGCTGGGCGCGACTGATCTCGCGCCCGCTGGCAACTTCGATGATGCGATCTTCAGCGTGACTGACGCTGACGAAGCTGATCAGGAGGAGGGTGAGCAAGGATTTCATGACGATGAACTGCGCTCGCAGTCGGTGGATGACCACCAATGGACGTGGGCTTTGTCAGGGAGTTCAGGGTCGGGGCGAGTTTTCCTTGTGCCCGCGAGCGGCAGGTTCGCCTTGTGGGAGCTGTCGTTCGCCGTCCTCGGGCACATACACGATGGCGCCGTTCTTTTCGATGCGGCGTATCAGGTCGTCGATGAAGGCGGTCTGCTCGGCGGCGAGGTATCGCTGGTGGAGGGCGATGGCGATGACCGGGGCGGCCCCTTTCCAGCGGAGCTAGGTCGTCGGGCTGTCGAAGACAAGGCCGGGATGGTCCGGGTGATAAATGTGACTCGTGGGGAACATGATGGGGTCTGCGATGCCCGAGGCTGCCTTGCCGGCCACATGGGCGGAGAGGGGGGCGTAGAAACCATCGATGTTTAGCTGGCCACCGTTTACATAATAGATGTGCAGGCGCCGGGCCAGTCCGTCGGGCAGGCCCTGCCAGCGGGGCTTGCCTTCCTGGAGGCACATATGGGGAGTGCGCAGGCGGGTCGTGCCGTGGATTCGCTGTCCCGCCACCTGCGGCACCCAGTCGCGCACCTGGGCGTTGAGGTCCGCCATGTCGCGAAACTGCCGGGTGGGCAGGAAATTGCCTTTCACGTACTTCACCCTGGCCTCGACGATGCTCTTCTTCTGCGGATCCCGCGGCGGGCACGCGTCGATGCGAAAGCCTTAGCCCTCTGGACACTCGGCGTAGGCCCGCTGCACCTCGGGGTCGCGGGCGCAGGCCTTGGCGATGGCGCACTTGGCGTTGTCGATGATGAGCCGCGCCGGCACCGCGCCGAACCACTCGAAGGCGCGCTGATGGCAGCCGAGCCAGGTGCGCACGCTCTGGTCCCACAAGAACTCCACGTACTGGTGCCGTGAGAAGGCGAGCGTCATCACGAAGGCCCAGGTGCGGCGAAGCTGGCCGGTGGCCGGATCGATGAGCTCGGGGCCGGCGCCGGACGCTGGAGTAGCGGCCCGTGAAACCATGCTCGCGGACGAGGGCTGAATGGATGGCCACGCCGGAGACGCCCTGGCCGAGCCACTGGGTGACTAGCTGGCGATACGCGGCAAGCGTTGACTGGGCCGTCAGCGGCACACGCGGCGGGGCCAGTGTGGCCGCGATCTCAGCGTCTGCCGGCAGGGGCCAAGTGAGCTCAAGCCAGCCCTTCTCGCAGGCCAACTCCCGGAAACGGGCCGCCTTGGCCCGTCCCATCAAACCGGAACGCGCAATCTCGCGCTCCGAATCGCCCTGACGCAAACGCAGCAGGGCCTGGCGGTACTCGTGCATCTCGATACTCCTGCGGGCCACCGGTTTTCTCCTGCCAAACCCGGCAGGGTAGCGATGGACCGCTCAAGGTCGAGGGGGCCGTCAGAGTGAGACTGGCTCCATTACGCCGATCCGGCGCGGGCGCCTATGTGCCGGTCACAAGGTGGCTCCATTGTGCCGGTCGGTGACTCGGCGTGCCCGACGCTTCCGAAGTGCCATTTCCGGTCGAGGTACAGCACGTGGTCGAGTATTACGCGGTACGGGCATGAGCAAGCTCTGCCACTGTGCCCAGGAGGAGGGCGAGGGCACCCCGCCGGACTATGAGGCGTCTCCGGACGCTTGCCCTGGCGGCGCTGATGAAGAGTTTCCCGTCCAGGCCCAGCCCTGCGGAAATGCGCGCTGCAGCTCAAGGGACGATGGGCTGCGCTCGAGCGTTTGTGCGAGCCGGAGTGTCCTGCCGTGGAGAGAAGCGTTCGCGTGTTCAATTGACGAAAGCCCCTCCTGGCGACAGCGGGGTGTTTAATTATTAGTCACAATAGATCGGTTGCACTTTCTTGAAGAAGTGCAACCGATCTTCTGCGTTTAATCGTGCGCAATTTTTATGCTTACCCGTTTCGGGAGTTTCTCACTTCCTGCACCCTGCAAAATGAGTGACCGATCCGGGGCGACCGTCGACGCTTTCGTCTGCCAGGACGCGCCGAAACCCTTGTGCCAGGCGGATTTCAGGTGCCGATGCAAGTTCCCATCGGGCGCTTGTCCCGATCATTCCTGAGCCGATCTTCTGTCAGGCACCACCCCGTGGAGAGCCTCGCGCCGTAACCGCTCCCGGCCAGTTGGGGCGCAGTCCAGTTGATCTGTGTCAAAATGTCGCCCTTATCGCGGCGTATCCTTCCGCGGAAGCCTGCCGACGGTCCGCCGTCTGCAGTCAGGGGGGTTTAGTTTTTCTTTATTGAGGTGACTCACATGCAATCGCAGACTTACAACTATAAAGTCGTGCGGCAGTTCGCCATCATGACGGTGGTATGGGGCATCGTGGGCATGCTGGTCGGCGTTATCGTCGCAGCACAGCTCGTGTGGCCCGAATTGAACGTTGCCGAATGGCTGCACTTCGGACGGCTCCGCCCGCTCCACACCAATGCGGTTATCTTTGCTTTTGGTGGCTGTGCTCTCTTTGCAACGTCGTACTACTGTGTGCAGCGTACCTGTCACACCCGCTTGTTCGCCCCGGGCCTTGCTGCCTTTACCTTCTGGGGCTGGCAGCTGATCATCGTTCTTGCTGCAGTAACCCTGCCTCTGGGCTGGACCTCCGGCAAGGAATACGCCGAGCTCGAATGGCCGATCGATATCCTGATCACGCTTGTGTGGGTTTCCTACGCAATCGTTTTCTTCGGCACTGTCGGTACCCGCAAAACCACCCACATCTATGTGGCCAACTGGTTCTACGGTGCCTTCATCATTACGGTTGCCTTGCTGCACCTGGTGAATAGCGCCGAGATCCCGGTTTCCCTGGGCAAGTCCTACTCCGCCTATGCCGGTGTCCAGGACGCCATGATCCAGTGGTGGTATGGCCACAACGCAGTGGGCTTCTTCCTGACTGCCGGCTTCCTGGGCATGATGTACTACTTTGTGCCGAAGCAGGCTGGCCGTCCGGTGTACTCCTACCGTCTGTCGGTGGTGCACTTCTGGGCGCTGATCTTCACTTACATGTGGGCGGGTCCGCACCACCTGCACTACACCGCGCTTCCCGACTGGACCCAGTCCATCGGCATGGTCTTCTCCCTGATTCTGCTGGCTCCCTCCTGGGGCGGCATGATCAACGGCATCATGACCCTGTCCGGCGCCTGGCATAAGCTGCGCACCGACCCGATCCTGAAGTTCCTGATTACTTCCCTGTCCTTCTATGGCATGTCGACCTTCGAAGGTCCGATGATGTCCATCAAGACGGTCAATGCGCTGTCGCACTACACCGACTGGACCGTCGGCCATGTGCACTCCGGTGCTCTGGGCTGGGTCGCCATGGTGTCCATCGGCGCCATGTACTACCTGATCCCGCGCATGTACGGCAAGACCGAGATGTATTCGACCAAGCTGATCACCACCCACTTCTGGATCGCGACCATCGGCATCGTGCTGTACATCGCTTCCATGTGGATCTCTGGTGTGATGCAGGGCCTGATGTGGCGTGCCACCAACCCGGACGGCACCCTGACCTACTCCTTCGTTGAATCCGTGAAGGCCAGCTACCCGTTCTGGGCCATTCGTGTCCTGGGTGGTGTGCTGTTCCTGACGGGCATGCTGATCATGTTCTACAACATGATCAAGACGATTGCCGGTCAGAAGGCCTATGAAGCTCCGGTGCTGGCACCTGCCGGCGCCCACGCCTGATCGGGAGGAATAATAATCATGGCTCAATCGAATCACGACTTTATTGAACGCAAGGTTGGCTGGCTGATCGTCTTCACGCTGCTGACCGTGAGTATTGCCGGTCTGGTGGAGATCGTTCCGCTGTTCTTCCAGCATTCCACGACGACCCCGGTCGAGGGCCTCAAGCCTTACGATCCGGTCCGTCTGGTGGGGCGTGACGTTTATATCCGCGAAGGCTGCTACAACTGCCATTCCCAGATGATTCGTCCGTTCCGTGCGGAGACCGAGCGTTATGGTCACTACTCCGTCGCTGGTGAATACGTGTATGACCACCCCTTCCAGTGGGGCTCCAAGCGTACCGGTCCTGACCTTCATCGCGTTGGCGGTCGTTACTCGGATCAGTGGCATCGCATCCACCTGATCAACCCGCGTGACGTGGTGCCGGAGTCCAACATGCCGGCCTTCCCGTGGCTCGATCGTCCGGCCAAGTCCGACGACATCGAAGCCAAGATGAAGGCGCTGCGCAAGGTGGGCGTGCCCTACACCGACGAGGAAATCCAGGGTGCCCGCAAGGCGCTTGAGGGCAAGACCGAGCTCGACGCACTGGTGGCTTACCTGCAGGGGCTTGGTACTGCCCTTCAAGCCGGCAAGGCTCCGGCTGCCGCGCCTGCCGCAGAAGCAGCCCCGGCGGCTGCGCCTGCAGCCGATGCCCTCGGCAAGGTCTTCTTCGAGGTCGGCTCCAGCACGCTTCCCGCTGATGCCGCCGCTGCAGTCGACGCAACGGCCAAGTTCCTCAAGGACAAGGCAGATGCAAAGGTCGATGTGACGGGTTACACCGACAAGAGCGGCGACGTGGAGAAGAACCTCGAACTCGCCAAGGAGCGTGCGAAGGCTGTTCGTGAAGCCCTGAAGGCTGCCGGTGTGGCAGAAGACAGGATCAACATGAAGCCGCCTGTCAGCATCACCGGTTCGGGCGACAATGCTGAAGCCCGCCGAGTGGAGCTCAATCCTGGCAGTTGATGCTGTCGGGAAAGACCATTCTGAGAACGAAGGAGCGTGAGCGTGGATATCAATGATGCGCGTACGGTTGTGACCGTCCTGGGTTTTGTGTGCTTCATCGGCATCAGCCTCTGGGCATACAGCGGACGGGCGCGGAAGGGATTCGACGAGGCAGCGCTCCTGCCGTTCAGCGAGGACGACTTGCCGGCTCCCGACGCGGGACGGCAAACCAAGGAAGGAAATAAAAATGGCTGACTTTGTTAGCGGTTTCTGGAACGCCTATGTGATGGTGCTGGTGTTTCTGAGCATCGGCTTCTGCGTGTTCGTGCTCGTCTCAAACATGACGAAGCGGACGTCTGGCCCGGTGGGCCTGCATGATCACATCTGGGATGAGACCCTGCAGGAATACAACAATCCGCTGCCCCGTTGGTGGATGTACATGTTCTGGATCACGATCATCTTTGCGATCGTCTATCTGTCCATGTACCCCGGCTTCGGCAACAACCAGGGCAAGCTGGGGTGGTCCTCGGGTGGGCAATGGCAGGCTGAGCAGAAGGCTGCCGCCGAGAAGTATGGTCCGATCTTCGCCAAGTTCCGCAGTATGGATCTGAACGCCGTTGCTGGCGACAAGGAAGCCAATGCCATGGGGCAGCGTCTGTTCGTGACCTACTGCGCCCAGTGCCACGGTGCCGACGCGAAGGGTGCCAAGGGCTTCCCCAATCTGACCGACGCGGACTGGCTGTACGGTGGTGAGCCCGAGACCATCCGCACCACCGTGCTGGGTGGCCGCATGGGCATGATGCCCCCGTTCGGGCCGGCTCTGGGCGCTGATGGCACCAAGGATGTCGCCAACTACGTTCGTTCCCTGTCGGGTCTCGCTCATGATTCCCTGCGCGCCCAGCGTGGCAAGGAACTGTTCACGGCGAATTGCGTGGCCTGTCACGGTCCGGAAGCCAAGGGCACTCCCGCTCTCGGTGCGCCGAACCTGACCGACAAGACCTGGCTGTATGGGTCTTCTGAAGCCACCATCATCGAGACTGTGACAAACGGTCGCACCAACCAGATGCCTGCTTTCAAGGACTTCCTCGGTGAAGACAAGGTACACTTGCTTGCAGCTTATGTGTTGAGCGTCTCCAAGGGCGCAGCGCCGGCGGAAGAAAAGAAGTAAGTTTTTGGAGGAGTGGTTCTTGCTCCTGCTGATCGATTCCCCGGGCATGCCCCGGGGAGTTTTTGAACAAGAATATTAGAATATTATTATTTGGCAATCATGAGCCAGCCAGACACCCAGACCCCGAAGAGCGCTGAACCGAAGTTGAAGGCTTCAGCAGAATCTGACGACACCCTCTATGCCGTCCGGCAGAAGGTCTACCCCCGTGCTGTGACAGGGCTGTTTGCCACCTGGCGATGGATTCTTGTCTGGGCGACCCAGCTGATTTTCTATGGTCTGTGCTGGTTGCCGTGGGGTGATCGACAGGCGGTTCTGCTGGATGTGGTAGAGCGGAAGTTCTACATTTTCGGGTGGGTTTTCTGGCCCCAGGATGTGTTCTTCCTGGCTATTCTTCTGATCATCAGCGCATATGCACTGTTTTTCTTCACCGCAGTGGCGGGGCGTCTGTGGTGTGGCTATGCCTGCCCGCAGACGGTCTACACCGAGATCTTCATGTGGGTTGAAGAGAAGATCGAGGGAAATCGCAGCCAGCGCATGAAGCTGGACGCTGCCCCCATGAGTGGGCGCAAGCTGGGCATCAAGGCCGCGAAATTTGGTGCATGGGGTGCGATATCCCTGTGGACGGGCTTCACCCTGGTAGGGTACTTCACACCGATTCGCGAACTGGTGAATGAGGCTCTTACCTTCAGTTTTGGTCCGTGGGAACTCTTCTGGATCTTCTTCTACGGCGGTTTCACTTATCTGTTTGCCGGTGTGATGCGCGAGCAGGTCTGCAAGTACATGTGTCCCTATGCCCGCTTCCAGGGGGTCATGTTTGATCCGGATACGCTGGTTATCACTTACGACCCGGAACGTGGCGAGCCCCGCGGCCCGCGCAAGAAAGGGCTGGATCCAAAGACCCTCTCCAAGGGCGATTGCGTCGATTGCGGTATCTGTGTCCAGGTTTGTCCGACCGGTATCGATATTCGTAATGGCATGCAGTACGAGTGCATCGGCTGTGCGGCATGCATCGACGCCTGTGATCAGGTCATGGAAAAGATGAACTACCCGAAGGGTCTCATCCGTTACACGACCGAGAACGCGATCAAGCGCAACTGGGGCATGAAGGAGATCATCGGGCACGTCATGCGGCCGCGGATCATGATCTATGCCGTCGTTTTGATTGCTATCTGTAGTGCCTTCGTCTGGGGGCTGGCGACACGCTCGACTTTGCGCGTCGATGTCATCAAGGATCGCTCGACCCTCAGCAGAGAAGTGGAAGGGGGCTTGATCGCCAACGTGTACAATCTTCAGGTCATGAACATGACCGAGAAGCCACGCCGCTTTGCTTTGTCCGTCAGCGGGCTTGACGGCGTCAAGATTACGCCGGACGAACCGTTCGAGGTGGATGCCGCAGGCCTCAAGGCGGTCACGGTGGAGGTTGCCCTTCCGCCCGAGTCCGGCAAGCCTGGTTCCAATACGGTGTACATCGAGGTCAAGGCGCTCGACGACGAGACGGTCTCTGTTCGTGAAAAAACTGCATTCCTCATTCCACGATAGAGATTCGACTCCATGAACATGTCCGCAACTGAAGCCAAGCGCAGCCCAACCCCCTGGTACAAGGAGCGCTGGACCTGGCTGCTGATGCTGATGCCTGCAACGGCGATCGTTGCCGGGGGTATTACGCTTTGGCTCGCCATCACGACTTTCGATGGGCTGGTTACGGACGACTACTACAAGCAGGGACTGGCGATCAACCAGACACTGGCGCGGGCCACGGTAGCGCAGGACATGGGCTTGGTTGCCCGTGTCCGCTTTTCTGCAGAGTCCTTGTCTGTTGAATTGTCAGCTAAGCCGGGCGTCGATTTGCCCGGCCGCCTGAACGCAACCCTGGCGCATCCTACCCGAGGTGGGCTCGATCAGAAGCTCGTGCTGGAGCGCAAGAGCGGCGTTTATAGCGCGGCCATCCCGCTGGCCCTGAATACTGCGCACTGGAAAGTTTTACTAGAAGATGAGTCCCGTAGCTGGAGGCTGTCAGGGACCGCATTCCTCCCCACAGAGACCGAGATCAGGATCGATTCAGCCGATCTCAAACCTGTAGATTGACAAGGAGGAGGTCATGGCCTGGAAAGAGTTGTTCAGTACCGATATTGGGCTCTTGAGCCTGTTTACCATCGGTTTTGTCGTCGTGATGGGGGTGTATCTCTACCGCTTCGCGCAGACCCATATCGCTGAGGACGAAAGACGTTCGCATAGTTGAGGGTTGGGCCCTGTGCCCGCCCCCGGGAGCCAGAGCATGATGAAACTGATCCAGGTCTTGTGGCCTTCATTCTTGGTCGCGGGTATTGCCGAGGTTGTTTTTTTTACGGTGATCGCCCCCCAGGAGCTTTACCTGTTTGGGCAGCCGGTTTATTTTTCGCCCATCGCCACTTATTCCATCGGCTTCTTCGGATTCTGGCTTGTGTGTGCCGGATCAAGTCTGATGACGCTTTTCTTTCAGAGAACTTCCGCTGAAATCAATCAGAGCGCATCCGACTAGAAAAGTGACGCCGCCGGAGGGTATGGTGGCACGTAGAAACAAAATGGCCTCGCAACAGCGAGGCCATTTTGTTTCTACGTACTCTGCAGGCTCAGCGATAGACCAGCACGGGAGTCTTGCTGTGGGTGAGCACTTTCTGGGTTTCGCTCCCCAGAAGCAGCCCGCTCAGTCCTCGCCGGCCGTGGGATGCCATGAAGATGAGATCGCACTGGTTGCGCTCGACAGCCTCAATGATGGCTTCGTAGGGGACTTCACTGACTTGGGTGTCCACGGACGAGGACACGCCGGCCGCATCTGCCACCGCTCGGGCCTTGGCCAGGATCCGCTCGGCCTCCAAGGCTGCTGCGCGGCTGAATTGCTCGGGGGTCGTCGGGTCAATCAGGGCGCCTTCCCCGTAGATCGGCATCGGGAAGTCCGGTTGAGCGTAGAAAAACGTGACGCGGGCGCCGGCCTCGCTGGCGAAACTCACGGCGCGCGCAACCGTCGAATCGGATAGCGTGGAACCATCGGTGGGAACGAGAATGTTCTTGAACATCGTAGTGCTCCTGCGTGGGCCTGGATACATGCATTATAGGGCGCGCGCTCTTCTTGATCGGCTTGATGAATGTCAAGCGCGACGCACTCAGGCAGGCTCAGGATTCAACTCAAGGAGTCCGATGTCAAGAATGCGGACCCGAATCACGATCTTCAGGAGTGAGCATCATGACCCGTCACGGATTTGCGCCCCCCATTGACCTGGCGCGTAAGTCGATGCAGCAATTCCACGATACGGTGGAGTCGTCCATTGACCCCCTTGGCATGGCTGCTCCGCTGCTTCATGCGCAACTTGCCTGGGCTGCGCATCCCCAGGAGTTGACCGAAGCGATGGCGAAGGTGTCGGCCAGCCTGTGGGAGCTCCAATGGCATAGCTGGCGGCGCATGCTGGGTCTTCCCAGCCCAGACCCCGTCACGCCCCATGGCGACGATCCACGTTTCGCCGATCCGGTGTGGGTCGAGTCACCCACATGGGACGTCGCCAAGGAGTGGTATCTGGTATTCACTCACCACGTGCAGGACATGCTGTATGACACGCCGGGTCTTTCCCAGAAGGAGCGACGCCGCGCGGCCTTCTGGTGGCGTAACTGGCTGAATGCCGTCGCGCCGCCGAACTTCCTGTGGACCAACCCGGTCGCCATGCGCCTGGCGGTTGAGTCAAAGGGCGAAAGTCTGGCGAGGGGCTTCCGCAATTTCCTGGCGGACGTGGAAGCCGGCAATGTGCGGATGACGGACCCGGATGACTTCAAGGTGGGAGAGAATCTGGCGACGACGCCTGGAAAGGTGGTGTTCCGTAACCGTCTGCTCGAGGTCATTCGCTATACCCCCACACGCGAACAAGTTCATCGCACACCCATCGTCATCGTCACCCCCTGGATCAACAAGTTCTACATTCTCGATCTCAATCCGAGGAAGAGCATGATCCGCTTCCTGCTTGATCAGGGGTTCGAGGTCTTCATCACAAGCTGGAAGAACCCCGGCGAGGAAATGCGTGATGTGCGCTTCGACGACTATCTTGTCGAGGGTGTTCAGGCCCTGGTCGATACGGCGAGGGGGGTCACAGGGGCGGCCAAGGTGCATGCGGTGGGCTACTGTATCGGTGGCACGGCGCTAAGCACCTATATGGCGTGGGCAAACCGCCATTTCGCCGCCGATGAGGTTCCGGTCGCACACTTCACCCTGTTTACCACCCTGGTGGACTTCCATAAGCCGGGCGACATCGAAGTCTTCGTTGATGAGGGCAGTATTCGCTTCATCACCCAGAACATGGAGCGGAAGGGCTACCTGGACGGTGCCGAGATGGCCTCGTCCTTCCGGCTCCTGCGCTCCAACAGCCTGATATGGCATTACATCGTCCATGGGTGGTTGTATGGCGAAACGCCACCCCCGTTTGACGTGCTGTACTGGAACATGGACACCACGCGAATGCCCTGCGCCATGCATTCCTGGTACTTGCGCGAGCTGTATCTGCACAACCGGCTGATCGAGAACGATGCCCTGACGGTCGCGGGTGAGCCCATCAACCTGGGGGCCATTGTCCAGCCGGTCTACGCCGTCGCAGCGGAGGATGACCACATTGCGCCCTGGCGGCAGACCTTCCGCACCATGAACTATGTGGCCGGACCAAAGCGATTCGTCCTGTCCAGTTCGGGGCATATCCTGGGAATCGTCAATCCTCCGGTCAAGCCTCCGAAACGCTCGTTCTGGGTGGCGCCGGCGCGGCGCAGCGATAGCGCTGAGGCCTGGAGAAGCGTTGCGGTCGAGAATGCCGGTAGCTGGTGGGAGGATTGGATGGCCTGGCTCAGGCCCCTGGCGGGGGAACTGGTGGATGCAGCACCGTTCTCGAGCAAGGCTTATCCGGCTCTGGCCGATGCGCCGGGCACCTATGTATTGGAGCACTGAAAGCGCGCCAGCAGATCTGCTGGCGGCCCGAGTTCGCCCCTGGGATGCTCACCGTGCGCAGGGTATGGCTGTGCATCCCGGTGCGAATTCGAACCACTTGCTACCACTTCCTTACCTGCCCTGACGCGTCGGAGCGTCGGCGCGAAGAATCTGCCATGCATCAAGGTGACGCTGGAGCGTGAAGCGGGCATTGGCGGGGCTGGTCGAAGGTAGTCGGCACAGACTGCACGACAGCGACGGCAAGACCGGTATCACGTGACGGCGGAATGCGGTTTCCGCCGCCGTACCGTTGAAGAAGATACGTTGCACGCCCCGGTAGGTGGTCAGGAAGGTGGTGAAGTCATTGGGTGTGATGCTGGACGGAACGATGCTGCTGTCCAGGCTTCCCTGCCGTTCACAGCTTTGAAGGACGTCCCACAGGGCGAAACCCGCCCCGGTCAATTTCGAAAGGCGTTCCGGATAGGGAAGATCGGGGCCGGCGCCAACCAGCACCCCCAGAATTTGCCAGAAGTGGTTTCTCGGATTTGCATAGTATTCACCCGCACGAAGCGAAGCGTCGCCCGGCATACTGCCGAGGATGAGGGTGTGCGCATCGGGCGTCACGGCGGGCGGAAAGCTGTGTATCAGGGCCATGGATTTGTGGATGATGGGCGAATTGAACCGGGAGGGTCGCCGAAAGTGGTTTCTTTAGCTATAGAACAGGGACGACAGGCCGTTGTCTAACCGGACGACAACACGAAGGTGGAAGCAAGGCATGAAACAGCGCGCCCATGTGCTGATTGTGGATGATCAGGCTGACAACCTGCTGATCCTCGAGGACGTACTTTCCGAGTACTACGACGTGCATCCTGCCACCAGCGGGCCCGACGCCCTGAGCTATCTGGCAGGAGGGGGTGTTGCGGATATCATCCTGCTGGATGTGATGATGCCGGAGATCGACGGTTTCGAGGTCTGTCGACGTCTCAAGTCATCTGAATCCACCCGCATGATTCCCGTGATGTTCCTGACGGGCCTGGATCGTCCCGAGGATGAGGAGCTGGGTTTCTCGTTGGGTGCCGAGGACTTCATCCACAAGCCCATATCTCCCGCCGTTGTCATGGCCCGGGTTCGTACCCACCTCGCCCTGTCACGGGCCACCCGGGCACTGGAGCGGCGTAACGCCGACCTTGAGCTTCTGGTGGCCGAGCGCACCGCCGAGATCAGTGAGCAGTCGCGCCGCTTGGTGGCCAGCAAACAAGAAGTCATTGCGGCCCAGGCAGCCACCATCACGGCTTTCTGCGCACTGGCCGAGGCCCGCGACAATGAAACCGGGAACCACATCCGGCGTACCCAGCACTACGTGCGCATTCTTGCGGAAGCGCTGCGCGATCACCCGCGTTTCCGAGCCGAGCTTGACGAGGAGGTCATCCAGCTACTGTTCAAGTCGGCTCCCCTCCACGATGTCGGCAAGGTGGCCACGCCGGATGCGATCCTTCTCAAAAAGGGCAAGCTCACCCCGGATGAGTGGGTGATCATGAAGCAGCACTGCGAGTACGGGCGCAACGCTATCCTTCAGGCCGAAAAAGCCCTGGGTGATTCGGCTGACGCGTCCTTCCTTCGCTATGCGGCCGAAATTGCCTATGGGCACCACGAACGCTGGGATGGCGCGGATATCCCCTGGGTGTATCCGGGGACGCCATACCCCTTTCAGCCCGGCTCATGGCGGTGGCCGACGTGTACGACGCGCTGATCTCCCGCCGCGTTTACAAGCCGCCCTTTCCCCATGAACAAGCCCTCGCCATGATCGTTGAGGAGCGGGGCAGCCACTTCGATCCCGACATTGTTGATGCCATGTGTCAGGTCGCAGGCGAGTTCGCCTCAATTGCCCGCAACTTCCGCGATGAGCCCGACCACGAATCCGTCGCCTGAGCGGGTATGAAAAAGCTGTAGTGGGCGGTTCGAGTTCGCTCCGAAGGGGCAGGGCGAGCGTCCCCGGGGAGAAGCCGGCCCGCGCAGTCGACTTATCCACCCGCTCTGAGTGGGTTGCAGGGGCTTACGCGGTCAGCCTGCCGTCCCGGTAATCCGCCAGCGCCTGTTCAATCTCTTCCCGGGTATTCATCACGAAGGGGCCGTACTGCACCACCGGCTCGCCGATGGGGCGCGCTGCCAGCAGCAGGAAATGGCCTCCATCCTCACCGGCCTGCACCTCGATGCTGTCTCCGTCGGACAACACACCGGCCTGGCGATTCGGAAGGGTGCGCCCGTCGCCCGCGCCCACGTGCAGGCTGCCCGAGTAGGGATAGAGGAAGGCCGAGTGCCCGTCGGCAACCGACTGGGTGAAGCGGGCACCGGCCTCCAGGCGCACATCCAGAAACAGCGGGGCGGTGCTCAGCCCCTGGATCGGGCCGTCGGCCGTCCGCCCGTCGGCTGTCTCGAGCCTGCCAGCCACCACCTTCACGCTGCCGCCATCGATCGTCACCTCGGGGATCTCCTCGGGCTGGATGTCCCTGTAGGCGGCGGGCTTCATCTTCTCCTTGGCCGGCAGATTGATCCAGAACTGGAAGCCATGCAGGCGGCCACTTTCCTGAAGGGGCATCTCCGAGTGGATGATGCCCCGTCCGGCGGTCATCCACTGGGCACCGCCACCCCGCAGGTTGCCCTTGTGGCCCAGGTGATCCTCGTGTTCGAAGTCACCGGCCAGCATGTAGGTCACCGTCTCGAAACCCCGGTGCGGGTGGGGCGGAAAGCCCGCGATGTAGTCGTCCGGATTGTCCGAGGCGAACTCGTCGAGCATCAGGAAGGGATCGAGCCGCAGCCCCTGGCTCTGGCCCAGGCTGCGCCTGAGCTTGACGCCGGCACCATCGGAGACGGGGATGGACGGGATGATCCGGGTGAGGCTGCGGGTGCTCATGGTGTTCTCCTTGTTCAGGCGGCGAGTTCGGCAAGCTTGCCATGGGCGGCGGTGAGGGCGGCGGCCTTGCTCTCGTCGCCCATGTTCAGGCCTTCAGCGTAAACAAATTCCACGTCGGTGATGCCGATGAAGGCCAGGAAGTCACGCACGTAGGTGGTCTGGCTGTCCTTCGGGGTGCCGGCGTACAGCCCGCCACGTGCAGCGAAGATGGTCACCTTCTTGCCGGTGAGCAGGCCTTCCGGGCCGGTGGCGGTGTAGCGGAAGGTCACGCCGGCGCGGGCGATGTGGTCGAACCAGGCCTTCAGGGTGGAAGGCACGCCGAAGTTGTACATGGGCAGGCCGATCACGATCTCGTCGGCCTGGCGTAGTTCCTCGATCAGGGCGTCGGAGTAGGCGACGACGGCCTGCTGCTCGGCGCTGCGTTCTTCGGGCTTGGCCAGGAAGGACAGGAAGCGGGCGGCATCCAGGTGGGGCACCGGCTCGGCGCCCAGGTCACGGCTGATGACTTTCAGCCCGGGGGTGGCGGCCAGGCGGGCGGCCACGAAGCGCTCGGCGAGCTGGCTGGACTGACCTTGGGTGGAAAACAGGCTGGCGTTGATCTTGAGCAGGGTGGTCATGGTGGTTCTCCGTGTGGGGTGTCGATGGGGGTATTAAATGATTTACCAGAGAGATAAAAAAGACGAAGATTTCGTTTTAAACAATCGAATAATCAGATGATTCAGCCCGTGCCCCATGTGTCCCTCGAACAGTGGCGAGCCCTGATCGCGGTGGTCGAGGCCGGGGGCTACGCCCAGGCCGCCGAGGCTTTGCACAAGAGCCAGTCCGCCGTCACCTACGCAGTCCAGAAGATCGAATCGCAGCTGGGCGTCCAGGCCTTCGAGATCCAGGGCCGCAAGGCGGTGCTCACCGCCACCGGCCGCATGCTCTACCGGCGGGCCCTGGCCCTGGTGGGCGAGGCGGGCGACCTGGAGCAGATGGCCCGCAAACTCTCTGCGGGTTGGGAGGCGGAGGTCGGTCTGGCGGTGGAGATCCTCTTCCCCCCTGGGCTGCTGCTGGACTGTCTGGCGCGTTTTGGCGATGAGGCGCCGCGGACCCGGGTCGAGGTGATCGAATCCGTGATGGGTGGCACCGGCGAGGCCTTGCTCAGTGGCAAGGCTGATCTGGCTGTGACGCCCCATGTCCCGCCGGGCTTCCTGGGGCGGCCCTTGATGCGGATGCGTCTGGTGGCCGCAGCCAGCCCGGCGCATCCCCTGCATCGGCTCGGGCGACCCCTCGGTGAGAAGGACCTGCGTGCCCATCGCCATCTGATGGTCCGGGAAACCGGCTCGACGCGCAGCTCCCGCAGCCAGACCATCGAGGTGGAGCAGCGCTGGACCTTCAGCAGCATGGCCATGTCCATTGCCGCGGCTGCTGCGGGCTACGGCTTTGCCTGGTATCCGGAAGCGCTGATCGCCCGTGAACTGGACGATGGCCGGCTGCGCATCCTGCCCCTCGGTGGCGCCGAGGAGCGGTATGTCGATATGTACCTGGTGTTTGCCGACCCGGAGATGTGCGGTCCTGGCGTGCGCCGCCTGGCAGAGATCGTCAGTGCCGCAGTGGGGGCGTCAGGCCTGGCCGAAACGCCGGCTGATCCGGGCCAGTAGGGCGCAGCCCAGCCAGTAGATGGCGGCGATGAAGAGCCAGGCTTCGAGGTAGAAGGGCCGCCACTGGGCATCGCCGGAGAGGGCCAGACCGAGGGCGCCGGTCAGCTCGTAGAGGCTGACGATGGTGACCAGGGACGTGTCCTTGAACAGCGCGATGGCGCTGTTGGCCAGGGACGGGGCCACGTTGCGCAGGACCTGGGGCAGCACGATCCAGCGCTGGGTCTGCCAGGGGCTGAAACCCAGGGCCGAGGCCGCATTGACCTGCCCGGCCGGAAAGGCCTGCAGGCCGCCGCGGACGATCTCCGACAGATAGGCCGCAGCGAACAGCACGATGGCGATGAGCACCCGCCACAGCATGTCCACCGCCACGCCCTGGGGAAAGAACAGGGGCAGCAGGAAGGAGGCGATAAACAGCGCAGCCACCAGGGGAATCCCCCGGGCCAGCTCCACATAGGCCGTGAGCAGGCCGCGCAGCAGGGGCAGGGACGAGCGGCGCCCATAAGCCACGGCAATGCCGATGGGCAGCGCTCCGGCCATGCCCGCACCGGTGAGGAGCAGGGTCAGGGGCAGGCCGCCCCACAGTTCGGTGGGCACGCTGCCGAGGCCGGCAAAGCCGCCGGCCAGCAGTGGGAGGGCGAGCAGCGGGGGAAGCAGCAGGGCCAGGGGCAAGGCCCGGCCGCGCAGTCCACCATGGGCAGCGGCCAGCCAGCTGCCTGCGATCAGTCCGGCGGCGAGCATGGGGCGCCAGGCTTCATCGGCGGGATAGCGGCCAAGGAGGATGAAGCGGGCCTTCTCGGCGACCACGCCCCAGCATGCGCCGGCATGGTCGAGGGCTTCGCAGGCCGCCACGTCGGGGGCAAAGCGGGCCTTCAACACCGCCCAGTCGAGCAGCGGTGGCAGGGCCAGCACGGCCGCGGCCAGCACGAGCAGGCTCAAGGCCGTGTTCAGGGCATCACCGAACAGGGTGCGGCGCAGGTGGGCCAGCCTCATGCCGGCATCCCGCGCAGGCTGCGCCGTTCGAGCCCATGGCTGAGCGCCGCCGCCAGCAGCGACAGCAGCAGGTACACGGCGATCACCACGGCCAGGCATTCGATGGCGCGGCCGGTCTGGTTGAGGCTGGTGCCGGCCACCGACACCAGATCCGGGTAGCCGATGGCCACCGCCAGGGAGGCGTTCTTGAACAGGTTGAGGAGCTGGCTGGTCACCGGGGGCAGGGCGGCGCGCCAGGCCTGGGGCAGCAGCACCAGCGTAAAGGCCTGGCGGGGTGTCATGCCCAGGGCGAGGGCCGACAGACGCTGCCCCGGCGGCAGGGCCTGCACGGCGCCGCGCAGGGTCTCCGCGATGTAGGCCGCGGCGTACAGGGACAGGCCGATGAGCATAGCCAGGTATTCGGGGGTCAGGCGGGCGCCACCGTCGATGCCGAAGCCGGCCGGCACCGGCACTTCCCAGCCTGCCTCGCCCCACCAGGGCAGGGCCAGCCCGGATTTGCTGAGGAACACCCCCGGCGCCAGGGGCAGGGCCGCATCGGCCGCCGGCAGCAGATCGGTGAGAATGAAGTACCAGGCCAGCAGGTGCAGCAGCAGGGGCACATTGCGCACCCCGTTCACAAAGGCGGTGGCGAGCCCGCGCACCAGCGGGTTGTCGGCCAGCCGTCCGAAGCCCACGATCACGCCGATCAGCACCGCCAGCACCGCACCCGGCAGGGCCACGCGCAGGGTGTTGAGCAGCCCGGCGGCGAAGGCCCGCAGGGTGCTGTCACTGGCCTCGAAGGGCAGCAGGCTCTCGCCGAGGGCGAAACCGGCGGGCTCGAGCAGGAAGTCGAAGCCGCTGCGGATGCCCCGTTCCTGGAGCCGGCTGGCGGTGGTGTCCACCAGCAAACAGCCCAGCAGGGCGAGGCTGGCAAGGATCAGCGCCTGCCAGGCGAGGCTGCGGCGGGCCATGGTTCAGCGCAGGGGCGGGGCGTACAGGATGCCGCCCTTGTTCCACTGGGCGTTGAGGCCCCGGGGCAGCTTCAGGGGTGAGTCGGCCCCCACGTTGCGGTTGAAGATTTCGCCGTAGTTGCCGACGGCCTTCACCGCCCGGGCGGCCCACTCCCGGTCGAGGCCCAGGCTCTTGCCCAGGTCTTCACCCACGCCCAGAAAGCGCTGCAGGGCCGGGTCGGGGGAGGCCTTCAGGCTGTCCACCCGGGCCTGGGTGATGCCCAGCTCCTCGGCCTCGATCAGGGCGTTGACCGTCCATTTGACGATCGCGAACCATTCGTCGTCACCGCGCCGCACGGCCGGGCCCAGGGGCTCCTTGGAGATGATCTCGGGCAGCACCAGGTAGTCGTCGGGCACCGGCGCTTCCTTGCTGCGGATGAAGGCCAGGGCCGAGGCGTCGGTGGTATAGGCCTGGCAGCGGCCGCTGAAGAAGGCCTTGATGGAGGCCTCGAACTTGTCGAAGACCACCGGCTTGAGCTTGATGCCCTGGGCCCGGGCGTAGTCGGCCAGGTTCTTCTCGGTGGTGGTGCCCGACTGCACGCACACCTCGGCGTTGTTCAACTGCTTTGCGCTCGTCACCTTGAGCTTCTTCGGGACGAGAAATCCCTGGCCGTCGTAATAGCTGACCCCGGCGAAGTGCAGGCCCAGGGCGGCATCGCGGGTCAGGCTCCAGGTGGTGTTGCGGGACAGGATGTCCACCTCGCCGGACTGGATCGCCGTGAAACGCTGCTGGGAACTGAGGGGGACCCAGCGTACCTTGTTCGGGTCGCCCAGTACGGCGGCGGCGATGGCCTTGCACACGTCCACGTCCAGCCCCTTCCACTGCCCCTGGCTATCAGCGGCGGAGAAGCCGATCACGCCGGTGCTGACGCCACAGGCGATCTGGCCCTTGGCCTTGATGGCCTCCAGGGTCTTGCCGGCGAGGGCGGGCGCGGAGGCCGTGAGGAGGGCCAGGACGAGGGCAGCGGCGAGGCGCCCGGGGTGGAGTCGGAGCATGGTGGTGATCGCAGAAAGGCCGAAGCCCGATAGCTTATCGGGCTTCGGCCTGGTGGTGCAAAGCAGCACGGGCAGGCACGGGCTGCCCCGGGCGCTGGCTCAACCGGCAGCGGGGGCCTTGGACGGCGCCGTCCACCCGCCGCCCAGGGCACGGATCAGGTTGACCGTCGAGCGTGCCCGCTCGCCGTCCAGTCCCACGGCCAGGCGCTGCTGCTGCAGTACGCTGCGCTCCGCGTCGATGACGTTGAGGTAGCTCACTGCGCCCTCCCGGTATTGCAGGCGGGCAATGCGGGCGGCGCGTTCGGCCGAGCCGACGGCGCTGTCCTGCTCCCGGTGCTGTTCGCCGAGGATGCGCAGCTGGGCCAGGTTGTCCTCCACTTCACGGAAGGCCTGCAGCACGGTCTGGCGGTAACGGGCGCTGTCTTCCACGTAGGCGGCGCGGGCCTGATTGACGCCGGCTTCCCGGGCGCCGCCGTCGAAGATCGGCAGGCTCAGGGCGGTGCCCGCCAGGGGGCCGAAGACGAAGCTGCGGCTGGCGTACTTGAAGAGATCGCCGAGGCAGTCGGACTCGTAACCCAGGGCGCCGGTGAGGGACAGGCGCGGGAACCAGGCCGCCC
Source organism: Zoogloea sp. (assembly GCA_016703645.1). Lineage (GTDB taxonomy): Bacteria > Pseudomonadota > Gammaproteobacteria > Burkholderiales > Rhodocyclaceae > Zoogloea. The sequence goes on along the minus strand of JADJBR010000007.1, from coordinate 1,380,714 downwards.
GGGCCACGCCGACGCGGGCGTTGGCGGCGGCCATGGCCCGCTCGGCGGCCGCGATGTCGGGCCGGCGTTCCAGCAGGGCCGAGGGCAGGCCGGCCGGCACGTCGATGGACAGGCGGCCCAGGGGCATGGCCGGCAGGCTGAACTCGGCCGGTTGCTTGCCCAGCAGAATGGCCAGTGCGTGCTCGGCCAGGGCGCGCTGGCGGGACAGGCCGAGGGATTCGGACCGGGCTGCGGCCAGCTCGCTGCGGGCCCGGGCCAGGTCCAGCTCGGCAATATCGCCTTCCTCGAAACGGCGCTGGAGCAGTTTCACCGTGTCGGCGCGCAGCTTGACCACATTGCCGTACAGGGCCTGGGCGGCGTCCAGCTCGCGGATCAGGAAGTAGGCCTGGGCCACGTCGGCCTGCAGGCTGAGCAGGGTGGCGCCGAACAGGGCGGCCCGGCGTTCGGTGTCGAGGCGGGCGGCCTCCTCGGCGCTGGCCAGCCGGCCGAACAGGTCCACCTCATAGGCGATGGTGGCCTGGCCCCGCCACAGGGTGGTGGCGCGGGTGTCGGCGTCGGCCTCCAGGCCCTGGGAGGCGGGCGAGGGGCGCTGGCGGGTCGGGCCGAAGCCGACGCCGACCTGTGGAAAGCGCGCGGCGCGGGCCGACTGTTCCAGTGCCCGGGCCTGGCCCAGGCGGGCCGCGGCGGCCAGCAGGTCCGGGTTGGCGGCGATGGCGTCCTGCTCCAGGCGGTCGAGGACAGGATCGCCGAAGACCTGCCACCACTCGCCCCGGGCGGCGCTGTCGGCGGGTTCGGCGGGCTTCCAGTTGGCGTCGACGGGGGCCGCCTCCTTGAAGGCGGCCGGGGTGGCAATGCCCGGTTTGTCGTAGACGGGCGCCACCGAGCAGCCCGCCAGAAGCAGCAGGCTGGCCAGCAGGCCAATGGCGGGGCGGGGCAGGGGAAGGGTTTGGAGCTTCATCGTCTTACTCCTGGCCGGCGTGGGCATGAACGGGGGCCACCAGCGGCGCTTCGTGGGCGGCGGCCGAGTGGAGGGGGTGGCGCTTGTCCAGGGTACGCAGCAGCACGTAGAACACCGGCGTCAGGAAGAGCCCGAACAGGGTCACGCCGAGCATGCCGAAGAACACTGCGATGCCCATGGCGTGGCGCATCTCGGCGCCGGCGCCGGTGGAGGTGACCAGCGGCACCACGCCCATGATGAAGGCGATGGAGGTCATCAGGATGGGGCGCAGGCGCAGGCGGCTGGCGTCGATGGCGGCCTGCCGCGGGGTGTGGCCCTGCAGCTCCAGCTCCCGGGCGAACTCGACAATCAGGATGGCGTTCTTGCACGCCAGCCCCACCAGCACCATCAGGCCGATCTGGGTGAAGATGTTGTTGTCGCCCCCCGTCAGCCACACGCCGGTGAGGGCGGCGAGGATGCTCATGGGCACGATCAGGATCACCGCCAGGGGCAGGGTCAGGCTCTCGTACTGGGCGGCCAGCACCAGGAAGACCAGCAGCACGCTGATGGGGAAGACCCACACACCGGCGTTGCCCGCCAGGATCTTCTGGTAGGTGAGGTCGGTCCATTCGAACTTCACGCCCCGGGGCAGGGTTTCGGCGGCGATGCGCTCGGCGGCCGCTTCGGCCTGGGCTGAGGAGAAGCCCGGCGCCGGCCCGCCGTTGATGTCGGCGGCGGTGAAGCCGTTGTAGCGTACCACCATCTCCGGGCCGTAGGTGGGCGTGACCCGCAGCAGGGAACCCAGGGGCACCATCTCCCCATTGGCGTTGCGGGTCTTGAGGCGGGCGATGTCCTCCGGCTGGGCACGGAAATCGGCATCGGCCTGGGCGCGCACCTGGTACACCCGGCCGAAGCGGTTGAAGTCATTCACGTACAGCGAGCCCAGGTAGATCTGCAGGGTGTCGAACACGTCGGTCACCGCCACGCCCTGCTGCTTGGCCTTGGTCCGGTCCAGGTCCACGTCTAGCTGGGGCGCGTTGATCTGGTAGCTGGAGAACATCGGCCCCAGTTCCGGCGCCTTGCTCGCCGCGGCCATGAAGGCCTTGGCGGCCTTGTCCAGCTCGGCGTAGCCGACGCTGCCCCGGTCTTCGATCTGCATCTTGAAACCGCCCACCGTGCCCAGGCCCATCACCGGCGGGGGCGGAAAGACGGCGATGAAGGCCTCCTGGATGGCTGCGTACTGCTGGTTGAGGGCCCCGGCAATGGCACCCGCCGACAGTTCCGGCGACTTGCGTTCGGCGAAGGGCTTGAGGGTGACGAAGACGATGCCGGCACTGGAGCTGTTGGTGAAGCCGTTGATGGACAGGCCGGGGAAGGCCACGGCGCTCTCCACGCCCGGCTGCTTGAGGGCGATCTCGCCCATGCGGCGGATCACCGCTTCGCTGCGGTCGAGGGAGGCGCCGCTGGGGAGCTGGGCAAAACTGACCAGGTACTGCTTGTCCTGGGCCGGCACGAAGCCGCCGGGCACCACATAGGAAATCCCCACGGTGAGCCCGAGAAGCACGGCATACACGCCCATGGCCGAGGCCTTGCGGTTGATGACGCCGGTGACGCCGCAGCCGTAGCGCTCGCTGCTGCGATTGAAGAAGCGGTTGAAGCGCGCGAAGAAGCCGCCGAACCAGCGCTGCATCTGCACCGTCAGCCAGTCGGGGGGCGTGTCGTGGCCCTTGAGCAGCAGGGCGGCCAGGGCCGGCGACAGGGTCAGGGAGTTGAAGGCCGAGATCACCGTGGAAATGGCGATGGTCATGGCGAACTGCTTGTAGAACTGGCCGGTGAGGCCGGTCATGAAGGCCAGGGGCACGAACACTGCCACCAGCGTGAGGGCGATGGCGATGATGGGCCCGGACACCTCGCGCATGGCCCGGTAGGTGGCCTCGCGGGGCGAAAGGCCGGCCTCAATGTTGCGCTCCACGTTCTCCACTACCACGATGGCGTCATCCACCACGATGCCAATGGCCAGCACCATGCCGAACAGGGACAGGGCGTTGATGGAGTAGCCGAAGCCGAGCATCAGCGAGAAGGTGCCGATGATGGACACCGGCACCGCCAGCAGCGGGATGATGGACGCGCGCCAGGTCTGCAGGAAGACGATGACCACCAGCACCACCAGGGCGATGGCTTCCAGCAGGGTGGTGATCACCGCCTTGATGCTGGCCCGTACGAACTGGGTCGGGTCGTAGACGATGCTGTACTGCACCGAGGGCGGAAAGTCCTTGGCCAGTTCGGCCATGGTCTCGCGTACCTGCTCCGAAATGTTCAATGCGTTGGCGCCCGGCGTCTGGAAAATGGGAATGGCCACGGCGGGCTTGTTGTCGAGCAGGGCGCGCAGGCCATATTCGGCGGCGGCCAGCTCGATGCGGGCCACGTCGCCCAGGCGGGTGACGCCGCCATCGGGGGCGGTCTTGAGGATGATCTGCGCGAACTCCGCCTCGTCCTTCAGGCGGCCCTGGGCATTCACGTTGAGCTGCAGGGGCGTGCGGCGGTCGTTGGGCGGCGCGCCGATCACGCCGGCGGCCACCTGTACGTTCTGCTCGCGGATGGCCTTGACGATCTCGGGGGCGGTCAGGCCGCGCTCTGCGACCTTACCCGGGTCCAGCCACACGCGCATGGCGTAGTTGCCCGAACCGAACAGGCCCACCTCGCCCACCCCCTTGATGCGCGCCAGACGGTCCTTGACGTTGAGGACCGCGTAGTTGCGCAGGTAGGTCATGTCATAGCGGTCGTCCGGCGAGGTGAGGTGCACCACCATGGTGATGGTGGGCGTGCTCTTGGCGGTGGTCACACCCAGGCGCTGCACGTCCTCCGGCAGGCGCGGCAGGGCCTGGGAGACCCGGTTCTGCACCAGCTGCTGGGCCTTGTCCGGATCGACGCCTAGCTGGAAATGCACGGTGAGGGTCAGGTTGCCGTCGCTGTTGGCCTGGCTCTGCATGTAGAGCATGTTCTCGACGCCGTTGATGCTCTCTTCCAGCGGCGCGGCCACCGTTTCGGCGATCACCTTGGGGTTGGCGCCGGGAAACTGGGCGCGCACCACCACCGAGGGCGGCACCACCTCCGGGTATTCGGCGATGGGTAGCTGGAAGACCGACAGCAGGCCAGCCAGCAGGATCAGGACCGACAGCACCCCGGCAAAGATGGGGCGGTCGATGAAGAACTTGGAGATGTTCATGGGGCGGCCCTCAGATGCGCGTCTTCAACGCGCGGGGCTCGGCCACGGCGGCGACGGGGGCGCTGCCCTCCATGGCCACCGGGTGGGGCGTCACCGGATCGCCCGGGCGGATCCGCTGCAGGCCATTGACCACGATGTGCTCGCCCGGCTTGAGCCCGTCTTCGACGACGCGCAGACCATCCTGCAGCTTGCCCAGCCTGACTTCCCGGTAGGCCGTGCGATTGCCGTCGCCCACCACCAGCACGAAGCGCTTGTCCTGATCGGTGCCGACAGCCCGGTCGTCGATCAGCACGGCCTCCCGCGGGGTGTCGCTGCCCAGCCGGATGCGGGCATACAGGCCGGGTACCAGGCGACCGTCGGGGTTGTCGAACACGGCTCGCACGCGGATGGTGCCGGAGGTGGTGTCGAGGCGGTTGTCCACCGAGTGGATGCGCCCCTGGGTGCTGTATCCGTCCTGGTCGGCGAGGCCCAGATGGACGGGCAGACTGGTGCCCTTGGCCGTGCGTGCCGGGTTCACCGATTTCAGGAAGGTCTGCTCATCCACGTCGAAGGCGGCGTAGATGCGGTCTGAGGACACCAGGGTGGTCAGGGCCGGCCCGCCGGTGGTGCTCACCAGGTTGCCGATGGTGACTTCGGCCCGGGACATGCGTCCGTCGATGGGGGCCTTGATGGTGGTGTAGTCCAGATTGAGGCGGGCGATGCGCAGGGCGGCGCGGGCCGCCTGCACACCGGCCGTGGCATCCCGGGCGGCGTTCTGCTTCTCTTCCAGATCGCGGCGGGACACGGCGTTGTCGGCGATCAGGCGTTCGGAGCGGGCCAGGTCCGAAGCGGTGTAGGCGACCCGGGCCTCCGTTGCCGCAAGCTGGGCCTCGGCCCGCGCCACCTCGGCCGCGAAGGGGCGCGGGTCGATGGTGAACAGCACGTCGCCCTTGCGTACGGCGGCGCCATCCCTGAAATGCACCTGGGTGAGGATGCCGGAGACCTGGGGGCGGATCTCCACCCGGTCCACTGCTTCGAGGCGGCCGGAGAAGTCGGCCCACTCGGTGACGGCGCGATGGATCACCTCGGCCGTATCGACCTGGGTAGCCGGGGCCGCCCGGGTGGCCGAAGGCGCCGGGCTGTCGGCGCGGGCGGTGTAGGCGGCAATGCCGCCAGTGGTGATGACGAAGCCGGCCAGCACGGCCGCAACGACGATCCGGCGGCGGGGGAGGGCGCGGGGGCTGGGGGTGTTCATGGTGTCCTCTCTGTTCTCTTGGAATCGGGGCGTCGGGCTGTGCCTTGGGGGTGGGGGCCTCGGCCCGCCGGGTACACACGGTCCGGAGGGCGAGCAGGCAGCCGGGATCAGTGAATTGTGGTTGTTTGGCTTGGTGGGATAAATATCTATTTATTGACTTCACTATTCGGACTGGGCTAATAATTAATGGGGAGGCTTTGTTTTGAAGCCTCACGGGAAAGGCGGGGAAGATGGACAGGTTTCAGGCCATGAAAGTGTTCATGGGGGTGGCGGAGGCCAGCAGCTTCTCCCGGGCGGCGGACAATCTGGCCTTGCCCCGGGCGACGGTGACGACCACCATTCAGGGGCTGGAGAACCTGCTCAAGGTGCGCCTGCTCAATCGCACCACGCGAAGCGTCAGCCTGACCGCGGATGGGGCGGCCTACTACGAGCGCTGCGTGCGCATCATTAAAGAGCTGGAGGAGACGGAAGCTGCTTTCCAGGATGCGGCCCGCCGACCCCAGGGCCGGCTGCGGGTGGACGTGGTCGGGCCCATCGGCCGGCACATCCTGATCCCCCGCCTGTGCCAGTTCCATGAGCGCTATCCGGACGTGGAGCTGGTGATCGGCATGGGTGACCGGCCGGTGGACCTGGTGCAGGAGGCGGTGGATTGCGTGATCCGGGCCGGTGAGCTGGCGGATTCGACCCTGGTGGCGCGGCGCATCGGCAGCCTGAGCTTCGTCACCTGCGGGGCGCCGGCCTACCTGGCCCGGTATGGCGAGCCCCGGACGCTGGAGGATCTGCAGCACCACCATGCGGTGCATTACTTTTCCAGCGTGACGGGGCGCAACTTCGACTGGGATTTTGTGGTGGATGGCGTCAGCGTGCCCGTGCGCATGAACGGCCGGGTGGCGGTGAACGATGCCGATGCGTACAACGCCTGCGGCTTGCAGGGCTTCGGGCTGATCCAGCCGCCACGTTTCATGGCCTTGCCCTACCTGGATACGGGGGAGCTGAAGGAGATCCTGCCGGCCTGGAAGTCGCCCCCCTTGCCCATGTCGGTGCTCTATCCCCAGAACCGTCACCTGTCACCCAAGGTGCGGGCCTTTGCCGACTGGGTGGCCGAGCTGTTCAGCCAGTGCCCGCTGCTCAATGGCAGTGATGGGGAGGGGGTGAAGGCGGGCGAATGCCGCTACCCCGAGCGTCCGTCCAGCTACACGGTGCGGGAAATGCTGGAGCAGGAGAACCAGATGGCGGGGCTAAGCTAATTCGGGTTGAGTGGATGGTAAGCTTGGCCAAACTTTGGAAGACTTCGCCATGCGACACCAAGTGAGTTTCCGGATATGAATCAGACTGACGATGAAATTCTCACACTGGATGAAGTGGCGGTCTATCTGAAGGCGGGAAAGAAAACCGTCTATTCGCTATTCCAATACCCTCGGCTGGAACACCTTTCCCGTACCCACGCTCACGGACAAGAACAAGGTTGACCTTGTGCGGAGGACATCCTGCTGACGCGAGAGCATCACTTTCCCGTGACCATCGCAGATTTTTACGCCCCCGAGAACATGCACGCTGCCCTGCGCGCCGCTCATGATCGCAACGACGAAGTGCTGGAGCGCATCTACATTGGTCGGCCCTTCAAAAACGACACAGAGCGGTTGGAGAAACTGTTTGATCTCTACACCGAGATGACGGGAGGAGTGAAGAAAGGTGTGGCAAAGAAGAGTTCTTCAGGGAGGAATTCATGAGCCGACCTGAGCCTTTGCAGCCAGTGTACGACTTCTCTTCTGCGCCGGAACCCGTCAGTCTGCTCCAAGGGACAGCGGACGTGAACTTGGGCAATGACAGGGCTTCTGAAGCGGCAAGCCTGATGCTGAGATTTCTTCCCGGTCCTCATCTGATCTTTCAGGCAAGTGTCAAAGGCACAGCAGAGTTGGAGCTTCCATTTCTCTTTGAGACCCCAGACAATCTTTCGCTTTCATTCAATGGCCAAGAGATAGAAGGATTCTGTGGAAGATGGAAAGCAAATTTCGAGACCTTTGACTTTGATTGGGTTCCTCAATCCGAGCCAGTAGCGTTGTGCGACATGGAATCCAAGATCTCAGTCGCGGCAATCCTTCACCTCTTTAACTTCCCAGATTTCCGAGGTGGTCAGCATCAGGCCACCGCGGCCCCTGCTGGGTGTGCGTTGCTTGTGCTGGAATCCGAAGAATGGAGAATTTCCCTTCAGGAACTACCGGACGGTGCTACGCGTGAAGCTTGGAATCGAATCAAAGCCGAAGGGGGGTGTTTCCTGACGCATGTGGTGAAGCTGGAGCGCAAGGATGGCAAGCCGTTCTCAGGGGAAGATGCCAGCGAGCAATGCCATCTCCTTAACAACTTCCTCTCGTTCATCAAGGGTGGGAAGTGTGCGCCTGTATGTGGGGTGGGACTCGATGCTGCAGGCGCGACGACTTGGAAGACCTTTGCTTCCCCGTATGTCGGCAAGCCGCCTTATTCGTGGTTCACCCCGTTCAAGGCAAGTCAGGCTGAACTCCTGTTTCCGTTGTTCGCGAAGCGGTGGCAGCAGTCGGAGGAATGGAAGGACTGTCTGCACTCGGCCATCTACTGGTATGTGCAGGCCAACACGAGTGGCGGCTCGCCGGGCATCGACGCGGCCATCATCCTGGCGCAATCCGCCTTGGAGCGATTGGCGTACCACTATCTTGTGGTGGATCGCCAGATGATCTCTGGCAAGGGTTTCGATGACCTGCGTGCTTCCGACCGGCTGCGATTGCTTTTCTCCATCTGTGGTATTTCGAACGAGATCACGGATGCCACACCGGACATCCGTCAGGTGAATGACACCTTCAGAAAAGAGTCCAGGTGGGTGGATTCGCCGCACGCCATCACAGATATCCGAAATTCTCTGGTTCATCCCGTTAGCAAGAAGAAAGTGCACGATTGCTACGTGGATGCATGGAGGTTGAGCCTGTGGTACCTGGAGTTGTCTGTGCTGGCCTTGTGCGGCTACGACGACACCTATACCAGCCGGTTGACGGCAAAGTGCGTGACCGAATCAGAAAAAGTGCCATGGGGGAAGAAAGCATGAGCGCCGAAGATGCGACCCCTGTCAAACTGACCGAACCGCCCTCCGGCTACGCCGACTGGCTGGCCGACCTGAAAACCCGCATCCACAGTGCTCAGCAACGCGCCGCGCTGGCGGTCAACCGGGAACTGGTGCGGCTCTACTGGCAGATTGGCCAGGATATTCTGGCACGGCAGGCCGCGCAGGGCTGGGGCGCGAAAGTCATCGAGCGGCTGTCGCAGGACCTGCGCTCGGCCTTCCCGGAAATGAAAGGCTTTTCCCGTGCCAACCTGATGTACATGCGGGCGTTCGCGGCGGCCTGGCCCGATGAGAAAATTGTCCAACAGGCTGTTGGACAATTGCCTTGGGGCCACAACCTCGGTAAGCCCCCGGCGATCCCCTCTTGACCGAGCCTTAAGCGGAATCCGGCCCCCACCGATGCGGCAACAGCTCCCCAATTCGACTCTGGGGCTGAGTCGGCAGGCGGGTAAGGACGTCCTTCAAGTAGGCATAGGGCTCATGCCCATTCAGGCGCGCCGACTGGATCAGACTCATGATCGCCGCCGCCCGCTTGCCGGCGCGCAGCGAGCCAGCAAAGAGCCAGTTCTTGCGGCCGATGGCGATCGGCCGGATCTGGTTCTCGATCCAGTTGTTGTCGATGGGGACGTTTCCATCGGTCAGGTAATGGATCAGCGCCGCCCAACGCTTGAGGGTGTAGTCGATGGCCTTGGCGCTGGATGAGCCGTTGGGGATCTTCCCTCGGCAGGCCAGCAGCCAGGTCTTGAAGTCGTCCAGAAGCGGCTTTGCCTGGGTCTCCCGTAGCGCCTGGCGGGCTTCGGCCTTCAGCTCCCGCGCATCTTGCTCAATGCCGTAGAGGGCGGCGATGCGCTCCAGCGCCTCGGCGGCGATCTGGCTCTGCCCGTGTTCCTGAAGCTCGAAGAACTTGCGTCGGGCGTGGGCCATGCAGCCCGCTTCCGTCACGCCTTGCGCGATCAAGGCCTTGTAGCCCGCGTAATCGTCGCAGACGAGGGTGCCGCGCCAGTCGCCGAGGAAGTCCTGAGCGTGCTTGCCGGCGCGGCTGTCGGCAAAGTCGTAGATCACCGCCCGCATCGGATCGTGGGCACCGATGCTGTAGGACCACAGGTAGGCCCGGTGCGTCTTGCCGGCCCCCGGGTCGAGCATCGCCACCGGAGTCTCGTCGGCGTGCAGCACCGGGAAGGTGAGGAGCTCGTCCTTCAGGGCGTCGACCAGGGGCTGGAGCTGCACGCCCATCTGGCCGACCCACTGCGCGAGCGTGGACTGGGGAATAGCGAGCCCCGCCCGACCGAAGATCCCTTCTTGCCGGTAGAGTGGCAGATGATCCTGATACTTGGCCACCAGCACCTGAGCCAGCAGGCCGGTGGTGGGGATACCCTTGTCGATCACATGAGCCGGCACCGGGGCCTGCACCAGGGTTTCGCAATCCTGGCAAACCCACTTGCCGCGAATGTGGCGCTCGACGCTGAAGGTGCCCGGGGTGTAGTCGAGTTTCTCGGCGACATCCTCGCCGATGCGTTTCATCTGGCAGCCACAGGCGCAGGTGGTGGAGTCCGGCTCGTGGCGGATCTCGGTGCGCGGAAGCTCGGGTGGCAGCGGCTTACGCTTGGCCTTTCCCTTGGCCGCAGACGGTTTGCCGGAGAGTTGCTCCAGCTCCTCGGTCGTCGCCGCGAGATCCGCCTCCACTGTCTCCTCGAACAACTGGGCCTGCTCCGCCGACAGGCGCTCAGTCTTGACCCCGAAGCGCCAGCGTTTGTGGAGCGACAGCTCGTGGGTGAGCTGGTCGATCTTCGTCTGGCGCCAGATGAGCTCCCGGTCCTGCGCGATGAGTAGCTGGCGCAGGGCGTCGGCGTCGAGTGCGTGGAGATTGGCGGGGAGATACATGGGCAAATCATGCCGTTGGAACACCGCCACTGCTATCGGGACATCCCCCGATGGTGGACCTTCAAATCATCCGGATCACGCCGTCGCCGCCCAGTTGCTGCCAGGGTAGGCCGAGCACCAGTGCGTCGAACTGGGCCTGGGTGAGCGTCATCGAGCCGTTCCCTTCGGCCCAACGGAAGCGCCCCTGGTTGAGCCGCCGGCAGGCGAGCCAGAGCCCCAGGCCGTCGTGGATCAGCACCTTCATCCGAGTGCCGCGCCGGTTGGCGAAGAGGTAGGCGTGATGGGGGCGCGCTTCGCCAAAGACCCGCACCACCTGGGCGAGGATCGTGTCCATGCCGGCACGCATGTCGAGGGGCACCACCGACAGCCATAGCGCTTCGACCCGGATCATCCGAGCCACTCGCGCAGCCAGACGCCACAGGCAGCAGCCGACGAGGCGGGCCACTCAACCGTGACGGTCGCCGCGCCTTTGCGCAGTTCCATGCGGATGGGCGCATGGGTGCTCTGGGTAAGTTGCACCGGGACGAAGCCGCCAATGGCCTCGGACGCCGCTGGGCGTAAAGGCAGGCAGGACAACTCGGGCGGCTCGATGCCCCGCTCGCGCATCCAGCGCCGCAGTTGGTTGGCGTTGATCCCGTTGGCCAGGGCCACCCCGGCGACCGAGGCGCCTGGCTCGCCGCAGGCTTCGATCAACGATCGCTTGAACGCTTCGGAGTGGGTGCGACGGGTACGGCGGGGCTGCTGCGTGATGGTCATGGAAGTGTCCACTTCTAGCGCTAGTGGACACTATGTTTAGCGAGCTAAGGCGCTGAGGGAAGATGAGTTGGCCGGAGGCTTACCAACCTCGTGCTGCTGTCGCAGTTGAAAGACCCGGCACAGCGGCTGGCCTACGCCGAAAGCGCCATTCAGCACGGTTGGTCGCGCAACGTGCTGAACATCCACATCGAAACCCGTTTGCTGGAGCGTAGCGGCAAAGTGGTAAGCAATTTTTCAACCACCTTGCCTGCGCCGCAGTCCGACTTGGCGCGTGAATCCCTGAAAGACCCGTATCGCTTTGACTTTCTTGGCTTGAGCCGCGAAGCGGGTGAGCGCGCCATCGAGAATGCGCTGGTCAAGCACGTTACTGAATTCCTGCTGGAACTGGGCGCGGGCTTCGCCTTTGTCGGGCGGCAGGTGTTGCTGGATGTGGGTGGTGACGAGTTTTTCATCGATCTGCTGTTCTACCACCTCAAGCTGCGCTGCTATGTGGTTATCGAGCTGAAGGGCGGCAAGTTCAAGCCCGAGCATCTGGGCCAATTGAGCTTTTACCTGACGGCCGTGGATGAGCAGATCAAACACCCGCAAGATAACCCGACGATAGGTCTGCTGCTGTGCAAGAGCAAGAACAAGGTGGTGGCCGAATACGCGCTGCGCCAGAACACACAACCGCTGGGTGTGGCGGAATACAAGCTTATTGAATCCCTGCCGCCGGAATTGGCGACAGATTTGCCTAGCATCGAACAGATCGAACAGGAATTGATGGGTAATGATGCAGGTACAGCCAATGCAGACGCGAGTCATGACCGATAAGCCCACCAAACAGCGTGCTGTTCCATCCGTTTCCGTCACCTACGCCCGCAACGGCGCATCCGACTGACAGGTGGAGCCCAAGTGGAACCTGTGCAACGCGCCGGGCAACGACAACGGCGGTAGGGTTAAGTCGCTGGGCGCGTTTCTCGAAGCTGACGACAAGGTGCTGGTCTGTACTCATGCGACCTTCCGCTTCGCGGTCGACTAAAACGATATCGCCGTGCGGCGGTTGGCCTCGCCCGAGAGCGGGCAACTCTCCTTTGGTGGCAAGCTTGAGGCTGATGATGTCGAAAGCGGCACAATCTACATCTTGCGCTCGTTCTCCGATCATCTCTATGTCGTGCAGCACCGCGACATCATTACTATGGATTCGAAGTCAGGAGGCGGATCTCAGCGCAGGTCCTGGATCAGCGGGCTCAGTAGCACGTATCCGCCAATATCGGCTGCCCCAGCGCCGATCATGCCGCCCGCGAGGCTCAGCGCGGGAAGTACATCTTCGCCTTCACCAGCTTGTAGGTCCATGGCAGGCCGGCGTTCTTCCAGCCGTTGACGATGCGCTGGCCGGCCTTGGCGCCATCCTTGGCGGAGTCGCCCTCGAAACCCTCGGCGATGCTATAAACGCGGGTGAATCCGGCACTGGCGAGCAGGTCGGCGGCGCGGGCGCTGCGGTCACCCGAACGACAGATCAGGATGACCTGGTCGGTCTTGCCGAGGCCTTTTTCCTTCAGGCGGATCTCGGCTTCCTGGATGAAGTCGCTGTTGGGCTCGAGCTGGTACATGTGGCGGCGCTCGTCCCAGTCGGTCATCATCTCCTGGTGTTCCACGTAGGGCACCAGGGCATCGGCGGTGGTGGGCATCCCCACATACATGGCTTCGGCACGGGTGCGTACGTCGAGAAAGAGGGTTCGGGCCGGCGCCTTGCCGACGATCTCGTAGGCCTCCTGGGGCGTCAGGTAGAGCTGCAGGCGCGAGCGTTTGTAGTCGGGCAGGGTGCTGGCGTCCACGCCTTCGGCCAGGGCCGGGAGCGACAGGGAGAGACTGCTCAATGCCAGCAGTGCAGCGATCGCAAAATGTCTCATACTTCCTCCAGATGATTCGTTTGTGCCAACCCCTGTCGAGGCTGATCATGCATTCAAGAACGTTTTTCCTGCTGACCGGTGTGCTTCTTGCCGGGCTGGCCCGGGCCGGTGATCCGGCGATCGGCGAGAAGATGGTGAAGGAGCATGCCTGCGCGACCTGCCACCAGCGTCTGGTGGGCGGTGATGGCTCGGCCCTGTACACCCGCAGCGACCGCAAGGTGACCAGCAAGGCCAAGCTCGGCGCTCAGGTGAGCTTCTGCAGCACCCAGATCAAGACTGGCTGGTTTCCCGAAGACGAAGAGCATGTGGTGGCGTGGCTGAATCATCGCTACTACCACTTCAAGTGACATGCCGCGGGGGGCTCATCGGGCCAGCCCCTGCATGACCCGATTCTCCAGATAGCCGCCATACAGCCCGACGCTGTCGCCGCCCAGCAGGGCATCGGCCCGGGGCTGACCATGGGCATCCAGGAAGAGTACGGTCGGCGCGAACTTCACCTTGTAGCGACGCGCCAGGTCGGTGTGGGGGATCCTGTCGCCGTTGAAATCGGTCAGCAGGCGCGGGCTGCTGATGCTCACCTCGCGGATGCGTACCCGCCCCCGAAAGCGCGGGTCGTCAATCAAGGCGGGGAGGTAGGCATCCCTGACCGCCACGCAATAGGGGCAGTCGGGCAGGCTGAAGAGGACCACGTAGAGCAGATCCGCCCGGTTGCCACCGGCCTCGTGCAGGCTGGATTCCAGGGGGCCGCGGCCATGCACGCCGACGCCCCCCGCCAGCAGCAGGCCGGCAAGGAGGGCCAGGCGCGCGAGCAGCTTCATGGGCTTATCGGGCGAGGGATTCGCGTTCCAGGGTCAGGTAGCTGCCGTAGGCATTGATGCGGTTGGCGGCCTCGAAGGCGGGCACTTTGCTGAAGCGGCTCCAGTCGGTGCGGGCATAGGCTTCTTCAAAGGGCACCATCTCCTCCACGGCCTTGCCCATCTGTTCGCGCAGGTAGAGCAGGTAGTCGCGGGTCAGCGTGAGGTCGGCCGCGGCATCAGTCGAGTGCCTGCCATGCCCCGTGACCAGCACCTTCGGCTTTAGGCCCGCCAGGGTGTCGATGGCAGCCAGCCAGCGTTTGCTGTCGGCATTGCCGACGAAGGGGATACGGCCGGCAAACAGGATGTCGCCACAGAACACCACGCCGTCCTCCTCCACGGTCAGCATCAGGTCTTCGGGGGCGTGGGCCGGGCCGAGAATGTCGATGCGAAAGTGCAGGCCACCCTCTTCGAAGCGGGTGCCGCCGCTGAGCCAGCGGTCGGCCTGGATGAGGCGGGTGCTTTCATCCACCCAGGGGAACAGGTCTTTCTGGCGCTGGGCAAGGCGGGCCGCGGCTTCACCGCTGCCAAAGTACTCCTTGCCGGCCTCATGGGCCCACACTTCGGCGCCCGCCGCCTTGAAGGCCGCCAGGCCATAGAAATGGTCGGCGTGGTAATGGGTCAGGATGACCCGTTTCACGGGCTTGCTGCTGAGCTTGCGGATGGTGGCGAGCAGGGCATCGCCCAGCGGCGGGGTGCCGAGGGCGTCGATGACGATGACGCTATCCCGGGTGATGACGAATCCGGCATTGCTGTTGAAGCCCTGATTGGCCCCCGAAGCCATGCCGGCGTCGCCAAGAACATACCAGGCATGCTCCGAGACGCGAATGGGCTGCAGGGCCTGGGCAGGTGCATCGCCCGCCTGAGCCAGCGAAAGCAGCAGGGTGGCGGCGAGGGCGACGATGGCGTGCAGCCGGGCGGGGAGGGAGGGTCTGCTGCGGGCCATCGTCGTTCTCCTCAAGCCATGCCGGGGTTGCCTGCCATCCCCTTCAGGGCGGGCAGGTTGAGGGGGCGGGAACGGATCACCTTCTGCCCCTTGAGGTAGCGGGCCACCAGATCCCACACGGCTTCGCCGCCGGCCTTGGCGGCATCTTCCGACACCGGCGCCCAGCCGGCGACCTTGTAGGTCTTGCCGGCTTCCAGCAGCTTGCCGCCCAGGCGCATGTCGGAGATGCGGCCGCCCATGCGGCCCATCGGGTCGCAGGTGTACTCAAGCCCGCCGACCCGCACCATGTCGCCGCCCTGCTGGTAGTAGGGGTCGGGGTTGAACAGGTTGTCGCAGACGTCCTCGAGCACGGTCTTGATCTGCTCGCCGGTCATCATCGTCACCGTGGTCCATGGGTAGGTGATGGCGGTCTGGTCGAGCAGATGCTCCATGCGGATGGTGTCGCCGGGCAGCAGGCTGGTGCCCCAGCGGAAGCCGGGGGAGAAGGCGATCTCGGCGTTCTTCTCGGCCAGCAGGGCGTCGAGGATGAGCTGGTCCCAGGAGCCGTTGAAGTTGCCGCGGCGGTACAGCAGGCCTTCGCTGACGGCGAGCTTCTCGGCCAGCTTGCCCTCGTAGGGGGCGCGCATTTTCTTGATCAGCGCGTCCATGGCCGGGTCGGCGGGAATCAGGTTGGCGAACACCGGCAGCAGCTTGTAACGGAAGTCGGTGACCTTGCCACCCTTCACCTCCAGGTCGAGCACGCCCAGGTACTTGCCGTTGGAGCCGGCATTGGTGACCAGGGTCTGGCCACCGGCGTTCTTCACGATGACGGGCGCGGGTACGCCGTCGTGGGTGTGCCCGCCCAGGATGGCGTCCACACCGCGCACGCGGCTGGCCATCTTCAGGTCCACGTCCATGCCGTTGTGGGACAGCACCACCACCGCCTGGGCGCCGGCGGCGCGGGCTTCGTCCACCACCTTCTGCAGGTTGTCGTCCTGGATGCCGTAGCTCCAGTTGGGCACCTGCCAGCGGGGGTTGGCAATGGGGGTGTAGGGGAAGGCCTGGCCGATGATGGCCACGGCCACGCCGTTGATGTTGCGGATCACGTAGGGCTTGAACACCGGGTCGCCGAAGTCGGCGGTCTTGATGTTCTGGGCGACGATGTCAACGGTGCCCTTGAAGTCCTTCTCCTCGATCTCCTTGACCCGGGCCTCCCCATAGGTGGCTTCCCAGTGCAGGGTCATGACGTCCACGGTGAGGGCCTTGCAGGCGTCCACCATGTCCTGGGCGTTGGTCCACAGGGCCAGGCCGGAGCCCTGCCAGGTGTCGCCGCCGTCAAGAAGCAGGGCGCCGGGGCGGCTGGCCTTGAGCTGCTTGACCAGGGTGGCCAGGTGGGCGAAGCCGCCGACCTTGCCGTAGGTCTTGGCAGCCTTGACGAAATCCAGGTAGGTGAAGGCGTGGGCTTCCGGCGTACCGGGGCGGATACCGAAGTGGCGCAGCAGCTTGTCGCCCACCAGGTGCGGCACCTGGCCGGCCATGGGGCCGATGCCCAGATTCACGTCCGGCTCGCGGAAGTGGATGGGCAGTAGCTGGGCGTGACAGTCGGTCATGTGCAGCAGGCTGACGTTGCCAAAACGGGGCAGGTCGTACATCCGGGTGGCGGCCTTGGCCGCCTCGGAGGGGTTGCTGTGCAGGCTGAGGCCGCCGGCCGCGGCGACGGCCAGCACCTGGAGGAAATCCCGGCGGTTCATGGACATGCGGTGGGCTCCATTGTCAGTCTTTGTTCACGGGCGATTCGGGATCGACCAGGAAGGCGACGATGTGGGTGATCTGCTCCGGGGTCAGCCAGTTGTGCAGCCCGAAACGCGGCATGTTGGTGCAGGCGGTGAAGGCGTTGGAGTTGTAGATCTTGTCGTAGGCGTACTTGATGATGTCGTCGCTGGCGCCGCGCAGCTTGCCGAAGTGGTGCAGGGTGGGGCCGATGGTGCCGTAAGCCACTTCCTTCTTGGCCAGCTGGTGGCAGGCATAGCAGTTGCCGCCGCGGGGGGTCATCGGGGCGTCGGGCTGGATGAAGCCGATGTGTCCGCCGCGGCCGCTGGAGGCGAGCTTTTCGCCTTCCTTCCAGTCGCCGATGAGCTTGCCATCCACGGGGTAACGGATCGTGGCCTTTTGGGCCAGTTCGATCTTCTGGCGCAGCTTGGCGGGCGGATTGTCCCGGTACTGGCTGCACAGGCGCATGGCGTCATCCTGCTCGAGGCGGTCCATCCAGAACTTGGGGTTGTCGCCGCGGAAGGAGCTGCGGAAGATCTGTTCGGCCTGCTTTGACACGTCGTTCTTTACGCTGGCGGCGCCGGAAGGGGTCCGTTCCTGGGCATGGGCGGGCAGGCTGGCGAGCAGGGCAAGGGTGGCGGCGATGAGGGTCTTGTGCATGGTGGTGTCCTCTCAGCGCTTGATGCCGGGGGTCTGCATGACGGTGCCGCTGGCATTCTTCTGCAGATACACCTGCAGGGCGATCACCGAGTCGGACAGGTATTTGGGCTCGGGCCAGCGGGCCTGGCGCATGCAGTCGATCAGGCGCCGCTGCATGGTCCACATGGCACCCTGGGAGACCCGGTAGGAGGGCCAGGTGGACATGGCGACGCCCGCGCCGGCCTGGGTGGTGAGATTGCCCAGATCCTGAAGGCGGATGCGCTTGTCGTTCTGGCCGTGACAGATGGAACAGGAGAAATCCTGCGGGCCGCTGCGACGGTAGAAGATGTACTCGCCCACCTTGGCCATGCGGGCTTCTTCGGGGTGGCGCGCCGGCACATCGATCTTCATTCCGTTGGACTTGGCGCCGATGTAGGTGACCAGCGCTTCGATGTCGGACTCCTTGCCCGGGCGGGAGAACCACTGTCGGGTGACGTCCTCTTCCTTGAAGCCCTGGAGGCTGACCATGCAATGGACGAGGCGGGACTCCACGTCCATCACCTTCCGGGTGTCGGGGAAATAGCGGGGCAGTTGGGCGTAGGCCCCGTCAAGCTTGCCCGGTCCCAGACCCATGTCGCATTGCTCAAGGCTGGCGTTCTTGGGGCCACGGGCTTTCTTCCACAGGGCCTCGCCCTTCAGTTCGAACAGCTCGGCGGGGTTGCCGTCTGCCAGCATCTCCCGGTACTTGGCGATCTCGTCCATGGTCGAGTCCTGGGCCAGTGCCGAGCCGGCCAGAACCAGTGCGGCCGTCGCAAGGACGGCCTGCAGTCTTGCGCGCATCGATCTTCCTCCTTCGTGGGGTATGAAATGCCGCCTCGGGGCGGTCTGATGATGGGGCTGCATCTGCGATGCGCCACCGTCGCCACGGCAGGATCGGCCGTGGCGACGGAAATTGCTGATCAGTTGATGGCGACCTCGTCGGTGCGCTTCTCGCCCTTGTTGTCCATCCAGCTCACGGCCAGCTTGTCACCCTTGGCGCCGCCCTTGAACTTGAAGGCCAGGTAGGGGTTCTTGGACACGGCGGTGCCGAACTGTGCTGCCAGCACCTGCTTGCCGTTGTGCTCGGCCGACAGCTCGGTGATGAAATGGGCCGGGACCAGGTTGCCGGAGGAGTCCTTGCGTTGCCCGGTTTCCATCTCGTGGCTCATCAGCACCTTTACTTCGGTGATGCCGTCCTTCGCGCTAGCGCGAATCTTCATGGGATCTGCCATTTTCTATTCCTTTTCCGAATCGGGTTCGTGCCGGGGTTCAGCCGCCGCAGCCACCGAGGGTGACCTTGATTTCCTTCTTGGTCATGATGAACTTCCCGCCGACCTTGACGACGGCGATGACGTCGGAGGTCTGGCCCATCTTGACCCGGGTCTGCACCGAGGCTTCCGTGCCGGCCGGCAGGGTGAAGCTGGCCGCCAGCGGGTTGGGGTTCTTCTCGATGAGGAGGGCGATGACCTCGACCCCGGCCAGGGCCGAAACCACCCCCACCGGAACCACGGCGCCGTTCTCGGCAATGTCCGGGGCGGTGATCTGGATGTCCGTGGAGCTCTGGGCTCCGGTGGCACCCAGAGCTTTCAGGGTTTCCTCAATGGTCTTGGCGTCGAAGGCCGACTTGTTCCATTCAGCGCGGGCCTGGCTCGGGGTGATCAGGCCGGCGGCGGCCAGCAGGCCGAACAGGCCCAGCCCGCCACCCGCCTTGAGTGCTTCACGGCGTTGCATGTTCATGTGTCTCTCTCCTAGGTTGATCGGCATTTACTGGGCCTTGGCGCCCGACAGAATCCATTTGACGAGGCTGCGGATGTCCCCGTCCTTGAGGTGGCCCTGGGGGGGCATGGGGACTGCACCCCACACGCCCTGACCGCCGGCCTTGACCTTGGCGACAAGCTTCGCCTCGGCATCGGCCTGCCCCTTGTACTTGGCCACGACCTCGTTGTAGCCGGGGCCGACGATCTTGTTGGCGACGCCGTGACAGGCCATGCAGCCGTTGTCGTTGGCAAGCTTGGCCGCTGCGGCGTTCTCACTCAGGGGGGCGGGGGCCGCAGCAACTGCTGCTGCCTTGCCACTGGTGTCCTTGCCCCGCACCGGACCCACCGCACGGTTCTGTTCGGCCAGGTTGCCGTGGGCGGTTTCGGCATAGACCGGCAGCAAGGAGGCGACCTTCACCTCCGTCTTGCAGTTGCTCATGCAGGCCGTGTTCTTTACATCAGGCTTGCCGCCGTTGCCGATGCCGCCCTTTGATGCCGGGGCGCCTGGCCACATGCCGTGGTCGGTGCTCATGCCATTGCGGTTGGGCATGCGCGCCTGGGCCTCGGCGATGTTCTTGTCGGTCAGAACAAAGTCGGCGGGCACGATTTCCGCCAGATTGAGCAGATAGGCCACCAGCCCGTAAACCTCGTCGTTGCTCAGGGACTTGGGCGAGGTGAGGGGCATGGCCCGGTTGATGTAGTCGAACAGGGTGGATACCGTGGCGACCTTCATGATGGCGCTGCGCTGGGGGGCATCGCCCTTGACCAGGGACAGCACGTGACCCGTCTTGATGTCGTCCTTGGTGGTGCCACCGATCAGCGGCGTGTGCACCTCGTTGGACTCGCCGAAGCTGCCATGGCAGGAGGCACATTTGGCTTCCCATACTTCCTGGCCCTGGTCCACGCTGCCGCTGCCCGGGCGCAGGCCCTTGAAGTCGGGGCGTACATCAATATCCCAGGCGTGGATTTCGGCCCGGGTGGCCGGACGCCCGACACCGCTGTACTTTCCGTCGGCCCAGGCAGTACCACCTGCGAGGGTGGCGAAGGCCAGCACCAGGGCACCGCTCAGAGAGGCCTTAAAGAACCTGGACATTGCTCACCTCCCCGCCTTCGGTCACCTTCCACGACTGGATGGCGTTGTTGTGATAGATCGATTTGCTGCCGCGCACCGCCCGTAGCTGGCCGTAGCCCGGTTGCACGTAGCCGGTTTCGTCCATGGCCCGGGACTGGAGGATGGCGGGCTTGCCGTCCCACACCCAGTCGATGTTGAAGCGGGTCAGGCATTTGGAGTTGACCGGGCCTTCAATGCGGGCCGGGCGCCAGTTGATGCCGCCATCGGTGGAGACATCCACGCGCTTGATCTTGCCGCGCCCGGACCAGGCCAGCCCGGAGATGTTGTAGAAGCCTTTGTCGAGGAGGATCTGGCCACCCGACGGGGTGGTGATCACCGACTTGCACTCCTGCACCGAGGTGTATTGCCGGTGCTGGCCGTCGGGCATGAGGTCGATGTAGTGGATGGCCTCGTCCTTGGTGGCCCAGGGCTTGTCGCCCACCTCAATGCGGCGCAGCCACTTGACCCAGCTGACACCCTGGACGCCGGGTACGACGAGGCGCAGGGGGTAGCCGTTTTCGGGGCGCAGCATTTCGCCGTTCTGGCCGTAGGCGACGAGGACTTCGTCGGACTGGACCAGTTCGATGGGGATGGTGCGGGTCATGGATGAACCGTCGGCGCCTTCGGCAAGGACGTACTTCGCCTTCTTCCAGTCGATACCGCAGTCTTCGAGGATCAGCCGCAGGGGAACGCCGGTGAACTCAGAGCAGGACAGCATGCCGTGGCTGTACTGCACGGTCGGCACGGCCACGTTGCCCCACTCCATACCGGTGTTGGCGCCGCACTCGATGAAGTGCATGCGTGACACAGGGGGCAGGCGCAGGATGTCGTCGACGGTATAGACCTTGGGTTGCCGTACAAAGCCGTCTTCGGTGCCATGCACCATCAGGCGGTGCTTGGAAGGATCGATGTCTACCCAGCCCTGGTGATGGCGCTCGAAATGCAGGCCGGACGGCGTGATGATGCCGAACAGCCCTTGCAGCGGCGCGAAGGACACGGATACCTGTGGCATCCGGGTCAACCCCGGGGACTCCCGGCGCTGCAGGCCCTTCTCGTATTGGGAGGGCAGACCATAGGGGCGTGCCGCGACCGGCTGGCCGAGGCTGGTGGTCCAGGCGGGCAGAGTGAGGATGTTGGGATCCCCGTCGGCCGCCCGGGCCGTGGCGCCACCGGCAAGGGTGGCGGAGGCGGTGAGCAGGGCGTTGCGCAGAAAGTCGCGTCGGCCTTCCTTGACCGCGATGATGTCCGTCTCGGTCAGAAAGTTCTCGGGCGCGGGACGTACCCGGCCCCTCTGGGTTGGCTGGTCGGCCATGAATTGTCTCTCCCTCAGTCTCCAGATGTTGGAATCGCGGGAGGAATCGTCTGTGCGTGCCGTCGACCGGTCTCGCCCCCCTTGATCTAAAACAATTTATAACCATACACTAATATCGTCAATTGCTAATATTGTTGCGATGCAATACGACATGGATCAAATAGGCCGCGTTTCGACGGCCATGGCGGCTTGCTGCGGCAGGTTGCTGCGGAGAACAATACGCAGTGCAAACTGATCGCTTACCGCTTCGGCGGAATCAAGGAGGAGAGACAATGAAGCTGCTTCGATGGACTTTGGCCGTGGGGCTGATCGGTGCGATGGGTGCCGTGCACGCCGAAGAAAAAGCCGACCCCAACCTGGCCCGCAATCTGGCCGCCACCTGTGCCAACTGCCATGGCACCGACGGCAAGGCAGTGGCGGGCTCCGGGGCAGAGGCCCTGGCCGGTACCGACAAGGCCAAGCTCATGCAGAAACTGATGGATTTCCGTTCGGGCGCCAAGCCGGCGACGATCATGCACCAGATTTCCAAGGGCTATACCGAGGCACAACTCGAGCTGGTGGCGGCTTACTTCGCCGCCCGCAAGTGAAGGGGCGCAGCATGTGGAATCGACGTGAGTTTCTGAAGGGCGCCGCATTGGCCGGTGGCGTGGTGGCCTTGCCGGGTCTGTCCGGTTGCGCGATGGGATCCAAGGCCCGTGGCCATGTGGTCGTGGTGGGGGGCGGCTTTGGCGGTGCCACCGTCGCCAAATACCTGCGGATGTGGAGCCAGATGGGGGTGGATGTGACCCTCGTCGAGCGCAGTCCCCAGTTCATCTCCTGCCCCATTTCCAATCTGGTGATCGGCGGCGACAAGCAGATGGCCGACATCACCATGAGCTATGACGGCCTGCGCAACACCTGGGGCGTGAAGGTGCTGCAGGACACCGTGACGGCGGTGGATGCCGGTGCCCGCAAGCTCACCCTGGCGTCGGGGGGCGTGCTTTCCTATGACCGGCTCGTGCTCTCTCCGGGTATCGAGTTCATGTATGACCAGGTGCCGGGGCTGGAGACCGAGGCAGCCCGCGACACCGTGTTGCACGCCTGGAAGGCGGGTGCCCAGACTGTGGCCCTGCGCAAGCAACTGGAGGACATGAAGGATGGCGGGGTCTATGCCCTGAGCATTCCCAAGGCGCCCTACCGTTGCCCGCCGGGGCCCTATGAGCGGGCCTGCCTGGTGGCCAACTACCTGCAGAAGACCAAGCCGAAGTCCAAGGTGCTGGTGCTGGATGCCAACGAGGAAATCACCTCGAAGAAGGGGCTGTTCACCAAGGCCTTCGAGAAGTACAAGGGCATTCTCGAATATCGCCCGAACAGCGAGCTGCGTGAAGTGGATGCAGCCAGCCGGACGGCGGTGCTGGAGTTCGACAAGGTCAAGGCGGATGTGCTCAACGTGGTGCCGCCCCAGCGTGCCGGCGACATCGCCGCGAAGTCGGGCATCAAGCTGATCAACAACCGCTGGGTGGATATCGACTGGCTGAGCTTCGAGTCGGTGAATACCCCGGGTGTGCATGTGATCGGCGATGCCATCTTCCCGGCACCCACCATGCCCAAGTCGGGCCACATGGCCAACCAGCACGCCAAGGTGACAGCAGCAGCCATCATCAATCTGCTGGCGGGCGAGGCGCCCAGTTCGACGCCCCTGGTGATGAACACCTGCTACAGCTTCGTGGATTCAAAGAACGTGATCCACGTTTCTTCGGTTCATCTCTACGATGCGGCGAAGAAGACGGTGATGCCGGTGCAGGGTGCGGGTGGCGTGTCGGCGGCGGCCAATGAGCTGGAGGGCAAGTATGCGCTGTCCTGGGCCCGCAACATCTGGGCCGACATGTTGGTCTGAGCCTCATCCGTAGGTGCCGACGACGCCAGTCGCGGCAAGGATGGACGGTCGCCCGCCCTTGGCAGGCGACCGTTGCCGGCATCACTCTGTGATGGTGTAGCCGCCGTCGGCGGCCCATTTGATCTCGGCGTCGATGAAGTAGGTTACGAGCTGGGGCCGCAACTGCTTGGCCAGGTCATGGGCATCCCCGCTACGCCCGCCCGCCCCGCAGAAAAACACGATGGGCTTGTCGGACGGCAGCTCGGCGATGCGGCTCTCGAGGGTCTTGACGGGAAAATTCAGCGCCCCCTTGAAACTGCCCTTCGCGAATTCCGCGGGATCGCGCACGTCGACCAGGTGGATGGTGTCGGGCGCCTGGCGGTAGATTCGCTCGAAGGAGGCCACGGTGATGGTGCTGGTGTCGCGTCCGACCTGGATTGCCGGCTTGGCAGGCGCCTCGGTGGTGGGGCCGGGGCCGTAGCGACGAACCCATTCAGGGTAGCCTTCGGGCACCACCTTCACCCGCGTATAGCCCAGTTTCACGGCCCGTGCGGCGGAGTCGGAGCTGAGCGTGCAGGTGAGACCTTCACAGTAGAAGTAGAGCGGGCTTGCCTTGTCGGCGGGGAGGCGATCCACGAGCTTGTCGAACTGCAGGTCCGGAATGCTGATGGCCCCGGGGATGTGTCCCTTGTCATATTTACGTTCCTTGGGGCGGGAGTCGATCAGCGTCATGGGTGCCCCTTCATCCTGCAGTTTCTTGATGTACGGAACCGAGACCGCGCCGATGTGGCCCTGCTTGAGCCAGTCCGGATAGCCGGCGGCATAGACATGGACACGGGTATAGCCAAGCTTCTCCGCCTTGAAGGCCGAGTTGTGGCTGAGCAGGCATTCGGGGCCGTCGCAGTAGAAGATCAGCAGGGTGTCCTTGTCGGCAGGGAGTTTGTCGAGGAGCTTCTCGAACTGGCTGTCCGGGATGTTGATGGCGGTCGGAATGTGCCCCAGGTCGTATTTGCGCGCGGTGGGACGGGAGTCGATGATCATCACCCCGTCGGGCTTCGGGAGGATGGCGTAGCCGGCTACAAAGCTGGCGTTCACGAGTTGGTGGTACCAGCCCTCCTTTGGTGCAATTGCCGTGGAGGGTTCAGCGGCTTGGGCGGGGTGGGGCGCGGGCAGGCCAAACATGGCCAGTGCGCTGGCAAGGGCCAGCATGCGGTGGAACTTCATGGAGGTCTCCGGTCGAAAAGCTCACTGCGCCGGGCTGGAAAGTCGGCCCCCGGCCGGCCGCTTACATCAGAGCATGCTAATTTTCGCGCGACAGCGGGCGCTGGGTGGGGCGAATCGGAGAAGTCCTGATGCAGGTCAATCAAATGTCCGTCAAGACGTAAGCGAGGGCGGCCCACGATGCATGCCGACCCCGCCGGGCAGGCTCATTCAAGCGTCGAGATGTAGCTGGAAACAGCTTTCACTTCGAGTTCGGTGAGCTTGGATGCGATGGAGTGCATCACCGCGTTGTCGTTGTTGCGTTCCCGGGTGTTGAACTGCTTCAGCTGGTTCTCGAGATAGAGGGGCTGTTGCCCGGCCAGGCGCGGCAGTTGCGGTGTTCCGTAGCCTTTCGGGCCGTGGCAGGAGGTGCACGATGCGACGCCGGAATACTGGTTGCCCTTGGTGAAGATGTAACGCCCCACCGCAGCAAGATCGGCATCCGTGCGGCCGCTGTGGCTGGGCTTCTTCTGTTCGAAGAAGGCGCCGAGGGCCTTCATCTCTTCTGCGGTCAGATCGGTGACCATGCCGGACATGGTGTCGCTCTTGCGCTTGCCGGACTTGAAATCGGCTAGCTGCTTGGCAATGTACTCGGCGTGCTGCCCCGCCAGTCGCGGATACAGGGCCGAAGCGGCTTCACCCTCCATACCGTGGCACAGGAAGCAGCGCCCGCCAACGATCTCCTCCGCACGCTTCAGGTCTGCTGCCTGCGTCGCAACAGGCAGGGCCATCAGCAGTGACAGTCCCGCCGAAACAAGTTTTCCCTTCATGCTTCTCTCCTCCTTGTTGTGTAATGCGGAGAGAAGCCTATCAGAATTCGTTAATACACTGAATTGTGCCCGGGTATTCAGTGCTTGCGACCGAGCCCGCCCAGCAGGAAGGCGATCGGGCGCTGGCCCTTCTCGGGTACCGGGGAGTCGCCGCCACTGCCTTCGCCGCTGGCCGAGGTGATGTCGCCCTTCTGCTCGTAGGGCTTGCTGAAGTCAAAACCATCTGCCGCAATATGAGCGGGCTGACGGCTGCGCTGAGGGCGCTCGGAGCGTTCCGGCCGTTCGCTGCGTTCGGGGCGCTCACTACGCTTGCGGCGTTCGCCAGCGGGTGCGGCCGCGGCGGCGCTGTCGGTGGGCCGGGATGCCGGGGCACTGCGTCGGCGACGGCTGCCGTCCGCATCGAAGAAATCGGGCTCCGGATCGTAGCCGGGGACGATCTCCTGCTTGATCTCGAGCTTGATGAGCTTCTGGATGTCGGCGAGGCGATGGCGCTCTTCCGAGCTGACCAGGGAAACGGCCTTGCCCGATTTGCCCGCACGGCCGGTGCGGCCGATGCGATGGACGTAGTCTTCGGCGGTGTGGGGCAGTTCGAAATTGATCACCGAGGGCAGATCTTCGATGTCGAGGCCGCGGGCGGCCACGTCGGTGGCCACCAGCACGCGGACCTTGCCGGACTTGAAGTTCTCGAGTGTTTCGGTACGCGCCTGCTGGGTCTTGTCGCCGTGGATGGCGTCAGCGGAGATGCCATGGCGCTCAAGGAAGTGGGCCAGGCGGCTGCAGGCGAACTTGGTGTCCACGAAGACCAGCACCTGGTTGGCCTCGTCCTCGTGTCGCACGATGTGGGCCAGCAGGTTGCGCTTGAGCCCGCTGGAAACCGGGTGGACGATGTGGGTGATGGTCTCGCTGACCATGTTGCGGCGGGCCACCTCGATCAGTTGCGGGTTCTTCAGCATCTGGTCGGCGAGCTTCTTGATCTCGTCCGAGAAGGTGGCAGAGAACAGCAGGCTCTGGCGGTTGGCCGGCAGCAGGGCGAGGATGCGGCGGATGTCCGGGATGAAGCCCATGTCGAGCATGCGGTCGGCTTCGTCGAGGATCAGGAATTCAACCTGGCCGAGGGCGATGGTCTTCTGCTGGACGTGGTCGAGCAGACGGCCCGGCGTGGCGACGACGATTTCGATGCCGCGGCGCAGTTCCTGGATCTGCGGGTTCATGTCGACCCCGCCATAAATACAGGTGCTGCGCAGGGGCAGGTGCTTCGAGTACATCTTGACGGACTCATACACCTGCATGGCCAGCTCCCGCGTCGGCGCCAGGATCAGCGCACGCACCGGGTGGCGGGCGGGGCTGGTCGAACTGCTGGCATGACGTGCCAGACGGTTGAGCAGCGGCAGGGTGAAGCCGGCGGTCTTGCCCGTGCCCGTCTGGGCACCGCCCATCACGTCATGCCCGGCGAGAACGACCGGAATGGCTTGACGCTGGATGGGTGTGGGTTCGGTGTAACCGGCTTCGGTGACGGCCCGCAGGATTTCAGGAATGAGTCCGAGTTCGGAGAACGACATGGATGTGATCACGATCTGGGTGCGGCAGATTTAGTGCACTGCACCATTTAAATAGTCCAGCATTATACATCGCGGCGCCGTCAGCGCCGCGTGAGATAGCACGTGACCTCTTCCCGATCGTGGTAAAGGTGCTTGATTCTCAATATGTATTTGATGTTTCCGGCGCGCATGCGCTGGTCAATCAGGGCGCGGCAGCGTTCGATCTCGTCATAGCGGCGCTTCATGGGCAGCTTGAGGTTGAAGATGCTGCGGCGGCAACGCCCGCTGGCTACCCACTCGGCCATCAGCGGTGCGATGCGGGAGGGCTGCTCCACCATGTCGCACACCATCCATTCCACGGGCTTGCGGGGCTTCCAGGCGAAGCCGTCCACCCTCAGGTGCTCCAGCAGGCCGGTGGCGGCCACCGAGGGCGCCATGGGGCCGTTGTCGATGGCCGTGACGCGCAGCCCTCTGCTCACCAGCTGCCAGGTCCAGCCGCCCGGTGAGGCTCCCAGGTCCACCGCCAGCAGGCCGGGGCGGAGGGTGGCTTTCTGCTCGTCGGCCGTCAGCAGGCCCATGATGGCTTCGGCGAGCTTCAGGGTGGAGCGGCTGGGTGCTTCCTTGGGCATGCGTAGCCGCGGGATGCCCATGGGCCAGGCCGAGCCCTCGCTGGCCAGGCTCAGACCGAGGAGGGCGCGTCTAGAATCGGCCAGGAAGACATGCAGGCGGGGCAGGTGGGGCGAATCGCTGCGTAGCAGGCCGGCCTTGCCCAAGGCCTCTTCAAGCAGGGGGCCGAAACGCCGCAGAAAGCCGGATTGCTGCTTGCCGTCGTTGGTGTCGGGGGTTTCAAGCAGGAGGGCGGAAAAGCGCTCCCCCAGTGCCGTGATGGCGCTCATCAGCGGGCTCAGGCGATCCTTCTCGGGAAGATCTTCCAGGCTGCCAACCATTTGGAAGCCCTGGCGTGAGAAGACCAGCCTCGATAGATCCAGGCGCCGCCGCAGCTCATCGCGCGGGGCTGGCACGCTCAATTGAAACAGGGCGAAACCGCTGTTGATCACTTCCGTGATGCTGCCTTCGACACGCGCGGCGCGGGCGGCGGCCTGCAGCTCAAGGCTCGCGTCGGGCTCGAACCCGGGACGGCACTGGACGAGAATGCCAGTGGAAAGGCAGGGTGTAGGGGCGGGCTGCATGGGCGGAGGAGCGGAAGGGCGTGGTGGGTGTGTAGAATCTCGGCAACGCACCCTCTCGCCAATACCGATGCGCGGTGCAGCGCCTGCGTGGCCGGCATGATACCCGATCGCGGCCAGCGGCCTTTACCGCAGGGCCGCCCCCAAGGTAAAGGCGTTCCCCCTCGGGGGGCAGCGAGCCGCGAAGCGGTGTAGCGTGGGGGCCTTCTTTACCGCAGGGCCGCCCCCAAGGTAAAGGCGTTCCCCCTCGGGGGGCAGCGAGCCGCGAAGCGGTGTAGCGTGGGGGCCTTCTTTACCGCAGGGCCGCCCCCAAGGTAAAGGCGTTCCCCCTCGGGGGGCAGCGAGCCGCGAAGCGGTGTAGCGTGGGGGCCTTCTTCGCCGCAGGGCCGTCCCAAGGTAAAGGCGCCCCCCTCGGGGGTCGCCAGCCGCGCGGCGTGGGTTGTCTAGTTTCCATCGATCCGGAGGCCGCACATGGACTTTCGCAAACTCGGCGCCAGCGACCTGAAGGTGTCGTCCGTCTGTCTGGGTACGATGACGTTTGGTCAGCAGAACTCGGAATCCGAAGCGCATGCGCAGCTTGATGCAGCGTTTGCGCGGGGCGTGAATTTCATCGATGCCGCCGAGATGTACCCGGTGCCCGCCCGCGCCGAGACCTATGGGCGCACGGAGTCCATTGTCGGATCGTGGCTGCGGGGTCGGCCACGGGATAGCGTGGTCCTGGCAACCAAGGTTGCGGGGCCGGGGCGCAACATGGCGTGGATCCGGGGTGGTCCCTTGTCCCTCGACCGCAGCAATATCCGCGAGGCGGTCGAGGCGAGTCTGACCCGCTTGGGCACCGATTACATCGACCTTTACCAGCTTCACTGGCCGGCGCGCAATCAGCCCATGTTCGGGCAGTGGCGTTTCGAGCCGGGGCACGAGGGCCCGGCGACGCCCATTGAGGAGCAATTGGTGGCGCTCGCCGAACTGGTGGCCGAAGGGAAGATCCGCTACGTGGGCCTGTCCAACGAGCATCCCTGGGGCCTGATGTCGTTTTTGCGGGCGGCGGACGAGCTGGGCCTTCCGCGCGTCGTGTCGGTGCAGAACGCCTTCAACCTGCTCAACCGGGTATTCGAACAGTCGCTGGCCGAAGTGTGCTTCCGTGCACGGGTCAGTCTGCTGCCCTATTCGGTGCTGGGTTTCGGGCACCTCAGTGGCAAGTACCTTGATGATCCGGGCGCGCCGGGGCGCATCTCCCTGTTTCCGGCGTTTGGACAACGCTACGACAAGCCCGGCGTGAGGCCGGCGGTTGCGGCCTACGCGGCGCTGGCCCGGCGCTACGGAATGGCGCCGGCGGAAATGGCCATCGCCTTTGTGGCAGCCCAGCCTTTTGTCGGCAGCGTGATCCTCGGCGCCACCTCCGTGGCGCAGCTTGAAGCCAATCTCGATGCATGCGATCTTCTGCTTGATGCACAGGTCATGCGGGAGATCGATGCGATTCATCTCCAGTTTTCCAGTCCGGCGCCGTAAACTGATGCCGACTACGAATAAGTGTTGTGAAGCGGAAATGGTTGCACGGAGGGTGTTTTGAAGGAAATTGTCGCGGTGCAGGATCTGCGCGGAGGCATGTTCATTTCTGAGCTTGATCGCCCGTGGCTCGAGTCACCTTTCATGCTCCAGGGTTTTCTCATCGAGGATGAGGCGACCCTGACGCAGGTCAGGCAGTTGTGCCGCTTTGTCTACGTGGACCGCGCCCGCTCGGTCGGTGATGCCTGGCGGGCCGCGTCTGCGGCACAGGAGGGTGCGCCCCCCACCCGCGCGCCTGCCGATCTGGCCAGCTTCCTGATCAAGCCGGAGCAGCGCCGTCAGCCCCCGGACTTCTTCGCCTTGCTCAAGCTGCTGCGGGGGCTGAAGGGGGAGGTGTCGGAGCGCGTCCGGGATGGGGACGCGGGCACCGAGCCCTGGTTCCGGATCTACCCGCAAGGGGCAGCTCCGCGGACCCTGAATGCGGGTGAGCCGTCTCCCGGAGAAGGGCGTGTCACCCCGTCTGCCCTGCATCCCCATGTGACGACCTACGCGGAGCGTCCTGTCCGGGCATCGGGTCGGCGCTCGGGCGAGGAAGCCGGCACGGCTTCGTCGGGCACGCCCTCCGGGATGCAGTTCGTGGAGCCGACGGCCTCCCTGGAGGAAGAGATCGTTGCAGCCTTGCCCGTGGTCACGCGCGCCCAGGCACTGCTTGCTGAGATTGCCGAGGATGTGCAGAACAACCTCAACCCGGACCTGGAACGGCTGCGCGGTGTGGTGTCGGAGATGGTGCTGAGCGTCATCCGCAATCCGGACGCGCTCCTGTGGCTGCTGCGCCTCAAGAGGACGGATCAATACAGTTACGACCATTCCCTCGATGTGGCCGCCCACGTGATGATCTTCGGCCGGGCCCTGGGGCTCGGAGAGGATTCGATCACCAGCCTGGGAATGGCCGGGCTGCTGCAGGACATCGGCAAGCTGCGTCTCCCGGCCCGCCTGCTCCACAAGATCGGGGCCCTTTCGCCCCGGGAGTACGAGATTTTCAAGACCCATGTGGATTTCTCCCTGCACATCCTCGCGGCGTGCCCCCATGCTACGCCCCAGATGCTGGAGATCATCGAGCGCCATCATGAGCGCTGTGATGGCAGTGGCTACCCGGCCGGGCTGAAGGGGGACGATGTGGGTTTGATGGCCGAGATTGCCGGGGTCTGCGATGTGTATTGCGCCATGACCCGCGAGCGCCCTTATGGGGCGGCGGTGAGTTCCCAGGACGCCCTGGACGCCGTCAGAGGCCTCCGGGGCAAGCGTTTTTCGGTCAGCATCGTCGATCAGTTCGTACAGTGCATCGGGCTCTATCCCGTCGGTACCCTGGTCGAACTCAATTCCGGTGAAGTGGCTGTGGTGGTGTCCCAGAACCGTATCCGCCGCCTCAAGCCCCGCGTCATGATCCTGCTTGGGCCGGACAAGAAGCCCAATGCCTACCCCCAGACATTGGATCTTCTCTACGATCCGTCCTGTGCCACCGGAGAGCCCTACGAAATCACCCGCGCCCTGCCACCCGGCGCCTTCGGGGTGGAGCCGTCGGCCTACTACCTCGCATGAATACGCCGGCACCTCATCTGGTGCGTTCACCCTGTCCGGTCATTGACGAGGATGCCCTTGCGCGTCTTCTGTTGCGCTATGGCATCGGGCAGGGCGAACAGGCGGCGGTGCGTGCCTTTGGCCGCATCATCAGTGCTGCCGAGCTGGCCGACGCGCTGGTGTCGCGCTTCGACCTCGGCGAGGCCAGATCGGGCGTGGAGCCGTCCCTGCGCGCATTCTGCGTCGAGCTGGCACGGATCACCGAATGGGATTTCACCCCGCCCTGGCCGGCCCGGATCGTCGAGTTGTGGTCCGAGTGTTATCTGGGCGGAGCCGTGGCGGAGTTTCCGTTCGTCGCCATCGAGGCCTTGCTGGCATCCTGCCAGCAGCACCTGTTCAGCGATCGGGCGATGGTCCATCGCCTTGAGCTCGACATCCTGACCGCCCTGGTGCGCCTGGGCTGGTGCCTGGGCGGCCTGTTGTCGGACGTCTCCATCGATCACGAACATGCCTTCCGCCTGGACGCCGAGGACGGGGATGCGGTTCTCGGCATTCCCAACCGGCGGCGCTTTCTGAGCTTGCTGGCGGAGCGCTTGTCCGGTCTTGCCGAAGGGCAGCTCCTGGGGCTTCTGGTGCTCGACATCGAATGGGGGCGCTCCGTAGATGTTCTGGGCATGGACGAACGTGACCACCTGCGGCTGGCGCTCTCCGACGCCATGCGGGCGGTGCTGCGGCCCAATGACATCCTGTGCGCCCTTGGCGAAGATCAATGGGCGGTCATCCTGCCCGAGCTTCTGCATTCGGCGCAGGTCTCCCTGGCCGGGAGCAAGCTGGTTGACGCCTGCGAGGTGCTGCGGAGCAACAACTTCCCCGGGCAGCGCGGGCGCTTCCATGCGGGTGGCGCGTGGGCGCGCGAACACGCGAACGACCCGCTCGGCCTGATTCAGGCGGCCCGTTCGGCCCTGATTGCGGCCAAAACCTCCGGCAAAGCCTTTGATCACTACAGCGCCGATTCCGCGGCATGCGGCCACGGCGATGCGGGATTCGAATCGGAAGTGGCCCGCGCCCTGGAAGCCCGCCAGTTCCAGCTCTTCCTCCAGCCCCAGGTGGAATTGCCTTCCCGCCGGCTGGTCGGGGCTGAGGCCTTGCTGCGCTGGAACAGGGATGGCAAGAAGAGTGCATCTCCCCCTGACATTCTGCAGGTGCTCGAAC
Source organism: Zoogloea sp. (assembly GCA_016703645.1). Taxonomy (GTDB): domain Bacteria; phylum Pseudomonadota; class Gammaproteobacteria; order Burkholderiales; family Rhodocyclaceae; genus Zoogloea. Next base: position 1,348,387 of record JADJBR010000007.1, on the reverse strand, counting down.
GCATCGGCCTCATGGGGGAGTTGTCGCGCTGGGTGATCCAGCAGGCGGCCCAGGTACTTGCCACGCTGGCGGATGCGGGCTGCGAGGTGCCGATATCGGTGAATCTCGTCGCCGACGACCTGAAGGATCCGGAACTGCCCCTGTTCATCCGTCAAACCTGCGAAACCTGGCGCGTGCCGGTATCCCGGATGTGTTTCGAACTTACCGAGGGCGGTCTGGTATCGCGGGATGGCATGTCGGTGAGCAACCTGGAGGCCCTGCGGGTCGGTGGCGGGCGCCTGGCGCTGGATGATTTCGGCACGGGATATTCATCCATGGACTACCTGCGCCGTCTGCCCGTGGATGAACTCAAGCTCGACAAGTCCTTCGTCGAGCGAATCACTCTCACCGAGAATGATCGTTCCATCGTCGAATTGATGGTGCGCATCGCCCATACCTTCGGCCTGGAAGTGGTGGCCGAAGGGGTTGAGGACGTGGCAACGGAGACGGTATTGAGGGAAATGGGTTGCGACCGCGCCCAGGGCTATCTCTACGCGCCGGCCATGTCCGTCGAGCAGTTCATCGTCTGGTGGGTTTCGCGCCAGGACGTGCTGCTGAGTGCCCCTGCGCCCTGAGGGCCGGCGAATCCATCCGCTGTGCGGCCTGATTTCGCCCCTGTCTGACTCACCGTACCCCTTTTACGGCGGCGCCCTCCGGCGCCAGCCCGCCACCATGCCCTCACAAGTCCTGAAACGGCCTTGTGGCTCGGGCCTTTCAGTCCCGTGGCCGGCGTCGCTTGCGCACCTCGGGCTCCTGCCCCGCTTCGGCCTCGCCCTTGGCGTCGGCACCGTGTGCATCGGCGCCGGCATCCGACGGTTTGTCCTTGGGGGCCTCTTCGCTGCCGTGGTCGGCAGCCTTCTTCTTCTTGCTGGAAGCCGGGATGGGCGGGGCGGGGGGCGGCAGCTGCGGAACCACTTCGGCGATCTTGTTCTCCACCATGTAATCGTTCATTTCCTTCCAGCCCGCAAACACCGCCGACTTCGACGCCGCGGTGTTGAGGGTGAAGCAGTCTTCGATGGCCCGCCCGGCATGGCGACAGGCACTCCCGATGGCTTTGCCATCCGCTTCGGCCTGGGCATTGGCCTTGGCCGGGTCGGGAATGCCCAGCTGCTCGCAGCCGGCGGCCAGGGCGGCCGCGGCGGTCATGACCAGCACGAAGCGGAACGACGGATTTTTCATGGCGAATGGAAGCTGTTGCTTTGAAGGGTCTACGGCCCTGCCGCCAACGACTTGAATCGTCGCAGACGAATCAGCCCAGCTTCTGCAGCATTGATCTCCTTATAATCACGGGCCGTGAGCCGGTGAATGAATCGACTGCGTGCTTCCTTCACCGGCGCTGACTCCCCTTATTTCCGTCTGTGGACAGGATCCTCATGAACATGCTCAATCGTGGCGCCCTGTGCGTCGCCTTCGCCACCCTGTTTTCCGCCCAGGCCCTTGCGGCGCCCAAAAAGCCGGCGCCCAAGCCTGCCGCCCCCGCGGCCGCGCCGGTTGCCGTGAAGGATATCGAGCTGGTGCACACCCTCGGCGCCGACAAGGGCGCCCAGTTGCAGAAGCTCGTTGACCGGTACAACGCAGCCCATCCCCACGCCAAGGTGGTGCTCCATGAGCGCACCTGGAACGAAGGGACGCTCCCGCACCTGATGATCCTCGGTGAGCGCGATCTGCCGGGCTTCCTCGCTGGGCCCCAGCGCTACCGCCCCCTGTACCAGGTCATGAAGGAGTCCGGCGAGCGCTTTGAAACCCTGCGCGCCCCGGCCATGATGACGCCGACCCCCATCGACAGCGCCAATCGCCTCATCGCCTTGCCGGTGGCCCTCTCCACCCCCGTGATGTTCTACAACAAGCAGGCCTTCCGCGAGGCAGGTCTTGACCCCGAAGCCGCTCCCAAGACCTGGCAGGCACTCCAGGGCGCCCTCGGCAAGCTGGTGGCTTCCGGTCAGGCCTGCCCCTACACCACCGCCCAGCCGGCCTGGATCCTCGTCGAGAACATGAGCGCCTGGCACAACGAGCCGGTGGTCACCGAAGGCAAGAAGGCCTCCCTGGCCATCAACGGCATGCTTGAAGTCAAGCATGTGGCCATGCTGTCCTCCTGGGTCAAGGCCCGCTATCTGCACCTCTTCGGTCGGGAAGACGAAGCCACCGAACATTTCGCCAAGGGCGAATGCGCCGTGCTGACCGCACCCTCCGGCGCCTGGCCGACCCTCAAGCGCCAGGCTGCGTTCGACGTCGGCGTGGCAACCCTGCCTTACCACGAGGACTACTACGGCGCGCCCCAGAACACCCTCGCCGATGGTCCCGCCCTGTGGATCGGCGCCGGCAAGAGCGCCGCCGAATACAAGGCCGTGGCGCGCTTCGTCAGCTTCTGGCTGACCGCCGAGAGCCAGGTGGAATGGCAGCGCAATGCCGGCTATCTGCCCCTCAACCAGGCGGGCCTGCTGGCGTCCGAGAGCCGTCTGCTCGCAGCCGATCTTCTCAACATCCATGTGGGTGTCCAGCAACTGACCCACAAGAAGGTCACGTCCATCAGCAAGGCCAGCACCTATCCCCAGCGTGCCGCCGTGCGCAAGATCATCGAGGAAGAGCTGGAATCGGTCTGGGAAGACCGCAAGCCCTCCAAGCTCGCGCTCGACACGGCCGTGGCGCGTTCCCGCCAGCTGGACTGATCGCACCCATGTCCCGGTGGCCCTGGCCCCCACTGCTGGTGCATCGCTGTGGTGGTGCCCTGGCCCCCGAGAACACCCTGGCCGGGCTCCGTATTGCAGCCCGGCTGGGTTGTCGGGCGGTCGAGTTTGACGTGATGCTGTCCCGCGACAGGGTTCCGGTCCTGATCCACGACGAAACCCTGATGCGCACCGCCGGTATTGTCGGTGCCGTGCCCGAGCTCAGCGCCGAGCAACTGCTGGCGACGGATGTCGGGCGACACTTCCATCCCGCTTTTGCGGGCGAGACGATTCCCAGCCTGAGTGCCGCCCTTGCTGTTTGCGGCCAGCTCGGGCTGGCGGCCAATCTTGAGATCAAGCCGGCGGCCGGCACCGAGGCCGAAACCGGCCGCGTGGTGGGCGAGCTGCTCCACGCCCTGCCCGCAGGCAGGTGTCCGGACGTCCTGCTGTCGTCCTTCTCGATCGAAGCTCTGGGTACCGCCGCCTTGTGCGTGCCCGATCTGCCCAGAGCCTTGCTGGTGGACACCTTCACTCCCGCAAGCCTCGTGGAGGCCCAGCAGCTTGGTTGCGAGTCGCTCAATGTGGGTTTGAAAGGCCTTGAAGCCGCCCATGTCCAGGCCATCCATTCAGCCGGGCTGCGGATGATGGTGTATACCGTCAACACCCGGGAGGTTGCCGCGCAGCTTGCGTCTTGGGGTGTCGGCGGGGTGTTCACCGACCGGCCCGATTTGCTGCAGGTGCACCCGGCCTGAACCTTTCCGTGCCGGATTTCCTTGATCCCGGCGGCTTGACGGGATCGCGGTCGGCCCCTACCATCGCGTTTTTTCTAGTCTGGGCATTGCCTTGTCTCTCTCGCAGCTCTACGCGCCGATCGCCGACGACATGAAGGCGCTCGACAGCGTCATCCGGGATCGTCTCTACTCCGACGTGGTTCTCATCCGCCAAGTGGCCGAGTACATCATCGGCAGTGGCGGCAAGCGCCTGCGGCCTGCCATGGTGCTGTTCACCGCGGGCGCAGCCGGCTACACCGGCAGCTACCATCGTGAGATGGCGGCGGTGGTGGAGTTCATCCATACCGCCACCCTGCTTCACGACGACGTGGTGGACGAGTCCGAGCTACGGCGTGGCAACAAGACAGCCAATGCCATGTTCGGCAACGCCGCCTCGGTGCTGGTGGGTGACTTCCTGTATTCGCGGGCCTTCCAGATGATGGTCGGGGCCGACAACATGAAGATCATGCGTGTCCTCGCCGATGCCACCAACGTGATCGCCGAAGGCGAAGTCCTGCAACTGCTCAACTGCCACAATGCCGACGTCGAGGTGGACGACTACCTCCGCGTGATCCGCTACAAGACCGCCAAGCTCTTCGAAGCGGCGGCCCGGCTCGGTGGCATCCTGGGCGGCGTGGACGACGCGCTCGAAAGCCGCATGGCGGCCTTCGGCATGCACATCGGCACCGCCTTCCAGCTGATCGATGACGTCCTCGACTACTCGGGCGACGAGGCTGATACCGGCAAGCACATCGGCGACGATCTGGCCGAAGGCAAGCCGACCCTGCCGCTGATCCATGCCATGAAGCACGGCAGCCCCGAACACGCCGCCTGCGTGCGAACCGCCATCGAAAACGGCGGTCGCGACGATTTTCCGGCGGTTCTGGAGGCCATTCGCGCCACCGGCGCCATCGAAGCCACCCGAAAGGTCGCCGAAGCCGAGGCCCAGCTTGCGCTGGAAGCCCTGGAAGCGCTGCCGGCTTCCGTTTTCAAGGAATCCTTGATAGAATTGTCAAAGTTCGCAGTCGCACGGAAGTATTGAAGTCCGACATGCTTCAAAAAAGCTTCACAAAACGTCGGATTTGCAATATGATGTGCGGCTGTTTGATTTTGAGAGTTGGCAAAGCATCGCTGGCTCTGCACTGAAAGCGTCGGGGAATAGCTCAGCCTGGTAGAGCACTGCGTTCGGGACGCAGGGGCCGGAGGTTCGAATCCTCTTTCCCCGACCACCAATAAACAACAAAGCCACTCGCAAGAGTGGCTTTGTTGTTTTTGTACGTCCAGCACAGGGCAAGCGAGGTTCCGACACTTGCCAGGGTAAAGTGCGCTTGGCAGATCCGGGCAGGCCGGAAGCGCAATCTCGTGGGGCTTGCGGATAGTCGTGCATTCGCCAGCCGCGCCGATTCAGTGCGGAATCGATCTCAGCAACGAGACCAGCTCCTGCTGACGTCCCGTCCGGGTCTTCTGGAATACCACCTGCAGTTGGGTCTTGGCCGTGTTGGGCGAAATCCCGATTCTCGTGGCGGCGTCCTTCAGGGTGCCACCGGCCAGGAGCGCGCAGGCCAGACGCGCTTCGGCCGGTGTAAGCCCGAAGCCCTCCTGCAACACGCTCCCACTGGGTGGGCGCAAGGGGTCCGACACCTTCACCAGCACGCCGGTGCGTTCGAACCAGGGATGGCCCTGCAACTGCATCAGCGGGGCGACCGTCACCAGAAAGGGTGGGCCGTCCGCCCGCTCCACGGTGAGCACCGGCATGCTCCGCCAGCCATGGCGGGTATTGCCCTTGGACAGCTCCAGCGCATCGGAGAACGCCTGATGAAAGCGCCTTTGTGCATCGCTCGAGATGCACACCAGACGCTTGTTCCCGTCGGTACGAAAAAGCGACTGACACTTCAGAAGCGCCTCGAAGGCGGGGTTGGCCTCGCTGATGTCGCCGCGCTCCGTGAGGGTGGCCACCGGGTCGGCATACTCCTCCACCCCGCGGCCGCCAAACGCCAGCGCCCGGGCAAAGGCCGCCAGTCGGCGCGAGATGCGGATTGCCCTGTCCACGTGGGGCAGCAGCAGGTCGAGGAGCTGCCGCTGCTCCGCGCTGAACACGTCTTCCACGCCCATCCTCAACAGGACGAGGTTGCCGTGACGGGCGCCTTCCACCGCCGTCTTCGCCATCAGGCATTCCCGCAAGCCGGCGGGGCGCAGGTAATCGCGGTATACCGGGCTCTCCAGGCGGATGGCATCGGGCAGCGCTTCCAGGTCCGACACCCAGCGCAGTTCGGGGGCCTTCATCATCACCGGCAGCCGCGGGTCGATCTGGGCGTAGCGCTGCAGGTAGGTGAGATGCGCCTCCTCGTCCACGTTGTGCAGCACATGGCGCCACAGCACCGACAGGGCGTAATCCATGTCCACGAAGACCGCGGCCTGGGCGCCGCTGAGGCGGGCCATGGCTTGCAGCGCATCGCGCCAGCGTTCCGGTTCCAGCGTGGCCTCGTACAGGGCGGAAATCACCGGGTCAATCTGGAACATGTCAGGCGCGTTCATGGCCAATCTCCTGTAAGCAAGCTGGTCGTCACCCGGGAACTATAGAAGTATTGATCGAACATATCACCCGTTCGGGCGATGCCAGTTGAGTGGCGTGCGGCGTAATGTCATCCCACCTCAATCCGGGAGACCACCATGGAAAACCTGCTCGATCTGCTCATCGGCCTTGCGCTGCTCTACCTGCTCACCGCCGTGGCGGCCTCGTTCATCGTTGAGTTTGGCGCGAGCTGGATGAAGCTGCGCGCGTACGGTTTGAAGCACGCCATTACCCGCCTGCTGCATAGATCCGACGCCCCAAGCGAAGACAGCAACTGGACCACTCGGCTCTACAACCACGGGCTCATCCAGGCTTTGCATACGCCGAGGGTGTTGCTTGGCGACGGCGTGAGCGCCCCAAGCTACATTCCGTCCAAGACCTACGCGTCGGTATTGCTCGACCTGATACGCAAAGAACTGAAGCAAGCCGACGGCCAGACGCTCGATGTCACCGCCTTGCGCGCCCAGTTCGAGGCCATGGCTGCCACCCTTCCCAAAGGGCTTTCCGAAGCCCTCAGCGGCGCCTTCAGCAAGGGTGTCGCCTCGGTCGAGGCCCTGGAGAAGGAACTGGCCGCCCAGTTCGACGCCGCGATGGAACGCGCCTCTGGCTGGTACAAGCGCGCCACCCAAAGCATCCTGATCGTCGTGGCCCTCGTGCTGGCCGTGTGTTTCAACCTTGATACCTTCTACATCGCCCAGCGACTCCTTCAGGACGAGGCCTTGCGCAACGAGGTCGTCGGCGTCGCTCAGCGCGTCAACCCAGGCGACGGAAGCCGTACCCTCGATGAGTTCACCTCGGCACTCCGCGTTCGTGCAGCGATCCTCGACAAGAACGTCGAAGCCGTGATCGCCCTGGAGCCGGCCAAGGACGACGCTGCACGCGGCGCCAGCCGGGCGGCCTTGAAGCGGCTCCAAGCCGACAACTACTACGATCTGAACCAAGCCCGGCTCGATTACCAACTCCTCACCGAAGCCGATGTCGCCAAGCGCGCAACCGTCTTTGCCGAGCTGTTTACACCGTCTGACCGAACCGATTGCCCGACCCCCACCTCTGCGCCCGTGCCGGCAACCAGGGCCGACGAAGCCCTGTGCGACTGGCTGCGCCGCATCGATGGGGCGCAGGGTGCCGAACGCGACGTGACCATCCTCAAGTTCATCGACAGTGGCGTGCCTTCTGGCATCCAGGGGCGCACCCTGTCACCCCAGCTCGGCCGTCTCCTCGCCGCCGCCATCCGCGCGCCCGACTCCAAAGCGCCCCTGGATGCCTTGCAAGCCCACCTCAAGCAGCAGCGGGACTATGCGCATGAGCTCGACGCCGCGCTGATCAAGGTGCGTTCGCTCCTTCCCAAGGTGGGCTGGATCCGCGACGTCGCCCGCCAGATCGACTTTTTCCCCGCCCTGTTCGGTTGGCTTGCGACGGCCTTGATGGCTGGCTTTGGCGCGCCTTTCTGGTTTGACCTGCTTGGCAAGCTGGTCAATCTGCGCAGCGTGGGTTTGAAGCCCCCTGCGGCCGCGGGCTCCGGAAAGCAGAAATAAGCCTGAGCCGATCGCTCTTCTCTCTATCTCTCTCCGGTGGCCACGCATCCCCGCTGATGCGCGGCCACCGCAACGCCATTCATCGCGGACACAACTACGTCAGACGCCTCGCCTCAATAACCGGGCACGGAGCCTGCAAACCCGTTGGACACCTGCCACCCGCCTGCCATATTCTCTCGTCAACACGGCGCGATGTCGGATCTCGTACACTAAGGGGGGCTGATGGGGCAGTTGAGCAAGTTCCACGGTGGGGCGTTTATCAGCTATCGCAGATCTCACTCGGCAGGCAATGCCACTCGCTTGCACGATGCGTTGGCGCGAGAACTGGGGCCAGAGCGGGTCTTCCTGGATATCAAGGAGACTTCCATCCCCCTAGCAGGGTGTTGATTTACCCCAGAGCCAAGGACCGCAAGGGTTTCGGTCTTGTTATAATTCCATTCAAATTAGCGAACCAGTAATACTCCGATGCGCGGCCCCGACCACAAACAGAACGCCTTGTTTAGCTACGTCAATATTGAGGAGCGCATTCCGACCGAGCATCCGCTGCGTCGGGTGAAAGTGCTGGCCGATTTGGTACTCCGTTCGATGTCGCCGACTTTCGACTCTCTGTATGCCGAAGGTGGCCGTCCGTCGATTGCGCCGGAGCGTCTTCTGCGCGCCTCGTTGTTGCAATGTCTATTCTCGATTCGTTCAGAGCGGGCGTTGGTCGAGCATATCGATTTCAACATGATGTATCGCTGGTTCGTGGGCCTGACGCTGGACGAGGCGGTGTGGGACCACTCAAGCTTCTCAGCTAATCGGGAGCGACTGCTCAAGGAAAGCGTGATGCGCGAGTTCTTCACGGGCGTGGTGGCGATCGGGCAGTGGGCCGAGCTGGTCTCGGACGAACATTTCAGCGTTGACGGTTCGCTGCTGCGGGCTTGGGCTTCACACAAGAGTCTGGCTGCACGCGACGGCTCGGATGAGCCGCCCGGGCCGGATCAAGGCCGTAACGCCGAGGTGGACTTCCGGGGCCAGAAGCGCTCGAACGCAACGCACGTCTCACGCACCGACCCGGAAGCCTTGCTTGCCAGCAAAGGCGGCGCAGGCGCCTATCTGAGCTTCACGACCCATGCTCTGGCGGAGAACCGGCACGGTCTGATCGTCGATGTGCATACCACGCAGGCCACCGGCACCGCCGAGCGCGAGGCCGCGCTGGTGATGGTCAAACGCACCGTCAAGCCGGCCGATGCGACGCGCCAGCCGACACTGGCGGCCGACCGGGGTTACGACACGGCTGATTTCATCGCTGCGCTCGGGCGATTGGGGTGCTGCCGCATGTGGCTGCCAAGACCAAGGGCAGTGCCGTGCCTTCGGAGATAAAGGTCACCGAAGCGTATGCAGTCAGCCTGCGTCGTCGCAAGATGATCGAAGAGGCGTTTGGCTGGGCGAAGGACATCGGTACATTGCGTCGTTTGATGGCACGCGGCCTGGAGACGATTCGCGCTCACGCCCTGCTGAATTTCGCCGCCTACAACCTGACGCGGCTGGGCAATTTGCTGGCATCGTGATTGAGAGGTGCCATTGCTGCACGGGCATTGCGGAAGTCGTTATTGAATAGGTGGTACTTGCTGCGACGCCCGCGCCGCTCAATTACCCTTGCACCATCGGCGGGAAACACGGTCCGAATCGTCATTGAGACGGATCTACTCGGGTTTGCTCCAGCGTAATTTTTTCCAGGCCGCTGGAAGACCGAAGGTGAGGCGGAGATTTTCAACACCCTGCTAGGCACAAAGTTCACCGCCGAAATCAAAAGTGCGCTGAAGCGCGCACATCTGATCCTGATCTTGATTGAGCCGGGGTGGTTGGAATGCGTCGAAGAGCGGGCCAAGCTTCCCGATGAAGATTGGGTGCTGAACGAGACAGCGCTCGCACTTAAGCGGTATCGCAGGGGAGCACTGCCGGAATTACACGTGCTTTTGCTTTCCGGGGCGAATATGCCCAAGGAGAGCGAATTGCCTGAGTTAATCCGAGAGTTGGCGAAGGTAAATTCCTTCCAATTTTCGGAGGACGAGTGGACAGATAGTCTGAAGACAGGTTCTTCACTCCTGAATCAAATTAAAGCACGCGTGCCTCAGCAGACAGAAAGACTCCGTCGAAAGAGTATCGAGTGCCTTACGACCGAGTGTCGCGCTAATGTTTTGGAGAAATTGAAGAGTCTTTTCAAACTCAAATGCCTCGAGTCCCTGGGTTTGAAATGGGAAGTGAGCTTTTTGGATTCGCGAGGCGTTATTGCGACAGATCGACTTGAAGAATTTCGTTCTTGCATTACGAGATTAAACGAGGATAAAGAGCTAAGTCGTTCTGGCTTTAAGTTGGCCCAAGTCGAAATTCTTAGGAAAGATTGTGTAGATATCGTATCCGAGCTCTTTCGTCTTGGGGCATGTGATCTCGTCTCTCGGCTTGGCTATACATTGCATACCTTGGGGAACTATGGAAGGCCAGCTCTACTTCGAGGTGCTGAAACACAGGCCTTCGCAGTCTCTTACTGTCAGGAAAAACGGCGAGCACAGATTGATTCCATAAATGGCGGGTTCAATATACCAGAGCGTTTTTCCGTGAAGAATGTCCTGGATCAGGGAACGGTGGTCCCCGGTATCAATCAGGATCAAAAGTGGAGTATGTTAAAGCAGCTATGGGCGACGGTTCCCGAGTTCCATGAGCCAAGCTCAAGCAGGGCCAGTTCGGCATATCCCGTTTTTGATGAGAACAATATTCGCTCGCTGTCAATTAGATTGAACGCGATGGCACGCGATGCCACTTCAACCCGAGTCATGATTGCGTTTCAAGCCAAAGATGGAAATAGTGCTCACGATTTACGCGTCTGGTTAGTGAGCTTGGACTTCGATGTAGATGTTCTCGTGCGCTCTGGCCATGGCGCTAACCAAATCGAGGGGCAGGAGCGGGAGCTACTGAGTGCAGCCTGGGCGTGCTTAAAACAAATTGAGAGACTGAATAGCGGAAGGAAGGTCAATGAACGATAAATGGAGTTCCAGCCCAGACAAAATCAGTGCGTTACTTCCCGATTACTCGCTCGACGATTTCATCCTTATCCCCAAAGAGGGCACCTGGCCCAGTTCGGTGCATGTCTTCGACGCCGACACCATCGCCGCCCTGCACGCCGCCGAGATCACCGGCCGGCCTTTGCTGCTCCGCGGCGACCCGGGCACGGGCAAGAGCGAGACGGCTCGGGCGGCTGCCGCTGCGGCCGGGCGGCCCTTTGTGTCGGTGGTGATCGACGGTCGTACCGAGCCCACCGATCTTAAATGGCGTTTCGACGCGGTGGCGCGCCTGGCGGACGCGCAGGTGACCAAGGAGGATCGCGCCCTTCTGGAAGAACGTGCTTACCTGCTGCCGGGGCCTTTGTGGTGGGCCTACGCCTGGAGAAGCGCCCAGACCCGGCTCGAGGAGGTTAATCAAGAGCGCAAACACAAGCTGGTCGGGCCTGGAACCCCGCCTGAAAAATGGAACCCCGAATCCGGCCGGGTCGTGTTGTTGATCGACGAGATCGACAAGGCCGATCCCGACCTCCCCAACGCCATGTTGGAAGTGCTTGCCAACCTGGGGTTTCGCGAACCCTATGGGGGTACCGAGATTTCCTGTTCGGAAGCGACCCGGCCGCTGGTGATCATCACGACCAACGAAGAACGGGAGTTGCCCCACGCTTTTCTGCGGCGCTGTCTGGTTCATCGGCTGGAGCTGCCCGATGAACGGGAAGATCTGATCAGATGGCTTGTTAAGGTTGGCGTCCGCCATCAGGCGGCCCCCGAGTGGCAGGGGCGCTGCTCGGAGGACGTCATGAAACAGGCTGCCGACTATGTGGCCGACGCCCGCGAACGTCTGGCTGACACGGGGCGCTACCTGCCTGGCACCTCCGAATTCCTCGACATGATCAAAGTGCTTGCCGCTACGCCATCTAGCAAGCTCAAGGAACGGCTGAAGCAACTCAAGCAACTGGCGCTGAACAAGGGCGGCGGACGGCATCGCTGAGTATGAGCAAGTCCCGCGTCTTTGCTGCCGATATCCTCCGCATTCTGGATGCCTTGCCCGCGTCGGAGCATCCGGCCGCCTGCCGTGTGGCGGGTTTCGGTCGGGAGCCGCAGACCGCCAAAGTCCAGTCTGCCAGGGGCGATCACCCGCTACAGCCGCCCACCAAGGGCGACGAGGCGCCCCCGCCAGATGCCCCGACAGACCCCGCGACCGGATTCGGCCCCATCTTCTGGGGGGTGGCAGAAGACCGCCCCAAGCCGCCGGAACCCCGGCAGCACGTGGCGCCCGAGTGGCTTACCGCCCAGCCAGCAAGCTTCGACCCGCAGCGCTACGTGTCCTCGGGGCGCGGAGCCATCCCGCTGCCCCACGCCCCCCTCGTCAGCCCAGAGCGTTTCACGAGCTTTATCAGCGCCTATCTGCGCCCCTATCAGGCGGGGCTGGCCCCCGACCTGCTCCGTGCGGTTGATCGCATCGCCACCGGGCGCAGCCTGCAGCCTTTGCCGCGGCTTGATCGGCGCAAATGGCCCGGATGCGTGCAGGTGGTGCTCGATTGGAGCGGGGTGCTCGCCCCCTTTTACGACGATCTGCTTTCGCTGCTGGCACAGCTCCGCCGCCTGCTGGACCGACGCATTGAGGTGCTGGTTACGCGAGGCGGGGAGCCCGGCGAGTGGCTTCAAGCCCCCGGATTGGTCGCCAGCCTGCGTTTCGATGGCAGCCCGGTGGTGGTGTTGAGTGATGCGGGATGCTATCGACCAAGCTCCGGGCTCCCCCGGCGCTGGGCCGCCGTGGCACGGCAGCTCGGTGCCGTCGGGCTTCGTCCGCTGTTGTTGGCGCCGGTGCCAGTGCGGCTGCTGCCGGACGTACTGCGGGATGTCTTCGATGTCGCGTTGCTGGGCGAAGGCTCCGGTTTGAGCCTGTTGGGTGGCGACATCCGAAGCAACCGAAACGACCAGGCCCAAACCCGCAGCCAAAACGGGCTGGTGCAGCTACGCGCCGCATTGTTCGGTAATAGCCATGTGTCGTGGCGACTGGTGCGCCAACTGCGCTTTGCCCTGCAAGCTGCGTCCATTGATGACTCCGCCCTCGATATCGGTACTGAAGTCGAGCTATGGCAGGACGGCGGTGTCTGCGCCGTAAGCACGGGTTGTGCGCTGGCGCTGGATGCGGTTGAACCCGCCCGCGCCCAGCTGCTGCAACTGGCGGCAGCTCAGCCTCCGCTTGTTTCAAAGCTTGTTGCCCATCATCTTGCGGAGCTGACGCAAGGCTCGCCCCTGGTCCACGCCATTTTCGCCAGCGAAGTGTGCCGCCCGGAGTTCATCGGCGACGATGCTAAGCTGCAAGCCCATCGCCAGACCGCCGGTGCCCTGCTCAGCGATCTCGCCCGCTGCCTCTACGCTAATCCGGATGGCGTCAAGGCGAGGGAACTGTCGTCAGCACTGGGCGATTTCGTCGGTGGTCTCAGTCTGCGGGCGCCCGGCGCAGTGGGGCGGGGCGACGATGCATTGCAGACCGCCTGGGTGATGGCCCGCGCCGACGATATTCGCGAAGGGCGGGTCGGCTTGCCTGATGGCTTGCGGTTGGACCGGCTGGCGTGGTTGATCCAGCCCCATCAGACCCACTCCCTTGCCCTGCACCTCCTTGCAGCATCCAAGCCAACCAAGGGTGGTGGCACGGAGTTGCGCCTGGAGCTGGTGCAGGCTCCGCTTTCATCCCTGGTGCCTTCGGCGCTCATCCGCAACCTGGAGGATGAGTTGCCCATGCGCATTGCACCCCTTGACGCTCGCGACGTGGACAGCGGGCAGTTGCTGATGCCGGGCAGGGTCTTGTCTCTTTCCGGCGCGCGGGCCTACAGGATTATTACGCGACGTCGGGAGGTGGTGATTGAGCCGTTCGAGCGGCCGGCGTGGGCGCGTTCAGTTAGGTTTGCCGATGGGGATTTCGAAGTTGTCTGCCCTGATGGGCGGAGGTTGCGATGGATTTACCCCCGGCTCGTCAGTTTGCGCAAGGTGCAAAAAGGCAGCATGGCTCCGGACGAATCGGAAATCAAAGCACGACTCAATCGGCCGGTAGATGAAAGCGAGTCGGTACCTGGGGCATTGGGAGCGATTCGCGCTTACGGGGAGGCCTCACCGGGTTGGATGCTTCCCCATGGTGCGTGGTGGGATCTTCAGGATTTGCCGCATACGGGGCTGGCGAGCTTGGCAGTACCCGTTCCTCCATGGGCGGTGCGCTATGGCTCGGATGCTCTGGGGTTTTGGGCCGAATTCGATGTGCAAGGGCAATCCTCCACCGTCACGCAGCGCTGCCGCTGGATTGCCCCCGGCACCTTCCAGATGGGCTCGCCGGAAGGCGAGGTGGATCGATCCGACAACGAAACCCAGCACGAAGTCACCCTCACCCGCGGCTACTGGCTGGCGGATACCGCGTGCACCCAGGCCCTGTGGCAGGCGGTGATGGGCGACAACCCAAGCAGCTTTAAGTACGACCCGGCCAACCCGGTGGAGCAGGTGAGCTGGGACGACGTTCAGACCTTCCTCGATCGCCTCAACGATCTGGTGCCTGGCCTGGCCGCGGGCCTGCCCAGCGAAGCCCAGTGGGAAAACGCCTGCCGGGCGGGGACGGCCACGCCGTTCTCCTTCGGCAAGAACATCACCCCGGCGCAGGTCAACTACACCGGCGACTACCCCTACGCCGGTGGAGAAAAGGGCGAGTACCGGAAGCGCACCGTCCCGGTCAAATCTCTCCCGCCCAACCCGTGGGGGCTGTACGAAATGCACGGCAACGTCCACGAATGGTGCGCCGACTGGTACGGCGACTATCCCGAAGGCCCGCAGACCGACCCGTCCGGCCCTCCGGAGGGCGTCGACCGCGTGCTGCGCGGCGGGTCGTGGTTCAACTTCGGCCGCTACTGCCGCGCTGCCCTCCGGGGCAGGTACGGGCCGGGCGAGCGCGGCAACAATCTTGGCTTCCGCCTTGCCCCAGGTCAAAGGCCAGGCCCGGAAGGGCAGGAGGCGGCGCGGCGCGCGGACGGGCAGGCGCAAGCGGAGCGCGCCGGCCAGGCTGCGGGCAGCGACGCCGGCGGGCGGGGCACGAAACGTGGCAGCAAAAAAAGGAGCAACAAGCCATGAGATTCCACTTTCTCACCATCCCCGCCTTCGACCCCGACGCCGCCCAGGACGCCCTCAACGCCTTCTGCGCCCAGCACCGCATCGTGGCCTCGGATCGGCATTTCGTGGATCGGGGCGTCGACAGCTTCTGGGCGGTGTGCGTGACCTGGGTGGAGGGCGCGGCGCCGGCTTTCCCGGGGCAGGGCAAGCGGGAGCGGGTGGACTACCGCGAGGTGCTCGGCGAAGCCGACTTTGCCGTGTATTCCGAGCTGCGCCGCCTGCGCAAGCAGCTGGCGGACCGCGAGGGCGTGCCCGCCTACGCCATTTTCACCAACGAGCAACTGGCCGCGATGGTGCAGCGCCGGGTGGCCACGGCCCAGGGGCTGGGCGCCATCGAGGGCGTGGGCGAGGCGCGGGTGGATAAATTTGGCGAGGTCTTCCTCGCCGCCCTGGCCCGGCTGACGCCGGGGGCGGGGCAGCCTGCCGCGGTGGATCATGAAGCGCACCCCGGTCAGCCTTGACGAGATCGCCGCCCGCGACAATCTCGTGCTCGCCACCTGGAAGGCCGCACGGGGCAAGCGCACGCGGCCCGAGGTGCAGGCCTTTCTCGCCGATCTGGACGGCAGCCTGGCCCGCCTTTCAGCGGGCATTCTGGCCGGCACGGTGCCCAAGGGGGCGTTTCGGGAATTCCTCATCCACGACCCCAAGCTCAGGCGCATCCATGCCGCCTGCTTTGAAGACCGGGTGCTTCACCACGCCATCCTCAACCGTGTCGAAGCCGTGTTCGAGCGTAGCCTTGCCGACAGCAGCTTTGCCTGCCGACCCGGGCGCGGCAGCCACGCGGCGGTGCGGCGGGTGCAGCAGTGCCTGCGCCGCTACCCGTGGTACGGGCAGGTGGATGTGGCGGCGTACTTTCCGTCGATCCGTCACGACGTGCTCAAGGCGTTGCTGGCGCGGCGCTTCAAGGGGGCGGGCTTTCTCGCGCTGCTCGATCGGATCATCGACGCCTATGCCGCCAGCCCTGGCTGCGGGCTGCCGATTGGTGCGCTCACCTCCCAGCACTTTGCCAATTTTTATCTGGATGGCGCCGACCGGCGTCTGCTCGCCAACCCCGCCGTTCGGGCCTGCGTGCGCTACATGGACGACATCGTGTGGTGGTGCGACAGCCGGGCCGCGGTGCGGGCCGTGCGCGGCGATCTGGCTGCCTGGCTGGCCGCCGAGCGGGGGCTGGCCCTCAAGCCGGATGTGCGTGTCCAGCGCAGCGGCTTGGGCATCACCTTCTGTGGCTACCGCATTCTGCCGGGCACCTTGCGCCTCACCCGACGCAAGCAGCGCCGCTACCGCGTCCTGCGGGCTGGGTGGGAGACTGCCTGGGCAAGCGGGCAGGTCGACGCCCTGCAGCTCCAGCAGGGCTACGCCGCGGTGCTGGCACCCATGCTGCCCGCCGATGCCGCCGCGTGGCGCCGGGAAGACTTGCGCCGTCACCCCTGCCTGTACGACGATGGGCGCGGGTGATCGTCATGGGCGTCAACCGCGTGCTGCGCGGCGGGTCGTGGAACAACAACGGCCGCAACTGCCGCGCTGCCAACCGGAACAGGAACGAGCCGGACGAGCGCAACAACAATCTTGGCTTCCGCCTTGCCCCAGCTCAAAAGCAGGAGACTCCGCCTTTGACCAGACGATCATCCAGTCTGCGGCGCCCCCACGGGCCGTGGCAAAAACCCAAGGCCACCCGGCGCGTGAGTAGGTCGTGCAGCAGCACGGCCGAAAGCCCGCCGGGCCGGCGCTATCGGGAGGTGGCATGAGCTTTGTGCTGCCCGATCCCTTTCCGCCGCCCTGGGCGAGCGAGTGGGAAGAAGACGCCGAGTGGGGGCTGGCGGCGACGCTGAACCTGAACGGCGTGAAGCAGACCTTCCGCTGGATTCAACCGGGGACTTTCCTGATGGGGTCGCCGGAGGGCGAGGTGGATCGTTTCGGCAACGAAACCCAGCACGAAGTCACCCTGAGCCGCGGCTACTGGCTGGCGGATACCGCCTGCACCCAGGCCCTGTGGCAGGCGGTGATGGGCGACAACCCGAGCCGCTTCAAGGACGACCCGGCCAACCCGGTTGAACATGTGAGTTGGGACGACGTCCAGACCTTCCTCTATCGCCTCAACGAATTGGTGCCCGGCCTGGCCGCGGGCCTGCCCAGCGAAGCCCAGTGGGAAAACGCCTGCCGCGCGGGCACGACCACCCCGTTCTCCTTCGGCAAGAACATCACCCCGGATCAGGTCAACTACAACGGTGAGTACCCCTACGCCGACGGAAAGAAAGGCCTGTATCGGGAGCATACCGTCCCGGTCAAATCCCTGCCGCCCAACCCGTGGGGGCTGTACGAGATGCACGGCAACGTCTACGAATGGTGCGCCGACTGGTACGGCGACTATCCCGAAGGCCCGCAGATCGACCCGCCCGGCCCGCCGCAGGGCGTCTACCGCGTGCTGCGCGGCGGGTCGTGGGACGACGACGGCCGCTACTGCCGCGCTGCCTACCGGCGCAGGCTCGAGCCGGACGTGCGCAGCATCATTCTTGGCTTCCGCCTTGCCCCAGGTCAAAGGCCAGGCCCGGCAGGGCAGGAGGCGGCGCGGCGCGCGGACGGGCAGGCGCAAGCGGAGCGCGCCGGCCAGGCTGCGGGCAGCGACGCCGGCGGGTGAGTGGGGAAGTCGAAAAAAGCTTAGGGGTTCTCGCATCCCACACCGCTACCCCGCCACCCGCATCCCCCCCAACAACCCCTCATACGATTCCGCCACCGGGTACAGGTTGCCATGCCCGGTCGGGTTGGCCACCTGTCCGGGGTGGCGCTCTTCCCACATGAGCACTAGCTGGTCGATGTCGTGCTCGTCCACCGGCACACCGTCGGCGGCCAGGTCGGCCACCCTGTGGTCGAGGGCGGCGTCATCGAGTTCCAGGTGTTCGTGGTCCCAGGCGTAGATGGCGCCGCTCTCCGGCGTCAGCAGGAGCAGGTTGCCGCCGGGGTCGGTGGCGATGGGGAGGGCGGCGAGGGGCAGGCGGCCGTCGTAGGTGTCGTCGCGAAGGGCCAGGGCGTCCCAGTCTTCTGGGGCGCCGGCCGCGTAGAGGATGTCCACGATGAAGAACGGCCCCAGGGGGCAGCCGGCAGGCAGGGCCACGCCCACCCGCTGCTCGAAGGCGCCCGCACCGTGCTCGCTCGAAAACGCGATGAAGGCTTCGGGCAAGGCAATTCCGGCCTGGGCGGCCTGCTGGCGCAGGGCGTCCGGTGTCGGGCGCGGTGCGCGGGGGGCGAGGGGATAGAAGCCGAAACGGGTGATGGCAGCTTCGACGGCGGTGTTGCCGGGCATGGACTGTCTCCTGTCAGGGGCCACCGGCCCGGGCGGCCGAGGCGCCGCCTGTGTGGGGCACGTTGGCGTGCAGTTTGGTGGGCACGAGCATCATCTGGTTGCCGCCCTGGTGATGATGCCACGTGAAGCCTTCTGCACGGCGGAAGCGTTCGGTGGCAGCGGCAACGGGCTGCCCGTTCGTCATGAAGTCGGCCTTGGTGTAGCCCGCCGGGGGCTTGCGGGTGCCGTTGGCGATGCCCTCGGCAAACTTGATGTCGGCTTCGGCGAAGTCGCCGGCATGGCCCGTCTGGCCGATGTTCACCTGGCCGATGGAGTACTCCCGGAAATCCGGGTAGCCATTGCTGAAGCGCACCCCCTTGTTGCCGACGATGGCCTTGACCTTGGGGTTGGTGGATTTCCAGATGGAGTTGCCCGGGGCGCCGCTCCAGCTGCCCCGGCTGCGGGGCAAGCGCGGGCTGGCGAAGATCGACGGCACCTCGGCGGCGTCGAACCACGCAGGCAGGCGCGACGCCGGGTTGGCCACCGATTGGTCCAGTTCGGCGAGCTTGATGGAGAGGTTCTCCATTTGCGCAAAGGCGTCGTCCATGGTCTCGGTGTCGCCCACCTGCTGGGCGCGGGCCAGGATGCGCTCCTGGGCGTCCAGCTCCACTTCCAGCACGCCGCGCACGGCTTGCAGCTTTTCCGGGAGGCTCTTGCTGGCCCAAATGCCCTTGGTGAGCCCCGACACTGCCTCGATGCGCTTGGCCATCTCGGGGCTTTCCGCCGCCTGGGCGATGTGCATGGCTTCTTCATGGAGGGCGAAGATGTTGCCATTGCGGCGGAACAGGATGCGGGTGGGCACCAGCTGGCCGGCGGCGTTGCGGGTGAACTCGGTAGCCGCTTGGGAGGGTGATTTCGGCCCGTACAGGCGGGCCCAGTCCTCCTCGCTGAGCACTTCAATGGCGAGGTTGCCGTAGCGCTTGGCCAGGGGTTCCGGCAGTTTGGCCAGCACCAGGCTGCGCAGGGCGCCTTTGTCGGGGTTGGGCATGCCGCGCCAGTTTGTGCGCAGGGCGCCTTCCATCACCTCTTCCGTCACGCCGGCCTGGCGCGCGATGCGTCCCACCAGGTTGGCTTCGCGCTCGGTGGCGGCCAGGAGCTTGGCGCCGGTGCGGGCCAGCCCGATCACCGACAGGAAGCTCAGGGCCGAACCCACCAGTGCCCAGTTGCGGGCGCTCTTGGCCTGGTCCTTGCCGGCGAGCTGGAAACCGCCTTCCAGGTCCAGCTCGGACATGGCCGACACCATCTGGGCGTGCTTGATCTGCTGGCCGGCCTGGGCCAGCCCGAGGGCAGTGCCGGCGCCGTGGAGCATCAGGCCGGGCCAGGTGAGGCCGCCGGTGAAGAAGCCCGCCACCAGCAGGGCCAGGTCGAGCCCGAGCAGGCCGATGGTGCCGGCCACCGAGGCAATGGTGTTGAAGACCAGCTCGGCCTTGATGCGCAGGCGGTCCGTTTCGGAGAAGTGGGCCAGCACTGCGTCGTGGAGCACGTCGAGGCCGAGCACGAAATCCGGGTCATCAAAGAGGGCGAGGCGAACCTTGTTGATGTTGGCCTTGCGGTCACGGGCTTCATTGACCGCGGTCATGGCTGCATCGCCACTCCGCTTGTCGGCCAGCGTGTCCTCGATCTGGTCTTCCTCGACCGGGTCCTGGTCGTCCGGTTTGCGGCTGCTCTTGACCATCAGCGCGGCGGCCGGGCTGCGCTCGTTGATGGTGCCGATTTCCGAGAGCAGCGCATCGCGGCGGTCTATCTGTTCTTCGCTGGCCTCGCTGTCGCCGATCTCCACGGCCAGCCCTGCCACCTGAACGGTCAGCTCCCGCAGGCGGGCGGTGTCCTTCTGCAACGCGGCGCCGGCCGCCGGATCGATGCCGAAGTCGGGCATCATCTGATTCTCGATGCCCTGCAGGTTGGCTTCGGCCTGCTTCAGGTTCACCAGGGCCAGGTTGCGCACCATGCTGCGGAACATCACCGAAGGGCTCAGCCCCAGGGCGTCAGCCTTCCCCGAGGCCAGCATCTCGGTGTCGGTGTCGAGATAGGTTTCCGGGTTGTTGAGCTGGTCGCCACCCTTGAAGCGCCCCCCATCCTCGCCCTTCAGGGGCAGGCCGCTGGTGGTGGTGAGGGCCACCACCGCCCCGCCCAGGGGCCCGGCCGGCACCACGCGGGAGTAAGCATCCAGCTCCTTGCCCCAGAACACGTTCGACTGGTCGAAATCTTCCGACAGGCTGTAGGCGTAATAGCGCTCCTTCACCTTCACCACTGCCGACATGCGGCCGGCGTAGCGGGCCATGGCCAGCATTTCGTCGGCCTTGTCGCTGCCTTCCGGCGGGTCGAGCACGCTCTCCAGGGCGATCTCGTCATCGAAGAACACGTCGTCCCGCCTGGCCACCACGCTGCCCAGCACGCCGGCCCCGTCCTCAATCCAGCCTTCCTTGCGCTCCTTTTCTTCGTCGGCCTCCAGCTTGGCGGCGTCGGCGTTCTCGGCCACCCGCTCGATCAGGGTGTCCACATCCTCCGACAGCAGCGCCTGGAAGAGCCCGAGGTCGAAATTGTCGTACTTGGAGTACTGCTGGCCCAGCCAGTCGTAGTTCAGGTCGAACCAGCCGCGGACGTTGTCGCCGATCAGAAAATTGGTGCCACCGTAGGCGTCGATGACCGTGTGGGCCGCTTCGTCTTCAGCGTCGTAGCGGTCACGCAGCGCCGTCAGCCGCGTCATCAGCATTTCGGATTTCTGCACCAGCGGCAGCACCTGGCCGTCGGCGGCCAGGAGGCGTTCGTAGCCGGCCTCGCCGTAAAGGGCGACGGCCCGCTTCTTCATCTCTTCGTAGGACAGGGGGTAGCGGGCCTGCCAGGCCTTCAGCCCGCCAACGCTGGCGGCGCCATTGATGAAGTTGCTCTCCGGCAAGATCTGCATCTTCTCGAGCTGCCGCTCGTCGTCGCTGGCGTCCTGCACCGGGTCGGGCGGGGTGCTCGGTTTGCGGCGCAGGGTGCCGCCCGGGCCGTCCTGCACCACGTGGGCCACCTCGTGGGCGAGCAGACGCTGACCGTCCCGGGTGTCGGGGCGGTACTCGCCAGCACCGAAGACGATGTCGTGACCCAGGGCAAAGGCACGGGCGCCCATGCTGTGCGCCGCGCGGGCGGCGGCGGTGCCCGTGTGCACCCGCAGTGCCGCCAGGTCGGTACCGAGGCGGTGTTCGAAGCGTCGCCGGGCGGCATCCGGGAGTGGTGTGGCGGGTGCCGAGAGGGCCTGGCCGACCGCTGGCGACATGGCGCTGCCGGCGGGTTCTCCGCCGAGCGCCTTGCGGCGCAGGGTGGCGGCACCGGTGGCGCAGGCCGGGCAGGGGGCGTCACCGGCGGCGCAGGCACCGCAGGCGAGGGGCTGGGCGCCCGGCGTGGCGATCAGAAACTCGGCCAGATGGTCGGCCTCGGCCTCCGCCGGGTCGTGGGTGGCACCGACCTTTACCGGCTTGTCGGCGTGGGTGAGGTCGGCTTTGACGGGCATGGCGGGCGTTGACGCGCGACCAGGGTGGGGGTGGGAGGGCTGCGGGTGTCCATGGCCTCACTTCCCCTTCGTGTCTCCCCCCAGCGCCGAGCGGATCGGTGCGGGGATAAAGGGCGCCTTGAGCAGGTCCACGGTGACGAACACGCCGGTGCCGGCCGGCGGTGCGGTGCTGCCCGCCGGGGCCGGCACCGACTTCATGACGGTCGCCGTCTGGCCATCGGGGCCGCTGACCAGCGGCTTCCATTCGGGCGCTGCGCCGCTGCCCAGTTTCAGCGACACGCCGGGCATCACCCCCCACACGGCGCTGGCCGTGCTCAGGCTCACCGCGCCGGAGGGATCGACGCTCCAGCCCAGGTCCAGGCTGAGGGTCATGGGGGGCATCCATGAGACCTTCTGATGGGCCAGACCCAGCAGATCGTCCCCCGAGAAGCTGGCCTTGAACAGGGTGGGGCTGCCCGGGGTGGCGGGCAGCACATAGCTGAAGCCGGTGAGCGTGGAATAGGGGATCAGCCCCAGGGGCGCCACCAGGTTCACGTCCGACAGCAGTTTGCGTCCGGCGGGGTCGGCCAGGCCGGCGCCCAGGGCCAGTCCGTAGGTGCCGGCTCCGAAGCCGGCCACCCCCACCTTCTCGGCGGTGCTCAGGGGGTTCCACTGGCGCAGGGCGTAGTTCTTGGCCGGGTCGAGCAGGGCGCTCTTCACCCCTTCGTTCTCCTTGGCCTGTTCCACGACGGTCTTCACGCCCTCGCTCAGGGCGTCGGCGGCCTTGTCGGCGTCCTCGGGCTTGGTGGCCTCTTCCAGTTGCACGGCCGGCTGCCGGCTGCGGCCCTGTTCGAGTACATGGGCCAGCTCGTGGCCCAGCAGGCGCCGGCCTTCTGTCGTGCCCGGCTGCCAGCGACCCGGAGCAAAGGCGATGTCGCGGCCGGCGGCAAAGGCGTTGGCACGCAGGCTGGTTGCGGTCTCGGTGTCCGGATGGATGCGTACCCCGGTGAGATCGGTGCCGAGGCGGCTCTCGAAATAGCGGCGCTCGGTGGCGGGCAGGGGCTGGCCGGTGCCCAGGCCCAGGGCGGATGGGGCGGCATCCCGGGCCACGCGGCTGCTGCGGGCCGGGCGCTCGCCCCGGGCAACCCGGTCGGCCCGCTGTTCGGCGGGGCGGTCGCGGGTGACGGGGGGATGGCGGATCGGTGTGCGGGCCATGATGATTTCACCAGGCGGGTTGATTGGGGGCGGTCATCGCAGGGCCTATTCGAAAGCGCGCCAGACGGCGATGACCGGGACGCCATCGGCGCGGGTTCTGACCGTCAGGCGCTGGAACTCCGCGTCATTGGCATCCCGGCGGCGGATGATCCATGAGGTGCCGTCTGCGCTGCGCTGGCGGATGTAGTCGGCGGGCAGGGCCGCGGTGGCGACGGGCTGATCAATGAGATGCTGGACGCTGGGCCAGTTGCGGGCCTCGACAACCGGGGCGCTGCCGGCGCCGCCCGAGTGCATCGCAAAGCGCGAGCGCAGGCGCTGGGGAACATCCACCAGGTCTGCGAACTGGGCCAGGTCCGGATCTTCGGTGATGTTGGCGAGGCCATGGTTGACCTGGAAGGGCGCTTCACGGCCCACGGTGATCTGGTATTCGAACAGAAACTCCGGGCTGCCGTCGCCGCGCTTGACCTCCACCCGGTAGCGGATCTCGGCCAGCCGCTGGGTGCCCGGGTGGGGCTTGGTCAGGGTGGACACGTGGAAGCTCTCGCCGGGGCGTGCGCTGTTGTGCAGGCCCCGCAGCATCTCTTCGACGCCGTTGTTCTGGATGATCTGATTGACCTCCCGGGGCGCGTAGAAGATGGCAAAGGGGCTCTCGAAGCCGGTGCCCTGGCCCAGAGTGTGGGCGCGCTCCATGCCGGCCACCTCGGGGCGTCCGTGCTCGGAGGCGCTGGGCATCTCAAGCTCGGTCTGACGCCTGCCCGTGGACGGCCCCAGCACCGTGTCGTGGCGATAGATGTCACCCTCCCGCCAGACCCGGTTCCCGCCGGGGAATTCATACACCACGCCGTCGGGGATGGGCGCGATGGAACCATCCGCGTTGCGGGGTAGCTGCGAGATGTCATTGAAGCGTCGCCTCCTGAACGTGATGGGGGGTTCGGATGTCACCCGCACCGGTGGGCGGAGGGAGGTGTCGCCCGAGTTGCGTCCGCCATACCCGGCAATGACCCCCTCCGGAACGCCAAAGCCGCCCAGACGGCCTTGCAGTGCTTCCGCATCGCTGCGCAGGGTGGCGATCTCCCCGTCGAGGCGGTGGGCGGTGTCGCTGCCGGGGGTCAGACCCGACAGGGCCTGCTCCCGCGCCTCGATCATGTGTGCGTGCTTCTGCAGTTCGAGGATGACTTCCTCTTCGTTGGAAAGCGTGCCGCCCCGCGCCCAGGCCCGCACCCTTTCGAGCATGCCGCGCAGGTTGGCGGTGTCTTCGCCCCAGCGGCGCAGGGCGTCGGCCGTGGCCTGGTGGATGGTGACGTCGCCTAGCCGGGTGCCGCGGCCCACCCACAGCTCCAGCTTTTTCACGCCGTCCAGGCCCACGGCGTAGCGCACCTGGGCGGCGCCCGCGGGCAGATCCGGCGTCACCATCACGTTGCCGACGCGCAGCCGTTCGGCCAGGGCCGGGTCGTCGATGGCGATGCCCATTTCGGCGGCGGCCTTTTCCACCAGCTTGCGCCGCGCCCGGAAGGCATCGAGCAGTTCGCCGGCCTTGCCCTCGGGCACCACGTTCATCTGCCGGAGCAGGGCCACGGCCGACTCGTCGTCACCGGCCAGGGCCAGACGGCGGGCGCGGAAGAGGGCTTCTAGCTGGGGCTCGGACAGGCCGGCGAGGTGGTCGGCCTTGCCGATCGAGATGTGGTCGAAGGCGCTCAGGACTTCGCTCACCGCCTGCGGGCCATGGCTGCCGGCCACGCGCCGCCAGGCCGCGCCCAGGCCCGTCGTGGCCAGGCCGCCGACCAGACCGGCACCGGCACCCATCGCCGCACCCCTGGCCAAAGCGGCGAGCAGGGCGGCCAGGGCGGAGGCGACGCCCCGGTCCCAGGTGGCTTCGTCGATGGCCGTCTGGAAGAGCTCGCCCGCCGCGCCACCAATGGCCCCGTCGATGACGGCCTCCGCCACGGCGGCCCCGGCGCCGCCCGTGGCGGTGCGCACGGCCTGGCCGCCGGCCATGCGTGCTGCCTGCCCCGCCGCGCGGCCGGCGGTGGCGCCATGCACGGCCTTTGCCGCCAACGCCGAGCCCACCACCGAAACAGCCCCTTCCACCGCCCCGGTCGCCACGTCGGTCAGCACTTCACCGGAGGTGGAATTGCCGCGGATGGCGGCACCGGTGAGCCCCGCCGTGGCCCCGCCGACAAAGGCCGCGAGGGCGCCCACGGCCACCGGCCCGAGGCTGCCACCGCTGGCGGCGGAGACCACCACGGTGGCGGCCACCGCCGCCACCAGTTGCGCGGCCGTGGAAGCAAACGCCCGGTTGGCCGGCGCAAAGGCATCCAGCGCCGCCATCGTCCGGTAGTAGTAGTCCGCGAGCTGGGCCAGTTCGGGGCGGCCGATGCCGCGCAGGCGCACCTGGTCGTAGTAGACGCGGAAACGGGCGGCGTTCTCGTCCACCGTCGGGCCGGCCCAGCTCACAACGTCGGTGGTGGCCTTGGAGCCCTGGGTGCGCACGGCCGCGAGGCGGGCCTCCAGCCGGTAGTGCATGAAGTCGGCCTCGACCGCCGGGTCCTGGCCGGGCTGGGCGCCCTGCAGGTCCGGTTCGCCGAAGGCCACGTTCTCGAAGGCTTCACGCAGTGCCGGGTCCTTGTCGCCGATCTGCTCGGCGGCCTGGCGCGCGCCATCGTACTTGGCGGCAAGGGCGCGATCCTCGGCCGAGACCGGCAGGCTCGGGTTCTCCGTCAGCCGGCGCCGGATCACCATGCCACGGCGAAGCTCGGCCTGGGCTGCCGGCGTGTTGATGACGCTCTCGATGTAGGCCCGGGGGTTGTCGATCAGCGCTGTGTTTGCGCTGCCGCGGACCTTGATGGCGTCTTCCCGGAGCAGCCTTGCGCCATCGCCGGCGAGCCCCTGCCGTAGCCGCAGGGCCAGGACGCGCTCCCGCGCGAGGCCGGCTTCCAGGCGCTGGAGCAGGGCATACAGCGGTGGGGGCGGCTTCGCCGCCTTTTGCTCCGGGTCGGGCTGAAACTTCATCAGTTCCACCAGGGCCTGGCAGCGAGCGGGGGTCTTGCGGGACAGGATGATCCACGCCTTGACCGGATCGTCCGGATCCCACGCCCGTTCAACATCGTAGGCGTCCAGCATGGCCTGCTGCCGGCGCAGGAAGTCGGTATTGGCGAGCTGCGGGTTGCCCTCGTAAAGGGCGGCCAGCAGCAGGTTCATGCGCGCCGTGTCCGGGTTGATGCCCATCACCTGGGTCAGCTTGGGTTGATACCAGGGCGACTGGGTGATGGCGAGGCGGCGCGCGGCCGGCACCTTGCGGATGAAGGCCAGAAGCTCGTCGAAGTTGCCCACCTTGTTGATGGTGAACTGGGCCGCCAGCTCTTCGGGTGCGCCGAGAGCCTTGAGGGTTTCGCCCCCCGTCTGATGGGAGGCGAAGTAGAGGGACTGGACCAGGGTGCCTTCGTGGAAGCGCCGTTCAAGGCTCTCCAGCTCGGCGGTGAGGCGGTTGCGCTCTTCGCTGGACGTGGGCGGCAGGGCGGCAAGGCGGGCACGGGCTGTTGCAATCATGTCGCCGGCCCGCCCGGCAGCATGCTGGAGCATTGCCGGGGAGATGTCTCCGCTGCCTTCGCCTGCGGCGCGCAGGGCTTGTGCCAGGGCGGCGGCATCGTCGGGTTCGCTGGCGATGGCCCGGACCCGGCCAATGGCCGCGCCCAGCCGCGGCCAGCTACCGCCGTCCAGGCGCGGGCGCAGTGCGGCCCGTTGGGCGGCGTTCAGATCGGCAATGGCGAGGAAGGCATCCCGGGCGCGCCCCGCGCCTTCGGCGGCGACGATGCGGGTATGGGCATAGGCCACCCGCTGCTTCGATACGGCGTCTTCCCGCGCGGGGCTGCCCGGTGGCGGTGGGGGCCTGCTGGCGCGGGCGCGTTCTGCCTTGCCCAGGAGAATCTGGGTGGCCCGGTATTGGCCGTCGGCGTCGAGCGCGTGGCTCAGGGCATCCTGCACCTCGGCCCAACTGGCACGGGCGGAGGGCGCCGGCCCCGCTGCACCGGGTGCCACGCCGGGGGCAGGGGCCGGGGCGGCGACGCCCTGGGCGTCCTCGATCATGCGCAATGCGTCGTCTTCCGGCCAGCGCTCCAGGGTTTCGAAGACCCCGGCCTGATCGTCGATCAGGATACCGGTGCGGGTCTGGATGTTCTCGGCCAGGGTGAGCTGGGCGCCCAGGTAGGCGCGGGCTTCGCCCCAGGTGGTGTCGTCGAGGCACTTCTTCAGATCGCCAAAGAAGTTGGCGCCGTACTCTGCACGCAGGCGGGCCATGTCGGCCGGGGCGGCGTTCTCCCGGAGAATGGCCAGCACGCGGACGCTGGGGGGGCCATCCGTGGCGGGTGTTCTGATCGCCGTGCGCAGGGCCTCGGCCCCCCGGGGAGAGGTGGGTGCGTCGTAAAGCCAGGCATCCGGTGCGCGGCCCTTGAGTTGCAGTGGCGTGCCGCCGGATGCGCTGCGGGCGGCCCGGCGGGCCTCCGCTTCCAGGCTGTCGCGGCTGTCGCCGGGGCCTTCGGCGCCCCGTCGGGCCTGCACGGTGTGGGCCAGCTCGTGGGCCAGCAGATCGAGGGGGGGCGCCCGGTCGGCGAACTCCACGCGGTTTCCCCGGGCCGCCGCGTGGGCGTCGCGCCGTCCGCCCGGGGCGGGGACGCCAAAGGCCAGGTCGAGGCCGGTGAGGGGTTCGCCAAACAGTCGTTCAAGGGCAGAGCGCTGGGGGAGCGCCTGGCCCCTGTCCGTCTGGTTCAAGCGGGGAGCTGCCCCGAGCCGGCGCTGCAGGTAGTCGGTCTGGTCTCCCCCCCGTGGTGCTTGGGGAGGCGGTGCCGCGGCACCGCTGGCGGGGGTCGGGCCCGCACCCGAGCCCGCGGATGCCCTGGCGGGCTCCGCGGCGGCAGGCGACTTGGCCGAGTGGGCCGATGGGCCGATTCGGCCACGGGCGACGGGCCGGCCGAGCGGGCCGGCCTGGACTCGGCAAGAGGCGTGCTGCGGCTCATGGTGGGGCCACCGGGGCCTGGCGGACGGGCCCGCGGACTACGGCCCCGGCGGGGCCGGCGGCGGGTTGATCACGGCGTCCACGGCCGCCGTGGCGACGGCATCCCGGGTGACGAGCTTTGCCATCATTTCAGCGCGCTTGCGCGCCAGGGCGAGTTGCCCCTGGATGACGGCCACCTGGGCGGCGAGGAGGTCGGCGGCGGCAGAGAGCTGTTCGTCGCGGGCGGTGTTCCAGTCGGTCTGCAGCTTGGTGGCGGCAGCGGCGGCCGAGGCGGCGGTGAGGCGGGCGCGGGCGGCCTGATAGTCCACGTAGGCAAGCACGGCGCCGGGCTTGTTGCCGGCGGCGGCCAGGGTGGCTGCGGCCTCGCGTTGGATCTGTGCCTTCTCCAGGTCGTTGGCGATGATGGCCGCGGCCGCTTCCGCGGCGGTGAGGGCGGCCTCGGCCAGGGCCTCCTTGTCTTCGTAGGCCTGGAGTTTGCTTTCCAATGCGACCAGGGCGGCGGCGAGGTCGCTGATGGCCGTGTCGTCGAGGGCCGCGATGGCGGTATCCACGGTGCCGACGGCGGTCTTGTAGTCGGCGCCGTCGAGCTTGCTGGCCGGAGTGACGCCGGCGGCGGTGGCCACGGTGGCGCGCAGGGCCGTGGCGGTGGTATCGGCCAGGGGTGGGCTGGTGCCGTCAGTGCGGGCCCGCTCGGCATCGGCGAGGGCCGCGGTGCGGGCGGCGAGGGCCGCCGCCAGGGTGTCGTTGCGGGCCAGGACCTGGGTGCGCAGCCCCTCGGCGTGGTTGGTGGCGGCCTCGATGGCAGCCACCGCATCCCACGCCGCATCGGCAGACTGGGTCTGGGATGCGCCGTTGGCGGCGGCGCTGGCGGCTTCGGCCTGCCAGGTGGTGAGCTTGGCTCTGGCCTGGCTCAGGGTGGTGGCGATGTCGGTCATGGATAGGCTCCCTGCCGGCGTGGGAATGGCCGGCCCAGTTTGCTGAACTCTTCGGCCACGGCGGCATCGATCATGCCTTCCGTGACCACGGTGCCGCCATCGGCGGCCATGTAGGCTGCCGACAGGGCAGCATTGCGGATCTCGCCGCCGGTGAGGTCGAAACGCTCGGCCAGTTGCTCGATCGAAATCTGTGCTGACAGGTGCTGCGCGGGGAGTTGTCCGTGCCAGATGGCGACCCGTTCGGCCACGCCCGGGCGTGGGAAGTGCACCACCTGGTCAAAGCGGCGCATGAAGGCGTCGTCCACCCCCTGCATCAGGTTGGTGGCCAGCAGGGCGCAGCCCTCGAAGGATTCCAGGCGCTGAAGCAGGTAATTCACCTCGATGTTGGCGTAGCGGTCGTGGGCGTCCTGCACGTTGGTGCGCTTGCCGAACAGGGCGTCGGCCTCGTCGAAGAACAGGAGGGCGGCGTAGCCCTCGGCGGCGGCGAAAAGTTCGGAGAGGTTCTTCTCGGTTTCACCGATGTACTTGGACACCACCAGGGATAGGTCCACCGACAGCATGGGCAGGTGCAGGCGCGTGGCCATGGCTTCGGCGGCAAGGGTCTTGCCGGTGCCGGACTCACCGTACAGCAGGCCGATCACCGAACGGCCGCGCCCGCCCGAGTCCATGCCCCAGCGCAATTGCACGCTCACGCGCCGCCGCACCCGCCGGATCAGGTCTTCCAGGCGGACGCGGGTCTGGGGCGGCAATACCAGCTTGTCCCAGGGCACCGCCGGGGTCGACCGGGTGGCCAGGCGCAGGGCCCGGGGCGGGGTCAGGCGCGACAGTTCGTCCAGGATCGCCGGCATGTCGGCGGCGGAGGGCAGGGCGGCGGCAACGAGGGCGGGCGTGTCGTCGTCGATCCAGTTGCGTCCGGCCAGCTCGTCGGCGTCGGCCTGGCTGCAGCCGAGGATCTGGCGCCAGGCATCGGCCAGTTCGATGGGGTCGCTGCTCCCCACTTCAAGCCGCCGCAGGTGGGCGCCGGGGCCGTGCAGGGAGAAGCTGGGGGGGGCGATCACCATCGCCGGTGGCACGGCGCCGGATACGGCGAGCTGCCCGGCGTCCGTGCGCAGGGCCACCCGGGCACCGGTGGCGAGGCGCAGCAGGTGGGCCTCCGCCCAGGGGGCCGGGGTGGTGTCGTCGGGGGCATCCAGGACCAGGGCGGGGGCCGGGTCCGCCGCGACAGCCAGCACTTCTTCGGCGCGCTCCGCATTGCCCGAAAGGTGCAGGCACACCCCCGGTATGTCCATGATCATGCCGGCGGCGCGGCGGATGCTGGCCGCGGGGCGGGCGGGCGGCGCCAGGCGGCGGACCTGCCACCCGGTGCCGGCTTCCGCCGGCGCGAGCCCGTCGAGGCCGGCCAGCAGCGTCTCGGTGGGGTCGAGCCGGCGCTCCAGCAAGGGCCGCCGGCCTTCGTCGGGGCGGATCAGGCCGGTGTGCCACAGGGGCGAGGCGCGCAGGGCGCTGCGCACGGCCTGTGGTTCGGCCAGATCGCCGAACAGCAGTTTGAGGGCCAGACCGACGGTGACGCGCCGCGGCCCGCCGGTAAGGGCGGCAATGGTGCCGGCGGCATCCTCGTCGAAGCAGGGCAACACGGCGAGGCCCAGCAGATCCAGATCAAAGCCCGACAGCTGGCAGCCGCCGGCGATGCGGGCGAGGGGCTCGGCGTCGGGCAGGGCTTCGAGGGCGGAGAACAGACTGTCGGCGCTGCTGGCAATCCCTTCGGCCAGTTGCTGGGGTGTGCCGGTGGGCAGGTGGCGGGCGGCGAGGCGCAGCAGGCCCGGGTCATCGGGCCGACGCAGCAGCAGGCGGCCGGCGGCAAGGGCGAGCCACAGGTCCAGCAGGGGGCTGCCGCGGCGGCCGGTCACGACGGGTCTCCGAAACGGAAGCGGATTGTCCGCCCCAGCCAGGGTAGCCAGCCCGGGTCCTGGTCCCAGCCGGCACGGCGCAGGGCCAGATCGATGGCGGCGAGGGGCCAGCTCAGCTCGGCCTCCCAGGGGGTGGCGCGGAGCGCGCCGGGGCGCAGCAGCAGACGGGCCAGTCGGGTGTCCGCTTGGGTGCCAAAGCTGGCCGGCTGCAGCCCGAAGACCTGGCGCAGGGCGCCCGGGGCGGCGGCGATGTCGGCGGGGATCGCGGCCACCAGGGCGTCGAGGCGGGCGTTGGCGGTGGCCGGGTCGTGTATCGGGATCAGCGCGATGCGTTCGCGCCAGTCGCATTCCGGCGCAAAGACGGCGAGCAGGGGGCGCTCCCGCTCTTCGGCCACCGCCCTTTCGCCCGGGGGAAGGGGCGCCAGCACACGGCGCAGGGCCGCCAGGGCCAGATCGCCCAGGTCGGTGCCAAGCTGCTCGGGTGCAGGCAGCAGATCCAGGCGGAGCAAGGGGCGCAGAAGCAGGAGCAGGCCACCGGCATTCACCGGGTGGGGGGCGAGCTTGGCGGTTTCGGAATCGTCCGGCGAGGCGGCAGGCGGGGTGGGCTCGGGCGGATCGGCGCGGGATTGGCCCGCTGCGCCAGCCTCGGCCAGTGCGCGTGCCAGGTGTGCAGCCGGCAGGCCGGTGGCGGAAGGCGCCTCGGCCAGCAGCAGGGCGGCGAGCCAGGGCGCGGCCTGCTCGGTGTTGCCCGCCGCGGCGAGCAGGCGAGCGTGAGACCCGGCAAGGCGCGCCAAGGCGGAATGGAGCAGGGCGGAACGGGCCTCCCGGGGCGCACCGGGCGTCGTGCCGGGTGCCGCCGGAAGCGCCTCGGGGGCGGGGCCGGACACGGGGTGGACGGCGGGGCCGAAGGGGGTGTCGGGGCGGGCAAACCGCTGTAGCAGTTCACGGGTGAGGGCGGTGGCCTCGGCCGGCGACAGCAGCGCCGTCACATGGGCATCGCCGCGGGCCAGCTCCGCCAGGGTGCAGAGGGCGCGGGCGGGGTCGCGCCGCAGCCAGCGCCGCAGGAGGGTGATGGGTGCAAGGGGGGCGGCGCTGTCGTCATCACCGGCGAGATCGGCCGCCCACCAGGCATCGGCGGCACCCTGGCTGCGGCGTTCCAGGTGGCGACGTTCGGCGGCCCAGGCGTCGGCGAACCACGCCGCGGGTGCGTCGTCGTCCACGTCACCCGGGGCGACGGTGGCCAGCAGGCGGGCCAGGCCGGCCTCGAAGGCGGCGGCCCAGCCGGCGGCCAGTTCATCGCCCGGCACATCCACTGCGACCTTGAGGTGCAGCTCAAGGCGTTGTACCGCGACAACCGCGCCTGCCGGCAGCCGGGCACGGGCCAGGGCCCGATCCCCGGCGCCCTCCAGGGCCCGGGCGAGCTGACGGTCGGCCAGTTGGCGCACCTGCCCCGCAAGCATCCCGGCGTGGTCCGCCTCGGTGCTGCGGATGCGGGTGGACAAGCGGGCGATGTCGACGAAGTCGTTCATGGACGGGCGTCAGGTGCGCTTCACCAGCTTGAGGAAGCCAGCCTGCCCGCCGGTGATGCGCAGGAGGGTGGCAGTCTGGTCGAGGGCCGGGCGGGTGGCGCTGTTGGTCGCAGTGTCGGTCTTCAGCTTCTCCACTACTGTTTCAGCGGGTGTGCCGGCCTGGATGCCAGCCTCCACTTTCACCGCCAGTTCGCTCGGCACGCCCTTGGCGAGGGCTTCGGCCCCGGTGATGGCGGCGGCCCGGTCGGCCTGGTAGTTCTTGCGGAACTCGGCATAGCGCTCGGCGCCGAGCAGCTTCTCGGCTTCGTCCGGCGTGCTTGCCAGCACCTCCTTCACTGTCAACTGGCTGTCGCTGCCTTTCACATAGTCGGCCACCTTGCGGCTCTCCAGTCCGGACTTGAGGTCCACATAGAGGGTCCGGGCCTCGTCGGCCTCGAACACGGCGGGGCCGTCCTTGACCAGATCGTCGCCGAGGCTGCGGGTGGGCTCCGTGCTGCGGGTTACCGACAGTTTGTTGACCACGGTCAGGGTGTGCTGGGGCTGCACGGCCGCCAGCACCTGGACGAGCTGGTAGTCCGGGTACTCGGCGGCGTAGCTGTCGGCCACCTGGCCGAGGGCGACCCGCTTGCGTTCGGCCGGGTCGGTGATGGTATTGGCGAGGGAGGATTCGGTGCTCTGCACCTTGTCCAGGAAGGCCTGATTGCGGGTGGTCACGGCGATGCCGGAGCCGCTCAGATCCGCTGCCCGGACGATGCTGGCCTGTACATCGGGCTCGGCCAGGATGGCCTCTACCATGGCGCGCTTTTCGGCGGGCTGGCGCAGGTACTGGATGCGCACTTGCTCGGAGGACACGCTGCTCTGGGCGTTGCCCGTGCTGCCGGTCTTGCCGAGGCTCTGGATCTCGCGCATGAAGTTGAGCAGGAACTGGAGGATTTCGAGCAGGTAGAACAGCAGGTCGAGCAGCACCAGGCGCTGCTTGACGTACACCACGAAATGGCGCGGCAGCATGTCCAGCCCGAGGCGTGCCACCAGGCCGGCCAGGGCTTCGGCGGTGTCGTTGACGGTGCCCAACTGGCCGAGGGGGTTGGCTGCGGTGAGCAAGGGGTTCACACCCCAGGACTGGGCCTGGTTGAGGGCATCCTCCTGCAGGCGGCCGACCAGGGGGTGTTCCCGGGTGAGCCCCTGCAGGGGCACCACCAGCTTGACGATCTCGGTGCGCCGATTGACCAGCTCGTCCATGCCCAGCACATCGAACAGGTTGGCCAGCACCCCCAGGAAGCCGGGCAGGGCCACCGCGTTGGAGGTCTGCACCGTGCCTGCCTGATACAGCGATGCCTTGTAGTGGCCGGGTGCCGGGGCTCCGGCGACTGCCGTGGCCGGGTCCGGGTTGCTGCGGGGCGGGCGCAGGCTGAGCTGGATCGGGTCCTTGTCGAAAACGTTGTTGAGATCCTCAAGGATGTCGTCGTCGTGCAGGGCCACCACCCCGTAGGTGATCACCCGGGTGCCCTGGAAGTAGTCCTCCGCCTGCCCGAGGGCATTGCGCACCAGGGGCGAGACCAGCCACTGGGCGCCCTGGGTGTTGCCCAGCAACTTGTCGAAGAGGGGGATGCCCATGGGGCGCTTTTCGTCGGCCGGGCCGGGCTTGACGGGCAGGAAGCCGATGGGCGGTATGTGCCGGAAGCCACGGGCGAACAGGTTGGTGTTGTCCGCATTGGAGGGGCGCATGACCAGGCTTTCGGCCAGCATGCACTGGAACTGGTGGATGCGCGCCCAGGCGGCGGCCCGGGGCGGGGCACCGAAGCGGGTGCGGTGCCAGTCTTCGGCCGGGGTGCCGCAGATGGTGCGGCGGGGAATCCACTGGTCCATGAACAGGGCGCTGCCGTCCTCACCCAGATAGACCATGGCCAGGGCGATGGCAGCGGCGTCGTGGCGGCCCGGCCCGGTGTCGGCGCAGAAGGGGCCGTGGGTGGCAAAGTCCGGATCCCAGCGCTTCCACAGGGCGTGCTCGAAGACGTCGAAGAAGTAGGCCGACAGGGTGCCGCGCAGATCCCAGGCCGACTGCAGATCCTGGCGGAAGGGCAGTTCCACCGGGAAGCGCACCAGGGACAGGCCGAAACCACCCCGCCAGGTGTCGGCGCGGCAGTTGGCCGAGGCCGCGCCACCGCAGATCTCACCCATCACCTTGGCGCCGCCCTCTTCGGTCTCGCCGGGCTGGATGACCAGCAGGAAGGGGCCGGAGGGCAGGGCCGCGCCGCCGCCGGTGGGGCCGGCCGGGTCGTTCACCAGGCACACGCAGGGCATGAAATCCACGCCGCCGCCCACCACCTTCTGGGGCGTCTTGCGATAGGCGCCGATGAGCTGGTCGATGCTGAAGGTGAAGGGGTGGAGACGAGGATGGGGCGCCCGATGTGGTCGAAGGCGAGCCCCCGGCGCAGGGTGATGTTGCGGTTGGCGGGCAGGCCGCCGAAGCGCCCCTCGCTGTCGATGGGGGTGCTGTTGAGGCCGTCGGCGGACAGACCCAGGCCCCAGGCGATGCCGGGCATCTGCGCATGGGCGGCGAGGCGTGCGCGGGTGTCGAAATACACGTCCTGGCGCGACAGGGCCTCGGCGGTGAGGTAGCGGCCGTTGAACCAGTTGGTGCGGCGCAGGTTGTTGCTGCCGCGCACGTCACCGCTCGGG
Source organism: Zoogloea sp. (assembly GCA_016703645.1). Lineage (GTDB taxonomy): Bacteria > Pseudomonadota > Gammaproteobacteria > Burkholderiales > Rhodocyclaceae > Zoogloea. Next base: position 1,313,530 of record JADJBR010000007.1, on the reverse strand, counting down.
CCGCCGGCAAAGCCGGATTCGCCCGACGTGCCCGCGTAGTCCTTCAGAAAATCGGCGATGGAGGCTTCATCCGCCGCGCTGAGGGCTTCGTTGCGGGCGACCTTGGCGATCATCGTCAACAGGCCGGCATCCATCTTCTTCCACATGTTTGTGCTCATCTCGGCCTCCGGCTCAGGCGGTGGTGGGGTGAATGGCGAAGAGGCAGGCATCCCTGCCGGTGCCGGGGGGCACGACCTCGCCGATGGCGCCCGCCAGGGGCTGTCCGCCCATGTCGAGGATGGCCTCTGCCCCCGTGCCCAGCAGGCACACCTGGATGGGTGCCCCTGCCTGCAGGACTTCGTCGACCACCAGGGCGAGGCCGGTGGCGGAAGGGGTCTGGCCGGCAATGGCCACCGGCTGCCACTTCTGGTTGGCCTCGTCGAAGCGCAGTACGCGCACCGATCCGGGTCCCAGACTGGCGGGCATCAGGGGGCGGGTGGTGATCAGGTCGATGAAGCTGCGGGCCGCATCGGCGCCTTCGCCGGCCCGACTCTGCAGCTTGCCGACCTGGAAGGGTGACGGGGCGCCGGCGGCTTCGAGGCGGATGCCCAGGGCCAGATCGGCCACCGTCTGCACCGCCGGCAGCAGGGCGCGCACGCTGTTGTCGATGGTGCCGAAGAGCTTCACCCGTTCCACCGGGTTGCCCACCGGCTCCAGGTCGAGCACGGCGAGGAGCAGGGGCGCGTCGTCGGCGCCGCTCCACAGCCGGGCGGGGGGCGGGGTGTCGGGGTTGATGATGTGCTCGAGCAGACGGGTGCGGAAATCCGCCGGCGGGTTGACCCGGGTGGTGATGTCGCGCACCGGCAGGCCGGTGAGGTCGGGCGGCGCGGCCTCCAGGCACAGACGGTAGCCGTCCTGAACCCGGGACGGGGCCAGCCCGGCGTCCTGGCCGGCGCAGGGTTGGGTGATGGCCGGCACCTGCTCGGTCAGGCAGGCCCGGTAGCGCAGCACCACGTAGACCCGGCGGCGGGGATTGTCCCCCGTGACCTCCACGCCCGGAGCCGGCGGAGGCGCCGCCAGGTCGGCCCAGAAGCGTGTGGTGGCCAGCCCGGTGATGTCCAGGCACACCTTCTGGGGCACGTACACCTCGCGCCCCAGGGGGTCGATGGCAAGGCCGGTGTCGCAGGTCAGGGTGAGGGTGGTCTCGTTTTCCTGGCTGCCCACCTTGAGCCCCCACACCGTCCCGAAACCATGCAGGGCGGCATTGTGCAGGCGGCTGCGCAGCAGGAAGTAACGCTGCTCGGTGGTGAAGTCCTCGGCCCCCAGGAGCTGCCCGTAGCTGTAACGCAGGCGGGTGAACGGGTCACCGGGGGTGGCCGGATCGAGATCGTCCAGGGGGATGAAGGTTTCAGCGGCGGTAGGGGTGCTCATGGCGATGCCTCCCATGGGTTCATGGGTTTGAAATACGGGTAGCGGTCTTCGCGACGGCCACGGTGGAGGGTGGTGAAGGTGGATAGCACTGCGCTGCCAAGCACGGCGGGTTCGGCCTTGTCCACCGGCCCCAGGTGGGACACGCCCACCAGGCTGGCGCTGCCGACACGGAAGCCGGCATCCAGCCAGCACAGGCGGTGCAGGGTGTGGGCCGGCTTGCTGGTCTCGATGGCCAGCTCCAGCACGGCGGCCAGGGTGCTGCAGCGCGCCCGCGGCACGATCACCGTGAAGCGGTGGGCGTGACGGCGGTAGAAGGCCAGCAGGGCGTCGTCGGGCAGGGGGTCGTCCGGGTCGCGGGTCGGGCAGGGGCTGTCCTGGGTGGCGCGACGCAGCATCAGGGCGGCGTGGGCGCCGGCCAGTTCCTGTTCCCAGTCCTCCAGGCCGGCGGCGTTGAGGGTGCTCTCGCTGCCGCCCAGTTCGAGGGCCGGCCCGATCAGGGCGCTGCCCAGGAAGGCGGCGGTGGGCCGGCGCAGGCGGAAGCCCTCGATGATCTGCACCGGGGCTTCGGCGAGGATGGAGAGCAGGCGCGCCAGGCCGGGCACGGTGCCGCGGGCCCGGTACAGCTCGGCCATGTGCAGCAGCAGCTCGCGGCGCACCCCTTCGCGCACCCGCGTATCGAAGCTCAGGGCCAGGAAGCTGCCCAGCCAGGGCAGGGCCTCGGCAGGCACCCGGCGCGGGTCGATGAGCTGGGGCAGCACGTCGATGCGCTGGTCCATCTCTGTCATCCAGCCTTCGAAGAGGGCCAGGGCGCGCTCGGTGGCGTCGGCGCCGGCCGGGTCGGAACGCCAGTAGGCGGGCAGGTAATCGAGCAGGGACGGGCGCGGGAAGGTGGCGCGCAGGGCAAACAGGCTGGGCGCCTGGCGGCGGGTGCCGGCAAGGCGCACGCGCAGCCACAGGTAGCGGCCGGGGGGCGCGGTGAGCAGGTATTCGAGGGTGCGCATGCCGGCCGGCAGCGCTGCTGCGGGCTGGCGGGCGGCGGCCAGGGGGTCTTCGGACGGGCGCTCGCCGACGCTCCCGGCAAAGGCCACGTCGGCCTGGGCCGGGCGTCGGTCGGCCACCCCGAGGGGCACCCAGCCTTCGGCTTCGTCATCCACCACCGAACCCAGGGGCGGCCAGGGGTCGTCGATGGGGGCCGGGCGGGTGTCGCCCACCCGGTCGGCGGGGAGGCGGGCGCGGCGGCGGATCTCGAAGGGCGGCAGATCATCGGCGCTGCGGGCTTCGATGTGCACGGCGCAGTCGGCCGGCAGGCACAGATCCACGAAGAGGCGGTGCCACTGGCAGCCGAAGATGCCGGAGTCCAGCGCCCAGGTTTCGACCACCCCGCTGCCGGCCAGGTCGGCCTCCCGGGGGTAGAGGGGGCGGGCACCGGCGGCGGTGCTGGCCATCACCCGGACGCCATCGCAGCCCTGCTGGGTGTCCTGCTCCAGCCACAGGGCGCGGCCGTCAAAGCTGCGCACGGCGAAGCCGCGCTCGGCCTCCACGCTGTCGGAGCGCAGGGTGTACTCGCGGAAGAGCGTGGGCAGCGGGTCGCCCGGGCGGTGGGCGAGCTCCCCCACCAGCAGCCGGTCGGCGGCGGTGAGGATCATGGGCAGCGGGGCCGTGGCCATGGGCAGGGTGTGCAGCACGGCACCCCCCGGCCCGACGCGGAACAACTGCCATTTGTCGGGGCCGCCTTCGACCAGGGCCACGGCCTCGGGCCAGGCCGGGTTGGCGGTGAGGGCGACGATGCGCCGGCCCGCGATGGCCGGTGGCATGTAGCCGTGCCAGGCGCCGCCCCAGGGCTGCACCAGCAGCCGTGGCTCGGCCCGGTCGGCGACCACCAGGCCGAAGGCGCTGCAGGCAAAGGCGCCCGGGTCGATGCCCGGCGGCAAGGGCACGACGGAGAGCACGCGCAGGTCCGGGGCCAGCAGGATCAGGCGCCGCCCGGCCCGGTCGAGCAGCCAGCAACGGCCGGCCGGGTCGAGGGCGATGGCGTCGGGCGCGGTGGGGGCCGGAGCCGGGGTGAGTGGGGCGAACTCCAGGCCGGGCGTTGGGGCCGGGGTGTCGGCGGCCGGCGTCGGCAGGGGGAGCCAGCCGGCCGGGGTGAGCACGCTCAGAGGCTTGCCGGGCACGGCGAGGATGACCTGCGCCGCGCTGCACTGGTCCGGCGCGCAGGGCAGGACCACGGCCGTGCCGAGGCGGGCCTGCCAGGCGGCGTAGTCGGCCGGGCTGATGGGGGCGGCGGGCGCGGCGTCACCGGCCGTGGCGGCCGTTGCCAGCACCACGGCGGCGGGGGTGCCTTCGATGCGCGTGCCGACGTGATCGCAGCGCTCCCACATGGGGCGCCCGGTCAGATGGGCGAAGCGCGGGCCGCTCATCAGCAGGCCTCCTTGCCCACGGGCACCGGCATGCCGGCGAGGGGAGGCGCTTCGGCTTCCTCATCCAGCGGCGGCAGTTCTTCGGCGGTGGCGTCGGCGCCGATGCTCACCTTCACCTCCAGCAGCACCGGCAACTGCCAGGGCAGCAGGGTGACGCTTTCCTCCACCGGGCTGCGCACGCCGGTGCGGCTGATCTCCTCGCCCACCACCCGTACTTCATTGACCAGCCGCACGCCCTGCACCCGCAGGGTGGCGGCTTCGATGTCCCGGTCGCGCACGTCGCGGCCGAAGGGCCAGCCCTGGCCGTCGGGGCCATAGGGCGGCAGCGGGGCGAGGTGCTGGCGCAGGGCCAGTTCGATGTGGCGGCGCAGGGTTTCCTCGCCGGCGCCGGGGTTGGGCTCGACGGCCACCGAGCAGGACAGGCGCACGTACTGGGGCGGGGTGATGTAGAGCTCGGTGGTGACCAGCCGGCGGGGCTCCATCCAGGCGCACACCCGGCGCAGCATCTCCTTGTCGGGGGTGGGCTGATCGGGCTGCAGGGGGTCGTAGGCGGGCAGCACGATCAGGGTCACCACGCCGGGCACGCCATCCACCCGCTCGTGGGGCTTGTGGCGGGGCAGCACGTGGGCGCGGCCCACCTGCACGCCGGGGGTTTCCAGGGCGAGGTTGGTGAAGTCGTCGCTGGCCACGGCCCGGTCGTTGTGGCGCAGCACCTCGGGGATGCGCGCGCTGGCCTGGGGCAGGGTCTCGGCGTCGGCGCCGAACTCGGCCGGCAGCGGGTTGGCGGCCTTCAGGGCCAGGGCGGCGGCGGGGGCGGCGCGGAACACCCGGTTGATGCGCTCGGCGCCCACATTGCCGCGCACGCCGCCACCGTATTTGTAGGTGAGGCAGCGGATGGCCTCGCCCGGCAGGGGGATGCGGCCGTGGATGCCATCGCCAAAGGTGACGCTGCCATCGGCGGGGTCGAGGGTGTAGAAGGGGTCGTCCGGACCGGCCAGGGCCAGGTCTTCCACCACCTGCCAGTTCTCCCAGCCGAGGGGGCCGAAGACCTGCACCTGCGGGCTGCCGGGGATGACCGGGGTACGCGACAGGGTGTGGCGTTGGCCGGTGCGGCCGTCGCCATAGCCCAGCAGCTCGGCGGCGCCGGTGATGGCCTGCTCGACGCGGACCACGTTGGCGTCGATCCAGCGCAGGCGGACGGGCGGGTGGCTGGGGTCGGCACGGCTGACGCGGATCCAGCCCAGCACCCGCTCGGCGAGCTTGGCGTTGTCGATGCGTGGGGGCAGCTCGCCAATGCCCAGCAAGTCGGGGTCGGGCGGGGTGAAGCTGGCGGCGGTCCAGTCGCCGAAGGGCTCGGCGCTGCCCGTGGCATCGGGCAGGCGCAGGCGCAGGGTGCCGCGGCGGCCCAGGCTGTCGGTACTGTCGGCGATCACGGCGAGGCGCTGGTAGCGCACCCGGTCCACGTGCTGGGTGCTGCCCGTGAAGCTGCCGGTGGAGATCTCCCAGCGCAGGGGCCAGCGCTCGGGGTCGGTGCCGGCGTCGGGGCAGCGGTGGTGGTCGGTGCTGCCGCACAGGGCGTCGTCACTGCGCACGCCCAGGTTGAGTACCTGCCCGCCAAGCTGGGCACGCAGGGCCTTGCGGGCAGCGGCGGCGTCGTTGCCGTTGGCCTTGAGGGCGTCGGCCATGGCGGTCTCCGGGGCCGCCAGGCACAGCCAGATGCGGCCGTCCAGGCTGGCCCCGGTGGAAATGGGCGCGGGCAGGCGGCCACCCTTGGGTGCCTCCAGCGGGACGGGCCGGTACTGGGCCAGGGCCGGTGCGCTGCCCATGTGATCGACGAGCAGGGTGCTGACGTTCTCGATGCCACCGGCGAGCAGCGGGCCGGAATAGGGCTGCTTGACCCAGGCGCTGAGCTCCAGGGGCAGGACGGTGATCTCGTCGAGGGTCTGGTAGTGGACGTCGCCGGCGGTGAACTCGAGGGTCGGGCTGCCGACCGCAAAATCCACCGGCACCGGGGCAATGCCCCGGCGGGCTTCCAGGCGCACCATGGCCTGGGCGGCCCGCGCCGGCCGTGGCGGAATGGCCAGCAGGCGCAGGAACTCCAGGCGCGCCACCTCGGGTACACGGTTGAGGCGGTAGAGGACGTTGTCGCCGAGGGCGGCAAACAGCTCCACCAGGGCGATGCCCGGGTCGGAGGCGTTGTGGTCGGTCCATTCCGGCGCGTGGGTCGGGATGCGGCGGATCAGCTCGGCACGCAGGTCGTCGAAGGCGCGGTCGTCGAGGCGGGGAGGTTGGATGGCCATGTCAGGCACCCCCGTTCAGGTAGAAGGGAAACACCAGGTTCTGCGCGCCCGGTTCGCCGAGGATTTCGTAGCGGATGGCGATGCGCAGCACGGTGGCTTCCCGCGGGTCGGTATTCACGGCAACGGACTCGACGCGGATGCGGGCTTCGTCCCGGGCCAGGGCCTCGCTGACGGCGGCCCGGATGCGGGTGCGCAGTTCAAGGCTGTTGGGGGCAAACAGGAAGCGCCGCAGGCCCACGCCGAAGTTGGGGCGGGCAATGCGCTCGCCGGGTTCGGTGAGGAGGATGGTGCGGATGGACTGTTCCACCGCCGCCGCACCGGAGATCCAGCCGAAGCCGTCGCCGGTGACCAGCGGGAAACGAAGGCCGGTGCCGAGCTTTTGAGTGCTCATTGGAATACCTCCGTGCTACGCACTGTGGTGCGAGCTTGCTGGGGGCGGCCCGGTGATGTGCTCATGGTCCCCTCTTTGGAAATGGCAGGCAGAACTTCAGGAAGAGCATCCAGCTGAACGAGGGCAGCGTGATCAGCACGGTGAAGATGATCTTGAAGAGGATCAGCGCGCAGATGGTCAGCACGGGGATGCCGAAGTTGCAGATCATGCCGATGCCGAAATCGCGGCGCGTGTCGGCCATGTCGGCGCCGGTGATGACGCCGGAGCCGGGGGGCGCAGCCATGCCGGCAAAGGGCTTGGCCCGGGCCCGGGCGATGCGCGGGATGTCGCGCAGCAGCTTGGGGATGTCGGGCATCTGGATGCTGGCCGGGCGGGCGCCGAGGAGGTCGGTGGGGTCGGCGATGGAGAAGGGCTCGCTGCGCCGGGTCCACACAATGCGTTCGGGCTCGCAGGGGGTGTGACCGGCGACGCGCACCCAGGCCCAGGCGGCGTAGAGGTGTTCGGCATCAAAGCGCAGGCGCGGCAGGGCATCGCTGCTGCGGGCTTCGGGCAGGGCAAGGCGTTCAGGCTCGGCGGTATAGCGGGTGGCCGCAGCGGTGCGGAAGGCGGCCAGCACGGTGCCCGCCACCCGGATGCCGGGCAGCACCAGCAGGCCGCAGGGGGGCTGCTCGTTGAGGCCGAGCTGGGCCGCGCCAAGGGACAGGCCGGTGCGCAGGCCGGCCACGGCGGTGCCCAACTCGGTCTCGATGATCTCGATACGGGCATTGAGCTGATCCACCGCGCCATTGCCGGCGCCGGCCAAACCGTCGTCGAAGCGGGCGTAGATCTTTGCGATGGCCTCGCCGTGGGCGTGGGCATCGAGGATCCACTGGGCCGGCAGGGTCACCGGCGGCCACGGCGGGGTGGCCTGGATGTCGCCCCGGGCGGCCTCCTGGGCGAGCAGGGTTTCGGCCAGCTCGGCCAGGGCGGCGAGGCCCATCTGCCGTTTTCCGTCGGCGGCCACGGCTTTCAGGTCGGCGGCCAGGGTATCGTTGTAGAGCGCGTGGTTGAGGCGCGCGGCCAGGCACAGGCGACAGCCGCGCAGGCGCAGCAGGGCCATCACCACCACCACGGCCAAGTGGTCGGTGCCCACCAGGCCGGCGTTGCCCTGGGCCGGAGGCGGCAGGGCGGTGCCGGCGAGCCAGGCATCCATCAACTGATGCAGGCGCTGGCGCAGCAGGGTGTCCCAGGCGTTGTTGCCGGCGCCGCTCAACCAGACGGCGGCTGCAGTGGCCTGGGCGCCCGCGCTGACGCCGGGCAGGTTGTTGAACAGGCCGGGCGCGCTGGCCGTGTCCGCGGCCGTGCTGGCGGCCCACAGATCGGTGCCGCTGCGCACGTTGCCGGCGATGTCGGCGTCGTCGGTGGCGGCCGCGGTGATGGTCTGCCACAGGCGGGCCAGGGCCTCCAGCAGGGCCTTGTCGATGGTGTGGGCGAGGGTGTTGCCCACCTGGCCAAGCCCGCCGGGGGCGGTGGCGATCAGGTTGTCGGCGATGGCGGTGGCGGCGGCCTGGGCAGGCCGTGCCGGCAGCACGGTGGCGTCGAGCAGGCTGCGCAGGTGGGGCAGGGCGGCATTGCGCAGATCGACGGCCCCCTGGAAAAGGATGTCGAGGCGGGCCTGGGTGTGCTGGCTCAGCGCCGTGGCCACGGCCGCGGCCGTGTCGCCGGCCCGCTGCTCGGTGGGGATCTCACGGGCGGCGCTGAACACCGGCAGGTAGCCGTACAGGGTGCAGTGTTCGGCGGCTTTGCCGGCGTCGGGGGGCAGCAGGGAAAGGGGCGCGCTGAGGAGGCCCAGGGCTGGCAGCGGGTCTGCGGCGCCCAGGTCGAGCAGGGTGCGCAGGCGCAGCTCCAACGTGGCGCTGGGGGCGGGCAGCTTTGCCGGGTCCACCGCGGCACCGGCGGCACCGGTCTGCAGGTCGGTGGGCAGCAGGGGCAGCCAGGCGCCGTGCCGTTCATCGACGGCGATCCAGTCTTCCCAGCGCTCCGGGGTGCCGGCTGTGCCGGGGATGAAGCGGCGGATCACCGCGCCGCTGCCCTTGATGCGCTTGCGGTCAACCCGCGGCCAGCCGGCGGCGGCGCAGACCACGTCGAAGCTGATGAGGTTGAAGCGCTCGTGCAGGGGCAGGTAGAGCTTGCGCAGCCAGGGGGGCGTGGCAGCCTTTTCGGCGGCCACGAGGCCGTGGGGGATGCCGTCGGCGTCCATGGCCGGGCCGCTGGAGGCTTCGATGTCAGTGCTGCCGGGCACGCGCCGGGCCAGGCTGGCCGTGGCGTAGCGGGCCTGCCCATGGGCATCCACCAGCCCGGCCGGCGGCTCGGACCAGTCGCGCCAGGGCAGCAGCCGGGGCAGGGTCGGGCGCTTGCCGGCGGCCGTCGCCAGGAAGTCGTCCATGAAGCTGTCACTCTCGAAGGACAGGACGCGCGGTGCTGCTTCGATGGGCACCTGGGCGAGGTCGCGCAGGAAGAAGGGCTCGGTGGCCAGCAGCCGCTCCCGCGAGGGGGCGCGGTTGGCCGGAACGAGGAGGCGCCTGCCCGCGGCCCGGCTCACCATATGTTCCCCACGCCCGGGGTGTAGCTGGGGGAGACCACGCTGTTGGTGATCACCGCGTCGGCCTTCACCACCCCCGAGAAGGTGGACATGGCGGCATTGACGGTGACCATGGCTGCCGTGACTTCAAGCCCTGCCGGGGCCTGCACGGTGACCCGCACATTGGCCGTGATCTCGATGTTGCCCACCACGTCGATCTTCACCTGAGCGCCGTTGGAGTGCGTCAGCGTGACGGTGCCGCCGGCCGCGTCGTCGAGGGTGAAGGTGTGCCCGCCCTTGGTCTTGAGCTCCACCTTTTCGGCACCGGCGGTGTCGTCGAAGGTGAGGGTGTGGCCGCTGCGGGAGGTGATGGAGCGGATGTTGTTGGCGCTGTCCATGCTCTCGGGGGGCGTATCGACACCGTTCCACAGGGCACCGATGACCACCGGGCGGCGCGGGTCGCCGGCGGTGAAGGCCACCAGCACCTCGTCGTCCACTTCGGGGATGAACCAGGTGCCCCGGTCGGCGCCGGCCATCAGGGTGGCCAGGCGGGCCCAGGCCAGGGCGCTGCCGCCGTCGCTCTCCTCGACGAAGGGCAGGCGGATCTGCACGCGGCCCTGGCTGTCCGGGTCCTGCACGTCGGTGACGATGGCGGGGTAGACGCCGTAAAGGCGCGGGCGCTCACCGGCGGGTGCGGAGCTGGCGCCGGGAATCATGTGGACTCTCCCAGGTTGGGCCGCTGGGCCTCGAATTCGGTGCGGTAGCCTTCCACCTGATCGAAGCGGTGGGTGACGGCGGTGACCAGGTAGGTGCCGGCAAACCAGGGGCCCAGATCGACCAGCTCCACCTTCGAGCCCACATGCAGTTGCGGCGTGCCGCGGGTTACGCCGAGCCCGCGCAGGAAGCGTCGGGCGCGGCGGCGCAGGGCGGCTTCGGCCAGGCTGCGGGCTTCGGCGCCGGTGGCGGGGGCTTCCAGGTGAAGGTCGTCGGCGGCGTTGGCGAACACCCGGGTGACGATCTCGGGGCCGAGGCGGCCGGGGCCGGCTTCGGGGCGGATGGCGTCGGCGCCTGCGCTTTCGTGGATGGCCTCCTTGGCCGCCACGTCGTAGCCGTGCACGCGCACCTCGCCGCGCTGGTGGGCCAGGTCGGCAAGCACGGTGAAGCGGATCAGCTCGTTCTCGCGGCTCAGGCGGATCGGGGTGTCGGTGAGGGCCGAGGCTTCGTTAATATGCACGGTGCCGTCACGCAGGGCGATCACGGCGTCGCCGCTGCGGCTGCGCAGGGCCGTGAGTTCATCTTCGTTCACCTGCAGCAGGGCCACGTGGCTGGCGCCGCTGCGCCCGGCATCGGGGCTGAGGCCGGCGTCGGAGAGGATGCGACCGGCAATGTCGCCGTCGCTCTGGTTTTCCGAGAGGCGGGTGCGGCGGCGGTAACGCAGACCGGCGAGGGCATCTTCGGCCAGCAGGGTCAGCTCCGGTGGGCGCAGCTCCGGGTAGGCGGCGCCGATGCCCGTGATGAGGCCATCGAAGACGGTCAGTTCGTCGCCCGTGGTGCTGAAGGCGATGGCCAGGCGCTTGCCGAAGTCGATGTCGGCCGTATCGAAATGCACGTAATCCACCGGCTGGCCGGGTTCGCGGCTGCCCCAGTTGAGGAAGATTGCTTCCAGGGAGGCGACGCCGGCCGCATCGGCGCGGGCTTCGAGGCGGATCAGATCGGCCTCGAGGCGCTCGGCACGCCGCCCGTCCACCTTGATCTGCGGGCGGCCGCTGGCGAGGAAAGGCGCGCTTGAAGTCATGGACAGTCGCTCCGATGGCGCAGCTGGCGTTCGAGCTCTTCGGCCACCAGGGCGCGGACGAGGGCGCGGAGGTCTTCCATGCGCACTTCGAAGGGGGCGTCGTCGGCCGTGGCGCCACTGCCCGCTTCGGCCGTGCTGCCCCCCGGCAGGGTTTCGATGGTGGTGGAGACTTTGTCGATGGAGACGGGCATGCTCAGCCTCCGCAGCAGCGCCGACAGCCGCAGCCGCCGCAACTGCAGGTGGAGTGATTGGCGTGGCCGGCGTGGGCATGGGCCGCGGCCGCCGGGGTGGGGGGTGGCGGGCAGGCTCTCCCAGCGGGGGCGGCGTTCGCCCGCGGCCCTCTCGATGGGGGTGCCCCGGGTGGCAAACAGGGGGCTGCCGGCCGGCGGGCTGCGCCGCAGGGCCAGGGGTGGGCTGCCGCGCACGGGCAGGGGGGCATTGCCGGCGGAGGCGGATGCACCACCGCCCTGCGCGGGCAGGGGGGCGATGGCACCGGCCGCCCGCTGGCTGCTCACCGCGGCGGCCAACCCGGCGGCGCTGCTGCCGGGGGCGGGGCCGTCGGGCGCCCAGGGGTTGGGGGTGACACCGGCCGCGGCAAGGCCGGGGGAGGGCTTGGGAACTGTCAGCCCGCTGCGCCCCAGGTCGCCCGATGTGCCCAGGGCCGCCGGGCCGAACAGATCGATGGCCGCCGAGGCATCCAGGTGGATGCCGGCGCCCACCGCCATGCCGATGTCGGCCGAGGCGCCCAGGCTGGCCGACAAGCCCACCTGGGCCGACAGGCTCACGTCCAGGTTCACATCCAGGCTGGCGGACAGCTCGAAACCGGCCGAGAGATCAAAGCCCGCGCCACCGTTGGCCCCGCCCCCCAGCAGGCTGTCGGCGCCAGCCGCGCTGGCCTGGCTGCGGGCATCGCTGGCGGCCTGCTCCACGGCCTGACGGCGCTGGGCGGCGTCGCTGGCATTCACCTCGTAGCGGAACTCCTGCTCGGTGAGGGTCAGTTGCACCTTGGAGCGCAGCGGCACGCCGCTCGGGCTGAAGTAGTCGAAGACCTCCTGGTGGGTGGTGATGACGCCGTTGAAGATCAGCGTGCCCCAGCGGAACTGCACCCGCCGCGGCGCCTGCTCCTTGCCGCTGCCGTAGGTCTGCACCAGGTCGGCGATGGGCTTGGTGCGCACGCGCACGTCGAGCATCTCTTCGCCGCCACCCTCGCCGGTGTCGTCGTCCCGCGGGCGGGTGGAGTCGAAGACACACTCGAAGGACAGGGTGGCCTTGGATGAGCCCACGTTCTGCACCTGCTGGCGGCCTTTGCGGCCCTTGTCCTTCTGCTCGCCGCCGGACACCTTGAGGGTCAGGGTCTCGGGGTTGAAGTCGAGGGGGATGATCCGGCCTTCCTCGGTGTTCTTGCCCCCCGCATCGAAGGGCACGAGCCTGGCGCGGCAGAACTGGGCCGTGCTCATACGGCCTCCCTGCTCAGTCCTTCATGGACGATGTGGAGCTCTTCGAGGGGCACTTCGCGGGCGTTGCCGGCGTTGAGGTCGGCGGACTTCACTTTGGTGACGATGCCGTTCTCGAAGCGCCACACCCCCGCATCGGGGGCGCTGCTGTCGGCCTGCAGCACGCGGATGGTGCCGGACACATAGGGCAGCGGAAAGGTGCCATCGATGCAGCGCTGTACCCAGGTCCAGAAGGCCGGGTCGAGGGACAGGCCGCGTTTGAGGATCAGGGGCGGGTTGGTGGTCTTGCCCACGAGCTGGCGGGCACCGCGGTTGTAGCCGCCTTCGCGCAGGCTTACGGGTTCGAGGGTGATCTCCAGGCCCTGCACCTCCGAGAAGGCGCCCTTGCGACTGCCCAGGGCCAGCCCTTCGTCGCCGCCCAGGCCGGACAGTTCGATATGCACGGCGAAGTTGAAATTGGAGAGCATGGCCGGGTCGGGCATCACTGCACCTCGATGCGCGGGTCGTCCGCGCCGCTGCGGACAAGACGGAAGACGATGAATTCGGCCGGTGCGGCGGGGGCCACGCCCACCTGCATGATGGCCCGGCCGGCGTCCAGGTCGCCCTGGGTGTGGGTGCGGGCGTCGCAGCGCACGAAGTAGCTGTCGGCGTCGCTGCGGCCGGCCAGGGCGCCGGCATTGAACAGGGCCTTGAGGCGGCGGCGGGCGGTGCCGGCCATGGCCGACCACAGCACCGCGTCGTTGGGTTCGAAGGGCGCCCAGGCCAGGTCGGCGGCGAGCTGGGCCTTGAGCCAGTCGATCAGGCGGCGTACCGACAGGTGGGTCCAGTCCCGCTCGGTGGCGGTGCTGCGGGCGCCGAGCAGCATCAGGCCGCGCTCGGTGCGGCGGATCTCGTCGATGCGCTCTTCAAACAGGAAGCCGGGCTCTGGCAGGCCGGCGTCGTCGGCGCGGGCGAAGGTGCCGAGCACCGGGCGATTGGCCGGCGCGGCCCATACCCCGGTGTCGTTTTCGACCTGGGCGGTGATGCCGCAGGCGGCGGCCGAGGGGGGCACGGTGGCGGCGGTGCCGTCCGCATCCACCCGCAGCCACGGGGTGTACAGGGCGGCGCGGGGGCTGGCCACGCCGTGGCGCCAGGCCACCACGTCACCGGCACGCAGGCCGGGGGGCAGGTCGAGCAGGGCAATGCGGGTGTCACGGGCCTCGCAGTCGGCCACCAGGCGGCGCTGGTAGTCCTGCAGCTCCGCCGCATCAAAGCCCAGGCGCGGCCAGTCGAAGGCATTGGCGGTGCGCTCGGCCTGACCCCGGCTGCACTGGGGGGCAAAGCACAACTCGTCGGGCAGGGCCGGCGGCACGGTGAGGGCCTCGGGGGGCGTGGGGTGGAGCAGGTCGGGCATGCTCACCAGGGCAACCGGCTCGAAGGGGCGGGCCTGGTCCCACACGCTCAGGGCATCCAGGGCCGGCGGGCGGGCGTTGAAGGCGACGAAGCGGTGGTCGGCGTCTTCGATGGCATCGGCCAGGGCCATGCTGGTGCCCTCGAAAAAGTGATTGCGCCCGGTGCTGGCGGTGGCATCGCGGCCCTGGCGGGACGGCGGCATCTCGGCGGCGGACAGGAGCAGACCGGCCGGCGCGGCAAACAGCGCCCGGCTGGGCAGCAGCCAGGCATCGGCCAGCATCAGGCTGGGACGCAGGAAGTCGGAGCCCCACGGGTCGTCGGCGCTGCCCCAGCGGCGGTCGGCCTCATAGACCGGGTCTTCGGGGTTGGCGGTGTCGGTGCGCGGCGGCAGCAGGGCTTCGGCGGCGGCGCGGCGGCCCAGCAGGCGCGGCAGGAAGCGCGGGTGGCTGGGGTGCAGGGCGGCGTCGTCCCAGCTCTCGACCAGCTTGCCGTCGAGGAAGATGTCGAGCCGCAGGGTGAGTTCGACGGCGGCGGCAAGCAGCTCGGGGTCGAGGAAGGGGTTGGTGGGCGTGGGCACCAGGATGGGCTGGCGGGCGGCATCCAGGTCCACCCGGAAGAAGCGGCTGCTCGGCGTGGCGCCCGGGCCGCTGGCCCGTCGGGTGAGGCGCAGGGTGGCGCCGACGGCGGGGCGGTCGGGGGGGATGCGCAGGGCCTTGGTGACCGGGTCCAGCCCCAGGGCGATGGGGCGCTGGATGAGTTGGCAGCGTACTTGCAGGCGGTTGCCCCAGCTACCCGGGTTGCGGGCGGCCAGACGCACCTGCTTGCGGGAGTTGCCGCGCACGGCCTTCAGCCCGGGCAGCAGCAGGCGCGTGGTGCGCACATTGACGTGGTCCACACAGCGCACCACCACGCAGCGCCGGCCGCCATTGGCGAAGAACAGGCGCACCGCCAGGGGCAGCTTGAGCCCGGGCAGGGCGCGCCCGAAGGCGGCCTCGAACTGGCGGGCGTCGTCGATGACCACCGGAGTGTTTACCGGCCCGCGTTCGGCCAGCCCGATCAGCGCGGCCACGTCCAGGCGCACCCGCGCCCGGGAGGCCACGGCGGGTTTCTCCTCGTAGATGCCGGGGGGCAGACCGGGACGCCACAGGCTGCCAAGCAGCGCGACGCTCATGGGATGGGTCTCAGCTCAAGGACGAATCGGGAGGGCTCCGCGCATGTGAAGAAATCGTGGCGAGCGGTTCGCGTTCGCGCCGGGACGCGCAGCCGTACTCGGGGTACGGTGGGCATCACAGGGGCGAAATCGGGCCGCGCATCAGATTGATTCACAAGCGCTCACTCGAACTCCAGGTCTTCGCAAACCAGGGTGAGCTCTTCCATGGCCACGTCGGAGGCGCCCTTGGCGGCCAGGGTCGGGCCTGTCCACTTGGAAGGGCGGGCGTTGATGAGCTTCCACTGGGCCACGGTGCTGGCCCGGTCTTCGCTCATCAGCTCGATCACCACGGTGGCCCGGGCTTCCATGTTGCCGCGGCGCACCTGGTTGACCCAGTTCCACAGGTCGAGGGAGGCGATCATGCCGCGCTTGAGGGTCACGTCGCCGGCCTTGTACATCAGTGGTACCTTGCGCGGACGGTTGAAGGCGTCGGTGCCTTCCCGGTAGTCGGCATGGGTGATCTCGGTGGACAGCCCCGAAACATCCGAGAAGCCGCCGCGAAACTCGCCGCCGCTGGCAGGGTTGATGGTGACCTTGAAATTGAACGGGCCGTAGGGGTCTTCACGCAGAGTGGCCATTGCTGGTCTCCTTTGAGAATGCAGTTATCGCCGGGCGGGCGCTTAGATGATGGAAGCGTCGGCGGTCCATTGACCGATGCGGAAGATCACAAACTCGGCCGGCTTGGTGGGCGCGACGCCGATCAGGCACACCAGACGGCCGTTGTCGAGATCGGACTGGCTCATGGTGGTGCGGTCGCAACGCACGAAGTAGGCGTCTTCGGGGCGCGAGCCGAGCAGGGCGCCGGTGCGCCACACGTCGTACAGGAAGCCCTCGATGGTGAGGCGGATCTTGAGCCACAGCTCTTCATTGTTGGGCTCGAACACCGCCCACTGGGTGCTGCGGTCGATGGAGTGTTCCAGGTAGATGAACAGCCGGCGGACGTTGATGTAGGTCCATTCCGGGTCGGAGCTGATGGTGCGGGCACCCCACACCCGGTAGCCGCGGCCCTCGAAGAAGCGCAGGCAGTTGACGCCTTCCGGGTTGAGCACGTCCTGCTCGCCCTTGTTCACATTGCGCGAGAAGCGCAGCACCCCGCGCACCGTCTCGTTGGCCGGCGCCTTGTGCACGCCGCGCTCGATGTCGCTGCGGGCGTAGATGCCGGCCATGGCGCCTTCGGGGGAGTAGAGCACCGTCTCCCGGGCGCTGCCGGGCATGGTGGCGACCAGCCAGGGGTAGTAGATGGCGGCGTACTTGGAGTCGTGCTGGCCGCGCACCTGGCGGATGGCGGCCTGGTCCGCGTCCCGCGGGCCGGCGAGGATGGCGAAGCGGTAGCGCAGGTTTTCGCAATGGCTGACGAGGGCATCGCGCACGGCCTGATCGATGGGCGAGGGCAGGGCGGCGGAGCCCGGCGCGGCGACGATGGCGATGTCCTCGATCTCGCCCAGGGCGGCCAGGCCGGTGGCCTCGTGGCCGCTGCCACCGCCACTGAAGGCGGCGCTGTCGGGGGAGATGCCGTCACTGCCGTTGGCCAGGGTGAGGGGCGAGGCGGCCACCAGGCTGGTGAGCAGGTCGCGGGCAAAGGTGGTGCGCTGGGCTGCCACCGTGGGCAGGGCGGCCACGGCGTCGAAATAGATGCGCTGGCTGCGGTCGGCGGGGGGCTCGATGCCGGCATCCGGGTCTTCGTGGCGCAGGATGCGGCCCACGAAGAGATCGGAGTCGGGGTGGGGCGAGAGGCGCTGGATCTGCTCGCTGCGGGTGCCCGTGGAGCCGTCCAGGTTGGGGCCGATGCTGAAGTCGAGGGTGATTTTTTGCACCGCGGCGAGGGCTGCCCCGTTGAGGTCGAGGGTGCCGCCGGTGTTGGTGAGCAGCGGGCTGCCCGCCGCATCGAAGCTGACGCTGTAGATGTTGGCCGCGGTGACCGCACCGGGGCCGGTGGCGTCCACCCGGCTTTCCTTGAGGGCGCCGGCCTCCACCACGTCACCCAGGCGCAGGCCCATCACCCGGCGGCTGCCCGCCGTGCCGGTGAGCAGATTGCCGCTGCGGGTGGCGCTGACGCGCACCACCACGTTGCCCGCCCGGCCCGGAAAGCGGGCGCGCAGGAAGCGATTGACCCCCAGCACCGAGATCGCCGGGCTCACCGAGCGGCTGGCCGCCAGCGAGCTGCCCCCGGTGGGGGTGAAGATGCGCGACACATACACCCGCTTGCCGCCGTTCTCGAAGAACAGGCGCACGGCGTGGGCGAGCTGGTTGGTGGTGGGCACGCCGCCCAGCAGCAGGTCATCGCCGTCGCCGAAGAGGCGCTGGAACTCCTCGAAGCCGGTGACCAGGGCCGGCAGCCCGGCGGTGGGGCCAAAGCGGGCTTGGCCGACGAAACCGGCGGTGGAGGTGGCCACGCCCTCGATGGACTTGGCGCGAAAGCTGGTTTCTTCGACGTAAACTCCCGGAGCGAGGTATTCAGGCATGTCGGGCCTCCATCATGGCAAGGGTAGCAACTCGATATCGAGCCGGACGTTCATCCCGACCGAAACCGAAACGGGCGGATTCTGGCCACCAACCTGCGGGTGCAGGGTGCCGCCAGTGTCACGCAACTCAAAGGTTCGCGGCAGGAAACGCGCGTTGCGCTGTGCTGCCGTGAGTCCGAAAACATTGGCCGGCTGGCCGGCCAGAAAACCCCGGGCCGCCAGGGCCGCGGCCACATCGGGGCGCGGGGCAAACACGCTGAGCACCCGGTTGAAGGCGCGCACCGGCGGGTTGACGCTCCGGTCGATGCGTTCGAAGGGCAGCACGATGAGGTAGCTGCCATCGCGCCCGCTGAGGGTGGTGACGGTATCCGCCGCACCGTCTCGCACCGTGGCAAGGCTGAGTAGGGCACCCGGCACCACCCGGCTGCCATCCCGCACCACGCCCCACAGGGCCGATGTGCCGGGGGGCAGGCCCATGGCGAGGAGGGCCGCAGGTTTGCCGCCGGGTAGGCGGGGGCGGCCACGGGCACGGGGGCTTCGCCCGCCTCCAGGACTTCCTTGAGGGCCGAGCGGTCGGGCACCGTGGCGCTGACCGCCTGGGACTGGTAGCGCCCGGCCGGGTCTTCGATCTCGATGCGCACATCGCCCGGCGGAAGATCAAGAAAACCGTAAAGGCCGGTGCTGGCATGCCACAGGGGGCGTTCCGGGTGGCCGGCAACCCGCACCCGCAGATCGGGAATGGCGGTGAGGCCGGGCGCACCCGCGTCGGTGAGATGGCGCCGGATACGCACCGCCAGCACGCCCACCGCACTGATGCGGTCGGGAGAATGGCGGGCCGCCCAGGCGAGGGGCGTATCGGCGGGCGCGAGCATCAGGGCACCTGGGGCGTGAAGACCAGGGTGCGCGAATCGGCAATTGCCGGATCGGTGCGCTCGCGGGCGGCCAGCCGGGCCGTGCGCACCACGTAGGGAATCGACAACTGGTAGGGCGGCTCCAGGCTGTCCCACAGGCGCAGCATGTCTTCGGTGCTGAGGTGGTTAAGGGCCACCCGCAGGCTGTCTTCGGGCTCCCACTGGTAGGCGGGGTCGAGCAGGGGGCCGGTGATCACCGCGTGGCGATCCAGGATGTCCATGCAGCGTGCCAGCATCACCTGCTCGCCCTCGGCGGCACGCTGCCCCCACACGGTGAGCAGGTAGTGAAGCTCAAGCCCGAGGGCCTGGCGGCGGGGCGCGTTGGGTGCGAGGCGAGGCAGATCCACATTGCGGCGGGTCTCGTCCACCTCAACCCGGTAGAGAAAAAGGGCAACCCGGTTGGTGATCGTGCCGGCGAAATCGCGGGTGGAAAAAAGTTGTACTTCGTAGCCATCCAGCCCACCGGAGGCAACCAGCTGATCCTCGATCAGGCGTCGCAGGGTGGCGCTTGTTCCCGCTATAAACATGTCATCGCTTTCCCTCGCATGGCCCCGGCCCGGGTTGTGTGAAGATGCGCCGGCCCGGCCCGATCAATCCGTCTGTTTATGCATTCAATACTAGTTTTGTGAAACTTCAAGGAGAGATGCAGCAGACATGATTCCCAAAATGGGTGTTGTCCCCCTGCGAGCAGGGAAAAACGCAAAGACCCGCGCCAGTCAAGCACGATAGAGAAGCGGGCATGTCGAGGAAATGTACACCTGTGCGGGCCGAGTGCGCCCCTGAAAGGCAGTCAAGCACACGGGGTGAGGCAAATCAAGGCGGGGTGCTAATGGGGCCGAGGGGGGGCGGGTTGCTGCCGCCGGGCGCGCGCCATCGAGCAGCGCCCATCCCCGCCCCGAAATGTAGGCCGCTGCACGACGCTGTATGCCCTTGGGAGGCGGCCGGCTCGCCACTTGACCCGGGCGCGCTCGCAAAGCGCATCCTCAATCGTGACCATCGTTGTCGTGGATTGACCCCTGATGGATTAAGCTGATGACATCGCCCGTCAAATTTGCTGCAATCACCCCCCGCTGCCTTCATCACGGTGCCGGAAGATGCGCCCCTCGCTGTTTCCCTCCGACGACGAACTGCCCACGTGGCTTCACAGCCTGCTGCTCGTTCTCGTTAGCTTGCCGTTCTCGAGCTTCCTGCTGTGGTTTGGCTGCGGTGCGCTGTTCTCCGGCCACCTGGAACCCCTGGAGGGGCCGGACTTCGGCCAGTTCTTCTTTGGCCCAACGGCCCTCGACGGCAAGGCGGCGCGGGTTGCGGGCCTCTCCCTGATCGCGGCGGGCGCGTCTTTCCTTGCGATTGCCTACCGGTTTTCGCGCTTCTCGGATGAAGGCCTGCGCGCCCGGCTGCTGCCCTGGGCTCTGCTGGCCATGTCGGTGATGCTGTCTTTTGCGACCAGGAGGCTCCACTGAGTTTCTCCACACCCTCTGAGACAAGGCCCCTCCGGGGCATCCCGGCCCGCCCCGAGTCCGCTATCCTTGCGCCTCTTTGCCCCCACGCCCCGCCCCGCACCATGGACAAGTACGAACAATTCGAGATCGAACAACGCGCCCTGATGCGTGCCCTGGAAGCCGATGGCCCCAGCGAAACCCTCGCCGCTCGCCTCAAGGCCCTCTACCGGGACGCCGGCGTCGTCATCGCCCTGGGGCCATCGCGTGCCGTGCCAAGGGATGAAGACGACGACAGGCCCGCCGACGACCTCGACCCCGACGCCCTGCCCATGGCCGACGACCGGGACATGGACTACTACATCCGCGCCCTCGACAGCGGCGCCCTCACCCCCATCTTCGCCCACGCCCCCTGGGGCGAGGTGAGCCTGCGCTACGAAGCCCTGATGATGGACGACAAAGTCTGCCCCGGCCTCCGCGCCTGCTGGACCGACCCCCTGGCGTTTCTGGCGGAGGGAAAGGCGGACGAGGGGTTCAGCACTCGGATTGAGGGCATGGTGGGCGCGTTTGGGCGGATGGTGTCGGCGGAGTGGTGGAGGTGGCAGGTTAGGGTGGTGTGAGGGGGTGCGGCCTTGTGGATAGCTTCGCATAAGGCCGAGGAAGAGCCCGTCGAGCAAGCAACGGCTCCGAGGCCTTTGCGGTCGTTGGCAGGATGCGCTTCCCAAGGCCGATGTAGGCTCCTCTGCAGACGAAGGGCAAGGTGGTCTAGCCAAATGGCGGCTTTTCAAAACGGCAAACTCCCACTACCGGCCCCTGTGCACGGGTCTTAACGAGGCTTGGTTATTTCGAGAATATCGCGCAACCCTTGCGACAAAGTTCGTCAGGAGCCAGCGTGGCCTTCGCGTAGTTACAGCGCTGAGAGAACTGCATGTGCTGGAAATTCAGCTTGTACGTTCATAGCACTTAGTGCTATACATTGGAGCGAAGTAGACGGGGCATGGTGATATACAAGACCCGGTGGTTTGACCGCTGGGCGCGCAAGGAAGGACTAACCACACCCGCCCTCTGCGATGCCGTCCGCGAAATGGTCAGCGGGCTGTTTGATGCTGACCTGGGTGGCGGGCTGTTCAAGAAACGGATTGCGCGTTCCGGCCAAGGAAAGAGCGGCGGATATCGGACGCTCGTCGCCACCAACAAGGGCAATCGCTGGGTCTTCGTGTATGGCTTCCCGAAGAACGAACGTAGCAACATCGACAGGGACGAAGAGGAAGCATTAAAGAAGTTGGCGGCTCAGTTGTTGTCGCTGACCGCGCAGGCGGTCACGCAAGCCAAGCAGGCGGGCGAACTGATTGAGGTGGAATGCGATGCGTAAAACGAAATCTCCTATTCTCGAAGCCGTACATGAGACGGCTAAGGGTCTGCACAAGGCTGGCGTGATGGATCGGGTCACACTGCGTGAGTTTGATCAGCTATGCCTGCCGCCGGTCGAGCCGCTGCAGCCGGATCAGATCAAGAAGATTCGCGAGGCCTCGCATGTCAGCCAGGCCGTCTTCGCGCGCCTGCTGAACACCAGCCTCTCTACCGTCCAGAAGTGGGAGATCGGTCAGAAGCGTCCCACGGGCACGGCCTTGAAGCTGCTGCATCTGGTGCAGAAACGCGGCCTGGAAGTCGTCGCCTGAACGCAGGCACATGATCGAACAGCGCACCCATGCACGCCCTCACCTCCATCTTCGCCCACGCCCCCTGGGGCGAAGTGAGCCCGCGTTACGAAGCCCTGGTGATGGACGACAAAGTCTGCTCCGGCCTCCCCGCTTGCTGGACCGACCCGCTGGCGTTTCTGGCGGAGGGGAAGGCGGATGATGGGTTCAATGTGAGGATTGAGAGCATGGTGGGCGCGTTTGGGCGGATGGTGTCGGCGGAGTGGTGGAGGTGGCAGGTAAGGGGGGTGTGAGGGAAGCGGCCGAAGCTGACCTTGGAATTTCGAACAGACTCGGGCAGCAACGTACCCATATGCCGTCGTTGGTAATCTGGTCGGCTTGAGCAACGCCTGAAATCGGATATCTTGGAGAGACTGGAGAATCCTGCAGTACGTTTCGTAGGATCTAATAGTAGTGAGCACTAATATTCTTGGGAGAGGTATGCCTGCCCTCTATCAACTCGCTGTCCTTGGCGCACCAACGGACGCTCAGGTTTCCGAACTTCAAGCAATCATCGGAAAAGCTGTGGGTATGTTTAATTTGCGATTGGGGTATGAGGTCGGATGGGAGGTTTGTCCGGAAGAGTTCAACCCAGACCAGCAACGATCGTCTGCTGCAGTATTTTTCGGAGGTGAAGAGCCGCCTCTCGCCAACGTAGAAAAGCTGCTGAAACGAGGTATTCCGTTGCTGCCGGTGGCTACTGATGCCAATCGAGTCAACGCAGAGATCCCGATTATGCTGCAATCGCTCAATTGTTTGACGTATTCCGCAGGAGGCTCGCAACGTGTCGCAACTGCTATGCTGGAATGTGCTGGCTTACTTCCTCGACAGCGCCGGATATTCATAAGCTATCGCCGGGGTGAAGCTAGGGAGGCTGCCTTACAGTTGTTCGATGCGCTATCTGCTCGGCTCTTCGATGTTTTTCTCGATACGCATGGTATTCCACCTGCGGAAGATTTCCAGACGATGCTTTGGCATCGGCTTTGCAACTCGGATGTCTTGCTTATGCTCGACACGCCTAGCTACTTTGAAAGCCGTTGGACGAGCGCAGAGTTCGGACGCGCTCTGGCGAAAGGCATTTGTGTCCTACGGGTTGGCTGGCCAGACAGTACGCCATCTGTACGCACAGCCACTGCCAGTCGTGCAGAGCTATTGCCCGAAGAAGTCGATGCGGTCACAGGATGCCTCCTGGACAGCGCTGTCGAACGAATCTGTCTTCAGCTAGAGGAGGTTCGTAGCCAAAGCCATGCGGTCCGTTCCGTCAATCTAGTTAGCAATTTGCGCAACGCTATCGAGACGATTGGCGGACAATTTGTCGGAGTTGGGGAAAATAAAGCTGTTTATATTCAGCTACCGGATGGGCGAAATGTCGTCGTCTACCCAACTGTTGGTGTTCCCACCTCAACCACCTTACATGAGGCATCCATCAGTTCGCCAGATAAGTCGGTTGCCGTCGTATACGATCATGTTGGCTTGGATCCCCGGTGGCTCGGGCATTTGGATTGGCTCGGCCAGCATATCCACTCAGCACGGTGGGTCAAAGCCAGCGAGGCTGGTTGGCAATTTGCGGACTGGGAGGCCTGAATCGTGAGCGCAATCTTCCTTTCCGCCAGTGTCCCACTCGTCGGCCGGGGTTCATATCACGAAACTGCCAATCCATTCCTTATTCAGTGTGCTGTGAGGGAACTGGTCATAGCAGTTATCCGTCAGCACAAGATCGTGTGGGGAGGTCATCCCGCTATCACGCCTATGGTCTGGAGCATCTGTGAGGCTTTGGGGGTTGATTATTCTGAGGCCGTTGTCCTGTATCAGAGTACATTCTTCGAGGATCGTTACCCGGCGGAAAACGCCCGCTTTAAAAACGTTGTATTCACCGATGCGGTTCCTGATGACAGAGATTCCAGTCTACTGCTAATGCGGGAAATAATGCTGTCTCGGGATGATCTCGTTGCCGCTGTTTTCATTGGTGGGATGGAAGGAGTGGAGGTTGAGCATGAACTCTTCCGGCGATTTCATCCTACCGCCAAAGTTCTGCCTATTCCGTCGCCAGGGGGGGGCGCCTTGAATCTAGCCAAAGATCAACGGTATTTTGCCGATGAGGATCTCGTTGATGTAGACTTTGCACGAATCTTTCGTAAACACCTCGCATTGGGTATTTAAGGCGCAGCGGGGTGACTCACAGCTATAAGCTATCAGCTACCTAGGTTGATCGGTTCGAGTAACACATCATATATGAATTAAGCATGGTTGCGCCGCTGTCTCCATCTATGACCCACCAGCCGCCGCAGACAGCGAGGCCTGCAATAAAAGCACAAATAACTTGTCGGGTTGGATCGAGCGTCTGTGGCGGCGGGGTAAGAAACCAAGCCTCTCTTTAGAACAATGATCCAGTGCTCATGGAGCGCCCATAAAGCTCAGAAATTTGCTTCTGGAACTGCGTCTGTCCCCCGTAGCTAGGGTGCCTTACGGAAATTACAGGTACGGAATTTGTGATGCGCTGCGCCGCAGCGGCAGCATCGTTGCCAATGGCGACGATGCGAGAGGGGCGCAACATGGCAATGAGTTGTTGAAGTAGCTCTTCTCCCGCTCGCCTCTCACGTGCGTTGTGCTGGCGGTTGCTGAACGGGTCTCCTGATTCATGCGGATGAAGAGGGAATACGTTCCAAAGGAAGATACGAGCATCAATGTGTTCCAGCATTCCCCATATGACGGCGGCCGTCCGTTCGCCTACAGCTCTACCTATTGTCGGTCGCTCTGCCGCCTGGTCGAGATTCCAACGCCTAGCGTGTTGGCCTATGTGAAAGTCGTCCGTCAGAGCTAGCCCTGTGCGGCGTCCGCCACGGTATCCGAGATCTCGTCCGATCCATATCGCGTCTACGGGTTCCTCGGAAGCACGACACAACATCGCGGAAAGTGCGGTGGCACGGCGACGCGGTGCATCCCATCGATCATGAATTTCACAACGATCCGAATATGGATTGAAGCAGTCTTCGAACTGCAAAGACGCGACTGCAGTAACAAATGGGTGGGTCTTCATTTTTCAGGCTCGAGTGGCATGTATTTTATGGTGCGTTGCTGTCGATTTCCAATGATCCATCCGCCTTGATTTCTCTTTAGCTGTCGAAAGACAGTGTAGCCATCCAGGATCGCCTTTTCCCAAAGCTTTAGAGGACATTTCTCCACTTCGTAGCCGCTCACGAATTCTCCAATGGTCTTGAGAAGCCCAAGCGAAACCTTATCCTGGCCATCGAAGAAATTCAACCCTTTGGCTCTGGAGAAAATCCATGCCGAAACACCCTCCTCTACGACAATCGCTCGACCGCTGTCCTGTTCTTCATCGTATTTTGGATTACTCTTTCGCTTATGCTTGATCAGCGCACGCATGACGGGCGACCAGTGAAGTACTGCTGCATAGGCGAAATGGAATACATCGTGGAATCTGTAGCCATCACTGTCGGCGATGTTGTCAGTAAGAGGATCCCCGATGAATACTCCCTTCCACTGGAGATAGCTCCTTCCCGTCCCTCGTTGATTGACCCGGATCTTGAAGTTCCTGGGTAATTGTTCCTCAATTCCAAATTCGCTGTCGAAATCAAGGCCAATCAGGTCATCAGCCCGTGGGTCTAAAAAAGCGCCGCGGGCTTTCCAAAGATTGCCGCGAGCAACCTCCGAGAACACAAGTTCGGCCGCGTGGATCGCATCTAGATAGGCCCTTGCAAAGACAACGAGATTGGTTCGCGTAGGCGTGTGTCCCAGTAGGGCTGCCGCTGACTGCCCCAAGCGTACCAGTGTTTCATCCAATGAAGCTGGCGCTGCGACAGGTACTGCGATGTACGCCAATGCACCTTCGGTGACGTCACTTGCGGCACCCACACTCCTGAAGTTTCCATGGTTGGCAGCCTCCGAGAAGATCTCTTCAAGAGGAATCTGCAGGCGCCTGCAGATTGCGGCCAAATACCAAAGGGCGTCGCCAAACTCTTCTTCCGCAGCTTTCTTGAAACCTGGGTATGCCGATCTCTCTCTGACACATTTCTTGGCCGTAGCCATTATGCCGCCGACTTCTCCGTATAGACCTTGGAGCACAGGGTTGAAGTCCTGCGGGTTGAGTACGTCTGTGGCTGAGATTTCCGCCGCGTAATCTGAAAGCAAGATGGACCCTTCTTTTTTCATTGTTCATCCACGAAGAGTCAGCCATTCGAAAGGGGCGCCCTGATATCCGTCCAAGCAAAGGCGGCGAATCCACTGTTCGAGGTTCGCAATTAGTCGCGCATCGTCAAATGTGGTTATTCCTCTTCCTTTTTTGCATAATTTTCGATTTCTTTGGTCCTTCATATCTATGGGGAACTTCGGTCCTTCGCCCCCGAAGTACACGAAGTCATTGCTGATCAAGACCCTGTTTACGCTCGTATCGCGTGCGACGTGGTCAGGGTTGTGCGTACCATCGGGGCGAGAATGGAACGAGTCCCGTTGCTGCCAGTTGGCTTCTGGCATGGCTCTGAAGTAAATATTGTCCCCGCAACTTTGCTTGCGGCTCCCATTTCGGTATGGTTTTTTGGGCGCGAACCGTGGGTCCGCGTCGTATTCGTCAAACGTCATTACTTCGGTGACGCGCATTACGTAAACGAGATGCTCGCCACGTCGGATAGTTTTGGCATCACTGCCACTGCCGACCACCCAATCACCGATGTTAGCGGATCTGCGAATGCCGGGTTTGCAGGTTGCAAGTGTGCAGTAGCCATAGAAGGGATTGGGTGCGAAACCACTGTCGTATCGCACTACATAGGAGTGAATTCGAGCCATCAGCAGGGATGCCGCTTGAGTGGAACGGACGCACAGGGGCCGCCGTCAGGCTTTTCCCATGAGTCCTTTCCGTTGATTGCGTCAATGATCGCATCGCCGCTCCACCCAACCATAGCGTCGGCATACTCTCGTAGGGCCTCTGGGAGGTCGCATTCCTTTCTCCCATGCTCCCATACGCCGACAATCCGTTTGCCCTGTTTGGCCGCATATGCGATTTCCCAGTTCACCCAGTCGCTGTTCTTAGTCTGGGGGGAAACGTAGCAAATAAATACTCCAGCCCAGTTGATGGCAGGGGCAAGAATCTGAGTTTTAATATAGTGCTCGTCGGTAGCATTGTTGAACTTGCCCATATGGATGGATGAGTCCCTTACTTCCATCCCTTTCGGGGCCAGTAGATCCTTTAGTTTCTGGAGCCCGCTGTCGTCCTTATGAACATGGCTTATGAAAACGTTCCTTTTTTCTGCCATCTGCTATCCCTATTGATAGGTCGTTCGTTTACACGTTGTTCAAGAGCTACGAATGTCCGTATTGGATTGGTGAAAGCCTGAGGCCATTCGCTTCAAGTAGTTTTCCGGCCCGCTCAATGGCATGAACTCGCCTCCCGTGTTGTTAGCAAAGAGAGCAACAGCCTCAATCACGAGTTTCTGTTGCCGCTTGGACAAACGCCGGGCGGGCAGCGCGGTCTGGGCCTTGGCTAATCCTCTTGGAGGGCCGCATTCTTCCTGTTCGTCCGGCCGCGTCCGTTCATGAAATTGGTCGCTGACGTTGCGCAGGGCGTCGAGGGAGGCCTGCTCATCGACTATGTAGACGGTAGCGCCTTCTTCTCGGAACCTGCTGCGCAGGTAGGCAAAGTGCCAAGCACTGCTCACAGGAGAGAAGCGGTCGTCCCATGGGTCGAACGTTGCACCCAGGTAAACGCGGGAGTCTCGAGTGTTGTTATGGTGGGCACCGATAGTCATGGATGTAGCATGACATTTGTGCTGGGCAGGGGCAGTGAAGTGGTTCACTCGCCCGGCTGGTGGGGAACGTTTTTTCTAACTTGCTTGTCAGCGACGTGATGCCGTTAGTCGTGTGATAAGTTCGTGATCGGCGGTGAGTGGCTGCGTGCACCCGGCTGGTAGTTCGGGATGTGTGCTTCACGTGCTCTATTACTTCGTCGCTATGACGGGGGCGCCGACATCTTCGGAACGGAGTAACAACGTGCCAGTTGCCGGGCCTTGGGCTGGTTGTCGCGCCCCATCAGCGCGTCAGCCCCAGTGACGGATTCCGCAGAAACGGAAGCGCCCCATATCGCCCCTGCAGATAACCCCGCTCAAGGGCTTCGTTCTTGCGTGGGCTGAAGTCGGTCAGGGGGAAGAGTGTTGAGCTTTGGTCCGGGTTCTTCTCGACAAACCAGATCTGGTCGCGCCGTAAGAGGCCATAGGCATCCAGCAATGAGGTGTCGTGGGTGGTGAAGAGCAGTTGCGCGCCGCTGGTGTTGCCGTCGGGTTGGTGAAACAGGCGGACCAGCGCCTGCACGAGCAGGGTGTGCAGGCTGGTGTCCAGTTCATCCACGACGAGGGTGAGCCCCTTTTTCAGAATGTCCAGGATGGGGCCGGCGAGGAAGAGCAGGTTTTGGGTTCCGCTGGATTCGTCCATCAGGTCGAATACGGCCTTGCCCTGGTCGGTAGTGTGATGGACCTTCACTTCGTCCAAGGTTTGCTCGCCCATTTCTTCTTCCCGCTTGCCGGTTGTCAGGTCGAAGTGAATGCTGCGGACGGCGGTCTGGGTGCTTGCTACTTCGATGTCGGCAATGCTGTTGTCGGTGGCGCGCAGAAAATCGCGGATCGCCTTGCGCGGTGTTTCCTGCTTGAGCATCTGTAGGGTGAACTGCGGTGACAGGGGTGACAGCTCGTTGAAGATCACGAGGCCGTCGGCAAACCAGTCGAATAGGGGGCGCAGGGCGTCGCTGTTGAGTTGTACGGCGACGGAGAGAAACAGGGCATTGGGCCGGGTGGCGCCTTCCCACAGGTTCTTGGCGCCCTTCAGGCCTGAGCCAAATTCATAGATGTCCTTGCCACTCTCGGTATCAAAGTGGCGCTCGAACCAGCGCTGCGGCTTGAAAGCCTTGTACACCAGCAGATGCTCGCCGACGATCCGATGTGCGGTCATGGCAAAGCCGTACTGATAGCGCACCCCGTTCAGAAGGAGGGTGACTTCGAACTCCGTGGGTTGGCTGACGGATGCGCTGTCCAGCTTGAAGGGCTGAAGTTTGTCGAAACGCTGGCCGGGCTGCTGGGCGGCGGATTCGAGCACGACGCCGCGCATGTATTGCAGGGCCTTGATGAGGTTGGACTTGCCGCTGGCGTTGGCGCCATAGACCACCGCGCTCTTGAGCAGATGCGGGGCAGCCTTGAGCCCGGTGCCAAGGGCATGGGTGTCGAGCAGGGTCTTGTCGGTGGACGCTACGAAGCTGAGCACTTGCTCGTCGCGCAGGCTGCGGAAGTTCTTGGTTCGGAACTCGACAAGCATGTTATTGGCTCTGCGATTGGAAAGTAGTTGTGTATTTTGAAGTTTATATTCGAAAAATCAATCTATTTTGTGATTCGGCGGGGTTTTTCTACCCCAGCCGCCCAATCCTCTCCCCCGCCGTTTCCCCATGGGCCACCAGCGCATCAACACACCCCGCAAACCGCGCGCTGAACCCCTCCGTCGCCCGTACCCGCGCCACGAAGTCCCGGGCCAGTGCTTCCGCCTCGCGCCAGATCGTGTTGCTCACGCTGGCGTGGATGTCGGCCGGGGGGAGGGTGTCGGGGAGGCTGCCGCCGCTGCGGGGGGCGAAGGCCATGGGGGTCATGTCGTAGGCGGGGGCGAGGGCGTGGGGGCGGCCTTGATCGGTGATGAAGCTCAGGTTGCCGCTGTGCATGTCGGTGTTGCCGATGAGGGTGCCATAGGCCCACAGGCGGGCGGCGTCGTGGGCGGCGCCGGGGGTGATGCGGCGGGCGGCGGCGAGCTTGTGGGTGAGCACGGGCCAGGGGCCGTTACCGGTGCCGAGGAACTCGGCGTCGAGGGCGGAGAGGGAAATGAGGGCGCAGCGCCCCAGGTCGCCGATGCGGTCAAAGCGTTCGACTTCGAGGAAGCGTTGGCCCTGATGGTCGATGATCCGGCTGGCGGCGGCGGGGATGCCGGCGTGGCGCAGGGTTTCGAGGGCCAGGTGTTCGGCGAGCAGGAGGTCGCGCCAGCGTTGGGGCACGGGGCCGGCTTCGGCTTCGCTGAACTTGACGATGACGTGCCGGGGGCCGGCGGGGGTCATGGCGCGGGTGGTGAACTTGGGTTGCTCGCCGCCGGCAGATGAGCCGGGCAGTTCGCCCCGGGCAGCCTCGCGGGCGAGTTGGGCGTAGGCCTCGGGCTTATGGGGGTGGGGGATGGGGTCGGGCAGGGGGGTGGCCAAAAAGTGCCCCCGGGCCGCGTCGCCGGGCAGCAGGTTGCCGATGAGGTCGTGGCCGTGGGCAAGCAGGGCGCGCAGGGCGTGGGTGTCGGTCCAGTCGCCCAGGCGTGGGGGCAGGCCCAGGTCGGCGCCATGGCGGGCGGCGTAGGCGCGGCCGAGGTAGCCCTGGGGGCGCATGTCGAGCAGCCACCAGGGCAGGCCTTCGCTGTGCAGGGTGGTGCCGTCGGGCTGCTGCATGACGAAGCCGTCCGGGCAGACGGGGACGAGGGTGCCGAGCTGCTGGACGCGGCCTTCGGGGTCGACCCGGTGAATGGGGATGTCGGGGAGCCCGTGCCGGGTGTCGCGGAGGGCGTAATGAATGGATCGGGCGGCGCCAATACGCACGATGTCGGCGCCCATGGCATTGAGCACGCGGGACAGCGTGGGCTGGCTTACTCCCATTTTTTCAGTGAGTTGTCGCCCCGGAAGCGGCCCGCGGGAGAGGTACAGCCGGACGGTGTCGGCATGGGTATCCATGGTTTGAATGGATTCATGAATTAAAAAGTGAATGGATACTATAGGCTGAATGCCGGTCAGTGTGGTGCGGCACTTGGGGCTGCGGGGTCTGATGGCGGGGATGCGGGCGACGAGGCGGGCGGGGCGGGACGCGGAGCGCGGCGTTCCGGCGCGCGGGGGAGGGGGCGCCGGCTGCCCGGGGGCTGCCGGCGTGGCGGGCAAGGATGCGGGGCGGGCCGGCGGGCGGCCGGCCGCGGGCATCGGGCTTTCGCCCGATGCGGGGGCTCAGAGTTGTTCCAGATTCTCCTTGCCGATGAGCTTCCACACGGCGGGGGCCTGGTCGGCGCGCAGGCGCACCAGGTAGACCTCGTCGTTGCCTTGTTTGATGCGGCTGACGGCTTCGGTGGTAGGGAGCTGCAGCAGGTGGGCGAGGATCAGGGGGGTGACACCCCCGTGGCTGACGATGAGCACGCTGCCGCTGGGGTGGGCCTTGCGGATCTGGTCCACGGCGCAGGCGACCCGTTGGGCCTGGCTGTCGAGGGATTCACCACCGTCCAGGCTGTCGGCCGGGTTGGCGGCGCGGGCCTTGAACTCGGGGCCGAGGTCGCCGCTGCGCTCGTCTTCATACATGCCCTCAAACTTGCCAAAGCTGCGTTCGGCCAGGGCGGGCAGGGGTTGGGCGGGGAGCGTGGGCAGGGCGATGGCGGCGGTTTCGCGGGCGCGGGCCAGCTTGCTGCTATAGACGGCGGCAAAGTGCACGCCCTTCAGCTTGTCGCCGAGTTGGCGGGCCTGGCTCTTGCCGGTTTCATTGAGGACGTTGTCGGTGGCGCCCTGCAGGCGCTTTTCCAGGTTCCAGGCGGTCTGGCCGTGGCGCGCCAGGTAGAGGTCCAGGGTGGCGTCGGCGGCCTGGGCGGCAAGGCTGGTGGCGGCGAGCGCCACGGCGGCGCTCAGCTTGAGCAATGAACGGATCTTCATGGGTGGGCTTCCTCAGCGGGCGTTCAGCAGTTCGGGGACGCGGAGCAGGATGAGTTCGTTGTCGTCCTGCAGGTTGGGCTGGCGGGCGGCGGAGTAGGGCAGGTTGTTGTCGTTGGCGACGATGATGTGTTCGCCATCCACCACGTCCACGTCTTCGATGGTCACGAAGGGAAAGGTGAACTTGCCTTGGTTTCTGACAAAGGGTGATCTTGCCGCTCCTTTGGCCGTCGGGGCGGCCGTCCAGGCGTGCTCGGGCAGGCCCGCCGGCCCAGTGGGGCCTCCTGGATCCCGAAGTTGATCAAGCGAACGAAGTGAAGCCAACTCTTGGGGGGGGGGGGGGGGGGGGGGAGAGGGGGGAGCGTAATCTGCAGCCATGAACAAGAACCGATGAAGGCGCTGCCGGGCGGCGAGCGGCCAACCGCGCTCTCGTGATCAAGGCGAGGTGGCGTAAATCCGTTGTAGCAGGAGTGCGTTCTTTGGGAATCTCGCCTCATGCCTGAAGGGCGACGGTTCTGGAGTCGGGGCGGGCGAGGGCCGGGGGGCAAGCCCCCCCGGGGGTCACAGGCGTGCTCAGGCCGCGGCCCCCCCCCCCCCCCCCCCCCCCCCCCCCCGCCCTTCGCCGTTGTCCCGTTCGATGATCAGGCCGGTGTCGGCGTCGATCATGTTGAAGTCGCCGATGTTGTTGCCGTTCTGTTCCAGGGCGTATTTCCAGCTGCGTCCGGTCCATTCGCCCTTGTCGACGCTGAATTCCAGGATGCGCAGGTATTCGCGGCCGTCCTTGTTGTCCCACTTCTTGTCGTCCGGGTTCCACAGGGGGCCTTCGAGCAGGGGGTAGAGCAGGCGGCCGTCCTTGGAGGCGGCCATGCCCTCGTAGCCGCGGGAGCGGCGGGCAATGGTGGTGAAGGTGCCGGAGGTGGCCGGGGTGTTCACGCTGAAGTGGTCGGGTGACTTGAGGGTCTTGCCGTCCACCTTGGTCTCGAACACGGCGAGCACTTTGCCCTTCAGGTCGGTCTTGAGCAGGTAGGGGCCGAGTTCGTCGCCCAGCCACAGGGCATCGCCGATGGGCTGGATGGATTCGATGTCGAAGTCGGCGCCGGTGAGGTAGCGCTTGGTGGTGCCTTCGTTGACGATCAGGAAGGGCACCTTGCGGTCGGGGTCGTGGATGAAGGCGGTCTGCTCAAGCTTGACGCCGCCGCTGTGCCAGTCGGGGCGGATGCGGTGGACCATCAGCATGGCATCGGCGCTGTTGTTGCGGGCGCCGTAGCCGTTGTCCTGCAGTACCCAGTAGTGGCCCTTGCCCATGTGCTTGATGCCCGAGAAGCCCTGGATGGGCTGGCCGCGGAAGGGCAGGGCGACATGGGTGGGGCGCGGCACGGCCTTGTCGGACAGGTAGGAGTTGCCCGGGAGGCTTTCCAGCGCGTCCACCCGGCGGCTTTCCGGCCCGGTGTATTTGCCGGAGGTGGCGAGGCTCGCCGGGGCATCCTTGGGCGGGCTGATGAAGCTCTTGGCGGGCAGCAGGGCATGGCCGGCCAGGGTGGCGGGGAAGGCCTGGTCGGCGGCGGCCACCGTCGGCAGCAGGGCGGCGAGGGCCAGGGCAAGGGGCGTGAGGTGCTGGGTGATCATGGGGGGCTCGATGGGGTGTCGGGATGGCCCATGACAGTAGGCAGGCCAGGTTACACAGGCGTTGCCGATGTGCGGCAGGGGCGTTGCGGTACGGCCGCCCGGCGTGCCCCGGCCGCGGTTGTCACCCGGTTGGCATTTCGGGCACGATGGGCGGGTCTGGCGGGGTGCAATCGGGGTGGTGTAGCGTTCGGCTTCGGCCGAACCCCGCCGGGGAAGCCTCAATACACACGGACTGCAAAGGGAACATGACGTGGTGAACATCCAGCAGATTCTGACGCCCATCGGCCTGGTTGCCGTGGCGGCGGCCCTTTACTCGACAGCGGGCACGATCCAGACGGGCAACGTGGGGATCAGGACGACCCTGGGGATCATCTCGCAGGAGGAGATCGAGCCGGGCATCTACTTCAAATGGCCCGTCATCTCGACGGTGCATGAGTTCTCGGCCAAGGACATCGTGATCGACCTGTCCGATCTCACGCCGAAGGCCAAGGACAATCTGTCCCTGCGGGACATGGACGTGTCGATCTACTACCGGGCGGATCAAAAGGCGGTTGCCGATCTGTATGCCAAATATGCCTCCCAGTCGGCGCGCCACGCCGATGGCTATTACATGCCGGCCTACGAGCTGGTGTGGCGGATCGCGCGCAATGCCTGTTACGAGGAGATCGCGCGGCTGGATTCGCTGGTCATCCATACCCAACGGGATCAGCTGGGCGCGGCGATTGCGAAGAAGCTCCAGGAGGAGCTGGACCGGACCGACCGCGGGGTGTTCACCATCTCCCGCGTGGTGATCCGCTCGGTGCAGACCGATCCGTCCATCGAGCAGTCGATCCAGCAGGCGGTGGCCAATCAGAAGAAGCTGGAGGCGATGCAGGTGCAGACCGAGATTGCCAAGCGCGAGGCCGAGATCAAGGTGACGGAGGCGCGGGGGATTGCCGAGTCGAACAAGATCATTTCGGGCTCGCTGACGCGGGAGTATCTGCAGCATGAGGCGAACCTGGCCCTGCAGACGTTCGCCGAGAAGGGCAACGCCAACACGGTGATCGTTCCGTCGGGCATGACGGTGACGCCCCTGGTCAACACCGGGAAGTGAGGCTGCGTCGGCCCGGCGGCTTGCAGGCGTCTTTCCGTGAAACGCGGGGCCTGGCCCGTTGGAGGACGGGCTCAGGGGATGTGCAGAAGGTCGTTCAGTAGGTCTTGTAGGGCAGGAACTTGCCGCTCATGGTGATCTTGACCCGGTCGCCCTTGGGGTCGGCTTCGCGGGTGAGGTCCATGTTGAAGTCGATGGCGCTCATGATGCCATCGCCAAACTCTTCGTGGATCAGCGACTTGAAGGTGGTGCCATAGACGCTGATCAGCTCGTAGAAGCGGTAGATCAGCGGGTCGGTGGGCACGGCGGTGGGCAGGGAGCCCTTGTAGGGCACCACTTGCAGTTGGGTGACGGCTTCTTCCGGCAGATCGAGGGCGGCGCCCACGGCCTGGGCCTGGGCTTCGGTCAGGGTCATCTGGCCGAGCAGGGCGGCGGTGCTCCATTCCTTGCTGTGGCCGACGATCTCGGCCAGTTTGGCCCAGGTGAGCTTTTTCTTGATCTTCTGGGTGACGATCAGGTCGGTGACTTCTTCGCGGTTCATGGTGGGTCTCCTTGGCAAATCAGGCGGCGATGGTGTCGGGGGCGGGTTCGGTTTCGCCGGGGCGAACGACCGGTGGGTGGGTCTCGCCGGCCGGCTTGGGGTCTTTCGAGCGGCTGACGAGGAAATCGACCAGGTGGTTGCGGATGCGGTAGAAGCGCGGGTCGTGGTGCATGTCGTGGCGGGTGCGGCTGCGCGGCAGGCTCACCTCGACAATCTCGGCGATGCGGGCGCGGGGGCCGTTGCTCATCAACAGGATGCGGTCCGAGAGCAGGATGGCTTCGTCCACGTCGTGGGTGATCATGAACACCGTCTGGGCCGTGGCCTGGACGATCTTCAGGAGTTCATCCTGGATCGTGCCGCGGGTCAGGGCGTCGAGGGCGCCGAAGGGCTCGTCGAGCAGGAGCATCTTGGGCTGGATGGCAAAGGCGCGGGCGATGCCGACGCGCTGTTTCATGCCGCCGGAGAGCATGCTCGGCTTTTTGTGCAGGGCGTGGCCGAGGCCGACCATCTCGAGATACTGGGCAGCCTGGGCCTCGATCTGCGCCTTGCTCCAGTCGGGCCAGCGGGAGCGCACGCCAAACTTCACGTTGTCGATGACGCTCATCCACGGCATCAGGGCGTGGCTCTGGAAGACCACGCCCCGGTCCAGCCCCGGCCCGGCCACTTCGCGGCCGTCCATGGTGAGGATGCCGTCGCTCGCCGTTTCCAGCCCGGCCAGGGCGTTGAGGATGGTGGTCTTGCCGCAGCCGGAGTGGCCGATGATGCAGACGAACTCGCCCTTGTCGAGGGTGAAGTTGACGTTCTCGAACACCGGGGCGTCGTTGCCCGGGTAGGACTTGGCGAGGTTTTCCACGTGCAGGAAGGCCATGGCGCTTACTCCGTGTAGCTGACCAGCTTTTGCAGGCCGGCAAAGCAGCGGTCGAGGGCCATGCCGACAACGCCGATCACGAGGATGGCGAAGATCACGTTGGGCAGGGCCAGGTTGTTCCACTCGTTCCACACGAAGTAGCCCACCCCGGTGCCGCCCACCAGCATCTCCGCGGCGACGATGACCAGCCAGGCGATGCCCATCGAAATGCGCATGCCGGTCAGGATGGTGGGCGCGGCGGCGGGCAGGATCACCGTCAGCGCTTTCCTGAGGCGTCGCACTTCCAGGGTGCGGGCGACGTTGAGCCAGTCCTTGCGCACGTTGGCCACGCCGAAGGCGGTGTTGATCAGCATTGGCCACACCGAGCAGATGAAGATCACGAAGATGCCCGAGAGGTCGGAGTCCTTGATGGTGTAGAGGGCCAGGGGCATCCAGGCCAGGGGCGAGATGGGTTTGAGCACCTGGATGAAGGGGTCGAGGGCCCGGTGCAGCAGGGGCGACATGCCGATGGTGAAGCCGAGCGGCAGGGCCACCAGGATCGCCAGCGCAAAGCCCATGCCGACGCGGCCCAGGGAATGGCCGAGCTGGATGGCGATGCCCTTGTCGTTCGGTCCGTTGTCCTTGAAGGGGTCGGACAGGTGGGTGACGATGGCCTTGCCGATCTCCTGCGGCGGCGGGAAGCCGCCCGACTTGGTGGCCCCCTTGCCCATCAGCGCCGCGTATTCATCCTGCGCGGCGGACTGCTGCGCGCTCTCCTTGGGCTGTGTGGCGACGAACCACACGCCGATGAAGAGGGCGAACAGCACCACCGACAGCAGCAGGCTCTTCCCGTGCTCGTTCTTCATGGCAGGCTTTCGTCAGGCCTTCCGGATGGCGAAGGAGTTCACATAGGCGTCGGCCTTCATGGGGTCGAACTCCTTGCCCATGACCTTGAACCTGGCGTAGTTGTCCTTGGGGGCCGCCATGCCGATCTCGGCCATGTGCTTGCGGGCATCGGTGATCAGATACACCTTCTCGGCGATGTCCTTGTAGTTCACGTCGCCCTTGATGTAGCCCCAGCGCTTCATCTGGCTGAGGATCCACACCGCCATCGAATACCACGGGAAGGGGTCGAAGTCGGCGCGGGTTGGCACGTTCTGCACGCTGCCCAGGCCGTCGGCAAACTTGCCGGTGAGTACTTGCTCCAGCACCGTCTTGGGCTGGTTGAGGTAGGCGGCGGGCGACAGCACTTCGGCCATGATCGGGCGGTTCTTGGGGTCGCGGGCCATCTTGGCGGCGGTCAGGATGGCGCGGTAAAGCGCGGCGAAGGTGTTGGGGTTCTGCTTGACGAAGTCGGTCGGCACGCCGAAGGAGCAGCAGGGGTGGCCGTCCCAGATTTCCTTGGACAGGATGTGGATGAAGCCCACCTCGTCGAACACGGCGCGCTGGTTGAAGGGGTCGGGGCCGAGGTAGCCGTCCAGGTTGCCGGCCCGCAGGTTGGCGACCATCTCCGGCGGCGGCACGACGCGGATCTGGATGTCCTTGTCCGGGTCGAGCCCATGCTCCGCCACGTAGTAGCGGAGCAGGAAGTTGTGCATCGAATACTCGAAGGGCACGGCAAACTTGAAGCCCTTCCACTGCTTCGGGTCGCGCTTGTCCTTGTGCTTGACGTGCAGGGTGATGGCCTGGCCGTTGGTGTTCTGGATGGTGGCCACGTTGAGCGGCATGGGGTTGGCGCCGATGCCCATGCTCATGGCGATGGGCATTGGGGCCAGCATGTGGGAGGCGTCGTACTCGCGGTTGAGCACCTTGTCGCGGATCAGCGCCCAGCCGGCGGTCTTGATCATCTGCACGTTGAGGCCTTGCTGCTTGTAGAAGCCGAGGGGGTCGGCCATCAGCAGGGGGCTGGCGCAGGTGATGGGGATGAAGCCGATCTTCAGATCCTTCTTTTCCAGGGGGCCTTTTTCCTGGGCCATGGCTTCCAGGGCGCCGAGGGGGAAGAAGCTGGACAGGGCGGCCATGGCCGTCGAGCGGCCGACGGCCCGCAGGAAGCCGCGGCGTTCCCGGTCGTCGGGAAACACGGCGCGCATGATGGCCGACTCGATGGTGCGGCGATTCAGCGATTCCTCGTTGGCCTCCATCGGCAGGTCGGCGGCTCTGGCATGGGCGGCGTCGTGCTCTGCCTGGGTGTGGTGCTTGCCGCAGGTGCAGCTACCGAGCTTGATACCGTCGCTGAAAGGGTCCTTGAACGCAGACATGGCAATCTCCTCCTGGAAGCAGGATCAAAGGGCGGGTAGGTTGGGTTCGCTGAATTCGATGTCGTGCCGGTACAGCTCGTAGGCCCGCTGGTATTCCATGACCCGGGCCACGTCGTCGATGAAAGCTTCGTCGTAGCCGGCCCGCCGCAGGAGGTGAAAGCCCATCTCCATGCCCGAGGCGATGCCGCCGGCGGTGACGATGCGCCCGGCGTCCACCACCCGGGCACGGCTGACGCGGCAGGCAGGCGCCATCTCGGCCAGGCGGTCGATGGGGGTCTTGCCCATGTGGGAGGCTTCGAGCCGGTCGGGCTCCTTGCGGTTGGTGGCGGACAGGCCGTCCAGCAGGCCCATGCGGGCGTAGATCCAGGAGCCGGTGCACACGCTGGTCAGCAGGCATTCGGACGGCAGGGCGCGGATGTAGCGGTGCAGGTTGGTGTTGTTCATCTCCTGCCGCGTGCCGAAGCCGCCGGGGATCAGGAAGGCGTCCATGGCGGGCTGGTCGGCGAAGCTGTAGTTGGGGAGCACCGTGAAGCCGGCCTGGGTCTGGACCGGCCGCATGGATTCGGCGATCAGGAAGGTGTCGAGCTCCGGATCGAGGCGCCGCGCCACCGAGATGACGCCGGCCGGCGCCGCGTAGTCGACGATCTCTGCATCCTTGAAGACGTAGATACCCAGCCTGAAACCCAGCTTGCGTGCCATGTGGCGACTCCCGTCAGAGAAGATTCAGGCAGTCGGCGCGGGTGGAGCGTAGCGCCGGGCGGTTCTGCCTGTTGGATGGGATATTCCGGGAAGGCCGCGTGGCCGTGTATCAAGCAAACGTGATTCCGGTGTAGGGCGTGCACTACACGGCCCGCCTTTCTCGGGGGTGGGCTGATCGGGTATATTCCGCGGTTCGCCTGCGCCCTTGGTGCGGCTTCCCTTGCCTGCTCTCCCCCCTCAAGGCCATTGAAAATGCTGACTGCACTGGTTCTCGTCTTTATCGTCGCGTATGCCGCGATTGCGCTGGAACATCCCCTCAAGATCAACAAGTCGGCGTCGGCGCTGGTGGGGGCCGGGTTGCTGTGGACGATCTACGCCATGACCACCGGCGACCACCACCGGGTGGCCGAGGAACTGGGCGAGTCGCTGATGGGCACGGCGCAGATCGTGTTCTTCCTGATGGGGGCGATGGCCATCGTCGAGGTGGTGGATGCCCACAACGGCTTCGAGGTGATCACCCAGCGCATCCGGACGACCCGCTTGTCGAGCCTGATGTGGCTGGTGGGTTTCGTGA
This sequence comes from Zoogloea sp., assembly GCA_016703645.1. Lineage (GTDB taxonomy): Bacteria > Pseudomonadota > Gammaproteobacteria > Burkholderiales > Rhodocyclaceae > Zoogloea. Next base: position 1,274,766 of record JADJBR010000007.1, on the reverse strand, counting down.
CCTTCTTCCTCAGCTCGGTGCTCGACAACCTGACGACGACCATCGTGATGATCTCGCTGATGCGCAAGCTGCTGGCGCGACACGAGGATCGCCTGTTCTTCGCCGGCATCATCGTCATCGCCGCCAATGCCGGCGGGGCATGGTCGCCCATCGGCGACGTGACCACGACGATGCTGTGGATCGATGGCCAGATCACGGCCCTCGGCATCATGAAGTCGGTTCTGCTTCCCTCGATGGTGAGCCTGCTCGTTCCCCTGGCCATCACCGCCTACGTGCTCCGCGGCCAGCAGGTGGCGTCGCCGAGTGAGGCGGCGGGCGATACCGGCGTCAAGAGCACCGCGTTCGAGCGCAATCTGATGTTCTTCCTGGGTATCGGCATCCTGGTGGCCGTGCCCGTGTTCAAGACGCTGACCCACCTGCCGCCCTTCATGGGCATCCTGTTCGGGCTGGGCATCCTGTGGCTGGTCGGCGATCTCGTCCATCGCGACAAGGAGGACGAGTTCAAGCACCCCCTGACCCTGGTGCACGCCCTGAGCCGCATCGACATGAGTTCGCTGGTGTTCTTCGTGGGCATCCTGCTGGCGGTGGCGACGCTGGAGCACGCCCATATCCTCGGGTCGCTGGCCACCTGGTTGAACGACACGGTGGGTCGCCAGGACGTCATCGTGCTGATCATCGGCGTCGTCAGCGCCGTGGTGGACAACGTGCCCCTGGTGGCCGCCGCCATGGGCATGTACAGCCTCACCGCGTATCCGGCCGATCACTTCCTGTGGCACTTCCTGGCCTATTGCGCGGGCACCGGCGGTTCGATCCTGATCATCGGTTCGGCGGCCGGGGTGGCGGCCATGGGGCTCGAGAAGATCCACTTCTTCTGGTACGTGAAGCGGATCAGTGGTCTGGCCCTGGTGGGCTACTTTGCGGGGGCGGGGGTTTTTCTGCTTCAGCGGCAGCTACTGGGGTGAGCGCCGGCCCGTTGCCTAGGCCGTGAGCTTGTGCCGGGCGGCGTAGCTGAACAGGTCGGCGGGGTTGTGCAGGCCCAGCTTGTCGAAGATCCGCGCCCGGTAGGTGGAGATGGTGTTGGCCGACAGGGCCAGCTGCTGGGCGATCTGCGTCACGCTGCGACCCTGGGCGAGCAGTTGCAACACCTGGAATTCCCGGTTGGAGAGGGCTTCGTGGGGCGGCTTTTCATCATCGGGCACCCCGCGCACGTTCTGGGCCAGCAGTTCGGCCAGCACCGGGGTGATGTACAGGCCGCCGCCGGCCACCTTGGCGATGGCCGCAAACAGCACATCGGGGCTGCAACCCTTGTTGAGGTAGGCATGGGCGCCGCCACGCATGGCGCGCAGGGCGAACTGGTTCTCGGGATACACCGACAGCATGATGATGCCGAGGCGCGGAAACTCCCCGTGCAGGGTCTTGAGCACATCCAGCCCGTCCCGTTCGCCCAGGGCGATGTCGAGCAGCACCACATCAACGGTCGTCGTCCGCAACAGGCGCAGGGCCGCCGGGCCATCCGCGGCTTCATGGATGTCACCGATGGCGGGCGACTCGGAAAGGATCTGCCGCAGGCCGCGGCGGATGATCATGTGGTCGTCGACGATCAGGATGGTGGTCATGGCAGGTCAGGCGATGGCATTGGGCAGGCGCAGCACGATGCGGGTGCCGGCGCCCGGGTGGCTGTCGATGTCGAGGGTGCCGCCCAGTGCGAGGGTCCGTTCACGCATGCCGAGCAGGCCGAAGGAGGTGGGTTGCTGCGGCACCTGCATGCCCAGGCCATCGTCGGCAATGCTGAGGAGCAGGTCGCGGTGGTCGGCCCGGGCTTCCAGGCGTACCTGGGTGGCGCGGGCGTGGCGGCTGACGTTGGTCAGTACCTCCTGGACGATGCGGTAAAGGGCGATCTCGGCATCACGGCCGAGGCGGCAGCGTTCGATCTCGGGGGTGCAGCGGTAGTGGCAGTCCAGCCCCGAGCGCTTCTGGAAATCGAGCAGCAGGGTCTCCAGGGCCGCCCACAGGCCCAGGTGATCGAGCACGCCGGGGCGCAGGTCGTTGAGGATGCGGCGCACGGCTTGCATGGCATGGCTGCCGATCTCGAGCATGCCGTCGAGCTTGTCGCGCATCATCGCGTCGTCTCCCAGGCGCTGGCGCAGCCAGTTCATCTCCAGTTGCAGGGCGGTGAGCGAGGCGCCCAGTTCGTCATGGATGTCGCGGGCAATGTGCCGGCGTTCCTCTTCGCGCACCGTGTTGAGGTGGGCCGACAGGCGCCGCAGCGATTGGTGGGACTGGCGCAGGTTGTCGTGGGCCGTGGTGAGTTCGGCGGTGCGCTCCCGGACGCGCCTTTCCAGTTGGTCGTGGGCTTCCTGCAGGAGCCGCTGGGTGCGTTTGCGTTCGGTGATGTCGTTGAAGGTGACCACGGCCCCCACCACGGCATTGCCGTCACGGATGGGGTAGGAGGCGTATTCGGCGGGGAAGCTGCGGCCTTCGCGCCGCCACAGCACTTCGTCGTCCACACGTATGCCGCGACCTTCCTGGAAGGCCTTGTAGATCCGGCATTCGTGCACCGGCATCAGGGTTTCGTCGGCGTGGGAGTGGTGGATCAGGTAGTGCATGGAGCGGCCAAGCACTTCATCCGGCGTGTAGCCAAGCATTGCCGCGCCGGCCTCGTTGATGAAGATGCAGCGTCCCCGGAGGTCGATGCCGTAGATGCCTTCGCCGGTCGATTCGAGGATCAGCTCCAGTTGGCGGCGCCAGGCGGCATGGTGGGAGAGGTTGTGCAGGTTGGCGAACATGCTCGGGGGCGCGTGCAGCTTGTGCGGTCGCGGCGCGGCGCCATGGGGAATAAGGCTGTCAGCTTAGGTGTGCCCCGAGCGGCAGGAAATACGCTGAATTGCGTAGAGTCGGCGTCTTCACGCCCGACGCGTCCCGCCCGCGACTGGACGTGCCGGGGCTCTGCATCTATATCGATACATGGCTGAAAAATACCCTTCCCGCGGCGCGGGCTTGCGTCCGTGAACGCGCCTCTGTTGTCCTGTGGCCTGCTGGTCATCAATGAGCGGGCCGAGTTGCTGGTGGGGCATTCCACGGGCAATGAACATTGGGATCTCCCCAAGGGCCTAATTGATCCCGGCGAGGCGGCGGTGGCCTGCGCCCTGCGGGAGACCCGGGAGGAATTCGGCCTGAGCTTCGACGCCGACCGCCTCTACGATCTCGGACGTCACCCTTACTACCGGGGGAAGGATCTCCACCTCTTTGCGGTGGGGGTGGATTCCCGCGAGGTCCGGCCCGAGCTGTGCATGTGCACGAGCTATTTCGCCCACTACCAGACCGGCGAGACTGTCCCCGAAATCGATGCCTACACCTGGGCGGACGAACCGGAGTTGCGGCTGCGCCTGGCCAACAGCATGCAGCGCCTGCTGCTGGGCCGAGGCCTGCTGGCACGGGCACGGCGGCTGGTGGAGGTGTCGGGTCGCTGAACGGCGCACGTTGCGCCAAGGGTTGCTGATCAGTTTGATTCAGACTTGCGCGCACAAACAAAAACAGACACCTGGAGGTGTCTGTCTTGATCTTTCGCCGGGGCGTTCAGGGTTGTTCAACTTGCTGATAACCCTGAAGAAATTCTGGTGGGCGGTACTGGGATCGAACCAGTGGCTTCCACCGTGTGAAGGTGGCACTCTACCGCTGAGTTAACCGCCCGGTAGGTGAAGAGCGCGCATTTTAGTTAGGGGTCGAAGGGCTGTCAAGCGGCTTCGCACATTGGCGTGTACTTCGGGCCACCTGGGGAACTTGCTGATGGGGCGGGGTTCTGGAGTGTGGGGGGCGTGCCCCCATCCGGTTGTCGATTTCTCACCCCGCGGAGGCTGTCATGAGGCGTGTGCGTGTGTTCCTGGTCCGTTTCGGGCTGCTGGTGGTCGGGTCCGCCCTGGGGTCGGCCCACGCCGCCTTGCTGGGTGAGGACGATCTGGCCGACGTGGTGCGAAAGCCCGCCATCGGTCTTTACAAGGGCTATGCGGAATTCAAGATGGCCCACTATGCGGAGGCGCGGCAGATCTGGATGGCGCTGGCCGAGCGGGGCATGGGTGAGGCGTGGTTCAACCTGGGGATTCTGGCGGAGGATGGCCTGGGCGAGGCACGGGATGGGGCGGAGGCGCGCCGGCGCTATGAGAAGGCGGCCCTGGCTGGCAGCCGCAATGCGGCGCTGCGCCTCGGCATCGCCTTGCAGACCGATCGCTTCGGGGCGTCGGACACGGGGGCGGCGCGGCGCTGGCTGAAGCTTGCTGCCGACATGGGGGACGAGGAGGCGGCAACGCAACTGGCGGTGCTGGAAGGTACGGCCGAGCGCCCGGTGAGTGCCCGGGACAGACGTCTGGCCCAGGCCAGGCGCCTGGAGGCGGACGGGAGCCTGCCGGATGCGCTGACGGCCTATCGGGCGCTGGCCGATGCGGGCGACCCCCGCGGGCTGACGCGCCTGGCCTGGTTACATGAGGCGGGGCGGGGTGTTCCGCGCAATCTCGATGAGGCGGCGCGGCTGTTCCGGGAGGCGGCGGAGGCGGGCGAGCCCGAGGCCCAGTATGCCCTTTCGGTCATGCTGGATACCGGGGCCGGGCAGGCGAAGGATCCGCAGCAGGCCCTGCGCTGGTTGCGTGCGTCGGCCGCGGGGCGCCATCCGCCGGCGGTGGAGGCCCTGAAGGCGCGCTGAGCGTCAGGCCGTTCCCGCCCGGGCGAGGCGTCGGCTGTCGATGGCGATCAGCACCCCCGCGGTGCCGATCACCAGCATGCCGCCAAGGGCAACCTGATCGGGCAACTGGTCGAAAATCAGCCAGCCGAACAGGGTGGCCCACAGCAGTTGCACGTAGAGCAAGGGCGAGAGCAGGGAGGCGGGGGCTTCGCGGAAGGCGCGGGTGAGGAGGAAATGCCCGCAACCGGCGAGAACGCCCATGGCCCCCATGGCCACGTAATCGGGCAGGGCGGGTTCCGGTCCGTGGTTCATCCACGGCAAGGCGGCGGTGGTCAGGGTGCTGCCGATGAGGGCGGTATGGAAGAGCAGGGTGACGGGGCTCTCGGTGCTCGAGAGCTTGCGGGTCAGGATCTGGTAGAGGGCATACACCACGGCGGCGGCAAGGGCGAAGGCAATGCCTTCGGGCACCAGCCCGCCGCCCGGCCGGGCCACCAGCAGCACGCCTCCGAAGCCGAGCATCACGGCGAGCCAGCGCAGGGCGCCGATCTTTTCGCGGAGCAGGGGGCGGGCCAGCAACACCACGATGACCGGTGAGGCAAAGATGATGGCGGTGGCCTCGGCCAGGGGCATGCGCTGGAAGGCGGCCACGCCGCACAGGCTGGTGGTGAGCAGAAGCAGCCCGCGCACCAGGTGCAGGCCCGGTCGCCGGGTGATGAAGAGCCGGGTGCGAAGGGTGGGGCCGAGCATCACCAGCATGAGCAGCAGGTGCACGGTGTAGCGTGCCCACACCAGCAGTGGCACCGGGAAGCGGGTGCTGAGGTGTTTGGTGGTGACGTCGAGCATCACGAAGAGCAGCAGCGAGGCCATGGCCAGGCCAATGCCCAGCAGGGGGCGCTGGGTGTGAGTCACGCGCCGAGGGAGAACAGGAAGGTGGCACCCTGGCCGGGCTGGCTTTCGGCACGGATCCAGCCGCCATGGCGCTGGACGATGCGATGCACCGTGGCCAGGCCGATGCCGCTGCCTTCGAACTCGGCGGCGGAATGGAAACGCTGGAAGGGCGTGAACAGCTTGGTTGCGTCGGCGCGATTGAAGCCCACGCCGTTGTCGGACACGAAGAAAACCAGCCCCTCGGCCTCCCGGCGTCGCCCGAAGCGGATGCACGGGTGGGGCACCGGGCGAGTGAATTTCCAGGCATTGCCGATCAGGTTTTCAAGCACGGTCCGCAGCAGCACGGGGTCGCATTCGGCGTGGATGCCCGCTTCGATCTCGAACGCCACGGTGCGCCCGGGGGATCCGTCGAGGAAGTCCCGGGCGATGCTGGTGGCCGTGGCGGAAAGGTCGGTGTCACGGCGTTGCAGGGGTTTGCGGACGTGGCGCGACAGGTCGAGCAGATCGTCGATCAGGCTGGCCATGCGGCATGCGGCGTCGCGAACCCGCCGCAGGTGGTCCATGCCTTCCGGCCCGAGGGCGTCGGCGTGTTCGTCCATGACCACGCTGGAGAAACCCTCGATGGCCCGCAGGGGGGTGCGCAGGTCGTGGGAGACCGAGTAGCTGAAGGATTCGAGTTCGGCGAGGGTGGCGCTGAGTTCGTCGGTACGCTGGGCCACCCGTTCTTCGAGGGTGGCGTTGAGGGCGCGCACTTGTTCTTCCATCAGCACCCGGTCGGTGATGTCGCGGCCCACCACCACCAGCATCTGGCGGCTGCCGTCCGGGTTGAAGACCGGTTTCTTGATCACGTCCAGGTGACAGGTCGTGCCGTCGGGGCAGACCAGGCTGTCGGTGTAGCGGTAGCCCTCCGGCGTGTTCCAGGCCAGTTCGTTGGTGCCTGCGCAGTTGAGCAGGCTTCGCACCGCGGCGGGGCGGCGATCCTGGCCAGCTCGGTCTCGGTACGGCCCGCGTAGTCGGCGCCGGAGAGTCCGAACAGGCGCAGCCCGGTGCCATTGCTCATCAGCCAGCGGTCTTCACCGTCCTTCACGACGACCATGTCGGGGGTGGATTCGATGATCCGCCGCAGGCGCTCCTCACCTTCCCGGCGGGCCAGGCGCACACGCTGGTCGATCAGCTCCTGCTCCTGCTCGGCGATGATCTCCCGCAGGAAGGCAACGTAGCGTCCTTCCAGGCCGGCCACGATGTCGTGCTCCGAGAGCATGCCCACAAGGCGGTCGCCGCGGGTTACGAGTAGATGGCGGATGCCGCGTTGCTGCATGGTCTGGGCGGCCGACCATACCGATGCCGAGCACTCGACACTGATGGGGTTGTGGGTCATCACCTCGGCCAGGGTGATCTCGCTGATCCGCACATTGCGTGACAGCAGGACCGTCAGGTCGTGGAAGGTGAATACCCCCACCGGAAGCCCGCCCGATTCGGCTACCACGCAGCCGATGTTGTACTGGCGCATCTGGCGGATCGCCTGCCCCACCCCGGCCGTTGCGGGTACGGTGAGGGCGCGCGGGCTCATCACGTGGCCCACCGTGGCCAGATGGGTGAAGTGCTCGACGCCCAGGGCGCCCAGCAGTTCGGTTTCGGAAATCAGGACGCCGGGGTCTTCGCGGTCGTCCTGGATACGGATGTGGCGGCTGCCGTGGCGGACCAGCAGCCGGTAGCCCTCGCGCAGGTCGGTGCGGGGGTGGCCGACGGGCGGGTTGGGGTCGCAGGCCTCGCCGAGCATCAGCGTGGAGGGTGAGGCATCGAGGCAGGCGCGGGCGGCGCTGCGCTCGGTGATGATGCCCACGTAGCGGTCGTCGCACATCACGATGGCCCCTGACACCCGATTCGCCAGGAGGGTGCTCAGGGCCTGGGCCAGGGGCATCTCGGCGGACAGGCGCAGGGTGATGGGGGAGCGGATGTCGCCGAGGGTGCCACCTTGCCCCGGCTGACGTGTGGGGCTCATGCTTGCCGGGCGGGCGCGCAGGCCCGCAGCCAATGGTTCAGACTGCGGCGGGCGGCCTCGGCCACCTCGCCGGCAAGCAGGCCCGTGTCGAGGCCCTGCTCGGCGCACAGGGTGTCGGCGGCCACGCCATGGAGATGGACGCCGGCAAGCAGGGCTTCCCCGGGTGGCCAGCCGCGGGCCAGCAGGGCGCAGATGATTCCGGTGAGCACATCACCCATGCCGGCGGTGGCCATGGCCGGATTGCCACTGGTATTGATCCACCAGCCACCGTCAGGCCCGGCGATGACGCTGCCGCAGCCCTTCAACACCACCCAGGCCCGGTAACGGCGGGCCAGGGCACAGGCGGCGGCAATCCGGTCGGCCTGGATGGCACCGGTGTCGCTGCCCAGCAGGCGGGCGGCTTCGGCGGGGTGAGGGGTGAGTACGGCGGCCTGGGTGCGGCCGGCAAGGGCGGCCTGGAGCTGGCTGTCCTGCGCCACCAGGTTCAGCGCGTCGGCGTCCAGGAGCAAGGGGGGGCTGGCGGCGAGGGCGGTGGCCACCAGCGTGCGGGCAGCGTCGGACTGGCCGAGACCGGGGCCGATGCCGAGGGCACCCAGGCCCGGTTCGTCCAGCAAGGCGGCGGCGCTACGGAACATCAGTTCGGGGCGCTCCACGTCCACGGCCAGCGCGGCCGGGTCGAGCAGCCCGACGAGGACGCGCCCTGCACCCAGGTAGGCCGCGGCCCGCCCGGCGAGGAGCGCCGCTCCGATCATGCCGGGGGCGCCGCCGATAAGGGCGGCATCGCCGTAGCTGCCCTTGTGGCTGTTGCGCTGGCGCGGGTGCAGCCGGGTGGAAAACAGCTCAGTCGCAACGGTATGGCCCGGCGCGGCGACGAGGGCTTCGGTGTCCAGGTCGAGGGTGGCCAGATGGAGCGTGCCGCAGTGGTCCGGCCCGTCGAGGGTAAGCAGGCCGGGCTTGAGGGCGATGAAGGTGACGGTATGGTCGGCCCGGAAGCAGGCGCCAGGGCGGTGGCCCGTATCGGCATCGAGACCGCTGGGAATGTCGAGGGCCAGACGCAGCCCCGACGACGCCGACAGGTTCTCGATCCAGTCGGCGTAAAGGCCTTCGATGGGGCGCTGCAGGCCGATGCCGAACAGGGCGTCGACCACGAGTGCCCAGCCTTGCGGGGGCGGTGGCGGGAGGCTGGCGTCGGTGCTGCCGCCGGCGGCGAGCCAGGCGGCACGGGCGACGGCCGCGTCTGCAGGAAGGCGGGTGGGGTCGGCGGCGAAGGCAACGCTGACCCGATGGCCGGCGGACCGCAGGTGCCGGGCCACGACAAAACCATCGCCCCCGTTGTTGCCCGGGCCACAGGCCACCAGGACCGGTGCGTCGGACGGGGGCAGCAGGCTGAGGGCCACGGCGGCCGCCGCCGCGCCAGCGCGTTCCATCAGGGGCGGCACGGCACCGGGCAGGGTCAGTGCCTCGATGGCGCGGATGGAAGCAACGGTATGGATGGGCTGGGGCATGCCGGTGTGGCGCTCAGACGTTTTCGAGGAGATCGAAAGCCATTTCACGCAGATCGTGAAAGTCGCTTTCATCCACGTTCAGGTGCTGCATCACATGAGGGCGGATCCGCAGCCAGCTGGCATCCTCGCTCATGCGCATGAATGCATTCACGAAGCAGTCGGACAGGGCCGCGAGGCTGATCAGGGAACGGCAGCGGGCGTCTTCCGTCTCGGCGTCCGGCGCGAAGATGGAAAGGTCATGGTGGATCAGGGTGGCCCGGCTGATGTCCTCGGCGAGCCCCCAGCTACGGGTCAGAAAGCAACCGATGGCTGCATGGTGGGTGGCGTGGCGGGCTTCCTCGACTTCGGTAAAGCTGCGATCACCGTCGGCATTGGCGAGCTGCAGCGTTTCCCGGTAGTCGGGAAAGCGCTGCAGCAGCACCGCGATGCCGCAATCGTGAAAGAGTCCGAAGGTGTAGGCGTGATCGGCCGCGACGCCGCGGAACTCCTTGGTCAGGCGCGCCGCCAGTTGTGCGACCCGGATGCTGCTGTCCCAGAAACGATCCAGCCGCACCGGCCCGTTGATGCTGCTGCGCAGGGCAAAGCCGGCCACCAGACTGGACAGGACGCGGCTGCCGAGCACCGGGATCGCCTGTTGCACGGTGCTGACCTTGCGGCTGAGCCCGAAGGCGGGGGAATTGGCCACCTTCATCACCGACGCCGCCAGGGCCACGTCCCCATTGATGATCTGGCCCACCACCGACAAGGACATGTTGGGCGAATCGATTTCCTTCTGCAGGCGGGTGAGCACTTCGGGGCGAGGCGGGATGCCGATGCCTTTGACCAGGCGTTCAATTTCGGTCGGCGCGGGAGTGGGCATGGCGGTGTTCATGAACGAAGTCCCCGGATTCTAGCCGAGCCGGAGGGCTACGCAGCACCTACGCAATCTGACGTATTCCGGTACGGGGGTGTGCTCCGTAACCTGCGAAGCGTTGCTGCACCGCATTAGACAAACCCACCGAACCAAGGAGCCCTCGATGCAAAACCGTCGTACCTTCCTCAAGGCCGCAGTTCTCTCCGCTTCCATCGCCGCCATCGGCGGGCTGTCGTCCAGCGCCTGGGCGGCCGACACCATCAAGGTTGGCGTACTCCATTCCCTGTCCGGAACGATGGCGATCTCCGAGACCGCCCTCAAGGAAACCGCGCTGATGACCATCGAGGAAATCAACGCCAAGGGTGGCGTGTTGGGCAAGAAGCTCGAGCCGGTGGTGGTGGACCCGGCCTCCGACTGGCCGAAGTTCGCCGAGAAGGCGCGCCAGTTGCTGTCCCAGGACAAGGTGGCCGTGACCTTCGGCTGCTGGACCTCGGTGTCCCGCAAGTCGGTGCTGCCGGTGTACAAGGAACTCAACGGTCTGCTGTTCTACCCGGTGCAGTACGAGGGTGAAGAGCTCGAGAAGAACGTCTTCTACACCGGTGCGGCCCCCAACCAGCAGGCCATCCCGGCGGTGGAATACCTGATGAGCAAGGAAGGCGGCTCCGCCAAGCGCTTCGTGCTGCTGGGTACCGACTATGTGTACCCGCGCACCACCAACAAGATCCTGCGCGCCTTCCTGAAGAGCAAGGGCGTTGCCGAGGCTGACATCATCGAGGAATACACCCCGTTCGGGCATTCCGATTACCAGACCATCATTGCCAAGATCAAGAAGTTTGCCGGCGAAGGCAAGAAGACGGCGGTGATCTCCACCATCAACGGCGACTCCAACGTGCCTTTCTACAAGGAACTGGGCAACGCCGGCCTGAAGGCCAAGGACGTGCCGGTGGTGGCCTTCTCGGTGGGTGAGGAAGAGCTGCGCGGCGTGGATGCCAAGCCGCTGGTGGGCCATCTGGCCGCCTGGAACTACTTCATGTCGGTGAAGAACCCCGAGAACGACAAGTTCATCAAGATGTACCGCGACTGGGCCAAGAAGGCCAAGCTGCCCAAGGCTGACACCGTGGTCACCAACGACCCGATGGAAGCCACCTACGTGGGTATCCACATGTGGGCCCAGGCCGTCGAGAAGGCCAAGTCCACCGACACCGACAAGGTCATCGCCGCCATGGCCGGCCAGACCTTCAAGGCGCCGTCGGGCTTCACCCTGAAGATGGACGAGACCAACCACCACCTGCACAAGCCGGTGTTCATCGGCGAGATCAAGGCCGACGGCCAGTTCAACACCGTGTGGAAGACCAAGGGCCCTGTCCGCGCCCAGCCCTGGAGCCCGTTCATCCCCGGCAACGAAAGCAAGCAGAAGCTGTAAGCATTCGCAGACCTCCTCAAGAGAGCAGTAGTTGGCCGGCGGAGGGCTCCGGGCCCGGAGCCGGCCATTTTTTTGGAACGGACCCGTGTTGCCCTCGTCCGTTCGCCCCCGGGGGATCCCATGAAACGACTTCTCCTTCTGATCAGTCTCCTCCTGTGCGTTGGCCGCGCCTCCGCCGCCCTGGACCCGGTCGTGATGCAGGGTCTCGCTTCCGACGACTTCGATGGCAAGCAGGCTGCAGTGGCGGCCCTGGCGGCAGCGGGCGACGATGCCGATGCCCAGCGCCTGCTCAAGGCCTTGTCCGAGGATGCGGTGGCGGTGGCCGGCGGACGTTTGGTCATCGTGGCGGGGGAGCAGTTGCTGGACCCGGCCAGTGGTGCGCCGATCAAGCCCGCACCCGCCAGCCCCGAATCCATCAGCCTCAACAACAGCCTGCGCCAGCAGGTGGACGGCGCCCTGGCCGCCGTGCGCCTGCTGTCCACCGACCGGGGCGAGCGCCTCACTGCGGCGCGTGCGCTCCTGGCCGACATGGGTGAGGGCGCAGCCCTGCTGCCCCTCTTTGACAAGGCCCTGGCCCGGGAGCAGGACGGCGAGATCAAGCCCTTCCTGGTCCAGCTCGCCGCCCAGGCGGCCCTCGGCAGCCCCGATGTGGCGCGTCGCCTGCAGGCCGTGCGCGATCTGGCCGGCTCCGGCAGCCCCGCGGTGAAGGCCCTGCTGCTGCCCCTGCTCGATCCTGCCAACGAACCCGAGGAGAAGCTGCGCCTGGAGGCCGGCACGGCCATCAAGGCCATCGACGCCCGCCTGGCCTGGAGCGACACCGCCGGCCAGATCTTCACCGGCATCTCCCTGGGCTCCATCCTGCTGCTGGCGGCCCTGGGCCTGGCCATCACCTACGGGGTGATGGGCGTCATCAACATGGCCCACGGCGAGCTGCTGATGGTGGGTGCCTACTCGGCTTACACCATGCAGGCCCTGTTCCGCGCGAAGTTTCCCGAGTTTGTCGATTACTACCTGCTGGCGGCGGTGCCGGTGGCCTTCTTCGTGGCCGCGGCCGTGGGCATGCTGATGGAGCGCACGGTGATCCGCCATCTGTATGGCCGGCCGCTGGAAACCCTGCTGGCCACCTGGGGCCTGTCCCTGGTGCTGATCCAGGCGGCGCGCCTGCTCTTTGGCGCCCAGAACGTGGAAGTGGCCAACCCGGTGTGGATGTCCGGCGGCGTGCAGTTGGCCGAGAACCTCTCCCTGCCCTGGAACCGCCTGATCATCGTGGCCTTCTCCGGCTTCGTGCTGCTGCTGGTATGGCTGATGATGAACAAGACCCGCCTGGGCATGTTTGTCCGCGCCGTTACCCAGAACCGCCCCATGGCCGGCTGCGTGGGCGTGCCCACTGCGCGCATCGACACCCTGGCCTTCGGCATCGGTTCGGGCATTGCCGGGTTGGGCGGGGTGGCCCTGTCGCAGATCGCCAACGTGGGCCCCGACATGGGTCAGGGCTACATCGTCGATTCCTTCATGGTGGTGGTGCTGGGCGGCGTGGGCCAGCTGGCCGGCGCGGTGTGGGCGGCCCTGGGCCTGGGCGTGGTCACCAAGTTCCTCGAAGGCTGGGCCGGGGCGGTGATCGCCAAGATCCTGGTGCTGGTCTTCATCATCATCTTCATCCAGAAGCGACCCCAGGGGCTGTTCGCCCTCAAGGGCCGGTTCGTCGATTGAGCGGAGGACACGCACATGCGCACACCTTTGACCGTCAAACTCTTCGCGGGCCTCGGCCCGCGGGGCTGGCTGGCCGTGGCGGCCATCGCCTTCACCGCCTGGGTGCTGGTGCCCATGGCCCACCTGATGCTGCCGGAGGGCCACCCGCTGCACGTGTCCACCTACGCCATCACCCTGATCGGCAAGATCCTGTGCTACGCCGTGGTGGCGGTGGCCATGGACCTGATCTGGGGCTTCGGCGGCATCCTCTCCCTGGGTCACGGGCTGTTCTTTGCCCTGGGCGGCTACAGCTTCGGTATGTACCTGATGCGCCAGATCGGCCGTGAGGGCAGCTACCAGAGCGACCTGCCGGATTTCATGGTCTTCCTGGACTGGAAGGAACTGCCCTGGTACTGGACAGGCTCGGATCACTTCCTGTGGGCGCTGTTCCTGGCCATTGCGGTGCCCGGCGTGGTGGCCTGGATCTTCGGCTACTTCGCCTTCCGCTCGCGCATCAAGGGGGTGTATTTCTCGATCATCACCCAGGCCATGACCTACGCGGCCATGCTGTTCTTCTTCCGTAACGAGACGGGCTTTGGCGGCAACAACGGCTTCACCGACTTCAAGCGCATTCTCGGTTACTCCATCACCGCGCCGGAAACCCGGCTGGTGCTGTTCGGCCTGTCGGTGGCCCTGCTGCTGGCGGTGATCATCCTCGGCAAGGTGTTGATCGCCTCCAAGTTCGGCAAGGTGCTCACCGCCATCCGCGATTCGGAAAACCGCGTCATGTTCATCGGCTACAACCCGGTGCACTACAAGCTCTTCATCTGGACCCTGTCGGCCATGCTGTGCGGTCTGGCCGGTGCGCTCTACGTGCCCCAGGTGGGCATCATCAACCCCTCCGAGATGTCGGTGGCCAACTCCATCGAGATCGCCATCTGGGTGGCGGTGGGCGGGCGCGGCACCTTGATTGGGCCGGTGCTGGGCGCGGGCATCGTCAATCTGTCCAAAACCTGGTTCACCACCAGTTTCCCGGAATACTGGCTGTTCTTCCTGGGCCTGCTGTTCATCCTCGTCACCCTCTACCTGCCCCAGGGCGTGGTCGGGCTGTGGGCAAAGATCAAAGCCCGCCGGGCCGAGAAGGCGGCCATTGCGGCGTCCCGCGCCGATCCCGCGCCCCGCGCTCCTGTCAGCGAGTCGAAGATCCCCAACGGCACTGCCGCCAAAGGAGCCTGAGCATGCGTGTCGAATCCTCCATCTCCCGCAACGCCCCGGCCGACGGCCAGCAGGAACACTGGGACGGGGCCGCCAACACCGGCCACGTGCTGAAGCCCGGCGAGCTCGACCTCTCCCACGGGGTCATGCTCTACCTGGATGACATCACGGTGAGCTTTGACGGCTTCCGCGCCCTCAACAAGCTGTCCCTGCAGATCGATACCGGCGAGCTGCGCTGCATCATCGGCCCCAACGGGGCGGGCAAGACCACCATGATGGACGTCATCACCGGCAAGACCCGGCCCGACTCGGGCAAGGCCTTCTTCGGGCAGACCATCGACCTGACCCGTCTCACGGAGCCGCAGATCGCCCACGCCGGCATCGGCCGCAAGTTCCAGAAGCCCACCATCTTCGAGAACCACTCGGTGTTCGAAAACCTGGAGCTGGCCCTGAAGACCGACAAGCGGGTGAAGAAGAGCCTGTTCGCCCGCCTGTTTGGCGACGACCTGGACAAGATCGCCGACACCCTCAGGCAGATCCGCCTTGCCGACCAGGCCGACCGGCCCGCCGGGCTGCTCTCCCACGGCCAGAAACAGTGGCTGGAAATCGGCATGCTGCTGGTGCAGGACCCGAAGCTGCTGCTGCTGGACGAACCCGTCGCCGGCATGACCGACGACGAGACCGAGCGCACTGCCGAACTGTTCGTGAGCCTCAAGGGCAAGCACTCGCTGATGGTCGTCGAGCACGACATGGCCTTCGTCGAAGCCCTGGGCGGCAAGGTCACGGTGCTGTGCGAAGGCTCGGTGCTGGCCGAAGGCGACCTGGCCACCGTGCAGGCCGATCCGCGGGTGATCGAGGTTTATCTTGGCCGCTGAGCGTGCGTGAATGAACCTGCTGCGCGGCTCGATTCCTTCACGCGCCAAGCCGAACGTCCAACAAGGAACACACCATGCTCACCGTCACCAACCTGAACCAGTATTACGGCGGCTCCCACATCCTGCGCAATGTCAGCTTTGACGTGCCCATGGGCAAGGTCACAACCCTGCTGGGGCGCAACGGGGTGGGCAAGACGACCCTGCTCAAGACCCTGATGGGCCTGGTGCCCGCCGCCACCGGCAGCATCCAGCTGGGGGGGCAGGACATCACCCGGGCGCCCAGCTATGGCCGCGTGCGCGCCGGCATCGGCTATGTGCCCCAGGGGCGCGAGATCTTCCCGCGCCTCACCGTCGAGGAGAACCTGTTGATGGGCCTCGCCACCCGGCCGGCGGGCAGCGAGGTGCCCACCCGCATCTTCGAGATGTTCCCGGTGCTCAAGCAGATGATGCGCCGCCGCGGCGGCGACCTGTCCGGCGGCCAGCAGCAACAACTCGCCATCGGCCGCGCCCTGGCCCCGGGGCCCAAGCTGCTGATCCTCGACGAGCCCACCGAAGGCATCCAGCCTTCCATCATCAAGGACATTGAGCGCGCCATCCGCGCCCTCGCCGAAACCGGCGAGATGGCTATCCTGCTGGTGGAGCAGTACTACGACTTCGCCCGCTCCCTGGCCGACCACTACCTGCTGATGGAACGCGGCGAGATCATCAGCGCCGGGCGCGGGGATGAGATGGAGACCAATCGGGTGAGGGAGATGCTGTCGGTGTGAGGGGTGAGGGCATTCGGGATGTTGCCGCGGATGCGCATTCTCGGTATGGTCATGAGCGTCCATCCATGCCGGAGCTCACGATGACTGCAAGCAATGCGCCTTCGACCGTTGCCAGGAAAGCCACCACTGTCTCCTTGTCCGAGACCGTGCTGGCCGACGCCAAGGCCTTGCGCATCAACATCTCCCAGGCCGCCGAAGCTGGCGTGGCCAGGGCCGTGGCCGAGAGGCGCGCAGCGTTGTGGGTGGCAGAGAATGCCAAGGCCTTCGAATGCTGGAATGACGACGTCGAGAAAAATGGTTTGCCCCTGGCCAAGTACCGGAGCTTCTGATGCCGCGGTACACCGTTTGCTGAAACCCAGAGCGGGGCGGTTACCTCCTGGATCTGCAGGCCGATATCAACAGTCACTTCTCAATGGATGAGCGGCGCGCGGAGATCGTTGCGGCGCTGGATCTGTTGTTTCAGGGGTTTTAGGCGCGTCACCCTGTTGTTTGCGGAGGACAACGCCGTCGTCTTCCTTTTTCCTCGGCACGTGTTTTGCTGTCTGATGCCCCATGCTGGTGACAATTTCTCCCCCCGACGGGGTGCGGCCTTCCGAGATCGCTGATTTATCAGTCAATAGCGCCCGCAACTGGTGCGCCCGCCTGGAGCTCGGCTTCGAGGCTCGCGCGGGTCATGGCACCGTGTTGGCGCACCGACGCCACGAAGGCCCGCTTCGGGTGCAGAAGGCGCTCTATCCCGAGGGGCCGGAGGTGTGCCACGCCCTGATGCTGCATCCGCCGGCGGGAATCGCCGGGGGTGATGCGCTGAGCGTGCAGGTGCGGGTGGGCGAGGGGGCAAAAGCGCTGATCACCACACCGGGGGCCGGCAAGTGGTATCGCAGCAATGGCCCGCTGGCCACCCAGCGCCTGGAATTCGAGGTGGCGCGCGGCGGGGTGTTCGAGTGGCTGCCCCAGGAGAGCATTGTTTTCGACCAGGTGCATGGGCGCACCGAGACCGTTGTGCGTCTGGCCGGCGACGCGACCTTCATCGGGCTGGATCTGCTGTGTCTGGGGCGTACCGCGTCCGGCGAGCGCCTGACCCGGGGGCAGCTGCGGCTGGCTTCGCGCATCGAGCGGGATGGCCGGCTGATCTGGAGCGAGCAGGGCCTGATCGAAGGGGGCTCGCGCCTGCTGGATTCGCCCGTGGGCCTGTGCGGGCAGCCGGTCACCGGCAGCCTGCTGGTGGCGTCCGATGGTGTCGACGGGAGCTTGCTGGCGGCCTGTCGCGAGATACGGCCACGGGTTGGAGATGCCGCCGTGACGCGTCTGCCCGGCTTGTTGGTGGCCCGCTACCTGGGGCCGTCGGCGGAGGCCGCGCGGGCCTGGTTCGTGGCGGTGTGGTCGGTGTTGCGGCCTGCCCTGGCGGGGCGCCCGGCGGAGGTGCCGCGAATCTGGCATACCTGAAATCCATGTCTGCAGATGGCCGTGGCAGGGGCTTCACCACTATCATCTGCTGCGCGCCCGAACGTCAATGAAAGGGATCCTCCATGGAACTGACCCCCCGAGAGAAAGACAAGCTCCTGATCTTTACCGCCGGCCTGCTGGCCGAGCGGCGCAAGGCCCGTGGCCTCAAGCTCAACTACCCCGAGGCCGTGGCCTTCATCACCGCCGCCGTGCTTGAGGGGGCCCGTGACGGTCGCACCGTGGCCGAGCTCATGAATTACGGCACCACGCTGCTGACCCGCGCCGACGTGATGGAAGGCGTGCCGGAGATGATCCCGGACATCCAGGTGGAGGCCACCTTTCCCGACGGCACCAAGCTCGTCACCGTTCATCAGCCCATTGTGTGAGGCGCGATCATGATCCCCGGTGAAATCGACACCCTTGACGGCGAGCTGGAACTCAACGTCGGCCGCAGCACCCTGACCCTCACGGTGGCCAACACCGGCGACCGGCCGATCCAGGTGGGCTCCCACTACCACTTCGCCGAAACCAACCTGGCCCTGGATTTCGACCGGGCCGCCGCGCGGGGTTTCCGGCTCAACATCGCCGCCGGCACCGCCGTGCGCTTTGAGCCCGGCCAGACCCGTACGGTCGAGCTGGTGGCCCTGGCGGGCGACCGCAAGGTCTTCGGTTTCAACGGCAAGGTGATGGGAGCACTCTGACATGGCAAAGATCTCGCGCCGCGCCTATGCGGAAATGTTTGGCCCCACCGTGGGCGACCGGGTGCGCCTGGCCGACACCGAGCTGTGGATCGAAGTGGAGAAGGACTTCACCATCTACGGCGAAGAGGTGAAGTTCGGCGGCGGCAAGGTGATCCGCGACGGCATGGGGCAGGGCCAGCGCCTGTCCTTCGAGGTGGCGGACACGGTGATCACCAACGCCCTGATCCTCGATCACTGGGGCGTGGTCAAGGCCGACATCGGCATCAAGGGCGGACGCATCTCCGCCATCGGCAAGGCCGGCAACCCGGACATCCAGCCCGGGGTCACCATCGCCATTGGCGCGGCCACCGAGGTGATTGCCGGCGAAGGCATGATCGTCACCGCCGGCGGCATCGACACCCACATCCACTTCATCTGCCCCCAGCAGATCGAAGAGGCCCTGATGAGCGGCGTGACCACCATGATCGGCGGCGGCACCGGCCCGGCCACCGGCACCTACGCCACCACCTGCACCCCGGGGCCGTGGCACATCGCCCGCATGCTGCAGGCGGCGGATGCCTTTCCGATGAACCTGGGTTTCCTCGGCAAGGGCAACGTCAGCCTGCCCGACCCCCTGCGCGAGCAGGTGGAGGCCGGCGTCATCGGCCTCAAGCTGCACGAGGACTGGGGCACCACCCCGGCCGCCATCGACAACTGCCTGAGCGTGGCCGAGGAGATGGACATCCAGGTGGCCATCCACTCGGACACCCTCAACGAATCCGGCTTTGTGGAAACCACCGCCGCGGCCTTCAAGGGTCGCAGCATCCACACCTTCCACACCGAAGGCGCAGGCGGCGGCCACGCGCCGGACATCGTCAAGCTGGCCGGGCTGTCCAACGTGTTGCCCAGCTCCACCAACCCGACCCGGCCCTACACCATCAACACCATCGACGAGCACCTGGACATGCTGATGGTGTGCCACCACCTGGACCCGGCCATCGCCGAGGACGTGGCCTTCGCCGAGAGCCGCATCCGCCGCGAGACCATCGCCGCCGAGGACATCCTCCACGACATCGGTGCCCTGTCCATGTTCTCGTCCGACTCCCAGGCCATGGGCCGGGTTGGCGAGGTGATCATCCGCACCTGGCAGACCGCCCACAAGATGAAGGTCCAGCGCGGTGCGCTGCCCGGCGACACGGCCCGCAGCGACAACTTCCGCGCCCGCCGCTACATCGCCAAATACACCATCAACCCGGCCATCACCCACGGCATCAGCCACGTGGTCGGCTCCATCGAGCCGGGCAAGCTGGCCGATCTGGTGATCTGGAAACCCGCCTTCTTCGGCGTCAAGCCCAGCCTCATCCTCAAGGGCGGCATGATCGCCGCCGCCGCCATGGGCGACGCCAACGCGTCCATCCCCACGCCCCAGCCGGTGCACTACAAGCCCATGTTCGGCGCCTTCGCCGGCGGCCTCAAGACCTCGCTCACCTTCGTCTCCCAGGCCGCCCTGTCCAGTGGCAACCTGGACGAACTGAACCTCCTCAAACCCCTCGAAGCCGTGCGCAACATCCGCGGCGTCACCAAGTCATCGATGATCCTCAACGACTGGCAGGGCGAGATCAGCGTCGACCCGGAGACCTACGAGGTCCGCGCCGCGGGCGAAGTCCTGACCTGCGAACCGGCCAGCGTGCTGCCCATGGCCCAACGATATTTCCTGTTCTGAACCATGCTCCTGATCGAATCCCTCTACACCGGTGACGCGGCCCCAGCCGCGCGTCTCGAACTCAACTTTGATGCCCGCACCAAGAGCCGCCTGCGCACGCAGCTGGCGGAGGGGGAGGAGGTGGGTTTGTTTCTTCCCCGGGGCACCATCCTGCGTGGCGGCGACCGGCTGCAGGCCCAGGATGGGCGGGTGGTCGAGGTAGTGTCGGCGCCTGGAAGACCTGCTCGAGGCGCGCTGTGCCGATGCCTTTGCCCTGGCCCGGGTGGCCTATCACCTGGGCAACCGCCATGTGGCGGTGCAGGTGGGGGAGGGCTGGCTGCGCATCCAGACGGACCACGTGCTGAAGACCATGCTCACCGGCCTGGGCGCTGACGTGCATGCCCTGTCGGCACCCTTTGAACCCGAAGCCGGTGCCTACGCCCATGGTCATCACCATGCGGAGCGGGGGGCGACCGAAGCGAAGATCCACCAGTACAAATGAAAGCGGAAGCCTGCCGGCCGTGCGCCCCACAACTGCGGGGGCGGGGGCCATGAGCCTGCCCCTGATCCGCCTGATGCAGCTCGTCAGCCCGGCCCTGCCGGTGGGGGCCTACACCTATTCCCAGGGGCTGGAGTGGGTGGTCGATACCGGCGCGGTGAAGACCGAGGCCCAGGTGGGCGAGTGGATCGGTGACGCGTTGGCGGGCGCCTTCGGGGGCTATGAGCTGCCCCTGCTGGCGCGCCTGATGGAGGCCTGGCAGAAGGGCGACGAGGCTGCCGTGCTCGATCTCAACGCCCGGTGCCTGGCGAGCCGCGAGACCTCCGAGCTGCGTGCCGAGACGGTCCAGATGGGCTATTCCCTGGTCCGCCTGCTGGTGGATCTGCCGGCCTTCACCGGCTTGCCCGGTTGGGTGGCGCGCATCAGGGCCATCGAGGAGCCCGCCTTTCCCACGGTGTGGGCGGCGGTGGCGGTGGCCTGGGAGATCGAGCCCGAGCCGGCCCTCACCGGTTATGCCTGGGCCTGGATGGAGAACCAGGTGATGGCCGCGGTGAAGGCCGTGCCCCTGGGCCAGGCGGCGGGCCAGCGTCTGCTGTCGGCCCTGGCGGCGGCCGTGCCGGCGCGGGTTGCCGATGCGTGCACGCGCGCTCCCGAAGCCTGGTCCAATTTTCAGCCCGGGCTGGCCATTGCCAGCGCCCGCCACGAAACCCAGTATTCACGACTCTTCCGTTCCTGACATGCCCAAGCCGACTCAGAAGACATCCGGAAAAATGCCCGAGAAAGCACCGGGTGCGAGCACCGATGTGCCGCGCCTTGCCATTGCCTGCCAGGGCGGTGGCGCCCATACGGCCTTTACTGCGGGGGTGCTGGCCTACCTGTTCCTGTCCTTCGAACACTTTCGCACGATTGGTGAGGAGGGGCGCTGGTTCAGGCTGCTGGGCCTTTCCGGCACCTCCGGCGGGGCGATCACCGCCGCCATGGCCTGGAGCGAGGCGCCGGATGACAGTTGGGCCGAAGGTGCCCGACGGGTGCTGCGTTACTGGAACCGCAACAAGGCCAGCTTTGATACCCGGGACAAGCTGCCGATCTGGTGGGGCGAGTACTTCACCAACGCCGCCATCCAGTGGGGGATGAGCCTGCAGCGCTGGCTGCCTGCGGTGAGTCTGCCGCCCTCGGCATTCGCTTCGTCACTGGTGCAGGGGCGGATGAAGGACGATATGCGTGCCGTGGTGGGGCTGCCGGATCAGGCTGACCGTTTCTTCGGGCGCAAGGGCGTGGATCTCTTCGTGGGGGCGGTGGACGTCGTCAATCCGGGCGACGAGCCCCAGACGGCTTTCCGCACCTTTCCCGATCAGCCCGCCTTCGGCTTGCGTCTGGATGAACTGCTGGCCAGCGCCTGCATTCCCGAACTCTTCGTCGCCACGCCCTTGAGCGTGAAGGAAGACTCCGGCTTTGAGCGCGGGACGCGGGTGTTCTGGGACGGCCTGTATTCCCAGAACCCGCCCATCAATGATTTCTTCGACGGGCGCAGCAGCGATTGCAAGCCCGATCTGTTGTGGGTGGTGCAGATCAACCCCAACCGCTATGAAGGGCGCGACGCCGGCCCCCTGAACCCGGACGATCAGGCCGACCGGCGCAACGAGCTGGCCGGCAACCTGTCCCTGGGCCAGGAGTTGCGGGCCATCGACCGGGTGAACCGCATTGCCGAGGAACTCGGCGCACTGCCCGTACTGCCCAAATCCCTTGCGGCCTACAAGCCGGTGACGGTGAGTTTCATCCGCCTCGGCGCCCGGGAGGACGGCCCGCTGGCGGACCATTCCCTCAACTACGCGTCCAAGCTCAACCGCGACCCCGCCTTCATCGACGCGCTGATTGCCGAGGGCATCCGCGCGGCCCATGAGGCGGCGTCGACCCATGCGCTGGTCCGGCCTCATCACAGCATGAAGCAGAA
This sequence comes from Zoogloea sp., assembly GCA_016703645.1. Lineage (GTDB taxonomy): Bacteria > Pseudomonadota > Gammaproteobacteria > Burkholderiales > Rhodocyclaceae > Zoogloea. The sequence continues at coordinate 1,252,602 of JADJBR010000007.1, read as the reverse complement.
GTGCGAGATCTATCCGAACCCTGACTGGCCTTCGCCCGCCAGCCTCGCCGGCCTGCTCGAAGATGTGGAACTGGCCCGCCAGTGGCGTCGACTGGTGGCCTCCCTTCCCCCATCCCAACATCACCAAGACCCCATCGAGGAAGTGACATGAAAGGCCAACCCCTGCGCGTCGGCATCGGCGGCCCCGTCGGCTCCGGCAAGACCGCCCTGACCCTGGCCCTGTGTCAGGCCCTACGCGACAAGTACGATCTGTGCGTCGTGACCAACGACATCTACACCGCCGAGGACGCCCAGTTCCTGGTGCGCAACGAAGCGCTCACGCCCGAGCGCATCATCGGCGTCGAGACCGGCGGCTGCCCCCATACGGCCATCCGCGAGGATGCCTCCATCAACCTGGAGGCGGTGGACCGGCTGATCCGCCTGTTCCCCGACGTGGAACTGATCTTCGTCGAATCCGGCGGCGACAACCTGGCGGCCACCTTCTCGCCCGAGCTGTCCGACCTGACGATCTACGTGATCGACGTGTCGGCCGGTGACAAGATCCCCCGCAAGGGCGGCCCGGGCATCACCAAGAGCGACCTGCTGGTGATCAACAAGATCGACCTGGCGCCGATGGTCGGCGCCTCCCTGGAGGTGATGGACCGGGATGCGAGGAAGATGCGCGGCGAGCGCCCCTTCATCTTCAGCAATCTCAAGACCAACCAGGGCCTGGCCGAGATCATCGCCTTCATCGAGAAGCAGGGCCTGCTGGTGGATGCTTGAGCGCTTGTCATCTCAAAGCCGTCACGGCTTTGAGGTATGCTGCCGAAGCGTCAAGTGCCGACAGCGTTTCGGCGCGGGACGCGGGCTTTCCAACGATGAATAACACGCAAAGGGAATAGCAATGAGTGAGCAGACCAACGATTTCGAAGAATTCTACGGCGCCAAGTTCGAGGATCTGGCTGTGGGCCAGAGCGGCGTCTATGCCCGTACCGTGACCGAGGCCGACATCCTGGCCTTTGCCGGCGTCACTGGCGACTTCAACCCCGTCCACGTCAACGAGGAACTGGCCAGTGCCAGCATGTTCGGCGGGCGTATCGCCCACGGCATGCTCTCAGCCGGCTTCATCTCCACCGTGTTCGGCACCAAGTTCCCCGGGCCGGGCTCCATCTACCTGTCCCAGACCCTGAAGTTCAAGGCCCCGGTCAAGATCGGCGACACCGTGGTGGCCCGCTGCACCATCAAGGAACTCGTTCCCGAGAAGCGCAAGGCCAAGTTCGACACCGTATGCACGGTGAAGGGCAAGGTCGTGCTGGAAGGCGAAGCGGAGATCATGGTGCCGAAGCGCTGAGCGTTTCGACCATCGTTTGATCCCGGGGGCCGATATGCGTATCGGCCCCTTGCTCTTGGTGCGCGGCGCGGTCTTACCGGATTGTCACCGGACGTGGCCGAGGCGTGGGTTCCCATGGTCACGTTTCGCCCGGCGGGATAGGCCATTCCAGGCTGACGCACGTTCCACCACTTCCTGACCGGAATACACGCAACGCGGCGCCGATAGCCGTGGCGCGCGCGTGCATGTTGGCAATGCCGTGGCCAAAATGTTGTTCAGGGTTCGAGTCGGCGCTCTTGGGAAGGCCCACCCCGTCATCCGCGATATCGATCCGCACGCCATAAGGCACGCCGCCACAGTGGGCAGTGACTGCCACGCGCGTGGCCCGGGCGTGTTTTAGTATGTTGGTGAAGGCTTCCAGGACAATGCGCTGCAGATGGAGGATCGCTTGGGGCGGCAAGCGCGGTAGTGCGGGGATGTTGGGTACGTCCCATACGACACCCAGGCCGGCAGCCACGAGTCGCGGCTGAAGACGATAGCGAAGGTTGGCCAGTACCACGGTCAGGTCGTTTTCGATGGGTTGCAGAGAGTCGACAGCAATGCGCATCTCATCAAGCGCGATCTGCAAGTGTTCTGACAACTGGGCCGGGTCGATGATCTTCTGCTCGACCAGGTTTAGCATGCCGACGAGCTGCGAGCCGATGCCATCGTGAAGCTCTCGCATGATGCGCTGTCGTTCTAGGAACAGTGCCTGCTCTTCGCGCTGGCGGTGCAGCACCGCAAACACCTCGGTGAGCTGCTTTTCCCGCTCGGCTATCCGTTCCGCAAGACTTGCGTTGAGTTCCTGAACGGCAAGAATTGACTTGCTGTAGCGGTCCACAACGATCCCGGCAAGGATCAGCACAAAGAAGAAGACGGAATGGGGCATCAGCGGGTAGCTCGCCAATGCTCCGATCCCGATGCGTACCAGAAAAAGATCGTGTATCCCGCACGCGATTGCGGCCGTACCGGCAAGGGCAAGCGCTCGTGCAAGGGGGCGGCGACTGCGAATGTAGTCGTGAATCACGCAGGCATAGCAGCACATACCTACACTCAGCAGGATTGCGAGGCCCCTGTCCAGAGGAATGGCGCCTGCATAGAAAATGATGCTGCAACGAGACCCAGAACAAGGGCAAGGCTGGCATTGATCGCGATCGTCAGGTGTTTTGGCGGTGAGCCGAGCGCCAGCAGGATGAAGTGCGCGACAAAGCACAAGTGGATGGCGTAGCAGGCGGAGACGAACATGCCCCACAACGGCCAGCCAAGGGGGGCATGTACCGCGATCTGATCGAAGACCCGCACGCTCCCGCCGAAGGCCGCTATGCTGAAATAGCCGTAGAGGGCGTCTCGCTGGCGCCACCAAAGTGTCAGTGAAAGGGCTCCCATGAGCAAGAGGCTGATCGCGTAGACTCGCGGCAGATCGTGCAACCAGAATTCCCGCTGTTCATGGAGAGGTCCGATCACGCTCAAGGGGCCATGGCTAACTCTGCCGAGGCCAGCTGCACGAAGTGCTTGGGTGGAAATCCGGATCTCAAGGGAGTTCGGAGTGTCCTTGCTGAGGATCTGTGAGGGAATTTCTACCAGGTGATCGGCTTTGAGGGCATCGAAATTCGGGTCGCCGAGCCTGCCGATGCGCTGCAGTACCTGGCCGTTGACCCTGATTTCCAACTGGTTTCCGGTTCGCTCCAGGAGCAGTGCGGAGCGCTCGATGTCTGGATGAGGAGGCAGCGTGATGTGGTAGTCGGCACGCCCTCCACGCCCCGGATAGTCCTTCTCCCATCGATGCCGCAACGCAACTCCTCTCCGTTCCGGGGGAAGTCCATCCGGCATCAGGGTTGCCACGGCGGTGTCGATGTAGAGTGGCCTGCCTTCGCTGGCAGTACTAAAGCCTGGAAGGCTGGCGAGTATTCCCAAGGCCAGTACACTTCGCAGCCGGGTGCCGGCACAGGATGCAGGGAGGTGCGGGGCTGGCGTCATGGACGCGGTGGGCCTCAGGGCAGCAACCCGATGTTGCGGGCTTCAAAGATTGCTTCGGTCTTGTTATGGACACCCAGTTTTCCGTAGATGTTGCGGATATGGGTATGCACGGTGTTCAGTGTGACGCTGATCTGTTCCGCCACCTCGGGATACGTGAAACCACGGGCGACGAGATCAAGCACGTGGTGTTCTCGCGGCGAGAGGGTGCTGTCCGGCACTGCACTGGTTGGCCTGCTTCCGCTCAGGCGTAGCAAGAGCTTGCGAGCGATGAGGGGTGATATCGGCGAGCCCCCGTTGTGCAGGTTGCGGATGTGGCCGGAGAGTTCGGCTTCGGTACCATCCTTGAGCAGATAGCCGCGGGCTCCGGCCTCAAAGGCATCCAGCATGTTCTTCTCGTCACCGAAGATCGATATCACCATGATCGAACATGCAGGTCGCCTCGTTGCACAGGCCTTGATCACACGGATGCCGGGGATGTCAGGAAGTCCGAGGTCCACCAGAAGTACGTCGACGGGATTGTCCGCAAACCACTTCAGCAACTCGCTTCCGCTGTCCGTGATGTAGCTCAGCCGAAGACTGGGGTCTTGTGCCATCACCTTGACCATGCGTGCCTGGGCATGCGGGTCATCCTCCACCACGGCGACGGTTGTCGGAATCAACGGATCGGTCTTCATGCCGAGTCCTATGGGAATGTTGCGGTCATCGCTCGGGGCGGCCGCTGTTTTGCGTTGGGGTCTTCTTCATCCTTGCACATGGATGAAGATATATCTACCCGATCTACATCCTCATTTATGGGGATGCGCTATGCAGGGTCATGACGGACACTTATTCAACGGCGCGGGTCGGGGCTCTGCCGCACAGAGCCCGGCAGATCGCCGGATTGTCCAATCGTTCATTTCCCCTGGAGACTTCATCATGAAATCCTTTGATCCGGCCCGGAAACTGGCATTTTCTGTCCTCTGTCTTCCACTCTCCTGGGCTATCGCCACGCCTGCGTGGGCTAACGATGCGCAGCCCGTCAAGACTTTGCCCAATGACAAGAGCAATTTTATCGGCGATACCCTCAAGTTCGAGGCTGATACGGTTCTTAAGAGTGGAGGCGATGAGGCGTGTCTGCGCACGGGAGACAAGGTCAAGGTGATTGGTCATCGCGATGACGCAGCCAATCCGAGGAACAACCTCCTGTTCGTCGTTGCGAAGGGGCCGGCAAGTGCGGTCAGCACGCCCTGTCGGGTCAAGGATGGGAGCAAGCTGACAGAGGGGCTGGTTTCGGGGCGCGCCTATGACCTTCCCGTATCGCAACTGGTTGAGGCGGGAATGCACCGGTCGGGCTACACCTACGGAATGTTGATGGTGCCGTTCAAGTACGTACTGGCCGGGGATCGCGGCATGCGCGGTGCGAGTACTGTCGGAGGTTACGTGGGTTGGCGCCAAGCCCCGGTGCTGGGTATGGACTTAACCTACATCGGTTTCGCCGGGGCAACGGTGATCTCCATCCAGAAGACAGAGAACGGCGTGTCAAAGACGACCGACAATGCCGGCCTTTCGGCCGGTTTCGGGGCCATCACCACGCTTAAGGACTCATTCCAGGTGGGGGCAGTTGCCGGATGGGATGTCGTTTCATCGAGCGCCAACTATGGGGGAAATTACAAGCCCTGGGTGGCCATTCAGATTGGCTATTCCTTCCTGCAGTGACGCTATCGTGGACAACCCGTGCTTGGAGGTGTCAATGATGGCGCCTGAGCGCATTTTAGCTGGAGGATAAAAATGAGAATAGCATTCACCTCGTGTTTCGACGCAGAGGATGATCCATTGCAGCTAGTTTGGGACCGCATCCATGCGCTGGAGCCCGATGTTCTGCTTCTGCTGGGGGATTCGGTTTACCTTGATTTCGGGGTCAAGTTCCTCGGTGCGGATCGGCCCCTGGGCTCACCGCAGAACAAGAGTGACGCCGAGTTTGCCCGCTTTCTGTATGGCCTCTATGCACTGCAATGGGGTGTGACGTCATTCCGAAGGCTCGTGCGTTCGGGGGTCCGTCTGGGGATGACCTGGGACGACCACGACTTTGCGTGGAACAACAGCCGTGGTGCCGGAAAGACGAAGAAACATGCGGTGCCCCTCGCAAAGCGGCTGATTTCCCGGGGCCTGTTTACGCAATTCAGGAACGCCCTCGAAACCCTTGCCTTTGATAGCCCATATCCTGAATGCCCCAGCCTGGAGGCGCTACTCGCCCAGCCGGATTCGGGCATTCAGTACTACTTTGACAAGGATGGCGTGCGCTTCGTCCTCCTTGATGGGCGAACTTTCCGGCAGGACCCCCTGAACGAACCGGGCAGCTTGATGCATGGCCCTGATCAACTGGAATGGCTCTTCGGTTTGCTCGCGGAGGGGCCGGGTATCAAGCTGGTTGGTTCCGGCAGTGTGCTGCAGGGCACTGACGAAGCGTGGGACAAGTACCTCGACTACGAGTGGTTTCTCAGCAAGGCACCCGGAAATGTCGTTGTCCTGACCGGCGATATCCACAAAAACAAGCCACCCCGCAATCATCGGCCCCTCGGACTGCCCTTGTACGAGATTACCGCGTCGGGTGCGGCCCGGCCGGGGCCGCTCAAGAATAAGCCTGGCCTCCTGGGGGCAAGTGGCAACTTCGGCATCCTCACCGTTTCGCAGGATGCCGTCAGTGCCACCCTGTACTCCGCGGCTGGCAATGCCGGCCCTTACCCCCTGGTGTTTTGATTCGGGCTCTGTCGGCGGCTGAATGGCGTGTCCTTCGGGCCAGGCCGCGTGCCGCCGACGTCTATTCTTCAGGTGGTTGATGAAAAGGGCGGAAGCACGTACGACCGGCTTTCAACCGAGCAGCGCCTTCCGCGTCACCGGGTCGGCCAGGCGCGCCTGCCACCAGGCCAGCGCCTTGCCCGCGGGCGCCGGGGTTTTTCGCCACGCATAACTGATGTGGAAGATGCGCTCCTTACGGGCGACCGGTGGAGCGACCAAGCGGCCCGCGTCGATGTAGGGGCGTGCCAGGCATTCGGGCAGAAAGCCCACCCCCATGCCCCGCAATTGTGCCTCCAGCTTCTCGGTGAGGCCTGGAACGGTGAAGACATCCTGGCCGCCCAGCAGGCCGATGGTCAGACCCTTGCCCCGGGAGGCGGAGTCGGCGACCGCCACGGCGCGGTGGCGGCCGATGGTGGCGTCGTCCAGGGGGGCGGTGGTGCGGGCCAGGGGGTGATGGGGCGCGACGGCAAAGATGAAGCGCTGACTGCCCAGGGGCAGGGCATCCACGCCTTCGGGCAGCAGGGTTTCGGCGACCACGCCGATGGCCAGATCGGCTTGTCCCGAGGTGAGGGCTTCGAGTGTTCCCGACAGGACTTCATCACGCAGGCGCAGGCGTGTCGGAGGTTCGAGGGCAAGGAAGGCTTCGCACAATTCGAACAGGGTGGTCCGATTGATGACGCCGTCCACCGCCAGGGTGAACTGGGCTTCCCAGCCGGTGGCAACCCGTTTCACCCGGTTTGCCACCGCGTCCAGTTCGTCCAGCAGGCGTGCCCCTTCCCGCAGAAGTTCCCGGCCTGCCGGGGTCAGTCGGGCATGGCGTGCGCTGCGGTCGAAGAGCAGCACGTCGAGGGCATCCTCGATCTGCCGCACCCGGTAGGTGAGGGCGCTGGGCACCATGCCGGCAGCCCGGGCCGCCGCAGCGAAGCTGCCGGCTTCCTCGATGCGCTGCAGCATGGCGAGGGCGTCCGGCGTGAGCACATCCCGGGGCGACAGGTGGTTTTTCGACATGACTGGATGCCTTCGTTCATATTATTTGAATGATGCCGACAAAACCGGCGGATCGTCCGGGCCGGGGGCAACGCTACACTGGGCTTCATTACAGGAGGTCAGACCATGCTTACCCTGCGTAGATCCGGTGATCGGGGCCATGCCGATCATGGCTGGTTGCAAAGCCATCACAGTTTCTCCTTCGCCGGCTACCACGATCCGGCCCATATGGGCTGGGGCAATCTGCGGGTCATCAACGAGGACCGGGTCGCGCCGGGCTGCGGTTTCGGTACCCACGGGCACCGGGACATGGAAATCATCAGCTATGTGCTGTCCGGTGCCCTCGCCCACCGGGACAGCATGGGCAATGGCACGGAGATCCTGCCCGGTGACGTGCAGCGCATGAGCGCCGGCACCGGTGTGCGCCACAGCGAGTTCAACCACGCGGCCGACACCACCACCCATTTCCTGCAGATCTGGATTGAGCCCGTCAGAGCCGGTCTGGCTCCGGCTTACGAGCAAAAGTCGTTCCCGGTTGCCGAGCGGCGTGGGCGCCTGCGCAGGGTTGCAGGGCCGGACGGTGCCGACGGGGCGCTGACACTCCATGGGGATGCCAGCCTTTACCTGGGCCTGTTCGATGGCGAAGAGGCCGCCTGCCTGGCGCTCGACCCTGCCCGCAAGGCCTATGTCCATGTGATCCGCGGTGCCTTGCGGGTCAATGACCAGATACTGCAGGCCGGTGATGCCGTGCTTCTGGCCAGTGAGTCCGCGCTGCACCTGCGTGAAGGGCGCGATGCGGAAGTCATGGTCTTCGACCTGGCACCGTGACCGCGTCTTAACCGTTTCTGTTTCACCCCCAATCCCCAGAAGGAGCTTCACCATGACAAGAATCGCTGTGGTTTTCCATTCCGGCTACGGCCATACCCTGCGTCTCGCCCAGGCCGTTGCGGACGGCGCCGGTGCCGAACTGCTCGCCGTCGATGCCGAAGGAAACCTGCCGGAAGGTGGCTGGGACAGTCTGAATGCCGCCGATGCCATTATCATGGGTAGCCCGACCTACATGGGCACCGTGAGTTGGCAGTTCAAGAAGTTCGCCGACGCGAGCAGTAAGGCCTGGTTCACCCAGGCCTGGAAGGACAAGGTCTTTGCCGGCTTCACCAATAGCGCCACCATGAATGGCGACAAGCTGTCCACGCTGCACTACCTGTTCACCCTGGCCATGCAGCACAGCGGAATCTGGGTGGGTACAGGCCTGATGCCGTCCAACACCAAGGCAGCGGATCGTAACGATGTGAACTACGTGGGCTCATTCAGTGGTGCGATGGCCCAGTCTCCCTCCGATGCCAGTCCCGAGGAGATGCCGGCGGGCGACCTGGAAACCGCCCGCCTGTTCGGCCAGCGGGTGGCTGCAGTGACGGCGCAATTCAAGGGTTTGTGATGAAGGGTGTTGCGCTCAGGCCTTGAACTGGGCAGCCAGTTCGCCCAGGCGGGTGGCCAGGATGCCCACTTGACGGGCTTCCTCGGCCGAGCGGCGGGCCATCTCGGCGTCGCACTGGGCGCTCCGTGCGACGCTCTCCATCTGCCCGGCGATGTCGCGGGTCGCAAGACCATTGGCGGCCAGGGCGTCCTCGATGGCGTGCACGGCCTGGCCGGCCCGGGCGACCGTCGATTCCACCGATCCGGCAATCTGGCCTGCCTCAAGGGCCTTGCGGGCACCCTCGCCCACGTCCCTGCTGCCGGTGGCCACTTCCCCGGCCACGGCGGCACTCAGGCTCTGGATGCGCTGGATCATGGTGGCGATCTCCTGGGTCGAGTTGCCGGTGCGTTCGGCAAGCTTGCGCACTTCATCGGCCACTACCGCAAAGCCGCGACCCTGTTCCCCTGCCCGGGCGGCTTCGATGGCCGCATTGAGGGCAAGCAGATTGGTCTGGTCGGCGATCTCGCGGATGACCTGGATGACCCGGCCGATCTCGCCCGACATGCCGGCCAGTTCGCCGATGCGATGCTCCGTACCCGCCATGGTCTTTGCCGCATCGCTGATCGAGGTGGCTGCCGCCTGGCTGATCGCGCTGCTGCTGCGGGTTGTCTCCGCGGACTGGAGATTGGCCTGCATGGCTTCCCGGGCCTGTTCCCCCATGGCGACGGTGGATTGGGACAGACCTTCCACCGTGCGGGCGATGTCGGCCAGCGTGAGCGACTGGCTGTGGGTGGCCTCGACCGTGGCCTGACTTGCCGCGCCCAGCCGTGCGCTGGATTCGTTCAGGGTACGGGCACTCTGCTGGATCAGGCTGATGGCCTCGTGCAGGCGATTGCGCAGCAGGGCGACATGGGTGAGGATCGCGCCGAGTTCGTCACGACCCCCCGGTTCGATGACCCGGCTCAGATTGCCACCGGCCACCGCGGCAGCCATGGCTTCCGCCCGGGCGGCCTGGCGGGCGATGCGCGACAGCAGCAACGCCGCCAGCAAGGTGCCCAGCACGACTGCGCCCAGGGCAACCGTCAGGCTGCGTTGGAGGGCTTGGTCCGACTGGGTGTTCAGGCTTTCCAGCAGGACGGGTGAGGCTTCGTCGAGGCGCTGGATCTCCTTCAGCAGCAGGTCGCGGATCTCCCGCCACTTGGGCGTCTCTTCCTTGTTGAGCACTTGTCGGGCGGCATCACCCTGGCTCTCCTTGATCAGATTGAAAACGCGCTCATGGAAGGCGCGCTGCTCGGCACGCAGGCTGCCGATGCGTGCGGGCAATCCCGACTTCGGACCCCCGTCATCCAGGGCTCTGGCCGTCTGCAGGGCCGTGTCGAAGGCTTCGGAGGCCCGGGTGTAGTTTTCGTAGGCTTTCGGGTTGGCCGGATCGAGCATGGCGTTGCGCAGGGCCTGGCCCATCTGCAAACCTTGGGCGTAGAGCTTGTAGTAGGCCACCCGCTGGGCCACGTCGCCGGCGATGTGGGCGCGGTACTCCGCCTCCACGGCGCGCCCTGAGCGCTGACTGTCCGCCAAGGCGGCGACCAGCAGGATCATCACGATGACCATGATGGCCAGCAGGCGTCGCCCGATGCGGGTGTCGTCGATTCGTGCCAGCACCTTGTCGCGCAGCCCGCCAAGGCCGCCGCGAACCACCTTTCCCTCATGCATGCGCAAGCTTGGGTTGCCGCGGAAGGTCTTGTAGAGTGCTTCTGCAGCAAGGATCTCGGCACGGGTCGGCATTACCCGCACCGACATGTAACCGCCTTCAGGCTTGGGGGTCACCGAGGCGCGCACCCAGTAGTGGTCGCCGTTCTTGCAGCGGTTCTTGACCAGGCCGGACCAGGGGCGGCCGTGCTTCAGGGTGTCCCACAGATCGCGGAATGCCTCGGCTGGCATGTCCGGGTGGCGCACCATGTTGTGGGGCTGGCCGATCAGCTCATCATGGCTGAAGCCACTGGCGTCAATGAAATCTTCATTGACGAAGGTGATGCGGCCAGATGCATCGGTGTGGGAAATGATCGTCACGGAGGCATCGAGTTGACGTTCAATGCCCGACACAGGCTGATTGTTGCGCATGCTGGCCTCCAAGGGCGGCGTCGGCCCGTAGCCAGCCACCCCAAGGAAAATGAGAATTCCCTTATATGTCGGCCAGGAAGATCAGTTCTTGATAGGTGTAGCGGAAATTCCCCTTGCCAAGGTATGGAGAACGGACTCGACCCCATCAGGCCGTGCCCTCTCAGCCTGCGTTTCGGGCTTTGCCTTTCTTGTACATCAGCATGATTGGCGCACACCGACCGGGGTCGTGGTAGATGCCGACGCAGTCGAGGCACTGGAAGCAGCGCTCGTAACGGATCGCGCCACTTTTCTCGATGGCGTCGTAGGCGCAGCGGTGGCGGCAGGTCTGGCAGGGTTGGCCGCATTCGCTGCGGCGGGGCAGCCAGTCGAGCAGGCGCAGCTTGCCACCCAGGGCCATGGCGGCGCCCAGGGGGCACAGGTAGCGGCAGAAGAACTTGTAGTACAGGCCGCCCAGCACCAGCAGTATCAGCGCATAGGCCACGAAGGGTGCGCTGCGGTCGAAGCCCACGGTGATGGCGGTCTTGAAGGGTTCCACCTCCACGCCCTTCTCGGCCCACTGGGGGGCGAGGGCGGCCAGCGCGGCGAGGGCGGCCAGGATGACGAAGCGGCCCCGGTCGAGCACGCCGGCCAGCCGGGCGGGCAGTTTGCGTTCGGGCAGGCGCAGGGCGCGGGCGAGGAGGGCGGCGAACTCCTGCAGCGCGCCGAAGGGGCACAGCCAGCCGCAGAAGGTGCCGCGGCCCCACACCACGAAGCTGACCAGGGTGAAGGCGATCAGCAGCAGGCTCACCGGGTCGTAGAGAAAGCTTTTCAGACCGGCACCCGCCACCAGGGATTTGATGGCCCCGGTGATCTGCACGATGGATAGCTGCCCCTGGGCGTACCAGCCGATGTAGCCCAGGGTGAAGGCCAGAAAGGCGAGACGGAAGACCTTCAACCGACGCGCCGACACGGAGATCCAGCGTGGCCGGGCGAGCACCACCGACAGCAGGGCCAGCGCGGCGGCGATGATGCCCAGCTCCACACCACGCTCCTTCCAGGCGATCAGCCAGTCGGGCAGGGGGGCCGGGGGGCGGAAGAACAGGGCCTCCGGTGCCTGGTAATCGAGGCTGACGCTGCGCTGGGTGAGCACGGGTAGCATCGAGCCCCTGGCCCGGGTAAGGGTCAGCTCGAAACGCACCGGGCTGGCCGGGTCGATGCCCGACATGGGGGGCACGCGCAGCACCAGGGCCGCGTTGAGGGGCGGTGCACCCTCCGGCGGGCGGGGCGACAGGTCCAGGTCGCGCAGCTCGACGGGCGCACCGCCCTGGCTGAAGGCAAGGCGGGCAGGCACGGTGCCGCGGGTGAAGTCCTCGTCGATGTAGGCGTCGCGCCCGGCGCTGGCCACCCACCAGGCATGCTGGCCGGGCTCGAGGCGGCGCATCAGGTCAGCGTGGCCGGTGTCGCCGAGTAGGGCGCGGCCGATGGTGGGGGCGTTGAGGTAGGCCACATACAGGTCGATGAAGGTCTCGTCGGGCCGGGCCAGGGCCTCGGCATCCACCCCGGCACCGTCGCTGCCGGCAAAGCGCTGCTCCACATCGGCATGGCTCAGGTGCAGGCGACCGATGGCGCCCGAGGCCAGCAGCTCGGCGAAGCTGCGTCGCTCGAAGACGTCGGCCTTCACCTCGGCCAGCGGGCCTTTCTCGGCCGGTGTGGCAAAGCCCAGGCGGGCCCGGGCCACGGCGAGGGCCGAGGTGAGGACGGTCTGGTTGACGATGCGTACCGAGGCGGTGGCCTTGCTGACCCCGTCCAGCACCACCCGGTTGCCGCCGGCGCCGGCGCGGGTGTTGCCGTACAGGCTAGAGACGGTGATCTCCTGTTTCAGGCTCTTGTTGGCGTACTGGGCCAGGAAGTCGCGCAGGGGGCCTTCGCCCAGGCCGGACAGGAACACCGGCTCATGCTGGCGCAGCAGCGCCACATCCATGAAGTTGCCCTTGCGGTCGATGCTGACCAGCAGGTTCATGGGGGTGCCCTCGAAGCCCGGGATGGGGGCGAGGTCGATGGACTCGAAGGCATAGGCCACCGGGCCGGCTTCGGGTTCCAGCTCGCTGGTGATGGGCCAGGCGGGAATGTCGCGCAGCTTGTCGCCCACGTGCAGGGGCGGCTGGAAACGCCGGGCGATGTCGGCGTGGCTCAGATCGCCGGCCTGTACCGGCAGGCCCAGGCTGGCGAGGAGGAGAGCGACGCCAGATGCAACGCGGCGCAGGAGGCGGCGTGCATCCATGGGCGTCGTTGCGGCTTACTTGGCTTCGAGCTGTTGCTTGAGGGCGCCGAGGCCGCTGGTGTAGATGCCGGCCACCGCCTTCTTGGCGCCGACGTTGTCGGCCCCTTCGGCGGGCTTTTCGTCCTTGCGCTTGAAGGTGGAGGACCACTCCACGCGGCTGCCACCCTTGGCGGCCTTGACCTTCAGGGTGGACACGTAATCGCTCACCGGCAGCGGCGAGTCGATGATGCGGTACTTGAGGCTGCGGGTGGAGTCCTGGTGGCTGAGCAGCTCTTCGACCAGCTTGGCGCCGTCCTTGGTGGTGATGGTGCGCACAGCGCCGCGCTTGTCCTTCGTGCCCTTGTCCAGGGTGGTACTGCCGACGGCGGGGTGCCAGGCCAGGTTGCCGAAGTCGCGCACGGCCTCCCAAACCTTGGCCGGGGGGGCGGAGATGTCGATGTGCTCGGTGACCTTGAGGGGCTGGCGGGCGGCCAGGGCCGGGGTGGCCGCGGCGAGGGCAAGGGTGGCGATGAGGATGGCTGCTTTGTTGTTCATGGGGTGCTCTCAGGTGGGGAAAGGTGGGTTGGGCCGTGGGGGCGGTTGAAATCTATACCTCGATCAGGCCCGAGCGTACGGCGGCCATGGCCAGCTCGGCCATGTTCTGCACGCCGAGCTTCTGTTTGATGTGATAGAGGTGGGTGCCGACGGTGTTGGGGCTGAGGTGGAAGGTCTCGGCCACTTCGGCCACCGAGCGGCCCTGGGCCAGCTGCAGGAAGACGTTGAATTCCTTGTCGGTCAGGGCTTCGGCGGGGTGTTCCGGGCGGTCGGCCCGGCGCAGGGCGGCGGCGATCTCCGGGTCGATGTAGCGCTGGCCGGCGGCCACCTGGTTCACCGCCTTGAGCAGTTCGTCGGGGGGGCTGCGCTTGCACAGGTAGCCCGCCGCGCCGGCCTTGAGGGCCCGTTCGGCAATGATGGCGTCGGCGTGGGCCGAGGCGATCAGCACCTTCTGGCCGGGCTTGCGGGCGAGGATACGCTCCAGCGCGGTGAGCCCGCCGCAGCCCGGCATGGACAGATCCATCACCAGCACGTCGGGGTTGAGTTCGGACATCAGTTGCTGGGCCTTCTCGCCACAGTCGGCTTCGGCCAGCACGTGGGCGCCGACCCCTTCAAGGAGCAGGCGGAAGCCCATGCGCACGATGGCATGGTCGTCGGCCAGGATGAGCGTCAGTGGGGCGTCGGGCAGGGTCATGGCTGGCGGTCTTCAGGGCTGGGTTCGGGGCTGACGGCTTCCGGCCGGGTGAGGGGCAGGCGGGCGCGAATGCGTGTGCCACCCCCGGGTGGGCTGCTGACATCGAGACTGCCGGCAAGGCCGACCACCCGCTCGCGCATGCCGGCAAGGCCGAAGCCCGGCTGGCCCGGGGCGGGCAGGATACCGCGGCCGTTGTCGCTGATCTCGACGGTCAGGGTGCCGCCTTCGCGCAGCAGGCGCACCCGGGCGCGGCTGGCCAGGGCGTGCCGGACGATATTGGTGCACGACTCCTGGACGATGCGCAGGGTGGCCAGGGTGACCTCGTCGGGCAGGGGGTGGGGGCCGGCAAAGAGCTCGGTGGAGAGCTCGATGTCGGTGTGGCGCTCACTCCAGCTAGCGAGGTAGCTGCGCACCGCATCGTCGAGGGTTTCGCGGGGGCCGGCGCCGGGGGGGCGCAGGCGGCTGAGCAGGGCGCGCACGTCGCCCTGCATGCGCGAGGCCACGTCGCGAATCACCTCGGCGCTTTGCCGGATCTGGGGTGTGTCGGTGCTGCGCTGAACGATGGCGCCGGCAAGGGCGGCCACGGCGGTGATGCTCTGGCCGAGTTCATCGTGGAGATCCCGGGCGATGGCCAGTCGGTCGGCCTCCAGGCGCTCGGTGATGGCCCGGGCCACCGCCTGTTCATGGGTCAGGCGGACGTTCTCGCTGACGGCCTCGTTGAGGCGCCTGGCCATCCCGTTGAAGGCGTGGCCGAGGCGGGCCAGTTCGGCCGGGCCGTCGGTGGGCAGACGGGTGTCGAACCTGCCCTGGCCGGTGCGGTCGAGGGCGATCATCACGCTTTCGAGGGGTTTGAGGGCGTGATGGAGGGCAAACCAGCTACCCATGAACAGCCCGGCGAGGGCCAGCAAGGCGCGGGCGGCCGCGGCGCTGAGGTCGTCCCACAGGTCCACGAGTGCCCGCGAAGGGTCGGGTTGCAGGCGCAGGGTGAGGCTGCCGGCGTGCAATGTCATGGCCGGGATGCCGGGTTCCATCCAGCGGGTGAACCAGGCGGGGGCATCCCGGCCCGCCTTGTAGGCGGAGGGCGGTGAGGCGTAGAGCAGGCGGCCGCTGTCGTCACGGGCTTCGAGCTGGTGGGCGCGGATGCGGCCGACGGCGTTGAGGTGGGCGAGAAGGCGTGTCTCTGTCCATGCCGGGTCGCCGGAGGCGGTGCCCTGGGCCGATACGGCCAGCCATTGGGCAGCCACCCGGTGGGCGGCGGTGATCTCTTCGGCGATGGCGGTGCGGGCGTCGCGCACCCACAGGGCGGCGCCCGCGATCACAAAGGCAGCCGCCAGGGCGGTGAGCACCAGACTCACGCGCAGCCGCAGGGACGGGCTCTTGACCGCTTCGCCGGGTGTGTCTTCCGCGTCGGGGCCGGGGCTAAGGGTGAAGGCAGCGGCGTTCATGCCGGTTTGTCCAGTTTGAAGAGCACGGGGACGATGATCTGAAGCTCCCGGTTCTGCAGGGCTTCAGGTGGGCGTGGCAAGGGGCCGGCACCCGAGACCAGCTGGATGGCGCTCTGGTCGAGGACTTCAAAACCACTTGAGCGCACCACCTGGGTAGCCACGATATTGCCCTTGCGGGCAATGGTTACCCGCACCTGTACCTCGCCCTCCCAGCCCCGCAGAGCGGCCAGCCGGGGGTAGTTCTGCTGGCGCGCCAGAAGGGCCGAGAGACTGCGTCCGTAGCGCTCCAGCAGGGCCGGATCAAGGGCTTCGTCGGCCACGGGGGGGGCGGTCGCGGCGGTGGCAGGGGCGGATTCGACATGCACCTGACGGGATGGGGTGGCCTGGGCCTGGGGGGGCGCAGCATCGGCGGCGACGGGCGCCACGGGGGCCACCGGGGCCGGCTCGACGCGCAGGGTCGGCGTGGTGTCGGGTGCCTGTGCGGCCGGACGGGTCATCACCGGGGTGGAGCGTGGCTCGGGCCGGGCAGGGCGGGGCGGGGTCTCGACCCGGGGGAGCGTCGCCGGTACCGGGTTGGCGGAGGGCGGTGGCAAGCTGGCCGGCTGCAGGGGAACGGGGAGCGGGGCAGCCATGCGCAACACGACTTCCAGGGGGGCTGGCGGCGCCTCCGGGACGGAAGGCAGGCCTTTGCCCTGCACCAGCAGGGCCAGGGCGTGGATGCCGATCGATACGCCGATGGCCAGCCGCAGTGGCCCTGGCAGGGCCGCGGGGCGGGGCCAGGCGGGGGCGTGCAGGGGCAGGGCGAGGTTCATGGCTTGCGGCGTTCGCCGGAAAGGGCGCGCTGCTCGTAGGCGGGGTAGAGCTGGCCCACGGAACGGCGGTATTCGGCGTTGACCACGGCCAGACCACGGAATTCCGCCGGCAGCGGCTGGGCCAGGACTTCGGTCATGTCGAGGCCGTCCTCGGCGGCCTGGCGCAGTTGGCGGTCCAGCCAGGCCAGCCAGGCCCGGGTCTGGCGGATCGGGCCGGCGTCTCCGGCGACCGGGCCATGGCCGGGAACGAGGGTGGTGAAGGGCGTCTTCTCCAGGCGGTCGAGGGCGGCTTGCCAGCGGGGCAGATCGGCATGGGGCGTGGTGGGCGTGCGTCCGTTGAAGACCAGATCGCCGGCAAAGAGCACGCCGGTGCTGCGGTCGAGGATCACCAGGTCGGCTTCGGTGTGGCCGTCCAGGGCGATCAGCTCAAGGCGGTGATCGCCCATCGCCAGCGGGCCGGCGGCAAGCTGGCGGGTCGGGGCGACGGGCTCCGTGCCGGCCATCCAGTCACCTGCCAGGCGGTACATGTTTTCGTTGAAGCTGCCGCCTTCGCTGTGGATGCCCTTGATGGTGGCGGGCAGGGCCGCCAGGGTTTCCGGGGCGAAGGCCTGGTTGCCGAGGAAGTGGTCCGGGTGGTGATGGGTGTTGAGCACCAGGCTCACGGGTTTGTCGGTGATGCGGGCGATGGCACGCTTGAGCTGCTCGCCATAGACCCGGGACGGGCCGCTGTCGATCACCACCACGCCGTCACGGGTGACGATGAAGGCGGTATTGACGATGTTGCCCCCGTTGGAAAGGCTGAAGTCCTCGCTGCGGCCGACCAGTGCCCAGGTGTCATCGGCGATGCGCACGGGGCTGAGGCCATAGTCCCGGTCGGCGGCGGCGAGGAGCAGCGTCCAGCCGAGGGCAAAGAGGGCGATCAACGCGCGGGCGGAGCGTGGCAGGGCGTTCATTTGTCGATTACCGCCGAGATGGCATTGCCGTTGTTGTCACGGCCGCTCACCCGGTAGCCCGCCGAAGCCCGGGCGACGGGAATGTCTACGGTGAACACTGGGTTCTCGGCGATGGGCTCGAAGCCCTCGATGTGCATCAGGGCTTTGCCCTTGTCGTCGGTGAGGTCCAGGTCCTGCAGGAAGAAGGCCGGAATGCCCGCGGCGAGGCCGGTGTCGATGGGGTGGATGATGCGCAGGCGGATGCGTTCGCCCCCTTCCTTGCGTGCCCACACGCGGCTGCTGACCTCTCCCAGGCGCTTCTGCCACTCGGGCGAGGCACTGCCGGTCGAAGGCAGGGTGCAGCCGCCTCCCGCCGTGTTCACCCAGGTGCCGCCCACATGCCAGCTACCATCGCTGGTCCGCACCGCGGCGCGGACCGGGGTGGACTGCTGCAGTTTGATGCGAAAGCCGAGGCTGGGCTGAGCACCCGTGGGCTCGAAGCGGACAATGCGCACGATGGGGTTGAAATCGGCGAAGACGAGTACTTCACGAACGCCCGGGAGTGCGCTGGCATCGACGCTCACCGGGACGTTCATGGCGTTCTCGGCGGTGAGGGGGGCCGTCACCTTGACCCTCTCATCGAACACCACCTTGGCGGAGGCCGGGAACATCTCCTTGCGCATGTCGGACCAGCGGGGCGAATCGAGGGGGTCCGTGCCACGCTCGGCGGCCTGACCCACAATGGTGGTGCATGCCAGCAGCAGGGCCACGAGGGCGGTCTTGATCATTCTGTCTCCTGACGGCGACCTGCCGGTGGCGGTTCGCTCTGTTTGTGGTGGGAGAGGCGCTGCAAGAGCTGTGCCACCAGTTTGCACTGGCCCGAATCGAAGCATCCGGAGCCTTGCCGGCAAGGGTTTCGTTTCAGTGGCAGACACGTGGCGGGTATCGCGCCCGGCGAGGCCGCCTGTTCCGGGCGAGACATCTGTCGCCCTGTCCTGCTTCGGGGTGCTCCAGCTTGGAGCAGTTGGTGTGGAATGAAGCAGGATGTGCACCGGGCACTGAGGACGATCGCTATTTTTTCCATCCCGACGCCTTTTCGGCCAGAGCCAACTTCCCGTTTTCTATCGGGAATTCTTCCCGGGTTGGCATTTTTCAGACGGGCTGCCGGGCCTTTGGCACAGCTCTTGCGCAAGGACAGTGCTGCGTGGTCTGGCTGGGCCGGGAGGTGGCTGCCCCGGATCGCGCTTCAGTACCTTCTCAAAGGAGACATTCAATGATCCAAAGGAGCAAAACAATGAAAAAGCCGTTTGCGATGACCCTGATCGCGGCCGCCCTGATGGTTGCCGGTGCCGCCCATGCCAAGGAAGTGACGGACGCTGACATTGCCAATGACGCCAAGACTACCGGTGATGTCACCCACTTCGGTCTGGGCCAGCAAGGTCAGCGCTACAGCCCGCTGGACAAGGTCAACGTCAAGACCGTCAAGAATCTGGTTCCGGTGTGGTCCTTCTCCTTCGGTGGCGAGAAGCAGCGCGGCCAGGAGTCCCAGCCCCTGATCCACGATGGCAAGATGTTCGTGACGGCTTCCTACAGCCGCCTGTTCGCCCTCGACGCCAAGACCGGCAAGAAGCTGTGGAAGTACGAGCATCGTCTCCCCGAAGGCATCATGCCCTGCTGTGACGTGATCAACCGTGGCGCTGCCCTTTACGACAACCTGGTGATCTTCGCCACCCTCGACGCCCAGCTCGTGGCCCTGAACAAGGACACCGGCAAGGTCGTGTGGAAGGACAAGATCGACGACTACGCCGCCGGCTACTCCGCCACGGCTGCTCCGCTGATCGTCAAGGGCCTGGTCATCACCGGCGTGTCCGGTGGCGAGTTCGGCGTGCAGGGCCGCATGGAAGCCCGCGATGCCAAGACCGGCAAGATGGTGTGGATGCGTCCGACCGTTGAAGGCCACATGGGTTACAAGTGGGTGAATGGCGAGAAGGTCGAGAACGGCATCTCCGGCACCACCAACGCCACCTGGACCGGCGACCTGTGGAAGACCGGCGGCGCGGCCACCTGGAACGGCGCCACCTACGATCCGGACACCAACCTGGTCTTTGCCGGCACCGGCAACCCGGCTCCCTGGAACAGCCACCTGCGCCCCGGCGACAACCTGTTCTCCTCCGCCACCGTGGCCATCGACCCGGACACCGGCAAGATTGTCTGGCACTACCAGACCACTCCCCACGACGGCTGGGACTTCGACGGTGTGAACGAATTCGTTTCCTTCGACTACAAGGATCCGAAGACCGGCAAGGTCATCAAGGCCGGTGGCAAGGCCGACCGCAACGGCTTCTTCTTCGTGCTCGACCGTACCAACGGCAAGCCGCTGAACATCTTCCCCTTCGTCAAGCAGATCACCTGGGCCACCGGTTTCGACATGAGCACCGGCCGTCCCAACTATGTGGATGAAAGCCGTCCGGGCGATCCGTCCGGCAGCGCCGATGGCAAGAAGGGCAAGAGCGTCTTCGCCGCGCCGTCCTTCCTGGGTGGCAAGAACCAGCAGCAGATCGCCTACAACCCGCAGACCGGCCTGTTCTACGTGCCGGCCAACGAGTGGGGCATGGACATCTGGAACGAGCCCGTCTCCTACAAGCGCGGTGCGGCCTACCTGGGTGCCGGCTTCACCATCAAGGCCCTGCACGACGACTACATCGGCTCCCTGCGCGCCGTTGATCCGACCACTGGCAAGATCGTCTGGGAAAACAAGAACTTCGCTCCCCTGTGGGGCGGTGTCCTGACCACCGGCGGCAACCTGACCTTCTACGGTACCCCCGAGGGCTACCTGAAGGCGCTGGATGCCAAGACCGGCAAGGAAGTCTGGTCCTTCCAGACCGGCTCCGGCGTGGTGGCGCCCCCGGTTACCTGGATGGAAGGCGGCGAGCAGTACGTCGCCGTGGTGTCCGGCTGGGGCGGCGCTGTTCCCCTGTGGGGCGGCGACGTGGCCCGTCGCGTGAACTTCCTGGAGCAGGGCGGTTCCGTGTGGGTGTTCAAGCTGCACAACAGCAAGTAATTGCGGGTCGCGGTGCTGTCCGGTTGTCCGGGCAGCATCGGGTGAAAAGGGCACGGCGCGAAGGCGGCCGTGCCTTTTTTCCGGACGAGGCCCGGGGGTCGCGACCCCTGCTGTTTTATACTCGCCGTGCCCGTCCCCGGAGATTCCCCATGTCCACTCCTCGAGACTTCTTCCAGGCGCTGCATCACGCCTTTGACGCCACTCTTTCAGCACATCGCGCTTCGCCGCAGCTAGTGGATTCCCTGCTCGGGCAGGCCTTTGATTGTTTTCATGGCAACGTGGCCATCCAGTGCGAGGACGAGCCGCCCCTGGCGTGCACCCGGGGATGCGCAAGCTGCTGTGCACTGCGGTGACGACGGCACCTGAGGTCCTGCTGGTGGCCCGCCTGTTGCGCGCGGTGGCCCCGGGGCTGGCCGGACGGCGCTTGCGCCTGATGTGCCCCTACATTGCCCGTGGAACCTGCGTGATCTACCACGTTCGCCCCCTTGCCTGCCGAGGGCACGCATCCCACGACTTGAAAGGAAGCCGCGCAGGTGCTCCGCCGTTTTCACGTGCGCTGCCGCGTAGGCCACGCCCACGGCCTGGATCTGCGGGATGAAGTCGATGGAGTCCAGCGTCTGGACATCCGCCGATTTGACATGGGGCAGGCCCAGGGTGTCGAGGCCGGCCTGGCTGACGTCCGGGTCGTAGCGCACATAGGCGAATTGCTTGGCGCCGGTTGAGGTGGCAGCACCGATCATGTCACCGATCTCCCGGTCGATGGGGCGACCGAAGCGGCACTCGCCCACCAGCCGACAGGCCATGTCCCATCCGGCGCTGGCGGCATTCATCAGGGCGCCGGGCAGGGTCTTGGCGTTATCCACCAGCCACATGTCACCCGGCTGCAGGTCGGGTCGGGCTGCAGGGGCACTTCCCGTGCCCACCGAGACGATCAGAAGCTGATCGGTGCCGGTCTTCCAGTTGATGTGATAGGGCGCGGCGGTGGCCATCTGGTAGGCCAGGAAGGCGGCGTTGTTGTAGGTGGTGATGCCCCCATCCACGAAGACGAAGGTGTAAGCCTTCTTTCCCTTGCCGAGGGTCACCACTTCGGGCGGAAAGAAGGTGGGTGCGGCGGTGCTGGCCCGCACCAGTTGCCACAGGGGCAGCTCCAGGTTGCAGTCGTCCCGGTCGCGCTGGTTGTACTTGGCAAAAGGGTTGTTGCTCACCGGCCAGGGGGAGTCGGTGGTGGCGTTGCGCATCACCATCATCAGCACCGAGCGCAGGCCCGGGCTGCCCAGGGTGGTGTCGGCGCCCAGGGCAGCGCTGAACTCCGCCTGCAGTTTCCTGGCCAGGGGCTCCTTGTTGTAGGAATAGTGCAGGCGCTTGAACAGGGAGGCCTTGTCGAACATCTGCCTGCCGCTGTTCCTGTAGAAGGTGCGTAGCTGGTCCGTGCTCATGCCGGCCGAAATGCAGGCGGCCATGATGGCGCCGGTGCTGGTGCCGCAGACAAGGTCGAAATAGTCGCAGAGCAGGAGATCCGGATTCCCCTGTTCGGCGCGGAGGTCGGCTTCCAGTCTGGCCAGGATCTCGACACTCATGAGGCCCAGTATGCCTCCGCCGTCGCAGGAGAGGATCTTCTTGGGGCCGGGGGCTTTGATGCGTTCGGCGATGGACAGGGGCATGGATGTGTCCTTTCGGAGGGGAAGGGCTACCAGAGTTTGCGGGTGTCGAGCCAGATGACCTGGCCGGTGCGTTTCTTCACTTCACGAACCATGTGTTCGGTGCCGCCGGGCCCGTCACCGCCGCCGCCGTTCCACAGGCATATCAGGTGGCTGCGCTTGATGCCGAGGGACAGGGTGCTGTGCAGCAGCCACAGGTTGCAGCGCTCGAAGGCGCTCATCGGCTGGCCTTCGCCGTTGGTGGGAAGGGGGCCGAGCGCCTCCGGCATGACCCGGTTGGGAAGGGTCAGGGCGTGGTCCCGCACGGCGAAATAGCGGTCGCGCCAGGCGTCACCATCGGCGGCCGGGAGGATGGACTGCTCGATGAAGTCGGCCTCGGGCAGGGGCAGCAGGAGCTGCACATGCATGCCCAGGGCGAGGCAGGCTTCGGCAAAGAGCAGGTCACCACCGGAAGCGCCCTGGGTGATGGCGAGATCGTCCTTGCCCGCGTCGAGTCGCGCCAGGGCCTCGGCAATGGCCTTGGCTGCAAGGGGCGCCTTGTCGGCCGGGAAGCGGGGCGTGGGGCGGGTGGGGCTGTCGATCATGTGCCCGGAGAACAGGAACACCTTGCGTGGCTGCCAGCCCTTTTCGGTGGGGGGCTTGAGCCGCGTGAGGGCGCGTTCGAAGGTGGCGATGCCGACGCCCGTTTCATCGGGCCGGAAGCCCAGGCTGGCCAGCAGGCGCAGTTGGCCAAGGCAGGCGTCCAGGGCAAACCAGTCCTTGTCGGCCAGGGCGATGGCGGCCTGGTAGGCATCCTTCACCGCCTCGGCGTTGCCCTGAAGCACGGCCAGATCACCCAGGGTGGCAGCCGCCCAGAAACGCTGTGCCGGGGCCTGCTCGCAGGCTGCGGCCCAGGCCACGCCGCCGGCCATGGCCCGGGCCTCGGCGTCGAATTCGCCCTCATGGGTGAGGTGGCCGTGGAGGTGCATCAGGGTGACGGCATTGATGCCCGAGTAGTAGTGGCCCGGTGCGGCGCGGAAAGCCCGGGCGTAGCCGGCGATGGCAGCCTTCAGCAGGGCCTCTTCGTAGGTGGCGTCTTCGTACTTCTTTGCCGGGCTGTGCTCCGGGTGGTTCCAGGCGTCCATCCAGGCGTCCTTGTCGAGGCGGGCAAGGAGCGACAGGGTTTCCACATCACCTGGGTGTTCGGCCAGGATGGCCTCGTAGGCACTCCGGGCATCGTCCGGCCGCTTCAGGCGCTGCAGGCAGATGCCCCGCTGACGGGCGGCCTCCAGGTTGGCGGGGTCGAAGCCGAGGGCCAGCTCGAACTGCTCCAGGGCATAGTTGTAGTGCCTGCCCTTGAGCAGGGCCGTTCCGGCCTTGAGCCGGGCCTCCACCCGCAGGGCGGTGACCGGCGCCTCGTCGGCCAGCACCAGCACATCCTCGGGCCGGCCGGCCTTGCGGGCTTTTTCGATAAGCGCAGCCCAGGCGTCGTGGCGATGCCAGTACTCCCGCACGGCGCCGATGCGCAAGCGCTTCCAGTCGGGCTCAAGCAGGTTGGGGAGCAGGCCATACACCGGGCTCACCGGGCGTTCGTGCCAGGCCGCCAGGGTGGCGATGGTCATCTCCGCGATGGCCTTGCGGTCGGCGGCCAGATGGGCCGGGTCGGGTGCGCCGTCCTTCAGGTGGTAGGTCAGCTTGCGGTCGGTATAGATGTCGAAGGGCTTGGTGCTGCGCGGCCCCTGGACGAGGACCACCCCGCGGGCGCGCAGGGCATGGCGCACGCCCAGTTCGTACCACACGTTGGGGTTGTCGATGCTCAGGTCGGCCACCACCAGATCGGCCATCAGCAGCTCCTGGAACATGTCCAGGCGGATGTCGCCGGCCCGCTGCTCCTTGTCGGCCCGCAGCACCTCCAGCCCCGCATCCTCCAGGGCCGGCTTGATCAGTTCATCGAAGATGCGGTTGAAGTCGACCTGCTCACCCTTGTCGTTCGGCTTGGTGCCGAAGGGCATTGCCACGAAGGCATGGAGTTTCATGGAGGCGTCCCGGATTGGATGACATCGGTGTGTCCTGCATTCTATTCATCTTGGCGGGTGTGGGCATCACGGAAGGGACGAATTCACGCCGGCCACGGTGTTGGCCCCGGAAGGACCGGCAGTCGGACATGTGAGGTGACCGAATCCCGGCCGTTTGCGATGCCGCCGAGATCCGGTCCGAACAGCTTGCGCCCTGCCGGCCGTGCTGGATCCCGACCGGATCCAGCGCGGCCGGCGGGGTTCATTCGGCGAAGGCGCGGAGATCGATCACCTTGTTGCGGTCATCGGCAACCAACCGGAAGCGGGCAGGCGCCAAGTCGGGGTCCGTGCTCAGTACACCGGTGCTCGAGGCGGGCAGCTCGCCGCAGCCGGCGGTGGACAATTCGAGCTTGAGGGTGCCGGGCAGCACGCCACTGCCGAGCTTGCCCGTCAGGCGACAGGCTGACGTGGCGTCGGCCACGATGTTGCCATCAGCGGTGATCGAGAAGCCTGCCGCAGCCCCGGCGGGGGACGTGGTGACGTAGTGCCCGGCGAGACCGGCCACGGTCGGCGTGGTGGAGATCACGACCGGATCCTTGCGCAGGAGGGAGACCTGGGTGTCCTTGTCCACCGGCGGAACGGCCACCCAGTCGCCATTGCCGGTCTTGCGGTACAGGCTGCGGGCCACACCGTTGTCGTCGCCGACGATGAGCAGGCGGCTGCCGTCGGCGGCGGCCAGATAGCGCCCGACGGTGGGGGTGTCCTGGTTGCCGGTGCTGACCGTATAGGCGCCTTCGCTCAGGTCGTCGACGCTGATCTTGGGGGCATCGTCGTCGTTGCTGCCACAGGCTGCCAGGGAGAGGCCCAGGGCGACCGGCGCCCATCTCTTGAAGAAGCGGTTCATGCCCGACCCCTTATTGGTTCAGCAGATCGCGCAGGCGCAGGCGCAGCCATTGCTGCCCTGCCGGGCGGTGGTCGAAGCCGACCTGCATGGCGGTGACGGCCACCTTGGTCTTGAAGACCACGGCCTCGTCCTCGGACTGCTCGGCGCTTGCCGTGGCCGGCAGACCGGCACCGATGCCGTAGGGCACGGTGTTCTTGAACTTCAGGTTGTAGAGATCGTAGCTGCCGTGGCGCGAGAAGGCCCAGCCCACATTGGCCGTCGGGGCATTGGGGAAGTTCACGTTGAGGGCCACGCCGGCGGGCAGCAGGGCGCCACTGCCGGCCTTGGCCTGGAGCGCCTTGAGGAGCTTGACGCTGAGCTGGGCGACGATGGCCGAGTTGGGATTGGCCAGACCGGTGTTGTCCACCGTGTCGGTGCCGGCGCTCAGGGCGATGGCGGGGACGCCGCGTCCGGCGGCGAACTGGGCGTTGCCGATGGTGCCGGAGCTGACTACCACGCAACCCACGTTCTAACCTTCGTTGGGGCCCGACAGCACCAGGTCGGGGGCCTTGTTCCAGCGCGCCGGGGCGAGCACGTCGAGGCCGTACATGGTGGCCATCACCGGGGTGCCGTGGACGTAGTGAAAGTCACCGCCGGTGTAGCCGGCCTTGGTGAAGGGGCCCACGGCCGGTGCTCCGATGGCCGCCGCGCCATTGTGGCAGCCACCCTCGGCCTCGATCTGGGTCTTGTCGTTGTCGGCAATGATGGTGGCGGTGCTGTACATCACAATGGCCGCGCCGCGGCCGCTCTGGCCCGAGCACGGTACCGAGACGATCACGTCGTGGCCGTTGGCCTTGAGGGCATCGTAGAGCGCCTTGATGTTGCTGGTCAGACCGTCGTCGTTGGACAGGAGGATGTTCAGGGCGAAGGCCGGGCTCATGCCCATGGACAGGGCGATGGCGGCGGCGAGGCGGAGTTTCATGGCTGGAATCCCGGCGTGGCAAAAAAGGATGCCCCGGCAGGCGGGGCGAACGTTGATCGCCAGTAGGGTGAGGCGCAGAGGTGACGGGCCGGTGATGGGCTCGTGACCCTTTCATTAACGGATGCGGCCCCTCACATAAAACACCTGCCCCACCCGTTCGATATGCTCGCGCAAGGTCGGTGTTTCGATCTGGTCAAACAGCGACAGATCGACGGTGTAGGGAATGTCCGACTCCTCCAGGGCGGTGCTGATGGACATTAGAAAGGGGGCGTGTGCTGGCCAGATCGACCGCCTCCTGGAGTTCCAGAAACACCTTGCCGAAGTTGTCGAAACGCTGTTTCCAGCGGATATCGGCGTGAATGGCAGTCTCTCCGCGATATGAACGGTGGAGGGTGTCCGCTGCTCGCTCAGCGCTTCAGAAAACTCGCCGGAATCGGCCGCGGCGCGAGTTTCTCGGCGGTGGTCTCCAGGGCATAGAGGGTGCCGCCGGTGGTCAGCCAGGCCTGGACCCAGTCCGGGGTGGCGCCCTTGCCGTCCCAGGTCAGGGCGCGGTTGGAGGGGTGCATGTAACGGATGTGACCCGGAGCCGGAGGTTCGGCGACCTTTGCGGCAGCAGACTGGGCGGCGGCTTCCTTTTGCGCGGCTTCGGCGGCCTTGGCCTCGGCGCGGGCCGTGGCTTCAGCCGCCTTGCGTGCGGCTTCCGCTTCGGCCGCCCGTCGGGCTGCCTCAGCCTCGGCGATGGTGCGCCGTTCGGCTTCGGCGGCGGCCTCGAGTGCCGCACGCTCCCGGTCGGCTTCTTCCTGCTCCCGTTTGGCGATCTCGGCAGTGATCTGTTCGGCCAGGGCTTCCAGCTCGGGGAGTTCGTAGGACTTCAGGTCTGTCATGGATGCTTCGGTTGTGCTCGGGCGGGAAGGGCAGGCCGCCGGAGCGGCCCGCGTGATTTCCTCAGTCAGCGGCTTCCGGGCGCATCTGCGGGAACAGGATGACGTCGCGGATGGCGGGGCTGTCGGTGAGCAGCATGACCAGGCGGTCGATGCCGATGCCGCAGCCGCCGGTGGGGGGCAGGCCGTATTCAAGCGCCCGGATGTAGTCGGCGTCGTAGTACATGGCTTCTTCGTCGCCGGCATCCTTGGCCTGGGCCTGGGCCTGGAAGCGGGCGGCCTGGTCTTCGGGGTCGTTGAGCTCGGAGAAGCCGTTGGCGATCTCGCGGCCGACGATGAAGAGCTCGAAGCGTTCGGTGATCTCGGGGTTGCTGTCGGAGGCGCGGGCCAGGGGGCTGACTTCGACCGGGTAGTCGATGATGAAGGTGGGCTCCCAGGTCTCGGCTTCGGCGCAGGCTTCGAAGAGCTGCAGCTGCAGGCTGCCGAGGCCGCCCGGCTTCACCTTTTCGCCGAAGTCCTTGATCTTCTGCTTGAGCCAGTCGCCGTCGGCGAGCTGGGCATCGGTGAAGCCGGGGTGGTGCTTGCGGATGGCTTCGACGATGGTCAGGCGGTGGAAGGGCCGGGACAAGTCGAGGGTACGGCCCTGGTATTCGAAGACTTCGGTGCCCAGGGCTTCACGGGCGGCGTGGCGCAGCAGGCCTTCGGTGAAGTCCATGAGGCTGCGGTAATTCGCGTAGGCCTCGTAGAACTCCATCATGGTGAATTCGGGGTTGTGGCGGGGCGAGAGGCCTTCGTTACGGAAGTTGCGATTGATCTCGAAGACCTTCTCGAAGCCGCCGACGACCAGGCGCTTGAGGTAGAGCTCCGGCGCGATGCGCAGGAA
Organism: Zoogloea sp.; assembly: GCA_016703645.1. Taxonomy (GTDB): domain Bacteria; phylum Pseudomonadota; class Gammaproteobacteria; order Burkholderiales; family Rhodocyclaceae; genus Zoogloea. Next base: position 1,224,961 of record JADJBR010000007.1, on the reverse strand, counting down.
CTGCTGCATGTCGAGGGCGTTGTGGTGGGTGACGAAGGGCTTGGCCGAGGCGCCACCGGGGATGGGGTGCATCATCGGCGTCTCGACTTCGAGGAAGTGGTGGCCGGTCATGTAGTTGCGGATCGACTGCACCAGGCGGCTGCGGGCCACGAAGGTATGGCGCGACTCCTCGCTCATGATGAGGTCCACGTAGCGCTGGCGGTACTTGGTCTCGGTGTCGGTGAGGCCGTGGAACTTGTCGGGCAGGGGGCGCAGGCTCTTGGTGAGGAGGCGCAGCTCGGACGACTTGATGGACAGTTCGCCGGTCTTGGTGCGGAACAGGGTGCCGATGGTGCCGACAATGTCGCCGATGTCCCAGTGCTTGAAGTCGGCGTAGACGTCTTCGCCCACGCCGTCACGGGTGACGTAGAGCTGGATGCGGCCGGAGAGATCCTGGATGGTGACGAAGCTGGCCTTGCCCATCACGCGCTTGAGCATGATGCGGCCGGCAACCTTGACCTCGACCGGCAGGGCTTCCAGGTCTTCGGCGGATTTCTCGCCGTAGACTTCGTCGAGCTTGCCGGCGGTGTTCTCCCGGGAGAAGTCATTCGGATACGCCTTGCCGCTGGCACGCCATTCGGCGAGCTTTTGCCGGCGTTCGGCGATCAGGTGGTTTTCGTCCTGGGCGGGCGGGGAGGTCTGGTCGGACATGATGGGCTCTTCAATCAACGGAATCAGGGTGCGGCACGCGCAAATCGCCGCAAAGCTCCCAATTTTGACACACTCCGGGGCGCCCGTCGCGGCCCGCCCGCCGCCATGGGCGTGGTCAGAGGAAGATCTCGTCGATATCGGACTGGATCTGGGCCTGTCCGGCCGGGGTAGTGATGCGCAGCTTGCCGCTCATGATCAGTTCGTCGAAACCATTGACCTGATTGCGGCCGTGTTGCTTGGAGTAGTAGAGGGCCTCGTCGGCACGCCCCAGCAGCTCGGCCGGGGACATGCGCGGGTCGATGCGGGCGTAACCCACCGAGCAGCGCACCTGACCGACGCGGGGAAAATCGTGGACTTCCACCGCCATCCGGAAGCGGTCGAAGATGGTCTGGACGTTGTCTTCGCTCACGTTGCGCAACATCACCACGAATTCCTCGCCACCGAAACGAAAGAGTTTGTCGTGGCTGCGGAAGCTCTGGCGCATCAGGTCGGCGATGCGCAGCAGCACCTCGTCACCGAAAAGGTGACCGTAGTTGTCGTTGATCTTCTTGAAGTGGTCGATGTCCGCGACGGCAAGCCAGCACGGTTGGGTGATGGTGGCACTGAAGGTGCGGCGTTCGTCCGATTGCTGGCGGGCCTGCTCGGCCAGCTCTGCGGCGGCGATCAGGCGTTCGAAGTCGTCGTCGAAGGTCTTGCGGTTGAGCAGCCGGGTCAGGGTGTCCAGGTTGGCGTACTCCCAGGCCTGGTGCTGGTTCTCGAAGCAGCGCAGGAATAGGGAGAGGGCCTGGCAATCCGCGGTGCGGGGCTTGAGGGGGCTATGGATTTCCAGCACCCAGCGGGCTTCGCCCAGGGCGCCAACGGCAAAGGCGAGGCGCCAGGTGTCGCCCTCGTGGGCGATCGCGTGGCCGTAGTCGGTGTGCAGGCAGTCGGCCAGGAGCGGGTCCACCGGGAGCCAGGACTGGCCATCGCAGACGTCGTCCCAGTAGGTGTCGGCGCCGTCGGACACGCAGCAGCCGAGCAGGCCGACGGTGAGGTCGGGGGGCGAGAAGCGCACGGCGAACATCAGGCAGAAGCTGCCATTGAGGAAATCCATGGCGGTTTCGGCGGCTATCCGGAAGATCTCGCGCAGGTCGCGGGTGCGTGACAGAACCTCCGCACCCCGGAGAAGAGGCATCTGGCGCGAGTTTGCGGTGTCGGACGCCGGGGCAAGGCGCATGGTGGAGGGGGCGGGCCGTGGCTGGATGGAGCCAATAACGTCAGACATTGTGAAATCTGAAGCGAGTCGGCCGGATTCAGCTGCCACGCCGCAGGCCGATCAGAGATAGCCCTCCTGCTCGCCTTTCAGCTGTTGGATGCGCAGCGTCCGGGCCAGTGCGGCGAGCATCGGCGGGAGAGGGGCCTCGACTTCGAGCCGGTCGAGCAGGGACTGATCGCGTCCGGACAGGGGCCGCTTCGCCGGGAGCGAATCGAAATCGGCCGGGTCCATCCGCCAGGGCTGCCACACCAGCCCCGCTGCGGTCCATAGCTGGCCCGCCTGCAATGCGATGGCGATGCCGTCGGGGTCCGGGTCGCAGGCGATCCATGCGGGGGCCGGTAGAAGGTCGAGCAGTCGGGTAACGCTGCGGCGCCACCAGGATGGAGGATAGCCGGGCAGCCACAGGACCGCCTCGGCAGGCCCGCAGGCGCGGGCGACCCGCTCGAAGCTGGTGCGATTTTCCACCAGCCTCCAGGCGCTTGGCGCCCCGGTGGCGGCGCTCATGGCATTGATCGTCGCCGGCGTCAGGGCGACGAAGTCGGGCACAAGCCCCAGGGGCCATGTTCCGCCAGAGAGGGCGACAGACGTGGGAAGGCGCACCAGCAGCAAGGGGGTATGGTCGCTGATGCCGAAATCGTCCAGGCTGAGGGCGCTGCTCAGCCAGGTCTTCTCGGTATCACTGATCTGCTTGGTGTCACCCCGGGCGAAGTGGGAGAAATCGCGCCAGGTACCGCTGCGCTGCTGCTCCTGCCAGGCTTCCAGGGCGACCAGCAGCCCATGGCGTGCCAGGGCGCGGGCCGGCGGCAGGGCGTCGAGGGCTTGGGCCGCCAGATCGAGTTCCGGGTGGGTGAAGCACCGCTGGCGCGCCTGATCCCATCGGTTCTTGTCGGCATCGGGTTCGGGGACGCCGAGCACGCGGCGCAAGGCGGCCGGGTCGAGAAAGCGGAGTTGCCGGGGCCACCAGTGCCCGCGCTCATGGCATTCCTCGATCTCGATGGCCCCGGCGTGCAGCAGGAGGTCAAGCAGGCGATCCGCGAGCATGGCCCGATGGGGGCCTGCGGCGCGCAGCAGGGTGTCGTGACGCACCGCCTTGTCGGATGCGCGCTTCACCCAGCCCGCCAGGAGCTGCCGTTCGTCCGTGGGCCAGGCGTCCAGGTCCAGTGGCTGCGGTGCTCCCCGCCGGAGGCGACGCTGGCCCTTCAGGCTGGCGCGCAGCGGGTCGTCCAGCCGCAGGGTGCACACACCGTCGCCATCGGGAGGGCTCCAGTCCATGGGCGGTGATGCGCTAGAGGCTGCGCTGGATCAGCCCGATGGGCGGGGCCCAGTCGTCGCCGGGTTTCTTCTTGCGGGTGACCAGGGTGAGCTGGGCCGGGGCGAAGACGTTGGCGTTGTGGGTGACCGGGGTGGTGATCAGGTACTGGGCGCGGGTGGCGCGCAGGAAGGTGCCGACCCGGTCGATGTTGGCGATGTCCAGGTGGGCGAAGGGCTCGTCGATGAAGACGAAACCGCCGGGGCGGGCCTCGTCCATCAGCAGGGCGATGAGCAGGATCAGGGATTTCATGACCTGCTGGCCGCCCGAGGCTTCGCCGTCGTTGAGGCCCACGGCGCCCTTGCGGTCAAAGTCGAAGCGCACTTCCAGGCCGGCGGCGGCGAGCGCCCGGTCGTCGTTGTCGAGCAGGGGAACCGGGCAGTCCACGTCCACGTTGGCCAGATCGCCGAGGGCGCGCAGGTTCTTGCCGTACTGGCGCACGGTGGCGCGGAGTTTGGCGATGTAGGCGGCGCGGGCTTCACCGGTGATGCGTCGGGCGGCATTGCAGTGGCGCTCCCGTTCGGCGTATTGGCTTTCCCGGTCGAGCACATCGGCCTTGAGGCGGCCAGCCAGGGTGAGCACCGTGTCGTCAGTCACCCAGTCGCCGTTGGCCAGGCGCTGGCGCAGGCGTTCCAGCTCGGCGCGGGCACCGCGGGCGCCGTCGTACTTGTCGGCCAGCAGGGCATTGGCGGCGGGGTCGCGCCAGTCGGCAGGCATGCCCCGGCGCACGCGACGCAGGCGCTGGATGCGATTGGCCTGGTCGTGGCGACGGGGGGCGGCTTCGGCGGTCAGTTGATTGACCCGTGCGGCGAGGCCGGCCATGTCCCGGCGGCGGCGATCCAGTTCGATTTCGATGCCGCGCAGGGATTGGTCGATGCGGTCCACGTCGCCCTTGGCGTCGGCCCGGTCGGCAATGGCCTGGGTCAGGCGGGCGCGGGCGGCGGGCAGGGTGTTCTCGGCAGCCTCGAAGTCGGTTGCCCGGGCGGCCAGAAGCTGGGCGGCCTCGATGCCGTGGAGGCGGGCGCGCAGGGCGTCGGCTTCTTCCTTGGCCGCGTCGAGTTGGGGGCGGATCTCCCGCAGGCGGGCGTCGATGCTGTGCATGTCGGCTTCACATTGCTTGAGGCGTGCCTTGCGGGCCAGTTCGCCAAAGTGGAACTCGGCGGGCTTGCCCAGGTGGCGGGCGCCCCGGCGTTCCCGGTGGTAGCCGTCGCGGGTGATCCACTCGGTTTCCCGGGGGAGCTGGCGGGCGGCGTCGGCGTCTTCGACCCGCTGGATGCGGTTGAGGAGGTCGGCGAGCCAGCGGGGCACGGCGTCGGCAAAGCGGATGACCTCGGCCAGGGATCCGCGGGTGGCAGGGGGCGCCGTTTCGAGTTCGGGCACGATGAAGTGGCGGAAGCGTTCCTGCTCGCCCAGGCCCCAGGCGGCGTGGCGGTCCTGCTCCCGTTCCAGCAGGATCACGTGGCGGTAGGGCCGCAGCACGGCCTCGACGGCGCCCTGCCAGTCGGGGTCGGTGACTTCGACGATCTCGGCGAGGGCCCGATGGGCAATGCCGGCTTCTCTCAGACGGTTGCGGAAGCGGCTCACTTCGCCGTCGGCGGGCGGGCCACGGTGATCGCGGGTGGCGCGTAGCTGGGCGGTCCGCTCTTCGAAGGCGGCGATGGCTTCGCGTTCCTGGCGCTGCAGGTGGACCAGGCGGGCATCTGCCCTGGCGTAGTCGGCTTCCAGGTCCACGGCGGCGTCGCCGGCCTCGCGGGCCAGGCGGGCGCGCAGGGCGGTGCGCTCGGCCAGGAGTTTGTCGCAGTCATGCACCTGAATCAGGGCATTGCGATGTTGCTCTTCGGCCTCCAGGTCGCGGCTGCGGGCGGCCTTGCGTTCGGCTTCGGCGGTGGCCTTTTCGGCTTCCACACCGGCGCTGCGTGCGCGCTGGGCGTTCAGTTCGTCCTCGCTTTTCTGGCGCTCGCTGCGCCCGCGGGCGATGTCGTCCCGGGCCTGGGCGATGTCGCGGAGGAGTTCGGCGACTTCCAGTCGCGGCACGATCTCGGCGGCGAGGGCACGGGCTTCGTCGTCGAGCTGCTTCCATTCCAGGTAGCGGTCGGCCTCCAGGCGCTTGGTTTCCGCCTGGGCGCGCAGGCGGTCCAGGTCGAGGCCAAGGGCGGCCAGCTCCTTCTCGGCGTTGTTCTGTTCTTCCCGCGCGGCGGCGTAGTTGTCCAGCACCTCCTTGTCCCCGAAGACGTCAAAGACCAGCTCCAGCAGGGCCTTGGGGGAGTATTCGCAGAGCTTGTCCGTGTCGCCCTGTTCCAGGGCCAGCACCTTGGCGATGGCGGGGGTGAGGCCGCCCCAGGCCAGGCGGCTCTGGTAGTCCCGGTAGCCGACCCATTCCACGGCCTTGTCCTCGTTGGCCTCCAGGGCCTCGATGGGCAGGTCGCCGTCGGCGATGGCGTAGTCCCGGGTCCAGTCGCCACCGGCGCGGCGGATGCGGCAGGCCAGGGTGACTTCGTCCTTCAGGCACGGAAAGAAGGGGCGTTTGCCGGTGCTGCCGGGGCGGTTGGCCACCACCGCACGGATCCACGCGAAGCTGCGGTTGGCCCGGCGCACGTAGCGGCGGAAGTCGCGCTTGCCCGAGCAGCGCAGGCCAAAGAGGGTGCGCAGGGCATCGAGCAGGGTGGTCTTGCCGGAGCCGTTGGGGCCGACGATGGTGATGATCTGGGCGTCCAGGGGCAGGTTGAAGCGCCGCCAGTAGTCCCAGTGGACCAGTTCGAGTTGCTTGATGTGGAACATGCTCAGTCGTCCTCGGCGGTGTCTTCGGGGGGCGTGAAGGCATCACCGGCGGGGGGCGGATGGCCGGCCCGGGTGAGAACTTCGCCAAGGGTGCCGTAGATGATGCGGTCGGCCAGCAGGCGGTAGTCGAGGAGCACGTCGAGGAGCGGGCCTTCGTGGATCATGCCGCCCTTGCGTTCGATGAAGCCGAGCTGGGCCAGGCGCGACAGGAGCTTGCCCTGCACGTAGGTCTTGTGGCCGAGCACGGGGGCAAAGTCGGCCAGCAGGGATGCCTCGGACAGGGCGCCGGAGACGCCCTCACCGTGTTCCAGGGGGCCATCCTTGCCGAACATGTCTTCCTGGCCGTCATCGGCGAGGCGTTGGCGATTCACCTGACGTTCGCGCTTGGGCAGGATGATCAGGGCCCAGATCACCACCAGCAGGGCGAGCTGGTCGCGGGTCAGGCCGGCATTGCTGGCGGCGTATTCGCGGCTGGCGCCGAACACCGGTTCGTGGACGTCCTCGGCCAGGGCCACGGCGACGTGCTCGGCGTAGGGGTTGTCGATGAGTTGAAGCCCGACGGCGCCAAGGCGGGCGTCGAGATCAACGCGGAAGGCTTCGTCCACCAAGGCGCGGCGTACCAGGGCGTCGCTGCGGGGCAGGCTGCGGTTGGCCAGCAGGCGGGCGGTGAGGGTCCGGATCTGTTGTTCCATCAGGCGGGGTCCGAGAAGGAGTCGGTGGCGTCGAGGATGGGGACGACTTCGGCGGCCGGCAGGCTGCCCTTGGCGCCCACCAGACCCGTGGACATGGCGGCGATCTCGTCCTCACCGACCTTGACGGTGCCCGCCTCGAACAGCACGTCGAGGGGCAGGCGCATGAATTCGCCAATGGGGCCGTCGGCGGGGGTGGCGCCGCCTTCGTCGCCACCGTCGGCCAGCAGGGCAAGGAGGGACAGGCGGTAGGACGCCGCCGGGAAGCCGCTGCCGGCCACCAGGCTGGCCAGGGGCGCCGGGGTGCTGCCCGGCTCGGCCAGACGGGCCAGGCGTTGACTGAAGTGTTGCAGCAGGCGCAGATCTTCCTGCTCGGGGGCGCGGTTGCTGGGGGCGTCCTCGGCGGGGGGCAGGGCGGTGTCGGCCTCGATCCGGCGGGCTTCGTCGGAGAGGGCCAGCTCGGCCCGGTCGAGGAGTTCGTGGCCGCCCGCCAGCAGGGTCAGCTCCGGCGCCATGGAAAGGGCGCCGGTGGCGAGTTCGGCCAGGGCCGGGCCATCCAGGCGGCGCAGCCAGCCGGCCACGTCGCTGGAGGAGATACCCGAGCCGCCCAGGGTGACCCGCTGGGCCTCGATCTTGTTGAGGGCGCGCTGGAAGGCGGCGTCCACCCGGGCCAGGCGGGACTGGGCCAGGCCGATGCGCTGGGCGACCCGGGCCAGGTCGAAGGGCACCTCCGGATCAGCCAGCAGCCCGGCCATGACTTCGGTGCCGCGCTCGATCCAGCGGGTATTGGCGGAGAGGCGCCGGCGGGCGTCGGCGATGCGGAACTCGGAGCCCGAGGCGATGGCATCCTCGAAATGCCAGGCCAGGTCGTTGAGTTTGCCGAGCAGATGGCCCAGGGCCTCCGGGGTGACGCTGCCCACGGCCTGCAGGCCGGCCAGCTGGGCGGTGAGGAAGCCCAGCTCCAGATCGTCCTCGGTGCTGAAGCTGACCAGCATGCCGATGGCGGCGACGGCGTTGCGGCCCAGGTCGGACAGGGCATAGAGGCTGTCGTCGCCGATCTCCAGCAGGCCGTTGCCGCGCAGCCTGCGCAGCACTGTCTCGAGCTTGACCGGGTCGAGGAAGGCGAAGCGCTGGCGCAGTTGCTCCGGACCCCAGCGTGGCGAGTCGGTCTCGCGGCCGATTTCCCGCAGCACCAGGAGGCGCATCAGCACCTCGGCCTCACTGCCGTGGAACAGGGTGCTGAAGGCGGACAGCAATGGCCGGGCCTTGAGCAGGGGGGCGAGTTCGGGCACGTCGTCGGCGACGACGCCCGGGGCCAGCAGCTCTTCCAGACGGACTTCGGTCATGGGAGGCTCAGCGGAACAGGGCGAGGGCGGCGATGCGCCGGTCGATCTCGTCACTCATGCGCTGGTAGGCAGGGGCGCCGACACCGCCGAAGCGACGCTGGAACTCGCTGCTCATCATGGCTTCGGGCAGGCCGGTGATGGGGGGGAGCAAGCCGGCGTCGGTGAGCCCGCCGCTGACGGCTGCGGCCAGCCGCCGGGGGTTGTCGACGGCGAGCTCGCCCAGGCGCGTGCCGGCCCGATCGGCGGCCAGATCGGCAAACGAGAAGCCGCTGCCACCACGGGCATCGTCCACCTCCTTGCCCAGGCCGATGGCGCTGGCCAGGGGTTCGCCCGCCCAGGCGGCGAGGGCCGCCGAGACCACGAAGTGCTGGGCCAGATCGGGCCGCCCGCGCAGGGTCAGGGTCAGCGGGCGGGGCTGCGGCCACTGGCGGGCCTCGGGGATCAGGTGGGCGATGTTGCGTCCGGATAGCTGGAAGGCAAGGACCAGCAAGGTGTCCCGGTAGTGGCGGCCGCTATCCTTGTCGATGCCGCCGGCTTCCTGGAGCAGGGGGCCGAGCACTTCGGCAATGGGGATCTGGCGGCGCCCTTGCCCTGCGCTGTCCATCCGGGCGACCAGGCGCCCATGGGCGACGGCCAGCCGCTCACGCTCTTCCGGCGAGAGGGCGTAGGTGCGGGCCGAGTCGAGAAGCTCCGGTTGCCAGGTGTAGCGCAGGCGCAGTTCGCCCGGGGTGATGGCCACCTGGTCGATGGTCTTACGCAGGATTTCCAGGTCGGGTGCCAGGCTGGAATGGCGTGAGGCATAGAGCAGTGCGGCGCTGAAGAGGCTGCCGGGTACCGGGATGGAGCCGACCCGAACCTTCTGGAACTCCGGACCGTCGGCGCCGGTGACCACGCGGGTGCGCAGGTTGAGGTAGCGCCCCAGCGGCGTGGGGGGAAGGGCGGCGGTGTAGCGCAGTTCTGCGGCACCCTCCTCGAGATTGACGGTGGCGCGGCCCCGGCGCACGGCGAGATTGACCAGGGTTTCCAGGTCGCGGGCGGCCACCCGGGTTTCCCGGAATTCGTCGCGCTTCAGGCGACGCGGATCGTTGCGCCGGATCAGGTCCTTGGCGCGGCTCAGGTCTTCGGCCGATACGGGGGCGTCGCCGGTGACCAGCGGCTCGTCCTGGATGGCCCGGAAGGCCAGCAGGACAGCCGCAGTCAGCAGGAGCAGGAGGCCGGCCAGCAGGCCGACGAGAAGACGCTTCATAGCTGGTCCCGCGCTGGGCGTGTGGTGCGAACCATATCAGTCCGGTACCGGAGAGTTGATCAGATGTAGAACAGCACGTTCCAGGTGGGCGAAATCTTTGGAACGCTCCGTAACAAATGGAGGTCGAGGCGGGCAGTGATTTTCTCCTGGTGGACGGATTCCTTGTAGGCCATGCCGGACGGCCGCAGGTGACTCAACCACTCCTTGGCACCACGGATCTCCTCCGGGACTGCGGGAAACTCCGCTTGCTTTGGAATGTCCGTGAAAACCGCGCGGGTCGCCTGTTCATCGTGCAGGAACAGCGCCTCGTACTCCTTGACCAGGAAGGCTACCTTCAGCGGCCAGCCGGGACGCAGCGCATGCGCACGCGCCAGGAGCTCATTGCTTTCAATATAGGGACATTCGTACTCTTTCGAGTCAAAGTCCATGATCCAGAGGATGGCTGCGTTGTCCTTGATCGCAGCCAAAAAGTAGTTGTCAAACAGCCTCTTGACCGAAGGGTGTTCGCCGCGACGCTGGGGCGGGAGCAGTTGAACGTCGTATATGCCATGACTCTCCAGGATGCGACGGACCAGCACAGGGACGGCCCGGACGTCCCCGTGCCCCTCCACGATCATGAGCAATCGGCGCACTAGGCGTCCTCCGGCAACAGTCCGTCGGTCGACATGATCTGTTCCACGCTGAGCAGGTGTTCCTTGATGGCAGCCTGCTGGCTGGCCCGGATCGGGCTGACCCGTGTCTGCCCATCCCGCATGTCCACGACGCGGATGGCTTCAGCCGGAAAGAGATCCACCAGGTGGGGGCTGTGGCTGGTGATGAAAAGCTGCGTCCGCTCCGATGATTCGCGGAAGGCGTCGACGAGCAGCGCGAGGAGCGCGGGATTGACCGTCTGCTCCGGTTCCTCAATGACCATCAGGCTGGGGTGAGGCGTGTTGTACAGCGCCAGAAGGATGCCAAGGATGCGCAGGGTGCCGTCGGAGATCTGGGAGGGGTCGAAGTAATGGACCTTGCCGTTTGCCTCTCTGACCTTGAAGCGGGGATGGATGAAGCCACCAACAGCTTGTGTCGAGATGTCCTCAAGCTGGGGCATCACGACCTGCATCATCTCCTTGATCTGATCAAGAGCCTGGCGCCCCCGTGCCGTCTTGCGCAGGTGGCGCAGGATGGAGGACCAGTTGGCGCCGTTTTCCTTCAGCACCAGATCGGTATCGGGATGTGCAGGCTGGCGTAAGGTGTTGGGGTAGATGGAGGAGAAGCGGATGTTGCTGATGAAGTCAATCAGCGATGAGCCGCCAAGCACGCCACCGACGGGCACACGGTCCGTGATGAAGCGATGGCCGAGCGCCAAACCGTCAGGGGGAAAGGTCCGTGGGCTGTCCGACTTGATTTCACGACCATCCAGCCGCAGTTCAAATTTGCCTGCCGCGTTACGCTCGAAACTCATGAGGCTTGGCATGGCCTCAACGAGCTCACCTTCATCGGTGAACGCGAAGTCGGTATGCGCAACCCAACGACCTGTTTCACGCTCGACGCGGAAATCGCCTTCGCGCAGGCTGGTCAGGACGATCTGATAGCTGACTGGCGCAGCGAACTCCTCGTCATGAAAATGGAATTCGAGCGTAACTCGGTAAGGCTTGCTCGGTGAATATTGCCGAATCAGACCAATACCGCCCCGCTTGCTAACCGCGTGATCAAGTCCCTGGGTGACGGCATCACGGAGGAAGCGCAGCACATCGACGACATTGCTCTTGCCCGCTCCGTTGCAGCCCACCAGCACAGTGATGGGGGAAATGTCCTGCAGGTCGACGCTCTCAACGCTCTTGTAATGGCTGATGTTGAGTTCAGTCAGTCTCATCGGGCTTTCCCCCTACGCTGTGCTCGGGCTCAGACGCCCTGCTTCAGGCTGGCCTGGATGAAGCCGTCCAGGTCGCCGTCGAGCACGGCCTGGGTGTTGCCGACTTCATAGCTGGTGCGCAGATCCTTGATGCGCGACTGGTCGAGCACATAGGAGCGGATCTGGTGGCCCCAGCCGATGTCGCTCTTGGCGTCTTCGAGCTTCTGTTGCTCGCTCTGACGCTTGCGCAGCTCGGCTTCATACAGTCGGGCACGCAGCATCGACCAGGCTTCGTCCTTGTTGCGGTGCTGGGAGCGGTCGTTCTGGCACTGCACGACGATGCCGGTGGGGATGTGGGTGAGACGCACTGCGGAGTCGGTCTTGTTGATGTGCTGACCGCCGGCGCCGGAGGCCCGGTAGGTGTCGGTGCGCACGTCGGCCGGGTTGATGTCGATCTCGATGGAGTCGTCCACCTCGGGGAACACGAAGACCGAGCAGAAGCTGGTGTGGCGACGGGCGTTGGAGTCGAAGGGGCTCTTGCGGACCAGGCGGTGGATGCCGGTCTCGGTGCGCAGGAAGCCATAGGCGTATTCGCCGCCGACCTTGATGGTGGCGCTCTTGATGCCGGCCACTTCGCCTTCGGATTCTTCCAGCAACTCGACGTTGAAACCCTTGCGCTCGCAATAGCGCAGATACATGCGCTCAAGCATGCCGGCCCAGTCCTGGGCCTCGGTGCCGCCGGCGCCGGACTGGATTTCGATGAAGCAGGCGTTGCCGTCCATCGGGTTGTTGAACATGCGGCGGAACTCGAGCTCGCCGACACGGGCTTCGAGGCTGGCCACGTCGGCCTCGACGGCCTGCATGGTGTCCTCGTCCTCTTCCATGGAGGCGAGTTCGAAGAGGTCCTTGCCGTCGGCGAGGCCCTGTTCGATTTCCTGCAGGGTTACGACCACGCCTTCAAGGGTTTTCTTTTCCTTGCCAAGCTCCTGGGCCTGGGCGGCGTCGTTCCAGATGTTCGGGTCTTCGAGCTGCTTGCTGACTTCGATCAGCTTTTCTGCCTTGGTATCGTAGTCAAAGATACCTCCGCAGTTCGAGCTCCCGGGCCTTCAGGTCGGCGAGCTTGTTGGAGATGGCATTGAGGCGTTCTGCTTCCATGATCGGGGCCCTGGCTGATGCGGGAAAACCCGACATTATCCCGGAAACCGCCGCTGGGCGCATCCGTTGCTGAAATGGGCGGTGATTGCTGCTCCGGCAGTCTGCAATCTGTTTGTAAAAAAGCGATTCTGCGTATGCATCTGGTTAAAGGTCACAGACTTGGTGTCGAGAATGTCACAGTCTTCCCGGAATGCCATAAGGAAAAAAAGATGCGAAAGAACTTGCCCGTCATTCAGCAGGAATACTCCCTCGAACCGGGGGCGGCCATCATCAGCCGGACCGACCTCAAGGGCCGTATCGTTTCGTGCAATGATGAGTTTGTGCTTGCCAGTGGTTTCGAGCGCGCTGAGCTGATCGGTCAGCCCCACAATATCGTGCGTCATCCCGACATGCCGGAAGAGGCGTTCCGGGATCTGTGGCAGACCATCGTGTCCCGGCGTCCGTGGAGCGGCATCGTCAAGAACCGGCGCAAGAATGGTGGCTACTACTGGGTGAAGGCCACCGTCACCCCCCTTTCCGACGACTCGGGCTATATGTCGGTGCGCGTCCAGGCAAGCCGCGATGAGATCGCCGCCGCCGAGTCCCTGTATGCCCGCATGCAAGGGGAGACCCGCATCAGCCTGGACGAGGGTGAGGTGGTGCACAGGCGTGGCGCATTGCGCAAGGCGGCCTGTGCGATCACCGGGCCGTGGCGCAATTCGGTGACCTTCCGGGTGCTGTCCGGCGGTGTCCTTGCCGTGGCCATTCTTGCCGTCACCGCCTGGGGTGCCGCCAATGCCATCCACGACAGCGGTGTGGACGGCGAACGTTTCAACCGCATCGTGCAGAGCAAGGATCTCCTGGCCGACATCCTGCCGCCGCCCAGCTATATCGTCGAAAGCCACCTGGTCGCCCATGAGATGCGTGACCAGCGGGGTTCCGACCTTGATGCCAGTCGTGCCCGCCTTGTGGCGCTCAAGGGGGAATTCGACAAGCGCTACGCGTTCTGGAGCGCCAGCGCGCTGCCCGAAGATCTGCGGGCCGAACTTCTGGATCATTCGAAGCGGCCGATCGACGAATACTTCAGACTCGCCACCGGCCCTTACTTCGAGGCGTTGCGCAGCGGCGACCTTGCGCAGGCAACCCAGGTGCTGGGCCGCTTGCGTAGCCTGTACCAGACACACCGGGAGAGCATTGACCGGGTCGTGTCGCGAACCAATGCATGGAACGAGGCCCTGGTTGGCGAGTCGCGGGAGCACGTCGCCGATGCCCGCCTGACGCTGCTTGCCACGGTGCTGCTGGCTACCCTGGCGTGCGTGGCGGTCTCGCTCGTGGTCGCCCGTTCGATCCGTCGTCCCCTGGATGCCGCGGGCAAGGCCGCCGAGGCCATCGCCGCAGGCAACCTCCTGTGCACCATGCCCCGGGCCGGCCATGACGAGATCGGGGGGCTTGTGGTCCGCCTTTCGATGATGCGCAACACGCTGCACGAGATTGCGGCCGCGATCCGCCAGGAGTCTTCCCTCATCACGCGGAATCTCCGCAACATGGAGCGGACCGCCCAAAGCAGCGCGGACGCGGCGGAGCAGCAGTCGGGCTTTGCCACCTCCCTGGCAACGGCGATCGAAGAGCTCTCCCTGTCCATTGACCGCATCAGCCTGCATGCGGGCGAAGCCCATGCCCTGTCATCCGAGGCACGGGAGCGCTCGGCGGACGGTGAGCGGGTGATCGAGGCGGTATCCGGGGAGATCGAAGGGGTTGCGCGTTGTGTCGAGACGACGACACACACGGTGGGGCAGCTCGAGAGCTTCTCCACCGAGATCGGCAAGGTGGTGCAGGTGATCAGCGAGATCGCCGATCAGACCAATCTGCTGGCCCTCAATGCGGCCATCGAGGCGGCCCGGGCGGGGGAAACCGGCCGTGGTTTTGCGGTGGTGGCCGACGAGGTGCGCAAGCTCGCCGAGCGCACTGCGGCTTCCACCCGGGAAATCACGCTGATGATCGCCAAAGTCCAGCAAAGCACCCGCAGCGTTTCGGGTGAAATGGCCGCAAGCATCCATCGCGTCCAGGACAGTGTGCAGAGCGCCCGCGCGGCCGGAGAGTCCATCGGTCGGATTGCCGCCAGCTCCGGTGCAGCCCTGGAGGCGGTGGATGGCATCTCCCTCGGCCTTGGCGAGCAGTCAGCCGCGGCCCAGGGAATCGCCAGGCGTGTGAAGGAGATCGCCTCCCATTCCGGTGAGAACGCCGCCCTTGCCGCCGAAATCCGCAACGTGACGAGCAACACCGCGCAGCTCTCCGACGAACTGCGCAATCTCACGTCACACTTTCAAGTCGCCTGACGCGAAACCGGTGCGATGGCCCCGGTTCGGAGAACGGGGGCGCAGCCTGGTTGCGTCAGCGTTCCTCTGCTTCGGGTTGCGCGTTCCGCACTGGCGCGGGCGGGAGAAGCGACGCCGACGCCTTGCCCTTGCAGGCCAGGTGGCGTTGCCGGCAGCGATTGGCGCACAGGAACTCGGTGTTGTAGTCACCCTTCGGGCAGCCGATCAGGCAACGGGTGTTGGCATTGATGCACTCGGTCAGTGTGGTGAGCGGTGTCGATGGCCGACGACCGCCGCCTTCCTCGCCCGGCTTCACCTTGTTCGCCTTGGGCATGAGCCGGAAGGTGCCCGCCGAATTGGTGTCCTTGCGGGTGGATGTGATGGCGTAGTTGCCTTCAAAAAGGCGCGGATGGCAGGTGCCCGTGAGGCGCAGCACGTTGCCTGCGTTGATCGGGGCACGCAGCGTGCAGTGGCCGGACTCATTTTCCCCGGATGCGATGGGCGCCGAGCCGGCCTGGGGTGGCCCGGTCTTGATATGGCCGACGAGTACGCCGTGCAGCTCGCGAACCTCGACCGTGATGGGGATGGGCGCGTCGAAGGACTCCGGTACCAGGTAGCCCTCATAGACGGCTTCCAGCGGGGCAGCCCCGGCCGCCGACCCAAGGAGAATTCCGGCAAGACCGAGGAGGAGTATGCGCAGGGCTGACAGGAGGGTCATGGCGTGGGCAGGCGTGGTCGGGGCAAGCACAGCAGGGGTGAGGGTCGGGTCGGGCCGCAGGTTCATTCACACACTATCAGAATGCCTCGTTGGGCCCCAGGTAGCGCCACTGGCCCGGCGGCAGGTGGCCGAGCATGACGCGGCCGATGCGCACCCGCTTGAGGCCCACCACCTTCAGCCCCACCAGCTCGCACATGCGCCGGATCTGGCGTTTCTTGCCTTCCCGCAGCACGAAGCGTAGCTGGTCTTCGTTGAGCCAGCTGACCTTGGCCGGGCGCAGGGCCACGCCGTCGAGGGACAGGCCGTGGTTGAGCAGCTTCAGTCCCGCCGCGTCAAGCGTGCCTTCGACGCGCACGTGGTACTCCTTCTCGATGGTGGAGTCGTCACCGATCAGCGCCCGGGCGATACGCCCGTCCTGGGTGAACACGAGCAGGCCGACGGAGTCGATGTCGAGTCGTCCGGCGGGTGCCAGGCCGTTCTGGTGGGTGCGCAGGTAGCGGGTTTCAGAGGGGTCTTCGGCCCAGCGGTTGTCGGCGGTGATCAGCACGCTGGCGGGCTGGTACCCGTCCTCGGCCTGACCCGATACGTAGCCCACCGGCTTGTTGAGCAGGATGGTGACGCGGCGGTCCTGCACTGTCTGGCCCCGTCGGTCGAGCTCCACCTGCTGGCCCGGCTTGACCCGGGAGCCCAGTTCGCTGACCACCCGGCCATCCACGCGCACCCAGCCCTTCTCGATGTACTCGTCCGCTTCCCGGCGGGAGCACAGGCCCAGCTCGGTCATGCGCTTGGAGAGGCGGATGGAGCCGTCGTCCCGCAGGGGGGACGGCGCCGGTGCCGGACGCGGCTCGCCACTCCAGGCCTTGCGCTCATGGCGGGGCGGGCGCTCGCCGTCGGGACGGGCGGGGCGATCTCCCTGGGGGCGGGCGGGACGCTCGCCATCCTGGCGCGGTGGGCGGTCGCCACGGGGGCGCTCATCGCGGGGGCGGTCGCCGGCAGCGCGGGGCGGGCGATCACCGTAAGGGCGCGCCGGGCGCTCGCCGTCCTGACGGGGCGGGCGATCTCCGAAGGGGCGGGCAGGGCGGTCGCCCTCCTGGCGCGGCGAACGGTCGCCGCCGGCGTCGGTGGTGCGACGGACGGGTTCGGTGTTGGCTTGCTCGGGGAAGGATGCCTTGCCCCGGTTGCGGCCGGCACCGGTGGCGGGCTTGCGCCAGTCGCGGGCCTTTTCGGAAGGAGTGGCCGGTGCGGCGTCGGCGGGCGCCACGTTGGCGGGGGCCGCGGCGCGGGGCTTGAGGCTCAGGGTGCCGGCCCGGGTGGGGGCGGGCGGGCGGCGGCGGGGCGTGTCGGTCATGGTCGGCCCTTTCAGGCGGCGGGATGCAGTTGTTGGAGGTCGGCCGCTTCGAGGTAGACCCATTCGCCTTCGGCCAGGCCGGCAAGGCAGCCCTCGCCGAGATTGAGTCCACCGAAGCCGCTGCGGTGCAACTGCTCCACGTGGTTGCCGGCGGCGGCGATCATGCGCTTGACCACGTGGTACTTGCCCAGATCGACACTCATCTCCAGGGTGCGCGGGCCCAGCAGACGGGCGGTGAGCGCCGGCACCGGCAGGGGCTCGTCGATCAGGTCGACACCGGCGAGCAGGCGCTTGATGAGGATGTCGCTGCCGTCCTCGGCCAGTTCGGCGCGGTAGATCTTGGGGACGTGCTTCTTGGGCGAGGACAGGTTGTGGATGAAAGCGCCGTCGTCGGAGAAAAGCAGCAGGCCGGTGGTGTCCACATCAAGCCGCCCGACGCTCTGCACATTGCGGGCGACGAGCTGGTGGGGCAGCAGGCTGTAGACGCCCCGGTGGTGCTTGGGCTCGTGGGAGCATTCGTAGCCGGACGGCTTGTACAGGGCGAGGTAGGTCTTGTCCCGGTAGGTCCAGGCTTCGCCCTCGACTTCGAAGACGAGGCCGGCGGTGGCGATTTCGGCGCCCGGGTTGTCGATGATTTCGCCGCCGATGCGGACTTCACCGAGTTCGACAAGCTGCCGGCACTGGCGACGGCTGCCGAAACCCTGATTCTGGAGGATGCGTTCGAGTTTCACGGATGACGTATTGCGCGGATCAACCCGCTATTGTCTCCGCGGAAGCGCCTTGACGGCAACTACGCCCGACCGGCGGCGGGCTCGGCTGTGCCGTGTGGGTGGGGCACCGGCCGTGTCGAAAGTCTCACCGACCGCGCAGGAACAGGCGGTCCAGGTCGGCCATGCTGAGGGCGGTCCAGGTGGGGCGGCCGTGGTTGCACTGGTCGGCCCGGTCGGTGGCTTCCATCTCCCGCAGCAGGGCGTTCATCTCGGGCAGGGTCAGGCTGCGGTTGGCGCGCACGGCGCCGTGGCAGGCCATGGTGGCGAGCAGTTCGTTGCGGCGGGCTGTGATCACTTCCGTGCTGGGGAAGTCGCGCAGCTCGGCCAGCAGGGCGCGCACCAGTTCGCTCACCGGGGCACTGGCGAGGAGGGCCGGCACACTGCGCACGGCCAGCTCCTGGGGGCCGGCCGGGCCGATCTCGAAGCCCATGCGTTCAAGCAGCTCGCCGTGCTCCTCGGCGGTGAGCATGTCCTTCTGGCCCACACCGAAGACGGCGGGGATGAGCAGGCGCTGCACGCCGGGGGTGCCGTCCAGCAGGGTCTTGAGGCGTTCGTAGAGGATGCGCTCGTGGGCGGCGTGCATGTCCACCAGGATCAGCCCGCCCTCGTTCTGGGCCAGGATGTAAACGCCATGTAGCTGGGCCAGGGCATAGCCCAGGGGCGGCGCCAGATCGCCGGCGGGCATGGCCGGGGCGGTGCCGGGCGGCGGGCTGGACGGGGCAGGGCGGGGTGCGAAGGCGGTTGGCACAAAACCATCGCTGCGGCCCGGCATGGACTCGCCGGCGACGGGCTCGGGGCGGGCCGAGGCGGCGAAGTCGTAGTAGGCCCGGGTCACCGGCTCCATGGCCAGCCGCGACTGATAGGGCTGGGGCGCGTGGGGGTAGGGCGAGGCACTGGTGGCGGGCGCCGGGGCCGGGTCGTCGGCACTCCCGGCCGACGGCCCCCCGGCGGCAACACCGGCCCCTGCGCCGGAGGCGGCGAGGGTGCGCTGCAGGGCGTGATAGACGAACTGATGCACCGCGCGGGAGTCCCGGAAGCGCACCTCGATCTTGGCCGGGTGCACATTCACATCCACGCCGAAGGGGTCGAGCTCCAGGAACAGCACATAGGCCGGGTGACGGCTGCCGTGGAGGATGTCGGCGTAGGCCTCGCGGATGGCGTGGGTGACCAGCTTGTCGCGCACGAAGCGGCCGTTCACGTAAAAGAACTGGGCGTCCCGGTTGCTGCGCGAGTAAGCCGGCAGGGAGGCGAAGCCGTGCACCCGGAGCAGGCCGGATTCGGCCTCCACCGCGCGGGCCGAGGCCAGGAAGTCGTCACCGAGCAGGGCGCGCACCCGGGCTTCGCGGGTCCCCGAGGGCAGGCGGTGGCTGACCCGCCCGTTGTGGCTCAACTGCAGGGCCACGTCCGGGCGGGCCAGGGCCACCCGCCGGAAGACATCGTCGCAGTGGGCAAACTCGGTGCCCTCGCTCTTCAGAAACTTGCGCCGGGCCGGGGTGTTGAAATACAGGTCGGCCACGTCCACCACGCTGCCGTGGTTGAGGGCAGCGGGGGCCAGCTCGCGGGGGTCGGCATCGATGCGCCAGGCGTGGGGGGCACCGTCGGCGCGGCTGGTGATGCTCATGCGCGACACGGCGGCGATGGCAGCCAGGGCCTCACCCCGAAAACCCATGGTGCCGACCCGCTCCAGGTCGTCGAGGCTGGCGATCTTGCTGGTGGCGTGGCGCTCCAGGGCCAGGGGCAGCTCGTCCTTGGGGATGCCACAGCCATCATCGGCCACCCGGATGCGCCTTACGCCGCCTTGTTCCAGCTGCACTTCGACCGCGGTGGAGCCGGCGTCCATGGCGTTTTCCAGCACTTCCTTGAGCACCGAGGCAGGGCGCTCCACCACCTCGCCGGCGGCGATCTGGTTGATCAGGTGGTCGGGCAGCAGGTGGATGGGCATGGCGGCGTTCCCGGTCGGCAGGGGGCGCATTGTAATGCCGGAGGGGCGCCGAAAGGATGGCGTACTTAGCCCTTAGTGGCGAGGTGGTGTGTTGTCTCACAATTTGGCTGAGGGGGTTTCGGGCCCATCCTGAGCCTCGTGGCGCCGTTAGAATGCCGTTGAGATGCGCATCACCGCGCTGGATGCTTATGATCAATACCCTGCCCGGCTCGAGTGGGCTGCTTAAGGAGCCGAGCTTGTCCGACGTCTGCATCTTCCTGTCCTGCGTGAGTGCGGAGTTCCGGCTTTATCGTGAGGAGCTACGCCGCTACCTCAGTCGGCCCAATGTCGCTGTGAAAGTGCAGGAAGACTTCATAGTCACTGGCGGCGAAACCCTGGAGATGCTCGACGATTACATCCGGCGCTGCGATGTTGTGATCCATTTGGTTGGTAACTCGACTGGGGCCATGGCGCAGGCACCGTCAGTCGCGGCGATCCATGCGCGCTATCCCGACTTTGGAGAACGACTGCCGTTGGAGGAATTTCTGGGAGAGGCGGGACCGCCTCTCTCCTACACTCAGTGGGAGGCTTGGTTGGCCCTCTATCACGGTAGGCGTCTAATCATCGCCACTCCAGCGGATGATGATGATGAGCGGGATGAGGGCCGCATGCCGGACCCCGCCCAGCAGGCGCACCTTGCGCGCTTGGAATTGATTGAGCGTTACCCCGGAATCCGCTTCCGTTCGCCCATTCACTTTGCTGCCGAGGTCTGGCGCTCGGGTCTGCTCGATATCCTGATTGGGGCCGGGCTGGTCCGGAGGATCGTGCATCTGCCTTACAAGAGCCTGGGAACCCTGTTCAAAGGCCGCGATGTATTGTTTGAAGATCTAGCGCTATACCTTGGACCGGTACCACAAGGCCAAGCGCAACCGACCAAGGTGGTGGCGCTCACAGGGATGGGTGGGGTTGGCAAGACGCGGCTGGCGCTCGAATACGCTTGGCGGCAGGCGGACGCCTGCCCGGTGCGGTTGCTCGTTGGTGCCGACAGTGCGGACGCGCTCAGCCGCAACCTGGCAGCCCTTTGCTCCGAGACGATTCTCGATCTCCCCGAGCAAGCCGAGACAGACGAGGGAAAACAGAACGATGCCGTACTCCGCTGGCTCAACCAGCATGTCGGCTGGTTGCTGATCCTCGACAACATCGATACCGAAGCTGCAGCCGTCGCCGTTGAGGCCCTGCTGCCGAGGCTTAGCGGTGGACATGTTCTGATGACCAGTCGGCTGCCGAACTGGAGTGCTGGCATTAAGGCAGTACCCGTGGACTTGTTGTCGCCTGATGCCTCTGTTGAGTTCCTGCTCTCACGTACCTCCGGGCGCCGCCGTCAGCAGGCTGACGATCCCCTCGTGGCAGCTCGACTCACCGAGGAGCTGGGCTGCCTCGCCCTCGGTCTTGAACAGGCCGGCGCTTACATCGCCCAGCGGCGCAGCACTTTCGGCCAATACTTGGCCCAGTGGCAGTGCCACCGGGATGAAGTGCTGAGCTGGTTCGACGAACGGCTGATGCAGTATCCCCGCAGCATTGCTATCACTTGGCAAACTTCCTTTGATCAACTGGGGTCGCCCGCCCGCCGATTGTTGCAGCACCTCGCTTGGTTTGCTCCTGAGCCGATTCCCGAAACACTGCTGGATATCCCCTCGCTGGGACAGAGTGGGCTTGTCGCCGACCTTCACGGTGCGATGGTAGAGCTGGACGCTTTTTCGTTGGTGATGAGGGCTACGGATGCGCCTTTCTTCGAGGTTCATCGCTTGGTGCAGGAGGTAACGCGGAGCGACCTGCGGCAAGGGGACGAACACTCAGTGCTGGTCGAGGCCCTGCGTTGGGTGAATGCTGCCTTTGTGGGTGATCCGGTGGATGTGCATAGTTGGACCGTGTTGGAGCCTCTGGTGTTACATGCTCGGGCCGTTGCTGTGCATGCTGATCTGGCTGGGATTACTGATCCCACGGCGCATCTCATGAACCAAGTGAGTTTGCTGCTTCTCGAGAAGGCTGCTTATGCTGAGGCTGAACCGCTCTTGCGGCGAGCTCTCGCGATAGGTGAGGCAAGCTTTGGCACAGAGAAGCCGGAGTTCGCCATTCACCTCAATAATCTGGCACAGCTGCTGAAAGCGACGAATCGGTTGGATGAGGCTGAGCCGCTTATGCGCCGGGCGTTGAAGATTGACGAGGCGAGATTGGGTTCTGGGCATCGGGAGGTTGCCGTTGATCTCAACAACCTGGCCCAACTGCTCAAGGACAGGAACGAGCTTGCCGAGGCCGAGTTGCTAATGCGCCGGGCGCTGGTGATTGCGCGGGTGATTGATGAGGCGGCGTCCTTTGGTACTGGGCATCCGCCAGTCATCTCTGGCTACCTCAGCAACCTTGCCGTCCTGCTCTTCGAAACGCGTCGGACTGGCGAGGCAGAATCGTTGATGCGTGAGGCTCTGGAGTTAGACGAAGCCCATTTCGGTCCCGAGCACCCCTTGGTTGCAAACCGCCTCAGTAACCTTGCCTCCATTCTTCATGCCAGTCACCGATTGGATGAGGCCGGACCACTAATGCACCGGGCGCTGGCGATTTTTAAGGAGAAATTGGGTGCGAGTCATCATCGCGTCGCCATATTGCTAAACAATTTGGCCGATCTGTTGATGGATACAAACCAGCTAACGGATGCTGAGCCCTTGATGCGTGAGGCATTAGTGATTGTCGAAGAGACCTTCGGTTCCAGTCACCCGCGGGTCGCTATACAGCTTAACAACCTAGGTGCACTGTTGAAGAAAACCAATCGCTGGATCGAAGCCGAATCGTTGTTACGACGGGCGCTCATCATTAGCGTCAAGAGCTCCGGTATCGATCACCCGTCGACTCGCACAGTCCATCGCAATTACATTGAACTCTTGGAGGCTTTGGGCAGGACTGACGACGAAATTGAGCATGAACTTACCGCGCTGATTCCCGGGGATAGCGGAAACTGCCCCACCTAAACCCCTGGCTGTGGCCTACGCCACCCCACTCCCTCCGTATAATCCCGTTCCCACCCCCTCCCGGAGCGATTCCATGAAATTCGGCACCCCTCTTTCCCCCAGCGCCCTGCGCGTGATGCTTCTCGGCTCCGGCGAGTTGGGTAAGGAAGTCCTGATCGCGCTGCAGCGCTTGGGTGTCGAGACGATTGCCGTGGATCGCTACCCCAACGCCCCCGGCCACCAGGTGGCCCACCGGGCCCATGTGATCCCGATGACCGACGGCGCTGCGCTGCGTGCCCTGATCGAGCAGGAGAAGCCCCATCTGATCGTGCCGGAGATCGAGGCCATCGCCACCGACATGCTGGTGCAGATCGAGGCCGAGGGCCTGGCCGAGGTGATCCCCACCGCCCGGGCCGCCCAGCTGACCATGAACCGGGAGGGCATCCGCCGCCTGGCCGCCGAGGAGCTGGGACTGCCCACCTCGCCCTATCGCTTTGCCGATTCCCTGGCCGAGCTGCAGGCTGCCATCGACGGCAGCGACGGCCAGCCGGCCATTGGTTACCCGTGCATCGTCAAGCCGGTGATGTCCTCGTCGGGCAAGGGCCAGTCTTTGCTCAAGGGGCCGGACGACGTGCAGACCGCCTGGGACTATGCCGCCGCCGGCGGGCGGGTGAACCAGGGTCGGGTGATCGTCGAGGGCTTCATCGATTTCGACTACGAGATCACCCAGCTCACCGTGCGCGCCTGCGATGCCGGCGGCACGGTGCAGACCTATTTCTGCGACCCCATCGGCCATGTGCAGGTGTCGGGCGACTACGTGGAATCCTGGCAGCCCCAGGCCATGAGCCCGGCGGCCCTGGCGCGCTCGCGGGAGATCGCCGGCGCCGTCACTGCCAACCTGGGTGGGCGCGGGCTGTTCGGCGTGGAGCTGTTCGTGAAGGGCGACAGGGTGTGGTTCTCGGAGGTCAGCCCGCGGCCCCACGATACCGGTCTGGTCACCCTGTGCTCCCAGCGCTTCTCCGAGTTTGAACTGCACGCCCGCGCCATCCTCGGCCTGCCGGTGGACGTGAGCCTGCGCGAGCCGGGTGCTTCTGCGGTGATCTACGGGGGCATGGAAGCCGCCGGCATCGCCTTTGAAGGTGTGGCCGAGGCCCTGGCGGTGCCGGGCACCGACCTCCGACTCTTCGGCAAACCGGAAGCTTTTGCCAAGCGCCGCATGGGCGTGGCAGTGGCCAATGGGGCGGATGTGGACGAGGCCCGCAGCCGGGCCAAACTGGCTGCAGGGAAGGTCAGGCCGGTGGCGGGCTGAGGGTTCAGAACAGCGTCGTCAAATTCACCCAGCTGTCGGGCAGCACGCTGACCACCCGCGCCTCCAGCCACTTGTCGGCGCCGCTGAGGATGGCGATGCCGGTTAGGCCGATAAGGATGCCGAAGGCCTTCTTCACCGTTTCGACCCGCGCCATCACCCAGCCGCGGGCCTTGTTGAAGCCGCTGCGCGAGGCGTAGGCGACGGCCACCAGCGGGATCGCGGCGCCAGTGCCGAACAGGCCGAGAATCAGGGCGCCGCGGCCAGCACCGCCGTCGCTGGCCACCAGGGTCAGGGCCGAGGCCAGCAGGGGGCCGGAGCAGGGGCTCCATACCAGGCCGAGCAGGCCACCCAGCAGGAACGCGCCGGTCAGTGAGCCGCTGTCCAGGCGGCTGGAGGCGTTGTTGGCGGACGACGCGATGGGCAGCATCAGTTCGGTGAAGCGCCGGCTCAGGGCCGGAATCAGCATTACCGCCGCAAAGGCCACCAGCATGATGCCGCCGAAGGTGCGCACGCTGTCGCCGTCGATACCCAGGGCCGGGCCGGCGGCCCCGAGCAGCAGGCCGATCAGGGCGAAGGAGGCGGCCATGCCGACACCCATTGCCACGGGCGCCAGGCGGTTGGTCTGCACTGCGCCGCCGACCACCAGGGGCAGGATAGGAAACACGCAGGGCGACAGGGTGGTGAGGCTGCCGGCCAGCAGGCTGAGGCCCAGGTGGGAGAGAGACAGGGACGTCGTCAGAGGATCACCCATGGCGGCGGCGCTCAAAGGGCGCTTTTGAGGGCGGCGCGCAGGCGGGCTTCGTCCGTCTCGCCAGCGACCCGGGCGGTTTCCCGGGTGCCCCGGTAGATGATCACCGTGGACTGGGTGCGCACCTTGAGGCTTTGCTTGAGGGCCCGTTCCTTGTCGTAGTCCACCACCAGCAAGGGCAGGTCGAGGCCGGGTTCGGCCTTGAAGCTGTTGAAAACCTTCTCCTGGGCGCGGCAGGTGGGGCACCAGTCGGCATGGAAGTGCAGGGCCACCGGTTTGCCGGCTTGCTGGGCAGCGGCCAGGGCCTGCGGGGTGTAGGGCTGGATGTCGAGGGCGCTGGCGGCGCTGGCGGCAAGGGTCAGGGTGGCGGTGGCGAGCAGGCGGGTCAGGGTTTTCATGGGAGGCTCCGGGTGGGTGGCAGGGGCTGCAGGCTTGCGTGCTGCAGGGGTATCTGCTCCTTTGTCGGGCCGGGACGCCTCTTTCTTACAAGGGGCGGATGAATTCCTTTCTGCCTGGCGGGGGAATGTCTGAACCTGCTGCGGAGGGGAAAGGTGGCGTCTCTCGCCATACCAGGCGGCCGCTGCTCAGGTCGTGGTCGGCAAGGCGTGCAAGGGGACCACCAATCTCGGTGGCTGCGTAGCGCATGAGGCTTACGCGTTCAATGCGGCAGCGAATTGGAAGCAGGTCCGCCAGCGCTTCGAGGCGTGGCAGTACCTCGGCAGTGGGCCATGCACCTGAAAAGAGGCCGACGGTGACGTGGGGAATGTAGCGGCCCTCGGGGCGCTCGCCGCCCAGGGTCTGATGCAGGCGTTGAATGCCGCCATCGGGGTCGCCGACACTCAGGAAGGGGGCGGACGTGAAGCTCGCCAGGCCGCCGATGTCGATCTCGAAAGGAGCAAGCCCGAGGCTCCGCAGTGCCCGCAGGTGAGCGTCGAAGGCTGCCGGGCCGTAGTCGTCGGCGTGGGTCGGCGTAGCGGTCGGAAAGCCACCCAGGGCCAGGGTGATGTGGGGTTGCCGGCGGTAGCCGTCGAGCAGGAGGCCGTCCAGGTGATGGGCGGCGACAGCCACTGCCTGGCTGACTGCCTGCGTGTCCACGTCCAGGGCCCACAGGGCATAGTCCGGCCGCCCGAGGTGCCATTCAGGGAAGTCGCGTCGGACATTCGCCAGTGTGTGGCCGGCTTTGAGGAAGGCTTCGGAGAGTAGGGACATGCTGTAGCGACAGGGAATTCAGAGTCTTGACTGTTAGAACAGTTTCAGTCCGGCCGTCAACCTGGAGCGCCATGGCGCGTGTCCGTCACCGGAACAATCCCCGGGCCTGCGACATGGTGTCGCACCAGGCTGCCAGCCAGCATGGATCAAGTATTTCGGGCGTGTTCCCTTGCTACAGTTCGGCCCCATCGCCGACCTGCAAGGATTGCCATGCCTCCCCTCCGCTTTGCTCCCCGTCCCGTCTTTGCCGCCGTTCTTGCGGCCTTTTGTGGTCACGCCCACGCTCAGTTGGCGGTGTCGGCCACCGATACCGCCCTGACCCTTGGCCAGGTCGTCGTCAGCGGTAGCGCCGGCGGGCCGCTGGAGGCGCGCCGGGTGCTGACCTCGGTGGACATCCTGCCCATCGAGCGCATCGAGAGCCAGGTGGTGAACAACAACTGGGAGCTCTTCGGCCAGGTGCCCGGGGTCATGCTGACCCAGTTCGGACAAGGCACCACCTCCGGCAAGTTCTCCATGCGCGCCTTCAACGGCGAAGGCGAGATCAATGCGGTCAAGCTGCTGATCGACGGCGTGCCGTCCAACAGCAACGACGGCAACATGCCCTACATCGACCTGGCGCCGCGCCTGGACATCGAATCCATCGAAGTGGTGCGGGGCACCAACGATCCGCGCTACGGCCTGCACAACATCGCCGGCAATGCCAACATCAGCACCAAGAGCGGTGGCAACTACCTGCTTGGGCGGGCCACCGTCGGCAGCTTCGCCACCCGCGAACTTCAGGCCGCTGCGGGCTTTGAGAAGGACGGCCTGGCCCAGAACTACGCCGTCTCCCTCAACCGCAGCGACGGCTACCGGGACCACGCCAACGCCGAGAGCGGCAGCTTCTCCGGCAAGTGGTTCTTCACGCCCGCCGGCGGCACCAGCCGTTTCGGCCTGATCGCCCGTCATCACACGGCCACGGCAGATGAGGCGGGCTACCTGACCCGCGCCCAGGCCCGCGCCAACCCGGACCAATCGCCGGCCCACAACGCCACCGACGAGGACCGCCGCCAGGTCAGCCAGTTTGCCCTGCAAGGCGAATCCGAGCTGGCCGAGCGCCTGTTCTGGACCGGGCAGGTGTATCTCAACAACCTGGATGACCGGCGTTTCGTGAAGTTCTCGGCGGGCGCCTCCCAGCAGGAGCGTCTGGTGGCCGAGACCCACACCGGCGCCGCCACCACCCTCACGTGGCGGGCCGGCAAGACCGTGATCGGCGATGTGTCGGTGATGGGCGGCGTGGATGTGGAGCGCCAGGACAACCGCAGCCAGCGTTTCAACACCGTCGCCCAGGTGCGCCAGAGCCAGACCCGCAACCAGCAGTTCGACTTCAACACCACTGGCGCCTTCGTGCAGGCCGTCATCAAGCCCCTTGCCGGCCTGACGCTGACCCCGGCCTTCCGCGCCGACCGGGTGACCGGCAGCTACACCAACCAGCTCAACGGCCGCGTCTATGACGTGAACGACTACGGCACCATCAAGCAGCCCAAGTTCTCGGCCGTCTATGCGGTGTCGGAGGCGCTTTCGGTGTACGGCAACTGGGGGCGCAGCTTCCAGGTGGGCGTGGGCACGGCCTCCTACAAGGTGAACCAGACGGCCGACCTGTCTCCCTCCATCAATGAGGGCTGGGAGGCGGGCGTCAAGTTCCGCCCCCTGAGCTGGCTCGACGGGCGCCTCTCCGCCTGGCGTCAGACGGCCTCCAACGAGGCCCGCCGCAAGCTCAACGACCCGGCCAACGACGCCGAGAACATCGGCCAGACCCGCCGCCAGGGCATCGACCTGCAGCTCAACGCCCGGCCCACCCGCCAGCTCGGGCTGTGGATGTCCACCGCCATCCAGCGCTCGAAGATCCTGCAGGCCGATGCCTCGTCGGCAGCCAGCATGGGCAAGGAGATCGACCACGTACCGCAGCTGCTGTACACCGCCGGTGCCGACTACCAGGCCAACGACGCCCTGCGCCTGTCCGCCTGGGTCAATGGGCAGACCAGCTACTACCTTGAGCGCACCAACGCCACCGGCAAGTTCGGCGGCTACGCCCATGCCAACCTGTCCGCCGCCTACCGGGTGACCCCGGCGGTGAGTGTGGAGCTTCAGGTGCGCAACCTGTTCGACCGCTACAGCGAGTATGTGTGGTGGGACGGTGCCCAGTCCCTGCATGCGCCGGGCACCCCGCGCAGCGTGTATGGCAGCGTGGCCGTGAAGTTCTGAGCGGGTGGTGTGAGTCATCTACCACGCGGCTCGATTTCGCCCCGGTGATGCTCACCGTACGCCCTGTACGGCTGCGCGCCGCGGCGCGGACTCGAACCGCTCGCTACGATTTCTTCACACGCTCTGCGCCATCGTCCCGGGCGGGGAAGGTGATCGATGTGCCCCCCCGCCCACCGCCTGAGGTGCCGTCATTCATTCGTTGGTCAAGCCCGTGACCGCTTGGCCCTTGCGTTCGCGTTTGGCGGCATACATGGCCTGGTCGGCCACCTCCAGCAGGCCATTGATGTCCCTGGCGTCGTCCGGGTAAAGGGCCGCGCCGAAGCTGGCACCGAGATTGATCCGTTGCCCGTCCACCACGAGGGGGCCCTGGACCTGTCGGATCAGTCGCTCGGTGCTGGCGCGCAGTCCGTCCGTGCTGGCGGTCGGGCGGAGTACCACGCCGAACTCGTCGCCACCCAGACGTGCCACCGTGTCCGAGCGTCGTGCCCCGCTGGACAGACGCTGGGCAAACTCGCGGATTGCCAAGTCGCCCACCCGATGGCCATGGTTGTCGTTGATCCGCTTCAGTTCGTCCATGTCCACCATGAGCACGCCCGCCTGATTGCGCTCCCGATCCGCCTGCAACAAGGCGTTGCGCAGGCGATCCAGAAAAAGGGCGCGGTTGGCCAGG
Organism: Zoogloea sp.; assembly: GCA_016703645.1. Classification (GTDB taxonomy): domain Bacteria; phylum Pseudomonadota; class Gammaproteobacteria; order Burkholderiales; family Rhodocyclaceae; genus Zoogloea. The sequence continues at coordinate 1,196,429 of JADJBR010000007.1, read as the reverse complement.
CCGGTGAGCAGATCATGGGTTGCCTGGTGGAAGAGCGCATCCCGGCCGCAACGGGTGGCGAAGTACATGGACGCGGCAAGCAGATCCGCCATGAGCTTCATGATTTCGACCTGGCGGGTGCCGAAAGCCGCCTGCCTGGACGACAGTACCTTGAGGACGCCCACGTTCTCGATGTCGTGACACAGGGGCACCACGGCCATGGAGCGCAGGCCGATCTGATGGCAGGAGGTCAAATCGACCCGCGGGTCGCCTTCGACATTGTCACTGGTCAGGGCCGTCCCGCTGCGCAGGCACAGGCCGGAAAGGCTGTGTTCCGCATCAACGCTTCGGCCGACCTGTGCCGCGGCTGATCCCGCTGTGGCCCGATAGACCAGTAGCGGCCCTTCGGCAATCTCCACTGCAGCGCCGTCGGCGCCGGTGAGCTTCATGCTGGCCTCCGCAGCCAGTGCCATGACGGCATCCAGGTCGAGCCCCAGGCGGGCGATCTCGGTTTGTACGCGAATGATGGACAGCAGATCGTCAGTGCCGGGAAGCTGGGGGCCGGATGGATGTGTCATGGGGGCTCCAGTGTGTGATCCGTTTCGCGTGTTCAGTGTGATTCAATTCACATAGGCTGGGGTGTGGCAGATGTTTAAAAAGTGTTACGTAAGCGGCTTTCCTTTTTGGGGCCGGCTGATGCGTGTGAATGTCGGGATCGATTCCGGGTCTGCCGGGTCTATTGGGCAGTCTTCAAGTTCCATCGTGTAGCATTCGAGTCCTTCCCATCCGGCCGACGCGCCGGCGCTTCCGTGAAAGTTCATCCATGTCCAGCCCGTCTTCCGCTGCGTCACCGCAAAGCCCCAAACGTTCCTATCTGCCCTGGATTGTCGGTCTCGCCGTGCTGGCCGGCGGCGGCACCTGGTACGCGTACCGGGGGGGCGCGGAGGAGGGGCGCGGCACGGAGGCCGCCGGTCCGCGCGGGGGTGGTCCGCGTGGTGATCGGCCGGTACCGGTCACCCTTGCCACCATCGGGACCGGGGAGGTCCGCGTCACCGTGCCTGCCCTCGGCACCGTGGTACCGCGCAATCTGGTCACGGTGCGCAGCCGGGTGGATGGCCCGCTGCTGACGTTGAAGTTTGTCGAGGGTCAGCCGGTGAAGGCCGGCGAGGTGCTGGCGCTGATTGATCCCGAGCCCTTCCGCGCGGCCCTGGAGCAGGCCCGCGGCCAGCTCGCCCGCGACCAGGCCCTGCTCAGGAACGCCCGCATCGACCTGGAGCGCTACCGCGGTCTGCTGGCCCAGGATTCCATCGCGAAACAGCAGGTGGACACCCAGGAGGCGCTGGTGCGCCAGTACCAGGGCACCGTGCAGACCGACGAAGGCAATCTGCGCAGCGCCGAGCTGCAACTCTCCTACACCACCATCAAGGCGCCCATCAGCGGCCGGGTCGGCCTGCGGGCGGTGGACCCGGGCAACATCGTCAAGGCCTCCGATGCGGCCGGGCTGGTGACGATTGCCCAGGTGAGCCCGATCACCGCGGTCTTCCCGGTGCCGGAAGAGCGTCTGCCCGCAATCATGAAGCGGGTGCGCGAGGGGCGCGGGCTGAAGGTGGAGGCCTGGGACCGGGAGATGAAGACCCGTCTGGCCGAAGGCAGCCTGCTGGCGGTGGATGCCCAGATCGATTCGACCACCGGCACGGTGAAGCTCAAGGCCGACTTTGCCAACAAGGACGGCAGCCTGTTTCCCAACCAGTTCGTCAATGTGCGCCTGCTGCTGGACACCCTCAGCGGCGTGGTCACCGTGCCCACGGCGGCGGTGCAGCAGGGCAGCAAGGGCAGCTTTGTGTATCGCCTGACCGCCGACGGCAAGGTGGCCGCCGTGCCGGTGCGCCTCGGCCCCGTCGATGGGGGCAAGGCCGCGGTGGAGGAGGGCCTGGCCGTCGGTGACCGGGTGGTGGTGGACGGGCTCGACAAGCTCAAGGACGGGGCTAAGGTGGAGGCCATCGACCCGAAGGCCGTGGACGCCCCCGGCCGGGAGAGCCGGCGCAATGGCTCCGGCCGGCCGGGGCGCTGACCGTGGCCGCAGCCTTCGCTGAAAGTGCCCGCGGGCATCGACATGCCATCGGGGGGCCGGCATGAACCCCTCCCGCCTGTTCATCCTGCGGCCGGTGGCCACCTCGCTGCTGATGGTGGCCATCCTGCTGGTGGGCTTCGTGGCCTACCGCCTGCTGCCCATCTCGGCCCTGCCCGAGGTGGATTACCCCACCATCCAGGTCAAAACCCTCTACCCCGGCGCCAGCCCGGACGTGATGACCTCCGCCGTCACCGCGCCGCTGGAGCGCCAGTTCGGGCAGATGCCGGGGCTGGACGAGATGTCGTCCACCAGCTCCGGCGGGGCGTCGGTGGTCACCCTGCGCTTCAGCCTGGCGATGGGGCTGGACGTGGCCGAGCAGCAGGTGCAGGCGGCCATCAATGCCGCCTCCAGCCTGCTCCCGTCCGATCTGCCGGCGCCACCCACCTACAGCAAGGTGAATCCGGCCGATGCGCCCATCCTCACCCTGGCCATCTCGTCCCCCAGCCTCCCCATCACCCGCATCCACGACCTGGTGGAAAGCCGCCTCGCCATGAAGATCTCCCAGGTGGCGGGGGTGGGGCTGGTGAGCATTGCCGGCGGGCGCCGCCCGGCGGTGCGGGTGCAGGTCAACCCCACCGCGGCGGCGGCCTACGGGCTGGGCCTGGAGGACCTGCGCACGGCCATCGCCAACGCCAACGTGACCCAGGCCAAGGGCAGCTTCGACGGCCCCCAGCGCGCCTCCACCCTCGACGCCAACGACCAGTTGCGTTCCGCCGACGAATACCGCGGCCTCATCGTCGCCTATCGCAACGGCAGCCCGGTGCGCCTGTCCGATCTGGCCACCCTGGTGGATGACGCCGAGAACATCCGCCTCGCCGCCTGGGCCGACCGGGAGGCGGCGGTGATCATCAACGTGCAGCGTCAGCCCGGCGCCAACGTGATCGAGGTGGCCGACCGGGTGACCGCCCTGCTGCCCCAGATGACCGCCAGCCTGCCGGCCTCGGTGGACGTCCGGGTGCTCTCGGATCGCACCACCACCATCCGCGCCTCGGTGCACGACGTGCAGGTGGAGCTGATGCTGGCCGTGGCCCTGGTGGTGATGGTGATCTTCCTGTTCCTGCGCAGCGTGCCGGCCACCCTCATACCCAGCGTGGCGGTGCCCCTGTCCCTGGTGGGCACCTTCGGGGTCATGTATCTGGCGGGCTTCAGCCTCAACAACCTCACCCTGATGGCCCTCACCATCTCAACCGGTTTCGTGGTGGACGACGCCATCGTGATGATCGAGAACATCGCCCGCTACGTGGAGGAGGGCGAATCCCCCATGCAGGCGGCGCTGAAGGGGGCGAAGCAGATCGGCTTCACCATCATCTCCCTCACCGTGTCCCTGATCGCGGTGCTGATTCCGCTGCTGTTCATGGGTGACGTGGTGGGGCGGCTGTTCCGCGAGTTCGCCATCACCTTGGCCATCGCCATCCTGATCTCGGCGGTCGTCTCCCTGACCCTGACCCCGATGATGTGCGCGCGCCTGCTCAAGCACGTGCCCGAGGCGGAGCAGAGCCGCTTCTACCGGGTGACCGGCGATTTCTTCGACCGGGTCATCGCCCGCTACGGGGTGATGCTGGAGTGGGTGCTGCAGCGCCAGGGCCTGACCCTGCTGGTGGCGGCGGGCACCCTGGCCCTCACCGTGCTGCTCTACATCCTGGTGCCCAAGGGCTTCTTCCCGGTGCAGGACACCGGGGCGATCCAGGGGGTGACCGAGGCCGGCCAGTCCATCTCCTTCCCGGCCATGTCCGAGCGCCAGCAGGCGGTGGCCGAGGTGGTGCTGAAAGACCCGGCGGTGGCCAGCCTGTCGTCCTTCATCGGGGTGGATGGCACCAACGCCACCCTCAACAGCGGGCGCATGATGATCAGCCTGAAGCCCCTGGCCGAGCGGGACGCCAGCGCCAGTGAGGTGATCCGCCGCCTTGGCCCCGAGCTGCAGAAGGTGGCCGGCATCACCCTCTACATGCAGCCGGTGCAGGACCTGTCCATCGAAGACCGGGTGGCCCGCACCCAGTACCAGTTCTCCCTGCAGTCGCCCGATGGCGAGGCCCTGGCCGAATGGGTGCCGCGCCTGGTGGAGCGCCTTCAGGCCCGCCCGGAACTGGCCGACGTGGCCAGCGACCTGCAGGACAAGGGCCTGCAGGCCTGGGTGGAGATCGACCGCAATGCCGCCAGCCGCCTGGGGGTGAGCGTCGCCGCCATCGACAACGCCCTCTACAACGCCTATGGCCAACGCCTGATCTCCACCATCTTCACCCAGGCCACCCAGTACCGGGTGGTGCTGGAGGTGCAGCCGCAGTTCCGCAGCGGTCCGGCGGCCATGGCCAACCTGTACGTGCCCGGCAGCGGCGGGGTGCAGGTGCCCCTGTCGGCGGTGGCCCGGGTGGTGGAGCGGCCGGCCATGCTGGCGGTCAATCACATCGGCCAGTTTCCGGCGGTCACGGTGTCCTTCAACCTCGCCGCGGGCGTGGCCCTGGGGGCAGCGGTGGAGGCGATCCGCCAGGCCGAGGCGGAGCTGGAGATGCCGGCCAGCATCGAGACGCGCTTCCGCGGCGCGGCCCTGGCCTTCCAGGCGTCCCTGACCAACACCCTGCTGCTGATCCTGGCGGCGGTGGTGACCATGTACATCGTGCTGGGCGTGCTCTACGAGAGCTACATCCACCCGGTGACCATCCTGTCCACCCTGCCGTCCGCCGGGGTGGGGGCGCTGCTGGCCCTGCTGATGGCGCGTGCCGAGCTGGGCATTGTCGGCATCATCGGCATCGTGCTGCTGATCGGCATCGTCAAGAAGAACGCCATCATGATGATCGACTTCGCCCTGGACGCCGAACGCAACCAGGGCCTCGCGCCCCGGGAGGCCATCTTCCAGGCCTGCCTGCTGCGCTTCCGGCCCATCCTGATGACCACCCTGGCGGCGCTGCTGGGGGCGCTGCCGCTGATGCTGGGCAATGGTGTCGGCTCCGAGCTGCGCCAGCCCCTGGGCATCACCCTGGTCGGTGGCCTGCTGGTGAGCCAGGTGCTCACGCTGTTCACCACCCCGGTGATCTACCTGGCCTTCGACCGCCTGGCCCGGAGGTCGGCGTGAGGGTGGGGCGTGCCATGCACAGCAGGTGTCTCCCCATCGATGCGGATATCCGGATCGGCGCCCGTGTGCCGGGATTCGGCTTGAACGGGTTGCGCTTTTGCCGGCGGCCTTTACGGTGTTTCGCGTTGTGTTGGCCGGGGCTCTCCCCCACAAGGGCCCAGGGGGGCGGTCGGCTGATCCGCGTGGGTAAGCGATGGGGGGCGCTCCGGATTGATGGCCGGGGGCGTCCGGTGCAATGAACCTCTCGCGGCTGTTCATTTTTCGCCCGGTGGCCACCACCCTGCTGACGCTGGCCGTGGTGCTGGCGGGGGCGATTGCCTTCCGGCTGCTGCCGGTGTCGCCCCTGCCCCAGGTGGATTACCCCACCATCTCCGTCTCGGCCAACCTCCCCGGGGCCAGCCCGGAGATCATGTCGGCCACGGTGGCCGGGCCGCTGGAGCGCATCCTCGGGCAGATCGCCGGCGTCACCGAGATGACGTCCAGCAGCTCCCTCGGTTCCACCCGGGTGACCCTGCAGTTCGACCTCTCCCGGGACATCGACGGTGCTGCCCGGGACGTGCAGGCGGCCATCAACGCCGCCCGCAGCCAGCTGCCGTCGAGCCTGCCCAACAACCCCACCTATCGCAAGGTGAACCCGGCCGAGACGCCCATCATCATCCTGGCGCTCACCTCCGCCACCCTGACCCAGGGCCAGCTCTACGACGCAGCCTCCACCGTGCTGGCCCAGCGCCTGGCCCAGGTGGACGGGGTGGGGCAGGTGTCCATCGGCGGCGCCTCCCTGCCGGCGGTGCGGGTCGAGGTGGAGCCTGACCGACTGGCCGCCGCCGGCCTCAACCTGGATGACGTGCGCAGCGCCATTGTCGGCACCAATGCCAACCGGCCCAAGGGCGTGCTGGAGGATGGTGACAATGCCTGGCAGGTGGGGGCCAACGACCAGGCCCGCACGGCCGCCGACTACCGCCCGCTGATCGTGTCCTGGAAGAGTGGCGCGGCGGTGCGCCTGGGGGACGTGGCGCGGGTGCGCGACGGGGTCGAGAACGACCGCAACTACGGTTACGCCAATGGCCGCCCGGCAGTGCTGCTGATGGTCAATCGCCAGCCCGGCGCCAACATCATCGAGACGGTTGATCGGGTTACCGCCCTGTTGCCCCTGCTGCGCGCCAGCGTGTCGCCGGCGGTGGATCTGGATGTGGTGATGGACCGCACCCCCACCATCCGCGGCTCCCTGCGCGAGGTGGAGCGCACCCTGGTGATCTCGGTGGCCCTGGTGGTGATGGTGGTCTTCCTGTTCCTGCGCAACTGGCGCGCCACCCTCATCCCCAGCGTGGTGGTGCCGGTGTCCCTGGTGGGCACCTTCTCCATCATGTATCTGGCCGGCTTCAGCCTCGACAACCTGTCCCTGATGGCCCTCACCATCGCCACCGGCTTCGTGGTGGACGACGCCATCGTGGTGCTGGAGAACATCTCCCGCCACGTGGACGAGGGCATGCCTCCCCGTCAGGCGGCCCTGCGCGGGGCGCGGGAGATCGGCTTTACCGTGCTGTCCATGAGCCTGTCGCTGATCGCCGTGTTCATCCCCATCCTGGCCATGGGCGGCATTGTCGGGCGGCTGTTCCGGGAGTTTGCGGTGGTGCTGTCGGCGGCCATCCTGGTGTCCCTGGTGGTGTCCCTCACCACCACGCCGATGATGTGCGCCCGGCTGCTCCGCCCACGCCCGCCGGAGGCCGAGCGGGGGCGGGTGGACCGGGCCATCGGGCGTGCCCTGGCGGCACTGCTGGAGGGCTACCGGCGCACCCTGGGCTGGGCCCTGGCCCATCGCTGGATCGTGCTGCTGGTGCTGGCCGCCACCGTCGGCCTCAACGTGCATCTCTACCAGACCATCCCCAAGGGCTTCTTCCCCCAGCAGGACACCGGCCGCCTGCGCGGCTTTGTGGAGGCCGACCAGGCCATCTCCTTCCAGGCCATGAAGGAGAAGATGGATCAGTTTCTGACCATCGTCGGTGCCGACCCGGCGGTGGCCACGGTGACCGGCTTCACCGGCGGTTCCCAGCGCAACTACGGCTCCATGTTCGTCACCCTCAAGCCCATCGGCGAGCGCAAGGAGTCGGCCGAGGCGGTGATCGGCCGACTGCGCAAGAAGCTCGCCAAAGTGCCCGGTGCCAACCTCTACCTCAGCGCCACCCAGGACATCCGGATTGGCGGGCGCTCGGGCAATTCGAGCTTCCAGTTCACCCTCCAGTCCGACAGCCTGGAAGAGCTGCGCCTGTGGGAGCCGCGCATCCGCAACGCCCTGAGCCGCCTCGACCAGATCACCGACGTGAGCAGCGACCAGCAGGACCGGGGGCCGCAGACCAGCGTGCTGTTCGACCGGGACGCCCTGGCCCGCTACGGCATCACCATGCGGGCCGCCACGACAGCCCTCAACAACGCCTACGGCCAGCGCCAGGTGTCCACCATCTACAACCCCCTCAACCAGTACCGGGTGGTGCTGGAGGCCGCGCCGGAATACCTGCAGGGCCCCGAATCCCTCTCCCGCCTGACCCTGATCGCGCCGGGCGGCGCCAAGGTGCCCCTGTCGGCGGTGGCCCGCTTTGAATCCACCCTGGCGCCCCTTTCGGTCAGCCACCAGGGCGGCTCGGCGGCATCCACCATCAGCTTTGCCCTGCCCGAGGGGCGCTCTCTCGGCGAGGCGACCGAGGCCATCGACGCGGCGCTGGCGGGCATCGGCGTACCGGTGAGCATCCGCACCAGCTTCGAGGGCTCGGCCGGGGCCTTCCAGAAATCCATGAGCAGCCAGCCGCTGCTGATCCTGGCCGCCATTATCACCATCTACATCGTGCTGGGCATGCTCTACGAGAGCCTGATCCACCCCATCACCATCCTCTCAACGCTGCCCTCGGCGGGGGTGGGGGCCTTGCTGGCCCTGATGGCCCGGGACACCGAATTTGGCCTGATCGCCATGATCGGGGTGATCCTGCTCATCGGCATCGTCAAGAAGAACGCCATCATGATGATCGACGTGGCCATCGCGCGCATGCGCCACCAGGGCGAGAACGCCCGCGACGCCATCCACCACGCCTGCCTGCTGCGCTTCCGGCCCATCCTGATGACCACCCTGGCAGCCCTGTTCGGGGCGATTCCGCTGGCCATCGGCAGCGGCGACGGCGCCGAGCTGCGCCAGCCCCTGGGCATCGCCATCGTCGGTGGCCTGATCCTCAGCCAGATCCTCACCCTCTACACCACGCCGGTCGTCTTCGTGATGCTCGACCGGTTGCGCCGCAAGCGGAGCCTGCCTGCCCATGAATGACCGGAATCACCCTGTCCCTGTCGGGGCAGCTTGTAGGGGCGACTTCAGTCGCCCATCGTGCGTTGATCACCGCAATGCCTTGGATCGAAGTCCATGGGCGACTGAAGTCGCCCCTACAGTCGCCCCTAGCGCCGTGAATGCGCTGTTTGCGGCGCTCTGCGCCCTGAGCCTCGCCGCCTGCACCCTCGGCCCCGATCACGTCCGCCCCGCGGTGGAGACGCCCGCCGCCTTCAAGGAAGCCGGCGAGTGGAAGGCCGCCGAGCCTCGCGACCCGCTGGCCGCCGATACCTGGTGGAAGGCCTTTGGCGACCCGGTGCTGGATGCCCTGCAGGACAAGGTGGAGGTCTCCAACCAGAACCTGCGCATCGCCGAAGCCCAGTACCGCCAGGCCCGGGCCCTGGCCGATGCGGCCCGGGCGTCGTGGCTGCCGGCCGTCAATGCCACCGCCGGGGCGACCCGCTCGGCCACGTCGGCGGCCACCGACAGCGCCGGCAGCGCCCCGCCGCGCAACAGCTTCAGCCTGGGCGCCACCGCCAGCTGGGAGCTGGACGTGTGGGGCCGCATCGCCCGCAACGTGGAGGCCGCCGATGCCCGCATCCAGGCCAGCGAGGCCGACCTGGCCGCCGCACGCCTGTCGGCCCACGCCACCCTGGCCCAGACCTACTTCCAGCTCCGCGCCGCCGAACGCCAGCAGCAGCTTCTGGAGGCCGCCGTGGCCGCCTACGCGCGATCCCTTGAGCTCACCCGCAACCGCTACGCCGCCGGTGTGGCCGGCAAGGCCGACGTGGTGCAGGGCGAGAGCCAGCTGCGCAGTGCCCGTGCGGCGGCCGTCGAGGCCCGCCTGTCCCGCAGCCAGTATGAACACGCCATCGCCGTGCTGCTGGGGCAGGCGCCGGCGAACTTCTCCCTGCCGGTGAGCGCAGGCCCGCTGCCCACCGCCCCGGTGGCCGTGACCCTGCCCTCCACCCTGCTGGAACGCCGCCCCGACATTGCCGCCGCCGAGCGCCGGGTAGCCGCCGCCAACGCCGCCATCGGCGCGGCCGAAGCCGCCCGCTTCCCGGTGCTGGGCCTGTCCGCCTCGGCGGGCTTCCGCCGCTCCCAGATCGAGGATCTGCTCACCGTGCCGAGCCGTTACTGGTCCCTCGGACCGACCCTGGCCGCCTCCCTCTTCGATGCCGGCGCCCGCAAGGCGGCGGTGAGCCAGTCCCGGGCAACTTGGGAGCAGGCCGTCGCCACCTACCGCCAGACCGTGCTGGTGGCCTTCCAGGAAGTGGAAGACAACCTGGCCGCCGCCCGCCTGCTGGAAGAGGCCGCGGCCGAACAGTCGGCGGCCGTAGCAGCGGCCGCCGAGGCCGAGGCCATCGCCCTCAACCAGTACCGGGCCGGCACCGTCGCTTACCTCAATGTGATCGTCCTGCAGGCGGCCCACCTCAGCGCCCAGCGCAGCGCCAACGATCTGGCCGCCCGGCGCCTGGTGGCGGCGGTGCTGCTGGCAAAGAATGCCGGCGGGAGTTTTTCTCCGACGGATCTGGCGACGGTTACATCCCGAAAGGACTGACGCCAAGTTTCCCACCGACATGCGTCCGCTTCCCCGGCCGCCGGGGGCTCGTCATGGACTTACGCGCTGCGGTAAAGGCAATTTCACCTGCCGTCGACCGCCAAAGATCGAAGTCGGGATGTCGCCGGCGGGCGGTGGTGTCGATTGATGGCCGAGTCCCCGCGGTCGCGCCGCTGCAACGCTTACGAATGGACTGGTGTCGCGGAAATTTTGACGCCCAAGGCATGAAGCAGCTTGAGCACCGTGTCATAGCGTGGCTTCGCACCGGGCGTGAGCGCTTTGTAAAGGCTCTCACGGCCAAGCCCCGCATCTTTGGCCAGTTGCGCCATACCTCGGGCACGCGCAACGTCACGAATGGCAGCGAGGAACACATCCGGGTTGGGATCGTCCAGGGCGGCTGTCAGGTACTCCGCGATGGTTTCCTCATCGCTCAGGTAGTCTGCAGCGTCAAAGGCGGTGGTCTCAAGCATCGTTCACTCCTTGTCCAAGAGCCGCGCCATCTCGATGGCGCGCTTAATGTCGCGCTTTTGCGACGACTTATCCCCTCCGAGCAGGAGCAGATAGATCACCGCCCCACGTCGTGTGTAGTAAGCGCGATACCCAGGGCCGACGTGGATGCGCATTTCCGAAACGCCCTCGCCGACCGGCTCACAGTCACCAAAATTACCGTGTTGAGCAGAGCGGATGCGGTGGACGATACGGGCTCGAGCCACGTTGTCGTTCAAGCCGGCAAGCCAGGCGTCGAACTCGTCCGTGCGCAGGAAAGTGTTCATAGCAGTATTGTACCCAGATGGATACACTCAAGCAAGGTGGAACCCATCGCAGGGACCAAGAGGTGCAAACCCTTGCGTATCGAGCGGTGGAGGTTGGCCGATCGTGCGCTGCGGGCATCTTCCCCGATGGCAGCCGAGCTGCCACGGGTTCAAGAGTCATGCTCGGATCAACGCCGAGCCTGCTTGAGGCGGCTGCACCAACGGGCCTGTCGGAAGCGTTATTTGTCAAGGAAGATGTCACGGTCTTCAAACAGCGGTCTCGGTCTCTTTCGGCCTGTCAGGCGCGGGATTGAGCCAGACGACTCCGGGTCTGGACCAGTCCCTCGTCGGGCCTCGCCAGCGCTCAGGTCGAGCCGCCTTGGCCTGCTGATAGAGACCGTCCCGGGCGAGCAGGACGGCAACGTCCTCTCCCCCGTGTCGTTGGGCGGGCGTCACGAACTTGATCGCTGAATGACGATGCTCGAAGTTGTACCAGGACACGAATTTGCACACCCATTGGCGAGCCGCATCCAGCGTCAGGAAGCCCTTGGTCGGGTAGCCCGGACGGTACTTCAGGGTGCGGAAGAAGGCCTCGGCCTGGGCATTGTCGTCGCTGACACCCGGGCGGCTGAACGACGAGGCAATGCCCAGTTTCTGGAGCGTCGCCAACATCGTGGCCCCTTCATCGGGCTACCGTTATCCGAATGCAGGACCAGCGGCTCGAGACCCCGCCTCTCGGCCAGGCTCGCCTTGCGTAACACTTGGGCCGCGCAGGCCGAGTTCTCCTTGGCGAAGATTTCCCAGCCGACCACCTTGCGCGAGAACAGATCCAGCATCAGGTAGAGGTAGTAGTAGGTGCCTGCCACCGGTCCGGGCAACCAGGTGATATCCCATACCCAAATCTGATTGGGCCCATGCGCCTGGTGACGGCGTGGCTCGCGTTTGCTCGGGGCGGCGGCCCGCCCACGGCGATGCTGCAGGCCATGGGCGCGCAGAATGCGGTAGAAGCTCGACTCACTGGCCAGATATGTTCCCTGATCCGCGAGCGCCGGGACGATCTGCGAGGGCGGCAGGCTGGCAAATTCAGGTCGGCAGACAAGGTCGAGCACGCGTTTGCGCTCGGCCTCGCTCAACGCATTGGCAGGCGTCGGACGCGCAGCGTCAGGGCGCCGATCCGACTGAAGGGCGCCGCCTTGCTGCCACCGACGGTAGGTCCGTTCGCAGACACCCAGTTCCTGGCATGCCCGCGCACGTCGGGCTCCGGCCTTTACCGCCTCATCGATCAGTTCAATGGCGTCCTGGCGATCTTGGGTGCTGATCATTCTTCCTCTTTCTCCCCCCAGATCGCTGCCGCTTTTTTTCGGAGTATCAGCAACGCCGCGGCTTCCGCCAGTGCCTTCTCCTTGCGGTGGAGCTCCTTCTCAAGCTCCCGTATCCGCTTGCGCTCCACCTTCACCGCCGCCGCGTTTGAGCCGGCTGCAGCCGGCTCAAACGCCCCTTCGCACTGCGAGCGCCACGCCTGTACCTGCTCGATATACAGGCCCTTGCGCCGGCAGTACTCCGCCAATTCGGCTTGCGGCAACGAGGCCGTCTCCAGCACGACCGCAAATTTCACCGCCCCCGACCACTGCTCAGGAACGGCACCCGTCCCGCCCACCACTGCGCCTGCCTTCAAGGCCTCACGCCGCCACGCGTACAGCGTCGCCTCGGTCACGTTGAACTCTTTTGGCCAGCATACCGATGGTTTCATTTCCGGGCGCCATCATGCGTTGCAGCACCATCGCCTTCAGTTCTTTGGGATACCCCACTGCGTCCTCTTCTTCACCCCAGATTCAAGACCCGATTTTAGATCGGGATCAGAGGACATCTATCCTGACACCTAGGGGAAGTCCCATGCGCCCGCATCCCGTACTGCTCCGAGAACACCTCCGTTGCCACCTCACGCGCCTCGCACCGAACGCGGCATGCTCCCCCTCTGCCGCTTTCCGGCCGTGGTTTCGTCCTCCACGCCTGGACACTCCTCGACCCGATCTACCCAAGGGGCATTTCCCGGGCGTAGAATCCCCAGTGTTACCTCTTTCCCGGCGGTTCAGTTCAACAAGGCTTATCCCTCGCGACATGCGCACTCACTTCGAACTCAGTTGCGTGCCGCGAGGGATAAACCCTATTCGTTAGGCATCAAAGACAAACTTCTCACGGCGCTTGCACCATAGGAATTCATGAAAGACCTCTTACGCAAAACTCTTGAGACCGTTAATGAGCGCATCAGTAGCCCAATGCTCTCCTCGACAGCAGTGGCCTGGGCGGCGGTTAACTATAAATTCCTACTAGTTGTCTTGAGTGCGGATGACTTCCGAAAGAAATTTGATTACATCGAGAGCATTCTTTATCCAACCCCAGAGATAAAATTAAAGCTCGGCGTATTATACCCAATCTCATTCGGGCTATTTTATACAGTCGTCTATCCGCTGATTGACATAGGTCTTGCTTCGATCCGCGAGGTCATCGACAATCTAAAGGAACGAGCAATACTATTCGTTAGCAGGGTGTTGAAAATCTCCGCCTCACCTTCGGTCTTCCAGCGGCCTGGAAAAAATTACGCTGGAGCAAACCCGAGTAGATCCGTCTCAATGACGATTCGGACCGTGTTTCCCGCCGATGGTGCAAGGGTAATTGAGCGGCGCGGGCGTCGCAGCAAGTACCACCTATTCAATAACGATTTCCGCAATGCCCGTGCAGCAATGGCACCTCTCAATCACGATGCCAGCAAATTGCCCAGCCGAGTCAGGTTGTAGGCGGCGAAATTCAGCAGGGCGTGAGCGCGAATCGTCTCCAGGCCGCGTGCCATCAAACGACGCAATGTACCGATGTCCTTCGCCCAGCCAAACGCCTCTTCGATCATCTTGCGACGACGCAGGCTGACTGCATACGCTTCGGTGACCTTTATCTCCGAAGGCACGGCACTGCCCTTGGTCTTGGCAGCCACATGCGGCAGCACCCCAATGGCCCGAGCGCAGCGATGAAATCAGCCGTGTCGTAACCCCGGTCGGGCCGCCAGTGTCGGCTGGCGCGTCGCATCGGCCGGCTTGACGGTGCGTTTGACCATCACCAGTGCGGCCTCGCGCTCGGCGGTGCCGGTGGCCTGCGTGGTATGCACATCGACGATCAGACCGTGCCGGTTCTCCGCCAGAGCATGGGTCGTGAAGCTCAGATAGGCGCCTGCGCCGCCTTTGCTGGCAAGGCTTCCGGGTCGGTGCGTGAGACGTGCGTTGCGTTCGAGCGCTTCTGGCCCCGGAAGTCCACCTCGGCGTTACGGCCTTGATCCGGCCCGGGCGGCTCATCCGAGCCGTCGCGTGCAGCCAGACTCTTGTGTGAAGCCCAAGCCCGCAGCAGCGAACCGTCAACGCTGAAATGTTCGTCCGAGACCAGCTCCGGCCCACTGCCCGATCGCCACCACGCCCGTGAAGAACTCGCGCATCACGCTTTCCTTGAGCAGTCGCTCCCGATTAGCTGAGAAGCTTGAGTGGTCCCACACCGCCTCGTCCAGCGTCAGGCCCACGAACCAGCGATACATCATGTTGAAATCGATATGCTCGACCAACGCCCGCTCTGAACGAATCGAGAATAGACATTGCAACAACGAGGCGCGCAGAAGACGCTCCGGCGCAATCGACGGACGGCCACCTTCGGCATACAGAGAGTCGAAAGTCGGCGACATCGAACGGAGTACCAAATCGGCCAGCACTTTCACCCGACGCAGCGGATGCTCGGTCGGAATGCGCTCCTCAATATTGACGTAGCTAAACAAGGCGTTCTGTTTGTGGTCGGGGCCGCGCATCGGAGTATTACTGGTTCGCCAATTTGAATGGAATTATAACAAGCCCGAAACCCTTGCCGTCCTTGGCTCTGGGGTAAATCAACACCCTGCTAGGCGTAAAAAGCCGATTGATAGAGACCTCACAAACGATTATTTCTCAAAATTCGACGCTCAACTTGAATCTAAACAGAAATACCTTCAAAGCATTCTCGATGCGCGCGATTCTGAACGTAAGTCATCATTTGCGAAAATTGCGGCTTTAAAGCAAAGACTTAAACGTCAAACACGGCTCGCATTTTGCGGCTCTACCTACCTCACGCCAACTAATATTGATTTTCCACTAATGCAAGATCACGGCTCCTTTAGTGAGCTGGGAGATCACAGAAAGATAGAAGAGGGCTTCAAGGATATTGCACTTTCAAAGGAATTCTTTGCAGCCCTACAGAAAGTCGAGAATATTCCGCCAGACATCTATGGCCGACGAATCATTAGCCGAGGTCATTTTCAGAACCCTATGGAGGCACCGCAAGATCAAAAAATAAATGATTTGATTGAAATCTTACTAGCTCTTGACATTCTTGTTGAAATTGATGATTCAGCGGATACCTTTGACGCAACGAACAGTACTGAACGTGCGGCGCGACTGAGATCGTTGGTAGTGCAAAACCAATTGCAACCCTAAACTGGAAGCCCGCGTTGATGCCTAATCTTACTGTGTCACTAAAATGAAGGGTCAATTTCCCGCTCTTTTCTGTGCGCAGCATGGGCATCGCTGAAGGCTATTGGCCAGCGTCTGAGCGATGATCCACCGTAATGTCGAGATCGAATTTGGAACGTGCCGCTGGGCGCGTCGAACTGCCCCGCGGCATGTAATTTTCGGGTAAGGCAGGTTGCGGGCCGAATAAGGCGTTTTTTTGGTGTCTTTGTGACACAGCCGTTCGGCTACAAGAAAGCCATGGAATCAGGGGACATGGAATCAGGGGACAGGAATCAGGGGACAGACCACGGTATAACCACCGATGGTCGACGTCCTCCAGCGCGTTGGCCAACACCCGGCTGCCGACGTGGTACAGCTCATCCCAAGGCTGCGGACGCTCCACTTCGCGGACAATCCCTTGCGATCCGATCTCTTTGTGGTGTCGGGGTAGGCAAGAACGCTGGGATGTTACCGCTTACGACTGAAGGGCGATTTGTTCAGCGTTTCCATAGCAGCAAAGCAGCACGGGTGTCTGTCTGCCTGCAAACATAATGTCAATCATTACTTCCCGATACAGATGAGACTCCTTAAAGAGCCGGTATGCCTTGACTGAGAATCTCATGAGGCCAGACTGTGCTCTGCGTGCTGCGACGCAAAATTAAATCGGCAGGGCGCTTTCTGAGCACAAGGTTTTTTGTTGTGCAAAGCACCCTACGCCGTCCAACGCAGCAAATGGACTCAGGAGATCATTCAACATGAACACCAGCACCGAGCAGCAAGAAGTCACCCGCAACACGGTCGATACGTTCAGCCGAATGTCCGAAGTCGCTTTTTCGAGCATGGAGCGTTTGACCGCACGGAACCTCAACATGGCCCGTGAGTCGCTTCAGCAAGCCCTCTCGGCTTCAATGTCGGTCTGCCGGGCTCAGGGCGACAAGGATCAGGACGAGGCCCAAACCCGCTTCAGCGGGGCGGGCGTCGAGCGCCTGACAACCTATGTGCGCGATGTTCAGAATATCGTCATGGAGGCCCAGTCCGAGTTTGCCCAGCTGATCGGAGCCCAGATGTCGTCGTTCAGCCATAACGGTCGGACGTCATTCCCCGGGATGCAGGTGCTTGAAAGCATGGCTCAGCAGACCAGTGACATGACCAAGGCCAATGTTCGCAACATGGCCGAAGCCACCAACAAGGCGATGGAGAAGAGCTCGCAGGGTCGCAAGGCCAGCTAAGCTGCACGCATGCCAAGAGAGCGGTTTTCGTCGTGAGATGATGACCGGAAAGCCCCGTCCGCCGGGGCTTTTTGCCGTCTCAATGCCTTGTCGGAACGAACAGCTATCAGTGTCCCCGGCGGTATCTGGTGGCGGTAGCTGGCGTCACCAAGGCCCTTGAAGGATCAGCGGCTTGAGCAGCATCCACAGGGCGGTGGCCAGGATCATCCAGGCAAAGGCCAGGCGCATGCTGCGTTCGGGCAGGCGGTGGGCCACCGACACCCCGGCGGACACGGTGAGCAGGCCGCCGATGGCCATGGGCAGGCCAATCGACCAGTCCACCTGGTGGGCACGGCCGTAGGTAAGCAGGGCCACCGCCGAGCAGGGGGTGACAAGGACCAGGGACAGGCTCTGGGCCACTGTCTGACGCTGGCCGAAGACCTGGGTGAAGATGGGGGTGGCCAGCAGCCCGCCGCCCACGCCGAGCAGCCCCATGCAGGCGCCCCCCGGAATGCCCACCAGGGGCTGCCATCGGCGATCGAACACGCCGGCCCCGTCCGCGTTGCCGGCCGGGCGTCGGCCGGTGAGCATGCGCAGGGCGATCAGGACCAGGAAGACGCCGAACAGGCTGCGCAGCAGGCCGGAATCCAGCCCCGTTGCCACCTGGGCCACGCCATAGGTGGCGGCCGATGCCAGCACGGCGAGGGGCAGGGCGGTGCCCAGAGCCACCGGGTGCTGGCGGGTGTAGCGCCACCAGCCGACGATCAGGATGGGCAGCATCATGGCCAGGGAGGTGCCTTGGGCCAGGGCTTGTTCCATGCCGAAGGCCAGGGCCAGGAAGGGGATGGCGATGATCCCGCCTCCGATGCCGAAGAGGCCGCCGAAAAAGCCCAGGGCGGCACCCAGGGTCAGGATGGAGAGGATGTCGGTGATGGCCAGTGCGTGCATGGAACAGGGTCTTCCGGGGGGTCGGGATGGCGCGGGTGCGACCATCTTGTCCGCCTAGCTTAGAGACCACGAAGATATTTACAATTCGTCCAGATGTGAATTCAGTGGACACGAATCGTGAACATCAATCCCCAGCTCGATGATCTCCGCCTGTTCTGCGTGGTGGCTCGCCACCGCAGCTTTGCCGAAACCGCCCGGGAACTGGGCGTCTCCAAGGCCGTGGTAAGCAAGCGCATCGCCCTGCTCGAGGCCGCTGTGCACGAGAAGCTGTTTCACCGCACGACGCGCAAGGTGACGCTCACCGGCCAGGGCGAGATCGTGCACCAGTGGGCGCTGCGCATTCTCGAGGATGTAGATCTGATGGGTGAGGCCCTCTCCCGGGAGAAGGCGGCCCCGCGCGGGCTCCTGCGCATCTGCAGCAGCACCGGATTCGGGCGCAGCCGCCTGGCCCCGGCCCTGTCGGCCCTGGCCGGGCACCACCCCCAGCTGGAGATCCAGTTGGAGCTGTATGACCGGCTGGTGGATCTGGTGGAGGAGGGCTTCCAGCTCGACATCCGCATCGGCCGGGTCCATGAGAGCAATGTCATCGCCCGTCGCATCGCCCGCAACCGCCGCGTGCTGTGCGCCGCGCCGGCCTATCTGGCGCGCTTCGGCACGCCTGCCGCCCTGGATGATCTCCACGCCCATCGTTGCATCCCCATCCGCGAGCGCGACCAGGATTTCGGGCGCTGGGAGCTGGACGGCCCGGAGGGGCGTATCGCCATCAAGGTCAGCGGCCCGCTCTCGGCCAACAACGGCGAGATCGTCCGCCAGTGGGCCATCGACGGCCACGGCATCATCCTGCGCTCTACCTGGGACATCTGCGACGAGATCGACACCGGCGTGCTGGTGCCGGTACTGCCCGGGTATTTCCAGCAGGCCGATGTCTGGGCGGTCTTTCCCTCACGCCTGTCGGTGTCGGCCAAGGTCAAGGTGTGCGTGGAGTTTCTGGAGGCGTGGTTCGCGCAGACGGGGATGAATGACGCGCAGTAGCAGGGAAGGCGTACGGATCTACGCAGGGTGGCTGGAGGGACCGTGGGGGCGACTTCAGTCGCCCGCGGACATCGATCAACGAACGGTGCCTGGTATTACGCACGGATGGGCGACTGAAGTCGCCCCCACGGGAGCCGCCGCGCGAGGATGGGGCTGGGGTGCGTGGCGATGAACGATCAGCACTTGATGTTCCGGACCCATTCGAGCAGGCGCTTGCTGACCTCATCGGGCTGGTCGAGGGTGGACAGGTGCCCGCAGTCCTCAATGATGCTGATTTGGGCGTCCGGGATGCCGTGGGCGATCTCCTCCGCCAGCTCCGGTGGCGTGACGAGGTCCTGGCGGCCGCAGATCACCAGGGTGGGGCATTGGATGCGGGCAAGGTCCGGGCGGCTGTCGGGGCGGGTCATGATCGCGCCTTGCTGGCGGATGAAGACGTCCTTGCCGAGGCTGCTCATCATCGAGTGCACCACCCCGCGTACCGCCGGCAGGTTCATCCGCAAGGGGTGAGACAGGCGCGGCATCAGCTGTTCGAAGACGGCTTCGAGATCGGTCTCCGCCAGCTTCATCAGCGCCACCCGTGCGGCCACCCCTTCCGCTGTATCGGGCCGGGCCGAGGTGTCGAGCAGCACCAGGCCGGCCACGCGTGCCGGCGCCCTGCGCATGATCTCGAAGGCGACGTAGCCGCCCATGGACAGGCCGACCAGCACACAGGGTGCTTCCGGGGTGTTCTTCAGTACGCTGTCGGCCATGCCGGCAATGCTGTCGGCCTGGGTCAGGTCGGCCACCTCGGTGGTGGTCACGGCGGTGAGGGCGTCAATCTGCTGCTGGAAGAGGCTGGCATCGTTGAGCAGGCCGGGCAGAAGCAGGACGTGGGGGATGCAGCTTGTCGCCTTCATGGTGAGCTCCTTGTGGTGGGGGCCGGCGGCCCGGGCCCGGGCCGGCCGCTGGGGGCGAATCCATGGGCGAACGGTGACAGGGCTGCCCCCGCCCCGTCGGTGCGGTGTCGCACTTACCACGGTCTTCCCCGGTGCCGCCTCTCCTGTGCCCGATGTATGCCAGCGCACGGACCATCTCCGGCGCCGGGAAGACAATCATCCGCCGGCTGCCCCAAAGGCCGGCCTGGCTGCCAGGGACGCCGCACCTGTCGCTCCACCGAAGCCAGCGCACCTTTGCAGAGTGCCTGCCAAGGAATCCACCCATGCTGACCAGGAGCTTCCATGAACAATCTGACTGAAATCACCATGACGCCCGCCGCTGCCCCAGGCAGCGCTCCCGGGGTCGAACGGACATCCCACGTGCTCTCCGCCGTCTATCCAGGGCGAAGTGAGGCCGAAGGCGTGCGCCAGTTGCTTGAGGAGCACGGCATTTCCGCCACCGAGATGCGGATCTTCCATGAAACACCGCCCCAGCCCGGCGACGTGCTCAGTGATGACGTGCTCAAGGACGTGCTGGTCGATGGCGGCATCGGCACGCTGATGGGGACCGGAGTGGGCGCCCTCGGTGCCCTGGCCATCGTGGCGTCCGGCATCACCCTTTTTGTTGCCAGCCCGGTGGTGGCACCCCTTGCCATGCTGGGCTGGTTTGCCGGCATCGGTGGCATTGTCGGGGCGGCGGTCGGGGCCAATCGCAAGGACGGGCGCTTCTCGGAACTGGTGACGGATGCCATCCAGGCCGGAAACACCGTGCTGGTGGTCCGTACCCATGCCGAGCCGGACCGGGAACTGGTCAGGGTCGTGCTGGAGGCGTCCTTCCGTGGCCGGGAGGGCGTCACGACGGAATCCGCCTGAGCCGGCCGGTCGGGCATCCGCCGTGGTCTGTGTGCTGCCCGACAGACGACCTTCCGCCGCCGGCCCATCGTGGTGTGCGGAACGTCGCGGACCTGGCCCGGCATTCCGGAGGTTTTTCCAGGGAATCCATCAGGAGGCAGTCATGAACTACGAAGAGCGCGACACATTGGGCATCTACAAGGCCGGAACCGATGGTGGGATTGGCCACGATGCAGGGCAGGGGCCGGGGCCGGCGCTGATGGGCGCTGAAACGCTCATCGGGAACGACGTGTACAGCCGTCAGGCGGAAAAGCTGGGTGAAGTGAAGGAGATCATGCTGGACATGCGCAGCGGGCGCATTTCCTATGCCGTGCTGTCCTTCGGGGGCTTCCTGGGCATGGGCGAAAAGCTCTTTGCGATCCCCTGGAGCGCCCTGGCCCTCGACACCATGAACAAGCGCTTCATGCTCGACGTGGACAAGGAGCAACTGGCGCGGGCGCCGGGCTTTGACAAGGACACCTGGCCCGACATGGCCAACCCCGAATGGGCCGAGGGGATCCACGCCTACTACGGTCGCCCCATGTATTCGATGTAAGGCCGCAGACTGGCGTCGGTCTTGGGGGAGCGGGTGGAGGTGCGCGGTGCTCAGGGGGTGACCCCCGGCATCGTGGTGCTTCTCAGGGCGTCAGCCGTTCCCGCATGCCGCCCGTCGGCATCGCAGCGCACGATATGTCTGGCGTGGCGATGGGGGGCACCGCAGCGCCATGCGTGGCCTACTTCGCCCGGGCGCGACTCCAGAACGGCGGCACGATGTTGCCGCGCCGGATGGCCTTGATCAGCAGCATCACGCCAGCGCTGGTGCAGAGCAGCAAGGCCATCAGCGAGGATTCCAGACCGAATTCGCCTCCGGTCAGTACAAGCGGCCCCTCGATGGTGGCCTTGATCAGGCCCGGTTTGGCGTAAGCCCCGGACACAATTCCGGAAAAAATACCTGACTGTGTGTAGTTCCAGGCCATGTGAAAGCCAATGCTCATCCACAGACGGCGGGTCAGCATGTAGGCGGCGGCAAGCAGCAGGCCGGCACCCATCAACAGCCCGGTTCCACACTCCCTGCCCATCCCGGGCGGGGCCGCTCACGGACCCGGCGCCTGTCGATGAGCCGAACAAGGCCGAAATACAGGGCCAGGCCCAGCGCCGCCATGCCCGCTGCTGCCCAGTAGCGTCAGCCGCACCAGCGGGAACTGCAGAACACGTAGCCACAGGGCGGGTCTCGCGTCACGGACTGGGCTCATGCATCGGCACCTGATTCAGACTGCCGGACGCCGATCAACGCTGATGGGCGTGTCGTGTGCATCCTGCATGCCCAATACGTGGTCGGGGGTCGAGTTCATACTTTAGGATCCGTATCGGAACCAAGCCCTGTTCAGGAAGGAAATCCCCAGTGAAAAGCCAATTGCATCGGCTCGGCCGATTGGCTCTGGTCACGGCCGCCATCATCACCAGCGGCTGTGCCATGACTCCGCCGAGGCCGGATCCGGCCAGTTTTGGAAGTGCCTGGCAGGGCGTCGCCTGCAAGACCTTCGATGTACCCGATTCCATTGCCGCCCAGTCGGACTGTGGTTTCGTGACGGCCCCTGAGCAGTACGAAGACCCCCGGGGGCGCACCATCCAGCTGGCCGTGGTGCGCGTCCGCAGCACGGCCGACTCGCCCGCATCCAATCCCCTGTTTGTTGAGCAGGGCGGCCCCGGCGACACCACCATTGGCGTGTTCGTCAATCTCGCCTTGCCCGGGAAAACCCCCGGGTTGACGGCCATCCTGAAGGACCGTGACCTGATCTTCGTGGAAGAGCGGGGGACGCGGTATTCCAGGCCCTTCCTGTCGTGCCCCGAGGTCACTGCACACAAGATCGCCGTGGCCAGGGGCGAGAGGGAGGCCACCGATCCGGGCTGGATCAAGGCCTGCAATGATCGGTTCAGAGCACAGGGGATCAACCCGGCGGCCTTCAACACCCGTGAGAACGCCGCTGATATCTTCTTCGTGGCCGAAACCTTGGGCTATCGCCAGTTCAGTTTCTATGGAGGCTCCTACGGGACCTTGCTGGGGCAATACGTGATTGCGCAAACGGGTGCGCACAAGGCAGCGCTGGTGAGCGCGATCCTGGATGGTGTGGTCAGACCGGACATCGATTTCAATCTCGCGTCGAGCCACACGATCAGTCACGCCTTGCGCAATGTCTTTCACGATTGCGCCCAGGACCCCCAGTGCAGCCAGGCCTATCCCGATCTGGAGCGGAAGTTTCTGGCGATTGTCGACCAGCTCAACCGAAAGCCCATTCCCATCACCCTGACGGTTCCCTCCACCAAGGAGAAGATCGCGAGCCGGATCGATGGGCTGGCCTTTGTCGACGGCATCCTGCCCGCACTTTACGGGACTTCCGAGAAGATGGATGTGCCCTGGTTGATCCATGCCGCCAGCCTGGGCGACTTTTCCTGGATCGAGGCCCCGCTTTCGGGGGCACTGGCGATGGGCAATGCGCGAGAGATGTATCACACCGTGATGTGCGCCCGGACCAATTCCCTGAGCGTCACCCCTGCCCAAGTGCTGCCGACGCCCTATCCTCAGCTGCTGCCACTCGGCAAGCGTGAGGCCGACGGCGTGCGGAACGCCTGCGAGGTCATCAAGGTCGGGCTGAAGCCACCCTTCGCCTACGCGAATCCGGACATTCCCACGCTGATCTTCAACGGCGCCTATGATCCCGTGACGCCCCGGCCCTATGGGGAAGCCGTTTCCAGGCAATTCAAGACATCCGACGTGTACACCTTCCCTAACGTGGGCCACATCGCCCTGATCCTGAAGCCCGGTTTGCCTGCCGCCGCCTGCTCGGCGCAAATCGCCCGCGACTTTCTCAACAAGCCCGACAAACGGCCTGACAGCAGTTGCCTTACCCAGCTCAAGCCGGTCTTTTCGTTCAAGTAGGGGGCTGGTGGTAGCGAGGACTCGCGATGTCGCCCGGGGGGCTCTTTGGTGTGATTCCCCGGGAGTGCCCGCCAAGCGCCGCCCTGCCACGGAGATGCGATACCTGAAGATCTCTGCGGAAGCGGCCCGGGCCCCGCCTGTTGAGTAAGGCGTGTAGGAGGCGAGCGCCCTCGCTGCCGAGTTGATCCGGCGGGGCAAGCGATTGCCCGTCGAGGATGACCACCACGGCTTGGCCGGCCGGCAAGTGGCCGGGCTATCGGATGCACCGCCTGTGCGCCCCAGGGGCAGATTCCGCCAGCCCTGCCCGAGGCGCTGCCCCACTGCGCCCAAGAGCACTTGCGCACTGTGGCCGTAATGCCCCCGGCCCCACGCTGCCGCGATGGCCTACCCTGACATCGGCCGTCCGCCCATCTCAATATGTCAGTGACGGACCAGTGATCTCATCGGCAGTCCCATGCGACCGCATCCCCGACGGCCCCATCTCTGCCGCTTTCCGGCCGTGGTGTCGTCCTCCAGGACTCGACGCTCCGCGATCCGATACACCCAAGGTGGATTTTCCGGGCGTAGAATCCCCAGCGTTACTGCCTTTTCCGGCGGTTCAGTGCAACAAGGCTTATCCCTCGCGACATGCGTACTTACTTCGAACGCGGTTGCGTGCCGCGAGGGATAAGCCCTATTCTTTGGACGTCATACGTCGGTTAGCTCCGCATGCATCATGTCTAAGCCATTCATCAAGCTGAATCGTGCCGACTTCCTGCAAGCTCCCATTTGGGCTTGGGTTTCCGACGACGAATCGGGCGTCAATTCCGAGCCGGCTGACGAGTCACACGTGCAACCGACAGCTTTCGCCGAGATTCCCTTGGTTCCCTTTGGGCAATTCATCGTTTCGTCAGTGGTCGACCTGAAGAGCGGTGCGTCCATGCCGGGAATTGCGGAAGTCACCGTCGCCAACGGTGACATTTCCGTCCATCCGAGCGTCGTGTTTCTTCTGGACAGGCATCTTCAGATTCCCGGCGTAGAGACCAATCGCCTGCTTGCCCGTTTCACGAAAACCGCCGAGAACTACCCTGTCGCCTGGCGCCTTTGCGTCAACAATCACGGTGAGAGCAGTCCGCGTTCGGGGCCAATCCAAGGCGGCGACATGAAGGACCTGGTGGCTGCCGGCCTTGAGGCACTTCTTGCCCTGAAGGCACTTCGCCGGTGAGGCTCGCTCCGGCCTTCGGCCTCCGCCGGCCGGTTACATTGAACGTCACGCAGCACACGCATCCCTTCACCTCATAGGAAGACCCATGGACAACGGTTCATTCTGGAAACTCATCGACACGTCCCGCCAGGCCGCTGAAGGAGACCCCGAGCAGCAACTCAAGGAGCTTGAATCCCTCCTGGACGAATTGTCTGTCGATGAGCTTGTGGATTTTCAGACCATATTCGTCTCCTACTTTCGGGCATCCTATACGTGGCCATTGTGGGGGGCGGCCTATGTGATCGGTGGCGGTTGCTCCGACGATGGGTTCGACTACTTCCGGGGCTGGCTGATCTCGCGCGGCGAGAAGGTATTCAATAGTGCATTGGCGGACCCGGACACCCTTGCGTCCGTCATCGAAGAGAGTGACGAAGAAGTCGACTGCCAGGTCGAAGGATGGCAGTCGGTCGGTGTTGACGCCTGGCGCAGAAAGACGGGGCTTGATTACTCGGCTTTCCCATCCAAGCCCTCGGGCATTCAGTCGGACGGGCCGGCCGGTGATGAATGGTCCGAAGAGGATCTCGACCGCCTGTACCCCAGGCTGTGCAAGCGCTTCAGCTAGGCGGCACGGTTCGGACTGACGATTGCGCCTGGATCGTGATCGCGAAGCGAGCCCCGATGTGAATCCCTGCTGATTTCAGGTCAGGCGCAGTCGTGGCTCCGACAACAGGCACATCCATCGGCCGGCGGATGGCGGGGGCGTAGGCGGCAATGGTCTTGGGCTGGAGCTGCTTCAGACGCAAGGGGTATTACCGCGCGAAGTGCGCAGATGATGCTGTGTTCATGCTGGCTGATCCGCATGATGTTGTGTAGGCTCAGCGTCATGAGCGAGGGCGTGAGATCACGCAGTCAATCGTGTGCGGGGGGCGGGGAGGGCATTCTCCGTGGAGCGGCTTCCTCCAACGTATTTCGTTAAGTGGCTGCGGCCTGAGGTTTGGCATCACGAATACCCGTCACGAGCATCGGTGCTTCCGGGGAGCAACCGTGACCCGGTGAACGGCATGCAACTGGCCCCCCCAAGGAGACCTCATGAATATCCGTCACGAACTGCCGAATGGATTGCGCTGCTTTCTGCTGACTCCGCTTGTTCTGGGCCTCGCGGCCTGCGCAGCACCACGAGGGGCCGCAGCTCCGGTGACGCTCGCCACGAACCAGACCAACGTGGTGGCCTACTGGAACGACATCGCCAACAAGACCGTGCTGGCAACTTCGGCGGTCAACACCACGCCGGAAGAGCAACGCCCCACGTACTTTCCCGATCTGGCCGGCGTTCACGTGGCCATGTACGACGCGGTGAATGCAGTCGAGGGCCGGTTCAAGCCCTTTGCATTCAAACCCATGACGCCGGCCGCGGGTGCCTCCACTGAAGCCGCCGTCAGTGCGGCGGCCTACGGGGTGCTGAAGGCGCTGTTTCCCAACCGCAGCGCCCACTACGAGGCGGGCTACGAACAGCGTCTGGCTGCGCTGCCCGACGGCCCCGCCAAGACGAAGGGGCTTGCCGTGGGCCGCGAAGTGGCTGAAGCGGTCGTGCGGCTGCGCGCCAACGACGGCCGCAACGTGGCGCTGGCGCCCTATGTTTCCGGCACCGCGCCGGGCCAGTTCCGCAGTGCCAACCCCAACCCGGTGTTCCGGCACTTTCCGTCGATCAAACCCTTCGCGCTCAACAGCCTCGACCAGTTCCGCCCTGCGCCCCCGCCGGCGCTGAACAGTGCGGCATACGCTGCCGCGGTGAACGAGACCCGGGCGCTTGGCGGAACGATCAGCGCCGTGCGCACGCCCGAGCAAGGGGAGACGGCACGCTTTCATACCGAACCGCCACCGTCCGCCGTCACCCGCAACCTGGGGCGTTTTGCGTCCAGCACCGAGAACGTGGGCGATGCAGCCCGGCTGATGGCCGTGATCTACGTGAGCCTCGCCGATGCCATCGGCGCCTGCTTCGACGCCAAGTACCACTACCAGAGCTGGCGTCCCGTGAGCGCCATCCAGATGGCCGATACCGACGGCAACGACGCCACCGTGCCGGATGCCACCTGGACGCCATCTTTGCCAACACCAAACCACCCGGAGTATCCCGCGGCCCATTCCTGCACCTCAGGCAGCGTAGGTGAAGCCCTGCGCGGCTTCTACGGTACGCCCGAGGTCACCTTCACCTGGGACAGCACCGTTACCAAGACAGCGCGCACCTACGCCGGAATTGATGCCTTCAACGCCGAAGCCGGCATGGCTCGCATTCACGGCGGGATGCACTTCAGGTACGCCACCGTGGCCGGTGAAGCGCTCGGTCGGGAGGTCGCGCAGTGGGTAGGGCAGCGCCACTTCGGACGCGAGGACTAGCGGGCAGGCGTCGCGCTGATCCGGAAGCGTTCCGCCACCGCGGGGCCTGCCAACCCCACCCGTTTCGAACTTCTGAAACCCTTCTCCGTCCATCCTTCCTGTATTGTGCGGTGCAGCATGTGCCGTCTTGAAGGAGTAACGCGATGTCAGTCAGTCGATGGTGGAAGAAGAAGGACACTGCGGTTTCGTCGACCCTGAGCCTGGCGCTGCAGGGGGGCGGTGCCCATGGGGCCTATACCTGGGGGGTGCTGGACCGCCTGCTGGAGGAGGGGGTGGCGCTGGAGGGTATCAGCGGGACGAGCGCCGGGGCGATGAATGCCGTGGCCCTGGCCCAGGGCTGGACGACCGGGGGCGCGGAGGGGGCGAGGGAGAGCCTGAGCGCCTTCTGGGAGGCGGTGGCCGATACCACGCCCTTCGAGCTGGATCTGCTGCACAGCCTCAACCCGGCGGGGGATGGCTCGCTGCCGGCGGCGGTGAACATGATGCTGGGCATCACCCGGCTGTTCTCACCCTACCAGCTCAACCCTTTCGAGCTGAACCCCCTGCGTGACGTGGTGCGGGCCCAGTTCGATTTCGAGCGCATCCGGCGTGAGTGCCCCCTCAAGCTCTTCATTGCCGCCACCCAGGTGCGCACGGGCAAGGTGCGCCTGTTCCATACCGCCGAGTTGAGCGAGGATGCGCTGCTGGCCTCGGCCTGTCTGCCCACCCTGCACCACGCGGTGGAGATCGATGGCGAGGCGTACTGGGACGGGGGCTTCACTGCCAACCCGGCGATCTACCCGCTGATGTACGAGTGCTCCACGCCGGACATCCTGCTGATCCTGCTCAATCCGCTGGTGCGGCCGACGGCGCCGCGCAGCGCCGAGGATATTGCCGCGCGCAGCGTGGAGCTGGGGTTTTCGACCACGTTTCTGCGGGAGATGCGCATGATTGCCCATGCCCGCAGGCAGATTGGCGAGGGCCGGGGGTGGCTGCCCCTGGGCCATTTCGAGCGCAAGCTGACGGGGCTGCGTTTCCACCTGATCGAAGCGGAAGAGCTGCTCGCGGCCGGCAGGGCGAGCAAGCTCAACGCTACCCGGGCCTTCCTGCACACCTTGCGTGATCTGGGGCGGGCGAGGGCAGCACGCTGGGTGACTGAAGGCCTGCCCCGGGTGGGGCGCGAGGCTTCGGTGGATCTGGAGGCGCTGTTCGAGTAATGCGGCCGGCGGACACGCACCGCTTGCGGGCGTGCGCCTCGATATGGTGCGGGACTGCCTGGGGGAGCGCGGCCCTCAGAACTCCACTTCCAGCTCCTCGATGTCGTCCGGTTCGAGCTTGGCCGCGGCGACCCATTCGCCCATTTCGGGCATGGCCATGAGGGTCTGGCAATAGGCGGCGCAGGCGTTGTCGAGGGGTACGTCGTAGGTCAGGAAGCGGGTGGCGACGGGGGCATACATGGCGTCGGCGAGGGTGCGCCGGGCGCCGAACAGGTAGGGGCCGCCATAGCGCGTCAGGCAGTCGCGCCAGATCTCGACAACCCTTTCGATGTCGCCCTTGGCCCGCGACCACACGGTGAAGTTGGGAAAATGGGCCTTCAGGTTCATGGGCAGCGCCGCGCGCAGGGCGCTGAATCCCGAGTGCATTTCGCCGCAGATGGAGCGGCAGTGGGCGCGGGCGGCGGCATCGGCGGGCAGCAGCCCGGCCTTGGGCTTGATCTCGTTGAGGTATTCGCCGATGGCCAGGGTGTCCCAGACGGAGATGTCGCCGTGGGTGAGGCGCGGGACGCGCACCGAGGGCGCCAGCAGCAGGAGCTCGGCGCGTGCATTGGCATCGTCCTGTTCGACCATCTCCTCCTTGAAGGTGAGGCCGGCGAAGCGCGCCATCAACCAGCCGCGCAGGGACCAGGACGAGTAGTTCTTGCTGCTCAGGGTGAGGGTGATGGCCATGGTGGGAGTCTCCGGCAAGGCGTTCGGGGCAGGTGATGGGGCCTGGTGTGTCAAGGATAAGAGCAAACCACGTGCCTGCAAGGGTGTCCGTGACGGCATGGCTATTGCTAGTATCCGGAACCCAACAGCAGCATCACAAAAATATCATGCTCCCCAATAGTCCTGCCCTGCATTACCAGGCCTATCAGGCCGTGGCCGACCTGACCACGCCGATGCGCAGTGCGGCGCGTTTCCTGGCGCCCTGGCTGCATCACAGCCTGTTCTGGCTCCCCCATAGCCGCGCACTGCGCAAGGCGGCGGCGGCCTGTGAGGTGCTGGCCCTGTCCGGCCTGACCCACCATCGCCCGCCCTTCAATATCGACACTGTCGACACGCCATCGGGCACCTGCGCCGTCACGGAGGAGACTGTCTTCCGGACCCCGTTCTGCTCCCTGCTGCGCTTCCGCAAAACGCCGGCCTGTGGCACCGAGCCCAAGGTGCTGCTGGTGGCACCCGTTTCCGGGCATTTTGCGACCCTGTTGCGCGGCACCGTCCAGACCCTGCTGCAAGACCATGACGTGTACGTGACCGATTGGCACAACGTGCGCGACATTCCCCTGTCCGAGGGGGCTTTCGATCTGGACACCTTCATCGAGCACATCATCCGCTTCGTGGATTGGCTCGGCCCCCACACCCACCTGGTGGCCGTATGCCAGCCCACGGTGCCGACCCTGGCTGCGGTGGCGGTCATGGCCGAGGACCAGCACCCCCACCAGCCCCGCAGCATGACGCTGATGGCCGGGCCCATCGACTGCCGCATCAACCCCACCGAGGTGAACAACCTGGCCACCGCCAAGCCCATGGAGTGGTTCGAAAGCAAGCTGATCGGGGTGGTGCCCCTGCGTTACAAGGGAGGCATGCGGCGGGTGTATCCGGGTTTTCTGCAGATCTCGGCCTTCATGAGCATGAACCTGGACCGGCACAAGGAATCCTTCCGCAAGATGTATGGCCACTACGTGGAGGGCGATACGGTGAAGGCCCATGGCATCAAGGAGTTCTACGACGAATACCTGGCCATGATGGATCTGCCCGCCGAGTTCTACCTGCAGACGGTGCGCAAGGTCTTCCAGGAATACCAGCTGCCGCGTGGTGTGCTGGAATACCGCGGCCGCCTGGTGAAACCCGAGGCGATCCGCCGCACGGCCCTGTTCACGGTGGAAGGTGAGCGGGACGATATCTGCTCCATCGGTCAGACCCTGGCCGCCCACGACCTGTGCAGCAAGCTGGCGCCCTATCGCAAGCAGCATCACCTGCAGGCTTCGGTCGGGCATTACGGCGTCTTCAACGGCAAGCGCTGGGAGCACCAGATCTATCCGCGCATCCGCGACTTCATCCACGCCTTCGACGAGTAAGCGCCGAGGCAGGCGCTGCGTCCGCGGCACGCCTGTCGCCTGAACCTCAGTTGCGCGCCCGCCGGACGAGGTCGGCGGGGATGTCTCCCAGGGTCGGGCAACCGCTGAGGGCCATGGCGATTTCCAGCTCGTCGCGGAGCAGGCGGATCACATGGGCGACGCCCAGGGCGCCGGCATTGGCGAGTCCGTAAATGTAGGGGCGGCCGATGAGGACCGCAGCGCCGCCGAGGGCCATGGCCTTGAGCACGTCGGTGCCGCGGCGGATGCCGCCATCCACCAGCACCGGCAGGCTGCCGCCCAGGGCTTCGACGATCTCCGGCAATACTTCGGCGGTGGGGGGCAGGGTGTCGAGGGTGCGCCCGCCGTGGTTGGAGACGATGAGGCCGCCCACCTGCAGCCGGGCGGCCTCGCGGGCGTCGTCGGGGTGCAGCACGCCCTTGAGGATGAGGGGCAGGCGCGTGCTGGCCTGCAACCAGGCGATGTCGTCCCAGGTGGGGGCCTGCTGCAGCAGGCCGTCGAACAGCGCGCTCTGGTGAGGGTGCCGCGCGGGGTCTGGGCGCGGCACAAGCCGGGACAGGTTGACGGCACTGATGCCCGGGGGCAGGCGGAATCCGGCCTGGCGCTCCCGGTCACGGGCGCCGTTGCAGGGGGCGTCGACGGTGAGCACCAGGGCTTCATAGCCGGCGGCTTCGGCCCGGTGGATCAGTTCGAGGTTGAAGCCCCGGTCATGCTGCAGGTAGAGCTGGAACCACAGGGGGCCGCGGTCGGGATCATTGCGGATGGCGTCGGCCACGGCTTCGAGGGGGGTGCTGGCCTGGGTGCTGAGCACCAGGCCGGCCTGCTGGGCTGAAGCGGCCAGGGCGGTGCCGATCTCGCCGTCGGGGTGGGCCATGCGTTGGTAGGCCACCGGGGCGAGCAGGATGGGATGGGCCAGGCTGCGCCCCAGGAGGCTGACCCGGGTGTGCCCGCCCGCCACCGGGCGCAGGATGCGCGGGTGCAACTGCAGCTTCTGCCAGGCGGCGGGGTTGGCGTTGAGCGTGTGTTCGTCGGCCGCACCGCCGGCAAAGTAGGCCCAGGCGTTGGCGTCGAGGACGCCGCGGGCATGGGCTTCGTGGCCGGGCAGGGAGATCACGCCCTCGGGCAGGGCCGTCCGGGTGTTCATGGTTTCAGGTGTCTGCCCACATGCGCAGCAGGTTGTGATAGGTGCCGGTGAGGTCCACGGCTTCGGCGGTCTCGCCGTGTTTTTGGCGCAGGCGCATGATGGCCATGTCCAGGTCGAAGAGCAGGCGGCGCTGCTCGTCGCTGCGCACCATGCTTTCAATCCAGAAGAAACAGGCGAGGCGGTGGCCGCGGGTCACCGGGGTGACTTCGTGGATGCTGGTGCCCGGGTAGAGCACGGCGTGCCCGGCGGGCAGCTTGACGCCGCGGGCGCCATAGGTGTCTTGTACCCGCAGCTCGCCGCCCTCGTATTCGTCCGGGTCGGCCAGGAAGACGGTGCATGAGACGTCGGTGCGCACCCGCTCGCCGGTGTCGGCGCGGAAGCGGATGGCGTTGTCCACGTGGCCGCCGTAATAGGGGGTGTCTCCGCCATAGCGATTCACCCGGGGGGTGAAGATCTTCTTGGGCAGGGCGGCGGTGAGGAAGAGGGGGTGTCGGTCGAGGGCGCGCAGCACTAGCTGGCGGATCAGGGTGGCGGGGGCGCAGTCGTGGGGCAGTTGTTCGTTGTTCTTGACCGTGGCGGCCTGGGGGCCGGCGCTGTCGCGGCCATCGGCCCAGGGGGCATCGATGAGGGCCTGACGGGCCTGGCGGACTTCCTCGGCGGTCAGCAGTTCGGGGATCTGGAGGAGCATGGCGCGTTTATATGGCGAGCTGAAAAAGGGTGAGAGAGGGTGTGCCCCCAGGGCGCACACCCTCTTCCGGTCCTGCCTATCCCCTGCGTTCCATCAGAACTTCACGCTGGCGGTGAGGTAGTAGGTCCGGCCGAAACCCGGGATGTAGTGCCCGGAGTACAGGGAGTCGGCATAGAGCTTGTTGCTCAGGTTGATCACGTTGGCCTTGAGGGTCAGGCGCTCGGGAATGGCTTCGTATTCGGCCATGGCGTCGTAGGTCACGTAGCCGTCGGAGTACCAGCCCGGGTTGCGGTTGGGGGTCATCTTGGTGCGCCCGTTGGCGCCCGCGCCGACGCGCAGCTTTTCGGTGACCTGGTAGGTGCTCCACAGGGTGCCCTGGTGCTTCGGGATCAGGGACGGACGACGGCCCTGGCCTTCCGCGCCTTCCGCGCCCTTGTCGATCTCCGCGTCCCAGATCCAGGTGTAGGAGCCGTAGACTTCCCAGCGCGGGGTGATCTTGCCGATCACGTCGGTTTCGAAACCGGTGGCGTGGCGCTTGCCCGACAGCACGGCTACATTGATCAGGGGATCGGTGTTGCGCTCGTTGAGCTTGACGCCCCGGAACAGGGCGAAGCGGGTGGACATGCGCCGGTCGGCCGAGTCGATCTTGGCACCCAGTTCAAGGTTCATGCTCTTCTCGGGCGGGGTATCCACCGTGGCGGCACTGTAGGAGTAGGTGTCGCCAGAGGTGTTGAACGAGGTGGCGTAGGACAGGTGGAAGGAGTGGCGGTCAGAGGGCTGATACATCACGCCGTAACGCTGGCTCCATTTGTAGATGGCCTGTTCGTACTTGCTGAAGGACGCGACGTTGGTGTTGCTCAAGCCGAAGACGTCGTACTTGCCTGACATGGCGTCGTAGCGGAGCCCGCCGAGCAGCTTCCAGTGGTCGGTGATCCGGATCAGATCCTGGGCGTAGATACCGCCCGAAATGGCCTCGAACTCGTTGGTCTTGCGCAGCTTGCGCAGGCTTTCGTCGACCCAGGCGCCATCGTCCGTATTGCCATAGGTGGTGGTGGGTTTGGTCAGGGTGACGCCGCCCTGGGCGGCGCTGAGGGCACCGCGAACAATCTTCTTCTCCCAGGCGAAATCCACGCCGGTGAGCACTTCATGCTTGAAGCCCAGTGCCTCGAACTTGGAAGACAGGTCGCTCTGGGCGAACAGGTTCTCCATGTTCTGCACCTTGAGATTGGTGCCACGGTTGATCACCGTGTTCGGATTGAGGGTGGCCAGGGTGACGGCCTGACCGCCCGGTTGCAGGGTGGCGGGGGCAAAACGCACGGTGCCGGCCCGCTGATCCCGTTCGAAGTCGCCCTTGCGCACTTTGGTCACCAGTTCGGTGTCCGCCGAGAAGCGGTGGGTGTGCATGAAGGTGGCGTAGCCGGCGGTGCCCTTGTTGTAGTCGCTGGCCATGCCCCAGTAACTCTTGGGGTCGGCCGGCAGCATGGTGGTGGCACTGACCGGGGAGCTTGAATTGGGGCGGACCCACGGCAGACCGTAGTTCATGCCGTTGCTGTTGTTGAGGTAGAAGTAACCCACCTCGAATTCGTCGCGGGTGCCGATGCCCCAGCGGTAGTCGACTGCGAAGCCATACTTGTCGAGGCTGGAGCCGGCGCCGTTGTTGTCGGCCAGGGTACGCATGGCGTTGATGCGCAGGGCGGCGTCTTCGCCCGTCTTGACGTTGATGTCGGCCACCGCACGGCGGTATTGGTGGCTGCCCAGGGTCAGGTCGATTTGGCTTTCGTCGAGCAGGCGGGCCTGTTTGTTCACCTGGTTGACCGCGCCGCCGGTGGAGCCACGGCCGAAGAGCATGGAGGCAGAGCCCCGCAGCACTTCGATGCGATCCATGTTGAAGGTGTCGCGGTCGTAGAAGGCCGGGTCGCGCATGCCGTCGATGAACAGGTCGCCGGTGGTGTTGAGGGGGAAGCCGCGCAGGCGGACGTCTTCCTCGCCGCCTTCGGCCGCCAGGAAGGTGATGCCCGAGGTCATCTTGAGGGCTTCCTTGACGGTGTCGATCTTGCGGTCGTCCATGAGCTTCTCGGTGACGACGGTGACGGACTGGGGAATGTCGCGGAGTTCCTGTTTGCCTTTGCCGATGCGGGTGGTGGTGGTGCGCAGGGTGTTCTTGCCTTCCTGCTCGCGTTCGGCGTCGGCCTTGACGATCACCGGCTTGAGGGTCTTCTCGTCGCCCTGGGCGGCGGGGGTCTGGGCGAAGGCGCCCATGGACGCGGCGAACATCATGGCGCCCAGGGGCAGGACGGCCTTGTCGGTGATGGAGGGTGCTGCTGCGACCGACGGGGCGGGGGTTCGATGACGGTGTGCAGCCGCGGGGCGGCGGGTCTTCTTGTGAGCCATGGCAAAGCCTCTCGTAATGAAATCGTTGGAGTTTCACGATCTGAGGCTGGCTGGCTTGGCTAGCAGATGGCTGGCTTGCCCGTAGGATCTTGTTTCAATTGTAATGGTAATGAGAATGATTGGCAATAAGATGATGCGTTGCGGCAAGAAAGGTAAAGGCCGGGAACTTCCCGGCCTTTACCTGAACGTGTGGCGAACCGCTTCGAATCAGCGGGTGTGAATCAATCTGCTGCGCGACCCGATTTCGCCCCTGCGATGCTCACCGTACCCTTGTACGGCTGTGCTTCTCGGGGCGAACTCGAACCGCTCGCGACGATTTCTTCACACCCGCTCAGCGGAAACCGGCGCGGTCGTAGATCTTCTGGGCTTCAATCACTGAATCGGCCAGCTTGCCCACGGGCAGGGTGTCGGCCTTGAACTTGCCCATGGCATCGAGGCCCCGGTTGGCGATCTTGACGCCGGCCACCACCGGCCACTCGTTGTTGCCGTTGGCGAAATAGTCCTGGGCTTCCGGGGAGGCCAGGTATTCCAGGAACTTGACCGCGGCTTCCTTGTGGGGGGCCGTCTTCAGCATGCCGCCGCCGGAGATGTTGATGTGGGCGCCAAAACTGGACTGGTTGGGCCACACGATGCCGATGCGATCAACGGTCTTCTGATCCTCGGGCTTGGTGGACTTGAGCATGCGGGCCAGGTAGTAGGAGTTGACCAGCGCCACGCCGCATTCGCCAGCGCCGACGGCCTTGATCTGGTCGGTGTCGCCACCCTTGGGCGCGCGGGCAAAGTTGGCCACCAGACCGCGGGCCCATTCTTCGGTCTTTGCGGCGCCGATGTGCTGAATCAGGGCCGAGCCGAGGGACAGGTTGTAGGGGTGGTTGCCGGAGCGGACGCAGACCTTACCCTTCATGTCGGGCTTGGCCAGGTCTTCATAGTTGCGCACCTGATCGGCTTTCACGTCGAGCTTGTTGTAGACGATGACCCGGGCGCGGGTGGAGAAGGCAAACCAGCGGTCGGTGCGCAGGTGGGCCGGGATGGCCAACTTGAGGGATGGCGAGTCCACGGTGGCGAAGAGGCCGTACTGGTCGGCAGCGGCCAGGCGGGCGGCGTCAACGGTGATGAACACATCGGCCGGGCTGTTGGCCCCTTCGTTGCGGATGCGCTCCAGGAGTTCTTCTTCCTTGCCTTCGATGCGGTTGATCTTGATGCCGGTGCGGGTGGTGAAGTTAGAGTACAGGGCCTCGTCGGTCTGGTAGTGACGGGCGGTGTAGAGGTTGAGTTCGGTGTCGGCGGCGAAAGCGGTGTTGCCCAGGGCGGCGCTGGCGGCCAACAGGGCGGCGAGGGATTTCAGCTTGGTCATGGTCGGTGCGGATATGGGGGAAGACCCGACCGATGTTATCGAGACTTGTTGTTATTTGCAAATGCAAGTCATTCGCAAATCAGTGCTGGCAGGCCATGGTGGGCCCGGGCCTTGGCACATTGGCTGCCACCGGCCTCGACTTCGCGGCAGGGGGACGGGCGATGGCCATAGACCTGGCAGCTCACCTCCTGGCCCACGGTGCCAGCCAGGGCGGCGCAGCGGGGTTG
This sequence comes from Zoogloea sp., assembly GCA_016703645.1. Lineage (GTDB taxonomy): Bacteria > Pseudomonadota > Gammaproteobacteria > Burkholderiales > Rhodocyclaceae > Zoogloea. The sequence continues at coordinate 1,160,475 of JADJBR010000007.1, read as the reverse complement.
CGGCTGGTTGGTGCCGCGCATGCAGGCAAACCAGGCGTTGACCTGTTCGGTGAGTTCCGTGGGCAGGCCGAGGGTCTCGGCCTCGGACCAATAGAAGGACACGCGGAAAGTGGCGCAGCAGGCACCGCAATCGAGGCAGGGATTGCTGTCGGCAAGGCTCATGGGGACGCAGCGGGTGGGTTGTGGGGCGGAGATTCTTGCATGCTCGCGGCGGCCCTGTCTTCCCCGGGGGCGGAGGGAGGGCGGGAGGGCGTTTCGATCCGGCAGGCATCCCGTTCGGTCTGGGCGGCCTGCAGGTAGCGGGCCAGCATGCCGGTACCGTCGAAGTGCGCGTCAAGGGGGGCGAGGCGGGCGATCCTGTCCAACCTGAAGCTGCGAAAGTCGCCGCGCAATTCGCACCAGGCGCCGAGGGTCCAGGTTTCGCCCCAGAACACCAGCCCCACGGGCTGGATCGTCCGTTCGCTGGCGGCCCCGTCGGCGCGGGTGTAGGCAATGCGCAGTCTGCGCTGATCGGAGATGCACTCGCGCAGTGTGCTCATGGGGGCACGCATGGCGTCGGGCACATGGAAGCCGGGCACCAGCAGCGCGTCCCTGGCGGGGTCGTGGCGAAGGCGCCTGGGCAGGACGGACTCGATACGAAGCAAGGCGCGTTCGGCGGCGCGGCCGAGGGCCGGGTCGGCCCAGCTACGTACCATCCGGCTGCCCAGGGCCAGCGCCGCCAGTTCCTCGGCATCGAACATCAGGGGTGGCAGGCGATAGCCCGGACGCATCAGGTAGCCCACCCCGGCCTCGCCGCTGATCGGCACGCCCGAGCGGGACAGATCGGCCACATCGCGGTACACGGTGCGTTCGGATACCTGCAGGGCGTCGGCCAGCTCGCGGGCGGTGACGGCCCGCCCCCGGTCAAGGAGAAGGACGATCTGGAACAGGCGGTCGGCTCGGCGCATGGGGGGCTCCTGACACAAGGCTGTCAGGATAGCGCTGCGGGGGCGACCTGAGGCCGGGCCTCCTGACGGGAGGCTGTCAGGAGGCAGGGGGCAGACTGGCTGCTCCATCCACTATCTGAAGGAGCCGGTCATGCAGCGCTTGATCAACTGGTTTGAAATTCCCGTCCGCGATCTGGATCGCGCCCGCCGCTTTTACGAAGCCACCTTCGCCGTCGAGCTCAAGCCCGAGGTGATGGAAGGCATGCACATGGCGATCTTTCCCTGCGATGCACCCGCCACGGGTGGCGCGTTGCTGGCCTGCCCGGAAGGCAAGCCCGGTGACCACGGGGTGGTGATCTATCTCCATGGTGGCGACGATCTGTCCGTTCCCCTGGCCCGTGCCGTGGCAGCCGGCGCGACCGTGCTCATGCCCAGGACCGAGTTGTCGCCGGAGATCGGTAGCATCGCCATGTTCGCCGACAGCGAGGGTAATCGCATCGGGCTGCATTCGCCGGGGCGCGGGGCGTGATCCCTCGCAGATGAGCCGGCCGGGTGGATGCGTCCGCAATGATGTGTTCGCCCGCGGTGAGGCCCGCCGCGTGGGGGGCGGGCCTACATGAGCAGGAAGTCCACCGGCTTCAAGGGCTCGGGCACGTCTTCCAGGCCCCGGTATTCGGCCAGGTCGATCTCGATGTTGCGGGTCATGGCGTCCAGGGGCAGATCGTTCTGGGCGGTGCCAAAGGGTTCTTCCAGTTCGTCGCCGAGGGCATCGAGGCCGAAGAAGGTGTAGGCCACCAGGGCGGTCAGCAGGGGGGTGGCATAGCCCAGGGAGTGGACAACGCCAAACGGCAGCAAGATGCAGAAGAGGTGCGCGGTGCGGTGCAGCAGCAGGGTGTAGGCGAAGGGCAGGGCGGTGTGGCGGATGCGTTCGCAGGCGCCCTGGATGGCGGTGAGCTGGTTGATGTGCTCGGCCAGGCTGGCGTAGGTGACGGAATCGAGGCGGCCGGGGCGGCGTGCGTCGAGCAGCAGCCTGGTGATGTGCCGCAGCAGGTGGTCGGGTGGATTGCGGGCGGCGGTGCAGGCCGCGAGTTCGGTGGCGCTCAGTTCGGTGGCGACGGCATCGGCGACGGGGCGGTCGCGCAGGCGGGCGGTGAGTGCCTTGGTGAAGGCCGTGGCGAGGCGCAGGATCTCCCGGCGCTGGTGGCGGCCTTCCGCGTCACCATCGAGGATCTGGCTGTCGCGGGCGAGACAGCGCATCACCACCAGCAGGTTGCCGTAGTGCTTGCGGGCTTCCCACCAGCGGTCGTAGCAGGCGTTGTTGCGAAAGCCCAGGAAGAGCGACAGGGAAATGCCCAGGAAGGTGAAGGGGCCGCTGGCGAAGTCGGGGAAGCGTGGACCGGCCAGTGCCGCCGCCAGGGTGACCAGGGCGGCGACCACGGTGACAAACAGGACCTGGGGGAAGATCAGGGGAATGATGGAGCCCTTCCAGATGAAGAAGAGCTGCCGCATGGTGGGGCGGGGGCGGACGATCATGGGCAAGGGCGCGCGCGGGCGATGCTGCGGATGAAGGGCCTTACCTTAGCCTGATTATGCTGCGCTGCACAAATTTCTTGATTCGATATGGCGATAAGACGGGCTTTTGATGGTGGGTCGGGACGTTCGCCCGGGGGTAGAGGTGGTGCGTCCGTCGGATTCGTGAATTCCGTCACGCTTGCCTAAGCCTGTTACGTCCATCAGCGCGTGGCTGGCGCTCATGATGACGGCGGCGTGCCTGCGAGAACGGCCGTTTGTCGTGCGCGGGTCCGTAGCTGGTCCGATTGTCCATCAAGGAGAGTGTCCCCCATGAATGCACGTGTTGTTTCCCGAGTCCTTGCCCCCGTCGTCCTGGCCCTTATTTCCGGCGTTGCCGGCGCTGCCTGTGTGCCTGTGCTGGGTTCCGTTCGCCTGCTTCCCGATGCATCCTGCCAGATCAATGCACTGGGCAGCCAGGTTCCGGCTTACCAGAACCAGTGTTTCAGCGTTGCCTTGAACCTGGTCGGTTTTCCAGCGGCAACGGGTTTTGCCGGCGTAACCGCTGAGCCGCTGGTGGGTCTGAGCGGCCCCACCGCAACCCCGGCCGCGGTGATCGATGCGGCCACGTCCCTGCCGCGGCAGAGCATCCAGACCGCCCGCAGCGTGGTGTATATCGGCACCGGCAAGCATCGCACGGCCCTCTACAGCAATGATGTGATCGTTGCCCAGGTCAAGCTGGCGGCCGATGGTTCCATGAGCACCGGCGCGGTGACGGAGCAGATCCTGATCTCGGGTTCGGACGGCAAGGGGGCTTACGCCAAGGTCACCGGCCATCTCAATGTGCTGGGCAACAGCATCGGCACCTCGGCATCGGTGACGGGCAAGCTCTGCCTGCCCTGATGGGGCGTGGAGCCTGATCCCGGGCGTCTTCGGCGCGGGCAGCCAGTGGCTGCCCGCGTGCTTTCTGTGTCTGTGAGCCGGTCCGGACCGGGGTCAGCGGTTCTCCAGGCGGCTGTAGTCCAGGATGGCGGCTTGCCGGGGTTCGACGGACTGCCAGTAGTCGTGGACGGCGTCACTGATGCGCCAGAAGCGGGCATCGGTGCGACGCACGGCGAAGCGCTGGTGAAGGCGTTGCACGTCGTCGTCGCTGGCGAGGGTCTCCACGGCGCGGACGAAGCGGGGCAGCTCGCTGGCATCCAGGTGAAAGAGCGCGTTGGGATAGGCACCGACAATGCCGTCGAGGACAATCAGGCTGTCTTCATCGGGCAGGCGTCGGGCGTCCTCGTCGAACAGTCCGGCCACATTGCTGTGGGCGCTGTTGCGCAACAGTGACAGGACGCGGACGGGGTCTTTGCCGTTGTGCACGATCAACAGGCTGTGCTCGGGCATCCGCGAGGCGCTTCTGCCGGTGATGCGGTTGAGGGCGCGTAGCTGGCCGACCTGTTCGACTCTCAAGCCGTTGGGCGCGAGATCCAGGGGGAGCGGACGCACCGGGCGTAGGTAGCGGTGAATGCCCGCATAGAGCTCACCCAGCGGGTCGGTCGTGCGGTAACGCATGCCGGTCTCCCCCGGAAAGTAGCTGCGGGCGTCGGCAAATTCGAGGATGCGTGGGTCGGGGCGGCCCCGGTACCAGCCATCCAGCACCTTCTGGCGGTGCTTGAGGGGCAGCAGGGTGAGGAAGTTCTCTTCGCCCTCCATGCGCAGGAAATCCATGTAAAGACGGGTGGCAAGCTGGTGCCCGGTGTTGCCGTACACGTCGAATCCGGCCACCAGCAGGTAGTGCATGCGTTCGAGCAGGGGGTAGCCCAGGAGCAGCACGGTCTGGGGTTGTTCACCGGCCAGACCGCGAATGACCGAGGCGCTGTCGAAGTGACGGAAAACGGTCAGGCCGGCGTTGGGGTTGCGTCCATCGCCGTTCCATAGATCGGTCAGTTGGGGCCTGAGCCGGGGCAGCCCCGCCATGAAGGCGCTCTTGGTCGCCAGGTAGCGGCGTTCTGCCTTGGCGTACTTGTTCCAGGCGAGGATGCCGGTGGTGCTGTCGTCTTCGGCGGGCATGCGCAGGTTGGGGCGGGTGCTGTCCAGCAGGCCCTGGGTGTTGCGCGCAACTTCGCCTTCGGGCGAATAGAACAGCACCCAGAAGTGGTCATTGATGACGTTGAGGGCCACCTGGCCGCGGCACACGGGCCCTTTCATGAAGCCCATCACGGTGAAGCCGGCATCGTCGAGCATGAAACGGTAGCGGGCATCCACGGGCAGTGCCTTGAAGGCGGCGAAGGGGTTGGACGCGGTCTTCGGGTCGTAGCCGGGCAGGCTGCTGACCGTGAAGGGGGCGTCGAAGAACCATCTCTTCAGGCGCGCCCGGCGGCCTTCGTCGAGCGCCAGGGGCATGTGGGTCTTGGCCACCAGGGTTTCGTCCGTCGGGCGCAGGCGGTAGTAGACCCGGGCCACGCCGGGGTCATCGTAGGGGCGCCGGGTGGCGATGACGTCAATGGGCTGGCCGGGCGCGCTGCGGCTGCGCACCAGCTCGAAGCGCTGCGCGTGCTCGTCGTCGAGATAGAGCTGGCCGATATACCAGTGTTCGTAGATGTAGCGGGCCACCAGTTGGTCGCGCAGGCTGTTGCCGTTGAGAAGCGTCTCCCATTCCTCCAGCCGGGCGCGGAGGGCGGCGGAGAGTGGGGGGCGGGGGGTGAAGGGGGCGCCGGCCTCGATCCAGCGGCTCAGGATGTCATGCTCCGCGGTGCTGAGGGCCGGCAGGCCGAAGGGCATGCCCCAGTCCGGATGCTCCTTCTCGAAGTCGGGCATGCCCTCAATGCGGGTGCAGGTTTGCGGGCGGTCGATGGAAAAGTCGAAACGCCCGGCGGGCAGGGGGCCGCTGTCGGGCCCGGGGTTACGCTGCTTGAGGGCCAGGATGCGGTAAAGCACGCTGGCGTCCCGGTTGGCCTGGGGGGTGGCGGCCCGCTCGTTGAGCACCGGGTGGAAGCCCTTGTCGCGCCACGCGGCGTTGCTGTGGGCGTCGAAGCCAAGGCGGTTGGGGCTGGCTGACAGCAGGCGGGTGCCGGCGTAAATCGATTCGGCGTTGGCGCCGCGGGTGATGCCGTCGTGACGGGTGAGCTTGAGCTGGCAGGGTGCGTCGTAGCAGGCGTGGCAGGCCACGCAGCGGCGTTCGAGGATGGGGCGCACGCGGGTCTGGTAGTCCGGGGCCTGGGCGGGCGCTGCCGCCGGGCGATCAAAGCGGCCCGGATCGGGGCGGCCGAGTTCCCGGTCGAGCTGGACGCGGTTTACCACCGTGGTGCAGCCGGTGATGAGGATGAGGAGAATCAGGTGGATCAGGTGACGAGGCGCGCGCATCGGTTCAATGGGGGCTGGCGGGTGCGCGGATTGTGCCGGATTCCGCCCATCTTTGCCGACCGGCGCAGGCCGGCCGGGGCAGCTCAACCCCGCTCTTGCTACTTACACCGCCAGTCGCATGGCATCGCGCCGCTCGACCACTTTCAGCACCAGCAACAGTACGGTGCCGATCGCCATGACAGCCGCCGCAAAATACAAGCCGGCGTTATAGCTGCCGAAGTGGGTCGCCAGCGTGCCGGTGACCGCAGGGCCGAGAATTTGCGCCGCACCGTAGGAAAGTGTCATCTTGCCCATCATCTTGGCCGGCCGGGTGGGGTAGTAGCGGCCGGCCATCGTCAGCACCAGGCTGACCATGCCGATGAAGGTGCCGCCGAAGAGCAGTGCGCCGAACAAGGCGGCGGTGAGCCCGCCGATGAGTACAGGCAGCAGGATGCCCACGATCTGCAGTATGGCGGCGAGAATCAGCGCGTTGAGGTCGCCCGTGCGGCGGGCGATGAAATCCCAGTTGATGCATGCGGGCGCCGCGCCAAGGCCGATTGCGAGAAAGACCAGGTTGCCCTGCCCGGCGAGGCCCGGCAGCTTGTTGACGATGGCGACGATGAAGGTGGCGCTGACCACGTAGCCGATTCCGGCGCAGAAGTAGGCCGCCATGAAGATCCGCAGGTAGAGCGGGCTTGGCGGGCGGTCCTGCATTTTCTGTCCGGTGCTGGTCAGCCCGCTGGTGTCGGGCGGTGGCAGCCAGCCGAGGGCGGGGATCAGGAAAAGGCAGCCGAGGGCGGTGAAGGCGAACCACTGCTCGCGCCAATCCAGCCACTGGCTGAGCACGGCGACGAAGGTGGCGCAGCCGGCTATGCCCAGACCGATGCCGGCGAAGTGGATGCCGAGTTCGCTGCGGTGGTTGTGGCGGATCAGCCAGTGGAGGATCAGCCCGGTGCCAAGGAGCATGCCGGCGGCACTGCTGAGGCCGGCAAGGAAACGCGATATCGCCCACACCGTCACGTCATTGCTGAGGCCCATCATCAGCGTGCTGAGAATCGCCACCACCATGCCGATCCGGAACAGCCGGTCCTTCAGCACCAGATCGCTGATCAGCGATGCGATCAGCGCGCCGCTCAGGTAGCCGGCGTAGTTGATCGCCGCCAGCCAGCCCGCCGCGGCAACGCCCAGCCCGGCCTGCTCCTGCATCAGGGGCAGGAGCGGCGTATACGAGAAGCGGGCCACGCCGAGGACCAGCAGCAAGCTGAAAATGCCGGCGCCGAGCACCTTGAGGCGTTGGATCTGGTTGTTCATGTCGTCATTGGCCCATGGGGTAAATGAAGGGAAAGGGCGGCAGCCGGGCTGCTCGCCGCCTCGGGCAGGAAGGCCTCGGAGCCTGTGCCGGAATCGATCGTGCGGCGTGAGTTCGCTACGATTTCCTCATACGTTCTCAGTTCTCGCCGGTCAGCCTGACCACCAGCCGACCGCGCACCTGCCCGGCGAGGAGCTGTTCGGCCAGGGCGGGCGCCTCGGCGAGCGCGATTTCGCGGGTCATCGCGTCCAGCTTGGCGAGGTCGAGGTCGCGCGCCAGCCGGCCCCACGCCGCCTGCCGCACCGTCAGCGGCGCCATCACGCTGTCGATACCGCAGAGCGTGACGCCGCGCAGGATGAAGGGCGCCACCGACGACGGAAAGTCCATTCCCCCGGCCAGCCCGCAGGCCGCCACCGCGCCGCCGTAGCGGGTCGTCGCACAGGCATTGGCCAGCGTGTGGCTGCCGACCGTATCAATCACTCCGGCCCAGCGTTCCTTGCCCAGCGGCTTGCCCGGTGCCGACAGTTCGCTGCGGTCGATCACCGTTGTCGCGCCGAGTCCGGTCAGGTAAGCCGATTCGCCCATGCGACCGGTGGACGCCACCACCGTATACCCGAGCCGCGACAGGAGCGCGATCGCGACGCTGCCCACGCCGCCGTTGGCGCCGGTGACCAGCACCTCGCCGTCGCCCGGCTTGACGCCGTGCTATTCGAGCGCCATCACGCACAGCATCGCGGTGTAGCCAGCCGTGCCGATCGCCATCGCCTGCCGTGCCGAGAATTCCGCCGGCAGCGCAATCAGCCAGTCGCCCTTGACCCGCGCCATCTCGGCCAGCCCGCCGCAATGGGTCTCGCCGACGCCCCAGCCGTTGAGCAGCACACGGTCGCCGACTTTCCAGGCCGCGTGGCGGCTGTCCACCACCGTGCCCGCAAAGTCGATGCCAGGGATCATCGGGAAGCGGCGTACCACCGGCGCGCGGCCGGTGATCGCCAGTCCGTCCTTGTAGTTCAGCGTCGACCATCCGATGCGGACGGTGACATCGCCATCCGGCAGCACTTCCTCGCCGATCGCCTGCACCGTGGCGCGGTAAGCCGCGTCGTCCTTGCTGATCAGAATTCCCTGAAACATGGAGACCTCCGTGGGTAATTAGACTGAGTGACTATAAATCGGCGAGACAATCAGCCGAGGGCCTTGCGAAACAACTGGAAAAAGGCGTGCATCGGTGCCGTCGAGCGCATCAGCCGGGCGCGCAGGATGGCGCCTTCCCAGCCGATCCAGAAGGCGTGGGCAAGCGCGGCACAATCCGTGTCGCGGCGGACAGCCCCGTCGTCGGCAGCGAGCTGCAGGCAGGCAGCCAGTTGCCCCTCCCAGCGCAGGAAGATGTCTTCCAGCCGTGTCTGGATCGCCACGTCGAGACAACCGGCCTCCTGCCCCAGATTGCCGACCAGGCAGCCGCGACTGAAGTCATAGCGCTCGACACCCTGACAGGCGCCATCGACAAAGGCCTGCAAGCGGGCAAGCGGCGTCAGCGCAGGATTGGTGAAATGGCGGTCGAGCTTGCGCGACAGGTAGTCGGCGTAAGCGTCCAGTGTGGCCAGCACAAACGCGTCCTTGCTCGGAAAGTAGTGGTAGAACGAACCCTTGGGTACGCCCACTGACTTCAGCACCTCGTCCAGACTGGTCGCGCTCACGCCGCGCTGGGACAACAACTCGGTACCGCGCCGGATAAGGAGCGCGCGGGTGTCGGCGTAGCTCTGCCCGTGCCGCGACGGCCGACCGCGGGGGCGACGGGGCAGGGCCGTGTTGTTTGGGGCGGAAGCGGTCATCGCATTATATTAGACTGACCGTCTATAAATAACCAGCGTCAGGCGATCACCATCGTTTCCACCATGGCTTCCGGGTCAATTTGCCGCTCTTGAGGCGCCCGTTCAGCAGGGACGAGAACGCCGTGAAATCATGGGCGCTCTCGGGAGATGAATACTCGTGATGACTAAAGTGCTCGCTGTAGTCCTGCAGATACAAGCCTCGGTCACCGTAGTACTTCTCGGCGAAAGCGTTGCCCGGTGCGTTGAGGGATTCGTTCGTCAGCTTGCCGTCGCAGTATGTCAGGAGGAATTCCGTGCCCGACAGGCGCCCCGCGATCACGGCGTGAACGGCGTCGGGCTCCTCACGCATGTGCAGGGCACCGGCCCACCCCTGGATAAAGCACCATTTCAAGAACAGGCCAATGTGAGTTGCGCCATATTCCTCCGGCTGATCCTCCGGGAAGGTGTCACTCCCGCAGTGCCAGTTTGCGTCGTCGTATTTCATGGTGTATCCCACATCAGGGTTGCGCTATTACGTCCGTCTCAAGGGTCGGGAGTGGCCGCCAGGCGGCACATGTAGGCGGCATCCTTGCCGTAGCCGGCAAGGCGTACGCTCAAGGGGGCGGCAACGGGTACCGGCACGAAGCCGTGGCGAGACCACCAGGGGGCGGAGTGTTGGATGGCAATCAGGCTGGCCCGGGGCAGGGAAAGCGTGGTCAGGGCCGCCAGGAAAGCGCCCACCAGCATGTCGGCGATGCCGCTGCCGCGGGCTTCCGGATCGACGGCGAGGTCGTGCAGGTAAAGGGTGTCGGGCCTTGCGGGGAGGCGGCACTCGGCGGCGTCGAGGCCGGGTGGGTCGTCGAAGCGCCAGGGCAGGGCCAGCAGATAGGCGACGATGTGCTCGCCCTGGCAGGCGACAAAGCAGGTGTCGGGTGCTGCGGCCACCTTTGCCCCCATCGATGTGGCGGACTCGGGAACGATGGCGGTGTAGCAGCGGGCCTGGATCCGCAGGATGGCCGGGAGGTCAGTGGGGTGGGCGAATCGGATGAAGGGTTGGGCGGACACGGACGGAGGCGTTGGTGGGACGAGCCCGGATTATCCCCTGTCCGGCCCGGGATTTCAGCGGCTGCGACTCTCCAGGAAGGTTCGTATCGTCCAGATGGCAGCGGGAGACAGCACGTCCTTCCAGGCCGGCATGTGCACCACGCCGACACGGGTCTTGCCTTCCTGGACGGACTTCAGGAAGAAGTCGTCCTGGTCCAGGATGCACATCTGGCGGATCACCGGATCGGCGATGCGCGGGCACGACCGATCCATCTTGAGCAGATCGGGGCCGACTTGCCCCTTGTTGACCGCGTCAACGCCATGGCAACGGGAGCAGGCCTGGTTGAAGGCCATGCGACCGATTTCGGCTGCCCGGGCATTGCGCCGGTAGGGGTTGCCCTCGGGCGCGTTGGCAGCAATGGGCGGGAGGCCGGAGGTGTCGACCACGACGTTCGGATCGGCGATTTCGCCGGCAAGGACGGATCCACTCAGGATCAGCAGTGCGGCGCTCAGGCGGAGGAGGAAGCGGGGAGCCATGGGGGTCACCAGTCGGTGGGGCAGCCGGTGCAGCCCTCGAAGGACGAGTCGGGGAAGATGGTGTAGCGCAGCAAGGCACCTTCCAGATTGGCGTTGCGCAGGTTGGTGGCGTTGAACTTGGTTTCCTGCAGGTTGGCGTTGGTCAGGCGGGCGCCGACGAACCATGCAAAGGGCGTGCGTGCAGCCTCCAGGTTGGCCACCGTGAGGTCGGCGCCGGTGAAGTCGGCGCGCATCAGCTTGGCGAACTCCAGATCGGTGCCGATCAGTTTGGCGTTGCGGAAGGAGGCGCCGGGCGCGTTGACCTTTGCCATGCGGGCACCACTCAGGTCTGCACCGTCGAAGATGGCACCCGCCAGGTTGGCGGCACGCAGGTCGGCCCGGGCCAGATTGGCGCCGGTGAAGTCTACGCCGGCCAGGTCAAGGGCCGAGAGATCCTTGTGGCGCAGGTCGGCGCCCCGGCAGCGGGCGTGGGGCCACATGCCGCAGGTGCCGTAGACCTGGGGCTCGGCAGGGTTGCCGGCAGCAGAGACGGGCAGGTTTGCGATGCTCAGCCCCGCAAGCAGGGCTGACAGCATTGGACGAAGCATGGGGAAGCTCCCTGTGGGGGTCGATTCAACCGCCCGTTGTGTTCGGCGGTCGAACGGATTCGACCCCCCGGGTGGCATTTGTGCAAGGAGAAAAACCCGGGCCGGCCGGAGGCGTTCCGGCCCGGGGCAGCCCTGATCAGCGCGCGATCTTGGGCAGCTTGAAGGCCCAGAAGGACGAGCCCTGGGTGACCTGCTTGGTCAGGTCGGCCATGTCGCCGCCCCACAGGGGCACAGCGCCGCCGTAGCCGGAGGACATGCCGACGTATTGCTCGCCATCCATTTCCCAGGTGATGGGCACGGACACCACGCCGGAGCCGGTCTGGAATTTCCACAGTTCCTTGCCGGTCTTTGCGTCGAGGGCCTTCACGTAGCCGTCGGAGGTACCGGTGAAGAGCAACCCGCCAGCGGTGGTGAGGGTGCCAGCCCACAGGGGGAACTTCTCTTTCTGTTCCCATACGATCTTGCCGGTCTTCGGATCAATGGCGCGGATGGTGCCCACGTGGTCATCAAACAGGCGCTTGATGCGGAAGCCCTGGCCCAGATAGGCGGAGCCCGCCTTGTAGGTCAGCTGCTCGGTCCAGTAGTCCATGGCCCAGTGGTTGGCCGGGATGTAGAACAGGCCGGTGTCCGGGCTGTAGGACATGGGCATCCAGTTGGTGCCGCCCAGGAAGGGGGGGGACACGAAAATGCTCTCGCCCTTGTCGGCGCCTTCCTTGACCTTGGGCGGGTGCTGGCCTTCGACAATGATGGGCTTGCCGGTATTGAGATCGAAGCCCTTGGCCCAGGTGATGCCGTCGACGAACGGGTAGGCACCGATCAGCGCGGTCGGCTTGTTGGGGTAGCCGGCACCGTTGGTCAGCTTGTCCCGGTCGGTCACGAAGAAGAAGCCGTTGCGGTCGGCGTGGGCCGAGGCCTTGACCATCTTGCCGGTCTTCGGATCCTTGTACTCAAACAGCACCACCGAGTTGTTGCCGGAGAAGTCCCAGGCATCGTTGGGGGTGTGCTGGAAGAAGCCCTTCAGTTCGCCGGTGCTGGCGTCCACATAGGCCTGACCGGAGGTGAAGAGGCTGTCCCAGTTGCGAGGATCGTCGCCTTCCTTGGTCCGCTTCCAGGTGTTCCACGGGGCCGGGTTGCCGGTGCCGATGACCACCATGTTCTTCTCGAGGTCGAAGCTGGCGGTCTGCCAGGGGGCGCCGCCACCGTGGCTCCAGGCCTCCACCTTCTTGCCGTCCGGGCCTTCCGGCCAGCTGGGGGCCTTGGGGTCGCCGGTGTAGGTGCTGTCCTTGCCGTTCAGGCGGCCCATGTGGCCCTCCACCATCGGGCGGGCCCACACTTCCTCGCCGGTCTCGGTGTCGCGGGCAAACAGCCAGCCGACCACGCCGAACTCGTCACCCGAGGAGCCGTGCACCAGCAGAACCTTGCCGCTCTTCTGGTCCTGGATCACGAAGGGCGCGCCGGTCATGGTGTAGCCGACCTTGTGGTCGCCCCACTTCTTCTTCCACACCACCTTGCCGGTGTCTTTGTTGAGGGCCACGATGCCGGCGTCCAGGGTACCGAAGTAGATCTTGTCGCCGTAGATGGCGGCGCCACGGTTCACCACGTCACAGCAGGGGCGGATATCCTCGGGCAGGCGGGCTTCGTACTCCCACAGGCGCTTGCCGGTGCGGGCATCGATGGCATAAATGCGGGAGTAGGAGGCGGTCACATAGATCACACCGTCGTGCACCAGGGCCTGGCTTTCCTGGCCGCGCTGCTTCTCGCCGCCGAAGGAGAAGCTCCATGCGGGCACCAGGCCGGCGACGTTCTTGGTGTTGACCGTCTTCAGGGTGCTGTGACGCTGGGCCTTCAGACCGAGGCCGTAGGTGAGCACATCACCCGGGGTCTTGTCGTCGTTCCGGATGTCGTCCCACGTGACCTTGGCGCCCACCGCGTGGGCGGAAGTGCCGAATGCTGCCGCGAGGGCGAAGGCCAGGAGGCCGGGCTTGAGATTGACACGTCTGTTTTTCATGGTGAGTCCTTGTCTCCGGAATGTTGTCGTTCGTCGCTTCCGGACCTGCCCCCCTTGTGGTGCCACGGCCCGGAACGAGGCGCAGTATGGAAGCGCCTTCCACGTGTTGTCGTGGGAAGGGCTCCCACCGGGGGCGGGAAGTTTTCCCGCCGGTTCCGGGATCTGGCACATGCCTTGCTGATCTGCTCCCATAAATCAAGAACAAGGAGGCGGGCGTGGATCTGCGCTGGAGACTGTTTGGCTACGTGCTTGGCTTTGCCCTGGGCTTGCTCGTGATGGCGGTGGCCTGGGTGGGGCTGGCCCTGCGGGAGGATGTGGCCGAGGAGATGGAGGCCTCGACCCACCTCGTGAATACCATCCTCGCCTTGCGCGCATCCGATGGGCAGGGCAGTGGCGAACTGGAGGCCCTGCTGGCAGGTGGTCAGTTGCGACACGTTGCGCTGTCCGTGGAGCGCTCCAATATGGAGCAAGGTGTTGCGCCACAGGCCGATGGCATCCTCCCGGCCCTGGTGGATCACCTGATGGAAGGGCGCAAGATCCACGAGCGGCGCATTGCCCTGGGTGATCGTGTTCTGGTGATCCGCGCCGATGCCCGGGCGGAGATCCATGAGGTGTTGCGCGATGGCGTGCGCATCATCGCCACGTTGGTCGTCTTCTCCCTGGGGATGGCTGTCGTGGCGTGGCTTGCCGCCCACCGGGCCCTGAAACCGGTGCGGGAGCTGGAGCAGGGGCTTGCCCGCATCGGGCGCAGTGAGGAGAGGATCACGCTGCCGCCATTCCGTCTGCGGGAATTCGCCAGCATCGCCAGCGCCATGGAGCGTCTTTCCATCGAGCTTGCGGAGACCCGGGCGGCCCGTCAGCAGCTTGCCCGGCAGTTGCTGGAGCTGCAGGAAACCGAACGGCGGGATCTGGCACGGGAGTTGCACGATGAGTTCGGTCAGGCCTTGACGGCCGTCAGTATTTCCGCCGCTTACATTGAGCGCCATGCCGGCCGGGCATCTCCGGACGATCTGGCGGAAAGTGCCCGTGACATACGCAATGAATCCACACGAATGATCGGTCAGGTTCGGACTCTCCTCTCCCAGCTGCGCCCCCATGGTCTGGAGGGCTTGCAGATGGTGGATGCCCTCAATGATCTGGTGAGCGGCTGGCGTGGCCGGGCACCGGACATCGGTATCGAGACTGCGTTTCCATCCACCTTGCCGGCGTTGCCGCCGGCGGCAGGGCTTGCGCTCTACCGGACCCTGCAGGAGTCCCTGACCAATGTGCTGCGTCACAGCGTGGCAAGTCGGGTCTGTCTGTCGCTGCAGCAGGTGGGCAAGGCGGTGGAGCTCACGGTGTGTGACAACGGCGTTGGTCAGGTGGCGGATGTGGTGCGCAAGGCCCGTGGCGGGCTGCTCGGCATGCGGGAGCGGGCCGAGATGGCGGGCGGGCGGTGCTGGCTGGACGAGGCGCCCGGTGGCGGCCTGCGTGTGCATTTGAGCCTGCCCCTGAGCCAGGGACAAGCCTGAGGAGGGCGCGATGACGATCCGGATCCTGTTGGTGGAAGATCACGCGGTGGTTCGTAATGGCTATCGGCGCCTGTTTGATGCGGAAGACGACATGTGCGTTGTCGGTGAGGCTGCGTCCGCTGACGAGGCCTATGCCCGTCTGGTGGAGCACGGTGCCGACCTCGCCATCGTCGATCTGAACCTGCGGGGCAGCAGCGGAATTGATGCGATCCGGCGCATGCTGGCCCGGGAGCCCGGCCTGAGAGTGCTGGTGATCTCCATGCACGACAACCCCAGCTATGTCACCCAGGCCATGCGTGTCGGTGCCCTCGGCTACCTGACCAAGAACAGCGAGCCGGCCGAGTTGCTTGATGCGATCCACGACGTGGCGGCTGGCCGGCGGGTGCTCTCGCCGGATGTGGCCCAGGCCCTGGCGGGGGCTGCCCTTGATGGAGAGGCGCTGTTGTCCCGCCTCACATCGTGGGAGTTCGACGTGCTGCGTCTGGCGGCCAGTGGCGAGTCGCCCTGCGCCATCGCCAGCACGATGCATCTGAGTCAGAAGACCATACACAACCATATGTCCGCCATCCGTCAGAAGTTGGACGCGGACAACGATTTCAAGCTGCTGCGGCTTGCCGCGCGCTACGGACTGATCGACTGGTCGGCGAGCCCGGCGTGACGATGGAGCCCGGATGAACGCCTTTTTTAGTCAAGGAGAAGAAAGATGAACGCCTTACACAAGATCGCCCTGCTGGCCGGTCTGGGCATGGCCGCAACGTCTGCCTGTGCGGCCGCGGACGACGATATGAAGGCTCTGGCTGCGAAGAGCGGCTGCATGACCTGCCATGCCATCGAGCATGGCACGCCCGGCCCCAATGGCATGGCCCCCATCGGCCCCGCCTGGCAGGACGTGGCCAAGATGTACAAGGGCAAGCCGGGTGCCGACGCGTTCCTGACCCGCGTGGTGCTGGAAGGCTCCAACCCCTATGGCAGCCACTGGAAGGACCAGGTCAGCGGCCTGGTCATGCCCCCCAACAAGGTGGCCATCAAGGAAGCCGACGCCAAGAAGCTGGTGAAGTGGATCCTGACGCTGGCCCCCAAGTAAGGGTGTGAAGCGCGCGGCGGTGGCCGCGAAGGATTGCATGTTGTGAAGAACCCCGTTCGTCCCCCCGTCGGGGTTTTTCCTTTTTGGCGCCTACATCAGGCTGCCGATCTCCTCGAAGTGGGCATCGGCCAGGGTGTTGCCGGGGGTAAACACGAGCTGCAGGATGAGGTCTGTGTGGCCGCCGAACCAGGTCTTTGACAGGGGGATCTTGCCGAAGACGCAAGGCCCGCCCCGGGGACGGAGCTGGGAGATATTGGGGCTGCGCTCGACCAGCGCCTGGCATTCCGCTTCGGTCTTCACCGAGAAGGTGGTGCCGCGGGCGGTGAGCCGTCGGCTGGCGTCTTCAAGTGTCATTCCCGGCTGGAACTCGGCCTGCATCTCCGCAGGCAGGGGGCTGGGCGCCGGGGCGCAGGCGGACACGGTGAGAAGGATGGCGCTGGTGAAAAGGGCGCTAGGTTTCAAAGGATGCTTTCGTGAAGGGCGATCTGGAGGCGAGTATCCCACAGGGGACGGCGTCCGGCATCCGGGGGGGGGCGTCACCGGATCCGAATCCCCTCAAAGCGGGTGCAGGCGGCTTGACCGCGCATATAATGGATGGCAAGTGTTGCGAAGGGCGATCAGTGCTTGTAAGTGAAGCTGCCCCGCGACCCGGTTTCGTCACGCGCCCTCAGGGGGCGGCGTGCTGGCGCAGTTTGCGGTAGAGGGTCGTGCGGGTGATGCCCAGCTCGCGGGCGGCGGCGGAGATGTTCCCCTTGTGCCTGGCCACCGTGTCGCCCACCAGACGACCTTCGGCCGCCCGCAGGCTCTGGGCGGCCGGTGCGGGCGAAGTGAGCTCGGGGTCGTCCGTGAGCTCCTGGGGCAGATGCTCCGGCGTCAGGGTGTCTTCGTCGGGGGCCAGCATGGCGGCGGCGAGGCGCAGGGCGTTACGTAGCTGGCGGATGTTGCCCGGCCACGGGTGGCGGCGGATCAGGTCGAGGGACGAGGCCGAGAGACGGATTGGCCGTCCCGGCGATTCGTCGTGGAGCAGGCGCCGCGCCAGTGCTTCGATGTCGCTGCGCTCACGCAGGGCCGGCAGTGACAGGCTCATTGCCGAGAGGCGGAAATACAGGTCAGGACGGAACTCGCCACGTTCGCACAGCGCTTTCAGGGATCGGTGGCTGGCGCATACGAGGGACAGGTCGATGGCTTCCTCCGAGCCGCCCCCCAGCGGCGTGACCCGGCGGCTTTCGAGGACGCGCAGGAGCACGGCCTGCAGCTTGAGGGGCATGTCGCCGATTTCATCCAGGAAGAGGGTTCCCCCGTGGGCCTCCCGCAGCTTGCCCTTGGCGCCTTCGCTGCGGGCGCTGGTATAGGCGCCCGGGGTGTAGCCGAACAGCTCGGCCTCGATCAGGTTGGTCGGGATGGCGGCGCAGTTGATGGCCACGAAGGGGCCATTGCGGCGGGGGCCGCTCTGGTGGAAGGCCTGGGCGAACACCTCCTTGCCGGTCCCCGTCTCACCCTGCACGAGGAGGGGAATGTCGCGACCGAGAATGCGCCGGGCACGGCGGATGGCGTACGTCAGCGCCTTGTCACCCAGATCCAGGTCGTCCAGGGTGGGCAGGGGCCGGGCCGGGTGTGCCGGACGACTGTCTCGCGATCCGGCGATGTTCCTCACGCGCTGCAGATTGCTCACCAGCACGCAGGCGACGAACTCCCGACCAAGGTGACTGCGCAGGGTCGTGGGGTGCGCGCTGCTCTGGAGGGCATGTTCGAGCAAGGCATTCCAGCGCGTCTCGAAGATCTCCCAGAAGGGGGGCCGCAGGATGCGCGTGTCGCTCAGACCCAGAAGGCGTTCTGCGCGCCGGTTGCAGGCCAGGAAGGCGCCCCCTTCGTCGAATACGGCAAGGCCTTCGAGGGGAGAGGCCAGGGCCTCGGGCTGATGGTGGAAGCGGATCACGACGGCGGCGTCGGCCACGGTCTCGATCAGGCGATTCTCGATGATCTCCGCGGTGGTCTGCAGCAGCGCCTGGGCATGTACCTGGGTGAGGCGTGCACTGGTGGACACGTCCAGGATGCCCAGAACCCCTCCTGTCGGCGCATGTATGGGGGTGGCCACACAGGTCAGGAATTTGTTGCGGTCCAGGTAGTGCTCTTCGCCGATTACCGCGACGGGGCGCTGTTCTGCCAGGGCCGTGCCGATGGCGTTGGTTCCCATGGCCGCCTCGGACCACGAGTAGCCCGGTTTGAGGGCAATGCGGGCCGCGCGCTCCAGGAAGTCGGCGTCGCCCACCGAGCGCAGGATGGTGCCCGAGTCGTCGGCCAGGAGGATGGTGGACGAGCTGCGGGCGATCTGCTGGTGCAGATGCTCCATGATGGGTTGGGCGTAAGTGACCAGACGGGCATTGGCCTCAAGGCGGTCGGACAGGGCCGCGGTGCGGCTGCGCTCCTCGGGCCGGCGCTCATCGGGCCGCAGTCCGCTGGCGGCGCAACGTTCCCAGGAGCGCCGGATGGCTTCCGCGGACTGATGGATGGTTTTGGGGGCCGTGTCTTTCACGAGACTCACGCAGCACGAAACATGCCCGTGGCGTGGATGGCCTGCGGCCCGCTGCGCGAAACGCCGCGTGGAGTCTGGATCTCGCGCTGCCAAAGGGTTTCCACCCCAATGGACGCGCTTTCATTGCCGCGCCGGACGCCACCGTGGCGCTTGCCGGGTGATCAGTTGTTCAATGTTGGCGTAACGCTATGGAGCAGGTGTTCAGGCTCTGAGCACGGGTTGCCCGCGAGGAGTTTCGTGCTTTGAGCGCAAGTTATTGTTCGGTATGTTGTTTTTTGAGGTGACAGGGGTTCCGCACACTTTTTGCTGATAGCCCGGGCAAGGCGGTTTTCGGGCGGCGTCACGCCGTCCGGTTTTTTTCATCCGGCCTCGCCTTGCCGATCAAAATCAACTCAGAACAAGGAGGAGCACATTCATGAACGTTGTCCAGCTGGTTTGCGCTGTCGCGCTGGGTCTTGCCGCCGTATCGCCGGCCGTGGCGTCGGAAGAGATCATCAAGAAGGCACGTTGCGTGGCCTGTCACGCGGTCGATCAGAAGCGCGTCGGCCCCGCCTACAAGGACGTGGCGGCCAAGTACAAGGGGCAGGGCGATGCCGTGGCGGTGCTGAGCGCAAAGATCCGCAGCGGTGGCACCGGCAACTGGGGGCAGATCCCGATGCCCCCCCATCCGGCCGACAAGATCAGCGATGCCGACCTGAAGGCGGCGGTGGAGTGGATTCTCAAGTTGTGATCCGTATTCGGTGATGAAAAAGGCCCATGAGGGCCTTTTTTTGGGCTGCTCCAGGGTGGAGCAGGTGCTCCATTCTGGAGCGGATGTGTTCAATACTCGGTCTACTGCTCCCGCTTGGAGACGCTAGCGGATGGTGACGCCCCAGGGTAATTCGCCGACCGGGATTTCGGAAATGGCCTCGAGTCGCTGGGTGTCGATCACCGTCACACTGTTGGAGCGGCCGTTGGCCACGTAGAGCTTGCGACCGTCGGGGGTTACAGCCATGTTCCACGGGCGCTTGCCAACGGGAATGGTGGCCTCGACCTGATGGTCGCTGGTGCGGATCACGCTTACGGTGGCGTCCTTGCCATTGGATACATAGACCCGGCTGCCGTCCGGTGCCATGGCCACGCCGTTGGCGTAGGTCCCTGCCTTGATTTCGGCAATCACCTGGCGGCTGTCCATGTCGATGGCGTAAACCGTGCTGACCAGCTCGCAGGCCACATAGGCGCGCTTGCCATCCGGCGTGAAGCCGATGCCACGGGGGCGTTTTCCCACGGGAATGCTGCCCACCTGGCGGCGTGCCCTGACATCGACCACATCCACCTGCTCCGCGTTCTCGGCGCTGACCAGCAGCCAGCGGCCGTCGGGGCTGAAAACGGCGTGCTCGGGATTGTCGCCCTCGACCTTGATCTCGGCGATCTGCCGACGTTTGCGGGCATCCAGCAGCACCACGCTGTTGGATTCCTCCACGGCCGCCGCGATCAGGCGATTGTCAGCGGAGACGCTCACGCCTTCCGGTGATTCTCCCAGCTTGATGCTCTTGATCTGCCTCGCCTCGTTGATATTCACCACCACCAGACTGCTGCTGGGCGCCTCGCTGATATAGAGATGCGTGCCATCCGTGGCGATGCCGCGCGGGCGCTTGCCGCCGGGCAGGGTCCGCACCACCGTGTCGGTGGCCGTATCGATGACGGACACAGACCCGGATTTCTCATTGGGTACGTAGGCAAACGGGGCGGCCAGCCCGCTGGCCGGCAGGATCAGTCCGGCCAGCAGGGTGCCCAGCAGGCGGGCGTGGGGGAAGGGGCGCATGGTGTCAGAGGGTTGGGGGCTGGTAGGTGATGCCGTAACGAGCGAACAGGGCTGCGACCGTCCCATTCTTCTGCAGTTCCTTGAGCGCGGCGGAGAGAGCGTCGGCAAGGGCTGCTTCGTCGGCCTTCACCGCCATGCCCAGCGGCCAGTGATTGAACTTGAGTTCGGGCATCTGCACGGCCTCGACGACAAAGCGCGCATCCTTGCCCAGGGCCGCTTCGATCTCCGAACGGGTGCCCATCACGGCAGCCAGTTCGCCTGCCTTGAGCTTGTCGATGGCTGCTGCCACGCTGGCAAAGTGCACCACGTTCTCGCGCAGCCGGCCATTCAGCGCGCCGAGCAGGAAGCCGTCTGCCAGGGTCCGGCCTTCCACGCCGATCTTCTCCCGGGTGAAGACTTCAAGGGCTGCCGCCGCGGAGCCGCGGATCGGGTTGATGCGCTGCACCCGGGCCACCGCAATGGATTCCAGGTGATAGGGCCCGAAGATCCGGACCTTGTCGTTCTTGCCCTGCAGGTAAGAATCCACGGGCACGTGCATCATCACGTCGGACGGTTGGGCGCCCAGATAGTGCCCCTTCCAGACCATGTTGCGCAGGTCGTCGTCCATGTCTTCGTCGGCGTTGTAGCCGACCACCTGCACGGCCAGCCCGAGCTGCTTGCCAAGGGCTTCGGCGAGATCCACGTCGATTCCCTTGCCCTGATTCGAATAGGGGGGGAAGCTGTTGTAAACGGCCACCCGCAAGCTGCCGCGCTTGCGGATGTCGGCCAGGCTGTCGGCCCTTGCGGGCAGGCTTGCCGCCAGTGCGGCGGCCCCGGCGGCAAGGAGGAAGGTGCGACGGTCAGTCGGCACGTACAGTCTCCAGCCAGGCGCGGATGGTCCACATGGCTTCCTGGCTCAGGATGCCCTCGAACGGGGGCATGTAAACGCGGCCGTCGCGGGTGGCGCCCTTGCGGATGCGCTGCATGAAGATTTCGTCACCCTCTTCACCGGCAGGCAGATAGCGCAGGTCCGGCGCGATGCCGCCCGAGATGGCGCCGAGGCCGTGGCAGCGGGCGCAGTTCTGGTTGAAGGCCGAGTCGCCGATGCGGATTGCCTCCTTGTTGCCAAGGTAGGGGTTCTTGGGCAGCCAGTCCTTGCCAAGCTGCTTCAGGGACGAGGTGTCGACGGCCTGGGGAACGACGTCACCATGAGCCATGGCGAGGTTGGCAGCGACGGTCAGGGCGGCGGCGGAGAGGATGCGAAGGACGGAAGCGTTGCGGAAAATCACCTGGATCACCTTTGGTCATGATTGGAATTCATCGAGTGGACCGCGGGTTGGCAGGCCACCGTGTGCCAGTCGAGACAGCAAGGGGCGTGCCAATTCCGGGTGGCGCTTCCGGGGGGTGCCGGGGTGCTTGGTGGCACAGCCGGTTTCGAGTTTTTCTTATGAACCGATAAGGTGGCCCAACACTTGCTGTAAGGGAATCGTAGTGGAGCAGTCGCGTTGTTGAAATGTGACCCACCTGCTACATTTTGGAGCAGGTTCAGAAAATCGGCCAATGTGCCGAAGACAATCCGCATGAGCGGAGGAGGAGATGATGCAGGTTCCATTCAGTGTGGAGGCTCGTTCGGTGAGCCTTCAGGAAGCGCGGTCTCTGTATTTCGGTCGGGGCGAACTCCCGGAAGCCCTGCTCGACCAGAACGTACTGCGCTCCTGGGAGCGTTGCCGTCAGGCGGGCCTGGACCCGGCCCGTGTCGAATGTGGTGAACCCAATGTGCGCGGCGTCACCGAAGCCAGGGAGCGGAATCGCACCCTGATTTCCCATGCCCAGCCCGTGCTTGAACACCTTTTCGAGCAAATCCGCAATTCCCACAGCATGGTCATTCTGGCTGACGCCCGGGGCATGGTGCTGCAAAGCTACGGCGATGCGGACTTCCTGAGCCGTGCGGAGCAGGTGGCGCTGCACCCCGGTGCCAGCTGGCACGAGTTTGAGCGTGGCACCAATGCCATTGGTACCGCGCTGGCCGAACGGGGCGCAGTCAACGTGTTCGGTTCCGAGCACTTTTTCGAAGGCAACGCCTTCCTCACCTGCAGCGCTTCACCCATCCAGGACGCCCAGGGCCGTCTGATGGGGGTTCTGGACATTTCCAGTGACTACCGCGCCTTCCAGCGACATTCCCTCGGCCTTGTAAAGATGTCTTCCCGAATCATCGAAAAACGCCTCTTCGAATCCGAGTTCGCCCACCAGGGCCTGCTCAGTTTTCATTCCCGTGCCGACCATGTGGGCAGCCTGTGCGAAGCCCTGCTGGCCATCAGCCCCGAGGGCGACCTGCTGGGCGCCGATCAGGCCGCCCTTGAACTGCTCGGCATGCGCCGCGAGGATCTGCCCCGGCGTCACTACAACATGCTCTTCGATGTGCCCCTGGGCACCCTGATCGACCGGGCGCGCCGCGACCCCTCTTCGTTGATTGCCATTTCGGGTCGTAACGGCGAACGTTTCTATGCCCGCCTGCGGGGCAACTTCGGCTCCATGGTGTCCGGTGCCCAGGCACTGCTGGATGCCAAGGGCGAACGCATGACCAGCCGTCCCCGTCAGGACGCCATTGCGCCCGTGCCGGCACCGGCGGGTGCGGCACCCGCCAAACAGCGGCTCACGCTGAAGTCCCTGTCCACCGGTGACGAACGTCTGCAGGCCGCCATCGACAAGGGCACCCGCATTCTCGGCCGCGATATCCCGATCCTCATCCAGGGTGAGTCCGGCGCAGGCAAGGAAATGTTTGCCAAGGCCTTTCACAACAGTGGGCCGCGGGCAGCCGGGCCCTTCGTGGCCCTCAACTGCGCGGCCATTCCCGAAACCCTCATCGAGTCCGAGCTCTTCGGCTATTCCGGCGGGGCCTTCACCGGGGCGCGCAAGGAAGGCGCGGTGGGCAAGATCCAGCAGGCCCATGGTGGCACCCTGTTCCTCGACGAGATCGGCGACATGCCCCTGTCCCTGCAGGCTCGCCTGCTGCGGGTGCTGCAGGAGCGTTGCGTCACGCCCCTGGGGACCAACAAGAGCATTCCGGTGGACATCACCCTGGTCTGCGCCACTCACCGGCGCCTGAAGGAAGAGGTGGCACGCGGGGGCTTCCGCGAAGACTTGTACTATCGTCTCAACGGCCTGTGCATCAATCTGCCGTCCCTGCGTGAGCGCAGTGACATCGACAGCCTGATCGAGAAGCTGTTGCTTGAAGAGGCCGGGCCGGACCGCAAGGTCCGGGTCTCGCGCAAGGTCATGGATGCCTTCGTCAGTTATCGCTGGCCGGGCAACATCCGGCAGCTCAACAACGTGATCAAGGTGGCCATTGCGCTGCTCGACGATGACGAGGAAATCATCGAGACCTGGCATCTTCCGGATGACATCTTCGAGGAGATCAGTGAGATCACCCACCAGGTCGCCGCGCCGTCGCTGATGAACGGATCCGCCCGCGCCTGCGTCGCAGCACCGGTCGGCGCATCGGCGGCGGGGGGCATGGGAAGCCTGGAAGAGATCGAGCGCGAGATGATCCAGCGCACCCTTGAAGCCGAGAACGGCAACATCTCCTCAGCTGCCCGGCGCCTCGGCATCAGCCGCAACACCCTGTACCGCAAGCTGGGGCGTTTCTGAGGTCATCGGCAGCGTGTCCCGGTATTTCCTTGGGCGGTCGTCGGGCGGTGAATCGGCGCATGTCAGGAAAAAGCCCTTTGAGCAATGGATTTTTTATTTGGACATGGGGTGGATTCTTCCGGGGATGTTAGGTCGGTGGCCGCGGGGGCGTCTGATGGGGGCGGGGTTCAGAGGGTGTGAGGAAGGCCTCACGAGGGGGAGCGAGTTCGCGCCGGGAGGCGCAACTGTACAAGGGTACGGTGAGCATCGCAGGGGTGAAATCCGGCCGCGCAGTACGTACTCTCATCCTCTCACTCCGGGCTGATCACCAGCACGGTGCCGTTGCGGTCTTCGGTGACCCACAGGCGGCCGCGGGTGTCGGCCTTGATGTCGGTGGGGGCGCCCAGGGGATGGCGGGCGGTGGCCTGCCATCCGTCCACCAGCACCGTGAAATTGCGCGCCGGTTTGCCCGAGGCGTCGAAGCGCCAGGCGATGATGCGGTGGCCCTGGCGGCGATAGCCATGCAGACCGATGACCAGGCTGCCGCGCCAGGCGTCCGGCGCTGCGGCATGGGTGTAGAAGACCATGCCCAGCGGGGCCGAGTGGGCGGGCAGCAGGCGCTCGGGTTTGGCATGGCGGCTGCAGTCCCCCGGCGCGAAGGCCGGGTCGAAGCGGCCCATGTCGGTGCAGTAGGGCCAGCCGTAGTAGGCACCCGGGCGGATGCGGTTGAGTTCGTCGTGGGGAAGGGTTTCCGAATCGCCTCCGCCGGGCAGGGTGTCCCGGCTGTTTTCGGCTTGCCACAGGCTGCCGTCGGGGGCGAAGGCCAGGGCCATGGCGTTGCGCAGCCCGCGGGCATAGGGCTTGCCCACCCAGCGGCCGTCCACCAGGGCGTAGCGCCAGATGGCGGCGCCCGGGGTGTCCCGCTCGGCTTCGGGGCAGCGCATGCCGCGGGGGGCCGGGGCGTCCTCGCAGTGGTCGGTGCTGGCGCCCACGTTCACATGGATGGCCCCGTCCGGGCCGAACACGAACTGCTTCAGCGGGTGCCGGCCCTCTGCGGGCAGGCCGGTGATCACCGGGGTTACGGTGGGCGGGGTGCGTTCCAGGTTCACCCGCAGGATGCGGCCGGCTTCGGCCAGGTAGACCTGACCGTCCGGCCCCGCCTGCAGGCCGTGGGGGCGGTCCAGCCCCTTGAGCAGGGGGCGCACCTCGTAGCCTCCGGGCCTTGGACTGAGCAGCAGCAGCCGTCCGGCCGGGGCGTCCCAGCGGCCCAGGTCGGTGACCAGCACGCGTCCATCGGCCAGGGGCAGCACGCCCCTCGGCAGGCCCAGCCCGCTCGCGGCCAGCCCGACGCAGAAGCCCTTGGCCACCTTGAGCTGCACGCCCGGCACGCCGGCACACCGGCCTGCGGTGACATAGCGGCTGCCCCGGGTGGCGTGGGCGTCGCCCGCGCTGGCGCCGGCAAGGGCGATGGCCAGGGCAAGGAGGCGGAAAGGGCGCAATGGGCGCAACGGGCGCATTGCAGGGGTGAAGTTGGGCCGCACAGCGGACGTGCTCACACGCACTCAGCCGGTGGCGATGTCGGTGAGGATGGCGCGCAGGAGCTGCCAGGCCTTGTCCACCGAGGCGACCTCGACCCGCTCGCCCGGGGCGTGGGCGCCGCGGATGGTGGGGCCGAAGGAGACGATGTCCATGCCCGGATGGCTGGCGCCGAGGATGCCGCACTCCAGGCCGGCATGGATCACCTTGACGCAGGAGGCCTGCCCGAAGTCCCGGGCGAACACCCGCTGGCAGCGGGCCAGCAGGGGCGAGGCCGGGTTGGGTGCCCAGCCGGGGTAGTGGCCGGACAGCTCGGCCGCGGTGCCGGACAGGGCGAAGAGGCTGACGATCTCGTCGGCCAGGGCAGTGCTGCCGCTGTCGAGCAGGGAGCGGACCATGAAGTTGCAACTACCTGAGCGGGGGTTGAGCTCCACCACACCGAGGTTGTTGGAGGTCTCCACCACGCCGGGCACGCTCAGGCTGCGGCGGCGCACGCCGTGGGGGGCGGCATGCAGGGAGGCCAGCCACAGGGCCTGGTCGGCGCTGCTCATGAGTTCGCTGGCGGTGGCGCTGGCGAGGCTCACGGTCACGCCTTCGTCCACGCCGCGCAGGGCCTCGCGCAGCTCTGCCTGGGCGGCGGCGAGGGCGGCTTCCAGGGCGCTGCGCTGACCGGCCGGCAGGGCCACGGTGGCGCGGGCTTCGCGGGGCAGGGCATTGCGCGCGGTGCCGCCGGCAAGGCTGGCGAGGCGCAGGGTGTGGGTGCGCTCCAGGCTGCGCAGCACCCGCACCAGCAGCTTGATGGCGTTGCCTCTTTCTTCGTGGATGTTCACCCCGGAGTGTCCGCCGCGCAGGCCGGCGAGGGTCAGCGTCCAGGTCTCCCAGCCCGTGGGCAGCGCGGCCGGCGTGCCGGGGCGGCTCACATTCACGTCCACGCCGCCGGCACAGCCCAGGTAGAACTCGCCCCAGTCCTCCGTATCCAGGTTGAGCATCAGGCGCCCTTGGAGGGTGCCGGGTTGCAACCCCTGGGCGCCGCCCATGCCGGCTTCCTCGTCCACGGTGAGCAGGGCCTCGAGGGGGCCGTGGGCCAGGGTGTCGTCATCCAGCGCAGCGAGGATCAGGGCCACGCCGATGCCGTTGTCGGCGCCCAGGGTGGTGTCGTCGGCCACCAGCCAGCCCTCGCGCAGGGTCGGGCGGATCGGGTCGCGGGTGAAGTCGTGGGCGGTGCCGCTGTTAGCCTGGCACACCATGTCCAGGTGGCCCTGCAGCACCACGCCCGGGGCGCGTTCGTGGCCCGGCCGGGCCGGTTTGCGGATGATCAGGTTGCCGGCCCCATCCACCCGGGTTGCCAGACCGCGCCCATGGGCCCAGGTCTGGAGGGCGTCCCGCACGGGGCCTTCGGCCTTGGACGGACGCGGGATGCGGCACAGGGTGGCGAAGTGCTGCCATACGGCAGCCGGTTGAAGATCGGCGAGGACGGCGTCGGAGTGGGGCATGGGTTCGGGATCGCATGAAAGGGCTTGGCCGCAGCGTACCCCGTCCGGGCGGGTTTTTCAGCCCCTGTCAGGGAGGCACCGGTGGTGTCAGGCGGGCCGCAGAAAGTTTGCGGCGAACTGGTCGGCGGGGAGGGCGGGGCTGAGCAGGTAACCCTGGTAGAGATCGCAGCCCATCACCTTCAGGGTCTGCAGGTGGGCGGCGGTTTCAACGCCTTCCGCAACCACCGAAAGGGACAGGCTGTGGGCCATGGCGATGATGGCACGGACGATGGCGGCGGCGTCCTGGGGGTTTTCGGCCCGCTGCCCGGCGAGGGGAAAGATGAAGGATTTGTCGATCTTCAGGCGGTTGACCGGCAGGTTGCGCAGATAAGACAGGGACGAGTAGCCGGTGCCGAAATCGTCCAGGGCCAGGTGCAGGCCATGCTGCCGGAGGGCGCGCAACTCACCGATGGCCGGCCCCTCGGGCTGGATGAGCACCGACTCGGTGACTTCGAGCTCAATGCTGCCTGCAGGCAGGCGGTGGCCCTGCAGGCGCCGGATGATGCCCCGCGCCAGGCCACTGTGCCAGAACTGGCGCGGTGACAGGTTGATGGCGACGCGCGGCGGAGTGGCACAGTCCGCATGCCAGCGGGCGGCCTGGGAGATGGCCGTGTCCAGTACCCATTCGCCGATGGTGTGGATCATTCCGGTCTCCTCGGCCACCGGGATGAAGTGGTCGGGGGGAATCAGACGCCCTTCATGACGCCAGCGCAGCAGGGCTTCGGCACCCACCACGCGGCCGTCGGCCACGTTGACCTGGGGCTGGTAGTGCAGCTCCATCTGACCGCCCGCGATGGCGTTGCGCAGGGCGGCTTCGAGGGCCACCCGGCGCTGCAGGCGCTCGTTCATCTGCTCCGAGAAGAAATGGCAGCTTGATCCGCCCCGGCCCTTGGCGGCGTACATGGCGGTGTCGGCATTGCGCAGGAGCGTCTCGGCGTCAGCTCCGTCGCCGGGAAACAGGGCGATGCCGATGGTTGCCGCAGTGTGCAGATCAAGGCCGGCCTCGCGCATTGGCCGGGTGATGGCTTCGAGGATGCGTTCGGCCACATGGCCCGCATCCCCGGCGCCGGAGATCTCCGGCAGAACGGCGATGAACTCGTCGCCCCCCTGGCGATAGACCTGATCGAGGGGGCGCAGGGCTTCGGCAATGCGGCGGGCCACGCTCTTCAGCATCATGTCGCCGACCGAATGCCCCATGGCGTCATTGATGGTCTTGAAGCGATCCAGGTCGATGAACAGCACTCCCAGCATGTCACCGCGGCCGGCGGCCCGGGCGATCAGGCGCGGCACCTGTTCCATCAATTGGCCGCGGTTGGGCAAGCCGGTGAGGGAGTCGTGGTGGGCGAGGTAGCGGATGCGGGCCTCATCGGCCCGGCGCTCCGAGATGTCGGTGATGGAGCCGGCCATGAGGCGCGCGACGCCCCGTCTGTCCCGCTGGGCCACGCCACGGGCCGCCAGCCAACGGTAGGCGCCGTCGGCCGCCTGCACCCGGTACTCGTGATAGAAATGGGGGGTGATGCCCTTGAGGTGGCTTGCCACCGCCTCGTGGTAGCCCGCCCGGTCATCCGGATGGATGAGGCGTGTCCATTGCTCCGAATCGCTGAGGAAGTTGTCGGCGTAGCCCAGGATGCTGGACAACCGTCGTCCGACTTTCAGTTCCTTGTTGACCGGGTCCCACTCCCACATCCCGTCATTGGTGCCGATCATGGCCAGGGCATGGGCCCGGGTGATGCGCCGCAGGCGGGCGATCTCGCACAGGCAGGCAATGAGGGTCAGCCCCACGCCTGCGCCCACCAGCATCGTGTAGGGCGGCAGATCCCTGTCGTTCGCGACGAACACCAGTGCCCCCGCAATCATCAGGGCCAGACTTGACGAAACGATGAGCAGAAAGACGCGGCACCGTCGTTCCGTCGCCCGGGCAGGGGCAGGCTCGACCTTGTCGTGGAGGGGATTCATGGGTTGAAGCGGGCGAGACCGGGTTCGTTGATGCAGTCTTATCGGCCCCACGCCCCACGCCTTGAACCACCCCGGCTGCCCGGGCGCCCGGGCAGGGTGAAATCACCACGGCCGGAAGGGGCGGTGGTCGGCCCCCGCGCGCCACCGTGGATGCCAGTGGGAAGTCCCGCTCTTGCAGGGCTCAGGCGGGCGCTGCCACGTGCAGCGTGTTCGGATGGAACACCTCCAGTGTCGTGCGGTGGGCAACGCTGACCACGGTGCAGTCGGGCAGGCGGTCAATCACCATCTGGTAGAGATGGGCCTCCGTGTCGTTGTCCAGGGCGCTGGAGGACTCGTCCATGAACAGGATGTCAGGTCGATAGAGCAGGGCGCGGGCAAAGGCCAGGCGCTGCTGTTCGCCGGGCGAGAGGCGGTGGCCCCAGTGCGCGATCTCGTCGAGCCGGTCGGCGAGGTGGGGCAGGCGGCAGTCCCGCAGCAACTGCGCCAGGGTGGCATCGTCGGCGCTGCCCGGGTCTGCGGGGTAGATCAGGGTATCGCGCAGGGTGCCGTCGCCCAGGTAGCTCTTCTGGGGCATGAACATCACCCGCGCTCCGGCGGGCAGGCGCACCTCGCCGCCACCGAACGGCCACAGGCCGGCGATGGCGCGCAGCAGGGTGCTCTTGCCTACCCCCGAGGGGCCGCGCACCATCCAGCGCGCACCGGGCTCGAACAGGAACTCCCCGACGCGGGACAGGGGGCGGCCGTCGGGCAGGGCCAGGGCAACGCCGCGGCCGGCCACGTCATCGGTGTCCGGATCGCGCGCCACGCGGATGCCCGGTGCCGGGGGCGGCGCCATGGCCAGTCGCAAGGCCTCCAGGCGGCGGGTGCGGGCCGACAGCTGGAAAAGATCCCGGTAGGAGCGCGCAAACCAGGCCACGGCGGTGGTCGTTGCGGCAAAGGCGGATATGTCCTGCATCAGGGTCCCCAGGGAAAGCTCCCCTGAGAGCACCTTGGGTGAGATGGCGATGATGGGGACCAGCACGGCAATCACCGAGAAGCCGGTGCTGGCCACATTGAGGTAGATGTTCTGGCGCATGATCTGGTGCCAATTGCCTGCGATCTGGCCGAACAGTTTCTGCATGCGTCCCTGCTCCACGGCCTGGCCGCGGTACAGGGCGATCTGCTCGGAGGCTTCGCGCACCTTGGCCAGCGTAAAGCGGTAGTCCGCCTCGTAGGACTGCTGTGCCACGGTCAGGCCCGCCAGCCGGTGACCGGCCAGGTGGGTGACCAGGGTCTGCAATGCCCCCCAGAACACGGCCAGCCAGAACAGGTAGCCCGGGATTGTCAGGTGGGTGCCCGCGATGTCGAAGCTCATCGGGCCGGCGCTCTTCCACAATACCCAGCCCATGGTGGCCAGGGAGCCGAGGTTGATGATGAAGCCCTTGCTCAGGCTCAGCATCAGACGCACGTACTCGGCAATGTCCTCGGTCAGCCGCTGGTCGGCGTTGTCGCACAGGCCATCCCGCTCGATCCGGTAGAACGTGTCACCGTCCAGCCAGCGGCCGACCAGGGCATGCGTCAGGTGGCGGCGCCAGCGGATGTTGAGCGCCTGCTCCGTATACTCGGCGGCGGTGGCAACGACCACCAGGATGCCGACGGCGGTGAAGAAATGCGCCATGCTGCTCTGGAAGGCCGGTGCGTTCATGTTCTGCAGGGCGTCGTAGAACGACTTGTTCAGTTCGTTCAGCCAGAGGTTCAGTTCGGTGAAGGCGACGGCCAGGGCAAGGATGATCAGGGCCAGCACCCAGGCAAGGCGCCGTTCGACGGGGTCGGTCCAGTAGGGCTTTGCGAGGCTCAGCGCGGCGGAGGTGATACGGGGCATGACGGACTCCTGAGATGCGTTCCGCCGGATTGTCTCAGAAGGGCTTTTGAAAAATGGGGTCTTCCCGGGGGTGGAATGCAGCCCTCGGTGCAGGGGGCTTCATCCGGTGCGTTTGCCCACCCGGTATTGCAGCTGCCCCCGCCCCAGCTTGAGCAGGCGCGCCGCCGCCGAGAGGTTACCCTCGGTCCGCCGCAGGGCGGTGGTGATCATCAGGCCTTCGGCCTCTTCCAGGGACAGCCGGGCATCCAGCAGCCGGTCGATGGCGTGCTGAAGGGGGATGTCGGCCCCCGGGCGGGCCATGGCCTCGGTGCAGGCATCGTCCGGCGTGGGAGTGGAGGCGGGGAGGGTTGGAGGGCTACCGCAGCTACCCACATGTCGTTACGCCGATGAAAATATTTTTCACGATCAAGCACTTACGAAACTGCTGTTCACAGAGGCCGGTTTTGTGTTGTTTCCTGGCTTTTGGGCGGAGCCATGGAAACGGAAAAGCTGGCGTCGATGGTCGAGGTATTCGAGGGGCTCGAGGACTGGCGCAACGCGCAGCAGACGCGACATGTGCTGAGCGAACTGCTGACGGTGGCGGTGTGTGCGGTGCTGAGCGGCGCCGACGATTTCGAGGAAGTCTCGCAATGGAGCCGGGAGCGGCTTGATTGGCTGCGCGGCTTTCTCACGCTGGACTATGGGGTTGCCTCTCCGGACACCTTCGAGCGGGTCTTTGCGCTGCTCGACCCAAAGGGCTTCGAGGGGGCGTTTCGGAGTTGGGTGGGATTGGTGATTCCGGCGCTGGGGCGCGATCAGGTGATCGCCATCGACGGCAAGACGAGCCGGCGCACGACCAGCAAGGCGGCGGCCGCACCGCTGCACATGGTGAGCGCCTTCGCGGCCAACGTTGGCATTGTGCTGGGGCAGATGGCGACCACCGAGAAATCCAATGAAATCGTGTGCCACGAACGCACCCGCCGGCAGTTTGGCGGTTGCGGTGTTTCACCGGAGATGAGGGTCGGCCCCTCGAAATCGGCTTACAGGAGCAGGCTTCAAACCGCCACAAGCTGTGTGGGTAAAGAGCCCTCGTGGTGAGCGTTGCTGGAAAAGGCGGAGTAGGACTCCGTCAGGTGAGGTTCAAGGAGACGAACGCGAGTGAACCGCTGATGAAGTGTCGTAGTGGATTTTATCGACGTCGAAACCGGGGTTTGATTTCGGTCCCGGGACAAGGTTGGGGGAAACCTGGGTACTGCCCAATCGGCGTCCGGCATGTAGGCGGCGTGACCTTGAATCAGGCTCTGGTGAGGAACGTGGGAACCTGTCGTCCCGATGTGAAGGGAGAAGCCCAAGCAGACAGACTCTGCAAGGGGGAGCGTACCGATGCGGGGCACAGGGACGGAGTCGCTCGTAGTAGGGTTGAAGGCGCTGTAATGGCGCTGGACCGTAAGCCTCCGGCCAACTCATCTTCCCTCAGCGCCTTAGCTCGCTAAACATAGTGTCCACTAGCGCTAGAAGTGGACACTTCCATGACCATCACGCAGCAGCCCCGCCGTACCCGTCGCACCCACTCCGAAGCGTTCAAGCGATCGTTGATCGAAGCCTGCGGCGAGCCAGGCGCCTCGGTCGCCGGGGTGGCCCTGGCCAACGGGATCAACGCCAACCAACTGCGGCGCTGGATGCGCGAGCGGGGCATCGAGCCGCCCGAGTTGTCCTGCCTGCCTTTACGCCCAGCGGCGTCCGAGGCCATTGGCGGCTTCGTCCGGTGCAACTTACCCAGAGCACCCATGCGCCCATCCGCATGGAACTGCGCAAAGGCGCGGCGACCGTCACGGTTGAGTGGCCCGCCTCGTCGGCTGCTGCCTGTGGCGTCTGGCTGCGCGAGTGGCTGGATGATCCGGGTCGAAGCGCTATGGCTGTCGGTGGTGCCCCTCGACATGCGTGCCGGCATGGACACGATCCTCGCCCAGGTGGTGCGGGTCTTTGGCGAAGCGCGCCCCATCACGCCTACCTCTTCGCCAACCGGCGCGGCACTCGGATGAAGGTGCTGATCCACGACGGCCTGGGGCTCTGGCTCGCCTGCCGGCGGCTCAACCAGGGGCGCTTCCGTTGGGCCGAAGGGAACGGCTCGATGACGCTCACCCAGGCCCAGTTCGACGCACTGGTGCTCGGCCTACCCTGGCAGCAACTGGGCGGCGACGGCGTGATCCGGATGATTTGAAGGTCCACCATCGGGGATGTCCCGATAGCAGTGGCGGTGTTCCAACGGCATGATTTGCCCATGTATCTCCCCGCCAATCTCCACGCACTCGACGCCGACGCCCTGCGCCAGCTACTCATCGCGCAGGACCGGGAGCTCATCTGGCGCCAGACGAAGATCGACCAGCTCACCCACGAGCTGTCGCTCCACAAACGCTGGCGCTTCGGGGTCAAGACTGAGCGCCTGTCGGCGGAGCAGGCCCAGTTGTTCGAGGAGACAGTGGAGGCGGATCTCGCGGCGACGACCGAGGAGCTGGAGCAACTCTCCGGCAAACCGTCTGCGGCCGGGAAAGGCCAAGCGTAAGCCGCTGCCACCCGAGCTTCCGCGCACCGAGATCCGCCACGAGCCGGACTCCACCACCTGCGCCTGTGGCTGCCAGATGAAACGCATCGGCGAGGATGTCGCCGAGAAACTCGACTACACCCCGGGCACCTTCAGCGTCGAGCGCCACATTCGCGGCAAGTGGGTTTGCCAGGATTGCGAAACCCTGGTGCAGGCCCCGGTGCCGGCTCATGTGATCGACAAGGGTATCCCCACCACCGGCCTGCTGGCTCAGGTGCTGGTGGCCAAGTATCAGGATCATCTGCCACTCTACCGGCAAGAAGGGATCTTCGGTCGGGCGGGGCTCGTATTCCCCAGTCCCGCTCGCGCAGTGGGTCGGCCAGATGGGCGTGCAGCTCCAGCCCCTGGTCGACGCCCTGAAGGACGAGCTCCTCACCTTCCCGGTGCTGCACGCCGACGAGACCCGGTGGCGATGCTCGACCCGGGGGCCGGCAAGACGCACCGGGCCTACCTGTGGTCCTACAGCATCGGTGCCCACGATCCGATGCGGGCGGTGATCTACGACTTTGCCGACAGCCGCGCCGGCAAGCACGCTCAGGACTTCCTCGGCGACTGGCGCGGCACCCTCGTCTGCGACGATTACGCGGGCTACAAGGCCTTGATCGCGCAAGGCGTGACGGAAGCGGGCTGCATGGCCCACGCCCGACGCAAGTTCTTCGAGCTTCAGGAACACGGGCAGAGCCAGATTGCCGGTGAGGCGCTGGAGCGGATCGCCGCCCTCTACGGCATCGAGCAAGATGCGCGGGAGCTGAAGGCCGAAGCCCGCCAGGCGCTACGGGAGACCCAGGCAAAGCCGCTTCTGGACGACTTCAAGACCTGGCTGCTGGCCTGCCGAGGGAAGATCCCCAACGGCTCATCCAGCGCCAAGGCCATCGACTACACCCTCAGCGTTGGGCGGCGCTGATCCATTACCTGACCGATGGAAACGTCCCCACGACAACAACTGGATCGAGAACCAGATCCGGCCGATCGCCATCGGCCGCAAGAACTGGCTCTTTGCTGGCTCGCTGCGCGCCGGCAAGCGGGCGGCGGCGATCATGAGTCTGATCCAGTCGGCGCGCCTGAATGGGCATGAGCCCTATGCCTACTTGAAGGACGTCCTTACTCGCCTGCCGACTCAGCCCCAGAGTCGAATTGGGGAGCTGTTGCCGCATCGGTGGGGGCCGGATTCCGCTTAAGGCTCGGTCAAGAGGGGATCGCCGGGGGCTTACGCTGGACCAAAGGGGCGACATCGTCCAGCTTTGTTGCGCGGGCAACCTGCGAGGGGAGGACCTGCGTGGATAAGGCAAGACCGTTTTGTATTGAGAAGCGCGAGGTTTGGGAAGCGTTTAAGCTGGGCGCATCTGAAGAGCCACAAACTGGGTCGCAGCATCATCAAGGGGCCCGAGCAGATGAATAAGCTTGCGCTGCGCTTCATGCGCTCGCTGCAGAAAACGCTCGACATCGTTCGAGCATTTTTCAGGCATCCGAGTACCCGCTACGCGGCCGAATAGAATGTACGGTAACTAACGCACTTTTTGGTAATTCAAGCTTCCACTCCGGAGGACTGACGCGCGCCGAGGGTTCGGACGGCGCCCGAAGCGGGCGCGCCGTCCGAACAACGCGAGGTGACCCTGGCGGTATCCAACCCTGTACGGCGCTTTACGGTCCGCAAGTGGGCAGCACCGCATAGCCCGATCCTGGCGCATAGGGAACGTTCCCACCCGCGACGAAATTCGGGTGCGCGCGTGGGGCCCAGATGAAGGTCTGAAGACACGGGCCGGATTCCCAATCGATATAGACGATCGCCTCGACGGTCTGGTTGGAGTCGAGATCGATCCGCCATTCCGTATTCAGACCGTCGCTATTGACGGTGTAGTCCCACCGGTAGATGTCATTGGCCGAGTTGCCGGTGGCAATAATGGCCGACAAGGTATTCGCACTGCTGTAGGTGTAGGCGTGCTCTGAAAAGAAAGCTGAATTAGAGGGCGTGCTTTGGCGCACGGATTGGATCCTTCCGGCAGCGTTATAGGCATAGGTCGTCAAGGTCTGTGTTCCGGCGGTGGCCACTGTCAGCAGGTCGGATTGCACCTGGCCGCCGGCGTTGTAAGTCAGCGCAGCGTTTTGCGAGGGCGTGCTGTTGCCATCGACGTAGAGGCGCCAGTCGGTCAATCGCGTCCCCATGTTGTCCATCTGGAAATACACGGTGCCGGTGAGTCCCCCGACCGCGTTGAACGTATCGATCGTGTAGCGATCGATCAATTTGTCATTGCCGTATTCATAACGGGAATCTGTCCGTGCGCCGGATGCGTCCACGATGGACCAAAGCTGCAACAGGCCCGAACTGTCGTAGGTGTAGTTCGTTGTCTGGCTGCCAGAGGGCGCGTCGATCGAAAAATTTCTGAAGTCGGTGTCCGGGCTTCCGTCGCCCGTGTAGGTGTAGTGCTCTGCAACCACTCGTCCGTCGGCGTTGTAGCTGAAGGTGCGCACACTGTCGATGGTGCCGTTATTGTCCAGGTCGTAGCGCATGCGCGTGATGCGGTGTGCGTTCGCGGAGCCTCCTCCGCCCGTATCGACCACCCCCGGAGAGGTTCCGACTGATGTATTGGACGGCCCGTCTCCACTGGACCTACCGCATGCGCTCAGTGTCAGTGCCAACAGCAGGCTGGTACCGCAAACCTGCCCTTTGCGGACGACGGAAGGGGGGGGCGAGATTCATCGTGATGTCTCCTCAAGTCAAGAAAGCTCGGTGAAAAGGTCGGCGTATGCTTCTGTGCTGATGTGCGGATCACTGATAAGTTCAATGATTCGGGCTATGAGTTGGAGCGGTTTTTCAAAGCCTGATGGCAAGATCGCTTTGGCATCCTGGGTTGCTTGCGCTGCGTCTGGTAGCTGGTCGGGGAAAATTCCGACTCAAGTGACGTCTGCTGTACGCGTGCCAAATGGGGTCGCCCGGGATGGTCAGTCTCGGGGCGCTGAAAAGGCATAACTCGCAGAGGTGTCGATAGAACTGCAAGCGCAGGCGTCATCGCAGTTCGTGATTTGGTTGCGGTGCTCGGCTGCGGGAAGCACGGGGCACATCGGCTGACCGTTCCTTGTTGCACTGCAGCTTTACCTTTTTGTCACCCCACCCGGCCTGGCGGACAAATCCGTCACGCGCCCGGCTGGCGGCTCTCCCCCTTTTTTCCTTCTTTTTCTTTTCGAATCAGCCCCTTGCCGGATGTGGCACGGCGGCTGCATTAGTTGTCTTTGTGGGTGCATCAGATCCGTTGATCCGAAGCCGCCCTCAACAAGAACGTAAGGCGACGAGAAGGAGACACCCCATGCCCCACACCGTGACCATCGCAGACACCGGCGAGCACTACGCCTGCACCGGGGACGAATCCCTGCTGTCGGCCATGGCCCGGCTCGGGCGGCGGGGGATTCCGGTGGGTTGCCGGGGCGGAGGCTGTGGGGTGTGCAAGGTGGAAGTCCTGTCCGGCGACTTTCACACCCGGGCCATGAGCCGGGACCACGTCAGCGATGACGACCGGGCCTGCCACAGGTTGCTGGCCTGCCGGGTGTACCCGGCCAGCGATCTTTCCCTGAAGGTGATCGGCAAGCTGCACGCGCGCGTCTGCGGGCCGGCCACCGTTTGATGAATTGCGTTTGACCCATCCATACCGACAAAGAGGAGACAAGAAATGGCAATGACTGGTGTTCTGCGCCCGGGCCACGCCCAGGTGCGCGTGCTTGATCTGAACGAGGCCGTGCGCTTCTACCGCGATGTGCTCGGCCTGGTGGAAACCGGCCGTGACGCCCAGGGCCGCGTGTACTTCAAGTGCTGGGACGAGCGCGACCACAACAGCTATGTGATCCGCGAGGCGGACCGGGCCGGCCTGGACTTCTTCGGCTTCCGCGTGCTGGACAAGGCGACCCTCGACAAGTTCGAGACCGACCTGCAGGCCTATGGCCTCGCCACCGAGCGCATCCCCGCCGGCGAAATGCTGGCCACCGGCGAGCGGGTGCGCTTCACGCTGCCCTCGGGCCACGTGATGGAGCTGTACGCCGAGAAGGACAAGGTGGGCAACGGCATTCCGCTGATCAACCCGGCGCCCTGGAGCAAGGCCCGCGATCACGGCATCGCCCCGATCCGCCTCGACCATGCGCTGCTCTACGGCCCGAGGGTGGCGGAGGTGCAGAAGATCTTCACCGAGGTGCTGGGCTTTTACCTGGTGGAGCGGGTGCTTACGCCCGATGGTCAGGGCAACGCGGCGATCTGGCTGTCCTGCGGGCAGAAGGTGCATGACATCGCCTTTGCCGAATATCCCGAGCCGGGCAAGCTGCACCACTGCTCCTTCCTGATGGAAAGCTGGGACCAGGTGCTGCGCGCCGGCGACATCATGTCCATGAATACGGTGCCGGTGGACATCGGCCCCACCCGCCACGGTGTGACCCGCGGCTGCACCATCTACGCCTGGGACCCGTCCGGCAACCGCTTCGAGACCTTCTTTGGCGGCCATCTGCCCTACCCGGACTACGAGACCATGACCTGGACCTTTGACAACTTCGGCCAGGGCCTCGACTACCCCCAACGCAAGCTCCACGAGACCTTCCTCACGGTCGTGAGCTGAGGCCGGCATGGACACCACCCGCCGTTTCGTGCGCCCCTCGGGCGAGCGTCCCGATGGCTTCGTCGAATTCGAGTTTGCCATCGGCGAGCCGGAGATCTTCGTCGAGATGATCCTCCCCCGCGAGGCCTTCACCGCGTTCTGCCTTGCCAACCGGGTGGAATTGCTGCCGCCTCGCGACCCCGATGCCCCCCTGGGTGACTGGGACTGGCGCCTCGCCGATGCCACCCACACCCGCTTCAGATAATCCGAACAGCAGGAGACACCCACCATGCAGATCGACCTCCGCACGGTCGCCATCACACCCCGGCGCCAGGCCTTTGACCACCTGGTGCGCCGTTTTGGCGACAAGCCCGCTTCGCGCTACCAGGAGGGCAGCTACGACATCCAGGCTGCCGAGAACCTGCACTACAAGCCCACCTGGGACCCGGACCATCTGCTCTACGACACGAGCCTGAGCCGCATCGTGATGGCCGACTGGTATGCCCTGAAAGACCCGCGCCAGTTCTACTACAGCACCTATACCCTGACCCGCGCCCGCCAGCAGGAGACCGCCGAGGCCAACTTCAGCTTCGTCGAGAGCCGCGGCCTGGGCGACATGCTCTCCGACGAACTGCGCGACGTCGCCCTCAAGGTGCTGGTTCCCCTGCGCCATGCCGCCTGGGGCGCAAACCAGCACAACACCTTTATCTGCGGCTACGGCTTCGGCACCACCTTCACCCAGCCGTGCATGTACCACGCCATGGACAACCTGGGCATCGCCCAGTACCTGTCGCGCCTGGGCCTGCTGCTGGGTGACGCCGAAGCCCTCGACGCCGGCAAGGCCGCCTGGCTCGATGCGGCCGCCTGGCAACCCTTGCGCCGCTACGTGGAGGACTGCCTGGTGTGCCGCGACCCCTTCGAGCTCTTCGTGGCCCAGAACGTGGCCCTCGACGGCCTGCTGTACCCGCTGATCTATGAGCGCATCGTGGACAAGCACCTGTCGGTGCAGGGTGCCTCGGCGGTGGCCATGCTCACCCAGTTCATGAGCGACTGGTTCGACGAGACCCGCAAATGGGTGGACGCCGTGCTCAAGGTGGCCGCCGCCGAATCCGACGCCAACCGGGACGTGCTCACCGAATGGACCCGTAGCTGGAGTGCCCGCGCTGCGTCGGCCATGGTGCCCATCGTCGAGCTGGCCCTTGGCGCCGACGCCGACGAAGCCGTCGGCGAGCAGCTCGCCGCCTTCCAGGCGCGCATCCAGAAAACCGGCATCGTCCTCTGAAAGGCCGCCATGTCCACCGTATTCATTGCCCTGCAAACCAACGAAGACACCCGCCCGATCATCGAGGCCATCGAGATCGACAACCCCCACGCCGTCGTCCATCGCCAGCCGGCCATGGTCAAGATCGACGCCGAGGGCACGCTGGTGATCCGCAAGTCCACCATTGAAGAGCAGGTTGGCCGCGACTTCGACCTGCAGGAGCTGCACATCAACCTGATCTCCCTCACCGGCCACGTGAGCGAGGACGACGACACCCTGACCCTGAGCTGGAATAGCTGAAAGAGGAGACCGCCATGGACATGAAAGTCAGCAAGAAGAAACTCGGCTTGAAAGAGAAATACAAGCTGATGACCCGCGACCTGGGCTGGGAGCCGACCTACCACAGCAAGGAGGAGGTCTTCCCCTACGTGGGCTATGAGGGCATCAAGATCCACGACTGGGACAAATGGGAAGACCCCTTCCGCCTGACCATGGATTCCTACTGGAAGTACCAGGCCGAGAAGGAGCGCAAGTTCTACGCCATCATCGACGCCCACGCCCAGAACAACGGCCACCTCAATCTCACCGACGCCCGCTACCTGTCGGCCCTGAAGATCTTCCTGCAGGCCATCAGCCCGGGTGAGTACGCCGCCCACAAGGGCTTCGCCCGCGTCGGCCGCGAGTTTCCCGGGGTGGGCACCCAGGTGGCCTGCCAGATGCAGGCCATCGACGAGATCCGTCACGCCCAGACGCAGATCCACGCGATGTCCAATTACAACCGTTACTACAACGGTTTCCACGCCTTTGCCGACACCCGCGACCGCATCTGGTACACCTCGGTGGCCCGCTCCTTCTTCGACGACTCCATGTCGGCCGGCCCCTTCGAGTTCATGATCGCCATCGGCTTCAGCTTCGAGTACGTGCTGACCAACCTGCTCTTCGTGCCCTTCATGTCGGGCGCGGCCTACAACGGCGACATGGCCACCGTGACCTTCGGCTTCTCGGCCCAGTCCGACGAGGCGCGTCACATGACCCTGGGCCTGGAGTGCATCAAGTTCATGCTCGAGCAGGACCCGGACAACCTGCCCATCGTCCAGGAATGGATCGACAAGTGGTTCTGGCGGGGCTTCCGCGTGCTCGGGCTGGTCAGCACCATGATGGATTACATGCTGCCCAAGCGCGTCATGTCCTGGCGCGAGGCCTGGAACATCTACGGCATCGAAAACGGTGGCGCCCTGTTCAAGGATCTGGCCCGCTACGGCATCAAGCCGCCCCGGGGCTGGGATGACGCCGAAAAGGCCATCGACCACATGTCCCACCAGTTCATGCTGGGCCTGTACCAGTGGAGCTTCGGTACCGCCTTCCATAGCTGGATCCCGTCCGAGGACGACATGAACTGGCTGTCGGCCAAGTATCCGGACACCTTCGACACGTACTACCGGCCGCGCTGGAAGCACATCAAGAAGCTCGCCGACGCCGGCGCGCAGTTCAAGAACTACGGCCTCGCCAAGCTGTGCCAGACCTGCCAGCTGCCCTGTGTATTCACCGAGCCCGACGATCCCACCCTGAGCTGCCACCGGGAGACGGTCTATGAAGGCGAGACCTATCACTTCTGCTCCGACGGCTGCCAGCACATCTTCGAGAACGAGCCCGAGAAGTACGTGCAGGCCTGGCTGCCCATGCCCCAGCTCTTCCAGGACCCGATCAAGGGCGACCTGGGCGAATGGATGAAGTGGGTCAGTCTGCTGGACGGCAAGGACAACGGGGACTACGCCGGCTCCGAAGACCAGAAGAACTTCGAAGCCTGGCGCGGCCTCGCCACCACCAATCAATAAGCAAACGGAGACACAACATGGCTGTCGCTGCAATCAAGGAATACACCGCCGTGCCCCGCGATCTGGTGGCCAACTTCCATGGCAAGCAACTTGTTTACGCCAGCTGGGACCGCCACCTGCTGTTCGCGGCCCCCTTCCTGCTGTGCGTGCCGCCCGAGATGCCCTTCGGCGAGCTGGTCAGTGGCCCGCTTAGCATGCTCGTGCAGGCCGATCCGGATGCTGCCGCCATTGACTGGCACAGCGTCGCGTGGCTCAAGGCCAACCAGCCCTGGGTGCCCGACTTTGCTGCCAGTCTTGAAGCCAACGGCATCACCCACAAGACCCAGCTGCGCTTTCGCACGCCGGGGCTCAACAGCTTGTCGGCCGCCTGAGGACAGGGCCATGAGCTATGCGCTGACCATTGAGCCCCTCGGCCAGACCATCGAAATCGAAGAGGGGCAGACCATCCTCGACGCGGCCCTGCGCGCCGGCATCTACCTGCCCCACGCCTGTTGCCACGGCCTGTGCGCCACCTGCAAGGTGCAGGTGGCGGACGGCGAGGTGGAGCACGGCGAGGCCTCCAGTTTTGCCCTGATGGATTTCGAGCGGGACGAGGGCAAGTGCCTCGCCTGCTGCGCCACGCCCCAGGGCGACCTGGTGATCGAGGCCGAGATCGACGAAGACCCGGATGCGGAAAACCTCCCCGTGCAGGACTACGACGGCACGGTGACGCGCATCGAAACCCTCACCCCGACCATCAAGGGGGTGTGGATCCGGCTCGATGCACCGATCCGCTTCCAGGCCGGCCAGTACGTCAATCTTGAACTGCCCGGCGGCATCGGCAGCCGCGCCTTCTCCATCGCCAGCCCGCCGTCGGTCAGCGGCGAGGTGGAGCTCAACATCCGCATCGTGCCGGGTGGCCAGGGCACCACCTACGTCCATGACACGATGCGGGCCGGTGAGCGGGTGCGCATCACCGGCCCCTACGGGCGTTTCTTCGTGAAGAAGTCGGCCCATGTGCCGGTGCTCTTCATGGCCGGCGGGTCGGGTCTGTCCAGCCCCCGATCGATGATCCTGGACTTGCTGGCGGAAGGTTTCGACCGACCCATCACCCTGGTGTACGGCCAGCGCAGTCGGGAAGAGCTCTATTACCACGACGACTTCGTGGCCCTGGCGGAGCGGCACCCCAACTTCCGCTACGTGCCGGCCCTGTCCCATGAGCCGGAGGCGTCGGGGTGGACGGGCTTTCGCGGCTTTGTTCACGAGGCCGCCAAGGCCGCCTTCGACAACGACTTCCGCGGCCACAAGGCTTACCTGTGCGGCCCGCCGCTGATGATCGAGGCCTGCATCTCGACACTCATGCAGGGCCGCCTGTTCGAGCGCGACATCTACACCGAGAAGTTCATCTCGGCGGCCGATGCCCAGCAGGTGCGCAGCCCGCTGTTCAAAGCCCTCTGAGAGGCCGCGGCGTCGGAAGGGCGGGTCCGGCTGCCTGATCGGGGCCGGACCTTCTCGGTGCGAGCGCTGCATTCGAGGGCCGGCGGGTCATCGGGGCTGGTTGGGGCGCTTCGGCGATCCCTGGGTACGCATCGTGCATGGTGTGCTTCGAAT
The DNA here is from genome assembly GCA_016703645.1 of Zoogloea sp. GTDB lineage: Bacteria > Pseudomonadota > Gammaproteobacteria > Burkholderiales > Rhodocyclaceae > Zoogloea. Next base: position 1,118,159 of record JADJBR010000007.1, on the reverse strand, counting down.
CACTCCCGCACCCCTGCGGACCGGCAGGCGATCCGCCTGTCGGCAACAATTGCCGATTCGGAGGCAGAAAATGGATATCCGTGCCGTGGGTCAGCCGATCACCGCATCCCAACGCCGCAGCTACAGCCAGACACCCGACAGCGGCTTCTACCAGACCTTTCAGTCTGCCTTTGCGGCCGCCGGTGGCCGAGTTGAGGGCACTGCCAGCGGCGCGAGCGCTGCCGGCCCGACCTCCGCCGAGGCCCTTGAGGCCATCCTCGGGCGCACCCATGTCGAACTGTCCGCCCTGCGGGGCGTGGATTCCGACAGTCAGGCCCGGTACGCCCAGGTGCTCGATGAAGCCTATGGCAGCGGCGCCATGGGCAATGCCCGCCAGTTCCTCGGCAGTCTCTCCGCCGAGGAACTGGAGGCGGTTCGCCGTAACCACTGCCTCGCCGACCCCATCGACGTGGGTGCCATCAGCGAGGAGGGGGCGCGCAACCTGCTCCTGCCCGAGGGCTATGGCGTTGACATGAACCGCGATGGCTTTGAGGAAGTGGGCGCGGCCCTCGTCGCCCACTTCCCGCCCAGGGAGGCCCCCGCCGCCGTTCGCGAGGCATGGTTCCAGACGACGGCCTCCATGGAGGACGGCGATGTGCTCACCTACAGCCTGATGATGCATGGTGCCGTCCATGGCCTGCGGATCGACGGGCAGAACGTGCCCACCGCCTACAAGGCCGACGACATCGACAGCTACCGCCGACTCGTCAGCGATTTCCTGTCCGCCCTGGAGGCCCATCGCGGACAGATCTCCAGTGCCCAGTACGAGCGCGACAAGGACTTCTTCACCCGCCTGAGCGGCTTCCTGCAGGCTTGAGGGCGATACCTGCTGCTTCGCGGGCGCCTTGACGAAGCTGTGTTGTCCAGGTGGTCTTGGTGGTCACACTGCGCTTGAGCCTTTACTGGGCGGCTTTCCATTTTTTCACCTTGAGTTGGCCGGGTCTCGCCCCGGCAGGCGACCCCTTTCTTGCTCATGCAGGGGCGACTGAAGTCGCCCCTGCACACTGCTCGCATCGGGCGGCCGGCGCGGCTGTCTGAGCCCGCAGGGCGAGTTCCGCGCCGCCGTAGCCGGCCGGGTGTGCAAACGCGGCCGTGGAAAAATCCCGGCCAGCTCAAGGTGAAAAAAAAGCCCACCAGTAAAAGCACACCCCAGCGGACAGTCTGCCGTTGCGTGCCCTTAAGTTCATACCTAGACGGTAATGAGACTGTTGTTATTAGGTATTGGACGGTATTGGTGCCGGTTCATAGACTGATCTTCATGCCAGCCACAAGGTTTGGCGATTCCAGACTTCCAATCGAGGACAGCATGCGTCTCATCCAGAACTTCATCGGCGGCGAATACACCGCCGGGCTCAGCGGCAAGACCTTCGAGAAGCGCTCGCCCCTGGACAACAGCGTGATCGCCCGCATCACCGAGGCGGGGCGCGACGAGGTGGACGCGGCGGTATGTGCCGCCCGCGCAGCCCTCCATGGCGAGTGGGGCGGACTGACCGTGGATCAGCGTGTCGATCTGCTCTACGGCGTGGCCGACGAGATCACCCGCCGCTTCGAGGACTTCGTGGCCGCCGAGATGGCCGACACCGGCCAGCCCTCCCACGTCATGCGCCATGTGTTCATCCCCCGCGGCGCGGCCAACTTCAAGGTCTTTGCCGACGTGGTCAAGAACGTGCCCACCGAGACCTTCCAGATGTCCACGCCCGACGGCCGGGGCGCCCTCAACTACGCGGTTCGTGCACCCAAGGGCGTGGTGGGTGTGATCAGTCCGTGGAACGCGCCCTTCCTGCTGATGACCTGGAAGGTGGGTCCGGCCCTGGCCTGCGGCAACACCGTGGTGGTGAAGCCCTCCGAGGAGTCGCCCCACACGGCGGCCCTGCTGGGCGAGGTGATGAACGCAGTGGGCATCCCCAAGGGCGTCTATAACGTGGTGCAGGGCTTCGGGCCGGACTCGGCCGGCGAGTTCCTGACCCGTCACCCGGGCGTGGATGCCATCACCTTCACCGGCGAGACGCGCACCGGCGCGGCCATCATGAAGGCGGCCTCCGACGGCATGCGCGACGTGTCCTTCGAGCTGGGCGGCAAGAACGCCGGCATCGTGTTTGCCGACGCCGACTTTGACGCGGCGGTGGATGGCATCTTCCGCTCCGCCTTCCTCAATACCGGGCAGGTGTGCCTGGGCACCGAGCGGGTGTATGTGGAGCGGCCCATCTTCGAGCGCTTCGTGCAGGCCCTCATGGCCAGGGCGGAGGCGGTGAAGTTTGGCCGGCCCGATGACCCGGCCGCCAACTACGGCCCCCTGATCAGCCAGGAGCACCGCCGGAAGGTGCTGTCCTACTACCGCAAGGCGGTGGAGGAGGGCGCCACCGTGGTGACCGGGGGCGGCGTACCCGACATGCCCGGCGAGCTGGCCGAGGGTGCCTGGGTGCAGCCCACCATCTGGACCGGCCTGCCCGAAACCGCAGCCGTGGTGCAGGAGGAGATCTTCGGCCCGTGCTGCCACATCCGCCCCTTCGACAGCGAGAACGAGGTGGTGGCCCTGGCCAACGACACCGACTATGGCCTCTCCACCACGATCTGGACCACCCACCTGGCCCGCGCCCACCGCATGGCGGCGCGTATCGAGGTGGGCATCACCTGGATCAACAGCTGGTTCCTGCGCGACCTGCGCACGGCCTTTGGCGGCTCGAAGCAGTCGGGCATCGGCCGCGAGGGCGGGGTGCATTCGCTGGAGTTCTACACCGAGACCCGGAACGTCTGCGTGAAGCTGTGATCGGCGGATCGATTCCCTGGAAGAGGACACCCGAATGAACGACGAAAAGATCCAACAGTACGGCGACGAGCTCTATGAAGCCTTCGTCCGCTGCCGTCCCATCCGCCCCCTGCTGGAGCGTGAGCCGGACATCACCATCGCCGACGCCTACCGCATCCAGGAGCGCTTCGTGGCCCGCCGCGTGGCGGCCGGCGAGAAAGTGATCGGCAAGAAGATTGGCGCCACCAGCAAGCCGGTGCAGGATTTCCTGGGCGTGTACCAGCCCGATTTCGGCATCCTGCTGTCGGGCATGGTTTACACCGAAGGTGACACCATCGACCTCGGCCGGCTCATCCAGCCCAAGGCCGAGGCCGAGCTGGCCTTCGTGCTCAAGGAGGATCTGAAAGGCCCGGGCATCACCGCCATGGACGTGATCCGCGCCACCGACTACGTGCTGCCCTGTTTCGAGATCGTCGATTCGCGCATCACCGACTGGAAGATCAAGATCCAGGACACGGTGGCGGACAACGCCTCCTGCGGCGTGTACGTGCTGGGCAACACCCGGGGCGATCCGCGCAGGCTGGACCTCACCCTGGCCGGCATGGTGCTGGAGAAGAACGGCGAGCTGTTTTCCACGGGCGTCGGTGCCGCGGTGCAGGGCTCCCCCGCCAACGCGGTGGCCTGGCTGGCCAACACCCTGGGCGAGCTGGGCATTCCCTTCAAGGCCGGCGAGGTGATCCTGTCGGGATCGCAGTCGGCCCTGGTGCCGGTGGTCGATGGCGACGAACTGGTGTGCACCGTGGGTGGCCTGGGCAGTTGCCGGGTGAAGTTTGCGGGGCAGAGCGCCACCGCTGCCACCCCTGCGGCCGCACCTGGCAGCGAGGCCCGATCTGGCAGCAGCACCGCCGGCATGAACCTCACCCTGGGCCGCGAGGACATCGTGCGCCTGTGTGAGCGTATCGAAGGTGCCCAGACCCGTGCCTACGCCATCCCCAAGCTCACCGACGAATACCCGGGCATGACCATCGGTGACGGCTACGCCGTGCAGATGGCGCTGCGGCAGCGCTTCCTGGCGGCCGGTCACAAGCAGGTGGGCTGGAAGGCGGGCCTGACCTCGAAGGCCAAGATGATCCAGATGGGCGTCAATGTGCCCTCCATCGGCTTCCTCACCGACCGCATGGCCCGACCCGAAAATTCGGCCATCTCCACCGCTGACCTGGTGCACCCCCGCGTCGAATGCGAGGTGGCCTTCGTGATGAAGAAGGCCCTGCAAGGCCCCGGCTGCACCCGCCAGGACGTGCTGGACGCCACCGACTACGTGCTGCCGGCGGTGGAGATCATCGATTCGCGCTTCTCCGGCTTCAAGTTCGACCTGCCCAGCGTGGTGGCCGACAACGGCTCGTCGGCCCGCTTTGTGGGCGGCGGCCGGGCGCGCTACGTGGAAGACATCGACCTGGACACCCTGGGCGTGGTGATGGAGAAGAACGGCGAGCTGGTGGCCATGGCGGCCTCTGCCGCCGTGCTCGGCCACCCGGCCGAGGCCATCGCCATGCTGGTGAACATCCTGGCCGAGCTGGGCGAAGGGCTACCCGCCGGCAGCTTCGTGATGAGCGGCGGCATCACCGAGGCCATCGCCGTGAAGCCCGGTGACAACGTGATTGCCCGCTTCCAGGCGCTTGGCAGCGTATCCATGCGCTTCGTCGAGTAGCGACGCGCCCATGGCAGAAACAGCATTCCCCCAACCCCCGGAGACAGCCCCATGCCAATCATCGAAATGCACATGATGGTGGGCCGCACCACCGAGCAGAAGAACAAGGTCGCCGCTGCGGTGACCGAGGCGGTGGCAAAGAGCCTGGAGTGCAGCGCCGACACGGTGCGCATCCTCATCACCGAACACGCTGGCGACGGCTTTTACGTCGCCGGCCAGACCATGGCCCAGCGCGCCGCCGCCCGGACCCAGGAGAAAACCGCATGAGCACCAAGAAGATCCGCTGTGCCCTGATCGGCTCGGGCAACATCGGCACCGACCTGATCTACAAGATCCAGCGCAGCCCGGTGCTGGAGCCCGTGTGGATGGTCGGCATCGACCCCGCCTCGGAAGGCCTGGCCCGTGCCCGGGAGATGGGTCTGAAGACCACTGCCGACGGGGTGGATGGACTCCTGCCCCATGTGCTGGAAGACAACATCCAGATCGCCTTCGACGCCACCAGCGCCTACGTGCATGCGGAGAACAGCCGCAAGCTCAATGCCCTGGGAGTGATGATGATCGACCTGACCCCCGCGGCCATCGGCCCCCTGTGCGTGCCGCCGGTGAACCTTCGGGAGCACGCGGAAAAAGTGGAGATGAACGTCAACATGATCTCCTGCGCGGGCCAGGCGACGATTCCCATCGTCAATGCCGTGTCGCGCATCCAGAGCGTGGCCTACGCCGAGATCGTGGCCAGCCTGGCCTCCAAGTCGGTGGGGCCGGGCACCCGGGCCAACCTGGACGAGTTCACCTACACCACCTCCGGCGCCATCGAGAAGGTGGGCGGTGCGCGCAAGGGCAAGGCCCTGGCCATCATCAACCCGGCCGAGCCGCCGATGATCATGCGCAACACCATCTCCTGCCTCACCGATGACGAGCCGGACCACGTGAAGATCACCGAGTCCATCCTGCAGATGATCAAGGAGGTGCAGAAGTATGTGCCCGGTTACCGTCTGGTGAATGGCCCGATCTACGACGGCAACAAGGTGCAGGTCTTCATGGAGGTGGCCGGCCTGGGCGACTACCTGCCGCGCTACGCCGGCAACCTGGACATCATGACCGCCGCCGCCGCCCGCACCGCCGAGATGTTCGCCGAGGAAATCCTGGCCGGGCGCATCCAGCTCAACGCAGTGGAGATTGCATGATGAGTCAGTCGAACACTTCCAGCCTCAAGGGCCGCAAGGTCATCCTCCACGACATGTGCCTGCGCGACGGCATGCATGCCAAGCGCGAACAGATCAGCGTTGATCAGATGGTGAGCGTCGCCACCGCCCTCGATGCGGCGGGCGTGCCCTATCTTCAGGTCACCCACGGCGCCGGCCTGGGGGGCAACTCCCTGCAGCACGGCTTTGCCCCCCACAGCAACGAGGAATACATCTCGGCCGTGGCCGCGAAGATGACCCAGGCCAAGGTGTCGGTGCTGCTGATCCCCGGCCTGGGCACCATGCGCGAGCTGCAGTCCGCCTTCGACTGCGGGGCGCGCAGCGTGCATGTGGCCACCCACTGCACCGAGGCCGACACCGCACCCCAGCACATCGCCTATGCCCGCAAGCTGGGCATGGACACCACCGGCTTCCTGATGATGGCCCACCTCAACGACCCCGAAGGTATCGCCCGGCAGGGCAAGCTGATGGAGAGCTACGGTGCCCACACGGTGTATGTGACCGACAGTGCCGGCTACATGCTGCCGGACGACGTGAAGGCCCGCGTCAGCGCCCTGCGTGCCGTGCTCAAGCCCGAAACCGAGATCGGCTTTCATGGCCACCACAACCTGGGCATGGGCATCGCCAACTCCATCGCCGCCATCGAGGCCGGTGCCACCCGCATCGACGGCTCCGCCGCGGGGCTGGGGGCCGGCGCGGGCAACACCCCGCTGGAGGTCTTTGCCGCCGTCTGCGAGCGCATGGGCATCGAGACCGGGGTCGATCTCTTCAAGCTCATGGATGTGGCCGAGGAGATCATCGTGCCCATGATGGAACACGTGGTGCGCGTCGATCGGGAATCCCTGACCCTTGGCTTCGCCGGGGTGTACTCCACCTTCCTGCTACATTCGAAGCGTGCGGCCGACCGTTTCGGCGTTTCAGCCCGGGACATCCTGGTGGAGCTGGGGCGCCGGAAGATGATCGGCGGCCAGGAGGACATGATCATGGATACGGCCATGACCATGGCCCGCGAACGTGGCCTGCTCAAGGCCGTGGCAGCCTGATCGAAGGAGCCCTTCATATGGACAGACAAGCGGAACTGGCCGTCGTCGTCGGTGCGACCGGCGCCTTTGGCAAGGCCATGGTGGATCGCCTCGCCGCCGCAGGCCTTGGCGTGGTGGCCGTGGCACGCAGCGTTGATTCCCTGGCCGCCCTGCGGGACAGGGTGCCGGGCCTGGTGGCCTGTGCCGCCGACATCGCCGACGATGCGGCCATTGAGGCGATTGCCGCCGCGGTGGACCGGCCCGTGCGCATGGTGGTGCATGGGCCGGGGGTCGCCGTGGCCGGCGGCATCCTCACGGCGCCCACCGGGAGCATGGTGGACGCCGTCAACATCAAGGTGGGCGGCCTGCTGCGCCTGACCCGGGCGGTGGACGGCCGGCTGGCGGCGGGGTCGCGGATCGTCGCTATCGGCGGCCACTACGGCTTCGAGCCCACCGCCTACGCGGCCTCGGCGGGGGTGGCCAACGCCGCCCTGGCGAATGTGGTACGCCAGCTCAGCCTGGCCTACGGCCCCCGGGGCGTGACGGCCCACCTGATTGCCCCCGGGCCGGCCGACACCGAGCGTCTGCGTCGCGTTGCCGCCGATCGGGCAGCCCTGCGCGGCATCAGCGTGGACGAGGTGATGGCCGGCATGCTGGCCGAGTCTTCCATCGGCCGTTTCACCACGCCGGAGCAGGTGGCCTGGGCCGTGTCCATCCTGCTGGCACCCGAGGCCGACGCCATGACCGGCTCCAGCCTGATGCTGGACTCCGGCCGCCGTCGCGGCCTGCCTTGATTCCCCCGGAGTCCCGAACATGCCCATCGTGAACTTTCATCTGGTCGAAGGCCTGACCACCCCCGCCCAGGACGAGCGCCTGCTGATCGGCGCCTGCCAGTTGTACGCCGAAGTGCTCAAGGCGCCGATGGAGCGGGTGAGGGCCTTCATCACCCTGCACAAGGCGACGCATTTCGCCCTGGCCGGTGGTCTGGCAGCCCACAACGGCCTGCACGCCCCCTATTTCGAATTCATCGTTCTCGACGGTCGTCCCCTGGAAGACCGGCACCGCCTGATGCGTGGTTTCACCGACCTGCTGGTGGACGCCCTGGGGGTGCGCCGCGATCTGGTGCGCGGCAGCTGCCGCCGTGTCGAACCCCAGGACTGGGCCATCGGCGGCGAACCCGCCAGTGTCATCCGCAAGGACGAAGTCGCCGCCCGCGCCGCCCTGAACACCCCACCCCCGTAAAGGAGGCCGGACCCCGCCAGCCGCCGGGCCGCCCCAAGGCAGGCGCCACCCCCTCGGGGGGCAGCGACCCCCGCGTAGCGGGGCGAGCGTGGGGGTCCAAGCCAGCCGCCGGGCCGCCCCAAGGCAGGCGCCGCCCCCTCGGGGGGCAGCGACCCCCGCCTGGCGGGGTGAGCGTGGGGGCCAACGCCAGCCGCCGGGCCGCCCCAAGGCAGGCGCCACCCCCTCGGGGGGCAGTGACCCCCGCGTAGCGGGGCGAGCGTGGGGGCCGTCCCATCACCTCTCTCGACCGATACACATCCTCCCCTCCCAGGATCTCGGTCGTGTTCTTCCCCTTCGCGAGGGCGGCTCGCGAAGGGGATTTTTTTGGAATGATGAATGCGCCAGGCCACCGGACGGTGTGGACCTGACCCGTGCCCCCGGTCTGCGGTAGATTGAGGGTTCAGAGGGTGTGAATCAATCTGCTGCGCGACCCGATTTCGCCCCTGCGATGCTCACCGTACCCGCTTACGGCTGCGCTTCTCGGGACGAACTCGAAGCGCTCGCTACGATTTCTTCACCCCTTTCAGACCACCTGGAGTTGAACACAATGGATTTTCCCGAAAACCGCTTCCGCAGCGCCTGCGGGCGGGCGACGTGCAATATGGCCTGTGGCTGGGGCTGTCCGAGGTCTTCAGTGCCGAGATCTGTGCCGGGGCGGGCTTTGACTGGCTGTTGATCGACGCCGAGCATGGCCCCAACGATTTGCGCACGATCTTCGCCCAGTTGCAAGCGATCGCCCCCTACGACACCCAGCCGGTGGTGCGCCCACCCCAGGGCGACCACGTACTGATCAAGCAGCTCCTCGAGACCGGGGTGCAGACCTTGCTGATCCCCATGGTGGAGTCCGGTGAGCAGGCCACTCACCTGGTCGAAGCCATGCGCTATCCGCCGGCCGGCATCCGCGGGGTGGGCAGTGCCCTTGCCCGGGCCTCCCGCTGGGGGCGGATCGGCGACTACACCCAGCGCGCCAACGACGAGATGTGTCTGCTCGTGCAGGTGGAAACCCGCGCGGGCATGGCGCAACTGGATGCGATCCTGGCGGTGGAAGGTGTCGATGGGGTGTTCTTCGGCGCCGCCGATCTGGCCGCCTCCTGCGGCCTCCTGGGCGAGCCCAACCACCCGGACATCGTGGCCATGATCGAGGAAGGCCTTCGCCGCAGCGCCGCTGCCGGCAAGCCCGGCGGTGTGCTGTGCGGTGATCGGGAGCTGGTGCATCGCTACCGCAGCGCCGGTGCCCGCTTCATCGCCGTGGGCGTGGATTCCCTGCTGCTGGCCGCGGCCACCTCGGGGCTGGCGGCGTCATACAAGCATGGCGAGCCGTATGCCGGGCCGGGGGGTGGGTATTGAGCTTCGGAGCGCTCGTGCCCTTCCGGGCCGGCTTTCCCATGTTTGGCGTATCGTTGGCCGGGTCTCGGCCCGGCGGCCGACTGACTTTCTTGCGTCGCCAAGAAAGTCAGCAAAGAAGGCGACCCGGCCACCCCGGTCATTCGCTACGCGAATGACTGCCCTGCGCTGCTCCCAGCAGGCGGCCGGCGCGGAACTCGCCCTTCGGGCTCAGACAGCCGCGCCGGACTTCCCCGCCTGCTGGTGCGCTGCTCGGCGGGGCGGAACGGGCTTTTCGGATACACCGAGCCTCTGCGGAAATTGAGTCGGGCACTGGCCGTTGATCATCTGCATTTTCTTTTCCCTCTGGTGCGCCGACTGGAGGGTTCGGCAGACGGAAAAAGGGCTGTGAATGTCTGAGCCCGCTTCATTGCCGTGGGTGTGGATTCCCTGTTGCTGGCGGTGTCGTACAAGTATGGTGAGCCGTATGCCGGGCCCGGGGGGTATTGAGCCGTTGAGCCCTTACAGCCTTGCTGGCCGGTTTTCCCCATGTTCGGTGTAACGTTGGCCGGGTCTCGGCCCGGCGGCCGACTGACTTTCTTGCGTCGCCAAGAAAGTCAGCAAAGAAGGCGACCCGGCCACCCCGGTCATTCGCTACGCGAATGACTGCCCTGCGCTGCTCCCAGCAGGCGGCCGGCGCGGAACTCGCCCTTCGGGCTCAGACAGCCGCGCCGGACTTCCCCGCCTGCTGGTGCGCTGCTCGGCGGGTCGGAACGGGCTTTTCGGATGCACCGAGCCTCTACGGACGGTAAGGTCGGTACTGGCCGTTGATCACCTGCATTTCCTGTCCCCTCTGGCGCGCTGAGTGGAGGGTTCGGCAGGCGGAAAAAGGGCTGCGCATGTTTGAGCCCGCAGGGCGAGTTTGCGCAGACCCCGCCTGACGGACCCGGAAAGAGGGCACCCCCGAAGGGGGCGCGGCAGCGGGGTACGTTTTCTTGCCGACTTCTTTGTCGTACAACAAAGAAGTCGGTCGCCCGCCGGGGCGAGACCCGGCCAATGTGACGTAATACAAGGGAAAGCCCGGAACGCGCCCCACACCCCCAACAGCCAAGCCTCTCCAACCCCCGCCGGGTGCCGGGGGGTGAGACACCCCCCGGCACCCGGCGGCTTAGAGCGCCCGCGCGATCACCATCCGCTGGATGTCCGATGTCCCCTCGTAGATCTGGCTGACCCGCACATCCCGGTAGTGGCGTTCCACCGGGTAGTCGGCGATGTAACCGGCGCCGCCGTGGATCTGGATGGCGTCGGAGCACACCTTCTCGGCCATCTCGGTGGCAAACAGCTTGGCCATCGACGCCTCCTTCAGGCAGGGGTGCCCGGCGTCCTTCAGGCTTGCGGCGTGCAGCGCGAGCTGGCGGGCGGCCTCGACGCGGGTGGCCATGTCGGCCAGGCGGAAGGCCACCGCCTGGTGTTCGATCAGGGCCTGGCCGAAGGACTGGCGCTCCTTGGCGTAGGCCGTCGCCGCCTCCAGCGCCGCCCGGGCGATGCCGATGGCCTGGGCGGCCACGCCGATGCGTCCGGGCTCCAGGCTGGAGAGGGCGATGCGGTAGCCTTCGCCTTCCTTGCCCAGGAGGTGGTCTGCAGGGATGCGGCAGTCCTCGAGGATGATCTGCGCCGTGTCCGACGCGTGCTGACCCATCTTGTTCTCCACCCGGCCGACGATGTAGCCCGGCGTGTCGGTGGGGACCAGGAAGGCCGAGATGCCCCGCTTGCCGGCCGACTTGTCGGTGACGGCGATGACGATGGCAATCTGCGCATTCTTGCCGGTGGTGATGAACTGCTTCACCCCGTTGAGCACCCACTGGTCGCCGTCGCGGGTGGCCGTCGTGCGGATGGCCGCCGCGTCCGAGCCCACGTGGGGCTCCGTCAGGCAGAAGCAGCCCAGCCATTCGCCGCTGGCCAGGCGCCCCAGGTAGCGCTCCTTCTGCGCCTGGGTGCCGTAGTTCAGGGTGATGCCGCAGGGCAGGGAGTTCTGCACGCAGGCCACGGTGGAGGTGGCCGCGTCGCCGGCGGCGATCTCCTCGATGATGAGCACCAGCGAGACATAGTCCAGCCCGGCGCCCTGCCATTCCTCGGGGATGACGATACCCAGGCCGCCGAGGGCGGCGAGCTCCTTGAGCGCTTCCGCCGGGAAGCGCCGGGTCCGGTCCCATTCGCCGGCGAAGGGGGCCAGACGCGCCTGTGCGAAGTCGCGCAGGGTGCTCCGGATCATTTTCTGTTCCTGGGTGAGGATCATGGTTGCGCTCCCGTCACAGCACTTCGATGGCCATGGCCGTGGCTTCGCCACCGCCGATACACAGGCTGGCCAGCCCGCGCCGCAGACCCCGGGTGCGCAGGGCGTGGATCAGGGTGACGAGGATGCGTGCGCCGGTGGCGCCCACCGGGTGGCCCATGGCACAGGCGCCGCCATTCACATTGACCACCTCGGCCGGCAGCCCCAGCTCGTCCATGGCCAGCAGGGTGACCACTGCAAAGGCCTCGTTGATCTCGAACAGGTCCACGTCACCGACGCCCCAGCCGGCCCGCTCAAGGGCGCGGCGGATGGCCGGTGCCGGTGCAGTGGGGAAGCGGCCGGGCTGCTGGGCATGGGTGGCGTGGGAGAGGATGCGGGCCAGGGGGGTGATGCCGCGCCGCAGGGCTTCCGATTCACGCATCATCACCAGGGCCGCGGCGCCATCGGAGATGGACGAGGCGTTGGCGGGGGTGATCGAGCCGTCCTTGGTGAAGGCCGGCTTGAGCTTGGGGATCTTGGCGATGTCGCAGGTGCCGGGCGTCTCGTCGTCGCTGATGACCTTCTCGCCCTGGCGGCCGGGAATGGCAACCGGCGCGATCTCTTCGCGGAAGGCACCGCTGGCCACCGCATGCTGGGCCCGGCGCACCGATTCGGCGGCGTAGGCGTCCTGGCGCTCCCGGGCGATGCCGAACTCGGCCGCCGCCAGGTCGGCAAAGTAGCCCATCAGCTTGCCTTCGTAGGCGTCCTCCAGGCCATCCAGGAACATGTGGTCGAAGGCCTGGCCGTGGCCCAGGCGGTAGCCGCCGCGGGCGCGGGTCAGCACGTAGGGGGCGTTGGACATGGACTCCATGCCGCCGGCCAGGCCCACGCTGCAGCTGCCCGCCAGCAGCATGTCATGGACCAGCATGGTGGCCTTCATGCCCGATCCGCACATCTTGGTCAGGGTGGTGGCCGGCACCGAGTCCGGCAGGCCGGCGCCGATGACCGCCTGGCGGGCCGGCGCCTGCTTGACGCCGGCCATCAGACAGCAGCCGAAGACGGCTTCGTCCACCTCCCGGCCCAGCTCGCCGAGGCCACTGAAGGCGCCGCGGATGGCGGCGCTGGCCAGTTGTGGTGCGCTGAGGGGGGTGAGGCAGCCCTGGAAGGCCCCGATGGGGGTGCGGCGGGCGGCAACGATCACGATGGAATCTGGCATTGTGTTCTCCTGGTGTACTTGTTATTGGGGTGCCTCGAGTGGCGCGGCGTAGTCTAGGTGGCGGCCTGCCTGCCTTCCCACGTCAAAAACCCTCAAAATACGTGCACGGATTTACCACCCCGGCCGGCCTGGAGGCGGCATGCGACGATGGAGAAGGGCACGATCTCGATGGATTTCGTGGCGGAAGCCTTGCTGGTGGCTCGCCAGCGCGGGCTCGACATTGCCGCCCTGGTGGCCGGCACCGGACTGTCGCCGGAGCTGTTGGCGATTCCCCAGGCCCGGGTGTCACCCGAGCAGTACGGCGCCCTTTGGCATGCCCTGGCCGATGCGCTCAATGACGAGTTCTTCGGCATGGATTCCCACCCCATGCGGCGGGGCAGCTTTGCGATCCTGTGCCATGCGCTGCTGGACTGCCCGACCGTAGGGCGTGCCATTGAGCGGGCCTTGCGTTTCTTTGCGCTGGTTCTGGACGACCTGAGCGGCCAGCTCCGGGTGGACGGCGCCCGCGCCGAAGTGGTGCTCGCCGACCGGGGGCCGCCCGGCCGCCTGTTTGCCCACGGTACCCTGTTCGTGGTGCTTTACGGGGTGGCCTGCTGGCTGGGGGGGCGGCGCCTGCCCCTGATGGAGGTGAATTTCTGCCAGCCCAGCCCGCCCAACCTGGCCGAATATCGGCTGGTCTTCGGCAACACGCTGCATTTTGGGGCGGCGGCGAGTGCCCTGGCCCTGGATGCCCGGCTGCTTGGCCTGCCGGTGATCCGCGATGCCGCCGCGCTGCGGCTCTTCCTGCGGCAGGCGCCGGCCAACTTCCTGGTCAAGTACCGCAGCCAGGCCGGCGACGTGGCCCGCATCCGCGGGCTGCTGTCGGAACGGCCCCTCGCCGAGTGGCCGAGCTTCGAAGCGCTGGCCGGCGCCCTGCACACCACCCCGTCCACCCTGCGCCGCCGCCTGGAGCGCGAGGGCTCATCCTTCCAGGTGATCAAGGACGACCTGCGCCGCGATATGGCCATCGACCTGCTGTGCAACACCACCCGCTCGGTGGATGACATCGGCTTTGCCCTGGGTTTCTCCGAGCACAGCGCCTTCTACCGGGCCTTCCGCCGCTGGACGGGGGCCAGCCCGGGGGAGTATCGGGGCAAGACTGCCGGTTTTGCGGGGTAGGGGGCGGCGCGCCCAATGAACGGTACGTGCCGCTGGGCCTGCTGCCAGCGAGCCCCCGGACTGCGCAGCAGATCTCGCCACACCCGCTCAGCAGATGCGAGGCAGCGGGTCACCATTCAACCAGTCCACGATGCGCCGCCCGCCCAGGGTGGTGGTCATCTGGACGAAGCGGTGCGTGTCGGCCTGGACCGTGCCGATGCGTGCCGCCCGCGCGCCGAGGGGGTGGGCACGCAGGGCCGCCAGGGCGGCATCGGCGTCGTCGGGGGCGACGATGGCGACGAGCTTGCCTTCGTTGGCCACATACAGGGGGTCGAGGCCGAGGAACTCGCAGGCGGCGGCGACGGCCGGGTTGATCGGCAGCGCGGCTTCGTCGAGCACGATGCCGACGCCGGATTGGCGGGCAATCTCGTTGAGGGTGGTGGCGAGGCCGCCCCGTGTCGGGTCGCGCAGGGTGTGCACCCGGGCGCCGGAAGCAAACAGGGCTTCGGTCAGTCCATGCAGTGCGGCGCTGTCGGACACGATGGGTGTTTCGAAGCCCAGGTTTTCACGGGCGACCATGATGGCCATGCCATGGTCGCCCAGGGTGCCGGAGACCAGCACCACGTCCCCCGGGCGGGCATGCCGGCCCGACACGTCGCGGCCGGGGGGCAGGCTGCCGACGCCGGTGGTGGTGATGAACACGCCGTCACCCTTGCCGCGCTCGACAACCTTGGTGTCGCCGGTGACGATGGGGACGCCGGCCGCACGGCCCGCCTCACCCATGCTCTCGACGATGCGGGCAAGGTCGGCCAGGGGGAAGCCCTCTTCGAGGATGAAGGCCGCGGACAGCCACAGGGGCCGTGCGCCCATGACCGCCAGATCGTTGAGGGTGCCGTGCACCGACAGGCTGCCGATGTCGCCGCCGGGGAAGAAGAGGGGGGAGATCACGTGGCTGTCGGTGGCCATCACCAGCCGGCCATCGGCGCCGGGCAGCACGGCGCCGTCGTCGCCCTGGGCCAGGAAGGGGTTGTCCAGGTGGCGGGCAAACAGTTCTTCGATGAGCTGGGCCATGGCCCGGCCACCCGAACCGTGGGCCAGATCGATGCGGCCCTGTTTGAGATCGAGGGCACGGCCAAGACTGCTGCGGTTTTTCGGCGCGGGCATGTCAGGCGTCCTTGTAGCGGCCGTAGGTGTAATGGGCGGCGCAGGCGCCTTCCGAACTCACCATGCACGAGCCGACGGGGTTTTCGGGGGTGCAGGCGGTGCCGAAGATCCGGCATTCCTGGGGGCGCTTCACACCGCGCAGGATGGCGCCGCATTCACAGGCCTTGTGGTCGGCGACGCTCCGGTAGGCCACCGGGAAGCGCGCCTCGGCGTCGAAGGCCTGATAGGCCGGCGCCAGGCTCAGGGCGGAATCGGGAATGGTGCCGAGGCCCCGCCACTCGAAGTCCGGACGCCGCGTGAACACCTCGGCCACCAGCGCCTGGGCCTTGCGATTGCCCTCGTGGCTGACGGCGCGCACAAACTCGTTCTCGACCTCGGCCCGGCCTTCGTTGGTCTGGCGTATCAGCATCAGGATGGCCTGCATCACGTCGAGGGGCTCGAACCCGGCGATCACCACCGGTTTGCCGTAGCGCTCGGCGCAGAAGGCGTAGGGCGCGCTGCCGATGATGGTGGACACATGGGCCGGGCCGACGAAACCATCGAGGGGAACGCCCCCCGCACTGGCGGGCGCTTCCAGGATGGCGGTCATGGCCGGCGGGGTCAGGACATGGCAGCACAGCACCGAGAAGTTGCCCAGGCCCAGCGCTGCGGCCTCCCGGATGGCCACCGCCGTGGGTGGCGTGGTGGTCTCGAAGCCGATGGCGAAGAACACCACCTGCCGGTCCGGGTGCTGCCGGGCCAGGGCCACCGCATCGGCGCTGGAATAGACCATGCGGACGTCTGCGCCGCGGGCCCGCGCCTTCAGCAGCGACAGGCCGTCGGAGGCGGGCACGCGCAGGCAGTCGCCGTAGGTGCACAGCATGACGCCGTGGTCGAGGGCCAGGCGGATGGCCTGGTCCACCCGACCGATGGGGAGCACGCAGACCGGGCAGCCCGGCCCGTGAATCATGCGCACGTTGGCGGGCAGCAGATCGGCAACGCCATAGCGCGAGATGGCGTGGGTGTGACCGCCGCAGAATTCCATGAAGTGATAGCGGCGCCCGGGGTCGGCGGCGCGGGCGATGTCGGCACCGAGCTTGCGGGCCAGTGCGCCATCGCGAAATTCGTCGATGTATTTCACGGCGCGGTGCTGCCATCCAGCTCGGCGAAGAGGGCCAGGGTGCGCGCGGCTTCCTCCGGGTCGAGCTTGCTGAGGGCAAAGCCCACGTGGACAATGACGTAGTCGTCAAGGGCGACGTCCTCGACCAGGGCCAGGGAGATCTCCTTGCGTACCCCGGCCAGGTCGACCACGGCGAGATCACCGTCGCGCAGTTCGACCACGCGGGCGGGAATGGCTAGGCACATGATGAAAGGCTCCGGGCAAGCGTGGTGGGGGGCAATGTTGGGTGCATGGTTGTTCAGGCGCCCCGCAGCCGGGCCAGTTCGCTCTCGAGGCTGTCGATGCGGGTCTGCTTGACGGCGCCCAGCTCGGTGTCGAGCCAGGCAAGCCAGGCGTCGAAGCCGTCGCCCCGGGTGGCGGAGACGGTGAGTACCTGGAGCTGCGGATTGATGCGCCGGGCGTAGGCAATGGCCTGATCCACGTCGAAATCCACATAGGGCAACAGATCCATCTTGTTGATGATCATCAGGCGTGCCGCATGGAACATGTCCGGGTATTTGAGCGGCTTGTCGGCGCCCTCGGTGACCGACAGGATGGCCACTTTGGCCGCCTCGCCCAGGTCGAAGGCCGCCGGGCAAACCAGGTTGCCCACATTCTCGATGAACAGGATGCCCCCCGCCGGCAGGGCAATCTGCGCCAGGGCCTGGCCCACCATGTGGGCGTCCAGGTGGCAGCCTTTGCCGGTGTTGATCTGCAGGGCGGGCACGCCGGTGGCGCGGATGCGATCGGCGTCGAAGGCGGTCTCCTGGTCGCCTTCGATGACCGCCAGCGGATGGCGGTCCTTCAGGGCGGTCAGGGTTCGGGTGAGCAGGGAAGTCTTGCCCGACCCCGGGCCGGACACCAGGTTGAGGGCAAGGATGGCCTGCCCGGCCAGGTGCTCGCGGTTGGCGCGGGCGTAGGCGTCGTTCTTGCCCAGGATGTCCTGTTCGATCCGCACCATGCGCGCCTGGCTGAGGCCGGGCGCATGGGCACGCGCCGGGCCCTGACCGTAATGCAGGGTGCCGGCGGGCACGTAGGGGTGGTCATGGGTGTGGGTGTGGCGGGTGCCGTCGGCATGTTCATGCTCGTGTTCGTGGGGGGGCTGCCCCTCGATGCGGGTTTCACCCGCGCCGCAACCGCAGACTGTACACATGGCTGGATCCTTCCTGTTCTTTCACTCAATCTCGATCTCGCGAACCTGCATGCGGGTGCCGCCGGTCGGCTCGACCTGGAAACCGCCGCAGAGCGGGCAGGGTGCGTAACGTTCGCCAATGGCCACCGTCTTGCCGCAGGGCATGCACCAGCCGCTGCCCGGTATCTCGTCAATGACCAGTTCGGCACCCTCCGCCACGCTGCCGCGGGTGACCACGTCGAAGCAGAAGGCAAGGGCGGATGCTTCCACCGAAGACAGCCGGCCGATCTCCAGAACCACCTGCTTGACCCTCCGGGCACCTTCCCGGCGTGCCGTCTCCTCGATGATCTGGAGGACGCCTTCGGCGAGGGACATTTCATGCATCGGTCAACTCCGGTGCGCAGGGCGAGGGGCACATCCTCTCAGCGATTTGCAAGGATCTCAATCTGTTCTGCACCCAGCGGCAGAAAGTAGAGGGCCGTATCCTCGCCACGCTGGCGAACGATCAGGTAGCGCTTGGCCGCCTGCTCCCCCAGGATCGCGACAAAAGCCTTCTTGATTCGCGATTTGTGGGGCTCGAAGTATTTGGCCGTCTTGATGGCAATCGAGCGATTCTGCAGCAGTGCCGATTCGATGCGTTCATAGGCGCTGCTCATCTCGTTCAGCACCTGTCTTGCCAGATCGAGGAACTCATCGACCATGGTGTCGGATGACCAGTCCGTATCCGCTTCCTCCCGCTGGCTGCGTTGGGCCAGCCACAGCAGGAGCAGAAACTCCGTTTCGCTGAGTTTGATCTCCACCTCATCGGCCCACACTTGGCGCTGAGCCACGTTGAGGACGAGCCGAGGTTCGTCCAGGCTCCGGTTGGCCGCGCCCACCACCTGGGAGAACGAAGCATGCCCCTCGCGCAGGCGTTCAGGAAGGCCTTCACGTAGACGCACAAACGGAATGTCCGCCAGCTCCACCCTTGCGTTGCGCGCATCCACCGTCACGTCCTTGTTGCCCCGGCTACCGTGAATTGGATGATCGTAGGGGGTCGGATAATAGAAATCCCGGTTGGTTTCATAGGGGTCGGAAACCAGCACATGGGACAGGCGGTCCTGGGGGCGGCCATACAGGGACAGGGCATAGCCCAGGTAATAGCCCATGGTTTTGCGTCCGCCTGCTATCGACACATGCAGCTCGTGGGACGGCTCTTGGGTGAGTTCACGCACCTTGTCCATGATGAAATCTGCGGCCAAGGTGTTCTGGGCCTGGGTGCGGATGTCGTCCAGCGGTGCGCCCGCCGCGTCCCGCAGGACATGAATGTTCTCGGCTGGGAAGACGATCCGGGGGAGGTCGTAGTCACGGCACAGGCGATGGAACCAGCCGTTCCCATGCAGAAGGTTGAGCCGGGCGCTTTCGGCGCCTGTGGTCGTAGTGATCAGATGAATCTCGTGGGGAACCCAAGGGTCGGCGTCACGGCAGGCCAGGGCATAGAGCGTTTCGGTAACGATCTGGGGCGTGAGGCCCGTGACGGCCAGGAGAATGCGCTTGGGTGAGGGGGTGGAGGCCATTCGGAGGGGCGATGTGCAGAGGAATCCGCATTCTAAGGCGCAGCCCACAGGCGCGGCGGCATGCAAGCTTGCAAGGTGGCGATCACACCACCTGCTTGCGCAAATATGGCGAAATGACTTCATCTTTCCCGCCCGGTACGCCAGTGTGGCTGCTCAATGCGCCAATCATCACCGCAGAAGGCCTGTTTCGCAGCAGCACACTGAGTCTTTCCGAAGCGCGTGCCCTCGTCGAGGCGCACGGTTTTTGCAGCGCCATCGGGCATGCCCCGACCGCAGAGCTGATATCCCGCTTGCTGCACATCGAATGCCCCATGTGCAGAAGGGCGTGCGTCCAGTTGCCTGGCCAGCAGGCCCTGGTGCTACGCCTGGCCCGCCGTCTTGGCGAGGGCCAGGTGCTGGTCAGTGCGGAAGAGGTTGAACAGGTTGGCTACTCGTTCATGTTGATCAAGCGGGAAATGTAGAAGGACTTTGTCGGATCGGTGTGCCTGCCGCTTTCGGGCAGGGCATCATTCCGGACCGCCGCCGTGATCGTGGCGAAAAAGCTTCCGGTGTCTTAATCCCTTTCAGATCAGGGCATCAGTCCGGACTGTCAGCATCTCTGAAGCAGACCTCATTGCAGCTGTGTCTTAATCCCTTTCAGATCAGGGCATCAGTCCGGACAGCTTCCTGGCTGCCGAGATCGACGCCGAACTGTCTTAATCCCTTTCAGATCAGGGCATCAGTCCGGACGACGCTGGGCAATGAGGTGAATCCGTTTTCTGAGTCTTAATCCCTTTCAGATCAGGGCATCAGTCCGGACGAAGCTTTCGGAGGAGTTCATGCCCACACTGCCGTCTTAATCCCTTTCAGATCAGGGCATCAGTCCGGACTCTATGACGACCCCAACGTGAGCGGGTTCGACAGTCTTAATCCCTTTCAGATCAGGGCATCAGTCCGGACGGCGGAAATAACTTGGTATATGCGGCCGAAGGGTCTTAATCCCTTTCAGATCAGGGCATCAGTCCGGACGCGCTGCATGCTCTGTGTAGCGCTGCCGGGCGGAAGTCTTAATCCCTTTCAGATCAGGGCATCAGTCCGGACGGACATCGGCACGCTGGGCGCTGACCGAGATATGTCTTAATCCCTTTCAGATCAGGGCATCAGTCCGGACCGCCGTGGCCGAGCAGATCATCAGCAACCCCCGTCTTAATCCCTTTCAGATCAGGGCATCAGTCCGGACACAAAAAAACGATGGCTACATGCAAATGTACAGGTCTTAATCCCTTTCAGATCAGGGCATCAGTCCGGACACCATGTCCCCAACCTCGACGGCGACCGCGGCGTCTTAATCCCTTTCAGATCAGGGCATCAGTCCGGACGCCTGGGGCAGCGAAAAGGCCGGAAAGGGGGCAGCGTCTTAATCCCTTTCAGATCAGGGCATCAGTCCGGACGCATGCCTGACGAGGCACTAGCGGGCAACATGGAGTCTTAATCCCTTTCAGATCAGGGCATCAGTCCGGACGTGCGACGATTGGCAGCGTGATCGCTACCGATAAGTCTTAATCCCTTTCAGATCAGGGCATCAGTCCGGACGGTCGCCGCGCCGCGTAAGTAGGCCGGAGGGTCCGTCTTAATCCCTTTCAGATCAGGGCATCAGTCCGGACCGCAGCACGATGGTCGGCATGGCTGTCTGGGCCGTCTTAATCCCTTTCAGATCAGGGCATCAGTCCGGACTTCCGAGTACGCCTCGGTGCGCTGTGTCGATCCGTCTTAATCCCTTTCAGATCAGGGCATCAGTCCGGACCCCGCTATCGCCGCTGCCTACGCCAAGCTGGAAGCGTCTTAATCCCTTTCAGATCAGGGCATCAGTCCGGACCTTCGCCGGATTCAAGCTGACATTCAGTGTCAAAGTCTTAATCCCTTTCAGATCAGGGCATCAGTCCGGACGGGCGAGCATGATCGATACAAAGTGGCGGTGTCTTAATCCCTTTCAGATCAGGGCATCAGTCCGGACTACTGGAACGGCGGGCGCGTGCCATATGGGGTCTTAATCCCTTTCAGATCAGGGCATCAGTCCGGACGGCCGATCAAAACAAGCAGGAGAACGAAAATGAGTCTTAATCCCTTTCAGATCAGGGCATCAGTCCGGACAGCGTGCCAAAGCACATCGAACGGCACGTCGCGCGTCTTAATCCCTTTCAGATCAGGGCATCAGTCCGGACGTGAGGATGGGCTACATGCCCGAGGCGATCGACGTCTTAATCCCTTTCAGATCAGGGCATCAGTCCGGACGTTGAGGCCCGCGCGCCTGACGCTACTAAGGACGTCTTAATCCCTTTCAGATCAGGGCATCAGTCCGGACCTCGGAACTCGGATACATTATTCAACTTGGTGAGTCTTAATCCCTTTCAGATCAGGGCATCAGTCCGGACCGCCTACGTAAAATGGGCGAAGCGCCTGTATCGGGTCTTAATCCCTTTCAGATCAGGGCATCAGTCCGGACGGCATTCCTTCCTTCTCCGGCATGGAAGCGCCTGAGTCTTAATCCCTTTCAGATCAGGGCATCAGTCCGGACTTACTCACCGGGTTAAGAGCATCGACACCGGAAGTCTTAATCCCTTTCAGATCAGGGCATCAGTCCGGACGAGGCCGGCGTCTCTCCCTTCGGACGCTGCGTCGTCTTAATCCCTTTCAGATCAGGGCATCAGTCCGGACGATATCAACGACTAACCCAGTGGAGGCTAAAAGGTCTTAATCCCTTTCAGATCAGGGCATCAGTCCGGACCTAGCCGACACCTGGACTAAGCGCCAATCTAACAAGTCTTAATCCCTTTCAGATCAGGGCATCAGTCCGGACTGAAGGCAACGGTCTGGTCAAGCTCGCAGCGCTGTCTTAATCCCTTTCAGATCAGGGCATCAGTCCGGACCAACCGCTGCGTTGCTAAAGGCCGTTCGCGCGGCCGTCTTAATCCCTTTCAGATCAGGGCATCAGTCCGGACTGTCCGGCACGCAGCTCGGCACCAAGCTGCGGTCTTAATCCCTTTCAGATCAGGGCATCAGTCCGGACCTGCGGCGAAGATGGGCTATATGCCCGAGGCGATGTCTTAATCCCTTTCAGATCAGGGCATCAGTCCGGACTGCTATTTCAAATAACGTGAATGAATTCAGGTTGTTGAAGAGCGGGGCGCCACACTTTTCGGTGGTGTGCCGAGTGGATTGTTGTGGCAGATACTTGCCGTGTTGCATGGCTGGATCGTATCACTTGGCGGTTGCTTGCAGGAGCTTCTGCAGATAAGGCGCGCAGGCGGAGAGCAGCGAAGTGCCCTTGATGCTCTTTCCTTTTCCGTATGTGTCGATGGAAAGCTCCGTTGGCAAGGCGTAGGCGCGAACGTCGTCTGCTTTTGGGTCGATATAGGCTTCGATTTCCTTGATGAGGCGGCCCATTTCCCCGGGGCTGCCCTCAAAGTGAAAAACCGAGTACTGGATGGGTGTGGCCTGCTTGACAAGGAACCGGTGCAGGCGAGCGAGGCGGCGTGGGCTGGCAATGTCGTAGGTGACCAGCCAGCCGCAGGGTGCGTTCATTGCCATGTGTTGACCTCCCGGGCGAGGTGGCATTTGAGGTCGCGTAAGTGATTTTGTAGCTGGGCTTCCCTCTGATGGGCCCAGGTCTCGAACAGGCGGGCGACAACGGTGCGGTGGTCGGCGCTGGCCGGAAGCGTGCCGCACTCCAGATTCAGCTCTGCCCAGAGCAGGGCGGCCAGGTGTTTGGCGAGCTCGAAGGGGCTGGCATCGAAGCCCCAGTAGGTGGCCTGCAGTTGCGCGCGATTCAGGTGGTCAACCGTTAAGGCGTGGCAGAAGCCTTCACCTTCAGGCTCGAAGGCCAGCGGGTGGGTGCCGTTGTAGACGAACTGGCGCTTGAGTTCCTGGAATACCTCTTTCTCCATGGGGTGCTCTTCGGCGCTGGCTCTACGCGCGCAGTTCAGAAGGAGGTCGAGCCGCCGGTGGGCGAGCCAGTTTGCGAAACGCTGGGGCCAGTCCTGCAGTTCCAGGTAGGTTTCGATCAGGGTCGCCAGGTTGCATGGGGGATGATGGTTGCTCTGGGCGCTGCCGATGGCGTGTCCATGCCCGTCAATCCAGGTGATGGCGATGCCTTCGGTGAGGCAGAGTGAGAGCGCCTGACCGCTCCAGGATGCCTGATGGTTGCAGATGATGCGGGTGATGCGTGCAACCGGGAAGCGCTGGGGGGCTGTGCCGTCTCGACGCAGGAGCAGGTGATCGCTGCCGGCGTCGATCCGCGCGCCCGCGAAAAGATAGAGCGGCTTGCGGTCGGGCGTGCCACTTGAAAGACCGTTGTGGGCGCGGCTTGGCATCGCTAGAACTCCTCGTCGTCGAGATCGTTGCCGAGCCAGGGCAGGCCTTCACTGCGCAGGCTTCGGGACAGTTGCCTGCAGGTTTGTCTCAGCCATCGCCGCAGGGGCGGTGCACATGCTTCCCACTGGGCGTAGAAGTGGGCTCGCCCGGCTTTGCCCAGCAGGCAGGCGCCCTTGTCGCTTGTGAAGTGTTCGGGGCGCAGGGGGCCGGAGGTGAACTGGTTCCACAGCCATTCGTCGACGCTGGGGCGCAGTGGCTCGATCAGGTCGCAGGCAAGGGATTCCCTACCGAAACTGGGCCGGTGATAGAAGCCGAGCAGGGGGTCAAGGCCGGCGCCATGGGCCGCACGCACGGCTTCAAAGTGCAGTAGCGTGTAGGCCAGAGAGAGGCAGGCGTTCACCGGGTCGCGAGGCGGACGGCGGTTGCGGCCGGTAAAGCCCAGTTGAGGCGCGAAGAGCGCGGTGTAGCCGCCAAAGTAGGCCCGTGCGGCGGCACCCTCGAGGCCTCTCAGGCGGGCGCAGGGCGGCGTGTCGCTGCTGGGCGAAAGGTGGTTCAGTGCGTTGGCAACGCCCTCCCGGGCATCAAAGAGGGCTTTGCGAAGATCGGGGCGACGGGCTTCGGCTTGCGTCAGCAGGCGGTGCTGTCGACGTAGCTTGGCCGTGACCATCTGCCTGGCCCAGTTGGCACAGAATGCATCGTCGGTCACGCGGCGGGCCTGTGCGAGCCGAATGGCGGCATCGTTGTGCTGGGGGCCAAGGATGACAGCGACCTGGCGGCCGGCCCGCGGGCTGAGAAGAAGGGTGGGTACCCCCGCCTCGGCCAGCTTGAGCAGTACGCTGGTGTCGAGTTTTGTGCGGGCGCCCTGGATGACTACTCGCTCCAGCAGGCGAAGCGGCACGGTCTGGGTGCGCGTGCCGTTCTCGTAGAGGGCGAGGGCGCCATCGGACATGCGTGCTTCAAGGTCGGCGCGGTCGAGGAGGAGGGTGGCCATGGTGTCATCCCACGTAGAAGTAGTCGGGGTCTTTGGGCTGGGCTGCCAGCCCAAGGGCGTAGGTTCGCGCCCGGGGGTCAAGGCGCAGGAGAAAGAAGCGGTCGCTGTCCTCGTCCAGGAGTAGCGCCATGCTGTGCAGCAGCTCACTGCGCTCGGCCCGGGTCAGAAAAACCTCATGAACGGACTTCTGGCCACCCGTGGTGTAGCCCCTGACGAGCGCCAGTGCCGCGGCCAGGCGGCGGGGGTGGGTGACGTCGTAGGCCGCCAGATAGAAGTCCCGCTGGGCCATGCTCTTGTCTCCGGTTTCGAGAAGCTGGGGCGAGTATGGGCTGACTGGGGAGCGGGGCCGGGGGCGGCAAGCTTGCAGAGCGAGTCTGCGAGCAATAAAAAAGCCACTGCCTGAGACGGCAATGGCCAATGTCCCTACATGTTTAGCCAAACAGTCTTTTGCGCAATTGTCGAAATCTGGTTTCCAGATCGCGGGGGCTCGCTAGCGCGCGGGTTATCTGGTCGTTTCCGGAGCGGACGCCGTGGGCCATGGCATTGCGCAGGTATTCCAGATCCTTTGCTTCAGGGTTTGTCTTACGTTCTTTGTCATAAGCCTCTTCACGCTGTCTAAAGTCATTCGGATCGAGCTTGTGTTTGAACACTGCACGAGTGATGAAGGCTTCGTACAGATAGGTGGTTGCGCGCAGATAATCATGCCGGTCGAGGTAGGCGTCGGCCAGCGCCAGTTCCCAATCTTCGCGCCGGGAACCTCGATGCCAACGGATGCGCTCGGCGAGTTCATCCCGGAACAGGCCGCCAAGCGCTCCCTGGTGTGCATTGACGGATTCGAAGACGCTGGAGATTTTTTCCTTCGCCTTGACCGGGTTGCCGGTACGCTCGAAAAAGGCCGCTTGGCTTAACAAATCGGCGCGCTGCGAGTCCATGCCATCGGCGGCGAGCAGTTCGGAAAAGGTGCTGTAATCGCCATCCTTTTCGTAGCAGGCCAGTGCCTCCACCCAGTCGAGCATTTGCAGCATTCCGGACAGTCGCAGTACAGGCGTTTCGTCGCCCGCGGGGGTCATTTCCAATGCGCCGTAATACAGTTCGCGCACCTCGACACGGCGGACATGAGCAAGGTAACGTGCGGCAACCAGAGCTAGCATCGGCAGATGACGAAAACCATGGGTGACATCAATGTCAACGCGCTCACCGACACTGACTGTTTCCGCCAAGCGACCGAGCAGTGCCGACTGCTCTGGGATATCCCGCGCATAGGGAATCAGGAGACAGGTGGTGGCGATGCCCAGCTTATGACTAAGGTGCGCCTCGCAGTCGCGCAGCAGGGTGTCGTCGACGCTATTGGTGGCAACCGCGTCGAACAGGGGGAGCACAGCGCCATCGTCGGCGCCCTGTTGCTCAAAAAATACATCCCACATGCTACCGGTGGTACCGACTAGTACCAGGCGTTCCGGCTGAAGATATTCGGTCAGCGCTAAACCGAAATACGGTACTTCGCGCACGAAGCCGGCATCGAAACGGTAACGAGCCGGCCGGTAGCCGGTCTTGGAATCGGATCGCCCCTTACCAAGAAAGCTGATCAATGTGGTCACGGCAATTTCCTTACGTCGCAGTGTTTCAGGGTGACGTCGTAGCTTTGCATTTCATCCGCGGAAAGCTCGCGCCTCCGATCCTCTGCGGCCAGACGCAGGGAGAGGTTCCAGTATTCTCCGCCGCGTGCGCACACTTCGGCGGCGAGGTTGACGGGCCGCGAGCCGATCACCGTGTCGCCGACGGCGATGGTTGCAGTGTCAAGGTGTGCGACATGGTGGTCGAACGCGATGCCGCTGCGCTCCGCCCAGGCGAGTGCCCCGGGGTGGCGGCTGACGAACCAGACGGTCATAGGTGGAGTTCCAGACGATAGCCACCCAGGCCGAAGGTGGCTTCCTTGCCCACATGGAGCCATTGCCCCAGATACAGGAACGGAATGAAGGGGGCGATCTCACCGGTCAGGCGCCAGCTACCGATGACGCCCCCCAGGTCGATTTTCTGCTGCTGACGGCTGGAGTAGCGGCTCCAGTCGCGCCATTTGAGTTGCTTGTCGCTCCCGAGCGTTTCGGCCTGCGCCGCCAGGGCCTTGAAATCCAGCGGCAACGAGCCTGCGCCGTGGAATTCGTGGATCAGCGCGATGCGTCCGACCAACCTCATGAGCAGCTTGCGCGGGGTAAATTCTTCTGCCGTGGCGCGGCGGCCGTTGGTTTGCAGACGTAGCGGCGAGTCGAAATGCAGGGTGACTGCGTGGCCTGCAAAGTCGGGCGCCGGCGGCACGGTGGTTGCATGCCGGGCGATGTTGCCGCCGGGGCCGTCAAGGATCGGCGTGGCGTCTTTACCGATCACATGCCAGGCCTGCGTCAGCGTGGCCGTGCCGTCGCCCCGGCCAACGCCACGCTGAAAGCCCTTGTGAAACGCCCACAGGATCAGCGGCAACTGCTCGATTGCGTGCCCGGCCAGCACAATGTGAAAGCTCAGTGTTTCGCCTGGCGCATAGGTTTTTTCGCCCCACTGGGGCGGCTCGATGACATAGGCACGGGGAATCTGATTGAAGTCTTGCAAGGGGTGCGCTGCGGATGGCGGCCGTGGCTCGAACACCACGGCATACGGGCAGGAGGCCAGCAAGGCGCAGCCGTCGCATATCTTGGCATGGGTCATGCAGATGTCGGCGCGCAGCGCCCTGCCGAAGGCGCCGCGCAGGGTGGAGCCGGCAAAGGCGGGCAGGGTGAGAGGCGTGGTGACGGTGAAGTCGAGGCGGTAGCGGGCGAGGGGAAGAGATATCACGACGGTGGCCGAATGCATTCGATACTTAGGCCGAGTGGTTCGGCCAGTTGCAGCCAGGGGCGGTCGGCGGTGATGACGGTGCCGCCATGCAGCCGTGCCAGCGCCAGGCAGGCCCGGTCGCCGAGCGACAGGCCGAGGTGGCGGGTGAGCGGGCGCAGCAGGCCGGCTTCGGTCGCTTGCGCGGCGTCGAAGGGCAGGCATTCGGCGCCGATATGGGCGATCACCTGCCGCAAGGCCGTCTCCGGCCGATCCTTGTCGGCCAGCTTGGTGATGATCTCGGCGGCATTGACGGCGGACAGCAGGCAATTTCCGGTCGCCATCAGTTCGCGCACCCGTTCGCTGCCTGGTTCCCTGAGAATCCAGGCGAGGATCGCCGAGGCGTCGAGCACGCTATTCATGCTCATCCTCGCGCACGGACTCGGCGCGCCGCTCGGTGATGAGCTCATCGGCCAGCGAAGGGCCGGTGTAATCAGCCATGAGCCGGTCGAAAAAGCGTTCGGCGCGCTCCAACTCCTGCCGACGCGAGGTCAGGACGATCTGCCCATCCACCTCGGTCCAGATGACTTCGTCGCCTTCTTTGACGCCGAGTTTTTCGCGGTACTGTTTGGGTATAACCACGCGGCCGCCTTGTGACATTATTGCGGTGTTCATGGCGCAATCCTGAAAAATGACATGATTCATTCTAGTGTCGGGTTGTAGAGGGTACAAGGCGGCGGGCGAGGCGGATCATTGCCCCTTGATCCACGCCATTACCTTGAGTGTGTCCTGATAGTCGTTGTCCTTGTCCGGGTTCTTCTTCTCGGATTTTTCCCTCCATTTCTTCGCACTCAGCATCATGGCCTTGGCGCGCTCCGCCACGGCGATCTTGTTCACGCCGGACCATCGACCTTTCTTCAAGCCGCCGATCAGCGCGCTCAGATCCGGCTGGTTCTTGTCCTGACGAGCATCGAGGAACTCGCGGACCTCGCGGTCGAGGGGCGACATCTGCGCCAGCGCAGCCTCACGCTCGGCTTCCTTCTGGGCGCGCCGGGTTGCTTCGGCTTGCGCCTGCTGTCTGGCCGCTTCGCGCGCTCCGGCTTTCGGGTCTTCCTGCATCGCGCCATAGCCCACGGACGTCTTGGCCCCAAAGCCCAGCCACAGGAAGGCGTGGGCAAAGGCGGCTTCGAGCATGGCTTTCCAGCGCCCTTCGGTGGCCAGTTCCGGCGCGATACGGTTGAGATGCGCCAGATCGCATTGCACATGAAAGGTGAAGCCGGAGCCGGGCGGAAGGGTCAGAAAGGAGATGGGAATGGGCTGGCCGGAGTCGTGGGGTGTGGTGCTGTCGCCGGTCTTCTTGTCCGGTTTCTGTTGGTAGTAGTGGCCCTGGTGGGGCGTCATGATGTCCACCGTCAGACTGTCTCCCTTGATCTGGGGGATGACGTCCCAGAAGGTGAGGGCGCCGCGCAGGTGCTGGGATGCGCCATCGGCGGACTGCAGGCCGAACAGGGCATCAATGGTGGAAAACCGAAGATCCGTGTTTCCGACGCGCAGCACCAAGTTGTCGTCGGTACACCAGCCGTGCCGATCACCCCATTCACCGGCAGCCAGCTCCCTGGCCGCCTGCCGCAGGACACCCTTCACGCCGCTGCCGGGCAGATAGGGCAGGCCGTAGGGGTTGAGAAAGGCGAAGCCGTTTTCCAGCGGGTGCTCGTTGCCCAGGCCGGTGGTGAAGGGGGCCGTGGCGAGGGCTTCAAGGCAAAGTAGTGACTCGTCTCCCGACCGCATAGCCAGATGACGCTGTCGCTCCAGCAGGCTCGCTGCCAGAACTTTGTCCTTCTTGGCGAGCGCCGTGACTTGCTTCCAGGCCTGCTTGGCAGCGAAGTCATTCTTGTTCCACAGGCCGGCAAGCGGCTTTTGCTGGCGGTTCTGGAGGTTACGGATCGTGGCATCCATGCCCAGCCTTTGCAGCATGTCCGCCACTTCGGCGCCCTCACGGCTTTTTGCGTCCGCGCGCCTGCGAACGTCGGCCTCTTGGTCTGCACGCTCGGTCCAGATTGGCAGAAACATGCCGAAGCGCAGGCCCGGCGAGGCATCCTTGAAGTCACGGCCAAGATAGGCCGGTACGGCGGCGATGGGCATGCTCAGTCTCCTTTCACACGGGCCGGGGCCATCTGGCGCAACCAGCGCAGCCAGGCGAAGGCTTCGGCGGTGATGGCCTGGTAGTCGGCAGGGGAGGCTTTCATCAGGTCTTGCATGAAGCCTTCAAAACCCGGGTCCCGGGCGCCATCCCCGTTGGAGCGCTTGACCAGCCAGGTTCGGAGCTGACTGGCTACCAGGTCGTTGGCGCCTCCTTTCTCATGGCAGAAGGCCAGCACCTGCATCAACCCGCTGTTCATGATGAGGGCGGGCAGGCTCTTGGCGATATTCACGTGGTCCTTGGTATACCCGGTGGACTGGTCCCAGGCGTCCTGGGCGCGTCGTTGTTCGAGGGTCAGTCTGCTCATGATCAGCCCTCCACCTTGGCGACCACCAGGCCGCGGCCGGTGGTCACGTCGCCGCCGATCTGCAGCAGCTTGCCGTCGATGACGGCCTTGATCTGGGCCATGACGATCTCGGCCGGCTGGTCATCCTTGCCGCTGCGGGTCTGGCTGGCCAGCAACGGGGCGATGAGCAGGGATTCGGGGGGCAGGTTCTCGGTGTAGAACAGGCCGCCGTCACTTGCGGTGCCGGTCTTTTCGTCAATCCGCACATGGGGCTCCACCAGCATGGCGTGCTGGGCGAAGTAGGCGAAGTCGCTGTCGGAGAGCACGACCAGATCGGTCTTCAGCTTGGCGGCAAAAAAGGCGTAGGCATCGCCGGCCGGCAGGCTGCGCTGGGCGAGATCGGTGGAGATCGCGGGCAAGTCGTCCGGAGAGTCCTCGGCTTCGTACTCGAAGGCTTCCAGGTGCAGCATCTTCTTTGACTTGCCGTCAATTTGGCGCTCGGAGAGCAGTGCCGGATTGGCGATGAGGCAGTGGCCTTCGGCAACGTTTGGCACCTTCCAGCCGGCCGGGCGCCCGACCAGGCCGAGCAGGCGCTGGGCGCGGGAGAGGGCTTGCGGGCAGGTGGCGTAAACGTAGCCGCCGCGCAGGCTGCGCACGGGCAGGGCCACCAGCTGTGCGTCGCCAAAGCTCACGGCGCCGGCGTGCAGATCGGCGCTGCCCGATTCGGGCCCGAACAGGCGGTCGATCAGCTTGTCGTCGCCGCCAATGGCGGTGAAGCCATGCCTGACGGCCCCCTTGATCCCAGAGCCGGCAAAGCACGGGTGGCCGGTGTGACGTTCGCGCTGGATGGGGTTGTCAATGATGCCTACGGCCTGCCCGGCACCCATGTGCACGGGGCTGACGGCGTAGAGGAACAGGGCTGCGTTTTTTTCGAACATGGCTTTTCTCCCTTCGGGAATTCAGAAATTCGGTGCGCTGGCGGCCAGCAGATTGACGATCAGGCGGATCATCAGATCCTTGTTCTGCGGCTGGCTTTCGGCCACCAGCAGGGTCAGCGCGGTCAGCGCCGCCGGGTTGATGCTGCTCGGCATGCTTTCCTGCCGCAGGTAGAGCAGCAGCAAGAAGGCCGCGCTGCGCTTGTTACCGTCGGCGAACGGGTGGTCCTTGATGACGAAATAGAAGAGGTGGGCTGCCTTCTCCTCACGGCTCGGGTAGAGCGGCTCGCCGAACATGGTTTGCTCGATGCTGCCCAGAATGCCGTGCAGGCTCTCACCGTGTTCGCGGGCAAACAGGTCGGTGGCCTCGCCGTAGGCGTGCAGGCTGGCTTTGAGGTCGTCGAGGGCGCGGCGGGCGGTGGCGTAATCGAGAATGCCCCGCGCCGGCTGGCAAGCGGCAGGCAGTTGCAGGCCGTCTTCGTCGTACTTGAGCAGCAGGTGCCAGGTTTTGGCATAGCCGGCAATGAGCCCGATGAGCTCGCGCCCGGTGTCGCTGATGAGGGCCGGATCGGCCAGGCTGCGGGCGAGCAGGTCGATGGCCTGGCGGGCCTCGTCGAGGCCACGCTCGGCCAGCCGGATTGCGTTGAGGCTGTATCCCTCGGTGAGATGTTCGCGCAGGACGCGGGTGGCCCATTGGCGAAAGCGGACGCCGCGCTTTGAGTTCACTCGGTAGCCGACAGAGATGATGGCATCGAGGTTGTAGTGCTTGAGCGTGCGTTTTACCTGGCGTTTACCTTCGGTTTGAACTGCTAAGAAATCCTTGGCAGTTGCCGCCTCGTCCAGTTCTTCCTCTCCAAAAATGTTTTTCAGGTGCATCAGCACGTTTTCAGAGGTGGTGCCAAAAAGTTCACCCATCTGCCGCTGGGTCAGCCAGACCGTGTCGCCCTCCAGCCGGACAGCGACCTGCTTGCTATCGGTTTCAAAAATCAGCAGTTCATTCATGTTCGGAACCTCACCAGTAGGCCAGGGAAAGTCGGTTGAACCCTTCGGCGCGACGCGCTGCATCTTCACAGGCTTTGTCCCACAGGCCGGCAGCGGCAAGCTTGCCGAGCGCGTCGGGCGTGGCGTCGAGTTCGTCCAGCCAATACACGCTGCCGGCAGGGGCAACGCGTTGGGCTGTCTTGGGCTCACGCGAGGCCAGATCCCAGCCGGAGATGGCCTCGAAGCGGGGCACGGCGGCGCAGACCAATTTGCCGCGCACGCCGCCAAGCGCGAAGCGGCCTTGGGCGTCGACGCCGGGCAGGCGCCAGCCGTCGGCAAAAATGCCCGGCGTGGAAAGCACGATGCGGCAGCGCCGGGCGGCGGCGATGGCGGCGTGGTCGGCGGTGGGTGGGGGGGCGTCGCAGGGGTGCAGCGCGGCGGCGCGGCCATCACCGCCCAGGCGCAGGCTGCCGTCCTTGGGTAGCGAAGCGCAGCTGACGGACGCCAGAAAACCCACGGCATAGTCGGCAAGGATGGGCTCTTGATGCTGTTTGTCATCCTTCATGACCCTGCGCTTCGCGATCTCGTGCCGCGGTTGCACCATGCTCACCGCCTGCACGCTGAACAGCTTGCCGTCGGCGGCGCGGCGGGTGTGCGCATCGAGGCCGACGCCGACCCGGTGGTCGATGGCCCAGAGTTGGCTGGCTTTGAGCAGATCGTCAGCGGCGGGCTTTTCGCCCTTGAGGTACTTCTCCCATCCTGCCTGCGTCAGCCAGTAGCCGCCCGCCGGTTTGCTGCGTTGCTCTTCGGCCAGCACGGGCAGCCGGGGCAGGGGGCTCGATGCCTCCAAGCCGCTGGCCAGCACCGTGGGTTGCAGGCTGCGCACGCTGCTGACCTTGCCCTCGCTTTCACTGATGACCAGATCGGCCGGCGGGGCGATGAGCAGTTCGACCCTACCATCGGCAAAGCGCCGAGCCAGATGGAAGGCAGTGACCGCAAAACTGCCGGGCCGCTTCGGAGTGCCGAGGGTAGGGTGATCGACCTCGCCGCGGGCGAAGGCGGCCAGATCGACGCGCTCGTCGGCCAGCATGCGCGAGCGCAGCGCGCCCGCCGCGACCGACGGCCAGGGGGGCACCAGGGATTCGCCGTAGCTGCCGGGGTCGCCAAACAGCTTGTTGCCGCGCAGGAAGAGGACATCCAGCGGCTCGATGAAGGTGGTCTGGGTGCTCATTCCGGGGCTCCACTGCGGGTTTCGCGGGCCAGGAATTCGGCCACGCTGAGGAAGTTGCCCAGCCATTTAAGGCGGTCTTTGGGTTGTTGCGCAGCCAGTTCGGCGAGAGGCTTGGCCAGCACACCAGCTTGATCCTTAAGCCTGGCCTGCCTTTCCTTGTCCTTGAGGCTCACTTGCCGCGCCATCTGGAAGGCCAGAAGGCTGGAGAGCATGGCTGCGTCGCCTTCCGGCTCCGGTAGGTCGTGCAGCCACTCGGCGGTGTTGTAGACAGCCCGACGCGAGACGCCTTCTTCCCGCAGAAAGCATCGCAAGTCGTTCAACAGCTTCAGTGGCTCACCCCATTCGGCGGTCAGCTCCAATGCACCGCCCGAGCGCTTGATGACAGTGATCGAGAAACGATCCCGGCCGGCGTTCTTGGCGCGTTTTTCTGCTGCGTCCAGCTCACGGCGCACGGCGGTGAGCGGGGCCTGGTGGTGGGCGATGACAATGCCGCAGGAGGCGGTGGCGGTGTCGCCCATCATGCGCATGAGCTTGTCCTTGCCCTTAACCTTGAGGATGGCAAAGCCCTTGTGCAAGGTCAGGCCGCGCGGATCGCGCCCGCCCTCGTGCGCCGGATCAATGCCGGAATAGGCCTGCCGCAGGCGCTGCGCCGCCGACAGCGCATCGACCACCGGCAGCATGGCCAGCACGTCGTCGCCGCCGGCGTAGATGACGCGGCCCAGGTGTTCCTCCTCGACCACGTGGCGCACCACGGTGAGCGAGAAATCATTGAGTGCGCCGGAGATGGCGAGGTGTCGGTTGGGCGAGAGGGCGCGCTTCTGCTCACCGTAGCTGTTGATTGCTGGTTGGTTGGCTGCGTGCTTCTTGAAACCATCTTTCACTTGCGGGTGAAAACTGTCGCAGTACGAGATGGCCCACTGCGGATCGCCGTAGAGCATCTGCCCCATGCGGTCGCCGTCCATCAGCAGCAGGGCGTAATAGGCTTCAAGCCGCTGGACGCCGAGGGTCTGGCGCACCTGCTTTTCCGCCTCGGTGCTGGCCGCGTCGTTGTCCTCTTCGTCGGCGGCGTCGAGCAGGCCGGGCAGGCGTTTGGCGATTTCGAGCTTGCGACGTTTGTGCCCGTATTCTTTCAACAGCTTGCGTGGCAGCGCCACGCTGTCGCCGCCGACATCCGGGGTTTCCGCGTTGTTGGTCTTTTCATCGTTCATCCACTGGTCGAGCTGATGCGCCAGCGCCATGGTGTGGGTGGAAACGACGAAGCGGCCAATCTTCATCGCTTCACCGTTGTCGACCGCAGAAAGTGCCTTGCCCACTGCCTCGGCAAACAGCGTCGGCCATAGACGTTTGATAGCCGGCAGTGCGCCGAGGTGCTCGCCGGGTTTGGCCCACGACATTTTCTCATCGGCTATCTTGGTCCATAGCGTTTCGACGTGTTCGCTTTCACGGAATCCACGTTTGTCCTTGCGGCTGCGGCGCTTCCCTGCGGGAACGGTGAGCAGCCCCTTATCGGTCGTCAGCCATTCGGTCTCGCCGGTCAGCGAGCAGCGCCAGCCTTCCTGCCGGGTCTGGCTGAAGGGGCGCACTGCCTTGGCAGCGGCCATGACGCGCTCTGCCAGCTCGTAGATGGCCGGGTAGAGCGCGCCCGGGTTGGGCGCAAAAAAGCGGCTGTCGTGGCCTTCACCCTGCAACACCTTCCAGGCCGGCGTATCAAGAAAGCCGCAGGGCTGGCCGGGTTCGACGTCGAAGAAGGGGGCCATCGCCTGCGACAACTGCACGGTGTCCAGGTCGGTCTGCTTCTCCTTGTTGCGTGGCGTGATCAGCGAGAAGGGCACGGCGGCCCAGTGCACTTCGGGGAAGCCCGAGAGCTGTTCGTGCATCTGCTGGTAGCAGGGCTGTGTCTTGTCTTTCTCGATACCGACAGCTTCCAGCAGCGTGTCCACGACAGTTTGGCCCAGGTTTGCCAGCCACACGCGCACGGCTGTTTCTACTTCTTCCGCGATGGCCCTGGCCCGGCTCGCCGGTACCACGGCGACAAAGCGGTTGGGCAGGGCGGCCGAGAACAGCGGGTTGCTGTCGGTGCCGTCTTGCTGCCAGTCGCATTTGGCAAACAGCGTATGGGGCAGACCCATCGGGTCGCGCAGCCACAGATCCACCTGGGGCACACCGCGCAGGCGTGGGAACAGGATGGCATCCGGCCCGAGCGCCTCGCAGACCGGGCGCATGGCCTCCCAGGCCAGGCGGGACAGCAGGTGGGAGCCGGCCCACAGGTCGGAGGTGCTGCGGGCGGCGGCGATGAAGGGTTGGACCGGGCCGATGGACAGGGCCAGCAAGGCTGCTTCCCCATCGGGGTCGGCGGCAAAGGCGCCGGCAAAGGCCGAGGTCAGGTCCAGGTGGTCCCAGATCGAGTGATCGGGCACGCGGGTGTCGGCGGGGAGCTGCTGCCACAGGGGGCCGAGTTTGCCGTTGTCGGCCTCTTCATTCAGCTCCGGGCCGAAGCGCCAGAAGGCGAGCAGGGTCTTGCGCAGGTCTTCTTCGCCTTCCTTGGCGCCCAGCGCCACGAGCAGATTCGAGAAATGCTTGAAGCTTCGCTGCTTGATGTCGTGGAAGTCGGTGTCTGCGAGGCTGTGCAGATCGAAGTGGGTGCCGGTCAGCGGGTGGATGAGCACGGGCCGGTTTGACCAGTGGACTTGCGCCCATTTCTCGTACTTCCCTTGGTAATCCATTGGCCACTGGGGCCGATCCGATGCCGCCGCCCACCTGTCAGCCTGCCCGATGATCCGCTCCATCTCGGACGGCAGCTTCAATTTTTCGATCTCCGAGCCGTCCCTGCGTTTGAGCATATGTGTCTCGAAGCCCAGAGCCTTGCCGATGCCTACGATGCTGCCGCCCTCGTGCCCGGCCGGGTCGCGCAGCAGCACGAGGGCTTTCTCCGCCGGGTCGTGGATGCGCGCGGCGAGTTTGGTTTGCCAGATGATGTCCTTGTTCTCCATGGTCTCAGGCCCTGGTTCGTGTCAGTGAGGATTGCTTGTCGAGGAAGGCGTGCACTTGTTGCCATACGGCATTGATCGCTTCTCGTTGCGGCTTGAACGCTGGCGGGGGCAGACAGGGCATGTGGAAGATCACGCCGACGAGCTGGCCGTCGGGCGCAGGACGGATCTTGAAGCGCAGGCTGTTGGGGAGGCGGGCGTTGTTTTTCTTCCAGCCGGATACATCATGGTGCGTTACGGGATAGCTGAGCCAATGGCGTGCCTGCGGTACCTCATGATTGATCCCATTCCTTGTTTCGCGGTCACCTGCGCTGTAGTCCGGCGTGAGTTCGAAGTCAGGGCGCTGGGTTCGCAGGCCGATCTTGATGATCGCCAGCTCCCTCATCAGCGGCTGCCAGTCCGCAAACGGCGTGGTCTGCCAGATCAGCGCACCCTTGGCGTCGCTGCCGATGGCGTGCGGCCAGTCGAGCTTCAGCGCGTCTTGCCAGGGGCGCAGCGGCAGGCTGGGAACGTCGCCAATGTCGTGCAGGCTGTACGAGCCCCAGCCATTGCGACTGCGACCGCCAACGGTACCGAACCGGCTCATTAGCGCCAGCGCCTGTTCGATCAGCGGGGCATGTTCATCGGGATAGGCGATGGCGAAGGTGTTTTCTTCGCCGGTCTGGATGGCGGCGTTGGCCTTGAGCGTGGGCGTTCTCTCACCACGAGGCAGCACGACCGGGCCAAAGCCGAGATATAGATCTGCCGTAGCGTCTGGAGCTTCCGGATGCTTCACCTGAGCCAGGGGCGACCAGCGGCTCTTCGACAGGCTGCCAGGGTCCCAGTGCAACAGCCGTATCCGTACCTGGCTCTTGCGAGCAGCGACTTTCTCGCCTTGCTCGTCCCGGTCGTTCTCCAGCCAGGCATGGCCGAAAAGCCTGCCTTCTTCCTCCCGCATCCGCGCCACATCGGGCGTGAAGCCCAGGCTGGCCGCATAGGCCACCCGCCACCACTGGCGCAACTGGGCCTTGAAGGGAGGCGTTCTCCACTGGCCGCTCTGCTCCGCGTTGCCAAGGAAAGCCGGGGTGTGAAATAGGATTGTGTAGTGTGCGGTCTTCATATTTTTCCTTTCTACTGGCCCGCATGATGGCTTGCCGTGGGGCATGGGGATGTCGCGACAAGCTTGCAGCATGTGCTGAGGACGGTAGGCGGGTGGGCTCAAGCTTGGGGGAGTGGGGCGGTGGCGTGAGGGGCAGGCGCAATCGGCTTGATCTGGGGGAGCTGGATGGCATTTTATGCCCATTCAGCTTCACTCATGCTTTCGGAAA
Organism: Zoogloea sp.; assembly: GCA_016703645.1. GTDB lineage: Bacteria > Pseudomonadota > Gammaproteobacteria > Burkholderiales > Rhodocyclaceae > Zoogloea. The sequence goes on along the minus strand of JADJBR010000007.1, from coordinate 1,081,159 downwards.
TCCAAATTGAATTTGCTGCAAAGCACCTAAACCATCGTCTAATATCGCCCCCCTTCGTTTCCTTATAACTTTCCCCTGCACGGTTGAAACGCCCACTGCCTTCAACCGGCCGATCCGGCTGCCAACGAGTGGCCGGGCGAGAGGGGGAGCTGCAGGGCTCCTGCATCCCGTTATGAAGGAGACATCAATGGCTGTACTCAATCGGATGGACTGGTATGACCTGGCCCGATCCACCAACTGGACGCCCAAGTACGTTACCGAGGACGAATTGTTTCCGCCCAAGCTGTCGGGCGAATTCGGATTGCCCCTGAGTGCCTGGGAGCAATACGACGAGCCTTACAAGCAGACCTATCCGGAATACGTAAAAGTTCAGCGCGACAAGGACGCGGGGGCCTATTCGGTCAAGGCTGCCCTGGAGCGCAGCCGGATTTTCGAGAATGCCGATCCGGGCTGGAAGTCGGTGATGAAGGCCCACTATGGCGCCATTGCCCGGGGCGAATATGCGGCGGCCAGTGCCGAGGCGCGGATGATGCGTTTTTCGAAGGCGCCGGGCATGCGCAACATGTCGACGCTGGGCTGCATGGACGAGATCCGTCACGGCCAGATGCAGCTGTATTTCCCCCACGAGCATGTGAGCAAGGACCGGCAGATGGACTGGGCCTTCAAGGCCTACGACACCAATGAGTGGGCGATGATCGCCGCCCGCCATTTCTTCGACGACATCATGATGACCCGGGACGCCATCAGCGTTTCCATCATGCTCACCTTCAGCTTCGAGACCGGCTTCACCAACATGCAGTTCCTGGGGCTGGCGGCCGATGCGGCGGAGGCGGGGGACCACACCTTCGCCAACCTCATCTCCAGCATTCAGACCGACGAGTCGCGCCACGCCCAGATCGGCGGCCCGGCCCTCAAGGTGCTGATCGAGAACGGCCACAAGGCCGAGGCCCAGAAGCGCGTGGATATCGCCGTGTGGGGGGCGTGGAAGCTGTTCTCCGTGCTCACCGGTCCGATCATGGACTATTACACCCCGCTGGCGCACCGCAAGCAGTCCTTCAAGGAGTTCATGGAAGAGTGGATCGTCGCCCAGTTCGAGCGGGCGCTCACCGACATGGGCCTTGAGCTGCCCTGGTACTGGGACATCTTCCTCAACGATCTCAACGACACCCACCACGGCATGCACCTGGGCTCCTACTTCTGGCGCCCGACCCTGTGGTGGAACCCGGCCGCCGGCGTCACCCCCGACGAGCGGGCCTGGCTGGAAGAGAAGTACCCCGGCTGGAACGACACCTGGGGCCAGTGCTGGGACGTCTTCATCGACAACGTGGTGGACGGCAACATGGCCAAGGCCTACCCGGAGACGCTGCCCTACGTCTGCAACATGTGCCAGTTGCCGATCCTGGGTGTGCCGGGCAAGAAGTGGAACGTGCGCGACTACCCCCTGGAGTACAAGGGCCGTCTGTACCACTTCGGCTCCGAGGTCGACCGCTGGGTCTTCGAGCAGGAGCCGGAGCGCTACGCCGGCCACCTGTCCATCGTGGATCGCTTCCTGGCCGGGATGATCCAGCCGATGAACCTGGAAGGCGCCCTGGCCTACATGAACCTGGCGCCGGGCGAGATGGGCGACGACGCCCACAACTACGCCTGGGCCGAGATCTATCGCGCACTGCGCGAGACCCGCAAGGCCAGCTGAGAGCGCGCGAATAAACCTACTGCGCGGCCCGATTTCGCCCCTGCGATGCTCGCCGTACCGCTTGTACGGCTGCGCTTCTCGGAGCGAACTCGGACCGCTCGCTACGGTTTCTTCACACGCTTGGTTACATCCACTTCCTGTCGTACCGCCCGGCCCGTGTGCCGGGCCGCGCATCACCCTACAAGGAGACTGCCGTCATGGCCCTGTTCCCACTGACCTCCAATTTCGAGGGGGACTTCGTTCTGCAACTGGTGCCCGTGGATACGGAAAACACCATGGATGAGGTGGCCGCTGCCGCCGCCGTCCATTCCGTCGGGCGGCGTGTCCGCCCCCGTCCCGGCCACATCATGCGGGTCCGCCTGCATGGCACCACCGAGCTGCTGCCGCGCACCATGAAGGTTGCCGAAGCGGGCTTCAGGCCCACCGAGACGGTGGATATCGTCTGGCAGGCGGCCGATGCCTGACCGCCGCCCGAGAGGAGACGCCCCATGAGTTTCACCAAGGTATGCACCCTGGACGACGTGTGGGAAGGCGAGATGGCGCCCTTCACCGTCAACGGCCATGAGCTTCTGCTGGTCTGTGGCGAAGGTGGTGAGATCAAGGCCTTCCAGGGTATCTGCCCGCACCAGGACATCGCCCTTTCCGAGGGCAAGTTCGATGGCAAGAAGGTGATCTGCCGGGCCCATCTGTGGCAGTTCGATGCGATCACCGGCAAGGGCATCAACCCGGATGACTGTGCATTGGCCGAGTATCCCGTGCGCGTTGACGGGGAGGACGTCCTTGTCAGCACCGACGGCGTCGAGCCGCTGTTTGCCCACACCTGAGCGCGCGTGAATGGATCGACTGCGTGGCCCGGTGCCAACCCGAACCCCTCGCGATGATTCCTTCACACGCCCCGAGCCCGCATCCGCGCCCATCCCGGCGCGGGCATCCATATCGGCAGGCGCGTTCCCGCGCCTGCCCATCGACAAGGAGAAGGACATGAGCACTGCAGTTCCCGGGCAGGCCTATCACAACAACATGGTGGGGCCGGTGATGCGCGCCGGCGATCTGGCGATGGCGGTCATCGAGGCCGCCCGGACCGACAACCCCGGCAAGGAGATCTTCGTGGACGACAAGCGGGCCTATATCCGCATCCACGCCGAACAGGAAATGATCCTGCGCCAGGCCACCATCGAAGAAGAACTGGGGCGGCCCTTCCGCATGAACGACCTGGAGGTGGACCTGAGTTCCTTCGCCGGCCAGATCGAGAGCCGCGATGACTCGGTGCGCTTCTATTTCACCAAGAAGCTCTGAGAGGGTGTGGATAAATCTACTGCGCGGCCCGATTTCGCGCCTGCGATGCTCGCCGTACTCCTGTACGGCTGTGCTTCTCGGCGCGAACTCGAACCGCTCGCGACGATTTCTTCACACCCTCTGAGCCCTGCCCCCACACAAGAACGACACGAGGAGACACCCATGTCCGAAATTCAAGTCCTGAAGCCCCAGAAAACCTGGAGCCACCTGGCCGTCCGCCGCCGTAAGCCGAGCGAGTACGAGATCGTCAGTACCAACCTGCACTACAACGACCGGGACCCCAATTCGCCCTACGAGCTGGATCCGGGCATGTTCATGAACGAGTGGTACAAGAAGCACACCTTCGGCACCGCCCTCAAGCATGCCGACTGGAACGCCTTCCGCGATCCGGACGAGGTGGTCTATCGCACCTACAACCTGATGCAGGACGGCCAGGAGACCTACGTCTTCGGGCTCTTCGACCAGTTCAGCGAGCGCGAGCACGACAAGGCCCTCGACCCCCGTTGGGCCGGCACCCTGGCCCGCCTCTACACGCCGGCGCGCTACCTTTTCCACACCCTGCAGATGGCCTCGGCCTACGTGGGCCAGGTGTCGCCGGCCAGCACCCTGACCAACTGCAACTACTTCCAGATGGCCGACAGCCTGCGCTGGGTCAGCCACACCGCCTACCGCACCCGGGAACTCTCCCGCACCTTCGCCGACAAGGGCTTCGGTGAGGACGAGCGGCGCTACTGGGAAGAGGACGCCGCCTGGCAGGGCTTCCGCGAGCTGATGGAGCGGGCACTCACCGTGTGGGACTGGGGCGAGGCCATCGTCGTGCTCAGTCTGGTGGTCAAGCCGGCCGTCGAGGAGGCCGTGCTGCGTCGCCTGGGCGAAGCGGCCCGCCACAACGGCGACACCCTGCTGGGCCTGATCACCGACGCCCAGCTGATCGACGCCGCCCGCCACCGCCGGTGGACCGCCGCCTTCGTCGCCATGGCCATGGAAACCCCGGGGAACCTGGAGCTCATCAAGGGCTGGATCGCCAAGTGGGAGCCCCTCGCCGACCGGGCCATCGAAGCCTACTGCGGTGCCTTGCCGGATGTGCCCAACGCCGCGGCAGCCGCCAAGGCAGCCACCCGCGACCTGCGTCGCGGAGCGGGGCTCTGAGACCTTTGCCGAAGGCCCTTGCCGCGGTCATCAAGGCCGCGGAGTGGCGCCGGAGAGACACCATGAGCGACCCAGTAATCCACAACGAGCGGGACGGCAGCCGCTTTACCCAGCTACCCGGCGACACCCTGCTGCGGGCCGGGCTGCGGGCCGGCATCGGCCTGTCCTACGAATGCAACTCGGGGGGCTGCGGCGGCTGCAAGTTCGAGCTGCTCGCGGGCGAGGTCGAGACCCTGTGGCCCGACGCGCCCGGCCTGGGCGAGCGGGACCGGCGCCGGGGCCGGCACCTGGCCTGCCAGTGCCGCGCCCTCGGCGATGTCTCCATCAAGCTGGCCACCGGCCCGGAGTATGTGCCGCGGATCCTGCCCCGGCGGCGTCGGGCGGTGCTCACCGGCGTCAGCGATATCACCCACGACCTGCGGGAGTTCCGCTTCACGGCCGAAGGGCCGGCGGATTTCCTGCCCGGGCAGTTCGCCATGCTCGATCTGCCCGGGGTGGCGGCATCCCGGGCCTATTCCCTGTCGAACACCCCCAACGCGGCCGGAGAGTGGCATTTCCAGATCCGCCGGGTTGCGGGCGGGCAGGGCAGTGGCGTGCTCTTCGATGGTCTGCAGCCGGGTGCCGAGGTGGAGCTGGATGGCCCCTACGGCGTGGCCTGGTTGCGCACCGATTCGCCCCGCGATCTGGTGTGCGTGGCGGGGGGCTCCGGCCTGGCGCCCATGATCTCCATCGCCCGGGGGGCGGCGGAGGCCGGCATGCTGGCCAACCGGCGGCTGCATTTCTTTTATGGCGCGCGGGAACCCCGCGACGTGTGCGGCGAGCCGATGCTGGCGGCGCTTGAGGGATTCGGTGAGCGCATCACCTACTGCCCGGTGGTCTCCTCCCCGGGCGCGGGGGGCTGGGCGGGTGCCACGGGCTTCGTGCATACCCGTTTGCCCGAAGCCCTGCCGGCACCGCTGGCGGACTACGAGTTCTACTTTGCCGGCCCGCCGCCCATGACCCAGGCCCTCCAGGAAATGCTGATGGTGGACCACCGGGTGCCTTTCGAGCAGATCCATTTCGATCGATTCTTTTGAGGTTCCGCGAGGAACGGATGTGGAGACAAGAATGAAAACAAGACAAGGGAAGGGACAACATTCACCGCGCGGGCTGCGGATCGCGACGCTGGCAGTGGCCATCGCCGCGGCCGGTGGCACGGCCCACGCCACCGATGTCTTCCGGCTGGAAGGCTTCGGCGCCATCTCCCGGGGCATGGGGGGCGTGGCGACGGCCCATGATGTGGGGGCGGCCGGCATGATGACCAATCCGGCCACCCTGTCGCTGATGCCCGCCGACAACACCGCCCAGATCGGGCTCGATCTGGTCACCACCGATATCGACGTCACCAACCGGAGCACCGGTGAGCATGTCCATTCGGGCGATCACAGCCAGAACCGTGGCCCCTATTACGCGCCCCAGGCCGCCCTCACCCGGCGCGTGGGGCAATGGACCTTCGGCCTTGGCGCCTTTGCCCAGGGTGGCCTGGGCACCGAGTACGGGCGCAGCAGCTTCCTGTCCCGGGCCACCGGGGGCATTGACACCGGCCTCGAGAACTCCAGCCGGCTGCTGGTGCTGAACATCCCGTTGGCGGCCAGCTTCCGCGCGTCGGAGGCCCTGACCATCGGCGGCAGTGTCGATGCCGTGTGGCAGGGCCTCAACCTCAACCTGCTGCTCGGCGCCGACCAGGTGGGCAGCCTGATCGGGGCGTCGCGGGTGTCCGGCTCCCTGCTGCCGGTGCTGGGCGGGCTGCCGGATCTGCGCGGCGCCCACTTCAGCCTCACCCGCAATTCACCCCTGGCCAGCGGGGTCAATGCCTGGGGCTATACCGGGCGCATCGGCATGACCTACGCCCTGACGCCGGCAACACGCCTGGGGGCCGCCTATACGACCCGCAGCCGCATGTCTGACATGGAAGGCCGGGCCACCCTGACCGCCATCGACGGCGTGGCGGGGCAGATTCCCCTGGGAGGCAAGATCCGCATCCGCGACTTCCAGATGCCGGCCGTGGTCAACCTGGGGGTCAGCCATCGGGTCAACGATCAGCTCACCCTGGCGGCGGATGTGTCGCGGGTCTTCTGGTCTAGCGTGATGAAGGACATCAAGGTGGGCTTCGTGGCCGATGCTGGCGGCGACCTGAACATCCTGTTGCCCCAGAACTACAAGGACCAGACCATCCTCGCCATGGGCGCGGCCTGGCAGATGGATTCCCGCTGGACCCTGCGCGGCGGTCTGCGCCTGGCCCAGCAGGCCCTGTCCTCCTCGACCCTCTTCGCGGTGATCCCGGCCACGCCGCGCAAGCACGTGTCGGTGGGCGTGGGCTATGCGCTGTCGCCCAGCTCCACGGTGGATTTCGCCTGGTCCCATGCCTTCCAGGAGAACATGAACAACGTCTCGCTACCCAACACGTCGGCACCCATCCGGGTGAGCCATGCGCAGGATAATGGGACGCTTGTTTACTCGTATCGATTCTGAGCGCGCATCCTTGTACCGGGCCAGCCCCATGCACAGACCGTGTGCGTGGGGCTGGCGTGCGTGTTCCGGCGTGATGAAGTGAAAGCCATGATTCCCGACGACGATATCTGCAGGGTCGCACGGCGCACCTCGGTGCGCGGGGTGGTGATTGAGGCGGGGGATGCGCGGGATGTGCGGCGGCAGAAGATGGCGCGGATCATCCTGGATTCCATGTACCAGTTCCTGGGCTTGCTGGACCTGGACGGGACGGTGCTGGAGATCAACCAGGCGGCCCTCAACGGGGCGGGTGTCGGCCTGGAGGATGTGATCGGCCGGCCCTTCTGGGAAGCCCGCTGGTGGGAAGTGTCGGAAGAGGTGCGCCAACGGGTGCGGGAGATGATCGCCACGGCCCGCACCGGCCAGTTCGTGCGCTGCGACTTCGAAGTCTTCGGCGACCTCCAGGGCAGCCGCACCATCGTCATCGACTTCTCCCTCACGCCCATCCTGGACGACGAGGGTGAGGTGGCCTTTCTGTTGCCCGAGGGGCGCAACATCACCGAAAAGATTGCCGGCAATGCCGAGCTGTCACGCAAGAACAGCGAGCTGCAGGGCGCCCTTGAACGCCTGAAGGAGCTGGACGGCTACAAGACCCGCTTCTTTGCCAATGTCAGTCACGAACTGCGCACACCCCTGGCCTTGATCCTCGGGCCGGTGGACCAGCTCATCAAGGACGGCACCGGACTGGGCGAGCGGGAGCGCTTCCGCCTCGCCGCCATCCAGCGCAATGCCCGCAGCCTGCTGCAGCAGGTGAACAACCTGCTCGATCTGGCCCGCATCGACGCCGACCGCATGCCCATGGCCTACGTCAATGCCGACCTGGTGGCCCTGGTGAGGGAGATCGCGGCGGGCTTCGAGGCCGCGGCGGAGGACCGCCACATCAGCCTGGGTCTGCGGGGAGAGGACGAACTGTATGCGGAGGTGGATCGGGCCAAGTTCGTGCGGGTGATGGCCAATCTGCTGTCCAACGCCTTCAAGTTCACCCCCGCCGGTGGGCGGATTGCCTGCCAGGTGGAGAGCGTGCCCGGAGGGCGGGTGCTGATCGGCGTGCAGGACACCGGCCCCGGCGTGCCCGATGCCATGAAGGCGCATATCTTCGACCGCTTCACCCAGGGCCGCGATGACCCGGGGGCCGGCGGCAGCGGCCTGGGGCTGAACATCGTCAAGGAGTTTGTGGACCTGCACCGGGGCACCGTGGTGGTGATGGATGCGCCCCGGGGGCGGTGCGCTTTTCCAGGTGGAGCTGCCCGCCCGGGCGCCGGAGGGCGCCTTTGTGCGCAGTGGCGGCGGGAAGGACATGCCGGCCCTGGCGGAGGGGGCCTTCCCCCTGGCGCCGGATCTGCCCCGTCCGGCCGCCGAAGTCTTTCACCCGGGCAAGCCCAAGGTGCTGGTGGCCGAGGACAACCCGGATCTGCGCCTGTTTCTCTACGACGTGCTGTCGGACGAGTACAACGTGATCCTGCGGGAGGACGGGGAGGCGGCCTTCCAGGCGGCAATTGCCGACCCGCCCGACCTGATCATCACCGACCTGATGATGCCGCGCTGGGGCGGCGAGCGTTTTGTCCGTGCCCTCAGCGAGCGGCGCGACTTTCCCAATGTGCCGGTGCTGGTGCTGTCGGCCCGGGCGGATGATGCCCTGCGCGAGAACCTGCTGGAGCACCTGGTGCAGGACTACCTCACCAAGCCGTTCTCGGCCCAGGAGCTGCGGGCACGGGCGCGCAATCTGGTGACGGTGAAGCGCACCGTGGACATCCTGCAGCGCGAACTCAACTCCCAGGCCTCGGACATCCTGGAGCTCACCGCCGGGCTGGTGGCGAGCCGCAAGTCGCTGCAGCGCAGCTTTGCCGCCCTGCAGGTTTCCGATCGCCGCTGGCAGGGCCTCTACGAGAACACCGCGGTGGGGATCGCCCTGGCGGACCGGGACGGCAAGATCCTCTCCGCCAACCCCGCCTTGCAGCGCATGCTGGGCTATGCCCGTGATGAGATCGTCGGTGTGTCGCTGATCGAGCTCACGGCGCCGTGCGAGCGGGGCCTCACCGAGCGCAACGTGCATGGCCTGTTCGATGGTGACTTCCCCAGCTACACCGTGCAGAAGCGCTACGAGAAGAAGGAAGGCGGCTACCTGTGGGCCAATGTGAGCGCCTCCCGCATCCCGGCCATGGACGAGGATGGCCCCATGCTGGCGGTGATCGTCGAGGACATCACCGCCCGCATGGAGGCCGAGCGCTCCCTGGCGGCGACCCGCGCGGAGCTGACCCGGGTGGCCCGCTTCACGGCGATGGGCGAACTGGTGGCCTCCATTGCCCACGAGATCAATCAGCCCCTGGCGGCGGTCATCACCAACAGCCAGGCCGCGCTGCGCTGGTTGTCCCACGACGAGCCGAACCTGGTCGAGGTGGCGGCGGCGCTGCAGCGGGCCAATCGTGATGCGAGCCTGGCCGGTGCGGTGATCTCGCGCATCCGTGGATTTTTGCGGGCCGGCCAGATCCGGCGGGCGCCGGTGGACCTGGCCCGCATGCTCGACGAAGTGCTGCAGATGCTGCAGCTCATGCTGACGGAGGCGGGCGTCGATCCCTGCGTGCGGCTACCCGATCCTCCGCCCCGCCTGATTGCCGATGCGGTGCAGTTGCAGCAGGTGCTCATCAACCTGATCGTCAATGCCGTGGATGCCATGCGCGAGCAGTCTGAGCGGGCGCACCTGCTGCAGATCGATGTGGTGGCCGACCCGGCAGGGGGGCTGCGGTTCTCGGTGCGCGACAACGGCCCGGGCGTTGCGGCGGGCTCCGATGCGCGGATGTTCGAAGCCTTTTTTTCCACCAAGCCCGATGGGCTGGGCATGGGGCTGGCCATCAGCCGCAGCATTGTCGAGAACCATGGCGGGCGTCTGTGGCTGGCGCGGGATGGCGGCCCCGGGGCGTGTTTTGAATTCACCATCCCGGACAACTGAGCGGGTGTGAAGAGATCGTAGCGAACTCGGGTTGCGCAGCAGATTTACACAGAGGGTGTGAAGAAATCGTCGCGAGCGGTTCGAGTTCGCGCCGAGAAGCACAGCCGTACAGGAGTACGGCGAGCATCGCAGGCGCGAAATCGGGCCGCGCAGTAGATTTATTCACGCCCTCTCACACCCTCTGACGCCCGGACCAAGGGCGCATGGCGACAGGAGAGGAGACAAGCATGGCAGGGATGGAAGTGCCTGGAGGTGTGCGTGGCGGATAGCCAGGACTGGGTGTATGTGGTGGATGACGACCTCTCGGTGCGGGAGGCCCTGAGCAGCCTGATCCGTTCGGTGGGTCTGCAGGTCGAGACCTATGCCTCTGCGGCGGCCTTTCTGGAGGGGCCGCGGCTGCCCCGGGTCGCCTGCCTGATCCTGGATGTGCGCATGCCCGGGCTTACGGGGCTCGAATTGCAGGCCCGGCTGGCCGAGTCGGGGGCCTCCATCCCGATCATCTTCATCACCGGCCACGGGGACATTCCCATGGCGGTGAGGGCCATCAAGAAGGGGGCGGTGGAGTTCCTGGCCAAGCCCTTCCGCGATGAAGATCTGCTGGCCGCCATCCGCAGCGCCCTTGCCCAGGCCCGCAGCACCCGGCAGGCCGAGAGTGAGGTGGGCGAGATCCGCCGCCGCTACGCCTTGCTGACGGGGCGTGAGAAGGAGGTGATCACCTTCATGGTGAGGGGCGCGCTGAACAAGCAGGCTGCGGCCGAGCTCGGGGTGTCCGAGATGACGGTGAAGGTCCATCGCCACAACATCATGCACAAGATGGGGGTGACGACCCTGCCGGATCTGGTGCGCATGGTCGAACGCCTGCAGACGGGCAACGAGGGTTCCTGAACGGGGGCTTGGCGGCGATCCGGTGTCAGCCGGGTGGCGCCATGGGGGCTTGCGTATGGCAAGCGGGCCGGAGGGTCGGTATGATCTTTTCAATTAAGTTCATACGCTGCCCGGATGAAGCCCGATCGCAGATCCAGCACCTTCCCTTTCCGGCTGCGCCCCCTGGTCCTGGCGCTCGCCTGCGGGCTCACGGCGCATGAGGCGGTGGCCCAGACGTCGGCGTTCGACGTGCCTACGCTTGCCGATGTGGTGGTCACCGGCAACTACCAGAATGGCGTGGGTACCACCGATGCGGCGAGTGAAGGGCTGGTGACCCGCAAGCTGCTGCAGGGCCGCCCGACCCTGCGCCCGGCCGAGGTGCTGGAGTTCGTCCCCGGCGTGATCGTGTCCCAGCACAGCGGCGACGGCAAGGCCAACCAGTATTACCTGCGCGGCTTCAACCTGGACCACGGCACCGACTTCGCCACCCACCTGGACGGCATGCCGGTGAACATGCCCACCCACGCCCACGGCCAGGGCTACACCGATCTCAACTTCCTGATCCCCGAGCTGCTCCAGTCCATCCACTACCGCAAGGGGCTGTACGCGGCCGAGGATGGGGATTTCAGCTCCGCCGGATCGGCCCGGCTGAGTCTGGTGGACAGACTGCCCAAGGGCCTGGCTTCGGTCACCTTCGGGGAGCGGCAGTTCACCCGCGGCCTGCTGGCCAAATCGGTGGCGCTGAATGCCGGCACCCTGCTGTATGCGCTGGAGGGGGCCTACAACAACGGGCCGTGGCAGAACCCGCAGAACTACCGCCGCGTGAATGGCATGCTGCGCTACACCCTGGCCGAGGGCGCCACCCGGCACAGCCTCACGGCGATGGCCTATACCTCCCACTGGCACAGCACCGACCAGGTGCCGCAACGGGCCATCGACAGCGGGCTGATTGGCCGCTATGGCGCCATCGACCCGACGGATCAGGGCAAGACCAGCCGCTACAGCCTGTCCTGGCAGATGCTCAAGCCGGAGGACGACGGGGAATGGACGGCCAGTGCCTACTTCATCCGCTCGCGCCTCGCCCTCTTCTCCAACTTCACCTACTACCTGGACAACCCGGTGGACGGGGACCAGTTCGAACAGGCCGAGTCACGCAATGTCATGGGCGGGAGCCTCAGCCGGCTGTGGAAGGGCAGCCTCGGCGGGCTGGCGAGCAATACCACCCTTGGCGCCCAGTGGCGCCGGGACAGCCTGAGCCCGGTGGGCCTGTACACGGCCAAGGACGGGGTGCGCACGGGTGTCACCCAGGAGAGCCGGGTGCGCCAGACCGGCGTGGGCGTGTTTGCCCAGAACGAGACGCGCTGGCTGCCCTGGCTGCGCAGCGTCGCCGGCCTGCGCGCCGACCGCAGCAGCGTGGACGTGAGGAGCAACATCGAAGCCAACAGCGGCGAGCGCTCGGCCTGGATCAACAGCCCCAAGCTGTCACTGATCTTCGGGCCCTGGGCGAAGAGCGAGGTTTTCCTCAACTGGGGCTGCGGCTTTCACAGCAATGACGCCCGCGGCATGACCGCAAAGGTGACGGCCAAGACCGGCGAGGCCATCGACCCGGCGATCCCCCTGGTGCGTACCCGGGGGCGCGAGATCGGCTTCCGTAGCGAATGGTTGCCGGGGCTGCAGAGTTCCGTGGCCCTGTGGCAGCTGGACATTGCCTCCGAACTGGTCTTTGTGGGCGATGCGGGGGAGACCGAGGCCAGCGGCGCATCCCGGCGCCATGGGGTGGAGTTCAACAACCACTATGTGGCCGCCCCCTGGTTGATCCTGGACGCGGATCTGGCCCTCTCCCAGGCGCGTTTCCGGCATATCCAGGGCGACGCGCCGAATGCCGGCCGCCAGGTGCCCGGTGCGGTGCGGAGGGTGCTCTCGGCCGGCGCCACGGTGACTGACCTGGGCCCCTGGTTCGGGCAACTCCAGCTACGCCACTTCGGGCCGCGCCCCCTCATCGAGGACAACAGCGTGCGCTCGAAGGGCTCCACCCTGACCTACGCTCGTATTGGCTACCGCATCAATGCCGATACCCGGCTGTCGCTGGATCTCTTCAATCTGCTCAACCGCAAGGTGAGCGACATCGACTACTACTACACCTCGCGCCTGCGAGGTGAGCCCGCGGAAGGTTTCAGCGACATCCACACCCACCCGGCGGAGCCCCGCACGCTGAGGGTGACGCTGAGCACGCAGTTTTGAGGGTGTCGCAGGTCGGTCGGGGCAACCCGCCGTGGCTGGAAGCCCAGGAGCGATGAAGCGGGCGGGGAGGGCCACTGCAAGCCCTCTCCCATCATGTTTGAAAGCGCCAGGGGCGAATTCGCGAGGTCATCGGGAGTGGATATACTGAGAAGCGATTTTCAACAGCCCCAATGAGGTCGTCATGTCCAAATCGTTGTTCAGCAGATACTGGCTCTTCCTTTGTTCGCTTTTCATCCTGATGGCCGGGTTTGCCGGCCCGGCCTCAGCCGAATGGGGTGAAGGCGATTACCGCATCATCAAGGCCCTTTACGGCACGCCGGAGAGGCATGTCGACGTGACCTCGCGCCTCAAGGAGCTGGCCCAGCGTGACGAGCGCTTCCGCCTGGGCAATGGTGTGTTTGGCACCGACCCGGACAAGGGGCGCGTCAAGACCTTGCGCATCGAGGCGGTCAGTTCGAGCGGGCGAAACCGCACCTTTGAATACACGGAAGGCAGCTGGGTGGATGGTTCCCAGTTCCAGGGCTGGAGCAGCGGGTCCTGGGGGGATGGCAACAGCAACACCTCCGGCTGGGGTGAGCGCCCCGGCTATCAGGATCGCAAGGAGGGTGACTACCGCATCCTGCAGGCGCTCTATGGCACCGCCGAACGCAATGTGGACGTGACCCGGCGCCTGCGTGAGCTGGCGGGCCGGGATGAGCGTTTCGTCCTGAGCAACAAGACCTTCGGCACCGACCCGGACAAGGGCCGCGTCAAGGTGCTGCGCATCTACGCCGAAGGCCCCCGTGGCCAGCGCACCTTTGAATACACCGAAGGCAGCTGGGTGGATGGTGCCCAGTTTACCGGCTGGTCCGGCGGCGGCTGGGGCAATGGCGGCTGGAATGGCGGCTGGGGTGGTTCCCGTCCGTCCTACAACGACAACAACCGCGACCGTGACCCGGACGGGCTGAAGATCCTGCGCGCCGAGTACGGCACCAACAGCAACCGCATCGACATCACCCATCGCCTCAGCCAGCGGGTCATCATGAACCGCCTGACCGCGCGGGTGAACAACGACCTGGCAGGTGATGACCCGGCCCGGGACCAGGTCAAGCGCCTGTGGGTGACCTACAGCGTCGAGGGCCGCGAAATGCGCCGTGACGTGAAGGAAGGCCAGGTGCTGATCCTGCCGTGATCGTCGCTTGAGACAGGGTGGGGCGCCGCGGCGACCCCACCGCAATGTTGAAACAGGACGGGCTCCGGAAAAGGAGCCCGTCCTGCGTCTACGGCCCGTTCGGCGCCGTTTAGAACCGCATCCGCAGCGACAGCTCGTAAGTCCGCGGATTGGCGATCAACACCTGGGTGTTGCCGTAGGCCGATTCCGCATAGAGCTCGTCGGTGGCATTGCGGATGCGAAAGCCCACCTGGGTGGTCTTGCTGAACGTGTAGTCGGCCGACAGGTCCAGGGTGGTGTAGGACGGCAACTGCAGGGTGCGAGGGCGGTGACGCGCAGTTATGGGGGCGGGAGTGATTGTCGGCTTGCCGTTGCCATTAGATTCGCCAACGGCGAATATGGAATCGAATCCAGACATAAACATGACATCGATCTCAAACGGCCATCGTCTCTCGCTACTACTTAAAAATCGAAGTAACTACCAATTTCACGCGCTCGACAAACCCGAGATCGATTGGCTTATCCAGGTTATCCCAGGCGTCTTCGCACAGGCTCTGAATGTCATCCGCGTAGGTTTGATCAAGGCGATCAGGAACCGTGAGGCCCAGATTCGCAGCGAGTGACAAGGCGATGTAATCACCAAACTCATGGTTTACCGCGCCCGACAATTCGCAAAATGCCTTATTCGATCCATGCTGCCGCTTTCCGTGCTGCAACAGGGCGGAAATCAAGCGAATGGCATGGTAGTCAAAGTTCCCGCCAGCTTTATGCGCCAACAACGGCTCAAGCTGCAACACAGGCGTGGTCAACAGTTCGTGAATGTTCCACTCAAAATCATCGTCCAGATAATTCTGCTCGCCAATCGATTTCAGATATTGCTGCAGGCACCTGAAGGCCACTGACAGTTTTCCATGGGCATAACCATCAAACTCCGGCGAACTCGACAAGACGCGAAGCAGATTATCCAGTGCCTTCCTCAGATTCTCGTCGGTCTGCCGCGTCGCAAACGAATGCGCATGAAACACTCGCTGCATGGCGGAAAGATACTGGCCTGTTGCGGACTGCGGAACAGCCCGGTGCAGCCAGTGCAGCAATGGCATCAGGTCGATGAAGTCGCCGAGGAAATGGCTCAGGTCCATCTCCAGTTTGACGGGCGGCTCGTCCACTGGTAGCGGCTCAGGTGCAACGCCCCGGTGTCGCAGTTCATTCTTGGCCAGGCTGAGCAGGTTTTCGACGAGCTCATACCGCTCTTTTTCGAACCAGATCGGGGTGATGCCCAGCTTGGCCAGTTCTGCGTTGCGCTGAGCGATCCCTTCCTTGGTCTCCGGGGCTTGCTCGATGGCGAAGTGCTGTTTGATCTCCGCCTCTTCGCCCATGCCTTCCCTGATTTTCCTGAATACCTGAACCGTTCGGTCATTACTCAGGCTACAGCCCAGAAACAGCAGACTGCTGTTTATGTAATGGTAGGCGAGCAGCTTGGGAATGGGCTTGTGCAAATTGAGGCTACCGTTGCCATAGGCCTCGTCGTATTGATTCTTGCTGAGGATGCAGCGTTTCGGCTCGCGAATATCCCCGTGCAGTTTGATGACCGTGATCTTCTTCGGATCGGGCTGCTCCAGCGCATTCAGGCCATTGATCACCTGAACCCTGCCAGGCTCGCCGGTTTCAAACGACTGCTCAAGCAAGCGATCATAATTGGTCGTGATCACCGTATCCGTGAACAGCTCGGAGATGCGCCAGACCACATCGGGGATAGTGGGGTTGCGGGAGAACTCATCGCGAATTTCGTTGATGAACACCTCGCGGCCCCGAACAGCCTCGATCTCTTCCAGCACCGTTTCGTAAGCGCCGGCAGCCAACAGTTCTTCGATGCGTTCCTCAGCGATATGCGCAGTTTTGCCTTGGTGGCGCAGATGCTCCTTCCAGCTTGAAAACCCCGCCGATGCCGAAATGCCCGCCCCGACAAACGGCACCACCGCCCCGGCAACCATGAGATCGACTAGCTGAATGAAGTGATCCACATTGCGCTGGAACCAATGGTCATCGCCAAGCTGCTCCTGAAACCAGGATTTGCCCAGCGCCTCGTGGCGACAGGCTTCGCGAAACGCCTGAAACGCCTCGTCGTAGCCGTTTCTGTCCCCCGCAAACAGCGCCTTGCTGGGCTGGGGCAAGGCGTCAACGCCATAGTCGATCCGGGCCGCTTGCCCCTCCTCGCTATCCAGCCACTCGTTGAAATCGGCAAAGTGCTCGTAACGAAAATGCTCGTCTTCGTCGCACCAGATTTTGTGCAGCGCCGGCGTCATGTCCTGACACTCAGCAGGTGGCCCGCTCGACAAGGGCGTCGGCAAGGTGGAGCTGGGTGGTTTGGGCGGCGTTGAGGCGGGAGTTGAGCTGGTCGCACAAGGCGAACAGCTCGTCGAGCTTGGCAATGATTCGTACTTGCTCGGACGTCGGAGGCAATGGAATAGGAAAGGCATTCATAGCTTTCAAACCCAAATTGCTTATCGTGCTCCCCGTCGCTTGAGATGCTGCGTAATGAAAGAATAATGGCGATTCAATAAGTCTTTTAATGAACAACTTCTCAATTCCAGGCAGGACATTGAAGTAGCAAGCGCTCTTTCCAAGAATTACTTGTTCGCCTTTGAAGAAGGCGACATTTCCGATGGTGCCGTTGATTGAAACGAGGACGGTACTGTTATTCAACTCCTTTCTGTGTTTTTCATACTCCGTCTGCCCAACACGTCTAGTGTCCGGCTTAATCAGTATGTCCCCATTGCTTAAATTATTACCGTTTATAAAGTGGTAATCACCGGCGTTGTCGTAGATCGGGGTTCCATGCAAACCGTCACCAAGGGTAGAAACTAGTTCTTGAAGGCGACAAAAGGCCCAGCCGCTCGGCAATTTGAACGGCTTTTCATCTTCAGCAATAGGCAGAAGCTGCTTTGTATTTTTAATCTTGCCTTCCTTCACCAGCTTCGCCTTCTCAGCGGCGATCTTCTTGAGCAGTTCGCTGACGGGTTCGTCGTTCGGGTCTTGCGGGACGAGCTTGCCCATCACCGCCAGTTGCAGGATGGTTTGCTTGAGCTGGGCTATGCTCTCTTCGGTCGTGAACAGCGTGTCGAAGTGGCTAGCGATGCGCTGCCAGGCGATGGCAAATTGCGCGTGATCGGCAGCGCTGGTCAGCGCACTCAGCAAGGTTTCCACCAGCGTTTGATGGGCACCGAGACTGGCATCGGTTTGTCGCTCAAGCTGGTCGCACAGCGCCATCAGCTCGTTGACTTTAGCGACGATGCGGTGTTGTTCGGAAAGAGGCGGTAATCCTGCAACTATCAACTCCAAGTTCCCTTGGCTGAGAGCGGGTACGGAAGTGCCAGATTGGTAAGCAGATAGATCAACCGAACTCAGTAGCAGATACAAGTAGTCTGTGGTGATTCCGGCTCCTGGTGTCAAACCCAAGCAGTTGTTGTCGATAGCTGTCTCTCTGACAAGAATTCGTCTTTTGTTTGTTGCAATCGCCCCGCCAATTTTCGGAAATACCACCGTTCCGGGCGGATGTGCTTTTGCTTTTATTTTTTCAGCAGTTTTTCTAGAAATACTATTAACAGTGGTGACAATGTACTTTTCGTTCCCTAATAAGTTCATGTCACTCACTTTGGAAAAAAGAATCTCTTGATCATTTTCTCCTTGGGCCTCGGTAGGAAATCCCGAACCAATAGCCCATTCAGCAATCTCCCCCATCTTGCAAACGTCCAATTACTTGGCAAGGTAAATGGCGTCTCCTTCTCGTCAATTACTGGTAACGGCTTGTCCTTCTTGATCTTGCCTGCCTTCACCAGCTTCGCCTTCTCTGCAGCGATTTTCTTGAGCAGTTCACTCGCCGGTTCGTCGTTCGGATCCTGCGGCACCAACAAGCCGCGCACGGCCAGTTCCAGAATCAGCTTCCGCAGCTTCCTGATCCCGTACAGCTCGACCTTGCTGGACGAACCCCGGCCGGCGGTGGATTTGCGTTTGAGGGCGGTGGTCCACAGATCGAGGTGATCCGTGACGAGGGTTTCCACGGGCGACACGGCGTTCATGCCTGGGCCTCGCGCTGGTTTTCGAGCAGGGCGCGGTCGCGCTGCAGTTCGGCTTGCAGTTCGGCCTCCGAGGGCAGGAAGGGGCGGTAGCGGCTGGCGAAGAGTTGCTGGCTGCCGGCGAGCAGCGAGTATTTGGCGACGGCTTCGTTGCGCTCGGAACAAAGGATCAGGCCCAGGGTGGGGTTGTCGCCTTCGGCGCGGTATTGCTCTTCGAACACGCGCACGTACATGTCCATCTGGCCGACATCCTGATGGGCGAGCTTGCCGATCTTGAGATCGATGAGTACGAAGCATTTGAGCAGGTAGTTGTAGAAGACCAGATCGATGAAGCAGTCTTCATTTTCAACGCGCAGGTGCTTCTGGCGGGCGACAAAGGCGAAACCCTTGCCCAGCTCCAGCAGGAAGGCTTGCAGTTGCTGGATGAGGCCGGTTTCCAGCTCGCTCTCGAAGAGGGTGGCGCCGGGCTGGGCGTCGATGAATTCAAGAATGTAAGGATCGCGGATGAAGTCGCGCGGATCGGCCGGGGTTTGCGCGGCGATCAGGCTGCTGGCTTCCTGCCGGAGGGCGGCCTTGTCCTGGCTGGAAAGCAGGCGCTCGTAGTAGAGGGTGGCTATCTGGCGATCCAGGGCGCGGGCGCTCCAGCCTTGCTGGCTGGCTTCGTTCATGTACCAGTTGCGGGCGTCGAGCTTGTCGATGCGCATGAGCTGGCGCAGGTGGGTCCAGGTCAAATTGCTACGCAGTGCGTAGCGAATCTGCTCGTCGGTGAAGGTGAGGTAGAACTGACGGAAATTGCGCAGGTTGGCGGTAGTGAAGCCTTTGCCGAAATCTTCGGTCAGCCGCGCGGCCAGCGCGGCGAGCACGCCCTGGCCATAGGCGGCGCGGGCCTCGCCGCCTTGCTCATGCTCGACGATGCGGCGACCGATCTGCCAGTAGGCTTCGACCATGGCGGTGTTGACGGCGCGGTAGCTCTGCTGGCGGGCGGCGTGCAGGATGCCGTGAATCTGCTGGTACAGCTCGGGCGGGAGGGCAGTCTTTTCGGTGTTTTCAAGCCGGCTCATGCGTCGCGCTCCAGGGCGGCGGCGAGGATGCGCTTGAGCTGGTCGCGCAGCGACTGGATGTCCTGCTGCTGTGCCCGATACTGCTGCAGGAGCTCTTCCGGGTCGTGGCTGACCTGCTCACCGACGTGCGGGTTCTTGATGTCGAGGTTGTAGTTGCGGGCGGCAATGTCATCAAGGCTGACTTTCCAGGCCTGCGGGGTTTCGACGCGGGCCGCGAGGCCGTCGGCTTCGTCACCCCACCAGGCGCATTCGGTGGCGAACTCCTCGAACTGCATGGGGCGGGTCTTGTTGTAGCTGGTGACGCCCTCGGGGTAGGGGTGTTCGTAGAACCAGACTTCCTGGGTTGCCGGCCATACGGCCTCGGGCTTCTTGGTGAAGAAGAGGATGTTGGTCTTGATGCCGGTGTAGGGATTGAACACGCCATTGGGCAGGCGGACGATGGTGTGCAGATGGCATTGCTCCAGCAGCGTCTGCTTGAGGCGGGTCTTCATGCCTTCGCCGAACAGGAAGCCATCGGGCAGGACCACGGCGGCGCGGCCGTGGCTCTTGAGCAGGCGGATGACCAGCGCCATGAAAAGGTCGGCAGTTTCGCGGGTGCGCAGGGTCGCGGGGAACTGGTTTTCGACGCCGTCCTCTTCCATGCCGCCGAAGGGCGGGTTGGTGACGATGACGTTGACGCGGTCGGCCTCGCCGTAGTCGGTGTAGGCGCGGCGGCTGAGCATGTTGTCGTGCTCGATCTGGGTCGGGGTGTCGATGCCGTGCAGGATCATGTTGGTGGTGCACAGCATGTGCGGCAGGGCTTTCTTCTCGACCCCGTGGATGCTGGCGACGAGGACGGCTTCGTCCGCCGCGTTCTTCACGTAGCGGTTGCGCTTGTGGTCGATGGCGCAAGCGAGGAAGCCGCCAGTGCCGCAGGCGGGGTCGAGCACGCTCTCATTGAGCTGGGGGTCAACCCGGTCGACGATGAATTTGGTAACGGCGCGGGGGGTGTAGAACTCGCCCGCGTTGCCGGCGCTTTGCAGGTCTTTAAGAATCTGTTCGTAGATGCTGCCGAAGGTGTGGCGGTCTTGCGTGTTGTTGAAATTGATCTCGCAGATCTTGTTGATGACCTGCCGCATGAGGGTGCCGGACTTCATGTAGTTGTAGGCATCCTCGAAGACGTTGCGGATGACCTTGGCGCGCTCGCCGGTGGGGCCACTGACCGCGAGCTTGTTCTTCAGCGTGGGAAAGAGCTGGAGGTTTACGAAGTCGCCCAGCTCGTCACCGGTCATGCCTTCGGGGTCGGCCGCCCAGTTGCGCCAGCGCAGATGCTCGGGCAGCGGCGATTTGTAGTGGTCTTCCAGCAGTTCGATTTCGGCTTCGCGGTCATCGTAAATTTTGAGGAAGAACATCCAGACCAGCTGGCTGATGCGCTGGGCGTCGCCGTCGACGCCGACATCCTTGCGCATGATGTCCTGGATGGATTTGATGATGCCGCTGACGTTGCTCATGGTGCTTTCTGACGACTTAACTTGCTTGTTTGAAGAGTTCGGTTTCAAGGGCCTGCAAGGCAGCTTCGTATTTGGCCTTGCCGCCAAAGACGCCGTTGATGATTTCCACCGGCGTGCCCAGCCGCTTGAAGGGATCAAGCTTGAGGACGTTGTTGTTCTCGATGCTGACAATGCCTTCGTCGGCGTATTTGTCGAGCAGGGCTTCCAGCACGGCGCGCGCCTTGTCGCCGTATTGGGTGAAGTAGTTGCGTTTCTTGACGTTGTTGGCCCGCTCGGCACGGGTGAGGGGCGGCTGGTCAAAGGCGATGTGGCAGATGAGGTCGAAATCGCCGTAGTCCGTGCCCACCTCCTTGGCGAGTTTGGGCAGCTCGATGCCGTATTCGGCAAGGGCCTCGATGATGGCGGCCTTCTTCTTGCTGCCGTTCCACTTCTGCAGGAAATCGTCCAGTGAGCCGAATTCCTGACGGATGTTCTTGCGGCTGTAGTCACGGTAGCTTTCGGTGACCATCTGGCCGTCTTCGCCATAAACCTCGACGCGCTCGGCAACGATGCGAACCGTGACGCCGCCGACGTGGTACTTCCTGATGATTTCGCCTTCTTCACTCCCCGCTTCATCCTCTTCTCCGTCGCCTTCGGGATCGGGGGGGACGGGGTCATCGTCATCCTCGGGTTCGTAGATGACGACCGGCTCACCATCGAAATCCGGGTCCTTGAAGAGCTCGGTGGCCTTCTTGAAATCCATGATGGTGAAGAAATATTTGTTCTGCGATTCTTCGATGCGCGTGCCACGACCGACGATCTGCTTGAAGGTGGTCATCGAGTTGATGGTCTTGTCGAGCACGATGAGCTTGCAGGTCTTGGCATCAACGCCAGTGGTCAGCAGCTCAGAGGTGGTGGCGATGACGGGGTATCTGCTTTCCGGGTCGATGAAGTTGTCCAGTTCGGCCTTGCCCTCGATGCTGTCGCCGGTGATACGCATCACGTACTTGCTATTGGCTTTCGCCAGCGGGCCGGAAGCATTGACGATGGCCTTGCGCATGCGTTCGGCGTGGTCGATGTCCTCACAGAAGATGATGGTCTTCTGGAACGGGTCGGTGGCGTTGAGCAGCTTCATGACGCGCTCGGCGACGAGCTTGGTGCGCTGGTTGAGCACCAGGATGCGGTCCATGTCGATCTGGTTGTATTCGCGCTGCTCGATCTCGTTGCCGAGATCGTCTTTCATGCCGGGCGGGGGCGTCCAGCCGTGAATATCCTTGTCGATGTCGATACGCACCACTTTGTAGGGAGCGAGGAATCCGTCCTGAATGCCCTGTTTCAGCGAATAGGTGTAGATCGGCTCGCCAAAATAGGTGATGTTGGAGGCGTATTTGGTTTCCTTGGGCGTGGCGGTCATGCCCAACTGGATGGCACCGTTAAAGTATTCGAGGATTTCTTTCCAGGCGGAATCATCGTTGGCGCTGCCACGATGACACTCGTCGATCACGATCAGATCAAAAAAGTCGCGCTTGACCGACTTGAATATCTTGTCTTCCTCATCGGGGCCGGTGAGCGCCTGATACAGGCCCAGATAAACCTCATAGGAAGGGTCGATCTTGCGATTGCGGATCTTGGTCATGACCGAGCCGAAGGGCTTGAAGTCGTTGACCAGTGTCTGGTCCGCCAGAATGTTGCGGTCCACCAGGAAAAGAATGCGCTTGGCCTTCTTGGCCTTCCAGAGACGGTAGATGATCTGGAAGGTGGTGTAGGTCTTGCCGGTGCCGGTGGCCATCACCAGTAGCAGGCGTTTTTCGCCTTGGGCCACTTTTTCGATTACGCGGTTGATGGCTTCGGCCTGGTAATAGCGGGGCTCCTTGTTGCTGCCATCATCGTGATAGGGTTCGGTGACGAGCGCTTCCTGATCTTCTGTAATGCCTCTGAAACGCTTGTAACGCGCCCATAGTTCCGCAGGCGAGGGAAACGCATCCAGCCCGAGTTCGGTTTCGGTGTCTTCGCCTTCGGCAGCCGCCTTGTTATGGCTGGCAAAGCCGTCGCCGTTGGAACTGAAGGCGCAGGGCACCTCCAGTATGTCGGCATAGCCCAGGGCCTGCTGCAAGCCATGGCTGATGGTGTAGTTGTTTTCCTTGGCTTCGACCACCGCTACCGGCACGCCCTTTTCTTTCTGGAGCACGTAGTCGGCGAATTTCTTCTTTTTCTTGTTGCGCGAGGATAGATTGCCGCGAACGACGACCGGGCCCGGCGTCAAGGTTACCTCACGACGAAGTTGCGTCATCTCGTCCCAACCCGCCTGGACGATGGCCGGCGTGATGAACTTGGCCTTGATGTCAGACTCGCTGAGTTCCTTCTTCTCGTTGCTATCCATCAAGGGAATCCAAAGTTGAATGGCGCATGGCTTGTTTGCGCCATCGGTGCACTGTTGGGCTTCGAATTTTATCCGGTTTCTGCAATTCCAACTTAGCGGCATATTTCGCCCATTCGGCACACCAGATCGGTTGGCCATGGCCGACGCCCTGTCGGCGGTTGAGCGCTCCGTAATACTGCTCCGCTCAGGAACCTGCTGTTGGAAGCTTGGAGGGCGGTACTACCGTCGGGGGTTGGGTGCCGCCTGACGCCGATACCGAATGCCGGCCTTTGAGCTTGCGCTGCCTTGAAGATCCGCTGACCGCAGAACACCTGTCGCTGATCTAGCGAGGGTCGTACGACCGTTCAGGTCGAACAGGAGCACCACACCCCTTCGAGCCCCCCGAAATCCACCCTCAACCCCCCTCCAGAAACCCCTTCACCCGTTCAATCACCGCCTCCGGATGTTCCCGGTGGGGCATGTGGCGGGAGTCCTCCATGATCTCCACCTGAACCCGGCGGGAGCGGCTGAGTTGGCCGATGAGTTCGGGGTGGCGGGTTGAGCCGTATTCGTCGTGAAGCCCGTGGATGACGAGCAGGGGGCAGCTTACGCGGGGCAGGACGGGGGCCAGTGACCAGGTGGCGAAGGCCGGGCTGAGCCAGGTCTCGGTCCAGGCGTCGAGCACCCAGCGCGCCTTGTCGCCGTGATACTTCCCGAGCCGTTCCACCTGCCGGACATCCTTGAACTGCGCCTTGGCGACGCGGATGCCGTCCAGGGTCCGATCTTCGGGAAAGGCCTGGGCGGCGATGGTGATCAGCGCCTCGCAGTCGTCGGCAAACTCGGCGGCGCAGTTTACGGCCATGCCGCCGCCCACGCTGTGGCCGAAGGCGATGAACGGCCCGATGCCCAGTTGCTGGCGCACCAGGGCGAAGTCGTGGCGGGCTTCCGCGGCGATGAAGTCGAGGGGCAGGGGGCCATGGCGTGGGCTGGACAGGCCAAATCCGAGCCGGTCGTAGGCGACCACCCGGCGGCCAGTGGCAAGGCTCAGCGCTGCCGGGAAGTCACGCCACAGCTCAACGCTGCCCAGGGAGTCGTGCAGCATGATGATGGGGGCGTCGGGCAGGGGCCGGCCGGTTGGCGGGTCGGGTGTCCACACCCGGCTGAACAGGCGGCCTTCGGGGTGCGCTATCCACACTTCGGTGCATGGGGCGGTGCCAGGGGGTTGATCAGACATGGGTGTTGACTCGTGGGGCGTGCCGGGCGTGGGTTGTCGGGGCGGTGCGATGACGGTGGACGGGGGCGGTACAGGGGGCGTGTCGTCCGGATTCGCAGGCCGCGTTTTGGGCTGATTGTTAGTCAGTGTTAACGTGCACGTCAACCTCTTGCGGGTGTTGGGGCAGTGTGGTCGAGGGTGTCCATCCGGGCGGCCGTGCTGCAAGTGCCGCCGATGCCATTACAATTCCGTGCATGACAAACAAGCCTTACGCGGTGGTGCATGGCGGAACGCGCTGAAGCCCCGCGTGCCCGGTGTCTCTGCCTTGATATCGAAACTGCCCGCCAGGATCAAAACGCCCTGCGGGAGTTGGGCGTGTTCCGCCCCGATCTGGACGCCCGCCTGCGGATTTCCGGCAAGGCGCCTGATCTGGCCCGCCGCCTCGATGCCCTGACCGAGGATGCGGCCTTCGTCCTCGGCCACAACGTGGTGGCCTTTGATCAGCCGGCCCTGGCACGGCTATACCCTGGGTTGGCCCTGCATCGCCTGCCCCTGGTGGACACCCTCGAACTGTCGCCGGTGGCCTTTCCGCAAAACCCCTATCACCGCCTGGTGAAGGACTACAAGCTGTGCACCACCACCCGCAACGACCCGGTGCGGGATGCGGAGCTGGCTTACGCGCTCTTCCTGGATCAGAGCGCGGCCCTGCAGGCGCGGGTGGCAGAGCATCCGGATGAGGCCCTGTGCCTGCACTTCCTGCTCTCGCCCGAGCCGGGCAAGGGGGTGGCGAATTTCTTCGCCAGTCTGCGCCGGGCGGTGCGTCCGCCTCTGGAGGACGTGGCGGCGGCGTGGCAGCGGGCAACGGCCGGCAAAGTGTGCACGACGGCGCAGCGCGCGCTCCTGGCCGACTGGCTGCCGGACCCCACCTGGCACAAGCCCCTGGCCTATGTGCTGGCGTGGCTGCGGGTGGCGGGGGGCAATTCGGTGCCGCCGCCCTGGGTGGGGGCGAGTTTTCCGCGCACCCGCGAGGCCATTGCCGCCCTGCGTGATCGTCCCTGCCGCGATCCGGCCTGCACCTGGTGTCGCGAGCAGCACGATGTGGAGGCCCTGCTGCCGCGCTTCTTCCCGGGCATCACGCGCTTTCGCAGCACCCCCACCACGGCGGACGGGCGCTCCCTGCAGCAGGCCATTGTGGACAACGGTTTCGCGGGCATCTCCACCCTGGCCATCCTGCCCACCGGGGGTGGCAAATCCCTGTGTTTCCAGCTACCGGCGCTGGCCCGCTACTACCGCAATGGCAGCCTCACGGTGGTCATCTCGCCCCTCCAGTCGCTGATGAAGGACCAGGTGGACAACCTGGAGGCGCGGGGTGTCACCTGCGCCGGCTACCTCAATAACCTGCTCAACCCCCTGGAGCGGCGGGCCATGCTCGACAAGCTGCGCCTGGGGGACTTGGGGCTGATCTTCGTGGCGCCGGAGCAGTTTCGCAGCACGGCCTTTGCCAGTGCCCTGACGCACCGGGATGTGGGAGCGTGGGTGTTCGACGAGGCCCACTGCCTGTCCAAGTGGGGTCACGATTTCCGGCCCGACTACCTCTACGTGTCACGCTTCATCCGGCGGCGCCAGGGCGAGCGGCCTTCGCCGGTGTTCTGCTTCACGGCCACCGCCAAGCCCGACGTGGTGGACGACATCTGCGCCCACTTCGAGGCGCGCCTGGGGGTGAGCCTGGCGCGGCTGGAGGGCGGGGTGAGCCGGGAGAATCTGAGTTACGAGGTGCGGCCGGTGCCCGCCCAGGCCAAGTATGCCGAGGTGCTGCACCTGCTGCAGGAGGCCCTGCAGGAAGAGGGCGGCGCCATCGTGTTCTGCGCGCGGCAGAAGACGGTGGAGGAGGTGGCCCGCTTCCTGAAGGAGGGCGGCCTGGACTGCGGCTTCTTCCACGGCGGCATGCTGCCGGCCGACAAGCGCCGGGTGCAGGAAGCCTTCCTGGCCGGCAGCCTGCGGGTGATCGCCGCCACCAACGCCTTCGGCATGGGGGTGGACAAGCCCGATGTGCGCCTGGTGATCCACCTGGATACGCCCGGTTCGCTGGAGAACTACCTGCAGGAGGCCGGGCGGGCCGGGCGCGACCAGGCACCGGCGCGCTGCATCCTGCTCTACGACGAAGCGGATCTGGACGTGCAGTTTCGCCTGCTCAAGAACTCGCGCCTGACCCAGCACGACATCCTCTCCATCCTCAAGGCCCTGCGCACCATCGAGCGCAAGGACCGCAGCGAGGGGGAGGTGGTGGTGACCAGCGGCGAGATCCTGCTGGAAGTGCCCGAGTCCCACCGCCTCGACCCGGACGCCCGCGATGCCGATACCAAGGTGCGCATTGCCGTGGCCTGGCTGGAAGAGGCCCGCCTGCTCGAACGCCACGAGAACCACACCCGGGTGTTTCCGGGCAGCCTGATGGTGGCCAGCCTGGACGAGGCCACCGAGCGCCTGCGCCACAAGCTCGGTGCCGAGGCCGACATCGCGCCCTACCAGCAGATCCTCTCCATCCTCATGCAGGCGGCCGACGACGAGGGCTTGTCCACCGACGAGCTGATGCTTGCCACCGGCAGCGACTCCCGCCGCCTGCAGGCCATGTTGCGTGAGCTGGATACCTGGCGGCTGCTCTCCAACGACACCGAGATCGGTGTGACCCTGTACCGGGACCCGGACACCCCCGAGCGCCTGGACGAGCTGGCGCGCATCGAGGATGCACTGCTGGCCACCCTGCGCGAGCTGGCCCCCGATGCCGCCGATGATGGCTGGCAGATCCTCAACATGCGTCGCCTCTGC
This sequence comes from Zoogloea sp., assembly GCA_016703645.1. Lineage (GTDB taxonomy): Bacteria > Pseudomonadota > Gammaproteobacteria > Burkholderiales > Rhodocyclaceae > Zoogloea. The sequence goes on along the minus strand of JADJBR010000007.1, from coordinate 1,054,274 downwards.
GACACCCTGCGGCGCGACACCCTGCCGGACTTCGACCCCGAGCGGCTGACCCGCCTGCTCAAGTCCTTTGCCGAGCCCTTCGGCGACGGCGAGGGGCAGCGCGGCTTCTTTGCCCTGCGCCCGGCCGGCATCGACAGCCGCCACATCCGGCTGCTGCGCAGCTGGCAGGAGATCGACACCATCCGCCAGCGGCGCATGGCCCTGGCCCGGGGCGTGCTCAACCTGTTCCTGTCCCGTCGCCAGGGCAACACGCTGCTGGTCACCTGCAAGCAGGGTGAGCTGGAAGCCGGCCTGCAGGCCGACATCACCCTGGGCGAGCTGGGCATCCGGGACTGGAGCGTGGCCATGTCATCGGCGCTGCTATACCTGGACACCAACGAGGTGATCCACCTGGCGCGGGGCAAGGCGGTGTTCCGGGCGGCCATGAACATCACCCTCAACCCCGAGGCGCGGCGGCGCCAGTTCCGCAAGTCGGACTATGCCGAGCTGGCCCTGCACTACAAGGACAAGGTGGTGCAGGTGCATGTGATGGCCGAGTACGCCAAGCTGTCCATTTACAAGGTGCAGGCCGCCATGGCCTTCATCGTCGATTACTTCAGCCTCGACCGGGCCGAGTTCGTGCTGCGCCACTTTGCCGGCCGCAAGGACGTGCTCGACATCGCCACCACCGAGGCCGCCCATCGCAAGATCCTCACCGGCCTGGGCAACCCCGACCAGCAGGCCATCGTCGCCGCCCCCCAGGAGGGCAACTGCCTGGTGCTGGCCGGCCCCGGTGCGGGCAAGACGCGGGTCATCGTGCACCGGGTGGCCTGGCTGCTGCGCGAGTGCCTGGTGCTTCCCGAAGAGATCATGGTGCTGGCCTACAACCGCTCGGTGGCGGTGGAGATCCGCCGCCGCCTGTGGGCGCTGGTGGGCAGCGACGCGGCCGGCGTCACGGTTCAGACCCTGCACGGCTTGGCCATGCGCCTCACCGGCACCAGCTACGCCGTGGCGGTGGAGCGCGGCGAATCGGTGGACTTCGCCGGGGTCATCCAGCAGGCCACCGCGCGCCTGCGGGCGGCGGAGCAGGGCGATGGCGTGGGCCCCTCGGTGACGCGCGACCGCCTGCTGGCCGGGCTGCGCTTTTTGCTGGTGGATGAATACCAGGACATCAATGGCGACCATTACGCCCTGATCAGCGCCCTGGCCGGGCGCACCCTGCAGACTGAGGAAGACCGCCTGTCCCTGATGGTGGTGGGGGACGACGACCAGAACATCTACGCCTTCGATGGCGCCAACGTGCGCTACATCCGCCAGTTTGAGACGGACTACCAGGCCCGGCGCTTCTCCCTGGTGGAGAACTACCGTTCCACCGCCCACATCATCCACTGTGCCAACCGGATCATCGCCCCGGCCCGGGAGCGCATGAAAGCCGGGCAGGAGATCCGCGTCGATCATGCCCGCCGGGGCCAGCCCGAGGGCGGCGAGCAGGCCGCCCTGGACCCGCTGGCGGCGGGGCGGGTGCAGGTGCTCGAAGTGCCACGGGATCTCCATCGGGAGGTGCGCATCGCCCTGGCCGAGCTGCAGCGCCTGCACGCCCTCGACCGCGCCCGGGGCACGGCCTCGTGGGGCAGCTTTGCCGTCATTGCCCGGCGCTGGGAAGACCTGGAGCCCATGGCTGCCCTGTGCCGCCAGCATCACGTTCCGGTGCAGCTCCTGCGGGATGGCAGCGCCCTGAACCTGCATCTCACCCGGGAAGGCCACGCGCTGCTTGAATTGCTGCGCGGTGCCCGGCGCAGGGTGGCACGGCGGCGCGTGGTGCTTCGCGCCGGCGCCCTCGGGCGCTGGTTCCGGCGTCGCCATGGCATGCCTGTGGATGGGGCCATCCCCCATCCCTTCAAGGCGGCCCTGGCCCAGTTCATCGTCGATACCGAGTCCGCCGCACCGGGCTGCCCGCGGGTGGCGGCCGAACTCGTCGATGCCCTCTACGAGTTTGGCGCAGGGACGCGCGCCCCGGCCGCCGGCCGCCCCAACGCTCCCCTGCTCTTGATGACCGCCCACCGGGCCAAGGGCCTGGAGTTCGAGCATGTGCTGGTGCTGGATGGCGGCGGCTGGCAGGGCCGCAGCGACGACGAGCGGCGGCTCTTTTACGTGGCCATGACCCGCGCCCGCCGCAGCCTGACCCTGTGCGAAGTGATCGGCGGGCAGCACCCCTTCAGCCGCCAACTGGATGGGCTGAGCTTGCGCGTGCGCCCCGAATGCCCTCCGGACGCAGCGGTTCTGGACACCCGGGTCTGGCTTGCCGACCCCGGGCACGTGGTGTTGTCGTGGCCGGGGCGCTTCACGTCTTCGGCGCCCATACACCGGGCGCTCGCCGCGCTGGACGTGGGCAGCCCCCTGCGCCTGCTTCCCCGCGCGGACGGCAAGCCGGGTTGGGTGCTGGCCGATGAGCATGGCGTGGTGCTGACCCGCATGTCGGCGCGCTTCAACGTGCCGGTGGGCGACATCCTCGCCGTGCGCGTCGCCGCCATCCTGGTGCGCCATGCCCGGGAAGGGGAGGCCGGGCTGCACTGCCGCCAGTGGGAGCTGGTCCTGCCCGAGATCGAATACCGGCCGGCAGGCGGTTGATCGGCCTGCGCGCCTTCAGCACGCTTGGCGCACCTGCTCGGCAAAGGCCCGCGCGTCGGGGAATAATGCCGGGAAGTCGGCCTCAAATACGTCGAGGAAGCCGCCGCGCAGCACGGGAACACACGGGTGCTGGAGTTGCAGCGCGACCGCGAGGCCACGGAAGAACACACGCACCTGAACAACGAAGGCGACACCCCATGACCGACGACGACATCCAACTCATCCACTCACCGCTGACGCAGACCTACAGCGCCGACGGCCACACACTGCAAATCGAGATTTACCGCGGCGCGGGCAGCCTCTGGATTCTGGAGATCGTGGATGAGCTGGGCACATCCACCGTGTGGGATGAGCAGTTCGAGACCGACACCGCCGCGCTGGCGGCGGCTTTTCTGGCCATTGAGGAAGAGGGCATCCACCATTTCGTGACCACCGCCCAGCGGGAGGCGGACGAGCCCGAGCGCGGGCTGGCGCAGGCAGCGCACCCGCGTGCACCCGGCGCCACGCCTGACATTTTGGCGCCGCTGTCGGACGAGGAACTGGACGCGCTCGATGGCTTCTTGCTGGACCAGGACACGGAAGAGGGCATGACGCTGGATATGCTTGACGGCTTTCTGCACGCCCTGGCCCTGGGGCCGGAGACGGTGCAGCCCAGCCGCTGGCTGCCCAAGGTATGGGGGCAAGGTGATGGCGCCATGCTGCCACCCGCGGTCGACCTGGACGAGGCCAATCACCTGCTGGGGCTGGTGATGCGCCACTTCAACAGCATTGTTTTGGGCTTGGAGCAGGTGCCACCTGCGCTGTACCCGCTGTGGCCCATCACCCATTTTGACGCAGGCGAGTTCGAAGACGCCGAAACGTGGGCGTATGGTTTCACCGAGGCGGTCAAGCTCAGCCCGTCCGCCTGGCAGCCACTGTTCGATCATCCTGAGGGCCGGCAGTGGTACCGGCCCATCCACCTGCTGGGTGCAGATGAGGTCTCGCCCGAAGAAGAGGCGCTGACCCGCACCCCGGCGCAGCGTGCGGCGCTGAGCGCACAGATCGAAGGCTCGCTGCTGCAGATGCACGCCTTCTGGCTGCCGCTACGGCAGGTCGTGGCCGAGCGGGCGCGGGCGCGGGCGCGGCGCCTGAGCCCCAAAGTGGGCCGCAATGAACCCTGCCCCTGCGGCAGCGGCAAGAAGTTCAAGAAGTGCTGCGGGGCGCCATCTGAGCTGCACTGACCCGGGATTTCGCCAGGCACCGAAGACCGACACCCGGAAGTGGCGGGATAGTGTGCTGGATTTTGCCTGCGGCTGGGGCTCGCTGCTGCTTAGCGGGAGGAGGCAGGTGGGCAAGGCGGGGGGCGGCTGTTCGGCCTTTGCGACCATTCATACGTTGCGCCCTCAGCGGCAGCAACGTTTAGTACGGCAGGCTGCTGAGAAAGGTATTTTGCGGTTGCCGCAGACGCGCGCAGGTTAGTTTGTTGCCTTCGCATCAACTGCTGTTTAATATATTGAGTAAATTTACTCAATGCTAGAAAATGACCTTCGAACGCAAACAAATCAACACCTTGCGCCAGCGCCTTCACGAATCTCCAAGATTCATGGTGGTGGTGAGCGGGCCTCGCCAAGTGGGCAAGACGACCTTGGTCAGACAGGTGTTGGCCGACTATCAGGGGGCGTCCCGCTTCATCGCGGCAGATCGCCCAGTACAGGAGGCGGGTGATCCCTTTGATGCTCAAAGTGCGACAGCCTCGACCCAGCTCCTTGCATCAGCACCGGCGAACGCGGAATGGCTTATCCAACAGTGGATGCAGGTACGCGCCAGGGCGAGGCGGTTGCCGGAGGGGTCTCACTATGTTCTTGCTATCGATGAGATCCAGAAAATTCCGCGTTGGTCCGAGATCGTAAAAGGATTGTGGGATGCCGATCGCGCCGAGAATCTACCGCTCCATATCATCTTGCTCGGCTCCTCTCCGTGGTTGATGCAGAAGGGACTGACCGAAAGTCTGGCAGGGCGTTATGAGCCCATCAGCATGACGCACTGGTCGTATGAGGAGATGCAGGCCGCTTTCGATCTTTCACTCGACGAATTCATCTACTTCGGCGGCTACCCCGGCAGCGCGAGCATGATCCGTGACGAGTCGCGCTGGAGACACTACGTTCGGACGGCCCTCATCCAACCGAACATCCAGAAAGACATCCTGCAGATCACAAGGGTGGACAAGCCTGCGCTATTGAAAGCCCTGTTCGAGTTGGGATGCGGCGCCTATTCGGGGCAAATCATTGCTTATGACAAGCTCCGCGGGCAGTTGGCCGATGCAGGGAATACCACGACGCTGGCGCACTACCTGGAATTGCTGTCTCAGGCAGGGCTCTTGAGTGGCTTGTCGAAATTTGCCATACAAGCTTTCCGTAAGCGTGCATCCAGCCCCAAGCTGAATGTCCACAACACCGCGCTGGTTTCCGCCCTGGCGGGATATTCCTTCGCCGAGGCATATGGTGACCGCAGCTATTGGGGCAGGCTGGTGGAGAGCGCGGTTGGCGCCCACTTGATCAACACCGCGTCGGAAGATTCGATGGTTCAGTATTGGCGGGAAAGCCCCCACGAAGTCGATTTCGTGCTCACGAATGGCAGAAGAATTCAGGGCATTGAAGTGAAGAGCGGTGCCCGGTACGCCGTACCAAGGGGGCTCGAGACCTTTGCCGAAAAATTCAAGGGCGCCAGAACAATGATCGTTGGCGAGGGCGGCGTCTCCCTTGCCGAATTCCTGCTACAACCTGCCGAGCATTGGCTGGAGTAGGACCATGGTGTTCGTGCCTCGTCGCGCCATCAAGTACTCGGATGTTCAACTGGACGCTGGGGAATATGGGCCGGTCCGCCTGGAAGAACTGCGTGGGCTGGCGGCCTGGGTCTTGTTGGGGGAGCCCGGGGCAGGAAAGTCCAAAGCCTTCGAGATGGAAGCCCTGGCGACGGAAGGGGTCTTCATGTCAATCGCCCGGTTTCTGAGTGATGAGCCTGACCCAGCATGGCATGGAAAGACGCTCTACCTGGACGGCCTGGACGAAACGCGAGCCGGCGGAGGGGATACCTCCACCTTGCTCAAGCTACGAGCACATCTAAAAAGACTCGGCAGCCCCCGCTTTCGCATTGCGTGCCGCGCCGCCGATTGGTTTGGTTCGACGGACAGCCAGGCCATTAGTGATGTTTCCCAAGACGGCCAACTAGGCGTCATGCTCGACCCCTGACCAAGAGCGAAGTTGAAGCGATTCTGCGCGAGAACCACGGGATATCCGACCCGGGTGCCTTTGTCGAGAACGCGCGCCTGCGCGGAGTCGAAGGCCTGTTGGACAACCCCCAGACTTTGGGCCTTCTCGCCGAGGCAATTCGTGATGGTCAAGGGCCGACGACTCGACTGGAAACATTCCGGCTTGCCTGTCGCAAGCTCGCGGACGAAGACTCCAAGCAACATCGTGCGCACGCCCGCGCAACGCCTACGCTTGTTGACGAGATCCTGGCGGCAGCGGGGCAGCTTTTCGCCGTAATGCTGCTTTCCGATAAATCGGGAATCGCGCTGGATCGGGAAAGTGCCAATGAGCACTATCCGACTGTTGATGATTTTGCTCCTGCCGATCTTTCCGTCGCCCGGGTGGCGACGACCCGAAAACTGTTCCGTCCGGCCCCCGATGTACCTGAGCGCCTTGTTCCCAGCCATCGGAGCATCGCCGAATTCCTTGCCGCCCAGTGGCTGGCGGAACGCATCGACCGTCAAGGCTTGCCTTTGGGGCGCGTCTTGAATCTTTTCCTGGGCTCGGACACACGGACAGTATCCGGTCTGCGGGGCCTCTATGGTTGGTTGGCCTTGCATTGCCACGTAGCACGACAGCGTTTGATCGACGCTGATCCGCTTACCGTGATTCTCTATGGCGATGTGAAGCCGATGTCTGTGGACGACAAGCGCCGCTTGCTTATGGGCTTGCAGCGGGAGGCAGAAGCGCAGATCTACTATCGTTGGGAGATTCCATCGGTCAGACAACTCGGTGCGCTGGCGGACGAGGGACTGACGAATGACTTCGCCGCCATCCTGGGACGACAGAAACGGGACGATGCCAGTCAGTCGATGACAGCCTGTGTATTGGATGTTCTAGGCGAAGCTGAACCGATTCCCGGGTTGGGGCCGGCGCTCAAGGCGATTGTCCTTGACCCTGGCCGGTGGCCCGGAATTCGACGGCAAGCACTCGAAACCTGGTTGAGGCACTCGCCTTCAGCCGACGAATCAATCGCTTTGCTGGATACGCTTCGCTTCGGACAGGGTAGCGAGGCCGACGACGAACTGACCGGCGTTCTGTTGGCTGCGCTGTATCCGGGGCAAATCCCCGCGAAAGAACTACTTGGCTACTTGCATCCACCGAAGGAGCGCAAGCTCGTCGGGGGCCGTTACGCAACATTCTGGCGATACATCCTTCCGAGGTCGGCCCCGGAAGCCGACTTGCCGATTCTGCTCGACCAACTTGCCGGACGTACCGACTTGGTGGTGTCCGATGAAATGGCTTTGCGCTTCGATTGGTATCGAATGCTCGGAGCCCTCCTCAGCCGAGCGCTCCAGATCCATGGCGACCATATTGGTGACGAACGGCTGTATGCGTGGCTGGGTATAGGCGCCGACCGGGATAGAGAAAGCCGGTGGGAGAGCGAACACCGGCAGTCGATTTCCTCCTGGCTTGGCGCTCGTCCCCAGCGCTACAAGGCGATCCTTGGACTCTGCTATCGGCACTGCGAATCAGCGGAGCACATCAGGCTCTGTTTGTTCAATCAAGAGCACCGGCTCCACGGTGCACCACCACCTGACGACATCGGCTTGTGGCATCTTGAGCAGGCATCTCTGACAATCCATGATGGATTGGCTGAGCAACATCTATATGAAGCCGTTCGCGCCTTGATGTTCGGAATCGGTTGCGCTGACTTATCGCTGGAGAAGATCGAGGCCTGGGGCGAGGCCAATCCCGGACGCAGGCATTGGCTGGATTCGATGCTGGCTTGGGAGATTCCCGAATGGCGTCAGGAAGAGGCAGTCAGAGCGAAAACACGCAAACTTGAAAGCGCGGGGCAAAAACGCAGCAAGGCCATCGCCATATCCAGGCACCTGGAAACAATTCAAAACGGCACCGCACCGCCGGGCGTCATGCACGAGTTAGCAGGGGTGTGGCTGGATCACTACTTCAATACGCATGGCAGCACGGTGCAGGAGAGATTCGACAGCTATTGCGACAACGGCCGAGAGGTACTGGAGGCCGCCGAGGCCGGATTCTTCCATTGCCCAGAGCGCAGTGATCTCCCTACCGTGGAGGAAATCGTCGATCTCAGCACCAAGCGGACTGAACATTACATCCGCAATCCCTGTCTGGTTGGCATGGAGTTGCGTTGGCGCGCTGGGGAATCATTCGTCGATTGCCTGAGCGAAGAGCAACTGCGTCTTATGCTGGCTTTCCGCCTGACCTATGGCGCCGGAAATGAGCCGGCATGGTTCTCATATCTCGTGCGTACCCGCCCAGCCTTGGTGGCGGAGGTGTTGGTCATCTATGCCGCCGCAACCCTCAAGGCCAGGCAAGACTACGTCTACGGTCTGTATGCGCTCCCCAACGACGCCGACTATCAGGCGGTGGCCGAGCTGGCGGTCATCCCCTTGCTGACTAGCTTTCCGGTTCGCATTAAATCCGTTCAGTTGTCGTATCTCGATAATCTCCTGAAGGCTGCCTTGCGTTACGTCCCCGCACAGCCAAGGACTTCTGGGGCGGAAGTTGGCTTCGAAAGCGATGGACGTTCCCCAAAAGGTTTATTGGCTGACCGCCGGCATGTTGATTGATCCGCCGCAGTATGAATCCGAGCTTTGGCAATACATCGGCAAGGCTTGGGTCCGTGCCAGTCACCTGTGCGCCTTTGTCAGCGATCGGTACCGTGGTTTGAACAACGACTACCAATTGTCAGCGGTCACACTAAGCAGGCTAATCGAATTGCTTGCACCGCACGCCGAACTGGAACGTCGTTCAGGCCTTGTCACGGGTCCTATGCAGTTGGGGGAAAATGTCCACGCGATGGTGACTCGTCTCGGAGCCCTGGCTACCCAGGAGGCGGCACGGGAGATTGATCGCTTGCGCGCCGTTCCCGCGTTGGGAAAACTGAGATATGCGCTGGACAATGCTAGGTATCAGCTTCAACTGAAGCAGCGTGAAGATGCTTTCCGTTTTCCGTCCCTGCAAAGCGTGGCCAGCGTGCTGGCCAATCAGGGGCCGGCCAATGTGACCGACTTGGCCGCTCTGACGCTCGATGTCCTAGACCAGATCGCTAACAAAATCCGGCGTGACAACGACGATGGCTTTCGCGCCTTCTGGAATGTCGAAAGCGGCAAGCCGACCGGCAAGCGCGAAGAGAATCTCTGCCGCGACGTATTGCTGACGCGACTTCGCTTCGCATTGGAGCCTTTCGGTATCGATTGCCAACCGGAAGGCGATTGTGCCAATGACAAGCGAGCCGACATCCTCATTTCTTATCGAAATGAGTTCCAACTACCTTTGGAGATCAAGCGCGACGACAACCGGGAGCTATGGGGTGCAGTGCGAACGCAATTGATGGCTCAGTATGCGAGCGCGACCAAAGCCGCGGGTTACGGGGTTTATCTGGTTCTTTGGTTTGGCAAGGGTGATTTGCCAGCGACCAGGGATGGTGGCAAGAAGCCCGTTTCGCCGGATGAGTTTCAGACCCGCCTTGAGGCGCTGCTCAATCCGGAAGAGAGGCGGCGCATATTTATTCGGGTTCTGGACGTCAGTTGGCCTGCAAGCAGGTAGAGACCGTTTCGGAGATGCGGACTCTTACTCGCCAAGGCCCTCATCTTCCCCGTCTTCGACAATCGGAAGTGGAGCCCGAGTTCGGGCCGGTTAGCTGACGCCAACCATGACTGTGCTGTATTGGCCGAGGGATCCCGGGTTCGTGGATGGCCTTGTTCAGGGCCGTTGAGTCCCCTCACCGCCTCCGGCGTACCTCGTTTGCAAACGCCAGCGCGTCCGGAAAGAAATCCAGAAAATCCGCCTCAAACCCCGGGTAAGCCGCCTGCAACTCCTCACCAGCGCCGGCCAGGGGGTTGGGTTGGCGGGCCCGGTGGTGGGCCATGCGGTCGAGGGCGAGGGCCACGTTGGCGGTGTCGCGGTAGCTGCCCAGCCAGTCGTGGGCGGCCATGCGGGCAAAGACTGGTGCGAAGGGGGCGGGCAGGGCGTCGAGGTGGCTGGCGAGCAGGCGGTAGGTTTCGGCGGTGAAGTCGGTCAGGGGGGCGGGGCTGTAGCGCTGCCAGTGCACGGCCAGGAAGTGGTCGTAGAACATGTCCACCAGTACGCCGCCAAAGCGCTTTCTTGCGTCGCTCACCCGTGCCCGGCTGCGCCGGAAGGCGGGGTGGGTGTCGGCGAAGCTGTCGATGCGCCGGTGCAGCCTCACGCCCTCGGCCAGGGCCGGGTCCAGCCACGCGGGGCAGGGTTGCAGCAGGCCCTTCACGAAGTCGCCGGCCACCCCGCCGACACGATCGGTGGCGAGAGGGCCGGCGAGGAGGGCGTGGGCGAGGTAGTTCATGGGGGCTCGGGGGGCGCTCTCGTGTCGGGATGCGGTCGGAAACGGCCGGGTGTCTCCGGGTGAGTTTCCTTTCTTCTGCGTGTTGCTGGCCAGGTGTCGGCCGTTCCGCAGATTCGTCCGCCCACTGCTGCGAGGATCAACACGCTCTTTGGAGGTGATACCACATCTTGACCTGCCGGAGGGGTGATGGGGGGCTCCATGTGTCGACAGACTCCGATCAACGCCTGAAGGGTGACGGACGTCTGCCACAGTCAACGATCTTCGTTCGCCACCCGTGCACCGAGATTGGACGCGGGGGCCTGACGCTCAAAAAAGACCTCTTCGACTGCTCAAGGTCACCATCGCTATGCCGCTATAAAGAGGAATTTTTTCACGGTTTTTCACCCGGCTGGAACAAGAGGAGAGCGTATGACTTTGAATCGGTGTATCCCCCTGACGCTTGCCCTCGCGGCAGCGTTTTCGATCAGCAGCGCCTATGGCGCGACGGCCAGTTTCACGACTCCGGGAGCGACCACGTGGACGGTACCGGCCGGGGTGACATCGGTAACCGTCGTCGCCACCGGCGGAGGCGGGGCGGGCAGCAGTTTCAACGGATTTGCCGCCGGTGGTGCTGGTGCGGTGGTGACCAAAGTGCTCACCACGACCGGCGGGGAAACGCTCACGCTGTTTGTCGGCGGTGGCGGCGGCGCGGGCGCCAACGGCGGTGCGGGCGGCGGTTCTACCAACATCACGGGCACGGTGGGCGGTGGTCCGGTCCTGATCATCGCGGGTGGCGGTGGTGGCGCGGGTGATCTGGGTGCCGGTGGTGCGGGTGCCGCCGGCGGGACTGCAGCCGGTGGCTCGGGCGGTGGCGGGGCTGCCGGTGGTGCGGGCGGCAATGGCGGTATTGGTGGCGCTCCCGGGGCAGGCGCCCCGGGGGGGACTGCCGGCGGCAATGGTGACGGCGGTGCCGGGGCCAGTACCGCTTTCGCTCCCGTTGCAGGCATCGGCAGCGGGAGTGGTACCGGTGGGGCAGGCGGTTCGACTGGCGGCGGTGGCGGTGGTGGCTACGGCGGCGGCGGTGGCGGCGGTGACCCCGGTGCTCTTGGCGGTGGCGGGGGTGGTGCCGGCGGTTCGACCGGCGGTGACAGCTACGCGGCGGGCACCAACGGTGGCCCGGGTGGGGTTGGCGGCGGAAACGGCTCGGTGAGCTTCACGTGGCCCGACGCGACGGTTGCTGTTCCCTCCCTCAATCAGTGGGGCATGATGATTCTGTCGGGCCTGATGGCCGCAGGCACGCTGGTCGTCATGCGACGTCGCGGGTAGGGTTGACCCGCGGCTGCGGCACTGGCGCCTCCGAACAGACAACGACCCTCGAGCAGGGTCGTTGTCCTTTCTGGTCCATGGCCTTTTTGTCGGCTCAGCGCAAGCTTGGTACCGGGAGGCGCCACTGGGCGAGATGCCTGGGCATGGATTGTTCTTTCGCCCATGAAAAAGCGGCCCGCCGGGGCGGGCCGCAAACCCGGAGCCATGCCCGTGCGCCGGAGAGAATGGCGTGAGCAGGCATGACGAGACGTCGGGCTCCGGGGGAGGAGGGTGTCAGGCCGGGGCGGGCGGGCGCCGGAAAACCAGCGGTGCGCCGCCGTGGCTGCGCTTGACCAGCCACTGGGCGAGGGCCGAGTCCAGGTAGTCGGCGTGGGCCGGAAACCAGGCTTGCAGGGCGCGGGCCAGCTCGCGCACCAGCTCGCTGTTGCCGGTGGTTAGGGCGGCCTGCACTTCGGCCACCGAGGCCAGCACCCTGGCGTGTTCGTCCCTGTGGCAGTCTGCCGCGGGAAAGCCGTTGTCGGCCATCCAGCGGTCTTCCTCACCGAAGTGCGCGCGGGCATGGCGGGCGAAGGCGTCCAGGGCGGCCGGCAGTTGCGCGTCGGGGGCGCTCAGCAGGGCCTGGACGCAGGAGACGAACTCCCGGTGGGTGTCGTCCATGGCAGGGTGGCCGAGCAGGTAGCGGTCGTCCCAGGTGAAGGAGGTCGTGTTGTCCATGATGGGATTGGCGGCGGGCTGCGCTGTGGCTTTTTCGGCGCGCGTTCAGCCACCGAGCCCGACGGGGGCAGGGGCTTCGTTGACGATGCGGGTGAACAGGGCGGCGTATTCGCCGGCGGCGCCCTGCCAGGGGTTGTCGTTGGCCAGGAAGGCAGCGTCGATCTCGGCCCAGTCTGCCGCGGTCAGGTGCTGGCGGGCCAGGGGAAAAATCTGCTTCTCCTCGGTGTTCATGTGCTTCCATTCCTGATCGATGTAATGCAGCAGGGCGCTGTTGAAGCCTTCGAAACCCGCCTCGCCGCGGGTTCGGTAGGCTTCCAGGGCGTCTTTCAGCACGGCCATGCGGGCCTCGCCCTGGTGATGCTCTTCCACCAGCCGGGCGATGACCGGCTCGGCTTCGGGGCAGCGCGGGCGCAGGCGGGCGAAGAGGTAGTCGGTCTCCTTGGGGTGGTGGAGCTTTTCCGGGACTTCCTCGATGTAACGCAGCATGTCGGCAAAGAGGCCGAAGTCCGGCTTGAGGCGCCCGGCGGCGATGGCCCCGGCGAGGCTGCGCAGGCTGCTCAGCATGGCCGCCAGGGCGCGGTGTTCGTCATGGATGATGTCGAGTGACTGGCTCATGGTTGATGCTCCTTCTCGGGGGGCTTACACGCCCAGGTGCTTCTGGATCAGTTCCGGATCGGCACGCACCGCTTCGCTCGTGCCGTCGAAGACCACCTGGCCCTTGACCAGGATCATCGCCCGGTCGCAGATCGAGGTGACGGCACCGTGGTTCTTGTCCACGATCACGGTGGCGATGCCGGTGCGGCGGATCTCCTTGACGATGCGCCAGATCTCCATGGCGATCAGCGGGGCGAGGCCTTCGGTGGCTTCGTCGAGGATCAGCAGATCCGGGTTGGTCATCAGGGCGCGGCCGATGGTGAGCATCTGCTGCTCGCCGCCGGAGAGCTGCCAGCCGCCGTTGTTGATGCGCTCGCCCAGGCGCGGAAAGGTGCTCATGACCCGGTCGAAGGTCCATTCCCGCCGACCATCGACGCCGGCCCGGGCCGACATGAGCAGGTTTTCGCGCACCGACAGGTTGGGGAAGATGCCGCGCCCCTCCGGCACGTAGGCGATGCCGCGCTGGGCGGTGCGATAGGTGGGCGCCTTGCTGAAGTCGTCGCCACGCACCAGTACCCGGCCGTGGCGCGGCCGGACGATGCCGAGCATGCTCTTGATGAGGGTGGATTTGCCCATGCCGTTGCGGCCCATCAGGGCGATGCCTTCGCCCTGGCGGATGTGGAAGTCGATGCCGTGCAGGATGTGGCTGGCGCCGTAGTAGGTGTGAACCTCCTTGGCTTCGAGCAGCATGCTAGACATGGAAGCTGTCCTCCTGGCCCAGGTAGGCCTGCTGTACGGCCACGCTGGCCTTGATCTGTTCGGGGGGGCCGGACTCGAGCACTTGCCCGTTGACCATCACGGTGATGGTGTCGGCCACGGCAAATACCGCGTCCATGTCGTGCTCCACCAGCAGGATGGCGCGGGTGGGCTTGAGGCGCTTGAGCACCTCCACCATGCGCGCCGATTCGTCCGAGCCCATGCCGGCCAGCGGTTCGTCGAGCAGCAGCACCTGGGCGTCGGTGGCCAGCACCATGGCGATCTCCAGCTGGCGCTGTTCCCCGTGGCTGAGTACACCGGCTATCCAGTCCACCTTGCTGCCCAGGCCGGCCTCGTCGATGCAGGCGCGGGCCTTGTCGAGGGCCCATTGCTGCTGCATGGCCCTGGAGAAGATGCGCCAGGCTTGCTGGCGGCGTGACTGCGCGGCCAGGCGGACGTTCTCGAGCACGGAGAATTGCGGGAAGATGTTGGTGCGCTGGTAGCTGCGCCCGATGCCCACCTGGGAGCGCTGCGCCGCGCTGAGGGCGGTGATGTCGCGGCCCATGAAGTGGATCCTGCCCTCGGACGGCGGCAGGTCACCCGACAGCATGTTGATGCAGGTGGACTTGCCGGCGCCGTTGGGGCCGAGCAGCACATGGACCTTGCCGCGCTCCAGGCTCACGCAGACGTCCTGGTTGGCCACCAGGCCCCCGAAGCGGCGGGTGATGCGCTCGGCGACGAGCAGGGGGGCGCTGCCGGCGGCCGCTTTGGCGGCCGCTTTGGCGGCGGCGATCAGGCCCTCGTTGATGACTTCACTCATTCGAACCTCCCCCTTGCAGGGAACGCTTGATACGGTCCGGAACGGCCGCCAGGCCCCCGGGAAGGAAGAGCACGGCGGCGACGATGACGCCGCCCATGACCAGCTGCCAGTGTTTGGTCCAGCTAGCGAAGAGCTCCTGCATGCCGGTGAAGACGAAGGCGCCGGCGATGGCGCCGGGCAGGCTGCCCATGCCGCCGAGGATGACCATCAGCAGCACGTTGCCCGACTGGTGCCAGGACAGCAGCTCCGGCGTGACGAAGCCGAACACCACCGCGTACAGAAAGCCGGCCACCCCGCCCAGACCGCCGGCCAGGGCGAAGGCGGCGAGCTTGTAGCGGAAGGTCAGATAGCCCATCGACTGCATGCGGTGCTCATTGCTCTTGATGCCCACCAGCACACGGCCGAAGGGCGACTGCAGGATGCGGGCGAGAAAGGCGTACACCCCCACCAGGGCGGCGAGGATGAAGTAGTAGAGGTGGGACGGGTTGTCCAGGTCGAAGGGCAGCCAGCCGGCGATCTCCGCCGTGGGCTTGACGTTGAGGTAGATGCCGTCGGAGCCGCCCCCCAGGGGTGTGTCGTGGAAGACGAAGAAGGCGAGCTGGGCAAAGGCCAGGGTCACCATGATGAAGTAGATGCCCTTGGTGCGCAGCACGAAGAAGCCGACCAGCAATGCAGCCAGGGCCGACAGCCCGACCGAGGCCGGCAGCACGTACCACAGGCTGGCGGCTTCGTACTTGGGCGACAGCAGTGCCACCGCATAGGCGGCCACGCCGAAGTAGGCGGCGTGGCCGAAGCTCACCAGGCCGGTGAAGCCGACCAGCAGATCGAGGCTCATGGCGAAGATCGCCAGCACCAGGGTCTTGGCGGCCAGTTCCACGTAGAAGGATTCGCCGGAGAGGGGCACGCAGGCGAGCAGCAGCAGGCCGAGCAGCTTGAGGGTGGTGGAGGCGGTGGAATTCATGGTCTCAGCCTTTCTTGAGGATGCCTTCGGGGCGCCACAGCAGGACGGCGGCCATCACCAGATACACCACCATGCCGGAGAAGTCGGGCAGCAGGACCTTGCCGAAGGTGTCGGCAAAGCCGATCACCAGGGCGGCGATGAGGGCCCCCCACACCGAGCCGATGCCGCCGATGACGACGATCACGAAGGAGATGATGAGCACGTGGCTGCCCATGTTCGGGAACACCGAGGAGATCGGCGCGGCCAGCATGCCGGCCAGGGCGGCGAGGGCGAAACCGAGGGCGAAGACGACCCGGTAGATCATGTTGATGTTGATGCCCAGGGCCTCGACCATGCTGCGGTCGTGGTTGCCGGCGCGGATCATCATGCCCAGCCGGGTGCGCTGGATCAGGAAATACAGGCCCAGCGCCAGCACGATGCACACCGCCGAGATGACCAGCCGATACACCGGGTAGCTGAGCACGTCGGAGAGGGGGATGGAGGCCGAGAACAGGGCGGGAATGTCCACCCCGTGCACCTCGTCGCCCACCAGCAGGCTGCGCAACTCTTCGAAGATCAGGATCAGGCCGTAGGTGAGCAGCACCTGCTCCAGGTGGTCGCGCTTGTAGAGGTGGGAGAAGAGCGCCCATTCGAGCAGCGCGCCGATCGCGAAGGTGAGGGGAATGCCAAGCAGGATGGCGGTGAACAGGCTGCCGGTGACGCTTGTCAGGACGAAGGCCAGGTAGGCCCCGATCATGTAGAAGCTGCCGTGGGCCAGATTGATGATGCCCATGATGCCGAACACCAGGGTAAGACCGCTTGCCACCAGGAAGAGGAGCAGGCCGTACTGCAGTGAGTTCAGCGTCTGGATCAGGATTGATGCGAAATCCATGGATGTCCCCGCTCGGGGCGGCCAGGGGCCGTCCCGATTGTCCTTAGGGTTGAAGGGAGGGTGGCGGCTCGCGGCTTACATCTTGCAGCCGCGGGCCGGATCGGCCAGCCCCTTGGCGGCGATGCTGATGACCTTGTTCTGGCCGCCCTGCACCTCGCGCAGGTAGATGTCCTGCACCGGGTTGTGGGCCTTGGAGAGGGTGAAGGCGCCACGCGGGCTGTCGATGCGGGCGCTCTCCATGCCCTTGATCACCTCGGCCTGCTTGCCGGCGTCGCCGCCGGCGGCTTTCAGGCCGGCGTTGTAGAGCTGGGCGGCGTCGTAGCCCTGCACCGCGTACACGTCGGGCTGCATCTTGTAGGTCTTGGCATAGCCCAGGCGGAAGGCCGGGTCCTTCTTGTTGTCGAGCCCGTCGGCATAGTGCAGGGTGGTCTGCAGGCCCTTGCCGGCCTCGCCCATGGCGTCCAGGTTGCCGTCGGTCAGGAAGCCCGGGCCGTACAGCGGCACGCTGCGGTTGAGGCCCGCGGCGGCGTAGTCCTTGACGAACTTGGCGGCACCGGCGCCGGCGAAGAAGACGAAGACGGCGTCGGGCTTGAGGGCCGCGATCTCGGTCAGGAAGGGCTGGAATTCCACATTGGGAAAGGGCAGGGTCATGTCCTTGACCACTTTGCCGCCGGACTTCTCGAAGGCCTCCTTGAAGCCGTCCACCGATTGCTGGCCGAAGGAGTACTTCCAGGTCAGGGTGACCACCTTCTTGAGGCCCTTCTGGGCCATCAGTTGCCCCATGGCGTAGGAGGGTTGCCAGGCCGAGAAGGACGAACGGAACACGTTGGGTGCGCACAGGGGGCCGGTGATCTCGTCGGCACCGGCATTGGGCACGATCAGCAGGGTCTTGTTCTCGCGGGCGACCTTGGCCATGGCCAGGGCGACGCCGGAGTGCACCGTGCCGACCAGCAAGTCCACCTTGTCGCGCTTGACCAACTTGTTGGCATTCTCGGTGGCCTTGGCGGGGTCGGATTCGTCGTCCACCGTGTAGTACTCGATCTCGCGGCCGCCGAGCTTGCCGCCCTGTTCGGCCACGAACTGTTTGAAGCCGTTGGTGATGGCATTGCCCAGGGAGGCGTAGGTGCCGGTGTAGGGCAGCATGAAGCCGACCTTGATCTTGTCATCGGCTGCCTGGCTGGTGCCCAGGGTGGCGGCCACCAGGGCCATGCCGATGCCAAGCTTGAATGCGCCGTTGAGTGTGTGTCCCATTTTGTCTCGTCCTCAGGTTGGTTGAATGGATTGCTGCCTGCCCTCTGCGGGGCGTGCACTGGCCACGGGTGTAAGCTGCCTGCGCCTGTCTCAGGTCACCACGGAAAGGAAGCGCTCGTTGAGTTTGCGGTCGTGATAGAAGATGCCGGTGCCGACCTCATCGAAGGACCAGGTCAACGGCGCGTGGTCGGGGTAGGTCTCGTAGCCGCCCGAGAAGGTCTCGAAGCGGTTCCCCGAGGGGTCGAAGGCGTAGATCGTGGTGCCCCGGGTGATGCCGTGGCGGGTCGGGCCGATGTCGATCGAGACCCGGTTCATGGACATGATGTCGGCGGCCCGCAGCACCTTCTCCCAGGTCTCGAGCAGGAAGGACAGGTGGTGCAGCTTGCCCGGCTCGGGATGGCGCACGAAGGCCAGATCGTGGGCCTTGTGGGAGCACGACACGAAGACCGCCAGGTGTGACTGGCCGTCTTCCATCATCACCTGTTCCACCAGGTGGAAGCCCAGGACGGTGGTGAGCACCCGCAGACTGCCCTCAATGTCCGGTCCGTAGAGCAGGCAGTGGTCGAAGCGAACCGGCGCAATGCCGTGCTCCGAGGCGCGGATCCACGGGTCGGGATTGGTGTAGGGCTGTCCGTTGCCCACGTCGGTCTTGTCGGCGTAGAGCTCCATCACATGCCCGGTGGGCAGGGTGAAGCGTACCCGCTCGCCGGTTTCCAGCAACTCGCCGGCGGCAATCCGTTCGGTGGCGACGCCAAAGGCCTGCAGGTCACCTTCGAGCTGGTCGAGGGCGGCCCGGTTGCGGACCTTGAAACCCATGTAGTCCATGCCGGCCCGGTCGGCCTCACGGAGGATCAGGCTGTGATGGTCGCGCTCGTCCCAGGCCTTGAAGTACACCCGGCCCGCCGTGTCGCGGCCGGTTTCCACCAGCCCCAGCACCTCGCGGTAGAAGTCGACGCTCTCCTCCAGGTCGAGTACCCGTAGCTGGATGTGGCCAGGCCGCATCACGCCGGTTGTTGCCATGTTCGCTCCTTGCTTCGCCGGGATGAGAAAGGCCTCCCGCTTGCCGTATGGACCGTAGATTAGGGATGGCGGCGGGCGCTCAATATCCAATCCTGGCAAGACATTTATCCGCTTCGTGCACCGCGGGGCGCTGTGCATGAAATGGATACGGGAAGTGCAGGAAGTGGATATTTCCTGCTCCGGGGGCTTCCTAAGATCCGCTTCACCGAGCCAATACCAAAGGAGACTCCGGCAATGATCACGAACGACTATCTCGA
Source organism: Zoogloea sp. (assembly GCA_016703645.1). Taxonomy (GTDB): domain Bacteria; phylum Pseudomonadota; class Gammaproteobacteria; order Burkholderiales; family Rhodocyclaceae; genus Zoogloea. The sequence continues at coordinate 1,035,525 of JADJBR010000007.1, read as the reverse complement.
TTCGCTGCTGCAAAAGGACAAGGAGAAGGGGCTGTTCCGCTGCAAGCGGGAAATGTTCACCAGCCAGGAATTGTTCGACCTGGAGATGAAATATCTCTTCGAGGGCAACTGGATCTACCTGGCCCACGAAAGCCAGGTGGGCAAGGTGAATGACTACTACACCACCAAGATTGGCCGGCAGCCGGTGTTCATCACCCGCAACAAGGACAATCAGCTCAACTGCTTCATCAATGCCTGCGCCCACCGGGGGGCGACGCTGGCGCGCTTCAAGCACGGCAACAAGGCCACCTACACCTGCCCCTTCCACGGCTGGACCTTCAACAACTCCGGCAGGCTGCTGAAGATCAAGGATCCGGAAGGCACCGGCTATCCCGACACCTTCAACTGCGACGGCTCCCATGATCTGAAGAAGATCGCGCGTTTCGAATCCTACCGCGGCTTCCTGTTCGGCAGCCTCAACCCCGACGTGCAGCCCCTTGGCGACTACCTGGGTGAGTCGCGCAAGATCATCGACATGATCGTGGACCAGTCACCGGAGGGCCTGGAGGTGCTGCGCGGCTCCTCCACCTATGTATATGAGGGCAACTGGAAGCTCCAGGCCGAGAACGGCGCCGACGGCTACCACGTCACCGCCACCCACTGGAACTACGCCGCCACCCAGAACCAGCGCAAGCAGCGCGATGCCGGCAACGACGACATCAACGCCATGAGCGCCGGCGGCTGGGCCAAGAAGGGCGGAGGCTCCTATTCCTTCGAGAACGGCCACCTGCTGCTATGGACCCGCTGGGACAACCCGGAGGACCGCCCGCTGATGGAGCAGCGCGAGCGCCTCGTCTCGGAATTCGGCGAGGCCCGTGCCGACTGGATGATCAAGAACTCGCGCAACCTGTGCCTGTACCCCAACGTGTTCCTGATGGACCAGTTCAGCTCCCAGATCCGGGTGTTCCGCCCGCTGGCGCCGGACCGTACCGAAGTCACCATCTACTGCATCGCGCCCAGGGGTGAGTCCGCCGAGGCCCGTGCCCGCCGCATCCGCCAGTACGAGGACTTCTTCAATGCCTCAGGCATGGCCACCCCGGACGATCTGGAGGAATTCCGTGCCTGCCAGGAAGGCTTCAACGGTGCCTACCTGCCGTGGAACGACATGTCCCGGGGGGCCGAGCACTGGGTCGAAGGCCCCGACGAGGAGGCCGACAAGATCAATCTGAAGCCCATCCTGTCCGGCATCAAGACCGAGGACGAAGGGCTCTACGTGGCCCAGCACAGCTACTGGCTGGAACAGATGCACAAGGCCCTGCAGGCTGAACAGGCCCAGGCCCAATAAAAACGGAGACAACCGCAATGAGCCTTTCCTACGAAGACGTCTGCGCTTTCCTGTACCGCGAAGCCGACTACCTCGACGACCGCAACTGGGACAGCTGGCTGGCCCTGTACGACGAGAACTGCACCTTCTGGATGCCCGCCTGGGACGATGATGGGGAGCTGACCGAGGACCCCCAGAGCCAGATCTCCCTGATCTACTACGCCCGTCGGGCGGGCCTGGAAGACCGGGTCTTCCGCATCCGCACCGAGCGCTCCAGCGCAACCATCCCGGATACCCGCACCAATCACATGATCGCCAACGTGCAGATCCTGGCGCGGGAGGAGGGTCGGATCCGCGTGCGCTTCAACTGGCACAACACCAGCGTGCGCTACAACCACACCGACCATTTCGTCGGTACCAGCTTCTACACCCTGGATGTGACGGGCCCGAGCCCCATCATCAAGGAGAAGAAGGTGGTGCTGAAGACCGACTACATCCGCCATGTGATCGACGTCTACCACGTCTGAGCGCGCGGGAGTAAATCCGCAGCGCGGCCCGATTTCGCCCCTGCGAGGCTCACCGTACCCCCATGTACGGCTGCGCTTCCCGGCGCGCACTCGAACCGCTCGCGACGATTTCTTCGCCCGCTCCGAGAGCGTGGGCACGGCGCCTTGGCGCCGTGACGAACACCCGGTGGTGGGCCGGCAGGCCGGCCCACCACCTTCCCCCGGGGCTCCTTCCGCGAGCCGCTCCGCAATGGAGAATGAGATGACCTACAAGATCGCCCTGAATTTCGAGGACGGCGTCACCCGCTTCATCGACTGCAAGCCCGACGAGACCGTTGCCGATGCCGCCTACCGGCAGAGCATCAACCTGCCCATCGATTGCCGTGACGGTGCCTGCGGCGCCTGCAAGTGCAGTTGCGAGTCGGGCGCCTTCCGCCTCGGCGACTACATCGAGGACGCCATGTCCGAGGCCGAAGCCGCCGCCGGCCATGTGCTGACCTGCCAGATGTATCCGGAGGGTGACTGCGTGGTACGGGTGCCGGCGTCCTCCGACGTGTGCAAGACCCGCCAGGCGGTCTTCCAGGCGCGCATTGCCGAAGTGCGTGTGCTTTCCGAGAGCACCATCAGCCTGACCCTGCAGGGGGATGCCCTCGCCGGACTGGCCTTTCTGCCGGGCCAATACGCCAACCTGCAAGTGCCCGGCACCACCCGGCACCGGGCCTATTCCTTCAGTTCGATGCCCCGGGACAAGGCGGTTTCCTTCCTCATCCGCAACGTGCCCGGCGGCCTGATGAGCGGCTACCTGCGCGAAACCGCCAAACCGGGCGCGGACATCTCCCTGGCCGGTCCCCTGGGCAGCTTCTACCTGCGTGAGATCAAGCGCCCGGTGCTGATGCTGGCGGGTGGTACCGGCCTGGCGCCGTTCCTGGCCATGCTCGACAAGCTTGTCGCCGATGGCGGCAGCACCCACCCGATCCACCTGATCTACGGCGTCAATACCGACACAGATCTGGTGGAGGTGGACCGTCTGGAAGCCTTTGCCCGGCAACTGCCCGGCTTCAGCTTCGCCCTGGTGGTGGTCTCCGCCGACAGCGTCCAGCCCAGGAAAGGCTACGTCACCCAGCACATCGAGCCTGCCCGGCTCAACGATGGCGACGTGGACATCTACCTGTGCGGCCCACCGCCCATGGTTGAGGCCGTGGCCACCAACCTGCGTGAGCGGGCCATCCAGCCGGCCAGCTTCCACTACGAAAAATTCGCCGCCAGCACCTGAGCGGCTTGCCCGATAGGAGTACCCATGCGTAAGCGATTTGACAACAAGGTGGCGGTCGTCACCGGGGCTGCCCAGGGCATCGGGCGCCGGGTGGTGGAGCTGATGGCTGCCGAAGGTGCGCGCCTCGTGCTGGTGGACCGCTCCGAGATCGTCCACGAGGTGGCCGACGCCCTCAAGGCGCACGGCGAGGTGCTGGCCCTGACCGCCGACCTGGAGAAGTTCGCCGAGTGCCGGCGCGTCATGGATGCCGGCCAGGCCCGCTTTGGCCGCATTGACATCCTGGTCAATAACGTTGGCGGCACCATCTGGACCAAGCCCTTCGCGTTCTACGCCGAGGACGAGATCGAGGCCGAAGTACGCCGCTCGCTCTTCCCAACCTTGTGGTGCTGCCGCGCAGTGCTGCCTCACATGCTGCAGACGGGGCAGGGGGCCATCGTCAACGTGTCCTCCATCGCCACCCGGGGTGTCAACCGGGTGCCCTACGGGGCGGCCAAGGGCGGGGTGAACGCCCTGACCGCCTGCCTGGCCTTCGAACTGGGCGAGCGCGGCATCCGGGTCAACGCCACCGCCCCCGGCGCCACCGAAGCGCCACCCCGGCGCATCCCCCGCAACACCGCCGAGCAGGGCGAGCAGGAGAAGGGCTGGTACCAGCAGATCTACACCCAGTCCCTCGACAGCAGCCTGATGAAGCGCTACGGCAGCCTGGATGAGCAGGCCCACGCCATCCTCTTCCTGGCGTCCGAGGAGTCGTCCTACATCACCGGCACGGTGTTACCAGTCGGGGGCGGCGACCAGGGCTGAGGGTGTGAATAAATCTACTGCGCGGCCCGATTTCGCCCCTGCGATGCTCACCGTACCCCTGTACGGTTGCGCTTCTCGGGCCGAACTCGAACCGCTCGCGACGATTTCTTCACACCCTCCGGGTGCTTGTGAAGGGATCTACTGCGCGGTCCGATTTCGCCCCTGCGATGCTCACCGTACGCTGTGGTGCCTTCTCGGGCCGACCACAGCGCATTCGCCCGGCTCACCGTACGCTTGTACGGTTGCGCTTCTCAGGCCGAACTCGAACCGCTCGCGACGATTTCTTCACACCCTCCGGGTGCTTGTGAAGGGATCTACCGCGCGCCCGATTCCCCCCCCCCCCCCCCCCCCCCCCCCCCCCCCCTTCGCTTCCCCCCCCCCCCCCCCCCCCCCCCCCCCCCCGCCATTTCCCCCCCCCCCCGGTGCTTGTGAATGGATCTACTGCGCGGCCCGATTTCGCCCCTGCGATGCTCACCGTACCCCTGTACGGTTGCGCTTCTCGGGCCGAACTCGAACCGCTCGCGACGATTTCTTCACACCTTCCGGGTGCTTGTGAAGGGATCCCTGCGCGGCCTGCTCTCGCTGCCCTGTTCAGCCTTTCAACCCAACGTGGAGAACCACCACATGGAAAGACACGCCATCAACCCCGAGCAACTGTTTCGGGGCAAGGCCTTCAGCCAGACCTTCTCGATCCGTGGCATGGAGCGCCTGATCTTCGTCTCCGGCCAGGTCGATTGCGACCGGGAGGGCAAGGTTCGCAACCCCGGGGATCTGGAAGCCCAGCTTGCCGGCACCCTCGACAATCTGGCCATTGCTCTGGCGGCCCAGGGGGCCAGCATGAAGGATCTGGTCAACGTCCATATCTACGTGACCGGGCTGCTGCCCGAGCACACGGCACGCATCCGTGAAATCCGGTCGGCGTGGTTCGATGCGGAAACGCCACCGGCGGTGAGTCTGCTCGGCGTGGAACGGCTTGCCTTTGACGGACTGAGGGTGGAGATCGAGGCCATGGCCGCCGTGTAGGCGGCCGCATCGACGCACGGCGCGGTTCATCGGCCGGCGCGCCCGCGGGGGTGTGCCGGCCGTTTGCGTTTACCGGTGGAACGCTGGATCGTCGGGTGATGGAGCGGGCTTGTTTTGAAATGTCGAGAAAACTTGATTTTCTCAAGTTTTTGCTTGATAGTCAGACATATAACGACATCCAGGGATACCCCGGAGGAGACACCGTGAAGCGTACATCCCATGCAGGCCCCATTGCGTCCGTCCTCTCCGTCCGGGAGGCGCGATGAACCGCCTGTTCCTGAATGATTCGAGCCGGATCTTCTCGGGTGCCAACCCTTTCGAGGTTTCCGATTTCGTCAATCGCCATGTGGGCTCCCACGAGTTGCGCATGTCCCGCCGTCACGACTCCGGCGCCTCGCTGCAGCACCGCAAGGTGGGCGCCCTGAATCTCTGTCGCCTGAGCTACGGCACCCAGGCGCGGATCGTTTCGGAAGGGCTGCCCGACATCTACCACGTGCAGTTCATCCTGCGCGGGCATTGCCGCTACGAGTTGTGGCGCGACAGCCTGAGCCTGCCGGCCGGCCATGTGTTGGTGATCAATCCGGATGATCCCGTCGATCTGACCTACTCGGAGGATTGCGAGAAGTTCATCGTCAAGATCCCCACCGGCATGCTCAATGACGCCTGCGAGGAGCACCGCTGGTTCAAGCCCAACGAACGGATCAAGTTCAATCAGGTGCCCTACAAGTTCGCGGAGCTTGACAGCCTGATCCAGCTTCTCACCATCGTCTGCCAGGAGGCGGAGTCGGGCCTGGCCACGCCGCAGATGCTGCAGCACTACAACCGGGTGGTGAGCGGCAAGTTGATGACCCTGCTCAAGCACAATGTGTGCATGGAAACGCCGGCGGCCCATTCCGTATGCTTCGACAGGCTGGTGCAATACATCGACGAACGCATCAAGGACAATCTCACCGCCGAGTCCCTGGCGGCCTACTCCCGGATGAGCCTGCGTTCCCTCTACCTGCTCTTCGAACGCCACGCCCGCACCACGCCCAAGAACTACATCCGCCAGAAGAAGCTGGAACGGGTCCATTCCACCCTGATGGACACGACGCAGAACATCCACAACGTCACGGCCATCGCCCTCGACTACGGCTTCACCCACCTCGGGCGCTTTTCCGAGCTGTACAAGTCCACCTTCGGCATGCTGCCTTCCGAATCCCTGCGCCGACACCGCTCCGGTACGGAGTAGTCGCACCAGACCATGGCGGCGAGGCTTCAGTCGCCGCCCTCCGGCTTGCCATGACGGGCCTGGCAGGCCGGATCGGAACACACGCCATACAGGGACAGGGCGTGATCCCTTAGCTGGAAGCCCCTTCGCTCGGCCACCTGGTGCTGCAGACGTTCGATCTCCGGGTCGCAGAACTCCTCGACCCGGCCGCAGATCACGCATACGAGATGGTCATGGTGCTGGCCCTCGTTCAGCTCATACACGGCCTTGCCCGAATCGAAGTGGTGGCGTGACAGCAGTCGCGCCTGCTCGAACTGGGTGAGCACGCGGTAGATGGTGGCCAGCCCGATCTCCTCTCCGTCAGCGATGAGGGCGCGGTAAACATCCTCCGCGCTGAGATGACGCACACCGGTTTGCTGGAAAAGACGGAGGATCCGGATACGTGGCCAGGTGGCCTTGAGGCCGCTGGAGTGGATATCGCTGGCATTGTCGGACGCGGATCGGTTCATGGGTGGATGATTCCCTTGGACGGGATCGGGCTCTGGAAATTCCAGTAATGATAATGCTTATCACTAAGTTGTTCCATGCCTCAAGGAGATTTTCCGGCGGGCTTCGTCCAGATCCCGGGAATCGCAGTTGAGATTCACTCACAATCGACACGCAACACCTTGATCCTGGCGGAAAGTGATGCCAGCCTTGAAGCCTGAGCAATTTGGAGAAGCCCCATGAAAGGCGATAAAAAGATCATTGGTATCCTCAACACCCTCCTCGCAGGCGAGCTGACCGCGGTGGACCAGTACCTGATCCACGGTGAGATGTACTCGGACATGGGCTTCGGCCGTCTGGCCGAGAAGGCCCTGCATGAGTCCGAGCACGAACGGGAGCACGCCCGCGCCCTGATCCAGCGCATCCAGTTCCTGGAAGGCGTGGCGGTGGTGGACAAGCGCAATGCGCTACATGTGGGCAATGGCGTGCCGGCCATGCTCAAGTCCGATCTGGACCTGGAGTACCACGTCGTGGGCGAGCTGAAGAAGGCCATCGCCGCGTGTGAGAAGGCCGGCGACTACGTGTCCCGCGACATGTTGCTGGTCCAGCTCGAAGACACCGAGATGGACCACGCCTATTACCTCGAGAAGCAACTGCGCCTCATCGACGCGGTCGGTCTTCCCAACTATCTCCAGAGCCAGATGGGCTCCGGGGCGCCCCAGGCTTGAGGAGGATAGGCGATGAAGGGTGAAAAGAAGGTCATCAGCATGCTCAACAAGGTGCTGTTCAATGAGCTGACTTCGATCAACCAGTACTTCCTGCACGCCAGGATGTTCCGCAACTGGGGGTTCGAGCGGCTCAACGACTACAACTACAAGCAGTCCATCCGCGTGATGAAGGAAGCGGACGAGATCATCGAGCGGGTGCTGTTTCTTGAGGGGCTGCCCAATCTGCAGAACCTCGGCAAACTCATGATCGGCGAGAACGTGGGCGAATGCCTGAAGTACGATCTCGAGTATGAGCGTGGTGTGCAGCGCCCCTTGCTGGTGGAGGCGGTGGCCCTGGCGGAGAGTGAGTCCGATTTCGTCAGCCGCGATCTGCTCCAGGAGTTGCTGGAAGCCTGCGAGGAAGCCATCGACTGGCTGGAGACCCAGTTGGGTCTGATCGATACGGTGACGCTGCCGAACTACCTGCAGTCCCAGATCAACGACTGATCATTGATCTATCCATGCTGCCGGGCAGCCTCCATGGCAGGGGGCTGCCCGGTTTTTCATGGCCGGCAAGGGCGGGTAATGAGGCCTTGCGGGCATCAGTTCAGCCATTGCTCAAGCAGTCCGTATAGCTGGGGCACGGCCACCGGCTTGCGCAGCACCAGGTAGCCATCTTGCTCCGCCTGTTGAAGCTCGGGTGAGGCGTACTCGCCGCTGACCATTGCGCCGCTGGCTTCGGGGCAGCGCGCGAAAAGGGCTTTCAGCACGTCCACGCCGCTTTCGCCGGAGCGCAGGCGCTGGTCGCACAGGATGGCCTGGGGCTGGAACCCGCCCTCGAGTTGCTCAAAGGCTTCCATCGCGGAAGCGACACAGCGTACATCGATACCCCAGGCCTGCATGAGGCTTTGCCAGGCCGACGAAACCTGCGGATCGTCGTCAATGACCAGACAGGCGCCGGAGAGTTGTCGGTAGATCCGGGGCGCTCCGCCGGCCTCGATCTGAGGTGCCGAGGTGTCGGTTGACGTGGCTGGAAGCTGCATCCAGAAGCGCGAACCCCGCCCCTCGACCGAATCGAAACCGTGTGTGGCGCCCATCAGCTCCGCGCAGCGCGCCACCACGGCCAGCCCGAGTCCGTGGCCGGCGCTGTCGATACGCCATGCGTGCTCATTCCGGAAGAAGGGTGAGTAGATCCGCCCCCGGTCCGTGTTGGCAACACCCACACCGGTATCCCAGACTTCAAGCCGCCAGTGGCGCCCCCGATGCCGGGCGCCCAGCAGCACGCCGCCCCGTGAGGTATAGCGAAGGGCGTTGTGTACCAGGTTGACCAGGGACTGGCGCAGCAGCAAAGGGTCGGCCAGCACGATGCGTCGCCGACGGGGGGAATGGATGCGCAAGGCCAGCCCCCGGCTTCTGGCCTCTTCCCGGTAGAGGATCTCCACGTCGTGCAGGAGGGCGTCGATGTCCACATGGACGTGGCTGATTTCGACACCGCCATTCTCGATGCGGGACAGATCGAGCAGGGAATTGAACATCAGCGTCACCGAACGAACACTGCGCCGCAGGTCTTCCAGCGCCGATAGCTGCGCGGCATCCCGGTTGCGATGGATGATGGACTCGATCAGGAAGCCCATGGCATGCACTGGCTGGCGGAGATCGTGGCTGGCCGTGGTGAGGAACTGGCTCTTGGCCTGGAGTGCGGCTTCTGCTTCCTCCTTGGCAATGCGATAGCGCTCGGCCAGCCGTTTGCTGTTTTCCTCCAGTTCGGCGTAACGGACGAAGAAATGGTGGGAGCTCTTGGCGTGGCGGTGGATAGCCACCACGTAAAACAACATGAGAAAGCCGGTCGGTACCCAGATGGACGGGAAGCTCCAGGGCGCAAGGAGGACACAGCCTCCCCAGGCCGTGAGGAAGAAGCGCTTGAACGTCCCGAACTCGGGGGACTGATGGGTGGCGTTTCCGGCAACGATGGACATCTGCGTCGAGACGAGCAGGAACGCAAACTCAATGGGAACCCGGCCGGCGGTGACCAGGGACACCATGCTGACCCCGAGGCCATGAACCAGCGCCGCCCGGTGGGCAACGGGGCGCCAGCGTGTCAGCACCGCTTCGGCGGGAAGGGCGGCGATGTCCCGTTCGAGCTTTGACCTGTTCTGGATCACCCACAGATTGCCCAGGGCGTAGGCTGCCAGCCACAGCAGCATGGCGTCGATGTTGAGCCCCAGATGCACCATCCAGAGAATGAAGGGCACACCCACGAAGGGCATCGCGCGGATGCCGAAGATCAGGCGCCGGAAGGCCATCTCCAGCAGGGGCAGGCGAGCCTCCGCCGACAGGATGGACGCCGGCTCTTCCGTGTTCGGCCCGAAGCCCGGGGGCATCATGGTTCGATCCGCCGCCCACGCATGCGCGCGATGACTTCGAGCCGGTTGGTCGCGCCGAGGCGGGCGAGGATGTTGGTGACATGCTCCTTCACGGTTTGCTCGGAAATGTGCAGGTCCCGCGCGATGCGCTTGTTGGGCTGGCCTCGCAGCAGCATGCCCAGGATCTGTCCCTGTCGCTCGGTGAGTCCCAGCTCGTGGGGCCGGAGGGGCAGTTCGCGTCGGTCGACGCTGCCTCCGTCCGGTGGGGGTTCGGCAAACCAGCTATGGCCCGCCCGCAGCGTTGCCACGGCCTGAGCGAACACCTCGGGTGCCGCTTGCTTGTGGAGGTATCCGTCGGCGCCCGCCGAGCGGGACAAGTCTGCCAGCTTCGGATCATCGTCGCCGCTGACCACCAGCAGGCGGCTGTGCGGGCAACGCGGCCGCAGCGTGCCCAGCAATTGGGGTGCCATGCCATCCGGCAGCCAGAAATCAATCACCGCCAGTTCCGGTGGGCCGTCCCTGTCGATGCGCAGCAGGCACTCCGCCGCGCTGCGGGCGATGTGCACCCGGGTGAGCCCGCAGGCCATGGCCATGTACTCGGCAAATCCCCGGGCGACCAGGGGATGATCGTCGACCACCAGCGCATCGCCCTGACGGTGCTGCTTGCGGGTTGCGCCGCGCAGATCGTCAAGGAAGACCATCTGAAACAGAGAACCGCCTTTGCCCTTGGCCTGGAGCAGGACGCCTTTACCGTCTCCGACCGGGTTGATGACGGCCTGCAGACGCGCTACAGCGTGCGCACCAACGATGGCCGCCGTTTCAACTGCTATGTGGAGGGCGCCTTCAGTTTCGGCACCGGCGGCATCGTCAGTGATGCGATCTGCAGCCAGATGGGAGGCGGCGGCAAGCCTGCACCCCGCCCCAAGAGCGGCGCCCCCGCATCCGGCAGCGGCTGCAACGAGTTGCTTCGCGCCGCGGGGCGCTGTTGATCGGCCCGTATTCCCCATTTTCCTCATCAACGCCGCCCTGAACGGAGATACCCATGAAGCGTCTGGCAACCCCCCTATTTCTTGTCCTGGCCGCTCTTGCGGGCACCTCGGTGCAGGCCAGCCCGATCATTGTCGATTTTGAGGATCCTCCTCTGTGGAGCCCCCCGGCGGATGGCTACGGTGGCCTGTCCGGCTGGGCGGGTGTCGGCTCGGTGTTTGACGGAGTGGGGGAGGGGCGTGGCGCTCAGCTCTTCTACGGTGGCGAGCAGGGTGGAGAGCTGCGCTTCGATCAGGCCCCGGTGCGCTTCCATGGCACCTACTACAAGTCCTATGCGGCCGATCCCACGGTTCCGCTCGTCAGCATCTCGCTGTTCTACCAGGGCAATCTGGTCCATAGCATTCTTGATCCGCGGGCGCCGCTTGGGCTGTTGTGGGTCGATGCGGGCTATTCCGGACTCGTCGACCGGATCGCCTTTGCCGGTGGTGGTGAAGGCTTTGCCATCGACGACCTGAGCTACGAGCTTGCCAGCGTTCCGGTGCCTGAGCCGGCGTCAGCCCTGCTCGTGCTCTCCGGGATGGGCCTGCTGGGCCTGGCCCGCCGCCGGTGATCCACGCGGCCGCGGCGCTGACGCTTCAGCGCCGCACCCACACATGGCGCGCCACGCTGTGCTCCAGCGCCAGCTCCACTTCCTCGGCGAGGATCACGGTCATGGGGCGTTGCTGCAGTACCGTGAGGGGGCGGTTTTCGGCGAGGCCATAGGCGGTGAGTTGTTCGCGCTGCTGCGGGTCGATCTCCTTGCCCAGGCAGGCAAGGCGTACTTCAACGCCCGGAGCGATGAAGGCCAGCGGTACCAGGGCCTGGTGATCGGACGGGGGGCTATCCTGGCTCATGGGTTCACCACAGGGCGCGCAGCACAATATTGAACAGCCCGCCCACCAGGAAGGCGAAGGGCACGATGAGGGCCACCATGGTGGCCGCCGTCTTCACGCCCTGTTCCTTCACCATCATCATCAGGCTGGCGAAGCAGGGGATGAACAGGGTGATGGTGATCATGCCCACCACCGCTTGTATCGGGCTGAGGCGGTCGGCCATGGCAAAGAGGCCGGTGGCACCGAAATCGCGGCGCAGGAAGCCCATGACGAAGGCTGCACTGGCCTCCGGCGGCAGGCCCAGCCAGCCCGACACCAGGGGTTCGCCGGCACGGACGATGGCCGGGAGCACCCCGAGCTTGTCCAGGCTGAACATCAGGAAGGTGCCCACAAGGAACAGGGGGATCACCTCGACCAGGTACCACTTGAGACGTCCGGCGGTTTTCTTGAGCACGTTGCCGAAGATGGGCAGGCGCATGGGCGGGAGTTCGGTGACCAGCGGAATGCGTCGCCCGGGGATCAACCGTGACGCCAGGAAGCCCGTGAGCATCAGGATGCCGACCATCGCCAGTGCCCAGACCAGCACCGCGGTGAAGGACAGGCTCCCCAGCATGCCCAGCACCACTCCGAGCTGCGCCGAGCAGGGAATCGCCAGGGCCAGCAGGAAGGTGGTGATCAGACGCTCCCGCGGGCTGTGCAGGATGCGCGTGGTGAGGGTGGCCATGGTGACACAGCCCAGCCCCAGCACCATGGGCAGCACCGCGCGCCCGTTGAGGCCGATGAGGGCGAACAGGCGGTTGGCGATGACCGACAGGCGCGGCAGGTAGCCCGAGTCCTCAAGCACGCCGAAGGCCAGGAAGAAGGTGGTGACGATGGGCAGGATCAGGGCCAGGGCGTAGGTCATGCCCATGGTCCACAAGCCATACTGGCCCACCAGCAGCTCCGAGAACCAGGGGGCCGGGGCGAGGGCCCCGATGAACTGGGTGACGGCCGGGTTGAGCACCCCTTCAAAGAGGTCTTCCTCCAGCAGCCCGACCAGGGTGGTGGCGCCGAAGACACCGACAAATTGATAGATCAGGTAGAGCACGGCCAGCAGGATGGGCACACCCCATACGGGGTGCACCACCGCTTGGCCGACCCGCTGGCTGAGCAGGGGGCTGCTTTTCAGGCTGCGGCTGACAACACTGGTGGCGAGTACGTCGGCGGCCTCGGTGCGTTCCCGCGCCATGAGGGTGGGCAGGTCGCCGCCCGCCCTTGCCAGGGCGTCGCGTCGCAGGGGCTCGATCTCCCCGTAGGCGGTGCCGGCTTCGCGACGCAACCAGGCCTCCACCTCGTCATCGCCACCGAGATACAGGATCGCCAGCCCCCTGGCGGCGACGCGCGGATGGGGGCAATGGCGGGAAATGGCTGCCGCGACACGCTCGATGTCGGCATCGATGGCCTTGTCGTACTGCAGGATGGGGCGCGGCACACGAGCTGCGCTCAGGTGATGGGCAAGGGTGCCGACCCCCTGACCGTCCGTGGCGACGGTCGCCTCGACGGGCACACCCAAGGCTTCGGCCAGGGCGGCCATGTCAATGGTGACACCGCGCGCCGCGGCTTCGTCGTGCATGTTGAGGGCCAGCACCAGCGGTATCCGCAGCTCGGCCAGCAGGGCCGTCAGGGTCAGGGTGCGGCGCAGGTTCTTGGCATCGCCCACCTGCAGCAGGGCCCGGGTGGGCTCGTTGAGAAGGGCGCGGACGGTGGTGCGCTCATCGTCACTGCGGGAGGGCAGGGCCAGCACCCCCGGCGTGTCCAGGAGGGCGGACTCCCGGTCGAAGCGGGCACTGGCCCGGGTCACTTCCACCGTGGTGCCGGGATAGTTGGACACGTTGACGTAGGCGCCGGTCAGGCGGTGGAAGAGCACCGACTTGCCGACATTTGGATGGCCGACCAGCAGGAAGGTGCCGGGAAGACTGGGGGGTCCGCTCATGCTGAAGGGGAGAGGCGAGATCTCGGTTTGAAAGCGTGATCATACCGCAACTTGCAAACGCAAATCATTCTCGTTGATAGGGCTGGCGCGACGCCGGTGTGGCCGGCCGGCGGAGATCACTTCAGGGCCCGGGAAGCGGCCCCCCCTTGCGCATGAGCATGGCCGCAGCCTCGTGCTCCGGCAGGGGGGGAGAGAAGAAATAGCCCTGGGTGAGCGGGCATCCCATGGCACGCAGCATGGCCACCTGCTCGGCACTGTCCGAGCCCTCGGCAATCACCTCCAGGTGCAGGGCCTTGCCCAGGTTGAGGATGGCGCGGACGATTTCCGCCCCCTCGATGGTATGGGTCATGGCGCCGATGAACGACTGGTCGATCTTCAGGGTGTCGATGGGGAAGCGCTGCAGGTAGCTGAGGGACGAATAGCCGGTGCCGAAGTCGTCCATGCTGATGCGGACGCCCATGGCTCTCAGGGGGTTCAGGCGCGCCAGCGCCACCTGGGCGTTGACCATCAGGATGCTCTCGGTGATCTCCAGTTTGAGGCACGCGGGCGGCAGGCCGGTTTCGGCGAGCACATCGGCGACCTGGCCCACCAGGCCTTCGTCCGAGAACTGGCGCGCCGACAGATTGACACCGATGCCGAGCTTGGCCAGGCGCTCGTCTGCGCCCTGCCAGCGGCGTAGTTGCCGGCAGGCTTCGCGTAAGGCCCAGCGGCCGATGGGCAGGATGAGACCGGTCTCTTCGGCCAGGGGGATGAACTCGGTGGGTGGGATCAGTCCGCGGGTCTCGTGGGGCCAGCGAATCAGGGCTTCGAAGGCGGCGATGCGGCCTGTTTCCAGCTCGATCACCGGCTGGTAGTGGAGCACGAACGCCTGCCGGTCGATGCTGCGGCGCAGGCTGCTTTCCATGTCGAGGGCCGCCACGGCCCGGTGGTGCATGTCGGAATCGAACAGGGCATAGCAGGCCTTGCCGTCGGCCTTCGCCCGGTACATGGCCGTGTCGGCGTCGCGCAGCAATTCGTCCGGGTGACGGTAGCCGGGGGCCGACAGGGCGATGCCGATGCTGCAGTTCATGAACAGTTCGTAGCCGCTGATGACAAAGGGGGTGGCAAAGTGCCGCTGGATGCGGTCGGCCACCCGGATGGCATCCATCTCCTCGTCGATGTCTTCGAGCAAGAGCACGAATTCGTCGCCGCCGAGGCGGGCCAGGGTGTCATGGGGACGGCAGCACAGGCCCAGGCGACGCCCGCATTCGATGAGCAGCTTGTCGCCGGTGGTGTGGCCCAGGCTGTCATTCACGTTCTTGAAGCGGTCCAGGTCGAGGAACAGCACGGCGAAGCGGCGGCTTGACTGGCGCTGCATGCGGTCGATGGCCTGGTGCAGGCGGTGGATGATCAGGTTGCGGTTGGGCAGGCCGGTCAGCCCGTCGTGCAGGGAGTCCCGCAGCAGGCGCTCTTCGGCCAGCTTGCGGTCGTGGATGTCGGTCTGGGAGCCCGCCATGCGCAGGGGGCGCCCGTCGCGGTCGCGCACGGCCATGCCGCGGCACAGCATCCAGCGGTAGTCGCCGGCCCGGGTGCGGATGCGGTATTCCGCATTGAGGGGCGCGCCCGACAGGGTCTGGGGGGCGTTGAGCTGAGCCCGGAAGCCGTCGATATCGTCCCCATGGATCAGGGCCAGCCAGGCCTCCGGATCGTGGCCGATGTCGTCGTCGCCAAAGCCCAGCATGGATTTCCAGCGCGGCGAGAAGTAGGCGTGACCGGTCTGCAGGTGCCAGTCCCAGAGGCCGTCATTGGCACCGGCGGCGGCGAGGGCGTAGCGTTCCTCGCTTTCCCGCAGGGCGCGCTCGGCTTCCTTGCGCTCCATGGCGTAACGCATTGCCCGCAGCAGCAGGTTGCTGTTCACCTCGCCCTTGATCAGGTAGTCCTGGGCACCGGTCTTGACCGCGTGCAGGGCCATTACTTCGTCATCGGTGCCGGTGAGCACGATGATGGGCACCTGGGGGGCGTGGGCGAACATGGTGCAGAAGGTCTCGATGCCCAGGCTGTCGGGCAGGGACAGGTCGAGCAGCACGACGCCGACGAGGCCGCTTGAAAGCATGTCGAGGCCGGCTGAAAGGCGGTCGGCCCGCCACAGGCGGAAACGGCTGCCGCTGCCGTCGGCCAGCATCTCCTGGATCAGGCGGGCGTCGCCGGGGTTGTCTTCCACCAGGAGGACGGTGGCGCTCGCCTCGCCCATCAGCGTGCTCCGCAGGGCAGGGTGACGACACTCAGCCAGAAGGCGTCGATGAGTTTCACGGCTTGGATGAAACACTCGAAATCCACCGGCTTGGTGATGAAGCAGGCCGCCTGTAGCTGATAGGCGCGTTGCACGTCCTGCTCGGCCCGGGACGTGGTCAGCACCACCACCGGGATGTGCATCAGCGCCGGGTCGGCCTTGATGGCGGCCAGCACTTCACCACCATCCATGCGTGGCAGGTTGAGGTCGAGGAGGATCAGCTCGGGCAGCGGTTTGCCGGCGTGGGTGCCCTCGCGGCGCAGGTAGGCCAGGGCTTCGATGCCGTCCCGGGCCACTTCCAGCGGTGTCTCAAGGCGGTTGTCCTTGAAGGCCTCGATGGTCAGGCGGACGTCTCCGGGGTTGTCCTCCACGAGAAGTATCCGGATGGGGCGATCACGCATGGGGGGGCTCCTCCCGGTCGGGTAGTGTGAAACTGAAGCATGCCCCCTGGCCGGGGGTGGAGCGGACATCGATGTGTCCGCCGTGGCGTTCGACGATTTTCTTGCAGATGGCCAGCCCGATGCCGGTGCCCGGGTACTCGGCGGCTGTGTGCAGGCGCTGGAAGATGACGAAGATCCGCTCGGAAAAGCGGGGGTCGATGCCGATGCCGTCGTCGCAGACGTCGATCCGCCAGAGCGTGTCCTCTCGCCGGGCATCAATGTGCACCTGCGGCTCCGGACCCTTGCGGAACTTGATGGCATTGCCGATCAGGTTCTGGAGGAGCTGCTCCATCTGAGTGGGGTCGCCATGCACGACCGGCAGGGCGCCGACCCGGATGTGGGCGCCGCTCTCTTCGATGGCGGCCCGCAGGCTGCCCAGTGCCGCGGCCACGATGGTGCCCAGGTCCACCGGCTGAAAGCTCTTGCCGCGGCTGCCCACCCGGGAAAAGGCCAGCAGATCGTTGATCAGCCGCTGCATGCGCAGGGCACCATCCACGATGAATCCCATGAACTCATCCGCGTCGGCGTCGAGGCGGCTGCGGTAGCGCCGGTTGAGCAGCTGGGTATAGCTGGCCACCATGCGCAGGGGTTCCTGAAGATCGTGGGAGGCGACCGAAGCGAATTGCTCCAGGTCGGCGTTGGAGCGGGCCAGCTCACGGGCCTGTTCGGCCAGTTGCTTCTCCGCACGCCGACGTTCGTGGATCTCTTGTTGGAGCTGGGCGTTGCGCTCTTCCAGCTCGGCGGTACGTTCACGCACGCGCTTTTCCAGCTCGTCATGGGCGCCGCGCAGCATCTGCTCGGCCGCGTGGCGGTCGGTGATGTCGCGCAGGATAACGGTGAATACCAGCCCGTCCGGACCGCGGAACTTGGAGATCGAGGCCTCCGCCGGAAACTCGCTGCCGTCGCGCCGACGACCGTAGATCTCGCCGCGCTGGGCCATCATCCGCGAAGCCTCCGGGGTGGCCGAGAAATCCCTCACCTGGCCGGCGTGACGGGCAACGAAACGCTCGGGAATGAGTCGGTCCAGGGGCTGGCCGATCATGTCGGCGGCGCTGTAACCGAAGATGCGCTCGGCGCCCCGGTTGAACAGGGTGATGGACTGGGCTTCGTCGATGGAGATGATCGCGTCGTTGGCGCTGGCGAGGATCTCGTCGAAACGCGGATCCGTGGCGCGGGCCGTCCGGGGCCCGGCGGCGCGCCGCGGCCGGGTAGTGTGTGAGGCGGGATCGACGGGGCAATTCTCGCTCACGGAAGGCTCCGCTCAGAGGGTCAATCCAGTCTGGCCGCATGGCGCGCCAACTTCAACCCTGTGCGTAGTAGGGGTTTGCGCCGGTACGGCGATTCCCGGCATGGCGGGGTGTCCGTCGCGTGAAACCCGGGATGCGGTAAATAGCATTCCACTCCGCCTCGAATATGCATGGGAATTTTTCTTGGTTCGTTCCGGGGGGCGTCCTCCCTACACTCGGTTGCACTTCACAACTGATCACAGGACAGCATCCCATGCCTTTTCCGACCGCCCGCCGTGCCTCCCTGGTTTTGGCGTTTCTCATCGGCTCAACCAGCCTGGCCCATGCCGACGTGACCCTGCTCAACGTCTCCTATGACCCCACCCGTGAGCTCTACCAGGAATACAACGCGGCTTTCGCCAAGTACTGGAAGTCCAGGAACAATGAAACTGTCACCATCAAGCAGTCCCATGGTGGCTCAGGAAAGCAGGCCCGCTCGGTGATCGACGGCCTGGAGGCCGATGTGGTGACCCTGGCCCTGGCCGCCGACGTGGATGCCCTGCACGACAATGGCAAGTGGATCTTGGCCGACTGGCAGAAGCGTCTGCCCCACAACGCCTCGCCTTACACCTCCACCATCGTGTTCCTGGTGCGCAAGGGCAATCCGAAGAAGATCAGGGACTGGAACGATCTTGCCAAGCCCGGTATCGAGGTGATCACCCCCAATCCGAAGACCTCCGGCGGTGCCCGCTGGAACTACCTCGCGGCCTGGGGCTATGCGGTGAAACAGCCCGGCGGCTCCGAAGCCACCGCCAGGGATCTGGTGAAGAAGATCTATGACAATGTGAAAGTGCTCGACTCGGGCGCCCGCGGCTCCCTGACCACCTTTGCCGAACGGGGCATCGGCGACGTGCTGATATCGTGGGAGAACGAGGCCTATCTGGCCACCAAGGAGCTGGGGCCGGACAAGTTCGACGTGGTGACCCCGTCCCTGTCCATCTTGGCGGAGCCGCCTGTCTCCGTGGTGGACAGGGTGGTGGACAAGCGCGGCACACGGAAGGTGGCGGAGGCTTACCTGAAGTACCTGTACTCGCCGGAGGGCCAGGATATTGCCGGCAGACACCACTACCGGCCGACGGATGGGGCGGTGGCCGCCCGGTACGCCAGGACGTTCGCCCCGGTCAAGCTGTTCACCATCGACGAGGTGTTCGGCGGCTGGACCAAGGCCCAGAAGACCCATTTTGCAGACGGCGGCGTGTTCGATCAGATCACCGGCATCAGGTAGATCTCGCCTGTCCTGCAAGTCAGGTGCAAACGGCACGGGAGTGCCGCCTGCGTCAGGGACGCAAGTTGATGAGGCTGGCAGACCGGGACGGAGGAGCGCCTGGCGACGGAAGGACGTCCGACCAAGGAGACGTCCGCCTGGAATCAGCGCCCGCGCCCGAATGTGGCGCGTTCGCTGTAGGGCATCTCCTCGGGACGGTCCTCGGGGGGCATCTTCGCCCGGGAAAGCTGCTCCACCAGTGTGATGAGCCGGGGGCGCCATTCCGGCCGACGCTTGGCGAAATCTCCCAGTTGCATCAGGGGCTGATGGCTGTGGTTGAGGCAGTGGCTTCGCCAGTGCCAGGGCAAATGGGGGTCAAGGGCGGCGGCGAGAAGGGTCTGGAAGCTTTGTTCGTTCATCTGCCAGGGGTGCAACAGATCGGCGAGGCAGGCTTGCCGGCCGGTTTCCAGGTAGGCGGTGATCAGGCGCGGCTCGTCGGGGGTGAGTCCCAGCCGCACCCGTGTGCCCAACCAGCGCCAGTACTCGGGCAGGCTCCGGATGCTGTTCTGCTTGGGGGTATGCATGCGTGTTTCGATCTTTCGAGAGAAGGGCTTCAGTCGCGGCCGACCATGCGCCGGGGGGCGACCCAGCGATCAAAGTCGTCGGCGCTCATGAAGCCCAGGGCCAGGGCGGCATCGCGCAGGCTGGTGCCGTCCTTGTGGGCTTTCTTGGCAATCGCGGCGGCCTTGTCGTAACCGATGTGGGGGTTGAGGGCGGTGACCCGCATCAGCGAGTCGCCGACCAACTGGGCGATGCGCTCACGGTTCGGCTCGATGCCCACGGCGCAGTGATCGTTGAAACTGCGGGCGCGGTCGGCCGGAAATCGATGGGGCCGAAGGTGTCACGTTCGATCGGGTGTTCATGGCGCTCTCCGTGGTGGGGCTTGTTTTGATGGGACAGCGATGGTGTCTCCTGTGTGCCATGAAAACTGACTATCAAGTCACCATCATTCGGCGGCCATGCGCGCGATGCGGGCCAACAGTCTTGCGTTGGTGCCAGCCGGGAACAGCATGGCCAGGGCCAGGCAGATCGGGTGGCCTTCATGGGGGCGGAACTCCAGGGCGGGGCGGGCAGGGGGCGGAAGAGGGCCGGGCCTAGGGCGTGTAGCCGTCGGTCAGGGTGTTGAGGAAGCTCACCAGATCGGCGATCTCGCTTTCGTTCAGCGCCGGCGCGTCTCCACGCTTGCGGTCATAGGGCGCCTCGGTGACGTTGACGTTGGCGTGGTAGGCCGTTGGCAAGTCATTGAACTTGAGGACCACACCATTGGGATCCGTGGGATACCACTCCTCCGGGTGGGTATCCCGGCGCACGTAGAAACGCACGGCGTCCGTAAGGGTCTTGATGGCACCGTTGTGGAAATAGGGCGCGGTCCTGGCCACGTTGCGCAGGGTTGGTACCCGGAAGGCGCCGCACAGATCCGTGCGGCTGCCCAGATCGGCACGGGAGGGGCCACACAGGCCCAGGTCATAGTAGTTGCTGTCGGCGTTGGCCTTGATCTCGGGGTTGCGGGGTACGCCGAGGGCATCGAAGGTGTTGTCGGTGAAGAGGGGGGGATTGCCGCCCACCGATGTGCTCACATGGCAGGCCGCGCAATTCCCTTTGGCCGGGTCGTTGAAGAGCGACCAGCCCTTGAGCTCGGCGCTTGTCAGCTGTGCCTTGCCGGCCTGCCAAAGGTCGAATTTGCTGCTGAAGGGGGCAAAGTCGGGGTCTTCGATCTGGTACTGCTGCAGGGCGAATTGCAGTCGGGCAAACGCGTCGGCCGGCCGTTCCAGGATGTCGTCGCCGAACACCTTGCGGAAGGCTGCTGCGTGGGTGGAGCGCTTGAGTTTGGCGACCACGTCTTCGATGCCGGTGTTGGCCATCTCGTTGGGGTTGAGGAGAGGGCCGCTGGCCTGATCGGCCAGGGAGGCTGCACGTCCGTCCCAGG
Source organism: Zoogloea sp. (assembly GCA_016703645.1). GTDB lineage: Bacteria > Pseudomonadota > Gammaproteobacteria > Burkholderiales > Rhodocyclaceae > Zoogloea. Next base: position 1,014,836 of record JADJBR010000007.1, on the reverse strand, counting down.
TGAAGCCCCCGGTCGGGGTGCCGTCACCGGCAAAGGTGAAGGCGGTGTTGAACTTGAGATACTGCAGGGAAGGTGCCTGACGCCCGGCCTCGTGGCCGGCATTGGCGCCGGCCGGCACGGAGCGCGTGTCCGGTGCCGCGTGGTGGTTGGCCTTGTCGTGACAGGAGGCGCAGGACATGGCGCCGGTACTGGACAGGATGGGGTCGTTGAAGAGGCTCTCCCCGACCTGTGCGGCGGCCGACAGGGTTGAGGACGACGTGCTGGAGCCGCCGCTCCCTCCGCCACCGCAGGCCGTGAGGCAAAGGGTCAGGATCATGCAGGCGATTTGGGCAAGACGATGCATGGGCAGCTTTCAGACAGGTCGCTCAGGATGCGGGCGGGGCATCGCCGGAGCGAGGTATTGGCTGGCTGGCTTGGCACGTCAACGGGCCTGGCTGGCTTGCAGATTGCGAATGTAAAGTACAGCTAAGATTCATTCGCAAATGAGAATTGATATTATTATAGAGTTGAGAAAATGTCAGGGTCAATACCCATGGAATACATGGGGTCAATTCCTGGTGTCGTTTGAAACCTGGCCTGCAGGCGGCAGATTTCCGGCGAGCCTGGCGTGCCGCTGACCTTGCCCGGGCGAGGAGCCCGTTCAGCGCCCTCCGAAACGGCTCGGTGGTACGCCCAGTGCCCGTGAGAACATGGCTGAAAAGGCGGCCTGGCTGGCATAGCCCACGGTGGCCGCAACCTGTGCCACGGGTAGCCCGCGGGATATTTCATCCACCGCCCGGGCCAGACGCAACTGCTGGCGCCATGCACCAAAGCTGGTGTCCAGCTCGGACTGGAAGAGCCGGGCCAGGGTGCGCTCGCTGGCGCCCACCTGTTCGGCCCACTCGGCCAGCCCGCGACCGTCGGCCGGGTCGGCCATGAGGGCGTCGCAGAGGGTCTTGAGGCGCCGGTCGCGGGGGAGTGGCAGGCCCAGGGAAAGGGGGCGCGCGATGCGCATCTCCTCCAGTGCCAGTTGCATCATCAGGTGATGTCGGGTGTCGCCCACGCCCTCGGCGATGGCCTCGCAGAGGGCGCGCAGCAGGGGAGACACGTCCACCACGGTACAGGCATCCAGGGGCAGGGGTGCGGCGGCGGAACTGATGTAGAGGGTGCGTAGCTCCACGGCGCCCAGTACAGTCACATCGTGGTCAATCTCCGGCGGGATCCACACGGCACGGTTGGCCGGCACGATCCAGGCCGTGCCGGCGGCGCAGATGCGGATGGCACCACGGATCGGATAGGCAAGCTGCGCCCAGGGGTGATGATGGGAGGGTACGACCACGTCCGGCGGTAGCGTGCGGACGTTGACGGTCACCGGCTCCGTGGCGGAAGGGGGGCGGCGAGGCAGGGGGTCAAAGGACCGGCGCGTGTGCGGGAGTGGCATGTTTGGGCAAATATCTGTCAGTTTGTCGAAATACAGCCACCGGGGTGAGCGCTAGTATCGGGCTGATTTCCGGCCGGTTCAATACAACAACGCGGCGGGCCGGTCCGATGAAGCAGCCACGGAGAGTACGCCCATGACCGTCCAGGCAAGCCTTGCACCCCCCCGGCAGGATGCTTACGTGATTGCCCTGGTGGGGTTCGCCCACGGGGTGTCGCATTTCTTCCATCTCTTGTTGCCGCCGCTTTTCCCCTGGCTCATGCCCGAGTTCGGCCTCGATTTCGTGGGAATCGGCAGCACCATGACGGTCTTCTTTGTGGTGTCGGGGGTGGGGCAGGCCTTGTCCGGGTTGGCGGTTGACCGCTTTGGACCGGTGCGCGTGCTGGCGGCGGGCATTAGCTGCTTCATTGCCGCCGGGTTGCTGCTTGCCCAGGCGGATTCCTTTGCCGCGCTGATGCTGGTGGCGGCAGTCGCGGGGCTGGGAAACAGTGTCTTCCATCCGTGCGACTTCACCATCCTCAACCGCAATGTGTCGACGCCGCGTCTGGGGCATGCCTTTTCAGTGCATGGCTTGTCGGGCAATCTCGGGTGGGCCCTCGCGCCGGTCTTCATGACGGGTATCGCGGCCCATTCCGGTTGGCGTGTGGCGGCGCTGGCGGCGGGATTGCTGGCGGTGCCAGCGCTGGCATTGATCGTCCTTGGTCGGCGCCATCTGGTGGATGAGAGCCGCGATGCAGCGCCGGCGGGAAGGCCGGTGACTACCCTCGAGATCCTCAAGGTGGGCCCGGTGTGGATGTGCTTTGCCTTCTTCTTCCTGCTCACCATGGCTTTCGGTGCCTTCCAGAACTTTGGCGCGCCGCTGATGCAGGGGCTGTATGACATGTCCGTGGCCGGTGCGGCGGCAACCTTGTCCACCTACCTGCTCGGCGGTGCGGCCGGCATCCTGGCCGGGGGCTTCCTGGCCCGCTCGGCACGGCAGGACGCGGTCATTGCCTGTGCATTGGGGGCGGCCGCGCTGGCGGTGCTGCTGTTGGCCAGCGGCTGGGTGCCGGCCTCTGCCGTGGTCGGCCTGATGGCGTCCATCGGCTTTCTGACCGGCCTGGCCGGCCCATCCCGGGATCTGCTGGTGCGCCGTGCTGCAACTTCCCGTTTTGGTCAGGCCGCCTTCGGGCGGGTGTATGGCTTTGTCTACTCCGGCCTGGACACCGGCCTGGCCCTGGCGCCACTGGTGTTCGGGGGGCTGATGGACGGGGGGCGTTTCACCACGGTACTGGTCGGCATCGCCCTCCTGCAGGTGGTCGCGATCGGCACGGCGATGCGCGTCGTACGGACTTGATGCCATTGCGGACCCGTGCGCCCGACGTGGTGAGGTGGCCCGCGACGCTTCCGGGTTGATGGCGCCCGGGGCCTTCCTTCTGCCCCGCATGGTTGCAGGGCTCCCAATGCGTTGCGTTGCGCGCTTGCGACATCCGTCCTGCCCTGACCAGGCTTGTCCGGCAGGCTGGATCTACCATTGATACACATCAATATTCGAACATACGAACATTCTAAAATCGCCCTGTACTGATTTTGCGGTGCACCACTTCAATCGGATGGTTCGCAAGAGAGGGGGGCGTATGCAAGCGCTCAAGCACATATTGGTCGCCCTGGCGACAGTGGCAATGATGGGGTCGGCCTTTTCGGCCGCTGATCAGAAGGCGGGGGCGTCCGATGCGGCGCTGCTCAGATCGACCGCTGACCACAGCAAGTTCAAGGAGCTTCAGCGTCCTTTCCAGTCGGGCCCCGAGGTCACCAAGGCCTGCCTGACCTGCCATACCGAAGCCGCCAGGCAGATCCACCAGACCCAACACTGGAAGTGGGAATACGTGAATCCCGGCACCGGGCAGACGCTCGGCAAGCGTCACGTGATCAACAATTTCTGCACCTCCGTGTCGTCCAATTACAAGGCCTGTGCGAGCTGCCACATCGGCTACGGGCTTGACGACAAGAACTTCGATTTTGCGTCCCAGGAGAACGTGGACTGTCTGGTGTGCCACGACGCCACCGGCAAGTACAAGAAGCCCTCCGGTTTCTCCGGCCATCCGGTGACCAAGGACACGGAGTTTCCCCCCGGCTCGGGCAAGATCGTCCGCGGCATTGATCTCCAGGCGATTGCCCAGAAGGTCGGCAAGACCCGCCGCGAGACCTGTGGCACCTGCCACTTCTACGGTGGTGGTGGCGACGCGGTGAAGCACGGAGACCTGGACAGCTCCCTCGATCGCCCGGACAAGGCCCTGGACGTGCACATGGATGCCGAGGGCAACAACTTCACCTGCGCCACCTGCCACAAGACCGAGGGCCACCAGGTGCCGGGCAGCCGTTATGCCCCGACGGCCATGGACAAGGGCGGCGCCCATATCCGCGGCAAGGCCGACAGCACCAATCCGGCAACTTGCCAGGCCTGTCACGGCCAGGCACCTCACTCAATGGCCAAGCTCAATGACCACACCGACAAGGTGGCCTGTCAGACCTGCCATATCCCCGCCTTCGCCCGTGGCGACATGCCCACCAAGATGTCCTGGGACTGGTCCACGGCCGGTAAGCGCGATGCCAAGGGCAAGCCGCTGGTGGTCACCAACGATGATGGTCACGTGACCTACAACGGCATCAAGGGCGACTTCGTGCTCGAAGAGAACGTGCGCCCCGAATACATGTGGTTCAACGGTTCGGTGAAGTACACCCTGATGGGTGACGACATCGACAAGAGCCGCCAGCCCATTGCCATCAACACCTTCGAAGGGGGGCCGGATGACGGCAAGTCGATGATCTGGCCGGTCAAGCTCTTCCGCGGCAAGCAGCCCTTCGATCCGGTCCACCGCACACTGGTGGTGACCCATCTGGCCGGCGAGGACGACACGGCCTACTGGAAGAACATGGATTGGGAAAAGGCCATCGCTGCGGGTATGGCCGCGGTCGGAAAGCCCTTCTCGGGTAAGGTGGATTTCGTCGAGACAGTGGCGATGTGGCCGATCACCCACATGGTCGCCCCCAAGGAGAAGGCCCTGGCCTGCAACGAGTGTCACGCCCGCGGCGGACGCCTGGACAAGGTCGAAGGCATCTACATCCCCGGCCGTGGCGGCAACCGCCTCGTCGATACGCTGGGCTGGCTGGCATCGGCGGCGATTCTCGCCGGCGTGCTGGTCCACGGCCTCATCCGCTTCGTCAATCGCAAGCACTGAACGGGAGACGGGATCATGGGACGCGTCTATATCTTCACCCGCTTCGAGCGCCTCTGGCACTGGATCCAGGCGGTGCTGATCATCGGCATGCTGCTGACGGGCTTCGAGATTCACGGTAGTTACCACCTGCTTGGCTTCGAACAGGCCCACCGGGTGCATACCATGACCGTATGGGCCTTCATCGGGCTGTGGGTGTTTGCCATGTTCTGGCACCTGACGACCGGCGAGTGGCGGCAATACATCCCCACGATGAAGAACATCGACAAGATCGTCCGCTTCTATGCGGTGGGGATCTTCAAGGGGGAGCCCCATCCCTTCAGGCCGACCCGGGAGCGCAAGCACAACCCGATGCAGGCGCAGACCTATCTCGGCGTGACCGTGGTGGTGACGCCGCTGATCTGGCTCTCGGGGCTGGCCTATCTCTTCTACAACGAGCTGGGTGCCGCAGGTTTCCGCGTCGATCTCGGGACGATCGCCACCGTGCATACGGTGGGCGCCTTCCTGATGCTGGCCTTCCTGATCGGTCACATCTACCTCGGCACCACCGGTCACACGCCCCTGGCCCACTTCCGGGCCATGTTCACCGGGTGGGATGACGATCACTGATTCAAACAAAAAAGCAGATTAAAGGGAGTGGTCATGAGAACACGTCATGTCAGAACCTTGATCGGTGTCCTGGTGGCAGGGCTGTTCCTGCCCATTCAGGCCCGAGCCGAAAGCAATGCCGAACTGCTCAAGCGCATCGAGGTGCTGTCCCAGGAGCTCACCCGCCTGAAGGGTCAGATCGAGGCCAACAATGCCGCGACCACGGCCAACCGCCAGGCCACCGAGGAGCTCAGGGAGAAGGTCGGCAAAGCCGAAGAGAAGTCGTCCGAGCGCTGGCTCACCATCGGCGGTGACTACCAGTTCCGCGCAGACAGTCTGTGGGGTGAAACCAAACCTTTCACCGACGTCAGTGCCACCTTCGCCAACGCCCAGGCGCAGCTCCAGGCCGCCTTCTTTGCCAACCCCACGCCCGCCACCGGCGCGGCGCTGACCGGGCTGATGCAGTTTGCCCAGAACATGTCGGGTGTGCGCACCTATCAGCAGGCCCAGAGCTTCATGGGTGCCAATGCCGCCATGATGGGCGCGCTGGGCAATTTCGCCGCCCAGGTGCCGGCCTACAAGCCGCGCAACGACACCCTCTACACCAATCGCTTCGGCCTCGATCTGAGCGCCAAGGCCACCCAGGATGTGACCGTCAACGCCCGGCTGGTGATGTACAAGACCTTCGGCGCCGGCGACGACGATGCGGTCACCAACAGCGGCTCTGCACCTTACTTTGCCGACCGGGTGGGCGTCTTTGACGGCACCCTTGGCCACATCCCGTCGAGCAGCTACCTCAACGTGGATCGCGCCTTTGCCACCTGGAGCAATATCGCCGATCAGGACATCTGGTTCTCGGTGGGCCGCCGTCCGTCCACCCATGGTGCGCCGAGCAACCTGCGCCTCAATACGCCACGCCCGGGCAATGGGGGCACGCCCTCGCTGCTGGTGGACTATGCCTTTGACGGCATGACCGTCGGTTGGGCGCCCGACATTGAAGGGCTGCCCGGTGCCTACGGCAAGATCTGTTACGGCAGGGGCTTCGAGAGCGGTTTCCGCTCCACCCCGGGCAACTCTTTGCAGGATACCGACATGCTCGGCGTGTCGATCATCCCCATCGACACCGACCCCCTGCGGGTGTGGATGCAGTGGAATCGCGGCTTCAAGATCTTCGACGCGCCGAAGATGCAGGGCACCTACTTCGGCAACACCGCGCCCAAGATCAATCTGGGGGACATCGACTGGTACGGCCTCGGCGCCATGGGCACACTCAAGCAGGTGGGGGTTGGCGACCTCAACTACTTCGCCGACCTGGGCATGAGCATCACCCACCCCAACAACAACGTGTCGGCCCAGTTCGGCTTCCCGGGGCGGACTCGAAGCCGCGCAGGACGATCTCTTCACCGGATCCCAGGGCAGCACGCCCCATCGTCTTAAAGGAATCCTGTCATGCGTACATTTGTTTCCAAGCTCATGCTTTCCCTGGCCGTTGCCGTTTCGGCCGCATCCTTCAGTGCGCCGGTGGCAGCCGACGACGTGAAGATGGTCGGCGTCATCACCAAAATCAAGATGGCGTCCGATGGCAAGTCTGCTGTGGCCACCCTCAAGGACAACAAGTCCGGCGACAGTGTGACCATCAACATCAATGATGACCTTACCCTCGACAAATTCAAGGACAAGCGGATTGTCGAAGGGGACGAGATCCGCGCCAAGTACGACAATGCCGGCGGCAAGAACGAAAGCAAGTCTTTCAAGAAGACCGCGGGTTGCTGATCTCGGGCAAGCAGTCGGCGTGCCTGCAGGGGCGGCTCCGGGGGGAGCCGCCCCTGCGTCGTTCGGACCCCTGAGGCGCCAGCCTGCCCCGGGCATCGGTCAAGGAATTGTGACGGAAAAATTTACACGGAGCGCCAAGGTGGGAGAAAAGTCTGCATGAATTGAAGGCCTTGTGCAGATGGCATCAAATTTGCTGGAGGGCTTCAACCCGGCGGCTACCACTCCGATTCATGGAGGCAGGGGAACATACCTACCTTCAACCAAAGAAACGGAGTGCACGATGTTCAATAGTCGGATTGGAAAGGCTCTTGTGCTATCGGCGCTGGCCGCTGCCCTGCTGGGGCATGCCGGGCTTGCCGCCGCGCAGACCACGGGCGGGACGACCGCCATGACCCTGGAACACCGCGTCGACAGTGTCACCACGGTAGCGGAAACCCGAACCGTGGAAACCTACTCGACGCAGGTGCTGGGCTTCCTGGCCGGCGACCCGACGGCGCTGGTGAATGTTCAGTTTGTGCTGCCTTTCGGTGATGCGGCCGTTCAGGCGGCGTTCGTCACGACCCGGAGCATCCTGGCGGCAGCGTCCGTCAATCCGCTGTCCTTTTCCGGTCCCACGCTCACATCCAGCAGCCGGGTGCTCAGCAACTCGTCATCGACGGTCTCGGAGGTCAAGACGGGGGAGGAGGTGCTCTGGGTGGATACGGTCGAACTGGTGGGCCAAGAGCTCTTCCACCTCAATTCGGCCCAGTTTGGCTGCGTGGCGTTGGTGAAAGGGGTCTCCTTCGATTGCACCGTGGATTTCGGAGACGTCTTCGTTGCCGCCGGCGACACGGTTCTGCTCACGTCTGCCGGCATTGCCGATTACCTGCTGCGGACCACGGTGACCACCGAGACCTTTCTCAACACGGCCGTGTATGAAATCGTCGGGACGCCGATCACCCAGTCGGTGCCCGAGCCCGGCACGGGGCTGCTGGTGGGGCTGGCCGGTCTGATCGCCTGGCGGGCCACCCGTCCGCGGACTGTTTCAGGGGCTCCCGCTTCTCTACCGGGCTAAGCAGCGTCCCTTCGCCTCCAGCCAGTACACCACTTCACCGACCACGACCACGCTGCCCGACACCACCAGGCTGGCGGCCGAGACCGCGCCGGCGAGGACGAGGAGTTCGGCGCAGCCTTCATTCCGGCAGCCGCCAAAGGCACCGATCTGGTAGGCGTCGAGGGTCATGTGGCGCTCGGTGATGCCGCAGGCGGGGTCGTAGCGCTGTGTTGTCCGGGGGACGAAGATGCAGCTGCACAGGAAGAGTGCGGTAGCGAGGAGCAGTGGGGTGGAGCGGGGCACGGGCTGTTGACCTCCAATCGGCAGCATACCCCGCGGCCTGATGGGTCAGGGGGCCGTGTCTGCGCTGCCTTCGTCGCCCGCGGTGGTTTTGTCCAGGGCCGCCGCGACGCTGCGGGACACGCTTTCGATGTGCTCCCGGGCAGCCCGGTTGGCCGCTTCCGGCTGCCGGGCGACGATGGCGGCGATGACGGCATTATGTTCATCGGCCACCAGCCCCAGGTGGGCGCGGAAGCCGCAGGTCTGCACGATGAAGAAATCCGACAGTTCGAAGTTGGCCAGCTGGCGGCTGCACAGCAGGGGTGACTTCGCCATGGCGTGGAGCTGGGTGTGGAAGTCCACGTTGAGCCGCCGGTATTCGTCAGCGTTGGCGTTGCGGGTGGCGTCGAGGGCGTGGATCTGGTCATTGATGAGGCGCAGGCGGCTGATGTCGGCGGCGCTGGCCCGGCTGGCGGCAAGCTCGGCGATCAGCCCTTCGGTGAGCGCAAACATGCGGTAGAAGTCCTGGATCGCCTCGGGCGTCGGTGTGACCACCTCGCAGCCGACCTGGGCGGTGATGGTCACGAAGCCCCGCTCCTGCAGGCGGTACAGGGCGGTCATGATGGGATGCCGGCTGACCCCCATCTCCTCGCCGATCTCCTTCACCAGGATACGGTCGCCAAAGCGGTACTGGCACGTGAACAGGCGCTCGAGGATATCCTGGTAGATGTAGTTCTTCTTGGCCATGGGCGTGCGTCCGGGTGCGGTTGGGTGGGTGCGGGCGGATGGTATCACCCTCGGCGCAGGCGGTCCGGCGGGTAAGAGCGACAGGTGCACTGGGGTGGGGCAGGATCTGAATGCGGAGCTTGCATGCTAGCATGCAAGCACTGTAGAGTGCGCTTCCATTGAGGCAGTTCTTCATCGACCCATCCGCCCGCCATGGGCGGCGAGGAGACCCAGAGCGTGGAAACCAGCGCAGATTTCGACACCGACGTATTGATCATCGGCTCCGGCCCCACCGGCGGTACGGCCGCCCTGGCCCTGGCCACCCAGGGCGTGCGTGTGCACCTCGTCTCGCGCACCCATTGGTTGGCCGACACCCCGCGGGCCCACATCACCAACCAGCGCACCATGGAAGTGCTGCGCGATCTGGGTATCGAGGACGAGGCCATCAAGTACGCCACGCCCTGGGAGCAGATGGGCGACACCCTGTTCACCACCAGCCTGGCGGGGGAAGAGCTGGTGCGCCTGCGCACCTGGGGCACGGGCGACGAACGCAAGGGCGACTACCTGCAGGGCAGCCCCTGTGGCCTGCAGGACATTCCCCAGCCGCTGATCGAGCCGGTGATCTTCAAGAACGCGGTAGAGCGTGGCGCGCATTTCTCCTTCAACACCGAATACCTGTCCCACCAGCAGGACGGGGAGGGCGTCACGGCCACGCTCCGGGATCGCCTCACCGGGCGCGAATACACGCTGCGGGCGCGCTACCTGGTCGGGGCCGACGGGGCCAAGTCGAAGGTGGTGGATGAGCTGGGCCTCAACATCGAGGGTCATCTGGCCCGGGCCGGCACGGTGTACGTGATCTTCAAGGCCGACCTGAGCCGCTACGTGGCCCACCGACCGAGCATCCTGCACTGGATCGTCACCCCGAGCGCCAGCTTCGGCGAGATCGGGATGGGCCTGCTGCGGGCCGTGCGCCCGTGGGATCGCTGGATTGCCGGCTGGGGTTTCGACATCTCCCGGGGCGAACCCGATCTCGACCCCGCGCTGCTCCTCGACAGGATTCGCACCCTGGTGGGCGACCCGGCGCTGGAGGTGGAGATCGAGCGCACCTCGGTGTGGTACGTGAACCAGGCCTATGCCACCGAGTACAGCCGGGGCCGGGTGTTCTGCGGCGGGGATGCGGTGCACCGCCACCCGCCGTCCAGCGGCCTGGGCCTCAACACCTGTGTGCAGGACGCCTTCAACCTGGCCTGGAAGCTCGCCTACGTCATCAAGGGCTACGCCGGCCCCGGCCTGCTCGACAGCTACAGCGCCGAGCGGGCGCCGGTGGGGCGGCAGATCGTGACCCGGGCCAACCAGTCGCGCCTCGACTATGCGCCCCTCAAGGCCGCCTTCCGCGTCGAAGGCGCCGACAATCCGGTGGCGGCGGGCATTGCCCGCTTCAAGGACCCGGGGCCGGAAGGGGTGGCCGCCCGGCAGGCTGTCGAGGCGGCCCTGGACCTCAAGAACACCGAGTTCAACGCCCAGGGAGTTGAGATGAACCAGCGTTACGTGTCCAAGGCCGTCGTGCCCGATCCCGCCGCCGGCGAGGAGGTGTGGCGGCGGGATGCGCAACTCCACCTGCAGCCCACCACCCGCCCGGGGGCCAAGATTCCCCATGCCTGGCTGGTGGACAGGCGCGGCATCCGCGTATCAACCCTGGACGTGACGGGCAAGGGCTGCTTCTCGCTGGTCACCGGATTGGCCGGCGGTGCGTGGTCCGATGCGGTCCATGAGCTGAATCTTCCCTATCTACGGGCAGTCGTGATTGGCCAGCCGGGCGTGGCCGACCCCTACTGCGGCTGGCAGCGCATACGCGAGCTTCCGGAGGCAGGTGCCCTGCTGGTGCGCCCGGACGGGTATGTGGCATGGCGCCATGCCGAGTCGCCTGCCGGTGTGGCCGAAGCACGCGAACTACTGGCCACTGCCCTTGGCGCCGTACTGGACAAGCCTCTTAATGACTAGCAACAGGCGTCCCGCACTTTCTTTGCGCAGCACCCCACCCATCACAAGAACAGAGGAGACATCATGAACATGCGCCACTTCCGCAAGCCCATCCTGGCCGCCGCCATGGCCCTGACTGCCGGCCAGGCCTGTGCTGACATCAACATTGGGGTCATCTTTTCCCTCACCGGGCCGGCGGCCTCGTTGGGCCTGGAAACCCGCAAGTCCATCGAGCTGATGCCGAAGATGATCGGCAAGGAAAAGATCAACTACATTGTCCTCGACGACGCCACCGACCCCACCAACGCCGTCAAGAACGCCCGCAAGCTGGCGGGTGAGGACAATGTGGATGTGTTCTTCGGGCCCAACCTGATCACCTCCGGCCTGGCCATTGCCGACGTGGCCAACGAGAAGAAGGTGCCACTGCTGTCCCAGGCACCCATCGTGGTGCCGCCTGAAAAGCACAAATGGGCCTTTCGCGTGGAGCCCCTGGCCGACGTGATGGTGGGCCGGGTGGTGGCCGACATGAAGGAGCGCGGTGTCAAGACGGTGGCCTTCATCGGATTTTCGGATTCCTGGGGTGAGCTGCTGCTCAAGGGCCTGACCAAGACCACCGAGGCGGCGGGCATCCGCATCGTCGCCACCGAGCGTTTCGGGCGCACCGACAACAGCGTGACCGCCCAGGCCCTGAAGCTGGTGGCCGCCAGGCCCGACGCGGTGTTCGTCGGCGGCTCCGGCACCCCGGCGGTGATGCCCCACACCGCCCTGCGGGATCGCGGCTATGCGGGCCCGATCTACCATTCCCACGCCGTCGCCAACAAGGACTTCCTGCGGGTCGGCGGCAAGGCCGTGGAGGGCGCCCGCCTGGCCGTGGCGCCGGTGCTGGTGGCCGAACAGTTGCCGGATGGCCACCCCAACAAACAGGTCGGACTGGCCTTCGACAAGGCGCTGGAAGCCAAATATGGGCCGGAGTCCCGCTCCAGCTTTGCAGGGGCCTCGTGGGATGGCTGGCTGATCCTCGAAGGCGCGCTCACCTCCGCGCTGAAGAGCGCCCGGCCGGGCACGCCTGAGTTTCGGGAAAGCCTTCGCAACGCGCTCGAGAAGACCAATGGTGTGGTGGGGGCCAATGGCACCTACAGCATGAACGCCGAGGACCACGGTGGCTATGATCCCCGGTCCGCCGTGTTGATCGAAGTGATGGGCGGCAAATGGAAACTTGTGAAGTGAGACCGCCCCTGGCGTAAGCCTTGCCCGGGCGCTTCTGAACAAATCCACTGTTTGGCTTGATCTCACCCTGAGACGCGCAGCCGTACGCCCTGTACGGCTGCGCGTCTCAGGGCGAGAACTGCCAGTCAGGATTGCTTCACCCGCTCCAGGCTTGATACGGCCTCCGGCCTTGGGGCCGCCTTCAGGCTTGTGGTCGACGGCGACGCCATGACGTCAGCCAGGCGAGGCCGGTGAGCGACAGCGCCAGCGTCGCCGGCTCGGGAACGTGCGCGGATGGTGTGGCATTGAAGGTGAAATCGTCGATCATCCAGCGTGTCCGTTCGGGCTCGATGATGCCGTTGCTGCTGGTCAGCCGCAGCGAGGTGATGCCCAGGAAATCTGCCTGAATCCAGTCATAGCCGATGTTCAGGTTGACGGTCAGGCTATCGACCACTGTGGCCCCGTTGAGGCCTTCCAGAGTCAGGACAGTAGCCGAGTCGGACTGGAGGACGTCATATAGGGTGTAGGACGAGAAATAGGCGCCGTTGAAGTCAAAAACACCTCCACCCGACAGACTGGCGTAAACCGGACCGGCGTAGTTGGAAGCGGCGTTTCCTCCGGAGGGCGAGTTGTAGCTGTTTCCGTAGCTGTTGGCCGCCGAGTAGCTGATGTCGCCCCACGCATACAGATCGGTATCGCCCAGGGTGCCCCAGAGAATACCGTGATAGGGCGTGGGTACGTTGATTACGCCGGATTGGTTGAGCGCCAGATCGTCAAAATCAAGAACGGCGGCATGGGCGGCTTGACCGGCCACGGCCAGGAAGCCCAGCATGATGGCCCGTGACACGTGCCGTCGCGCGAAAGCCCCGGAGGGTTCGGTCGGGTTGGATGAATGGGCCCGGACGATGTCGGCGCTGTGTGAGGGCTGCATGTGTCTTCTCCTGGTGAGCGGCAAGGGCTGATCTGCATCTCCGCCGGTCCGTACGTCGGGATGCCGCTGTGAAAATACCAAAAAAATACCACAAAGATACCGTTTGCAGAATTGGAGCCCCGTTATCGTGCGTGCCTTTGTCTTGGGAAACTACATGCATGCCTGCTTCATGCATGTTGACCGGCTGCCCTGCGCTGGTGAGTCGCTGGCGGCGCGGCGGGTGGATTGGGAGCACGGGGGCAAGGGTCTGAACCTCGGCCTCGGCGTCCATCGGCTCGGTGTGCAGGTCCACATGATCATGGCGGTCGGGGCTGACCTGCCCGGGGTGGCCGTGTGTCAGGCGCTGGTCGCGGAAGGCATGAGCGACGCGCATTTCCTGACCCTGGGGGATGCGTCGGGTTTCGGCGTCGGTTTTGTGACGCCGGAGGGGGCCAACTTTCTGGCCACCCACCTGGGGGCCAATGCATTGCTCGAGGTGGCGCATCTGGGCCAGGCCGAAGGATGTTTGTCCCGGGCGGATTGGCTGCTGGCGCATTTCGAGATGCCGGACGCACTTGTCAGGCATGCCTTCAGGCTTGCCCGCGCCAAGGGGCTGTCCACCTATCTCAATCCCTCCCCATGGCGCGATGTGGATCGCGCGCTGCTCGACATGACCGATCTGCTGGTGGTCAACGCCAGCGAGGCGTCAGTGCTGTTTGGTGATCGGACTGTGCTGAACTGGTCACGGACGGATTGGTGCTCGCATTTGCCACGGCTGGCAGCAGGGATCGGTTGGCGGGGGAGGGCGCTCGTGGTGACGCTGGCAGAGGAGGGCTGCGTCGCCCTGGATGCAGCGGGCGTTATTGATGTGGCGGCCTTTTCCGTGACTCAGGTGGACGCCACCGGCGCCGGAGATGCCTTTGGCTGTGGTCTGGTGCATGCGCTCGCCCGGGGCGAGCCGTTGACGCAGGCGCTGCGCTTTGCCAATGCCTGTGGCGCCCATGTGGCTTCCCGCGCTGGTGTGTTCGCGAATCTGCCGCGTCCGGGTGAGCTTGCCGCCCTGCTGGACGACGCTAGTCCAGCTTGAGCGTCAGGCGGTAGGCGTAGGCATCACCCCGGAAAGTCCCCTCCACGTACTCGATCAGCTGGCCGGCCTTGCTGAAGGTCTTGCGTTTCAGCAGCAGGCAGGGGGAGGGCTGGCTGAAGTCGAACACCTCCGCTTCTGCCGCGCTGCTTAGAATGGCTTCTATGGTCTGCTCGCCGTGGGAAAGGGCGATTCCGCAGCGCTGGGCGAGAAAGTGGTAGGCCGAGCCCTGAACATCCCATTCGGCCAGGGCGGGGGCTGCGGTGAGGTCGTACCACGCAAGCTCGCGGGACAGGGGCACACCATCTCCCAGGCGCAGGCGAACCAGACGCAGGAAGGTGGCCGTGGATGGGCGCGAGAAGATCGAGGCCAGCGTGCGGTCGGTGACCACGCTGCGTTCGAGCAGGCGTGTGGATGGCTCCATGCCCAGCTCCCGCATCTCCTCGGTGAAGCCCTTGAGGCGATCCAGCCGCGGGGTGAGACGGGGCGGGGTTTTTGCGGTGACGCCCAGCCTGCCCCGGGTTTCCAGGTAGTCCTTGGCCCGCAGTTCGTCATAGGCCCGCCGGATGGTCACGCGGCTGAGATTGAGCATCTCGGCCAGAGCACGCTCGGAAGGAAGGCTCTCGCCGTCACCGATCTCGCCGGCCTCGATCATCGCGGCGAGCTTGCGCAGTAGCTGAAGGTACGTGGGCTCCGCGAGAGAGCGGTCGGGCGCAATGCGTTCGACAAGCTCCGCTGAGCCGATGCTGGGTCGTGGCGATGTCATGGGGTGGGTGGAGCCGCAGGCGGGCTCGGGAAGGGGCCATCGAGTATCTGCCAGCCCCTTCGTTGCCGTCAATCATCCTTCGGAACGCGGAACTCGGCCCAGCGGTACTTGGCCAGTCGCATCACCACCAGTTGGTGAGATCGGATCAGGGCGGCGCGCAACTCGATGTCGGGCAAGGGAAAGGGCGCTTCCATCGAGATCCACCGGGCGCGGGCCAGGTAAGGCGCCGGGCGGATGCCGGGCCGGTCGGTGAAGGCGAGAAACAGATCGTTGTCCACCTTGAAAGCCAGGCTCTCCCGCCCCTTGGCCGGGAAGCTCAGGAGGGCGAACATCTTGTTGTCGGCAATCGAAAATACCCGGTTGTTGCCCCACTTGATGGACTCATGGGCGCCGGGGAGCTGAAGGCAGAGTTCTGCGACCTGGGTGGGTGTCATGGGCTTCCGATGCGTGGTGGCGAGGCCTTGGTGTCGGTGAATGCGATCCTTGTTCGATGCGCCGCCCGGCTTCGTCCGGTGGAGCGTCTTCGGTTGGTGTAGCAGAAAATCAAAACGGGGTCACCAGGATCAAACCGGGCAATCAATCACGAGAATCGAGATGTCATCATGGGCCGGGACGGTGTCCAGGTGCGCAGTGAGCGCGGCGCGAAGATGAGCGACCAGGTCGTCGCCGCGGCGGATGGCAAGGCTGCCGGCCAAACGTGCTTCGCCAAAGGCTTCGCCCGTGGGGCCGGTGGCTTCGACGACACCGTCGGACAGCATCACCAGCCGGGTGGGCTCGGCCCAGGCGAAGCGCTCGAAGGTCTTGATGCCCTCGGCGTCGCGGGTGACTCCCAGGGGAAGATTGCGGGATTCGAAGCGACGCACGATGTGGCCCGCATCGTCGAGCATCTGCACGCCGGGGATGCCGCCCACCCAGACTTCGCCACTGTGGCTTGCCTCGTCGAGGCTCACCAGTCCGGCGGCCACGAAGCGTCCTGCGGGCAGCGAGGTGGCAAGCACGAAGTTGATGGACTCGATGATGCCGGGTAGCGATTCGTTCTGTTCCACGAGGCGGTAGAACTCCTGTACCACGGGCAGTGCGCTCACCGCAGCCGCCAGTCCGTGGCCGGTGGCGTCTGCCAGCAGGGAGTGGAGGCGGCCGTCCGGCGAACGGGCGGCGAGGATCAGGTCGCCCGAAAAGTGGGTGGCGGGCATCACCGTGTACTGGATGCCCGCCTGACGGATGAGGTCGGTACGGATCTGGTGGTTGAGGATGCGCCGGGCCATCTTCGCTTCGCGCTCGTGCTCGTCATAGTGATGCTGGAGCAGACTGGCCTGTTCGCTCACCTTGATCTGGATGAGCTTGTTCTCGGTGTTGTCCCGCAGGGTCTCCACCACCGCGATGAGCTTGCCGCTGTCGTCGAACACCGGGCCGGCATCCACAACCAGATAGAGCTGTTTGTTGCGGCGGGGCATGGAGCACCAGTTTTCGGCGTGCACCCCGTGGGCCGGGGTGTTGGGCTCGTCATGGGTGGTGT
This sequence comes from Zoogloea sp., assembly GCA_016703645.1. Lineage (GTDB taxonomy): Bacteria > Pseudomonadota > Gammaproteobacteria > Burkholderiales > Rhodocyclaceae > Zoogloea. Next base: position 998,343 of record JADJBR010000007.1, on the reverse strand, counting down.
AGAGCTTGTCGATCAGCGACCAGTCGTTGCGTGCCACCAGATCGGCCAGACAGGGCCGGGGGCTGTCGTAGAAGGCCCGCCAGTGATCCCGGGTGCCGATGACTTCACGGGCGGGGATGCCCGTGAGGCGCTCGCAGGCCTGGTTCCAGATGAGCACTCGCTGCTCCGCATCCAGCACGAAGGTGGGCACCACCAGATGCTCCATGAGGGTGACAGCAAAGTTGGTGGCCTGGCCGTGTTCAGCGGCGGTGGGCTGGGGCGACATGGAAGTTCTCCGTGGGTCGATCAGACGGGTGAGCGTTTGCGCAATCCGTTTACGGCGCCGCGGCGTCGATCTTTTGCCCCGGTGGGAAGATCCGGGCGCACCCTCCGCAGCAGCAAACCTGGCCGGATCGAGACTGCAAGCTGGAAGAGAACCGCCTCCGTTGTCGGGGAGATCCCAAAAAAAGGGCGGCCCGAAGGCCGCCTGAAACAACGCTACAACAGGGTTCTTTACGCGATTACTTCTTGCGGGCCGGGGGCACGTCGGTGCAACTGCCATGGGCCACTTCGGCGGCCATGCCGACGGTTTCGCCGAGGGTCGGGTGGGGGTGGATGGTCTTGCCGATATCCACCGCATCCGCGCCCATCTCGATGGCCAGACACACTTCGCCGATCATGTCGCCGGCGGAGGGGCCGACGATGGTGCCGCCGATGACCCGGTGGGTTTCGGCGTCGAAGATCAGCTTGGTGAAGCCGTAGTCGGCACCGTTGGCGATGGCGCGGCCGCTGGCAGCCCACGGGAACTTGGCGGTTTCCACCTTCTTGCCTTCGGCCTTGGCCTGGGCTTCGGTGTAGCCGACCCATGCCACTTCCGGATGGGTGTAGGCCACGCCCGGGATCACGGTGGCGTCAAAGGCCGCCTTGTGGCCGGCCGCGACTTCGGCCGCCACGTGGGCTTCATGCACCGCCTTGTGGGCCAGCATGGGCTGCCCGACCACGTCGCCGATGGCAAAGATGTGGGGCACGTTGGTGCGCATCTGGGCATCCACCGGGATGAAGCCCCGGTCGGTGACGATCACGCCCGCCTTCTCGGCGCCGATCTTCTTGCCGTTGGGGGCACGGCCCGCCGACTGCAGGATCATGTCGTACTTGACCGGCTCCGGCGAAACGCCTTCGCCTTCGAAGGTGACGTAGAGGCCGTCTTCCCGGGCATCCACGCCGACCGTCTTGGTCTTCAGCATGATCTTGTCGAAGCGGTGGGTGTTCTGCTTCTCCCACACCTTCACGGCGTCCCGGTCTGGGCCCTGCATCAGGCCGTCCATCATCTCCACCACATCGACGCGGGCGCCGAGGGAGGAATAGACGGTGGCCATTTCCAGGCCGATGATGCCGCCGCCGATGACCAGCAGCTTGCCGGGTACGAAGCGCAGCTCCAGCGCGCCGGTGGAGTCGACAATGCGCGGATCACGGGGGATGAAGGGCAGATGCACCGCCGCCGAGCCGGCGGCAATGATGGCCTGCTTGAACTTCACGACCTTCTTCGCGCCGGTCTTGTCCTGGCTGGTACCGGTGGTTTCTTCGACTTCGATGTGGTTCGGGTCGAGGAAGTGGCCATAGCCGCGGATGATGTCCACCTTGCGGCCCTTGGCCATGCCGGCCAGACCACCGGTGAGCTTGCCGACGACCTTGTCCTTGTGGGTGCGCAGGGCGTTTACATCCACCGTGGGTTTGGCGAAGCTGACGCCCGCGGCGCCCATGTGCTCCGCCTCATCCATCACCGCGGCCACGTGCAGCAGGGCCTTGGAGGGGATGCAGCCGACATTCAGGCACACGCCGCCAAGGGTGGCGTAGCGCTCGATGATGGCGGTCTTGAGACCCAGGTCGGCGGCACGGAAGGCAGCGGAGTAACCGCCGGGGCCGGCGCCGAGCACGACCATGTCGTACTCCACGTCGGCACTGCCACTGTGGGCAGCGGCGGCCGGCGCCGCCACCGCTGCAGCGGCCGGCGCCGCAGCCGGGGCTGCCGCAGCGGCCGGAGCGGGGCTCGCGCCCGCGCCCTCGGTTTCAACCACGATCAGCACCTTGCCTTCGCCGACGCGGTCGCCCAGGGCCACCTTCACTTCCTTGATCACGCCCGCGGCCGAGGACGGCACATCCATCGTGGCCTTGTCGGATTCGAGGGTGGCGATGGCGTCGTCCACCTTGATGCTGTCGCCAACCTTCACGAACAGCTCGATGACGGGCACGTCGGAAAAATCGCCGATGTCCGGAACCTTGACTTCTACGAGGCTCATGGCGATCTCCTTAGAGCATGACCCGACGGAAGTCGGCCAGCAGTTGGGCGAGGTACACGTTGAAGCGGGTCGCCAGGGCGCCATCGATGACGCGGTGGTCAGCGGTCAGGGACATGGGCAGGGTCAGGCGCGGCACGAAAGCCTTGCCGTCCCACACCGGCTTCATCACCGACTTGTTGACACCCAGGATGGCCACTTCGGGCGCATTGACGATGGGCGCGAAGTAGGTGCCACCGATGCCGCCGAGGCTGGAGATGGTGAAGCAGGCACCGGACATGTCGGCCGGCTTGAGCTTGCCGTCACGGGCCAGCTTGGCCAGGTTGCCCGATTCCGCGGCGATCTCGAACACGCTCTTCTTGTCGGCATCCTTGATGACCGGGACGACCAGGCCATTGGGGGTGTCGGCGGCGAAGGCGATGTTGAAGTACTTCTTGTAGACCAGGTTGTCGCCGTCGAGGCTGGTGTTGAACTCGGGGAACTCCTGCAGGGCGCGCACCGAGGCCTTGATGATGAAGGCGAGCATGGTGAGCTTCTTGCCGGACTTCTCGAACTCCTTGTTCATCTGGACGCGGAAGGCTTCCAGGTCGGTGATGTCGGCGTCCTCGTGGTAGGTGACGGCCGGGATCATCGCCCAGTTGCGGGCCAGGTTCTGGCCGGAGATCTTCTTGATGCGCGACAGGGGCTTGACGTCGATCGCGCCGAACTTGGCGAAATCCACCTTCGGCCAGGGCAGCAGGTCGAGCCCGCCACCCAGGCTGCCGACCGCCGCGGCGGCCACGGTCTTGCCCGGAACGACGCCGGTGCTCATGGCGCCCTTGACGAAGGCGGTGACGTCGGCCTGGACGATGCGGTTCTTGGGGCCGGTGGCCTTGACCTGACCAAGATCGACACCCAGCTCGCGGGCAAAGGCGCGCACCGACGGGCTGGCGTGTACCTTGCCGCCCAGCTTGACGGCGGACGGCGCCGCCGCCACAGCGGGCGCTGCGGCAATCACCGGGGCAACGGCCGCCGGCGCCCCATCGGCGAGGGGCGTGGTCGGGCCGCTGGCAGCCGCCGCGGGCGCTGCCGCCGGCGCCGCGGCGACAGTGGCACCGGCACCGGTCTCAACCTTGATCAACACGGAACCTTCCGAGACCTTGCTGCCCAGCTGGACCAGCACTTCCTTCACCACGCCGGTGGCGGAGGAGGGCACGTCCATGGTGGCCTTGTCGGATTCGAGGGTGGCGATGGCGTCTTCCGCCTTGATGCTGTCGCCGACCTTCACGAACAGCTCGATCACCGGGACGTCGGTGAAGTCACCGATGTCCGGCACCTTCACCTCGACGATGCCGCCACCTGCGGCGGGGGCGGCCGCAGCCACGGGGGCGGGGGCGGCCGGTGCAGCAGCGGGGGCCGGTGCCGGTGCCGGGGCTGCGGCAGCCGCGCCGGCGGCTTCGACCTTGATCAGCACGGTGCCTTCGGCAACCTTGTCGCCAAGGGCGACCAGCACTTCCTTGACCACACCGGCAGCCGACGAGGGCACGTCCATGGTGGCTTTGTCGGATTCGAGGGTGGCGATGGCGTCGTCCACCTTGATGGTGTCACCGACCTTGACGAACAGCTCGATCACCGGAACCTGGTCGAAATCGCCAATGTCCGGCACCTTCACTTCGATGAGTTGGCTCATGTTTGCACTCCTCTCGATCAGACGGACATGGGGTTGGGCTTGGACGGGTCAAGCTGGTACTTGACCAGGGCGGCGGCAACCTTGTCGCGTTCGATCCTGCCTTCGTCGGCCAGCGCCTTGAGGGCGGCCAGGGTGACCCAGCGGCGATCCACTTCGAAGAAGTGGCGCAGCTTTTCGCGGGTGTCGGAACGGCCGAAACCGTCGGTGCCCAGGGTGACGTAGGTGTTCTTGACGAAGGGGCGGATCTGCTCGGAGAACAGGCGGATGTAATCGGTGGCGGCGATGACCGGGCCGACGGCACCTTCGAGCTTCTGCTCCACATGACTCTTGCGGGGGGCTTCGAGGGGGTGCAGCAGGTTCCAGCGGGCCGCGTCCTGGCCGTTGCGGGCCAGCTCGTTGAAGCTCGGGCAGCCCCAGATGTCGGCTTCCACGCCCCAGTCGTTCTTCAGCAGTTCGGCGGCGGCGATGACTTCATTGAAGATCGTGCCGGAGCCCAGCAGCTGCACGCGCAGGTCGCCCGCACCGCCCTTACGGAAGGCGTACATCCCCTTGATGATGTCGGCCTCGGCACCCTCGGGCATTTCCGGGTGCTCGTAGTTCTCGTTCATCACCGTGAGGTAGTAGTACACGTCTTCCTGCTCGGCAAACATGCGGCGCAGGCCGTCCTGCACCACCACGGCGACTTCGTACTGGAAGGTGGGGTCGTAGCTGATGCAGTTGGGGATCATGTTGGCCATGACCTGGCTGTGGCCGTCCTCGTGCTGCAGGCCTTCGCCGTTCAGCGTGGTGCGACCGGCGGTACCGCCGATCAGGAAGCCGCGGGTGCGCTGGTCGGCAGCCGCCCAGCACAGGTCCATGGTGCGCTGCAGGCCGAACATGGAGTAGAAGATGTAGAAGGGCACCATCTGCACGCCGTGCACGCTGTAGGCGGTGCCGGCAGCGATCCAGTCGGCCATGGCGCCGGCTTCGTTGATGCCTTCCTGCAGTACCTGGCCGGTTTCGCTTTCCTTGTAGAACATGAGCTGGTCATGGTCTTCGGGAACGTACTTCTGGCCTTGCTGGTTCCAGATGCCGTACTGGCGGAACATGCCTTCCATGCCGAAGGTGCGGGACTCGTCCGGCACGATGGGGACGATGTTCTTGCCGATCTGCTTGTCCTTCAGCAGGGTGTTCATGATGCGCACAATGGCCATCGTGGTGGACAGCTCGCGGCCTTCGCCGGACGCCTTGAGCAGGGCGGAGAAGGTGTCGAGGGACGGCACTTCCAGCGGGGCGGCAGTGCGGCGGCGCTGGGGCAGGAAACCACCCAGGTCGACCCGGCGCTGCATCATGTACTTGTATTCGGCGGAGTCTTCGGGGAAGCGCAGGTAGGGCAGCTCGGCCAGCTTGTCGTCGGGCACCGGGATGTCGAAGCGGTCGCGGAAGCGGCGGATCGAGTCGATGTCCAGCTTCTTCTGCTGGTGGGAGATGTTCATGGCCTCACCGGACTGGCCCATGCCGAAGCCCTTGATGGTCTTGGCGAGGATCAGGGTCGGGGCGCCCTTGTGATTCACGGCCGCGTTGTAGGCGGTGAAGATCTTGAAGATGTCGTGGCCGCCGCGGTTGAGGTTCCACACCTCGTCGTCGGTCCAGTCGGCCACCAGCTCGCGCAGCTCGGGCGTGTTGAAGAAGTTCTCGCGGACGTAGGCGCCGTTCTTGGCCTTGAAGGTCTGATATTCGCCGTCAACACAGCTCCATCATGCGCTTCTTCAGGATGCCCTTCTTGTCGCGGTTGAACAGGGCGTCCCAGTGGGTGCCCCAGATCAGCTTGATGACGTTCCAGCCGGCACCGCGGAACTCGGCTTCGAGCTCCTGGATGATCTTGCCATTGCCGCGAACCGGGCCGTCGAGGCGCTGCAGGTTGCAGTTGATGACGAAGATCAGGTTGTCGAGCTTCTCGCGACCGGCCATGCCGATGGCGCCGAGGGATTCCACTTCATCCGTCTCGCCATCGCCCAGGAAGGCCCACACCTTGCGCTGCTCGGCCTTGGCGGCATCGATCAGGCCGCGGCTGGCCAGGTACTTCATGAAGCGGGCGGAGTAGATCGCGCACAGGGGGCCGAGGCCCATGGACACGGTGGGGAACTGCCAGAAGTCCGGCATCAGCCACGGGTGCGGGTAGGAGGAGATGCCCTGGCCGTCGGTTTCCTGACGGAAGTTGTCCATCTGGTCGTCGGTCAGGCGGCCCAGCATGTAGGCACGGGAGTAGACACCCGGCACCGAGTGACCCTGGAAGAAGATCAGGTCGCCACCGGTTTCGTGATTGATGCTCTTCCAGAAATGCGAAAAGCCCACGTCGTAGAGGGCTGCGGCGGAGGCGAAGGAGGCAATGTGGCCGCCCACGTTGGTGTGCTTGTTGGCGCGCACGACCATGGCCATGGCGTTCCAGCGGATGTAGGAATGGAGCTTGATCTCCATGTCCGGGTCGCCCGGGTACTTGGGCTGCTGGTCTGCCGGGATCGTGTTGATGTACTGGGTGTTGGCGGAGTAGGGGATGTCGATCCCTTCCTCACGGCCGGCCTCGATCAGCTTCTCAATCAGGAAGTGTGCCCGTTCGGCCCCCTCCTGGGTGACGACGCCTTCGAGTGCATCCAGCCATTCCTTGGTTTCCTGGGCGTCGATGTCTGCCTGGGAATTCTGCGTGTTCGCGGCCATGGTTTGTCTCCTCATGACTTTGCGGGTTGTGGGTTGCCATCGTTGGTAACGACAGCGGGCTTTCACTGCAAACCTGCGTGGACCGGATCGCGGTCCTCATGTTTCGCAATATAAAACGAAATACCGCATTGTGCAATACGTAAGTTCCCCTACGCATGGCGTCGACGAGGCGCGACAGCGGCCCTTGCACAGGGCGTGCGAAGGGCGTGGGGTGGCCTCGTGACTGGGGCCGACAAGCGGGGCGGATTGGTCAAGAGCGCGTTCGCCGGCCGGGCCTGGAGGCACCAGCCGGCGAAGTCTCGTTCGACGGGAGTAGGGAAAAAAACGGCCGGGGGCGAGGGAGGGAGGGAGAAAACCCCCGGCCGTGCGCGGAAACCTGGGCTCCGCTGTGCGGGATCATTTGTGCTGCGCGTCCCGCTTTCGGTCTTCGTCATAGGCGAAGACCACTTGACTGTTGCGTACTTCCCCGATGACCGGAATCCGCGGCGTATCGATCGCCTCGTGATCCGTCCTCGAGAAGGGGCGATCATATACCATCACGATGCCTTCCACCTTATCCTTGAGGTTTTCAAGGGCATCACGCAGACGCGCGCCGTCGGTGCTGCGGGCCTGACGGATGGCCGCCGCCAGCAGCAGCATGGAGTCATAGCCCTGGGCAGCCGCGGGTGCCACCGGAATCCGCTCCACGCCGAAGGCCTTGCGGTACTTGTCGATGAAGGCCTTGCGGCGAGGGGTATTGCCCTCCTGGATGAAGGTCTGCGGCATGCGCGTGCCCTCGGCATTGGGGCCGGCATTGTCGATGAAGTTGGACATGGCCAGTGCCCAGCTACCCATCAAGGGGACTTTCCAGCCGATACGCACCATGCCATTGGCCAGGTGGGCCAGCTCGGGGCCCAGCCCGTAGGTGAGGATGGCCTCGGCACCCGCTGCCCGCGCCCGGGCTAGCTGGGGGGTCATGTCCACGTCGCGGATGTTGAAGCGCTCCACCGCCACCGGCCTGATGCTGTGGCGCTCCAGGGCGCGCTCCAGGTCTTCCCGGCCGAGCTGGCCGTAGTTGGTGCTGTCATGGAAGATCGCCAGCTTGCGCAGGCGTTGCCGCACCACCGCCTCTTCCACGATCATGGCCGCCTGGACGGTATCCGGTGCCGATGCGCGGAAGATGTAGTTGTCGGGGTATTGGGGGGGCAGGAACTGCTTGGTGATGATCGACCCGGTGGCCACCGAGGTGATCATCGGGATGTGGGCCTGCTGGTAGAAACGCTGGCTGGCCAGGGCCACGCCGGTGTTCACGATGCCCAGGCCGGCGACGATCTTCTCCTGGTTGATGAGCTCCTGCACCACCTGGGCGCCGCGCTCGGGGCGGGCCTCGTCGTCCCGCTCCACCAGCAGCACCGGCCGCCCGAGGATGCCGCCCCCGTCGTTGATCTCCCGCGCCGCCAGGCGGATGCCATCACGCATGGCAATCCCCATGGGGTTCGAGCCCCCGGTAAAGGGGCCGGACACGCCGATGCGGATCGGTTCGACGGCCGATGCGGGCGACCCCAGCAGGGCCAGTGTTGCCAGAATTGCCGTGCGCAGGAAGGGCAGCAAGGTTGTCTCCGTCAAGGGGGCCGCTCGGGGTCGGCTCTGATCGCACGGATGCGACCCCTCACCCTAGACCCGGGCGCTCGGGGCGGGAATGCGGGACAACCCTTAGCTCCGTGTGTTTGACGGCTGCTTTTGTGGGGTCGAATTCATTGGTTATGTTCGCGTTAAGTGTGGAAAGCGCTTTCGCTCCGACAGGTAAGGCTTGAGCCCTTACTTGCGGGCGTTCCGGTGTTTGGCGTCACATCGGCCGGGATTTTTCCACGGCCGGGTTTGCACACCCGGCCGGCTACGGCGGCGCGGAGCGATGCTCCGCGAAACCCCGCCTCCGCCCCCGGCGGGCGACCTTCTTCTTTGCTTCGCCAAAGAAGAAGGCAAGAAAGGCGACCCGGCCACCCCGGTCATTCGCTGCGCGAATGACTGCCCTGCGCTGCTCCCAGCAGGCGGCCGGCGCGGAACTCGCCCTTCGGGCTCAGACAGCCGCGCCGGACTTCCCCGCCTGCTGGTGCGCTGCTCGGCGGGTCGGAACGGGCTTTTCGGATGCACCGAGCCCCTGCGGAACTTGAGTCGGGCACTGGCCGTTGATCACCTGCATTTCCTTTCCCCTCTGGCGCGCCGACTGGAGGGTTCGGCAGGCGGAAAAAGGGCTGCGCATGTTTGAGCCCGCAGGGCGAGTTTGCGCAGACCCCGCCTGACGGACCCGGAAAGAGGGTACATACCTAACGCGAACATCGCCAATTCATTCGACCACGAACTGTGTTGAACGGAACTTCGACGGGTGAGGGTATCGAGGTCGAATGAACTCGACCCCACGGGAGTGTCTCGTTAGTTGCAGGAGCGCTTCCCGTTAGGGTATCTCCCGATGCCCTGTCTGCCCATCCGCCATCAGGATGCAGGGCAAATGTCGAACAATAGCCAGCCTTCCCCCCAGATCGCCCGGGCCAACTGGTACTGGACCGCGCCCTACATCGCCGTGCTGGTGTTCGCGCTGGCCATGCTGACCCTGGTCTGGATCCTTCAGCGCCAGGAGGGTGAGACCCAGCGCAATGCCCTGGCCCGTGACGTGCAGTGGGCCGAACAGACCATGCGCCTGCACATGCAGGGCACCGAGGAGTTTCTGAGCCAGCTGGCCCGGGAGCTGGCCGCCAACACGCTGGATGCAGACGGCTTCCAGGTGCGGGCCAACCAGCACATCGCCAACAACGCCGAGCTGGTCAACGTGGTGTGGATCTCCGCCGAGCAGCGGGTCAAGTGGACGGCCCCCTTCGATACCACCGACTGGCTGGTGGGCGACGCCCTGTCGGGCATCCAGGCTGTGGTGCTGGGGAAGGCGCGGGAGCTGGGGCGGCCGGTGTATGGCGACCCCTATGTGAACGCCCGCAACATGGCCGTGCTGGAAGTGTATGTGCCGGTGCAGCAGGGGCGCAGCCCCCTGGGTGCCATCGTGGCGGTGTACTCCATCGAGCGCATGGTGTCCTACCTGGTGCCCAGCTGGTTTGGCGAGAAGTACCGGCTGGCCTTTACCGACGGGCGCGGAGAGGTGCTGGCGGCCAATTCGGCAATGCGCCCCCTGGACGAGAGCCTGGCCTTCTCGGTGCCCCTTGAGCCGCCGGGCAATGGTCTGACCCTGCAGGCTACCGCCTACCACATCGACAGCGACCTGCCCCGGGCCTTCCCGATGGCGGTCATCGTTGGCCTGAGCTTCTTCGTGCTGTGGAGCCTGTGGCTGCTGCGCGCCCACATGCAGCGGCGGGTGAAGGTGGAAAAGGAGCGCGACCGGCTCTTCAACCTGTCCCTGGACATGCTCGCCATCCTCAGCCTCGACGGGGTGTTCCGGCGCTGCAACCCGGCTTTCGAGCGCATTCTCGGCTACCCCCCGGACGAGCTGCCCGGGCGCCCGATGATCGACTTCATCCACGCTGAGGACGTGGTCGACACCATCGAGCATCTGCGCAGCCTGGCCTCGGGCACGCCGGGGTCCTTCGAGAACCGTTGCCGTTGCCTGGACGGCAGCTACAAGTGGCTGGCCTGGAGCGTGAACTCGGTGCCCGACGAGCGCCTGATGTACGCGGTGGCCCATGACATCACCGGGCGCAAGGCCGCCGAGGAGGCCCTGCGCGGTGAGTACGCCTTCCGCAAGGCGATGGAGGAGTCCCTCATCACCGGCCTGCGCGCCATCGACCTGAGCGGCAAGATCATCTATGTGAACCCGGCCTTCTGCCGCATGACCGGCTGGTCGCCGGAGGAGCTGGTGGGCGCGCGGGCGCCTTTCCCCTACTGGCCGCGGGACAACTATGCGGCCCTGCAGCGCAACCTGGAGATCACCCTGGAGGGGGACGCGCCGGCCACCGGCTTCGAGATGCGCATCCAGCGCAAGAGCGGCGAGCGTCTGGACGCCCGTTTCTACCTGTCGCCGCTGATTGACGGGGAAGGGCGGCAAACCGGCTGGATGGCCTCGATCACCGACATCACCGAGCCCAAGCGCGTGCGCGCCGAGCTCGAGGAAGCCCACGAGCGCTTCGTGGCCGTGCTGGACGGGCTGGACGCCGCGGTGTACGTGGCCGATGCCGCCAGTGACGAGATCCTGTTTGCCAACCGGGCCTTCAAGAGCATCTACGGCTACGACGCCGTCGGGCAGCGGGTGGGCATCTACGGCTTGCCTACGCCCCCTGACACCCTGTGGTACGACGTGGATCCGCGCCGCCTGGCCCCCGAGCAGGTGCCTCGCGAGCTCTACGACGGTGAGCTGCAGAACGCCCTGTCCGGCCGCTGGTACCACATCCGCGAGCGCGCCACCCGCTGGGTGGACGGGCGCGTGGTGCGCATGGCCATCGCCACCGACATCACCGACCGCAAGCGCGTGGATGAGGAGAACCGGGCCCAGCAGGAGCGCCTGCAACGCACCTCGCGCCTGATCACCATGGGTGAGATGGCCTCCACCCTGGCCCATGAGCTCAACCAGCCCCTGGCGGCCATTGCCAACTACTCCATGGGCTGCGTCAATCGCCTGCAGTCCGGCGACTATCGCCAGGAAGACATCCTCACCGCCATGCAGAAGGCCAGCGCCCAGGCCGAGCGGGCCGGCAAGATCATCCGGCGGGTGCGCGAGTTTGTGAAGAAGAGCGAGCCGCGCCGCCACGCGGTGCCCCTGGCGACCATCGTGGACGACGCCATCGGCTTCGTCGAGATCGATGCCCGCCGGCACGGGGCCCAGGTGCTCAGCCAGCTTCCGCCCGATCTGCCGCCGGTGTTTGCCGACACGGTGATGGTGGAGCAGGTGCTCCTCAACCTGGTCAAGAACGGCATTGAGGCCATGGCCGAAACGCCCGCCGAGGAGCGCGTCGTCATCGTCTCCGCCCGCCGCGTCGAGCCCCGTCAGGTGGAGGTGTCGATTGCCGACCGGGGGCAGGGCCTGTCCAGCGAAGCCCGCGAGAAGCTCTTTTCGCCCTTCTACACCACCAAGAGCGAGGGCATGGGCATGGGCCTCAACATCTGCCGTTCCATCATCGAATTCCACGAAGGGCGCCTGTGGGTGGACGCCAACCCTTCGGGAGGATGTATCTTCCGCTTCACCCTGCCCCTGGAGAGTGCCCTTGAAACCGCAAGTGTCGACGCCTGAACAGATCATCTACCTGGTGGATGACGATGAAGCCCTGCGCGATTCCCTCGCCTGGCTGCTCGAATCCCAGGGCTTCAAGGTGGCCGCCTTTGCGTCGGCCGAAGACTTCCTCAAGGCCTGGCGGCCCGAATTCAACGGCTGCCTGCTGCTCGATGTGCGCATGCCCGGCATGAGCGGCCTGGAGTTGCACGAGCGTCTGCGCGCCCAGTACTCGACTCTGCCCATCATCTTCATCACCGGCCACGGTGACGTGCCCACGGCGGTGGCGGCGCTCAAGAAGGGGGCGGTGGACTTCATCGAGAAGCCCTTCAACGACACCGAACTGCTGCGCCTGGTCAGCCAGTGCCTGGTCACCGAGCAGGAGCACCGCGCCCGCCGCCGTCAGGACGCCGAAGTCTCCCGCCGCCTCGATCAGCTCACCCAGCGCGAGCGCGAGGTGCTCGACCTGATCATCGTCGGCAAGCTCAACAAGCAGATCGCCGACGTGCTGGGCATCAGCATCAAGACCGTCGAGGTGCACCGGGCCCGGGTGATGGAAAAGATGGCCGCCCAGTCCCTGGCCGAGCTCGTCCAGAACGTGATGGCCATTGAGGGCGTGCAGCGCACCTGAGGTCTTGGCGCCGGGCTGGATTAAAATCCGGTTTTGATCAGGGTGCGCACGCACGAGCAGGGAAACATGACCCAGGAAGCAGGACGGCCGGCAGCGGATGCATGCCGGATCAGGTTCTTGAACCACAGCTGCATTGTTCTTGAAAGCCCCGGCACGCGGGTCCTGTGTGACCCCTGGTTCGAAGGTACGGCCTTCAATGACGGCTGGCGTCTGCTGGTCGAGCATTCACACCGGATCGACGAGATCCCCTGTGACTACATCTGGCTCTCCCACGAACACCCCGACCATTTCTCCATCCCGACCCTGCGCCGGCTTGGTACGCCCAGGCGCTTTCTGTACCAGAAGACCAGCGACGGCAAGGTCCGGGCCTTCCTGACCGCCCGAGGGCACACCTGCGCCGAGATGGAAGACGGCGTGCCCTGTGAGGTCGGCGACATCCGCAAGACGATCTACATCAGCGACGGCTACGATTCGGCGGCGGTGGTCGAATTTCCGGACGGCAGCGTCTTCCTCAATGCCAACGCCGCGCGGCTGGAGATGGGCGGCAATATCGAGCGGATTCTCAAGCACCATCCCCGGATCGATGTGCTGGCGGCCCAGTTCTCCTACGCCAACTGGGCCGGCAACATCGGTGACGAGGCCACGCCCGTCCATCAGCAGGATCTGGTCATCGCCCGCCTCAAGACCTATATCGAGGCATTTCAGCCAAAGAAGCTCATCCTCTTCGCGTCCTTTGTCCATTACGCCCACGAAGAGAACTTCTACTGGAACCGGAGCTGGCTTCCGTACGTGATGAACGCGTTGCGGGACTACGCGGGCCTGATCGTCATTCCCCGCCCCGATCAGGTTTTCGGCATGCAGGACATGCTGAACCACGATTTCACTGCCGAGAACCGCGAATCCATCGCTTTCTGGGAGTCAGCGGCCGCAGACATCCGGGTGAGGGACTACACCAACCGTGAGGTCGGCCTGGACGACATTGGCCGCGCCTACCACGGCTTCTTTGCCCGGATCTGGTCCGACAACGCCATCGACGCCGTCATCACCGACCGCAACCGGGATTTCGCCATCGTCGCGCATCTGCCGGACCTGGGGCGCAGCGTCCGGCTCCACTTGTTTCAGGACCGCCTCGATCTGCTGCCCGACGACGACAAGACACCTGCCGACTTCACGGTGACGGCGGAGACCCTGTGTTTCCTGCTGAAGAACAATTTCGGCCGGGGCACCCTCACCATCAACGGCCGGATCCAGTTCAACTACCCCAGTGCCCACCGCTTCTTCATCTTCTTCTTCGTCCCCTATGCCAACAATATCGGCATCCATTTCAGGGAAGGGCGCCTGGATGCGGGCAAGCTGCAGAGCATCGCCCGGACCTCAGTGATGATGTCCATCCTCCAGGCCACGGCCGAGGCGCGGGCCAACTTCGACCGGGATCTGCTGGCCTTCGGCTGAGCCTGCCGGGCCTAGGGTGCCGGCCGGGAGGCAAGCACGTAGATCTCGCCGGCAATGTCGGGGTAGCGCTCGCCAAGGACCATGAAGGCATCCAGCATGGCGTCGCTCCAGTTTGCCTCGATCTGCCCCGACGAGACCGGCTTGAGAAAGTAACCACCAAAAAAGTCTATGCTCAGGCCTGCGCCGAGAAAGGCCTGCCGGAAGCTCTCCGGGTCGAACACCCGGCGATGCCCGTGGCGTCGGTCCATGTCGTTGAGGGCATTCTCGGCTTCGAGCACGCCCATGATCACGCCGGCCTGACGGTGCAGGGAGCGGGCGTTGGGCACCGCCGCAAAGAGCTTTCCGCCCGGCGCCAGCCAGCCCTTGGCCAGTTTCAGAATGGCGACCGGATCTTCCACGTGTTCGAGTACATGACCCATCACGATGGTGCCGAACTGCCTGTCCGGCCGGTATTCCTCGAACAGGGCCTGGACCACCTCCACCTCCGGAAACCGGGCCGACAGCGACAGGCAAAAGGCCTCCGCCCCTTCAACGCAGGTGATCCGCCTGCCGGTGGACTGGAGCAGCCCGGTCATCAGCCCTTCGGCCGGCCCCAGCTCAAGCACGTCGCCCTCGCCCAGGAATCGCCGCAGAACCCGAAAGCAGTAGCGGGTGCTTGCGGCGTTGGCCCCCAGGGCATAAACCGAGCGCGTGGCAATGCCATCAAGAATCTCTTTTTCCGGACCGGCCATTTCGTTTCCCTTGTTCATGTCCGTTTCAGAATCGCATGCCACCGATCCGCCGCGCAAGCGCGCTGCCTTTCCGTACTTTTTCGCCCCGCGAGCGGGCTGCGCGGGTAATGGTATACTCACGGGTTTTTCCCGAGGGCGGCACCATGACGGCTCGCATCATCGATGGCAACGCGCTTTCCGCGAAACTGCGCGGAGAACTCGCCGCGAAGGCGGCTGAACTGACCGCCAAGGGCACCCAGCCTTGTCTGGCCGTGATCCTGGTGGGGGGCGATTCGGCCTCTGCCGTTTACGTGCGCAACAAGGTGGCGGGCTGCGAGAAGGCCGGCATCAAGTCCCTCAAGTTCGAATACCCCCAGGATGCGGCGCCCGCCGACGTGCTGGGCAAGATCGCCGAACTCAACGCCGATCCGTCGGTGCACGGCATCCTGGTGCAACTGCCCTTGCCCAAGCACTTTGACGAGAAGGCCGTGCTCGAAGCCATTTCCGTCGAGAAGGACGTGGACGGCTTCCACGCCGAGAACGTCGGCCGCCTGTCCCAGGGCCAGGAAGCCTTCATCCCGTGCACGCCCAACGGCGTGATGGAAATGCTCAAGAGCATCGAAACGCCCCTGCGCGGCGCCGAAGCCGTGGTGATCGGGCGCTCCAACATCGTTGGCAAGCCCATGGCCATGCTCCTCACCGCCGCGGGCGCCACCGTCACCGTGTGCCACTCGGGCACCCGCGACCTGAACTTCCACACCCGCCGCGCCGACATCCTGGTGGCCGCCATCGGCAAGCCCAAGTTCGTCACCGGCGACATGGTGCGCCCCGGCGCCGTCGTCATCGACGTGGGCATCAACCGTCTTCCCGACGGCAAGCTCTGCGGCGACGTGGATTTCGACTCCGCCAAGGACGTCGCCGGCGCCATCACCCCGGTGCCTGGCGGCGTCGGCCCCATGACCATCACCATGCTGCTCGCCAACACCGTCGAGTCGGCAAGCCGCGCAGCCCGGAAGGCCTGAACCATGAGCGACCAACAACCCATCATCGGCATCGTCATGGGGTCCAACTCCGACTGGCCCACCATGCAGGCCGCGGCCAAGGTGCTGAAGGACTTCGGCGTGCCCTTCGAGGCCCGCGTGGTCTCGGCCCACCGCACCCCCGACCTGATGTTCGAATACGCCGAGCAGGCCCGCGCCCGCGGCCTGCGCGCCATCATCGCCGGGGCCGGCGGCGCCGCCCATCTGCCGGGCATGATCGCCGCCAAGACCACCGTGCCGGTGCTGGGTGTGCCGGTGCAGTCCAAGGCCCTGTCGGGCAAGGATTCCCTGCTCTCCATCGTCCAGATGCCCAAGGGCATCCCGGTGGCCACCTTCGCCATTGGCGAAGCCGGCGCCGCCAATGCAGGCCTGTTTGCCGTGGCCCTGCTGGCGTCCACCGATGCCGCCCTGGCTCAAAAGCTCGACGCCTTCCGTGCCGACCAGACCGCCAGCGTGCTGGCCATGACCCTCGACCCGGTCTGATTCCCACCTGATTTTGCAGGACTGAAGCGATGATTCTCCCGCCCGCCACCCTTGGCATGCTCGGCGGCGGCCAGCTCGGCCGCTTCTTCGTGACGGCAGCCCACGAAATGGGCTACAAGGTCTGGGTTCTCGACCCCGATCCCCACAGCCCCGCGGGCCTCATCGCCGACCGCCACCTGCAGGCCGGCTACGACGACTTCGAAGCCCTCGACGCCCTGGCAGACAGTTGCGCAGCCGTCACCACCGAGTTCGAGAACGTCCCGGCCACCACGCTGGATTATCTGGCCAAGTTCATCCCCGTGCGCCCCGGCGCCTCGGCGGTGGCGGTGTGCCAGAACCGCATCGCCGAAAAGTCCTTCCTGCGCGACAACGGCATCCCCCACGGCCCCTTCGCCGTCATCCACTCGGATGCCGACATCGCCGCCGCCGATGCCAGCCTTTACCCGGCCATCCTCAAGGTGGCCCGCTTCGGCTACGACGGCAAGGGCCAGGCCCGCGTCGCCAACGCCGCCGAGGCCCTGCACGCCTTCCACCAGTTCAAGGGCGAGCCCTGCGTGCTGGAGCAGATGCTGAGCCTCGACTACGAAGTCTCGGTGGTCCTGGCCCGCGACGAGAGCGGCAAGACCCGCTGCTTCCCCACCGTGGAAAACCAGCACACCCACGGCATCCTCGACGTCTCCATCGCCCCGGCGCGGGCCTCCGCCTGCCAGCAGGATTCGGCCCAGGAGTACGCCGAGCGCATCGCCGAGCGCCTGGGTTTCATCGGCACCCTGGCCGTCGAGTTCTTCGTCAGCCGCGGTCAGCTGGTGGTGAACGAAATGGCGCCGCGCCCCCACAACAGCGGCCACCACACCATCGACGCCTGCGCTGTCAGCCAGTACGACCAGCAGGTGCGCGCCCTGTGCGGCCTGCCCCTGGGCGAACCGCGCCAGCACAGCGCCTCGGTGATGGTCAATCTGCTGGGCGAGCTGTGGTTTGAAGGCGGCGACCCCCACGGCCGCTACCGCGAGCCCGACTGGTCGGTGCTGCATGCCGTGCCCGGCCTGCGCCTGCATCTGTATGCCAAGCACCACGCCCGCCATGGTCGCAAGATGGGCCACTTCACGGTGGTGGGCAGCGACGCCGCCGACGTGCTCGCCAAGGCCCTGGCTGCCCGCGCCGCCATCGGCATCCGTGACGAATAAAGCCTGAGCGGATGAACGACATCCCGCGCGCGGTTGCGCTCCTGCGCCAGGGCGAGCTGGTCGCCCTGCCCACCGAGACCGTCTATGGCCTCGGCGCCGATGCCCTCAACCCCGCCGCCGTCGCCAAGATCTTTGCCGCCAAGGGGCGCCCGTCCGACCACCCCCTCATCGTCCATCTGGCCGACGCCGAGCAGATCGTCGACTGGGCCCGCGACATCCCCCGCGAGGCCATCGCCCTGGCCCGCGCCTTCTGGCCCGGCCCGCTCACCCTCATCCTCAAGAAGGAGGAGGGCGTGCCCGACATCGTCACCGGCGGGCAGGACACCGTCGGCCTGCGGGTGCCCAATCACCCCGTGGCGCTGGAACTGCTGCGTGCCTTCGGTGGCGGCGTGGCGGCACCCTCGGCCAACCGCTTCGGGCGCATCAGCCCCACCACCGCCGAACACGTGCGCCAGGAGCTGGGTGAGCGCGTCCCCCTGATCCTCGAGGGCGGTGCCTGCCAGGTGGGCCTGGAATCCACCATCCTCGACCTGTCCCGCGATGTGCCGGTGATCCTGCGCCCCGGCGCCATCGGCGTGGATGACATCGCCCGGGTCATCGGCCGCCGCCCGCGCCTGCGCGGCGAAGAACAGCAGCCCGATGCCGCCCCCCGCGTCTCCGGCGCCCTGGCCGCCCACTACGCTCCGTGCACCCCGCTCGAACTGATCGCCAGCGTCGAGCTGCCCGACCGCGTCCGCAGTGGCGACGCCATTCTGGCCCGTCAGCCCGCGCCCGCCGGCCTGCCCGACGGCGTGAGCTGGACCGCCGCCCCCGCCGATCCCGCCGCCTACGGCCATGACCTCTACGCCAGCCTGCGCGCCCTGGACGAGTCCACCTGCACCCGCATCCTGGTCGAGGCCCCGCCCGCCACTCCCGAGTGGTCCGCCGTTGCCGACCGCCTCGGCCGCGCCGCCGTCGGCTCCGGCGAAGACGACGAAACCTGATCCGTCCGCCGGCGCTGCAATCCGGGCTTTGCAGGGCCGCCAAGCATGGCTATAATGCGCGCCTTACGTGGGCCGATAGCTCAGCTGGGAGAGCGCCGCGTTCGCAATGCGGAGGTCGTGAGTTCGATCCTCATTCGGTCCACCACTGCTTTTCCAAGGCCAGCCCTTTGCTGGCCTTTTCAATCTGCAAATTCTGCAGCACCCCGTGGAGGGGTTCCCGAGCGGTCAAAGGGATCAGACTGTAAATCTGACGGCACTGCCTTCGAAGGTTCGAATCCTTCCCCCTCCACCACCTTCCCCCCGTCGTTGCCGGCTGATCGTATCGTCAGGTGCATCGGCGTGCTCTTGCCGAGAGGTCGGGCTGGCTGCACACGGCCGGTTTGTAGCGCGGCTGCGACATGAAAGCCTGCTTTACGTGCTGCAAATCAAATTAAAGCGTGCTTTAATTTGATGGTTCAAAATTAAAGCATGCTTTAAATGACCCATAGCTCTGGCATCTACGTGATCTCGACGACGCTGGGAGAGCCGGTGCGGGCCTTTGTGCCCCATCCCTTGCCTCCGGCGGGCTCCGCGCTGGAGCCCGCGCTCTTCGCCGATCTCAACCGTCAGGCAGAACTCGCCCTGGCCCGTCTGTCGGGCGTCTCCGGCCTGGTGCCATCGGTGGACTGGCTGCTGTACAGCGCCATCCGCAAGGAAGCCCTGCTCACGTCCCAGATCGAGGGCACGCAGGCCACGCTTACCGACCTGTTCGACGAAGAGGCGGGTTTCAAGGTCAGCAACACTGACGATGTGGAGGAGGTGACGAATTACCTCCGCGCCTTCCGCTGGGTTCAGGCGCAATTGCGTGACCCCAAAGGCTTGCCCATCAGTGTGCGGCTGCTGTGCGAGGCCCACCGCCTCTTGCTTGACGGCGCCCGGGGAGCAGGCAAACAGCCGGGAGAACTGCGTCGTTCTCAGAACTGGATCGGCGGCACAAGACCGGGGAACGCCGCATTCGTGCCGCCACCGCCCGAACATGTGCCGGGCCTGCTGGCTGACATGGAGCGCTTCATTCACGCCACCTCAACGGGTCTGGCGCCCATGATCAAGGTGGCGATCATCCATGCTCAATTTGAAACCATTCACCCCTTCCTGGACGGCAACGGGCGCATCGGCCGCCTCCTGATCGCCGCACTGTTCGAGCACTGGGGCCTGCTATCGGAGCCCTTGATGTACCTCAGCGGCTACCTCAAGCAGCACCAGTCCGAGTACTACCGCCGCCTGTCGGCCATCCGCTCTGATGGAGACTGGGGTGCCTGGGTGGCTTTCTTTCTGGAGGGGGTGGCGCAGGCTGCCAATGCTGCCGAGCAGAACATCATTCAGGTTGCCAGCCTTGTCACCTCGGACCGCCGCCACCTGCTCCAATCCCCCAAGGCCGGCCCGGCGAGCTATCGCCTGTTTGAAATGCTGCCGATGATGCCCCGCTTCACCATCGAACGCGTCCGCCAGCAGCTGGACACCAGCTTCCCTACCGCCACGGCTGCCGTGAAAGTGCTGGAAGATCTCGGGATCGTCATCGAGATGACCGGCCAGAAGAAGAACCGGAGCTACAGCTACCAGGGGTATGTGGACCTGCTCTCCCGGTGAGAGAGGGCCGGTGGCGGAGCGAACCCGCCCAGAGCCTTCTCCAGACGGCCCGCCACCTTGAGCAGCCTATCCTCCTGCCAGCGCTTTCCAATAATCTGGACTCCCACGGGCAAGCCGTCTTCGATCCCGACAGGCAGGGCCACTACCGGGCTGCCGGTCAGGGAGAAGGGGGTGGTCATGGCCAGGGTGGCTTCCAGGTAGGGCAGGGAGGTTTCTCCCACCGCCAGCCGGGGCGGCTTTCTGCTTGCGGGCATCGGCTCGCCTGGGTAGGGGCCGGTGGGGGCCACGGGGCAGAGGACGGCGTCCCAGTGGCCGAGGAAGGCCTCGAGGGACTGGATGAGCGCCTCGCGCTGGTTGAGTGCTTCGTTGTAGCGCCGCAGCTTGAAGTCCATGCCCCGGGCGAAGGCGCGGGTGAGGGTGTGGTCGCGGGGCAGGAAGGGGCGTATGCCCTGGAGGATGCGGCGCTGCCAGCCCGGCATGCCAAGGCCGATTTCCGCCCCGCCTATCGTCCCGAAGGCGTCCCAGGCCAGCCGCACATCGAAGTCGGGCGGCGCGCAGCGGGTGACCGTGTGGCCGGCTGCGGCCAGCGTGCCGGCCATCCGTTCCAGGCCCCGGCGAGTCCGTGGGCACAGCGGCGTGCCGGCGAAATCCGTCCACAGGGCGATCCGCATGGGGGCGCCTGTTTCGCCCGGTGCTGCAGCGTGGGCCGAGGGGGCGATGGGCGGGACGGCCGTGTCCACGCCGTCCGGCCCGGCCAGGAGGCCAAAGCCCAGGTCCAGATCGGCCACGCAGCGGGCCAGCACTCCGAAGGACAGCATATGCCAGACGGTGCGCCCGGCTCCGCCGAACTCTGGCGGCAGATGGGGAATGTGCCCGGTGCGGGGGATGCGGTTCTCAGTGGCTTTAAGCCCCGCAACGCCGCAGTAGGCCGCCGGGATGCGGATCGAGCCGCCAATGTCGCTGCCGATCTCCAGCAGCGAGAAGCCGGCCGCGACGGCCACGGCGCTGCCGCCCGAGCTGCCCCCCGGGGTCAGGGCCGGATTCCATGGGTTGCGCGTGAGCCCGAACAGCGGGCTCCAGCAATGGGGCGCGCCCGCCAGTTCGGGCAGATTGCTCTTGCCCATCAGGATCGCGCCGGCCTGCCGCCAGCGGGCCACCACCGAGGCATCGGCCACGGGCTGGTAGTCCGCCAGCGGCCGGAAGCTGGAGGTGGTTCGCATGTCCCGGGTGGCAAAGGCATCCTTGATCGACACCGGCACCCCCAGCAGTGGTGGCAAGGGCTCGCCCTGGGCAAGGCGTCGGTCCGCCTCCCTGGCCGCAAGCAGGGCGCCCTCCCGGTTCAGCGTGATCAGCGCGTTGAGTTCGGGGTTGAAGCGGTCGATGCGGGTCTGGCAGGCCAGCACCAGCGCCTCGGCGGAATAGCGCCCCTGCCGCAGATCGCTGGCCGCCCGGGTGGCGGTGAGCTGCCCGAGGTCTGGCGCTGCATTATGGCGGGGTGCTGCCGGCGTATCGCCGCCCGCAAAGGGCTGCGCGGGATGATTGGTCATGATGATGCACGGGTATGAACACCCGGGCAGTCTAGGGAGCGCGTTGTGTCCCGTATTGTCGTGAAACGACAGCGCTCAATATCCCGAGGGGCCAAACAGGCGCGTCATGTGGAGCGGCGCAACCCGGTAGGGCCAGAAGGCCGGATCCTCGCTGGCGACCCCGGCGGCCAGCTGGCCCGGGGTGTAACCGGTAAAGCGCAGCACATCATGGATGAGGTGGGACTGATCGCAGTATCCAAAGCGGGCGGCTACGTCGGCCCAGGTGCCCGCGCCCGACGGCCGGCCGGCGACAAAACGCATCAGCTGGCTGCAGCGCAACTGCTGGCGCAGGCCGCGCAGCGACTGCCCATAGCTGGCCCGAAAGCGGCGTTCAAACTGGCGCAGGCTCAGGCCAAAGCGCGCCGCCAGTGCCGCGGGCGGCAGGCTGAAACCGTCTGGGGGTAGCACGATGTCGGCCTTGCCCCCGGCGCGGCCCTGGTGGAGCACAGACAGGAGCGCCATCACGGCCTGCACCTGGCCTGCGGTATCGTCGGTCTCCGCCAGCCGCGCCTGGCAGCGGGCCGCCTCACCCCGTTCCTGGCCGGTCAGAAAATCATCAAAGTCGGCCCAGCTGTCCATGATGGTGAGCGCCGGAAAATCCACGATCCGTCGCAACTGCCCCGGCTTCACCGCCAGGGTCAGGATGCGGGTGCCGGGCGCCGCCCAGGCCCGCAAGCTCTCGCGCGTCCCGCCACACAGGCTGAAGCGGGCCATGGGCTGCATGCCCCCGGGGCGACAGACGCGGATCTCGACGCGCAGAATGACCAGAATGAGGGGATGCATGCCGGCGGGGAGCACATAGCCACCGCCCGGCAGGGCCTTGACCATCCCGTGCAGCAGGCAGCCGGCTAAGGCGGGGGAGGGCGCAAACAGGAAGTCCATGGTGGCGTGTTTGATTGCAAGGTAAAACACCTGGGATGATGGCATTGACGGGCGATGGTCGGGGGCAGAGCTTTACAAAGCTGTGTGTCTATGGCGACCGCCGTGGTGCGCTGGCTTGGGGCTCTGCGTTGCCGTTAGCCTTTTCCCCGCTGAGGTTCGAGGAGAGGCCGTTCGCGTTATGCTTTCGGTCTTGTTGAACACATTCCGAGACGCGCCATGTCAGAGGTTCCAGAGCAAACCGATTACGCCACCGTCCATGCCGACATCGTTGCACTGCTGGAGGTGGCTCGTCGCGCTGTCGCACGCAGTGTCAATGGCCTTATCACGGCCAGCTATTGGCAGATTGGGCGCCGAATCGTGGAGTGCGAGCAAGATGGACAGGCACATGCCGCGAGGGGCCAGCAGTTGCTGCAACGTCTGTCTGCGGATCTCGGCGGCCGCTTTGGCCGGGGCTTCAGCGTGGACAACCTGGAGCAAATGCGGCTGTTCTACTTGGCCTATCCACCGGGAAGGATTTCCGAGACGCTGTCTCGGCAAACCCTTGAACCCGGCTTGCCAATGAAATCCGAGACACTGTCTCGGAGTATCACCGTGGAGTAGCTGGCACAGGCTTTACCTCTGTCCTGGTCGCACTACGTGCATCTGGTGCGCCGCACACGCTCTATCGAAGAGCGTCGTTTTTACGAGGCCGAGGCGCTGCGTGGTGGTTGGAGCGTGCGCCAGCTAGACCGTCAGATTGGTAGCCAGTTCTACACGCGGGCGCTGCTTTCCAACAACAAGCGAGGCATGCTGGAAGAAGGCAGCCAGCCCCTGCCCGGCGACTTGGTTACGCCGGAGGAGGCCATCAAAGACCCTTACATTCTGGAGTTTCTCAACCTCAAGGACGAATACTCCGAGTCAGACCTGGAGGACGCGCTGATCCACCGACTGGAGGACTTCCTGCTTGAGTTAGGTAACGACTTCACGTTTGTCGGCAGGCAGCGTCGCCTGCGCTTGGACGAAAGCTGGTTTCGCGTGGATCTGCTGTTTTTTCACCGACGCCTTCGCTGTCTGGTCATCATCGACCTGAAACTTGGCGAACTCACCCACGCTGACGTAGGGCAAATGCACATGTACTGTAACTATGCCCGTGCGCACTGGACGCTGCCCGATGAGAACCCGCCGGTTGGCTTGATTCTGTGCGCCCGAGCCAAGTCAGCGTTGGCCCGCTATGCACTGGATGGTCTCCCCAACAAGATCATGGCCGCCCAATATCAGACTGTGCTGCCGGATGTGAGACTGCTCGAGGCCGAGCTGGAAAGGACGCGGCGAGAACTGGAGACGCGACGGATCACGCGTAGTGGTGATGTGGAGGGATGAGTGCGCGAGTGACTTGCAGTGCTTGCGCTCGCCACCATAATGCTGGCATTGCAGTCGTCTGGAGCATGGGATGGCAACCCATCTTGTTGTGCGCAACATCGAACCTTCGGTCGCTCAGGCCTTGAAGGAGGCGGCTGCCCGGCACGGACGGAGCGCCGAGGCAGAGCACCGGGAGATCCTGCGCGCGGCGCTCACCCGACCGGCACGTCGCAGCTTCAAGGACGTGCTGGCCGCTATGCCCGACGTAGGGATCGACGAAGACTTCGACTTCAGGCAGCCCTGATGCACCTGATCGATACCAAAGTCATCAGTGAGTTGCACAAAGGTGGGCGCGCCAATCCGGGGGGGACGGCTTTTTTGCAGGATTGGCGCCGGATGACATCTATCTGTCGGTCCAGACCATTGGCGAGATCCGACGCGGGCTCGAGAGCATCCGCCACCGTGGTGACCACGAGCAGGCCGACCGGCTTGAAGTCTGGCTGGAGGCGCTGCTGGCGGACTATTCGGACCGGATTCTGGGGTTCGACCTCGACTGTGCTCAAGTGTGGGGCAGGCTCATGTCACCCAATCCCCAGCACGCCATCGACAAACAGATCGCCGCCATTGCGCTGATTCACGACCTGACGGTTGTGACCCGCAACACCAGTGATTTCGGCTGGAAGGGCGTGCGCTGGATCAATCCTTTTAGTTAGCCCGTGCAGGGGTGTTGACCTTCAAGAAGCTGATACCCGTGGAGATTCAGCTGCCCGCGATCCTGGAGCGATTAGGGGTAGGGAGGCATTGAGCAAGCCCCATGACGGAGCTGTCAACGGGAATCCGACCACGATCGGTGATATGTATTGAAATCCATATGCACTTAAGTCCATAATTCGGTCATGAGTTGGGATATTCTCTTTCACGACGACTTTGATGCCGAGATGCGGGAGTACGCCCAAGCGTTGCAGGATGAGTTGCTGGCGCACGCCCTGTTGTTGCGCGAGTTCGGGCCCAATCTTGGCCGCCCCACGGTGGATGGTCTGAAAGGTTCCCGGCATGCCAACATGAAGGAACTGCGTTTCAGTTGGGAAGGCGAGGTTTGGCGTGTGGCTTTCGCGTTCGACCCCAAACGCCAGGCGATTTTGCTGGTCGGCGGCAACAAGGCAGGGGCAGATCAACGGCGGTTTTACAAGCGGCTGATTGCCGTCGCCGACACGCGCTTTGACCAGCATTTGGCCGATCAGCAGCAAGTAGAGAAGGAACACAGACATGGCAAAAAAACTTGAGCAGATCATGGCCGCCTTGCCCGCCGAGCGCCGGGGCAAGATCGAGGCGCGCGTAGCGGAATTGGCGACGCTCAAGGATTTGCGCCAGGCCGTGGCGCAGACGCAGGAAGAATTGGCCGCGACACTGGGTGTCGGCCAGGACACGATTTCGCGACTGGAAAAGCGCAGCGACATGCTGCTGTCGACGCTGCGCCGCTACGTCGAGGCGATGGGCGGCAAGCTGGAACTGGTGGCCAAATTCCCCGACCGGCCACCCCTGGTCATTGAACATCTGGCTGACGAGACTTCAGCGCGGCGCGCCGTAAGCGCGCAGGTCAAGGCACACGCCTGATCGCTGAAGGTCTGCGAACGTCCAAGGATGCCCCGCCCGAAGTCCCACCCGGATTCCCCCCCCAAGGCAGCGCCTTGGCGGCGCTTCGAACGAGAATCCTTCGTTAAAAGCCTTATTTCATCGGGCGTTCAGGCTGGCTGATGAAGGCCCTTATCTCTTCATCAGCCAGTAGTGCATGGAACGCTCCGTTCGCGATGCAAGCCAAGCCGGGGCCGACAGATCCAGATTGAGCCCATATTCGTTGGGAGGAAGATTCTGTCACACAATGCCGGATGCACGCCGACGCACGCAGCACGAGAAGGTTTCATATTGGGGTCTGTCCCCTGATTCTCAGTCCCCTGATTCTCTCCGTCCCCTGATTCTCTCCCACGAGTAGGCGTCTCCGCGAAGGTCGGGGCGATTCAAGGCTGAACAAGTTTGAGCTCAGGTCGCGCCCCGTCATGGCCGTTGAGCGTGCAGCGAATTGTTAGAGAAACAGCCCTCGGACAAATGCCTTGGACTCAACTAAGGTCTGTTGCCCCAGTGTTTTCAATACCAACTCATCTAAGGTGCCACCGCAGAAATCCTCCCACGAGCAAGACCTTGATCCAGATGAATGGGCATACCTGCCTACAGCCGAACAGACTGTACGGTTATCAAAAACAATGAGCTCGTATAGCTCTCCTTCCGGAATATCCAGAGTCCATCTGCGGAGCGCTTTTGGCTGTACGTACTTGGCCTTCATGATGTTCTAGGAATAAGTCTTGCTGAACTGAACTGCCGGGAAGGCATAGCAATCGGGATTTCAAACCTGATTTATGCATATTGGGTGAATTGGGTCGGGGCGCGCGGTCATGGAGATGGAATCCGCGGTGGGAATGCAGTGGGCCTCAAGCGGAGCGTGCCGTGTTGATTCAGGTCAGCGGAGGGCGCATCTGTGGCTTCGAGCACTTGGGTAATGCAGGATCCATGCGCTTACTAATGAGAAGGTTGGATGCCGTACATGATATTTCTTCTGAAGTCCGCTGTGCATGCGGGTTCCAGAAAGCCGTGTTCGAGATGTCCATGTACGGTTATCAACGTACTTTTTAGTAACTGATGTCCGTGATCCTGGAGATTGCCCCGTCCCGGAACTCGAACTCTGAACGGCCCGACAGGTTCAGGACTTGGCCCTTCTTCAGGCCGTTGGGCAGATCGCCGGCCACTACCGCATGAAAAGCGATGGAGGCAACCGCCAGCGTGCCTTGAACTTCGAAGGACTCGATACGCTGACACCTCTCCGAGAACAGGGATAGGGACTGCCGCGCCAGCTTCCCGAGTTCAACAACCCCGCTTGTGCTCGCGTTCACGACACCCGCCGAGATGTTCCTGAACTCCACGTCGGGATGAACACCCGCGAGCATGTCGTCAACGTCCATGCGGTTGTAGGCGTCGATGTAGTGATCGACGAGTGATCGCATTTCAGTGGGATTCAATGGTGACCTCCAAAGTGATCATCATGACCTAGGTTCAGTGGCAGGTGCCTCAGGCGCGGAGCCCGCGTAAACAGCCGGGTCAGCCCGCCAGAGACGCTTGGACAAAAAGGCAGAGGAAGACGGACAAAGCCCGGAAAACTGGGGTGTCGCCTGAATGGCTTGCGGAGCCTCCTGGCGGGAGGCAGGGCCGTAACCCAAGGCTACAAAAAAAGCCTCTGCAGTAGTGGTCAGCAAGAACAGTGACTCAACACCCTGCGACAGGGCAAAGGACTCCACAAAACTCACTAGCTCGCGCGCCAAACCACGCCCGCGATGACCAGGATGTTGATGCCGGCCGAAAACTGACCAGCAAAAGGGGTGTATACCGGCCGAAAACTGACCAGGGTGTTTGACCTATCCTGCCTAATTTTTAGGCAGAGGAAACGGGGTGATCACCATGGAGATGTTGGGCAGGATCAGAAGGATGTTTTACCGGGACGGGTTGTCCCGGTCGGAGATAGCGCGGCGGACGGGGTTGTCGCGCAACACCATCAAGAAATGGCTTGTGGCGCCGCAAGCGGCGCCCAAGTACCGGCGGCGAGGTCCAACGGGAAGCTGGCGGCATTTGAAGCCACGTTGCGGCAAGCCCTGGAAGTGGACGCTCATCGACCGAAGCGGGACCGGCGCACGGCGCTCGCGCTCCACGCCGAACTGAAGGCGGTGGGCTACGGTGGCGGCTACACGGCAGTGACAGACTTCATCCGGCGCTGGCGCCAGGACGCTGGCGCCCACGCCCCGACCCGCGCCTTCGTTCCCCTGAAATTCGGGTTAGGGGAAGCCTTCCAGTTCGACTGGAGCGAGGGAAGGGCTGGTCATCGGCGGGGTGTGGAGGAAGCTCCTGGTGGCCCACCTGAAGCTGTGCGCGAGCCGGGCCTTCGTCCTAGTGGCCTACCCCAGCCAGGGACATGAGATGCTGTTCGACGCCCACACCCGGGCTTTCTGGCCCTGGGCGGGATCCCGCGGCGGGGCATCTACGACAACATGAAGACCGCTGTGGACAAGGTGAAGAAAGGCAAGGGACGGGTAGTCAATGCCCGCTTCAGCGCCCTGTGCTCCCATTACCTGTTCGAGGCCGACTTCTGTAATGTCGCTTCGGGCTGGGAGAAGGGCGTGGTGGAGAAGAACGTCCAGGACAGCCGGCGGCGCATCTGGCAGGAGGCCGGGAAACACCGCTTCGGCAGCTTCGCCGAACTCAACGCCTGGTTGCTGGGGCGCTGCCGGGTTCTGTGGCAGGAGGTACGCCACCCCGAGTACCGGGAACTGACGGTCGCCGAGATGCTGGAGCACGAAGCGCCCCACCTGATGCCCATGGTGACCCCCTTCGACGGCTACGTCGAAGAGGCCGGGCGGGTATCCAGCACCTGCCTGGTGAGCATTGCCCGCAACCACTACTCGGTGCCCTGCGAACTGGCGGGGGAAGCTGATCAGCAAGCGCCTCTACCCGGAACGGGTGGAGGTCGTCCATGGCGATACTGTGGTGGCGAGCCACCCCCGGCTCTTCGAGCGGGGCCAGACCCGCTACGACTGGCAGCACTACATCGGGCTCGCGGAAAGGAAACCCGGCGTACTCCGGAACGGCGCGCCCTTCGGTGACCTGCCGGAAGCCTTGCGGCGCCTGCAGCGGCTCCTCCTTCAACGCGAAGGCGGAGACCGGGTGATGAGCCAGGTACTCGCTGCCGTCCCCCGGGCCGGGCTGGAGGCCGTTGTAGTGGCGGTCGATCTGGTGCTGGAGTCCGGCCTGATCAGTGCCGAGCACATCCTCAATGTTCTGGGGCGGCTCAACTCGGCGCTGCCCCCGGGACCCGTCGCCACGCTCCTGCAGGTCAAGGAGGCCCCGCTGGCCGACACCGGCCGCTACGACCGCCTGCGCCGGAAGGAGACCGACCATGCGTGACCTCGGCGCTGAACTGAAATCCTTGCGGCTCTACGGCATGGCGAGCGCCTGGGCCGACCTGGTGGCCCAGGGAGGCGGGGCGAGCCTGGATGCCTCCCGCTGGCTGGTCGAGCATCTCCTGCAAGCGGAAAGCGATGACCGGGGGCTGCGTTCCATCGCCTACCAGATGCGGGCTGCCCGCTTCCCGCTGCACCGGGACCTGGCCGGGTTCGACTTCGAGTCCTCACCGGTGGACCGGCGGCTGATCAGCGAGCTTGCGGACCTCGCCTTCACCGAGGTGGCCCACAACGTGGTGCTCATCGGTGGTCCCGGTACCGGCAAGACGCACCTGGCCACCGCCCTGGGCGTTTCCGGGATTGCCCGGCACGGCCGGCGGGTGCGCTTCTTCGCTACCGTGGATCTGGTCAATGCCCTGGAGCAGGAGAAGGCGGTCGGCAAGGCGGGGCGGATCGCCCATAGCCTCCTGAACGTCGACCTGGTGGTCCTGGACGAGCTCGGCTACCTGCCCTTCAGCCAGGCGGGCGGGGCCTTGCTCTTCCATCTGCTCTCCAAGCTCTACGAGCACACCAGCGTCATGATCACCACCAACCTCGCCTTCGGGGAATGGGCCAGCGTCTTCGGCGATGCCAAGATGACCACGGCGCTCCTGGACCGCCTGACCCATCACTGCCACATCGTCGAGACCGGCAACGAGTCCTACCGTTTCCGGCATAGCAGCGCCACGGCAACCTCCCGCATCAAAGCGCGGGAGCACACCCGACGGTCCAAGCCGGCCGAGCCGTTCTGAGCGCCGCCGCGCTGGGAAATCCGTTCCGGGCTACGCCCTCCACGGATTTCCCAGCGCACCCCCAGCCTTAGCCGACGAATGCCGGGCAACCACAACGCTTCAGAAAAGGAGGAAATCTGGGATAGACTTATCCACAGCCGCACCAATGACAAGCGGCTATCAGGCCTGGTCAAATTTCAACCGGTACACCTGGTCAAAATTCAGCCGGTACGGACAACCAGGAGAAACTGCGAGTGACCGAAGCAAGCCGACCGACTGAAACTGCTCCAGGCCGACAACCGCGACCACGGAGCCCGCAACCCGGAAGCCGAAGAACTGTGGGGGTGATGAAACGGAAATGTCGGCAACCGGCAAATTGCAGCCAGTGAGCACGGGGAGGATCTCGTCAAGCGATGAAAGTGGTTCGATGTTCATTTGACGGGCTGACAAACAGGGTTTATCCCTCGCGGCACGCGACGGAGTTCGAAGTGAGTGCGCACGTCGCGAGGGATCAGCGTCGTTGAACTGAACCGCCGGGAAGGCGGCATCGCCGGGGATTTTACGCCCGGGCCATGCGCCCTGGGTAGATCAGGTCGGGGAGCATCCAGCACTTGATGTGGAAGCTACGGCCGGATTGGGCGCAGAGAGGGCGCATGCAGCGTTCGGTGTGCTACACGCATCCGGCCACGGTGGGGGAGGGCGCAAACAGGAGCTCCATGGTGGCGTGTTGGGTCACAGGGTAGGAAACCTGAGATGACGGCATCGGAGGCCGATGGTCGGGGGCAAAGCGACATGAAGCTGTGTGCACGTCGCGACCGCTGAGGTGAGCCTGGGGGGTGGCTGCGCTTGAGTGATTTGCAGTGCTTACGCTCGCCACCATAATGCGGGCATTGCAGTCGTCTGGAGCATGGGATGGCAACCCATCTTGTCGTGCGCAACATCGAACCTTCGGTCGCTCAAGCCTTGAAGGAAGCGGCTGCCCGGCACGGACGGAGCGCCGAGGCGGAGCACCGGGAGATCCTGCGGGCGGCACTCACCCGACCGGCACGTCGCAGCTTCAAGGACGTGCTGGCCGCGATGCCCGACGTAGGGACCGACGAAGACTTCGACTTCAGGCCGCCCTGATGCACCTGATCGATACCAAAGTCATCAGTCAGTTGCACAAAGGTGGGCGCGCCAATCCGGGGGTGACGGCCTTCGTTGCAGGACTGGCGCCGGATGACATCTCTCTGTCGGTCCAGACCATTGGCGCGATCCGACGCGGGCTGGAGAGCATCCGCCACCGTGGCGACCACGAGCAGGCCGACCGGCTTGAGGTCTGGCTGGAGGCGCTGCTGACGGACGACTCGGACCGGATTCTGGGGTTCGACCTCGACTGTGCTCAAGTGTGGGGCAGGCTCATGTCACCCAATCCCCAGCACGCCATCGACAAACAGATCGCCGCCACTGCGCTGATTCACGACCTGACGGTCGTGACCCGCAACACCAGTGATTTCGGCTGGAGGGGCGTGCGCTGGATGAATCCTTTTAGTTAGCCTGTGCAGGGGTGTTGGCCTTCAAGAAGCTGATACCCGTGGAGATTCAGCTGCCCGCGATCCTGGAGCGAATAGGGGTAGGGAGGCATTGAGCATGGGTGATATTGGGGTCTGGCCTCTGATTCTGTGCAAGGGGCTAGCTCTTGATGGCCCCCACCGATGGACGGATTAGGCGTCATAGTGGCGGAGGCATGCAAGGTGAATGCTTGGTCGCAAGTGCTAATACTTCCCGTTGCAGTGGCTGCGCCCCACTGAGAACAGCGGCCTGCATTCCGGACAGGATCGCGAGCCCGTTGGCATTACAGAGCACTCCATGTGCGAGCTCAACCGGATAGCCATCGGCGTGTCGCCGAAGGGGATGAATGCCGGCGTGCGCGTAGGAGTTAAGCGCCTTCCACGAGTTGTCCTTAAATCGCGCGAGTGCTGCGTGTGCCTCCTTTGGCCCTGACTTGGAGAGAGCTTCCATCATGTGCTGCGTCTGGGAGAGGTTCTTGGCCGCTTGTTCGGACTCAAGATTAAGCACGGTAGTCAGCTTGGAGATATCCGTATCGGATGCGGCGTATGTCAGCCACACCGAACGAAGGATTGCTTCGAACTGAGAGCGATGTACGACAAGCGCGGATGATAAAAGACCTTCGTTGAGTAGGCACCGCACAGAGTGCCAGTGTTCCAGCGATAGAGAACACGCAACCTCTGCGATGCCGACCCTTGCGGTGTTGTTGCAGAGGGGCAGGTCAATCAGCTCAAGGAGCTCGTCAGCGAATTCTGCAGACTCTTCGAGCGCATCATCTAGGTTCATCATAGGAATGACGTCAAATAAAAAAGGTCAGCGCAGTCGGCCAGCAGCACCTGCCGACTGCGTTGGACCAACTTGTTGGAAGCCACTTGAGTTCGTCATGGTGTGCCTGGGAGTTGGGTGAAGGCCTTGGTTAGCGCAGGTCTTAAGTCTTGAGTGAGAAACGCCAGCTCGAAAGCCCCGTCGACCGTCCTTCTCGCGTGTATTGGTGAGTGGGCTATCTGAGCTACTGGATCGGCACCGGCCGTGATCGTACTGACTAACATGGATTTCATATTGGGGTCTGTCCCCTGATTCCCTTCCTTTTGCTGGTCAGTTTTCGGCCGGCGTCAACAATCACGATCTAACCTTAATCGTTAGGGCACACCTACAATGCCAGCAAGTTTTCAAACACGCCACCGATTTGTCCCCAGTCATCTACCCAGCACACACGGACGCCCAAGTGAAGCAGGGAGACCTCTTGAATATGACGATGCGCTGCGTCCTTTGGGCGGCGTGCGACCCATATATGGCGCGCAGTAAATTCTTTTGCGCTACTAACAGCGGTCATTTCTTCAATGGAGCTGCTGAGGCTCCAAGCCAGCCACTTGCGGATATTTGGATCGGATAGCGAGTGTCCGACGATCAAGAGCCTCGAGCTTTGGGCGTGGAACAGAAACAGAGACTGAGCCCATGTGGCGACGTTTCCAGCGATGCTCAGATAGTCAGCCTCGGTGAAGACGAGGTGTTCCCGGGAATCTCTGCGCTTTGCCTTTTTCAACCTGCCGCTTGGCGAAGGTGCGACGGCCCCATGACAGTGGAAGATTGGTGTTGCATCAGAGGGCAGCCCATCAATGCCACGGAGCGTTCGAACGAAAGAAAAGGAAGGGTGTTCCCATTTGCCAATCCTGCCCGCATGCGCACGAATTAGGAACAAGTCGAGCAACGCAAAGAGCAGCGTATCGGCGTTGAAATTGATGATCGCTTGCGGCCCTTTTCGCGCTTCTTTTGCTTCCGCCAGCGAGCGAGATAAGTTTACGAGCGTACTTCCACCGTGGGCCTTTTCGAAGAAGTCTGTGAGGTGAAGTATCTCGTCTTTTCGCAACCAACGCGGATTGTTTAAGGCGTCACATAAGCACTGCTTCAGTCCTTCGGAGTCCGCCTGAACAAGCAGATCGGAATACAGACCTACCTCAAGGATATTTCCAAATACATCCGCAGCCTTGCCAGAGAGCGCTAGGTTATTTGCCGCCCCTTGCAGCAGTGCATCCAAACTCCAGCGGGTTGACTTAACCAAGGCCTCGAATCCCGGCTCATCGTATGTGGCTTCAAACGCCTCGTTTACGACACGCCTCGTGAGCTCCTGCCAAGTGGGAACTAGCCCGAAGGACACCCCCGCGCCAACGCAAAGGGACCATGCTGACGTCGACAGATTCCCTCTGTACCGTACGTCCAGACCATCAAATGCCTTGTGCTTAACCAGCGACATATAGCGTGCCCTAACTTTGTTTTCTGGCGACACTACTGCCGCATAACGTCGAACTGCCGGATAACACGGCCGGCAAGTTATTGTTCAATAAAGCAAACCGCGCACAATGCAAAATAACACGTCAGAAAAAGCTGCAGCCGACCGTATGGTGGGGCGATCCAATCCACTGAGCAGATAGGCCGGGCGCGTACCGCTTTGCCCCGGCGGCAACTACCGGCATCAGGCGGGGGCTGGCGGCTTCTGACCGAAAAACTCCACCACACTTCCTCTGACTTCGATATACCTACCCGCAATCCTCCCACCTCCCACCCCACTCCTCAATGAACTACGTCACTCCCCTCCCGCCCACCTGACATCCCCCCACCCGCTTGCCCCCTACACCCCCTTCCGCCGACAATCCCCATCCCCCTCGCCAGCCCGCAACCCCACCCCAAGGCCCCCCATGCGACTGCTCCACACATCCGACTGGCATCTCGGCCAGACCCTGCATCAGTTCGAGCGCAGCCATGAGCACGTGGCTTTCCTGGCGTGGCTTCTCGACACGCTGGAGGCGGAGGCGGTGGACGCGCTGTTGATCGCCGGGGATGTGTTCGACAACGCCAATCCCTCTTCCCAGTCCCAGACGCAGCTTTACCGTTTTCTCACCGAGGCGCGGCGGCGGGTGCCGTGGCTCAATATCGTGATCATTGCCGGCAACCATGATTCGCCGGGGCGGCTGGAGGCGCCGTTGCCGTTTTTGGCGCTGCTGGATGCCCATGTGGTGGGGCAGACGGTGCGCACGGCGGGGGAGGTGGATTTGGAGCGGCTGCTGGTGCCCCTCAAGGGGCAGGGCGGTGAGGTGGAGGCCTGGTGCATGGCCATGCCCTTTTTGCGGCCGGCGGACGTGCCGCGGGTGGAGGGGGCGGAGGATGCCTATCTGGCGGGCATCGAATTGCTGCACCGGCAGGTGCTGGATGTGGCGCTGGCGCGGCGGCGGCCGGGGCAGGCCCTGGTGGCGATGGGGCATTGCCACATGACCGGGGGCGAGGTGTCGGTGGAATCCGAGCGGCGCATCGTGGTGGGCGGGGCCGAGGCCCTGTCTGCCAGCCTCTTTGATCCGGCCATTGCCTATGTGGCCCTGGGGCATCTGCACCTGGCCCAGTGCATCGGCAAGGACCCAACCCGGCGCTACTGCGGCAGCCCCTTGCCCCTGTCGTTTTCCGAGATCCATTACCCCCATCAGGTGGTGTTGGTGGACCTGGACGGAGAGTCGGTGGCCAGCGTGCGGGATGTGCGGGTGCCCCGGGCCGTGGAACTGCTGCGGGTGCCCGCCAGGCCGGCGTCGGTGGACGAGGCCCTGGCTGCCCTGGAGGCGCTGGCGCTGCCCGACGGCCCCGAGGCCGGCTGGCCCTACCTGCAGGTGCGGGTCCGCCTGGAACAGCCCGAGCCCGGCCTGCGTGCCCGGGTGGAGGCAGCCCTGGCCGGCAAGCCGGTGCGCCTCGCCCGCATCGAGACCACCTACGCCCGCCGCGCCGATGAGGCCGCCGCGCCGGCCCTGTCGGTGGATGAGCTCGAAGCCCTGGGGCCGGCGGATTTCTTCCAGCGCCTGTATGCCCACCGCTTTGGCGACGCGCCGCCCGCCGAGCTGATGGGCGCCTTCAATGACCTCCTCGCCAGCCCGACCAGCCCGGCCGGGGCGGCCCCTGACGCATGAAAATCCTTGCCATCCGCGGTCGCAACCTGGCCTCCCTGGCCACCGAGTTCTGCGTGGACTTCCAGTCCGAACCCCTGGCCAGCGCCGGCCTGTTTGCCATCACCGGCCCCACCGGCGCGGGCAAGAGCACGCTGCTGGATGCCCTGTGCGTGGCCCTCTACGACGCCACGCCGCGCCTGCTGCGGGCGGCCAGCCGGGGCGAGACCATCCCCGATGTGGGCGAGCACAGCGTCGGCCCGGCCGACCCGCGCACCCTGCTGCGCCGGGGGGCGGGGGAGGGCTTTGCCGAGGTGGATTTTGTGGGGAGCGACGGCGTGGCCTACCGGGCGCGCTGGACGGTGCGGCGGGCGCGCAGCAAGGCCGAAGGGCGTCTGCAGGCCAGCGAGCTGAGCCTGACGCGCATCGACGACGGCCAGGTGCTGAGCGGCAACGGCAAGCTTGAGACCCTCAAGCTCATCGAGGGGCGCATCGGCCTCAGTTTCGAGCAGTTCACCCGTGCGGTGCTCCTGGCCCAGAACGACTTTGCCGCCTTTCTGCGGGCCTCCGACGACGAGCGCGCCGAGCTGCTGCAGACCCTAACCGGCACCGCCGCCTACGCCGAGATCTCCCGTCAGGCCTACCTCCGGGCCAAGGCCGAAGCCGACGCCCTGCGCCTGCTCCAGGCCCAGTTGGCCGATCAGGTGCCCCTGGAGGCCGACGTCCGCCAGGCCCGTGAGGCCGCCCTGGCCGAGCAGACCGCCCGCCTGGACGCGCTCACGCAGCAGCAGGCGGCCGTCGAAGCGCAACTGCGCTGGCACCAGGACCTGGCCCGTCTGGCCGCCCGCGTGGCCGAAAGCCAGACGCAGCGCGAACAGGCCCGCCAGGCACGGGAAGGCGCCGAAGCCCGGCGCATCGCCCTGGCCCGCGTCGAGGCCGTGCAGCCCGCCCGGCCCCTGTGCGCCGAGCTGGACCGCCTGAACGCCGAGCAGGTTGACACCGGCAAGGCCGTGGCCGACAAGGAGGCTGCTCTGGCTACCGCCCTCCGCGCCGCCGCCGACTGCACCACCCGCCACACGACCGCCGAGCTGGCCCTGGCCGCGGCCGAGCAGGCCCGCAACGCTGCCCAGCCCCGGCTCAACCAGGCTCGGGCGCTGGACGCCGGCATCGCCCTGGTCGCTCCCCAGCACGATGCCGCCCGCCTGGCCCGGGATGCCGCCGCCCAGGCCCACACCCAGGCTCAAACCACCCGGCAGCGGGTGGCCGGCGAGTGTGAGGCGGCCTGCCGCGCGCGGGATGAGGCCGCCCGCTGGTTGGCCGATCACCCCGGCCTGCGCCCCCTGGCCGAAGCCTGGCCCCGCTGGGAGACCCTGCTGGGGCAGGCCGCCGGGCAGTGGCGCAGCCAGCAGGCCCTTGCTGCCGAACAGGACGAAGCGGCCCGCAGCGAGGCCCGCCTCCAGGGCGAACTGGACCGCGCCGGGCAGCGCCTGAGCACCGCCGTCGAGGCCGCAGCCAAGGCCCTCGACACGCACACGGGCCTCGCCGGGCAGTGCGCCGCCATCGACCCCGACGCCCTGGCGGGCCAACGCAAGGCCCTTCAGACCCACCGCGACCACCTGGGCCGGGCCGCCCAACTGGCCGGCGATCAGGCCCGCCTGCGGGCCAGCCTGCACACCCAGCAGCAGGAGGAATCCGCCACCCGCAAGGCCATGGCCGGGCACGAGGCCACCCTGGCCGAAGGGCAGGGGCGCCTGCCCCTGCTGGCGCGGGACGCCGACGCCGCCGAGCGTGCCCTGTCCATCGCCCGCCTCGCTGCCAGCGAAAACGTGGAAGCCTTGCGCCAGCAGCTCAGCCCCGACAGCCCCTGTCCGGTGTGCGGCGCCATCGAGCACCCCTACGCCGCCCACGACCCCCAGGCCCGGGCCATGCTGCACGGGCTGGAGGCCAACCTGACCCAGGCCAGGCAGGCCCACGCCAGCCTCAGCCAGCAGATCGCCACCGCCCAGGCCCATGTCGCCAGCGGAAACGCCCAGCTCGCCAGGCTGGCGCAAAGCCTCGCCAGCCTGCACACCGAGCTGGAGGCGGCGACCCGCGACCAATCCGCCCTGCTGCCGGAACTGCCCGAGCTGGCAAGCCTTGCCCCCGAGGCGCACCCCCCCTGGCTGCAGGCCCGGCTGGCCGAGGCCGACGCGGCGCTGGTCGCCATCGACCAGACCGAAACCCGCCAGCGTGCCCTGCTGGCCCAGCGGGATTTGGCCCAGCGCACCGTGGAAGCGGCCAGGGCCGCCGAGGCCCAGGTCCGCGCCGACCTCAATCAGCACACCCTGGCCCACCA
Organism: Zoogloea sp.; assembly: GCA_016703645.1. Lineage (GTDB taxonomy): Bacteria > Pseudomonadota > Gammaproteobacteria > Burkholderiales > Rhodocyclaceae > Zoogloea. Next base: position 961,040 of record JADJBR010000007.1, on the reverse strand, counting down.
GCAGGCCGTCCAGACGCGGCAGAGCCTGGCGCAGCGTCTGGACGACGCCCGGCGTGACCTGGCCCAAAGCCTGGATGGTCTGGACGCCGCCTTTCCGGCCGGCGACGACTGGCGCAGCCGCTGGCAGGCCGACCCCGCGGCGTTTGCCCGGCACACCGGTGCGGCCGCCCGGGAATGGACGACCGCCCAGACCCGGCAACAGGAGTCCGAGCGCCGCCTGCTGGCACTCGACGCGGAACTGCTGGCGGCCACCACCGCCCTTGATGCCGCCGCCGGCCAGCAGGCCACCCGGCAGCAGGAGTTCGATACCCACGCCCGGACGCTGACCCGCATGCAGGCCGAGCGGGCGGACCTCTTTGAAGGCCGCCCGGTGGCAAAGGTGGAGGCGGCCCTCAACGACGCCATGGCCCAGGCCGCCGAGGCCCTGCGCCTGTGCCAGGGCGCCACCCAGGTAGCCGAGGCCCAGCGCGCCCGCCAGGACGAAGCCCTGGGCCAGGCCCGCAGCCGGATTGCCGCCGTGCAGGCGGCGGCACAGGACGCCGCCCGGCGCCTGGATGATTGGCTTACTGACTTCAACGCAGCCCAGGGCGCGGCCCTGGATCTGCCCCAACTGCGCGCCGCCCTGGCCCACGCGCCCGACTGGCTGAGCACCGAACGCCAGGCCCTGCAGGCCCTCGACACCGCCGTCGACACCGCCACCGCCGTGCTCCATAACAACGAAGCCAGCCTGGCCGCCCACCAGGCCACCGTGCCGGGCGAGGAGGGCGTCGACGCGCTCAACGCCCGCCACACCCGGCTGGCCGCCGAACTGGCCGAGGCCCGCGAGGCCCAAACGGCCATCAAGCTCGAACTGGCCCGGGACGACGAGCGCCGCGCCCGCAGCGGCAGCCTGCAGGCCGACCTGGCCCGCCAGCAGGCCCGCACGGATCTGTGGGCGCGCCTGGGCGAGCTGATCGGCTCGGCCGACGGCAAGAAGTTCCGCAACTTCGCCCAGCAGCTCACCCTCGACATCCTGCTCGGCTACGCCAACCGGCACCTGGAGAGCCTGTCCCGCCGCTACCGCCTGCAGCGCATCGCCGACAGCCTGGGCCTGCTGGTGCTCGACCAGGACATGGGCGACGAGCTGCGCTCGGTGCATTCCCTGTCCGGCGGCGAGTCCTTCCTGGTGTCCCTGGCCCTGGCCCTCGGGCTGGCCTCCCTGTCGTCCCACCGGGTGCGGGTCGAGTCCCTGTTCATCGACGAAGGCTTCGGCAGCCTGGATGCCGACTCCCTGCGCGTCGCCATGGAAGCCCTGGACAGCCTCCAGGCCCAGGGCCGCAAGGTGGGGGTGATCTCCCACGTGCAGGAGATGACCGAGCGCATCGGTACCCGCGTCGAGGTGCGCCGGCTGGCCGGCGGGCAGAGTCGGGTGGTGGTGGGGTGAGGTTCAAGACAGGATGGCCGGCGGGGCAATGTTCCCCGCCGGCCCATCCCCGCCGCGGCCTAGACCGGCCAGGGCGGCGTGCGACCCTGGTAGGTCAGGATCAGCACCAGATCGTCGATCTCCTCGTTGGCGAGCCTTGCCCGCATTTCGGGCGTGTCGGGCAGGTTCAGGGTCCAGTTTCCGAACGGAGACTGGCCCAGCAGCGGGATCCAGGCGCTGCCGCTGCCGCGCCGGGTGCTGATCAGCCCATCCACGCTGCCGCCCACGGTGCCGCCCACTCCGATGGTCCCGCCGTCCGGCGTCAGCATGAGCCGGACCGGACCCAATTCAAATGACTGGCCATTGGCGCGGATGACGGCCAGGAGCACCTGCTGGACGCGGATGTCGTCGAGATTGGGCGGGAAGTGATCCCGGCCCAATCGGAAGCCCACGGACAAGGGCGTGTCGGTGGCGTCCGGGTTGTGCAGGGCATACCACTGATCGGCAAAATGGTCGCGGACGCTGAGTATCCGTTCGGCGCTGACGGTGTCCGCCAGGTTCTGGATGACCTGCTGGCGGTAGGTGGCGTTTTCCAGGGCGGTGTACTCCACGGTGAACAACACATCCGCGATTCCCCGGAAATCGAAGGGGTTGGCCGCCTTGGGCAATTGCAGTTCCCAGGTGGTATCCACCCCCATGCTTTCGAAGGGGCGCAGCATGCCTTCGTCCGCTTCCAGGTCCAGCAAACCGGTGGCATTGGTGGTGCCGGTGAAGGCGATCAGTTCCGGTTCGCGACGCAGGGTGATGGTCTGGAAGGCATCGTTGCCCACCACCACCCGGGAGATGCCGGACACCCCCAGGCTGGCCCGGACGCCGCGAACGGGCGGGATCAGGGCCACCAGGGAGACCCGCACACGCTTGATCAGCCGCAGGTAGTGGCCCGGGAAGCCTTGATCGAACACGCTCATGGGGGTGGCGAAGGGCAGCCGCCCGGTTTCGCGGAACTGCTGGAACTCCACGGGGAAGAGGCGGGCAAGGGAGAGGGTTTCCGCCAGCTGGAGCTTGCGCCGGTTGGTTTCAAACGCGAACTGGTCGAGGCGGGTGATGTCCTGGAGCAGGCGTACCGACCCGGTCAGGCCTTGCCGGTCCGGCTGGGGCTGGGTTGCGTCCGTCGTGCCGGAAACATTGCGGGTGTCCTCCCAGTAGTCGGCCTTGATGAAGGCGGGTGGCGTCTCCTGCCGTTCAAAGGCCAGTTGGTGCTGGGCCAGCTGGGCCATGGCGGTTGCCTGCTGCAGGAAGTAGTTGTACGCACCGCCCAGGATGCCGCTCATCCACTGGTACAGCTCGGCATTGGTGAACTTCTGGGCCAGAAAGTCCAGGGTTGCCTGGGCCTGGGTCTGTTGCGTCGTCGAGATGGACTGCTCCTGCTGAACCACCTCCCAATGGGCTTTGGCCAGTTCGATCTGTTGCCTGCTGGTGGCCAGTTCGCTCTCGGCGAGTTGGTACTGCAGGCGCCATTCCTGCTCCCGCCGCTCGTAGCTGGCCTGGGTTGCGCTGAGTTGGGCCGTCGTCTCCGAAAGGGCCATCAGCGAGGCGGTCCCGGCGCGGCTGCCGGCGAGGACGGAGATCAGCCCCAGGGCCGCGGAGCCCCCCGCCGCTCCCATCGGGCCACCCGATGCGGCGCTGGCGGCGGCCTGCGCCACCGTCAGGCTGGCATCCACATGGGCCAGGGCGACGCCCTGGATGCCCGCCATGATCTGGCTGGCAATTACGGCCGTTTCGTAGCGGTTGAGGCCCCCATGGATCCAGTCACTGTAGGTCTCCCGTTGTACCTCGATGCGATCCTGCTGCCGCTCGGCCAGGGTGATTCCCTGGCTGGCTTCCGTCACCCGAAGGCCCTGGAGGGTCACCGAGGCCTTGGCCAGATCCAGGTCGTGTCCGGCCTTGAGGCGGTTGTAGTTTTCGGCGTCGCGCTTCTCCAGGGCGGCCAGGAAGGCCTGTTCCACCTGCTGGGCGATATTCACCAGGCCCTTGGCGCGTTCGATCAACACCGCGTACCGATAGGGGGTGGGTCGGAAGGTGCGCTGCATCTCGCCGGCCACGGGCACCCGGTCCATGGTTGCCGAAGGCTTCTCCAGCAGCGGGGTCTGGCGGGGAATCCCGGCAATGTTGCGGCCGTTGCGCAGCTTGAACAGGTTCATCTCGGCCCGGGCCTTCAGGGCCGCGGGGACGGGGTTGGGTGGGAAGGGCGATGGCCGGGCACCTTCTTCCATGGGTGGCTGCATGGCGGGCAGGGCCAGCAGTTCCAGGGCGTTGGCGTAGAGGGCGCGGGCCCGGGCCAGGGACTCCCCGTCGTCCCGGGTGAACTCCGCATCGGCGAAGTCCAGGTAGCAGGCGGCCAGGTTCATCAGCAGGAAGCGCGTGTGGGCGTTGGCCCGCGCGGTGACGATCTGGTGCGGGTTCAGACCGACCCTCAGCCAGTCATCCGGGTTGCGCTGATAGCGTGTGACGATGCTTTCTTCCATCACCAGCGGCGGATAGATCTTCCGTTCCCCGCTGGCCAGATGGTCGGTGTACACCGTCTCGATCCAGTCCAGCGCCGCCAGGAACTGGCCTGACTGCTGCAATTGCAGGGCCAGGGCCGTGGGCACGAAATGGAATATCTCCTGGAGATACTCCGGTGCCAGGGAGGGCACGGTCACCCCCGCGAAAATCTGGTCCCGCAGCCAGATCCGGCGGCTGGCCAGCTCGGTGTCGGTCAGGGCTTCGGTGATCTTGAAGCCCGGGTCCTGAAGGAGCGGGGGAAGGGTGTCGCCCGGTCTCGGCGCCAGCTCCTGCTTCAACCCGGCCAGATATTCCCCGGCCAGTTTGCGTGCCTGTACGGGGGTCAGGCGGGGGTGGTTGCGGAGTTTGTCAGACAGATCTCGGAAGGCCTTGGTCTGTACCGGCCGCAACTCGGGCAGGAGGTAGCTCTCCGGGTAGGCAAAGACCCGGATGGCCGCGTTCCAGGTGGCGTAGCCGCCCATCCACAGCCATTCCTGATCGAAGTCCGATTCGGTGTAGGGCTTTGCCGGATCGATGGCCAGCACCCATTGGGCCGCGGGATTGATGTTGCCGAGCACCGGAGGCTGACCCTTCAGGCGCCCGGTGCGCAGGGTCAGCAGCACCGACTGCAGGGTTTCGAGGGCCTGCAATGCCCGTGTGGTCTGTAGGTGGCCACCTTCTCGGCAGTCGATGCCCAGCTCCCGGCTGAGCGCATCGGCCACCTCCAGGAGGTCTCGGCCGTCGGCGGCACCCTCCAGGCAGGCGTCCCGCAGTCCGGGCAAGGCGGCCTTCTCGGCCTCACCGACCACGGTTTCCAGCGCCCGCTGCAAGGTCTGCTCCTGCTCCTCGCGGGATGCCAGGGTCCGGCGCCAGGCCTGACGTGCCTGAAGGCTGGCCCGCCACGCGGGCAGTGTCATGACCAGTGCGGCCAGCTCGTTGGCGACCTTGAAGTGGTCCGGCCCGAGCAGGATGCCCCTGGCGGATTCCTCCATGCGCCATAGTTCGTAGAGCGCGGCCTTCCGTACCTGGGCCAGGATGGCATACACATCGTTCCACTCCGGCTCCAGCAGGCTGTCGGCCTCCGCCAGCCTGCGCATGCCCATGAGGTGTACGAAGGCCGGCAGCGGAATGCGCTTGGTGGCCAGGGTGTCGTCGATGGCGGCGCCTCCGTTGCGGGCTTCCATCAGGCCGGTCAGTTCGTCCGCCGGGCCGAGCAGGGGGGTCACAACGGCGTCGAATCCGGCAATCTGGCTCGGCTGGGCGCGCCGCAGGTTATCCAGCACGGCAACGTGGGCCGCCATGTCCTGCTGGCGGGCCTTCCACAGATCGTAGGCGGGGTTGCCGGGGCTGGGGGTGCGCAGATCCCACTCGCCGAGCATGTCCGGATCCACCACCGGTACCGGCGTGTTCCACACCGTGCGGGCGGCGTCGTCCTGCTGCAGCCAGATGGCGCGCAGTCTCTCCTTCTGCCAGACCAGCAGCGCGGGCTCGGGCAGCACGCTTTCGGCCAGGGGGCGCACCAGGGTCTCTTCCAGGCCGAAGAGCTGTTGCAGGGCAGCTTCGCTCAATTCGGCGGGTTGCAGCAGCAGTTCATCCAGCCGATCGGGGCGGGCGTGGCCCAGGGCGATACCCAGGCGGGCGGCCAGGCTGTCCCGGGATTCGGCGTCGGCGACCCGGGCCAGGCGCATTTCCTCGTGGGAGGTGCCCAGCTCCCGCAGGACGGCGGTATATACCGCCAGCCGATAAGCCGATTCCGCCCCCTCAGGCACTCCGCGGCCGTGGCGGGCCAGGTAGCGCCGCAGCACCTCGATGCACAGGCGGATCTGGCTGGTGGGCCGGTTGGCGGCCGTCCGGTGCCGGGGCAGCACCAGTTCGTCAAAGGGCTGCAGGTAGGCGTCCGCCAGATTCTGGCGGCTGACGAAGGCACCGCCTTCCGCCACCTTGACCCGGTTGCCGGTGAAGTCCAGCAGATCGTCCAGGTAGGAGGAGGGGCCGAAGATCGCATCCGGGTCCTTGGGCTCGAAGGGTTCCGCCACCACGATCGCCCTTTCAAGGGTGATCACGTTGCCTTCCGCGGTGGCCTTGTCCCGGGCGCGGACGGTGATGGTGTGGTTGCCCGCCTCCGTGATCCGGACCAGGGCACTCCACGTGGACCAGTCGTCGGCCGCCCGGGGGACGCAGGAGACATGGGCGCTTCCCCCGTCCAGCGCCCATTCCACGATCGCCACCCCGGTCTGGGAGTCGGAGGCCGTGCCGCGGACTTCGATGGTGGTCTGCCCGTCCACCAGCGGGAAGGGCAGCGCGTCCACGGGGGGCTCGTCAATGCTCAAGGAGGGGGCGGTGACGTCAATCACCCTGACGACGACGGTCTGATCGGCACTGACATTGCCCGCACCGTCCCGGGCGCGCAGCCTGACACTGTGGTTGCCCAGGCCGGGCAAGGGGATCTGCGCCGTCCAGTTCGCCCCGCCGGGGGCCTCGCCTTGCCCGACCCCGGGAACCTCCCAATGGATGGACGCCACGCCGCTGGCGTTGTCTGCGGCGCTGCCGTTCAGGGTTGCGATGTAGGGCGGGGAGGCGCGCCGCACGTCCGCGGGGGGCGCGACGCTCAGGGTGGGCGGGGTGGCGTCCACCGCATAGGTGGCCTGGAGGGTCTGCGACGCTGCGCTGACTTGCCCGTAGGGGGCAGTCGTGGCGGTCACCTTGACAAGGAGGGGGCCGGCGGGAAGGGGCAGGGGGAAGCCCGCGGTGTCGAGCCGCCAGCTGACCCAGGGGTTTTCCGCCGGGCCGTTGGGGGTTGCCGTGAACGTGCCCACATTGGCGATCTCGACCTGCATGCTGTTGAGCAGGTGGTTGCCGGGTTCGCGGGTCTCCCAGGATTCGCTCGGACTGGAATACTGGGTCACCACTTCCACGCTGGCAACGCCCTGGAACATCGGCCGGGTGCCGATGACGGCGGACGGAAAGGGCGAGGTGATGGAGAGATGGATCTCCGCCCAGTAGGACCAGCTTTCTTCCCGGTCGTCGTATTGACCGACGTCGCGCGTCAGGGGCGTACCCGTTTGCCCACCCCGGGGCATCAACATTTTCTGGATCATTTAAGTCTGCTCCCATGCAGTTGGATCATTTGAGGAATCATCGGAAATCAGGTGCAACCAGCGGTGTTTTCAGGGTGGCGCCCAGGCGAAGTGCATATTCCCGAGCGTGATACCGTTGGATTCAAGTACCGCGGGGAGCCCGGTCTGCGCGTCGAGGAAGAGCACCACGCCCGCGCTGTTCTTCACGTTGAGGATGTGGCCGACTCCCGTCGACACCCCGTTGGCATTGATCCAGGTGCCCCAGATGACGGCATGGTTGCCGGGCCCGACGGCCCGCATCATGTTCACGATGTTGCGAAGGCGGTCATTGAGGGTGTTGCCCGGCACCCGCATATAGCCCGGGTAGTCCCGGGCCACGGCGGACGGGGGGGCGACGGGGCCAATGCCCGCCACGGCGTCGGTCTGGCCGTTCCAGACCGCGCTCTGGGCCTTGGTGCAGAGTTGGCAATTGTTGGTCCCGCCCGCAGGGTTCCTGTTCTTCACCGAGGCGCGGTCGGCATCCACCGATGCCTTCACGGTCGCCATGCGGGCTTTATGGGCAGCCACCTGTTCGGCGTGGCGCGCTTCCGCTGCAATGGCGCGGGGGCTGCGCCCGGAGAGGACGCGGGATTTGACGGCATCGGGCGTATAGCTCCCCTGGTTGCCCTTGGCCGAGGCGCCCGCGCCGGCGACGCCCGAGGCGGCCAGCCCCAGGCCGGCGGCGGCGGTGATCTTCTTCGGGTCATCGGTGAAGAGACGCGCCGCCTCTGCAAAGCCGCCCGCCACCACGGACATCGTCACGTAGGCCAGCCCTTCCTCCCAGGCCTTGATGAACTCGACCCGCTTGATCTCGGCGTCCTGTCCGGCGCTTACCGGGCCCATGCTGCTACCGCCCTTGTCATGGTTCTGATCCCATTCGTAGAGGTACTTGAGAATGGCGTTGCGGGTGCGTTGCTGGAATGTGCTCCTTCGGGTGAAGAACCCGGGCTCGGAATAGCCATATTCCTTGAGCACCTTGTCGTCGCCGAAGTGCTTTAGGAAGGTGGTGATGTCGCCCTTGGTGCGGCCGTGCAGGTGGAGTTCGCTTGCCAGCCAGTTCAGGCGTTCATGCCGTGCGTCGTTTTCGGCGGCGCTGCCGGCCCACTGGTGGGCACCCTTGTCGGCCTTCTGGCTCTCGAAGCCCGAGGTGTCCACCCGGCCTGTGGGGTTGTTGGCCGCGTAGGCGTAGAGGTTGCTGCCGTCGCCACCGACACCCTGGGGGTCGGCCGAGGTCCAGCGGCCCAGCCACGGGGCGTAGTAGCGGACGCCGTGGTGGTTGAAGCCGGTTTCCTCGTCCCGTTCCATGGCGGAATAGCGATAGCGCTTGAGGCTCACTTCCGACGCGCTGCGCCCCGCCTGGTAAGCGGTGCTGCCGTGGGGGTAGTACTCCTCGTAGGAGATGATCTGGCCGGCCTGATCCAGCTCCAGTGCGGCGGACCCCAGGTGATTCCCATGCTGGTAGCGGATGAGGGGAACCGGCGGGCCTGCTGGCGCCTTCCGGGCGCGGCTGAGCACGGTTTGCCCGTCGGTCCCGACGGTGCGTGTCTCCACCAGGGCGATGCGCCGGCTGTCGTCCATGATGTGAAGGCTCTCCCTTTCCACGGACACCGTGCCCGCGGCATTGCGGCGGCGGAACACTTCGAAGGCGCCCAGGCTGATGCGCTCTTCGATGAGGGCGCCGCCGTTCCTTTCCACCACCTTGCGGATGCGCTGTCCGGAGGCGTCGTACACGTAATAGGCCACCCCTCCGCCGGTCAGATCCACCCGCCGCAGGTGGTCGGCGAAGTCCCAGGCCATGGCTGCCAGGTGGGGCATGGCGGTCATGCTGCCGTGGGCATCGTGGGGGTAGGTCTCGGCCGCCCGGTCTCCGATGGCGCTGCCGCTCAGCCGATTGTTCTTGCGTCCGGCTTCCAGTTGGCTGGTCTCCTGGTAGAGGTAGTTGCGGGTCCAGCCACTCGTTCCGGCGGTATGGATCAGTTGCAGCAGGTTGCCCGCCAGGTCGTAGCGGTATTCCTCCGCGTAACGTCGCATGGCCGTGCCATCGGTGGGCTGGGGCAGGCGCACGCGAAAGGCGTCGTCCCAACTGGTTTCCGGCCGCTCGGCCTGGCCCGCGTGCTCACGGCCCTCTGCGCGCAGCAGCCGGTAGAGGGCGTCGTAGGTGTAGTCGCTGCTCGGGGCGACCACCTGGTTGGCGAAGAAGAGGGTCTGCTGGGCCTGGTCTTCGATGTGGGTGAGATTGCCCACCGGATCGTAGTGGTAGCCCAGGTCCTGCAGAGGGGTCGTGCCGCGCAGGGTCTGATGGCGGCTCATCCGCTGGGTCAGGGGGTCATGGCGGTACAGGCTTGCCACGCCGTTGCCGTAGGCGATACGGGTGCGACGGCCCTTGGCGTCATAGTCCACCGCCTCGACGAAGCGAGTCTCGGTGGCGGCGCCCCGCAACTGCACCGCCAGGGACTGCAGCAGGCCGGCACGGTTGAAGCGGGGCTTGAGCACGCTGCCATCGGGGGTGGTGACGCTGACGGGGCGATTGAGGGCGTCATAGCGATGGCTGCTGGCGTAGGTCTTGGTGAGCAGTCGGGGCCGGCCCTTCCAGTTCAGGACGGTCTTGTAGTCGACGGCGAGCTGACGGCGGCTGGACAGGAGGTTGCCCTTGAAATCGAAGGCTTCGTTCTCCACGATCCCGGCCTGATCATGCAGCCTGGCCAGCGTGCCCCGCAGGTTGCGCAGTTCGGGGTTGGGCAGGCTTTCGCCATACACCTGCAGGCCGATGAGTTTTTCCTTGCCGTCCGCGCCTGCAAGCCAGGATTCCAGGGGGCGTCCGAGGGGGTCGTAGGTATTGCGGAACACGTTGCCGCGCCCATCCCAGGCCCGCACGGCGCGCCCGGCCACATCCTTGAGCAGCCAGCGCTCGCCGGACTCCATGCTGCTCACCCGAAGCGCGTTGCCCAGCATGTCGTAGTCGTAGCGGGCGACCACCCGGTCCAGGGCGTCGCGCTCTTCGCGCTTGTTGCCTTCGATGTCCATGAGAATCCGGCCGACCAGGGTCTCTTCCACCATCCGGCCCTGCCGTTCATGGCGGTTTTGGGCACGGGTGAGGAAGGGGCGGCCTAGGGCGTCGGCATACAGGCGTGAGGGGGTGGCGGCATGGGCGGCCGCCTTCCGCGCCGCCGCGCGCTCGTGCTCTCCCAGGGCGCCGTCCTTGCGGGCGTCGTACCAGGAGGGAAGGAAGAGCGCGCTCTCCAGGCGATCAAAATAGGCCCCCACGTCGGGATCGGTGCGGGGATCGCTGATCAGCACCGTGTCGTTGACGTCCCACTCTTCCTTGCGCCATGGGCTGAACAGGGACTTGCTCCAGGTGTGATCGGGCTGCAGGCTCGCCACCACCCGGCCCAGGGGGTCGTAGAACAGCACGGAACTCGTGCCGACCCGCTTGCCGGGCAGGTAGACCGGGCTGTCGTCGAAGAAGGGTTCGTACTGTCGAACCGGCTTGCCCTTGTTGTTGAACACGGTCCAGCCCGTGGCCACCCAGCGGACGGCGAGGGGGGGCTCCTCCGGGGTGAGCGGCCCCGGCTCGGCGGGGGTCTTGCTCTGGATGACCCGACCGGCCCCGTCCGAGTAGCTCAGGGAGAGTTGTACGGCCGTGGCCTCTCCGGGGGGCGTTTCCGCGGCGTGGCGCTCACGGGCGATGACGGCGGTGAATCCCGGCTGGGCCTCGCGGCGGTAGCGATGCAGGTCGTAGAGGAAGCGGCTGCTCGCCCTGCCAAGCAAGGCCGGCGCATGGGCCAGGGGTCGGTCAGGAAGGCCGTGATCTGGGCTTCAGTCAGGTTGGCAGAGAATCCATCCAGGCTGTCCCCCGCGCTCTCTCCCACCTTGCCCATGACGGCGCTGCCGGCCACCAGGCCCAGGGTGTCATAGGCTGCCTCGCTGCGGTTGCCATTGGGATCGGTCACGCGCCGGGGCTGGAGCACCCGGTAGTCATGCGCGGCGACAATGCGGTTGCCCAGTGAGTCCGCCGTTTCGACGACATGCAGCACGTAGGGGTCGTGGCGGATCGTTCCCGTGGTGCCGAAGGGGTCCAGGTTGCGATGGAGCATGAAGAAGTGCTGCCGGGCGAAGGCCAGTTCCTGCTCGGGGGTGTCGGCCGGCCCCGGGGAGTAATGGACCCGGCCGGACGGGATCCAGTAGCCATGGTCGGGGTTGTCCGACAGGTAGCCGTGGCTCGCCAGTTGCGCCGGGGTCACGCGGCCTGCATGGATCCTCGCCAGCAGCCCGCTGGTGAAGGCGAGCTTGCGGGTTTCGCCCGGCAGGGCCAGGGGCGCCAGGCCGCCCAGGGGGAGGAGACCGCCGAGATCGTCGCGGCGAAAGTAGCTGCGTCCGTGCTCCACCAGCCGCTTCCGGGGCTCCTGACCATCCGCCACGCCTTCGTAGGGCAGCGTGGGCGTGTTGTCCAGGCGGGCAAAGTCGTTTTCCACCCATTCTTCCAGGCTGAATCGCGGGCCGCCGCTGGCCGGTGCGAAGCCGGTGAGCTCGAAATCCCGCGTCTCGCAGGGCAGGGGGAGGCGGTGGCTGTCGGGATGGGTGAGCGGGTCATCGATGGCGTTGGTGTAGCGGATCTCCGAGTAAGTGATATGGGTCTTCGTCTGCTGCTCCCGGTCCGCGGGGCTTGGCAGGTCGTCATCGGGTTGGCGCCGCCCATAGCCTACGCTGAGGGTCCGCAGGGGGTTGCCGTAGGCATCCAGCGCCAGGGAGAGGGTGTGGGTGATGCGCGGGTCGGCCGGGTCGCGCTCGTAGCTGTAGCTGAGCCCTTCGGCCTGATCGACCAGGAAGACCGCATGGGCGTTGCCACCCCGGGGCTGTCGCTGCTTGACGCGGTGGCGGGTTTCGCTGACCTGATAGGGATGGGCTGCCCGCTCGCTGCCGTCATGGGCATAGATTTCGCTGCGCAGCGGGGCGCCGCGCAGGGCGCGGTAGGCTTCCGCCGGCGCGTCGCCGGTTTCCACCATATGGGGGGGCAGGGGCGGCGCCAGGGTGTCGAGGGCATAGAACTCCTGCCGGAAGCGCTGGGCCAGATCCCGGTAGTCCAGGCGCTGGGCACCCAGGCTGTCGAAGTACACCCCGGTGTGGTACCAGGTGCGGGTTTCCACCGGCGGCATGTGATGGGCCGGGCTGGCATTGCCGAAGGGGCTGTCGTCGCCGTGCAGGTCGGGCCTGGCAAAGTCTGCAAAGGTCTCGCTGTCGAATTGATCGACCCGCCCGAAGCCCATGAACGCGCGCTCCCGGCCGTCGTAGTAACCATGGTGGTAGCGATAGGTGCTGACGTGCTTGTTGCCACTGATGTGGTCGATGGTCTCCACCTTTTGCAGCACCTGAACGGGAAAGGGCAGCGGCGTGAGCCAGGGGCGGCCCCGGGCCCGGTCTTCCAGGAAGAAGCGGGTGGAAGGGGCGTAGCGCAGGCGGGTGGTGATGCCCCGGTGGTTGTCCGTTCCCTGCAGCACATAGGGTTTGACCCCGCCACAGAAGTCCAGCGCCTTGTAGTGGCTGCCTTCCGTGTCGCCCGGGTTGCCGCTCCAGACGAGGGTGGCGGTGCCCGTGCCCAGCAGATCAGCAAACTCGACCGCGCTGCTGTCGTCCACCCGGGGTGTGCCCAGGATGGTCTGGCGGGGGCTCCAGGCGTTGCCCGACTGGTTGAACCAGAATTGCACCCGGCGGGAATCCACATACACCAGGTCGGCGCAGCCGGTTCCGTTCAGGTCGGCCAGCATGAGCCGCCGGGGGTCGAAATCGGCATCGAATTGGGGGGCCATGGCCATGCTCACCCGCTTGCCGAAACGGCCGTAGCCCAGGTTGGGCCAGTAGTCGATGCGACCGTCGTGGATGAGCACGATGTCGTTGAGGCCGTCACCCGACATGTCTGCCAGCCGGACGCGGCCCGCCGGATCATTGAAATCCAGGTCGGGAAACTGGTCCAGGTCATGGATCCGGGCAACGGCGCGGGCCGCACCGAAACCTTCGGCGCCCAGGCACTCGAACCACAGGAACTGGCTGTCGGTGGTCATCAGGGCGTCGGATCGGCCATCGCCCGTCAGATCCAGCATGCGCACATGGGGATCCCCGGGCAGGAACCCGGGTTGACGGGCAAAGGGGGTGAAGCGCTTCCATGCGCCTTCCGGTGTCGTTTCGTGGAACCCGGGCAGGGCACCGGAGTGGACCAGTAGGTCCGGAAGACCATTGCCGGCCAGATCGGCAAAGCCGACCTCGGGTTGATCCAGGGACAGGCCGGCGGGCATCTGGTCGAGCGTTCGGGGGCGTTCCAGAACGCCCTGACCCAGGTTGCGCCAGAAGCGGAAGCCCCCCGGCCCGGTCTGCAGCAGACCGGGCAGTCCGTCCCCATGGAGGTCCACGACCGCCATGCCCGGATCGCCCAGGCTTGCACCGGGCAGTGGGCCACCCGCCACGGTGATGGGCTGGAGGCGCTGGGCTCCGGGGGAGAAGCCGCTGTAGTCGAACGCCAGCGGGGGCAGGCTGATGGAGCGGTAGCTGTGGTCAACTTGCCTTTCATGCCCCGTCACCGTGACCTCGGTCAGGAGGGACAGACGGGTGTCGGGATCGACCCGGTAGGTGAAATCGGTGGAGCGCACGAGGGTGGGGCCGCCCAGCTCGGCGAAATGGTGGATCATCAGCACCCGTTCGCAGCGACGCAGGGTCCGGATCTCGAAGCCCGCCCGCGAGCTGGAAAAGCGATCCGGCCGCAGGGGCACCGGCCGGCCGGACCCGCCGCCCGGTCGGCCGAACAGTTCGGCTTGATCCTCGGGAGGGCGCTGGGGGTTCGGTAGATCCGCCGTCGGATCCCAGTCGCCGTAGTCAAAGACTACTTCGAAGGCATAGCGCCGCCCGTTTCGCAGGGGGCCGACCGGCTGGCCATCGGGGTAGGTGAGCGGGTTGCCGTTGGCATCCACCATGGCGTCGGGGAAGTTGCCGTAGTGGATGCGGCGCGGATAGCGTTGGGCGGGCATGCGCCTTCGTTCGAAGACGTCGGGCAATCCGCCGCCGTTGGTGGGGGCGGCGTAAAGCGCGGGATCGTCGGCGGCGTACTCGACCCGGGAGTGGTTGCCATACCCGTCCCAGGTTTCTTCCAGCAGCCATTCATGGACCCGCGCCGGATTCCGCGGGTCGAAAACACGCCCCATGCGGGTCTTGCCGAATACGCTGGTGACGTTGTCCCGGGTGATGGTGCGCCAGTGGATCTCCCCGCTGGCCTGCTCCACCCAGCGCTCGATGCGGGCAAACAGGCCCTCGGTGCGGGGGCGATAGAAATGGATGAGGTGTCCATCCCTCTCCAGCGGCGGGTCCGGAATCCATTCCGTCTTTCCCGTGTCCGGCTGCAGCACCGACTTCAGCACGGGGACCAGATCCTCCGCGCCCGAGAGCACGAACACATCCTGAGCCCCGTATTGCGGCAGCCCCTTGTCGGTCTTGCGGGTGATGTGTGGCAAGGCGAGCTGCCAGCCCAGGCCGAACAATCCGTTGCCGTGGCCGGAGCTGTATTCCAGCGCCAGACTGGGGCCGAACCCGTTGCGCCCGGGGGACAGGGCGATGGGGACGGTATGGTTGGCGGTGCCACTGAAGGCGTTCACCTGAAAACTCTCGCCAATGCCCTGAATGGCTCCGCCCCCTTTGGGAAGACTGATTGCCGCCTGCGAAGTATTGGATTGCTTGCTCACTGGAACCTCACCGCCTCTGTTGTTGGCCGGCCGTGCGCGCCCCGCTGTTTGCCGTGCCATTGACGGAAACGAAAGAGTCCGCAGGGAAGGACCGGCTTTGTCTGCCTGAACCACCAGGAGCGTGTGAAGGGATCCATTGCGTGGTCTGATCTCGTGCCCGCGATGCTCGCCGTACCCCTGTACGGCCGCGTTTCTCGGCGCGAACCCGAACCGCTCGCTACGACTTCTTCATACGCCCGGAGACCAATGTATCGGGATCAATCCGCCCTCGCGTCCCCCATATGGAGTATCCAAACGCCATTTCCGGGCGTTTCCGGCGTGCGGGGGCGAGTTGGGGTGGGCGTTGCAGATGGGCGCATTGCGCCCGGGATGAACGGGGCGGGAGGGGCTGGATGTGGACGGGCGGGAGGAGGGGAGCGCCCTGGCGGTGATGCTTCTCGGGAAGGGGTGGCTGGCGGGCATCCATTTTCATGGGGAGGCCCGCCGCCGCGCTAACCGTTGCCCAACACGCCAACCAGAAAGACAAGCTCGCCCTGCCGGTGCGTGCCGGTCTTCCTGTAGACCGTTCGTAGCTGGGTCCGCACCGTCTCCAGCGTGACTGCGCGGGAAGCGGCAATGGCGTCCAGGCCATCGCCCTGGGCGAGCTGAATGGTGATCTCGGCTTCGGCGCGTGTGAGGCCGTACAGATGCTCAAGGCGGTTCCGGATGCCGGGCGCGAGGTGATGCATGCCGGTCAGGCGCAGCAAGGCAAGCTCGGGCTTTCCGGCAATCGGTGCGGCACAGGCAAACCAGGTGTCGTCACTGGCGGCAACGAGCGCCTCTGCCGAAGTGTGCTTGCGCAGGCAGGTACCAACGAGTTCCTGCAGGTGTCGCAATACGCCGGACTGAAGCGCCCCACCGCTGCGCTTTTCCAGTAGCGCGACCCACGGCGCGCCCTGACTTCGTCTCGCCGCCCCGTTGGCCCATGCGACGACAAGGCGGCTGTCCACCACGGCCAGGGGAACGGTGATCTGTGCGGCAATGTCGCAACTGCGCCGGGCATCGGCACTGCGGGCGTCGAGGCCCTCCTGCGGCGGAACCGCAGCCTCCACCCGCCAGTGATGTACATAGCGGTCCAGCTCGGCCCCCTGGGCGACCGAGAAGGGCTCCGAACCCGTAAAACGCTGGACACCCACCATGTGCAGGGTGCCATCGGGGTGGCGCCACTGGGTGGCGATGACGTGGTCGATGCCGTGGGGCCGGAGGTAGTCATTGCGCAGTTCAGGGCGTTCAAGGTAGGCCGGATGGCGCGTCGTATCGATCACCAATGCACGTCCGTGCGGACGCTCCTCAAGCAGCCTTGTCAGGGGGTCCAGGCGGCTGAAGTGATCCTGATACTGGCTGATGGCGCTTTCGTCATGGCCGATGGCCAGCACGCTGTGGCTGCCGTCCGGCCGAACCACAAGCATGCCGCCCGCTTCGGCACCCAGCATGTCCGTAATGTAAGACAGCCAGTTCGAGGCGGAAGGCGGGAAATCGGTGGTTTCGGAAACAGGTGTCTGCACGGTGTTCACCTCGTGTCACGGGCCGTCTGAAAGATGGCAAATCTGCCTCGGTGAGTAGGTAGACGTGATATTCATCATGAAAATACAAGGCGGGGAGAAAAAATTTCAGGGAGGCTTGTTTTCTTCGTGCCCGATCAAGCCCGGCGCCTTGCCAGTCGGGTCATCGCGTGGCCTCGGTGACGTTGAACGCACCGGTCAAGGCAAAAGGGGCGGGAGACGGCCTCTTGGTCCGCTCAGTACCCGCGGAGGCGATCAGGCCGGAAAGAATAGCCGGCCATGGGGCGGTTACTTGAAAAGGGTGCGTGCCGGGGAGGTCTGCAGAGCAGCGTCAGACGCCAACCCGGCGTCTTGTCGCGATGGGAGAGTGGACGGTCCAGAGGGTGTCCGATTCCTCGATCTTGAGCAATGTGTGATGGGCCATGTCGTATGCGTCTCCGTCCAGAAAATCCGCGGCGGATTCCGGAAGCAGCTCCAATTCAACCAGTCGTCTTTGAATTTGCTCGACCTGGGGAACGAGTTTCACCAAGAGTCGGTTGTCCTTGTCGAGATCGCGCAAGCCATGCATCAGCCCGATCAGGACCACGTGAACCCGCACCAATCCGCTGTGATACCAGGTACTGCGTGCGAACCAGGAGTACATCAGCGTCACCCCTGCCAGCATGAGGGAAGCATGCTTGGCCAGGGCATCCGAGGCACTCGCACCGGAGCGCTGCTCGCGCTCGGCCGCACGTGCCACAAAGGCGGAAAGGTAGGTGCCACTCAAGAGGTCGGCATCTGTTTCCAGAATTCTTCTCCACTTGCTGTAGTCATCCGGCCTGGAGGCCCCGTCGGAGACCACTTCAAGAAAATCCTCTTGTTTGTACTCCGCCGTCAGCCAGGCGGTATGCCCACGGATGATGTGACAAAACTCATGGTAGATGGTGGCGAGAAACGCGCAACGGGCCAGGTTGGCCGCCTCGACGCATCGATCCGCGTTCAAGGGCAAGAAGATCTCCCGGGTCGGAAAATCGAGTTGCGCCAGCAGGGGGGGCTTGATCGATCGACGGGTGTCTGCCGGTCCGTCCAAGGACTTCCAGTGCAAGGCCAACGCCAGCGGAAAGAAGAAGGCGCCGGCGGTGACATTCATGAAATGAATCCTGCTGTCGCCGGTCGCCGCAATCCGGCCTGCCAGTCCATTTGGGCTCAGCGCGTCGCTGATCGTGCCTATGACTTTGCTTCCTTGGAGTTCACGCAAAACGCCGGGGCTCGAAATGTTGTTCTGTGCAAACCGAAAGGCCAACGCGAGCGCCTTCTTGGAGAACATGAAAGCACCGCCTTCAAGTTCGAAGTTGAAATCAGGCGTCGCGGCTTCGATCAGTGCTCCCTGCCCCGCGGCTTTCACGCGCGCGGCGATCTGGAAGCGTTCAACGCGAGTCGGATCTCCAAACTCGAGAGGGCGCTCCTCGTGGGAGCGCCGCAGTCTGTACTCCTGGAACCACGCGCGAAGTGACATGGGGGCTTCTTCCTTCTGACTGACTGGGTCCGTACCTCTCGGCGCGTCGCCGAGATCCAAGTACGTGCTCAGATCCCGCGGGTAAGGCCTGGCTGAATTGAACCGCGGAAATGGAGGTAAGAGGCCTCTCAAGTCAGGGGTCAATCATACAGCGGACATTTACGGGTGTAAGTTGCGCGGCCCGTCGTGGGGCGGGTTACGTGAGCATTGATGGTCGCCGCCCTCACTTCCCCGCCCGTATCCCGTATCCTCCGCCCGTTCCCTGTCACGGTCCCGCCCCGGAGTCCCCCTTGACCGCCACCCCGCTGCCCGCTGGCCTGATGCTGGTCCATGGCAACCACCCCGAAGCCCTGCGTGACCTGCTCGTCACCTGGATCCGGCGCTACCCGCTGGCGCCCCTTGAGACCGAGACCGTGCTGGTGCACAGCAACGGCATCGCCCAGTGGCTGCGCCTGGCTCTGGCCGAGGATGTGGAGGACGGCGGCTGCGGGATCGCCGCGGGGCTGGATCTGTCGCTGCCTTCGCGCTTCCTGTGGCAGGCCTACCGGGCGGTGCTGGGGCGGGAGGCGGTGCCGGAGACCTCGCCCTTCGACAAGCCGCTGCTGGTGTGGCGCCTGATGCGCCTCTTGCCGGACCTCACCGGCCAGGCGGCCTACCAGCCCCTGCGGCGCTTCCTGGCGGCGGATGCCGACCTGCGCAAGCGTTTCCAGCTCGCCGAGCGCCTGGCCGACCTGTTCGACCAGTACCAGGTGTACCGGGCCGACTGGCTGGCGGCCTGGGCGGCGGGGGAGGATGTGTTGATTCGTGCCGCCGGCGAGCGGGCGCCCCTGCCGGACGAGCAGCGCTGGCAGGCCTGCCTGTGGCGTGCGCTTCTGGCGGATGTGGCCGACGTGGCCGCCGGGGGCAATGCCGACCTGGCCGGGCAGGGGCGGGCGGCGGTGCATGAGGCCTTCCTGGCCCGGGTGGCCGGGTGGCCCGACGATGCCCCGCGCCCCGCCGGCCTGCCGCGGCGGGTGCTGGTCTTCGGCATCTCGGCGTTGCCGCGCCAGTCCCTGGAGGTGCTGGCCGCCCTGGCCCGCTGGAGCCAGGTGCTGATGTGCGTCCACAACCCCTGCGAGCACTACTGGTCCGACATCGTCGCCGACAAGGAGCTGCTGCGCGCCACCCGCAGCCGCCAGCAGCGTCGCGCCGGCACGCCGGCCGAGATCGACCAGGACAGCCTGCACCTCCACGCCCACCCCCTGCTGGCCGCCTGGGGCAAGCAGGGCCGCGACTTCATCGGCCTGCTCGACGAGCACGACAGTGATGTGGCCCGGGCCGGCTACCTGCAGCACTTCGCGGACATCCGCCAGCGCATCGACCTGTTCGCCCCCCACGGCACCGATTGTCTGCTCAACCAGTTGCAGGACGACATCCGCGACCTGCGCCCCCTGGGCCTGACCCGCGACACCTGGCCGCCGGTGGCCCCCGGCGACGACTCCATCCGCTTCCACATCGCCCACAGCCCCCAGCGGGAGGTGGAGGTGCTCCACGACCAGCTACTGGCCGCCTTCAACGCCGATGCCACGCTGCGCCCCCGGGACGTGATCGTCATGGTGCCGGACATCGATGTGTACGCGCCCCACATCCAGGCCGTGTTCGGGCTGATCGACAGCCACGACCCGCGCTACATCCCCTTCAGCATCGCCGACCAGGGGCAGGGTCGCCACGACCCGCTGGTGGGGGCCATCGGCAAGCTGCTGGAGCTGCCCACCTCGCGCCTCGCCGTGAGTGACGTGCTCGACCTCCTGGACGTGCCGGCCCTGCGCCAGCGCTTTGGCATCGGCGAAGACCAGCTGCCCCTGTTGCGGCGCTGGGTGCACGGCGCCCGGGTGCGCTGGGGGTTGCACGCCGCCCACCGCTGCAGCCTGGGCCTGCCAGCGGCGCCCGAGGGCAACACCTGGCTGTTCGGCCTGCGCCGCATGTTGCTGGGCTACGCCGTCGGCGGCACCGCCGGGGCGTGGAACGACATCGAGCCCTTCGACGAGATCGGCGGCCTCGACGCGGCCCTGCTCGGGCCCCTGGCCGACCTCCTGGAGCGCCTCGAAGCCACCTGGCAGGCCCTCGCCGACAGCGCCGACGTGGCCACCTGGTGCCAGCGCCTGCGCCGCCTGCTGGCCGACTTCTTCGCCCCCGACGACAGCGCCGACGCCTACACCCTGCAGCAGCTCGATCTGGCCCTGGAGCGCTGGCAGGCGGCCTGCCAGCAGGCCGGCCTGGACAGCCCACTGCCCTTGGCCGTGGTGGGCGAACACTGGCTCGCCCAGCTCGACGACAGCGGCCTGTCCCAGCGCTTCTTCGCCGGTGCAGTGACCTTCGCCACCCTGATGCCCATGCGCGCCATTCCCTTCCGCCAAGTGTGCCTGCTCGGCCTCAATGACGGCGACTACCCGCGCACCCGGGTGGCCATGGACTTCGACCTGATGGGGCGCGACTACCGCCCCGGCGACCGCTCGCGCCGGGAGGACGACCGCTACCTCTTCCTGGAGGCCCTGTTGTCGGCCCGGGAGCACCTGTTCATCTCGTGGGTCGGGCGGAGCGTCAAGGACAACACCCTCAGACCGCCCTCGGTGCTGGTGGGGCAATTGCGCGACCATCTGGCCGCCGGCTGGCGGCTGGCCGGGCGGGAAGGGGAGGGGGGCGCCCTGCTCGACGCCCTGAGCATCGAGCATCGCCTGCAGCCCTTCAACCCGGACTACTTCCCCGCCGACCCCGCGGCCAGCCGCCTGTTCACCTATGCGGAGGAGTGGCGCATCGCCGATGACCGCCCCGGTGGCAGCCCGCCCCTGGCGCCGCCGGCCGAGACGCCACCCGTCACCTTGGCCGAGCTGGCCGCCTTTCTGCGCGACCCGGTCAAGGCCTTCTTCCGTCAGCGCCTGCGGGTGGATTTCGACATGGACGACCCGGCCAGCGAAGACCAGGAGCCCTTCGACCTGGACGGCCTCGAACTGTGGCACCTGTGGGACGAGCTCATCGGCGCCCAGGCCCACGCAGTGCATCACGGCGAGCCCCGGGAGGAGGCCCTGGCCGACGGCCTGGCCCGCATCCAGCGCCGCGGTGACCTGGCCGCCGGCGCCTTTGCCGCGCTGATGCGGGAGACCCTGGCCGCCCCCATGGACGATCTCTTCCAGCGCTACGGCGAGGCCCTGGCCCAGTGGCCCGACGTCCAGGCCCACGATGAGCCCATCGACTACACCAGCCCCGCCGCCCTGCGCATCGAGGATCGCCTGGGCGGGCTGCACAGCAATGCCGAGGGCCGGCGCGGGCGGGTGGTGCTGGAAAGCAGCGATCTGGTGAAGAAGGGCCACTACCAACGCCACACCCTGATCAAGCACTGGGTCAGCCACCTGGCGGCCCACGTGGCCGGTGGCCCCCTTACCACCGTGGTGGTCGGCAAGGTGGGCAGCGTGACCCTCGCACCCCTCGACCCGGAGCATGCCGCCGCCCACCTGGATGCCATCCTGCAGGCCTGGCAGGCGGCCCGCAGCCGGCCGCTGCCCCTGGCGGTGAAGACCGCCTTTGCGTGGATCAAGGACGCCCCCCCGGGCGCCGATGCGGCCGCCGAGGCCCGCGCCGCCGCGGCCGCCCGCAAGGCCTACGAGGGTGACGACTACACCCCCGGCGAGCGTGACAGCAGCGCCTACCTGCAGCGGGCCTGGCCCGATTTCGCGGCCATGGCCTCCGGCGGCGAGTTCGCCCGCCTGGCCGAAACCCTGCTCCGCCCCCTCTACCTGGCCACCTTTGCCAAGGGCAAGCCCCGCGCCGCCGCCGGAGACGCCCCATGAGTACCCACATCGACACCACCGCCCCGGCATCCCTGGCCCCGCTGGACTTTCCCCTGCACGGCAGCCGCCTCATCGAGGCCAGCGCCGGCACCGGCAAGACCTTCACCATCGCCCTGCTTTACGTGCGCCTGGTGCTCGGCCACGGCGGCGCGGAGAGCGCCCCGCCGCGGGCGCTGATGCCGCCGGAGATCCTCGTCGTCACCTTCACCGACGCCGCCACCCAGGAGCTGCGCGACCGCATCCGCACCCGGCTGGCCGACGCCGCCGACGTCTTTCGCGCCGATCCGGCCGGGGTCGCGGCCCAGCCGCCGGGGGCCGATCTGCTCCACGACCTGCGCGCCAGCTACCCTCCCGACGCCTGGCCGGCCTGCGCCCGCAAGCTGCAACTCGCCGCCGAATGGATGGACGAGGCCGCCGTGTCCACCATCCATGGCTGGTGCAAGCGCATGCTCCAGGAGCACGCCTTCGACAGCGACAGCCTGTTCACCCAGCAGCTCGAAACCGACCAGGACGAGCTGTTTGCCGAGGTGGTGCGGGACTACTGGCGCAGCTTCATGTACCCCCTGGGCAGCGACGACGCCCGCCGGGTGAAGGGCTGGTGGGCCTCCCCGGATGCCCTCCGCAACGACATCGCCCCGCTGCGCGCCCACGCCGCCAGCCTGCCTCCGGCCGATGCGCCGGCCGTGGCCCTGGCCCGCGCCGCCGCGGAGGGGCAGCGTCAGCTGGCCGTCCTGAAGGCCCCCTGGGCGGGCTGGGTGGGCGAACTCCGCACCCTCTTCGACGACGCCCGCAAGGCCAAGGCCTTTGACGCCCGCAAGCTCAACTCGGCCAACTGCGCCCGCTGGCTGGACGCCCTGCAGGCCTGGGTCGACAACCCCCAGGCGGTGGCGCCGGAGCTCAGCGAGACGGCGTGGACCCGCCTCACCCCGGCCGGCCTGGCCGAGATCTGGGTGGGTGGCGTGCCCCCGGCGCACTCGGCCTTTGCCGCCCTCGCCGATCTGCCCGAGGCCCTGGCGGCACTGCCCGATGGCCACGACGGGGTGCTCCACCACGGCGCCCGCTGGGTGGCCGAACGCTTTGCCGAAGAGCAGGCGCGGCGCGCCCAGATGGGCTTCGACGACCTGCTCACCCGCCTGGACGCGGCCCTCCAGGGCCCCAACGGCCCGCGCCTGGCCGAGCGCATCCGCACGCAGTTTCCGGTGGCCCTGATCGACGAGTTCCAGGACACCGACGCCGTGCAGTACCGCATTTTCGATGCGGTGTACCGGGTGGCCGCCAGCGACCCGGCCAGTGCCCTGATCCTCATCGGCGACCCCAAGCAGGCCATCTACGCCTTTCGCGGGGCCGACATCTATACCTACCTGGCCGCCCGCGCGGCCACGGCCGGGCGTCTGTACACCCTGCGGCGCAACTACCGCTCCACCCTGGCCATGGTGGAGGCCACCAACCGCTGCTTCGAGGTGGCCGAGGCGAGGGCCGAGGGGCAGGGCGCCTTCCTGTTCCGCCGGGAGGGGGCCGATGGCGCCAACCCCGTCCCCTTCCTGCCCGCCGGGGCGGCCGGTCGCAAGGACAGCCTGCGGGTGGCCGGTGCCGACGCGCCGGCCCTGAACCTGTGGCAACTGCCCGCCCTGGAGGACGACAAGGTCTACACCAAGAGCGCCTACCTGGAGGCCATGGCCGAAGTCTGCGCCAGCGAGATGGTGCGCCTCCTCAAGCTGGGGCAGGAGGGCGCGGCCGGCTTCGGCACGGCGGCGGTGGACCACCCCCTGTCCCCCGGCGACATGGCCGTGCTGGTCAATAGCGGCAGCGAGGCCGCGGCCATCCGCGAGGCCCTGGCCCGTCGCGGTGTGCGTAGCGTGTACCTGTCGGAGAAGGAGTCGGTCTTCCAGCGCCCCGAGGCGGTGGACCTGCAGCGCTGGCTGGCCGCCTGCGCCGAGCCCGACGACGGCCGTGCCCTGCGCGCCGCCCTGGCCACCCCGACCCTGGGCTTGAGCTGGGCCGAGCTCGACTGCCTCAATCACGACGAGGTCGCCTGGGACGAGCGGGTGCTGCAGTTCCGTGCCTACCGGGAGTGCTGGCGCCGCCAGGGCGTGTTGCCCATGCTGCGGCGCCTGCTCAATGATTTCCGGGTGCCGGCGCGCCTGCTCGCCGCCGGTGGCGCCGGGGAGCGCAGCCTCACCGATGTGCTGCACCTGGCCGAACTGCTCCAGCAGGCTGCCGCCCTGCTCGATGGCGAACACGCCCTGATCCGCCACCTGGCCGAACAGCGCAGCGACGGCGGCCATGGCGACGCCCGCCAGATCCGCCTGGAGAGCGACGCCGATCTGGTCCAGGTGGTCACCGTGCACAAGTCCAAGGGCCTGGAATATCCCCTGGTCTTCCTGCCCTTTGCCTGCGCCTTCCGTGCCGCCAAGTCCACCGACCTGCCCCTCAAGTGGCACGACGAGCAGGGCCGGCTGCAGGTTGCCCTGGGTGACGACGGCACGCGGCTGGCGAAGGTGGACCGGGAGCGCCTGGGTGAAGACCTGCGCAAGCTCTACGTGGCCCTGACCCGCGCCCGCTACGCCACCTGGGTGGGCGTGGCCCCGCTCGACGCCCTGGAAAAGAGCGCCCTCGGCTACCTGCTCGGCGGCGGCAAGGCCTTCAGCGCCGATGGGCTGAGCCAGTCCCTGGCCGATCTGGCCGCCGGCTGCGATGCCATTGCGGTGATTGCCGACCCGCCCGTGACCACCGACCTCTGCCGCATCGCCGCCGGGCCCCTCGGCGAGGGGCCGGCCCGCCGCCCCCTGCGGGGGGTGCGCGAGCACTGGTGGATCGCCAGCTACTCGGCCCTCCAGTCCGATGCCGGGGGCAGCAGCGCCGATACGCCGGCCGAAGACGTGTTCCGCGAGGCGGCGGCGGAGGTGCC
The DNA here is from genome assembly GCA_016703645.1 of Zoogloea sp. GTDB lineage: Bacteria > Pseudomonadota > Gammaproteobacteria > Burkholderiales > Rhodocyclaceae > Zoogloea. The sequence continues at coordinate 936,489 of JADJBR010000007.1, read as the reverse complement.
CGCCGTGGTGGCTTCCCCCGTGCCCCTCCCGGCTGCGGCAGCGGCCACCGAATCCCGGGGGCCGCTGCACGCCTTTCCCCGGGGCGCGGCCGTGGGCACCTTCCTCCACGACATCCTGGAATGGGCCGCCGGCCAGGGCTTCGACCGGGTGGTGGCCGCCCCGGCCCTGGTCCGCGACGCCATCGCCCGGCGCTGTGCCGTGCGCGGCTGGGAGGCCTGGATCGACCCCCTGTGCGGCTGGCTGACGGATTTCCTGCAGTGTCCGCTGCGCCCGGCCGCGGGTGATGGCGCGGCCCCCCTGACCCTCGCCGGGCTGGACGGCCAGGTGGCCGAAATGGAGTTCTGGATTGCCGTGCACGGGGTGGACCTGGCCCGCCTGGATGCGCTGGTGTGCCGACACACCCTCGCCGCCGCACCACGTCCGGCCCTGCAGCCTGGGCAGCTCAACGGCATGCTCAAGGGCTTCATCGATCTGGTGGCCGAGCACGAGGGGCGCTATTACGTGGTGGATTACAAGTCCAACTGGCTCGGCCCCGACGATGCGGCCTACAGCGCCGAGGCCATGGCCCGGGAGATCCTGGCCCACCGCTACGAGCTGCAGTACGTGCTCTACCTGCTGGCCCTGCACCGGCTGCTCAAGCTGCGCCTGCCCGACTATGACTACGACCGCCACGTGGGCGGGGCGCTCTACCTGTTCCTGCGGGGCAGCCATGGGGCCGGCGGCGGGGTGCATGCGGAGCGCCCGCCGCGGGCGCTGATCGAAGCCCTGGACCACCTGTTTGCGCGCTCCACCGCCCGGGAGGCCGCATGAATCCCGCTCTTGCCGACAGCCACGCCACCCTGGCCCTGGTGGACCACTGGGCGCGCCACGGCTGGCTGCGTGCCCTGGATGCCGCCTTTGCCCGCTTCCTGTTCCGCGAGGCGGGCGCTGCGCCGCCCCTGCTGATCCTCGCCGCCGCCCTGGCCAGCCACCAATTGGGTCGCGGCCATGCCTGCCTGGATCTGGCCGATGTGCTGGGCGACCCGGGCTTTGCCCTGTCCCTGCCGCCGGAAGGGCGCGTGGAGGAGGAGGGCGGGGTGCCGCCGCCGCTGCCCGCCGCGGTGCTGGCGGGGGTGACCCTGGCCGACTGGCAGGCTGCCCTGGTGCATGAGCAGCTGGTGGGCAGCGGGCCGGGCAGCACGCCCCTGGTGTGTGTCGGCCGGCGGGTCTATCTGCGCCGCTACTGGCAATACGAAGTTGCCGTGCGGGCGGCCATCGAGGCGCGCCTGGCGGGCCTGGCCGAACGGCAGGCGAGCCTGCCCGCCGCGGCCCTGGCCGGCGCCCTCGATGCCCTCTTCCCCCGCTCTGCCCGCGTGGCCGGCCCCGACTGGCAGAAGCTGGCCTGCGCCATGGCGGCGCGCAGCGCCTTTGCCATCGTCACCGGCGGGCCGGGCACCGGCAAGACCACTACCGTGGTGCGCCTGCTGGCCGTGCTCCAGGCCCTGGCCCTGGCCGACAGCCCGGCGCGGCCCCTGCGCATCCGACTGGCGGCACCCACCGGCAAGGCCGCGGCGCGCCTCAATGAATCCATCGCCGGGGCGGTGGCCCGCCTCGATCTGGCCGCGCTGCCCGACGGCGAGCGGATACGTGCCGCCATCCCGGTGGAGGTGACCACCCTGCACCGCCTCCTCGGCAGCCGCCCGGATACCCGCCACTTCCGCCACCACGCCGGCAATCCGCTGGGCGTGGATGTGCTGGTGGTGGATGAAGCCTCGATGGTGGACCTGGAGATGATGGCCGCCGTGCTCGCCGCCCTGCCGCCTGCGGCCCGCCTGGTGCTCCTCGGCGACAAGGACCAGCTCGCCTCGGTGGAAGCCGGCGCGGTGCTGGGGGAGCTGTGCCGCCGCGCCGCCGAAGGGCATTACACCCCCGATACGGTGGCTTGGCTGGCCGGGGTGACCGGCGAGCAGGTGCCCGCCGGCCTCGTCGATGCGGCCGGCACACCCCTCGATCAGGCGGTGGCCATGCTCCGCCACAGTCACCGCTTCAGCAGCACGAGCGGCATCGGCCGGCTGGCCGCGGCGGTCAATGGGGGCGAAGCGGGCGCTGCGGAGGCGGTGTTCGCCGGCTTGCATGCGGACCTGGCCCGGGTCGAGGTGGATGCCCGGGCCGCGGCTGGTGAGGCCGACTTCCGCCGCCTGGTGGTGGAGGGCACGCCGTCCGCCGGCCGGGAGGGCTATCGCCACTATCTCGAAACCCTGCGCAACACCCGCCCGCCCGCTGCCGACCGGGCCGGGATCGACGCCTGGGCCGCCGGCGTGCTCACCGCCCACGGCCAGTTCCAGTTGCTGTGTGCCCTGCGTCGCGGGCCCTGGGGGGTGGAAGGGCTCAACCCGCGCATTGCCGGCTGGCTGCGGGAGGCCGGCCTGATCGCCGACGACGAGGGCTGGTATGAGGGCCGCCCGGTGCTGGTCACGCGCAACGACTACGGCCTGGGCCTGATGAACGGCGACATGGGCATCACCCTGGCCCTGCCGCTGGCCGATGGGGGCAGCCAGCTCCGGGTGGCCTTCCCCAGCGGCGACGGCCGCAACGGCATCAAGTGGGTGCTGCCCAGCCGCCTGCAGGCGGTGGAGACGGTGTTTGCGCTGACGGTGCACAAGTCCCAGGGCTCCGAGTTCACCCACGCCGCCCTGGCCCTGCCCGACAGCCTCAACCCCATCCTCACCCGCGAGTTGGTGTACACGGGCATCACCCGCGCCCGCAGCGGCTTCACCCTGGTGGACGCGTCAGGCTCCCGGGTACTGGAGCAGGCGGTGGCGCGCCGGGTGCTGCGGCTCTCGGGCTTGCTGGACGGGTTCGCCTGATGCCGGCTGCCGAGGCGTCGACCACAAGGATGTAACCTGCGTCTTCCACTCTCCCGGGTTGAATCTTCTCGAGGGGGCATCATGGATCGACGTGGTTTTCTGCGTAACAGCGGCTTTCTGACCGTATCGGTCGCGATGGGCGGCCTTGCCGGATGTGGTAGTTCGGGCAGCCTGCCGGCCCAGGCCATGGGCAGTGGCTGGAAGTTTCCCCAGAGCGTGGGGTCCGGTGACCCCTCGCCGGAAGGGGCCGTACTGTGGACCCGGGTGGTTCCGCTGACGGCGGATGATGTGAGCACCACCGCCGGCCTGCGGGACGTCAGCATCCGCCTGCGGGTCACCGACGGGGACAACCGGGCAGCCCTGGGCAGCAACGCTGCCCTGACCGGCACCATCCTGGTGGACAGCCTGGTGCCGGTGCGGGCGGAATACGATTGCACCGTGCGCAACAAGGTCACCGGCTTGCAGCCGGGGCGGCTCTACTACTACCAGTTCATCGCCGGCGACGTGCGCTCCCGGGTGGGCCGTTTCCGCACCGCGCCGGCCCGGGGGGCCAGCGTGGACCAGATGCGCCTGATCTTCATGAGCTGCCAGGACTGGAGCGTGAATCACTGGGGCGCCTTCGATCACATCGCAAAGAACGAGGATGCCGACCTGATCGTCCACCTTGGTGATTACATCTACGAGACCGTGGGCGAAGCTTTCCAGACCGGGGCGGTGGAGTCGCGCCATGACGCGCTGGTGCTGCCCGATGGCGTCTTCAAGAACGGCAGCTCGGGCAGCAAGTACGCCAACACCCTGGCCGACTACCGCTACCTCTACAAGAAGTACCGCAGCGACCCGCGCCTGCAGGCGGTGCACGAGCGCTTTGCCTTCGTGGCCACCTGGGACGATCACGAGTTCTCCGATGACTGCTGGGGTGATTCCACCACCTACGACAACGGCAGCTACGACGCGGCCTCCAACAGCGGCACCAACACCCGTCAGTCGGGGCGCCGGCGCTCGGCCAACCGGGCATGGTTCGAGTTCATGCCGGCGGACATCACCCTGGACGAATCCACCAGCGGCTTCGACACCGTGCGCCTCTACCGGGACATCCAGTGGGGCAATCTGGCCCATTTCGTGGTGACCGACCAGCGCATGTACCGTTCCGACCACGTGGTGCCCGAGGCCACCCCCAACCCCGCCACCGGGGCTGCCCTGGGCGAGATCGGCAGTCGCTATGTCGTACCCAAGTCCACCCGCGATGGCTTCGAGGCCGTCAAGATGGCCGCCGCCGGCAGTGAGGATCCGCTGGCCGCCGTGTCCATCCTGGGTCGCACCCAGCGGGACTGGTGGAAGCGCACCATGAGCGAATCGTCCTCCACCTGGAAGCTGTGGTGCAACGAGGTGTCCCTGCTGCGCATGCAGCTCAACGGCACCGATGCCATCGCCACCCTGTTCGCCCTGGAGGCGGTGAGCAGCCTGGGCAGCGGCATCCAGGGGCTGCTGACGTCCACGGGGGGCAATGTGCCGGTGGCGGCGGCCATCGTCGCCGCCAGCACCGCTGGGGCGAGCCAGGCCGTTGCCGCGGCGGCGGGCGCCGCCATTGGCGCAGCGGCCGCCGCGGCCGGCGATACCACGGCTGCGGCGGTGGCCGCCGGCCTCAGCGCGGCCCAGGCGGCCATTGCCGTGGCGGCTTTCAATGGGGCGGCTGCAGCCGCGGCAGGGGGCACAGCCGCCCAGGTGTCGGCCGGTGCCCAGACCATCGCCTTTGGCTACATCAAGCCGGACATCCAGGCCCGTGGCGTCAACTCGCCTTTTGTCCAGGCGTCCGGTCGGGCCGACGCCCTCAAGGCCTACTTCGACCGCTTCCTGTTCAACTGCGACCAGTGGGATGGCTTCAACGCCGAGCGCAAGGCGCTGATGGCGCACCTGAAGGGCGGCAACATCCGCAACGTGGTGGCGCTCACCGGCGATCTGCACTGCTTTGATGCCGGGGTGGTGATGGACGACTACGACGCGGCCAGCCCCCAGCCGGTGATGGTGGACCTGGTGACCGCCGGTATGAGCTCCGAGTCCCTGTTCACCTTCTTTGCCGATGCGGTGGGTTCCGTCAGCCCCGACCTGGCCACCCTGATCTACTACCCCCTGGCGGTACCGGTGGCCGGCATCGGAACGCTCAACCTGCGGCTCAACCTCTTCGACTACACCATGGCCGGCAACCCGCCGACCCTGGATGCCCTCGGAGAGGGGCTGCGCATCCGCCTGCGTTCCGCCCTGGCAGCCAGCGGCGTTGCCGAATCGGCGCTGGACGCGACGACCACGGCGGTGCTCGCGGGGCTCAAGGCCGATCCGGCCTTCTCGACCCAGCTCCTCGGGCTGGCGGGGCAACTGGCGGGTATCTCGGCCAATCCCTGGATCCGCTGGGCCAGTACCGACATTCAGGGCTATGGGGTGGTCACCCTCACCGCCACCGAGATGGTGTGCCAGTTCAGGGCCCTGAACCGGCTGGTGGGCAGCACGGCGCCGGCTTCGGGCCTGATCGCCCGCACGGTGACGGCGCGCATCCCGGCCGGTACGGCGGCGGTGACGATCAGCTGACGGGAGATGCGCTGCCCGTCCCGCACCACGACTTCCCCTGTCGTCGTGCGGGACGGCCCTCGCCGCATCCGGGTGATTCGTCCGGAACGTCGGCTTGTGCGCCGGCGACCCGACCTGTGGGAAGGCCCCTCAGCTTGCCGTGGTGGCGTGGCTGAACCAGGTGGCGACCTGGCTGAGCCACGCGTCCGGGCGTTCGATGATGACCGGTACGGCACCGGCGTAAATGTGACCGCTGGCGCAATCCAGGGTGAGGGTGTCGCCTTCATGCAGACAGTGCTCGCCGATGGTCACGCAGCGCCGTGCCAGATCGATGCGCAGTGCGGTGCAGCCCACCAGGCAGGCCTTGCCCAGTTGTCGGGCAACCACGGCCGCGTGCGCAGTCCGGCCACCCCGCGCGGTGAGGATGCCGCGCGCGGCGGCGATCCCCCGCAGATCGGCGGTGCTGGTGTCGTCGCGCACCAGGATGCAGTCCTGACCGGCCTCGGCCTGGGCGCAGGCATCGGCGGGGTCGAGGGCAATGGTGCCGACGGCGACACCGATGCCGGCCGGGATGGCGCTGCCCAGCAGGGTATGCCCGTGGGTGTCGCCGATGCGGGCGTGTTCCATATGACGCAGGTCCACGTCACCGAGCATGTCGAGGGCCCGGGCGGGCGACCAGATGCCCGCATTCACCTGTTCCACCGCGATGCGCAGGGCGGCCCAGGGCGTGCGCTTGGCGCTGCGGGTCTGGAGCAGGTAGAGGACGCCGTCCTGCACGGTGAATTCGAACTCCTGCACGTCGCCGAACTCCCGTTCGAGGATCTCGGCCATGGATCCGAGGCGGGACAGCACATGGGGCAAGCTTGCTGCCAGACGCGCGGTGTCGGGTGCCGAATGCTGCCCCGAGACCACATCCTCACCCTGGCTGTTGAAGCGGAAGTCCAGGTACAGGCGGTTCTCGCCGCTGGCCGGATCGCGGCTGAAGCCGACTCCGGCACCGGAGGTGCCTCCGGCGTTGCCGAAGACCATGCGCTGGACCGTGACGGCCGTGCCCATCTTTGCGTCGATGCGGCGCATGCGCCGGTATTCGATGGCCCGGGGGCTCATCCACGAGTCGAACACCGCTTCGGTGGCCCGCTGCAATTGCGTCAGCGGGTCCTGGGGAAAGGGGCAGCCGTTGAGGGTCTCGAAGATCTCCAGGTAGCGGCGGGCGAGGCGGGTGAGGGCGCGGAAGTCCAGCTCCTGGGGGCGCTGGGCGCCCGCCTGCTCCATGGCCAGATTGAGTGCTTCGCGAAAGGGCGCCGGGGGGCTGTGGTGCACCACCTCGGCATACTGCTGGATCAGGCGCCTGTAGGAGTCCCATACCAGCCGGGGGTTGCCGGTCATGCGCAGGAGGCCGCGGAGCGTGGCGTCGGTGAGTCCGACATCAAGAATGGTATCCATCATGCCGGGCATGGACACCGGCGCGCCCGAGCGCACCGACACCAGCAGGGGCTTGCGACCGGAACCGAACTCCAGCCCGCAGGCGGCCTCGAGGCGTTCGATCTGGCTCTCCAGCAGCTTGCGCAGCGCCGGACGGAAGGCCGCTGGATCATCGCCAAAGGCCTGGCAGAAGGGGGTGCCGAGCACGAAGGCCTGGGGCACTGGCAGGCCGATGGCGGCCATGCGGGCCAGGTTGAAGGCCTTGAAGCCCATCGTCTCGACGGGGCCTTCGAGACGCGGGCCGGGCAGGCCGATGCCATAAAGGTGGCGGGTCAGGTCCATGCTAGTCACTCGTCACCGCACTCAGGACGTGGCCCCGGAGCTGCATGGCGGTGTGCAGCAGCAGGTCGGCGGCGTTCTCCAGGTTGCGGGCGCATTCGGCGCAGGCATACAGGTCGCGGAAATCACCCGTGTCGGCGATCAGGGCGCGCTTGAAGCCCCGGTGGGCTTCGTCGGCCTGACGCTCGGCGGCCATGATGTGGTGGATGGCTTCGAGGAAATCCTGCAGATCTTCCCGCGGGCCACCCGGGCGGATGCTCCGGGCGCACTCGAGGGCTTTCAGGAACTCCTGGGCGCTCGACACCGCCAGGGCGGCAAGGGTGCCGAGGGATTCCAGCAGGGGCGCACCGGGTGGGGCTGGCGGAAACAGGCCCAGGTGAAAGGCAGCTTCCTCCAGCTCGTCGATGACGTCATCGGCGCCTTCTATCAGGGTGCAGTAGAAGTCGCCATGGCCGGTGTTCTGGCGTTGCAGCTCACGGGCCAGGTTCACCAGGTCGTCGGCCTGGTGCTCCCAGTGTCGGGCGCGGCCGGCGTTGCGGGTGACCTGCTCGCCGGCTTCGGGGCCGAGCAGGCCGAGCAGGCAGTCGCGCAGGCCGGCGGCGATCTCGATGGCCAGGGCCGCATGCTCGGCGGCCACATCGATGAGTTGCTGGCGGGTGCTGCGGAAACAGGTCAGCAGTTCCACCCGCAGGGCATCGCGGATCTCCTCCTCGGGGAGGTTTTCGAGCTGGGCGCGGGTGCAGGTGCGGAACACGAACTGCATGAAGGCCATCGCCCGGCTGCGGTCCAGGGTGTCGTCGAGGCGGGCGCCGAAGGCCGGTGGGGTGCGAGCGGCAAAGGCCAGGGCGTCCACCACCAGTTGCTCGCCGCCGGCCCGCAGCCAGCCCATGTGGCCGATGCCTTCGTCGGCGGCCCACTTCAGCACCGCCAGGCTCTCCTTCTTGGGCAGCAGCAGGCGCAGGCGCTTGCGGGCCCGGTTCCAGTCGATCAGAAAGACCAGGCGCGAACCCAGGAAGGACAGGTAGTCGCTCAGGCCGGCCTCGTTGTTGGCGGTGAAGGTGCCGGTGCTGATGTGATACACCCCGTCGTCCATGTCCCGGTCGGTGCGGGAGCGGGTGTCGTCCCAGCTCACCGCCCAGTGGGCGAAAAGGCTCTGGAAGAAGAGCAGGCGCTGGATGTGCACGTCGGTGTAGGTGACGCGGACGCAACCCTTCTCCACGTGCACCACGAGGACATGGGCGTCGGTGGTGCCGATGTCGTTCTGCAGGATCAGGCGCTCGCCGCTGCGGGTGGCGGTGGTGCCCAGGCCCGGGTGCTCGAACTTGAGGGGCCGGGTCTCGTTGACACCCCGCATGAAAGCCGCAATCAGCGGGCGGTCGGCGGGGCCGATCTCGTAGGCGGCGGCGCCGTCGATGTCCTCCGAGGCGATCTGCGACTGCAGGTGCAGAAGGGCCTTGTGCATGTCCATCACCATCAGATGGGCGCTGTCACCCGCGTCCCGGTCGCCGGACACGAGACGCGTGATCTGCTCGCGGGAGAGGCTGTCCTGGCGGGTGCACCAGGCCTGCCCGCGCAGGGCCGAGAGGCGCGCGGTCAGGCCGGCGGCCGCATCAATGCCACTGACACGGAGGGGCGCCAGCAGGGTGTCGAGTTCGGTGGCGATCAATCCGCAGACCTTTTCGGCGCCGGGGATCCGGTACAGGTCGTCCTCGATCAGCTCGCTCTGGCCGGGCAAGGCGTCGAGGCTGTCGTCGGCGATCCCCGCTGCACCCCGTTCCGCGGACAGGGCCGGCTGCAGGGCGGAGGGATGGGTGGCGTGGAGCTGGGCGGCCTGGAGCAGGCTGAAGTAGAACTTGACCCGGTCGTTGGCGGCGAGGGCGTCGGCCAGCAGGGCCGGGAGCAGCAGGCCGGGCTCGCCAAGGGCGTCGATGATGCGTGCTTTTTCCGTCATGCTTTCCGCTCCCATTGAGGTCTGGACAGGCAGGGTGGCCCCTCCGGGTGACAGCGGTATTTCAGGCGGGGTGTGGCTGCCATCCGGGGATGGCAGCCCGGGGCGGGTTCAGCCCTGCGGATGGCGCAGGCGACGGGCCAGCACACCGATGCCGGCGAGGGCCAGGACCAGGGAGCCGGGTTCGGGCACGGTGGTGGGGGCGGTGGCGATCCGCACCGAGTCGATGGACAGCCAGGAGCTGCCCACGTAGTCGCCCACGTCGACGATGCCAAAGACCACGTCGGTGCTGCCGGCGGCGTTGAAGGTGTGGCTGAAGCTGCCACTGCCCAGGCCGGTGAACACGTCGTCGAGCAGGGTGAGCACGCCGCCGATGACCACAAAGGCATAGTCGTTCATGCCGGCCAGCGGGTCTTCGTTGGAGGCCAGGCGCCAGTCGAAGGTGAGGGTGTCGCCGGCCTGCACGCCGAGGGTCTGGCGCAGGGCCGAGCCTTCAAAGGCCCAGCCGCCGTTCGCCGGGTCTGGATCGAGCTGGCCGAGGGGGAGACCGGCAAAGGTCTCCACGCCGCCGGGCTGGCCGACGGGGGCCGCCGCGTTGCCCGACTGGTTGAAGGCGCCGGCCGCGGCGGGGAAGTCATCCACGTCCAGGGAGGCGGTGCTCAGGCGGGCTTCACCGGCCGACACGGCGACATCGCCGAGGCTGTCCCAGCCGGTCAGGCCCGCGGAGAAATCACCGTTGATCACGGCCGCCTTGGCCGGGTTGGCGATGAAGGCGCCCAGCAGCAGGGCGGTGGAGAGGGCAAAGGTGCGCTTCATGGTGTGTCCTTGGGTGTCGGGGGTCAGGGGGCGACGATGATGTCGCGGGCGGCGTCAAGGCTGCTGGCCGCCACGCCCTTGAGGAGGACGAGGGGGCGGGCCACGGCGCTACCGGCGCTGCCGTCCGCATCGATCTGCACGCTGGTGCCGGCGGGGGTGCTGACCAGCTTGAGGTAGCCGTCGGTCAGGGGCTGGGTGCCGGTGTAGCCGAGGCTGGCCAGCAGGGCGCCCAGGTGCAGGCGGTCGGTGCCGGGCACGAAGTCGGTGATGGTGTCGCCGGCTTCGCGCAGGCTGCGATACACGAAGGTGTCGGCGCCAGCGCCGCCGGTCAGGGTGTCCGCGCCGTCGCCGCCGCTGATGAGGTCGTCACCGGGGGTGCCGGCGAGCGTGTCGCGACCCGCCGTGCCGTTGAGCTTGCGCACCAGTTGCAGGCCGACGATCACCGGGTCGTGGTCGGACGAGCGGTAGGGCGTGGCGGAGTACAGATCGGGCTCGCAGGCGGCGCAGGCGGGCTGCTTGAACTCCAGGTTGTAGTCGATGAAGGAGGGCTCGTCGGCATTGATGTGCCAATGGCCTACGCCGGCCAACTGGCTGTTGAGGCTGGCGCTGGTCAGGGCGTGGTCCAGGTAGCCGGTCTCGCCGTCGAAGACGTAGGAGTAGGGATTGGCTTCGCGGGCGGCGAGCTGGTCGATGAAGCCGGCCTGGGTGAGCTGGGCGATGGGGTCTTCCTTGCCGTAGGAATTGAGGTCGCCGATCAGCACCACGTCGTCGTCACCGGCGGCGGTACGCACCTGGCCGATGAAGGTCAGCAGCTGGCGGGCCTGCTCGACACGGCGGGCGTTGTAGCAGCCCTGGCCGTCGCCCTGGTCCAGATCGGCGCCGGCGGCGTCGCTACAGCTCTTGGACTTGAAGTGATTGACTACCACCGAGAACTTCTCGCCGTTGAGGGCGGCGAAGGTCTGGGCCAGGGGCGGGCGGTTGTTGATGGCGGCGGGGTCGGACAGGGACGCGCCCACGCGGCTGACCTTGGCCGGCTTGTAGATCAGGGCCACCTTGATCTCGTCGCTGCCGGTGCCATTGGCCGGGTCGGGCACAACGGCATAGGTGCCGGCGCCCATGGCGGCGTTGAGGCCATTGACCAGGTCCTGGATGGCGCTCTGGGCACCGTGGCCGTCGTTCTCGATCTCCACCAGGCCGACCACGTCGGCATCCAGGGCGCGTAGGGCACCGATGATCTTGACGCGCTGGCGTTCGAACTCGGCTGCCGAGCTGGCGCCGCGGCTGGTGGGGAAGCCGCCGCCGCTGCCATTGCCGTTGAAGTAGTTGAGCACGTTGAAGCTCGCCACCTTGACGTTGCCGCCCACCGCCGCCGGGGCCGGGGTGCGCGGGTTGGTGCGCGTGAAGGCCGGAGTCTCGGTGGGGTGCAGGCGGTAGTCGAGGGTGGCCGGGCTGCTGGTGTTGATGGGGCCCTGGTCCAGGATGCCGACCAGATTGCCGACCACCGTGTCGCCGGCACGCACGGTGTTGCCGCTGCCGATGTAGGGGGTCGGGTTGGGGTTCTGCCCGGAGCTGCCGTCGTCCAGCACCAGCAGGCGGCGCTGGTTCTCGTCGGCGAGGGCAATGGCCTCGGCCGAGCCCGCGGGGAAGCGGTTGGTGGCCTTCTCGATGCGCCCGCCCGCCGACAGGGTGAGCTGACCGAAGCGCCCGAGGAAGTAGTTCTGGGCCACGGTCATGGGGCTGACAACGCGTACCAGCATGCCCTCGTAGCGTTCCAGCTCGCCATTGACACTTTCAGGCAGGCTCACGTCGGTGGGGGCGACGCTCTCGCCGGTGCCCAGCACCGTGACGGTGTTGGGGTTGGTGAGCTCGGTCAGGCCGCTGAACTCGGCCACCGTGCCCTTCACCGAGATGCGGTTGCCCACGGCCACGCCGGCCGGCATCGTGGCGTTGTTCACATACACGAAGAGGCCGTCGGAGGTGGCCGGGTTGCCGTCGCCGGTGGGGTCTTGCAGGTAGAAGCCCTTGAGGCCCGGGAAGATGGCCGTGACCACGCCGCTGGTGGTCAGCGTCTCACCCACCCGCGGGCTGGTGCTGCCGCTGCCCTGGATCTCGGGGATGGGGGTGGTGGCCGCCGCGGCGCTGACGGTCACGTCCACCGTGCAGCTAGCGCTCTGGGCCTCGTTGTTGGTGAACAGCACACGCACCGGGTAGGTGCCGGGGCTGACCGCGGCGCTGGCCTGCAGGTTGACGCTGGCGGCGGCACCGTCGGCGGCCGAGGGCGTCACCGGGCCGAGGCTGATGCCGGCCACCGGCGCGCTGTCGATGCTGGCGCCGGTCACCAGGCTGTCCAGGTCACTGGCCGTCAGGGTCACGCTGCCGGCCTGGCCCTGCTGAACAGTCAGGGGGGCGCAGGCGGGGACGATGGGGGCATTCACCGGGGCGCCGGCACACTGGTTGAGGGGGCTGGCGCTGTTGCGCGGGGCCGGTGCGCCGGTGCTGAAGTCGGCGCCGTTGTTGTCGGTGTCGGTACAGCCGGCCGCCGCCCGGAACAGGGCCGTGGTGGTGCTGGCCGCCGGGGCGGTGCTGCTGCCTTCCTTGAAGTTGGCCGTGCCATAACCCACCAGATCGACGATCTGGGCATTCTGGGCCGGGGTGCAGGGCGTGCTGCTGCCGTTACAGGCAAGGCCGGTGGCCACGTTGGCAAGCACCACCTTGCCATTGGCCTGGGCCAGGTTGGAGGTGCCCGTGGCATCGGCTGCCGGCAGGGCGCTTCCGCCGCTGGCGGTGGCAAGCCGCACCAGCAGGTACTGGCCCGGCTGCAGGGTGCCGCTGAGGGCGGAGATGCCGTTGCTGGCAAAGTTGCCGGTGCCGGAAGCACTGGCGTACTGCACCGACCATCCGCTCACATCCACCGGGTTGCTGCTCCGGTTGAACAGCTCCACGTAGTCGGCGCTGTAGACGTTGCCCCCACCTCCGTAGATCTGGCTGATGACGACGTCCGATGCGGCAAAGGCGAGGCCGCTGGCAGACAGCAGGCCAGCCGTGCAGAGGGCGGCAGCGAGGCGATGGGGCGTGGGCATGGGAGGGCTCCGGGAGGGTGGACTGACCTGGCACTGTAGGCAAGTCGTGCTACAGCGTTCGCAGGGTGAAATCCGCCGCTACTCCTCCGTTCGGATGGGTTTGCTGCAAGCGTGCTGAAAGATTGGCGGCGGGGCTTTCTCGTCCGTGGGGTCGAAGTCGTTCGACCCCCCCCCCCCCCCGGGCCCCCCCCCCCCCCCCCCAGGGTTCGCGGTCTAATGAACCTTGAAGCCTGAATGCGACGCATTGTTTGACGGTCGATGCGGGCTCTCATGTACGCGATTCTTCGCCGTAGCTCAGGCTGCCGATGAGTGAGCCGTGCGCGACGATGTTCAAGAGAGTCAAGGCGCTGTATGAGCACTCATATTCGTGAGTCGATCAAGAATCAGCTCTGTACGGGAATCATCACTGAGTAGCCCCGGTAGCACATTCTTGAAGTCGGGATTGCTGAGCAGCTCCGCAAACGTCGCAGCCACGGCTTGTCGGAGAGGCGCTGGAGCAAGAGCCAGTTCGTCCGCCAGTTCTGCGCGACCATCGACGACGCCGAGCACGTCCTCGAGGTCGTGACTCGTCATGAAGTCACGCTGGCCTCGGTCGATAAACGCGTCGAGCTTTGTCGCAACAAACGCAACTGCACTTGCGAGCCTGATCGTGATGCCGTTCCCGAGATCAACGGGAGTAGCGGTCTGCATGGCGTATTGATACCAGCGATTCGTGAAGCCGAGCACGGAGACCTCGACGGGCATGAGATCGAACAGCACGCCGGAATCGCGGTATTTCCATCTGCAGATCACTTCGCTGCTGCTGTCGCGCATGAAGCCGCGTGCCGCTATCTCATCTTCGAGCCTGAAGAATGCAACTCGTCCGGCTTCGACAACAGCATCGACATCCATCGTCGCGCGCACCGCATCTGCAAGAGGGTCTGTCATGAGCAGGCCTGCGATTGAGCCCCCCACGAATACGAGTTGGTGTCGCAGATCGCCCAGAGCCTCAGCAATCAGCCGAAGCTGCGCCAGGTTCGGATCATTCGGAAGCATGTGCTCCCCCGAGCTCGCGGCTCAACATGTCAGCAGCCAGCGCTCTCTCACGAGCCCGACCGCATCTGACAGCATCAAGCAGCGCAAGGAGGCGGTACAGATCCGAATCTCGAAGTGCTGCATCCGGCGCTGTTCTGTATAGCGGCGAGATGGATGGGCCTTTTGCCGTTCCATGAGGATGTGGCCACACGGGTGCATCACCTGATACCGCGTTCACTTGGCTGGCCAGGGGCTCCGCACCAATGCTCGTCGGTACCCCTCGCTTTACCGGCCCCAAGGCTGCGGGCCACACATATTTCACTCCATGCAACAAGAACTCCAGCAGCGCCGGCCGTACAGGCTGCCAGCCATCTCGCCCGTGCGAGACCGCGAGTCCGCACTCGACAGCGCGCTTAACGCTTGCATGCGTCTCGGACGCACTCATGGACAACGCTGTGCTCAACTCAGCGTAAGTCCAGCGCCGTGGCGGATGTGCGGCGACCTTGAGCAAAACAATCAGATCCTGCGTCTTGAGTTCCATTCTCCGGGCTTCGAATTCGTAATTCGCGAATAGCGAATATGGGCCATGTGGCCCTGCTCTGCAAGCGTGCTCCTCCCGCCCTTTCTGGCGGGACAGCACCCTGCCGCCTGAGAGGGGCCCGCAGGCCTCGTGCTCGATGCAAATGAAGTGCTATTCGTACTTACGCGCACCAGGTGACAACGAGGTTGCCCTCCTGAGCCAACTTGCCCGCCGCATCCAGGGTGACCGCCACCCCGTTGATTGTCGCCAGGCGGTTGCTGCTCGCGGCGAAGGCGGCCGTGGTCCTCCCCGTGGGTACGCTATTGCGGGTCCGGTTGGTATTGGCATCGTAGGCGTCGGCCCGGCCTTACCAGCACGTTGGCTTTGAGGATAAATTCATCGCCCAATGTATATCCACACAAGGAGGCGTTCATGCAAGTCACCAAATGGGGAAACTCGCTCGCAGTCCGTCTGCCGGCTACGGTGGTTCAGGCGCTGGAGTTGAAGGAAGGTGAGGAAATCGAGCTGCATGTCGTGGGCGAGCGCACTTTTGAGGTCGCCCGCAAGGCGCAGCCCACAGAGCTGCTTGTCCGGCTGCGTCGCTTGAGGGGTCGGCTGCCTGCCGATTTTCGCTTTGATCGGCTCGAAGCCCATGAAGAAGACCGGCAGCGTTGATGCGCCCGGTCTTTTTCGATACCAACGTCGTCCTCTACCTGCTGTCGGCCGATGTGCACAAGGCCGATGCGGCCGAGGCCTTGCTGGCGCAGGGTGGCGTGGTCAGCGTCCAGGTGCTCAATGAAGCGGCATCAGTGTGCCGACGCAAGCTGAAGCTGCCCTGGCCAGAGGTGCATGAACTGCTTGATGCGGTTAAGGCGTGCTGTACGGTGGTACCCCTGTCGCTCGCCACCCACGAGCGTGCCCTTCAGTTGGCCGAGCGCTTCCAGCTCTCGCTCTACCATGCGCTCATCTGCGCGTCGGCGCAGGAGGTCGATGCCGAAGTGCTGTACACCGAGGATCTGCAGGATGGGTTGGTGCTGGGGCTGCAGGTCAGAAACCCGTTTGTTTGCCTTCGGGCCGCTGGCTGTGTTTGACCGTGAAGAATGGACTTCTCGCGGGCAGAAGCTACGTTGATGGCGTCAAGCGGGAGGGCGACTTCGATGAGCTTTTTTGAGTTTTGATGGAGGTCATGTCCGGGTGTCAGAAAGCAGTCGCCAAGATGTGCCGATACGGCGCATGCTGGAGAAATTCGGAGAAGTCGTCGGGAGCCTGCTTGAGGATGGTGATGGCGCTGGCGAACCAGCGCCTACGTTCATCGACGAGGTTAGCGTCCTGCAGGCCTAGCATATCCCGCGTTTGGATGACGTCGTGGCGCCGCCGCCGGGTCAGTTCAGGTAGAGGTTCGATGGTACCGTCGGTGGATAGCACCCATTCGGCATTGCAACCAGGGCCCGGTTCTATGGGCAGCAGGCCATTTTGCTTTTTCTGCCCACAGGTTTTCGGGTTGATGCAGCTATGGGCGTAGTTGTGATAGTCAAAGCACAAGTCCGGTCTGCCATTCGTCCCTGCTTTGGGCTTGATGTGGTCAATCTGCCCTTCGGTCGCCGGTAGAGTCTTTTCGCAATAGACGCACAGCCCACCTTGATCCTCGTTCAGATCGGCCTTGATGGCCTGCTTGACCGGCGTAAAAGCTCGGGTGTCGAAGTCAGTTGCGCTCAGCTCGGGGCAGGCTGCTACGAAATCAGTGAGTAGCGGTGTCGGCGTGGTTCGGTGTTGCAGTTCAACCATGCTCAGCCCGCCTTGCCCGACTTGCGCGCGGCGAGGAAACGCCAGGTCGCCAGATCACTTTCGTGGAACTGGTAGCCCGCGTTTTCCAGTGTGTCGCGCAGTTGCTGTGCGTCAGGGCTGCTCTCCCGCCCAGTACGCACCAGTTGCTCGTAGCGACGGATGTCATCCTGCATGGGCAGCTCAGGCTCGCGTTGGGTGCCCATGACTTTGGCCAACGCGTCGCCGGATTCGTGGGCCAGGGGGCTGAAGTCCGGCTTGCTGGCTTCGAAGCACGTTCCCGTGGCCTGGAGAATCCTGATGTTGTCGCGGCTGACCGTGGTCAACACCTGTGGGCTGTGTGTGGTCACGATGAACTGAGTGAGCGGAAAAGTGCGCATCAGGTCGCCTAGGACCCGCTGCTGCCAAGTTGGGTGCAGGTGTAGGTCGATTTCGTCGACCAGCATGATGGCTGGCGCACTCAAGGAGAGTGCCGGCCTCAATGCGGTCGTTCCATCGTCAGCAACTCCGCTGGAGAACGTGTTGTCCAGCGCGTCCAGTCGTGAGATAGCTTCGAGTATCTGTGGCCAGGCTCTTTCAGTCTCATAGACCGCATGCGGATTACCAATGGCGAGCCTGCGAGCGAAATCCATCGCGAGCGCCAGCATGCTCTGATAGCCCTGACTGAGCTGACTGACCATCAGGTGAGCACCGTCCGGTTTGCGCTCCAGGACGAACTTGTGGTCCTTGTTGAAGTGGGGGTTGAAGTAGGCGCCCCCGAGCAGTTCTTCGATGACCGTGCGCACCGCAACGATCGTGGGCGACTCGGCAAAATCCTCATCAATCATGCCCTTGTTCGCACGAAGCTCGGCGGCCTCTTCTTGGTCGAACCACGCGAGCATTTCGCGGAAGTCACTCATCGAGTCCAGTGCGCCGACCAGCGCGGCGGCCGGATAGCCGTAATTCTGCTTGGCTGCGCGCAGACGTTGCGGCACTTCGATGTAGCCGCGCCGTGCGCCGTAGTAGGCGATGACGGGCGTCAAACAGGGAAGCTCTGCGGCGTAACTGTCCGATACTTTCTGCAGGTAATGCTTGAGTTCCGTTTGACCGATTGTATGCTCGGGCTTCTTGCCTTTTGTTGAAGCGCGCCAGACATCCCAAGCCAATCCGTCAAAGGTCTCCACTTGCAGTTGGGTGATGTCGGCCATGCCCCAGCGCGCCTTGCCGCCGAATTGTGGCCACTGTACGACGCGGAAATCACCGTCCTGAATGCCTCGTCCACTCAGCCTTTGGTTGGCGGATGACAAATAAGTCAAAACGGGTGATAGCGCGCCTGCAATCGCGTCAAGTACAGCGGTCTTGCCTGCGCCGTTTTCGCCAACGAGTACCGTAAGGCGTGGATGCAAATCCAACTCAAGGCGTTCGAAGCATCGGAAGTTGCTCAGCGTGATTTTGCTCAAGCGCATGGTGCCGTACTCCTGCCAAGCAGTTTGTTGAGGTCCAGATTGATGCTGGTCACGTCCCAGCCGCATTTCTGTGCCGAGACGTTGATCACCTCATGGCCGAGCGCGCGTTCGGCCATGATGGTCTTGCCCGCGCCAGGGTCGTCGGCCAGCACGTAGCGCAAGGGCTGACGCGGCAACATCGACTCATGGACCGCAGTGATCTGGTGCGGGAGCGGTTCCACGTTCGAGGTGTGGACCGCCATCATCGGGTCGAACAGATGTGCCAGGTTGATCCGCCAGGCCTCGGCTGCGCGCTTGAAATCCTCACCATTCGCGTCAAAGGGCCAAGGCCGACCGGCTTCTGCGAGTGATAGATTAACTTCGTTGGTCCGGAAGAGCATCCGCTCCAGCAGGCGCCCCTCGGCGGTTTTGTAGTAAACGGTGAGGGCATTGTCGCCGACCGGCTCGGTGGTGACGATGCGCACGATCTGTCCCGGCTCCACGCCCACAACGGATGCATTTTTCTTGATGTCTTCGAGCTTGAGCATGAGTCTGGTGGGTGAGGTGGCGAACGAGCAGGATTGCGGATTATGAAGGATGAAGGGGAAAAGCTCGACTGCGCGTGGCATGGGGATACTGTGTGGGGGAGGGGCGTGCAGCCCTATTGTGAGTGAAAGCTTCAGACCTTGCCCATCAAGGGATTAAAGCCGTCACCAGATCTGAGGCGGCGCGCCTGCTTTGCGAGCCTGATCACCGTGGTACTGCCGTCCCCGCCTTGAAACCGCAATGACTTCAAGCCGTGACGCTCCTGTCACGAAGCTCCCCTAGTCTGCGCCGACCATGCCGACTGTCCGTGTTTCCTCCATTCCCCGTGCGCGCTGCCGCCTGGGCGGTTTCACCCTTCTCAAACTGCTGGTGGTGATGAGCATCATCGGCCTGCTGGCGGGCTATGTTGGCCCCAAGTTCTTTGCCCACATCGGCCGGTCGGAGGTGAAGGCGGTGCGGGCGCAGATCGATGGCCTGGAGAAGGCGCTGGACCAGTACCGCATCGACCTGGGGCGCTACCCGAGCACCGAGGAGGGCCTGCAGGCCTTGATGACTGCGCCGGCGGATGCGTCGCGCTGGGCGGGCCCCTATTTGAAGAAGGCCTTGCCCAATGATCCCTGGGGCAAGCCTTACCAGTATGTGCAGCCGGGTGAGCATGGGGAGTTCGATCTCTACTCCTTCGGCCGCGACGGCCAGCCCGGCGGGACGGGCGAGGCTGCCGACATCGTCAACTGGTAGCGCATGCGTTTCCGCATCCGGGCCCTGGCGGGGGCCGCCGCCATCCACGAGCTTGAGCTGGCTGCGCCCGATGCGGCGGCGGCCCGCCGTCTGGCCGTGGCTCAGGGGTTGGCGGTGATGTCCGTGACCCCCGTGGTTGGCAAGGCTGCGGGGGGGCGTTTTCCCCTGCAGTTGTTCAACCAGGAGTTGCTGGCCTTGCTGGCGGCGGGCATTCCCCTGGCCGAGGCCCTGGCCGCCCTGGCGGAGAAGGAGACCCGGGCCGGCGTGCGGGAGGTGCTGCTGGGGCTGGGGGAGGGGCTGCGGGAAGGGCGCACCCTGTCTCGCGCGCTGGAGGCCCGGCCGCAGGCTTTCCCGGATCTTTATGTGGCCACCATCCGCGCTGCCGAGCGCACCAGCGATCTGGCCCAGGCCCTGGCCCGCTATATCGACTACCAGCGCCAGCTTGCCCTGGTGCGCGGCAAGCTGGTGTCGGCGGCCGTCTACCCGGCGCTGCTGCTGCTTGTGGGCGGGGCGGTGATGCTGTTTCTGCTGCTCTTTGTGGTGCCGCGCTTTGCCCAGGTCTTCGAGACGGTGGGGGGCGAGCTGCCGTGGATGTCCCAGTTGCTGCTGCAATGGGGCCAGTTGATGCAGGCCCATGCGCCCCTGGTGGGGGGCGGCGTGCTGGCCCTGATCACGGCGTTGGTCGCCATCCTGCGTTGCCCCGCCACCCGTGCGGCGGCGCTGCGCCTGGCCTGGCGCCTGCCCCGGGTGGGGGAGCGCCTGCGGGTTTTCGAGCTGGCGCGGTTCTACCGCACCTTGGGCATGCTGCTGCGGGGCGGCATTCCGGCGGTGCCGGCCATGGGCATGGTGGAGGGGCTGCTCTCGGCGGTGCTGCGCCCGGGGCTGCAGGCCAGCATCGCCCAGGTGCGCGAGGGCCAGGGCCTGGCCGCCACCCTGCAGGCCAACGGACTGGCCACGCCGGTGGCCCTGCGCATGGTGGCGGTGGGGGAGCGGGCTGGCAACCTGGGGGAAATGCTGGAGCGGGCCGCCGAGTTCCATGAGGAGGAGAGCGCCCGCTGGCTCGACGTGCTGACCCGCCTGGCCGGCCCCCTGCTGATGCTGGTGATCGCGGTGGCGGTGGGGCTGATCCTGATCATGCTCTACCTGCCCATCTTCCAGGTGGCGGAGAGCATCCAGTGAGCGCCATACCCGCTGCCATGCCGCCCATCGCCCATGCCGAGCTGCTGGCCCTGGTGCCGGATTTTACGGTGCTGTCCTTCGACACGGCCCTGCGCCGGGACGCCTTTGCCGGCCGGGACGCCCGCGGGCAGCTGGTGATCGCCCTGGCCGACCCGGCCGACACCGACCTGGTGGACGGCCTGGGGGGCAGCCTGGCCGAGGCCTTCAGCCTGCGCCAGGCCCTGCGTGACGATGTGGCCGCCTGCCTGGCCCGGCACGAGTCGGCCCATCGGGTGGTGGCCGATGTGCTGGGCAGTGCCGAGACGCCGGCAGACGGTGACGACGGGGAGGATCTGTCCCTGCGCCGCATCGCCGGCGACGCCAGCCCGGTGGTGAAGCTGGTCAACTCCACCCTCTACGATGCCATCCGCCAGGGGGCCAGCGACATCCACCTGGAGTCCCAGCCCGGCGGGCTGGTCATCAAGTACCGGGTGGACGGGGTGCTCAACCGGACGGGCAGCGTGCCCGGCACGGCCCTGGCCGAGCAGGCCGTGTCGCGCCTCAAGGTGCTGGCCGAGCTGGACATCGCCGAACGGCGGGTGCCCCAGGACGGACGCTTCAAGGTGCAGGCCGGGGGGCGGGCCATCGACTTCCGGGTGTCCATCATGCCCAGCATCCACGGCGAAGACGCGGTGCTGCGCATCCTCGACAAGGAGCACCTGACCCGCGAGCTGGCCGGCCTGTCCCTCGACACCCTGGGCTTCGACGCCACCACCCGCGCCCGCCTCAGGCACATGGCCGCCGAGCCCTACGGCATGCTGCTGGTCACCGGCCCCACCGGCTCGGGCAAGACCACCAGCCTGTACGCGTTGCTGTCCGAGACCCACACCGGCCAGGACAAGGTGATCACCATCGAAGACCCCGTGGAGTACCAGCTCCCCGGCGTGCTGCAGATCCCGGTGAATGAGAAGAAAGGGCTGGATTTTGCCCGCGGCCTGCGCTCCATCCTGCGCCACGACCCGGACAAGATCATGGTTGGCGAGATCCGCGACCCGGAGACCGCCGAGATCGCCATCCAGGCGGCCCTCACCGGCCACCTGGTGTTCACCACGGTGCACGCCAACAACGTCTTCGACGTGATCGGCCGTTTCATGCACATGGGGGTCGATCCCTACAACCTGGTGGCCGCCCTCAACGGGGTGGTGGCCCAGCGCCTGCTGCGCATCAACTGCCCGGCCTGCAGTGCCGACAGTGTGCCGGATGCCGCCACCCTGGCCGCCTCCGGGCTGGCGGGGCCGCTGGCCGACTTCCGCTTCCGCGCCGGCAGCGGCTGCGGCCAGTGCCGGGGCTCGGGCTACCGGGGGCGCCGGGCGATCGCCGAGGTGCTGCTGCTGGACGACGAGCTGCGCGACCTGATCACCGGGCGGGCACCCCTGCGGGTGCTCAAGGAGACGGCTCGGCAGCGCGGCTTCATCAGCCTGCGGGAGGCCGGGCTGGCCCTCGTGCGCGATGGCCTCACCACCCTCCAGGAACTGAACCGTGTCACCTTTGTGGCCTGAGACCATCCATCTGGGCATCAGCCCCGACACCCTGCGCCTGCACCGGCGGGGCGCCCCCGAACTGCGCCTGCCCCTGGGGGAGGATTGGGCGGCCAGCCTGGCGGGGCTGCCGGCGCTGCCCCGGCGTGCCCGCCTGCGGGTGTGCGTGGCCGACCGCCATGTGCGCTACCTGCGCCTGGTCTGGCCCCCGGGCCTCAGGGCCGAGGAGCGTGCCGCCTTCGTCAGCCACCGTTTCCAGGCCGTGTTCGGCGCCGGCCCGTGGGCCGTGCTGGCCGACCGGGATGCCATCTGCCTGCCCAGCCTGGGGGCGGCCCTGCCGGCGGGGCTGCTCGATGCCCTGACGGCCTTTGCGGAGGCGCGCCGGCTGCGGCTCACCGGGTGCGAGCCGGCCTTTCCGCAGGCCTACAACGCCCTGCGCGCCCGCATTGGGGGCGACGGTGCCCTGGCCCGTCTCGAATCCGGCCGCGTCACACTGGGCTTGTGGCAGGACGGGCAGTGGCGGGCGGTGCGCAGCCAGCCCGTGGTGCAGGCCGATGGCGCAGCGGCGGCGGCCTGCCTGGCCACCCTGCTGGCGACGCTGCCCGCCGGGGAGGCGCCGTCCGATCCGGTGCTGTACCTGGCCGGTGGCGATCCGGCGCTGGCCGATCTGCCCGCCGGCTGGCGCTGCGAGCGGCTGGAGGCCGCGGCGTGAGCCGGCGTCCGCCACCGCCCCTGGGGCTGGATTTTGTTGCCGCGCGGCGCCCGCCCAGCCTGCTGGGGTGGACCTTGCTGGCCTTCGGGGTGCTGGCCTCGGTCGGCGTCCTGCATGAATACCAGGTTCTCGATGACCGGCGGGCCGATGAGGCCCGCCTGCTGGCCCGGGCACGTCGCAGTATCGACGCCCGCAACGGCGGGGAGGCCGTGCCGTCCGCGCCGCTGAAGGAGGGGGAGATCAAGCCGGCCCTGGCTGCGGCCCGCCTGCTCGGGCGGGACTGGGGCGGCCTGCTGACGGAGCTGGAGGGCGCGGCGGCCGATCCGGGCGTGGCCCTGCTGGAGTTGGAACAGGATGCGTCCAGCGGCAGCCTGCGGCTGGCCGGTGAAGCCCGCAATCTGTCCGAGGTCTTCGCCTTCCTGACGCGCCTGGAGGCCGGCGGGCGTGTGCGCCATGCCCGCCTCCTCAACTACCGCTTTCGTGCCGAGGACGGGGCCGGGAGCGTGGTCTTTCAGCTCGCCGCCCGCTGGGAGGCCGGGCCGTGAGCCTGGCTGCCCGCCTGGGGGGGGCGGACCGCGTCGCGCGCCTGCGCGAGTCGGCCGGGCGGCGCTTTCGTGCCCTGGGGCCGGTGGGCGTTGCCGGCATCACCCTGGCGCTCTTTGCGGTGAGTTTTGATCTCAGCGGCAACCGTGCCCTGCTCGACGAGGCCGAGGGCCTGCAGCAGGAGACCCGCGCCCTCCACCGGCGCCTGCGTCAGCCCGCACCGGTGGCGGTGCCCGAGCGACGCCAGCTTGAGCACTTCCACGCCGGCTTTCCCGAGGCGGCGGCCCTGTCGGGCCTGCTGGAGCGGGTCCACGGTCATGCCCTGGCCCGGGGGGTGGAGGTGGACAAGGCCGAGTACCGCTCGGCCGTGGATGCCGGCTCGCCGCTGGAGCGGATCAGCCTGGAGCTGCCGGCGCGGGCGCCCTATGGCGCGCTACGGGCGTGGATAGGGGATGTGCTCGCCGGGATGCCCGAGGTGGCGCTGGAGCACCTGGCCTTGCAGCGCCCCGCCATTGATGTGGCGGTGGTGGAGGCGCGGGTGCGTTTCGTGATCTTCGTGCGGCGCGGGCCATGAAGCGTCGGGCCGTGCTCCTCGCTGCCCTGGCCGCGTCCCTGCTGGCGGCCTGGTGGGCGTCCGGCCTGGAGGGGGAGGGCGAAGCGCCCGTGGTCCGTCGCCCGGCGGCGAAGGCACCCCGGCGTGACGCCGCTTCGTCCCGGCCGGACCTGTCGGCCCTTGCCGTGCCCCGCCCCGTGCCCGCGGGCGGTGACGCGGTGGGAGACCTGTTTCCCGTGCGCAGTTTCCGGCCTCCGCCCCCTCCGCCAGCGGTGGTGCGCCCGACGGCGCCACCCTTGCCCTTTCGCCACGGCGGCCTGCTGGAGGACGGCGGGCCGCCGGCCGCCTTCCTGGCGGAGGGTGACAGGCTCCACGTCGTGCGGGTGGGCGACGTGGTGGACGGACGCTACCGGGTGAGCGCCGTCCATCGTGGCCGCATCGATCTTGTGTACCTGCCCCTCAACCAGACCCAAAGCCTCGTCAGCGGGGCCCTTCCATGACCGTCCGATCCGTGCTTCGCCTTGCCGCACTCCTGTTTCTGTCCGCCTGCCTGCTGGCTTGCACGGCCAACCCGGCCCTGGAGGAAAGCCGGCAGGCCTTTGCCAGCGGCAACACCGAGGCCGCCCTGCGTTCCTTGCGCGACAAGGTGGCCGCCGACCCCCGCAACCTGGAGCTGCGCAGCTATTACCTGCGCCAGCGCGACATGCTGGTGGTGCGCCAACTGGCCGTGGCCGAGCAGGCCCGGGCTGCCGGGCGCTACGAGGAGGCCGAGGCGGCCCTGGCCATGGCCCGCCAGTTCGACCCCCTGCACCCCCGGGTGCGCGCCGGCCTGGATGCCAGTGCCGCCCGCCAGAGCCGTGACCAGACGGCCCGCGAAGCCCAGCGGCGCGCCGACAAGGGGGATGTGGCCGGTGCCGAGGCGGCCGCCCGCGCGGTGCTCGCCACCGATGCCAGCCACCCCCTGGCGCGGGAAGTGATGCGCCGCCTCGACGAACGCGCCGCGGCCCGCGACCCGTTGCCGGCGGCCCTTGGCGGCGCCCTGGCCAAGCCGGTGACCGTGGAGTTTCGGGACGCGCCCCTGCGTGGCGTGCTTGAGGTGCTGTCCCGGGAGTCGGGGCTCAACTTTGTGCTCGACAAGGATGTGCGGCCCGACATCAAGGTGTCCATCTTCGTGCGCAAGAGCAGCATCGACGACGTGCTGAAGCTCTTGATGGTCACCCAGCAGCTCGACCGCAAGCTGCTCAACGAGCGCTCGGTGCTGATCTACCCCAACACCCCGGCCAAGCAGAAGGACTACCAGGAGCTGGTGACCCGCAGCTTCTACCTGGCCAATGCCGACCCCAAGCAGGCCATGGCCATGATCAAACAGATGGTCAAGACCAAGGATGTGTTTGTGGAGGAGAAGCTCAACCTGCTGGTGATGAAGGACACCCCGGACGCGGTGCGCCTGGCCGAACGCCTGATCGCCGGCCTGGATCTGGCCGAGCCGGAGGTGATGCTGGAGGTCGAGGT
Source organism: Zoogloea sp. (assembly GCA_016703645.1). Classification (GTDB taxonomy): domain Bacteria; phylum Pseudomonadota; class Gammaproteobacteria; order Burkholderiales; family Rhodocyclaceae; genus Zoogloea. The sequence continues at coordinate 911,438 of JADJBR010000007.1, read as the reverse complement.
GATGGAGATCAGCCGCAACCGCCTGCTGGAACTGGGGCTGCGCTTCCCGGAGCAGATCGGCTATGGCCTGCTGCAGCCCACCACCACCAGCGCGGTGACCACCACCACCGGCACCACCATCACCCAGAACCTGGGCGGGCAGTTGCTGTCGGGCAACATCAACCTGCGCAACACCGGCGCGATGGTGCCCTACGTGGCCAACCCCGGCCTGCTCCTCAACCTGAAGGACCAGGATGGCCGGTCCAACATCCTGGCCAATCCGCGCATCCGCGTCAAAAACCGGGACAAGGCGCGCATCCACATCGGCGAGAAGCTGCCCGTGTTCACCACCACCTCCACGGCCAACGTGGGGGTGTCGGCGTCGGTGAACTACCTGGACGTGGGCCTCAAACTGGAGGTGGAGCCCACGGTGCATCTGGATGACGAGGTGGCCATCAAGGTGAACCTGGAAGTGAGCAGCATCGTCAAGGAAGTGCTCGGGCCGTCCAGCTCCCTGGCCTACCAGGTGGGCACCCGCAGCGCCGTCACCTCCCTGCGCCTCAGGGATGGCGAAACCCAGGTGCTGGCCGGGCTGATCAGTGACGAGGAGCGCAGTTCGGCCTACCGACTGCCGGGCCTGGGCGAGGTGCCCGGGCTGGGGCGGCTGTTCAGCAGTCAGCGGGATGTGGACAACAAGACCGAGATTGTTCTGCTGATCACCCCCCGGGTGGTGCGCAACCTGACCCAGCCGGCCCAGGCGGGGGCCACCCAGGCCGCGGGCACGGAGGCGGCGGTGGGGGCTGCGCCCCTGCTGCTGGGGCCGGGCGGGGCGGCGGCCGTCGCGCCCCGCGGGGCGGGTGCCGGTGCGTCGGGGGGGCCGCCGTCGGCCCCGGTGCCGGCGGTGGCCGTGGACGCGGGTCTGCCCGCCCTGGCCGTGGCGGTGCCGGAGCAGGTGCAGGCGGGGGAGACCTTTGCCGTGACGCTCACCCTGGCCGGCCCCGCGACTGAAGGCGGGCCGGTGCTGCTGGCCTACGACAGCACCCTGGTGGAAGCCCTGGATCAGCCCGGGGAGGGGGCCGATGCCCTGGCCCTGCAGCTTCCCGCGGGTACCGCGCCGCGCCTCACGGTGCGCTTCCGGGCCCGTCCCGGGGCGGCCGGTCTGGCCAGCTTCGGGGTGCTGTCGGCCCAGCTGCGTGGCGGCGGGCAGGTGCAGACATTGCCGTCCGCCGAGCCCGTCGGCGTGCGCATTGCGCCCTGAGCCATGGGCACCCGGGGCTTCACCCTGATCGAAATGGTGGTGACGGTGGCAGTCGTGGCCGTGCTCGCGGCCATCGCAGTGCCGGTCGCCCAGGTGACGAGCCAGCGGGCCAGGGAGGGTGAGTTGCGCCTGGCCTTGCGGCAGATCCGCGAGGGCATCGACACCTACAAGCGTTACAGCGACGAAGGGCGGATCGCCCGATCTGCCGACGGCAATGGCTACCCGCCCACCCTCCAGGCGCTGGCGGAGGGGGTGCCGGATGCCCGCTTGCCGGGCAGCGTGCGCATCCACGTACTGCGCCGCCTGCCCCGCGACCCTTTCCATCCCGACCCAGCGGCGGACCCCGCGGCCACCTGGGGGCTGCGCAGCTACGCCAGCCCGGCGGACGCACCGGCCCCGGGCGCGGATGTGTTTGACGTGTATTCCCGCGCGCCCGGTGTCGGGCTCAACGGGCTGCCCTACCGGGAATGGTGACCGGCATGCCAAGGGCGGTGCGTAGCCGGGGATTCACGCTGGTGGAGCTGCTGGTGGTGATGGCGATTGTCGCGACCCTGTTGTCCATCGCCGCCCCGCGCTACTTCGGGCACCTGGAGCGGGCACGGGAGGCCGCGCTGGTGCAGACCCTGGCCGTGACCCGGGACGCCATCGACAAGTTCTACGGCGACACCGGGCGTTACCCCCGGGATCTTGATGAACTGGTGAGTGGGCGCTATCTCCGTGCCCTGCCGGTGGACCCGATCATCGAGCGGCGAGACGCGTGGACCCTCGTCGCCCCGCCCGAGGGTCGCGGTGGCGGAATCCACGATCTGCGCAGCGGCGCCCCCGGACATACCCGGGACGGCCTGCCGTTTTCGGAACTATGAGCGCCCCATCGCGTCAGGCCGGCGCCACCTATCTGTTGATGCTCTTCGCCGTGGCGGCCCTGGGCCTGGGTCTGGCGGGCTTCGGCACGGTGTGGTCCACCGCCGCCCAGCGGGATCGCGAGGCCGAGCTGCTGTTCATCGGTGGTGAGTTCGCCCGTGCCCTGGCCAGCTACCGGGCCATGTCACCCGCGGGCGCGGCGGCCTATCCCCAGCGCCTTGAGGACTTGCTGCTCGACCCGCGTCAGCCCTTTGTGCGGCGGCACCTGCGCCGGCTCTACCGCGACCCGATGACCGGCGAGGCGGACTGGCTGGTGGATCGCCGGGATGGGCAGATCGTGGCCGTGCGCAGCCGCTCCACGCGCCCTGCGCTGCGCCGGGCCGACCTGCCGCCCTGGGTGGCGGTGTTGGGCGATGCGAACCGTCACACCGACTGGCAGATGCGTCCGGCGGACGAGGGGCTTGCTTCGCCGCCGGCCGTTCAGGCCCCGGGGAGGTAGGCAGGATGGACATGCCGTCCTTCGACCCGTATGACCTGGAGCGCCTCAAGGACACCCTGGAGGGGGCCGTCCGGGTGCGGCGGCCCAACGAGTTCTATCTCTGGGTGCAGGGTGCCCTGCAGCGTTTTCTGCCCCACGAGACCCTCGTCTGCCTGCATGGTGGTGCCACGGTGGGGCAGGAAGGGGGCGTGGAGATTTTCTCCCGGGCGGTGCTTTCTCCGGCGCTCGAGGCCTCCCTCCGGGCACCCGCCGATCAGGCCTGGGCCAGGCTGCGCGGGCTCTGGCAGGCGCAGGGGCGGCGGCCATGCGCCCATCCTGGGCCAGACACTCCGGCGGACTGTGCCGGGCTCGGCCTGCCGGGGGGGAGCATGCTGGTCCATGGGGTCGACGAGTCGGCGGCGCCGGCCCCGTGTCTGTTCATCTTCCTGGGCATGCCGGGCCTCCCGGGCCCGCGGGAGCACTACCTGGCCGAGCTGCTGCTGCCCCACCTGTACCTGGCTTTCTTCCGCCAGCGGCCGGGGACGCAGCCGGACGTCATGCCGGCGGGCCTGACCCCGCGCCAGCGCCAGGTGCTGGAGGGCGTGCGCAGCGGCAAGACCAATGCCCAGATCGCCGTCGATCTGCAGCTCAGCCCGCTGACCGTCAAGCATCATGTCCAGCAGGCACTCCGGAAGCTCTCGGTCAATAATCGGGCTGAAGCGGCCGCCGTCACCTCCGCCCCGGGGTGGGGGGGCAGGCCCTGAACGTTCTCCGTCCGGCCCGGTCGGAGGCAGGCATCGGACAAGGAAAGCAGATCTTGAAACTCAGCAACGGACGCTGGCGGGGCCTCGCCTTCGTCGACATCGAAACCAATGGTGGCGTGGCCACCGTGGATGGCATCACGGAAGTGGGTATCGTGGAGGTGGACGAGGACGGCGTGCGGGAGTGGTCGCACCTGATCCGGCCCGAAGGGCGCATCCCCGAGTTCATCCAGCGTCTCACCGGCATCAGCAACGAGATGGTGGCCGACGCCCCGCGTTTTGCGGAAGTGGCCGAGGAGATCTACAACCGTCTCGATGGCCGGCTCTTCATTGCCCACAACGCCCGCTTCGACTACGGCTTCCTGCGCAACGCCTTTGAGCGGGTCGGCCTGCCCCTGCGGCCGCCGGTGCTGTGTACCGTCAAGCTGTCCCGGGCGCTCTTTCCGGAGCACCGCCGCCATGGCCTGGATGCCCTCATCGAGCGGCATGGGCTGGTGGTGGGTGATCGTCACCGGGCCTTGGCCGATGCGCAGCTGGTGTGGCAGTTCTGGCAGCTGATCCACCGCCAGCTCGACGGCGAGCTGATCGACACCACCATCGCCCGCCTGCTGGGTCGCCCCGCACTGCCACCCCACCTGGACCCGTCCATCATCGACGAGCTGCCCGAGACCCCGGGGGTGTACCTGTTCTACGGCGAGAACGATCTGCCCCTCTACGTGGGCAAGAGCAAGGACATCCGCACCCGGGTGCTGTCCCACTTCAGCGCCGACCACAGCAGCGCCAAGGAGATGAGCCTGTCCCAGCAACTGCGCCGCATCGAGTGGATCGAGACCGCCGGCGAGGTGGGCGCCCTGTTGCTTGAGGCGAAGCTGGTCAAGGAACGCCAGCCCATCCACAACCGGCGCCTGCGCCGCAGCAGCGGCCTGTGCGCGTGGCAACTGGTGGCGGACGGGGAGGGCGGCTGGCGGCCGGTGCTGGTGCGCGGACCCGACCTGGACCCGGGGCGCCAGGACAATCTTTTCGGCTTTTTCACGAGCCAGACCGCCGCCACCAAGGCCCTGCGCACCCTGGCCGACGAACACGCCCTGTGCCAGGCCTGCCTTGGCCTGGAAAAGGTGCGCAGCGGCCAGCCCTGCTTCGGCTATCAGATCAAACGCTGCAAGGGCGCATGCATTGGCGCCGAATCCCGCGGTCTGCATGGTGCCCGCCTGATGATGGCCCTGCACAAGCTGCGCGTGGAGCGCTGGCCCTACACCGGCCCGGTCGGGCTGCGGGAGGGCGAGGCCCTGCACGTGGTGGATAACTGGTGCTGGCTTGGCACGGCGCGAAGCGAGGACGAGGTCCACACCCTGCTCGAATCGGGCCGCCCGGCCTTTGACCTGGATGTGTGGAAGATCCTGACGAAGGCGCTGGCGAAGGGGCGGGTGGTGAAGCTGGGGGCCGCAGGAGGGTGATGGACGATGGCCGCTTGGAGCCCTGCTGCGGCGGACGGGTGCTTCAATCGCCGCACATGGTGCGGTGATTGAAGTGAGCGCCCTCGGGACATGCGATGTGTGCCGCGTATCCGGATGGCTTACAGGTTGGGCGGGGAAGGTGGTCAGTCGCGTACCGCGCCGATCAGCACGAAGAACATGCGCGCCGGGTGCTCGCCGGGGTTGCGCCACGCATGCCGGGTGCCGAGCTGCACAACGACGTCGCCCGCCTTCAGGTGGCGCACGCGCCCGTCATCGAGATCCAGCCAGATCTCGCCCTCCAGCACGACGCCATAGTCCACCGTGTCCGTGCGGTGGAAGCCCGATCCGTCGGGGTCGAAGCTTTCGGCGAGGCCGGGCAGCCGTTGCGCGAACTCCATTCCGGCGGCGGCGGGGTCGAAGTGGGGGGCGCTCGTCACGCTGTCGGGGGGGAAGCTCACCATCATGGCAATGGTGCCGCCCGGCTGCGGAATGACGGATTCCACCGCCGCCACCGGATCGGACGGGCTCGTGGGGATCGCGGGCTGGGGGCCGGTGCGCCAGAGCAGGTTGGCGACGAAGCCGGGGTGATGTTCGAAGGCGCCGTGGGTGAGCGGCGCGTGCAGGGCAAAGTCGGCGCGGCCTTCCGCGTCGTGGCCGGTGACGATTCTCGTGGCTTGCATCGGGGTCTCCTCGTTGGGCTAGGGGGTGGCGGGGCGGTCAGGCGTGGGTGATGTGGAAGTTGGTGAAGCCGTTGGCCTGGGATTCCACCGCCGCGAGCGCTTCGTTGAGCTGCTCCAGCGGATAGGCGTGGGGCTCCAGCAGGCCCAGGTCCACGAGGCCGGCGCCGATCATGCTCACCAGTTCCTCCCCTTCGGTCGGGGTGAACCACAGGGAGCCGATGTATTGCAGTTGTGCGCACATGAAGGGATGCGGATCAATCGGAATGGGGCCGGCCACGCCCCCGATCTGCACGATGCGCCCGCCGCGGGCCACGGCGCCCATGGCATCGACCGACAGTTCGGCGGGTGCCTTCGCCCCCAGGGTGTCCAGCATGGCGTCCACCCCGTCGGGCAGATGCCGGCGCGCCTGCTCGGCGATCCCGCCTTCGCCCAGCACCACCGGCACCACGCGCTGGGGGGCGAGGGCGACGAGGTGTTCCAGCGCGGTGCGATCCCGGGCAACAACCAGCACCCGGGCGGCGCCGAAGGCGAGCGCAAGGAGCGTCGCGCCCACCCCCAGGGTGCCGGTGGCGCCGAGGATCAGCACGCTCTGGCCGGGTCGCAGGGCCGACTTGCGGATCGCCGAATAGGCGGTGCCCAGGTAGCCGAGGCGGGCCGCCTGGGCTGAGCTCAGCGTATCGGGCAGACGTACCAGGTTGGCCGCCGGGGCGGTCAGGTACTCACCGTAGCCCGCGTGGGGGTAGCGCTCGAAGATCGCTTGGGAGCCGGGGCCGAAGCCAAAGTAGCCCATGAAGGTATAGCTGTCGCAGCGCGTCGGCTCGCCCTGCCGGCAGTAACGGCACTCGCCGCAGCCGATGCCCGGGTTCACATACACCCGGTCGCCCGGCTTCCAGGCGGTGACGCCTTCGCCCACCGCCGTCACCGTGCCGGCACTGTCGAGGCCGAAGGTGGCTGGCAGCGCGGGCAGTGGCAGGAAGGGATACCAGCTTGGAAAGTGCGTGACCACGTTGCGCAGGTTGGGAATCAGCCCGCAGGCCTCGACCTTCACCCGCACCTCGTGCCTGCCCGGTGTGGGGATGGGAATCTGATCAATGGAGAAGCTGCCACCAATCTCGTGCAAGCGCGCCGCCCGCATCATGTTCATGTTGTTTCCTCCTCGGGTGGTGTGGGGCCTGCCCGCACGAGGGTGGCGGGCCAGCCGGGGGAGGGCACAGGCCCGGCCGCATCTGCGACAGTCACCCCGAAAGGCGAGGGCATCCCCGAGGCCCATGCTCGCCTTTCCGCGACCCGCCTGCGCTCCGCGGGCCGACGGGCTTATCCCGAAGATGCACGGAAAGCGGGTGGCGGGTGGGGTGCATGGGGGAAATGGGGTCATAGGGGTCGGGAGCCCATGGCCCCCGCTCCCTGGCGCGCCGACCGCCGTTCAAGCTGCGACGCCCCCGGCCGATATCGAGCAGAGGAGACAACATGAATTCCATCAGTCCTGGCCCTTCTGATCTGAGCGAATGGATCGCCCGCATCCGCGGGTGCGACATGCCTGTATTTGCACGCACCGTTGATGCCCTGCGGCGGATCATCGGTGACGAACGAGCGTCGGCGTCGGCATTGGCGCAGGTCATCCTGAAAGACGCCTCCATGACCACCAAGGTCCTGCGGCTTGCCAATAGCGCCTACTTCAATCAGGCCCAACAGGGCATCAGTACGGTGTCCCGGGCCATCGTGGTCCTGGGTTTCGATCCCGTGGCCCAGTTGGCCCTGTCCGTGGCGCTTATCGATGCGCTGCTGGGCGGAAGCTTGCGTAGCCGTGTCAATCTGGAAATGGCACGCAGTTTTCACGCAGCGGTACAGGCCCGATGGGTGGTTCAGCGGCGAGGCGAACAGCAGGGCGAACAGGTGTTCATCGCCGCGCTGTTGTCGCGGGTGGGGGAGATGGCTTTCTGGTGCTTCGGTGGCGAGCACGCGCAAGCCCTTGAGCGGTGCATGAAGCAGGGCGAGATGCGCGAAGAAGAGGCCCAGCAAGTGGTGCTGGGGTTCTCCCTGCGCCATCTTTCCGCCGGGCTGGTGCGGGAGTGGAAACTGGGTTCCCTGGCGGCAGCGGCGATCGAGGGTGATGCACGAAGCCATGGGCCAGAGTGGGCTGTGGTCATCGGCAACCGTCTGGCACGCGCGTCCGAGGACGGGTGGGATTCCATCGGCGCGCGCCGGGTGATCCGCGAAGCCGCGGACTATCTCGGTCTGCCGCCGTCCGTCGTCAGCGCTGAGGTCATTGCCAACGCAGGGGAGGCTGCGCGCGTTGCCGCATTCTTCGGGGCACCGGAGGTTGGACGGGCGATACCCAGCGCGGATGTGTCCGTCGTCGCGCCTGAACCCGAGGCGCTGGCTGTCCCGTCCGCGCCCGACGCGGCGCTGCAGTTGCGCATCCTGCAGGATCTGGCGGCGATGAGCCTTGAACGGGCGGCCATTGCCGACATCCTTCAGCTCGCGGCCGAAGGCTTGGTGCGGGGTGTTGGTTGCGAGCGGGTGGTGGTGGCGCTCCTGACACGCGATCGCATGCATCTGCGGGGAAAGTTTGGGCTCGGCAGTGGTGGCGAAGCCCTTTGCGCGCAATTCAGCTTTTCGATGGACGGTGACCCCGAGGATGTCATCGACGACGCCTTGGATAGTGGCACGGCAAGCTGGGTCGACCCTGCCCGCGTGGAGCGTGGCGGCACCGAAAGGCTATGCGCCGTCACCGGCTGCGAGTCCGGCTTCATTGTGCCCTTTGGCTTGGCCTCACGGCAGATCGGCGTGTTCTATGCCGACCGCAACGGTCGCGGGCTCGACGAGGCAAGCTGGCGTGCCGTCCAGCACTTCGCCCTTCAGGCCAGCCTCGCGGTGGCCTTGTGCGAAGGCGGTGGTGTGCCGGGCTGATTCGACAGGATGCCCGCGCGGGCATCCCCCCAATCGGCTTGTGAAACATGACAGCCTTTTCCGGTCGGCGCGGTTACGCATGGCCCCGGGCGTGCCCCGATCAAGGCCGATTGGAGAGGGGATAGGCCCCCGCGCGTGAAAGGGACCGGCCATGCGCTTAGCGCGCGGCCGCCGGTCCTGAGCCCCATACTTCGAGACTGGCGTGGATCGGCGGCCTGGAGAGGGCCGACCGCTTGATGTCAGCGGCCTTGGAATGGCTGACGAACTTCGCCTGAAGCTTCTTGCCCACGGGAAGCTCCCGGCCCCGCCGACCGAGCACCTCAAACGCGCTGCCAATGATCTGCGCTTCCGTAAGGTCGTAGATTTCGAAGTGAAGCCCGCTACTGCTGGATGAGAAGAGCACGCGACTGTTGTTCGAGCACTCGGCACGTGTCCTGCAAAGTCCCGCATTGACGAAGACCTGCAAGAGTTCATTCGTGACCGAGTGAGCGAGTTCGTCATGACTTCGATCTTCGCCCGCCTGCGCCGCATGGAGCGAAAGGGCAAGGGCGATTGCGATGGATCGCCGAACGAGACGGGATTGCCGTAGTCGGGGCATTGGGCTGGTGGTGGCTGCGTGGCCTTGCGCTTGCGTTCTGCGACCGCCGGAAGCGATCCGATGGAAGGATGGGTTGGGCCTCACGACACAATGCTCGAGTCAGGGGGTGTAGGGTTCTTCAACAGTGCGTTGTGATATCCACCAGATGTTTCCGTGTTTGTCCCGGACGCCGCCTTGCCTGTCTCCATAAGGCATGTCTCCGACTTCCATTTCCAAGCTCGCACCGCATTCGAGTGCGCGCTTCATGGCGGCATCGGCATCCGACACGTATAGGTAGAAGGCAGCTGCCATCGCGGGGTAGCGCTCTGTGGCTTCGCTAACCATCACTGTCGATGTTCCGAGCTTCACCTGGGCATTTTGGATGCATCCGTCGCCACGCACGGTGCGGCAAGTCTCCTCGCCCCCGAGGCCGTGGACGAGAAATGACACGAAGGACTCGGCGTCCTCGACGAAGTAGTAAGGCGTAACGGTGTTGAAGCCAGGAGGTATGTACATTGATTCTCTCCGAGTTACTGGGCTACCCATGGCTTTCCTTTGCCAGAGACTTGAGGAGTTTCTTGCCACGTGCCTTCATGGCAGGCGTGCCGATAATGGAAAGCGCTTCGATGTGTTGCTTGATCCCGGGCAGTAAACGATGACTACGGAGCGCAATATCAGCCAGGGCTTGCATGGACAGGGTTTTCACAATGCTACTGCGGTCGTTGGTGTAACCAAGCAGCACGTTTACAACGGTGACTTCTTCGGCCTCTGTCAGGGGCAAGCGCGCCAGCATCGGAGGGACATGCCAGCGAACTTCCTGTTGTTCAAGCTTCGAGAGGCGATTGAGTATGGTTTTCTTGAACGGCAGCAGAAGCTCAGGGCGGTTGGCTGTGACTTTCTCGATAGCGTCAGCACAACGCATGCGCAGAATGGGGTCGGGGGTTTCAAGTCCCTGAAACAGCACGCCAATCAACTCAGGGCATTCGAGAACGGCAAGCACTGCACGATTGGATTCCCCCACCGAGCGTCGGTCACCACCAGAGAGCGTGTGTAAGAATGGATGCATTGGGAATGCCTGGCGTTTGAGTCAGGCCGCACGTGAGCTGGTCAGTCGTACTTTGCAACTTCGTAGCGGTGTTTCGGCGTGTCCGAGGAGCAACCGACCTTGCACACATAGATCGCCGCCAAGTAACGAGAGCGAGAAGGGCGTGTGGCGCTTGATCATGGCGGCTTGATTGTCGGGCTTGGACAGTGCGGTGGCAAGGCGCGCCCGCTTAGGGGCGGTCGCGAGCAGACCGTCGTGCCGGATGCGTTTGAAGCCCGGCGGGAGCACGTGGCGCATGAAGCACCCGATGAACTCGCTGACGGGCAGTGTCATGGTGCGTCTGTGCCCGGGGCGCTTGTCTCTCGCCCTGATCTGTACCTGATCGGGCTTGCTGCTGAGGATGCGTTGTTCGAGATGGCGACCCGGTGGGTGTGACGCCCGACTTTGCGACAACCCCAAGGCGCTCAGTGGTCACAGCCCGCCGTGTCGCATCCAGAAATCCGCAGGGGATATCACGGGGTAGCGATCCCGGAGGACGAGCAAATCCTTGTCCCCTGTGATGAGGTAATTGACGCTGCCCACCTGAACCGCCGCCAGCAGGGTGCCAAGCACCGGTAGATCATTCACATCCCTGAGCAATTGTTCGTCGGTGACCTGCGGTTCGAGGACTTCGGCCTGGATGGACAATATGTCCAGCAGATCATCGATCTCGGCCGATGTCAGGCCGTGCCGATGGTTCAGCCGAGGTAGCACCCGGCCCAGCTCGTTGAGGATGAAATCCGACAGCACGACCTCAAGCGAGCCCAGTCTCCAGGCCGACATGATCTTTCCGGGAATGCTGCCCGGAAACGCAATGCCGGAAAGCAGGACGTTCGTGTCGAGGACAACCCGGAGGGTATGGCCCATGCTCAGCGAGCAGTGGGTTTGCTTTGTGCTTGGCGATCCTCGGCTATGGCAGCCTCGATCTCCGCCATCCCTTCGGCCTCGGACACGCCGGAATACCCCGCCTCAATCCGCTGGCACAGTGCGTCGAATCGCCCCTGCATGCGACGAATGCGCTCGAAGAGACGGGCGTCAACCAGGGCAGCAACAGGCTTCCCGTCCTTGTTGATCACCACGCTGTCGTGGCGGTACTGCACAAGGTTGAGCATCTCGCCCAGGTTCTGACGGAAGGTGACGGCACTCGTCTCGGTGATCATGGTCTGCTCCAGTAAACCAGTTTGACCATTATGGTCATAATGGTTGTGATCCGCAATGCTGGCGGCTCCAAACGGCTCAATCCGGCGACACAGGGTTGCACTGGAGGCACGAGTCAGTGATGAGAGCAGGTTCTCGGCCGTTGCAAGCCTACCTGCGCAGCGAAGGATGAAAGCTTATTTCCAGAGAGAATCGGAACCGCCGAGCCAAGCTTGCCCAACAAGTAGCTCAGATATTTGATGCGTTCTCTGCAATATAGCTCTTCCAATTTCTCTCGCTGGGCTCTCGAAGCACCCGAGCTGATGCTCGGGGAAGGCACTTTCCAGACAACTTGGCGAAATCTCCGTAGGCGCGGGAGTGGATGACGTAACTCGTCACCTTCAAGTCGGTTGCAAACACGATTACGTTGTGACCGTCCGACATTAGGAGGTCGGTGTGTTCTGACACTCGCCACTTGAATCCCAACTCCGATTCTGTGCTGTCGCTATATGGCCCGAAGAAGCAAACCTTTGTCCAGTCCTGGCCAGCCAACTTTGAGAAATCGATTGACTTATAGTTTGTTGCTTGCATTTGCTTCCAGATCTCTGAACTGTCGGCATCGAGAAACAGAGCGCCGACTTCGCAAGCAGCAATGAGCGGAAGCGTAAGCAGTAAGGTCCAGGATAACTTATGCATAATGTGGAGATTAAGGGCCTGCGCGGCTTTTCGCGCAGGTCCGTTGGAGTGACAACAAAAGGATTTCCCCCACCCGGTGGGCTTGCCGCCCGGTATCTTGATGCCAGGATTGAATTGCTGAAGTTCGTTCTTTACGGTGAGGAGCGAAGTCAAAGTGGATGCTACGACGGTTGGTGCAGATCTGCCAACGAACGTCTTCGTGGCAGGCGTGGCAGACTGTGCCGGTCGGGTTGTGGAACGGCGGGAGTTCAACCGGCCGGGCTTTCTGAGCTGGTTCGGCACGTTGATCGGCACGGAAGCCTGTGGCAGTGCCCACCACTGAGGCCGCGCGGTACATCGTCTGGGCGTGGCTCCGCGCCTGATGGTTGCCGATGTGTCTGACCCTATCCCCAGCGCCAGTCAGTCAAGAAGACCGGGCTGATGCTGCGGCAATCCACGTTGCCCTCCCCTCGGGGGTGGGGCCTATTTGATCCGGCTCAAGTTTGCCGAACGCTGCGAGGGGAGAATGTGAGCATTGTCGATGGGTGATTGTGGGATACATCCGAAACCAGTTCTGTTCCGGCCGATTTTGGCGTATTGATGCATCGTGTCTGTGGGGTTGTCGTCCATGAGGATAGATTTGCCAGCATGTCAATCCGTTTGAAAGGCTGTTCGTTCATCGTCGCCGATGCCAATTCGCAGATACGGTCGATATTAGCGACGATGGTGGCCCGCGAGGGTGCTCGCGTGCTGGCCAGCTTGCGTACGCCAACGGAAGCGTTGGCGACAGTCGGGCGCCTTCAGCCCGATATCGCGATATTCGATCTGCACCTCATGGAGCCGTCGATACCCGACGCCCTTCGTACCGTGATCGCCGACAACCCCGAGACCGCCGTCGTGGTGATGGGCCTGGATGATCAAAGGGGGACGGCAAGGCTGGCAATGGATTGCGGTGCGCTCGGCTATATACGCAAGCCATTGAACGAGGCAAACATACTGACGGCGCTCCTCCAGGTGAAGGCCATCATGGCGTTCCGAAAGAGCCGGGAGGCAGTGCCCAAAAGTGAGGGGCCGCAACACCGTGCGGTTATCGTCGACTGTGATGTGCTGGCGCGGGGCCTCTTGCGCGTCATCCTCGAAGACAACGGTTTCGAGGTAGTGGCCGAGGCGGCGTCGGGATTCGAAGGGCTCATGGCCGTCGAACGTCACGAGGCCGATTTCGTCTGCCTGGCCGTCGATCTGCCGGAGATCGACGGTCTGAATACCGTCGCCTGCCTGCGCGCGGTGCATCCTGATCTGCCCGTGCTCATGGTGACAGCTCATGCAGACCGGGAAACGGTCAGTGCCGCCATCAGGAGCGGCGTTCACGATTACGTCATCAAGCCCTTTGAGGCGGAGCGAGTGATTGCCGCCGTCAGGAAGGCCTTGGCCTGATCATCTGTCCGAAAAGTCGCGGAGGACGACCTCCGCGACTGCCGTCAGTTCTTGCGGTGACAGGCCGGTGTGTCCAGCCAATGTCACACCTGGTTCCAGCCAGAACTTCGCCTCTCCGCCCGGGTGTGCAACGTGAACATGCATGCTCGGCTCTTCAGGTAAAAATCCCCATCTTCCGTTGGGTCCATGGCTAAACCGGAAGCTGGCCATTCGCGCGGGGCGGCGCTCAGTAAATCTCCCGCGTCTCCAGGAACTTGATGTCCGAAAACTATTCCTGGGCCATCTGCAGGTTGACCCGGTTGGGGGCGAGGAAGACTTAGTTGCCGTTGCCGTCGAAGGCCATGTTGGCGGGGGACTTGTCGGCGAGGGTGCGCAGGTCGGCGTCGCGTGATACTGGGGTTTGCCCCTATTTCTTCCTGTGCGGCCTTGCGTTTGAGTTCTGCCGCCGCCGGAGGCGATTCGATGGAAAGAGGGGTTGGGCCTCAAGTCGCAACGCTCGACTCAGGGAGTGTAGGGTTGGACGTTGCCATGGATAGACCTCAGGCAGGATTGTATGTACAGTAAAACGTACATACAAGGAGGCCTGCGATGGATGCCATTACCTATACCACAGCCCGTGCAAACCTTGCGCGCACAATGGATCGAGTGTGTGACGACCACGAAGCGCTCATCATTACCCGCAACGGCGAGCAGTCTGTCGTGATGCTTTCGCTGGAAGACTACAAGGCGCTTGAGGAAACTGCCTACCTTTTGCGTACCCCCGAGAATGCCAAGCGAATTCTGGCCGCTATGACACAGTTGAACGCGGGCAGCGGCGTAGAACGCGGGTTGGCAGAGTGAAGCTCGTTTTTGCTGACGCGGCGTGGGAAGACTACCTGTACTGGCAACAACAAGACAGGAAGACGGTGGAGCGGATCAACAAGCTGATTCGAGAAACCCAACGAGAACCTTTTTCCGGGATCGGCAAGCCAGAGCAGCTCAAGCACGCCTTGGCGGGGTTTTGGTCACGCCGAATTTCAGACGAGCATCGCATGGTTTATCGCATTCAAGGTGATGAACTACAGATCGCTCAATTGCGTTACCACTATTGAGACATCCAAGGTAGAGGTGACCGGCGCCGCGCGGTCTTGACGTGCAGTGTCCGTGTGGACCGCTGGGTGTGCGCCCAGCATGGGCGCGATGTAATGCGGTGTCAGTCTCCTGTGGGAGTACCGATCTTGTCGCATGCGAAAGCGTCCCCTGTTTTCGCCTTGGTCACAGTCCGCCATGTCGCATCCAGAAGTCCGCAAGGGATATCACGGGGTAGCGATCACCGAGGACGAGCAAATCCTTGTTCTCTGTGATGAGGTGATTGACGCTGCCCACCTGAACCGCTGCCAGCAGGGTGCCAAGCACGGGCAGATCATCACATCCCTGAGCAATTGTTCGTCGGGGGCCTGCGGTTCGAGGACTTCGGCCTGGATGGACAAGATATCCAGCAGATCGTCGATCTCGGCCGATGTCAGGCCGTGCCGGTGGTTGAGTCGAGGTAATACCCGGCGCAGCTCGTCGAGGATGAAGTCGGACAGCACGACCTAAAGCGAGTCCAGTCTCCATGCCGACATGATCTTTCCGGGAATACTGCCCGGAAACGCGATGCCGGAAAGCAGGACCTTGGTGTCGAGGACAACCCGGAGGGTATGGCCGATGCTCAGCGAGCAATGGGTTTCCGTTGTGCCTCGCGATCCTCGGCTATCGCAGCCTCAATCTCCGCCATCCCTTCGGCCTCGGACACGCCGGAATACCCCGCCTCAATCCGTTGGCACAGCGCGTCGAATCGCCCCTGCATACGGCGAATGCGCTCGAAGAGACGGGCGTCAACCAAGGCAGCAACGGGCTTCCCGTCCTTGTCGATCACCACGCTGTCGTGGCGGTACTGCACAAGGTTGAGCATCTCGCCCAGGTTCCGACGGAAGGTGACAGCACTCGTCTCGGTGATCATGGTCTGCTCCAGTAAGCCAGTTTGACCACTATGGCCATGATGGTTGTGGTTCGCGAGTTTCACCGACAGGTTCCGCTTGGCCCAGATGCAAGAGCCGCTGCGATCCCAGTACAGCACTCTCATCTGGGAAGCCCGCAGGTTGATGAACACGAACAGACCGCAGATGCCAAGGCACGGGTGGGGAAGAACGTTGGGGAGTTACCGCTTACGTTTCAAAGGACGCAAAGTCACTCCCGCATGCAAAGAATGCACATCAAGAAAAAGACGCCCCTCCCGGAGTGATCCCGTACATACCGTGGTCTGTCCCCTGAAGCTGCTCCCTGAAGCTGCTGAAGCTGGCGTCCGCGAATTAGCGACGTTAGAAGCCCTTGCTCCTACTGCTTGGTTCTGCTGATGCAGGTACCCTTCAAACCCATAAAGTCGACGTTGCCGTCATAGTCGGACAAGGCGACCAGTTTACGTAGCGCGGTGGTGCATTCAACTTCCGAAGGAAAGCCAGGTACGGTGATGCTAGTCATGGCAACGCCAGGTACTTCGCTTCGCTTCCTGGGTCCAGGTTGCCCTGGCCCGATATCGCATACGTGGCAGTCTGGGCCATTTGAAACTGCAAATGCGAGAAGGATCCACTCGATCATTGCGTCCTCACTAGTTAGATGCGTATTGGTGAAAAGTGTTTATGGTGATCCATCGTCTAGCAAGATCCGTATGGACTCATCGTCACGAGAGACGAGTAGGCGGCTCTTATCATGGCCGCGCACATGGAGAGCGAGTTCGCGCGTGACGCCTAACGTGGAGGTCAGCGGCGCTGCACAGCTTTATCGCGCAGTGTCCGGTGGACCGCAGGGTCATACCTTTGCCTCATTTGTTTGGTAGTAGCCGATGAGTTGGTAAAGGTCTTCGATGTATTTGACGAACTGCCCCATATTGGCCAGGAGAACCCCTTTGTCAAGATTGGGCGGTAGATGCGGATGCCCAGCTTCGTTTCTGCATATGCGACAGAACTGGAAAATGTGTTCGATCTTGATCTCAAGGTCATTTGTCCAGCCGTACCCGGTGGGCTTGTTCTGTGAACTCTTGAATGACCCTTTGAACTCATCAAAGACACGAGAAATGAACTTGCCTGATGTGCGTGTGACGAATTTGCTTCGCAGTGTTTCGTCTTTGATGGCGGCGGTGTAGGTGTCGATCAAGAGGTAAATTGCTTTTTCGGATGCGCCGCCCAACAGAAAAGCGCAGCCAAGATTTGAGCCAGCCTTGATGGTGACAATGGCTTCTTCGATGAATCTGACAATTATTGGGTCGATAGACGGGACTCGTTCTTTCAGCACTTCAGGAAACCGCTCAATCTCAAACGGCAACATTTCACCAATGTTTTCTTCGTTCTCGATTGCCTTCTTGGCCTCAAGTAGTGCTTCTCGTAACTTGGACTCCGCTCCTTGGACTTGTACGGTCCCGGTCTCGTAGACCTTCACGACGCATGTGAATTTTCCGTTCTGAACGTCGATGCGTTTGCAATTGGACTCGGTCTTCTCGGTGTTGGCCCAGTGGTTGCGGTCAACAAACGACTTCATCTGCGAGTAGTTTTTCTCTTGTATGTCAGACATGATCGGTACTCATCGAAAGGTATAACGTAGAGCTAACCGGCGCTGCGCGGCTTTATCGCGCAGCGTCCAGCGACCGAAGGGAGCGAGGTCGAGCGCCATGTTGGACGAAGCCGCTCCGCGGAGAATCCCCTCTCCGCCACCGCACGATCTACTGTGTGATCTCACGCCCTCGCTCATGAGGGGTGATTCTGCACAACATCGTGAGGATAGGCCAGCATGAACACAGCATCTTCTGCACACTTCGATCAGCAATACCAGTTGCATCTGAAGCACCTCAAACTCAAGGGGCTGCAGCCCAAGACCATCGACGCCTACGCCCGCGCCATCCGGCGTCTGGGGGGCTACTTCTCCGGTCAGATCGATGCGCTCTCCGAAGCCCAACTGACCGAGTACTTCAGCGACCTGATCGGCACCCACTCCTGGAGCGCCGTCAAACTCGATCTCTACGGGCTGGCGCTCAAGGTCGGCGACGTGGACGCGGCCCGGATGCGTGTGCAGATCCGCGATGCCAAGGGCAACCGGGATCGCTTCGTGCCCCTGCCCGAGGCAACGCTGGTGGCCTTGCGGCAGTTCTGGCAACTGCACCGCCATCCGGAGCTGCTCTTTCCCAATCGCCACGGCGGCCTGAGCGCGGCGCACCGCGCCCGCACACCGCTGGATCGCGGTGGGGTGCAGACCACCCTGCGCCAGGTGGCGCAGGATTGCGGACTAAAAAAAGATCACCCCGCACAGTCTGAGGCACAGCTATGCCACCCACCTGATCGAAGCCGGCGTCGATCTGCTGGAAGTGCAGAAGATCCTCGGCCACCATTCGATCCTCACCACCGCCCGCTACACGCACCTCACCAGCCACACCACCGATCAGGCCGATACGCGCATCAATGCCTTGATGAGTCGCTTCTCCATTCAGTGGGGGGCGGTCAAATGATTCCCCTCTCGGAAGTCATCCGCCGGTGCGAAGCCGACTACCTTCGGCAGTATTCGGCCACGATGTTGCCCAGCCATCGCCAGGCCCTGGCTGCCCTGAAGCTGTGCCGCACGGCCATGGCGCCGCGCATGCGGGCCGTGTGCTCGGGCTGCGACGAAACCCGCCTCGTGCCCCATTCCTGCGGGCATCGCAGCTGCCCGCACTGTCAGCACTTTGAGAGCCAGCAATGGCTTGAACGGCAGGCGCGGCGGCAAGTGCCGGGGAGCCATTTCCTGCTGACCTTCACCTTGCCGGCGCAGCTACGCGCGCTGGCCTGGCAGCATCAGCGCACCCTCTACGCCGTACTCTTCGAGTGCGCGTGGGCAACGGCGAGCCTCTTTTGCAGGAACGACCGGCAACTGCAGGGGCAGGCCGGTGCGGTGGCCGTGCTGCATACCCATTCGCGTCGCCTCGACTACCACCCGCATGTTCACCTGGCCATGCCAGGCGCCGCCCTGGACCCGGAGAAGCGTCTGTGGCGACGCCGCAGTGGCAAGCGCAGCGCTTACCTGTTCAACCACCGTGCCCTGGCCAAGGTGTTTCGCGCCAAGGTGCTGGCCGCGCTCGCCCGCGAGGGCTTGAAGCTGCCGCCCGGTGTGCCGGCACACTGGGTGGTGGATTGCAAAGGCGTTGGCGATGGCAGCAAGGCCCTGGTCTATCTGGGCCGCTACCTGTATCGGGGCGTCATCCAGGAGAAGGACATCCTCTCCTGCGAGGCAGGCCAGGTCCGCTTTCGCTATCGCGACAGCCAGACCGGCAAGAGTGCGGTGCGCACCGTGAGCGGGGCGCGCTTCCTGGCGTTGATCCTTCAACACGTGCTGCCCAAGGGTTTCCGGCGATCCCGCAACTTTGGCTTCCTGCATCCGAACAGCAAGCGCCTGATTGCGCTGCTGCAGAACGTGCTGAAAGTGGCTCCCGAGCCCGGCCCGACCTGGATGAAGCACCGGCCGCCGTTTCGGTGTGCATGCTGCGGGGCGCCCATGCGCATCGTGCAAAGACGGATCCCGGCGCCTGAGCGATGGCGCAGCGCGACGCCGACCGGGAGCGTGACCTTGTAAACGAACCATCCGCCGGCCGATGGATGCGCCTGTTGTCGGCGCCACGGCTGCGCTTGGCCTGAAATCGGCACGAATCAAGGATTGAGCCCTCTCAAACGGCTCAATCCGGCGACGCAGCGCTGCAATGGCGGTGCGAGTCAGTGGCGAAGGCGGGCTTTCTGCCGTCGAAAGCACGCCATCGCGGTGAAGGACGAAAAGCTATTTCCAGGGGAATCCGAACTGCCGAACTGGGCTTGTCCAACAAACGGTTCAGATCGTGGCTCGCTTTGCGATCACGATCTAACCTTAATCGTTAGGCTTCTGGCACATAGTTCTTCATGGATGTTTCATGGCAAAGGTGCGCTAACTGCTCATGAAGAACAACTGCTTCGCGATGTAGCGGGGAAAGTGACTCGACGGGTTGAGAAACGCCGTCGATTACAGCGATGGCTGTACGAGCAATTCGTTCATCCAAGTCTTCGATTCTGGCTGTCAACTCAAGCAACTTGGTTCCTAGTTCCGGAACATATGACGAGATGCGCGCTTGAAGCCCTATGATTTCGGGCAGCAATACGTGCATTTCTTCGTCGTATCTTTGTAATTGTGCTTCTCCAAAGCGCTTAGGCGATTCCTTGGCAATCCAAGTTAGCCAACACATCGAGTGAGTTGCCGAGGCCAACCGCTGAATTGCGTTTTGCAGCGTTGCTCGCATCTCTGAGTGTAGAGACGCGGCCTGTGAGTGATTTAGTTTGGCACGCTCAAGAGTCAGCTTCGCAGCTTCTATGCGCGATTGCCGCCAAGCCTGAATCCACTGGCCGCATATGGCAGCGATAGCACCCACGCTAGCACCGATAACAACGGCAGTTGCCTGATCCATTGCGTTCTCCGAAAAAGCCTAACGACGCTGTAGAAAAACCCCATTCAGGGGCGACAGGTTTCGTCCGGCGTGCGCCGGCTTGAATTCATATTTCATCATATCGCCTCTTTCAGCCCGATCCGTTCATCTCGTCGTTCCTTCTCACCGCATTCACGCTTTCAAGGGCATTCCTGGCCCCTTTCTCCGCTTCATTCCCCATAGCCATGGTGCGCCAGCTTCTCGATGTTGTGCATCATGCAATAGAGCTTCCACTGCCCATCCACCTTCGCCCGGCCCCGCAGGGTGAAGCGGGTGAGCCGTTTGTTGTGGCGTAGGTTGCCGAACACCGGTTCCACCGTCGCGAAGCGGGCCGCGATCATGTGCTTGCCGGCCGCCGAGTCGATCTTCGCTTTCCTCCGGTCGGTATGGCTTTGCTGGCCCGCACGCTTGCCCTGGAAGAATGCGACTTGCCGGGCCTTGGTGGTGTCGGGTTTGCACAGGCACTGCTGGCGCAGCGGGCAGGGCATGCAGTCCCGCTCGGCCCCGCGGAATTTCATCGCGGCGTAGCCGTTGAAAGTGCAGTCCTTGCCGTTGCCGTAAAGGCGTTTGCCGGCCGGGCAAATGCAATGACTGCGGTCCTCGGCCAGTTGGAAGTCGGCCGGGGTGAAGTGGGTAGCCTTCTTCGCCTTGGGGCTCTTGTCCCACAGGGGGTCGGGCTTGGCCTTGTGTTTGGCCTGCTCGGCATAGCGGGGGTCGCGGTGGCGATAGCCGTTGTCGCAGATATAGGCATCGACCTGACTTTCGGCGAGTTTCGCCAGGTTCGCTTCCGAGTGGTAGCCGGCATCGGCGCAGAGCACCGTTTCTGTCTTGCGCCAGACGGCGGTGGCCTCGACCACGGGGAGCAACAGTTCCTGCTCCGAGCCGGTGCCATGGGCCTGGGCGTCGAGGATGATCTGGGCCTGGTCATCCACGGCGGCGACGCCGGTGTAGCCCTGGATCACGCCCTTGCCGGTGGCCATCTTGGCCGACTCGTTGTCGGTTCGGTTGCTGAGCCGGGTGCTGCC
The DNA here is from genome assembly GCA_016703645.1 of Zoogloea sp. Taxonomy (GTDB): domain Bacteria; phylum Pseudomonadota; class Gammaproteobacteria; order Burkholderiales; family Rhodocyclaceae; genus Zoogloea. The sequence goes on along the minus strand of JADJBR010000007.1, from coordinate 890,641 downwards.
CTTGCTGCCCTGGCGATCTGCCGGGTGCTCGGCCAGCCACTGGCGGATCTGGGCGGCTTCGCGACTGAGGCGCTCCCGCGTGTGGGTGGCACGCGCTTCGTCCGCTTCGGTCGGGAGGGCATCGGCGGCCACCTGGCGCTCCATCATGGCCTTGACGGCGGCTTCCATCTTCGCCGCTTGCCGCTCGAAGTCGGCCCGCGTACCGCTCTTCTCCTTGGAAGCGTTCGAGGGCAGCTTGACGCCGTCGATGGCGAAGAGCTCCCGCCCGATCAGCCTCTGGCGGTCACACACCACCAGCACCTGGGCGAAGAGCCGGGCCACCTCGTTACCGAGTTCCGAAACGAAGGCGGCCAGCGTGGTGAAGTGCGGGCCGGAGTCGCCTGAGACGGCCATGAAGAGGACGTTGTGGCGACAGGCCGCCTCGATGCTGCGGGAACTGACCAGACCCCGGGAATAGGCGAGCAGGACGATCTTGAGGAGCACGGCCGGATCGAAGGCGGGGGCACCCCCCGCATCGTTGCGAAAGCGCGAACGCAGGGCGGAGAGATCGAGTTCCTTATCGACCAGATGGCACAGGGCGAACTCGAAGGAGCCGGGCAGAACCTGGCGCTGGAAATCCACCGGAATCATCTTCAAACCGTAATCGGGGGTCTTGAAGCGGGGCATCGGGGAATTCCGGAGGTGGGATGTCCAATTATACCGAAGGCATTCGGCGGGCGGTGGGAGAAGGGTTTTTTCTACAGCCTCAATGTTTGACGTGAGGGGCCGCCGTAGCGGCGAAGCCGCGAAGGGAACCCACAAGCGCAGCTTGTGGGCGGTCCCTCTCGACGGAATAGTTATTCTCTCTTAACCACCACACGCTTTGGTTGTTGAAATCAAACTAAATACTTCGCTTTGAGCTTTCTCTTGACCCTTATAGCAAGCGGCTAGTTGGGTCAGCATCTGACAGCGTGCGTTACCATCACTCACTTTTTGAAATGCAAAGTCAAACTTATTTTTGAGATCGTTTTTAAAGTCAACCTTAACCGGTAACCTGGCGAAAGCACTGAGGTCAAGTGCAACTTGTTGTGCGCTTGATTTGTCACCGACTAGCTTATCTGGGGCAGTAACTGTGCAAATGGTATCCGGCGTAGATGTTGTTGCGCAGCCAGACAAAAGAGCAGAAATTGTAAAAACAGACAGTGCTAGTAACTTCACGGTTCTCTCCTAGGGGTTGGTTAGCCACACTTCAATGAACGCTTTTTCAATAGATGGTTTTTCTTTCAGAGAATATAGTGGCTTTAACATGGCATCACTTACTCCATGGCTATGCAAAATAGATTTTACAAGCTTTGCATCGTTAAATTGGGATGGGTAGTAGTAGCGAACCTCGTTGAGTATTGGAACCCCAGATCCTTTCATGTTTTGGACCCCCGGTGCCAAAAAGCCTCTGTCACCTAAGGCGACCTGTAGCTTCTTCCCTAAGTCTTTCTGAGAGTCGTTGGCTATTTGAATAAAGACCTGCGATCCAGTAGATGATGCGTTCTCATCCTTTGGGGTTGTGCATACTTCCTTCTTTTCGATTAAGTCTTGGTAAGCTCTTCCTATCTGTTGCTGCTGGGAAACCATGCAGGCGCCAAGCTGCAATAGCATTTGGCACGCAACCAGTGAATCGGGGATTTTTTGATAGATAAGTTCAACGCGCTCTGTTGTGGAGGCGCTAACCCCCCCTTTTAGAATATCCGCCCCTAGCAAAGTGAGGGCTGCTTCCGCCGTTCGTAGAGTGGATTTGTCTGAAATAGACGTATCAGGTGCTGTAACGATACAAGGATTTGGCCCCGTTGGTGCCATTGGGTTAGAGCTGCAGCCGATTAAGCACGCGGAAAAAAGTAGGTAGTAAACATGAAATAGTCTCATCAGCGGCTCCTGTGACTATGGGTATAACGTCAAAGCTCAGCGGGCGGCGTAGCCGTCCGCTGGAGCGCCCTGTTAGATTGTTCCACACCAAAAACTCTGGCGTGCCAGTACATGTGTGAGGCTCGAAACCAAGCAGTGTTTTTCGGGGTCTCGAATTGCGCGAGTTGCTTCATCGGAATTTCGTACCGACTAAATAACGACAGGATATCTCGAAGAGATGCCTCGGAGAGACGGGAACGGACGACAAGCGTGTCCTGCTCCCATCGTAAAAATCCTGGGATTTCCGCCGCCCAATGAAACAAGTGCTTTTCATCAAGCTGTGACCCAAACCAAACACCGGAACAGTCGAGCCGCACCATTGCAATCTAACGTTCAAGGTCAGGGACGCTGCGCGGCTTTATCGCGCAGCGTCCCCTGCACCGCAGGGTTAGCCATTGAGGTCATATATCTCTACGGTATTTGGATGAAATACGTCTTCGACCTTCTTGTTTGTGTCAAACCAAACGCACAGCAAACCGGGGTCGGGAGCGGTTGCGTGGTAGTCGCCGATATTGTGAACCGTCATCGGGGGGCCTCCACTCTTCAGGATTACAACATCACCTATCTTGTACTGGGTTTGTGCCATCTGCTTCTCCTTCCCCACTGGTTTCACGGAAAATTTCATCAAGCATGGCGAGTAACTGATGCTCTCGCCTTTGGAGTAACTGCATTCTCACCAAGCGTGGATCATTCGCCGTGTAGGCAACCCCACGCATATCGCGTAGTTCATTTTTGTAGTGATCTAGCAGGAAATTGATCGCTGAAAGCCGGGCAGACTTCTCAGCTGTAGCAGCCTGTGCGCGCAAAGCCTTTTCGGAGAGTTCCTGAGCATGAGCGGATCGACTCAGCTCTTCCCGAGTTAGCTCAAGCTCTCGCCTTGATAGCTCGAGTTCGCGCGACGAGATGCTCAATTGCTTGCTTTGTAGAACTATGGTTAGCACCAAGGCATTGAGGGTCAGAAACGCCAGAATTGGGTTTGCAGTTCCACCAACAAAATCGCCAAATTGTCCCCATGTAGCCAAGTCGGCGCTGAGAGTTCCGTTCGAAAACTGCAGGAAGTACAACCCGAAAACTGCAGCCAATACGGAGCTGGCAACAGCAACGATCCAGCCGATCCAGCGCATGAGATCAAAGTGGGTCGCGGCGTCGAATTTCTCGGGCAGATCGCGTTTCATTGTTTTTGTAATGGCAAATGGCTAACGTGAAGTAGACGACAAATGTCGCCTTTGGCGTCTTACACGACTGTCGCATAAGCCGCTAAGATGTGCTCAGTTGCTGTATATAAATACATCAACTGAGGAGTTTTGCGTCATCATGTCGTCTACCCTTCTTGCGGCTCCCCCCTCGTCGCCCCGCTTGCTGGATCAGGTTCGGGAGCGGATCAGGGTCAAGCACTACAGCCTGAGAACCGAGCAGGCTTATGTGGGATGGATTAAACGCTACATCTTCTTTCATGACAAGCGGCACCCGCGGGACATGGGCAAGGTGGAGGTGGAGGCGTTTCTGGGCGTGCTGGCAGTGGAGCGCAACGTGAGCGCGGCCACGCAAACCCAGGCCCTGTCGGCTTTGCTGTTCTTGTATCGGGAAGTGCTGGGTATCGAGTTGCCCTGGCTGGATGATCTGGTGCGTGCGAAGAAACCCAGGCGCTTGCCCTCGGTGTTGACCCGCGCCGAAGTGTCGGCCCTGCTGGGTGCGATGGATGATCCGGAGGTCGTCCTTCCCGCACGGCTGCTGTATGGCGGGGGGCTGCGGCTTCTGGAATGCCTGCGTTTGCGGGTGAAGGATGTGGACGTGTCGCGGAGGGAGATTCTGGTGCGCGATGGCAAGGGGCAGAAGGACAGGGTCACGATGCTGCCGGAAAGCCTGGTACCGCAGATGCAGGTGCAGATGGAAACGGTCAGACAACTGCATGCCAGGGATCTGGCAAACGGGCATGGGGAGGTGTGGTTGCCTGATGCACTGTCAGTCAAGTATCCGGGCGCGGCCAGGGCGCTGGGTTGGCGGTATATGTTTCCGGCGGCGGGGTTTTCGAGTGATCCGCGGAGTGGAGCACTGCGCCGCCATCATCTGGATGAACGGCGGGTTCAGCGGGCGGTCAAGAAGGCGGCAGAAGTCGCAGGCATCGTCAAAATGGTGTCGCCGCACACCTTTCGTCACTCATTCGCCACGCATCTGCTGGAGTCGGGCTACGACATCCGCACGGTGCAGGAGCTCTTGGGGCATGCGGACGTTAAGACCACCATGATCTACACCCATGTGCTCAATCGCGGTGGGCGCGGGGTGGTGAGCCCGCTCGATGCGGTGTTGTGAGCGTTGTGGCTTGGGTTTGCGCAGCGAAATCCGGCATTGCGCCGGGTGAGGCCACAGGCCCGACGAAGGAATTGTGATTACTTCCGGGGTGCCCAGTAGCCCGGACGTCGTCTGTGATGTGCGACGGCAAGGATGCGAAGTTCTTCTGCGGCGACTTGATAGATGATGCTGTATGGGAATCGGCGAAGAATGTATCGCCGACGTGTGCCATGAAATACAGCACCAAGCAGAGGATTGTCCAGAACGATGTTTGCCGTTCGTTCAAACTCAGCCAAAAATGCGAGGCCAAGCTCGACATTTGCTTTCAGCGTATAGAACGCGGCTGCGTCGTGTAGCTCGGCCAGTGCGGCCGGAGCAAGGACGAGCTTCATTTCAGTGATGCACGTACCTGCGCGAGTGCATCGGCAATTGGAATGACTTGTACCGCACCATTTTCGATGTCTGCAATTCTGCGCTCGGTTTCAGCAGCCCAGGCTTCTTCGATTTCGGTATCTTCGTCAAGACTTGCAAGCAATAGCTGTGCGAAAGCCGCGCGTTCAGCGGCTGTCAGCTTCAGGGCCTCAGCTTCGAGCAATTCAAGTTGATTTCCCATGGCAGATATCTCCGTAAGCACATGCTGATTGTACCGCTAGCCCAGTGCGCCGCCATTGGAACGTCCAACGGTACAGATTGTTTGGCCTGCTGTTCGCGGTTGATCCTCAGGAAAACCGCGTGCCAGCGCGATGGTGTCAGTAGATCTCCCGCGTTTCCAGGAACTTGATGTCCGGAAACCGTTCCTGGGCCATTTGCAGGTTGACCCGGTTGGGGGCGAGGTAGACGTAGTCGCCGTTGCCGTCGAAGGCCATGTTGGCCGGGGATTTGTCGGCCAGGGCGCGCAGGTCGGCTTCGGAGCCGCGCAGCCAGCGGGCGGTGGCGTAGCTGCAGGATTCGAACATGACATCCACGCCGTATTCGAATTCGAGCCGGTGGGCGACCACGTCGAACTGCAGGGTGCCGACGGCGCCGAGGATGAGTTCGTTGGTGGTGGTGGGGCGGAAGAGCTGGGTGGCGCCTTCCTGGGCGAGCTGTTCGAGGCCCTTCTGAAGTTGCTTCATCTTCAGCGGGTTCTTGATCTGGGCGCGGCGGAAGTGTTCCGGGGCGAAGCTGGGGATGCCGGTGAATTGCAGGTCTTCACCTTCGGTGAAGGTGTCGCCCAGGTGGATGGTGCCGTGGTTGGGGATGCCGATGATGTCGCCGGCGAAGGCTTCGTCGGTGGTGTTGCGGTCTTGCGCCATGAAGGTGATGGCGTTGTTGATGGCGAGGCTCTTGCCGGTGCTCACCTGCTTGAGCTTGCCGCCGCGCTCGAAGCGGCCGGCGCAGACGCGGATGAAGGCGATGCGGTCGCGGTGCTTCGGGTCCATGTTGGCCTGGATCTTGAACACGAAGCCGGAGAACTTGGGCTCGTCGGGCTGCACCTGGCGGCTCTTGGAGGGGCGGGCCAGGGGGGCGGGGGAGAGGTCCACCACCGCGTCGAGCAGGCTCTGCACGCCGAAGTTGTTGACCGCCGAGCCGAAGAACACCGGGCACTGCTTGCCGGCCAGGTAGGCTTCCCGGTCGAAGGTGTGGGAGGCGCCGCGCACCAGTTCGATGTCCATGCGCAGCTCGTCGGCCTGGTCGCCGATGACTTCATCCAGGCGCGGGTTGTCGAGGCCCTGGATGATCTCGGAGGTGCCTTTTTCGGCCTGCGGGTCGAAGAACTGGATGCTGTCGTTGTAGAGGTGATAAACGCCGCGGAAGCGCTTGCCCATGCCGATCGGCCAGGTCATGGGGGCGCACTGCATGCCCAGCACGGATTCGATTTCGTCGAGCAGCTCGATGGGCTCGCGGCCCTCCCGGTCGAGCTTGTTGATGAAGGTGACGATGGGCGTGTCGCGCAGGCGGCACACGGCGAGCAGCTTGATGGTCTGCGCTTCGACGCCGTTCACCGAGTCGATGACCATGACCGCCGAGTCCACGGCGGTGAGGGTGCGGTAGGTGTCTTCGGAGAAGTCTTCGTGGCCCGGGGTGTCGAGCAGGTTGATGACGCAGTCGCGGTAGGGGAACTGCATCACCGACGAGGTCACCGAGATGCCGCGCTGCTTTTCCAGTTCCATCCAGTCGGAGGTGGCATGGCGCGCGGCTTTGCGGGCGCGGATTTCACCGGCCACCTGGATGGCGCCACCGAACCACAGGAGCTTTTCGGTCAGCGTGGTCTTGCCCGCATCGGGGTGGGAGATGATGGCAAAGGTGCGACGGCGGGCGATTTCCTGGGTGGCGGACATGGTGCGGTGCGGAATGCTGAAAAGCCCGCGATTATACAAGGCCTTGCGTGATCTCCCCAGCCTGTCGGGGCGAGGGGCGGGGTGGTCGGATGAATTCGCCCCTTCCCCTCCGGATGCCTTCAGAACTCCAGCAGCATCAGCCGCCGTCCGCCCGCCTCCCGTTTGCCCATCAGGCGAAAGCCCAGGCGGGCGAAGCGGCGGCTGCGGGCGGTGGACACGAGCAGGCGGCCGTGGGGGAAGTTCTCCATGGCCCAGGCGATGCGGGTGGCGATGAGGGCCCGGGCGATGCCCTGCCCGCGGGCGTGCTCGGCAACGGCGGAGAGGTAGAGGATGTGGGTGTCGCTGGCCCAGTCGGCGGCCTTGATGCCCCCTACGCCCACCACCTCGTCGTGTTGGCGGCAGATGAAGAAATGGCGGTAGAAGGGCGGCGGCGCGGCCTGCAGTTGTTCGACGATGCGCGCGTGGCTGTAGCGCTCCGGGTCGGCGAAGGCGGCGAGCAGGATGTGGGCGGCCGCGTCCCGGGCGGCCGAGTCGGCGGCGTCCAGGGGGCTGATGTGCAGTTCGCCATTGGGGCCGGCGTTGTTGATCGCGTTCTCCTTGCCGGCCGGGGGGGCCGGTTTTGGACGCTATTGGAGCTTCGCGATGTTGCAGCGGTGTTGCGGCCGGCTCAGGGGAAGATGAAGAAGCGGTACTTGCGGGGCAGGTTGCCGCGTAGCTGGATGACGCCACCGCGGGTATGCCCTGCGGCACCGGGTTCGCGGGTGTAAACCTTGACCTTGGGGGAGGGTTCGGCGAGCAGGCGGTCGGCGTCACAGCGGATGACGCCGCCTTCCATTTGCCGGTTGATGCACTGGGACAGCCAAGCCGGGCCCGCGATGGGAGGCTCCGGGGCCGCTTCTTCCACGATGATCTCGGGGCCCTTTGCGTCGGGTTTGTCCGCCTTGGTGGCGGGCTTCTCGCTGCGCGGGGGGCGTGGCTTGGCGGGCACCGGGCGGCTGACCGGGCTCGGGCTTGCATCGTCCCGGCCGGTGGCGGGGGGCGCGGGCGTTGGAGGCGTGTCGGGTGTGGGGGGCGAAAGGCTGCAGGCGGTCAGCATGCAGGCCGCGAGCAGCGCCGAAAGAAGAGGGGGGAATCGGGTGGGGTTCATGGTGATCCTGCCTTGCTGCGCAGGATCTTAGCACGGGCTCAACGCAGGGTCGGAATGTTACATCCGGTGTCTTGCGGGCTTCCCGGGGGCCGCCGGGCGTGTCGGGCGGCCTCCGTCCGGAAGGCGGCAGATCAGAAGGCGCGCCCCAGCCGGGTGGAGTTCTTCGGGTCGCGGAAGACCAGCGGGCGCGCGCCGCCGGGTTTTTCTGCCTCGGCGAGGGCGGCGTCGATGAGGGCGTGGTCGGGGGATTTGGGGCACACGGGGTCGGTGGCGCCGGGGTCGCCGGTGAGCATGAAGGCCTGACAGCGGCAGCCGCCGTGGTCCTTGTCCTTGTCTTCGCAGCTCTGGCAGGTTGCCGGCAGCCAGGCGGTGCCGCGGAAGCGGTTGAAGAGGGGCGATTCGTGCCAGATCCAGTCGATGCTGTGATCGCGCACATCGGGAAACTCCAGCCCCGGCAGCATGCGCGCGGTGTGGCAGGGCAGGGCGAGGCCGTCGGGGGTGACGGAGAGGAAGACCTCGCCCCAGCCGTTCATGCACTTCTTGGGTTTCTTCGTCTGGTAGTCGGGGGTGACGAAGAGGATGCGCATCTTCTTGCCGAGACGGGCCTTCCAGCGTTCGGTCACGGCCTCGGCTTCGGCCAGTTGGGCGGCGCTGGGCATCAGGGCCTGCCGGTTGAGGAAGGCCCAGCCGTGGTACTGGGTGTTGGCCAGCTCCAGGTATTCGGCGCCGATCTCGGCGGCCATCTCGATGATGCGGTCCAGGTGGTCGATGTTGGTCCGGTGCAGCACGCAGTTGATCACCGTGGGGTAACCGGCGGCCTTGGTCATGGCGGCCACCTTGCGTTTCAGGTCAAAGGTGCGGGTGTTGGTGATGAGATCGTTGGCCTCGCGGGTGGCGTCCTGGAAGGAGAGCTGGATGTGGTCCAGGCCGGCGTCCTTCAAGGCGGCGAGGCGCGCTTCGGTGAGGCCCACGCCGGAGGTGATGAGGTTGGTGTAGAAGCCGAGCTGGCGGGCTTCGCGGACAAGGATCTCGATGTCGTCCCGGACCAGGGGCTCGCCGCCGGAGATGCCAAACTGGGCGGCGCCCAGGGCGCGGGCCTCGCGGATCACCTTGAGCCAGTCGTCGGTGGAGAGCTCCGGCCCGGCCTGGGCGAAATCCACCGGGTTGTAGCAGAAGGCGCAGTGCAGGGGGCAGCGGTAGGTGACCTCGGCCAGCAGCCACAGGGGGCCGGGGCGGCGCTGCATGGCGTCGGGCGGGACGAGCAGGGTGTCCATCAGTCGGTGTTCCAGGTGATCCAGTTCTGGGCGTCGGCCATCTCCAGGAAGGCCTCGACTTCCGGGGCCAGGCCGCTGGCATTGAAGGCGGTCTCCAGGTCGGCCACGATCTCCGGCACCGTGCGCGCGCCGTCACAGCGCTTGAGGATCTCCCCCGCGCTCTGGTTGAGCTTGACCATGCCCTCGGGGTAGAGCAGCACATGGGCCTGCTGGGCGGGCTCCCACTGGAAGCGGAAGAGGCGGTGGATGGCGGGGCGGGCGGTGTTTTCGGTCATGGCGGCGTGGCGTCGATCAGGCGGCCTGGGCCAGGCCATACTTGATCATCATGGCGTCGTTCATGGCCCACAGGATGTCGAGCTTGAACTTGAGGATCTCCAGGGCACGCTCCTGCTGGGCGCGGGTGTCGAAGTAGGCGAGGGTCACGGCGAGGCCTTGTTCCACGTCGCGGCGGGCCTGGGTGACGCGGTTGCGGAAGTACTGCAGGCCGTCGGTTTCGATCCACGGGTAGTGCTCGGGCCAGTTGGCGAGGCGCTGCTTGTGGATGGTGGGGGCGAAGAGCTCGGTGAGGCTGGAGCACACCGATTCCTGCCAGGGACGCTGGCGGCAGAAGTTGAGGTAGGCGTCGCAGGCAAAACGCACGGCGGGAATCACGTGGCGCTGGTCGACGATCTCCTCGCGGCTCAGGCCCACGGCCTGGCCGAGGCGCAGCCAGGCTTCGATGCCGCCGGCGTCGTCACCGTGGCCGTCGTGGTCGAGGATGCGCTGGATCCATTCCCGCCGCACGTCCCGGTCGGGGCAGTTGGACAGCACCGCCGCGTCCTTCTGGGGGATGATGATCTGATAGTAATAGCGGTTGGCCACCCAGCCCTGGATCTGCTCCCGCGTGGCCTTGCCGGTGTTGAGCATGACGTTGAAGGGGTGGTGGATGTGATACGCGGCGCCCTTGTCGCGTAGCTGCGCTTCGAATTCTTCAGGCGTCCAGGGGCGAAGGGGTGTGCTCACAGGTCGATCTCCATGCCGTCGTAGGCCACCTCGATTCCGGCGGCGCTGAGGATGGCCCGCTCGGTGGAACCCTCGTCGAGGATGGGGTTGGTGTTGTTGATGTGGATGAGGATGCGGCGGATGTGCCGGGGCAGGCGGGCGAGCTGCTCGATCATGCCGCCGGGGCCGCTCTGGGCCAGGTGGCCGATGTCGCGGGCGCGCTTCGTGGAGAGGCCCAGGCTGATCATCTCGTCGTCGGTCCAGAAGGTGCCGTCCACCATCACGCAGTCGGCGTTGCGCATGGCGGCAAACACGGCGTCGTCCACTTCGGCCAGACCGGGGGCGTAGAACACGCGGCGGCGGGTGGCGGGGTCACGGATGGTCAGGCCCACGTTGTCGCCGGGCACCGGATTGCCCCGGTGGGGCGAGTAGGGGGGCGCGGCGGAGAGCAGGGGCAGGGCCTGCCAGTCGAGGCTTTCGCTGCCCTCGGGATGAAAAGGCTCGCCGCCGGCGGGCAGGGGGCGACGGTCAACCCCGCAGTAGTGTTCCAGCAGGTGCAGGATGGGGTTGCCGCGGGTCAGGTCTTCATACACCGGGTCGGTGCACCAGATGGGCCACGGGCTGCCCTTCTCGCGCAGCATGTAGAGGCCGGTGGTGTGATCGATCTGCGCATCCACCAGCACCACCGATTCGATGCCGCAACCGCGCAGCCCGCCGCTCGGCCAGGTGCCGGCGAAGGCCTGAAACTGCTGGAGGATGTCGGGGGAGGCGTTCACCAGGGTCCAGCGGGCGCCGTCGGCGCTCACCGCGATGGAGGACTGGGTGCGGCGTTGATAGGCGCCGTGGCCTTCACGCACGGCCCGGCAGTTACGGCAGTTGCAGTTCCACTGGGGGAAGCCACCGCCGGCGGCAGCGCCGAGAACTCGGATTTTCATGGTCGGGGGCGTGGGGGAGGGGCGCGGTGCCGGCCGCGGGGGTCACGGCCGGCACTGCCGGGCCGGCTTATTTGGCGGCGATGTACATGGTGATTTCGAAGCCGAAACGCAGGTCGCAAGCTTGGGGGGTGGTCCAGGTCATGATCAGTCTCCAATATTCGGGTTGAGGTTTTCCGGCCCGCCGGTGGCAGTACCGTGAGGCAGAGTGTGTCAAAGGGCGGCATACTCCCGCCTCACGAAAATCATGATTCGCGGGCGAGGCCCGCCGCTGCCATGTCCGTCGATGCCTGCTTCTTCCTGCCCGTTGGCGATGGGCACCGCCTGTGGGTGGAGACCCGCGGCAACCCGGCCGGCGAGCCGGTGCTGGTGCTCCATGGGGGGCCGGGCAGTGGCTGCAGCCCACGTTTTCCGGCGCTTTACGATGGGGCGCGACAGTGGCTGGTGCTGCCCGATCAGCGGGGTGCCGGGCGCTCCGAACCGGCCGGGGAGCGGACGGCCAATACCACGGCCCACCTCATTGCCGACCTGGAGGCCCTGCGCCTGCACCTGGGCATTGCCCGCTGGCGGGTGACCGGTGGCTCCTGGGGCGCGACCGTGGCCATTGCCTATGCGGCAGCCCACCGCGATGCGGTGATCGACCTGGTGCTGCGCAGCGTGTTCGTGCCTTCGCGGGCGCGGGTGGACGCCTTCTTTGGCAGCGCGCTGTCCCTTGATGGGCTGGCCGCCGATCTGGATCACATCGATCCGGCCGTGGCGCGGGCCGCGGCGCTGGCCTGGTGGCGTCACGAGCTGGGCATGGCCGCGGCCACGGCAGTGGTGGCGTCGCCGGACGACGGGGCGCTGGATCGCCTCGTGCTCAAGTACCGCCTGCAGGCCCATTACCTGCAAGCGGAGTGCTTCCTGGGGGAGGCGGCGTTCTTCGCGGCCTGCAGCCGTCTGGCGGGTGTGCCGGTAAGCCTGATCCACGGCCGTGAGGATAGGGTGTGCCCACCCGACAGCGCCGTGGCCGTCCATGCCCGCTTGCCGGGCAGCCGGCTGGTGTGGGTGGAAGGCTGCGCCCACGACCCTTTTCACCCCGCCATGCAGGCCGCCTGGCGGGCAGCGCTGTTGTCCGCCGAATGACGCCATGCCCCGACACCTGCTCTACCTGATCGTCTTCATCGAAGGTTTCTGCTCCCTGGGGGCCGAGGTCATCGCCCTGCGTCGGCTGGTGCCCCACGTGGGCAGCTCGATAGTCGTCACCGCCCCGACCATCGGCTTCTTTCTGCTGGCCCTGGCATTGGGGTATGCGTCGGGAGCCCGGGTGAGCGAGCGCTTCACCGCCGTGGTGGCCCGCAACTTTGTGGTCTCTGCCTTGCTCGTCGGCCTGGGCCTCGCCCGCGTCACCGTGGATGGGATGTTTGCCCACCTGCAGCCGGCAGGGGTGGCCTATCTGCTGTTCATTGGCGGCGTGCTGTGCCCGGTGGCCTGGCTGCTGGGGCAGACGGTGCCGGTGCTCACCAACCTGATGAAACACATGCGCACCGGCGAAGCCAGCGGCTACGCCCTGTACTGGTCCACCCTGGGCTCCTTCCTGGGCTCGGTGAGTCTCGCACTGCTGGTGATGCAGTGGCTGGGGGTGTCGGCGGCGGTGCTGGTCTGTGCCTCTCTGCTGGCGGTGGGCAGCCTGCTTCTCGGCGGGGTGGGCTGGCGGCCCTGGGCGGCAGCCTTGGCGGCAGGGCTGGGGGCCCTTGGCATCAACCTGTTTCCGCCCAGCCAGGTGGCGGACACGGCCTATGCCGATTACACCGTGGAGGCGGTGAACCTGCCCGATCACACGGACCCCCGGGCCTTCTTCGTCAACAACTCGCTGGCCTCCCTGGTGGACGACAGCGAACCGCCGCGCTATGCCCGCTACGTGCAGCACCTGCGCCGCATCCTCCTGGAGGATCTGGCCCTGCGCGACAAGGCCGTGCTGGTGCTGGGGGCCGGTGGTTTCACCTTGTCCCACCGGGAACCGTCCAATCGCTACACCTACGTGGATATCGACCCGAAGATCCGCGGGATCGCCGAGGCGCGCTTTCTCAAGACGCCCATCCGCGGCGAATTCATCGTGGATGACGCGCGGCGTTACGTGCGCGCCACCGCCGAGCGCTACGACGCGGTGGTGGTGGATGTGTTCAGCAGCCACACTTCCATCCCCGGGCATCTGGTGACCCGGGAGTTCTGGCAGGACGCGCGCCGGGTGCTGGCGCCGGAGGGGGTGCTGCTGGCCAACCTGATCCTCGATGGCAAGCTCGAGACGCCCTACGCCCGCAACCTGTTGGCGACCATCGAGAGTGTGTTCGGACGGTGCGGGGTGGACGTGCTGCACCGGGGCAAGCCGCTCTCCAACGTGATCGTGAGCTGCCATGCCAGCAGCCGGCCGGCCGACGTGACGCCCTATTCGGACGAGCGCAACGGGGCCGATGTGGATCTGGCGCGCTCGCGCTGAAGGGGCTTTCCGGGCAATTGATTCGGGTCAATGAGGTGGCGGGAGGGGGCGGCATACGATCCGCTCCACAACCCGCCAGACGGGTTTCCCAAACCCCCCATGACGAATACGAGAGCCCCATGCCCAAATCCCGCCTTATTCCCCTGATCCTCGTCGGTCTGCTGGCCGCCTGCGGCAAGTCCGAAGCGCCTGCCCCCGCGGCCCCTGCCGCAGCGCCCGCCCCGGTGGCGGCTGCCCCGGCGCCTGCTGCTGCCGATGGCGGCAAGGGCGCCGACATCTTCAAGAAGACGTGCGCCATGTGCCACCAGACCGGTGTGGCTGGTGCGCCCAAGCTTGGTGACAAGGCCGACTGGGGGCCACGCATTGCCCAGGGCAACGACACCCTCTACAAGCACGCCATTGAAGGTTTCAACGGTGCCAAGGGGGCCATGCCACCCAAGGGCGGCAATCCGGCCCTGAGCGATGACGAGATGAAGGTCGTGGTGGACTTCATGGTGGCCAAGTCCCAGTAAGAAGGGCAACGACACCCGATTGCCCATTGTCTCCTTCTCACCTCAGCGCGTACCCCCCACGCGCCAAGGCCCGGTCGTCTTCGTGCGGCCGGGTTTTTTTTCGTCTGATGCCGCCGGATAGACCATTGGGGATGACAGGTGCCTGCAGCCCGCTATCCTGATAGTCTGGACAGACGAAGCGCGGGCACAAGGGGAGGGACGATGGACATCCAAGCGGCGGTGGGGGCCTGGGAGAAGGGCGCCCGCAATGAACGGAAGGACGTGGAAGCCGTGCAGACGGTGCTGGCTCAGGCGGCGCGCCTGCTGGGCTGGGCCGACGTGGATCCGAAAGGGGTGGACGGGAGCATCGCCCGACCTCCGCGCAAGTCCGGTACGGTGGCGGCCATCAAGGCCTTCCAGCTACGGGTGGGCCGTGAGGCGACGGGGGTGCTGGCACCTGCCAGCGAGGACTGGGGGCGTCTGTTGCTGGCGGTGGCGAGTGCACCGCCGACGCCCGGGGGCGATAGTTTCTTTCCCTTTGCCCGGCCGGCGGTGGCCGACTGGATTCATCCGCCCCGGTCCTTTGGCTCCCGGCGCAGCGGGGGGCGTCGGGCCCACGCCGGCTGCGATCTGTATGCGCCGGTGGGGCGTCTGATCCATGCTGTCCGGGATGGGGTGGTCATCCGCGACCCCTATCCTTTCTATGCCCAGACGGACGCCCTGGAGATCGATCACGGGGATTTCGTGATCCGCTATGGGGAGATCAAGCCGGACTGCACCCTGCGCAAGGGCGAGCAGGTGAAGGCGGGGCAGGTGATCGCCCGGGTGGGGCTGCTGGTCGGTATCCAGGTGCCCAGTGCGATGCTGCACCTGGAAATGTACGACGGCAGCGCCAGTGGTCCGCTGACGGCGCCCGAGAGCGTGTCGGCGCGCCGGGTCGATGGCGTGCCCTTCCTGCGTCGGGCGGATCTGATGGACCCGACCCCTTCCTCAACGTGTGGCGCACACGACTGGCCGGCACATGAAGATCTTCGTTTCCCTGCTCGCCTGTCTGATGGCCGGCAGCGTACTGGCCGCGTCCCCTTGCGAACTCGGCCCGCCCCGACAGGGTGAGCAGGAGGCCCGCAGCCTTGAGGTGGACTTTGATGGCAATGGGCGCATGGACCGGCTGTGGCTGTTGCCTGCCGCGAGTCAGCCCGCGGCCCGCGGCCGGGCCGTCGATCCCTGGCGGCGCCTGCAGCGCCCCTTCGACCCGGCAGCGCTGGCCCTGGTCATCGACCGGGGCCGGGCGGGCGACTGCCTGCTTATCCAGAACCGGCGTTTCTTTGCCACCCCGATCTGGGAGGACGGGGAGCCGCCGGTGCACATTCTCAAGCGCAGCTCGGCACCAACCCGGGCCTGGCGGAAAGTGGCCAGGGGCTGGCGGGGTGACGGGGTATTGCTGGGTACGGAGGCCGGCATCGACATCCTGCTCTACTGGGATGGTCGTCAGCCGCGGATCGCCCAGCGCAACGAGGCGCCCTGAGCGCCCAACCCTACAAGAGGCTCCCATGGCCGTGCATTTCAAATATTCCCGGGATTTCATCATCGGCGGGCCCGCCAAGGCCCCGCTCACGCCCAGTTTCCAGTTACGCGAATATGCCCGTCCGGACGGCACGGTGAACGTCCATCGGGAACTGGTCGGATCGGTGCAGGTCTTGCGTGACGCCGTGGGCATGCCCCTGAAGATCGTCTCCATGGTGCCGGCCGATGGCCTGGGTGCCGGCCTGGAGGGCCGCTTCGTGTGGGTCAGCGGGGCAAAGCCTGCCGAGGTGGTCAAATCGGCAACTCGGCTGGCCCAGGAAGGGCACTTCCTGCGGGTGGAGGCACGGGGCGAAGGGATCTACCTGGAGATGCCCGATCCGGCTGCCCTGCCGGCGGTGCGCCCCGAGCTGGCCATCGCCAACGCCCTGCGCGTGACGGCCGCCTTTGAAACCAGCGGTGATCCGTTTCAGCAGGTCACCGGCAATTTCGACGGGGCGGGGCTGTCCTTCGGCCCCCTGCAGGTCAACCTCAAGACGGGCACCCTGCAGGCACTCTTTGCCCGCTTTGCCGCCCGCAATGGCCCGGCCCTGCAGGCCGGTTTCGGTGGGCTGTGGCCCGAGTGGCAGGCCATGCTGCGTCTGCCCAGCCGCGCCCGGCAGATCGCCTGGGCCGATGCCCTGTCGCGGGGTGGGCGCAAGACCGACTTCGAGCCCGCCTGGAAGGCGGCGCTTCAGGCGGTGGGACGGACGCCAGACTTCCATGCCGAGACCCTGCGCTACGCCTACGACATCTATGGCCGCAAGCTGATCGCCGCCCTCTCCTGGTTGCATGGCCTCAAGCCCATCCGTGTCGACAACCTGCGCTGTCTGGCGTCCTTGTATGACCTATGTGTGCAGCAGGGCAGCCTGGATAAGGCCCGGGACGCGATCCGCAGCCGGGTGGGGCGCGAGAACCCCACCGACCAGTTCCAGCTCACCCGCATCGCCGTGGAGGAGCGCGGCAAGACCGCCTTGCCCCAGTGGCGCGCCGACTGCGTGAGCCGTCGCCTGTGCATCCTGGAGCGGGAGCCGGTGGCGGTGAACCTCAATGGCCAATCCGCCGAGCGGGAAAACCCCCAGCTCTACCTGCTGCGCAATGCCCCGGTGAGCCGGATAGAGCAGTATCTGTTGTAGAGACTGTTGCGGGACTTCTCGCCCCGCCGGGCCTTTCGGTCGGCCCGGCCTGTGTATAGCAGCCATCGCCCGCGGGCCTCCATCGGGGGCGCTCGGGGGGCACCGGTCAGTGCTTGTGCTGGCCGCTCAGGCTCTTGATCACCTCCCGCGTCACCTCGCCGAACTGCAGCAGCTTGCCGCCCTGGGCCTTGATGTGGGCGTCGGCGGCTTCGCGGGTGGCGAAGGCGGGCAGGTTGGGGTCGTTCATGGGGCCGAGGGCCTTCGAGCTGATGACGTAGAAGGCCTTCCTTGCATCCACCCAGGCCTTGGTGCCGTAGTCTGCGACCCAGATGGCGCCCACGTCGGCCAGCTTGTGCTGCTTGTCGAAGACGATCATGTTGTTCAGGAAGCGGAACATGTCCACCGGCGAATCAAAGGTGCTGGCGGTCTGGTCGTTGAAGACGATCTGGGCCATCCATTGGGGGGTGCGGTAGGGGTACATGCCACATACCGGGCAGCGGGTGGAGCGCTGCACGTACTGGGGGGAGAGATCGGCCGCCGTGACTGTCGGCGCCAGGCCCAGGGTGAGGAAGGTGGTGGCGAGGGTGGCGCAGAGCAGGCGCGGGATCATGTCGGTCAGGCTCCCGTAGAGGGGGTCAGGGGGTCGAGCAGCGGGTCGGCCAGGAGGGCGGCGATGACCCGCTGCAGATTGTCCCATGGTGTGGCACCGGGGAGGGTGAGCGGGTCGGCGTACAGGCCGCCGTCGGGGCCATGGAGGTGGTTGGGGAAGGTGGCGAGTTCCGCATGCACGGGGGCGGTGTCGATGCGCAGCTCGGCCTCGCCCCAGGCCCAGGCGATGGCGTAGGCATGGGGGTCGGCGAAGCGGGCTTCCAGGCTGACGCCATTCTGGAAGTGGGCGATGAGGGCATCGAGTTTGATCTCCACGGGGCGCTCCAGATGTTCGCCGAAGTGTGATTCGAGGTGTGCCGCCAGATCGAGATGGATGCTCATCGCCCTTGGCTCTCCTCGATGCGGGCAGCCAGATCGGCCCGGGCCTGCGCGGCGAGATCGGCGAGGATACGGGCCGACAGGTAGTGCTCGTAGGCGGGGTGCTCGGGCAGGTCGCCATTGCGGATGCAGGCGAGGGCCTGTTCGGCCTCGGCCGCGCCCAGACGGGTCAGTACCTCGTCACGGGCACTGCGCAGTTCGTACATCAGGCGGGCGAGCTGTTCGATCTCGAGGGCGTCTTGCGGGGGAATGTTGCTGTAGAACGGTTCCATCGGCTTACATTCTCTGGTCGTGGAGGGCGCCGCCGTCGAGACGGGCCATGTCGGCGGTGATTTCGGCGTAGGGATAAACCTTGCCCCCTTCTGCCGTGGCGAACTTCTGGGCACCTTCGCGGGTGCCAAAGGAGGGGATGGTGGGCCCCATGGCACCACGCTTCTTCGAGCCGACCACGTAGAAGGCGGCCTTGGCGTCGATCCAGGCGCCCTTGGGCGCAGCCCAGTCGGCCTTGTCCATGTCCTGCACGTAGGCGGCGGACACCTTGCGGGCCTGTTCGGGTTTGAGCAGCAGGGAGAACATCTCGGTGGTGTCGCAGAAGAACTCGGGTTCGGGCTGGCCGGCGTAGTGCATCTGCACCTTGGGGCCGGGGTAGTCGGCGAGCAGCATGCCGTCCAGGGCGCAATAGGTGTCCTGGGCGATCTCCTTCGGGGTGACGGTGATGGTGCTGTTCTGGCCACAGGCGGCGAGCAGGCCGGCGGCCAGCAGCAGCACGGCGGTGTGGGCGAGGAGGGGGGGGATTTTCATCGTTCGAATCTCCAGATGGCCACGGCAAGCGGGCCGACGATCCAGGCGAGCATGACGCCGCCGAGGGTGGCGGGGTTGCTCAAGGCTTCGGGGAAGACGGTGGCGAGGCCATAGAGGGTGCGCACTTCGTCCAGGCTGAACACATTGAGGACGCGGAACACGTCGGCCGGGTTGAGCAGCAGCAGATAGGGGAAGATCGCGCCGCCGTAGTCGCCGGCAGTGACCACCAGGGCGCCCAGCAGCAGCAGGTCGAAGACCAGCACGAAGAAGAACCAGGTGCCGATGGCGAGGCCGGAGGCGCGGGTGCGGTCGGCGGCGAACACCGACAACATCACGGCCAGGCTCAGGAAGGCGAAACCCAGCAGGATGGCCGAGGCCATGAAGCCGACGTAGTGGAAGAGGGCGTCCAGGCTGAGGCTGGGGGACAGGATGACGCCCACCGCGCCGAAGCCGGCGATGGTGGAGAAGGCCAGCGCCCCGGCGAGGCCGGCGTATTTGCCCAGGATCAGCTCCTTGCGGGTGATGGGCAGGGTCAGCAGCAGGTCGAGAGAGCCGCGCTCGCGCTCGCCGACGATGGCGTCGAAGCCGAGGATCAGGGCGATCAGGGGGATGAGGTAGATCACCAGGCTGACCAGGGAGGCGATGGTCACGTCGATGGAGCGAAAGCCCACCGCACCCTGCTGGGCGGCGCCAAAGTAGGCGATGACCAGGGCAAACACGGTGAACACCAGGGCCACGGCCAACACCCAGCGGTTGCGGATGCGGTCCCAGAATTCCTTGCCGGCGACGATGCCGATCTGTCTGAAGTCGATGGAGAACATGGCTCAGGCCCGATAGCCGAAGAACACGTCTTCGAGGGACGGTTCGCGGACGTGGAGGTCGCGCAGGGTGTCGCCCAGGGTGGCCAGGCGGGTGAGGGCCGGCATCTTGGCGTCGCGGGAGAGACGGATGTGCAGCATGTTGCCGGATTCCTCAATGCTGTCGATGGCCAGCCCTTCCAGGGCCCGGCTGACCTGCTCGCGCAGGCCGGCACCCCCGGCGATCTCCAGGGTGAGGGGCAGGTTCATGGCTTCGCGCAGGGCCTGGACGGTGCCGGTGGCGCGGATCTGCCCACCTTCCATGATGGCCAGGCGGTCCACCCGTTCCTGGATCTCGGCGAGGATGTGGGAGGTGAGGACCATGGTGACGCCCTCGCCCTTGAGCTCGCGCAGGATGCGGTAGAAGTCGCGGATGGCGCCGGGGTCGAGGCCGGTGGTGGGCTCGTCGAGAAAAAGCAGGCGCGGCGTGCCGAGCAGGGCCTGGGCAAAGCCGAGGCGCTGGCGCATGCCCTTGGAGTACTCGCGCACGCGGCGCCCGGCGGCGGCCGTGAGTCCCACCTTGTCGAGCAGGGCGGCACATTCCCGGCGGGGCACGGCCTTGAGGTCGGCAAAGAAATACAGGGTCTCGAGCCCGGTGAGGTTGTCGTAGAGGACGACGTTCTCGGGCAGGTAGCCGATCTTGCGCCGGGTTTCGCGAAAGCGCGGGCCGGTGATGGGCTCGCCGTCCAGGTGAATCGTGCCGGAGGTGAGGGGGATCAGGCCGAGCATCATCTTGAACAGGGTGCTCTTGCCGGCGCCGTTGTGGCCGATCAGGCCGAAGAGTTCGCCCGGGGCGATGGACAGGTCGACACCTTTGACGGCCTGGATGCTGCCGAAATCCTTGGTCACCCCGCGGGCTTCAACGATAGTGCTTGCCAAGCCAGTTTCTCCAGTCGGAATGTTCGGGGCGCATGCGTGGTTTGGGGTCCACGATGCTGGGGGCGCGCAGCAGCGGAAACTGCTGGGCGATGAGGCGCAGGGTCTGGATGGCCGGGCTGGCCAGCAGCAGCTTGACCATGGGGTGCCGCCAGGAGAGACGGTCCACCATGTCGTTGGCTTCGTAGGGCACGTCGCCGTGGCCATCGCCGTTGCGGTCCCAGCCCACGTAGTTGCTCCAGTGGTTGCCTTCCTTGACGCCCCAGGGTTCATCTTTCGAGGCCACGTATTTCACCTGCTCGCGGTTGGAGATGAAGTCGTTCTTCTCGACCACGTTGCGGGTCGAGCCGGCCCACAGGTGCACGCCCACCTGGTTGTCCACCACCAGGTTGCCCCGCAGGGTGTTGTATTCGGCGTCGTAGATGAAAAAGCCGCGGGCGTTGCCGGCCACGATATTGTTTTCCACCACCGCGTCCTGGATGGTGCGCAGCATGATGCCGTGGTCGGAATTGCCCCAGGCCCGGTTGTTGCGCACGATCTGGTCGCGCACTTCCATCAGGGCCAGGCCGCCGCGGTTGTAGTAGGTGTCGTTGTCCTCCCACAGGTTGCGGTAGGAGTTCATGTAGTGGGTGCCATAGCGGCTGTGGTGCATGCGGTTGCCGCGGAAAATGGCGTCGTGGGAGACGTCCACGTAGATCGCGTCGCGCACGAAGCTGATGTTGTTGCGCAGGATGCGGGCGCCGGTGGTGTTGTAGAGCTGGATGCCGTTGCCCCGCTGGGACGAGTCCAGGTCGCGTTTGCCGGTGATCAGGTTGTCTTCGATCAGCACGTCCTTTGCCTTCTCGATCCACAGGCCGAAGAGGGTGTAGCTGAAGTCGCAGCGGGCCACCCGTGCCCGGTGGCTGCCGGGTTGGATGTAGATGCCGGCGTTCTGCTCGCCCAGGTCCGCGCCCGAATCGGCAACGATGAAACCTTCGATGCTCACGTCTTCCGCGGCGACCCTCAGGGTGTCACCCTTGCCGCGCCCGTCGATGGTGGGGCGGCCTTGACCGATGAGCGTGAGGGGTTTGTCGATGCGCAGGTTTTCGGCGTAATGGCCGCGGGCGACGTGGATCGTGTCGCCAGCGGCCGCCTGCGCGATGGCCGCCTGGATGGAGCCGCCGGGCTGCACGTGCCAGGTCGCCGCGCATGCGTTGCCAGCCAGACCAGCCAGCATCACGGCCAGGCACCGGGCGGCGCGGCCGTGGCGGGCAGGGCTGGAGGGGCGAAACCAAGAGGGCATGGCGGTGGGGCGGAAGCGGAATGTGCTGAGTGTGCGGCGGATTGCCGCATGCAGCCTTGATGTATGTGAAGTCTGCGGGGGCATGGATCGGTCAATGTCCATCGGTTGGGCGCGGAGTGCGACCGGCTTGATTGGGCCCGCGACTGACTCAGGTCATACCCGGCGCGGCCCGGTGGTGCAAGAATGGCGGGACAATCACAGGGAGGGCATGTCATGAGCCACAAGCACCGAAATCTGCTCGAAGCGATCTTCCGCGAACCGATCTGCAGCAACATCCAGTGGCGCGAGGTGGAATCCCTGCTCAAGCATGTGGGGGCCGACATCGAGCCCAGCCATGGTGCCCGTTTCCGTGTGCTGCTCAACAAGCATGAGTTCTTCTTGCATCATCCCCATCACAGCAATGAATTCGGCAAGCAGGAGATCAAGCACCTGCGTGAATGCCTGGCCGGTGCGGGGGTGACACCGTCTGCCTACGAAGAGCAGGGCGGCTGAAGGTGGTGCGGGGTGTTGCGGGCCGGAGCCTGCCGCTGGCTGCGCTGCTGGCGCTCGCTGTTGTTCAGGTGGAGGCTGCGGGGCCGTCCTTTCCCTGCAGCAAGACTTTCTCGGGCAGCATCGAGGAGCGGATCTGTCGCGATGCCGGCCTGTCCGCTCTGGATCTGCATCTGGCCGAGGTCTATGCCGCGGCCGAAAGAAAGGCGGATAACGAGCATCCGCCCTTTTTGCGCGCCGAGCAGCGCGGCTGGATCAAGGGGCGCAACGACTGCTGGAAGAGCAAGGACGTGCGGCTCTGTGTCGAGGATGCCTATCGCCTGCGGATCACCGAACTCCAGGCCCGCTACCGGCTGGTCGAGGCACTGGGCCCCTTCCGCTTTGCCTGCGATGGGTCGGCCGCCAACGAACTGGTGGTGACCCATTTTCGTACCGATCCGCCCAGCTTGATTGCCGAACGGGGTGACGAGACTTCCCTGATGCGTCAGGTGCCCACCGGCAGCGGCACCCGGTACGAGGGACGCAACGAGAGCTTTTGGGAGCATCAGGGTGAAGCGACGGTGGTGTGGGGCTGGCAGGCGACCCCCATGCATTGCGTGCGCAAGCCCTGACGCGCCTTCCGGATCGCGTCTGCCCGTTCCTTCCTTGATCCCCGGTCGCTGGGCCGCGAACGGGGAAAGTGGAAGGGACGCTAGATTTGCAGGATGCCCGCGCCTTTCAGGCCGATGAAGAGCACCGCGCCGATCAGCAGGTTCTTGAAGCTCACGTAGCACAGCATGTCCATCGTCGAGGCCCGACGGTACAGGCGGCCCCACCAGGGGCCTTCCTTCACGTAGGGCTTGGCGTCCAGCCTTACCAGCACTTCGAACACGCTCCAGCCAAACCACCAGCCGATGATGGCGCCGGCCGACAGGTGGCCGAGGGCCGCCATCACCCAGGCGACCGTGGCGGCCAGGGCCAGTGCAAAGCCGGCTCCCTGGATGGCTTTGCGGGCGGGTTGGCCCTTGCCGGCCCAGGGCCACAGGTGGTCGCGGAGTTCGGCGACCAGCCAGCCGGGGCCGGAGGCGTTGCCGTAGTGGGGCTGACGCAGCTCGTTCCTGTCGGCGATGGTCATGCCTCGACTCCTTTGCTGTTCTTGTCCATGGGTAGCGGGTGGATGGGGATGAAGTAGCCCTTGCCGTCGATGGGGGTGAGCGCCTGACCGGCCTTGGTCCGGCGCTTGCGTTCCTGGGCCAGGGGCGGGCAGGCATGGTCATCGTAGTAAAGCACCATGCAATCCAGGCACAGCATGCATTCCCGCTGGTCGATGTTGCCCTTGGTGTCGATGGCCAGGGATCCGCAACCCTTGGCGCAGGCCTTGCAACTGGTGCATTCGTCCTTCCGCCGGAGCCCGAACCAGCGGAAGGTGGTGGGCATGGCCAGGGCGGCACCGAGGGGGCACAGGTATTTGCAGAAGGGCCGTTCCATGAAGATCGACAGACCCAGCAGGCCACCGGCGAACAGGGTGTAGGGCCAGCTACGGTTGAAGAGGCCGACCAGGAAGGTGGTCTTGAAGGGTTCGACTTCGGCCAGTTGTTCGGCCAGGCCCATGCTGAAGAATGACACCGCCAGAAGACCGATGAAGATGGCGTATTTGAGGTACTTCAGCTTGTCGTGCAGCGCCTGGGGTGGGTGGAACTGCAGGCGTTTCAGGCCGATGACGCTGCCGACCTTGTAGAGCAGTTCCGACAGGGAGCCGAAGGGGCACAGCCAGCCGCAGAAGAGCCCCCGCCCCCACACGAAGACGGTGATGATGATGAAGATCCAGAAGATGAAGATCAGCGGATCGGACAGGAAGAGCTCCCACTTCCACTGGAACAGCAGGCTGTGGAACCAGGTGAGCACCTGGGTGATGGAGGGCTGGGCCATGGCGTAAAAGCCCACGAAGCCGATGCTGACTACCCAGCCGGTGTATTTGAAGGCATTCACCGGCCACTTGTTCTTGCGGTCGGAGCGGCGCACCAGTTGGTCGCGGCTGGCGTAGGCGGCGGCGATGACCAGGAGCAGGGCGGTGAAGGCGATGATCTCCACGACCTTGTCTTTCCAGACCTTCAGCCAGGTGGGGTCGGGCTTGACGACCACCGGCCTGCCGCCTTCCAGGTATGTGTCGGCGAGCCAGTATTCCCTGTCGAAATTGGCGAAGGTCTTGGCCGCCGTCTCCTTGTCGATCTTGTTGCCCAGGAAGACCAGCTTCCACGGGTAGGCGGCGGAGAAGCTCTTGCCGCGGATGATGAAGATGGCGGACTCGTTGAAGGCTGGGGCGCCGCTGGCCGCGATGCTCCACAGGTTCACGTAGTCCAGGTCGCGGAAGGTGAAGCCGTCCTTGTCCTGGCGCACCTGGACCCGGTCGTAGAGGCCGCCGCGGACGAAGCCGGAGCCCTTGAAGGAGTCCATGCTGTTGTTGGCGATGATGAAGATGGCGTGCTCGCCTTCCTTGAGGCGGCCCATCAGCCCTTCGTAACCATCCTTGCCGAGTATCGCGCGGCCGATGGTGGGCTGGTTGAGGTAGCCGAACCACAGGTCCATGTAGGGGCGGCCGTCGCTCTTCAGGCCGACCTCCTCGGGCTTCACGGTGAGCCGCTGGACGCTGCCGTCTGCCACCAGGTCGGCCCAGGAGGGGGTGGCGGCGGAGGCCGGAAAGCGGGCCTGCGGGCGGTTGACCGGCTTGAGGATGCCGACCTGCTTGGCCACTTCGCTGCCGCTGGTCATCATCACCTGGTTCTGGGCGATGACGGTGACGGTGGCGCCGGTGATGGCGTCGAGGCCGATGAGGTTCTCTTCGGGGCGGGACTTGCCGATCTCGATGTTGTCCCCGACGAACTTGCCCAGGTACTGGTTGTTGAACTTGACCAGGGCCGACTCGGGGATGCCCAGCAGCAGGATGGGCTCGGAGTGCTTGAGGATCTTGACCCCGGTGAACTTGCCCGCAGTATCCATGCCGATCAGGGTAACCACCGGCTTGCCCGAGTAGGCGGGGATATCGGTGATGTCGGTGGACAGCATCACGTAGCCGAGGAGCTTCTTCTGCCCGGCTTCATCCTTGTAGGCTTCCACGTACCAGGGCTGGCCCTTGCGCTCCGAGAAGGCGGTGGCGCCGGGGATTACGTCCTTGCAGGGGGCGTAGTCGCACATCCGGGGGGAGGTGGCCAGCTCTGGGGGCAGCTTGACTTCGTAGGTGTCGGCATTAGCAGTGCCGCCGAGGAGCAGGCAGGCCAGCAGTGCGGCAGTCTGGCGGCGAAGCCGGCGCAGGTGTGAAAGTGGGGCGAATTGCATGGGAGCTCCGGTAAATCAGCGTTTCATGGAATTCTGATGGGCTGCGCCGGCCTTGTCCTTAAGCTGAGTCAAGCCGAAAAAAAGCGAGATGGAGCGGGTGGCTGTTCAGGGGTTCGCGGGCTTGAGCAGGGCATTGACCGTCTTTTCGGTAGCGCCGAGAACTTGCTCACTCAGTGTCATGACTGTCGGGGCGTTCTTCAGCATGGAGGGGGGCGTGTCGAGTTTGCCGGCGGCGTCGTGATAGGCCGGGTAAAGCCGGGACAAGGCGTTGAGTGCTTCCCGGGCTTCAGGGGTGTAGGTGTCGTTCTTGCCGGCGCGGTAGAGGTTGGCGGCAAACTCGCCCCGGGCGTAGGTCAGCTCCATTTCGGGTGCATTGGGCGTGAGCACCCCGCTGGCGCGATAGAGGTAGTGCATGGCGATGCGCTGGGAAAGTGCCCGCATGCGTGAGGGAAGAACCAGCCGCCGCGATGCTTCCGGCGCATTGGCGTTGATGGCCATCGCGAGGTGCTGGGTTGCGCGCTGCAGGGCCTCGGTGCTGTCGTACAGGGCCAGTGCACCGCTGGCGCTTGGGGGGGCATCAAGCTGGACCCGGACTTCGGCCCAGGCCTTGTCTACGTCGGTCAGTTTGCTGCGCGTGGCTTCGTCCAGCTTGCCGGTACGCAGGGTGGCAAGGTTGCGTTCCAGGCGCGCGGTGGAATCCGCGAGGATGTCCCGTGCATCGGCCGGGTTGATGCCCTGCAGCGCCATCAGGTAGGCCTTGGTGGCGCGCTGGCTGAGCATGCGGTTCTGCTCGGCGAGGTCAGCGCTGGCCTCCTGGGAAGAAGTGTTCAGCGCGAAGGCCGGGCTGGGGCCGCCGATGGCGAGAAGGACAGCAGTCAGTGCTGCTGCGAGTAGCGGGTAGGGGCGCATCCGGGGGGCTCCTGAGTGTAGCCGGGGCGGTATGAAGTGAAAAAAACGGGGAGACGCAAGCGCCTCCCCAAAATTTCTTCATTTATCGACGTGTTGCGGGGTGTCGACTACTTTTCGACGATCATGCGGGTGCGCATTTCAAGGTGCAGTGCGTGGCAGAAGTGCGTGCAGTAGCACCAGTACACACCCGGCTTGTCGGCCTTGAAGGTGACCGACCTTGTTTCCTGGGGATTGACGACGAAGTTGATGTCGTACTTCGGGATTGCGAAGCCGTGGGTCAGGTCTTCCACTTTGTCCAGGTTGGTCAGGATGAGCGTGACTTCGTCGCCCTTCTTGACCTTGAACTCCCGCAGGCTGTAGGCAGGCGCCTGGGACACGAGTTTGACGGTGACCTTGTTCCCGTTGCGGAAGACGCCGGAGTCCTTCGGATCCTTGATGGCATTCGGGAAGTCGTCGACGTTGAAGACCTGGCGGGTCTTGATCTTCTCGCGCTTGACGATGACGAAGTCGTGGGGCTCGGGGTAGACCGGGTGCTCGGCCAGCATGCTCATCTTTTCACCACGGATGTCGATCAGCTGCTCGTTCTCCGGGTGCAGGGGGCCAACGGGCAGGAAGCGGTCCTTGGAGAATTTGCAACCCACCGCGAGGAACATACCGCCGGCCTCCTTGGTCTCGCCCATGTCGGCGCTGATGTGGCCCGGCTGGTAATGCACGTCGATGCGGTCTATGACGTATTTTGCGTTCTTGTCGCCAGCATGGAACTTGATGGCGGCATCCACGTTCCATTTGACGATCTGGCTGTCCAGGAAGAGTGTGGTGAAGGCGTTGCCGCGGCCGTCGAAGGTGGTGTGCAGGGGCCCGAGGCCGAGTTCGACTTCGGCGACGATGCTCTTGTTCAGGTCATCAAGCTTGCCGTCGAGGAAGTCTTCGACCTTGGCCAGTTCGATGACGGTGCCAGTGGGCGAGAGCTTGCCGGAGCAGATGAAGTACTTGCCGTCCGGGCTGGCATTGACCCCGTGGGGGTTCTTGGGAACCGGCACGTAACAGGTGAGGGCGGTCTTCGGATCCTTGTTGGCTTCCTTGGTACCGTCGACCACGGGCACCTTGCTGTCGCCGATGGTGGTGAACTTGCCGTCCTTGACGGCCTTCTCGATGCGGGCAACGTCGAAGAAAACGCAGGCGTCCTTTTCGGCGGACATCATGTCTTCGTAGTGAGCGCCGCCCTCGGTGTTGTACTGGTTGGCTGCGGCGAGGCGACCGTTGTATGACGTGGCAACGAGGTCCATGTTGCCGTCAACGCGGCACTGCCAGCGCACTTCCATGGTCTCTGCGTCAATGCAGGTGAACAGGGTCCGGTACTTGGTGGGATCGTCCATGTCGCGCCCGTCGTTCGGGTGCGGAATGTGGAACTCATTGCCACAGAAGACGCGGGTGGTGCGATTTACGGCTTGATCTACCGGGTCACGCTTGTCCGGGAAGATGCCGTGGAAGCCCTGAATGTTAGGGATTTCGGTGATTTTGTCGCATTCGAAAATGTCACCGCGGATGCGTGCGAGGCGTCCGTGGATCTTGTCGTTCACCCAGAAATACTTGCCGTCGTAGGTGCCATCGGCATACGAGCCATGGACGTGGTGGGTGTCGCCGGTCTTGTACTTCAGGCTCCCGTCGGCACGGGTGCCGATGATTGCTTTCGTCTCGTTGGTGATGCCCCAGCCGTTCATGCAGTCGATATTGAAGGTGGGGATGCGCTTGATTTCGCGACCCGACGGCAGACCCAGCACGCGCACTTCTCCGGAGTGGCCGCCGGACCACACGCCGTAATAGGTGTCGAGCTGGCCAGGGGCCGGGTGAAGGTTCAGCTCACCCGCTGCGGCACCATGGGCTGCGGCAGGGGCCGGGGCCGGGGCCGGGGCCGCAGCCGGTGCGGCGGCGGTGGGTGCAGCCTCCTGCTTGCAGGAGGACAGGCCCACCGATAGACCGGCACCTGCGAGGCCGGCAAGTGCGGCAGTGTTCAGGAACTTGCGGCGTCCAGGAACGGTATCCTGAACGTCATGTTTGATGTTTTCGGTGCTCATTGTGGTCTCCGTGTGTCCCTAAGCCGAAAGAGCGCCAACCCGGGGGGTGACGTCATTAGATGAGGCGGGGCGCCGGAAGGCCTGGCTGCGACACCTTGTGCCCCTGCGACAATCTGTCGCAGAGGAATGTATGCGGATGGGGCGCGAAAAAAATTGACTGGAAACAAGAAATCCCACGGGTAGGAGAAAACTAGGCAGATGTGTACCCTTTTGAGGCTATCTGTATTAGCAACTCCTTAAATTAAGGGCCTTTTTTGTTCGTCGGGAAGGGGTTTGGCGGGTCAGGTTTTCGCGACACCGGCCTGCAGCAGGACGAGCAAGGCGCCATCACCGCCGTCGTGGGGCCGGGCCTGGCAGAAGGCCAGGATATCTTCCCGCTGGGCCAGCCAGCCCCGGGACAGATGCTTGAGGACGGGCATGCGGCCCGGCGAGCCGTGCCCCTTGCCATGGATCACCCGCAGGCAGCGCCGGCCCTGCTGCAGGGACAGGGCGATGAACCGTGCCAGGCTGGCGCGGGCTTCGTCGCGGGTGAGGCCGTGCAGGTCCAGTTCGCCCTGGACCACCCAGCGGCCCCGGCGCAGGTCGGTGAGTACCCGGCGGGGCAGGCCGGTGCGCAGATAGGCGGCTTCGTCGCCGGTGTCGAGGCGGTCTTCGAAACTGAGGGGGGCCTCGATGGCCTCGCGCAGCACTTCCCGCTCGTCTTCCTCGCGCTGGCGCGGCCGCGGCGCGGGCACCGGGCGTTCCACGTCGGCCAGGTTTTTGTCCTTCAGGGGGGCGACGGCGCCGGCCACCTGGCGGAAGAGTTCGGCGGGGTCGTGGCTGACCGGTCCGTCGAGCAGGCTGGGCGGCGGCACCCAGTTGTCGACGGCGCGAACCTGGGGATTGGCCTGCTGGCGTTGCTGGCTCAGGTCCACCCGGTTGAAATCCTTGATCGGGGCGATGTCGCCAAGGGCGGCGCGGAACACGGCCATCGGGTCGTTCTCGTCCACACGGTGGCTGCGGCGCGGGGCTTCGGGCTCAGGTTCGGCGAGCCGGGGGCGGGGCACCGGGGCCGGCCTGGGGCGGGCAATATCGGCTTGACCGCCGCCGCGGACGGGCTGGACGGCGCCCACCTGCTGACGGAAGAGCCCGGCCTCGTCTGGCTCGGCCGACGGGCTGGCCACCTCCGGCGCCCGGCGCGGCTTGCCGGCGAGCGCCTTGACGACCACGCTGCTGGGCACCTGTTTCTTGATGGCCTTGAGGGCATCGAGTCCGGCGTTGTGCTTGTCCTTGCCCATGGCTTGCGAAAAAGTGAGTCCGGAAAATGGAAACGGACCGGAAGGTCCGGTCCGTCAGGGGGCGCTGAGGGCGTCAGCCAGCGAGACCGAGGCTGTCGAGATAGCGCTCGGCGTCCAGCGCAGCCATGCAGCCGGTGCCGGCGCTGGTGACGGCCTGGCGGTAGATGTGGTCCTGCACGTCACCTGCCGCGAACACGCCGGGAACACTGGTGGCCGTGGCGTTGCCCTTGCGGCCGCCCTGGGTGACGATGTAGCCGCCTTCCATCTCGAGCTGGCCTTCGAAGATGTCGGTATTGGGCTTGTGGCCGATGGCGATGAACACACCCTTCAGGTCGATGTCCTTGGTGGCGCCGGTCTTGGTGCTCTTGATGCGCATGCCGGTGACGCCGGTCTTGTCCCCCAGGACTTCATCCAGGGTGGAATCGAGTTCCAGCACGATCTTGCCGGCGGCAACCTTCTCCATGACCTTGTCGATCAGAATGCGCTCGGCCTTGAACTTGTCGCGGCGATGCACCAGGGTGACCTTGCTGGCGATGTTGGCCAGGTAGAGGGCCTCTTCGACGGCGGTGTTGCCGCCCCCGATCACGGAGACCTCCTGGTTGCGGTAGAAGAAGCCGTCGCAGGTGGCGCAGGCGGACACGCCCTTGCCGGAGAAGGCTTCTTCGGAGGGCAGGCCGAGGTACTGGGCGCTGGCGCCGGTGGCGATGATCAGCGCGTCGCAGGTGTATTCGCCGGCGTCGCCCACCAGGCGGATCGGCTTTTCGGCCAGATGGGTGGTGTGGATGTGGTCGAAGATCATCTCGGTGTTGAAGCGCAGGGCGTGCTTCTCGAAGCGCGCCATGAGCTCCGGACCCTGGACGCCGTCGGCGTCCGCCGGCCAGTTGTCCACTTCGGTGGTGGTCATCAACTGACCGCCCTGGGCGATGCCGGTGATGAGAACGGGATTCAGGTTGGCGCGGGCGGCGTAGACGGCCGCGCTGTAGCCGGCGGGGCCGGAACCGAGAATGAGCAGCTTGATGTGACGGGTGGCCATCTTTGTGGGTCTTTCGTGTGTCTGGAGCAAGGAAGACAGATTATAAGGCGCTCTGTTCCCGGGAAGGGGGCGGCCTGCCCCGGGTAGGGCGTCGGCCCTGCGGCGCGGCCACCCGGTGGGCCCATGTCCTTAGATGCGCCTCAAGTTTGATCTATACTTTGCCGTTGTGTGTGCATGACGGCCAGTTTGTGCCGTTTGCCAATTAATTTGCATCCTGCTTAGGAGAGGCCTTATGACCGTAACCAGCTCCGTGTCCACGATTGCCCTGCGGACTTTCCCGATTTTCCAGGGCCTGGGCGATGACCGGCTGGCGGCCGTTGCGCGCTGCGCGATGATGCGACGGGTGCCGCGGGGCTCTGCCGTGGTGCACGAAGGTGACCGTACGGATTTCGTCTATTTTGTCCTGACGGGAAATCTGAAGGTCATGGTCAGCGATGAGGATGGTCGTGAAGTGATCCTCACCATTCTTGGCCAGGGCGAAATGTTTGGTGAAATGGGCGTGCTCGACGACAGCCCCCGCTCCGCGTCCGTGGTGGCGGTGTCGCCGGCCGATCTGGTGACCATTGCCAAGACCGATTTCAAACGCCTGATGCAGGAGAACTTCGAGCTCTCCTGGCACGTGATGTGCAATCTCACCCGCCGCCTGCGCGATGCCGACCGCAAGATCGAAAGTCTGGCGCTGATGGACGTCTATGGCCGCGTGGCACGCTTGCTCCTCGAGATGTCCGAAGAGGTTGATGGGCTGAAGATGGTGAAGAAGAAGATCTCGAAGCAGGACATTGCCAAGATGATCGGCGCCTCCCGCGAGATGGTCAGCCGTGTGATGAAGGACTTGGGCCTGCGCGGCCTGATTGAGGAAACCGACGGCGGCGTGATCCTGCGCGAAAAGATCTACGATTTGTGAATGATCCGGAAATCCTTCCTTACCCAATCGGAACCCGGCGAGGAAGGGACGACCAGAGACCCTGGTTTATAATCAAAGCGCGGCGCCTTGCCGCGCTTTTGCATTTCAGGCTCCATCCGTAACGCCCCGGCACCGCCCACCCATGCTCAATCGCCCTTCCACCCGACCGCTCCCCCTCCCCGAAAAAATCGCCGGCCTGCTGCAGGAGGCCCGCTGGATGTTGCTGGGCGTCCTCGCCCTTTACCTGGCCATGGTCCTGTTTGGATACTCCAAGGGGGATCCCGGGTGGTCCCACGCGGTGCAGGTGGAGCATGTGAGCAACCCCGGGGGGCGTTTCGGCGCGTGGTTGTCGGATCTGCTGCTCTACCTCTTCGGTCTGTCGGCCTGGTGGTGGGTGATCTTTCTCGGCTTT
This sequence comes from Zoogloea sp., assembly GCA_016703645.1. Lineage (GTDB taxonomy): Bacteria > Pseudomonadota > Gammaproteobacteria > Burkholderiales > Rhodocyclaceae > Zoogloea. The sequence goes on along the minus strand of JADJBR010000007.1, from coordinate 858,885 downwards.
GGCCTGGCAATCGGGTTTCGTAGGCTGCAGCAGAGCTTCGGTGCCGATCATCGTTCCTTCCTGGTGGTGGTGATCGGCTTCCTGATCGTGCTGCTGGCCAGCAGCGGGCTCGAGGCCATGCGTTTCTATTCGATGAGGGCAACCCTTCCCCTGGAGCCGGGTGGGGTGATTGGCCTGGAGCTGGGCAACCTGGTGCTCCAATACCTGGGCTTCACGGGGGGAACCCTGCTGTTGCTGGCGTTGATCGCCGGTGGCTTGAGCCTCTTTTCCGGCGTCAGCTGGATCGAGGCCTCCGAGGCCCTTGGGGCCGGTCTGGAGAAGGTCTGGCTGTTCGCCACCCAGGGGGTGCAGACCTGGCAGGACCGACGGGTTGGTCGTGAGGTGGCGCAGAAGCGCGAGGCCGTGGTCGAAACCAAGCGCAAGAAGGAAGAGGTGGCGCCGCCGCCCCCGGTACGCATCGAACCCGCCATCGTTGAGGTCGAGAAGTCGGTTCGCGTCGAGAAGGAGCGCCAGACCAGCCTATTCACCGAGCTGCCGGGCGGCGCGTTGCCGCCCCTGGCCTTGCTTGATGAGCCGTCCAACGACGTGGAGCCGCCGTCGGCCGAGGTGCTTGAGTTCACCTCGCGCTTGATTGAACGCAAGCTCGCCGATTTCGGCGTCGAAGTGAAGGTGCTGGCCGCCTATCCGGGGCCGGTGATCACCCGCTTCGAGATCGAACCGGCGGTGGGCGTGAAGGGCAGCCAGGTGATGAACCTGGTCAAGGATCTGGCCCGTGCCCTGTCGGTGGTGAGCATCCGCGTGGTCGAGACGGTGCCCGGCAAGACCTGCATGGCCCTGGAGTTGCCCAACCCCAAGCGTCAGACGGTGCGCCTGTCCGAGATCCTCGGCTCCAAGGCCTACCACGACATGCATTCGCCCCTCACGGTGGCGTTGGGCAAGGATATCGGCGGTCAGCCGGTGGTGGCGGACATCGCCAAGACGCCTCACCTGCTGGTGGCTGGTACCACCGGCTCGGGCAAGTCGGTGGGCATCAACGCGATGATCCTGTCGCTGCTCTACAAGTCCGAACCCGAAGACGTGCGCCTGATCCTGGTGGACCCGAAGATGCTGGAGCTGTCCATCTACGAGGGCATTCCGCACCTGCTGGCGCCGGTGGTGACCGACATGAAGCACGCGGCCAACGCGCTCAACTGGTGCGTGGCCGAGATGGAGAAGCGCTACAAGCTGATGTCGGCCCTGGGGGTGCGCAACCTCGCCGGCTACAACAAGGCGGTGGCGGAGGCGGCCAAGGTCGGTTCGCCCCTCAAGAACCCGTTCTCCATCACCCCCGACAACCCGGAACCCCTCGACAAGCTGCCTTACATCGTCGTCATCATCGACGAGCTGGCGGATCTGATGATGGTGGTGGGCAAGAAGATCGAGGAGCTGATTGCACGCCTGGCCCAGAAGGCCCGGGCCGCCGGCATCCACCTCATCCTGGCCACCCAGCGCCCCAGCGTGGACGTGATCACCGGCCTGATCAAGGCCAACATCCCGACCCGCATGGCCTTTCAGGTGTCCAGCAAGATTGACTCCCGCACCATCCTCGACCAGATGGGGGCGGAGGCGCTGCTGGGCATGGGTGACATGCTCTACCTCGCCCCCGGCACCGGCCTGCCCATCCGCGTCCACGGTGCTTTCGTGGCCGACAACGAGGTGCACCGGGTGGTCGAGCACCTGAAGGCGCTGGGCGAGCCGGACTACATTGAGGGTATTCTCGCCCCCTCGGAGGAGGAGGGTGGCGACCTGCTGGGGGGCGGTGAAGGTGGCGGAGAGGGCAGCGAGGCCGATCCCCTTTACGACCAGGCCGTGGAGATCGTCCTCAAGACCCGCCGGCCGTCGATCTCCCTCGTGCAACGGCACCTGCGCATCGGCTACAACCGGGCCGCGCGGCTGATCGAACAGATGGAACGCTCGGGCCTGATTTCGGCCATGGGCAGTAATGGCAACCGGGAGGTGGTGACACCGCCCCGCGAAGGAGAATGATGGTCCGTACCCACTCGCTGCGCCTGCTGGCGGCAGCCCTGCTGTTTGCCGCCGGCACCGTCCAGGCTGATTCCCTGGCCCAGCTCAAGCAGTTCATGGACGGCACCCGCTCGGCACGGGGCAGCTTCACCCAGCAGGTGTTTTCCAAGTCGGGGCGCAAGCCCCAGCAGGCCAGCGGCACCTTTGCCTTCTCGCGCCCGGGCAAGTTCCGCTGGGTTTACGAGAAGCCCTACGCCCAGTTGCTGGTGGGTGACGGCAGCAAGCTGTGGGCCTGGGACCAGGAGTTGAACCAGGTCACCACCAAGAAGCTGGGGCAGGCCCTGGGCAGCACGCCGGCGGCCATCCTTGCCGGTGACAACGCCCTCGAGAAGAACTTCACCCTCAAGGATGACGGTGCGGCTGATGGCCTGGAATGGGTCGAGGCCAGGCCCAAGGCCGACGACAGCAGCTTCGAGCGCATCCGCATGGGCTTTTCGGGGGGGCAGCTCAAGGCCATGGTGCTGCACGACAACTTCGGTCAAACCACGTCCCTCAACTTCCTGCAGATGGAGCGCAATCCGTCCCTGGATGGCGGGCTGTTCCGCTTCGTGCCGCCCAAGGGCGCCGACGTGGTGGGCGACTAGCCGGCAAAGCCCATGGCCGATCTGTTCGACACCCTTGATCCACCGCGTCAGCCCCTGGCTGAGGCGATGCGGCCCCAGACCATCGCCGATGTGATCGGCCAGAAGCATTTGCTCGGCCCGGGCAAGCCCCTGGCCCTGGCCTTCCAGTCCGGCAAGCTGCACTCCATGATCCTGTGGGGGCCGCCGGGAGTGGGCAAAACCACCCTGGCCCGCCTGATGGCTCGGGCTTTCGATGCGGAGTTTGCCTCCCTCTCCGCCGTGTTCTCCGGCGTCAAGGACATTCGCGAGGCGATTGCCCGGGCCGAGGCGGAGCGGAGTCGCGGGCGTCACACCATTCTCTTCGTGGATGAAGTGCATCGTTTCAACAAGGCCCAGCAGGACGCCTTTCTGCCCTATGTGGAGCAAGGCCTGGTCACCTTGATCGGCGCCACGACCGAGAACCCCTCCTTCGAGGTGAACTCGGCCCTGCTGTCCCGGGCTGCCGTTTACGTGCTGGAGCCCCTCAGTCAGGCGGAGCTGGGTGAGCTTTTCCAGCGAGCACGGCACGTGGCCTGCCCGGACCTGGGTTTCGAGGACGACGCGCGGGATCGCCTCACCGGCTTTGCCGATGGCGATGCCCGACGCCTGCTCAATCTGGTGGAGCAGGTGACGACAGCGGCCACCACGGCCGGGGTCAACCCGGTGACGCCGGCCTTCATCGACGAAGCCCTGTCGCGCAACCTCAGGCGCTTCGACAAGGGTGGCGAGGCTTTTTACGACCAGATCTCGGCGCTTCACAAGGCGGTGCGCGGTTCCGATCCGGACGCGGCTCTCTACTGGTTGTGCCGTATGCTGGACGGCGGTGCCGAGCCCCTGTACATGGGGCGGCGGCTGGTGCGCATGGCCATTGAGGATATCGGCCTGGCCGACCCCCGCGCATTGGAAATCTGCCTCAACGCCTGTGCCACCTTCGAGCGCCTCGGCTCACCGGAAGGCGAGCTGGCGCTGGCCCAGGCTGCGGTTTTCCTGGCCTGCGCGGCCAAATCGAACGCGGTTTACAAGGCGTATAATGCGGCGCGTCAATTCGTGAAGCAGGATGTGTCCCGGCCGGTGCCGATCCATCTGCGTAACGCGCCGACCAAGTTGATGAAGGAACTGGGCTACGGCAAGGCTTACCGCTATGCCCATGACGAGCCGGAGGCCTACGCGGCCGGCGAGCACTACCTGCCCGACGGCATGGAAAAGCCGGGTTGGTATCAACCCGTCAACCGGGGCCTGGAGGCAAGGATTGCGGAGAAACTCGAGCGGCTGCGGGCTCTTGACCGGGAATACCTCGATGAAGAGCACCGCCACTCCGGCGGAAATATCAGTGCTGGTCGTGGGGGAGGGGATGCGCCGCAATGAAGCGGGCGCAGGCATCCCGGAAGCGCTTGGCTTTGGCCCGGTCTCCGCGTTCCTCGGCGGCATCCACGAGGTCGAGCATGAACTGGGTGAGCATCAAGGTGCCTTCGCGGGTCTGGACAAGTCCGCAGGCGATCTGGGCAGCCGCAGCATCGGGAATGTCATGATGCTCGGCAATGATGGCGACGTCCTCGTCGGTCAGGTCGCAGTAATCCAGGCAGTCACGGATGGACAACATCGGGGTCTCCTTCGGTGGTCGCATTGGAACGGCACTATCCATGTGTGTGCCTTTCTTCAATTGTGACCTGTGAGTGTGTGAAATCAAGAAAAGTTTCTGCCAATAGGTGCTATTAACATCTTGATTTCTATTGCTTCTGATGGGCTATGCACGGCGCGCATGTTGCGGCGCAATATAACCGAAAAGTGGTGGTTGTGGACAAGCAAATTCCGGACCGCCACTGTATCGATAAGCTAATTTTCTGATTTGAATAGGGATTGTCATGCTTGATGTGCAACTGCTGCGTACCCGTCTGGACTTTGTTGCAGAGCGGCTTGCCACCCGGGGAATGAGCCTCGACGTGGCGGCCTTCCAGGCCCTGGAGGATGAGCGCAAGTCCCGCCAGACCCGTACCCAGGAGCTCCAGTCCCGGCGCAATACCCTGTCCAAGCAGGTCGGGCAACTCAAAAGCAAGGGCGAAGACGCATCGGCCGTCCTGGCGGAAGTTGCGGGCATTGGCGATGAGCTCAAGGCCAACGAAACCGCGCTGGCTGAGCTGCTGGAGCGCTTCAACGCCTTTGTGGCCGGTCTGCCCAATCTGCCCCACGAGAGCGTTCCTGTTGGTAAGTCCGAAACCGACAACGTCGAGATCAGCCGCTGGGGCTCTGTGCCCAGCTTCGACTTCGAAGTACGCGACCACGTGGATATTGGCACCCGCCTGGGCGGGCTGGATTTCGAAACCGCGGTCAAGATCTCAGGCGCGCGTTTCACCCTGATGAAGGGCGGACTGGCTCGTCTGCACCGGGCCCTTGCCCAGTTCATGCTCGATACCCACACTGCCGAACATGGCTACACCGAGCTGTACGCGCCCTACCTGGTCAATGCCGAAAGCATGTATGGCACCGGTCAGCTACCCAAGTTCGAGGAAGATCTCTTCGCCGTGCCCAAGGCTGACGGCAGCAAGTTCTACCTCATCCCCACCGCCGAAGTGCCCGTCACCAACATCGTCCGGGACGAGATCGTGCCGGCCGAATCCCTGCCGATGAAGTTCGTCTGCCATACCCCGTGCTTCCGCTCCGAAGCCGGCAGCTATGGCCGCGACACCCGCGGCATGATCCGCCAGCACCAGTTCGACAAGGTCGAGCTCGTGCGCATCGAGCGCCCCGAGAACGCCTGGGATGCCCTGGAGGAGCTCACCGGCCACGCCGAAGCCATCCTGCAGAAGCTGGAACTGCCGTATCGCAAGATCGTGCTGTGCTCCGGGGACATGGGCTTCGGTGCTGCCAAGACCTATGATCTGGAAGTCTGGCTGCCGGCCCAGAACACCTACCGGGAGATCTCGTCCTGCTCGTGCTTCGAGAGCTTCCAGGCCCGCCGCATGCAAGCCCGTTTCAAGAACGCCCAGGGCAAGAACGAATCCCTCGCCACCCTCAACGGTTCCGGACTGGCCGTGGGGCGGACCCTGGTGGCCGTGCTCGAGAACTATCAGCAGGCTGACGGCTCGGTGCGCGTCCCTGCGGTGCTGCAGCCCTACATGGGCGGCCTCACGGTGCTTCAGGCACCCCTTTAATGTGATGAAGGCGTCGGGGCAGGTGCTGCCCCGGTTCTCAATCCACCATCTTTTCTGTATATTAGGAATCTCTAATTTATTTCGGAGCTTCCATCATGAGCAGCAAGTCCTTCGTCCAGATCACTGGCGATCTCAACAAGGGCCTCAAGGCCCTGCATGCCGAGATTCCCGACACCATGAAGGGCTTCTCCACCATGGCCAAGGAGGCGATGAAGGAGGGGTCCCTGTCTGCCCTGCAGAAGGAGCTCATCGCCCTCGCCATCGGTGTGTCTGCCCGTTGTGACGGGTGCATCGGCTTCCACGTCAAGGCCCTGATCCGCCTTGGTGTCACCCGCGAGCAGCTCATGGAGACCCTGGGCATCTGCACCTACATGGGGGGTGGCCCGAGTCTCATGTACGCGGCCGAAGCCGTGCGTGCCTTCGACGAATTCACTGCAGGTGCCGCAAAACCCGCCGAATGACTGGTATTTCCCGCGACTTGAGATATAATAGCGGGCTTCGATCAGCCAAGGGCGCCAGCCTTCGGCGGAACACCAGGAGAGGTGGCAGAGTGGTCGAATGCGCCGGACTCGAAATCCGGTATACGGTTCTCCGTATCGAGGGTTCGAATCCCTCCTTCTCCGCCAGAAAGCCAAGAGATACGCCCCTTTCGGGGCGTTTTTCTTCTCTAGCCAACAACCTGCCCCACCTAAAAAAGCCCGTGATTCTCACGAGCTTTTCTTTGCGCTCGGCATGGGTGCACGTCGGCAGGTGACTTGAGTCGGATGTTGTCCGGCTCGATGGTCTTCACTCAGCTTTACATTGGGCTAACTGCAGCTAACCCTTGAAAGGTGAATGATCTGCCTGTCGCTGCGCTGCGCGCGCAGAGCTTCAAGGTTGCATTCATGTTTCCCTCCTTTCCCATTGCCCCATCGACCCCGGTCCGCCGCCTGCTGCCGGTGCTGCTGGTCAGTTTGCTTGGCGCGTGTGCCACCGTCGGCCCGGATTACCGGGTACCTGAAACGCCCGTTCCAGCCGCCTGGCAAGCGGTGTCGACCGTCGGCACGATCCCGGAGACGGGGGATGGCCTGGCGCGTTGGTGGGAACAGTTGTCCGACCCGCAACTCACCAGCCTGATCGAGGATGCCCTTGGGGACAACCCGGATCTGCGCAGCGCCAGTGCAGCCTTGCGGGCGGCCCGTGCCAATCGGGATCTGGCATCGGCCAACCGGTTTCCGACGGTCGGCGCATCCACGGGCGTGACGCGAAGCACCGCCCTTGGAGCGGACAAGACCCTCTACGCGGCGGGTTTCGATGCAAGCTGGGAGCCCGATGTCTTCGGGGGGGCACGCAGGGCATTGGAGGCGGCCGAGGCTGATCTGGACGCCAGCGTCGCGGACATGAGGGCTACCCGGGTCAGTCTGGTGGCAGAAGTGGCGCTCAATTACGTGGAGCTGAGGGCCTATCAGGCGCGCCTGGCGATTGCCCGGGACAATCTGGGCAGCCAGTCTGAAACCCTGCAGATCACCGATTGGCGAGCCCAGGCCGGGCTGGTCGGCAGTCTTGAGGTGGAGCAGGCACGCAGCAATCGGGACACGACCCGGGCTGCCATTCCCACACTCGATAGTGGTCGAGCCGCTGCCGAGCATCGCTTGGCCATTCTTACCGGCCGTACCCCGGGCAGCCTGCACGAGCAGCTCAGCAAGGCGGGCACGGAGACGCTGCCGACCCTGCCACGGGATATCGCCCTCCGCATTCCAGCCGAAACCCTGCGTCAGCGCCCGGATGTGCAGGCCGCAGAGCGCCGCTTGGCAGCCGAGACGGCTCGGCTTGGTCAGGCTGAGGCCGCCCGTTACCCAAGTTTCAGTCTGTCAGGGTCCATTGGCCTGCAGGCCCTCGGACTGTCCACCTTCAGCGGTGGAGGACAGATTGCCCGCTCCCTTGCCGGGGCCGTGGCCGGCCCTGTGTTTGATGCCGGGCGATTGCGAGCCCAGGTCGAGATCCAGGATGCCCTCCGTGCGCAGAGGCGCGCTGCCTACGACAAGGCCGTGCTGACGGCCCTGGAGGACGTGCAGAACGCGCTGGTTGCCCTCTCGGGCGGGGGGGAACGGCAGCGGGCGCTGATCAGTGCCGTCGGTGCCGCGCGCAATGCGGCCTTGTTGGCGCGTCACCGCTACAACGCCGGGCTGATTGACTTCCAGACCGTGCTGACCACCGAACGTACCTTGCTTGCCGTTGAGGACAGTCTGGCTTCAGCCGATGCGGAACGTGTCACGGCCCTGATCCAGCTCTACAAGGCCCTTGGCGGTGGCTGGTCGCCGAGCGAGGGGATGCCTTCTCAAATCACCGACGGAAGAGACTCATGAGTACCCCCGAAACCCAATCAGCAGAAGCATTGCGCGATCTCATCCTGAAAAGCGGCCAGTCCCGTTTCGGCGGCAGGCCTCGCCTGTTACTGATCGTTGCCGGACTGGTAGTGATCGGCGCTCTGATGTTCGGTCTCCTTGGCGGAAATGGTGACGTTGGCCCCCGGTTCCGCACCCAGCCGATCCGGCAGGGCGAACTGATCATCAACGTATCCGCCACCGGAAATCTGCAACCGACCAATTCGGTGGACGTGGGCAGCGAGTTGTCCGGCATCATCGATACGGTGCTGGTGGACGTGAACGACCGGGTCCGCAAGGGGCAGGTCATTGCCCGTCTGGATACTTCGAAACTGAAGGACCAGGTGAGGCAGGGGAAGGCGGAGCTGGCCTCGGCCGAGGCCAAGGTGCGTCAGACCCAGGCCACTGTTGCCGAAACGTCGGCCAGTCTGGCACGGCTGAGGGAGGTGGCCCGCCTGTCGGGCGGCAAGGTGCCGTCGAAGGCGGAGCTGGACAGCGGCGAGGCGGCGGCCTTGCGGGCGGTGGCAGACCAGCGGGTGGCTGAGGCCGCCGTCCTGTCGGCAAAGGCTGCCCTGAGCACCTTCGAAATCAGCCTGTCCAAGGCCACCATCCATTCTCCCATCGATGGCATCGTGCTGACCCGCAAGGTTGAGCCGGGCCAGACCGTCGCCGCGGCGATGACCGCGCCGGTGCTTTTCACCCTGGCCGAAGACCTGCGCCGCATGGAATTGCAGGTGGACGTGGATGAAGCCGATGTGGGCAAAGTGAAGGAGGGCCAGGATGCCCGATTTCATGTGGATGCCTGGCCCGGCCAGTATTTCCCGGCCAGGGTCACGCGGGTTGGCTGGGGTTCCCAGACCAAGGACCAGGTGGTGTCTTACCTGACCATCCTCGAAGTGAAGAACGATGAGTTGCTGCTGCGCCCCGGCATGACGGCCACCGCCGAAATCACCACTGCCCGGCGCAAGGAGGTGCTGCTGGTGCCCAACGCCGCGCTGCGCTATTCACCGCCGGTCGAAAAGGCCCAGGCCAGTCGCAGCCTGCTTTCCAGCCTGATGCCACGACCGCCGTCAGCGGGGCCCAAGGTGGCGTCGGAGGCGACTGTCAAGGACGGCACCCAAACCCTGTGGTTGCTGCAGGATGGGCAGGCGACAGCGGTCAGGGTCAGTGTCCAGGGCAGCAATGGCCAGGTTTCGGAGGTCCGGGCTGCCGACGGTGAGGCTCCGCTGCAAGCGGGGGCCGAGGTGATCATCGAGGCTCTGGCGGGCAGAAAATGAGCGAGCCGCTTATTTCCCTTACGGAGGTGACCCGTCGTTTCGGGACAGGCGCAGCGGCCTTTCAGGCCCTGCGTGGGGTCGATCTGAGAATTGACGAGGGCGACTTCGTGGCCATCATGGGGCCGAGTGGCTCCGGAAAGTCTTCCCTGATGAACATCCTCGGTTGTCTCGACACGCCTTCCGGCGGGAGCTATCGATTTCGCGGGTTGGCGGTGGAGAGCTTGAGTCGCGACCAACGGGCCTTGCTGCGCCGTCATGCCCTGGGTTTCGTCTTCCAGGGCTTCAACCTGTTGGCGCGCACCTCGGCCCAGGAGAACGTGGAGCTGCCGCTGCTGTATCGCGGTGAGCCTGCCACCCAGCGTCGTGAGCATGCCCGTGCCGCGCTGGCTTCGGTGGGGCTGGATGGTTGGGGGCACCATTCCCCGGCGGAACTCTCCGGTGGCCAGCAGCAGCGGGTGGCCATTGCCCGGGCGCTGGTCACTGGCCCGTCCCTGTTGCTCGCCGACGAGCCGACGGGCAACCTGGATACCGAGCGCAGCCGTGAGATCATGAATCTGCTGACCGACCTCAACCGGGACAAGGGCATCACCGTGGTCATGGTGACCCATGAGGCGGACATGGCCGAGTATGCCCATCGGGTCGTGCGCCTGGTGGATGGGCGCATTGCCAGTGATGTCCGCCAGGCGGAGCGGCAGGACGGGGGAGGCCGGGCATGATCTGGAACGCCCTCCTGCTCGCGCTGCGCGAGATCCGGCGCAACCTGATGCGTTCCTTCCTGACCATCCTGGGCATCGTCATCGGCGTGTCGGCGGTGATCACCATGGTGACCCTCGGCAACGGGGCAACCCGTGCCGTGTCTGACCAGATTTCCAGCCTGGGCAGCAACCTGCTGATCATCCGGCCTGGTCAGCACCTGGGCCCCGGGCGTGACTCGGCGGGCTCGGCTGCCTTCAAGGTGGCTGACGCCGACGCCTTGCGCAATCAGGTCAATGGTCTCGCGGCGGTCGTGCCGGTGAGCAGCAAGAGCGTCACCCTGGTGGCCATGTCGCGCAATTGGTCGGCGGGGGTGACGGGCACCAGTCGGGACTGGTTTTCGGCCGGCAAGTGGCAGATCGCCAGCGGACGAGTCTTCAACGAAGCGGAGGAACGGGCAGGTGCTGCGGTCTGTGTGATCGGTGAAACCGTCCGCAGGGAACTGTTCGGCGGGCTGGATCCGGTCGGCCGCAAGATCCGGGTCAAACAGTTCTCCTGTGAGGTGATCGGGCTGCTCACCTCGAAAGGTCAATCCTCCATGGGCAATGATCAGGACGATCTTGTGGCGATGCCCTTGCGCACCGTGCAGCGTCGTCTCACCGGCTCGGTGGATGTGGCGACATTGATGGTGTCGGTGCGCGACGACGCGTCAATGGACCTTGCAAAGGAGCAGATCACGTGGCTGATGCGGGAACGGCGCCATATCGGCCCGGGTGACAATGACGACTTCTCGGTCATGGATACGCGCCAGATTGCCGAAACCCTGTCCAGCACCACCAAGGTGATGACCGGTCTGCTGGGCGCCGTGGCTGCCGTGAGCTTGCTGGTGGGTGGCATCGGAATCATGAACATCATGCTGGTGTCGGTGACCGAACGCACCCGTGAGATCGGCATCCGGCTGGCCATCGGAGCGCTGGAGCGGGAAGTGCTGCTGCAGTTCCTGATCGAGGCCGTGGCGCTGGCATCGCTGGGCGGCGTTGTGGGGATCATTCTGGCGACGATGGCCTCCATCAGTGGCGCGGCGCTGATGCATGTTCCCTACCTGTTCAATCCGGTGATCAACCTGTTGTCCTTTGGCTTCTCGGCGGCCATCGGTGTGATCTTCGGTTACGTGCCGGCCCGGCGTGCTGCCCGTCTGGATCCCATCGAGGCACTGCGGCACGAGTGAGAGGGGGCAAGTCCGCGGTGCGACCCGATCTCGCGCCCCGTGATGCCGAATGCCGCGTGCGTTTGCGTCGCAGGGAGTGAACCCGGCTCGCTCGCGACGATGGCTTCAACCCTGAGGTGAGGAAGGCGCTCAGGGTCGTCCCAGGCGGTCCCTCAGTCCCTGCACCACGTCGGCGGCGCCTCGCACCTGGAAGATGGCGCCGTCCTCGTCGGCGCGTTCTTCCAGCACCTGGCAGTTGGAAAAGATTTCGCCACGCAACTGCTGGGCCGACCAGGGCAGGAAGAGCTCGGCCTCGACCAGATCCCGCTGGAAGAAGCCGAGGATGACCTCCCGGAGCGCGGAGACCTCCTCGGGACGGCGCGCGCTCATGACGACGCAGTCGGGGTAGCGGGCCTGCAGTGAAGCCTTGCATTCGGCCTGGGCGGCGTCATCGCCCACGTGGTCGATCTTGTTGAAGACGCGGATGCGCGGGAGTACATCAGCCCCGATTTCGGCGAGCACCACGTCGGTCACTTCGAGCTGGCGCTCGAAGCCAGGATCACTGGCGTCGATCACGTGGAGCAGCAGCGAGGCATCCAGTGCCTCGTCGAGGGTCGACTTGAAGGATGCGACGAGGCCGTGGGGCAGATTCTTGATGAAGCCCACCGTATCGCTGACCAGCACACGGGGGATGCCTTCCGGGTGCAGTACGCGCACGGTGGTGTCTAGGGTGGCGAAGAGCTTGTTGGCGACCAGTACTTCGCTGCCGGTGAGGGCCCGCATCAGGGTGGACTTGCCGGCGTTGGTGTAGCCGACCAGGGCCACCGTGGCGAGGCCCTGGCGTTCCTGGCGGCGGGCGCGTTGGGTCTTGCGCTCGACCTCCATCGCGTCGATTTCCTGCTGCAGCTCGGCGATGCGGTCGCGGATCTTGCGGCGGTCCAGCTCGGTATGGGATTCGCCGGCACCCCGGCCACCGACACCGCTGCGCTGACGCCCCTGGGGGCCGGCCAGCTTGGCCATTTCGCGCAGGCGGGGTGCCATGTAGCCGAGGCGGGCAATTTCCACCTGGGCCCGGGCTGCGCGGGAGCGGGCGTTGCGGTGGAAGATCTCGAGGATGACCATGGTGCGGTCCATCACCTCGCAGCCCACTTCGACTTCCAGGTTGCGTGCCTGAGAGGGCGAAATCTCATGGTCCACCAGGATCGCATCGATCTGGCCGCCCCCGGGCAGCGCATCGTGCTCCCCATTGACGTAGGTCTGGATCTCCTGGCGCTTGCCCACGCCCAGGTAGGCGTTGGCGTCGAAGCTGGTGCGCTTCTGGATGAAGGTGTGAACCACCTGCAACCCCAGGGTCTTGGCGAGTTCCCGAAGTTCGGCCAGTGAAGCTTCAAATTCCAGGTCGGTGACGTTGGGCAGTTGCACGGCCGCCACGACGGCGTACCTGGGTTGATCTTTGACTTCCATTTGCATGCGTGGGGGACCGGATCGGGTGGGCAGGGGCGGAGTGTAGCGCTTCAGTTGCTGGCGCGTTTGCGTACTGCTTCCACATAGGCGCGGCCGTCCAGCGGGGCCTTGTCACGCTGCGCCTTCCAGATGGTTTCACCGAGGCAATCAAGCACGTCGTGGAGCGCCGCGTGGCGGTCGCCATGGCGACCCTGGCAGGCCTCGAAGGCTTCCCGGATGCCCGGGGGCTGGTTGATGGAGAGTTGCTCCTCGATGGCCAGGTGCAGGGAGAGATGCAGGAAGGGGTTGATCTGGCCATCCTCGGGGCTGAAATCCTTCGACACCGCGTCGGGATCTTCAAGCAGCGCGTGGTACTCCGGATGATGGGCGACCAGGTCGGCGGCAATGATCTCGAGTTGGGTCAGAACCTCGCGGTTACGGTGCTTGGCCCAGGCACTGATGAAGAACTGGCGGGCCTGGTCTCTGGAGGGGTCGAACATGGTGGGGATTTCCTTGTGAAGCTCGGGCGTGGTTGCCGGGTTCCGGATTGCGCCGCGCGGGGGCGATGTGGGGCGCCCTTGGCGGCGTCTTTGCCGGACGGGCGGTTCAGTCGGTTTTGTCCCGCGACAGGCACAGGTCGCGGATGATGCACTTGCCACAATGGGGTTTGCGGGCTACGCACACATAGCGGCCGTGCAGGATCAGCCAGTGGTGGGCGTCGCGCAGGTATTCCCTGGGGATGCGGCGCAGCAGACGCTTCTCCACCTCCAGTACGTCCTTGCCGGGCGCGAGGCCCGTGCGGTTGGCGAGGCGGAAGATGTGGGTATCCACGGCCATCGTCGGTTCACCGAAGATGGTGTTGAGCACTACGTTGGCGGTCTTGCGGCCAACGCCAGGCAGGGCTTCGAGGGCGTCCCGGTCATTGGGGACTTCGCCGCCGTGACGCTCAAGAAGCTGGTGCGACAGGGCCAGGGTGTTCTTTGCCTTGTTGCGGAAGAGGCCGATGGTCTTGATGTGCTCGACGATGCCGGCTTCACCCAGGTCCGCCATGGACTCCGGAGTGGGGGCGACGGCGAAGAGTTTGCGAGTGGCGAGATTGACGCCCTTGTCGGTGGCCTGGGCCGATAGCACCACGGCGACCAGGAGCTGGTAGGGCGAGGCGTATTCCAGCTCGGTGGTCGGGTTGGGATTGGCGTTCCGCAGGCGCAGGAAGGCTTCGGCCACCGCGGCCAGCTTCATGTCGGCCATCAGGCGGCTTCTGCCGGTGCGCTGGGTTCGACGGACGCCTGCGGGGCGCCGGAGGCGGGTGGGTTGGCGCGGGCGCGGGCCTGCTTGCGGGCTTCGATCCAGTTGCGCCCGGCAATCAGGAAACCCAGGGCGATGAAGGCGCCCGGCGGCAGGATGGCGACCAGAAAACCCGGGTAGTTGTCACCGAAGAGTGTGAGCCCCTCCGTTCCCGGAAAGATCATCTCGATGCCTGAAAACAGGGTGCCGCTACCGACGATTTCGCGCATGGCACCGAGTACGGCCAGGACGAGAGTCAGGCCGACGCCCATGGCGATGCCATCCGTCGTGGAGTGTGCGGGTTCGTTCTTGGCGGCGAAGGCTTCGACCCGGGCAAGGACGATGCAGTTGGTGACGATCAGCGGGATGAAGATGCCGAGCACCAGGTAAAGCTCATGGAGATAGGCATTGAAGGCCAGGTCCACCACGGTGACCAGGGCAGCGATGATCAGGATGAAGACCGGGATGCGGATCTCGTAGGGGATGAAGTTGCGCAGCGCCGAAATGGCCAGGTTGGCCAGGGCCATGACCAGGATGGTGGCAAGGCCGAGGCTGACGGCATTGACCACATTGGTGCTGATGGCCAGGATGGGGCACAGGCCGAGGATCTGGACGACGCCCGTGTTCTGCTTCCAGATGCCGTTCCAGGCGATTTCCTTGTGGGCTTGAAAGTCCATGGTGGGTCTCCCGTCAGAGCGGGCCGCCGCTCTTGGCGGCGAACAGGCGGTTCTGGTTGTCGGCGGCGAAGCGGGCTGCGCGGCCGACGGCGTTGGTGACGGCGCGGGCACTGATGGTGGCGCCGGTGTGGTAGGTGATCTGCCCTCCGTCCTTCTTCACCTTGCAGGCCGGTACGTCCGCGGCCTTGAGGTCGGAGAACTGGGCGATCCAGGGGGACTTCTTGTCCCTGTCCTTCCTGGGGTCGATATAGTCGCCCAGGCCCGGGGTTTCCCGATGGTTGACGGCCCGCACGCCAGACACGCTGCCGTCGGCATTGATGGCGACGATCAGGTCGATGCGGCCGCTGTAGCCGTCGGGTGCGGTCGTCTCCAGCAGCAGGGCGGCGGGCTGGCCCGCCTTGCGCGCACGGTACACACGGCCGCCTTCGTCGAGGCCCAGTTCGCGCGTGGGGCCGAGCCTTACGTAGTCCTCCAGCAGGGCGTTGTCGTAGGTTGTGCCGGGCAGCACCTCCGAGATGAGCTTCATCTTCTCTTCGGTGGCGGAGGCCTGGATCTGGTCGCGGGTGGCGTCATAGGTGAAGGCCATCACCGCCGTGAATACCACGGTGAAGGCCACCATCACCCCGCCGGTGCGGGCGGAAAGGCCGAGGGCAGTGGTTTCGCTCATGGACCGTCAGTCCTTCTTGTGGCCGAACACAGGTGCCTGGGTCTTCATGTCGATGATGGGCACGAGAATGTTCATCAGCAGGGTCGCAAAGGCGATGCCGTCCGGGTAGGCGCCGAAGGCGCGGATAACATAGGTGAGCACGGCTGCGCCTGCCGCAAACAGCAGTTTGCCGCGAGCCGTGGTTGCCCCTGAGACTGGATCGGTCAGGATGAAGAAGGCCCCGAGCATGGCGCCGCCGGAGGCTAGATGGAAGAGTGGCGAGCCAAAGCTGTCGGGGCGGACGCTCCACAGCAGGCCGGCGGTGAGAAAGAGCGCACCACAGAAGGCGGCAGGGATGTGCCAGGTGATGATGCGGCGCTGGATCAGCCACAGCCCGCCCAGCAGGTAGGCGAGGGCGACCCACTCGCCACCCTTTCCGCCCAGGGCGCCGAAGGCGGGGCCGTCCATGAGCTGCGAGGCTCGCAGGCCATGAAGTTCGGAATCGGCGCTGGCTGCACTGCGCAAGGCCGTGCGCAAGGCGTCGAGGGGGGTGGCGCCGGTAATGGCATCCACCTGGCGGGCGCCGCCGAAAATCAGGTCAAGCTGGGTCTTGAAGTCGAGCTGGCCGGCGGCAGGCCACTGGGACATCAGCGCAGGATAGGCCACGATCATCAGGCAGAACGCGGCCATGGCCGGGTTGAAGGGGTTCTGCCCGAGGCCGCCATAGAGCTGCTTGACGATGACCACGGCGAGCAGCGTGCCGGTGACGGTCAGCCACCAGGGGACGATGGGCGGGAAAGTGAGGGCGATCAGCCAGGCCGTGACGATGGCTGAAAGATCGGTGAGGAAGAGCGCCTTCGGCTTGCCGCGGATGGCCAGCATGGCGGCCTCTCCGGCCAGGGCGGCGGCACTGGCGATGGCGAGCTGGACGAGGATGCCGGCGCCGAAGAACCACACGTAAGCGGCGATTCCGGGCACGAGGGCGAGCAGGACCTGGAGCATGACGCTCTGGACGCTGGCCGGCTTGCGGATATAGGGCGAGTTGATCATGGGCGGGTTCCGGGCGGCGCGCTCAGGCCTGGCCGGCCGGGGGTGGAGGTTCGGTGGGGGGTTCGGCTGCCCGGCGACGGGCATCGATGGCGGCCATCTCGGCCTGCACGTCCGGGCTGGTAACGTCCACGTTCTTGGGGGCAGCCTGTGCCTTCTGCTGGCGGGCCTTCTCCATGGCGGCCTCGATCAGGGCGCGCTTGGCGTCGTCGCCGGAAGGCTTGGCTGCAGTGGCTGCTGCCGGTGTCGCTGTCTCGCCCGCAACCTTCTCGCGGGTTGCAGCCGCCTTGGCGGCAAGCTTTTCGGCTTTTTCCTGCTTTTCCCGCTCCTGCCGGAGGTTCTTGAACTCGAAGCGCTCGCGGGCGGTGTCGGCCGCTTCCTTTTCCCGTTCGCGGGCCCAGATCTCACTCTTGGAGAAGCGGAAGTAGTCCACCAGCGGAATGTGGGACGGGCACACGAAGCTGCAGCAGCCGCACTCGATGCAATCGAAGAGATGGTATTCCTGGGTCTTGCCGAAGTTCCTGGCGCGGGAGAACCAGTACATCTCGAAAGGGGCAAGATCCGCCGGGCAGGCCTTGGCACATTCGCCACAGCGGATGCAGGGCATCTCGGGTGGCGGGGGCGGAAAGAGGGCCGGGCTGCCGACCAGGATGCAGTTGGTGGCCTTGACCACCGGTACGTCGAAGGCCGGCATGCGCACACCCATCATCGGGCCGCCCATGATGTAGCGGTCGGTGTCGGGGTGGGCACCGGCCAGGCGTACCACGTGGTCCATCGGGGTGCCGATGAGCACTTCGTAGTTGCGCGGGGCATTCACGTTGCCGGCCACGGTGACGAGCCGCGAGACCAGTGGCCGGCCGTGTTCGAGGGCCTCGTGGATGCTGTAGGCCGTGCCGACGTTGAAACATTGCACGCCGAAATCGGTGGAGCGACGCCCATGGGGGACTTCGATGCCGGTGAGCACGCGGATGAGCTGCTTGGCGCCGCCGGCCGGGTAGCGGGTGGGGATGGCGATGGCTTCGATGCCCTTCTCGCCGCTGGCCGTGATGGCGGCCTGGACGGCGGCGAGGGCCTCGGGCTTGTTGTCCTCGATGCCGATCAGCACGTCCCGGGCCTGGAGCATGTGGCGCATGGCGCTGATGCCCTTGAGCATGTCGGTGGCCCGCTCCCGCATCAGCATGTCGTCGCAGGTGATGAAGGGTTCGCACTCGGCACCATTGATCACCAGGGTATCGAGGCTGCCTTCCTTGCCGGGCTTGAGCTTGAGGTGGCTGGGAAACACGGCGCCGCCCAGGCCCACCACGCCGGCGTCGCGCAGGTAGTCACGGAGTTCGTCGGGGGTGGCGGCCCGGACGTTGATCCGGTCGAGTTCGCCCCAGCGATCCTCGCCGTCCGGCTCAATGACCACCGACAGGGTGGTGAGGCCCGAGGTGTGGGGCATGACCGCTGGCACCACATCGCGGACGATGCCGGAGGTTGAGGCATGGACGGCGGAGGACAGATTGCCGTCGGCGGCCCCAATGCGCTGCCCCTTGAAGACCCGATCACCGGGCTGTACCTGCGGCCGAGGGGGGCCACCGACAGACTGGTGCAGGGGGATCACCAGCCTGTCCGGCAGGGGCACGGGGGCGATGGGGGCGGTGGTGGACTGTTCCTTGTTGGTCTGGGGCTTCACGCCACCATGGAACTTGAAGAGTTTGCGCAGCATGTCAGAGCTGTCCGGCCGTCCGGAGTGGGTGGCTTTCTCCGCGGGGGGCACCAACGAAGTGGGCTTGGCTTTGTTTCATCCTAGGCGGCCTGCTTGATCTGGAAGACCGGATAGCGCCATTTCCAGGTGTCCACGGTCTCGGCGATGGGTTCCATGGCGA
The DNA here is from genome assembly GCA_016703645.1 of Zoogloea sp. Taxonomy (GTDB): domain Bacteria; phylum Pseudomonadota; class Gammaproteobacteria; order Burkholderiales; family Rhodocyclaceae; genus Zoogloea. Next base: position 840,565 of record JADJBR010000007.1, on the reverse strand, counting down.
TGCAGTCCACCGGGCAGGGGGCCAGGCACAACTCGCAGCCGGTGCAGTCGGCGGCGATGATGGTGTGCATCTGCTTGGCGGCGCCGACGATGGCGTCCACCGGGCAGGCCTGGATGCACAGGGTGCAGCCGATGCAGGTGACTTCGTCGATCACCGCTACGGACTTGGGCTTTTCAACCCCGTGTTCTTCGGAGAGGGGTTTGAACTCGCGCCCGAGCAGATCGGCCAGCTTGCGGATGCCTTCCTCGCCACCCGGGGGGCATTGGTTGATCTCGGCCTCTCCGCCGGCGATCGCATTGGCGTAGGGGCGGCAGCCCGGAAAGCCGCACTGGCCGCATTGGGTCTGCGGAAGGATGGCGTCGATCTTGTCCACCAGGGGGTCGCCTTCGACCTTGAACTTGATGGAGGCGAAACCCAGCCCGGCTCCGAGGAGCAGGGCGATGCCGGTCATGACGAGGAGTGCGGTGAGCATGGTTCGGTGCGAAAGCTCAGTGATACTTGTCCAGCCCGGCGAAGCCCATGAAGGCCAGGCTCATCAGGCCGGCCGTGACCATGGCGATGGCGGTGCCCTTGAAGGGCGCAGGCACGTCGGCGCCGTCCAGGCGCTCGCGGATGCCGGCGAAAAGGACCAGGACGAGGGAAAAGCCGACCGAACTGCCAAAGCCGAAAAGCAGGGATTCGAGCAGATCGTGGTGCAGGGCCACGTTGAGCAGGGGGACGCCGAGCACCGCACAGTTGGTGGTGATCAGGGGCAGGTAGATGCCGAGCACCTGGTGCAGGACCGGGCTGGTCTTCTGGATGACCAGTTCGGTGACCTGCACGATGGCGGCGATGATCACGATGAAGGCCAGGGTACGCAGGTAGTCCACACCCGCGGGGATGAGGACGTAGTGGTCCACCAGATAGCTGGTGCCGCAGCCCAGGGTCAGCACGAAGGTGGTTGCCGCACCCATGCCGACGGCCGTGTCGAGCTTCTTGGAGACGCCCATGAATGGACACAGGCCGAGGATGCGGACCAGAACGACGTTGTTCACCAGAACGGCGCCGAGGATCACGAAAAGGTAGCTGGTCATGTCAGCTGCACAGGGAGGGCCGGGGCCGGATTATCCCGCGCGGGGAGGGCGGGGCTCAAGCCTGCTGCGAGTGGGGGTATTCCGGTGGCGAACATCATGCGTAGTCACTGGTTTCGGCCACGGCTTCACGGACGAGGGCCGGGCCACGGTAGATCAGGCCGCTGTAGATCTGGACCAGCTTCGCGCCGGCGTCGAGTTTGGCCCGTGCCTGGCGGCCGTCGAAGACACCACCGGCAGCAATGATGGGCAGTTCGTTCTGGAGTGCCTTGGCAAGGGCTGCGACGACCGCGGTGGAGGCTTCGAACAGCGGGGCGCCGGACAGGCCACCCTGCTGATCGCCAAAGGGGATGCCCTGGACCTTGTCCCGGGCCAGGGTGGTGTTGGTGGCAATCACGGCATCGATGCGGTGGCGCCGCAGGGCATCCGCGATGTTGGTGATCTGGGCGTCGTCCAGGTCGGGGGCGATCTTGAGGGTGATGGGCACATAGCGGCCGTGCCTGTCAGCCAGCTGGGCCTGGCGTGCCTTGAGCTGGCCAAGGAGGGCGTCCAGCTCGGACTCGCCCTGCAGCTGGCGCAGATTCTTGGTGTTGGGCGACGAGATGTTGACCGTGATGTAGCTGGCCAATGGGTAGGCCTTGTCGAGGCAGATCAGGTAGTCGTCGGCGGCACGTTCGATGGGGGTGTCGGCGTTCTTGCCAATGTTGATGCCGAGGATGCCCTTGAACTTCATGGCTTCGACGTTGGCGATGAGCGCATCAATGCCGTGGTTGTTGAAACCCATGCGGTTGATGATGCCTTTGACTTCCGGCAGCCGGAACATGCGTGGCTTGGGGTTGCCAAGCTGGGCACGTGGGGTGATGGTGCCGATTTCGATGAAGCCGAAACCCATGCGGGCCAGGCCGTCGATGATCTCGCCGTTCTTGTCGAGGCCGGCAGCCATACCGATGCGGTTGGGGAAGCCGAGGCCCATCACATTCACCGGGCGGGCGGGAAGCGGTTTGCCGGCGGGCAGCAGGCGCCCCGCGACATTCAGGCTGGCCAGTGCGGTTTCGTGGGCGGTCTCCGCATCAAGGGAGAAGAGGAGGGGGCGGGCGATTTCGTAGAGCATCCGCCATTCTACCGCAGTGCGGAAAAGCTATGTTTCGACGCTCAATCGACGGCGAAGCGGAGCTGTAGCCCCAGATAGCCGCTGTAGCCGGGAAGGTTGGGGATGGCGACCAGGTTGACGCCGACCCGCCCGGCCTGGACTGAAGCGGCCGGCAGGACGAGAACCGGCGACGGATAGCCACTGGCAATCAGGCCAAAGGCGCCCAGGCGCACAGGCCCCAGGGCCAGGGGCATCCAGCGTGCACCGGCGTAGAAGGTGTTGCGGTCATAGCTGTTGCGGAAGTAGCCGGCCGTTGCCACCCAGGGGGTGCCGGTGAACGCCTTCTCGATACCGACGCCGGGATTGGTTTCCCGCCAGTCGCGACGCTCGGGCTGGAAGTGGTGCGATGCGCCGGAGAGCACGAGCCAGTGACGTCCGGGCGCCTCGATGAGCTCATCGACCCAGGCAGCGGCCGGGCCGGGAAAGGTGATGGCTGCGATGAGGGCGAGGGAGCGTCGGTGCATGCGGGAAAGCCTGGGGTGGGTCATGCGAGTTGGGCGATGTCGGCGTCGGTAAGGGTTTGCCACTGGCCGCCAATCCTCCCCTGGAGCGGCCTGAAGCGGGCCTTGTAAGCCATCTTGCGGCTCTCCCGTATCCAGTATCCGAGGTACAGGTAGGGGAGCTTTAGTTCGCGGCAGACTTCGATCTGCCACAGTACGCCAAAGGTGCCCAGCCCCGGCCCGGCGACCCCGGGCTCGTAAAAGGTGTAGACGCTGGACAGACCGTCGGTGAGGCAGTCGATGACGCTGACCATGCGCAGGATGCCGTCTTCGCGAAACTCGATGAGGCGGCTGTCCACGTGACTTTGCAGCAGGAAGTGGGCGTACTGCTCCCGGTTGTCCTGATCCATGCCACCGCCCGCATGGCGGGAGGCTTGGTAGCGCTGATACAGGAGGTAGTGTTCCTCGATGAACTCAAGCGGCATCTCCCGGGGCAGGAAATGGCCACAGGCGTTCAAGGCTCGGCGCTGGCTGCGACTGGGACGAAATGTGGCAACGGGGATGCGTACGGGGATGCAGGCTCGGCAGGCGTCGCAGTATGGTCGATAGGTGAAGATGCCGCTACGCCGGAAGCCACTGTGTACCAGCTCACTATAAAGCGGCGTGTCGATCAGGTGGCTCGGGGTGGCCACCTGGGAGCGGGCCTGTCTGTCAGGCAGGTAGGAGCACGCGTAGGGAGCGGTTGCGTAGAACTGCAGCAGGGAGTAGGGATAGTCCTTCAGCATCGAGCACTACGTCCAGGGGTGAGTCGCGCCATCCTCGGGCCAGCGTGCCGGTGACGGATCGACGCTGGCAAAGTCGTTGAGCAGTTTCGCAAAGTCTTCCCGGGCAATCTCGCGACCGCCCAGTGAGGCCAGGTGCTGCGTGGTCATCTGACAATCTAGCACGCGGAAATCGTGTTGCTCAAGAAAGCGCGTGAGGTGGGCGAAGGCAATCTTGGAGGCGTCGGTGCGCCGGCTGAACATGGATTCCCCAAAGAACGCCTGTCCCAGGGCCATGCCATACAGACCGCCGGCAAGCTCGCCATCCATGTAGGTTTCGACGCTGTGGGCGTAGCCGAGCTGATGCATCCGGATGTAGGCGGACTGGATGTCCGGGGTGATCCAGGTGCGCCCTCCGGGCTCCCGGGGCGCGGCGCAAGCTCGGATGACGGCGGGAAAGTCGTGATCGAGGCGGACCTCGTAGTCGCCTCTGCGGAGCGTCTTGTTCAGGGAGCGACTTATTCGTGCCTCGTCGGGAAACACCACCATGCGGGGGTTGGGGCTCCACCACAGGATCGGCTCACCATCGTTGAACCATGGAAAGATGCCGCGCCGATAGGCCGCCAGCAGCCATTCGGGTGTGAGAGCGCCGCCCGCAGCCAGAAGGCCGTTGGGCTCGCGCAGTGCGCGGGAGACGGGCGGGAATGCAGGGCGATCACCCAGCCATGGGATCATGCTAGCTCTTGGAGATCGACCTTTCCTGGGCCGGTCGCTGCATGATGCGTCTGGAAGTCGGCCCGGAAGCGTGGGTCAATTCGTCCGCGACTGCCGCGACTGGGAGCTGGGCAGGACGCGGCGGGCGCCGTCGTAGCGGGCTGCCCAGTAACTGATGCGCATGTCCTCAACGCGCACTACGCCGCCCGAGGACGGGGCGTGCACAAACTGGTTGTTGCCAAGGTAGATGCCCACGTGGGAAAACGTGCGCCGCATGGTGTTGAAGAATACGAGATCGCCCGGTTTGAGTTCAGTCAGGCTGACCTGTTCGCCCATCTGCGCCATTTCGGCGGCGGTTCGGGGCATGCCGAAACCGAGTGCATCGGCAAAAACCTTGCCCACAAAGCCGCTGCAGTCAAAGCCGGTAAGGGGGCTGGTGCCACCCATGCGGTAAGGAACGCCAAGGAAGTTGAGGCTGCGGTCTACGAGGGATCGCACCGAATCGGTGTATCGCTCGAAAACCGAGGTCGCAGGGGCTTCGTCGTTGCTCCGGTAGGGAAGCTCTGACGCGAGGACCGCACCGGATGAGGCGATCGCTACAAAAAAGCCGATTATCGTCTTCTTGATAGGCATTAGATGAATATACCTTCACCCGATGCGAGTGTAAATAATTTCGACAAATCTATTTATGCTGTCATGCAGCATGTGCATTGCTCCACGGCAGGCCGTGGTCGGCGTCGTTAGGATGTGCCTGCACTGGTCGCGAGCAGCAAGGTTGGAGAGACTGCGCGGGAGGCAGGCTGAACCGGTCGGCATGTTTCCACGAAAGGGCCCTTCGGTTTTTCCGGGCCGAGCGCTCGCGCCAGTCGCACCAGTTCGGTGCTTAGGCAAACAGTCTGAGAATGCCGTCCAGCCCGGCATGGTTGATGGCGTGGGTGGCCTGCATCCTCACGACCGGTTTGGCATGATAGGCGATGCCGATTCCCGCCTCCGTGAGCATGGGCAGGTCGTTGGCCCCATCTCCCGCTGCGATGACGCTCTCCGGCGCGAAACCATGGTGCTTGCGCACGAGCTGGAGGGTATGTCGCTTGGCTTCACCGTCGATCACCTCACCCTTGACCCTGCCGGTGAGCTTTCCATTGCGTATTTCCAGTTGGTTGGCCACGGCGTAATCGAAGCCGAGCTGCTTTTGCAGGCGGTCGGTGAAGTATGTGAACCCGCCGGAAACCAGCACGGTGACAATGCCGGCATTCTTGAGACCGGTCATCATGGCTTCCGCGCCTGGATTGAGGCGTAGGCGTTCCTTGAAAACCTGCGCCAGGGCTTGTTCGGGCAAACCCTCAAGCAAGGCCACGCGGCGGGTCAGGGATTCACGAAAATCAAGCTCCCCACGCATTGCGGCTTCGGTAATGGTCGCCACTTCCGTCTTGAGCCCTTGCATGTCTGCGATCTCGTCGATGCACTCGATGCTGATCAGCGTCGAATCCATGTCGGTGACGAACAGCCGGAAGTTGTTCAGATGGCGGTCTTCGGGAACGAAGGCAAAGTCCAGCTGATGGGCGTCGCAGTAGGCGGCAAGGTCAGGGTGAGGTTTCGCATCAATGAGGCGGAAAGCGTTGTTGCCGAGGCGTCCGATGCCTTCCGAACCCGTCAGCGTGGCGAGATCCTTCAGGGCGCGGGTTTCGACCTTCTGGCCCTGTACGACCAGGTTCATCAGGCCACGCTCCGCTTCGGCAGGATCTCCCGCAGGATGTCACGGGTGTTGCGGATCATCTCTTCGGTGGTGCTCCAGTCAACGCAGGCATCGGTTACGGAGCAGCCATAGCGCAACTGGGAGAGATCCGCCGGGATGGGCTGATTGCCTGATTCGATGTGGCTTTCGATCATCAGACCGACGATGGAGCGGTTGCCTTCACGGATCTGGTGGGCGACGTCGCGCATGACCAGGGGCTGATACTCCGGGTTTTTCCAGGAGTTGGCATGGGAGCAGTCGATGACGATGTTGGCCGGCAGCTTGGCCTTGCCAAGGGCCTTTTCGGCAAGGGACACGGAGACAGTGTCGTAGTTGGGTCTGCCGCCACCGCCGCGGAGCACCACATGGCCGTGGGCATTGCCGCGGGTGCGGATGATCGAGGACTGGCCCTGGCCGTTGATGCCCAGGAAACTGTGGGGGTGGGAGGCGGAGAGGATGCCGTTGACGGCGGCATCGAGGGATCCGTCGGTGCCGTTCTTGAAGCCGACCGGGGTGGACAGGCCGGAGGCCATCTCACGGTGGGTCTGGGACTCGGAGGTGCGGGCGCCAATGGCTGTCCACGCGATCAGGTCTCCGTAGTACTGGGGGGCGATGGGGTCGAGGGCTTCGGTGCCCGTGGGCAGGCCGACCTCATTCACCTCAAGCAGGAACCGCCGCGCCTTCTCCATGCCTTCGTCGATGCGGAAGGAGTCGTCCATGTACGGGTCGTTGATGTAGCCCTTCCAGCCGGTGGAGGTGCGGGGCTTCTCGAAATACACGCGCATCACCAGCACCAGGGTGTCGGAGACTTCGTCCGCCAGCTTCTTGAGGCGGCGTGCGTAATCGATGCCGGCAACCGGATCGTGGATGGAACAGGGGCCCACCACGACGAAAACACGCGGGTCCTTGTGGACGAGAATGGCCTGCAGGGTTTGGCGGCCCTCGGTCACGACCTTGGTCGCCGTCTCGCTGAGGGGTAGGCGGGCGGTGATCTCGTCCGGCGAGGGCATGCGGTCGAAGGCCGCGATGTTCAGGTTTTCAGTCTTGGAGTTGGGCATGGCGGTTCCGCTGCATGGATAGCGTAATCCGCTATTTTACCCCGAAGTCAGAGTCCTGATCCTATGCCGGCTCAGGCCCAGCACGGAGGGAAGCTGGCAATCAACGAAGTCGGGTTGGCGAAGGCTGCGACTGATCCAGACCGTCTTCATGCCAAGGCGCTTGGCAGTGCGCAGATTTTCAGCGCTGTCTTCGACGAGAATGCAGCGCCGGGGGTTGAGCTGATGGTCCTTGATGAGGTGGTGAAAGCCTGCGAGTTTGGGTTTGGGGTGGAAGCGCATCTGTTCGACCGAATAGACATCGGCAAACAATTTGCGGATGCCCATCACGTCCAGCACGGCCTCGGCGTAACGCAGCGGGCCGTTGGAAAAGACGATCTTCTTCCCGGGGAGGCGGCGCAACAGGTGACGGACTGCCCGGTCGAACACCACCATTTGCGCCAGATCGGGAAACTGGTGGGTGTCGTGGAGGAAGTGCTCGGGCCGGGTGCCATGATGTCGCATCAGGCCGGTGAGGGTGGCTCCGTAGCGCTTCCAGTAGTCCATGCGCAGCCGGTTGGCATCCCGCTCGTCGAGATCCAGGTGGCGCATGAGGTAGGCCGTCATGCTGCGGTTGATGTGCGGAAAGATGTGCGGGCTGGCGTTGTGCAGCGTGTTGTCCAGGTCGAAGAGCCAGATCGGGTGCATGAACTAGCCCGGCTTGCGTTCGAAGCGGACGATGGCGCGACCGTCTTCCATGACCTTGGGCGCAGCCTTCCAGGCGTGGCCATAGACCACCTCCACGGTGGCGGGCAGGCGGCCATCGCGGCGCAGTTGGTCGTAGTTGGCTCGAAGGGCTGCCCAGTGGTTCTTGCCGACGAGGCCATGGGGGCGGTTCAGGGCGGCATTGGTGGAGCCACTTGCCCGCAGATCGTGGAACAGATCGTCCAGGCGGGTGTAGGTGACGGTGAGCATATCCATGTCCATCACCGGGTCGGAAAAACCTGCACCCACCAGGGCATCGCCCAGGTCGTGCATGTCGATGAAGCGGTGCAGGTGCTCTGCATTTGAGGGGGGCAGGGCAGCGCGGAGTTCCTTGAGGGTGTCGGGGCCGAAGGTTGAGAACATGAGCACGCCGCCGACTTCCAGGACCCGGTGGATCTCCTTCAGGGCAGGCAGCGGATCGTGCAGCCACTGGAGCATCAGGTTGGACCAGGCCAGGGATACCGATGCCCGGGCCAGGGGCAGGGCGTTGGCGTCCGCACAGATGAAGTCCGGGTCGGCGGGTTTGCCGAAGCGCATCAAGCGTTTGAGCAGCCCCTTTTCTTCACCGCGCGCCTGGGCGAGCATGGCAGCTGCGCTGTCGACGGCGATTCGAGGCACGCCCGGGTAACGTTCGGCGAAGGCCACCAGGTCGGCGCCGGGGCCGCAGCCCAGGTCGAGAATGCGCCTGGGCTCGATGCGGATATAGTCGAGGCGCTCGCCCATGCGCCGGGAGATTTCCCGGGCAAGGGTGTCGACGGAGGCGTAACCGGCAGCGGCCCGCTCGGCCCGACGCCGCACGAGGCGTGGGTCGAGCTGGAAGTCCGGCAGGGTCATCGGGGTAATGCGCGCCTTAAACGGACTTGAGTCCGAGACGGGCAAACAGCGCGTCGTCGGAGTCGGCATCCGGGTTGTCGGTGGTCAGCAGGCGCTCGCCGTAAAAGATCGAGTTGGCGCCGGCCATGAAGCACAGGGCCTGGATGCCTTCGCCGAGTTCCTGGCGGCCGGCGGACAGACGCACGTAGCTTTCGGGCATGGTGATCCGGGCGGCGGCGATCATGCGCACGAAGTCGAAGGGGTCGATGGGCTCGGCCTTGTCGAGGGGCGTGCCTTCAACCTGCACCAGGTTGTTGATGGGCACGGAGTCCGGCGGCGGGTTCATGTTGGCCAGTTCGGCGAGCAGGGCGGCGCGGCTCTTCTTGGTCTCGCCCAGCCCCACGATGCCACCGCAGCACACGTTGATACCCGCATCGCGCACTTTTTCGAGGGTGTCGAGACGATCCTTCAGGGTATGGGTGGTGATGATCTGGCCGTAGAACTCGGGCGAGGTATCAATGTTGTGGTTGTAGTAATCGAGGCCGGCTTCCTTGAGCTGTTCGGCCTGGCCTTCCTTGAGCATCCCGAGGGTGACGCAGGTTTCGAGGCCGAGGGCCTTCACTTCACGCACCATGTCCAGAACCGGGGCGAGATCCTTTTCCTTGGGGCCACGCCAGGCAGCACCCATGCAGAAGCGGGATGCACCCTTGGCCTTGGCGGCGCGGGCGTTCTCGAGCACTTCACCGAGGGGCAGCAAGGCTTCCTTTTCGAGGCCGGTGTCATAGCGGGCGGACTGGGAGCAGTAACCGCAGTCTTCTGAGCAACCCCCGGTTTTGATGGACAATAGGGTGGAGCGCTGGATGGCATTGGGATCAAAATGCGCCCGGTGAACTTGCTGGGCGCGGAACAACAGATCGTTGAATGGCAGGGCGAACAGGGCTTCGATCTCCGCTACGCTCCAGCGCTTGCGGGCGGGGGGCGTGGCGACGGTGGGCGTGTTCTCTACGTGGGCGGTGGTGGCGGTCATTGTGATGCACCTTTTTTAGGCTGTAATTTTGAATTACCAAGCTCTCAAGTTTCCCTGAAGGGGTCCGGACTTGTCAAATCAAGCGCTTGCATATCGGTCTCGGTTGGGAGGGCTCGCACAGATCCTCTTTCCCCAGCAGTGCTTTGCCTGTGGAGCGCCGAGCGGCAGTGCCGTGCTTTGCTCCGACTGCTGGCAGGTGCTGCCGGGGCGTGAGCAGTTACGCTGCCCCGTTTGCGGCATATCCCACCCTGCCGGTGGGGTATGCGGTGCCTGTCTCAGTCATCCACCTTCGTTTGACCGGACATGGGCGGTGCTGGACTACGATTTTCCACTGGATCGCCTCGTGCAGGCCCTGAAGTATGGGCATCGTCTGTCTGTGAGCCGGTTTTTCGTGGAGCTGCTGGCGGCGCACGTGACGCCCGAGGCGGATCTCGTCGTTCCGATGCCCTTGCATGTCTCGCGCTTGCGCACACGGGGCTTCAATCAGGCGGCGGAGCTCGCACGGCCATTGGCGCGGCATTGGGGTCTGCCCTTGATGCTTGACGGCGTTGTGCGTGACGTGGATACGTTGCCCCAGGCCGGCCTGCCGTGGAAGGCACGGGCGGCCAACGTGCGTGGCGCCTTTCGGGTGACGGGGAGTATGAAGGGGCTGCGGGTGGTGGTGGTGGATGATGTGATGACAACCGGCGCGACGCTGGCTGAACTGGCCCGCAGCCTGAAGGGGGCGGGGGCGGTAAGCGTGGAGAACCGGGTGCTGGCACGTACACCACGGCCGGGTTGATCCCGGGGGGCGTGGCGTGCACAATCCGCGCCCATGTTCCACGTCGTCCTCCATCAGCCGGAGATTCCCCCGAATACCGGCAACATCATGCGCATGTGTGCCAATTCGGGCGCGCGGCTGCACCTCGTCAAACCCCTTGGCTTCACGCTGGAAGAAAAGCAGCTCGTCCGCGCCGGCCTGGACTACAGGGACATGGCGGTGGTCACTGTGCACGACGATTGGGCGAGCTGCCGGGCTGGTTTTGCTGGCCAGCGGATCTTTGCGCTGACTTCCCACGGGGGGCGCAGCTATGCTGAAGTGGCTTTCTTGCCGGGCGATGTGTTTGTCTTTGGTTCGGAGTCCCGTGGCCTGCCGCCCGAGCTGCATGCCGAGTTTGACGGGGACCGGCGGCTGCGCATTCCGATGCGCCCCGACAACCGCAGCCTCAATCTGTCGAACGCGGCGGCTGTCGTGGTCTATGAGGCGTGGCGGCAGAACGGTTTTGCTGGCGGGGGGTGAGCGCTACCTGCTACGCGGCCCGGTTGATCATTCCTGCTTGGGGTCGCGGGCGAGCAGTTGTTCAACCGCATCACGGGCCGACAGGCTGCCGGCCAGCACGCCATCAACGGCCCGGGTGATGGGCATGTCCACGCCCAGTTGCGCGGAAAGAGCCGCCACTTCACGGGTCGTGCTGACGCCTTCGGCCACATGGCCCAGTGCCTGAAGGATGTCCGGCAGTGTCTTGCCCTCGGCCAGCAGCAGGCCGACTCGTCGGTTGCGGGAGAGGTCGCCGGTGCAGGTCAGCACCAGGTCGCCCAGCCCGGCCAGACCCATGAAGGTGTCGCGCCGACCGCCCAGGGCCACGCCCAGGCGTGTGATCTCGGCCAGGCCGCGGGTGATCAGGGCAGCTCGGGCATTGAGCCCGAAGCCCATGCCGTCGGCGACACCGGCGGCGATGGCCATGACGTTCTTGACGGCACCACCCACCTCGGCCCCGATCAGGTCATCGTTGGCGTAGAGGCGCAGCCGGTTGTTATGCAGTGCCTGAACCCAGTGGCGGGCGAACTCGATGTCTCTGGCCGCGATGGTGACGGCGGCGGGCAGGCCTTGTGCCACTTCCGCGGCAAAGCTCGGCCCGGTGAGCACGCCGCAGGGCGCGTCGGCGCCGAGTTCTTCTTCAACGATCTGGTGGGGCAGTTTGGCCGTGCCGGCTTCAAGGCCCTTGCAGGCCCACAAAAGTGGCGTTGCCGGTGCGGCCATGCGGAGGGCGCGGGCGGTGCTGCGCAGGCCTGCCAGGGGCGTGACGACGAGGTGCATGTCGGCCTGGGCTGCCTGCTGCAGGTCGGCGCTGAAGTGCAGATTCGCAGGCAGGGGAACCCCCGGCAGGTAGCGGCGATTCTCGCCATCCTGACGCAGGGCGACAATCTCGGAAGACTCCCGGCTCCACAGGACCACGTCGTGGCCGCGGCTGAAGGCCATGGCCAGAGCGGTGCCCCAGGCTCCGGCACCGAAAACGGCGATGCGCATGGTGCTTAAAGCCCCCAGACCTGATTGACGCGAATGAAGCCGCCGGTGCCGTCCCGGTGCTTGACCTTGACCCAGCCATCGGCGGGCTTGTCCGAGAGTTCGAGTACCACGTCCTTGCTCGCCTCAAAGGCGAGGGGGGCTGCGGCATCAGGTTTCTGGCGGATGTCGGCGCGTGCGGCCGTGATGATGACCGTGCGCTTGTCGGATAGCTGACGGCGCTCCAACCATAGCAGGCTGCCGGCCGGTTCGCGGACCTTGACCCAGCGGTCGATGTTCACCACCGTTTCAACGGGTGTGTAGCGCTGGATCACGAAAAGAGGCTTGCCCTGCTTGGAGGGGGCATCGTAGAGGATGGCGGGCTCGGCGAGGGACCGGTAGTCCGAAGCCGCTGCGCCTGCCGCTGCGAAGGCGAGCGGCAGGCCGAGCAGCGCCGCGAAGGAAAGGCGGCGCAGGGTCATTACTGAATCGGCGTGTCGGCAGCCGGCTCCTGGGCAGCCTGCTGGCGGTTCTGCTGGAACAGGGCCTCGAAGTTGACCGGGGCCAGGATCACCGGCTGGAAACCGGCACGGGCCACGGCGTCGGAGACGGCTTCGCGGGCATAGGGGAAGAGGATGTTGGCGCAACCGATCATCATGATCGGCTCCAGGTCTTCCTGGGGCACGTTGCGGATCTGGAAGATGCCGGCCTGGGCCACTTCGACGAGGAAAACAGTCTTCTCTTCACCCATCTTGGCGGTCACGGTGACCGTCAGCTTGACTTCAAAGACGCCGTTGTCGACGGCATTGCCTTCGGTGCGGAGCTGGACGCTGATCTGCGGGGTTTCGCGCTCGAGGTAGATCTGGGGTGCGTTCGGCACCTCAAGGGACAGATCCTTGACGTAGAGCTTTTCGATGGAGAAGACGGGCTGTTCTGCGGTTTCGGACATGATGGTTTTTCCGTGAATAAAAGAGAGGGCGGGTTTCAGGCGGCTTGGCCATTCAGCAAGGGGTCGAGTCTGCCGTCGTGGTCGAGGGCGAAAAGGTCATCGCAGCCCCCCACGTGGAAATCGCCAATGTAGATCTGCGGTACGGTACGCCGGCCCGTACGCTCCATCATCTCGTCCCGGCGGGCCGGGTCGAGATCGACGCGCACCTTGTCGATTTCCGTGACGCCCTTGCGGCGCAGCAGGCCTTCGGCCCGGACGCAGTAGGGGCATACGGCGGTGGTATACATAAGGACTTTGGGTTGCATGGTCATTTCTTCTTGCGGCTGATGGGCATGCCGGCCTGCTCCCAGGCGGCGATGCCGCCTTCGAGATTATGTACTCGGGTGAAGCCGGCCTTCTGCAGCGTTCCACACGCCGAAGCGGAGCGACTGCCGCTCTGGCAATTGAGGATGATGGGCTTGTCCTTGAACTTCTCGAGTTCGCCGAGCCGCTTGTCGAGCTCGCCGAGGGGAATGTGGCGTGCATTGAGCAGGTGGCCGGCGGCGTATTCACCGGTCTCCCGGACATCCACCACCAGGGCATCCTCGCGGTTGATGAGCATGGTTGCCTGGGCGGGGGATACGCCACGACCGCCCTTGAGGGACGTGAATATGAGCAGCGAGCCGCTTACGGCGGCGAGCGCTGCCCAATACCAGTTTTGCTGGATGAATTCCACTGAAAAAACTCCGGGTGTAAAGATGGGGTCAGGCGTCGTCGTTGCAGAAGACTTCCCGCATCATGACGATCAGTTGAAGTGTGCGGGGGTCGCCCACCCGGTAATAGACCCGGTTGGCGTCCTTGCGGGTGAGCAGTACACCCTTGTCGCGCAGGATGGCGAGATGTTGGGAGATGTTGCTTTGCGAGGTGCCTACGGCTTCAACAATATCCTGCACACAGACTTCCTCACTTCCGACCACGCAAAGGATCTTGAGGCGCAGGGGGTGGGAAATCGCCTTGAGGGCCCGAGCCGCAGTCTCGATATGCTCCTGTTTGGCGATGAGATCAACGATGTCTGTTTTCACGAAATCCGCTGGGGCTAAAGCTGACTGACCCAGTAAAATACCACTTTTTCGGGGGGGCGGTGTAGCGGCCCGGTGCGTGGCGGGTCGGGAACCTTTCGGGTTTATACTTCTCTCCCTAATCAGGATAGCTCCATGGCGGGCATGTAGTGGCGCGAGCGGCCTGGCGGCCGGCGTCCAAACGGAGACTTTATGCGCAGCAGATTGCAACAAGCCGGCCTGGTGTTCACCGGGCTTTGTGCCGGGGTTCTGATCAGCCTCAATTTCTCGGCCAACGCGGACAAGGCGGCTGCTCTGGCCCCTCTGCCGGTGGAAGAACTGCGCAACCTCGCCGATGTCTTCAATGCCATCAAGCAGGGCTATGTCGAGCCGGTGGACGACAAGAAGCTGATCACCCACGCCATCAGCGGCATGCTGTCCAACCTTGACCCCCACTCCGCCTATCTGGATGCCGAAGCGTTCAAGGAACTGCAGGTGGGTACTCAGGGAGAGTTTGGTGGTCTGGGTATTGAGGTTGGCTCTGAGGATGGTTTCGTCAAGGTCATCTCCCCCATTGAGGATACCCCCGCCTTTCGTGCCGGCATCAAGTCCGGCGACCTGATCATCAAGCTGGATGACACGCCCGTGAAGGGCATGCCTCTCAACGATGCGGTCAAGCGCATGCGTGGCAAGCCCAAGACTTCCATCGTGCTGACCATCTCCCGCAAGGGTGAGGCAAAGCCCATTGTGATCACGCTGGTCCGGGAAGTCATCAAGGTGCAGAGCGTCAAGTCCAAGCTCGTGGAGCCGGGATATGGTTACGTTCGTGTGGTGCAGTTCCAGGAGCAGACGGCGGCATCCGTGGTGCAACATCTCGAAAAGCTGGTCAAGCAGGGTGACTTGAAGGGTTTGGTGCTTGATCTGCGTAACGACCCGGGTGGTTTGCTGCATGGCGCCGTGGGCGTGTCGGCGGCCTTCCTGCCGCCCAAGGCGCTGGTGGTGTCCACCGATGGGCGTGCCGACGATTCCAAGCGCAAGTATCTGGCTGTGCCGGACGACTATCTGCGTGGGGCCCGGGAGGATTTCATCCGCAATGTGCCGGCTTCCATCAAGAGCGTTCCGATGGTGGTACTGGTCAATGGCGGCTCCGCCTCTGCCTCGGAGATCGTTGCCGGTGCCCTTCAGGATCACAAGCGTGCCGTGGTGATGGGCACGCAGAGCTTTGGCAAGGGGTCGGTGCAGACCATCCTTCCCCTCAACAGCAACGCGGCCATCAAGCTCACCACCGCCCGTTACTTTACGCCCAGCGGGCGTTCGATCCAGGCCAAGGGCATCGTCCCGGACATCATTGTTGAGGAAACGCCAGGTGGCGCTTCACGGGAGCGTGTGCGTGAGGCCGATCTGGATCGCCATCTTGGCAATGGCCGGGAGACCGAACCCCCGAAGGTGGAGGCGGCTCCGTTGCCGAAGAAGGAGTCTGTGCCCAAGTCAAAGGACAAGCCGAAGGGCGAGCCGGACGACGAAACCAAGCCGCCGTTCGAGATTGCCGGCAAGGATGATTATCAGCTTGCCCAAGCCGTGAATTTGCTCAAGGGCCTGCAGATCCTCCAGAATAGCGGAAAGTGACTCGGATGCCGGAGGGGTGACGATGCGACGTGAGACTGCTTACAAGCTGGCTGGACGCAAGCACGGAAGTCATCATCATCCGGGCTCCGGTATCGCCAAGACCCGTGAGATCCGTTTCAAATCCTTTCCGGCGGGGCAGGTTCGTCAGGCGCAGCGTTCCTTGGCGGCGCTGAGGGGGGTTCAGGTTGAACCGGGGCATCACGATCTCTCGCTCGTTGTGCATTACAACGTCCTCGACTACACACTTGAGCTACTTGAAGACGCGCTGATCAGTGGGGGGTTTCAGCTTGATCGACCGCTTTTCGTGCGGCTGCACCGTGCCCTGATCTACTACGTTGAAGAAACGCAGGTGCACAATCTGCGTTCCCCGGAACGCCTCATCAAGCAGTCACACGAGGTGTATATCAGCGCTTACGCTGCCCATCCCCACGGGGATCACGACGATACGCCGCCGGACCTGCGGGAGTTCAAGTAGGTACCTGGCTCATCGCATCTTCGGCGCCTGCCGGGCGCCGCATCGCTGTTTTCACTCTCCATGAACGACGATCAGCTTCTGCGTTATTCCCGCCACATTCTCCTGCCCCAGATCGGTATCGAGGGTCAGGAGGCCATCGTCGCGTCCCGGGTGCTGGTGGTGGGGGCCGGCGGACTGGGGTCGCCTGCGGCCATGTATCTGGCGGCAGCCGGGGTCGGGACATTGGTTCTGGCGGATGGCGATACGGTGGATCTCACCAATCTGCAGCGGCAGATCCTGCACAGCCAGGATGGCGTGGGGCGTTTGAAGGTTGAGTCGGGACGCGACAGCCTGATGCGTCTCAACCCCGAGGTGAAGGTTGTTCCGTTGGCGTGCAGGCTTGAGGGCGCTGCGCTGGAAGAGGAGGTTGCCCGCGCCGACGTTGTACTGGATTGTTCCGACAACTTTGCGACGCGCCACGCCATCAATCGTGCATGCGTGGCTGCGGGCAAGCCCCTGGTTTCCGGAGCGGCGGTGCGTTTTGATGGTCAGGTCTCGGTCTTTGATCTGCGCAATGACGACAGCCCGTGCTATCACTGCCTGTTTCCCGAGGGCGAGGATGTGGAAGAGGTGCGTTGCGCGGTCATGGGCGTGTTTGCTCCGATCACGGGCATCGTCGGCGCCGTTCAGGCGGCCGAGGCGCTCAAGCTGCTGGCGGGCTGCGGTGAAGCGCTCACCGGGCGCCTGCTTCTGCTGGATGCGTTGGGAATGGACTGGCGGACGATCCGCCTTGGGCGCGATCCGGCCTGTCCGGTGTGCGTCTCACGTCGCTCCTGATCTGCGGCGGCGGGGGGCAAGAGCCCGCCACATCAGTATGAGCCCCAGCTTCTGTTGGCCCCAGAAATCATCGCGGGCCGCCATTGCATCCGGGCTGTCTTCGTGTATGCCGGTCGCCGGGAGTTTCGCGCCCAGGTGAAGGGTGCCGAAAAGCACATCCCAGACCGGTAGCAGGATCGCGAAATTGCAGCCATGGCGATAGGCTTCCCCTTCCGGCAGATCGATGGCGTGGTGCCAGCGATGATAGCGGGGCCCCACGATAAGGTAGTCGCCAAAGCGCCCGAATCCGAGCCGTGTATTTGTGTGCGACAGATTTTCCACGAGTCGAAGGGTGACCAGCAGGCCAATGAAGTGACCTGGCGGTACGCCGATCAGCAAGGACAGGCCCGCGAACCAGATACCCGCGATCAGGTCGTCCAGCAGATGATTGCGGGAGTCGGTCCAGAACGACATCTGCCGTTGGGAATGATGGATTCCATGCAGAGCCCACCACCCTCCCAGGGTGTGGGAGAGGCGGTGGCGCCAGTATTCGGCGAAATCCAGGATCAACAGATAGATCAGGAAGCTTGCCAGAGGATGGGTGTCAAGCCCCGGCAGCCAGTCTTCAAGTTGCCTTGGAATCACATCGTGGAAACGTAGCCAGCCATCCAGCGCCATGAAGGCGGGCGCCAGCAGGGTGAAAACCGCAAGCGGAATGATGCCCAGGCGGTTGAGGAGGGTGTACATCACGTCCACCCGAACGGCCCGGCGGTTGCGCCAGCGCTCTGCCGGCCAGAAGGCCTCCAGGGGGCGCAGGACCGTATAGGCAATACCGAGTTCGAGAATCCCCATGAGAACGAACTCGATGCCCTCAAAGCCCATTTCCACGTATCCGGCCAGGCCCAGGGCAAATAGGACCGGCTGGACCAGACGGTCGAAGAGCCAGCCTTGGGTGCTGATGAACAGGTCGGTGAGAAAGGCATTCATGGGGTAGGCAGGCGGGCGAAGCAGAATCCACGGGACTTGAGGCCCGCGATCAGGGGGTCGAGCATGGGGGCGAAGGGATCCTTGCGGGACCAGATGCCCAAGTGGGCCATCAGGATGTCCCCATCCCGAACTTGCTTCAGCGCCCTTTCCAGCAGCATCGAGTTGGGATAGGTTTGGGAGGGGAGTTCGTCCCCCAGGAAACCGGCGGTCGACCAATGGACATGGTGATAGCCGCACGCCCTGGCGGCTTGGAGGGTGAGCGGAGTTGTCCGTCCGCCGGGTGCCCGCCAGAGCGGGTCAAGGGGGCGTCCGGTGAGGGCCTCAAAGCGTGCATCAGGCGCCTTCAGTTCCGTACAGACCTCTGCAGCATCCAGCCTTACGATCCTGCCGTCCATGAGTCGGTAGGCGACGCGGCCATCGGGACCATCCTGGCGAAAACTGCCGTGGTGCCAGGTGTGGCTGCCAAAGGCGTGGCCCTCGGCCACCCGCGCTCGCCAGTAGTCGCCCCAGGCGGGGTCCAGGGCCTGATCACCTCGCAGGGTGCGTTCCTGGGCGACGAAGAACGTTGCCTTGATCTGATGTTTGCCAAGTATCTCGGCAATGGCTTCGGCATGTCGCATGTTGCCGGTGTCCAGCGTCAGGAAGAGCGTGCCCTTGCAGGTCGCCGGTGCGGCGCCATGGGCAAGACTGGCGGCGCACATGAACATTGCCGCTACGATGGGGCTGATCTTCGTCATTGCCTTGGGGCGTGGTTGATGAAGGACACGCCGTGGGGCGAGCGACCCACCCGGATCGAGTGCGAGAGCTGCTTTTGCTCCAGGTTTACAACCTGCACTTTTCGGGCAAAGCGGGCGGTGGCCCACAATTCCTTGCCATCCGCACGGATTTCCATGTCATCCGGACCGCCGGGAACGTCGTAGCGCTCGACGACGCGCAGATCCTGCATGTCCACGAGGGAGATGCTGCCATTGATGGTGCGGTTGGAAACAAAGACGTGGCGACCGTCTCCCCGGGGCAGGAAGTTGTGGGCGCCACGGGCCGTGACGATGCGCGTGACGGTCTTGCGGGCGCGCCAGTCGATCACTTCCACATAGTCGGCCCCCATGATCCCGACCAACAGGTAGCGGTCGTCCGGTGTCATGTGGATGCCAGCCGGTGTCAGTCCCACCGGGTGCCGCCAGGCGGGCTGGCGGGTCTTCAGATCGATGGCGAGGACTTCATTGTTGTCCTGCAGGGTGATGAAGACGAACTGGCTGGCCTTGTCGAATGCCATGTGGGAGGGTGTCTTCGCCGCGGGTATCCGTGCGGCCAGACTGAAATCGGCTGCCCGGTAAAGATCCACGCGGTCGAGGCGCAGGGAGTTGGTCACGAACCAGGTCTTGTCGGGCGAAAAGCCGATCTGATAGGGGTCTGAGATGTTCTTGATGCGCTTCAGCTCCTTGCCGGTACGGGGGTCAAGAAACACAAGCTCATTGGAGACGGCGCAGGCGATGATGACCGCACTGTCGTCGGGCATCGCCATGAGGTGATGGGGCTCCTTGCACACCGGTGCGCGGCCGGTTTCCTGGTAACTGCGGGTGTCGACGAAGCTGACGCTCTCGTCCACCGAGTTCAGGATGATGGCGGTTTCGGCGTGAAGCCCATGGGAAACAAGGCTGAGGGTAAGGGCAAGGGAGGCGGTCAGGCGGAGAGGCGTCATCAAACAATGGGCGGTTTCCGGTAGCGGGCCTACCTTAACGCCATCCCGCCCGCTTCGATGACGCAAACTTCATGCGTCTGTCAAAGGTTTGCAGATTTGCCCCCGGATGAGGCGGGCCGTGCCCGGGGCGGTCAATCAGGTCGGGCGATGATGCGCAGATCACGGCCCACGAGGCGCACATCGTGGAAGGCGAGCGGGCGCTTGCCCGCCAGGCTGCTCAGTGCGGGCAGGTTGAACAGCCCCCGTGCTGCGTCGCCCACAAGGGCCGGCGCGAGATACAGGACCAGCTCGTCAACGCAGCCTTCCTTGAGTAGCGAGCCATTGAGCTTGAAGCCACTTTCCGCAAGGACCTCGTTGAGACCGCGACGGCCCAGCTCGAACAGCAAGGCCTGGAGATCAACCTTGCCGCCGTCGTTGGGAAGGACCACGACTTCGGCCCCTCGTCGCTCAAGGGCCGCGATGCGTTCGGTGTCGTGGATGGCGGCCGCCACAAGGACCGGCCCCCCATCCAGCAGACGTGCATTGAGAGGGGTTTCCAGGCGGGCATCAACAACCACGCGCAAAGGCTGGCGCTCGGTTGGCACAGCCCTGACGGTGAGTTGCGGGTCATCGTCACGCACGGTGCCGATACCGGTGAGCACCGCGCAGGAGCGCGCGCGCCAGCGGTGGGCATCACGACGGGCGTCGTCGCCGGTGATCCATTGGGAAACGCCATTCTCAAGTGCGGTCTTGCCGTCCAGGGTGGCAGCCGCCTTGAGGCGAAGCCAGGGGCGCCCCCGGGTCATGCGTGAA
Source organism: Zoogloea sp. (assembly GCA_016703645.1). Classification (GTDB taxonomy): domain Bacteria; phylum Pseudomonadota; class Gammaproteobacteria; order Burkholderiales; family Rhodocyclaceae; genus Zoogloea. The sequence continues at coordinate 820,436 of JADJBR010000007.1, read as the reverse complement.
ATGAAACCAATATTGAGCTCCCGTGCCTCGATCTCCTGAACGCCGGAGATGACAACAATGCCTGCGTCCCGGAGGCGGGCGAGGCCGCGCCCCGCTACCAGAGGGTTGGGATCTTCCATTGCAACCACGACCCGCGCCACACCCGCGCTGACGAGTGCTTCGGCACAAGGGGGCGTGCGCCCGAAATGGGAACACGGTTCCAGGGTCACGTAGGCCGTTGCGTTGCGGGCCTGCTCGCCCGCCATGGCAAGGGCATGAACTTCCGCGTGGGGCTCGCCGGCCCGCACGTGCCAGCCTTCGCCAACGATACGGTCCTCGCGGACGATGACGCAGCCGACGCGAGGGTTGGGGGTCGTGGTGAGGAGCCCGCGTTTCGCCAGTTCGAGGGCGCGGGCCATCCACCGGTAGTCATCGGCGGTGGCAGTCATCGGAAAACCCTCAGGATGTCTTGGGGGGGCGACCACGGGGGCGGGTGCTCACTTCCCGGATCACTTCCGAGAACTCGTCCACATCCTCGAAGGCCCGATAGACCGACGCAAAACGGATATAGGCAACCTTGTCGAGCTTCTTCAGCTCCCGCATCACCAGTTCTCCGATGCGTTCGGAGGGAATCTCGCGCTCGCCGGAGGAGAGCAGCTTGGCCTCGATGCGGTCAACGGCGGCTTCCACGCTTTCGGCGGTGACCGGCCGCTTGCGCAGTGCCAGGCTCAGGCTTCCAAGCAGCTTGTCGCGGCTGTAGTCGGCACGGCTGCCATTCTTCTTGACCACCTGGGGCATCTTGAGGTCGATGCGTTCATAGGTGGTGAAACGCTTGTCGCAGGACAGGCAGCGACGACGGCGCCGGACAATGTCACCGTCCTCGTTTTCACGGGTGTCGGTGACCTGAGTGTTGTCGGCGCCGCAGAAGGGACAGTGCATGGTCTGGCCTGCCTGCCGGTACGCGTGTTACGCCCCGTAAACCGGGAACTTGCGGCACAGCTCGGCAACCTTGGCCCGCACGTTCTCGGTGGTGGCCTCATCATTGGGCTTGTCGAGCACATCGGCGATAAGGTGCGCAATGCGTTCGGCCTCGATCTCGGTGAAGCCACGGGTGGTCATCGCCGGGGAGCCGATACGGATGCCGGAAGTCACGAAGGGCTTCTGGGGGTCGTTCGGGATCGAGTTTTTGTTGACGGTGATGTGGGCGCGGCCCAGTGCAGCTTCGGCTTCCTTGCCGGTGATGTTTTTGGACTGGAGGTCCACCAGGAACACATGGCTCTCGGTACGGCCGGAAACGATGCGCAGGCCGCGTTCCTCACCCAGCACGCGGGCCATCACACGGGCGTTGGCGATGACCTGTTCCTGGTAGCGCTTGAAGGAGGGCTCGGCGGCTTCCTTGAAGGCCACGGCCTTGGCGGCGATGACGTGCATCAGCGGACCACCCTGGAGACCCGGGAAGATGGCGGAGTTGAGGGCCTTCTCGTGCTCGGCCTTCATCAGGATGATGCCGCCGCGGGGGCCGCGAAGCGTCTTGTGAGTGGTCGAGGTGACCACGTCGGCGTGGGGCACCGGGTTGGGGTAGTAACCAGCGGCGATGAGGCCGGCGTAGTGGGCCATGTCCACCCAGAAGATGGCGCCGATCTCTTTGGCAATCTTCGCGAAGCGCTCGAAGTCGATGCGCAGGGAGTAAGCGGATGCACCAGCGATGATGATGCGCGGCTTGTGCTCACGGGCCAGCGCTTCCATCTTGTCGTAGTCGATCTCTTCGTTCTTGTCGAGACCGTAGGCAACAACGTTGAACCACTTGCCGGACATGTTGAGCGGCATGCCGTGGGTCAGGTGACCGCCTTCGGCGAGGCTCATGCCCATGATGGTGTCGCCGGGCTTGGCGAAGGCCATCAGCACAGCCTGGTTGGCTTGGGAGCCGGAGTTCGGCTGCACGTTGGCGGCTTCTGCGCCGAAGAGGGTCTTGAGGCGCTCGATGGCGACTTGCTCGGCCATGTCGACGAACTCGCAACCACCGTAATACCGCTTGCCCGGATAACCTTCCGCATACTTGTTGGTGAGCTGGGAGCCCTGGGCTTCCATGACGGCTGCACTGACGTAGTTCTCGGACGCGATCAGTTCGATGTGATCTTCCTGACGGCGGTTTTCGGCCTCAATGGCCTGCCAGAGTTCGGGGTCGACCTTGGCGAGGGTATTTTGCTTGGAAAACATGGCTATCCGGGTGGGTTTGAGTCAAAAGAAGAGTTTAACACGGCCCTCCATGCTTGCCGAAAGCCGGTGATCCAAAACAGTGCGGGCCCTGCCCCTATCGAGGGGTGGGCCCGCCGGGATGAGCCGTCTCAGACCCGGAAGTGGCTGACCTTGGATTCCAGGTCGGCGGCTAGCTGTTCCAGTACGGCGGTCTGTCCGTGGGTGTGCCGGGTGATCCGGTTGTTCTGTTCCGCCATCTGGGCAATCCGCTCGACCCCGCGGGCGACGTCCTGGCTGGCTGCGCTTTGTTCCCGCATGGCGTCGGCGATGTCGTTGACTGCGCTGGTGGTACGGTTGCTCTCGTTGCGAATGGAGTCGAGCACGGAACCCGAATCGGTGGCGAACTGGACGCCTTCGCGCACTTCGCTCGTGACGCCCTTGATCATCGCGACGACCCGGTCAGCCTCACCCTGTACCTCGGAAACGGTGACCGAGATTTCCCGGGTGGAGCTGGCGGTGCGTTCGGCCAGTTTGCGCACCTCGTCGGCCACCACTGCGAATCCCCGACCACTTTCACCCGCCCGGGCTGCCTCGATGGCGGCGTTGAGGGCGAGCAGGTTTGTCTGGTCGGCGATTTCGTTGATGATCTTGCCGATGTTGGAAATGCGGGCCGAACGTTCGGAAAGCAAGTTGACGGCTTCGCCGGCCTTGCCGATCTCCTCCGAGATACGGTCCATGCCGCTGATCATGTTCCGGACCTTGATGCCGCCGTCGTCGGCATGGGCCTTGGCTTGCTGGGTGATGTCGCGGGCCAGTGCCGCACTGTCGGACACGTGACTGATGCTGACCGACAGTTCCTCGATGGCGGAGGCGAGGCCGGCAGCGGCCTCGCTCTGGGAGGATGTGCTGGTGACCACTTCATCCGAGCCCAGCCTCAAGGTGCGTGCCGACTCCTTGACCGTGTTGGCGGTGCGGATCACGTCTCTGATCAGCGTTCCGATCTTGCGGGTGGTGCCGTCGAGGGATCGGGTGATCTGGTCGAGTTCGTTGGCACTGTCGGCCGCAGTTTCGGGGAAGCGGACACTCAGATCGCCGTCTCCGATGTGGTGGGTGGCGTCAAGCAGGCCCTTGATGGGTGACAGGCGATTGCGGGTGATGAAGAACAGCACGATGGCGAGCAGGAGCGCCCCCCCGACGCACAGGGCAATCAGGTTGTTGCGAAGCTGGCGGGCTTCCACGGTGAATTCATCAATGAAGCTGCCTGTTGCGACGATCCAGCCCCAGGCGGGCGCGCTGTCGAACACGACCATCTTCTGTGCCATGTCGGTGCTCTCCGGGCCACTCCAGGCGTAGGTCATTGCCCCTTGTTTGCGCCGAATCTGCTCGGCAACGATGGCACTGAGCGCAGGGTTGCCAATCTCGCCCAGGGTCTTCCCGGCATGACCGGGGTAGTGGATGAGTTCCGTCTTGGCGGTGGCTTCCTGGGGTGCAAAGATGTAGGCATAGCCGGTGGCACCCGACTTGATCTCGCCGAGGGCCTTGAACAGACGATCCATGTCCGCCTGGATATCCACCCGGGCTGCCAATGCGCCGACCACTTTGCCTCCGTCGTCGACAATGGGCTCGAGGGCCGAGATGTAGTACTTTCCAGCGCGTTTCACGACGCCCGTATAGCTCTTACCCGCCAGCAATGCTCTTACTTCGGGGCTGTTTCCCGGAATGGGGGTGCCTTCGGTGCTCTTGCCATCCTTTGTCTTGAGCAAGGTGGCGCCACGCACGAATTCGTCTCCGACGCGGATCAGCAGGGCAGGGTCCGCGTCGATCTGGCGCCTGATGCTGTCGAGCAGGGCCGTATTGCCGTTGATGATGCGATCGCCACCGCGTACCACTGGTACCTGGTAGTTGCCCGAGGCCATGGTGTCGGGGCCGAAACGGAGGGTGCCCGTACTTTCCTTCAGGCGGGCCAGGCTCTTGTTGGCCTGGGATGTTGCGTTGCCATGGCTGAGGTCCAGCATCCGCACGATGCCCCGGATCTGATTGTTGAGCTCCTCTTCCGTCTTGGCGAGTGCCGCACGTTCGGTAAAGTAGGTTGTGAAAGCGATCAGCCCACTGAAGATCAGGATACTGACGATGCTTGCAGCGAGGGCAATCTGGTGGACAAGGGACAGGCGATTCAGTTTGAACATGGAGACTCCGGCAGGGTTTGCCAGCTTGGCAACGTTATGCACGCTGCAAACGGCCGGAGTCGGGATTACTTTAGCGTCTCAGTCGCCATCAAGGCCCGGATCAGGCGTTGGGCAACTCGTCCAGTGCGTTGTTCAGGTGCTGCTGGTCGGCCCAGGCGATCAGCCGCCAGTCCGCGCCCTCCAGGGCGATCCAGTTGAGTGCGGCGTTGGGAATGGTGAAATCCCGCGGTGCCTCAAGGGGCTTGCCGGTGGCGAGACGGTGGGCGATGTCAAGGACGCCGCCATGGGTGACCACCAGCACGGTGCCGCCCCGATGGCGAGTCGCAATGTCATGGAGCGTCTCATGGATGCGCGCGGCAAATTGCTGCAGGCTTTCGCCGCCGCCGGGAAACACGAAGTCGGGATCACGGCTTTCGAAGCGGTGGTAGTCATCGGGAAAACGCGTCCGGGCTTCGTCATACGTGAGGGCCTGGAAGACCCCATAGTGCCGCTCACGCAGGCGGGCATCAAGGATGGCCTGCAAGGTGCATCGAGCGGATATGGCGTCAGCGGTCTGGCGGGCACGGCGCAGATCGGACGCGTAGGCGGCATCGAAGCGCTCACCGGACAGGCTGAGGGCGGTGGCACGTGCCTGGGCGAGGCCGGTGTCGCTGAGGGGGATGTCAATATGGCCCTGGAGGCGCCGTTCGGCGTTCCAGGCTGTTTCTCCGTGGCGAACCAGACAGATGCGGGTGGTCATGATTGACGGCGGGCGGCAGTAGCGGGGTAGAGGATGTGCAAGTATCGCATGGCCCGTCTGCACCGCGAATGACCCCCGTCGCCTGGGGAGAACCGGGTCCGGATCAGGCTCAAGCGCCTGTTGACGCAACGGTAGGCGTAATCCCTGATTGTTGCAGAATCCATCTCGCCGATAATCCCAGCCCAGCAAACACGGGCTTTCGCGGGCCCTTCAGCAGAATTTCACACTAAAGGAGGTGCGGGACGTGCAAGCCCTGCTCAAGTTATCACGCGCTATCGATGCGCTTTCGGAGGGGGTAGGCAAGGCGACGATCTGGCTCGTCCTGGTCGTCACCCTCATCAGTGCTGCCAACGCCTTCGTGCGTTACACCTTCAATTACAGCTCCAACGGTTTGCTCGAGATCCAGTGGTATCTTTTCTCGGCGATCTTCCTGCTATGCGCGGGCTATACGCTGATGCGCAACGAACATGTGCGCATCGATGTGATCTCCGGCCGCTTCTCGCCTCGTACCCATGCCTGGATTGACATCATCGGCACGCTTTTCTTCCTTGCGCCGATGGCTGTGGCTGTTCTGTACCTGTCCTGGCCGATCTTCATCAATGCCTACCTCAACAACGAGTACTCCTCCAATGCGGGTGGCCTGATCGTGTGGCCGGTCCGCGCCCTTGTTCCCATCGGGTTTTCCCTGTTAATCCTTCAGGGGGTATCGGAGCTGATCAAGCGGGTTGCCTTCCTGAAGGGCCTCATCCCCGATCCCAACGCCAAGCCCAAAGCGCCTTCCGCCGAAGAGGAACTGGCAAGGGCCATCAAACAGCAACGTGGGGAGGCCGTGTAAATGGAGTTCATCGCTGCCAACATGGCACCCCTGATGTTCGGGTCGCTGGTGCTGTTCATGCTGTTCGGCTACCCGGTGGCCTTTGCCCTGGCCGCCAACGGTATCGTCTTCGGCCTGATCGGCATTGAGCTGGGCATGCTCACTCCGGCCCTGTTTCAGGCCTTGCCTGACCGCATTTTCGGTGTCATGTCCAATGACACACTGCTGGCCATCCCCTTCTTCACCTTCATGGGCCTGATTCTCGAACGATCGGGCATGGCGGAGGATCTCCTCGACACCATCGGCCAGCTCTTCGGCCCGGTGCGCGGTGGTCTGGCCTTTGCCGTGATCTTCGTTGGCGCGATCCTGGCGGCGACCACCGGCGTCGTGGCGGCCTCGGTGATCTCCATGGGGCTCATCTCCCTGCCGATCATGATGCGCTACGGCTACGACCAGCGTCTTGCTACGGGTGTCATCGCGGCTTCCGGCACCCTGGCACAGATCATCCCCCCGTCGCTGGTGCTGATCATCATGGCCGACCAGCTGGGTCGTTCCGTGGGTGACATGTACCAGGGTGCGCTGGTCCCCGGCCTGGTGCTGACGGCTTTCTATGTCGCTTACGTCGCCCTTGTTGCGGTGTTCAGGCCCGCTGCCGCACCGGCCCTTCCTCCCGAGGCGCGAACCCTGCGCGGCGGCAAGTTGCTGCTGCGGGTACTGACTTCCCTGGTGCCGCCGCTGCTGCTGATCTTCCTGGTGCTGGGCACCATCTTTCTGGGGATCGCGACCCCCACCGAGGGGGGAGCCATGGGGGCCGCCGGCGCCCTGGTCATGGCCGTGATGCGCAAGCGCCTGAGCGTTGCCCTGCTCAAGCAGGCCATGGAGAGCACCGCCAAGCTGACCACCTTCGTGATCTTCATCCTGATCGGCGCCCGGGTCTTTTCCCTGACCTTCTACGGTGTCGAAGGTCACCTGTGGGTCGAGCACCTGCTGGATGACCTGCCCGGTGGTCAGGTGGGCTTCCTGATCGTCGTCAACATCCTGATCTTCCTGCTGGCCTTCTTCCTCGACTTCTTCGAGCTGGCCTTCATCGTGGTGCCCCTGCTGGCGCCGGTCGCCGAGAAGCTCGGGATTGACCTGATCTGGTTCGGCGTGTTGCTGGGGGTCAACATGCAGACCTCCTTCATGCATCCGCCCTTCGGTTTTGCCCTGTTCTACCTGCGTTCGGTTGCGCCGCCGTCCATCAAGACCACCCAGATCTACTGGGGGGCGGTGCCCTTCGTGGTCATCCAGATCATCATGGTCGGCGTGCTGATTGCGTTCCCGCAGCTTGTGACCATGGGCCTGGATGCACAGGTCAAGGTGGATACTGACCAAGTGGAGATCGTGGTGCCCGAAGGTGACGCCCAGGACGACTCACCGGTCCGGTTTGACGATGAGCCGGCTGCTGGCGCCGCTCCGGCCGAAGGGGGAGAGAAGGACGCAATCCCTGTACCGAGTGCCGATGACGATGCCGCCAAGGCCCTTGAGAAAGCCCTGCAGGGCGACAAGAAGTAGTTGCCAACTCAAGTCGGCCTGAAACCCGGGGTGAGAACCCCGGGTTTTTTCGTTCAGGGCTGCGGGAATGCAGGATGAGCAAATACAATGCGCATATTTATCACGCCTGCCTGAATGATGGATAAACAAGACAACGCGCTCCCTGTGGTCTTCAGTGGGGAGGGCAGGGACTACTTCGGGATCTGGGTAGTGAATCTGCTGCTGACCGTCCTGACCCTCGGAATCTACTCAGCCTGGGCCAAGGTTCGGCGCATGCATTTCTTCTACCGACACACATCACTTGCCGGTGCGGCCTTTGACTATCACGGCGAACCGCTTTCCATCCTCAAGGGGCGGACGCTCGCCTTCCTGATGTTCATGGCTTACCAGATCTCCGCCGAGACACAGCCCATGGTCGCGGCAATCGTCCTGCTGGTCCTGATGGCGGTCATGCCCTGGCTGTTGCACCGCTCCCTGTGTTTCCGGATGCACAACAGCAGTTATCGCGGCCTGCGTTTCGTGTTCCGGGGGAGCGTGAGGCAGGCCTATGTGGTTTTTCTCGGGTTGCCCCTCCTGATTCTGGTCTCGCTTGGCCTGGCCTTTCCTCTGTGGGTGCATGCCCTGAAGGTCTATCAGTACGGCAGCAGCGCTTTCGGGCGTAGTGGGTTCCACTGTGCGCTTTCCCGTGCCGAGATTTATCGTATCTATCTCGTTGCCGGTATGGTGGCCATCGGCGTGACCGTCGCCATCACTCTTCTGCTTGGCCTGGGCGTTGCCGAGACGCTGTCTGTGGAAGAAGGGGCCGAGACCCGGGCGCTGGCGATGGCGGGCGGCGTGGCCCTGTTGGCGGGTTTTGCGATGATGCTGTGTGTGGCGCCCTTCGTGGCGGCGGGGGTTCAGAACGCGGTATGGAACGGTCTGAGTCTCGGGCCGCACCGGTTCCGTAGCGCTGTGTCCGGGCGTCGTCTGGCCTTCATCACCCTCACCAACCTGCTGGGTGTCATTCTCACCCTTGGCTTGTATCGCCCTTTTGCCGAGCTGCGCCTGATGAAGTATCGCTTGCAGAGCATCTCGATGCTCCCCGATGGGGACCTTGACGATTTCGTGGCCCTCATCGAGGCTGATGTTGCCGCCATTGGAGAAGAGAGCGCCGAAATGTTTGATGTGGACGTGGGCCTCTAGGCCGTGGATCTGTCCGATCCCCCAGTGACGGCGCTGTATTTCGACGGACGCTCGTCGCGCGCGCGCCCGGTCATGCTGTCGGTCGCCGATGGCAAGTTGGTGACGTGTGGTGAGGATGTCGAGCGGCGGGACGCGTTGGCGGTGCTGCGCCTCTCGGAGCCGCTGGGCCATGCCCCCCGGCTGGTCACCTTTCCCGATGGTGCCCATTGTGAGGTATCCGATGATGCCGCATTCCGGCGCATGCTGGCGCGTAGCGGTCAACGGGACGCCCCGGTGGTGCGCTGGCAGTTCTCGCGGACGGCGGTGGCGGTGTCCCTTGCCGTGCTGGTTGCCTGTCTCGTGCTGGCCCATGAATGGCTACTGCCCCGGTTGGCCCGTCAGGTGGCAGAGAGGGTGCCGGCAGAGCTGGCAACGCGGGTGAGCGATGAGACCCTTGCCATGCTGGACGCCAATGTCTTCGGGCCAAGCCAGTTGCCGGTGGCACGTCAGCAGGCCCTGTCCGCGCGCCTGGCCACCCTGAAGCAGGCCGACATGCCGACGGTGCGCCCGCAGTTGCTGTTTCGCCAGGGTCGGCCCATGGGGGCCAATGCCCTGGCCCTGCCTTCCGGCTTGATCGTCGTGACGGACGAGCTGGTGGCACTGGCCCGCAACGACGAGGAGATCCTTGGTGTGCTGGCCCACGAGATGGGCCATGTCAGCCAGCGCCATGGCTTGCGTCTGGCCATCGAAAGCTCCGCCGTCGGCCTATTTGCCGCCTGGTACATCGGTGATGTCAGCGCCCTGTTGGCCGGGGTGCCGGCGGCTCTGTCCCAGGCGCGCTACTCCCGCGGCTTCGAGCGCGAGGCCGACGACTTTGCCGCACGTCTATTGGTGCTCAATGGGATCCCCGTCGGGCGTCTTGCGGACATCCTCGAACGGATGGACGGGCCGCCGGAGCCGCTGGAGGGCGGGAGCAGGACGGGTAGCGAGCACTCTCGGTCGCCCTTTGCCTATTTCGCGACCCATCCCCTGACCGCCGAGCGCATCCATCGCCTGCGGGCGGCGCCTTGATGGCGCGGGTCAGGGAGCCTGACAGAGCCGGTTGCGGCCGCTCGCCTTGGCTTCGTAGAGCGCCTTGTCACTGCGGGTGACGAGGTCCGCTGCCGACTCCCCGGGGAGCCGGCTGGCCAGACCGATTGATGCGGTGATGTGTGCGAGGCGTTCGCCCGTGCGGCTGTCCTTGAGCACCAGCCGCTCAATGGAAAGCCTGAGTGTCTCGGCAAGCTCCGCCGCCTGTTTGAGGGTGCCGCCACAGAAGATCAGCGCGAATTCCTCCCCGCCGTAGCGGTAGACGGACACACCGACCCGCGCCACGTTGTTCAGTTGGGCGCCGACCAGACTCAGCACCCGGTCACCCACAGGATGCCCGAAGCGGTCATTGAACTGCTTGAAATGGTCGATATCCAGCATGGCGAGGTGGATGACCGGAGCCCTGTCTCCGTGCCCCATGAACTGGCCCAGTTCTGTGTCGAAAGCCCTGCGGTTGTAAACCCCGGTCAGTTCGTCGTGCATGGCGTTCTGACGCAGGGCTTCCATTTCGTTGCGCAAACGCAGGATCTCGGCATTCGCGGCGCTCAGGCGCTGCTCGAACCGCGCTGTGCTTTCGTGCATGGCCGTAGAGCCCTGCAGGAGCTTCTCCACGGTTCCGAACACGTCGTCGATGGAGGCGCTGACCGAAGCCGGGCTACGCAGATCGCGACTGCATTCGTCGAGCAGGGAGTTGAAGGACTGGGTGCCGGCGATGGTGGCGTGAAGATCCTTGCCGATTCCCTGGACCATCTGTTCAAGATCGTCCTTCATCCGCCCCAGGGCAAGCTCCTGGCTACCCGTCGGCGATATGTGCGTCTTGAAGAGATCTTCAGCCTTGCTGACCGGGATCGTGCCGTAGGCGGCGACGATATCGTCGATCCGCTGGTTCAGGGTCGGATCCTCGTTGGCGACGTAGGTGTACCAGAGGGCGTAGTTGAGGGGCGTGACGGGAATTCCGTGTTTCACCATGATGGGGACGGCCTTGCGCAAACGCTCGGCTGCCTGCTCGACTGAACCGCTGATCACAATTCTTCTCCCTGAATTGCCACGGTGCGGGTGAGGTCCGTGGTAGGTTTGTTTGATTGTCATGTCGGCCGGTGCGACATGCCGAAGTGGTGTTATCGGCATATGCCGATGAAAGTTCGTCATAACTTGTTAAAAAGTTGTGTCGGCGACACAAAGAACAACGGCGCCCAAGGGGCGCCGTTGTTCCAACTGCGAGGGATCGCCTCGCCAGCGTGATTCAGGTTTCGTGCATCACCGTGCCTTCCACCAGGGTGAAGCGAACCCGCCCGGGCAATTCCAGGCCCAGGAAGGGCGTGTTCTTGCCCTGGCTGCGGAGCATGTTGCGGGTGATCAGCTGGTGGCAGTCGGGATCGAAGATGCAGATGTCTGCCCGCGCCCCGACCGACAGATGGCCGCCTTTGGCGATGCCGGCGATCCTTGCGGCTTCGGAGGTTATCCGGGCCAGGGCTTCCATCAGGGGTAGCTTGTGTTCCGCAGCCCACTTGAGTGTCAGGGGGAGGAGCAGCTCGAGACCGGTGGTGCCGGGCTCGGACTCGCTGAAAGGAGCCTGTTTCGCATCGTCATCCACCGGGGTGTGATCCGAGCAGATGGCGTTGATGCGACCATCGGCCAAGGCCTGGGACAGGGCGATGCGGTCGCGCTGGCTGCGCAGGGGCGGGACGACATGGCAGTGGGGGTTGAAGTAGCCGATGTCCATGTCGCAAAGGTGCAGGTGGTGGGCGGCCACGTCGCAGCTCACGTCCACGCCGTCCTTGCGGGCCTGTTCGATCAGGTCAAGGCTTTCGGCGCAGGACAGGCGGGTGATGTGCAGGCGAGCGCCCGTCTGGCGGGCCAGGCGCAGATAGGTGTACAGGGCGACGATCTCGGCACTGGCAGGAATGCCGGGCAGGCCGAGGCGCGATGCAACTTCGCCATCATGGGCGACGCCGCCACGGGCCAGGTAGGGGTCGAGGGGTTGCAGCCACACGCGAAAACCGAAAGTGGCGGCATATTGCATGGCCCGGGACAGCACCCGGGTGTCGAGAATGGGGGTGTTGGCCTGACTGAAGGCCACGCAGCCGGCTTCCACCAGCTCGGCCATCTCCGATAGCTGCTCGCCCTTCAGGCCGATGGTGAGGGCCCCCACCGGATAGACGTGGGCGCGGTTGAGCTTTTTGGCCCGGTAGCACAGCATCTCGACCAGACCGGGCTCATCCAGTACCGGATCGGTGTCAGGGGGAATGGCCAGGCTGGTGACGCCACCCGCCATGGCCGCGTCCATTTCGGATTCAAGGGTGGCCTTGTATTCAAAACCGGGTTCGCGGAGGCGCGCGGCCAGATCGATCAGCCCGGGGGCGACGACAAGGCCGCTGGCATCGATGGAGCGGGCTGCGGTGAAGCCGGCGGGGGCAGACCCCACGCCGACGATCTTGCCGTCGGCGATGAAGAGATCCCGGGGGGCGTCGATCTTGTTGGCCGGGTCGATCAGGCGGCCGTTGTGGATATGAATATTCATCGTACTGATCCGTTCAATGGCTGCCGAGCATGCTCATCACCGCCATGCGCACGGCGATGCCGAAGGTGACCTGGGGCAGGATCACGGCCTGACTGCCATCGGCCACGGCCGAGTCGATCTCGACCCCCCGGTTCATGGGGCCGGGGTGCATCACGATGGCGTCGGGCTTCGCCAGGGCCAGCTTGTCGGCGGTGAGGCCCCAGACCTTGAAAAACTCCTGGGGGCTGGGGAGCAGGGCACCGTTCATGCGTTCGTTCTGGAGGCGCAGCATCATCACCACGTCAACGCCCTTGAGGCCTTCTTCCATGGTGGCGCAATAGCGCACGCCCATCTTCTCCACGTCGGTGGGCAGCAGGGTGCGGGGGCCGATGACGCGTACCTCGGGCACACCCAGGGTGGTCAGTGCGGCGATCTGGGAGCGCGCCACACGGGAGTGGAGCACGTCGCCGACGATGGCGACGGTGAGGTTGTGGAATTCCTTCTTGTAGTGCCGGATGGTGTACATGTCCAGCAGCCCCTGCGTGGGGTGGGCGTGGCGCCCGTCGCCGGCATTCACCACGTGGATATGGTCGCGACCGGTGTTCTGCAGATGCTGGGCGATCAGATGCGGGGCGCCGCTGGACTCGTGGCGCACCACGAACATGTCGGCATGCATGGCACACAGGTTGTCCACGGTGTCGAGCAGGGTTTCGCCCTTCTTCGTGGATGAGGTGGCGACGTTGAGGTTGATCACGTCGGCTGACAGGCGCTTGGCGGCAATCTCGAAGGTGGTGCGGGTGCGGGTGCTGTTCTCGAAGAACAGGTTGAAGACGCTTTTGCCGCGGAGCAGGGGGAGTTTCTTGACTTCCCGCTCGGCCACTTCGGTGAAGGGGGCGGCAGTGTCGAGGATCTGGGTGATGATGCCACGGGGCAGGCCGTCGAGGGTCAAGAGGTGCTGCAGTTCACCGTGCTTGTTGAGTTGGGGATTACGCATGGATCAGCCTCATGGAGAGGGCGCCGGAGTCGTCGCGCTCAAGTTGGAGGTTTTGCCCCGCCGGCAGTGGCGTGGGCAGGGTCAGGGCGCAGAAGCTCGCGGCAATGGGGAGCTCACGGCCGCCACGGTCTATCAGTACGGCCAGATCCACCCGGGTGGGGCGGCCGTAGTCGAACAGCTCGTTGAGGGCGGCGCGGGTGGTGCGGCCGGTATACAACACGTCATCGACGATGACGATGTGGGCGGCTTCCACGTCAAAGGGGATCTTCGAGCCGCGGGGTTGGGGGTGCAGACCCTTGGCGGAGTAGTCGTCCCTGTAGAAGCTCACGTCGATGCTCCCCAGCGGTTGGGACAAACCAAGGAGGGCATGGAGACGTTCCGCCAGCCATACACCACCGGTGTGAATCCCCACCAGGCAGGTGTCGGGAGTGACCCGGGGGCGCATCGTCTCGGCAAGGGTGGCAATGAGCTGTTCGGCTTCAGGAAGGTGCATGGCGGGCGCTTTCGAAATACTGGAGCAGGATGATCTGGGCAGCTGCGGAGTCCAGCCGGGGCTTTTGCTTGCGCCAGTTCTGGTGACCGGCGTCTCTGAGGCGCTCTTCCGCTTCCACCGATGACAGCCGCTCGTCCACCAATGTGACGGGAAGTCCGTAGCGGCCGTGGAGCTGGTTGGCAAAGCGGCGACAGCGGGCGGTCATGGCGTGTTCGCTGCCATCCAGGTGTGTGGGCAGTCCGACCACCAGGGCGGCAGGCTTCCATTCGGCGAGGAGCTGCTCGATGGCCGCGAAGCGCACGGCATTGGCTTCGTCGGCGATCACCGCAAGGGGGTGAGCGTGGCCTGTTTCCGTTTCGCCCACTGCCACGCCGATGCGGGCCAGGCCGAAGTCGAAGCCGAGGACGGTTCCCACTCAGGCGTGTCCGGCGACGTCCGAGAGCTTGGCGAAATCCACGCCGAGGAGCTGCATGGCGGCCACCAGCCGCTCTTCGGAGGGCAGGTCGAAGACGATCGAGAGATCGGCAGGTACGGTGAGCCAGGCATTCTGGGCGAGTTCGTGTTCGAGCTGGCCGGCGGACCAACCGGCGTAGCCGAGTGCCACCAGGACTTCGCCGGGCTCGCCGTCGGAAGCCAGGGACTGCAGCACGTCGCGGGAGCTGGTCAGACCGATGCGGTCGTTGACGGTCAGGGTGGAGTGCCACTTGCCTGCCGGGCGGTGCAGCACAAAGCCACGGTCGGACTGGACCGGGCCGCCGAAATAGACGGGCAGGTCGGCAAACTCGTGATGCTCAAGGGGGATGTCCACACGCTCGAACAGGGTGGCCAGACGCATGTCGGTGGGGCGATTGACGATGACCCCCATGGCCCCGTTTTCGTTGTGTTCGGCGATGTAGGTGAGGGTGCGCGAAAAATTCGGATCGGCCATGGCGGGCATGGCGATCAGAAAATGATCGGTCAGGTTGATGGTCGTCGTAGTCACGGGCGCTATTTTAAGCCGAGGTGCCCGATTGTAGCGGCAACTTTTGGGGCATGCTTGCGTCCATCGATTCCCGCTCATCTGTTCCGACGTCCATGTCCTCCGCCCTTGTCTGGTTTCGTCGCGACCTGCGCGACTTCGATCACGCAGCCTTGTACCACGCGCTTAAAAATTACCAACAGGTATTCTGCGCCTTTGTTTTTGATGCGGATATCCTGGATGCGCTTCCAAGGCGTGGCGATCGGCGGGTGGAGTTCATCCATGGTTGTGTCGCCGAGCTGGATTCGGCCCTTCGTGCGAGGGGCGGAGGACTGATCGTGCGGCATGCTCGCGCCAGGGACGCCATTCCCACCCTGGCGCAGGGCCTCGGTGTCGATGCCGTGCTTGCGAACCGGGACTATGAGCCCGCAGCCCAGGCCCGCGACAGCGATGTCGCCGAGCGTCTGCGCCTCCTCGGAATCGGCTTTGCCGACTTCAAGGATCAGGTGATCTTCGAGAAAGCCGAGATCCTCACCCAGGGAGGGGGGCCGTTCTCCGTGTTTACGCCCTACAAGCGTGCCTGGCTGAAGACCCTCACCGACTTTCATCTCAAGTCCTATCCGGTGGACAAGTACGCAAGCCGTCTGGCGCCGCCGCCCGAGGGCGAGCGGGTGCCGGATCTGGCCACGCTGGGGTTTGATCCCACCAATCTGGCTGAGCTGGGCATCACGCCGGGCATGATGGCCGGGCGTCGGCTCTTCGAGGATTTCCTCAAGCGCATCGGGCGCTACAAGGCCAGACGCGACTTCCCCGCGGTGAAGGGGGTGTCCTACCTGTCGGTGCACCTGCGTTTCGGTACCGTGTCGATCCGTGAACTGGCCCGGGCTGCCAGGGATGCCGGCGGCGAGGGGGCGGACACCTGGTTGTCGGAACTGGTGTGGCGGGACTTCTACTTTCAAATCCTGTGGCATCACCCGCGGGTGGCGGGGGCGAGCTTCCGCCCCGAGTACGACCGGGTGGCCTGGGATCGGGATCCGGCCCTGTTTGCCGCGTGGTGCGAGGGGTGCACGGGCTATCCCATCGTTGATGCGGCCATGCGCCAGATCAACCACAGTGGCTACATGCACAACCGCTTGCGCATGATCGTGGCGTCCTTCCTGACCAAGGATCTGGGTATCGACTGGCGTGAGGGCGAGGCCTATTTCGCCGAGCATTTGAACGACTTTGACCTGGCGGCCAACAATGGCGGCTGGCAGTGGGCCGCATCCACCGGCTGCGACGCCCAGCCATACTTCCGCATCTTCAATCCGGTGACCCAGTCGGAGCGCTTCGATCCGGACGGCACCTTCATCCGGCGTTATCTGCCGGAGCTGGCAAAGGTGCCCGACAAGTACATTCACGCCCCGTGGACCCTGCCACCCATCGACCAGAAGCTCGCCGGCTGCGTCATCGGTACCGACTATCCGGCGCCGGTGGTAGACCATGCCAAGGCCCGGGAGCGGACCCTGGCCCGGTTTGCGGTGGTCAAGGGTGCGGCGGCGGAGTCGGCCGGGGAGGCCTGATTCAGCCGCGCTGTGCGGTGGCGATCAGCACGCTGCCGGCCACGGCATAGCCGTCGCCGTCCCGGTGGGGCGCGAGTTCCGTGGCCACCTCCTCGCGCAGCCGGGCCTGGGTGGCCTCGGGGAGGCGCGACAGGGCCTCCGCTGCACCGCCGGCCAGATCCAGGAAAGCCTGCCAGTAGTCCACGGCACAGGCAAAACGACAGGTGAAAGCATGGGGCTCCAGGTGTATCCGGCTGAAGCCCGCCGCCTGCAGTAAAGCGCCCAGTGCCTCTGCGGTACCCAGGCGGAACACCGACGGGCGGGGCACCTTGGGGGCCGGCAGGAGTCGAGCGATGCAGTCCTGGGCGCGAGCGATCAGGGGCACTTCCTCCCGAGGGCTCCATACCGACAGGGCGATGCGTCCGCCCGGCCGGATCACCCGGTGCAGCTCGGCCAGGGCCTTGCCCGGGTCGGGAAAGATGAACAGGCCTAGCCCGAGCAGCGCGGCATCGAAACTCCCATCGGCAAAGGCCAGGTGTTCGGCGTCGCAGGCGGCGGCGAGGAGGTCGGGCAGGCCTTCCTGCTCGGCGCGGCGCTGCCCCTCGGCGAGCATGCTCTCGGCAATGTCGCTGGCCAGCACCCAGCCATCGGGCAGCACCCGGCGCGCGGCGTCACGGGCGAGCAGGCCGGGACCGGCGGCCAGGTCAAGGATGTGTTCGCCGGGTGCCGGTGCCGCCGCGTCGAGGAGGGCGGTCTGCAGGCTGGCCCGGAGCGGCGCGCCATCGGCATAACGGGCCGCGATGCGGTTGAAACCCGTGCGTTCCAGGGCCTTGAAGCGGCGGGCATCGAAGCCCGCGGAGGTGTTGTCTGTCATCACGGAAGGAGTCCGGCAAACTGGAGGATGGGGTCCAGGTAGTCATCCCAGCGGGTGAAGCTGTGGTCGCCACCTTCCAGCACGCTCTGCCGACACCCGGCATAGCGGACCACGGCATGGCAGTAGTCAAGCACCTCGTCACCGGTTTCGACCAGCAGCCAGTAGCGTTCGGGCCGGGTGATGGCCGCGGCCTCGATGGCCTGCAGTTCGGCGATGTGGGTCGGGGTGAAATCGAAGGCCTCGCCGGTATACATGTGGGTCTGGGTGCCCAGGTAGGCCGACAGGGACAGGGGGGCGATGACGGCCGGATTGACCAGTACGGCCCGAAGCCCATGCTTTTCGGCCAGGTGGGTGGCGTAGTAGCCGCCCAGGGAGCTGCCGACCACGGTGGGCGGGGTGGTGCAGCGGGCAATCTGCGCTTCGGCGAGGGCCACGGCGTCGCGGGCGGAGACGGGGAGTTGCTCACACCAGAAGGCATCGGCGAGGCCGTGGGCGGCCATGCGTGCGCGCAGGCTGCGGGCCTTCCAGGACTCGGGGCCGGAGCGAAAGCCGTGAAGGTAGATGATCATTTGGTCTCGAAGCGGTCTTCCGGCCGCAGGCGGCCGGGCAGGGTGGTGCTCAGCCAGCGGCGCGCATCCGCGTCGTCGGCCAGGTGGGCCTGCCAGAAGGCGCTGCTGGCGGCCAGCAGATTGTCGCGGAAAACCGCGGGTTCGCGGCGGATGTGGAATACCGTTCCTTCAACCTGGCTGGCCTGTCCGGCAAAGTCCAGGTGGGTGCCGTCGGCAAACACCAGCAAATATTTGTCGCCCGCAGGCATGTGGCGGTAGGGCAGTTCGCGATTCGCTGCGGTGATGTCGGACAGGCCCATCCCGTCGTCGCGGCTGCCGGTGATGCTCAGGAAGGGGAGTCGGACCTGCCCGAAGCGATGGGTCAGCCCGGGGCCCTTGTCGGCATGGCGGGCGGACGGGCTCAAGGCCAGGGCTGCCGCCACGCGGGGGTCAGCAGGCCCGGGTTTCTGTTCGGGGCGGCGTTCACCCGCCAGGAGCTGCACCGTGACGGCACCGAAGGAATGCCCGCACAGACCGATTTTCTGCACCCCGTTGATGACGTCGGGGAAGCATCCGTCCCGGCCGATACGGCTGAGGACAAAGCGCAAATCGTCGGCCCGGCGGGTGAGTTCTTCAGGATTCATCGCCACGCGGAAGGCTTTGCGCAGGGCGAGGGGGGAGTTGTTGTGGAGCAGGCTGGTGTCACTGCCCGGGTGCTGCACGGCGATCACCGCGAAGCCGAGCCCGGCCCAGTGGGATAGCCAGTCGGTCCCGCCTTCGCGGGAGCCCCCCAGCCCATGGGAGAAGAGGATCAGGCCGGCCGGGGCGGGGCGATCGGGCAGGTAGAGCTTGAGGGGCAGGCTGCGCGCCCGCCGGCTGTCATGGATGTCGGTGAGGTGGGTAAGGTGAGGGGCAGGGGCCGACGGCCCGGAGGGTGTCCGGGCCGGGTCAGTGCCAGCACTCAGTGTGCAGTCCATTCCACCAGGCCGAAGTGCCAGGTGGCGAGCACCACGATGCCGAAGGCGATGCGGTACCAGGCGAAGGGCACGAAGTCGTGGTTGGAGATGTAGCGCAGCAGCCAGCGCACACACAGGAAGGCCGAGACGAAGGCGGAGATGAAGCCCACCACCCACATGCCCAGGTCGTCCATGCTCAGCAGGGCACGCTCCTTGTAGAGCTGATAGATGGTGGCCATGCCCAGGGTGGGGATGGCCAGGAAAAAGGAAAACTCGGTTGCCGCGTGGCGCGAGAAGCCGAACAACATGCCGCCGATGATGGTCGAGCCCGAGCGCGAGGTGCCGGGGATCAGGGCCACGGCCTGGGCGAAACCCATCTTGAGGGCGTCCAGCGGGGTCATTTCGTCCACGCTGTGGATGCGGATGCTGTGCTGCCGGCGCTCGGCCCAGAGGATCACGAAGGCACCCAGAATGAAGGCAGTGGCCACCGGGATGGGGGCAAACAGGGAGGCCTTGATGGCCTTGCCGAAGATCAGGCCGAGAACGGCCAGGGGCAGGAAGGCGATGAAGAGGTTGAGCACCAGGCGGTTGGCCTCGGGCTGCCGGCCCAGGCCGGAGAAAGTGCGGATCACCCGTTCCCGGTATTCCCATACCACGGCGAGGATCGCGCCGGACTGGATGACGATCTCGAACAGTTTGCCCCGGTCATCGTTGAAATTGAGCAGATCGCCCGCCAGGATGAGGTGCCCGGTGCTGGAGATCGGCAGGAATTCGGTCAGGCCTTCGACCACGCCGAGGATCAGCGCCTTCAGGAGCAGGATGATGTCCATAAGCTATTGGATGTGCAGTGCGGAAAGAGCATCCATTATAGCGGTTGTGTATCGTATGCCTTTGCGCTCCTATGACACACTCTGCCACCGAAATCCGCTCAAGCCGGCCCGTACCGGGTCGATAAGATTCGGACCGCAACGATTGATGTCACTCATCAGCCCTGCCACCCCATGGCACCCCGTCAATGCTGAAGAAAATTCCTGTGGCCCGGCTGAGACCGGGCATGTTCATCCACGAACTCTGCGGCGACTGGATGTCCCATCCCTTCTGGCGTGCTCAGTTCGTCCTCAAGGGTGAGGGCGATCTGCGCCGCATTGTTGAGGCGGGTATCCCGCACGTCTATATCGATACCACGCGAGGACTCGATGACGTGGAGGCCGTTGCTGCGGATCAGGTTAAGGCCGCTGTCGAGCAGGAGATCCTCGAAGCCTTGTCGGCGCCCCAGGAGCCGATAGTCCGCGTTTCGGTGCGTGAAGAACTGGCCCGTGCCAAACGCGTTCATGAGCAGGCCCACAAGGTGATCCGCAGCATGATGTGCGATGTGCGCCTGGGCAAGGCAGTGTCCCTTGACGATGCAGAGCCGGTGGTGGAGGCCATCACCGGTTCCGTGCTTCGCAACGGCGGTGCGCTGATGGGGCTGATCGGCATCAAGAACAAGGATGACTACACTTTTCTGCACTCTGTCAGCGTGTGTACGCTGATGATTGCTTTTGGCCGCTCCCTGGGTCTGGACGGCGAAGAGCTGCGGCAAGGGGGCATCGGCGGTTTGCTCCACGACATCGGCAAGATGAAGGTGCCCGATGAAGTGCTCAACAAGCCCGGCCGCCTCACCGACGCGGAGTTCGATCTGATCAAGCAGCATCCTGGCGATGGCCACGCGGTGCTGCTGGAAACCCCCGGCATCGGCGCCATTCCGCTGGACATTACCCGCCATCACCATGAGCGGCTTGATGGCAAGGGTTATCCTGATGGTCTGGCGGGGGATTCCATTTCCAGCATGGCGCGCATGGCCGCCATCGTGGATGTCTACGTCGCGATTACCGCCGATCGCTGCTACCACAAGGGCATGCCTGCGGCGGAGGCGCTGCGCAAGATGTGGGAGTGGAGCAAGGACCACTTCGACCAGAAATTGCTCCAGGCCTTCATGCGTTGCGTGGGGATCTATCCGGTGGGGAGCCTGGTTCGGCTGGAGTCGGGCCGGTTGGGGGTGGTGATCGAGCAGAACGAAGGAAGCCTGCTGACCCCCAAGTTGCGGGTGTTCTTCAGCACCCGATCAAACGGCTACATCAAGCCGGAACTGCTCGACCTGGGGCGCAAGCTTGGCAACGGCGGTGGCGACCGAATCGTCTCTGCCGAGGCGCCGGACAAGTGGGGGCTTGATCCCCAGCGCTTCCTGCTGGCCGATTGAAGCCCCTCAGCCGCGACATCAGCCACGACAGTTGGCGGCCCGCTTCAGATACCGTGGCGTAGTCGGGCGTCAAGCGTATCGATGACGGCGCTCCAGTCGGCGTCCTCGTCCAGTTCCGATTTCAGGAAGCCCGCCTGGGCTGCTGTCCAGAAGGGCGCATCGGCCAGCTTGAGCTCATGGGCCAGGGGGGCGTGGGCCTCGATGAATGCTTCGATGTCGCTTGTCTCGCTGGGCAGGCCGAGCTGGGCAAACAGGTGGGTGATGCTGTGGGTGTGGGATTCCATGGCGTGCTCCTGGGGTGGGGGTTCCTGTTGGGCTCCCGCTGGCGCAATTGGTTGCAGTCCTCCGACATGAAATTGAGGTGGTGGCCGACACTCGACATCCTGTATATTAGAAAGATCTAATTTAAGGATGGCTCCCATGTTGCGCTCTGTCTTTCTATCTGCTGTTCTCCTGTCCGGTGTCGCCCAGGCCCAGGACATTGACGCCCTGAAGCTTGATACCCGCAAGAATGCACTGCCGGTACTGCCCAAGGTGGTGGCCATGATGCAGGACACCGTCGCCACCCGGGGTGTGGTGGAGGCCATCCCGGTTTGCAAGGACCAGGCCCCCCAGTTACTCAAGGAGCAGTCCGAGAAGACCGGTTGGAAGATGTCGCGGGTCAGTCTCAGGACACGCAATCCCGAGCGGGGTACGCCGGATGTCTGGGAAGCGCGTCAGCTTGCCGACTTCAACATCCGCGCTGCCGCGGGCGAGAAGGTTGAGAGTCTTGAGTCCGGCGAGATCGTCACCGAGAACGGCAAGCCGGTCTTTCGCTACATTCGCGCCATTCCCGTGGGCGATGTCTGCCTGAAATGTCACGGTGCGGCCGACAAGATCGAAGCCGGGCTCAAGAGCGAGCTTGCCCGCAACTATCCCCATGATCGGGCCTTCGGCTACGAGAAGGGGCAGATCCGCGGCGCCCTGACGGTCCGGCGCCCGCTCTGATCGGCCCGGTGTGTCAGAAGGTCCAGCCGTAACCCACGTAGGCCAGCGGCTGGATGCGCGTCTCGACGATCGGACTGTCGGCCTGCGCATTGCCCAGGCGGGTGACCATCAGGCCGAACAGCACCGAGCCGCGCTCGCCTGCTGGCCACGCGCCATTGACTCCGGCCTGAAGCTGGGTGCCTGCCCCCGCGGTTTAGGCGGGACGTCCGGGGGCGGCTTCCGAGGCGGCCACGCCGTAGTAGTAGTTGTTCATCCGGCGGTCATTCCACGTAATGCCGACCAGGCCATTGAGGCGCAGCCCCGGACCGCGGATCAGTGCCCTTACGAACTGGAGTTGAGCGCTCTGACCCTTGCTGCCCGACCCCGCATCGAAGCCCCACTGGGCATTGAGGGTGCCATGGTCGGTCTGCCAGCGCAGGGCCGGGCCCACGTCCACCCCGAAGTCCCGGTCCTGCATCCCCTTGGTGCGCCGGCCATCATCGGCTTCCCAACCGAAACGCGCATCGGCGGCGAGCCCGATGCGCAGGCGGCGGTCATCCGAATCCACCAGCCATACGCCGGCCCGCAGGGCGTTGATATAGAAGCGGTCGGCATAGCTGGCTTGGATCACGGGCAGGACCATGCTGCGCAGTTCGTCGGAGCCGGAAGTGGCGGGGAGTACGCCGATTCCCAGCCCGTAGAGATTCCCGGTGCGGGGGATGGCGGTCTCCGTCTGACGGTCGATCCGGTCAGCGGCGATGGCAGGCAGGGTGGGCAGGGCGGCGGCAAGAATCAGGGCAATGCGGGTCGGGGTGGGGCGCATGGATGGCTCCGGTTGGCAGGGGATGCCGTCTGAGCCTGCCACTCACCGATTTGTTCCCCGGATGAGAGCAGCGTCAAATCTATCGGCATCCCGGTGGAAGGGTTTTTCCAGTGTTGTGGAATAATCTTCCGGTCCGCCGCACGGCCGATGCGAGCGTTTTTTCGATCTCAATCACACAGGGAGTCTGTTCATGAAGATCAAGCAAGTGCTTTTCGCCACTCTGGTTCTGGGCGTTGCCACGGGGGCCAGTGCCCAGATGAAACCGGAGGACCAGATCAAGTTCCGCAAGGCCGGCTATGCCTTCATGTCCTGGAACATGGGCAAGATCAAGGCGCAGACCATCGACAATCCTTCCAGCTTCAACAAGGATCAGGTGCTGGCCGCCGCCACGGTGATCGCTGCCACTGCCAATTCGGGTATGGGCGCCCTGTACGGTGCGGGGACCGACAAGGATGCGGGAAACCAGAAGACCCGTGTGAAGCCCGAGTTCTTCCAGCAGCAGGATGAAGTCCGGAAGCTGGCCGTGGCCTTCGTCAAGGAAGCCAATGAGCTGCAGAAGGTGGCGGCCACGGGGGACGCGGGGGCCATCAAGGTGCAGTTCGGCAAGACCGGCGAGTCCTGCAAGGCCTGTCACGACAAGTTCCGCAAGGACGAATAAGCCTAAGCCCGGTCGAGTTGCAGCAGGCCCGTGCGGGTTGCGACTTACCAGGCCGGGGCTGCGGCCGGCGCGGGCGGGGGCGGCGCTTGCCAAGCGCCACTTGCCCCATAGGCCGCAGCCACCCCCACCGTCAGCGCGAAGATCAGTGCCACGGCGCCACCGCCATGGGCGGGCGAGGCTGCGTCCGGGTGGGCGACATGCCTGCGGCCGGTGATCATCGGGCGGATCAGATTGTCTCCGCGCACCCGCAGATAGAACACGATGGCGGCCAGATGGGTTGCGACCAGCAGCAAGATCAACCAGAAGCCCTTGCGGTGCAGGCCGGTGACCCAGTCGCTGGTCTCTTTCGAGATCAGGGGATAGAGCGGGCCTTGAAAGGCGATGTCATCATTGCCGAACAGTCCACCAAGGGTTTGCAGGCCGAGGGCTGTCAGCATGCCGAGCACGGATAGGGCGCCGAGCGGGTTGTGGCCGAGCCCGTGCCACTGGCCGCGCAGGTAGGCGTGAATGGCCGAGGGGCCACGCACGAAGCTGGCAAACCGGGCGTTGGTGCTGCCCACCAGGCCCCAGGCAAGACGAAATCCCAGCAGGCCTGCGACAAACACGCCCAGTCGGCCGTGCCAAATCATCAGATTGCCCCCGATCTGGCCGCTGATCATGGCGCCTGTGACGGCAAGGGCGAGCAGCCAATGGAAGAGCCGCAGGGGTAGATCCCAGATCCGAACTTCATGCATGAGCTGCACTCCCGCTGTGTCGTTTCGCAAGATTCTGACATGTGCCGGCGGCAAATGCAGTCAGGATGCCCAGCATCTTCCGTATGATGCGGACGGCACACTTTTCAACAATGAGGTGATTCTTGAAAACCCTGAGATTCCTGGTCCCGGCCGCTGTGCTGCTGACCACCCTGAGTGGCTCCGTCATGGCCTGCAGTGCCCACGACGATAACTGGACCGGTAGTGACAAGGCCGCGCATTTTGGTGTTTCGATGGCCGTGGGCATCGGTACATCGCGTCTTTCGGACGATACCTGGACGGCCTTCGGGCTCGCCCTGGTTCCCGGTGTGGCCAAGGAGCTCTATGACGCGACGCGGGACTGCAACCGTTTTTCGTGGAAGGACATGGCCTGGAATGCCGCAGGAGCCTATGTGGGCGTACGTACCGGCAACTGGCTCCTGGGCCCGTCAGGAGTGAGTTACCGCATGGCTTTCTGAGCTTTGCCCGGGTGCGGAACAGGGTTGCCCCAGACGGTCCGCACCCGATCCAGGGTCGCTTGCAGGATTCGGGCATCGTTGCTGGCCCGATGTCGGGGCAGGCAAAGGTCCGCCTCCACCTCCAAGCGGGTCACGTACCAGTGCTCGGCCTGGGCTTCGTTGAGCAGGGTCCGGATGTCTTCAAGGCGGAAGGCCTGGGAGCACTCCGCTGCATCGAAAAGGCGGCTCAGCCAGGTGAAGTCGTGGTACCAGGAGTCGCAGTAAACGGTCATGCCACGCAAGTGGGCATTGACATCCCGGGCTGCTTCGGCAGCTGTGCGTCCGGTCTTGAGCAAGGTTTCCCGACTGACCCGATGAACTTTTTCGGCACTTTCGTCCCAGTGGGTCCAGCGGGCTTCCGGGCGGATCAGCGTGCAGTAGCTGGTGCCGTCGGGGAGCACCAGACCGACTTCGATGGGGTAGCTGGCGGCGCCGAAGCCGGAGGCTTCAACGTCGATGATGGGGGGCAGGGTGTCGGGCACAGGTAAATGGGCAGGTATGACAGACGCCATTCTACCCTGCCGGAAGGCCTTCGCTTTGGAGGGCGAGGTTTCAAGGCGGGTGATGTCCGGGGTGCGCATCTTCGTCCAGGGCCCACAGCCGATGGGCATCAAGCATCAGTCGCCAATACGCCTCCCGGGCGTCGAGCCGCGCACTCTGGGCGGCGAGCTGTGCCTCATGGGCAAGACGACGGGCCGCGAGGGTCTCGGCAAGTCGGCCTTCACCCAGTTGCCAGGCGCGCTCGGTCAGGTCGGCGCTGCGGGCCAGGGCTTCCACGGCGATCCGCTGGCCGAGCCAGGCGGACCGCGCGGCGACAGCATGCCTGAACAGGGCCGCCGCTTCGGCTTCGACGCGGCGTTGTACGCCCGCCTCCCGGTGCGTGCTGGCGCGGGCGTCGGCAAGGGCCGCGTCACTGTCGGCACGGCGACCCTCACCGGGCAGGGGGACGCTGAGACTGATCCCAAGCAGGCGCTCCTCGCCGCTCCGCTCCCGGCTCAGGCGGATGCCGAAACTGGGGTCGGGCAGGCGCTCGGCGTCGCTGCGGCTGGCGATGATCCGGGCACGGGCGCTTTCGGCCCGGGCCACGCCAAGCTCGTGGTTGTGCTGGACGATGGTTTCGATCCATTCGTCCGCCCGCCCCTCAACTGCATCGGGGGGCATCTCTGGAACCGCGACAGGCAAGGCAATGAGCGGATGGTGACGGCGCAACCGTTCGGCGGCAACCCGGGACCTTCCTTCGGCCTGTGATAGCTGGGCCGCAGCCTGGGCGAGGGCTGCGTCAGCCTGCAGCCGTTCGAGGCGCGGGGCATCCCCCAGTTCGACGCGGCGCCCCAAGACGCGGGCCTGCTGCATCAGGTTGTCCCGTTGATGGCGCCACTGCGACGGCGGATTCTTCCCGCAGCCAGTCGAACCACATGGCCAGCAGGCTTCTGCCCGCCTCGTGGAGGGCCTCGCCGCGGCCCACGCGGGCGGTGGCGATCCCGGCGGCACCCAATTGCTGATCCAGGTCGCGTTTGCCGGGTAGACGCACTGTCCGCTCCAGGCCCACATCCCACTCGGTGTAGCGGCCTTCGGCGGTACTGCGAACCCGTCGGTTCTGTTCGCCCAGGCCCAGCGTCCATTCGTAGGGGCCGGCGCCCAGGCGGCGTGCGCGGGCTTCCTGGGCTTCGATGTGCTCGTCGGCGGCACTGACCGCCGGGTTGCTGCGCAAGGCGGCGAACACCTGTACCTCGGGCGGCAGGTCGGGGGCCGTCGCCGGCAGTGCGCTGGTGGGCATCAGGGCCGAAAGGAGTGCAATCGACAGGACGACAAGGCCGTTCATGATGACAGCCTCCCGCTGGTCAGGGCGGGCACCATCCAGAAGAACACGCGGGGAGAGGCAAACTCCCGACGCAGGATGTCGAGCAACCGGTCGGCGTCAGCCCGGGGTATGACCAGATCCACCCGGCAGCATGCCGCCCGGCCGCGGACGTGCTCTGCCGCGCCCATGAAGGTGACCTGCTGGCCTTGGCCCTCTAGCTGCTGGGAAGTGAATCCAGGGGCCAGGTCCGGGTGATCAAGCAGGGTTTCGAGCAGGGCTTCTTCCAGATCGGGGGGGATCACGAGAGTCAGTACGACGTGGGCTTCGGCAGCGGGATTCATGTTGCTTGCACCGGGCTGGGCATGGGGGTGACGCCGAAGCGTCGGTAGAGAAGGGGGAGAATCAGCAAGGTCAGGGTCGTGGCGCTGACCAGACCACCAATCACCACGATGGCCAGAGGGCGCTGCACCTCGGAGCCCGGGCCGGTCGCGAAGAGCAGGGGCACCAGGCCAAGGGCAGCGATGCTCGCGGTCATCAGCACCGGCCGTAGACGCCTTCTGGCGCCTTCCATCACCACCTCTCCAATCGGCATGCCACGGGCCAGAAGCTGGTTGAAGCAGCTCACCATCACCACGCCATTGAGCACCGCAATGCCCAATAGTGCGATGAAGCCCACCGAGGCGGGTACAGACAGGTACTCGCCGGACAGGGCCAGGGCAAAGACGCCCCCGACCAAGGCAAAGGGCACCATGGCCAGGATCAACAGGGCCTGACGAACCGATCCAAAGGTGGAGAAGAGCAAGACAAAGATCAGGCCCAGGGCTATCGGGACCACGAAGCCCAGGCGGCTTGCAGCCCGTTGCTGGTTCTCGAACTGTCCTCCCCAGGCGAGCCGGTAGCCGGGCGGCAAGGCGACGCGGGCCGATACGGCTGCGCGGGCTTCGTTCACGAAGCCGACAAGATCACGATCACGGACGTTGGATTGGATCACCGAGTAGCGCTGGGCGTTCTCCCTGTCCACCTTGACGGGGCCGTCCACCCGCTCGATCGATGCGATGCTGGACAAGGGCAGACTTTGACCTTCCGGTGTGGTGATGCGCAGCGCCGCGAAGGCGTCAGGATCCTGCTGGAGGGCGGCCGGGCCGCGGATCAACAGCGGTGTCCGGCGTGAGGTCTCGATGACATTGCCCGCAATGCGGCCTTCCAGCAGGCTGCGCAGGGTATTCTGAATATCCTCGACATTCAGCCCGAAACGTCCGGCGGCCAGCCGATCGACCCGAATCTTCAGGTACTGAACCCCGTCGTTGCGAAGCGTGAGGGTGTCTTCAGCGCCGGGTATGCTCTTGACAACGTCCTCGATCTCGCCGGCAAGGCGGTTGAGCGTGCGCAGGTCGGGGCCATAGAGCTTGATGGCGAGATCGCCGCGCACGCCCGTCAACATCTCGGAGACGCGCATGTCGATGGGCTGGGTGAAGGTCAGGGCGATACCGGGGAAATCGCCCATCACCTGACGTAGCTGGTCGGTCAGCCAGTCCTTGTCGGGCTGGCGCCATTCATCCCGCGGCTTGAGCACCATGAAAGTGTCTGTCTGGTTCAGCCCCATCGGGTCCAGCCCCAGCTCGTCGGAACCTGATCGGGCGACGATGGCCTTCACTTCGGGTACCGCCTTCAGGATCGCCTGCTGCACACGGAGGTCGGTGGCGATGGTCTGGTTCAGGCTGATGGAAGGCAACTTTTCCAGCTGCATGATGATGTCGCCTTCGTCCATGGTGGGCATGAAGGTCTTGCCGAGCGTCGTGTAGGCCCCGGCCGCGGCGACCAGCGCGGCAAGCGCAATGCCGGCCATCAGCCGGCTGCGGGCCAGGGCCATGCGGAGCAGCGGGGCGTATGCCGCTTGCAGGTTGCGGACCAGCCAGGGTTCGTGGGCATCACCACGCTTGAGTACGAAGGACGCCAGCACCGGAACCACTGTCAGGGAGAGCAGAAGGGATGCGGAAAGGGCGAACACGATGGTCAGGGCAACCGGGCTGAAGAGCTTGCCCTCAAGCCCCTCAAGCGTCAGCAGCGGCAGAAAGACGATCACGATGATCAGGATGCCCGACGCCACGGGGGCGGCCACCTCCCGAGTGGCACGGAAGATTACGTGGAGGAGGGGCTGGCCGGCCCGGGCACCCTTTTCGGAAAGCCGGCTTTCAATATTCTCAACCACAACCACCGCGGCATCCACCAACATGCCTATGGCGATGGCGAGGCCACCAAGACTCATCAGATTGGCCGACAGTCCGATACCGCGCATTGCAATGAAGGTGGCCAGCGCGGCCAGGGGCAGCATCAGCGCCACAACCATCGCGGCCCGAAGGTTGCCGAGGAAGGCCAGGAGCAGTATCAGTACCAGCACGATGGCTTCCACCAGGGCTTTGGAGACGGTGTGTATCGCTCGGCCGACCAGTTCGCTGCGGTCGTAGAAGACCTCGATACGCACCCCTTCCGGCAGTGATGGGCCCAGCTCGGTCAGACGCGTCTTGATGCCTTCCACAACCTTGCCCGCGTTGGCACCCCTCAGTCCCAGAACCAGGCCTTGCACGGCCTCGCCGGCGCCGTTGCGGGTGACGGCCCCGTAGCGGGTCAGCGCGCCTGTCCGTACATCGGCCAGGTCGCCAATCCGGACCACCCGTCCGGCATCGCTGCGAAGAACAATGGCGCGTACGTCGTCGAGGGTCTGGATGGCGCCCTCGGCACGTACCAGCAGGGTTTCCTCACCCTCCGTCAGCCGCCCGGCCCCGTCATTGCGGTTGTTGCTCTCCAGGGCGAGCTGGAGCTGACCCAGAGTCAGACCGCGGGCAGCGAGGGCCGCCGGGTCGGGGATGATCTCGAAACTGCGTACCTCGCCGCCCAGGCTATTGACGTCGGCCACGCCGGCAACCGTGCGCAATGCGGGCCGGATAGTCCAGTCGAGCAAACTGCGCTTTTCCTCAAGGGACAGCGGGCCCTCGATGGTGAACATGAACATTTCGCCCAGTGGCGTGGTAATTGGTGCGAGGCCTCCGCTGGCGCCTGCCGGCAGATTGCCCATGACGCCAGCGAGCCGTTCACCCACCTGTTGGCGAGCCCAGTAGATGTCCGTACCGTCCTCGAAGTCGAGGGTGATGTCGGCCAGGGCATACTTGGAGGTGGACCTCAGGAGGCGTTGGTGGGGAATCCCCAGCATCTCCTGTTCGATGGGGACGGTGATGCGTGCCTCAACTTCCTCGGGGGTCATGCCGGGGGCCTTGATGATGAGCTTTACCTGGGTAGTGGAAACGTCGGGGAAAGCGTCCACCGGAAGATCTTTCCAGGCCAGCGTGCCGCCACCGATGAGCAGCAGGGTGGCTACCAGGATCAGCAGGCGTCGGGTGAGGGAGAATTCGATCAGTCGGGCAAGCATGGGCCTACTCTTTTCCGATCCCCAGCCAGTTGGCCTTGAGGGCAGCCACGCCGCGGGTCACGATGAGGACATTGCCGGGGAGGCCGGAGACGATGGCTTCGTCGCCGTTCCGTCCGGTGGCGACGATCGGCGTGGCCCGGTAGCCGGCGAGGCTGCCTTCCTTGCCGGCAACGAACACCCACTGGCGGTCCTGGTGGTGGAACAGGGCGGTCGCCGGGATGCGCTGACCCTTGTCTGCCGGTCCGCCGGACGGTAGGTCCAGATCCACCACGATCGCTTGCCCGGGTCGAAGATTGCGAGCGCCCCGGGTGATGAGACCGCGCAGCAGCACGCTCTGATTGCCGGGTGTGGCGGCCCTGCCTATGGCCACCAGTTCGCCGCTGGCGTCTGCGGCCGTAACGCGCAGCCGGGTGCCCACGCGCACTTGGGCTGCCACGGCGAGGGGCGCCTGAATATCCACTGCCAGCGGATCGAGACGGGCGATGTGGTAAAGCGGTGCAGCCTGCTCTACCCGTTGGCCGACGCTGACGTGCTGTTCCAGAACGCTGCCTGCAATGGGTGCGGTCAGACTCAGGCTGCGACCACCGCTATGCTGGGCAAGGGTGAGTTCCAGGCGGCGTTCGGCCGCCTGGGCCGCCGCCTGGGTCGCATTCGAACGGCTGGCCTGGAGACGCGATTCGGCGATCAGGCCCTCCCGGAAGAGCTGCTCGTCCCGCTGCAGGCTTTGGCGCGCGAGCGTGGCCTGGGCGTCCGCCTGGATGCGGTCACGCTGGAGCTCCAGGGCCTGGGGGCTGGCCATGCGGACCATCACCTGGCCCTTGACCACGTCCAGTCCGGGGGCGGTTTCAAGACCTTCGATGACGCCTGCGAGGGGCGCAGAGATCACCCGTTGTTGCCCGTTGGGTATGCCGACCGTCGCCGGCAAGCCGGCGGCAGCTACCCCGCCGCCGGTCTCGGGGGCCCGCGTGGCAATACCCAGGGCTGCACTTTGCGCCGCACTCATGGCGACGAAGTCAGGGGGCAGCGCAGAGGCAGGGAGCACGCCCGACGACAGCAGGGCGGTGAGAAGGGCTGTGATGCGGAGGCCGGCAGGCATGATGGGCGTGGCGAGAGGTGTGTTGCGCCATCCTGAAGGGGTCTTCTTAAGGCAAGCTTAAGTCCGCCCGCCAACGACTGCGCTTGGGCTTAAGCTTTGATTAAGACACCGGGAGGAGCATGCTGTGACGCGCCCGCAGTGGGGGTGGCCGGAGGAGGAGAGGGATGCGGGTCTTGCTGGTTGAGGATGACCGAATGCTGGGCGATGGTGTCCAGGCGGGGCTGGGTGCTGCGGGTTTCACCGTGGACTGGGTGAGGGATGGCGAGTCGGCCCTGGCGGCATTGGCCGGCGAGGCTTTCGCCGCCGTGCTGCTGGACCTGGGGCTGCCGCGACGTGATGGCTTGTCGGTGCTGGCCGAGTTGCGGCGTGCCGGCAATGGGGTGCCGGTGATGATTCTCACCGCGCGAGATGAGATCGCCGACAAGGTGCGGGGTCTTGACCTGGGGGCGGATGACTATCTGGTAAAGCCCTTTGATCTCGATGAACTGGCTGCACGCCTGCGCGCCCTGGTGCGACGTGCCAGCGGACGGGCCGACGCCTGTCTGCGCCATGGTGACCTTGTCCTTGATCCGGCAGCTCGTACTGTGATCCAGCACGGGGAAGCCGTCAGTCTGACCAGCCGGGAGTTTGATCTGTTGAATGTGCTGCTTGATGCGGCGGGTCGGGTGCTGACCCGGCGTGCGCTGGAGGAGCAGCTTTATGCCTGGGGCGAAGCCCTGGAGAGCAACGCCCTCGAGGTACATGTTCACCACCTGCGCCGCAAGCTCGGTCCTGACTTGATCCGTACTGTCAGGGGGGTCGGCTACATGGTGGATGAGGTGCCTCGGTGAGCGGGCGTCAGATCTATTCCTTGCGGCGACGCCTGGTGGGCCTGTTGATCGCGGTGGTGGCGCTGCTCTGGAGTCTGTCCGCTGCCGTCGCTTTTCGGACCGCCCATGGCGAGGCGGACGAACTCTTTGACGCCCAGATGGTGCAGGTGGCCGAGACCCTGCTGGCCATTGTGGCGGCGGGAGGACCGGGGCAGGTGGCCCATGAAATGGCCGAGCACCAGCATGACTATCAGCTACCGGTTGCTTTCCAGGCATGGCAGCGGGACGAGACCGGCTCTGGGTGGCACCTGCTGGTGCGCTCGGCCGAGATGACGGACGTACCGGCAACCCGGGAAGCGGGCTTTGACGAGCATGAGCAGCAGGGGGCGCTGTGGCGCTTTTACACCGTGGACCACGACCATGGTCGATATCGGGTGATCGTGGGTCAGCAGCATGCCACCCGCTATCGTCTGGCCGGCGAAATCGCACTGCATCTGCTGCTTCCCATCCTGATCGGCCTCCCCTTGATCGCCATCGGGATCTGGGTTGTGGTGGGGCGCGCCCTGCGTCCAGTGGATACGGTGGCCCGTGCAGTGGGGGGGCTGGATGCGCGACATCTCGCACCGGTCCGTATCGACGGCCCGCTACCCGCCGAGATCGCACCGCTGGTGGGATCCCTTGACGCGCTGGTGGTACGCCTGGCCGAAGCGCTCGACAATGAGCGTCGCTTCACCGCCGATGCGGCCCACGAGTTGCGCACCCCTCTTGCCGCGCTGCGGATCCAGGCCCAAGTGGCATGCCGCTCCATCGAAAGCGGTGCCCGTCAACATGCCCTGGAGCAGGTCTTGTCGGGCGTTGAGCGCATGACCCATCTGGTCGAACAGCTTCTCACCCTGGCGCGCCTTGATCCGGACGCGACGCTCCCCGACGGAGAGTGGGTGGATCTCGCCGAACTCACCCGTAGTGTCTGCTCAACCCTCGCACCCCAGGCCTTGCGCAGGGAACAGAGCCTGTCCCTGGATGACCGGGGTGCCATGCCGGTGACAGGCAATCACTGGTGGCTGGAAGTGCTGGTACGCAATCTGGTGGACAACGCGCTGCGCTACACCCCGTTGGGCGGCGAGGTGCACGTCCTGGTGGATGCTGTCGGGCGGCGTCTGGTGGTGTCGGACAACGGGCCGGGTATTGATCCGGTTCTGCGGGACACGATGCTCACCCGTTTCGCGCGGGGGGCCGAGGCAGATGCCGGAGGCTGTGGTCTCGGGTTGTCGATCGTGGCCCGGATTGTGACCATTCTGGGGGCTCGCCTGGATTTCGGCCAGGGGCTGCCGCGTCCGGGGGGCGGCGAGGGATTGGCGGTGGTGCTGACGTTTCCGCCCACGATCGCGTCATCGGGGGGATGAGCGGAGCCTCAAACCGAGGCCTCCGCCAGCTTGCTGCGTATCTGAGCCTGGACAGGCGCAAAAAGTGCGGCGCGGAAACGCCGCTGCACTGCGTCAGGTGGTCATGCCCCCTGCGATGTAGCTGGATAGCTGGTCAATGGTGGCCTGCTGCTGCTGCATCACCGACTTCACCGCATCTCCAATACTCACGATGCCAGCCAGCTTGCCCTGGGCAACCACCGGCAGGTGGCGGATGTGATTGTTGGTCATGATGGCCATGCAGTCATCAATGGTATGGCTGGGGGCGACGGTCAGAACGTTCTGGGTCATCAGGTCACCAACCCGGGTGTCTTTGGAGGCCAGGCCCTTGAGGACGACTTTGCGGGCGTAGTCACGCTCCGTGAAGATACCGACCAGACGCTCGCCTTCAGTGACCAGCACGGCACTCACGTTGAATTCGGCCATCAGTTTGAGTGCTTCGAGTACGGTGGTCGTGGGGGTGACCGAATGGGTGGAGCCGCCCTTGTTCTGAAGAATCTGCTCAACCGTTGCTGCCATTGTCTCTACCCTCCTCATTGTTGTTGGCGATGGGCCGGAGGGCCTCAAGGCTCCGGCTGCTCAAGTTACATAGCTTGGATGCAAGTTGGCGCGAGCGCAAGGGGATGCGGGGCTTTTTTGCCTGCAGGCAGGCCGGTCGGGTTCATCGCGATGAGGGCATGGGCATGCCGGGCTCCCGGTCTGACGATTTGTTTGCGCTTGCTTCCGGGCGCATGGCCATGAATCGACGGCTCGACCCCGCTTCGCCCCCGACGATGCTTGCCCAGGGCTTTGTATGGCGCACTTCTCGGGACGAACGCGAGCCGCTCGCCACCCTGTGTTCATCAGGGCCGAGTCCGGACTGATCCGCCGGGTAATTGCAATCATTTGTCAGTGCCCGTTTTAGGTACTCCACATCACCTACCATCCCGTCGTGCCTGGCGAATGCCTTGCTTGGAGGCCTTTGGCCCATGCCCATTGGCGGTGCGGCCGGGGCTGCAGGCGCGTTGTTTGTTGAAGAGACTCATGGCAGGTGGTGGCGGGTTTATGGATCAGTCTGTACTCGTGGTGAAGAACGACCGGTCGGTCTGTGAAAGGCTGGCCGAGCATCTCGGCCGGTCCGGCTTCCGGGTTCGTTGGGCGACGTCGCTCGTTCAAGCCGAGGCGCTCGTGTTCGAGGCGTTCGGGCTGCTGGTGGTCGACGCGCATCTGCCGGACGGTGATGGTCTGGACTTCGGACAGCGTCTTCGTTGCTACATGGGCTGCGGTGTCATCGTGTGCGTAGGCAAGGAGGACAAGGCCTTGCGCATTGCCGCCCTCCGCGGTGGCGCGGATGCCTGCCTCCGGGCACCGGTCGATCCCGATGAGCTGGAAGCCACCTTGATCAGCGTGCATCGCTGCCTGCACTCTCCTGCCCCCAATCCACTCCCCGTCCTGGTTCCGAGTCCGTGGATGCTCGACAACCGGCAGCTCATGCTGCGAGCACCGAACGGAAGGTGCATTGTCGCCAATCCCCTGGAACATCGCCTGCTGCTGACCCTTTTTTCCCATCCCGATCGGCGGGTGGACCGGATTTCCCTGGTGGCCGGGTTGGCGGAAGCGGCGCCGGGCTATACGGAGGCAAGGCTGGAGGCACTGGTAAGCCGCCTTCGGGCCAAAGTGGTGAAGAAGTGCGGGCTCCGCTTACCCCTGGTGTCGAGCTATGGTCACGGCTACCGCTTTGACGGCTATGTTCGCCTCATGTAGTTGTCAGGATTGGTCAGCATTTTCCTTTAAGGCCTGGGATGATTAGGCTATTCGTTCGACATCATTCCATGCATATCCTTGCGGAGGTAATTCCGAATGCGTCTCGCCCTGCTGCACGCCGAGTTTGGGCGGATTGAAGCGCTCGTGAGCGCCCTGGAGGCAGAGGGGCATCATGTTCATCGATACCAGGATTCCCGTACCCTGATTCTTCAGGCCGCACGGGAGAGTTTTGACCTGTTTCTGCTGGAGTGGGGGGCCCGGGGGGCTCGCCAGGTTCTGCAGGATCTGCGGGGTGGTTCCGGCATTCACAGCTCGGTGATTTTTTTCAACTGCAGCAACAGTGAGAGCGAACTCGCCGACATCCTTGGTAGTGGCGCGGATGACTTCATCACCGGACCCGTAGGCATGCGCGAACTCGTCGCCCGTGCCGGCGCAGTGATGCGCCGCCGCAATCCCGGTCACTATTGCCGCCTGAATGTTCTGGACATGCCGCCATATCGCTTCGATACGTCCGCCAAGGTGCTTCTTGTGGACGGTGTCCCGGTGGCGCTGACCGAGAAGGAGTTCGAGCTGGCGGTGTTCCTCTTCCGGAATCTGGGACGCACCCTGTCCCGCGGGCATCTTCTCGAAGCGGTCTGGGGAAGCGCGCTACTCGCCGTATCCCGGACCGTGGACACCCACATCAGCCGGATCCGCAGAAAGCTCGGTCTGCGACCCGAGGTCGGGTTCCGTCTTAGCGCCGCCTATGGCAACGGCTATCGTCTTGAGCGGGTTGTCGAAGACTGGAAGGTCGGACACCCATCGAATGGGTCGGGCCTTGCCCGTCCGGGAGAGCGCACACCGGCGGGCAAGGGGCGACTCGGGGATGCTGTTCGGGCTTCGTGATCTTCCGGTGCGTGATTGATTCCGCACAGTCTGCGATTTTCCCCATGGCGGTGATCAGATTTGCCCGTGTGCGTGACTTAGTCAGCATAGGGCGCTCCTCTTGCCTTCTAAGCTTCGGGCATCAAAGTTTGTTGCAGGGAGCCCGATCATGGATGCCTATCTGTTTGCTGCGCTCGGCCTTCTGGCCGTCGGGATGATTGTCTGGCAAGCGTGGCGGGAGCGCGCTGTGGAACGCAGGCGGATTCCGGCCGACTGGCAGGCGTCCATTGAGCGAATGGGGCGCGAGCAGTCCCAGGGACACCACCGCAAGGTCCGCGAAAGCGCACTGCAGGCTTGCCTGCGGCTTGCGCGCTATCCGAAGAAATCGACCCTCGCTCCCCATGTTCGGGTGCGTCTGGCGGCCCTGTTGTCGCGCGATCCGGTCTACCCCAGCGTCGTTCGGGCGATCCGGGCTGCCTGCGCCTCCGGTGCGGAGGTCAGTGAGACAAGCCTGTGCGTGAGCAGTGAATATCTGCTTGAAGACATCCGTCAGTGCATGGCGCTTGCCGAGCACTTCGGTCAGATCGAGCGCCATGCTCGCGGCGGGGATCTGATGGTCGCTGCGAGCTTTCACCCCTCCGTCTGAGCGTTCCTGAACAAAGGGATGGCACGGCCCGCGTTCGCGCTTGCGATGCGCACCGTGCCCGTTTAAACCGGTGCGTCTCCGAGGGAACTCGAGCCACTGGCCGGAATTTCTTCAGGACTGAGCCCATGGCCTTTCGGCGCATGGGCGCCAATTTCAGATTTCCAGATTGTCGATGAGACGGGTGCTGCCCAGCTTGGCCGCGCCCAGCACCACGAGCGGGGCGTCACCCGCGGGGGCCTGCAGATCGCAGCGCTGACGGATGGCGATGTAATCCGGCTGCCAGCCATGGGCGGCCAGATCTGCCACGGCCTCCGTTTCCAGTTTCAGGAAGTTGCGGTCTCCCGCGGCGATCCTGTTCTTGATGTGTGTAAGCAGGCGGCTCAGGCGGGGGGCTTCAGCACGCTCCTCCACACTCAGATAGCCATTGCGTGAGGAAAGGGCCAGTCCGTCATCTGCCCGGATTGTTTCGCCCGGTATCACCTCGATGGGCAGGGCCAGTTCCCGCACCATGTTCGTCAGAACCATGAGCTGCTGGTAGTCTTTCTTGCCGAACAGGGCCACGTCCGGTCCGACAATGTTGAAGAGCTTCAGCACTACTGTGGCGACGCCACCGAAATGGCCCGGACGGACAGCGCCTTCCAGGATATTCACGTGGGCCTGATCCGGCTCCACGTGGTAGCGCTGGGGGCTTGGGTACATTTCCCTTTCATCCGGAGCGAACAGCATGTCCACCCCGGCATCCCTCAGCCGGGCGCAGTCGTTTTCGAAGGTGCGCGGATATTTGTCGAAGTCTTCCTTCGGACCGAACTGCAGACGATTGACGAAGATGCTTGCCACGACCACATCCGCATGGGCGCGGGCCTGGCGCATCAGGGCGATGTGACCGTCGTGGAGGTTGCCCATGGTGGGTACGAAGGCGACGCGCCCTGCACCCTTGAGGGCGGCACGCAAGTCGGCAATGCGGGGATGGATCTGCATGGTGCGGGTCTCAGTAGCAGTGTTCGGGGCCCGGGAAGCGGCCTTCCCGTACATCGGCGACATAGCGGGTGACGGCTTCATCGATGCTGCTGGCACCTTCCATGAAGTTCTTGGCGAAGCGCGGGCGCTTTCCGGGGAAAACGCCGATCAGGTCATGCAGAACCAGCACCTGGCCATGGCAATCGACACCGGCACCGATGCCGATGGTGGCCATGGAGGAGAGGCTGGCGGTGACGTCGGCGGCCAGTGCGGCGGGCACCATTTCAATCACAACCAGTGCTGCACCCGCCTGTTCCAGGGCCAGGGCATCGCTCTTGAGGACGGCGGCTCCGGCATCGCTGCGCCCCTGGACGCGGTAGCCGCCCAACTGGTGAACCGACTGGGGGGTGAGGCCGATGTGGGCGCACACGGGCACGCCGCGTTCAACCAGGAAACGAACCGTCTCGGCCATGAAGGCGCCGCCCTCAAGTTTCACCATCTGGGCGCCGGCGGCCATCAGCCGGGCCGCATTGCGCATGGCCTGTGCCGGACTTTCGGCATAGCTGCCGAAGGGCATGTCGGCGACGATCAGCGGGCGACTGCTACCCCGGGCGACGCACTCGGTGTGATACACCATGTGCTCCATGCTGACGGGCAGGGTGGTCTTCTGGCCTTGCAGTACGTTACCCAGGGAGTCGCCCACCAGGATGACGTCCACCCCGCAGCGCTCCAGCAAGGCGGCAAAGCTGGCGTCGTAACCGGTGAGCATGACGATCTTGCGACCCTCGGCGCGCATCTTGCCAAGCTCGAACAGGGTGACGGGTTTGTTGTTCTCTTGCAGATAACTCATTGCTGTTCCTCCTCGCGGCGGCAGTTAACCCCATTCCTGTGCGTGGCACAAGGGGACTTCGACGGCGGAAACGGAAAGGCTTCCGGGTGGCGGCGGGCCTGCGGATCCCCCTTGGCCCTTGTGGGGAAATCGGGCAGCGCGGCAGATTTATTGATGCGCTCTCAGCCGGCGTAGCCGAAAAACTCCCGATAGCTGCGCATGGCGTGAAGCCGGGAAAAGAGCAGCTCGAAGTCTTCTTCCTTGTCCACCGGGTTGAGAGACTCGGCATTGACGATGAAGAGGGGCGCTGCATCATAGTGGTGGAAAAAGGTGGCGTAGCGTTCGGCGACCCGCTGGAGATAAGGTTCGCTGATCTTGCGCTCCGATTCGACGCCACGCTTGCGCACGCGATCAATGAGAATGTCGGGCTGGGCCTGCAGGTAGATCACGAGATCGGGTTTGCGCACGCTGGGCTTCAGGCGCTCGTAAAGCTGGCGGTAGAGCTTCAGTTCGTCCTCGGCCAGATTCAGCTCGGCAAACAGCGGATCCTTGTCGATCAGGAAGTCGGAGACCAGGCGCCGATGCGGGTCGTGGGGGCAAGCGGCCAGTTGTTCGCTGCGCTGGAACAGGAAGGCAATCTGGGTAGGCAACCCCCAGCGCTCCATGTTCTGGTAGAAGCGCCCGAGAAAGGGGTTGGCCGCCGGGTTCTCGAGCAGGGTGTCGCCGTTGAGGCGCTCGGCCAGGCGCCGGGCAAGGGTGGTCTTGCCCGCACCGATGGGGCCTTCCACGACGATGTAGCGCGCTTTGTCGAGCATGGGGTGACTCCGCCTTTCAGGCGCGGAAGATGAAGTAAACGGCGCCTAGGATACACAGGGCAGCCCACAGATAGTCAAGCTTCAGAGGTTGCTGCATGTAGAGCACGGCGAAGGGCACGAACACCACAAGGGTGATGGCCTCCTGCATGATCTTGAGCTGGGCCAGATCGAGTTCCTGGGCGCCGATACGGTTTGCCGGCACCTGCAGCAAGTACTCGAACAGGGCGATGCCCCATGACACCAGGGCCGCGATGTACCAGGGCGAGGTGGACAGGTTTTTCAGGTGCCCGTACCACGCGAAGGTCATGAACACGTTGGATGCCGCCAGCAGCAGGGCGGTCTGGACCC
Organism: Zoogloea sp.; assembly: GCA_016703645.1. Classification (GTDB taxonomy): domain Bacteria; phylum Pseudomonadota; class Gammaproteobacteria; order Burkholderiales; family Rhodocyclaceae; genus Zoogloea. Next base: position 781,187 of record JADJBR010000007.1, on the reverse strand, counting down.
AGATCGGCATTACAGCGGCTCGAAGAGGGAAATGTCCTGGTCGGCGACGGAGGGGAGATGATCCCGGGCGGGGCCGAGACCGGGCAGGACCAGCTCTGCGTCGATCTCCAGCAAGGGCCGCAGTACGAAGGCGCGCTGGTGCAGGCGCGGGTGGGGCAGGGTCAGCTCACTGCCGTACAGCACCGCGTTGCCGTGGAGCAGCAGGTCGAGATCGAGGGTGCGAGGGGCGTTGGGTATGCTCCGCACACGGCCGTGACGCGCCTCGATGGCCAGCAACTGGTGCAGCAATTCGAGGGGCGCGAGCAGTGTGTCGACGGCAACCACGGCATTGATGAAGTCGGGCTGATTGAGGAGCCCGACCGGGGCGCTTCGGTAGAGGGACGAGCGTGCCACCACCCGGGTGCCGGGCAGCGCAGCCAGGTCGACCACTGCGGCCCGCAGGTGCTTCACGGGTTCGCCGATGTTCGCGCCCAGCGCCACAAAGGCGCGCGCGCAGGAAGATCCGGCGGTCATTCGCCAACGGGGGCTGTGGCTGCTCCGGCGGGCTTGCGTCGGCGGCGGCGCTTCCTGACCGTACCGCTCTTGTCCGGCACCAGCATGCCTTCGCGGGCCTCCGGATGGGCGTCGGCAAACGCTTCCCACCAATCGGGCAGTTCCATCGGCAGCTCGCCGGATTGGGCACGGAGACGCAGGAAGTCCCAGCCCGCGCGGTAGCGGGGCTGTTCCAGCAGGCGATAGGGGGTCTTGCCCGCCCGCTTCTCGAAGCGCGGCTGCAGGGCCCAGATCTCCTTGATGTCCCCGGCGATGCGGCGGGTGATGGCGAGCTTGCCGGACTGCCGGTCGAGCACGGAATCCATGGCCTCGAACAGGGCCGGCTGTGAATGTTCGCCGTTAGCCTTGCGGGCCTCCCAGTCGGCAAGCACTTCATGCCACAGCAGGGTGGCGAAGAGGAATCCGGGGGACACGGGCTTGCCCTGACGCACACGCTCGTCGGTGTTCTCGAGGGACAGCCAGACGAAGCGCTCGCCCATGGGTTGTTCGAGGATCACGTCAAGCAGGGGGAGCAGGCCATGGTGCAGGCCTTCTTCACGTAGCTGGCGCAGGCATTTCACCGCGTGACCCGACATCAGCAGCTTGAGCATCTCGTCGAAGAGCCGTGCCGGGGGCACATTCTCAAGGAGCTCGGCCATCTCGCGGATCGGCCCGCGGGCCGCCGGATCAATGGACAAGCCGAGCTTGGCTCCGAGACGCGCCGCGCGCAGCATGCGCACCGGGTCTTCGCGGTAGCGCACCCGGGGGTCACCGATCATGCGCAGGGTCTTCTGCTGCAGGTCGGCGACACCGTGGTGGTAATCGATGACGGTTTCGTCGGTGGGGTTGTAGTACAGGGCGTTGACCGTGAAGTCGCGGCGGGTGGCGTCTTCGGCCATGGAGCCGAACACGTTGTCACGCAGCACGCGGCCGTGCTCGTCGGTTTCGGTGGCTTCGGCGTCCTGCATGGCGCGGAAGGTGGAGACCTCGATGGTCTCGGCACCACTCATCACATGCACGATCTTGAAGCGCCGGCCGATGATGCGCGAGCGGCGGAAGAGGGCGCGGACCTCTTCGGGCGTGGCGCTGGTGGCGACGTCGAAATCCTTCGGGGTCTGGCCGACAATGATGTCACGAACGGCGCCACCGACCACGAAGGCCTTGTGGCCGGCTTCCTGCAGCGTGGTGCAGACCTTGTTGGCGGCAGGTGAAATCTGGTCCCGGCGTACGCCATGGCGGGCCACCGGAATCACTGCGGGTTCGGGAGGGGTGTTGGCGGGTGCGGCGCGGCGGAATACACGGCGCAGCAGTTTGCGGATCATTGGTGGGGTGTGCTTTGTTTTTTGATCAAGTCGCGCATGATAACCCATGGAGCGGCAGGGTTTGGCCCCCGGAGGCTGCCGAGCGTGAGGTCGACCCCGTGTACCAAGGGCGAATCGGACCACGTTTGTCCGGATTTATCCCGGCGTGGATCGCGTGTGGGGCGTCGTTGGGAGGCCGGGCCTCCTGGATCGCCCTTGATGTATTGACGATCGGGCTCGCCCGACAGGCCTGACGCTGCCCATGCAGCGGTCCGGGCGGTAAGATTGGAGCATATCCATCCGCTCTACGGGTTCCATTGATGCCCCGCTTCTCCGCCAACCTGTCCTTCCTGTTTCTCGACCGCCCCTTCCTTGATCGATTTGCCGCCGCCGCCGCGTGCGGATTCAAGGGTGTGGAGTTCCATTTTCCCTATGACTTCCCGGCGGACGAGGTGGCCGATGCGGCGCAGCAGGCCGGTGTGGAGGTGGTGCTGTTCAACTTTCCCGCGGGCAACTGGGCGGCAGGTGAGCGGGGATTGCCTGCCTACCCGAACGGGTCGCCGAGTTTCGCTACGGGGTGGAGAAGGCGGCCCGGTGGGCCGACGCGCTGGGGTGCCAGCGGGTCAACTGCCTTGCCGGCCTGCGTCCGGACGGCATTTCCGAGGCTGTCCTGCGGGACACCCTGATCGGCAATCTGCGTTTTGCTGCCGACAGCTTCCAGCGGGTTGACCGGCAGGTGTTGCTCGAACCTCTCAACAGCCGCGACACGCCCCGCTTTCTGGTGGACCGTAGCGTAGCGGCCCTTGCCATCCTGGATGAAGCGGATCGTCCCAACCTGCGCCTGCAGTACGACATCTTTCATGCCCAGGTGATGGAGGGCGAACTGGCCCTTACCCTGGCCAGGCATCTACCGCGGATCGGGCACGTCCAGTTCGCCGACAATCCCGGGCGTCATCAGCCCGGCACCGGCGAGATCCATTTCCCTTTCCTGTTCGACCATCTGGATGCAATAGGCTATCCGGGTTGGGTGGGCGCGGAGTACGCGCCAACGGGGCTCACTGAAGCGTCCTTGGGGTGGATGGGCAGGTGATGGCGCCAAGACTGTGCGCCGAGCTTCATCTGCCGTGTGTGGTACGTGCACGCCCTCCCTCCGTCTGCCTGCCCGCTCCGTCGCTGATCTACATCCCGGATAGGGCCTGATCGCCGGCCCGACACCGCGATGTGGCGGTACAGCGCAAAGGGCTTTGCCTTCCGCGGCGGGGTCTTCTAGACTGCCTGGAAGTTGTCAGACAAGTAGACCAATGGACGCGGCTCCCCTCCCACGCATCTCACGTCCCCATCGCCTTTCCGAGGAGGTGGCCGAGGTGCTGGAGAAGCGCATTCGTAGCGGTGAGTTCGCCCCCGGCGAGAAGCTTCCCGCCGAGGCGCGTTTGGCCGAGCAGCTCGCCGTCAGCCGCGCGGTGGTACGCGAGGCCGTCGCCCGTCTTAAGGCGGACGGCCTGGTGACAAGCCGGCAGGGGTCGGGCGTCTATGTTGCCCGGTGCCTTGGGGCGGGGGTGTTCCGGATGGCCGCTGGTGTGCTTGGCGAGGCCCATCAGATCGAGGACATTTTCGAGTTGCGCCTCATCATCGAGGTGGCCGCTGCCGAGCGGGCGGCCTTGCGGAGGACGCCTGCCGATGTCGAGGCCATTGAGGCAGCCCTTGCACGTATGGATGAGGCGGTCGCCCTCAGCGCCGACGGCGTTCGTGCGGATGATGATTTTCACTGCGCCATTGCATTGGCCAGCGGAAACCCCCTGATCGGTCGCTTCGTGGCCTTCGTCAGTCACGAGTTTTCCGCGTCCAGGGCGCCGACCTGGAGCCGGGAAGGGATTGTCCGAGGGTTGGCCGGAGCCGCCCAGGACGAACATCGGGCTTTGCATGTGGCCATCGTGGCTGGAGACCCTGCTGCCGCGCGGCGGGCGGCCCGGCAGCATCTCCTCCAGGCTGCGCGGCGCCTGGGGGTGGTTCTGGCCACACCCCCCGGGGCGCGGGGATAGGATATGGACAAGGAGACGCTGTGATGGGCGAGCAGTCTGGTATGCCCGGTTTCGGCCGGACAGAGGAAGATTTCTCCCGGGTGGACGTGCGGCGCCTGGTGCAGGCTCTGCTGGGGGTGCTGCCAGCGGCCCACGTGCTCCACGACCCGGAAGACCTGCGCCCCTATGAGTGTGACGGCATGGCAGCCCTCCGCCAGTTGCCGCTGGTCGTGGTGCTGCCGGACACCGAGGCGCAGGTGGTGGACATCCTGAAAATCTGTGCGGGGCAGGGGGTGCCGGTGGTGGCGCGGGGCGCAGGGACCGGTCTTTCCGGGGGCGCCCAGCCCCACCGTTTCGGCGTGGTGTTGTCCCTCGCGCGTTTGAACAGGATCATCGCCATAGATGCCCACGCACGGCGGGCGGTGGTGCAGCCGGGGGTGCGCAACCTGGCTATCTCGGAGGCTGCTGCGCCCCATGGCTTGTATTACGCCCCCGATCCTTCGTCCCAGATCGCCTGCACCATCGGCGGCAACGTGGCCGAGAACTCCGGTGGGGTGCATTGCCTCAAGTACGGCCTGACCATCCACAACCTGCTCAAGGTGCGGGGCGTGACCATCCACGGTGACATCGTCGAGTTTGGCAGCCTGGGGCTGGATGCACCGGGTTACGACCTGCTGCCTTTGGTCACGGGGTCCGAAGGAATGCTCGCGGTGGTGACCGAGGTCACGGTCAAGCTCACCCCCAAGCCCCAGCTAGCCCAGTGCGTGCTGGCAGCCTTTGACGACGTGGTCAAGGCCGGAGATGCCGTGGCCCGGATCATCGCCGCCGGCATCATTCCGGCCGGGCTGGAGATGATGGACCAGCCCGCCACCGCTGCAGTGGAGGAGTTCGTGCATGCGGGCTACCCCCTCGACGCCAAGGCCATACTTCTTTGTGAGTCCGATGGCACGCCCGAGGAGGTGGCCGAAGAAGTCGGGCGGGTGCGTGCCCTGCTGGAGCAGAGCGGAGCCACTGAGATCCGCGTGTCCCGGGACGAGGCCGAGCGCCTGCGTTTCTGGGCCGGGCGCAAGGCGGCCTTTCCCGCGGCGGGGCGGATCTCTCCGGACTACTACTGCATGGACGGGACCATCCCCCGAAAGCGTCTCGGTGAAATGCTGCAGGCCATCCAGGCGATGGAGACGAAGTACGCCATGCGCTGCATCAACGTCTTTCATGCCGGCGATGGCAACTTGCATCCGCTCATCCTTTTCGACGCGAACAAACCCGGTGACCAGCATACGGCTGAGGCTTTTGGTGCCGAGATCCTGGAGCTGTCGGTCGCGTTGGGCGGCACCATCACGGGCGAGCACGGGGTTGGCATCGAGAAGATCAATCAGATGTGCAGCCAGTTTGCCACGCCGGAGATTGCCGCCTTCCACCGGGTCAAGGCGGCGTTTGATCCGGGCGGACTGCTCAATCCGGGCAAGGCCATCCCGACCCTCAACCGGTGCGCGGAGTACGGCCGTGAGCGGATGGGGGCTGGTCAGCCGGTGGCGCACCCGGATCTGCCGCGTTTCTGACGATCAAGGGGTGGATGTGATTTCCGAAGGATGGCTGCAGTTCCTGTTTGTTGCGGTGCCGGTGTTGTCCCTGGTGGGCACCTGGATGGGGCTGCGCACGGCCGGTCGGCTGGTGCAGCGACGTAGGGAAGAAGAGCGGGCAGCCAGCAGGCAAGAGGCGGATGAGCGTGGACGATCTGATTCGGCAGTGGAGTGAGTGTGTCCGGGAGGCTGCGGCTTGCGGTCAGGCCCTGTGCCTGCGCGGTGGCGGGACCAAGCGCTTCTATGGCCGGCCGGAGCGGGGAGAACGCCTCGATACCCGGGCCTGCTGCGGCATCATCAACTATGAACCAAGCGAATTGGTGGTCACGGTGCGCGCCGGGACGCCACTGGTTGAATTGGAGGCGGCGCTGGCGGCCCAAGGCCAGATGCTGGCTTTCGAACCACCCCATTTCGGGCCCGGGGCCACGATAGGGGGTTGCGTTGCCGCCGGTCTGGCCGGGCCGCGGCGGGCTGCTGTGGGCGGTGTGCGCGATTTCATCCTCGGTGTCCGCATGATTGACGGGCGAGGCGAGGTGTTGCGCTTCGGCGGCGAGGTCATGAAGAACGTGGCCGGCTACGACGTATCCCGGGTGCTTGCTGGCAGTCTTGGCACCCTCGGTCTGATCGTCGATGTGTCCCTCAAGGTTCTTCCAAAACCGGTGGCAGAGGCCAGCCTGCGCTTCGAGATGGGCGAAGCGGCCGCCCTGCACCAGCTCAACGTGTGGGGTGGGCGGCCCCTGCCGATCTCGGCCAGCGTCTGGTGCGACGGGATCCTTGAACTGCGGCTCTCCGGTGCGGCCGCGGCGGTGGAGGCGGCTATCGGACGGCTTGGCGGTGAGCACATTCCCGACGCCGTCGCCGAGGTGCGTTGGCGTGCGCTGCGCGAGCACACGGATACCTTCTTTGCTGGCGCGCAGCCCTCGTCGTCCCAGCCGCCTCTGTGGCGCCTGTCTCTGCCCAGTGACGCCCTCGCCATCGAGTTGGATGGTGCCCAGCTCGTGGAGTGGGGTGGGGCTCAGCGCTGGCTGCGCTCCGGCCTGTTGCCCGACGTTATACGGGCACGGGTGGCTGCCCTGGGGGGGCACGCCACCCTGTTCCGCAACGGCGTGCGCGAGGGCGCCGTGTTCCATCCGTTGACGGCGCCCATGCTGGCGCTGCAGCGCAATCTCAAGAACGCGTTCGATCCGGCGGGGGTCTTCAACCCTGGCCGCCTGTACGAAGGGCTCTAGGCATGCAGACGCATCTTGCCGATTTCATCCGTGAGACACCTGAAGGCCGCGAGGCCGAGGAGATCCTGCGCAAGTGCGTGCATTGCGGCTTCTGCACCGCCACGTGTCCTACCTACCAGTTGCTTGGTGACGAGCTGGACGGCCCGCGGGGACGCATCTACCTGATCAAGCAGGTTCTTGAGGGCACTCCCGCGACAGAGAAGACGCGCCTGCATCTGGATCGCTGCCTCACATGCCGCGCCTGCGAATCCACCTGCCCATCGGGTGTGGAGTACGGACGTCTGGCTGATATCGGCCGTCACGAAGTGGAGCGGCAGGTGCCGCGCAGGGGGGCTGACCGCTTGTTCCGCGAGGCCCTCAAGGGGCTTGTGCCGAGCAGCGGGCTGTTTGGTGCGGCGATGGGAATGGGACGTCTGTTCAAGCCTTTGTTGCCCCGCATGCTGGCAGGAAAGGTGCCGGATGCGCCGCCAGCGGGGCACTGGCCGCCCCCCCGCCACGCCCGCCGGATGATTGCCCTGGCCGGCTGCGTGCAGCCTTCCATGCGCCCTTCGATCAACGCGGCCACGGCCCGGGTGCTTGATGCGCTCGGTATCTCGCTGATGGAGCCGGCTGCGGCGGGCTGTTGCGGCGCCGTCCGCTTTCACCTCCATGATCAGGACGGTGGCCGGGACGATGCCCGCCGCAACATCGATGCCTGGTGGCCGGACATTGCGTCGGGGCATGTGGAGGCCATCCTTGTGACGGCCTCGGGCTGTGGCGTGCAGGTGAAGGACTATGGCCACATGCTCCGGGACGACCCGGCGTACGCCGGGAAGGCTGCCCGCGTGGCATCCATGGCCCGCGACCCGGCCGAGGTCTTGGCTGCCGAGGCGGCGGCACTGCAGGACATCCTGGCCCGCTGCGGCGCCCCCCGGTCGGTCGGGAAGATCGCCTTTCACGCGCCTTGCAGCCTGCAGCATGGCCAGAAGGTCCGCGGTGTCGTGGAGGGTATTCTGGGCGCCGCCGGCTATACGCTCACGCCCGTTGCCGATGCACATCTTTGCTGCGGATCGGCCGGCACCTATTCGCTGCTGCAGCCATCCTTTGTCCCTGCAGCTGCGGGCCAACAAGCTGTCTGCCCTGGAGGCGGGCCGCCCCGAGCGGATTGTCTCGGCCAACATCGGTTGCATCGAGCATTTGGGAGCCGGCTCGAGCCTACCCGTTCAACATTGGATCGAGCTGATCGATGAAAAAATCACGAAGAGAACCTAAAAGGTAAAGGGTGTCCTCCGTTTGAAAGAAATTAACAGTTAAACTGCTGGAACATTCTTGCCATGTTAGATAGCCAGAGTGTTTGCGTTGAACAGCTTGATCGCCCTATCGCCCGAATGCCAGAAATTGCTTGTCATCCCAGAAAGTCCGCCCCGGTGTCCTGGAGTCCAGTCGGGTGGAAGGCCTGCGTCCAGAGCGAACGTCAGTTTTTTGCCGGTCTGCGGTAGATCATGCTGAATCCGAGCTTTTCATCCCTGTCCGATCCTGAAACCACAAGCGCCAAGAAGCGCTATCAGGCAGAAGCCTGTGTCGCCAAGCACACCGGTGACCGGACGGAGCAGCAGGACCGTGCTGCCGTTTTTGCCCATCCAAGCCGCAAGGGTACCCTGATGGCGGTGCTGGCCGACGGCATGGGGGGGCATTCCGGTGGGGCCATGGCGGCCGAGCAGGTCATCCTGAAGGCCCGCCAGAACTTCGAATCTTTCGCGCCGGCGTCCGAGAGCGCCCCCGATCTGCTGCGCAGCATCATTGACGAGGCCCATATCGTCATCAAGCTGACGCGTTTCACCAGCGAACAGGATCCTCACAGCACGGCGGTCGTCTTCATGATGCAGCCTGATCGGGCGGATTGGGCGCATTGCGGCGATTCCCGCTTCTACCATTTCCGCTCGGGGGCGTTGGTGTCGCGCAGTTCCGATCATTCGCTGGTGGAGGAACTGGTGCGCAAGGGGCGTCTTGATTCCGAGGGCGCCCTGCGCCACCCCAACCGCAATGTGCTGCTGTCCTGCCTGGGTTCCGAGCGGGAGCCCCGGGTGGACGTGGGGCATGTGTCGCCGCTGGTGGGGGGAGATGCCTTTCTGCTGTGTTCGGATGGCTTGTGGGCTTACATTGGTGAGGAAGAGGCGGGCTCCATCCTCGCCAGCCAATCCCCGCGAGACGCCGCGTCAACATTGATCGAGCTGGCTCGCCAGCGTGCCCGGGGGGGCGGGGACAATATTTCGCTGGCCATCGTCAAGCTGGTGGAAGTACCCAACCGCCCCCGCACCGACTACGCGGGCATGGGCGGTTAGCGAGTCTTCAGCCAGTTTCTGCGCCAGAATGCGGCGGCCATCACGGTTGCCGCGCCGACCATCATTCCCAAAGCCATCCTGAAACCGTCATGCTCGTCGAGCAGGGGCATCTGACGGAAGTTCATGCCGAAGATGCCGGCAATCAGCGTGGCAGGCATGAACAGGGTGGTGAGCACGGTGAGGATGCGAACTTCGGTATTGAGGCGGTTGCTGACGCTGGAAAGGTAGATGTCGAGGAGATCGGCCAGCAGATCACGCACCGACTCCAGGGATTCGAGCACGTGGACGGTGTGGTCGTAGATGTCGCGCAGATAGAGGCGGGTGTCCGGCGTGAAGAAGCCGTTGTCGGCCCGGGACAGGCTGTTGAGTACTTCGCGCAGGGGCCACAGGGCCCGGCGCAGGAGCAGGGCCTCGTGCTTGACCCGGTTGATTTCGGCGAGCAGGGAAGGGTTGGGGTTGCTCAGGGCCCGTTCTTCCAGATCCTCGGCCTGGTCGGTCAGGTGGTCGAGCATCACGAAGTAGCGGTCGACGAGCGTGTCGAGGAGCGCATAGGCCAGGTAGTCGCAGCCATGGCTGCGCATGGCACCGTTTTCGGCGCGCAGGCGTTCACGGATGGCTTCGAAGTTGCCGGTGGCGCGCTCCTGGAAGGTCAGCACGAAATTTCGGCCGAGGACGACACTGACCTGGTCGGAGTTGAGGCTGCGGTTTTCGGTGTCAAAGTCGAAGCTGCGGGCAACAATGTAGATGTAGTCGGAGAATTCGTCGCTCTTGGGACGCTGCTGTGTATTGAGGATGTCCTCCTGGATCAGGGGGTGCAGCTTGAAACGCCGTCCGATCTCGGCCATCACGGTGGGGTCGTGGAGGCCGTGGACGTTGAGCCACAGCTTTTCCCGGGTTGGCTGGTGAAGGCGGGACGCTTCCAGGGAGTCGAAGTGCGTTTCGGTCACGGCGCGGGCATCGTATTCAATCAAGGTGATACTCGGCTTGACGGTCTTGATCTCGCCGACATGCACCAACGAACCGGGTGGCAATCCCAATTTTCGGAGGAAGCGGGTTCGTTTTTTGCTAGACTTTCGCATCTTTTTCGCGCTGTTCGGAAGAGATATTGGATTTTATTCATGAACCGGGTGGTGTATCCGGGGAGTTTGCCGGAGATGTGCCAGCCAAGGTGTCTTGTCGCCGAAACCCTCTCGCGACGATATCAAAATTCCAACTACCCTTAGGAGCTTCCATGCCTCTGGTCATCGGTGTGACCAAAGAGCTTACGCCGGGCGAGCGCCGTGTCGCGCTTGTTCCGGACGTTGCCAAGAAATATCAAGGACTTGGGGCGGCATTGCTGCTTCAGGTCGGTGCCGGGGAGACGGCCTACTACCGGGACGAAGATTTCGGAGTAGCCGAGCTTTCGACCGAGCCCCTGGCGGTCCTGCAGAGGGCCGACGTGATCCTGCAGGTTCAGCCGCTCGGGCTCGAAGCCTTGGCCCAGCTCAAGCCGGATACGGTATTGGTTGGCCTGCAGCAACCGTGGTCGAATCGCGAGCGCGTCGAGCTACTGCTCCAGAAGCGTATCACCTGTTTCGCTTTGGAACTGTTGCCGCGCATCAGCCGTGCCCAGAGCATGGACGTGCTGTCGAGCCAGGCGGCCGTGTCGGGCTATGAATGCGCGCTGATTGCTGCCGATCACAGCCCCAAGTTCTTCCCCATGCTCACCTACGCCGCCGGTACCATCCGTCCGGCCAAGGTGCTGGTGATCGGCGCCGGTGTCGCGGGCCTGCAGGCCATCGCCACCGCCAAGCGCCTGGGGGCCATGGTCTCCGGTTATGACGTGCGCCCCGAGACTCGTGAGCAGATCGAGTCGCTCGGGGCCAAGTTTGTCGATACGGGTGTGTCGGCGGCGGGTACGGGGGGCTACGCCCGCGAGCTCACCGACGACGAGAAGCGCCAGCAGGCCGATAAGCTTGGCAAGGCCATTGCCGAGTGCGACGCGCTGATCACCACCGCGGCGATTCCCGGCAAGAAGGCGCCGGTCATCGTCACTGCGGAAATGGTGGCGCGCATGAAGCCCGGCTCCGTCGTGGTGGACATGGCAGCCGAAACCGGTGGCAACGTGGCCGGCACGGTGGCAGGTGAGAAGACCTGGGTGGGGGACGTGCTGATCATCGGCCCGACCCACATTGCCAGTCGCATGCCTGTACATGCCTCCGAGATGTACGCCAAGAACCTGTTCAATTTCATCTCGCCCTTCATCAAGGACGGGGCCCTGGCCCTGGACTGGGAGGACGAGGTGCTGTCCGGTGCATGCCTGACCCACGCGGGCGAACTCCGCCACGCGGGTGTCAAGGCTGCGCTGGGCCTTTAAGGAGGGCTTCCCATGGATGGAATGCTTGCACTCTACATCTTCATGTTGGCGGCCTTTACCGGCTATGAAGTCATCTCCCGTGTGCCGGTGATCCTGCACACGCCCTTGATGTCGGGCTCCAACTTTGTACACGGCGTGGTACTGGTGGGCGGCATGATCGCCCTCGGCCAGGCCGAAACCCCGCTTGAGCAGGCCATCGGCTTTGTCGCCGTGCTGCTCGGGGCGGCCAATGCGGCGGGCGGCTACGTGGTGACCGAACGCATGTTGGCCATGTTCAAGGCAAAGGAGAAGAAGTAATGGCGATCAAGTGGTTGATTGACGCGAGCTACTTCGTCGCCGCGATCCTGTTCATTCTCGGCCTGAAGGGCATGAGTTCGCCGGTTTCGGCACGCAAGGGCATCGTGTGGGCCGGTGTCGGCATGGTGCTGGCCACCGTCGTCACCTTCCTCACCCCGGGCATGAACAACTTCGCCCTGATGGTCATTGCCATTGCCCTGGGTGGTGCCGTGGCGTGGATTTCCGGCAAGAAGGTCGCCATGACCGACATGCCGCAGATGGTGGCCATCTACAACGGCATGGGTGGCGGTGCGGCTGCCGCGATTGCCGCGGTCGAATTCGCCCGTGGCGAAATGCATGGCACCGTGGTCACCCTCCTGGCCACCCTGGGTGCGCTGATCGGTGCCGTGTCCTTCTCGGGTTCGGTGGTGGCCTGGGCCAAGCTTCAGGGGGTCATGAAGAAGGCCTTCCGGCTGCCTGCCCAGAACGCGGTGAACATCGTGCTGGCACTGGTGACGGTGGCCGTTGGTGGTGCCATCGTGATCGCGCCTGCGATTGACCCGCTGCTGGTGGGTGCCTTCTTCGTGCTCGCGTTGCTGCTCGGTGTCATCATCACCCTGCCCATCGGCGGGGCCGACATGCCGGTGGTGATCTCCCTGTTCAATGCCTTCACGGGGCTGGCGGTCGGCTTCGAAGGTTTCGTGATGGGCATCCCGGCGTTGATCATCGCCGGCATCGTGGTTGGTGCGGCCGGTACGTTGTTGACCCAGTTGATGGCTAAGGCCATGAACCGGCCGATCAGCAACATTCTGTTCACGCCCATGACGGGTGCGGCCAGCGGTGGCGAGGCTGTGGAAGGCGAGCAGAAGGAGATCGGCGCCATGGATGCGGCAGCCTTGATGCGCTACGCCAGCAAGGTCATCATCGTGCCGGGCTACGGCATGGCGGTGGCCGGCGCCCAGCACAAGGTGTGGGAGATGACCGAGCTGCTGGAAGAGGCGGGCGTCGAGGTGGTGTTTGCGATCCACCCGGTGGCGGGGCGTATGCCGGGCCACATGAACGTGCTGCTGGCCGAGGCCGGGGTGCCCTATGACAAGATCTTCGACTTGGAAGAGATCAACGGCGACTTTGCCCAGGCCGACGTGGCCCTGGTGATCGGTGCCAACGACGTGGTGAACCCCTCTGCCCGCACGGACAAGTCCAGCCCGATCTACGGCATGCCCATTCTCAATGCGGACATGGCCCAGAACGTCATCGTGGTGAAGCGCGGCAAGGGCACCGGCTACTCGGGTATCGAGAACGCCCTGTTCTACAAGGACAACACCCGTCTGCTCTACGGCTCAGCCCAGCAGGCCATCGGCGAGGTGATCCAGCACGTCAAGGCGCTGTCCGTCTGATTCTCCGGATGCTGCCCTGAAACGGAAAAAACGGCCTGCAGGCGGTGCTTGCAGGCCGTTTTCCGGTGGTGTAGCGGGCGTTCGTATGTGCCCTATGCTTCGGGATGAGCGCTCAAGAAGGCCCGCAGCCGCAAGGCCTTGATGGGCTTCTGCAGCACCGTGAGGCCGAGTTTCCTTGCCTCGGCAAGGTGAGGTCCTTCCAATTCGCCGGTAAGGAGCATGATGCTCTCCGGTCTGACGGCACGCTCTAGGAGTGCCACGGCCAGTTGCAGACCATTCATGCCGTCTCCCAAGCGGTAATCCAGAATGAAATGCTGCCAGCGCCCGGGGGTTTCGGCGATGGCATCCAGGCCTTCTTCGGCTGTGCTGAAGAAGGTGGCCTCAACGTTCCAGTCGTCGAATACCAGCTCCATCGCATCGCGGATGGCTGGGTCATCGTCAACCAGAAGCACGCTGCCACCGATTTCCGGCACGGGGGCGGTCGCCGCTTGCCTCTGCCCGTCGTCCATTCGGTCCTGCAGCGTGGCGATGGGAATGTCGATGGAAAAGCAGCTACCGATACCGGGTTTGGATATGACGGTGAGGCGGTATGCCATGGTGTCGCAGAGGCGTTTGACGATGGATAACCCCAGCCCCAGTCCCTGGCTCCGACCATTGGAGGTACGCTCCACTTGGTAGAACTCGTCGAAGATGCGGTTCAGTTTATCCGTCGGAATTCCGACCCCGGTATCGATCACCCGGATCTGCGCATGCTTGCCGTGTCGGCGCATGCCGATGACGATTCCACCCGTGTGCGTGTTGCGGATGGCATTGGAAACGAGGTTGCTGAGGATCCGCTCTAGTACGGCCCGATTGCAGCGCAGGGCCAGACTGCTGCGGACGTTGCGCAGGGCAAGGCCCTTGGCCTCCGCTGCCGGCGAGTTCTGGACGAGAATCCTGTCGATCACGCTCTGTGCCTTGACGGAAGTAACGACGGGTTGATGGTCGGTGGATTCGGCGTGGGAGACGTCGAGAATCGTCGCGAACAACTCGTCAAGGCTGTCAACACAACTTGAAATGCGTGCCGCCAGACCCTGGCTCAATACGGGTAACATCTGCTGGCGCAGTAAGGAAGCATAGAGGCCCAAGGCATGCAGCGGCTGGCGCAGATCGTGGCTGGCTGCGGCAAAGAACCTCGTCTTTTCGGTATTTGCCTCGTTTAGCGCGATCGCCTGGCGTTGAAGCTGGCTGACGAGTTCCCAGTTTTCGTGGCGCAGCCGGATGCTGGTCTGGATAGTCCTGGCTTGCTGGCTTCCGGCAATCGACATATACACTATGTAGATGATCAGACCGCTGGCAGTGTAGAGGGCCACCGGGGTAGCCTGATTGAACTGATAGACGGCATAGGGCCCGATGCTCAGGGTGATGAAGGCATACATTGCCGGTGGGTGGAAGGCGTTGATGGTCAGACTTCCGGCGGAGAAGCCGCCCAATACGAACAGAATGAATATCTGGTCCGGAACAGATGAGTCACGACTGAACCAGATCGCCCCCAGGCTGAGGACCAAACCCAGGCATACCGACAGGACCGTGGCGGCAATGCCCCAGTTGCGGGTCTCCTCCGGCGATCTCTCGCGGCGTCGAAATCCGAGGCTGAGTAAAAGGCGGACGATCTGCAGCCCGATCAGTGAGCCGACCCACAGGCCCACCTCATCGTGGGGAGCAATTGCCCAAAGACGCAGTGACACCATCGTGGAGACAATGCTGACCATCAGTGCCGTAGCAGGCCCCTGGCGAAAGTAGTCGTGCAGCGCGTCGCTGCGGACCAGCTGCTCGCCGATGGTCTGTGTTCTGGGCACTTTACTCGATCAGTCCGTATTGCAGGGCCAGGGAAACGGCTTGAGTCCGGTTGGATGCCGATAGCTGGGCCAGTATTTGCGACCAGTGATCCTTGATTGTGCGCTCTGTGACGTTCAGTTGCCGGGCGATTTCTTTGTTCGAGTTTCCATAGGCTGCGAGGCGGAGGATCTCCAATCGTCGATCCGAGAGCCGGACATCGCCAAGGTGGAGGTGGTCTGGAAGATCATCGAAAACACAGCCCCCGTCAAAGACGATAGTGATTGCTTCAACGAGAGACGGTACATCCCGGTTCTTTGACAGCAAAGCCACGGCACCGCATTCACGGGCCTGCCGGGAGAGCTGCGGGGTGATGTCCGCGCACAGGATGCCGCAGGCAATGCTCGGAAACTTCAGCCTGATCCGTCGAATGGCGTCAATGCCATCACCCATCTCGAGGCGGTAATCCGACAGGACAAGATCGATCTCGTGACGATCAAGTACGCCCAGTGCTTCTTCCAGCGATCCGACATCACGAATCGCCATATCCGGGATTGCTGCACCAAGCGCAAAGACCAGACCTTGGCGGAAAAGCGGGTGGTCGTCGATGAACAGCAGCGAGCAGTTTGTCATTGGCAGTGATTCTCCCGCCCAGGTAGACGGCATACAACTGTACTACGGTACGGTTGTGGGGTGCAGTGCCGTGCGACTAGCATCGCCTTGGATTCTCCGGCATTTCGTCCGGACGGACATTCACCGCGGGCTCCCTCAGGCGAGGGTCTGTCTTGCCGCCGCTTAGCATCGGACCCAATCAGGAAGCCCTCATGACTGAATCATCGCAACATGTCAAGGTGGTATGCGGTGCATGTCTTGTCACGTCTGTGCTGGCCATGCCGTTGGCCGGACAAGCTCAGGTGCCACTGCCGGGCGACGTCAACCAGGCGATCCAGGAGGGAGCCCGGATACTGCGCGAGCAGGAACAATACGAACGTCAGCGCCGCGGGAGCGAGGCGTTGAAACGCCAGCGTCCCGGCGGCGAAGCGCCGATGTTGATTCCTCCCTCCGGGGACGAGGACCAAAGGGACTCCCGCTGCGTGGACGTAGGTTCGTTGATGTTGACAGGCGCAACCCGTCTCTCGGAAGCCGAGCTTGCCGACGTGCGCCAAGCGGTCGTCGGCAAGTGCGTCACGTCCACGATGATCAATGGCGTTCTTGCCAAGCTCACCAATCTGTATGCCGCTCGGGGCTACATTACCACCCGGGCGTACGTTCCACCCCAGGATGTTGCCGAGGGTGTGCTGAGGATAGTGGTCCTGGAAGGGCTGGTTGCAAGGATCGATGTCCAGCCTCCGGGCAGCGCTTCCGCGGCTACGGCGTTTCCGGGGCTGACCGGGGGCCATCTTGAACCTGCGGGATTTCGAGCAGGGCATCGACCAGATCAATCGGCTTTCTTCTAATTCGGCACGGATCGACATCCGCCCGGGTAGTTCCCCGGGCGATTCGATCGTGGTGGTCAACAACGAGGCGAGGAAGCGCTGGTCGGGATACGCCTCCCTCGACAATAGCGGGTCCGAGGCGACCGGTCGTTACCAGGGATCAGTCAGCCTCGGTCTTGACGATCTGGTCGGCATCAATGACGGTCTGAGTCTGTCCCACAGGCAAAGCATCGGAGAAGATCGCGGCAGCAAGATGAGTCGCTCCGACGGCTTCAGTGTGTCCGTGCCCTATGGGTACTGGCTGGGAACCCTGAGTTACACCGACTTTTCCTATCGAACCCTGGTGCGAGGGCAGGTGACATCCTTTGTCAGCAAGGGAGACAGTCAGACGGCCCTGTTCAGGCTGGATCGGGTTGCATATCGGGATCAATCCGACAAGCTCACCGTGTCGGCCACGCTGGCACGCAAGGAGAATCATAATTACATCGCTGATCTGCTGATTGCCACCAGCAGTCGCGTCCTAAGTGTTCTGGACCTGGACGTTAACCTGAGCCGGGTCAGCGACGGCCGGCTGATCAGCCTTGATGCCGGCGTCTCCCGAGGCGTGCCGGTGCTTGGAGGAATGTCGGATCCGGCGCACAGCGCCGACTCGGCTCCTCGCGCGGAGTTCACCAAGTTCAAGTTTGGCCTGGGTGTGTTTGGCAGCGACCGGCTGGGTGGGCGCGATTTCAATTGGTCCAGCTCGCTCAACGCGCAGCATGCGGCTGAAGTGCTGTTCCCCGGTGAGCAGATTCTGGTGACCGGGCCCTACGCCGTGCGGGGTTTCACGCGCGCCAGCCTGGCCGGCGACAGTGGCTACTACTGGCGTAACGAGATCGGTCTTCCGATGACGGGGCGTCTGGGGGCGATGCCGGTTTCATTCAGGCCACATGTGGGCCTCGATTTCGGCTCTGTCATCAATAAACACAGTGTGCCCGGTGGACGCGCGTGGGGCATGACCTTGGGCTGCTCCGCGACGCTGGGGGCGGCCAGCCTCCAGACCTTTTTTTCGAGAGGCTACCTCAAGTCCGACGACAAGACGTCCTCCAAAGACCATCTGTTCTCGGTCAGGCTGGTCCTGCCCTTTTGACGGTCGCCCGTACTGGAAGCCGCAATGATCAGTTCAGACCTTTCCCTGTCCCGCCGCATCACCGCCTGCGTCCTCGCTGTCCTGATACCGCTCCAGAGCCTGGCGCAGATCGCGCCGGTCAATGGCCGCACCACGACCGGTCAGTCGACTGCGGGGACGACAGTGGTCAATATCGCCGCACCCAATGCGGCGGGTGTTTCCCACAACCAGTACCAGCAATTCAACGTCGGGTCCGCGGGGCTGATCCTGAACAATGCGCAGCGCGATAGTGCTGCCCGGCTGGGTGGCACTGTCGCGGGCAATGCCAATCTGGGCGGCGGGATGGCGAACCTGATCGTCAACGAGGTTGTCGGTGTCGGCCGCTCCCAACTGAGCGGTTACACGGAAGTGCTTGGCGCGGCCGCCGACGTGGTTGTCGCCAATCCGAACGGCATCACCTGTAACGGCTGCGGCTTCGTGAATACCCCCCGCGTCACCCTCAGTACCGGAACGCCGGGATTCTCCGCTGGTGGAGCGCTGGTCGGCTTCAGCGTTCGGGATGGCGACATTCTGATTTCTGGAAAGGGGCTCGACGCCTCGCGTCAGACTGCGTTCGACATCCTTGCCCGGCGCGTGCGCATTGACGGCCAGATCAACGTCGGTGATGCGTCCACGGGTACTGTCGGTGATCTGCTGATCGTCGGCGGTCAGCAGAATTTCGAATATGCGTCACGGACCGCCGGGGTGCCGGTCAACAGCAGCGGCCAAGTTGGTGCGTCGGAATTTCTCATTGACAGCAGCGTATTGGGGGGCATCTACGCCGATCGCATTCGCCTGATCGCCAACGCGCAGGGGGCAGGTGTGCGCGTTGCCGGCAACATGGCGGCCCTCGGGTCCGACCTCACCATCACGGCCGCTGGCCGGATTGAATTGAGTGCGGGCCTTAGTGCCCAGCGAGACCTCGTCGCAAATGGCGGCAGCCTGATGATCGACCTGGCCGACAGCAGCAAGTGGTTGCATGCCGGGCGCGACATCGCCTTGACGGCTTCGGGTGACGTCCAGCTAGGCGGAGGAAGCCTGGATGCCCGTGGAAACCTTGTGCTGCGTGCTTTCAGGCTGCTGGACACGGGCACGGCAGACGGGCAGAGGGTCGGTGCGGCCGGTGTCGATGCGCAGACGACTGGAGCGATGGCTTTCGCCGATGCGCTGTGGGGAGGCGCCAGTCTGAAGTTTTCGGCGAATTCCATCGAGGCGAACGGTGCAACTTTCCAGGCCGACGATGCGGCCGGGAGCCTGGTGCTGCAATCGAGTGGCGCCCTGTGGCTGCGCGACAGCCAGGTTTATGGCAACGGCAATGTGGGCATTGGTGGTGCGAGTCTGATGTTAGGCGAAAGAGGCGTGATCGCCGCGGGCAAGACACTGCAGGCCGACTTCGGCAGCAATCTCGACAACGCGGGGCTGATCCATGCCAACGGTCCTCTCCGCCTGATGGGGGCCTCCCCGGCGGCCACTCTGCTCAATCGGGAGAGTGGTGCGCTTGTCAGCAAGGGCGCGCTGGGCATTGGCGCCGCTGGCGGCAAGTTGGCCAGCGTCCGCAATGACGGGAGCCTTTCGGGTAGCCCGCTGACCATTGATGCGCTGAGTCTGATCAACCACGGTACAACGGCGGCTCAACTCACGCTGGCGACCGGGGATGGGAGCATCAGCCTATCGGGCAATGGAACAAAGGTTGTCAATATTGCTGCGCCCAACGGCGCAGGCGTGTCGCACAACCGCTTCCTGGATTTCAACGTTGATGGCAATGGCCTGGTGCTCAACAACAGCAGGATCGATGCCGTGTCCCTTCTGGGGGGCGGGGTCGTTGCCAACCGTCAGTTGGGCGGGAGTGCCGCCGGCCTGATTCTGAATGAGGTCGTGTCTTCCAACCGCTCCCAGCTAAACGGCTATACCGAGGTGCTCGGGCCGGCGGCCGAGGTCGTCATCGCCAATCCGAACGGGATCACCTGCAGCGGTTGCGGATTTCTGAACACGCCGCGGGTCAGCATCGTCGCTGGCACGCCGGATTGGATGGGCGGCGGCCTGAATGGCTTTACCGTACTGGGTGGAGATGTGACGATCGGTGGGCGGGGGCTCGACGCGACCGGGCAATCCACTTTCGACATTCTTGCCCGCACAGTGGCGGTGGACGGGCAGATCAATGTCGGCCGTCCGGCTGCGTCCGGGAGTGCCGGGTCCGGGGCGGTCTTCGGCAATCTAGGGATCGTCGGTGGGGCGGAGCGCTTCGACTACCTTACGCGCAGTGCCCAGGCGCTCGCGGGGGCAGGCCCCGCACCCGGCTTCGTCATCGATACTGGCAGGCTCGGGGGCATCTATGCGGACCGGATCGGACTCGTCGCTACGGAGCAAGGAACCGGCGTGCGCACGGCCGGTGACCTCGGTGCCAGTGGAGACGACTTGAGGATCGCCGCGTCCGGCAGGATCGAAGTGTCGGGTCAGGCAAGCGCAGCCCGCGATATCCGCCTGAGCGGCGGGCAGATCGCCATTGACCAGAATTCCAGCGCCAAGTGGGTCTATGCCGGGCGGGATCTCCAGATTGTTACGCCGGGCGGCGTGTTCTTAGGCAAAGGGAACGTGGCGGCGGGCGGTGCGCTCGCCATCCAAGCCGGAAGCCTGGAGGACATTGGCAGCGCTTCGGACGCCCGCTTCGCAACGGGTGCGACGTCAGTGACGGTGGCCGGTTCAGCCACCTTTGATCGGGCTGTATGGGGCGGTGGCAGCTTTTCACTGTTGGCTGACACCCTCGATTCGCGGGGGGCGTCCTTCTATGCGTCTGACGCCGCGGCCATGCTCGACATGACCGCTTCCGGGGTGCTTGGCCTCGGCGGCAGTGCTCTGTCGGCAAGGGGAGCGATCAATCTTGCGGGGGAGCACATTGCCCTTGGCGCGCAGGGTGCCGTCGTGACCGATGGCGACGTGCGCTTGCGCTTTGCCTCCGCCGTGGACAATGCCGGTACGATCCAGGCAAAGGGTGGTGTCGGGCTCCGTTCCGCCAGCGCAGGGGGTATCACCAATCGCGCGGGTGCGGCGATCATCAGCGGAGGCAGTTTGAGTGTGGCCTCTGGTGGCGGGAACCTGGATCTCGTCAACCAGGGTTTGATGGCCGGCGAGACGGTGAGCGTCGTCGCCAACGAGGTGGTCAACCGGGATGGCGGCGTGCTGCAGGGGGGCAGCAGCTTCAACATCGTCGCTAACCGGTTGAGCAATCTGGGCAGGGATGCCTTCATCATGGGAACGACGTCGAGCACCGGCGGCACGGTAATGAATGTGCCGACAGTGGTCAACGAAGGACAAATCCACACCAGGGGCGATCTCTACTTTCCCCAGCTGACCAGCCTCACCCAGCGATGGGCTACGGGCGCCGTAGAGGCACCAATGATCGGTGCAGCCCGTGACCTCGACTTCAATTTCATGTCGCCGACCGTGCTGGGCGTGGGCAGCCTTCAGGCTGGGCGCAATCTGCGCATCGCAGCACCGGCCCTGAGCGACAACGGTGATTTCGTCAGCGTCCAGACGAGCACCTGCGATCCCAACTTCGGCCTGTGCGCGCCACCGACGGTCGTGACCCGGGAGTGGGCCACCCGCACCGCGGGCGGCACTTTGAGCGTCGTGGTAGGCGGCGATCTCCACCTGGGTGGAGGGCAATATGTCGCCGACGGTGATCTGTCACTCTCGGCGGCGATGATCTCCCTGGGGCAACAGGCCAACGGGCAGTCGACGGCCAACCGGGTTGGCATCTACGGGGCGCTGGGCAGCGGCATCGTCTCCGTGCAAAGTCAGGACTGGATAAAGCTTGGCAATGTCGATCTTTACAGCGGTCACGCCCTGTCCCTAAGTACCCCCCGGCCCTTACTGGTGGAGCAGGAGGCCTCCGTGCAATCCGGTACCGACATGGCCCTGAGTTTCGGGCCGGCGACCGGCATTTTCCACCAGGGCCAGATAGAAACCCGCAGTTACCTCAACAATGCGGGAACCCTTTTCGCGGGAGGCCGTACCACCCTGTCGTCCAGTGCGGGCTTGCCCATCAGCGTCGACAACAGTGGAATCTTGGGCGGGGTGAGTGCCCTGGTCCTGGGATCGGTGGCGCAGCCCGCCGATATCCTCAATCAAGCCACCGGCCAAGTCCTCGGGGGTGATTTTTCCCTGGTCCTGCGGGATCTCACGAACTTTGGGCTGGTTCAGGACGTCAGCTCTCACCTGTCGAGCCTTTCCGCCCAGAACCTGGTGAATCAGTCGGGTGGTCGCATCCTGAGCTATGACGCTGTGGGGGGTAACGGAAAGCTTGATCTGGCTGCGGACAGTCTCGAGAACCATGGGCTGATTTATTCCGGGCGCAGTCTGGCGGAGATATCGGCGGGGCGGCTCATCAACCATGAAGGTGCCGGCATCGGCACCGGAGGTTCCCTATTCCTGACCAGCAAGGCGGGTGATACACCCATCGTGCCGGCCGCACCCACCCTGCTCAATCTCGGCGACATCTTCGGCCTGAATCTCTTCTTCAGCTACGGCTATGTCGTCAATGGTGTTGATCCGGGGCTGACGGCAAATCAAGGCCGCCAGCGTGCTGCCATCCGCGCCGTGGGCCGGATTGCCGGAACAGCGCTTGCCCGGATGGACAACTTTGGTGAAATGTCGTCCCAAACCGACGACATCTTCCTGAGTCTTTACGGCGACTTCAACAACCGCATGAGTGCACCGCCCACCTCCTTTGGCGCGGCAAGTCCCTATTTCGGTTCCACGCGGGGCGACTATGGCAACACGAGCGACTCTGGCGCCAAGATCAGCTACACGAAATCGGGAACGAGCGAGGACTACTACGTATGGACCGTTGCCGTTTCGACCCGGGCGTACCAGGATGTCATCCAGTATTTCACCCAGGACGAGCACTTCGACTTTACGCCCCTGGCACCGAATGTCTTTGCAGGGCGCGATCTGGTGATTCGTACCCAGGGCAATGTGAACAATATCGGCGGTAGCCTGGCAGCCTCGCGGGATGCAAACATTACCGCCAACCAGTTCACCAATCAGTCCCTGGACCTTACCCGGAAGACCTTCAAGCGCCTCAGTACTGACAAGCTGTCCTGCTTCACTTTCGGCCCGTCGGGCGAGAAGATCAACGATCCAGGTTGTACTCCGAAGTCCATTGAGCAGTACGACATCGCCTCGTCCGGTCTTAACGAGTCGACCACTCTCGATTCCACGACCACTCTGCCTGCCGCCAACAGCTTGAGGGCGGTTGCCTTTGCGGGAAACAGCTTCACCTTCAATGGCAACAGCTTCAGCAATATCGGCAGCGCAACGGCTCCTGGCACGGCCCTTCCTCCCGCCGCGCTTCAGGTTGCGGGCCCTGGCGCCAAGTCCTCGCCCGTAGTCACCATCAATGGCAGCACATCAATCACCGTGAACGGAGCGACGGTGATCCTGCCCACGACTCAGAACGGGCAGTTTGTCCCGGTTCAAAACTCCCGGAGTCGCTACCTGGTGGAGACGAATCCGGTATTCGGGCTTGAGGCGCCCACGCTTGGCTCAGATTTTTTGGCTGGCAAGCTTGGCCTTGACCCCGAAACCCTGGTCAAGCGCTTGGCGGATGCCAACTACGAAAACTATCTGATCCAGCAGCAGATCCTTGCCCAGACCGGTGCCAGCCTGCTTGCCAGCGCCTACGACAGCTACGATATGGCGCAGTTGCTGTTCACCAATGCGGCCGATGCAGCCAAGGATTTCAAGCTGACCTACGGCAAGGCGCTGACCAGCGAGCAAGTCGCTGCGCTCAAGGAAGACATCGTCTGGATGGTGGAGTCGGAAGTTCAAGGCCAGAAGGTACTGGTCCCGGTGGTCTATCTCAGCGATGCCACGCGCCAGAGCATTGGCAGTGGCGCCCAGGTCGTCTCCGGCAACGGCATCAACATCGATGCGGGCACCATCAGGAATGCGGGGGCATCGATCAGCGCGGGCGGTCTGGTCAATCTCAAGAGCCGCGGGGATATCGAGAACATCAGCGGGCGTATCTCCGGCAGCACGGTTGTTCTTGATGCACGGGGGAACGTCGTCAATCGCACCCTCACCGCGTATCGCGGCGATGCTGACAACGGCCGTACCGAGATCGGGGAGATCGCCGCCATTACCGCGGCGAAACTGCTGTATGCCAAGGCCGGAAAAGACATCTCCAGCCAAGGCGGGCGCCTCGACTCGGGTGGCGATCTGGCGCTCGATGCCGCCGGCAAGGTGAACCTTGAATCGCTGGTCCTCGAGAATCGCCGCACTTTTGGGCGCAACGGCAGCGAGAACTTCAGTGCCCGAACAGGCCAGACTGCACTGGAGCAGACGGTCAGCGCCCGGGGCAACATCGTTGTGCGTGGTGGTGGTGACGTCAACATCGTGGGTGCCAGCGTGCGCAGCGACGAGGGCACCACACTACTTCGTTCCGAGCGCGGCAACGTGAACATCGGGGTGCTGGAATTGAAGAGCACGCAGCGCTCGGCGGAAAGCCTCAATGGCGTCGGAAGCGAAGGCGGTGCAGACGGAAGAAGCCGGACCATTGCCACCGTCACCGGCGCAGAGGAGCAGAAGAGCAGCCGAGAGGTCCGGGAGACCACGGGCTACGGTTCCAGGGTCTCCGGCAAGGGGGTCGTGGTGACGACGGGTGCCGGTGATGTCAACGTGATCGGCTCCGATCTCCGATCCGGCAAGGATGGCACGGTCATCGACAGTGCCCGGGATGTGAATGTCACGGCTTACTACGATCAGCGCAGTGACACCCGCCGCGACGAACTCCATCGCCAGGGGATTGCCACGGATGTCAATGCCGACGGGGTGCATATCGGGTTGCGGGAGAAGGGGCAGATCGAGGAAACCACTGTCAGCAGTCGCGAGGCGCGGACCAGCTCGCTCTCGAGCGATGGCGGGGTCAGCATTTCGGCCGGGCGCACGCTGACGAACGAAGGTACGAAGATCCGCGCCGCGGGTGACATTGTTCTCGAAGCCGAGGACATCATCAACAAGGCCGCGCACAACGAGTATGCGACCACCACCGCGCGCACGGATTACGACCTGCGCCAGCAGGCGGGACTGAGTGCCAATGGTTCCGGGCAAAGCATCTCCGATGCCGTCGATGGCAGGAGCAAGCAGGTCAACATCGGCACCCCGGAGGCGCAGCTACGAGTAAAGGTGGATGTGACCCAGTCCACCGACACGACAGCGCAGAGCAATGCGGTGGTCACCGATCTGCGGGCGGGTGGCAACATCGTTGTGAAGGCGCGCAATACGGCCAGTGACGAAGGTTCCCGCTACGATGCGCAGCAGAATGTCGTCATCGATGCCGCCGCTTACGAAAGCAGGGCGGCTGCCAATACCAGCGCCTCGGCGCATGGCGACACCCAGACCTCGTCGACAGCCACCGGCGGCGTCAATCTTTCTGCCCAGGCCACTTTCAACGCCAACAGTTCCGGCAGCAGTACCCAGTCGAGCAGCACCCGGTCGAAGGCCGTGGTCGGCAACATCAAGGGTGGCGGTGCAGTGCGTATCCGCACGGACAAGGATCTCACCCTGGAGGGTACGAACGTGTCCGGCGAGAAGGGTGTCGGCCTGACCGCGGGGGGAGATCTGAAGCTCCTGCAAGCCCAGGACAGCAGCGACACCCGCAGTGCAACCCAGTCGGGGGATGCCCGCGTGTCGGTTGCCGTCTCCCTGGTCGGGACCAGCGGGTCGGTGGGCGTGGGGGCACACGGACGGGAGGAGGAGAGCCGGGATCGGCAGACCACGGGTATCGCCGGCAACATCAAGTCGGGCAGCGGCAACGTTGATCTCGTTGCCGGACGCGACATGACCTTGCAGGGCACCAATATAGGTGCCAAGGGCGATGTCGGTCTCGACGCCAAGGGCAAGATCGACTATCAGGCGGCCGTCAGCACCCGGGAGAAGACAGGGCGCATCGATGGCGGTGGCGGCAGCGTCGATGTTTCGTATGGGGCTTCCGGCGGCAACAAGAGCATGGGCGCCAACGTATCTGCCGATTTCGACAGGGGCCGCACCGACTACCGCGAGCGCACGGAGACTGGCGGGAGAGTCAATGCCGGCGGCACCTTCACTCTCAAATCGGGGGGGGATGCACGCCTGCAGGGTAGCGAGGTCAAGGCAGCCACCGCTGACGTCACTGTGGGCGGCAATCTGACCATCGAGTCGGCGCGTCGTACCGTCAAGGAGGATTCATCGAGGGTATCGGGCATTGTCAATGTGGGCGGTTCCAAGGGGGGCGGCGCTCAGATGGCCAATACTGGTGGTCAGGCTGGCAGCTCCGGCAACTCCTTCGGTGCAGATGCCCAGGTCAAGGTCGATATCAGCAAGCAGGACATCGAAAGGAACAGCAACGCCTCGATCACCACATCCGGGCGGACCACCTTGAACGTCAAAGGCAATGCCACGTTGGCTGGTGCCAACGTGGAAGCCGGGGGCGGAGTCAAAGCCGATATCGGTGGCGATCTCAAGGTGGAGAGCCGCGTTGATAGGGAGCGGGTGGACAAGACCAAGGTGACGGCCTACGCGGGCATGGCACAGACTGAAGCGCCCAAGAAGGGGCGCAATGCAGGCCAGGGCAGTTTCGACAAGGTGCAGGATAAGGGCGGTCAGGCTCTCAATCAGGTCGGCACTACGGGTGCCTTCACCAGCGGAGAGGTGACGAAGAAGGATAATCTCTCCGTGGGTCGGGCCAGCGGCTTCTCGGGTGGCAGCGGTGGTCTGGATGTCAGTGTCGGGGGCAATACCACGCTGGTCGGTGCGGCCAACCAGGGGACTGACTTCAAGACGGTCGGTAGCACCATCAGCAGCGCGGTCGAGACACGAAGCAAGGAGTCCCATCAGCAGTTCCGCGTTGCGGGCACCGTGTCCAGCATTGCGGGCTCGGATGAGGGCAAGGGAGGAACTTACTCGGCCAACGTCCGTACCCCCGCCCGGCGTGCCGCGCCCGGTGATTCGGCGGCGCCGGGCCGTGGCGCCCCAGGCGAGGCACCCGTTCGCCCGTCCCGCCGCAGGGTGGAAGACCGCGCCATCGCCGATGATGGCGGTGGCCGCGTTGCTGCACCGCGCGGCGCGCCGCAAGTTCGCGGTATGGCGTCTGTTGATCTTCCGGGTGCGCGCGATTCCAACGGGCTACCGGCACGCCCCAATGCCCCTCGGGTGGGCGAGGGCGAAGGGCTGGGGCGGCGCAGTGCGCCGGACATGCCGTCCCCGCCTGTTCGTAGTCTCAGTGAACCGGCTCTGCCGCTTCGGGGCATGGGGGAACCGTCAGTCGACCGGCCGTCGCCGCTGAGCGCGTCGCTGGATGCGAGGCGTCGCGACGCTGTTGCGGATCCGCAGGGCGCACGGCCGCAAGGGCCGATGGCCGATTCGGGGGCGATGCCGGCCCGGCAACCCGGGTCCGATTACGGCAATGCTCCCGGCAGCGTCCGGCAGGAGCCTCCCGTCAACCCGCGCAATCAAGTGGACGGAAACTATGGAAACGCGCCAATCGGTCGCCCACCTGTTGCCGATGGCGATGGGGTGCCGCGGCGCCCCGCATCCGATGCGATGGACCGCGGTGTTCCCCACAATCCGGTGGCAGACACTTACGCCAACGATGCGGGGCGCCTTCGCCCGACGGTGATAGGCAATGCCGTGGCAGTGAGGTCGATACCGGAGGCGCCCGCCGAGGGCAATCCCCCGCGCATTCCGGATGGGAATGATCGGGAAGGGGTGGCCGCGCCCCTCGCAAGACAGCCCATGGGGGATGAGGTCGCGTTGCAGCCGCGGCCTGCCCCACGCATCGATCCGGAAGAAATGGTCGCCGCGGCCGTTCGGCACAGTGAGCAATCAGCCGCGCACCGTCGAGCGTTGGATAGCGGCAAATCGGCTGCCGAAATCGGCGCGGAATTGGAGCCCGTCCTGCGTGCCCGTAACGACAACAGCGGCGAGGACAAGGACCGCGCGGTCATCCGCAGCAACGTGGCATCCATCACCCGGTATGCGGAGCAGGCGGAGGGGGAGGGTGGACGGCAGCTCGCTGTGGCTCGTGATCTGATGCTGCGTCTGCAGGAGTCGTTGGCCGGACCCCGTGTAGATGATGAGGGCAATCACATCATTCCCCTGCAGCCGAAGTACGTGGGGGAGAACGTTCCCGGGCTGGACAACTGGTTGAAGCAGGCCATCAAGGATAGGGGCCGGGAGCCGGACGAGCGGAAGGCAATTTCCTATTTCGATTCCCCTGAAGATCGAATGCGTAACCGCCTGGTGATGTCCGACGGGCGCCTGCTCGATGCGAACGGGAATAGCCTGGGGGATCGGCATCTGATCTTCGTGGTGGATCGCAATGGCAATCTCTATGCGACCGAATCCAGGCCCGAGGTGATTCACCATAGTAGTCTGCTCGGAGGGGAGCCCGTTTCCATGGCCGGGGAGCTGCTTTTCCGCAATGGCAAACTGAGCGAGATCAGCAGCCAGAGTGGACACTATCGGCCCAGCGAGGCAGCGTTCAACGCCTTTCTGAAGCGTCTTGCAGGCACTGGCATGGATCTCGAAGGGGTTGGCGCCTATCACGTGCAGGTTACTACCAATGCGATCAATGGCCGCTTCGACTCGTCTATCGACCGCACACGCAATCTGCTGGACGCCCACCGCGCAGCACCTGCCATCGAAGCAGGCGAGCATCTCGAGCGCAGTCGCGCCGCGTCGCAGGGGGTATCCCGCATCCGACCGGCATCGGAAGTGCAGGTCGCTCCTGGCGATGATCGGCAGCCCGCGGCGGACAGCTATGGCAACGCGCCTAACGTCCTGGGCCAGGCGGCGGAGGGCGCTTCAAATCGCCCACCGATGCGTGCCTTTGTCGGCCAGCATCGCGCCATCCCCGCGGTGGGCAACGAAGACGCATACGTCGGCATTCGCGAAGGCGCTGAGGCTTCGGTGCCCATTCCCCGGGCCCAGGGCAATGCGGCTGTCGGTTTGGGCGACGAAGCGACAGGCGCTCGACCCCGGGCGCCGTCACGCGATGACGGTGCTCCGGCTGGCGACACCCTGCCCGCCGCACTGATCGAAAAGAGCCGAAGCCATCAGCGCAATGGATTTGGTGCGGAAGACCGGGAAATGGCAAGGGACAACATCGACCGGATCGACCGCTTGGCCGACGGGGAAGCCCGCGCCGCTTTGCTCGGGCGGCTCTCCCGTTCCATGGAAACACAGCCCCGGGACAAGAATGGCGTGCCGATGACACCGATCATGCCCCAGTACATCGGAGAGGATCTGCCTGGCTTCGATAGCTGGTACAAGCGCAATATCGAGAAGACCTCGGCGCCGGGCAGTGCGCGGCCGGAGGGCTGGCAGGCACGGTCGGTGAAGTATCTGACGCCCGACGAGCGCGGCGCTTACGAGGTCAAGGTGGATCGCTCGGGTAAGCTCGTCTATGCGAACGGGGTGCGGGCAGGCCGCTCTCCGGACGGCAGAGGGCCGCTGATGTTCGTCGTGGACGGGGACGGAAGGATGTACGCCGGCGCAATGGAGGTCGGCGCCTTCCATCATTCTTCCTTCCTGGCGGGTGAGCCCGTCTCCATGGCTGGCGAGCTCGTCCTGAACCGCAATGGTGTCATTACCGAGATGACCAACAAGAGCGGTCACTATCGGCCGACCACCGAACAGTACGTCGCCTTTGTGAGTACCTTGGTCAATGTCCATGGCGTGGCGCCGCGCTTTGCCGCCAAGCACGTGGATATTTCGACCAATGAGCGGGGCCAGATGGTCTCCGGTGACGGAACCGATATCTACGGTACGGTGGCGCATGCCACCGGTGACATGACCGAGGTTACGGCACGGGTCAGAAACGTGCTCGATATCATGGCGGAAGTCCGGGCACCAGCCCGTGCGCGGCAGCCCCGTCCGGCCTCGAACGTCTATGAAAGTGTGCGGGAAGACAAGGCCTTGCCGGACGGTTATCGCGGTGGGCGGCCCGCGAAGGCGCGTCCCCGTGAGGAGGAGGAAATCCCGCTGCGTCGGGGTGGTGCCCGCACCGAGCCGCTGGCTCCGGCGCCAACGGGTTTGGCGGAGGGGAGCGCGGAGGTCCGGAGGAAGCCGTCCAATTCGGCTTATGCAGAGGTGCCTGATATTCGCCGCGGATGGCGGGAGTCGCGGCCAGGAAGCGATTCTGATGGCGAACACCCCCTTTCCCTGCGTTCAGTTGATGGCCGCAGAGGGTCGAACCCGGCCTTGGGAGGAGACGTGCCTGGGGGCGAGGGCGCCGTGATACGCAACAAGTCTTCGGGTAATGGCTACGCGGAAGTACCTGAGTTGCGTCGGTCGCGGAGCACTTCCCTGTCCGGCAGCGAGAGCGAGGGCGAAGACGTCGGGGCTTTGACCGGCAGGCGCACGGGGCCGACAGGCGCACGCGTGGTGCGTGCGGCGGACGGCTATGCCGATCCGGACCCGTCGCGTGATCGCAGCGGCGGGGAGAGTGATGCTTATTCGGATGGGCTAGGTTCGCCGCGAGCCTCCAGATCACCGAGTATGTCGGACACGGACGACTCCGGCGATGAAGGCCGTCCGCGCCATCTGCCTGACTACGACTGGGCGCGGGGCATGCCTGATTCGCCCGCGCACATCCGGCAGCAGATAAGCCGCTTTTCCCGTGTCGGTTTCGCCGAGGACGACAGGCGCCTGACCGACGCCACGATCCAGCGTGTCGAGTCCATGACCGACCGTAGCGATCAGGCGGTATTGCTCACCCGCCTGTCGGAGACCTTGGCCCCTGCACCCCTGGATCGGCAAGGGCGTCCGATGGCTCGTCTGATGCCCCAGCATATTGGCGAAGACGTCGATGGCTTTGAGAACTGGTTTCAGCGCAACATGGCGGAAACCGATCCGGCCGGCACGGCCCTGGGCAACTGGAAGAACTCGGTAGTGAAGTATCTGACCGTGGAAGAGCGGGCCGACGCTGAAGTGGCCATGGACAGAAGTGGACGTCTGGTCTTTGTTCGGGGTGATCGGCAGGGCGAACCGCCGATCATCGGTGGCAAGGCGATATTTGTTGTCGATGCCGAGGGGCGTATCTATGCGGGTGAACCGTGGGCTGGAAAGTTCCATCACTCCAGCTTCCTGGCGGGCGAGCCGGTATCGATGGCAGGGGAGTTCGTGCTCGACACTCAGGGGCGGCTGGTGGAAATCACCAACCAGAGCGGGCACTATCGGCCGACGCTCGAACAATACGTCAGCTTCCTGCGGGATCTGGCGCCGAACCTGGAGGGTAGGCCGGGGATCGTGGCCAGAGCCGTCACCCTCACCACCAATGCGCAGGGGCGTTTTGCCATCCGCTCGATGGGCGACATTCTGCCGGATGTCCGCCGCCAGGAAGGCAGTGTCGAGGAGGTGGCGGCGGCGCTGAGCAAGGCCAGCGCAGCCGAGCGGGAGCCCGGAAAGCCCCTGCCTGTGCCCCAAGGTTCGCTTGATCCGAAAGAGCCGAGATCGTTGCGACCCCGTGCCGGAACGGACTACAGTGAAATCCCCGACAGGCCACCAGAGATTTTGCCGGAGCCGCCGAAACAGGCCCCGTCAAACGGCAGCTTGCTTGACGACGAGGCGTGGGCTCCGCGCGTGGGCACAATGCGGTTCGCAGATGGCGAACCGATACGCAAGCGGGCTTACTCACGCCTTGGAGGCCACGCTCTTCCTGTCCTGTTGCCCCATTTTTTGGTCAGCACTGCGGCAGTGCATCGGGCGATGCGGGTTTGATGTGCGAATAGCGATTCGACGGCAGGGATTGGGCGAGCGCTCACGGGGTCTTGCTCACGCCGAGCGTTTCCGGGCGTGGTCAGCGCGGCGAGTGCCCGAGCCCTTTTAAACCAAATCAGCCGGCATCACCGCCCGCAGCACGGTCTGGGTTTCGTCGTCGCGGACGCGGTTGGAGAACCACCACAGGGCGCCCTTCTTGATGGTCCAGTCGGCTTCCTGGCCGGAGAGGAGGAGGGAGGCGAGGCGGCCGAGTTCGGGCTGATGGCCGACGATGAGGACCGCGCCGCCGCCGTCAGGCCAACCACAGGCGCCGAGGATATCGGCGATGTCGTTTCCAGGGGCGAGTGCGGGTACGACTTCAAAGCTCTGGGTGAAGGCGCTGGCCGTCTGGCGGGTGCGGGTGGTGGGGCTGACGAGTACCCTGAGTTTCTTGGGTCGGCGGCTGTCCAGCCACTCCGCCACCTTGTGGGCCTGGCGCAAGCCCCTTTCTGTCAGTTCCCGTGTGTTGTCGGGTATTCCGTCCACGGCTTCGGCGTGGCGCCATAGCAGTAGGTCCATTGTCTTTCTCCCCTCGTTCTTTTTATCAAGAGGCCGGGAGTCTGAGGCCGGCATGTTACCGGCCGATGAATCCATCAGCGCCGCCATGGTGCCTTGCCCCACAGGATCGGCTCAAGTGCGGGCAGGATGTTCCTGCGCAGGCGGGCTATCCGCGGGGCGTGCCAGCCTGCGACGAAGGCTGCGCCGCTGCGAAGTTCCGGGTCTTTTCCGGCCCAAGCCTTGAGACGGGTGCGGGCAACCGCTTCGTCATTGAGGTAGCCGAGGGTCTCCTGGATGTCGGCAATGTCATTGGCGAAGCGCACGGTGGCTTTCTCGGGGAGCAGGGGCAGCAGAAACTCGATGCCGTAGCGGAGGCGCTTCAGGGACACGCGCAGTTCGTGGAGCTTGTCGGGGTGCAGGTCGGCGGCCGCGCCATAGCGCTTGCGGGCGCGCTTGCGTAGCTGGGTGAGCTGGAGGCGGGCGAAGGTGGTGAGGTTGGCGGACTTGACCAGTGAGTCGCTCTGCAGGGCGTAGAGGTCGGAGGCGAGGGCCAGCATCTGGCGACCATGGCTGGCGGCCAGTAGCTGCTCGCGTGCGGCGGTCTTTTCCCGGTCGCGACGGTCGACAGCCATGGCAATGAGGCGTTGGGTGGCTTCATCGGCGAGGCCGGATTCGGCCACCGGGCTGAGCACTTCGGCCAGCATCACGTCCAGGTCCCGGGCGGCGCCGAGTCCATCGGCGGCCTCCTTGAGCCCGTCAGACCAGCGTTCCACGAACTCGGCCGGCAGGGCCGGGCCGAACAGGCGCAGGGCCGAGCGCAGACGGCGCAGGGCAACACGCAGTTGGTGGATGAATTCCGGATCGTCGCTTTCCCGGGCGCCCGATTCGTTGGCTTGCCACAGGGACAGGCAGTCGAAACCGATGATGCGGAAGGCGTCCACCGGGGACTGCTCGGCGCTCAGGCGCGACGGGCGGGCCTTGGCGGGGCGCAGGGCGTGGTTGGAGAACAGCCGGTAGCCGCGTTCGGCCTTGCTGACGTTCTCGGGGGTGAGGGGCAGGTTTTCGGCGAGCTGGAGCGCGAGTGCATAAAGCTCCCGGGGGTCGCCTTCAACAAGCTCGAGCTCCAATTCGCACAGGGGGCGTGACTGGCCGTTGGCCTCAATGCTGCCGTTGTCGATCATGGCCAGCACGCGCACACCCTCGCGGGGGGAGAGAACGCAGGTCTCGCGCTTGAAACGGGTGGTGAAAACGGGCACCAGGCGGGGCAGCAGGCTTTCGAGACGGCTGCGCACGTCGTCCCGGTCAATGGCCGAGAAGTCGAAGCTGCCATTGGCAAAGGGCTGTTCCCATTCAGGGCGTGAGGACAGGCCGCCGGTGGATTCGGCGGCGCATTTCACGGTTTGCAGCCATCGGCTGCCTGCCTTGCGGGTGCGCACGGCCATGCGGCGTTCGCGCAGTTCGAGTTCCGGGGTGTCGAAATAGGTGTTTTCGAGGGTGCAGGTGCGCCCTTCACGAGGGGCGTCCGCTATCAGCGGGTGGCGGCGCAGGGCAGCGAGGGACTTTTGCGGGAGGGTGAGCTTGAGTTCGATTTCGTGGCTCATGGGGGCCGTCGGCGGAAGTGGAGACATGACCACCGCCGGGAAGGCGGTGATTGCGTCCGATTCTAGCCCCGTGGCGCGCCCCTGTCTTGCGCGCCCGCATTACATCGCCACGGGCGCTGTCAGGGGCCTGCTTAACCCGCCGCGAACGCCCCTTCGGCGTTGCCCTTTTGTCCCTTGTTGTCGAGCCAGGCAATGCTGACCTTGTCGCCGGCCTTGACGCCCTGCAACTGGAAGGCAAACAGCGGGTTGGTGGAGACTGCGGTGCCCAGTGCGCCCTCAATGACGGGGCGGCCGTTGAGACTGAGGGTGATGGACGTGATGAAGTGTGCCGGCAGGGCCTGCCCGGCCGGGTCACGCCGCTGCCCGCTCTCCATGGGGTGGGGCATGAGTACGCGGACTTCGCCCTCGGTCCCTTTGACGGTGGCGCGGATCTTGATGGGTTCGGACATGGGGTGTGCTTCCTTTAGTCGCCGCAGCCGCCGACAGTGACCTTCACCTCGCGGAACACGGTGTAGTGCTTGCCACCCGCGGTTGCCACCACGCGCAGGCGGGAGCTCTCCGCCATGCGCAGCTTGGCCTGGAAGCGGGCGGTGGCTTCTGCTGCGAAATTGAATTGCAGGGCCAGGGGCAGGGGGTTTTTCTCGATGAGAATAGAGAGCCGTGTCGTGCCCGGGATGCTGCTGGCAACCTCGATGGGGACGGCGGCACCGTTCTCGGCCACCTCTGGTGCCTTGAGCTGGATGTCGCGGCTGGTTTCGGCGCCGGCAGCGCCGATCAGGCGCAGGGCATCCGCGGCCGTCCTGGCCTCGAAGGCCGCGCGGTTGAAGCTTACCGCCAAAGCGCGTGTCGGGCTGAGGAGGCCGGCGACGACCAGGGGGGCGAGCGCCGTGGCGCTACCAAAGGCTTGCAGGAAGTCACGTCGTTGCATGGGGTCAGGCCTCCGCTTTCCAGTGCCCTGATTTGCCGCCTTCCTTCTCCAGCAGGCGGATGCCGGTCATGGTCATGCCGCGATCGACGGCCTTGCACATGTCGTAGATGGTGAGCAGGCCGATCTGAACGGCGGCGAGCGCTTCCATCTCGACGCCCGTGCGGCCGACAGTTTCGGCTGTGACAGTACAGTGGATGGTGTCGTCGCCCTCGGCCGTGAAGTCGGCTGCGACGCGGGTCAGGGGAATCGGGTGGCACAGGGGGATCAGGTCGGCGGTGCGCTTGGCCCCCTGGATGGCCGCAATGCGGGCAATGCCGATGACGTCGCCCTTGCGATTGTCGCCCGCCAGGATGCGGGTGAGGGTGTCGGGCTGCATCACGATACGTCCTTCGGCACGGGCGACTCGGCGGGTCTCGGACTTTGCCGAGACATCGACCATGTGGGCCTGGCCGTGGGCGTCGAAGTGGGTGAGGGCGTCAGTCATGGGGCTGCGGGAACCGTTCGCGGGGGTCGCGTATCATAGCACCGTGAAAAAACGTCTGATCGCCACCTTGCTGTGCCTGGCCCTGGTGCCGCGCACCTATTCCCAGAGCCTGCCCGATCTCGGAGACAGCGCGTCCGTCGATCTGTCGCCGTTGGCCGAGCAGAAGATCGGGATGCAGATCATGCGTGATATCCGCTGGCACGATCCCGCCTATCTGCGCGATGCGGAGATCGAGGACTACCTCAATACCCTGGGCGATCGCCTGGTGTCGGCGGGCGCGGGTGCCGGGCTGTCTTTTGAGTTCTTCGGCGTCAACGACGCCTCGCTCAACGCCTTTGCCATGCCGGGGGGCAAGATCGGTGTGCATGCCGGTCTGATCCTGGCAGCCCAGGCCGAGTCCGAGCTGGCGGGTGTGCTGTCCCACGAGATCGCCCATGTCACCCAGCGCCACATTGCGCGAATGGTCGGGCAGCAGGGGCGGACGGGTATGCTGATGCTGGCTTCCCTGCTGGTGGCAGTGCTGGCGGCCAAATCCAGCGCCCAGGTCAGTCAGGCGGCAATCATGGCAGGGCAGGCGGCCGGAATCAGTTCCCAGTTGGCCTATTCACGGGATTTCGAGAACGAGGCCGACCGGCTGGGGGTGCAGAACCTCTCAGCGGCGGGCTTTGATGTGCGCGGCATGGCCAGCTTCTTCGAGCGCCTGCAGAAGAACAGCCGTCTTTATGAGAACAGCGCACCTGCCTATCTCCGCACCCACCCGCTGACTGCCGACCGGATCACCGAAATGGAGGGGCGGGTGATGCAGATGCCCTATCGGCAGGTGCCCGACTCCCTCGATTTCCAGCTCGTCCGGGCCAAGTTGCGGGTGGGCAAACAGGTTTCCCCCGAATTACTCGGCGAGCTTGAGGCCAGCGTGAAGCGGGAGGGGGCATCGGCGGCAGCCCACTACGCGCTGGTGAGAGCCTATCTCGGGGCACGGCGGATGGGCGAGGCGGAACGCGCGATGGTGGCCTTGCGCAAGCTGGCGCCCTCGTCGGCAATGATCGAGGGGCTGGAAGCCGATCTTCTGTTGGCACGGGGTGACCATGCGGGCGCCGCGAGGGCTTTTCGTGAGGGGCGGGGGCGCTTTCCCCAGTCCCTGCGCTTGCTCTATGGCGAGGCCACGGCCCTGATCGACGCCGGTCGTCCTGCGGAGGCGCTGGCGCTGGTCAAGGCGGAGATCCTGACAACGCCTGACAATGGCTTCCTCTGGGAAGTACGGTCGCGGGCGGAGTCCGTGCTTGGTCTGCGTTTGGCCCAGCACCGCTCGCTGGGCGAGCTGTATGCCATTCAGGGCAATTACGCCGCGGCTGCCGAGCAGTTCTCCCTGGCCCAGGCAGCAAAGGATGGGGATTTCTTTGAACACTCGGCTGTGGATTCGCGGCTGAGGGAAGTGCGGGCGCTGTTGGCCGAGCAGCTCCGGGAGCGACGCGAGCAGCGTTGATGGTGGCCTCGGGGCCTGTGTGACGTTTGTCTCCGGCGGTCGGAGTCTGCTCCGGGATGCGCTCCCGTACAGGGCGCACGGCCTGTATCACGGAGGTGTGGGTTGGTCAGGGCCGCGAAGTTGCATGCAAAATCAGACTTTGCCGTAGCGGACATAGAGCGCCCATACGAGCTCTGCGAAGGCGCGCTGGTTGAAGCGTGGTCGCCCGCTCACCGTGAGGGCAAGGCGTGTCCGGCCGATATGTATCGGCCAGAAGCTCAGGCCGCTGATGCCGGCCGCATCCACGTTGCCCCAGCCATCCAGGAGATGTTCTCCCAGGCGTGACAAGGCCTGGGCCTGGCGCTCGGCAACGGACAGGATGTCCGCACCGACGGCGGCGAGGGCCTCGCCGGTGTCACTGGGGTAGCCGGCGATGGCGAGGCAGAATCCCATCCGGTCTGCGAGCACCGCCTGCCCCGTGTCGCTGAGGGCAGCCAGAAGGCCCGGAAGGGTGGACTCAAGGGTGCCGATGGGCGCCATCCGGGGGCTTGGCCAGGCTTCGAGGCAGGCTTCCTCCTGGAGCTTGAGCAACACTTCGAAGGCCTCGTCGCGCGTCGCTCCCGGGGTCCATGCCCGCAGGGCTTCCATGCTCAGCAAGGGACTCATGGCTTCCTGGAGGACGCCGAGCAGGATGCCTCGATCCATGCCCGGATCACTGCGGGACACGGCACGCCACGCGCCGTAAGGGGTAACGGTCAGGTATGAGCCGGGAACAATTTCAAGCATCGCTCAATCCGGGGTTGAGGGTATACAAGAGCGCCTTGACCAGCATGGCCACGTCCTCCCGCTTGCGGGCGTCGGCACGGAATACGGCAGGCAGCGGTGTGATTCCGAGCGCGATCAGGTGACTGCGGTAGGCATCAAGGCCGGGCTCGGGTGCCCGGTCCATGTGCGTGATGCCGATGGCCACGGCCGTGCCGGATATGAACTGTTTGAATGCCGCCAGATAGCCTTCCAGATCCTTCAGGGGGGCAGTATTGGCGTTGTTGATCAACAGGATCAGGCCGATCCCGCCTTCAGACAGGATGTCCCACATGAAGCTGAAGCGCTCCTGACCAGGGGTGCCGTAGAGCATGACCTTCTCGCCACCGGGCAGGTTGAGGACGCCATAGTCCATGGCGACGGTGGTGGTGCGCTTGAGGCGGGCGGTGTCGTCGCTGGCGACCGCTTCGGTGCTGACAGTCGGAATGTCGCTGAGAGCGTTGATCGCAGTGCTCTTTCCTGCGCCAACGGTGCCGGAGAAGATGATCTTGTTGTGGCGGGCACGTTCAGACCGCATCGCGGAGCTTTCTGAGGATTCGGGAAAGGATTGAGGGGCGTGCCTGGCGTTCGGCCATGGGCGGAGCGGGCGGCGACGCGGCAGCAGTCTGCTCGGGCTGGAAACTTGTGTCGAGCAGATTGGCAAAATGGGCTGCCGAATATACCGAGAAAACGTAGCGATGCGGGATGCCAAGGCGTGTCGCGATGTCCACCGGACTGGCCGGCACCCGGGTCCATAGGGCGACGATTCGCAGGGCGTGGGGCGAAACGCACGCGCTTGTGAAGTTCGGCCAGGCCCGGAGTCGGACCGGCAGATAGGGATTGGTGCCGCTGGGCAGGCGTCCCCGGGCGGCCCAGGCCGCGGCATTCCAGAGAAAGTCCTCAGCGGCGAAATGGACCAGGGTGTTTGCGGCATCGTCGATGATCGGTGTGCTGACAATGCGCCCGGTCGCCTCGGGGAGCTGCGTCATCGCCAGTGGGCGCAACTGGTTCTCGCGGAAGGCTGTGACGCAGATGGGCTGCGGCCGGGACTGGACGCCGATGAGGCGCTGCAAGCCGGCGATGACATGGGGGCGCCCGCTGGCACCGGCCTGGGCAAGGGCCTTGTGCAGGCGGCCGACGAGGTAATCATCCGGGTTGAAGAAGAGTTTGTCGGGCAGTGTCCCGCCCGGCGCGGCCGGTATGTCATCCATGGCGCCGCAGAAATCCCGTTCGTCCTCGCCCATGAGGCCTTGGCCCTGCGGCGCCGGGGGCATGGGCGGCTGCTGGTGTGGCGCGGTGTGCGGGTGGGGCGGGGGTTGGCGCGCCGTCGGTGCCCGCGGTGGCGCCGCAGCGATCAGGCGCGACGCGTCGGCCCTGGCCTGGGCCAGCGTCACCGGCAAGGACTCGAGATTGAGCGGCTTGCCCAGGACGGGCCGTGGGTGAAAGCGCGAGGCGTGGTCGCGGGGGTGAAAGGCGTAATAGACGATTCCGATCCGCGGACTTCCGGCGAGACGCTCGAGGGCAGCCTCGATGCCGGGGCGATCACAATCCACCAGCACGACGTGCGCCTCTTCGAGGGTGTTGACGAGATGTACGGCGCGCGTCCAGTGGCGCTCGATGGACAGTCCGATAAGCCTTGCGTCCATGCTGCCCACGTGAAGCAGGTGGAGGGCGCAGGTTCCGCTCATCGGGGGCGCGGCCTTGGAGGGGGTCACGGCAGATCCGTTGCGGTGGCAGAGTGGCGCATGAACCGGAGGCTGCCCTCGACCGGTCTGGCCAGGACGCTGCCGGGGCAGGCGACCTGTGGGTCATGCCTGTCCAGGCCGGGCTCAAGACGCGCGCTCAGGTAGTCGGCCAGCCCGGCAGCGGCTAGGGTGGCGGCGTGGCGCTGCAGGAGACGTTGGCGCAGAGCCCTGCCGCAGGGGCCCAGGACGATCCAGAAATCGACGATTGCCGCCGTGACGGCAGCGCTGTCATCCAGGTCTGCCCACAGGGAGATCCGTTGCAGATGGGTGTGCAGGTTGCGGGGCCGACGCCCGACCTCGGCAGCCAGCAAGGCCCCTGTGGCCGGGCTGCACCAGTGGGAGGCGATGCCAAGGGTGCGCACCGGCAGCCCGAAGACTGCCGGTGGGGCCGGCGGGCGAATGCGCCCGGGGGCATCGGGATCAATCAGGAAGGGCTTCACGTGGTCAGCGTGGAGATGATGTCGATCATGAACTCCACGTCTTCCTGCTCCAATGCCTGCCAGCGCTGGGCGCCCAGTGCCGTGAGCATGGCCTGACCCTTGTCGGACTGATGCATGGACAGCAGCAGCCCGGTGATGGCGGTCGCGTGTTCAAAGAGGATTGGGCCGATCAGGAAGGCATGGT
The DNA here is from genome assembly GCA_016703645.1 of Zoogloea sp. Lineage (GTDB taxonomy): Bacteria > Pseudomonadota > Gammaproteobacteria > Burkholderiales > Rhodocyclaceae > Zoogloea. The sequence goes on along the minus strand of JADJBR010000007.1, from coordinate 741,840 downwards.
GGATCACCTGGATCTGGCTGGCAACCAGGACTCTCAAGTCGCGCCGCACCAGGGATGAGAGACTCTCAAAGGCTTCCACGGGCATGAAACCGAGGTCGGCATCTCCGCGGAGCAGGGCTTTGGCCACCTGGATGTAGGTCTCGCGGCGCAGTTCGGTTGTATTGGTGCCGTCGAGGTTGGCCGGTTCGAGAAGGATGCGCCCGATGGTGTTGACGCAGGGATCGTCGGCACAGGCGATGCGACTGCCGGCCGCAAGGTCGGGCACGGCCTGTGTGGGGCTGTCGGCCGCCACGACGATGACCATTTCATCGGGTTTGCCTTCGGGGCGCGCGATCGCACGGAAGCCCTGTTCCCGGACAAGGAGCGATGCATCGAAGGGGTTGGCATAGATCATGTCCACCTTGCCCGCTGCGATGGCCTGACGCTGGGCGCCAAAGTCGTTGTGAAGCTCCAGGTGGATGGGCAGATCCAGGCTGCGCTGCATCCACGTGTTGAAAATGTACCAGTCGGAAATGCGCTCGTTGGGGAAGCTCGGGCTTACGGTGAAGTTGAAGGCCATGGTCAGCGCATTTCCCGATAGAGGGCTTCGGCGGCGGCGACCTTGTCGCGGGAGGGCTCCCGCCGCACCGAGGTGTAGCCGACGATCATGCCGTCGCGGACGTTGGGGACCACGGTTGCATAAACCCAGTAGTGACCGCCATCCTTGCGAAGGTTTTTGACGTAGCCGTTCCACTGACGCCCGGACTGGACGGTATCCCAGAGATCGCGGAATGCGGCGGCGGGCATGTCGGGGTGGCGCAGGATGCAGTGGGGCTGGCCGATCAGCTCGGCCGCGGGATAGCCGGACATGTCCACAAAGGACGGATTGCACTGGGTGATGATGCCGCGCGTGTCCGTGCGGGAAACGATGAGCTTGCCGCGGGGGTAGGGCGTTTCGACGCTCGTCACGTAAACCTGACGCCGGGTGCCGTCTGCGAAGGTGAGGAGATGCGCGGAACAGGCGTCGTTGCTGGCGACCATGTCATCCATTGCCGGATGTCCGTCAGCCCAGGATGCGGCCGATGGCATCAGCGGCCCGGCGGACGTCAAGGAACACCAGCCCGAGTTTTGCATTGGGCTTGGCCATCACGGTGAGCACGGCATCCGCACCGGCCTGGACCATCAGCACATAACCCTTCTCGCCCTTGATCAGCACCTGGTCGAGGTTGCCCCGGGAGAGTTCCCGCGCCGTGCGGTCGCCGAGGGACAGCATGGCGGCGCTCATGGCACCAACCCGGTCTTCGTCGACGGTATTGGGCAGCAGGGCCGCCATCATCAGGCCATCGGATGAAATGATGGCCGAGGCCTCGATGTCCGCAGACGTGCCATTGAGGTCGTTGAGAACGGTTTGAAGCATGTTGGAGCGCATCGTGCAATACCTCGGAGAAATGGGCAGAGTGGAGTTTCCCTGGCTGACGCGGAGCCACGGGGTTCATTGTGCCGCGCGGCGGGCTGGTCGGTATGTCCCGGGTGATGTTCGCCTGTCATTATTTCACACTCGCGCTTCGGTTTCTCGCGGGATGAGCCCGTGCGCCCGGTGTTCCGGGATTGGCGGCAACAGGTAGAATCCTGCCTTGAATGCCTTTCATGATGGAGCTGCACAATGGATTTCGACAAGGAAGTGGATGCCCGCGGCTTGAACTGCCCGCTGCCCATCCTGCGTGCCAAGAAGGCGCTGGCCGAGATGCAGCCGGGGCAGGTGCTGCACGTGCTGGCGACCGATCCCGGGTCTTCGAAGGATTTTGCCGCCTTTGCGCGGCAGACGGGCAATGAGTTGGTGTCCCAGGCCGATCTGCCTGACAATGCCTTTGAGTTTTTTCTGCGCCGCAAGTAGGCGTTGATGGATGGCAGCATGAAAAAGGGGAGCCAGTCGGCTCCCCTTTTTCATGCTGCGCTGCGCTGGATTCAGCGTTCGGCGAGCTTGGCCAGCTGGGGCTTGAGCTTGTCGACGGTGGCGCTGAAGTTGGCCAGGCGCTCCTTCTCCTGGGCCACCACGGCGGCGGGGGCGCGGGCCACGAAGCTCTCGTTGGAGAGCTTGGCGTTGGCCTTGGTGATCTCACCCTCGAGGCGGGCGATCTCCTTGCTGATGCGCTCGCGTTCGGCGGCAATGTCGATTTCCACCTTGAGCATCAGACGCTGCTCGCCGACGATGGCGACCGGGGCCAGTTCCTCGGTGCTGATCTCGTCCACCACCTGCACTTCCGACAGCTTGGCGAGGCCGGCGATGTAGGGGGCAAACTTGCTCAGGCGCGCGGCGTTGCCGCTGGCCACCAGGGGCATGCGCTGGGCCGGGGAGATGTTCATCTCGCCGCGCAGGTTGCGGCAGGCGTAGATCAGGCCCTTGAGTTCGGCCACATCGGCCTCGCTCTTCTCGTCGATGCGGCCCAGGTCGGCCTGGGGGTAGCGGGCCAGGCACAGGCTGTCCACGTCCTTGCGGCCGGCCAGCGGGGCAACGGTCTGCCACAGTTCTTCGGTGACGAAGGGGATCAGCGGGTGGGCCAGGCGCAGGATGGTCTCCAGCACGCGGATCAGGGTGCGGCGGGTGCCCTTCTGCTGGGCTTCGTTGCCGGTGTTGATCTGGACCTTGGCGAGCTCGAGGTACCAGTCGCAGTACTCGTCCCAGATGAACTCGTAGACGGTCTTGGATACGAGGTCGAAGCGGTACTCCTCGAAATGCTGGGCGATCTCCGCCTCCACGCGCTGCAGGCGGCTGACGATCCAGCGATCGGCGAAAGAGAAGTCGAGGGGGCCGTTGCCGCCGCAGCTGGGGCCGTCCTGCTTGTGCTCCAAGCCCAGGTCGTGGCCCTGGACGTTCATCAGCACGAAGCGGGTGGCGTTCCACAGCTTGTTGCAGAAGTTGCGGTAGCCCTCGCAGCGGCTCATGTCGAACTTGATGTCGCGGCCGGGGCTGGCGAGGCTGGCGAAGGTGAAGCGCAGGGCGTCGGTGCCGAAGGCGGGGATGCCTTCGGGGAATTCCTTGCGGGTCTTCTTCTCGATGCTGGCGGCCTGCTTCGGGTTCATCAGGCCGGTGGTGCGCTTGGCCACCAGGGCGTCGATGCCGATGCCGTCGATCAGGTCGATGGGGTCGAGCACGTTGCCCTTCGACTTGGACATCTTGGCGCCTTCGGCGTCGCGGATGAGGCCGTGCACATAGACGTGCTTGAAGGGGATCTTGCCGGTGATGTGCTTGGTCATCATGACCATGCGCGCCACCCAGAAGAAGATGATGTCGAAGCCGGTGACCAGCACGGTGGAGGGCAGGTAGAGGTCCAGCGCGTCGTTGGACTTCTCCGGGTATTCGGAGGTCCAATCGAGGGTCGAGAAGGGCCACAGGGCGGACGAGTACCAAGTGTCCAGCACGTCCGGGTCTCGGTTCAGGGCGCCGCTGTAGCCGGCCTTGTCGGCCAGGGCGCGGGCCTCTTCCTCGCTCTGGGCGACAAAGGTCTCGCCGTTCTCGCCATACCACGCGGGAATCTGGTGGCCCCACCAGAGCTGGCGGGAGATGCACCAGTCCTGGATGTTGTTGAGCCACTGGTTGTAGGTGTTGACCCAGTTCTCGGGGACGAACTTGATCTCGCCGGAGGAGACGACCTCCAGTGCCTTTTCGGTGATGGACTTGCCGTCCTCGCCGGGCTTGGACATGGCCACGAACCACTGGTCGGTGAGCATCGGCTCGATGACCACGCCGGTGCGGTCGCCGCGGGGCACCTGCAGCTTGTGGGGCTTGACCTCGCCGAGGAGGCCGAGGGCTTCGAACTGGGCCACCACCTGCTTGCGGGCTTCGAAGCGGTCCAGGCCGGCCAGGTCGGCGGGTAGGGGCGCGCTACCACTGACCACACCCTGGGTGACCACACTGCCGGCGGCTGGCACGGTGCCTTCCAGGGTCAGCACGATGATCATCGGCAGGCCGTGGCGCAGGCCGACGGCGTAGTCGTTGAAGTCGTGGGCGGGGGTGACCTTGACCACGCCGGTACCGAACTCGCGGTCGACGTATTCGTCGGCGATGATCGGGATCTCGCGGTTCACCAGGGGCAGGCGTACGGTCTTGCCGATCAGGTGGGCGTAGCGCTCATCCTCCGGATGCACCATCACGGCGGTGTCGCCGAGCATGGTTTCCGGGCGGGTGGTGGCCACGGTGAGGCTACCGCTGCCGTCGGCCAGCGGGTAGCTCAGGTGCCACATGAAGCCGTCTTCCTCCTCCTGGACGACTTCCAGGTCGGACACGGCGGTGTGCAGTTTCGGATCCCAGTTGACCAGGCGCTTGCCTCGGTAGACCAGGCCTTCGTTGTACAGACGCACGAAGGTTTCGGTGACCACCTTGTTGAGGCCCGCGTCCATGGTGAAGCGCTCGCGGCTCCAGTCGGGGCTGGTGCCCATGCGGCGCATCTGCTGGGTGATGGTGCCGCCGGAGTATTCCTTCCACTCCCAGACCTTTTCGAGGAACTTCTCGCGGCCAAGGTCGTGGCGGGAGATGCCCTGGGCGTCGAGCTGACGTTCGACGACGATCTGGGTGGCGATGCCGGCGTGGTCGGTGCCAGGCTGCCACAGGGTGTTCCAGCCGCGCATCCGGTGGTAGCGCGTGAGCGCGTCCATGATGGTCTGGTTGAAACCGTGACCCATGTGCAGGGTGCCGGTGACGTTGGGCGGCGGCAGCAGGATGCAGAAGGATTGGTCGGCGGGCTTGCTGCGGTCGAGACCGGCGGCGAAATAGCCGCTCGTCTCCCAGTGCTCATACCAGCGGCGTTCGATCTCCGCCGGCTCGAAACTCTTGGCCAGTTCCATGGGGTCTGTCTTTGAAGGCAAAACGCGGATTATAGCGGATGCACCCGCCCCGCCCGCCGGGAAGACTTGGCGGGGGGCGGTGGCAAGGGGTGAATTCAGCCCTCGTTGTCGTCGAGGGTGTTGGCGATCTCGGCGGAGATGAGGGGCTGGAGGGTCGCGCGGAGGTGGGCGCTGGCCTTTACGCGCAAACGTTCGGCCAGATCGTCAAGCTCGCGGGAGACGAGCTGCGGGAGTTCGTTGGCCACCCAGTCCTCGATGAGCCGGCTGATGGCCGTGTCGAGGGTGACCAGACGTTCGGCCAGATCGCCTGGAGGCTGGGTGATGCCAGCCGGGGGGGCGGTGTGGGCAAGCTCCGCTTCAGTCCGCATGGGCTCCAGGATGATGGGCTCGCTGTCGCCGATGTAGGGCTCGATCCGCTCATCCACCACGTCGGTCAGAACGGGGAGGTCGTCACCGTCAATACCGGTGGGTTCGTCATCGTGGTTTCGGCCGGAGTCGGCTTCCTCGTCTTCAAGGGAAATCTCGAACTCGGGGTTTCGGGGGGTGTTCATTCGCCGCTCCGTTGGGCCAGATCGTGGGCGCTAAGGGTGTAGCCGCGCTCCTTGTAGTGCCGGTAACGACCACGGGCTGCCTGGCGTTCCGGGTCGGTGGGGCCGACGATCTCGAGCACCAGCGCAAAGCGCTCGAAGCCATCGGGCAGCTCATCGCCGAGATTGATCAGTACGTCCTCGTGGGGCAGGGTGTCGAGGCGGCTGCCGATCACCACAGGGGTTTCGGCTGCGAGGGGCGAGTCGGCGGCGACGTGGGGAATGAAGGAGAGGGGCTGGAGGCCCCACAGCATCTGATCGAACTGGCGGGCGATACCGCCATCCGGCGCGAAGACCGAGATCCGGTGCCCGCCTGCGCGTGCCTTGGTGCTCAGCACGCAGGCGACCCGCAGGCGGTCGGGGGCGTTGTGATAGAAGCGGATCTCGGTTGTCACGTTGCGGGTGTCCGGGGTCTCAAAGCCCGGCGCGGCCAATCAGGAAACGGGTGAGCAGGGGCACGGGGCGCCCGGTGGCACCCTTGTCGGCACCGGATTTCCAGGCGGTGCCGGCGATGTCCAGATGTGCCCACTTGTAGGCCTTGGTGAAACGGGCCAGGAAGCAGGCGGCCGTGATGGTGCCGGCCCCCTTGCTGCCGATGTTGGGGATGTCGGCAAAATTGCTCTTGAGCATGTCCTGGTATTCGTCCCACAGGGGCAGTTGCCACGCCTTGTCGCCTGCGGCCTGACCCGAGGCCAGCAGTTCGGCCGCCAGGGCGTCGTCGTTGGCGAGCAGGCCGGAGGTGAGGTTGCCCAGGGCGATGATGCAGGCGCCGGTGAGGGTGGCGATGTCCACCACCGCAACGGGGTCGAAGCGCTCGGCGTAGGTGAGGGCGTCGCACAGGATCAGGCGGCCTTCGGCGTCGGTGTTGAGGATCTCGATGGTCTGGCCGGACATGGAGGTGACGATGTCGCCGGGCTTGATGGCTGACCCGCCGGGCATGTTCTCGGTGGTGGGGATCAGGCCGACCACGTTGATCGGCAGCTCCATGCGGGCGATGGCCTTGAAAGTGCCGAGCACGCTGGCGGCGCCGCACATGTCGTACTTCATCTCGTCCATGCCCTCGCCGGGCTTGAGGGAGATGCCGCCGGTGTCGAAGGTGATGCCCTTGCCCACCAGCACGACCGGTTTGTCCTTGGGCTTGCCGCCCTTGTAGTTGAGGATGATGAACTTGGGCGGCTCGTGGGAGCCCTGGGCCACCGACAGCAGCGAACCCATGCCGAGCTTTTCCATGTCGGCACGTTCCAGGATCTCGACCTTGATCTTGTGTTCCTTGGCGAGTTTCCGGGCGGTGGTGGCCAGGTAGCCAGGGGTGCAGACATTACCCGGCAGATTGCCGAGGGTTTTGGCCAGGGCCATGCCTTCGGCAATCGCCTCGCCTTCCAGCAGGGCGGCATCGAGATCAGCGGCGGGCTTGCCACGGGTGACAAAGACGAGCTTCTTGACGCCCTTCTTTGATTCGTCCTTCTTTGATTTCAGCTCATCACAGCGGTAGGTGCTGTCCTTGAGGATCTGTGCAGCCTGGGCGATGCGCCAGGCGGCGTCGCGGCCGGGGAGGTCCACATCGGCCAGGCAGAAGGCGGCATCGTCTGCCGGGGAGCCGGCCAGCTGGCGGGCAGCGGCGGAAACGGCATCGCGGTAGGTCTTGTCGGTGAGCTCCCCGGCTTTGCCCAGGCTGACCAACAGCACACGCGGCGTGGCAAGGCCGGGGAGGGCGTGAAGGGTGAGGGTGGCGCCGGCCTTGTCGTCCAGGTCACCCCGGGCGAGTATGGCGGCGATGGTGCCGTCCGAGGCCTTGTCGAGGGCCTTGGCGGCGGCGCTCAGCTCGCCACCGGCAAATACGCCTGCTACCACACAGCCGTTCTTGAGTTTTTCCGGCGACCCGGCCTTTATGGTAAATTCCACCCGCTTCTCCTTGGAAACACGCGTCAATTGGGACTTCGCGGCACATTATGGCCGGCACCCCGGCGGACGTCAAAAAGGCCTTTCCCCGGCGCGACCATTCCCCCCGCATGATTTTTCTCCGAGCTGCCCAGCGCGAATTCACGCAGAACGCCGTGGCGGTCTTCGTGGCGCTGTTCGCCATCCTGATTTCCACCGTTCTCATCCGGCTGCTGGGGCAGGCGGCAGGCGGGCGTGTGCCCGCCGATGCGGTGCTCGCCCTGATCGGTTTTGGTGCCATTGCGCAGATGCCGGTGGTGCTGTCCCTCACCGTCTTCATCGCGATCCTAATGTCCTTGTCACGCTGCTACCGGGATTCGGAAATGGTGGTGTGGTTCTCCAGCGGATTGCCGCTGACCGCCTGGATGCGTCCGGTGCTGCGCTTTGCGGTGCCCGTGGTTGTCGTGATTGCGGCCATGTCCCTCTTTGTGGCGCCTTGGGCGCAGAAGAAGAGCGTCGAGTACAAGGAGCAGTTGAACAACCGGGACGATGTATCCCGGGTGGCGCCGGGGATGTTCAGGGAGTCTTCCGGGGGCGAGCGCGTCTTCTTCGTGGAAGCCCTGTCGGGTGAGGAAGGACGTGTCCGCAATGTTTTTGCCAGTAGCATGCAGCATGGTCGCCTGGGGGTGATGGTGGCGGCTCAGGGGCATATGGAGGTGGATGCCTCGGGCAATCGCTTTGTCGTTCTCGAGAACGGTCGGCGCTATGAAGGAACCCCGGGCACGCCGAGTTACCGGGTGATGGAATTCGAGCGCTACCAGATCCGCATGGAGTCCAAAGAGGCGAGCGGTGGCCCCCGGCAGCCAAAGACCCTGACGCTGCCGGCATTGCTGAAGGACCCGGACAAGCGCAACCAGGCCGAGCTGCTGGGACGTATCGGTACGCCTTTGCTGGCCATCATGCTGGCGTTGCTCGCCATTCCGCTGTCGTTCGTCAATCCCCGCGCGGGACGGACCAACAATCTGATTCTCGCGGTGCTGGTGTATCTGATCTACAGCAATGCGCTGAGTGTGTGCCAGGCCTGGGTGGGCCAGGGGCGCTTGCGCTTTGAGGTTGCTCTGGTGGTGCCGCACCTGATCATGCTGGGGGTGCTGGCCCTGCTTTTCTACAAGCGGCTCAGCGTGTTTGCACGGTGGCGGAGGACTTGATGATTCCTGTCTATATCCGCTATGTGAGCCGTGAAATCTACGCTGCGGTGGCACTTGTACTGCTCGCCTTTCTGGGGCTCTTTGCGTTCTTCGATCTGGTCAATGAACTTGATGAGGTCGGGAAGAACGGTTACGCGCTGCATCATGCGGCGATCTACGTGGCGATGATCATGCCGGGGCGGGTCTATGAGCTCATGCCCATCGCGGTGCTGATCGGTACGCTCTATGCGCTCACGACACTGGCCCGCCACTCCGAAATCACCGTTCTGCGGGCTTCGGGTTTGTCCACGCGGCGCTTCCTGCTCGCCTTGCTGTCGGTGGGAAGCGTATTCGTATTGCTGACTTTCGTTTTCGGCGAGTATCTCGCGCCGCCGGCGGAGCGGGCGGCGCAGCAATGGCGGCTGGCGGCCACACGCTCCATGGTTTCCCAGGAGTTACGCACCGGGCTGTGGGTTCGGGACGGCAAGCTGTTTGTGAATGTGCGCAGCATTCTGCCGGATACTTCTCTGCAGGGTGTCCGCATCTACGAGTTCGATGACAGGGCTGCATTGGTGTCCATCAGCGAGGCGGATTCCGGCGTTTTTCAGGAGGGTGCCGGATGGCGTCTGAGGGGGGTGGGCAAGACGCTGTTCCGGGGGGATCGGACGGAGGTTCTTACGTTGCCGGAGCTTGTCTGGCGCTCCGAGCTGACGCCGGATGTCCTGTCAGTGTTGATGGTTGTGCCGGAGCGGATGTCGGTGACAACGCTGTATTCATACATACGTCACCTTGAAGATAACAAACAGCGTACCACCCGTTATGAGATCGCGCTCTGGAAGAAACTGGCCTATCCGTTTGCTGCCCTCGTGATGATGGGGCTGGCGCTGCCATTCGGTTACATGCAAACCCGCATGGGCGGCGTAAGCCTGAAGGTTTTTTCCGGGATCATGATTGGGGTCGGCTTCCATCTGCTGAACGGGCTGTTCTCCAATCTGGGTGTCATCAACGGCTGGATGCCGGCAGTGGCGGCGCTCACGCCCAGTATCGCCTTCCTGCTGGCGGCAATGGGCATGATGTGGTGGGTGGAGCGCCGTTGAGGGCGTGTGAAGGGGCGGACTGCGCGACCTGATTGCGCCGCTGCAATACTCACTGCCCGCCGGATCTGGTCACGCTTTACGGAGTAACACCGAAGCTTTCGCTGCGATGGCTTCGCAGTTTCTGAAGCTTGTCAGTTCTGAGGCGCGGCGGGCAGGAGAACAATCCGCGTACCCGCGAGGCGGTCATGCAGGAATTGGCGGTCCCTGTCGATCAGCGCCCACATCAGGCCGACACCGAAAAAAAGCACCGATGGCCACGCCAGCGCGTACCTGAGCCATCCCTGGCGCAAGCTGACAGGATTTCCGGACACGTCCACGATGCGCAGCTTCCAAGTCTGCATCGCCAGGGTCTGTCCGCCACGCCGCCAGTACCAAAGGAAGTACATGCCGAGTACACCGAATATGTACACCCAGAGGATCCCGCCCGATGGCGTGTATTCGGTGCCGATACCGAGTATCAGCAATGGCACCATGAAGGTCAGGGCAAGGACGCCAAGCAGGAGCAGCGACTCGTAGAGCATGCTCGCCAGCCGGCGGCGCAGGCCCGCGAGTTCGACGGAAGTGCGATGGGCGGGCTGGCCCCCTGTTGCGGTGGCTTGTTGGGAAGACATGGGCAAGTTCAGGGGTTCAGGGCTTGACGCCCGCCGCGAGGGTGTTGGCGGCTGCGGTGCCACTATCGGCGGCAGGCAGGGTGCTTGCGGGCGCTGCCGCAGTTGCACTGGCAGGTTCGGGAACGGTGTCCGGTTGCAGGGGGGCGACCGCCGGCTTTTTCGGCACGATGACCCGTGGAGGTGGTGGGGCTGTCAGGGGCTTGAGTGGCGTGGCCGCTGTCTTGGTCTTGGGTGCTTTGACCTGGGGCTTTGCGGCGGCCTCCTTGAAGCGGATCTTCTCTTCGCTCGGCAATTCCTGATAGGCGTTCCATTTGTCGCGCAGCACTTCCCGCTTCTCGGGCGGGATGCGCTGGAGGTTGCGGTACTGGTCGCGCGCGGTGGTGCGTTGTTCGGGGGTCAGTGAAAACCAGGTTTCGATCCGTCGTTGCAGGCGTGACTGTTCCTCGGGCGTGTAGCCCGGGAAGCGATCGGCAATGCCGACCCATTTGCGTTTCCTGTCGTCAGGAAGATTCTTCCATTCGCTTGCCAGCGGTGCCAGGGTGCGCTGCTGATCCGGGGTCAGATCCGTCCACGCCGGGGCCGTGATCGGCGGCGTTGCCAGAGCCTGGGTCGAGAGAATGACAAGGGCGGCGACGATCAGTCGGGCGAGTCGTTTTGAACCCATGCGTCAAACCCGCTATCCAGGTAGGCGTCAATCGGAAGGTCATCGGCAAGCAGGGCGCTGTCGACCTCTTCGAGGTCCGCCGTGTGCTGCCATTCGCCCAGGAAGCCACTGCCCAGCGCAAGCAGGATGACGAGAATCGTCGCAAGCGTCGTGCGCCCGTGGGGCATCAGATGTTCTGAGAGTGTCTGACCGATGCCGGCAAGACTGAGCTTTCTCACCGTCTGTTTCTGGCGCGACAGCGCTAGCTGCCGAGCCTCGAGAAGGCGATCGGCCACCGGGGCGGGGCAATTGCGGGCCGCTACGTTGAGGTGCTGGCGTATCCGGTTGTGGAAGTCCTGTTCGTTCATGGTTTGATACCTTTTGCAGCAAGTGCGGCGGCCAGGGTGTGCGTCGCCCGGGAGCAATGCGTTTTCACGCTGCCTTCCGAGCATCCCATGGCCGCTGCCGTTTCAGCGATGTCCATTTCCTCCCAGTAACGCATCAGGAAGGCTTCACGTTGACGGGGCGGGAGCTTTTCAATCTCTCTCTCTATGACGCCCAATGTCTGGCGTTGTTCCAGTTGGGCCTGGGGAGATTCACTTTTGTGGGCGCGGTCGGCCGACTCGAGGGTGTCGAGCGGGTCATGATCGTCATTCTCAGGGCCGGAAAAGGCCGATAGCAGCGTGGTCCACATGCTGCGGACCTTCTGGCGCCGAAAGTAGTCCCTGATGGCATTCTGCAGGATGCGCTGGAACAGCATGGGAAGCTCGTCGAGCGGCTTGTCTCCATACTTTTCGGCAAGCCGCATCATCGAATCCTGAACGATGTCGAGGGCCGACTCTTCGTTGCGAACCGCAAACAAGGCTTGTTTGAAGGCCCGTTTCTCGACGCTGGCGAGGAAGTCCGATAGTTCGAGGCGGGATGGCAGGGGGTGATCCTTTGTGATCCAGGTGGGGGTGTTCCTGGAGGTCGTCGTTTCTGGTGCGGTGATGAGGGCGGCGGCACCGATACGGTGCGCCTTGACCAATCGCCGGGTCGGCGGTATGGTTCAACGTTTTACATCGCCGATACAGCTCGGGTGCAGTGATGGTCATTACCGGTGCGGAAATTGTAATCAGGTGCCTCCAGGAAGAAAAGGTCGATTATCTTTTCGGCTATCCCGGTGGCGCTGTGCTGTACATCTACGATGAGCTCTTCAAGCAGGATTCGGTGCGCCACGTTCTGGTGCGCCACGAGCAGGCGGCGATCCATGCGGCGGACGGATATGCCCGTTCGACCGAGAAAGTGGGCGTCGCCCTGGTGACATCGGGGCCAGGTGCGACGAATGCCGTGACCGGCATTGCCACCGCGTTTTGCGACTCGATTCCCATGGTGGTGATTTCCGGTCAGGTGCCTTCCGCAGCCATCGGACAGGACGCTTTCCAGGAGGTCGATACGGTTGGCATCACGCGCCCCTGCGTGAAGCACAACTTCCTGGTCAGGGATGTCCGGGAGATCGCGGAAACGATCAAGAAGGCCTTCTATCTGGCCCGTACTGGCCGTCCCGGCCCGGTCCTGGTTGATATTCCCAAGGACATCACCGCTCAGAAGTGCGAGTTTGTCTACCCGCAAAGCGTCTCCATGCGCTCCTACAACCCGACGATCAAGGGACATCAAGGCCAGATCAAGAAGGCCCTGCAGCTTCTTCTGGAAGCGAAGCGGCCCATGGTCTACGCCGGTGGTGGCGTGGTGCTTGGCGATGCGGCGGACAAGCTGACGGCACTGGTGCGCAAGCTGGGTTTCCCCTGTACCAATACCCTCATGGGCCTGGGGGGCTATCCGGCCACCGACAGGCAGTTTGTGGGCATGTTGGGCATGCACGGCAACTACGAAGCCAATATGGGCATGCACTACTGCGACGTTCTCCTCGCGGTTGGCGCACGCTTTGATGATCGGGTGATCGGCAGCCCGGCGCATTTCGCTTCCGAGCCGCGCAAGATCATTCATATCGACATTGATCCTTCGTCCATCTCCAAGCGTGTGAAGGTGGATGTGCCCATTGTGGGTGATGTGGGCGAGGTTCTTGGGGAGCTGCTTGCCTTGCTTGAGGGCGCCTCCGAGAGGCCCGATCAGGAGTCCCTGGGAAGCTGGTGGAAGCAGATCGAGGAGTGGCGCCGCCGTGATTGCCTCAAGTTCTCCCAGGGCGACGGCCTGATCAAGCCTCAGTACGTGATCCAGAAGCTGTGGGAAGTCACGGGGGGAGATGCCTTCGTGACCTCCGACGTGGGCCAGCACCAAATGTGGGCTGCCCAGTACTACAAGTTCGACAAGCCGCGCCGTTGGGTGAATTCCGGCGGACTGGGCACCATGGGCTTCGGTCTACCCGCCGCCATGGGGGTCCAGCTCGCGCATCCCGGGTCGCCCGTCGCCTGTGTTACCGGCGAAGGGTCAATCCAGATGAACATCCAGGAGCTCTCCACCTGCAAGCAGTTCCGTCTGCCCATCAAGGTCGTCCTGCTCAACAATGGCTATCTGGGCATGGTGCGCCAGTGGCAGGAGCTCTTCCACGGGAACCGTTACTCCGAGTCCTACATGGATGCCTTGCCTGATTTTTCGAAGCTGGCTGCGGCTTACGGCCACGTGGGCCTGCGGGTGGACAAGCCGGGCGATGTGGAGGGGGCGCTACGGGAGGCGTTCAAGCAGAAGAACGATCTGGTCTTCCTCGATTTTCAGGTCGATGCCACAGAGAACGTGTATCCGATGGTTCAGGGGGGCAAGGGCCTGACGGACATGATCCTGTCGGCCGAGGATCTCTGATCGACTGGCAAGGCCTGCAGTGGGAATCCGCTTGCGCCCGTTTCCCGAACCATCCCAGACGCTCGACGCCCAATGGTTGCGCGGGCTGATGACCATCCAGAACAAGACGCCTATGAGACACGTCATCTCCCTTCTCATCGAGAATGAATCCGGTGCGCTGTCGCGCGTGTCCGGCCTGTTTTCCGCCCGTGGCTACAATATCGAGTCACTTACGGTGGCGCCTACCGAAGACGCTTCCCTGTCGCGCATGACCATCGTCACGTCCGGCTCGGATGACATCGTCGAACAGATCACAAAGCATCTCAACAAGCTGGTCGAGGTTGTCAAAGTGGTCGATCTGTCTGAGTCTGCCCACATCGAGCGCGAGCTGATGCTGGTCAAGGTGCGGGCAACCGGCAAGGACCGGGAGGAAATGAAGCGCATGGCGGACATCTTCCGTGGGCGAATCATTGATGTCACCGATACCAGCTACGTGATCGAGTTGACCGGCAATCAGGCCAAGCTCGACTCTTTTGTCGGCGCCATTGACGCGAGCCTGATTCTTGAAACCGTCCGTTCCGGCATCTGCGGTGTTGGCCGCGGTGATCGGGTATTGAAAGTTTGATGCGGGTCCGGTTTGGGTGATGACGCCCGAGCCGTCCCGTGAATTGCTCCTCTTTTGTCAGAAAGGCATGAAATGAAGGTTTATTACGATAAGGACGCTGACCTCTCCCTGATCAAGGGCAAGCAGGTCACCATCGTTGGTTACGGCTCCCAGGGCCATGCCCACGCTCAGAACCTGCGCGACTCCGGCGTCAATGTGACGGTCGGTCTGCGCAAGAGCGGTGCCTCTTGGGCCAAGGCTGAAGGCGCTGGCCTGAAGGTTGCCGAAGTGGCTGACGCCGTTCGCGCCGCCGACGTGGTCATGATTCTGCTGCCGGATGAGAACATCCCTGACGTTTACAAGAACGACATCGAGCCGAACATCAAGCAAGGCGGCGTGCTGGCCTTCGCTCACGGCTTCAATGTGCACTACAACCAAGTCATTCCCCGTGCTGACCTGGACGTGATCATGGTCGCCCCCAAGGGCCCCGGCCACACCGTCCGTTCCGAGTACCTGAAGGGCGGCGGCGTGCCTTCCCTGATCGCTGTCTACCAGGACAAGTCCGGCAAGGCCCGTGACATCGCCCTGTCCTACGCTGCGGCCAATGGCGGCACCAAGGGTGGCGTGATCGAAACCAACTTCCGCGAAGAGACCGAAACCGACCTCTTCGGCGAACAGGCCGTCCTTTGCGGTGGCGCCGTCGAACTGGTGAAGATGGGCTTCGAGACCCTCGTTGAGGCGGGCTACGCCCCCGAGATGGCTTACTTCGAGTGCCTGCACGAGCTGAAGCTGATCGTTGACCTCATGTACGAAGGCGGTATCGCCAACATGAACTACTCCATCTCCAACAACGCGGAGTATGGCGAGTACGTGACCGGCCCCGAAGTGATCAACGAAGAGTCCCGCTACGCCATGCGCGAAGCCCTCAAGCGTATCCAGACGGGTGAGTACGCCAAGATGTTCATCCTGGAAGGCAAGACCAACTATCCGTCCATGACCGCCCGCCGTCGTCTGAACGCGGTGCACCCGATCGAGACCGTCGGTGCCCAGCTGCGTGACATGATGCCGTGGATCAAGGCCAACAAGCTGGTGGATCAGTCCAAGAACTGATCGCATCGGGCCTGAGACGCGCACGGGGGACGAAAGTCCCCCGTGTCGTTTTCGGATCGCGCGCAGCGTCCTGCGTTACAATCGCATTCGACTTCACCCATCGTCCCCTCCATGGCCGATCTGCAATCCCGCAAACCTCTGCTCAACCCGGAACGGCGTCGCAGGGGCATCTATATTCTTCCCAATCTGTTCACCACGGCCGCGCTCTTCGCAGGTTTCTATGCGATCGTTCAAGCCATGAACGGGTTGTTCGAGCAGGCCGCAGTGGCGATCTTCATTGCCATGGTGCTCGATGGCCTGGATGGCCGGGTGGCCCGCCTGACGCGGACCCAGAGTGCTTTCGGCGCGGAGTACGATTCGCTCTCCGACATGGTTTCCTTTGGGGCCGCCCCGGCACTGATCATGTACGAATGGGCGCTCAAGGGCATGGGCAAACTCGGATGGATGGCGGCGTTCATCTATTGTGCAGGTGCGGCCCTGCGGCTTGCGCGCTTCAACACCAATATTGACGTCATCGACAAACGCTATTTCCAGGGCTTGCCCAGTCCGGCTGCGGCCGCCCTGGTTGCAGGGCTGGTGTGGGTCGTGATTGATAATGGTATTGCCGGGCCCGATGTGCGCTGGTATGGCTGCGCCCTCACCATATTTGCCGGCATTTCAATGGTCAGCAATGTGCTGTTCTACAGTGGTAAAGAGATCAACCTGCGCCGTAGTGTGCCCTTCATTGTCATCATCGCCTTCGTTCTCGGCTTTCTGCTGATTTCCAGCTATCCGCCCGGAGTGCTGTTTGGTCTTTTCCTGTGTTATGCGGTCTCTGGTTATGTCCTGGGTGCCTGGGCCTGGATCAAGGGGCGTCGGCAAAAGGCTTCGGTTGCAGCGTCGGAAAAGACTGATTTATAGTCCGGGCCCCGGAGCGCTTGGCTGTGAGCCAAGTGTCCAGGTGCCAGATTCAATTCACAAACTCCTGCGCCTTCGACTGATTGAACGTCGAGGGTGCGCCTCAATCCAAATACAAAGAACCGGCGGGAGCCCATGATGAACGACCAGCTGATCATTTTCGACACGACCCTGCGCGACGGCGAGCAAAGTCCGGGTGCATCGATGACGCGGGATGAAAAGCTGCGTATCGCCCGGCAACTTGAGCGGATGAAGGTTAACGTCATCGAGGCGGGCTTTGCGGCAGCCTCCAATGGCGACTTCGAAGCCGTCAAGGCGGTGGCTGAGGCCATCCGCGAGTCCACCGTGTGTTCCCTGGCGCGGGCCAACGAGAACGATATCCGCCGTGCTGGTGAGGCGATCCGTCCTGCTGCGTCGGGCCGTATCCATACTTTCATCGCCACCAGCCCGATCCACATGGAGAAAAAGCTGCGCATGACGCCCGACCAGGTGGTTGAGCAGGCCGTGCGGGCGATCGGCTGGGCGAAGGAATACACGGACGATATCGAGTTTTCTGCGGAGGATGCCGGCCGTTCCGAAATCGATTTCCTTTGCCGAATTTTCGAAGCGGTGATCAAGGCTGGGGCGACGACCATCAACGTCCCGGACACCGTGGGTTACAACGTGCCGGAGCAGTTTGCGGAGACCATCCGCCGCCTGATCGAACGTGTGCCCGGCTCCGACAAGGTGGTTTGGTCGGTGCATTGCCACAATGACCTGGGGCTGGCCGTTGCGAATTCCCTGGCTGCGGTGCGTGCCGGTGCGCGGCAGGTCGAGTGTACGGTCAATGGCCTGGGTGAGCGGGCCGGCAACGCCTCGCTCGAAGAGATCGTGATGGCGGTGCGGACCCGCAAGGATGTCTTCCAGTGCGATACCCGGGTGGATACCACCCAGATTGTCCCGGCTTCCAAGCTGGTTTCCGGAATCACGGGTTTTCCCGTTCAGCCCAATAAGGCGATTGTGGGTGCCAACGCCTTTGCCCACGAGTCCGGGATTCACCAGGATGGTGTGCTCAAGCATCGTGAGACCTATGAAATCATGCGTGCCGAGGACGTGGGTTGGAGTACCAACAAGCTGGTGATGGGCAAGCACTCCGGACGCAATGCCTTTCGCTCGCGCCTTCAGGAGCTGGGTGTCGATATCGCTTCTGAGGAGCAGCTCAATCATGCCTTTGCCCGATTCAAGGAGCTGGCGGACAAGAAGCACGAGATCTTCGATGAGGATCTGCAGGCGTTGATGAGCGATGAGAGTTCAGAGCCGAAGGAGTATTTTCGCCTGCTGTCGTCCTCATTTCACTCGGAGACTGGCGAGATACCCTGTGCACGGGTGACCCTCGCGGTAGGGGGGGCTGAAGCCAAGGCCGAGTCCTGTGGTTCCGGGCCAGTGGATGCGGCCTTCAAGGCGATCGAGGTGGTCGCGAAAAGTGGAACCGAGCTGTTGCTGTATTCGGTGAATGCCATCACCACTGGTACCGACGCTCAGGGTGAGGTCACCGTGCGTTTGTCGAAGGATGGTCGTGTGGTGAATGGCCAGGGCGCCGACACCGATATCATCGTGGCCTCCGCCAAGGCCTACCTCAATGCCCTGAACAAGATCCAGGCGGGGGCGGAGAAGATGAATCCGCAGGTCTGATACCGCCCTTCAGGCTTTCCCGGACATCCGCGCCAGACGTGAAGGCGCGGTGTTGCGGGCGTAGAGCACCACGACGATGAAGAAGATCACGCTGAGCACAGCCTCCGCCAGGGCAAGCATGTTTCCAGGGGGCGCGTCGTTGGTGCGCACGACTCCTTCCGTCAGATAGAGCAGGATCATCATCGAACTCCACTGGTAGGTGTAGCGTGTTCCTCGCAGGATGCCGAAGAGTGCGGCCATCAGGGGTAGAACCTTGAGCGTCATCCAGGAGCCACCCGGGCGCAGGGGGGCCAGCGTCGTCTCCCAGGCGAGGCACAGGGCGATCAGGCTGAGCAGGGTGATGCTGGCAATGAGGGAGAGGGTCTTGGGTTTCATGATCTGGCGAGTTTGAGTGCGGTTTCGGCCAGGCGTTTGCCCAGGGCCGTGGCGAGGCGTCGTTCCTCGTCGGTCAGTTGGGTGTTTTCGTCCTTGCCCGCCCAGTGGGTTGCTCCGTAAGGTGAGCCGCCGCTGCGGGTGAGCGTCAGATCGGGTTCCGAGAAGGGAAGGCCGACGATCAGCATGCCGTGGTGGAGAAGGGGCGTCATCATCGACAGCAACGTGCTCTCCTGCCCACCATGCTGACTGGCGGTGGATGTGAATACGCAGGCAGGTTTGCCCGCCAGGGCGCCAGAGAGCCACGGGCCGGCCGTGCCGTCCAGAAAGTGCTTCATGGGCGCAGCCATGTTACCGAAGCGGGTGGGGCTGCCGATCGCAAGGCCTATGCACTCTTCCAGGTCCCGCATTTCGGCATAGGGGGCGCCGTGGCCGGGCACATCGGGTTCCACAGCCTCACATACGGTCGACACGCGTGGCACCGTCCGTAACCTTGCTGCTGCTCCGGGCACGGAGTCGATACCCCGTGCGATCATTTCCGCAAGGGCACGAACCGAGCCCCGGTGGCTGTAGTAGAGAACGAGGATTTCCTGCATGAATGAGGTCTTTGACGCGGAAAGGCATTATACGTAAATGAACTCCGCGCTTGATTCCGGTAACCGCCTTCGTTCATCAGTCGTGGCATTGCAGCTATTGCTGAGCGCGGTATTGCGGCGCTTCAGGGATGGTCGGTGCTCTCAGGTTGCGGCCAGTCTGGCGTTTACCTCCCTGTTGTCACTCGTGCCCTTTGTGACTCTCGTCGCGGTGGTATTTAGCAAGTTTCCCCAGTCCCAGCGATTCCGGGATGCGTTGCAGGGCTTCCTGCTTGATAACCTGCTTCCCGAGAAGGCGGGAAAGGTGATCGCCACCTACGCTTTTCAGTTCAGCCAGAAAGCCACCAATCTGACCATTGTGGGCGGCGTGGTGCTGATCCTGACTGCGATCATGCTGATGCGGACCATCGATCAGGTGATCAACCAGATCTGGCGGGTGCAGGCCCACAGACCCTGGGCCAGCCGCCTGGTGGCATATTGGGCTGTACTTTCCCTGGGGCCTCTCCTGTTGGCTGGGGGAGTCTTTGCTGCCGGAGCGATGCTGAGTGTGTCCCTGGACCTGATGAATGAGCCCGTCTGGCTGGAGGTGGCAGGTTTGCGGTTGGTTTCCCTGGGTGTGCTCTCCGGGGTTTTTGCAACCCTGTATTTTGCCGTTCCGCATTGCAGTGTCCGGCTCGTCGACGCGGGTCTGGCGGGTTTGCTGGCGGCCGGTGCGTTCCTTGTCATGCAACGGCTTTTTGGGCTCTACCTGGCGCACTTTCCCAGCTACACCCTGGTCTATGGGGCATTCGCCGTCGTACCGATCTTTCTTCTGTGGCTCTATCTCTCGTGGATCATTATCCTGCTCGGAGCCGTCGTCGCGGCCGTCCTTCCCGAGCGAAGTCTGCGGAGGCGACCGTTGCCCGATTTTCCCGGGCGTCCCCTCTATGTGGCATTGCTGATCCTTGCCGAGCTCGCTGAGGCTCAATCTGTCGGCGAGTGCCGGTCCGTGGTGCGACTGGCCGACGTTGCGCGGGTCGGCCATGATGAGGTTCGAGAGGCGCTCGCGCTCCTTTCTTCATCGAGAATCGTCGTGCGCGGGGATGCCGGTGGATGGTTGCTGGCGCGTTCTGCCGAGGGTGTGCTGCTGTCGGACCTGGTGGCGCTTTTTGGCCTGGCGCCCCTGCCCGACACCGATGGTCGGGCAAACGGGCCTGAATCATGGGTAGTGGCGCCATGGCAGCACTTGCTGGCCGCCGTGCATGCGGCGGCCGATGTGTCGCTCAGCCAGTTGCTGGCGCGCGGGCGGGCCACCACTCAAAGGGGGTAGGGGTCGATTTCGTACTGAAACAATTCTACTGCGGCGGTCTGCATGTCGAGGCTGAGGAGGCGTCCCTGGGCGATGTAGAGGCGGTTGGTGTCTGATACAAGCATGAAGCGGCGTGCCGAATAGGTACCCGCCGGAGCAAGAATGGACTGCTGACGACCGAGCGCAAGAACTGGCGGCAACACCAGAGCGGGGCTCATGGGCCGGGTGCGGTTGGCATTGCGGAAGCCAACGGTCACCGGTTTGGCGGAATTGGCAAGAACCTGCAGGCCGAGCTCGATCTGCTCGGGTGTCTCGGTGCGGATCCAACGCACCACGCACAATGTCCAGGGCTCCCCATCGCTGCGGCGCAGGGCCAGCGCCATGCCGGCAGTCAGATCACTGGCCGTACCCGTGACTTGCATGATGGCGTAGCCGGTGGGGCTTTCATTGATCACCATCCATTCAGATGAGTACAGCGCCTGACGGGGCAGGCCCGGATCACGGAGCATCTTCCAGATGGTGTCAAGTCCGCAGCAAACCCGAACGGCATATTGACTACGACGGCGCGAGTGCTCCCGGCGCGGGGGGCAGGCCCAGTATTCCCTGACCCGCCTCAGGAGTGAGGCCGCTTCCGATCGGTCCAGCCCCGCATGGAAGTCGCTGGGTGGAGGGGCATCGCCTTCAAGGCGATCTATTAGGGATGTGGCACGACGGGCAAGTTCTTCACCCGAGAAATAGAGCAGCCCGTCCAGGTCGGGTGGATGGCGCCGGTGTATCGACATGGGCTGAGTGTCTTGATCCGGGTCCAGCCAGAACCAGCCCAGTTCGTCGTCCCCCGGCGGAGAGTGGCGAATTGCTGTGCTGCTTGCATTGCTGGCGATGAACTCGGACAGCCAGCAGATCTCCTTGCCCGTGAGGCCCTCGGGGTGGGCGGCCGAAAAGGCCAGGAGATACTTGTAAGCGGCTTTGGCACTTTCGGGTGCTTCGTCGCCTTGCCCGGGCTCCGCCTCAGCCCCGCTGCCCGCGTAAAGGGAGTGGGCCTTCAGCCAGAATTCGTAGGGTGCGCTGTTGCCTGCGAGGTGTGCGACGGTGAGCTGTTCGCCGAGCAGTTCAAGCGCCTTGGCACTGATCGTGGCCGGATTGCGGCGCAGTGTCCGTACCAGCCGGCGGCGTATTTCGTTCAGGACTTCCTCGTGCCAGGTAACCAGCTTGCCGAGTGCCGACACCAGTCGTGTCGCCGAACGATGCAGCCCGAGAGTCAGCGGCAGCGAGGCAACGGCCAGGCGTCCACGGAACTGTCGGCTGATGGCCATGCTGCGGGTGTGCAAGAGATCCAGGCAGCGTTGGAGCTGGCTGCGACTCACATCGGAGCGGCCGAGTTCGTCAAGGTGGCGAACTAGCGTCGCCAGTTCCAGGTCTGCGTCGTCAGACAGAGGGGAAGCCAGCCAGTCGAGAACTGGCGCTGTGCGATCGGAAAGGTTGGAGTCGGCGGCGCTCATTGCCTGGGAAGTCTCGTGGCCAGGACGTCATTGTAATTAAATCGCCGGGACATGTGCCGCGTTTCGGCGTTTTTGAACCAGGGAGAGACCTGGAGGGATGTAGGGTGACGAAGCCGTGATAGGTGCATGAACCTTGATGTTTTTCCCGGGGTAATCTATTATCCGACGTTTTTCCATTTCATCGGATCAGGAACAAGTCATGGTTGTTATTCGTCTCGCCCGCAGCGGTTCCAAGAAGCGTCCTTTCTACAACATCGTTGCCGCCGATTCCCGTAATCGTCGCGATGGTCGTTTTATCGAGCGTATCGGTTACTACAATCCCGTCGCTTCCGGCAATGCCGTCAGCCTCGTGGTCAATGCCGAGCGTCTGTCCCACTGGCAAGGTCACGGTGCCCAGCTTTCCGACACCGTCTCCCGCCTCGTGAAGCAGGCCGCCAAGGCCGCCGCCTGAGTTGCCTGAGTCTTCCGAACTGTCGAAAGACTCGGCAATGATCATCCTGGGGCGCATCGTTGCGCCCTTTGGCGTCGGAGGCTGGGTTAAGGTGCATCCCTTTGGCGATGATCCGCTTTCCTGGAAGAAGATCCCCCAATGGTGGCTCGCCACGGATCCGGATGGCAAGGAGTGGGTTCCGTTTACGTTGAAGGGGTGCAGGGAGCACGGCAAGGGTGGCATTGTTGCCAGCTTTGACGAGGTTCCGGATCGCAATGGCGCCGAAGCTGTAACAGGCTACTTTGTGGCGGCACCTCGTGAGGCACTGCCGAAGCCAGAGAAGGATGAGTACTACTGGGCTGATCTGGTGGGGCTTGAGGTGACCAACGCCGCCGGAATGCGTTTTGGCAAGGTTGAGGGTTTGCTCTCCACCGGTGCACATGATGTGCTTCAGGTTCGGGATGGTGATGTCGAGCGTCTCATTCCTTTTGTTGCCGCCTATGTGCTTTCTGTGGATACGTTGGCGGGACAGATCCAGGTGGATTGGGAAGCGGACTGGTGACGGTAGGCAAAGGCCCCAAGGCCTATGACGTCCTCACCCTGTTTCCCGAGATGTTTGCCGCGTTGTCGCAGTTCGGTATCACCGGAAGGGCTCTTGACAGGGCCCTGTACGAGATCCATTGCTGGAATCCGAGGGATTTCACCGAAGATCGCCATCGTACTGTTGATGACCGCCCCTATGGGGGCGGACCGGGAATGGTGATGTTGCCTGCTCCTCTGGAGCAGTCCATCATCGCCGCCAAGGCGCGTCAGTTGCAGTCTGTCGGTGCCGCGGGGCGAGTGATCTATCTTTCGCCCCAAGGGCGGCCGCTGGATCACCGGAAGGTGCTCGAGTTGGGGGCGGAGCCATCCCTGATTCTTCTGTGCGGACGCTATGAAGGGGTTGATCAGCGTTTGATCGACCGTTGTGTGGATGAAGAGATTTCTCTCGGTGATTTCGTCCTCTCGGGGGGGGAATTGCCGGCTATGGTCTTGCTTGATGCGCTGATCCGGCAGTTGCCGGGTGCGTTGAATGACCAGGACTCGGCCATCGAGGATTCGTTTGTCGATGGCCTGCTTGATTGCCCGCATTACACCCGTCCGGTCGATTATGAAGGGCGGCGCGTTCCGGAGGTATTGCTCTCGGGCAACCATGCCGAGATTCGGCGGTGGCGGTTGCAGCAGTCTTTGGGGCGTACCGAGCAGCGACGCCCCGATCTGCTGGCGGAACGTGTGTTGAGCAAGGAAGAATTCCGACTGCTGGAAGCATTCCGGCAGTCTGAGACGAAACCGGAGGCTTGATTTTCCGGTTTCATAACAAAGCCGTGCACCAGGTGGCGACCTGCTCTGCACGAAAGGCCACTGGCCCCATTTTTTCAGGAGTTACGCATGAACCTCATTCAGCAACTGGAACAGGAAGAAATCGCCCGTCTGACCCAAGGCAAGGCCATCCCCGAGTTCGCCCCCGGCGACACCGTGGTGGTTCAGGTCAAGGTGAAGGAAGGCAATCGCGAGCGTCTGCAGGCTTACGAAGGCGTGGTGATTGCCAAGCGTAACCGCGGCCTCAATTCCGGTTTCATCGTTCGCAAGATCTCTTCCGGTGAAGGCGTGGAGCGTACGTTCCAGACCTACTCGCCCCTGGTGGCCAGCATTGAAGTGAAGCGTCGCGGTGATGTTCGCCGTGCCAAGCTCTACTATCTGCGTAGCCGCTCCGGCAAGTCCGCACGTATCAAGGAAAAGCTGGACTACAAGTCCTTCGCTGCCAAGGCTGCTGCTGCCAAGGCCTGAGCCATTTCCAGGACGAAAAAAACGGAACTTCGGTTCCGTTTTTTTTCGTCCTGATCCCGCAGCCCACCACTTCGGGAGGGGGGGTCAGCTCGCGCGTTTGTCGTGCTCGATCAGAGCATAGGCCGAGTGATTGTGGATGGATTCGAAATTCTCGGACTCCACCGTATAGGCATCAATACGGACTTCCTTGTTGAGGCAGCCAGCCACGTCGCGCACCATGTCTTCGACGAACTTGGGATTGTCGTAAGCGCGCTCGGTGACGAACTTCTCGTCGGGGCGCTTGAGCAGACCATATAGCTCACAGGATGCCTGCCCCTCGACAAGCTGTACCAGCTCCTCGATCCAGAGGTGGTCATTCGTTGTGGTGGTCACCGTGACGTGGGAGCGCTGGTTGTGTGCGCCGTATTCCGAAATCTTCTTCGAGCAGGGGCATAGGCTCGTGACAGGCACGACGATGCGCATCGTGAACTCGTACGCGCCGCCTTCACTGATTTCGCCAATGAAAGTGACCTCATAGTCCATCAGGCTCTGGACGCCCGAGACGGGGGCTGCCTTGTTGATGAAGTAGGGGAAGGTCATCTCCACATGGCCGGTCTCGGCTTCGAGCTTCCTCACCATCTCGCGCAGCATCGGTTCAAAGGACTCGACGGAGATCTCGCGCTCATGGCTGTTCAGAATCTCCACGAAACGGGACATGTGGGTGCCCTTGAAGTTGTGGGGCAGACCGACGTACATGTTGAAGACCGCAATGGTGTGCTGGACGCCGCCATTCTTGTCCTGGACGCGGATCGGGTGACGGATGGCTTTGATGCCGACCTTGTTGATGGCCAACTGGCGGGAGTCCGCGGAGTTCTGGACATCCGGAATCGGAGTGGGGGCTTCGCACGTAGTCATGACTGTTCTCGTTAAATCTCGTTGGGGAATGGGGATCTATGGCCCCTTGGTAAATTGATCCTATCATTCCCGACAAAAGCACTCAACTATTCGGCTGATAGGCCTCTTCAATCCGTTGGCGGATTGCCTGGGCATTGAGGCCGATTTCGGCCATCAGCTGCGCCTGGTCACCATGGTCGATGAAGCGGTCGGGCAGGCCGATCTGAAGCAGGCGGGTGGGCTTTCCGGCTTCGTGAAGCACTCGGGCGATCTCGGAACCCGCACCGCCGATCGTGGCGTTCTCTTCGAGGCTTACCAGCAGATCATGGGTGCCCGCCAGCCGGAGGATGAGATCCCGGTCAATGGGCTTGGCAAATCGCATGTTTGCGACCGTTGCGTCCAGCTCTTCACCGACCTGCAGGGCGGTGCCCAGCATGCTGCCGAAAGCCAGCAGCGCGGTGCGATTGCCGTTACGACGGATCTCACCCTTGCCGATGGGCAAGGTCTGCATCACCGCCTGCGGAGTGACGCCGAGGCCGCTGCCACGGGGGTAGCGTACGGCGGTGGGGCCATCGTGCTGATAGGCGGTGTAGAGCATCTGCCGGCACTCGTTTTCGTCCGCCGGGCAGAAGATTGTCAGGTTGGGGACGCACAGCAGATAGGAAATGTCGAAGGCGCCGTGGTGCGTGGCTCCGTCGGCGCCGACCAGTCCCGCCCGGTCGATGGCCATCATGACTGGCAGGTTCTGCAGGGCGATGTCATGAATCAGCTGATCGTAGGCGCGCTGCAGGAAGGTCGAGTAGATGGCCACCACCGGCTTGAAGCCTTCGCAGGCAAGGCCGGCACCGAAGGTGAGGGCGTGCTGCTCGGCAATGCCCACATCGTAGTAGCGGGTGGGATGCTCCTGAGCGAAACGGACCATCCCGGAGCCTTCACGCATCGCCGGGGTGATGGCCACGAGCCGCTCGTCGGCGGCTGCCATGTCGCACAGCCAGTCGCCGAAGACTTGGGTGTAGGTGAGCTTGCCACCGCCCTTGGCGTCCTTGCCGGTGGCGATGCCGGCAGTATGGTCGAAGCGCGACACGCCGTGATAGAGAATGGGGTCGGCTTCGGGCAGGTTGTAGCCCTGGCCCTTGCGGGTGATCACGTGCAGCAACTGGGGGCCCTTCAGCGTGCGCAGGTTCTGCAGCGTGGGAAGCAGGGACTCCAGGTCGTGCCCATCGATGGGGCCAATGTAGTTGAAACCGAATTCCTCGAACATGGTGCCGGGCATGACCATGCCCTTCACGTGCTCTTCGGTGCGGCGTGCCAGCTCGAATACTGGCGGAGGCAGGTTCTCGAGGAAGCGCTTGCCGATCTTGCGGGCACCGTTGTAGAGCTTGCCTGACAGCAGGCGCGACAGATGCTTGTTGAGAGCACCCACAGGTGGCGAGATCGACATCTCGTTGTCGTTGAGGATCACCAGCAGGTTGAGGTTCTCCATGTCGCCGGCGTTGTTGAGCGCCTCGAAGGCCATGCCGGCGGACATGGCACCATCACCGATCACCGCAATGGCACGACGATCCTCGCCACGCATGCGGGCCGCTTCGGCCATGCCGAGGGCTGCAGAAATGGAGGTCGAAGAGTGGGCGGTGCCGAAGGTGTCGTAGTCGCTCTCGGAGCGCCGGGGAAAGCCCGAGATGCCGTGGTACTGGCGAAGTCCGGCCATGGCTTCGCGGCGGCCGGTGAGAACCTTGTGGGCGTAGGTCTGGTGACCCACGTCCCAGACGATGCGGTCTTCAGGGGTGTTGAAAACGTAATGCAGGGCAACCGTGAGCTCAATGGTGCCCAGGTTGGACGAAAGATGACCACCTGTGCGGGATACAGAGCTGATCAGGAAATTGCGCAATTCGTCGGCCAGCTGGGAGAGCTGGCTGGGGTCGAGCTGGCGCAGGTCCGCGGGCGAGGCGATGCTTTCCAGCAGGCTGCTGCGGGGAGTGGCGGGCTGCGTTCCGAGGGGCATTCCGGGTTACCGGGTCGTTAATGAGTGTTCTTGGATGTGCGATGGCGGGTGTCAAAACTGCCGCTGGACGATGAATCTCGTCAGTTCGGAGAGTCGGCGAGCGGGCTGTCCGAATGCGGCAAGGCGATCCAGCGCTTCTGCGCACATTTCTTCGGCCAGTGCGCGTGCCCGCGTGACGCCCAGCAGGCTGACGTAAGTCGGCTTGTCATTGGCGGCATCCTTGCCCGCTGTCTTGCCCAGCGTGGCTGTATCTGCTTCAGCATCGAGGATGTCGTCCACCACTTGAAACAGCAGGCCTATCACCTTGCCCACGTGGTCCAGGGATGCCAGTTCGTCTTCGCCAAGGTCACGGCCGCATTGTACGCCAAGGCCGATGGATGCCCGGATCAGTGCGCCCGTCTTGTGGATGTGCATGAACTCCAGTTCGGCAAGACTGAGCTGCAGGCCTACCGATGCCAGGTCAATGGCCTGCCCGCCTGCCATCCCACGGGATCCGGAGGCAATGGCGAGCTGGCGGATCATGCCCAGTTGTCGTTGGGGGGAGTCGCTTACCTGCGCCTCCGCGATGTGCTGAAAGGCCAGGGTCTGCAGGGCATCGCCCACCAGCAGGGCCGTCGCATCGTCGAACTGGACATGGACCGTGGGTTTGCCACGGCGCAGTGTGTCATCGTCCATGCAGGGCATGTCGTCATGCACCAGCGAATAGGCGTGGATCATTTCAATGGCGCAGGCCGCCCGGTCGAGGCGCTCAGGCGCGCCGCCGCTCACGTCCCCCGCGGCGTGAACAAGCAGTGGGCGCACACGCTTGCCGCCACCCAGTACGGCGTAGCGCATGGCCTCGTGGAGGCGGGCAGGGGCGATATCGGGTGCGGGGAGGGCCCGCGCCAAGGCGGCCTCGGTGCGCTCCTGGATGTGGGACATCCATTGGTTGAAGCCTTGGGTGGTCATGCCGATGGGGCTTCCGTATCAGTGGTTTCGAGGACGCGGATGGATTGCTCCGCCTTGCCGAGGAAGTCCTGGCACTGGCGCAGAAGCACGAAGCCGCGCTGGTAGGCGGCAAGAGCCTGATCAAGGGGGAGCTGGCTGTTCTCCATCTCCTGGACGATCACTTCCAGCTCGGAGACTGCGGATTCGAAACTGGGCGTCTTGGAAGGCTTGACCATTCTCGGCTGGATTCAAGGTACGGAAACCGTAAAAATAGCCTATGGCTGGGCTTCAGGTCAAACGCGTAATACTATATAATCTCGCGTTTTACGTTTCGGGCTTTCGCTTTGAATCAGGGGGTTCGGGATGTCTGACATTGCTTCTCAGGCACTTCTTTCGCCGGCGGTTTCCCAGTTGCCGGTCTCGTGGTACTTCGATGACAAGGTTTTTGAACTGGAGAAACGTCTCCTTTTCGATGCCGGTCCGGGCTACGTCGGCCACGAACTCATGGTGCCGGAGCTTGATCGGTACCGTTCCCTCGAATGGCTGGACCACTCCAAGCTGTTGATCAATCGTGAAGATGGCTTCTACCAGATGTCCAACATCTGCCGCCATCGCCAGGCCATCATGTTGCAAGGCGCCGGAACGGCTGACAGGAACATCGTCTGTCCGATTCACCGCTGGACCTACAATCCCGACGGCTTGCTCATTGGCGCACCGCATTTTGCGGACAATCCCTGTCTTAATCTGCAGCGCCAAAAGCTTGAGAACTGGCAGGGCCTGCTGTTCAAGGGTCCGCGTTCTGCCAATGCCGATCTGGCGGGCATGCAGGTGGCAAGGGAGCTCAACTTTGCCGGTTACAAGCTCGACAAGGTCGAGATCCATCACTGCAACTACAACTGGAAGACGTTCATCGAGGTCTACCTCGAGGACTATCACGTGGTGCCCTTCCATCCGGGGCTTGGTCAGTTCGTCACCTGCGATGACCTGACGTGGCAGTTTGGTGAATGGTATTCGGTGCAGCGCGTCGGGATCACCTCCCTTCAGAAGCCCGGTTCCCCCACCTACAAGCGCTGGCACGAGGCCGTCATGGCCTGTCATGGCGGTGAAATGCCGAAGCACGGTGCCATCTGGTTGACCTACTTTCCCAACATCATGGTCGAGTGGTACCCCCATGTGCTGGTGGTGAGTACCCTGATTCCGACGGACGTGAATAAGACCACCAACGTGGTCGAGTTCTACTATCCCGAAGAGATCCTCGAGTTTGAGCGCGATTTCGTTGAGGCCGAGCAGGCCGCATATATGGAAACCGCGATTGAAGACGACGATATTGGCGAGCGCATGGATCGCGGGCGTCTGGCATTGATGCGTGAGGGGCGCAATGAGGTCGGGCCCTACCAGTCACCCTATGAAGACGGGATGCAGCATTTTCACGAATTTTATCGGCGCATCATCCAGCCACACCTCTGACGTGTCCGAACGCAATAAAAAATGGGAGCCGATTGGCTCCCATTTTTTATTGATACCGCCTCCTGAAAAGCAGGGGCGGCGGGAAGGATCAGCGATTTGATTCGCGGACGATCTTCCATTGCCCGTTTTCGAGCTCGTAGTGAAGCGTCTTTGGCCCGGCGTCCTTGAAGTCGGCGGATCGGTAGTGCTGGGTGAAGCTGGCCTCGGCAGCCGTGGCGGATACGTTGCGCACGTTCAGCTTTTCAACCGTCACAGTGATATCGCCGGGTTTGGCGAGGCGCTTTTCGCGCAGGGCCATCCAGGCATCAAGCTTGCCCTGTTCCGGCTGGAAGCGGGGCGAATAGAAAGTCTTGTAGCCTTTGAAATCCTTTGCGGACCAGGCAGCCGCCCAGGACTTGACCAGCGATTCGATGGCGGGGGTGGTGGCAGGCGTGGTGGCCGCCACGGGTACGGCCGCCGCTGCCGTGGCGCTGGCGGCAGGCAAGGGCACGGGCGCAGGTTCAGGGCGACCCCGCATGGCACCGATGGTGTCAAGAGGCGGTACGTTCGGTAGTTCGGTGCTGCAGTGGACCACGTCGTCCTGTGCCGGGTCTGTGACACCTGCTTCCTCGGGGGCCGTCTTGGCGACGGAGGTGAGTTGCACGGCGGGCAGAATGCGATGCGTCTGGGTGAGTACACGCAGTTCGGCCTGGGTCAGATCATAGCGGGCGCGCACTGTTGCCCGCTTTGCATCGAAGAGTTCGTTTTCGGTGTTGAGTACGTCAAGCAGGCTGCGCTGGCCGATGTCGAACTGCTGACGATAGGCATCCCGAGCTTTCTCGGTGGAAAGCTGGTGCTGTTCCAGGTAGACGAGTTGCTCCTTGAGCTTCTTAACGTCGTTCCAGGCGATCGCTGTTTGCTGTCGGACGTCTCGGCAGGCTTTGTCACGCAGATCGGTGGCGTTGTAGAGCTGCTCGTGGGACTGGCGGATGCGTGCCTCATCGGAGCCACCCTTGTAGAGATTCCAGTTGAGCAGCACCTGCAGTGCCGTCGAGTTGGTTTCGCCGGTGACGCCAAGAAGGTTCTTGTCCATGCCGGTACTGGCGCGAAACTCGACGGTCGGCAGATTGTTGGCACGCTGGACGTCAATGTTGGCCCGGGAGGAGCGGATGTTGGCAACCGCTGCACGGAAGCTGGGGTTGTCATTGATAGCCTGTCGCAACAGGTCTTTTTCGATGGGCAATTGTTGACCCAGAGCCGGGCTTGCTTCGAGCTTGTCCGCGGGGGCTTCACCCACCACACGTTGGTAGCGCTGGCTGACATCGTGGAGGTTGGAGCTTTCGGTCAGCCAGTTGGATTGGGCCAGGGCCAGCCGGCCGAAGGCTTGTTCCAGGTCCACGCGGCGGCCCACACCGGCTTTCACTCGCCGTTCGATCTGGTCCACGGTTTCCTTGTGGATGGCCCAGTTTTCCTGGGCCAATTTGCTCAAGTCGCGGTAGCGCTGGACATCCAGGTAGGCACGAGCGGCCTCGTAGGCGATCTCGTCAGTGGTGCCAAGGAGTTCGAAATACCGGACTGCCCGCGCGAACCCCAGGCGTTTCACTTCGTTGCCGGTGGCGAAGCCGTCGAAGAGCAGCTGGCGCAGTTGCAGTTGATAGCCCGGCCGCGTGTAGGTGTCGGAAGGGCTGGTCGGCGTTTCACGCCGTTCCCGGCCGGTATAGCCTTGCAGGTCGATGCGAGGGAACAAGCCTCCGCGTGCCACGTCCCGTTCAGCGTCAGATGCCTGGTAGTTGTGCAGTCTGGCAAGCACCTCGGGGTTGCGGAGAACGGCCTTTTCGATGGCGTCCGGCAGCGTGCCGGGAGTTCCCGCCTGGGCAAACGATGTTGCCACGAAGCAAAGCGCGAGGCTGGCGGACAGCGTTGTTGCGTTGAACATTGTCATCTCGTTCATGGGGGAGAAGGGGTCTGGAATGCAGGCTGATCATGCGATGAGCTGTCGTTCCAGAATGCAGCGTGATTTTAGGCGTCGTTGGACGCTTGATTTGCGCATTATTTCTTTCCTGGCTCGGTTACATGGCCTGGATGCTTGCTTCGAATAAATATTTCACAATTGTCGGCGGCAAAACACAAAGCTTAACTTTTTCCGATCCCTGCCGTTGATCCTCACTCTTCTGGCCCCAAGCACATTTGATCCACCGGGCATGCTGTCCCCAGGGCACTCCGTGCAGGAAGTACGTGTTTTCCGTTCCGTGATGCCATTTCACCTTCCTCTCCGCGGCCCAGTTGACTTCTTGGCCCTGCGCCGTCTGGGAGGATTGCTCGGGGTCATCTGTCTCGTCGGCGTGGGGGTGGATGTTGCCCAGTGCGGCTTCGAGCTGGAGCGCATGCGACTTGCTGCTCAGCAGCGCTTTGGGTCGGCAGGGGG
The DNA here is from genome assembly GCA_016703645.1 of Zoogloea sp. GTDB lineage: Bacteria > Pseudomonadota > Gammaproteobacteria > Burkholderiales > Rhodocyclaceae > Zoogloea. The sequence goes on along the minus strand of JADJBR010000007.1, from coordinate 710,277 downwards.
CGAGGCCGTTGATGCGTGGCGCAATGCCCTCGGCGGCTGGCGTGGTCTGGGTGAGGATGAGCAGCTTCGCAGGATCAATGATTATTTCAACCGCCGCGTCCGCTTTGCCGACGACAATGCGGTGTGGTCCCAGGCCGATTATTGGGCAACGCCCATGGAGACGATTGCCGGGGGGCAGGTGATTGCGAGGACTTCGTCTTTGCCAAGTATTTCACCTTGCGTGAGCTTGGCATTGCCGAAGACCGTTTGCGCATGACCTATGTACGGGCCACCGTGGGCGGTGCAGGCAGCGGCGTGAGTCAGGCCCATATGGTACTGAGTTATTACCCATCGCCCGACGCAGTACCCCTGGTGCTCGACAACCTGATTTCCGAGATCCGGCCGGCAACGGGGCGTCCGGATCTCGCGCCTGTTTTCAGTTTCAACATGCAGGGTGTCTTTGTCGGCGGTGCCAGCCAGGCGTCGAGTCCGGTGGACCGGGTGTCCCGCTGGCGGGAGCTGCTCTTGCGCATGCGTTCGGAAGGCTATACGCCGTGAAGGAATGGAAATGTCCCTCCTGAGAAGATTATGGATCAGTGTGGTGGTGGCCATGACGGTGGTGCTGGTTGGCGCCTTCACCGTCAGCCTCTTGACTGCGCGCAGTTACTTCGAGCAGCAGTTGAGCGCCCAGGCCAGTGACGGCGCCGTGTCATTGGCCTTGTCCATGTCCCAGCAAAGCAAGGACGTGGCCACCATGGAGCTGCTGGTGACAGCGCTTTTCGACGGCGGGCACTATCGGCAGATCCGCTTCACCGACCCATCAGGTCGCGTACTTGTCGAGCGCACCCAGGAGGACACGGCCGAAGGCGTACCCGCTTGGTTGATTTCCTTGGTGCCCCTGGAGGCCCGTCCGGGGCAGGCCCTGGTCAGCGATGGTTGGCGGCAGGTGGGTAAGGTCAACGTACTGGCTGCACGCAGCTATGCGTACCGTTCGTTGTGGCGTGGATCTCTGCAGCTGGGAAGCGTGATGCTTGCAATCGGCCTGTTCTGGGCCATGGCCGTGTCGATGCTGCTGCGCTGGGTGCGCCGGCCCCTGGACGAGATGGCCGAGCAGGCCGAGGCCATCGGAGCCGGCCAGTTCCGTGTCATTGACGAGCCGCGAGTACTCGAGCTTCAGAGCATGGCCCGCGCGCTGAACCGTATGTCCGAGCGCGTCCGCATGCTGTTTGCCGAGCAGGCCGGCCGCATAGCGCTATTGCGTGACGAGGGCAGTCACGACAGTGGTACGGGCCTCCTGAATCGGGCGGCCTTCAACGGCGAACTCCGTCGCGTGCTCTCCGACCCGGACGTGACACCGGGAGGCTGTCTTGCCGTGCTGCGCATCGCAGATCTCGTCGTACTCAATCAGAAACTCGGGCGGGCGCGGACCGATGAGTGGCTGACCGCGGTGGCCGAGGTGCTGAGAGTCGGGCTGGAAGAGGGAGACGACGTGGCATTGGGGCGCCTTGGCGGTGCCGAGTTCGGGGTGCTGGTTCCCGGCCTGGGTTTGGCTGACGGACGAGCGATGCTCGAGCGTCTGTGCAGCGCCGTTATCGCGCTGGATCTTGAACTGGACGACGGTGCGTATCGCCTGCGCCTGGACGCCGCAGCCGTGGCCTATCGGCGCGACGATACGCCAGGGGCTTTGATGGCACGAGTCGATTCTGCCCTGATGCGGGCGGAAGCCGAGGGTTGTATCGTCGCAGAGCCGGGCGGCTCCCCCTTGCCCATCCCGGTGCCGGGCGCCGAGGGGTGGCGTGAGATGCTTGAGGCAGCGCTGTCCCGCCACGAATTCACCCTCACCAGCTATCCCGTACTGAGCGTTGAGGGTCGCCTGGTCCATCGGGAATACATGCTTCGGCTGCCTACCGGCGGTTCGGTGTTGACGGCCGGGCAGTTCATGCCGGCCGCGGTTCGGGTGGGCCTCGCGGCGGCCTGCGACCTTGAGGCGGTCCGGCTCGGCATTGCTCGCCTTGCGGCGTCCGCCGAGCCCATTGCGATCAATGTGGCGCCCCGCTCCCTCATTGAGGCGGGCTTCCTTGATGCGCTCGACATCCTGTTGGCGACGGCCGGAGAGGCCGCGTCGCGGATTTCCGTGGAGGTTAGCGAGCGGGGGCTGGACGCCAGTCTGGCCGGGCTTGAGCCTTTGGCGGAAGTGCTTGCACGGCATGGCGCACATTTGGGGATTGAGCATTTCGGGCGACAGCTTGCTGCCTTGCCGCGCTTGTATGCCCTGCGCCTGGCCTACCTCAAACTGGATGGCAGCTTTGTCGCCGGTCTGCATGAAAACGTCGGGCACCAACGCCTCGTCAAGGCCATCGTCGATGTGGCGCGGGGGCTGGATGTGGTTGTGTATGCCGAGCAGGTTCATTCGGCCGAGGAATGGGCAGCGGCTGGCGCGCTCGGGGTTGGTGGCATGACCGGCCCCGAGGCTTCGAGACGTATGGCCGTCTCCTGACGATTGGGCGTTGGCGTTGAGCTGGCAGCGGAAGAAGGGGGCCTCCCTCGAGGCCCCCTTCTGTTTGCGGTCTTCCTGGCGTCAGTCGGCGCTCAGTTTGCCCTTGGTGAGCAGATCCTGAATGATCTGCGCATCGGTGCTCAGGGCCCCGCTGTTGGTCAGATCCACACCTTGCAGCACGATCTTCTGATCGGTTGCCGCCGGGCTGAAGGTGCCGCCGGTATAGCCCCCGGTACTGCTGATATGCACGACGGTGTCGGTGCCCGATTTCTCGAAGTGCAGGTAGCTACCCAGATTGCCCGGGGTCACTCCGCTATGACTTTCACCCTGTAGTAGATCACTGAGGTCAAGCACGTCACCGCCGCTGAGAGCGGCACTCTTGTCGAAGTCGGTGATGGCGTCGATGGCCGGGGCCCCGGCCGTGCCCGCATCACCCAGGGACCACTTGAAGGTATCCGAGCCCAGGCCACCGGTGAGCGTGTCATTGCCGGCCCCACCGGAAATCAGGCTGGCGCCGCTGCCACCGGTTACCGTGTCATTGCCAAGGCCGGCGTAGATCACGTCCTTCGCGTCACTGCCGGTGATGTGGTCATTTCCGTCCGTGCCGTCAAGCCGCTCGCCGGAGCGGAGCAGCCAGGCACCGTTCTGGGTCGTACTCTCGATGATGTCCTGCGTCTCGGTCAGTGTCGGGGCGCTGGTGGGCGTGAACAGGGCGAACTCCTCGGTGCCCAGGGTCTTGTAGGCGGTGACCGGCTCGCTACTCAACTTGACCTCGATGCGCAAGCGTGCGTTGCCCCCTTGCTCCCAATAGACGATCTCAATGGGCTGCAGGCCGCTCTCCAGACTGATATTGGTGAAAACACGTTCCGTGGGCGACTGGATGCCATCGAACATGGCCACGGTTGCACCACCGACATTGACCCGGAAGCCGTCATCTGCGGTAACGCGGATGTCGTAGGTGCCACCCGCCACGTTCATCAGGCCAACGAAACGGAGACCGGAATCGGTGGTGTTGCCAACACCCGTGGTGGTCTGCAGATCGACCGCGTCGGAGCCGGTCGTGCCGCCGCGGAGGAAGTTGTAGAGAGCCCCCGAGTTCACATCCATGTTGGCCCCGAGCGTCGGGTTGTTGCCCAGATTACCGTTGACTGCCGCCGCGGTCGTGCTGCCGGTGGTGTAGCCGAATCCATAGTCGATCTTGTCGGCGCTGAACGTCGCGTCAGATCCCGAGGCCGGCGCCTCTTCGTAAGTACCGAGAATGGTCTCCCCGCTGCGTCCATTGACGATGGTCGTCATGTCGGAGAGCCTGTCAAGATTGCCCAGCGTCGTGTCGTCGGCGTGGGTACGGGTGACACCTGAGGTGGTCTCGTTGTAGCCGTAGTACTCCCCGGCCAGCCCGAGGGTGCTTGAGTCGATGAGCTGGGTGGTGCTGGTCAGGGTGACAACGGCCTCGGCCTCACGGCTCACGTTGAAGGTCACGCTCGCCCCCGCGGTGTCGCCGTCCTTGTCGATCAACACGAAGTCGAAACCGTCAACAATCGGGGTGGTCACGGTTGGCCGGGGCGTATAGCTGTAGCCACCGGTGTTCATGTTCACCACAAGGGTGCCGCCGTCGTCAGTGCGTACGGTCAGTTGGTGAGTGGCCGGATCGTAGGTGCCCTGACTGGTTCCGCCCGTGACCGAGACACTGGTGCTGCCCGTCGGGTCATAGGTGTAGGTGATTCCATCCACCTTGATTGACTGAATGTGGCCACCGTCGGCACCGAACCCGGACGCACCGCCAAGCAGGCCACCGGAAAGAATGTCGCCACTGGCCGACTGGGGAACGGTTGCCTGCAGCGCGCTTGACAGTTGACTGAAGTCGCTGATGACCTTGGCGTCGAGATTGGTGTCCGTCAGGCCATCATAGGCAATCGGATTCAGCGGAGCCTGAGATGCGCCGGTTCCCATGCCGAGGGCGTAACTGGTGATGTCGTTGGCGGTCAGGAAGGCTTTCCAGGCTGTCTCGTCGGCGGTTCCGATGCCCGTGCCGGAATTGGGAACACCATCGGACAGGAAGTAAGCCACATTCTGGCCGGAGGCGAGTTTGCCCGTCGACGTGAATGCCGTTTGTCCGGCGGCAATTGCCGCATCGTAGTTGGTGGTCCCTCCCAGGGTAACTGCTGCCAGTTGCCCCTTGCCTACCGTGACTGTCGTCCATGTGGTTCCCACGGCCGACGCGGCGCTGTTGAAAGTGACGATGCGGATGCGAACTTCACCGAGCGTGTCGTAAGTGTCGATCAACTGATTGAGCGCCGTGATCGCCGAGCGCAGGCGTGTCGTGCCACCTACGCCATCTGCCGTGTTCATGCTGCCGGAGTTGTCGAGAATGATCAGGAGATTGGTGTCCTGGGGCGGAACTTCGATGGCCTGGACGACGGAGCCGGCCTTGGGTGCATCGTCCTCCACGTTGACCGTCAGGGTGCTGGTGGTGGTGGTCACGCCATCGCTGACCTTGATCCCCAGGTCCAGGGTGACGAGGTCTTCCTCGGTCGTGACGGGATGGTCGATCGGGCCAGATAGTTTCACCGTGTGGGTGCCGTCATCGCTGATCGTCGCCCGAACAATTTCCACGCTACCGGCACTGCCGATCAGCAGCTTGGAGTCACTGCCTGTCCAGGTGATGGCGACGCCATTGGATGTCAGCGCTGTCGTCGGTGCGGTCAGCGTTACGTTGAGGGGATTGCCATCCACGTCGGATACGCTGATCGTGCCACCGGCGGTGGTCAGGTTTGTGGTGTCGGTGCTGCCGTTGCTGTCAGCGATACCTGCCGCCAAGCCCTCCTCGGAAACATTCACGGTGGCTGTTCCGACCACCGGCTCATCGTTTGTGCCCGTGACATTGATGACCAAAGTGGTCACCGTGCCATCGGCGGCTTGAACGTTGAAGTGGTCCTCGACCACCTCTCCCTGTTTCAGGGACTGCACGTTGGTGGATGCGTTATCGAGGCTGTAGCTCCAGCTGCCGTTTGATTGCAAGCTCAGCGTGCCATAGGTGCCCTGGGCAGTCTGGGCAATGAATGAAGACTGGCCCGCATCGGGGTCGGTGATGGTCAGGTTGCCACCCGTGGCGAGGGTTCCGTCTTCGGACACATTGCCGGTCGCAATACCGCCGATCACTGGCGCATCGTTCAGGCCGTTCACCTGGATGGTCAGCGTGGTTGTCGCGGTGCCGCCATTGCCGTCAGAAACGCTGTAGGTGAAAACATCGTTGGCTGACTGGCCGGCGACAAGCGCCTTTGCCGCATCGCCCGGGGTATAGGTGTAGCTGCCGTTCGGGGCAATCAGCAAGCTACCAAAGGCGCCGTTGACGGTTGTGCCGCCGGAGGCCACCGGGACACCACTACCACTTCCGAAGGAGATCGAGGTCACATTCAAGCTCCCTCCATCGATGTCGCTGTCGTTGGTCAGCACCCCGCTGGCAGCGTCCTTCGACAGGAGGGTGTTCTGATCGGTGCTGCCGGTGTCTGCAATGGCCACCGGTGGGTCATTTACAGGCGTGACATTGATGCTGGCCGTGGCTTGGCTGGAGGTGCCGCCATTGTTGTCGGTGGCGGTGAAGTGGAAGCTGGTGCTTCCGTTCCAGTTGGGAGCGGGCTGGAAGTAGAGGGTGACGGCGCCCGCGGTGGCCGCGAGGGGCGTGCCTGCGGTGACGGGCTGCGTCATGGCGGCATCGCGGTAGAGGGTGCCGTTGGCGGGCAGGTCGGCCAGGGTGAGGCTGGTGACGGCGCCATCCACATCGGCGCCGGTGAGGGTGACGGGGATGGGGGTGGCCGGATCTTCGGCGCCGGAGGCGGTGACGTTGGCGACGGTCGGCGTCTCGTTGGTGCCCAGGACGGTGACGGTGACGTTGCGGGGTGTGCCGTCGGCGGTGGTGACGGTGAAGGTCTCGGTGCGGGAATCGCCTTCGTTCAAAGCCTGGACGTTGCCGGCCGTGTTGTTGAGGACGTAGGTCCAGGTGCCATCGGCGGCGATGTTGAAGCTGCCGTAGGTACCGCTGGCGCTGGCCGGGGTGAAGGTGGCGGGGCTGTCCACATCGGTGGCGGCGAGGGTGCCGGTGGCGGTGAGCTGTCCGGCGGTGTCTTCCTTGACGGATCCGGTGGCCAGACCGGTGATCACGGCGGCGTCATTGGCGCCGGTGACGGTGATGGAGAGGTTGGCGGTGGCGGTGAGGCTGCCATCGCTGAGCTGATAGGAGAAGACGTCCTGGACGGAGTCGCCGGTGTTGAGGGCCTGGGCGGCGGTTCCGGGCGTGTAGGTATAGCTGCCGTCGGCACGGATGAGCAGGGCGCCGTAGGTTCCGGTGAGGGTCACGCCGGCGGCGCCGGGGGCGGTGAAGGCGCCGCTGGTGCCCGTGCGCACACCGGAGACGGTGAGGCTGGGGCTGTCGATATCGGAATCGTTGGTGAGCACGCCGGTGGCCGGTGTGCGGCTGACCGGGCTGTCCTCGGTGGTGGTGGCGCTGTCATTGACGGCCAGCGGTGCATCGTTGGCCGGGGTGACGTTGACGGTGGCGGTAGCCTGCGGCGATGAGCCGCCGTTGTTGTCGGTGGCGGTGAAGTGGAAGCTGGTGCTTCCGTTCCAGTTGGGAGCGGGCTGGAAGTAGAGGGTGACGGCGCCCGCGGTGGCCGCGAGGGGCGTGCCTGCGGTGACGGGCTGCGTCATGGCGGCATCGCGGTAGAGGGTGCCGTTGGCGGGCAGGTCGGCCAGGGTGAGGCTGGTGACGGCGCCATCCACATCGGCGCCGGTGAGGGTGACGGGGATGGGGGTGGCCGGATCTTCGGCGCCGGAGGCGGTGACGTTGGCGACGGTCGGCGTCTCGTTGGTGCCCAGGACGGTGACGGTGACGTTGCGGGGTGTGCCGTCGGCGGTGGTGACGGTGAAGGTCTCGGTGCGGGAATCGCCTTCGTTCAAAGCCTGGACGTTGCCGGCCGTGTTGTTGAGGACGTAGGTCCAGGTGCCATCGGCGGCGATATTGACGCTGCCGTAGGTGCCGCTGGCGCTGGCCGGGGTGAAGGTGGCGGGGCTGTCCACATCGGTGGCGGCGAGGGTGCCGGTGGCGGTGAGCTGTCCGGCGGTGTCTTCCTTGACGGATCCGGTGGCCAGACCGGTGATCACGGCGGCGTCATTGGCGCCGGTGACGGTGATGGAGAGGTTGGCGGTGGCGGTGAGGCTGCCATCGCTGAGCTGATAGGAGAAGACGTCCTGGACGGAGTCGCCGGTGTTGAGGGCCTGGGCGGCGGTTCCGGGCGTGTAGGTATAGCTGCCGTCGGCACGGATGAGCAGGGCGCCGTAGGTTCCGGTGAGGGTCACGCCGGCGGCGCCGGGGGCGGTGAAGGCGCCGCTGGTGCCCGTGCGCACACCGGAGACGGTGAGGCTGGGGCTGTCGATATCGGAATCGTTGGTGAGCACGCCGGTGGCCGGTGTGCGGCTGACCGGGCTGTCCTCGGTGGTGGTGGCGCTGTCATTGACGGCCAGCGGTGCATCGTTGGCCGGGGTGACGTTGACGGTGGCGGTAGCCTGCGGCGATGAGCCGCCGTTGTTGTCGGTGGCGGTGAAGTGGAAGCTGGTGCTTCCGTTCCAGTTGGGAGCGGGCTGGAAGTAGAGGGTGACGGCGCCCGCGGTGGCCGCGAGGGGCGTGCCTGCGGTGACGGGCTGCGTCATGGCGGCATCGCGGTAGAGTGGTGCCGTTGGCGGGCAGGTCGGCCAGGGTGAGGCTGGTGACGGCGCCATCCACATCGGCGCCGGTGAGGGTGACGGGGATGGGGGTGGCCGGATCTTCGGCGCCGGAGGCGTGACGTTGGCGACGGTCGGCGTCTCGTTGGTGCCCAGGACGGTGACGGTGACGTTGCGGGGTGTGCCGTCGGCGGTGGTGACGGTGAAGGTCTCGGTGCGGGAATCGCCTTCGTTCAAAGCCTGGACGTTGCCGGCCGTGTTGTTGAGGACGTAGGTCCAGGTGCCATCGGCGGCGATGTTGAAGCTGCCGTGGTACCGCTGGCGCTGGCCGGGGTGAAGGTGGCGGGGCTGTCCACATCGGTGGCGGCGAGGGTGCCGGTGGCGGTGAGCTGTCCGGCGGTGTCTTCCTTGACGGATCCGGTGGCCAGACCGGTGATCACGGCGGCGTCATTGGCGCCGGTGACGGTGATGGAGAGGTTGGCGGTGGCGGTGAGGCTGCCATCGCTGAGCTGATAGGAGAAGACGTCCTGGACGGAGTCGCCGGTGTTGAGGGCCTGGGCGGCGGTTCCGGGCGTGTAGGTATAGCTGCCGTCGGCACGGATGAGCAGGGCGCCGTAGGTTCCGGTGAGGGTCACGCCGGCGGCGCCGGGGGCGGTGAAGGCGCCGCTGGTGCCCGTGCGCACACCGGAGACGGTGAGGCTGGGGCTGTCGATATCGGAATCGTTGGTGAGCACGCCGGTGGCCGGTGTGCGGCTGACCGGGCTGTCCTCGGTGGTGGTGGCGCTGTCATTGACGGCCAGCGGTGCATCGTTGGCCGGGGTGACGTTGACGGTGACGGTACTGGTGGCGGAGCCGCCCTTGCCATCGGAGATGGTGTAGGTGACGACCACGGGGCCATTGGTATTGGCAGCCGGGTTGAAGGTCAGGGAGCCGTCGGGGTTGACGGTGACGCTGCCCTTGGCCGGATCAACGGTGGCGCTGGTGACGGTGAGGGTGTCGCCGTCGGGGTCGGAGTCATTGCCCAGCACATTCACGGTGACCGGCTGATCTTCCGGGGTGGTGGCGGTGCTGGGGTTGGCGACGGGGCCGTCGTTGGTGCCGACGATGGTCAGGCTGACGGTGGTGGCGGTGCCGTCGGCGCTGAGCACGGTAAAGGACTCGTTACGGGTCTCGCCTTCCTTGAGGGCCTGGACGAGGGGCAGGGTGTTGTTGATGGTGTAGGTCCAGTCACCGGCGGGGTTGATGCTGAAGCTGCCGTAGGTGCCGGCGACGCCGGTCTGGGCCTGGAAGACGGCCTCGCCGGCATCGGGGTCAACGATGCTGAGGGTGCCGGAGGCGGTGCTCTGGGCGGGGGTGTCTTCCTTGACAGTGCCGCTGCCGGTGCCCAACTGGGCGGTATCGGGCAGGGGCGTGACGTTGACGGTGACGGTACTGGTGGCGGAGCCGCCCTTACCATCGGAGATGGCGTAGCTGATCTCCACCGGGCCATTGAAGTTGGGTGCCGGATTGAAGGCGAGGGTGCCGTCGGGGTTGATGCTGACGCTGCCCTTGGCAGAATCGACGGTGGCTTGAGTGACGGTGAGGGTGTCGCCATCCGGATCGGAGTCATTGCCCAGGACGTTGAGGGTCACCGGGGTCTCTTCGGGGGTGGTGGCGGTGCTGGGGTTGGCGACGGGGCCGTCGTTGGTGCCCAGGATGGTGAGGCTGACGGTGGTGGAGGTGCCGTCGGCGCTGAGCACGGTAAAGGACTCGTTACGGGTCTCGCCTTCCTTGAGGGCCTGGACGAGGGGCAGGGTGTTGTCAATGGTGTAGGTCCAGTCCCCGGCGGGGTTGATGCTGAAGTTGCCGTAGGTGCCGGGGACGCCGGTCTGGGCCTGGAAGACGGCCTCGCCGGCATCGGGGTCAACGATGCTGAGGGTGCCGGAGGCGGTGCTCTGGGCGGGGGTGTCTTCCTTGACGGTGCCGCTGCCGGTGCCCAGCTGGGCGGTATCGGTCACCGGGGTGACATTGATGCTGGCCGTGGCTTGGCTGGAGGAGCCGCCGTTGTTGTCGGTGGCGGTGAAGTGGAAGCTGGTGCTTCCGTTCCAGTTGGGAGCGGGCTGGAAGTAGAGGGTGACGGCGCCCGCGGTGGCCGCGAGGGGCGTGCCTGCGGTGACGGGCTGCGTCATGGCGGCATCGCGGTAGAGGGTGCCGTTGGCGGGCAGGTCGGCCAGGGTGAGGCTGGTGACGGCGCCATCCACATCGGCGCCGGTGAGGGTGACGGGGATGGGGGTGGCCGGATCTTCGGCGCCGGAGGCGGTGACGTTGGCGACGGTCGGCGTCTCGTTGGTGCCCAGGACGGTGACGGTGACGTTGCGGGGTGTGCCGTCGGCGGTGGTGACGGTGAAGGTCTCGGTGCGGGAATCGCCTTCGTTCAAAGCCTGGACGTTGCCGGCCGTGTTGTTGAGGACGTAGGTCCAGGTGCCATCGGCGGCGATGTTGAAGCTGCCGTAGGTACCGCTGGCGCTGGCCGGGGTGAAGGTGGCGGGGCTGTCCACATCGGTGGCGGCGAGGGTGCCGGTGGCGGTGAGCTGTCCGGCGGTGTCTTCCTTGACGGATCCGGTGGCCAGACCGGTGATCACGGCGGCGTCATTGGCGCCGGTGACGGTGATGGAGAGGTTGGCGGTGGCGGTGAGGCTGCCATCGCTGAGCTGATAGGAGAAGACGTCCTGGACGGAGTCGCCGGTGTTGAGGGCCTGGGCGGCGGTTCCGGGCGTGTAGGTATAGCTGCCGTCGGCACGGATGAGCAGGGCGCCGTAGGTTCCGGTGAGGGTCACGCCGGCGGCGCCGGGGGCGGTGAAGGCGCCGCTGGTGCCCGTGCGCACACCGGAGACGGTGAGGCTGGGGCTGTCGATATCGGAATCGTTGGTGAGCACGCCGGTGGCCGGTGTGCGGCTGACCGGGCTGTCCTCGGTGGTGGTGGCGCTGTCATTGACGGCCAGCGGTGCATCGTTGGCCGGGGTGACGTTGACGGTGACGGTGCTGGTGGCGGAGCCGCCCATGCCATCGGAGATGGCGTAGGTGATCTCCACCGGGCCATTGAAGTTGGGCGCCGGGTTGAAGGCGAGGGTGCCGTCGGGGTTGATGCTGACGCTGCCCTTGGCCGGATCGACGGTGGCGCTGGTGACGGTGAGGGTGTCGCCATCCGGATCAGAGTCATTGCCCAGGACGTTGAGGGTCACCGGGGTCTCTTCGGGGGTGGTGGCGGTGCTGGGGTTGGCGACGGGGCCGTCGTTGGTGCCGTTGATGGTGACAAGGACGCTGCTGGCGGTGCCGTCCGTGCTGAAGACCGGAAGGTTTCCGAGAGTGTCTCGCCAACGCCCAGGGCTTGGACGCTCGGGTGCGCATTGTTGAGCGTGTAGGTCCAGTTGCCGCCTGCATCCAGGTTGAAGATGCCGTAGGTGCCGGCGACGCTGGTTTGCGGCTGGAAGCCGGCTTCACCGCTGTCCACGTCGGTGATGCTCAGGGTGCCGCCGGTACTGAGCTGGGTGTCCTCGGTGACGTCGCCGGTGCCCGGGCCGATCAGTGCCGGGTCGTTGGTGCCCACCACGGTGATGGTGACGGTGCTGGTGCTGCCGTCGGAAAGCGTGACGGGAAGACCTCGGTGCGGGTTTGGCCCTCGCCAAGGCTCTGGACGACGCTGGCGGGGTTGTCCAGGAGGTAGGTCCAGGTACCGTCGGGGTTGAGGGCGAAGCTGCCATAGGTACCCGGTGTGGCCGGCTGGGGCACGAAGGTGGCGCCACCGCTGGCGGTGAGGGTGCCGTTGGCGGAAATGGGGTTGTCTTCCTTGACGACACCGGTGCCCGGTGCGCCGATGGTTTCGTTGGTGCCGAGAATGGTGACGACGACGGTGCTTTCGGTCCCATCCACGCTGCGCACGGTGAAGGACTCGGTGCGTGAGTCACCGTTGGCGAGGCTCTGGACAATGGGGTTGCCGTTGTCCAGGGTGAAGGTCCAGTTGCCGGATTCACTGATGGAGAAGCTGCCGTAGGTGCCGGGGACGCCGGTCTGGACCTGGAAGGCGGCCTCACCGGCGTCCGGGTCGGTGATGGTCAGGGTGCCGGCGGCCAGCAGCACCGTGTCTTCCTGGGTGCTACCCGTGCCAGTGCTGATAGTGGCCGCGTCGGGCAGGGGCGTGACGTTGACGGTGACGGTACTGGTGGCGGAGCCGCCCTTGCCGTCGGAGATGGCGTAGGTGATCTCCACCGGCCCATTGAAGTTGGGCGCCGGGTTGAAGGCGAGGGAGCCGTCGGGGTTGATGCTGACGCTGCCCTTGGCCGGATCGACGGTGGCGCTGGTGACGGTGAGGGTGTCGCCATCCGGATCGGAGTCATTGCCCAGGACGTTGAGGGTCACCGGGGTCTCTTCGGGGGTGGTGGCGGTGCTGGGGTTGGCGACGGGGCCGTCGTTGGTGCCCAGGATGGTGAGGCTGACGGTGGTGGCGGTGCCGTCGGCGCTGAGCACGGTAAAGGACTCGTTACGGGTCTCGCCTTCCTTGAGGGCCTGGACGAGGGGCAGGGTGTTGTTGATGGTGTAGGTCCAGTCACCGGCGGGGTTGATGCTGAAGCTGCCGTAGGTGCCGGGGACGTTGGTCCGGGCCTGGAAGACGGCCTCGCCGGCATCGGGGTCAACGATGGAGAGGGTGCCGGAGGCGGTGCTCTGGGCGGGGGTGTCTTCCTTGACGGTGCCGCTGCCGGTGCCTAGCTGGGCCGCGTCGGGCAGGGGCGTGACGTTGACGGTGACGGTACTGGTTGCGGAGCCGCCCTTGCCATCGGAGATGGCGTAGGTGATCTCCACCGGGCCATTGAAGTTGTTGGCCGGGTTGAAGGCGAGGGTGCCGTCGGGGTTGATGCTGACGCTGCCCTTGGCAGAATCGACGGTGGCTTGGTGACGGTGAGGGTGTCGCCATCCGGATCAGAGTCATTGCCCAGGACGTTGAGGGTCACCGGGGTCTCTTCGGGGGTGGTGGCGGTGCTGGGGTTGGCGACGGGGCCGTCGTTGGTGCCGTTGATGGTGACAAGGACGCTGCTGGCGGTGCCGTCCGTGCTGAAGACCGGGAAGGTTTCCGAGAGTGTCTCGCCAACGCCCAGGGCTTGGACGCTCGGGTGCGCATTGTTGAGCGTGTAGGTCCAGTTGCCGCCTGCATCCAGGTTGAAGATGCCGTAGGTGCCGGCGACGCTGGTTTGCGGCTGGAAGCCGGCTTCACCGCTGTCCACGTCGGTGATGCTCAGGGTGCCGCCGGTACTGAGCTGGGTGTCCTCGGTGACGTCGCCGGTGCCCGGGCCGATCAGTGCCGGGTCGTTGGTGCCCACCACGGTGATGGTGACGGTGCTGGTGCTGCCGTCGGAAAGCGTGACGGGGAAGACCTCGGTGCGGGTTTGGCCCTCGCCAAGGCTCTGGACGACGCTGGCGGGGTTGTCCAGGAGGTAGGTCCAGGTACCGTCGGGGTTGAGGGTGAAGCTGCCATAGGTACCCGGTGTGGCCGGCTGGGGCACGAAGGTGGCGCCACCGCTGGCGGTGAGGGTGCCGTTGGCGGAAATGGGGTTGTCTTCCTTGACGACACCGGTGCCCGGTGCGCCGATGGTTTCGTTGGTGCCGAGAATGGTGACGACGACGGTGCTTTCGGTCCCATCCACGCTGCGCACGGTGAAGGACTCGGTGCGTGAGTCACCGTTGGCGAGGCTCTGGACAATGGGGTTGCCGTTGTCCAAGGTGAAGGTCCAGTTGCCGGATTCACTGATGGAGAAGCTGCCGTAGGTGCCGGGGACGCCGGTCTGGACCTGGAAGGCGGCCTCACCGGCGTCCGGGTCGGTGATGGTCAGGGTTCCGGTGGCCAGCAGCACCGTGTCTTCCTGGGTGCTACCCGTGCCAGTGCTGATAGTGGCCGCGTCGTTTACGGGTGTGACGTTGACGGTGGCGGTAGCCTGCGGCGATGAGCCGCCGTTGTTGTCGGTGGCGGTGAAGTGGAAGCTGGTGCTGCCGTTCCAGTTGGGAGCGGGCTGGAAGTAGAGGGTGAGGGCGCCCGCGGTGGCCGCGAGGGGTGTGCCCGCGGTGACGGGCTGCGTCATGGCGGCATCGCGGTAGAGGGTGCCGTTGGCGGGCAGATCGGCCAGGGTGAGGCTGGTGACGGTGCCATCCACATCGGCACCGGTGAGGGTGACGGGGATGGGAGTGGCCGGATCTTCGGCGCCGGAGGCGGTGACGTTGGCGACGGTCGGCGTCTCGTTGGTGCCCAGGACGGTGACGGTGACGTTGCGGGGTGTGCCGTCGGCGGTGGTGACGGTGAAGGTCTCGGTGCGGGAGTCGCCTTCGTTCAGGGCCTGGACGTTGCCGGCCGTGTTGTTGAGGACGTAGGTCCAGGTGCCATCGGCGGCGATGTTGAAGCTGCCGTAGGTACCGCTGGCGCTGGCCGGGGTGAAGGTGGCGGGGCTGTCCACATCGGTGGCGGCGAGGGTGCCGGTGGCGGTGAGCTGTCCGGCGGTGTCTTCCTTGACGGATCCGGTGGCCAGACCGGTGATCACGGCGGCGTCATTGGCGCCGGTGACGGTGATGGAGAGGTTGGCGGTGGCGGTGAGGCTGCCATCGCTGAGCTGATAGGAGAAGACGTCCTGGACGGAGTCGCCAGTGTTGAGGGCCTGGGCGGCGGTTCCGGGCGTGTAGGTATAGCTGCCGTCGGCACGGATGAGCAGGGCGCCGTAGGTTCCGGTGAGGGTCACGCCGGCGGCGCCGGGGGCGGTGAAGGTGCCGCTGGTGCCCGTGCGCACACCGGAGACGGTGAGGCTGGGGCTGTCGATATCGGAATCGTTGGTGAGCACGCCGGTGGCCGGTGTGCGGCTGACCGGGCTGTCCTCGGTGGTGGTGGCGCTGTCATTGACGGCCAGGGGTGCATCGTTGGCCGGGGTGACGTTGACGGTGACGGTACTGGTGGCGGAGCCGCCCTTGCCGTCGGAGATGGCGTAGGTGATCTCCACCGGCCCATTGAAGTTGGGCGCCGGGTTGAAGGCGAGGGTGCCGTCGGGGTTGATGCTGACGCTGCCCTTGGCCGGATCGACGGTGGCACTGGTGACGGTGAGGGGGTCGCCATCCGGATCGGAGTCATTGCCCAGGACGTTGAGGGTCACCGGGGTTTCTTCGGGGGTGGTGGCGGTGCTGGGGTTGGCGACGGGCGCTTCATTCACCGGGGTCACGTCAATCGTGACCGTGCTGGTGGCGCTACCACCCTGACCATCGGAAATGCTGTAAGTAATGACGACCGGGCCATTGGTATTGTTGGCCGGTGTGAACGTGAGGGTGCCATCGGGATTGACGACGACACTGCCAAGCGTCGGGTCCACCGTTGCGCCTGTGACCGTGAGGGGGTCGCCTTCCGGATCACTGTCGTTGCCCAGCACGGATACCGTCACCGGGGTGTTCTCGGGGGTGGTAGCGGTGTCCGGATTCGCGATGGGCTGGTCATTGACCGGGGTGACGGTTACCGTGAGGGTGGACGTTGCCGTTCCGCCCTTGCCATCGCTGACCGTGTAAGTGATGACGACCGTGCCGGTGATGTCCGGCGCCGGGGTGAAACTCAGTGTGCCGTCAGGATTGACCACGACGGTTCCGCGCGTGGGGTCGACGATGGCGCCGGTAACGGTGAGGGGGTCACCGTCCGGGTCGCTGTCATTGCCGAGAACGGCCACCGTGATCGGGGTGTCTTCGGGTGTGGTGGCGACGTCGGGGAGAGCGACGGGGCCGTCATTGACGGCGGTGACGTTGATGGTCACCGTTGCCGTCGAGCTGCCACCCCGTCCATCGCTGATGGTGTAAGTGACGGTGTCGGTGCCGTTGAAGTTCGGGTTGGGCACATAGCGCAGGCTGCCATCGGGATTGATGGTGACCTGTCCATTGACGGCCGTGGCGCCGGTGACACTCAGGGCGTCATTGTTGGCGTCGCTGTCATTGGCAAGAACGTCCACGACCAGAGGCTGATCTTCGGTGCCCGTGATGTTGTCATCGGTGGCAAGCGGGGGCGTGTTGATGGTCTGCGTCGTGAGCGCTGCAGCAGGAAGAAACTCGACACCCTCTCCCGTGGTGGCGTAGTCGTAGGAAACCGGGGTCACGTCTTCGAGGATCCGGACAAGGCGCACGAAATCGTGGGTCTGGTCACCGAGACCACCACCGGTAAGGCCGGCGGCCGGGTCTTCGAGATCTTCGAAGGGGTCCTTGCCTGCGTTCAAGGCCTGGATCACCCGGTCCGCGTCGGCTCCAAGGCTGGAAACGGCGTTTTCGCTGCGCTCGGGGCTTGCCGACGCAAAAAACTCGTCGTTGAGCAGCAGTTCGCGGTCGGGGCCGATACTGACCTTTGCGCCGCCCGGAAGACGTAGTTCAACCAGCGCGCCGTTTCGGGTCACGATTTCCTGACCTTCCGTTACCACGTCTCCGGGCTTGATCGCGCTGAGCTTGCCGCTGTTGTCACGAAGGTAGGCTTCGCCCTGGACGAATACGACGGTGCCTTTGGCGAGGGCATTGGTGGTGACGTTGGCTGTGGAGGGCGAGGTGGCCATGATGGTCTCCGATGATCGGTTTTTCAGATGAGACGGAATCTACGACGGGGTGGAAGACGCCGCCATTGTCCACAAGGACAGGTCGCGTGATGGATGCCACGCGGGACGATGATCAACGCACACCGTGCACCCGGAGGGCAAGCTGCAGGCGGTCCGTAACCTCGAGCTTCTCGAAGACGGCCTTGAGGTGCGCCTTGACGGTACGCTCGGTGATGCCGAGGGCATCAGCAATGGCGACATTGCTTTCGCCCAGTGCGGCGTGATGGGCCACTTCCCGCTCACGTTCGGTCAGGGGACGGGCCCACTCTGCCAGCCCGGCACGGGGCAGCCGGCTGTCCACAAGGCGCAGAAGGCGCGAGAGCAGGGCGCGGCCAACCCAGAGTTCGCCGCCTGCAATGACTTCAAGCGCTTGACGCAGAGTATCGATGGGAGCATGGCTATGGCAGTAGCCACAGGCACCGGCGTTCAGTGCGGCCAGGCCTTCCTCATCGTCCGGACGGGATGAGGTGGCGAGAATGGCAAGATCCGCGGCATTGTTCTGCCAGGCATCCCGGGTCCACAGTGGTGGAGCTGCGGGCGGATATCCACCCAGGTCGACCACCACGAGGCGATGACCGGCCTTGCGCCAGCTATCGAGCCCACTCAGCTCGGTGGCGCGGATCGGACTTGAGGAGAGCGCCCGCCAGCGCTCTGCCAGCAGGTCGTCCGGGGTGAGAATCAGCAGCGGTTGCGGAGTGCTCATGGGTGTGGGGGCGATGTTCGGTCAACGTTCCGTCAGTGCGTTGGCCTTGGCGCGCAGAACGGGTTTCATCAGGTAGCTTAGGAGCGACTTCTTGCCAGTGAGGATGTCCACCTCTGCGACCATGCCGGGGATGATGGGCATGTGCGCATCACCGATGGTGCTGCGGGTCGTTCTGACACGCACGATGTAAAAGGCATTGCCCTTCTCATCGGTGATGGTGTCGGCTCCGATGTGATCCAGGGTTGCTTCGAGCCCGCCATAGGTGGAAAAGTCGTAGGCGGTGAATTTGACCAGCGCGGCTTGACCGGGGCGCAGGAAGGCAATGTCCTTGGGCTGGACACGGGCTTCAAGGAGGAGGGCGTCGTCGCTGGGTACGATCTCGATGATCTCCTTGCCGGGCTGGACCACGCCGCCGACGGTGTTGGCGAAGAGCTGTTTGACCGTGCCGTTCATCGGCGCGCGGATCTCGGCTTGCTTGACCCGGTCGGCCAGACCCTCGCTGCCGGCCGAGAGGGCGGCCAGCTTGGCGTTGGTGTCGGAGAGCTCGCTGCGGGCTTGATTGCGCAGGTTCAACCCGACCTCGTCGATCTTGTTCTGGGCTTCCGAAATGGCTGCCTGGATACGGGGAATCTGGGCGCCCGCCGCGTCCCGCTCACCCCGGTAGCGGGCCACGTCCCGCTCGAGGCGCAGGAGCTCCACTTCGGAGACCGCACCGGTCTTGGCGAGGGGGCGGGTGACTTCGAGTTCCTTGGCAGTAAGGGTATAGCTCTGGGTGGCCTGCTCGCGTTTGGCGATCAGTTCGTTGAGCTCCTGGCGGCGTTGGGTAAGCTGCTGACGGGCAATACCCACCGCGGCTTCGAGTTCCATTCGCTTGTTTTCGTAGGCGCTACGCTCCTGTTCGACCAGATCGGGCGCTTCCTTTATCAGTTCGGGCGGCGGTATGAAGGGCTTGCCGCTGGCGACGGCGGTGAGCCGCGCAGCTTTGGCGAGGAGGGCGATGTACTGGGCACGGTTCTCCCTCAGGGAGGACACGAAACGGGTCGGATCCACCTTGAGCAGTAGCTGTCCGGTCTTTACCTGCTGGCCTTCCTTGACCAGTATCTCCGATACGATCCCGCCGTCGAGGCTCTGCATGACCTGAACCTGGCGTGAAGGTATGACCTTGCCTTCGCCACGGGTGACTTCGTCCAGCTGCGCAAATGCTGCCCAGACGATCAGCACGAACACCGCAGTACAGGTTATCCAGACGGCAATCCGGCTTCCTCGCAGTTTTTGTTCCGACATGGCCCACTCGGCATCGGCCATGTAGTCCGAGTCATCGTGGATCTCACGGCGCTCGGCACCGTCCAGGACGCGATCGAAGAGGCGTGAGCAGCGTTGGTAAAGCGGATCGTAGAGGCGTTGCAGCAGGGGAATGAGTGATTTCATGATGTCACCCCGCCCGTCCGATGCGGCCCTGCTGGAGGGCTTCGACCACCTGCGCCTTGGGCCCGTCGGCGACGATCTGCCCCTGGTCGAGGACGATCAGGCGGTCCACGAGATCGAGCAATGAGGTTCGGTGGGTCACCAGGATCATTGTCTTGCTCGCCGCAAAGCGGCGTAGACGCTGCTTGAGGCCTTCCTCGCTCTGGTGGTCCATGCTGCTGGAGGGTTCATCGAGCA
Organism: Zoogloea sp.; assembly: GCA_016703645.1. Taxonomy (GTDB): domain Bacteria; phylum Pseudomonadota; class Gammaproteobacteria; order Burkholderiales; family Rhodocyclaceae; genus Zoogloea. Next base: position 691,100 of record JADJBR010000007.1, on the reverse strand, counting down.
GCAGCATGGGCGGGTCATTTAGCAGTGCCCGGGCAATGGCCACGGCTTGCCGCTGACCGCCGGAGAGGGATTCGCCACGTTCTCCGATCGGCATCTCGAAACCCTGGGGATGGGTATCCGCAAACTCCTTGACGCCCGAGAGTTCGGCAGCGGCCAGGATGGCGCTGTCGTCTGCGAAGGGGGCGCCCATGGCGATATTGTGTTTGAGGGTGCCGTAGAACAGGGTCACGTCCTGGGGAACGAAGCCGATGGCCCGGCGCAGCTCGGCGGGGTCGATCTGCCGCGCGTCGATGCCGTCGATGAAAACGGCACCCTCGGTGGGCTGGTAAAGGCCGAGCACGAGCTTTTCGATGGTTGTCTTGCCCGAGCCGATGCGACCGATGATGGCCACCTTTTCACCGGCCTTCAGGCGGAAGCTGACCTTCTTGAGCACGGCCTGATCACGGCCGGGATAGCAGAAACTGACGTCCTTGAACTCAATGTTGCCGCTGAAGCTGGGCCGGTGCACGAAGCTTGCGCCCTCCGGGCGCTCGATGGGCAGCTCCATGTGGGAGTTGACCGAGGCCAGGGAGGTGCGGGCGTTCTGATACTGCATCATCAGGCCTGCCACCTGTCCGAGGGGGGCCATGGCCCTGCCCGACAGCATTGACGCCGCGATGATCCCCCCCATCGACATGTTGCCTTCGGACAGTTCATACACGCCGACGATGATGACGGCGATGTTGACGAATTGCTGCATGAACTGGGCGAAGTTGACCGTGCCGGATGATAGGAGCTTGAGGCGGCCCCCGATCTGCGCAAGAAAGAGGGTGGCGCGTTCCCACTGGCGCTGGATCAGGCCCTCGGCACTGAGGGTCTTGACCGTCTCGAGCCCGACCAGGCTCTCCACCAGGGTGGCATTGCGCTGGGCGCTTGCCCGGTAGGTGGTTTCGGTGAGTTCATGCATCTTTTCCTGGGACACCAGGGTGACGAACAGCACCGCAAGCATGCCGACCAGGGGGGCAGCAACAGCCACGGGGAGATCCACACCATCACGATCAGAAAGAGCACGACAAAGGGCAGATCGATGAGGGTCGTGACGGTGGCCGAGGCGATGAAGTCCCGGACACCCTCGAATGCCCTGAGGTTGGCGGCGAAGGAGCCCACGGAGGCCGGGCGCGCGTCCATGCGCAGGCCGAGAACCCGTTCCATGATGCGCGCCGAAAGCTGCACGTCGATGCGCTTGCCCGCGGTGTCCACGATGTAGGCCCGGAGAGTGCGCAGGACGAAATCGAAAAACAGGACCAACACGGCGCCGATGGCGAGGACCCACAGGGTTTCGACGGCGTGGTTGGGGACCACCCGGTCATAGACCGTCATCGAGAACATGGGAATGGCCAGCGCAAAGAGGTTGATGACCAGCGCGGCCAGCAGGGTGTCCCGGTAAAGGCGCCAGTTCTCCAAGACCGTGCCCCAGAACCAATGGCTGGAGCGCACTGCATTGACCTTGGGGGAGCGCGCTTCGAAGCGGAAGCGCGGCCGCACGAAGCACACCAGCCCCGTGTAGAGCGCGGCGAGCTCTTCGGCTGTCAGGTCGTCGGCAGACTCGCCTGCCTCGGGGAAGCGCACTCGCATGCCGCCATCGGGCAGGTGTTCGAGCAGGATGCAGGCGCGGCGGTCGTGCAGAAGCAGGATGGCCGGCAGCAGGTTTGGTGTGATCCCGGAGAGCGGCTTGCGGACGATCCGCGCAGTGAGGCCTGCGCGGGCAGCGGCCCGCGGCAGCAGTGAAGGTGTGAGGCGGTTGTCCACCAGGGGTAGTCCGGCAGAGAGTGCTTCTGCCGTAAAGGGGGCGCCGTGCAGGCGGGTCAGGACAACCAGCGCATCAAGCAACGGGTCTTCATGGGTGGAGGCTTCGCCCGGTTGCCACCCGTTGTCCGGGCTACCCGCATCGGGAATGCGGGGCTGTGTGGCTGGGGATGCAGCGTCGGTCATCGGCACAATCGCTTCGTGGTCGTTTCACGGTCCGGCAGCCTGGGGAGCTGACGGGGGAGATGCCATGGGCAAGGCCGATGGCATCCGGATTGTAGGGATAACGGGTGTCGCAGGGGGAACTTGAGCCTCCAGGCGGCCGTCGCCGGGCGCTCTTGAAGCTTCATGCCTCCGCGTGTGAAGCAGCATTGGCGTGGGGGCGGGTTCGCTCGCGTGAAACCGGGTCGCTTTGCAGATCTGCCGACAAGGGCTCAGATCACGTCGTCGGGGCCCAGCAGATTGAGCCCCTGTCGCAGGCGCGCCCGGGCGCCCTTGCGGGCAAGCAGCTTGCGTTGGGCATCGGGCGGGAGGTCGGTGAGGCGCAGGAGGCCCCGGTCGATGAGGACGTCCACCACATCTTCAATCACCCGGATCAGATCCGCGTCCAGCCGTGCAAACTCGGCAGGGCCGGAAAAGGGAGCGAGATCGGCATGGCCGGCCGGGAGTTCCTCCCGGTGGTCGGGGCCCGAGGCGGTGAAAGCTGCGGTGACGACGCCATCGGCATCGCGTTGTACGTAGGGCATGGGCAGCACTCGCGCAGGGATGAAAAAGGGCGCCACGCAAGGCGCCCTTCCACTCATGCCGCCGGGGTCTGAAGATCCTTCGGCAGCGGAAAGGTCACCCGTTCGGGAACACCATCCAGGGACTTTACGGATGCGGCCCCCATTTCCTTGAGGCGTGCGATCACTTCGTCAACCAGGACTTCCGGTGCGGAAGCACCCGCCGTGACACCGATGCGTTTCTTGCCGACGATCCAGGCCGGGTCGATGGCGGCGGCGTTGTCGATGAGGTAGGCCGGCACGCGGAGCAACTCGGCGACTTCGCGCAGGCGGTTGGAGTTAGAGCTGTTGACCGAACCGACCACCAGGACCACGTCGGAGCGGGGGGCCATGAACTTCACGGCATCCTGACGGTTCTGGGTGGCATAGCAGATGTCGTCCTTCTTGGGGCCGACGATGTCCGGGAAGCGCTCGCGCAGGGCGGTGACAATGGCCGCTGCATCGTCCACCGAGAGCGTGGTCTGGGTGACGTAGGCGAGCATGTCGGGCTTGGCAACCTGCAGCCCGGCCACATCGGCTACGCATTCAACCAGGTAGATGCCGTCCTTGACCTGGCCCATGGTTCCTTCGACTTCCGGGTGGCCCTTGTGGCCGATCATGATCAGTTCACGTCCCTGCTCACGCATGCGGGCCACTTCGATGTGCACCTTGGTGACCAGTGGGCAGGTGGCGTCGAACACCCGCAGGCCGCGGGCTTCGGCTTCGGTGCGTACCGACTGGGGCACGCCGTGGGCGCTGAAGATCACGGTGTTGCCGGCCGGCACGTCATCCAGGGATTCAATGAAGATGGCGCCCTTGGCGCGCAATCCATCCACCACGAAGCGGTTGTGAACGACTTCGTGGCGAACGTAGATCGGCGCGCCGAACTGGACGAGGGCACGTTCCACGATCTCGATGGCACGTTCGACGCCGGCACAAAAGCCGCGGGGGTTGGCGAGCAGGACTTCCATGCTGGGGCTCCGGGGTTCAGTTTACGCCGATCACTTCGACTTCGAAGCGAATGGACTTGCCGGCCAGGGGGTGGTTGAAGTCGATGATGGCATGGGTGTCGAGCACTTCGCGGATCAGGCCGGGGTAACGGGTACCGTCGGGTGCCGTGAACTCCATGATGACCATGGGCTCGACCTCGGTGCCGTCAGGGAAGTCCTCGAGACGGACCTTCTCGACCAGATCTTCGCGATGAACGCCGAAGGCGTTTTCAGGTTCGAGCAGAAAGGTGTGGCGCTCGCCGACGGTGATGCCGGTCAGGCAGCGTTCGAGGGTCGGGGCGATGTCACCGTGACCCAATTGCATTGTGGCGGGTTGAGACTCGAAGGTGCTGATCAGCGCCTGGCCGTTGTCGAGGGAGATGCGGTAGTGGAGGGTCAGCAGGCTGTCGGGCTGGACGATCTGGGTCATGAGAGTTTCTCTTGGGCGGTGGCGTGGCGGCTCTCGCGAACCTGGGCGATGAACATCAGGACGACGCCCACGCAGATGGCGGAGTCGGCCACGTTGAAGGCGGGCCAGCCGTAGCGGCCGACGTGGAAATACAGGAAGTCGACGACTGCGCCGAAGACAAAGCGGTCGATGACATTGCCGATGGCTCCGCCGATGATCAGGGAGAAGGCCAGGGGCTGCAACAACTCATGTTGATGGCGGGCCAGCAGGCGTAACAGCCAGCCGCAGATGGCTGCGGCCAGTGCCACGAAGAACCAGCGCTGCCAGCCGCCCTGGTCGGCGAGAAAGCTGAACGCCGCGCCAGGATTGAAGGCAAGTACGAGGTCAAAGTAGTCGGTGACGTGGATGACCTCGCCGTTGCGCAGGGCGCCGCGGACGAGGTGTTTGGTCCACTGGTCTACCAGCACGACGATGGCTGAGAGGCCAATCCAGTTGCCTAGGCGTAATTTCAAGGGCTGGGCTCCGGTGGGAAGGGTGCTCAGGCGACCGAGCGTGCTTCGCCGGTGCCGTGGAGATTGGACGTGCAGCGGCCGCAAAGTTCCGGATGATCGGCGTCATGGCCCACATCGTCCCGGTAGTGCCAGCACCGTTCGCACTTCTTGTGGGCAGACGGGCTGACCAGGATCGCCTCGTCGGCCTCGGACGGCACCTTGATGAGCGTGGTCTTCGAGCAGATCAGCACGAAGCGCAGGTCGTCGGCGAGGCTGGCGAGGAGCGCGTATTTGCCCTCTGCAGCACGGATTTCCACTTCGGCCTGCAGGGAAGAGCCCACCTGGCCGGCTGCGCGCACCGCCTCGATCTCCTTCTGCACGTCCGCACGGATGGCACGGATCGCCGTCCAGCGCTCAAGCAGTGCTTCCTCGCCGTCCTGGGCAGGAAGGGCGTGGAAGGTGTGTAGCATCACGCTGTCGTCCGCGTCCTTGACGAGGAGCTGCCAGATTTCCTCGGCGGTGAAGGACAGGATGGGCGCCATCAGGCGCACCACCGACTGCAGGATGTGCCACAGGGCGCTCTGGGCCGAGCGGCGGGCCGCGGACTTGGCCTGGGTGGTGTAGAGGCGATCCTTGAGGACGTCCAGATACACGGCGCCAAGATCTTCGGAGGCGAAGTTCTGCAGGGCCTGCACGATGCGGTGGAACTCGTAACCGGCGTAGTCGGCTTCGGCCTGGGTCTGCAGCTTGCGGGTCAGGGCCAGGGCGTAGCGGTCGATCTCAAGCCACTCGGACACGGGCAGCATGTCGGTGGTGGCGTCGAAGTCGGCGGTGTTGGCCAGCAGGAAGCGCAGGGTGTTGCGCAGGCGGCGATACACCTCGACGACACGGTCAAGGATCTCCTTGGAAATGGACAGCTCGCCGGAGTAGTCGGTGGAGGCGACCCACAGGCGCAGGATGTCGGCGCCGAGCTTGCCGGTGACCTCCTGGGGCACGACCACGTTGCCGAGGGACTTGCTCATCTTGCGGCCGGCGCCGTCCACGGCGAAACCGTGGGTCAGCAGGGCCTTGTAGGGCGGGTGACCGTCGATGGCGCAGCCCGTGAGCAGTGACGAGTGGAACCAGCCACGGTGCTGGTCGGAGCCTTCCAGGTACAGGTCGGCACGCGGGCCGCTGGCGTGGCCGTCGGGATGGGAGCCGCGCAGCACGTGCCAGTGGGTGGTGCCGGAGTCGAACCACACGTCGAGGGTGTCGCTGATCTTGTCGTACTGGCCGGCTTCGGCACCGAGGAGTTCGGCGGGGTCGAGCTTGAACCAGGCGGCGATGCCTTCCTTCTCGATGCGTTGGGCGACTTCTTCCATCAGTTCCACGGTGCGCGGGTGCAGCTCGCCGGTGGCCTTGTTGAGGAAGAAGGGAATCGGCACGCCCCAGTTGCGCTGGCGGGAGATGCACCAGTCGGGGCGGTTGGCGATCATGGCGTGCAGGCGTGCCTGGCCCCAGGACGGGAAGAACTGGGTCGCGTCCACACCGCCGAGGGCCAGCTCGCGCAGGCTCGGGCCGCCGTTGGGCTTGAGGTCCATACCCACGAACCACTGGGCGGTGGCCCGGTAGATCAGCGGCGTCTTGTGGCGCCAGCAGTGCATGTAGCTGTGGGTGATCTTCTCGTGGGAGAAGAGGGCACCGACTTCCTGCAGCTTGTCGACGATGACCGGATTGGCCTTCCAGATGTGCAGGCCGCCGAAGAAGGGCAGGGAATCGGCATACACGCCGTTGCTCTGCACCGGGGTGAGGATGTCGTCGTTGCTGAAGCCGTTCGCCTTGCAGGAGTTGAAATCTTCCAGACCGTAGGCCGGGGCGGAGTGGACGATGCCGGTGCCGGCGTCGAGGCCCACGTAGTCGGCGACAAAGACCGGTGACAGGCGGTCGTAGAAGGGATGGCGGAAATTGATCCTTTCCAGCGTCGCGCCGGGCGTGCGGGCGACGATGCTACCCTCGAGACCAAAGCGCTTGAGGCTGCCTTCAACCAGCTCCGTGGCCAGCACCAGCAGGCCGCGGGGGGTGTCCACCAGGGCGTATTCGTGTTCCGGGTGGGCGTTGAGGGCCTGGTTGGCGGGGATGGTCCACGGGGTGGTGGTCCAGATCACGGCCCAGGCATCCTTGCCGGCGGGCAGGGCCGAAAGGCCGAAGGCGGCGGCGAGCTTTTCGGGCTCGGCGCAGGGGAAGCCCACGTCCACCGCCGGGCTGGCCTTGTCCTGGTATTCCACTTCTGCTTCGGCCAGGGCCGAGCCGCAGTCGAAACACCAGTTCACCGGCTTGAGTCCCTTGAAGACCCAGCCACGCTTGACCATCTCGGCCAGCGCCCGCACTTCACCGGCTTCGTTGCCGAAGTCCATGGTGCGGTAGGGTTTTTCCCAGTCGCCCAGCACGCCAAGGCGGATGAAGTCCTTTTTCTGCTCCTCGATCTGCTCACCTGCGTAGGTGCGGCACAGCTCGCGGACCTTGTCGGCGGGCAGGCCCTTGCCGTGGGTGACTTCGATCTTGTGCTCGATGGGCAGGCCGTGGCAGTCCCAGCCCGGCACGTAGGGGGCGTCGAAGCCGGCCAGGGTCTTGGAGCGGACGATGATGTCCTTGAGGATCTTGTTCAGCGCGTGACCGATGTGGATGCTGCCGTTGGCGTACGGCGGGCCGTCGTGGAGCACGAACTTGGGCCGGCCGGCGGAGGCCTTGCGGATCTTCTGGTACAGCTTGCGCTGCTGCCAGTCGGCGACCCAGCTCGGCTCGCGCTTGGCGAGGTCGCCGCGCATGGGAAAGGGGGTGTCGGGCAGGTTCAGGGTCTTGCGGTTGTCGGACATGGTCTGTGCTGCCTGTGAATTCAGAGGGGATTCTGTGCGAAGTAAGCGCGTGCCTGATCGGCGTCGCGGGCGATCTGGGCGGTCAGCGCTTCAAGGGTGTCGTAGCGTTCTTCGTCGCGCTGCTTGGCGAGGAAGTTCACCTTGAGATGGGCGCCATAGCATTCGGCCTTCCAGTCGAACAGATGCACCTCAAGGGTGGGCCGGCCCGCATCGTTGATGGTGGGGCGCACCCCGACACTGGCGACGCCGGGCCACGGGGTGTCGACAAGGCCCTCGACGCTGACGGTATAGATGCCCATGAGCGGCGGGCTGCGGTGCTTGAGTTGGATATTGGCCGTGGGGAAGCCGATGCTGCGTCCGATCTTGTCGCCATGCATGACCCGGCCGCTGATGCTGTAGGGGTGGCCGAGCAGACGGGCAGCGTGGGGCATGTCGCCCTCGGCAAGGGCTTCGCGCACGGCAGAGCTGGAGACGCGCTCACCTTCGTGGACGAGGGTGTGCATGGCTTCCACCGTGAAGCCGGCTGTCTTCCCGGTTGCTTCCAGCAGCGCGAAGTCACCCTGGCGCCCCTTGCCGAAGCGGAAGTCGTCGCCGATCATCAGGTGACGGGCGCCCAGACCGCGGACCAGGATCTCCTCGATGAACTGCTCGGCGGTGAGGGCGGCAAAGCGGGCGTTGAAGCGCCCGATGTAGAGGCGGTCGACGCCCTGGTCGGCAATGCGCTGGATCTTCTCACGCAGGGAGGTGAGGCGGATCGGCCGGTTCTCGTGGGTGAAGTATTCGCGGGGATGCGGCTCGAAGGTGAGCACGGCAGAGGGTAGGCCGTTGGCGCGCGACTTGGCCCTTAGTTTCGCGAGCAAGGCCTGATGGCCGCGATGCACGCCATCGAAGTTGCCGATGGTGAGCACGCAGCCGTGGTCGGAGCGCTCGGGAATTCCGCGGAATACCTGCATGGAAGGAAGCGGGGAAAAGGCGCGATTATAGCGGCAAGGCTCGGGTGGGCGAAGCCGCAGCTTCAGCCCACCCCTGGTGCGCCGGCCTCAGGCGCCCTGGCCAGCCCGTTCCCGGTGGAAGCGGGCGACGTAGTCGGCGAGGGTGCCGGATGCGATGGCGTCGCGCAGATCACGCATCAGTTGCTGGTAATAGTGCAGGTTGTGGATGGTGGCCAGCCGCGCGCCAAGGATCTCGTTGAGGCGGTTGAGGTGGTGCAGGTAGCCCCGGGAGAAATTGCGGCAGGTGTAGCAGTCGCAGGATTCGTCCAGGGGGCGGGTGTCCGTCTTGTAGCGGGCGTTGCGAATCTTGATGTCGCCATGGCGGGTGAACAGCCAGCCGTTGCGGGCGTTACGGGTGGGCATCACGCAGTCGAACATGTCGATGCCGGCCTGCACCGAGAACACGATGTCCTCCGGCGTGCCGACACCCATGAGGTAGCGGGGCTTGTCCCTGGGGAGGCGCGGCGCGGTGTGATGCAGGATGCGCTGCATGTCCTCCTTGGGCTCGCCCACGGACAGGCCACCGATGGCGTAGCCATGAAAGCCGACGTCCTCCAGCCCGGCGAGGGATTCGTCGCGCAGGTTTTCATACATGCCGCCCTGCACGATGCCGAAGAGGGCATTGTCGTTCTCGAGGCGATTGAATTCGTCTTTGGAGCGCTGGGCCCAGCGCAGGGACAGGCGCATGGAGTCGGCGGCTTCGGTGACGGTGGCGGGGTAGGGCGTGCATTCGTCGAAGATCATCACCACGTCGGAGTTGAGCACCTTCTGGATGCGCATGGACTCTTCGGGGGTGAGAAACAGCTTGTCGCCATTGACCGGTGAGCTGAAGCGGACGCCTTCCTCGGTGATCTTGCGCAGGGCGCCCAGGGAGAAGACCTGGAAGCCGCCGGAGTCGGTGAGGATGGGGCCGTCCCAGGCCATGAACTGGTGCAGGCCGCCGAAGGCTTCCATCACCTCCAGGCCCGGGCGAAGCCACAGGTGGAAGGTGTTGCCCAGGCAGATCTGGGCGCCGATGTCGCGCAGATCCTGGGGTGAGATGCCCTTGACGGTGCCGTAGGTGCCTACGGGCATGAAGGCCGGGGTGTCCACGGTGCCGTGGTTGAGGGTCAGGCGGCCACGGCGGGCTGCGCCGTCGGTGGCGAGGAGTTCGTATTTCATGGGGCGGTCCGGGTCAGGAACATGGCGTCGCCGTAGCTGAAGAAGCGGTAGCGCTGCTCGATGGCGTGGGCGTAGGCGTGGCGGATGGTGTCCATGCCGGAAAAGGCCGAGACGAGCATCAGCAGGGTGGATTTGGGCAGATGGAAATTGGTGATGAGTGCGTCCGCCACCTGAAAGTCGTAGCCGGGCAGGATGAACAGGTCACTCTCGGCCTTACCCGCGCGCAGGGGGCCGGAGCGGGCAGCCGATTCCAGCGCACGCATGCTGGTGGTGCCGACGCAGACGACCCGGCGGCCGGCGGCCCGGGTGGCAGCAATGGCGTCCACGGTGGCCTCGGGCACAAAGTAGGCCTCGGTGTGCATCTGATGTTCGGAAAGGTCGTGGACGCGCACGGGCTGGAAGGTGCCTGCGCCCACGTTCAGGGTCACGAAGGCACTGTTGATGCCAAGCCCGGCCAGTCGGGCCAGCAGGGCTTCGTCGAAGTGCAGGCCGGCCGTGGGGGCGGCGACCGAGCCCGGGTCGCGGGCATACACCGTCTGGTAGCGGGACTCGTCCGTGTTGCCGGCGGCGCGTTCGATATAGGGTGGCAGCGGCAAGCGACCGTGGCGCTCAAGCAGGGCGACCAGATCGTCGGTGTCGGGAAAGCGCAGGTGAAAGAACTCGCCGGCGCGGCCGAGCACCTCCACGTCGAGCGCTCCCTCCAGATGGAGCCGGCTGCCCGGCTTCGGTGACTTACTGGCACGGACCTGGGCCAAGGCCTCGTGGCCGCCCAGGGGACGTTCGATCATCACCTCGACCTGGCCGCCGGTGTCCTTGGTGCCGAACAGGCGGGCGTGCATCACCCGGGTGTCGTTGAAGACCAGCAGATCTCCAGGGGCGAGGAGGGAGGGCAGATCAGCGAAATGCAGGTCGGCCAGGCTGGGTTGCACGCGCAGCAGGCGGCTGTCGGTGCGGCGATCCAGCGGTGCCTGGGCGATCAGCTCGTCGGGGAGCAGGTAATCGAAGTCGTCGAGAGTCCAGGCCATGTGTTGATGCAGTCGGATGTTTCGTAGATAATGCGCGGCTTCCCGTGCCGGGATGGCGGAATCGGTAGACGCAGCGGATTCAAAATCCGCCGCCGCAAGGTGTGTGGGTTCGAGTCCCACTCTCGGCACCAGGTTTCTTCAGGCTCTTGCCGCGCGACCCTGTTCTTCGGAAAGTCGCGCATGGTAGCGGGCCGGGCGCCTCGCCGCAAATGCGGCGTGTTCTGCGTTCGGTGTGCCACGGCAGAGGGCGCGGTTCCCGATCGTCGATTCACTCCGGATTGTCTCCATGGCCCTCGATCCCCAAGCCAAGGCCCTGCTCGACATGGTTTACCGCGTCGGCGCCCCCCGTTTTCACGAGCTGGACGTCCATCAGGCACGCCATTCCTTCGAGAAGCTGCAGTTTGCCCTGCGTCCGGAGGCGCCGGCAGTGGCGTCGGTGACCGATGTGCCGATTCCCCGGCTTCACGCTCGCGACGGGGTGATCATGGCCCGTCTGTATCGGCCGCTTCAGTCCCGGTCTGACGACGTCCTGCCGGTTACGTTCTACTTTCATGGCGGCGGTTGGTGCGTCGGCAATATTCCGAGTTATGACGTGCTGTGTCGCGAGCTTGCCAATCACAGCGGGTGCGCCGTCCTGTCGGTTGACTATTGTCTTGCCCCCGAGCACCCCTTCCCCGCGCCCGTGGACGACGCGCAAAGGGCTGTGGATTGGTCGCTGGCCAATGCAGCGCTGTTGGGGGTTGATCCGGCACGCTTTGCTTTGGCCGGCGATAGCGCAGGGGGAACGCTGAGCGCCGTGACGGCCCTGCAGATGCGCAATCGAGGCGGGCCGCAGGCTGCACTGCAGTTGCTGATCTATCCATGCACCGACATTCTGAGCCAGCGCCCTTCACGACGGACCTATGCGAGCGGCTTCTTTCTGGATACGGAGAGTCTTGCGTGGTTCTTCGAGAAGTATCTTCCCAACCAGGATGACTGGCAGGACTGGCGCGCGTCGCCCTTGCTTGCCGGGCGTTTTGACGGGCTTCCGCCGGCCACCTTCATCGTGGCAGGTTGTGATCCTCTGACCGATGATTGCAAGGCCTATGCCGAGGCCTTGCGCGAAGCCGGGGTGGTGGTGACGGTGCATGAGTTCGAAGGCATGGTGCATGGCTTCTTCACCCTCGGAAAATTCTTCCCCCAGTCGAACGAGGCGGTTGCGTTGGGTGGAAGGGCGTTGGGCGATGCGCTGAAGGGCTGATGGATGCACCCCCACTGGCGCGGGGTGCTAGATACAGACGAAGCTGATGACCTGGGGGCTGTTGGCGCAGCTACGACCAAGGGCGAAGTGCCCGCGGCCCCGCAGTACGACTTCCTCGCGGGACAGCAGGAACTCCCTTTCGCCGTCGATCTGGACGAAGGTGCCGTTGCTGCTCCGATCGATCAGCACAAACTTGTCGCCGCGCAGTTCCACCTCGGCGTGGCGCCGGGATGACTGGGTGTCGGCGATGACCAGGTCGGCAGCGGGGTCGCGGCCAATGCGCGCACTGGGCTTGGTGGCATTCAGCGTCAGGGACACGGCGTCGAGGTAAAGACGCAACTCGGGTTCGGTTTCGAGAAGAAAGTGATCGCTCTGAACGATGGTGAGCTCACCAACGGCCTCACACATCAATTCACAGAGTTCCACCGGCCGGCTCAGGCCGCGGATGACCCGCGGCGGGAGCGTGTGCAGTACGGACCGCCATTCAGGCCCCAGGCGCCGAGCGGTTTCCACTGCAGTGATGGCCTTGCCGGGCGACGCCAGTTCGGCAAGGCGGGCTGCAAAATTGACGGTGTCTCCGAACACGTCGGTGCCGCTGGCAACCACGGCGCCGAATTGAAAGCCGATCCGCACGGCGAGACGCTGCTCCGGCGCAGCGGGAAGTTCCTTGATCGTCTGGTGAATGGCAAGTGTGGCGTCAGCCGCACTGTCGGCGTCACGGAACACGGCCATCAGACCATCGCCCGTGTGCTTGACCACCCGCCCGCCTTTGGTTTCCACCGCGATGCGCATGGCCCGGATGCTCTTGTCCACGACTTCGAAGGCCGACTTGTCGCCCACGCGCTGATAAAGCTGTGTGCTGCCGACAAGATCGGCAAACAGTACAGCGCACTCGTGAGGAGGAAGCGTGGATTGAGACATCAGGCTGCAAGGAACTTCGGAAGCGTGATTTTAGCGGACTTCGTGACTTTATCCGCGCTTGCGAAAGTAACAAATTTACCCAGGAGCGTCGATTCCCCTGCAGGAGGCATGAAACGCACGTGGAAATTCGATGGTTGTGCGCAACTTCCGGTGTTTTTCCTTGATCCAACACGCAGCATATGTGCTGGGCCGATGAGATAATACCGCGTTGGGCCGGAGTCGGCCTGTCGCCAATCTGGTACTTCACGTCTGTCTGGAAGGGGTTTCATGAAACGAGTTGATGATTTCCGTCTGCGCTTTGGCAAGCAGGAGCTGGTGCCCATTGTGATCGGCGGCATGGGGGTGGATATCTCCACTGCAGATCTGGCGCTGGAGGCTGCTCGCCTGGGCGGGATCGGTCACATCTCGGACGCAATGGTGAAGACGGTGGCGGACCGCCGTTTCAACACGAAGTTTGTGAAGGACAAGCTCAAGCAGTACAAGTATAACGTCGCCAACTCTGACAAGTCTGTCGTGCAGTTCGATCTTGGGCAGCTCGCCGAGGCAACGCGCCTTCACGTCGGGCGGACCATGGAGGCCAAGCGCGGGTCGGGCATGGTTTTCGTCAACTGCATGGAAAAGCTGACCATGAATGCACCGAAGGAAACCCTTCGTGTGCGTCTTGCTTCGGCGCTGGATGCCGGAGCCGATGGCATCACCCTCGCGGCGGGTCTTCATCTGGGCTCCTTTGCCCTGATCGAGGACCACCCGCGTTTTCGGGATGCAAAGCTGGGCATCATCGTTTCCTCCCTGCGGGCGCTGCAACTCTTCCTGCGCAAGAGCGCCCGCACCAACCGCATGCCGGATTACGTGGTGGTAGAGGGGCCGCTCGCGGGCGGTCACCTGGGCTTTGGCATGGACTGGGCCAAGTATGATCTGGCAACCATCGTTGCCGAGATCCACGCGTGGCTGCTCGCCGAGAAGCTCGACATTCCTCTTATTCCCGCAGGCGGCATCTTCACGGGCAGTGATGCGGTGTCCTTCCTGGAAAAGGGGGCGGGTGCCGTGCAGGTGGCTACCCGCTTCACCGTGACTCGCGAATGTGGTTTGCCGGAGGATGTGCAGCAGCACTATTTCAAGGCCAGTGAAGACCAAATCGTGGTGAATCAGATTTCACCCACCGGCTACCCCATGCGAATGCTGACCGGCAGCCCGGCGATCGGGTCAGGGATTCGACCTAATTGCGAGGCCTATGGTTACCTGCTCGACAGCAATGGCAATTGTTCCTACATCGACGCCTACAACCGTCAGGTGGAGCTTCACCCCGGCGTCAAGAAGATCTCGGTGATGGAAAAGACCTGCATGTGTACCCACATGCGGAACTTTGATCTGTGGACTTGCGGGCACTACACCTACCGCCTTAAGGATACGTCGCACAAAGGGGCGGATGGTAATTACGAGATCCTTTCCGCGGAGCACGTGTTCCGTGACTATCAGTTCAGTACGGACAACCAGCTCGCCTTGCCGGAGTGACCGTGAAGTCGTGAACCCGGAAGAAGCCCGGCGTTCAGCCGGGCTTTTTTTGAGCGTGCCGGCCAGCCGCTCAGAAGAAGCGCACGGCCGATTCGGCGGGCAGGGTCATGCCGGTGGCCCGTGCGCGTTTGAGCAATTCCCAGTAATAGCGGTAGGACGCACGGTCGTGGAGCTTGCCTGCATGCTGGATCGGCCCCCAGCCTCCGTCCTGGGCGGCAAGCAGGATGTCCGATGCGTCCTCGACTTCGGAGAAATCCGGGCGCATGGCTTCGACGATGGGTACGATCTGGTTGGGGTGAATGCTCCACATGCGCAGGTAGCCGAACTCCCGGCGCGCCCGTTCCGCATCGCGGCGGATATAGTCCAGATCCTTCAGTTCCGTGGTCACGTTATGGGAGGGCACCACCCCATTGGCAAGGGCGGCAGCGGCAATGTCGCATTTGGCGCGCACCACCAGGGGGTGGTCGAATTGTCCGGGGCTTCGCATGGCGGAACCCGGAATGGCGCCATGGTGACCACTGACGAAGTCCATTAGGCCGAAATCGAGGGATTCCACCCGGTCCAGGGCGGCAATGTCCCAGGCGTCCCGCAGCGCGCCGTGGGTTTCAATCAAGACGTGTACCGGGATCTCCCGCTCGATCCCATGTCGTTCTTCGGCATTGCGAATGCTCTCGATCTGGCGTGCGGCGTCCGCGGCGCTGCGTGGTTTCGGCAGGGTGAGGAAGGCCAGCCGGCGCCCGGCACGGCTCACCAGGATGTCCACATCCTGCTCCCAATGGGGGTGGGTGATGTCATGAATGCGCGCACCGACGCGCCCGAAGTGATTGTCATCGGAGAGCACGACCGAGGCCGCCATTTCGGCGTGTTCCGCTTCTGCGCCGGCGCGGGCGCCGTCTTCACAGTCGCACGTGATGTCAAAGACCGGTCCCAGCTCGACCTGGAGCGCAAGGGCCTTGCGCATGAGCTTTTCGCTGCCGGCGTAGTGGTCAACCGCAGGGAGGATCGGAAAGGGCTTCTCGCCTTGAAACAAGACATGCTCGGGGTGGGGCAGGGAGGACATGGTTTGATATCGACGGGTGTGGAATCCGTGGAGGGTAGCAAAAAAAGGGTCGACAAAAAAACGCGGGGACGTTTCCGTCCCCGCGCTTCGCAGACTTGCTGATGCCCGGGGTTGTCAGGCCAGCAGATCCTTCACGCCATCACGCTCTTCGAGGAGTTCGTTGAGGGTGTGGGTCATGCGCTCACGGGAGAACTGGTCGATTTCAAGGCCTTGAACGATCTTGTACTCACCGTTCTCGGTGGTGACCGGGAAGCCGTAGATGATGCCTTCGGGGATGCCGTAGGAGCCGTCAGAAGGAATACCCATGGTGACCCACTCGCCATTGGAGCCCAGCACCCAGTCACGGATGTGGTCGATGGCGGCGTTGGCGGCGGAGGCGGCAGAAGACAGGCCACGGGCTTCGATGATGGCGGCGCCGCGCTTGCCGACGGTGGGCAGGAACACGTCGCGGTTCCAGGCTTCGTCGTTCACGAGGGCCGGCACCTTGTCACCATTGGAGGTGGTGAAGCGGTAGTCGGCGTACATCGTGGGGGAGTGGTTGCCCCAGACGACCAGGTTCTTCAGGCTGGAGACTTCGCGGCCGGTCTTGCCAGCGAGCTGGGAGAGGGCGCGGTTGTGGTCCAGGCGCAGCATGCCGGTGAAATTCTTGGCGCTGACACGGCCGTACTTGACGGCGATTTCCTTGGCGATATAGGCGTTGGTGTTGCACGGGTTGCCGACAACCAGAACCTTGACGTCAGGAGCGGCGTGCTGGCCGATGGCTGCACCTTGAACGGTGAAGATCTTGGCGTTTTCAGTGAGCAGATCCTTGCGCTCCATGCCGGGGCCGCGGGGGCGGGCGCCGACGAGCAGGCATACCTGAGCGTCCTTGAACGCGACGTTGGGGTCGTCGGTGGCGACCATGCCGGCCAGCAGCGGGAAAGCGCAGTCTTCGAGTTCCATCATGACGCCCTTGACAGCCTTCTGGGCTTGCGGGAGGTCGAGGAGCTGAAGGATGACGGGCTGGTCCTTGCCCAGCATTTCGCCACTGGCGATGCGGAACAGGAGGCTGTAACCGATCTGGCCGGCGGCGCCGGTGACTGCGACACGAACGGGGGCTTTTGCCATTATTGATACTCCCTCAAGGAAAGAAGTGTTATCGATTCAATATTGCTCTTTCGCGCCGCCTTCCAGCCGCCGCGAGGATGGTTGAACCTGCTATCAGAATCTGATCGGTCAACATGTGAATCGTATGGGCATTTTTCGAGGCTGTCAATTCCATGTCTTATGTCTTATATAAGATAAAAGACACCCCATGGACTGCTCTGAAAAAGTGTGCTTCAATATGTTGATGCGACCCGAATCGCCCACCTTCAGCCCCCTGTATCGTCAGATCAAGAATCTGATGCTAAATGCTTTGGAGTCCGCCGAGTGGCGGCCTGGGCAGGCAATTCCCAGCGAGCAGGAGCTCGCCCTGCGATTCAATGCGAGCCAGGGGACCGTCCGCAAGGCCATTGATGAGATGGCCGCCGAAAATCTGCTGGTTCGCAAGCAGGGCAAGGGAACCTACGTGGCTTCCCACAATGATCCCCGGGCTCTGTTCCGCTTCCTGCGGCTTGTCCCTGTGGATGGTGACCTTGCTCACCCGCAGAGTGTGCCTCTTGATTGCTGGAAAGCCAAGGCCGGCAACGAGGCCGCGCGAATGTTAGGCGTCGAGCTGGGGGCCCCGGTGACAATTCTCCGGCGTCTGCTCAAGTTTGCCGGCAGGCCTGTGGTGATTGATGAGATCTACCTGCCCGGCGAGATCTTCCATGGCCTGACGATGGAAGTCCTGCAGGGGGCGCATGGCTCCCTCTATAGTCTGTTCGAATCCAGGTTCGGCGTTCGCATGATTCGCGCGGAAGAGCGCATCCGTGCTGTTGCCGCCGACCGGATGACCAGTGAATCCCTTGGTGTTGCTGAAGGTACTCCGCTGCTGTCGGTGGAGCGTGTTACTTACACCTATGGCGACAGGCCGGTGGAATGGCGTCGCGGCCTCTATTCCACGGCGGAGCATTATTATCTTAACGAATTGAGTTGAAGGCTTTGAGTTGGCAGGAGAGCCCGGCCTGTCAGTGGTTGGTAAGGGTATATACTTATAATTTCATTGTGTGGGAAAAGTGCGGCCTTTCGGTTGCAATTTGCTAGAGGGAGTATTTATGACAGAGGTGATTTTGAAAAAGCAGCGCCCGAAGCATCTGGCGTTGAACGAGATCAGGCTTCCGTTGCCCGGAAAAGTCTCGATTCTGCACCGGGTCAGCGGCGCGGGCCTTTTTCTGATGCTGCCGGTTCTGCTGGCACTTTTCGGTAGCAGCGTCGGTTCCCCCGAGTCGTATGCGGCCTATAAGGGCATCGTAGGCAATATTTTCGTCAAGCTGTTGCTGGTGGGGTTGCTCTGGGCTTACCTGCACCACTTCTGCGCCGGCATTCGCTTTCTGCTGCTGGACGCGCATATCGGTATTGACAAGCAGTCGGCGGTCAGCAGTGCCCGTCTGGTTCTTATCGTCAGCCTTACCCTCACTTTCCTTCTGGTGGCCAAGCTATGGTAAAGCCCGTCATTGTTGGCGCTCACTACGGTTTTCGTGACTGGCTCCTGCAGCGCATCACCGCCGTCGTCATGGCGCTCTACACCCTCGTGTTTGCAGTCTGTGCACTTACCATGCCCGATGGCTCCTACGAGAGCTGGCGCGGTGTGTTCAGTGCCGGTTTCATGAAATTTGCGACCTTCCTGTTCTTCATGTCCTTGTTTTTTCACGCCTGGATTGGCGTGCGCGACATTTTCATGGACTACATCAAGCCGACCGGCATTCGCCTGGCGCTGCATTCGGTCGTCGCCCTTCTGCTCATCGGTTATGCCGGCTGGGCTGCTCAGATTCTGTGGAGGCTGTAAGTGAAAGTCGCTAAGCGTACCTTTGATGCAGTAATCGTCGGCGCTGGCGGTGCCGGCTTGCGTGCGGCTCTTCAGCTATCCGAAGCAGGGATGAAAACCGCTGTTCTGACCAAGGTCTTTCCGACCCGGTCGCACACTGTTGCAGCGCAGGGTGGCGTGGCCGCTTCCCTTGGCAATTCAACCGAGGACAACTGGCACTGGCATATGTACGACACCGTTAAGGGGTCGGACTGGCTGGGCGACCAGGATGCCATCGAGTTCATGGTCAAGAAGGCCAACGAGGTTGTCGTTGAGCTTGAGCACTACGGCATGCCCTTCGACCGGACCGACAACGGCAAGATCTATCAGCGTCCGTTCGGCGGTCACTCCCAGAACTACGGCCAGACCCCGGTGTCGCGTTCCTGCGCCGCGGCCGACCGTACCGGCCACGCCATGCTGCATGCCCTGTACCAGCGTAACGTCCGTGCCAACACCCAGTTCTTTGTTGAATGGATGGCGATGGACCTGATCCGCAATGCGGACGGTGATGTGCTCGGCGTGACCGCCATGGAAATGGAAACCGGCGAGGTCTCCATCTTCCATGCCAAGGCCACCATTTTCGCCACTGGCGGTGCCGGTCGCATCTATTACAGCTCCACCAACGCGTTCATCAACACCGGCGACGGTGTGGGCATGGCGGCCCGTGCGGGCATCCCGCTTGAGGACATGGAGTTCTGGCAGTTCCACCCGACCGGTGTGGCTGGCGCGGGTGTGCTGATCACCGAAGGTGTGCGCGGCGAGGGCGGTATCCTCCGCAATGCGTCCGGTGAGCGATTCATGGAGCGCTATGCACCGAACCTGAAGGACCTGGCCTCCCGTGACGTCGTCTCCCGTGCGATGACCACCGAGATCAATGAAGGTCGTGGCTGCGGCAGTGGCAAGGATCATGTGCTTCTCGACATCACCCACCTGTCGCCCGAAACCATCAACAAGCGTCTGCCGGGTATCCGCGAGATTTCCATCCAGTTCGCTGGCGTCGATCCCATCAAGGCCCCGATCCCGGTCGTTCCCACCTGCCATTACCAGATGGGCGGCATTCCCACCAACTACAAGGGCCAGGTCGTGGTGCCGAAGGACGGCAGCCCCAATGTGCCCATCCCCGGCTTCTATGCCGCCGGTGAATGTGCCTGTGCCTCGGTGCACGGTGCAAACCGCCTGGGTACCAACTCGCTGCTCGATCTGCTGGTGTTCGGCAAGGCTGCCGGCGAGACCGTCGTGTCCGACTTCCAGTCCGGTCAGCTGACGCTCAAGCCGCTTCCCGATGATGCTGCCGATGTTTCCCTGGCCCGCATCGCGCGTCTGGAGTCCCAGACTGGCGGCGAGGATGTCCATGAGGTTCGTCTCGAGATGCAGCGCACCATGCAGAAGCATGCCGGTGTGTTCCGTTTTGCGGACATCATGAAGGAAGGTGTCACCAAGATCATGGAAGTGGCTGAGCGTGCCAAGCGCACCCAGATCAAGGACAAGTCCAAGGTCTGGAATACCGCCCGCACGGAAGCCCTCGAGCTTGATAACCTGATCGAGGTTGCCAAGGCGACCATGGTTTCCGCCGAGGCCCGCAAGGAGTCCCGCGGTGCCCACGTTCGTGACGATGCAATCGACTGTGCCGAGACCCCCAACGGTCGTGACGATGCCAACTGGCTCAAGCACACCCTGTGGTACAGCGAGGGTAACCGGCTCGACTACAAGCCGGTGACCCTGCAGCCGATGTCCGCTGACGTCGAACCCATCGCGCTCGCCAAGCGTACCTACTGAGCGTTCCGGAGAACAGAACATGAGCAGCAAGCGAACCGTACAGTTCAAGATTTACCGCTACGACCCGGACAAGGACGACAAGCCCTACATGCAGGATATCTCCGTCGAACTCGAAGAGTCCGACAAGAAACTCCTGGATGCGCTGGTGCGCCTCAAGGCCAAGGATGACACCCTGTCCTTCCGTCGTTCATGCCGTGAAGGTGTGTGTGGCTCCGACGCCATGAACATCAACGGCAAGAACGGTCTGGCCTGTCTGACCAGCATGGATGAGATCGCCCAGCCGGTCACGATCCGCCCGTTGCCAGGGCTGCCCGTGATCCGCGACGTCATCGTGGACATGACCCAGTTCTTCAAGCAATACCACTCGATCAAGCCCTACCTGATCAACAACGATCCGGCGCCGGAGCGCGAGCGCCTGCAGTCGCCCGAAGACCGCGAAGAGCTCAACGGGCTCTACGAGTGCATCCTGTGCGCCTGTTGCTCCACCAGCTGCCCGTCCTTCTGGTGGAATCCGGACAAGTTCGTCGGGCCGGCCGGCCTGCTGGCAGCGTACCGCTTCCTGGCGGACACCCGCGATCAGGCGACCAGTGAGCGTCTCGACAACCTTGAAGATCCGTATCGTTTGTTCCGCTGTCACTCGATCATGAACTGCGTTGATGTCTGCCCGAAGAGTCTGAATCCGACCAAGGCCATCGGCAAGATCAAGGACATGATGTTGCGTCGCGCCGTATGACGCTGAACAGGGGACGCGTGCGCTGGCAGTGCCGTCGGGCTCTTCTCGAGCTCGATCTGGTGTTCGCGCGTTTCCTCGAAAGGCACTTTGATCGTCTGACCGACGATCAACTGGCTGATCTCGATGACCTCTTGCTTGTCGAGGATCATGACCTGTGGGCCATGATCAACGGCAGCAAGCCGGTCACTGACGATCGCTGGAAGGAAATGGTTGAATTGCTGCGGGCAAAATGACACAGCGATTCGGCTGCTAGGGAGCTGGAGTTTCAACAGGGAAAAGGGACCAAAACATGACCACGCAACGCACTGCTGCACTGACCGTAGATGGCAAGTCCGTAGAGTTTCCGATCATGTCGGGGACGCACGGCAACGATGTGATTGATATTCGCACCCTTGGCGGAAAGACCGGGTATTTCACTTACGACTCCGGTTTCCTGTCCACTGCCAGTTGCCAGTCCAAAGTCACCTACATTGATGGTGACAAGGGCGAGCTGCTGTATCGCGGCTACCCCATCGAGCAACTCGCGGATAACTGCAACTTCCTCGAAGTGACTTATCTTCTGAAGAACGGCGAGCTTCCCAATGCCGCGCAGAAGCATGACTTCGAAGGCACCATCAAGAAGCACACGATGGTGCATGAGCAGCTCTCGAAGTTCTACTCCGGTTTCCGCCGTGACGCCCACCCGATGGCCGTCATGACCGGTGTTGTGGGCGCGCTGTCTGCCTTCTACCACGACGCCATGGACTTCTCGGACGTCGAGCATCGCAACATCAGCTTCAACCGTCTTGTGGCCAAGATGCCGACCATCGTCGCCATGGCCTACAAGTACAACACCGGCATGCCCTTCATGTATCCGGACAACGAGCTGGATTACACCGCCAACTTCATGCGCATGATGTTCGGTAATCCGTGCGAGAAGTACGTGCCGAATCCGGTTCTGGTCCGTGCCCTGGATGTGATCTTCACGCTGCATGCCGATCACGAGCAAAACGCCTCCACCTCCACGGTGCGCCTTGCCGGCTCTTCCGGTGCCAACCCCTTCGCCTGTATCGCAGCCGGCATCGCCTGTCTGTGGGGTCCTGCTCACGGCGGCGCGAACGAAGCTTGCCTCCAGATGCTGGAGCAGATCGGTGATGTGTCCCGTGTGGGTGAATACATCGCCCGTGCCAAGGACAAGAACGACAGCTTCAAGCTGATGGGCTTCGGTCACCGTGTTTACAAGAACTTTGACCCCCGCGCCAAGCTGATGCGCAAGGTCTGCCACGAAGTGCTCGGCGAACTCGGCCTCGAGAACGACCGTCTCTTCAAGCTGGCCATGGAGCTGGAAAAGATCGCTCTGGAAGATCCGTATTTCGTCGAGAAGAAGCTCTACCCGAACGTGGACTTCTACTCCGGCATCGTGCAGAAGGCCCTCGGCATTCCGACCGAAATGTTCACCTGCATCTTCGCGCTGGCCCGTACCGTTGGCTGGATGACCCAGTGGGAAGAGATGATCACCGATCCCGAATACAAGATCGGTCGTCCGCGTCAGCTCTACATCGGCGCCGCTCGCCGCGACGTCAAGCCGCTGGATCAGCGCGGCTAAGTTTGCCCGGAGGGGGAGGGGGAAACAGGAGAAGCGAATGCGGGATGGCCGGAACAGGGTCATCCCGCTTCGTTTATCCAAAAGGTTCAAAGATCAGGGATTTCTCCCCACCGCAGCAAGTACATTTAAAAAGACAAGATATAAGCCAGGTGGTCGCCCATGATGAAACAGCTTTTTGAAAGCTCCCAACTGTTCGGCTCCAATGCGCCGTTCATCGAAGAGCTTTACGAGAACTATCTCGACAATCCGGATTCCGTCTCCGAAGAATGGCGGAGTTATTTCGATTCGCTGCAAAACGTTCCGGGCAAAGGGCCGGACGTTGCCCATTACCCGATCATCAACGCCTTCGCCGATATGGCGAAGCGTGGCCCGGTGCGCACCGTGGTGGCCGGCGGTTCCGACCAGAAGCAGGTCGGTGTGCTGCAGCTCATCAATGCCCACCGCTTTCTGGGTACCCGCTGGGCCCAGCTCGATCCGCTGAAGCGCACCGAGCGTCCCGAGATCCACGAACTGGAGCTCTCCCACTACGGCTTCACCGAGGCTGACCTCAATCAGACCTTCAATACCGGCTCCTTCCACGGTCTCCCGGGCGATCACGCCACCCTGCGCGAGATCCTCGATGCCGTGCGTCAGACCTACTGCGGCTCCATCGGTGCCGAGTACATGTACATGACGGACATCGCCGAGAAGCGCTGGATCCAGGCCCGTCTCGAGCCGACCCGTGGCCGTCCGGTCTTTCCTGCAGAGCACCAGCGTCGCATCCTTGAGCGTCTGACGGCTGCCGAGACCATGGAGCGTTACCTGCATACCAAGTATGTGGGTCAGAAGCGCTTCTCCCTCGAAGGTGGCGAAAGCTCCATCGTCGCAATGGATGAGTTGATCCGCGTGGCGGGCAGCAAGGGCGTCCAGGAAATCGTCATCGGCATGGCCCACCGTGGCCGTCTGAACGTACTCGTCAACACCCTCGGCAAATCGCCCAGCATGCTGTTCTCGGAGTTCGAAGGCAAGGCCGCTTCCGACCTCTCCGCCGGTGACGTGAAGTACCACATGGGCTTCTCCAGCGACGTGATGACGGCCGGTGGTCCGGTGCACCTGACGCTCGCCTTCAACCCGTCCCACCTGGAAATCGTGAACCCCGTGGTCGAAGGCTCGGTGTATGCCCGCCAGACCCGTCGTGGTGAAAACGGCAAGTCCGAAGTGGTGCCGGTCCTGATCCACGGTGACGCGGCTGTTGCCGGTCAGGGCGTGAACCAGGAAATGCTCAACTTCGCCCAGACCCGTGGCTATGGCACGGGCGGCACGATTCACCTGGTCGTCAACAACCAGATCGGTTTCACCACCTCCGATCCGCGCGACTACCGTTCGTCCCTGTATTGCACCGACATCTTCAAGATGGGCGAGGCTCCGATCTTCCACGTCAATGGCGATGATCCGGAGGCCGTGGCCTTCGTGATGGGCCTGGCGGTGGAGTACCGTCAGCAGTTCAAGAAGGATGTGGTTGTCGACGTTGTCTGCTATCGCAAGCTCGGCCACAACGAGGCTGATGAGCCGATGGTGACCCAGCCGCTGATGTACAAGAAGATCGCGAAGCATCCGGGCACGCGCAAGATCTACGCGGACAAGCTGGTCCAGCTGGGTGTCTGCAAGGCCGAAGAGCCGGACGCTTTCATCAAGGACTACCGTGCGGCCCTGGATCGTGGCGAGCTGCTGACCAATCCGGTGCTGTCCGACTTCAAGCGCCAGTTCTCCCAGGACTGGGGTCCGTACGTCGGCAAGAAGTACACCGACAAGTGCGACACCAAGGTCCCGATGGCCGAGCTGAAGCGTCTGTCCAAGTCGCTGACCACCACGCCCGACGGCTTCACGCTGCATCCGCGCGTCCAGAAGATCATCGACGACCGCAAGGCGATGGGCGAAGGCAAGCTGCCCTTCGACTGGGGGATGGCAGAAAACCTCGCCTACGCCAGCCTGGTGGTGCAGGGCTTCGGCATCCGTCTGTCCGGCGAGGACGTGGGCCGTGGGACCTTCTTCCACCGTCACGCTGCGCTGCACGATCAGAACCGCGACCAGTGGCACGATGGCACCTTCTATCCGCTGCAGAACATCCGCGAAGGTCAGGCACCGTTCTACTGCTACGACTCCGTGCTGTCCGAAGAGGCCGTGCTGGCCTTCGAGTATGGCTACGCGTCGGCCGAGCCGAACCAGCTCGTCATCTGGGAGGCCCAGTTCGGCGACTTCGCCAACGGTGCCCAGGTGGTGATGGACCAGTTCATCAGCTCCGGCGAAGCCAAGTGGGGTCGCCAGTGCGGTCTCGTGATGATGCTGCCCCACGGCTACGAAGGTCAGGGTCCGGAGCACTCATCGGCCCGCATCGAACGCTACATGCAGCTATGTGCCGAGATGAACATGGAAGTGTGCATCCCCTCCGGCCCGTCGCAGATCTTCCACCTGCTGCGTCGCCAGGCCCTGCGCAAGATCCGCAAGCCGCTGGTGATCATCACGCCGAAGTCCCTGCTGCGTCACAAGGATGCCATCTCTTCCCTGGACGACCTCTCGAAGGGCACCTTCCAGACCGTCATCGGCGAGGTGGATGATCTTGAAGCCAAGAAGGTCAAGCGCGTGGTTGCCTGCTCCGGCAAGATCTACTACGAACTGCTGGCCCACCGTCGTGCCCACGACATCAAGGACATCGCGATCATTCGCCTGGAACAGCTCTACCCGTTCCCGGCCGAAGCCTTTGCTGCCGAGGTGAACAAGTACCCGAACGCCAAGGAGGTGGTGTGGTGCCAGGAAGAACCCCGCAACCAGGGCGTCTGGTACTGGCTGGCTTCCCGTCACCATCTGGACAGTGCGCTGGGCGATACGCACAAGTTCCTGCTGGTGTCGCGCCCGGCTGCCGCGTCGCCGGCCGTCGGCTACTACGCCAAGCACAACGCGCAACAAAAGGCTGTTATCGAAAATGCGTTCGGCGAAATCAAAGCCTGATGCCCATGTCCGTGCCGAATTGAACAAGAGGGAGAAAACATGCTGATCGAAGTCAAAGTGCCGCAACTGTCCGAGTCCGTTTCCGAAGCCACGCTGGTGAGCTGGCACAAAAAGGAAGGTGACGCCGTTTCCCGTGATGAGAACCTGATCGACATCGAAACCGACAAGGTCGTGCTGGAAACCCCGGCGCCGGCCGATGGCGTGCTCGTCAAGATCGTCAAGAACGGCGGCGACTCCGTGACCTCGGGCGAGATCATCGCCACCATCGATACCGAAGCCAAGGCTGCCGCCGGTGCCCCGGCTGCCGCTGCCGCGCCGGCCGCCGCACCTGCCGCCGCCGCCCCGGCTGCTGCCGTCAGTGCCGCCAGCCCGTCCGCCCGCAAGATCCTCGACGAGAAGGGCATTGCTGCCGCTGACGTCGCAGGTTCCGGCCGTGGCGGCCGTGTGACCAAGGAAGACGCTGTCGCCGCCCAGGCCAAGCCTGCAGCAGCCGCCCCGGCTGTGGCCGTCGCTTCCGGTGACCGTGCCGAGCAGCGCGTTCCCATGACCCGTCTGCGCGCCCGCATCGCCGAGCGCCTGATCCAGTCCAAGAACGAAAACGCCATCCTGACCACCTTCAACGAAGTCAACATGGCTCCGGTCATGGCCCTGCGCAAGCAGTACGCCGACAAGTTCGAGAAGGCTCACGGCGTGCGCCTGGGCTTCATGGGCTTCTTCGTGAAGGCTGCCGTCGCCGCCCTCAAGAAGTTCCCCATCCTCAACGCCTCGGTCGATGGCAACGACATCGTCTATCACGGTTACATCGACATCGGCATCGCGGTTGGCTCCCCCCGCGGTCTGGTGGTGCCCATCCTGCGTGACGCCGACCAGATGTCGGTGGCCGATATCGAGAAGAAGATTGCCGAGTACGGCCAGAAGGCCAAGGACGGCAAGATCTCCATCGAGGAACTCACCGGTGGCACCTTCTCCATCTCCAACGGTGGCGTGTTCGGTTCCATGATGTCCACCCCGATCATCAACCCGCCCCAGTCCGCGATCCTCGGCATCCATGCCACCAAGGACCGTGCCGTGGTCGAGAATGGTCAGGTTGTGGTGCGCCCGATCAACTACCTCGCCATGTCCTACGATCACCGCATCATCGACGGCCGCGAAGCCGTCCTGGGTCTGGTGACCATGAAGGAAGCCCTGGAAGATCCGGCCCGTCTGCTGCTCGACGTCTGATCTCACTGACCTGAGGCACGGCCGTGGCAGCGTGTCTGCCGCCGCCGTGCCTTGTTTCAATCCGAACAAGGAAGAAAACACATGGCGAAGCAATTCGACGTTCTGGTCATCGGCGGTGGTCCTGGTGGCTATGTGGCTGCAATCCGCGCCGCGCAACTCGGTTTCAACACGGCCTGCGCCGAATCCAATCCTTATGCCGACCCGAAAGGCGAGCCCCGCCTGGGCGGCACCTGCCTGAACGTGGGCTGTATCCCGTCCAAGGCACTGCTCCATACCTCCCACCTGTTCGAAGAAGCCGGTCACGCCTTTGAAGAGCAGGGCATCTCCGTCGGCACCCCGAAGATCGACGTGGCCAAGATGATCGGCCGCAAGTCCAAGATCGTCGAGCAGCTTACTGCCGGCATCAAGGGGCTGTTCAAGAAGAACAAGGTCACCTTCCTCGCAGGTCATGGCTCCTTCGTGGCCAAGACCGACGCCGGCTGGCAGGTCAAGGTGGGTGATGAGGTGGTCGAGGCCAAGCAGGTCATCGTGGCGACCGGCTCCACCGCCCGTCACCTGCCGGGCATTCCCGTCGACAACAAGCTGGTGTGTGACAACATCGGTGCCCTCGACATTGATGGGGTTCCCAAGCGTCTCGGCCTGATCGGCTCCGGCGTGATTGGCCTGGAAATGGGCTCTGTCTGGAACCGCCTCGGTTCCCAGGTGACCATCCTCGAAGCGATGGACAGCTTCCTCGGCGCCGCTGATCAGGATCTCGCCAAGGAAGCCCTCAAGCTCTTCACCAAGCAGGGCCTCGACATCAAGCTGTCCGTCAAGGTCGGCAAGGTTACGGTCGGCAAGAAGTCCGTCACCGTCGAGTACGAAACCAAGGACGGCGCCCAGAAGGTGGAGTTTGACCGTCTGATCGTTTCGGTCGGTCGCGTGCCCAACACGGCCGGTCTCAATGCCGAGGCCGTTGGTCTCAAGATCGACGAACGGGGCTTCATCGAAGTCGACGGTCATTGCAAGACCACCCTGCCGGGCGTTTGGGCGGTGGGTGATGTGGTGCGCGGCCCGATGCTGGCCCACAAGGCAATGGAAGAAGGCGTGATGGTTGCTGAGCTGATGGCCGGTCAGGCAGGCCACTGCAACTTCGACACCATCCCCTGGGTCATCTACACCTCCCCGGAAATCGCCTGGGTGGGCAAGACCGAGCAGCAGCTCAAGGCCGAAGGTGCCGCCTACAAGGTCGGCAAGATCCCCTTCATGGCCAACGGTCGTGCCCTGGGTGCCGGAACGCCGGCCGGCTTTGTGAAGATGATTGCCGATGCCAACACCGACCGTATCCTCGGCGTGCACATCATTGGCTCCAACGCTTCCGAGCTGATTGGCGAGGCGGTGGTAACCATGGAGTTTGCCGGTGCGTCCGAAGATCTGGCGCGCATCTGCCATGCTCACCCCACCCTGTCGGAAGTCGTCCACGAAGCCGCCCTGGCGGTGGATAAGCGTCCTCTGCACTTCTGATTGTCGGGGGCCGGTTCGCCGGCCCCTGCGTCAGCCGGGGGTGGTCAGGCGTAAAATGCCTCACCACCCCCGTTTCCATCCGCAGCACCCATAAGAATCCTTCATCAAGATGCCCCATCGAGTCCTCAAGGTAGCCGAGCACGGGATGCTCGATGCCTACGACGCCACCCTCAAGGCGCGTGGTTTCAAGTCCGATCCGGCCCAGCGTGCCGCAGCCCAGCGCCTGCAAGGCCTGTATGCCGAACTGGTGGCGTTCAAGGCCGCCCGCAAGGGCACCCTGCGCAAACTGCTGTCTCGGCCCAAGCAGCCGCGCAGCGTGTATTTCTGGGGTGGTGTCGGGCGCGGCAAGAGCTTCCTGATGGACTGCTTCTATGACTCGGTGCCTTACCAGCGCAAGCGCCGGGTGCACTTTCATGCCTTCATGCAGGAAGTCCAGAACGACCTGAAAAACCTCAACAACGAGGCTGATCCCCTGCAGAAGGTGGCAGACCGCATCGCCCGTCAGACCCGCCTGCTGTGCTTCGACGAGTTTCACGTGTCGGACATTGCTGACGCCATGATTCTTGGCCGCCTGCTGGAGGCCCTGTTCGCCCGGGGCACGGTCTTCGTGATGACCTCCAACTACCCGCCGGATGGCCTGTATCCCAATGGTTTGCAGCGCATCAACTTCCTGCCCACCATCGACATGATCAAGCGTCGCTTTGACGTGGTCGAGGTGGACCATGGAACCGATTATCGCCTGCGCACCCTCGAGCAGATGGACGCCTTCCTGGTGCCCGGCGACGACGCGGCCGACAAGCACCTTGCGACCGATTTCGAGAAGATTGCTGGCTCCAAGGGGGCGCCCGGGGAGATCGAGGTGCTGGAGCGCAAGCTCAAGGTCCAGCGCATGGCCGCAGGCGTGATCTGGTTTGACTTCGATACCCTTTGTGCCGGCAACCGCTCCCAGAACGATTACCTGGAGATCGCCCGGGAATACCACACCCTGATCCTCTCCCGCGTGCCCAGGATGAGCGCCGCCATGGCCTCTGAGGCGCGGCGTTTCACCTGGCTGATCGACGTGCTCTACGACCATCGGGTCAAGCTGCTGGTCAGCGCCGAGTGCCAGGCCTATGACCTCTACGTCGAAGGCCGCCAGGCCAGTGAGTTCCATCGCACGGTGAGCCGTCTGATCGAGATGCGCTCCCGGGACTACCTGGCGGAAGCCCACCGGGTGGACTGAAAGAACGATGCCCCGGCCATACGCCTGCCTTTTCGCCATTCTGCTGGCAATCACCCAGCCGGTGCTTGCGCAGGGCCGGCTCGAGATCATCACCCTGCGTCACCGCAGCGCCGACCAGATCGT
Organism: Zoogloea sp.; assembly: GCA_016703645.1. Taxonomy (GTDB): domain Bacteria; phylum Pseudomonadota; class Gammaproteobacteria; order Burkholderiales; family Rhodocyclaceae; genus Zoogloea. Next base: position 661,828 of record JADJBR010000007.1, on the reverse strand, counting down.
GCCTGCCTTGCGGCCGCTGGTGGAACCCGGTGGTGCCCTGAGTACCCTGGACGACAAACTCCTGATCCGTGTTTCTCCCGCCAACCTCGTCGAGCTGCAGGCTGCCATCTCGGCCCTGGACGTGCCCCTGCGGCGCCTCCTGGTGTCCGTGCGTCAGAGCCAGCAGGATGAAGGGCAGGGGGGCGAGATCTCCCTGTCGGGGCGTGTCGCGCCAGGTAACAGCCGCATCCTCATCGAAGGCGGCGCAGGGCGCCAGGCGCGCACGGAGGGCATCAATCAGCAGGTCCAGGTGGTTGAAGGGGGCCGCGCACTGATCCGCGTCGGGCAGTCCCTGCCCGTGCCGATGCGCGAATGGCGCTCCACTGGTGCCGGATGGCAGGCCCTCGACAGCGTGCGCTACACGGATGTGGGCAGCGGGTTTCTTGCCGCACCGCAACTGCTCGGCGAGCAGGTGAGCATCGAGATCGCCCCTGCCATGGAGCGCGTCGGGCCAAATGGCGTGATCGAATCCACCCGCCTCGCCACCACGGTCAGCGGCCGCGTGGGGCAGTGGATTCCCCTCGGCAGCAGCCAGTCCGACACCCGTCGCTCCGGCTATGGCACCAGCGGTATCCAGCACGGCAACACCCGCAGCCAGGCCCTCGTGTGGTTGCGCGTGGACGTGCTCGATTGAGCACCGCACTGCCCGCACATCCATGAACGTCGAAAAAGCCTTCGCCGTCGACGGCCCTCTGGCTGCTGCGATTCCCGGCTTCTCGCCCCGGCCCCAGCAGGTGGAAATGGCCGAGCACATCGCCGCGACCCTCAAGGACAACGGCGTGCTGGTGGCCGAGGCCGGCACCGGCACCGGCAAGACCTACGCTTATCTGGTGCCGGCGCTGCTGGCTGGCGGCAAGGTGATCATCTCCACCGGCACCAAGACGCTCCAGGACCAGCTCTTCAACCGGGATCTGCCCACCATCCGCGCTGCGCTCAAGGTGCCGGTGGGGGTGGCGCTGCTCAAGGGGCGTGCCAACTACGTGTGCCACTACCACCTGGCCCGCAACCTGGTGGACGGGCGCTTCACCACCCCCGAGGATGCTGCCCACCTGCGCGCCATCGGGCGCTTCATGGAGATCAGCCTGAGCGGCGACAAGGCCGAGTGCCCCGAGGTGCCCGAAGACGCCATGGCCTGGCAGTTTGCCACCTCGTCCCGGGACAACTGCCTGGGCCAGGAGTGCCCCAACATCAAGGAGTGCTTCGTTGCCTCAGCCCGCCGGGCCGCCATGGATGCCGACGTGGTCGTGGTCAATCACCACCTCTTCTTCGCCGACGTCATGCTCCGCGACGAAGGCATGGGCGAGCTGCTGCCCGCATGCAACGCGGTCATCTTCGACGAAGCCCACCAGCTCCCCGAAACCGCCAGCCTGTTCTTCGGCGAGAGCGTGTCCACCTCCCAGCTCCTCGAGCTGGCCCGGGACACCCGCTCCGAGACCGTGGCCGCCGCCCGGGACTGTCTCGATCTCATCGAGGCCACCCGCAAGCTTGAGAAGTCCGCCCGCGATCTGCGCCTGACCGTCAATGCCGAGAATGCCCGCTTCGGCTTTGCCCAGCTGGAAGACAACAAGCCCTTCCATGAAGCGGTCGAAGCCCTGGATGCCGAGCTGGCGGGCTTCGGCGCGATGCTCGAAACCCAGGCCGAGCGCTCGGAGGGCCTCGCCAACTGTCTGCGGCGCACCCAGGAGCTGCAGCAAGTCCTGGCCCGCTGGCAGCGCCCCGAGGGGACCGACTGGGTACGCTGGGTCGAAGTCTTCAGCCAGTCCCTGGCCCTGCACGCCACGCCCCTGTCCATCGCCAGCATCTTCAAGCGTCAGATGGACGGCCACCCGCGGGCCTGGGTGTTCACGTCGGCGACCCTGGCCGTTGGCCGTGATTTTGGCCACTACTGCCGTGAGCTGGGCCTGCACTGGGTCGAGCCGCCCATCGATACGGCGGTGTGGGGTAGCCCCTTCGACTACCCGCAGCAGGCCGTGCTTTACGCCCCCCAGAACATGCCCGAGCCCAACAGTCCGGCCTATCCGGATGCGGTGGCGGCGGTGGCCTTCCCCCTGATCCGGGCGGCCCAGGGCCGTGCCTTTGTGCTGTGCACCTCCCTGCGGGCCATGCGGCGCATCCACGAAGTCATCGCCGAGAAGCTGGAGCGGGAGAAGCTGAAGCTGCCCCTGCTCATCCAGGGGGAGGGCTCGCGCACCGAGTTGCTCGATCGCTTCCGGCGCCTGGGCAATGCCATCCTGGTGGCCAGCCAGAGCTTCTGGGAAGGTGTCGATGTGCCCGGCGACGCGCTGTCGGTGGTGATCATCGACAAGCTGCCCTTCGCCCCGCCCGACGACCCGGTCTTGGCTGCCCGCATCGAGCACATGCAGAAATCCGGCCGCAACCCCTTCATGGAATACCAACTCCCCCGCGCCGTCATCAACGTCAAGCAGGGGGCCGGCCGGCTCATCCGCACCGAGCAGGACAAGGGCGTCCTTGCCATCTGCGACCCACGCATGCTCACCAAGCCCTACGGCAAGCGCGTCTGGCAGAGCCTGCCGCCCATGCGCCGGAGCAAGGTGGAGGCGGAGGTGGTGGCCTTTCTTGAGCAGCTTCCGCCGCCGGCAAGCCAGGGCTGACAACTCGGGAGAGCGGGTTCGTTCGACCACGGACGGCGATGAGCAGCGGGCCTTGACCCAGGTTCAGGGCCGCGGGCTGTCGTCTTGCTAGAATCCAACACGCCTGCTTCCGAGATCCTCCTGTGCCGCCCAAGACTTCAGCCCTTTCCCGCGATGCCCTTGCCCGGCTCGCCAGCGTCCTGAGCGCCGGCGACTGTACCGGGACCGCCGAAGCCCTCAACGCGGGTTGCCCCTGCGTCTCCCTGGACCGCCAGGCGCTCCTGGATGCCCTGGCCCGGGATCCACGGGATGGAGCCCTGCAGGCCTTGCTCGCCGAGTCCCGCCCCCATCTTTTTGCCGACGCCATGGCTTTTGTCTCGGCCCGTCACGTGGAGGCCATGGCAGCGCTGGTTGCAGCCATCGAGCGGGTGGTGGCCCTGCCGGCCTGGCAGGAGACCGTGCTTGGCTGGGCGCCTGCGATGGCACGGCAGACGACGGCCGCCGCAGGCGTCTTCCTCGGATACGACTTCCACCTGGGAGAGGGTGGCCCGCGGCTCATCGAGATCAACACCAATGCCGGCGGGGCGCTGCTCAATGCCATTCTCGGCCGCGCCCAGCGTGCCTGCTGCCCCGAGGTGGCCCAGGTGATGGACGCGCTGCCCGACGCGGCCAACGACCTGGAGACCCGCTTCGTGGACATGTTCCGCAGCGAGTGGCGCCTGGTGCGGGGAGACTTGCCCCTGCGCACCATCGCCATCGTCGACGAGGCGCCCCAGGGCCAGTACCTGTTGCCCGAGTTCCTGCTCTTCCAGCGCCTGTTCGAGCGCCATGGTATCGCTGCCCGCATCTGCGATCCGGCCGAGCTGGTCCATTCGGCGGAGGGCCTCACCCTCCACGGTCAGCCCGTGGATCTGGTCTATAACCGCCTCACCGACTTTGCCTTCGAGGCGGCATCCAGTGCTGCACTACGCAGCGCCTGGCTGGATGGTTCGGCGGTGATCACCCCCCATCCCCGTGCCCATGCCCTGTACGCCGACAAGCGCAACCTGGTGCTGCTGTCCGATCCTGCGGCCCTGCGCCGCCTGGGCGTGGATGAAGCCACCGTTGCCATCCTGGGCGCGGGCGTGCCCCATACCGAGGCGGTCAGCCCGGCGCGTGCCGATGATCTTTGGGCACGTCGGCGGCAGTTGTTCTTCAAGCCTGCCTCGGGTTTCGGCAGCCGGGGTACCTACCGGGGCGACAAGCTCACCCGGCGGGTCTTTGGCGAGATCCTCGCCGGCGACTATATTGCCCAGGCCCTGGTGCCCCCGTCCGAACGCCGTCTGGAGGTGGAAGGGGCCCCGGTGGATCTGAAGATGGACTTGCGCAACTACGTCTATCGGGGCGAGGTGCAGCTCGTCACTGCACGCCTCTACCAGGGGCAGACCACCAATTTCCGCACGCCGGGGGGCGGCTTTGCACCGGTGCTGGCGGTGCCGTGCCAGGTGTCGGGCGGCGCGGGGGCTTCGCCCGCCTCTTGATAGCCCCGGCATTGCCTTCATGCTTCTCTTGAGATCCGCTTTCGTCGACACTGCATTCCTGACGGATCAGGCATGGCCATCCCGGCCCCGCCACCCATTCACCGGAGTCTTCCCATGTCACTCAGCGTCGTTGCCACCATTTCTGCCAAACCCGAGTTCCGAGTCGAGGTTCGCCAGGCCCTGGACCGGATCGTCCCTCCCAGCCGCGCCGAGGCAGGTTGTCTGCAATACGACCTGCACATCACCCGCGACAAGCCGGACAGTTTCGTGATGATCGAACGCTGGCAGGACGACGCCACCCTTGACCGCCACATGGCCACACCGCACTTCGCGGCGCTGGTGGCGGCCATTGACGGCAAGGTCACCGGCGTGGACATCGTCCGTCTCGACCTGGTGTCCTGAGGGCTCGCGCCCGGTACGGGCCCGGCGCTCAGGCGGCGGCGAGCCGTGGTTCATTGGGCAGCTTGCGCAGCAGGTAAAGTGCGTAAAGAAAGTTGGGCAGCACCAGCAGCACGGGAAGCGCCGCGGTCCAGCCGAGGCTGAAGTCCGCAGCCTGCTCCGTTCTGTTGCCGCCGGCCGAGGCCATGAAGGCGCCGAAGTCCCACAGCGCATGGTAGGCGATGGGGACCCAGATCGAACCGGTGCGGATCAGCAGCGCGATCATGACCATCCCGCTCAGGAACGCCGCGATTGCCTGCACCACGGCCTCCAGCAACTCCCCCGTGATCATCACGTTGAGCACATGCACCGAGCCGAACAGCAGCGAGGTGAGGAGGATGGCCGGCCATAGGGCCAAGCGTGTGCGCAGCCCCTGAAAAAGCACGCCCCGGAACATCCATTCTTCGGAAAGCCCCACCTGCAGGGTGTTCAGCAGCACGAACAGTGTGGTGTCCCGGGGAGGCAGGCCCAGCACGGCGGAAAGCACGGCAAACAACAGCAGGTACAGTGCCGGAAACCACAGGATCCGCAGCGACCCCGGAGGTTTGGGTGCCTCGAACTTCAGGTCGCGCCAGCGCATTGCCAGCGTGACCAGGGTCAGGAGGCCGATTGCCATGGTGATGTTCCAGCTGATGCCGTGGGAGACCAACTCCAGCAGTGGCTTCTTGGTGCCGTCACTCGCCCAGCGCATGCCGAACAGGGTGAGCAGCACCCATCCCAGGTAAGTGCTCAGGGCGACGAGCAATCGCGGTGCCGCGGACGTGGTATTCATTGCAGATGTGATGGGGAAGTGCGGGGCGCTTATTCTAGCGCCACATATGGACACGGATCCCCGCCTCGACAACGCCGTCGCGCGCGTCGAAGGGTACGGCAGGGGAGGCCGCTGGCATAGAATGCCGGGGTCCGATCGAGTGCATTGAGGAGTAGCCATGTCACCCTGGAGAGCGCTTCATCTGCTTGCCCTGTCTGCACTGCTCACCGCCTGTGCCACAACCCGTCAGAGTGTGCCGCCGGCGCCGGACGCGGCTGCGCGGGGCTTCCAACTCGTGCGCGCCTTGCCCGAGGCCTTGCCCTCCGAATTGTCCAAGGTGCCCGACACCCAATACCTGCTGGTGTTTGCCGAGTCGACGGTGCTTGCGGTGGTCGACAACCTGAGCCCGCTGCCTGTTTCCGTCATGGAGCCCATCGAAGGGGTCTATCACGATCATGTGGCTGGGCAACTGAAGGACCGCTATGCCAGCGCCGATCCCTTTGCCATCGCCAGTGAGCGCCTGCAGGGGAGCCCCTTGCTCACGGGGCGCGCCGATGCCCTGCACACTGTCCCCCTCGTCTATCTGGTGGAAGACAGCGAGGACGTCTTCCGTGCAACCCTGGTGATGCGTGCGGAAGGGGAGGGGTGGATGGGCCGCTACCTCTACCATATGCCCACCACCTACACCGACACCCAGGTGCGAACGGCAGGGCCGGACATGCTGGCCTCCCTGCGCAGTGATCTGCAGCAGGGCAGCGATGTGTTGCGCGAGCTGATGGAGCGCGACGCCCGCGGAGAGCTCCGGGGCCGCGATGGGCGTCGTGTGAAGTACGGCAGCTATCACATCGTCGGCAGCCGCGTGAGCGGCATGTTGCCGGCCTCGCTGGTCAACTTTGCCGGTGCGCAGGTGATTGAGGAGGGGGCCGATCACGTCGTGCTGCGTTCGCCGGGGAATCCGGCCAGCGGGGCAAGGGAAGGCGCCCTCGCGTTCGGCGTGCATCACTTCCGCAAGGATCAGCTACATACATTCGAACCCATGTCGGCCAATTGACATGGCCTCCAGTGTGCTGGCGAGGGGCTGTGGCAAACTTGGCGCACCCCCATTCACCGGGCTTCGAGCCGGAAGGCCATGATCGGCGCACGTACCAGCCACACCCATCCCCTGCAGATCGCTGAAGTGCGTGCCAGCCCGGCCCACGGCCGCATCGGCATCACCTTCTGCCCCGGCAAGCATGATCAATGGGCAGCCACCGGTGCGTGGGCTCGTGATCTGGGCGTCGATCTGGACGCCATCGCTGTCTGGGGCGCGCGGCTGGTGCTGACCCTGGTCGAGCCGGCCGAGCTCCTGTCGCTGCGGGTGCCCCAGCTGGGCCATGAGGTGCACCGGCGGGGCATCCTCTGGCGCCATCTGCCGATTGCCGATTTCAGCGTGCCCTGCCACGACTTCGAACGGCAGTGGGTCATCCAGGGCCAGGAGATCCGGACCCTGCTGCGGGGTGGCGAGGATGTACTGGTCCATTGCAAGGGCGGCCTGGGCCGCGCCGGCATGATCGCGGCGCGGCTCCTGGTGGAGCTGGGCATGGACCCGGAGCAGGCCATTCGCGACGTGCGGCGCGCCCGCAAGGGCGCCATCGAGACCTCGTCGCAACTGGCCCTGGTGCGACGCACCCAGCCGATTCCCTGACGCCCCAGGCCCCGAGCTGCCATGATGAACACCATCGACCCCTGTGTGATCGATACCGCCCGCCTGCAGCGGATAGGCGGGCAGCGGGGCAGCAATGTGGCCGGCATCTATGCGGACGACAGCGGCCGGCGCTACTACGTAAAGACCCTCGAATCCCCCGCCCATGCCCGCAACGAGTGGCTGGCGGCCCAGCTCTACGGCCTGGCCGGCGCCCCCATCCTGCCCTACGTCCGTACCCGGGCGCCCGACCAGATCGCCACCGAACTGCTGAGCCTCGATAAAAAGCACGTCTCCCTGCAGACCGAGCGTGAGCGCCGGCAGGCCCAGCGCTGGCTGGGTGTGCATGCCTGGACGGCCAACTGGGATGCGGCCGGCTTCGACGGAGACAACCAGGGCGTCGTCGGCGGCACCGTGCTGACCCTCGACGTGGGCGGCGCCCTGGAGTTCCGCGCCGGTGGCGACCCCAAGGGCAAAGCCTTCGGCGTCCAGGTGGGTGAACTGGACAGCCTGCGCCGCAACCCGGACAACCCCCATGCCTGCCGGCTGTTCGGCGACATCAGCCCCTCGGATCTGGAGGCCGCCATCCGCGTCGTCACCGCCATCCCCGACGAACACATCCGTGCCCTGATCCTCGAGTGCGGCGGCCGCCCGGCGCTGGCCGACAAGATGATCGCCCGCAAGGCCGACATGGCGCTGCGATTGAATGGCGATCTGATGGGCTGCTTGCCCGGGGGACGATAACCAGCCGGTGTGGCTTCGGATGTGGCCCATGGGTTTCCCGCTTGGCGTGGCCGGCGCGCGGCTCCGCATACGAAGCGTCTCAGTCCCCTGTCTCCGCCTGATGTGACGGAAAGATAGGGATCAGGCAGTGGATCATCCGGCGATATTCCCTGCTGGGGTGTGTCGATCAGAAGGCGCTGCTCGGCGCTGTAATGGCCTTCAAAGTCCAGCCCGTGATTTCGGGAGCGTCTCTGGTTGCGGTGGCGGACGGGAAGACGAGCGCTGCGCTTTCTTGTCCTTGATCGGCTGGGCGATGCCGATGAGCACGGGAGCATGAAGCCATTCACCCATGATTGCGGCGGTCTGGATGAGCGACTCACAACATCGGCATGTACAATTTTGGAAAACCCAGTGCTTGCACCGTTGTTATCGCCGGACCAGAAAAGGACATATGGCCATGGCCGACCTTTATCGAGTGGTTTCGAGTTGTTCCTCCGAAACGGCTCTCGACGTGATCTTTGTCCATGGTTTGGGTGGTGACAAACTCGGAACCTGGGAGGCCGACGGGACGGACAAGACGTTCTGGCCGGCCTGGCTTGCCAATGATTTGCCTTCAGTCGCTGTGCATTCTCTTGCCTACGATGCGAGCCCGTCGGCATGGCTTGGTCATGCCATGCCGCTCGTGGACCGATCCAGGAACATCTTGGCTCTGCTCGAGGCGGAAGGCATTGGTACCCGGCCCCTGGTCTTCATTGCCCATAGCCTGGGCGGGCTGTTAGTCAAACAGATGCTGCAGTCCGGCGAGACGCTGGGGAATCCCGGATGGCAGCGCCTTGCGCGAGCGACCCGTGGTGTCATGTTCCTTGCCACGCCTCATGCTGGTTCCCGTCTGGCCGATTATCTGACTGTACTTGGCAGGCTCGCGCGCACGACGGTGGCCATCGACGATCTGCGTGCAAATGAGCCTCACCTGCGCGATCTATCCACCTGGTACAGCAACAACGCGAGCCGGCTGGGCATCGAAACAGAGGCCTACTTTGAAGCTCGGGATACGAAAGGCGCGCGAATTGTTGACGAAAGCAGCGTCAATCCGGGGGTCAGTGGCGTTGTACCTATTCCTGTAGACGCCGACCATTTCGAGATATGCAAGCCTGACTCAAGGGGGGCTTTGCTCTATAAACGCGCCTGCCAGTTTCTTGCCCGAATGATTCCGGCTAACTCTCCGGTTCTGGCCACCGTCAGCCAGGCGTCTGCGGCCCACCTGACCGCCGGGAGGCCTCTCCGCTACTTCCTGTCCTACCGCCGCAACGTGCCGACCGATGTACGGCTGGCGGGCTTTCTTGCCAGTGGTTTGCGCAACGCGGGGTGCGAAGTCTTCATTGACATCGACATGCCTGTCGGTATTTCATGGTCCGACGAGATCGAGCGTCGGATCGCCTGGGCCGACTACCTCGTTGTGCTGCTCTCGGCCGAATCGGTCACGTCCGAGATGGTTCTGGGCGAGGTCCGTCGCGCCCATCAGGCGGGCAAGGATGGTCAGCGCTCCAAGGTCTTGCCGGTAAGGGTTGCCTATGAAGGTGCGCTTGGCTACGAACTCGACAGCTATATTGGTCGCCTGCAGTACGTCCTCTGGCAGGACGACAGGGACGATCAGGCTACGCTGCGCGCCCTGCTGAGTGCGCCGGCGGGGCTGGCACAAATGGTAGTCACCGACGTCGCGTCCCGGGTACCAGCTCAGCCTTCGACCCGGCCGGAGCCCAAGGCGGACATGCGCTTGCTGCGTGAAAGTCTCGACGAGCCCGGCGCCCGCCTCGATGTGGAAACCACCTTCTATGTGCGCCGTGATGTGGACGACAGGGCCGAACGGCTTGCCCGCGGCCGGTCCCGCCATCTCCTGGTGATCAAGGGTGCCAACCAGTCCGGAAAATCCAGCCTTCTCCTGCGCTACCTCGCCAAATGCCACGAAGCGGGGAAGAAGGTAGCCCTGATCGATCTGCTGGGCTTCGGAGATGTGAAGCGCATGAGTTTCCCGGTGTTTGCCCGGCAGTTCGCCCAGGTGCTTGCGGGCAAACTGGGTCTGCGGCACATCGACTTTCCGGAGATGTCTCAGGCGCTGGATCTGACCTATTTCGTCGAGGACCAGATCTTTCCGCGAGTAGAAGGGCCGTTGGTGCTTGCCATCGACGAACTCGACAGGGCCATTGGTAGTGACTGGCAGGAGAGCTTCTTCAGCGCCTTGCGTGGTTGGGACAGCAATGGCACGGACTTCACGCAGAAGTCCACCTGGGGGCGCGTGAGCCTGGCCCTCGCCGTTGCCACGGACCCGCGCATGCTGATCGATAGCGGCTACACCTCGCCTTTCAACACTGCCGATCCGCTCATGGTTGGCCCTTTTTCCCGCGCGATGCTCGATACCTTCAACGCGCACCATTGCCAGCTCCTTGATGCGTCACAGCTTGATCGCCTGCATGCGCTCCTGCGCGGCCATCCCTATCTCACGCCTCTCTCGTTCTACCGCTTGGCGTGGGATGAAGGTCAGGGGTTTCAGCGTCTCGTGGATACCGCCGCGTATCAACATGGGCCTTTCGGAGATCACCTGCGCTCCGTGTTCGATCGCCTGCACAATGCAAAACTGCTGGACGCCTTGGGTGGCGCGCTTCGAACCCACCGCCTGGAGAACCGCAACCTGTTCTACCGGCTCGAAGCCGCCGGGCTGGTCCGGGAGGAGGGTGGCCGCGTGGTGGGGGCGAACGAACTCTACGACCGCTTCTTTCGGGCCGTGCTATGAGCGACACCCTTGACGTCAAGGTAGGCGGGCCTGTCGATGCGACCGAGCAGGTCTATGTTGTCCGGGCCAGCGACCGGGAGTTCATCGAGCAGCTTCGTGCGGGAGAGTACGTCAACGTCGTGACGTCCCGGCAGATGGGCAAGACCTCCCTGGTGTATCGCGCCATGGCCTTGATGGAAGGCGAAGGCTATCGGTTCGCCTACTTCGATCTCTCGCCCCTGAAGAACGAGGACAGCCCCCAGCTTTACTTCCAGGGTGTCGTCAAGGCCCTGGCGCGCAAGCTGAAGCTGGATCTGGACCTGCCCAAATTCTGGGCGCGCCATGCCGATGAATCCCTGAGCCTGGGTTTCATGGATTTCTTCCGTGTGGCGCTGGAGAGGCTGGATGGGCGCATCGTCATCATTCTCGATGAGATCGACTCCACCCTGGAGCGGGACTTCACCGACGATCTATTTACCGCCATTCGCAGTCTCTACACCAGCCGCCCGGAAGAGCCTGCCCTCAAGCGTCTGTCCTTCTGCCTTGTTGGCGTGGCGACACCCAACGAACTCATCAAGGCCCGGCGAACCACGCCGTACAACATTGGTCGCACGCTCTGGCTGGCGGACTTCGACCCCCTCAACGACGATCTGAGCCCGTTTCTGGCGGCGCTTCGTGCCGATCCGGACATTGCCGGCCAACTCTTGACGCGCATCCTTCACTGGACCGGTGGGCAGCCCTATCTCACCGCCCGTCTGTGTGAGGAGGCCCGCCGCAAGGGGGCTGCCACGGCGGCCGCCATCGATGCCCTGGTGGAGCACGATTTCACGAGCCTGGATGGCTTGCGCCAGGATGCCCATTTCGAACAAACCCTGCGCTTCATCAACGAAAGGGTGGCCCGCAGTGGTGACGTCATCAGCCTCTATGCGCGCCTGTTGAAAGGGGAGAGCCTGCCCGATCAGGCTGCCAACATCGCTTACGCCCAGCTGAAACTTTCCGGACTGGCACGGCGCGACGGGCAGGGCCGCTTGCGTACACGCAACCGAATCTACGAAAAACTCTTCGACCTGTCGTGGGTCGCAGCCAGCAAGCCCAGAGAGGCCCTCACCCGCGCCCGGCGGCTCGCCTATGGCGCCATGACGGTGCTTGTCCTGGCTCTCGTTGGCGGTGGCCTGTATTACGAGACGACGGTCGTGCCCCTCCAGGCCCAGCAGGAAGCCCGTCAGCAATTGGAGCGTCTGCAGGTGACGCTGGAACGAGACATTCGCGGCTTTACCGTGGTCGGCCTGCCCCGGCAGGATCGCGGCGCGGTCTTCGAGCGCGCACTGCCGCATCTCCAGGCCCTGGCCGGGGGCCGCGAGCCGAGTCGCCTCGCCTTTACGTTGAGCGAGGGCGACGGCATCCCGCTGGCGCAAGTGGCCCGCTGGTCAACCTTGGCCCGCCTGGCGATCCGCGATCCGCAGCTCGCCGATCTGAGCCCCCTGGCCGGCATGGTCGGGCTGAAGGAACTGGATCTCTCCCATACGGCGGTCAGCGACCTCTCCCCACTCGCCGGGCTGGGCCGGCTGGAGGCCCTGGATCTGGGCAACACCGCGGTCCGATCGCTTGCCCCCCTGGCCAGACTTGGCGCCTTGCGCAGGCTGGATCTGTCCAATACCGCCGTGGATGATGTCACCCCCCTGGCTGTGCTGAGCCAGCTGGAGGAACTGGATCTGTCGCGCACCCGGGTGCGCGACCCTTCGTCCCTCGCCAAGCTGCCTGCCCTCCGTCATTTGGCCCTCGACGGCCTGGGTCTACGTGGCTTTGACGCCGGCAAGGCGCGGGTTCTGGAAGATCCGCCCCCGTTCACGGGGGCGCCCCGGGCGGGGCAGATCTTCCGCGACTGCCCTGCCTGCCCCCAGATGGTGGCCCTGCCCAGCGGCAGCTTCACCATGGGGTCGCCAGCGGACGAAGCCGGTCGTTACGATGATGAAGGGCCGCAGCACCTGGTGAATATGCGCCCCGTGGCCGTGGCGCGCTTCGAGATCCGCTTTGACGAGTGGACCCTGTGCGTGGCGGACGGCGCCTGCCCGCCTTTGGACGACTATGGATTTGGCCGTGGTGCGCACCCGGTTATCGGCGTGAGTTGGGATGAGGCCCAGACCTACGTGCGCTGGCTTACCAAGAAGAGCGGCCAGCCCTATCGCCTGCTTTCCGAAGCGGAGTGGGAATACGCCGCCCGGGCTGGCAGTGTCATCGCACGCTTCTGGGGCGACGATCCGGATCAGGCGTGCGCTTACGCCAATGTTGGCGATAACAGTACAAAACAGCTTGAATTCCTTGCAGCCTGGGAGTTTCACAACTGCAGTGATGGCTTCGCCACCACCGCGCCGGTCGGCAGCTATCGACCCAACGCGTTCGGGCTGTACGACGTCCTTGGCAATGTTTGGGAATGGACCGAAGACTGCTACGCTTCCGACTATCACACTGCATTCAAGGATGGACGTCCAATGCGCGCTGCCGACTGCTCAAATCGGGTCCTGCGCGGCGGGAGTTGGGACGATAATCCCCGCTTCGCGCGCTCGGCCGTTCGCGGCTGGAGCTCCACTGGCAGGCGCGACAGCGACCTGGGTTTCCGTCTGGCCAGGACTCTTTCCCCTTGAACCTTGGCCCCCTTACCCCTTTGCTGCCGGCGCAGCCGGCAGTGCGAGCGCGCGAAGCGCGCTCGCGTTTCGACTTTTGCCCTTCGGCTTCGCGCCGCGGGGCAGAAGCCTGGCTCGCCCAGTCCTGCGCGGCGGCGGGTGGAACAATAACCCGGAGAACGCGCGGTCGGCCAAGCGCAACAGGAACCACCCCGGCAACCGCAACAACAACCTGGGTTTCCGTCTGGCCAGCACGCCGCACTGTCGGAGCCGGTTGCCCTACGGGGCTGCCGGGCGCGCACGCGGTGTCCATCGGCGAGCCATGTTCAGTGCAGCAAACCGCCCGTGTCTTGCCGGCCATGTCTGGGACACGGGCGGCCCCCCTCATCATGGACGCATCACGATGAACCGGCCCCAGGGGCGTGGCGCCACCGCCCTGGAGAAGCATTACGCTTTCCTGCTTTGGCTCTTGCCAACGCTGGAGCAGTTTCCCCGTGGTCAGAAGTTCCTGCTCGGTGATCGCATGCAGACGGCAGCCCTGCTCACCATGGAAGCCTTGGTGGAGGCGACGTACAGCCGGCGGCCCGATGCCATTCTGAATCGCGCCAATCTGGATCTGGAAAAATTGCGCGTGCTCTGCCGTCTGGCCCACGATCTGAGGCACCTGGATCACCGCCGTTACGAGTTCGCGGCCCGAGCGCTGGATGAAACAGGCCGGTTGGTAGGTGGCTGGCGCAAAGCCCTGCAAGCTCGAACGGGGGATGCCGATGGCCCGGAGTGAGGGCAGTCTCTATCCCCGCATTGTCGATTTTCTGAACCTTTACAGTGCAGCTTTGCGAGCGGCAAGGGGCAAGCGTCACAAGCCCCGCGTCGCCCAGTTTTTGGCCGGCCTGGAGCACGAGATTCTCGTCCTGCAAGAGCAATTGTTGGGGAAGACCTGGCAGCCGGGCGGGTATACAACCTTCATGGTGCGGGAGAGCAAGCCGCGCCTCATCTCGGCCGCGCCGTTCCGGGATCGCGTGGTGCATCACGCCCTGTGCAGTGTCATCAGCCCGATCTTTGAGCGCAGCTTCATTGCTAATACCTTTGCGAGCCTTGAAGGCCGTGGTACGCATCGGGCGGTGGCCACCTATGAGGGGCTGAGGGACCGTTTCCGCCATGTGCTGCGCTGCGACATCTACCGCTATTTCCCGGCCATCGACCACGACGTGCTGAAGCGGGATCTGCGCCGCCGCATCGCTTGCCGCGACACCCTCTGGCTTTGCGACACGTTGATCGATGGGTCCAACCCGCAGGAGCCAGTGGACTGTTATTTTCCGGGCGATGACCTGTTTGCACCCTACGCGCGGCGCCGTGGCCTGCCCATCGGCAATCTGACCAGTCAGCTGTTCGGTAATGTTTACCTGAACCCGCTGGATCACTACGTAACCGAAGTGCTGCGGGCACCTTACCTGCGCTATCTGGACGATTTTGCCCTTTTCGCAGACGACCGGCAGACGTTGACAGACTGGCGCACCAGCATTGCGGCCTTTCTCGAACGCCGGCGCCTGCTGCTGCATCCACGCAAGACCCGGATCCTGCAGGCGACCTCGCCGGCTCTGTTCCTGGGCTACATCCTCGGGCCGGGGCGACGTCGCCGATTGCCTGAGGATAACGTCGAGCGTCTGCGGCTACGTCTGCGCAGTCTTCGGGACCGTTGGTCCGCCGGGACCGTGGAGGTGCCCGAAGTCAGGCAGCGCCTGGGCGCATGGATTGCCCATGCCCGGCATGCCGACAGCGAAGGCTTGCGTCATGCCTTGTTTCGGGGTGGGTGGTTTGATCCGCGTTGGGATGATCAGCGCTCAGTTCCTTGAAATGCGCTGAGTGTCCGGGTGTCCGTCCGCAGCTTTTCCATCCGTCTTGCTACAATCCGGCGCCTGTCCGCCCGACATCTCCGCCCCGTGCCACACCATCCCTTGCCCATCGACCTTCGCCAATCCGCCCCTGCCTTGGGGGAGAGCAGGCTGACTGTTTGCGCTCCGCCCGGAGAGGTATTCCCATGAAAGTCTTCGGCTTCGCCGGCTGGTCCGGCTCCGGCAAGACCACCCTGATCGAGCGGGTGATCCCCGAGATCACCGCCCGCGGTCTGCGCGTCTCGGTGATCAAGCATGCCCACCATGGTTTCGACGTGGACAAGCCGGGCAAGGATTCCTGGCGTCACCGGGAGGCCGGGGCAGGGGAGATTCTGCTGGTGTCCGATGAGCGCTGGGTGTTGATGCACAAGATGCGGGGGGCGCCCGAGCCGGATCTGAGTGCGCAGCTGGAGATCCTGTCGCCCTGCGATCTGGTGCTGGTGGAGGGCTTCAAGGATGTGCCCATCCCCAAGATCGAGATCCATCGCCCGGCCCACGGCAAGGCGCTGCTTTACCCCGACAACCCGGCCATCGTGGCCATTGCCACGGATGCGGATCTATCCGCCCCCTTGCCCTGTCTCAATCTCAATGATCCGGCTACCGTGGCCGCCTTCATCCTCACTCATCAAGGGCTTTCATGAATTCATCCCTGCGTCCCTTCGACGAGGTGCGTGCGGCGCTGCTGGCCGCCGCCGAACCGCTTGCCGGCTTCGAGCAGGTGCCCACCGCCGAGGCCCTGGGCCGGGTGCTGGCCCGGGCCCAGGTGTCCGGCCTGCAGGTGCCGCCGCTGGACAATTCCTCAATGGACGGCTATGCCGTATGCGCGGCCGATGTGGCGGCCCCGGGCACGCGCCTGCGGGTGGGGCAGCGTATTCCCGCCGGCAGCGTCGGTCATACCCTGGAGCGGGGCACGGCCGCACGCATCTTCACCGGCGCGCCGATTCCCCATGGCGCCGACGCGGTGGTGATGCAGGAGCTGTGCGCCGTCGATGGCGACCACGTGCTGATCAACCACGTGCCCCGGGTTGGCGAGTGGATCCGCCGGGCCGGCGAAGACATCGCCCTCGGCGCCACCGTACTGGCCGCCGGCGCGCGCCTAAACCCGCAGATGCTGGGCCTGGCCGCGTCGGTGGGCTGCGCCACGCTGCCGGTGTTCCGGCGCCTGCGGGTGGCGCTGTTTTCCACCGGTGACGAGCTGGTGATGCCCGGTGAGCCCCTGCCGCCGGGGGCCATCTACAACTCCAACCGCTACGTGCTGCGTGGCCTGCTCGAGGCCCTGGGCTGCCAGGTGTGCGACCTGGGCATCGTGCCCGACAGCCTGGAGGCGACCCGGGCCGCGCTGCGCGCCGCGGCGGGGAGCAACGATCTGATCGTGACCAGCGGCGGTGTATCCATGGGCGAGGAGGATCACATCAAGCCGGCGGTCAGCGCCGAGGGGCGTCTTGATTCGTGGCTGGTGGCCATGAAACCCGGCAAGCCGGTGGCCTTCGGGCGGGTCAATGATCCGGCCGGCGGGCCCGGTGCGGCCTTCATCGGACTGCCCGGCAACCCGGTGTCCAGCTTCGTCACCTTCATCCTGCTGGTACGCCCCTTCGTACTGCGCGCCCAGGGCGTGGTGAACTGCCTGCCGAAGAGCATTCCCCTGACTGCCGCCTTCGATTGGCCCCGGCCCGACCGGCGCCGCGAATTCCTGCGGGCGCGGATCGCCGAGGATGGCCGGGTGGTACTCTTTCCCAACCAGGGGCCCGGTGTGCTCACGTCCACGGTGTGGGCCGACGGCGTCATCGACAACCCGCCCGGGCAGGCCATCGCGGCTGGCGACCGGGTGTCCTTCATTCCCTATTCCGAGCTGTTGTCATGAGCGTCAAAGTCCTTTATTTCGCCAGCCTGCGTGAAACCCTGGGCTACTCCCACGAAACGCTGACCCTGCCCGAGTCCGTGTCCACCATCGGTGCGCTTCGGGGGCATCTGGCCCGGCGGGGCGGGGCCTGGGAAGCCCTTGGCGAGGGGCGCAATGTGCGTGCGGCGATCAATCAGGAAATGGTCGGGCCTGAATCGGCCGTTGCCGATCGGGACGAGATCGCGTTTTTCCCCCCCGTGACCGGAGGTTGAAGATGAGTGTCAGCGTTCAGGAAGCCGATTTCGATGTGGGGGCCGAGACGGCGGCCCTGTCCGCCGGGCGCCTGGACGTGGGGGCGGTGGTCACCTTCGTCGGCCTGGTGCGGGCCGACAAGCTGAGCGGGGCCGGGAGCGAGGTGTCGGCGATGACCCTCGAGCACTACCCCGGCATGACCGAGAAATCCCTCGAGGCCATCATCGCCGAGGCCGGTGGGCGCTGGCAGCTCCAGGGCGTGCGTGTCATCCACCGCTTCGGTCGCCTGCTGCCGGGGGATCGCATCGTTTTCGTCGGGGTGGCCAGCGCCCACCGGGGCGATGCCTTTGCCGCCTGCGAGTTCATCATGGACTACCTCAAGACCCGCGCCCCCTTCTGGAAGAAGGAAGACACCCCCGAAGGCGGGCGCTGGGTGGATGCCCGCGAGGCCGACGACTCGGCCGCGGCACGCTGGATGACCTAGCGTCCGCTCGCGCGGGAACGGCCGGACGCTCGGTCCGGCATGATAGGTGCCACTCCCAAGCTCAAGGGCAAGGCCCCCAGTCGCCACCCGATGGGCCTGCGTGCCCAGGTGCCACATCACGGGAGAGGGCACCGTGTTTCAGCAGTGCCCTGACCCGGCTCCCCTCGGATGGATCCGAACGGCCGCCGTGCCGTGTGTCAAGCCATTGCCGCCTCGACGGGGATATAGTGGCGGTGTCGTGCACCACGGCGGGCGTCGCTGGTGCCCTTCGACTGCAACGGATCACCGATGAGCGAGAGGCATGATTCGCGACATTCCCCCTTTGCAACCGGATGCCACCTTCAGTTTCGCGCTGACTGAAGGGGCGCCGCGGCTCCTGAGCGTGGATGCCGGCGTGACCGGCCTGCTCGGCTATCCACCCGAGGCTTTCCTTGAGGGTGTCGTGACCCTGCCGGGGATCATTCATTCGGATGATGCCGATCTGGCGGCGATCCTGTTCTTCCCCCGGTCGGAGGTTTGCAATCTCCGGCTGAGGCGTGCGGATGGCCGGATCATTTGCATCAGGGTGAGCGCCCGAGTCGGGTCCGGGACACAAGGGTGTCTTCTGGATCTGATGCTTCATGATGCCAGGCGCCTCCCCCGGACAGTGGCGGCCATACCCGGAAGCGGGCCCCTGGCCGCCATGCTCGAGAACTCGGACGATTTCATCTTCTTCAAGGACCGCAACCATGTCATCACCGGGGCCAGCCGGTCCCTGTGTGCCCTGTGCGAGCGGTCGGCGCAGCGCTCCGACCTCGTCGGTTTGACCGACTACGACATTTTTCCGGAGGCTTACGCCGACATCTACTATCGCCTGGAAAAGCAGGTCTTCGCCACGGCATCGTCGGTGCGGGAAGTGCAGGCCTACCAGAATCCGGATGGCAGCACCGGATGGGTGGACAACCGTAAATACCCCGTCCGCAATGAGCAGGGTGAGATTGTCGGCCTCTATGGCATCGCCCGGGACATCACCGAGATGCGGCGGCAGGAGCAAGCCCTGCGCAACAGCGAGCAGCGCTTCCGTTCCCTCTTCGAGAACACCGCGAACATTGCGGTTCAGGGCTACGACAGGCATCGCCGGGTCATTTTCTGGAACCGGGCGAGCGAGCAGCTCTATGGCTATTCCCGGGCGGAGGCCCTGGGGCAGCAGCTGGAAGACCTGATCATTCCCGACGCCATGCGCGGGGAGGTTGTTGCCGCAATCACCGCCTGTGCGTCGGGCGGACCCGCGATACCGCCTGGCCCGATGACCCTGCGACGCAAGGACGGCACCACGGTCACGGTCTATTCCAGCCATGTGCTGCAGGCGGGGGCGGATGGCCCGGAAATGTACTGCCTCGACATTGACCTCTCCGAACGACTGCGCACCGAGGCCGAGCTGCGGCAGGAGCGCGATCTCAACCAGCGTTACCTGGACACCACCCAGACCCTGATGGTGGCCCTGGATACCTCGGGCTGCATCACCATGATCAATCGGGCCGGACAGGAGCTGCTGGGTTATACCGAAGCCGAGCTTGTCGGTCGCAACTGGTTTGCCACCTGTTTTCCCCAGCCCGAAGGCGTGACGCGGATTCTCCCCGCCTTCCTGGACGTCATGGCGCGCAAGCCGGCTGTTCTCGAGGGCCACGAGGGCCACGAGGGCTCCGTGCGCACCCGGGATGGTTCCCTGCGCGTAATCGGATGGCGGCGCACCTATCTCGCCGACGACACCGGACAGATTATCGGAATGCTCGGCTCCGGGGCTGACATCACCGAGCGCATGCAGATCGAGGAGGCGCTGCGTGCCCGCGAGCGCTATCAGCGCGCGGTTCTCGACAACTTCCCCTTCATGGTCTGGCTGAAGGACCGGGACAGTCGCATCCTGGCCGCCAACATGGCCTATGCAAGGGTGGCTGGCATCCCCACGGCCGACGATCTGGTGGGCAAGACCGATCTTGATTTCTGGGCACCGGCCATGGCGGCGCAGTTCATGGGTGACGATCAGGCGGTGCTGGGCGATGGGCAACCCCGGACCGTTGAGGAGGAAATCGATGCCTCGGGGCAGCGGCGCTGGCTGGAGACCTACAAGTCACCCGTGGAGCTGGACGGGAAGATCATCGGTACCGTCGGCTTCGCCCGGGACATCACCGACCGCAAGCGCACCGAGCTGGAGCTGGCCCGGCACCGGAACCACCTGGAGCAGCTCGTCGAGGCCCGGACGGCCGATCTGTCGGTGGCCAAGGACGCCGCCGAGGCGGCGAACCGGTCAAAGAGCACCTTCCTTGCCAACATGAGCCACGAGCTACGCACGCCCATGAGCGGGATCATCGGCATGCTGACCCTGGCCCGGCGCCACATGGCCGACGCGACCGGCCTGGATCACCTGGACAAGGCGCGGCGGGCGGCGGATCACCTGCTCGCGGTGCTCAATGACATCCTCGATATTTCAAAGATTGAGGCCGGGAGGATGCATCTGGAGGATGCCCCCTGGAAATCGGCAGCCTTCTGGACAAACTGATGTGTGTGTTGGGCCAGAAGGCCGCCGAGAAAGGTCTTCGCCTTGAGCTGGACCTGCCGGTGCAGCTCGCCCTGATGCCGCTGCGGGGCGACCCGCTACGCCTCTCCCAGGTGCTGATCAACCTGGTCGGAAATGCCGTCAAGTTCACCGAGCGGGGCGGGGTCACCCTGCGGGCCAGGCTGATGGACAAAACCCCGAACGACGTCCGGGTCCGCATCGAGGTTTGCGACTCGGGCATCGGTATCAGCGCCGATGCCCAGGGGCGCCTGTTCAAGGCCTTCGAGCAGGCCGACAACTCGATGACCCGCCGTTACGGCGGCAGTGGTCTCGGGCTCGCGATCACCAAATCCCTGATCCACCTGATGGGGGGCGAAATCGGCGTTGAAAGCACCCCCGGGCGGGGCAGCACGTTCTGGTTTGCGGTGCGCTTGTCGAAAAACGGCGATGCACCCGCCGATGCCGTCGATGCCGATGTGACGAGCCCGGCGGGAAGACAGATCCAGCGCAGGCATGCGGGCGCGCGCATCCTGCTCGTGGAAGACGAACCCATCAACCGGGAGGTCGCCCTCTTCATGCTGGAGGACGTTCACATCGTGGTCGATCTTGCCGAAGATGGGCTGCAGGCCCTGCAGATGGCCCGCGAAACGCCCTACGCATTGATCTTGATGGACATGCAGATGCCGAGAATGAATGGCATCGAATCGGCCCGGCGTATCCGCGCCGACTCCCTGAACCGCGATTCACCCATCATTGCCATGACCGCCAACGCCTTCGCGGAGGATCGCAAGGCGTGTCTGGAAGCAGGCATGAACGACTTCCTCAGCAAACCCGTCGAGCCGGAAAGGCTCCTGGAGACCATGCTGAAATGGCTCTCCCGGAGATGAGCGAGATCACGCCGGGGCGACCTCCAGCTTGTACATGGTGCAGGGGTGCCGCTGACCGCCTCCCGAGGTGAGTGGAGCGCATCCGGGTCTCATCCGACCCGCCGATCCCGGCGGGTCGTCCTATTCCCCAAAGAGTCCTGGCAGCCCCGTTGCCAGCCAGGGCAGCCATGAGATCGCGAGGGCACCCAGGAAGATCGCCAGCAGGGCCGGCAGTACCGAGATGGCGATCTCCTTGACCGGTCGGGCAAACATCGCCGAGGCGAAGAAGATGTTCATGCCGGCGGGCGGGCACAGGAAGCCCATTTCCATCACCGCCAGGAAGATCACGCCAAAGTGTACCGGGTCGATGCCGTAGCTCAGGGCCACCGGCAGCAGCAGGGGCACCAGCACGACGATGGCGGCGTAGATCTCCATCAGCGCGCCAGCCAGGAACAGAAAGGCGTTGAGGGCCACCAGGAAGGCGAACTTGTTGGGCAGGGCGGCCTGCACCCACTCCACCGCGGCGTCGGGGATGCCGGCATCCACCAGATAGTTGGTGAGCCCCAGGGCCATGCCCAGGATCACCATCACGCCACCGATCACCTGGGTGCAGTCGGCCAGGCAGCGCCGCAGCAGGGGCCAGTCCAGTTCCCGGTGGGCCACTGCCTGGGTGAGGATGGCGTAGGCCGCGGTGAGGGCTGCGCTCTCGGTGGGGGTGGCCAGGCCGCTGATCAGGGAGCCGATGGCCAGCACCGGGGCGAGGATCTCCCAGCGGGCGGCCCAGGCGGCGGCCCGGGCCTGGCGCAGGTCGGCCCGGGGTAGATCCGGCGCACCGGCAGCGAGGCGGGCAGGGCGCAGATAGCCACCCACCACCAGCAGGAAGGCCACCATCACCAGCGCCGGCAGCATACCCGCCAGGAACATGCTGTGGATGGGCACCCGCGCAATGATGGCGTACATGATCAGGGGCACCGAAGGCGCCAGCAGCACGCCCAGGGCGCTGGCGCTGGTGACGAGGCTGATGCCCTTGCGCTCGGGAAAACCGGCGTCCTTGAGCAACGGCAGCAGCAGGCCGCCGAGGGCCAGGATGGTGACCCCGCTGCCACCGGTGAAGGCGGTGAAGAAGGAGCACAGCAGTGCCGCTGCGATCACCGTGCCGGTCGGGCCGCCGCCGAAGCTGGCGGTGAACAGGGTGCCCAGGCGCCCGGCAGCGCCACTGCGGGCAAACACCAGCCCGGCCAGCGTAAACAGGGGCAGGGCGGGCAGGGAGGGGTTGACGGTGATCTGATAGTGGCTGAGGGGGACCGAGGCCAGGGGCTGGCCTTCCGCCCAGAACAGGGCCAGGGCAAGGCCGCCGAGGATGGCAAAAATGGGCGCCCCGGCCAGCAACGCGAACACGAGAAGCAGGGCAAAGGGGGCCAGGGGAAGGGTGCTGCCATCGAAATGCAGGGCGAAGGTGAAGCCCATGCCGGTCAGGGCCAGGCCCAACAGCAGGCCGGCCACGCGATGGGGCGCACAGCGGCTGCCCAGGCGCACACCGAGGATCACGAAGCCGGTAGGCATCAGGGCCTGCACGGCCCACACGGGGATGCCGTAGGCGAGTTCGCGTCCGCCCTCCATCTCGCTGGCCACGAAGGTCCAGCTGGCGGCGCCGAGCATGCCCGAGAGGATAGCCGCGCCAGCGTTGGCAAACACGCCTGCCGCCTGTTTCAGCCACGGGTTGCGTGCGTTGGCAAAGCCGCTGCCCAGGGTGCTCAGGTGGCCTCCCCGTTCCGCCAGCACCGCGCCGAACATGGCGACGGCCAGGCCCAGATGCTGGACCAGCATCGCCGCGTTGGTGATGCCCTTGCCGTGCAGGGGGCGCAGGGCAATCTCGATCAGCGGGATGAGCGTCATCAGGGCCAGCGCCGTGGAGGCGATGGCTTCGTCAATAGCCGGAAAGCGGCGCATGGCGGTGCTCAACGCTTGCCGGCCCGATAGGCCTTGAGCAGGGCAAAGACCTCGTCGAAGGTTTCGGCCGGCACCATGTGGCCGCGGATGCGGGGATAGAGCTTGTCGGCCAGGGCCTGCCATTCCTGCATCTGCTCGGGCGTCGGGGTGTGTACCTGCAGGCCACGCTTCTTCATGGCGGTGACGGCCTCATCCACTTCCTGGCGGGCGCGGGTGCGCATCTGCAGGCCGGCCTTGGCACCGGCTTCGCGCAGGGCGTTCTGGGTGGCGGGGGGCATCTCGTCCCAGCTCTTCTTGGTTACCACCAGGGCACCGACGATGGGTGCCCAGTTGATGTCGAGCATATGGGGGGCAGTGTTGTAAACCTGGGTGGCCAGGGCGAAGTAGGGGGTGGCCGGTACGGCATTGATCATGCCGGTCTGGATGGAGGGCAGGATGTCGCTGGTCTCCAGGGGTACCGGGGTGTAGCCCAGGCTCTTCATGATCTCCTGCTGCTCGGTTTCACCGGCCCAGGTGAAGAACTTCATCTTCTTGAAATCGTCCGGGCGCACGGCGGTCTCCTTCGAGAAGAAGCGTACCCAGCCCGCGTCGCCCCAGGCCAGCACCACGAAGCCCTTGTCGAGGAATTTCTTTTCCATGGCCGGGCGCATCTTCTCCCGCACGTAGTCCACCTCGTCCCAGCTGCGGAAGAGAAGGGGCATGGACTGGAGGGCAGAGATGGTCGGCTCGATTTCGCGCAGCCCGACCACCGACAGCAGGGCACCCTGTAGCTGGCCGATGCGCATGCGGCGCGCCATGTCGGTCTCGCCCCCCTGACTGCCGTCCGGATAGATGACGTACTTGGCCCCTTCGCCCTGGGTGGCGCGCCAGGCTTCGCCAACTTCCATGAGCTGGCGGTGGTAAAGGGAATTCTTGGGAGCCAGGGTGCCGATGCGCAACTGGGGCGCGGCAAAGGCGGGGATGGCAAGGAGCAGTCCGAGGGCGAGGGCGGCAAGGCGGCCGGGCTTTGGCATGGAGAGGGTCCGGAAAGGGGGGAATCAGAAAAGGTCGTCGGCGGTATTGAGCAGCCATTCGGCACGTCGGCGCATCACGGCATTGGAAAGGGTCAGGGGGCCGCCCGGCGTGTCGCGCACGGCCAGGGCCTGCTGTAGCAGGGCCACAAAGGCAGCCTTGTCGCCTGCGGGCTGGGCAAGGCCCTCGGCCTTGGCCACGAAGGCCCCGGCGTTGTGCCCCGCCCCCAGGCGCAGGGCTTCATCGAAGTACACCTGGGCCTGCTGCCGGCTGCCACCCGGGCGGGCTGTCTCGAAACTGCCCATCAGGCTGGCCAGGGCGCCGTTGCCATAAGCCGTATCGGAGGCCCAGGCGAGCTGGGCGAGGCGTATCGCCGTGGGCAGATCGGCGACGGTGTCGGGGTCGTCCTTGGAAAGCGAGATCAGCCCGCCCCAGGCAGCCGCAGCCCAGTAGGCAAGGGCCACCTGCCGGGGAGTCAGGGTTTGGGACGCGCCCTGGGTCTCCAGTTGCTGACGCAGGCCCGGGCGGCTTGCCTCCAGGGCGGCCAGGGCGTGGTCCCGGCCGCGTCGGTAGAGGGCTGCGGCCCGCATGCGCAGGCGCGCCGCCGCCCGGGCGTCGGTGGCGTCCAGGCGGTCGGCCTCGAAGGCCACGAAGGCATAGGCGTATTGGGTGAAGCCGCCCGCTACGGCACTGGCCAGGGGCAGGTGGCCGGGCCGCTCCCGGAGCACCGACTCGGACAGTTTGAGGTAGAAGGGCGCGGCATCCCGTGCCAGATCGGGATCGTCCTCGGCGGACTGCCCCTGACTGGCCAGACTGTTGGCCAGCTCGTCCAGAACGAGCTGGCGGGGGGTGCATGCGCAAAGGCCCAGAGCCAGCAAGGGCAGGAGCACGATGCGGGCAAGGACACGGGATGGTTGGAGACGGAGGGCAGGAAGAGCTTCGGGGGGCACCATGGCAGAAGCAGGCCCCGTGGATGGGGCGTAGGGGGGACAGGATGGCGCGGAAGATAGCGGTTGAATGTTTCCGCCCGGTGACGGTGGCCCCGGTTTGAGACTCAAGCTCGTGATGGCCGAGCCGTGAACCGTTATCGATACGCCAACTGACTGCTTAGGAACCACCCCGCGCCATGAACTCACCAGAGAACCCTGTCGTCTTCGGTACCGAAGACCTGCTGATCAGCCTGTGCAACTCGGTGAGCAAGGTTCTCACCGCTGCGTCCGGGAGCCAGATCCATTTTTCCGCCATGGTCCAGCGCATCACCAAGACCTGCCTCAAGCCGGATATTGGCTGCTTTGTGCTCTTTGACGGTGGCTTCTCGGGCCTCGTGATCATCAACTTTTCGTCTCTTGCCGCCATGGAACTCTACGAGCGCTACATGCTGAACATGGGCATGGCCAGGGAGGATCTGGCGAGCAGTCACACCACCGACGAGGTGGGTAACGTGATGGGTGAGCTGATGAATCAGATCGTCGGTGACTTTACCGGCAAGGTACGGCATGAGTTGCAGACCCACATCACCCAGAACCAGCCGAAGATGCTGGTGCTCAACAAGCAGGTCATGCTGAGTGTGGATACCCATCTGGATCAACCCGAGGCTCGCCGGGTGACCTTCTATACCGGCGGCGGCAACATCTTCTACCTGGAGCTGGCGGTGGATCGCACCGAGTTCATCAAGCTCTACGACTTCGATGCCCAGGAGGCCCAGGACCCCGACGCCCTCTTCGATCAGGCCGGGCGGGGGCAGGCCGAAGCCGCACCGCCCATGGCGTCGGCTACGGGGAACGATACCGACGACCTCCTCAATTCCCTGGGCATGTGATCGCCCTGCGCCCCGGTAGCGGGGCGTTCAGGGCTGGCGTGCCATGCGGCGCACGGCCGCGGCGGCATCCACCTCACCATCGCTGCTGAAGGCTTCCACGTTGTTCTCGATCCGCTCCGGGTCATAGAGATAATTCACCATGATGCCCAGGGACTGGTCGAAGCCCTTGGGCGAGGTGTCGGCCAGCCAGTTCAGCCTCTCCACCCTCGCGCCATTGCCCAGGTGGAAGCGGGCCACGGGGTCAACCGGCTTGCCGTCGCGGCGGGCGTTGAGCAGATAGTGGGCGGCCAGCCGCAGCAGCGGATCGCGCAGGGCCCGGGCAAGGGCCTTGTCGGCGGCCCAGCGACCATCGCCGGACAGGCGTGTCCATACACTCTCCACGTCGCCCTCAACGCCGGCGGTCACCAGCCGTTTGCGGTCGGCCTCGGTGAAGACACCGGCGGCGTCGGCCGGATTGCGCCGCACCCATGACATCAGGCCGGGAATCGGTGACAGGGTGGAGAAGGTCTTCAGTTTGGGGAAGTCCCGCTGGAGATCTTCCACCACCCGCTTGAGCAGGAAGTTGCCGAAGGACACCCCGCGCAGCCCATCCTGGGTGGCGCTGATGGAATAGAAGATCGCCGTGGTGGCGCGGTTGGCGTCGGCCAGGGGCGCATTGATGTCGAGCAGCTTCTGCACATCGTCGGCCAGGGTGTCCACCAGGGCCACCTGCACAAAGATCAAAGGCTCAAGGGGCATGCGCGGGTGGAAGAAGGCGTAGCAGCGACGATCCGAGTCGAGGCGGTTCTTCAGGTCGTCCCAGGAGCGGATTTCGTGCACCGCCTCGTACTGGACAAGTTTTTCCAGCAGGGCCGCGGGGGATTGCCAGGTGATGCGCTGAAGTTCCAGGAAGCCCACGTCGAACCAGGCCGTCAGGCGGTTCTCCAGTTCCCGGTCGAGGGGTTTGAGCAGGGGCTCGTCGGGCAGGTAGCGCAGCAGATCGGCGCGCAGATCCACCAGGAACTTGACCCCCTGGGGAATGGCATTGAACTGGGTCAGGATGCGCAGCCGGCGTGAGCGCATGGCGCCGCGCAGGCGGGCTTCCGCATCCCACTGGCCGGGGCTGCCCACGGCCGCTTGGTAGGCCTCGTGGGCCTTGGCCACCCGGGCCGGATCGGGTCCGAACTCCAGGGCGATCATCAGCAGGAAACGCCGCCGGCCATTGTCGTTGAGGCGCAGGTAGGCCTCGGCCAGGCGTGCGGCACGCTGACGGGTGGATACTTCGCCGCCGCGGCTCTCGGCGCATTCCTGGAGCTGCTGGCGAAGGCGCGCGATATCCCTTTCGGACGCTTCCCGGGGGCACTGGCCGGCGCTGACCAGTGCACGTACTTTCGACAGGCTGCGGGCAAGGAGGTCGGTGGCAGACATGGGGTTGACTCCTGTACGGGGCTCAAGCCGTGATCATAAAGATGCCCGAACCGATTGCAGAGGCCCCCGGCGTGAAACTGTGCGGCTCGGCGTGATCCGCTCCGCGAACAGGGCAACATCCTGCCGCTTTGTGTTGGCGCCCATGGCGCGGGTCCGGGCCTGGAGAATCGATCATTCGCTGGGCAGAATGTTGTATCCACACAACATTGTGTCCCTTCTGGTGCTCAGAGGATGCCGTCCAATGGCTTTTTAAGCTGTTGATAAAAATGCAGTTTTTTTCTTTTCTGCGTTCCATGAAAAGGTTGCGTTGTCACAACGGTGCAACGAACCTGCAACCTGCTCTCTGTAGGTTTCGGCCTGCCTGAATCGACTGCAACGTATTGCACCGTATGGATTCCCAATGCGGGCAGCGGTTCAAACAGGTGAAATTGGTCGGCCCCGCAGCAGCGGCGTGCGCCAGTCCTCAATCACAAGGAGTAACACATGCAAAAGAAACTGATCGCTCTGGCTGTTGCCGGCCTTGCTTCCACTGGCGCCCTTGCCCAGGCCAATGTGACCGTCTACGGCGTTGCCGACGCTTCCTTCGACGTGGTGCGCATCAGTGGTGATGCCAACAATGAGCTGGGCAACACCACCCGTGTTTCCACCAACTCCTCCCTGCTGGGCTTCAAGGGCGCCGAGAGCCTGGGCAATGGCCTGACCGCCGTGTTCCAGTACGAAAGCTCCGTGGGCTTTGACAACGCTGGCGCCCTCGGTGCCACCCGTGACAGCTACGTCGGCCTGGCCGGCGGTTTCGGTACCGTTGTGCTGGGTAACCTGACCGGTCCGACCCGCGCTCTGGGTAGCGCCGTCGATGTGAATGCCGGCGCCACCGGTATCGGTGCCAACACCGCCCTGATCGGCAAGCTTGGCAACAACCTGCTCGGCACCACCGATACCAGCGGCAACTACGCGGGTGGCAGCACCTGTGCCCGCAACTCCACCTGCGCGTCGATCTTCGACACCCGCTGGAAGAACGCCATTGCCTACGTGTCCCCGAGCTTCGGCGGCCTGAATGCCACCGTCGCCTACGTGGCCAACGAGAACAAGGCGCTGAACGGCCTGGCCGCTGCCAACACCACCGGCTACGACGTGGGTGTGAAGTACGCCAACGGCCCGGCCATGGCTGCCGTGACCTACAACGCCGTGTCCGTCGGTAACGCTGCTGACCTGAAGGTGAGCGATCTGCGCGTCGGTGGTAGCTACAACTTCGGCATGGCCTCCGTGCGTGCCCTGTTCGATCTGGCCCGTGCCGACAACTTCGGCGGCAACAAGGTTACCCAGGCCGTCTATGGCTTTGGCGCCACCTTCAACGTGACGCCGGCTTCCAAGCTGCTGGGTCAGGTGTATGTTGCCCGTGACCTGAAGGTCAACGGCTCCAGCTCCGACGACACCGGCGCCAAGCTGTTCGAGATCGGCGTCGAGCACAGCCTGTCCAAGCGCACCATGCTGAAGGCCACTTACGCCATGATCAACAACGACAAGGCTGCAACCTACGACTTCGGCATCAACGCTGCCGGCATCCGCACCGGCGCCCTGCCGGGTGGTGCCAACGCCGTCGGCGGTACCGTTTCCGGCCTGTCCTTCGGTCTGCGTCACACCTTCTGATCCGGTTCCCTCCGGGTTTGAAATGGCGGGCACCTTCGGGTGCCCGTTTTCTTTGGGTGCTCCCAGGGCCGTCCGTACGTCAATGCTGGCGGATGGCGCGAAATGCGATCGGGTGAGGGTGAGGGTGGTCGGGCGTGGGCAGGCGTCGGGCTTGCGAAACGACAGTGCAACAGAAAGTTCACACGCTGCATTCCATTGTTCGATAATAATGGAATCATGAAAACATTAAACGCTGCCGAGTTGCTTGCCGCGCTTGGTCATGAGTCCCGCTTGAGCGTCTTCCGTCTGCTGGTGGAGGCCGGCCCCGACGGGGTTGTCGCCAGTACGATCGGGGAGAAGCTTGGCTTGCCCGCGCCGACCCTGTCGTTCCACCTCGCTCATCTGAGCCGGGTCGGATTGATTCGCGGGCAGAAAGAGAGCCGCTTCATCCGCTATTGCGCCGAGTACGCAACCATGGACGAGCTCATTGCTTTCCTCACCAGCAACTGCTGTCAAGGCAAAGCCTGCTTGCCAAAGACCGCAGCCTGCGACACCACCGCGAAGCGCCGCACGCTCGCGGAAGACACTTCTTCCACAAAGGAGCCATCGTGACTGATCGAACCCTGAACGTCCTCTTTCTTTGCACTGGCAACTCTGCTCGCAGCATTCTGGCGGAATCCATCCTAAATGCCGTGAGTAAGGGGCGTTTTACGGCGCATAGTGCGGGAAGTCATCCCGCTGGCAAGGTCAATCCATTCGTCCGGGAGTGGATCGAAAAGCAAGGCCTGCCAGCCGACGGGCTGCGCAGCAAGAGCTGGGACGAGTTTGCGGCACCGGGCGCTCCCAAGCTCGATTTCGTGATTACTGTCTGCGACAACGCTGCCGGTGAAGTGTGCCCGGTGTGGCCGGGGCAACCCATGACAGCCCACTGGGGCATTGAGGATCCGGTCGCCGTCGAGGGAGGCGAAGAAGCCGTGCGACACGCGGTGTCGATGGCCGCACTGATGTTGAATCGGCGTATCGCGCTGTTTACGAGTCTGCCGCTCGACAAGCTCGATGCCCTGTCCCTGCAGCATGAACTGAGTGCCATCGGAAAACTTGGCAACAAGGGTGAATGACCCTCCATCGCGAGAAAAGAACCATGTCCCGACTTAAGACTGTCCTGGTGCTATGCACCGGTAACTCCTGCCGTTCCCAGATGGGTGAGGCCATCCTCAATCACGATCTCGCCGGTCTCGTTCGGGCGATATCCGCCGGCACCGAGCCCCAGCCCAAGGTCGCCGACGGCGCCATCGAGGTGCTTCAGCTGGCGGGTCTGCCCACCGATGGCCTGCACCCAAAGACGGTCGAAGCCGTCATGGACCAGGAGATCGATCTGGTGGTCAGCGTCTGCGACAACGCGCGGGAAACCTGTCCTGTCTTTCCGCGCCCGGTGCCGCGCATCCACGTGGGCTTCCACGACCCCCACGGTGAGCCGCTCGAGAGCTTCATTGCGGTCCGGGACGACATCCGCGCCCGCCTGGTGCCGGCTGTTCGCAACGCGCTAGGCTTGTGAGGCAATTCCATGTCTTCCCAATGTGAAACAACCGCCAAGCGGGCTGCTGGCGCACCAATGAGTGTCTTCGAGCGCTACCTGACGGTATGGGTCTTCCTGTGTATCGTGGTGGGCATCGGCCTGGGCCAGTTCGCGCCCGGCGTGTTCCAGAGCATCGGCCGACTTGAGGTGGCTCAGGTCAATCTTCCGGTGGGGCTGCTAATCTGGGTGATGATCATCCCGATGCTGGTCAAGGTGGATTTCGGCGCGCTGCACACAATCAAGCAGCACGTCCGCGGTATCGGCGTGACCCTCTTTGTGAACTGGTTGGTGAAGCCCTTCTCGATGGCCTTCCTGGGCTGGCTTTTCATCCGCCACCTGTTTGCTCCCATGCTGCCGGCCGATCAACTGGACAGCTACGTGGCCGGGCTCATTCTGCTCGCGGCGGCACCGTGTACCGCAATGGTTTTCGTCTGGAGTAAGCTGACCGATGGCGACCCCTTGTTTACCCTGTCCCAGGTGGCCTTGAACGACACGATCATGGTCTTCGCCTTTGCTCCCCTGGTGGGCTTGCTCTTGGGTATATCCGCCATCACCGTGCCCTGGGATACCCTGCTCACATCGGTGGTGCTCTACATCGTGATTCCCGTGGCCCTTGCACAGGCATGGCGCAAGGTCTTGCTCGCCAGGGGGCAGGCGGTTTTTGATGCGACCATGGAGCGGATTGGTCCCTGGTCGATCTCGGCCCTGTTGGCCACGCTGGTGCTGCTCTTCGCATTCCAGGGCAAGGCCATCCTGGAGCAACCCTTGGTTATCGCACTCCTGGCGGTCCCCATCCTGATCCAGGTTTTCTTCAACTCGGCCCTCGCGTACTGGCTCAATCGTGCCGTGGGAGAGACGCACCGCGTGGCCTGTCCGTCGGCCCTGATTGGCGCGTCCAACTTCTTTGAGCTTGCCGTGGCGGCGGCAATCAGTCTTTTCGGTTTTGAATCAGGCGCAGCGCTGGCCACCGTGGTGGGTGTTCTCATAGAGGTGCCGGTGATGCTGCTGGTGGTGAAGGTCGTCAATGCGTCCAAGGGCTGGTACGAAGCCCGCTGAAACTTTTTGAAGGAACCATCATGAAGAAGCTCGAGGTGTTCGATCCGGCCATGTGCTGTTCTACCGGCGTGTGCGGTGTGGACGTGGACCCCGTACTGGCCCAGTTTGCTGCCGATCTGAAGTGGGTGGAGGCGCATGGCGTGAGCGTGAGCCGCTACAACCTCGGCCAGGAGCCCCAAGCCTTTGCCGCGAACCCGTCCGTGGTCAAGGAAATGGAAGCCGGCATTGACCGGCTGCCCGTGGTCGTGGTGGACGGCCACATCGTGTCCACCGGCATGTATCCAACGCGCGAGCAACTGGTGCAGAAGCTGGGCATCGCACTCACGACCGAGGAGAAGCCGCGGGTCAGGATCAGCGCGGCGGGCGGCTGTTGCGACCCGAAGTCCGGTTGTTGCTGACTCGGGGAGACAGATCATGGCCCTGCCTCAGATAGAGACGCGATATCTGTTCTTTACCGGGAAGGGGGGTGTCGGCAAGACATCCCTGTCCTGTGCGACCGGTCTGGCGCTGGCAGAAGCTGGCAAACGGGTTCTGATCGTGAGCACCGACCCGGCCTCCAATCTGGATGAGGTGTTGGGTGTGCCCCTGGGGCGGGCACCGACCGCCGTACCCGACGCGCCCGGCTTGTGTGCGCTCAATATCGATCCCGAGGCGGCGGCCCATGCCTACCGTGAGCGGATGGTCGCACCGTATCGCGGCATTCTGCCCGCAGCCGCCATCCAAAGCATGGAAGAGCAATTCTCAGGCGCGTGTACGGTGGAGATTGCCGCGTTTGACGAGTTCTCCAAGCTGCTGGGCGACCCGACAGCGACGGCGGATTTCGATCACGTCATCTTCGACACGGCGCCTACCGGCCACACGCTGCGCCTGCTCACGCTGCCGTCTGCGTGGGGGGAGTTCATTTCCTCATCCACCGGCGGCGCATCCTGCCTTGGTCCCTTGGCGGGCCTCGAGAAGCAGAAGTCGCTGTACGCCGCAACAGTGGCGCGCCTGTCGAGCCCGGCGGAAACGACGGTGATCCTGGTCAGCCGGCCGGAGGCCGCCTCCCTGCGGGAAGCCGAACGCACGCGGGGCGAGCTGGCGGAGCTGGGCATCCACAATCAGATACTGGCCGTCAACGGGCTCTTTGCCGTGGCGCAGAGCGAGGATGCGATCGCCACTGCCATGTCGCGTCGTGCCGCCGAGGCCCTGGCGCAGATGCCGGTCGCGCTCGCCGGGCTGTCCCGCTGCACGATTCCCTTCCTGCCGAAGGGCACGGTGGGCCTGGATGCACTGCGTCTGATGGCGCATCCCGAGACTGCAGCGCCCCCTCCGTCGGAAGGCATGCCGTCCATACCCTTGCCGCCAGGGTTGGCCGGGTTGGTGGATGAGATGGCCTGCACCGGCCACGGTGTCGTGATGACCATGGGGAAAGGCGGTGTCGGCAAGACCGTGGTCGCCGCGGCGATTGCCGTGGCCCTCGCCGAGCGTGGTGGCAAGGTTGTGCTATCCACTACCGATCCGGCTGCCCATGTGGCCGCGACGCTGGATGGTGCCATCCCGGGCCTTTCCGTTACCCGCATCGATCCCCGCCGGGAGGTGGCGGACTACACGGCGGAAGTCCTCGCCAAGGCAGGCAAGAGCCTTGATTCGGGCGCTCTGGCAATGCTGGAGGAAGACCTGCGGTCCCCCTGCACCGAGGAGATAGCGGTGTTTCGTGCGTTTGCCCGCACGGTGGATGAAGGCAAGGATGGCTTCGTTGTTCTGGATACCGTGCCAACGGGTCATACCATCCTGCTGCTCGATGCGGCCGAGGCCTACCACCGGGAAGTCATGCGTACCCAGGGTGACATGCCGGAGTCGGTTCGTCAGTTACTGCCACGGTTGCGCGATCCCGCATATACCCATGTCCTGATTGTGACGCTGCCCGAAGCCACGCCCGTGCATGAGGCGGAGCGTCTGCAGGGTGATCTGGCCCGGGCGGGTATCAAACCCTACGCCTGGGTCATCAACCAAGCCCTGCTCGCAAGTGGTACGACCGACCCCCTGCTGAGTCAGCGTGGGCGCTATGAGGTGCCGTTCATACGGCGGGTGGACGACGAGCTGGCAGGCCGCTGTGCACTGATTCCGTGGCTGGCCGAGGCGCCGGTGGGCAAGGCGGGATTGGCGCAGTTGATTCGCTGAGTGTCTTCCCCGAAGCTCAAGACCGCAGTTTGACCTGTCGCCCGACGGTCGCTGCGGTCTCCTCTGGCCGGGTCTGGATTCCCGATCATGGGGGCGGTCGTTGGCGGTGAGGGGCTGCCGTTGAACGGCGCGTTCCCTCACTTTGTTGCCGCGATAGGAGGGTGGTCAATTAGCTTCATGGCATGCTCCTCCAGGGGTAAGATCCGCGCGTCAGCGAGTTTCGGCACAAACCATGGAGGACAGCATGAGCACGGAAACCGTATATCGCTTTTTTGTACGAGAGAAGGCTGAGGACGCACAACAAGCATCCTTGCGCCGTGTGTTTCTGACCCGGGGCTACCTGAGCGAGGCGCAGGCCGCCGAGCGATACGAGGTCGTCGAGCGGGTCGAGCACACCGCCCGCAGGCGGGTGCTGGACGCCGCCGACGTGATTGCCTGGACGCGCTGATCCGGTTTCGCAGGAGCCAGCCTTTCATTTCCGCCAGGGCGCCAGCCCTGTGCGCCGAGTGGCCCCGATCGGGGCCTCTGTCGTTTTTCAGTCAAGCACGCGCGCATCCCTTTTCCACGGCCGGCCCATGTTCAATCGCAGGCTTGACCCGAAAGGCGCGATGAACCAAAAAAAGCCCCCCACGCAAGGTGGAGGGCTGAAGGGATGGCTGAGGATGAAACGTGGGACTGACTGAAACTCAGACGGCGATTTCGCCGCCGTTGCTGCGGGTGATGACCACAGTGGCCGAGCGCGGGCGCTTGGTGGAGGTGGCGTCTGTCTGGCTGGCGGGCCAGGCGCTGGTGGGGGAAGTCAGGCTGCCTTCTTCACCCGGGTGCTGGACGTTGATGAACAGCGTCTTGCGGTCGGGCGTCATGGCGATGCCGGTGACTTCGCAGTCCTTCGGGCCGACCAGGAAGCGGCGCACGGTGGCTTCGGTGGCGTTGGCACCCTTGATGGTCGGCGTGCCGCCGGCGGCGGTGGCGGCGGAGCCGTCGCCCACCTTGCCGGGGACAGCGGCCAGCATCATGCAGTTGGTGACGTCGGTGTAGGCGCCATCATCGGTCTGGATCCACAGCATGCCGTTCTGATCGAACCACAGGCCGTCCGGGCTGGAGAAGTCGTTCACCGCGGTGAGGCCGGAGAGGTTCACGTTGGCTGCAGCAGTTGCTTCGGCGCCGAACAGGTAGATGTCCCAGGCGAAGGTGGTGGCAGCGGGGTCGCCACCGGCTTCGCGCCAGCGGATGATGTGGCCGTTGGGGTTGCCCTTCTGGCTGGTGGTGCCGTTCTTGATGTCTTCGTAGTAACGGGGATTGGCGGTGTCGGGCTTGAGCTGGCTGCCGGTGGGGGTGGCGGTGGGGGAGACCCGGTTGCTATTGTTGGTGAGGGTCATGTAGACCTCACCATTCATCGGATTCACTGCACCCCATTCCGGGCGGTCCATCTTGGTGGCGCCGATCACATCACCGGCAAGGCGGGCATGGACGAGCACGTCGGCCTGGTCGGCGAAGGGATAGGTGGTGTTGCTGGCGGTCAGGCCGTTCTTGCCATGGGTGAGTTCAACCCAGGTGCCGGAGCCGTCACTGTTGAACTTGGCCACGTAGAGCGTGCCCTCGCTCATGTACTTGGCGCCGGCGGTGTGGCCCTTGCCCACGTCGGCCGCGTCCCACAGGGCCTTGGACACGAACTTGTAGATGTACTCGTTACGGGAGTCATCACCCATGTAGAACACAACGGGCTTGCCCGCCACGGCCTTGCAGGGCCAGCAGCCTTCGTGGGCAAAGCGGCCCAGGGCGGTGTACTTCACCGGGGTCGAGTTGGCGGTGAAGGGGTCGATTTCGACGATCCAGCCAAAGGTGTTGAAGGTGTTGCGATAGTCCTCGGCGGCGCTGGCGCCGGTGACGGAGGCGCTCCAGCGCACGAAGAGGTCATCGCTGCCGGCCGTATCCCAGAGGTAGGGGCTCTTGCGACCATCCGTCATGCCGTAGCGATTCAGGCCGGTGATCTCCTTGGCGCTGCGCTTGGCGTTGTCGCCGGTGGCGCGGCCGATCACGTTGGTGAAGTTCTCTTCGCAGGTCAGGTAGGTGCCCCAGGGGGTGTAGCCATTGCCGCAGTTGTTGTTGGTGCCGCGGGTGGTGGTGCCGTCCGGCGAGTACTTGGTCTGCAGCAGGGCATTGCCACGGGCCGGGCCGCTGAAGGCCATCGGCGTGGCGGAGGTGACGCGGCGGTTGAAGGCCGAACCACGCACGAGGGTCATGGCGTTGCCGGAGCTATTGCGCTTGATCTCACTGATGCTGACGCCGTGGGCGTAGATTTCCTTCTCCACCTCGGAGGCCACGCGGGCACTGCCGGCAGTGCGGCCGTTGGGGTGCAGGCCATTGGGGCCGACCACGTACTCGTGATTCACGCACAGCAGCCCGCGATCAGCGCGGGATGCACTGTAGGCGCCGGCATCGGAGAGACCGAAGTAATGCATGCCGTCGTGGCCATCACCGACGCGACGATTGTAGGACTCGGCGCTTTCGTTG
The DNA here is from genome assembly GCA_016703645.1 of Zoogloea sp. Classification (GTDB taxonomy): domain Bacteria; phylum Pseudomonadota; class Gammaproteobacteria; order Burkholderiales; family Rhodocyclaceae; genus Zoogloea. The sequence goes on along the minus strand of JADJBR010000007.1, from coordinate 625,708 downwards.
CCATTGTTGGCCCAGGCTGCGTCGGTGAGGGAGAGGGGGTCGCCGAGGGCATGAAGAATGCTCACCTCGTAGCCGGCGGGCACGGTGACCACGTCGTTCTTGTTCTTGGCGACGGCGTCGAAACTGAGCGCCAGGGCGTCATCCTTGTCACTACCGCTGCCGCCGCAAGCGCTCAGGCCGAGGCTGCTGAAAAGGGCTGTGGTGGACGCGGCGATGCCCCCTTTGAGGACACCGCGGCGGCTGAGGCGGGCGTCAATGATGTCCTGAATATGGGTATTGGCCGACGGGTTGGTGCTTTCACCATCGTTGAGTGGGGAAATGGCGGGGGTCTGGCCGGGACGCAATGACATGAAGGTCTCCTGATTGAAGGGCTGGCGAGACCGTAATGTTGTGCAAGGCATGTGAAGGGATGATGACAGTGCGTCGTCCGCGCCACAGATATCCGGGCGCCGTGCCGCAAGGGCAGCGAGAAAATGGATGCTGCAGTGCACAGATTCTTGGCGTTCGAAGATGACTTGTCACAGTATCGTCACATTGAAAGGCTAGTCTCCGGTGCTGTGATGAAAGCGGCAAATCGCCCAGCGACGGCGCTGTAATCCGCTTTTGTCCTTACCCCAAGTTCCAGGAGAATTTCATGCTGAAAGCCGTTTCCCGCTCCCTTATTGCTACCGCCGGTGTCGTTATGGCGACGTCCGCCCTGGCTTCCGACATCACCGGTGCGGGTGCTTCTTTTCCTGCTCCGATCTATTCCAAGTGGGCTGATGCCTACCACAAGGCCACGGGCAGCAAGGTGAATTACCAGTCCATCGGTTCGAGCGGCGGCATCAAGCAGATCAACGCCAAGACGGTGGATTTCGGCGCCTCCGACATGCCCCTGACCCCCGAGCAGCTTGAGAAGGACGGTCTGCAGCAGTTCCCGACCGTGATCGGCGGCGTGGTGCCCGTTGTGAACGTTCCTGGTGTGAAGCCGGGCGAGCTGAAGCTCACGGGTGAAATTCTTGCCAATATCTATCTGGGCAAGATCAACAAGTGGAACGATCCCGCCCTGGTCGCCCTCAACCCCGGCCTGAACCTGCCCGCGACCGACATTGGCGTGGTGCGTCGCGCGGATGGCTCCGGTACCACCTTCATCTTCACCAACTACCTCTCCAAGGTCAGCGCCGAGTGGAAGGAGAAGGTCAAGGAAGGTTCCGCTGTGCAGTGGCCCCTGGGTCTGGGTGGCAAGGGTAACGAAGGCGTGTCCGCCTTCGTCCAGAAGCTGCCGGGCGCCATCGGCTACGTGGAGTACGCCTACGCCAAGCAGAACAAGCTGACTTTCGCGTCGATGAAGAACAAGGACGGCAACTTCGTGCTGCCCGATGACGAGAATTTCAAGGCTGCTGCCGCTGGCGCTGACTGGAGCAAGAGCGCCTTCTACGAAATCCTGACCGACAAGCCGGGCAAGAGCAGCTGGCCCATCACCGGTGCCACCTTCGTGCTGATGCACAAGGTGCAGGACAAGCCGGCCCAGGCTGTCGAGGCGCTGCAGTTCTTCGACTGGGCTTACAAGAATGGCTCCAAGCTCGCTTCTGATCTGGACTATGTTCCGATGCCCGATGTCACCGTCAAGCTGATCCGTGCCTCCTGGGCTGGCATCAAGGATGCGTCCGGCAAGGCGGTCTACACCGCCAAGTAATTCTCGCGACGCGTCGCGTCAGGAAGCTGGGGCCGACAGAGGTGACTCGTCGGCCTCACCCATGAACAAACGGATCGAATTTCATGAACACTGAGGCCATTGACATGAACAGTCGGCAGGCTGATACCGCGCCGCCGATACGCAAGCCGGTGAGTCAGGTGGGGGCGAAGGTCTTCGGCGGCATCTCCATGCTGTTTGCCGTGCTCGCACTGATGCTGCTCGCGGGCATCATCTTGGCGCTGACGGTGGAGTCCTGGCCCAGCATCAAGGCCTTTGGGCCGGGCTTCATATTTTCGTCGGAATGGAATCCGCCTGCTGAACGATTCGGTGCGCTGATCCCGATCTACGGCACCATCGTGTCGTCCATCATCGCCCTGGTGATTGCGGTTCCGGTCAGCTTCGGGATTGCCCTGTTCCTTACCGAGCTTTCCCCCTTGTGGTTGCGCCGTCCGCTCGGCACGGCCGTGGAGTTGCTCGCTGCCGTGCCTTCGATCGTGTTCGGCATGTGGGGTCTGCTGGTGTTTGCGCCGATTTTCGGTGAGTACATCCAGCCCGCACTGGCGGCGACCCTCGGTCAGCTTCCCTTCATCGGCGTGCTCTTCTCTGGCCCCACGATGGGCATTGGCCTGCTGTGTGCCGGGATCATCCTCGCCGTGATGATCATCCCTTACATTGCGTCGGTGATGCGCGATGTGTTTGAAGTCACTCCGGCCATGCTGAAGGAGTCCGGCTACGGCCTGGGCTGCACGACCTGGGAAGTGATGTGGCGCATCGTCCTGCCCTACACCAAGAATGGTGTGGTGGGCGGCATCATGCTGGGTCTTGGCCGTGCGCTGGGTGAAACCATGGCTGTCACGTTCGTCATCGGCAACACCAACTTTCTTTCGACGGCCTCGCTGTTTGCTCCTGGCAACAGCATCACCTCGGCACTCGCCAACGAATTCGCCGAAGCTGAGCGCGGGCTGCACACCTCAGCGCTGATGGAGCTCGGCCTGATCCTCTTCGTCATCACCCTGATTGTGCTGATCCTGTCGAAGCTGCTGCTGCTCCGCCTGTCCGCCAACGAAGGACGCTAATTCCATGGAACTCCTTGCCCGTCGAAAACTAACCAATCAGGTCGCCCTGACCCTGTCCCTGGCGGCCATGGCCTTCGGACTCTTCTGGCTTGCCTGGATCCTGGTGACTGTGCTCCAGTTGGGGATTGATGGCCTGTCCCTGTCGCTCTTTACGGAAATGACCCCGCCGCCCGGGGCTGAAAATGGTGGCCTGCTCAATGCCATCGTCGGCAGCCTGATCCTGGTGGGTCTCGGTACGGCGGTGGGTACGCCCATCGGCATCATGGCCGGCATCTACCTGGCCGAGTACGGTCGCTATACCTGGTTGGGTCGGGTGACCCGTTTCGTCAATGACCTTCTGTTGTCGGCTCCCTCCATCGTCATCGGCTTGTTTGTCTATGCGGTCGTGGTCGCGACCACGGGCAAGTTCTCGGGGTGGTCGGGCGTCATTGCCCTGGCCCTGCTGGTGCTGCCCATCGTGATCCGGACCACCGAGAACATGCTGATGCTGGTTCCCGGGCCCCTGCGGGAGGCGGCCTTTGCCCTGGGCGCGCCCAAGCACATCGTGATTTACAAGGTCACGCTGCGTGCGGCCCGAAGCGGTGTCGTGACCGGCGTACTCCTGGCCGTCGCACGGATCGCCGGTGAAACCGCGCCGCTGCTCTTCACCGCGCTGTCCAACCAGTTCTGGAGCGTTGATCTCAACGAGCCGATGGCCAATCTTCCGGTCACGATCTTCAAGTTCGCGATGAGCCCCTTCGAGGACTGGCAGCGTCTGGCCTGGGCTGGTGTTCTGCTGATCACTCTGGGTGTCCTCGGACTCAACGTCATTGCCCGCGTGCTTTTCCGCGCTGAAAAACTCCATTAAAAGAGCATCCTCATGCAAACAGCCACTCAAACCCATCAAGGTGTCATCACGGGTCCGGCGCAACTCGCCTTCCGGAATTTCAACTTTTACTATGGCGAGTTCCTGGCGCTGAAGAACATCAACTTCGAGATGGAGAAGCAGAAGGTGACGGCCTTCATCGGGCCGTCCGGCTGCGGGAAGTCCACGCTGCTGCGTACCATCAACCGGATGTACGATCTTTATCCGAATCAGCGCGCCGAGGGTGAGATCCTCCTGAACAATCAGAATCTGCTTGATCCCAAGGTGGATGTGACAAGCCTTCGGGCGCGGGTCGGTATGGTGTTTCAGAAGCCCACGCCGTTTCCGATGTCCATTTTTGACAACATCGCCTTCGGTGTCGGACTCCACGAGAAGTTGAGTCGCGCCGACATGGAAGAGCGGGTTCACTGGGCCCTGGTGAAGGCCGCCCTTTGGCCGGAGGTCAAGGACAAGCTCAACCAGAGCGGGATGAGTCTCTCGGGTGGTCAGCAGCAGCGTCTGTGCATTGCCCGCGGCATTGCGGTCAAGCCGGAAGTGGTCCTGCTGGACGAGCCGACGTCTGCGCTTGATCCGATCTCCACGTCGCGTATCGAGGAGCTGGTGATCGAACTGAAGAACGATTTCACCATCGTGATCGTGACTCACAACATGCAACAGGCCGCCCGGATCTCGGATTACACCGCCTACATGTACCTTGGCGAGTTGATCGAGTATGGCGTGACTGACGAGCTGTTCCTGCGTCCCAAGAAGAAAGAAACCGAAGACTACATCACCGGCCGTTTCGGCTGACACCCGCCACCCGGAAGCCGCAGGGCTTCCGGAGCGGGCGGCGGATGCCTCGGGGGCATCGATCCGTTATTCGGGTCGATGCCCTTTTTCCATTTAGTGCGTGGGCGTGGGGCAGGACGCTGACGGGGGATAGGGGGGCCAAAAACGCAGACGGCGCCCGAAGGCGCCGTCTGTTGTTGCTACCGGATCGTGCCGATTACTTCTTCGGGGTGATCTTGGTGAAGGCCTGGAAGGCGTCAGCCGAAGCCTTGGTCATCTGCTCGTAGGCGGCACGGGCGGTGTCCATGGCAGCCTGGATGGAACCCAGCGCATTGTGGTCGCCAATGGGCAGGCCCTTGAACAGTTTCTGGAAGGAGTCGACCACGTCCTGGCCGCCGCCGGTGAGTTGCTCCGTGACCATCTTGCCGACTTCGGCCTGGGTCTTGGAGGTGATCTCGGCGATTTCGCGGGCACAGGACAGCATCTTCTCGGTGGTGGCCTGGGCGTAAGCGGTGCGCAGGCTCAGGGCCTCGGCAGGATCCTTGACGCCGGAGAGCGCCTTGGCATTGGCCACGCCTTCTTCAAACAGGGACTTGGCGGTGCCCACCTGCAGTTCCATGATGCGCTGGGAGTTTTCGATTGAGAGTTGAGCGAGGCGCATGGCGGCCTCGAGGTTCTTTTTCTGGATCTCGTTGAATTGCTGTTCTTGCTTGGTCGCCATAGTTTTCTCCACACATTGTTGTTGAACAGTTAGAGACGCAGATCAATTCCCTCCCGCAGCCTCTTGCCAAAAACAATATCACACGCTCATGCACCGACAATGGGCGTTGCACAAAAAAATGGTGCTTTTAATAGATTATGTTGCACTGCAGCAACAGATGTTGTTCCGATACCCGTCATTGGGGGTTCGAGATCCCCGCCTTGGCCTCTTCTGCCGAGTCGAAAATCTCCGGGGCGAGTTGTCGGGCAGTCAGGGCGTCGCCGAGTTTTGCCCGCAGGAAGGTGTTGGTGGCGTAGCGGGTAACCTGGGTATAGCGGCGTGCCATCAGCCCCTCGATCATGTTGGCATAGGGTTCGATCAGGTCATCCTGGATGTCGAAGCCGTGGTAGTTCACCACCGCGGGCACCTTGCGACCAAGGGGCGCGAGGATGTCCTCGACGAGGGCGCGGATGTCTTCAATCTCGCTCGCCTTGCGAAGGCGCAGGTTTTCGAAGTCGATGAAGAAGATGTTTTGCACTGCATCGAAATGGAAGCGCGAGGCGAGGGGCGTCGTCACGATGGTGCCGCGCAGGCCCATGGGTTCATCCCGGAAGATGCGCGCATCCATTTGGCGCGGCGTGCCGCGAATGAGGGGGGCGAAGCGCATGTGGGCAAGGATGTCCCCTTCGATGTCCACCCCCGGCGCCACCTCGATCAGCTCGACACCGTCGGGGGTCAGCTCGAACACACAGCGCTCGGTGACATACAGCACGGGCTGACGGCGGCGTAGCGCCTCCGGGCCACTGAAGGTGCGGTGCTCGACCTCCTGGACGAATTTCACCGCCTTGCCCTCCACGAGGATCTTCAGCTTGCCGTCGTCCAGGGCCACCTCCAGCCCGCCGGCGGTGAAGGTGCCGACGAAGACGACCTTCTTGGCGTTCTGGCTGATGTTGATGAAGCCGCCGGCGCCCGTGAGCTTGGGGCCAAACTTGGAGACGTTGAGGTTGCCCTGCATATCCGCCTGGGCGAGCCCCAGGAAGGCGATGTCGAGCCCGCCGCCGTCGTAGAAGTCGAACTGGCTGGGCTGGTCCACAATCGCGGCGGTGTTGATGGCGGCACCGAAGTTCAGCCCGCCCTGGGGAATGCCACCGATCACGCCGGGCTCGGCGGTGAGGGTCATCAGGTCGATGACGCGCTCCTCGGCGGCCACTGCGGCGATTCCTTCGGGCATGCCGATGCCCAGATTCACCACCGCGTTGGGGGTGAGCTCCATGGCCGCGCGGCGGGCGATGATCTTGCGCTCGCTCATCTCCATGGGTTCGAGGGAGCTCACCGGCACGCGGATCTCCCCGGAGAAGGCCGGGTTGTACTGTTCCATGAAGGTCTGCATGTGCCATTCGGGCTTCTCGGCGACCACGATGCAGTCCACCAGGATGCCGGGAATCTTCACCTGGCGTGGATTGAGGGAGCCGGCTTCGGCGATGCGCTCGACCTGGGCGATGACAATGCCGCCGCTGTTGCGGGCGGCCATCGCGATGGCCTGGCCTTCGAGGGTCAGGGCTTCCTTCTCCATGGTGATGTTGCCATCCGGGTCCGCCGTGGTGCCGCGGATGATGCCCACGCTGATCGGGAAGGCCTTGTAGAAGAGGTATTCCTCACCGTCGATCTCCATGACCCTCACCAGGTCTTCGGTGGTCCGCCCGTTTACCTTGCCGCCGCCGAAGCGAGGATCGACAAAGGTGCCCAGGCCTACCGGGGTCAGGGTGCCGGGTTTGCCCGCGGCGATGTCCCGGTACAGGTGGGTGATCACCCCCTGGGGCAGGTTGTAGCCCTCGATACGGTTCGACACCGCGAGCTCCTGCAGGCGCGGCACCAGCCCCCAGTGGCCGCCGATCACGCGCTTGACCAGACCTTCGTGGCCCAGGTGGTTGAGCCCCCTATCCTTGCCGTCGCCCTGACCCGCACCGTAGACGAGGGTCAGCCCCGCGGGTTGGCCCTTCCCGCTCGGGTCCTGCTCCCGGGTGTCGAGGAAGCGCTGCTCGAGGGCGATGGCGATGTTCTCGGGGAAGCCGATGCCGACGAAGCCGGTGGTCGCCACGGTGTCGCCCGCGCGGATCAACCGCACGGCGTCGGCTGCACTGACGATCTTTCCGGTATTGCGGCCCTGGGGGCGCACGAACTTCGGGGTGCTGTGGGTCATGATGTGTCTCCTCTTACGACGTGCGCGAGCTTCGAACGATACCGAAAACCCCGGGGGCGTCATGACATTGGCCGGTGAGTGGGGGTTTCCCCCGTTGATTTACGTAAATGAAAAAAATATCGAGAATTTAAAATAATCTCGCTAAAATAGATGCGCATCCCGGCAACACGTCACGACCCATCGGTAAGTGGGCCTCGAAATCCATTTCAGCGAGTACGACATGAAAGAATTCAAGAACTTCATCAACGGCGAGTACGTCGCCAACGCCAGCGGCAAGACCTACGAGAACCGCAACCCGGTGGACAACTCCCTGATCGGCCTGGTCTACGAAGCTGGCAAGCCCGAAGTGGATGCCGCCGTGGCTGCCGCCAAGGCGGCCCTGCACGGCCCCTGGGGCAAGCTCTCGGTGGTTGAACGCTGTGCCATGCTCGACGCCATCGTCGCCGAGATCAACCACCGCTTCGACGACTTCCTGCAGGCCGAGATCGCCGACACGGGCAAGCCCGCCCACCTGGCCTCGCACATCGACATTCCGCGCGGCGCGGCCAACTTCAAGATCTTCACCGACACCATCAAGAACGTCTCCACCGAATCCTTCGAGATGCGCACCCCCGACGGCAAGACCGCCCGCAGCTACGGCGTGCGCACGCCGCGCGGCGTGATCGCCGTGATCAGCCCGTGGAACCTGCCCCTGTTGCTGATGACCTGGAAGGTCGGCCCGGCCCTGGCCTGTGGCAACACCGTGGTGGTCAAACCCTCCGAAGTCACCCCGGCCACCGCCACCCTGCTGGGCGAGGTGATGAACAAGGTCGGCGTGCCCCCCGGCGTGTACAACGTGATCAACGGCTTCGGCGTGGATTCCGCCGGTGCCCTGCTGACCGCCCACCCGGACGTCAGCGGCATCACCTTCACCGGCGAGACCAAGACCGGCACCGCCATCATGAAGGCGGGCGCCGATGGCATCCGCCCGGTGTCCCTGGAGCTGGGCGGCAAGAACGCCGCGGTGGTGTTTGCCGACTGTGACTTCGAGAACGCGGTGAACACCGTCACCCGCTCGGTCTTCGAGAACTGTGGCCAGGTCTGCCTGGGCACCGAACGTGTCTATGTGGAACGCCCGATCTTCGAGAGGTTCGTCAACGCCCTGAAAGCCAAGGCCGAAGGCATGAAGCCCGGCCGCCCCTTCGACGAAGACACGAAGATCGGCCCCCTGGTCAGCAAGGTGCACCAGAAGAAGGTGCTCTCCTATTACCAGAAGGCCCGGGAGGAGGGCGCCACCATCGTCACCGGCGGTGGCGTGCCCGACATGCCGGACGGTCTCAAGGATGGCTGCTGGGTCGAACCCACCATCTGGACCGGCCTGCCCGAAACCGCCGCGGTGGTGCGCGAGGAGATCTTCGGGCCGTGCTGCCACATCCAGCCCTTCGACACCGAAGAAGAAGCCGTGCGCATGGCCAATGACACCAAGTATGGCCTGGCCACCTCCATCTACACCCAGGACATCAGCCGCGCCAGCCGCCTGGCCACCCAGATCGAAGTGGGTCTGTGCTGGATCAACAGCTGGTTCCTGCGGGATCTGCGCACGCCCTTCGGCGGCTCCAAGCAGTCGGGCATCGGCCGCGAGGGAGGGCTGCATTCGCTGGAGTTCTACACTGAGCTGCGCAACGTGATGATCAAGTACTGATCACGCCCCTGTTCCTCCCGGCGCCCCCTCCCGGGGCGCCCGCCGGCCCCGACCCCTCCTCCGGGGCCGGCACCCTCAAACCGGAATGAAGAGAGACGCAAGACCCATGGACAAGACCCAGATCGAACACTTCGGTGACGAGCTCTACAACGCCCTCATCACCCGCACGCCGGTGGCCCCCCTGACCGACCGGGAGCCCGGCATCACCCTGGACGACGCCTACCGCATCCAGTTGCGCATGATCCAGCGCCGCCTGGACGCTGGCGAGACTATCGTCGGCAAGAAGATTGGCGTCACCAGCAAAGTGGTGATGAACATGCTCAAGGTGAACCAGCCTGACTTTGGTCAGATGACCTCCGGCATGGTCTTCAACGAAGGCGAGGCGATCCGCGTGGACAGCATGATCGCCCCCGGGCCGAGGCCGAAGTGGCCTTCATCCTCAAGCACGACCTGGAAGGCCCCGGCGTCACCGCGGCCGACGTGCTGCGGGCCACCGAATGCGTGCTGCCCTGTTTCGAGATTGTCGATTCCCGCATCAAGGACTGGAAGATCAAGATCCAGGACACCGTGGCGGACAACGCCTCCTGCGGCGTGCTGACCCTCGGCGGCGTGCGTCGCAGCCCCCGCGACCTGGATCTGGCCCTCGCCGGGATGGTCCTGGAAAAGAACGGTGAGCTCATCAGCACCTCCACCGGCGCCGCTGTGCAGGGCTCTCCGGTGAATGCCGTGGCCTGGCTGGCCAACACCCTGGGCCGCCTGGGCATCGGGCTCAAGGCGGGGGAGGTGATCCTCTCCGGTTCCCAGTCGCCCCTCGTGCCGGTCAAGGCCGGCGACTCCCTCGTCTGCGCAGTGGGCGGCCTTGGCAGCACCTCGGTCCGCTTCATCTGACCCCAACCGGAAGACACAGCATGAACCTCGACAACGCTATTATTTTCAAGCTCGCCGATCACCTGGAAACCGCCGAGCTGAAGGCCTACGACGTCACCAAGATCACCGACGACCACCCGGACATGGACTGGGACGACGCCTACGCCATCCAGGACGAGATCCGGCGCCGCAAGGAAGGCCGCGGCAACAAGACCGTCGGCCTCAAGGCCGGCCTCACCTCCTTTGCCAAGATGAAGCAGATGGGCGTCGAAGTGCCCGTCTTCGGCTTCGTCAGCGACTACATGAGCAGCCCGGACGGCGCCGACATCAAGACTTCCGAGCTGATCCATCCCAAGGTCGAGGCCGAGATCTGCGTCGTCACCAAGGCGCCCCTGTCCGGCCCCGGCTGCCATCTGGGTGCGGTGATGGCAGCCATCGACTTCGTCGTGCCGGCCGTGGAGATCATCGATTCCCGCTACCGGGACTTCAAGTTCGACCTGAAGAGCGTGATTGCCGACAACACCTCGGCCTCGCGCTTTGTCGTCGGTGGCCGCCCCCGCAACCTGGACGAACTGGACCTGCGCACCCTCGGTGTGGTCATGGAGAAGAACGGTGGGATCGTTGCCATGGCCGCCGGTGCTGCCGTGCTTGGCCACCCCCTGGCTGCCGTGGTGATGCTTGCGAACCACCTGGGCGCCCGGGGCCAGGAGATCCCCGCCGGTACGTTTATCATGACTGGTGGCGTCACCGAGGCCATCGCGGTCCAGGCGGGCGACAACGTGGCAGTGCGCTTCCAGGATCTGGGCACCGTGTCAATGCGCTTCGTCTGATTCACCACCCACCATTCACGCGGAGAAGGCCGCCCCGGAGCGGCCCGAAGACTGAGAGAGGACATCCCATGGCAGCCAAGGAAGAAAAGACCAATCCCTTCACCCAGGAAACAGGGGTGATCCACCTCGGGGGGATCGACGCGATCGTGCGCCTGACCCTGGACCAGGTGCGCACCGACGCGCGCCGGGGGCTCAAGACCGGCATGTTCGTGTCGGGCTACCGGGGCTCGCCCGTGGGCATGCTCGACGCAGCGCTGATCCGGCAGCAGAAGCTGCTGCTCGAGAAGCATATCCATTTCGTGGATGGCATCAACGAAGATCTGGCTGCCACCGCCGTGTGGGGCACCCAGATGCTGCACACGGTGGGGGGCCAGAAATTCGATGGCGTCAACGGCCTGTGGTACGGCAAGGCGCCCGGGGTGGACCGCTCCGGCGACGCCCTCAAGCACGCCAACTACACCGGCATCGGTAAGAACGGCGGGGTGCTCGCCATCGCCGGCGATGACCCGAGTTGCAAGAGCTCGTCCCTGTGCAGCCAGTCCGAGCCCATGCTCTTTCACCTGGGCATTCCGTCCCTCTACCCGGGCAACGTCCAGGAGATCCTCGACCTGGGCCTGCACGGCTACCAGATGTCACGCCTGGCCGGCGTGTGGATGGGCATGAAGATCGTCACCAACGTGGCCGACGGCTCGGGCAGCGCGCTGGTGTCCCCCGAGCGGCTCGATTTCATCACCCCCGACCTGGAGTTCGACGGCCAGCTCTTTACCCCGCGCATGAACCTGGGCATGAACGTGCGCGCCGACGCCCTGGAGATGGAGCAGTCCTTGTACACCCGGCGTCTGGAAGTGGCCAAGCGCTACGCCCGCGCCAACAAGCTCAACAACGTGGTCTTTGAGAACCGCGATGCCTGGCTGGGCATCATGACCGCCGGCAAGACCTACAACGACCTCAAGCAGGCCTTCCTCGAGATGGGGCTGGATGACGAGGCCCTGCGCCGCTACGGCATCCGCATCCTCAAGATGGGCATGCTCTTCCCCATGGAGCCGACCATCGTGCGCGAGTTCGCCGAAGGGCTGGAGGAGATCTTCGTCATTGAAGAGAAGCGCCCCTTCCTGGAGATGTTCGCCAAACAGGTGCTGTACGGCCGCGCCAACGCGCCGCGCATCGTCGGCAAGTTTGACGAGGAAGAAAAGGAATTGCTGCCCCACTATGGCGAGTTCGAGTCCGACGTGATCTGCCGCGCGCTGACCAAGCGCCTGTCGCGCAAGACCCGCGTCGAATCCGCCGAAAACTGGATCCGCCGACTGGACGAGATTGCCGCCCGCAGCAAACTGCCCACCACCGTGCGCACCGCCTGGTACTGCTCCGGCTGCCCCCACAACAGCTCCACCGTGGCCCCCGAGGGCAGCGTCGTCTCCGCCGGCATCGGCTGCCACACCATGGCCATGTGGATGGGCCGCAATGTGGTGATGGGCACCCACATGGGGGCCGAAGGCGCCCAGTGGATCGGCATGGCGCCCTTCACCGACACCGACCACATCTTCCAGAACATGGGCGACGGCACCTACGCCCACTCGGGCAGCCTGGCCATCCGCTATGCCGCCTCCACCAACGTCAACATCACCTTCAAGCTGCTGGTCAACGCCCACACCTCCATGACCGGCGGCCAGGCCATCCAGGGTGCCCACCCGGTGGCCAACATGGTCTCCGATCTGCTCGCCAACGGCGTGCGGCGCATCATCGTCACCACCGATGAGCCGGGCAACTATTCCGGCGTGCGCCTGGACGGCCACACCGAGGTCTGGCACCGGGACCGCCTGGACGAAGCCCAGAAGGAACTCGCCGCCACCCCCGGCACCACCGTGCTGATCCACGACCAGGAGTGCGCCGCCGAGCTGCGTCGTGCCCGCAGCCGCGGCAAGGCCGAGGAGCCGGCGGAGGTCACCGTCATCAACGAACGGGTCTGCGAAGGCTGCGGCGACTGCGGCGAGAAATCCAACTGCATGAGCGTCGAACCCGTGGACACCGAATTCGGCCGCAAGACGCGCATCCACCAGTCCTCCTGCAACAAGGACTTCTCCTGCGTGAAGGGCTTCTGCCCGTCCTTCCTGACCATCACCCCCAATGCCGCACCGGCGGGGGACGGCAAGAAGCGCAGGAAGGGCCGCATCCCCGCCCTGGAGCGGGAGCTGCCCGCGCCACCCAAGAAGGTGGACGACAGCCTGGGCTTCGGCATCCACGTGATGGGCATCGGCGGCACCGGCTCGGTGACGGTGGTGGCCACCCTGGCCAACGCCGCGCGGCTGGAGGGCAAGCACGTCATCGGCCTCGACCAGACCGGCCTGGCCCAGAAGGGCGGCAACGTGATCTCCGACATCAAGATCTCCCACGCGCCCTTCCATGGCAGCAACAAGATCTCCGACGGGCGGGCCGACCTCTACCTGGGTTTTGACATCCTCAACGCCACCGACCCGAAGAACCTGGACAAGTGCCACCCCTCGCGCACCATCGCCGTGGTGTCCACCACCCGCACGCCCACCGGCAAGATGATCGCCGACCGGCACGTGATGTTCCCGGCCACCCAGGGCCTCACCGCCGGCATCGACCGGGTCAGCCGCAAGGACGACAACATCTTCCTGGACGGCCAGGCCCTGGCCGAGGGGCTCTTCGGCGATGCCATGGCCACCAACAATTTCATGGTCGGGGTGGCCTTCCAGGCCGGCACCATCCCCCTCAAGGCCGAGTCCATCGAAGCCGCCATCCGGAACTCCGGTGTCGGTGTCGAGCAAAGTCTCGCTGCCTTCCGCTGGGGGCGCATGGCCGTGGTCGATCTGGCCTTTGTCGAGGCCGAGGTGGCGCGCAGCAAGGGGGCCGGGGTCATCAGCCTGAAGCAGGCGCCGCAGCTTAGTGCAGCGGCCCGGGCCATCGTGGAGTCCATCGGCGCCCAGGGCGAAGTGAAGCGTCTGGCGGAAGTGCGCGTGCCCGAGCTGATCGCCTTCCAGGACGAGGCCTATGCCCGGCGCTACGCCGGCGTGCTCAAGCGCGTGGTGGCCGCCGAGCAGGGCGTGCTGCCCGGCGCCACGGCCCTGTCGGAAGCCGCCGCCCGCTACCTGTACAAGCTGATGGCCTACAAGGACGAGTACGAAGTGGCCCGCCTGCACACCGACCCGGCCTTCCTGGCCGAGCTGGACGCCCAGTTTCCCCATGGCTACAGCGTCAAGTACAACCTGGCGCCGCCGCTGCTGGCCGACACCGACCCGCAGACCGGTCACCTGCTGAAGAAGCAATATGGCCCGTGGATGTTCAAGGCCTTCCAGCGCCTGGCCGGCTGGAAGAAGCTGCGCGGCGGGGCCATGGACTTGTTCGGTAAGACCGAAGAGCGGAGCACGGAGCGCAAGCTCATCGATGACTACATCCGGGAGCTTGACGGCATCATCGGTCGGCTGAGTGTCGCCAATCACTCTGCTGCGGTGGCGCTCGCCAGCGTGCCGGACGAGATCCGCGGCTACGGGCATGTGAAGGAGAAGAACCTCCAGCGTGCGGCAGAACTGCGGGCCGAGCGTCTGGTGGCCTTCAATTCTCCCGTGGTGCTCATGAAGCGGGCGTGACGCCGTGCGCGGGGTCGGGCCTGGCCCGGCTCCGCGCGTCCATTCTCGGATATTCCCCACGACACCCATGATTTCGCGCACGGACTGGTCCGTCTCCGCCGTCACGGCGGGCTTTCTCGCCGTCCTGATCTCCTATTCCGGGCCGTTGATCATCTTCTTCCAGGCCGCCCAGTCGGCCGGGGTGGCCCCCGACATGATCTCGTCCTGGGTGTGGGCGGTATCCATCGGTGCTGCCCTGTCGGGGATCTTCCTCAGCGTCGCCCTCAAGGTGCCGGTGGTCACCGCCTGGTCGGCACCCGGCACGGCGCTGCTGGTGACCCTGTTTCCCGGCCTGTCCCTCAACGAGGCGGTGGGCGCCTACATCACCAGCGCGGCAATTCTCTTTGCAATCGGTATCTCCGGGTCCTTCGACCGTCTGTTGAAGCATGTGCCCAAGGGTATCGCCGCCGGCATGATGGCGGGCATCCTGTTCCAGTTCGGGGTGCAGGCCTTCAAGGCGGCCGGCGCCATGCCGGTGCTGGGCTTCGGCATGATTGCCGCCTACGTGACCCTGAAGCGCCTCACGCCCCGCTACTGCATGATCCTGGTGCTGCTCGTCGGGGTCGCCCTGGCCAGCCTGCTGGGCAAGGCCGATCTCGGGCATGTGCAACTGGGGCTGGCCACGCCGGTGTTCATCCGCCCGGAGTGGAGCTGGAGCGCGACGCTGAGTCTTGCGCTGCCCCTGGTGCTGGTGAGCATCACCGGTCAGTTCCTGCCGGGCATGGCGATCCTGCGCAGCTCCGGCTATTCAACCCCCGCCCGGCCCATCATCACAGTGACGGCCATTACCTCGGTGGCCGTGGCCTTCTTTGGTGGCATCACGATTGTCATCGCCGCCATCACCGCCGCCCTGTGCACCGGCCGCGACGCCCACGAAGACCCGGCCCGGCGTTATGTGGCCGGGGTGTCCAATGGCTTGTTCTACCTGATCGGCGGCGCCTGCGGTTCCACCATCGTGTCCCTGTTCGCCGTGCTTCCGTCGGCCTTCGTGGCGGTGCTGGCCGGTTTGGCCCTGATCGGTGCCATCACCGCCAACATCATGGGCGCCATCAACGAGGCCGACCACCGGGAGGCATCCGTCATCACCTTCCTGGCCACCGCCTCAGGTATGAGCTTCCTGGGGCTGGGGTCTGCCTTCTGGGGGGTTGTCATCGGCCTGGTGGCCTACCTGGTGCTGCATCGGGATTGGCGGGTGAAGTCAGCTTGATGCTTGTGGGGGTGACCTCATACCGTTGAGCTCTTGAGGACGGCTTTCCGTTCTCTTTCGTTACATTGGCCGGGGACTCGCCCCCGGCGGGCGACCGACTTCTTTGTTGTACGACAAAGAAGTCGGCAAGAAAACGTACCCCGCTGTCGCGCCCCCTTCGGGGGTGCCCTCTTTCCGGGTCCGTCAGGCGGGGTCTGCGCAAACTCGCCCTGCGGGCTCAGACATGCGCAGCCCTTTTTCCGCCTGCCGAACCCTCCAGTCGGCGCGCCAGAGGGGGAGAGGAAATGCAGGTGATCAACGGTCAGTTGCCCAGCCCTGTATCGGTAAAGGCTCGGTGTGCGCGAAAGCCCGTTCCGCGCCGCCGTAGCCGGCCGGGTGTGCAAACCCGGCAGTGGAAAAATCCCGGCCAACGTCACGCCAAACACCGGAACGCCCGCAAGTAAGGGCTCAAACCTTACCTGTGGAAGCGAAAGCGCTTTCCACACTTAACGCGAACATAGGCAATTAACTCGACCCCACAGAGGAGATGCACGGTGATGGCCTGTTGATCGGTTTGAATGGTGCGCAATATGTGCATATAATGTGCATTGAAGTCTCACCTCCGAAAGACAAGCCATGAGTTCCATTGCTTTCTCCGCTGTACTCGAATCGGCGCGTGAGGCCGGCACGTCGCGCTTCTCCGCCACCAACATCGCCGATGCGCTAGACATGCAGTACCAAGACTTGGCCACCCTTGCCGGCGTGCACCGCAACACCCTGCGGACTCACCCCGAGTCGCCCAAGCTGCAGGCCGCCCTGCGCGATCTGATGCGGGTGCTGTCGGCCGCCGCGGTGGTGCAGCCGGACACCCAGCGCGCGTTCTTCATGCTCAAGAACGAGCCGATCCCCGCCTTCCGCCACAAGACCCTCCTGCAGCTCGTGCAGGAAGGGCGCGCCGAAGATGCGATTGACTACCTGGAGTCGATCAGCGCCGGGTTCTCGGGATGATCCTCTGCGACCTGCCACCCGACACGATCCTGTTTCGTGCCCATACGCCCCGGTGGGCGAGCAGGCCAATCAGCGGGGCAGAGGGGCTGCGGCCAAGGGCGGGCGTTTCAACTGCGAGGGTGTCGAGGCCCCGTAGCTGTCTCTCGATGCGTTGACCGCATTGCGCGAGTACCAGCAGACCTCGTCCTTCCTGCCGCCATGCACGATGTGCTCATACACCGCTACGCTGCGCAATCTGGTCGATTTGCGGCAGCTCGGCCGTGGTGAGCCCTGGGACGAGCTGTGGCATGACTGGCGCGAAGACTGGCGCCATCTGAAGTTTGACCTGCACATCGAGCCGCCCACCTGGGTGCTCGCCGATCTGGTGCGTGCCCGTGGTTGTACAGGGATCCTTTTTCCCAGCCAGGCGAATGATCGGGGCACCAATGTCGTGGTGTATGTCGATCGGCTCATCGATGGCAATTCCGTTGTGGTCAACGACCCGGATGGACGACTGCCCCGTGATGAGGCGAGCTGGGGGCGGTGAGCCGGTGTATTGATTCTCCGAGCCTTGGGTCAGGGGGGGCGGTGATGGACGTCCGTGGTCGAGTGAATTGGCTATGTTCGCGTCAGGTCATTCCGTTCGACCTTGAACCGGTGAGCCCTGACTGGACGGCTTTCCTGCATGTTGCGTCACATTGGCCGGGTCTCGGCCCGGCGGCCGACCGACTTCTTTGTTGTACGACAAAGAAGTCGGCAAGAAAGCGTACCCCGCTGTCGCGCCCCCTACGGGGGTGCCCTCTTTCCGGGTCCGTCAGGCGGGGTCTGCGCAAACTCGCCCTGCGGGCTCAAACATGCGCAGCCCTTTTTCCGCCTGCCGAACCCTCCAGTCGGCGCGCCAGAGGGGAAAGGAAATGCAGGTTACCAACGGTCAGTGTCAACAGTTCCGCGCGGAGAGGCTCGGTGCATCGGAAAAACCCGT
Organism: Zoogloea sp.; assembly: GCA_016703645.1. Classification (GTDB taxonomy): domain Bacteria; phylum Pseudomonadota; class Gammaproteobacteria; order Burkholderiales; family Rhodocyclaceae; genus Zoogloea. The sequence goes on along the minus strand of JADJBR010000007.1, from coordinate 608,244 downwards.
TCCGCGCCGGCCGCCTGCTGGGAGCAGCGCAGGGGAGTCATTCGCGTAGCGAAAAACCGGGGTGGCCGGGTCGCCTTCTTTGCTGGCTTTCTTGGCGACGCAAGAAAGCCAGTCGCCCGCCGGGGGCGGAGGCGGGGTTTCGCGGAGCATGCTCCGCACCGCCGTAGCCGGCCGGGTGTGCAAACCGGGCCGTGGAAAAATCCCGGCCAAGGTCACGCCAAACACCGGAAAGCCCGTAAGCAAGGGCTCAAGCCCTACCTATCGAAGCGAAAACGCTTTCCACACTTAACTCGACCCAACACAGGCCCGGGATCATGCCGGGTTGTTGTTGAGTTCATTCCTTCGACTTCCTGCGAGTGCCATCGCCCGGCCTGCCTCACTCCTTCTTCTTCAACCTGTAATTCAGCTGCGGGCGGGTGATGCCGAGGCGGCGGGCGGCGCCGGAGAGGTTGCCGTTGGCTTCCTTGACGGCGTGCTGGATCAGGGCCTGTTCCAGCTCGTCGAGGCTGACGCCGGTGTGCATCACCTGGCGGCACAACACGTCCATGTCGCTGGTGCCCGGGGCTGCCGCCAGGTTGCCGGTGGCGTCGATGCCGTGGCTGACGGCTTCGAATTCCTGGGGCTCGGCAAACAGGTGTTCGACCTCGATGGGTTCGTTCTGGGGGGCGAGGATCATGCCCCGCTCGATGAGGTTTTCCAGCTCGCGGATGTTGCCGGGCCAGGTGTGGCCCTTGAGGGCGCGGAGGGCCTTGTCGGTGAGGCCGGGTACGCGCTTGCCATGCAGGGCACCAAAGCGCTGCAGCATGGATTCCACCAGCAGGGGGATGTCGGACAGGCGTTCGCGCAGGGGCGGGATGACCACCGGGTAAACGTTGAGGCGGTAGTACAGGTCGCTGCGGAAGCGCCCGGCCTTCACGGCGGCCTGCAGGTCCACGTTGGTGGCGGCCACCAGGCGCACGTTGATCTTGCGGGTGCGGTCGTCGCCGAGGCGTTCGATCTCGCCCTCCTGCAGCACCCGCAGGAGCTTGGCCTGGGCGGCCAGGGGCAGTTCGCCGATCTCGTCGAGGAACAGGGTGCCGCCGTCGGCGCGCTCGAACTTGCCCATGCGTGACACCTGGGCGCCGGTGAAGGCGCCTTTCTCCACGCCGAAGAGCTCGGACTCGATCAGGTCGTGGGGCAGGGCGGCACAGTTGATGGCCACGAACGGGCTGCTGGCCCGGCTGCTCATCTCGTGCAGGGCGCGGGCGAAGCGTTCCTTGCCGACGCCGGTCTCGCCCAGCAGCAATACCGTCACCTGGGTGGCGGCGGCCTTCTCGATCAGGGTGTAGGCATCGCGGAAGCCGGAAGAGCTGCCGATCAGGTTCTGGCGCGGCAGACTGCGTTCGAGGGAGGCGCGCAGGGCGTCCACCTGGCTGCGTAGCTCAAGCATGCGCCCGACAATGGAGTCGGCCTCGTAGAAGGGGGTGTGTTCGGCGGCGTCGGGCCATTCTTCCACCGGCTTGCCGACGATGCGGCAGTGGTTCTTGCCGGTGGCGGAACACTCGAGTTCCTTGAACAGGATGAAGCGCCCCATGAAGGCCGAGGTATAGCCCGAGGCGTAGCCGATCTCCATCCAGCACACCGGATGCTCGGCGTGGCCGAACTCACGTACATGCACCTCGGCTTCGCAGGAGTTCTCCCAGATGAATTCACCGAAGAAGTGCCCGCCCTCCAGGTCGAAATCCAGCTTCACCGGGGAGACATGCACCATGCCTTCGAGCATGTGCAATTGGGGGCCGACCACGAAGGCGTCCTGCAGGCTCTGGCCGAGGCGGATCTTCTTGGCCAGCTCGGCATCCCGCACCCCCGAGGCGTAGCCCATGCGGGTGAGGATGCGGCGGGCCTGGTCGATGCCCACCGAGTTGATGAGTTCCTTGCGCAACTCGGCGAGGGCGGCCGCGTGCATCAGGATCATGCGGCTCTCGTCGAGCCAGATCAGGCCCTTTTCCGCACAGAAGTGCACAAGACAGCGCAGGTCGTTGTTCTGTGGGTAGCGGATGTCACTCACTTCTTCTCCTCCGGAAGTCCTTCGCTGCTCGATAGGAATTGTGGTGTCCGGCCCGGAGGCCGCGGCAGCGGAAGGCATCGCCTTATACCACGCAGGGAGAGTGTATTCGTGGCATGCCTTCACGTCGGCTGTCACGCACTTATCAACTTGCGTTATCGGCTGATTAGCGATAATAATACAAAATCTCGAGAAAATGGCGAGCCGGGCGTTTAACCCAAGATCACCGCAGCGTGATCGTGCCCGGTCCGCCCACCAGGAGGAGACGATGGCCGAGAAGTACCGTATTCATATTGAAAACAGCGGGGAGGATTTCGCCTGTGCGTCCGACCTGAGCCTGCTGCGCGGCATGGAAGTGCTGGGCCGGCGAGGCATTCCCGTGGGTTGCCGGGGCGGTGGCTGTGGCGTGTGCAAGGTGCACGTTGATACCGGCAGCTACGAGGCCCGCAAGATGAGCCGCGCCTGCATCAGCGAAGAAGAAGAAGCCGGCGGCGTGGTGCTGGCCTGTCGTGTCTACCCCCGCGGCGAAATGTCGGTGACCGTGGTCGGCAAGATGTGCAAAGCCCTCGGTCCGGGCCAGGCGGGTGCTGGCGCAGAAACTGCCGCAAGCGGCAAATCAGGCTGATCACCGGCGCCCACGGTGGCGCGTTAGCCCGTTCCTTCAACCAGGATCACTGCCCGTCTTCTTCACCTCCCTCTCCCGGCGGGCTGCCTGGTTTTCAACGGCCGTCACTGTCAAGTGATGGCCGTTTTTTTTGTGTGCGCCCAGCATGGGCGCACTCCTGCGGGTGCAAGTCCCGCCGCGAGCTGACCACAGTGAGCGAAGTGAAGCGCAACTGCGGAAGGGTAACCAACCGTGGGAAGGAAGCGTGGAACGTAAATCATGAGCCGATGGACAAGAATCGCATAGAAGGCGTTGCCGAGCAGGGCGAGCGGGCCCAAGACCGCGAAGCTCTTGTGGTCAAAGCGAAGCGACGTAGATGCGGCGGTTGTGTGATGAAGGAGTGCGGCCCTTACCTGGGGACGCCCCGCCTCGTGCTTGAAAGGGCGACGACGAAGGTCGGAGCGGGGTCTCAGCAGAGGTCATAGTAGTCGGAGGTAGCGCCGGGAAGGCTCGACCCCGCCGACGAAGGACCGAACGAGTAGGAGTGAATCCGATATGCCGATGCAGAAGGCACAGCGTCAGATGCCCGCTAACGCGGGGCGGGAAGCCGTAGGGCAAGGTGAAGCCATGCCTGATGCTTTCAGCGACGAAGCGTTCTGCCCGCGGCATGCAACCGGAAGCACAGGGTCGGCGCTGCTGCAAGCGGCGCTGACGACAGAGAGCCTGCGGCGGGCGTTCAAGCGTGTACGTGCCAACAAGGGAGCGGCTGGCGTGGATGGACTGGATATCGACCAGACCTCGCGTTTGCTGGCAACCGAGTGGCCGCACATACGGGCACGACTGCTGACAGGGACGTACCGGCCCAGTCCGGTACGTCGGGTGACGATCCCGAAACCCGACGGTGGCGAGCGTGAGCTCGGCATCCCGACGGTGACGGATCGCCTGATCCAGCAAGCACTATTACAGGTGCTGCAACCGATCCTTGACCCCACTTTTAGCGAGCACAGCTACGGCTTTCGGCCCGGCAGGCGTGCGCAGGACGCGGTATTAGCCGCTCAGGCATATGCCCAGTCCGGTTTGCGAATCGTGGTGGACGTGGATCTGTCGAAATTCTTCGACCGGGTCAGCCATGACATCCTGATCGACCGCCTGAGGAAACGCATCGACGATGCCGGGGTGATCCGGCTGGTCCGTGCCTATCTGAACAGCGGCATCATGGACCATGGCGTGGTGCAGAAGCGGAGCGACGGAACGCCCCAGGGCGGTCCGTTGAGCCCGTTACTCGCCAACGTGATGCTAGATGAAGTGGACAAGGAGCTGGAACGGCGCGGCCATCGCTTCGCACGCTACGCCGACGATGCGAACGTCTACGTTCGTAGCGTGCGGGCGGGCCAGCGGGTGATGGGGCTGCTACGGCGCTGCTATGCCAGGTTGCACCTCGTGGTCAACGAGGGCAAGAGCGCCGTGGCCAGTGTCTTCGGCCGCAAGTTCCTCGGTTACAGCCTGTGGATGGGGCGTGGGGGCGAAGTCAAGCGCAGGGTGGCGGAGAAGCCGCTGCAGGCGTTTAAGCAACGCATCCGGGAACTGACCTGCCGATCCGGCGGGCGCAGTATGGCCGATGTGGTGCAGGGACTTCGTTCCTATATGCTGGGTTGGAAAGGGTATTTCCAGCTGGCGCAAACCCCGAAGGTATGGCGACGGCTCGATGAATGGATGCGTCACAGGCTGCGGGCTATCCAGCTCAAGCACTGGAAACGTGGAACCACCATGTATCGGGAATTGCTCAGGATTGGGGCTTGGCCGTCGACGGCAAAGCAGGTGGCGGCAAACAGCCGCCGCTGGTGGCGCAACAGCGATAGGTTGCTGAAAACAGTGATGACTATCGGCTACTTCGACCGAATGGGCGTACCGCGCCTGTCTTGACCTCAACTACTCGAACCGCCCGGTGCGGACCCGCATGCCGGGTGGTGTGGCAGGGGAGCGGCCCTCAGGGCCGCCCCCTATGCCGATCGATGTTCGCGTTAAGTGTGGAAAGCGCTTTCGCTTCGACAGGGAAGTCTTGAGCCCTTGCTTATGGGCTTTCCGGTGTTTGGCGTAACCTTGGCCGGGATTTTTCCACGGTCGGGTTTGCACACCCGGCCGGCTACGGCGGCGCGGAACGGGCTTTTCCGATGCACCGAGCCTCTCCGCAGGGAACTGTTGGCACTGACCGTTGGTAACCTGCATTTCCTTTCCCCTCTGGCGCGCCGACTGGAGGGTTCGGCAGGCGGAAAAAGGGCTGCGCATGTTTGAGCCCGCAGGGCGAGTTTGCGCAGACCCCGCCTGACGGACCCGGAAAGAGGGCACCCCCGAAGGGGGCGCGACAGCGGGGTACGCTTTCTTGCCGACTTCTTTGTCGTACAACAAAGAAGTCGGTCGGCCGCCGGGCCGAGACCCGGCCAATGTAACGGAATACAAGGGAAATCCGTCCGTAAGCACCAATTCGAGGTCGAACGAAACGAGACAACAACGTTCGGGGGAACGTCTGGAAAGCGCTTCCACCCCGGACGGCAAGGCTCACCAAGCCTGGCGTGCCTGTCCGGGGCAGTGTTTACATAACTAAGGCGAACAGAGCCTTTTTTTCATGTCAGTTCCCGCCCCGGCTCGCCAGCCACCTGCGCCAGCTACCCAGGTGGGTGATGTCCTCGGCGCCCTCCAGGCCGGCACCTTCGCAGATGAAGCCGCAGACCAGGCTGCCGTCCTCCAGGCGCACCTTGCCGATGCCCAGGGGGGCCGGGATGCCGCCGACGAAGCTACCGAACTCGCTGGCGGGCAGTTCCCACACTTCCATCTCGATGCTGGCGCCGCCCTCTGCCACCCGCACCATGCCGGGGCGCAGGGGCGGGCCGCCGGCCAGGGCATAGAAGCGGTACTCCGGCGCCGAGCGCACGGCGCCGATCAGGCGGGCCTTGCGCTGGGTGAGCTGCCCGTTGAGGGGCAGGCCCGACAGGTGGGCACCACACACGGCGACACGCAGCATGCCATCGGGCACGCCGCTGGCGGGCGGGGCGGCCTCCGGCAGGGGCTGGCCGGTGGCGCCCAGGGGCAGGGCGGTGCTGTGCTGCCAGCGGGCGGCCAGCTCCAGCAGGGGGCCGTCCTGATGGGCCGGGGCAAGCAGGGTGACGCCGAAGGGCAGACCGTCGGGGCGGAAGGCGGCCGGTACGGCCACGGCGGCGTAGTCCAGCAGGTTCATGAAGTTGGTGTAATAGCCCAGCTCAGTGTTCAGGCGGATCGGGTCGGCCTGCATGGCGGCAATGGTGGGGTGGCGGCCGGCGGTGGGGGTGAGGATCAGGTCCACCTCGTTCCAGGCGGCGTCGCAGCGGCGCTTGTAGGCCTTGAGCTTGTAGAAGGCGTCGAAGGCTTCCACGGCGCTGGCCTTGCCGCCGCCCAGGGTGATCTCCCGGGTGACGGGGAAGACCGAGCCGGGCTTCTGTTCGATGAAGTCGCGGATGGCGTGGTAGCGCTCGGCCACCCAGGGGCCGCCGTAGAGCAGGCTGGCGGTTTCCAGGAAGGGGCCGAAGTCGAGCTCGACGCGGGTGCCGCCCAGGCTCTCCAGGCGGCCGATGGCAGCCTCGAAGAGGGCGGGGTTGTGGGTGTCGCCGAAGAAGGCACGCTGGGTGTCGCGGGGGACGCCGAAGCGGAAGGGCTGACCCGCGTTGAAGCGCCGGCCGTGGGGCTGGGCTTCGCGGCTGTAGGCGTCGTCCGGGTCGAAGCCGCGGGCTACGCCGAACACTGCGGCGGCGTCGGCAGCGGTCAGGGCAAAGATGGAGACCGCGTCCAGGGAGCGGCAGGCCGGCACCACGCCACGGGTGGACAGCAGGCCGCAGGTGGGTTTGAGGCCGACCAGGTTGTTGAAGGCTGCCGGCACCCGGCCGGAGCCGGCGGTGTCGGTGCCGAGGGAGAAGCTGACCTGTCCCGCCGCCACCGCCACCGCCGAGCCGGAGCTGGAACCGCCGGAGATGTAGTCGGGCTGGAGGGCGTTGCGGCAGGCGCCGTAGGGCGAGCGGGTGCCGTTGAGGCCGGTGGCGAACTGGTCCAGGTTGGCCTTGCCGAGGGGAATGGCGCCGGCGGCAAGGAGGCGCGCCACCACGGTGGCGCTGTCGGCGGGGGCGTAGGCGTAATCGGGGCAGCCGGCGGTGGTGGGGAGGCCGGCCAGGTCGATGTTGTCCTTCACCGCGAAGGGCACGCCATAAAGGGGCAGGCTGGCCGGGTCCTGGTTGTCGAGGGCGCGGGCGCGGGCCAGCAGCTCGGCCTCGGGCAGCAGGCTGATCCAGGCGTGGTGCGTGTCGGCGGCGGCCAGGGCGTGCAGGTGGGCGAACAGCTCGGAGGGCTTGAGGCCGTTGCGGTAGGCGGCGGCCAGGGTGGCGAGGTCGAGGCGGGTGGGGAGCATGGCGGTGTCTCTCATCTCAGTGCGTGGTGTGCAGGATCAGCAGATCCTGGCCGGCGGCGACGGGGGTGGCTTCGCGGCAGAGGAGCTTCAGCACCTCGCCGTCTTCGGGGGCGGTGACGGTGAACTCCATCTTCATGGACTCGACGATCACCAGCGGGTCACCGGCCTTCACCTGCTGGCCGGCCTCGACCAGCACCTTCCAGATGTTGCCGGGTACGTAGCTGGCGACCAGGCGGGCGCCTTCGGGCAGGTCCAGCTCGGAGTCGGCGGCAGCAGCGGCGATGTCGGCCTCGCTGATGTACTCGGCCTGGCCGGCGGCCTTCCAGCGTTCCCGTTCGGCTTCGAAGGCGGCCTGCTGGCGGGCCTTGAAGGCGGCGATGGGGGCGGCCTCGTCGGCCAGGAAGCGGCGGTAGTCGGCCAGGCGGAAGACGCCTTCCTCGATCCGCACCCGGGCGCGCCCGGTGGCGAAATCCTTGCGTAGCTGCAGCAGCTCCGCCTCGCTCACCGGGACGAAACGCACCTGGTCGAAAAAGCGCAGCAGCCAGGGCGTGTCGAACTGCTCGGTGCCCCGGGCGCCGTGGTGCCAGCGGTTCCACATCTGTACCGTGCGGCCGACGAACTGGTAGCCGCCGGGGCCTTCCATGCCATACACGCACATGTAGGCGCCGCCGATGCCCACGGCGTTCTCGGGCGTCCAGGTGCGGGCCGGGTTGTACTTGGTGGTGACCAGGCGGTGGCGCGGGTCCAGCGGGGTGGCCACCGGGGCGCCCAGGTACACGTCGCCCAGGCCCAGCACCAGGTAGCTGGCCTCGAAGACAGTGCGGTACACCTCGTCGATGCTGTCCAGGCCGTTGATACGGCGGATGAACTCGATGTTGGACGGGCACCAGGGGGCGTCCTTGCGCACCGACTGCATGTACTTCTCGATGGCGAGCTTGGTCGCCGGGTCATCCCAGGACAGGGGCAGGTACACCGTGCGGCTGGGCACCGCCATGTCGTCGATGGCGGGCAGGGCGTCCTCGGCGGCGATCAGCGCGGCGAGCAGGGCGCTGCGCTCGGTGCGGCGGGCGTCGAAGTGCAGCTGCAGGGAGCGGATGCCCGGGGTCAGGTCGATGATGCCGGGCTGGGGGTGGGCCTTGAGCCAGTCCATCAGGGCATGCACGCGGAAGCGCAGCTCCAGGTCCAGCACCAGCGGGCCGTATTCCACCAGCAGGTAGGCGTCGCCCGCCTGGCGATAGACCACCCGGGGGCGCTCGCCGGCGGCGGGGAGCTCGGCCAGCACCGGGGTGGTGACCGTCTCGGGTTCGGCGACGACCGGCGTGGCCAGGGGGGTATCGGCGTGGCCCAGGGCGGAGTCGGTCTCGGCCAGGCGTCGGGCGGCGGTGGCAGCGCTCACCGGCACGAAGCGCAGGGTGTCGCCCGGGCGGAGCTGGCCGAGCTTCCACAGGTCGGCCTGGATGACCGCCGCCGGGCAGACGAAGCCGCCCAGGCTGGGGCCGTCCGGGCCGAGGATCACCGGCATGTCGCCGGTGAAGTCGATGGCGCCGATGGCGTAGGCGTTGTCGTGGATGTTGGAGGGGTGCAGGCCGGCCTCGCCGCCGTCGGTCCGGGCCCACTCGGGCTTGGGTCCGATCAGGCGTACGCCGGTGCGGCTGGAGTTGTAGTGGATCTCCCAGTCGGTGGCGAAGAGGCGGGCGATGTCCGGATCAGTGAAGAAATCCGGCGCGCCGTGGGGGCCGTAGAGCACGGCCACTTCCCAGTGGTGGCCGTAGGTGGGGGCCTGCAGTGCCAGGGGGGCGGGCAGGGCGGTGGTGGGCTGGATCGCCAGCACGTCGCCCAGGCGCAGGCAGCGGCCGGCGTGGCCGCCGAACTGGCCGAGGGTGAAGGTGGATTTGCTGCCCAGGTAGTCGGGCACGTCGATGCCACCGGCCACGGCCAGGTAGCTGCGACAGCCGGCGTCCTTCACCGCGCCGATCTTCAGTACGGCGCCGGCCTTGACCGCATGGGCCTGCCAGAAGGCCAGGGGCTCGCCGTCCAGGGTGGCGGCGGTGGGGGCGCCGGTGAGGGCGATCACCGCGTCGCAGTTGAAGCGCAGGGTCGGGCCGGTCATGGTGCATTCCAGGCCGGCGGCGCCTTCGGGGTTGCCCACCAGGCGGTTGGCGGCGCGCAGGGCCAGGTCGTCCATGGGGCCGGAGGGGGGCACGCCCACGTCCCAATAGCCGGTACGGCCCGGCCAGTCCTGCACCGAGGTCTGCACGCCGGCTTCCAGCACATCAAAGGTGCTGGGGCGGTAGTCGAAGCTGTTGAGGTAGCGGGTGGTCTGGCGCCCGGCGCGGAACACCTCGCCGTCGAGGATCTGGCGCAGGTAGGCCCGGTTGGTCTCGATGCCGTACGCGGGTGGCGTCGAGGGCGGCGATGAGTTTGTCGGTGGCGGCTTCGCGGGTTTCCGCGTGCACGATGATCTTGGCCACCATGGGGTCGTAGTAGGGGGGCACCTCAGAGCCGGTGGTGACGGCGGTCTCGACCCGCACGCCCTCGGGAAAACGCACTTCGGTGAGCAGGCCGGACGAGGGCTGGAAGTTCTTGGCCGGGTCTTCGGCGTAGAGGCGCACCTGGATGGAGGCCCCCCGGGGCTGCGGCGCGGTGGCGGGCAGGCGCAGATCGCCGGAGGCGAGCAGCACCATCCATTCCACCAGGTCGGTGCCGGTGACTTCTTCAGTGACGCCGTGCTCCACCTGCAGGCGGGTGTTCACTTCCAGAAAGTAGAAGGCGCCACTGTCGGCATCCATCACGAACTCCACCGTGCCGGCGGAGCGGTAGGCGATGGATTCCATCAGGCGCACGGCGGTGGCCGCCAGACTGGCGCGCTGTTCGGCCGTGAGGCCCGGCGCCGGGGTTTCCTCGATGACCTTCTGGTTGCGGCGCTGCACCGAGCAGTCCCGCTCGCCCAGGGCCAGCACGCGGCCCCGGCCGTCGCCGAACACCTGTACCTCGATGTGGCGGGCGGCGGTGACGTACTTTTCCAGGTAGATGCCCGCTTCCTTGAAGTTGGCCCGGGCCAGGCGGTCCACCGAGGCGTAGGCCTCGTCCAGTTCGGCCTCGGCGCAGATCAGGCGCATGCCGATGCCGCCGCCGCCGGCGGTGCTCTTGAGCATCACCGGGTAGCCGATGCGGGCGGCCTCAAGGCGGGCGTGGGCCACGTCATCAAGCAGGCCGCTGCCGGGCAGGAGCGGCACACCGGCCTGCTCGGCCAGCTCGCGGGCGGTGTGCTTGAGGCCGAAGGCCAGCATCTGGGCGCGGGTGGGGCCGATGAAGGCGATGCCGGCGGCCGCGCAGGCGTCGGCGAAGTCGGGATTTTCGGAGAGGAAGCCGTAGCCGGGGTGGATGCCCTGGGCGCCGGTGGCGCGGGCGGCTTCGAGGATGGTGTCGGCCTTCAGGTAGCTCTCCGCGGCGGGGGCCGGGCCGATGCACACGGCCTCGTCCGCCAGGCTCACATGCAGGGAGTTGGCGTCGGCCTCCGAGTACACCGCGACGGAGGCGATGCCGAGCTTCTTCAGCGTGCGGATCACCCGGCAGGCGATGGCGCCCCGGTTGGCGATGAGGACTTTGCTGAACATGGTGTGTCTCGCGAAAAGGGCGGCGGGTCGTCCCGCCTGGTCTTTCCTGTCCGCCCGGGTCGTCCCGGGGGGCCGGCGCGTGCGGAAGTGTGCGGTGTGGGATCAGCCCCAGATGAGGAACTGCACCGGCGTCGGGTTGTAGGCGTTGCAGGGGTTGTTGAGTTGCGGGCAGTTGGAGACCAGTACCCAGAGGTCCATCTCGGCACGCAGCTCCACGTACTTGCCGGGGCCGGAGACGCCGTCGTCGAACTTGAGCTGTCCGTCGGCGGTGACGGGGACGTTCATGAAGAAATTGATGTTGGGCACCAGATCGGCCTTGGTGAGCCCCGAGTCCGAGTGCTGGATGGCCAGCAGGTAGTTGTCGCGGCAGCTATGCATGTACTTCTTGTGCAGGGCGTAGCGCACGGTGTTGCTCTCGGCGGCGCAGGCACCCCCCAGGGTGTCGTGGCGGCCGCAGGTGTCGGCGACGATGGTCAGCATCGGTCGGCCTTCGCTGCTCATCAGCACCGAGCCGGTGGTCAGGTAGATGCCCCCCTGGTGCAGGATGGTGTCGGTGACGCTGTAGTGCTCGTCGGTGTCGTGGCGGTTGTAGAAGAGGATGTCGGCGGCCTGGTTGCCTTCCAGGTCCACGATGCGCAGGGTCTGGCCCTGCTTCACTTCGTGCAGCCAGGGTTCGCCGGCGGGCAGGGTGGCGCTGTACATGGCCTTGGCCGGGTCGAGGGCGCTTTCCCGGATGCGGATGGCGGTGGCGGTCATGGGCGTCTCCTCAGGCCAGGTATTGCATGTCGGTGTTGTGCAGGGCGCGGGCGCATTCCGGGCGGAAGCCGCGGCAGAAGTCGTCCTGCCGGGCCGGGCCGGAGCGCCAGGCGGTGAGGCCGACGGCGGCGGGGGCGTAGTCCTGGCGGGGGTCAAGGGGGTGGGGCGCGGCTGACACGGCGACGATGACGTCCATGTCCAGGCGCAGGTCCACGTGGTCGCCAGCCCGGGCGTGGTGGGGGTGATAGGCGAAGCGGCCTTCCGCATCCACGCTGACCTTGCTGAAGAAGTTCACCGGTGCCACCAGGTCGCGGCGGGTCAGGCCGTACTTGCCGATCTCGATGAGCAGCCCGTCGCGGCCCGAGCGGTACATGCCGTTGCGGTACTGCTGGTAGCCGTGCTCGCCGTACTTGGCGCGCATGCGCGGGGCGTCGAGGAGCAGGCCCAGGGGGTCGTGCCAGCCCAGGCTGTCGGCGGTGATGGAGGCCATGGCGCAGCCCATGTCGCTCATCAGCACATGGCCACGGCTGTAGTGGGCGGTGTGCTGGGCCTTGAGGGAGTCGGGCATGTTGTAGCGTTCGAGCTTCTGGCGGGCGTTGTAGAGCACCACCGACAGGTTGGCGCCGGCATCCTGGGCCACCAGGCGCAGGGTGGTGCCCCGGGGCAGCATCCACGACCAGTGGCAGCCACCGGGGATCACGTCCGAGAACAGCACTTTTTCGGCGGGCAGGTCGGGGGCGATCTGCTGCCAGCGGGTGTCGATGTCCACCGCGGCGGTGGGGGTGAGCAGGGGATTCATGGTTCAGGTCTCCAGGTCGGCAGCGGCGGCGGAGAGGCGCGCCAGTTGCTCCAGGTCGGTCTTCATGCCGGAGGTCTCGCGGATGCGCTCCAGGATCCCGCGCTTGAGGGCGAGAAACTCGGGGGCGAGCTTCATGTCCTGGTGGCGCTCGGCGGGCAGGGGCACGTCGTAGAGGGTGTCGATGCGGCCGGGGCGGGGGGCCATCAGCACGATGCGCTGGCCCAGATAGATGGCCTCTTCCACGTCGTGGGTGACGAAGACGATGGTGCTGCCCTCGATGCGATGGACGTGGCGGATCAGGTCGTGCATGACCTCCCGGGTCTGGGCATCGAGGGCGCCAAAGGGCTCGTCCATCAGCAGGATGGGCGGCCGGCTCATCAGGGCCCGAGCAATGGCCACCCGCTGCTGCATGCCCCCCGATAGCTGGTTGGGGTAGGCGTGGGCCACGTGGCTCAGGCCCATCAGGCGGATCAGCGCATCGGCCCGGCCGGAGGCCTTCTCCACGTCGGCCGAGGTACGGTCGCGGGTGTGGGCCTTGAGCTGGCGGCAGAAGCGGATGTTGTCGAGCACCGTGAGCCAGGGGTAAAGGCTGTAGTGCTGGAACACCATGGCCCGGTCCACCCCGGGGCCGGTGATGGGCTGGCCATTGACGGCGATGCTGCCGCTGCTCAGGCTCTCCAGCCCGCCGATCATGCGCAGCAGGGTGGACTTGCCGCAGCCCGAGGCGCCCACGAAGGTGACGAACTCGTTGGGGCGGATGTCCAGACTGGCCTTCTCCAGGGCCTGGATGGCGCGGGGACCGTGACCGAAGGTCTTGAAGGCGTCACGGATCTCGATGTTGGCACCCATCAGTGTCTCCCGGCCAGGTAGGGGAAGGCCTTGCGATGCAACAGGCGGAAGCCCTGGTCGATGATCAGCCCGATCAGGCCGATCATCAGGATGCCGGCAAAGATCTTGTCGGTCTGCAGGAAGCGCTGAGCCTTGAGCACGGCATAACCCAGGCCCGAGTTGGCAGCCACCAGCTCGGCCACCACCAGGTAGGTCCATGCCCAGCCCATGGTGACCCGCAGGGTATCCAGCAGCGCCGGCTTGGCGGAGGGCACGATGACCTTCTCGATGATCTCGCCGCGGCTGGCGCCCATGGTCTGGGCTGCCTCGATCTGGGCCAGGGGCACCCGGCGCACGTCCTCGGCCACCATCAGCACCATCTGGAAGAAGGTGCCGATGAAGATGATGGCCACCTTGGAACCCTCCTCGATGCCCACCCACAGCATCACCAACGGAATGAAAGCCACCGCCGGCATGTAACGGATGAAGTCGGTGAGGGGTTCAAGCAGGGCCTGCACCGCGCGGTAGCTGCCGATGAACAGGCCCAGGGGCAGGGCGATCACCGCCGACAAGGCCCAGCCCGCCACCACCCGCCAGGTGCTGATGGCCACGTCGCCGGCCAGCTCGTCCTCCACGGCCCAGCTCCACATGCGCGACAACACATCGGCCGGCCCGGGCAGGAAGACCTTGTCCACCCCGTCCAGGCTGCTCGCCAGGCCCCATGCCAGCAGCGGTGCCAGCAGCCCGCCCAGGGCCAGCAGCCAGTATTGCCGTGGATCAATGGCAGTGCGGATCTGCCAAAGGGGGCTGCGCCCTCCTTCGGCTCCCTTGCGTGCGCTCATGCCCGTCTCACTTGCCCAGGGCTTCGGTCAGCAGCGAGGCGTCGATGCCCTTGCCCGCGTCGGGCTTGCCGTCGATCAGTTTCTTGTCGAGGAGGAAGCTGGCGATGGTCGGGGCCACGCCGAGCAGGGACTTGGGATCGGCCGCGTTGAAGGCCGTCTGGTTGGCGGCGGCATCGAAGAAGCGGGTGCCGGGCAGGAAGACCTTGTATTCCTCCGGTTTCATGCCCACCACCTTGGCCATGATCTTCGCGGCCTCATCCGGGTTGTCGCGGATGAACTTCTCGGTGTCGAACCAGGCCCGGATCATCCCGACCAGATCCTTGCGCTTGGCCTTGATGGCCTTGTCCTGGGCCACCAGCAGATCAGGGATCAGGCCCGGCATGTCCTTGGAGGTGAACAAGGCCTTGCCCTTGCCGCTCTTTTCGATCTGCGCCACCCACGGGTTCCACACCACGGCCGCATCTACCCGGCCGGACAGGAAGGCCGCCGCCGCATCGCCGGCGGACAGGTTCACGACCTTCACGTCCTTCTGGCTCATGCCGTTCTTGGCCAGCGCGGTGGCCAGCACGAAGTGGGAGATGCTGAACTCTTCCAGTGCGATGCTCTTGCCCTTCAGGTCGGCAAAGCCCTTGATCTTGCCGCTGACCATCAGCGCATCGTTGCCGGCGGAGTTGTCATTGACCAGCACGGCCTTGAGGGGCAGGCCCTTGGCCAGCGGGCCCATGGTGTCGGACCAGGTCTGGGAATTGGCGTCGAGCTGGCCGGAGGACAGGGCGGAGATCGAATCCGTGTAGTTGGCAAACCACACCAGCTTCACGTCGGCCTTGTGCTTCTTGAAGAAGCCCTTCTGCTCGGCCACATACCAGGCCACCCAGCCCGGCCAGTCGGAGACGCCGACCTTCAGTTCGGCCAGGGCCGGCGTGCTGGCACCCACCAGCGCCAGGCCGAGCCCGAGGGCACCCAGACCTTTGCGGAAACGGGAGAAGGCTGCACCGAAGGGGCTGCGGGACGGGGAGGTACGGACGGGATTGCCGAGGAGGCGGGGACAGCGGGCAGGACGGCTTTCAGCGTGGTGCATGACAGGGCTCCCTTGCGAGTCGGATAAATGGGCGAGAGGGCGCTTCATTCAAAGCGAACCTCCCGGGCTTTTATCCCTCCGTGGAGCCGGTCATGCCGATGGTGGTCAAGCGGCACTTCCTGGCCGGCGGCTCTCGGACCAGACATCCCCGGTGACGCTCATCACGCCGAACCCGGGACCGGAACCTAGCCGCCCTTCGAAGAAGCGAAAGCGATGTGATTCGATTCGCCCCTCTCGGGAGTTATAAAAGCACGTGGCATGCCAGGGTGCTTCCCGCACCGGGATCTCCGGGCGGGGCAAGGGTCCGGAGGGGACGGACCCTGGCGCAACCGCCGTGTGTGGGAGCCAGGCAGGGCACTCCGCCGGTGCATGGGCACGAAGTGCCGCATTGGATCGGTGCGCAGGGGGTGTGTGGCGGGGGCTCAATGAGCGCCGAAATGGCAGGGGACAATGGACTTTATGGGCTATGCTGTAGCACTCGGGATGAAATAGTCCAGAAACAGGAGTCATCGGGTATGCCCAGACCGCCCCCTATTCCCGTTCCCGCCGATTCCCCGACGCCACAACTGAACCGGATCCTTGCGTCATTGCCCGCCGATGAGCTGTCCCGGCTGGCGGACGACCTGGAACTCATCACGCTGCCGGCAGGCTGCGTGCTGTATGAGGCGGGTGACACCCTTCCGTTTGCGTACTTTCCCACCACCTGTGTCTTCTCCTTGATCTCCACCGCCGAAGACGGCTCGACCGCCGAGGTGGCGATGACCGGCAACGACGGCATGGTTGGCATCACCCTGGTTCTGGGGGGAGAGACAACCAATCACAAGGTGGTGGTGCAGTGTGCGGGGGAGGCCTATCGCCTGCGGGCCGAAGTGCTGTGCTGGGAGCTCGACCAGGGCGTGGGCCTGCATCGGCTGGCCCTGGGCTATACCCAGGCCTTGTTCACCCAGATTGCCCAGAACGTTCTCTGCAACCGGCACCACTCGGTGGATCAGCAGTTGTGCCGCTGGCTGCTCTTCAGCCTCGACCTGATAGTGGGCCATCAACTGGATGTGACCCAGGAGCTGATCTCGAATCTGCTGGGGGTGCGTCGGGAGGGAGTGACCGAGGCCGCCGGAAAACTCCAGGCGGCCGGTTTGATCCACTATCGGCGGGGCCGTATTACCGTCACCGATCGTGAGGGCCTGGAGGCCCGGGTGTGCGAATGCTACGGGGCGGTCAAGGCCGAGTATCGAAGACTCTTCGCGATGAGTGCTGCGGGTCTTGCCCGGCACCGGGTCCGGCCCAACCCGGCCACCCTGCGCCAGCGTGCCGAGGCCCGTCTGCGTCAGACCCAAGGGGCCGCGACCGGGCCTGTGCCGGCGTCCCGATGGGATACCTCGAATCTGGTACACGAGCTGCAGGTTCATCAGATCGAGCTGGAGATGCATAACGAAGCGTTGCAGCACGCCTACCAGGAGGCCGATGCCCTGCGGGAGAAGTACGCGGATATCTACGATTTCGCGCCCGTCGCCTACTTCACGCTCGATGCGCAGGGCGTGATTCTGCAGGTCAATCTGGCGGGGGCCATCCTGCTCGGCATCAAGCGCTCGCAGATGGGGCGCTTCCGCTTCGCGGCTTCGGTGGAGCCCGCGTCCTTGCCCGTGTTCTCTGCCATGATTGCTACGGTTCTGACCACTCAGATGCGGCAAACCTGTGAGATCCCGCTCATCGCCACGAGTCAGCGTCCCGCGGCGCGGGTGAAGATCGAGGCGATCGCGGACGCCGACGGCCGGGAGTGCCGCATGGTGGTGATCGACATCACCCGCGAGGAGGACAAGGCTGCCGGGACATGACAGCACCGGGGCGGATGGCCGTCCGACGGGTGCTGACGTGTCGTTTCATTCAGGGGATGGGGCTTGTGGAGGAGACCTTGCCCTGCCGAACGGTCAGCCAGAAGCGGCTGCCTTCACCCGGCATACTCGTGACGCCCGTGTCTCCCCCCATCTGCCGGGCAATGCGCCGGGTGATGGCCAGTCCCAGCCCGGTACCGCCGTACCGGCGCGTCGTCGAGTCGTCCGCCTGGATGAAGGCTTCAAAGAGCGGGGCGATCTGCTCGGGCGTCAGGCCGATACCGGTATCGGCCACCTCGAAACGCAGCAGATAGTCGTTGTTTGTTTCCTCCAGGACGCTGCCCGTCAGGATGACCGTGCCCCGGTGGGTGAACTTGACCGCATTGCCCAGATAGTTGAGGAGCGCCTGGGCCAGACGCCGGGCGTCACCGCATAGCTGCCCGGGCATGCCGGAAAGGTGCGTGCTCAGCAGCAGCCCCTTGCCCTTGGCCAGGCCTGCCACCATGGCGACGGTGTTCCCGACCACTGTCGCCAGATCGTAGTTGCTGTGATCGAGCGTGAGTTTTCCCGCGTCGATGCGGGCGTAGTCCAGAATGTCATCGATGATGCCGAGCAGGTGGCGGCCCGAGATATCGATGGTTTCAAGCCGTTCCTGTTGCCGGCTGTCGAGGCCGCTGCGCCGCAGCAGGTGCACCATGCCCAGGATTCCGTTCATGGGCGTCCTGAGTTCGTGGCTCATGGTGGCGAGAAACCGCCCCTTGGCCTGATCGGCCGCCTTGGCCGTTTCAAGGGCGACGAGCAGCTCGCCAGTGCGCTCGATCACGCGCGCTTCCAGGTGTGCGTTGAGCCGGGCAAGCTCTTTCAGGTTGGTCTCCACCTGGGCGTACGCTTCCCGCAACTCTTCGTTCTGTATCTCCAGCTCAATTTGATGGACCTGCAACTCATGCAGCAGGCGCATCACGTCGGTTTCGTCAGGGCATGAGGGTGCCCCCTGCCGGGCCCGGGCTTCGGCCCGATGGCGCAGGTCCGATGCGTGCATTGGGCTGCCGGGGCGCTGATCCTTCACCATGGAATTCCCCTCAGCTATGGAGCCGGGCTTCGAACTGCTTGATCGCCGTGATGTCGATGAAGGTCACCACCACGCCGTCGATCACGTTGTCCTGGGTGCGGTAGGGCATGATGCGTACCCGATACCAGCGGCCATCCCGGGTTCCCACTTCCTTTTCGCTGAAGACAAGGGTGGTCAGCACGGCCATGGCGTCATCCTGCAAGTGCGGGTAGTCCAGATCGGTGACGATGTCCGAGAGCGGGCGCCCCACGTCCTTCGGGATCAGTTTGAAGAGGTGGGTGGCGTGGGTGGTGAAGCGTCGCAGCTTCATCTCGTTGTCGAGGAAGACCGTGGCGATCTCGGTGCTGTTGAGCAGGTTGGTCATGTCGTTGCGCGCCCAGGTCAGGTCGTCCACCTTGGACTGCAATTCGGCGTTGATGGTCTGCAACTCCTCGTTCATGGACTGTAGCTCCTCCTTGGAGGTGGTGAGTTCCTCGTTGGTGACCTGGAGTTCTTCGTTGGCCGATCTGGCTTCTTCCACGGAAGCCTGCATTTCTTCCTGGTTGATCCGCAGTTGTTCGCGCAACTGGTTCAGCTCCAGCAGCAGCTCGGCTTCCCGGTCGGACAGGGGCGGCAGGCGCTTTCTGCGACCTCCTGCGGGTTTCTTCACGTCGGTGAACACCACGAGTACGCGGCCGCGCAGCGGTTCGGGCTCGTCGACGCCCTGCACGGTGACGTCCACCATCAGGGTGCGCCCGTCATTCTCCACTTGCAGGCCTTCAAGATAAATGGGGCCGGCATTGTGCCGGGCTTTGCGGATTGCACTGCACAGTGCGTCACGCAGGCCGTCGCGGGCCATCGCGTGGATGTTGATGTTGACCTTGCCGGCGGCGGGTTCGAGGTACTTGCCCGTCTTGCCGCTGATGTAAAGGATGTCGCCGTCGCCGTTGACCAGTACGGCGGCCGGGGAGAAACGTTGCTGGATCAGCTGGTCGGTGAGGTATTCGATGCTGTCCCGGTAGTCGGGTCGCCCGCTGGCGGCTTCCGGGTGGTTGGCGGTGCTTCGTGTGGGAAAGCTCAGCCACGGTGAGCGTGTGTCCTGATCGATGCGCTTGAAGACGTGGGTCTTCTTGTCCAGCGGTGCGAACAGATTGGTGAACTCACCGGTGGTTTCCGCGCTGCCGAGCACGAGTATGCCGCCGGGCTTGAGCGCGTAGTGAAAGAGCGGCAGCACCTTTTTTTGCAGGGCCTGACCAAAATAGATAAGGAGGTTGCGGCAGCAAAGGATGTCGATGCGGGTGAAGGGTGGGTCGGAAATGACGTTCTGCGGTGCGAAGATCACCATCTCCCGGACATTCCGGTCCACCTGGTATCCGCCGTCCTCGGCGATGAAGCGGCGGGCCAGGCGTTCCGGCGACAGATCGGCGGCGATATTGACCGGGTAGCAGGCCTTGCGAGCCTTGTCGATGGCATCCCCATCCAGGTCGGTGGCGTAGATCTGCAGCGTGATGTGCCTGTCGGGCTTCAAGCGCTCAATGACTTCCTTGAAGACGATGGCCAGCGAATAGGCTTCCTCCCCCGTCGAGCAGGCCGGAACCCAGGCGCGCAGGGTGTAGTGGTCCGGCAGTCGGGCGAGCAGGGCGGGGAGCGCAATGTCGCTCAGAAACGCCCAGACCGCCGGATCGCGGAAGAAGCTGGTGACGCCGATCAAGACCTCCTTGAAGAGCAGGTCAAGCTCCTGCGGGTTGTTGCGCAGGTAAGTCACGTAGGCGGCAATGCCGTCCATCTGGATGAGGGCCAGGCGGCGCTCGATGCGTCTGTGCAGCGTACTCGGCTTGTAGAGCGAGAGATCGTTGCCGCTGCGGTTGCGGAGCAGCACGATGATCTGGTCCAGGGCACTTTGCTCGGCCGATTCGGGTGTCCGGTCGGCCGGCAGCGGCCTGCGGTGAAGGTAAGCCAGGATGCGGGATACCATTTCATCGGCTGGCGCGATGATATCGACCACACCGGATTGGATGGCGCTGTCGGGCATGCTGCTGGCGCGGGCATCTGCGGGGGTCTGGGCCAGGGTCAGGCCCCCTTTTTCCTTGATGGCGCCCAAGCCCAGCATGCCGTCGGAGCCCATGCCGGAGAGGATCGCGCCGATGGCCCTCTCGCGACAGTCGTCGGCCAGTGTGCGCAGGAAGAAGTCGATGGGCAGGCGCAGGCCGCGTTTTTCCAGGGGGTCGAGCAGGTGCAGGACGCCATGGAGCAAAGACAGATCCTTGTTGGGCGGAATGACGTATACGTGGTTCGGCTCGATCCGTACGCCCTCTCCGGCTTCGATCACCTGCATTCCGGTTGAGCGCTGCAGCAGCTCGGGCAAGGTGCTGACGTGCTCCGGATCGAGGTGCTGGACGATGACAAAGGCCATGCCGCTGTCCGCGGGTGCGCCTCCCAGCAGGGCATCCAGGGCTTCAAGCCCGCCGGCGGAGCAGCCGATGCCGAGAATCGGAAAGTCGGATCGGGCCATTTCCTGGCTGATGTCGACCGAGCCGATCTCGACCGGGGCCGTTCCGTGCAGCTCGTCGGCGGATGGCGGAGGGGGTGCGCTGCCTTTGGTCATGCTTCAGTCCATGCTGGGTGGAACTTTGATCCGGAGCGCGGTGCGGCGCAGTGGGTTCAGCGGCGTCCGCTGACGAGCTGGACGACCACAACGATGATGGCGATGACCAGCAGTATGTGGACAAAGCCGCCGATGGAGCTAGACGTGACGAGGCCAAGCACCCACAGGACAAGCAGAACTATGGCGATGGTGTATAGCATGGAATCCTCCTTTGGTAACACGGAATCGGCCCATTCCGGCCGTCGGCGCGGATTTCCGGGCCTGGCTCAGAGCCCGGTCGGCCCCTTGGCATCGGGGCTTTCGGCCACTGCGTCGGTGCGGACAACAAAGTTCTTCAGGATGTTGGGGCCGAAGGTATTGCTGATGGCCACGTCGGTGGCATCGCGGCCGCGGGCGATGAGCACGCGCCCGATGCGGGGTATGTTGTTGCGGGCATCGAAGGTGTACCAGTGGCCGTCCAGCCAGGCCTCGAACCAGCCGGCGAAGTCCATGGGGCCATAGGGCGGGGGCGTGCCCATGTCGCCCAGGTAGCCGGTGCAATAGCGGGCGGGAATGTTCATGCAGCGGCAGAAGGTGATGGCCAGGTGGGCGAAGTCCCGGCACACGCCCACTCTTTCGTGCCAGGCATCCCAGGCAGTCTTGGTGGGGCGGGCATGGGCATAGTCGAACCGGATGTGTCCATGCACGAGGTCGCAGATTGCCTGCACCCGCGCCCAGCCCGGGGGGGTGTGGTGGAAGAGCTGCCAGGCCACTTCGGACAGGCGGTCGGTCTCGCAGTAGCGGCTGCCGAGCAGATACATCAGGGTGTCGTCGGGAAGTTCATTCACCGGTGTCTGCCTGGCGTAGGGCACAACTGGGTCGGGCGCGCCACTGTCGAGGATCAGCGCATCGTTCGAGAGGGTGAACAGCCCCCGGGGTGCAACCAGGCGGGTGCTCCAGTTGCCAAAGTTGTCGCGGAAGCCGGTCAGCGGTACAGGGGGGTCGGCATGAAGGTGGTCGGCGCTGATCATGTCGCCGGCGCGCGAGAAGTGCACGTTCAGGTTCAGGATCATCGGGGTGGGGTTGGGGCATTCGTAGGTCAGGCTGAAACCAATGCGGATCTTCATGGCGGGCTACCTATGGCGCGGGGGGAAGGGGGGAGTCGGGCGCCGTGCTTTCAAGCAGAGCCTCACCCAGGGAGGTGATGATGAGCCGGCGCAATGCGGGCCAATCGATACCCGTAGCGACGACGTGCTTTTGATTGATTTCCAGCTCGATGCCCAGATAGGCCTCCGGCCCCAGGTGTCGGCGCAGGTGGGACGTCAATCCGTCGCCCCTGCCGGCGTAGGGGTAGTTGCGACGCACGATGAGTTGGGGCGCCATGCGGGAGAGCACCGCTTTCCAATGGGAGCACAGGGCGCGCTCGCCGGGTCGGCGGGGATCGTAGAGCAGGCCGATGTCGGCGTGACGCACCTGTCCATCCAGCACTGGCGTGAAGCTGTGGGACGACAGATGCACAACGCTGCCATGGACTGCCAGGGTCCGGCGAATCGTATCCTCGGCCTGGCTGCGGTAGGGCTGGTAGTAGCGCGCGAGGATGTGCTGCCGCTCGGCGAAGGGCAGGTGCCGGATCGCAATGGCGTGGAGTGTTCGATTGTGTTCGGATCGGTTCAGGTCCACGAGCAGGCGGCTCACGGTTGCCGATACCAGTGGGGCACCGAAGGACTTGGCCAGATCTTCCGCCATGATCAGCGCGCCAGCATCGAATCCCCGGTGGGACTGGAGCACGGCGTCCTGCCCCTGGAAGTACTGGCGGTAGGCGGCGGGGATGTGGTTTCCGCCGTGCTCGCAGGTGATCACCAGGCCGGGGCGGTTCATGCTTCGATACCTCTGCCCGACAGGCTGCGTGCGTAACTGGCCTTGTCGGCGGCGTAGCAGCCGCAGGCGGATGTTTCGAGTCCGGCGCGATCTACCACGACGATGTTTCCGCGGGCGTAGCGGATCAGCCCCTGGTCCTGCAGGCGTTTGGCAGCCCGGGTGATGCCGACGCGCCGCACGCCCAGTACCCGGGCCAGGAACTCGTGGGTGACATGAAATCCGTTCGAGTCGGCCCGATCCTGGGTCATGAGCAGCCAGCGGGCCAGACGCGCCTCCACCACATGGAAACGGGTGCAGCCCGCGGTCTGTGCCAACTGGGCCATCACCGCGTGCACGTAACGTCTCAGCACGTGCTGGAACTCCGGGTTGTCTTCGAGCGCGCGGCAGAAGAGGTCTGCCGTCATGCGCAGTGCGCCACCCGGCCCTTGAACGAGGGCGCGCTGGGGTGACACCCCCATGTCGAGGGCGAGCGCCGTGCCGAGCACGCCCTCATTGCCCACCAGCCCCACCTCCACGCTGGCCCGCTCATCCAGCAGGGTGATCAGCACGATGGCGCAGCGGGTCGGAAAATAGACGTGACGGATGGGTTCGCCACTCTCCGCGAGGACTTCGCCGAACTTCAGGTCCACCCGTTCGCAGCCTTCGAGCACGTGCAGCCGTTCGCCGCGGGGGAGCGCGGCGAGAAGGCGGTTATTGGTGGCGGCAAGGGGCAGCATCGACACGGGGCTCTCCTGAGGGCGGGTGCTCCTGGCAAGGGGCGCTCCCAGGATTGATCTCCGGCAGGGTGAGGCAGAACGGGAGGTGCGTCGGGGCGCTAGCGCACACATGCCGGAATGCGGATTTGGCGCCTTTCCCGGAGCACGGCGGCGAACGCTGGCGTGACACGCTGCATGAGAGACACGCGCGACTTCGCGGACCGCCTCGCCGTGTCTGCCGCCAGGTGTGCCCTGCATGCGGATATCACACTCCCCAGGTGACCGGCACCGCATCCTTGAGGGCGCGCTCCAGCATGTCGAGCAGTGGCACTGCCCGCTGGTGAAAGCTCACGCTTCCATCGGCCACCGGCACGTCCTCGCCGGGCACGGCGGCATGCCGTGCCGCGTCTTCGTCGATGGCTTGCCTGAGGCGGGTGATGGCGGCAGGGAGTTGAGCCAGCGTGATGATGCCCTTTCCCTCGTTCCT
This sequence comes from Zoogloea sp., assembly GCA_016703645.1. Lineage (GTDB taxonomy): Bacteria > Pseudomonadota > Gammaproteobacteria > Burkholderiales > Rhodocyclaceae > Zoogloea. The sequence goes on along the minus strand of JADJBR010000007.1, from coordinate 584,726 downwards.
GTCCTTGCCCAGCACATCGAGCATTTCCTTGGCGTTCTTCTCGAAGGTGATGAGGTCACCGCTGGCGGCGGATTTGAAAACGATCAGCATGGCGAACTTCCTTTCCTGGTAACCGATTCATTGTCGGCGGGGGAGCGGGTCGCGTATGTACGCCACCGTACATACCCGCCCGGCAGCGACGCAGGGCCGGCTGTGTTCGCTGGCGTACGGACGGTGGGAGTGCAGAGGGGCAGGCTGTGTCTCGACGGACGGGTGACAGCCGCCGTTGGCCGTCCGGCCCCTATTTCACGCTGCCGGCCATTGCCGGGAGGAGAGTTTCATGAACGATTTCAAAGGAATTGTCGGCAGTGCCGATGCCTTGCTTACGGATATGGGCAAGGCGACCACGGAAGGGTTGGCCGACGCCCGTTCCGCTGCCGGGAGCGCCCTGTGCGATGCCCGCGACAGCGTCACCCGCCAGGCCCGCCATTCGGCCGATGCCACCGACCATTTCGTCCGGGAGCACCCCTGGCAGGTGCTGGCTGGCGCCGCGGTGCTCGGATTCGTCACCGGTTTCATGCTCAACCGCCGTTGAGCCGCACACCTTGCCGGCAATCCTGCCGGCAGGTCTATCCACTTGAGGAGCATCACATGAACTGGGACATCGTTGAAGGAAACTGGAAGCAATTCAAGGGTGAGGTCAAGGCGCAGTGGGGCAAGCTCACCGACGACCACCTGGACGTCATTGCGGGCAAGCGTGACTCCCTGGCTGGCCAGATCCAGGAGAGCTATGGCATCACCAAGGATCAGGCTGAGGAGGAGATCAAGCGTTTTGAAGCACTGAGCAAAAAGGCCTCGCCCAAGGACCCCTCCTGACCCCGCACACCGTGCCCTGCCGGTGGATCGGCGGGGCCGGCGCACACACTGAAGGATTCAAGTCATGAGCAGATTCATGCGGTTCACGCCGCCCGTCGTGCCTAAGGAGGCCGATGCCGGGCAGTCGCGCTTCGCCCTGCAAATGATCGAAAACCAGGGGAGTCGCACGCGGCGATCAAGGGGCTTGCTCAATGTTCGGGAAGAGGAGGCCGCCCCTGTCGCCTCTCCACCGCCTCCGCTCCGGCCGTGACCCCGGGCGAGCGGGAGCCCGGTACCAAGGCTCGTTGCTGCCCCCGCTGCCATGGTGAGATCTGTCGCGGGCCAGTGCGTCTTGCCGAGCGCCTGTTGAGCCTGTTCATTGCCGTGCGTCGCTATCGCTGTCGCGCGATGGGATGTGGCTGGGAAGGGAATCTGCGTGTCGGGGGCGCACCGGCCAAGGCCAGTCTGCGCGCCTGAAGGGGGGGTCATGATCGAGTCGCCTGCGAACCTGCTGATCGGCCCCAATGGTGCGCAAGGTGCCCAGACGGGTCGCGAAGCGCTATTCAGGGCCATGGGCGAGGCGCTGCCGCTGGGTATCTTCGTCACTGATCGGCACGATGACTGTGTTTACACCAACGCTGTGTATCGAGGGATCGTGGGGCAGGATTTCGGGGGCGCGCAAGGCTCGGACTGGCTGAACGCCGTGCACCCGGATGATCGCCCGAGAGCGATGGCTGCCTGGACAAAGGCGGCGGAGGGGGCCGCGCCGGACCCGCTGGAGGTGCGCCTGGTGCTGGCGGAAGGGCGCATCCTCTGGGCGCGCCTGCACGCGGCAGCGATGGCCGACGCGCAGGGGGGCGGCGGGCGTGTGCTGACGGTTGAGGACATCACCGCGCGCAAGGCCGCCGACCTCACGGCGTGCATGGCCGAAGAGGCGCTGTTCGCCGAGAAGGAGCGCGCCCAGGTCACACTCAATTCGATCGGTGATGCGGTGCTGACCACGGATGTGGACGGAACGGTCACCTACCTGAATCTGGTTGCCGAGACCATGACGGGCTGGGCCCGGGACGAAGCTTTGGGCCAGCCCCTTGCGGAGGTCTTTCATATTCTCGACGGCATCAGCCGTGAGACGGCCCGAAATCCCGCCCTGCTCGCCATGAGCGAGGACCGGATCGTTGGCCTGGCCGCGGGTTGCGTGTTGCTGCGCCGCGATGGCGTCGAGACCTCGATTGAGGATTCCGCAGCGCCAATCCACAACCGGGAAGGGCGGGTGACGGGCGCGGTGATCGTCTTTCACGACGTGAGTGAATCCCGGGCGATGGCTGCGCGCATGGAGCGCTTGGCCCACCATGATTTTCTGACCGGTTTGCCCAACCGGGCCTTGCTCAACGAGCGTCTTACCCAGGCCATCGGCATGGCCCGTCGTCGCGGCAAGCAGGTGGCATTGCTCTTTCTCGACCTGGACTACTTCAAGTACATCAATGATTCGCTTGGGCATGCCATCGGTGACCTTGTGTTGCAGGTCGTGGCTGAGCGGCTCGCGGCCTGTGTGCGGACGACCGATACGGTGTGCCGGAGGGGGGGCGATGAGTTCGTCATCCTGTTGTCCGAGATCGAGCGGATCGAGGATGCCGCCCGTGTCGCCGACAAGCTGCTGCAGGTTTTCTCGCGGCCCCAGTGTATCGGAGGGCACGCGCTGCACGTTACGCTCAGCATCGGCATCAGCGTCTATCCCGATGACGGAGATTGCGCCGAAACAGTGCTGCGGAATGCCGATACGGCCATGTACTGTGCCAAGGCCCGCGGTCGCAACAACTATCAGTTCTTCCGGGCCGAGATGAGTACCGGCGCCGTCCGGTCGCTGCCCGTCGAAAGCAGTAAGCCGCCGAGCGTCGGCGCAGGGTGAGTTCCGGGGCTCCAGTGCCCGCTGCTGATTGAAGGGGTCGCTGGTGTGCGGACCGGCGCCGCGGGCATCGAGACGGGAATCCAGGCTGATGTTCTGCATCACGCGCAATGCGACCCAGGTCTGCGCACATACTTGAACCGTCCGATGTCTCCGGAGGCCTTCGTGCACCTGCGGGTGGCCCATTGAGCGACACGGAACGCAACAAAGGGCCGGGTCAGCTACCGCCGACCCGGCCCCGGATTTGCTCTCCCGCGCTCAGCGGCTGGAGATCTTCCCGCTCTCGTCGGACAGAAGTATTTCCACCCGGCGATTCATCTGACGACCCGCGGCGTTGCCGTTGCCGGCCACCGGATAGGCCTCGCCGTAGCCATGGGCGGTGAGGCGATCACTGGAGATGCCCATGCCCGCAAGGGCTGCGAGCACCGCCTCGGCACGTCGGCCCGAAAGCGCCTGGTTGTGACTGTCGCTACCGGTGCTGTCGGTGAATCCCTCAATGGCGGCTCTGCGCTGGGGGTAGGTCTTGAGGAAGGCGACCAACTGCTCCAGGTTGCGGGTGCCGCCGGGCTTGATCTCGGCCCGGTCCACATCGAAGAGGACATCGCCGATGGTGATCACCATGCCGCGGGGTGTCTGCCGTGCGTTGAGGGCCTTCAACTGGGCTTCCAGGTCACGGTTCCGGGCCTGGGCGTCGTCGCTGGTCCGGCGGGCGCTGTCGGCGCTGCGGTGGGCCATGTCTGCCTCGGTTGTGCGGGCGGCGAGGCGTACCTTGTCGCGGCCGGCCTCGGCGCTGTCGACGGACTTCTCGGCGGCCTTCTGGCGCCCGGTTTCCTGGGCGATGGCAACCCGCTGCTTGGCCAGATAGGCCAGATGGTCCACGTCGGCGGCCTTGTCGCCGCGTTCCGATGCGGCGTTGGCCAGCTTCATGGCCTCATCGGCCTGCCTCATCTCGGCACCTGCAAGATCGCGGGCCTGGGGGTCGTTCTGGGCGACCCGATAGTTGCTGCGTGCCTCGTCCAGCAAGGCGTTCTTTTCGGGCTGCGAACTGCAGCCGGCTAGGGTGGCGAGCGCGATGATGCTCATCGCGAAGATCCGGTTTCTGGTCATGGTCATTCCTTTTTCGGTAAGTGGTGTCGGGGCGGTCACTTGTTCTTGCGTTCGAGCTCTTCGCTCAATACGCGAACGCCCTCCCGGAGTTCGCCGGCCGCCTTGCGGGCCGTGCCCGAGCGGGACTTGGCCTCGGCGAGCTGGGCATCGACCTGGGCCTGCTGGGCGAGCTGACGGGCTTCGTCGAAGTCTTCCCGGGTCATGGCCTGCTTTGCCTTGTCGAGCTTCTCCCGGGCCATCTGCATTTCGGCAGGGGCCATTTCGGTGGCGCCGGCGCCGCTGGCCCGCCCGACGGCCGCAGACGACACGGCCATCTGTTCGGTGGGTGCGGGTGTTCCGGCGCAGCCGCTGAGGATGCTCAGCAGGGCCACCGCCGGAAGGAGGAGCAGGCTGGCGGGAAAGGACTTCGGGCTGCCCGGTACGGCCTTGAACCGGCGCGTGGCGGCCGGCGTGAGCGGATGGGTCATGGTGTTCTCCTCGGTTTTGGCTTTGTGGATGCCGGTCAGGTCGTTCCCGAGGTGTCGGGGCGCCGGCGCCCTCGGCGCAGTTGGAGCGCCGCATCAAAGCTGATGGCATGAGGGTGGGCGGAGTCGGCCGGGCGGTCGGTGCGTTGGCGCACATGGGGCCTCGAATCCGCGTTGCCCCGGCCCTATGTGCGTCAGCGTACCGACCCTGTTGCCACCCGCCCACTACGCTGAGCGCGAGGTTTGTTTGCCGGAGCCACGCTTTCCGGTGGGCCGCGCGTCCGCCGAGGATGGCTGCAAGTCCACCGGGGAGTGCTGTCGGCAGAGGCCCCGGTCCGTCGCCAGCCGTTGCATGGCGATACTGCGGAAAGTGCCCCATGGTCGTTCGTTCCCCCGAAGTTCAGCTCCCTGTCATTGATCGCGTGCCTCTTCCCCCGGAGCAAAGCGCGCTTGGGGGGGCGCTTTCGTGAGGGCCGTTGCGGAGGGCTTTCGCGAGTTCAGATCCCGCTTCCTTGGCAGGCTGCAGGGTGTATGGCGGCGGGAAGCCGCGGCGCCGGAGCCTCCCTTGCGCGCCGAGTTGTTCGGTGCCGATCAGATGGCCGGGCACGGCAAGGTGCTTGCCGAGGCGCACTCCCCGGCCCCGGGTCGCGCCGTGCCCGATGGTCTGCTGGCCCGGCTGGATGACAACGAACGCACCCTCATCGAGGTCTGCAAGCTGCTGACCGGAGCAGTGGCGGGAAATCGCCGCATTGCCCCGGCGGGCGAGTGGCTGCTCGACAACTTCTATTTGATCGAGGAACAGATCCGCATGGCCCGACGGCTGCTGCCGGAAGGCTATAGCCGCGAGCTACCGCGCCTGGGGGGCGACGTGTCGGCCTCCGGCCGGCCACGGGTGTATGACATTGCCCTGGAGGCTGTGGCCCACGGAGATGGTCGGGTCGATGCGGACAGCCTGGGCCGTTTCGTGGCCGCCTACCAGACGGTTGCCCCCCTCAAGCTTGGCGAGCTGTGGGCCATTCCGATCATGCTGCGGCTGGCGGTCATCGAGAACCTGCGGCGGGTGGGGGTGGGGGTTGCTGCGGGATGGGCTGAGCGGGGGCTTGCCGATTCGTGGGCCGACCGCATGACCATTGCGGTGGAGACTGATCCGGAGAGCCTGATCCTGGTGGTCGCCGACATGGTGCGCTCGGGGCCCCCTTTGGGGGGCGGCTTTGTTGCCGAACTGGCCCGCCGCCTGCAGGGCCGCGGCCCGGCGCTGGCCTTGCCGCTGACCTGGGTCGAGCAGCGCCTGGCCCAGTCGGGCCTGACCATAACCCATCTGGTCCAGGCGGAGAACCAACAGCAGGCCGCCGATCAGATGTCCATCAGCAACAGCATTGGCAGTCTGCGCGTGCTCGGCGCGATGGACTGGCAGGATTTCGTGGAGAGCCTGAGCCTGGTGGAGCAGACCCTGCGCGGCGACCCGGGCGGCATCTACGTACGGATGGATTTTGCGACCCGTGACCGTTATCGCCATGCCACCGAGGAGATTGCCCGGAAGGGTTCCTTGAGTGAGCGGGAGGTTGCCCGCAAGGCCGTGGACCTGGCCAGGGCAGCGCCACCGGGCACGGGCGCGCGGGAGAGCCACGTCGGTTACTACCTGATCGATGCAGGGCGCGTGGTGCTGGAGCGCGAGGCCGGCGTGCGCACCGGTTTCCGGGACGGCTTGCGCCGGGCGGCGCGACGCGTGCCCCTGTTGCTCTATCTGGGCGCCATTGTCCTTGCCACGGTTCTGGTTGTGTGGCTGCTGATGCTGGAGGCGCTGGAGAGCGCATGGCCCCGCTGGGCCTTGTTGCCCCTGGTGGTGGTGCTGATCCCGGTGGCGAGCCAGCTTGCGGTGGCCCTGACGAACTGGCTGGCGACGCTGCTGGTGACGCCGCGGCCCTTGCCCCGGATGGACTTTTCGGAGGGTATCCCGGCGGGGTCAAGCACCCTGGTGGTGGTGCCCAGCATGCTCAGCAGTCAGTCGGGCGTCGACAGCCTGCTTGAGGCCCTGGAGGTGCGTTTTCTGGCCAATCGGGACGAGCGGGTACGTTTCGGCTTGCTCACCGATTTTCTCGACGCGCCGCAGGCGTCATTGCCCACCGATGGCGCCCTCGTGGACCTGGCACGGCACGGTATCGAGGCGCTCAACAGGACTTACGCCGTCAAGGGCGGCGACATCTTCTTCCTCTTCCATCGCCCGCGTAGCTGGAACCCCCGGGAGCGCTGCTGGATGGGGGCCGAGCGAAAGCGTGGCAAGCTCGCCGACCTGAACCTGTTGTTGCGCGGCGGCCTGGGGGAGGGTTTTGTCACCATCGTGGGCGACATTGCCCTTCTGGCGGATGTGAAGTACGTCATCACCCTCGACACCGATACACAACTGCCGCGGGATGCGGCACGGCAGTTTGTGGGCACCATGGCCCATCCGCTCAATCGGCCGGTCTACGACAATCAGGCGGGGCGGATCGTGGCCGGGTACGGCATCCTGCAACCGCGGGTCGGCGTCAGCCTGCCGGGCGCGAACCGATCACGCTATGCGCAGCTCTACGGCGGCGAGCCGGGCATCGATCCGTACACCCGCGCCGTCTCGGATGTTTATCAGGATGTTTTCGGTGAAGGCTCCTTCATCGGCAAGGGCATCTACGACCTGGATGCCTTTGAGCACGCGCTCGGGGGCCGTCTGCCCGACAACCGGGTGCTCAGCCACGACCTGCTGGAAGGTTGCTACGCCCGTGCGGGCCTGCTTAGCGATGGCTTGCTGTACGAAGATCCGCCATCCCGTTACAGCGTCGACGTGAGCAGACGCTATCGCTGGATCCGCGGCGACTGGCAGCTTGCCGGCTGGCTGCTGCGCAAGGTGCCATGCGCCTGCGTTGCCGGATCCCCCGGCGGGGTAGGGCATCGACAGGGCAATCCGCTGTCCGCCCTGTCCCAGTGGAAGCTCGCGGACAACCTGCGGCGCAGCCTCGTGCCGGCGGCGCTGGTCCTGCTGCTGGTGCTGGGCTGGGCCATCCTGGCGCCCTCGTGGCCCTGGACCGCCATGCTGATCGGCATGCTCCTTGTACCCGCCGTCTGCGCGGCGGCCCTTGATCTGCTGCGCAAGCCCGAGGAGGTTCTCTTCGGGCAGCATCTGGCAGTGGTTCTGGACTCGGCGGTTCGCCGTGTGGCGCAACTCGGCTTCGAGTTTGCCTGCCTGCCCCATGAGGCCGCTTTCAGCCTGGATGCCATCGTCCGTACCTGGTGGCGGATGGGGGTCAGCCACCGGGGATTGCTCGAATGGTGTCCCTCGAGCGAGGTGGAGCGAAAGTTCGCAGCCGGCGCCCGGGGCGGGCTCCCTGCCGCCTACATGCAGATGAGGGCCGGGCCGGGTTTGGCCGTGACCATCGCGCTGGGCCTTGCCGTGTACGTTCCGGCCGGGCTGCCCGCAGCGGCGCCGGTACTGTTGCTGTGGTGTCTCTCCCCGGCGCTCGCCTGGTGGGTCAGCCTGCCGCTGGCAGGCCGCAAGGCGGTTCTGAGCACGGAGCAGACGCGCTTCCTGCGCAGGGTGGCGCGGCAGACCTGGTCGTATTTCGATGCCTTCGTCGGCCCGCCCGACAACTGGCTTCCGCCCGACAACTTCCAGGAATATCGGGTTGCGGCGATCGCCCACCGCACGTCACCGACCAACATGGGCCTGGCCTTGCTGGCCAATCTGGCAGCCTATGATTTCGGCTACATCCCGTGTGGCTCGCTGCTGGAGCGCACGGCGAACACCTTGCAGAGCATGGGCGGACTGGCCCGCTATCGGGGTCATTTCTACAACTGGTACGACACCCGGACGCTGCAGCCCCTGCCACCGCTTTACGTCTCCACCGTGGATAGCGGCAATCTCGCCGGCCATCTGCTGACGCTGCGGGCGGGTCTGCTTGCCCTGGCGGATGCACCGGTTGCCCCATCGTGTACCTTTGAAGGCCTGGGCGACGTCCTGGGCATTCTGGATGGCGTCCTGGGGCGTGACGGGGATAGGCAGCTGTCGGCCTGCCGGGCGGCCCTCGCGGCGGCGCTTGTGGCACCGCCGACGACCCTGGCATCGCAGCATTCCGTGCTTTGTGGTGTGGCGGCTTGCGCTGCCGACATGCTGGCAGGCATTGAGCCTGTGCCGGAGGCTGCCACCGACAGCGCATCGGAAGCCCGACGCTGGTCGCTGGCGCTGCATCGGCAACTTCGTTTGGCACAGGACGAAATCACCTGGCTTGCGCCATGGCTTCTGCTGGCCGAGCCACCCCGTGGTCTCGACACGCTGCCAGCCCTGATCGCAGCGGAGGCGGGGCTGCCGAGTCTGCGCGGACTCGCCACCCTTGATACCCGACTGTGCCCTCTGATCCGCAGTCGCCTTGACGACGAGCCCGGTGCGGAGCGGCGAGGCTGGCTTGAGGGAGTCATTGAAGCGCTGGTGGAGGGTAGCACCCGAGCCCGCGAGCGTCTGGCCACCATCGAGGCCCTGGCATTCCGGTCCGGCGAACTGACGGTCATGGACTATGACTTCCTGTTCGACACCTCCCGTCACCTCCTCGCCATCGGCTACAACGTGCAGGATCGGCGCGTGGATGCGAGCTGCTACGACCTTCTGGCCTCGGAGGCACGGCTGGCCAGCTTTGTCGGCATTGCCCAGGGGGCGCTGCCCAAGGAGAGCTGGTTTGCACTGGGCCGCCTGCTTACCCGCGCGGGGGGCGAGCCGGTACTGTTGTCGTGGAGCGGGTCGATGTTCGAGTACCTGATGCCGCAACTGGTGATGCCCACCTACGAGCGCACCCTGCTCGACCAGACCGCCAAGGCGGCGGTTGCGCGCCAGATCGAATACGGCCGCCAGCGCGGCGTGCCGTGGGGCATGTCCGAATCGGCCTACAACATGGTCGATACCCAGCTCAACTACCAGTATCGTGCCTTCGGTGTGCCGGGGCTGGGGCTCAAGCGGGGGCTCGGTGAAGACCTGGTGGTGGCCCCCTACGCCTCGGTGATGGCCTTGATGGTGGAGCCGCTGGCCGCCTGTGCCAACCTGCAGCGCCTGGCGGCCGAAGGCTTCATCGGCGGTTTCGGCTTCTTCGAGGCCATTGACTACACCCCGACGCGTCAACGCCGGGGGCAGCAAAGGGTCATCGTGCGCGCCTTCATGGCCCACCACCAGGGCATGAGCCTGCTGGCCCTGGCCTGGCTGGTGCTGGATCGCCCGATGCAGCGCCGCTTTGAATCGGAGCGCCTGTTCCAGGCCGTGATGCCCCTGCTCCAGGAGCGCATTCCCCGCGCCTCGGGCTATTTCTCCCACGCGGCGGAGCTGTCCGAGCTGCATTCCCGGGCCACGCCCCTGGCGACGCCGCAGCGGATCTTCGACACGCCGGATACGCCGGTACCCGAAGTACAGCTACTGTCCAACGGTCGTTACCACGTGATGCTGACCCATGCCGGTGGCGGCTACAGCCGCTGGCGGGATCTGGCCGTCACCCGTTGGCAGGAGGATGCCACCTGCGACGAGCAGGGCGCCTTCTGCTATGTCCGTGATGTGGACAGCGGCGCTTTCTGGAGCACCGCCTTCCAGCCGACGCGTCGCCGGCCCACGGTCTACGAGGCCATCCTCTCCGAAGGCCGGGCCGAATTCCGTCGCCGTGATGCGCTGGAGGAGGGGGGAGAGATAGAGACCTGCACGGAGATCGTGGTGTCACCGGAGGACGATATCGAGTTGCGCCGCGTCCGCTTGACCAACCGATCCTCCAGGCGTCGTCAGATCGAGGTGACCAGCTATGCCGAGGTGGTGATTGCGCCACAGGCCGCGGATGCGCTGCACCCGGCTTTCAGCAAGCTGTTCGTGCAATCGGAGATCCTGCCGGAGCAACAGGCCATCCTGTGCATGCGCCGGCCGCGTACCCCGGAGGAGCCGATACCGTGGATGCTGCACTTGATGACCGTGCATGGGGTCGATGTGGATGCGGTGTCCTGGGAGACGGACCGGGATCGTTTCATCGGCCGCACCCGAAGTACTGCCGCACCCCGGGCCATGGATCCCTCCGGTGCGCTTTCGGGCAGTGATGGGCCGGTACTCGATCCGATCGTTGCGATCCGCCAGTGCTTCTTCCTGGAGCCCGAGCAGTCCGCCGTCGTCGATATCGTTACCGGAATGGCCGATAGCCGCGACCTCGCCCGGTGCCTGGTGGGCAAGTATCGCGATCGCCATCTCGCCGATCGGGTCTTCGATCTGGCGTGGACGCACTGTCAGGTGGAGCTGCAACAGATCAACGCCGTAGAGGCGGATGCCCAGCTCTACGCCCGGCTTGCCGGCGCCGTGCTTTACGCCAGCCCGGCCTTGCGCGCCGAAGCCTCGCTCCTCGTCCGCAACCGCCGCGGCCAGTCCGGCCTGTGGGGTTACAGCATTTCCGGCGATCTGCCGGTGGTGCTGCTACAGATCGGCGATGTGGCCAACATCGAGCTGGTGCGTCAGCTCGTCCAGGCGCATGCCTACTGGCGCATGAAGGGTCTGGCGGTGGACCTGGTGATCTGGAACGAGGATCACGCCGGCTACCGGCAACGCCTGCAGGAGCAGATCATCGACCTGGTCGCATCGGGCAGCAGCCCCGGTCCGGGTGGGCAGGCCGGGAACATCTTCGTGCGGCCGGTGGAGCACATCTCCGCCGAGGACAGGCTGCTTTTCCAGGCCATTGCCCGCGCTGTCATCTCCGATTGTCGGGGTACGCTGGCCGAGCAGCTCAACCACCGGGTGCTGGCGGAGCTTCGCACGCCCATGTTGGTGCCGACACGGTTCCGACCCGCACCCAGGCCCGATGTCTACGGCGCAAATGGGGTGGCGGGCCAGGATTCGGGGCATCCCAACGGACTCGGTGGTTTCACGGCGGATGGGCGCGAGTACCACATCAAGCTGCTCCCCGGCCGGCCAACGCCTGCGCCGTGGTGCAACGTGCTGGCCAACCCCCACTTCGGCACCCTGGTCTCCGAGAGCGGCAGCGCCTACACCTGGGGTGAAAATGCCCATGAGTTCCGCCTGACCCCCTGGCACAACGACCCCCTCGGTGACCCCGGCGGCGAGGCGATCTATCTGCGTGATGAAGAGACCGGCCATTTCTGGTCGCCCACGGCCTTGCCCGCGGGGCTTGGCGCGGCATGTGTCGTTCGCCACGGCTTCGGCTACAGCGTATTCGAGATGCGGGTGGATGGCATTTACTCGGAACTCACGGTCTTCGTGGCCCTGGATGCAGCGGTCAAGTTCTCGATACTCCGGCTGAGGAACGAGTCGGGAACGCCCCGGCGCCTGTCGGCCACCGGCTATGTGGAATGGGTGCTGGGCGATCTGCGGGACAAGTCGGCCATGCACGTGGTGACCGAGATCGACCCGCAGAGCGGCGTCTTGTGCGCGCGCAACGCTTACAGCATCGACTTTCCCGGGCAGGTGGCCTTTTTCGACAGTGACGAGCCCGTGCGCAGCCTCACGGGCGACCGCTGCGAGTTCATCGGCCGCAATGGCTCCCTGCGCAGCCCGGCCGCCCTGCGGCGCGAGCGCCTGTCAGGGCGGGTCGGCGGTGGGCTGGACCCCTGCGCCGCAATCCTGGCCACCTTCGAGTTGGCGACGGGGCAGACCCGGGAGGTCGTCTTTCGGCTCGGCGTCGCGCCCGGTAGCGAGGAGGCGGGGCGCCTGGCCGAGCGCTTCCGGGGCATCGGTGAGGCCCGCAAGGCACTTGGCACGGTGCAGGCATACTGGCGCCATACCCTCGGCGCGGTGCAGATCGAAACCCCCGATCCGTCGGTGGATGTGCTTGCCAACGGCTGGCTGATCTACCAGACCCTGGCCTGCCGGCTGTGGGCGCGGGGCGGCTACTATCAGTCGGGGGGTGCCTTCGGCTTTCGCGATCAACTGCAGGACGTGATGGCACTGGTTCATGCGGAGCCGGAGAAGGTGCGCGCCCATCTGTTGCTTGCGGCGAGCCGGCAGTTCGTGGAAGGCGATGTGCAGCATTGGTGGCACCCCCCAACGGGCCGTGGGGTGCGCACCCGCTGTTCGGATGACTTTCTGTGGCTGCCTCTGGCCGTGTGCCGCTACGTCACCGCAAGCGGCGACACCGGTGTGCTGGATGAACCGGTGCGCTTTCTCGAAGGCCGTCCGGTGAGTCCGGGCGACGACTCCTACTACGATCTGCCCGGGGTGTCCGGCGAGGTGGCGGTGCTCTACGTGCATTGTGTGCGGGCCATCCGCCATGGCCTGCGCTTCGGTGAGCATGGCCTGCCTCTGATGGGGTCCGGCGACTGGAATGACGGCATGAGCCGGGTTGGCATCGGTGGCCAGGGTGAGAGCGTGTGGCTGGGCTTCTTTCTCTACGCGGTGCTCGACCAGTTTGCCCGGCTTGCGGAAGCCCGGGGCGATGGGGACTTCGCCACCGAATGCCGCGATCACGGGGCGCGCTTGCGCATCGATCTGGAGACCCATGGTTGGGACGGCGGCGATGGGACTGCCGGCAGTGCGCTGGGCGCCTGGTACCGCCGCGCGTATTTTGATGACGGTACGCCGCTGGGCGCCGGAGAAAACCCGGAGTGCCGGATCGACTCGGTGTCCCAGAGCTGGGCGGTGCTGTCGGGTGCCGCCGATGCCTTGCGGGCACGGGCCGCGATGGAGGCGGTCGATACCCATCTTGTTCGCGAGACCGACGGGCTGATCCAGCTCCTTGCCCCGCCCTTTGATACGTCAAACCTGGCTCCCGGCTACATCCGGGGTTATGTGCCGGGTGTGCGGGAGAACGGTGGGCAATACACCCACGCGGCGGTGTGGGCTGCGATGGCCTTCGCCGAGTTGGGTGATGCGGAACGGGCCTGGGCACTGCTGACACTGATCAACCCGCAGAATCATGCCCGCACGGCCGATGAGGTGGCCCGCTACAAGGTGGAGCCCTACGTCATGGCGGGGGATGTATACGCCTGCCATCCCCATGTCGGTCGTGGCGGCTGGACCTGGCATACGGGGGCCGCGGGCTGGATGTATCGGCTGATTGTCGAATCCTTGCTGGGCCTGCAGCGTGAGGGCACGGTGTTGCGCATCAGGCCGCGCCTGCCCGCGGCGTGGCCAGGCTATACGATCCGCTACCGCTTCGGGGAAACGATGTTCCACATCGTCGTATCCCGGGCCACCGGGGGGCAGATGCCCGGCCTCAGCGTGGATGGCCTGGGGCGGAGTGATGGTGTCATTCCGCTGGTGGACGACCGCCAGCCCCACCAGGTTGCCGTATGGCTGTAGAAGCCTCCGCCCCGGCCGCCCTGAGGGGGCCGGGGCGGGTTGCGCTTAGATCCTGCCCAGCAGGACCAGCACGATCACGATCACCAACACCAGCCCGAGCCCGCCGCTGGGGCCATAACCCCAACTCCGGCTATGGGGCCAGCTCGGGATTGCTCCGATGAGCAGCAGTATCAGTACGATGAGCAGAATGGTTCCGATGGACATGGTGTCTCCTTGAGGGGGGCGGATTGCTGCTTTGATCGTACTTGAGCCCCATCCCGCGTCTGTGCGCCAGCAAACAGATACGGGATGGGGCAGGCGGACGATTCCGTCCGTGTCAGTGCCGGGGTGGGGCCCCGGTCGACCTCTGCACTTGAAGCGGAAAGTGGCGTCCGGGTATCCGACGGTTCGGCCCGCCATTGCTCCAAGGCGTGTTCACGACTTTGCCGTGATCCAGCGCCAGTTGCGCACTTCGGGCATGTCCTCGCCATGCTCGATCACGTAGGCTTTGTGGCGGGCAATGGTCTGGCGGTAGCGCTCGTCGGCTTCAGCCCCAAGCTCGCGCAGGCGCGGGATCCGGCGGATGGCATCGAGGGCGAGCTGGTAACGGTCCATGTTGTTGAGAACCACCATGTCAAACGGCGTCGTGGTCGAGCCTTCTTCCTTGTAGCCGCGCACGTGGAGGTTGGCGTGGTTGTGGCGGCGGTAGGTGAGGCGATGGATCAGCCAGGGGTAGCCGTGGAAAGCGAAGACAATGGGCCTGTCGCGGGTGAATAAGGCGTCGAAGGCCTCGTCGTCGAGGCCGTGAGGGTGTTCGGCGGCGGGCTGCAGGGTCATCAGATCCACGACGTTCACCAGGCGGATTCGGATATCCGGCACATAGTCGTGAAGGAGGGTGACGGCGGCCAGGGTTTCCAGGGTGGGAACGTCGCCGGCGCACGCCATCACGACATCGGGGTTGCCGTCGTCGTTGCTGGCCCAGTCCCAGATGCCGACCCCGGCCGTGCAATGCCGGATCGCCGAATCGATATCGAGCCACTGCCATTCCGATTGCTTGCCCGCGATGTTCGGTTCAATTATTCGTCTTCCATTTGTTCCACCCCTCCGGAAATTCCGGCGCTTACCGGGTCGTTCGATCCATATGCGCGGTGTTCCTCGTGCAGGGATGTGGACCCTGCCTTGGAGTGATGCTCGACGTACTCACGGAGAACGCTGTCCATCCGCGACTGCCAGCCATCGCCGGTGGCCTTGAAATAAGCCACGACCTCCGGGCTGTAGCGGACGGACAGTAGAACCTTCTTGTACGCCGATCTGGGGCGGCCGCGCAGGGAGTTGAGCGGAACCATGGCCTTCAGTTGTTCGGTTGTAAGCGGCAGGGCATCCGGGTCGCTCATCGCCGCGGCCCTGATGGCCTCGTCTTCTTCGAGGCTGGGCATGTGGATGGCCGGACGTTCAGAGATTTTCGACATAGTGCGTCACCTCACTGCGAGTGGCGTGGCGGAGGCTGATAATCCTGCGCGTTTCACCACGATCCACAAACGCCACGTAGTACAGGGTATTGGTCTTGGGTGCGAGGGCGATCAAGCGAACTTCGTCATATCCGTATCGTTCGTCAATCCACACAAGCGCGGCATCCCAGTCGAGTTCGGAGTTGAAAGCAAGGGATACGCCATGTTTCGCTTGATTGGCGATGTTCTTGATCGGATCGAACTCGACTTCCATTTAATGTAGCTACCGAAAATGGCTTTGTCAATGAGGTTTCAAGGCTTCGCCTGCCTGCGGATAGAGCCGCTGCAGTACCACTGTACCGGTGCGGGTAAGCAGCGCCTCAAGCCGCTCCCGGCTCCCGGCCATGGCCGCTTCATCTTTCCCGTTCGGCCAGGCCTTTACGAGTTCTTCACGTACCTCGGCAAGTGCTTCTTCAACCTGCCGCTGCCAGTGTTCGGGCAAGGGCGTCTGGCGCCATTCGCCGCGGCCGCGGCCATAGTGGGCGATGGCGAGATAGCGCAGCAGGCTGGCGGTGAACAGGCGTTCGAGGCTGTCGCCGCTCCAGTGCAGGCTGTTGTCGTCGATGCCGCGCAGGCGGTTGGCGGCGTGGGCGGCACCGGCGCTGCCGACGGCGCCAGCAATGGCGCCGATGACTGCACCGGCGCCGAGGGTCAGGCCGCCGGCGGCCAGGTCGGCGGCGAGGCCGGAGAGGGCGCCGGACATGACGCCACCGAGGAGGGCAGCACTGGATTCGCCGATCTTCTCCCGGGCGGCAAAGTCGCCGGCGAGTCGGTCAAGCACCTCCTGGGCGGCGCGGCCGCCGAGGCCGTGGAGCTCGATGAGCTGGTCGGTGCTGCGGCGGATCTCGGCTTCGAGGCGGCCGGCAAGGTTTTCCATGGCCTGTTCCTGGGGCGAGGCGGCTGAGCCGATGCCGATGGCGGCGCCGAGTCGGCGCAGGGTGCCACCGAGGCCGGCCTCGGGCAGGGCTTCGCTGTCGGTGGCGGCGCGCGCGAGGAAGTCGGCCAGGCTGGCCATGGCGGCGTGAAAGGTGTCCAGGCGGCGTTGACGCCAGGCGGCGGCGAGCTGAGCGAAGGCCGGCTGGCTGGCCTCGGGCAGGCAGGGGGCGACGGCGTCGAAGAGGGCGAACTCCTGCACCCAGCAGCGGGCGAAGGCATCCAGGGGCAGGATCTGGCGCACGAAGGGGTAGGGCGTCAGGTGGCGGCGCCACAGGGCCTCGTCGGCGGCGTCCTGGTTGCCGGGGCGCGGTTCGCCGAGCTGGTTGAGCAGGACCAGCACCGGTTTGCCGATCCAGGCCAGGATTTCCATCTCGGGGGCCACGTAGCCGGCCTCGCCGGGCTTCTCGGACGCATTGACCAGGTAGAGCACCACGTCGGCCTGCTCGCGCACGTTGCGGATGGCCTGCTGGCTGGACCAGAAGGGGCGGTCGCGCCAGCGGTCCCACACCTCGGACAGCAGCCAGCCCACCGGGTTGCCCTGCAGGCGCAGGCGCTTGATGAGGCGGGCGCTGTCGCCGAAGCCCGGCGTATCCCACAGATTGAGCACCTGGCCGTCGGCGCTTTCGATCATGCGGTGGCATTCGGCCAGGGCGGTGACGTGGGCTTCGTCGCGGATCTCGCCCACATCGCGGCCGATGAGGCTGCGGGCCAGGGTGGTCTTGCCGGTGTTGGTGTGGGAGACGAGGCTGAGCTGGATCGTGGTGGGCTGAAGGGTCACCGGGCGGCTTCCTTGCGGGCAGAGAGGTCGATGAGTCGGGTGAGGCTGTCGGCCACGCTGGCGGGGGCGGCGTCGAGATTGACGAAGGCCGGTTCGATGCCGTGCTTCTCGAACAGGCGGGTCCACGTGCGGCGGCGTTCTTCCAGGCGTTCGGGCTGGCCGGCGAAGCGGGCAAGGAAGCTGCCTTCGTCCACCAGGGCGGCCAGGGGCGTGCCCGGGGGCAGGGTGGCGGCGAGGGCAGTGAGGAAGCTGCCGTGGTTCTCGTCCTCGGGGGTGGCGGCCAGGCTGAACAGGGCCACGGCGAGGGTGGTGCCCACGCCGGGCGCGGCGCTGGCCGGCAGGGTGTCTTCCTCGCCGAAGGCGATGGGTGGGCTCAGGTGCAGGGTGGCCCGGGGGCCGAAGGCGCTGACGATGGCCTCCTTGAGCTGCAGGGCGGTGGCCGGGGAGAGTTCGTAGCTGTAGGGCACCAGGTGCAGTTGGGCGCCCTGGCCGGTGTAGCTGCGTTGCAGGCCCTGGAAGTAGCTGTCCGTCAGGGGCAGGGGAAAGTGCCGTTCCAGGTGCCGGGCGGCAAAGCCACTGAGCAGGGCCAGTATGGCCCGGGGCAGCACCACCGTCAGGACCAGGGTGGTGGCGAAAAGGTGGATCCACGGTGCGGCGTTCTCGCCCTGGTTCTCGGGGAGGCGCAGGGTTTCCAGGTGGGCAGCGTCGGGGATGGGCAGGCCCGTGAGGGACGAGGCCGGACCGAGGAGCAGGCTGAGGGCCTGGTGCACCTGGCTGGCGTCGAGGAAGGTGCTTTCCCAGCCGGCCTGGAAATGCAGCACCAGCCCGCGGGTGTAAAGGGCGGCGATGGCGCCCAGGGCAAAGGCCATGGCACCCAGGTGCAGTACCCGCCCCACCCGGCGGGCCGTGAGCGGGGCGGAAACCCGCGCCCACTCGGCGCGGAAGCGGGTGCCGGGCGTGCCCTGGCCGGCATCGGGGATGCCCTCGTGGAGCGCGCCACCCAGGCGTGCCACCGCCCGCCGCAGCAGGCCCTTTCCCGGTCTCTTGCTGCGGAAGGGGTCGGTGATCCCATGCACGAGGATGCCCAGATACACCAGCAGGTTCCAGACGATCAGCCCGAGCAGGGGGAAGGCCAGCAGATTCACGTAGCGGGTCGGGCCCACCGCATCCATCAGGACGCCCAGGGCGAAGGACAGGGCCACCAGCACGCTGCCCACCCAGGGCCGCCAGTTGCGCCCGCTGGCCAGACGTTTGAAGGCCTTGGCCCGATCACCCAGCCTTTCCACTGCCAGCTGGCCGCGGCGGGCAAGGAAGCGGTCGGCGTCGGCGCCTTCGCCCACCACTTCAGCCGCTGCCCGGCTGGCCCAGGCGGCATCGGCGGCAGTCCAGGTGGCGTCGGATGGTGCGGCGGTCTCGAGGGCACGGACCAGGGTGACATGGCGGGCGGCGGTTTCGTTCATGCGCTTGTCTTCGGGCGGGCACGGGCCTGCAAGTGTACTCCCGCACCACTGCAGGGGCCTACCCGCTCGCGGGCGCGGTGGAATCCGGGGCGGTCACGGGAGGGCTTGACCAGATCATCAAGCTGCGTTGCAGCATTTGATCAATTGATGAACTCATAAAATCAACTGCTTTTAAAAATCTCGAGAAAATTTCGATTTCTTTCTTACGAATCAGCGGTTTGTGAATACGGGCACGGCCCTTGTATAGGAGTTGGACACTTCCACAGCCCAGCGAGAAAAAGATGATCGATCCGACAAGCCCG
This sequence comes from Zoogloea sp., assembly GCA_016703645.1. Taxonomy (GTDB): domain Bacteria; phylum Pseudomonadota; class Gammaproteobacteria; order Burkholderiales; family Rhodocyclaceae; genus Zoogloea. Next base: position 566,169 of record JADJBR010000007.1, on the reverse strand, counting down.
CCGCCCGTGGATGTGAGTCGCAAGTACGTGCGTCTGGTGGAGCGACGCGCCGACGGACTGGTGGAGTTCGAGTTCTCGATCTCCGACCCGGCCCTGTTCGTCGAGATGCTGCTCCCGGCGGCCGCTTACGAGGAATTCTGCCTGACCAACCGGGTGATCCTGCTGGAAGGGGAGCGCCCTGCCGAGGGCGAAGACGATTTCAACTGGAGCCTCCGCGAGGCCACTCATCAACGTTTCAGGTGAGCGGGCGCACCGCGCCCGGCACCCGCAGCACAGCACAACAACACAGGAGGAGAGACACATGCAGATCGACCTGCGCACGGTATCCATCAAGCCCCTGCGGCAGACCTTCGACCACATTGCCCGGCGTATCGGTCCGGACAAGGCGGCGACGCGTTACCAGGAGGGCACGCTGGATGTCCAGGCCACCCACAACTTCCACTACCGCCCCACCTGGGATCCGGATCACGAGATTTTCGATGCCTCGCGGAGTGCCATCCGCATGGCGGACTGGTACGCCTTCAAGGATCCGCGTCAGTTCTACTACGGCGCTTACACCCTGGCCCGCGCCAAGCAGCAGGAGACGGCCGAATCCAACTTCGACTTCGTTGAAGGCCGGGGTCTGGCCGACAGCCTGCCGGACGCGTTGAAGGACACCGTGCTGAAGCTCCTGCTGCCCCTGCGCCACGTGGCCTGGGGCGGCAACATGAACGGCGCCTTCATCACCGCTTACGGCTATGGCACGGCGCTGACCCAGCCCTGCCTCTATCACTCCATGGACCAGCTGGGCATTGCCCAGTACCTCACCCGGGTAGGCCTGCTGCTGGGGGACGATCCGTCCGTGCTCGATGAGGCGAAGAAGAGCTGGATGGAAGGAGAGGCCTGGCAGGGCCTGCGTCGCTACGTGGAAGACAGCTTCGTGTTGAAGGATCCGCTGGAGCTCTTCGTGGCCCAGATGGTGGCCCTCGACGGCCTGCTCTACCCGCTGGTGTACGAAACCATTGTCGATGACGTGCTCGCCTCCCAGGGCGGCACCCCCATCGCCATGCTCACCCAGTTCATGACCGACTGGTACAGCGAGACCCGCAAGTGGGTGGATGCCACGGTCAAGACGGCCGCCGCCGAGTCGCCGGAGAACAAGGCATTGCTCGAAAAGTGGATCACCCACTGGCGCGACCGTGCCGCCTCGGCGCTGATGCCCGTGGCCCAGATCGCCCTCGGCGCCCAGACCGACGCCCTCACCAGTGAAGTGGTGAGCCAGTTCAACGCCCGCCTGGCCAAGGCCGGCGTCACCCTCTGAGAAGGAAACCCGATGTCCAAGGTATTCATCGCCCTGCAAACCAACGACGACACCCGCTCGATCATTCAGGCCATTCTCGCCGACAACCCCCACGCCATCGCCAACGAGCAGCCTGCCATGGTGAAGATTGATGCGGAGGGTTCCCTGGTGGTGCGCCGCTCGAGCATCGAAGAGCTGATCGGCCGTGATTTCGACCTGCAGGAGCTGCACATCAACCTCATTTCCCTCACCGGTCACGTGGATGAGACCGACGACGAACTGACCCTGAGCTGGAACACCTGATCGCGCAAGGAGACATGCAAAATGGACATGAAAGTCAGCAAGAAGAAGCTGGGCCTCAAGGAAAAGTACCAGCACATGACCCGCGGCCTGGGTTGGGAGACCACCTACCAGTCGATGGACGAGGTCTTCCCCTACGCCAAGTACGAAGGCATCAAGATCCACGACTGGGACAAGTGGGAAGACCCCTTCCGCCTGACCATGGATTCCTACTGGAAATACCAGGCCGAGAAGGAGCGCAAGTTCTACGCGATCATCGACGCCCATGCCCAGAACAACGGCCACCTGTCGGTGACGGACGCCCGCTACATCAACGCGGTCAAGCTCTTCCTCAACGGCATCAGCCCGCTGGAGTACATGGCCCACCGGGGCTTTGCCCACGCTGGCCGGCAGTTCCCGGGCGTCGGCCCGCGGGTGGCCTGCCTGATGCAGTCCCTGGACGAGATCCGCCACGCCCAGACGCAGATCCACTCCCTGTCCAACTACAACAAGTACTACAACGGTTTCCACGAATACCGCCACATGCTGGAGCGGGTCTGGTACCTGTCGGTGCCGCGCTCCTTCTTCGACGACGCCATCACCGCCGGCCCCTTCGAATTCATGGTGGCCATCGGTTTCAGCTTCGAGTATGTGCTGACCAACCTGCTGTTCGTGCCCTTTGTGTCGGGTGCGGCCTACAACGGCGACATGGGCACCATGACCTTCGGCTTCTCGGCCCAGTCCGACGAAGCCCGCCACATGACCCTGGGCCTGGAGGTGATCAAGTTCATCCTCGAGCAGGATCCGGACAACCTGCCCATCGTGCAGCAGTGGATCGACAAGTGGACCTGGCGTGGCTACCGCGTGCTGACCCTGGTCGGCATGATGATGGACTACATGCTGCCCAAGCGCATCATGAGCTGGAAGGAGGCCTGGGAGGTCTACTTCGAGGAGAACGGCGGCGCCCTGTTCAAGGATCTGGCCCGCTACGGCATCCGCCCGCCCAAGTGGCTCGACCAGATCGAGAAGGACAAGGACCACATCTCCCACCAGGCCTGGGCGGTCTTCTACAACTACGCCGCCGCGTGCAACTTCCACACCTGGATTCCCACCGACGACGAGATGGACTGGCTGTCCCAGAAGTATCCCAACAGCTTTGACAAGTACTACCGGCCGCGCCTGGAGTTCTGGCGTGAGGAGGCCAAGAAGGGCAACCGCTTCTACAACAAGACGCTGCCCATGCTGTGCCAGACCTGCCAGATCCCCATGCTGTTCACCGAGCCGGGCGACCCGACCCAGATCTGCTACCGGGAGGTGGACTACAAGGACAACAAGTACCACTTCTGTTCCGACGGTTGCAAAGAGATCTTTGAGCACGAGCCCGAGAAGTACATCCAGTCCTGGCTGCCGGTACACCAGATCTATCAGGGCAATTGCTTCAACGAGGGCGTCGACCCCACGGCCGAGGGTTTTGACCCGCTGGCTGCCGTGCTCGACTACTACCACCTCAACTTCGGCCGCGACAACCTGGACTTTGAAGGCTCGGAAGATCAGAAGAACTTCGATGCCTGGCGTGGCATGGCCACCAAGAACACCTGACGCGGACGTGGGAAGCCGGCTCTCCGGCTTCCCCAACACACAAGAAAAAGGAGACGAACATGGGCGTTGCTGCCATCAAGGAATACACCTTCGAGCCTGCCGACCGGCTTGAGAACTTTCACGGCAATCAGTTGCTGTACATCGGCTGGGACCAGCATCTGTTGTTTGCGGCACCCTTCTGCCTGCCGATGCCGCCGGCCATGCGTTTCGGTGACATCGTCGAGAAGGTGCTGCCGGGCATTTACGGCTACCACCCGGACTTCGCCCAGATCGACTGGAGCAAGGTTGAATGGCTCAAGTCCGGGCAGCCCTGGCAGGCGGATTTCGACAAGACCCTGGCCGAGCTGGGCCTCAAGCACAAGGACGCGCTGCGCTTCCGCACGCCAGGTCTGAATGGCATCAAGGGTTCGGCGAGCTGAGCATGTCCTACGAACTGACCATCGAACCCCTTGGCCAGACCATTGAGGTCGAGGAGGGCCAGACCATCCTCGACGCCTCGCTGCGTGCCGGCATCTGGCTGCCCCACGCCTGCTGCCACGGCCTGTGCGCCACCTGCAAGGTGCAGGTGGTGGACGGGGATGTGGACCATGGCGAGGCTTCCAGTTTTGCGCTGATGGACTTCGAGCGCACCGAGGGCAAAACCCTGGCCTGCTGTGCGCGGCTTGAGTCGGACGTGACCATTGAAGCGGAGATCGATGAGGAGCCCGATGCCGAGTCGATCCCGGTGAAGGACTTCCCCGGCACCGTCACCCGCATCGAGACGCTCACCCCGACCATCAAGGGCATTTTCATCACCCTGGACGAGGCGATCCACTTTCAGGCCGGCCAGTACATCAACCTGGATATTCCCGGTCTGGGCATCAGCCGCGCCTTCTCCCTGGCCAATGCGCCAGGGGGCGGACGCGAGGTGGAGCTCAACGTGCGCATCGTGCCGGGTGGCGTCGGGACGGGCTACCTTCATGAAATGCTCTCCATTGGCGACCGGCTGAGCTTTTCCGGCCCCTATGGACGCTTTTTCGTGCGGAAATCGGCAAAGGTGCCGCTGATCTTCATGGCGGGTGGCTCCGGCCTGTCCAGCCCGCGCAGCATGATCCTGGATCTGCTCGGGGAGGGCTTTGATCTGCCCATCACCCTGGTGTACGGGCAGCGGAGCCGGGCTGAACTCTATTATCACGACGAGTTTCTGGCCCTGGCCGAACGCCACCCCAACTTCCGCTACGTGCCGGCCCTGTCGGACGAAGCGGCGGACTCGGACTGGCAAGGCTTCCGTGGCTATGTGCACGATGCGGCAAAGGCCCATTTTGACAACGATTTCCGTGGTCACAAGGCCTACCTGTGCGGCCCCCCCATGATGATCGATGCCTGCATTTCCACGCTGATGCAGGGGCGTTTGTTCGAGAACGACATCTATACGGAAAAGTTCTTTTCGGCCGCCGATGCCCAGCAGGTGCGGAGCCCGCTGTTCAAGCGGGTATAGGCAGGCCCGTCATCGGGGGCGTGCCCCTGCGGCACGCTTCGATGATGAATTGGCTTCAGAAATAGAATATTAAAATCTCGAGAAAAGTTTGACTTATCGAGAAGGCTGTTTAACATAGGTACTAGCACTCGCCGCCAGGGGTACGCCCGGGCGAGGCGGACATCCGAAGACAAAGAGGAGACAAGAACATGGCAGTTACTGGTGTAATGCGTCCCGGCCACATGCAGCTGCGTGTGCTGGACCTGGAAGAAGGTGTCAATCACTACAAGAACGTCCTCGGTCTGGTGGAGACCGGTCGGGATGCCCAGGGCCGGGTGTACTTCAAGGCCTGGGACGAGCGGGATCACAACAGTCTCATCCTGCGCGAGGCCGATTCGGCCGGTATGGACTTCTTCGCTTTCAAGGTTGCCGACAAAGCCACCCTCGAAAAGCTTGATGCCGACCTGAAGGCCTACGGCATGACGACGGAGCGCATTCCTGCCGGCGAGCTGCTCGAGACCGGCGAGCGCGTGCGCTTCATGATCCCCTCCGGCCATGCCATCGAGCTCTATGCCGAGAAGACTGACGTGGGCAACGGCATGGAGTACGTCAATCCCGATCCGTGGACGCCCGATGCCGAGCGTGGCATTGCCCCGGTACGCCTGGACCATGCCCTGCTGTACGGTCCGGACATCGAGAAGGTGCAGAAGCTGTTCGAGGACGTGCTGGGCTTCTACCTGGTGGAGCGGGTGCTGATGGAAGACGGCAAGACCGATCTGGCCATCTGGCTGTCCTGTTCCCACAAGGCCCACGACATTGCCCTGGTGCGTCACCCGGAGCCGGGCAAGCTGCACCACGTGTCCTTCCTGCTGGACACCTGGGAGAAGGTGTTGCGTGCCGCCGACATCATGTCCATGAACAAGGTGTCCATCGATATCGGCCCGACCCGCCATGGCGTGACCCGCGGTACGACCATCTACGCCTTCGATCCGTCGGGCAACCGCTTCGAGACCTTCTGCGGCGGCTACCAGCCCTACCCGGACTACGCGGCGGTCACGTGGACGTGGGAAGAGGTGGGGACCGGCGTGTTCTACCACGACCGCAAGCTCAACGAGCGTTTCCTGACCGTGGTGTCCTGATGGGCTGTGCGGGCCGGTCGCCCGGCGCAGTCAGTGCGTTGGCGTCCGGTCCGTCAGCATGTCCAGCAGGGCAGCCGCCTCGACGGGCCGGCTGAGCAGGAAGCCTTGCGCTTCGTGGCAGCCGATGCCCGTGAGGTAGTCGAGCTGGGCCTGGGTTTCCACCCCTTCGGCGATGACCCGGAGTTTCAGCGACTGGCCCATCCTCACGATGGCATCGGCAATCGCCCGGTCTTCCTCATCGTCGGTGATGTCCTGCACGAAAGAGCGATCGACCTTGAGCTTGCTGACCTGGAATCGCTTCAGATAGGCCAGGCTCGAATAGCCCGTGCCAAAATCATCGATGGCCACCGAGATGCCCAGGGCCCGCACGCTGGCGATCAGGTCGATGAAGCGCGCGGCGTCGGTCATCAGGGTGGACTCGGTCAGTTCCAGCTCAATGCATGAGGGCATGGCGCCGGTGTCGCGCAGCACCGCTGCCAGGGTGCTTCCAAAATCGTCCTTGTGGATCTGCACGGCCGACACATTGACGGCAATGCGCAGTGGGCGCCCCGCGTCACTGAGTGCCCGCGCCATCCGACAGGATTCGTACAGTGCCCACTCGCCCATCGGCACGATCAGGCCGGTTTCTTCCGCAAGGGGGATGAACTGCCCCGGACTGATCTCGCCCGCATGGCGCGAACGCCAGCGCATCAGGGACTCCACCCCGATCATGCGGCCATCGTTGAGGGCGAACTGGGGTTGGTATACCAGGCGCAGTTCGCCGGCCGACAAGGCATGGCGCAAGTGTGTGGTGAGGGCCAGGCGATCTGCCGAGTCCTTGTTCATGCGTGCGTCAAAGAAGCTGAAGGAGCCTCTTCCCAGACCCTTGGCGTGATACATCGCCATATCGGCCTTCTTCATCAGTGTGTCGAAATCGGTTCCGTCCACCGGGGCCACGGCAATCCCCACGGTGCCCGTCGACGTGAGCGCCTGACCATTGAGTTCGAAGGGGGCCTCGAGTGCACGGCAGATCTTTTCGGCGACGTCGGCGAAGAAGCGGATGGACTCGTTGCCTTCGACCAGGATGATGAATTCGTCACCCCCCAGGCGGCTGATGGTGTCGCTCTTGCGCAGGCAATTGGCAAGGCGGCGGGTCGCGGCGATCAGCAGCTCGTCACCGATTCCGTGGCCAAGGGTATCGTTGATGCGCTTGAAGTGGTCGAGATCGAGGAAATACATGGCCAGGGTACGTTGGCTGCGGCTGACCCTTTGATACATCTGTTCGAACCGATCGCGCAGCAGAATCCGGTTGGGAAGTCCGGTCAGGGCATCGTGATGGGCCAGATACTGGATCTTCTCCTCGGCGGCCTTGCGCACGCTGATGTCGCTGAAGGCGGCCACGTAGTGGGCCACCTGCCGGTCCGGCTGGCGCACCACACGGATGGTGAGCCACTTGGGGTAGAGGCGGCCACTCTTGTGGCGGTCGATGATCTCGCCTTCCCAGCGGTCCTCCTGCTCAAGGGTTTCCCACATTGCCCGGTAGAACGCCGCTTCGTGCTGGCCAGACTTGAGCATGGCAGGTGTCTGGCCGACGGCCTCGGCGGCAGAGTAGCCGGTGATGGTGGTAAAGGCCGTATTGATGCTCTCGATATGATTGCTGCTATCGGTGACCATCAGGGCTTCATTGCTATGGTTGAAAACGAGTTGGGCAAGTTCGAGCTGGGCCTGCTGTTCCCTCTGGGGGGTGATGTCGGTGAACACCCAGATCGATCCGGCAAGCGGTTTGCTCGCGTCCAGGGGGCGGCCCGACAGGCGAATCCACAGAGGGCTGCCATCCTTGCGCACCATGCGGGTGTCGCCTTCGCTATAGCCGCAGCGGGCCAGTTCGCCGTAGATCCGGCCACCCACGCTGAGGTACTCCTCCCGGCTGGGGTAGAGGATTTCGGTGAGCTCGCCGATCATCTCCGCAGGCGAGTCGTAGCCAAAGATCTCTGCCATGCGCGTGTTCACGTCGACCATCTTGCGGTCATCCGCCAGGATGATGCCCACGTGGGCGTTGTCAAAGATCGCCCTTTGCTGACCCAGCAGGTGGCGGATACGCTCTTCGCCTGCCTTGAGGGAGGTGATGTCACTGGCGCTGATCACAAAACCGCCATCGGGCATCGGGAAGCGCGCCAGCTCCAGGACCAGCCCTGCAGGCTGGGCTTCCTCGAAGCGACTGATGCGGGTCAGGGGGCCTAACTGCGGGGGGCACAGGCGGGCCATGGTCGGGCTCACCTTGAGCAGGGCATCCAGTGGGGTCCCCGCCTGGGCCAGATCGAGGGGCAAGGCCAGCAGCTCGAAATAGCGAAGGTTCCAGGCCACCAGCAGGTGGTCCGCATCGAACACGGCAATGCCGTGGTCGATGGTGTCGAGGGTGGATTGCAACAAGCGCGACTTGTGGGCCAGCTCGCGCTGACGCAGGCGGGCCTCTTCCGCCTTGAGGTCGGTGACGTCCGAGTAGATGCCCACCAGACAACCGTCGGCCATGCGGTGTTCGCGTATCTGCAGGGCCTGGCCGGAGGGCAGTTGCATCTCGCAGCGCCCGTCTTGTCCGCGTTCCGCAATCAGGGTGGGGAGAAGGGTCCTGCCGGCGGCGGAATCGCGGCTGGCGGTTTCGGCCAGTACGTTACCCAGTGGGCGGTTGCCGGCATTACTGGCAAGGCGGTCGAGTTGGCGGAAGGCCTCGTTGCACAGGAGCAGTCGATCTTCAGGATCAAACAGCGCGAATCCGTCGGAGATGTTGTCCACGGCCGTTTCGAGCTGCAGACGTGCGGCGGTTGCACGGGCCGAAACCTCGCCGAGCGCCTCGAGGGCCGCGGTCAGTTCTTCAGTGCGCTGGCGGATCTGCTCTTCGAGCACGACGGTCGTCTGCAGCAGACCGTAGTCGCGGCCCTGATCATTGAGGCTGCGCTCCACCTGATAGACCAGGGCATCGATGATCTTGTCGCGGCGGAGAACCTCTTCCTGCAGACCTTTGAGGTCGTGGCTGTCGCAGCGGATTTCACCCAGTACGCTCATGGTGCTGCAACTCGCCCGCCAAATGCGATTCCGGTGAATGTCTGGTTGATGTGCATACCCCGATACTGTTCGCCAAAAGTGTTGAAGCCGATCACCCGGCTCGTCGCCATCCGCGCACCGACGGTTTCGATAATGTTCAAGGCACGGCACTCGAGCAGGCGCAAGATGCAGTCGCAGCCGAGGATCAGTTCCACTTCACCCACCGCTTCCGCCGCGCTTGCCAGGGTAGCCTCCAGATTGGCCAGGATGTCCTCGCCGCGGGCCATGCGGAAGACGATACCCCGGTCAATCGCGCAGAAGAAACTCAGGCTGCCGTCCGGGTTGACCCGCTGTATGGAGCGCACAAAATCGGAGTTGCCAATGCGTACCACCACCGGATGGGCCGCAAAGACATCGGGGCTCAGGGCCGACGGGTCGATGCCCAGGGCGCGGGCGTACTCAGGGGCCGCCGGGCACCCATTGATTTCGGTGACGATGCGCTTTTCAGGCACCGCGTCGGTAACAACCAGGCGCGTCTCCGTGGGGCTGAAGTGTTGGGTCTTAAACAGCGAGAAAGCGCGCTCAGTCGAGGCCACCAGCAATACCGCCGCATCGCGCACCAGGCCCCCCCCGAAGATCACCCGGGTGTCGATGAAGCTGAGCTCATCTCCGGCTGCGCAGCGCCTGGGCAAAAAGGGCCATGCTTCTGGCGTCGGTATTCGTCAGATCTTCCAGCAGGCCAATCTCGAAGTCGATCTCGCCGGGGGCGAAACAGGCCCCGATAAGGCTTCCGTCCTGGTAACCATCAGGGCCGATCTCACCCGCCGTGGTGCAACCGACCAGGGGGGTGTTACCAAAGGTGGCGTGCAGGCTGGCAGCGAGGGCATCGGGGGCATAGCGACTTGATGCAAAGACGATGGACAAACCACCCTCGACGGGCATCAGTGCAGCGGCCAGCTCACGGGAAGCCTCCTGTGGATCGAGGCTTCGGCTCGAGCCGATACGGATGCCCGACACCGCCCTGCCGTCTTCGACCAAGTGGGCACTCATTGTTGTTCGTTCTCCTCCGGGCATCGCCGTGCGCAGGTCGGGTACCCGGCGCGAGTGTCGACGCGTCCGAGATCTAACGGAGGCGCGATTCTATAACTTTAGATCTATCTTTGATCTGCTTTCCCGGCGGCGGGCCTGGATGCTCAATTGATGAAGTCGGCCGGTAGCTGGCGCACTGCCTCAAGGGTTCGCAGGATGTGCTCGGAGAGGATGCGGGTGGCTTCCGCACCGTTGCGGGCGAGGGCGGCATCGACGATGGCCTGATGTTCGGCATGAACGTCCCGGGGGATGGGCTGGCGGAACAGGGACAGCCGGCGGTAGCGCTCGGACTGGTGGTAAAGGATGTTCTGGAAGTGACGGATCCAGCGTGAGGGGCAGGCGCCGATGAGCGCCTCGTGAAAGGCGCGGTTGCGCATCTCCCATTCTTCCCGGCTTGCCTTGGATCCATCGGCAAGCTTGTCCTCGGCCCGGGACAGCATGTGGAAGGCGGCGACCACACTGGCTTCCCAGGCATCGTCACCCAATTCGATGGACTGTTGCAGGGCTGAAGTCTCGAGCAGTACGCGGGTCCGGGTGATGTCGGCGAAGTCGTCGAGGGACATGGGGGCAACGCGAAAGCCCCGTTGCCCCTGGGCGACCACGAGGGCATCGGTCACCAGTAGCTGCAGGGCTTCGCGCAGTGTCCCTGCGCCCACCTCGTACTGATCCTTGAGGTGTTCGACGCGTAGCTTGTCCCCGGGGCGATGGACGCCCTCGATGATGTCCCGACGCAATTGGCGGTAAGCCGTCTCCGCAAGGGTCTTGGGTTCGTCGCTGTCACTGACGAGATCCGGGGCGTTGGCCAGATCGTTCATGGTGTGGGTCCCGCTGTCTTGTTCTTGGTCCACGGGTGTGGATGGATCACCCGGATTCTAGCCCAAGGGGCTTATTCCGAGCATAGACAAAAATCTCGAGAAAAGTTATTGACGTCGAGATAAGAAATAAATATCGTAGCATCTACAAAATATATAAGTGGATGCGAGACATGAGCGACAAGACGATTTCTCCGGTGACGCCAGTGGCCGTGACCCAGCAGGTGATCTCGGCCGCAGCCGTCAGTGTCGCCCTCGAGGCTGCCATTGCCCGCGCTGAAAGCATCGGTGTCCGCATCAACGTGGCGGTGGCCGACAGTGGTGGCAACCTGGCCGGCTTTCTGCGGATGCCTGGCGCCTTTCTCCAATCCATCGACATTGCCATCGACAAGGCCTACACCGCTGCTGGTTTCGGTTTCTCCACGAAGGACTGGATGAAGCTGGTGGGGCACGACGAAGGCATGAAGCTCGGCTTCTCGGCCCGCCCCCGGCTGGTGGTGTTCGGCGGCGGTCTGCCCATCCGGGCAGGGGGCGCGCTCATTGGCGGCATCGGCGTGTCCGGCGCCTCGGAAGCCCAGGATGAGGAATGTGCGCGGGCGGCCCTGGATGCCATCGGCGCCGAATGAATCAGGCAGCTCTTCACACCGGAAGGAAGAACACGAGATGAAACGGATCAAGAACTTCATCAACGGCGAGTTCATCGAGGCGGCCGGCGGGCGCCTGTTCGACAAGCGTTCGCCCCTCGACAACCAGATCATCGCCCAGGTCAGCGAAGCGGGCCGCGCCGAAGTGGAGGCCGCCGTCGCCGCAGGCCGCGCCGCCCTGGAAGGGGAGTGGGGGCGCATCACCGTGGCCGATCGCGTGGAACTGCTCTACGGGGTCGCCAACGAGATCAACCGGCGTTTCGAGGATTTTCTTGCCGCCGAGGTGGCGGACACCGGCAAGCCGCGCAGCCTGGCCAGTCATCTGGATATTCCCCGGGGCGCGGCCAACTTCAAGATATTTGCCGACGTGGTGAAGAACGTCCCCAGCGAGTTCTTCGAGATGGCCACCCCCGACGGGCGCGGCGCCATCAACTACGCCGTGCGTCGCCCGGTGGGTGTGGTGGGCGTGGTGTGCCCATGGAACCTGCCCCTCTTGCTGATGACCTGGAAGGTCGGCCCGGCCCTGGCCTGCGGCAACGTGGTGGTGGTCAAGCCCTCCGAGGAAACGCCCCAGACCGCCACCCTGCTGGGTGAGGTGATGAATGCCGTGGGCATCCCCAAGGGTGTGTACAACGTGGTGCACGGCTTCGGGCCGGATTCCGCCGGCGAGTTCCTGACCCGCCACCCGGGCGTCAATGCCATCACCTTCACCGGCGAAACCCGCACCGGCGCAGCCATCATGAAGGCCGCCGCCGAGGGTGCCCGTCCGGTGTCCCTGGAAATGGGCGGCAAGAACCCCGCCATCATCTTTGCCGATGCCGACCTGGATGCGGCCATCGAAGGCACCCTGCGCTCGTGTTTTGCCAACTGCGGCCAGGTCTGCCTGGGTACCGAGCGGGTGTATGTGGAGCGCCCCCTGTTCGAGGCCTTCGTGGCACGGCTGAAGAAGGGCGCAGAGGCACTGGTCATCGGCCACCCCGACAAGGCCGACACCGGCCTCGGCCCGCTGATCTCCAGGGAGCATCAGGAGAAGGTGCTGGGCTACTACCGCAAGGCGGTGGAGGAGGGCGCCACGGTGGTGACCGGCGGCGGGGTGCCCGACATGCCCGCCGAGCTCAAGGACGGTGCCTGGGTGCAGCCCACCATCTGGACCGGCCTCGGTGATGAAGCGGCCATCGCCCGGGAGGAGATCTTCGGACCCTGCACCCTGGTGATGCCCTTCGATAGTGAGGAGGAGGTGGTGCGCCGGGCCAATAACACCAACTACGGTCTCGCCGCATCGGTGTGGACCAAGGACGTGACCCGCGCCCACCGCGTTGCCGGCCGCCTCGAAGTGGGCCTCGTGTGGGTCAACTCCTGGTTCCTGCGCGACCTGCGCACCCCCTTCGGTGGCGCCAAGCAGTCGGGCATCGGCCGCGAGGGCGGCGTGCATTCCCTCGAGTTCTACACCGAACTCAAGAACATCTGCGTGAAGCTGTGATGAGTGCCATCGCGACCACCCCGGAAATCGGTCGAAGCGTGCTGGCGGCCGGCCGGCACACCAATGTCCATGACCTGGGCAGCGGTGCGCCGGTGCTGCTGATCCATGGTTCCGGGCCGGGTGTAACCGCCTGGGCCAACTGGCGCCTGGTGATGCCGGCGTTGGCCCAATCGTGCCGGGTGATCGCCCCGGACATGGCGGGCTTCGGCTACACCGAGCGCCTGCCCGGTGATGTCCATACCATGGAAGGCTGGGTTGCCCATGCCATCGGCGTGCTCGACGCCCTGGGCATCGAGCGGACCGACCTGGTGGGCAACTCCTTCGGCGGCGCCATCGCCCTGGCCCTGGCCATCCGTCATCCGGAGCGGGTGCGTCGCCTGGTGCTGATGGGCAGCGTTGGCGTGCCCTTCGAGATCACCCAGGCGCTGGATGCGGTATGGGGCTACCAACCGTCTCTCGAGGCCATGCGCGGCCTGCTCGACCTGTTTGCCTTCGACCGCAGCCTGGTCAATGACGAGCTGGCCCGCCTGCGTTACGAGGCCAGCATCCGGCCCGGCTTCCAGGAGTCCTTCGGCGCCATGTTCCCGGCGCCGCGGCAGCGCTGGGTGGATGCCATGGTCAGCGCCGAGGCCGATATCCGGGCGCTGCCCAACCCTACGCTGGTGATCCACGGCCGCGACGACAAGGTCATCCCCCTGCAGACCTCCCTGACCCTGTCCAGCTGGATCCCCCGTTCCCAGCTCCACGTTTTCGGGCAGTGCGGCCACTGGACGCAGATCGAACACGCCAGCCGCTTTGCCCGCCTGGTGGGCGACTTCCTTGCCGAAGCCACCACTGACGAACCCCAACCGCTTTCCTGAAAGACCGCCATGGACAAGGCCCTGATCACCCAACTCGGCGATGAGCTCTATGAAGCCCTCGTCAAGCGTGAAACCGTTACGCCCTTGAGCGAGCGTCACCCCGACATCACCATCGAGGACGCCTACCAGATCCAGCAGCAGATGATTGCCCGGCGGCTCGCCGCTGGCGAGCGCGTGGTGGGCAAGAAGATCGGCGTGACCTCCAAGGTGGTGATGAACATGCTCAATGTCCATCAGCCCGACTTCGGCTGGCTACTGGACGGCATGGTGTACAACGAAGGCGAGGCCATCCCCGCCAGCACCCTGATCCAGCCCAAGGCCGAAGGCGAGATCGCCTTCCTGATGAAGAAGGATCTGATGGGGCCCGGCCTCACCGCCGCCGACATCGTGGCCGCCACCGAAGGGGTCATGGCCTGTTTCGAGATTGTCGACAGCCGCATCAAGGACTGGAAGATCAAGATCCAGGATACCGTCGCCGACAACGCCTCCTGCGGCGTGCTGGTGCTGGGCGACCGCATCGTCGATCCGCGCAAGGTGGATCTGGCGACCTGCGGCATGGTGCTGGAGAAGAACGGCGAGATCGTCGCCACCGGCGCCGGCGCCGCCGCCCTCGGTCACCCCTGCAATGCCATGGCCTGGCTGGCCAACACCCTGGGCCGCCTCGGCATCGGGCTCAAGGCCGGCGACATCGTGCTGTCCGGCTCCCTGGCGGCGCTGATCCCGGTGACCGCAGGCGACAGCCTGCGCGTGAGCATCGGCGGCATCGGCGGCTGTTCCGTCCGCTTCAGCTGAGGTCGCCATGGATCTTCAGCTCACCGGCAAACGCGCCCTCGTCACCGGCTCCACCGCCGGTATCGGTTTTGCCATCGCCTGCGCCCTGGCAGCCGAAGGCGCCCACGTCACCCTCAATGGCCGCAGCCGCTCCGGCGTGTCCGCTGCCGTGGTGCGCCTGATCGAAGCCGTGCCCGGCGCCCGGGTCGATGGCGTGGCCGCCGACCTGTCCTCCGCGGCCGGCTGCGAGGCCCTCACCGCCACCTGCGCCGACGTGGACATCCTGGTCAACAACCTGGGCATCTTCGATCCGCGGCCCTTCGAAGAGATCCAGGACATCGAGTGGTTCAACTTCTTCGAGACCAACGTGATGAGCGGCGTGCGCCTGTCCCGCCACTACCTGCCGGCCATGAAGGCCCGGGACTGGGGGCGCATTGTCTTCATCTCCAGCGAGTCGGGCATCTGCCCGCCGGCCGAGATGGTGCATTACGGCATGAGCAAGTCGGCCCAGCTATCGGTGGCCCGGGGCATGGCCGAGACCTGCGTCGGCTCCGGTGTCACCGTCAATTCCGTGCTCCCCGGCCCGACCCGCACGGAAGGCGTCGGCACTTTCTTCTCGCGCCTGGCGGAAGAGCAGGGCGTGTCCCTGGAGCAGGCCGAGCAGGATTTCTTCGCCCATGCCCGCCCGACCTCGCTGCTCAAGCGCTTCATCGAACCTGCCGAGGTGGCCAGCCTGGTTGCCTACGTCTGCAGCCCCCTTGCATCTGCCACCCACGGCGCGGCCCTGAAGGTCGAAGGCGGTGTGGTGCGCAGCCTGATCTAACCCCTCGCGACCCGACAAGGAAGAACAGCGATGACCCAGAAAATCAAATGCGCCCTGATCGGCCCGGGCAACATCGGCACCGACCTGCTGGCCAAGCTGCAGCGTAGCCCGGTGCTGCAGCCGGTGTGGATGGTGGGTATCGACCCCGACTCCGACGGCCTCAAGCGTGCCCGCGAGATGGGCATCAAGACCGCCGCCGAGGGCGTGGATGGCCTCTTGCCCCACGTGCTCGCCGATGGCGTGCAGATCGCCTTCGACGCCACCAGCGCCTACGTCCATGCCGAGAACAGCCGCAAGCTCAACGCCTTGGGCGTGCTGATGATCGACCTCACCCCCGCCGCCATCGGCCCCTTCTGCGTGCCGCCGGTGAACCTCAAGCAGCACGTGGGTCAACGGGAGATGAACGTCAACATGGTCACCTGCGGTGGCCAGGCCACCATCCCCATGGTCGCCGCCATCTCCCGCGTCCAGCCCGTGGCCTACGGCGAGATCGTCGCCACCGTCTCCAGCAAGAGCGCCGGCCCCGGCACCCGCAAGAACATCGACGAATTCACCCGCACCACCGCCGGCGCCGTCGAGAAGGTGGGCGGCGCCAAAAAGGGCAAGGCCATCATCATCATCAACCCGGCCGAACCCCCGCTGATGATGCGCGACACCGTGCATTGCCTCACCGAAGGCGAACCGCAACAGGACGCCATCCGCGAATCCATCGCCGAGATGATCAAGGAAGTGCAGAAGTACGTGCCCGGCTACCGCCTGGTGAACGGCCCGGTGTTCGACGGCAACCGCGTCTCGGTGTACCTGGAAGTCGAAGGCCTGGGCGACTACCTGCCCAAGTACGCCGGCAACCTGGACATCATGACCGCCGCCGCCGCCCGCACCGCCGAGATGTTCGCCGAAGAAATCCTGGCCGGCAGCCTCACGCTCGAACCCGTCTCCGCCTAAGGAAATCGCCATGGAACTCAAAGGCAAGAAAGTCACCGTCCACGACATGACCCTGCGGGACGGCATGCACCCCAAGCGTCACCTCATGTCCCTCGACCAGATGATCAGCATCGCCACCGGGCTCGACGAAGCCGGCATACCGCTGATCGAAGTCACCCACGGCGACGGCCTGGGGGGCAGCTCGGTGAACTACGGCTTCCCGGCCCACACCGACGAGGAATACCTGGGCGCCGTCATCCCGCGCATGAAGCAGGCCAAGGTCTCGGCCCTGCTGCTGCCCGGCATCGGCACCGTCGATCACCTGCGCATGGCCCGCGACCTGGGGGTGAACACCATCCGCGTCGCCACCCACTGCACCGAGGCCGATGTGTCCGAACAGCACATCACCCTGGCCAGAAAGCTCGACATGGACACCGTCGGCTTCCTGATGATGAGCCACATGAACAGCCCCGAAGGTCTGGTCAAGCAAGCCAAGTTGATGGAAGGCTACGGCGCCAACTGCATCTACATCACCGACTCGGCCGGCCACCTGCTGCCCGACGGCGTCAAGGCCCGCCTGGGCGCCGTGCGCGAAGCCCTCAAGCCCGAGACCGAGCTGGGCTTTCACGGCCACCACAACCTGGCCATGGGCGTGGCCAACAGCATCGCCGCCATCGAAGTGGGCGCCACGCGCATCGACGCCGCTGCCGCCGGACTGGGCGCCGGGGCCGGCAACACCCCGATGGAAGTCTTCATCGCCGTGGCCGACCTGATGGGCATCGAGACCGGCGTGGATGTGGCCAAGATCACCGACGTGGCCGAAGACCTGGTGGTGCCGATCATGGACTTCCCGATCCGCATCGACCGGGACGCCCTGACCCTGGGCTATGCCGGGGTGTATGGTTCCTTCCTGCTCTTCGCCAAGCGCGCCAGCGTCAAGTACGGCGTGCCGGCCCGGGACATCCTGGTGGAGCTGGGCCGCCGCGGCATGGTGGGCGGGCAGGAAGACATGATCGAGGACACGGCCATCTCCATGGCGCGGGCTCGGGGAGTGCTGGCATGAAACTCGATCAAGCCACCATCGCCCGCCTCGCCGAGCACCTGGAGACCTGCGAGCTCGAAGCCCGGGACACCCCGAAGATCACCGACGAGTTTCCCGACATGGACTGGGAGGATGCCTACGCCATCCAGGACACCATCAGGGCGCGCAAGCTTGCGCGTGGTACCCGCATCGTCGGCCTCAAGGCTGGCCTGACCTCCTACGCCAAGATGAAGCAGATGGGTGTCGACACCCCATGCTTCGGCTTCATCACCGACTACGGCTCGGTGCCTGACGGTGGTGAGGTGAAGGTATCGGAGCTCATCCATCCCAAGATCGAGCCCGAGATCGCCTTTGTCATGAAGCGCGCCCTCAAGGGCCCCGGCTG
Organism: Zoogloea sp.; assembly: GCA_016703645.1. Taxonomy (GTDB): domain Bacteria; phylum Pseudomonadota; class Gammaproteobacteria; order Burkholderiales; family Rhodocyclaceae; genus Zoogloea. The sequence continues at coordinate 548,569 of JADJBR010000007.1, read as the reverse complement.
CCACATCGGCGCCGTGCTGGCGGCCACCGATTTCGTGATCCCCGGCATGGAGATCATCGACTCCCGCTACCGGGACTTCAAGTTCGATCTGAAGAGTGTCATCGCTGACAACACCTCGTCGGCCCGCTTCGTGATCGGCGGCCAGCCCCTGCCCGTGAGCGAGGTGGATCTGCGCACCGTGGGCATCGTGATGGAGAAGAACGGCGAGCCGGTGGCCTTTGGTGCCGGTGCGGCGGTACTTGGCCACCCCGCAGCCGCCATCGCCATGCTGGCCAACCATCTGGGTGCCCGGGGCGAGGAGATTCCCGCCGGGGCGCTGATCCTTTCCGGTGGCATTACCGAAGCCGTGGCCGTGGCGCCCGGCGACAGCATCACGCTGCGGGTCCAGGGCATGGGCTCCGTGTCGGTCCGCTTCAAGTAAATCCAGGGAGAAAAACATGCCGTTTGCACAGATCTACATGATCGAAGGTCGCACCGAGGAACAGAAGCGGGCAGTCATCGAAAAAGTCACCCAGGCCCTGCACGAAGCCGTGGGCGCACCCAAGGAGAACGTCCGGGTGTGGATCCACGATGTACCCAAGGAGAACTGGGGTATCGCCGGGGTCAGCGCCAAGGATCTGGGCCGCTGACAACACCGGGGTCCGCGGGGTGAGGTAAGTCCTCCGGCGGGCCAACGAGTACGCCCCTATGAGAACTCCAGGCCAAGGCCATGGAGCAGGGCGGCTTTGCGCCAGAAAAACAGAAGGACTGGAGGAGACCCAGTGAACAAGACACAGATGTGGCGTGCCATCAGCGCGGCACTCATGGCGGCAGGGGCTGTCGGCCTCGCCGCTTGCACGGCCCAGGCCGACCTTTCGGCGGTGACGGCCGAGGCGGCTCGCCCGGTACAGCGTTAGGACATCACCCAGGCCCTGGCCAGCAACGGCAAGGTCGTCGTGGCCGGCACCCAAAGCGGAGCGGTGCTGGTGTCCGCCGACAACGGGCGAAGCTGGAAGCGGGAAATGCTGGGGGGGAGTTCCCTGATCAGTATCGCCACCTGCCCGGACGGGCGCTTTGTGGCGGTGGATTTCTTTCGCAAGGTGTGGAGCAGCGATGCTGCCGGAGCCGGCTGGAAGGCCGTCTCCATCGACAAGCCGCGCACGCCTCTCGCCATTACTTGCGATGCCCGGGGCCGTTGGTGGGTGGCCGGGACCGGTGCCACCCTGGCCGTGAGTGCGGATGGTGGGGCTGGCTGGACGGTGACCGATCTGGCCGAGGATGCCCAGCTCACGGGCATCCAGATGGTGGACGAAACGGTGGGTTACGCCACCGGCGAATTCGGCCTGGTGGCCGTTACCCGGGATGGTGGCGCCACATGGACACGCCAGCCGCCGATGCCCGACGAGTTCTATCCCTACTCGGCGCTGTTCACCACCCCCACCCGGGGCTGGGCCAGCGGCATTGCCGGACAGATCCTGCACACCAGCGACGGCGGCCAGACCTGGACGCGTCAGACCAACGCCAGCCGGGCCCCGCTGTATCGGCTCTTCCTGCACGAGGGCGTGCCCCACGGCGTCGGTGCCGGCGGTGTTGTGGCGCGCCTGGAGGGTGACACCTGGCGCAATGTGCCCTATCCGGATGCGGCACCGGTCTTTCTCGGTGCAGGCGCATCCCTGCCCGAGCAGCACGCCATCATCGTTGGCGGCCCGGGTGGCCTGCTGCGCGTGATCGGCACCCAGGCCGCCCAGGCTTCCTCCGCTTCACCGGCCCTTGTGGCCCACTGAGACGCATCATGGTCAGCCAAACCCGCCACCGTATCACCCACGCCCTGCACCGGGCGGAAGAGTGGATCTTCGCCAACCCGAAGATCGTCCTTGCCCTCATCCTGGTCATCACCGCGCTTTTCGGCGCGGCCCTGCCGAAGCTGCGGATCTATTCCGACTTCGCCGACCTGCTGCCCCAGAACCACCCCTACATCCAGACCTACAACCGCCTGAAGGAGAATTTCGGCGGCGCCAACATGATCGTCATGGCGGTGGAAGTGGAGAAGGGCACTATCTTCAACGACGAGACCCTGGCGCTGATCCACCAGGCCACCCAGGGCGTGGACAACCTGCCCGGGGTGAACCACAACCTCGTCTCCAGCCTGACCCACCGCACAGCTCGCAAGATCTTTCTGGACGAACAGGGGGGCTTTGCGTCCGAGTCCTACTACGATCCGGCCAAGACCACCCGCACGGTGGCCGAGCTGGAGCAGCTCAAGAAGGATGTGATCGCCAATCCGACGATCTTCGGCCTGTTGGTTTCGCCGGACTTGAAGGCTGCGCTGATCAAGGCCCAGCTCAACGAGGCCGACATCGACTACCTGAAGACCTTCGAGGCCTTGCAGAAGGTCCGCGAGTCCCTGAGCGCGCCGGGCCACACCATCCATGTCACCGGCAACCCGGTGCTCACCGGCTGGGTGTACACCTACCTCAACCAGATTGTCGAGATCCTGGCCTGGACGCTGGCCCTGATCACCGTGCTGCTGATCGTGTACTTCCGGCGCTTCTACGGCATCGCCTTGCCGCTGCTGGGGATTGCCCTGTCCACCATCTGGGGCCTTGGCTTCATGGCGGTGATGGGCATCAACCTGGAGCCCCTGTCCCTGCCCATCCCCTTCCTCATTGCAGCCCGGGCCACCTCCCACGGGGTGCAGCTGGTGGTGCGCTATTACGAAGAGCTGGCCGTCGTGAAGAACGGCAAGAAGGCGGCACGGAACGCCCTGGATGCCCTGTTCCGGCCGGGCTCCCTGGCCATCATCATCGACGCGGTGGGGATTGCCGTGCTGGTGCTGGGGGCAGCGCCCTTCAACCACAAGCTGGGTGTGGCGGCGGGCTTCTGGGGCTTCTCGGTGATCTTCACGGTGCACTTCATGGTGCCCCTGGCCCTCACCGTGCTGCCGGCGCCGAAGAACACGGTGAATGCCAACGAAGGGGTGCGCAACTTCCTGGGCGCAGCCATGGCCCGCACCGGCGGTACCGATGGTGGTGCCCGCAGCATCCTGCTGCTGACCCTGATCGGTGCTGTCGGGGGCCTGTACTTCGTGGGCAAGGTGCAACTGGGTGAATCGGAGCCGGGCTCGCCGCTGCTCCACACCCATCACGACTACAACGTGTCCACCAAGGCCATCAACACGCGCTTCCCCGGCTCGGAAGAGTTGCACGTCTTGATGCGCACCGACGATAAGGGCGGCATCAAGCGCCCCGAGGTGATGGCCGCCATCGAGCGCTTCCAGGCCCACATGCTGTCCGACCCGACCCTCGGCGGCGCCAAGGCCATTCCCGGTGTGCTGCGGGTGGTCAACAAGCTCACCCACAACGACGACCCGCGCTGGATGCAGGTGCCCGACACCGCCGACGAGGTGGGGGGCCTGATGTTCGCCTACATGGCCGCCAGCCCGATTCCCGGTGCCCTGAAGGAGTTCGTGAACGCCGACGAGAACGAAGCGAACATGGTCTTCTATTACAAGGACCACCAGGCGGACACCATCAACCGGGTGGTGGCCCTGGCCGAAGAGGGCAAGAAGAAGCTCGAAGCCGAGGTCAAGGGCATCCACATCGAGCTGGGGGGCGGCATCGTCGGCGTGACGGCGGCGGGCAACCAGGCCCTGCACACCGACCACATGATCATCATTCCCACCGTGATGATCATCGCCTTCCTGCTGGTGATGGTCTATTACAGCTCGGTCCATGCGGGCTGGCTGATGGTCCTGCCCATGCTCTTCGCCACCCTGATGACCTACGCCTACATGGGCGCCGCGGGTATCGGCATCAACGTCAACACCGTGCCGGTGATTGCTGTCGGCGTGGGGGTGGGCATCGACTACGCGGTGTACTTCATGGACCGCATCCGCGAGGAGTTTGCGGTGCTGCAGGACATCAAGCAGGCGGTGATCCGCGCGGTGGCCACCACGGGCTACGCCGTGTCCTTCACCGCCGTGACCCTGATTGCCGGCGTGGTGATGTGGATCTTCATGTCCGACCTGCGCTTCCAGTCGGACGCCGCCGTGCTCCTGTCCTTCATGCTCATCGTCAATGCCATCGCCGCGGTGCTCATCGTGCCGTCCTGGTGTGTGGTCTTCAAACCCAAGTTCGTCACGGCCGCCCATTACGACGAGGACGGCGTGCTGGAAACCTGATCAAGGAGGTATCAACGCGCGATTCAAGGGAGGGCGGCCGGGGGACGGCCGCAATCGACACAACCAAGGAGGAGACACCATGAAAAACAGATCAAGCCGGAAGACACCGGCGCTCAGCCTCACCGCCCTGGCCGTGGCGGCCGCCTTGCCGGCCTTCGCCCAGGACAACCTGCCCGATATGGGCAGTTCCAGCGAACCGTGGCAGGTAGACACCTACTACGAGAACCACACCGCCTTCCGTGGCCGCGATGACACGGGCAAGGTGGTCGGCCTGTCCAAGTTCCGCAACACCCTGCAGGTGGAAGCCGACAAGAAGCTCTCGGGCGGCTGGGTCTTCCATAGCGTCCTGCGCGGTAGCTGGGATGGCGTGTACCGTATGAACAAGGGCCAGTACGGCGAGGATGCGGGGGGTTCCATCGGCGCCCAGAGCACCCTTGGCGGTAACCTGACCGACGTACCCTGGGGCAGTACCTCCCCGGCCGGCCCGCTGGGCTATACGGCGGTGGCGGGCCTGGGCTATCCCGGGTCCACGAACAACGCGTTCATGGATGCCTACCCCAACAGCCCCAACGAAGGTCTGCGTGTGCTGGGTGATCGCTGGCACAAGGTGAACGGCGGCGTGGCCTTTGCCACCCCGGTGCGCCCCTGCAACGTGGACAAGCGCGGCTGTACCGACTTCGGTGGCTATGGTGACAAGAGCACCAGCGACCTGGAGTTTCCCGAGTTCAACAGCCGCCTTGATTTCCTCCGCGAAGCCTATGTCAAGAACAGCTTCGACATCGGCGGTGGCCAGGAGATCTTCCTGAAACTGGGCAAGCAGCAGGTGGTGTGGGGCCGTACCGACCTGTTCCGCGTGCTCGACGTGATCAACCCTGTCGATTACTCGCGCAACAACATCTACGACGAGCTCCAGGACATCCGCATCCCCATGTGGATCGCCCAGGCCGAATGGCGCATGGGCGCGTCCGAGTCCATGCAGGACCGCAACCTGCAGCTGATCTGGAACGTGGACCAGTTCCGCGCCAACAACCTGGGCCAGTGCGGCACCGCCAACGTGGCCCTGGATGCCGGCTGCTTCTTCCGCGGCATGCGCACCCTGTGGGACTACGGCGGCACCGTGTCCAACTTTGCCAACGTTGGCCCCGACACCTACCTGGCCACCAACTTCGGCCCGGGCCAGATCGGCATCGCCAATGTCAATCTGCCCAAGTGGAGCCTGGCCAACACCCAGATCGGCGCCAAGTTTGAAGGCGTAACCATGGGCGGGCTGAACTTCTCCCTGAACGCCCTGCATTACCGTTCCCAGCTGCCGTCCCTCCATGGGGGCAAGCGCGCCACCAACTCCTTCACCGGGCAGTACCAGAACGCCTGGCCCTACCTGATCTCCTTCGACATGGAGTTTCCGCGGGTGAACCTGTTGGGCGGTTCGCTGGACTTCCAGTCAGAAGCGCTGGGAGCCGCCTTCCGCTTCGAGGGCGCCATGACCTGGGGTGAGGAGTTTGCGAATACCAACCGGGAGCAGCTCTACTCGAAGAACCGGGTGTGGCGCAGCGTGATCGGGGTGGACCGGCCGACCTTCGTGTCGTGGATCAACCCCCACCGCACCACCCTGTTCTCGGCCCAGTTGTTCTGGCAGCACATCTTCGATCACGAGCGTGAGAACGGCGGCGTCGGCGAGCGGGGCATCCCCGATTTCAAGGACAACGTGATCGGCACCCTGCTGATGAAGGGCTTCCTGGCCGGAGACCGCATCAGCCCGCAACTGATCATCGCCCGGGACTTCCGCTCCCGCACCCATGCCATCGCCCCGGCGCTGGAATGGAGCACCACCGACAAGCTCAAGTTCACCTTCGGTGCCAACTTCAAGGGCGGCTCCAACGGGGGCAATTCCTTTGACGACTGCCGCTCGTGCAACCCCTTCGCTCCCTTCACGGCCGGCACCTATCCGGGTGACCCGATGGTGGCGTACTCCCGCGGCCTCTCGGGCATGGAGCCCCTGGGTCGCTTCCGTGCCGGCCCCATTGGCTCCGCCATCCGGGAAGACGAGATCTTCCTGACCATGCGCTACAAATTCTGATCGAGGAGACATCGACAATGAAGAAGACCATCATCGCCACCACGCTGGCCCTGTTTGCCGCCAGTGCTGTCCAGGCCGCCACCGAGGCCGACGTGGAAAACACCTTCAATCCGTACAAGGGTGGCTTTCCGAAAGCAGCCGGCCTCAACGCGGGCACCGTGATCAACAAGGCCAATGCCGATCAGTTCAAGGACGCCATTCCGGCCGGGGTGTTCAAGCTGCTCAAGGAGGGCCAGTTCGAGATCAAGGTCGGCCCGACCACCCAGTTCGAGCTCTCGAAGGCTTACATCGAGGCGACCCGCAAGAACCTGGGCAAGGCCAAGCTGGGTCCCAAGAATGGCGACATCGAAGGCTATGTGGCTGGCCGGCCCTTCGTGGAAGAGCCCGATGCCAAGGATCCCCGCGCCGGCGAGAAGCTGGCCTGGAACTACAAGTACGGGGTGAACTGGGGTGACGGCGCAGCCATCTCCCCGTTCTACTGGAAGTACCGCAACATGCAGAGCGGCCAGGTGGAAAAGACCATCAAGTTCAACTTCCACTTCCTCAACTTCAAGCACCGGGTGAAGGATGCGCCGGTGCCCGAAGTGACGCCGAACCCGTCCGAGCTCTTCCGCGCCATCTACGTGAAGGCCCTGGACCCGCAGGATCTGAAGAACACCCAGCTCCTCATCCAGCGCTACGAGGATGACCAGAAGCTCGACGATGCCTACCTCTACCTGGGCTTCCAGCGTCGCGTGCGCCGTCTGGCCACCGGGCAGACCACCGATGCCTTCCTCGGCTCCGATCTGATGATCGAAGACTTCGAAGGCTACAACGGCCGCATCTCCGACATGAAGTGGACCTACAAGGGCACCAAGAACGTGATCCTGCCCATGTGGAACCACAACGAGCTGAAGCTGGCCGCCGACATGCCGGCCGAGTCCGACGGCTACAAGTACGTGAACTTCGGCGGGCAGGGCGGTTGCTTCCACGAGGGCACCTGGCAGTTGCGCAAGGTGTACGTGCTGGAGGCCGCGCCGGTCAACGCCAACCACCCGGTCAGCAAGCGCGTCTTCTACATGGACGCCCAGCTCGGCAACCTCAACGGCGCCAACGAGATCTACGACCGCAAGGGCGAGCTGTGGAAGGTCTTCATGGTCGGCAAGTCCCATCCGGACAGCCACCTGCCCATCAACAAGGGTTCCGGCATCGGCATCGACGACGCCTTCTCGATGGTGGACGTGCAGAGCAAGCACTGCACCACCGGCCAGTTCAAGGGCCAGGTCGATCCCAAGCTGAACCCGCCCTCCATGTTCCAGGTGCAGTACATGCGCGGCGGAGACTGAGCCTGATCTGAAGCGTTGAAGTACATCGGCCGGTGAAGTGATTCACCGGCCGTTTTCATTGGGGCGCCCGCTGTGGGATGACCAGAGAGCGTCAATTCTTATGGTCGTCGGGTCCCATCCGAGGTGTCGTCTGACAGCCGCTGCTCTTGCGTATGCCAGCCCGTGTCGGCGAGCTGAAAGGTGAGAATGTCGAGCCGGATGAACCTGCGGGCCGGGCGGGGCTCGCGGGGGCCGGTTGGCGTTAGCGCCTTCCGTGCCTTCAGCGGCACAGCCGCGCCGCACTCAGGAACGCCTCCAGCAAGGGCGTGCAGTCCAGCAACGCATCCCGCCCCGGGGTGTGAAATTCCGGATGCCATTGCACACCCACCACAAACGGATGACCTGTGTGGCGAATCGCCTCGATCATTCCGTCATCGCGGGATAGCCCTTCAACCACCATCTCCCGTCCCAGACTGCGCACGCACTGGTGGTGGATGGACACCACCTGACCACCCTCGGCAGAACCAAACCAGTGGGCAAAGCGCCCATGTTCGGCAAAGTTCACCGGGTGGCTGTGGCGATCATAGGCATCTGCCTGGTGGCGGGCCGCGTCAGTGAACTGGCTGGGAATGTCCTGGTAGAGCGAGCCGCCAAAGGCCACATTGATGAGCTGCATGCCTCGGCAGATCCCCAGCACCGGCTTGCCGGCCTCCACGAACTCGTGGAGCAGCTCCATCTCGTAGGCGTCCCTCACCCGGTCACCGGCCCACTCGTCACGCAGGGGGGCTTCGCCATAGGCCTCGGGGCTCACGTCGGCGCCGCCCTGGAGCACCAGCCCGTCCAGAAAACCCGCGTAGTCCCGCAGGCGGATGTTGCTGCGGTGAATGGGCCCGTCCTTGAGGATGGAAGGCACCATCAGCACCATCACGTCCCGGGACATGACCCACTGGGCAATCGACTGTTCGAGCACCTGCAGGGTCTTGGATTCGATGCCGACGGCGCCGTCACGGGGGTGGAAGAGGCGGGCCGACAGGCCGATGCGGACGGTCTTGGTTCTGCTCATGGCGTCTCTGTCGTTGGGGGTGGGGAGGGGGGCACGGGAGACCACCGCTGCGCGCAGCTTGCCTTTGTGTATTGGCTTAAATTATATTGGTGTAAATATATTTCGGCCAAGCCTTTCATGCTGCCTCTCTTCGAGGATCTCGTTCTCTCCCCATTGTTGCTGTTTGGCCTCTGCCTGCTGGGCGGGCTGGCCAGTGGTGAGTTGAGCCGGCGCCTCTTCAACTTGCCCCGCACCACAGGCTACGTGCTGTGTGGCCTCGTGCTTGGCCAGAGCGGGCTGGGATGGATCGACCCCTACGTGCTGGGCTCTGCCCAGTTCTTCATCTATCCCGCGCTGGGGTTGATCCTCTTCGAGTTGGGGCAGCGGGTTCCGTTTGACGGCGGGCGCATCGATCCGCAGCTAATCACCCTGGGCCTGATCGAGTCGGCGGCCGTCTTTGTGCTGGTGCTGATCGTGATGCTCGGCCTGGGCTTCGGTGGTGCAGGGGGCGCGTTTGCTGCAGCCATCGCGGTGTCTACCTCGCCGGCCATCACCATCGCCACCAGCAGTGACGTGGGTGGAGAAGGGCCGCGAACCAGTCGCCTGTTCGGGCTGGTCGCCTTGAACGGCAGTCTCGCCTTTGCGGCCATTGATCTGATCCTGCCTTCGCTGGCAGAGAGCGGCGCAACGGAGGCCATGCCCGGCTATGGCCACGCCGTGGCCAGCATCGGTTTGTCGGTCGTGCTCGGGGCGGGGCTGGCCTTTGCTGCGCGCCAGGGGGCACGCTGGCTGGGACCCCAGGTCGAGCATCAGCACTTGATGCTGCTCGGCTTGATCATTGTGGGGACCGGCCTGCCACTGAGTGTCGAGATGTCGCCGCTGATGAGCCTGCTGGCTTTTGGGGTTGGGGTGCGGGTGCTGGATCGGGGGCGGGAGGTGGTGGCCATCCGCATCGCGTCAGACGCCCGGGTCTTTTTGGTGGTGACCTTCGTGCTGGCGGGCGCGGCACTTGAGTTGGCCTTTCTGCGGACCCACTGGCCAACGGTGCTGGCGTTTGTGCTGACGCGCTTCCTCGCCAGGGGGCTGGCTCTGCAGCTGGCAGGCCCGACGTTCGGGCTGCCGCGTCGGGAGGCAGCCTGGACCGCGGTGGGGCTTCTGCCCATGTCCAGCGTTGCACTTGTGCTCTTGGGGGACGCAGGTGCCCTCGATGGGGGGATTGGGCCAGCGCTGAGTGGCACCCTGTTGGGCGCGATCGCCCTGATGCAGCTACTCGGGCCTTTATGCACGCAGGCGGCGATACGCGGCTTTGGTGAGGCACGTCGTTACGTGCCAAGACTGGGCCAGGGCAGGGGTTGGAGCCGCCGATGAGCAGCGTGCGTGCATTCTGGGAGTCTCTGCAGGACAGACTCATGTTTCTCCCCCCCATGCCCGAACAGGCCGACCCGCTGGCCCTGATGGCCTTGCTGCTTGTCGCGGGGCTGTTGGCGGGAGAGGGCCTGTACCGCATGGCAGGTCTGTCGCGCATCGTCGGCTATGTGTTGGCCGGCGCCCTGGCCGGGCCGGGGGCACTCAACTGGCTCGATGGCGAGACGCTGGCCCTGGCGCGACCGGTGGCCGATGCGGCCCTGGGGCTGCTTCTGCTGGAGACCGGCCGCAACCTGGATCTGGGCTGGCTAAGGGCCAATCCGGGCCTGCTGCGCACCGCTGCGGCGGAGTCTGGGCTGGCTTTCGCAGGCGTCTTTGTCTTCTCGTGGGGGGTCGTGGGTTTGAGTCCGGCGTGGAGCGCGGCCACTGCCGCCATCACCATGACCTCGGCCCCGGCGGTGGTGCTGCTCACCGCTGAGGAGTGCCGTGCCCAGGGGCAGGTGACCCAGCGCACCCTGCTGCTCACGGCCATCAGCTGCGCCCTGGCCTTCGTGGTATTCGCCTTGGTGCTCGGCCTGATCCACGCTGAGGAGTCGGGGGACGGGCTCAATGCCTTCATCCACCCGATCTGGGTGCTGGGGGGAGGTGTCCTGATCGCCCTGCTGTGCGCGCGTCTTGCGCTGGGGCTGGCGGCTCGCCTGGAGAAGGGCGGTGCCGGCCAGGTTTTCGTGCTGGTGGCGGCGGCCCTGCTGGCCATTGGGCTGGCCCGCATGGCGGCGGTACCGGTCTTCCTGAGCCTGTTTCTGATGGGGGTGGCAGTGGGACAGCTCGACCGGAACCGGGTACTGGCCTATACCAGCCTGCCCCAGGGGCACTGGATCCTGGCCATCGTGCTCTTCGTGGTGACCGGCGCCATGTTGCCCCTCGGTGAGGCCACCGGGCTGATGCTCCTGCAGGCGGTCGGACTGCTTGTTGTACGGGGCTTCGCCAAGTTCATCGGCGTGATGGCCACCGGGCGGGAGGATTTGTCGGCGCAACGTCGTCGTTTGCTGGGCCTGGGCGTGCAACCCCTGTCGGCAACCGCCGTCTTCATGGCCGCGGAGTTGGCTGCCTTCTATCCCGAAGTCAGCGTTCAGGCCTTGTTGCTGCCCCTGCTGGCGGCGGCGTTGATGGAGTTCATCGGGCCGCAGTTATGTCGCCGGGCCTTTGTCCTTGCCGGCGAGGCGGCCCTTCCCAATCGCGAGCCGCCCCCATGAACGCCTTCGCCAACCTTCCCTTTGCCACCAGCCGGCCCCTCACCCTGGGGGTGGAGCTGGAACTGCAACTGGTCTCGCCGCGGGACTACGACCTGACCCGGGCGGCCACCGATCTGCTCTCCAGCCTGCACCACGACGGCCGCTGCGGCGATGTGAAGCTGGAGATAACCGAGAGCATGATTGAGGTGAATACCCACCCGCGACAGGACGTGACCGCCATCGCCACTGATCTGGAGGGGCTGCGGGGGCTGTTGGTGGAGCATTGCCGGCGCAACAACGTGGCCATCTGTGGGGGCGGCACCCACGCCTTCCACCGTTGGCCGGAACGCCGGATCTGCCCGGGAGAGCGCTTTGCCTTCCTCAACGAGCGCTATGGATACCTGAGCAAGCAGTTCACGGTGTTCGGTCAACACATCCACATCGGTGTGACCTCGGGCGACGATGCAATCTGGCTGACCCACGCCCTCAACATGTATGTGCCGCACTTCGTGGTGCTGTCCGCATCTTCACCGTTTGTGGATGGAGCGGATACGGCCTTCGATTCGGCGCGGCTCAACGCCGTGTCGGCCTTTCCCCTGTCGGGGCAGGCGCCGGACGTGCGCGACTGGGCAGCCTTCCTCGAGCACATGGCGGTGCTGCAGGCCTGCGGCGTGGCCGAGAGCATCAAGGATCTGTATTGGGATGTGCGCCCCAAGCCCGAATATGGCACCGTTGAGGTCCGGGTTTGTGACACGCCCCTGACTGTGGACCGGGCCACGGAGCTGGCCGCCTTTGCCCAGAGTCTGGCCCGCTGGCTGCTACGCGAGCGCCCCCCAATCGATCCGCCCCTGCAGGGCCTGGTTGCCCGCTACAACAAGTTCCAGGCTTGCCGCTTTGGCTTCAACGCCGAGCTGGCCGACCCCCTGGCACGTTGCAAGCGCCCCATAGCCAAGGCCCTTGCCGGGCTACTGGACAGTTTGATGGAGGATGCCCGCGACCTGGACTGTCACCGGCAGATCGAAGCCCTGCGCCGACAGGTTGAGAGTCGGCAGAGCGACGCCGGCCTGCTGCGTGGGTTGGCCCGCAGCGTTGGCAGTCTCAACGAGCTCACCCGGGTGGCCACCGAGCACTTTGCCCAACCTTCCCGCTATCACCGCCATGACTGATCCCGCCCCCGGCCTGCTCCGCCCTATCCTTGGCTGTGTCCTGTGTGCGGCCCTGCCACTGCTTGCGGCAGAGACATCCTGCCGGACTCAGCGCAGCGTGCCCCCTCCACCGGAAGGGCAGTCCATCGTGGGGGGCGACGACTGGCTGCGTCCGGGCAACCTGCGCTTCGGACTGGCCCATCCGGCCAGTTTCATGCCGGGCAGCCGGATCGAACCGCCGCCACGCACCGAACGCAGGATGCCGCCCCAGCGGCAGATCGACGTGGACCGGATGCGAGTTAGGGATCCGGCCGACGAGGTGGAGCGCAGCCTTCGCCATCTGCTGGACAACCGCATCGACGTCGACGGCATGATGGTCCTGCGGCGGGGCAGGGTGGTGCTGGACTACCGACGCACCGGCTTCGATCCGGCCAGCCCGCGCCTGCTGCTGGAGGCCACCCACCCCGTTCTGGCGATGATGGTGGTCAAGGCTTCGGCCGAGGGGTTGGTGGACCGCAGCAAGGGCGTGGATCGGGTGCTCCCGGAGCTGGGTGGAAACACGGGTTTGGGCAAGCTCTCCCTGACCCGGCTGCTGCACGGCCGGACGGGGCTCGAGTGGACGCCCGTGGAGCGCGAACGATGGCGTCAGGAGGCCGGGTGGACGCCAGGCGGCCGGCTCGGTGTCCGGGCCTGGCTGACGGCCCGGAGCCCCTGGCCGCGCAAGCTGGAGCCCGGCGCTGATCTGCCATCCGGCCCTGAAGGGGAGTTGCTGTTGTGGGTGGCCGAGAAGGCCACCAGGAAGCCCGCCACCGGGCTGCTATGCGAACTCCAGTCCGGCATCCGGGCGCAGGACACCGCCTTCTGGGCCAGCGACGGACAAGGCACGCCGCTGGCAGATGGGCTGGCCCTGAGTCTGCGGGATTTTGCCGCCCTCGGACAGGGGCTGCTGGATGTTCGTGCGCGGCCGGGAAGACGCTCGTTGGTTCCCGCATGGTTTGTCGAGACCGTCGCCGGCGTCGGCTCGTCTGCCCATGGTTTGCCAGCCCTATGGCGAGGCCTCGGAGAGGACGGTAGCTGGCAATACCGCTTCGTCCATCCCGGGGGCGCGGGGCGTAGGACAGCCATTCTCGGCGCTTTCGGGACGAGTCTTTACATCGACTTTGATCACGCCACCGTGGTGGCGATCTACGCTACCCACCCGGAGCGCACCTCGCCGCTGCTGATGGCGAGTCTCCGACGGTCGTGGGAAGCGTTGGTCAAGACCGGGGACGCGCGGGAAGGGTATTGAGCCCTGTAAGCAGGGTTTGAAGCGTCGTTTGGTGGTCGATGTCTCCGGGGCGCCTGAGTACCCGTCTTCCGCGACAACCTTGCCACCTACCCCTCGCCCCCGGTCCGGTCGTGTTCCGGCCATTCAAGTGCAGTGGATGCCTTGCTCCCGAAGATCCGGAGATTGTGCATGGCGCGCTGCGGCATTCTGTCGCCAAACCTGCGTTGCGGGCGTTATGCTGACAGCGCGTTGCCCGGCGCCGGCAACGTGGCAAGATTGCGGCACCACGGTTGCCCGACTGCCTTTGCGGACCAGACAAGAGAGAATTACAGCCATGGACTACAAGATCGTCGATGCACAGGTTTCCCCCACAGGGCGTCTGGAGGTCCTGTCCCGGGCCGAAGCGGCCAAGCTTTCCGATCAGAGCGGCGGTGGGCTTCGTACCCTTTACCGCAACTGTTCGCTGGCAGTGCTCAACTGCGGCAACGAGCTTGATGACGGCAAGGAGTTGCTTGAGCGTTATCACAGCTTTGATATCCAGATCCAGCAGCGGGCGCGAGGCATCAAGCTCGACATCACCGGTGCGCCGGCCAGTGCCTTCGTGGATGGGGAGATGATCCGTGGCATCCAGGAACATCTGGTGGCCGTACTGCGCGATGTTGTTTACGCCAGCACCGAGATCAGCGGCAGCGCGCGCTTCGACTACTCCACCTCGGAAGGGGTGACGGACGCCGTCTTTCACATCCTGCGCAACGCCAATGTGCTCCAACCCATCACCCAGCCCAACGTGGTGGTGTGCTGGGGCGGCCACTCGATCAAGCAGGAGGAGTACGAATACACCAAGCTGGTGGGTTACCAGCTCGGCCTGCGTGGCCTGAACGTGTGCACCGGTTGCGGCCCGGGGGCCATGAAGGGCCCCATGAAAGGCGCCGCCCTGGCCCACGCCACCCAGCGCATCACCAACGGGCGCTACCTGGGCTTCACCGAGCCGGGCATCATCGCGGCGGAGGCACCCAACCCGGTGGTGAACGAGCTGGTGATCCTGCCGGACGTGGAGAAGCGCCTGGAGGCCTTCGTGCGCACCGGCCATGGCATCGTGGTCTTTCCGGGGGGCGTCGGCACGGCGGAGGAGATCCTGTACATCCTGGGTATCCTGCTCCACCCGGACAACGCCGGGCTGCCTTTCCCGCTGGTGTTCACCGGCCCGCGCAGCGCCCAGGAGTACTTTCTGCGCATCGACCGCTTCATCGCCCAGACCCTGGGCGAGGCGGCCCGCCAGCGCTACAGGATCATCATTGATGACCCCGAGGCGGTGGCCCAGGAAATCACCGCATAGGTGCGTGATTTCCGCAAGGAGCAGCGGGATGCCTATTACTTCAATTGGTTGCTGAAGATTGAGCACGAGTTTCAGCAGCTTTTCCGGCCGACTTATGAACGTATGTGCAATCTTACCTTGCACCGTCGCCAGCCCACCCACCTGCTTGCGGCCAACCTGCGCCGTGCCTTCTCGGGCGTGGTGGCCGGTAACGTCAAGGATGAAGGCATCCGTGAGATCGAGAAGCACGGCCCCTTCGAGATTGCCGGCGAGCCCGAGATCATGGGGCCGATGGATGAGTTGATGGCGTCCTTTGTGGCCCAGGGGCGCATGAAGCTGCCTGGAAAGGCTTACAACCCCTGTTACCGGATCGTCGCTGGAAGCTGAGCGTTTGAGAACAGAGTCTACTGCGCGGCCCGATTGCGCAGGTCATCGGCCGGCTCGTCACCGAAGGACGCGCCGAGCAGGTGGTCCACCAGGCGGCGAGCAGCGTCGGCGGGGGGCGTGAGCTGGCCTTCGGCCTTGAGCGCAGCGAAACGTGCCTGTAGGGGAAAACCGGCCGGGTCGCTGGCCCGCACCTCCGCCTGCATGGGCGTGTCGATGACTCCGGGCGCGAGGCTGGCGATGCGCAGCCCGGGCAGGCGGTCGAGGGCGGTGGCCCGGGCGTGTTGGTCAAGTCCCGCCTTGGTGGCGCAGTAGATGCCCCAGCCCGCGTAGGCATTGCGGGCCGCGCCGCTCGAAACGTGCAGGATACGGCGCTCGGGGCAGTGGGCGCTGGCCGCCACGAAGGCATTGGCCAACAGCAGCGGGGCACCCAGGTTGAGTTGCACGGCCGCCGCGATCTGCGCCGCATCCTGCCCGCCACAGGGGCCGACGGGTTGCAGCATTCCGGCGTTGTTGATGAGCAGGGCGTGGCGGGCGTCGGCCAGGAAGCGGGCGAGCACCGGGCCGGCCAGCCAATCCCCCAGGGCCGGCAGGTTGGAAAGGTCAAGGGCGTGCTGTTGCAGGGCGTCCACGCCGGCGCCTTCCGGGGGTGGGAGGGCGCGTCGGGACAAGCCAAGGACGGGAATGCCCCGACCGAGCAGTTCGGCGGTCAGCGCGGCACCGAGGCCGGCGCTGTGACCGGTGACGATGGCCTTGATCATGATGAAGCCCCTGGGCTGGAATAGCCGACGATGGTACGCCCGCTCAGCCTGTCGTGGCATGCACCGCCGCAGGCGCGGCGCGGCGGATGTGCATGGCCAGTTCGGCTGCGGGCAGCGGGAGCCAGAAGTGGTGGCCCTGACCGACGCTGCAACCCAGCTCGGTGAGCATGCGCTGCTGTTCGGCCGTTTCGATGCCCTCGGCCACGGTGACCAGGGACATGTCCCGGGCGATGCTGACGATGGCCCGGATCAGGGTCACATCGTCCCGGTTGCAGTGCAGTTCCGACACGAAGGAGCGATCGATCTTGAGCACGTCGAAGCGGAAGTGCTTGAGGTAGGAGAGGCTGGAGTAGCCCGTTCCGAAATCGTCCAGGGACAGGACTACCCCCAGATCGGTGAGGCTGCGCAGGGTCTGGCCGATCTGGCTGTCCAGATCCAGGAAGACACTTTCGGTCACTTCGATTTCAAGGCGGCCCGGGGGCAGCCCATGGCGCGCAAGGGCTTCCCTGACGTGGGTGATGAAATCCTGACGACGGAGCTGGGGAACGGCCACGTTGATCGCCATGCGGATCGGGGAGGCGCCTTCCCCGTCCCACTGCCGGAGCTGACGGCAGGCTTCGTCCAGCACCCAGTGACCGATGGTGTGGATGGTTCCGGTTTCTTCAGCGACGGGGATGAAACTGTCGGGGGGGATCAGGGTTCCATCCGCGGCCTGCCAGCGCAGCAGGGCTTCGCAACTGACGATGCGGCCGCTCGCCAGGTCCACCTGGGGCTGGTAATGCAGATGCAGTTCATTGCGCTCGATGGCGTGGCGAAGGCCATTCTCGATACGCAGGCGTTCGGTGACCCATTGGTTGAACTCGGGGGTGAAGAACTGGAAGTCGTTGCGCCCCGAATTCTTGGCGTGATACATGGCCGCGTCGGCGTTCTTGAGCAGGGTCTCCGTGTCGGTCCCGTTGGTGGGATACATGGCCACGCCGATGCTCGGTGTGATCTGCAATTCGTGCTTGTCGATCAGATAGGGTTCGCCAAGGGTGGACAGGATCTTCTGGGCGGTAGTCACCGCGTAGCCAGGATGTTCCAGCCCGGTGATCAGCACCACGAATTCGTCGCCGCCGAGACGGCTGACCGTGTCGGTCTGGCGCACGAGACGATGCAGGCGGCTGGCCACTTCCTGGAGAATCCGGTCGCCCATGGCGTGGCCCAGGGAGTCGTTGATGTTCTTGAAACGGTCCAGGTCGATGAACAGCACGGCCAGTTGTTCACCACTGCGCTGCGCAAGCGCGATGGCCTGGGCCACCCGGTCGCCCAGCAGCGCCCGGTTCGGAAGCTGGGTGAGCGCGTCGAACTCGGCGAGGTGACGGATGCGCTTCTCGGCCTCCTTGCGTTCGGTGATGTCGAGGAAGGTGCCCACATAGTGGCGGACGTCGCCGGCCGGCCCGCATACCGTACCGATGCTGATCTGCTCCGGATAGGCAGTGCCGTCCTTGCGGCGATTGCGGATCTCGCCTGTCCATGAGCCGGTTTCGCGGATTGATTTCCACATGGCGTTATAGAAGTCCGCGTCGTGATCACCAGAAGCGAGGAAGGCGGGGGTCTGGCCCAGCACTTCGGCTGCGGTGTAGCCGGTGATCTGGGTAAAGGCGGGATTGACGGCGAGAATCCGGGTATGGGGGTCGGTGACGATGATGCCCTCGCGACTGCTCTCGAACACATGCCCCGCCAGGCGCAACTGGCCAGCCTGTGCTTCAAGGGTCTGGGTATGGGCCTCGAGCTTTTCGTGGTAAGCCGCGAACAGTCTGCGCATCCAGTTGGAGAAGAGCAGGGAGGCGGCGAGCGCCACGCCCACGGTGGCGGCCACCACAACCAGCAGATACGGAACACGGCCGGACAAGGCCACGGCGGCGGCGTTCCGTTCCGCTGCCAGGGCGGACTGCATCTCCTGCTCGAAGATGCTGGCGATCACGATGATCTTCCACGGACTGTAGGCCATCACATAGGCCGAACGGGTGTCCGACCCGCCCTCGCCGTGGTGCGGCGCCGAATAATTGAGCAGCCCGCCGCCCGCCCGC
The DNA here is from genome assembly GCA_016703645.1 of Zoogloea sp. Classification (GTDB taxonomy): domain Bacteria; phylum Pseudomonadota; class Gammaproteobacteria; order Burkholderiales; family Rhodocyclaceae; genus Zoogloea. The sequence goes on along the minus strand of JADJBR010000007.1, from coordinate 530,443 downwards.
GCCAGCTTGAGCATGTCCTGGCGGATGTGGTCTTCGGCGGGTGAACCGACCTTGCCGAGTTTCAGCTCGTCGACGCCCCGCCCCGCGATTGGCTGGAGCAACAGATTTCCGTCATTGTTCATCACCATGAAATGCCCGGTATCGCCAAAATTCCAGGCGCGCAGGCGATCCAGCCCTTCCCTGAGCCGGGTTTCCTCCCAGCGATAGAGGTAATCCCCGGTGCCGATGATCCAGCCATAGGGGGCGAAGAGACGGACATGGGCGAGTTTGTCCGTCATCCGGGTGGCATCCACGGGCGAGTACCAGCGGTAGCTCGAGAACCCACCCTCCTTGCCGCTGCGCGCCGCCTCCAGCAGGCCGCGCACGATGTAGTGCCCGGTATCATCCTGGTTGTTCCAGAGGGACGTTCCCTCCAGGTCCGGGGCCGTGGGCAGGAGGATGCAGCGCCCGACGCTGTCATCAATGAAGAAGTAGCCGCGTCCGTCGAAGAAGCGCTGGGGGCGAAGGGCGTCGATGATCATGCGCTTGACCTCGGCCTCGGGGCGGCGCCCATGCTCCCGGTCATAGATGCCCTGTGCCGTCTGCATGGCCATGGACACCTTCTCTTCGAGGGCGTGGCGCAGGACGGCTTCGGAACGCGAGTGCACAAAGTCGAGATAGGCGATGGCCGAGGCCATCTCAGCCCGCAGGCGTTCCTGTTTCTTGCTCTCGAAGTTCTTCTCCAGGCGGACGAGGGCATCCCGGTGTTCCGCGTAGGATGTCCACAGAAAGCTGGCACCAAGGGCAAGGGAGAGGGCCAGGACGACGAGCAGTGTCCCGACAAGGTGGTAGCGGGGCAGTGTCCGGTCGGTGACGGAGAGTTTCATGGCGGTCCGGGCTGGCTGCGGGGCTGCGGGCGGGAGAACTCCACCCTGTTCCGGGTAACGGCGTGATCTTTCGTCCCTAGAGTCATCAATTGTCACATCGTGTTTCTTTCAGTGCGGAATGTGACGTGATTCTTGCCGCCGCGCAAGTCTGCATCGTCAGGGATGAGCGACCATCAAAGGCAGGCTGGCTTGGTGAAGGAGGACGGGCATGGAGATCTATGTGAGCACGGACATTGAGACCGACGGACCGGTGCCGGGGCGCAACGCCATGCTGAGCATCGCCTCGGCAGCGTTCACCGCCGACAAGCGCATGGTGGCGTCCTTCACGGCCAATCTGCTCAGCCCGCCCGAGTGCAGCCCCGACCCCGCAACCCTGCGCTGGTGGCGGACTCAGCCGGAAGCCTGGGAGGCCTGTCGCCGTGAGCCTGAACCGCCCGAGGCGGTCATGGGGCGCTATGTGGACTGGCTCAAATGTCTGCCCGGGCGTCCGGTCTTCGTCGCCTACCCGGTGGCCTTCGACTATCCGTTTGTGCTCTGGTATCTGACCCGCTACGCCAGCGAGAACCCCTTCGGCTATGCGGTGATCGATATCCGCAGCTATGCCATGGGCGTACTCGGCCGCTCCTTTCGGGCGTGCCGACGGGACGCGCTGCCCGAGAGCTGGTTTGATCCCTTGCCCCATACCCATGTGGCGCTGGACGATGCCATCGAGCAGGGGCACTGGTTTTGCAACATGCTCCAGGCGCGCTCCGAAGCGGACAAGGGGAGGGATGATCTGCAGCGGTGACCGATCATTCCACCGCGCCGATGTACCTAGGCTGAATGGTGTGGGTTCAAGTCCGACCGGAGGGCGACGTTAATGAATGCCATTGAGCGTGACCGATCCAAGGCGCGGCACAACGACCCCTTTCCGATATTCATGCCCTCACTCCCCGATTCTGATTTCCATGGCGCGCGCCTGCGCCTCTTTCTACCCATCGGGGGCATCGTTCTGGCGCTGATCGTGCTCGTCTGGGGTGCCGTCATTTATCGGATCGCCGCCGATGAAAGGCTGGTCATCCAGGCGGTGGACACGGCCAACCTCAACCTCGCCCGGGCATTCGAGGAACATACCGTCCGTACCATCAAGAGCGTCGATCAGGCCGTACTCTTCCTCAAGTTCCAGTACGAGAAGGTGGGCGACCGGGTCGACATCGCGGAATACGTCCGCGAAGGCATGATCATCAGCAGCATCTTCAATCAGCTCGGGGTGATAGATGAGCATGGCATCTACATCCTGAGCAATCTCCCCAATCACAAGCGGCTGGACCTGTCGGATCGCGAGCATTTCCGCGTCCACAAGGAGCGTGACAGCAATGAACTGTTCATCAGCAAACCGGTGCTGGGCCGCGCATCGGGCAAGTGGTCGATCCAGATGACCCGGCGCATCAACAAGCCGGACGGCAGTTTTGGCGGGGTGGTGGTGATCTCCGTGGATCCGCTCTACTTTTCCGATTTCTACAGCGGCGTCGATCTCGGCAAGGATGGCGTCGTGTCCCTGGTGGGGCGCGATGCCATCGTCCGGGCGCGCCGTTCCGGCGAAAACAAGGCTGTCGGCCAGGACCTTACCCGCAGCCCCTTGATGACCCATCTGGCCCGGGCTGGTGCCGGCACATACCGCTCCAGCAGTGTTGCCGACGGGATACGCCGGTTCTACGGCTACCGGGCCTTGAAGGACTATCCGCTGGTGGTTGTGGTTGGCGTCAGTGAGAGTGAGGCACTGACCGGATTTAATGAGCGCCGTATCGGTTACATGGCTTACGCAGGGGGTATGAGCCTGGTGGTGCTGTTGTTCGGGGCATTGGCCATTCGGCTGCTCGACAAGCAGGTACGGATTGCTGCGGCCCTCCGCGACAGTCAGATCAAGGCCGAGGCTGCGAATCGCATGAAGTCGGAGTTTCTGGCGTCCATGTCCCATGAACTGCGGACCCCACTCAACGGCATCATGGGTTACGCCGAATTTCTCAAGGACAGTGCGGACGAGACCAACCGGGAGTTCGCCGGCATCATCTTCGATAGCAGCAACCACCTGCTGGAACTGGTGAACTCCATACTCGATCTGGCCAAGATCGAATCAGGGAAGATGGAGCTGGCGCTGCGCACGGAGCCACTGCGTCCCATGATTGAGCGCATCGTGCTCACCCACCGGCCACCGGCGGATCGCAAGGGCTTGGCACTGGCTCTGCATATCGAGCCAGGTACACCGGACGAAGTTGTTTGCGACCCGACCCGGGTGGCACAGATCCTCAACAACCTGCTGAACAACGCGGTCAAGTTCACCGATGCCGGGTCGGTGACGGTTCAGGTGGGCCAGGAGGAGGGCAAGTTGAGGATCACCGTGGCCGATACGGGCTGCGGCATCGAATCCGGCATGCAGCCCCACGTCTTCGAACGTTTCCGGCAAGTGGATGGTTTCCTGACGCGGCGTCACCAGGGCACCGGCCTGGGGCTGGCCTTGGTCAAGGAGCTGGTTGAACTGATGGGGGGCGAAGTGACGCTGTCTTCCCGGCCCGCGCAGGGCAGCGAGTTCTCCATAACATTGCCCCTCGCACCCCAGACCATGGCGCCCGGTAAAGGATGACCCCATGAAGATACTTGTTGTGGACGACCAGAAGATCAATCGCACCCTGCCTTGCGTCCTGTTGCGGCAGGCGGGGTGCGATGTCGAGGAGGTGGAGTCCGGCGAGGCGGCCCTGGCCGCCCTGCGCGCAAGGCCCATGGATGCCGTGCTGCTCGACATCAGCATGCCGGGCCTCAGTGGAACCGAGGTGTGTCGGCGTGTACGCGGCGACCCGGCGCTGGCCGGCTTGTTCGTGGTGGCCTACACCGCCCATGCCTTGCCGGAGGAGCGGGTGGAGATCCTCGCCGCCGGCTTTGACGAGGTGCTGATCAAGCCCATCAATCGTCAGCGCCTGATGGAGGCCATGCGCCTGCCCGTTTGAGCGCCCCTGTCGGGGGCATCAGTCGCCCCGCAATCCGCCCGCCTCCGAGCGACCCGGTGCCGGTTTGCCCTTGCGGGCCCGCTTGCCCGCCCAGGCCTCCCAGTCCTTCGGTCCGACGGTCAGTTCCACGGCCTTGCCACCGCGGGTGCTGGCCAGCAGGGTCAGTGCATGGCGGAAGACGCAAGTGGCAGTCAGTGCCTCGCCATCATCCAGGCCCATGATGATCACACCCTTGCCACCGCCCGAAAGCGACTTCATCTGATCAAGGGGGAAGATCAGCAGACGCCCGGTGGAGGACAGGGCCGCCAGTTGCTGCCCTTCGGCCGGATCGAAGAGCACCGGCTGGAGCAGGCGGGCACCCGCGTCCAGGCTGACGAACTGCTTGCCGGCGCGTTTGCTGGCGATCATGTCACCCAGCCCGCACAGGAAGCCATAACCGTCAGAGCTGGCCAGCAGGACACGACGCTCCGGCGGGCCGGCCACTACATGGGCGACACGGCTCCCCGACGGCAGCTCGATCAGGGAGGCCAGGGGCACACCATTGCCCCGCCCGTCGGGCAGGGCCGCGACGGCCACGGTCAGGGCCCGGCCGCCGTCAGTGAGCACCACCAGGCTGTCCACGCTGCGGCATTCGAAGGCGCTGCCCAGGCGGTCGCCATCCTTGAAGGCCACGTTGGCCAGGTCCACCCCGTGACCGCTGCGGCAGCGCACCCAGCCTTTTTCCGAAACGATCACGGTGACGGGCTCGTCCACCACGGTCTGGGTGACGCCGGCGCGGACGGCCTCTTCCACCAGGGTGCGGCGGGCATCGCCGTACTTGTCGGCGTCGGCGCGGATCTCCTTGATGACCAGGCGACGCAGCTTGCCCTCGTTGGCCAGCAGGGCTTCCAGCTCGGTCTTCTCGCCGCGCAGTTCGGCCAGCTCGCGTTCGATCTTGATGCCTTCCAGGCGGGCCAGTTGGCGCAGGCGGATCTCGAGGATGTCCTCGGCCTGGCGGTCGGAGAGGTCGAAGCGGGCGATCAGGGCCGGCTTGGGTTCGTCCGACTCGCGGATGATGCGGATCACCTCGTCGATGTTCAGGAAGACGATGTGACGGCCTTCCAGGATGTGGATGCGGTCATCCACCTGGCCCAGGCGGTGGGCGGTGCGCCGACGCACGGTGACGACGCGGAAGCGTCCCCACTCGTGGAGGATGTCGGCCAGGTTCTTCTGCCCCGGTCGGCCATCCAGGCCAATCATCACCAGGTTGATGGACGAGGAGGTCTCCAGGCTGGTGTGGGCCAGCAGCAGGTTGGCAAACTCGGTGACGTCCTGGTTGCGGCTCTTGGGTTCGAAGACCAGGCGTACCGGCGCATCCTTGCCCGATTCGTCGCGCACCCGGTCGAGGGCGCCGAGCATCACGGCCTTGAGCTGGGCCTGGTCGGCGTCGATGGATTTCTTGCCGGTCTTGGGCTGGGGATTGGTGAGGGTCTCGATCTCGAAGAGCACCTTCTGGGCCGAGACGCCGGGCGGGAGTTCGTTGACCACCAGCTGCCACTGGCCCCGGGCCAGTTCCTCGATGATCCAGCGTGCCCGCAGCTTGAGGCTACCGCGGCCGCTCTCGTAGGCCTGGCGGATGTCGGCCGCCGGGGAGATGAGCTGCCCGCCGCCCGGAAAGTCGGGGCCGGCGATGTGGGTCAGCAGGTCGGCCACCGTCGCCTCGGGGTTCTCGATGGCGTGGATGGCGGCGCTGGCGACCTCGCGCAGGTTGTGGGACGGGATCTCGGTGGCCATGCCCACGGCAATGCCCGAGGCGCCGTTGAGCAGCACGAAGGGCAGGCGCGCCGGCAGTAGCTGTGGCTCTTCGAAGGCGCCGTCGTAGTTGGGGCGGAAATCCACCGTGCCCCGGTCGATCTCCGACAGCAGCAGTTCGGCGATGGGGGTCAGGCGGCATTCGGTGTAGCGCATGGCCGCCGCCGAGTCGCCATCCCGGGAGCCGAAGTTGCCCTGGCCATCCACCAGCGGGTAACGCAGGGAGAAGTCCTGGGCCACCCGCACCATGGCGTCGTAGACGCTGGAGTCGCCGTGGGGGTGGTACTTGCCGATCACGTCGCCGACCACCCGGGCCGACTTGACGTGCTTGGAACCCGGCGACAGGCGCATCTCGTTCATGGCGAACAGGATGCGGCGCTGCACGGGCTTGAGGCCGTCCTCCACCTGGGGCAGGGCGCGGGCCTTGACCACGCTCATGGCGTAGGCCAGGTAGGCGCGCTCGGCGTAGAGGTCGAGGGGCAGGGCATCGTCGCTGCCCAGCAGCGGAGTGGCCGGTGGGGGCGGTGGTGGTTCGGCGGCGTCGGGGGCCGGGGAATCGAAGAGGTCCGGAGTGTCGTTCATGGTGAGACGTTCGCAGGAAAAGTGGCGCGGGCAGGCCGGCATGCAGGCCGTGCCAGGGCGCCGGAATGACTAGCGGCAGGCCAGGCGAAAGGCATGGCGGATACCCTCTTCATCAAGGCGGCGGCCGATGAGGACCAGGGTGGTGTGGCGGTGCTCGCCCTCGGACCAGGGCGCGCCGTAGTCGGAGCCGCTGAGCCGGTGCACGCCCTGCAGGACCACCCTGCGCTCGTCGCCCCGCAGCGCCAGCACGCCCTTGTAGCGCAGCAGGGCCGGGCCCTGGCGCAGCAGCAGTTCTTCGACGAAGCCCGCCATCAGTGCCGAATCCACGTCACCGGGGTGCTGGAGCACGAAGGAGGTGATGTCGTCGTCGTGGCGATAGAAGCCCCGCGTGCTGCCGCCACCGCGGCGCAGTCCGGCAGGGTTGTCTGAGTCGAGGAAGGATGGCAATTGCTCCAGCACCTCGTCCAGACGGAAGGCATCCAGATGGAACAGGGCGGTGAGGGCGGGAGCGTCGGCCGGCATGGGGGTGATGGGCACCCGGATGTTGATGCGTTGCAGGCGCTGCTGGAGGGCCGTCAGCACGTCCTCGTCGAGGCCTTCGGTCTTGCTGAGCAGGATCCGGTCGGCAAAGCCCACCTGGGCCGCCGCAACCCGGTTTTCGTCGAGCTGGGCGTGGGCATGCACGGCGTCCACCACGGTGACGATGCCGTCCAGTTCGTAGCGCCCGGCCACTCCCTCATCGACGAAGAAGGCCTGGGCCACCGGGGCCGGATCGGCCAGGCCGGTGGTCTCCACGACCAGGTGATCAAAATCGAGCTCGCCCTTTGCGCGGCGTTCGGCCAGGTCGGCCAGGGCGTTGGACAGCTCGCCGCGCACGCTGCAGCAGATGCAGCCGTCGGTGAGCTCCACCACCTCCACGGCGGGCGAGCCGGCGATCAGGCCACCGTCGATGCCCACGCTGCCATACTCGTTCTCGAGCACGGCCACCTTGCGCTCGGGCCGGGTGGCCAGATAGCGGTTGAGCAGAGTGGTCTTGCCGGCACCGAGAAAGCCGGTGAGGATGGTGGCGCGGATCGGTGGCCGGGGGAGGGCGAGGGGGTTGTGCATTGAGACAGCCTGGAAAATCCGGATCGGCCGGCAGCTTGCCACAACAGACCGGCAAAGGGGGCGTCAATCGCCTTGATGTTCCGTATCCAGCTCCAAGGGATCGTGCTCACCGAAGCGCTGGCGAGCGTTTGCCAACGCTTGATTCAAAGCCGCCTGGGGATCGGTTCGAACGGCTGTCATCAGCTCCACCGGGAGCAGGGACGCCAGCTGTTGCCAGAGTTCGTCCATTGCAGACTGTTGTTGCACGTCGTCCAGCTGCCCCGCCACATTCCGATACAGGGCCACAGATGCCGCAAAGCCGAGACCATCGTTGGCATCCTGGAACAGGTTCAACAGTACTTGCAAGCTGATGGACTGCCCGAAGCGGTCCTTGATCTCAAGCCCTATTGCCAGGGACGCTCCGGCCAAAAACAGTGCGCGGTCGGTCTGTTCGAGTGCCATTGCTGCCCTTGCGGCGTAGCCGAGGGCGGCCTCCTGCCCTAATTTGTTGTCGACGCGCACATGCAGATGCAGCGCTCTGACGAACTGTCGGAAGGCCTCTGCCGGGTCTTGGGAAATCAGGGCCAGCAGACCGAGCCCCTGGAGGGTGTTGGCCTCGCCGAGTCGATCCTCGACCTTTCGGTAGAGTTCGAGGGCGTTTTCATAGGCTTTGCGTGCGTCGTCGAGCCGATCGTTGCGCAGGTGGAGGTCGCCGAGGGCTTGAAGGGTGTTGGCCTCGCCGAGTCGAGCGTCGACCTTTCGGTAGAGTTCGAGGGCGTTTTCATAGGCTTTGCGTGCGTCGTCGAGCCGATCGTTGCGCAGGTGGAGGTCGCCGAGGGCTTGAAGGGTGTTGGCCTCGCCGAGTCGAGCGTCGACCTTTCGGTAGAGTTCGAGGGCGTTTTCATAGGCTTTGCGTGCGTCGTCGAGCCGATCGTTGCGCAGGTGGAGGTCGCCGAGGGCTTTCAGGGTGTTGGCCTCGCCGAGTCGAGCGTCGACCTTTCGGTAGAGTTCGAGGGCGTTTTCATAGGCTTTGCGTGCGTCGTCGAGCCGATCGTTGCGCAGGTGGAGGTCGCCGAGGGCTTTCAGGGTGTTGGCCTCGCCGAGTCGATCCTCGACCTTTCGGAAGAGTTCGAGGGCGTTTTCATAGGCTTTGCGTGCGTCGTCGAGCCGCGCGTTGCGCAGGTGGAGGTCGCCGAGGGCTTGAAGGGTGTTGGCCTCGCCGAGTCGAGCGTCGACCTTTCGGTAGAGTTCGAGGGCGTTTTCATAGGCTTTGCGTGCGTCGTCGAGCCGCGCGTTGCGCAGGTGGAGGTCGCCGAGGGCTCTCAGGGTGTTGGCCTCGCCGAGTCGATCCTCGACCTTTCGGTAGAGTTCGAGGGCGTTTTCATAGGCTTTGCGTGCGTCGTCGAGCCGATCGTTGCGCAGTTGGAGGTCGCCGAGGGCTTTCAGGGTGTTGGCCTCGCCGTGGATGTCGAGTCGCGCGCGGGCGTCGTCCCGCCCGGCTTCGGTGAGTTGCTGCCAGACCCCAAGACGCTGCGACATCATCATCAGGTTGCGGGCGCTGCCAGCGATGCGGGCAAGGGCGGATGGGCCGGGGGCAGGGGTGTGAGCAGGGGCGGGTGGGCGGGCAAGGCTGAGCAAAGTGCGCTCTTCCTTAAGCCAGTCGGCCACCCAGTTGGGCGATTGGTCGCGGATCAGGCCGGTGTTGAGGGTGTCGACAAAGTCGGCGTAGGCGGCGAGGGCGGCTTGGCGGGCGGCAGGGCTGAGGCGTGGTGTACCCTTGGCTTTGTGCTCGGCGTACCACTGCAGGGGCATGGGGTAGTGGGTGCGGCTGCCTTGCCATTCCAGCAGGTGGTAGCGGTAGAGCTGGTCGAGGCTGTCGGTGGCGAGGGCTTCCTGCTGCCAGCCCTCGGCGTCGATGTCGGCGGCCAGACTGGCGATGGCCACGGATTCGGGCACCCCACCGGGAAACGCCGCCAACTGCAGAAACGCGGCAGCGGCCTGGGGATGGCGCTCGGCAAGTACGTCGAAGGAGAAATCGATGCTGGCCACCAGGCTGCGCATGCGTTGGGCGTCGGCGTCGCTCAGCAGGGCGTGGGCGTCCTGGCGGCCGATGAGGGCAGGGTCGACGACCGCCTGGGCGCGGGCTCTTTCGAGGCGATCCACCACCTTGGCAAGGCTGGCCCGCGGGCCGTCAAAGTGGCGTGACACCAGCCACACCGAGCGGGGATGGCCGTCGAGAAAATCCAGCAGGCGTTGCCAGGCCGGGTCGGCAGCCCAGGCGGCGCGGATCTCTGGCGTCTGCACTTCGCCCAGGGCCAGCTCGGCCTTGAGCAGGGCGTCGGTTTCGGCGCGGCTCATGGGAGGAATGTCGATGGGCAGCTCGCGAACCGCTCGCGTCTCGCCCACTGCCCAGCGAGTGGTGAGGAGCACCTGGAGGGCGGACGCGTTGGCGAGCCAGTGGTCGAGCTGACGGGCGAAGGCGGTTTGAGTGTCGGCGCTTGCCATCATGTCTTCGGCGTTGTCGAGCACCAGCAGGGTGGGCTGGGCGTCGAGCAGGCGGCCGAGGCCGGCGTCGTTTTCCGGTACGCCGGCGTGGCCCAGGCTGGTGGCGATCAAGCCGCGCAGGGCGCCGGGGGCAAGGCCGCGGTTGATGGCTTGGTAGATGACCCTCCGGTCCGAGTGTGCTGCGCCGTAGGCGCGGGCGCATTCCTTGCCAAGTTCGGTCTTGCCGATGCCGGGCAGGCCCACGAGGGAAATAAGGCGATTCGCGGCGAGGGCGTCGCGAATCTGCGCCATGACCTCGGGGCGCGGCTGAAAGCTGTCGCGGGTGGGGGGCAGGGTGTTGCGGGTGGCGTGGTCGAGGGCCCGTGCGGCGGCATCCTTCGGCATTAGCCAAGGGCGGGCGAGGCAGATGGGGATGCTCCAGGCGTCCCGCAGCGGGGTGCCTTCGTAGGCCCGCGCGCGGGCGCTGGCGAGGGCATGACCGGGGCTGACGCCGGCTTGTGCGGTGAGTGCGTGATAAAAGCCGGCGGCGAGTTCGGCGCTACGGGCCACCGGCAGATTGGCCTGGGTAGCGATCACCACCTTGAGGTTGCCGCCGGCGGGCGACAATAGCTGCTGAGCCACGCCAGAGAGGCTGGCATCTCCGGTGATGCCGCTTTGGCAGGAGCACAGAAAGGCAAGTTGCACGCCCTTGCCGCGGATGGCGTGCCCCAGTTGCCCGGCTTCCACCCAGTCAGCGCTGCCGTCGGGGGCGTTGAGGGCAATGAGGCCGGACAAGCCGTCGTGCCCACCGTGGGCGAGCAGATGGAGCAGCGCAAAGGGTTGCCGTTGTTCGGCGGATGCCTGCAATGCCTCTTTGAGGCCGCGGAGGGTCGCATCGGGCAGCACGCAGAGGCAGTCGCCGAAGACGCTCCGCAACAGGGCTTCGTGGGGGGCGGGGTCAAAGCGGTGACCGGCCCCCTCGGGCCGTGCCCACGCAAAGAGGATGCGGGCGGGGGTGGATAGGAAAAAGTCGGCCGCTGGTTCGTAGTCGAAGGCGCGAGTGAGGGCGGCGTGAGGGCGGGCGAACAGAAACTGCCCCTGGTCGTGAAGGAGTTCGAGGGGAAGTTGGGCGAAGGCTTCGGTCTGTGACCCGAAGCTGACGATGAGGCTCAATGGCCGGCCGCCCCGGCGAGAACGGCCGCCCAGGCTTGACTCAGGCTCGCATCGGCTTGCAGCAGGGCACGCAGCAGGGCTTGGCCGAAGGCTTGCTGATCGGCAGTGCCGCTGCGGCTCGCCCGGTAGTCAGCCAGAAAGCCATCCCAGCTAATGGTCGTGTGGGCCGCCGCGGTTTGCGTGGCGTGGAGGTCCAGATCGAGCACGCCTGCCCCGTGGGCGCCGGCCCCATCGCGCAGGATGAGGTGAATCCTGTGGCGGTTTTCACTGGCGGAGAGAGTGGCGGACAAATACACGGGATACGCGTCGGCGGTTTCGAAGGGCTGCATGGGCGCTCCAGGCTCAGGGGGAGTCGTGGTCTGCAAATAGGCGATCCACCCGCAGTTGCAGGTCGGCATCGCTCACCCCCGGTTTCCGCTTGACGCGGCGCAATTCGTCCAACACCCGCCTCTTGAGGTCGTCCACCCGCCGGGCGCCGTAGCGGCTGCGGATGTTCTTCAATACGTCGTAGGCCATGTTTCCAACTATCCCGGATGCCATGATCTCAGCCATCCAGCGGGCGATTTCGGGAAGATTGGCAAGATCAAGGTGGGGCTGACCGGAGGCGCTTTCGGTCACGTCGTCCGGCGCGCGGTTGATATCCGTCATGGGTGTGCCTCTGTCATGGGTTGCCCGATTCTACTTGGGTAGCATGCAGTGGCAAATGGGCACGCAGGCCCCGTCATCGAAATGGATTCCGCTATCCATGACAGATGCCGAATCGACGACCAAGCCGAGGTGAAGGGGCGATAGCCTGACGGGCTTGAGAGACGGGCGGGCGACGAGGGATTGGAGGATGTTCAGCCGCAGCGCGCCCTATAGCCTGATGCCGGTCTCGGCGGCGATTCGGGTAGCGAGATTCTTGAAGTCTTTCCGGGCGTCGTTGACGGCGTTGGCGTGGCTGCCGATGGCACCATCGGCAGCACTCAGATTAAAGATGGGCTTGCGGTGCTCCTGTCCCATCGGGATCAGACTGCGGTAATGCTTGATCGTGGCGAGGCAATAGGGATCCTGCTCCTGCTTCATCCCGTCTGCCGCCTCCTCGTTCAGCACGGCCGTGCGGTAGACCGATGGAATGCGCTGAACCCACTTGTCGTAAGCTCTCACGGGGCGATCCAGCCGGACGCCATGTTGTTGGCACAAGTACCCGATGGGTTGCATTTTGCCGGCAGGGAGCTGGAAGTCGGGATGTTGGGCTTTGTCCGGGCTCTCCTGCCAGTTTCTCAGTCGCCGCTCCCACAGAGTTCTCCAGCTCTTCAAAGTTGGCCCCAGGTTGCTGAGGCCTTGAAGGGAGAAAAGGTCGGCGCCGAGGGGGATCGCGACGTAGTCCGTTGCAAGCAGGACTGATCGGTTGATGGCGCCCAGGTTGGGGCCGATATCCACCAGGATCATGTCGGCCTGAATTTTCTCTGCTGCAGTTTGCATCACTTGCCAGAAAGCGGTGAGGATGCGCATCGGACGGTAGAGATTGGCCTCTTTCATGCTGTTGGGCCATTCGCCGGATAGCGTGTCTTCAAAACTCGACAGGGCGACGTCTCCGGGCAGAAGGTAAAGATCCGTTGCAATGGGTTGCAGGACGGGGGGGCTTATGTCGCCAACACCGGTCAGCGGTTTGACGCACTGGAAAATCGTTGTTCCGGGCCGTTGTTCGTTCCAGATCTGTTCAATCCGGTCCTCCTCCAGGAAGGCCGCCGTCAAGTTGGCCTGGGGGTCCAGGTCAACAATCACGATGCGTTTGCGAAGACTCGCGAACATCCAGGCGAGGTGGTAAATGAGCGAGGTCTTTCCCACCCCGCCCTTGTTATTGAAGAAGGTCAGTACAGGTGTGCTCATGATTTCTTCTTGAACACGCAGACTACGGTGCTCTGGTTGGTTTCGAACTCGATGGGCGGGTTGCCGTTGTTGTCCATGGCGCGACGCGCCGTCGCGATACCCCGACCAAAAGCCTGAATGAAACCGTATACCTTCAGGACGTCGGCAATATTCGGGTTCCGATAATCCGTAATGCCGGGCCTGCCGAAGTTCTCGTCGGTCACGTTGCCGTAGGGGCCACCAGGGCTGCTGATTTCGATTCGATCATTGAACCAATAGACGCGAACGGGAGCGTTGGTGCTCTCGTAGGCACGATGCAGAACGGCGTTGTAGAGGATCTGCTGTAGTGCGACCTGGGGATAAGGCGTTGCAAGTTGGTGCGTCACTGATTGGGTGATATCGACGCTTGTCCGGTTATGTGCTTTCAGCTTTTCCTCTGTGCGCCGTAGGATTTCAACGATTCCGCCTCCAATTTCTTCCTCATCAAGGATGGGGTCGGCTAGCTCCGTTCCGTCAATTCTCAAAAACTGGACGTAAGCTCCGGGCAGAAAGTCCTGGGGGCTCTTGCCGATCGCCAGTAGCCCCACGACAGTCGGGGTAGGGTCATCCGGTGACAGGATCATGCGGCATGAGGCGAGCCGCTCTTCGTAGCTCCGTCCGTTGGCTTCCAGCACATCGTCCGCAAAAGCATTCGGCATGTACTCGTTTTCGAAGATGCTCTTGGAGAGATCGGACAGCTTGGCTGTCGGGACGGGGTAAATGTCGAACGGAATATTCTTGTATCGACGCCGCTCGTTGAGGATGCGCTCCTCCTGCTCATTCGCAAGTGCTCGTCGGGGGCCGGTGCGGATCCATATCCGGCCTTCGAACTTCACTGGTGGCATGTCGGAGGGCATTACCGTCACAACGGCCATCTCCTGATTCTTTAACAGGCGCTTTTCGACCGACAAGACCGGCAAGGGCAGGATGTTGCCGTCCGTCTTCATGTCGGCGAGCGACATCAGTAGCTGGTCCGTGACTTGAAGTACGCTGGGCTCTCCGTTGTCCTTGGCGCCGATGAACAGCACGCCGGGCTGGTTGTGGCCGGGCAGGTCGTTTGAAAAGGCACACACTGCCTGACGCGCCTTCTTCGGAACATCGCCCTTGAAGGATTCCTTGCGCTCGACGCGGTCCGACTCCAGGTCGTTGAGTAGATCCAGCAGTTGATCGTCGGTCAGTCGTTGCATTGTTTTGGTCCGAATACATGCCCTGTCTTGGCGGTAGTGCTTCCCGGATACGCAATATTGAGCAAGGGCGCTCGGATCACCTGCATTCTTTCATAATGCAAGGCATGGTCAATGGCGCCTGAGCTCATTTTCGATCAGACCACGCCTCAGACATCCGCCTCGACCGAGTCGCCCTTTTCCTCCATCCAGGCCCGGCGGCCGGAGGCTTCGCCCTTGCCCATGAGCAGGGTGAACATCTTGAGCGTGTCGTCGAAGGCCTCGGCCCGCACGTGCACCGGCAGCACCCGGCGGGTCGCCGGGTCCATGGTGGTTTCGCGCAGCTGGTCGGGGTTCATCTCGCCCAGGCCCTTGAAGCGCCCGACCTCAATGTGCTCGGGTTTGACCCCTTCATGGGTCAGGCGGTCGCGCAGGGAGCCGAGCTCCTGGTCGTCGAGGGCGTAGAGCCGGCGCGGCGGGCGCTTCTTGCCCTGGGCCGGCACGTCGATGCGGTAAAGGGGCGGCTGGGCGACATAGATGTGGCCCTTTTCGATGAGCTTGGGAAAGTGGCGGAAGAACAGGGTCAGCAGCAGGGTCTGGATGTGGGAGCCGTCTACGTCCGCGTCCGACATGATGATGACCTTACCGTAGCGCAGCTCGGAGAGGTCGGGCGAGGAGTCGGGGGTGTGGGCGTCGACGCCCAGTGCCACCGCGATGTCGTGGATTTCGGCGTTGGCGAAGAGGCGCTCCCGGTCCACTTCCCAGGCGTTCTGGACCTTGCCGCGCAGGGGCAGGATGGCCTGGGTGTCCTTGTCCCGGGCCATCTTGGCGCTGCCGCCGGCCGAGTCGCCTTCGACCAGGAAGAGCTCGTTGCGCTCGATGTCCTCGGATTCGCAGTCGGAGAGTTTGCCGGGCAGCACGGCCACGCCGGAGGACTTGCGCTTTTCCACCTTCTGGGCGGCGCGGGCGCGGGCCTGGGCGGCCTTGATGGCCAGTTCGGCGAGCTTCTTGCCGTATTCGACGTGTTCGTTGAGCCACAGCTCGAAGGGGTCGCGAACCATGCGCGAGACGAGTTGCACAGCATCGCGGCTGTTCAGGCGCTCCTTGGTCTGGCCCTGGAAGCTGGGGTCGAGGACCCGGGCGGAGAGCAGGAAGGAGGCGCGCCCGAAGACGTCGTCGGCGGTCAGCTTGACCCCCTTGGGGAGCAGGGCGTGATGGTCGATGAAGGCCTTGATGGCGGTGAAGATGCCGTCCCGCAGGCCGGCCTCGTGGGTGCCGCCGGCGGGGGTGGGGATGAGGGTTGACGTAGGACTCGCGCACCGGGGCGCCTTCGGCCGTCCAGGCCACGGCCCAGGATGCACCCTCGCCGGAGGCGAAGGTCTCGTCGCCCTTGGGGGCGTATTTCTCGCCGGCAAAGAGCGGGATCAGCGGCTCGTCGTTGAGGGCCTCGGAGAGGTAGCCACGCATGCCCTGCTCGAACAGCCACGTCCGGGTGTCGCCGCCTTCGATGGCCAGGCTGACCTCCAGACCCGGCATCAGCACGGCCTTGGAGCGCAGCAGGCGCTCCAGCTCGCCGCGGGGCAGGTCGGCTGCGTCGAAGTATTTGGCGTTGGGCCAGGCGCGTACGGTGGTGCCGCTGCCCTTCTTCGGCGCGTCGCCGGTGCGGGTCAGGGGCTCGATCACGTCGCCGCCGGAGAACACCAGGCGGTGACGGCTGCCGTCGCGCACGACGTCCACCTCCAGGCGGTGGGAGAGGGCGTTGGTGACGGACACGCCGACCCCGTGCAGGCCGCCGGAGAAACGGTAGGCGGAGTCGTCGTCCGTCTTGTTGAACTTGCCGCCGGCGTGCAGGCGGGTGAAGACCACCTCGACGGTGGACACGCCTTCCACCGGGTGGATCTCGACAGGAATGCCGCGACCGTCGTCGGAGACGCTGACCGAGCCGTCCAGGTGCAGGGTCACGCCGATCTTCTTGCAGAAGCCGGCCATGGCCTCATCGGCGGCATTGTCGATGACTTCCTGGATGATGTGGAGCGGGTGTTCGGTGCGGGTGTACATCCCCGGTCGCTGTTTGACCGGCTCGAGGCCCTTCAGCACGGTGATGGAATCGGCGTTGTAGGTCTTCTGGGTCATGCTGAAAATAAAGACAGGTGGGGTTCCGGAGCGCTGCGAACTATACCGTGCCGCCAGGCACAGGGCGAGGGGGTTAGAGGGGCGAAGGTGGCCCTATCTGTGGTCGGGGCTGCTGCGTCCGGCGTTGTCTGCGGTCTGGCGGGCGATGCGCTGCAGCAGGGCGTCGGCTGCACGTGCTCCCGGAGAGTCACCCAACGCCGTGCGCCAGGCCAGGTGCACGACGCCCGCTTCGTCCGACAGGGTGTAGATGGCCATGGACAAGGGACATTGGGCGGCATTGATGGGGTTCTCCCGCGCGAGCTGCCAGGCGATGCGGGCGCTGCAGAAATGCATCACCTCGGCATCCGCGTAAACGGCTGTGGGCTGTTCGAGGGCGGCCCCGGTGCGTGCCAGCATGTCACCGAAGCGGCTCGGTGGCGAAGGCACCAGCCCTTCGGTCTCGATGGCATCCACCAGCGCTTCGCGAGCGTCGGCGTAGCGGGCGGGCGTGATGGTCAGATGGACGAGGGTGTCAGCCAGGACGGGGCAAGCGAGAAGCGCGAGGGCGAGGGCAACGAGGACCGCACGCAGCATGGGCAAGACTCCGATACATGAAGATGAGGGTGAAACACGTGGCACGGGGAGGGGTGAAGATAGCATTCCACGGGCTTGAATGATGCGTTTGCCGGTGGTGATGCACCCATGCTGCGCGGAGTGCGGCACGGGTGGATGTCGGTGCGACACCCGTCGCCCGCTGCGTTCTGTCAGGGACGTCCCGGTGATCGCGGACCGGAGGGCGTCTGGCGTTCGGCGTATGTGGTGCAGGGGAAACTCAGTCAAAAAAATGGCGCCCCGAAGGGCGCCAGAAGGAGGGAGAAACACAACAGGAACTTGCATCGCCCGAGGGCGAAAAGAGTAAAAAGGTGCTTAGAAGAACAGGATGGCGCCAGCGGACAGGGTGCGGTTCTTGGTCTCGCTGTCATCCACGGTGCTGGTGATCTTCTCCTGGTTCAGTTCGCCAACCAGGGTCACGAACTTGTTCAGGCTGTGATAGACGCCCAGGGTGTAGGCCTTGTTCTTGCGCTCGTTGCCGGCACCCAGGGCACCATCGTTGTCCTTGTTCTGGCCGAAGTTGATGCCGAACTTGGTCTTGTTGAGCTGATAGGTGCCTTGCAGGAAGTAGCCCTTGGAGTCGGTCTTGTTGCCGAGGCCGTCACTGCCGCCGAAGAACTGGGCACCCACGGTGGAAAGGCCGAGGCCCTTGCCGGTGAAGGCGTAGGCAACTGCGCCGAAGTCGCCGACACTGGCCTTGGCACCAATTTCATAGCCGCTGGCAGTGAAACTCTTGTCCGGGTTCGCGCCCACGCCGTTGCAGGTCTTGCCGGTGGAGCAGCTGGTGCTCTGGGTAACCAGACCGCCCCAGACCTTGCCAGGGGTCGAGCCCTTCCAGTCGTAATCGACCTTGGCCTGGAAGCCCGGGGTCTTGGTCTGGTCGCCGGCGAAGGAGCTCGGCTGGAAGATGCCCGCGGAAGCCTGCAGGCCGTCATAGTTCGGCGTGGTGTAGGTGATCTGCGCCTGGAAACCGGTGTACATGTAACCGTGGGCGATCATGCCGAAGGTGGTGTTGAACGGGATGCCGGCGTTGGAGGTGCCGCCGACGCCCAGCAGGGTCATGTCGGACAGGATGATGTTCTGGCCGAACAGGCCGATGTCACGGCCAAACTTCAGGGTGCCCCAGTCGTTGTTGCCGAACTGGAAGTAAACGTTGCGCACGTCGATCTGGCTGTAGGGGCTGCTTGCACCCGGGATGCCGCCGGCGCCGGTGCCCACGGTGGAGGGCAGGCCGACCACGGAAGACGAGTCGTTGATGCCGGGTGCGAAGCTGAAGTGGGCCTTGATGTCCTGCCCGGCATGCTTGGTGGTCATCACGAAGTTGATCCAGCCCGGCAGCAGACCGTTGGTAAGGGCACTGTTCTGGGTCTTGGTTTCAGGGCCGCCGGCAACCGAAGTCTTGGACTCGCGATTGACGTAGAAGCCATTGATCGTGCCATTGATGTCGATGGTCACGTCGTTCTGGGTGAAGCTCACAGCCTGCGCGCCGCCGGCAGCAGCAGCCAGGCAGGCGAGGGCAACGGATTGGGCCAGAAGGGTCTTCTTCATAACGATTGTCTCCGGAATTTTGTCGTTGATATCACTACCGAAGCGCGGGCTATCCAGCACCACTACTTCGTTCCTCCCTTGGTCGCATTTCCTTTGAAACACGCCGTTACGGAGCGACGTCCCTTCAGCGAGTGCTGTGCCAGACCGTCGCAGAGCAATCGAAAATAGCCGCGATAACTTTTCAATTATCTGTTTTTAAAGAAAAATATATTTTCGTTCGGCGCCGACGGAGGTCGCGGAATCCTGTTTGGGCGGTGTTCAGGAATTGAACAATCTGCTGTGACGTAAGGGAAGGTCTGATGCAATCCGTGACAGTGCGTGGAGCATGCTGTGACGCAACATGAATTTTTCGGGCCCGTGGTGAATGGTGATGGCGTGCTGCGGGAACTGGGGGTGAGGCTGGTAAACTGTGGGCCCAGATTTCACTCACCCGGGCTGTCCGCGCCCCGCTCTCCATGGATTTCCGTTCCAAGCTGGCTGCCGTGTGGCAGCGTCACGATTCACTCTTGTGCGTCGGGCTCGATCCCGACGTGGCTCGACTTCCCCCGCATCTGAGAGAACGCCCTGACGCAGTCCTTGCCTTCTGCAAGGGCATCGTGGATGCCACTGCGGATCTGGCCTGTGCATTCAAGCCGCAGATCGCCTACTTCGCGGCAGCCCATGCCGAGGACCAGTTGCAGGATCTGATTGCCTACATCCACGCTCGGCACCCGGCGGTGCCGGTGGTGCTCGATGCCAAGCGTGGCGATATTGGGGCGACCGCCCAGCAGTACGCCCGGGAGGCCTTCGAGCGCTACGGGGCCGATGCGCTGACCGTCAACCCCTACATGGGTTTCGATTCGGTCGAGCCCTACCTGGAATTCTCGGATCGGGGCCTGATCGTGCTGTGCCGTACCTCCAATCCCGGCGGGTCCGACCTGCAGAATCTCACGGTGGAAGGAGGGCGCAAGCTCTATCAGCACGTGGCCGAGCTGGTGGCCGGCAAGTGGAATGTCCACGGCCAGAACGCCCTGGTGGTCGGCGCCACCTTTCCCGAGGAGCTGGCCGAAGTGAGGGCGATTGTGGGTGATCTGCCGCTGCTGGTGCCCGGTATTGGTGCTCAGGGCGGCGATGTGGAAGCGACCGTGAAGGCCGGCCGGACGGCCACCGGCGTGGGTTTGATGATCTCTTCATCCCGCGCCATCCTCTACGCTGGCTCCGGCGAGGATTTTGCCGCGAAGGCGCGTGCCGTGGCGCTGGCGACCCGCGAGGAGATCAATCTGTATCGTTCCTGAGGCGCTTGCAGGCAGCCTCTACCCACAGAAATACGGGCGTGCTGCGCTGCCGCAGCGTAGGATGGAGTTCTTGCCGCAGACGGCGCAGGTGCGTCCGGGCTGCGGCGGTCATTTTTTCCGCCGGATGACCCGCAATTTCCCGTCAAGGCAGTGTTTCCAGGGACGCTCATGGTCAGACTGAAGTTCTCGGTCGAACTCAATTACGCAGTTGCAGCACCGGGCTGTGACTTTATCTTCAACATCCATGCGGCCCATACGCGCCACCAGCGCGTCGTGACCGAGATGATGGAGCTCGGGCAGTTTCTGCTGCCCACCGTGCACACCGACGCCGCCACCGGCAATCGTTACATGCGTCTCAAGGCGGAGCCCGGCCCCTTGCGTCTGCGCTACAGTGCCACGGTCGAGCTGCAGCATCACGTGGCCGCGCCGGAGTCCATTCCGGAGGTACCGGTTTCGCGCCTTCCTGCAGACGTGCTGACCTATCTGTATCCGAGCCGCTACTGCCAGTCGGACCGCCTCTATGAAGTGGCGCTCCGGGAGTTTGGCACCCTGCCGCCGGGTTACGAGCGTGTGCGGCGCATTTGTGCCTGGGTGGCCAAGCACGTGGAGTTCAAGGCGAACACCACCAATGCCAGTACTTCTGCCCTGGATACCTTGAGCGAGCGAGTAGGGGTATGCCGCGATTTTGCGCACCTGATGATCGCCCTGTGCCGTGCGCTCAACATGCCTGCGCGCTTTGTGGCGGGTATCGACTACGGCGCTGATCCGGCCCTCGGGCCGAGTGATTTCCACGCCTATGTGGAGGTCTTCCTGGGGGACCGCTGGTATCTGTTCGATCCGTCGTCCACGGCCATTCCCATGGGGCTGATGCGCTTCGGCACCGGGCGGGATGCGGCTGACGTGTCTTTCGCCACGATCTTCGGCGCCGTTCGGGCCGAGCCTCCCAAGATCGTCATCGAGGCCGTTTCCGACCCGCTGGGAGGCATCGAGCTGCCCCGTCATCGTTCGGAAGCCTTGTCTACCGATGATGGCTCGGCGGTGCTGATTGGTGCCCGCCTTGCTCCCCTCTGTTGACTCGCCTCCAGCGTCTTCGCATTCACTTCATCAGGAGAGACCCATGAGTACCATCGAAGAAATCGCAGCCCGTCACGGCTTCAGTGCCGATGCCGGCCGGGCTGCCTACGCGGCCCTGCAATCCGGTGGCTTCAGTCAGGCCCAGTTCAATCACCCGGAGTTTGGTGGTATGGGGCAATGGATGAGTGGCGGGATGATGATGATCGGGGACATGTTCAACGAAAGCCTCAAGTGGCGCGTCGGCGCGCTGCTCACGGACCTGTCCCAGCACCGGGAGCCCCAGCCCGCCATGGCACCCCAGGGCAATAACTGGGGCTTTGCCCAGTCGTCCAGCTGGTGGCCGGCCGAACTCGGCTCGCCAGCCAGCTCGGGCAGCCAGAATGACATGGCCTATGCGTGGTTCCCGAACGCCGGCAAGCTGCTGGTCAAGATCTCGGGCGACGTGTTCTCCTTCGATACAGGTAATTTGTCCATTTACGGCGTCCAGCAACAGCAAGGGGGCGGCATTGCGTCAGTGGTGCTGAACACTTCCAATGGCCCCATGGGCCTGCTGGGGCTGAATCGGAACTGAGCGTCCGCCTCCTCCGGCCCGAAGTGGCGGCGATACCGGTTCCGGTATCGCCGCCACTTCGTTTTCTGGGGTGCTCCGGGCTTGTCGGTCCGGGGCTTTCAATCCTGACGCTGCCAGCACAGGCAGCGATTGTTGGCCGGCATGGCCCGGTCTTCCACCAGACGGAAGCCCTGTTCACGGGCGAGGCCGTCTACCGCGTCAAAATCCCGAATGCCGCGGCGCGGGTCTTCTGCCCTCAGGGCCGCGTCGAACTCCGCGTTGCTCGGGCTGATCGGCTGACCGGCGTAGCGGAAGGGGCCGTAGATGCAGACGCGCGCATCGGCGGCGAGGATGTGCGGAAGCCGTTCGAACAAGATGCGGACTTCTTCCCAAGCCATGATGTGCAGGGTATTGGCGCTGAAAAGTGCATCGAAGCCGCGGCCAGGCCATGCCCCCTTGACGTCAAGGGGCAGGGGAGGCGGGGTGTTGGGCAAGTGCGCCTCGTCGAGCCACATCCGGATGCCGGGGAGGTAGTCCTCGCGGTCACTGGTCTGCCATGTGAGCTGGGGCAAGGCGGCAGCAAAGCGCACCGCGTGCTGCCCGGTGCCGGCGCCGATTTCCAGAACGTGACGACGGTCGGCAAAGTGCAGCTGCAAGGCCTCGAGGATCGGCGTCCCGTTGCGGTCACAGGCCGGAGAGTAGGGCTTGTTCATGAATTGCTTCATTGGGGTCTCACTCCACGATGGTGCCGAGGCGCTCAGCCAGACAGTCGGCGAAGGCCTGACGGGCGGGTTGGTGGGTGCGTGCCCGATGCCAGATCATCACCGTGACCGACCGGGCCAGATCCGGTGGCGCCGGATGTACACGCAGGGTGGCCCGGCTCGGGTCGATATCGCCCAGATGGGGCCCGATGACCGCGCGGGGCACCAGGCTGATGCCCATGCCTGCCGCGACGCAGCCGAGGATGGCTTCGAAGGTTCCAAATTCGCTGCTGCGGGCAATCGGTATGCCTTCCCGCTGGAGCCATTCAAAGAGCCGCTGGCGGTAGCTGCACCCTTCACGGAAGGTGAAGAGCTCCACGGGGCCGTGGCGGACGAGATCGCTCGCCTTTTCGATGGGTCCCCAGTCGGCTGCGCTGATCAGCACCAGTTCTTCCAACACCACCGCCCGGCATTCCAGCTCCGGGTGGACAAGAGGGCCGGAAACCAGGGCGGCATCGAGCTGGTGGGTCAGAACTTCCTGCACCAGCGTGGGGGTGGGCGCGGTGCGCAGGCGTAGTTCCACCCGTGGGTGAGCCCGCCGGAAGGCGGCGATGACACCCGGCAATCGGGCCGCAGCCGTGGTCTCCATCGCGCCGAGGCGCAAAAGCCCCTCGGGCTGATCAGCACGGCGTACCGCGTCACGGGCCTCGTCGGCGAGGCTCAGCAGCTTCTCGGCATAGCCGGCCAGCAAGGTGCCGGCGGGGGTGATCACCAGGCGCCGGTTGATCCGGTCGAACAGGGGGGTGCCCAGGTCATCCTCAAGCTGGCGCAAACGGGTGGTGACGTTGGACTGGACCGTATGAAGGTGTTCGGCAGCGCGGGTAACGCTACCTGCCTCGATGATGGTGCGAAACATGCGCAGGTCGGAGAGATCCATGGTCATCTTTCCTGGAGATTGAACTCATCGGATTTAATCATTTTTCTCGCTGAATATCCCTTGTTACCCTTCTTGGCATCGGTCAGGCGGGCATCACGGCTATCCATTCCAGCGCCTTTCTGTTCCGTGGGCTGTGACTGGAGCGGCCCCGTCGGCGGAAGCGCCTCGCCTGATTATTCCTGTGGAGATGAAAAATGCCCTATCTGAACCTGTCCTATGCGGCGCCCGAAGCGCTTCCCGTGGCCGAACTGGCGGTGACCCTGACCGGGCTCACCGTGGACCTGCTGGGCAAGAAGGAGTCGCTCACGGTGGTACGTATCGACCGTACTCCTTCCGATCAATGGTACGTCGGTGGGCAGGCGTTGGCGCCCGGGCAGTCCGGCGCCGTGCTGGAGATCCGCATCACCGAGGGGACCAACACCAAGGTTCAGAAGGCGGCCTACCTGCGCGCCGTCTTCGCGGCCCTTGCGGCCCATTTCAAGGCGCTGCATCCGGCAAGTTATGTCAGCATCCACGAACTGCCTGCCGATGCGTGGGGGTATGGGGGGGAGACCCAGGAGTACCGCTTCATCCGCGGTGTATCGCTATAGCTCCGCTTGACGGTGACGGACTGTCTTGCGAACGGTTCTCATGTACAAGAACAGGCCGGCTGGCTACACTCTGGCGAAACGAAGTCTTACGCCTTCCTTTTCGCTGGAGTCCTCCGATGAAATTCAAGCCCTCCCTGATTGCCCTGAGTGTCCTTGCCTTTTCGGCTTCGGCCTTTGCTGAAGACAAAGTGCTCAATCTTTATTCTGCCCGCCATTACCAGACGGATGAAGCCCTGTATGCCGATTTCACCCGCGATACGGGGATCAAGATCAATCGCATCGAAGGTAAGGAGGACGAGCTGCTTGAGCGCATTCGCAACGAGGGGGCAAACAGCCCGGCCGATGTGTTGTTGACCGTGGATGCGGCACGTCTTGCCAAAGCCCATGAACTGGGTCTGTTCTCGCCCGTACGCTCGAAGGTACTGGAGGCACGCATTCCGGCGCATCTCCGCACCGAGGACTGGTTTTCCTTTTCGACCCGCGCCCGGGTCATTGTTTATAACAAGGACAGCGTCACGCCCGACAGCGTGCGCAACTACGAGGATCTGGCCAGACCGGCCCTGAAGGGAAAGGTATGCAGTCGTTCCGGCTCCCATCCCTACAACCTGTCCCTCGGTGCAGCCATGATTGCCCATCAGGGGGAGGCGAAGGCGGAGGAATGGGCCCGCGGCCTGGTGGCGAACTTCGCCCGCAGCCCCAAGGGTGGGGACACCGATCAGATCAAGGCCGTCGCAGCGGGTGAGTGTCAGGTGGCGCTGACCAATACTTACTATGTGGCGCGCTTGATGAGGTCGACCAAGCCGGATGAGGTCAAATTGATGGAGAAGGTGGGGGTGGTGTGGCCCAATCAGGCGACGACGGGCACCCACATCAATGTTTCCGGAGGTGGGGTGCTCAAGCATGCGCCTCATCGGGAGGCAGGAATCAAGTTCCTGGAATATCTGGCGTCCGACAAGGCCCAGCGCTATTTCGCCGACGGCAACAACGAATGGCCGGCGGTTGAGCAGGTCAAGGTGGTGAACCCGGCCCTGGATGCCCTGGGAAAGTTCAAGGCTGATGCGCTGCCGGTCAGGAACCTCGCCATGTACCAGGTCAAGGCCCAGATGATCTACGACCGGACGGGCTATCGCTGAGCCCGGTTCGCGTCCGCTGGCAGGAAAGGCAGGCCCTCGACAACAGGGGGCCTTTCTATTTGCGGGTGCGGGAGATCTGCCGCGAAAGGGCGATCAGCGGAAGGAGCCCGACGACGACGATGGCCAGGGCCGCCGTGGAGGCCTCGGTGAGGCGTTCGTCGGACGCCAGCACATACGCCTGGGTCGCAAGGGTGTCGAAGTTGAAGGGGCGCATCACCAGCGTGGCGGGCAGTTCCTTCATTACGTCGACGAAGACCAGCAGGCTGGCAGTGAACAGGCTGCCCCGCAGAATGGGCACATGCACCCGGCGCAGGGTGTCACCCTGGCCGAGTCCGAGGCTGCGGGCGGCATCGTCCATGCTGGGGGTGATCTTGGAAAGGCTGGCCTCGACGGTTTGAAGTGCGACGGCGAGGAAGCGCACCAGGTAGGCGTAGATCAGGGCGGCGATTCCGCCGGTGAGGAGAAGGCCGGGATTGAAGCCAAACCAGGTCTGCCATTGGCCGGCGAGCCAGTTGTCGAGCCGGGTGACCGGGATCAGCACCCCGACCGCGATGACCGTGCCGGGTACTGCGTAGCCCAAGCCGACCAGGCGGTTGAGACCCTTGGCGAGCCAGGTGGCGGATAGACGGGCGCTGTAGGCGAGCAGCACCGCGAGCCCCACAGCGATCACGGATGTCAGACCGGCCAGTGTGAAGCTGTTGCGTGCGAGGATGACAAAGCGCTCTCCGAACTGGGCATCGCCCTCGCCAAGGGCCATGCGCAGCAGCAGCAGGGCTGGCAGGAGGAAGCCCAGGCACAGGGGGAGCAGGCAGGCCAGCAGGGCCAGCAGGCCGGCACCGCCCTTCAGGCGGCCGGGAAGAGGGCGATGGCGGGTGGAGGTGTTGTGATAGCGGGCGCGGCCGCGGGTGATGCGTTCGACGACCACCAGCAGCAACACAAAGCCGAGCAGGATGGCTGCGAGTTGCGCCGAGGCCACCCGATCACCCAGGGAGAACCAGGCGCGGTAAATGCCCGTGGTGAAGGTGTTGACGGCGAAATAGGCAACGGTTCCGTAATCGGCCAGGGTCTCCATCAGGGCCAGGGCGACGCCGGCAGCGATGGCCGGGCGCGCGAGGGGGAGTGATACGGTAAAGAAGGCACGCCAGGGCCCGATGCCAAGGGTGCGCGAGGCCTCCAGCACGCCGCCGGCCCGCTCCAGGAAGGCAGTGCGGGCGAGGAGGTAAACGTAGGGGTAGAGCACGAAGATGAACATCAGCATGGCACCGGGCAGGGTGCGGATGTCCGGAAAATAGTAGTCGCCACGCCGCCACTCGAAGAAATCCCGAAGGGCCGTCTGTACGGGGCCGACAAATTGCAGGAAGTCGGTATACACGTAGGCCATGACGTAGGCCGGAACGGCCAGGGGCAGCACCAGCGCCCATTCGAAGATGCGGCGCCCGGGGAACTCATGCATGGCGGTGAGCCAGGCGGTGGCGACACCCACGATGGCCACACCCACGCCCACGCCGGCGCACAGGGCCAGGGAGTTCAGCACGTAGTCGGGGAGGACGGTGGAGGCCAGATGGGCCCAGGTTTCAGTGGTTCCGCCGAGGAACAGATTGAAACCGACGCTGGCGACGGGAAGTCCGGCCAGCAGCGCCACGATGAAGGCGGAGACGACGAGGGCTGAAGGGCGTCCTGAACGCAGGAGAAAGTGTTTGTCGGTCATGGGATTTTTCGTCTTGTTGCGAATTATAATCGATCCCATGTCCAAACTTGAACTCAGGTCGGTTGTCCAGCGCTATGGCAGCCAGACCATCGTGAATGGGGTCGATTTCCAGCTCGGCCAGGGCAGTATCGCCTGCTTGCTGGGGCCGTCCGGTTGTGGCAAGACCACGCTGCTGCGCTGCATTGCGGGCTTCGAGGAGGTCGCGGGTGGCGAGATCAGGATCAACGGTGCGGTGGTGAGTGCCCCCGGGCTGCGGGTTCCTCCCGAGAAGCGCCAGGTGGGAATGGTCTTCCAGGACTACGCCCTGTTCCCCCATCTCAGCGTGGAGCGCAACGTGGGCTTTGGCCTGGGTGCGATGTCGGCCGCTGAGCGTGGGGCGCGGGTCGAGGAGCTCCTTGCCACGGTGGGCCTGGGCGGTCTGGGGCGGAAGTTTCCCCACGAGCTGTCCGGGGGGCAGCAGCAGCGCGTGGCCCTTGCCCGGGCGCTGGCACCGCGTCCGGAGCTGGTGCTGCTCGATGAGCCGTTTTCCAACCTTGACGTGGATCTTCGCGAGCGTCTGTCCGTCGAGGTTCGGGAAATCCTCAAGAAAGAGGGCATGACGGCGGTGCTGGTGACCCACGATCAACACGAGGCCTTTGCCATGGCCGACGAGATCGGGGTCATGTCCGAAGGTCGCATCCAGCAATGGGATACGCCCTATAACCTGTATCACCGACCGGGCAACCGCTTCGTAGCCGATTTCGTCGGCAAGGGGGTGTTCCTGCCGGGTGAGGTGCTGGACGCGCGTCATGTGAGAATCGAGATGGGCACGCTGAATTCCGGTGTGCCCGTGGAATGCAGCCTGGGGTGTCGGGTCTGCGGCAAGGGTTGTTCAGTGGACGTGTTGCTGCGCCCGGACGATGTGGTGCATGACGACGCCAGCCCGACCCGCGCGGAGGTCATCCATAAGGCGTTCCGAGGTGCCGACATCATGTACACCCTGCGCCTTGACAGTGGTGCCGAAGTGCTTTCGCTGGTGCCATCCCATCACAACCACGCGCTCGGCGAGAAGATCGGTGTGCGCCTTGAAGCCGATCACGTGATCGCGTTCAAGTATCCGGGCTAGGGGGCTTCAGGCCGGTACTGTACCGGGGTGCTCAGAATGGGGCCGGACTGTCGAAGCTCAGTCGCTGGCCACTCACCGGATGTTCCAGGCTCAGGCGTGTGGCGTGCAGCAGCAGGCGCGGTGCGGCGGCACGGATTGCGGGGTCGGCGTAAAGCTCGTCACCGAGGATGGGGTGTCCGATTGCCTGCATATGTACGCGTAGCTGATGCGAGCGCCCGGTGTGCGGAATCAGCGCTACCCGGCTGCTACCCTCTTCCGGGCAATGGGCCTCCACCGCGTACTCGGTAAAGGATGCCTTTCCCACCTCCGGGTCCACCTTCTGACGCGGACGGTTGGGCCAATCCGTGATCAGGGGCAGCCGGATCTCGCCCCGATCTTGCGTCAGCCGACCGGCAACCACCGCGAGATAGCACTTGCCGACCTGCCTTTTCTGAAAGGCAATGCTGAGGCGGCGTTCCATTTCGGCCCCCCGGGCCAACACCAGTAGCCCCGAGGTAGCCATGTCCAGCCGGTGCACAATGCGTGCGTCGGGGAACAGGGCCTGAACCCTGCTTAACAGGCAGTCGGCGTGGCCCGGGCCACGACCGGGCACGGACAGGAGACCCGAAGGTTTTTCGACGATCAGCAGGGCGTCGTCCGCATACAGGATCGGCGGCACTCCAGGAGGCGGACTGTAGGCAATCGGCGTTGGACGATCAGCGAGGTGCTGGAGGAATGGCGGCGAGTGCATGCTGCGAAAGGGCGTTCGGACAGGGCGCATTCTTGCACAGTCTTGTCCACAGACGCGGTGGGCAAGACTGTGGACAAGATGTGGAGAAGCCCCGCAAGGGGCCGCGCTGAGCGCGACGTGAGGTGTTGCCCAATTGGGAAGCAGGCCGTCCCGGGCGTCAGTCGCTGCGTACCTGGCCGGCCAGTGTGCCTGGCTGTGCCAGGCGGAGAAGGGCGTCCTGGAGTGCAGCGTGGCTATAGGGCTTGGTCAGGAAGTCGTCCATGCCACAGGCGAGAGCGGCCTCCCGTTCATCCTCCATGGCATTGGCCGTGACTGCGATGATCGGGATGTGTTGCCCTTCGGCCTCGCTGGCGCGGATGCGCCGGGTGGTTTCATAACCGTCCATCAGTGGCATCTGGCAATCCATCAGAATGACGTCGAAGCGCTCCCTTGCAAGCTGCTCTAGGACTTCCCTGCCGTTGTCCACGGTGGTGGCCACGCACTGAAGCTCTTCCAGCTGCATGGTGGCCAGTAGCTGGTTGATGGCATTGTCTTCCGCGACGAGTACGCGCAGGCCCGCCAGACTGGGTTTGTCCGGGAGAGCACCGGCCGCCACCGGTACGGGTGGTAGCAGGGGTGCGGGCTCCGCCGCAAGGATGGGGACGACGACGGAGAACCAGAAAGTGGAGCCCTTGCCGGGCTGGCTTTCGGCGCCAATCTTGCCACCCATCAGTTGAACCAGTTCGTGGCTGATGGCCAAACCGAGGCCCGTGCCGCCGTAACGGCGGGCATGGGAGTTGTCGGCCTGGGTGAAGGGCGTGAATAGCTGGGGGAGAACTGCCGGCTCGATGCCGATGCCCGAGTCCTGGACGCTGAAGTGCAGGCGGGCCGCCGGGCTTGAGCCAAGCACCTCGGCCTGGTGTTCGAGCCTGAGATGGACTTCGCCTTGCACCGTGAACTTGATGGCGTTGCCGACCAGGTTGATGAGGATCTGGCGCAGACGGTCGGGGTCGGCCTCAATCCGTGCCGGCAAATCCGGAGCGATGTCGCAGCGCAGGTTCAGTTTCTTTTCGATGGTCTGGTGGAGGAAGAAGCCGGTGATGTCTTCGACAATCGCCCGCGGGTCGCAGGGCCGGGCCTCAATGGTCATGCGGCCGGCTTCGAGCTTGGAGAAGTCGAGAATGTCATTGATCACACGCAGGAGGCTGTCGGCCGAGGTCCGGATATGGCCGACGAAGCGGCTCTGCTCGGTGTTGAGCCGGGTATAGGCAAGGAGTTCTGCCATGCCGATGATGCCGTTCATCGGTGTGCGGATCTCATGGCTCATGGTGGCAAGAAACAGGGACTTGGCCTGGTTGGCCTGTTCCGCTGCTTCCTTGGCGATACGCAATTGCGCGTCACGGGCTTCAATCTGATCGAGCATGGTGTTGAAGCCGTCCATCAGCGTACCGATCTCGTTGCGACTGTCAGGGCTGACGCGAAGGGCATAGTCACGGGTTTCGGAGACCCGCTGCATCTGTTGGGCGAGGTTTTCGATGGGGCTAGCGATCAGGCGCTGCAGCCGGGACGCCAGCAGCCAGGCAAGCAGCGAGGCGGCCATCAGGACGGCGGACGCGGTCAGGATGCGCTTGTGCACCAGGTTGCGCAGGGGGGTCAGGTCGAAATAGGCCTCGATCGTACCTACTTGGCGGTCGCCCACGAGGACGGGGTTGGCGATTTCGAGGAAGGGCGCGCCGAGCAGGAGGCCAATAGGGTGTCGTGGCGAACCGAAAGGGGCGCCCGCGTGATCTTCGTCAACGTGGTGATCCTCGACAATGGTGAGCACTTCGGCATGTGCCGGATGCGCACTATGGTATTCGGCGAAGATGCTTCCGGAGGGGGAGCGCAGGGTGGCGGCAATGACGTCCGGGGCGCTGCCCAGCGCGTTGATGATCTCCTGGGCAGCCTCCGGATCCTGGAAGCTGACCGCTGCAGTGCTGTTGACACCGACCAGACGGGTCAGGACGTGCGCGTTATCCTGCATGGCCCGGGCAGCGGTCTGGAGCTCGCTGTACACCAGTAGCATCAGGGCTACGACAAGACCAAGGGTGGTGGTGATCAAGGCAATCAGGACGACCTGATGCTTGATCGGATATTTGCCCAGGTGCAGGAACTTCACTGCACACCGCCTTTGCCGTCCCGCGTCAAGGTGGCGAGGTTGAGGAGTTTCGCGCTGATGCGCAGTTCGGCTCTTTCCGTTGCGTCGGTGTTGATGACCGGATGGATGCGCCCGCGCTTGCGGACAAGGGTGATCATGCCCCCCCGGGCCGCAAAACCGGGTTGGTCACTGACGGTCAGGATCGCGCTGCCCGTCAGACGCCTGAGCACGTCTGCCTGGAGCGTCGGGCCCAGCACGGATTGTTCGCCGAAGTAGATCAAATGGCATTCCTGAAGGTTGCGGAACTCGGGCTGGCGCAGCACGACGAGGGGACGACCATCCAGGGTTTCGCCGGCAACCGCCTTGGCCAGAAGGGTGGCAAGCGTATCGTCAAAAACACAGTAGCGGAAAGGTTCTCCGCTGCGCGCCATGTTCCCCTCGGGCCAGCGCACAAAATGGGCGAAATTATATACAAATGCGGCCTTGACTTCGGTTTCGGCAAACGTGGTCGGGCCCGCATCGCCGGCTTGGGGGAGGCCGAAAGGGCGAGCAGCAGCCACAGGCCCGCAGCCAAGCTGCGCACCCGACAGGCCAAAAAAGGAAGTGGTAAACCGAAGTGAAGCAAAACGGGGGCTTCAGAAGCGGAGGTTGGCCGTTACGTAGTATTCCCTTGGAATAAGGTAGGCGTCACTGGCGTTGACCAGGTTGGTGCCAAACTCCTTTCGGGCTGGACCGATGAGGTTGCGGCCGTTGAAGGACAGATCGAGCCGGCTGGTGGCCCGCCATCCCAGGCGCAGGTCCGCAGTGAGGTAGTCGGGAATGGCGTAGGTGCTGAGGGCACTGACGTAGCGGGCCTGCAGATCAAGCTCCAGGTCGTGGCGCAGATCGTGGCGGGCGATCAGCGTAGCCTGGTGGGTGGGGGATTCCCCAGCGGCCCGTAGGGGGTTGATTTCGGTATTGCCGGGCTCGGTGGACAGGTTCATGTCCAGGTGGGAATAGCTGGCCTGCAGGCGCCAGGTGTCGGCGGGACGGTAGTCCATGGAGAGTTCAAAACCGCGAGCCGTACCCCGCAGGGCATTGCCTGCCTGGGCGTTCCAGGTGAGGTAGGGGCTTGGCAGCCCCGGTACCAGTCGCGGTGCGCCGATCATGTCCACGGTCAGCAGGCGGTCGTAGTCATTCAGGAAGACCGTGGCATCGAAGCTCAGTCGGGGGGTGACCTGGGCCCGGTAGCCCACCTCATAGGCGACCAGTCTCTCGGCTTGCAGGTTTGGGTTGCCGTGAGAGGTGATGAAAAGGGGGAGGCCACCGGTGAAGGCGCGGGGCGGGATGTAAGAGCTCAGGCGTGCGCTGTCTTCGATGATCGAGGGGGTTCGCACGGCGCGGGCCACCGATGCCCAAAGGGTGTTGCCCTTGACCGGGGTCCAGCGCATGCGTGCGGAGGGTTGCCATTCAACCCCCGTGAACTCGTTGTGCTCCACCTTGACCCCGACAGTTAGCTGAAGGCGCTCGGCCAAGGCCAGGGTGTCTTCGGCAAAGGCGCTGAATAGCTGATCGGTGCGGCTGCTCCGGCTGACGCCGGCAGGGGGCGTCATCACGGCATCGCTGGCGATATTGCGATACCCGATCCCGGCGATGAGATTGTGCCGGCCGACCGGGCTGAAATGATGGCGGTAGCTCAGGTCGAAGGTGTCCAGTTCGGCGCGGGCACCATTATTGAGAACACGCCAATGATCCAGGGTGAAACGATTGACGTAGGCGCGCACTTCGTCCCGGGCCTCACCCCGGGTCTGGGACCACTGGCCCAGGAGGTGGGCGCCGGAGTAGGCCCTTTCCTCGCGCTTCAACTCGCGGAAACTCTCGCCCTCGAGCATCAGGGTGCCGCCTCCCACTTCCCAGTCACCACGAAAGCCGGCTCTACCGCCGCGCCAGCGGATGTCCTCGCTGTCGTCGGTCGAGGCGCGCGCCAGCCGATCATTCTGGTGAATCTTGGCCCAGACTCTCGCATGACCGGTTTCGCCGGCCTTGAAACCATTGCGTAGAACCAGTTCGGACTGCAGATCGCCCGCTACAACGCTGAGCAGCGTACCCTGGGTATCTTCAGCATGGCGGGTGATGACGTTGATCACGCCATTGACGGCATTCGCTCCCCAGGTCGAGCCGCCGGGGCCGCGAACGATCTCCACCCGTTCGATGTCCTGCATGACCAGATTCAATTCGTCCCACAGCACGCCTGAAAAGAAGGGCGTGTATACGCTGCGCCCATCCACCATGACCAGCAGCTTGTTGGCAAACTGGTTGTTGAAGCCCCGTGCGCTCACGGCCCACTCGGTGGCACTGATGCGCGCGACATTCAGGCCCGGGACCGTACGCAGCAGCTCTGGTAGCGAGGTGGCGCCACTTCGCCGGATATCTTCAGCAGTGATCACGTGAATGGCGGCTGCAGTGTCTTCCAGGCGTTCGCTGCGGTGGGTTGCAGTGCTGACACGCAGGTCGGCCAGTGCGTCGAGGCTCATCTGCTTGAGGGTACTCAGACTGTCGTCGGCGAAAACCGGAAGCGCGGCGCTGGCAAGTGCCGCCAGAAGCAGAGGGCGGGTGCGGAGAGAACGCTTGGCGAGAGGCTTTGACATGATCGAATCCTATGGGCAGCACATGCCGCCGGGCGGGATTGTATCGGCCAGGCCTATGTCTTTAGAAATAGATTTGTCACAGGCTTGTGGCGTATTTCAAGAGCCTGCCGGACCTTGCCTGCTCGCCCGAAGTCAGGCGGAGCGCTAGTATGGGCCGGGTGGGCAGACGTATCCGGGGCAGATACGCACCGAGTTGCTGCATGGAGGCTTCACCAGTTCGGTGCATTCGCACTGAACTGGTGCGGATGCAGGTCAAATTGCCGAAAAGTCGTTTGTATATCAAGGTTTTTGGATTGGCATGCTTCTCGCTAAGCCAAAAGTGGTATCTCCGCTTCACAACATAACAGGCGAGCGCTAATGGCCATCACAAAATTCTTCAATGAAATGACTGCGGACGATGGGAGTGTCCGTGCGCATTACGCGGGCTACGCCGCGTGGCTGAGTGAAACTCCGGCAGACCGCATCGCCCGCAAGCGGGCAGAGGCAGATTCCCTGTTCCATCGATACGGCATTACCTTTGCCGTGTACGGCGAGGAGTCCGGAACCGAGCGCCTGATTCCTTTCGACATCATCCCGCGCATCATTCCCGCCCAGGAGTGGAAAGACCTTGAAGCCGGCCTGCGCCAGCGCGTCAAGGCCCTGAACTGCTTCATCCACGATATTTACCACGATCAGGAAATCCTCAAGGCGGGTCATATTCCGGCCGAGCAGGTGCTCAACAACGCCCAATATCGTCCCGAGATGCAGGGCGTCAACGTGCCCTGTGACATCTATGCGGCCATTGCCGGTGTGGACGTGGTGCGGGCCGGGGCAGGAGAGTTCTATGTGCTGGAGGACAACCTGCGGGTGCCGTCGGGTGTGTCTTACATGCTTGAAGACCGCCGCATGATGATGCGCCTCTTCCCCGAACTGTTCGCCCGTCACCGGGTTGCCCCGGTGGAGCACTATCCGGACATGCTGTTGCATACCCTGCGCAGCCTTGCGCCGGTTGGCGTGACCGACCCGACGGTCGTCGTGCTGACCCCCGGTGCCTTTAACTCCGCCTACTTTGAACACGCCTTCCTGGCCCAGCAGATGGGGGTCGAGCTGGTCGAGGGGCAGGATCTGTTCGTCAGGGACGATCAGGTTTTCATGCGCACGACCCAGGGGCCGCGTCGCGTGGATGTGATCTATCGTCGGGTGGATGACGACTTTCTTGATCCGAAGTACTTCCGCAAGGATTCCATGCTGGGCGTACCGGGTCTGCTTGATGCCTATCGGGCCGGCCGCGTCACGCTTTCGAACGCCATCGGTACGGGCGTGGCGGATGACAAGTCCATCTACCCCTACGTCCCCGAGATGATCCGTTTCTATCTGGGCGAGGAGCCGATCCTTAACAACGTGCCCACCTACATGTGCCGCAAGCCGGAAGATCTGGCCTACACCCTGGCCCATCTGCCCGAGCTGGTGGTCAAGGAGGTGCACGGTGCTGGTGGTTACGGCATGCTGGTCGGGCCGGCTTCCACCACGGAGCAGATCGAGACCTTCCGCAAGTACCTGATTGCCAACCCCGAGAAATACATCGCCCAGCCCACGCTGGCCCTTTCGAATTGTCCGACCTTTGTCGAGAGCGGCATCGCGCCGCGTCACCTGGACCTGCGTCCCTTCGTCCTGTCGGGAACCGAAGTGCAGATGGTGCCGGGGGGGCTGACCCGCGTCGCCCTGCGCGAGGGATCGCTGGTGGTGAACTCGTCGCAAGGCGGTGGCACCAAGGACACCTGGGTACTGGAGGCCTGAAAACATGCTGAGCCGCACTGCTGATCACCTTTTTTGGATGGCCCGTTACATGGAACGGGCCGAGAACACCGCACGGATCCTTGATGTCACCTATCGGCTGTCCCTCCTGCCGCAGAACGGCGAGGAGGTGGCGGCGATGTGGTCCGGCATGCTCAAGATCATGGAGCTGCAGGACGCCTACCTTGCCAAGTACCCCGCGTACTCCACGGAATCGGTCCTTGAGTTCATGATCTTCGACCGGGACAACCCGGGCAGCATCTACCGTTGCCTGCGGGCAACCCGCGAGAATGCCCATGCCGTGCGTGGAACCCTGACTTCCGAACTGTGGGAAACCTCCAACGAGACCTGGCTGAAGATGCGCGACTTCACCGTCGCCAAGCTGCTCGAGTCGGGGACCGGTGCCTTCTTTGAATGGGTCAAGTACCGCTCGCACCTGTCCCGCGGGGTCACCATCGGGACCATGCTGCAGGACGAGGCGCTACGCTTCATCCGGCTGGGCACCTTTCTGGAACGGGCCGACAACACGGCACGTATCCTCGAGGTCAAGTACCTCAATCTCCTGCCCGGTGCCGACGAGGAGACGGCTCACGCCGCCGACTACTACCAGTGGAGCGCCTTGCTGCAGTCCGTCTCGGCCTTCGAGGTGTATCGCAAGGTGTATCGGGATCAGATCACGCCCCTGCGCGTTGCCGAGCTACTCGTTCTGCGTGCCGACATGCCCCGTTCCCTGGCCCGAAGCATGAAGGAGGTTTACTCCAACCTGACCCGCGTCTCCAACGCCCGGTCGGCTGAAACCGAGCGACTGGCCGGCGAGCTGGAGTCACATCTGCGATTCGGCCGCATCGAGCGGATCTTCGAAGGTGGTTTCCGCAAGTATCTGGAAGATTTTCGTGATCGCATCTTCGACCTGGGGTGCCGGATCTCCGATGACTTCCTGATCCCGGCGTCGAGCTAGAGACTGAAAATAAGCCTTGGCAATTTCGAAGGCAGTGTCTATAATGCGCAGCTTGTCGGGGCGTAGCGCAGCCTGGTAGCGCACTTGCATGGGGTGCAAGGGGTCGCGAGTTCGAATCCCGCCGCCCCGACCAAAAATAGGGAATGAAGCTTCATGCTTCAAACCACTGTGGAAAGGCAGATGAACATTTGTCTTTCTTTCGGCGAAAACCCGCTTCTGCGAAGAAGCGGGTTTTTTCGTTAACGGACGTATTTTCCCGGGAGGCGGCGTCTCGCGGGTGCGTGCCCCGGTGCTGCACGAGGGGCGCACAAGGAAGAGTGATGGAGCGTGTCGTCGTCATCGACTTTGAAACCACCGGCCTTTCCCCGGCCCAGGGTGACAGGGCCACCGAGATCGCCGCGGTGATCGTACACAACGGCAGTGTGCTGGACCGCTACCAAAGTCTGATGAATGCGGGGGTTTCCATTCCATCCCACATTCAGAACCTCACCGGCATCTCCAGTGCGATGGTACGGGCCGCACCATCCGCCGCCCGGGTTATGCGGGAGGTCTTCGAATTTGTAGGCGATCTGCCACTGGTGGCCCACAACGCGTCCTTTGACAGCAAGTTCTGGGACGCGGAGCTTGAGCGACTCGGGTTGCACCGACGGCAGGCCTTTGCCTGCTCGATGCTTCTTTCGCGGCGGATTCTGCCCCAGGCACCAAGCCACAAGCTGGAAGCCTTGGCGGAGTTTGCCGGATTGCCGAGCAAGGGGCGCTTTCACCGCGCGCTGGCTGATGCGGAGATGGCGGCAAGTCTCCTGCTCAGGCTGGAGGAGGAGCTAGGCCGTCAGTTTGGTGTCCATGATGTCTCCCATGCACTGCTGCGACGGATACAGAAGGCACCGAAACAAGAACTCCGCCGGATACTCGACGAACTGCCGGAGCGGACCCCGCCCACGATCATGTCTGCGCATCAACACGAGCGGCCGGATTTTTCCGATGATTTTGGTGTGGACTGCGCATTTGTTCTCGGATTGTGGCGAGACTATGGCGCAAGCTGTCTTCAGGAAACCCCGTGTGGCGAGTTGCCGGCTTATCCCGCCAGTGGTGCTGTAGTGAGCCGATAGCCTGCATGTATATCTGAAAGGACGATGATGGGCCCGTTTGCTTGGTGGTTGGATTATTGGACAGGCGTCGTGGACACCTGTACGTCGCATTTGTTTGTCTGGAGGCCTCCGTGCCCCGAAAAAACGTCTGGGGACGAGACGCGGAAGCTGAACTGAAGGCGTTATCCTTCAGGAATTCCTGGAAAACACAGGCCACTCTACGGAGTGGCCTGTGTTTTCCAGGATCAAGGCATGATCGTCCGCTTGGGCATAGAATCCGGGCTGCAGCTACAGAGCGCAAAGGAAGGGCCGGGCCAGAAAAGAAAAACCCCCGGCAAGGGGAGCCGGGGGCCAAAAACGCCTTGCTTGCTCAAGGCCCCGCTCAGGGAGGTATAGCGGGAGACGGTTCAGCACCATCTGCTACTTTGTGCATGTATGCAGGAAGAAAGTTCCTGCCCCATTTCGTTTCCAGATGTAAGTACGTGAGATCTTCATGAGTCCAGTCCAGTCTGCCTTTCCCGCAAGCCGCATGCGTCGCATGCGCCGCGATGACTTTTCCCGCCGTCTGATGCGCGAGCATCGCCTGTCGGCGGATGACCTGATCTACCCGGTGTTCGTGCTCGAGGGTGAGCAGATCGTCCAACCCGTGCCGTCCATGCCCGGGGTGAGTCGCATGTCCCTGGACCGCCTGCTGCAGGTGGCCGAAGAGGCCGTTGCCCTGGGCGTGCCGGCCCTTGCCCTGTTTCCGGTGGTGGAGGGGGACAAGAAGTCCCTGGGTGCCGAAGAAGCGTTCAATCCCGACGGCTTGGTGCCTCGCGTGGTGCAGGCTCTCAAGTCGCGCTTCCCCGAGCTGGGGGTGATCACCGACGTGGCCCTCGACCCCTACACCAGCCATGGGCAGGACGGGCTGATCGACGATGTGGGTTACGTGCTCAACGACGAGACACTGGAAGTGCTGGCCAAACAGGCCCTGTGCCACGCCCAGGCCGGTGCCGATGTGGTGGCGCCGTCCGACATGATGGATGGCCGCGTGGCGCGCATCCGCGCCGAACTCGACCAGGCGGGGCTGATCCATACGCGCATCCTGGCCTACTCGGCCAAGTACGCGTCGAGCTTCTACGGGCCTTTCCGGGATGCGGTGGGTTCGGCAGGCAACCTGGGCAAAAGTAACAAGTACACCTACCAGATGGACCCCGCCAATTCGAACGAGGCGATTCGCGAGGTGGCCCTGGACATCTCGGAAGGGGCTGACATGTTCATGGTCAAGCCCGGCATGCCCTACCTCGACATCGTCCGCCGGGTGAAGAGCGAGCTCCAGGTGCCCACCTATGTGTACCAGGTGAGCGGTGAGTACGCGATGCTCAAGGCTGCCGTAGCCAACGGCTGGCTCAATGAACAGGCCTGTGTGCTTGAGTCGCTGGTGGCCTTCAAGCGGGCCGGGGCCGATGGCATCCTGACCTACTATGCGCTGGACGCGGCCCGTTGGCTGAAGGAAGCGTCATAATCCTTGCTGCCGGAGGGGCTCAACCATCCGGCAGCAAGGTCCGGGCGCCCTCGAAGCGCTCGGAGAAGTAACGGCTGTCCAGGCGGTCAACCCGCACTTTGCCCTTGCTGCTGGGGGCGTGGATGAATTTTCCGTCCCCCATGTAGATGCCCATGTGGGAATAGGCGCGGCCCAGGGTGTTGAAAAACACCAGGTCGCCGGGGCGGAGGGCCTGGGTGGACACAGGTCGGGTGCGTTCGGCGATGCCTGCCGCGTTGTAGGGCAGTTTCCGGCCGCTCACCTGTTCGACGATATAGCTCACCATGCCGCTGCAATCCAGGCCCGCTTCCGGGTTCTTACCGCCGAAACGGTAGCCGGTATCGAGCAGGCCCAGCGCGTAGAGCACCACCTCCTGGGCATGATCATGGCTCGGCAGGGCAATCCAGCCTCCCGCAGGCGGTGTTGTGCGGGCCGGTACAGGTGGGCTTGGGCTGCTCGAGCGCATGGGCGTTTGGCTGCAGCCGGCAAGCGCGGCCACGAGCACCACGGCGGCCCATTGTTCAGGCCGTAAGCCGAAGGGTGACCGGGCCATGATTCACCAGGGAAACCGTCATTTCTGCTCCGAACTCTCCGGTGGCCACGGTGGGATGGCGCTCGCGGGCGAGAGCGACGAGTTCGTCGAAGAGGCGCTCTGCATCGGCCGGAGCGGCCGCAGGAGTGAAGCTCGGGCGGGTGCCCTTGGACGTATCGGCCGCGAGGGTGAATTGGGAGACAAGCAACAGGCCCCCACCCGTATCTGCCAGCGAGCGGTTCATCTTGCCCCCATCGTCGGAAAACACCCGATAACCCATCAGGCGTTCTGCCATGCGGGCCACGTTGGCTGACTGGTCATGCTTTTCCACGGCCACCAGGGCGAGCAGGCCCGGACCGATCTCGCCGACGGTACGCCCGGCCACGGTGACGCGAGCTTCGAGGACACGCTGGATCAGGGCAATCATTCAATCAGCTCAATCTGGCCGCTGACGTTGACGCTCACCGGGCTGTCACCGGCCTCGATGGGGGCAGGCGGCGGAGAGGCTTCGGCCATCATGGCCGCGGCACGTGCATAGGGCATTGCTTGCTTGGGCTGCATGCCGCCCGTGTTGATGCTGAGGTGCTTGATCTTCCATTTTTTCTTGAGACTGCCCGCGACCAAACGGGCACGTGCCTCAAAGGCGCCGATCGCATCAGCAATGGTTTCGTCCTCGATCTTCTTCCAGGTGTCGGGGGAGGGGTTGGCACTGAGCCCGGCCACCGCCATGCTTTGCTGCAATTTGCCAAGCAACTCCGACAGGGCGGCCGCGTCGCTGCTTTCGAGGGCCAGCGTGGAGCGCATGCGCCAAGCCTCGATGCTACGACCGGTCTTGCCATAAACCGGGTAGGTCGAATTTCCGGCTGAGCGGACTTTCACTGCAGGCACGCTCCTGGCGGTCTGGATGGCCTGGGTCACGATCGTATTGACCTTGCGGGCCACTTCACCCGGGTTGGCGTCGGTGGCCTCGGCATAGACCTGGGCGCGGAACAGGTCGTTGGGCGCGCTACGGCTGCTTTCGACGGAGATCTCGACGGTGGGCAGAGCGGGGGGCGCCGGTGTGTCGGCGGCAAGGGCATGGTTTGCCGCGAAGGCAAAGGTGAGCAGCGCCAGGGGGCGGACAATGGCAGGGATCATGGAGGCCTCATTCGGGGTGCAATCAAGCATTGCATTGCCATTCTGGCCAAACCGGCCCCAGATGCAAGCCCCGGAAGGCGGGGCGTCCTTGACCACTGGCTGGTAGGTGGGCACGATCCTTCCCTTTTTTCGCAGCAGCACAACCCTGGGGCGGGTGATGATGGATTCACGCACGTTGGGTGCAACGCTGGTAGCCCTGTCGGCAGCCTCCTTTGGCGCCATGGCGATCTTCGCCCGTCTGGCCCGCGCCGACGGCGTGGACGTTTCGGCCCTGCTTTTTCTGCGCTTTGCGATTGCCGGCGGAGTGATGGCAGCAGTGATGGGAGGCACGCGGCGCAGATGGCCACGCGGGCGCAAACTGGGGCTTCTGGCGGCCATGGGGGGTGTGGGCTACGTGGGGCAATCCCTGTGCTTCTTTCTGGCGCTGGACCACGCTTCTGCTGGCTTGGTGGCCTTGCTGCTCTATCTCTATCCGTTCATCGTCACCCTGATCGGAGCGGCCTTGCTCGGGGAAACCATGACCCGCCTGCGGGCAGGCGCTGTCGCGACAGCCCTTTTGGGCACCGGCCTGACCATCGGGACCGGGCTTGCGGGAAGCGCTCTGGGCATCGCATTGGGTATCGGTGCAGCGTTGATCTATTCGGTCTACATCCTTGTCGGCAGTCGCGTGCTTCAGGAGGAGGATCCTCTGGCCGCTGCCACGGTGGTAATGCTGGCCGCCGCCGCGGTGTTTGGCGTTTGGGTTGCGCTGAAAGAGCCGCACTTCCCTGCGTCCGCCGTCGGCTGGAGCAGCGTTCTGGCTATCGCTTTGCTATCGACGGTGCTGGCCATGGTGGGCTTTTTCGCCGGCCTGAAACGTCTCGGTGCCTCGGACAGTGCAACGCTGTCCACGCTCGAGCCAGTGGTCACCTTCGTGCTCGCGGCGGTCTTCCTGGATGAGCCGGTCACGGTCATCCAGGTGCTCGGCGGGATGCTCGTGCTCGGAGCCGTGATCGCACTCGCCAGGGGGCACACTCAGGTCTTGAGCGGCTCGACCAACTCCCGGTAAGCGTGCCAGGTGGCATGCCCGACCACGGGCATGAGCACGGCCAGGCCGATATGGAAGCTCATGAAGCCTAGGAGGGTCAGACCGACAATCAGGGCGGCCCACACCAGTAGGGGCAATGGGTTCTCGGCCAGCGCACGAATGCTGGCCAGCATGGAGGTGACCGCGTCCTGGTTGCGATCCAGCATCAAGGGGATGGACACGACGCTGACCGCAAACACGAGCAGGGCGAAGACGAAGCCGACACAGCAATAGACCAGCAGGAACTCGAGGTTCTCCAAGCTCACGACCTGGGACAGGAAGCCGCTGAGATTCGGCATCTCCTTGGTGTAAAAGATGGCGAAGACCACCAGCGAGGCCCTTGCCCAGATCAGGAAGATGACCGTCAGCACTGCCGCAAAGACAGCAATGTTGCCGGCATTGCGACGCCATACGGTCAGCGTCGGCAGCAGCGCACAGGCCTCTCCGAGCTCTCGCCGCCGGGACAGCTCGTAGAGGCCCATGGCAAAGAATGGCGCCAATAGCAGGAAGCCCGTGGTAACGGCCGAGGTGTATTGGTAGGCGTGCTCAAATACAAAGGTGACCAGCAAGCCCATTCCCGTGAAGCAGAAACCATAGAACAGACTGGCTGTCGGGCAGGCCTTGAGATCGGAAAAGCCGCGGGCAATCCAGCGGAAGGGGGCGCCCAAGCCGACGTTGCGAATGGTCGGAAAGGGCAGGCCGGCTCCGGCCTGTTCGTCTGCGGGGCTAGGGTGCTGAGCCATGGTGTGTCTCCATTATCGTTTTTTGAAGGTGATGGCTGGCAGGGCAGGATCAGATCATTGCGGCTCCTGACCGAAAGAGGGGAAAGCCCCAACAAAGTTCCACAGGGCGTCGAGTACCGCGCCGGGCGCCTCCGACATCATGGCATGCCCTGCACCGGGAATGACAAGCTTGCGGACAGTGGCCGTGCTTGTGAATGCCGCAGCCAGCGGGGTGATGGCCTTGGGGGGGGTCATGCGATCGAGGGCCGCACTCAACAGCAGGCTGGGGCAGGCGACCCGTGCGGCAGCCTCGAATCCGCCGACGTAGGCATTGCAGGCCGCCATGTCCTTGTGCAGCACCCCGGCCGCCTGGCGCTGCATCAATCGTTCATTGAGCGCCGTGAGGTTGATTCCGGGAATGCTGCTGGCACCTAGCTGGGCGCGGGGTGCGTAGGACCACTGATTGATCATGGCGTGGGCACGGTCCCGGTTGCTCAAGGTGGCATCAAGCAAAGGGGGGGCCACGGGCATGGGCGCCACGGAGCCAATCAGCAGAAGGTGTGTGACGCGCGCCGGAGCCCGGGCGGCAGCCTCCAGGGCCACCAGGGAGCCCATGCTGTGACCCGCAAGCGCAACGTGCTCAATGCCCACGCTGGCAGCGAAATCGAGCACCCAGTCGGCCAGCGCCTCGATGCTCTCAAGCTGCGGCCCCGGACTGCGGCCGTGGCCCGGGAGATCAGGGGCGAGCACGTTCCAGCCGTGGGAGGCAAAGTGACGGCTCTGCAGTGTCCAGACACTGTGATCGTGTCCCGCACCGTGGATGAAGAGGATTGTCGGGCGGCCGGACTCTGTCTTGCGGCCGCCGGTGTAGCAGTAGGGGGTAGGGCTGAATGTCATCGGCAGGGGGCTCAGGCGTTGGCTTTCTGGGCGGCATGGAGGCCGCGATCCAGATCTTCGATCAGGTCGGCAACGGTTTCCAGCCCCGTGGACAGGCGGATCGTGCCTTCCGTAATGCCGGCCGCCAGCAGGGCCTCCGGGGACATGCGGAAGTGGGTGGTGCTGGCCGGGTGAATGGCGAGGGATTTTGCATCGCCAACGTTGGCCAGGTGGGAGAACAGGCGCAGGCCCTCGATGAACGCCATGCCGGCCTTCCGCCCACCCTTGAGGCTGAAACTGAACACGCCACCGCAGCCCTTGGGCAGCAGGCGGGCGGCCAGGGCGTGGTCGGGATGGCTGTCGAGCTCGGGCCAGGAGACCGACTCGACCAGCGGATGCTTGACCAGATGGGCCACCAGCTGGCGCGCGTTGTCCACGTGACGGTCCATGCGCAGCCCCAGGGTTTCCATGCCCTGCAGGATCTGGAAGGCGTTCATGGGCGACAGGCAGGCACCGAAGTCACGCAGGCCTTCGCGGCGGGCCCGCAGCAGGAAGGCGGCGATGGGTGACTCTTCGGCGAAGTCCATGCCGTGAAAGCCATCGTAAGGTTCGGTCAGGGTCGGAAAGTTGCCGCCGGAGCCTTCCCAGTCGAAGCTGCCGCCATCGACCAGAAGGCCGCCGATGGCCACGCCGTGGCCGCCCAGGTACTTGGTGGCGGAGTGCATGACCAGGTCAGCGCCCAGATCAAGGGGGCATTGCAGCATCGGGGTGACCAGGGTGGCATCCACCAGCAGCGGCACGCGGGCGTCGTGGGCAATGGCCGAGATGGCCGGAATGTCCAGAACCTCCAGGCCCGGGTTGCCGATGGACTCACCAAAGAGCAGGCGGGTGTCCGGGCGGATCGCATCGCGCCAGGCCTGGAGGTCACCGGCAGGAACGAAAGTGGTCCGGATGCCGAAACGGGGCAGGGTATAGCCCAGCAGGTTGTGGGAGCCGCCATACAGGGAGCGCGAGGCCACGATGTGTCCGCCGTTGCCCATCAACGTGGTGATGGCGAGCATCAGGGCGGCCTGGCCGCTGGCGCAGGCAATGGCACCCACACCACCATCAAGCGCGGCGATCCGCTCTTCCAGGACGGCATTTGTGGGGTTGGAGATGCGCGAGTAAACGTGTCCGGCCCGCTCTTGATTGAAGAGGGCTGCGGCGTGCTCGCTGTCCTCGAAGACGTAGCTGGTGGTGAAGTGGATCGGGGTGGCGCGGGAGTGATGCACCGGGTCGGGGGTCTGGCCGGCGTGCAGGGCGAGCGTGTCGGCCCCGGCGTTACGGTGAATGGGCATGCGTGGTCGGGTCGGCTGCGGATGAAAGGGGGTTCAGGCGGGAATGTCGGGATCGAGCATGCGCCGGATCATGGCGATACGGTCCTTCAGGAGGAGTTTGCGCTTCTTGAGGCGGCGCAGCAGGAGCTCGCTCCCCGGTGGCGGTGCGTGGGATATCTGGGCAATGACAGCGTCGAGATCCCGATGCTCGGTGGACAAGGTTGCCAGCCGGGAGGACAGGCTGGTTACGTCGGTGTCGGGTTCTATTGCTGTCATTCATGCCTGATGCGTGCGGACGGGGCGGGATCAGCCAATCTTAGGCGTGAGGCCGCCGAAATACAACGCCGGTCGGGGAACTTGAACCCGACGACAGTGTTCCCATCTGCAGTAGCGATAGTACCCACGCGGTAAAACCCAGCAATCAGGAGAACGGCCATGAACATCATGCTCAACAATCCGGTGCTTTACGTGGTGGATTACCCGAATGTCGATGCGGTCGAGGTGATCGATAAACGGCGAGGGGTCGGGATGCTTTTTCGCGACGAGGCAGCACGCCGTTTTCGTCAGGAGTTGCGTGAGTTGAGTGCCTCCGCCACCCAGATGGATGACTTCGAAAACTGGATCGCAGATCGGGATGCCCTGATGACCCAGCCCGCGATCTATCATTGACAGGTCTTTGAGTTGTGGGGCCATCTGCCGGCGGCTTGCCAGCCCGGCGGGTGGCCCCTAACATTTGCTCCCCCAATTCTGCAGATCCGGAGTTCTCCAGGGTGAACAAGGCCTTCGTGAAGGAAAACGAGCAGGAAGACGACGAAGAGTCGCTGCCAGGTGTGCCGAGCTTGCCGCCAGGTACTCGCAATTACATGACCCGCAAAGGCTACGAAGATGCGGGCAGGGCTCGATAACCGTGGTTCGGGACGAGCGCCCCCAGTTGGTGGAGACCGTGCGCTGGGCCGCATCCAACGGCGACCGCTCAGAGAACGGCGACTACATCTACGGCAAGAAGCGCCTGCGCGAGATTGACCGACGCATCCGCTTCCTGATCAAACGTCTGGAAAGCGCAACGGTGGTGACCCCATCGGACCAGGAGAACACCGGGCAAGTCTTCTTTGGGGCCACGGTGACCGTTTGTGATGCCGACGGGACGGACGAGCAGACCTATCAGATCGTGGGTG
The DNA here is from genome assembly GCA_016703645.1 of Zoogloea sp. Classification (GTDB taxonomy): domain Bacteria; phylum Pseudomonadota; class Gammaproteobacteria; order Burkholderiales; family Rhodocyclaceae; genus Zoogloea. The sequence goes on along the minus strand of JADJBR010000007.1, from coordinate 485,445 downwards.
TGGATGAGGCCAACGCCTCCGAGGGGCGAATCAGTTGGATCGCGCCCTTGTCCCGGGCCCTCCTCAAAGCGCGGGAGGGGGACGTGATCCGCTTTGCCAGTCCGGCGGGCCTGCGTGAGATCGAGGTGCTGGAGATCCGCTACGTGTAAGGGCTGAGCGCGTCAGGCGTTGAGCTTTTCCCTGGGCCGGCGGACCATCGCCGGGCTACGGGGCAGCGTGAAAAACATGGTCGTGCCGGTGCCCGGTGACGACTCGGCCCACACCGTGCCGCCGTGGCGCTCGATCACCCGGCGTACGCTGGCCAGCCCGATCCCCGAGCCCTCGAAGCCATCCCGCCGGTGCAGTTGCTGGAAAGGCTGGAAGAGCTTGGCGGCGTGGGCCATGTCGAAGCCGATACCGTTGTCGGTCACGTAGAAGAGCTTTTCATCGCCATGGGGACGCCCCCCGACCTGGATCAGTGCAGGTTGGCTGTCGCGAGTGAACTTCCACGCGTTGGCCAACAGGTTCTGCAGGGCGTTGCGGATCAGCACGGGATCTGCGTCGGCACTCAGATCGGCCTCCACGTGGCTTTGTACGACCCGCCCGGGGCTGGTGGCGGCCAGTTCATCGAGGATCTCATGGGCGATGGCGCTGACGTCGGTGTTTTCGATGCGCAGGGTGTGGCGGGATACGCTGGCCAGCTTTTGTAGTTCGTCGATCAGCTCGCCCATGCGCAGGCTGGCCCGGCGCAGGCGTATCAGGTAGCTCTGCCCGGTTTCATCGAGGCGGTCACCGTAGTCCTCGGCCAGGGCGTGGGAGAAGCCGTTGATGGCACGCAGGGGGGCACGCAGGTCGTGGGAGACCGAGTAGCTGAAGCTGAGCAGCTCGCGGTTGGAGTGTTCAAGCTCTTCCGTGCGCTGCAGCACCCGCTGTTCGAGGGTGGCGTTCAGTTCGGCCAGGGCCGCACGCTCCGTGTCCCGGCGCATGGTGTCCCGGTGCAGCAGGACGGCAAGGGCGCCGAGCAGGGCCAGCATGACGCCCGCCGCGGCGAGGATGCGATCGCGGTGTTCGTAGTAATCGGCGAGGGCAGTGTCCATCGGTCGGCTGGTGGCAACGATCAGCGGACGGTCGGCAAGACGCCGGTAGGCCGTGATGCGTTCCACCGGGTCTGCGGCCGTAGATGCCGTGACGATCATGCTGCGCTGTTGCAGGTCAGCGCCGATGGCCGGTGAGTCGGTAACGCTGGAGCCTATCTGTCCCTCGGCCTGGGGATGGCGGATGAGGGTGATGGCGCGGGTCGCGTGCAGGATCAGGATCGTGTCCCGGGTGGCAAGGTCCAGCTCCTGATAAACCCCCTCGAAGTAACGGTGGCTCATGGCTGCACCGGCGGTACCGAGATATTTTCCCGAGGGATCGAAGATCTGCCGGCTGAGGGGCGTTACCCACTGGCCGCTGGCCGGGCTGCGGGTCGGGCTGCCAATCTCGACGCCATCGCGCAGTAGCTGGGGCATCGCCGGCTTATGGCCACCCGTGCGATCTGTGGGCGGAGCGGTCTCCGGTAGGCTATTTGAATCGGCGGCCAGGCTGCCGTCTTCCCGCTCGACAAACAGGTAGTCGGCTTCGGGCAGGCTGGCGTCCCGCTGGCGCAGCAGGGCCTGCAACTCCTGCTCGCCAAAGGCTTCCAGGCCGCCTCGCCGGACCACGTGACCAGCAATCTCGGATATGACGGATTCGGTCTCGCCAAAGCTGCGTGCCACGTGCTCCTCGAGTACGCGGGTCAGACTCAGAAGTTCGGACTCCGCTCGCTTCAGGGCTTGCTCCCGGTCAAAGCGGATCAGGGACAGGGCCACGCCGACAATCAGCGAGGCGAGCAGGGCAAAGGCCAGCCACACCGCGAAGCGGAAGCGGCGCAGGGATGGGCTGGTCCGGGTGACATGTGCAGCCTCCGATTCGGACGGCTTTGCAGCAGGGAGAATTGAGGAAGACAGCGGAAGTCGTTCCATAAGTTGGAAGCGAGGGCTTGAAAGTCGGAAGGGCGGACCCATATGCGGGTCGTTAACGGTTCTCTTGGAGCAAGCTTTATGACTGTCGAGCAAATGTCGTCTGCGCAAACCCTGAACTTCCAGGCCGAGGTGAAGCAGCTGCTGCACCTCATGATTCATTCGCTGTACTCGAACCGGGAGATCTTTCTCCGCGAGCTGGTCTCGAATGCATCCGATGCCTGTGACAAGCTGCGTTTCGAAGCCCTCGAGAACGGCGGGCTGTTCGAGAACGACGCCGAGTTGAAGATACGCGTGGCCCTCGACAAGACTGTCCGCACTCTGACCATCGCCGACAACGGCATCGGCATGAGTCGCGACGAGGTGGTGACCAACCTGGGTACCATCGCCAAATCGGGCACCAAGGAGTTCTTCGGCAAGCTGACCGGCGACCAGAAGAAGGACGCCCATCTGATCGGGCAGTTCGGGGTCGGTTTTTATTCTGCTTTCATCGTTGCCGACAAGGTCACCGTGCGCACTCGCCGGGCCGGCCTCGCCACCACCGACGCGGTGCAGTGGGAATGCTCGATGACCGGCGACAGCGCCGGTGAATACACCGTACAGCCCATCGACAAGGCCGACCGCGGCACCGAGATCACCCTGCATCTGCGTGATGACCAGGACGATCTGCTGTCCAGCTGGAAGCTGCGCTCCATCATCCAGAAGTACTCCGACCACATTCTCCAGCCCATCGTGATGAAGAAGGAGCAGTGGGATGAGGAGAAGAAGGAGCAGGTCGTCACCGACGAAGACGAGACCGTCAACAAGGCCAACGCCCTGTGGGCCCGCGCCAAGTCCGAGGTGAGCGACGAGGAATACACCGAGTTCTACAAGCACGTCGGCCACGACTACGAGCCGCCGCTGGCCTGGACCCACAGCAAGGTGGAAGGCCGTCACGAATACACCCAGCTACTGTATGTGCCGGGCCACGCCCCCTTCGACATGTGGGACCGCCAGGCCCGTCACGGGGTGAAGCTCTACGTGCGCCGCGTCTTCATCATGGATGACGCCGAGAAGCTGATGCCCATGTACCTGCGCTTCGTGCGCGGGGTGGTGGATTCCAACGACCTGCCGCTCAACGTGTCGCGCGAGATCCTGCAGGAATCCAAGGACATCGACACCCTGCGCGCCGGCTGCACCAAGAAGGTTCTGGGCCTGCTCGAAGACCTCGCCGAGAACCAGAAGGACAAGTACATCACCTTCTGGAAGGAGTTCGGCCAGGTGCTGAAGGAGGGCGTCGGTGAAGATCACGCCAACAAGGACAAGATTGCAGGCCTGCTGCGCTTCGCGTCCACCCATGTGGACACGGCCGAGGAGAGCGTCTCCCTGGCCGTCTACATCGGCCGCATGAAGGAAGGGCAGGACAAGATCTACTTCGTCACCGCCGACAGTTTCAACGCCGCAAAGAACAGCCCACACCTGGAGATCTTCCGCAAGAAGGGCATCGAGGTTCTGCTGCTCTCCAATCGTGTGGATGAGTGGGTGGTGGGCAACCTGACCGAGTTTGATGGCAAGCAGTTGGCGTCCGTGGCCAAGGGCGGCCTCGATCTGGGCTCCCTCGAAGACGAAGCCGAAAAGGCAGCCGTCGAGAAGGAAACCGGCGAGCTGAAGGACATGCTCGACAAGATGAAGGCCAGCCTGGAAGGCAAGGTGAAGGAAGTCCGCGTCACCCATCGCCTCACCGATTCGCCCGCCTGCCTGGTGGCCGACGAGCACGACATGGGGATGAACCTGGCCCGCCTGATGAAGGCGGCGGGACAGAACATGCCGATCTCCAAGCCCATCCTCGAGATCAATCCCAGCCACCCGGTGGTGCTGCGCCTGAAGTACGAGGATGCACAGTTTGACGATTGGGCTGCCGTGCTCTTTGATCAGGCTCTGCTGGCCGAAGGCGGTACGCTGGACGATCCGGCGAGCTTCGTGAAGCGCATCAACCAACTGATGCTGGCCATGAACGGCAAGTGATCGCTTTGCTCCGGAGCCTCAGGGCTCCGGTCGCAGGAGCATGGCGGGGGCAGACCTGAGAGGGACTGCCCCCGTGCTTCGTTTACCGCTGGTAGATTTCGTAGGCGTTGAGTTTGCGCGAGGGCCGGAGTACGCCGGTGGCGGGGTCGTACATCGACGGAGTCTTGCGCGGCATCATCGAGCTGGTGGCCGAGCGATTCACATACCCGTCGGTTGCCGCGTTGAGGGTGTTGGTGCGTGCGTTGTAAGCCGACTTGGCTTTGCCTGCGCCCGCATTGGCGCGGATCTTGCCGCTGCCACCTTTGCCTGCGCAGTTATAGACGTTGCCGTTGCGGTTGCTCGGCGAGGCAGAATCGCCGGAGATGTGGATACGCCCCGACGGATCACGACGTGTGGTGGCCATGCTGTTGCCCGGACGGTTGCCTGGCCCGCACAGGGTTGATGAAGGTCTCCGCAGGCTCTCCGGGCGCACACCGACCTGACCCGGGGCACGCGCCCCACCAAAGGGTGACGCCGATCCTGGCACGGCACCAAGGCCACCCCCGGACTGGGAGGGGGGCAGCGCTGATGCGCCGCCGGAAGACAGCAGGGCAATGCACGCCGCCATGGACAACAGTAGAACGGGTGTTCTCAAGCAGGACTCCATCAATGCATGAACCAAGTGGGCCAAGATACCCCAAAGAGTCACGCGTGACGAGGCAATACGTTGACTACGATCAATGACTTTGAGTGTGATGTTTTACACATCTTGCAAGTCGGATAAAGTTACAACCCGATTTCACTCCCGTAACAATTTCCATGGCTGTCGAACTCTTCAACAATGGCAAGCATGCCTGTCTGGCCTTCTACGATCTGGTGGACGAGGAGGCTGACCATGCCGTGCAGTGCAATCAGTTCCTGATTGTCGATGGTGATCACGGGGCCCTGATCGACCCGGGCGGCAACATGACCTACAACGGCCTGCTGATGTCCATGCAGCGCTTCTTTCCGTCCCGCGGGCTGGATTTCATTTTTGCCACCCACGCCGACCCGGACATCATCGCCTCCCTCAACAAGTGGATGGTGTCCACCCACTGCAAAGTGATGATTTCCCGTCTGTGGACACGCTTCATCCCCCACTTCACGACGGGCAAGGACTACACCGCCCGCATCCTCGGCATTCCTGATGAGGGGATGAACATCGCCCTCGGCGATAGCAAGATCAAGGCTCTTCCGGCCCACTTCATGCACTCCGAAGGCAACTTCCAGTTCTACGACCCGGTGTCCAAGATCCTGTTCTCCGGTGACATGGGCGCATCACTGGTCGACCATGATCAGGCAGCCAAGCCGGTAACCGACTTCGACGACCATGTGATCACCATGGCCGGCTTCCACCGTCGCTACATGATCTCCAACAAGATCTGTCGCTTCTGGGTGAACATGGTCCGCCAACTGGATGTGGAAATGATCGTGCCCCAGCACGGCTGCCGCTTCGAGGGCAAGGTGATGGTCAATCGCTTCCTCGACTGGATCGAAAACCTCCAGTGCGGTGTGGACATCATGACCCAGGAAAACTACCGGGTGCCCTGAGTCTAATGCTTGCGTGACAGGTGGCTGATGGCCCGGGTGAGGCCATCCAGGGTCAGGGGAAACATCCTTTCCCCGAGTATCTGCCGAATGATCCCGATGGACTGGCGGTAATCCCAGGTGCGTTCCGCTTCGGGATTGAGCCAGGCCATGGAAGGGTAGGCGTCGGCCAGGCGGCGCAGCCACACGGCACCGGCCTCGGTGTTGCTGTACTCGATGGAGCCGTTGGGCTGGAGGATCTCGTAAGGGCTCATGGTAGCGTCGCCCACGAAGATCAGCTTGTACTCCGGCCCGTACTTGTGGATCACGTCGAGGGTCGGGGTGCGCTCCGAGTGGCGCCGGAAGCTGTCCCGCCACACGTGGTCATACACGCAGTTGTGGAAGTAGAAGTACTCCATGTGCTTGAACTCGGTGCGGCAGGCCGAGAACAGCTCCTCGCACACCTTCACGTGGTCGTCCATGGAGCCGCCCACATCGAAGAAGATCAGCACCTTCACCGCATTGTGGCGCTCCGGCCGCATCAGCAGATCCAGGTAGCCGGCATTGCGGGCGGTGGCGGCGATGGTGCCGTCCAGGTCCAGTTCATCCGGCGCTCCGAGGCGGGCAAAGCGGCGTAGCCGGCGCAGGGCCACCTTGATGTTGCGGGTACCCAGTTCCACGCTGTCGTCCAGATTGCGGTATTCCCGCTGGTCCCACACCTTCACCGCAGTGCGATTGCCGGCCGACTCACCGCCCACGCGGATGCCTTCCGGGTGATAGCCACTGTTGCCGAAGGGCGAGGTGCCGCCGGTGCCGACCCATTTCGAGCCGCCCTGGTGCCGGCCTTTTTGCTCCTTGAGGCGGTTCCGGAACTCCTCCATCAGCTTGTCCCAGCCGAGTTTCTCCAGCCTTGCCTTTTCCTCCGGTGTCAGGTGCTTCTGCATCATGGCCTTCAGCCATTCCTCGGGAAGATCCACCTCAAGCCCGGGGATGGCTTCGATGCCCTTGAAGTACTCACCGAAGGCCTGGTCAAAGCGGTCGAAGTGGGATTCGTCCTTGATCAGGCTGCTGCGGGCCAGGAAGTAGAAGTCCTCCATGCTGTGCCCCGCCAGGCCGGCCTGGATGGCTTCGAGCAAGGTCAGGAACTCCTTGGTGGACACCGGCAGCTTGCGGGTCTTCAGATGGAGGAAGAAGTCGATAAGCATGGTTCAGGCGGGCTCAGCGGTTGCGCTGGGCCATGAACACCAGGCGCTCGAAGAGATGCATGTCCTGCTCGTTCTTCAGCAGGGCGCCGTGCAGGGGCGGAATGCTGGCCTTCTGGTCCGGCGAGCGCAGCGCTTCAACAGGGATCTCTTCGGCCACCAGCAGCTTGAGCCAGTCGATCAGCTCGGAGGTGGAGGGCTTCTTCTTCAGGCCGGGGACTTCGCGCAGGCCGAAGAAAACTTCCAGTGCTTCCTTGAGCAGGGCCTGCTTGATGCCGGGGAAGTGCACATCGACGATGCGCTGCATGGTGTCCCGATCGGGGAACTTGATGTAGTGGAAGAAGCAGCGGCGCAGGAAGGCGTCGGGCAGCTCCTTCTCGTTGTTGGAGGTGATGAATACGATGGGGCGGTGGCGGGCCTTGACCGTCTCGCGCGTCTCGTAAACGTGGAACTCCATGCGATCGAGTTCGCGCAGCAGGTCGTTGGGAAACTCGATGTCCGCCTTGTCTATCTCGTCGATCAGCACCACGGTGGGCACGTCGGCCTCGAAGGCCTGCCACAGGGTGCCCTTGACGATGTAGTTGGAGATGTCCTTGACCTTGTCGTTACCCAGCTGGGAATCGCGCAGGCGCGACACGGCATCGTATTCATACAGCCCCTGCTGGGCCTTGGTGGTGGACTTGATGTGCCACTGCAGCAGCGGCATGCCCAGGGCCGCGGCCACCTCTTCGGCCAGCATGGTCTTGCCGGTGCCCGGCTCGCCCTTGATCAGGAGCGGGCGCTGCAGGCGGATGGCGGCGTTGACGGCCAGCATCAGATCCGGGGTGGTGACGTAATTGTCGGAGCCTTCGAAGCGCATCGGGGAATCCTTGTAGGGGTCTTGTCCTGATTATAGCGAGGCAGATTGACGCGCACGGAAGTGGCGTGCCGCCGCGCATACCGTATTGGTGTGGATTTCCACGGTGTCGTCGATGTTGCGGGCGTAGCCGCCGGCCATGGCGATGGCGATGGGCAGGCCGCGTTGGCGGACCTTGTCGAAGACCAACTGGTCCCGTTCGGCCAGACCGGCCTTGGTGAGCTTGAGCCGGCCCAGGCGATCGTCCTCGTAGGGGTCGGCGCCCGCCAGGTAGATCACCATGTCGGGCTTTCCCCGGGCAAACACCGGCCCGAGGGCAGCCTGCAGGGCGGTGAGGTAGGTGTCGTCAGTGGTGCCGTCGGGCAGTTCCACGTCCAGATCGCTGCACTCCTTGTCGAAGGGGTAGTTGCGGGCACCATGGATGCTGAAGGTAAAGCACTCTGGCCGGTTGGCCAGAATGGCGGCGGTGCCGTTGCCCTGATGCACGTCGCAGTCGATGATCGCCACCCGCTCGACCCGGCCCTCGGCGCGCATGGCCAGGGCGGCGATGGCAGCGTCGTTGAAGACACAGAAGCCTTCGCCCCGGTCGCGGAAGGCGTGGTGGGTGCCGCCGGCCAGGTTGGCGGCGCAACCGTCCTCCAGCGCCGCCCTGCAGGCCGCCAGCGTGGCGCCGGCAGAGCGCCGGGAGCGCTCCACCATGGCCTCCGACCAGGGAAAGCCGATGCGCCGGATGTCGTTCTTGTCCAGGGTGCCGCGGACAACCCGCTGCACGTAGCCGGCATCGTGGGCGCGGAGCAGCTCGGAATCACTGGCGGCCTCGGGAACATGGAAGTCATCGGCCCCGAACAGACCGGAGCCCATCAGGCGCTCCCGCAGGCGGGCGTATTTTTCCATCGGAAAGCGATGCCCCTCGGGGAGGGGCAGCACGAAGTGGTCGGCGTAGAAAAGTTTCATTCGGTTGAGTCTGCTTCTTGCGGTGGAGCGGGGGCGTGCCCCGCTGCTATCATTTCTCCATAACGGCCGCCGGGGCCGCCTATCGTCGGGACGCATCATGCACCTTCTAGAAAAACTGCGGGCCGATCACGCCGAAATCACCGCCATCCGCCGGGACATCCACGCCCATCCGGAGCTGGCCTTCGAGGAGCACCGCACCGCCGCCATTGTGGCTGAGCGCCTGCGTGCTCTGGGCATCGAAACCCACACCGGGGTGGGCAAGACCGGCGTCGTCGGCGTGCTCAGGGCCGGCACCAGTGGCCGCGCCATCGGCCTGCGGGCCGACATGGATGCGCTGCCCATCCAGGAGAAGAACGACTTCAACCACCACTCCCGCCACCCCGGGCGGATGCACGCCTGCGGCCACGACGGCCACACGGCCATGCTGCTGGGGGCGGCGGCGCATCTGGCCAAGAACCCGGATTTCGACGGTACCGTGGTGTTTTTGTTCCAGCCCGCCGAAGAAGGGGAGGGCGGTGCGCCGGCGATGATCGCCGATGGCCTCTTCGAGCGTTTTCCCATGGAAGCCGTGTTCGGCCTGCACAATTGGCCCGGCCTGCCCCTCGGCGAGATCGCCGTGCATCGCGGCCCCGTAATGGCCTGCGCCGATCGTTTCGACATCGAGATCAAGGGGCATGGCGCCCATGCCGCCATGCCCCACCAGGGTATCGACCCGGTGCTGGCAGGTGCCGCTTTGGTCCAGGCGCTCCAATCGGTGGTCAGCCGCAACCGGGACCCCCAGGACGCAGCCGTGCTATCGGTCACCCAGTTCCATGCCGGGGACGCCTACAACGTGATCCCCGACATCGCCCGCATCAGTGGCACCGTGCGGGCCTTCCGGCCGGAGGTTGAGGCCATGGTCGAAGACACCATGCAGCGCGTCTGCGCCGGGGTGGGCGCGGCCTTCGGTGCCAATGTGAACTTCGACTACCGGCGCGGCTACCCCCCGACCATCAATACCGTGCCCGAGGCCGAGTTCTGCGCCCGGGTGGCAGCCGAAGTTTGCGGCGAGGGCAAGGTGAGTATTGATCCGAAGCCCAGCATGGGCGCCGAGGATTTTGCCTACTTCCTGCAGGAGAAGCCCGGCTGCTACATCTGGCTGGGCAACGGGCCGGGGGAGGGGGGCTGCACCCTGCACAATCCCCACTACGACTTCAACGACTCGGCGATTCCCTTCGGTGTGGCCTACTGGGTTCGGCTGGTGCAGCGCTGGCTTGCGCTTGCAGCCTGAGCCGGTGGCAGCAGATTCCGGCCTCGGCCGGAATCTTTTTGCGGTGGCGCTGCCTGAGACCCCATGAAGCAATTCCTGCCTGCCCTTTCCCAGTCCTTCCGCATGCTGCGCCGCGACCTGCGGGCCGGAGAACTCGGCCTGCTCGTGGTCGCCCTGGTCATTGCCGTCGCCAGCCTGACCAGTGTCGGCTTCTTCACCGACCGGGTCGCCCAGGCCCTCGGGCGTGAAGCCAATCAGCTTCTCGGCGGCGACCTGGTGCTGGTGTCAGATCATGCTCTCGACCCCGCCTACCGGGCCGAAGCCAGCCGGCTCGGCCTGAAATCCGCGGTGTCCAGCACCTTCACCAGCATGGCCAGCACCGCCGAAGGTGCGCAACTTGCTGGCGTGAAGGTGGTGGAAGACGGCCACCCGCTGCGCGGCACGATCCGTATCGCCCCCGGCCTCAACCAGCCCGATGCCCCGGCGACGGGCATTCCGGCCCCCGGCGAGCTGTGGCTGGATGAGCGTCTGGCCAGCGCCCTGGGGGCACGCCCCGGCGACATGGTGGGGCTGGGTGCCTCGCGCCTGCGTATGGCTGCCGTGCTGTCCTTTGAATCCGACCGGGGCGCCAACTTCTTCAGCCTGCTGCCGCGGCTGGTGATCAACGCAGCCGATCTGCCTGCCACCGCGCTCATCCAGCCCGGCAGCCGCGCCTTCCATCGGCTGCATCTCGCAGGTGAAGCCCGGGACATCGCCGCCTTTGAAACCTGGGCCAAGGCCCGCCTGAAGCGGGGCGAGACCCTGGAGACGGTGGACAACGCCCGTCCCGAAGTGCGCTCCATCCTTGATCGTACCGAGCGCTTCCTGCGCTTTGCGGCAATGCTGGCCGTGGTGCTGGCGGCGGTGGCGGTGGGTCTGGCCACCCGGCGCTTCGTGGAGCGTCACCTGGATGGATGCGCCGTGATGCGTTGCATGGGCGCCGGGCAAGCGCAGCTCATGGCGATGTTCATTGGCGAGTTTGCCCTGCTCGGCCTGGCGGCCGGGGTGGCGGGGTGTGCGCTGGGTTTCGCCGTGCAATTCGTGCTCAACAGCCTGCTGGGCGAGCTGGTGGGCTTCCCCTTGCCGCCGCCGGGGTTCTGGCCCGTGCTGCACGGGCTTGCGGTGTCCATGCTCTTGTTGCTTGGCTTTGCCCTGCCGCCGCTGATCCGCCTCGGCCGGGTGCCCACCTTGCGGGTGCTGCGCCGCGAATGGGACGGCATGGCTGCCCGGGAAGGCGTGGCCTGGGCCATCGGCGCGCTGTTGCTGGCCGGTCTGCTGGTGGGGATTGCCCGGGATTGGCTGCTTGGGGCCTGGGTGGTGGGCGGTTTTGCCCTGGCCTTTGCCGTTTATGCCGCCGTGGGTGGGTTGGTGCTGGCGGCCCTTGGTCGGGTGCGTGGCGTGGCCAGCAGTGGCTGGCGCTACGGCATCGCCTCCCTGCGCCGCCGGCCGGTGGCCAGCTTGGTGCAGGTGCTGGCCCTGGGCATGGGTCTGACGGCCCTGTTGCTGCTGACCCTGGTGCGGGGCGATCTGCTGACCAACTGGCAACAAGCCACCCCCGCCGATGCACCCAACCGTTTCGTCATCAACATCCAGCCCGATCAGGTGGAGGGTGTGCGTCAGTTCTTCAAGGATGCGGGACGCCGGGAGCCGGCACTGCAGCCCATGATCCGTGGTCGCCTGGTGGCCGTGAATGGCCGCCCGGTGGGGCCGGATGATTACACCGAGGATCGCGCCCGGCGCCTGGTGGACCGGGACTTCAATCTCTCCTTCGACGCCCGCCTGCCCGATGGCAACAGTGTCGCTGCCGGGCGCTGGCATGGGTCCGACACCACGCCCCAGTTCTCGGTGGAGCAGGGCCTGGCCCAGACCCTCGGGCTGGTCATGGGCGACATGCTGACCTTCGAGATTGCCGGCACCCGTAGCGAGGCGCGCATCACCAGCCTGCGCAAGCTCGACTGGGACTCCATGCGGGTGAACTTCTTCGTTATCGCCGGGCAGGGCATGCTCGAATCCTTCCCTGCGAGCTACATCACCAGCTTCTATCTGCCTCCATCAGAGCTGGAGTTTGCCAACCGCATCGTCGCCGCTTTCCCCAATTTCACTGTCATCGACGTGGCGGCGGTGGTCGGCCAGGTGCGCGGAATGGTGGAGAAACTCATCGCTGCGGTGCAGTTCGTGTTCGGCTTTGCGGTGGTGGCCGGCGTCGTCGTGCTCTTCGGGGCATTACAGGCGACCCACGACGAGCGTGAAAAGGAACTCGCCATCCTGCGTACCCTGGGGGCACGCAACGCCCAGCTCAGGTCGGCCCTGCTGGCCGAGTTTGCGGTGCTTGGCCTCGTGGCCGGTGTGTTGGCCGGGGCTGGGGCCACGGGTATCGGCTGGGCCCTGGGGCATTTCGTGTTCAAACTGCCCTACGTGCCCAGTGTGCTGCCGCTGGGTGTCGGCGCGCTGGCCGGCGTGCTGGTGGTGACCGTGGCGGGCTGGGTGGGTACGCGCCATCTGCTGGCCCAGCCGCCCCTGGTCAGCCTGCGGGCGCTGAACTAATTTACAGGTGAGGGCGGTATACTTCGGCGATGAATTCCGAGTCCGCCCCTGTTCTGTCTGCCCTTATCCCCTGGCTGTTTGCCGCCCTTGTCCTGGTCTTCGCCGGCCTGGTCTACCTGATCCTCAGGCTGCGCCGGCTGGAGCACGGGCGCGAGACGCTGGCCGAGGAGCTCGGCGCCCGCCTCGAGAGCCTCTTCGGGCACCAGCAGCTGCATTTCGTGCGTGAGCTGCAGGCTGCCTCCACCACGGCCAGCGATCGGGTGATGGACATGGTGGCGGGCGAGACCGATCGCCTGCGCGAGCGTATCGAGGGTGGTGAGCTGGCCTCCCGGCACGCCCTCCAGCAGCTCCACCTGGCCTTCGTCGGGCAACTCGGCAAGCACCAGGAGGGCACCGCCCTGCGTCTGGCCGAGCTGGCCGGCGCCATCGCCGCCGGGCAGGAAAAGCTGCGCAGCGAGATGATGGCTGAAACGCTCAAGACCCTCTCTGAACACGCCCGTGCCGACCGGGAGCTGCTGCAGGGCGGGCTCAAGGCCGCCTCCGAGCAACTCACCCACAGCATCGAAGCCATGAACCGCACTGTCGGCGAGCGGCTCGAGGCCATCACCGGGCATGTGAATCAGCGGCTCGACGAGGGCTTCCGCAAGACCAACGAGACCTTCACCAGCGTGATGGCCCGCCTCGCCACCATCGACGAGGCCCAGAAGAAGATCGGTGACCTGACCACCAACGTGGTCAGCCTGCAGGAGCTGCTCGGCGACAAGCGCGCCCGGGGTGCCTTTGGCGAGGTTCAGCTGGAAGCCCTGGTGCGCAATGCCCTGCCGCCGGAGGCCTTCGACTTCCAGTATTCCCTGCCCAACGGCACCCGCGCCGACTGTGTGCTGCGCCTGCCCGAGCCCACCGGCATGGTGGTGGTGGACTCCAAGTTTCCCCTCGAGAACTACCACCGCATGTTCGAGGGCGAGGTGGGCGACCTGGAGCGCCGCGCCGCCCAGACGGCCTTTCGCAATGACGTGAAGAAGCACGTGGATGCCATTGCCGGCAAGTACATCCTCCCGGAAGTGACCTCCGACGGCGCGGTGATGTTCATCCCGGCCGAGGCGGTTTTTGCCGAGATCCACGCCTACCATCCGGAAGTGGTGGCCTATGCCATGACGCGCCGGGTGTGGATCGTGTCACCCACTACCCTGATGGCGGTGCTCAACACGGCCCGGGCGGTGCTCAAGGATGTGGAGACACGCAAGCAGATCCATGTCATCAAGGATGCCCTCGGCAAGCTGGCCAAGGATTTCAACCGTTTCGACGAACGCATGCAAAAGCTCGCCACCCATATCCGCCAGGCCGGCGAGGACGTGGCCGAAGTGCAGACCTCGTCGCGCAAGATCAGCGCCCATTTCCAGCGTATCGAGGCCGCGCAGCTGGACGAGTTGCCGGTGGCGCTGCCCGGAGCAGGAGAGGCTCGATGAAAGTAGCGTTCATCCCCGTCTGGCTCGCGTGCATGGCGTCCGGCTTGAGTGCGTCGGCCCTTGCCGGTGCCGCACCGCGCATTGATTGCCATGTCACCTATGGCGGCGAGACCCGGGTTCATAGTGCAACGCACGTGGACAGCCCTTACGGCGTCGAGGCCGTGGCCGTGGGAAGCTACTTTCTTTTCAAGCTGGTGTTTCAGGCCCGGCCGGCGGATATCGCAGGTGTCAGGATCTACACCTACGTGGACCGGGAGCAGGGCCCGGTGCCCATCCACCAGGCCAGTTATGCCCTGCCCAGGCCGGGCCTCCGGGGCGCACATGGTTTCACCGGACTGCAGCGGGTCTATGAGCCGGTGCGTGACAGCGAGCTCGAGTTCTGGTGCGAGCAGCGCGCGGAGGTGCGGCGATGAAGGCCATCAAGACGCTACTTGCGGCGCTGCTGACCGCCACGGCGACGCTCGCGTCGGCGGCCGATCTGGAACTGCTCTTTGCCGGCGACATCATGCTCGACGATGGGCCGGGCAGGGCGCTGGCTGCAGGACGCGACCCCCTGGCCGCGTTCGCACCCATCCTCGACCGGGCCGACTACCGCATCGGCAATCTGGAGTGCCCGGTGGCCACCACGGGTGCGCCCCTGGCCAACAAGATCTACAGCTTCCGGGCCCATCCCCGGGTGTTGGCCACGCTCAAGGGGCGTTTTGATGCCCTGGCCCTTTCCAACAATCACTCGGGCGACTACGGGCAGGCGGGGTTCATCGAGACCATGGGCCATCTGCAGGCAGCCGGCATCCGCCATTTCGGTGGCGGACGCAACCTGGCGGAGGCCCACGCACCCCTGTGGGTTGAGCAAAAAGGCCTGCGGGTCGCGGTGCTGGGCTACAACGAGTTCAAGCCCCGCTCCTTCGAAGCCGGGGCCAGTCGGCCAGGCATTGCCTGGAGCGAGGACAGCCAGGTGCTGTCCGACATCCGTGCCGCCCGCAAGGCCGGCGCCCACCTGGTGATCCCCTTCATGCACTGGGGCTGGGAGCGGGAGCCCGCGCCCTCGGCGCGGCAACGCCAGCTGGCCCGGCGCATGATCGATGCAGGGGCCGCAGCCGTGGTGGGCGGCCACCCCCACGTGACCCAGGGGACCGAGATCTACAAGGGGCGGCCGATCATCTACAGCCTGGGCAACTTCGTCTTCGACGGCTTCGAGCTACCCGCCGCCCGGGTGGGCTGGCTACTGAGCCTGCGTCTGGACCGGCATGGGGTGGTGGCCTGGCATACGGTGGAGGCCCGCATGGACGAAGAGGGCCTGCCATCACCGGCCGAACGGGCCGCAACGCCATGCGGCAAGCGCGGTGACATCCGGCCACGCCTGTGCCGCATGGGTGTGTCTGTCGAGGCCCCCTCGGCTCAGATCAGCCCGTCGAACAACTGAACATCCACAATGTCTCCGGGCATCACGTCGCCCCTGCCTTCATTCAGCACGATGAAGCAGTTCGCCTCCGACATGGAACGCAGGATGCCCGATCCCTGGGCGGACGCGGAGCGCACCTTCCAGATCCCGTCTTCGGCAAAGATCCGCCCACGCAAATATTCCCGACGGCCGGAGAGCTTGCGAATGGAGGTCGTGCAGGCGACCGGCACCAGAGGCCGCTCAGGTAGCGGGTCAAGGCCGGCGATCTTGAGCAGCGCGTCCATCACGAATTGGTAGTACGTCACCATGACCGCCACCGGATTACCGGGCAAGCCGAACATCCAGGTGGTGCCGATACGGCCGAAGGCCATGGGGCGGCCGGGCTTGATGTCGATCTTCCAGAAACTCACCTCCCCGAGCCGCCCCATCAGCTCGCGGATGAAGTCCGCCTCACCCACCGAGACCCCGCCGGTGGTCAGAACCACATCCGAAGCTGAGGCGGCCTCGCGGAAGGCCGCCTCAAGGGCCTCGGGCCGGTCCGGAATCACTCCCATGTCCAGCAGGTCACAGCCCAGCCGGGTCAGGGCGCCATGGAGGGTATAGCGATTGGAGTCGTAGACTTCGCCGGGTGCCAGGGGGCGGCCGATGCTGGCAAGTTCGTCCCCGGTGGAAAAGAACGCCACTCGCAGACGCCGCATGACGCTGACCTCGGCAATGCCGAGGGATGCCACGAGGCCGAGTTCGGCGGGGCCCATGCGCTTGCCGCGGGGAAGGGCGACAGCGCCCGCAGCCAGATCCTCGCCAGCGCGACGGACATTCTGGCCGCGGCGGACTCCGCCGGGGACGATCACCTGATCACCCTCCGGGCGAGCGACCTCCTGCACCACGATGGTATCGGCACCCATCGGCATGACGCCGCCGGTCATGATGCGTACGGCCTGCCCCTTGCCAACAATGCCCGAGAAGCCCCGACCCGCGAAGGCCGTGCCCACGACCTGCAGCTTCGATTCGGTATCGGCCGACAGATCTTCGGCACGCACGGCATAGCCATCCATGGCTGAATTGTCGTGGGCCGGAACATTGCAAGGCGCGATCACATCGTCGCTGAGGATGCGCCCCAAGGCGCTGCGGATGGCAACCCTCTCCCAGCCCGATACGGGCGACAAGGCGTCCAGGATGATGCGGCGGGCGTCGTCCACCGAGAGGGACTTGCGGGCGCCGGATGCGCTGCAGCCATTGTCCAAATTCATGTCGCGACTCCGGGTCAAGGGCAAAACCGATTAATAACATACTCGGCCGGATGCAGGCAGCACGGCCTTTTGTGCCGCACTGCGCATTGACAAGCCGACTCCGCTGGGTATGCTGAATTGTCGGCCCGGAACTGCGAGAAAACGTAGTCGTGCCGTGCGGGAGAGACGCTCTGGCAGGATGCAAAGGCCGCCGTTATTCGGCGAGCCATCGATACACAAAGTTATCGCACCTGCCGATTTACCACTCATAAGGAGGAGTTGTTCAATGTGGAAATCCCTGCACATTGACCCCAAGAAGTGTACCGGCTGCCTGCAGTGTGAAATGGCATGCTCGGTCGAACACACCGGGGTCATCAATCCGTCAAAGTCGCGCATCAAGGTTTTCAGTTTTGAAACCGAGGGGCGCAAGGTTCCCTATACCTGCACCCAGTGCACCGAGGCCTGGTGCCTCAACGCCTGCCCGGTGGACGCAATCCGCATCGATGCGGCGACGGGGGCCAAACAGGTCTTCGACGACGTCTGTGTCGGCTGCAAGGTGTGCACCATCGCCTGTCCGTTCGGAACGGTGAATTACAACCAGGATACCGGCAAGGTCCAGAAATGTGATTTGTGCGGAGGCGACCCCGCTTGCGCCACGGCCTGCCCCACTGGCGCGATCACCTACGTGGATGCGGACTGGACCGGCCTGGACCGCATGCGGGCCTGGGCTGCCAAGGCCAATACGGCCGTTTCGGACTAGGAGGCAGACCATGGGCTGGAACAGAAAAGTACTGCGGGTCAATCTCACCGAAGGCACCTGCAAGGAAGAGCCGCTGAACATGCAGTGGGCCGACGAATACCTCGGCTCCCGCGGTCTCGCCACCAAGTATCTGGTGTCGGAGATCGACCCCAAGGTCGATCCCCTTTCGCCGGACAACAAGATGATCATGTCCACCGGGCCGCTCACCGGCACGATGGCATCCACCGGCGGCCGCTACACCGTGGTCACCAAGGGGCCGCTCACGGGCGCCATCGCCTGCTCCAACTCGGGCGGCTTCTTTGGCGCCGAGATGAAGTTTGCCGGCTGGGACATGATCATCTTCGAGGGCCGATCGCCCAAACCGGTGTATCTCTATGTCGAAAACGACAAGGCCGAACTCAAGGACGCCTCCGACCTGTGGGGCAAGAGCTGCTGGGAGACCGAGGAGAGCATCAAGCACCGCCACCAGGATCCGCTGATCCGGGTTTCGTCCATCGGCCTGGCCGGCGAGAACCAGGTGCTCTTTGCCTGCATCGTCAATGACCTGCACCGGGCCGCCGGTCGTTCCGGCGTTGGCGCCGTGATGGGCTCGAAGAACCTCAAGGCCGTGGCCCTCCGCGGAACAAAGGGCATGTCCGGCATCAAGGACATGAAGGCCTTCATGAAGATCACCGCCGAGAAGAAGAAGGTTCTGGCAGACAACGCGGTCACCGGCCAGGGGCTGCCCAAGTATGGCACCCAGGTGCTGATGAACGTGATCAACGAGATGGGCGCGCTGCCTACCCGTAACCACCAGAACGTACAGTTCGAGGAGGCCGGCAAGATCTCGGCGGAGGCCATGCACGAGAAGCGCCCCACCGACGGCAAGACCCATCTGGTGACCAATGCGGCGTGCTTCGGCTGCACCATTGCCTGCGGCCGGATCTCCGAGATCGACAAGGGCCACTTCACGGTGGTGAACAAGCCCGAATACTGGGGCGCCTCCGGTGGCCTCGAGTATGAAGCAGCCTGGGCCCTTGGCGCGGCCAATGGCGTGGGTGACCTGGAAGCCCTCCAATACGCCAACCTCCTGTGCAACGAGCAAGGCATGGATCCGATCTCCTTCGGCGCCACCATCGGTGCCGTCATGGAGCTTTACGAAAAGGGCGTGCTGACGAAGGAGCAGATCGGCATTGCAGCGCCCTTCGGCTCTGCTGAAGCGCTGGCCACCTTGTCGGAACTCACCGCCAGGGGAGAGGGTTTCGGCAAGGAGATCGGCCAGGGGTCGAAGCGTCTGTGCACCAAGTACGGATACCCGGAGCTGTCCATGACCGTCAAGGGCCAGGAGTTCCCGGCCTATGACGCCCGCGGCATCCAGGGTATGGGCCTCACCTACGCCACTTCCAACCGCGGAGCGTGCCATCTGCGCTCCTACACGGTGGCTTCCGAAGTGCTTGGCATTCCGGTCAAGACCGATCCGCTGGTTACCGAGGGCAAGCCGGAGCTGGTCAAGGCTTTCCAGGATGCCACCGCGGTCTTCGATGCCGCCGGGATCTGCGTCTTTACCTCCTTCGCCTGGACAGTGGCCGACGTGCAGCCCCAGATCGAAGCCGCCTGCGAGGGCGACTGGTCGATGGAAAAGCTCAACGCCATGGGCGAGCGCATCTGGAACATGGAGCGTCTCTTCAACAACGCGGCGGGCCTCACCCGCAAGGATGACGACCTGCCGCCGCGCCTCAAGACCGAAGCAGCCCAGACCGGACCCGCCAAGGGGCTCGTCAGCGGCATCGACAAGATGCTGCCCGAGTACTACACCCTCCGGGGCTGGACCCAGGAAGGGGTGCCGACCCCCGAGACCCTGGAACGCCTGGGGCTCTGAGCGCCGATCCGGAAGTGCCGATATTCCCCGCCAAGGGCTGCCGGCGCTTCAGGCCATCTGTTGAACACGTGTCGACACCGCCATAGGGCAGGCGTCGGCACGTGCCTGACGTTGAGGATTTATCCATGAAACATCTGATCCTGGGCAATGGCCCGGCCGGCGTGGTGGCGGTCGAGGCCCTGCGCAAGGCCGCGCCCCGCGACGAGATTGTGATGGTCGGCAGCGAGAACGAACCTTCCTACTCGCGCATGGCCATTCCCTATCTACTGGAAGGCAACATCGACGAATCCGGCACCTGGCTGCGCAAGACGCCGGGTCACTTTGAAAAGCTGGGGGTACGCCTGCTGAACGGTCGGGCAGTGGCGGTTGACACTCCGGCCCAGCGCGTACTCTTTGCCGACGGCCACTTCGAGACTTACGACCGCCTGCTGGTGGCCACGGGGTCGCATCCCGTCCGCCCTCCCATTCCCGGCGTGGATCTGCCGGAAGTGCAAACCTGCTGGACCCTGGAGGACGCCCGCGCCATCGCCAGGCATGCACGGCCCGGCGCCCGCGTGCTGCAACTCGGTGCCGGCTTCATCGGTTGCATCATCATGGAGGCGCTGGCCAAACGCGGCGTCGAACTGACCGTCGTCGAAATGGGCGACCGGATGGTGCCGCGCATGATGACGCCCAAGGCTGGCGGCATGATCAAGCGCTGGGTGGAGGAGCAGGGCATCCGCGTGGTCACGTCTGCCGGGGTGGAACGCATTGAGCGCAGCGAGGGGGGCGATTCGCCCCTTACCGTCAGTCTGTCCACCGGTGACAAATTGCCCTGCGACCTGGTCATCGTGGCAGCCGGGGTGGCACCCAACGCGGCCTTCCTGGATGCGACGCCGGTGCATGTGGCCAAGGGTGTGCTGGTGGATGCCCGAATGGAAACCAGCGTACCGGGCATCTTTGCCGCTGGCGACGTGGCGGAGGCTCCCGACCTCTTCACCGGCGCCCACCTTGTGTCGGCCATCCAGCCCAATGCGGCCGATCAAGCCCGCGTCGCCGCAATCAACATGGCCGGAGGCAACGCACGCATGCCGGGGGTGCTGGCCATCAACGTACTCGACACCCTGGGGCTGATCTCCACCTCCTTCGGCCAGTGGTGGGGCGAGCCCGGTGAGGACGGGGTGGAGCAGGTGGACGAAGCGGCCTATCGATACTTGAGCCTGCAGTTCAAGGGTGATGTGCTGATCGGTGCCACCTCCATCGGCATGACCCAGCATGTGGGGGCCTTGCGCGGTCTGATCCAAGGCAAACTTGCCCTGGGCCCCTGGAAGAATGTGCTGCTCGAAGCGCCCCAGCGTTTCTTCGAGGCCTATCTGGCTGCAACCCAGCCCGACTCCACGGCCCGTCGTCATCCGGTGGCAGCCTTCGCATGAGGGTGGTGTTCAAGCTCTTCGCGTCGCTCTCCGACCTCCTGCCGGCGGAGCGACGCGGCAACCTGGTGGATATCGAAGTGATGCCCGGCACCACCGTGGGCGATCTGATCACCCGCTACCGGGTGCCCGAGAAGAGCGCCCACCTGGTGTTGGTCAATGGCCATTACATCGCACCGGCCGCCCGTAACACCCATGTGCTGAAGGAAGGTGACGAACTCGCCATCTGGCCGCCCATTGCCGGGGGCTGAACTTGGGAATGCGGGAAGATGTGTGTGCACCGGGAGGGATCCTGCGCGAAATCGGAGCGACCGCGGCGGAGTTCGAGCGCGGCCTGCGTCTTGCCGTGGGCACGGCGTTGAGCATGCCGCGGTCTGGCTTGCTGCGTGTCGATGATCCCGGCACGGTGCTGGAGGTAACGCTGACCGAGATGCCAGACAGGCGGATCGGCCTGTTCCGCATCCCGGTGCTGCATGCACAACTGTGTTTCCTCTCGGGCAGTCGGGCGGCGCGCCAAGCGCTGCTTGCACGGATCGATCTGGCCATGCAGCGAGGGGGTGGCTGATGGTCCGTCATTCCTTTTTTCGATGAACGGATTCACTCTTGCCTTTTCCGAGGCCCTTGCCTTACTGATCGGCTTTGATCATCGGGTGGCGGAAATCGTCCTTCTGTCCCTGCAGGTGAGTGGGCTTGCGGTGTGCCTGGGTACCCTGGTGGGGCTGCCCCTGGGCGCTTGCCTGGGGGTGGGACGCTTTCCCGGCCGCCAGGTGCTGGTGGTGATCCTCAATGGCTGCATGGGCTTGCCGTCGGTGGTGGTGGGTGTGGTGGTCTACCTTGCCCTGTCCCGCTCCGGCCCGCTGGGCGAATTGGGCCTGCTGTATTCTCCCAGTGCCATGGTGATCGCCCAGACCCTGCTGGTGGTGCCGCTGATGGCCGCCATCGCCCGCCAGACGGTAGAGGACGCCTGGCGCGAGTACGAGGAAGAACTCACCGCCATGCGCTTCAGATGGTTCGACAGCGTGCGGGTGCTGCTGCACGACTGCCGTCACTCCCTGATGGTGGCCGTGCTGGCCGGCCTCGGGCGGGCCATGTCGGAAGTGGGGGCGGTGATGATCGTGGGTGGCAACATCGACCGATCCACCCGCACCATGACCACCGCCATCGCCCTCGAGACCAGCAAGGGCGATTTGCCCCTGGCCGTGGCCCTGGGCCTGGTGCTGCTGGCCGTCATCCTCCTTCTCAACGGGTTGGCCTACGGGCTGCGTTTGTGGGCCATGCGCCGTTACGCCTGAGTATGCATACCCCCGCCGACGTGCCCATGTTTCCCCTGCGCATCCATGATCTGCACTGGCATGCCGGTGGCCGGGCGGTGCTCGACGGCTTCAGCCTGGAGCTGGGCGGGGAGGGCATCACCATCCTCCTTGGCCCCAACGGCGCTGGCAAGAGCGTCTTCCTGCGCAGCGTGTGCGGCCTGCTTCAGCCCGATGCGGGGCACTTCGACTGGGGTGGGGGGCCGCGCCCGGAGTTCGGTGTGACCATGGTCTTCCAGCAGCCGAAGATGCTGCGCGACTCGGTGCAGGCCAACGTGGAGCTGGCCCTGCGCCCCCTGCGCGTGGCCGCCGGCGAGCGGCGGGCGCGGGCGCAAGCAGTGCTGGAGCGGGTGGGACTGGCCCATCGTGCGGGCGACAGCGCCCGCGGCCTCTCCGGTGGCGAGCGTCAGCGCCTGGCCCTGGCCCGGGCGTGGATCACCCGACCACGCCTGCTTCTCCTCGATGAACCCACCGCCAGTCTTGATCCCTCGTCGGTGGACGCCATTGAACGCATCGTGCGCGAGATCCGTACCGAGGGTACGCGCATCCTCATGACCACCCACAACCTCGGTCAGGCCATGCGCCTGGCCGACGACGTAGTCTTCATCGACGCCGGCCGGGTGTGCGAGCACGCACCCGTGCAGCGTTTCTTTGCCCGCCCGGCCTCGACCGCAGCGCGGCTTTATATCCAGGGAGAACTACCATGGCGCATGGCCTTCTGACATTCCTCAAATCCGCAGCCCTCAGCCTGGCGGCCCTGGCCTCGGCCGCCCACGCTGGCGAAACCATCGTCCTGGCCTCCACCACCTCCACCGAGCAGTCGGGCCTGTTCAACTTCATCCTGCCCATCTTCGAGAAGGACAGCGGCATCGCCGTAAAGGTGGTGGCCCTGGGCACCGGTCAGGCCCTGGATGTGGGCCGCCGCGGTGACGCCGACGTGCTGCTGGTGCATGACCGGGCCGCCGAAGACAAGTTTGTCGCCGAAGGCTACGGTGTCGGCCGCCGGGACGTGATGTACAACGACTTCGTGCTGGTGGGGCCGGCGGCGGACACGGCCGGCGTCAAGGCGTCAAAGGACGCCGTGGACGCCTTTGGCCGTATCGCGAAGAAGGGCAGCCCCTGGGTATCCCGCGGTGACCGCAGCGGCACCCATGCCGCCGAGCTGCGCTTCTGGAGCACGGCAGGCGTCGAACCGAAGGGCCAGGGCTGGTACAAGGAGGCCGGCGCCGGCATGGGCCCGACCCTCAACATGGCCGCCGGCATGGGCGCCTACACCCTCGCCGACCGGGGCACCTGGGCCAGCTTCAAGAACCGCCAGGATCTGGCCATCATCTACGCCGGCGACCCCAAGCTCTACAACCCCTACGGCGTGATCCTGGTGAACCCGGCCCGGCACCCCCACGTGAAGAAGGCGGCCGGCGAGAAGTTCATCGACTGGATCACCTCGGCCGAAGGGCGTCGCGCCATTTCCGCCTACAAGATCGGCAACGAGCAGTTGTTCTATCCCTTGGTGCGCTAAAGGGGGGCGCCTTACGCGCCCCGCGGCTGGGTCAGGATCGCCCGGTCGCCTTCCAGGGCTTCGACCTGGGCCAGGGTGGAGACGGGCACGCCCAGCGCCTCGATGTGTTCGCGGCCTTCCTTGAAGCGTTTCTCGACCACGAAGCCGGCTCCCAGCACTTCGGCACCGGCTTCCCGGGCCATGTCGATCAGGGCGGTGGCGGTGCGGCCATTGGCCAGGAAGTCGTCGACGATGACGATGCGCTGGCCCGCCTTGATGTAGCGGGTGGACAGCACCAGGCGGGTTTCGCCACCCTTGGTGGGCGAGGGAATGATGCGGGAGATGGCGGGCGGCTCCACCTGGGGTGAGTATTTCTTGGCGTACACCAGGGGCACGTTGAGCGTCTTGGCGACGATCAGGGCCGGGGCGATGCCGCTGGCCTCGGCAGTGAGGATGATGTTCGGCTGAAAGAAGGACAGGCGTCGGGCCAGCTCGTGGGCCAGCTCGAAGATGAAGCCGGGCTCGATGCGGTGATTGAGGAAGTGGTCGATGCGCAGGATTTCGCCACGCTCGACGGTGGCTTCGGTTTCGATGCGGCGAACCAGGGGGGCGTAAGGGGCGGTGAGATCGAGGTGCGGGCTCATAGCGGTCAGGTGGGGGTGGAGCCGTATCGGCGGGGGCTTGCGGGTCGATTGTAGCGATTCGACATTCAGGTGCCCGTGGCGGTTTCCGCAAGTGCGCGCAGGCGGCTGCGGACGAGGGCAATGTGTTCGCGCAGGGTGTAGAGCTCGTTACTGAAGGCCAGGGGCAGCTTGCGGTGGGTGGCACGCTCCTCGATGCGGTCGAGGCGGGCAAGAAAGCCAGCCACCTGGGCAGCGCTCGGGGGCGTTGGACCCCGGTCGATCTCGGCCTCGAGGAACTTCAATTCTCCGTACCAGCGATACACCCGGGCGCGCATGCGCCAATTGTAGAGGGCCGGCAGTACCCGGGAGAGGGGAATCACCACTGCGATGAGGGGCAACAGCATGACGAACAGGCGGTCGATCAGCACCGCCAGCCAGAAGGGCAGGTAGCGTTGCAGGAAGGGCGGGCCGCTGTCGTAGAAACGCTGGGCCGAGGGGTGCAGGGGCAGGGCATGATCGAGGGGCCGGGGGAAGGCGTTGGCCCCCTGGAGCAGCCCCGGTGCGCCATGAATTTCCCGGGCATGCTTGAGCAGCAGGGTGACGATGGCCGGGTGAATGTCGGCTTTTGCCACCAGGTTGGCGGTGGCGGCCACGAGCTGGATGTCACGGGGGGGCTGATCGGTGCGGATGTCCACGGCGCCACGGGGCAGGGTGATTCTGCCAAGGTGGGGGAAGTGTCGTCCGTAGCCCTCGGCCTGGGCGAAGTTGAGCAGTTTGATGCCCTCGCTGTGGAGCAGGGCGTTCACCACCGGTGCCTGGGGGGCGCCCACCACGAAGAAGGCATCCACCTCGCCGCGCTTGAGGGCGTCAACGGCGTCGGCACCGCCGATCGGACGCAATTGCGGGTCGTTGGTGGCAAAGCCGTTGGCCGCCAGGAGCTGCAGGGCAAAGAGTTGTGCGCCGCTGCCGGGCAGCCCCACGGCAATGCGACGCCCGCGTAGCTGGGCAACCCGGTCCAGCTCCCCATTGCCCCGGTAGAAGACCCACACGGGTTCCAGGTACATGCTGCCCAGGGTGGCCAGATCCTCCGACTCCGGCTCGTTGGCGATGCCGCCCTGGATGAAGGCCAGGTCCACGCTGTCATCCGTCTTGAGCCGGCGCAGGTTTTCCACGGCGCCGGAGGATGGCCGGAGCTCCACCTCAATGCCGTCCTGGGCAAGCTTCTCCCGGTAGCGCTCGCCAAAATAGTGATAGGCCCCACCCGCGGCGCCGGTACTCATGACGATCTTCGTGGGGGCAGCGGGGCGTACAAACTGCCAGGCCAGGGCGAAGGCGGCGATGATCAGGATCAGGGCCGGCAGGGCAAAGATCAGCAGGTCGCGGCGATTCGGGGCGTCACTGGAAGTGCGGGTCAGGCGTCGCATGGCGCGGGGCTCTCCGGCGGGCAGGGGGCAATTGAGAGGCAGGCTGCGGATATTACCGCCCGGCATCGGGCTGCGGCGCAAAGTCCTTTGTTGCAGCGCGATGTTGCGTTACATTGCGCGCCCGGCCAGGCCTTGAATGAAAACGATTTTTCCCCCATGACGCGCCTCATCCTCGCTCCGATGGAAGGCCTTGCGGACGATGTTCTCCGCGAGGTGCTGACCCGCGTCGAGGCCTACGACCATGCGGTGACCGAGTTTGTGCGGGTTTCCGGCACGGTCCTGCCCCTGCGGGCCTTCACCCGGCTGTCACCCGAGCTACGCAGCGGCAGCGCGACATCCAGCGGTACGCCGGTGCGGGTGCAATTGCTGGGGTCCGATCCGGCCTGCATGGCCGACAATGCGGCCCAACTGGTGCGTCTGACGCCGGCCGGGGTGGATCTGAACTTCGGCTGCCCGGCGCCCACGGTCAATCGCCACCGAGGCGGAGCGGCCCTCCTTGATGAGCCGGAACTGTTGCACGCCATCGCCAGCGCCGTGCGCAAGGCCGTGCCGCCGCATATCCCCTTTACGGCCAAGATGCGCCTGGGTGTCGCCGACACCGGCCGCGCCCTCGACTGCGGGCGGGCGCTGGCCGAGGGGGGCGTGGATGGGCTGGTGGTGCATGCCCGTACCAAGACCGACGGTTACCGCCCGCCGGCCCACTGGGAATGGGTGGGACGGATCGCCGACGTGGTGGCCGTGCCGGTGGTGGCCAACGGGGAGGTCTGGAACGAGGATGACTGGCGGCGCTGCCGCGCGGTGAGCGGGGCGAGTGACGTGATGCTGGGTCGCGGTGCCGTGGCCGACCCTTTCCTGGCGCGACGCATCCGTGCCGGTGCTGTCGAGGCGCCGCGGCGGGATGCCGAATGGGCCGAGCTGCAGCCCCTCATCGGCGAGTTCTGGCAACGTGTGCTGATCAAGGTGGAGGCCCGCCATGCGCCGGGCCGCCTGAAACAGTGGCTCAACCTGCTGCGGCGTAACTTCATCGCGGCGGAGCAGCTCTACCTGGCGGTGCGGCCCGAGCGGGACGTTGAACGGGTCAATCAGGTACTGGGCGCCCACGGCATACCGGTGCTCCGGGCGGCCGCGTAGAATCGCCGGATGTACGCCAACTCCAAGATACCCGAGAGCGCCCAGCCGGGTGTTCATGAACAGCTCGCGGCGCAGGTGGCCAAGCACGCCAGCAGCGCGTTCCGCAAACCCTGTCTCGACTACAACAAGGCCGCCTTCGAGGCCAGCCTGGCCGGATGGGATGGCCGCGCACCCCTCATCCTCGATGCCGGATGCGGTGTGGGCCACAGCACCATCCAGCTGGCCCGGGCGTTTCCCGACCACTGGGTGATCGGCGTGGATCAGTCGGAAGACCGCCTCAGCCGAAAGAAACCCTATCCCGATGCCCTGATGCCCCACAATATGGTTTTTGTGCGGGCCGATCTCGTGGACTACTGGCGTCTGATGGCCGAAGCCGGCATCCGCCTGGCCCGCCATTACATCCTGTATCCCAACCCCTGGCCCAAGATCGGCCACCTGGGCCGACGCTGGCATGCGCACCCCGTGTTCCCCTATGTTCCGCGACTGGGCGGGCGGCTGGAATGCCGCAGTAACTGGAACATTTACGTGGAAGAATTTGCCCTGGCCCTGGGCATGCTCACCGGCCATCGAGTGGAGACGAGCGCCTTTGAGGCGCCGTCGCCCCTCACTCCCTTTGAACGCAAGTACCGGGATTCCGGCCAGACCCTTTACCGGTGTGTGGTGGAGCTTGATCCCCGACCGACCCTGGAGGAAACCCATTCATGAACGCGCCCCAATACACGCCCCTTTCCGACGAGGAACTGGAGCAACTGGAAGAGCTGCTGGTGTCCGACGATGTGCCCGCCGACTGCATGAACCTGGAAATGCTCGACGGCTACCTGGCGGCCATTGTCACCTCGCCGCTGCCCATTCCGGTCGAGAACTGGCTCCCTGCCGTATGGACTGCCGATGAGGGCGAGGTGGGTTTCGGCGCAGGTGCAACGCTGCAGAAGGCCATCGCGCTGGTGCTGCGCTATTACAACGAGCTGGTCTCCACCATCGGTGATGAGGAAGGTGACGAGGAGGGTGAGGCGGAGGGCTGGCAACCGTTCTGTTACGCCCAGGGGGGTGATGACGATCCGGCCATCGGGGAAGAATGGAGCACCGGCTTTGAGCAGGGCTTCGAGATGTGGCCCTCCGAGTGGCCTGACAAGGTGGGTGACACGACCATCGCCGAGGCGCTGCTCGAAACCATCCTCGGCCCCGAGGAAGAAGCGGCCGCGCCCGCCGATCTGGAGACGCAACTCGCGGCCCTTGAGGAGAAAGGCATCGCCGTCCAGCACCTGTATCAGGCCTGGCGTGCCCTGGGTTTGCCGGCTCCCGAGCTTCTCGTCGTGGGTGCGGCAAGCGCGGCAACGGGTGGGCCTGGGCGCAACGAGGCTTGCCCCTGCGGCAGCGGCAAGAAGTACAAGAAGTGCTGCGGGGCCAACTGAGCGGTGGCTGAGCCCTGCCTGAGTTGCGGCGCCTGCTGTGCCAGCTTCCGGGTGGATTTTCACGTCGCAGACCTGGAAACCTCGCCCGGAGGCTGTGTGCCGGTGGCCCTGACGGTGCCCGTCACCGCCACCCTGGTGCGGATGCGCGGCACCGACGAGGGGCCGCCACGCTGCATTGCGCTGGCGGGGAAGGTCGGGCAGCAGGCGAGCTGCACGATTTACGAGAATCGCCCCGGCCCGTGCCGGGACTTCGCGCCCTTCGCCGCGCTGGGCATCGGCGATGAAGGCTGCGCCCGGGCACGCCGTCGCCACGGCCTGACGCCGCTGGGCGAGTGACATAGTTCCGGCCAGCTTCCATTCGAGACAGTTAGTCACAAAAACTTGATGCCATTGTCAGTGCGAGGGGCTAGGCTGTACGTCCCCCAATCAACACAAGGAGCACTTCATGGGTTTGCTGAGTTTTGTGCGTGAAGCTGGCGAGAAGCTTTTCGGCCGCAAGGATGTGGAACAGGCCAAGGCCGACAATGCCCAGGACAAGCTCGCCGAGCTGAACCAGAAGGCCGCAGCGTCGATCACCACCTACATTGCTGCCCAGGGTTTCGATACCAGCGGCCTGACGGTGGCCTTCGATGGCGCGAGCAGTACGGTGTCGGTGGGTGGCGTGGTGGCCGATCAGGCGACCCGCGAGAAGGTGCTCCTGTGCTGCGGCAACGTGGACGGCGTGGAGCACGTCAATGACAGCCTCACCGTCACCAATCCCGAGCCCGAGGCCCAGTTTCATACGGTTGCCCGGGGCGACACCCTGTCGGCGATTGCCAAGACCTACTATGGCAACGCCAATGCCTACATGAAGATCTTCGAGGCCAACAAGCCCATGCTGGGCCATCCGGACAAGATCTACCCGGGCCAGAAACTTCGCATTCCCGCCTGACGCGGTGTAGGCGCTTTCCGGATTGGCGGATCGTGTCGGCTCTGACACAATCCGCCCTTCCTGCAGTATTACTGCATCATTCCGGAGCCTGCCGCCATGACCATCCGCTTCCCCGTCGAAGGTGATTTCATTCAGCTCGATCAGCTCCTCAAGGCGGTTGGCCTGTGCGGATCGGGGGGTGAAGCCAAGCAGCGCGTGGCCGATGGCGATGTGCAAGTGGATGGGGAGATCGAGAACCGCAAGCGGGCCAAACTGCGCCCGGGCCAGCGGGTCGATTTTGCCGGGGAAACCATCGAGCTCGTGACCGAAGGCTGACCCGGCTTCCTGGCCGCTCAGCGCTTCAGGCCTTCCGCCTCCATGGCGGCCTGAACGCTGGGCCGCGCACCGACGCGCTCCAGATAGGCGCCCAGGCTCGGCCACGGCGAGAGGTCCACGTCAACAAGACGAGTCCACGTCAATACCGTAAACAGATAGGCATCAGCCACAGTGAAAGCCTCACCCGTCAGGTAGGGCCTGCCTTCCAGCACCTGGGCTGCGATGGGCAGACGGCGGGCAAGGTTGGCCCGCGCGGCTTCCTTGGCGTCGTCCGTTGCGGCGGGGTTGAACAGGGGGCTGAAGTTCTTGTGCAGCTCCGTACCGATGAAGGTCAGCCATTCCTGTACGCGCGCCCGTTCCAGGGTGCCACAGGGCGGGGCAAGACGCCGATCCGGCACCTGGTCGGCCAGATACTGGACGATGGCCGGGCCTTCCGTCAGCAGTTCGCCATTGTCCAGTTCGAGGGCGGGGACATAGCCTTTCGGGTTGATGGTTGTGTAGTCCACCCCAGATGCGGTCTGGCGGTTGCGCAGGTTCACCTTTTCGAGGGTGAAGTCGAAGCCGGCTTCCCGCAGCACGATATGCGGGGAAAGGGAGCATGCGCCGGGCGAGAAATAGAGTTTCATCGTTTTTCTTCCTCCTGATGGGTCACTTTGGGTGGATGTCGCCATCCGTATAGAGCCAGCGTCCGTCCTCAAGAACGAAGCGGCTCGTTTCATGCAGCCGGTAAGCCCGGCCACCGATCTTGTAGCGTGCCACGAATTCGACTGTGGCATGGCTCGCATCAATGGAACGACAGGCCTTGATCTCGAGGCCCAGCCACTTTGTCGCCCCATCTTCCGCAAGGTTCAATGAGTCCGGCCGATGGGCGGGGTGCCAGGTAGCCCGGAGGTAGTGCTCGTGCCCGAGGGTGTAGGCCGTGTAGCGGGAGCGCATCAGCGCCTCGGCATCAGGGGCCGGACGTTCGCCGCTCAGGTAAGGGCCGCAGCAGTGTGCGTGGTCGGCGGAGGCTCCGCAAGGGCAGGGGGATGGCATGACTCAGACTCGGGCAGGCGGATGGGCACTCATTCTCGACCGTCGGGATCGATTCGATCAAGCGGCAGGCCGGATCCTCTTGAGAATCCAGCGCCCTGGCCGATAAGTGTCGGGCAGGTCTCCGACGACTTCGAGGATGGCCCGCATCGGTGCACTCAATATTTAGTCTGGCGCCCACGACGGGCGGCCAGCGAGGGACGCAGACATGGGACTCAAGCAGTGGACGGGTGGAATTCGCGGCAAGCTGATCGGGATCTTTGTCGTGATCAAGGTGGTGCCCTTGCTGCTGCTGGCAGTGCTGGCCTGGGGCATGGCCCAGCGGCTAGGCGAGGCGGTAAGCGGTCAGGCCGGGACGATGGCCGAAACCATGCTGTCGACCATCAAGGAAGTGGGTGACGAGGCAACCGGCGACGCCATCGCCGCTCTGGATGACAAGTCCCGCGAAGCCATTGAGCGCCTGACCACCGATACCGCCCGGGCCGTGGCGGCCTTCCTCTACGACCGGGATGCGGACGTGCTGCAAGCCGCCCAGGTGGAGCCGACGGAGGCCGCCTACCGCGGTTTCCTGCAGCATCGATCCCGCGTGCTCTACCGGCATGGCGACTGGAAGCTGTCCGACGACCGGAAGCGCTGGGAGCCGGCGACACCGGAGACGTGGGACAAGACCCTCGCGGCCGATCCCGGGCAGGCTCTGTCCGACAATGCCAAGGCCTTCAGCGCCCGACCGCCGGAGTATCTCGGTCAGGGTGAGAAGCGGCCTCTGTTTGTGGAAATGAGCTTCATCGACCTACAGGGGCGCGAACGGGTCAAGGTGACCACCGGTGGTCTGACCTCCCGCGAACTGCGGGACGTCAGCCGCCCCACCGAGACCTTCATCAAGGCCGAGCGCTACTGGCCGGCGCTGCGCACCCTCAAGCCGGGCGAGATCCATGTTTCTGAGGTCATCGGCGCCTATGTGGGCAGTCGCGTGATCGGCCCCTACCTGCCGGCCAGTGCCGAAAAGGCGGGGATTGAATTCAAACCGGAGGAGTCCGCCTACGCCGGCACCGAGAACCCGGTTGGCAAACCCTTCCGTGCCATCGTGCGCTGGGCCACCCCGGTGTCTCGCGGCGGCAAGCTGGTAGGTTACGTGACCCTGGCCCTGGACCATGACCACCTGCGTCAGTTCACCGATCGCATCAGCCCCACGGATACACGCTACACCCCCATCAACGATGCCATTGTCGGCAACTATGCCTTCATGTGGGATCACCGCAGCCGGGCCATTTCCCATCCACGCGACTACTTCATCCCAGGCTACGATCCCGCCACCGGCGAACCCGTCTCCCCCTGGATGGACCAATCCCTTTACGAGGCATGGCAGGCTTCCGGCAAGTCTTCCCACGCGTTTCTCGAGACGGTCCCGCCCTTCGACAATCAGTCCCTCAAGAAGAAACCGGCCGCCGCAATGGTCAAGGCAGGAACGGTCGCCCTGGATTGCCGCTACCTCAATTTCTCGCCCCAATGTGCCGGGTGGAACCAGCTCACCGAGCAGGGCGGCTCCGGCTCCTTTGTCATCTTCTTTTCCGGCCTCTGGAAGCTCACCACCGCGGCGGCCATTCCCTATTACACCGGTCAGTATGGTGAATCCCGGCGCGGCTTCGGCTTCGTGACCATCGGCGCCAACGTGGATGAGTTTCACCGGGCCGCCACCGAGTCAGCCAAGCGCATCGGGCTGACCATTGCCGAGCGGGACGAGACCTTCCAGGCCCAGCGAGCCGGCCTGCTTGATGCCATCCAGCACAATCTGGCCCAGACAGCGGCGGCCTTGTCCCTGTCGACGCTGCTGATGGTAGCGCTGGTGATCGTCGTGGCCATCTGGATGGCCCAGTTCATCACCCGGCGCATCACCAACATGATTCACGGGCTGGGTCAGTTCCAGCAGGGAGACCTCTCCCATCGGCTGGAGGTCCGGTCCGATGATGAGATGGGGCAGCTTGCGACGTCCTTCAACAACATGGCCGACGAAGTGCAGCTATCCTTCAAGCGCTCGGAAGAAGCCCGCGCCCGCGCCGAGGAAGCCAACAAGCTGAAATCGGATTTCCTGGCCAACATGTCCCACGAGCTTCGGACACCCCTCAACGGCATTCTGGGCTATTCCGAACTGCTCCAGCTCGAACTGGCCGACCCCGACCAGCAGGAGTACGCCACCACCATCCACAGCTCCGGGCAGCACCTGCTGGATATCGTCAATGATCTTCTGGATCTGGCCAAGATCGAGGCAGGCCGCATCGAACTCAACCTGCAGGCCCAGGATCCGACCCAGTTGGCGACCGAGCTGGCCGGCATCCACCGGGCCCACGCCCAGGCCAAGGGCTTGATCCTGGACCTGACGCTGGAGGCAGGGGTTCCGGCGCAGGTGGTCATGGATGTGCAGCGAGTGCGCCAGATTCTCAACAATCTCTTGAACAATGCGATCAAGTTCACTGACAATGGGCGGATAGACATGGTCGTCCGGGTGGAAGGTTCCCGCCTGGCCTTTGCGGTTTCAGACACCGGGCGGGGCATTCCCGAGGGGTGTCGTGAGCAGATTTTCGAGAAATTCCGTCAATTGGATCAATTCGTCACCAGGGAACAGGGCGGTACCGGCCTCGGGCTGGCATTGGCGAGGGAGCTCGCGCACCTGCTGGCGGGCGACATCGTGGTCGACTCCCGCGTTGGCGAGGGCTCGACTTTCATCCTCTATCTGCCGCTTGAGCGGCACACGGCCTGAGCAAGGTGATCTCCACGCCATGAGCGATTCTTCCGCAGCGAAAAAACGGGTGCTTGTCGTCGACGACAATGCCATCAACCGGCGCCTTGCCGTCGCCTTCGTCAACCGTCTGGGCATGCTCTCGGAAGAGGCCGAAGATGGGCCATCCGCCTTGCGGAGACTTGCAGAAGAGCACTTCGACATCGTTCTGCTCGATATCAGCATGCCCGGCATGTCCGGCGAAGAAGTCCTGGCCAGGCTACGGGCTGACGTCAAGTTCAATGGCCTCCGCATCATCGCCTATACTGCCCATGCGTTGCCCGAAGAAAAGCAGAGCCTCGTGGAGGCCGGCTTCGACGATCTGTTGATCAAACCCATCAACCTCAAGGCAGTCGAAAGCGTGCTCGCCGACTGCCTCAAGTCCTGAGGTAGGTGCCATCGTGTTTGCGGGATTTTAGGATTGTGCGGGCGCACAATCGGATCAGAAATAAAATATAATATATATAAGACTTGGCGCCGAAATTTCAGAACAAGGTGCCAGTCCATTCGGGAGAGGCGCTCCGGGCCCGAAACGGCCGGTCGCTCAGTCAGCAAACCTGTCATGTAACCACCGTCTAGGAAGGATCTACCCATGCTTGAAGCCTACCGCCAGCATGTTGCCGAGCGCGCCGCCCTCGGCATCCCGCCGCTGCCCCTGTCGAAGCAGCAAACCCAAGCCCTGGTCGAACTGTTGCAAACCCCGCCGGCCGGCGAAGAGGCCTTCCTGGTCGATCTGCTGACCCACCGTGTCCCCGCCGGTGTGGACGACGCCGCCAAGGTGAAAGCCGAGTTCCTGGCCAAGGTTGCCAAGGGCGAAGTGGCCTGTGGCCTCGTCTCCAAGGTCAAGGCCACCGAACTGCTGGGCACCATGCTCGGCGGCTACAACGTCAAGCCCCTGATCGACCAGCTCGCCAATGGCGAAACCGGCGCTGCCGCCGCTGAAGGCCTCAAGAAGACCCTGCTGGTGTTCGACTTCTTCCACGACGTCAAGGAACTCGCCGACAAGGGCAACGCCAACGCCAAGTCCGTGCTGCAATCCTGGGCCGACGGCGAGTGGTTCACCACCCGTCCCGCCGTTCCCGCCAGCCAGAAGCTGACCGTCTTCAAGGTCACCGGCGAAACCAACACCGATGACCTGTCGCCCGCCCCGGACGCCTGGTCCCGCCCCGACATCCCGCTGCACGCCCTGGCCATGCTGAAGAACCCGCGTCCGGGCATCGAGCCTGACGAGGCAGGCGCCCGCGGCCCCCTGAAGCAACTGGAAGGCCTGGCTGCCAAGGGCAACCTGATCGCCTACGTCGGTGACGTGGTCGGTACCGGCTCCTCCCGCAAGTCCGCCACCAACTCCGTGCTGTGGTTCACCGGCGAAGACATCCCCTTCGTCCCGAACAAGCGCTTTGGCGGCGTGTGCCTGGGCTCCAAGATCGCCCCGATCTTCTTCAACACCATGGAAGATGCCGGTGCGCTGCCCATCGAGATCGATGCCGGCCAGATGGACATGGGCGACGAGATCGAGCTGCAGGTGGACGAAGCCTCCGGCAAGGTCACCGCCCTCAAGAACGGCACCGTGATTGCCGAATCCCAGCTCAAGACCCTCGTCATCCTCGACGAAGTCCGTGCTGGCGGCCGTATTCCCCTGATCATCGGTCGTGGCCTGACCACCAAGGCGCGTGAAGCCCTGGGTCTGCCCCCGTCCACCCTGTTCCGCCTGCCCCAGAACCCGGCAGATGCTGGCACCGGTTACTCCTTGGCCCAGAAGATGGTCGGCCGTGCCTGCGGCCTGCCCGAAGGCAAGGGCGTGCTGCCCGGCACCTACTGCGAGCCCAAGATGACCACCGTTGGCTCCCAGGACACCACCGGCCCGATGACCCGCGACGAGTTGAAGGATCTGGCCTGCCTCGGCTTCTCCGCCGATCTGGTGATGCAGTCCTTCTGCCACACCGCCGCCTACCCGAAGCTGGTGGACGTGAAGATGCACCGCGAGCTGCCGTCCTTCATCTCCACCCGTGGCGGCGTGTCCCTGCGTCCGGGCGACGGCGTGATCCACTCCTGGCTGAACCGCCTGCTGCTGCCCGACACCGTCGGCACCGGTGGCGACTCCCACACCCGCTTCCCGATCGGCATCTCCTTCCCGGCCGGCTCCGGCCTGGTGGCCTTTGCCGCGGCCACCGGCGTGATGCCGCTGGACATGCCGGAATCCGTGCTGGTGCGCTTCAAGGGCCAGATGCAACCGGGCATCACCCTGCGTGACCTGGTCAATGCCATCCCCCTGTACGCCATCAAGGCCGGCCTGCTGACCGTCGAGAAGAAGGGCAAGAAGAACGTCTTCTCCGGCCGCATCCTCGAAATCGAAGGTCTGCCCGACCTGAAGGTCGAGCAAGCCTTCGAGCTCTCCGACGCTGCTGCCGAGCGCTCCGCCGCCGCCTGCGCGATCGCCCTGAACAAGGATCCGATCGTCGAGTACATGCGTTCCAACATCACCCTGATGAAGTGGATGATCGCCGAAGGCTACGAAGATGCCCGCACCCTCAAGCGCCGCATCAAGGCCATGGAAGACTGGATCGAGAACGGCGTGCTGCTGCAGCCGGACGCCAGCGCCGAGTACGCCGCCGTGATCGAGATCGACCTGGCCGAAGTCACCGAGCCGATCCTGGCCTGCCCGAACGACCCGGACGATGTGAAGGTGCTGTCCGAAGTCGCCGGCGACAAGATCGACGAAGTCTTCATCGGTTCCTGCATGACCAACATCGGCCACTTCCGGGCTGCCGGCAAGGTGCTGGAAGGCAAGTCCGACATCCCGACCCGTCTGTGGATTGCCCCGCCGACCAAGATGGATGCCCTGATCCTGACCGAAGAAGGCTACTACGGCGTTCTCGGCAAGTCCGGCGCCCGCATGGAAATGCCCGGCTGTTCCCTGTGCATGGGCAACCAGGCCCAGATCCGCAAGGGTTCCACCGCCATCTCCACCTCCACCCGCAACTTCCCGAACCGCCTGGGCATCGACACCCGTGTCTACCTGGGCTCCGCCGAACTGGCCGCCATGTGCGCCCTGGCCGGCCGGATCGTGACCAAGGAAGAGTACATGGAGCAGATCAAGGTGGTGAATGCCAAGGCCGCCGACATCTACCGCTACATGAACTTCGACCAGATCCCCGCCTTCACTGAAGTGGCGGATACCGTCGAGATGTAACGCCTCAATGCACCTCGGCCGGATGTGAGTCCGGCCCGATGCAGCAGAAAGCCCCTGACCGGGAGACCGGTCAGGGGCTTTCTTTTTGCGCTGCACCCGGAACGAAGGGGTTGATGGAGTGCGCAATAATATCAAAACCGATAAAAACGATTTTAAGTTCATCGAAAGACGAACACTTCCGACATGTTTCCCGATGAAGCCATGGGCCCGGAAGCACTTTCAAAGAGAGATAAGTTGTCTCTGTTTTTCAGTTAGTTACGGTTTGCAGTCTGTGTTTAAGGACGATTCTGAATAAGAAACTCATGCACATCAGGTGTAAGAAGACGACTTACAAACCCACATAAAAACATTAAATACAAAAAATACAACATAAATCGTCATTAATGATAATATCGCTAAAACACTCACCAAACGCCATGACTGATTCCAAGACATCCCGGACCTGCTCCACCCGAGAAGCTGCACAGCAGCTGGGCGTGAGCGTGCGTACGGCCCAGCTCTGGGTCGAGGAGGGGCGCCTCAACGCCTGGAAGACACCCGGTGGGCATCGCCGGATTCTGGTTGAGTCGGTGGCGCGGCTGCTGGGTGACCAGCGGCGTGCCGGCGGCGCCGCTGCCGAGCCCTTCCAGATCCTGGTCGTGCGCGAAAGCGAGGCGGATCGGCAGGCGCTGCAGGCGGTGCTTACCCCCTTGCTGCCCGACTGCCGGGTATCCGTTGCCGAGGATGGTTTTGAAGGGCTGCTCCGCATCGGCGAGCGGGCGCCCGAAGTGTTGATCATCGATCTCGTCGTGACCGGGCTGGATCTTGTCCGGTTGGTACGAACCCTCACAGGGGCGGGGCGAGACCGGGCGATGCTGATCGTGGTGCTGGTGGCCTCCGATGCAGACCGACTGGGGCTCAGAAACGACCTGCCCGACGAAGTGGTGATTGTCGGCACCCCGGTGGATGGCACCGAGCTGGCGGCGCTGGTGAGGGTCTTCCTGCGCAACTGGCGCCGGCATGAGGAGAAGTGCAGTGACAGACAGGAGGAAACGAGATGAACAAGGGCATGACTGCAGGGACGGCCCCGTCCATGGATGATCTGGCTGGCCGGGGTGCGCCCTGGGCCTGGATTGTCCTGGGCGGTGCAACGGCGGGATTGCTGTTTGCCGTCGGAGGTGCCCAGCCTCTTGTCGCAGGCCTTGCGCTGCTTCAGTGGGGGATGATTGCCGGTCTGGGCCTGGCCTTCGAGCGTGGTCATCGGAAGGCGATCAGGGACCAGCGCCAGCAACTGACCAACGAGGCGCACGCGGCCCGCCAAGGGAGTCTGCATGTGCGTGGGCTGGACAATCTGTGCGAACAGGTGCTGCCGGTCTGGGTCGGGCAGATCCATGTGGCCCGTGCTCAGACCGAGGACGCCATCACCGCGCTGTCATCCCGCTTCGGCCAGATATCCCAGCGCATCGGACTGGCCCTCGACGCATCCCGGGCGACTGCCGGTGACGATCTTGCGAGCCTCCTCAATGCCACCGAGAAGGAACTCGACGAAATTGTCGGCGCACTGCGCGCAGCCTTGTCCCACAAGGAGGTGCTCCTGACCCATGTGGCCGAACTCGGCAACATCACCGCCACCCTGGAAGACATGGCCGGGCAGGTGGGGGATGTGGCCAAGCAGACCAACCTCCTTGCCCTCAACGCAGCCATCGAGGCGGCCCGCGCAGGTGAGGCCGGGCGGGGCTTCGCTGTGGTTGCCGACGAGGTACGGAAGCTGTCCACCGCGTCCGGGGAAATGGGCAAGCGCATTGGCGACACCGTCAGGTCGGTAACCGGGGCAATCAGCGAAACCTTGGAGATCTCCCAGCGCTACGCCCGTGACGACCAGACCCTGGTGTCAGCGTCAAGCCAGCGGATCGGCGAGGTGGTCCAGCGCTTGCGCTGCGCCGCAGGCGGGCTGGTGGATACCTCCCGCTCAATCACCGACGAGGGCCAGGCCCTGGCCGGGGAGATCGCCGAGGTGCTGGTCTCGCTGCAGTTCCAGGATCGGGTCAGCCAGGTGCTGAGCCATGTGGCGGACGACATGGGGCGGCTTGAATCGCGCCTTGGGTCGGCCCTGGGGGAGGTCAGGGTGGGGGTGGAGCCGGAAGCGCTGGTCGCCTCCAGCTGGATGACCGAGATGAGCAAGGCCTACACCACCCCCGAACAACATTCCCTGCATCGCGGAGAGGGCGGCAGCGCTCCGGATTCCGCAGGCATTACATTTTTCTGAGGAAACAGACATGGGAAAGACCATCCTGATCGTGGATGACTCCACCTCCTTGCGGCAGGTGGTCGGCATTGCCCTCAAGGGCGCCGGCTACGAAGTGATCGAGGGGTGCGATGGCAAGGACGCGCTGACCAAGCTCGACGGCCGCAAGATCCACCTGATCATCAGCGACGTGAACATGCCGAACATGGACGGCATCAGCTTCGTGAAGGCCCTCAAGCAGATCCCGGCCTACAAGTTCACGCCAGTAATCATGCTGACCACCGAGGCCGGTGATGACAAGAAACGGGAAGGCCAGGCCGCCGGCGCCAAGGCGTGGGTGGTCAAGCCCTTCCAGCCGCCGCAGATGCTGACGGCCGTCGCCAAGCTGATCCTGCCGTGATCGTGCCCGCGCGCCCAATGAGGAGAAAACAATGAATGCATCCGATCAATGCAAGCTCGGCACAAGCCGTGTGGTGATTGCCGGTGAAATGACGATCTACACCGCCAGGGACTGGCGCGACCGGCTGCTGGTGGCCATGGGCGCTCCGGGTGATGTGGAGCTGGATCTGTCGGGTGTCAGCGACATCGACGCGGCAGGCATCCAGCTGCTGGTTTCCCTGCGTATGGAGGCGGCTGCGGCCGATCGCGCCCTGCGCTTGCTCAGCGTCAGCGCGCGGGTCACCGAGGCGCTGACCTTCTGCCGCCTGACCGA
The DNA here is from genome assembly GCA_016703645.1 of Zoogloea sp. GTDB lineage: Bacteria > Pseudomonadota > Gammaproteobacteria > Burkholderiales > Rhodocyclaceae > Zoogloea. Next base: position 446,374 of record JADJBR010000007.1, on the reverse strand, counting down.
ATTTTTCAGCGATGCGCTTCCGGCGCAGGCCTGAACGCCAGGAGACCGTCACGATGAGTGCCCAAATGGACGACGCCCTGCAGACCCTGGTCGTCGAAAGCCGGGAACTGCTCCAGCACATGGAGGAGGCCCTTCTGCTGCTTGAGCAGACCCCAGACGATGCGGAAGCCGTCAACGCCATCTTCCGCGCCGCCCACACCATCAAGGGCTCGGCGGGCCTGTTCTCCCTTGACCATGTTGTGGCCTTCACCCACGTGGCCGAGAGCGTGCTGGACCGGGTTCGCGACCATCGCCTGGGAATGAGCCCGGCCCTGGGAAGCCTGCTGCTGGAGGTCTGTGACCACCTTGGGCAGCTCATCGACGGGGTCGCGGCGGGGCAGGCCCCCGACGATGCCCTCTCTGGGCGCAGCGATGCCATCGCCGCCCGGCTTCAGACCTACCTGGAGGCCCCTTCCGCCGCGCCGGCGGAGCCGGACTTCAGCGACGTGGACTGGCCTGACGGCAACGACATTGCGCATCCCTCAGCGGCGCCGGTGCGCGGAAACGACAGCGTCACCAGCGGCATGTGGCACATCTCCCTGCGCTCCGGGCCCAACCTGCTGCGGGATGGCATGGACCCGCTGTCGATCCTGCGCTATCTCGGCACCTTCGGCCAGATCGTCAACCTTGAGCTGATCCTCGGCGACATTCCGCCCCTGTCGGTGATCGATCCGGAAAGCTGCTACATCGGCTACGAGCTCAGCTTTGCCAGTGAAACCGACCAGGCGAGCATCGACGGCGCCTTCGACTTCGTCCGCGAGGACAGTGTCGTCCGCCTGATTCCGCCCTATGGCCCGCTTGCGAACTACCGCGCGCTGTTTGCCGACATGCCTGAGGACAGCCTCTTGCTCGGCCGGATGCTGGTCCGCTGCGGCTCCCTGACCGAGGAGGAGCTCGCCCAGGCCCTGGAAACCCAGGGGCGTATGGGTCCGGACAGTGGCGGGGGAAGCCCCGCGCCCTTGCTGGGCGAGGTTCTTGTGGCCCAGCAGCTGGTGGATAAGCCCTTGGTTGACGCAGCGCTTGAGCGTCAGCAGCAGGTCAAGGCGACAGCGGCGGGGGAGGCCACACTGATCCGTGTTGATGCCGCCAAGCTCGACCAGCTCATCAACCTGGTGGGCGAATTGATCATCGCGGGCGCCGGTGCCCAACTGGTGGCGCGACGCCTCAAGGTGCCTGACCTGGTGGAAAGCACCAGCGTCCTGGCCCGACTGGTTGAGGATGTGCGCGACTCCGCCCTCACGCTGCGGATGGTGCAGATCGGCGCCACCTTCAACCGCTTCCGGCGGGTTGTCCGTGACGTGGCCGCCGAACTCGGCAAGGACATCCAACTGGACATCCAGGGGGGAGAGACCGAGCTGGACAAGACGGTCGTGGAGAAGATCGGCGATCCACTCACCCATATCGTGCGCAATGCCCTGGACCATGGCATCGAGCCGGCCGATGTGCGCCTCGCCCGGGGCAAGCCGCAGCAGGGCCGGCTGAGCCTGAACGCCCATCACGAGTCAGGCAGCATCGTCATCGAAGTGAGCGACGACGGCGGCGGGCTGCGCAAGGAGCGCATCCTGCAGAAGGCGGTCGAGCGCGGGCTGGTGAGCGAAGGCCAGGTGCTGTCCGACAAGGAGATCTTCGGCCTCATCTTCGAGCCCGGTTTCTCCACCGCGACGCAGGTCAGCAACCTGTCCGGGCGCGGTGTGGGGATGGATGTGGTCAAGCGCAACATCCTGGCGCTGCGCGGCACCGTTGATCTGGACAGCGTGGAAGGGCAGGGCACCACGGTGCGTCTGCGTCTGCCACTGACGCTGGCCATCATCGACGGCTTTCTCATCGGCGCCGGCAACGCGTCGTACGTGGTGCCGCTGGAGCAGGTGCTGGAGTGCATCGAGCTGCCCGAGGAGGACAAGCCCGAGCAGGGCGCGAGCTACCTCAACCTGCGCGGCGAGGTGCTGCCCTTCGTGCGCCTGCGCGACCTCTTCGACATCCCGGGCGAGGCGCCCCGCCGCGAGAACGTGGTGGTGGTGCAGTACGCCGGGGAGCGTGCCGGGCTGGTGGTGGATCAGCTCTTCGGCGAGTTCCAGACCGTCATCAAGCCCCTCGGCAAGGTCTTCAGTCATATCCGCTGCATCGGCGGCTCCATCATTCTGGGCAGCGGAGAAGTTGCCCTGATCCTTGATGTTCCCGGGCTGGTTCGGCAGGTGACCGAGCGCCAACCCGTTTCCCGTCATCTGCCTTCCACTCTGTCGCCGGTTTGATCCGTCGACCCTTACTTGGAGAATCATCATGACCGTCAGCAAGAAAATGCTGTCCCTGATCCTGTCCGCCGCCTTCGGGATCATCCTCCTGGCCATCGTGGGCCTGACCCAGATGAGCCGGGTCTATGAAACCACCAACTACGCCAACGTGAACGTGGTGCCCAGCATCCTTACGCTGGATGAGGCCTTCTCGCCGATGGCCGCCGCCCGCACCCAGCTATGGCAGCACATCACCGCGTCCGACACGGCCGTGATGGCCGGGCTTGAAGAGAAGATCGCCGCCAACCACCACAAGGTCGATGAGGCGCTGAAGAAGTATGAAGGTCTGCTCAGCGACGAGAAGGACAAGAGCCTGCTGGCCGCTGACCGGGCCGCGCTGGCCGCGTTTGACCAACTTCTTGAGCGCGTCTATGTGCTCTCGCGGGTGAACAAGATGGAAGAAGCACGGGACCTGCTCATGACCAACCAGGCCATCATGGCCCGCCTGTGGGACGCCTTCGAGGATCATCGGCAGTACAACGCCGAGCTGGGCCGCAAGGCCGCCGAGGACGCCGCCCACAGCATCGCCAGCGCCCGCTGGGTGGCGATGGGAATCGGCGCCGCCACACTGGTTGCGGTGTCGCTCATCGGGGTCCTCATCACCCGCAGCCTGATGCGGCAGCTGGGCGGCGAGCCGGCTTACGCGGCCGACGTGGTGTCGAAGATTGCCGAGGGGGACATGACGCTGACCGTCGACACCAAGGCCGGCGACACGAGCAGCCTGCTCTACAACCTGAAGACCATGAACGAACGGCTCACGTCGATCATCACCGAAGTGCGCAGCTCGGCCGATTCGCTCTCCAGCGCGTCGGAAGAGGTGAGCGCCACCGCCCAGAGCCTGTCCCAGTCGTCCAGCGAGCAGGCCGCGAGCGTCGAGGAAACCTCGGCGTCGATGGAGCAGATGTCGGCATCCGTCACCCAGAACAGCGAGAACGCCACCCTCACCGACAGCATGGCGGCCAAGGCTGCCAAGGAGGCGATTGAAGGTGGCGAGGCCGTGCGCTCGACCGTCGAGGCGATGAAGAGCATCGCCGACAAGATCGGCATCGTCGACGACATCGCCTACCAGACCAACCTGCTGGCCCTCAACGCAGCCATCGAAGCGGCGCGGGCTGGCGAGCACGGCAAGGGCTTTGCCGTGGTGGCGGCCGAGGTGCGCAAGCTGGCCGAGCGCAGCCAGGTGGCGGCCCAGGAAATCTCCGAGACCGCCAGGAGCAGCGTGGCCCTGGCCGAGCGGGCCGGGACGCTGTTCGAGGGGATCATCCCGAGCATCACCAAGACCTCCGATCTGGTCCAGGAGATCGCCTCCGCGTCGGACGAGCAGAGTTCCGGCGTCGGCCAGATCAACGCTGCGATGGCCCAGCTCTCCCAGACCACCCAGCAAAACGCCTCGGCCTCCGAGGAGCTCGCGGCCACCGCCGAAGAGATGAGCGCCCAGGCCGAGCAACTGAGCAAGGCGATGGCCTACTTCAAGCTTTCGAGCGGCCATCGGGCACGGCCCGCCCGCGCCGAACTTGCCGGCCGCACGGAGAGCCGTCGCCAGTCGGGCCGGGCGCCGATCTTTCAAACCGAATACGTCCAGTTCGAGGGCTGAGAGATGGCTACGCTTGCCAGGAAAGACGCGCCGGCGGTCGCCGCCGAGCCCTGCCAGTACCTGACTTTCACCCTGGGCGGCGAGATGTACGCCGTCGAGACCCTCAGCGTGAAGGAGATCATCGAGTATGGTCAGGTGACCACCGTGCCCATGATGCCGCCTAGCATCCGCGGGGTCATCAACCTGCGCGGCGCGGTGGTGCCGGTGATCGACCTGAAGGCGCGCTTCGGCGGCCAACCCACCGAGGTCACCCGGCGCACCTGCATCGTCATCATCGAGATGGGCGGCAGCGACGAGTGCCAGGTGCTGGGCATTCTGGTGGATACGGTGAGCGAGGTGCTGGAGATCCCGCCCGGCGAGGTCGAAGCGCCGCCGGCCTTCGGCGCGCGCATCCGGGCGGATTTCATCCGCGGCATGGGCAAAGTGGGTGGCGGCTTCGTGATCCTGCTCAACGTGGAGGCGGTGCTATCCACGGATGAATTGTCGGTGCTCGACGCGTTGTCCCGGCAGGGGACGCCGGTGGACACCGGCGCCTTGCCGCGCCTCGGCAGCAGCGTGGCGGGCTGAGACCATGACCACGACCGCCGTCCGACGCCATGTCACGGGGCTGCAGGGCCAGCTCACGGATCAGGAGTTCGGCCAATTCCGTGCGCTGATGTACTCCCTGGCCGGGATCAGCTTGTCCGACGCCAAAAAGCAGCTGGTGGCCGGGCGGCTGGCCCGTCGGCTGCGCCAGCTGGATCTGGACGGCTACGGCAGCTACCTCCAGCGGGTGCAGGCCGACGCCGGGGAACGCCAGATTGCGGTGGACCTGCTGACCACCAACGAGACCTACTTCTTCCGTGAGCCCAAGCATTTCGACTTCCTGCGCAGCCACGCCCTGCCCGAACTCAAGGGGCAAAGCACGGTGCGGGTGTGGAGCGGCGCCTGCTCCAGCGGCGAGGAGCCCTACACCATCGCCATGGTGATGGCCGAGGTGCTGGGAGGGCGCCCGTGGGAGATCGTCGCGTCGGATCTGTCCACCCGCGTGCTGACCCACGCGCGGGAGGGGCGTTACCCGATGGACGATGCGGCGGGCATTCCCCGGCCGCTGCTGGCGAAGTACTGCCTGAAGGGCATCGGCACCCAGGACGGCACCTTCATGATGAAGCCCGAGCTGCGCGGAAGAATCAATTTCCGCCAGATCAACCTGAACGCCGCCCTGCCGGACATCGGCCAGTTCGACGTGATCTTCCTGCGCAACGTGATGATCTATTTCGACCTGGAAACCAAACGTCAGGTGATCCGGCGCATCCTGCCGCTGCTGCGGCCGGGGGGCTATTTCATGCTCAGCCATTCTGAAAACCTCAACGGCGTCTCCGATGCGCTGAAGACCGTCCGCCCCTCGATCTACCGCAAGCCGGCGGCCTGAACCCATGCGCATGCCCGACGGGGTCGTCGAGATTTTCCTGCAGCCGGGCGAGTGGTATTTCGGCGACCGCCACACACGTATCCGCACCGTGCTTGGCTCCTGCGTGTCCGCGGTGTTCTGGCATCCCGACAGGCTGATCGGCGGGATGTGCCACTTCGTGCTGCCCAGCCGCGGACGCACCCCTTCCCGCGGGCTGGACGGACGCTACGGGGATGAGGCCTTCGACCTGATGCTCAGGGAAATCCGGGCCGCCCGGACGCGGCCCGAAGACTACCGGGTCCGCCTTTTTGGCGGAGGCAACATGTTTCCCGACCTGGCCGGCGGGCGCGGCACCCCCTTGATCGGGCAGAAGAACGTGGTGCTTGCCCATGAGCTGGTGCGCGCCCATTGTCTGCGGTGCGTGGGTGCCCATGTCGAGGGGCACGGCCATCGCCATCTGCTTTTCGACATCTGGAGCGGACGCATCACCATGAAACACGCTGCAGGCAGACCCGCCTGAACTCATTTCAACAATCCAGGAAGAACAGGAATACCATGCCTCCCATCAAGGTCATGATCGTCGACGACTCTGCGGTGGTCCGCCAGGTCTTGTCGGCCACACTCGGAGAGGATCACGCCATCGAGGTTATCGGCACCGCGGTTGATCCGGTATTTGCCCTGGAGCGGATGAAAATCTGCTGGCCGGACGTCATCGTCCTCGATGTGGAAATGCCGCGCATGGACGGAATCACCTTCCTGCGCAAGATCATGGCCGAGCACCCCACGCCGGTGGTGATCTGCTCGACCCTGACCGAGAAGGGGTCGGAAACAGCGCTGCAGGCCCTTTCCGCAGGTGCGGTCTGCGTCGTTACCAAGCCCAAGATGGGTCTCAAGCAATTCCTGATGGACAGCTCGGATGATCTCGTCAGCGCGGTCAAGGTTGCAGCCCGCGCCAACGTGCGACGCCTTTTGGCGGCGAGCCAGGCTGCCCCCATGCCGCCGGCGCCGAAGCTGTCGGCCGATGCCATCCTGCCGCCGGGCACGGCCATGGCCCAGACCACCGAGACGGTGGTGGCGATCGGCACATCCACCGGCGGCACCCAGGCGCTCGAGGGCGTGCTGCGCGCCTTACCGCGGGTATGCCCCGGTATCGTTGTCGTCCAGCACATGCCCGAGAAATTCACCGGCGCCTTTGCCCAGCGTCTCGACGCCCTGTGCGAGGTTGAGGTGCGCGAAGCGCGTCACGGCGACCGGGTGGTACCCGGTCGGGTGCTGATCGCACCGGGAGGTCGCCACATGCTTCTCAAGCGCAGTGGCGCCCAGTACGTGGTGGATGTGGTCGATGGTCCGCCGGTGAGCCGCCACCGGCCTTCGGTGGACGTCCTGTTCCGGTCTGTTGCCCGCTTTGCGGGCAGAAACGCAGTGGGCATCATCATGACCGGGATGGGTGATGACGGCGCCCGCGGCCTGAAGGAAATGCACGATGCCGGCGCCTGGACCGTTGCCCAGGACGAGGCCACCTGCGTCGTCTATGGCATGCCCAAGGAAGCCGTGAAGCTCGGTGCGGTCGACCGCATTCTTCCCCTCCAGGACATTCCGTCCGCCATCCTTGGGCGGATCAGCCGCAAGGGGTGATGTGTACCGGCAAGTCGGCCGGCATGGGGATTCGTTCCATCGAGCATGGACATTCGGAGGATCGCGCCGTATAAAGGAAATGAGGCTTCCGGTCGCGGGGTGAAAGAGTTCCATGACGCATCGCTTGGTGTTGCTAGGGCTATTGGCGGCCGCTTGTTTGCCGGCGGCGGACGCGTTGGCCTTCTGCACGACCCGCGAGCGCATCCAGTTGCGTAACGAGGGTGTGCCGCAGATGGAGATTGATCGCCTGTGCGGTGGCGCCACCCAGCAGCGCGCCCCCTCGATGCCTCCTCAGCAGCAGCAAATGCCGCGCCCGCGTTTCGCCACCCTGTGCATGACCACTGCCGGCCCCTGCCCGATGGCCGTGGCGATGCCGGTCGGATCGGCCTGTGCCTGCTACACCCCCTGGGGCGCCGTCCCGGGGGTAGCCCAGTAGGCATCCCCATGGCTGATATCTTCCTGAGTTACGGACACGCCGACCGGGCCCGCGCCGAAGTGATTGCCACCGCGCTGACGGCCCGCTTCTCGGTATGGTGGGACAAGGATCTGGATGCCGCCTGCACCTGGCGCAAGGAGCTGGAGGAGCAGATCGACGCGGCCCGCTGCGTGCTCGTGCTATGGACGGAAACCTCCCGCGACAAGGATTTCGTGCGCTCCGAAGCGAGCCGCGCCGCCCAGCGCAGGACGCTGCTACAGGTCTGCCTGGATGGCGACGATGTCCCCCTCGGTTTCACCGAATCCCAATGGATCGATCTGCGGGCCTGGAACGGGGAGGGGGATGATCCGCTGCTGGCCGAGGTACTCATCACCCCGCTGGAAAAGCGCGTGAGGGGCAGTCGTTCGGCCTTGCTCGTGGGCGTCGACGCCTATGCCCATGGTGCCGGCTTCCACGCACCCGCCAGTGCCTCGGCCAATGTCGAGTCCCTGGGCAGGCTGCTGGCCGAGAGGGACGACACCCATTTCCAGGTCGAAACCCTGGTCAATCCCGAAAAGACCGCCCTGATGAAGAGCCTGCAGAAGGTCTTCAAGGACGCCCTTCCGAATGACACGGTCGTGCTCTATTTCTGTGGTCACGCCAAACTGTCGGCCCGGGGTGATCTCTACCTCTGCCCCAATGATGCCGAGCTCGACTATCTGGATGCCACGGCCATTTCCATGGAGTGGACCGCCAAGCGGGCGCTCAACGAGAGCAGCGCCTCCCAGCTCGTCATCCTGCTGGACTGCATCTACAGCCTGACACCGGACGCCATCGGACAGGTGGACATTCCTTCCATCCTCGTCGCCAACCTGGGGCAGGGTCAGGGCAAGTATGTGTTGTCCGGCTGTACGGTGCTCGACCGGGATGTCGCCGAAAGGGGGGCGCCCCTGTCCCGTCTGGTACGCTGGTTCGTGCATGGGGTTGAAACCTTCGAGGCAGATGATGGGGACAGCATCCTCACCGCAGACGAGATCTGCCGCTACGTGCAGGCCCGCATCGAAGCCGAAGCGCCCGAGAACAAGCCCCTCAGCAAGGGCTTCAATACCAACTCCAGCCGCGGCGAGGTCGCCCGCCGCACCACCGCAGCCCCCACCGCGACGGCGCTGCGGGGAAATCGCGAGTTCTTCCTGGCCATCCGCGGCGCCCTCGACGAAGGGCGCCTGGTGCCCCTCGTGGGCGACGGCGTCTTCGGAAGCGGGCCGCTCAGTGCGTTCCGCCTGGTCAGTGCCCTCATCGAGACCGCCGGCCTGGAGGCGGGCATGCGTCTGGACGAGCGCTACACCCTTGCCACGGCCGCCGAGTATCTGCTCCTTGTCTTCGGCGGCGAGCGGGGCGCCTTCCTGAAGCGGCTCACCCACGTACTGCGCGAGCAAAGCCAGACCGTTGCCGATGCGCAGACCCAGACCCATCGTTTCCTCGCGGCCATGCAGACCCCGTGGATCGTCGTCTCGGCGAGCTACGACTGGGTTTTCGAGAGTCTGCTGGAACAGGCGGGCCTGCCCTTCACGGTGGTCACCCATATCCTGACGGCCGAAGACGACGAGCTGGACGGCCGCCTGCTGGTCATCCGGCGCGGCGGAGCAACGCCATCGGTGGAGGTGAAGCTGGCCGACAACTGGCTGCTTTCGGATCTGGGCGAGCACGGCGAGCGCATCATCTACAAGATTGTCGGCTCCCCTTTTGCCAACGAGCTGGCCGACCGGCATGCGGGCATCGATACCGTGGTCATCACCGAGAGCGACCACATGACCTTCCTTGGCCGCCTCGAGAACGAGCACACCAAGCCGCCCAGCGCCTTTTCGCGACGCCTGCAAAAAAGTGCCCTACTGTTTCTGGGTTACAACCTGGATGTGTGGCATTACCGTCTGGTGGGCCACATCTTCAGCAATGAAGGGCAGGTGCGGCCGCGGCGACGCTACGCCGTGCGGACGGCAGTGTCGCCCATCGAGGAGCGCTTCTGGGCCCAGCTGGTGGCCGCCGAGGATCGCCTGCAGTCGGACTGCGAAGCCTTTGTCCAGACCCTTGGCCAGTTCAAGTAGGGCACGCCCATGTCCGACGCTCCCCACTCCCTGCTGCCCGCCGATATCCATGAGCCCTATATCGGGCTCAAGCCCTACACCGAGGCCGAGCGCGACCGCTTCTTCGGCCGGGAGCGGGACGCCCAGCTCCTGATCAACAAGCTCTTCTCCCATCCGCTGACCTTGCTGTACGCGCCGTCCGGGGTAGGCAAGACATCCCTGCTGCGCGCGCTGGTCATTCCGGAGCTACGGGCCGAGGAGGCCCAGGTGGTCTACTTCGACAAGTGGAACACGGCCGATCCCTGCGATGCGGTGGCCCAGTCCATGGCCGGTGGCCCGGTGGCCTCGGGGCAAGGCCAGCTGGCGGAGGCGGCGCGCCTGGCCCTGGCGCGGGATGGCAGCACGCTGGTGCTGGTGCTCGATCAGTTCGAGGAATACCTGCAGCGCTATGCCGGCGATCTCGGCAATCTGCCGGCAGCCCTGGGGGCTTTGCTGCGCAGCACCCTCGATCTGCGCGTGGTGCTGTCCTTCCGGGAGGAATTCCTGGCCAGCGTCGATGCCTGCCTGCGCGGGCACGTGCTGGCCCTGTTTGCGTCCACCTACCACCTGGAGCACCTGGACCGGGATCGCGCTCGGGAAGCCATCGCGGCCCCCGCCGGGCGTTTCGGCGGCGAATGTGAAGAAGCCCTGGTGAACCGTCTGCTGGACGACCTGGCACCCGGCGACCCCGAGAGATCCGTCGCGCGACTGTACCGGGGGGGCATCGAACTGCCTTTTCTCCAGCTCATCTGCCGATGCTTGTGGAACAAGTCATTGGCATCGGGAAAACCGGGGCTGCGCATGGCGGACTACCTCGCCCTGGGCGAGCGACGCGGCATCATCGCCGCCTATCTGCACGAGGTGACCCGCCATTTCGGTCTGCTCCAGTCCCTTGACGCAGCCCAGGTGCTCAAGGCGCTGGCACCCCGCAGCGGTGTCAAGATCGCCTATCCCCTTGAAGCCCTTGCGGCCCAGGCGGGCACCTCCGAACAGCGGACCGAGCGGGTTCTTGAGGTGCTGCGGGAGCACCGTATCGTGCGCACCCGGGATGCCGCCGGCGGGGTCAGCTATGAGCTGCAGCACGACGCCTTCATCGAGATCGTGCGGCCCTGGGCCGAGCAGCATTTCCGCCGGCGCAACCAGTGCTTTGGTGGTCTGGCAAGCCTGGCCCTGCTGCTGGCAGTGGGCTTCAATGTCCATACGCTGCGGCAGGACAGCCAGGAAGCCAATGCCCGGCGGATTGCCGCCGAGGTGACGGATCGGATCGAAGTGGATACCCGCCGGGCCCTTGAGGAAGCGCTCCAGCTTGCGGCCGATTCCGATGACCGCAACGTGCGCAACACCCTCCGGCTGGCGATTTCGGGCTTTCTGCACAATCCGGCGCTCGCGCCCCACAAGGGTGCGGCCAACGGGGTGGCCTTCAGCCGTGACGGGGCCTGGATCGTCAGTGCCGGCGACGATGGCGAAGCGCGCCTGCTCAACAGCCAGAGTCTGGCCATCCAGGCCAGCACGGTACATGCCGGCCCGGTGGTCGCCGTGGCCCTTTCCGAGGATGGCGCGCGGGTTGTCTCGGCCGGCCGGGATGGTCTGCTGCGGGTCTGGGACCGCAGCGGCAAGGTGGTCACCGAGTGCGGCCACGCCGGCGGCCCGCCGTGGCTGGATGCGGACATCAGCCGTGACGGCAGGCGCGTGGTGGCAATTCGCGAGTCGGAGGATGGGACTTCTCCGGACCTGCTGCTTACGGAGACAGGTGCTGGCTGCAAGCTGACCCGCCTGTCGGGGCACTTCGGCAACGTGGGTTCCGCCGCTTTCGATGAGAGCGGAGAGTGGGTGCTGTCCTATGGCAACAATGACAATACGGCGCGCATCTGGGCGGCGGCGGAGGGTCGCCTGAGCGCCACCCTGACCCATCCCGACGAAGTCTTCGGGGCCAGCTTCTCCCCGGACGGTTCCGAAGTCGCGGTGGCCGTCTCGGACGGGACCGTCTACCGCTGGACCGCCCGTGGCCGGCTCATCGGGCACCCCCTTGAGCTCCCGGTTCACCCCGATCAGCCGCCGGTGTCGGCCACATCGGTCCGCTACGCACCGGATGGCCGGCGTATGGCGGTCACGAGTTCCGATGGCGGGGTGTATGTCTGGGACGTACAGCCCGACGTACAACTCCCGGGCGCGCCACCCCAGGCGCTGCCGGGAATGCATGCCGGGGGTGCGCTGGCAGCCTATTTCAGTCCCGACGGGCGGCGTATCCTGTCGTTTGGCAGGGATGACACGGTGCGGGTTTGGGATGAGCCTTTCGCCTTCCGGGCGCGCGAATTCCGGGGCCATGGTCAGGAGGTGAGGGCGGCGCTGTTCGCGCCGGACAGTACCCGGGTGGTGAGTGCCGGTGCCGACGGCACGGTGAAGCTCTGGCGCCTGCAACCTGCCGATTTCCTGCCGCCCATGGGCAGCGGGCTGATCCTCAGCCCCAATGGCAGGTTCAGCTTCAGTATCGCCACGGGCGAACTGCTTGAAGTGGGTGGCGGCGGCACGCGTCGAAACCTGTCGAAGAAGGGCGAAGTGGTTCGCACCGCCGTATTCAGCAACGACGCGGCCTTGATTGCCCTGGGCATGACCAGTGGGCATCTGCGGGTACTGCAGGTGGCGGGTGGCGAGCCCGTCTTCGAGGTGGATGACCTCGAGAGCCCCCTCTATGCACTGGCCTTCGACCGGCGCGGCCTTCGGCTTGCAAGCGGGGGCTCCGATGGGCGCGTGCGTCTCTACGAACTGGAGTCGCCCAAGCCGGATCGCAACGGTATCGCCGCCCATGCGGGCCCGGTGATCAGCCTGGACATCCATCCGGACGGGGAGCGCATTGTGTCCACCGGCGCGGATGGCGCAGCCCGGGTATGGAGCTGGCAACGGCAGGCCCTGAGCACCCTGGAAGGCGAGTCCGACCGGGTGCGTGATGCACGCTTCAGCGCCGATGGCAGGCGCATCCTGCGCCGTAACGGCGACCGCATCACCACGTTCGATGGCGAGGCCTGGGCACGGGCCGACGAAGAGCTGAGTACCTTCGCTCGCCGGCTTCTGGCATCGCCCAAGCCCTAGACGCGGCTCCCGATCCTCGTCTTTCTCCATCGGGACCAGTGGGCCTCCCCACGAGGAGCGGATTTCGACTGGGAGCCAACAATCACAAAACTGACAATTTCGCTTCAGTTCGGAAATTCACCTCGCAGACCGGCCCAAGCCATCCCGACGTCGCACGCAAAACGCCCGAAAGCCAGCACAAAACCTTGACCTGCTTGAATAATTGGCTTCCTCGTGCATTTGTTCAGCTTTGCTGACGAGTTCCGGAATGGGGTCGTGAAGGAATCCTCAGCCCCGGGCGCGCCATTGATTAACAATAAAAACACCAAAAACATCGCAGGCATTTGATCGGCGATGCCCTTATACCAATGGACCTTCTTCAGCCTTCACCGGCCCCGATGGGCAGGCGTCAGTCGTGGGGGAGGGTGCGGTTGAAAGGTGGTATCCCCCGGGGAGTCTGTTCCGACGGCGGGATGAAGGGAGTCCGACGAAGCCTTGCCCGGGCATTGAGGTGTTCCGCCAGAGAACGTCCACCGCCTGATTGTTGCCCCCAAAGGAGAGTAGGAGTGAATGAATTCGAAGTGCGCCTTGAGGGCCGTCGCCGTCTGCTGATTGCCGGCCCGATGACCCTCTCGACCGCGCCTGACTGGCGACAACGCCTTCAGGCCGCGACGGATGCCGCCGAGGACATGGAAGTGGACCTGTCCGGCGTCAGCGCTATCGACGCCTCTGCCATTCAGTCGCTCGTATGCCTGCGTCAGCGGGCCAGGGATTCGGCTCGTCGCTTGCGCCTCCTGGCACCCAGCACATGCGTGCACGAGGCGCTGGACTTCTGTCACCTGTCCGAGTTCTTCGAGATCCCGCGAGCGTCCCGCCCCTGATCAGCGGCGGGTGGGTATCCGCCACACCACGATGCAGCCCACCACTCCGAGTGTCAGCACCAGCACTTGGAGCAAGGGGCGCCCGGAGAACTGCCACGCCGACAGGACGACCATCGTGCTCATGATCGTGGTGGATAGCCATTTTGTCCGCCGGGTGAGGGAGCGATTTTCCTCCCAGTCACGTACCAGTGGACCAAGGTGGCGGTGACTGATGAGCTTTTGGTGCAAGCGGGGGGAGGATCGGGCGAGGCAGGCCGCCGACAGGAGCACGAAGGGCGTCGTGGGAAGCCCGGGCAGTACGATGCCGAGAAGGCCAAGGAGCAGTGCAAGCACACCTGCCCCGGTCAGCAGGATGCGCTGCACGGGCGACAAACCCGTGTTCGGCGCCGTGTTGGCGAGGTTGGGGGAGTCGTCCGGCAAAGGCATCAGTGGGGGAAGCACGCAGTTAGCAGGGCGCACCGGGATGGGCGGCCGCAAGTATAGCCCGCAGATGTTCAGACCACGCCCACCCCATCCCTATTGCCGTTCTCAGGGCGGAGGACGCAAGCGGGCGATGGCTTCCCGGACAAGGGGTGACAGCCGGGCCGCAGCGTCGACGCTGCCGGCCACGGCCAGCAGGCTTGCGCGCATGCGTGGTTCCCAGAAGCGGTTGAGATGATCGGCCAGATCATGGATAGCCTGGTCCCGGTCCGGATTGATGCCCAGGGCGTCGGCGATCTGGTTGGCCATGCGGATGACGTAGTCGTTATTCATGGCGAAGTCAGCCTGCGTCGGTGGTGGCCGGTTTCAACAAGCCGTGCTGCTGCTCCCGGCGCCGGGCAAAGCGCTGCTGCCACTCCGAGGGTTGGGCACACAGGGTGACCTGTACCGCCGTCACCTTGTACTCGGGGCAGTTGGTGGCCCAGTCGGAGTTGTCGGTGGTGATCACGTTGGCGCCGGACTCGGGGAAATGGAAGGTGGTGCCCCACGCCCGGCTGGACCCGCTCCGTCACCGTGGCGCGCAGCACCGTCTCACCGGCGCGGCTGGCGATGCCGACCCAGTCACCCTCCTTGATGCCCCGGTCTTCCGCGTCCACCGGATGGATCTCCAGCCGGTCCTCGTCATGCCAGGCCACGTTGGCGGTGCGCCGTGTCTGGGCACCCACGTTGTACTGGCTGAGGATGCGCCCGGTGGTGAGAATCAGCGGGAAGCGGCGGGTGACCTTTTCGGTGGTCGGCACATAGGGCGTGAGCATGAAACGCCCTTTGCCACGGATGAAGCCGCCCACGTGCATGGTGGGTGTGCCTTCGGGTGCGGCCTCGTTGCAGGGCCACTGGATGCTGCCCTTCTTTTCGAGCAGGTCGTAGTTCACCCCGTGGAAGCTCGGCGTGAGGCGGGCGATCTCGTCCATGATCTCGGACGGGTGGCTGTAGTGCATCGGGTAGCCGAGGGCGTCGGCCAGGGCCAGGGTGGCCTCCCAGTCGGCCTTGCCGGCCAGGGGCGGCATCACCTTGCGCACCCGGGAGATGCGGCGCTCGGCGTTGGTGAAGGTGCCATCCTTCTCCAGGAAACTGGAGCCCGGCAAAAACACGTGGGCCCACTTGGCGGTTTCGTTGAGGAAGAGGTCCTGCACCACCACGCACTCCATCTGCGCCATGGCGGCTTCCACGTGCTGGGTGTTGGGGTCGGACTGGACGATGTCCTCGCCCTGGATGTAGATGCCCTTGAAGCTGCCATCCAGCGCCGCCTCGAACATGTTGGGGATACGCAGGCCCGGCTCCGGGTCAATGCTCACGTTCCAGGCCGACTCGAAGAGCGCCCGGGTGGTGGCGTCGGACACATGGCGGTAGCCGGGCAGCTCGTGGGGGAAGGAGCCCATGTCGCAGCTACCCTGTACGTTGTTCTGGCCGCGCAGGGGATTCACCCCCACGCCCGGCCGGCCCACGTTGCCGGTGACCATGGCCAGGTTGGCGATGCCCATCACGGTGGTGGAGCCCTGGCTGTGCTCGGTGACGCCCAGGCCGTAGTAGATGGCGCCGTTGCCGGCGCTGGCGTAGAGGCGGGCGGCGGCGCGGATCTCCGCGGCCGGCACGCCGGTGATGGCTTCGGCGGCCTCGGGTGAGTTCTCCGGGCGGGACACGAACTCGCGCCAGGCGGCGAAGGCCGGGCCTTCACAGCGTTCGGCCACGTAGGCCTCGGCCACCAGGCCTTCGGTGACGATGGTGTGGGCCAGGGCATTGACCATGGCCACATTGGTGCCGGGCAGCAGTTTGAGGTGATGGGCGGCCGCCACGTGGGGCGAGCGCACCAGATCGATGGCGCGGGGGTCGATGACGATCAGCTTCGCCCCCTGGCGGATGCGCTTTTTGAGGAGGGAGCCGAACACCGGGTGGCCGTCGGTGGGGTTGGCCCCCATCACCACAACCACGTCGGCCTGGAGCACCGAGGCAAAGTCCTGGGTGCCGGCGGATTCCCCCAAGGTCTGCTTGAGCCCATAGCCGGTGGGGGAGTGGCAGACCCGGGCGCAGGTGTCCACGTTGTTGTTGCCAAAGGCGGCACGCACCAGCTTCTGCACCAGGTAGGTCTCTTCATTGGTGCAGCGGCTGGAGGTGATGCCGCCCACCGCACTGCGCCCGTACTTGGCCTGGATGCGCTTGAACTCGCCCGCCGCGTAGGCCAGGGCCTCGTCCCAGCTGACCTTCTGCCAGGGCGCGTCAATGCTCGGGCGGATCATCGGGGTGGTGATGCGGTCGGCGTGGGTAGCGTAGCCCCAGGCGAAGCGGCCCTTCACGCAGGCGTGGCCGGCGTTGGCGCCGCCATCTTTGGCCGGCACCATGCGCACCACTTGGTTGCCTTTGACCTCGGCCTTGAAGGAGCAGCCCACGCCGCAGTAGGCGCAGGTGGTGGTGACGCTGCGCTCGGCCTGGCCGAGCTGGATCACCGATTTTTCGGTGAGGGTGGCCGTGGGACAGGCATTGACGCAGGCGCCGCAGGACACGCATTCCGAATCCATGAAGGATTCACTCTGCCCCGGCGACACGCGGGAATCGAAGCCCCGGCCGGAGAGGGTCAGGGCGAAGGTGCCCTGGGTCTCCTCACAGGCCCGCACGCAGCGGTTGCAGACGATGCACTTGGCCGGGTCGTAGCTGAAGTAGGGATTGGATTCGTCCTTCTGGCTGCATTCGAAGTGGTTCTCGCCCTTGAAGCCATAGCGCACCTCACGCAGGCCCACGACGCCGGCCATGTCCTGCAGCTCGCAGTTGCCGTTGGTGGGGCAGGTGAGGCAGTCCAGCGGGTGGTCGGAGATGTACAGCTCCATCACATTGCGGCGCAGCTCGGCCAGCTTTGGCGTCTGGGTGCGCACCACCATGCCGGGTTCCACCGGCGTGGTGCACGAGGCCGGGTAGCCCTTGCGGCCGTCGATCTCCACCAGGCACAGGCGACAGGAGCCAAAGGGTTCCAGGCTGTCGGTGGCGCACAGCTTCGGGATGGCGCAGCCGCTCTGGCCGGCGGCGCGCATCACGCTGGTGCCGGCGGGCACGCAGACGGGCTGGCCATCGATGAGCAGGCTGACGGACTGCGCGGAATCGCAGGCCGGGGTGCCGTAGTCGGGTTCGCGGGGCAGGGACATGGGGCTTCCTTACTCGGCAGTGACCGGCGTGATGCCGAAATCCTGCGGGAAATGGGTCAGGGCGGATTTCACCGGATACGGGGCCATGCCGCCCAGGGCGCACAGGGAACCGTGGAGCATGGTGTCGCAGAGGCTATCGAGCAGGTCGAGGTTGGCGTCCCGGTTGTCGCCGGCGATGATGCGGTCGATGACCTCGACACCGCGGGTGGAGCCGATGCGGCAGGGCGTGCACTTGCCGCAGGACTCGGTGGCGCAGAATTCCATGGCGTAACGGGCCAGCTGGGCCATGTCGGCGCTGTCGTCAAAGGCCACCAGCCCGCCGTGGCCGATCATGGCGCCCATGGCGGCGTAGGTTTCGTAGTCCAGCGGCACGTCGAACCGGGATTCCGGCACGAAGGCCCCCAGCGGCCCGCCCACCTGCACGGCACGGATCGGCCGCCCGCTGGCCGAGCCACCGCCGTAATCCAGCAACAGCTCGCGCAGGGTGATGCCGAAGGCCTTCTCCACGAGCCCGGGGTGGCGCAGGTTGCCGGCCAGCTGGAAGGGCAGGGTGCCGTGGGAGCGGCCCATGCCGTAGTCCCGGTAGAAGGCCGCGCCCCTTGGCGAGG
Source organism: Zoogloea sp. (assembly GCA_016703645.1). GTDB lineage: Bacteria > Pseudomonadota > Gammaproteobacteria > Burkholderiales > Rhodocyclaceae > Zoogloea. The sequence goes on along the minus strand of JADJBR010000007.1, from coordinate 428,727 downwards.
ATCAGCGGGACGGCAGCCAGGCTCATCACGTTGTTGATCACCGTGGGCTTGCCGAACAGGCCCTGGATGGCCGGCAAGGGCGGCTTGAAACGCACGACGCCGCGCTTGCCCTCCAGGCTTTCGAGCATGGCGGTCTCTTCACCGCACACATAGGCGCCGGCGCCCAGGCGCACTTCCAGCTCGAAGGCCCGGCCTGAGCCGGCCACGTCGGCGCCCAGCCATCCGGCAGCCCGGGCCAGGTCGATGGCCTTGTGCAGGCTCTGGAAGGCGTGGGGATATTCGGAGCGCAGGTAGATGTAGCCCTGGGTCGCACCCACCGCCAGGCCGGCAATGGCCATGCCCTCGATCAGGCAGAAGGGGTCGCCCTCCATGAGCATGCGGTCGGAGAAGGTGCCCGAGTCGCCCTCGTCGGCGTTGCACACCACGTACTTTTCGGGGCCGGCGGCGTGGAGCACGGTGTTCCACTTGATGCCGGTGGGGAAGGCCGCGCCACCACGGCCGCGCAGGCCGGAGTCGGTGACTTCCTTGACGATGGCGGCGCCATCCAGGGCCACGGCTTTCTTCAGGCCCTCGAAGCCGCCATGGGCCAGGTAATCCTCCAAGGACAGCGGACGGGTGATGCCCACACGACGGAAGGTCAGGCGTTCCTGACCGGCCAGGAAGGGAATGTGCTCGGTCAGCCCGTGCCCCAGGCGATGCATGCCGCCGGTGTGAAATCCGGCGTCGAACAGGGCCGCCACGTCGCCCGGCGTCACCGGCCCGTAGGCCAGACGGCCGGCGGGGGTTTCCACCTCCACCAGCGGCTCCAGCCAGTACAGTCCGCGGGAGCCGTTGCGGATCAGCTCGATATGGACGCCTCTGGCGGCGGCTTCGTCGGCAATGGCCGACGCGACCTCTTCAGCCCCGACCGCCAGGGCGCCGGAATCCATCGGGACGTATATACGGATGCCGCCGGGGATGCTGACACCCCCCGCAGGCCCATCCGCCAGTGTCGCCTCCGGTCGGATTTCAGCGCCCCTCAAGCCACCAAGCAGCGCATCGAAGCCCTCGCAACTGACCCGGCCGTGGATCTCGTCCCCAACCCGGATGGAGGGCGAGCAGGCGCAGTTGCCCAGGCAATACACCGGCTCCAGGCTGATCGCGCCATCGGCGGTGGTCCCATGCCAGTCGATACCCAAGCTGCGCTTAGCGTGTTCCTCGAGGGCCTTGCCGCCCCGGGCCTGACAGGATTCGGCACGGCACACCTGCACCACGGTCTGCCCGGGAGGGGTGCTGCGAAAGTGATGATAGAAGCTGATGACCCCGTGGATCTCGGCCCGACTCTGGTTGAGGGCCGTGGCGATGAGGGGAACGGCCTGTGGCGGCACCCACCCGATGGCGTCCTGGATGGCGTGGAGGATGGGCAGCAGCGCGCCAGGGCGCGATGCGTGGGTGACCAGGGCGTGTTGTACTGCTTCGCGTGCGACGTCGCTCAGGGGCGGAGGCGTGGCGGGGAGTTGGGGCATGACCTTCCTCGATTTCGGCCGCAACAAGTGCGTGCAATGGATTCCTCGAGGATGGTATGCCCGCACGGACCGTGGGGGAATCGGGAAATATCGAAGAGGTATTCGGCTGGGGCGAAGGCGCTCGCCCGGGCGCGGGCTTTTCAGCGCCAGGGCGCGCTGGCGGCCACCAGGTCGGCAATGCCCTTTTCGAGGGCATCAAGGCCCTTGTCCAGGTCGGTCTCGCCCTGGTCGATGGCCTGTTCGAGCCCCCGGGCGGATGCCATCAGGTCGAGGGCGCACAGGAAGCCGGCATTGCTGGCCAGGGTGTGCATGCGCCGGGAGGCGGCCTCCCGATCCCCCGCAGCCAGTGCCTCCCGGGTCTGGGAAACGGCGTCGGTATTGTCATGGACAAACAGTTCGAGGAGGCCAATGAACATGTCCCGGTCACGACTGAGGCGCTGGCTGGCCCGCGCGCTGTCGATGCCCGCGATTTCCGGAAAGGCTTCCACGACTTCGGGCTCGGCCGCGACCGGGGGCTGAAAGCTAGCCGGACGAGGCTGAATCCACCTCGTCAGCAGTACCGCCATCTGCTCCAGGTCCATGGGCTTGGCCAGCACATCGTCGGCACCAGCCGCCCGGGCAGCCGCTTGCTGGTCGTCACGCACACCGGCGGTGAAGGCGATGATGGGCAGATCGAGCATGCCGAGCTGGCCACGGATCATGCGGGTGGCGGCCAGGCCGTCCATCACCGGCATCTGCACGTCCATCAGCACGGCGTCGAAGCGCTCGGGACGAGTCTGGAGCAGTTGAACCGCCTGGAGGCCGTCGGCGGCAAGGGTTGCGGTGGCGCCTTCCAGGTGCAGGGCGCGCTCCACCAGATCCCGGTTCATGGCGCTGTCGTCCACCACCAGCAGGTGGGCTCCGATCAGGCGCGGACCGGACGGAATCGGGGGTGACAAGACCGCCAGCGCGGCGGCTTCACTTTCGCTCCCCCGCACGAACGGAAGCTCGAACCAGAAGCTGCTGCCCTGGCCAAGCTGGCTTTCGGCGCCGATCACGCCCCCCATGAGTTCCACCAGGCGTTTGCAGATGGACAGTCCCAGCCCGGTGCCACCAAAGCGACGGCTGATGCCCGCATCGGCCTGGGCAAAGGGGGCAAACAATCGGGTCAGGGCATCGGGGGCGATGCCGATGCCGGTGTCACGCACTTCGAAGCGCAGTCGCAGTTCGCTGGCGCTGCTTTCCAGGGTGTTTACATGGACGGCCACCTCACCCTGCTCGGTGAACTTGATGGCATTGCCGGTGAGGTTGAACAGCACCTGCTCCAGGCGCAGCCCGTCGCCGAGCAGCGGGCCCAGGCGGTTGGAGGGGGCTTCGAGACGCAGGGACAGGCCCTTGCTCCGGGCCACCTGGCCCATCAGGCTGTCGAGGTTGGCGAGCAGGGCCGCCAGATCGAAGGGGCGTGATTCGATGCGTAGCTGGCCGGCCTCGATTTTGGACAGGTCGAGGATGTCGTTGAGGATGGTGAGCAGAGACTGGCCCGCGCTGCGGATGCGCTCGACCATGTCGCGCTGGTTGTCGGCGAGGGGCTCGCGTTCGAGCACCTGGGCCAGGCCCAGCACGGCGTTCATGGGCGTGTGATCTCATGACTCATGTGGGCCAGGAACTCGCTCTTGGCCGAGTTGGCCGCCTCGGCGGCGTCATAGACCTGCCGCAGTTCGTGCTCGTAGCGCTTGCGTTCGCTGATGTCACGGATCACCCCCAGGATCTCCACGAAGTGCCCGTCGGCGCTCATCAGCGGGCTGGCGGTGACGTCGGTCCATACCGTGGAGCCGTCCTTGCAACGGTGCTCAAGCTCGCCGCGGAAGGGCTCCGGGGGCAGGCCGGCGGCCAGTTTGGCGTGCAGCCGGGCGAGGTAGTCTCGCGCCACCTCGAAGGATTCCCGGGTAAGGGTGTCTTCCAAGGACTGCTTCATGACTTCGTCGGTGGTGTAGCCGCGCAGCTTCTCGACGGAGGGACTGACATAGGCGTAGCGCCCCTCCAGGTCCATGGTCAGGATCACGTCGATGGCGTTGTCGGCCAGCAGCCGATGACGCTCTTCGCTGATGCGCAGGCGCTCCTCCATCAGACGACGGGCGGTGATGTCCTCCACGATGGCCAGGTAGCGCGGGGCCTGTTCGGTGTCCACCCGGACAGGGGCACAGGTAACGCTGGCCCACACCACCGAGCCGTCGGGGCGCAGGTAGCGCTTGTTGAGGCGATAGCCACTGATCTCGCCCAGACCCAGTCGCCCGAGTTGTGCCTGGCTTTCGGAGACGTCATCCGGATGGGTCAGATGTACCGGATCCAGATCGATCAGCTCGTCCGGCCGGCGGCCGACGATCTCGGCGTAGCGCGAATTGGTTTCGGTGATCCGGCCACTGCCGGAGTCAAGCAGCGCGACCCCAAGGGGCGCTTGTTCGAAGATGACGCGAAAACGGGCTTCCGCTGCACGCTGGGTCTGTAGTGCGGCAAGCTCCTGGCGTTCCTGATTGCGCCGCCACAGCAAATAGGTGGCCGAGTAGGCCAGCAGCAGACCGAAGCCGATCACCAGCCCCGTGCCCCAGGCCATGGTGCGGATGCCCGCATAGGCTTCCATCTCGTCGATCTCGGCGATCATGAACCAGGGCGTGCCCCCCACGGCGGCGGCATAGGCAAGCACGGGCACGTTGCGATAATCCAGGCCCCCCTCGAGGATGCCCTGTTCCCCCAACACGGCCCGGGCCGCAGGCAGCCCCGGGGTAGCGAGCGGCCGTGTCAGCGTGAGGGCGGTATCGTGCCGGTGGCGCAAGGGGGTGAGGAAGCGAACACCATCGCCGTCACGCTGGACGAGATAGGTCTCGGCGGTGCGGGTGGGAACCGGCCAGGACTCGACAAGGGGAAAGAGCGTCTGGCTTGCCCGCCAGGTGAGGTAGGCGACGCCCCGCGGCGCGCCTCCGGCGCCCCCGATGGGGGCCAAAAGGCCGTAGATCACCTGCCCACGGGCATCCCGGTGCAGGTCCACGAGTTCGATGCGGGGATCGCGCAGGATGTCCTTGGCCCGTTCCCGCTGGGTCAGGAGGTCCGCTTCTCCGACCGCAAGGGCCGGCCGGCCTTCGCCATCGAGCAGGGCAATGCCGTTCCAGCCCCGTATCCTGACCAGGTCCGCCATGAGGTCCTGCATGCGCGCCCGGATCGCTCCGTCGGTGCGTTTGCCGTCCAGCCATTGGGCAAAGAGCATCTCGAGCTGGGAATGCCTCGAAAAGTACAGGCTGGCATCGACGCGTGTGGTGTGGAGGGCGCCCTCGATCTGCTGCCGCTTCTGTTCGGCGATGACGGCCAGGGTGCGCTGGGTTTCGCGGCGGATCTCGCTGCTGAGATAGCCATATACGACGCTCCCGATGATGCTGATCACCAGGGACAGTGCCAGCAGGGGCAGTGCGAAGCGCAACCACTCGGGCCGCTCACCCTTCGATCGTTTCGCGGGAACCCGGGTTGTGGGGAGACGGGCTTCCTTTACCACGGGAGGTTGTTCACTGAATGCAAAGGGCTGCCGAGTTCCATTTTGGGCAACGGGCCCCTCGTGGAGTGCGCCGCGCCACCTCTACCCATAAGGAGGTATGGGCCAAAGACACAATTTTGCACCAGCGCGGTGCGCCAGTCCATGCGTCTGACGCATCTTTGCCCTTTTTTGCTGCTGTGAGCACTAAATCAGGGCGCGGCGCGGATACGGGCATCATGGCGAACGCTTAGAGTTCGCACCAGGAAGCGCAAGCGCACAAGGGACAAGCTACGCATCGCAGGGGCGAAATCGGTCCGCGACCGATTTGTTCACAAGGCTCTCAGCCGATGCGGGTGCTGTCCTGCATGCCATGGGCGAGCGCCCGGGCTTCGTTCAACAGGGCTTCAACCATGGGCGTGCGGGGCTGCCGGTTGAGCACCAGTAGGCCGGTTGCCCATTCGACAACCGGTTCGCGCAGATCGAATACCCGTGTGCCCGCGGGGACACCGATGAGGTCGAGTACGGCTCGCGGGACGATACTCGACCAGTGGCCGGCGCTGACATGGGCGAGGATGCTGATGATGGAGTCGGTCTCGAAGGTGGGATGGGGTTTCTGGCCCAGGCTGGCAAAGACGGCATCAATGGTCTGACGGTTGTGCATGTTAGGCGTCAGCAGACCCAGCGGGATCTGGGCAGCCTCCTGCCAGGTGACGCAATCGCGGCCTTCAAAGGGGCTGCTCGCGGGCGTGAGCAGAACATGGTTTTCACGCCAGAGGGGGAGGGCATCCAGGTCTGCAGCGGTGGATTCCTGATAGGCGATGCCGCCGTCAAGCTCGAAGCTGCGCAGGCCCGCAAGGATCTGCTGGGTGCTCATGGACAATACTTCCACGTCCACCAGCGGATGACGGCGGGCAAAGGCCGCGGTCAGCGTTGCCACCGCGGTGAGACCGGTGGGGATGACGCCGAGGCGCAGGCGCCCAGCCAGCCCGTCCTGCATCTGGGACAGCTCCTGGCGCAGCCCTTCGGCCCGGGCCGCCATCTGACGGACGCATTCAAGCACCCGTTCGCCCTCCCGGGTCAGACCGGAAAACTGCTGGCCGCGCTCCACGACGGTCACGCCCAGTTCGGATTCGATGTCGCGAATCGCTGCGGACAGGGTGGACGCCGACACGTGGCAGGCTTCCGCTGCGCGGCCGAAGTGCTTTTCCCGGGCGAGGGCGATCAGGTAGAGAAACTTCCGCGCGATCATCGGGCCGGCAGGGAGCAGGGGTCTGAGTGCTGCATGAGCTCCGTTATACACCGCCTCATGACCAGTGCTTCAGAAACTCAAGGAGGGCCTCGCGGCGGGCTGGCGGCAGCCGGCGGTACACGGCCTGCAGATGGCGCTCGTCCGCAGGCAATTCACGTTCGACACGGTATTCGCGCTGCGCCTCCTGGACTTCCGGCCTGAAGTCGCGGGGGCCACGTCCGGTGACGATCCATTCGAACCATACGTCCAGTTCGACGGCGAGGGTACGGAGATTGTCCACCGAGGGCTCCGTCTTGCCGTTCTCCCAATCGGAGACAGTGGGTTGCGACACTCCCAGCCGGCGCGCCAGCTCGCTCTGGCTGAGGGTCTTCTGTTCCCTGGACTCCCTGATTCGATTTCCGATCTTCATGGATGAAAAATATAGGTAAAACCTATAAATCGGAAATAAGTTTCGCCTATTGACACACCCATTGCCCATGCCTATATTTGCATACGCATAATGAATAGCAATCGATCGCCAATGACGCCGCTGCGCAGTGCCCGAAAAAGGAGAGGAATGACCCAGTCGGCACTCGCCCGGCAGAGCGGCGTGAGCCAGGCCCACATCTCCGCGGTGGAAGCCGGTCTGTGCCGCGCATCGGCCGAACTGGCCGAGAGGCTTGTGCGGGTGATTGGGCCAGGCTTGATCAGCGAGGCCGAGATCCTCTATCCCGAACGCTTCCCGAGCCACGAGGGCCGCGCCTGAATGCGCCGCCGCGCGTCCCTGCCGGCAGTGCGATCCCGGGCAGATACCACCCCACGCGCCGGGCGCGTGTTCTCCGACGCCCACAATGGCATGCTCATCGTCAGCCCCCGCGGCGTGATCCTGGAAGCCAATGGCGCCTTCTGCAGGGCTACGGGCTACCACCCCGCCGAAGTGCGGGGCAGGACGCCCACCTGCCTGAAACTGACCGCCCATGGTCCCCAGTTCTTCGCCCACCTCCGGCATTCACTGCGAAAGAGCGGGGTGTGGCAGGGCGAACTCGTGAAGCGCTGCAAGGATGGCACGCTGGTCACCGCCTTCCTGACCGTCGGCACCGTCCGGAACCGCATCGGGCAGATATCCCATTACCTGTGTGTGTTCTCCGACATTGAACCCCTGAAGGCGCGCCAGCGTCGCCTTGAGCAGCTCGCCTACTTCGACTCGCTCACCGGCCTGCCCAATCGCATGCTGCTGATGGATCGCCTCCGCCAGATGTGTGCAGCCGCCCGCCGGCATGGGCGGCAGGTGGCCGTCTGTTACCTGGACATCGACGGCTTCAAGGCCATCAATGACAGCCTGGGTCATCATGCGGGCGACAGCGCGCTGGTTGAAGTGGCCTCGCGCCTGAGCCTTGAAGTACGCAGCGGCGACACGGTGGCGCGCCTTGGCGGAGACGAATTTGTGATGCTCTTCGCGGAGCCCGGTGCGGTGGCCGACATCCAGGCGGTGCTTGATCGCATTCTCCAGAGCCTCTCCCAGGTGCCCTTGGCAGGCGGGCGCAAGGGAATATCGGCGAGCGTCGGCGTCACCGTCTTTCCCATGGACGACGGCAGCCCCGACACCCTCCTTCGGCACGCCGACAAGGCGATGTACCAGGCCAAGCGCGCCGGCCGTGCCGGCTACTGCTTTTTCTATCCGCTGATGGAGGGCTGCAAGCCCCCCGATCTGCGTCGCGAACACCTTTCCAGCCATTGACCGGGCGGAGCCCGAACGATCAGCCTTGCGGACATATCAGCAGTTTGCCGGTCGCCCGGCGTTCCGCCAGGGCGTTCAGGGCCAGCCCTGCCTCTTCGATGGCGTAGCGGCCGTGAATCGGAGGGTTGAAGCGCCCGTCGGCAATCCCGGCCAGAATGGCACCAACCTGAGCGCGGCAGGCGTCCGGTTCGCGGCGCAGGAACTCATCCCAGAAGACGCCGGAGAGTTCGCATCCTTTAAGCAAGAGAAGGTTGGCCGGGACGCGCGGAATGTCGCCAGCGGCAAAACCGATGACCAGCACCCGGCCACGCCAGGCCGTGGCCCGCACGGCAGCCTCGGTGTACGGGCCACCGACCACATCGATCACCACGTCGGCACCGCGCCCGCCGGTGGCTGACTTGACGGCTTCCTTGAGGTCCTCAACCCGGTAGTTGATACCGATGGAGGCACCTGACTGACGACACACCTCCAGCTTCTCGGCCGTGCTCGCCGCTGCGATCACGGTGCAGCCGGCCGCATGGGCGATCTGCACTGCCGCGAGGCCGACACCGCCGGCCGCCCCCAGCACCAGCACGGTTTCTCCGGCTTGCAGGCGCCCCCGGTCATGGAGCGCAAACCAAGCCGTGGCGTAGGCCACAAGGGCCGCCGCGGCTTGATCGAAGCCGACGGCATCGGGCAGGGGAAACACCTGGCTTGCCCGGGCGCGAGCCCTCTCGGCAAAACCGCCATACGAATTGAAGGCGAGCACCCGCTGCCCCGGATGAAAGCCGTCCACCGCCGCACCGATGGACGAAACCGTTCCGGCGAACTCGCCACCGGGTGAGAAGGGAAACGTCGGGCGGATCTGATACCGGCCCTGGACGATCAGGGTGTCGTAGTAATTGACCCCGGCCGCCGCCACGTCGACGATGACCTCATCGTCGGCCGGAAGGGGGGCAGGCAGCTCAGAGCAGCCGTGGGTGTCGATGGGACCAAAGGCCTTGCATAGATAGGCGCGCATGGATGTTACTCGGAGCGTGTGGATGGAGTTACTGTGCGAGCAGATCGGCCACAAAGCCAGCCACGGCAGCGATCACGGCCTCCGGCTGGTCCTTGTGGGGTGAGTGGCGGCAGTCGGCGAGCTTGACCAGTTCCACGTCCCTTGCAGCCGAGACCCTCGTGCAAGAAAACAAGGGGAGGGGCGTCGGGGTGCGGATGGGCCGAGGCAAGGTGCTGGACTTCGATGGCCCGGCCGCCGAGATCGAGATGGGTCTTCATGGATATGTGCGTCTCCCGTTGTGTATCCGGCGGTTCGAGCCCGCCTGTCGTGTCGTTGCCGATGGGGCAGTCCGATTATTGTTCAAACGCCGGGTTTCGTCGCGCCGGCGCCAGACCGTTCCCGGCGAAAAAGGGCGGCTTGGACGACAAATTCAAGGATCTGCGACGAAAGGCTTCCAATATCTTCGAGCGTGTGTATAATCTCGGTCTCTCAGCGCGCCCGTAGCTCAGTTGGATAGAGTACTTGGCTACGAACCAAGGGGTCGTGGGTTCGAATCCTGCCGGGCGCGCCAGTTTTTCAAGAGCGGTTTTCAGTGGTTGTCAGCCGCTCTTTTCAACCAGAAAGAGTCTTCTTTCTGCCGGTTCGCCGGACGTTGAAAGTTGGGAATGATGCGCCCGTAGCTCAGTTGGATAGAGTACTTGGCTACGAACCAAGGGGTCGTGGGTTCGAATCCTGCCGGGCGCGCCAGAATAGCCGAAAGGGAACTGTGGAAACGCGGTTCCCTTTTTTGCGTTCACGCCTCGGTCATGTTCCCTGATCGTGCCCCATGACACACTCCCTGTCCTGAAGGCATAAAGTTTTTCGAAGATGCGTCGTCAATACGAGGACGACATTCTTTCAGGATCCACGCTCTGAACGCGCCACCTCTCCTTGTTGCCGTTGAGCCGGTAAAACTTGATGTGCTCGCTTTGCTGGCCGCCCTGGTGTCCCATGACAGCCTGGGTGCGTCGGCCACTGCGCTTGCGTCCGAGCTGGCCAACCGTCTCGGTTGCGAGCGCGTTTCCATTGGATTCGTGGAGGATCGCTTTACCCGGGTGGTGGCCATCTCCCACGGGGCGATCAGCACCAACACGAGCGAGATGCTGCGGGTGATCGGTGCTGCCATGGATGAGTCCATCGAACAGGCGGCCACCGTGGTGGCGCCGGCACCCGAAGACCACGTACCCCGGATTGTTCTGGCTCATGAAGAGCTGTTGCGCCACGACGGCGGAATGGCGATCACAATTCCGCTGGTGGTTGCGCATCAACTGGTCGGCGCAGTTCTCTGCCAGTTCCGTCATGTGGGGCCGGTTATCCCGGCACAACTTGTCGAATGGGAGCATGCGTTCGCCCTGCTGGGCCCCGTGCTTCATCTCATGCGTCGCAGCGAGCGCCCTTGGCGGAGACGTCTGAAGGATCGCCTGCGGCACCTCTACACCGACTTTCAGGCCCCGGGGCGTGGGCACCTGCGTCTCGGGCTGGGCGCCGCGTTGCTGGGCGTGGTCGCTCTGGGGATTATCCCCATGGATTTCAAGGTCGGAGGCACGGCCCGGGTTGAAGGTGCCGTTCAGCGCGTCCTGGTCGCGCCCGCCGACGGATTCATCAGCCAGAGCCACGTCAGGCCGGGTGATGGCGTCAAGGCAGGGCAGGTTCTGGCCGAACTCGCCGGGCAGGATCTTCAGCTTGAACGGAACAAGTTGAGCAGCGAGCTTGCCCAGCATGAGAACGCCTACGCAGCAGCCATGGCCCGGGCAGACCGGACGCAACTCGTCATCAGCCAGGCGCGCGCCGATGAGGCCAGGGCCCAGCTCGCTCTGGTGGACGAACAGCTCGGGCGCATCCGTCTCGAGGCGCCCTTCGATGGCGTGGTGATCCGGGGTGATCTCAGTCAGTCCCTGGGGGCACCGGTGCAGCGGGGCGATGTGCTTCTCACGGTTGCACCGCGGGATCGCTTCCGGGTCATCATCGAGGTGGATGAGCGCGACATTGCCTGGATCAAGGGGGCGCAGCAGGGCAGTCTGGCGCTGTCGGCCCTGCCCTGGGACACGCTGCCCCTGAAGGTCGTCCGCATCACACCGATGGCCAGCCCGATGGAGGGGCGCAACGTGTTTGAAGTCGAGGCCAACCTGGAAAGCCAGCCCGACACCCTTCGCCCGGGCTTGCAGGGGGTGGCCCGGATTTCCGTGGGCGAGGCGCCCATGTTGTGGGCCTGGACCCATCGCCTCGGCGAGTGGTTGCGGCTCAAAGCCTGGGGCCTGTGGGGCGGCTAGCGTGGTCAATAGCGTCTTCAGTGCCCAGTGGTACCGTGTCGCCGGACTTCATCCCCGGCTCCGCGCCCATGTGCGCGTGACCCGACAGATCTACCGCAACGAGGTGTGGCACGTGCTGGCCGACCCGGTCAGCGGGCATTTCCATCGTATCAACGCCACGGCATACGCCTTTGTGGGACGTTGCGACGGGCGGCACTCGGTCGATGAGATCAGCGAGGCGCTGCTGGCCGGCGATCCTGATTCGGCGCTGACCCAGGACGAAATCGTGCGGCTTCTGGTCCAGCTCAATCAGCACGGCCTGATCCAGTGTGAGCTGACCCCCGACGTGGAATCGATCTTCCATCGGGAAGCGCTGGTTGAACGTCAGCAGCGGCGCCTGGCGATCAACCCGCTGGCTTTCCGGGTCCGGCTGGGTGATCCCACGGCCATTCTGGCGCGCTTCGATCCCTGGCTGCGCACCCTCTTCGCGCGGCCCATCCTGGCCTTGTGCGTGGTGCTCATCCTGACGGGAGCCCTGACTGCGGCGATGAATTTGCCGGAGCTCTCGCTGCAGGTCCGAACCCGGATGGGAACACCGCGCTTTCTCCTGATGGCCTGGCTCTTGTATCCCTTCATCAAGGCCATCCACGAGTTCGCGCACGCCCTGGCCATCCGGCGGTTTGGTGGTGAGGTCCATCAAATGGGGGTGAGCTTGCTGGTACTGATGCCAGCACCCTTTGTGGACGCATCGGCCGCATCAGCCTTCCGCTATGCCTTCCAGCGCCTGGTGGTCAGCGGGGCAGGCATCATGGTGGAAATGGTGATCGCGGCCCTTGCGGTCATCCTGTGGGCACTCGTCGAGGCCGGTATCGTGCGCGATGCAGCCCTCGTTGTCGCCTTCGTCTGCGGCGTCTCCACGATCTTCTTCAACGGCAATCCATTGCTGCGCTTCGATGGCTACCATGTGCTGTGCGATGCCCTGGATCTGCCCAATCTGGCGTCTCGCAGCGTCGCCTGGTGGCGATACGTGATACTCAATCGTCGCCTGGGTCTCACCGAGCACGCATCGCCCGAGCCGGGTCGTGGCGAACGCTTCTGGTTGTACACCTACGCACCGGCCTCCATGGCTTACCGACTGGTGCTTTCGATCGCCATCGTGGCCTGGATCGGGAGCTGGTCGACGCCCCTGGGGCTGCTTGCGGGTGCAGGTCTGGCCTATGCAATGGTCTTTCGTCCCGTGCTCAGGTTCTGGCGCCGTCTGCTGTCCATGCCCCTGTCCATGCCCATGCGGCGGCGGGCACTCAGGGGCGCAGGGGCCCTGAGTCTGGCCGTGCTGTCACTCTTCTGGGTCGTACCGCTTCCATTTGCCACGGTGGGACGTGGCGTGGTCTGGGTACCCGAACAGGCCCAGCTTCGCACGGGCACCGACGGCTTCATCGCACACCTGGATGCGCGCCACGGTGAGCAGGTGGAGGCGGGGCAGGTCGTGGCGCACCTGTCCGACAGCCGGCTCGAAGCCGAGGCCATCAAGCTGCGCAGCCAGCTGGAGGCCCTCGATGTGGACCTCTACAACGCCATGCTGCGTGACCCCGTCAAGGCGCGCAACGTGGAAGAGGAGATGGTGCGCATCCGCTCCGAGCTGGGCCGGATAGGAGAACTTCAGGGCATGCTGGTGCTTCGGGCCGGCGTTTCGGGGCGCCTGGTGATGCCCAGGCAGGACGACATGGACGGGGCTTTCGTACCCCGCGGAACGCTGCTCGGGCACATTCTCACCGGCGAGGCGGCCGTGGTGCGTATCGCGGTGGAGCAGGGCGACGCTGCCCTCGTCCGCGGGGAGACGCGGGCGGTCTCGGTGCGTCTGGCGGAGATGCCGGGAGAGTCGCTGCCCGGCCGACTGCTGCGTGCCGTACCGGCGGCCACGGAGAAGCTCCCCAGTGTTGCCCTCGGTGAGCACGCGGGCGGCGACATCGCTGTTGATCCCACCGACAAGGATCATCAGCGGGCGCAGGCCCCGGTGTTCATCTTCGACATCGGGGTAAGCGACAGCATTCTCGAACGGGCCGGGGGCCGGGCCTGGGTGCGTTTCGACCACGGCTGGATGCCCCTGGGCATGCAGTGGGGGCGCCATTTGAAACAGCTCTTTCTGCGACAGTTCGATCCCGGCTCGTGACTCCCTCGCTGCATGCACGCATGCCCCTGCCCGGGCCGGCATGGGGAAGCTACCCCGAGCGCCGTGAGGCACCCCAGGCGCGCTGGCCTTGGTCGCGCGCCCCCTACCGGCGTCAGATCGCGGCTGTGGGGCGGGAGCGGGGTACGTGGCGGACGCTGGATGGCGCGGCGTTCGAAACCCGTCTGCGGAGCCTGCGCGCGGCCATCGGCCGTGACGGTTTGACCCAGCAGCACACCGTGCAAGCCCTGGCGGCGGCCACCGAAGCCGCTCGCCGCGCACTTGGGCTGGAACCCTACGACACCCAGATCCATGCGGCGCTGATCATGCTGGACAACCGCCTCGCCGAGATGGCAACGGGGGAGGGCAAGACCCTGGCCGCAGCCCTGGCAGCCAGTGTCGGCGCCCTCGCCGGGACACCGGTGCATGTGCTGACCGCCAACGATTATCTCGTTGAACGGGACGCCACGGGCCTGACCCCCCTGTACCACTGCCTGGGGCTTCATGCCGGCTATGTCACCGGCGCCATGGACGAGGCCCGGCGGCGGGAGGCCTATGCGGCCCCGATCTGTTACGTGACCGCGCGAGAGCTGGTTTTCGACTATCTGCGCGACGGGCAGCGGCGCGGCTTTGCGCGCTCGGATCTGCAGCGCCGGGTTGCCGCGTTTCATCAGAACAACATCGTGCAGCCCTTGCTGCGTGGCCTCTGCATGGCCGTGGTGGATGAGGCCGACAGCCTGCTGATCGACGAGGCGATGATGCCCTTGATCCTATCCCGGCAGGTGGGCGACAGCGGGGTGCGCGCCTTCATGTGGCAAGCATGGTCCCTGTCAGGTGAGATGTTGCCGGATCTCGATTTCCGGCTGGATGGGCCCGCGAACCAGGTGAGCCTGACTGACGGGGGGCGGGAACGGCTGGCCGGGCGCGCTGCGAGCCTCGGGGGGCGATGGCGCTCAACCCGCCTGCGGGAGGAAGTGTTGGCCCTCGCGCTGGCTGCACGTCACGTCTATCACCGGGACGTCCATTACCTGGTTCGGGACGGCCAGGTGGAAATCATTGACGAGATCACCGGCCGGGCTGCCCCGGGTCGGGTGTGGTCCCGGGGGCTGCACGGACTGGTGGAACTGAAGGAAGGCTACCGGCCGTCCCCCGCCACCGAGACCCTTGCCCAGATCACCTTCCAGCGGTTCTTCCCGCGCTATCACAGGCTCTGTGGCATGAGCGGCACGCTGCGCGAGGCTAGGGGCGAGTTGCGCGAGATCTATGGGCTGGATGTCGTGTGCATTCCATCACGCTTGCCGGCCTCAAGGAAATCGCTGCCGAGCCGTTTATACAGGGCAAGACACGCTTTGTGGGACGCCGTTGCCCGCCGGGTTGCAGATGTCCGGCGGACGGGGCGTCCGGTGCTGATTGCCACTTCGTCAGTTGCCGATTCGGAGTCGCTTTCAGCCCGGCTTGTGAGTGCCGGCATCGACCACCGGGTTCTTAACGCCCGTTTCGATGCGGATGAAGCGGCCATCGTGGCCTGCGCCGGTGAACCGGGGCAGGTGACGGTGGCCACCAACATGGCAGGGCGGGGTACCGATATTCCACTTGGCGCGGGCGTGGCGGCAGCGGGGGGGCTTCATGTGATGTGTTGCCAGTTCAATGCCGCGCGCCGGATCGATCGGCAACTGGAAGGGCGGGGTGCACGCCAGGGGGATCCGGGCAGCGTTGAAACCTGGATCAGCCTGGATCTGCCCAGGGTGGCGAACGTGCCGCTGCTGACGCTGCTGGCGCATCGGTATGGAACCCTGCCCGAGGGTGCGGTCAGGCTGGGGTCTCGGTCGCTGCGCCTGTTGCTTGGCTGGTACCAGTGGCGCCAGGAAAGGCAGGCGCAACGGATGCGCAGAGGCTTGTTGCAGGCGGATCGGGAGTGGGAGCGAGGGCTGTCCTTTGGCGGCCCCGGGGAATGACGAGAATGAATAACTGGATACTGGGTTTCGCGCTAATTGGACTGGCAGGTCTGGCTGCGGCAGCGGGTTCGCAGGCAGCAGGCAGCGCCGTCAGCGCGGCAACACCCGCGAGTCTCGGCTGCCTGATCGAGCCCGACAAGGTTGCCGATCTGGGCAGTGCCGTCATTGGCGTGCTGGACAACCTGCGCGCCGAGCGCGGCGACATGGTCCGCAAGGGCCAAGTGCTGGCCGTGCTGCGCAACGACGTGGAACGGGCCACCGCCGAGGTAGCACGCACCCGCGCCACCACCGAGGCCGATTTGCGTAGCGCCGAGGCCAGTCGCGATCTCGCCCGCCAGAAGATGCGCAGGGCGGAAGACCTGGTGGCGAAAAACTTCGTCGCCCAGCAGGCTCTTGATCAGGCACGGACCGATTTCCAGATGGCGGAGCAGAAAGTACAGCAGACCCGCGAACAACTGAGGGTGTGGAGTCGCGAGGTGGGCGTGGCGGAGGCCCAGGTGGGCTTGCGGACGATTCGCAGCCCGTTCGATGGCGTGGTGGTGGAACGCTATCTTTCCTTGGGGGAGCGGGTTGAAGAGAAGCCGATTTTCAAGGTTGCCAGGATTGATCCGCTACGCATCGAGGTCATCGTGCCCGCCGCCCGCTTCGGTACGATCCGGGTAGGCGAGGTGGCCAGCATCAAGCCGGATCTGCCCAATGTCGCAGCTCTGGATGCCACCGTGGCCCTGGTTGATCGGGTGGTGGACGCCGCCAGCAACACCTTTCGGGTCCGCCTGACCCTGCCCAACCCCGGAAACACCCTTCCCGCAGGCCTGCGCTGCCGCATCACCTTTGGTGAAACTTCGCCCCAGCCCAGGCTCGCCGCTGCCGGAACACGTCTTGTGGATGGGATGCGGATGGATTCCAGTCTTGCATCGTTCAAGGAAAAGCCCCGGCGTTAGAACCCCCATGAAACGCCGTCGCCATCACCGGGCGCTGATCGAGACTTTCGAGTCGCGCCTCCTCTACTCGGCCGACCCCGGACCGGCGGGGATCGTTACGGCAGTGCTGGCTGCGCCAATACAGCAGAGTGATGGCGCAATCGGTCTGCAGGATCAAGGCACCGAACTC
This sequence comes from Zoogloea sp., assembly GCA_016703645.1. Classification (GTDB taxonomy): domain Bacteria; phylum Pseudomonadota; class Gammaproteobacteria; order Burkholderiales; family Rhodocyclaceae; genus Zoogloea. The sequence continues at coordinate 412,258 of JADJBR010000007.1, read as the reverse complement.
GTGTTCGTCGATGCACGGACACCGGACGTTCAACAGCTCATCGACGATCTTGCGGCCCAGCAGCAAGCCGGGCGACGGGTCGAAGTCATAGTGGTCGGTGCCGATGAGGACGGTATCGGGCGGATTGGCAGTGCCCTTTCGGGGCGTGACGACGTCTCGGCGATCCATGTGGTCGGCCATGGCGCCAGCGGCACCGCCCAGTTGGGCGCCAGCACCCTTGATGCCGAGTCCATCTTTCAGCGGGCAGGGGAAATTGCCGCCTGGGGTGACGCCCTTACCGGCGAAGCCGATCTGCTGCTCTATGGCTGCGATGTGGGTGACGGGGCGAGCGGTCGGTCACTGGTGGCGAGCCTGGCCCAGCTCACCGGTGCCGACGTGGCGGCCAGCGACGACCCCACGGGCAGCGCGCTGCATGGTGGCGATTGGCAGCTGGAGGTGCGTTCCGGCACCGTCGAAGCGCTTCCATTTGCCTCAGCCGACTTGCAATACGAGTGGACGGGCACCTTGGCGCTCACGGCCCAGGGTTCGGAAACGCTGGTCAACACCAGTACCAGCGGCACTCAGACCCTGAACTGGTCCAGCAAGTCCATCGCCATGGATGCCAACGGCAACTACGTCATCATCTGGATGGACGGCCCCGGTGCGAGCGATACCGGTATCGGCATTTACGGTCAGCGCTACAACGCCAGTGGTGTTGCCCAAGGTGCCCAGTTCCATGTCAACACCTTTACGTCCGACAACCAGCGCAACCCGCAGGTCGCAATGGATGCCAGCGGAAACTTCGTCGTGGTGTGGGAGAGCAACGGGCAGGACGGGAGCAGCTACGGCATTTACGCCCAGCGCTACAACAGCAGCGGTGTGGCCCAGGGCAGCGAGTTCCGCGTCAATTCAACCACCACCTACGATCAGCTAGAACCAGCAGTGGCGATGGATGCCAGCGGCAACTTCGTGATTGCCTGGCAGAGCTGGAGCCAGGATCTGGCCAACTCCAACGGCATCTACGCCCAGCGCTATAACAGCAGCGGCGTGGCCCAGGGTGGGGAATTCCTGGTCAACACCTATATCACAGACAGCCAGACCGAGCCCAGTGTGGCCATGGATGCGTCGGGCAATTTCGTCATTGCCTGGCAAAGCTTCGGTCAGGATGGCAGCAACGAAGGCATCTACGCCAAGCGCTACAACAGCAGCGGCGTGGTGCAAGGCAGTGAGTTCCATGTCAGCACCTACACCACCAGCAATCAGGATCTGCCGGTGGTTGCCATGGACACGAGCGGCAACTTCGTCATTGTCTGGGAGAGTGCCCAGGACGGCAGCGGCAATGGCATTTACGGCCAGCGCTACAACAGCAGTGGCGTGGCCCAGGGCGGCGAGTTCCGGATCAATACAACGACGGCCGACCAGCAGCAAAACCCCGCTGTGACGATGCTGGCCGGCGGCGGTTTCGTGGTGACCTGGCAGAGCATGGCCCAGGACGGCAGCTTCGATGGGGTTTACATGCGCCAGTACGATGCATCCGGCACAGCGCTCACCGGAGAAACCCTTGTCAACACCACCACCACCGGCTACCAGGACGTGCCGAGCATTGCATCCGACGAGAAGGGACATCTGGTTGTCGTATGGCACGGCGACGGAACCGGCGACAGCGATGGGGTCTTCATGCGGCGCTATCTGTATGCCGCAGCCCCCGTGATCACGCCCACCGGTTATAGCGGAACCTATGTCGAGAACGCGGGGGCGATCTATGACGCCGGAGCCACTGTCACGGATAGCGACACGACCGTACTCAATGGCGGCCAGCTGATTTACCAGGTCATCGCCAACGGAACCGCCACCGATGAACTCGGCATCCGCAACCAGGGTACGGGCGCCGGGCAGATCGGGCTGTCCGGAACCAACGTGACCTATGGTGGCACGACCATAGGCACGTATAGCGGTAGCTTTGGCACCGGCAGCACACCCCTCACGGTCACCTTCAACAGCAATGCCTCCGTCGCCGCGGTGCAGGCTCTGGTACGCAACATTACCTACCGCAACACCAGCGAGAACCCCAGCACCGCCACCCGCAGCATCAGTCTGACGGTCTCGGATGGCACCGGCATGACCAGCACGCCAGCGGTGGTGACGATGGCGGTAACCGCTGTCAATGACGCGCCGGTGATCACCAGTGCGGCTACGGCCAATGTTGCCGAGAACGCCACGGCAGTGATGACGGTAAGCTCGTCGGACGTGGACGGCGGCACGCCGGCATACACCCTCTCGGGTGGCCTCGATCAAGCCCGGTTTGCGATCAATAGCAGCACGGGCGCACTGAGCTTCAGCACCGCACCAGACTACGAGGCACCTACCGACAGCGGCGCCGACAACGTCTATGACGTGACCGTCCAGGTCAGTGATGGTGCGGGTGGAACAGCAAGCCAGGCCATTGCGGTAACGGTTACCCCCTTGCGTGACAACCCGCCGATCATCACAAGCAGCGCAACTGTCAGTGTTGCCGAGAACAATACGGCAGTGATAACGATCACGGCGTCTGATGCCGACCAGCCGGCGAATACGCTGACCTATTCCATCGTAGGTGGCTCCGACGCCAGCAAGTTCGTGATCAATGGCAGTACCGGCGCCCTGAGCTTCGTGACAGCACCAAACTATGAAGCGCCGACGGATCTCGGTAGCAATAACGTCTACCAGCTAACGGTGCTGGCCAGCGACGGTCTCTACACGGGCACCAAATCGATGTCTGTCACCGTTACGCCGGTGAACGAGGGTAGTCCGGTGATCACCAGCGGCGCAGCCGCGAGCGTGGCCGAGAACACCACGGCAGTTATGACCGTGACGGCGACGGACGCGGATCTTCCCGCCCAGACCTTGACTTACTCGATCGCGGGTGGGGCCGATGCGGCGAAGTTTGCGATCAATGCCAGCACCGGCGCCCTGAGCTTCGCAACGGCACCGGACTATGACGCGCCGACCGACTCCGGCGCCAACAACGTCTATGACGTGACCGTGCAGGCGAGCGACGGCACCCTGAGCAGCACCAAAGCCGTCGCCGTCACCGTGACTGCCGCCAACGACAACACCCCGGTGATCACCAGCAGCGCCACGGCGAGCGTCGCGGAGAACACTACGACGGTGATGACGGTGACCGCGACCGATTCTGACGAACCCGCCCAGACGCTGAGCTTCAGCATCGTTGGCGGTGCCGATGCGGCCAAGTTTGCGATCAACGCCAGCACGGGCGCCCTGAGTTTCGCAACGGCACCGGATTACGAAGTGCCGACTGATGCCGGCGGCAACAACGTGTACGACGTGACCGTACAGGCGAACGACGGCACCTTGAGCAGCACCAAAGCCATCGCCGTCACCCTTACCGCGGTCAATGAGAGTGCGCCCGTCATCACCAGTAATGGCGGCGGGGCGTCTGCGTCGATCTCCATCACCGAGAACACTCTGACGGTCGCCTCGGTGACAGCCACCGATGCTGACCTTCCGGCAAGTAGCTTCATTTACGATATTTCGGGCGGTGTCGACGCAGCAAAGTTCACCATCGATGCCAACTCGGGCGTGCTCCAGTTCGCTTCCCCCCCAGACTTCGAAAGCCCTACCGATAGCGGCGCCAATAACATCTATAACCTGACCGTCCGCGTTTCCGACGGCACCAATACCGATACCCAGTCCATAGCCGTGACGGTCACCAACGTCGCCAGCGAACTAATCGTTACCACGGCAGCTGACACCACCGACGGCAATACCAGTAGCATTGCCAACCTGATCGCCAACAAGGGGGCCGACGGCAAGATCTCTTTACGCGAGGCGATCCTCGCGGCCAACAATACCGCCGGCAACGACACCATCACCTTTGCCATTGGCAGCGGTGCCCAGACCATCAACCTGGCCTCGGCTCTGCCTACTATCACCAGCGTGATCCATATTCAGGGCGACTCCCAGGTGGGTTTCGCAGGTGAGCCCCTGATTGCCCTCAATGGTGCGTCGGCGGGGGCAGGCAGTGCAGGTCTTGTGTTCAGCGGCGCCGGTGCTGCAGGCGGCTCGGTGAAGTATCTGGCCATCAACGGCTTCACCTCGAACGGCATCCGGATCATCAGTACGTCCGACATCACTGTTGCCGGCAGTTATCTCGGCACCAATCTGGCAGGTACGGCCGCGGCCGGCAACGACGTTGGTGTCTTGATCTTTGATTCGGCTAACAACGTCGTCGGGGGCTCCACGGTCGCGGAGCGCAATGTCATCTCAGGCAATACAGTGGATGGTGTGCAGATATTTGGAACGGGATCCACTGGCAATCTCGTTGGGGGCAACTACATTGGTCTCGATGCTACCGGAACGATAGATCTGGGCAATACCAATCATGGCGTGGCGATCTTCCAGGGCGCCACTTACAACACAGTGGGCGGCACCACGGCGGGCGTGCGAAACGTCATCTCTGGCAACGATCAGGCCGGGGTACGGATCGGCGATTCGGGCTCAAACTACAACACGATCAGCGGCAACTACATTGGCACCAATGCAGCGGGCACCGGAGCCGTTGGCAATACCCTCCAGGGCGTGCAGATTGACGCGGGCAGCGCGAATCTCATCGGTGGGACGGTGGCTGGCGCCCGAAACGTAATTTCCGGCAACCTGGATAACGGCATCCTCATCACCAACGGGGGGATGAACAATTTCGTCCAGGGCAACATCATCGGTCTGGACGCGGCCGGCAACACTACGCTCGCGAATGCCCAGGAGGGCATCGAGGTAACAGGGGGTGCATACGGTACGTGGATCGGCGGCACGACCTCCGCCACCCGCAACATCATCAGCGGCAATGCCTGGCAGGGCATAGGCGTATATGGGGCGACCACGGACGGTACGGTGATCCGCGGCAACTGGATCGGTGTGGCCGCCGATGGCACCACCGCGGCAGGCAACGAGAAGCAGGGCATTCTCGTGATGGAAGCCACCAACACGATGATTGGCGGGTCAAACACCGGCGAAGGCAACGTCATCGCCAATGCCCGCAATTTCCACCAGGGGATCGTCATCGACGGCACCGCCACCGGTGCGGTGATGATCGGCAATAGCATCTATGCCAATGGCTCCCTGGGCATTGACGTGGGCGGCGACTGGATCAATACCAACGACGTCGGCGACACCGATACCGGCGCCAACAATCTGCAGAACACCCCGGTGCTCACCTCGGCACTCACCACCGGCAGCGCCATCACCATCGTCGGCACCCTCAATAGCCTCGCCAGCACCAACTTCCGGATCGAGTTCTTTGCCAATCCCATCCCGGATTCGTCCGGGCATGGCGAAGGGCAGAGCTATCTGGGTTTTGTTGACGTGGTGACCAACGCCAGCGGCAATGCCAGCTTCAGCGCGACGCTGACAGCCGCGGTGCCCACGGGGCAGGTGGTGACAGCCACGGCGACCCGACTGACATCGGGGATGGCCTTCATCGAGACTTCCGAGTTTGCCGCGAACATCTATACCAACCCTCCCTCCATCACCAGCGAAGGCGGGGGCGTCACGGCTTCGGTGTCGGTTGCGGAGAACACCACGACAGTCTCCACGGTGACCGCAAGCGATCCGGACGGTGCAGCCCAGACGCTGACGTACAGCATCGTCGGCGGGGCTGATGCCGGACACTTTGCGATCAACGGGAGCACTGGTGCGCTCAGCTTTCAGGTGCCACCGAATTTCGAGGTGCCGACGGACACCGACGGCAACAACACCTACAACGTCACCGTCCAGGTTGCCGATGGAACGGGTGCGGTGGACACCCAAGCCATCACCGTGAGTGTCACCAATTCCAACGATGCACCGCTCGTGACCTTTGTAGCCGGCAACACCGATTACCCCGAGAACGCCGGGCCGGTGATCGTTGCGGCCCTGGCGACGGTGGCTGACGAAGATGGGGGCGATTTCAACAATGGCAGACTGGTCGTCCAGTTCACCGCCAACGGCCAGGCAGAGGATCGCATTGCCATTCGCAATCAGGGTACGGGCGCCGGATTGATCGGGCTTGCGGGCAGCAACGTGACTTACGGCGGCGTCGTGATCGGTACCTGGGCAGGCGGCACCGATGGCAGTACACCGCTGATCGTGACTTTCAACGCCAGTGCCGACGCTGCTGCGGCGCAAGCTCTCGGGCGCAACATCACCTATGAGAATGTCTCCGAGAACCCGACAACACTTGTCCGGACCATGGCCGGCTACGTGGAAGACGGCGATGGCGGCACCAGCAATGTCGCCAGCAGCACCGTGACCCTCATCCCGTCCAACGATGCACCGATCTTCACCAGTTCTGCGGCGGTCAATGTGGCCGAAAACAGCACTGCCGTTACCACCATCACCTCCTCTGATCCGGATGGCGGAGTGCCCGCATACGCCATCGTTGGCGGCACGGACGCTGCGAAGTTCGCCATCAACAGTAGCACGGGCGCCCTGAGCTTCCTGGCCGCTCCGGACTTTGAAGCGCCGACGGATGCGGGTGGCAACAACGTTTATAACGTGACTGTCCAGGTAGCCGACGGCCAAGGGGGTACCAATAGTCAGGCCATCGCGGTGACGGTCACTTCCGCCAACGACAACGCCCCGGTGATCACTAGCGGTGCCACGGCGAGCGTTGCCGAGAACACCACGGCCGTGATGACTGTAACGGCCACTGACACCGACCAACCCGCCCAGTCGCTGAGCTTCAGCATCATCGGCGGTGCCGATGCGACCAAGTTCGCCATCAACAGCAGCACCGGCGCCCTGAGCTTCCTGACCGCTCCGGACTTCGAAACCCCGACGGATGCCGGTGGCGACAACGTCTATGATGTGACCGTCCAGGTGTCCGACGGCCAGGGGGGTACCGACAGCCAGGCCATCGCGGTGACGGTGACCGCTGGCAACGACAACGCCCCGGTGATCACCAGCGGCACCACAGTCAGTGTCGCGGAGAACACCACGGCCGTGATGACGGTGACCGCAACAGACGCTGACCAACCCGCCCAGACGCTGAGCTTCAGCATCGTTGGCGGTGCCGACGCCGGGAAGTTCACGATCAACAGCAGCACCGGCGCCCTAAGCTTCCTGACCGCTCCGGACTTCGAAACCCCGACGGATGCCGGTGGCGACAACGTCTACGATGTGACCGTCCAGGTGTCCGACGGCCAGGGCAGCACCGACAGCCAGGCCATCGCGGTGACGGTGACCGCCGGTAACGACAATGCCCCGGTGATCTCCAGCGGGGCAACCGCCAGCGTTGCCGAGAACACCACGGCCGTGATGACGGTGACCGCGACCGACGCGGATCAACCGGCTCAAACCCTGAGTTATTCAATCATCGGCGGTGTGGACGCCGCCAAGTTCGCCATCAACAGCAGCACGGGCGCCCTGAGCTTCCTGGCCGCACCGGACTTCGAAACGCCAACGGATGCCGGTGGCGACAACGTCTACGATGTGACCGTCCAGGTGTCCGACGGCCAGGGGAGTACCGACAGTCAGGCCATCGCGGTGACGGTCACTTCCGCCAACGACAACGCCCCGGTGATCACCAGCGGGGCAACCGCCAGCGTTGCCGAGAACACCACGGCGGTCATGACGGTGACCGCAACCGACTCGGACCAACCCGCCCAGACACTGAGTTTTAGCATCGTTGGCGGTGCCGACGCCGCCAAGTTCGCCATCAACAGCAGCACGGGCGCCCTGAGCTTCCTGGCCGCACCGGACTTCGAAACGCCAACGGATGCCGGCGGCGACAACGTCTACGACGTGACCATCCAGGTATCCGACGGCCAGGGGAGTACCGACAGCCAAGCCATCGCGGTGACGGTCACGTCCGCCAATGACAACGCCCCGGTGATCACCAGCGGGTCGACCGCCAGCGTTGCCGAGAACACCACGGCCGTGATGACCGTGACCGCAACCGACGCGGATCAGCCGGCTCAAACCCTGAGTTATTCGATCATCGGCGGCGCCGACGCCGCCAAGTTCGCCATCAACAGCAGCACCGGCGCCCTGAGCTTCGTCTCGGCGCCAGACTTCGAAAGCCCGACCGACGCCGGCGGCGACAACGTCTACGACGTGACTGTCCAGGTATCCGACGGCCAGGGCAGCACCAACAGTCAGGCCATCGCGGTGACGGTCACTTCCGCCAACGACAACGCCCCGGTGATCACCAGCGGCACCACAGCCAGTGTCGCGGAGAACACCACGGCCGTGATGACGGTGACCGCAACAGACGCTGACCAACCCGCCCAGTCGCTGAGCTTCAGCATCGTTGGCGGCGCGGACGCCGCCAAGTTCACGATCAATGCCAGCACCGGCGCCCTGAGCGTCATCTCGGCACCGGACTTCGAGACCCCGACCGACGCCGGTGGTGACAACGTCTACGACGTGACTGTCGAGGTGGCCGATGGCCAGGGCAGCACCGACAGCCAAGCCATCGCAGTGACGGTCACTTCCGCCAATGACAACGCCCCGGTGATCACTAGCGGTGCCACGGCGAGCGTTGCCGAGAACACCACGGCCGTGATGACTGTAACGGCCACTGACACCGACCAACCCGCCCAGTCGCTGAGCTTCAGCATCATCGGCGGTGCGGACGCCGCCAAGTTCACGATCAATGCCAGCACCGGCGCCCTCAGCTTCCTGGCCGCACCGGACTTCGAGACCCCCACCGACGCGGGCGGCGACAACGTCTACGATGTGACCGTCCAGGTGGCCGACGGCCAGGGCAGCACCGACAGCCAGGCCATCGCGGTGACGGTCACTTCCGCCAACGACAACGCCCCCACTATCACCAGTGGGGCAACCGCCAGCGTTGCCGAGAACACCACGGCGGTCATGACGGTGACCGCAACCGACTCGGACCAACCCGCCCAGACACTGAGTTTTAGCATCGTTGGCGGTGCCGACGCCGCCAAGTTCGCCATCAATGCCAACACCGGCGCCCTTAGCTTCCTGGCCGCACCAGACTTCGAGACCCCGACCGACGCCGGTGGTGACAACGTCTACGACGTGACCGTCCAGGTGGCCGACGGCCAGGGCAGCACCGACAGCCAAGCCATCGCGGTGACGGTCACTTCCGCCAACGACAATGCCCCGGTGATCACTAGCGGCGCCACAGCCAGTGTCGCGGAGAACACCACGGCGGTGATGACAGTGACCGCAACCGACGCGGATCAGCCGGCCCAAACCCTGAGTTATTCAATCGTCGGCGGCGCAGACGCCGCCAAGTTCACGATCAATGCCAGCACCGGCGCCCTGAGCTTCATCTCGGCACCCGACTTCGAAAGCCCGACCGACACCGGTGGTGACAACGTCTACGACGTGACCGTCCAAGTGGCCGATGGCCAGGGGGGTACCGACAGCCAGGCCATCGCGGTGACGGTCACTTCCGCCAACGACAATGCCCCGGTGATCACCAGCGGGGCAACCGCCAGCGTGGCCGAGAACACCACGGCGGTGATGACGGTGACGGCGACGGATGTGGATCTTCCCGCCCAGACCTTGACTTACTCGATCGTGGGTGGCGCCGATGCGGCAAAGTTTGCGATCCACTCCAGCACTGGCGCCCTGAGCTTCCTGGCCGCACCGGACTTCGAAACGCCAACGGATGCCGGCGGCGACAACGTCTACGACGTCACCATCCAGGTATCCGACGGCCAGGGGAGTACCGACAGCCAAGCCATCGCGGTGACGGTGACCGCTGGCAACGACAATGCCCCGGTGATCACCAGCGGGGCAACCGCCAGCGTTGCCGAGAACACCACGGCCGTGATGACCGTGACCGCAACAGACGCGGATCAGCCGGCTCAAACCCTGAGTTATTCGATCGTTGGCGGTGCGGACGCCGCCAAGTTCACGATCAATGCCAGCACCGGCGCCCTCAGCTTCCTGGCCGCACCGGACTTCGAGACCCCCACCGACGCGGGCGGCGACAACGTCTACGATGTGACCGTCCAGGTGGCCGACGGCCAGGGCAGCACCGACAGCCAGGCCATCGCGGTGACGGTCACTTCCGCCAACGACAACGCCCCGGTGATTACCAGAGGGGCAACCGCCAGCGTGGCCGAGAACACCACGGCCGTGATGACGGTGACCGCGACCGACGCGGATCAGCCAGCTCAAACCCTGAGTTATTCGATCATCGGCGGTGCCGACGCCGCCAAGTTCGCGATCAATGCCAGCACCGGCGCCCTGAGCTTCATCTCGGCACCGGACTTCGAAACCCCGACCGACGCCGGTGGTGACAACGTCTACGACGTGACCGTCCAGGTGGCCGACGGCCAGGGCAGCACCGACAGCCTGGCCATCGCGGTGACGGTGACCGCTGGCAACGACAATGCCCCGGTGATCACCAGCGGGGCAACCGCCAGCGTGGCCGAGAACACCACGGCCGTGATGACAGTGACCGCGACCGACTCGGATCAGCCGGCTCAAACCCTGAGTTATTCGATCGTTGGCGGCGCCGACGCCGCCAAGTTCGCCATCAACTCCAGCACCGGCGCCCTGAGTTTCATCTCCGCTCCGGACTTCGAAACGCCAACGGATGCCGGCGGCGACAACGTCTACGACGTGACCGTCCAAGTGGCCGATGGCCAGGGCAGCACCGACAGCCAAGCCATCGCAGTGACGGTCACTTCCGCCAATGACAACGCCCCGGTGATCACTAGCGGTGCCACGGCGAGCGTTGCCGAGAACACCACGGCCGTGATGACCGTGACCGCGACCGACGCGGATCAGCCAGCTCAAACCCTGAGTTATTCGATCATCGGCGGTGCCGACGCCGCCAAGTTCGCGATCAATGCCAGCACCGGCGCCCTGAGCTTCGTCTCCGCTCCAGACTTCGAGACCCCCACCGACGCGGGCGGCGACAACGTCTACGATGTGACCGTCCAGGTGTCCGACGGCCAGGGGGGTACCGACAGCCAGGCCATCGCGGTGACGGTCATTTCCGCCAACGACAATGCCCCGGTGATCACCAGCGGGGCCACGGCGAGCGTTGCCGAGAACACCACGGCCGTGATGACGGTGACCGCAACAGACGCGGATCAGCCGGCTCAAACCCTGAGTTATTCGATCATCGGCGGTGCGGACGCCGCCAAGTTCGCCATCAACTCCAGCACCGGCGCCCTGAGTTTCATCTCCGCTCCGGACTTCGAAACGCCAACGGATGCCGGCGGCGACAACGTCTACGACGTGACCGTCCAAGTGGCCGATGGCCAGGGCAGCACCGACAGCCAAGCCATCGCAGTGACGGTCACTTCCGCCAATGACAACGCCCCGGTGATCACTAGCGGTGCCACGGCGAGCGTTGCCGAGAACACCACGGCCGTGATGACCGTGACCGCGACCGACGCGGATCAGCCAGCCCAAACGCTGAGCTTCAGCATCGCCGGCGGTGCCGACGCCGCCAAGTTCGCGATCAATGCCAGCACCGGCGCCCTGAGCTTCGTCTCGGCACCCGACTTCGAAACCCCGACCGACGCCGGCGGCGACAACGTCTACGACGTGACCGTCCAGGTGGCCGACGGCCAGGGCAGCACCGACAGCCTGGCCATCGCGGTGACGGTGACCGCTGGCAACGACAATGCCCCGGTGATCACCAGCGGGGCAACCGCCAGCATTGCCGAGAACACCACGGCCGTGATGACGGTGACCGCAACCGACGCGGATCAGCCAGCCCAAACGCTGAGCTTCAGCATCGCCGGCGGTGCCGACGCCGCCAAGTTCACGATCAATGCCAGCACCGGCGCCCTCAGCTTCCTGGCCGCACCGGACTTCGAGACCCCCACCGACGCGGGCGGCGACAACGTCTACGATGTGACCGTCCAGGTGTCCGACGGCCAGGGCAGCACCGACAGCCAGGCCATCGCGGTGACGGTGACCGCCGGTAACGACAATGCCCCGGTGATTACCAGTGGGGCAACCGCCAGCGTGGCCGAGAACACCACGGCGGTGATGACGGTGGCCGCAACCGACGCGGATCAGCCAGCCCAGACACTGAGTTTTAGCATCGTTGGCGGTGCCGATGCGGCCAAGTTCGCCATCAATGCCAGCACCGGCGCCCTGAGCTTCGTCTCGGCTCCGGACTTCGAGACGCCAACGGATGCCGGTGGCGACAACGTTTACGTGACTGTCCAGGTGTCCGACGGCCATGGGGCGTTGAGTAGCACCCAGGCCATCGCGGTGACGGTGACCGCTGCCAACGACAACGCCCCGGTGATCACCAGCGGCGCAACCGCCAGTGTCGCGGAGAACACCACGGCGGTGATGACCGTGACCGCAACAGACGCCGATCAACCCGCTCAGACGCTGAGCTTCTGCGATTGTCGGCGGTGCCGACGCCGCCAAGTTCGCGATCAATGCCAGCACCGGCGCCCTGAGCTTCCTGGCCGCACCAGACTTCGAGACCCCGACCGACGCGGGTGGTGACAACGTCCTGATGTGACCGTCCAGGTATCCGACGGCCAGGGCAGCACCGACAGCCTGGCCATCGCGGTGACGGTGACCGCTGGCAACGACAACGCCCCGGTGATCACCAGCGCTGCCTCGGCCAGTGTCGCGGAGAACACCACGGCGGTGATGACGGTGACGGCGACGGATGCGGATCAGCCGGCCCAAACCCTGAGTTATTCGATCATCGGCGGTGCGGACGCCGCCAAGTTCGCCATCAATGCCAGCACCGGCGCCCTGAGTTTCCTGGCCGCACCGGACTTCGAGACCCCGACCGACGCCGGTGGTGACAACGTCTACAACGTGATCGTCCAGGTGTCCGACGGCCAGGGGGGTACCGACAGCCAGGCCATCGCGGTGACGGTCATTTCCGCCAACGACAATGCCCCGGTGATCACCAGCGGGGCAACCGCCAGCGTGGCCGAGAACACCACGGCCGTCATGACGGTGACCGCAACAGACGCGGACCTTCCCGCCCAGACCTTGACTTACTAGCATCGTTGGCGGTGCCGACGCCGCCAAGTTCGCCATCAATGCCAGCACCGGCGCCCTGAGCTTCCTGGCCGCACCGGACTTCGAAACCCCCACCGATGCCGGTGGCAACAACGTCCACGACGTGACCGTCCAGGTATCCGACGGCCAGGGGAGTACCGACAGCCAGGCCATCGCGGTGACGGTCACGTCCGCCAATGACAGCGCCCCGGTGATCACCAGCAGCGCCACGGCGAGCGTGGCCGAGAACACCACGGCCGTGATGACGGTGACCGCAACAGACGCGGATCTTCCCGCCCAGACCTTGACTTACTCGATCGTGGGCGGTGCCGACGCCGCCAAGTTCGCCATCAACAGCAGCACCGGCGCCCTGAGCTTCCTGACCGCACCGGACTTCGAAGTGCCGACCGACGCCGGCGGTGACAACGTCTACGACGTGACCGTCCAGGTGTCCGACGGCCAGGGCAGCACCGACAGCCAGGCCATCGCAGTGACGGTGACCGCTGGCAATGACAATGCCCCGGTGATCACCAGCGCTGCCTCGGCCAGCGTTGCCGAGAACACCACGGCCGTGATGACCGTGACCGCAACCGACGCGGATCAACCGGCCCAAACGCTGAGCTATTCAGCATCGTTGGCGGTGCGGACGCCACCAAGTTCACGATCAATGCAAGCACCGGCGCCCTGAGCTTCATCTCGGCACCCGACTTCGAAACCCCGACCGACGCCGGCGGCGACAACGTCTACGACGTCACCATCCAGGTATCCGACGGCCAGGGCAGTACCAACAGTCAGGCCATCGCGGTGACGGTCACTTCCGCCAACGACAACGCCCCGGTGATCACCAGCGGGGCAACCGCCAGCGTGGCCGAGAACACCACGGCGGTGATGACGGTGACCGCGACCGACGCGGATCTTCCCGCCCAGACCTTGACTTACTCGATCGTGGGTGGCGCCGATGCGGCAAAGTTTGCGATCAACTCCAGCACCGGCGCCCTGAGCTTCGTCTCCGCTCCGGACTTCGAGACCCCCACCGACGCGGGCGGCGACAACGTCTACGACGTGACCGTCCAGGTATCCGACGGCCAGGGCAGCACCGACAGCCTAGCCATCGCGGTGACGGTGACCGCTGGCAACGACAATGCCCCGGTGATCACCAGCGGGGCAACCGCCAGCATTGCCGAGAACACCACGGCCGTGATGACTGTAACGGCCACTGACACCGACCAACCTGCCCAGACGCTGAGCTTCAGTATCACAGGTGGTGCCGACGCAGCCCGGTTTGCGATTGATGCGGTCAGTGGGGCGCTACGTTTCGTTTCACCTCCGGACTTCGAGCAATCTTCAGATGCAGATGGGGACAACGTATACGAAGTGGTCGTGAGTGTTTCGGACGGCACACTTGATACCGCCACCAGCCTCACGATCAGTGTCATTGGGCTCAGTGAAGCACCCCGCGGCAGTGACGGCAGCATTCGCTTGAACGAGGACGAGAGCTACGTCTTCTCGACGGCCGATTTCGGTTTCTCGGATCCGGGCGACAATCATGCCGACCTCCTTGCCGCCGTGCAGATCGTCGGCTTACCCGCCCGGGGCATGCTCAGCCTTGACGGCCGGAGCGTGACCGACGGTGAGTGGGTTGCAGCCGTCGACATCGCATCCGGGCTGCTGCGCTATGTTCCACCCGCCGACGAGAACGGGTTGCCCTTCACATCGCTGGGCTTCCGGGTTCGGGACGACGGGGGTACGGCCAATGGTGGGGCCGACACCGAAGCGGGGACGCACGTACTCACGATTGGCGTGAATCCGCTTTCAGACGCGCCGATTGGTAAGAACGACAGCTATGTCCTCGATGAGGACGGCTTCATCCAGCTTGAAAATGGCGGTGTTCTGGCCAACGACACTGATCCCGATGGATTGCCGTTGAGCGCTGAACTGGTCAGCGGCCCCGCAAACGGGCAGCTGACCTTGGAATCCAATGGAAGTTTCCGTTTCACCCCCGATGCGGACTGGAATGGCGTCGATGGTTTCAGCTACCGTCCGTCGAACGGACAGGAGGTGGGGGATATCGTTCGGGTCACCTTGACCGTTACACCGGTCAATGATGCGCCGACCCTCGTCAAGGCCAGCTTCCCGCTTACAGCAGGCGGAGCGGTAACGCTGGGTGCCGACGCCATTCAGGCAACGGACAAGGATTCACCGCAAAGTGCGCTTGTGTACGAGGTCGTGAGGACCGAAAACGGGCATTTCGAACTGACGTCCGCACCGGGGAAGGCGGTGTCGGCGTTCTCCCATGCCGATCTGCTCGCGGGCAGGGTGGTGTTCCATCATCAAGCGTTTGCCGACCGCCCCGTGGTGGTCCTCAGAGCCGGGGACGGGCAATCCATGGGCCCCGAATTGGAAGCCTCCGTGGCATTCAGCCCAGCCGGCTCGATTTCAACGAATCCGCTTCCGTCCTACGAAACTCAGCCGGACTCTGGGGTTGCGAACCCGTCGCAGGGTACGACTGGAGCAGTCAAGCCGCCCGCTCGACCCGCCGCGCCGAGCACCCTCGCGCCGCTGCAGGTCTTCCCCGAAGTGGCGGAGGCGGGGGACGATGGGCATTCGCTTCACCTAACCGATGGCGTCAAGACGGAAGCGGTAGCCCGTCGCAGCTCGCTTGAATCCCAGGCGCGTTTCTCCAGGGCGCAGATCACCCTCACCCTGGGTACGCAACCCGATGGTGCCCTGATGGAGTTCATGCTGGGCACCCAGGATCCGGCCAAGGCCGATACGGGAAGCACGGCATCCCGCGCAGTCAGTGACCGCAGCAAAACTGCCCCACTGTCGGAGCCCTATGCAGATGTACAGCTTGTGTTGCACGCGGTGGAACTGAGCGGCATCGTCCTCACCGCGGGCGCCGTGTGGTGGGCCAGCCGGGCCAGCGGCCTGATCGCCGGCCTGCTGATGGTAGCGCCCGCCTGGCGCACATTCGATCCTCTGCCGGTGCTGGGGCCCGTGGATGACAGCGAAAAGGATTGGGGAAGGCGGATGGATGACGAGATGACGCGGGACGAGATCGGCGTTGCCGATCTGTTTGATCAGGAGCGGGAAGGGTGGGTACGATGAGCATTGCCATCCCCACCATCAATCCCATTGCGCGCATCGCCATCGGCTTGGTGGCCCTGTTGCTTTCACTGTTGATGGTGATAGACATGGTCTTTGGGCTGCTTCCCGACCGGGCCGATTTCGCGCGCGAAATCCGCCAGCAGATCAGCGAGGGCCTGGCAATCCAGTCCGCTGCGCTGCTCCAGGTCGGCGACATCCCGACCCTTCAGCGCACGCTGAGTGATGTGCTCAAGCGCAATGAGGCTCTGCGCTCCCTTGCCGTTCGGCGTCATGGTGGCGAGATCGTCGCCCGCGCGGGGGAACATGAGCGCTACTGGCACCCACCCGCAGATGGCTCTTCCACCGTGACTCAGGTTCGGGTTCCGGTGTTGTCGGATGGCAAGCCCTGGGGAGAGGTTGAACTGGCCTTTCGGCCCGTGTTGCCTGAATCCCTCATCGAGTGGCTTGCCTATCCACCGGTCGTGGCGCTGCTGACCATAGGCGTCGGTGCGTTTCTCGCCTTTTATCTCTACATGCGGCGGGTGCTGGAGTACCTTGATCCATCGACTGCCATCCCGGACCGGGTACGTACCGCGTTTGACACCTTGTCGGAAGGTGTGCTCATTATGGACAAGCAGAGCAGGGTGGTGCTGGCCAATCGCGCGTTCCGGGCGCTCCATCCCCAGGCGCAGGACGAAATCACCGGTAAGCCGGTGATCGAAATGGAGTGGTTGGTGGGCGGCTTCCATGTCTCGCCGGACGATCTTCCGTGGTCCAGGGCCATGGCATCGCGAGCAAGCATGGGTGATGAAACCCTTGAGATCCTGCGTCCCGGGGAAGAGGAACAACCCTTGCGCACCATTGTCGGCTGTTCGCCCATTCTCGATGGGCATGGCCGCTTGCGAGGTTGCCTCGTGAGTTTCTCGGATGTCACGATGCTCCATCGCATCAACGACCAGCTACTGGTCACCCTGAGCGATCTTGAGATGTCGAAGGATGAGATCCGCCGCCAGAACGAGGAGCTGCAGCGCCTCGCAACCCGAGACCCCATGACAGGCTGCCTCAACCGTCGCGCATTCTTTGGCAGCGCGGAGCCGCTCTATGATCAGCTCAAGGCGGGGGGCGAGGAGGTCTGCTGCATCATGAGCGACATTGACCATTTCAAGTCCTTCAATGACCGCTATGGCCATGCCGTCGGTGACCAGGTGATCAAATCGGTGGCGAAATGCCTGGGCTCGGAGCTGCGCGAGGTGGATCTGCTATGTCGTTATGGTGGCGAGGAGTTCTGCATCATGCTGCCCGGGTCGACGCCCGAACAGGCGCTGGACGTGGCGGAACGTCTGAGGCTCAGCATCGAGAGGAATGCGGGCGCGGCGGTGCGGGATATCCCGGGCATCCGGATCACCTCCAGCTTCGGTGTGGCGTCAATCCGCCTGGGCGCGAAGGATCCCGCCGAGTTGATCGATCAGGCCGACAATGCCCTGTATCAATCCAAGCAGACCGGGCGTAACAGGGTGTCCCTGTGGGCTGGAGAACGCTCCGTCGGAGCGCAGAACTGAGAGACTGCGGAGGGCACCGCCCGGGGTGCAATCCGCAGCCCTTCACGAATCCGGCTCTGTCAGTTCCTGGCGGGTTCCGTCACAAAGGCGATCTTGCTCAAACCGTGTCGGCTGGCGGTCGACAGCAATTGGGCCACATGGTCGTATTCCGCATGCTTGTCCACCTGGAGATGGATCTCCGGTTGGGGCTGCAGGGCCGCCGAGGCCTGCAGCCGTGACTCCAACTCTCCTGTCGGCACGCCGTCACCATTCCAGCTCACGCTGCCACCCGCATCGATGACGAGGCTGATCTTGGTCGGTTTGATCTCTTCCTTCTGGCTGCTGGCCTTGGGCAGGTCGAGTTTCACCGCATGATTGATCACCGGTACGGTGATGATGAAGATGATCAGCAGCACCAGCATGACGTCCACCAGGGGCGTCATGTTGATCTCCGACATCACCTCTCCGTCGTCGTCGAAATCACTGGCCTGGAAGCTCATTGCGCTTCCTTTCGTGCCGGCAGGGGATGGACGCTGGCCGGGTTCTTGCGAACCTTCCCTCCAGTCACCAGGAAAGCGTGCAAGTCATGGGCGAAGTGCTTCAGCCGCGCCAGGATCTCCTTGTTGCCGCGTACCAGGGCGTTGTAGCCCAGAACAGCGGGAATGGCCACGGCGAGCCCCCCTGCGGTCATCACCAGGGATTCGCCCACCGGGCCGGCGACCTTGTCGAGGGTGGCCTGGCCGGCGGCGCCGATACCAATGAGGGCGTGATAGATACCCCATACCGTACCGAAGAGGCCGATGAAGGGCGCGGTGGAACCCACCGAGGCCAGGATGGACAACCCCGACTGCAGGCGGCTGGTGGTGTCGTCGATGGATTGGCGCATGGTGCTGGTGAGCCAGTCATTGAGGTTGAGCACCCCATGCAGTTCGTTCTGGTGGTTGATATGGTGGGTCACGGCTTCGGTGCTGCGGCTGGCCAGGTCACGGAAGGGGTTGTCGGCCTGTTCCGGTTGGAGTGCAGCCATGCCTTCGTCAAAGCTGGTGCTGTGCCAGAACTGCTTGGCTGCGGCGCTCATGCGGCGCAGTTGCATCAGGCTCCACGCCTTGATCAGGATGACCGACCAGGAGGCAAGGGACATGACGATCAGGATGATGGCCACGGCGTGGGAGACGCTGTCCCCCTGGGACCAGATCTGCCCGAGGCTGAAAGTGTTTTCGTTCATGGGTGTTCCTTTGAGGAAATTGTGGAGAAGGGGTCAGGAGTTCAGGGAGAAATCGATGGGTACCCGGACAGTACCTGCCACGGCCTGTTCGCCCTGACGGGCGGGGACGAAGCGCCAGCTGCGCAGGACGGTCTCCCGGGCGATCTCGTCAAGGCGGGCATATCCGCTGCTCTTGGCGATGGTCACTTCCAGGGGCTTGCCATCGGCACCGACGTGAACCCGCAGCATCACCCGGCCTTCTTCACCCATGCGACGGGAAAGGCGGGGGTATTCGGGTACAGGGTTGGAGAGGTAGGCCGCATCGAAGCGGGGGGCACTCACGGCGATCGGTGCTTCGCGGGCCACCGTGGGCGCCGCTGCCGGAGTCGGGGGTGCTGGCGCAGCGGGTGCAGTGGATTCGGCTGGATTGTTGCTTGTAGCGGCCGAGGTGATCACCGGGGGCGTGTCGGGTTGCGCGCGCGGGGTCGGGGCCACCTTTGGCTTGACCGTGGGCTTGAGCGTCTTTTCGGGCGTTTTGACGGGCTCCGGGCGGGGAGATGGAGCGGGCTTCTCGGTATCCGGCGTGATCAGGCTGACCGTCATCAGGGGCTGAGGCGGCGTGATTGGCGGGCTGTTCTGACTAATGCCATGGGCGATGATCGCCAGCAGCCCCACGTGCAGCAGCGCGGCAAGACCGACCCCGGCCGCTGTTCGGCGGCGGGTGCGGTCTGTCGAACCCGCGTTGCGGTGCCCAAGCAGGAAAGGGGCGGGCAGATCAAACCCGGCAGGCCCCTGCGTGTTGAGGGCTAGATTCATGTCGATCTCCATCCAGTAGAGGGGGTGTTCCTGGCTGGCTTGCGACATGCTCTGGCTGGCAAGTGGCTGGCTGGCTGAGAGTGGCACCGCTGCACGTACAAGAGAACGTGCAAATACAAATGCGAACAATTCGCATTTTATTCACGTTGTTGCGATGCGTCAACGACGAGATGAGTGGGTCGGGAACTTCTCCCATGGTGAAGGCAGGCGCGCCTCGGTAGGCTTACCGCCATACAAGAATCCGGAGACTGTTCATGCAAGGCCACCCGTCGTCCTCATCCCGCATCTCGACACCCCGCGTCCATCCCCTCGTGCTGGCCCTGGCTGCGGCTTTCGCGTCCGGCGCCCACGCGGAAGAGGCCGTCTATTCCATCGCACCGACCGTGACCGTCGTCGGTCAGACGCCGCTGCCCGGCCTGGAGCAGCCGCTGAGCCACATCGCAGCGCCGGTTCAGACATCCACTGCACGGGATATCGAGCAGAGCATGGCGCTGGACATCTCTGCTTTCATGAATCGCCGTCTGAACGGCGTGCACGTGAACGAAACCCAGAACAATCCGTTCCAGCCGGATGTGAACTATCGCGGCTTTACGGCCTCTCCGCTCCTTGGCACGCCCCAGGGGCTCTCGGTTTACTTTGACGGGGTGCGCATCAACCAGCCGTTCGGCGATGTGGTGAGCTGGGATCTGATCCCCCGCTCGGCGATTGCATCAATGAACATGATGCCGGGCTCCAATCCCTTGTTTGGTCTCAACACCCTGGGCGGAGCCCTGGCCATCCAGACCAAGGAAGGGCGTACCCACGCCGGAACCTCGGTCCAGGTCAGCGGGGGGTCCTACGGGCGCCGCGCCGTGGAGTTCGAGCATGGCGGGTTCAATGATCAGGGGCTGGAGTGGTTCATCACCGCCAACCACTTCCATGAGAATGGATGGCGCACCAATTCACCCTCGGATCTGCGCCAGGTCTTCGGCAAGTTCGGCTGGCAGGATGCCCGCACCGATCTTGATCTGAGCGTTGCCTACGCCGACAACCGGATGAATGGCAACGGCCTGCAGGAAAAGCGGCTCCTCGAGCAAGATTACAGCAGCATCTACACCCAGCCTGACATCACGAAGAACCGCTCCCTGTTCCTGAATCTGACCGGAAAACACAGCCTGAGCGACAGGGCTCTACTGTCGGGCAACGTGTACTACCGCAAGATCACCGGCTCGACCTACAACGGCGACATCAACGAAAGTGCCCTGGAAAACTCGATCTACCAACCCAATTCAGACGAGCGGGATGCGCTGGCCGCTGCCGGATACAGTGGCTTTCCCACCAGCGGTGCAAATGCCGCCAACACCCCGTTTCCGTACTGGCGCTGCCTGGCCAACACCCTGCTGGCGGACGAGCCCAACGAAAAATGTTCCGGTTTGATCAACCGCTCCCGTACCGATCAAGAAAACTTCGGGCTCGCGGGCCAGTTGTCGGTGGCCGGCGAGCTGGCCGGACGAAAGAACCTCTTCATCATCGGGGCCGGATACGACCAGAGCAATCTGCATTTCCAGCAGTCGGGGCAGTACGGCTATATCAATCCGGACCGTAGCGTGACGCCGGTGGATGCCTGGGCCGATGGCAGCCAGAATGCCGGGGAGGGCGAAGTGGCACTCGATTCGCGGGTCAGTCTCAACGGACGCACCCGAACGGTCAGTGTCTTTGCCACCGATACCCTTTCCCTCAATCAACACTGGCATGCCACCGTTTCGGGGCGCTACAACCGCAGCACGCTTAAGAACCGCGACAACCTGAATCCGGGAGGGGGCACCGACTCCCTGGACGGCAACCATAGCTTCAACCGCTTCAATCCTGCGGTGGGAATCACCTTCACCCCATCCCGTAGCTGGAATGCTTACGCGGGTTACAACGAAGGCAGCCGCACTCCGACCGCCATCGAACTGGGCTGTGCAAACCCGGAGAATCCCTGCAAGCTGCCCAATGCCATGGCTGGCGACCCGCCGCTGAAGCAGGTGGTGACCAAGACCTGGGATCTGGGGCTGCGGGGGCAGCTCAATGCCGCCAGCCGCTGGAACCTGGGTATTTTCCGCTCCACCAGCCATGACGACATCCTGTTCGTGGCGGACGAACAATTGGGCTATGGGTACTTCAAGAACTTTGGCAAGACGCGCCGCCAGGGGGTCGAAGCCGGTGCAAGTACGGCCTTGGGGGCCTTGAGCCTAGCGTTCAACTACACCTGGCTTGATGCCACCTATCGTTCGGCAGAGGAGGTGGGCGGCACCGGCAACAGCACCAATGAGGAAGGCCCGGGGCTGGAGGGGACCATCGACATCAAGAAGGGGGATCGCATTCCCCTGATTCCCCGGCATCTGTTCAAGGCCTCGGCCGACTACCGCTTCACCCCGGCCTTCTCGATGGGAGCCGACCTCGTCGCCGTGTCTGGCTCTTACGCCCGGGGCAACGAGAACAACCAGCATCAACCCGATGGTACTTACTATCTGGGCTCCGGGCGCTCGGGTGGCTACGCGGTGATGAACCTCAGTGCACGCTACACGATGACCCGGAACGTCCAGGTCTTCGGGCAGATCAACAACCTCTTCGACCGGGAATACGCAAGTGGAGCCCAGCTCGGCTCCACGGCCTTCTCGGCTTCCGGGGGGGTTCTGGCTCGCCCCTTTGGGCAGGTCAATGGCGACTATCCGCAGGTTGGCTCCACCTTCTACGCGCCGGGGGCACCCCGCACGCTGTGGGTCGGTGTGCGTTACAGTCTCTGAAACCGGTTGGTGATGCGGGCTTCTTCGGAGGCCCGCCATTTTCCTGGAGCGGCCGCTGGTGGACATGACAAGTCTGTTGATGCGTCGTTCGGCCTGGATCTTCCTGGCCTGCTTCAGCGTGGCGCTGGCGCTGGCCGTTTTGCGTGCCCAGGGGGACATTCGCCGGGAAAGCCAGGGTGCGGACCAGATGGCGCGCTTTGTCGAGGAACTGTCGGCCCTGCAGAACATCGCACCGGACGCGGTTGAACGGCAGGTGGACAGGCTTCGGGACATACGCAGCTCGGGCAGTCTGCGCCATCTCGACTTCCAGCTCGAAGACGGCACCGGAAAGATCCTCATTCCCGCCGTGCCCTCTGCGGCCGAGGGCATTTCCGGGCGTACCCGCCTCGTGCTACATCGCCCGGACGGCACCCGCTTCCTCGCCACGCTGATCGCCGACACGGCCAGCGAGAAGGAGGAGGCGGTCTTCGATATCGCTGGAATGGCGGGGCTCTTTCTGATCTATGGATTGGCCATGCTGGCGGGACTGTACGGGGCGGTTCGCTACGCCTTCGGCCCCCTGCGGGGCATCGTCGGTGCCATTGCTGCCTTCCGCAAGCAGGATTTCAGTGCCCGGCTACCCCGGCTGCCGGTAAGGGAACTGGATCATATTGCCGGGGCGCTGAATCACCTGGCTGAAGCACTCGCCGAGGCCCAGTCTCGCCAAAAACATCTATCGCTACAGATGGCAAGCCTGCAAGAGGATGAGCGCGCCCGGCTGGCCATCGAAGTTCACGAGCATTTCGGGCAGGGCCTCACCGCGCTGCGCGCCAATATTGCCTACTTGCTGCGGCAGACTTCCGAAACCCCTCGTCTTCAGGCAGCGGTTCGCGACATGGAGGTCCAGACCGCCGGGATCCACCAGGAGGTAAGGGCCTTGTTGCGCCGGCTGCAACCGGATGGCGGGGATACCAATGGACAGGAACAGCTTGGCCTGCGGATCCTGCTGCACGAGCTGGTCAAAAGCTGGCAGGATGCGGACGGCAACAACACCCTCTACCGGCTTGACGTGAGTCCGGAAGATTTGCGCCTGCCTCGAGAAACCAGCCTGATCGTGTATCGAATGACCCAGGAAGCCCTTGCCAACATTGCCCGGCACGCCCATGCCAAAAGGGTGGATATCAGCGTCCGCATTGATCCGGACGAGCCTTCCATGCTGTGCTGGCGGGTGGCTGACGACGGGGTCGGCATCGCCTCTCCGGAGTCGGCGATGAGCCATGGCAACGGTCTTGCCGGCATCCGCGAACGAATCTGGGCGCGTGGCGGCAGCTTGCAGATCGGTGCGGCATCGGCCGACAGTGCCCGCCCGGGGCTCTGCCTGTCTGTGCGCCTGCATCGCGGTGACGCGCCATGATTGCATCTGACGCTGTGCCGGTACGTCTGCGGGTTGTTCTGGCCGATGATCACGCGGTCGTTCGAACCGGCTACCGGCGCTTGCTCGAGCTTGAGGAAGACATGGCAGTGGTGGCCGATTTCAGCGACAGCGATTCGACCTGCCAGTGGTTCTCAGGCAATGAGGCTGATGTGCTGGTGCTTGACCTCTCCATGCCGGGACGCGGGGGCCTGGAAACCCTGGCCCGTGTCAAAGCCCGCCAGAGCGGGTTGAAGGTATTGATCTTCTCGATGCATGACAATCCGGCCATGGTCGCCCAGGCCTTGAGGGCGGGTGCGGACGGCTACCTGACCAAGAGCTCCGAACCGGACGCATTGATTGATGCCGTGCGCCGTGTTGCCAGGGGGGAGCGGGCCCTGTCGGCAGATCTCATCGACGCCCTGGCGGGGGAGGGTGGGAGGGCAGCACATCTGACCCTGTCACCCCGTGAATTCGAGATCTTTCGCCTGCTCGCCACTGGCCGTTCAGTGGATGAGATTGCATCCCGCCTGTTTCTCAGCGCCAAGACGGTGGCCAATTACCAGACCGGGATCCGGCAGAAAACGGGTTTGGCCACCACCCTCGACATGTATCGCCACGCCGAAGCCCACAAGCTGCTGGACGGAAGCGAGTAGGGAACCCGGCGCCACGCCTCAGTGGCGGACGTCTTCGAGTTCGCTGACCGAATCGAACTCCCTCTGATTTGCGTCGTGGCGGCGCTTGACCATGTACATGGTCCCCGCCACAAACAGGCCGAAGGCGACCACCACCGTATTGATTGATACGCCGGAACTGATCAGGAAGGCATATAGGCCGGTCATGATCAGGATGGAGAGGTTTTCATTGAAATTCTGCACCGCGATGGAATGACCCGCCCCCATCAGGATGTGACCGCGGTGCTGGAGCAAGGCGTTCATGGGTACGACAAAGAACCCCGACAGCCCACCAATGAGCACCATCAGTGCCATGGCCAGACTCATGTCGGTGACAAAGATCATCACGTTCACGATCACGCCCATGGCGATGCCGAGGGGGATCACCTTGACGGACGAGCGCATGGACACCATGCGGGCCGCGAGAATTGCACCGACCGCCACGCCCACGGCCACCACGCCCTGCAACATTGAAGCCTTGGAGAGATCCAGGTGAAGGGCCTGTTCGGCCCACTTGATCACGATGAACTGCAGGGTCGCGCCGGCCCCCCAGAAGAGGGTGGTGGTGGCCAGGGAGATCTGGCCAAGCTTGTCCCGCCAAAGGAGTTTGAGGCAGTGGGTGAAGTCGTGAATCAGATAGACCGGGTTCTTCTTGAGGGCTTTGTGATCCACCCCGGTGTCGGGCACCTTGAGGTTGAACAGGGCTGCCATCACGTAGAGCACGCTGATCACGCACAAGGCCATCTCGGGCACCGTGTCGATACCGGTGTCGAGCAGCGGAAAATCGAAGCCCAGCAGGGCCTGGGAGAAGGAAGGCTTGATGAGCATGCCACCCACCAGCGTGCCGAGAATGATGGCACCGACCGTGAGCCCCTCGATCCAGCCGTTGGCCACCACCAGCAGGCGGTGGGGAAGGTACTCGGTAAGGATGCCATACTTGGCCGGCGAGTAGGCCGCCGCGCCCAGCCCGACAATGGCGTAGGCAATCAGCGGATGCACACCGAAGAACATCAGGGAACATCCACCTATCTTGATGGTATTGCTGATCAGCATCACCCGCCACTTGGGCATGGAGTCTGCAAAGGCGCCGACAAAAGCCGCGAGCAACACATAGGAAAGCGTGAAGAACAGCTTCAATAGCGGTTCGTATTCCTGGGGGGCCTGCATCTCCCTCAGCACATAGATGGAGGCGATCAACAGGGCGTTGTCGGCCAGCGCAGAGAAGAACTGCGCCGCCATGATCATGTAGAAGCCGAAGGGCATCGCAGAGAGATGGAAGCTCGGGTAATTTGACGGACCGCGCTTTATACCATGAAGGCCATGTCGGTTCTGGCGGTCGGATCAATGTTGTGATTCAATGGGGTACTCATAAACCGGATTTATGAACCATGGCCGATCGACGTCTGCAGGTTTTTCACGCGGTAGCGAGGCACGGATCCTTCACCCGGGCCGCCGAAGCCTTGTTCATGACCCAGCCCGCGGTCACCTTCCAGATCAAGCAACTGGAAGAGCAGTTCAACACCCGGCTGTTTGACCGGGGGCACGGGCGGGTCACGCTGACTTCGGCCGGCGAGCTGGTCATGGCCTACGCTGAACGCATCCTGGGCCTCAGCGAGGAACTCGAGTCCCGGGTGTCGGAACTTACCGATGAGCTGTCGGGCATCCTTCACCTGGGAACCAGCACCACCATTGCCAGCTATTGGCTGCCCCAACTGCTTGAGGGGTTCAAGCGTCGTTATCCCCGGGTGATCCCCCGGGTTTCGGTGGGGAACTCCCAGCTCATTGAAACCCGCGTGATGGACCGGAATCTGGACGTCGGACTGATCGAGATCATCACCGAGCAGCCTACCCTCGACCGCCGCAGCGCAGGGCGGGATGAACTGCAGTTGATCGTCCCGCCCGATCACCCCCTGGCCGGCGCCCGCTCCGTGCGGGCCGAACAACTCGTGTCCTATCCGCTGCTGCACCGGGAGCCCGGCAATGCGATCCGGGATCTGGTCGATCAGTTCTTTGCTGCTGCGGGCATCCCCTTCGAAGATCTCAATGTGGCGGCCGAGCTGGGCAGCCTTTCCGCCGTCAAGCACCTGGCGGCCCAGGGCTTCGGCGTTGCGATCGCCTCGGCTGCGGCCATCCGCAGGGCGGTCGAGGCAGGTCGATTGGTGGGCGTTCCCTTGTCGCCGCGCCTCTATACACCCCTTGAGGTCATTCTTCTGAAAGACAAATTCCGCTCTCGCCTGGTCAATACCTTCGCCGATTTCGTCACGGAGGAAATCGGCCGTATGGGTGCCACTGAAAAAGCCTGAAGCCATGCCTCGTCCGATTCGTGCCTCCATTGATCTGGAGGCTTTGCGTCACAACTACCTCGTCGCCCGCAGCCGGGCCGGGCAGGCCCGGGCCTTTGCGGTGGTCAAGGCCAACGCCTATGGACACGGGCTCACCCAGGCCATTCGCGCCCTGGGTCCGGTCGCCGACGGCTTTGCCCTGCTTGACCTGGCCGAAGCCCGGGCCTTGCGTGAAGCGGGGCTGGACCAGCCCATCGCCTTGCTGGAGGGCTTCTTCGAACCCGCCGATCTGGCCACGGTCGTCGAGCTTGGGCTCACCCCGACCATCCACAACGAGGGCCAGCTCACCATGCTGGAGCAGGCCGGGCTGGCAACGCCAATCGACGTGATGCTGAAGATCAACTCGGGCATGAATCGCCTCGGTTTTTCCGGTGCCACTTTCGGCGCCGCGTTGGCGCGCCTGCGTGCACTCACCTGCGTACGTCAGATCACCTTGATGACACACTTCGCTCGCGCCGATGACGAGGTGGGCATCACTACCCAAATGGCGCGCTTCAGGACGCTCACCAGCGGTCTCGGACTTCCTCTGAGCCTTGCCAATTCGGCGGCGCTGCTGCGCTTTCCCGAGGCCACCGGGGATCTTGTCCGGCCAGGCATCATGCTCTATGGCGGCTCGCCCATGCCAGACTTGTCCAGCGCGGAAGATCTCGGCCTGAAACCGGTGATGACCCTGAGCAGCGAGATCATCGCCGTCCAGGTTCTCGCCGCTGGTGAGCGTGTCGGTTATGGCGGCACTTTCGAGGCCCCCGGCCCGATGCGTATCGGCGTCGTCGCCTGCGGGTATGCGGATGGTTATCCCCGCCATGCACCGACAGGCACCCCCATTCTGGTCGGTGGGCGCCGGACCCTGACCCTCGGAAGGGTCTCGATGGACATGCTGGCCTGCGATTTGACCCACCTGGAGGAAGCGGGCGTCGGCTCGCCCGTCACCCTGTGGGGGCGCGGTCTGGCCGCCGATGAGGTGGCAACGGCGGCAGGCACCATCAGCTACGAGTTGTTTTGCGCTCTGGCGGCCCGGGTGCCGGTCAGCGTGCTGGGGGGCTAAGGCGATATGGCCAAGGCGAGGACGGAGCACGTGTGCTCCGAATGCGGTGGCAGATCGCCCCGCTGGCAGGGCCAGTGCCCCCATTGCAAAGCCTGGAACACCCTCGTTGAATCGGTAGTCGAGCCGGAAGCGCCGGTGGCCAAGCGATTCAGCGCCCTGGCAGGCGAGACCGGGCGCCTGCAGACCCTCGCAGAGATCAGTCCACGGGAATCTCCCCGCGTGCCCACCGGCATTGCCGAGTTTGACCGGGTGCTGGGCGGCGGTTTGGTTCCGGGGGGAGTCGTACTGATAGGGGGAGACCCCGGCATCGGGAAGTCGACCTTGCTGCTGCAGGCGCTGTCACTCCTCTCGGGCCACCTTCAGGCCTTGTATGTGAGTGGCGAAGAATCTGCAGAGCAAGTGGCGCTGAGGGCAGGGCGCCTGCAGCTGGATGCGCGAAACCTGCAGCTTCTGCCGGAGATCAATCTTGAGCGCATTCTTTCGACCCTTCGGGCAGTCAAGCCCGACGTGGCGGTGATCGACTCGATCCAGACGGTCTATTCCGAAACGCTGGGCTCGGCTCCGGGTTCGGTGGCCCAGGTGCGCGAATGTGCCGCCCAACTCACCCGCTTCGCCAAGCAGAGCGGGACCACGCTGGTTATGGTGGGCCATGTGACCAAGGACGGTGCCCTGGCCGGGCCGCGGGTGCTGGAGCACATCGTCGATACGGTACTGTACTTCGAGGGTGATACCCACTCCAGCTTCCGCCTTGTCCGGGCGTTCAAGAACCGCTTCGGCGCAGTCAATGAACTGGGCGTTTTCGCCATGACCGAGAAGGGGTTGAAAGGCGTCTCCAATCCCTCGGCGATTTTCCTGTCCCAGCACGGTCAGCAGGTGGCCGGCTCGTGCGTCCTGGTCACCCAGGAGGGCACCCGTCCGCTGCTCGTGGAGATCCAGGCCCTGGTGGACAGCGCCCATAGCCCCAGCCCCCGTCGTCTTTCAGTTGGCCTGGAGCAGAACCGGCTGGCCATGCTGCTGGCCGTCCTGCATCGCCACGCGGGTGTCGTGTGCTTCGATCAGGACGTGTTCGTGAACGCTGTCGGGGGGGTGAAGATTGCCGAACCCGCTGCTGATCTCGCTGTTCTGCTGGCGATCGTTTCGTCTCTCACCAACCGCCCCCTGCCACGGGAGCTGGTGGTCTTCGGAGAGGTCGGCCTGGCTGGCGAAATACGCCCTGCGCCGCGCGGTCAGGAGCGCCTGAAGGAATCGGCCAAACTGGGATTCAGCCTTGCGCTGGTGCCCCGTGCCAATGCGCCAAAGCAGGAAATTTCCGGAATGCGGGTGATTCCCGTGGAACGCATCGAGGAGGCTCTGGCGCGCATACGGGAGCTTGCGGACGGCTGATTTATGCCTTTTGTTCTGCAACTCGCCCGAAATGCCCGGAAAACCTTGAGATTCGCGCCACAGGCGGAAAAGAGCAGGGTAAGCTAATGCCCGCGGGTGTTGTAGCGCGCTTGAGGCGCAAAGCGTCACCTGCCTCAGCTCCTGTATCCACCCATTTTTATCACCTATCAATTACGAGCTATGAACAAGACTGAACTGATCGATGCGCTGGCAGGCAAGAGTGGTTTGACCAAGGCCGATGCCGGCCGTGCCGTTGACGGCGTGATGGAGATCATCACCGAAGCCCTGGCCAAGGGCGAAAGCGTGACTCTCGTTGGTTTCGGCACTTTCGCCGTTGGCGAACGTGCCGCCCGCGTCGGTCGCAACCCGCAGACGGGTGCCGAGATCCAGATCGCGGCATCCAAACAGCCCAAGTTCTCCGCTGGCTCCAAGCTGAAGGATGCGGTGAATAGCTGAATCCCGCTCGACGGGAAATGCCCGGTGCCTCACCGGGCATGAAACACAAATGGCGATCCTCCCGGGTCGCCATTTGTGTTTCAGGGGGAAGTGCCACGTCCGTGGTTATTGTCACATGGGCTTACAGGACCGACTTGGTTCTGTCATACGGTAACGTTAGAATTCGCACCCCGTGACGAGACTGTTTCGTCCCGGGATTGCCCTAGTTTGACGGGCTCATCACCGGAATTACCCCTCATGTCCACCCCTGTTCTTGATCCGGCATCTGCATCGACACTGCGCCAACGTAGCTGTGCTGGCGTTTTGCGCTGTGCCCTCCTGGGCAATCTCCAGGATGCCGCGGAAGCCATCGGTCGATGTGTTGCTGGCCACGACAGGGACACCGTGCTTGCCCTGCCGGCACTGCGGGAAGAAATAATGGCCTCCCTGGAGGTGATGCGCGAAAGCGTGATGGCCTTGCCCGAGGCGGACAAGGCCGACATGCCCGACGTACCTTGGGCTGCGTGGGAGGGCTTGCGCCTGGTCGTAGGCGGATCGGCGCGAGAATGGCGTGATCAGGTGTGGACCGTGATCCACGAGCTTGTTCCGACAACCTTGCAAGGGGTCACGCGCCACCTCGGTCTGCTCAATGGCAGGCCGACTGTCAAACGCAACAGCCAGCCTACCAAGCTGCCGCCCGGACGAGTGTCCTGATCAGCGAAGCGTTTCCGCAGGCTGCAGGCCCGACTTTTGGGCTAGCTGCGGACGCGCATTGATGATTTCGGCCTCATCGGCCACGATGCGGGCCGCCTCATCCAGAAGAACATCCTTCACATCCTTACGGGCTTTTTCCGCGGCAAGATCGGCGGCGAGGCTGCGCTCTCCCGTCTGCAGTCCGTCGTCGCGCAGGGCTGCGGCCAGCTTGTCCTTGCCATCAATCTTCTCCCTGGCCTTCAGGCGTGCCTCACGCACCTCCTTTTCCTTGCGCCGTTCAGCCTCGTTGAGGGAGATGGTGCGGGTTTCACGCAGCCGTTTGACCTCGGCGACGTCGTCGAGCAAAGCCTGAAAGCTCTTGTCCTTTGCGATGCGCGCCTGATGCCGGCTCTGCAGGGCCGGCACGACCTCTTTCAAGGTGCCGACCGGCCGAAAGCTGGCGGCGTCAATCTGGGTCCAGGGCAGGGCATTGTCATAGCTGGATTCACCCTGGGCATCGGGGTCGGCGATGGACGGGAAGCGGATATCGGGCATCACGCCTTTGAGCTGCGTGGTCCCCCCATTGACCCGGAAAAACTGGGCCACGGTCATCTTCAGATCACCAAACTTGGGCTTGTCGTTCTTGGCCACGTCATCGAGGTTGATAAGGGTCTGCACCGTACCCTTGCCAAAGCTCTGCTCGCCGAGTATCGGGGCACGGCCATAGTCCTGAAGCGCCGCCGCGAAGATCTCGGAAGCCGAAGCAGAGCCCCGGTTGATCAGCACCGCCATCGGACCGGCCCAGGCTACACCGGGGTTCTCATCGCTCTCCACGCCAATGCGGCCGTCGGGACGGCGTTGCTGAACCACCGGCCCCTTGTCGATGAACAGTCCGGTGAGTTCAACCGCCTCCCGCAGGGAGCCGCCACCGTTGTTGCGCAAATCCACCAACAGGCCGTCAACCTTGTCCTTCTTCAACTCGTCGATCAACCGCACCACATCCCGGCTGGCACTGCGGAAATCCTTGTCACCACGGCGCCGGCCTTCGAAATCCTCGTAAAAGGCGGGGAGGGTGATCACACCGATCTTGCGCAGGGCAGGGCCTTCACCAATCCGGATCACCGACTTTCGCGCCGCCTGCTCTTCGAGCTTGATCTTGTCCCGTATCAGGGGCACCTGTTTGTGCTTGCCATCGGGGCCGGCCTCAGCGGGCAGGATGTCGAGCACGACGCGGGTGTCCTTGGTACCACGGATCAGTTTGACGACCTCATCCACACGCGCACCAACCACATCGGCAACCGCCCCTTCGGCCTGACCGACACCCACGATGCGGTCGCCCACGGCGAGTTTGCCCGACTTGGCCGCCGGGCCGCCCGGCACCAATTCCCTGATGGTGATGTACTCGTCGCGCTCCTGCAGCACAGCGCCGATCCCCACCAGGGAGAGACGCATGGAGATATCGAAATCGTCGGATGCGCTGCGCCCCAGATAGTTGGTATGGGGTTCGATGGACATGGCATACGCGTTCATGAATATCTGGAACACGTCATCGCTCTTGTTGCGTGCAGACCGGGCCAGATAGTTGTCGTAGCGCTTTTCAAGGGTTTCGCGGATGAGCTTGTCGTCCTTGCCGGCCAGCTTGAGACGCAGCCAGTCGTTCTTCACGCGCTTGCGCCACAGGTCGCGTACCTCGGCATCGTCCTTCGGCCAGGGCGCCTTCTCGCGCAGATAGGGGTAGCTTTCCCGGGTGTCGAACTCGAAACCCTGCTTCAGAACCTCGCGGGCATGGGTCAGCCGTTCGACCGTGCGTTGCTCGTAACGCTGGAAAATGGCAAACGGGATGGCCAGATTACCCCGCTGGATCGCGTCATCAAGGCGCGTGCGGGCATCCGAAAAGCTGTCGATGTCGGCCTGGGTGAAGAACAGCCGCTCCGGGTCGAGCGCCTTGAGATAGCGTTCGAAGATCTTCTCCGACATGGCGTCATCAAGGGGCTGGGTTTTGTAGTGGTAACGTCCCAGTAGCTGAGCGCTCAGGTAAGCCGTCTGGGCATGTTCAACGGTCGGTGCAAGACGGGCGGGGGCAGGCGCCTCCAGCGAGGCGGCAGGTGCGGCAAAAGCGGTTGCCACCAGAGCCCAGATCAACCTTTTGTTCACTCAATCACTCCACGACGTTCATTGATAGCTTGATCCGCCGGAAGCTACATGCTTCCGGCTTCCCAGTCGACAGCTAAATAGTGTGAACGTGCGTCAGAGTTTCCATGCCCGAGTGACAAACGCGCTGCCGCCCGGGCGCGGGTATCCGGGTTCAATCGAACGCAGGCAGACTGGGCTTGGCAACGGGCCGGCCGGCCGCCGCCCAAGTGTCAAATCCACCAGCCAGGGACTGCACGTGCAGATAGCCCATTTCCTGCAGGGAGCGGGCGGCCAGCGCGGCACGGCCTCCGGTCTTGCAGTACAGCACGATCTTCAGATCACGATTGCTCAGCTCGGGGGTTCCCCCGAGCTTGAACTCCAGCATCCCCCGGGAAACGTGAACGGCGCCGGGCAGGTGGCCCGCTGCAAACTCGTCGGCTTCTCTTACATCCAGCAATACATCAGCGTCACGGATTGCCTGCTCGGCCTCATCAAGGGAGACTTCGCGGATGAGGGCCTTGGCGGCCATGACCAGATCGTGGGGCGTTTTCATTGATGTCCTTGATAATTCATGTCGGACAACCGGACGGTTGCCAGAGATTGAATATTAGCAAATAACGATTTGCTGGGCGGCACCAAGGAAGGGAAGTCTTCACGCCGCGCCCCCGGTGTTCCGCAAGATCGTGGACATTCAGCCGGGGCCGATGGCGTGGCGTCGCCATGAGACAATCCGGCTTCAGGCACAAAGTTTAGGTGAATTATGATGTTCTGAAAATTACTGTTTTCAGAAGTTAACATGCATCTCATTTTTCTCCCCTTTCTAATTGTTATTTAAGAAAAACAAGCTCTGTAAAATGTCTCAAACCCGCACACCCGCCGTCTATATGCGCGGCGGTACGAGTAAAGGCGTGTTCTTCCTGTCCCAGGATCTGCCTACGGATCCCCGACAGCGTGATGACCTGCTGCTGCGAGTGATCGGCAGTCCGGACCGCTATGGAAAGCACATTGACGGGATGGGGGGCGCGACTTCAAGCACCAGCAAAGTCGTTATCGTGGCCCCGTCGTCCAGGCCTGACTGTGACGTCGACTACCTCTTTGGCGCGGTCTCAGTCGTTCAGCCGGTGATCGACTGGTCGGGCAATTGTGGCAACCTGAGTGCGGCCGTTGGTCCGTTCGCGATCCATACCGGCCTCATCGTGGCGCCGGCCAACGGCATGGCGACGGTCCGGATCTGGCAGGCCAACGTCGGACGTAGGATCCTAGCCCACGTGCCGATGCGTAACGGAGACGTGCAGGAAACCGGGGATTTCGACCTGGACGGAGTGAGTTTTCCGGGAGCGGAGATACGCCTGGAGTTTCTGGATCCCGCCGCGGCAGAGCAGCTATTTCCGGCGGGCAATCCCATGGATACGCTTTCCGTGCCGGGCATCGGCTCCATTGCCGCAACCCTCATCGACGCGGGTAATCCAACAATTTTCATTGACGCAGGCGTCCTTGGCCTGACGGGTACGGAGCTGCCCTCCCTCGTCAATCAGGACGCCGATCTGCTGGCACGCGCTGAAGTGATTCGCGCCACAGGCGCCGTGGCCATGGGTCTGGCCGGCAGCATTGAGGAGGCAAGCGCCCTGCGGCCCCATACACCCAAGCTCGCCTTCGTTTCTCCACCGGCCGACTATGTCGCGTCCGATGGCCGTCCGGTGGCCCGTGACGCCATTCATCTGGTGGCGCGGATCTTTTCCATGGGCCAGTTGCACCATGCGATGACAGGTACCGGAGCCGTGGCGTTGGCCGCAGCGGCAGCAATTCCGGGCACGGTGGTCCACGAGTTGAGCACGCCGGTTAAGAACGGTCCGCTCTGTTTCGGACACCCCTCAGGGGTCTTGCAGGTTGGCGCCGAGACCCGCACGGCTGGAAACCGCTGGATCATTGACCGAGTGATTATGAGCCGTTCGGCGCGCATCCTCATGGAGGGCTGGGTTAGGACGCCTACAGCCTCCTGAGCGCGGGTCTGCCCCCTGCCCCGCTTCAACCCTTTTTCTTCAGCATGCCCAGCTCTGCCAGGGCTTCGGCCAGCGTCGCCTCGGCCCGCTGGGCCCGCGCGGTTTCGGCAAGCCGGACTTCCTCAACTGCGCGGGCCCGCGCCTCGGCGGCTGCCACGGCAGACTCCTTGCCGTGGGCGGCCTCGCTGGCAGTCTTGAGTTGGGTCTGCAGGCGTTCGATCCGCCCTTCGGCCGCTGCAAGAGAGGTTTCCACCTGGCGCGCCCGCGAGACAGCCTCCCGCAGGGCAGCCTTGGCCTCTTCGGTCTGCTCCCGCTGCCGGGCTTCCCGTTCTTCGCGATTGGCCAACTGCTGGCGCATGGCGGTGATTTCGGCGAGCTTTTCCTGACGGGCCTGATCAATCTGCTTCATCAGCAGTTCGCGATCAAGGGCGCTGCGATCCTGCTCCTCCTTCAAGGAGGCGTTGTAGCGGTCACGGTCATTTTGCAGCAGGCGGCTGAGGCGTTCGGACTCGGCGGCAAACTTCTGCTCCCGGGTCTCCGCACTTTCCTCAAGCTGCCTTACCCTGCTTTCAAGACCTTCCCGCTGACGCAGGAACTCGAGCGCCTGGCTACGCAGGTCGGCAATGCTGCCGTCCCGGGTCTGCACCCCCTGGTTGAGGGTGTCGATCTGGATGGCAGCCTGGGCCGCTTCAGATTCAAGCTGGGCAACCCGATCGACGGCCGTCTGCAGGCGCGACCGCATGGCTTCCTGCTCCTGCTCCAGCACCTGACGCTGGCTGGCAAAGACCTGGTCGGCATGTTGCAGGGCAAGGGACCACACCTTGGCCATCAGCCCATCGGTGGACGACACCAGCTCATCGGGCATGCCCGGCACGCTGCGCTGGCGAAAGAAGGCAGCGCCGGTGTCCCGGCGCCACTGGTCGATATAGCGCTGGACGATCTCGCTCGAGCCCTTGTTGCCAAGCTCCGCATAGACCAGGTTGAAGGACGGGTTCTCACCCATCGAAAGCAGCTGGAAGCAGATCTGCTCCACAGCCTCAAAGGTGACGCTACTGCTGCGTGCCATCTGATCACCCCTCGCTCGCCGGAATTGCACAAAAGTGTGTCGCGAGAACCATACCATACGTGTACGGTCGTAATCCGTATCGTTTGACACGGATCTAGCATTCCGCTTCCCGTTTTGGGTGCAGCGCCGGAAACCCTGTCAGTCGCTCTTCTTGTTCTTGTCTGTCCACTGCAGGCGTTGCTTCTGGGCCTCTTCATGCCAGCGCTCTTCCTCCTCGTGGATGTAACGCTGGGTGGTGCGGGCATCGGTATGTCGAGCGTCCTTCTGCACAAAGCGTTCATCGATGCCGCTGTCGAGCTTGGCGGTGATGCCCGTGTGTCGCCCCCAGTGGGCCGATGCGGCACGCAGCTTTTCCTTCTTGTGCTCGGCGTCATCCGGTAGCAGATCGGCCGCCGAATTGAAGATCTTCTTCAGGATCTGATTGAGGCGGCGCGCAGTGATGGGACTTCCGTTCTTCACCGACACCAGCAGCGGTGTCATGTCGTCCCGGCGCGGCACGGCGGTCAGACCCAGATACTTGCGGTAGCGGATCAAGGCCTGAAGCATGTCGTCCGCCACGGGCACTTTGGCTTTCTTGCCGCCCTTCCCCACCACGTGCCACCACCACAGGCCCCGCTCCTCCCGGAAGCTGTTCATGCGGTGGCTTTCCAGCTCACCCGCACGGGGGGCCAGCATGTATAGCGTTGCAGCAATGAAACGCGCCCGCTCGTACTCGTCACGCCCCCGCTCCGCATCCTTTGGCATGGCCTCAATGGCGTCCGTCACCGCCTGCCACATCTGCGGGTCGAGAAAGCGCTCGATCTTCTCAACCTCTTCCGTGCTGGCCACGGCCCGCAGAGGGCCGCCCACCTCGGCAGACATCTTGCGCCGACGCTGGCGGATCAACCCCAGCGGGTTCCCGAGCAGGTAACCGGCATCCACCAGGTAACTCATCAGGGAATTGATGGCGGCCATTGCCGTCAGTACAGCGCTCTCACTGAGGGGGCCGACAAAGGGCCGCCAACGCTCCGTAATGCGTTCGGCCTTGGGGCCGCACCACAAAGCCGCAGGCTGGGGATCGGCAAGAAAGTTCAGATAGCCCTCGAAGTCCTGGCGGTTGAGACTGGACAGGGGCTTGCCGCAGTCGATCAATGACCAGAGCAACAGCCTCTCGCACTCCCGCTGGTAAATACGATAGGTGCCGGGGGAGCGGTCGTACTCGGTCAGGAAGCAGCGGATTGCGTCAGCGTCCGTGTCGGCAGTGATCTGCAGGCGCGCCGGATCGGCCCGGTTCACGCCATTTCTCCCGTCCAGATCGGGAGGGATGGTCAGCTCGTCCAGAGGACGGACCGGTACAGGCCCTTGCGGGACGGAGAGCGCTCTGGTGTCGGGATTCTTCGCCTTCATGGGCGGCAGTTTACCCGCCGGACAGGGATTTTGATTTGGCAGGGCTTGCCATGCACGGACAACTGTATATAATTACAGTTATCGAAGAGCAGGCCAGGAACTGCACAAGCGAGACCTGGCAGCGAGATGTTTCAGCCCTTGTCCGGATCAAATCGTTCAGAAAAGGAGTCAATCATGGAAAGCCTCATCTGCCGCACCCTGATGCTGAGTGGTCTCATCGTTGGCGTGCTCCTGGCCGGAGGCCAAGGCGGCCAGGCGCTGGTTCCGGCCATCCTGGCCCTTGTCGGCGTGGCCGTCTTCAGGCGGATCGCTCCTTCCCTGCCATGGCGTTTTGGCCACGGGCGCCATTACTGATTCGCCGAATCACTTGGCAGGCCACACCTTGGTGCGGTGTTTATTTGCCGGCACCGGCACCGCGGGCTTTGCGTGAAGCCTGGATCAGCCCGGCAATATCGGTGTTGCGGTTCTTGAGGGCCCAGCTCTCGGCGGTTTCGTTCTGATCGTTCTTCGAGTCCAGATCCACACCGGCCTTGAGCAGACGCACCACGACTTCCTCATGGCCGTTGCGGGCAGCAAACATCAGCGGTGTGGTGTGGTTGGGGGCCTTCGCATTGGGGTTTGCGCCCTTCGCCAGCAACTGCTCCACCACCGCCAGACGGCCCTCGAACGCCGCATACAGAAGCGGGTTCCAGCCATCGTGGTCATAGTCGGCACCGGCGGCAAGCAGCAACTGCACAACGTCCGCATACCCTTTCAGGCTGGCGAGCATGAGCGCACTGTCACCTGCCCCGTTACGGGCGTTGAGCTTGATGCCACGCTGCTTGACAAGAGCCTCGACCACGCGCGCCTGGTCCTCCCGGGCAGCAAGAATGAGCAGGCTGTTGCCATTCTGATCAGTGGAGTTGATGTCCATGCCCTGGGACACCATCCGGGTGACGGCGGCGGCATCTCCCATCTTGGCCGCGTTCAGCAGATCATCCAGCGAAGCGGCGGCAAGCGGCATGGACAACTGCAGGCCCACGAAAAGGGTCAGGAGGGTTCGATACGGGGGGCGAAAGATCCTTGCAACGGGCTTCATGAGGGGCTCGCATCCTTGAACAATCGGAAGAAATTGCGGCTCGTGGCCTCGGCGACACGTGCCAGGCTTTCACCGCGCGCATCGGCAACGGCCTGTGCCACGTGGCGGACGTAGGCGGGCTGATTGGTCTTCCCCCGGAAAGGCATCGGGGCAAGGTAAGGGGCATCGGTTTCCACGAGCAGGCGGTCTGAAGGAACAAAGCGGGCCACATCACGCAGGGCTTCGGCATTCTTGAAACTGACGATCCCGGAGAACGAGATATGAAAGCCCAGGTCCAGCGCATCCGCAGCCACTTCACGGGTCTCGGTGAAGCAATGCATCACGCCGCCGGCCTGATCGGCACCCTCCTCCCGCATCAGGCGCAGGGTATCGGCGGCCGAGTCCCGGGTGTGGATAATCAAGGGCTTGGCGCAGCGCCGGGCGGCGCGGATGTGGGTCCGGAAACGAGCACGCTGCCATTCGGGAGCGTCCTTGTGCCAGTAGTAGTCCAGCCCCGTTTCGCCAATGGCCACCACTTTGGGATGGGCTGCGAGTGCAAGCAGCCTCGCCTCGTCGGGCTCCTCACAATCGGCGTTGTCGGGGTGCACGCCCACCGACGCAAACAGATTGGCGTGGCGCTCGGCCAGGCCAATGACGGCGGGCAGGGTCTCAAGTTTCACGCTGACGCAAAGGGCGTGGGTCACGCCATTCTCGATCATGCGCTCGAGAACATCCGCTTCATTTTCGATCAGGTCAGGAAAATCCAGATGGCAGTGGGAATCAACAAGCATTGAGTGGGCGCGATGTGCCTAGATGGTATGGGTTGGACGGGATGAGCCCAGGTGGCCTGCCAGAATGTGCTCGATCTGATTGCGCAGCACCTGCCCTGCTTCATCCCCTCCGAACTGGACACCAATGCCCTGGGTCTTGTTCCCCTGCGCACCGGCAGGTGTGATCCAGGCTACGGTACCGGCCACCGGATGCTTGGTGGAGTCGTCCATGATCTGCAGGATCATGAAAATCTCGTCACCAAGTTTGTAAGTCCGGGCGGTAGGAACAAACAAGCCCCCGTTCTTGATGAACGGCATGTAGGCCGCGTACAGCG
Source organism: Zoogloea sp. (assembly GCA_016703645.1). Lineage (GTDB taxonomy): Bacteria > Pseudomonadota > Gammaproteobacteria > Burkholderiales > Rhodocyclaceae > Zoogloea. The sequence continues at coordinate 373,200 of JADJBR010000007.1, read as the reverse complement.
CCGACTTGGAGCTGATGTTCAGGGACAGGACGCTGGGGCGCGTCGCCATCGGTCGTCTTGCAGATTCGTTCATTTACGTACCGCCGACGCGGTCGCCTGAAGGCTCCGGGCGTACCGCAATAGCATGTCTTCCAGAAATAACCGGGCGTTGAGCGGGTGCTGCGCGACCCGGCGCGACTGTGTGATTTCATTGTAGCAGCCCAGGGCTGCGTCCACGGTCAAGCGCCCGGCGAGATCCCGGAGCACCCCCTCGCGATCGGGGAAGAAGCGCACCGGGCCACCCAGCCGCACGCTGACCAGATCGGCAACCCAGCGTTGCATCCAGCTCACCAGGGTTGGCATGTCAAAGCCACTGGCGAGCGCGTCCTTGCCCTTCAACCAGTTCTCCCATTCCCCCGCCAGGCGCAGGACAGCACCTTGAGAGACGGCCGCGATGTCGTCGGCAAAGCGCCGCCGTGCCGCGGCTCCGCCACCTTCAGCCAGTGCAGCCGCCGCCAGTGGCATTCCGCCGCAGAAGGCCAGTAATGCAGCCACCTCCGGAAGACTCCTGTCGGCGAGCCAGCGCACAGCCTGCTCCCGTGGAGGGCGCGGGAAGGCCCAGGTCTGGCAGCGGCTCCGAATGGTTGGAAGCAGGCGCTTGGGCGCGCTGGAGATCAGCAGGAACAAGGCATTGGTTGTGGGCTCTTCAAGCAGTTTCAGGAGCGCATTGGCGGTAAAGGGATTCATCGCCTCGGCGGGATCGACGATCACCACCCGCTGGCTGCCCCGGTGCCCGCCCGTGGTCAGGGCCTGCTGCAGGGAACGGATCTGGTCGATGACGATCTGCCGGCTGGCTGCCTTGCCACCTTCGGCCTTCTCGGCGGGTGCATCGGACCGCTCCTCCTGGTCTGCCTCGGGAATGACCCGCAACAGGTCCGGATGATTGCCCGCCATGCGCCATTGGCAGTCCTCGCAGTGCCCGCAGGCATGTCCGGTGGGGTCAGGCTGAAGGCACAGGATCCGTGCCGCCAGGGCTTCGGCAAAGACCCGCTTTCCGCCTCCCGCCGGGCCTGAGAACAGCAAGGCGTGGGGCAGGCGTCCCGCGCACTCGAGCGCCCGACTCCACAGACCGGAATGCCATTCAAAAATCATTGAAAACAAATCTCTACAATGATTTGTTCAAGTTCTTTACGAATCTCATCCGGTGTCTGAGCCGCGTCGATGACCTTGATTCTTGCCGGATCGGCAGCGGCGCGACGCAGGTAGGCCGCACGAACCCGCTCGAAGAAGTCCGCCTGCTCGCTCTCGAAACGATCCGGGGCCTGCCCTGCACCGGCAAGCCGGCGGGCCGCCACCTGGGGATCGAGATCAAAAATCAGGGTCAGATCCGGCTGCAGGTGAGGATGAACCCATTTTTCAAGGGCTGCAAAGCGCTTCTCGTCCAGCCCCCTCCCCCCCACCTGGTAGGCGTAGGTGGCGTCGGTAAACCGATCTGACACCACCCATGCCCCGGCGGCCAGCGCTGGCTGGATGCGAGCCGCAAGGTGCTCCCGGCGGGCGGCAAACATCAGCAGGGCCTCGGTTTCAAGATGCATGGGTTCATGCAGAAGCAGCTCCCGGAGCTTCTCACCCAGCGGTGTGCCACCGGGTTCGCGGGTCTGCACGACGGGAATGCCCCGGGACTGGATCAGGGCGACGGCGGCGGCGATCTGGCTGCTCTTGCCGGCACCGTCAATGCCTTCAAAGGTGATGAAGCGGGATTTCACGGCTGTTGTTTCCGGATATAACGGGCGACGGCCCGGTTGTGTTCGGCCAGGGTTCGGGAAAAGGCACTGGAACCGTCACCCCGGGCCACGAAATAAAGATACTCGGTGCTCGGCGGGTTGAGCACGGCACGCAGCGCAGCGACCCCCGGCATGGCGATCGGGGTGGGCGGCAGGCCGGGGCGAGTGTATGTGTTATATGGCGTATCGGTCACAAGATCGCGCTTGCGCAGATCACCGTCAAACGCCGGTCCGATACCGTAGATCACGGTCGGGTCGGTCTGCAAGAGCATGCCACCGCGCAGACGGTTCACAAACACCGAGGCGATCAGCGGCCTGTCGGCTGCCCGGCCGGTCTCCTTCTCCACGATGGAGGCCAGGACCAGGGCTTCATAGGCGGTCTGGTAGGGCAGTCCCTCGGCACGCTGCGCCCATTCCCGTTGCAGGATTCTCTGTTGCTGGCGATGGGCCCGCCGGAGCAGATCCACATCACTGCTGCGACGGGCGAAAAGATAGGTATCAGGAAAGAACAGGCCTTCCGGGTGAGTGGCGTCCGCACCAATACGGGCCAGCACCTCACTGTCTGAAAGGCCCGCACTGTCATGGCGCAGATCCGGATGACGATCAAGCGCTGCACGGAACTGCCGGAAACTCCAGCCCTCAATGAGCGCCAACTCGGCCTGAGTGGTATCACCGCGGGTCAGCTTGTCGAGGAGCAACAGCGGTGTGACGCCCGCTTCGACTTCGTAGCTGCCCGCCTTGATGCCATTGGCCTGGCGCGTAACCCGGGCCAGCATGACCAGCGCAAAGGGCCAGGTATCGATGCCCGCGTCGGTCAACTGCCGGGCCACCTGGCGCATGCCCGATCCCGGCTCGACGGTGAAGTCCAGCGGACTTTGTCGTAAACCCACCGGAGTGTAGGCAAACCAAACAAACAGGCCGAGCAGGGCGACGACGCCCGCAAGCGCAAGGGCAAACACACGAAAAAACAGGCGCTTCATCGGGGAACTTGGCGCTTCCGGGAGGAACGAAAGAGGTGAAGAAAGGAGGAAGATCCGGCAAAGACCGGGGGCTTGATTCTTGCTTCGATTGAATGGCCAGCCCCCGCGCGGCAACGCCCTATAATAGCGCAAACCGCTTCAAGACTCGTTTTTGCGACAGGACACGACTGATGAATGCAACTTGGCAATCCCATCTCGGCGCCAACGGCGCGAAGTTTTCGGACAACTCCGTCAAGTTCAATGACGATGAGCGGCAGGATGTGACGCTCGCAGCCCAGGGAACCGTGCTGGTGCCCCTCGTGCACCTCGGTGCGATCCGTGCCACCGGCGAGGACGCCAGCGTCTTCCTGCACAACCTGTTCTCGAACGACGTGAAAAAGCTCGGCCCCAACGAGGCCCAGTTGACCAGCTTCAATACGGCCAAGGGCCGCATGCTCGCCAGCATCATCCTGTGGCGGGAGGCCGGTGATTACCTGCTGACCCTGTCTGCCGACATCCACGCGGCCACGCTCAAGAAACTGTCCATGTTCGTGCTGCGCTCCAAGGTGCGCCTGATGGACGACAGCGGCGATAGCGTCCTGATCGGGCTCGCCGGGCCCCAGGCCGGCGCGGCCCTTGAGGCTGCCGGGCTGCACATCCCGGGCGCGCCCCGGGCTACGGCATCGGGCCTGGCCACGGTGGTGCGTCTGGATGGCGCCCGTTTCCTCGTGTCGGCACCGATCTCGGAAGCCGTGGGCCTATGGGACAAATTCGTGGCCGCCGGTGCCGCCCCGGCCGGCACGGCCGCATGGTCCTGGCTGGACATCTGCCAGGGCCTGCCCACTGTCACCCTGCCGGTTCAGGAAGAATTCGTCGCCCAGATGCTCAACTTCGATCTGATCGGCGGCGTCAGCTTCAACAAGGGCTGCTATCCGGGCCAGGAGATCGTCGCCCGCACCCACTACCTCGGCAAGCTGAAGAAGCGCATGTTCCGCGTGCATACCGATGCCACCGAACTGCCGGCAACGGGTACCGACGTCTATTCCCCCGAGTTTGGTGAGCAGTCGGCGGGCAAGGTCGTGATCGCGGCGCCGGCCCCCGAGGGTGGCTTCGATGCCCTGGTGGTATTGCAAACATCCAGTGCCGAATCCACCGAGGTACATCTCGGCACACCGGACGGTGCCCCGGTCAGCTTTCTCCCCCTGCCCTACGCCCTCTCCTGAGAAAGCGACTTGAGCCCCTCCCACTACTACATCTACTACCCGGTCCGGATGGGCATGGAAGCCGATCTGGCCCGGGAACTCTACAACCTGCAGGCCGAGATCCAGGCTCACACCGGGGTGGCTGGGCGCTTTCTGTGCAAGGCCGATGACCCCTGGACCTGGATGGAGATCTACGAAAACGTGATCGACTTCCCGGCCTTCGATACCGTGCTGGCACGCGCCGTGGCGCGGCACGGGATCGAGCGCTTCCTCGAAGCAGGCGGCCATCGCCACATCGAACGTTTCGTCGCATGTGCCTGATCCTTCTGGCCTGGCGAGCCCACCCCGATTACCCCTTGGTCGTGGCCGCCAACCGGGACGAGTTCTTTGCCCGTCCGGCGGCGGAAGCCGGCTGGTGGCCGGATCGTCCGGGCGTCTTCGCCGGCCGTGACCGGGAGGCGGGCGGCACCTGGCTCGGCCTGAGCCGCAGTGGCCGTTTTGCCGGCCTGACCAACTTCCGTGATCCCGCCCGTCAGCGGCCTGATGCCCCCTCCCGCGGGGCACTGGTGGCCGACTTTCTCGCGGGTGAGGAATCCACCGATGCGGCCCTCGCCCGCCTCACGCAGGAAGGCCCGCGCTACAACGGCTTCAACCTGCTGCTCAGCGATGGGGACAGCCTGGGCATCTACGAGAGCGAGAGTGGCAGCGCCCGACGCCTCGAGCCGGGCCTCTACGCCCTGTCCAACCACCTCCTAGACACCCCCTGGCCGAAGGTTCTCGCCGGCAAATCACGCCTCGCCCGCGCCCTGCGGGCCTTGCCCGACGACACGCCGCTGGCCGAGCTCCTGCGCGACGACCGCCCTGCGGCCGATGCCGAATTGCCCCGCACCGGCGTGAGCCTGGCTTGGGAACGCATGCTCTCCAGCGCCTTCATCCGCGCCCCGGGCTACGGCACCCGCTGTTCCACCGTGATCCGCCGCGACCGTTACGGCTGGACCCACGTGGTCGAATCCACCTGGAACCCCGTGGGGATCGAGAGTGGCCGCGTCGTGGACAGCTTCCAGGTCGCCCGGGCCTGATCCGGGCGCCTATAATCCGCCCCTTGTTTCCCCCGCAGCACGCTCGCGCATGACCGCCTCCAGCCCCTTTCAAGCCCTTCTCCCCGCCCTTGATGCCTTCAGCCGGGCCAAGCCCGGCCAGCGCCTCGACCTGCCACCCGTCGCCGGCTCCGGTGACGCCCTGGCCATTGCCCGGCTGGCCGGGGGAAAGCGCATGCTGGTGGTGGTCACCGCCAACCCCATCGACGCCCAGCGCCTCTCCGACGAGATCGCCTGGCTGGCCCCGGGCCTCCGCGCCCACCTGCTGCCCGACTGGGAGACCCTGCCCTACGACAGCTTCTCGCCCCACCAGGACCTGATCTCCGAGCGCCTGTCCACGCTCTACGCGATCAGCCGCGGCGAAGCCGACATCGCCCTGGTGCCCGCCTCCACGGCCCTTTACCGGCTGGCCCCTCCGGCTTTCCTGGCCGCCTACACCTTCTTTCTGAAGCAGGGCGAAAAGCTCGACGTGGACCGCCTGCGCGCGCAGATGACGGTGGCCGGCTACGCCCACGTCACCCAAGTGATGTCGCCGGGTGAATACAGCGTGCGCGGCGGGCTGGTGGACCTCTACCCCATGGGCGCCGCCCTGCCCTACCGCATCGACCTGTTCGACGACGAAGTGGAGAGCATCAAGACCTTCGACCCCGACACCCAGCGCACCGTCTTCCCGGTGAAGGAAGTGCGCCTGCTGCCGGCGCGGGAATTCCCCATGGACGAAACCGGGCGCACCCGCTTCCGCGGCCGTTTCCGGGAAACCTTCGAGGGGGATCCGTCCCGCTGCATGGTTTACAAGGATGTCTCCAACGGCATCGCCCCGGCCGGCATCGAGTACTACCTGCCCCTGTTCTTCGACGAGACCGCCACTCTCTTCGACTACCTGCCCGACAGCGCCCCAATCCTGCTACACCGGGACGTCCCCGGCGCCATCGAGGCCTTCTGGAAGGACGCCCGCAGCCGCCATCAGCTCCTCGGCGGTGACAAGACCCGGCCCATCCTGCCGCCGGAACAGCTCTTCCTGTCGGACGAAGCCTTCTTCGTCGCCCTGAAGGAACGTATCCGCCTGAGCCTGCCTGTCTCGCCCCTGGGCGGCCCGGTCGAGCCCCTTCCCGATATCGCCGTCGAACGCAAGGCCAGCGACCCGCTGCATCGCTTCAAAGCCTTCTGCGCCGGCTTTTCGGGCCGGGTGCTGGTGCTGGCCGAATCCGCCGGGCGCCAGCAGACCATCGCCGAGTATTTTGCCGAGTACGCCCTCAAGCCCGCCGCCAACGCCGATTTCGACGCCTTCCTGGCCAGCGATGCACGCCTGGCCCTGGGCACCGGCCCCCTGGCCGCCGGCTTCGTGCTGCCCGAGGCGGGCTTCGCCGTGGTCACCGAGTCTGAGCTCTACGCCGCCACCGCGCGCACGCGCACCCGCCGCGACAGCCGCAAGGCCGCCACCATGGAAGGCTGGCTGCGCGACCTGTCGGAGCTCAAACCCAACGACCCGGTGGTGCACTCCAGCCACGGCATCGGCCGCTACATGGGCCTGGTGCACATGGACCTGGGCGAGGGCGACACCGAGTTCCTGCACCTGGAGTACGCCAACGGCGACAAGCTCTACGTGCCCGTGTCCCAGCTCCACGTCATCACCCGCTACGCCGGCGCCGACCCGGAGGCCGTGCATCTGCACACCCTCGGCTCCGGCCAGTGGGAAAGGCCAAGAAGAAAGCCGCCCAGCAGGTGCGCGACACCGCCGCCGAGCTGCTGGCCCTGTATGCCCAGCGCGCCGCCCGCAAGGGCCACCAGTTCGACTTCAAGCAGCACGACCTGGAAGCCTTCGCCGACGGCTTTGGCTTCGAGGAAACCCCCGACCAGATGGCCGCCATCGATGCCGTGGTGGCCGACATGAAATCCGGCAAGCCCATGGACCGCCTGGTGTGCGGCGACGTGGGCTTCGGCAAGACGGAGGTGGCCCTGCGCGCCGCCTTCATCGCCGTGGCCGACGGCAAGCAGGTGGTGGTGCTGTGCCCCACCACCCTGCTGGCCGAACAGCACTACCAGACCTTCGCCGACCGCTTTGCCGACTGGCCGATCAAGGTGGCCGAGCTGTCCCGTTTCAAGAGCGCCAAGGAGCAGGCCGAGGCCATCCAGCAGCTCGGCGAGGGCAAGGTGGACATCCTCATCGGCACCCACCGTCTGCTGCAGAAGGACGTCACCTTCAAGCGCCTGGGCCTGGTCATCATCGACGAAGAACACCGTTTTGGCGTGCGCCAGAAGGAAGCCCTAAAGGCCCTGCGCAGCGAGGTGGACATCCTCACCCTCACCGCCACTCCCATCCCGCGCACCCTGGGCCTGGCCCTGGAAGGCCTGCGCGAGTTCTCGGTGATCGCCACGGCGCCGCAAAAACGCCTGGCCATCAAGACCTTCGTACAACGCTTCAGCAAGGGCATCATCCGGGAGGCAGTGATCCGGGAGTTCAAGCGCGGCGGGCAGGTGTACTTCCTGCACAACGAGGTCGAGACCATCGAGAACGTGCGCGAATCCCTGGAGGAGCTGGTGCCCGAGGCGCGCATCGTGATCGGCCACGGCCAGCTCCCCGAGCGCGAGCTGGAGCGGGTGATGCGCGACTTCACCACCCAGCGGGCCAACCTGCTGCTGTGCACGACCATCATCGAGACCGGCATCAACATCCCCACGGCCAACACCATCATCATCAACCGGGCCGACCGCTTCGGCCTGGCCCAGCTGCACCAGCTACGCGGCCGGGTCGGGCGCTCCCACCACCAGGCCTACGCCTACCTGCTCACCGACGCCAACGCCAAGCCCACCGCCCAGGCCCAGAAGCGCCTGGAGGCCATCACCATGATGGAAGAGCTGGGCTCCGGCTTCTACCTGGCCATGCAGGATCTGGAGATCCGCGGCGCCGGCGAGGTGCTCGGCGAAAACCAGTCCGGCGAGATCCAGCAGGTAGGGGTGAGCCTCTACACCGAGATGCTCAAGCGCGCCGTGCGCGACCTGCAGCAAGGCAAGGAGCCCGACCTCAGCCAGCCCCTGGAGGTGGTCTCCGAGATCAACCTCCACGCCCCCGCCCTACTCCCCAGCGACTACTGCAGCGACGTCCAGGAGCGCCTGACCCTCTACAAGCGCCTCGCCAACTGCGAGAGTGACGACGACCTGCAGGCCCTGCAGGAGGAGCTCATCGACCGCTTCGGCGAGATGCCGGCCCAGACCCGCACCCTGCTCGAAACCCACCGCCTGCGCATGCTGGTCAAGCCCTACGGCGTGGCCAAGATGGACGCCTCCGAGAGCCAGATCAGCATCCAGTTCGGGCAGAACGCCCCCATCGACCCGGTGAAGGTGATCATGCTGATCCAGAAGGACCGGAGCGTGAAGATGTCCGGCCCGGACAAACTCGTACGCAAGCTCGCCACCCCCGATCTGAAGATGCGGGTGGCGGCGGTGAAGGAGCTGCTGGAGGCCGTGAAAGCCTGATTACCGGGCCGGCCGATACTTCCGGATCTTGACCAGCACTGCCTCAGCCATCGTGGCGATCTCCGGCGGTGCGGTGGCGAATACGCCATCATCGGCGCCCGCTGCCACCCGCAAAGCCAGAGAGAGCGGTTTCAGGAAGTCAGCATAGGGGCTTTCTTCCATCAGCCCGGCAAGCGTCAGCCCCAAGCCGATCTGGTGGCACTCCGCCGCCTGCTCCACCAGCAGACCAAACTGCCGCCGTGCCCCTTCGCTTGCCGGCGCAGCGAGATCCTCCAGCGCGACGCGTGCCTCCTCCCGCTTGCCGAGCCAGAGCTGGGCCTGCAATTCAAGAAGGGAGTGAGACCTGCTCGCCATGGATATGCGATCCAGCGCGTCGCGATAGCACCTTGCGGCCTCGTCCGTGCGCCCCAGCAACGCCAACAATCGGGCCAGATTGGCTATCGCGTAGGGGTCATCCCTATCTAGCTGCATCGCGGTCTGATAGGCCGTTTCAGCCTCGCTGTAGCGTTGAAGGTGATCTTGTAGCAGATTGCCAAGTCCGTTCCACGGTACGGCACTCTTCTCGTCCAATTCGATGGCCTTGCGGTAGGCGGCTTCGGCTTCGACGTAGCGCTCAAGGTGAGCCTGCAGCAGCTTGCCGAGATTGTTCCACGGCAAGGCGTACTTATCGTCCAGTTCGATGGCCTTGCGGTAGGCCGTTTCAGCCTCGCTGTAGCGTTGAAGGTGATTTTGCAGCAGGTAGCCGAGTCCGTTCCACGGCTGGGCAGCCTTCTCGTCCAGTTCGATGGCCTTGCGGTAGGCGGCTTCGGCTTCGGCGTAGCGTTGAAGGTGAGCTTGCAGCAGGTTGCCGAGGTTGTTCCACGGCGCGGCATACTTCTCGTCCAGTTCGATGGCCTTGCGGTAGGCCGTTTCAGCCTCGCTGTAGCGTTGAAGGTGATTTTGCAGCAGGTAGCCGAGTCCGTTCCACGGCTGGGCAGCCTTCTCGTCCAGTTCGATGGCCTTGCGGTAAGCGGCTTCGGCTTCGGCGTAGCGTTGAAGGTGAGCTTGCAGCAGGTTGCCGAGGTTGTTCCACGGCGCGGCATACTTCTCGTCCAGTTCGATGGCCTTGCGGTAGGCGGCTTCTGCTTCGCTGTAGCGATGAAGGTGACTTTGCAGCAGGTAGCCGAGGTTGTTCCACGGCGCGGCGTCCTTCTCGTCCAGTTCGATGGCCTTGCGGTAGGCGGCTTCGGCTTCGGCGTAGCGTTGAAGGTGCTTCTGCAGCAGGTAGCCGAGTCCGTTCCACGGCTGGGCATACTTCTCGTCCAGTTCGATGGCCTTGCGGATAACCCTCTCGACACACACATCAGCATGCTTCCCGCTAAGCAAGTTCATCGCGAATCGGCAGCTCTGCGCGTCATCACCGAAGCAGGCAACGATCTGCCGTTCGGCCAGCCTGGAGTCCGGACAATCGGGAAAGAAATCGCCGTTGAAGGTGGCGCCCAGTAAGGCTTTCGCAGCCGCTGGCGACGCCTCGCTGGCGAGCGCTTGTGCCTCTTCGAGAAAAACCTTGCGCAACTCGTAATACTGAAATGCACTCAGGCCGGCGGCGGCGTCTGCAACCCTTTCCTTTTCTGCCAGACTCAAGGACAGCGAGCCCTTCACCGCCGCAATCCACCCATCCATCTCATCCAGCGGCACATGGGGACACTTCCGCAAACCGTCATCCAGCGCATTGAAGCGGACCAGGTAGTCTTCGGCGGTGACGAACTCCTTCTCGTCTCCATCGATCTCAAACAGCTCGCGGATGGCTTCGCGGGTATCACCGCTAATCTTACGGGCGGCGGAGAAGACCGACCACTCCAGGCGGTAGCGATCCCGGTGGCCTTCCGGCAGCGCGAAGGCCAGGGCGCGTGCGTACTCGAGGCTGCCCTGATCGCCGCGCCCGCCGCCCAGGTATTCGCAACGACCGCGCGCCTGGCCCACCAGTTCGTCGGCGCTGAACCACAGGCGCATGAACTCCACCAGCCAGGTGAGGCGCTGGCGCAGGCGGCGCGACGAATAGCGCATCAGATACCACACGTTGAAGAAACGCTCGGCGATCTGGTAGGCATTGCGGGCAGCACCAGCGTGGCGGACCTTCTCGATCAGGCCTTCCGTTTCGAGCCGGCTGAGCTGACCGCTGACGGTGGTCACCGGCAGGCTGGCAGCATCAGCCAGGGTACGGGCGGTGGCGGGCGCCCAGTGTTCCATAAGGTGGGCCAGCAGCTTGCGGGGCTGCTCGGCCAGGCTCTCCATCCGCGCCTTGTAGAGGGGCGTCATCATGTCGAGCAAGCCCCGCAGATCGCTATGCACATTCCCGTCGCCCCCGACCGCAAAGAGATCGTAGAGCATGACCGTGGTGCGCGGATTGCCGCCGGTCATGGCGCGCAGGGCCTTCAGGCGTTCGGGGCGGGCGTCGAGGGCGCGGGCCATCTCGGCGGTGGCTGCCTCGCCCTGCAGCCCTTTCATGCCGAAGCTGCCGGCCAGGGCCAGCATGGCCTCACGCATGTGGGCCACCGAAAGGGGGCGCAGCTCGACGAGCTGAAAGAAGTCGTGAAAGGCATCCTGGTACTGGTGCTGGGCTTCGAGGGCCTGGTAGCTGGCGCCGAGCCAGAAGATGCCTTTTTCGTGGGACAAGGTCTTGCGCAAACGCCACAGGGGCGTGGCGCCAGCGTCGCGGATGCTCACGCCCTTGCGGTCGCTGCGCAGGCTGCCGCCACCGGCCAGGCCGGCGAGCAGCAGGTCGGTGCTGTCGATGAGCAGAAGCACGCGCTGCTGGTGACGGGCGATCCAGTCGGTGAGCAGCTTGAGGGCGGCATCTTCCCGGGCGTCGACGGCCAGGGAATCGATGCCGGCAATGGCGGCATCGAGCCGGGCCAGTTCGGCTGGCGACGCGCCCCGCTGTTCCAAGGCATCGGCCAGCGAATCGAGCACGTTGCGCCAGAACTCGGTGAGCGTGCTGACGGTGTATTGCTCTTCCGGAAAGCTCAGGGCCAGCCAGCCCCGGGACAGTTCATCGTCGTCCCTTACAGCCAGGGCAACCCGCCGCAACAGGGTGCTCTTGCCCATGCCCCGGTGGCCGGTGATGAGAATATGCTGGGGCACCGAGTCGGTCCGGCTGGCCCGCACCGCGTCGACCAGGCGTTCAAGCTCGGGCTTTCTGACGACGAAAATCGCCCGCAGCTCGTCATCGCCCCACAGGTGGGGGTTGTATTTGACGGTACTGCTCAGGGGAATCTCGGGCGAGCAGGCGAGCGTGGGCGATGGCTCAGCGGGCATGATTGCGTTTCCAGTAATCGCGCAACAGGAAGGACAGGAAGCGGATGCGCTCGCTCCCGGCATCCAGGTAGCCGTCCTCCTCCAGCAGCAGCATGGCATCGTCCAGCCGTTCGGCGCAGATGTCCGGGTCGGCCTCAAGGCGCTGCAGACGGGCAAGCAGTTGGCGGCGGCTCAACCCCTCGTCAGCTTTGGCGACGGCGGCGAGGATGGCCATTGTGAAGCCCAGTTTCGGCTCGCCCAGATCGCGCTCAAGACGCTGGTGCCAGTGGATGAAGCGCGAGCGCGTGGCAAGCAGCCTGTCGTAGGCATCATCTACATCAGACTGCTGGATCTGGCGCTCGGCGCCGCCGGCCTCCTCAAGGCGATCCCGGGCGGCTTCGATGGTGGTGACGAGCAGCAGGTTCAGATAGAACGGAGACAGCCAGCCGATCCGCTGGCACAGATAGTCAAGACTGCCGTCCACCGGCGTCCAGCCCTCCCGACGGGCCTCTTCAGTCAGCATCGCCAGGGCTGCGGCCGGTTTGAAGGGCTTCAGGCGGAAGTCATGGCAGTCATTGAAACGTGTGTTCAGCCGGTGGCGCGCCAACAAGGCGTTGAGCCCGATGGAGCCTGAGAAGAGGAAGCGGCAGGCCAGCCCGGATTGCTGGCGCCAGGCACGCAACCAGCCCAGCAATCGTTCGGCATCGGCAGGGTCGCGCACGAGGAGCTTCTCTAGATATACCGAGAACTCGTCAATCAGCACCAGGAGCGGTGCCCCGCTCATGCGCTTCTGCAGATTCAGCGCGGTGCTCCGCCAGGGTGTATCCGGAATGGCCTGCAGTTCCAGCCCGCCTCCGAGCCCACCGGGTAGCTTGACCTCCACTTTCCGAAAACGTGCCAACACCCCTGAAACCTGGGTCCCCACCGTCTTCAGATAACCACTGATGGTTTCGTCGGGAAACGCCCTGTCGAGTTCCGCAACAAATCCGTCGACGGTGTCGATGCCCTCCACGTCGATCAGCCTTGCGAGCATGCCCTTCTCCGTCGCCTCTTCGGCGAGGCGCTGCAGCAGGGATGTCTTGCCCAAACGCCGCGGGCCGCTCAGGACGATATGGTTGCCTTCGAGGTAGCGCCACAGGTCATCCCGCTCACTGACCCTATCGAAAAAATCTTCACCGTCGGCCTTGTTGCCAAGCTTGATAGGCACGTGATTACTCCCTGCATCGACTGAATGCAGAGAGTATTAATTCATTTCTGAATTAATACAAGAGTGAATTAAGAACTGGCGGCTAGCTGCCAAACAACTCTTGAGACGTCCGTCGAGCCCATCAGGAGTCCTCCGATTGCCGCAGCATGCCGGCCAGCAGTTGCTGCAGCAGCGCCGTTTCGAAGGGCTTGTCGCAGATGCCCGACACACCCGCCTCCTGTACCGCCGCCAGACGGCTTTCGCTGGATTCGCTGGTGACCATCAGGATCGGCACCTCCTGCTGCCAGCTCCGGGTGCGCACGTACTCCACGAACTCCCGGCCATCCATCTCCGGCATGTTGTAGTCGGTCACGATCAGATCCACCATCGTGTCGGCCAACAGCGCTGCCGCTTCGCGACCATTGCTGGCCTCGATGAAATGGCGTAGCCCCAGGTTTTCCAGCACCCGGCGGATGAAGCGCCGGGCGTTGGGGCTGTCATCCACCAGCAGCACCCGGATCGAATCCAGATCGAACTCGTTCTCCAGCACATGGCTGGTGCCCAGCAGGTCGAGGGTACGGCTGATCGCCCGGGACAGCTGGGCGGCGGTGAAGGGTTTGGGGAGAATGCCGCAGGCACCGGACTGACGCACCGGCTCGAGGGCCTGGGGCCGGGTTTCGCTGGAGATCAGCAGAAACGGCACCTCGGCCAGGCGCCCTTCGGCGCGCATCGCCTCGACCAGCTCGGTACCTGTGCCATCGGGAAGGTACAGGGCCGACAAGATCAGATCGGGCGCACGACGCAGCATGGTGTCGAGCGCCTCTGCAACGGTCGCCACATGTTCCACCTGGTGCAGTCCGATCTCATCGCACTCGGCACGGATGATTTTGGCCTGCACGGCGGAGGGTTCCACCAGTACGGCACGAAGTGTCTGAAAACGTGAGTCGCCTGCCATATCGCTTACCTGCTCTTAAGCACCATACAGGGTTAGCGAACACAAACGAAAAAGCTTGAGGAACTTATGCGCCCTACCGCCCGATACGGGCCGAGTCAGCGGGCCTTGCGCCCCGCCAGCGCCTTCTGGCGCAGCCACCAAGCGCCGAGGGCACTGCCCGGATGGCGCAATGCCATTGCCTCCAGCACCATGTTGCCTGTCGCCAGCAGCAGGAACAGATAGATCAGATCAGCCCACCATGTGTTCAGATGGATCAATCCGAACATGACCGCCAATTGAAACAGCGCAAACGCCAATCCCTTGATCCCGGCTGCAGCGAACCCCTGCCCCCGGCTCCGTAGCTGGATGAGCATTGCCCAACAGGCAGGCAGAACCGTCAAGACCGCACATACCAACATCCGCATCGTCCTTCCATCTTGCGCGACGCACTTGACCGGGGGCTCGGTCGGCCCAGACAAGGCAATCGCCTGATCCGCCCCGAGCTCACCTGCACAAAGGGTATGGCCCCTGATGGCGTCGCGCGGCCTCAGGCCCGCCGGCCCGTTCTTGCGCTTACTCCCGCGACTTGACGCCCACCTCAAGCCGTAACGGCTGACTCACATGGAGTCGAAACCGGCCGCGTCCTGTTTTTTCGATGGCGATGGATGGGCACCGTTCGGAAAGCCTGCGTTGCAGGAGGATCAGGCGGGCATCCAGATTGTCCGTCACATCCGGAAGCCCCAACGCACAATCGAGGCGTAACTCGCGGTTGGTGAAATCGATACGTCCCGAATCGACGTATTCGCGTAACAACTTCCAGATGATCGCACCGGCAACGCCCTTGATCAGATAGTCGTTGTCTACAAACACGCTATGGTCGGCGGGAAAATGACGGACGTGCATGGGCACGTCCGGGGATGGGGTGGGCTGATGGACGGGCGATGGGATGCCGACTGGCTCAGTGACCAGTTCAGCATTACAGCTAACGTGGTTCATGCACAAGGCCATCTGACTGGCCAGGATCATCAGCGCGTCTTCATCTTCGAAGGTGAACCGCTGTTCCTGCTCGCTTTCCACCAGCAGGACGCCCAAAAGCCGATCCCCGAGCAGGAAAGGGACGGCAAGCTGACTGCCCGCCTCCGCCAGCCCCGGAAAGGGGATCTCGGTCTCCAGCTCGTCCCCATCGGCGACAAAACGCTCGCGGGTAGCGTGACTGTACCGGTATTCCTGTAGCGCATAGCCGATCCGGATCGGCGTCCGCTCTCCGGCCACGACACCGACGATCCCTTCGCCAAAACGCACCTCGGAGCCAATCCCTGACTGAGGGTATCCGCGGCTTGCGACGGTAAACAGGCGTTTCCCATCCGGGTCCGGGACCAACAGCATGGCGTAGTCGATCTTCCAGTGCCGCTCCAGGCCGTCCAGACACACTTCCAGCAGACGCTCCAGGTCGGAGCAGGCGCCGAGTTGCGCCAGCGTCATTCGCAATCCGGAAAGAAGCCCTGTCCGGGGCTGGGCGGGCGCGGGCTCGTAGCCCGGCACCACGTCCACCGCCAATACCCGGTAGATATCCGCACCCAACAGGCGGAACACTTTACTCATGCCCGAATCGGAAGCAATGGCCGCGATGCGGGCTTTCATGTATTCGAAAGTCGGGCCGGATGTCTCGGTTCTCACATACGCAACCTTGAGGTTGTAATGCGCCGCCGCAACCGGATCGACAACTTCCACCACCGCACGTCCGTTGTGCAGGATGTTTTCGCGCGTCCTGTTGAAGAACTGGTAGGACAAGGCCACATGCTCGTCGTCGAGATAATGCACATGGGACAGCTTGGCGACGTTGGGCATACCGTCGGCACCACAGGTGGCGATGGCGGACGGAACTGCGCCCTCAAAGCAGTGGCGCAGCATATGCAATGCGATGGTCACGACCTCGGCTCCAGACGGGTACCAGCCTTGGGGCCCGGTGTCTGCTCAAAGACGGCGACGGGTGTGAACACCACGGCGGTCGCCTCGGTCGAGGACGAGGCCATGATCAGATTGGAAAAGTAGTCCGGAAAACCGAGGGCCAGGGACTCCGCCGCAAAAGCACGTCCGGCCGCACGCATCCGCTCCCACTCGTCCAGTTCGAGTTGGCGCAGTCGCGCCCGCACCCCCTTGAGCTGCAAGGTTTCGTGTGTCAATGGCCGACAAAACACCACCGCGACGGGTGCGCCGTTGGCCAGATCACGAAGCAGCGGATCTGTCCGCGAGCGCGACACGAATACCACCACCTCACGCCGGTCCGGCGACACAAGACAGCCGTGACATCGGGAGAGGGAAGGAAAGCCATCCTTGTCGCGCGAGGCCATGTTGATGGCCACAGGACCAAGGAGAAACTCGGCCTGTACGGCATTCAGCAGGGGAGGCGCGACTATCGGTAGCGACATCGTGCGAACGAAACCAAGATGACCTGGGGAGAGGTCTCGAATTTTACACGCAGTCCATTCATGTCCTTGCCGGATGTTTCAACGGCACTTACTAAGTTTTTAGCAGTTCGCTACTGAACACTTAGTAACACGCTGTTTTGTCGAGGACTAATCTGCCAACTGAAGACTCCATCCTGATTGAACCTCCGACAAAGGACATCCACCATGACATATCACACCCTTGCCGTTGCCATGCTTTCGTCGTTTGCGATGCTCGCATCCGGTGCCGTTTCCGCAGCACCCAACCAGGCTACCCGTAGCGTCGAACGCGGCAAATACCTGGTCCAGGTGAGCGGCTGCAACGACTGCCATACCCCGGGCTACATGCAAATGGAAGGCAAAGTCCCGGAAAGCGCCTGGCTGACGGGCAGCCCGGTTGGCTTCCAGGGGCCGTGGGGCACCACCTACCCGGTCAACCTCCGGCGCTACATGGAAGACAAGAGCGAAGCGCAGTGGATCGCCAAAGCCCGTCAACCCACGCGCCCGCCCATGCCCTGGTTCAACCTCCGTCAGATGTCCGACAAGGAGCTGAAGGCGATCTACCACTACGTGCGTGCCTTGGGGCCCGCTGGCGAGCCGGCGCCGGCTGCCGTGGCGCCTGGGCAGCCGGTCGAAACGCCCTACGTGGAGTTCGTGCCGAAGAACCTGCCAGCCGTCAAGCAGGCCAGCCGCTAGGAAGGGCTCCGCTCATCTGAGCGCGCCGGTCAAGTGCTGCCAAGGCGTGGTCGGCGCAAATCTGTCTCTCGACAGTCGAGCGTGCTTTCAGACAGTCGAAGGATGGCGTGACTGATGCCTCGGTTGCAGGCTCAAGCTAAGGAAAAGGCGCGGCCTCATCGGCCCCACTGATATCGTCGATCAGCCTGTCCCCGTCGCCGGGTTGGGCGTGCTTCACGTAGCGACCGGGCACGGTGGGGTTCGCGGGGTAGGTTCGGCCATCAAACTGCAGCTCGACATCGCGGCCACGCGCCCCACCTCCGCCGGTATGGACGATCAGATTGCGCCAACCGGCCGACTTTGCCCGTGCAACACGAATCGGCAGACGTGTCACCGACGTTTGCGCCACGCGCACATAGCCGGTGGAAACCGGTCTGAAGACGTGCAGCCCACAGCCTGCCGTCCCACAGACCATGGGGCCGATCAGGTAGACCAGGATCTCGGGCCTGCCATCGTCATCAAGATCAACCCGGCTTGTCAGGTAACGCAGCGCGTTACCCACGTCGTCCTTTCGGATGGTCTGCACGATCTCCGCTGGCAAGGCGTCGGCTGCCTGAAGGGCCGCCGAGATCGGCATCAAGCCAAGAGCACACATCAGGGGCATCAACATGTGTTGCCCAGGCTTCAAATCAGCCATCTGGTCCTCAAGAATGGGAAAGCAGCCGTGGAACACGCGATGCGCGTCGATCTGGCGACACTTACCCGTGTATCACGCGTCTGATGAATCATAGCTGAGCGACGGCGAAGCATGCTTTCGACAGCAGCTAGGCATTGTTGCCAATACGGCATGAGGCCACAGGATTGGACATCTTCCCGTCTTGCTTTTATATTTAAACAACTGGTTAATTAACCAAACACGAAATCAATGGACCCACTCAGCCGCACATTTGCAGCCCTGGCTGACCCGACGAGACGGGCCATCCTGGCGCGCCTCTCCGAAGGCGAGGCCAATGTCACCGATCTCGCTCAGCCCTTCCTGCAGGACATGAGCCTGCCCGCCGTCACCAAGCATTTGAAGGTGCTGGAGAACGCGGGTCTCGTCAGCAAGGGTCGCAACGCGCAATGGCGTCCCTGCCGGCTCAACGGCGAGCCCTTGCGTGAGGCGGTGAGCTGGATGGAGCAGCATCGCGTCGCCTGGGAGGAGCAGCTCGACCGTCTAGGCGCCTACCTCAACTCGAAGACCGAAGGAAGCCCACATGGCCTCAAGAAATAAGTCCAACGTAATTTCACTGACCCGCATTTACGACGCGCCGCTGCAGGCGGTGTGGGATGCCTGGGCAATTCCCGAGGAAGTGGCACAGTGGTGGGGGCCGCGCGGCTTCACAATCACCACCCATGGGCGCGACCTGCGCACCGGCGGATATTGGCACTACACCATGCATGGGCCGGATGGCACAGAGTACGAGAACACCACGCAATACCTGGAGATCGTGCCCTTGCAGCGGATGGTCTACGACCATGGCGGACACAAGGACCGCCCTCCACTTTTCCGCGTGACCATGCTGCTCTCCGAGCACGCTGGGCGCACGCAGCTCGACCTGAGCTTTGCTCTGGCCACGCCCGAAATCGCGGAAGAGATGCGCGGCTTCATCAAGAAGGCCGGCGGCGAAGGCACCTGGGACCGCCTCGCGGAGCACCTTGCCGTGCGGTGCACAGGCAAGGAACAGTTCTTCATTGCGCGCAGCTTCGATGCCGGCATAGAGCGCGTGTTCGAGATGTGGACCGATCCCGAACACTTGGCCGCCTGGATGCCGCCTGCCGGCGCCACCATGCACTTCCTGCGCGCAGATCCCCGGGTGGGCGGCTCGTCGCTGTATGCGATGACCTTCCCCGATGGTGCTGTGATGCACGGGCTCATCACCTACCTCGCCATCGAGAAACCGGTGCTGATCACCTATACGCAGCAGTTCTGCGATGAGCAGGAGCGTGTGATACGACCGCCCTTCTTCAAGGACTGGCCGCTGACCATGCACTCGACGATCGAATTCGCCGCCGAAAGCCCTGAGCGCACGCGCGTGACAGTGCGCTGGCAGCCCCAGGAGGCCACTGACGCCGACCTTGCGGAGTTCGTGAAACAGCGCGGAGGGATGACCATGGGCTGGACTGGAAGCTTCGACAAACTGGAAGCCGCCCTGGGATGAACGAATGGGGGAATGGCCGGTTCGCCTGATACCGGCCAATGTATCGCCAACAACCGGCCTCTCCCGAACGCTTGATCAGCGCCCCTGGAGTTCAGGCACAATCGGCAAACAGACACTTGAAAAGAAGGCCGCGACGCACCGCCGGGCCTATCTTCTGGCATTGCCCGGCCGCTTGTCCGGCGACGGCCGTCACTCCCACTCGATCGTTGCCGGCGGCTTGCCGCTGATGTCGTAAACAACGCGGTTGATACCCCGGACTTCATTGATGATGCGGTTGCTCACCTTGCCCAGCAGGCTGTGCGGCAGCTCGGCCCAGTGGGCGGTCATGAAGTCCTGGGTCTGCACGGCGCGCAGGGCCACCACGTATTCGTAGGTGCGGCCGTCGCCCATCACGCCGACGCTCTTGACCGGCAGGAAGACGGCAAAGGCCTGGCTGGTCTTGTCGTACCAGTCGGCGGCGCGCAGCTCGTCGATGAAGATGGCGTCGGCGCGGCGCAGCAGGTCGGCGTAGTCCTTTTTCACCTCACCCAGGATGCGCACCCCCAGGCCGGGGCCGGGGAAGGGATGGCGATAGACCATCTCGTGGGGCAGGCCGAGGGCGATGCCCAGCTCGCGGACTTCGTCCTTGAACAGCTCGCGCAGGGGCTCCAGCAGCTTGAGGTTGAGGGTGTCCGGCAGGCCGCCCACGTTGTGGTGGCTCTTGATGGCGTGGGCCTTGCCGGTCTTGGCGCCGGCCGATTCGATCACGTCCGGGTAGATGGTGCCCTGGGCCAGCCACTTGGCGCTGGGCAGCTTGGCCGCCTCGGCCTGGAAGACCTCGACGAACTCGCGGCCGATGATCTTGCGCTTGGCCTCCGGGTCGGACACACCCTTCAGATGCCCCATGAACTGCTCGGTGGCATCCACGTGGATCACTTTGACGCCCAGGTTGCGGGCGAACATCTGCATGACCATCTCGCCTTCATTGAGGCGCAGCAGGCCGTTGTCCACGAACACACAGGTAAGCTGACTGCCGATGGCCTTGTGCAGGAGCGCCGCCACCACGGAAGAATCGACACCGCCGGACAGGCCGAGGATCACCTCGTCGCTGCCCACCTGGGCGCGGACCTTCTCGATGGCTTCGTTCACGTAGTCGGGCATGTTCCAGTCGTGCTGGCAGCCGCAGATCTCGTGCACGAAGCGGGCAATCATCTCCTTGCCCTTGATGGTGTGGGTGACTTCCGGGTGGAACTGCACCGCGTAGAACTTGCGCGCCTCGTCGGCCATGGCGGCCAGCGGGGTGGATTCGTTGGAGGCGATCACCTTGAAGCCCGGGGGCAGCTCGGTGACCTTGTCGCCGTGGCTCATCCACACATCCAGCAGGCCGTGGCCTTCGTCATTGGTCCGGTCCTGGATGTTGCGGAACAGTTCGGAATGGCCCCGGGCGCGGATCTCGGCGTAGCCGAACTCCCGCTTGCCGGAACTCTCCACCTTGCCACCCAGCTGGGCCGCCATGGTCTGCATGCCGTAGCAGATGCCAAACACCGGCACCCCGATCTCGAACACCGCCATCGGCGCCTTCACCTCGCCCGCCTCGTACACCGAGTTGGGGCCGCCGGACAGGATGATCCCCTCGGGCGCAAAGCTGCGGATGAACTCATCCGACACATCGTAGGGATGGATTTCGCAGTACACCTGCTGCTCACGCACACGGCGGGCGATGAGCTGGGTGACCTGGGAGCCGAAATCGAGGATCAGGATTTTCTTGTGCACGGCGGAGTCCGGAGGGTGAAAACGGGAAGGCCGGCATTATAGCCCTTGCGCCCGGAGGGCGGGACACCGTGGGCGGGCACTTCTGGCTGGTCTCGAGGGCGCGCAGGGACAGACCGGAGAAGCTTAAGACCAATGTACTATTCAATGGACTGCAAAAAGGGGAATCGCTTGGCAAACGGAATGATCACAGCCTTTCACGGCAAGTACTACGCCTGGGAACTCACCCGTCGCCGCGCCGCCGGTGAAGAAGACCGAATTGCCCAGTCCCTTTTCGACGCCAGCGTAGACCTCAACCCACATCAAATCGATGCCGCACTGTTCGCGCTCAACAACCCCCTCAGCAGGGGCGTCGTCCTTGCCGACGAAGTCGGCCTGGGCAAGACAATCGAAGCAGCCCTGGTGCTTTGCCAACTGTGGGCTGAACGCAAGCGCCGTTTGATCGTCATCTGCCCAGCCGCCCTGCGTAAACAATGGGCGCTCGAACTCAGTGAGAAATTCAATCTCCCGACTGAAGTCCTTGACGCCCGCACTTGGAAAGACCTTCAGCAGCGCGGCATCTACGACCCCTTCAACCGCGACGTAATCAGCATCTGCTCCTACCACTTCTCTACCCGGATGGAGCAGGCTATCGGCAACATTCCCTGGGACGCCATCGTCATCGACGAAGCGCACAAACTGCGCAACGCCCACCGCAAGAGCCACGCCACCGGCCAGAGCCTCAAGCGTTCGCTGGCTGGACGCAAGAAGCTACTGCTCACAGCCACCCCGCTACAGAACTCCCTGATGGAGCTTTACGGGCTCACCTCGCTGATCGACGAGGAGATCTTCGGCGATGAACGCAGCTTTCGCTCCCGCTACGGCAACATCGACGGCGACCTGCAGGCATTGCGCCGCCGTCTCCTTCCCTTCATCAAACGCACCCTGCGCAAAGACGTCCTCGAATACGTCCCTTACACCCGGCGCCATGCCCTGACCACACCCTTCAAGCCCAGCGAAGACGAATATCGTCTCTACGAGCTGGTCTCGACCTACCTGCAACGAGAGTTCAGCTACGGCTTCCCGCAACGGCAAAAACATCTGGTCGGGCTGATCCTGCGCAAACTGCTCGCCTCCTCGACCGAAGCCATCACCGCCACGCTGGAAGCCATCCGCAACCGCCTGCAAAAGCTGCTCGACAAGCAAAGCATCGATGAGGAGTGGTTCGCCCACCTGGTCGAAGATGACGACCTTGAGGACGAATTGCTCGAAGCCGCCGAAGACGAAGCACTGGAAAGCCAAGGCAACCCGGAAGGCATCGACTACACGCTACTCAAACAGGAGCTTGCCGAACTCGACCGCTATCTGGCCCTCGCCCGCACCATCCGCGAAGACCAGAAGTCCCACGCCCTGCTCCATGCACTCCAGCAAGGCTTCGAACGCATGCAAGGCATGGGCGCTGCCCGCAAGGTGGTGATCTTCACCGAATCCCGACGCACCCAGGACTACCTCGCCCGCTTTCTCGAAGCCCAGGGCTACGCTGGCAAGGTCATCACCTTCAGCGGCACTAACAATACCCAGAGCGCCACCGGCGTCTACCAACGCTGGCTGGCCAAATTCAGCGGCAGCGACCGCATCACCGGTTCGCCCGCCATAGACCGCCGCACCGCGCTGATCGACCATTTCCGCGCCGATGCCGAAATCCTCATCGCCACCGAAGCCGCCGCGGAGGGCGTCAACCTTCAGTTCTGCTCGCTGCTCGTCAATTACGACCTGCCCTGGAACCCGCAACGGGTCGAGCAGCGTATCGGCCGATGCCATCGTTACGGCCAGCAGTTCGACGTGGTCGTCATCAACTTCCTCAACCAGCGCAACGCAGCCGACCAGCGCGTGCTGGAACTGCTGCAAGACAAATTTCACCTCTTCGACGGCGTCTTCGGTGCTTCCGATCAGATTCTCGGCCAGATCGAAAGCGGCATCGACTTTGAAAAACGCATTGCCGAAATCTACGACCGCTGCCGCACCCCGGCCGCCATCGAAGCCGCTTTCGCCACCCTGCGTGCCGAACTCGAAGAAGACATCCAGGCTCGCATGGCCCATACCGAGCAACTTCTGCTCGAACACTTCGATGCCGACATTCACGACCTGCTACGCAGCCAGAAAGAAAAAGCCGAAAGCCAGCTCGACCGCATCACCCGCTATTTCTGGAAGCTCACCCAACTGATCCTGGCCGGACACGCCCGCTTCGACCCCCAGACGCTTGCCTTCACCCTGCAAACCCCGCCGCTACTAGCCGCACCCGCTGGCCTCTACCACCTGATCCGCAAGGGTCAGACACCTCCCGACCACGCCCGCATCTATCGCCTGACCCACCCCCTCGGCGAATACGTTCTCGAACGCGGCCGTAATCTGGAAACACCGCTCACCCACCTGCATTTCGACGCCAGCGGCCAAAAGCCGCACATCGCCATGCTCGAACAACTGGCCGGGCAAAGCGGATGGCTGCAACTCAACCTGCTCGAACTCGACAGCTTCCAGCGCGAGGAACATCTGGTCTTCACTGCCCAGAACGACGCCGGCGAGATCCTGGAACAGGAAATCTGCGAGAAGCTCTTCCAGATCGCCGCCGAAACCACGCCGCTTGATGGCTTGACGCCACCCGACAGCCTCACCGGCAATACCCACCAGCAACTTCAAGCCGCCCTCGCCCGCGCCCTCGAACAAAACGATCAGTACTTCCAGCAGGAACGGGAAAAGCTCGACGCCTGGGCCGAAGACCGCATCCTCGCCGCCGAACAGGTGCTCCAAGACACCAAGCTCAAACTCAAGGCCTTGAAGCGTCAGGCACGCACCGCCATGAGCATGGACGAAGCCCGT
Organism: Zoogloea sp.; assembly: GCA_016703645.1. Lineage (GTDB taxonomy): Bacteria > Pseudomonadota > Gammaproteobacteria > Burkholderiales > Rhodocyclaceae > Zoogloea. The sequence goes on along the minus strand of JADJBR010000007.1, from coordinate 349,381 downwards.
CGCCTGCAAGAAGAAACCCGCAAGGTCGAAGCCGAACAACGCCGGCAGCGCCAAGCCATCTTTGAAGTGGAAGACGACATCGAGGCCAAGCGCGACGCCCTGATCGCGGCCCTGGAAAAAAGACTGCACCAGGCCAGCAACACCCGCGAGCTATTCACGATTCGGTGGTCGGTCGGCTAAACAACAACGTGTCGATGAACCCGAGTTTCATCGACACATATTTTCGATATGTCGTCGCCGTCGACATGAGGCAAAATAGCGTATTGAAAATCGTGTTTCGCCATACAAAACCAGCTTGTTCATCATCCGCAACACACAAACTTATTTGCGTATTGGCTAAGCTCATTGACGATACGCAACGGCCTTAGTCTCTTGCCAACGATACACAAAGCATGCAGCCCTACGAGCCCACCCCGCTACCACCCTCAGGCATCAACATCGCCCAGCTGGTTACGCTGGTCGGTGAAGCCAATGCGGCGCTCGCCCGTTACGACGGTCTGCTGCACGGCATGGTCAACCCGGCGGTCATGCTCTCGCCGCTGACCAACCAGGAAGCGGTACTCTCCTCCAAGATCGAGGGCACCCAGGCCACCGTCGAGGAAGTGCTGGAGCACGAAGCCGGCCAGGAATACGACGCCCACAAGGAAGCCGACATCCAGGAAATCCTCAACTACCGGCAAGCCCTGACCCTGGCCGCCGATACCCTGCGCGAACGCCCGCTACGCCTTGGCCTCGTCAAGGCCTTGCACAAAACCCTGATGGACAGCGTGCGTGGCCAGGACAAGGAGCCCGGGGAATTCCGCAAGACCCAGAACTGGATCGGCCCCTACGGTTGCACGCAGGAAACCGCCACCTTCGTCCCGCCCAACCCACTGCAACTCCCCGACCACCTGGAAGCCTGGGCGCGTTACCTGGAAAGCGACGACGTAGACCCGCTGCTGCAAACCGCCATCGTCCACGCCCAGTTTGAAATCCTGCACCCCTTCAAGGACGGAAACGGCCGCATCGGCCGCCTGCTGATTCCTCTCTTCCTGTATAGCAAGGGGCGGCTCTCGACGCCGATGTTCTACCTCTCCGCCTATCTGGAGGCCAACCGCCCGGAATACTACGCACGACTGGCCGCCATCACCCGCGACAACGACTGGACCGGCTGGACCGCCTTCTTCCTGCACGCCATCGCCGAGCAGGCCAAGACCAACATCGTCCGCGTACAGGCCATCCTCGCCCTGTACGAACGCATGAAGACCCAGGTGCGCGACATCACCCGCTCGCAACACAGCGCCCAGATCGTCGACGCCCTGTTCGACCGGCCCATCTTCCGCATCGGCGACTTCGCCATCCGCGCCCACATCCCCAAGCCTACCGCCCATCCGCTGCTTAAACAGCTACAGGAAGCCGGGCTACTCAAGCAACTGCGTGAAGGCGCCGGCCGCCGCCCGGCCATCCTCGCCTTCCCCGAACTCCTGAACATCGCCGAAGGCCGCGCCGTCCTGTGAATCCCCCTGCAGGACGCCAAGAACCACTCAAGATCGAGACACCATGAGCCAATACAAGGAAAAATTCGTTGCCCTGCTCGAAGAGCTGTTCCAGCTCAACCAGCCGGAACTGGACTTTGGCCTCTACCGCATCCTGCATGCCCGCAGCCGCCAGATCAAAGCCTTCGTCCAGAACGAACTCTCCGCCGAAATCGACAAGGTCTTTGCCGGCCAATACCAAACCAGCATCCACGACCAGCTTCAGGCCGCACGCCTCAAAATCGAGCAAACCCTCGGCGACTACGCCCTGGAAGCCAATGGCGAGCTCAAGCCCGAATTCGCCAAAATTAAGATCGGTCAGGAATACGAGGCCATCCGCCAGCAAGCCCAGCAAGGCGGCGGGCTGCTCGCTGACGACGCGCAAATCTACGACCACCTCTACCGCTTCTTCCGCCGCTACTACGACAAGGGCGACTTCATGTCGCGCCGCTACTTCGTCGCCGAAAACGACAGCCGCGCCCAGCCCTACGCCATCCCCTACGACGGCCGCGAAGTCATGCTGCACTGGGCCAACAAGGACCAGTACTACATCAAATCCAGCGAATACCTGGCCAACTTCACCGTCGACCTCGCCGCCGCACAAAAAATCGCCGGTCAGGGCGGCCAGGCCGACTTCGACTTTGCCGCGCCGGCAGAAAGCCTGACCGTCCACTTCCGCCTCGCTGCCGCCAGCGAAGGCGAACACAACAACGTCAAGGAAGGCCAGGAACGCTACTTCCTCATCCACAGCCCGGAACCCGTCAAGCTCGAAACCAACGCGCAGAGCCAGACCGAACTCGTCATCCAGTTCCAATACCGCCCGGACCCGGAGAAAACCGGCCAGGCCGGCACCTGGCAGCAAAAGCGACTGGCCGAAGCCGAAGCCGCCATCCAGACCGCGCTGACCAAGCTGCCCCAAGCCGAAGCCCACCGCACTGCGCTGGCTACCCCGGCGCCCACCGACAAGCAGCCCAACCGCACGCTGCTCGGCAAATACCTGGGCCAATACACCAGCCGCAACACCATGGATTACTTCATCCACAAAAACCTGGGCGGCTTCCTGCGGCGCGAGCTGGATTTCTACATCAAGAACGAAATCATGCGCCTCGACGACATCGAAAACGCCGAAGCGCCCCGTGTCGAAACCTACCTGAAGAAACTGCAAAGCCTGCGCAAGATCGCCCGCCGCATCATCGATTTCCTCGCCCAGATCGAGGACTTCCAGAAAAAGCTGTGGCTGAAGAAGAAGTTCGTGGTGGAGACCAATTACTGCATCACGCTGGACCGTATCTCCGAAGCCTTCTACCCGGAAATTGCCGCAAATGAAGCGCAGCAACAAGAATGGATATGGCTCAGCCTTATAAGGCAAAAAATCAGCTTGGCGGATATAAAAAAACATCCTTCATTGATGATTAACACCAAGAACTTTAGCGAGGAATTCGCCGCAAATATTTTGTCATCGATATCCGATATTGCGGAAAATACGGATGGCGTACTCATTAATGGAGAGAATTTTAATGCTTTGAATTTGTTAGTTAGCTCCCTAGCAGATCGAGTGAAACTAATATACATTGACCCTCCATACAACACTGGGGTCGATGGCTTTGTTTACAAGGATTCGCTAAAAACATCTAGCTGGTTGGCAATGATTTTTGATAGATTGCAATTATCCAAGAAGATATTGTCAAACAGAGGCGTTATTTATTCCAGCATAAATGAAGTGGAGCGCTCAAGCCTTGAAGAATGCATGAAGAGTGTCTTTGGTGCAGACAATTTTGTCGCTGAACTAATATGGGCGCGTGATACAGTAAGTAATAATTCTCCAATGTATTCAAAGAACCATGAATACATCGAGGTTTGCGGGAAAAACAAAGCTCTCATCGAGAGTGATAAGCGCATGTTCAGGGAGACAAGGCCTGGTTTCTCGGAGGTGATGGATTTGATAGCCCGCCTCCAAGAGGAACAGGCATACCCCAGCCTAAGTAAAGTGGAGTCGGAGATAAAGGTTCTGTACGACACACATAGAGCTGAATACCGCGATCAGGCAATTGAACAAGGTGAAAGTGCAGAGGAGGCAAAAAAGACTGATCCATGGAAAGGGATATACCCCTACAAATTCGCAGAATATCGAAGCGGGTCTGGAAAGTATGTAAGCGAAAATGATGCAAAAAAATCAAGTGCGCGCATATGGATTTTCCGTGAGGTGGAGCCATCGATGCCTTCTGGGAAGCAATCAGAATCAATTTTTGATCCCTGCTCGGATAACTACAGGTTTTATAAGCCGAAAGATAAAATCACAGGGGTTGAGTACAGCCACCCTAAAAGAGGCTGGGCGTTTCCGGAGAAGTCTATTGAGAATAGGCCAACGCTTGAAAAATATATAACAGATAACCGAATCGTTTTTAAGAAGCCAGGCTCAATTCCACAGCAGAAATATTTTTTGCATGAAGTGGAAAGCGTAGTTGCAACAAGCGTTATTAGACAATACTCGGATGGCGAACCGAAACTGGAGGAGCTTTTTGGGAAAAAAGGTTTGGTGGACAATCCAAAGCCCCCAGGCTTGATTACAAAAATTGCATCCCAAACTACAGACTCGTCAGATATTATTTTGGATTTTTTTGCCGGATCTGGGACAACAGGTCAATCTGTGATAGAGCTAAACAGAAAGAGCAAGGGGAAAAGAAAATTTATCCTAGTTGAAATGGGCGGGCATTTCACAACAACTTTAGTTCCAAGAATAGTTAAAAGTACCTATTCTTCAAAATGGGAAATGGGCAACCCTGCTTCCCCTTGCAATAAAGTCGAAGCTGAATTCAGCCCGAAAATATTGAAAGTAATCACTCTCGAATCCTACGAAGACACCCTGAACAATCTGTTGCTGCCGAAAAATCCTGTGGTCGACGTCGAAAACCCGCAAAATTCCGACCTCGCCCGGGATTACCTGCTCAAGTACTGGCTGGATTTCGAGACCGCCGGCAGCCCCAGCCTGCTCAACGTGCGCCAGTTTGCCGACCCGACGGCCTACCGCCTCAAGGTCAAGCAGCCGGGCAGCGAGGCGCAGGTGGAAAAGACCGTCGATCTGATCGAGACCTTCAACTGGTTGATCGGCCTGCACGTCGCCCAACTCGACCGGCCGCGCCGCTACGCCGCCGAGTTGGTGCAAACCGTCGATCCCGACCTGCCCAAGGATCAGGACACGCGCTGGACCTGCGCGCGCATCGACGAGCAGGACGAAGGCGAATTCTGGTTCCGCTGGGTGGAAGGCCATGTGCTGGCCGTGCCCGGCGACGATACTTCGCGCCAGCGCGTGCTGGTGCTGTGGCGCAAGCTCACCAGCGACGCCGGCCGCGACCAGGCGGTGCTGGAAGCCTATCTGGCGAAGAAGAAGCTCAACCCGCTGGAAAGCGAGTTCGAGACCATCTACATCAACGGCAGCCACGCCCTGCCCAGCGACGGCAACGCCGCCACCCGCGTGCGCCTGATCGAAGAAACCTTCGCCCAACGGATGTGGGAGGACGCGTAATGAGCACTTTGGGTCGTTTGCAGCACATCAAGCTCAAGGGCTTCCGCTCGATCCGCGAACTGGACCTGGAACTGGCCCCGCTCAACGTGCTGATCGGCGCCAACGGCGCCGGCAAGTCCAATTTCATCAGCTTCTTCAAGTTCATGAACAAGCTGTTGGATAAGGATTTGCAGTTATATGTGGCGCAACAGGGGGGGGCGAACAGTTTGCTGTATTTCGGCAGGAAGACGACAGAAGCCATTGAAGTCGACCTGGGTTTCAACCCCTACTCCTACGACATTTCGCTGGTCCCCACCAAGGATGATCGGCTGGTTTTCGAACGGGAAGTTTTTGGTCTCAACCGCGGTTTGGATACACCCGATGGCGATTGGCTGAACTTCGTTACGGGTGCGGTTGCTACCAGCGAATCGCAATTGCCTGCGGATGATCCGCGTTCGGCAGGTGTGATCGATTGTATTTCCGACTGGAAGGTTCATCACTTCCACGACACCAGCGAAACCGCCAAGGTCAAGCTGGCGGCGAACATCCACGACAACACCCGACTGCGCCCACAAGGCGAGAATCTCGCTGCCTTCCTGTTCGGCATTCGGGAAACCAAGGCTTACGCCGACATCGTCGGCATGATCCAGCGCGTTGCGCCCTTCTTTCAGGATTTCGTCTTTCAACCCGAGCCCAAGGGGCAGATTCGCCTGCGCTGGAAGCACAAGGGCAGCGACGAGTATTTTGATGCCCATATGCTTTCCGACGGCACCTTGCGTTTCATCTGCCTGACGACCTTGCTGCTGCAACCCAATCTGCCCACCATCCTGCTGCTCGACGAGCCGGAACTCGGCCTGCACCCCTTCGCCATCCAGTTGCTGGCGGCCATGATGTGCTCGGCCAGCGCCAAGACGCAGATCATCGCCTCCACCCAATCAGTGACGCTGGCCAATGAGTTTGGCTGGCAGGACATCGTTGTCGTAGACCAAGTCGAAAACGCCTCGCGCTTCCGCCGCCTGGACGAAGCGGAAGTCACCCAGTGGCTTGACGATTTCCGCATGGGCGAGCTTTGGGAAATGAATCTTCTGGGAGGAACTCCGGAATGATTCGCCTGGGAATCAGTGTCGAAGGCTCGACCGAACGGGAGTTCGTTCATCACGTCCTGAACCCGCATTTGCTGGCTTTCAACGTTTTTGCACGCGCCGTGGACTTGGGCGGAAATGTCAGTATCGACCGTATCCGCAGCCGCCTGCCAGCGATGTTTGGTAATTTCGAGCAGGTCAGCACCCTTTACGATTTCTATGGATTCAAGCGTCGCGGCAATCATGATCTTGCCAGCTTGACGACGGCTATCACGGAAACCGTACCGGAACAGTCTCGCCGCCGGCTGACGCCCTACGTCCAGCTTCATGAATTCGAAGCGTTGCTGTTTGCCGTACCGAAGATCACCGTCGAACAACTCGGCGGCTCCACCGGGCACTTGCACGAAATGCAGCAGGCGGTTGCCGCAGCCGGTAACCCCGAAGCCGTCAACGACAGCCCGCAAACCAGCCCCTCTCACCGTTTGCACCATCTGTTCGGCACTACATTCCAGAAGAAGATGCATGGCCCCAAGATCATTGCCGCTGCCGGCCTGCCCGCCATCCGCGAACAATGCCCGCGCTTCGATGCCTGGATCACCCGCCTGGAAGCTCTGGGAGAACGCTAAGTGACCCTATTGAACACCACATCCACCCAGCCCCCTCCCCCCTTAAACCCGGCCAAGGGGCAGATCGCTCGTGTTGAAATTTCAGGTTTCCGCAGCTTCGGCCCGACGCAAAGCCTGGACTTACCGGCGTTGACACTGCTCGTGGGCGGCAACGGAACGGGAAAATCCAACTTCCTGCGTTTCTTTGACATGCTGGCCTGGATGCTGAAAGCCCAGAAGCTGCAGGAATTCGTACTGCACCAAGGCGGTGGCGCCGATCTGTTTTTTGCCGAAGAGGCAGGCGCCCCACAAATTCGTGCCGAGCTGACACTGCGCACGGCAACCGGGCAGTTAGCCTATCGTTTTGCCCTGGCACCGGTGCCGGCCGGCAATACGGTCACTGTTGTCGATGAGGCCTATTGCTGCGACCGCAGCGCCGACGCACCGATCTGGCAGGCCTTGCCAGGCAATGGGCGGGAGGCCGAACTGGTCATGGCCGCCAGCCCACCCGAAAACCAGGAATGCGCGCGTGCGCTGGTTCGAGGGCTACGCGAAAGCCGCCTTTACCAGTTTCACGATACATCGCCGACGGCGGCACTGCGCCGGGGATGGGACGAAACCGATAACGCCCGGCTGCGCAGCGACGGCGCCAACCTCGCTCCAGTGCTGCTGAATCTGCTCAACAACGATTTTCGTTGCTACAAGGAGATCTTGGAACGGATTCGCCGGGTCTTGCCGAGCTTTGACGATTTTGTGCTGGAGCCTCAATTCGGATCGGTGAACCTGCGCTGGCAGAGCCGCCATAGCGACAAGACCTTCGTGCCGCATTTGACCTCCGATGGCTCCCTGCGTCTGTTCTGTCTGGTGACTTTGTTGTCGATGCCGCCCGAATTATTGCCAGATCTGTTATTGATCGACGAGCCGGAACTGGGGCTGCATCCTTACGCCATCGAACTTGTCGGCGGCTTGATGACGGCCGCCAGCAACCATACCCAGATCATTGCGGCGACCCAATCGCCAACATTGGCAAGTCAGGTCGGCTGGGAAAATCTGGTGGTCGTCGATCAGATGAACGGGGCCACCCAGCTACGCCGCTTGCAAGAAGCCGACGTTGCCCATTGGCTTGAGAAATTCCGGCTGGGCGAATTGTGGGAGATGAATCTGCTGGGAGGCAATCCGTGAAGCGCCGCCTGGGTATTTGCGTCGAAGGCATGACCGAGCGAATCTTCGTTCGCGATGTCCTGACACCACATTTGGCAGGTTTCGGGCTCTGGACCAACACGCTGGATTTGCGCGGAAACGTCAGCCTTGACCGACTGGCTGACATTTTGCCCGGCGCAGTCGGCAACTTCGATTACCTGAGCACCCTGGTCGATTTTTATGGCTTCAAGCGGCGCGGCAAGCACACGGTCGACTCGCTGGAAACAGCAATGGTGCAGTTGGTATCCGAACATCTCCGTCATCGTATGTTGCCTTATGTGCAGCGCTACGAATTCGAGGCCCTGTTGTTCGCAGTACCAGAAAACACCGTGGCGGCAATTCACGGCTCAGACCGGGAGCTTCGTGCCATGTTTGAAGTGCTGAGATCTTGTGGTGATCCTGAATCGATCAATGACGGCCTGCAAACCAGCCCTTCACATCGCTTGCTCGAGATATTCAGTGGCCGCTTCAACAAACCAACCCATGGCCCGGCCATTGTCGCCGCCGCCGGGCTGACCGCCATCCGAGCCCGGTGCCCGCGCTTCGATGCCTGGATCGCCCGACTGGAAGCCCTGGGAGGTCAGGCATGAGCCGCGCACCGCGTAGCAGCAAGGCGCAGCCGCCGCTGGTCGTCAGCCATTTTCAGGAGGCACTGGTGCTCAACCAGTTCCTGGTTGGGCTGTTCGGTATCGACCCCCTGCATCCGCACACGGACAGCGGGCGCCAGGTACGGCCGCTGGAAATGCTCGCCAAGACCCTGCGCACGGTCGAGCCGGGTATCGCGCCCAATGGCAAGCACCGCTTTCTAGAAGCCCTGATCTCCCATCTGCCGACCAGCGCAGTGCTGACGCCCGCCGAGCTGACGCGTTACGACGCCAACCTGGTGGCACATACCCAAGCGATCAATGGCAAGCGCAAGCAAAAGGGCGAGATCGTCTGGAAGTACTTTCAGTGGTTGACGCTGCTGTTTGTGGAAATCTACCTGGATCGCTATTTCAGCGACCGCCAGGGCTTGTGCGCGGCACTGAATGATTTTGTCGAACGCTTCAACCGTTTTCACGAACAGCTAAAGCGCAGCACCGGCATTAGCCTTTATGCGGCCGACGACCTGAACAAACTGTGTCTGCAAAACGCCACCGGCAGTGGCAAGACGTTGCTGATGCACGTCAACCTGCGCCAGTTTGCCCACTACGCCCGCTGCACCGGCCAGGCCGATGCCTATAGCCGGGTGATCGTGCTTTCCCCCAACGAGCGTCTTTCCGAACAGCACGAACGGGAGCTGCGGGATAACGGCTTCTACCCGGAACCACTACGCCAGGAAAGCGACCTCGCTTCACGCGGGCAAAGCGCGCTGGACATTCCGCTGCTCACCGAAATCACCAAGCTGGCCGATGAGCAGAAGGTGAAGCAGATGGCGGTGGACAGCTTTGGCGACGCCAACCTGCTGCTGGTGGACGAAGGCCACCGGGGCATGAGCGGCAGCGACTGGAAGGCCAAGCGCGACAAGCTGGCGGCACGAGGTTTTACCTTTGAGTATTCGGCGACCTTCAAGCAGGCGGTGAAGGCGGCCAACGACAAGGTGCTGGCCGAGAGCTACGCCAAGGCGGTGCTGTTCGATTACAGCTATCGCTATTTCTATGCCGACGGGTATGGCAAGGATTACCGTATTTTCAATCTGCCCAAGGACGAACTGGCCCATAAGGACACCTACCTGACGGCGGCATTGCTGGCTTTCTACCAGCAGTTGCGGATGTTTGCCGAGGCGGGCAAGCGCTACGCCGGCTACAACCTGGAAAAGCCACTGTGGGTCTTTGTGGGCGCCAGCGTGACCGGGCGCAAGGTGGATGAGGACAGCGTTTCGCCTTCCGACGTGGCGCAGATTCTCGATTTCCTCGCCCGCTTTCTGGCCCACCGAGAGGAGTTCACCCGCCTGATCGGCCTGGTGCTCTCAGGCAACGGTCAGCAAACCGGGCTGATGGACGCTCAGGGGCGCGATGTGTTCGTCAATTCCTTCCCCTATTTGCGGGATTTGAAGCTGGACGGCGCTGCCATTTACGCAGACATCTGCCAGCGCCTTTTCCATGCGCCGGGTGGCGGCCATCTGGTGGTGGAACGGGTCAAGGGAGACAGCGGCGAATTGCTGTTGAAAGTGGGCGAGGCAGAACAGGCCTTTGGCGTCATCAACGTGGGGGATGCGGCAGCGCTGGCCAAGCACGTGCAGGAAGAGCTGGAGCACAAGCATTCGCTGGCCGAGGTTCGCCCCAGCGAGTTTGGCGAAGCGGTTTTTGGAGACGTGCACAAGCCGGATTCGCCAATTCATCTCCTGGTGGGTTCGAAGAAGTTCATTGAGGGCTGGGATTGCTGGCGGGTTTCCAGCCTTGGCCTGATGCGCATGGGGCAAAGCGAAGGCGCCCAGATCATCCAGCTATTCGGGCGCGGCGTGCGCCTGAAGGGCAAGGACTTGAGCCTGATGCGCACCAGCCGCTACCAGCCGGTCAATCCGCCCCGCGATATCCATTTTCTGGAGACCTTGAACGTCTTTGGCGTGCAGGCAGATTTCATGGCGACCTTCCGCGATTTCCTGGAAAGCGAAGGGCTGCCGCCAAATGACGAACCGAAGGTGGAAACCATTACCCTCAACGTCACCCACGACTTTGGCCAGAATCTGAAGATCCTGCGCCCTCGTTTTCGGAAGGACACCCAGGAGCAATACGATTTCCGCAAGCACGGGCCAGTGGTCGAGTTCTCTCTCGCAAACCTGCCACCGGGCATGACGCAGAGAGGCGCGGTCGTCACCGTTGACCGCTTTCCGCGCCTGCAAATGCTGCAAGCCGGCGAGGTGACAAATGAGGCGGTGAATGCGGCCGACAGCACGCCGCGCCAATTCGACGCCCTGCGCCTCAAGCTACTGGATTGGGATGCGCTGTGGTTCGACCTGGAACGTTTCCGCCGCCAACGACACCTGGACAACCTGACACTGAAGCACGACAAGCTTCGCTCACTGCTCAACACGCCGGACTGGTATCGCCTGGCCGCGCCTGCCCAGATGTGGCAGGCGAACATGAACAACCGGCGTCATTGGCAGTCGATGGCCTTTGAATTGCTGTCGATGGCACTGGAACGCAGCTTCAACCACCACAAACGGAAGTTCCTCGACCCGCGCATGGAATTGGTTCCGCTGGAGAAAGGCCACGAAAACCTGCCCGGTGAGGAACACTACACGCTGGTGGTTGAGGCCAATGAGGATTACCTGATCCAGGATATCCGCCAGTTGAAAGCCGATCTGGCGGCCATTGGCTGGCGGACCAATGGCTATGTTCAGGGCTTGCGCCTGGGCGCTCACCTCTACGAACCCCTGCTCTACAGCGAGAAGGTGGCAATCCAGCCGGTCGCCCTCAACAGGTCAGAGTTCCAGTTCGTCAACGATCTGCGCCAATGGCTGCAAGCCCATGAGGACGACCTGCTGGAGCAGGGCAAGCGCCTGTTCCTGCTTCGCAATCTGGCCAAACGCGGGGTGGGTTTTTTCGAGGCGGGGAATTTCTTCCCGGATTTCATCCTGTGGTGCGTTAGCCAGGACGGGAAGCAACGCATCAGCTTCATCGACCCACACGGGCTGGAGCACGAGGGGCCGGGCAGTGACAAAATCACTTTCAGTGAGAACATCAAACAGCTTGAACAGCGCCTGGGTGATGGCGACGTTGCGTTGGAGTCCTTCATTCTCTCGCCCTCAGCAAACCGGTTACGCCTCGAACATCTCTGGACTCACCAAGGCCATGCTGTGCCTGACTTGGACAAGCTGCATGTCCTGTTCATGCCTGAAGCCGATTATCTGAACAAGCTGCTGGCCACTGCTACTGCTTGAGGAATACGAATAGATTGAAATCAATGACTCAAGATCTGTCGATGCACACCCCCATGATGCAGCAGTACCTCCGCATCAAGCAGGACCACCCCGACACCCTCCTCTTCTACCGCATGGGCGACTTCTACGAGTTGTTCTTCGAGGACGCCGAGAAGGCGGCGCGGCTGATGGACATCACGCTGACCACCCGCGGTGCCTCAGCCGGGCAGCCGATCAAGATGGCCGGGGTGCCGCATCATGCGCTGGAGCAATACCTGGCGCGGCTGGTGAAGCTGGGGGAGTCGGTGGTGATCGCCGAGCAGGTGGGCGACCCGGGGGCGACCAAGGGGCCGATGGAGCGGGCAGTGGCGCGGATCGTCACACCGGGCACGCTCACCGATGCGGCGCTGCTGGATGACAAGGCCGATGCGCCGCTGCTGGCGGTCAATCTGCACCGGGGGGTGCTGGGGCTGGCCTGGCTCAACCTGGCCAACGGGGATTTCCGGGTGCTGGAGTGCGATGCGCCCCAGCTGGCGGCCCAGTTCGAGCGCCTGCGCCCGGCCGAGGTGCTGATGCCCGACGGGCTGCGCCTGCCGTTGCTGGAGCATCTGGCCCCCAGCCTGCGCCGCCTGGCCGACTGGCAGTTTGATGCCGAGACGGCGCGGCGCCTGCTCACCACCCACTTTGGCACCCGCGATCTGGCCGGCTTCGGCGCCGACGAGATGCCGGTGGCCCTGGCCGCGGCGGCGGCCCTGTTTGATTACGCCCGCGCCACCCAGCGCCAGGCCCTGGCCCATATCACGGCGCTGACGGCCGAGCGCGACAGCGCCTTCCTGCGCCTGGACGCCGCCACCCGGCGCAATCTGGAGATCACCGAGACCCTGCGCGGCGAGGCTGCGCCCACCCTGCTTTCCCTGCTCGACACCTGCGCCACCAGCATGGGCTCGCGCTGGCTGCGCCACGCCCTGCACCACCCCCTGCGTGACCGGAGCGCCGCCGCCCATCGCCACATGGCCGTGGCCGAGCTGGGCGAAGGCCCGGTGGAACCGGTGCGGCGCACCCTGCGCGGCGTGTCGGACGTGGAGCGCATCACCGCCCGGGTGGCCCTGCGCAGCGCCCGCCCGAGGGATCTGTCCGCCCTGCGCGACAGCCTGGGCCGCCTGGCCGAGCTGCGCGCCGCCCTGGGCAGCCCCCAGGCACCGCTGCTGGAGCGCATGCTCGAAGAGCTCGCCACGCCCGACGAAGCCCTGGATCTGCTGACCCGCGCCATTGCCGCCGAACCCTCCACCGTGCTGCGGGACGGTGGCGTAATTGCCGAAGGTTTCGATGCCGACCTGGACGAGCTGCGCGGCATCCAGACCAACTGCGGCGCCTTTCTGCTGGAACTGGAAGCCCGGGAGCGGGAGCGCACCGGCATTGCCAACCTCAAGGTGGAGTTCAACCGGGTCCACGGCTTCTACATCGAGATCTCCGCCGCCAACGCCGCCAAAGGCGAGCTGCCCGAGGACTACCGCCGCCGCCAGACCCTGAAGAACGCCGAGCGCTTCATCACCCCGGAGCTGAAGGCCTTCGAAGACAAGGCCCTATCGGCCCAGGAGCGTGCCCTGGCCCGGGAAAAGCTGCTGTACGAGGGCGTGCTCGACGCCCTCGCCGCCGACATTCCGCGCTTCCAGCGCATCGCCCGGGCCTGTGCCCTGCTCGATGGCCTGTCGGCCTTTGCCGAAGCCGCCGCCCGCTACAACTACGCCATGCCCCGTTTCAGCGACCAGCCGGGCATCGAGATCCAGGCCGGGCGCCACCCGGTGGTGGAACGGCAGGTGGAAAACTTCATCGCCAACGACTGCCGCCTCGACCCGACCCGGCGCATGCTGCTGATCACCGGCCCCAACATGGGCGGTAAATCCACCACCATGCGCCAGGTGGCGCTGATCGTGCTGCTGGCCCACGTGGGTTGCTTCGTGCCGGCAAGCAGCACCCGCATCGGGCCGGTGGATGCCATCTTCACCCGCATCGGCGCCTCCGACGACCTGGCCTCCGGGCGCTCCACCTTCATGGTCGAGATGACCGAGGCCGCCGCCATCCTCCACGGCGCCACCGACCAGAGCCTGGTGCTGATGGACGAGATCGGCCGCGGCACCTCCACCTTCGACGGGGTGGCCCTGGCCGTGGCCATTGCCCGCCATCTGCTGGACAAGAACCGTTGCTGGACCCTGTTCGCCACCCACTATTTCGAGCTGACCCGCCTGGCCCAGGACTACCCGGAGTGCGCCAACGTGCACCTGGATGCGGTGGAGCACAACCACGGCATCGTCTTCCTGCACGCCCTGGAGGAAGGCCCCGCCAGCCAGAGCTACGGGATCGAAGTCGCCGCCCTGGCCGGCATTCCGGGTGCCGTGGTGCGGGACGCCAAGCGCCGCCTGCGCGCCCTGGAAAACCGCGAGATCTCCGCCGGCCCCCAGGCCGACCTGTTCGCCAGCCTGCCCGCGGATGAGCCCGAGCTGCCCGGCCATCCGGTGCTGGGCGCCCTGGCCGGGATCGACCCGGACGCCCTCAGCCCGCGGGAGGCCCTGGAAGCCCTCTACGAGCTGAAGCGCCTGAGCGTCTGAAAAAGCCGGTGATGCCCGCCCTGCGCCGAACTGCCCTCGCCCTGATCGCCAGCCTGTCGGCGCTGGCCGCGCACGCCGCCGAGCCCTTCAGCTTTGGCGTCCTGGGTGACACGCCCTACAACCGCTTCGAGCGCACCCACCTGCCGGCGGTGATCGCCGAGATGGACGCCGAGCTTCTCAAGGTGGTGATCCACGACGGCGACATCAAGAACGGCGGGGAGCGCTGCGACGATGCCATTTACGAGGACCGGCTGGCCCTGTTCGGAAGCAGTCACCATCCTTTTGTCTACGTGCCCGGTGACAACGACTGGACCGACTGTCATCGCACCAGCAACGGGGCCTACGACCCCCTGGAGCGCCTGGAAATGCTGCGCGGGGTGTTCTTTGCCGACCCCCGCAAAACCCACGGCCAGTACCCGATGGCAGTGGAAAGCCAGACCGATGACGCAGCCTTTGCGGCTTATCGGGAGCACCAGCGCTGGCAGATCGGCCCGGTGCTGTTCGTGACGCTCAACGTGCCGGGCAGCGGCAACAACTACGGGCGCAAGAAGACGCCCGGGGCGGAATACCTGGCACGCAGTGCAGCGGTCAGGGCGTGGATTGAGGCCGGCTTTGCCCGGGCGCGTAGTGCCGGGCTTGAAGGTGTGGTGCTGGTAATGCAGGCCAACCCGGACATCGAGGATTTTGGTGATGGCAAGGGCAACCACGCCTATCGGGAGTTGCTGGCCCAGGTGCTGGCCGAAACGCGCCGCTTCGCCGGCCAGGTGCTGCTGGTGCACGGCGACAGCCATGTGCATCGCATCGACACGCCGCTACGTGATCCAAAGGACGGCTCCGCCGTGGGCAACTTCACCCGCGTGGAAACCTTCGGCTCACCCTTCATGGGCTGGGTCAAGGTGGACGTAAGGCCGGGCAGCACGCCCCTGTTCCGCCCCACCGGCCGGGCTTACTCACCCAAGACCGGTGAATGAGATGGCTGCGCTATTGCTGCCTCGGGTTCATCCGTTCGCGCACGCTCTCCAGCGCCCTGCGCACGCCCTCGGCCGCGGCCTCGACACCGTCGGTGGCGGCCGCTTCACTCACGACGTGGTAGTGCAGGACCAGCAGCCCCCGCAGTTTTTCCCAGGCAACGGGATTGTCTGCGTTGCAAAGGGTCGAATCGCCGCGCAGTACCGCCTCGGCGACACCGGGCTGAAGCATGTGGATCCCGCACAACTGGGCCAGACGGGCAATCTCCATGTCGATGGAAACAAGCTCGTCGTTGAAGTGTTCAAAGGTGGTCATGTTCACATCCCGGGCGCCGCCCGGCGGCATTGTTGCAGTGCACTACAGAATACACCGGTTCATCCATGAATACGCCCATCGATATCAGTGAAGAGTCTGGCGTCCGCTACCTGCATTTCGGTTCCGACTGGGTACAGGGTGCGATGCGCCTGCGCAAGCCGAACGCCCTTGAGCTCACCTACACCCGCGAGATGATGGCCGGGCTGCTGTTCCGAGAAGCCCCCTGGCCGGCGAGGGTGCTGCTGATCGGCCTGGGCGCCGGCTCCCTGGCCAAGTTCGTCTACCACCACCTGCCAGAGGCCCGGGTCACGGTGGTGGAGATTGCCCCTGAGGTGCATGCGGTGGCCCACCAGTACTTTCGGCTGCCGGACGAGGGCGAACGCCTCGAGGTGCATATCGGCGACGGGGCCGAGTTCGTCCAGGACGATCCGCGCCAATGGAATCTGATCGCCGTTGACGGCTTCGATCGCCACGCCCGGGCCGGCGCCCTTGCCACACAGCCCTTCTATGCGGCATGCCGGGCGCGGCTGGCGGCGGACGGCGTCCTCAGTGTCAATCTCTTCGGGCAGTTGCGTGGCTTCAAGACCCAGCTACAGCGCCTCCGCAAGGCCTTCGACGGACGGGTACTGGATCTGCCCGAATGCGACAGCGGCAACGTCGTCGCCCTCGCCTCTCCGGCTGCCGGTCAGTCCTTTGATCTGGCCACCCTGAAGTCACGTGCTGCGAACCTCAAGGCTGTCACCGGCCTGGATCTGCTGCCCACCCTGCGCCGACTGGAGAAGTCCGGCGCATGCCCGGACGGCAGCGTAAGCCTGTGAACGCCCGGGTCGACTGCGTCGTCATCGGTGCCGGGGTGATCGGCCTGGCCTGCGCCCGGGCCCTGGCCCGCGCCGGACGCGAGGTGCTGATCCTCGAAGCGGCCGAGACCTTCGGCACCGGCATTTCCAGCCGCTCCAGCGAGGTGATCCACGCCGGCCTCTACTATCCGGCCGGCTCCCTGCGCGCCCGCCTGTGCCGGCCCGGTCGTGAGGCACTGTATGCCTGGTGCGCCGATCGGCACGTGCCCCATCAACGGGTGGGCAAGCTGGTGGTGGCCACGTCGGCTGCCCAGCTTCCCGTGCTGGACGACATCGCCCGCCAGGCCCGGGCCAATGGCGTTGCCAGCGTGCAGCGTCTTGACGCCGCCGAAGCCCGCGCCCTGGAGCCCGCCCTGAGCTGCGTGGGCGCCCTGCTGTCGCCGGATACGGGCATCGTGGACAGCCATGCGCTGATGCTCAGCCTGCTCGCCGATGCCGAGGCCGCAGGCGCCACCCTCGTCACCCATGCGCCGGTGCAGTCCGTGGAATGCGGCACTGACGGCCATGTGCTTGAGGTGGGCGGCGCCGGGCCCATGCGCCTGCACACGGCCCGCCTGATCAACGCCGCCGGGCTGGGGGCGGTGCCCCTGGCGAAGCGCATGCGTGGCTTTCCGGCCGGTCTGTTGCCCACGGCCCACTACGCCCGGGGCAACTACTTTGCCTTGCAGGGCCACAGCCCGTTCAAACGCCTGATCTATCCCGTGCCGGAAAGCGCCGGCCTTGGTGTCCATCTGACCCTGGATCTGGCAGGCCAAGCCCGTTTCGGACCCGACGTGGAATGGGTGGATGCACCGGGCTACCAAGTGGCCCCGGCGCGGGCCGCAGCCTTTTACCCGGCCGTTCGGCGTTACTGGCCGGATCTGCCGGACGGCGCGCTGGTGCCGGCCTATGCCGGCATCCGGCCGAAGATCCACGGCCCGAACGAACCGGCAGCCGACTTCATGCTGCTCGGCCCGCAGGCCCACGGCCTTCCCGGCCTGGTGCAGTTGTTCGGGATCGAGTCCCCGGGCCTGACGAGCTGCCTGGCCCTGGCAGACGCAGTTCTCGAGGCCCTTGCGTGAATCAGGCCCCGGCCGGAGGGGCCGGGGGAATCCACATGCAGTTCCCCTTGTTGGCCTTGGCGATCTCCCCCAGCACCCGCTCGTGGCCCTCCAGTTCCTCCGGTGACACCCGCAGCACGCGTAGGGGCGGCCGCTCGACAAAGCCGCTGCCACTGCCGTCGTCCATCCGGGGGGGTGGTTCGTCCAGGCTCATGATCAGGCTTTCCTGACCGCGGGTCATGGCCAGGTACACGTCCGCAAGCAGCTCCGCATCGAGCAAGGCCCCGTGCAGGGTGCGATGCGTGTTGTCGATCTCGTAGAGGGCGCACAGGGCGTTGAGGGACGCCTTTTTGCCCGGGTTCTGCTCCTTGGCGAGCTTCAGGGTATCGATCACCGACGGGCATTGCGCCGTGAGGACGGGGCGGCCCAGCAGGCCCAGTTCGTGGTTCAGGAAGCCGACGTCAAAGGCGGCGTTGTGGATCACCAGCTCGCCACCTGCAACGAAGGCCTCGAACTCCTCGACGATGTCCTTGAAGAGGGGCTTATCCACCAGGAATTCGTTGGTGATGCCATGAACGGCCATGGCGCCCGCGTCGATCTCGCGCTGGGGGTTGATGAAGACGTGGTAATGCCGGCCGGTGAGCTTGCGATCCAGCAGCTCGACGCAGCCGATCTCGATCACCCGGTCGCCACTCTTCCAGTCCAGACCGGTGGTTTCCGTATCCAGAACGATCTGTCTCACGCCTTCACTCCCGCAGCCTCTTCCGATTCCACAACCCTGCCCGTCTTCCTGACGGCCTCCACACCGCGCCGGGCCAGGGCATCGGCACGTTCGTTCTCCACATGGCCCGCATGGCCCTTCACCCATAACCACTTGATCTGGTGCCGGGCCGCCTCCGCATCCAGGGCGCGCCACAGGTCCTCGTTCTTCACCGGGGCCTTGGAGGCGGTCTTCCAGCCCCGCGCCTTCCAGCCGTGGATCCACTCGGAGATGCCCTTCTGCACATACTGGGAATCGGTGTGGACCCGTGCTGACACGGGACGCTTCATGGCCTCCAGGGCGCGGATCACCGCCAGCAGTTCCATGCGGTTGTTGGTGGTGGCGGGCTCGCCGCCCCACAGTTCCTTCTCGTGGGGGCCGGCGCGCAGGAGCGCACCCCAGCCGCCGGGCCCCGGATTGCCGGAGCAGGCGCCGTCGGTATAGATGTCAATCTCGTCCAAAATCGTTCTCGTCAGTGGTTTTTCGGGGGCTGGTGTCCGGGATGCCCCCCGTTCTCTGGATGATGGGCGCCAACGCCCGGGCGCGGGCCTTGCGGTCCCAGCGGGGCATGATCAGGCGCATGCCATGCACCCGCTTGATGGCGTGGATCACATACACGCCGCCACCAATGGGCCACCAGCGTGAGCCCGCCCGGTCCAGCAGACCAAGTCGGTCAATCCACTTCTGCTGCTCCATCGCCGGCACGAAGCATCCCGAACGCTGGGTGCCGATCTCGAAGCTGAGCAGGGCCAGCCAGTCCTTCAGGCGGCCGGGGCTCAGGTACTGGCCATGCCAGGGATAGGCGCCGCACTCCCGGGCCAGGGTGCGGCGCAGACCGAACAGGCTCAGGGGGTTGAAGCCGGCAATGATCACGTGGCCGTCGGCCACCAGCACCCTTTCGACCTCGCGCAAGACCTGGTGAGGATGGCCGGCGAACTCCAGCACATGGGGCAGCACAACCAGATCAAGGCTGTTGGCTGCAAAGGGCAGCGCTTCCAGATCGGTTTCCAGTTGCACCTCGCCTGCGCCCGCCCGAAAACGCAGGGGCATGCGGTTGGCCCTCAGGAAGTCGGCTTCCGGAAGGCCTAGCTGCACCGCGTTGTAACCGAAAATATCTGCCACCAGGGCGTCAACGCAACTCTCCTCCCAGGCCATCACATAGCGCCCGAGGGGGGTATCGAGCCAGGCATGCAGGCCGGGAAAGGACTCTGAAGGCGACATCAGGGTGCGAACGATCAGGAAACGACTAAAATCAGGGGATGCAGATTATCCCTCTTCCCGCGTTTCGCGATAACTATATCTGGCTGCTTCGCCATGGCGCCACCGCCACGGTTGTTGACCCAGGCGATGCAGCACCGGTGCTGCGCTACTTGGCCGACGAAGGGCTGACGCTCGCTGCCATCCTGATCACGCATCACCATTCCGACCACGTGGGCGGTGTCGACGCCCTGCTGGCGGCACATCCGGTGCCGGTATATGGCCCGGCGCGGGAGGACATTGCGTCGATCACCCGGCGGGTGGGCGGCGGTGATCGGGTGTCGGTTGCCGGTGTGGAATTCCAGGTCATTGATGTTCCCGGCCATACGGCCGGGCATGTGGCCTACTATGCCGCCCCCAACTTGTTCTGCGGCGACACCTTGTTTGCCGCTGGCTGTGGCCGCATCTTCGATGGCACCCCGGCCCAGCTCCATGCATCCCTGGAACGGCTTGCCGAGCTACCGGGCGACACCCAGGTGTATTGCACCCACGAATACACCCTCTCCAATCTGGCCTTTGCAGCGGCCGTCGAGCCCAACAACAGCGCCATTGCCGAACGCATGGCCCTGTGCCAGACCCTGCGTGCCGATGAGCGCCCCACCGTGCCCTTCCGGCTGGATGGCGAGCGCCGCTCCAACCCTTTCCTGCGCACCCGTGAAGAAGAAGTCATCCGCCAGGCCGAGGCCCAGGCCGGGCATGCCCTGAACGGGCCGGAGGCGGTGTTTGCCGCCCTGCGGGAGTGGAAAAACCGCTTCTGACGAGGCCCGGCGCTCAGGGCGGAATGCGTACCGCCGTCGCGGCGATGCGGTTGCGTCCGCTCTCCTTGGCCTGGTAGAGGGCATCATCGGCGGCCTTGAGCAGATCGGCCGGCCGGCCCTCGGTGCGCCCCGGGATCACCGATGCCACACCAATGCTCACGGTCACCACGCCGCCATCCTGCGAATAGCGGTGTGTGATGCGCAGGTTTTCCACCGCCGAGCGCATTCCCTCTGCCACCTGCAGGGCGCCGGTGATGTCGGTATCCGGGAGGATCACGGCGAACTCCTCGCCGCCGTAACGCGCCACAAGGTCGGCAGGGCGGCGCAGCACGCCCGTAAACGTGCGGGCAACGGCCTTGAGGCACTCATCACCCACCTGATGCCCATAGCCGTCGTTGAATTGCTTGAATCTGTCCACATCGGCCAAAAGCAGGGCCAGAGGCTTTCCCTGGCGACTGGCACGGCGCCATTCCCGCAACAGGGTTTCGTCAAACTGACGGCGGTTGGCGATGGAGGTGAGCCCATCGAGGGATGAAAGCCGGGTCAGTTCCTGGTTGGCCTCGTCCAGCTTGCGCGTCAGCACCAGCAGGGAGTAACGCATCTGGGCGATGCGCTGCATGGCCCGCACCTTGGCGGCCAGTACGGTTTCGGAAACCGGCTTGATGAGGTAGTCGTCTCCTCCGACGGCGATGCCCTTTTCCAGGTCTGCATCACTGGTGCGAGCGGTCAGGAAGATGATTGGCGTCCATTCGCCGGCCTGTTCGAGCTGACGGATGCGTCGGGCAACCTCGAAACCATCCATGCCGGGCATGATGATGTCGAGAAGGATCAGATCAGGACGCTCGAGCTTGAACTGCTCGATGCCCTTTTCTCCGTCCCGGGCCACGATGGGTTCAATGCCTATCTTGCGGAGCTGATGGGACACCAAGGTCGCACTGGTCAGGGTGTCCTCAATCAACAGGGCTTTCACGGGAGCGTCTCGGTGCAGTATCTGATGTGGGGCGCGGCTGCGCGGCAGTGGTTGGATTGTGCCCCAAATGGGGCATCTTCGGTGTCGTTTGGCGCCAGAATCGACGCCCCGCCCCCGGACCGGACGGATTGTCCTTTTTTGATGCAAATACCGGTTTGACCCCCCCGTCCATGGGCAGATAAAATCCCGCCTTTGCTTTTCGCGCGACAAAGCCCGATGTATCCGAGAGTTATCGCGCTGTTCCTGTTCATTTTCGCTTCAGGTGCCCTGCAGGCCAACGATGCCGCCGTCGAAATGCCCTTGCGTTTCGACCCCGCATCCACGTTTGGCGAAGCGGTTGGCCTCCAGGCCCCCCAGACCTTCGAGATCCGTGAGCAGCACGTCCGGGTGCCCACCGTCGACCTGACAGTCGAGCCGGACGACCTCTGGGAACGGATCCGCCGCGGTTTTTCCATGCCGGACTTGAACACCGACCTGGTGACCGACCGGCAGATCTACTACATCAACCGCCCGGCCGCCCTGCGCCAGATCTTCACCCGCGGCCAGCGCTACCTCTATCACATCGTTGACGAGCTTGAACGCCGCGGCATGCCCACCGAGCTGGCCCTGCTGCCCATGGTGGAAAGCGCCTTCAACCCGATGGCCCTGTCTTCGGCCCAGGCCTCCGGCCTGTGGCAGTTCATCCCGTCCACCGGCAAGAGCTACAACCTGGAGCAGAACTGGTGGGTGGACGAGCGTCGCGACGTCATCGCCTCCACCAACGCGGCCCTCGACTACCTGCAGACCATCTACGAGATGCATGGAGACTGGCACCTGGCGCTGGCCTCCTACAACTGGGGTGAGGGAGCGGTGGGGCGAGCGGTGTCCAAGAACCGGGCCGCCGGCCTGCCCACCGAATACCAGCATCTCAACATGCCCGGGGAAACCCGCTACTACGTTCCCAAGCTGCAGGCCCTGAAAAACATCGTGGCCCAGCCAGAGCTGTTCGGCATCACCCTGCCCCACATCCCCAACCGCCCCTACTTCGTCACCGTCGAAAGCCGCGTCGCCCTCGATCTGGCCACCGCCGCACGCCTGGCCGAAACCCCGGTGGACGAGATCCTGGCCCTCAACCCCGGCTACAAGCGCCCGGTACTGCCCACCAACGGCTCCCAGTCCCTGGTGATTCCCGCGAGCAAGGTCGAGGCCTTTCTGATCAACCTGTCCCGCCACGACCCTGCCAGTGCCAGCTGGCGCACCTACGAGCTGCGTGACGGCGAAGGGCTGGAAAGCGCGGCCGACCGTCTCGGCATCTCCGCCACCCGCCTGCGCCAGGTCAATGGCCTGTCGCCCCGGGCCCGCATCGGCAGCGGCTACACCCTGATCGTGCCATCTGAAAGCGAGGGCGACCGCATCACCCTGGCCAACCTGCTGCCCACCAAGCCCCAGGCCGGAGCGGTGGAACCCCCTCCCCCCCGCACGCTGATCCAGCGCACGGTGGTCCGGGGCAAGAATGGCCGCCCGATGGTGGTGGAACGCAAGGTGACGGTGCAGGAGTCGGCACCAGCACCGGCCCGCGGCAAGGCGGGCCCTGCAAAACGGGACGCTGAAGAGACGGACAAGCCTGCCACCAAGTCAGGAGGCAAGGCCGCCACACCAACCCGGGGCGCCAAGCCCGGGAAGCCGGAGAAACCCTCCCGCCCGGAGAAGGCCGAGAAGCCGGTCAAAGCCGTCAAGGCCGCAGCCCCACCCGCCAAGGGGAAGCCGGAACCCAAGCGGCGTTAGCAGTTCGGGGCGTTCGGGTCAGAGAAGCCAGGCGACTCCACCATACTCTCTAAGGCGAGTGAGGATATCCTCCGCGCAGTCGTGCTTGACCAACGCTCACGGCAGGTCTTCAATGAAACTGAATGTGCCACCAAGTGCTCGCCCACCCCTTTCCGGAAAGCGATGGGTAATGGGTGTTGCGACGATTTGATTTGGGAGGTCCGCAAGCATCTGGCTCTGACAGCGTCGATATGAGCTAGGCAGGGTTGTGTGGGCAGTAATGATTCTCTGATCACTATAGCGTCACCCAGAATACCTCACCAAAAAGCAGCGAGTTCAGGCGCTACTGAACCGCCATCCATTCAGCACGTTTCTCTAGGTGGGGTCTCATCATGAACAATATCCTCGCTGCCTGGCTGTTGATGGCACCTTCCATTTCACTGGCGGCCATTGTTGGCTTCAACGCCGACATTTCAAACCAGACAGGTAGTACGGCTGACGACTTTCACGTCGAGGTAGTGCTCAGCGGCGGCGCAAGTAATGCGCTTGCAGGTGATCGGTTTTACAACGGACCGAACAATCCGTTCGGGCCACCAACGGCCAATAATTTTGGCAGCGCCACAAACATTGTTCTTGACTGGAAAAGCGCATCTGCGATCCAGCCGTGCAGAACGCCGCCATGCCCCAAGATTCACATAGGTTGGGAGTTTGACGACGGTGGAAACAAGAATTCAGTACGCTATGCGGTGGATGGAACGTTCTGGACCATACAGGGCAATCGTGTGCCTGGATCGCAACCAACATTGCCGGGTTTTACAGCTACGGGAATAGGTCAGAACTCTCTATTCACCCTTCACAACGATACGAATGGACAACTCACCATTCAAAACCTGGCATTCATGCTTAATGATGGGCAGACAGAGCTTGATGCGATGATTCCGTTTGCCCTGCCAGGTTTCACATCACCGATCCCTGACTTTGTTATGGACGCAGGGATGTCGATGGATTTCGACCCCGGATCAATGTTGCCTGGCGGCTTTCTGCTGGCAGAATTGTCTGCATTTCCGACCGCCGATCCGGGCAACGTTTCGACCGTAATGTTTCAGCATGGGGTACCCATTCCTGAGACTCCGACACTCCTACTCTTGAGCCTCGGGCTGATCGGGTTGACGGGATTCCGCTACCGCCGGCGTAAAGGCTCGGCTCGGTGATTGCAACGCATGTTCGCCAGACAATTGCGCGGTGAGCAAGTGGGCTCTTTTCATTACGATGCGCTATTGGCGCCGAAATCAGCATAAGGCTCGGTAACAACCGGAACAGGAAGGGCAGAGGGAAGGCAAACTCCCCCTTACCCGATTCACTTCTCAGCGCTCGTCGAAGCTTACCAACAGGCGCTTGCTGGTGGCGCGGGCCTGGCAGCTCAGGACGAAGCCCTGATTGACCTCCGGGGCTTCCAGGGTGAAGTTCTTGTCCATCACCACGGAGCCGTCCAGCACCTTGGCGCGGCAGGTGCAGCACACGCCGGCCTTGCAGGAGAAGGGCAGGTCGAGCCCGGCATTGAGGGCGGCGTCGAGCACATGCTCGTCGGCGCCGATGGCGATCTCGTGCTCCTTGCCATCGAGGATGACGGTGAGGGCAATGTCCTTGGCCGCAGCGGCGGCGCTGGCGGCAGCCGTGGCAGCACCCACCGGCTTGGCACCCGCGGGCAGGCCGGCGGTGAAGCGCTCGGTGCGGACACGGTCGGCCGGCACACCGGCCTCCACCAGGGCGGTTTCGGTGGCGCTGATCATCTCGTCCGGGCCGCAGATGAAGACCTCATCCATGGAGCCCACGGGCAGCAGGGCCCGGATGATCTCGCGGACCTTGTCGCCGTCGATGCGCCCCTGCAGCAGATCCACTTCCTGGGCCTGACGGGACAGGATGTGGATCAGGGTGAGCCGGTCGCGGTAGCGGTCTTTCAGATCCTGCAGGGCTTCGTTGAACATCACCGAGGACATGCGGCGATTGCCATAGACAAGGGTGAACTTGCTCTCGGGCTGCTCCTCAAGGGTGCTGGCGGCAATCGACAGGATGGGCGTGATGCCCGACCCGGCGGCGAAGCCAACCCGGTGGATGGCGCGCTTCTTCCGTACGGTGAAGCGGCCGTCCGGCGGCATGACCTGGAGGGTGTCACCGGCCTTGACCGAGGTGGCCGCCCAGTTGGAGAAGACACCGCCCTCCACGGGGCGGATGCCGACCTCCAGTTCGCCCACCTTGGCCAGGCGGCTGCGCGGGCTGCTGATGGAGTAGCTGCGGCGCACGTCCTGGCCATTGATGGTGGCGCGCAGGGTCAGGAACTGACCCGGCTCGAAGGCAAAGCGCTCACGCTCGGCCTCGGGAATGGCGAGGGTGATGGCCACCGCGCCGGCCGCCTCGGGGCTGACCCGCTTGACGGCAAGTTCTTGAAAACGGAGTGCTGACATGGCGTTTTTAAACTCCTGAAACACCGCCCCGGCAAAGCCCGTGAAGAAATCGTAGCGAGCAGGCCCGAGGCTGCGACGAGGCGCGGAGCTGTACGTGATGTACAGCGAGCACCGGAATCGCAGGATCGGGACGCGCAGTAGATTTATTCACGGGCGTCAGTAGGGCTTGAAATAGTCGAAGGGTTCCTGGCAGTCGAGGCACTTGTAGAGTGCCTTGCAGGCCGTGGACCCGAATTGGGACGAGACGACGGTGTGGATGGAGCCGCAGCGCGGGCAGGCCACCGCGTCCGGCGCCGGGCGATGACGCATGAACTTGACCACACTGACGTCCGGCCGGGTGGTGTGCGGTGGCGCGATGCCATAGACGCGCAGCTTCTCCTTGGCCTCGTCACTGATCCAGTCTGTGGTCCAGGCCGGGGCCAGACGGGTGATGACGCGGGCCGCAATACCGGCCTCGTCCAGCGCCCCCCTGACGTCATCCTCGATCTGCCCCATGGCCGGGCAGCCGGTATAGGTGGGGGTGATGACCACCTCCACCCCATCCGGCGTTTCGGTGACATCCCGGAGGATGCCCAGCTCGCGCAGGGTCACCACCGGGATCTCCGGGTCGGTCAGATGCGCCAGGCTGGCCCAGACCTGTTCCACGACTGTGCTCATGGTCTCCGCCTTACCAGGTGGCGCCCGGATGGGCGCGGGCCAGGCCCTGCATCTCGCCGAGCAGGTAGCCCAGGTGCTCGGAATGACGCCCGTGCTTGCCTTCGGGCACGTAGCCGCGAACCTGCGGACGCACCAGGGTGGCCTCGCTCAGGGTCTCGTTGACGATGGCGTCCCACGCGGCACGCAGGCTGCACACATCCACGCCGGCACCGGCCGCCACTGCCGCATCCTCGGCCACGCTCGGGGTCCAGAACTCTTCGGTATAGGGAAAGAGGTGATCCACGGCTGCCTGGGCGCGCTGATGGGATTCGTCAGTGCCGTCACCGAAGCGCACCAGCCAGTCGGCGGCGTGGTGCAGGTGGTAGCGGGCTTCCTTCAGGGACTTGGCGGCGATGGCTGCCAGGTCGGCGTCGGGAGACTTCTCCAGCGCGTCCCACACCAGCACCATCAGGGCGCCGTAGAGGAAGTTGCGCACGACGGTGGTGGCGTAGTCCCGGTCGGACACGGCGTAGCCCACCAGCGGGCCGTTGTGGGGCAGCTCCAGCAGGGTGTAATTGCGGAACTGGGTTTCGTCACGGAAGTAGGCCAGCTTGTCCTCGGTGGCGTCGCCACCCATGCGGGTGGCGGCCAGCTGATACAGCAGGCGGGCCTGGCCGATGTAGTCGAGGCTGACGTTGCCCATGGCGATGTCTTCCTCGAGGATGGGGCCGTGGCCGCACCATTCGGCGTTGCGCTGGCCCAGCACCACGGCGTTGTCAGCCAGGTGCAGGATGTACTCGATAGGAGCCCCCACGCTTCCCACGGCGTTGGGTGCGCTGCCCCCCACGGGGGCGCTCGCTTGCTTGGAGCGGTCCTGCGCCACACTCGGTTGGATCGCGCTCATCACATGTGCCCCACTTCTTCCGGGATCTCGTAAAAGGTCGGGTGACGGTAGATCTTGTCGGCGGCGGGATCGAACAGCTCGCCCTTGTCATCCGGATTGCTGGCGGTGATGGCGATGGACGGCACCACCCAGATGCTCACGCCTTCCTGACGGCGGGTGTACACATCGCGGGCCATGTGCAGGGCCTGGGCTGCGTCGGCGGCGTGCAGGCTGCCGCAGTGCTTGTGCTCAAGGCCCTGCTTGCTGCGGACGAAGATCTCCCAGAGGGGCCATTCCTTGAGTGCGGGGGTGTTCATGCTGCCTCCTTTTGTGCGCGTTGTTGTTGTTTGCGGGTGTAGGCCAGGGCGGCGTCGCGCACCCACTGGCCATCGTTATGGGCCTTCACGCGGGTGGCGAGGCGCTCCTTGTTGCAGGGGCCGTTGCCCTCCACGGTGTTCCAGAACTCCTGCCAGTCGATCTGACCGTAGTCGTAGTGCTGGCGCGCTTCGTTCCACTTGAGGTCCGGGTCCGGCAGGGTCACGCCGAGCACCTTGGCCTGGGGCACGGTGGCATCGACGAACTTCTGGCGCAGCTCGTCGTTGCTGATGCGCTTGATGCCCCAGCGCATGCCCTGGGCGCTGTTGGGGCTGTCGGCATCGGGCGGCCCGAACATGGCCAGGCACTTCCACCACAGGCGGTTCACCGCGTCCTGCACCATGGCGCGCTGGGCTTCGGTGCCCTGCATCATCACCAGCAGGGCTTCGTAGCCCTGGCGCTGGTGGAAGGACTCTTCCTTGCACACCCGCACCATGGCGCGGGAGTACGGGCCGTAGGAGCAGCGGCACAGGGGGATCTGGTTCATGATCGCGGCGCCGTCCACCAGCCAGCCGATCACGCCCACGTCGGCCCAGTTGAGGGTTGGGTAGTTGAAGATCGAGCTGTACTTGGCCTTGCCGGAGTGCAGGCCTTCGAGCATCTGGTCACGGCTGGTGCCCAGGGTCTCGGCGGCGGAATAGAGGTAGAGGCCATGGCCGCCCTCGTCCTGCACCTTGGCGATCAGGATGGCCTTGCGCTTGAGGCTGGGGGCGCGGGAGATCCAGTTGCCTTCGGGCAGCATGCCGACGATCTCGCTGTGGGCGTGCTGGCTGATCTGGCGCACCAGGGTCTTGCGGTACGCATCGGGCATCCAGTCCTGGGGCTCGATGCGGCCGTCGGCGTCGATGCGGGCATCGAAGGCGGCCATCAGTTCGGGGTTTTCCGTGGACGGGACGGCCGCCACGTTCTTCTGGCCGGCGTTGTCCGGCACGCTGAAGGATTGGGTATACATGAGGTGTCTCTCCTGTGGAGGTTGGACAGATCCGCCGGTTGCCTATTGCAGCCAGGCCGGGGGACGTTTTTCAAGAAAGGCGGCGATGCCGTCCCGGGCTTCATCGGTGGCGCGCCGACGGGCGATGCGGCTGGCGGTCTCTTCACTCACCGCGTCGTCGATGGGGCGCCCATTGACGGCGGCGATCAGGTCCTTGGCCGCCTTCTGGGCCTGGGGCGCGCCCGACACCAGGGATTCGGCGAGGGCCGCCACCGCGGCGTCGAGGGCGTCCAGCGGAACAACCTCCCCCACCAGCCCCATCTCCAGGGCACGGGTGGCACTGATCCGCTCGGCGCTCTGGAACAGACGCAGGGCATGCCGGGGGCCGATGGCCCGCAGCACATAGGGGCTGATCACCGCAGGGATGATTCCGAACTTCACTTCCGAGGTAGAGAACGAGGCGTTGTCCGCAGCCACCGCCATGTCGCAGGCGGCGGCGAGGCCGGTGCCGCCCCCCAGGGCCGCGCCCTGGATGCGGGCGATGGTCGGCTTGTTCATGTCCGACAGGGTCCGCAGCATGCCGGCGAAGCGGCGGGCGTCGGCCATGTTCTCGGCTTCACCGTAGGCCGAGGCGCGCTTCATCCAGTTGAGGTCGGCACCGGCGGAGAAGTGCTTCCCCCGCCCCGCCAGCACCACCACCCGCACGCCGGCGTCGGCGTCCAGCTCGGTGCAGGCCTGATGCAGCTCGGCGATGAGCTGCTCGTTGAAGGCGTTGAAGACGTCCGGGCGATTCATCCACAGGGTGGCCACGCGGCCGCTGCGTTCGATTTCCAGGGTTTCGTAAGGGCTTGCCATGGCGACCTCAGCAGTTCCGGAAGGCCGGCTTGCGCTTCTCGACGAAGGCGGCCATGCCTTCCTTCTGGTCTTCGAGGGCGAAGGCCGAATGGAAGACCCGGCGTTCAAAAAGCAGGCCCTCGTTGAGGCTGCTCTCAAAGGCGCGATTGACCGATTCCTTGATCATCATGACCACCGGCAGAGAGAAGCCGGCGATGGTGGCCGCGGCCTTGAGGGTCTCGTCCAGCAACTGCTCGGCGGGGATGATGCGGGCCACCAGCCCGGCCTTCTCGGCCTCGGCGGCGTCCATCATGCGGGCGGTGAGGCACAGGTCCATGGCCTTGGCCTTGCCCACGGCGCGGGGCAGGCGCTGGGTGCCGCCAGCCCCCGGCATGGTGCCCAGGCGGATCTCCGGCTGGCCGAACTTCGCCGTGTCGGCGGCAAAGATCATGTCGCACATCATCGCCATCTCGCAGCCACCGCCCAGGGCAAAGCCCGCCACCGCGGCGATCACCGGCTTGCGGGTGGTCTTGATGCGCTCCCAGTTGCGGGTGATGAAATCCGTCTTGTAGGCATGCATGTAGTCGAAGTCCTTCATGAAGCCGATATCGGCTCCCGCGGCGAAGGCCTTCTCGTTGCCGGTCAGGACGATGCACCCGATGTTCTCGTCGGCTTCGAAGCCGTCGATCGCCGCACCGATGCCATCCACAACCTCGTTGTTGAGGGCGTTGAGGGCTTCGGGCCGGCTGATGCGGATGAGCCCGACCTTGCCGTGGACTTCCGTGATTACCAGCTTGCTCATGCTGTTCTCCCGGCACCCGCCAGCCGGCGGGCGCCTTTCTTGTTGTTGGAGGCTTACTGGGAGAGGGTCCAGTCGCCGGCCTTCACTTCCAGCATGCGGAAGGAGGACAGGTCGAGACCCATGTGGTCGGTGGCCGACATGTTGAATTTGCCGCTGGTACCGACGAAGCCCTTGGTCGCCTCGATGGCATCGCGGACCTTGGCCTTGTCGGTGCCGCCGGCGCGCTTGATGGCATCCACGGCGATCATCAGGCCGTCGTAGGCGTAGCCACCGAAGGTGGACACATCCTCCTTGTAGCGATCCTTGTAGGCCTTGGCGTAGGCGGTCACAACGGGCTTCTGCGGGTCATTGGCGGGGAGCTTCTCGGGGATCAGCTGGGCCGGGGACGGCAGGCGCACGCCTTCGGCAGCCGGGCCGGCGAGCTTCAGGAACTCATCCGAGGCCACTCCATGGGACTGATAAAGGGGCAGCGTGATGCCGAGCTGCTTGTAGTTCTTGGTGACGATGGCCGGGCCCTGGCCCAGGCCGAACACGAACACCGCCTGCACGCCCGGTGCATTCTTGATCTTGGTGAGCTGCGGGCTCATGTCGGTGTCCTTGGGGCCGTAGGTCTCGTTGGCCACCAGGGTCACGCCGTACTTGCCCGCCACCAGTTCGGTCTCCTTCTTGCCGGACTGGCCAAAACCGGAGGTCTCGGACAACAGGGCCACCTTGGTCAGGCCGCGCTTCTTCATGTCCTCAAACACTTTTTCGGCGGCCATGCGGTCGGTGTGGGGGGTCTTGAAGACGAACTTCTTGACCGGCTCGACGATCACCACGGCACCGGCCAGGGAGATGAAGGGCGTGCCGGACTTCTCGGCCAGCGGCACCATGGACATGGTGGAGCCGGTGGTGGTGCCGCCGACGATGATGTCCACCTTGTCGTCGTCGATCAGGCGCTTGGCGAAGCCGTTGGCCTTGTTGGCGTCGCTGCCGTCGTCGTAGTGCACCAGTTGCAGCTGACGGCCCAGCACACCGCCCTTCTTGTTGATGTCTTCCACGTAGAGCTGCAGGGTCTTCAGCTCGGGGTCGCCCAGGAAGGCGGCCGGGCCGGTGACGGACAGGACGGAACCGATCTTGATCGGCTCATTGGCAATCGCGGCCAGGCTGCCCAGGGCCAGCACGGCGCCGACGGCAAACTTCTTCATCATGGTCTTCATGGGTTTGTCTCCTCTTTATGGTTGTGCTTCAAACACGCTCGATGATCATTGCAATGCCCTGCCCCACCCCGATGCACATGGTGCACAAGGCGTAGCGGCCACCGCGGCGGTGCAGCTCGTACAGGGCGGTGGTGACCAGGCGGGCACCGCTCATGCCCAGGGGGTGGCCCATGGCAATGGCGCCGCCATTGGGGTTCACCCGGGCGTCGTCGTCGGCCAGGCCCAGATCGCGCAGCACGGCGAGACCCTGGGCAGCGAAGGCTTCGTTCAGCTCGATGACGTCCATCTGCGCCAGGCTCAGGCCGGCCTTGGCCAGCACCTTGCGCACCGCCGGCGCCGGGCCAAAACCCATGATGCGCGGCGCCACCCCGGCGGTGGCCATGGCCACCACGCGCGCCTTCGGCGTCAGGCCGTACTGGCCCACCGCCGCCCCGGAAGCCAGCAGCAGCGCGCAGGCGCCGTCATTGACGCCCGACGCATTGCCGGCCGTCACGCTCAGCTCGGGGCCATTGACGCCCTTGAGCTTGGCCAGCATCTCCAGGGTGGTGTCGGGGCGGGGATGCTCGTCGGTGGTGAAGAGGATGGGGTCGCCCTTCTTGCGCGGGATCTCCACCGGCACCAGCTCGTCGGCAAAGCGGCCGGCTTCGTGGGCGGCGGCCCAGCGCTGCTGGGAGCGCAGGGCAAAGGCGTCCTGGTCGGCCCGGGAGATACCGAAGTCGGCGGCCACGTTGTCCGCGGTCTGCGGCATGGAGTGGACTTCGTAGCGCTTCTTCATCAGCGGATTGACGAAACGCCAGCCGATGGTGGTGTCGTGGATGGCCGCCTGGCGCGAGAAGGCCGAATCGGCCTTGCCCATCACGAAGGGCGCCCGGGACATGCTCTCCACGCCGCCGGCGATCATCAGATCCGTCTCACCCGACTTGATGGAACGGGCCGCCAGGCCCACCGCATCCATGCCGGAGCCGCACAGGCGGTTCACCGTGGTGCCCGGCACCTCGATGGGCAGGCCCGCCAGCAGGCCCGACATGCGCGCCACGTTGCGGTTGTCCTCGCCGGCCTGGTTGGCGCAGCCGTAGATGATGTCCTCGACAGCCGCCCAGTCGACCTGCGGGTTGCGGGCCATCAGGGCCTTGAGGGGCACCGCGCCCAGGTCGTCCGGACGCACGCTCGCCAGCGTGCCGCCGTAGCGGCCGATGGGGGTGCGGATGGCGTCACAAATAAATGCTTCGTTCATTTGAACTGTTCCTCTGTGCCGAGAATGCTGAAGAAATCGTCGCGAGCAGGCCCGAGGTCGCAATGAGGAGCGGAGCTGTACTGGAGTACAGCGAGCACCGGAGTTGCGAGATCGGGACGCGCAGTAGATTTATTCGGCGTTCTCAAATTTGCTTGGGGCGCTGATCGATGACCCGGCGGGCCTTGCCGGTCTGGGTGCGGGGGATGCTGTCGAAGTCCATCACGTTCACCTTGGTGCTGATGCCGATGATGGTCTTGATGTGCTGGGCGACGCCGCGGCTGATTTCCTCGACGGTGCCGCGCCCGACCTTGCCGGACAGCTCGCGCTGCAGCTCGCAGCGGATCTCCACGTTGTCCATGTGACCGTCACGGGTCAGCACGATCTGGTAGTTGCCGGTGAGGCGCGGCTCGCGCAGGATCTGCTCCTCGATCTGGGTCGGGAACACGTTCACGCCGCGCACGATCAGCATGTCGTCGGAGCGGCCGACGATCTTGTCCATGCGCCGGAACGCGCGCGAGGTGGGCTTGAGCAGGCGGGTCAGGTCGCGGGTGCGGTAGCGGATGACCGGGAAGGCCTCCTTGGTCAGGGAGGTGAACACCAGCTCGCCCTCCTCGCCATCGGGCAGCACTTCGCCGGTTTCGGGGTCGATGATCTCGGGGTAGAAGTGGTCTTCCCAGATCACCGGGCCATCCTTGGACTCGATGCACTCGCAGGCCACACCCGGGCCCATGACTTCGGTCAGGCCGTAAATGTCGATGGCGTCGATGCCCAGCTTGCGTTCGATCTCGGCGCGCATGCCCTGGCCCCAGGGCTCGGCCCCGAAGATGCCGACCTTGAGGGAGATCTCGTCGGGCTTGATGCCCAGGCGCTCGAACTCCTCGGCGATCACCAGCGAGTAGGACGGGGTGACCATGATGATATCGGGCTTGAAGTCCATGATCTGCTGGACCTGCTTCTCGGTCTGGCCGCCGGACATGGGCACCGCCGTGCAGCCCAGGCGCTCGACGCCGTAGTGGGCACCCAGGCCACCGGTGAACATGCCGTAGCCGTAGGCCACATGCACCATGTCGCCCGGCCGGCCACCCGCGGCGCGGATGGAGCGGGCCACCACGTCTGCCCAGTTGTCGATGTCGCGCTTGGTGTAACCCACCACCACCGACTTGCCGGTGGTACCCGACGAGGCGTGCAGGCGCGCCACCTTGCTGCGCGGCACGGCGAACAGCCCGAAGGGGTAGTTGTCGCGCAGGTCCAGCTTGGTCATGAAGGGGAACTTGGCAAGATCAGCCAGCTGTTCAGATCGTCCGGATGCACACCCTTCTCAAGGCACTTCTTGCGGTAGGGCTCGACGTTGTCGTAGGTGTGGCGCACGGACCATTTCAGGCGCTCCAGCTGGAGCGCAGAGATCTCGTCGCGGCTGGCGGTCTCGATGGGGTCCAGTTCGCCCGGTTGGGGATGCTTGGCGGTCATGCTTGTCTCCTCGTCTTGTGTTTTGTTCGGTGGTGCCGTTCAGGCCTTTTCGGCATCCAGGCCGGCGATGACCTCGCCGGAGATGCGGTAGCTCTTGCCCCGAAACAGGGCCACGGTCTTGCCGGCGCTGTCGCGCACGGTCACGTCGTACACCCCGGTGCGGCCGGAGGCGGACATCTCCACGGCCTCGGCTGCCAGGGTGTCACCCTCCTTGCCCGGGGCCAGGAAGTCGATGTGACAGGCGGAAGCGACGGTATTTCTGTTGTAGCTGTTGCAGGCGTAGGCAAAGGCGGTGTCGGCCAGGGAGAAAATCAGCCCCCCGTGGCAGATGTGATGGCCATTGACCATGTCGCCACGCACCGGCATCGACAGGCGCGCGTAGCCCTGGCGGACCTCGTCGATGCGCATGCCCAGGGCGTTGGCGGCCCGGTCGCGGGCCCACATGGCGGTGGCGACCGCCTCGGCGAGGGCCTGGGGATCGGTCGGGACGGCCACGGTGGCAAGGGAAATGTCAGCGGTCATGGATCTTCTTTCCGGCGGAAACCTGTTGCTGGATAAGGGGCGAGATACGGTAGCGGTCTTCACCGTAGAACTGCCCCAGGTGGGTCAGCACCGTACAGATGACGGGCAGGCCTGCGGCATCGGCCCAGGCCAGGGGGCCGCGGGGGTAGTTCACCCCCAGGCGCATGGCCGCATCGGCACCCACGGCGTCACAGACGCCCTGGTTCACCGCATCGGCAGCCTCGTTGGCGAGCATGGCGACGGTGCGCATCACCGCCAGACCGGGCACATCCCCCAGGCGTGACACCGTAAAGCCGGCGGCCTGCAGCAGGCCGATGGCCGCACCGACGGCCGGCGCCCAGCAGCTCTGGGCTGTGCTGACGGCGATACGTGTGGCGGAGGTGTAGTCGAGGGCGAGGTCGATCAGCACCGTGTTGGCAATACCGGTATCCGAGGCCCGGCGGGTGGCGGTGCGCCCGTCGGTGACGAAGATCACCGCGTCGCCCGCTTCGGCAAGGCGTCCGTCGGTGGCCTCGCCCCAGGTGTAGGCCACACCACGCTCGTGCAGGCGGTCGGCCAGGGCCTGGGCGGCGGCGGAATCACCGTGGAGAACGATGGTGTCAGGCACGCCCTGGGCCACGGCGCTCGTCGCCTGAGGACGCTCGGCGCCGTCCCGGTAGTCGTAGAAGCCACGCCCGCTCTTGCGACCGTAGAAGCCGGCATCCACCAGTTCCTGCTGGATCAGGGAGGGCAGAAAACGCTGATCGTTGTAGAAGGCGTTCCACACCGAGCGGGTCACGGCAAAGTTCACATCGTGACCGATCATGTCCATCAACTCGAAGGGCCCCATGCGGAAGCCGCCCGCCTCGCGCATGATCGCGTCGAGGGTGGCGCAGTCGGCACCGCCCTCGTTGAGGATGCGCAGGGCTTCGGCGTAGTACGGCCGGGCCACCCGGTTGACGATGAATCCGGGGGTGGAGCGGGCGTGCACCGGGGTCTTGCCCCAGGCCGCGGCGGTGGCGAACAGGGTGTCGGCCACGGCCTTGTCGGTGGCCAGGCCGGAAACGATCTCCACCAGGGCCATCAGCGGTGCGGGGTTGAAGAAATGCAGGCCGGCCAGGCGCTCCGGGCGCTTCAGGGCCGAGCCGATGGCCGTGACCGAGATGGACGAGGTGTTGGTGCCGAAGAGGCAGTCGGCGCCGACGATGTCCTCCAGATCCCGGTAGAGCTTCTGCTTGGCCTCGAGGCTCTCGACGATGGCCTCGACCACCAGGGCGGCATCAGCCAGATCGGCCAGGTTTTCCACTGGGATCAGGCGGGCGCTGGCGGCCCGGGCAGCCTCGGGGCTCAGCTTGCCCTTGTCGGCCAGCTTGCCGAACTGGGCCCGGATGCCCGCGACGGCCTTGGCTGCGGCTTCCGGACGATTGTCCAGCAGCTTGACCACATGGCCGGCGGCAGCCGCCACCTGGGCGATCCCGGCGCCCATGGCACCGGTGCCGACCACGGCGACGACGGATTGAGTGGAGAGGGGCTGGGTGAGGAGGGACTGGCTCACGCTCATTCCCCGGTGAACTTCGGTGCGCGCTTTTCCATGAAGGCGGCCACGCCTTCGGCGTAATCCGGGCTCCAGCCCAGCTCACGCATGAAGCCGCCTTCGAAGGACAGTTGCTGCTCCAGGGTGTGGCCGGGCGCAGCGTGCATGGCCTGGCGGGTCCGCACCAGGGCCTTGGTGGGCATCGCGGCTAGCTGGGCGGCCATGGCGTCCACCTTGGCCGCAAACTCGGCGTCGTCATAGGCGGCCCAGATCAGGCCCCAGTCGGCGGCCTTCTCGGCGGGCAGCTTGTCGGCCAGCAGGGCCAGGCCCATGGCGCGGGCCATGCCGACGCGCTGGGGCAGGAACCACGTGCCGCCGGTGTCAGGCACCAGGCCGATCTTGCTGAAGGCCTGCAGGAAGGACGCCGACTTGCTGGCCACCACCAGGTCGCAGGCCAGCGCCACGCTGGCGCCGGCGCCGGCGGCGATACCATTGACGGCCGCGATGGTGGGCACGCGCAGGTTCTGCAGGCGCAGCACCAGGGGCTTGTAGTTCTTCTCGACCACGTTGCCGATGTCCGGCATGCCGCCGCTGGGGGTGCGGGCCATGTCCGGGTCGGCCAGATCCTGACCGGCGCAGAAGGCCCGGCCGGCGCCGGTCAACACCAGCACACGGACAGCCGGGTCGGCCTGGATGGCGTCGAGGGCGTCACGCAGCTCGGCATGCATCTCGCCGGTGAAGCTGTTGAGCTTGTCGGGGCGGTTGAGGGTCAGGCGAGCGACGCCCGCCTCCACCGTGAAGAGGATGTTCTTGTAGTCCATGGCGGGTCCTCAGGCGTGAAAGCGGCGCTGCACAACGCGGAAGCGGTTGGCGACGAAGGCTGAATCCGCGTAGGACGCGTTGGCCGCCGGGTTGCCGCCGGTGCCGTGGTAGTCGGAGTAGGCCGCCGACTGATTGACGAAGACGCCGCCGGTGAGGTTGATGGACAGGGCGACCTTGCTGCGCCAGGTGGCTTCGGTCATGGCGTCGATGACGTCCTGCTGGGTGGAATACACGCCGGCGGTGAGGGCGCCGTGGGTGCTGACGACCCGCTCGGACAGGGCGATGGCGGCGGCCGTGTCGGCCACCTTGACGATGAAGCTGATCGGGCCGAAGCGCTCTTCCATGTAGGCCTTTTCGTCGGCGGCATCGCAGGCCAGCAGCACCGGGGTGCGCACCTTGGCAGCCGGGAACTCGGGGTTCTCCAGGGCAGCGGAAGCCAGCACTACCTTACCCAGGGCGCCGCTGTTGGCCAGCTCGATGCGCTCGGCCGTATCGGCGGACTGGATCGCGCCCAGCACGGCGTGGGCCACTTCGGGCTTGGACAGGAAGCGCTCGATGGCCTTGGCCAGGTCGGCGCAGAACTCGTCGTAGCTCTTGGGGCCGTCATCGGTTTCGATGCCACCGGCCGGCACGAAGAGCGCCTGGGAGGTGGTGCACATCTGGCCGGAGTACAGGGACAGGGTGAAGGCCAGGTTGCCCAGCATCGCCTTGTAGGCGTTGGTGGAGTCGATGACGATGTTGTTCACGCCGGCCAGCTCGGCATACACCTGGGCCTGACGGGCGTTGTCGATGAGCCACTGGCCGAACACGTTGCCGCCGGTGAAATCCACCGACTTGACCGCCGGGTGGGTGGCCAGGGCCTGGGTGGTGGCGCGCTTGTCGGTAACGCACAGGCTGACCAGGTTGGGGTCGATGCCGTTCTCGGCCAGCACGGCGCGGACGGTGCGCACGGTGATGGCGGCCGGCAGGATGGCGTTGCTGTGGGGCTTGACGATCACCGCGTTGCCGGTGGACAGCGCCGCGAAGAGGCCCGGATAGGTATTCCAGGTGGGGAAGGTGCCGCAGCCCATCACCAGGCCGATGCCGCGGCCGACGATCTGGAAGTGCTTCTTCATGACCAGCGCCGGGTTCTTGCCCTGGGGCTTTTCCCACACGACCTCGGCGGGCACGAAGCTCTGTTCGCGCCAGGC
Organism: Zoogloea sp.; assembly: GCA_016703645.1. Lineage (GTDB taxonomy): Bacteria > Pseudomonadota > Gammaproteobacteria > Burkholderiales > Rhodocyclaceae > Zoogloea. The sequence continues at coordinate 311,492 of JADJBR010000007.1, read as the reverse complement.
GTAGGCCACGGCCTCGAGGCCGCGGTCCTGGGCGTGGGGGGCGCCGGCCTGGAAGGCCATCATCCAGCCCTGGCCGGTGGTCATCATCACCGCGTGGGCCAGCTCGAAGCTCTGCTTGTTGAGGCGGTCGAGGATCTCCAGACAGATGCCGGTGCGACCATCGGCACCCACGGCCTGCCAGCCCTTCATGGCCTCGAGGCCGGCGGCGATCAAGGCTTCCGGATCACACACCGGATAGCTCACGTCCAGGGCCACGCCGTAGGGCGAGGACTCACCACCATGCCAGCCGCTCCGGCCCGGCTGACCCAGTTCGAACGGCTTGCCCAGATGGGCTTCGAAGGCGCGCTTGCCGTCATCGGGAGCCGTCTCGCCGTAGAGCTTGGGGCTGGGCATCTCGGGGAAAGCCGACCAGTAGCTGCGGGTGGCGATGGCACCGAGGGCGCCCTCCAGGGTGGCGCGATGCTTCTCGAACAGGGGGTGAGTCATTGTCTTGTCTCCGGTTGGGTTTGTTCTCCTGATGCAAACGTTACAAAGACACATGATCTATGTCAATGCTACGTATCAAATAAATCTGTTAGAAAACTCATGAGTTCTACATTACATAACTGATTTACAAATCAGAAATACAATATATATCATATAGTTAAATAGGTTTTATCACGAGTATAGCGCTTACAAGGCGCACAGGAGAGAAGTTCAAAGTTTTCGGCCAGCGATCCATTACGATACATTTTTGTTGACGTTATAAATATTTTTGTATCACTATTTAGCTCACAAACCGCGACGGTTTGGAGCGTATAAAACACAACCGGAATCACACAAGGAGGAGTCATGGCCAGTCACAAGGAACGTTTTGCCGACAAGATGGAGTTCCCGCCGGAAACGCCGCAGCCCAACATCTATCCCCTGTCCTGGAACAGCAAGACCAGGAAGCTGCAGGAAGTCTGGGAAGCCGCCCTGCGTGAGAACTGGGACCCGGAGAAGCTCCCCTGGGACACCCTGGACGTGGACAGCTATAGCTGGGAAGAGCGTGAATCCATTGCCTACTGGTGGAGCCTCCTGTCGGTGTTCGACGCGTCCGCGCCCCCGGTTTTTGCCGAGGCGCTGATCAAGACCTACGAGGTCCATGAGGAAGACCCGGTGCGCAAGTGCTTCTTCTCGGTGACCCGGGACGAGCAGAACCACGAAATCATGTGCGGCCTGGCCATCACCAGGATGCTCGGCCACCCGGACCCGCTGACCTACGACGCCGAAGACCGAGCTCGGCAAGCGCCTGCAGAAGAACGTGCAGTGGCTGTATTTCAACGGCGGCCGCTACTGGACCGGCTACAAGCAGGCCGTGCCCAAGTACGACCTGGCCGTGCTGTTCAGTTCCTTCCTGATGGGCGAGATCGCCGCCGCTACCATCTTCAAGCAGATGTTCGACAACTCCCGCGAAGCGGTCTTCAAGGAAGGCTTCAAGAACATCGGCCGTGACGAGGGCCGCCACATGGCCATCTGCATGGCCGTGATGGAGCGCGACTACCCGGGCCTCAAGGACGAGACCAAGGCCATCGTCACCAAGCAGATCCGCGCCGGCTACCTGTTCCTGTCGGCCGTGCTGTTCGAACCGCCGATGGAGTTCTGGGACCTGCCCGCCGACTTCATCGACAACCAGCGCGAAGCCGAGGAAGTGGCCCGCGGCGCCGGTTTCGGCATCCCCACCTACGAGGCCAAGCTGCAGAACTGGAAGAACGCCATGATCAACCTGAAGGGCGTCCTTGACCGCTACAACATCCCCTTCCCGGCTATCCCCGAGGTGGGCATCACCGGCCAGGAGGTCAGCGACCTGGACATGGAAGACATCATCCCGGTGTTCTGAGCAGCCCGATAAAACCAGACTGTGGGGTCGAATTCATTCGATCCCACATAAATAACAGGAAGCCCCAATGTCCCGCATCATCATGCAACCCTCGGGCAAGTCGGTGGACTGCGCCTATGGCGACACCGTACTGATGGCCCTCGAGAAGGCCGGTTATGCCCTGCCCAACAACTGCCGTGCCGGCGCCTGCGGCGAATGCAAGGTCAAGGTCACCTCCGGTCAGTTCGACCAGGGCATGGTGCTCGACATGGCCTTGTCCCAGGAAGAGCGGCGCCAGGGCTATGGCCTGATGTGCATGGCCAAACCGATCTCCGATGAACTGAGCATCGAATGGGGCACCGAGGACGCCCGACCCAAGCTCTTTCCGCCCCGGGAGGACGCCCTTTTCGTCATCACCGACAAGCGCGGCGTCGCCGAGCGGGTGGTGGAGCTGCGCCTGCGCCCGGTGGGCCAGCCCATCCGCTACTGGCCCGGCCAGTACGTGACCCTCGGCAACCCGCGCGCCGACATTCCGGCCCGCGCCTACTCCATCTCCAACGCGCCGCGCCCCGACGGCGAGCTGGTACTGCAGGTGGCCCGCGCAGATGGCGGCGTGACCAGCAACTGGATTCACGACAGCCTGGGCGTGGGCGAGAGCGTCAAGGTGTCGGGCGCCTACGGCACCTTCATCGGCGACCCCGGCGTGGACACCCCCGTGCTATGCCTGGCCGCCGGCACGGGTCTGGCCCCCATCCTGGCCCTCACCGAAGCCGCCCTGCGGCGGGGCTTCCGCAAGCCGGTGACCCTGCTCTTCTCGGCCCGCGGCGATGCCGACGTATATGGCCGGGGCATGCTGGCCTGGTGGCGTACCAAGCACCGCAGCTTCGACTACAAGATCACCCTGACCCGCGAAAATCGAGACGGCTGCCTGGCTGGACGCATCGATGCGGTGTTGCCCGGGCTCTTCCCCGACCTGTCGAAACACACGGTCTTTGCGGCGGGCAGCCCGGCTTTTGTCGACAGTTGCGTGGCCACCGTAACGGCCCTCGGTGCCGTCCGGGAACGCATTCATACCGAAGGTTTCTTTGCCCATCAGCAACCCGTGGTGGCCGATGCAGATCACCTTCTCACCTTCTGAACGGCGCCGGAGGCACGCTACCCAGAACGCCGGCGAGTCGCTACACTGCCGCGTTTCACGCCTGATTCACGCGGCAGATCAAGTGCTTCCCCCGATCCAGAAACGTCTCGACGACTTCCGCCAGCAGGGCCGCGTGCAGGCCGGCTCCCTCATCATCTCGGTTTTCGGTGACGCCGTGCTGCCCCGCGGCGGCCGGATCTGGCTGGGCAGCCTGATCCGCCTCCTCGAGCCCCTGGAGCTCAATGAACGCCTGATACGCACCTCGGTGTTCCGCCTCGCCAAGGAAGAATGGCTGCGCACCGAGCCTTCGGGCCGGCGCACCGATTACCTGCTGACGCCCTCCGGCCAGCGCCGCTTCGAGGAAGCCTCCCGCCACATCTACGCCTCCAGCGCCCCCCAGTGGGACCGCCGCTGGCGCCTCATCGTGACGGTCGGCGAACTCGCCCCCAAGGAGCGCGAAGCCCTGCGCCGGGCCTTGTTCTGGCAGGGCTTCGGGGTCATTGGCGGAAACTTCTTCGTGCATCCCAGCGCCGATCTCTCGGCGGCCTTCGATGCCCTGATCGCCGAGGGCCTGGCCGACCTGCTGGGCAAGCTCAAGCCCCTGCTGGCCGCCGACGCCCAGTTTGGCAACGCCGCCAACGATGTGGACATGGTGCACGGCGCCTGGAACCTGGAGCGCCTCGCCGGCATGTACGCCGAATTCGTCGAGCGCTACCAGCCGGTGCTGGCGCAACTGCGCGCCGACGTGCAAGTGGACATCGACGGTGAGAGCGCCTTCCTGCTGCGCACCCTGCTGATCCACGATTACCGCCGCCTGCTCCTGCGCGATCCGGAGCTGCCCGACGTGCTCCTCCCCGCCGAGTGGCCGGGCCAGAAGGCCCGCCTGCTGTGCAAGGAAGTCTACCGACGCCTGCTGCCTGCCTCCGAGAGCCATCTGGACACCCTCCTCCAACTGGCAAACGGCCAGACGCCGGAAGCCTCTCCCCTGCTGCTCGAACGCTTCCGCGAAGCCGACCCGTTGGCCTGACGCGCTGACCCAGTGCAGTGCCAGACGGCCCTGGCCCGTGAGGTCGAGTTCTTCGCCGGCCGCCGGGGCGACATCCTCACCAGTAATCCCTATCCCTGGCAGGCCCGTCGGGCGTGGAGAGCCTTACCTGTCGGGGTGAAAACGCTTTCCACGCTTGACGCCAACACAAGCCAATCAATTTGACCCCACGGCAGCTCAGGGGGTGTCATTCCTCCTTCTTGCGCAGCGCCACCAGCGGCACCACGTCAGGCATGTGGATGCGCTTGCGATCAGGCTCGACTTCAACCAGCGGATCGGTCTCCACCAGGGTGGCGAGGCAGCGGCGGGTCAGATCCTGGTAGGTCGCTGTCCCCTCCCCTTTCCAGCGGATCTCCTCGTCACTGAGTTCGCGGATCACCTTGGCCGGCATACCGGCGACCAGCACACGGGGCGGGATCTCCATCCCGGCCTTGACGAAGGCTGAAGCGGCAACGATGGACGATTCGCCGACGATGGCGTTGTCCATGATCACCGCGTTCATCCCCACCAGGGCATTGCGCCGGATGCGGCAGCCGTGCAGCACCGCACCATGGCCGATGTGGCCGTCTTCCTCCACCACCGTGTCGGTGCCGGGAAAACCGTGCATGACGCAGGTATCCTGAAGGTTGGCACCGCGCTCGAGGATCAGGCGGCCAAAGTCACCACGCAGGCTGGCGCAGGGCCCCACGTAGCAATCGGGGCCGACGATCACGTCGCCGATGAGCACGGCGGACGGATGAACGTGGGCGCTGGGGTGGACCACCGGAACGATACCGTCGATGGCATAGACGCGCAGGCGTGTTGTCATGGTTTCCTGTCTCCTTGGCTTGACACTGGGTTTCTTATAATGAAATCTATTGTGCAATACGTAACAGACGCAACCTTACCCGAGAATCACCATCATGAGCGAAGAGCTGGAAGGCAAACACGGAGTCCAGTCCCTGGAAGTGGGCATGGGCATTCTCAAGGCGATGGTCGGTGGCAAGCGCTCGATGATGCTCAAGGACATCGCCGCCGCCGCCGAGATGCCGCCGTCCAAGGCACACCGCTATCTGGTCAGCCTGATCCGCGCCGGCCTCGTGGAGCAGGACCCCCTCACCTCCCGCTACAACCTGGGCCCCTTCGCGCTCAACATCGGGCTGGTGGCCATCGACCGCCTGGATCGGGTGCGGGTGGGCATGGCCGCCATTGCCGAGCTGCGCGACCAGATCAACGAAACCACCGCGCTGGCGGTGTGGGGTGACAGCGGCCCGGTGGTGGTGCGCTGGGAGCGGCCGCGCCGGGCGATCACCGTCAACGTGGTCACCGGCACCCGTCTCAGCCTGCTCAACTCTGCAGCCGGCCGCGTGTTTGCCACCTGGCTTCCGCGCAGCCAGGTGGAACCCCTGATCCTGAAGGAACTCTCCGGCAACAACCTGCCCCCCGGTGTGCACAGCCTGGACGACGCCCTGGGCCTGCTCGCCGAGGTGGAGCAACGAGGTGTCTCGGCCATCTCGGGCAACTATGCGGTGAAAGGCGTCGAGGCCGTGTCGGCCCCGGTGTTCAACTTCAAGAACGAACTCACCATGGCCCTGATCATCGTCGGCGTCGAAGGCTCCATCGACATGGGCGCGGACAGCCCGGTGATCGCCGAACTGAAGCGCGCCTCCCGTTCCCTCTCCCTGCGCCTGGGCTCCACCCGGGACAACGAACAGCCCTCCGCCACCGACTGACCCTGCCCCGATACTGCCCCGGGGCGTGAGGCCGCCTCCCGGGGCTGCGCTGTTCTCGGCCCGTCTTCAGTCCGCCCTGGCCTGCTCAGGCCACCGCATCCCTCTCCTGTTTTTCCATTCATCCGGATCAGGCCACGCCCCGTGGCGAGGTCTTGTCGCGGCCTGCCGATGCGCGTTTCTGCGCCCACGGCCAATTTGATACATATTTTTGTCTTGACTAGTGTTTTTGTATCATTTCTAATCTGCAGAATCGATTACAAAATACAGAACCCGCCTCCGAGGCGCGGGTCATCCGTCCTACAACAATCACGACAGGAGACATCATGAACCACCGATGCGAGACCGACCGGGCAGGAGGGCAATGAACATGCTTGCCCAGTTCCTGCAATTCCTCTTCTCCGGGGTCACGGTGGGCGCCACCTATGCGCTGGCCGCGCTGGGTTTCACGCTGATCTACAACGCCAGCAACGTCATCAACTTCGCCCAGGGCGAGTTCATCATGCTCGGCGGCATGCTGGCGGTGTTCTTCGTGCAGTCGGGCCTGCCCCTGCCAGCGGCCCTGGTGCTGGCCATCCTGGTGCCAGCCGTGGTCGGCGTACTGATCGAAAAGCTGGCCATCGAGCCGGTGAAGGGCGCCGAAACCGTCACCCTGATCATCATCACCATCGGCGCCTCCCTGGTGATCCGCGGCCTCACCGCGGTGATCTTCGGCAAGGGCACCCACAGCCTGCCGGCCTTCTCCGGCGACGAGCCGATCCAGATCCTCGGTGCCACCCTGATGCCCCAGAGCCTGTGGGTGCTGGGCGTCACCGCCATGGTGGTGGTGGTGCTGTGGTACTTCTTCAACCGCACCCTGTCCGGCAAGGCCATGCTGGCCACCTCGTACAACCGGGTGGCGGCCGAGCTGGTGGGCATCAACACCAACTGGCGTGCTGTTCATGAGCTTTGCCATGTCGGCGGCCCTGGGGGCCCTCGGCGGCATTCTGGTCACGCCGATCACCCTCACCTCCTACGACGCCGGGATCATGATGGGCCTCAAGGGCTTCGTCGCCGCGGTGCTCGGCGGGCTGGGCAACGGTCTGGGCGCCGTGGTGGGCGGCCTGCTGGTGGGCATCCTCGAATCCATGGGCGCCGGCTACCTGTCGTCGGCCTACAAGGACGCGATCCCCTTCGTGCTGATCCTTTTCATCCTCTTCTTCATGCCCCGCGGCCTGTTTGGCGCCCGGGTCACCGACCGGGTGTAAACATGCAGAAACGCGCCTACTTCGGGCTCTACATCGTCATCGCGATTCTTGCGCTGCTGCCGCTGGTGCTGCCCAACAGCTTCTACATGGACCTGGCGATCCGCATGGCCATCAACGCGGTCATCGTCCTTGGCCTCAACCTGCTGATCGGCTTTGCCGGTCAGATCAGCCTGGGCCACGCCGGTTTCCTGGGCATCGGAGCCTACGCTTCGGCGGTGCTGCCCACCCACTTCGGCTGGCATCCGCTGCTGGCCATGGGGGCCGGCGCTGCAGCCACCGGCCTGCTGGCCGCGCTGGTGGCCCGGCCGATCTTCAAGCTGAAGGGGAATTACCTGGCCATGGCCACCCTCGGCCTGGGCATCATCCTCAACATCGCCCTGCGCAACGAAGCCCAATGGACCGGCGGCCCCGATGGCATGCCGGTGCCGGCCTTCGGCCTGTTCGGCTTCGAACTCAACAGTGACAAGCACTGGTACTGGGTGGTGGCGATCCTGCTGTCGGTAAGCGTGTGGGCGTCCCTCAACCTCATCGACTCGCCCTTCGGCCGCGCCCTGCGTGCGCTGCACGGCTCGGAGGTCGCCTCCCGCGTGGTGGGTGTGGACGTGGTCCGCTACAAGGTCGCCATCTTCGTGCTGTCCGCGGTGTTCGCCAGCCTGATGGGCAGCATCACCGCCCATTACGTGGGCTTTGTCACCCCCAACCTGGCCGACTTCTTCCACTCCATCGAGCTGGTGACCATGGTGGTGATCGGCGGCATGGCCTCGGTGTATGGCTCCCTGGTCGGCGCCGTGCTGCTCACCGCCCTGCCCCAGGCCCTGGCCACATTCGAAGGCTGGGAGACCGTGGTGTTCGGCGCCATCCTGATGATCTGCATGATCTTCCTGCCCAAAGGCCTGGTGCCCACGCTGGCGGCGAAGTTCGGCAAGGGGGAATAAGGGTGCCCCCACGCTCATTTTATTCGCGGCCCCCCCAAGGGGGCGCAGGCCTCCTTCGGGGCGGCCCTTCAGGAGTCCTGACATGCCCCTCCTCGACGTCACCAATCTCTCCATCCACTTCGGCGGCGTGAAGGCCGTGCAGGATGTGAGCTTCAGCATCGACGCAGGCATCGTCTATGCCGTGATCGGCCCCAATGGCGCCGGCAAGACGACCCTGTTCAACCTCATCACCGGGGTCTACAAACCCACCCACGGCGAGATCCGCCTGGACGGCGAATCCATCGGCGGCAAGTCGCCGAACGAGCTGGCCCGTCGCGGTGTGGCGCGCACCTTCCAGAACCTGCAGATCTGCATGAACATGAGCGCCATCGAGAACGTGATGGTGGGTGCCCACCTGCGTCTCGACCGCAACCTGGTCAAGGCCGCCCTGCGCTTCCCGAGCATCACCCGTCGCGATGCCGAGCTACGCAGCGAGGCTCTGGAGCTGATGCGCTTCGTCGGCCTGGAGAAGTACGCCGAAGCCCGCGCCGACGCCATGCCCTACGGTGCCCTCAAGCGCCTGGAGATCGCCCGCGCCCTGGCCATGAAGCCACGGGTCATCTTCCTCGACGAGCCGGCCGCCGGCCTCAATCCGAAGGAAACCATCGAGGTGGACGCCCTCGTCCGCAAGGTCGCCGACTCGGGGATCACCGTGGTGCTCGTCGAGCACGACATGAAGATGGTCATGAACCTGTCCGACCGCATCCTGGTGCTCGACTACGGCAAGAAGCTGGCCGAAGGCACCGGCGAGGAAGTGCGCCGCAACCCGGACGTGATCGCCGCCTACCTGGGCGCCCACGCCTGAGACCGAGGAAGAACGAAGATGGAAGCACTCCGCATCATCAAGGACGAGCACCGCAACCTGTGGCGCCTGGCCATCACCCTCGACCAGGTCATCGAGGAAATGGAGCAGACCCAGAAGGCCGACCCGGCCTTCATCGGCTCGGTGCTCGACTACTTCGAGCACTTCATGGACGGTTGCCATCACCGCAAGGAAGACGAGCATCTGTTCCGCCTGCTGCGCCTGCGCAGCGATTCGGCCGCTCCGCTCCTCGACCGCCTGCAGGCCGAGCACCGCAACGCGCCCCACAACCTCGCCGCCCTGCGCCAGCAACTGGCCGACACGGCGGCCGGGCGCAGCACCGTCGGTGGCCTCACCGAAGCCCTGCGTCTCTACCTCAACGACCAGAAGGCCCACATCCGCACCGAGGAGCAGGATATCTACCCCCTCGCCCGGGAGGTGCTCACCCCCGCCGACTGGGCCGAGATCGACGCAGCCTTCCTCGACAACGACGACCCGGTTTTTGGCAGCGCCGCGCGGGCCGAATTCCGCGAGCTGTTCCACAAAGTGGCCAGCCTGGCGCCTGTCTCGGTGGGCCTGGGCGGCAGCACGGCCGGAGAGCTGCGGTCGTCCACCGCACCCGCCGAGGTACTGCTGAAGGTGGACGGTCTGGAAAGCTGCTACGGCCGCATCAAGGCCCTCAAGGGGATCTCCCTGGAAGTGCGACGCGGCGAGACCGTGGCCCTGGTCGGAGCCAACGGCGCCGGCAAGACCACCTTCCTGCGTGCTCTGTCGGGAGTGCAACCCATGAGCGCCGGGCACGTCTTCTTTGACGGCGAGGACATCTCGACCCTGCGCGCCGACATGCGCATGCGCCGGGGGATCTGCCAGTCACCGGAAGGGCGCCAGGTATTCGGCCCCCTGTCCATCGAGGACAACCTGCGCCTGGGCGCCTATACCCAGCCCAAGGCCCAGGTGGAGGGCGATCTCGAAAAGATCTACGCCATGTTCCCCATCCTCAAGGAGAAGCGGAAACTGCCGGCCGGCACCCTGTCCGGCGGTCAGCAGCAGATGCTGGCCATCGGCCGCGCCCTGATGGGCCGGCCCAAGCTGCTGCTGCTCGACGAGCCCTCCATGGGCCTCGCTCCGCTGCTGGTGGAGGAAGTCTTCAACGTGGTGAAGACCCTCAAATCCCAGGGCATGAGCATCGTGCTGGCCGAACAGAACGCCTTCTCGGCCCTGGCCATCGCCGACCGGGGCTATGTGCTGGAAACCGGCAACATCACCTTGACCGGAAGCGGTCGCGAGCTGATCGAGGATGAACAGGTGCGGGCGGCGTACCTGGGGATGTAAGGCTTTCGCGCGTGTGGGGTCGTCGGCCTCGAACCGGTGAGGGTTTACTGGGCGGCTTTCCTGTGTGTTATCTCACATTGGCCGGGTCTCGCCCCGGCGGGCGACCTTCTTCTTTGCTTCGCCAAAGAAGAAGGCAAGAAAGGCGACCCGGCCACCCCGGTCATTCGCTGCGCGAATGACTCCCCTGCGCTGCTCCCAGCAGGCGGCCGGCGCGGAACTCGCCCTTTGGGCTCAAACAGCCGCGCCGGACTTCCCCCGCCCGCTGGTGCGCTGCTCGGCGGGTCGGAACGGGCTTTTCGGATGCTCCGAGTCCCTACGGAAATTGAGTCGGGCACTGGCCGTTGATCACCTGCATTTCCTCTCCCCTCTGGCGTGCCGACTGGAGGTGATGACGGGCGGAAAGAGGGCTTCGCATGTCTGAGCCCGAAGGGCGAGTTTGCGAAGACCCCGCCCGGCATTACCGGAAGGAGGGAACCCCCGAAGGGGGCGCGACAGCGGGGTACGTTTTCTTGCCTTCTTCTTTGTCGTACAACAAAGAAGAAGGTCGCCCGCCGGGGCGAGACCCGGCCGATGTGACGCCAAACACCGGAACGCCCGCAAGTAAGGGCTCAGCCTAAAAAATCGAATTCGACACCCCACAAGGCGCGACCTCACTCCTTACGCGGGCACCGCCGCTGGAGTCATCTGAGGGAAATGACAACGCACCACCCGACTGTCCGACAAGCGGGTCTCTTCGGGATAAGTGCTGCGGCACACCTCGCTGGCGTGCTCGCAGCGCGGGTGGAAATGGCAGCCTGAGGGCGGGTTGAAGGCCGAAGGCATGTCGCCCCGGGTCGCCTCCCCGGCCCGGACACCGGCCCGGCTGCTGGCCTCAATGCGTGGGACCGCCGCCAGCAACATGCGGGTGTAGGGATGGCGCGGATTGCGCAAAACCTCTTCTGCCGTGCCCCGCTCCACGATGCGCCCCAGGTACATCACGGCCACATGGTGGGCCAGGTAGTCCACCACGGCCAGGTTGTGGGTGATGAACAGGTAGGACAAGCCGTACTCGGCCTGCAGCTCCCGCAGCAGGTTGAGGATCTGGGCCTGTACCGACACATCCAGGGCGCTCGTCGGCTCGTCGCAGACGATCAGCCTGGGTGACACGGCCAGGGCCCGGGCGATGGCGATGCGCTGACGCTGACCGCCGGAAAACTCGTGGGGAAAGCGGTGACGCATGGCCGGATCGAGGCCGACCCGCGTCAGCAGTGCGTCCACCCGGGCCTGCCGGCTGGACGCATCGGGCTCCACCCCCAGGGCCTGCATGCCCTCCTCCAGGATCTCGCCCACCCGCATGCGCGGGTCGAGGGAGCTGAAGGGATCCTGGAAGATCATCTGCAGATCCCGGCGCAGGGGCTGCCACTGGCCGGCGGGCAGGGACAGGAGCTCCTGACCACCGTAGTGAACCTGACCGCCGCTGGCCGGCACCAGCTTGAGGAGCGCCTTGCCGGCGGTGGTCTTGCCGCAGCCGGACTCGCCCACCAGGGCCAGGGTTTCACCCGCGGGCACCTGCAGGGAAACCCCGTCCACCGCCTTTACATGCCCCACCACGCGCCGAAACAAACCCTTGCGGACCGGGAAGTGCACCTGCAGGGCGGCGATATCGAGAACCTTGCCGGTTTCGGCCGGGCGGACCTCCGGCGCGGCGGGCCGCGGCGGTGTCTGCACCCAGCCCATGCGCCCGTTGGGATCATAAAGGTGGCAGCGCACCGTCTGCCGCCCTACCCCGTGCAGGGCCGGTGGCGTGCGCCGGCAATGGTCCTGGACCTGCGGGCAACGCTCGGCAAAACGGCAGCCCTCCTGGCGCTCGCCGAGACGGGGCACCTGCCCGACGATGGTCTCCAGGGCCCGGCCGCGCTGGGCAGGGGTGGGCAGGGCCGCGAACAGTTTGCGGGAATAGGGATGCAGCGGCTTGCTGAAAAAATCTTCCCGGTCGCCGGTCTCCACCAGCTCGCCGGCGTACATGACCCCCACCCGGTGGGCCATGCGCGACACCACGCCCAGGTCGTGGGTGATCAGCAGCATGCCCATGCCGCGGCGGGCCTGGAGATCGGCCAGCAGGTCGAGCACCTGGGCCTGGATGGTCACGTCGAGGGCCGTGGTGGGCTCGTCGGCGATCAGCAGGCGGGGGTCGCCCGCCAGGGCGATGGCGATCATCACCCGCTGCTTCATGCCGCCGGACAGCTGGAAGGGGTATTCGGACAGGCGCCGCCGGGGGTCGGGGATGCCCACCGCATCAAGCAAGCGCTCGGCCTCGTCCCAGGCCGGCTTGCCATGCAGGCTCCGGTGACGGACCAGCACTTCGCCGATCTGGTCACCCACGGTCATCACCGGATTGAGGCTGGTGGCCGGCTCCTGGAAGATCATCGCCAGGTGCTTGCCGCGGATGTCGCGCATGCGGGTTTCCGGCAGATCCTGCAGGGCTTCCCCGCCAAGGCTGACCGAACCTGCAGCAATCCGGCCCCCCGCCGGCAACAGGCGCATGCAGGCCAGGGCCGTCATGGACTTGCCGCAGCCGGATTCCCCGACCAGGGCCAGGGTCTTGCCGGCCGGAACGTCAAAGCTGATGCCATCCACCGGACGCACCGGCTTGCTCCGGGCGCCGAGTTCCACCCGCAAACCCTCGACACGCAGCAGGGCCGGGCCTTCCTTGTCCAGTTTGTTCATCGCAAAGAAAACGGACCGCAGAGCGGCCCGTTCAAGTCAGGGGCCCATCAGGGCACACGCGTGAAAGACCGCCGACGCCGGCACCCTCCACCACCTCGCGCCTGCACGTGTAATGTCAATGCGGCAGATGCATGGACCGGGAGGTGAGCCGTGTAGCGGACTGGCTCACACGCTCTCAAAGGGTCTGAAGAAATCGTAGCGAGCGGTTCGAGTTCGCCCCGAGAAGCGCAGCCGTACAAGGGTACGGGAGCATCGCAGGGGCAAAATCGGGCCGCGCAGTAGATTTATTCACACCCTCTTAGTGGTGGTGACCACCCTCGCCATGCACATGACCGTGGCCGATTTCCTCGGCGCTGGCAGTGCGGACTTCCTTGACGGTGATGTCGAAGATCAGCGCGGTACCGGCCAGGGGATGGTTGCCATCCACCACCACCTTGCCGTCGGCGATGTCGGTGATGCGATAGACCACATCCTCTTCGCCGTCTTCACCGACGCGCTCGAAGGACATGCCCACTTCGATGTTGTCAGGGAACAGGGAAGCCTCTTCCACCAGCACCAGCTCTTCGTCGTACTCGCCAAAGGCATCTTCGGGCAGCAGCTTGACCTGCAGGTTGTCGCCCACCTTCTTGCCGTGCAGGGCTTCCTCGATCACCGTGAAGATGCCGTCGTAACCGCCATGCAGATACACCAGGGGGTGGTGGCCGTCGTCGATGATGTTGCCGTCCGGGTCCTTGACCGTGTAGTTAAGCGTGACGACCGTGTTTTTGGCGATTTCCATTTAGTTTCCTTGAGTTGAGTTGCTTTACCAGCTGAAAGACTTCGGCGGCATGGCCGCGCGGATTGATATCGTGCAGTACGTGCTGCAAGACCCCATCGGCGGAAATGATGAAGGTCGAACGGCGCACATTGCGTTTCATGACTCCATTCACCAGCGCCGACTGCCACACCCCGTAGAGCTTGCACACCTCGCCCTCCTCGTCGGAGAGCAGTTCGACCGACAGACCATGCTCATCGCGAAAATCCGCGTGCGTCATGCAGTCGTCGGGGCTTATGCCGACCACGATGCATTTTTCCTTCTCGAAATCGGCATCGTGATCGCTGAAGTCGATGGCCTGGCGGGTACAGCCGGGGGTGTTGTCACGGGGGTAGAAATACAGGACCACATGATGGGAACCCAGCACCGACGCCAGATCGAACATCTCCATGTCGGCATCGGGCAGGGAAAAGAGCGGAGCCGGCTCGCCTTCGCGGGGCTCGGCCGGCACGGCTGGGGATTCTAACCGAGCCGCTTTGAGAACTCTACCCGAAGCGTGTTGGGGACTGACATGCATGAAGATCTCCTCCGGGGGCTGTGGGCTCTGGATGGAACCCTTGCTGATTGGGCGATACGACTTGCGCTGTTCTCTGTTTTTGTCTTTTTGTGTTCTGACCACCACCAGGGCGGTACGCTTTTTGGCCTGCGTCCTTGAAGGGATAGCCCATGGGGGCCGGGTGCTCAAGGGATTTGTGGGCCTTGTTTGACGTTTATCACGCTGAAAAGGCCTTGCAGCAAGGATGTAACAGCTTGCGAAGTACCGAAAGCTGTATAAAATTACACAAACCCCACAGGAGTCCCCATGTCAGACACGCTCACCTCCCGGCAACAGGAGATCCTGCAACTCATCCGCGACACCGTCGAACAGGAAGGCCGTCCCCCCACCCGGGCCGAGATCTGCACCGCCTTTGGTTTCCGCTCCCCCAACGCGGCGGAAACCCACCTCCGCGCCCTGGCCGCCAAGGGCGCCATCACCCTTGAAGAGGGCCGTGCCCGGGGCATCCGCCTGATGGAAGCCCTCGGCCTGCCCCTGATCGGGCGGGTCGCCGCCGGCAGCCCCATCCTTGCCGCCGAGCACATCCAGGGCCGCTACCAGGTTGACCCCGGCCTGTTCTCCCCCCGCGCTGACTATCTGCTCAAGGTGCGCGGGATGAGCATGCGCGACGCCGGCATTCTTGATGGCGACCTGCTGGCCGTCCATCGCACCACCGAAGTCCGCAACGGCCAGATCGTCGTCGCCCGGGTGGAGGACGAAGTCACCGTCAAGCGCCTGGCCCGCAAGGGGCCGATTGTCGAGCTGCTCCCCGCCAACCCGGAGTTCGAACCCATCGTGGTGGATACCCGCAGCTCGCCCCTGGAGATCGAAGGCCTGGCAGTCGGTCTGATCCGCTCCGACCCTCTCTGAGTTGCTCGGCTTCCTTGCACACGCCCCATGGCCACCCCGGCAGCCCGCTCCGCCACCGCCCTCTCCGCCCTTGACCACCTGGTCTGGCGGGGTGACCGGTTGGCCGTCGAAGCAGCCCCCGGGCGGCCCACCGGCCATCCGGCCCTGGACGCCGTGCTGCCCGGCGGCGGATGGCCGACGGGCGCCCTCACCGAGCTGCTGATTCCCCATTTCGGCGTCGGCGAGCTCGGGCTCCTGCTGCCCCAGCTACGCAACATTCCCGCCGGGCGCTGGGGGGTGTGCATCGCGCCGCCGGGTCTGCCCTATGCACCGGCCCTCGCCGCAGCGGGCGTCCCCCTCGGGCGACTGCTGCTGGTGCAGGCCGAAAGCCCGGCCCATGCCCGCTGGGCCTGCCGCCAGGCACTGGCTTCACGTAGTTGCGAGATCGTCCTGCTGTGGCTGGCCGAAGCCGATATGGCCGCCCTGCGCCGCCTGCAACTGGCTGCAGAAGACAGCGCCACACCCCTGATCCTGCTGCGCCCGGCCAGCGTGGCCGGTCAGGCCTCCCCGGCTGTGCTGCGCCTGGAACTGAGTGCCGACAGGGGTGGCGTCCAGGTCCGTGTGCTCAAACGCCGTGGGCCCATGCTGGCTGCCCCCGTGCGCCTCATGCTGCCCTGGTCCGCAGCCCGCTCCCGCCCCGATCTGGCCACAGCGACGGGGAGCAGCACCGACACTCCCACCTCCCACCCTCATTCCGACCCTGACGCCTCCGTCCATGCTCTGGTGCGCCCTCGTCCTGCCCGATCTGGCCCTGCAGGTTTTCACGCGGGGGCGCAGTGATGCCGGCCCGCTGGCCATTCTCGGCCCCCGTCCGCAACTCCGGGTGGTGGCCGCGGATCCGGCGGCAGTGGCATGCGGCGTGGAACCAGGGATCAGCCGCGCCAGTGCTCTGGCCCTAGCGCCCCAATTGCACCTGCGGGAGCGGGCACCCGCCCTTGAAAGCGCAGCCCTGGCCGAGATCGCCACCTGGGCCGGCCGTTTCACCTCCAGCATCAGCCTTGACCCACCCGACACCCTGCTGCTCGAAATCCAGGCCAGCCTGCGTCTCTTCGGCGGACTCGCACCCCTGTGTACAAGCATCGGGGAGAGCCTGGGCGAGCTCGGCTTTGCCGGGCAGCTGGCTGTCGCCCCCACCCCGCTGGCAGCGCGCTGGCTGGCCCGTTGTTCCCCGGGTAGCCTGATCGACGCTGAAGCCGGGCTGGCGGCGGCCCTGGCCCCCCTGCCCATCACGGTCGTGGCCGATGGCTGTGGTGGCGCCGTGACGACAGAAAATCTCGATCTGCTCGCCGGGATCGGAATCCATTGCCTCGCCGACGTGCAACGCCTGCCCCGCAGTGGCCTGGCCCGGCGCCACGCCCGGGCCGTCACCACACAGCTCGATCGCGCCTACGCCATCGTTCCCGACCCCCGCCCATGGTTCGTGCCCCCCGAGCGCTACGTCGCCCACCTGCCCCTGCCGGCCCCCACCGACCAGGTGGACACCCTGGTGTTCGGCCTGCGTCGCCTGCTTGCCGGCCTCTCCGGCTGGCTGGATGCCCGTCAGGCCGGGCTGGAGCGCTTCACCCTGGTGCTCGAATACGAACGCCACCGCCAAGGCAGCGAAATCCGTGAAGAGCCACGGGAGATCGTGCTGGGCGCCCTGTCGCGGGACATGACCCGTTGCCAGATGCTGGCCCGCGAACACCTCACCCGCGGCCCCCTGCCCGCACCGGTCGATGCCCTGCGCCTGGAAGCCGATGCCCCCCGCCTGCTCACCCCGCCCCGCACCGATCTTTTCGATGGCGACGACGGACAACAGGGAGACCCGGGCCTGCTCCTCGCCACCCTGCGCGCACGTCTTGGTCATGCGGCAGTGCAGTGCCTGACGGCACACCCGGACCACCGCCCCGAGCGGGCCTGGCGCTGGGCAGAGCCCATTCCCGGCGACAGGGCCGGCCCCCACGCCCCCCCCGATCTGCCCTCATCCCCGCGCCCCCTGTGGCTACTGCCCACCCCCCGGCCCATGGCCCGGCCCCCGGCAGAGAGCCTGCTCGCCGGGCCCGAGCGCATCGAAGCGGGCTGGTGGGACGGGCCCGGCGCGGACGTGAGCCGGGACTACTTCGTCGCCCGCAGCCACGACGACTGCCTGGTGTGGATCTTCCAGGAACGTCAGCCCCCCCATGGCTGGTTCGTCCACGGCTACTTCAGCTAAGCGGGTGTGGGCAAGTCCACTGCATGGTCCGATTCCTTCACAAACACAGCTACACGTCTGCGAATCGCTACACTACGCTCCCCATGAGCCAGAACACCGCCCAGCCCGGCCTCGCCCGCCGCATCATTGATCTCGCCTGGCCGGTGCTGATCGCCCAGCTGTCGTCCATGACCCAGATGGTCAGCGATACCGTCCTGACCGGTCGCTACGGCACCGCCGACCTGGCCGCCGTGGCTGTCGGCAGCGGCATCTACATCTCCATCGTGATGCTGATGGTCGGCATTCTGCAGGCGGTCGCCCCCACCGTGGCTCATCATGTGGGCGCCGGACGCAAGGACGCCATCGGCCCGGCCGTGCAACAGGGCTTCTGGCTGGCCCTGGCCCTGGGCATTCCGGCCGTCCTCTTCCTGCGCCACCCCGACTGGCTGATGCAGCTCTCCGAGATCAGCCCGGAAGTCGAAGCCGGCGCCCGGGACTACCTGGCGACGATCGCCTGGGGGCTGCCCGCGGTGCTGCTCTACCGCACCTTCTACGCCTTCACCAATGCCCTGGGCCGTACCCGGGTGCTGATGGTGATCAGCCTCACCACCACCGGCGTGCACATCCCCCTCTCATGGGCCCTGATCAACGGACATCTGCCGGGCGTCCCCGCCCTGGGCGGTACCGGCTGCGCCGTCTCGAGTGCCTGCATGGGCTGGCTGGCGCTGCTGTGTGCCGGCTTGCACGTGCTGCGGGCACCGGCCTACGCGCCCTATCAGTTGTTCTCCCGGTGGACACGCCCCCGGGCCGGCCCCATCGGCGAACTGCTGCGCCTCGGCCTGCCCATGGGCTTTTCCAGCTTCGTCGAGATCACCGCCTTCACCCTGATCGCCCTGCTGGTGGCCCGGCTGGGCGCGACGGTGGTCGCCGGCCACCGCATTGTCGGCAACCTGTCGGCCCTCATCTACATGCTGCCCCTGGCCCTGGCCATTGCCACCCTGGTGCTGGTCGGACAGGCTCTCGGTGCCCGAGACGGGCACGCCGCCAGACAGGCCGCGCGGGTCGGCATCCTGCTGGCCACCGGCCTGTCCACCCTGGTCAGCATCGTCGCCTGGCTGTATCGCGATGCCCTGATGGCGGCCTACACCGCCGATCCGGCGGTCAGCCGCCTGGCCGTGTCCCTGGTGATCTACATCTGCCTGTATCAGTTCTTCGACGCCATCCAGACCGTCGCCGCCCATGCCCTGCGCGGCTACAAGATCACCTTCGGCCCGATGCTCGTACACACCCTTTGCTTCTGGGGCATCGGCCTGGCAGGGGGCTACGGGCTGGCCTACCACGGCCTCGGCAGCCTGCTGCCCCCCCAGGGCGTGGCCGGTTTCTGGCAGGCCTGCGTACTCAGCAACATGGCCGCTGCCCTGCTCTTCGGCACCTACCTGCACGTCGTCTCGCGCAACGGGGCCGGACCTGTCACGCAGGAATAACACGCCGCTGCCAGAATCCGCATCATGAACAGACTCGCCCTGCTTGCGCTGCTCCAGGCCCTTGCCCTGCCCGCCCTGGCTGCCCGCCCCTTCGTGACCGACGATGCCCGCATGACCACGGCCGGCAGTTGCCAGCTCGAAAGCTGGATGCGGGTCTATCCGGAAAGCCGTGAAGTGTGGGCCCTGCCGGCCTGCAACCCGTGGGGCAATCTGGAATTCACCTTTGGCGGCGGACGCGCCAAGAACAGCGGCGAGAACGCCACCCGGGACTACATGTTCCAGTTCAAGACGCTCTTCCGCCCCCTGGAGACCAACGGCTGGGGCTGGGGCCTCGCCGCCGGCAGCGTGCAGCATCCGGACATCAACCCCGGCCCCAACCTGCTCGGCAACACCTTTGTCTATGTGCCGATCTCCTTCTCCTTCGCCGACGACAAGGTGGTGCTTCATCACAACCTGGGCTGGCTGAAGGACAAGGCCACTGGCGACCACCGCCTCACCTGGGGGGTGGGCGGGGAGTTTCACGTGAGCCAACGCCTCACGGCCATTGCCGAAGCCTTCGGCGACAACCGCAGCGGCCCCTTCTGGCAGGCTGGCGCCCGCTTCGCCATCGTGCCGGAGCGCGTCCAGGTGGACGCCACCTTCGGGCGCGAACTGAACGGCTCCACCGACAACCGCTGGTTTTCCTTCGGCCTGCGCCTGACCCCCGACCGCTTTCTCTGAGTTGCCGCGCCCCAGGCGCAGCCACGGAGTATGGGGGCCACCCTTACAGCGCTTCAGCCCCCCAGCCAGGCCTCCCTGAGCGCCCCGTGCGCGGGGCTGCCCCCCTCCTCCACCAGGCTCAACTTGGCCGTATCCCGGGGCGCCTCCTGCAGGCTCACCGCGAAGTGCATCAGCTCGTCCCGGCGGAAGGCGTGGATCTCCACCTCCTCGCCCGGCAGGCGGCGGGCCAGCAGCTTGTCCAGATTGCCCGCATTCACCTTCAGGCCATCCAGGGCCACCAGCACATCCCCCGCCGACAGGCCGGCCGCCTGGGCCGCCCCGCCATCGAAGACATTGGCCAGGCGCACCGCATCGCCATCGGCCGCCGTGCGCACGCCAAGGCCGGGCGCCGTTGTCGCCGCCTCCCAGATCAGGCTCACGTCCACCCGCTTGAGCCAGGCTTCGAGGGGCAGTTCATCGGTGCCCTCCACCAGGGCCTGCAGCCAACGGCCGGTCTCCGCGCCACCGATCTCCGCCGCCAGCGCAAACAGGCCGTCCTCGGCCACCCCCACTCCGGTCTGGCCATGGCGCTGCCACAGGACACGCATCAGGTCGTCGAGACTGCGGCCGCCCCCGCTCTCCACGCGCAGGCGCAGATCAAGGAGCAAGGCCACCAGGGAACCCTTGGTGTAGTAGCTGACAATGGCGTTGGGGCTGTTCTCGTCCTGACGGTAATACTTGGTCCACGCATCGAAGGACGACTCGGCCACGCTCTGCTTGCGACGGCCGCTGCCCTTGTGCACCTGGGTAAGGGTCTTGCCGAGCAAGCCCAGGTAGTCAGCCACGCTGATTCGCCCGCTACGCACCAGCATCAGATCATCGTAGTAGGACGTGAAGCCTTCGAAGGCCCACAGCAGGTGGGTGTAGTTCTCCCGGGACAGATCGTAGGGCACGAAGGCCGCCGGCTTGATGCGCTTGACGTTCCAGGTGTGGAAGTACTCATGGCTGCACAGGCCCAGGAACTGGCGATAGCCCTCACTCGGCGCATCCAGGCCCACATGGGGGAGATCGGCCCGGCTGCACAGCAGGGCCGTGGAGGCACGGTGTTCGAGCCCCCCGTAGCCATCCCCCACCGCCATGACCAGGAAGACATAGCGATCCATCGGCGCGGGCTCGCCAAACAGGCGGATCTGCGCCTCGCAGATGGGCTTCAGATCCTCCACCAGGCGGCCCAGGTCGCAGTCGTGGCGGCCGGTGATGGCTACCGCATGGGGCACCCCGCAGGCGTCGAACTCGGCCAGGCTGAAGCGCCCCATCTCCACTGGATGGTCGATCAGGGCGTCGTAGTCCGGCGCCCGGTAGAGGCCGAAACCGTAGCGCTCGGCAGCCCCCTTTTCGCCCTCGGCCTCGGGCAGGCTGGTGGCCACCCGCCAGCCCGCGTCCTCCATGCCCACCGGTGGGCGGATGTCCACCAGGTGAGCCCGCCCCTCATGGCCCCGGGCACACAGAAAGACGCTGGTGCCGTTGAAGAAACCGTGGGTCTGGTCGAGATGGGCCGTGCGCACCGACAGATCCCAAGCGTACACGGTGTAGCTCAGGCTGACCGGGCCCTGGATACCGGCCGGCAGTTGCCAGGTGTGCTTGTCGGGTCGCGTGACCTCCAGCTCCTGCCGGCCGGCCCTGGCCGACAGGCTGACAATGTTCCTGGCGAACTCCCGAATCATGTAACTGCCGGGAATCCACGCCGGCAGGGTGAATACCTGCCCGGCCGGATCCGGATCGTCGAGCTGCAGGCCGACTTCAAACAGATGCGCGGCGGGATGGACAGCCTGGATGGTGTAGCGGACGGGAGCAGTCATGGGAGCAGCCGGAAAAGCGAGAGTGGCAGGGATTCTAACAAAGGCGGCCCAGGCCGGCCCCGACGGCCGGTTCCCGCCACTGCCTACTTTTTAGGCAACAGCACAAAACCCTTACGCGTGAAGGCCTTGCTGCCCGACCCCACAGTTTGTCCACACCCTTGCCCACCCCGGCCGGGGATAAAACATCACTGCACCAGCGTGGACACGCACTGCCCCATTTTGAGGCAGCGCATCTTTCTTCTTTTGTATCAAGGCTCTGCTGCACCGCCACACAGCTTGTCCACAGCTTATCCCCGGTTTTGTGTGTATAGATAAAAACTATTCAAGCCGCGAGATCAACAGGATTGCTCTATTTTTAGGCAAAGGCAAAAATACCTTATGTGTCCGGCACATGACAGCGCCCCCCACACCTTGTCCACAGGCTTGCCCACGCTCTGTGTGAATTGCCGGGGACTTTCCCACAGGGGCTGAACGCTCAGGGAACGTAGGGCAGATCGATCAGATCGCTGCGCGCCACCCCGGCCGTCATCTGCCGGCACAGGGCGATGAACTCGCGCATGCCGGCGGTCACGTACTTGCGCTTGTGGGTCACGAACTGGAACTGGCGGCGCAGATCGAGCTGCGGCGTCTCGATGGGCACCAGGCTGCCCCGGCGAAAGGCGTCGCGCAGGGCCAGTCGCGAGATGCAGCCAATGCCCAGCCCGCTCTCCACGGTGCGCTTGATGGCCTCCGTGTGCTCGAGCTCCAGGCGTACCTTCACCTCCCCCGAGAAATGCCGCAGGGCCTGATCGAAGGTCTCGCGGGTGCCCGAGCCGATCTCCCGCAGGATCCAGTCCTGCCCGGCCAGCTCATCCATGTCCACCGGGCGGCCATGGGCCATGGCGTGCCCTGGTGCGCAGAACACCACCAGTTCGTCCTCCACCCAGGGCTCGACGATCAGATCGGGATGGCGGCAGCTCCCCTCGATCAACCCCAGGTCAAGTTCATAGCGGGTCAGCTGATGGACGATGGTGGCCGAGTTATGGACCGTCAGCTTCACCCGGGCGCTCGGGTGATGGCGCAGGAAATCGGCGGCGATCAGGGTCGCCAGGTAATTGCCGACCGTCAGGGTGGCGCCGATCTGGAGGGGGCCAAAGTCGGTCTGCCGGGCCAGCAGGGCTTCGATCTCCCGGGCGTGCTCGATGAGCTGCACCGCGTGGGGCTGCACCACCTGGCCCAGTTCGTTCAGGCGCAGGGCCTTGCCGATGCGGTCGAAAAGCTGGGTGTCGAACTGCCGCTCCAGTTCGCCCAGGGCCGTGCTCGTGGCCGACTGGGACAGGGACAGCTCCTCTGCGGCACGGGACACGCTTTCGTGGCGGGCCACGGCGAGAAAGATCTCAAGCTGGCGGAGGGTGTACTTCATATCTACAAAATAGAATATATATATCAATACAATCCATTTTACAGATTTATGGCACTGACTAGAATGGGCACATCAACGCCAACCCGAGCAGGCCCTGTCATGAGCAAACTGAGTACCCAGACCGTTCTGTCCGTCCGTCACTGGAACGATTCCCTCTTCAGCTTCAAGGTCACCCGCGACGCCGGCCTGCGTTTCGAGAACGGCCAGTTCGTGATGATCGGCCTGGAGGTGGAAGGCAAGCCCCTGACCCGCGCCTACAGCATCGCCAGCCCCAACTACGAAGAGCACCTGGAGTTCTTCAGCATCAAGGTGCCCAACGGCCCCCTGACCTCGCGCTTGCAGCACCTGCAGCCCGGCGACCCCATCGTGGTGAGCAAGAAGCCCACCGGCACCCTGGTGCTCCACGATCTGCTGCCCGGCCGCAACCTCTACCTGTTCTCCACCGGCACCGGCCTGGCCCCCTTCATGAGCGTGATCCAGGACCCGGAAACCTACGAGCGCTTCGACAAGGTGGTGTTGCTCCACGGCGTGCGCTATGTGTCCGAGCTGGCCTACAGCGAGTTCATCGAAGACTACCTGCCCCAGAACGAGTTCTTCGGCGAGGAGGTCCGCGACAAGCTGGTGTATTACCCCACGGTGACCCGCGAGGAGTTCCGCAACCAGGGCCGCGTCACCGACCTGATCACCACCGGCAAGTTCTTCGAGGACACCGGCCTGCCGCCCCTCGACCCGGCCCTGGACCGGGCCATGATCTGCGGCAGCCCGGCCATGCTCGACGACTGCTGCAAGATGCTCGACGCCCGCGGCTTCAAGATCTCCCCGCACATCGGCGCCCCCGGCGACTATGTGATCGAGCGCGCCTTCGTCGAGAAGTAGGACGACGCCGGTCTCAGGGCGGGAGGCGGCAGCGGGCCGCGCGGCAGATCAGCTCACAAGCGCCCCCGCGCTTCGGCCAGACGGGCCACCATCTTGCGCACCGCCGCCATCTGCGGCCCGTTGCGGGTGGCGTAATCAAGGGACGCATAGCCCCACCAGTCCCAGCACCCCTTCGGGTTGTACACCCAGCGCAGGGAGCCCGCAGCGGCCCCGCTGCGGGCCACCGTCTGGGGATAGAGCACCACCAGCCGGTTGCTCTCCGCCCAGGCGTTGTAGCCGGCCCCCTCCACGAAGCGGCGCCCCACCTGGTCTTCACCCTGGCGGCAGCCATGGAAGGCCACATGCACCTGGCACCCCCCGGAGCGGCAGGCCGCCGGAATATAGGCGAAGCCCTGCTCCGCCATGCTGATGTCCACGGGCCGGCCGGCAATGAAGGGCCGCTGGTCGAAGGCCACCAGGGACTCAGGACGCCCCGTGGACTTGGGCTTCAGGGGGCCGAGCAGGTGGCCGAGCAGTTCCCCCGGCGCATCGAAGTCACCGCAGCGGTTGATGAAGGGCGGCTCGGAAGTGTCGCAGGCATTGGGCCGCGTATCGGACACCGAGATCATGGCGTGGCCCGCATCCGGCAGGGGCACCAGCCGGATCGAACCGGCCGGCATCCACTGACGATAGAAAGCCACCAGCGCATCCACCACGGGGCGTTCCACCGTGTGGTCCGCGCTGCCCGTCAGCACCCACACCTTGTCGTCCGCAAGGCCAGCGGGCGGGTCGATCAGATCCAGGCGGGCACGGGACTCCATGCGCGACTTGATGGCGTCGGGTGTCGGTGGCAGCGCCCAGCTCTTGGGGGCCATGCAGTTGTTGAGGGCGCGCCAGGTGCTGCCCTCGGCGCAGTCGTAGGGGCCTGCCGCAAGCACGCCGGCACCCTTGACCAGGCTGGAAAAGGCCACCTGGAACTGCACCGCCATATAGCCGCCCGAGGAGATCCCCGACACGGTGACGGCATCACCCCTAGCCCCCATGGCCGGTAGCGGGGGAGCCGCATGGGCCGAGAGCGCGCATCCAACCAGGAGCAGCGCCGCGCAGGAAATTCGTTTCATGCTCATACTCCAATCAGCTGTCGGATCACGCCGCCACCGGCCACCAGCCCCAGGGCGCCAAAGGCCAGCGCCCCCACCGTGAAGCCCCGGGCACGCCTGGCCGGATCGGCGGCGTAGGCCAGGGCGTAGGCGATACGGCCCAGCCACCACACCACACCCAGGCCCGAGGCCACGGCATCGCTCACATAGGCGGCGGCAATCCACAGGCAGGGCAGCGTCATCACGGCCCATTCCAGGGTGTTCATCTGCACCCGGTAAAGCCGCTCGAACACTGGATGGCCTGTCACGGCAGGTGCCTGGACGCCATACTTGTGGCGCCCCTTGCCCACGGCAAACGTGGTTCCGAACATCAGCAGGACAATCAGCAGGGTGACCCCTGCCGTCAATGGCGAAGAAGACAGCATGTCAGCGAACGTGTTGATGTTTTGAAGCTCCATAGCTTACCGGCCATTTGTGCATTGCACATAAAATCCATCCTCCTCCCGCCCCCGCCCCGCCCATGCCTACTCATCCCGCCCGCGCCCTCCTCCACCTCCTCGCCCCCTACCGCCAGCGGGTGATCATTGCCGCCATTGCCCTGGTGCTTGCTGCAGGCGCCATGCTGGCGGTGGGCCAGGGCCTGCGCACGGTGATCGACAAGGGCTTCTCCGCAGGCGACCCGGCCTGGCTGGATCGCAGTCTGGCCGCCATGTTCGGCGTCATCGTGCTGCTCGCCGTGGCCACCTATCTGCGCTTCTACAACGTGTCCTGGCTGGGAGAGCGGGTCACGGCGGACATCCGGCGGCGGGTCTTCGACCATCTGCTGTCCCTGCCCCCGGCGTGGTTCGAAGCTGGCCGCACCGGTGAAGTGATCTCCCGCCTCACCTCCGACACCACCCAGATCGAAAACGTGGTGGGCTCCAGCCTGTCCATCGCCCTGCGCAACGCCCTGCTGCTGGTGGGCGGGCTGGTGATGCTGTTCACCACCAGCATCAAGCTCACCCTGCTGACCCTCGCCGGGGTGCCCCTGGTGGTCACGCCCATCGTGGTGTTCGGGCGCAAGGTGCGCCGGCTGGCCCGGGAGAGCCAGGATCGGGTGGCCGAGCTGGGCAACCGCATCGACGAGACCATCCACGAGATCCGCATCGTCCAGGCCTATGGCCACGAGGACGCAGACCGGCAGGACTTCGGACGGCGCGTCGAGGACAGCTTCGCCACCGCCCGCCAACGTGTCGCCAGCCGGGCAAAGCTGGTGGCTGCGGTACTGCTGCTGGTGTTTGGCGCCATCGCCTTCATCCTGTGGGTGGGCGGGCACGACGTGCTGGCCGGGCGCCTGAGCGCCGGGGAGCTGTCGGCCTTCGTGTTCTACGCCGCCATCGTGGCCGGCAGCATCGGCGCCCTGTCCGAGGTGTGGGGGGAACTGCAGCGGGCGGCGGGTGCCACCGAGAGGCTGATGGAGATCCTCGCCACCGCACCGGCCATCCAGGCGCCGGCAAACCCCCGCCCCTTCCCGATGCCGGCGCGGGGGGCCATCGCCATTGACGGGGTGCGTTTTCATTACCCCTCGCGGCCAGACACCCCCGCCCTCGACAACTTCAGCCTGGCGGTGCAGCCCGGCGAGACGGTGGCCCTGGTGGGCCCTTCCGGGTCGGGCAAGAGCACCGTGTTCCAGCTGCTGCTGCGCTTCTATGACCCGGAGACCGGCCAGCTCGCCATCGACGGCGTGCCCCTGGCCGAGGCCGACCCGCTGGCCCTGCGCCGCCACATCGCACTGGTCTCCCAGGAGGCGGTGATCTTCGCCGCCAGCGTGGCCGACAACGTCCGCTACGCCCGCCCCGAGGCCAGCTTCGACGAAGTGCAGGCCGCGTGCCGCGCCGCCTTCGCCGACGAGTTCATCGCGGGCCTGCCCCAGGGCTACGACACCGACCTGGGCGAGCGTGGCGTGCGCCTGTCCGGCGGTCAACGCCAGCGCATCGCCATCGCCCGGGCCATCCTCGCCAACCGGCCGGTGCTGCTCCTTGACGAAGCCACCTCGGCCCTCGACGCCGAGAGCGAGCGCATGGTCCAGCAGGCCCTCGATGGCCTGATGCGCCAGCGCACCACGGTGGTCATCGCCCACCGCCTTGCCACCGTGCAGAAAGCCGACCGGATCGTGGTGATGGACGGGGGGCGCATCGTCCAGCAAGGCAGTCATGCCGACCTGATTGCCGCCGATGGACTTTACGCACGCCTGGCCCGCCTGCAATTTGTCGCCTAGATACACAGTCGGCGGGAGTCCGGCAATCGAGCTTGCCGGGGCACTCTAACGCGACGCAGAGCACTCGCTCAGGTCACCGTTGCTGCCAGCCCTGTAGTGCGCACCAAGAATCTATTTGTAGATATAGCTACATTAAAGTAGCGTATACGACATGAATCAGTGGCGCTTGCTCATCACCAGTCTTCCCACCGAGAACGCCACAGCCCGTATGCGAGTCTGGCGGGCACTGAAGGCATCGGGTGCCGCCGTCTTGCGTGACGGCGTCTATCTAATGCCTGAACGGGAAGTCTGCTGCAATGCGCTCGACTCCTTTGCGGCCGACATACTTGCAGCCGGTGGCACAGCGCATGTCCTTCGGGTCGAAGAGCCGAATGGCGCCGCTTTCGTCGGCCTCTTTGATCGCCGAGACGACTACTCCGCGCTGCTCGCCGACATCAGCAAGGCACATACCGGACTTTCTGCCGAGACGGCGGCTGACACCCTCAAGCAGGCCAGAAAACTGCGCAAGACCTTTGCGGGTCTCGCAGAAATTGACTTTTTCCCTGGCGAGGCCCGGCGCCAGACCGAAGCCGCATTGCAGGATCTGGAGCAACAGGCTGACTGGGCCTTGTCTCCAGACGAACCCCGTTCCATCGCTGGCGCCATTCCTCAGTTACCTCTTGGCCTGTACCGCAGACGAACGTGGGCCACCCGTCGTCGCCCATGGGTGGACCGCCTTGCCAGTGCCTGGCTAATCCGCCGCTTCATCGATTCCGATGCGAAACTGCTGTGGCTGGAATCGCCCACCGATTGCCCCGCCGATGCCTTGGGCTTCGACTTTGACGGTGCGACTTTCAGTCACGTCGGCGTTCGGGTCACCTTTGAAGTCCTGCTGGCGAGCTTTGGCCTAGAAACTCCTGCCTTGCAAAGGCTGGGCGCACTGGTGCATTTCCTGGATGTGGGCGGTGTACAGCCCCCCGAATCGGTGGGGATCGAGAGCGCTCTCGCTGGGCTGCGGGAGCGCATCGCCGACGACGATCAACTCCTGAACCTCGCCAGCACGATATTTGATGGCTTGCTGGCCTCCTTCGAGAAAGTGCCCCCCGCAAAATGAACCCCACCGCCACCATCCCTGAAGTGCGTCCTGACGCGCCACCCGCGCCGGTCAGCTTCTGGGAAGCCTTCGTTTTCTGGCTGAAGCTCGGCTTCATCAGCTTCGGCGGACCGGCCGGGCAGATTTCGATCATGCACCAGGAACTGGTGGAAAACCGCCGCTGGATTTCCGAGCGCCGCTTCCTGCACGCCCTCAACTACTGCATGGTGCTGCCCGGCCCCGAGGCCCAGCAACTCGCCACCTACATCGGCTGGCTGATGCACCGGCGCTGGGGCGGTATCGCCGCCGGGGTGCTGTTCGTGCTGCCTTCATTGTTCATCCTGATTGCCCTGTCGTGGATCTACATCGCATTCGGCGAGATGCCACTGGTGGCCGGGTTGTTCTATGGCATCAAGCCGGCTGTCACCGCCATCGTTGTGCAGGCGGCCCACCGTATCGGGGGTCGGGCACTCAAGAACAATGCCCTGTGGGCGATTGCTGCCGCGTCCTTTGTGGCGATCTTTGCGCTGGATGTCCCGTTCCCGGCCATCGTCGCCGTCGCCGCGCTCATCGGCTACGTGGGCGGACGGCTTGCGCCCGACATCTTCAAGGCCGGTGGGGGCCATGGCATGGCCGACAAATCCTTCGGCCGGGCCCTGATCGACGACGATACGCCAACCCCGGAACATGCCCGCTTTCGCTGGACCGGGCTGATCAAGGTAGCCCTGGCGGGAGCCCTGTTGTGGGCGATCCCGATGGGCCTACTCACGGCCACCTACGGCTGGGATCACACCCTGACGCAGATGGGCTGGTTCTTCACCAAGGCCGCACTACTGACCTTTGGTGGCGCCTATGCGGTGCTGCCCTACGTGTATCAGGGGGCCGTAGGACATTACGGCTGGCTCACGCCGGTCCAGATGATCGACGGGCTGGCCCTGGGTGAAACCACGCCGGGGCCGCTGATCATGGTGGTGGCCTTCGTCGGCTTTGTTGGCGGCTACGTGAAGGCCGTCTTCGGTCCGGACAGCCTGTTTCTGGCCGGCGCGGTCGCGGCATCCCTGGTGACATGGTTCACCTTCCTGCCATCCTTCATCTTCATCCTGGCCGGTGGACCGCTCATCGAGACGACCCACAACGATCTCAAGTTCACCGCCCCCCTCACCGCCATCACCGCCGCCGTGGTGGGCGTGATCGTCAACCTGGCGCTGTTCTTCGGCTACCACGTGTTGTGGCCAGCCGGGCTTGCCGGCCCCTTCGACTGGGTGTCGGCACTGATCGCCCTGGCGGCAGCCATCGCCCTGTTCCGGTACAAACGCAGCGTGATCCAGGTCATCGCAGGATGTGCCGTGCTTGGTCTGCTCATCAAGAGCATCCATTGATAGCAACCAACCGGACACTGCCTTCAACCGAAGTGCCAAGGACTCAATGCCCATGCCGGTGATGGATGTCCGGAAAGTGATCATGGCTGTGCTTTAACGGCACGTGGTGATGGGGATGGGTATGCGGCTCCCGCCCATCCCACGTGAAATCATGGCTGTGCTGATGGTGTTCGTCGTGGATGTGCGCGTGGGTATGGTCCAGTGCTTCATGCACATGCCCGTGCCCATGGGTCTCGGTCAGATGCAACCACACGCCAATGCCCATCAGAACCGCGGCGATCCAGAACGGAGGTGGCGTCGGCTCTCCCAGCAGCGCAATGCTCACCGCAGCGCCGACGAAAGGCGCGGTCGAAAAATAGGCACCGGTACGGCATGTGCCCAGTTCCCGTAGCGCCCGCACGAAAAACACCAGGCTCAGACCGTATCCCAGCAAACCGACACCCATGGTCATGCCGGCCAGCGGCCAGGCTGGCAGGGCCTGACCAAGAACGAGGGCCAGACCCAGATTGACGGCCCCCGCCACCAGCCCTTTCGCGCTGGCGATGAACAAGGCATCGGACGCGGACACCTTGCGGGTCAGGTTGTTGTCGATGGCCCAGCACAGACAAGCCCCCATAACCCCAGCCGGGCCAATCCAGTCACCCCGGCCAGCCTCTCCGCTCTGCCAGGAAAGCGCGATGCCACCGGCGACGATGAACCCCATGCCGGCAACAATCCGACGTCCGGCGTGCTCCCGGAACACCACCCAGGCCAGCACCGCGGTCAGCACGGCTTCGAGGTTGAGCAGCAGCGAAGCCGTGCCTGCGCCTGTTCTGCCAAGCCCGACAACGAGCAGCAATGGGCCGAGCACACCGCCGAAGCCGATGGCGCCTCCAAACCAGCGCCAATCTGCACCCGAAAGCCCGCTCGCCTGCCAGCCCCGGTCCCGCAGCAGCCGAGCCACGGCAAGGCCGAGGCCGCTCCCCAGGTAAAGCAACCCGGCCAGCGCCAGGGCCGAGCCGTCGCCGATAAGGAGCTTGACGAAGGGCGTGCTGGCGCCGAACAGGGCGGCGGCCAGCAGGGCGAGCCAGACGGCGGGCGTGGTGCTCATTTAAGGTTGAAGATGGCCTGCGCCGGAGGTTTGCCGGCAAGGGTCACCGTTACTGCGGCACGCACTCCAACCCCCACCTTGAAATTACCTTTGGCAAGCAGGAGGTTTTCGCCGGCCGGCTCAAGGGGCACGACCGTCTTTTCGTTGCCGGCATAAAGAGCCACTTCCGCCTTTGCTCCTTGGGTGGAGACCGGTTTGCCGTGATCAGAAACATGAAGGGTCAGTGCATTGGGCCTGGCGACCAGCTCGTAAGTCACCGAAGCGACCTCGCGGGCGATACCACCATATTTTGGTCCGTGGTCGTGCCCGGCTCCAGCGAAGACCGGCGTAGACACGAGCATGGCAGCAGACAGCAGGGGGAACAACAGGGTGTGTTTCATCGGGAACGCCTCAAGTGGAAAGTATCAGGATTCAAGAATGCTTGCGTTGCCCGACCGGCACGCAGAGGAACCACGTTCCGCACACTCGTGGATGGCACCGAAGCGCAGGTATAGCGCGGGCACGACGATCATGTTGAGCAGCGTCGAGCTGCCCAGCCCGAACAGGATGACGATGGCCATCGGCGACTGGATCTCGCTGCCTGGCTGCCCGGCGGCCAGGGCTAGCGGCACCAGCGCCAAGCCAGCGGCCAGGGCCGTCATCAGGATGGGCACCAGGCGCTCCTCGGCGCCGCGCCTGACGGCTTCGGCGGCATCGCGCACCCCCTCGTGCTCCACCAGGTGATGAATGTGGGCGATCATCATCACGCCGTTGCGGGTGGCGATGCCGAAGAGCGTGATGAAGCCGATGATCGACGCCACCGACAGCACGCCACCGGCGGCGAACACCCCGATCACGCCACCGATGATGGCCAGCGGCAGGTTGAGCATCACCAGCAGCGCATCCCGCGCTGTGCGGAAAGCGACGAAGAGCAGCAGGAAGATGCCCACGATGACGCCCACACCCAGGAACAGCAACGTCCGGCCAGCCTCTTCGGCGCTCTCGAACTGGCCGCCGTACTCCACGTGGTAGCCCGCAGGCTGCTTGACCTGGGCCGCGATCTTGCGCCGGATGTCGTCCACCACACTCGCCAGATCCCGCCCGGCCACATTGGCCATCACGACCATCTTGCGCTGCACGTTTTCACGCGTGATGTAGTAAGGCGCCCGGTCGTTGCGAATGTCTGCCAGGGCCGAAAGCGGGATGCGCGCTCCGCTGGCCGTGGTGACCAGCGTAGAGCGGATCGCATCGAGATTGGCCTTCGCCGAAGGATCGAAGCGCACCGCCAGATCGTAGCTGGCCTGGCCTTGCTGGACACGGCTTACCGCCATCCCGGAAAACGCCATCTCGACGGTTTCCGCCACCTGCCGGATGGACAGGCCATGACGGGCCAGGGCATCCCGCCGAAAGCGCAGGGTGAGGAAGGGAATATCGCCCTGCTGCTCGTCCGAAATATCGACCGCACCGTCCACGGTCTGCACCAGCGCCTTGATTTCGCCGGTCAGGCGACGCAGCTCGGGCAGCTCGGGGCCGAATATCTTCACCGCGATGTTCGAGCGGTTGCCCGAAAGCATGTGGTCGATGCGGTGGGAAATCGGCTGACCGATGACGATCTGGGTGCCCGGGATGCTGGCGAGGTCGGCCCGTAGCGCGGCCAGAAAAGCTTCCTTGCTGCGCTCCCGCATCTTCAAAGTCACTTCCATTTCCGACGCAGACACGTCCATCGCGTGCGGATCGCCCTCGGCCCGGCCGGTTCGACGAGCGGTGGCGACCACTTCAGGATGGGACAGCAGAATCTGCTCGACCTGTTGGCCCAGGCGATCGGACTCCTCCAGCGCCGTGCCCGGCAGCGTGGCGGTACTGACCGTCAGCGTCCCTTCGTTAAAATCCGGCAAAAAGGCCCGGCCTGCGAAGCTCAACGCGACCAGGGATGCCACCAAGGCAAGCACGCTGACCAGCGTCACCCCCTTCCAGCGGGTCAGCGTTGCGTCCAGCACGCGCCGGTAGCCGCCCTTGATGGCATGCAGAAAGCGCGGCTCCACGTTCTGGCGGACGATCTTCGAGCGTGGCAGGACAAGCGCCGCCAGTACCGGCGTAACGGTGATCGCCACCAGCAGCGAAGCGGCAAGGGAGACGACGTAAGCAAAGCCCAGTGGCACCATCAGCCGACCTTCCACACCGGAGAGAAAGAAGAGCGGCATGAACACCAGCATGATGATCAGGGTCGCAAACACGATGGAGCCCTGGATCTCGCGGGTGGCATCGAAAACCACCTGCAGAACGGTGTGCTGTTCGCTTTCGGGCTGGGCCAGGTTCTCCCGCAGACGCCGGACGATGTTCTCCACCACGATGATGGCGTCGTCCACCAGGGCACCAAGGGCAATCGCCATGCCGCCCAGGGTCATGGTGTTGATGGTGGCCCCGAGCGCCTTCATCGACAGGATGGCAGCGACCAGCGACAGGGGGATGGCCACCAGGGTGATCAGCGTGGCGCGGGCCGACAGCAGGAAAGCGAAGACGATGGCAACAACCAGGATGGCCCCGTCGCGCAGGGCGACGAGCAGGTTGTCGATCGAGGTTTCGATGAAATCCGCCTGGCGGAAGATGTGGCGCTCGATCTTCATGCCTGCCGGCAGGCCTGCCTGGATGTCCGCCAGGGTGCGGTCAAGCCGGTCGGTCAGCTCCAGCGTATTGGCCCCGGGTTGCTTCTGGATGCCCAGCACCACCGCCGGCTTGCCGTTATGGGAGCCAACACCACGCTTTGGCGCAGCCCCGATGCCGACTTCGGCGACGTGACGGATCAAGACCGGCTGCCCATCGCGGACGGTAATGACCGTTTCCGCAATATCGTCCAGCACGACAATCCGGCCCTGGCCCTGGATCAGATACTCCTGGCCCGCCTCCACGTAGAAGCCGGCTGAGGCGTTCTGGTTGGACTCGCGTAGCGCCAGTACCACCTCGTCGAGCGTCAGCTTGTAGGCGGCCAGACGCTCGGGCTTCACCGTCACCTGGAACTGCTGGGTGTCGCCACCGATGGGCAACACCTCGGCCACCCCGGGAACAGCCAGAATCCGCCGCTTGAGCACCTGCTCTGCGACGTTCTTCAGGACCAGACCATTGTGTTTGTCGGAGACCAATGCAATGAAAAGGATCTCCCCCATGATCGATGCGGCAGGCGTCATCGCCGGCGCCGGGATATCCGGCGGCAAGGTAGCACGGGCCAGTTGCAGGCGTTCGGCCACCACCTGGCGGGCCCGGTAGAGGTCGGTGCCCCACTCGAACTCGACGGTCACCACCGACAGGCCGATCTTGGTGGCCGAGCGTACCCGACGCACACCGGGGGCACCGTTGAGTGCGGTTTCGATGGGAAAGGTGACCAGGTTCTCCACGTCCGTCGGCGCCATGCCGTGCGCCTCGGTGACGACCGTTACCGCCGGTGCGGTGAGATCCGGAAAAACGTCCACCGGTGTGCGGGCAGCCTGCCAGCCCCCCCAGGCCAGCAGCAATACGCCGGCCAGCACGACAAAAAGCGTGTTGCGTAGCGACCACGCAATGATGTGTCCGATCATGATCGTGCCCTCTCAGTGCGCATGGCCGTGGCCGATTTCACCCGTCTTGGTGGCGGCGAGCTTGACCAGATAGGCGCCTCGCGACACCACCCGTTGGCCAGGCTCAAGGCCTTCGACGATTTCCACCCAGTCACCTTCGCGGGTGCCCACCCGTACCGGGCGACGCTCGAAGGATTCTCCGCCGGTCATTACAAACACATGGGGGACGCCACTCTCGTCGATCACCGCCGAGCCCGGAACAGCGATCACTTCGCGGGCTGCGCCGGCGTAGACCTCCGCTTTCACCGCCATGCCGACACGCAAGCGTTCATCTGGCAGGGGGAACTCGAAAAGGACCGGCACGGTACGGGTTGCCGTATCGATGGCCCCACCCGTGGCGATCAGGCGGCCATTCCTGCCCGGCACGATGTCGAAACGCTTCTCGATGCCTTCCACCCGGAAGCTGGCACCACTCGGCGCAGCGAGCCGGGCCGATTCCGACTCGGAAACCCGTAAATCCAGCCACAGCACGCGGCGATCAACGATATGAAAAAGCAAGCTGCCCTCCTGAGCAAAGGCGCCCGGAGACACGCGTACATCGGCAATGATCCCCGAAGCCGGAGCACGCAGGGGTACCCCGCTGGCGCTCCCTCCGTACTGGCCAAGGCGCCCTTGTGCGGCGTCGAGCTCGGCCCGTGCCGACGCTTCAGCGGCACGGGCCGTGAGCACGCGCTTCTCGGGCACGGCCTCATCCTTGAAGAGCTCTTCCATGCGGGCACGTTCACGTGCGCTCAGATCAAGCGCCACCCTGGCCTTGCGGGCATTGGCCTGGAGCGATGCCAGATCAGTGTCGCCGCCCAGGCGCGGTGAAAGGTAGGCGAGGATGTCGCCCTTCTTCACGACCTGTCCAAGCTGCGGAAAAGCGCCGGACGGCTGCACCTGGCCGGACATCGGCGCCGTCAGCAGGGCTTCG
Organism: Zoogloea sp.; assembly: GCA_016703645.1. GTDB lineage: Bacteria > Pseudomonadota > Gammaproteobacteria > Burkholderiales > Rhodocyclaceae > Zoogloea. The sequence goes on along the minus strand of JADJBR010000007.1, from coordinate 276,574 downwards.
CCATCTGGTCGAGCACGCACGGTGCCGGTGGCGGCGATGGCGGGACGGATCGGACGCCGGATCACTTCGGTCGTGGCGAAATCCACTTTCCACTGCTGTTCCTTGGTGAAACCGATGCCGCCCTCATCGTGCTCCGCGGCAAGCGCATCGGCGCTCTTCCGGTCAGGGTAGATCGTGACGGGGCCGAGGCGATGGCGAACGGTGAAGTCTGCGGTAATCACCTCAATCTCGAGTTCTCGCGGTCCGGCAAGCCTGGGCTCGGCTTCCGGCCTGAAGATGCCCGGCTGGGTTGGCGCGCGGGTGGAGAAGACTTCATCCGGCTGGCCACCACCGGAGAGAATCACGCTCACTGTGCCCGTGGCCAGGGCCTTGAAGTCGGCCAGTTGCGTCAGGTGGGCAGCGAAGGCCGACTTCTCGCCGACAACGAGGCGGGGAAACTCCACGAACAACTCGGTCTTGTCGGTGAAATGGGTGATCTTCTCGCCGCCAGGGCCGTGGTCATGCCCATGGCCGGCGTCGGCTGCCGGTGGATGGCGGCCGTCGGCGGCATCTTCGTGGCCACGGTCGCTGCAAGCTGACAGGCTCAGGACGGCAAAGGTCGATAGCAGCAAAGTGGCAATCAGGGTCTTGTTCATTCGGTGACACTCCCGGTCAACAGGTCGTATTCGATGCGGGCCTGGCGGGCTTTCCATTCCAGATCGAGGGCGGTGATTTCGGCATCCAGGGCGCCGCGATAGGCGTCGAGAAGCTCCAGCAGGGTGGACTCACCGCCCTGGTAGGCGGCCTCGGCGATGCGCAGCAGCTCTGCCGAGCCAGCGACGGCACGCGTGCGGTAATCAGCCGCGGCGGTGCTCAGACGCTCGACCTGGCGGTGCAGGCCACGCAGATCGCCTTCCGCGCGGGCACGAATCAAGGCGTATTCCGAGCGAGCACTGAGTGCATCGGCTATCGCCCTGCGCGCACCGGCCTGCTGGCGATCGAAGACCGGCAGGGGAATAGAGAGGGTGACGACGGTCGACGTGTCCCGGCCGACGCCGTTATCCGTGTACTTGGGGCCGACGCCAACGGTGATATCCGGCACCCAGCCACGGGAGGCAGCCCGGCCGTCGAGATCGGCCGCTTCGGCACGCCGGGCAAGGGCTTGCAGATCCGGCCTCCGTTCAAGTCCCCCCAGAGCCTGGTCAAGGGCAGGTAAGCCTGCCGGAGCCAGCACGCCATTGACGGGTGCGAGAGGCGCGCCGGGCGTGCCGATCAGGGCAGCCAGACGTTCGTGCGCCCGTTCGAGATCGGCCTGCTCGACGCTGAGACGCGCCTGGGCGGTCTGGCGCTCGCGGGCAAGACGACGGCGGTCATAGCCGGAGGCTTCGCCACTACGGGCCAGCTTGTCGACGATGCCCTCGACGCGCGCGAAACGCCGGGTCCAGGCCTCGGTCGAACTGATGGTCTCCTGCTTGAGGAGCACTTCGTGGAAGCGGTAACGGATTTCGGCGGCAATCTCCTTGCGACGCTGGGCGTTACCGGCGCTGGCCACATCCACACGCACACCGGCGGCTTCCCGGCGCAGTCCGCGACGCCCGGACACATCGAAGGTTTGGGCAATCAGCCAGGTCTGCTCGGTGGCATCGGCGCCACGCCGACCGCCATCACGGCTGTAGCCCAGCGTGGGATTGGGCGGAAGGCCGGCGGCCAGGGCATCCGCCTCGGCCACCTCAACGCTTCCACGTTCAAGGCTGGAGAGATCGCTCCGTGCAAGGCCAAGGCGAACGGCATCAGCCTCGGTCAGCGAGCGATATTGGGGTGCAGATTGGGGCGTATTGGTCTGTGCCCACGCAGCCAGCGGCAGCGCGAGCGAAACCATGCATAGCAGGTGTCGCATCGGATTCCTCGTGACGAAATGACAGGGTCGAGGTCACCGGCAGGCGATGAAAGGCGATGGCTGCGCGAAGCAGCCTGGAGAAAACGGGCCTGCCGGTTCTACAGCAGAACCGATGGAGGCCAGTCGAACAGCAGTGGGATGTGAGACGTGAAGGTGGCAGGTGGCCGGACAGGGCGAACACCAGGTGGAGGGTCGCCGAGATTCAGATCGGGATTGATGATCAGCGTGCTGAACAGGGGGTGATAGTGCCCGCCCTCATGATGTCCGTCCTCACCATGATCACCGTGATCAGGGATCGGGTTCAGCCCGAACAATCCATACGGATCGCTGTCGGGATCGGACTCGTGCTGGTGATCATGATCCGTGTCATGAACGTGAAAGCCCAGAGCTGCCACATCCTCCCCCCAGTGACCGTCGACACTCTCGGCCGCCGCCCAGGCGAACTGGAGCGGAACGAGCAGCATGAGGAGGATGGCAAGGATGCGACGCATGGGGGGATTCTACTGCATGAATCCAGTGTGCCCCACAACCCGCCTGTAGCTTTCAGATGCAGATTCCAGGGACAACTCGGGTAAAGTCACGCCTTCGATTTCTGCATTACTGGAACCCCTCCCCCATGGCCCAATACGTCATGTCCATGCTGCGCGTCAGCAAGGTTGTCCCGCCCAAGCGGCAGATCATCAAGGACATCTCCCTGTCCTTCTTCCCCGGCGCCAAGATCGGCCTGCTCGGCCTGAACGGCGCCGGCAAGTCCACCGTGCTGAAGATCATGGCCGGCGTCGAGAAGGAATACGACGGCGAAGTCCAGTGGCAACCCAACATGTCCATCGGCTACCTGGCCCAGGAGCCCAAGCTCGACCCTGACAAGACTGTCCGCGAGGAGGTCGAATCCGGCCTTGGCGAGGTGATGGAGGCCAAGCAGAAGCTGGAGGAGGTCTACGCCGCCTACGCCGAGCCCGACGCCGACTTCGACAAGCTGGCCGAACTGCAGGCGAAGTACGAGAACATCATCGCCACCAGCGGCGCCGACGTGGAAACCCAGCTCGAGATCGCCGCCGACGCCCTGCGGCTGCCCCCCTGGGATGCCAAGGTCGGCCCCCTGTCCGGTGGTGAGAAGCGCCGCGTGGCCCTGTGCAAGCTCTTGCTGTCCCGCCCCGACATGCTGCTGCTCGACGAACCCACCAACCACCTGGATGCCGAGTCGGTGGAATGGCTGGAACAGTTCCTGGTGCGCTTCCCGGGCACCGTGGTGGCCGTCACCCACGACCGCTACTTCCTCGACAACGCTGCGGAATGGATTCTCGAACTCGACCGGGGTCACGGCATTCCCTGGAAGGGCAACTACTCTAGCTGGCTGGAGCAGAAGGAGGCCCGCCTGGAGCAGGAGTCCAAACAGGAAGGCGCCCGCATCAAAGCCATGAAGCAGGAGCTGGAATGGGTGCGCTCCAACCCCAAGGCCCGTCAAGCCAAGAGCAAGGCGCGTATCGCCCGCTACGAGGAAATGTCCTCGGTGGAATACCAGAAGCGCAACGAAACCCAGGAGATCTTCATCCCCGTGGGCGAGCGCCTCGGCGACAAGGTCATCGAGTTCACCGACGTGTCCAAGGGCTTTGGCGACAAGTTGCTGATGGACAAGGTGAACTTCAGCATCCCGGCGGGCGCCATCGTCGGCATCATCGGCCCCAACGGCGCCGGTAAATCCACCCTGTTCCGCATGATCACCGGCCAGGACACCCCTGATGCTGGCAACGTGGTGATCGGTCCCACGGTCAAGATCGCCTACGTGGACCAGTCGCGCGATTGTCTGGATGGCTCCAAGACGGTGTTCGACGAGTTGGCCGGCGGTGCCGACATCCTGACCATCGGCAAGTTCGAGATGCCCAGCCGGGCCTATATCGGCCGCTTCAACTTCAAGGGCGGCGACCAGCAGAAGCTGGTGGGCAACCTGTCGGGTGGCGAACGCGGCCGCCTGCATCTGGCCAAGACGCTGATGAGCGGCGGCAATGTGCTGCTCCTTGATGAACCGTCAAATGATCTGGACGTGGAAACCCTGCGTGCCCTTGAAGATGCCCTGCTGGAATTTGCCGGCTGTGCGCTGATCATCTCCCACGATCGCTGGTTCCTCGATCGCATCTGCACACACATCCTGGCCGCCGAAGGCGAGTCCCAATGGACCTTCTTCGCCGGCAACTATCAGGAGTACGAGGAAGACAAGCGCAAGCGTCTGGGCGAGGAAGGTGCCAAGCCCAAGCGTATCCGCTACAAGCCGATCAGCCGCTGATTGGCACGCCTGCCAAGGAAAAGCCCTGGCTGAAACCGGGGTTTTTCATCTGATCGCGTCCCGGCACACCCCTCAGGCCGCGTGCCACAGCACCGCCACGAAGTGACAGCCCGTACCGGCCATCACAAAGAGGTGCCAGATGAAATGCCCGAAGCGGATGCGCGCATCCGTCAGGTAGAAGGCCACACCCGCCGTGTAGGCCAGGCCGCCGGCCACCAGCCAGGCCAGGCCGGCCGTTGGCACCCGCTCGATGAGCGGACCGGCGGCAATCACCACAAGCCAGCCCATGGCCACATACAGGCCGGTGGACAGCCACGGATTGGCGAGTCGGTCGAAGGCCTTCAGCGTCAGGCCGACGGCGGCCATCCCCCACACCAGCCCGAACAGGGTCCAGCCCCACGGCCCGTCGAGGACACCCAGGGCAAAGGGTGTATAACTGCCGGCAATGAACAGGTAGATCGCCCCGTGATCGACCCTCGCAAGCACGCGTTTGACCCGGGGTCTGGCCGGGGACACGGCGTGATAGAGGGTGGAGCTGAGATAGAGCAACACCATCGTCGCTGCAAAGATGCAGGCCCCGACGATACTGGCGGTACTCCCCTGGCGCGCCGTCACCACGATGAGCACGGGCGCCGATGCCAAGGCCAGGACACAGCCCAGTCCATGGCTGATGCTGTTGGCCAGTTCTTCAGCCGCCGACTGAGCACGTTGCTGCATGGGGTTTCCTTCAGGAAGGATGGAAGACCCCCGTATAGACCCACCGCTGCCCGATGCGTTGCATCCCGCGCCGGCCATTTCGCCCTGACCAACGGCAAGGAAGAAGAACTCGGACCACTCAGGATTCGGCGCGCCCGTGGCGCGCGACCGTGCCAGGGCCGCCCTTCATGGCGTAGCGGCTGAGGAAGGCGTCCCGCGAACGCGCCGCAAAGAAGGGATTGCACCGCCTTTCCTCCCCGATGGTTGATACCGTGCGGCCATGAAAGTCGTGCCCGGGGAACACCAGCGTTTCATCCGGCAGCACGAACAACCGGTTCATCACCGAGTCGTAGAGGCGTCCGGGATCGCACTCCCCGCTCTCGACCCGACCGCAGCCCCCCAGTTCCAGGGCGTCACCGCAGAAGATCCGGTCCTGCCACAAGTAGCTGACGCTGCAGGGCGTGTGGCCGGGGGTGGCGATCACCTGCAAGACCTGCGTACCCATGAGCAGCCGCTCACCATGGACAACCGTACGCAGCCCCGCAGGCTGGCGCCCTCCTCCACCGACGACCACCTGTGCCCCCGGATAGAGGTCAGGCAGATGGTCGTCCCGGTCCACATGAGTGTGAGTGAGCAGGATCAGGCAGAGATCCAACTGGCGTTCAGCCAGCAAGGCAGTCAACAACAAGACCTGACAGGGATCGGGGCGTGGATCGATGGCCACGGCCTGACCACTGACGGGATCACCCAGCAAGTAGCTCATGGCCGCCTGATCAGGCTCGAAGAACTGACGAAAGTACATGGCGGGCTTTCAATGACCTGCAATCCGGAACACGGCGAGCACGAGGGCTCCCAGGCAGGCAGGGCTGGAGAGGAGAAGCCGGGCGACGGAGGGCAGCCGGGCAGCCAGGCCCAGGCCACTGGCAAAACCGGCGCCCATGGACCACAGCAGCAGGAGGGCGGCAAGGGGATCGGCCGCCCCCCAGCGGTCCTGGCTCGCGTGTGGCGCAAAAATCAACAGACCCGCCACCACCAGGCCGGTCAGCACCGACAGGATGCGGATACCGGTGTCGTCGTCTCCACCGCCACCCTGACCGCGGCCGTCGGCAGAGGAGTGATCAGGCAGGGCCATTGTCTTCACCAATGCGCAGTCGCGCGTCGCTCAGGTAGATATAGGGCGGCACTTCCAGGTTGGTGGGCGCGGGCTTGTTCTTGAAGACCCGGCCGGCGAGATCGAAGGTGGAGCCATGGCAGGGGCACAGGAAGCCGCCGCGCCAGTCGGCTCCGATGGCGGGGTTGCCGGGCTGGAAGGCCGACGAAGGCGAACAACCCAGGTGGGTGCAGATCCCCACCGCCACGAAGATCTCCGGCCGCCGCGAGCGATGCGGGTTGTGGGCATACTCCGGCTGCTGCGACGCCACCGCGGAGCCCGGATCGGCGAGCTCCCCCTCGGCCTTGGCGAGGGCGGCAAGCATCTCCGGGGTGCGATGCAGAATCCACACCGGCTTGCCACGCCATTCAACCACCATCATTTCACCCGGCGCGAGCTTGTCGATATCCACCTCCACCGGCGCGCCCGCGGCCATGGCCCGCTCGGACGGGGTGAGGCTGGCCACGAAGGGTACCGCCGCCGCCGCGGCCAGCACGCCCCCCACGCCGGCGGTGGCAATCAGCAACTGGCGTCGGCCAGGGTTGCAGGGGGTCGGGGTATTGGGGTTTCCGAGAACCGAAACGGGGGTGCTTGCCATGGGGGCTTCTCCTGGGGACTGGGGCGCCGGGGTCGGACACCAAATATAAGCAAGTGCTTATCAAGTCCCGTGCCAGGACTGCAGCTCAGGGGAAATCCCTTTTACTTCAGGCACCTGAAATTGCAAGCTGCCACTGCATGCCCGGGCGGACACGAATGTGGCAGCGATGTTGGCAGCAGCCTGTCGGACATCTGGCAGTCATGGCAGCCCGTCATCGCCCCCAATGGCATAACCTGACCGCTTGCCGAGACCGCCCCCTACTCGGCCCGGCAGATCTCGCCGCGCAGCGCAGCACGGACCGTGAGCGCCCCAAGCAGGGCGATCACGCCGCTGGTGGTCAGCACCAGTGCCGCCCCCAGGAGGCGAAAAGCGGGCAGCCCGCTCAGTTCGGCCATTGTCAGCGTGGCAACAGTCAGCGCTGCCAGTGGAAACGAGTATGCCCAGGCCGATACGAAGAACGGAACCCGGAAGAAGCGCAGCGCGTTGCTTGCGAAGAGCAAGCCCAGGAACAGGGCCGTGTAATACAGCACCCGCCCAAAGGCATCGAGGCCGCCGGAAAGGCCGGTGTAGGCAACGAAGCCGACGGAGGGCGGTGCAAGCAGGATGAACAGCGTGGGGGTGAGGCGCAGGGCCAGTGGGGCGTGAAAGAACAGGCGATACATCACGATCGCGAACAGCACGATCCAGAACACCAGCCCGATGCTGAAGAAGAACCACGACACCTCCGCGGGCGCAAACCGGACGCCCGCCAGGGGGACGATGATGTTGCCCACCACCGGGATGAACCAGGCCGGGTTGAGGTGCTGGATCTCGAAATGGGTGTGGTGGATCCAGGCACTCATGGTCCGCAAGGTGAACACCAGATGCAGTGCTGCACCAAGGCCCCACATCCAGCTCGCCACCTCCGGTGCCATCCGGCCCCAGGCCGTTGCCAGCAACAGGATGCCGATGGAAATGGCGGGAACGAAGTTCATCTTCACCGGATGCGCTGCTTCGGCCCGCGCAGCAGCCCAGTGGCGAAGCAGCTTGGCCCCATAGAAGCCTGCCACCACGAGGAACACCAGGCCGGCGAGCACGGCAAGGCCCTGGCCCACAAGTCCAGACCAACCGAGCACATGGGCAGCCTTCTGCCAGGCGAGGGCAAGCCCGGCGATCCCCATCACCGTGGAGAAGAGAGCAACCGGAAAATGGGCGATAGACGTCTCATGATGTACGTCAGGCGCGCTTGGGGCGATGGGCGTGGGGTTCATGTTTACGTGGGGTCAGGATTCAGATGCATGATGGCATGGCCCCGCCTGCGTCCGGGTGGCAATCCCACCCCATGGGGGTCGGAATACCGCCCCGGACACCGGACACACCACGCCATCAGACGGACACGAACTGCGAGGGCAATGCGTGTCGTTACTTGTTGTCGACGCGGTACATCTTGGCCGGATTCATCTTCATGCCCCAGGGCAGGCCGCTGTTCTGCCAGCCGTTAACCAGACGAAAACCCGCCTGGGGGCCGTCCTTGATGGCCGAGCCCTGGAAGCCATTGATAACGTAGCGGGCGTTAGGAAAACCATTGTCCCGGAGGAAGGCGGCACTGGGCTCCCCCCGCTCGCTGCCCGAACGGCACAGGGTGATCACCTCGGCCTCCATGTCCAGGCCACGCTTCTCCAGCTCTGCCTTGATCTGCCTGACAAAGTCCGGGTTCTGGGTCAGCCTGTACACCCCGCGCCGCTCATCCCAGGCGCTACGGTCCACCATCAGGAAAGGCACGTTCACATGGACGGCATCCGTGAAGCCGACAAACATGATCTCGACCGGATCACGCACATCCACAAACAGCATCTTCTGATCGGCCTGCTGTAGCCGCGCATGAACGTCGGTCGCAGGAACGGCAATATCAACCGCCTGTGCCGAAATACCCAGCAGGCCCAACGAAACGGCAATGATCAGATTTTTCATCATCTCTCTCCCTGAGGGGTTCATTTGAGCCCGATGGCCTGCATCAGCTGGCCGACATTGCGGGCATATTCGATGGAGGCGACCTTTCCGTCGACCAGTCTGACGATGGTTGCAGCCCCTTTCTGGCGAGGCAGATCAGCCAACTGACCGGCCTCCCGCCCGAGCCCGACCGCGAAGGGCATCTCCCGCAGTGCAGGCAGGGCGAACATTCGCGTAACCAGGGCCGGCATTGCGCTGATGTCCGCGAAGTAGACAGCGCCCAGCCCCTCAAGAACCCCGGCGGGCCGGGCGGCCAGCACCTCGTTGATCAGGTCGCTGGCGGCCTTGTCCGCCGCAAACAGGACAAGACGGGTGTTCGCGGAAGTGGACACCGTCCTGCCGTGCTGATCCTCAAGCGCCAACGCCGGAAGTACGCCCCCGGGAAGGATGGGCGCCGCATCAGCGGCCAGGGACAACACCAGGGCAAGAAGGCCTCCCGCCACGCGCGACAACAGCAAAGCCTTGAATCTCATACGCACTCCCTATCTCGATAAATGCGCCCGGATCTCAGGCGCCCCTCGCCAAGTCGGCCTTGCCACCTGACTGCCAGGCTCAATGAAGGAACTTGAGGGTGGCCGCAAGGAGCAGCGCCAGCAAACAGGCCCAACCCGAAAACAGCCAGCGCCATAAGGGCGCAGCAGGGATGAAGCCCACACCACGGACGAACCCCGCGCTCATGGCCATGAACAAGGCCATCGCCAATCCGTGATCGACCCGGGCATCCGCACGGGTGAACAAGAGCGGGTAGAGCGAGCCCGCCAGCATGATCAGCATGGCGGCTGCCAGACTCGGCAGATGCATCCTCCCGGGACTCTGCTCGCCAGGGGGTTCAGGTAATTCCCGGAATGCCATGTTCACAGACGCCCCTTAAATATTAGCAGATACTGATTTAATCCCACCCTTCGACGCTTCCCGCGAGCCGGCCCTCAATGAATCATCAGGAAGGCGGATTGTCGCCCTGCCTGCCGCGAGGCAGGGATTGACGGCTTGCCTCATGCTCGGCCCACAGTGCATTGAGAATGGCCAGGAAGACGGCAAAGCCGATGCCCAGAACCCAGGTGAAATACCACATGTTGTTGACTCCTTGGTAAGCCGACTAATAGGCCGAATGGCTGTTCTCGCGCACGTAGGCGGCGGTGACCTTGCCCCCCATCACCCGGTAGGCCCAGCTTGTGTACAGGATGATGATCGGCATGAAGATCAACGTGGCCCACAGCATGATGTTGAGGGTCAGCCGACTGGAGACGCTGTCCCACACCGTCAGGCTGGCGCGCGGGTCGAGGGACGAGGGCATGATGAAGGGGAACAGGGCTGCGCCAGCGGTACCGATGACGCCAACAATGGCCAGCGCCGATGCCCAGAAAGCCGCCATGCTGCGGCCCGAACGCGCGAGCGCCTGGGCAGCAAACACACCCACGATGCCAAGGGCAGGCAGAAGCAACGTCGCGGGGTAGGCCCGATAGTTGGCGAACCAGGCACCCGCCTCCCTCACCACTGTCTTGGCCAGGGGGTTGGGCAGCGCCCCGCCCTCCACCGCCGACTGGATGACATAGCCGGGAATCCCCATCCACAACCAGACGCCCGCCGCGACAAAGCTCAATACCATGAGCCCGCCAAAGAAACCGGCCGCCCGCAGTGCCCGCCACTGGATCTCGCCCTGGGTACGGTGCACCAGGTAGATGGCGCCATGGAAGGTGATCATGGCCGTGGACACGACCCCGCAGAGCAGTGCAAAGGGGTTGAGCAAGGCCCAGAAACTGCCGGAGTAGGTGGACACCAGGTGGTCGTCGAAGCTGAACGGTACGCCCTGGAAGAGGTTGCCGAAGGCCACCCCGAAGATCAGCGGCGGCACCGCCCCGCCGATGAACAGGCCCCAGTCCCAGGTCTTGCGCCAGGTGGGGTTGCTGATCTTGCTGCGGTAATCAAACCCCACCGGGCGGAAGAACAGGGCCCACAGCACAGCCAGCATGGCCCAGTAGAAACCCGAGAAGGCGGTGGCATAGACCAGCGGCCAGGCGGCAAAGATGGCGCCGCCGCCGGTAATGAACCACACCTGGTTGCCGTCCCAGTGGGGGCCGACCGTGTTGATGACCACCCGCCTCTCGGTGTCGTCCTTGCCGACAAAGGGCAGCAGCGTGCCAACACCCATGTCGTGGCCATCCATGATGGCGAAGCCCACCAGCAGCACGCCGACGAGCAGCCACCAGATCAGTTTGAGGGATTCATAGTCGAGCATTTTGCGTGTCCTCGGTTCAGGCGTGGGCCTCGTTGGCGTAGCGGCCGGTGCCCAGGCTGCCCGGGCCCTGCTTGGCAAACTTGATCATCAGGTACATCTCGACCACCAGCAGCACGGTGTAGAAGCCAACGAATCCGGCCAGGGAGCCGTAAAGGCTCTCCACACTGAGGGTGGAGACGGAGAGATGGGTGGGCAATACGCCGTAGATGGTCCAGGGCTGGCGCCCGTACTCCGCCACGAACCAGCCGACCTCGCAGGCGATCCACGGCATGGGCAGGGAATACAGGGCTGCACGCAGCAACCAGGGCTTGTCGGCAAAGTCGCCTTTCACCGAATGCCACAGGGCCAGGCCGAAGAGCAGCAGCATCGCAAAGCCCAGGGCCACCATCAGGCGGAAGCTCCAGAACATCGGCGCGACGCGGGGAACGGTGTCATTCACGGCCTTCTCGATGATCTCGGGCGTGAGCTGGTCGAAATGGCTGACGTACTTCTTCAGCAGCAGACCAAAGCCCAGGTCCGCCTTGTGCTCCTCGAATTCGCGGCGGGCGGCTTCGTCATTCTGGTCGCGGCGCAAGGCATCAAGGGCCGTCACCGCCTCGATACCGGAAACGATGCGCTCCCGGTTCTTTGCCTTGATCTCCTTGATGCCGGGAATCTGCTTGTCCAGGGAGCGGGTGCCGATGATCCCCATCACCCAGGGAATCTCGATGGCGAAGTCGTTCTTCATTTCCGCTTCGTTGGGGATGGCGATGAGATTGAAGGGTGCGGGGGCCGGTTCGGTCTCCCACATGGCCTCCATGGCGGCCAGCTTGGTCTGCTGGGCCTCGCCCACCGTGTAGCCCGATTCGTCGCCGAGGACGATCACCGAGCACACGGACGCAAAGCCGAAGGCGGCGGCGATGCCGAAACTGCGCTTGGCAAATTCCACGTCGCGACGACGCAGCAGGTACCAGGACGAGATCGACAGCACGAACATGGCACCGGTGACATAGCCGGCAGACACCGTATGCACGAACTTGGCCTGGGCGTCCGGATTGAAGACCACGGCCCAGAAGTCGGTCATCTCCATGCGCATGGTCACGTAGCTGAACTCGGCGCCCACCGGGTTCTGCATCCAGCCATTGGCAATCAGGATCCACAGGGCCGACAGGTTGGTCCCCACCGCCATCAGCACCGTCACCAGCAGGTGTTGCCGGCGCGACAGGCGATCCCAGCCAAAGAAGAACAGGCCGATCATGGTCGATTCGAGGAAGAAGGCCATCAGCCCTTCGATGGCCAGCGGCGCACCAAAGATGTCCCCCACGTAGTGGGAGTAGTAGGCCCAGTTGGTGCCGAACTGGAACTCCAGGGTGATGCCGGTGGTGACACCCAGGGCAAAGTTGATGCCGAAGAGCTTGCCCCAGAAGCGGGTCATGTCCTTGTAGAGGGGCTTGCCGGTCATCACATACACCGACTCCATGATCACCAGCATCCACACCATGCCGATGGTCAGGGGAACAAACAAAAAGTGGTATAGGGCGGTGGCGGCAAACTGCAGCCGGGAGAGGTCGACCAGTTGTTCACTGACCATGGGGGGCTCCTTGGACGACGGGGTTGGGGGCGAACTGCCTGGACAGCGCAGCCGGATCAAGCTGCGTGCCCTTGTCGCGCACGAAGAACCACCACAGCAGAAGCAGGGCCATCAATTTGATGGCGACCACCCAGCCCAGGTGGCGTCGCAGGAGAGAGTCGGATGGGGTCACGGTTCTGGCAGTCCGATGAAATATCAGTCATTGCTAATCAAGAGCCGTGCCACTCCTGAATTCTCAGAGAAATTCTTTTTCGCCCAATGCCTTGCCCCACAACTTGCGTGACTGCCAGGAATGCCGGTTTGACCGCCACACACCGCCATGGCAGTATTTGGCAGCAAAACTGCCAGCCCCTCCCCCATGTCGAACCGACTCCACCCCCTGCCCGAACTGGTCTCCTTCCTGGAGACCCTGCCCGAGCCGCACATCCTGTGTGACCGCAGTTACCGCATCCTGGCCGCCAATGCCGCCTATCGGGCCAACTGCGGGCGACCGGACGATCTGATCGGGCGCAAGTGCTTCGAGGTGTCCCATCACTATCCGGTGCCCTGCGACCAGGCCGGCGAATCCTGCCCGCTGGCCCATAGCCTGAAATCGGGGCAACGTGAGCGGGTGGTGCACCTGCATCACACCTCGACGGGCGAGAGCTACGAGAATATCGAGCTGTCACCCATCCGCGACAGCACCGGGGAGATCGCCTACTTCATCGAGAAGCTCGAACCCCTGCCCGTGTCCCGCGGACTGGCTGGCGCCCAGGGTCTGATCGGTCGGGCTCCCGCCTTCCGGGCCATGCTAGAGTTGGTGGCACGGGTCGCCCCGTCGGAGGCCACGGTGCTGCTGCAGGGCGAATCGGGCACCGGCAAGGAGCTCGTCGCCCAGGCCATCCATGACGCCAGCCGACGCCGGGAGGGGCCTTTTGTCGCCGTGGATTGCTCCGGCCTCACCGAAACCCTGTTCGAAAGCGAACTCTTCGGCCATGAGCGCGGGGCCTTCACGGGTGCCAGTATCCGCAAGACCGGGTTGGTCGAGGCCGCCAGCGGCGGCACCCTGTTTCTCGACGAGATGGGCGACATCCCCCTGAGCATGCAGGTCAAGCTGCTGCGCCTGCTGGAGACCGGCACCTATCGACGGGTGGGCAGCACGGAGCTCATGCGCGCCGACATCCGCCTGATCTCCGCCACCCACCGCCCCCTGAAGAGCCTGGTTGAGAAGGGCCAGTTCCGCCAGGATCTGTACTACCGCATCAACGCCTTCCCGATCTGTCTCCCGCCCCTGCGCCAACGTCAGGACGACATCCCCTTGCTGGCGGCAGCGCTGCTGGAGCGCGTCGCACCGGACCGCAAGCTGCGCATTGCCGCCGACACCCTGGCCTGCCTGCGCACCCACACCTACCCGGGCAACATCCGGGAGCTGCGCAACATCCTGGAACGGGCGAGCCTGCTGTGCGATGGCGATACGGTGCAACGGCGGCATCTGCCCGAGGAACTGCAGTATCCCGAGGATCATCCGCAGGCCCCCGCCCTGCCCGGCTCCATGCTCACCACCTCGCCTGTTCCCGGGCGCTCGCCGGATCAGCCCGAACCCGACGACGTGGATCTGGCCGCCGCCCTGCGCAGCCACCGGGGTTCGCGCAAGGCCCTCGCCGCCAAGCTCGGCCTCAGCGAGCGGACCTTGTACCGCCGGCTCAAGAACCTGTGATGATCCCTGCACCGCCCGGAAGCATCTCGGTCTTCGTCCGGGCACGCCTGTGCAAGCTGCCGGTACTGGCGTCCGTCGCCATTGCCCTGGGCCCAAACTCCGGTGCAAACGCTGTCGACCGCTGCGACCAGCTCCCCAGCCCCTCGGTGACCCTGAAACGCCACGAAGAGCCCATCACCCTGGATACCCGCAGCAGCTACCGCACCCTCACCCTGATCGGCCCGCGCAACCTCCCGGCGGGCAAACAGGTTCTGGGGCTCACCCGCGGCACCGCCACCGTGCGCTTCGAGTCCCGCATCACGGCCTACACTGACCCAGGCGGGCGCTGGGAATGCGCCAGCCCCCAGCTCACCGTGACCTACGGTTTCAGCCCCATGACGGTCTACGTGGCCAGGGAATTCCAACCGGGTAGCTGTGCCTACAAGGAGATCCACGAGCATGAGCTCCGCCACGTTCGTGCCTACCAGGCGCATCTGCTGCGGATTGAACAGGAGCTTGCCGACACCCTGAAGCGCCGCTTCGTCACCGACGGCCCCTGGCGCGGCCCCGTCGGACAGGCCCGCGCACGTCTCCAGCAGGAACTGGAGGAACGCTGGGCGCCCTATATCCGGCGGGAGATGAACAAGGTGGACGCCGCCCAGGCGCTCATCGACACCCCCGAGGAATACGCGCGGGTGGCCGAGAGTTGCGGCGGCGAGGTGAAGCGGCTGACCCGGTGATCGCCACGCCCCGGGGAGATCAGTGCCGCACCGGCCAGTACCAGCTCGGTACGCCCTTGCGGCCACCGCCGACACCCTGCCGGTAACGGCTGCGCAGGTGGCCGTCCACCACCGAGATCCACGGTGCCAGGTGCATGTCTGCCAGCTCCAGATCGACGAACAGCTCGGGCAGGCGGTAAGCAAACCAGCGATAGGCGGCCAGCAGCCGGACGGTGGTTTCGGCCTCTTCAAGGGAGGCCCGCCGTGGCGAGTCGGGCAGGAAGTCCAGCCGGATCGACTTGCCCTGGTTGGCGGCATAGGCCCAGCCCCGCCACACCCCGTCGATGGTCTCGTTCTGGGCGGCCATGGGCGCCATGGAAAACACATGCTTGAGATGCAGTGACAGCTTCTTCATCCGGTCCAGCTGCCCTGCCCGGGCCAATTGCTCTTCCGGGACGTGGGGCCGGAAGAAACAATCGCCGCAATCAGCATGGAGCTGGAACAGGGACAACAGGGCCTCAAGGCGGGTGTCGCCGGACATGTCGGCCAGTTGCTCCAGGTAGGCGCTGCCCGGCGTGATCTGGAAACCCATGGTCTCCAGCGGAGGCTGCGGGGCCTTCATAAGGGAAGTCACCACCTTGTGCTCGGCCGGCGTCAGCCCCACCACCAGGCCTTCCTCCTCCTGGTGCCCGAAGCGCCCGGCCCGGCCACCGATCTGCTGCAGCAATGAGGGTGACAGGGTGTCGCGGGGGGTGCCGTCGTACTTCTGCACGGCGGTGAACACGACCCGCTGGATGGGGAGATTCAGGCCCATGCCGATGGCGTCCGTGGCCACGAGAATGTCGGCATCGCCCCCGGCGAAGCGGTGCGCCTCCCGCTCACGCACCTCCGGCGACAGGGCACCGTAGATGCAGGCCACGGATTTGCCCAGGGCCAGCAGGTCGTCACGCAGATTGAGCGCGTCGCGCCGGGAAAACACGATGAAGGCGTCCCCCGGCCGGGCCCGGCGCAGGGCACCCGCCGCGTCATTGGCGAGGGGCTGGCCTACGGACAGCGGGTGCTTGCGCGCCTTGCGCCGGATCTCCAGGGGCAGGCCCAGACGCGCAGCCAGGGCGACGATGGCCGGCTCCGCCGACAGGGCACCAACCAGCCACACCTCGCGGGCGTTGGCGCCGACGACGGCCTGGGTCCATGCCCAGCCCCGGTCCGGGTCGCTGAGCATCTGGATTTCGTCGATGACGGCCACGTCGATCTCGGTGCCGGGGTCGAGCATCTCGATGGTGGACGCGGTCACCCGGCTGCCCTCGACAATGCGGCGCTCTTCGCCGGTGATGAGGGAGGCGCTGACACCGAACTCTTCGTTAAGGCGGGTGAAGGCCTCCAGGGCCAGCAAGCGCAGCGGCCCCAGATACACGCCGGACGACGCGGTGACCAGACGCTCGAAAGCATCGTGGGTCTTGCCCGAGTTGGTCGGCCCGAGCACCGCGATCAGCTTGCGGGCACGACGCCGCGCAGGGAAGGTGTCGGGGTAGTCGGAGAGTTTGAGGGAGCGCCCGATCTGTTCGGCCAGATCCCGCTGGCGCTGCCTGGCGCGCAGGTCATGGAGGGACTGGGCCAGGCCCTTGCCGACGCTGCCCAGGTCGAGATCGCCGCAGGACCAGAACTCCCGGAGCTTGCGCAGGTTGGGTTCCAGCCCCTCGGCCCGGCAGGCCTCCAGGTAGGCGGTGATCTCGGTGATGGCCGACTCCAGCGCCTGCTCCAACCGGGCGCCCTGCTCCTGCAGCATGCGCTGCTCGAGGGCGTCGCGAACCTCGCCGGTCCGGCGCCGCCAGTGGGCCTCCTGGCCAAGGCACGAATCCGCGATGTAACCAAAGATCCGGAACTCGTCGCCGAGGATGGCGACGCGCCGTCCGGCTGCGAGCCATACCCGGCTGCCACTGATGGTCCGGGCGAAACGCAGGGCCTGCCGGGATTTGTCTTGTTGATCGTTCATGAGAATCCTGTGTGGAGACAGTCCGCTCGCTGCCTGTGCGAATGAGTCGGCAACGAGGACGCCGCCGACCGATTATCGACGACTGGGGGATTTCTGATCCAGAAAAGCAAAAAAGCCCTGATTGCTCAGGGCTTTTTTGCTTGAAACAGGTTCTTGGCGGAGAGTGAGGGATTCGAACCCTCGATGCAAGTTTTGGCTCGCATGCTCCCTTAGCAGGGGAGTGCCTTCGACCTCTCGGCCAACTCTCCTCCGCAAGAGCTGCGCATTATAGACAAGGCGCAGATGCTCGTCAAATCAGGCCGTGGCTTGATCCAGACCGAAGGCGCGGTGCAGCACGCGGACTGCCAGCTCCAGGTACTTCTCGTCGATGGCGACCGAGATCTTGATCTCGGAGGTGGAGATCATCTGGATGTTGATGCCTTCTTCGGCCAGAGTACGGAACATGCGGGAGGCGACGCCCGGGTGGGAGCGCATGCCAACGCCGACGATGGAGACCTTGGCCATGGTGCGATCACCGTGGATCTGGCGGGCGCCGATGTGGGTCTGCACGCCTTCGAGGATCTTCATCGCCTTGTCGTAGTCAGGGCGATTCACCGTGAAGGAGAAGTCGGTGGTGCCATCGTGGCCGACGTTCTGGATGATCATGTCCACGTCCACATTGGCGTCCGCCACCGGGCCGAGGATCTGGTAAGCGATACCCGGCTTGTCGGGGACGCCCAGCACGGTGATCTTGGCTTCGTCACGGTTGAAGGCAATGCCGGAGATGATCGGCTGTTCCATGTTCTTGTCTTCCTCTACGGTAATCAGGGTGCCCTCACCTTCTTCCTGGAAGCTGGAGAGAACACGAAGCTTGACTTTGTACTTGCCGGCGAACTCCACCGAGCGGATCTGCAGCACCTTGGAGCCGAGGCTGGCCATTTCCAGCATCTCTTCAAAGGTGATGGTGTCCAGCTTGCGGGCTTCCGGAACGACGCGGGGGTCGGTGGTATACACCCCATCCACGTCGGTATAGATCTGGCACTCGTCGGCCTTGATGGCCGCCGCCAGGGCAACGCCGGTGGTGTCGGAGCCACCACGGCCGAGGGTGGTGATGTTGCCGGCTTCGTCGACACCCTGGAAGCCCGCCACCACCACAACCGCGCCGGCGTCCAGATCGCGACGGATGTTGTCGCCATCGATATCGAGGATGCGGGCCTTGGTGAAGGCATCGTCGGTGAGGATGCGCACCTGGCCACCGGTGTAGCTGCGTGCCTTGACGCCCATGTCTTCAAGGGCCATGCACAGCAGGCCAATGGTGACCTGTTCGCCGGTGGAGATCACCACGTCGAGTTCGCGCGGCTTGGGATTGGGACTGATTTCCTTGGCCAGGGCGATCAGGCGATTGGTCTCGCCGCTCATCGCGGACAGGACGATCACCATCTGGTTTCCCTGGGCGTGGGACTTTGCGACCCGCCTGGCAACGTTCTTGATCCGTTCGGGATTGCCGACGGAAGTGCCGCCATATTTCTGAACTATGAGCGCCATCTTGACTTCTAAGAAGATGTGGATGTGGAAAGCGCGTGATCTTAGCGGATATCGCGATCTCTTGCAGCTTCGAGTTTCTTTCGAGTGATGTGCGCCTTGTCACGAAATTGAGATGTGGAAAACCCTAGCCCATGCAAATATGTCGTTGTATGAGTTGCGAGTAGTGATCTATACTTTTCGACATATAACTAAAGTTATATTCCGCAACAGCTAGCCTGTTGTTAAAACTAACAGAGTAACCCCTTGAGGATGGCCAAATGAAGACCACTGAAAAAGTTGATGTACGTGAAATCCGCCGCAAGCTCGGCATGAACCAGTCCCAGTTCTGGTCCAAGATCGGCGTGACCCAGAGCGGCGGTTCCCGCTACGAGAGCGGCCGCAACATTCCCCGCCCCGTGCAAGCCTTGCTGCGCCTTGTCCATATCGAGCAGGTGGACATCAGCAAGATCAAGAAGGATGACGTGGAAGTCGTCGAGTACCTGAAGAGCACCAATCCGGAGCTGTTCAAGACCCTGAAGAAGGAAGCCCGCGCCAAGAAGAAGGAACGCGTGGCCCACTGATGCAGGCCCGGGTCAGGGGCTGACCGCAACGGCCAGCCCCTCGTCCCTCAGTCGCGTGGCGATGGCTTCGAGTTCCTCGGGGCTCAGGCGCTGCAGATGTACCGCTTCAGGCTGGAAGGACGGCCGGGCAACCCCGTACAGGAGGATGCCTTTCAACGACGCCGTCCCAGCCGTTTTCAGGATATCCATGTAGGCATCCATGAATGCCTGCGTAGGTGACGCTCCGTCCCAACGGAACAGGCAGGTTTGCACCCAGGTCGGGCACAGGGACGCACACAGGGCCAACCGGTGCGCATGAGCTTGCGGCTTGATGTCGACGCCGTTGATGCGTGCGATGTCTTCCTGAGTTCCCCCATCCACTTTGAACCACACCTCCCCGCCTGCGCGTGAAAGCGCCTTCAGGGCGTCCTGAACCTCGGGTCTGTGCACCAGACTGCCGTTGGTGATCAAGCGGATGGGCACCTCCGACAGGCCTGCCTCATCGCGGATCGACACCACACGCTCGACGATCTCGCCGAAATTCCGGCATCCGGTCGGCTCTCCGTTGCCCGAAAAGGCGATGTCACGAATCACCCGGGCTTCGGGCGGCACATGCTCCTCCATGAAACCTCCATGGATCAGCTCGTCCAGAAATCCGGCCAGTTCGCGCTCCAGCAGCGGAAGGTCGATCTCCGGCGCCGCACCACGCACCAGCCCCGGCACCTGACAGTAGGCGCAATGCCAGTTGCAGGCATTGTTGGGGTTGAGGTTGATGCCCACCGACACGCCGCCGGCCCGCCGCGACACGACGGGATAGACGTAAGTCATGTCGATGAAGCTGCGGTTGTGGTCAGTCACCGTGAGCATCTGGCGAGGGGAATTCATGCGGGCATCCGGCTTCAAAACGAGGTCGCGTATACTACGGGACCTTTTTTCACGACCGGTGTACCCCATGCGTATCACGCGCCGCCTGGAATTCGACGCGGGCCACCGCATTCCCGACCATGCCAGCCAGTGTCGCCATCTCCACGGCCATCGCTACGCGCTGGAGATCACCCTCTCGGGGGAGATCATCCAGGCGACCGGCGAGGCGGTGAATGGCATGGTGATGGACTTCGCCGACGTCAAGGCGGTCGCCAAGCAGCATGTGGTCGATGTGTGGGACCACGCCTTCCTGGCCTACCGGGGCGATACCGCGGTGGTGAGCTTCCTGCAAAGCATGCCCGGCCACAAGACCGTGCTGCTCGATGTGGTGCCCACCGCGGAAAACCTCGCGGCGGAAGCCTTCCGCATCCTTGACCCCCTGTACCGGGATGTCTACGGCAATCACCTGCGCCTGGAGCGGGTGCGTCTCTTCGAGACACCCAACTGCTGGGCCGACGCCCTTCGCAGCGAACTGGACTGATGCCCCACGGGCGGGAACGCACCCTGCCCCGGCACACCTCAGACAATACGCACCGACAGACTCCCGACTCCGTCCACGCCGGCTTCGATCACATCTCCTGCCACCACCGGGCCGACACCCTCCGGGGTTCCGGTAAAGATCAGATCGCCTGGCTCCAGCCGGAAATAGGTGGACAGGTTGGCAATGATCTCGGGCACCGACCAGATCATGTCCGCCACCTGTGCCGACTGGCGTAACTGTCCATTGACCTTCAGCCAGATCGGCGCGCGATCCATCGGGCCGGCGGCAGCGACCGCCACCAGGGGGGAGATGGGCGCAGAACGGTCGAAGGCTTTGCCCAATTCCCACGGACGGCCCTTGTCGCGGAGTGCGAACTGGAGATCCCGGCGGGTCATGTCCAGCCCCGCACCGTAGCCCCACACATGGGCCGCCGCCTCATTCACCGGAATGTTCACACCGCCGCGCCCGATGGCCACCACGAGCTCGACTTCGTAGTGGAGATTTGACGTGGCAAGGGGATAGGGCAGATCGACTATCCGGCCGGCGTGCACCGGCACCACGGCATCAGCCGGCTTGCAGAAGAAGAAGGGCGGTTCGCGGGTCGGGTCCGAGCCCATCTCGCGGGCGTGGGCCGCATAGTTGCGCCCGACACAGTAGATACGACGCACCGGAAACAGCGCATCGCCACCCTGCACAGGAACGGCGGCCGGGGTCGGCTGGGGGATTGCATAGGCCATCAAGGAACTCCGTGCAAAGCCGCCATCATGACCAAACCCGGCCCGCCCGTCAGCCCTCCGCCACGCCGCAGTAACCGGCTACCACCCAAGCATGGCCCGCCAGCGCCACACTGCCTCCACCCCAACCCACACGGAGACAGGCATGGCCAAAATACTCATGATCTGCGGCGACTTCTGCGAAGACTACGAAACCATGGTGCCCTTCCAGACCCTCCTCACCGTTGGCCATACGGTGCATGCCGTATGCCCCGACAAGAAGGCCGGCGACACCATTGCCACGGCCATCCACGATTTCGAAGGCGACCAGACCTACACCGAGAAGCGCGGTCACAACTTCACCCTGAACGCCACCTTTGCCGAGATCCGTGCCCAGGACTACGACGCCCTGGTGATTCCCGGCGGCCGCGGCCCCGAGTACCTGCGCATGTTCCCCGCGGTGACCGAGGCTGTGCGACATTTCTTTGCCACCGATAAGCCGGTGGCGGCCGTCTGCCACGGCGCCCAGCTCCTGGCCGGTGCGCGTGTCCTCGAAGGCCGCATCTGCTCGGCCTATCCCGCCTGCCAGGCCGAAGTCGAACTGGCGGGCGGCACCTACGCCGCCATTCCCATTGATCAGGCCATCACCGACCGCAACCTGGTCACCGCACCCGCCTGGCCGGCCCACCCGGTCTGGCTGGCCCAGTTCCTGGCCGTGCTCGGTACCAAGATCAGCCTCTGATCAGGATTGTCCCCAACTCGGCGCACGCCCCCGCAGCACCTACAATGGTCTGACGGGGGCGTTCCCCGTTTCAGGAGCCATGCGACGATGTGCCAGATCTTCATCAGCGCCGACCCGGAGCTGTACGCCACCCGAAGCCGCTCCATCCGCCTGCACGGCGTGGCCACCAGCCTCCGCCTGGAAAAGCTGTTTTGGGCTGTACTGGAAGAAATCGGCCAACGGGACGCCCTGAGCGTGCCCCAGCTGGTCAGCCGTCTCTACGACGAACTGGTGGCAAGCGGTCGCCTTGACGAACACGCGAACTTTACGTCCTTCCTGCGGGTCACCTGCATGCGCTACCAGCAGCTCCAGCTGGCTGGCCGCATCCCCACCGATCCCCGCATTCCCATTCGCGGCCTCGACGCCGCCTGGGTGCTGGCCACCGGACACCGCCCTGCCGCCTGACTACACGCCATGATCGATCTCTATTACTGGACCACCCCCAACGGCCACAAGATCACCCTCTTCCTTGAAGAGAGTGGCTTGCCCTACCGCATCCTGCCCATCCACATCGGCAAGGGCGAACAGTTCCAGCCGGACTTCCTGCGCATTGCCCCCAACAACCGCATCCCGGCCATTGTCGACACCGCCCCGGCAGGGGGAGGCGAACCGATCTCCGTGTTCGAGTCCGGCGCCATCCTCCTTTACCTGGCCGAAAAGAGCGGGCGCTTCCTGTCCACCGACCCCCGCGTCCGCATCGACACCCTGCAATGGCTGTTCTGGCAGATGGGCGGCCTCGGCCCCATGGCCGGCCAGAACCATCACTTCGTCCAGTACGCACCGGAAGTCATCCCCTACGCCATCGAACGTTACGTGAAGGAAACCGCGCGTCTTTACGCCGTACTCGATAAACGCCTGACAGACCGGGATTTCATCGCCGGCCCGGACTACTCCATTGCCGACATGGCCTGCTACCCGTGGATCGTGCCCCACGCCCGCCAGCGACAGGAGCTGGACGACTTCCCCAATCTGAAGCGTTGGTTCGAGGCCATTCAGCAGCGCCCCGCGACCCAGCGTGCCTATGCCCTCGCGGCAAACATCAATACGGCGCCATCGGTCAGCGAGGAATCCCGCCGCGTTCTTTTCGGACAGGATGCAACAACCGTAAAGAATCCGTGAGCCGCTGACGGGACGGCCGGGTGAGCTTCCGGTAAAATCGCGGTTTATCTGAAGCCGCTTCTTTCCCCGGGCCCAAGACCGCTTCACCTTTCACCCGGCCCGCGCCCCGTTCCCATGACTGCTCCCATCGAACGTTTCGACCAGCTCGATCTCCAGGCCCCCATTCTCGCGGCCCTCGCCGAGATCGGTTACGAAACCCCCTCCCCCATCCAGGCGGCCTGCATTCCGCACCTCCTGGCAGGCCACGACATCCTGGGTGAAGCCCAGACCGGCACCGGCAAAACAGCGGCCTTCGCCCTGCCCGCCCTCGACCGTGTCGACATCAGCAAGCGCAACCCCCAGGTACTGGTTCTGGCTCCCACCCGCGAACTGGCCATTCAGGTGGCCGAAGCGTTCCAGCGCTACGCCAGCAAGATGCCGGGCTTCCATGTGCTTCCCATCTATGGCGGCCAGAGCATGGTTGTGCAGTTGCGCCAACTGCAAAGGGGCGCCCACGTGATCGTCGGCACCCCGGGCCGGGTCATGGACCACATCGAGCGCAAGAGCCTCAACCTCGACAACCTGAGCACCCTGGTGCTCGACGAGGCCGACGAGATGCTGCGCATGGGCTTCATCGATGACGTGGAGTGGATCCTCCAGCATCTCCCCGCGGAGCGCCAAACGGCCCTCTTCTCGGCCACCATGCCGGACGCCATCCGCCGGGTTGCCCATCGCTACCTGCGCGACCCCAAGGAGGTGAAGATCAAGGCCGCCACCGCCACGGTCTCCACCATTCATCAGCGCTTCCTGCAGATTGCAGGCCCCCACAAGCTCGACGCCCTGACCCGCATCCTCGAGGTCGAGGACGACTTCGACGCCGCCATCGTCTTCGTGCGCACCAAGACCGCCACCGTCGAACTCGCCGAGAAGCTTGAAGCCCGTGGTTACGCCGCGGCCTGCCTCAATGGCGACATGACCCAGCAACTTCGCGAGCGGGTCATCGAGCAGCTCAAGAACAAAACCCTCGACATCGTCGTCGCCACCGACGTGGCCGCCCGCGGCATCGACGTGCCCCGCGTCAGCCACGTGATCAACTACGACATTCCCTACGACACAGAGGCCTACGTCCACCGCATCGGGCGCACCGGCCGTGCGGGTCGTGCGGGCAATGCCATCCTCTTCGTCGCGCCGCGCGAAACCCATCTCCTGCGCCAGATCGAGCGAGCCACCCGTCAGCCCATCGAACTGCTCAAGCTCCCCAGCCGCGAGGCCGTGGCCGACAAGCGTGTCGCCGCCTTCCGCCAGCAGGTGGCCGAGGTGCTGGAAGCCGAGGACCTGGGCTTCTTCCTTGATGTGATCGCCGGCATGGAGGCCCAGCACGACGCCGAAATCCACGAGATCGCCGCAGCCCTGGCCTTCCTTGCCCAGAAGGACCGCCCCCTGCAGATGCCCGAAACGGGACGCCCCGACATCGCCCAGCTTGCGAGTGGCAAGCCCGAAGCACGTCCTCCCCGGGAGGCACGCGAGCCCCGTGAAAATCGCGGAGAGATCCTCGAACGCCGCCGCGATTACGCGGAAGGTCGCCTGGCCCGCTATCGCATCGACGTGGGTCGCGAACACATGGCCTCGCCCAAGGACATCGTCGGCGCCATTGCCAATGAGGCGGGCATCGAAAGCCGTTTCATTGGCCAGATCAATCTCTTCGAGAATTACAGCACCGTGGAGCTGCCCGCCGATCTGCCCAACGAGATCATCCAGATCCTGCGTCGGGCCCGGGTGCGTCAGCAGGCGCTCAACCTCCGTCTGGCCAGCCCCGAAGAAGCCGCCCGCGAACGCGGCCGTCCCGGCCCCGGTGGCCGCGGCGCACCGCCCAAGAAGCCTTTCCGCAAGGAAGGCGGTTTCGACCGCCCGGGGGGAGATTTCAAACCCCGCAAGCCCCGGGTCTAAAGCCCGGGCTCGGCACCCCTGAAAAAACGTCGCGAGCGCTTCGATTCGGCACCAGGAAGCGCAAGCGCAGGGGTGCCGAATCATCCCAGGGGCAAACCAGACCGTGCAGGGGGCTTACGCAGACGTGCTCAAATCGAGACCCCCGACAATCTGCTTCAGGGCATCGAAGCAGCGGGCGTCGATGGCCCGCCCCACCTCGTCACCCATGATCTCCAGGGTTTTCGACACCGGCACCGCCCCACGGTAGGGGCGCTCCGCGGTAATCGCATCAAAGATGTCGGCCGTCGTGATGATGCGGGTTTCCAGCGAAATGGCGTCCCCCTGCAAGCCTCGCGGATAGCCCTTGCCGTCAAGACGCTCGTGATGCGCCCCGGAGACCCTGGCCAGTTCGCCAAAGGCGTCTATCCGTGACAGGATGGATTCCGTATAGCGGGCATGGCGCTGCACCGCAGCCCACTCGTCCGCATCGAGCTTGCCCGGTTTGTCGAGGACGGCATTGCTCACCCCGAGCTTGCCCATGTCATGCAGCAGGGCGCCGCGCCTGAGCCACCGTCGGCGCGCCGGATCGATCTCCAGGGCTTCGGCGATCCGGTCGGCATAGAGTGCCACCCGGCTGCTATGGCCTGCCGTATAGGGGCTCTTCGAGTCCACCACCTGCCCGAAAGCGATGGCGATTTCGTCGAGGTAGTCTTCATCCAGTGGCACCACGAAGCGACCCGGCTCGAGGGTGAACACCGCCCGATCGAGATCGGGTGCCGCCAGGTGCTCCCAGAATGCCGCCGATTCGGCCACCCGCCGGAAGGCCGCGACCACCGCCGGGTCGAACCAGCTACCGCATCGGTCCTCCACCTCCCAGCAAGCGGCATCCATGCCGTCCGACACATTGAAGACGTCCACCACCTGCGCCAGCAGGGCAATGCGTGAGTACAGGGGAATGGCTTCAGCCTGCAGGTGTGCCGGTCTCCCGCCTCCATCCCAGTGCTCGTCAAGACACTGTATGCCCATGGCCACCGCTTCGCCGAAGCGCAACTGGCGCGCAATGCTTGCACCCCGGGTGCAACGTGTTTCGATCAGTTCCTGGGCGATTCCATCACCATTCCGGAAGATGTGGGCAATCGCCTTGAAACGATCAGTCAATGCCGTACCCAGACCCGTATGACCGATCACGAAATTCAGCACCTTGGGCAGACGGCCATCCACCATCTTGAAATCGCGCTTGAACGACAGATCGTCAGTGAGATAGAGCTGGCAGATCCGTGCCGCATTGCTGCTGCACCCCAGGTCCTTCAGCAACAGCGTGTAATAGAGCTCCCATAGCGCCTCGTCGGACATTCCCATGGCCTTGCCCACATGCATGCCGATCCAGCAGCAACGCACACAGTGTCCTTCAGGCTGCCCCTCGGTGATGTCCAGGGCATGACTGAGCGCCCCGATCAGCTCCGACAGCTTCAAACCTCCCAGCGGCATATACCCACTCCATGGCGAATCACACCTTCCCGCCTCGGTGAAGAACAACGGGCCCCGTCAGGGGTAACGGCCGCAATCCGCCTGGCTGAAGCGCAGCCCGGGCGTTGCGGCCACCCAACAGTCGACACATGGATGGGGATCGGCTCTGTTAAAATGAAACATTACAGAAATCATTTCGAAATAATTTCATGTTCGGACGCTTGCTGCCCCATGAGGGCCGTTTTTTTGAACTGTTCAACTCCCATGCGGAGCAAATTGTCCTCGGTGCCCAGGCGCTCGTCGCCCTGATGGAGGATCTGGCCAGTGCGGAGCAGCGCATCGCCGCCATCGAGGCCATCGAACAGGCCGCAGACAAGATCACCCACGAGACCGTTGCCCAGCTTCACAAGAGCTTCATCACGCCCCTTGACCGGGATGAGATCCACGGTCTCATCAACGCCATGAACGACATTCTCGACACCATCCAGGACGTTGCCGAGTGCACCACGCTCTACCACATTCAGCGCATCACCCCGGAAGCCCTGCAACTGGCCAACGTGAGCCTGTCCTGCTGCACCCGGGTGAAGATCGTCGTCGGGCTCATCTCCAACATGGATAACGCCAGCGCCATCCTCCAGACCTGCCAGGAAATCGACCGCCTCGAAACCGACGCCGACCGCATCATGCGCGGCGCCATGTCGCGCCTTTTCCGCGACGAACGGGACGCGCTCCAGGTCATGAAACTGAAGGCCATCTACGAGCAGCTCGAATCGATTACCGACCGCTGCGAGGACGTCGCCAAGATCGTCGAAGGCATCGTGCTCGAAAACGCCTGAGCACCACCATGGAAACCGTACAGATCGGGTTCTGGGTCATCGCCGGGCTGGTTGTGGTCGCCCTGCTCTTTGACTTCATGAACGGCTTTCACGACGCGGCCAATGCCATCGCCACCGTCGTCTCCACCGGCGTGCTCAAGCCCCATCAGGCCGTGGCCTGGGCAGCTTTCTTCAACTTCGTGGCGCTCTTCGTGTTTCAGCTGAAGGTGGCCAGCACCGTCGGCAAGGGCATCATCGACCCTTCCGTAGTGGATCACTACCTGATCTTCGGGGCACTCCTCGGCGCCATCACCTGGAACGTGGTGACCTGGTACTACGGCATTCCCTCCAGCTCATCCCACGCCCTCATCGGCGGCATCGTCGGTGCAGCCATCGCCAAGGCCGGCACTGATCCGCTGATCGCCTCGGGAATCTGGAAGACCGTCTCCTTCATCATCATCTCGCCGCTCTTCGGTTATGTGCTCGGCTCCCTGATCCTGGTGGTGGTCGCCTGGATCTGCCGCAACAAGACCCAACGCCGGGTGGACAAGTGGTTTCGCCGCCTGCAACTGGTTTCCGCCGCCATGTACAGCCTCGGCCACGGGGGTAACGATGCCCAGAAGACCGTCGGCATCATCTGGATGTTGCTGCTCGCGGCCGGCGTCACGGCCCAGGGCGATCCGGTACCCATGTGGGTGGTGGTGCTGTGCTACCTGGCCATCGGCCTCGGTACCCTCTTTGGCGGATGGCGCATCGTCAAGACCATGGGCCAGCGCATCACCAAGCTCAAGCCGGTGGGCGGCTTCTGTGCCGAAACCGGTGGCGCAATCACCCTCTTCCTGGCAACCAGCCTGGGCATCCCGGTCTCCACCACCCACACCATCACGGGTGCGATTGTCGGGGTCGGGTCGGTGCGACGCACGGCGGCCGTGCGCTGGGGGGTGGCCGGCAACATCGTGTGGGCCTGGGTGCTGACCATTCCCTGCTCGGGCCTGATCGCCGCCGGCGGCTACTGGCTGGGCCGGAGCATCTTTTAAGGCACCGGAGTGCTTGACGGGGACGGGGAGAAGCCCGATCCTCGCGCCACTCCGTTTCAGCTACCGCTTCGCCGATGTCCACACCCTCTCTCAAGCAACAGAAGACCTTTGCCCTGGTCCGCATCATCGGCGGCTTCGCCGCCGCCTCGGTGCTGGGCTATTCCTTCATCGCAAATGTGCTGGCCGGTCAGCCGGCCGAGGGGCCAGTACTCCTCACCGGTGTGATGGCCCTGGTCGGCCTTGGGTATGCCGCCTTTTACACCCGCAGCCTGAGTCGTGTCGCGCGCCTTGAAAAGGGCTCGGAGAAGGCTTGAAACCCGCCGTCCGCAAGCTGCTCGGCCTGTTCGCGGCCGTCATGGTCCTTGCGGGCTGCGCCAGCACCGGGCCCGTCGAGTCGCACCCCTCCCCGAACCTCCCGCCGGCCCCTGGCACCAGCCCCGCCCCCGTGGCCCCCAAGCCGCCCATCAGCGCCGAGCCGCCTCGCGTTGTGCCGGCACCCGTGCCGGCGCCGCAGCCTGCCCCACTCCCCGCACCGCGCCCCGCCCCGGCGCCCTACCCCGACGAGAATGAAGGCCGGGCCCTGGTTGCCAGCTACCTGCCCTTTCCCCTGAAAGACCGCGATGGCTGGGCGGCAGATATCTTCTCGGCCTTTTCCGCCCTGCGTATCCCCGTCACCCCCGACAACATCTGCGCGGCCATTGCCGTGACCGAGCAGGAGTCCACCTTCCAGGCAGACCCCGAGGTGGCCGGACTGTCCCGCATCGTCTGGAAGGAAATCGACACGCGGCGGGAGCGCCTCCACCTGCCGAAACTGCTGGTGGACGCGGCCTTGCTCAAGACCTCACCGGACGGTCGCAGCTACAAGGCACGCATCGACAGCCTGCGTACCGAAAAGCAGATGAACGCCCTGTTCGAAGACATGATCTCGGAACTGCCCGCCGGCAAGACCCTGCTTGGCGGCTACAACCCGGTCCGTACCGGCGGCCCGATGCAGGTGAGTGTGGCCTTTGCCGAGGAACACGTGAAGGAAAAGGGCTATCCCTATCCACGGCGCGGCAGCGTGCGTGACGAGGTGTTCACCCGCCGCGGCGGAATGTACTTCGGGATCGCCATCCTCCTCGACTACCCTGCCCCCTACAGCCGGCCGCTATATCGCTTCGCCGACTTCAATGCCGGTCGCTACAGCAGCCGGAATGCCGCCTTCCAGGACGCCGTGGCGAAGCTCACGGGTCAAGCCCTGGCCCTGGACGGTGATCTTCTCCGCTATGCCGACGGCGTCCCGGCGGCGGAGCCCAGTGCCACGCTCGCGGCGTTGCAGGGTCTGGCGGGCCAGCTTGGCCTGTCCCGGTCCGAAATGCAGCGCGACCTGCGCCTGGAAAAGACGGCACGATTCTCCGGCACACCGCTTTACAGCAAGATCTTTGCCCTGGCCGACAACCGCACCGGCACCCGCCTCCCCCGCGAGACGATGCCCCGGATCGATCTGAAGAGCCCCAAGATCCAGCGCAAGCTGACCACGGCCTGGTTTGCCGAGCGGGTGGACGCGCGCCATCGCACCTGTCTCGGACGCAACCGATCAGCTACGCCCTGAACATATGTCGGCAGGCCCGGCACTGGCGAAAACATTGCAGCGAGCGCTTCGGGCTCGCGCCGGGAGTCGCAGCCCTGCAAGGCCCGGGTTTGCGCCACCGCAGGGGTGAAATCGGGCCGTGCAGCAGATCCATCCACAAGCCCGGTCCTTGATCCGGACCAAGGGCGCTGGGGATAGGCGGGTTTTACAATCGAGTACATGCCACGCCCTTCAGGCGTGGTTTAATTTGCGCCAAAACAACGACCGTGGGAGATAAGCACATGAATTACCAGGAG
Source organism: Zoogloea sp. (assembly GCA_016703645.1). GTDB lineage: Bacteria > Pseudomonadota > Gammaproteobacteria > Burkholderiales > Rhodocyclaceae > Zoogloea. Next base: position 246,620 of record JADJBR010000007.1, on the reverse strand, counting down.
CAGTACGCAGCAAAACGCGTCACGCCGGCCGAGGCCGTCCGCAACGTGCATAACGGCGACACCATCGTGGTGCCGACCGCCGTTGCCGAACCGCCTGCCCTTCTTACCGCACTGTCCGAGCACCGCCGTGATTTCCACGATGTGAAGGTGTCCCAGATCCTGGCCGTTCGCAAGTTCGGTTACCTGGATCCCACGACCGCCGAGCACGTCCGCCACGTCGCCTACTTCTTCAGCGGCGCCACCCGTCCGGGCTTCCGTGAGGGCGTGGTCGATTTCACGCCGAGCTTTTTTTCCGAGATGCCCCAGCTGATCGAACGCGGCCTGATGCCCGCCGAGGTGGTGTTCACCCAGGTCTCGCCGATGGATCAGCACGGTTACTTCTCCCTGGGCATCGCGGCCGACTACACCATGGCAGCCATCCGCAAGGCCCGTGCCGTGATCGTCGAAGTCAACGAAAACGTGCCCTTTGCCTTTGGCAACTGCCACCTTCACATCTCCCAGGTCACCGCCTTGGTTGAGAACAACGAGCCCGTTCTCGAAGTCGGCCTCCCCACCATCGGCCCTGTCCAGGAAGCCATCGGCAAGTACGTCGCCGACCTGATCGACGATGGTTCCACGCTCCAGATCGGCTACGGCGGCATTCCGGACGCAGTGGTGATGCAGCTCACCCACAAGAAGGATCTGGGCATCCACACCGAGATGATCGGCGACGGCATCCTGACCCTCGTGGAATCCGGCGCAGTCACCAATCGGCGCAAAAACTACCTGCCGGGCAAGATGGTGGCCACCTTTGCACTCGGGTCCAAGAAGCTCTACGACTGGGTTGATCGCAACCCGATGTTCGAAATGCATCCGGTGGATTTCACCAATGACCCCTATCTGGCCGGCCAGAACGACAACCTGATCGCCATCAACGCCACCCTGGAAATCGACTTCCTTGGCCAGTGCGGCTCCGAGAGCCTGGGCCCCATCCCGTACTCCGGCACGGGTGGTCAGGCCGACTTCGTCCGTGCCGCCAACCGGTCCAAGGGCGGCAAGGCCTTCATCGTCCTGCCCTCCACGGCCAAGGACGGCGCCATCTCGCGAATCGTTCCGACCCTGACGCCGGGCACCCACGTATCCACCAGCAAGAACGACATCAACTACGTGGTGACCGAGTACGGCGTGGCGCAACTGCGTGGCAAGACGGCCAAACAGCGCTGCCAGGCCCTGATCGCCATCGCCCACCCGGATTTCCGTGCCGAACTGACGGAGTCGGCCAAGAAGATGCACCTGCTGTAATCCGGCATCGCAGCAAAGACAACGCCCCGGTTTTCCGGGGCGTTGTCTTTTTTACCCAACAGATCGTGTGATGGGGGAATCCACCCCGCGGGGAATGCCCCTCAGGGCATTTCGGCTTCGAGAGTGAAGGTGGCACCATCGTCCAGCCCCAGCACGGACACCAGATAGGGCATCACCTTCTTCAGCGTGGCCGGCAGTGTCCAGGGCGGGTTGATGACGAAGAGACCACTGCCATGCATGCCGAAGCCGTCGTCCGACGGCTTGCGCACGTCCAGGCTCACATGCAGCCAGCTGGTGATCGGCAGGCGCTTGAGCTTGTCCGGCAGCTCCCGCGACTGCATGGAGTGCAGTTTGGGGTACCACACGACGTAGGTTCCGGTCGCGAAGCGGCGCAGGCACTCCTTGAGCGCCGCAAGCACAGTGCGGTAGTCAGTCTTGATTTCATAGGGCGGATCGATCAGCACCAGGGCCCGCCGGGTCGGCGGGGGCAGAAAGGCGTTGATCCCGGTAAAACCGTCCTGCTCCAGCACGATGGCCTTGCTGCCCGCCTCATCGAAGGTCTTCTGCAGCAGCCGCCGGTCGGCCGGGTGCAGCTCAAACAGACGCATCCGGTCCTCTTCCCGAAGAAGGGGTGCCGCACAGCACGGCGAACCCGGGTAGAGGCGCAGCTTGCCGCTCTCGTTGAGATCACGCACGAGCTTCAGATAGCTCTTCAGCTCCTTGGGCACATCCTTGCGCCCGAGCAGTCGGCCCACGCCGTCCTCGAACTCGGCGTTCTTGCGGGCAAAGGCCTCATCGAGGGAATAGCACCCCGCACCGGCATGGGTATCGATGTACCAGTAAGGCTTGTCCTTCTGATTGAAATACTCGAGCAACTGGACGAGGACAAAGTGCTTGAGCACGTCGGCATGGTTGCCGGCGTGAAAGGCATGGCGATAACTCAGCATGGCGGATGCACCCGGACACGGGAACGAAAGATCAGGGGCGCGATGCTACCACCTCCCCCACACCACCGCCTCCCTGCCCGTCACTCGGCGGCATCGTACTTGCGCCGGGAGCCCTTGAACCGGTCCACGGGATACTTGGCCTCGTTCTTGGCAAGCTTGGCCAGCGTGGCGGCCTCCAGATCAATGCCGGCCCTGTCGGCGATCAGGAGAAGATAGAGCAACACGTCGGCGCACTCGTCCTCCAGGGCCTCCCGGGCATGCAGCTCGTTCGGCAGATCCGCCACCTCCGCATCGCTCTTCCACTGGGTCAGCTCAAGCAACTCACCGGCCTCCAGGTTGAGGGACACGATCAGATTGCGCAAGGAATGGAACTGGGCCCAGTCCCGCGCATCCCGGAAGGCTGCGACCTTTTGGGTCAGTGCGTCCAGATCGGCGGCCACGGCTCAGGTCTTCCTGCTGTCGAGAAAGGCGGCCACCGCGAGATCGTGCTCTTCAGACGTGTGGGTGAGGGCCTGGTAGGCCGCCGACAGCTCCAGGATCGAATCAAGACGCGTGGTCTGGGCCTCGCGCATCAGGCGCTTGGTCATGCGCAGGGCCTGGCCCGGATTGGCGGCGATGCGCGTGGCCAGGGCCCGGGCCTCGTCAAGCAGCCGCTCCGCCGGCACCACGCGGGACACCAGCCCGGCCTCCAGCGCCTGCCGGGCATCCAGCAGGTCACCCGTAAAGCTCATTTCTGCCGCCCGGGCATACCCCACCACCCGTTGCAACAGCCACGCGCCACCGTCACCCGGGATCAGCCCGAGCTTGACGAAGCTCTCGGCAAAACTGGCCTTCTCCGACGCAATGCGGATATCGGCCATGCAGGCCAGGTCACACCCTGCACCGATGGCCGGCCCATTCACCGCGGCAATCGTCGGCACATCGAGACGGTAGAAAGCCAGCGGGATGCGCTGGATACCGTTGCGGTAGTTCTCCCGCACCGCCATGCCATCCCCCGCAGCCAGACCCCGCTTGTCGCGAAAATCCTTGACGTTGCCACCCGCACAGAAGGCACTGCCCGCCCCCGTCAGGATGACCACCTTCACCGATGCATCCCGCTGCACCCGTTCGCAAGCCTCCACCACCCCATCCCACTGGATCTGGCTGGACAACGCGTTGCGCTCCCCGGGGGCATTCAGGGTCAGGGTGACGATACCGTCCTGTTGTTCAAAAACCACAAAATCACTTGCTTCCATATTGCACGCCTCCTCGCTTCGCCGGCAGCGCCCATCGTCCTGACAGGCCCGCCGTATGGGTATAAGCCCTTCTTTCCCGTGCCGAATCTGACCCACAATGAGTCCGGCTCCCCTTGCACTCGAACGTTACCCTGTTATTATGGCGCGCTCTTCAGTCGGCCATTCGGCGGCACGGCTGAAACCACCATAACAGGAAAAATAACATGCCGATTTATCGCCTCGGAGAACGCGCCCCGGAGATGCAGGAGGGTGTATGGATTGCCGACAACGCGACCGTCATTGGTGACGTTCGCCTCGGCAAGAATGTAAACGTATGGTTCGGTGCGATTCTCCGGGGAGACAACGACCCGATCACCATCGGCGAGAACACCAACGTGCAGGATGGCTCCGTACTGCATACGGATGACGGCGTGCCCCTGGACATCGGCGCCAACGTCACCATCGGCCACAAGGTCATGCTGCACGGCTGCACCATCGGCGAAGGCTCCCTGATCGGCATCAATGCCGTGGTCCTCAACCGGGCGGTGATCGGCAAGAACTGCCTGATCGGTGCAAATTCACTGATTCCCGAAGGCAAGGTGATTCCCGAGCGCTCGCTGGTATGCGGTTCGCCGGGCCGCATCATCCGCGAACTCACCGACCACGAGATCAGCCGTCTCAAGGCCAGCGCCGACGGCTACGTGGAGAATGCGCTGCGCTACCAGGAAGATCTGGTCAAGCTGTAAGCGCTGCAGGCCCGGCAAGGACGACACAGGGCTGGATATCTGCGGACATCCAGCCCTGTTGCATTCACTGCAGCGTGAGAATCACCGGTTGGTGATCCGAGGCGGCCGTGGCCTGGTCCACCGACACCGCCTCCACCCGGTCCACCAGATCGGCGCTGACAAAGAAATAATCGCAGCAATAGGCCCGGTCGGGCCACTCGGCCCCGTTGAGCCCCACCGTATTGAGATGCGGGATATCGCCATAGCAGGCGCGCCAGGCGTCCTCCCAGCCCGACACGTCGGCGCTGATGGGGGCGGTCATGCGGTAGAACTCCGGGCTGCCCGGCTCGCAGTTGAAATCCCCGCACACCAGGGCCGATGCCGGGCGCGGCCACACCGCAAACGGCGAGTCGGGCGCACAGTCCCGCCCTGCCTGGCCGCCCATGCTGGCAAGGCGCACCGCGTCGCACTGCAGGGTATGCAGGGCCACGATCTGGGTCATGCGCTGGATCCGCGAGTAGTACTCAAGATGGGTGTTGAGCACCCGCAGGGCACCGGCAGGCGTATCCACCACCACCTCCAGGCAAACCCGCGGCATGCTCGGCACGCCCTCTTCCGGCGGGCGCGGCAGGCTATGGCGAAATACCTGACCCACCGGCAGACGCGACAGGGTCAGGTTGCCGAAGCGGCTCCTGCCGCCGGCGCCATCGGGCACATCCACCCCGGCCGCAAAGTGGGCGCTGTAGCCCGGGAAGGCCTCAGCCAGCAACGCCACTTCATCAAGGGGCTGGCCATCATCGTGGAGGCCGGCAAAGCCGATGGACACCTCCTGCAGGCACAGCACGTCGAACTCTCCCAGCGTGCGAATGGCGGCAATCGTGCGCTGCAGATCCACAACGCCATCTGCGCCACGGCCCCACTGAATGTTCCAGATCAATAGCTTCATTGAAAAAGCCCGTTCTCCATGGTCATCGATCCACGCCGGCCAAGCCGTAACGGGATCGTTGGAATCGAGCATAGCAAGGCCGCGCGTCCGCCTCCTCCCCTATCCGCGCACTGCCGTGCTCAATTGCCGAATGCGCTGCAGGTGCATGAAAAATCCGGGATTTTTGTCACGCTGACGGGCCGCCCGGGATCGCCCCGGCACGCTCAAGACGGTCACTGCCCTGCCGTAAACCCGCATGTCACCCGCCAACGACCACCCCCATGAGCACACCCCAAGAACTCGTCGCCTGCGTCGAAAGGCTCGCCAGCCTCCCCGCCGTCTATCACCGCATCCGGGCCCTTCTCGACGATCCGGACAGCTCCGTGCAGGATCTCGCCAACGCCGTATCCAGTGATGCGGGCATCACCGCCCGCGTGCTGCGGGCCGTCAACAGCGTCCTGTATGGCTTTCCGGGCAAGATCGAGACCGTCGCACGGGCGGTCAACCTGATGGGCATGCAACAGGTCCATGATCTGGTCCTCAGCACCTCGGTGATCGGCGCCTTCTCCGGCATCCGCCCCGCACGCATGCACATGGTCCGCTTCTGGAAGGACTGCGTGTTCCGCGGGCTGGCGGCCCGGGCAGCCGCCCGCGAACTCGGCGTCGGCGATCCGGAACGCATGTTTGTGGAAGGGCTGCTTGCCGACATCGGCCACCTGGTGATGTTCCAGGCCGTGCCGGAGGCCGCCGATGCCGCCCTGACCGAATCCCGCCGCAGCCAGGCCCCCATTCACCAGATTGAGGACGACATCGTCGGCTGCAATTTCGCCGAAGTGGGCGCAGCCCTGGCCACCGCCTGGCACCTGCCCTCCGGCTTCGCAACCGCCATCGGCGCCCAGCTCAACCCGGCAATGGGTGGCCCCCATGCCACCGAGGCGGCCCTTCTCAACATCGCCAACCAGATCCTCGCCACCGAGGACGATGCCTGCACCGACCCCAATGAAGCCGCTCTGGCGCTGATCGACCCCATGACCCTCGCCCGCTTCGAGGTCGAGGTCAGCCGGCTGGCCGCCATCCGCGCCGCCGCCCGGGAGGAAAGCGCCGCCGTCATCGCCCTGTTCTTCCCCGGTCAGGGCTGATTGGCCTCCTCGGAGCCTCTTCAGAGCCGGCGGAAGACCGTCTCCAGGGGCTCCCCGGCCATCACGCTACCCCGCCACACCACCGTGGTACTCGGCTCGATCACATCGTAGGCCCGCGACACCCATCCGGCCATGGGCACCTCCGAACCGTGCAACACGCTCACGTCTCCCCCTTCCGGGAGCGACATGCCCAGCCGGATCGGTCCGTTGGACACGATCAGGCCGTCGGGAGTGCAGGTGACGTTGCAGTCCTCGCTGAAATGCCAGTACAGGCTGACGCTCTGCGACGCGCTGCCCAGGACCTGATCCTGCACGGTAAGACAGGTACCGCGACTATCCATCTGCCAACTGCGGCGGTGCACCGGCTTGCCCGGCAGGCGGCGATAGCCATCATGCTCGGCCACCAGACGATCCGCGCCACTGGTGGCAACACCGGCCCGCTCAAGCAGTGTCGTGCGAAAGCGCCGTAGCCACACGAAACGCCCCCCGGACAAGGCCTGGTCGTCCCTCCCCAACACCAGCGTATTGTGCATGGCGCTCCCCCGAAAGCCATGCCGCCACTTCGCCGGCCCGTGGTAGGTTCCCGTCCCGGGATCAATCAGAAACTGCCGCCCCGCCACGGACAGGGTGAAGGACAGGGCATCTGCGTGGCCATGGGCGGCAACGCCCCCGAGGCCCAGCGGCCCCGCATCCGCCACCACCCGGAACTCGTCGGGCGTGTCCAGCCGGCTCCCCAGCACGAACACCCCTCCTTCCGGGAAATCCGTGCGGCGGGTCGCAGGCACCCCCTTCAGCAACAAAGTGTCGAAGCGTGAGCAGGCATCCGCCCCGAGCAGCCACACCGTGCGCGTGTCCAGCACCCCGGCCTTGCGCGCCAGGGACGGATTGCCGAACAACAGGGCGCCGGTAGCCAGCTGGGAATGGAAGGGGCAACCTCCTGCGCCGAACGACAAGCCCGACACCACGCCATCGTCCGCATCACCAAAAGAGGGAACGTTGCCACCCGCATCCATGATGCCCGCCACGTACTCGAGCATGGCCTCCATGCGCTGCCAGTAGTCGGTGGAAAAGGGCTTGCCCGACCCCCGCGCCGCCAGACCGGCCAGCAGCAGGAAATCCCAAACAAACTGCTGGTAGCCGGTGGACTGCTCCTTGTGCACACCATCCACCGTGCACTGGTGCAGCACCTCTTGCTCCAGCCCTTCCCGCCTTGCCCGCCGCCACAAACGGGCTTCAGGCCACAAGGGCCACGTGGCACCGGCCACGTAAAGCCCGGCCAGCTCGCCGATCAAGGCGTGACCGCCGTTCGACTCGCGGGAACGGAAGCCGCGGATGAACTCCGCATGCCGCCACACACTACTGAGCCAATCGATGCGTAGCACCTTGCCTACCGGACGCTTGAAGAGCGGTGACTGCATGCCGCCGATCAGCTGCCATACCGTCGCCCAGTTGATCAGACGGATGGCCGCCTCAAGGGCGCTCGACCAGTTGGCCCCCCGCGGATGGGGGCACTGAACAAACCAGCTCTCCAGGAGCAGCGCGATCCCGTCCAGGTAGCGCTCCCGCCCGGTGAGCTGCCAGGCCTGGGCCAGCACCACCAGCTCCCGATGGCGATTGAGTTCGCGCAGGTATTTGATGTCACCAAACGCCGCTGCGTCGTGCACGTCCATGCGCCTGCCATCCCCCAGGGGAAGCAGCCCCTCCTTGTCCGGGTTGCGGTTCCACTCGGGCGGAAAGCCCAGCCCCAGCAGGCGCGAGAACACCCGCCATTGCCCGGAAAGCACCTCGTCGGCACGTTTGAGGGCAAGCCCGTGGAAGGCCGGCTCCAGCTTCGGCAACCAGACTGCCCCCACCTTGTCCAGACGTGCCGCAGGCACCGCGGCCGCCTTGGCCGGGCGCCGCCGCACCACGGCCCGGCTTGCCGATGAACCGGCGCGCTCGACGATCTCTGCAACAGACATGCAGCGCAGCCGGTTCCAATACCACCCCACCTGGGTCAAGCTCGACATACGGTTGTCCGCTCCGCACCTGGCCAGTCGATTGGCCACGCTTAAATCTGTGAAAATCATCCCGCAGCAACACATGTAGCGGGACACGAAAGAGCATCAGCAGTGGAAATTCCGGGCGCACTCCCTTGGCCGGTGTCGCTGCAAACGCCCCCACACCGGCACAAACATCAAATTCACCTGCAAGAAGCCAAAACAAACCTCAAATTTGCCAGCAAAGTTATCACCTCCTGCGTTTTGGTCAAATACTTTGTTTTTGCAGTTTGTATCAATTTACAAGACGCACGGGTGCCATTGCCCTGACAGCCTCCGTCTCAAGCCCGAATCCGCGTGGTCGACCTGGGCACGGGTGCCCCCACTCATCGCCCTCCCTCCGCGTCCGGCCAGACCTCCGGCATAGGCGTTTCGGATAGACTTCTTCCTGCCCTCCACCCCAAGCCCTTGCCAACGGCCCGCACGATGAAAGCCTCCATCCGGATTCTCGGCACCGACCTCCTTTGCCGCAGCCAGGACAGCACCCACCCCGAATCCCGCCTCGACGGAAGCGGCGCCCTGCCCGCGCTCCAGGGCTGGGCTGCCCGCTATGACATTGCCTGCCGACGGGGCGATGACGCAGCCTTGCTGGCCATCGGGCGGGAGCTGTTCGAATGGCTGGACCCGAGCGGCTGGGCCGGCGCCTGGGCGCGGGGCGGTGGCCCACGCGAGCTGGAAATCCGCGTCACCGGCGTTGATTCCCCCCTCGCCCTGGCCCTGCTCGACGCCCCCTGGGAACTCCTCGCCCTTCCCGAGGGCCATCTGGCCGACGACAGCGTCCAGCTCTTTGAACTGGCCCGGCGCATTGGCGAAGAAGCCCCGCCTCCCGAGCCCCGCCATGCCGACCTGCAACTGCTCTTCATGGCCGCCGCACCCCGGGGGGAACACCCCCTCAGCTTCGAGGAGGAGGAATCAGCCATCCTCACCGCCACCCAGCGCCTGCCCCTGCACCTGGTGGTCGAAGAGAGTGGCGCCCCCGGCCCCCTGGGTGAACGCCTCGACCTGGACGGCCCTTTTGAAGCCTTGCACCTCTCCTGCCATGGCGACATCGACCCGGCCCAGGGGCCAGTCCTGGCCCTGGAGGATGAAACGGGCGCCCTGGCGCTGACCACCGTGGGCCAGCTTGTGGGTGCGCTGGGCGACCCCCGCGCGCTGCCCCTGGTTTTCCTGTCGGCCTGTCGGACAGCCGAGCAGGCTGACACCGGCCCCCGCAGCAGCGAACCCTTCGTGCGCGAACTCATCCGCGCCGGTATCGCCAACGTACTGGGCTGGGACGGATCGGTTTACGACAGCGACGCCCTCGCCTTTGCCGAGCACTTCTATGGCGAGCTTGCCAGCCTGCAGTGCGCACCCCGTGCGGCGGCCGTCGCCCGGCAGGCCCTGCGCCAGCGCCAGTTGGGCAATCCGCAGGAAGGCCGGCACTGGCACCTGGCCCGTCTCTACCTCGGCCCCCAAGGCGGCGGCCCCCTTGCCGCCCGGGGCAAGCCCAAGCGCAAGCCCGCCGGTGGCGAGGAACAGTTCCTCGACGCCGCCCACCAGCAGGTGCCCGTTGCAGGGCGGGGCGAGTTCGTCGGGCGCAGGCGCCCCACCCAGGATGTGATCCGCGCCTTCCGGAGCGGCGAAAAGGGCGTGCTGATTCACGGCATGGGCAACCTGGGCAAGTCCAGCCTGGCCTACCGCATTGCCACCCGCCACCCCCGCCACACCAAAGTGGTGGTCTTCGGCCGCTACGACGCCCTCGCCATTTTCGACCGGCTCTGCGAGGCCTTGCCGGCTGCGGAACGGAGGCCGGTCATCGACACCTGGCGCAACGCCGTCCTCGCCAACGCTGGCGAGCTTGCGGATGCCCTGGAGGCCCTGCTCGATGGCCCCTTCGACACCCGCCCCATCCTGCTGGTCATCGACGACCTGGAGCGCATCCTGGAAGCGCCGAGCCCGTCCGATGCCACCGCCACGCCGCTCAGGGCGGATTTTCGCGCCCCCCTCGCCGCCGTCCTCCACGCCTTCCGGCGCGCACGCACCGAATCGCGCCTCCTGGTCACCAGCCGCTACCGCTTCAGCCTGCCCGCCCCCCGGGGCGACGATCTGGCGGACACCCTCGTCGCCATTCCGCTCCAGCCCATGGACGAGACCGACCGGCGCAAGCAGTTGCGCAGCGCCGCGCGCCTGGCCCGGCAGAACGGCCCGGCCACGGTGGATAAGGCCCTGCTGCATCAGGCCCAGCTGCTCGCCGACGGCAATCCGGGCCTTCAGGCCGTCCTCACCCGCCCCATCCTTGTCGGCGAAACCGAGGTGGCCGCCCAGGCCATGGCCCACATCGGGCACTACCAGCAGCACGGCGTACCGCCCGCCGACATCCAGCGCCTGATCGACCAGGGCGCAGCGGCGGATACCGGCAACGCCACCCTGGCCTTCTTCAAGCGCATGGCCTTTCACGCCTACCGCCAGGCCCTCACCCCCGCCCAGGCCGAGCTGCTGCGGGCGGCCTGCCTGTTCTCCCCCGGGCTGCCGGTTCCCCGCAGCGCGCTGGAGGCGGCCGGGCAGGCCGCCGGCGTCAGCGCCCCCGCCGCCGCACTCGATCGCCTGATCGGGCTGGGGCTGGTGGACGACTGGGGGCAGGAAGACACGGTCGCCCAGGTGGCCACCAACCCCCTCGCCCGCCCCCTGGCGATCCCGCTGGATGACACCCTGCGCGCCCGACTCGCCGACGCCGCCCTGCCGCAACTGGAGCGGCACTGGCGCGCAAGTGACGGTGCCTTTCCGCTCAGCCTTCGCGCCGTCGAAGTCGCGCACCTCGCCCTGGCCGCCACCACGCCCGCAGCGAATCTCCTGAACGACGCGACAACCTCCGCCGCCTTATTTCTGTTCCATAGCCAAAAAGATGCCCGGCAGGCCCTCCACACCCTGCTTCAACCCGCCATGCAGCGCCTGAAGGCCCAGTCCGTTCCTCCCAGCACCGGCTTGTTTCTTATCGCCGCCGATTGTGCTGAACGTCTGGGCGAAGTGACCGTGCTTGATCAGGTGCTCGACGCCTGTACCGGCCTGGAAGGTGACGCCTCGACCCTGGGTTCGGTGCTCCTGCGCCGGGGATATCGGCAATCCACCCTCGGCAACCCCTCCGCAGCCCACACCGCTTTCACCGAGGCCGCCACCCAGTTCGACAAAGCCGGTGCCATACGTGATCGAGCCATTGCCCTCGGCGAGATCGCCGACATCCATTACGCCCGCGGCGAGCTCGACGAGGCCCTGCGCATCCGCATCGACGAACAGTTGCCCGTCTTCGGAAAGCTCGGCGACGTGCGCTCGCGGGCGGTCACCCTCGGCAAAATCGCCGACATCCATTTCGCCCGCGGCGAGCTCGACGAGGCCCTGCGCATCCGCATCGACGAACAGTTGCCCGTCTTCGAAAAGCTCGGCGACGTGCACTCGCGGGCGGTCACCCTCGGCAGGATCGCCGACATCCATTTCGCCCGCGGCGAGCTCGACGAGGCCCTGCGCATCCGCATCGAGGAAGAAATGCCGGTGTACGAAAAGCTCGGTGACGTGCGCTCGCGGGCGGTCACCCTCGGCAAGATCGCCGACATCCATTACGCCCGCGGCGAGCTCGACGCGGCCCCGCGCATCCTGATCGACCAACTGTTGCCCGTCTTCGAAAAGCTCGGCGACGTGCGCTCGCGGGCGGTCACCCTCGGCCAGATCGCCCAGATCCATCAAGCGCGGGGCGAGCTCGATCAAGCCCTGGCACTCAATGAACAGCGAAGACCCATCGCCGAAAGTCTGGGCGACCTGGACAGTCTGGCTCATATCGGCTTCCTCAGCGCCCGGATCCGCCTTGAAAGAGGTGACCATCAACGGGGTGAGCTCCAGTCCATCCACAATGACCTGGCAACGGCCTTCGCTCTGTCCATCAAGCTTGGCCGGCCTGACTTCATCGGGGGAGTAGGTGATCTGCTGGCCCAGGTGCTCGCCATGGGCGGTCTCAAGGACGAAGCACTCGGCGTGCTCGACGCCGCCGAACAGGCCTGGACCAAGCTCGGAAACACGCAGGGCATCGCCCGCATCGCGACCTTGCGCGCGATGATTGCCGGGCCAAACTGAAATACCAAGCACCTCTCCCCCGCGCCCTCACCCTCAAGGAGCCCGCCATGTCCAGCCTCCGCTACATCGACGCCCTGACCCTAGCCCCCGTGCCGCGCCTGGATACGGGCCTTGACGCCTCCCTGTCGGCACAGCGGCGGGCCGTGAGCCGCAGTGCCCGCGCCCCGTCGGACGCTCCGGCCCCAGCGGTGGACGGCAATGCGCTGCTGTCCTTCGTGGATGGCATCACCCCCCAGCAACGGGACGACGTGTTGTTTTCGGTTCAACTGGCCCTGCGGGGCGCGAGCGGGGCCTTCGACCGCTTTGCGCAGACCGAGGCCTGGTACAAGAAGTACACCGAGATCCTCGAGCGCCTGGGCTGGACCTCGGAGCAGTTTGCCTTTGCCCGTTACGACCAGCAGGAGGGCGAGCTGCGCATGGATCAGGCCGCCCTGGCCCTGATCGCCGCCATCGCCACCCAGAACCAGCTGGCAGTGCTCAACGAAGCGATCCAGGCCTTGGAAAAGCTGGCCGAGGACGACAAGACCCTGCGCCTTTTCGACTTCCACACCTCGACCCAGGCCAGCGGCAACTTTCAGATCGGCGCCGTGCAGACCGCCAATAACGGTGCCCTGTCCCTGGCCTTGGGCGCTTTCCATTTCAAGAGCCACGACGCGCGGCGGCGCGTGCTCTTTGTCAAATGGGGCGCCCAGCAACTGGAATTCTGGACCGCCGCCCAACGCCTGACCCTCAACACCACCCAGTACGCCACCCTGCGTGATGCCGTTGAGCGCAAGCTGGGCCAGGAAGCCCAGGACTTTATTGCCGACCTTCCCCTCTGACGGACCATCGGGACGAATTCGGACGCAAGAATGCGGATGCGCGGGCAGGACGGCACGGCTACATTGAGCGCCCTCGACGCTCTCCCGGAAAGGCAGGCCACCATGCAGGGCCATCCGCGGGCCACCGCCCGTTCACCTACCGTCTCCGCCGCCAACCACGCTGCCCTTGTAGTGGCCGACCCGCGCTGGGCGGCCGTTCTTGCCCGGGATGGCAAGGCCGACGGCCACTTCTTCTATGCGGTGAGCACCACCGGGGTGTACTGCCGCCCCGCCTGCGGTGCCCGGCACCCCCGCCCCGAAAACGTCAGCTTCTTTGCCACCCTCGCCGAGGCCGAGGCGGCCGGGTTCCGTCCCTGCCGGCGCTGCCAGCCAGACCAGCCGCCCCTGGCCGAACGCCACGCGGCACTGGTCACCACCCTGTGCCGCCATCTGGAGCAGGCCGAAACCCCACCCTCCCTGGCGGTGCTGGCCCACGAGGCCGGCTTCAGCCCCTGGCATCTGCAACGGATCTTCAAGGCCGCCACGGGCCTCACCCCCCGTCAGTACGGGGCCGCCCTGCGCACCCACCGGGTGCAAGCCCGCCTGACCCGGGGCGAGACCGTGACCGAGGCGCTGCACGGGGCCGGCTTCGGCTCAGCCTCCGGCTTCTATGCCCATTCCACCGAGCTGCTCGGCATGGCCCCGGGCCGCTACCGGGCCGGCGGCGCCGATGCCCACATCCACTACGCCGTCGGGCACAGCAGCCTGGGCTGCGTGCTGGTTGCCGCCAGCCCTGCCGGCATCTGCGCCATCAGCCTGGGTGACGGGCCGGAGGCACTGGTCGAAGAGCTCCACGCCCGCTTTCCCCAGGCGCGCCTGATGGGTGGCGACCCGGCCTTCGAGTCAATGCTCGCCCGGGTCATCGAACGGGTGGAAGACCCGGCAAGCGCAGCCGCCCTGCCCCTCGACATCCGTGGCACGGCCTTTCAGCAGCGCGTCTGGCAGGCGCTCCAGGCCATCCCCCCGGGCAGCACCCTCAGCTACACCGAGCTGGCCCGGCGTATCGGGGCGCCCGGCGCCGTGCGTGCGGTGGCCAGTGCCTGTGCCGCCAATCTGCTGGCGGTGATCGTTCCCTGCCACCGGGTGGTACGCAACGACGGCGCCCTGGCGGGCTACCGCTGGGGCATTGAGCGCAAGCGCGCCCTGCTGGACCGGGAAGCGGGGCATTGACCCCTCCCGGCCAACCCGTGGCGGAATGCACCCTGCCCCTGCCCACCACCTACCGCCGCGACGATCTGCTGGCCTTCCACGCCCGCGACCCGCAGCGCCTGGCCGAGCATGTCCACGCCGATGGACTGGACAAGGGGCTGATGTGGCAGGGCCGGCCCGCCCGGCTCAGCCTGGGCTTCCAGGAAGGCGTGGCCCGACTGCAGCTCCATGTGGACGACCCGGCCATGGAGACCCAAGCCGATTTCCCTTACTGGGCGAGCCGTCTCCTGGGCCTGGACCAGCCGGTCGCCGCCTTCGAAGCGGCCTTGTCCACGCATCCCCTGCTCGGCCCCTTGATCCGCGCCTGCCCCGACCTGCGCATCCCCCAGGCCGCCACACCCTTCGAGGCCCTGGCCTGGGCCATCATCGGGCAGCAGATCAGTTTGGCCGCCGCCATCACCCTGCGCAGCCGCTTCATTGAGGCGTGTGGCTGCCGCCGGGGCGACCTGGCCTGCTTCCCGGATGCCGACGCGGTGCTCGCCCTATCCGCGACGCGATTCACCGATGCCGGCCTTTCCCGCAGCAAGGCCGCCGCGATTCTGGCGGTGGCCGGGGGTGTTCGTGACGGCAGCCTGCCGCTGGATGATTGGTGGAATCACCGCGCGCCGGCCGGGATGATCCGCGAAAGCCTGCTGGCCATCCGCGGCATTGGCCCATGGACAACCGACTACACCCTGCTGCGCGGCTTTGGCCATGCGGATGCTTCCCTCCATGGCGACGTGGCCGTGCGACGCGGCCTGCAGACCCTGCTCGGGCTCGCGGAGAAACCCTCCGCCGTCGACACCGCCGCGTGGCTGGAAGCCTTCTCCCCCTGGCGCACCCTGGTGGCCGCCCATCTGTGGCACCTGGGATGACCGGAGGCCGGGTGCCCGTCATCCCGGGCATCAGGAGAACAACACTCGCGCAAAGAGGCGGCAGCACGCGTGACGGCATGCCCCCGCTCAACGATGCAGCCCCTCGCTATGCCGCCTTCCAAGCCTTGGCGTCACTCAGCACGGCCCGCGCCTTGAGTACCTCATCGGCCGTTCCATGCACGGCCAGTACATATTTGTCCGCCTTGAGGGCCGTTTCGAACTTGATGATCTGATCCTTGGGAAAGCCGATCTGGGCCAAGGCCGCGCCGAGAGCCGATACGCCACCCACAACGACCGCCCCTTCAAGCGCGCTCGCCAGCGCGGCCACGACAGGCCCTGCCATTGCCACCAAACCCACACCAGGCAGCACGAACACCGCCGGCGCGAGCAGGAGACCCCAGATGGCCCCCCAGAAGGCCCCAAGACCGCCCCACGACTTGATCCTGTCACCTGTCGTGTAGAAGCCCATTGGATGCTCCTCACTGTGATAGCCCTTGCCGATCAACGAGAGCTTCTTGACGTCGAAGCCTGCGCGATTGAGCGATTGGATGGCGTCTTCGGCTTCAACATGCGTATTGAAGACATAAAAGGGAATGTGTTCCTTGTCCATGATTTTCCTTGGAGTGATATCCAGCGAGCCGCCGGTCTGGCGGATGAGCATGGTGAGTGCAACAGCCAATGAAACTGAGGACTCGACCCACTATGGAACAGTCGGTCACCACCATCCGTACGCTGACGCACATCCCGCCGAAACGCAGCACCACGCAGCCAGACTCTGTACGCCACCATACAGACGCGGGCGCGGCGGATGGCGAAGATGATTTCCGTCAATCGCCCCGAGAAAGAGAACTCCCGATGAACCGTATTCCCTCCGCCGAAATCCCCCTGCCGGGCAGCAACGTGGACCGATTCGCCCACGCACAGCTAGCGCGTCTGACGGGCGGCATTTCGCCCGAGGCGCTGGTCATGGCGTTTGAAGACTGGTTCATGCACCTGTCGCGGAATCCGGCACAACAGGCCGAGCTTGTCCAAGGACTCCTCCAGGCCCTCATGGAATTTCCCGGCCGCCTGCAGCAGCCTCCCCGCCCTGCCGGCACGCTGGGCCTTGACCCCTCCCTGCCCGACCGTCGTTTCACCCATCCGGGGTGGCAGGCTTGGCCATTCAATCTGTGGAGTCAGTCCTTTCTACTCACCGAAGCGTGGTGGCGGAGCGCAACAACCGGCATACGCGGGGTTTCGCCGCACCATGAAAACGTCGTCAGCTTCACCGTCAGGCAGTTGCTCGACACACTATCCCCGGCGAACTTTCTGGGGACCAATCCGGAGTTGCTGGAGCACACCGTCCAATCCGGTGGGGCCAATCTACTCCGGGGTCTGCGCAATCTGATCGCCGATCAGTCGGATCGGCAGCCGAGTTCCCGGTCGGCGACGTCGGGCTTTCGGGTAGGGCGGGAGGTGGCCGTCACTCCGGGTCAAGTCATTTACCGAAACCACCTGATCGAACTGATCCAATACACCCCCAACGGGCACACGTACGGCCCGAACCGATCCTGATCGTTCCGTCGTGGATCATGAAGTACTACATCCTTGATCTCTCGCCAAGCAACTCCTTGATCCGTTTCCTGGTGGATCACGGGTACACAGTGTTCGCCATCTCCTGGGCCAATCCCGGCAGCGACGGGCGCAATCTGGGCATGGATGACTACCTGCGCTCGGGCGTGATGGACGCGCTTGATGCAGTGGCGCAGATCGTGCCGGGACAGCAGATCCACGGCGTGGGCTACTGCCTGGGCGGCACCCTGCTGGCCATTGCCGCTGCGGCGATGGGGCGCGATGAGGACACACGCCTGGCATCCATGTCGATGCTGGCTGCACAGACCGACTTCACCGAGCCGGGAGAGCTTGCCCTCTTCATTGACAACAGCCAGGTCAGCTTCCTTGAGGACATCATGTGGGACCGGGGCTACCTGGACAGCACGCAGATGGCCGGCGCCTTCCAATTGCTCAATTCCCGCGATCTGGTGTGGTCGCGAATGCTCAAGGACTACCTGATGGGTGATCGGCGCCCGACAACCGATCTCATGGCCTGGAATGCCGACGGAACGCGCCTACCCTACCGAATGCACAGTGAGTACCTGCGGCGCCTGTTTCTCGACAATGAGCTGGCCAGCGGGCGCTACCCGGTGGGCACGCTGCCGGTGGCACTGACCGACATCACCTGCCCGATCTTCTGTGTTGCCACCCTGCGAGACCACGTTGCCCCCTGGCGTTCGGTGCACAAACTCCACCTGCTAGCCGATGTCCCCATCACGTTCCTGCTCAGCTCCGGCGGCCACAATGTGGGCATCGTCAATCCACCCGGCGTGGCGGGCCGCAGCTACCAAGTCCTTACCCGCCCTCACGACGGCCGCTATCTTGATCCGGAAGCATGGCTCAAGGCCGCCCCCACCCATGATGGATCCTGGTGGCCGGAATGGACCGCATGGCTTGATGCACGTTCAGGCGAACCCACCGCGGCACCGCCCCCCATGGGGAACGTTGCCGCAGGCATAGCCCCCTTGTGCCAGGCACCAGGCACGTATGTGCTGCAAACCTGAGTCAGGCACCAAGATTCGCTACCCGCTCCATGGGCAGGCGGGCAAACCCATCGGGCCGCTCGCGCCGCCGTGGCGTCGGCCCTATCCCCCTTTCGGGCCGACCTGTCCTGCAAGGAGAGTTCAGACGCACAGGCGCCCTGCGCACGATCTCGAAGACCATGTGGCCCCCAACGAATGGCCGACCACCACAGACCACTCCTGGGGAGCGTTGGACTCAGTGCCCGGACGAACGGCCCTTGCGGCTTGATTCAAACAAGAACCAAGTACGTTTTTCCGTTTCATCAATCCAGGCTTCGATCAGACTCGCCGTGGCGATATCCCGATGCTCAGCGCACAGATCGTGAACCTCGCGAAGGCGCGTGGCGAGCATCGTGTTGTCCTCGCACAGCTCCGCAAGCATGTCGAGAGGCTCGACGTACTCGGCATCGTTGTCCGACATGCGCTGCAGGCGGGAAATGTGTCCGATGGACCGGAGCGTGCTGCCCCCCAGCTTGCGAACCCGTTCGGCAATCGGGTCGGTCATCGCGAAAAGCTGGTCTGCATGCTCGTCGAGCAGGAGGTGGTAGTCCCTGAAATGGGGCCCGCTCATGTGCCAGTGGAAGTTCTTGGTCTTGAGGTAGATGCCGAACACGTCCGCAAGGATCGCATTCATGGCGCCGGCAATGTCGCGGATGGCCTTGCCTTTCAAGTCGGTAGGTGTCGCAAGCACCCCATGACGTTTCTCCGTAAGAGTCTCGTTTCTGCTGTCTTCGGTCTTGCTCATGCTCATATCCTCATCAACGGTTTTCCGGCGGCGGAAGTGCCGCGCGGTGCATGCCTGACTGCGAGGCTTGGTGGCATCGACCTGCAGTTGGGGCCGCCACACAACACCGTGGTCTGTGGGGTGTGGGGCAATGGCGGATCAACATTGCCGTTGATGGGATCGTCCGTCGGTGCGCCATCGCACTTACCTTCAGCGACCCGGAGCCCAACGGAACAATCGCACCGCAGCAGAACGGAAACTCGGAATGTCGCCGCCTTCGGTACGACTCGGATAGATGGCGTACGGCGCACGCGCCCGTTGCGCCCCGCTGTTCAAAAGCACGCTACGAGGATGCGTGGCTCGTGCCCAATTCGATCGGATCGTGCATGGAGACCTCCTCGTGCAGCGAGCCGAATATGCCTTCGCCTCGCTGTAAGCCACACCCACCCGGCGCAAGGGGATGCATGACCCGGAAAGATGGGATCAAGACTATTTCTTGATCTCGTGTCCGATAATGCCGCCAACCGCGGCGCCGCCGATGGTTCCGGCCGCGCTGCCCCCGGTCACTACCGCGCCGCCCACCGCGCCGACGCCCGCACCGATGGCGGTGCTCCTATCCTGCGCAGACATTCCGGCACAACCACCCAGGCCCATCACCAGGGCCGCTGCCATCATGCCAGGGGTGAATCTGTGAATTCGTTTCATGACAGAACTCCTTATAGAGAAGAAATAGCGGCCAGCATCAGCGCTTGATGCGGCAGATCGTGGTGCACATGAGGCGCCAAGAGAGAACGCAGCAGCGGAGACCAGGGTGAGCTTGTTGAAACCACGTCTAACGAGGGGCATTGTCTTTTCCTTCACGTGTTCGTCGTCGACGATTGGTGCCTGCCAGCGTCGGGACGGGGCGGTGCAGTCACCACGAACACTCATGCTGCGCGGGTCAAGCCGGCTATTCCGTGCGCCAGCGTACCGACCCCGGCATTCCTCTGGCCCATCCTCACTCGAAGCCGGGCGCACTCCAGCGAACCGGTACATTTCCAGAAGGATTGACCATGAAAAACCTGCAATCGGCGCTGTTGGCCAGCGCTATCTTCCTGGCCTTCAGCAGCTCGGCCATCGCCGCACCGATCTCGAAAGCCGAGTACAAATCAGGCAAGGATTCCGTTTCCCGCCAATATTCAGCTGACAAGCTTGCGTGCGGCAGCAAGCGGGACAACGCCAAGGACATCTGCATCGAAGAAGCCAAGGGCCGCGAGAACATTGCGAAGGCGGAGCTTGAGGCAAGCTACGAGCCGTCTGTCAAACACAACTACGAAGTCCGGGTGGCGAAGGCTGACGCTGTCTATCACGTCGCCAGGGAAAAATGCGACGACATGGCCGGCAATGCCAAGGACGTCTGCCGAAAGGAAGCCGAGGCGGCCCACGTGACGGCCAAGGCCGATGCAAAGGTGGCTGAGAAGACTTCCGACGCGAATGCCATGGCCCGCGAGAAGACCAACGAAGCCAATGCCTCTGCCCAGGAAAAGACAAGCAACGTCCGGAAGGACGCGGCACTCGATAAGCGAGATGCAGCCTATGAAGTCGCCAAGGAAAAGTGCGATGCCATGTCCGGGGATCCGAAAGCCGCTTGTATCAAGGCAGCCAAGAGCCGCCTTGAACTGTAATTGAAGCCCGACGGGCATGCGCCCCATCGGCGCAAATCCGTCGCAATCCCGTCGCAAACCCGTCGCAATCCCACCGGCCACCGCTCTCCCCATGGCAGAAGCGTTGAGCAGGCGACCTCCCTGACGCAGTGGCGATAGGGTTGCGCCCCCATCAGCACCGATGGGGAAACCGGCCCACTGACGCCTTAGCCCGACCGCAATGGTCGACGGCACCTACCGGCATTCGGCCCACACGGCCCGGCCAATCGAACGTCTCAACCCAAATCCGCGGGCGCCTGCCGACGACGCTGTCCGACAGGTGATGGGCTCGCATCCCGAACGACAGTTGCATGCCATCCGCCGTCCCTTACTTCGGCGAGCCAGGCTTCTGCACGCCCGTCGACAAGGCCCCCCACCGCCGCCATTTTCCCGATAAATCAAGGCACTGGCACGTAAATGCAGATCTTTTGGTTGATTTTTGCGGCTGAATTGCCTACTAAATGTAGTAGAAAAAAACTTTTAAGCACACTATTGATTTTTTTAAGCTATTGATTTTAAACAACTAAAAAATTTGTGTTAATTTAAAGCTTCGAGGTAAGCTATGCGCCGTCCCACACACCTCCCGATCAGCCAGAAAAAAGCCATGACCGCCACGACGAAACCCGCCAAAGTCCAGCCCGCCTCTGCCGCCAACCTCGAACCGCAGGAGATCTCCGGCGAGGTTCTGCTCGAGAAATACGCCAAGGGCAACGAGCAGAATGTTGCCGATGTCCGTCTGCGCGTCGCCCGCGCCCTGGCCGCCATGGAAGCGGAAGACAAGCGCGCCTTCTGGGAGGCACGCTTTCTCGAAGCCCAGGAGCGCGGTTTCGTACCCGCCGGCCGCATCAACTCGGCCGCTGGCACCAATCTGGCTGCCACGCTGATCAACTGCTTTGTACAGCCGGTGGGCGACTCCATCACCGAGTCCGTGGACGGCCGCTGCGGCATCTACACCGCGCTGGCCCAATCTGCTGAAACCATGCGCCGGGGTGGCGGTGTCGGCTACGACTTCTCTTCCATTCGCCCCAAGGGTGCGATGGTGCGCGGTACCCAGTCCAACGCGTCGGGCCCCGTGTCCTACATGCGTGTCTTCGACCGCTCCTGCGAAACCGTCGAGTCCGCCGGCTCCCGCCGTGGCGCCCAGATGGGCGTGCTGCGCTGCGACCACCCGGACATCGAAGACTTCATCCACGCCAAGGATCACGGCGACCTGACCAACTTCAATGTCTCCATCGCCGTGACCGACCAGTTCATGCAGGCGGTTGAGGCAGGTGGCGACGTGGAACTGGCCCACAAGGCCGAGCCCTCCGCCGACATCAAGGCGGCCGGCGGCTACCAGCGCGAGGATGGCCATTGGGTCTACCGCAAGGTGCCGGCCCGTGACCTGTGGGACCAGGTCATGCGCTCCACCTACGACCATGCCGAGCCGGGCATCCTGTTCCTCGATCGCATGAACAAGGACAACAACCTTTACTACTGCGAAACCATCGAGGCCACCAACCCCTGCGCCGAGCAGCCCCTGCCCTCCTACGGCTGCTGCTGCCTGGGTTCCATCAACCTGACGCTCTACGTGAAGGACGCCTTCAGCGACAAGGCCACCTTCGACTTCGCCGCCTTCGGCAAGACCGTTGAAACCTCCATCCGCATGCTCGACAACGTGCTGGAAGCCACCCACTGGCCTCTTGAGCAGCAGCATGCCGAAGCCCAGTCCAAGCGCCGTGTCGGCCTTGGCTTTACCGGCCTGGGTAACGCCCTGGCCATGCTGCGCCTGCGCTACGACACCGACGAAGCCCGCGCCATGGCCACCCGGATCTCCGAATTCATGCGCGACCAGGCCTACCTGGCCTCCGTCGAACTGGCCCGGGAGCGCGGCGCCTTCCCCCTGTTCAATGCCGATCTCTACCTCTCCGGAGGCAACTTCGCCTCCCGCCTGCCGGTCGAGGTGAAGGACAAGATCCGCAAGCACGGCCTGCGCAACTCCCACCTGCTGTCCATCGCCCCCACCGGCACGATCAGCCTGGCCTTCGCCGACAACGCCTCCAACGGCATCGAGCCCCCGTTCTCCTACACCTACACCCGCAAGAAGCGCATGGCCGACGGCACCTTCAAGGAGCATGCGGTCGAGGATTACGCCTGGCGCCTGTACAAGCATCTGGGGGGTGATGTCACCAAGCTGCCCGACTACTTCGTGACCGCCCTGGAGATCTCCGCCAAGGCCCACAAGGACATGGTTGCCGCCGTGGCGCCCTATGTGGACACGTCCATCTCCAAGACGGTGAACGTCCCCGCCGACTACCCCTACACCGAGTTCGAGAACCTCTACCTCGACGCCTGGAAGTCCGGCCTCAAGGGGCTGGCCACCTACCGTCCCAACAGCGTGCTGGGCTCCGTGCTGTCGGTCACCCCGAGCAGCGAGCAGAAGCAGCCCCAGGACGTGGAGATGTCCGACGACACCAACCGTCGCCTCTCCATCAAGAGCCTGCCTGCACCGGTGCTGTCCTCCCTGCGCTGGCCCGGCCGCCCGGACCTGCCGGACGGCAACGCCGCCTGGACTTACATGCTCAACACGCCCCAGGGTAACTTCGCCCTCTTCGTCGGCCATATGGATCCGGTCGAGGACAGCCCCGCCAAGGGGGCCTTCCCCTTCGAAGTGTGGGTGAACGGTGCCGACCAGCCCCGCGGCCTGGGTGCAGTGGCCAAGACCCTCTCCATGGACATGCGCGCCAACGACCGTGGCTGGCTCAAGCTCAAGCTCGAAGCCCTGTCCAAGACCATCGGCGAGAAGCCCTTCGAACTGCGCTTCCCGCCGCACGGTGAACAAAAGTTGATGCCCGGCGTGGTGGCTGCCTTTGCCCAGGTGGTGCGCTACCGCTGCGAGAAGCTCAATGCCCTCGACGGCGACCTGCCGACCCCGGTGCTCGACAGCGTGTTCAGCCTGCAGGAGCCCAAGACCGGCACCGACGGCACCCTGTCCTGGACGGTGGATATCCAGAACCCGGCCACCGGCGAAGACTTCGTGCTCGGCCTCAAGGAGATCACCCTGCCGGACGGCGTCACCCGCCCCTACTCCATGTGGCTGTCGGGCAACTACCCGCGCGCCCTGGATGGCCTGTCGCGCATCCTGTCCCTCGACATGCGCGTGATGGACCCGGCCTGGATCGGCATGAAGCTGCGCAAGCTGATCGACTACCCGGAACCCCTGGGCGACTTCATGGCCTTCGTGCCCGGCACCCGCCGTCAGCAGAACTGGCCCTCCACCGTCGCCTACCTGGCCGCGCTGATCATCCACCGCTACGCCATGCTCGGCGTGCTTGACGAAGCCGGCTACCCGACTCGCGAGATGGGCATTCTCGAAGCCCCCCGCGACGAAAACGAACCCCGGCTGATGCAGGGCGCCCTGTGCAGCGAATGCGGCAACCACTCGGTGATCCGCAAGGACGGCTGCGATTTCTGCACCGCCTGTGGCGCTGTGGGCACCTGCGGCTGACACGGACCGAGGCCCTGGCAATCCCCTGCGGGGGTTCGGGGCCGCTTTCAAGCCACGGGCGCAAGCGAATACGAAAAAGGCCCACCTCTCTGGAGGTGGGCCTTTTTCGTGCTTACGCGAACAAACCAAGCCGGCGCGATGCAGATTGCGCCGGATGCCAGCCCGGGCACCTGTGAATGGGCCGCGGTAGCGCAATCAACTCCGTTTCCTGACTCAAGCATCAGAGGATTGCCGCAATGCACTCCCTTTGCTCCAGCTCCCTGCCAAGGTGAGCGATCTCGAGACTCAGCGCATCCCTTGAAGAGACGATGCCGAGGGGACGGCCGAAACCGTCCACGACGGGCATGTGCCGGACCCCCGCTTCGTGCATCAGATGCAGTGCATGGCCAAAGAGCATGTCGGCCCGCACTGTTTGCGGCTCCGGCGACATGACAGTCCTCACGGGGGTGGCACCAGGATCCCGCCCCTCGGCCAGCACCCGGAAAACCAGATCGCGCTCCGTGCAGATGCCCAGCAGGCGGCCTGCGCGGTCCACGACAACCGCCGCCCCCTGGCCGGCAGCACGCATCATGACCGCCACATCGCTGGCGGGGGTTGCAGGGGTGACGGCCAGGAAGTCCCGGTTGCCAAGGACTTTGGAAACTTTACGAGTGGGCATGTCTGTCTCCTTGTGTGTTTGTCCAGGACAAATATAGCATTCAAAAATATAGTTTCAACGCAAAAAATCAGTTTAATAATTTATCTTTATTTTTCATTAACTTAATTCACAAAAACACAGGCGAAGCTTCCGAAGCTTGATTTTTGTCTATAACAAAATAAACTCATGAGGTGCGGCGGCGTGCTCTCCAAGCTTTTCCCACCGCTCCGCCGTCACCTTGCTCTCCTCGTGAGTCCGGCCGGCCCCCAAAGGGTCGGTCGCTTTTTAAGACGCCGCGCTCTTCACGTATCGACTCATCAGACGATGGAGATCAGGGACGATCAAGGTAAAGACCTGTAGTCTGTCAATGAACGCGGACCTGATACCCAAGCCCGTCCACCCTTATTCCACGAGCCCCCTTCCATGCCCCCTGGACATCGCCACGACGAACGCCATCGCAGCGACCGCATAGGCTGGCTGCGAGCGGCAGTATTGGGTGCCAACGACGGGATCGTGTCCACCGCAAGCCTGCTCTTGGGGGTCGCGGCAGCAAATGCGGATCACGGCACGGTGGTGCTCACGGGGGTTGCAGGACTGGTTGCCGGGGCAATGTCGATGGCGGCAGGCGAGTACGTCTCGGTACACTCCCAGGCGGATGTCGAGAAGGCCGATCTGTCGCGGGAGAGACTCGAACTGGCGAACGCACCCGATGCGGAGCTTCTGGAGCTGGCGGCGATCTACGTAGGGCGGGGGCTTGACCCCGCGCTGGCGCAGCAGGTCGCCCGGCAACTCACCCAGCACGACGCCCTTGGAGCCCATGCCCGTGATGAGCTGGGCCTTTCAGAAGTGCTCGAAGCACGACCGATCCAGGCAGCCTTCGCCTCGGCTGCGAGTTTTGCAGCGGGCGCGGCCCTGCCCCTTGGGGTGGCATTGCTGGTCTCCGGTGAGCGCTTGATTCCCGCCCTCTCAGCCACCAGCCTGCTCTTTCTTGCCATGCTCGGCGCGCTGGCCGCCCGGGTGGGAGGCGCGAGGCCGTGGGTCGGTGCGGGCAGGGTGGCCTTTTGGAGCGCCCTTGCCATGGCACTCACGACAGTCATCGGGCGGGCATTCGGTACTGTGCTTTGAGGCGGATTCGGATCGTCGCTGAATCCGTGACAAAGTTGGTGGAGCACGCGTCGATTCAACAAATAATTGTGCACCGCACCAAAATTTGATCTATCATTCAGTTGTCTCCTCCACCCTCCTCCTTTGGTGTGGATTTCAACCCGAGCGCCTCACGGCCCTCGGGTTTTTTTCTGGAAGAGGGCAAGCGCAGACCGGCAACCGCCAGCCCTTGCCATCAGGACTTCACGCACGTCTCATTCGAGAATTTCCACGTCCATTCCGCAGCGCAATTCGCCATCACCTTCGGCAATCACGTTTTGCCCGAAGATCACGCCATCCGGGGTCTTGCGGTATTTGGCCAAGGTTCGCAAGGGTTCCTGGTCGAGCGCCTTGCGACCGGTGTCCGGGTCGACGGTGGTGAAGACACAGCGCTCGCAGGGCTTGACGATGCGGAAGGTGCATGTGCCGATGCGGATGCGCTTCCATCCATCCTCGGCAAAGGCCGGGGCGCCGGACACCACAAGATTGGGCCGGAAACGCTCCATGGCCAGCGGGCGGCCAACCCGCGCGGACAGGTCGTCAAGGGACGCCTGGCCGATGATCAGCAGCGGAAAACCGTCGGCAAAGGACAAGGGCACTTGCTGTTCCGCCTTCACCCGCCTTGCGGTCTCCGCCCCGGTCCACATGAGCGTCAGCCGGGCACCGATGTAGGCGGATATCCACTCGTCCGCCTCGACGGCACCCCGCCAGGCGGAAAAGCGGTCGCCCCAGACAGTCACCGGGGCGGGATCGTCAAAGGCACTGTTGGGCACGAAGAGCGGCGCCCGCCCGGACGCCGAGAGCGTGACGCCCAGTGCCGACGCTTGAGCATCGATCAGCACCAGCTCCGGATACTCGCGTCCCGTCACAAATCTGCCATTGGCATCCCCCACCATCCACATGCGGTCAAAGGGCAGGCCCGCCGCACTGACCGGGCTGGCATCCAGACGCTGGCCACGCATGGACTTGACGGGATGGCAGTAAAGGGCAGAGAGGACAGGCCGGGTATCGGTCATGGCGGATTCATGGGCTGGAGGACGGAGACGATTATCCCCGGGGCCCGGGCAGGCGGGCAAGGACAGGGGCCCACCTGCCGTTACAATACGGGGCCTGTCACGCCATTATCCCCATCATGACCTACGAAGAGCATCTGGATGAAGTCACCACCCTCATTTTCGAACGCTTCGGCCTCAGCGAGCACGCAGCGATCCAGCTCGTGATGAAGGCTCAGGCGGCAGGTTATTTTAGTGACCACGATGATGATCCCAGCCTGTGCACCCAGTTGCGCGCCGAGCAGGACGCAAAACGGGTGTTCAAGGAGTACGGAAAGCCGGCCCCCGCCACGCCAACGGGGGGGCCCGCCCCGGGGCGTCGGCGCCGCTGAGGGGCGGACAGGCCCGGCAAGGATGAACGCCGCTTCGCCTGGTGCGGCGTGGCCCTTTCCCAGACTGGGCATTTGTCACCTTCCGGGGAAACCATCTTGACATCGCACCTCTGCCGAAGCGGGCTGTTGCTGCCCTTTCTGCTTGCCATCACAGCCTGCGCCGCAGCCCCCTTGAGCGGCGGTTCAAGCCGGTCCGTGATCGTCGGCTTCACCCTCGCCACGCCCGGCGATGCTCCCGAAGCCCTGGAGAGACTGAAGAAGGCGGGTGCAACCGATGCCCGCTTTGTCAGCAGTCTCTCGTCCCGCAGCCACAGCTACCGGCTGACGTGCCCCCCGGTCGATCCGGCCTGCGACAAGGTGCTGGACGCGCTGCGAGGCCAGCCCGGAATCGACTACGTCAGCATCGACAGAGGAAAGGACTCGCAATGACCATGCTCCCGCGAATCGGCCTGGCCCTGTGCGCCCTGGTTGCCGCACCGTCATTCACCCAGGCCGCCGACGGCCTCGAAGCCCGGGTGATTGTCAAACTCAAGGCCAGCTCCGTGCTCAAGCAGATCCAGGCCGCGGGTCGCGTCGAAACCCTCGGCACGCGGATGGGAGTGAAGGCGCACATGGTCAGCCAGCCCGGTCGGGATCTGCACGTCATGCGCGCCAGCGGCCTGACATCGGAGGCGCTGGCCGCAAGACTGGCCGGAGATGCCGACGTGGAATACGCGGTGCCTGACCGTATCAAGAAGATCAGCGCCCTGCCCAACGACCCCCTGTACGGATTCCAGTGGTACCTGCAGGCGCCCGACACCACCCGCCTCGCGGCCACCAATGCCCAGGCCGCCTGGGACATGACCAGTGGCAGCAGCAAGGTGGTGGTGGCCGTAGTGGACTCTGGCGTGCGCTTCGATCACGAGGATCTGGCCCCCCGCCTGGTGGCGGGCTACGACTTCATCACCGATGATCTCAATGCCAACGATGGCCAGAGCGGCCGGGATGCCAATGCTTCCGACCCGGGGGACTACGTCTCGGCGGCCGACCGCAACAATGCCGCCCTGACCGCCCTGTGCGGCACCCTGAGCGTGCAAGGCAGCAGTTGGCACGGCACCCAGGTGGCCGGCATTCTGGCGGCCGAAACCAACAACTCCCGGGGTATTGCCGGCATGGGGGGCGCCACCCGTGTGCTGCCCGTCCGCGTACTCGGCAAGTGCGGTGGCTTCGACTCGGACATCATCGCCGGCATGCGCTGGGCGGCTGGCTTGAGCGTACCCGGGGTGCCCAGCAATCCTACGCCGGCCCGGGTCATCAACCTGAGTCTCGCCGGAGCCGGCACCTGTAGCGCTGCCTATCGCTCGGCCATTGCCGAAATCAGGGCCGCCGGCACGCTCATCGTCGCGGCGGCCGGCAACGAGTCGGGCGCCGTCAATGAGCCTGCCAACTGCCCCGGGGTGCTTGCCGTAGCCGGCATCCGCCACGTGGGCACCAAAGTGGGTTACTCAAGTCACGGTGTGGAGGTGGGGGTCAGCGCACCGGCCGGCAACTGCGTGAATGTCCAGGTAGGGCAACCCTGCCTGTTCCCCTTTATCAATCCGACCAACCAGGGCAGCACGAGCCCGACGGGAAACACCTACACCGGGACGGGGGACAACACCGTGGGCACCAGTTTCGCCGCTCCGCTGGTGGCCGGTACCGCGGCACTCATGCTGGCGGCCAACCCGGCACTGACGGAAACGGATGTGGGCGCGCTGATCAAGAGCAGCGCCACCCCCTTCCCGCTGGACAGCACACTGCCCACCTGCCCCCTCATCTCCGCCGATGGCCAGTGCAACTGCACCACCACCACCTGCGGAGCGGGCATGCTCAACACGGGCTCGGCGGTGACGGCGGCTGTCGCTGCGGCCAACCCTTCCGTCAGCATCGGCGTCGCCACCTCCCGGGTGGTGGGCACGGCCTTCAGCCTTGATGGCGGCGGCAGCGCAGCCACGGGTGGAGCCCACTTGGTCGCCTGGAAGTGGATCCAGATCAGCGGGCCCGGTAGCGGGAGTTTCAGTTCCGACAGTGTCGCCGCCCCCTCCTTCACGGCCCCTGTGGCAGGCACCTACGTGGTGGGTCTGACCGTTACCGATGACAGCGGGCGCCAGGGCACCGGGCAGGCGACTTTCGAGGTGCAGTCCGTGGCGGCCAAGTCCTCCGGCGGCGGTGGCGGTGCCCTTGACCCCGCCAGCCTGATGGCCTTTCTTGCCCTGGCGGCCCTGGCAACAGGACGACGCCTGAAGGGCTGACCCCGGACGAGCACGATCTCCGGCCTACACGGGGAGAGGGAAGGAAGACTTGATTGAATGACTGTTTATTTATACAGTCAACCCATGAAGCCATCCTCCCCTCCGTGTTTTGCCGAACTCTACTGCCGCAGCAACTTCAGCTTTCTGACGGGCGCCTCGCATCCAGAGGAGCTGGTCGCCCAGGCCACCGCCCTGGGCTACTCAGCCCTGGCGATCACCGACGAATGCTCCCTGGCCGGCGTGGTCCGGGCCCACGCCCAATGGCGGCAGCAGCCGGATGCCCTGCAACTCTTGATCGGCACGTCACTACAGCTCGCGGATGGACCCCGGCTGGTATTGATCGCCACCGACCGGGCAGCTTATGGTGGCCTGTCCAAACTGATCAGCACGGGGCGACGCGCCGCCGCAAAGGGTGCCTATCACCTGCAACGCAGCGATCTGGCAGGCGGTGTGCCCGGTTGCCTGGCCCTGCTGCTCCCCCCTGATTCGGCCGATGGCGGAATCGATGCATTAGCCGCCGATGCCCGCTGGCTGGCCGGGTGCTTTCCGGGTTCAAGCTGGCTGGCGGCCTCCCTGCCCCTGGGGCCTGACGACGCCTGGCGCTGCCGCTGGATTAGCGATGCCGCCAGCAGGGCTGACATCCCGGTAGTGAGCACCTGTGCGCCTCTGATGCACAGCCCGGAACGCAGGCCCCTGGCCGATGTGCTGGGGGCATTGCGTCACCGCTGCAGTCTGGACGAAGCCGGCTATCGTCTGGCCCCCAATTGCGAGGCGCATCTACTGCCCCGTGAAGTGCTGGGTCTGCGCCATCCGGCGGCATGGCTGGCCGAATCCCTGCGGATCGCGGCACGCTGCCATTTCAACCTGGACACGCTGCGCTACGAGTACCCGGAAGAAATCGTCCCTCCCGGAGCTACGGCTGCAAGTCATCTACGGGCCCTGGTGGAACAGGGGCTGGGTCGTCGCTACCCGGCCTGGGCCTCCGGCAACGCCCCTCTGCCGGAGGGTATCCGCCAGCAGGTGGACAAGGAGCTGGCCCTGATTGCCGAGCTGCGTTACGAGGCCTTTTTTCTCACGGTCGAAGACATCGTGCGCTTCGCCCGCAGCCAGGACATCCTGTGCCAGGGGCGGGGATCGGCAGCCAATTCCGTCGTCTGCTACGCCCTGGGAATCACCGAAGTGGCACCGGCTGAAGCCAGCCTGCTGTTCGAGCGTTTCATCTCCCGGGAGCGCAATGAACCACCTGACATCGATGTGGATTTTGAACACGACCGGCGCGAAGAAGTCATCCAGTACATCTACACCAAGTATGGCCGCGATCGGGCCGCCCTGGCCGCCACCGTGATCCGCTACCGTCCGCGCAGCGCCCTGCGCGACGCGGGCCGCGCACTGGGGTTCGATAGCAGCCAGTTAGACCAGTTCGTCCGCCGTCTGGCCTGGTGGGATGGGCTCCGGATCGCCCCCGAACGAATTCGCGAAGCAGGCCTCGACCCCGACAATCCGCGGATCAAACTGTTACTCGACGTGGCCAATGCACTCATCGGCTTTCCCCGGCATCTATCCCAGCACGTGGGCGGTTTCGTGATCTCCCGGGGCCCCCTGTCCGAGCTGGTGCCAGTGGAAAATGCAGCCATGGAAGGCCGCACCGTCATCCAGTGGGACAAGGATGACCTGGAAACGCTGGGGCTGCTGAAGGTGGACGTGCTCGCCCTCGGCATGCTGTCCGCGATCCGCCGCAGTTTGGCGCTGATCGGGGAATGGCGGCAGTGCACCTTCAAGATGAGTGACATCCCCCGGAACGAGGCGGCGGTCTACGACATGCTCTGCGAGGCTGACGCCATGGGCGTCTTCCAGGTCGAGTCCCGGGCCCAGATGAGCATGCTGCCGCGCCTGCGCCCACGCTGCTATTACGATCTGGTGGTGGAGGTCGCCATCGTGCGGCCAGGTCCGATCCAGGGCGGCATGGTTCACCCTTACCTCACGGCCCGGGACACACTGGCCCGGGGAGAAGCAATCATCTACCCTCAGCCCGAAATCGAGCCGGTGCTGCGCCGAACCCATGGCGTGCCGATCTTTCAGGAGCAGGTGATGCAGCTGGCCATGGTTGCAGCCGGTTTCACGGCCGGCGAGGCCGACCAGCTACGCCGGGCCATGGGCGCCTGGGGCCGCAAGGGAGAACTGACCCGCTATCAGGACAAGCTCGCTGCCGGCATGCTGGCCCGGGGTTACAGCGCCGATTTTGCTGAAGCCCTGGGACGCCAGATCCAGGGCTTCGGGAGCTATGGCTTCCCGGAATCCCACGCTGCGAGCTTCGCCCTGCTGGTGTACGTATCAGCCTGGATCAAATGCTTCGAACCTGCCGCCTTCCTGTGCGGGCTGCTCAACAGCCAACCCATGGGTTTCTATGGTCCGTCCCAACTGATCCAGGATGCCCGTCGTCATCACGTGGAAGTGCTGCCGGCAGATGCGGCCTGGAGTGACTGGGAGTGTACCCAGGTACCCTCCTCCTCCGACCCCGCGCATCCGGCCGCCCGCCTTGGTTTGTGTCTGGTCAAGGGATTCAACCGCAAAGCGGCCGAACGCATTGCCAAAGCCAGACAGCTACACCCTTTTCAGGATGTCGAGGATCTGGCCCGACGTGCCGCGCTGTCTGCCGCGGAGCTCCGGGCACTGGCGAACGCGGGGGCCCTGCAGACGCTGGCGGGCCATCGTCATCAGGCGTGCTGGGCCGCTGCCGGCTGCCAGGCCGCACCGGAGCTCCTCCGGGAAATCCCCGTTCCCGAGACCATGCCCCCCCTGCCGGCCCCCGATGAGACCCAGGAAGTGATCGCCGATTACGCACGGCTGGGCTTCAGCCTGGGACGCCACCCCCTCAGCTTTCTTCGTGGCCTGCTGCGTGCAGAACGCTTCCTGAGCGCCGCCGAGATCGCCATCTGCCCTGATCGAAAGCTGGCCCGGGCCGCCGGCATCGTCACCTGTCGCCAGCGCCCGGGCACAGCCAAGGGCACCATGTTCGTCACCCTGGAAGACGAAACCGGCTGGGTCAATGTGATCGTCCGGCCGGAGCTCCTCGAGGCAGATCGGCAGATTCTGCTGGGTGCACGCCTGCTGGGCGTCTATGGGCAGATCACCCGCCAGGGCAGCGTGGTGCATCTCTATGCCAAGCGGGTCGTCGACCGCTCGAGCCAGCTAGGCCGGCTCGCGGCACGAAGCCGGGATTTTCATTGAATCCTGGGCTAATCTTGCGGTCTGACGCGATGCACAGAACATCCGGCACCGGAGACCGCCATGACACTTCAACGCATCATCGCCCTGCTTGTTGCAGGAATCCTGCTCGCGGGATGCGCCAGTTCAACCCTCAGGTCCACCTGGCGTGACGAGACCGACTTGGGTACCACTCCGCGCAAGCTGGTGGTCTTTGTTTCGGTCAAGGACGACAACCTGCGCCGAATGGCAGAGAACCGGGTGCTGCAGTCGATCCCCCCGGGCACCAGCGCCACGGCCGGCCACACCCTCAACCTTGACCCGAAGCTTGAAACCGAGGAAGTCCGGGCCCGCCTGAAAGAACAGGGTTTTGATGCTGCCCTGCTCTCCCGACTGGTCTCGGTGGACAAGTCCCAGACCGTCGTGCCCGCTCAGACCCAATACGCCTACGATCCGATGTTCCGGCGTTTCGGCCCCCGCTTTGGTTCCTTCTACAGTTTCTACCCCTACGTCTACACCACGCCGGCCTATACCGTAGATAACACCACGGTGGTCGTTGAAACCCTGCTGTACCGCCTGCCGGAAGGCAAGCCGGTATGGACTGCCGTCAGTGAAACCCTCAATCCAAGATCATCCGCCCAAGTGGTCGAAGAGCTCATCACCCTGGTGGGGGGAAAACTGAAGTCGGAAGGCCTGCTCCCGTCCCGCTGAGCAATCGGGTACCAAGCTACCGCACCCGGGGCAGCGCCACGCTCAGCCGCCAGCCCCGGCCCGTTCCCTGCGCCGATAGTGAATCACCGCCGGTGCCACCACCACCGCCCCCAGCAAGCCCACCAGAATCAACGGCCAGACCACTGGCCGGTTCCACTCCGCCCGCAGGCGCTGACGCTCGGCCACATCGATGCGCTGATACTTGAGACTGTTACGGATGATCTTGCCCGGCTTGCGATTGAGCAGCCAGCCATGCTGCAAGGTGTAGGCCTTCTCGTACAGCCCCCAAACCCACGGCGCGTCATGCTGCAAAATGCCCAGCATGCGCTCGATGATCGCCTGCCGCTCGGGGCCGTCGGGCATGGCTTTCATGCGTTCGAACAAGCGATCGTACTCGGCGTTCTCGTAGTTGGCCGCATTCTCACCCTGACTCTTTACCTTGCCCTGGGCGCCATAAAGCAGGAACAGGAAATTCTCAGGATCCGGGTAGTCGGCATTCCACCCCCAGTAAAACAGTTGCGCATTGCCCTTGCGGATCTTGTCCTGAAAGCGGTTGTAATCCGTCGCACGAACCACGAGTTGAACATCCAGCTTGCGGAATTGCTTGGAAAGCCAATCTACGGTGGACTTGTCGCCCATGCCACTGCCCGTGGTGTCCAGATTGACCACCAGCGGCTCACCTGTCCTGGCATCCCGCCCGGCGGGATA
The DNA here is from genome assembly GCA_016703645.1 of Zoogloea sp. GTDB lineage: Bacteria > Pseudomonadota > Gammaproteobacteria > Burkholderiales > Rhodocyclaceae > Zoogloea. The sequence continues at coordinate 212,764 of JADJBR010000007.1, read as the reverse complement.
ACCCGCCTCGGCCAGCAGGCGCCGGGCCTCCTCAACGGACTTGCGCTGCGGCCGACCATCGACCCAGTCATAAACATGGGGGTTGATCCCCGCCTTGTCGGCGCGGTAACCAAAGATCCCCGGCGGAATCGGATGCATCGCGGGAACGCCCCGACCATTCTGGAAGACAGCAATGAACTCCTCCTGGTCGATCGCAATCGAGATGGCAAGGCGCAGCTTGCGTGCACGCTCGCTGTTGCCCCCCACCACCGGATCAAGCATGTTGAAACCCATGTACATGACCGTCGGCGCCACGGACGTGTTGAGCCGGATTCCCTTGGTGACCATCTCGTCGCTGAGCGTGACGTCACCCTGCCCCCCCATCTGGACCGCCTGGTCAAAGTTGTCCGACGACACCCCCGAGGCGTCGTAATAACCCTGCAGGAACTTGTTCCAGTAGGGAATGCTCTCCTTCTCCCGCGTAAACACCACCTTGTCGATGAAGGGAAGCGGCTCTCCGCAATCCCTCAGCAGTTCGGCCGCCTTGTCGTCTTCCTCCCCCTCGCAGGGATAGGTCTCGCCGTGATAATTGGGGTTTCTCACCAACACCATGCGGGCGTTGGGATTGTTTTCCTGCAGCATGTAGGGGCCCGTACCGACCGGCCACCAGTCAAGGGTCAGATTGCGCTCGGCCATGCCGGGCTGTGAGAAAAAACGGTCCACTTCAAAGGGGACCGGCGCAAAGAAAGGCATGGCCAACCAGTAGGGAAACTGGGGATAGGCGCCCTTGATCCGGACCCTGTAAGTGTAGCGATCCACAACCTCCACACCGCTCATCGGATAACTGCGCAGATCGATCCAGCCCGGCTTCTCCTTGCTGGCCTTCTCACCAGCCACAAGCAACGCATGGAGATCCTTCAAGCCGATGATGTAGTCCCCCATCAGCTCAAGCACCGGTGAATGCAGTCTCGGATGGGCCAGACGCTTGATCTGATAGACGTAGTCCTCGGCAGTCAGCTCTCGCGTACCCGTCAGCGGGAAGTCGCCAAGGTTGCGCTTTCCCGCCAGCGCGTCCGGGCCAAGATCAAGATAGACCGGCTTTCCGGCACTATCGGTAGCAAAGGCAGGATGAGGCTGGTAACGGATACCAGGCTGGATCTGAATCTCGTACTCGCTGCGGGCCACCTTCGCCGGGTCGACATCTGCGGGCAGCAGATGGCCGCTCTCATCGTATTGACGTACGACCGGCATCGCCCGGGCCGTCGCAGTGCCGAGCTGGAACGGTCGCTTGAGGTAGTGATACTGAAGCGGCGGCTCGTAGATCTGATACAGGAAAGTCGCCTCATCCTCACTGTAGGACTGCACCGGGTCGAGATGCTTGGGACGCTGGGTGAAGGCGGAATAAAGAATATTCTCGCCCCGCTCGGCTGCCGGATAGGGATCATTCCAGACCTGGCCACAGCCTGTCGCCATGGTAGCCAGGAGGAAGCTTGCAAGGTATCGAGTCATCGCGCGCATGTCCTCAGTCTACCGGATGTGCTGAAATCCGCGACAACGCGCGCCCGAGAAAGCATCCGTTATAATTAAAGGGTTATTCACTGGAGACACCTTACATGGGCTTTCTCGCCGGCAAACGCATTCTGATCACCGGATTGCTGTCAAACCGCTCGATCTCCTACGGGATCGCAAAAGCCATGCACCGGGAAGGTGCCGAACTCGCCTTCACCTACCAGAACGAACGCTTTCAGGAACGTGTCACCAAGATGGCTGCCGAATTCGGCACTACGCAGGTATATCCCTGCGACGTGCAGAGCGACGACGAAATTGCCAGTCTCTTCGATCGGCTCGGCCAGCAATGGGATGGTCTCGATGGGCTTGTTCATTCGATCGCTTTCGCCCCGAGTGAGGCACTGGAAGGCGACTTCCTCGATAGCGCAAGCCGCGAAGCCTTTCGCGTTGCCCATGAGATCAGCGCCTACAGTTTCCCCGCCCTTGCCAAGGCAGCCCGACCGATGATGAAGGGTCGCAATGGCTGCATGCTGACCATGTCCTACCTCGGTGCTGAACGCACCATGCCCAACTACAACATCATGGGCCTCGCAAAAGCCAGCCTCGAAGCGGCCGTGCGCTACATGGCCGTCAGCCTCGGCCCCGAAGGCACGCGCGTCAATGCCGTATCTGCCGGCCCAATCAAGACCCTGGCAGCCTCCGGCATTGGCAGCTTTGGCAAATTGCTGGCCTTTAATGAGCGCAATGCACCGCTGCGCCGCAATGTCACCATCGAGGAAGTCGGCAATGCCGCGGCTTTCCTGTGCTCCAGCCTCGCCAGTGGCATTACCGGTGAAATCATGTACGTGGACGGCGGCTTCAATATCACGGCACTCGGCAACCCCGACCAAGGTAGCTGAACAGGATTCCATGACCTCCGAAATGCGCCTGCCCTAGGCGCACAAGTCAAAAAAAAGGCCCCGGATCAACCGGGGCCTTTTTTTGATGCCATGCCAATCACTTGTCCTTGGCGCTCTCCAGCATGGCCGCGTTGACCGTCACCCCATGGCGCTTGCGCAGTGCCGACAGATAGGCCGCAAAGTCCTGCTCGGCCTGCAGGCGTGCATACTGCTTCTTGATGGCCTGAAGACGGGGATCGTCGGCCCCCGCCGCGGTCGGGCGGGTAATCTTCTCGACACGAAAGACCACATAACCCATGCCGGGAAGCTTTACGCCCGCGTAGCTTGGCAACTTGTCAGCCGGAGCCCGGAAGATCGTCCGCAGGATCTCGGGCGGGAAACCCTGCTCCATCCGCTTGACCGGACGGGAAGCCCCCCAATCGAGGGGCACTGCGTCCCCCTTGACGAGCTGAGCCAGCTTCTTCTCGCCATCCTTTTCGGCAAGCACGGCGGCCTCTTCCTGGACAAGCATCTTCTCGATATCGGCACGGACCTCGTCAAACGGGCGCAAGGCTGCGGGCTTGGACTCAAGGACTCTGGCCGCAACGAGAACGCCCTTGCCCACATCAACGGCATCGGTATTGCGCTTGTTCTTCAGTGAGTCATCGGAAAACACGGCCGCGACAAGCTTTTCGTTGTCGAAGGGCGCAGGCGCCTTGCCATTTCGCGCAAACCATCCACTGGTCTGAACCGTAAGCTTGTACTTCTCCGCAGCGGGCTTGAGGCTGTCTGCCTGCTCGTACACCATGTTGGTGAAGCCTTCCGCCAACTCCGCAAACTTGCGGCCAGCCTCAGCCTTCTTGAGCTCGGCCGCAAGCTCGTTGCGGACATCCTCGAAAGGCCGGACCTGCTCCGCCTTCACCCCAGCCAGCTTGATGATGTGGAATCCAAAATCCGACTGCACCACCCCCGACACGTCTCCCTCTTTGGCCAGACCGAAAGCCGCCTCCTCGAATGGCTTGACCATTGCGCCACGTCCGAAGAAGCCCAGGTCACCGCCTCTTTCGGCAGAACCCGGATCCTGCGAGTTCTCCTTGGCAAGCTTGGCAAAATCAGCCGGGCTGGCCTTCACCTTCACGAGCAGACCTTCAATCTTCTCCCGGGCAGCCTTGAGTGCCACCTCACCGGCATCCTTGGGCGCCTGAATCAGAATATGGCTGACGCGCCGCTCCTCGCCTTGCCGGAAGCGCTCCGGATGGGCGTCGTACTCCTTGCGCAGATCCGCATCGCTCAAACTCAATTGCCCGGCAAGTGCCTCCTGACTGAGCACCAGATACTCGACACGAACCTGGGCGGGAATCTCGAACCGACTACGATTGGTGTCGTAGAACTTCTGAGCCGCCCCATCGGCCAGTTTGACGGAAGCGGCGTATTGCTGGGCACCAAGGCGGACTTCGCTGACCTGACGTTCCTCGAACTGAACAGCGAAAACGCGCTCAGCGGAGGCCCCTGAAACAATCGTCCCCTCCGCAACCGCAGCAACAACCTGCTTCAGCGCAAGATCGTTGCGAAGACGGGACTCAAACGTCGGCTGGCCCATGCCCTGAGCCTTGAGAACTGCCTCATAACGCGGCAGGGAGAACTGACCGTTCTCCTGAAATGCAGGAATGCCCGCAATCGTCTCCCGCATCTGCTGATCAGAAACGCTCAGACGCCGCTGAGCGGCATCCAGGGCGAGCAGACGCTGGTTGATCAGATTGTCCAGAACAGCCTTGCGTGCCTCGACCGTCTCCAGCATCGCCGGATTGAAGTTCTCGCCCATCGCGGTGCGCAGTCGCTCCTGCTGCTCGCGCATGGCCTGCTGGAAATCCAGCTGGGAAACGGGAGTGCCGCCAACCGAAGCCAACTCGCCACCACTGCCTGCATTCTTGACGTAGGAATCAACACCCCAGAAAGCGAAAGGAAGCGTGATGAGAAGCAGGAAGATCTGAACAATCCTCTTGTTGTTGCGTACGGCGTCAAACATGCTGGATCCTCGGTTGCTGCATACGGCGGATGAACTATTGAACGACAAATGCAAAAAAGGCGAACTTGCGTTCGCCTAATGAAGTGCGACAGCTATTCAAGCGCCGCTCTGCTGCCAGGTCAATTCACGCACCCTGATCGCAGCGGGCTTCCCGATCCAAAGCCGCACGATCAAAGCGACGGAAGTCTACCTGCTGCCGGATTGACGAACAAGTCCTGCAGCCAAGTCCAGAGCACATCAAGATAAACCACGACATTTAACGCCATGGGCGACAACAAAAAAAGGCCACATCTGCGGCCTCTTTTTTGACATCAAACACTTGAATTGGCGGAGTGGACGGGACTCGAACCCGCGACCCCCGGCGTGACAGGCCGGTATTCTAACCAACTGAACTACCACTCCAAACTGACCAGCCACCTGAATCAAGGTGGTGGGTGCTGACGGGGTCGAACCGCCGACATTCGCCTTGTAAGGGCGACGCTCTACCAACTGAGCTAAGCACCCGATCATTTCGCTGGAGATAACCAGCGAAATCAACAGCCAATTAGTTTAGCGCATCTTTAAGCGCTTTGCCAGGTCTGAATTTAGGAATTTTTGCTGACTTGATCTTGATTGTTGCGCCGGTACGCGGATTGCGCCCCGCACGCGCAGCGCGCTTGCCCACATGAAACGTTCCGAACCCCACCAAGGTCACGGTTCCCCCCTTCTTCAGGGTCTGCTTCACCGCCGCGACCGCCGCATCAAGTGCTCGCCCTGCTGCTGCCTTGGAAATCTCGGCTTCTGCCGCAATCTGATCAATCAACTCGGATTTATTCATACTCGCCCCCTCGTTATGGAAATTGACAAACAGGACACTCCGACATCAACCGCCAAAAAACCGAACGTATTTCAAGACACGCAAAGGCCACTGATGGTCTTTATATAACGCGCTAAAAAACGGGATGTCAAGGAACCGAGTCGCACCGAATGGGCGAAAAGAAGCACTCCCGCAATGAAGAAGCCCTGAAAAAAGCCCGCATACGCGGGCTTTCAGTCATCGCAGCAGGGAAACAGGAAACCGACTGGTCCCCCCGACAGGAATCGAACCTGTATCTAGCGCTTAGGAGGCGCTCGTTCTATCCATTGAACTACGGAGAGCGAAGCGCGGCATTCTAACTGCGCAGCAAACAGAATGCCATGATCACGTACCCATGCACAGCGAAAAGCCGGCAGATCTGCCGGCTTTTCGGATCAACAACGGGTTTCAGTGCTTGACGAACTCACCATTCACCAGCGGCTCCGTCGGCGATGCCACTGCCGCCTCACCCACAGGCACGTCGGGCAACGCTTCCGGCATGCGCGCCAGTGCGTGCTCAAGTACCTGATCAATCCACTTCACGGGGATGATCTCAAGACCGTTCTTGACGTTGTCAGGAATCTCGGTGAGATCCTTGACGTTCTCCTGCGGAATCAGCGCGATGCGGATGCCGCCGCGTACGGCAGCAAGCAGCTTCTCCTTGAGACCGCCGATGGGCAGCACTTCACCGCGCAAGGTGATCTCACCCGTCATTGCAACGTCGCAACGGACAGGGATACCGGTCAGAACCGAAACCAGACCCGTACAGATGGCGATACCAGCCGACGGACCATCCTTGGGAATGGCGCCCTCGGGCAGGTGGATGTGAATATCCGACTTCTGGTAAAAATCCTCCTGGATCCCCAGCGACCTTGAGCGACGACGCACCACGGAAAGTGCGGCCTGGATGGACTCCTGCATCACCTCGCCCAGCTTGCCGGTCGTCATGATCTTGCCCTTGCCCGGCAGGGCCACGGCTTCGACGGTCAGCAGCTCACCACCCACTTCGGTCCACGCCAGCCCGGTCACCTGACCAATCTGGTTCTCCTTCTCGGCCACACCAAAGCTGTACTTGTGCACACCCAGGTACTTGTCGATGTTCTTGGAATTGACCACTACCTTGGCTTTGCGTTTGCCCAGCACCAAGGCCTTCACAACCTTGCGACAGACCTTCGAGATCTCGCGCTCGAGCCCCCGAACCCCCGCCTCACGGGTGTAGAAACGGACAATGTCGCGGATCGCATCTTCGGTGACCGACAGCTCCTCACGCTTGATCCCGTTGTTCTTCATTTGCTTCGGAACGAGATAGCGTTGGGCGATGTTGACCTTTTCGTCTTCCGTGTAGCCGGACAAACGAATCAGTTCCATACGATCCAGCAGCGGCGCAGGGATGTTGAGGGTGTTGGCCGTAGCCACGAACATCACGTCGGACAGGTCGTACTCAACCTCGATGTAATGATCGACAAAGGTCGAGTTCTGTTCGGGGTCCAGTACCTCAAGCAGGGCCGAGGACGGATCGCCGCGGAAGTCCTGCCCCATCTTGTCCACCTCATCCAGCAGGAACAAGGGATTGCGCACGGCAACCTTGGACATGTTCTGCAGGATCTTGCCGGGCATCGAGCCGATGTAGGTGCGACGGTGGCCACGGATCTCGGCTTCGTCACGCACACCACCCAGGCTCATGCGCACAAACTTGCGGTTGGTGGCGCGGGCCACCGACTGACCAAGGGAGGTCTTGCCGACACCCGGGGGGCCGACCAGACACAGGATCGGCGCCTTGAGCTTGTCCACGCGCTGTTGCACAGCGAGATATTCAAGGATGCGCTCCTTGACCTTCTCGAGACCGTAGTGCTCGGTATCCAGCACTTTTTCAGCCTCTGCCAGATCCTTGCTGATGCGGGACTTCTTCTTCCAGGGCAGGCCGACCAGGGTCTCGATGTAGTTGCGCACCACGGTGGCTTCGGCCGACATGGGCGACATCAGACGCAGCTTCTTGAGCTCGGCCTGGGCCTTGGCCATGGCCTCCTTGGTCATCCCGGCAGACTTGATCTTCTTGTCCATCTCCTCCAGATCGGCGCCGTCTTCGCCTTCGCCGAGTTCCTTCTGGATGGCCTTGACCTGTTCGTTCAGGTAGTACTCGCGCTGGCTCTTCTCCATCTGGCGCTTGACGCGGCCGCGGATGCGCTTTTCAACCTGGAGGATATCCAGCTCGGTCTCGAGCTGGTTGAGGAGGCGCTCAAGGCGCTCACCCGCATCCAGCATCTCGAGGATTTCCTGCTTCTGTTCAAGCTTCAGCGGGAGGTGCGCGGCGATGGTGTCCGCAAGCCGGCCCGGCTCCTCGATACCCGACAACGAGCTGAGGATCTCGGGAGGAATCTTCTTGTTGAGCTTAACGTACTGGTCGAACTGGCTGATGATCGCCCGGCGCATGGCCTCGACTTCGTTGTTCGGTGCCTCGGCGGCCGGCATCGGGCTGGCCTTGGCAACAAACAACGTGCGCAGATCTTCAACCGACACCACGCGGGCACGCTGCACACCTTCGACAAGCACCTTCACGGTGCCGTCCGGCAGCTTGAGCATCTGGAGGATATTGGCGATACAGCCAAGATCGTACAGATCCTCAGCGGACGGCTCATCCTTGGCGGCGGACTTTTGGGCCACCAGCAGGATGCTCTTGCCGGCTTCCATCGCATTCTCGAGTGCCTTGATGGACTTGGGGCGACCCACGAACAGCGGGATCACCATATGCGGGAACACGACCACGTCCCGCAGCGGGCAGCAGCGGGAGTTCGATCAGTTCTTCGGGGAGGTCAAGCGTGCTCGACATGATTTTTCCTTTAAAGGCACTAAGGCCCCATATGGGGCCCTAGTGACATCAATTCAAGCAGTCCAGCCAAAAACTTCTGCTTGATGTCAGTTGGAGCCGGAGACCTTGGGCTGATCGGCGTAGATCAGGATCGGCTTGGTGCCGCCATCGATCATGCCTTCGTCGATCACTACCTTGGAAACGTTTTCCATGGAGGGCAGTTCGTACATCGTATCCAGCAGCGTGCCTTCGAGAATCGAACGCAGGCCACGGGCACCCGTCTTGCGCTTCAGTGCCTTGCGGGCAATCGCCTGCAGGGCCGCCGGGCGCACTTCGAGTTCGACGCCTTCCATTGAAAACAGTTTCTGATACTGCTTGATCAGCGCGTTCTTGGGCTCGACAAGAATCTGGATGAGGGCTTCTTCATCCAACTCCTGCAGGGTCGCCACCACGGGAAGACGACCAATCAGCTCGGGGATCAGACCGAACTTGATCAGATCACCAGGCTCGACTTCAAGCAGCGCCTCGGACACATTCTTGTTCTCGCGACTCTTCACTTCTGCGCCGAAGCCGATACCGAACTTCTCGGTCCGATTGCGGATCACCTTGTCGAGACCGTCGAACGCACCACCACATACGAACAGGATGTTGGTGGTATCCACCTGTACGAAATCCTGGTTCGGATGCTTGCGCCCCCCTTGCGGCGGCACCGAAGCGATGGTGCCTTCGATGAGTTTGAGGAGAGCCTGCTGCACCCCTTCACCCGAGACATCACGGGTGATGGACGGGTTGTCCGACTTGCGGGAGATCTTGTCGATCTCATCGATATAGACGATGCCCTGCTGCGCCTTGTCCACCTCGTAGTCGCATTTCTGCAGAAGCTTCTGGATGATGTTTTCGACATCTTCCCCCACGTAGCCGGCCTCAGTAAGCGTCGTTGCATCCGCCATCACGAAGGGCACATTGAGCAGGCGGGCGAGCGTCTGGGCAAGCAGCGTCTTCCCCGATCCGGTGGGACCGACCAGCAGGATGTTGCTCTTGGACAGCTCGACCTCGTCATGCGTCTTGGAGAGATGACGCAGCCGCTTGTAATGGTTGTACACCGCCACCGAAAGAATCCGCTTGGCCGACGCCTGACCGATTACGTACTGGTCGAGTATCGCGCTGATTTCCTTGGGTGACGGAAGCTCGCCCTTCACGCCCTTGGCGCCGCCGGTGTCTGCACTGATTTCATCGCGGATGATGTCGTTGCACAGCTCGATGCACTCATCACAGATGAACACGGACGGACCCGCGATCAGCTTGCGGACCTCGTGTTGGCTCTTGCCGCAGAACGAGCAATACAACAGCTTCTCTCCGCTCGTTTTCTTGTCCGCCATTACTGCCCTTTCTCTCTGTATCTGAAGCTAGGGGATGATCAAGCCACTTCACTGCGGCTGGTCAGAACCTTGTCCACCAGACCATAGCGCACCGCCTCTTCCGCGGACATGAAATTGTCCCGGTCGGTATCCCTTTCGATGCTCTCAACCGGCTGGCCCGTGTGTTTTGCCAGCATGCCATTGAGCTTGGCACGCAGGGACAGGATTTCCCGGGCGTGGATTTCGATATCCGAAGCCTGGCCCTGGAACCCGCCAAGGGGCTGATGGATCATGATGCGGGAGTTGGGCAGGGAGAAGCGCTTGCCCTTCTCACCAGCCGCGAGCAGGAAGGCGCCCATGCTGGCCGCCTGCCCGATGCACAGGGTGCTGACGTTCGGCTTGATGAACTGCATGGTGTCGTAGATCGCCATGCCCGCCGTGACGGAACCACCCGGAGAGTTGATGTAGAAGTAGATGTCCTTGTCCGGATTTTCCGATTCAAGGAACAGCAACTGGGCTACGATCAGGTTGGCCGTCACGTCATTCACCGGCCCCACCAGGAACACCACCCGCTCCTTGAGCAGGCGCGAATAGATGTCGTAGGAGCGCTCACCGCGACCGCTCTGTTCGACAACCATCGGAATCAGGCCGAGGCCGACCGGATCCCAGTCACTACGAGAATTCGGGGGTGTCAGGGGATTCATTTGCCGTCGCTTTCTGCGGGATTAAGCCGCATTACCCATCAAGTCGTCAAAAGATGCAGTGACATCGGTCGTCTTTGCGTTGCTGACAACCCACTGCACCACATTGTCCTCAATCACCAGCGCTTCAGCCTGGGCCAGGCGCTGGGGTTGAGAGTAATACCAGCTCACGACCTCGCTCGGGTCTTCGTAACTGGCCGCAAAATCTTCGATGATCGCGCGGATCTGTTCGGGCTTGGCGTGCAGTTCCTTCGACTTGACCAGCTCGGACATGATCAGGCCCAGCTTGACGCGACGCACGGCCTGCTCGGCAAACCAGGCGGGCTCGATCGGCAGATCCTTGGTCTTCATGCCACGCGCTTCGAAATCCTTCTTGGCGTTCTCGGCGAGCTGGGCAGACTCCTGCTCCACCAGCGCCTTCGGCACTTCAATCGGGTGGGTCTCGATCAGCACGTTCATGACGCGCTCCTTGACCTTGGCCTGGATGCGACGCTTCACTTCACGTTCCAGATTGGCCTTCACTTCTTCACGCATCTTGGCCACGTCACCATCGACGATGCCCAGGGACTTGGCAAACTCGGCATCGACTTCGGGGAGCTTGGGCTCCTCGACCTTCTTCAGGACCACTTCAAACTGAACGGTCTGACCGGCCAGATGCGTAGCGTGGTAATCCGCCGGGAAGGTCATGTCGAAGGTCTTGCTTTCGCCCGCGACGAGGCCCAGCACCGCGGTTTCGAAATCCTTGAGCATCTGTCCACCGCCGATGACGAAGGCGAAATCCACGGCCTTGCCACCTTCGAACTCTTCACCGTCCTTGCGGCCGATAAAATCCACCACGACACGGTCAGCGTCCTGGGCAGCACGCTCGACAGGCACAAAAGTGGTGCGTTGCTTGCGCAGAACATCAAGCGTCTTGTCCACCTCGGCGTCGGTCACGGACAACTGGGGACGCTCCACGTCCTGGCCGCTCACATCAGCAATCACGATCTCCGGATAGACCTCGAACACGGCGGTGAATTCGAGGGCATCGGTACCGGAAGCATCCTTCGGCTCGATATTGGGGTACCCCGCCACACGCAGACTTTGCGCACGGATCTGCTCGCCCAGCGCCTTCTCAACCGCGGCACCAATGGCTTCGGAACGGGCTTGCGGGCCGTAGGACTGGGCGACCATGCGATAGGGGACCTTACCCGGGCGGAAGCCCGGCATCTTGACGGTGCGGGCCATCTTCTTCAGACGGGCCTCCACATCCTTGTCGATTTCGGCCAGCGGCACGGACATGTCGATACGGCGCTCCAGCGCGCTCACGGTAACCTGATTGCTCATGAAAATTCCCTGATCGGTCTTAACAAAAACGCCTTACGAACAGGACAGGAAACACGTAGCAAAACGTGTGCCTCCTGGAAAAATCCCTTCGTGAGGTCGTCGGAAAAACCTTTAGTCTAACACAGCCCCTGAATCCGCTCGCAGCCCCCGCGCCGGCGCTTGGCTTCCAGCCCCGAGGTGTGAAAAACTGCTTGTGCGGAGGTGGAACTCCCCTCGCGTTTTGGATATCAGATGGGTTGAAATGAGGGTGCTCCCGTTTCATCTGATAGCTGCACCTGAAAAGGGAGTTCTAAAGCATTCAGGGATTGAGCCGTTTTCTACACGGAAGAGCGATGGCGAGCCCGGCGCCTGGCCCGGGCATGTGCCCCAGGAGACATGAGATGAGTATCTTCACCAGCTTCCAGGCCCGTTTCGAGTCTGCCCGGGAAGAGGAAATGTCGGTCCAGGAATACCTGGAACTCTGCAAGACCGATCCCATGGCCTACGCCACGTCTGCAGAGCGCATGCTGCAGGCCATCGGCGAACCGGAACTGGTCGATACCCGACTGGATCCGCGTCTGTCGCGCATCTTCTCCAACAAGATGATCAAGATCTATCCGGCCTTCCATGACTTCTACGGAATGGAGGAGTCGATCGAGCACATCGTGTCGTATTTCCGACATGCAGCGCAGGGTCTGGAGGAAAAGAAACAAATCCTCTACCTCCTGGGTCCGGTCGGCGGCGGCAAGAGCTCTCTTGCAGAAAAGCTCAAGACGTTGGTCGAGAAGATCCCCTTCTATGCAATCAAGGGATCCCCGGTGCACGAGTCACCTCTGGGCTTGTTCAGCCCCGAAGAGGATGGCGCCATTCTCGAGGACGACTACGGAATCCCCCGGCGTTACCTCAACACGATCATGAGCCCGTGGGCCGTCAAGCGCCTGCATGAATTCAACGGCGATGTGACCCGCTTCCGGGTCGTCAAGCTGCGCCCCTCGGTACTGCGCCAGATCGCCGTGGCCAAGACCGAACCGGGCGACGAAAACAACCAGGACATCTCTTCCCTGGTCGGCAAGATCGACATCCGGATGCTCGAGCAATTCTCCCAGGATGATCCGGATGCCTACTCCTACTCCGGCGGCCTGTGCCTGGCCAACCGGGGGCTGCTCGAATTCGTCGAGATGTTCAAGGCGCCCATCAAGGTCTTGCACCCCCTCCTCACCGCCACCCAGGAAGGCAATTACAAGGGCACTGAAGGTTTCGGTGCAATTCCGTTTGACGGCATCGTGATGGCCCACTCCAATGAGTCCGAATGGGTGGCCTTCCGCAATAACCGCAACAACGAGGCCTTCCTCGACCGGATCTACACCGTCAAGGTACCGTACTGCCTGCGCGTGTCCGACGAGATCCGCATCTACGACAAGCTCCTCGCCCATAGCTCCCTGTCCCAGGCACCGTGCGCTCCTGACACCCTGCGCATGATGGCCCAGTTTGCCGTGCTGTCCCGGGTCAAGGAGCCTGAGAACTCGAGCCTCTTCTCCAAGATGCGCGTCTATGACGGCGAGAACCTGAAAGACACCGACCCCAAGGCCAAGAGCTATCAGGAATACCGCGACTACGCCGGCGTCGATGAAGGCATGACCGGCCTGTCCACCCGCTTTGCCTTCAAGGTCTTATCCAAGGTGTTCAACTTCGACCACCGGGAAGTGGCCGCCAACCCCGTGCACCTGATGTACGTGCTGGAACAGCAGATCGCCCAGGAGCAATATCCGCCCGAAAACGAATCCAGGTACCTGGCCTTCATCAAGGAATTCCTCGCCCCGCGCTACGCCGAGTTCATCGGCAAGGAGATCCAGACGGCCTACCTTGAAAGCTACAGCGAATACGGGCAGAACATCTTCGACCGCTACGTCACGTATGCAGACTTCTGGATCCAGGACCAGGAATACCGGGATCAGAACACCGGCGAGATCCTCGACCGCAATGCCCTCAACGACGAACTCGAGAAGATCGAGAAGCCGGCCGGCATCAGCAACCCCAAGGATTTCCGCAACGAGGTGGTCAACTTCGTGCTGCGCGCCCGCGCCAAAAATGCGGGCAAGAACCCGAGCTGGACGAGTTACGAAAAGCTGCGTGCGGTGATCGAGAAAAAGATGTTCTCCAACACCGAGGATCTGCTGCCGGTCATCAGCTTCAATGCCAAGGCCAGCGGCGACGACCAGAAGAAGCACCAGAACTTCGTCAACCGCATGATCGAGAAGGGCTACACCGAGAAGCAGGTCCGCCTGCTGTGCGAATGGTACTTGCGCGTCCGCAAGTCATCGTGAGGCCCCACCGGCTCGCCCGCCCTTTGGCGGGCTGCCCACGTAGCTGATTCGGGAGGCTCGAATGGTACGTATCATCGACCGCCGGTTCGACAGCAAGAACAAGAGTGCTGTGAACCGGCAGCGATTCATGCGCCGCTTCAAGGGCCAGATCCGGGAGGCCGTGGCCGACGCCATTGCCGGTCGCTCCATCAAGGATCTGGACAATGGCGAAAGTGTCTCCATTCCCTCGAAGGACTTGTCCGAACCCCAGTTCCATCATGGCAAGGGGGGCATCTGGGAAACGGTATTCACCGGCAATGACCAGTTTTCCTCCGGCGACCAGATCAACCGCCCGCAAGGCGGCGGGGGGGGTGGATCCGGCAAGGGCAAGGCCAGCAAGGACGGCGAAGGGGAAGACGACTTTGTCTTCAACCTCTCCCGCGAGGAGTTCCTGGACGTATTCTTCGACGACCTGGCGCTCCCCAACCTGGTCAAAACCCAGCTTGCCCGCATCCAGGAATACAAGAACCAGCGTGCCGGCTTCACCAACGACGGCACACCGGCCAACATCAACGTGGTGCGCTCCCTGCGCGGCGCGCTGGGACGTCGTCTGGCCCTCGCCTCCCCCTATCAGGGGCGCCTGCGGGAGCTGCAGAAGCAGATCGCCGAACTGCTCGAAACCCGCCCGGAAGACGACCCCGAGATCATCCGCCTCAAGGATGAGATCGGCATCCTGCGGGCCAAGATCGAAGCCATCCCCTTCATTGACAGCTTCGACCTGCGCTACAACAACCGGATCAAGATCCCCAAGCCGACGACCCAGGCCGTGATGTTCTGCATCATGGACGTGTCCGGCTCCATGGACGAGGGCAAGAAGGCCACCGCCAAACGCTTCTTCATGCTCCTCTACCTCTTCCTGACCCGAACCTACGAACACATCGAGGTGGTCTTCATCCGCCATCACACGGTGGCAAAGGAAGTGAACGAGGAAGATTTCTTCCACTCCCGGGAGTCCGGCGGCACCGTCGTTTCCAGCGCCATCGAGCTGATGAAGGAGATCCTGCACCAGCGTTACCTCAATGGCGCCTGGAACGTCTACGGCGCCCAGGCCTCGGACGGCGACAACTGGGAGAACGATTCGCCCCACTGCCGCGAACTGCTTTCCACCGCAATCCTGCCCTTCCTCCAGTACTTCGCCTATATCGAGATCACCCCGGGCGAGCCCCAGAACCTCTGGCGCGAATACGAAAAACTGGTGGGCGCCCACGCCAATTTCGCCATGCAGCACATTGAAGGCCTGCCGGACATCTACCCGGTATTTCGCGAACTCTTCAAGAAGAAACTCGCATGAGCGCCAAACGACAGAAGCGCAAACAGCCCCTGCCGGCTCCCGGCGAATGGACCTTCGAACTCATCGAGGCCTACCACGTCGAGATCGACCGGGTGGCGCGCAGCTACGGGCTGGACACCTATCCTAACCAGATTGAGCTGATCACCTCCGAGCAGATGATGGACGCCTACTCGTCGGTAGGCATGCCGGTGAACTATCACCACTGGTCTTTCGGCAAGAGCTTCCTGCAAACCGAAAAAGGCTACCGGTGCGGGCAGATGGGCCTGGCCTACGAGATCGTCATCAACTCCAACCCCTGCATCGCCTACCTCATGGAAGAAAACACCATGACGATGCAGGCCCTGGTGATTGCCCACGCCGCCTACGGTCACAACAGCTTCTTCAAGGGCAACTACCTTTTCCGGCAATGGACCAACGCCGACGCCATCGTTGACTACCTGCTCTTCGCCCGCAATTACCTCAGCGAGTGTGAGGAGCGCTACGGCGAGGAAGAAGTGGAACTCCTCCTCGACTCCTGCCATGCCCTGATGAACGTGGGGGTCGATCGCTACAAGCGCCCTGCCAAACTCTCCCTGACCAAGGAACTCACGCGGCAGCGCGAAAGGGCCGAATACCTCCAGAGCCAGGTCAACGACTTGTGGCGCACCCTGCCCACCCAACAGATCAAGACCCAAGCCGTCGAAACCCGGCGCTTTCCACCCGAGCCCCAGGAAAACCTGCTCTATTTCATCGAGAAGAACGCGCCGCTCCTTGAGCCCTGGCAACGGGAAGTCGTGCGCATCGTGCGCAAGATCGGCCAGTACTTCTTTCCGCAGCGGCAGACCCAGGTGATGAACGAAGGCTGGGCCACCTACTGGCACTACACGCTCATCAACACCCTTTTCGACGAAGGTCTGCTTACCGACAGCTTCATGATGGAGTTTCTCCACTCCCACACCAATGTCGTCTATCAGCCGGCCTACAACGAGCCCTGGTATCGGGGCCTCAACCCCTACGCCCTGGGCTTTGCCATGTGGCAGGACATCCGGCGCATCTGCGAGCACCCCACCGACGAAGACCGCTACTGGTTCCCGGACATCGCCGGCAGCAACTGGCGTGAGACCTTCGATTTCGCCATGCGCAACTTCAAGGATGAAAGCTTCATCGCCCAGTTCCTGTCACCGAAGGTCATGCGCGATTTCCGCCTGTTCGCAATTCTGGATGACGACCATGAAGGCAAACTCAAGGTCTCGGCCATCCACGACGAAGCGGGCTACCGCAAGGTGCGCGAGATCCTCTCCGACAACTACAACCTTGGCAGCCGGGAACCCAACCTGCAGGTCTGGAACGTGGACCTGCGTGGCGACCGCTCCCTCACCCTGCGTCACCAGGCCTACCTGCGCCGCCCCCTGAGCGACGCCGCCGACGAGGTCATCAAGCACGTCGCACGCCTGTGGGGTTTTGCCGTAAAGATGGAGGTCGCCCACGAGGATGGACGTATCGAAGTCCTGTATGAACGCCACCAGGACAGGCGCAAGACAGACAAGAACTGACTAAGGCTGAAAAGCGCCCGGCACCGTGATCCGCCCCCCAGTGCCGGGCAGCGTCCGGGTTCCAACGGGCGGGGTGTATTCCCGGGATGGAACAAGCGCCCACCCGCGAAACCATTCAGGCCCTGCAGGCCTCACCCTCCAGGGCTTGCCCGCCACCGGGCGAAAACCCCGCTTTTCAAGCTCCGCCCGCGTGTTCACGCCAACCACCTGCAGATTTCCCTCGCCCTCCACCGCGGCGGTCTCGCCCGTGTTATCAGGCAGGCTACGCCGGAACACCGCATCCGGGCACACGCTGCCGACGCAGCCGCCCACCAGCAGGTTGTTCACCGCCACCACCTTCACCCGCTCGGGCGACCACACGGCCACAAACTCGCCGCCGTCCGGCACGTCATCCACCAGCGTATTGCTGGCCAGCACCAGCACATTGTCGTCATGCTGCAGGCCCTCCGCCCCGAAGGAGATCATGCGCCGGTTTTCGGTACCCACTGACTGCCTGACCAGATTGCCGATCAGGAAGACCTGTCCGCCATCGGGAAAGTCCATCTCGTAGCTGGCCTGCCCTTCAGCCTCGTCGGTGAGGCGGTTGTATTCGATCAGATTCACCCGGGCCCGGCTCTTCAACAGATGTCCGACCCGGCCATGGTGGAAATAACTCCCTCGCACCTCCAACCGGCTCATACGCCCCGCGTAGAGCAGATGGCTGATCCGTGGCGTCACCAGGACGCCGTGGGAGAACTCGGAATCTTCCACCACCAGGCTCAGCGATAGCTTGTTCGCACTCAGGATGCCCATCTCATTGTCGCGAAACACGCAGTTGCGCACCGTTAGTGCGCCCTCCTCATGGCGAATCCCCGAACCATTGCGATTGGGCCCCCGCGCGCCCTCGAAGGCGATGTTTTCCACCACCACTTCATCGCCGCGCATCACCCAGATTCCCTTCCCCTCCGCAACACGTCCCGCCGCCACCAGGCGCGGCCGACCGCCCACACCACGGATGGTCAAGCGCTTCTGAGGCCACACAGCCACGTCGTCCACGTAGGTCGCTGCGACGATCTCCACACTGTCACCATCCCGGGCCAGCGCAGCCGCCTCGGCAACCGACCGCAGCGCTTCGTCTGGCCCGACCCGCCAGGTCTCGGCCGCCACCCCGAGGGGAAGGAGCCCGATCAAGACCAGCCCCAAACATCCCGGAAAACGCCACTGTTCAACCATGCATCCCCCGTTTCGGCCATCAATCGGCCCGTGCCGATTAGAATACTGAAATGTCCCAACCCGATTTCCACCAGATTCTGGGGATCCCCCCCAGTGCCAGCGCGGCCGAGATCAAGCGCGCCTTCAAGCGGCTGGCCATGCGCTGGCACCCTGACCGCAACGCCGATCCCCAGGCCCACGAGCAATTCCGCCTTGCACGGGAGGCCTTCGAGCATCTCACCGGGCTGCGGGAAACCGACCCTCCGGTGGATGCTGAAGAAAAGCCCCCGGCCCAGCGTCCGAAGGGCGATGACCGCCGCCTTGATGTGGACCTGGATCTCAAGGAAGCCGCATTCGGTGGCATCGTAACCGTTACCCTGGAGGGGCGCGCGACCTGTACGACCTGCGAAGGCAGCGGAAGACGCAGCTACGGCCGGACGACCATGTGCGGTGCCTGCCACGGCAGCGGACGCGTCCGCAGCGACGGTGGCCTCAAGTCCTGTCCGTCCTGCAAGGGCAAGGGATACTTCACCGACAACCGTTGCCCAGACTGTGAAGGGCGTGGCTGGAATCCACTCGACCGGCAGCTCGCCGTCAGTATTCCTCCCGCAATGATGCCTGGCGAGGAACTCCGTGTTGCCGGTCAGGGTGGCCCCGCGCCGGAGGACGGGGAACCGGGCGACCTCTACCTCGTCCTGCACGCCCGGCCCCACCCTCTCTTTCGCCTCGAAGGTCGGGACATCCACGTGGACTTGCCGGTCAGCATCTTCCGGGTGCTTGCCGGTGGCGTGGTGGATGTTCCCACCCTGAGCGGTGTCCAGGAAGCCCTGCTGCCGGAATCCTCCACCGCCGGTGAGATCCGGCTGCCCGGTGCCGGCTTCCCCGCCCGCGGCCGCCGCCACGCCGGAGACCTTGTTGCTCACCTCCAGGTGCACTACCCCCGTTTCCTGAGCAAGGAACAAAAAGCCCTGCTCGACATGGCCGACCAGGTTCTCCATCAACAACTGGATGACCAAAGCCCCGCCCTGGCCCGCTGGCGCGACACCCTCAAACAGAATCGCTGACATTGCGATCAGCCGACAAGTTTTGCCAGCCCCTTGACCCCATCAGCGCCCCAATTCATGCCCCTCAAGACCCCAGAACTCCTCGCACCGGCCGGATCCCTGGCCATGCTCGACACCGCTTTCGCCTTCGGCGCCACGGCCATCTACGCCGGTCAGCCGCGCTATTCCCTGCGCGTCCGCAACAACGACTTCGGCGATCTGCCGGTACTGGCCGACGGCATCAACCGAGCCCGGGCGCTGGGCAAACACTTCTACGTGGTTGCCAACATCTATCCCCACGGCGCCAAGATCAAGACCTTCATCAAGGATATCGCCCCGGTCATCGCCCTCAAGCCCGACGCCCTGATCATGTCCGACCCAGGGCTCATCCTGATGGTCCGCGAGAACTTCCCGGAGATGCCCATCCACCTCTCGGTACAGGCCAACACGGTGAATGCTGCAGCGGTGCGTTTCTGGAAGTCAGCGGGCATCTCCCGTGTGATCCTGTCCCGGGAACTGTCCCTCGACGAAATCGCCAGCATCCGCCAGGACTGCCCCGATACCGAACTCGAGGTCTTCATCCACGGTGCCCTGTGCATTGCCTACTCGGGCCGTTGCCTGCTTTCCGGCTATTTCAACCACCGGGACCCCAACCAGGGTAGCTGCACCAATTCCTGCCGCTGGGATTTCAAGACCCACGAGGCGAAGACCTGCGGCGCCGGCGACGTGCATCTCATCGAAGAGCCCCACAAGCGGGCCGGTGAGTACATGCCCATCGAAGAAGACGAGCACGGCACCTACATTCTCAACTCCAAAGATCTACGCGCCATTGAACACGTCCAGCGCCTGGTCGAGATCGGCATCGATTCGCTCAAGATCGAAGGACGTACCAAGAGCCCCTATTACGTGGCCCGCACCTGCCAGGCCTATCGTCAGGCCATCGACGACGCCATTGCCGGCCGTGGCCTTGACCCGGCCCTGCTGGGGCAACTGGAAGGCCTCGCCAACCGTGGATACACCGACGGATTCCTGCAGCGCCATACTCCCCACGAAACCCAGAACTACCTGCGCGGCCACTCGGAATCCGGCCGCAGCCTCTACGTGGGTGACGTAGTGGCCTACGATGCCGAGCGGGGTCTGGCAGAAGTTGCTTCCAAGAACGCCTTCGCCGTGGGTGATCGCCTCGAGCTGGTTCACCCTTCGGGCAATCTCGAGGTCCGTGTCGAGCGGATACACAACGCACAGGGCGATGCCATTACCCGTGTCCCCGGCAGCGACCATCGCGCCTGGCTCCCCCTGCCCGCCGGATGTGTCGGCGCGTTCATCGCGAGGTTTATCTGAAGCCTTTGCAAGTCGCGGAAGAAACCTTGCATAAGGGGCTGAAATAGTTCAGAATGCTCCGCTTTCGGGTGGCCAAATTCACCACCCACGTACCCCAAAGGATAAAGCGATGAAAGCCGATACCCACCCGAATTACAACGACGTGCAAGTGACCTGCTCCTGTGGCAACACTTTCACCACCCGCTCCACCATGGGCAAGCCCCAGTATCACGTGGAAGTCTGCGCCGCCTGCCACCCGTTCTATACCGGCAAGCAGAAGATCGTCGACACCGCCGGCCGTGTCGAGCGCTTCCGTCAAAAGTACGGTTCCGTTCAGCGTCTGGGCTGATTTCCGCTCTGTAGCCGGGATCGACCGAAAAAGGCAGCCGCGGCTGCCTTTTTTGTTGTCCGCCCGAACCTAGCCACCATGCCTCTCGCCCACTCCCGCTTCTCGCTTCCTGCCCCTTTGACAGGCTGGCCGCTTGCGTTCCTACTGGCCATTTACCTGCTGGTAGGCACCACAGGGCATCTCCCCTGGCGGGGCGACGACATGACCCACCTGGGGCCAATTCACGCCATCCTTCAGGGTGGTAGCTGGCTCCTCCCCGAGATTGCAGGCGAAATTTATCGCGGCGCCTCGCCCCTCTACTACTGGGCGGGCGCCCTGCTGGCGCAGCTCCTGGGCTGGCTCCTGCCCGTGCATGACGCAGCCCGCCTCGCCACCACCCTGTTCTGCGCCGCCACCCTCTACTGGACGGGCTTGGCTGCAAGGCGACTCTACGGTGAGGCGTCCTTTGCGCCCGCCATCCTGCTCGGCATGGGCTCCCTGGGGCTGGTGGTGCATGCCCACGAAACACAGCCCCAGCTTGCCCAACTCGCAGGAATGGCATTGTGTTTTGCCGGCCTCGGGGAACTCTCCGAACATCCCCGACGGGCAGGCATCCAGGCCGGACTGGGCGCAGCCCTCGCCTTTCTCGCCAGTGGCCTGTCGGGCCTCGCCTTTACGATCCCGGTCATCGTCCTGACCCCTCTTCTGTGCGCCCGCTGCCGTAGCCGCACGGCTTTGGGGAGCATCGCCCTGGGGCTTGGCCTCACCGCACTCATCAGCGCCCTTTGGCTAAGTGCCGTAGCCCACCACGCCCCGGGCGAGGTCACGCTCTGGTGGCAGGAGGAGTTGGCCTCCACCCTCCCCCATGCCAGCCATTTTTCCGAGATTGGAAAATTACTTCAGCTCTTTGGCTGGTTTGCCTGGCCCCTTTGGCCCATCGCGGGATGGGCGGTATGGCGCAACCGTCAGGCCATCGCCAGCCCCCAGCTGGCCCTCCCGCTGACGGGCAGCGTCCTCGCCATCTTTCTGGTCGCCACAACCGGTGGTCTGCGCACGGCGGGGCTGCTTCCCGTGCTCCCTCCCCTTTGTCTGCTGGCCGCCTTCGGCGTGAGCAGCCTGCGTCGCGGAGCGGCCAACGCCTTTGACTGGTTCGGCGTCATGACCTTCATATTTTTCGGCATCGTGGTCTGGCTGGGATGGAGCGCCCTGCATTTTGGCTGGCCTCCCGGACTCGCCCGCCAGGTCGCCCGCATGGCCCCCGATTTCCAGCACGGTGCGTGGCTTGCTGGTGCGCTGATTGGCCTGACCCTTAGCCTGATGCTGGTCATCCTGCCACTGGCCACCCAACACTCCGTTCAGCGAGGTGCCACCAACTGGGCGCTTGGCATGACACTCCTGTGGTGCCTCGCGGTAACCCTATGGCAACCGTGGTTTGCCCATACCAAGAACTACCAGCCCCTCGCCGCAGAACTTCGCCAAGTCATCGGCCCCGAAGCCGACTGCATCAAGCGCCGGAATCTGGGCGACACACAGCGTGCAGCGCTGGATTACTTTGCCAGTATCCGGACCGTTCGGTACGACGCGGCCAAAGACTGCAAGCTGCTGCTTACCTACAACGTCGGGGGAAGCACACGGAGCGTTCCATCAGAATGGCAGCCCGTATGGGAGCGTCGCCTGGGAGGAGGCCGCAAAGCGGAGACGTTCAAACTTTATCGCCGCGACTGAAAGCACTTCAGCGGCCATTCAGCGGCACTGGGCAGCCGGTACGCTCGCCGACCTTCCCGGATTTACTTTTCGGGCTTACTTTTGCTGCGGCGTCTGGACGAAGATTTCGTCCGGTTTGGTCAGGCCAAGTTCAAAGCGCGCCCGTTCTTCGACAGCCTCATAGCCCGTCTTCAGATCGCGGACTTCCGCTTCCAGCCCCGTATTGCGCTGCTCCAGCTTGCGATTGCCCTCTTTCTGGGCCGCTAGCTGCTTCTCGACTTCCCATACGCGCAGCCAGCCCCCCTTGCCGATCCACAGGGGATACTGCAAGACAAGAGCCAGAAGGATGAGAACGAGGACGGGCCAGCGCATGCCATCGGTGGCTGGCGACCTGCAAAGGCCACCAGCCACCTCTCCTGCAATCAACGATTACGCAGGTTGTAGAAGGCGGACACGCCCGGGTAGAACGCGGTATCGCCCAGGTCTTCCTCGATGCGGAGTAGCTGGTTGTACTTGGAGATACGGTCGGAACGGGACAGGGAGCCCGTCTTGATCTGCATGGCGTTCAGGCCCACCGCGATATCGGCAATGGTGGAGTCTTCGGTTTCACCGGAACGGTGGGAGATCACCGCGGTGTAGCCGGCGCGCTTGGCCATCTCGACGGCAGCAAAGGTCTCGGTCAGGGTGCCGATCTGGTTGATCTTGATGAGGATCGAATTGGCGATGCCCTTCTCGATGCCTTCCTTGAGGATGCGGGTGTTGGTCACGAAGAGGTCGTCGCCCACGATCTGCACGGTCTTGCCGAGGCGATCGGTGAGGATCTTCCAGCCGGCCCAGTCACCTTCCGCCATGCCGTCCTCGATGGACACGATGGGGAACTTCTCGACCAGGGTGGCCAGGTAGTCGGTGAAACCTTCGGAGGTCAGCGACAGGCCTTCGCCCACCAGTTCGTACTTGCCATCCTTGTAGAACTCGGAAGCGGCGCAGTCCAGGGCCAGCACCACGTCACGGCCCGGCTCATAGCCGGCAGCCACGGTGGCTTCGAGGATCAGGTTGAGGGCTTCCTCTGTACCGGAGACGTTGGGCGCAAAGCCGCCTTCGTCACCCACGGTAGTGGGGTAGCCCTTCTTGTCGGTGAGCTTCTTCAGGTGATGAAAGATCTCGGCACCACAGCGCAGGGCTTCGCGGAAGCTCTTGGCGCCAATGGGCATGATCATGCATTCCTGGATGTCCAGACTGTTGTTGGCGTGGGCGCCACCGTTGATGACGTTCATCATCGGAACCGGCAGGGCCATGCCGCCGGAGCCGCCGAAGTAACGGTACAGGGGCAGGCCGGCTTCTTCAGCGGCAGCCTTGGCCACGGCCATGGACACGGCCAGCATGGCGTTGGCGCCCAGGCGGGACTTGTTGTCGGTACCGTCCAGGTCGATCAGGGTCTTGTCGATGAAGGCCTGCTCTTCGGCGTCCAGGCCGATCAGGGCCTCGGAGATTTCAGTGTTGACGTTCTCAACCGCCTGCAGCACGCCCTTGCCCAGGTAGCGGCCGGCATCGCCATCACGCAGCTCGATCGCCTCGCGGGAGCCGGTGGAGGCGCCCGACGGAACAGCGGCACGACCCATGATGCCGGATTCCAGCAGGACATCGGCCTCAACCGTGGGATTGCCGCGGGAATCGAGAACCTCGCGGGCAATGACATCAACAATGGCGCTCATGAACTTCCTTTCTTATCACTGATATTTACAGCGGCGACCTTCCGGCCGCCTCTAACTTCGAAACCGGAAAATCGCCCTCAGGCTCAGGCTTTCAGCTCTTCAAGCCCCTCGGCCTTGACCAGCGAATCGATCGCCTTGAGGGTGGCCAGCAAGGCCTTGAGCCGGGGCAGCGGCCACGCATTGGGACCGTCGGAGAAAGCCTTGGCAGGATCAGGGTGGGTCTCCATGAACAGGCCGGCGACGCCGACCGCCACGGCCGCCCGGGCCAGCACGGGGACGAACTCCCGCTGACCGCCGGAAACGGTACCCTGCCCGCCCGGCAGCTGGACTGAGTGGGTGGCGTCGAACACCACCGGGCAGCCCGTCTCGCGCATGATCGCCAGGGAACGCATGTCAGAGACGAGGTTGTTGTAGCCGAACGATGCACCACGCTCGCACACCATGATGGTGTCTGCGCCACCGTTGGCTTCGCGGGCCTTGTCTACGACGTTTTTCATGTCGCCCGGGGCGAGGAACTGCCCCTTCTTGATATTCACCGGCTTGCCGGAGGCCGCCACCGCGTGGATGAAGTCGGTCTGGCGGCACAGAAAGGCCGGCGTCTGCAGCACGTCGACAACCGCAGCCACATGGGGCACTTCGGCCTCGGTGTGTACATCGGTCAGCACCGGAACACCTAGCTGCTCACGGACCTCACCGAGGATCTCCAGCCCCTTCTCCATGCCCATGCCCCGATAGGACTTGCCGGAACTGCGGTTGGCCTTGTCGTAGCTGGACTTGTAGATGAAGGGGATACCCAGCTCGCCGCAGATGTCCTTGAGGGCCTTGGCGGTCTCAAAGGCCATCTCGCGGGACTCGATCACGCAGGGCCCGGCAATCAGGAAGAAAGGCTTGTCGATACCGACGTCGAAGCCGCAGAGTTTCATGGACTTTCCTTTCAGCCTGCCTGTTGATGGGCCAGGGCTGCCTTCACGAAGGCGGTAAAGAGGGGGTGGCCGTTACGCGGGTTCGAGGTGAACTCCGGGTGGAACTGACAGCCGACGAACCACGGATGGACATCGGTCGGCAGCTCGATCATCTCGCACAGGTCGGTGCCGGGCGCCCGGCCCGCCACGCGCAGGCCTTGGGCCTCCAGCTGACTCAGCAGGGTGTTATTGACCTCGTAGCGGTGGCGATGACGCTCGGTGATCTCGGCCTTGCCGTAAACATCGCGAGCCAGGGAGCCCTCGGCGAGATGACAGACCTGCCCACCCAGACGCATGGTGCCGCCCAGATCGGAATCCTCACCGCGCTTCTCCATCTTGCCGGACGCATCAAGCCACTCGGTGATCAGGCCGATGACCGGGTAGGCGGTGTGCTTGTCAAACTCGGTGCTGTGCGCACCGGGCATGCCGGCCACGTCACGGGCAAACTCGACCACCGCGAGCTGCATGCCCAGGCAGATGCCCAGGTAGGGCACCTTGTTCTCACGGGCGTAGCGGATCGCGCGATCTTGCCCTCGGTACCCCGCCGGCCAAAGCCGCCCGGCACCAGAATGGCATCCATGGACTTGAGCGCGTCACAGCCGTTCTTCTCGATGTCCTCGGAATCCAGGTAGTGGATATTCACCTTGCTACGGGTGTGCATGCCCGCATGGTTGAGGGCCTCGATCAGCGACTTGTAGGACTCGGTGAGATCCACGTACTTGCCCACAAAGGCGATGTTCAGGCTGTTCTGCGGGTTGTTCAGGGCGTCGAGCAGGCGCTCCCAGATGGACAGATCAGCCGCACGAGCCAGGATGCCCAGCTTGTGGCAAACGATCTCGTCGAGCATCTGGTCGTGGAGCATGCCGGGGATGCGGTAGATGGAGTCGGCGTCGAGACACTCGATCACGGCCTCCGGCATCACATTGCAGAACAAGGCGATCTTGCGACGCTCGTCGGCCGGCACGGAACGGTCGGCGCGGCACAGCAGGATGTCCGGCTGGATGCCGATCTCGCGCAGCTCCTTGACCGAGTGCTGGGTCGGCTTGGTCTTCAGCTCGCCGGCCGTGGGGATGTAGGGCAGCAGGGTGAGGTGGATGAAACAGGTGCCCTGGCGACCTTCTTCAATGCCCATCTGACGGATGGCTTCGAGGAATGGCAGGGATTCGATGTCGCCGACCGTGCCACCCACTTCGACGATGGCCACGTCGGCACCTTCGGCACCGCGTTTGACGTAGGTCTTGATCTCGTCGGTGATGTGGGGAATGACCTGCACGGTCTTGCCCAGGTATTCACCGCGGCGCTCCTTCTTGATCACAGCCTCGTAGATCTGGCCGGTGGTGAAGTTGTTGCGCTTGCCCATCTTGGCGCTGGTGAAGCGCTCGTAGTGGCCGAGATCAAGGTCGGTCTCTGCGCCGTCCTCGGTGACGAAGACCTCTCCGTGCTGGAAGGGGCTCATCGTACCGGGGTCGACGTTGATGTAGGGGTCGAGCTTGAGGTGGGTAACCTTGATGCCGCGGGATTCGAGAATCGCCCCGAGGGAGGCGGCGGCGATGCCCTTGCCCAGAGAGGACACGACACCACCGGTAACAAAGACGTATTTGGTCATGACACGGGGGACTTCTGGAAAGGGGAATGATAGCCGATCCAGACCCCTTTCTTCAACGGCTCCGCAGGCTGGTCAGCGATCAGTCACCCCCGAAAGCCGGTCCAAAGGGCTTCCGGGGGAGGTCACGACCGTCGATACCAGACCTAGTTGTCGCGGATGAAGTCCCGGCTCACCTCCCGGAAGAGCTCGGTCGCGCTGCGCTTCAGCCACTCGAAGGCAACCATCTCGCGCGTCACCACCTCAACCCCATGGGCCCGCATGCGCGCCAGGGACGCCGCCTTGTCGCCAGGCTTGCGCGAGCCGACCGCATCCTCCACCAGGAACACCTCCTTCCCCTGCCAGCGCAGTTCAAGCACGGTCTGCATCACGCAAACGTGCGCTTCCGTTCCCGCCACCACGACCTGACGGCGGGCGTCCACCTCCGTGCCGGTCAGGCAGCCGTCGGCCACACAGGAGAAATGGGTCTTCTCAACGAAACGCGCATCCTCGAGCGCAGCCAGCAAGGGCGCGGCCGTAGGGCCAAGGCCCGCCGGATACTGCTCCGAGACCACCACCGGCACCTTCAGGCGCCGGGCAACCCCGGCCAGCCAGATGCAGTTGCGCAGCACATCCTGACCATCGGCAATGGCCGGCAGCAGGCGCTCCTGGACATCGACGATCAGCAAGCTGGATTTGGCGCTATCCATCAGCATCGGGAGACTCCTCAGGATTGGAGCTCAGGGCGCGCCCTGAACTGCTCAAGGGCGGCCGGGTTGGCGAGCGCCTCCACATTCTTCACGGGCTCGCCATGCACCACCGCCCGCACCGCCAGTTCAACGATCTTGCCGCTCTTGGTGCGGGGGATATCGGTCACCTGCACGACCCGCGCCGGCACGTGACGGGGCGTGGTGTTGTCGCGGATGGTGCGGCGGATGCGGTCGATCAATGCCTCGTCAAGGGCACCACCCTCGCGCAGCTTGACGAACAGCACCACCCGCACATCGCTGGCATCCCCCGGCGGCCATTGCTGACCGATCACCAGCGACTCCACAACCTCTTCCAGTTTCTCCACCTGACGGTAGATCTCGGCAGTGCCGATGCGCACGCCGCCCGGGTTGAGGGTCGCGTCGGAGCGCCCGTAGATGACCAGACCATCGTGAGGGGTGATCTCGGAGTAGTCCCCATGGCACCACACGTTTTCGAAGCGCTCGAAATAGGCCGCCCGGTAGCGGCTGCCGTCCCGGTCATTCCAGAAACCGACGGGCATCACAGGGAAAGGCCGGGTGCACACCAACTCGCCCTTTTCGCCGCGGACGGGCACGCCGATCTCGTCGAACACATCGACAGCCATGCCGAGCCCCTTGCACTGGATCTCGCCGGGCCACACCGGCAGCGTCGGATTGCCCAGCACAAAGCACGAAATGATGTCGGTCCCGCCGGAAATCGACGACAGGCAAAGGTCGGACTTGATCTCCCGGTACACGTATTCGAAGCCTTCCGGCACCAGCGGACTGCCGGTCGAAAACATGGCCCGCAAGGCCGGCAGATCATGGGTTTGCCGGGGGCGTAGCCCCGCCTTGGCGATGCCGTCGATGAACTTCGCTGACGTACCGAAATGCGTCATGCCTTCAGCCTGGGCATAGTCGAAGAGAATGGCGCCATCACCCAGCATCGGCGTGCCATCGTAGAGCAGAAGCGTGGCCCCCGAGGCCAGGCCCGACACCAGCCAGTTCCACATCATCCAACCACAGGTGGTGAAGTAGAACAGACGGTCACCCGGCTTCACATCACCGTGCAGACGATGCTCCTTGATGTGCTGGAGCAAGGCCCCGCCGGCGCAATGGACGATGCACTTGGGCACCCCGGTGGTGCCCGACGAATACATGATGAACAGGGGATGCTCGAACGGCAGCCGGACAAAGGGAATCTCGGTGACCGCCAGGAAAGGCTTGACGAAATCTGGCAGCATCCGGGCGTGATGGACATGGGACAGATCGTGATGGGCGTGCACATAGGGCACCACCACAACCCGCTTTACCGAGGGCAGACCATCGGTGATGGCGGCCAGCCGGTCGAGGCAATCCACCACCTTGCCGTTGTAGTAATAGCCATCCACAGCCACCAGCACCTTGGGCTCGATCTGCCCGAAGCGGTCCAGCACACCCTGCACTCCGAAATCCGGCGAGGCGGACGAAAAAATGGCGCCGATACTGGACGCCGCCAGCATCACGACGATGGTTTCCGGCAGATTCGGCATCCACGCCGCCACACGGTCGCCCGCCACCACGCCCATTTCCTGGAGCGCTGCCGCAAAATGGGCCACCTGACGATACAGATCCCCATGGGAAAGACGATTCTTGACCCGGTCTTCCCCCCAGAACACCAGGGCGTCACCGTCGTCCCGGCTGCGCAGCAGGTTCTCGGCATAATTGAGGTGCGCGTCCGGAAACCAGCGCGTCCCCGGCATGCGCCCGGGGCTTTCGAGAACGCGGGCGCCCATCTGGCCCCGCACGTCGCCATACTCCCAGATCGAGGTCCAGAACTCGGCCGGCTCATTGACTGACCACGCATGCAGCGCCGCATAATCGGGCAGGGACCGCCCCCAGCGCAGCTCTGCATCATGGGAAAAAACGGTGATATTGGCGCCGGCCACCCGATCGGGGCTGGGCACCCACAGGGGCCGGTCGGCAACGGCGTAACTCATGTAACGGTCTCCTCTTGATTTTTCTTGTTGTGCCGGCTCTGCGTCCGGACTTGTCTGGCGATCAGACCCTTAGCTTACCGCGTGACGCAGGGCGTCGGGGATGGGGACCGACTTTCCGGTACGCGGATCCATCCACACCACCTTGGCGGCCCCCTCCGCGAAGAGGCGCTCGTCGCCCTCGACAAACAGCTCGTACCAGGTCATCACACTGCTACGGCCCGCTTCGCCGGCATATACCATCACTCGCACGGTAGCGGGATAATTCACCGGGATCAGGAAAGTACAGCTGGCATTGATGATCACCGCTCCGGTCTCCGCTTCCGGGCTGACGACGAAGCCGGCTTGCTCCAGCCATTCCACCCGCGCCTGCTCGAAGTAACGGAAATAGACGGTGTTGTTCACATGCCCGTAGAAGTCCATATCGCCCCAGCGGACGATCTGACGGGAAGTATGCAGAAGCCGGCGTGGCGGCGCGTCGGGGTTGGCCATTGAGGTCACGAGGTTCTCCTTGAGTGATTTCTTATATATGCTGGATCAGTACAAAGCGGGTTGCGTCAACGCATCATTGCCCTCACCAGAACCAAAGGGCAATGTAACATACGCATACGTATGTTATCCAAGCCCCGCCCCCGCGGAATAGCTCAGGATTGCCCTGCAAAGGCCGTAGGGTTACGCTTCGCAAGTTAAGGCCAAGACAAAACAAATCAAATAGATTCAGGAGGAGAAAGCAATGGAACGTGACGCAATGGAATTCGATGTCCTGATTGTTGGCGGTCCCCCTACCCGCCCCAGTTTTTTTTTTCCTTTTTTGTGGTTGGGCGGGGGGGGGGGGGGGGGGGGGGGCGGGCCCCGGAGCGGGGGGGGGGCGGGGCGGGGGGCGGGGGGGGGGGGGTGGGGGGCCCGCCGGGGGCCCCGGGGGGCGGGTTTGCGGGGTGGGGTTGGCGGGGGGGGCCGGGGGGGGGGGGCGGGGGGGGGCCCCCGGGCCGGGGGGGGCCCGGGCGGGCGGGCCCCCCCGCGGGGGGGGGGCCCCCCGGGGGGGGGGGGGGGGGGCGCCCGGGGCGCCGGCGGGGGGGGGCGCGCCGTGTGCCCGCCCGAGCTCGGGCGGGGGGGGGCCCCGCCCCCGGGGGCCGGGGGGCGGGGGCGGGGGCCCGCGCCCGCCCCCCCGCCCCCCCCCAGCACAAGGAGCGGGCCGGGGCTCGAAGGCCGGCCCCCCCCCCCCCCCCCCCCCCCCCCCCCCCCCCCCCCCCCCCCCCCCCCCCCCCCCCCCCCCCCCCCCCCCCCCCCCCCCCCCCCCCCCCCCCCCCCCCCCCCCCCCCCCCCCGCGGTGGGCCGGCAGGGCTCGCGGCCGCAATCAGGCTCAAGCAACTCAACGCAGAAAAAGGGCAGGACTTTTCCGTCTGCCTGATCGAAAAGGCCGCCGAAATTGGCGCCCACATCCTGTCCGGCGCAGTGGTCGATCCCCGCGCCCTGAATGAACTCATCCCCGACTGGCAGGCCCGGGGAGCACCGCTCAACACGGCGGTCACCGAGGACCGGGTGATCTTTCTGTCCGAAACCGGTGGCAAGCAGATTCCCAACGGCCTGCTGCCCGATGCCTTCCATAACGACGGCAACTACATCGTGCGCCTGGGCAATCTGGCCAAATGGATGGGTGAGCAAGCCGAGGCCCTGGGCGTCGAGGTTTATCCAGGCTTCGCCGGCGCCGAACTGCTGTTCGACGAGAGCGGTGCCGTGGCCGGTGTGATCACCGGTGACATGGGCGTACTCAAGGACGGCAGCCCGGGGCCCAACTTCCAGCCGGGAATGGAGCTGCGCGCCAAGTACACGCTGTTTGCCGAAGGCTGCCGCGGACACCTGGGCAAACAGCTCGAAGCCCGCTACAACCTGCGCAACGGGGCTGACCCGCAAACTTACGGCCTCGGCATCAAGGAACTGTGGGAAGTCCCGGCGGCACAGCACGTCAAAGGATTGGTGGTTCATACCGCAGGCTGGCCCATGGATTCGGCCACCTATGGGGGTGGTTTCTGTTACCATTTGGAAGACAATTTGGTGTCGGTCGGTTACGTCGTCGGTCTCAACTACACCAATCCCTACCTGTCTCCCTTTGAAGAGTTCCAGCGCTACAAGACTCACCCGGAGATAAGTAAATTCCTGGAGGGCGGAAAGCGCCTCGCCTACGGCGCCCGGGCCATTGCTGCCGGTGGCCTGCAGAGTCAGCCCAAGCTGGTCTTTCCGGGCGGCGCGCTGATTGGTGACGACGCCGGTTTCCTCAATGCAGCCCGCATCAAGGGTACCCACGCCGCCATGAAATCCGGCATGCTCGCGGCCGAGGCGGCCGTTGAGGCCCTCGCCGCCGGGCGCGCCCAGGACGAGCTGTCGGCCTTCCCCGAGTCCTTCAAGTCCAGCTGGCTGCACGCCGAACTGCACAAGACCCGCAACTTCAAGCCCTACATGAAGAAAGGCCTGTGGCTGGGTTCCCTGCTCTTCGGCATCGATCAGAAGCTCTTCGGCGGCAAGGTACCCTGGACCCTGCACAACTCGGCCGATCACACGGCCCTCAAGCCCGCCGCCGAATGCAGCCCGATCGCCTATCCCAGGCCGGATGGCAAGCTCAGCTTCGATCGCCTGTCGTCGGTGTTCCTCTCCAACACCAACCACGAGGAAGACGAGCCCTGCCACCTCCAGCTCAAGGATGCGTCCGTACCGATCTCTGTCAACCTGGCCAAATACGACGCGCCGGAGCAACGCTATTGTCCGGCAGGCGTCTATGAAATCGTGCGCAGTCCGGAGGGCGACAATCCGCGGCTGCAGATCAACGCCCAGAACTGCGTCCACTGCAAGACCTGCGACATCAAGGATCCAACCCAGAACATCAACTGGGTGGTGCCCCAGGGCGGCGAAGGGCCGATCTATCAGGGCATGTGAGCATCGGTGACCCGCCGGGCATCTGCCCAGGGGTCACGCCACACAGCAAAAAGGCCGTCGCATGCGACGGCCTTTTTGCTGTGCCTGGATGGCGGACAGTATCGACGGACTCAGCCCACCCACTTGCGGGCATTGCGGAACATCCGCAGCCACGGCGAATCCTCACCCAGATCCGCCGGATGCCAGCTCATCTGCACGGTACGGGCAGTGCGCTCCGGGTGCGGCATCATGATGGTGAAGCGGCCGTCCGGCGTGGTCAGCCCGGTGATGCCGGCAGGCGAACCGTTGGGATTGAACGGATAGCGCTCGGCAATGGCACCGCTGTTATCCACGTAGCGCAGGGCCACCTTCGCGTTGTCCTGGGCGTCTATGCCCGCGAACACGGCACGGCCTTCGCCGTGGGACACCACGATGGGCATGCGGCTGCCGGCCATGCCGGACAGCAGGATGGACGGGCTATCCTGCACTTCCACCATCACGAAGCGGGCCTCGAACTGCTCGCTGCGGTTGCGGTGGAAGCGCGGCCAGGTTTCGGCACCGGGGACGATCTCGGCCAGGTTGGACATCATCTGGCAGCCGTTGCAAACCCCCAGGGCGAAGGTGTCGGTACGCTCGAAGAAAGCCTCGAATTGCTCACGCAGGGCAGCATTGAACAGGATCGACTTGGCCCAGCCCTGCCCTGCCCCCAGCACGTCGCCATACGAGAAGCCGCCACAGGCCGCCAGGCCCTTGAAGTCGGAGAGATGAACGCGCCCGGCCTGCAGGTCGGACATGTGCACATCGAAGGGCGCGAAGCCGGCACGCTCGAAGGCGGCGGCCATCTCGGCCTGGGAGTTCACACCCTGCTCGCGCAGGATGGCGATCTTCGGCCGGGCACCGGTGGCGACGAAGGGCGCGGCGATGTCGTCAGCCGGGTTATAGGTAAGTGCAACACTAAGACCAGGATTGGCAACATCCGCCAGGGCTTCGAATTCTTCCCGGGCACACTCGGCATCGTCGCGCAGGCGGGCGATCTGGTAGCTGGTCTCGGACCAGGTCTGCAGCAGCTCGGCACGGGGGGCGCTGAAAACCAGCTTGGCGTTGCGCCAGAAGCGCAGCTCGTCCCGGTCGTTGGGCTCGCCCACGAAGTGATAGGACAGCCGCGCGCCCCGCAGGGCCTCGGTGAAGCGGCTGCGGTCGTCGCGGCGGATCTGGATGACGGCACCCAGCTCCTCGGCAAACAGCGCCTTGAAGAGCATGTCGTTGAAGCGACCCTTGAGGGAATCCGGCCGTTTGTCGAGACCATCCACGTCGTTCATGTACTGGTCGTAGGCGACGGTATCCAGCATCACCGACAGGCCGCATTTGGAGGCAAAGGCCATCTCGCAAAGGGTCGCGAAGAGGCCGCCATCGGCGCGGTCGTGGTAGGCCAGGATCAGGTCGTCCTTGCGCCACTGCTGGATCAGGTCGAAGAAGGCCTTGAGCTGGCCGGCGTCCACGTCGGGGGCGTGCTCGGCCACCGAGTTGTAGGCCTGGGCCAGCACCGAACCCCCGAGGCGGTTGGCGTTGTTGCCCAGATCGATGAGCAGCAGCTCGGTCTCGACGCCCTCGGGGAACTGCAGCTGGGGCGTGAGGGTGCGGCGCACGTCCTGCACCGGCGCAAAGCCCGTGACGATCAGGGACAGGGGCGACACCACCTGCTTGGCTTCCCCGTCCTCGTTCCAGGCGGTCCGCATGGACAGGGAGTCCTTGCCCACCGGAATGGCAATGCCGGCCTGCTGGCAGAACTGGGACACGGCCTCGACGGTCTTGTAGAGCTTGACGTCCTCACCCCGGTGGCCGGCAGCAGCCATCCAGTTAGCGGAGAGCTTCACGTCGCCCAGACTGCGGATGTCGGCGGCGGCGATGTTGGTGATCGCTTCACCGATGGCCATGCGCCCGGAGGCCGGCGCATCAAGGGTCGCCACCGGGGTGCGCTCGCCCATGGCGAAAGCTTCACCCAGGTAGCCCTGGTAACTCATGGTGGTCACGGCCACATCAGCCACGGGGATCTGCCAGGGGCCGACCATCTGGTCACGGGCGGTCATGCCGCCAACGGAACGGTCGCCGATGGTGATCAGGAAGTTCTTGCTGGCCACCGCCGGCATGCGCAGCACGCGACGGCAGGCATCGGCGAGGTCGATGTCGGTGACGTCGAAGGGCGGCACGAAGACCTGGCGGCTGGACACGTTGCGGGTCATCTTGGGCGGCTTGCCCAGCAGAACCTGCATCTCCATATCCACCGCGTTGTTGTCGAAGTGGCGATCGGACACCACCAGCTGGCCATCGTCCGAGGCCGTGCCGACCACGGCAAACGGGCAGCGCTCACGCTCGCAGATGGCCTTGAAGATATCCAGGCTCTCCGGCGCAATGGCCAGCACGTAGCGCTCCTGCGATTCGTTCGACCAGATCTCGCGCGGGCTCATGCCCGGCTCCTCGATGTGCACCTCGCGCAGCTCGAAGTGCGCACCCAGCTCGGCGGAATCAGCCAGCTCAGGGAAGGCATTGGACAGGCCGCCGGCACCCACATCGTGGATGGACAGGATGGGGTTGGCTTCGCCCTTCTGCCAGCAGGCATCAATGACTTCCTGGCAGCGACGCTGGATCTCCGGGTTGCCACGCTGTACAGAGGCGAAATCGAGATCAGCGGTGTTGGTGCCGGTGGCCATCGACGAGGCGGCGCCGCCGCCCAGACCGATCAGCATGCCGGGGCCGCCCAGCTGGATCAGCAGGGTGCCGGGGCCGAATTTGATCTTGAAGGACTGCTGGTCCTGGATGCAGCCCAGACCGCCGGCAATCATGATGGGCTTATGGTAGCCCCGCACCTCGTCCTGCACGCTCTGCTGGAAGGTACGGAAATAGCCGGTCAGGTTGGGACGGCCGAACTCGTTGTTGAAGGCAGCACCGCCCAGGGGGCCTTCGATCATGATGTCCAGGGCCGAGGCAATGCGCTCGGGCTTGCCATAGGCCTGCTCCCAGGGCTGCTCGAAGCCGGGGATTTCCAGGTTGGACACGGAGAAGCCGGTGAGGCCCGCCTTGGGCTTGGAGCCGCGGCCGGTGGCGCCCTCGTCGCGGATCTCGCCGCCGGAGCCGGTGGAAGCCCCCGGGAACGGAGAGATCGCGGTGGGGTGGTTGTGGGTCTCGACCTTGGCCAGGATGTGGGTCAGCTCGTCGCGGTACGTCCAGGCGCCCTCGGCATCCGGGTAAAGCTTGGCCACCGTGGCGCCCTCGATCACCGAGGCATTGTCCGAGTAGGCCACCACCGTGCCCTCGGGATGGGCCTTGTGGGTCTCGCGGATCATGCCGAACAGGGTCTTGTCCATGGGCCGACCGTCGATCACCCAGTCGGCGTTGAAGATCTTGTGGCGGCAATGCTCGGAGTTCGCCTGGGCGAACATCATGAGCTCCACGTCGGTGGGGTTGCGCCCCATGCGGGTGAAGTTCTCCACCAGATAGTCGATCTCATCCTCGGACAAGGCCAGACCCAGTTCGCTGTTGGCCGCCACCAGGGCATCACGCCCCTGCTCGATGATCGCCACCGTGGTGAGGGGCTGGGGCTGGTAGTGATGGAACAGGGCGTGGGCCGCATCCACGTTGTCGAGCACCGACTCGGTCATGCGGTCGTGAATGGCCGGCAGCACCGCCTCGCGATCGCGGGCGTCAAGGCCGCCACGCAGATCGAAGCTGAGGGCCGTGCCCCGCTCGATGCGGACGATCTTGTCGAAGCCGCACTGATGGGCGATGTCCGTGGCCTTGGACGACCAGGGGGAAATCGTGCCGAGGCGCGGCGTGACCAGCAGCAGGCTGCCCGCTGGCGCGGCGCCTTCCGGGTAGGCACCCAGCAGATCCACCAGCTTGGCCAGTTCTTCATCAGAAAGGGGCGCACTGATCTCAGCGAAGTACCAGTTCTCCACCCCCAATGCCTTGAGGCGGGGCAACACCATCTTGACCGAATCGGTCAGGCGGGCAAGACGGGAGCGGGAGACGGCGGGCGCACCGCGCAGCTTGAGGATTTCGGACATGGCAAGGAAGGGCGCGAGGTTTGAAACCGCCCGCCCGGAGTCACCAGACTCGAGGACGGACAATAGAAAAGCCCGTGATTATACCCGAGCCCATCGCCGGCTCCGACCACGCTTTCGCACGCTCCTCGGACCGGGACATGCCCGCCACGTCCGATGCGGCGCAGGAAATGCCCCCGAGCTATGCAATAATTCCGCATTGCTCCGTTTGCGGATCGATTCACTGCCCTCATGCCATCTCGCCGCGCATCGCTCACTGCGTCCCTACCCTCCAGGATCTTCTGGGTGCTTGCGGCCCTGTGTTGCGCCATTGAGCTTGCAATGCTGGTACTGGCCTACCAGCACACCACCGCCCATCGCCGCCTGTCGGAGCAACTGTCCTTGGTACGCCAAGGCACGGCGATGGCCTGGCATATTGCGGCGGGGCCGGGCCCCGAACCACAAACCGAGATCGCAGCCAATCCTGCGGTGCGCGACGCACGCCACCACTGGCTTGAATCCGTATTTCAGGCGCTTGCCGGCGGTGGCCCGGTGCACACCCTCGAGAGCAATGAGATCGTCCTCGCCCCCCTCGAGAACGCAAACGCGCGACGGATCCTGACCGAGGCGCTTGCGCACTGGAACAGTTTCTCCCGCCTTGAAGTCCTCGACCCCGGCTCATCCGCCGCCGCCAGCGAGCTCACGGCGGTTGCGCCCACGCTTACGCAACTTGCCCGCCAGCTCGGCCAGGAGCATGACGAAGCCATTTTGTTGGCCGACCGCCTCGCCGCGCTGGTGATCGTGACGGGCATCGTAGCCTTTGTCGTGATGTGCGCCATCCTGCTGAGGCAGACGCGACGCTCCGAACGATCCGGCCGCTTGATGCGCTCGATGATGAACCAGATCGGTGCGGGCGTATGCATACTGGGCAGCACCAACAAGATCGCCGACGCAAACCGTGCCGCCTGCCGCATGCTCGGCCGCCCACGCAAGGCTTTGCGGGGAAAACGCCTCGAAGACATTCTGACCGAACAGGAAGGCGTTTGGACCGGGGAACGTCCCGACGGCATGCCCCTTGCCATCGAACGGATTCCCGGCACCATCGAAGGCTACACGGGTCCGTTGCGAATCATCACGCTGCTGGACGTTACGGCCCGCCATCTCACGGCCGAGTGCCTCCAGCATCTCGCCAACCACGACGCCCTCACCAGTCTGCCCAACCGGGGCTTCCTCGAAGGACACTTCAAGAAAGAGCTGGCCCGCTGTACCGGGCAGGGCCTGGTACTCGGCGTCGCGGTCCTGGATCTGGACGGTTTCAAGCCCATCAACGACACCTACGGACATGCGGTGGGCGACGCCCTCCTCGTACAAGTTGCCCAGCGCCTGAGCGCCGCCCTGCGCAATGGTGACGTGATCGCCCGAGTCGGCGGTGACGAGTTCGTGGGCGTCTTCCCCGACATCAACAACCGGGAAAGTCTGCGCTTCCTGGGCGACCGCCTGCTTAGTGTGTTTGCCCACCCTTTCCAGATCCAGGAACACCTGATTCCCCTGGGTGGCAGCATCGGTCTGGCCCTCGCGCCGGGGGATGGCACCGATCAGGACAGCCTGATGCGTGCCGCGGACGCGGCCATGTACCGCGCCAAACAGTTGGGCAAGCGGCCGGCCCTGCTCACAAGTGTGGGCGGCACCGGCCGATTGGCCTGACGGCGCCATCAACGCTGCTGCGTGATCGGGTAAACTGGAGGGCCCTGTTGCCTTTCCCCACGCCTTGTCCTCACACCCTCTTCCCGACGCGAAGACCGACGTGACAGCAGACCCCGCCGAGCCATTCCCGGGCTATTGGGCGGGAATTCCGGCAGCCTTTCTGGCGACCCTGGCGCTGGGCTTGATGCTCGACGGGAGCGACCGGGATCTGTTCATGCTCATCAATGGGGCGAGTACAGGCTGGCTCCCCCCCGCCATATGGTCAGCCATCAGCCTGTCCGGGTCGGTGCTTGGCATGATCGCCCTGCTTGCCCCAACCCTCAAGACCCAGCCCCGCTGGCTCGCCGCTGCCTTCCTGGCGGCGCCGGTCGGCGTGCTCTTCAGCCAGGGGGGGAAGCGTGTGTTCGATGTGATGCGGCCGGCCGGTGTGCTGGAGCCTGGCAGCTTCCAGCAGATTGGCCAGAAACTCTATGTTCATTCCTTTCCGTCGGGCCATGCCACGACGGCCTTCGTGGTTGCCGCCGTGCTGATCCTCGCCTGGCCGCGGCCTGAAACCCGTGGTAGGGCTGCGCTCGCGTTTCTTGCCTTGGCCATCCTCATCGGTCTTTCCCGTATCGCCGTCGGTGCCCACTGGCCGCTGGATGTACTGACCGGCGCCGCCGGGGGCTGGATAACCGGCGGCCTCGGTGTATGGCTGTCCGGCCGGATGCGTTTCTGGCAACACCCGGGAGGCCTTCGCGCCATGGCGGCCATTGCGCTGGCAAGCAGTCTGGCCATGATCTTCGTAGACCTGGGCTATCCCCAGGCCCGGCTCTACCAGATCGGCCTCGCCGCCTGGGGAATCGGTGGCGCCGCAGCAGCACTGATGCGCGAGCGGGTGTACTGAACGTGAAGATCATCAAACGTATCCTTGCCATCGCGGTCTCTCTGGGGCTCCTGGCGTGGCTGATGTCCGATAACCGCTGGCAAGGGCTGGGCGAAGTGGCCCGCCGTGTCGACGGACTGACCCTGGGCCTCGCCACCGGCGGCTTTCTTCTGTCGTACCTGTTGCGCACCCTGCGGGTCTTCGACGAATTCCGCGCCCAGGCAACGGGGCGCTTCGGCGCCTGCCTGCGCATCGTGCTGATCCACAACGCAATGGTCAATGTGGTTCCCTTCCGGGGGGGCGAGGCGGCCTTTCCGCTGCTCTTGCGGCAGAGCTTCGGCATTGCCCTGCCCCGGGCCGTCGCCTCCCTGTTCTGGTTCCGCCTGCAGGACGCCTTCGTCGTTCTAGCACTGGCAGCCCTCGTCTGGCCGGGGCTGCACCCGGGGCTCAAGGGGCTGGCCGTCGCCGGCGTGCTGGCCCTGGCCTGGTGGCTGCCCCGCTGGGCCCGCGCACCGCACGACTGGGCGGAAGGCAAGGCCATGACCGCAAAACTTGGCAAGGTTCGTGATGCCTTCGCCGAGAGCACCCGCCACGCCCGTTTCGGCTGGGCCTGGACGCTGGCCAACTGGACGGTAAAACTCGCCGCCCAGGCAGGCCTGCTGGCAGCCCTGCTCCCTGCAGGCCTTGTCATTGGCGCGGCAGGCGCGCTGGGCGCCGAACTCGCCGCGATCCTGCCAATCCAGGGCGTGGCCGGCTTCGGCACCTACGAGGCGGGCGCCGCGGCAGCCCTTCTGCCCAGCGGCATTCCGCTGGCTGCCGGCCTTCAGGCGGCCCTCGCCCTGCACCTCTTCGTGATCGCCTGCTCGGTCACCGCTGGCGCCATCGCCTGGCTTTTCCCAGCCCCGGTCGCCCATCAAGCGCGCGCAGGCGCGGCGTCCGACTTACAATCCGCCTCGTCCGACGCCGACGGGGCGCAAACCAGAATTTTAGCTGAATAGCCACCATGACCGAACCCACCCTGCACTCTCCGCTTCCACCGGCCACGCCCGACATTCCCGCTGACCTGCCCCCTCACCGCCTGTCAGTGGTGGTCCCCCTCTATAACGAGGAAGACAACGTGGACCCGCTCCTCGAGCGCATCCACCTGGCCCTCGGCCCCTATCCCTACCCCTGGGAAGTGGTGATCGTTGATGACGGCTCATCGGACAACACGGTGCCCAATCTCGAGAAGGCGGCCCTGCGCTATGGCCCCCA
The DNA here is from genome assembly GCA_016703645.1 of Zoogloea sp. Classification (GTDB taxonomy): domain Bacteria; phylum Pseudomonadota; class Gammaproteobacteria; order Burkholderiales; family Rhodocyclaceae; genus Zoogloea. The sequence goes on along the minus strand of JADJBR010000007.1, from coordinate 172,868 downwards.
TGTACGCATCGTGGCCCTGATGCGCAACTTCAAGCAGACCGCGGCCATGCAGGCGGGGCTCGACGCGGCCCGCGGCGACGTCATCGTCACCATGGACGGCGACCTCCAGAACGACCCCATCGACATTCCGCGCATGGTCGGCCGTCTGCTCCGCGAAGATCTCGACCTGGTGGCCGGCTGGCGCAAGAACCGCAAGGACGGGATGATCCTGCGCAAGATCCCCTCCAAGATCGCCAACCGCCTGATCGCCCGCATCACCGGCGTGCATCTGCAGGATTACGGCTGCTCCCTCAAGGCCTTCCGCGCCACCGCCATCAAGAACGTGCGTCTGTATGGCGAGATGCACCGCTTCATCCCGGCCTGGCTGGCCACCGTCACCACCCCGCGCAAGATCGCCCAGGAGGAGGTCACCCACCACGCGCGCATGTTCGGCGAGTCCAAGTACGGCATCTCGCGCACCTTCCGGGTCATTCTTGACCTGATCTTCGTTTACTTCTTCATGCGTTTCCGCACCCGCCCCGGTCACTTCTTCGGTGGCATCGGGCTGGGACTGGGGGCACTGGGCATGCTGATCCTCAGCTACTTGGGCCTCCTCAAACTGTTCACCGGTGCCTCCATCGGCACCCGCCCGATGTTCTTCGGCGGCTTCTTCTTCGTGATTGCCGGCATTCAGATGGTGACCACCGGCGTACTCGCCGAACTACTCACCCGGGTGTACTTCGAGTCCGGCCAGAGCCAGGCCTACGTGGCCCAGGACCGTGCGGCCCTGGACGACAGCCAGGGCTGGCGTACCGTCGGCAGCAAGTAAGCGGCTCCGCCCATGCCCGGATTCCACCCCGCCGGCGCGCCTCTCGCCGGCAGCATCCTCGGCCGCCTGATCCTTGCGCTTCCTTTGCTGGCCTTCCTGCTGCGTCTTGGCGGCGCGCCCCTGTTCGATGTGGACGAAGGCGCGTTTTCGGAAGCCACCCGCGAGATGTTCGAACGGGGTGACTTCCTGTTCACCTATCTCAACGGCGCACCGCGTTTCGACAAGCCGATCCTGGTCTACTGGCTGCAGTCTGTCGGGTATCTGATCTTCGGGGTCAGCGAGTGGGCGTTCCGGTTGCCTTCGGCGGTGGCCGCCATTGTCTGGAGCTACGCCACCTACTTCTTTGCCCGTCGCCGCGTTGGCGAGGATGCGGCCCTGCTCGCACTGGCCGTGGCCTGCACGGCCCTCGGCCCCTTTGCCATCGGCCGCGCCGCCACCGCCGACGGCCTGCTCAACTGCCTGCTGGCCCTGACCCTCTTCGATGTATGGCGTCACCTGGAAAGCGGACGCCGCGCCCCCTTGCTGCGGGCCTTTGTCTGGATCGGGCTGGGCGCCCTGACCAAGGGGCCGGTTGCCCTGATCGTCCCGGGAACGGTGAGCCTGCTCTACTGCGCCAGCCGCGGCGAATGGAAAACCTGGTTCCGCACCGTCTTCAACCCTCTCGGTCTGCTGATCCTGACGGCCATCGCGGCCCCCTGGTACGCCTACGCCTACGCGCTCCACGGCCAGGACTTCATCGACGGCTTCATCATGCGCCACAACGTCCAGCGCTTTTCCGGATCGCTGGAAGGCCATGGCGGCAGTGCGTTCTACTACCTGATCGCCGTACCGCTACTCCTGCTCCCCTGGAGCGGCCTGTTCTTCAACGCCCTGGCAAGGGTCCGCAGCGATGTGCATGACCCGCTCCGGCGTTTCCTGTGGATCTGGTTCGGTTTCGTGCTGGCCTTCTTCTCCCTGTCCGGAACCAAGCTGCCCCACTACGTGCTCTACGGGTGCACGCCCTTGTTCATCCTGATCGGGCTGCATGCGGGCGAAGCCCGTCGGGCATGGCCCCACCTGATCGCACCGGGCCTGTTACTCCTGCTCTTTCCGCTGCTGCCAAACCTGTTTGATGCCCTGGCCCATAGCAGCCTGGGTGACGGCTTCTACCGCGCCCAGCTGGCACGCGCCCTCGAGGTGGCCGACGGCACTTACATCGCCGCGACAGTCGGTGGCCTGATGGTCTGGTTCGGCATCATGTTCTTCCCCCGGATCAGGCTCATTCCCAAGCTGGTCATCACGGCCGCCTTGCAGGTCATTCTGCTGGCCGGCATCGTCGTCCCCTACGCTGGCGAGCTGGCGCAAGGCCCGGTCAAGGCCGCCGGCCTGAAAGCCCGGGAGCTCGGCGAAGACGTGATGTTCTGGCGCTTCACCACGGCACCCAGCTTCAGCGTCTATCGTCAGGCCATCACCGTCAAGGGCAGCCCCGAAGCGGGCCAGGTGGCCCTCACCCGCGTGGACCGCCTACCCGCCGATGCGCCGGTGGACATCCTTTTCCGCGAAGGGGGCGTCGCCCTGGTGCGGATCAAGCCATGAACGATCGCAGCCTCGTCGGGCCGCTGGCCCTCATCGCCGCACTGCTCACCGCCTACCGCATCTGGGTGATCAACCACCTGGGCATCGACTTGTACGTGGACGAGGCCTACTACTGGGGCTGGTCCCAGAACCTGGACTGGGGCTATTACTCCAAACCACCGCTGATCGCCGCGCTGATCGCCGCCAGCACCGCCTTGCTCGGCAATGGCTTGGTGGCCATCAAGCTGCCCTCCCTGCTGCTCTATCCGGCCACCGCGTTTGCCCTGTATGGGCTGGGCCGCCGTTTGTACTCGCCCCGGGTCGGCTTCTGGGCCGGGCTGTGTTTCCTGTCCATGCCCCTGGTGGCCGCCCTGGGCCTGTTCGTATCCACGGACGCGCCCCTGTTGCTGTGCTGGTCTCTGGCCCTGCTCTTTATGCTGCGGGCGCTGGAGAGCGATGGATGGGCGGACTGGCTGGCCTGCGGCGCGGTGATCGGCATCGGCCTGATGTCCAAGTACACCATGGCTGCCTTTCTGCCGTCAGCGCTGCTGCTGATCATCCTCGACCCACGTCATCGGCGCTGGCTGGCCCGCCCCCAACCCTGGGTAGCCCTGCTGCTGGCCTTTGCGGTGCTGTCGCCAAACCTCTACTGGAACTGGGCCCACGACTTCCCCACCTTCCGCCATACCGCCGAGATCACCCGGGTCGGCCACGGCGAGCGGGGTCTGCATCCGGGCCAACTCGGCGAATTCCTGGGCGCTCAGTGGCTTTCCTTCGGTCCGGTGCTGGGAATACTGCTGGCCTGGGCACTGCTCCGCAGCGGGAGCCTTGCCCGAACACCCGCCCACCGCACCCTGCTGATCTTCATCCTGCCCTTGCTGTTGCTGGTGAGCCTGCAGGCACTCACCGGCCGGGCCAACGGCAACTGGGCTGCGCCTGTCTTCATCGCGGCCTGTCTGCTGGTACCGGCTGTATTCCTCAAAGAGCGGAAGCGCTGGGTCGTCGCAGGCATCGCCTTCAATCTCATTGCATCCACCGCCGCCTACCACTGGCCGGACCTGGCCCGTGGCACCGGCATCGAACTCACCGCAAAGAACGATCCCTTCAAGCGTGCCCGTGGCTGGATCAATCTTGCGGAGGCCGTGCGCCCCTACCTGGCTGCGCATCCGGGCAGCGTGCTGGTGGCCGAAGACCGGGAACTGATCGCCCATCTGGTCTACCGCCTTCACCCGGCCGAGTATGCTGCCTGGCATCCGGGCGGGACGCCCATCGACCACTATGAGCTGATGACCACCCTGAGCGACAAGCGCGGCCGGGACATCCTCTATGTTGGTAGAAAGGCTGAGATCCCCGAGATTGCAGCACGCTTCGCCTCCAGCGAGAAACTCGGCAAGGTCGTCGTGCCCATCCACAAGGATTTCCGGCGCGAGGTCCACGTCTTCCTGCTGCGGGATTTCCAGGGTTACTGAACCCTGACGCCCCAAGCGCCAAAGTTCAGCTGGCTGAATTGATAAAAGCCGACCGGTCTTGCGACCGGTCGGCTTTTTTCTACAGGAGCGCGGACCGCTTACTTGGCAGCCAGTGCAGTCTTGATCTGCTCGAGGGTCGAGGGATCCTCGATGGTGGTCAGATCGCCCGGATCACGGCCCTCAGCCAGCGCCTGGATGGAGCGACGCAGCATCTTGCCGGAGCGGGTCTTGGGCAGACCGGAGATGAAATGCACCCGGGCCGGACGGGCGATGGCGCCGAGGCTGCCATCCACCAGCTTCATGACAGCCTTTTCAAGCGCAGCCACCTTTTCCGGGGTGTCCACCGACGCCGGGTCCTTGACCACGGCGAAGGCCATGGGCATCTGACCCTTGAGCTGATCGGCCACACCAACCACGGCCACTTCGGCAATCGCCGGGTGGGCCTGGACGGCTTCCTCGATCTCACGGGTGCCAAGACGGTGGCCGGCAACGTTGATCACGTCATCGGTACGGCCGAGGATCTTGTAATAGCCGGCGTCGTCCTTGATGCCCCAGTCGAAGCTGGAATAAACCAGCGGCTCCTGGAACAGCGTGAAGTAGGTGGACACGAAGCGCTTGTCATCGCCCCACACGGTGGACAGGCAGCCCGGCGGCAGCGGCGGCACCACGCCGACGATGCCCTTTTCGTTGGGGCCGCACTCGGAACCGTCGTCGCGGAACAGACGCACGTCGTAGCCATACACGGGGAAGCCGGGAGAACCGAGCTGGACCTCCTGCTTCTCGACGCCGGGCATCAGGGACAGCATGGCCCAGCCGGTCTCAGTCTGCCAGTAGTGGTCGATGACCTGGATGCCCAGCTCATCCATCATCCACTTGTGGGAGGTTTCATCCATCGGCTCGCCGGCGCAGTAGAGGGCGCGCAGCTTGGACAGGTCGTATTTCTTGAGGAAAGCCGGGTCCTGCTTCTTGAGCACGCGGATGGCGGTCGGTGCGCTGAACATCACGGTGACTTCCTGATCCTGACAGATCTTCCACCAGATGCCGGCATCGGGACGCAGCGGGGTGCCTTCGTACATGATCGTGGCCATGCCATTGATCAGCGGGCCATAGATGATGTAGCTGTGGCCCACCACCCAGCCGATATCGGAGGTGGAGAAGAAGGTCTCGCCCGGGTTGCCGCAGTAGATGTGCTTCATCGACGCAGCCAGGGCCACGGCGTAGCCGCCGGTGTCACGCTGCACGCCCTTCGGCTTGCCGGTGGTGCCGGAGGTATACAGGATGTAGCTGGGTTCGGAGGACTCGAGCCAGGTGACGGGTACCTGGGCATCCATGTGCTTGGCACGCAGGGTGGCGTAATCCACGTCACGGCCGGCGACAACGTTCATTTCCTTGTCGAGGCCACGATCGACCATCAGCACGGCGGCGGGCTTGTGCTCGGCCAGGCCGATGGCTTCGTCCAGCAGGTGCTTGTAGGGAACCGGGCGGCCGCCGCGCATGCCGGCGTCGGAGGAGACGATCACGGTCGGCTTGGCATCGTCGATGCGGGTGGCCAGGGAGTGGGAGGCAAAGCCGCCGAACACCACCGAGTGGATCGCGCCAATGCGGGTGCAGGCCAGCATTGCGAAGCAGGCCTCGGCAATCATCGGCATGTAGATCAGGACGCGGTCGCCCTTCTTGACGCCCAGATCCTGGTAGATCGCCGCCATGCGCATGACTTCGGTGCGCAGCTCGGAGAAGGAGTAGATCTTTTCTTCGTCGGTCTCGGTGGAGATATAGACCAGGGCCTTGCCGTTGGGGTTGGTTTCCGCGTGGCGGTCAACCGCGTTGTAGCAGAGGTTGGTTTCGCCGCCGACGAACCACTTGACGAAAGGCGGCTTGGAAAAATCGTAGATCTGCTCCGGTGCTTTGTTCCAGTGAATCAGTTGCGCCTGCTCTCCCCAGAAGCCGTTACGGTCTTCGACGGAGCGCTTGTGAAATTCCTTGTATGAAGCCATGGGTTCCTCTCCCTTTTTCGAATAGTCAAACCACTACGTTGGTTGGCGATGCGTCGTTGCGCCCGCCTAGTTATTCGCCTTTGGGTGCTGCACCCACCAGACCGGTTTCTGCAACGCGCGCGAGGGTGGCGAGCGGCAGACCGGAAGGGAATTCGGATTCTATCAATTCCAGCAAGGGCAAGAGCGTCCGTATGGCATCGGGAAGCTGCTTGCGCAAACCGGGGTCGAGCCCGGCCGTGCGTAGCTGAAGGAGGTATTGGTCGATGCTGACCGGTGCGCGGACCGGTACGCTGGCCATCTCGGGCGTGACTTCTCCCTTCGCCCCCATCACGCGGTTGCCACCCTCGGCCCTGCCGACGGCAATGCGCTGCATTGCAACACCGATCAGGTGGCTGACCGTTTGGGTCCTGCCAGGCTCAGCGGCCGCCAGACCAATGGTGATCTGTATGCGGATACGCTCCTCACGGTAGGTCATCACAATGTGATCGATGGCCGTCCGAAGACGCATGGCGAAGGCGCAGGCGCCGTCCATGTTGGTGGCCGGAGAGACGATCACGAAGCGGGCCGGCGCCAGTTCGGCAACCGTATCTTCCTGCCGTAGCTTGGTGGCGAGAATCTTGGACAACTTGCGATTGACCAACTGGGCCACATGGGCCCCATAGCGGGCGATCAGGTTATCGAACTGGTCAATCTCGATGACCATCACCGAGAGATCCCCATGGCGCCGATGGGCCAGGGACAGCTCCTGGGCGGCGTGATAGTGGAGATAGGACGGAGTGGCCAGCCCGGATGCAGGATCGGTCGGGCTGACCGTGGCGAGGGCGGCCCTGCTTTCCTCCAGATCCCGCTGGGTTCTGGCCAACTGGGTCAGGGCTTCGAGGCGTGCCAGCAACTCCACATTTCCGATGCTCTTGGAAATGAAGTCGGTGGCCCCCGCACTCTTCGCCTTGACCCGCACATCCGGCTCGTCATCGCCGGAGATGACCACCACCGGGAGCGTGTTGATACGGGAAATGCGGCTCTTGCGGATGCGCTCGAGCAATCCGTAGCCATCCAGGTGGGGCATACCGATATCGGTGATCACCGCCTGGATGGTGGGGTCCACCATCAGGGTCTGCCAGCCGGCCTCGCCATCCGCCTCTTCCCGCACTTCGAAGCGGTCCCGCACATGCCGGATGATGGACGCACGCACCATCCGTGAATCATCAATGATCAAGACCCGTGGCAGGGCCTGATCGCTTTCGTCATTCATGCTGGACTCGCTGGGAAGAGACTTCAGCTATTAACGGCAATCACGGTGCGCCCCTTGACCCGACCGGCGATGAAGTCGTCGAACACACCAGGGAGTTCGGAAAAAGGCACCGTGCGGGTCATCTGTGCCAGGTGACGGGGCTTCAGGTCGGTGGCGAGACGCTCCCAGACACGGGAGCGCGTCGGAAAGCCCATGTAGCCGGAGTCGATACCGAGCAGACTGACTCCGCGCAGGATGAAAGGAAAGACGGTAGTCGGCAGGCCGATGCTCTGGGCGTTGCCAATGCTGGCCACCGTGCCAGCCTGTTTCATGGTGGACAGTACCCAGGCAAGGATGTCCCCACCGACGTTATCGACGGCCCCCGCCCACAAGCCTGCGTCCAGCGGGCGCGTCTTTGCAGGATCGATGGTGTCGCGCAGACGAATCTCCTTCGCGCCAAGATCCTTCAGATAGGCCTCCTCATGGGGCTTGCCCGTCAGGGCTACCACGTGATACCCCAGGCCTGCGAGCATGTCGATCGCCAGACCGCCAACGCCACCGCTGGCACCGGTCACGATCACCGGGCCGTTTTCAGGTCGCAATCCGTTGTCTTCCATGCGGACCACCCCGAGAGCAGCCGTAAACCCGGCGGTCCCGAGAGCCATCGAATCAAACAGGGAAAGGCCGGCCGGAAGAGGCACGACCCAGGCGGCCGGAATACGCGCGTATTCGGCATAGCCCCCATGGTGCGCGACACCGATGTCGAAACTGGTGGCGATGACCTCGTCCCCGGCCTTGAAACGCGGATCGGCGCTCTCGACGACCGTCCCGGAAAGATCGATGCCGCCAATGCAGGGAAAGCGGCGAATGATCTTGCCGGCACCGGTTGCCGCCAACGCATCCTTGTAATTCACGCTCGAGTAGGCCACCTTGATAAGAACCTCACCGGCGTCGAGCGCATCGACGGAAAGCGTTTCCATGGCGGAACAAACCTTGCGGTTCTCATCCTGACGGATCACGAAAGCCTTGAAGGGGGCAACGACGCTGGACATGCTCTTCTCCTCTTGATCTGGCGCCAGATTGGCGCTCCTGTTGTTAGTCGGCCAATTATAGCCCTGGCACTCGCCGCGCATCCGGGCCGCGGCCCTACACCTCAATCCCGCGGCAGTCGTGCCGTAAATGGAGTCATCACCCGCCGGAAGAAGACCATGGCCCTGATCAACCAAGCCTTTGACACCCTCGATGCCTACATGGCGTTTTTCGGCAACGAACCCATTCCCGTCCTCAAGCATACGGTCAAGGAACTCCAGACGATGCGGGAACAGGAGGAGAGCATCAACGGGCGCACGGTGGCAGCATTGGTATTGAGCGATCCGATGATGACCCTGAAGGTGCTGATCCATATTGAGGCCCACCGCAAAGCCCGGCAGAACCACGACATCACCACGATCGAGCGCGCCATCATGATGATGGGCATCTCGCCCTTCCTGCGGGAGTTCTCCGACCTGCCCACGGTGGAAAGTCAGATAGAAGCACATCCGAGAGCACTGGTCGGTGTCCTCAAAGTGATTGGCCGGGCGCGTCGGGCAGCGCGCTATGCAAGAGACTGGGCGATACTCAGGCATGACCTCGATGTGGACGAAATCACCGTCGCAGCCCTTCTGCTGGAAGTCACCGACATATTGTGCTGGAGCTTTGCCCCAAGCCTGACCCTCCAGGTATACGAAAGCCAGCGCCTTGACCGCAGCCTGCGCTCCAGTTCTGCCCAGCGCGCCGTATTCAATTTCTCGGCACGGGAACTGCAACTTGCGCTCGTTCGGCAATGGCATCTGCCCGAACTGCTGATATCCATGATGGACGAACGGCAGATCCAGAACCCCCGTGTGCGAACGGTTCAGCTCGCCAACAGCCTGGCACGGCACACAGCCCAGGGTTGGGATAACGCGGCCATCCCGGATGATCTCGCCGCCATCGAGGCACTTCTCCATATTGGCCGGGAGAGCCTGCTTCATCGCCTTTCGGTGCCCCATGAAGCCATGGAGCCCCTGCTCCAGGCGGGCGGGCGACCGGAAGGGGCACTTCCCCCCGGTGTCTGAAGGAGCCTATTGGCCTGCGGCCCGTGACTCCAGTTCCTCCCAGCGCTGCATTGCACTTTCAAGCTCGGCCTCAAGGGTCTGCAATCGACTGTTCAGTTCGGGAATCTCCTGGGCACAATCCCGATAGGTCGCCGGATCATTCAGACGGGCCTGAATCTGCGCCTGCTCGGACTCCACCCGGGCTATGCGATCCGGCAGGGCTTCCAGTTCACGCTGCTCCTTCCAGCTAAGCTTGACCGGCTTTGCTGGCACTGAGGCGGGAGCGGGCGCTTCCTTTTTCACCGGCGAGGCTTTTGGCGTGACGGGCGTGCTCGTCGCCACGCCTGACTTTCGAGCCCGCAGCCAGTCATCGTATCCCCCGGCATATTCCTTCCAACGCCCCTCCCCCTCGGCCGCAATCACCTGGGTGACCACGTTATCCAGGAAGGCCCGGTCGTGACTGACCAGGAACACCGTACCGTCATACTGCGCCAGTAGATCCTCCAGCAGATCAAGCGTCTCGATATCCAGATCGTTGGTCGGTTCGTCGAGGACGAGCACATTGGCGGGGCGTGCAAACAGGCGTGCCAGCAAGAGACGATTGCGCTCCCCGCCGGACAGGGACTTGACCGGTGAGCGCGCACGCTGGGGAGAAAACAGGAAATCCCCCAGGTAGCCAATGATATGGGTGCGATGACCAGCAATCTCCACGTAGTCCGACCCCGGGCTGATGACTTCCGTCAACGGCGCTTCCGGATCAAGCTGGGCACGCAGTTGATCGAAGTAAGCCACAGTCTGGCGGGTGCCGCGGCGAATACGGCCTTCATCGGGTTCAAGCTCGCCGAGAATCAGTTTGAGCAGGGTTGTCTTGCCCGCGCCGTTCGGGCCGATCAGGCCAATCCGGTCACCACGCAGGATACGGGTGGAAAAGTCGCGCACAATCTGGCGTGCCCCGAAAGTCTTCCCCACGTGCTCCAGCTCGGCCACCATCTGGCCGCTTCCCTCCCCCCTGTCCAAAGCCAGCTTGACGTTGCCGAAGCGATCACGGCGTGCGCTGCGTTCGCGGCGCAAGGCCTCAAGACGCCGCACTCGCCCTTCGTTGCGTGTGCGGCGCGCTTCCACGCCTTTGCGGATCCAGACCTCCTCCTGGGCCAGCAGCTTGTCGAAGCGGGCGTTGGCCTTCTCCTCCGCTTCCAAGTGCTCCGCCTTGCGCGCGAGATACTCGGAGAAGCGCCCCGGAAAGCTGGCCAGCACACCCCGATCAAGCTCCACGATGCGGGTGGCCACATGGTCGAGGAAGACTCGGTCGTGGGTGATCACCACCACTGCCCCCGGGAAATCGCGAATCAGCTCCTCCAGCCACAGGATGCCGTCAATATCCAGGTGATTGGTCGGCTCATCAAGCAACAGCATCTCGGGCTCGCCAACCAGCGCGCGGGCCAGCGCAACACGCTTGATACCGCCCCCGGAAAGGCTGCCTACTTGAGCGTCACCCGACAGGCGCAACTGGGCAAGAACCTGCTCAACCCGCTGTTCAAGGCGCCAGGCCTGGGCATCCTCGACACGATGTTGAACCTCTTCAAGGCGTGCGAGCGCCGCCTCACTGCCGTCCTCGGCTACCGCCACCATTGCTGCGTGGTAGTCCACCAGGAGCTTCGCGACATCCCCGAGACCGTCGGCCACCGTTTCAAAGACAGTTCTCCCCAGGGGAAAATCAGCCTCTTGGGGAACGTAGGCCACCCGCGCCCCGGGTTGGCGCCAGAGCCGACCATCATCCAGCGCTGCCTGACCCGCCAGCGCCTTCAGCAGGCTTGATTTCCCACTGCCATTGCGCCCGATCAGCGCAACGCGCTCTCCGGGATCAAGCTGAAAAGCCGCCTTGTCGAGCAGGGCGACATGTCCAAAGGCAAGGCAGGCATCGTCGAGGGTGATCAGTGGCATGGGCGGCGTCGGGCAATGCGGAAAGCTCGCGATTCTACTCCGCCCCATCGCTCGCCCGGCCCCGCCGTTCAAGGCAAGTGCACAAATGGCGGGCTGTCCGGGGAAGTTGTGGTTAGGCGATACGCTGTTCGCCCACTTTGCAACAGCAATCACGGCCGAGCCGAAGGACGCCTCATGAATGAGTTGACTTGATGCCGCCCCATCTGTCTAATACGAATTGTTCTCATTATACTTAGCATTGACGTGAACACACCGCCTTCACCTGTGAATCCGCCCAAGCCCGACTCCGCTCCCCTGCAACACCAGGGGTTGATCGAGGCGCCGATCTGCAGCAAGGACTTGTTCAATGACCGGACCTGCGTTTACATTGAGCACGAAGGCATGCTTTATGCTCTTCGAGCCACACGCGCGGGAAAACTGATTCTGACGAAGTGATGGATATGGCCAAGACCCTGATCTGTGAAGGCTTGCAACACAAGCACGCCAGCATTGGGGCGTCCATCGCCGCTTGAAGGAAATACGACAATGTATGTTTGCGTCTGTCGAGCAGTAACCGAGAAACACATTGAGTCCGCAGTCAATGCGGGAGCCCGTCGTCTGAGAGACCTCCGGACACAGCTCGGCGTTACGGAAGAGTGCGGGCGTTGCGCAAAGTGTGCGAAGCAGTGTCTGGAGGATGCCGTCGGACAGCAGTGTGCCCCCGATACCCACCCGACCTGCGGCCCGGTTTCATTCCAACTCCAGGAAGCCACCTGAATCAGGCTCGCACAACAGCAAGCGCGAGGCCCGGCGAAGACCGGGCCTTTTGTTTATGTGCCCAGGACGCCATCCCCGGAAAAGCGCGATGAACCAAAAAAAACCCTTCCCCGGGAGGAGGAAGGGCTTGCATGCTGCACCGGTGACGCCGCCGGTGCGCGGGATGACAATCAGCGGTCAGCGGTCAGCTGAGCGATGAATGCGGCTTCCTTCTCGGCGGGGAAAGCATGCTCGGCCAGCACACGCTGCACGGCACGGGGATCACTGCCATTGCCTGCAACCGTAAACTCGATGCCAAGGGTACGACCATTTGCCGCAAGGGTCATGAAGGCACTGCGCCAGCGCTGGGACTCGGCCAGCCGCTCCCGCACTTCAACTTCATTGCGGATAACCACGCCCGCGGCCTTGAGGGAATCCAGAAACTCTGCGTAGGACTCGTTGCAATAACTGCCCATCGACTTCTCCTGTGAAAACCGGCGATTTCGCGCCTGTGAGTCCTTAACGCCAAGCGCAACGAGCGGGATGACACGATTTCAAACTTTTTTTCGAATCACTACCGCGATATTTCCATCTGCAGGGCGGCAGCCCTGGCCCACTGGACCACGCTGTCGATCAACGCACGCCCGGCAAGGCCCGAAACACGCGGCAGCGCTTTCGCGCACGGATGTGTCCAGTAACGGAACAGGGTGGCAGATCTTGAATATCGTGAGCAGCCTTGCTCGCAAACTCAGCCCGCGAGATACCCCAGAATGGGTTGGAGCATGGCCTCACCAAGCCGCTTGCTGCGTTCGCCATTCCAGCCGACGACGCCATCGGGCAGATTGAAGTTGTCTTTAAAAGGCATTTCCAGGGTCAAGGATACGCAGCCAAAGCGATAGGCGACCCACTTGGAGGCAAGGGTCAACAACTCGTCCCTGAAGCGGCCGCTGAGATAGCCATGCTCGGTCTGGAAATCCGGGCTGGCCGCTCGGAAGGCTTCCACGAATCGGGACTGTCGCTCCCGCTGTGCATCGGAGAACCCGGGCACCTCCTCGGCAGTGGAAAAGAACACATACGGAAGCGCCTCATCGCCATGTATGTCGAGAAAGAGCCCGACCCCGCTCTCCTCCATGGCCTGCCTCACCAACAACACCTCGGGGCTGCGCTCCGCGCTGGGTGCGCTCCATTCGCGATTGAGGTTGGCACCCGCCGCGTTGGTGCGCAGATTGCCGCGAATCGCCCCGTCGGGGTTCATGTTGGGAACGATGTACAGCACGGCCTTCTCGCGAATACGACGGGCCACCGGATCCGTGCCATCAAGCAGGCGATCAAGGAGCCCCTCGACAAACCACTCAGCCATGCTCTCGCCGGGATGCTGGCGCGCAATGATCCATACGGGAACCTTGCCCGGCGCCGGGCGGCCGACAGTGACAAGATCCAGATCACGACCCTCCACGGTGGCACCCAGATTGCTGACCGAGGCGTAGGGCGACATTTCGACACGGCCGAGCAGATCCAGGTGGCGCTCGTGGGAATAGGGCTCAAAGTACGCGAAGTAGATGCTGTTGCGCTCGGGAGTGTGTTCGATAATGAGCTGGCCGTTCTCATAGCGGGTACTGCGGATCCGGAACCAGTTGCGACGATCATACGAGGCCACACAGCGGTAGTCAGGCCAGCCATCCGGATAGGCAGCCTTGGCAGCGTTCTCGAAGACAAGTCGCACGGCCTGCCCCGCAGCGCCATGAAGCCGGAAGTGGAACCACTGGCGGAACGGGGCATCTCCCCCTACGCCCTGGTCGGAACGTAGACGCAGGCGGATATCGCCAGGCTTTTCCAGGGACTGCACCTCGATGGCGCCGGAGTCGAAATTGCTGCTGATGCGAAGGGGCATGATGGCTGTGCTCAGACTGGGAGATGATTCAAGGCATATAGGCCGACGCCAATGAGGCCCCCGACAAAGGTGCCATTGAGACGGATGAACTGCAAATCGCGGCCGACGCTGACCTCGATCTCCCGCACCAGATCCTCGTCATTCCATGCCTTGACCGTCGCCGCGATATGCCCCGCCAGACTGTCGCGAAGTTCCGGCGCAAGACTTTCCACCGTCCGTTCGAGATGCTCATTGAACGATTCGCGCAGGGCTGTGTTTTCCGAAAGACTGGCCCCAAGGGCCATGGCAGCCGAGGCCAACTGGCGCCGCAACCGTGAGTCCGGACGCTGCATGTCCCGACTCATCCATGCCCTGAGATCTTCCCACAGTTCCCGGAGATAGATGCCAACCGCCGGATGGGCCAGGAAATCGCGCTTGGCTTGGTCCACCCGGGCACGGAAGCCGGCATCCTCGGCCAGCCGCCCGATGTAGTCGGCGACCAGTGCGTCGAAGGCCTGACGGCGAGGGTGGGCGGGATCCTGAGCAATTTCCTGAAGCAGGCCGTGAACCCCGGCAATGATGCCCGCCGATACGCGCTCACCCAGTTCAACCGGATTGATGCCGACCAGCCCCAGTGTCGCAACGACCTTTGGATACTCCCGGCCGGCCACGTCGACAATCATGCCCGCAAAGCCCTGGCGCACGCCCGGTTCGTCAAGCCACGCGTAAAGCCGCTGCAGACCTTCGTCGAGCAAGGCCTGATGGCGCCCGTGCTCGGTCATCGCATCGAGCAGGCGACCGATGCCGTCAGCCATGTCGAGGCTGCCGGCGCGTCGGCGCAAGGCATGGAGAAAGAGCCGGCGCACCCGTGGATCGTCCATGAAATCCACCGACTCGGCGAAGACCACCACCAGCCTCCCGGCCAGCAGATCGGCGTTGGCCGGCTGACGCAGCCATGCTGCCAGCCGGTCAGCCGGCGCGGCCGCCCGCAGCCGGGCCACCAGGGAGCCCGTATCCAGGAAGCGATCACGAATGAAGGCAGCCAGATTGTCGGCGAGCCGCGCCTTGCTCCGCGGCAGGATCGCGGTATGGGGAATGGGAAGACCGAGAGGATGACGAAAGAGTGCGACCACCGCGAACCAGTCCGCCAGGGCACCAATCAGCGCCGCCTCGGCAAAGGCGCCGATCCAGTTCCAGCCCTGGCTGCGGGCCAGCACCAGAAGCACAGCCACCGCCACCAGCACGGCGGTGGCCAGCGCCTTCATGCGGGCAAGGCTGCTTATCTTGTCGGGGTCTGCCACGCCGGGATACGCCTCAATCCTGACGTCGCCGGAACACCCAGCGCCCGTCATCCGAAGCCTCGGCCGCAAAGGCGTAGCCGTCCGCCGAGAATGCCTTGAGCTGCTCCACATCCTGCAGCCGTCCAGTAATGGCGTAACGGGCCATCATCCCGCGGGCGCGCTTGGCGTAGAAACTGATGATCTTGTAACGCCCCCCCTTCCAGTCCTCGAAACCGATGTTGAGCAGGCGCCCTGCGAGACGCTGGGTTTTGATGGACTTGAAGTACTCCTCCGATGCAAGGTTGACCAGCACCGCCTCGCGGCCTGCGTCGACCTCGGCGGCCAGCAGGCGATTGAGGGCATCGGTCTGGGTCATGCCCCAGAAGGCGTAGAGATCCTTGCCTCGCGGATTGGCAAAGCGGGTGCCCATCTCAAGGCGATAGGGCTGCATCAGATCGAGGGGTCTGAGTAGTCCATACAGGCCTGACAGAATGCGCAGATGCCTCTGGGCGTATTCCAGATCGGTCTCGGAAAAAGCCCGCGCATCGAGACCATCATAGACATCACCATTGAAAGCGAGCACGGCGGGACGGGCATTATCCGGCGTGAAAGGCTGCGACCATTCGGCGTAGCGCGCCACATTGAGCGCCGCCAGCGAATCGGACAGATCCATCAGGCGCGCCACCTCGGCAGGGGAAAGCTCCCGCAGGCCTTCAATCAGGCAAGCAGCGTCATCCAGATAGTCTGGCTCGGAAAAATGGGGAGTGCTCAGGGGGGACTCGTAGTCGAGGGCCTTGGCCGGGGACAGCACGAAGATCATTGCGGTAGTCCGGGTAGTCGCGAGTTGCCGAATCTTACCAAACCGGGCTGACGCGTTACGGCAGGGGTTCGAGGTGGGTACTCACCTCGAGGCCCGGAATAGCTTTTTCTAGGGCACTCTCTATCTCGTCAAGGAGCGCATGCCCCTCCATGACGGACCAGTCCCCCGGAACCAGGACCACCACCTGAAGGAAGGACGACCGACCTGCGCGACGTGTCCGCAGCGCCCGATAGGCCACCCCCCGCGACAGAAATCCATCAAGTACGGCGCACGCGCGCGCCACACTCGGCGCATCAAGACTGCGATCCATCAAACCATCCACGGACTCCTTGAGAAGCATCCACCCCTCCCGTGCAATATGCAGGCCGACGGCCATCGCGATCAGTGGGTCCACCCGAAGCCAACCCGTCCAGGCGACCAGGGCGACACCTGCGATGACTCCGCAGGAGGTCCATACGTCGGTCATCAAGTGACGCGAATCGGCGCGCAGGGCGATGGAACGGAAGCGCTCCCCCGCTTGGCCAAGAACCCGCGCCACCGCGAAATTGATCGCCGTCGCAGCGGCCGACCAGAGCAAGCCCCAACCAACGGCATCAATCTGCCGCGGGGCGGCGAGACGTTCCGCGGCAGTCCAAAGGATGGCGCCTGATGCACCAAAAATCAGCAAGCCCTCGAGACCGCTGGAAAAATACTCGGCTTTGCCATGCCCGTAAGGGTGCTTCCCATCGGGAGGATCGCGGGTGATCAGGATCATCCACAGGGCAAAGCCCGCCCCCGCCAGATTCACCAGGGACTCGAGCGCATCGGACAACAGGCCGACGGACCCCGTGATCGACCAGGCAAGCGTCTTCAGGGCAATGGTCGCAAGCGCTGCGGCAATCGACAGCCAGGCGTAGTGATGCCTTTCGAGCCCGGACACGGAACCGTCTCAGCCGCGCTCGACGTCGGTGACGCCCTTGACCTCGCGGATCAGGGTAAGTGCCCGCTGGATCTGATGCACGCCCTGCACTTCGAAGGTGAAGCGCATGCGCGCCGCCCCCTTGCGACTCAAGGTATTGACTGCGATCACGTTGAGCTTCTCCCGGGACAGCACTTCCGAGATGTCCCGCAGGAGGCCCTGCCGATCCATGGCATTCACCACCACATCCACCGGGAATACCGCCTCCTTGGGAGAAGCCGCCCCGCCCCACTGGGCGCTGATCAAGCGCTCGGGATGGGAGCGCACCAGCTGCTGGAAGTCGCGGCACTCGACCCGATGAATGGACACACCACGGCCGCGGGTGACATAGCCCTGAATGGCATCGGGTGGTGCCGGCTTGCAGCAACGCCCCAGCGAAGTCATGAGCTTGCCCACCCCGACAATCAGGATGGTGTCACCCGCATCACCCGAATGACTCTCCCCCAGGATGACTTCGGGTGTCTCGGAGAGCGCATCAATGGCATCGGCGCCGCGTAAGGCCACCTGGATCGCGCGGGGCCCCACCTCACCCCGCCCGGCCGCGATGAACAGGGCGTCGGGCCCCTTGAAGCCCAGGCGCGTCGCCAGGTCTTCAAGATTCACCTGACCATGCCCTTCACGCTGGATCTCCCGGGCAAGCACACTCCGCCCGCGCACCAGCAGTTCTTCCTCTTCGAGGGCGCTGAAATACTGTTTGATCTTCTGACGGGCTCGCGGCGTGGCCACGTAGTTCTGCTGGGCGTTGAGCCAGTCCCGGGACGGCCCCCCCTCCTTGGTGGACATGATCTCCACCGTCTGGCCGCTTTCCAGAGGCGTATTGAGGGTCACCAGCTGACCATTCACCTTGGCACCCCGACAGCGGTGGCCCAGGTCGGTGTGCACCCGGTACGCAAAGTCGATCGGTGTTGCACCGCGAGGCAGGTCAATCACCCGACCCTGGGGCGTCAGAACGTAGATGGTGTCGTCAAGGGAGGCACGCTTGAACTGCTCCAGCCAGTCGGCCGAATCGGTCACCTCGTCACGCCAGGACAGCAAACTGCGCAACAGGGCGATCTTCTCGTCGTAGTCTCCACTCGAAGGCCCGCTTCCCTCCTTGTAGCGCCAATGGGCCGCCACCCCCAGCTCGGCATGGTTGTGCATCTCGTGGGTACGGATCTGCACCTCCAGAGCCCGGCCATCGCCCGCATAGACGGCGGTATGCAGGGACTGGTAGTTGTTACCCTTGGGCATCGAAATGTAGTCGTCGAACTCCTTCGGGATCGGTGTCCAGATCTGATGCACGATGCCCAGCACCGCGTAACAGTCCTTCACCTCGTCCACCAATACACGCAAGGCGCGCACGTCGAAGATCTGCGAGAAATCCAACCGCTTGGCACGCATCTTGTTATAGATGCTGTAGATATGCTTGGGACGGCCATACACCTCGGCGGTGACCCCGATGGCTTGCACCTCGCGCTTCAGGCGGGCCACCGCATCAACGATGAACTGTTCCCGCTCGACCCGGCGCTCATCAAGCATGCGGGCGATACGCTTGTAGGTCTCGGGCTCCAGAAAACGAAAGGAGAGATCCTCCAGTTCCCACTTGAGCTGCCAGATCCCCAGGCGGTTGGCGAGGGGCGCGTAGATATCGAGGCTTTCCCTGGCAATGGACTCCCGGGTACGCCCCGGATGATCCGTGAAGTAGCGCAGGGTCTGGGTGCGGGATGCCACACGCAGGAGCACCACGCGGATATCCTCGACCATCGCCAGCAGCATCTTGCGCAGCACTTCGCTCTGGGCGCGGATCTCGGGTGCGCTGGCAG
This sequence comes from Zoogloea sp., assembly GCA_016703645.1. Taxonomy (GTDB): domain Bacteria; phylum Pseudomonadota; class Gammaproteobacteria; order Burkholderiales; family Rhodocyclaceae; genus Zoogloea. The sequence continues at coordinate 154,331 of JADJBR010000007.1, read as the reverse complement.
TGGTCGTCATGCGGGTGATCACCCGCAGACCATTGAGACGGCGCAGGCCGTCCACCAGCCGGGCCACGCTCTCGCCGTAACGGGTCGCGATTTCCTCGTTGGGGTGGTCAAGCACATCACCCACGGCAAAGCACAGGGCCGCGACACGGGTGTCCGCATCAAGACGCAGGGATGCCGCAATCAGCGCCGTGCCCAGTGCGTGCTGCCAAACCTGCTCCTGCGTACCCAGGGTTCGATTCTCGTAGATGGGCTGAACCCATGCGAGCGCGTCTCCGACCCGGCGGGCATCTTCGGAGGGCAGACCCTCGCACAGCAATTCGTCCACAGACAGCGCGGACACGGACTGGGAAATCGAGTGAGTAACGGCAACCATGGCTGGCATTATCCTATAGGCCGGGCAGGGAAAGTTTGATCTTGATCGCCCTGCCCCTATCGTCGGATCACCGATCTTCGACCCGCCGTCAGATACTTCCGTTTCCACGACATTCACCACCCTGATCCCGACGCCCATGTTCTCTGCCTTCCGCCGCTGGCGCCGCCAGCGCACCGCCGACCGCAGGACGGTGCCACCCGAACAGTGGGATGCCGTTGAACGCACCCTCCCCTTTCTCGATTTCCTTCCCCCTGAAGATCGCCCACGCCTGCGCCGCATGGCCCTGGAATTCCTTGCCGACAAGGAAGTACATGGCGCCGAGGGGGTCGTCATCACTGACCACCTGCTCCTCTCCATTGCCCTTCAAGCCTGTCTGCCGGTACTGAACATCGGGCTCGATGCCTACGCCGACTGGGTTGGCATCATCGTGTACCCCGGGGACTTCGTCATTCCGCGGCATTTCGCCGACGAAAACGGTGTCGTCCATGAATACGAAGACGAAGTGCTCGGCGAGGCCTGGGAGGGTGGTCCGGTGCTGCTGTCCTGGTTTGAGGGCGAGAACCCCTTCGACGGCATCAATGTGGTCATCCACGAATTCGCCCACAAACTCGACATGGGCAACGGCGAGGTGGACGGCTACCCTTGCCTGCCCGCACATCTTTCCGCGAGCGACTGGGCCAGGGCCTTTCAGCCCGCCTTTGACGACTTCTGTGCCCGTGTTGACCGGGGGGAGGACACAGCCCTTGACCCCTATGCAGCCGAACATCCGGGAGAGTTCTTTGCGGTCATGAGCGAAGCCTTCTTCGAGACACCGGGCCTCCTGAAATCCGAATATCCCGCCGTCTACCAAAAGCTTTCCCGCTACTTCGGGCAAGACCCGGCAGAACGCGAAGCACAGTCCGCACGTTCAGTCCCTCTGCTGCCCTCAAGCACCCTTTGATTTGCCGGGCGGCACTGTCTACATTGCTTAGGCCGCTCCGGCATTCATGACAGAAAGTGGAGAGCAATTCATGGCCATCACCTGGATTCTTGTCGCAAACGCGAGCCTTGCCCGTCTGTACGCCAACCTGGGCCCCAAGAAGGGTCTGCAGCTTGTAAAGGAGATCGCTCACCCCGAGAGCCGCATGAAAAATGCTGATCTGGCCTCCGACCGGGCCGGGAAAATGCAGGCCGCTGGCAGTGGCCATGGCGCACGTGAGCAACCCACCCCCCCAAAACTCAACGCCGCCCGCACCTTCGCCCAGATGCTGGCAAAAGAGCTATATATGGGACGCAGCCACAACAAGTTCGGCCGCGCCATCCTGATCGCCCCCCCTGCCTTCATGGGCATGCTCAATGCCACCCTCGACCGGCCGACGGCCCAGTTGATTTCCGATCGTTTTGAGAAGGACTACACCAAGTCCCCGGAGCCCGATCTGCGCGGGCATCTGAAAGACTGCCTTTTCGTCTGACCTCCCCGCGGCACCCCGGTCAATCCGCCACACTGAAGGCGTCGATACGCCCGGGGGCTCGCCGCCCTTGCAGGCAGCTGTGATCCGCTTCGCATCTGCCTGCTCTTTTACCCCAACCCACACTGCATCCGTGAGGAAGTGCCGTCTTCCCGGCTCAACGCCCGCCTATTCTCGCCACCATTCCATCCAGATTGGTGTGCATCATGAAAACGACATCCCTCGCCGGCTTTGCCCTAACCCTGGCCGCCGCAGCCTTCACCCTCCCCGCCCACGCCACCCAGATGACCATCGACGGAAATTTCGCCGACTGGGGCGTTGCCAACAACGGCACCGTATCCGGATGGACGCCCGGTAGCGGAATCCTGTTCACCGTGGACGACCAGAGCAATGCCAACAACGGCTACCTCAACCCCGGTTGGGGCGGCCAGGCCTATGATGCGGAAGCCCTGTACCTGACCTGGTATACCAAGCTCGATGGGCAGACCTACCTCGCCCTGGGGCTGATCACCGGCCATGACCCCAACACCCCCACCGGCGGCAACAACTATGGCCGCGGCGACTTCGCCATTGATTTCGGCCGCGATGGCAGCTTTGAATTCGGAGTACTCACAGCCGATCGCAGCAGCACCCTTCGCCAGGGCGACGTGGTGGGCACCAGCAATGCCGACTGGGCTACCGGCCTGTGGAGTGCCCCGGGCGTTTACGACCCCGCCCATTCCAGCTACGTCACCAAGGTGAACACCGGCACGGATGTGGGCAACGCCAGCCTGGTCATTTCCAGCAGCTTCGGGAATATGGGCACCCTGGGCGGCTCCCACTGGTTCTACGAGGTGGAAATTCCCGTCGCCGTCTTCGGCGGCCACTGGACAGGGAACTCCCCGACGGAAAGCTTCGACGTGCAATGGACGATGCTTTGCGCCAACGACATCATCATTGTTGACCCGATCCCCGCAACAGTATCCGAGCCCGCGTCCCTGGCCCTCGTCCTCGGCGCCGCAGGACTCGCCTGCCTTGCCCGTCGGCGACGCACCTGAGTGTCACGTGCGAACCCGGCTCTCGCCGGCTTCGCACCTTTGCCGCGTCTCGCGGCTAGGCCCCGACCCGCGCCATCAATGCCACCGCCTGTGCCGCGATTCCCTCTCCACGACCGGTGAATCCAAGCTTCTCGGTGGTCTTGCCCTTGACGTTAACAACCGCCGGATCAACCCCCAGGTCGGCAGCAATGTTGGCGACCATGGCCGGAACATGGGGCAGGATCCGCGGCGCCCGGGCAATCACCGTGGCGTCCACGTTCACCGTCACCCAGCCGGCAGCACGCGCCGCAGCAGCCGCTTCGCGCAACAGGACACGGGAATCCACCCCCTCAAAGCGCGGGTCCGTATCCGGAAAATGCCGCCCGATGTCACCCAGCCCAGCCGCGCCAAGCACCGCATCGGTGATGGTGTGAAGCAACACGTCAGCATCGGAATGACCGAGCAGCCCCCTGGAAAAGGGAATCGTCACACCACCAATGATCAAGGGGCGGCCGGGAACCAGGGCATGGACGTCGAACCCCTGCCCGATACGAAACGGAACTTGCATCTTCAAGCCTCGCGGTGCTGGAGAATCCACTCGGCCAGATGCAGGTCGAGGGGAAAGGTGACTTTCAGGTTGGTGGGGTCACCCCGCACCAGGCGCGGGCGCAGGCCCATGGCCTCGATGGCGCTGGCCTCATCCGTGACCTGCCGCGCCGTTTCAAGCGCCCGTTTGAGCATCACGTAGCGGAACATCTGCGGCGTTTGAGCCTGCCAAAGGCCATCCCGCGGCACCGTGGCGGCAATGTGATGCGTGCTGTCCTCACGCTTCAAGGTGTCGGCCACCGGCACTGCCAGGATGCCCCCCACCTCGTCATGCATCAAGTCACGCACCAATCCCTCGATATGCCAGGGTGCGAGGCAAGGCCGTGCAGCATCGTGCACAAGCACCCAGTCGCCCTCGGATGCATCGTCGGCAATCGCCCGCAGGCCATTCAGCACGCTGTCGGCACGGGACGCCCCACCGCAGAAAAGGGGGACCAGACGATCACCGAACGAACTCCAGTCATGGCGGTCCCACTCCTGATCACCAACGGATAGCACGACATAGACCCGGTCGATCACCGGCGAGTCACACAGCACCCCCAGCGTGTGGCGAATCAATGGTTGGCCGAGAAGGGGCAGATATTGTTTGGGTTGTTCACTGCGCATGCGGCTGCCGCTTCCAGCGGCAGGCACAATGGCGAAACAACGGGTCGTCTGAATTCGCATCGCGCAATTCTACTCAATGTCCCCCGCTCTTCTGCCGCTGATTGAGCATCCACGCCTCAGGAATGCACACGATGCTGTTCTCGCACCCCTTTGACCCTCGCCAACTGGAAGCGCTCGCCCTGGCCACAGCGATCGGACTGCTCATGGGCCTTGAGCGGGAACGCCGCCCGGCCGCCCTGGCCGGTGTGCGCACCTTTGGATTGACCGGACTGCTCGGTGCGATCTCAGCCCTGTTGGCTGAACAACTTGCCGCGCCCGCCATGCTGGTTGCCGGCCTTGCCCTTGTGGCGCTGATGATCATCACCGCCAACGTGCGCCAGCCGGAACCCAATGATCCCGGCACCACCTCTGTGGTTGCCCTGCTCGTGTGCTACACCCTCGGTGCGATGGTGTGGCTGGGTCATGGCCGACTGGCCGTGATGGCGGCGGTCGGATCGACCATGCTGCTTTACTTCAAGTCCGAACTCCGTGGCGTCGCATCGCGCCTGACCGCCCAGGACTGGCGCTCCATCCTGCAATTCTCGGTGCTGTCACTGATCGTGCTGCCCATCCTGCCCAATCGGGGCTTCGGCCCCTATGAGGCGATCAACCCCCATCAAGTGTGGCTCATGATCGTTCTCGTGGCAGGCGTCAGTCTGGCCGGCTACATGGCCTTGCGGCTCGTGGGCGCGCGCTACGGCGCACCCCTGCTCGGCCTGCTGGGGGGATTGGTTTCCAGCACGGCGACGACAATGGTCTTTGCGCGTCACGCCCGTGAAAATCCGGCCATGACGTCCACCGCCGGATTGGTGATCCTGCTCGCCAACCTGATCATGGTGCTACGCATTCTGGCCATTGCCGGTGCCCTTTCCCCACCGGTGGTGCCCCTTCTGGCGGGTGGCTGCATCCTCGCCGTCGCCCTGGGGGCAATCATGCTGGCCCGCGACTGGCGACAACTGGCGGGCCAGGACGCGCTACCAATCCCGGAAACCCGCAACCCGACCGAACTTCGTGCAGCGATCGGCTTCGGTCTGCTCTATGCAGGCGTGCTGCTGTGCGCGGCGTGGCTGTCCGACATCGCCGGACGTGGAGGACTCTATCTGCTCGCCCTCGCCTCAGGCCTGACCGACGTGGATGCCATCACCCTGTCGACCCTTCACCTGCAGACGGTTGGCAAAGTGGACACCGTCCCTGCTGCCATTGCCATTCTGCTCGCCATGCTTGCCAACCTGAGCTTCAAGACCACCCTGGCCTTCACCCTTGGCGGCGCTGGACTCGGACGGCATGTACTGGCAGGCATGCTTGCGGTGGGCGCGGGATTGGGCTGCGGTGTCGCATGGCTGTTGCACTCGTCCCTATAATGGATACGAGAGGTCTTCCCGACCATCAACCTAAGGACTGAAGCAGATCATGGCTCACGCCTCCCAACGCCTGCCCGCGGTCGCCGGACGTTTTTATCCGGCGGATCCCCACAGCCTTCATGCCCAGATTGCCGGCTTCCTGTCGGCAGCCATGCCTGCGGAACTTGTGGATGCGCCAAAGGCCATGATTGTGCCCCACGCCGGCTACATCTATTCCGGCGCCGTCGCGGCGAGCGCCTACGCCGGACTCGTCGAACGCAGGGAGGTCATCCGGCGGGTGCTCATTCTGTGCCCAACCCATCGGGTTGCCATCCGGGGCATGGCGCTGCCGGCAGCCCAGTCTTTCATCACACCCCTGGGTGCCGTGGCGGTGGACCGGGATGCCTGGCTGCGAGCACGGGAGATGCCCGGCGTCATCGTGGATGACCGCCCCCATGCCGACGAGCACGCCATTGAGGTCCAGCTACCCTTCCTTCAAAGCACGCTTAATCACTTCCAGATTCTGCCTGTCGCTGTCGGCGAGGTGGATGCTCATCGGGTTGCCGCCCTGCTTGAATCCCTATGGGGCGGCCCCGAAACGCTCATCGTCATCAGTTCCGACCTGTCCCACTATCACCCCTACCGACAGGCACAATGGCGTGACAAGGCCACGATCGCCCAGATCCGGCAACTCGATGCCACCCTCAATGGTGATCAGGCCTGTGGCGCAGGTGCGATCAACGGCCTGCTGCTGGCTGCGTGCCGTCACCGGCTCACACCCCATCTGCTTGACCTGCGCAACTCCGGCGACACGGCCGGCGACAGGGAAAGGGTTGTGGGCTATGCCTCCATTTCGTTCTCCGAGACCCTAGATCATGCCCACCACTGAAGCGCTCGGAAAAGCCCTGCTTGCCCAGGCTCGCAACGCCATTTGCGGTGCATTGGGGCTGCCCGTCAAGGCGGCTGTCGATCACGTGTTGCTCGCCGAGCGTGGTGCGTGCTTTGTCACCCTGACCCTTGATGGCGCCCTGCGTGGTTGTATTGGCAGCCTGAATGCCCACCGCGTCCTGGCTGAGGATGTGCATGAGAATGCCATCGCAGCGGCGCTGCGCGATCCGCGCTTCCCTCCGGTGAGCGCGGCCGAATTCCCCCGGATCGAGATCGAGGTGTCACTTCTTGACGAGCCGGAATTCTTGGAGTTCCACGACGAAGCCGATGCACTCAGTCAGCTCGTGCCCGGACAGGACGGCGTGATCTTCTTCAATGGCTGTCAGAAGGCCACCTTCCTGCCCCAGGTATGGGAGCAACTGCCCGACCGACGCAGCTTCATGGCGGCCCTCAAGCAAAAGGCCCGTTTGCCCGCCGATTTCTGGGGCCCCAATGTCATGCTCGCGCGCTACAGGGTACGCAAGTGGAAGGAAAACCCCCAAGGAGGCTGACAGCATGGACGCCCATCCCGCTCGCTACTGGCACCTTCTCGAAGACGGCCGCCTCCAGTGCGACCTTTGCCCGAGGGATTGCCGGCTGCATGAAGGCCAGCGCGGCGCCTGTTTCGTACGCAAGCGGGTGGAGGGAAAGATGGTGCTCACCACCTATGGGCGCAGTTCGGGATTTTGCATCGACCCCATCGAAAAAAAGCCCCTCAACCATTTCCACCCGGGCAGCAGCGTGCTGTCCTTCGGTACCGCCGGCTGCAATCTGGCCTGCAAGTTCTGCCAGAACTGGGACATATCCCGGAGCCGCGACATGGACCGTCTCATGGACACGGCCTCGCCCGCTGACATCGCCGAGGCTGCCGTGCGCCATGGTTGCCGGAGCGTCGCCTTCACCTACAATGATCCGGTCATCTTCGCCGAGTACGCCATGGACACCGCACAGGCATGTCGTGAACGCGGCGTCGCCAGCGTGGCGGTCACAGCGGGCTACATCCACCCCACGCCTCGGCAGGCGTTCTACGCAGTGATGGATGCCGCCAACGTTGACCTGAAAGCCTTCACGGAAGACTTCTACGTCCATCAGACTGGCGCCCATCTCGCCCCCGTTCTCGACACCCTGCTCTATCTCCGCCACGACACAGCAGTCTGGTTCGAGATCACCACATTGCTGATCCCGGGGCTCAATGACAGCACGCCGGAGCTGAGCGCACTATGCCACTGGGTGGCAAACGAACTCGGCCCCGAAATCCCCTTGCACTTCACGGCCTTCCACCCCGACTACAAGCTCAACGCCCTGCCACCGACACCGCCGGCAACCCTCACCCGGGCGCGACGGATCGCCCTTGATGCCGGACTCAAGCACGTTTATACCGGCAACGTTCATGACGTGGCCGGCGGTACGACCCACTGTGCGTCATGTGGGATGGCGCTCATTGAGCGCGACTGGCATCGCATCCTCGCCTACCGCCTCGACGCACAAGGCGCCTGCCCGGGTTGCGGCCACCTGCTGGCGGGGCGCTTCGGGTCGGCGGCGGGTACATTTGGAGCACGCCGTGTTCCAGTGCACATCGGCTCACACTAGACGGAGGGCGAGCCTTGCCCTCACGTGCCCCTGCGTGCCATCGTCGACAGCAGCGCACCGTCCGCCGCCCAGATCATGATGAAACTGCGCCATAGCGCCCTGAGCATTGCCGCCGGCCCTGTCTGGCTCGACGCCCTCCTCGCCCACTCCCCGGATGCGGCCGGACTGATTCTGATTGCCCAGAATTCAGTCGGCAACCACCGGGACTCCCGCGAAGCCCATTTCGCGCGCAGGCTCCAGGAGGCCGGCTTCGCCACGCTTTTGTTCGACCTGCTGAACCATTACGAAGAGTCCCGTGATCCGGATACCCGTTTCAACACGCCCTTACTCGGGCAGCGCATTCGTGCCGTCTTCGAGTGGTTGGCTCATCAACCTCCACTCGCCACACTACCGGTCGGGCTGGTGGCAAGCAGCACGGGCTGCGGTGCTGCGGTCCGCGCAATTGCCAACCAGCCGGATGTGCTGAGCGCTCTGGTATGCCGAGGTGGGCGCCCCGGACTGGCCGGAATCTCTCCCCTGCGCATGGTTCCGTGCCCGACGCGCGTGATTGTCGGTGCCCGGGACGAAGGTCTGCCCAACATCCGTCAGGCCTATGACCTGATGACCTGCACCAAGGACTGGCAAAGCATTGCCGGTACGGACGACTATTTCCGGGAGCCTGGCGCCCTCGATGATGCCGCGACCCTGAGCGCCGAATGGTTTCACCGTCACCTGGTCCGGCGGGAAACCGAAGCCGCCGAGCGCTGAACCGACGGCACTAAGCGTCTGTCAGGTGTTTTTCCATTGCCTGATGGGGCAAACCGGCTTCGTCAAACTGCGGCCCTTTCGGAACGAAGCCGAAACGGGCATAGAAGCCCAGGGCATGAGTCTGGGCGTTGAGTGCAAGGATCGGCATGCCGAGACGGCGCGCCTCGCCAATGAGGGCCTCGAGCAGAGCGGCGCCCACACCACGTCCCCGCCAAGGTTCAAGCACTGCCATCCTGCCGATATGTCCGTCCGGCAGCAGGCGCCCGGTTCCAACAGCCTGCTCGCCAATCCGCGCCAAGGCGTGACAGGACAGCGCATCGAACTCATCGAGCTCCATGTCCCGGGGCACACGCTGTTCATCAACAAAGACCTTGAAGCGGATCGCGGACGCCTGTTCCGCCAGTGCCGACCACGGCCCCAGCACGATGCCGGGCAATGCCGGGCGCCTCATTCCACGATCTCCACCACGGTGCCGGCCGGCACAAGATCGAAGAGTTCGGCGACATCCTGATTGCGCATGCGCACACACCCGATGGAACGCGGCACCCCCATGGGCTCCGTATCCGGCGTACCGTGGATGTAGATATAGCGCTGCATGCTGTCCACCTGACCAAGGCGATTGCGGCCGGGTTCCGTCCCTGACAGCCACAGGATGCGCGTCAGTATCCAGTCACGCCCAGGAGTGGCGGCAGCAAGCTCCGGCGACCAGACTTCACCGGTCGGCCGGCGGCCGCGGAAGGCTGCGCCGATCGGAACCCCCGCGCCAATTCGGGCGCGGATGATGTGACGCCCCCGAGGGGTTTGGTAGCTGCCCTTCTCCTCGCCAGGGCCTTTGGTCGCGGTGGATATGCGGTAGCGCCGAACGCAGGCGCCATCATCGCCAAACAGTCCGAGGCGCTGACTTGAGATATCGATGCGGATGTACATGGTGGTCACCTAGACGGACCGCCTGCGGCGGGATGCGAAGAAATCCGACAAGAGTCCCCCGCACTCCCCGGCAAGAAGGCCTCCCTCGATCCGGGCGTGATGATTTAGGCGTGCTTCAGCGAAAAGATCGATTACGCTACCGGCAACCCCCGTTTTAGGGTCGCTCGCTCCAAACACGACCCGGCTGATCCGTGCATGCATGATTGCGCCAGCGCACATGGCACACGGCTCAAGGGTGACGTACAGAGTACAGTCAGGAAGTCGATAATTTCCCATCCGCTCGGCGGCGTCGCGCAGGGCCATCACTTCGGCATGGGAGGTAGGATCATGGCGCAGGATGGGTTGATTGAAGCCTCGGCCCACGACAATGCCGTCAGCCGAAACGACGAGAGCGCCAACGGGTACTTCGCCGCAGCGTCCGGCCTCATGCGCGAGGGCAATGGCAGCCCGCATGAAAAGGATGTCCTGATCAGGACTCGAAAGAGACATGGTGATTTACAGTTGATAGTTTCACAGGTTCTTCTAGGGATTTTAAAGCAGCATCGTGGAAAGACCCGGCAAAACGAAAACGGACCCGCTTCCGGCAGGGCACTTCCGATGAGCGCCATGCCGAATTCCGCTCCTGAACAGGAGAAGGATGCGCTTTCGCCACCGCGCCTTTCGCCCGCCCTGCGGGCGGCCGCGGCGTATCTGCTTGCCGCCCTGACCTGTGTGATCGGAACGATGTTCTTCACCGACAGGGACGGCGGCAATGCACTCCCCCTGTCGGGCCCGTGGCTGATCCTGTTCGTGGGGGCGTCGACCCTGTTCGTATTTGTTGCCCTGAAACGGGTCACGGAGACGGCGGGACGAAGTGCGCCGGCTATCGTCAACGACGACTATCGGACCTTGTTCGACACCGACCCGGCCCCCCAGTGGCTCTACGCCGTGGACAGCGGCGAGGTTCTGGCCCTCAACGCAGCCGCCGCCAAGCTCTACGGCTTGACAGCTGACTCCGTTACCGCAGTATCCGCCGAAGCGCTGATCCGCCCGCTCCCACAGTCCCCGCAGTCATCCACGCGCCTGACCCACCAGACGGTTGGGGGTCGGGCCAGGGAACTCGAAACACACGTCAGCGGCCATTCGTTCTCCGGCCGGCACTGCCACCTGGTGACGGTCCGCGATACTGCCTGCGAGCATCTGTCCGAATCACTGTTTGCCGAAGCCCTGGCGAAGGTTCAGCCCGTCCTGTACCGCTTTGATCCGGTCCGTGAGTGCTACGACTACATCTCGGACAGAGGGGCAGATTGGCTCGACACCCCTATCCACGCCCTGTGCTCACCGGGCGGCTGGCAACAGTTTGCAAGGCGCGTCGACACGAAGGATCTCGACCGGATCCGGGTAAGCGTCGGAGACGCCCTCAAGACGCCGGGCGACGAACCCGTCGAAATCAGTGTCGCGTACCAGCTCAAATCACGCACTGGCCCACGTTGGATAAGCGACGCGATGACGCTGCTACGGCATCCCGACGGAAGCCTCAGAGCCATCGTCGGCGCAGCCTCTGACCAGACCGAGAAACAGTGCGCTGCCGGTAAGCGTACCGATCAGGAGGCGCGCTACCGGGCGCTTGTCGAGAACGCACCGGTGGGCATCTTCCACTTCACCGCGGAGCTACTCGTCAGCTACTGCAACAGCCGGCTGGCCGACATTCTTAAGTCAAGTCCGGAGCAACTGGCCGGCATGGACCTGCATTCACTGGGCGACGAAGCCATCCTGTCGGTACTCCACGGAGCCCTCCAGGGCCAGCGGGGCGCCTACGATGGGCCCTTCGTCTCGCCGCTATCGACCGACATGCAAATCCTCTCGATCCGGGTGGCCCCCGAGTTTGATGCGGCTGGCAAGGTCTTTGGCGGAGTGGGCATCATTGAGGATCGCACGGCCTTCCTTGAAGCGGAAGAACAACTGCGCGACACCCGCGAACGCTACGTACTCGCCCAGCGGGGCACCAATGAAGGTCTCTGGGACTGGGATCCCAAGACCCGTCATCTCTATCTCTCGGCCCGCCTGCTGTCCCTTCTGGGCTTGCACAGCGATACCTTGCGCACCACCGGGGACGAGTGGCTCAAGCTGATCCACCCGGATGACCGGCAGCGCTATCGCACCGACTTTGTCGCGCACCTGCGGGGCGAAACCGAGCACTTCGAGTCGGAGTACCGCATTGCCGACAAGGATGGCAAGTTCCACTGGGTTCTGGCCCGCGGTCTTGCCCATCGCAATCAGCAGGGCCGGGCCGTGCGCATCGTGGGCTCCATCGGAGACATCACCGCACGCAAGCTGGCGGAAGAGCAACTCAAGTCCGAACGGGACTTTTCGCGCGGCCTCATCGACAGCCTTCCGGCACCGTTCTTCCTCTTCGACCAGAACGGGCGCCTGCTACTGTGGAACCGCTTCGTCAGCGAACTGACCGGCCTGGCCGATGGGGCACTCCTGCGGGCCGATGCCCAAAGCCTGGTGATTCCCGAGCACGAAGCACTGATGGCCCACCGCATCGAGACCGCATTGATCTCCGGTGAAGCATCGGCCGAAGTCATGCTCCGACGTAACGATGGCGAACCCGTACCCTTCCTGGTCGTTGGCCGTCGGGTCACCCTTGACGGCAAACCGCATATCGTAGGTGTCGGTACCGACCTGACCGAACGCAAGTTCGCCGAACGCGCGATCAAGCGCCTCAACACCGAACTCGAGCGCCGCGTGGCCGAACGGACCTCGCAGCTAAGTGCAGCCCTGAGCGAGCTCGAATCGTTCAGCTATTCGGTCTCCCATGATCTGCGTGCGCCACTGCGGGCCATCGAGGGCTACAGTGCAATCCTGGGCTCCGACTATGGCGACAAGCTCGACGATGAGGCAAAAGAACTCCTCCGCCGCGTACGGGCAGCGGTACATCGCATGGGTCAGTTGATTGACGACCTGCTGACGCTCTCCCGGGTCAGTCGCAAGGAACTGGAGCGGCGCCCCGTCGACCTCTCGCAACTTGCCCAGGTGATCTGCGAAGAACTGCACCAACAGGAACCTGGTCGGGATGTTCAGATCCGGATTGCGCCCCGGCTCCAGGTTGAGGGCGATCCAAGCCTGATGCGGACGGTCCTGGAAAACCTGCTTGGCAATGCCTGGAAATTCACTGGACGGGTTGAACATCCAACCATCGAATTCAACGTCGCCCGCCACGGGGAAACGGATGCCTTCGTGATCCGCGACAACGGCGCCGGTTTTGACATGCGCTACCGAGAGAACCTCTTCCGGCCGTTCCAGCGTCTTCATTCCGACAGGGAGTTTCCCGGCACCGGAATTGGCCTGGCCACCGTTGCCCGCATCGTCCGCCGACATGGAGGGGAAGTGTGGGCGGAAGGGGATGTCGGCAAGGGCGCCTCGCTCTATTTCAGTATCGGCCAGCCCCCCACCCTACAGAACACAGCCTGAACGCCCCTGACTATCGCAGCAGGACAGGTCGGTCGGAAAGCTCGTTCGGGTTATTGTGCCGGGCCGGAAAGTGCTTCGCCAACAAGGCTCCCACGGCCGCAACGGCGTCCACCGCACCCTGCTCATACTGCCTCGCGCGGAACGCGGCCTCCATGGCGCGGCAGATACCATTCCATTCGGTCTGACCAACCCGGGCGGCAATGCCCCGGTCGGCCACGATCTCGACCCGTCGATCCACCCACTGGACGTAAACCAGAACACCCGTATTTTCCGCCGTGTCCCACACCCGGAGCCGCGAGAAAACCTCAACTGCCCGCTCCCGAGTGGACAGACCCTGCCGCAAATCACCGAGATCGAGACCGGCCTCAACCGCAAACCGGATCTCGCCCCTATGACGGGCCTCGGACCCCTTAACGGCGGCCTCAATGGCAGCCAGAACCCGTGATGGAAATGCCCGGTTGAGAACCCAGGGCGGCGTCAGCAGGTGTCGAAGGATGCGCAATGCAGACATGTTCACCAATCCCCCGAAGCGCCGCCGCCGCCAAAACCACCACCACCGCCGGACCAGCCACCTCCACCACCCCCTCGGCCAAAGCCGCCGCCCCCATTCCACCCCCCATCCAGGGGCCACCACCGACCCCGCGCGTGCCCCCGCCCGAGCCCATGGCCAGCACGAACACGAAAGCCAGCAGGCCGCCCGCGATACCAATCGCCATCATCCCCGTGAGGGTCCAGGCCCCGAAACCGACGATGCCCGACGCCAGGCCAGCGCCGAGAAGACGTCCAAAAATGGCTCTCAGGACGCCACCGACCACGATGGTGGCGATGATGCCGAGCACCAGTAGCTCTTCGAAACCGGCATCGCCAGGAGCCGTTTCCGCCACAGGCGGCGGTAAGGCCTCTCCCGTAATGCGGGCGGAGATGGCATCCACGCCGGCCTCGACACCACCGGCAAAATCACCGCTGCGCAGATGCGGCGCCACGATGTCGGCAATGATGTGCTTGGCGACGGCATCGGGCAACGCCCCCTCCAGGCCCCTTCCCACCTCGATGCGCAATCGCCGATCATCCCGGGCAAGCAGGAACAGGATGCCGTCATCCACACCCTTGCGCCCCAGGCGCCAAGCCTCCGCCACACGCAGGGCATAGGCCTCCACCGCTTCGGGCTTGGTCGTGGCAACGATCAGTACGGCCACCTGCGCACCCTTTTCCTTCTCAAGGGCGAGCAGACGCGCCTCCAGGGCATCACGACGCGCCGGGGGCAACACCCCCAGGGTGTCGGTGACGTGGGCCGACAGACTTGGCAGCGCCTGCAGCTCCTGGGCGTGAAGCGCTCCGCCCAGGCAGCACAGCACGAACAGGAGCAGGCGAAGCAGCACGGTATGGCCCGCGGCCAGCGTCATGGATCGTGCTTACTGGGCTTTGGCCGGTGCGGGCCCGGCGGCGGGCGTTCCGAAGTTGACCTTCGGCGGCTCACTGATGGCCTGTTCATTCTCAACCGTGAAGTTCGCTTTTGCCTTCGCACCGATGACCATCGCGGTCAAATTGTTGGGGAAGGTGCGTACCGATATGTTGTAGTCCTGCACCGCCTTGATATAACGGTTCCGGGCCACCGTGATGCGATTCTCGGTGCCCTCAAGCTGAGCCTGAAGATCGCGGAAATTGGCGTCAGCCTTCAGGTTCGGATAGTTTTCCGATACCACCAGCAGGCGCGACAGAGCACCGGACAACTCGCCCTGGGCCTTCTGGAAGCGGGCCATGGCCTCGGGGTCGTTGACAAGCTCGGGGGTCACCTTCATGCCGGCCACGTTGGCCCGCGCCTCGGTGACGCGGGTCAGGACTTCCTTCTCATGGGCGGCATATCCCTGTACCACCTGCACGAGATTGGGGATCAGATCGGCACGGCGCTTGTATTGGTTGAGCACCTCCGACCAGGAGGCATTGATCTGCTCATCGTTGATCTGGATCTGGTTATAGCCACAACCTGAAAGCAGGAACATCGACAGCAGGACGGACAACAGATGCTTGATGGACATGGAGCACGCCCTCGCAAAGAAGAAATCGGAAGTAAAGTCAGCGGTCATCCTACCCGCATCAGGTCAGCGCCATTCTATAGGCGCCACCAGCGATCGCAGGCACTGTCAGCCCGCGAATTGAAATATTGCACATTGTTCTCTCAGGCGTGTTTCAGCCCGCGCATGCTGCGCCGGGCAAAGCACAGATCGTCCCACGCCTTGGCCTTGTCCTGCAGATTGCGCAACAGATAGGCCGGGTGGTAGGTCACCACCACGGGAATTCCGCCGTGGGAATGGAGCTTTCCACGAGCCGCAGCAATGCGCACCTCTTCGTTGAGCAAGGCCTGGGCCGCCGGACGCCCAAGGGCGACGATCAAGCGCGGTTGAATCAGCGCAATCTGGCGTTGCAGATAGGGAAAGCACGCCGCCAACTCGGCCGCTTCGGGGGTGCGATTGTTGGGCGGGCGGCACTTGACGGCATTGGCAATGTAAACGTCCTCGCCGCGCTTCAGATCGATGCTGGCCAGCATGGCATCCAGAAGCCGCCCTGCCTGACCGACAAACGGCTCGCCACGCTCGTCTTCTTCCGCACCGGGCCCCTCACCGACGAAAAGCCAATCCGCCTGCCGGTCACCTACGCCGGGCACGGCCTGCTTGCGCCTCCGGCACAAGCCACAGGCCTCACAGCCACGGATACGCGCCTCCAGCGCGTCCCAACCAAGCCCCATCACCCCATCGCCGACATCAGTATGAGACCGGGTCGAAACGGGTTGGGGCAAGTCACCCGCCCCGTCACGCAGATCCGACCGGACTCTACCCTGTGCAGGCCCGGAAGCCGGTGTGGGTGCAGCCGGCTGCAACACCGGCTCAGGCTCGGGCTGCGCTTGACGCCCACGCAGGCGCCACACGGGAGCCAGCCCCATTTCCCTCAGAATCGCATCACGCCGCAGGCTCATGCCATGGATCTCACAAGGGGAGTCTCATTACCAGTGCATCCTCACGGCCATTGCACGCTGGATAGTAGCCCTTGCGTCGACCGATCATTTCAAAGCCGACCTTGCGGTACAAGGCAAGCGCGGATTCGTTGGATGGACGCACCTCAAGCAAGATCTGGCTGCCGCCCGCCTTGCGGGCCACCTCCCCAAGGTGCTGCAATAGCTGGCGCCCCAATCCGAACCCCTGGCGGCTCCTGCATACACTGATATTGAGAATGTGGGCCTCATCCAGCACCATCATCAGCACCGCGTAACCGGATCGTTCTCCACCCTCGAAAACGATCCAGCAACTGTAGCCCGCGATCATGGAATCGGCAAAGTTCTGTGCCGACCAGGGAAAGGGATAGAGTAGCCTGTCCTGCGCCGCAACCCATTCGAGATCAGTCGTTGCCATGGGCACGAAGTCCACCGCAACGAGGCTCATGGAAACGATCCGGATGAGCCAAGCACGGGATGGATAAACAACGCGATCACGCCTTTCCTCCCCGGGCCAAACGCTCGACGGTAGTCATCGCCACCTTGTCACGAACATAGAGGGGTGCGGCCAAAGCAGGATCAAGCGTCTCTCCGCGCACGAAACGCGGTGCCGCAAGGCTCGCGATACTGGAGGCCCGTGGTACCGGGGTACCGTCGAATCCGCCAAGACGCGGCCCCAAACCGGAAACTAGCACCTCTTGATAGGCGCGGAATGCCGTTCCAAAGCCGAACCACATCCCACTGGGGGGCAGAATCACATGCCCAGGCACCGCGCAGGCAGGAGGCAGAACCTCGACCAGCCCGTCCTGTACCCGACGGTAGGCTGCAAAATACACTTCCGACATGCGCGCATCGACTGCCGCGAAGATGGCCTCGTCCGGACACTGGCTCGCAAGCGCTTCCAGAGTACCGACCGGGATCAGCGGCTTGCCAAGCCCGATGGCGAGTCCCTGGGCCACACCACAGGCCAGGCGCAAACCGGTAAAGGCCCCCGGACCCGCGCCAAAGGCGATGGCGTCAAGTCCGGCCAGGGGAACGCCGCAGTCATGCAGCAGGGAAATCACGGCTGGAAGCAGAGTTTCCGAATGTCCGGGGCTACCTGGCACCTGGCGCTCAGTCAGGGTGCTTCCATCAAGTAGCGCAACCGACCCCGAGTCGGTTGATGTTTCGAGGGCAAGAATCTTCATATCGGGCGCATTCTACCCGCCCTCCGGGCTTGCCGCAGTCGGCTCCGGAAGCTTCAATCGGGACGACGCGGGGGGGAACCGTAAACGTCGCGTCCGGCCTCGTGGACATCGCGACGTAGCTGTCGGCGCTCCTCCGGGGACCAACGGCGCACGGTCCGGTCGTCCATTTCGTTTCGGTGCACGGGCTCAGTCGCCATGACCGGCACCTGGCGGATCGCGCGATCCGGCGGCGAAGCATATTGACGGAGATAGGGCGCGAGCCTATCCACCTGTTCAGCGACAGCGCTGTCCGCAGGCAGAAGACACAACAGGGCGACACCCCCGATGGACAGGGCATGACCGATCAATCTTGGCGAATAAATCCCGTGGTACATGGTCCTCATCCTAACCCGGACTGGGGCTTCCCTGCAGCTCCACCTCGTCCGGATTTGATTCTGGCAGCCCGAGAGAGCGCAGGAACCCGCGTTTGTAAGAAAATGTTATACCCTCACAAGGACTTACGTTTTCTTACCCGACATGAACAGCCAATCTAGCGGGCTCGTCGGCTAGCCGTTAGCATTGGGCCATGGAAAAAGAAATCTTTCGGGTTCTCGTCGTCGATGACGACCTTCGTCTGCGCGACCTGCTCAAGCGTTATCTCGGCGAGCAGGGCTTCAACGTCAAGGTGGTGAATGACGCCCCCCAGATGGACAAGGCCTTGCTGAGGGAGCATTTTGACCTGATGGTCCTTGACCTGATGCTGCCCGGGGAGGATGGCCTCGCGATTTGCCGGCGCCTTCGAGGGACGGGCAATCAGATCCCGATCGTGATGCTCACAGCCAAAGGTGATGACGTGGATCGCATCATCGGGCTCGAGATGGGGGCCGATGACTATTTGCCGAAGCCCTTCAACCCTCGCGAGCTGGTGGCCCGCATCCATGCAGTGCTACGCCGTCAACCCCAGACACCACCGGGCGCACCGGTCGCCGACGACGAAGACGTCAGTTTCGGACAAATTGTCGTGCAATTGGGCAATCGCATCCTGATCCGCAACGGCGAGGAGACCCTGCTCACGACGGGTGAGTTCGCCCTGCTCAAGGTTCTGTTGCAGCACCCGCGTCAGCCCCTTTCCCGCGACCGTCTGATGGAACTGGCTCGAGGCAGGGAATACGACGTTTTTGATCGTTCCATCGATGTGCAGATTTCACGTCTGCGCAAACTCATCGAGGAAGATCCCGGCAAGCCCCGTTACCTCCAGACGGTGTGGGGCTTCGGCTATGTCTTCGTCCCGGATGGCAACAAGCACGCTCCCTGACCCCCTCCATGGCGCCGGCCCGCTATCGTTCGATCCTGGCAGGGGCTCCGAGCACCCTCCTATGGCGCATATTCCTGGTAGTCGCCTTGCTGATGCTCGCCTCCGTCGCGGTTTGGTCGGCCATCTTCAGTCATTTCGACCAGGCAAGCCGTGCGGCTCAGACCGCGCAGACCGTCGTCAGCATCATCAACCTGACGCGCACGGCCCTGCTGAATGCAGATCCGACCCTGCGCAAGGATCTGCTCCTCGACCTGGCCACGCAAGAAGGTATCCGCATCTACCCCGCCGAGGCCGATGACCGTACAACGCCCCTGGAGAACAGCGCCCTTGTCCGAAAGATGACTACGGACATCCGCCACCAGCTTGGGCCGGAGACACGTTTCGCCTCGTCGTGGGAAGGCTTGCCTGGCTTCTGGGTTAGCTTTCACATCCAGGCCGACGATCTGGAGAATGCTGGCGAGTTCTGGTTCATGCTTCCCGCCGAGCGCGTGATGCGGCCCCATGCCCTCGAATGGATGTGGTGGGGCGCAGCCGCCCTGAGCCTGGCCATGCTCGGCGCCTACATGATCGTCTCGCGCCTCAACCGCCCCCTCAAGGCGCTCGCTATGGCTGCACGCACGGTGGGACGTGGAGAGGTTCCCCCCCACCTCAGTGAAAACGGGCCCACCGAATTGGCGGAACTGGCACACGCGTTCAACCAGATGTCCCATGACCTCCAGGAACTCGACACCGATCGCGCCCTGATACTCGCTGGCGTCTCCCATGACCTCCGAACGCCGCTTGCCCGTCTTCGCCTGGGCATCGAGATGTGTGGCGCTAGCTCTGCAGACGTGGATGCGATGGTCTCGGACATTGAGGATATGGACCGCATCATCGGGCAGTTCCTGGCGTTTGCCAAGGAAGACGACGATGAAGCAATGGAGGTCACTGACCTCGGCGAACTGGCAACGGAGCTGGCAGGCGTTTACGCCCGCCGGGGACTCCCCATCCAGGTATTGGCCACCGCGAAGGCTGCCGCGCAGGTGCGCCCGCAAGCACTACGCCGTGCGGTAACGAATCTGATAGAAAATGCCTTGCGCTACGCTGGTCATACCCCGGAAATCATCATCGGTGTGATGGAAGGCCACCCAACGATAGAAGTGCTCGACAGGGGGCCAGGCATTCCTGTCACTGAGATCGAGAAGGTCAAACGCCCATTCACCCGTCTTGAATCCGCCCGTAGCAACACCAAGGGCTCGGGGCTCGGTCTTGCCATTGTCGATCGTATCGTGCGAGGCCAGCACGGAGAGTTCCGCCTGCTACCCCGGGAGGGAGGCGGTCTCCGCGCCGCCATCCTGCTGCGAGCCGTACCAAAAACCTGAGTTGAAGCTAGAATCAGAGCCATCCTCCACAAGATTGCGCACCCATGATCCTGTTCCATCAATTCTTCGACCCCACCAGCTACACCCTGAGCTATCTGCTCGCCGATCCATTGACCGGCGATGCGGTGATCATTGACTCGGTCAAGGAGCATGTGGGCGCCTACGTCACGTTTCTGCAAGAACAGGAACTTCAGCTTGGGTGGGTTCTTGAGACCCACATCCATGCAGATCACATTACCGGTGCTGCCGGGCTTCGGGAACTCACCGGAGCGCGCAGCGCCGTCGGTGCAAGTGGCGGAGTGGGATGTGCCGACCGCCTGCTGTCCGACGGCGACACCATCGTCTTCGGTAACGAGCTCATCCGCGTGATCCCGACCCCTGGCCACACCCCTGGTTGCGTAACCTACCATTGGCGTGATCGGCTATTCACCGGAGACTCACTCATGATCGGGGGTTGCGGGCGAACAGACTTCCAGGGAGGGGATGCCGGCACGCTTTACGACAGCATTACCGAACGACTTTTCGTGATGACTGACGAGACCCTTGTATACCCCGGACATGACTACCGCGGCGCCCGTGTCTCGTGCATTGGTCAGGAGAAAGCGAGCAATCCTCGCCTTACGGGACGCAGCAGGGCCGATTTCATCGAGTTGATGGCCGCGCTCGATCTGCCCCGCCCCCGCATGATTGACGAAGCCCTTCCCGCCAACCTGCGCTGCGGCCGTGACGGAGAGCTCGACATCCATGCCACCTGAGCAAACCACCCCCTACAGCGACCTGGGGGGCGCGGAGGGCATCCGCAGCCTGGTGCATCGTTTCTACACCCTGATGGACACGCTCCCGGAAGCTTGGGACGTGCGGCAGATGCATCCGGAAGACCTCTCGGGCTCTGAGGAGAAACTCTTCAAGTACCTCAGCGGCTGGCTGGGAGGCCCACCACTCTATGAACAGGAGTTTGGTCACCCGCGACTGCGGGCACGTCATCTTCCCTTCGCCATTGCCAGTGCCGAACGGGACCAATGGCTGATGTGCATGCAACAAGCCTTCGACGAGTGTGTCCCCGAAGGGCCTCTGCGTACGCAGCTATGGACCGCCATCCAGGGCCTGGCCGACCACATGCGCAATCGGCCTGAACCCACCTGACACCGACCCAAGCGCCGCAGACCCATTTTCCGACCGATGAAATTTCTTTTTGACCTCTTTCCCATCATCCTGTTTTTTGTCGCCTACAAGTTCTCGGGCATCTTTGCCGCAACGGCGGTGGCCATCGTGGCCACTGTCGGGCAGATTGGCTGGGTATGGTTCCGTCACCGCAAGGTGGACACCATGCTTTGGGTCAGCCTGGCGATCGTCACGATTTTCGGCGGCGCCACGCTGCTCTTCCACAACCCGACCTTCATCAAGTGGAAGCCCACGGTGCTCTACTGGTTCTTCGCCGGGGCGCTGCTGTTCTCGGCCTTCGTGCTCCGCAAGAATCTGATCCGGGCCCTTATGGAAGCCCAACTCAAACTTCCTGATCCACTTTGGGGCCGTCTCAATCTCGCTTGGGCAGCCTTTTTTGCGGGTATGGGCGTACTCAATCTTTTCGTGGCGTATACCTACTCCGAAGACACCTGGGTCAATTTCAAACTGTTCGGCGGAATGGGCCTGATGCTCGTGTTCGTCCTGGCCCAGGGAATGCTGCTCTCCCGCTACCTTGAAGAGGAACCGAAATAATGCTGTATGCCCTGATCGGTGAAGATGCCCCGAACACCCATGAAAAACGGATGGCAGTGCGGACCGAACACTTGGCTCGCCTCGCGGCTCTGCAGGCGGATGGACGGTTGATCCTGGCGGGCCCGTGCCCCGCCGTGGACTCTCCGGACCCGGGGCCCGCCGGGTTCACCGGCAGCGTCATCGTCGCTGAATTCGCTTCCCTGGAAGAGGCCCAAGCGTGGGCGAGTGCCGACCCCTACACGACCACGGGTGTCTTTGCCCGCTGTACGGTCAAGCCCTTCAAGAAGGTTTTTCCTCAATGAACATCATGGACGAGATTCGCGCACGCCTCGCAAGCCTGCAACCCGTGAGACTCGAACTCATCGACGACAGCC
This sequence comes from Zoogloea sp., assembly GCA_016703645.1. Taxonomy (GTDB): domain Bacteria; phylum Pseudomonadota; class Gammaproteobacteria; order Burkholderiales; family Rhodocyclaceae; genus Zoogloea. The sequence goes on along the minus strand of JADJBR010000007.1, from coordinate 132,338 downwards.
ATCTGCACGCCGGCCATGCCGGTGCGCGCGCAGGAGGCGGGCACTACCGACTCAGCATCGTGTCAGAGGTCTTTCAGGGTAAGAACACCGTGGCCCGCCACCGGATCATCTACGACGCGCTCGGTGAGTTGATGCGCAAGGAAATCCATGCGCTCGCAATTCAGGCGCGCAGTCCTGAAGAAAATTGACTTTCAAACCGCAACACCCAAGCAAGGAAACCTGATGAAGATCGTCCCGAGCCATCTGGCTCTGTCCCTCATCGCGGCCCTCGTCGCGATCCCTGCCCTCGCCCAGACCGTCGTCACCGTCAACGGCACCGCAATTCCCCAAGCCCGCGCCGACGTGATGATCAGCGAGCAAAAGGCCCAGGGCGCACCGGATTCGGAACAACTCCGCAACGCCGTCAAGGAAGAGTTGGTGCGACGCGAAGTCCTCGCCCAGGAAGCCCGCAAGAAAGGGCTTGAAAAGGCCGGCAACGTGCAGGCGCAAGTCGAACTGGCGCGTCAAGCGGTACTCATTCGCGCCTACCTGCAAGACTATGTCAAGGCCCATCCCGTGACGGATGCCGAGGTCAAGGCCGAATACGAGAAGATCAAGGCACAACTGGGTGACAAGGAATACAAGGCACGCCACATCCTCGTCGAAAAGGAAGAGGAAGCGAAAGCCATCATTGCCAAACTCGACAAAGGCGAGAAGTTTGAAGAACTGGCCAAACAGTCCAAGGACCCGGGCTCGAAGGACAAAGGCGGCGATCTGGGCTGGGCAAACCCAGCCGGATTCGTCAAGCCCTTTGCCGACGGCCTTGTCAAACTTGAAAAAGGGAAATACACCTCAACCCCGATCAAGTCTGACTTTGGCTACCACGTGATCAAGCTTGAGGACAGCCGCCCGGTCAAGGCTCCCTCACTGGAAGAAGCCAAGGGCCAGCTCAAGCAGCGTTTGGAGCAGATGCGCGTCGAGCGTCACATCGCAGAGCTGCGCACGAAAGCCACTGTCAAGTAAGTCGCTGTCGTACACGGGGGCGGATGCTGATCAACCTGTGCTGAACGGCCCACCCCCTGAAGAGCATCGGTCGTCCCCGGGCCGTGCTTTTCTTGCCAGTGCGGCAAGACCACCCCTAACAAGACAAGTGATGGCTGAAATAAAAATGCCGCTCAGCGCTAGCTGAACGGCATTATCGCGACGGTCATTTAAAACGCTCGTCGCTTCAGGCTGGCGAAACCACAACCATCCTGGGGACGCCTATCAGGCGGCCACGGCTCCCATACCTTTGATGGCGGCAGAGAGACGGCTCTTGTGGCGAGCGGCCTTGTTCTTATGAATGATCTTCTTGTCAGCGATGCTGTCGATCGTACGCTGGGACGAAACAAACACTTGCTGGGCAACTTGCTTGTCACCACCATCAACTGCCTTACGGACTGCCTTGATGGCAGTGCGCAGACGGGACCGAAGACTCATGTTGAGGGCGCGAGCCTTAACAGCTTGCCGGGCGCGCTTACGGGCTTGTGCCGAGTTGGCCATCTTTTAGTAATCCTGAAATAAATGCAGTAAAGCCATGGATTCTAAGAGAAAACCAAGCTTCTTGGCAAGTGCTTTTGTCTGAAAACCAGACATTTGAATGAAAAACCCCGTCATCTCTGACGGGGTTTTCATTAAAGGCAACTGAAAATCAGATGCGCTCGAAAACGGTCGCGATACCCTGACCACCACCGATACACATGGTCACCAGCGCATAGCGGCCACCCGTACGATGGAGTTCATAGATAGCCTTGGTGGCGATGAACGCACCAGAGCAACCCACGGGGTGTCCAAGGGCAATGGCGCCACCATTTGGATTGGTCTTTGCCGGATCCAGACCCAGAACACGCATCACGGTCAATGCCTGGGCAGCAAATGCCTCATTGGACTCAACCACATCCATCTGATCCAGGGTCAGGCCAGCCTTCTTGAGGGCCAGGCGGGACGCGGGGATCGGGCCTTCACCCATGATGTCGTTGGGAACACCGGCAATCGCGTAAGACACCAGGCGGGCCATGGGCTTGTAGCCCGCATTGACGGCGGTAGAACCATCCGCCAGGACAAAGAATGCTGCGCCATCGTTGATGCCGGAAGCGTTACCGGCGGTGACGGAACCATCCTTCTTGAAGGCCGGCTTCATCTTCGCCAAGGACTCCATGGTGGTGCCGCGCTTCAGATGCTCATCGGTATCGAACACCACATCGCCCTTGCGGGTCTGCTTCACGATGGGAACAATCTGCGACTGGAAATGGCCTGCATCGATGGCAGCCGCGGCACGACGCTGGGATTCAACGGCGAAGGCGTCTTGCTCTTCACGGGTAATGCCGTGCTTGGCCGCAAGATTCTCGGCGGTGATACCCATGTGACCAACGCCAAACGGATCAGTCAGCACGGCAACCATGCTGTCAATGGCCTTGGTATCACCCATGCGGGCACCGGAGCGCAGCGCGGGCAGCAGGTAGGTGGCCTTGGACATGACTTCAACGCCACCGCCAATACCGTAGTCTGCATCACCCAGCAGGATGTTCTGGGCAGTGGTAACGATACCCTGCAGACCCGACGAGCACAGGCGGCTCACCTGCATGGCAACGGACTCCATGGGGAGGCCGGCCTGGATCGACGCGACACGGGATACGTACGCATAGCGGGAGTCCGTCGGCATGCAGTTGCCAACAGTGATGTAATTGATCAGCTGAGGATCCACTCCCGAGCGGACGACGGACTCCTTCATCACGATACCGGCCAGCTCACTGGCATCGAAATCAGCCAAGGCACCACCAAAAGCGCCGATAGCGGAACGAACTGCACTCAATACGACTACTTCGCGACTGGCCATCTGTATTCCTCCTCTGAATTAATACGATTAATTACCAACCCAACCCGCGATACCCATGAGTGCCAACAACAACATCACCAGCACCAGAGTGCGCCAGATCAAGCCGATAGTGCTCTGCATGAAATCAGCATCGGCCTCGTCACCGACACCCATTTCCGGCCGCTCAACGACCTCTCCCGACTCGTGAATCGGCATGCCCAGCCGAACGCCAAGGGCCCCGCCTCCACTGGCGAGCAGTATACCGGAAGCCTTGTCCTTCCATTGATTGGCTTGAGCCCGCCAGCAATACACCCCATCCTCGAAATCTCCGACAATGGAAAATGCAGCTGCCGTGAGCCGTACGGGCAACCAGTCGAGAACACCGAAGGCACGGGAGGCGAACTCACCGAACGCACCAAAATCAGGGTCAAGCTGACCTCTGCGACCCCACTCTTCGTCGAAGAAGCGAGCCAGACGATAGAGGACAGCACCACTCGGGCCGGGAAGTACGATGAACCAGAACGCTACACCAAGAACATTGCGATGGGACGCGACAAGAGCCTCTTCGATTGCAAGGCGTGCAACCTCACTGGAGCTGGACTCATCATGGCGACGCCCCCTCCAGTCGCCCAGGAGCTGACGAGCCCGCGGTATCTCACCCATACGCAGGGCTAGCTGGATGTCCGTGAAAAAGTGGCTGACATCACGGAACCCCATCGTCAGATAGAGGATCAAGATATTGAAGAGCACACCCAGCAAGGGCGTGATGTGCCACAGAATGCAGTAGACCAGCGCACTGCCGAAACAGGCGGCCAGCACCGCCACCCACCAAGCCACTGCGCCGTGACGGGACTCACCGTCATTGAAGCGATCTTCGAGGAAGCGGGCAATGGCCTTCAGGGGCGCCTGAACGAAACGTGCCGCAGGCAGCGGACGAAGTTGCTCCAGCAGGAGCGCGACTATCAGCGAAAACAGGGTCATGCGACGGGGGGCCTTGGTTGGCCCTCATTGGTCATTCCTATTGGGGTTGACGCAAGATACCACCAAACCAATCCTTTACAAACGGCGTTCGATCATCGGTCCAGGAAACGCTGCAGACTGACGATCATCCCTGCAGTCGCCCCCCAGATGAAGTATGGGCCATAGGGCATCGCATAGTATTCGCGCATGCGCCCCCTCACTTCAATGCGATGCCGCTGGTGATTGCTGACGTCAAGAAGAAACGACAGTGGCACCTCAAACACCTCGGCAACTTCAAACTCATCGGGTACGAGTTCGAACGGAGGCGTCACGACCCCCACTACGGGAGTGACATCAAAACCGGTTCCGGTATGGTATTGGGGAAGACAGCCTAACAGCTCGACATGCTGACGAAGCAGACGTATCTCCTCTTCGGTCTCCCTCAACGCAGTATCGATGGGAGAACGATCATGCTCCTCGACACGCCCCCCCGGAAAACTCACCTGGCCTGGATGGTGGTGTAGATGATCGGTTCGCCGAGTGAGCAGCAAAGTCGGTTCAGGCTGGCGCAGAACGATGGGCACAAGGACAGCCGCAGGTCGAAGTGGCCCCGGAGGAATCCCGTCCTCGGCCGGAGATTCGAACTCCCCCACCGCAGAGAAACACTGGCGCAACCAGTCAATGGTCGATGCGGTGCGAAATCGCTGTGGGCTATCCATTGTGTGATTGGTCAATAACGTTGTCGCAGATACAGGGCAGACCCTTCACGGCGCATGTCCATGCGGTTGAGAAAGCTCATGCCAAGAAGCACATAGGGCATATCCCCTTCAAGCACAACACCGGGCACGTTGCGCAGGGTAAGCGAACCCACCCTCACCTTATCCAGGGGAACCATCCAACCACGCACATGCCCGTTGGCCGTCTGCAGGGTTAACGGCTCACCCTTCGTATACTCGATACCTGCCCGTAAGGCGTCGGAGCGGCCCAGCGCCACCGCACTTGCCCCGGTATCCACCAGAAAGCGGACCTCAACGCCGTTGACCGCCCCCGACACATTGAAGTGCCCACGGCTATCCTCCTGGATGACCATGGATGGCGCAGCACCGCCTGATGCGGAGACCACGCTGACAGCCTGGTCACCCACCACCAGTCGGTGCCGCCGGCCATCGAACTCCAGGGTTGCGCCATGCGCCTCCACTGCAAGCACCCGAACACCATCAACCACACTCCCGACGCTCACGCTGCGGGGCGCTCCATGGTTGATGACCAGAAGCGCCTTGCCGGGAAAAACCCCCGCAAGCGCAACCTCCGTGGCCAGGGCGGAATTGACCCCACAGATCAGTATCAGGCCGATAAACTGCAGCCAGCGAAAGAAAGGAATTTTCCACATGAAACCGATAGCAGTCATTCGCCATAGCCCGACAGAGGGCCCCGGCCATTTTGCCACATTCCTTGATCGTCACTCCCTGCCCTGGTCCCTCATCAGGATTGACGAAGGGGAGCCCGTACCCAGCACCACCGACGGCTTTTCCGGCCTTTGCCTGATGGGTGGCCCCATGAGTGTCAACGACGCCCTGGCGTGGATTCCGCCACTCCTCGACCTGATCCGCCGGATGATGGCGGCAGACAAGCCCGTCATCGGTCATTGCCTGGGTGGGCAACTGATGAGCCGCGCCTTGGGTGGAACGGTGACCGCCAATCCGCGCAAGGAAATCGGCTGGGGAGCCGTGCGCGTGATCGACTCACCCCTGGCGCGGGCATGGCTCGGAGATACCCGGCAATTTGATAGCTTCCATTGGCACGGCGAAACCTTCTCCATCCCCGAGGGCGCCACACGGATTCTGGAAAGTGCCGCCTGCGCCAATCAGGCCTTCGTTCTCGGCAAGCACCTGGGAATGCAATGCCACGTGGAGATGACCAGGACAATGGTCGAAGCATGGTGCGAAAGCGGCGCAGAAGAGATCCGCGATGCCAGCCCTGCGGAGACGGTCCAGAGCCCCGCAGCGATGCAGATCGACATTGAACGACGGCTCGCAAGCTTGAGTGCTCACGCGGAATTACTGTACACCCGCTGGATCGAAGGCCTTGGCGCGACCTGAGGCAGAGAATGAAAAGCGCCGGCACTGAGTCCGGCGCTTCGAAAGAGCATGGAACGACTTCAGTCAGGCGTAGGTGTCGACCGACCGACCGAGAGCAAGCGTCTGATCAGGCAAGGTGGCCGGCTTGGGCAACGACGCGATCATCTGGGCCGCCAAGGCCTGCTGCTGATCCAGCGTCTTGCGCAGCATGACCACCGAAACCGCATCGTAGGCACTGACTTGGGACGTGGACGCCATCGGTGAAACACTCATCGCTCAATCCCTGAAGTTTCCATACTGCAAAGGATAGTCAGTGATCTCCTTGCGAACCAGGGCGATACACTCTTGCAGGAGATCCCGCTTCGCTCCCGAAACCCGGACCGCCTCTCCCTGAATGGAGGCCTGAACCTTGAGCTTGCTGTCCTTGATGAGCTTGACGATCCTCTTGGACTGCTCCTGCTCGATACCAACCCGGACGGTCAGTTCCTGCTTGACCTTGTTGCCACTGACTTTCTGAACATCCCCGTGTTTGAGACAACGGACATCGATCTTCTTTGCCGTCATCTCCGGAAGGAGGATCGCCAGCATCTGCTCCAGCTGAAAATCACTGTCGGCATGCAAGGTCAGCAACTTCTCGGCCTGCTCGACCCGGGCATCGCTGCCCTTGAAATCGTAACGCCCGTTGATCTTGCGATTCGCCCCTTCCACCGCGTTGCGCAATGCGACCATATCGACTTCGGAGGTAATGTCGAAGGACGGCATGGCTGACTCCGCTCAGGCGAAATGGCAGACGTAGTGATAAGCCTCGTCGCGAACCTCGATATCGAAACTCGAGTTCGCGGGCACATTGAAGGACTCGCCCGCAGCGTAGGCCTTCCACTCTGACTCGCCCTTCAGACGAACACGGCAGCTACCCGCCACGCCTTCCATGATTTCGGGCACACCCGTATTGAAAGTAAGGGTGGAAGGAAGGATCACTCCCACCGATTTCCGAACCCCGTCAGCAAGGATGACCGTGTGGCTGACACACTTGCCGTCAAAATAAACGTTTGCCTTCTTGACGACGGAGACACCGTCGAACTGGATTTCTTGAGTCATGTTCAGATCAATTCCTGGATTTTATTCGATGCCCAGCAGGCGCTGGATGATGCCCTTCGCCATGAAACCGATGAATCCCACACCAAGCCCCACAAACATCCAGATCGCACCATACTTGCCGGCCTTCGACTCCCAGGCAAGATGCCCGATGATGAAGACCATGTAGGCGATAAGGCCACCGACGCAAACCTGAAGTGAAATCTCTTCAAACTCTGCAACGGTCAATCCGAACAACAGGGGCGCGGTGGGGTCCATTCTGGTCTATCAGCTCCGCTTGTTACGGGCGTTTGCGGCAATCCGCATACGCAGCGCGTTCAGGCGGATAAAGCCATGGGCGTCCTTCTGGTTGTACGCCCCTTGATCATCCTCGAAGGTTGCAATCGTCGGATCAAACAGGGAGTCGGTCTTTGAATCCCGAGCCACGACAATCACGTTGCCCTTGTACAGTTTGACACGCACCCAGCCATTCACCGTTTGCTGTGTCTGATCAATGAGGGCCTGCAGGGCCAGGCGCTCGGGAGACCACCAGTAGCCAGTGTAGATCATGCTCGCATAGCGCGGCATCAGGTCGTCCTTGAGGTGAGCGACTTCGCGATCGAGAGTGATCGACTCGATCGCGCGGTGGGCGCGCAGCAGAATGGACCCACCCGGCGTCTCATAGCAGCCGCGGGACTTCATCCCGACGTAGCGGTTTTCAACCAGATCAAGGCGACCAATGCCATGCTTGCCACCCAGCTCGTTCAGTCTGGCGAGCAATTCGTGCGGCTTCATGCGAGTCCCATTGATGGCGACAAGATCGCCCCGCTCGAACTCAAGATCCACGTACTCCGCGGCATCCGGAGCGGCCTCGGGAGACACGGTCCAACGCCACATGGACTCCTCAGCCTCGGCGGCGGGGTCTTCCAGGTGCCGCCCTTCGAAGGAGATGTGCAACAGATTGGCATCCATCGAGTAGGGTGAACCACCCTGCTTGTGCTTCATCTCGATGGGAATGCCATGCTTCTCGGCATAGGCCAGCAGCTTTTCACGGGACAGCAGATCCCACTCTCGCCAGGGAGCGATGACTTTCACGCCAGGCATCAGGGCGTAATAGCCGAGCTCGAAACGCACCTGATCGTTGCCCTTGCCCGTTGCGCCATGGGAAACGGAATCGGCGCCGGTCAGCCGGGCAATCTCGATCTGGCGCTTGGCGATCAGTGGCCGGGCGATGGAGGTACCGAGAAGATACTCGCCTTCATACACGGTATTGCAGCGAAACATCGGGAACACGAAATCGCGCACAAACTCTTCGCGCAGATCGTCGATGAAGATGTTCTCCGGTTTGATACCGAACTGCAGTGCCTTGGCCCGGGCCGGCTCAAGCTCCTCACCCTGCCCCAGGTCAGCCGTGAAGGTGACCACTTCGCACTGGTAGGTATCCTGCAACCACTTCAGGATCACCGAGGTATCCAGCCCACCCGAATAGGCAAGCACTGCCTTCTTTACGTCGCTCATGTCCCGCTTTCCGAAAATGAGTAAATGATTCTAGAGTCAATAAAACGCTTCAAATGCGTTCTTCGTCAATCTTGCCGATCAGGAGAAACTCCATCAGCGCCTTCTGCACATGCAGGCGATTCTCAGCCTCATCCCAGACCACGGACTGAGGACCATCGATCACCTCCGCCGAGACCTCTTCACCCCGATGGGCGGGCAGACAGTGCATGAAGACGGCACCGGGATTGGCCACCTTCATCATGTCCTCATCCACCTGCCAGTCGGCAAAATCACGCATCCGCTCCTCGTTCTCCGCTTCGAAACCCATGCTCGTCCACACATCCGTGGTCACCAGATCCGCACCACGGCATGCCTCCATGGGATCATCGAAGTGGACGAAGTTCCCGGTGCCATACAGCCCAGCCCGCTCCGTTTCAACCTCGTAGCCAGGGGGTGTGGAGACGCGCACCTGAAAGTCGAGTACCTCAGCTGCCTGCAGCCAGGTATTGCAGACGTTATTGGAGTCCCCCACCCAAGCCACCGTCTTGCCCTGGATCGGCCCTCGATGCTCGATGAAGGTGAAGATGTCCGCAAGGATCTGGCATGGGTGGTACTCGTTGGTCAGACCGTTGACGACGGGCACCCGGGAATATTCAGCGAAACGCTCGATGATTGACTGCTCGAAAGTGCGGATCATGACGATGTCGCTCATCCGCGAAATCACTTGGGCGGCGTCCTCGACAGGCTCACCGCGACCAAGCTGTGAATCGCGGGTATTGAGATAGATCGCCGACCCTCCGAGCTGCTGCATGCCTGCCTCGAAGGACAGTCGCGTGCGGGTGCTGGCTTTCTCGAAGATCATCACCAGCGTCCGATCGAACAGCGGATGATGGGGTTCGTAACGCTTGAAGCGATCCTTTATCCAGCGCGTGCGGGAAAAAAGATAGTCATACTCAGCGCGAGAAAAGTCTTTGAACTGTAAGTAATGTCTCGGTGCGTTCATGGCACTCGTTCTTGGTTGTGATGCTCGCGAGAGCCGCCCGGCTTGCCGGACGACTCGATTTCTGCCTCGACTGCATACCGTACCCAACGAGGCGGCAGAAAGGCGAAACGGCGGCTTTCGCCGCCGTTTACTGCCCAAAATAGACTCATTATCCTAAGCCAAGAGCGGCTTTTTGTACAGCGCACCCTTGCATGCATCCGGGCCACGCAAATGCTCAGACCTCCGCCGACCTTCACGCATCAGCGCTGACAGGGCTCAGAACAGTACGAAGCGCCAGGGTCATCCAGTTCATTTCAGAATCGCCAAGCGCCTGATGGCAGGGCAAATGGATCAGGCGCTTGCGATAGCGGGAGGCAACCTCACACTCGGAAACAGCCATGTCATCCCAACGCCAAATGGGCATGCCCAACTGCTTAAGCCTGTAAAAATCGGCCTCACCCTCATCAAGCAGGAGCGGGAACATGTACGGAACCACGCCTTCAGGCAGTTCTCGCACGAGAGGTCTGCATCGGGGCAGAGCTTCGACGACGGACAGCCACTCAATGAAACGCGCACGCCGCGCACCAGCGAGATGTGTCCGACCGGCATGCCTCATGATCCAGGCAGAGGCATACTGCCCATACAGCCCTCCCTCGGAAGCGAGGTAATTGGATGACGGGGCGCAATCGACCTCCACGCGCTCAACGGCGGGTGGTGGGAGAACGGAAGAACCGAGCAACAGGGGCGCGCCGGACAAGACCACGGGCTTCGGCGAAACAAGCCATCGCTTCAGGAGCGATGCGCTCCCCTTGGCCTCCCGCCTCCAGTCTCGTCGGGACGGCGGCTGCAGCCGCGCCTCTCCAGCGAGGCATCCATTCTGTCGTACGATACCGCCGTCTTCGGACGGAAAAAACTTGTAGGGGCTGGCGATCGCGAAATCTCCTGCACTCCCTACCGGCCCCAGGTCTGAAGTGCCGAAGAAGGCGTGGGAGCAATCTTCTATCAGGGCAATACCCTGCTGTCTGCAGAACGCCGCCACCTCCGTCAAAGACTGGGGAAATCCGAAATAGTGGGGATACAGCAACGCCTTGAAAGATGCACCACCGCCTTGAACAATCCGCTCAAGCATATCCATTCGCAGCGCGAGGGAAGGCATCAGCGGATAGAACGCGACGTGCCCACCGAGATCAAGAGCGGGATCAAGCATCGTTCGGCAATGATACGACGGCACCAGCAATTGGTCCCCGGGCCCGAAGGCAAGCGCGCGCAGCGCTGCTCTCAAGGCATAGCGCCCCCGGCTGAAGAACACGTTTCCGGAGCCAAGAAAGACCGACTCCGGCCCCCCTTTCCCCCAACTCGCCCGGCGAGGCAAGAGCGATACCCGAGGAGGAGGAAAACCACAGGGCGCGGGATCGAACCTTGAAATCCGGAGTGGCTCCAAGGCGTCCGCCATCAGCGCTTCAAATCGCCGGCGTCCGCGGGAGAGTCCGTTGATGGCTCATTGTTCCGGGCGGGTGCCGCAACGTCGGGTACGTTCTCAGCGGGCGAAACCGGCGCTGGCGGAGCCCACTTGCCAACCCCCTTGAGCTTGTTGCGCAACCCAGGCAAGTCAAACCCGAGGCCATAGGCTTGGTGAGCATACTTGAGGGACTTCTCATAGTCGCCGGCCGAAAAATAGGCCAACCCCATGTTGTAATACAGATTGGCGTTTCCGCCCCCTTCCTGAATCGACTCCGCTTCTTTTAGCTGCACGATTCCGTCCTTGGCCTTCCCCTTTCGCAAGAGATATATGCCATACAGCATGCGTACATTGGGATCTTCCGGACGGAAGCGCACGGCCCGATCGAACCAGCAGTCAACAGTGAACCCCGACCCTTTCGGCTTGTCCAGCTTTTCCTTCTGGGCAAGATTCATCATGGCAAGCAGTGCCCGCGGGTGGTTGGGGAAAACGCTCAGGACATAGTTGATATCCGCACCGATGACTGCCGTACTCTGCCCTCGCATCAACCGCTCCACCTGCGGGGTGAAGTGTGCATCCTCCACAAGCGAGCGCCGCTCCTTGGGTGTCGTCCGATAGTCGAACGGCCCAAAGTGATTGACGAGCGCACCACAATCAATCTCACCGGCTCTAACACCGCAAGGCGCGAGCGCAACCAGAACAATCAGCGGACCAATAAACTTAAGCATCGGAGCTCCCTAACCTCATTCTCTTCACCCAGGCCAGAAACCAATATATGCAGGCCTTGGGACTCGAAATCCGATGATCCAGCGCCTCGCGAAATGCCGCCTGAGCCACCACCGAACTGCCTTGCCAGTAATGAAAATAACCGTGGCTGAAACACATCTGAAACAAGCGCCGACGCACCGCATCGCCATCGGCCGCGAGACCATCAGGTCCGGCCAGCCCATACCGATCGAGCGTGCGTCGCAACACTCTGTATTCGTTGTTCTCCGGGCGAGGAACCTGGGTGGTACTTTGGGCGTGGACCCGATAGTAGGCCAAAGTCTGGTTCAGCTTGCTGGCCTTTGTCTGGCGCGAGACCCTGAGCCACAGGTCGTAATCCTCCCCTGTCCGCAAGGATTCATCGAGTCCCGCCACACTTTCCAGGACGGTCTTGCGCACCAACGCGGTAATGATATGCACGATGTTGTCGAACAGCAGCTCCCGATAGATCCAGCCGGAATGCGCTTCCACCAATCCAGGGCCATCCCCCTCGGGTGGGGGGGGCGGCAAAAAGCTGCCATCGGCAATACTCTCCCAGCGCAAGAACTTGCCATAGACCAAGCCGATATCAGGATGAGCCAACATGTAGCTTACCTGAGCCTGCAATTTACCCGGCAACCAGACGTCATCCGCATCCAAAAAAGCCAACAGTGTGCCGTTTGAAGCGCGGATTCCCAGATTTCTCGCAGCTGCGGGGCCACCATTTTTCTGACGGAGCACCCTCACCCGATCACCGAAAAGCGCCTCGACAGCCTCCGGCGTACCATCCTTGGAGCCATCATCGACAACAATCAGCTCGATGTTCGGGTAGTCCTGCTCCAAAACACTGCGGATGGCCTGCTCAATATATGGGCCGGCGTTGTAAGCAGGCATGACGACGCTGACGAGCGGCAAGGCCAAATCGCATGGGGGCGTCAAATCGGTCATTCCTGCAGGCCCCTGGCAAGGTCGGGATTACTCACGTATCTCACGGCGCTCAGCCACCCGCGCGCGCCAGCTCATCCCGCACGGCCTCGAGATAGCCATGCCCGAAGCGCAGATCCGGCTCAAGATGGTTGCCCTCGGCCCACTCATTCCACGACTTCACAAAGACAATACGTTCCTCCGGCCGATTGTCCTTCACCCGGTCCAGTGCCCGCCGCAGGTGCCCCCGGAACAGTTCCGGCGTGGAACCCTGCAAGACCACCCCTCTGCTACCCGAACGGGGGGTGTTGTCCCAATTGGGAATAACACAGGGGTAGTCCTTGCCGCCGCTCACGTTCTCGGCAAGCATCTGATCCATGACTTCGGCATGCTGAAAGATGTGCGGAAGCTTGCGCTTGTCCTTCCAGTATTTGCGCAGCCTGGCGACCGGTTCGGCCCACGAGATCCAGTGACGTATCCGAGGCATGCTGGGCGTGACCGTGGCAGAGAAGCCGTGTTCCAAGGGATTCCAATCCAGATCCGGCGTACGCACGCACACGTAAAAAGGATGGGGAATGCCGGCCTCGTCAGCGAGAGCGTTCCAGAAGTCCAGCACCGCTTTCACGTCCGGGATCTGCCAGGCGCGATAGATCACGAACATCGGACGACCGTCCACGGTGATATAGCGTTTGTCCCGAAACGCCGTGAGCAGGTATTCAAAGTGAGCCCGGTGATCGGCCTCACCCGGATAGGTCTGCTCCATCAGCATGCGACGCGGCGCCCCGTGCCAGATGCCTGTCCAAGACTCGTTGGCCCAGCAAAGACAAAACGGGAAATCCGGCTCACCACTCGCGATGATCTCGTTGACCGGGCGCTCCAAGAGCCGCTTGCCACCGAACCAGTAGTGGTAGTAACAAAAACCCTCGACACCATACTTCCGCGCCAGGTCGGCCTGGGCCTTGCGCGCCTCGGGCAGTCGAAGATCATAGTAACCCAGATCTGTCGGCACCTTGGGCTGATCATGACCGGGAAACAATGGCTTGGCTTTTCCGGTATTGGTCCATTCAGTAAACCCTTTGCCCCACCACTCGTCATTCTCGGGGATCGGATGAAACTGGGGGAGGTGAAAGGCTATCAGGCGCGCAGGGGATGAGCTCATGGATCGAAAACGGTCAGTTCTGCTGAAGGGATTGCGGGTAGGCAAGAGCCTGCGTAGTGGGCGTTACTCTACCATCGTGCATTCGGCCCGATACGGGCACAAAGGTATTTTGCAGTCCAGGACGTTACAGATATCACGTCCCGGGCACACTCAGAAAATGCTGTTCAACCATAGCTGAAGGCCGGCCCTTCCCTTGCCCAGGCGCTCGCTCAGTGTTCCCGGATAGCCCTTTGCCATAGCCAGGCATCCAAGGGCCATTGCCCGGACCAGGCCTTGCCCACCCGGCATGGCCTTGAGCTCCGAAAGCGAGGCCCGGAAGTCCGTCCAGTCGTCCTCCATCGCCGACCAGGCGTAGCCGGTGCATATGGCCTTGCGCACCATTGCGGCGCCCTGCGCCGGCTTTCCATCCGTCAGCGCGAGCACGGCCCGCAAGTCTTCAAGCATCTCCGGGAGGCACCCCTTGCTTGCCATGACCTGCATCCGGGCCAGTAACGCGGCCTCACGCATACTACCCTCGTCACCCGTCCCCGCATGACGCGGCAGATAGTCCCGGAGATCGACATCGGCCCTGAGCTTGCGCCCGACTCGCTGGTCGAAGCGGCGAAACACCTTGCTGCGATCGGCCCCCACGTAGCGGATCGCCTTGGCTCCACGAAGCCCCGAATGCTGACGAAATATGAAGCAGGGTGCCGACGAGCGCACGGCCTTCTGGGTGCAGGCCAGCCGAAGCTGCATGTCGTAATCCTCTGAACTGAGTAGCTGCGTATCAAAGCCACCCAGTTGCAGGTACACCTCACGTCTCACAAGGGCAGTCGCAAGGTGGAAAAAGCAGCCCAGCATCAGCTCGGCAAAGAAGCTGTCGGGATCGTGCTCCGGCACCGCATGCAGGCGTCCCTGCACAATGCGTCCATCCGGGCCATCACTCCCGTAGTAATGCGGGCTATAGACAAAACCCGCGTCCGGGCAGCCGGTGAGGGCCGCGAGCCGGGTCTCGATGGCATCGGGCAGCGCCACGTCATCATCATCGAAGATCCAGATCAGGTCTCCCCGCGCCTCCTGGATACCCAGATTCACTGCGGTAGGCTTGCCGCCATTCTCCTTCCGGATGTGGCGGATCCGATGACCATAGGACGCCAGCAGATCGGCAGTACCGTCTTCCGAGCCATCATCAATCACGATGACCTCAAGCGGTGGAACCGTCTGGGCAAGAAGGCTATCGAGGCATTCAGCGATGTAGTTGACCCGGTTGAACGTGGGAACCAGGACGCTAACGGTGGGCTGGGACATGAACTCTCTCAAATCACCTTGTGGGCCAAGACCTTCACGCCGCCTTCTGGCGGGATGCAAACTTAGTCAACAAATCTCGCAAGTCACCCACATAGGCCGGAGCGATCAGCAATATGGAGACGACATAGGCTGCCACGCCGACCGTCACCAGGATAGCCATCTGCAGCGCGATCGAGTCAGTCACAGCAAGCACCGGGACACGCACCATCGCCACCGCCACGAACATCAGGACGGAAGCCACGGTCGGCGCCCCAAGGATGCGTCCCAGATCGCGGGTATCCATACCCACCAACCCGATCGATATCCGAAAGAACACCAGAGCAACCCCGGTCCCGAACAATACCGCATAGGCGGCACCGGTGAGCCCCCACAGGCTCCCCACCACGATCGCGCCAAGGCAGATGATGGTATTGGCGAGGTAAAGGCGGAACGACAGGCCCAAGCGATTGGTGGCGTTGAAAATGGGGATACCGATGGTCGTCGCCGCACGCAGACCGGCACCGACCGAAATGATTTTCAGGATGGGAATCATCTCCAGCCATTGATCACCATACAACAGCGGCACCAGCTCATCGGCGACGGCACCGATCCCGAAGCCGATGGGCACGACAGCCAGGGACAGCAGGCGCCCGCTGCGCAAGATGCCTGCGCGAAATCGATCCATGTCATGCTGGAGGGCCGAAAACGCCGGAAACAGCACTTGCTGCAACGGAATGGCAATACGGGCACGGATTTCATCCGTCAGCGCACGGGCATTCTGGTAATAGCCAAGTGCCCCCGCTCCCAGCAAACGCCCAATCAAGAACAGATCGAGGTTGGCATTGGCATAGAAAAGAAAGCCATTGCCGAAATAGCCTCCGTTGGTACGCCAGGTATTCGCCAGAAAACTGCGGCTGAAGCGCAGCCTCGGACGATACCCGGTAACAAAGGTGTAGGCCAGCATTTGCGCCGTGGAGCCCGCGAGGGAGGCCATGGCGAGACTCCAAACGCCCCAGCCAGACCACGCCAGGAAGATACCGGCACCGGCGCGGATCAACATCATGCCGATCTGCACCACCATGTCCTGCCGGAACATGAGCATGCGCGTAAGCAGACTGCGTGGAACGACCGTCAACTCCTCCAGGATGAACATCACCCCCATGACCTGCAACAACTCTCCCACCACCGGATCGTTGAAGAGCTTCCCGGCAAACAAGGAAGTGACCAGCACAGCCAGGGTCAGAAGAATACCGAGCACGCAGGCAGACCAGAACATCGTATCGATCTGGATACGGGATATGCGCAGACGCTGAATCAGGATGGCGCCAAAACCGAAATTTGCAAAAAGAGCGGCCAGTTCGGTAACAACTGTTGCCATCGCCACGTGACCAAAGTCAGCAGGCGTCAACAGACGAGCAAGCACGGCCATCGATCCAAAGGTAATGGCAGTGCGAATACCGATACCAAGGAAGGTCAGTGCAGCCCCCTGGGCCACGCTCCGCCCCAGATCATCGGGCTTGGGGCGAAAGGCACGCTGGACAAAACTCAACTTGCGATGTGCTTCAGCCATCAAATTGTCATAATCTCAAAAAGGTGCCGATCTCGGCACCAAAACGCATGATGTACGTCAGGAACACCCCATCGTTCGAAAGACATCGAGAGCCCGCACGCACGCCGAAAGTGCTTTGGTCAGACTGCAGGAGACACGACAGGAAACCCTTGATAGACAGATGAAGGCGCGGCGATTCCGCATCGAAGTCCGCCAGCCATGGAAAAAAACCAGACAGATCCAGCCATCGATCAGATGGCGCCAAATTATAGGGGATATCCTGAAAAGTCGCGTGAAATGACACACACAGAAGCAAACAACATCTGAATTACATTGCCCGGCATGCGTTCCGTGGATCAACCTGAATTCAGGCATCCGGCGAACACCCAAACGCCCCGACGGGGAATCACGTGACATTCCGGGCGCTACCACGCGCATATTGCAAAACATGTGCAAGA
This sequence comes from Zoogloea sp., assembly GCA_016703645.1. Taxonomy (GTDB): domain Bacteria; phylum Pseudomonadota; class Gammaproteobacteria; order Burkholderiales; family Rhodocyclaceae; genus Zoogloea. The sequence goes on along the minus strand of JADJBR010000007.1, from coordinate 115,355 downwards.
TCGTGAAAAAGCAGCATGCGTCATACCGTGTATTCACCACGATGAAGCATGCTTGACCCATGGGGTCCGTGACATTTTTCCAAAGCCCGCAGCCCGCTTATCGAGGATAATGCGCGATCTCGAAATAGACTGCTTGCAGCCAAATCCCTCCACACGTCCAATCCCATGCAGATTCTGTTGCTCGACAACTTTGAAGACATTGGAAAGCACCTCAGTGCATCGAGCTCCGGGCACGAGGTGAATGATGTATTTCTGACCCAGGAATGGTTTGCAAACCTGGCTGCGACCGGTTTCGACAGCGCGGCCCGGCCCCGGTTGTGGGCGTTCGAGCAAGACGGTCGCATCGTCGGCTGTGTGCCGATGGCTGACGGCTTCCGCAGCGATGCCCCCATGGGCACAACGCTGGCCAGTCTAAGCAACTACTATAGCTGCCTCTACGGACCTATCGTTCCAGGGAAAGCACTTCCTGCTCAAGCTTGGGCAACCCTCGCCCGGGCGATACGGCAGCATCCGGACCATTGGCCAGTGATCGACTTTCACCCGCTGGACACGGAAAGTGACTTCTTCAGTGGCATGCTGGCAGGCCTCAAGGCCGAGGGCTACTGGACAGACACCCTTTTCTGCTTTGGCAACTGGTTTTTTGAAGTCGAAGGACGTGACTACAGCCAGTACCTGGCGTCCCGTACATCCAAGTTGCGCAGCAATATTTCGCGCGCAAGGAAGAAGCTCGATACCACCTGCTCCTGGAACATCGAAGTCGTCACCGACGAGGGGCCTGCGCTGGAAACAGCAATCGCGGAGTTCGAGCGTGTTTACAATCTGAGCTGGAAGCAGCCTGAACCTTACCCCGAGTTCATCCCCAGCCTCTGCAGGCTGGCCGCCCGCCAGGGCTGGCTGCGCCTCGGCCTGCTGAATGTCGAAGGCCAGACCATCGCTGCGCAACTATGGTTCGTGGTCAATGGCCGTGCCCTGATCTACAAGATCGCTTACGATCAGGCCCATGCGGCCCTTTCTGCCGGAGCTGTCCTGACAGCAGACATGATTCGTCGGGTGATCGACGGTGACAAGGTCCAGGAAGTGGACTACCTGAGCGGCGATGACAGCTATAAGCGCCACTGGATGTCACGACGGCGGGAAAGATTCGGCATCATCGCATTCAATCCCCGCACCATCGGGGGCTTCATTGCCGGCAGCAAGCACTTTCTGGGCAAGCGGATCAAGCACCTGCGCAGCCGCCTTGAAGCCCGGTTTCGCCCCGCGACGGCCTCCGCTGCGGACTGACCCGCCCCCCGATCCGACCACCCGCAGTGAAGGGCGCCTTTCGGCGCCCATGCTTCTGACGCCTCAAGTCGTCGCCACGGCGGGGCGAGTGACCCGTGTGTTCATCAGCATTCGCAGCCCGAAGCGCATCGCGGTCCGGTCCCACGGAGTGAACCGGGGGATCTGGAACAGATCTGCATCCGGCAGCGCAACACCGGGGGCCGTAGACACGGCTGCGGCGAAGCCCACCTCCCGTGCAATGATCGCATGACGGCTCAGGTAATCCTGATCGGGCCGGCCGTTCGGATAGGCAAACAGCGGGATTTCTTCGCCCAGCAGATCTTCGAGAAAGGCCTTGCTGCCCTGCATCTCGAAACGCGCATCCGCGTCGGAAAGACGTGCAAGAATTGGATGGTTCAGTGTATGAGCACCGATCTGCATGCCTGAATCACGCAGCACCCGAACCTGATCGGAACGCATCATCAGCCTGTCCGAAAGACGGCTGCCCGCCATCTTCGCAATGGCCGCCGCTCTTTCCAGTCGATCTGCAGGTAATTCGTATTTTATTTGCCGCAGAATGCTCTCAATTGCCGCCCGCTTTTCATCCGGTGAGGCGACGGTGTGCCTTCCCAGCCCGATCTCGATCAAGTCCAACTCCGATCGATCCGTATTTCGCACCGCCTCGATTACCGTGTCATTCCACATCCGTCCCCCATTCAGGAACGAGGTGGCAATGAAAAACGTGGCTGACATCCCATGCTTCTGCAGCACCGGCAACGCGTTCTCTGCGTTGTCGGCGTAGCCATCGTCGAAGGTGATGGTCAGCGTGCGCGCGGGCAACTCGTTGCGAGCGAGCAGATGCACTGCGCGATCCAACGGAAGCACGTTGAACCACCGCTTGACCCAACCCAGCATCTCGTCGAATCGACGGATATCAGGCTCGCCAGGAAAGATCGGATCGGGCTCGGAAAGCACGCGATGAAAGATCAGGGTACTCAGGCGACCCTGGGAACCACCAGGGGCCATGGCCCCGGTTAGCAGCTTGGAGATCATGTCTTATGTGCAGCAGCGGAAGCGGATCCCGCCTGGAGATCAAGTCGAGCCACGGGCGCAGTCGCCCCGAAAGCACCCCGGGTATCCATCTCCCAGCGTTTCGCTTCAATCCAGCGCTGAGTGCAAACCAATATGACCATCACGTTATAGGGTAGATCGAAATAGGCAAGGCTCAGGAACGCACCTCCCACCGCATAGCCGACAATAGCCACCTGACACATGCCAGCCAAGTTGTAAGCCCAATCGAGTTCGGGCCGACCCTTCGCAACTTTGCGGATCTGGGTTCCGATCTTGTAGGTATAGAACCAGATCGCCAGGAACAGGAACAAGCCGATAAAGCCGTGCTCTCCCAAGACCTGGAAATAGATACTGTGAGCCACGTGCAGATCCAGGGGGTCCGGGGCATATCGGGCAAACATCTCAAAGGTGTAGATCTCAAAGCCTCCACCAAAAAGATGATTTTTCGCCACGTTAAAACACAGCATCCAGGCATTGATCCGGCCCATTGCCGATCCATCCTGCTCGTAGGACTGTATTGTGTTCATGCGCTCACCCCAGCTGGAAGGCATGAACGCAACAAGCAGAGTGGCCATCACCACGACGGTGATACCCGCGACCAGCTTCTTCGGGGAGCGCAACCACAGCACGAATCCCATTGCGGAAATGGCCAACAGCGCCCCCCGCGACTGGGTTCCAATCGCCGCCACGGCGGACAGGATCGAGACAGCCAGGAGAAGGCGACGTACCCACGGGTGGGGAGACACCAGGCGCAAGTAATTGAGGAGCGGAATCGCCATGATCAGGGCGACGGCAAGTTCATTGTTTCCCTCGATAAAGCTGCCGGGAGGGCCCCAGACCCGGCTGCCACCACCTGTTGAAATGGTGAACAAACCGCCTTTGAACCCATAAAAGCCGATGGACAGCGCATTGACCCAGGCAAACATCTCGATGTGCTTGCGCTCGTGGAGCGCCGCCAACGCCACCACGGTCATGAGCTGGATCTTCAGTACCTTGTTGAGCTGAACCATCGACTCCGAAGGATAGAAGGCCATGGCTGTCGTGATGCAGACCCATATCAGAAAGAAGATCAGATACTTGACCGGTGACTTGTACGGGATCTTCAGGGGATCCTTCGTCAGCAACAGGGAAATCGCTGCACAGCCTGCGGCCACCATGGCAAAGGGGAAGCTGTGTGCAATGCCGAAGGCGAGCCGATGGGGGTTCATGATACTTACCCAAGTCCATAGCATCACCGCCGTGGTCGTGTGCATGAGGGCACTGGGCAGCACCAGCAAGACCAGGCCCATCAGGACGATGTCACGCATGGGGCGCTCCCGCCTGAACCTTGCTGACAACGTAGCGGAACTTGCCCGACGCCTCCCGGGGGATCTCGTCCACCCGGGTGAGGCTGACCTGGACCGATGCCCCAAGGCGGGCCTTGTAGTCCCTTACAATACGGTCGGCACCCGCATCATTGAAAACGGGAGTGGTCACGAGCAGCACCTCGGTGTGATCCAGTGAATGCTGGATGATCTTGAAACGCTCCACGCCCGGCACATCACGCACGGTGTAGATCAGCGCCAAACCATGCATGATCGTACCGTCGGCTGCGACGACGAAATCGGTCGTTCGACCCTGGATCTCTTTCAGCAAGGGGAGCGTCCGTCCGCAGCTACAGGCCTCATCGCTCATGACTGCGACATCACCGGTGCGGTAACGGATAAAAGGGAAATCGGCAGTCGCGGTGTGAGTCACCACGATTTCGCCGGCCTGGCCTGCCGGCAGGACGGCCCCATCCGGACCGACGATCTCGACGATGATATCCTCGGCCTGAACGTGCATTCCACCGGCCGGGCACTCGTGGGCGATAAAGCCCGCATCTCGCGCGCCATACCCATTGGCCACCCTGGCGCCAAACACCTGAGTGATGGTGGCGCGCTGCTCGTCGTAGAGACGCTCACTCGTGACGAACACAACCTTGATTCCCTGGGCATCAAGCCGAATCCCCTTCTTGCGCGCATGGGCGGCAATGAGAGACAGGGAAGATGGGTAGCCGAACAGCATTGTTGGCCGCTTTGCCCGGATGGTTGCGACGAATCGATCCAGGTTGGCCTCGGACATTTCAAACGCCGGCAGCAGTTCGGTGCGCAAGACCGTGTCCCGGACCATCCGCACACGGTCCTGCGTGCCCAGCTCGATGGGACTTCCCCAAACCACGATTTCCGGGTCACCAATGTCTACGCCCCACCAGCGGGTCACCCGCCACTTGGCACCGACATCATGGCTCTTGCGGGCCTTGCCGATATAGAAGATCAAGGGCTCGCCAGACGAACCGCCCGTGTTGTAGCGGCTCAGGTTGATCGCCCCCTCTGCGCGCAAGCGCTCACCTGCGGCACGCATGGTGGCCTTGTCGGACAGGGGCAGTGCCTGCAGGTCTGCCAGGGAACTCAGTCGTTCCGGATGAAAGCCGACGGACTGAAAGAGATCCCGATAATGGGGAACACGCTCCCCAACATTGACCAGGAACTCCCGCAAACGCTGAACCCGCCATTGATCGAGCGCATCACTGGACAGACGCTCCTGCGCCTCCAGCCGCTTTCGAACGGCAACCGAATCATGGTGCTTCAGGCGTTCATGCAGGGGGAACAGCAGACCGGAACACAAGGAGGTGTATAGACTCATGGATATCGGACGTCGTCATGGTCAGCGTACCGGAGTGTCGAGGACACTCCGGTACACAGCGAGCCATTGTTCTTTCACATGGGGCCAGGCGTAAGCCCGGGCTTCAGTCTGCCCGGCCTCCACGAGGCGATTTACCAGAGCTGAATCACCCAGCAGCCGGCAAACGGACGCGGCCATCGCCACATCATCTCCCGGACGAACCAGCAAGGCCGTACGATCATGGATGGCAATGTAGGGGATACCGCCCACATCGGTCGTCACCACAGGCACCCCGCTTCCGTATGCCTCCAGTATCGAGATGGGCATGTTGTCCACCGTGCTTGGATTCAGGGCAACATCTGCATTGGCATAGAGTTCCGGAATCTGGTCATTGTCGATCCGCCCGGCAAAGCGCACGCCGTCCGCCACCCCCAACCCCTGCGCCAGCAACTCGCATTTCGCCAGATCCGGCCCCGTCCCCGCGACGGTCAAGCGCGCTGCCGGATAGTGTGATCGAACCCGCGCATAGGCACGAATCGCCGTAGGAATGTCGTAGATCGGCTCAAGGTTGCGGGTCACGATGAGGTGCGGCGCGTCGGTACTGTCTCTTTCCCGAGCCCGGAAGCGCGTGAGGTCCACAATGTTCGAGACAATCTGGGCCTGGAGCCCGAAGCGCGCAAAGACATCCTTGAGAAACCCGGACGGTGTCACCAACCTATCCACCGCCCCCAGCATCTTGACCACATAGGGTGTGGTCGACTGCAGGAAGGGTTCCGCGTTCCCTCCTCGGTAATTGACGATGATCTTCACCCCACGCAACCGACCGATCACCACCGCCGGCGCGGCAAACAGGTGCCAGGCCCAGCCTGAATTGGCGAAAATATGAAAAATCTGGTTGCGCCCCGCAGCCCGCCACAGGGTCCAGATATAGGGCAGCAGACGGGCGAACGCTCGCAGCACCGGAATACCGCCCACCCAGGTCGGTCGGTACGGCGCATTGGTGCGTACCAGCTCCATCGGAATACCCTCCGACTCCATCAGGCGCACCAATTGACGACATTGATTCGCCATCCCGCCGGACGGCGGTGGCAGGGGGCCGACGACAGCGACCCGGGGCTCAACGGCCATGAAATGCCCTTCCACCCTTGGACGGATGCAGCTTTAGCGCAATGCCGATTGCCAGGGCCACGATCAACAAGCCCGCAGCAAGCTTTCCCGCGAGCAGCAATCGCTCCTTGAGTTCGAGCATGCGGGCAATCTCGGCGGAGCTTGCAGGCGTCTCAACAATCCGCATCCTGGGCTGGACGCCTTCAGCAATAGCGGCGAGTTGCCCCGCATGGCGGGAAATCCTGCCGAGCATGTCGACAGCCGGATCGGCATCGGTCGTAAAAACGTGATTTCCCCACCACAGATACCATTGGTCCATTCCCTTACGGTAATAGGCCACCGCCTTCTCGGGAATCACGAAACCCACCCGGGCCGCCGGATTGAACTGGACGATCCGCGCCATGGGGCGCTCACCACGCAGAGAAGCCCTGAACTCCAGTGCCGACAACGCCTCACCCGACTCGGGATCCAAGAAGACGTAGTTATTGAAGATGTCCAGCGCGCGCCACTTGTTTGCCTTGTCGTCCCAGACCTCATTAAAAATGTGTCCGTTCCCGCCATACCCATCAAAGGAAAAGCTCCACTGACGGGTCGCGATACCACTGGCGTGGGCCATTGCAGTGAAAACATCTGCGAAATCACCACAATAGCCCTCCCCGCGCTCAACAATCCGGGTATAGCTCTCCTCAAGGCCCTTCATGATCGGGCCCCTGTCCTCCAGCTTCACCTGCAGGCTGCGACCCAAGGCCTGGGCGCGGATCCATGAACCCTCAAGCTTGAACTCCGGACGATCAGCCAAGCGCTGAAAGAACTGACTCGGCTTACGCTGTTCAAACCGGAAATCCGACGGCGCCTGCAAAGGCGACCACTCCGCCCCGGCAGCGCTAACCGTGCCGTCGAGCACCAACGCATTGCGCAGACGTACGGCCTCGCTGCTGGGTACCGCCTGGGACAACACCCACGCGACAACCAGCAGCAACACTGCCACGTCCAGCTTCAACAACCGGACCAGCCAGACGCGCCGTCGTGAAGCACTCACCAGCAGAGTCCTTCCACCTCGCCCTGCAGCTTCAGATCCGCCGGCAAACCCACCAAGTCAAGCACGTATTGACCCGGCTTCACCGTCTCGGCCAGCGTCTTGAAGATCTCCGCAGTCGCAAGGCCGACCACAAGCACCTCGGATTCGGCAACCACATCAGCAAGATGCGGCTTCATCAGCGCACCGAGGTGAGGCACATGCTGCTCGATGAAACGGCGGTTGGCCCCAAGCAGGCGGGAAAGATGAACCTCGGGGTCGTAGATGGAGAGCTGGATGCCCTTGCCGACGAGTTGCTCCGCGAGCGCCACCAAGGGGCTTTCACGCAGATCATCCGTACCCGTCTTGAACGACAGGCCAACGAAACCGATCTTCCGTTTGCCGGTTTCCAGCAGCTTGGTGATGGAGAGTTCCACATGACTGCGGTTGGACGCCATGATACCGGCGAGCATGGGAATATCGACGTCGTGAGTCTTGGCAAGGTAGGTGGTGGCACGCAGATCCTTGGGCAGGCAGGAGCCGCCGAAGGCATACCCCGGACGCAGGTAAGCGCGGGAAATGTTCAGCTGCGTATCCTGGCAGACGAGATCCATGACTTCGAACGGATTCACACCCAAGGCTTCGCAGAGCCGCGCGGTCTCGTTGGCAAAAGTGATCTTGAGGGCGTGAAAGTTGTTGCAGCAATACTTCATCATCTCGGCGGACCGGACCGAAGTACGCAGGAACTTGCACGGGAGGTGGCCAAACAGTTGCTGAAGCCGCTCGATCGGATAGTCGTGATTTGCGCCAACCACCGTAAAGGGCGGCTTGTCGTAATCGCGGATCGAAGACCCTTCCCGCAAGAACTCGGGCTGGAAGCAGAGGTGGAAACCTTCACCATCCTTTTTGCCGGAAACGGCTTCGATGATCGGACGCAGGGTCTCTTCAACCGTACCGGGCACCAGCGTGGAGCGGAACACCACCACATGAGGCTCCGCCTTCTCGCGGAGTGCCATTCCCACACTTTCGGCAAGGCGCAGCACAGCCCCTTGATCCTGACTACCGTTCAAGGCCGAGGGCGTTCCCACGCAAACCAGGGAAATGTCACTGGCGAGCACGGCTGCGACCACATCGGTGGTGACGGTGACCCGGCCACTCGCCACCGTGGCCTGCATCAGATCGACCATGCCCTCTTCCACCACCGGCGTCTTGCCTTCACGGATCAGATCCAGCTTGGTGGGGTCGATATCCACCCCAATCACCTCGTGACCATCTCGTGCCAGACAGGCCAGCGAGACGGCGCCCACGTAACCGAGGCCAAAAATGCTGATCTTCATGTTTGTTGTCCCTTGTTCTCGTGAAACTGTTGAATGCAGCGAGTGATGATCTTGTCCAGCCGGTCCATTGAGCGAGGCCAGGCATGGTTGCTCAGCATGCGCGCCCGCCCTGCGTCTGCAAGACGCCTGCGCTCGTCGTCATCGGAGCACACCCGAAGAATTTGCCGAGCATAGTCGTCGGGAGTTTCCGCGACGAGGAAATGCTTCTCGGATTCCGCATCGACGCCGCCCGCCGCAACGCGGCTCGTGACGACCGGCACACCCATGGCCATCGCCTCAAGGATCTTGTTCTGGGTACCGCGGGCAATATTGAGGGGGGCAACCATCAGCGCCGAGGCGCGCACGTGAGGGCGGACATCCGGCACCGAACCGGTCACGGTCACGCCATCCAGCTCAGCGAGCTTCCACACCGCCGGCGATGGATCAGCACCGACGATCAGCAGCTTCAGACTCGGGCGAACGGCCTTCAGCCGTGGCCAGACGTCCCGACAAAAACGGAACATGCACTCCTGGTTCGGGTAGTAATCCATCCGCCCGATGAAACTGATCGTGTCGCGATCATATGACACAGTCTCATCCGGACAGAAAAACTGGGCATCGACACCGTTCGGGAACCAGTCGGAAACCAGCCCTGTGCCATAGCTCTCAAGCGTTTCCCATTCGGCCCGGGTTGTTGCCGTACCCATATCGAAGCTTCGGGCCAGTCGCTTCTCGGCCGCAAGCATCTTGAGCCCTTCAAGACGATAGCCCCACGACAAGGGCCAGGGCTTGTAATTCGCGTACTCAAGCCATTTCTGGGAGTCCATGTCGCCGTAGTCCAGTATCTTGGGGACGTCGCGCACATGGGCAACGTACTGGGCGACCGATGAGCAGTGCACAAAGATCAGATCCCACTTCCGGCTCGACAGCAACTGGTTGACCTTCTGCTGCAGGTCCGGGCAATAGAAAAACCCCATGGACGATGGCGTCAGCGACGGCAGGCGGGCGACCATCCGCAAGACCTGGACCGGGTTGCTCACCATTCCCATTTCAAAGCCTGCGCAATGGGGGGCGATCCCCCGCCCCTCCTCCGCCTCCGCCTCGGAACGGGCCAGGGAACAGACTGTAACCTGGTGCCCGTTGCTGCTGAGGTGGCGAACCATGTTGAAGGGACGGATCTTCCCTCCCCGCTTGGGTGGATACGGAAAACGGTGACAAACGTAAAGGATGTTCATTGAATGTAGCTCTTCAGCTCGGCGGCAACATCGCCGGGCTCACGTCGGTCGAGATAGATACGGCTCCAGATTTCAAGATTCATCAAGGACAGCAGCGCATCCGTACCATCACTGCGGTTGGCTTCATGATCGTTCATCAGCCCCGCTATCACGTCATGGCGGAACAGGCCCCGTTGCGCCACGACCCGGGGCGATAGCAGTTCCTTGAGGACAGGAGCAAGTTCGCGCTTGAGCCAAGCCCCCATCGGCGTACCAAAGCCGCGTTTCTTGCGATCCAGGATGTCAGCGGGCAGGAGATCGCTGAGGGAGTCCTTCATCAGGTGCTTGAGGCGCCCACCCTTGACCTTGATCGAAGCCGGCATGGCAGCGGCAAGCTCCACAAGCTCGTGATCGAGCAAGGGAACCCGACACTCCAGGGACACCGCCATGCTCATCTTGTCGGTCAGCAACAGCAGATCGTCAGGCAGTTGTGTTTCTGCATCCACGGCAAACATGCGGTTCAAGTCATCCTGGCTCCCCGCCGCCGCGAAGGCCTGCGTGAGGGAATCCGCGGCAAATGCTGTCGAAGGTGCGCACAACAGGCTGTTCACTGTTTCACGGCCCAGGACCTGGAGGTAGCTGCGATAACGCTCATCAGGGCTCATCTCGGCCGTGGCGATGAAACCCTTTGCCAATCGCAGGGTGTTCAGCAGGCCGGAATGCCGATCACTAGGCAGGCGTCGCGCCACGCTGGACATCAATCCTCGAACGACACCAGGGAGCTGCTGGAAACGCTGGGCGTAGTGCCCACCCAGGTAACGCCGATAACCTCCGAACAGCTCATCTCCACCCACGCCGGAGAGGATCACTTTCACATCCTTGCGTGCGAATTCCGAGACCAGAAAGGTCGTGATGAATGCCGTATCGGCAATCGGCTCATCCATGTGCCACAAAAGCTTCGGCAACAGGTCCACGACATCCGGCTTGACCACAATTTCATGGTGCTCCGTGCCAAAAAGCCGTGAAACCTGCCGAGCGTAAGGCAACTCGTTGTAGAGGGTTTCCGCCTCGCCGCCCTCGAACCCGATGGCATAGGTGCGGATGGGCTGGTCCGAATGGCGGGCCATCAGCCCGACGACTGCACTGGAATCAACGCCGCCCGAAAGGAAGGCACCAATCGGAACATCGCTGACCATCTGCATGCGCACCGACTCTTCAATCCGCGCACGTACCCGCTCCCGCCATTCGGCCTCCGACAACGAACGATCAATCCCCGCCGGCAGGCGCCAGTAACGCCATTCCTTTACTTCGCCATTCTCGATGGAGAGCAGCGTTGCGGGAGGCAATTTGCGAATTCCCTTGAACATCGAGCCCGGCGCGGCCACATAACCAAGATGGAGATAGCCGGGAAGTTGAGCCGTATCCAGCTCGACGCTCACCCCGGGCAAGGCAAGCAAGGCCTTTGCCTCGGTGGCAAACGCCAGGCGATGGGCATCCTGGAGCACGTAGAGCGGCTTTACACCGATCCGGTCACGACCAATCAGGAGCCGGCGACGGCGACGGTCCCAAAGGGCAAAGTCGAACATGCCATTGAGGCGAAGAACGAAATCATCGCCAAAGGCATCGTAGGCATGGAGCAACACCTCGCTGTCGGAGCCGGTCTTGAACGTGAAGCCCATCCCCTGCAGTTCGGCCCGCAGCTCCCGAAAATTGTAGATCTCGCCATTACAGACAATCCACACACTGTCATCGGCGTTGGAGATTGGCTGGTGCCCCCCCGCCAGGTCGATGATGGACAGCCTGCGCATCGCGATTCCGCAGGGGCCTTCAACGTACTGACCTTCATCGTCCGGCCCCCGGTGGACGGTCCGGTCGCCCATGGCGGTGAGCATTGCAGGCTCAACCCGCTGCCCGTCAAATCGGTAAATCCCGTGAATTCCACACACAATGCCACCTCAAAGTTTGACGATTCGGCCGTAAGTGGCAAGCGCCCGCTCATACACACCCCGATAGCGGGAAATGCTGTTCGCCCAGGTCCGATCCACCTCCACAAAGTGGCGTGCCTGCATCCTGATGCGGGGCCAGTCCTCGCGCTTCGCGAGAACATCGTCTATCGACGTGGCCAAGGCATCGACGCTGCCGGCCTTGCAGAGAAAACCTGTCTCACCATCACGGATCAGCTCGCGATGACCGCCGACATCGGACGCGACGAACATCCTGCCCTGCGCCATGGCCTCAAGCGGCTTGAGTGGCGTCACAAGTTCGGTCAGCCTGATCGGGATGCGCGGATAAGCCAGCACATCGATCAACTCGTAGTAGCGCTGGATCTCGGAATGGGGAACCCGACCGGTGAAGATCACCCGGTCATCCAGCCCCAAGCGGGCGACCTGGGCCTTCAGGCTGGCCTCCTGCGGACCGCCCCCCACAAGCAAGACCCGCAGATCGGGATACTTGCCAACCAGCCTGTGGGCCGCATCAATCAGCAGATCCAGCCCCTCGTACCCGTAGAACGAGCCGGCAAAGCCCAGCACGGTCTTTCCGGTCACGCCGAGCCGGGCCTGATAGGACGGGTCGGGCTCGGCACCGAATGTGAAGGTTGCCACATCCACCGCGTTCGGAATCACCGTGATCTTGCTGTCCGGCACACCCCGGCTCCGAATGTCGCCCCGCAGGCCTTCGCAGATCGTCGTGACCTGATCGGCTCGCCGAAGGGCGAAGCTCTCCAGTGCCCTGGAAATACGGTAACGCAGGCTTCCCTCCGTAGTCGTGCCGTGATCGACCGCTGCATCCTCCCAGGAAGCCCGCATCTCATAGACCACAGGTATCCGGTGCTTGCGCCCCACCCAAAGGGCCGGCAAGGCGTTGAGCACCGGGGAATGGGGATGAATGACATCCGGCCGGAGTTGCATGACGAGCTCGTCCAGCCGACGGGCCGTCAGCTGCATCTGGGCCAGTAGCCCTTCTTGGCCATCGCTCGGGGTGCGATGGAAATGCCAGCCATCCACCTCCTGCTCAAGGGCGTCACCCGCGCCCTGCTTGGGCGTGGTCAGATGATAGGTCTCCCAGCCCAGGCGGCGCTGTTCCCGCAGGATAGAAACAGTGCGGAAGGCGTAGCCGCTATGCAAGGGCAGGGAGTGATCGAGAACGTGGAGAATACGCATCAAGCCGCCCTCATTGCCGGAACGCTGCCCGTGACGGCCTGACAATTGCGCAGGAAAGCCTCAAACATCAGCAGTGTCCACAGCGGCGCACTGTAATCACGGCTTCCATTCTGATGGGCGTCCACGAGATGCCTGAGATACGCCGGATTGAACATGCCGGTCGCCGCCAGGATCTCTCCGGTCAGGGCGCTACGCACCCTTTCCCTGAGGGGGCCACGGAACCAGTTGGCCAGCGGCACGGCAAACCCCATCTTGGGGCGATAGAGCACATCATTCGGCAGCATGGGCTCCATCGCCTTCTTGAACAGGTACTTGCCTTCCTGGCCCTGGATCTTGTGGGTGCTCGGAAGGCTGGCCAGCCATTCGACCAGGGGATGGTCCATGAGGGGCTCCCGGACTTCCAGCGAATGGGCCATGCTCGCCCGGTCCACCTTGGTGTTGATGTCGCCCACCAGGTAGGTCTTGATGTCCAGATACTGGATGAGCGCCAACGGATCGTCGGTACCCGCGTTCGCGGCATGGCGCCGAAATACCTCCAGCGCATTGTAGCCCGCCAGACGGCGTTGAAAATCCGGCGAGAACAGCTGCGTACGCATATCCCCCCGCAGGATCGAGACGGAGTGAAAGTACGCCTCGACCGAATCCCGGCCGAGCGCCTGAAAGGTCGTCTTCGCACGAAAAACCCGCGGCGCCCAATCAGCCTTTGGATAGACCTGCCCGAGCAGTCCGAACACCGGCTTGCGCACCCCCAAGGGAAGAGCGCCGCGCATTTTCTCTTCCATCATGTGGAAGCGATAGCGGCGGTAGCCCCCCATGTTCTCATCCCCCCCGTCACCCGACAGAGCCACGGTCACGTGCTTGCGGGCAAGCTGGCACACCCGGTAGGTGGGAATCGCCGAACTGTCGGCGTAGGGCTCGTCATACAGGGCCGCCAGCGTATCGATCAGATCGAAGTCATCGGACTGAACGGTTTCAACCCGATGATTGGTCTTGTAACGGTCGGCCACCATCTGGGCAAACGCCGACTCGTTGAAGGCCGGATCGTCAAAGGCGATGGAACAGGTATTGACGGGCTCTGAAGACAGGCCGGCCATGGTCGCCACCACGGCACTGGAATCCACTCCGCCAGACAGAAAAGCCCCCAGGGGAACCTCGGCGACCATGCGCAGACGCACCGACTCGCGCAGGCGCTCGACCATTTCAGCCTGAGCGTCGGCCAGGGACACCTTATTGTCGAGGGTGAAACGCACGTCCCAGTAGGGCTTGGGCTCCGGGACGGGCTGGCCGTGACGAATGCACAGGGAGAAGCCGGGCTCAAGCTTGCGGGCACCCGAAAAGATGGTACGTGGCTCAGCCACATAGCCAAGAGCAAAGTACTCTTCGACCGCCAGGGGGTCCATGCTTCGGTCAAGGCCAGGATGCTGCATCAGCACCTTCAGCTCGGATCCGAACATCAGGGTGCCGTCGTCCAGAATCGCGTAATACATGGGCTTGACGCCCATCCGGTCGCGGGCCATGAAGAACGTCTGGCGGTTGCGATCCCACAGGGCGAACGCAAACATGCCGCGGAAGCGCTCCACGCATGCCTCCCCCCAGGACTCCCAGGCATGCACAATCACTTCGGTGTCGCTGCGGGTGTGGAAGCGATGGCCAAGGGCCGTGAGTTCTGGAATCAGCTCCTGGAAGTTGTAGATCTCTCCGTTGAAGACCACAACCACCGACTCATCTTCGTTGAACAGGGGCTGCTGCCCGCTTGAAATGTCGATGATGGAAAGACGCCGGTGCGCCAGCGCGACCCCCGGCTCAAAGTGATATCCGCTCTCATCCGGCCCACGGTGAAGCTGGATGTCGTTCATGCGCTGCATGAGTTCGCGCGGGAAGGTCTGTTTCGCTCGTGTATCGAAAAGTCCGGCAATGCCGCACATAGTTGCTAACCCTTATTCCGTCGTCTTGCCCGGGCAAGTCAATTTGAAAGTCCCGACAGGGATTGATACAAACCTGCGTACTGCCCCACCATGCCATCAATGCTGAAGAACGTTTCGACGCGCTTGCGTCCTGCCCTACCCTGCTCGGCAGCGAGTTCGCGCCGGATCAGGTAAGGCTGAAGTGCACCGGCCAGCGAATCCGCATCCTGAGGAGGGACCAGCACTCCGGTCACCCCGTTCTCGACCAGCTCTCCACTGCCACCGACCGCGGTCGCAACGACCGGCAGGCCGGCCGCCATTGCCTCAAGGATGGTGTTGGAAATCCCCTCAGCTTTGGAGGGAAGCACAAAACAATCGAACCCCGACATGACATTCGGCACGTCACCCCGCTCACCGGCCAACCAGACGTGACCATCGACACGCTCCCGGGAAATCTCTGCCTCAAGCACTTTCCGAAGCGGCCCCTCACCGACGAGGATCAGCCTGGCGAGCGCAGCCAGTTCAGGCTGACACCGAATGAGCAGGACGAAGGCCCGAAGCAGATTCATCTGGTCCTTCACCTCCTGCAGACGCCCCACCGTGCCAAAGACGTAGAACTTCGGATCGTTGAACGGAGATCCCGCAATCGCTGCCCTCTGCAGCCCTCGCGGCACAAACCGCTCCAGATCCACACCATTGCAGATCCGGGTCACGCGCCCTCCGGGAACTCCGATGGCGTCACGCAGATAGGACTCAAGATGTCCGGAGAGCGCGATGTAGTGGGTCACAAAAGGACGATGCAGGCGACGGATCAGGCGATAGGTCCGGTTGGTCCCGTCCGGATCGGTAACGTCCCAGCCGTGCTCGCCGTGAATCCGCACGGGAACGCCTGCCAACCAGGCCGGCAGAGTCGTCTCAAGCGCAGCCAGATTGCGGGTATGAACAACATCCGGGCGATACTTGCGAAACAGGCGAAAGAGCGCCGGAAACAATCTGATGCTGTGCCCGGGGGGTTTGTGCAATGCGACAAATTCTACATCCGGGCGGCTTACTCGGGCGCAGAACACCGGGTCACATTTTGTCAGAGCCACGACCACGTGCCGAAAGCGGCGCACATCAAGACGATTGATCAGATTGACCACACCATTCTCCAGCCCACCGACGGCGAAGCTGAATACCACGTGCATCACGAGGAGACGTCCATCCTTGCCTGAAGCACTCATTTCGGGGCCGGCTGAACGGTCTTCGCAATCATGTCGAGGAGCGCCGGCCCGTTCGCCTGATGGAAGGCCTGGAGCGCCGACGCTGCGGCTGTCAGATCATCTGCTGTCGCCCAAACGGCGACGAAGACAGAGGTGTCCGGGTGACCCTGCAAGCGCTCCAGCACAAGCAATGACTTGGCAACGTAATCATTGGTAACGAGACGCCCATTTATCCAGTAGCCCGACCACACCAGCGCACTGGCCGACTCCCTTGCCATACTGGTCACCAGCCAATGCCCGGCACCGGAATCGGGCCCCCGACTTTGAGCCAGACGGTTCCAGTGCAGATCGTTCGGCAGCAACAGGGCGTTCTGGCTCTGCACCAATTCATGACCGGGCTGCTGATCGGCATAGCTCGCCACATAGACCGACACGACCTGCTTGCCATTTGCGTAGTGACGAAGACTTTCCTCCCGATAGCCCATGAAAGATGGCTTGAAACTGACGGACGGAGCAGCAAGCCCACTCCAGGGTGCAGCGATGGCCAACGCAGGTATGGGCGACGCCGTGGCCGGATGCAGTGCCTCGGAGCTTTCGAGATGATGCAAAACCAGTGGTGCAGCGGCAACGGCCAGCGCCAAGGGAACGAGCCGGGCAAGACCTGACCGCGCCACGCCCGCCTTCATCGGAGACAGTTGTCGGGGCACCTCCGGGTCGAGATCCTCGCGCCAATGCCCCCCAATCCAGAACATCAGCACGATGACAATGCCAAAGAACAGCCATCCGTACAAAATATGGTCAACGCCCGTAGCAATTCGATTGTCGCTGAGGAAACCCAGCATGACGATCATGTAGGCGCGCAACCAATTAGCAATGATCGGAACAACAATTGCGGCAACCAAGAAAAGCAGACGCCGGTGAAGCGAGCGATAACTCAGGTAAGCATACAAGGTACCCACCATCAGGGAAGCCATCAGGTAGCGAACTCCGCTGCATGCCTCAACCACCGACCAGCGCCCATTGGGAACAACAAAATGGAGCCCTTCCTGATAAACAGGGACACCGGAAAGGCGGAGTGCCGAGACCGTAAACTCAGCGGTGTAATCCATCATCACCGGTAGCAGGAATTCCCCGATCGGAATCCCGAAAAGCAGGAACAGAATAGGAAAGGCCAGAGGGCGGGCAAGTTGAAAACCGAGCACACCTACCAGGCTGAAGACGAGGATGAAGGCCAGGGCCGCATGCGTTACGGAAGCGACACTGGCCAGTTCGCCGAGCAACCAGCCAAAGCCAGCTGCGAGGATCGGCAAGGCCATCACCGGGGCAGTCCCGATCTGCAGTCCGACCAGGCGATCCCTGTTGCGCCAAACCAGCCAGCCGGAGATCGGCAGCACCAGAAGTCCGTGAGCAAAGGTTTCGGAGCGCCACCAGATGGAGAACACCTCCTGGGCGGTACCTGAATACCATGCAACAACCCAGGCCAGTACGGCAGCCATGGCCAAAGACACCCGCAAGATAGGGCTCATTGAGTTTTCCTGTTGTTTACGCGGCATGGACACGTCGATTGCCATCAGCGAGATTGGCACTTGGAGACGAACGACATGTTCATGGTATCGAGCGAATGTCTAGCCGAGATTACGCACAAGCGTCGGACCAAGACGGTTGGCGACTCCAATCGGCAAGCGTCTCCACAAGGCAATGAAGGCACGATACTTGGGGTTCAGGGGATTGTTCTGGGGGATGGCGTCCCGTTTGAAAAGACGATACTCATAAGACAGGGGCTGCGGTTCAAAACCCCAGTTCTTCTTGAAACTGAAGGGCCCGGTACCCGCCTTGCTGCGGCCGTAGTCGAAGACGCGGCAACCCCGGTTGCAGGCGTGACGCATCAACTCCCAGTACTTGAAATCATTGGCGGCCAGATCCCGCGCAGCCAGATCGTCTCCCGCGTAGTACGGAAGGATCTCCTCGCGAAAATAGAAACTCAGCACACTCGACAACGGCTTGCCATCAGCGGTGGACACCGTAAGGATGTCGCAATCCTTGCCGAAAACCGACAACAAAGTCTGGAAGAATTTCTTGGACAACGCCGGCGTACCGTGGCGCAACACATTGTCGGAGTAAAGGGCAAAGAAACGATCCGGCGTGGGGTCGAAAGTCGCCACCAAGCCGTTCTTGATGCCCTTCCGGACCATCGCACGCTGCTTGCGCGGAATCGCTGCCATATTCGCATCTTCGTCCGGGAGGATCTCCTTGCGGAAGGTGAAATAGACCTCCTGCCGCGGCCAATCCAGGTGTCGGGCGCTGAGATTCCGGTATTCGAGATGCTGGACGCCGATCTTGCGGGCCAGATCTTCCGCAGCCGCCTCAAGGGCCGCCACCGCTTCCACATCGTCTCCGGCGACCCCCCCATAAACGGCAAAAGGCAGGGATGTCAGGGCATGGCCGAACAGCCGGCTTTTCACCTCCGCCAGCGGCAGGACGGCCACGACCCTGCTATCGCGCTCGGCGATCAGATAGTGCGTGTTGTGCCGGAACACGTCCCGCATGATCCCTCTCCACTCGATCCGGTGAAAGAAGGTTGCACTGGGGCAGGCGTACACGAACTCGTTCCAGCGTACAGAGTCAACCTCTGCGAATGGACGCACTTTGACTACAGAAACCATGCCGGAAACCCTAAACAGACTGACTTGCTGCAGGCAGAAACACATCGTCCATCCTGCCCCAGGAAAAATCCTGGAGAAGGCGCTGGAGACGGGCCTCGGTCTGCGCGAGATTGACGTAATGCCTGAATCGCGCCTTGGCAGAAGCCTCGCGCACGACCGGCTGCCCGGGATCAATCTCCCAAGGATGGAAATAGAAGATGGCGGGTTTGCGGTCTTCCTGGTTTACTTTCCGGATACCCCAGGCCGAAACAGGGTAAGGCAGCAGGCGGAAGTAGCCTCCCCCGCCCACCGGCCAGTTGCGTCCGAAACGCCTCACCGTGGTGATGGGGATCTCGACGAGCTTCGCGCCAACCGCGTATGGGAAACGGGGTGCATCAGGCACGCCGTAGTGGTCATGCTTTACCGGATAGACGCTTGAACTATAGGCATAGCCCGCCTCCTCGATGCAGCCGTGAGCCCAAGGATTTGACAGCCCGACCGAGAAACTGGGCGCCCGATAACCTCGCACCTCACAGCTAGCCACATCCTCAAGCACCACCTTGGCGAGCTTGATATCGGCTAGAAAGGCTTCTGGTGACTGGTCACTGGCCCGCTCGTGGGCATAGCCATGACTGGCTAGTTCATGCCCTTCGGCAGCGATTCGCCTCACCAAGGCGGGATATCGCTCCGCAATCCAGCCCAACGTGAAGAAGGTGCCCCTGGCACCACGCTCGGCGAGAATCGCAAGAATACGCTCGACGTTCCGCTCAACTCGGCACGGAGTGGTGTTCCACACATCCTTTGGAAAATGGGATGCCAAGGCGGAAACCTGGAAGTAGTCCTCCACATCGATGGTCAGGGCATTGGTGACCTTTCCTCGGTCATCTCGCGATACGGTCATTTGCTTGCAACCTCTTTCCCTTCTCCGTCAATGCGCTGCTCGGCAGCACCGATCAACTGACTGAGAGCGTTCAGGGTAGTAGAGAGAGTCCGCTCAAGGAGGGCCAGACGGTCCTCAAAGCGGGTCGTATCATAGCCAGCCCCCAAACCGGCAAGGGTCCGTGATGCCTCGGGATCGGCCAGCAGGCGCAACAGATCGCCCCCGGAATGGAGCTGACCAGGCACGGCTGCTTCGGTCTGGCGTGCCGCCGGCACAACCTGCTCCTCGCTCATCTCGGTGGCGACCTGCTCCACGAGTTCAGCCGAAATCTGGCGCTTGTCAGACAAGAATGCAGCCAGCATTATTCTGTCGCAAAGCGCATTGATGCGACGGGGAATCCCCTGGCTATGATCGAAAATGCCTTTCAGGGCCTCCGCCTCAAAAGCCGGGTTACCCTTCCAGCCGACACATCCGAGACGATGCTCCACGTAGGCCTGGGTTTCCGCCACGTCCAAGGGGCCGAGGTGATATGACGCTATGACCCGCTGGCGCAACTGCACCATTTCGGGACTTTGCATGATGCTTCTGAATTCGGGCTGCCCGACCAGGAAACTCTGCAGCAATGCATGATCTTCCAACTGAAAGTTGGAAAGCATCCGTAGTTCTTCTACCGCACGCTGGGTCAGATTCTGCGCCTCGTCAACGATCAGCAGCGCACGCTTGCCGGATGCCGTCGTGGATACGAGAAACGCTTCGATCGCCAGCAACAAGTCACTCTTCGAAAGGTGCTTGCTCGGTATCCCGAAGGAAGCCGCAACCAGTCGAAGTATGTCATCGGCATCTATCTGTGTACTCACCAGATTGGCGGCGACGATCTTGCCGGGATCCAGCTTCTCCAGCAGGCTGCGCACCAGCAGCGTCTTGCCAGCGCCGACCTCACCAGTCACGACAATAAAACCCTCATTCTGGTGAAGCCCATACTCCAGATAAGCCATCGCCCTGCGATGACCCCGGCTACCATAAAAAAAGGACGGGTCCGGATTCAACTGAAAAGGCTTGCCGCGCAGACCGAAATAAGCTTCGTACATGAGCGCCCTCAGAACCTGACGGAAACCGAACCGATGATGGCATTCTCGGTATAGGAGCTCGTCCCTTTGCCCTCGCTGTTGCGAATCTGCAGTGAGCCATCGGCCTTGGACGTGAACTGAGTCATCACGCCGGCATAGATGCGGCGCGTCCGGTTGCTCAGATCGATACTTGAGGCGGTACTGACACTGTCCTGATGGCTGCGCACCAGTGTCAGGCCGATGTTAGCCGAGGTGACGGGCGTCAGCAGACGCGTAAGACTCACCGTACCGCTGATGTCGGTTATCCGCGAGCTCGACGCAAAATCCCCGGTCAAGGCAAAATCCTGGCTGGTCAGCGTGGAGCGCTCGGAGCGATAAACCGAAAACTGGAGGGTATTCCTGGGGCTGGTCACCATCATGTCCAGATTGATTCGTCGATCCAGAAAGACTCCGTTCGAGAGCACAGCCTGGCTCACTCCCAGGCGGTTGGGAAGTCCCCGCTCCGCGATGTAGGAGCGCACACAGGCATCCCTTTCAGCCAAATCCGGGAAGCGCGCGGCGGTCATTGCCATCAACAGGCCATAAGTATCTAGCTGAGCACTCGAGTTCAGGGATTGATTCGTGGAACTTGCGTCCTTGGAGTAGCGCGCCGAAACGATATAGCGCCCGCTCTGGTGACTGGCGCTCATCAAGTAGCCGGGGCCGAAGAAGCGATCTTCCCAGAGGCCCGAGAACTTCGTCTGGGGGCTTGCCATCCAATCCAGGGCAACACCGGTGATGGTGGAGCGCTCGCTGTCGACCGTCCGGTAGTTATTGGCTTCCGACCCAACGATGAGACGCATCTGAAGTTGCGGATCGATCTGAAGCAGCGCACTTCCGCGAATTGAATTGCTATTCAGATCACGCCGATCCGTTGCCTCAATGGCACTATCGACGGCGACCACCGACCATCCGACTCTGCCAAACGCCTTCGGGTCGGAAACATTCGCCGACAGGGTTCGACTCTGCATCTTCTGAAAGGTACCCGAGGAAGTATCGGTATCTGCCAGCGTGTAGCGCAATTCAGCCTTACCGGTGGAGGCGAAACGCCCTGTGAGGTAGGGGCTGACAACGATATTCCGAACACTGGTCTGATTGGATCGCCCGGTAACACCATCTCCGGACTGCACACCGAGACTTGACAGCGCCTCCTGGGAAACCGTGGCCTGCAAATCAACGAAAGCCAGATTTTCCCAAGCCGTCAGCTTGCCATCCCCACGCAGGGTCAGATAACCCCGGCTCAGGTCCGAGTCACGCCCATACAGCGACGCATTGAACGCTGCTTGCAGATTTCCCTTGACTCGAGCCCCATCAGACCTCATCGCAACACTCGGACTGATCATCGTGATCCAGTCACTTTTTGCCTCAGAACCGTTGCGTAGCTGAACGTTGTCGGTGATGGTCTCCGTTACACGGACAGCAGTCTGAAAGATTGGCGCCACTGACTGCGCCTGAGGCTTTTCCTGCACTTGGGAAAAGGCCGGGCCAGCAAACGCCGCCGACAATGCAGCAAAACACAGGCTCGGCAAGGAGCCGGGACAACAGGCAGGGTGACGGAGCTTCACGCGCCCTCCCTCGGTCCCTGACCATAGCCATAACCATAACCGTAGCCATAGCCGTAGCCGTAGGAACCACCACTGGTTTGCTGTGCCTTGTTCAGAAGCATCAATCTGACCGGACAAGAGTCGATGGTGCCCAGCGCCTGCTTGACAGCAGCCTGCGTGGTGCGATTGGACTCAACAACCATCACTACCTGCCCCATATGGGTGGCAAGCACGCGGGATTCCGTCGTCACCAGAAGCGGCGGGGAGTCGAATACAACGATCCGATCTGAATAGCGGTCAGCAAGCTCCGCCAACAGATGGTTCATCGCATCACTGGCCAGCAATTCGGTTGCCCGCGGATGCGGCGTCCCGGCAGGAAGGATGCTGAGCTTTTCAATATTCGTCTTGAGAAGCACATCGCCCAAATGCATGTCGTTGGAGGTCAGCACATCCATCAGCCCCTTCCGTGGCGCCAGACCTAGGATGTTGAGAACGGACGGACGAGAGACATCCGCGTCGATCAGGAGCACGGTGTGGTCCAGCTCCATGGCCATGCTGATTGCGAGGTTGATGGAACTGAAGCTCTTGCCCTCACCCGGAAGGGAACTCGTGACCATGATCAGGTTTGCGTTCTTGACCGCAGCAGCCCCCTTCCCCTGCACGTTGCGCAACAGGGGGCGCTTGACGATACGGAACTCGTCCCCAATCAAGGAACGTGGTGCATTGGGTGTAACGATTCCAATCGAATGAAGGCGATCAAGATCAATTTCAACAAAACGATCCGGACTTTGCGCACGGGATACGGCAGCCGCCGGTACTACCGAAGCGGGCTGCTCAGTCACAGCAGCAACCGGTGACGGCACCGTGGTTGAGGTTGGCGCCACCGCCGGCGCCTGGTCGGAAGGCTCCTGACGCTCGGCGGTATCGCCGTTACCGGCAGCTCGCTGGAGTTGCTCGAGCCGCTCGACGGCCTTTTCAATAATGCTCATATCTGCCCCTCAAGCCATTCTGGCCAGCATCAACCAGACCGTCATTGCGCCAAACAACCCCACCAGGGCTCCCACCCCACCAAGAAACGCGATCTTGCCCCGACGCTGATTTCGCGCCCGGTCAGGATCGGCAATCATGCTGACTGCACCAAGCACCGCAAGCCCCGTCACGTCCCGCAACACGTTCGTGTCCGAGAACGTCGGACGGATCTGACTGATCAGGAAACTGATCGCAGCCCCCATCAGCAAGGCAGCAAGGCCGGCGGCCGGCATCAACAACAGCCGATTCGGCGCGGCAGGCTTGTTCGGCACTGTCGGCGGGTCGATCAGGCGGAAGTCAGCCACACCGGATGTAGCCCCCATCTCGACGGCCATCGTGGCGGACTCGCGGCGCGCAACCAGTTGATCATAGTTGCGCTTGTTGACGTCGTAGTCCCGGTTAAGCTGTGTGTATTCGGCCTCGATCTGCGGCAGCATGCGGGATGCCGCCGACAGCGACTGGACACGGCTCTCGTACTCTGCAACCCGGGCACGCAACGACGCCACATTCGCCTCCGCCTCGGCAAGAGACATCTTGAGTTGCTGGTAAACAGGGTTGGAACCTGCCGAACTCGACATGCCGGTAGGTGCTGTCTTCCGGCGATTCTGGATCTCCTGGATCTTCTGCGCTTCGAGTATCTCGATGGTCTTGCGGGTTCCGACAACGTCCGGATGTTGGTCGGTGTAGCGCTGCAGCAAACCATCCAGCGTCTTTTTCAGCGCTTCGATACGTCCGTCGAGTTCGGGCACCGACACCGCCGCCAGCGACGCGCTGCTGACGTTATCAGGCAGCAGGATGGGCTCTTCTCCAACGATCTGGCGCTTCAGGGCATCACGGGAGTTCTCCGCTTCACGCAAGGCCAGACGTGCCTGACCGAGCTGCTCGTTGGCTTCGTTCATCTTGGCGAAGTAATCCCGCCCACCAGATCCAACGGTGGTCAGATTGCGCAGCTTGTACTCCTTGAGCCGGTTCTCGGCTTCCTCAAGCTTCTGCTCGTAAGACTTGATCTGCTCTTCGATGAACTTGCGGGCAGTGTCTGAATCCTTGCGTTTGTCACCGAGTCCGGATTCGACGAACATGGACACCATGGACTGAACGACACGCTTGGCACGCTCCGCATCAGTATCCGTATAGGCCAGCGTATAGAGGTTGTCGCGACCGGCAACCCGGATCTCAAGAGACTTCGTAACGCCGAGAATGAGCGCCTCACGCTCTTCCTTGGTCTTGACTGTGAGATCTAGATCGGCCATCCGGATCAGTTTTTCCACATTGGGACGGCTGATCAGTGTTCGACTGAGAATGCTGATCTGCTGATCAACATTGGGCTGGACGGCAAGCCCGGACATCAGGGGTTTGAGGATGGATTGGGTATCCACATAGACCCGCGCCGAGGACTCATAACGGTCAGGCAGCAAGTAAACCGTCGCGGCAGCGATCGGGCCGACGATCCATGCAGCAGCCAAGCCCCACCAGCGATAGAGCCACATGCCGCGGAGGATCACCGACAGCTGTCTTAGTATGTCTTCCATTGGGAGATTCCGAAGGCGGCTCCCCGGGACGCCCCGGGGAGGAAATCAAGAAGAATGGGTCAAAACCAGCTTTGAGGAATGATCAGGACATCGCCCGGCTTGAGCTCGACGTTCGCAGAGACGTCGCCACGCTTGATGAGGTCTCGGAGACGAACCGAATACTGCTTGCTTCCCTCTGACGTACGCAACAGCGTTGCCCGATTGCCATCGGCAAAATCGGTGATGCCGCCTACCGCAATCATGAGGTCAAGCAGCGTCATCTTCTGCTTGAACGGGAGCGTCATCGGGCGAGCCGCCTCGCCAACAACCCGAACCTGCTCCGAATAGGGGCCGACAAAGGACGTGACAATGACGGTCACGACCGGGTCACGAATGTACTTGGCAAGCGCCTTTTCGATCTCGCGGGCCAGCGTGGACGCGTCGCGTCCGGCAGCCGGAAGATCCTCCACAAGCGGCGTGGTGATCCGACCATCCGGGCGCACAGGAACCTGCATGGACAGTTCGGGATTTCGCCACACGACGATATTGACGGAATCACCGGGCCCTATCAGGTAGTTGTATTCGGCGTTCGTGGCGGAAGCCGGCGCTGCGGGATGAGGTGTCGCGCACCCGGTCAGCCCCGCTGCAAAGCAGGCCAGCGCACCAATCGTCAATAGTCGTTTCATAAAAAACCTTTCCCTCAATTAGGCTCGTCTGCAGCCTTCTGATGATAACAAGCGGATATTACGGCAGCCCGAACACGGCTCTGGAGAAAAACGTCACGCCACCCCGCAATGGGCACATGGCGCAACGATTCGTAAACGAAAAAACCACCACGAACACCGGGATTCGTCATATTTGCGATGCAAACTGGAGCGAACAAGCGTCAGAAGGACCAGCGTGCCTCGGTGTATACGCGATCACGATCGTCATAGCGACCGAACAGACCGTTAGGCTTTCCGCCGAAGACATCAACACCGAACGTAACCTTCAGGTTCTTCGCGGCGGTCCACTTCACTTTCGGCCTGAACATGAAATCCGTGCGATTCAGCATTGAAACCAGCAGGGCTTCCGTCTCCCATGCCTGGGTAACCCGGGTACCCAACAGGATGCTGGCTCCGCCCTCGGTACGATCCGTCCCGATGGATGGATCGTGGTTTGCCGCCCGACGGGCAAAGTACTGGAGGTTGATCCGGCCATCATTGAACGCGGGCACATCAACCCCGATGACGTAGTCGAGGGTGTCTTGCCGGACCAAGCCATTTGGCGCAGCAGGGTCGGTCGAAAGGAACTGCCGTCCCCGCGTGTGTACAACCTCACCTTTCAGCACGAACTCACCAAAATCCTTGGCGACCGTTCCACCCAACTGGGTGATCCGGTCATGCCGGGGCTCAAACTCATTCAATCCAACAACATAAAAAGTCTGGGCGACATCAAGACTACGGTAGTAAAAACCCGATACGTCCCACCCCCCGACAAGCCGGGAAAGACGCCCCCCCCAATTGGTGTTCCCTAGCGAACCATCCGGCTTGACTTCACCACGAACGTTCGCTCCCCGAGGAAGCGGATAGAATTCCGCGCCTGGCTTGCCGATCCTGTCGTAGCTGGGCGACGGAATCCAGACCAGCTCGGCGTGGGTCTCGCCGAAATAGTACTCTGCACGCGCTGCCCACTGGGGAATGCGCAGTTGTTCGAAATCGGGCAGATAGAATGTCCTCAGATCCCTGGCGGAGACCACGTCGGCAAAGAAGAGGCCGACCATCTCGCCCCAAACGATGTGCTGCCGCCCAAGCCGGACATCCACCTCACCCGCCGAGAAGTCCACGTAGGTTTCGCGAAGATCAAACTGATATTGCTGGTCCCGGCGCACAGCATCCGGATAGAAGCCGGAATCGATCGCGAAGACCGCATCCGCGTCAGCCCGCCCGGAAATTTTCCACTTGAAACCGGAACTGCTACCTTGGGCCGACAGTTCCGCACGGGACCGGGCCATCGACCAGTGTTCCCGATCAGCATAGGTTCGCGCAAGATCAAACTGGAGAATACCCCCGGCCCTGGTTTTCCCGGCTTCGTCGAGATCAAGATCAAGATCATCGTTGGCTGCGGTAGCGGACCCCGCCGAGGCCAGCATCGCCAAGGCCAAGGCGAGCAAAGTGGGCTTTGACCTGAAAAGATTCATCTATTCCTCTTGCTAATGATTGCGATCAGATCTCAGGGTCGTCTTCCGGCTTGCGTCGATCCTGAACAAATTTCCAGGCTCCGTCGCGCCGCAGACCTAGAGCGGTGATCTGGCCATCCTCCATCCTGACCAAACGATCAGCCCGGTTCATGACTCGCTTATCGTGGGTTGAAAACACGAAGGTAGTACCGTCGTTCTGGTTGAGATCCCGCATCAGATTGAGAATGCTCTCCCCGGTACGTCGATCCAGATTGGCCGTCGGCTCGTCCGCCAGCACAACACGTGAATGGGTCACCAGTGCCCGGGCAACCGCCACTCGCTGCCGCTGCCCACCAGACAACTGGTTTGGACGGTGATGGGCATACTTCGCCAGCCCCACCTTGGACAGATAATGATTCACCCGCTCCCGCCGCTCCGGCGCCGACAGCTCACGCATTTGAAGCAGCGGGTACTCGACGTTCTCGAAGGCTGAGAGCACCGGCAGGAGATTGAAGGTCTGAAAAATGAAACCGATCGTTCGTGCACGTACGTCAGCAAGATCGTCAGGGCTTTGACCGGACACGTCCTTCCCCTCAATCTCGACACGCCCCTTGCTTGGCGTATCAATGCACCCCATGATATTGAGCAATGTCGATTTACCACTCCCGGACGGCCCGGCAATGGCCATGAACACACCCTCTTCAACGGTCAACGACACCCCCTCCAGCGCGGTGACGTCCTGATCGCCAAGTCGATAGGTCTTGCTTAAATCGTCAACACGGATAATCGGCATTTGCACACTGAACTATGTTGTTTGCTTTCCAAGGATAACACCATGAGCTTCAAGTTTTACCTGCCCGGCTTGCGCGCAACCTGCATTGCACTCATGGCTGCCTCAGTGATGGGGCTTTCCGCCCCTGCACTGGCAGACGACGACGATACAGCCCGCACCGTAGTGGCTCGTTCCGACGAAGTGCGCTTTCCGCGCGATGGCTTTCAGGTCCTGATCACGATCGAGTCAACCACCCCGGGTGAGCCTGCTGACGAACGAAAGTACCGGATTCTCTCCAAGGGAAATGAGAACACGATCGTGCAGACCCTTGAACCTGCGACTGATCGCGGTCAGTCGATGCTCATGCGTGGTCGCGACCTTTGGATCTTCATGCCCAACATCTCGCAGCCCGTACGTCTTTCCCTGGCCCAGCGGCTGACAGGACAGGTCGCCAACGGCGACTTGGCACGTGCCAACTTTTCCGGTGACTATGAGCCGAAGATCTTGCGAACCGAGACCATTGACGGCGAGAAGATGTACGTTCTTGAGCTGACAGCAGTCGACCGTGGCGTAACCTATGCAAAAGTCCTCTATTGGGTCAGGCAATCGAACAACTGGCCTCACCGAGCCGAGTTCTACTCGCTCTCCGAGCGCCTCCTCAAGGTCGCGCGGTATGAAAAATTCCAGAATCTGGGGGGGCGAGTCCGCCCCACCCAGCTAGTGATGGAGGATGCGCTCAAGAAGGGGGAAGTGTCAGTACTGCGATATTCCCAAATGACGGCGAAGGATCTACCGGACCGGGTGTTCACCAAACAATACATGGACAAACTCAATCGGGTTGATTGAGCATCAGACAAAGACCCCCGCCGGGGGGTCCGCGGACTCGAACAAACCCGCCCTGTCAAGCGCATCACACGTGGCCTCGAACAGGGCCGCCGGTCCTGTTCCCATCGGTTCGACGGCAATCCGACGACGGACCCCTGCCACCAAGAGGTCCACCCCTTCCGGATCGAGCCCTTCGACTCCCATACCGACAGGAAGCCGGCGGGCAAGAGCCTCGAGCAGGGCCGTTTCCTCTGCAGGTTCAAGGGGGTCATCCAAGGGCACTGCATCAAGCCACCCCATGCGTCCGAACCCGCCGATGAATCGCGCTTTCAGGGGCTCCATCCTGAAAAAGCTGAAGTCCCCCCAGTCAAGGAATTCGGCGGAATTCGGGCTGTAGCGCAGAAAGCGGGCGCGCCCGAACTCATCCAGATCCACCCTGTCCATCGTCCCCAACAGAGTCAGCCTGACACGCTCCAGTGAACTACCTGGCGCCTCATCGGAAACCATCAGACTGGCACGGGGATCAGCCAGCAGGTTTTTTGTGTGTTCCGCCAGACGACTGAGCAGAAAGAGAGGGCGGCCCCTCGCGTCCAGCCCGTAGGGCAGCAAACTTACAAACGGATAGCCGGACATGGCCACGGAGATGCTGCCGAGCGCCCCACTGCGCCCGGTGCGAAGCAAGCGGCGAACCTCCGTATAGTCGAGCTTCATGCCTGAAGACGTTCACCGCCACGCTGGCGACGCGCCTCGAACAGACACAGACCGCTGGCAACGGATACGTTGAGACTCTCGACGGTACCGTACATGGGGATACTGATCAGTTCATCGCAGGTCTCGCGTGTCAGCCTTCGCAAACCGTCTCCCTCGGCACCGAGCACCCAGGCCACCGGCCCTTTCTGATCCACGGTGTAGATGGATTTCTCCGCCTCTCCTGCTGCGCCCAAAATCCAGACTCCCGCCTCCTGCATTTCCCGAAGGGCCCGGGCAAGGTTGGTAACCGTAATATAGGGAACAGTATCTGCCGCGCCGCTCGCAACCTTGATGGCCGTTGCGTTCAAACCCACCGCCTTGTCCTTGGGGGCAATGACCGCATGGGCACCCGCAGCATCCGCCACCCGGAGACAGGCCCCCAGGTTATGGGGATCCTGAATGCCATCGAGCACCAGCAACAGGGCAGGTTCGGTCAGACCATCGAGAACATCGGGTAGCTTCAGCTCCTTCCGGCGCCCATCCACCCTCGCGACAACGCCCTGATGGCGACGTGTCCCCACCATGCGATCAAGCCGCTCCCCCTCGGAAGGGATGATACGGGCTCCCAGTTGCTCTGCCTGCCGAAGAAGATCCCTCGCCCGAGCATCATTACGCTGCGCATCGGTAAAGATCTCAAAGATGCCTTCCGGATCTTGACGAAGCTTGGCAAGAACAGCATGGAAACCGTAAATGAGACGGGAACTGGTGTTATCAGACACGAGACTTGGCTTTCTTCTTCTTGGAACTGTCCGCGGTGCTCTTTCGCGGTTTGGTGGTTTTGACCTTGTCAGCCACCTTGGAGGTGACAGCCGCTGGCGGGGGAGCCGATTCTACTATCGGGCGGACCAATTCGGGGCGGCTCGCCCTGCTGGCCCGGCGGCGAGGAACAGCCGGGGTCGGATCCATACTCACCGGCGCTCCCGCAGCAGCTTCCCGTGCAAGATGGGCGCGAGCGGTCTTGCCCACGCGTTCGGTTGCACGCTCAGGGCCCCGAACGAGTCGAAAGTCTATCTTGCTGGCTTCCATGTTGACCCGCACCAGTTGCACCCTGACCTGATCAGACAGCCGGTAACGCTGGCCTGTACGCTCGCCAACAAGGGCGTGATGGGCATCATCGAAATGGAAGTAATCGCTGCCCAGATCCGAGATATGCACGAGGCCTTCGACAAACACATCGTGCAGCGCCACAAATAGCCCGAAGGGAACCACCGCCGACACGCTGCCGTCGAATTCCTCGCCGATCCGATCCTGCATGTAATAACACTTGAGCCAGTTCTCCACATCCCGGTCGGCCTCATCTGCCCTGCGCTCGGTCATGGAGCAATGCATACCGATCGCCTCCCAATCCCCGCCTTCCTGTGCCGGCACGTAGCACTGCCCCAGCAAGGCCGCCTTGATGGCCCGATGCACCAGAAGATCCGGATAGCGCCGGATTGGCGAAGTGAAGTGGGTATAGGCCTCATAGGCAAGACCAAAGTGGCCCACATTGTCGGGGCTGTAAACGGCCTGGCGCAGGGAGCGAAGCATCACAGTCTGCAGGAGCTGCAGATCCGGCCGCTCCTTGATGCTGTCCAGCAGGCGGGCGTAATCACCGGCCTTGGGCTCATCTCCCCCGCCCAGCTGCAGCCCGAATTCGCCAAGAAAGTCCCTCAACTTGGCAAGCTTCTCGGGCGTGGGGCCTTCATGAACCCGGTACAGAGCCGGATGCTCCTGCCCCTGCAGGAACTCGGAGGCACAGACGTTGGCCGCAAGCATGCACTCCTCGATCAGGCGGTGCGCATCGTTGCGACTCTCCGGAACGATCTTCTCTATCTTGCCCTGGTCGTCGAAGACCATCCGTGTTTCCTGGGTTTCGAAGTCTATTGCCCCCCGCTTCGCCCGAGCCTTGAGAAGTACCCGAAAGAGCTTGTCCAGGTTCTGCAGATGGGGCAGCAGGCCGCCAACGATCTCTAGCGCGGCCGGATCGCTTTCATAGAGTGCTGCCGCAACCTGATTGTAGGTAAGACGCGCCTTGGAGAACATCACCGCCGGGTAAAACCGATACTGCTTGATCACGCCGGTCTGGGAAATGGCCATGTCGCACACCATGCACAGACGCTCCACCTGCGGATTGAGAGAGCACAGGCCATTGGACAGCTTCTCGGGCAGCATCGGGATCACCCGACGCGGGAAGTAGACCGAGTTTCCCCGGTCATACGACTCCCCATCCAGAGCGGAACCGACTGTTACATAGTGGGAGACATCGGCAATCGCCACGACCAGTCGGAAGCCACGCCCCTGGCGCTCGCAATACACAGCATCATCGAAATCCCGTGCCGTCTCACCGTCAATGGTCACCAGCGGAAGGGCCGTGAGATCCTCCCTCCCCTTCCAGTCCATCTTGCGAACCTTCTCAGGCAGCCGACGTGTCTGCTCCTTCGCAGCCTTGCCGAACTCGAAGGGCAACTCATGCTTGCGCAGGGCAATCTCGATTTCCATGCCCGGATCCGCATAATTGCCCAGCACCTCAACCACCTTGCCGATGGGCTGGGCATAGCGGGTCGGCTGCTGAACGAGCTCAACCACCACAACCTGCCCGGCCTTTGCCTTCGCTTTGACACCGGGCGCCAAAAGGATCTCTTGAGAGATGCGCCGATTCTCGGGCACCACGAGGGTCACCCCATTCTCGACGAGCACACGCCCTACGACCCGCGTATTGGCGCGCTCGAGCACCTCGACGATCTTGCCTTCAGGCCGCCCCCGCCGATCCAGCCCCGCAACGCGAACCATCACTCGATCCCCGTGCAGAACCTCCCGCATTTCAT
Organism: Zoogloea sp.; assembly: GCA_016703645.1. Lineage (GTDB taxonomy): Bacteria > Pseudomonadota > Gammaproteobacteria > Burkholderiales > Rhodocyclaceae > Zoogloea. Next base: position 83,444 of record JADJBR010000007.1, on the reverse strand, counting down.
TGGGACCAAGGAAGACGTCAGGCCCCTCCTCCTCGGTGCTCACGAAACCGTAGCCATCGGGATGGCCTTGCACCGTCCCCCGGATCAAATCAGCCTTGGCCGGAAGCAGATAGTCTCCGCGCCGGTTGCGCATGACCTGTCCGTCCCGCTCCATCGCAAACATGCGACGTTCGAAGAACGGCACTTCTCCTTCCTGGATATCCAGGGCGATGACCAGATCGGAGAACGGCATCGGAATGCCATGCTCTCCGAGCGTCTGGATGATGAACTCCCTGCTTGGCAAGGGAAAGTCATACTTCTGACACTCCCTTTCAAAGAAAGGGTCACTGCGACGCAGTTTGCTGAGTTTCTTGGTGTTCTTAGTTTTCGATATTGACACGGATAATTTCTACTCTATAATTCTTAGCTCGTTGCCCAGATGGCGAAATTGGTAGACGCGCTAGTTTCAGGTACTAGTGCCGCGAGGCGTGGAGGTTCGAGTCCTCTTCTGGGCACCAGGATGTTTCGAGGAAGCCGGTCTTTTGACCGGCTTTTTCTTTGATCGTTTCGATCTGGAACAGATGACGCCGGAGGGCTTCAGACAGCAAGGCTTTTGCGTATGCATCAATTTGTTCTATAATAGCGCTTTATTGCCCAGATGGCGAAATTGGTAGACGCGCTAGTTTCAGGTACTAGTGCCGCGAGGCGTGGAGGTTCGAGTCCTCTTCTGGGCACCAATTCATGAAGAAAGCCGGTCGAAATTGACCGGCTTTCTTCGTTTTGCATCCCAAAGTTCTTACCAGACCAGCGATAGAAAACCTCCGCCAAACTCCTTGCAAAAACGAAGGGATAGTCTATAATTCGGCCTTCTTTGCCCAGATGGCGAAATTGGTAGACGCGCTAGTTTCAGGTACTAGTGCCGCGAGGCGTGGAGGTTCGAGTCCTCTTCTGGGCACCAAGAACATTGAAAGGCCGGTCATTCGTGACCGGCCTTTCTGTTTTTATCGTCCGCTACGGGGCCCGTGCGTCAGCATCTTCACCGACCCAGAAACGCGCAACCCCCTTTGCGCAGGCGATGATTCAATCTCATCTGCACCAAGGGGGTTACGACAAACAACACTTCTGCTCAGGCGCCGAAAGGATGGCGCTTCAGAATGGTCTCGTCTCGCTCCGGCCCGGTCGAGATGACATCAATCGAAATCTCGCAGATCTCCTCGATACGATGCAGGTAGGCACGGGCCTCAGGTGGCAGGGCATCCCAGGTTCGCGCACCAAAGGTAGTCCCACTCCAGCCCGGCATCGTTTCAAGGATGGGCTCGCAACGAACCACCTCCTCTGCCCCCATCGGCAGCAAGTCGATGCGCCTGCCGTCCAGCATGTAGCCGGTACATAGCTTGAGTTCTGTCAGACCATCCAGAACATCAAGCTTGGTAATACACAGCCCTGAAACACCATTGATAATGATGGAACGCTTCAGAGCAGCCAGATCCAGCCATCCACAACGGCGCTTGCGGCCAGTAACGGTGCCAAACTCCCTGCCAACGGTGGACATCTGATGGCCCGGTGTTCCCGGCGTTTCGAAATCCAGCTCGGTGGGGAAAGGACCGCCGCCGACGCGAGTGCAATAGGCCTTGGTGATGCCCAGCACATAGTGCAACCGGCCCGGACCCACGCCAGAACCCGCAGCAGCCTGACCGGCCACGCAATTGCTCGACGTTACAAAAGGATAGGTACCGTGATCGATATCGAGCAGGGTGCCCTGGGCGCCTTCAAACAGCAAATTGCCGCCTGCCTTGTTGATGGCGTAGAGATCCGCAGAAACATCGGTCACCATCGGACGGATCTCATCCGCGTCCGCCATCGCCTGATCAAAAACGGCCTGAAACTCGACCGGCTCGGCCCCAAGATACTTCGTCAGCACGAAATTGTGATAATCGAGAACCTCGGTCAACTTCTCCGCGAACCGCTTCGGGTCAAACAAATCATAAACCCGCAGGGCACGGCGAGAGACTTTGTCCTCGTAGGTCGGGCCGATGCCCTTTCCCGTGGTGCCGATCTTGTCGCCTGCACTCTTCTTGGCTTCCCGGGCACGATCCAGGGCCGAGTGATAGCCCAGAATGATTGGACAACCCGGACTGATCCGCAAGCGCTCACGGACCTTGATGCCGCCGGCCTCAAGGCCGCGGACTTCCGCCAATAGATGGTGGATATCCAGCACCACGCCATTGCCGATATAACACTGCACACCCGCCCGAACGATCCCCGACGGGACCAGGTTGAGCTTGTACTCGGTCGTCCCCACCACAAGGGTATGACCCGCATTGTGCCCCCCCTGGAAGCGCACCACCCCCTGGGCCTGATCCGTCAGCCAATCGACGATTTTGCCCTTCCCCTCGTCACCCCACTGGGTACCAACCACCACGACATTCTTTGCCATTCTTCCTACTCTCCCTGAAGCGGTTCAACCTGCCAGGCACCGCCCCGCAGAACCAGATGCCGGTCACAACCGGCCTCACGCCACGTCCCGCCGTGGCCTGGCAATTCAATGACTACATTCTCCCCCGCTTCGCGCAGACGGGCTACCGCCTCGTTAAAGCCAGCGACCCCGGATCCGGACGCCAGGATGGCGCCGGGCATCAATGGATCCGCCACCTGAGCGGCCAGATCGCGTAGATCCAGGCTGAAACCTGTCGCAGGGCGGCCGCGTCCAAACGCGCGACCAACACTGTCATAGCGCCCCCCCAGGGCCAGTGCGACAGGAGAGTTTCCGCCATAGGCTGCAAACACGACGCCGCTGTGATAGTGATAGCCCCGCAGGTCGGCCAGATCAAAACTGACGGGCAGATCCGCCAGATCGGTAGCAAGCTGCTGAAGATCATCAAGGGCCGCGCGAATCTCCACGTCGTCCGGCAGAACGGCCCGGGCCTTGGTCAGGACGTCAGCAGCACCATAAAGCGTCGGAAGAGCAAACAGGCCCGCCCGGACATCGGCAGACACATCACCAAGCAAGTCATGCAAGCCAGGCAGATCCTTCGACTGAAGGCAATCAAACAAGGCCTCTTCCCGATCAGCGGCCAAGCCGGCCTTACGGGACAAAGCTCTGAACAGGCCCACATGCCCCAGATCTATCCGGGAAGTGCCTACGCCCGCAATCGTGAGGGTTTCGGCAAGCAGCCGGATCACCTCCGCATCTGCCTCCAGCCCTGCATGACCGTAGAGCTCCGCGCCAAGCTGCAGAGGCTCCCGGGTGGCAGTGAGTGACGAAGGCACCGCATGGGCCACCGTGCCACAGTAGCAGAGCCTCGCCACTCCCCGTCGGTTGAGGAGATGAGCATCAATACGGGCAACCTGAGTGGTGATGTCAGCACGCACCCCCATGGTACGGCCCGAGAGTTGGTCCACGAGCTTCAGCGTCTTGAGCTGAAGATCCTGGCCAGCGCCGGTCAGCAGGGACTCGAGATACTCGAGCAGCGGGGGCGCCACAAGCTGATACCCGTTCAAGCGGAAAGCATCAAGCAAGCGACGGCGCAGATCTTCCAGCTTGGCCGCCTCGGCGGGCAGGGCATCCTGGATATATTCGGGTAGAACCCAACGCAACATGGGTAAAGCGCCTCAGGAAAAAACTATCAGAATGACGAGGCCGAGAACCATCGAACCCAGACCGACAAAACGAATCTGCCCGTCCGCCAAGCGGATCAGGCGGGAAAAAGTCTCCCGCCATGTGGCGGGGGCGACAAAAGGAATGATGCCTTCCAGCACCAGCATCAGCGCAAATGCGATGATCAGGGTTCGCCCCATCACTTCCCGCTCTTGCCCGAATCGGACCCACCCGAGCGGCCGCCAGAGCTCTTCAGATACTTGAAGAACTCGGAGTTCGGCTCGACGACGATGACATCGGATTTGCTCTTGAAACTGCTCCGGTAGGCTTCAAGACTGCGGTAGAAGGCGTAGAACTCGGGACTCTGCCCGAACGCCTGAGCGTAGATCGCGGACGCCTTGGCGTCACCCTCGCCCTTGACCATCTGGGCTGTCCGGTAGGCTTCAGCGAGAATCACCTCACGCTGCTTGTCCGCATCGGCCTTGATCTTCTCCGCCTCGGCGCCGCCTTCGGAACGCAATTCATTGGCCACACGCTTGCGCTCGGCCTCCATGCGCCGATAGACAGACTCGGAAACCTCCGCAGGCAGATCCACCCGCTTCAAACGGACATCCACAATCTGCACACCAATCTTGCGGGAATCCTGGTCCGCCTTGACGCGCATCTCATCCATGATCTTGTTCCGCTCACCAGAGACAACATCATGAACCGTACGCTTGCCGAACTCTTCCCGCAGCCCCGCGTTAACTGTCTGCTCAAGACGCGTCCTGGCGCGGGCTTCGTCCCCCCCGACCGAGATGTAGTAGAGCTTGGGATCAACAATTCGCCACTTGACGAACAGATCGACCAGCACGTTCTTCTTTTCAGAAGTAATGAAACGCTCCGGCTCCGTCGTATCAAGCGTCAGGATACGACTATCGAAGTAGCGCACGTTCTGGATCAGCGGAATCTTCATGTGGAGCCCGGGTTCGCTGATCTGCTCCTTGACCTCACCCAATTGGAATACCAGCGCATGTTGACGCTGATCGACCGTAAACAGCGACATCGACAGCACGGCAACAACGAAAAGGCCAATGCCGACAAGAAGTGACAGACGCTCTCTCATCAACGTTCTCCCCTATCGCGATTACGTGTGGATTCCCTGGTTCTCGCTTCACCCGAGAGGGCATCAACACGGGGCGGTGTAACCGCGCTTTCCGTCGCGGGAGTGGAAGACGGACGCGCCACTTGGGTCGGATCGGTACTCGGCGGCACGCCGGCTGCGGCAGTGACTTGCATCAGTTTGTCGAGGGGAAGATAGAGCAGGTTTCCGCTTCCTTTGGCATCCACCATAACCTTCGAGGTATTGGACAGAACTTGCTGCATGGTGTCGATGTACATGCGCTGCCTGGTGACCTCGGGAGCCTTGGCGTACTCCGTGAGGATCTGCTTGAAACGCGAGGCATCACCCTCTGCCTGGGCCACTACCTTGCCCTTGTACGCATCGGCCTCCTCAAGCAGGCGTGACGCCGCGCCGCGGGCCCGGGGTATGACATCGTTGGCGTAAGCCTGGCCTTCATTCTTCTGCCGCTCACGATCCTGCCCCGCCTTCACCGCATCATCGAAAGCCGCCTGTACTTGCTCAGGTGGCTGGGCATTCTGCATGGTGACCTTGCTCACCTGGATCCCGGTAGCGTAACGGTCAAGAATCTCCTGAGTAAGCTTCTGGGCATTCGCCGCCACCTGCTCACGCCCCTCGTAAAGCACGAAGTCCATCTTGCTCTTGCCTACGATCTCGCGCACGGCCGTCTCAGCCGCCTGGATGACCGAATCATCAGCACCGCGATTGTTGAACAGATACTGCTGTGGATCCTTGAGGATGTACTGCACTGCGAACTGAATGTTCACGATGTTCTCGTCATCCGTGAGCATCAGGGCCTCTTTGAGCACCTTGTTGCGCTCCGAGCCACGGTAGCCGATCTCCACCGTGCGCACCCCTGTCAGATTCACAAGCTCATGCGTCTGTATCGGATACGGAACACGCCAGCGCAGACCCGGCTCAGTGGCCTCCAGGAAACGCCCGAACTGCAGGACGATGCCACGCTGACTGGCGTCCACGATGTAAAACCCGCTGGCCAGCCAGACCACCGCCCCAAAGGCAGCAATCAGTCCGATCCCACCCCCAAACTGGCGAAAATTGAATTCGGGAAGCCGATTTCCACCGTCCCCGCCACCAGTCCCCCCGGGCCGACCTGAATTGCGCCCGAACATGCCGGACAGGCGTCGATTGAAGTCGCGCCACAGTTCTTCGAGGTCCGGAGGACCCTGATTGTCACCGCCGCCGCGATTGTCGCCACCGCCACGGTTGCCCCATTTGGGGTCATTGAGGGACATGAGAATGCCTGAGATCACGGTATGTATCCGCTCCGGGAAGTGAGGTAATGGGAACAGTCAGTAGGACTCTTCCCGGGACTCCGAGATGGCTGCCAACGATGCCTTATGTTTGTGCGCAACGTCTGCAAGAACCTGACGCAGGAGGCCAAGCCCTTCTCCAGACCTGGCGCTGAGCAAAACGCGCGAGATGTTACCACAAGCATCCAGTTGCACTTCCGCACTCGCCATACCCGCGTCAATCTTGTTCCAGACCTGAATCTGGGGAAGCATACCGGCACCGATCTCTTCCAGCACACCATTCACAGCCGCAATCTGCCCTTCCCTGTCAGCACTGGACGAATCGACGACATGCAGTAGCAAGTCGGCCGACACCGTTTCTTCCAGCGTCGCATGAAATGCCGCAACCAAGGCATGGGGCAGATCTCGAATGAATCCGACCGTATCCGAGAGGACGATGTTCCCGGCATCACCAAGAAAAAGTCGACGGGAGGTCGTGTCCAGCGTGGCAAACAACTGATCGGCCGCGTAGGCGCCTGCCTTTGTCAGGGCATTAAAGAGGGTCGACTTGCCGGCATTCGTGTAACCAACCAGAGACACACTCAGCACATCTCTACGCTCCCGCGCCCGCCTGCGCACAGCACGCTGACGCTCAAGCGCAGCCAGGCGCCCCTTGAGCATCTTGACGCGCTCACCCAGGAGGCGACGGTCTGTCTCGAGTTGCTTCTCTCCCGGACCCCGCAAGCCAATCCCCCCTTTTTGACGCTCAAGGTGGGTCCAGCCCCTGACAAGATGAGTGGAGAGGTGCTGCAACTGGGCCAGCTCGACCTGCAGCTTGCCCTCATGGCTTTTGGCCCGCAATGCAAAGATGTCGAGGATCAGCGCCGACCTGTCCACAACCCTGCAATTCAGCTTGCGTTCAAGATTTCGTTGTTGCGCGGCCGTGATGTCGTGGTTGAAGATGATGAGATCCGCGCCATTCACCTGAGCCGCAAGCCCGACCTCGTCGGCCTTGCCCTTGCCCACGTAGAAGGCGGGGTCGGGCGCCTGCCGACGCCCTTGAACCACGGCCACGACAGATGCGCCCGCACTACTGGCCAGCAGCGCTACCTCCGCGAGGCGTTCTTCGATGCTGCCCTGTCCGAAATCAACCTGAACCAGGACGGCTCGGTTTCCCGCAGCGGGTCGCTCAAACACGACTCAACCCACTCCTTCCCGGACCGAAATACGGCCCTTGGCAACGGGACTCAGCTTGCAGCCTCGTTCTGTTCCTGCTGAATATTGACCGGCCGAGCAGGCACAACGGTCGAGATGGCGTGCTTGTAGACCATTTGGATTACGGTGTTCTTCAACAGAACAACGTACTGATCGAAGGATTCAACCTGTCCTTGCAACTTGATACCGTTCACGAGATAGATGGAGACGGGCACATGTTCGCGCCGCAATGCGTTGAGGAACGGATCTTGTAGGAGTTGCCCCTTGTTGCTCATGGTAGAACCTCTATGGTTTTAGTTTGGAATAATTATAGAGCTTTTTGCTGCACTGCCACAAAACAGCAGCAATTCGCTCGATGGTGTGGAAAACGGTTCTTCAATCCTTGGTCGCGTAAGGATTGTGGGACGACTTGAATTGTATCCGCAATGGCGTGCCCTGCAATTTGAACGCCTCCTGGAAACTCCGCTCCAGAAATCTGACATATGACGGCGGCACATGATCAAGTGCGCTGCCGTGGATCACGATCACAGGAGGATTCATTCCTCCCTGATGGGCATAACGCATCTTGGGCCTAAAGCCCCCATGCCGGGGCGGCTGCTGGCGGATGATCGTATCGAGGAGCAGGCGGGTCAATTTGGGTGTCGAGAGCTTTGTCATCGCCGCCTCATAGGCGCCGTCAACCGCCTTCAGCATGGGAACAATACCCTGCCCCTTCAAGGCCGATACGTACAAGAATCGGGCGAAGCCCAGGAAAGGCAACTTCCGGGAGATGTCCTCCTTGATACGATCCCGACGATAGTCGTCGACGCTGTCCCACTTGTTCACTGCCACAACCAGCGCACGACCGGCTTCGACGGCAAAACCCCCGATATGTGCATCCTGATCGGAAATCTCCTGGCTTGCATCGAGCACCAGAACCACGACATTGCATTGCTCAACCGCCTGCAGCGTCTTGATCACCGAGAATTTCTCGACGGCTTCAAAAACCTTGCCGCGCTTGCGCAGGCCTGCGGTATCGATCAGCGTGTAGTGACGGCCATTGCGTTCAAAGGGCACTTCGATGGCATCGCGTGTGGTACCCGGCATGTCGAAGGCAATGACCCGCTCTTCACCAATCAGCGTATTCACAAGGGTCGACTTGCCCACATTGGGCCGCCCCACGATGGCCACCCGCGGCCCCTTCTCATCCTGAACATCGCCCTCGTCGTCCTCGGGGAAGGACTCGAGAATCAACTCCATCAGGGCGTTCACATTGTCACCATGGGCCGACGAAATGCACAGGGGATCGCCAATCCCCAGGGCGTGAAACTCCGCCGAAACCATCGCCCGGTTCATGCCTTCGGCCTTGTTCACCACCAGAAAGGTCGGACGACCGGTACGGCGCAGACGACTGGCAATCTGCTCATCGTGGGGAGTCAGTCCGGAACGGGCATCCACCATGAAGACCAGCGCATCGGCCTCGGCAATGGCCTGCTCCGCCTGCTTGGCCATTTCATGAACGATACCGTCTTTGGCGACCGGGTCAAAACCCGCGGTATCGACGACCAGGAACTCTCGCTCGAGTGCGCGCCCCATACCGTAGCGCCTGTCCCGGGTCAGGCCCGGAAAATCGGCAACGAGGGCATCACGGGTCTTGGTGAGGCGATTGAAAAGGGTCGATTTGCCCACATTGGGGCGTCCTACCAGGACGAGAGTGGGTTTCACGCGTCGGCGACTCCGTTATTGAACGCCAAGGGCGTAGACACTTCCGTCCTGCGTCTGCACGACGACATCACCACCAGAAAGCTGGATATCGGCAAGAATCGGGCTGGATTCTGCACGGAGGCGTCCAACAAGACTTCCGTCATCCTTGCGCAAGACGTGGATGTAACCTTCGACATCCCCGACGACGACATATTCCCGAACCACCCTGGGACGCCCTGCACCGCGCCCGGCCAGCTGATCCTGCTTCCAGGCACTGGAACCGGTGGACAGATCCAACGCATGCACGGACCCTTTTTCGTCCGTCACAAACACATGTCTGCCATCCTGATCAAGCCCCCTGGAGCTCGACATGTCCCGAGCCCACAAGGTCGATCCATTGGCCAGATCGAAGCAGGCAATACGCCCTTGATAGGCCACGGCACATGCGGCACGACTGCCCAGCACCGGCAGACTGGTGATATCGGCAATGCGCTCAAGCTCGGTAGCACCCCTGGGCACTGCGACCGCACCTTCCCACATCAAGCTGCCGTTGATCGCATTGACCGCCACCAGCTTGCCGCCGGGAAACCCGGCAAAAACCGCATTCCCCTCCTGCACCACACCGGCGGAACTCCGCAGGGACAATGCGGGCAGAGCCCGTTGATAGACCCAGCGCCGCTTGCCATCCGCAGGGTCCAGGCCGAACAGACGGCTATCCGCGCTGCGCACCACGACCATCCCATCCGACACGACCGGCGCCGCGAGTATCTCGGCATTGACCGACACCCGCCACTTCATCTTGCCCGACTCGGCATCCAGGGCTAGCACGTCACCCTTGGGTGATCCGACAACAACGAGCCGACCATTGCTGCCAACGCCACCAGAGATCGGCATATCGACCGAGGACTTCCATACATTGCGCCCGGCCTGCAACTTGACCACCGTACCATCGGCCGCGGCAGCAAACACCGCATCACCAAAGACCGCCGGCTGGAAGACGAAGCGTCCCGCACTCCCGACCCGCCCGCGCCAGACCTCCGCGGTCTTTGCAACGGCAGTCAGGGGCTTCAGTGCCGGGATCTTGGTATTCGATGACGAAAATGGATTGAGGGAAGAACACGCGCCCAGGCAAAAAGCCCCCGCCACAAGCAGCGTAAGACGACGCGCGCTCACTTGACGCTCCCGACCGCATCAAGCTTGGCCTGGGCAATCTCGCGCAACGCCGATGCCTCGGACTTGGTCGCGCCAGCCAAGGCATCAACCGCTTCTTTGTATGCGGCCCGCGCCTCTTCCGGCTTGCCCTTGGCCACAAGGATGTCACCCTTTAAGTCGGCAAAACGCGCAGCCATGTCCGCATCGACCGGTGCCTGGACTTGTGCAAGAGCCTCGTCATATGCCTTCTCGTCAAGCAGGACCGAAGCCAGCCGCAAACGCGCGAGGCTGCGGAGCGCTGGATCATTGGCCTTCTCGGCGGCCCAGGCGAGGGGCACTCGAGCGTTCTTGAGATCACCGACATCACTCTGGACCTTGGCCGACATCAGGGCGGCAAGGTCTGCATAGGGCGTGCCGCTGTATTTTTCAATGATCGTACCCGCCGCTTCACGGGCCTTCTGGGCATTGCGCTCAGCGGCAGCCTGCTGAACCACGCCATACAGGGCCGACGCCTCGGCGCCCTGCTTCCCCCTGTACCAGCTCCAGCCCTGCCAGCCAACGGAGGCCAGGGCAGCAACAACGGCGATCGCTGTGACGACCGTTCCGTACTGCTCCCACCAACCCTTGATCTGGGAAATCTGTTCCTGTTCTTCGAGGTCAAATGCTGCCATCGTCTTCTTCCGATTCGAGTAGGCGGTCCGCCAGGGTTTCCGGGAGCGCATCCATGGGGACGCGAATCTGTTCACTACCATCGCGCAGTGGCTTGAGGCTGACCTCGCCCGCCGCGGCCTCGTCATCACCGATGACCACGGCAAAGGGCGCACCCGATGCGTCGGCTTTCTTCATCTGGGACTTGAAACCACCCCCGCCGCAATGCAGGGTGACCGAAAACCCCGTACCACGCAGTGCTTCGGCCACGCGGAAGGCGGCCCGCTGAGCCTCCTGGCCCGCATGCACCACATAGACATCCGGCACCACCCGCTCTGCTTCGCCGCCACATTCCTGCCACAGGGCCAAAAGCCGCTCGACCCCCATGGCGAAACCCGCCGCTGGCGCCGGCTTGCCGCCTAGCTGGGCCACAAGCCCATCGTAGCGACCACCGGCACAGATCGTGCCTTGAGCACCAAGGCGGGTCGTCACCCACTCGAAAACCGTCCGGTTGTAATAATCCAGACCGCGCACCAGACGGTGATTGATGCGATAGGGCATGCCCGCATCCTTCAGAAGCGTCTGCACGCCGTCAAAATGCCGCATGGACTCCTCGCCCAGAAAGTCGGCCAGACGGGGCGCCGCCTCCACGATATCTTGCAAGTCAGGATTCTTGGTATCCAGGATGCGCAGCGGGTTCGAGTAGAGACGGCGCTGAGCGTCCTCGTCGAGACGTGCCTTGTGCTGCTCAAGATAGGTGATGAGCGCAGCCCGGTGTGCGGCACGCTCGTCACTGCTACCGAGGGAATTGATCTCGAGCCTTACGTCGTCCAGGCCCAGATCGTCCCACAGACGGGCGCACATGAGGATGTGCTCGGCATCAATGTCGGGCCCGTCGTACCCCAGTGCTTCCACCCCCACCTGATGAAACTGGCGATAGCGGCCCTTCTGGGGGCGCTCGTGACGGAACATCGGCCCGTGATAGTACAGCCGACGGGGGTTTCCGAAAAGCAGGTTATGCTGAATCGCAGCCCGCACGCAGGAAGCAGTACCTTCGGGTCGCAAGGTCAGGTGCTCACCGTTCAGGGCATCCTCGAAAGAGTACATTTCCTTCTCGACGATGTCAGTCACCTCACCGATGGCCCGCTTGAAAAGCGGGGTGGGCTCGACAATCGGCATGCGGATGGGACGATAGCCGTAGCTGTGAAGCCAGTTGCGGACGATGTCCTCGAACTGTTCCCAGATTTCGGCTTCGTCGGGCAGGATATCGTTCATCCCGCGCACGGCCTGGAGGGCTTTGCTCATATCAGTCTTGTATGGGTAGGAGACGACCGTTCTATCAGGTCGGGGCGACCTTACGGCGATAAGTACGGGCAACGTACCGTTCGATGATCGTCTTGAATTCGTTGGCGATATTGTCGCCACGCAAGGTCTGCGTTTTCACGCCGTCCTCAAATACGGGTGCTGCAGGAGACTCGCCCGTACCCGGAAGGGAAATCCCGATGTTGGCATGCTTGCTTTCGCCAGGGCCGTTAACGATGCAACCCATCACCGCGAGATTCATGTTCTCGACGCCATCGAACTGCTCACGCCAGATGGGCATATTGTCGCGAACGTAGCTTTGCACATCGGAAGCAAGCTCCTGGAAAAGCGTGCTGGTCGTACGTCCGCAGCCGGGACAAGCCGTCACCATCGGCGTGAACGCGCGCAGCCCCATGGTCTGCAGGATCTCCTGGGCAACAATGACCTCCTGGGTTCTGCTGCCATTGGGCTCAGGCGTCAGTGAGACACGTATCGTGTCGCCGATCCCCTCCTGCAGGAGTACAGCCAGCGCCGCCGTTGAACCGACGATGCCCTTCGAACCCATGCCTGCCTCGGTCAAGCCGAGGTGCAAAGGATAGTCACAGCGGGCGGCCAGATCCCGATACACCGCGATCAGATCCTGCACGCTGCTCACCTTGGCGGACAGGATGATCTTGTCGCCGCCCAGGCCGTACTCCTCGGCTTTCGCGGCCGACTCCAGTGCCGAGGTCACCAGGGCTTCCCGCATGACGGCACCGGCATCCCGAGGAATCTCCCTGCGGGCATTCTCATCCATGATCCGAGCCAAAACCGATTGATCAAGACTGCCCCAATTGACACCAATGCGGACCGGCTTGTCGAAACGGCAAGCCATCTCGACGATCGAGGCGAACTGGGTATCGCGTTTGGCCCCCGCCCCACGTTCCCGGATTGATGCGGAACTTGGCAAGGGCCTCGGCGCAGGCGGGATTGTCAGCCAGCAGCTTGTGCCCGTTGTAATGGAAATCCCCCACCAAGGGAACATCCAGATTCATGGACAGCAGTTTGTCGCGGATCTTCGGTACTGCCTTGGCGGCCTCGTCATTATTCACCGTGATCCGCACCAACTCCGACCCCGCCCGGGCAAGCTGAGCAACCTGCATTGAGGTGGCAAAATCATCAGCGGTATCAGTGTTGGTCATCGACTGCACTACGATGGGGCCGGCTGATCCGATCACAACGCTGCCAATCCGTACTTCGCGGGTGACGCGGCGGGCGGCTGCCCGCCCGGAAAGCAGTAGATCCATGGTTCGTGCACTCATTCCAGCTTAAGACGGGCAACCGGCACCTTGGAGGATGCCCCCAGGTCGACCGGACTACCATTGCGCTCGAGCTTCACGTAGCGGGCATTACCCACCACCAGAGACAGCGGAGCACGTGCTTCAACCTGCTCCCGCGAGCCCGCCTTGCCCAGACGCGAGAACACGACCTTGCCGTTTCCGTCCTTGATCTCCACCCAGGCGTCCTGGGTGAAATCGAAAACAAGGCGATCCACGCCATCGGGCGTCTTTGCAGCCGCCGCAGGTTCAGCCGCCGGCACCGCCGCCGTCTCGGAAACCGAAACAGCCGCTGGCGAAGTCGCCGCCGGAAGCTGAGGAGGCACCGCGGACGAATCGGCTTGAGGCACAAGTACAGGCACGGGCACCGACACCGCCCCAACCGGCGGAGATGACTCGGTGGGCGGGGCGGCCTCAGAAGGAGCAGGAAGACTGGCTGCAAGCTCCTCGGCCGGTCTGGAGCGAAGGGTGTCGTAGTACCAACCCGCAACGACGATACCCAGCAGGGCAAGCGCCGCAAGGATGCCGGGAATCACGGAACGCCGGAAACGCCCTCGCCCCACCTCGGGCATCTCCCCCTGGGCGTTGGAGCTGGGCGCCAGCTCCACATCTGCGCCAGCCTCCTGAGGTTCGAGCTGCGCCAACAAGGGCGCAGGGTCCATCTTGAGCAGACGAGCGTAATTGCGCAGGAAGCCACGTGTAAACGCATAACCGGGCAGGAGATCGAAACGCCCCGCCTCGAGGGCCTCTATCTGACGCGGATTGAGCTTGAGCGCATGGGCAACCTCGGAAACACTAAGCCCCTGGGCCTCACGAGTATGTCGCAATCCTTCGCCAGCAGAGGGCTCCACGGCCGGATTCGAGGAAGACGGCAAAGCTTGAGAATCTGTCACTGGTACTGCCCTTGCAGAAATGCCTGATATTCGGGAGAAGTGGGAAAACGTCGGCGTAGCTGCTGCACGAGGGTCGCTTCCGCGGCGCGATCGCCAAGTCGGCGCTCAACGCGGATGCCGAGCCACAGGCTTTCAGCGGTGGGTTCCCCGCCCTCATGCAAGGCCGCGACGTATCGCCGGGATGCCTCGTAAGCGCCACGGCGATAAGTAATGGCAGCGAGATGATAGATGGCCTGAAGATTCGTCGGGTCCGCCTCCAGGGAGCGCAGGAACTGCTCTTCGGCCGCCCTGTCGTTCTTCAGCCGGACATGGCACAGGCCCGCATTGGTGAACGCCCGGGCCGGACTCTGATAGTAGGGATTCCGGGCCGCCGTGTTCAGGAGTTCGAGCCCGGCCTGCTCCTTGCCGACGGAGCACAGGAACCATCCGTACGAGTTCATCACTTCCGGGTCGCCTGGAGCAAGACGCAGGGCGTGGGCAAAATTCGCCTCCGCGATCGCGTTCTCCTCAAGGAACATATGCACCTGACCCATTAACTGATAGACAGGCGCGTAGCCGGAATCGTAAGCCGCGGCGGCACGGGCCTCGTCAAGCGCAACGCCGAAACGCCCGGCCTGAAAATAGGCCTGCCCCAGTTCCACATGCACCTTTGCCTTGCGCCGCCCGTCACTCTGAACGGGCTGTTCGGATACCGGACGTTCAAGGCGTGCCACGCCCCCGGGGATCTGCGGCCCGGCGCAGGCCGACAGCAGGAGCGGGATGGACAAGAGCACAAGACGCTTCAAGTTCGGACCTCCCCAATGGGCACGATACGCGTCGTACGGCGGGTCTTGTCCTGCACTTGACCGGCAAGCTGGCCGCAGGCCGCATCCACATCATCTCCACGTGTCTTGCGCGTCGTGGTGACGATGCCCACATCAATGAGTATTTCGGCAAAACGCCGGATCCGCGGCGCCGGAGAACGCTCGAAGCCGGACCCCGGAAACGGATTGAACGGAATGAGGTTGAACTTGCAGGGCACGTCCCGCACAAGGGCGATCAGTTCGCGGGCATGGGCATCGGAATCGTTGACTCCGTCCAGCATGACGTACTCGAAGGTGATGAAGTCACGCGGCGCCTTCTCGAGATAACGCCGGCAGGCTGCCATCAGCTCGCGGAGGGGGTATTTCTGATTGATCGGCACCAGCCTGTCGCGCAGGGCGTCATTGGACGCGTGCAGCGACACGGCAAGCGCCGTGGGACAGGTGTCGCGCAGGCGATCCATGGCCGGGACGATGCCGGATGTGGACACCGTGACACGTCGCCGGGACAGGCCATAGGCGTTGTCGTCGAGCATCAGCTTGAGCGCTGACACGACGTTGTCGAAGTTGGCAAGGGGCTCGCCCATGCCCATCATCACCACATTGCTGATGACCCGCTCGCCGTCGCCATTGGCGCCCAGCATGCGATTGGCCAGCCACAATTGGCCGATGATCTCGGCTGCACTGAGGTTGCGGTTGAAGCCCTGCTTGCCGGTCGAACAGAACGCACAATCAAGGGCGCATCCCGCCTGCGAGGAAATGCACAGGGTGCCGCGGTTGGTTTCGGGAATGAACACCGTCTCGACCGCATTGGCGTTACCGACATCCAGCAGCCACTTGCGGGTGCCGTCCGTGGAAACACTGTCACGCACCGGCACCGGCGGCGTGATGCAGGCCGTCCCTGCGAGCTTGGCCCGCAGGGACTTGGCCACGTCGGTCATCTGCTCAAAATCGGTGACACCAAAACGATGCACCCAGCGGAGCACCTGCTTGGCGCGGAACGGCTTCTCACCCTGCTGGACAAACCAGTCGGTGAGGGCTTCGGCATCGAAATCGAGAAGATTGACCACGGGCAGTTCCATCCTTGGTTGCGGGAAGAAGACATCTCACCCCGCAACCAGAGATCATCAACGGCTGTAAACGTTCATGCCGGGGAAGAAGAAGGCAACTTCGACAGCCGCAGTTTCGGGCGCGTCGGAGCCATGCACAGCGTTGGCATCGATGGATTCGGCAAAATCGGCACGGATGGTGCCTTTCTCGGCCTTCTTCGGGTCGGTGGCGCCCATCAGCTCACGGTTCTTGGCGATGGCGTTTTCCCCTTCGAGGCACTGGATCATCACCGGGCCGGACGTCATGAAGGAAACGAGATCCTTGAAGAAGGGACGCTCCTTGTGCACAGCATAGAACTCGCCGGCTTCACGCTCGGAAAGGTGCACGAGCTTGGCAGCAATGATCTTCAGGCCGGCGCCTTCGAAGCGGGCGTAGATCTGGCCGATCACGTTCTTGGCAACGGCATCGGGTTTGATGATGGACAGGGTACGTTCAATGGCCATGAGGCAGACTCCAGTGAGACAAGGGATGGTCGAAAAACTA
The DNA here is from genome assembly GCA_016703645.1 of Zoogloea sp. Taxonomy (GTDB): domain Bacteria; phylum Pseudomonadota; class Gammaproteobacteria; order Burkholderiales; family Rhodocyclaceae; genus Zoogloea. Next base: position 66,895 of record JADJBR010000007.1, on the reverse strand, counting down.
AAGCCCGGAATTTTAGCAGGTTGGCGCTGCAGATCGGCGCTTTTCCGCGCAGGCCGCCATGAGAGCGAGTGAAAAGCAAGGGACGCCTGCGGCAAGTGCCCGGCGGAGCACGAGATAAGCCCGGGCACGGAACGACTGAAGAGCCCGGATCGGGTCCGACAAGGCGGCCGGACAGCAAGGGCGCAGGGAGGGCATTCGTCGTGTGGAGACAGGGGGCGACGAAACAAAAAAAAGGGTGCGCATCGCGCACCCCCAACCCCAACAGAGAGACTTTAGTCTTGGCGCCATCGCGCCACGAAAACGCATGTTGTTGCTCGTGTTCGCGTTTTCAACTTGGAGCGAAGTATGCGCACTTCCCTGCCCGGGTGTCTTGATTTGGGTCAAAAACCATTCACATAGAAGGGTGAATTTTCGATTTGTCAGCGGGGCTCGGCGCCTTCCTCTTCCTTGACCGGCGGCTTCGCCGACGGTGGAGCGTCATCGTCCACCACCACCCGATAACCCGGCCCTTCGAGATCATCAAACTGGCCGCTCCGCACCGACCACCAGAATACGACCCCGATCACGAAAACCAGCACAACGGACAGCGGTATCAGCAAGTAAAGGCTTTCCATGGGAATCCTCAGCGGGAAAGCCTGCGCTGGAGGCGCAGGGCGTTCAGAACGACAAAGAGCGAACTCGCCGACATGCCGATACCGGCCATCCAGGGTGTGACGAGCCCGAGCATGGCAAGGGGTATCGCGGTGAAATTATAGGCAAACGACCACCACAGGTTCTGCCTGATGATGGCAAGCGCCCGCCGGGACAGGCTGACGCCGTCAGCAAGAGACAAGAGGTGGCCGCTCAGCAGAACGATGTCAGCCTGATTGCGGGCCAGATCGGTACCTCCGCCCATGGCCACCGATACCTGCGCCTGGGCCAGAACCGGGGCGTCGTTCACGCCATCACCCACCATGGCAATCACGGCATCACCCTTTTGCAGGGCAACCAGGCCGCGATGCTTGTCCTCGGGCGTCATGCCGCCGAGGGCCTGTGCAACACCGAGGCGGCGACCCAGCTCCTCGACGGTGGAAGGCGTATCGCCACTGAAGATGGAAAGAGCGATGCCCTTTCTGCGCAGAGACTCGAAAGCCGCTGGGCAGTCCTCCCTGAGCCCATCGGACAGGGTGAAGCCAGCCAGCCAACCCTTCTCCGACCCCAGGGCAATCACGGTACGCCCCGAGCGTTCGTCTTCACGCAGAGCCTCGGGCACCGGCAAACCGGTCAGGTCGGCAACGAAGCTCGGCCGCCCGATGCGATGGCGCACACCGGCCAGCGAACCCGACACGCCCTGCCCCGTGGTCGCGGCGAGCTCGACGAGGGCCGGCAAGGCCGTGGTCCCCACCCGCAAACGCAGCGCCGCAGCGATGGCATGTTCCGACCCCTGTTCGAGCGCAGCAGCCAGCGCCAGGACATCCGCCTCTTCGGCACGGCCCAGCAAGCGGATCTGCTCGACCCGCATCTCGCCATAGGTAAGGGTTCCAGTCTTGTCGAAAACGAAATGATCGGCGCGGGCCAGGGCTTCGATGGCGTGCCCACGGGTCACCAATACGCCGATACGGGCCAGCGCATCGGTGGCCACCGTGAGGGCCACCGGCGTTGCAAGGGACAAAGCGCAGGGGCAGCTCACCACCAGCACCGAAACAAAGACCCACAAAGCCCGGTCTGGATCCGTCCACCACCACCACGCAGCCGTTACCACCGCCAGCACCAGTAAAGCCACGATGAAATAGGCAGCGACACGATCGGCCTGCTGAACGACCCTAGGCTTCTCTGCCGACGCTCGCTCCATCAGATGGCGGATGGCCGCAAGCCGGGTGTTGTCGCCGGTGCGACTGACCCGCACGGTCAGTGGACTTCCGATGTTGAGGCTTCCGCCCGTAACCTCGACCCCCGGCGTCTTTGGTACCGGCCGGCTCTCACCCGTGAGGAGGGCTTCGTTGACCTCGCTGCTGCCGTCAACCACCACACCGTCCGCCGGCACGGTTTCACCGGGCTTGATGCGGATGATGTCCCCCACCAGGAGCTGCGAGACGGGCACCCGCTCACCCTCGGGCAGCGGGTAGGCCGCCAGTCGCTCAGCAAAGGCCGGCAAGGCCTTGCCCAGCTCCTCGACCCCTCGCACGGCCTTCTGACGGGCAAGCATTTCCACGTAACGCCCACACAGCAGGAAGAACACAAACATGGTGACCGAGTCGAAGTACACCTCCCCCTTGCCCGTGAAGGTGGCCCAGCAACTCGCCACAAAGGCGGCCCCGACACCAAGGGCAACCGGGACGTCCATGCCCAGGCGCCGCAAGCGCACATCACGCAGGGCGTGGCTGAAGAAGGGCGCCGCGGAGTAGAGCACCACCGGAGCCGTAAGAATCAGGCTGGCCCAGCGCATCAACAGCTCGATGTCGGCGGTCATGTCGCCAGGGTCGGCCACGTACACCGGAAAGGCGTACATCATGACCTGCATCATGCCGAAGCCGGCCACAAACAGGCGCCACAGGGCGGAACGACGCTCACGCTGGGAAATCTGCTCCGAACGGGCGGCATCATACGGATAGGCGCGGTAGCCAATGGCCTGGACCGCGCCAAGAATGTCGGAGAGCTTGATCCTGCGCTCGTCCCAGCGCACCCGTGCCCGCCGGGTGGCGTAATTGATGTCCACCGCCGTGACCCCCGGCTGATGGGCCACATGCTGCTCGTTGAGCCAGATGCAGGCGGCACAGGTGATGCCTTCAAGGATCAGGTCAGCTTCCCGCTCATGCTCACCAATGGGCTTGACGAAGCCCTGCTGAAAATCCGGATGATCGAATAGCCCCAGCTCCTTGAGCTCGTCGGGCATGGCCTCACGGGCTTGCTCGGGCAGCGTGTCGCGGCGCTTGTAGTAATCCACCAGGCCACTACTCACGATGGACTGGGCCACAGCCTGACACCCCGTACAGCACATCCGGTGGGGCACCCCTTCGATCTCCACCTGGAGATCCACGTCGGCGGGGATGGGCAGCCCGCAGTGATAGCAGTCGTGCTCGGACGACGGGAGAGATTCAGACAACAGGGGCCTCGCAGACGACACGCGCGACCGGACGGCCGCAGTAAACACGCTCTTTTATCACAAAGCGCAGGCCCGGCAAAACACGCCCCGAACCCGTAAATGCCGAAAGCGCGCCACAGGGGCGCGCTTTCGGACATTCAGCAGGGAGGAATCAGATCATCCCGAGCATGCGCGGGAACCACAGGGACAGACCCGGCCAGTAGGTGACCAGCCCCAGGAACACCAGCATCGACAGCAGCCACGGCCATACCGCCACCGTCAGCTCTGTAATACCCATTTTGGTGATGCCCGAGGCCACATAGAGGTTCAGCCCCACCGGTGGATGGCACATGCCCACCTCCATGTTCACCACCATGATGATGCCGAAGTGCACCGGATCGATACCCAGCTTGATTGCGACCGGGAACAGGATCGGGGCGAAGATCAGCACGATGGACGAGGGCTCCATGAAGTTGCCGGCCAGCAGCAACAGCACGTTGACCGCGAGCAGGAAGGCGATGACGCCCAATCCGTTGCCCAGCATCCACTCGGCCAAGGCCTGGGGGATGTTCTCGTTGGTCATGATGAAGCTGAACAGCACCGCGTTGGTGATGATGTAGAGCAGCATCGCCGACATGTTGGCCGAATTCAGCAGCACCTTGGGAACGTCCTTCAGGGGCATGTCGCGGTACACAAACACCGCCACGACGAAGGCGTACATGGCGCTCATGGCGGCCGCTTCGGTGGGCGTGAACATGCCGGTGTAGATACCGCCCATCACAACCACGATCAGCAGCAGGCCCCACACGGACTCCTTGAAGGCCTTCACGCGCTCCGCCACTGACGCCTTGGGCTGACGGGGGTAGTCGAACTTACGCGCCCGGTACCAGGTGACGCCACCCAGCGTCGCTGCCAGGGCCAGACCCGGCACCACGCCGGCCATGAACAGCGCACCGACGGAGGTGTTGGTGGCCACCGAGTACATCACCATGACAATGGACGGCGGGATCAGGATGCCCAGCGCACCTGCGGTAGTGATGATGCCGGCCCCGAACTTGTTCGGAAAACCTGCCCGGACCATCGCCGGCAGCAGGATGGAGCCGATGGCCACCACGGTGGCCGGCGAGGAGCCCGACACCGCTGCGAACAGCGCACAAGCCAGCACACCCGCAAGCCCCAGGCCGCCGTACCAGTGCCCGACCATGGAGGTGGCGAAGTTGATCATCCGCTTGGCCACACCGCCATGGGTCAGGAAGTTACCCGCCAGGATGAAGAACGGGATCGCCATGATCTCGAACTTCTCGATGCCGGTGAACAGTTTGAGGGCCACCGACTCAAGCGGCACCTGGGTCATGGTGAACAGGAAGGACAGCACGGTGAGGCCAAGGGAGATGGAGATCGGCATCCCCGTCAGCATCAGGGCCAAGAGAATCCCGAAGATGATGGCGGCGTTCATTTGCGGTCTCCTTCACGGTCGCCGAGCGGCTTGTGCTTGAGGTCGTGGACATGGAGGTTGTCGTCCAGCGAATAAGGGTTCGCATCCACCGCGGCAACTTCGTCTTCAAGACCATCCACATGACCATGGTCGTGATGGGGCAACTCGCCCGTCTTGAGGAAGTTCCAGGTCACCTGCAGGAAGCGGAAGCACATCAGGCTTGAGCCCAGGGGGATCGCGCTGTACACGATCCAGGTCGGCCATTCCAGGTCGGGCGTGGTGGGGCCTTCAGGTACGTCGCCGAACTCGGCGCCGGTCATGCCCAGTAAGGCGTAGTGGGCACCGTTCTCCCACACGAAATGGCCGCCCAGGGTGGCCACGATGCCCGTGAACAGGGCGCCGGCCAGCAGGCCGAAGATGATGAACTTGCTGCGGTTGCTGTCGGACAGGCGGTTGATGAGCACATCGACGCCCACGTGGATGCCGGTACGCACACCATAGGCGGCGCCGAACTTGGCCATCCACACGAACATGATGATGCACAGCTCCTGAGCCCAGCTAAAGTTGAGGGACAGCAACCAGTCCTGCAGACCGGGAATGCTGAGACCCGCCAGATAGCGGTGAACCACGGACAGGAAGATGATGGCCGTGGCCCCGCCCATCAGGAAGGTGATGATCCACTCTTCCAGGTGATCGAGTAATTTCATGATTTAGCCTCGCAGAGAATTGCGATTGGATGCGCCGGGACGGAGCCCGGGCCTGGCGTCCTCCCGGCCTGCGGGAAGACGCCCTTCGGACATGATGCGGGGAGTGCTTAGAGCTTCGCGGGGTCGAAGCCGGTTTCCTTGTAGATGGACTGGATCAGATCCTTGCCGATGCGGCCTTCCATCCTCTGATGCACCGGGACCATGGCCTTCTTGAACGCCAGCTTCTCTTCCTTGGTCGGAACATAGACCTGGGTCTTGCCGCTCTTCTTGATGCCTTCGAGGGACTTGTCGTTCTCCTCCTGGGCAATCTTGTTGGCGTAAACCGTGGACTCCTTCATGGCCGTTTCCAGCTGGCCGCGAATGTCGGCCGGCAGACCATCCCAGAACTTCTTGTTGGCGATGACCGCATAGCCCAGGTAACCGTGATCGGTCACGGTCAGATGCTTCTGAACCTCATGCATCTTCTGGGTGAACATGTTGGAGTGCGGGTTTTCGGTACCATCCACCACACCCGTCTGCAGAGCCTGATACACCTCGGAGAAGGCCATCACCTGGGGCAGACCACCCACCGTGCGGATCTCTTCTTCCAGCACCTTGGACGACTGGATGCGCAGCTTCTTGCCCTTCAGGTCGGCCGGCGTGCGGATCGGGGTGTTGGCGGAGAAGGACTTGAAGCCATTGTCCCAGTAAGCCAGGCCAACGATGCCCTTGGGCTCCAGCTTCTTCAGGATGCTGGCGCCAACCGGGCCCTGGGTGATGCGATGCAGCTCGGTGTAGTCGTCAAAGATGTAGGGCAGATCGAAGACTTCGAATTCCTTCACGCCCAGCGGCCCGAACTTCGCCAGGGACGGCGCCAGCATCTGCACGGCCCCGAGCTGAAGGGCTTCCAGTTCTTCCTTGTCCTTGTACAGTGCACTATTGGCGTAGACCTCGACCTTCACCTTGCCCTTGGTCAGCTCCTCGGCACGCTTCTTGAAGAACTCGGAAGCCTTGCCCTTGGGCGTATCGACAGCCACAACGTGGCTGAACTTGATCACGATCGGGGCCTGGGCAGACGCCGAGGCACAGAAGCCGAGGGCAGCGAGGCTGAAAAGTACGGTGCGCAGTTTCATTTTCCTGTCTCCATCATTTGAATTGGTGCGAAGTTGGAGCCTTCAGAACAACAGCAGGCTACCCCTGCACTATCGGCACGCCGCCGTGCTGCAGCAATTGTGGTCATCCGCAGTGTGGAAAGCGCTGATGGTATTGCCGACCGGTTCGGGCGATAACGTGGACAAACCAACCCGTGATACTTGACCCCTTGCCTCTTCCTGCCCCCTCCCCGCCACCTAGCTGGTACTGGAGCCTGCCCTACGCGGCGGTGGCGTTGTTTGTGGCCACCATGGCGGCGCTACTGTGGCTGACCCATCGGCAGGACGCGGAAGAACAACGGGCCACCTTGATCAACGACGTGCTGTGGATGGAGCAGAACCTGGGCTTCCAGTTCGAGCGTAACAACAGCCACCTCACCCAACTGGGCACCGAGCTGCTCAAAAACACGCCGATCACCCCGACCACCGAGGCCCGCCTGCGCCAGGCCCTCGACCCGGAGAGCGGGTTGATCCGGATTCTGTGGCTGAACGGCAACGGCGACGTGAAAGGCGCCCAGCCACCCTATACAGACAGCCATCTGGTGGGCGAAACCGGCGGCACTTTCCCCTCCAGCTCGGCCTACCGCCTGTCCCGCTCCATGGGCCGACCGGTGTACAGCGATGCCTATGCGGTCATCGAGAACCAGACCCAGTTCGAAGTACACGTACCGATATTCGAAGGCGCGCGCTACCTGGGCTCGGTGGTGGGTGTCTATTCCCTCAACAACATGATCTCCCGTCAGGTTCCCTGGTGGTTCTCCGAACGTTACCGGGTATCGGTGGACAGCAGCCTGGGGGTCGAGATCGCAGCCAAGTCGCGGGTCTCCCCCCTTTCCGGCCTGAGCTATGAGATCCCCTTCGACCCTCCCGGTCACGGCCTGACCCTCAATGTGACGGCATACAAAAGTGAAGTGCGCTGGATCCCCCTGCTCCTCATGGGCTCCCTCGGCGTGCTGGCAGGTGCCATCGTCTGGAGCCTGTGGCAGCTACGCCGCCACATGCAGCGCCGCCAGGCCGCCGAGCAAGCCTTGCGTGCCGAGCACGCCTTCCGCAAGGCCATGGAGGACTCCCTCAACACCGGCATGCGGGCCCGTGACCTAAAAGGGCGCATCACCTATGTCAATCCGGCCTTCTGCCGCATGGTCGGATGGAGCGCCGAGGAACTGGTCGGTCTGCTCCCCCCCATGCCCTACTGGGCACCCGAGGCCCTGGAACGAACCCTGGCCGTCCACGAGATGGTGTTGGGCGGCCATGCGCCACCCCAGGGCATCGAGATCCGCCTGATGCGCAAGAGTGGCGAGCGCTTCGACGCCCTGCTCATCGAAGCCCCTTTGATCGACTCGGAGGGTCGGCACATCGGGTGGATGGGTTCCATGGTGGACGTCACGGAACAAAAAAATGCCCAAGAGCTTGCCCGCCAGCAGCAGGAACGCCTGCAGGCCACTGCCCGGCTCGTAACCATGGGGGAGATGGCCTCCACCCTGGCCCACGAACTCAATCAACCCCTTGCGGCCATCTCCAGCTACAACACGGGGTGAATCAACATGATAGGCAACGGGGACATGTCACCCCGCGAGCTCACCGGCATTCTCGAGAAGATTGGCAAACAGGCGCAGCGCGCAGGCCAGATCATCAGGCGGGTCCATGCCTTTGTCCGACGCAGTGAACCCAAATGCGAGCCTGTGGACCTCAACGCGATACTGCGCGAAGCCGTCGGATTGGTAGAGCCCGATGCCGAACGGCGCGGCGTGAACATCCACCAGAATCTGGCCGACCCCCTGCCACCCGTCGCCGCCGACCCGGTGATGATCGAACAGGTAGCCGTCAATCTCATCCGTAACGGCATGGATGCCATGGCCGATGTCCCCCGGGCCCGGCGCGATCTCCAGCTTGTCACCCGTCTGCAGGACGACATGCTGGTTCTCAGCGTCGCCGACCGCGGCAAAGGCATTGCTCCGGAAGTGGCCGAAAAACTCTTCGCGCCCTTCTTCACCACGAAGGAAGAAGGCATGGGCATGGGGCTCAACATCTGCCGCTCCATCGCCGAACTACACCGGGGCCGCCTGAGCTTCGAGGAGAACCCGGGCGGTGGTACGATTTTTTACTTCTCGCTTCCTGTTCTGCCATGAATCCACTCCTTGCCCATATTGTCGACGACGACGAGGCCATCCGCGATGCGCTGACCTGGCTGCTCCGCACCCGCAACGTAGCGTCCCGGACATGGTCATCGGCCGAGGAATTCCTTGCAGCCTGGCAGCCTGACTTCCATGGATGCGTCGTGCTGGATATCCGGATGCGCGAAATGAGCGGCCTGGAGTGTTTCGACGTTCTGCTTGAACGCGGCAACAACATGCCGGTGATCTTCCTCACCGGCCACGGAGATGTGCCCATGGCCGTCGGCGCCCTCAAGAAAGGGGCTTTCGACTTTCTCGAAAAGCCCTTCGATGACAACGCCCTCGTTGATGTGGTGATCCGGGCGGTGGAAAGCGACGCCAGGCGCATGGCCAGCCAGGAGGCCCAGGCCACCATGAGCAGTCGCCTGGCGCAACTGACCCCCCGGGAAATCGAGGTCATGCATCTGGTGCTCACGGGCAAATTCAACAAGGTGATCGCCGACGAATTGAACATCTCGATGCGGACGGTGGAGGTGCACCGCTCCCGTGTTTTCGAGAAGATGGGGGTGCGCTCGGCGGTGGAACTGGCTCAATTGCTGGCGCCAGGGCGCGACTGATTCAGGCCGTCGCAGACCAGTCAGGCACCACACCCGGCTCGCCGGGCGGGCAGCGGAAGGCCACGTCTACGCCCACCCCGGCGACCCACGCCAAGCGTCCCTCCACCCACAGCAGTGGCAATGATCGACGCCGCCAGGGTGGGATGGCGGCCTCCTGCAACAGATTCTTGATGCTCCGTGCAGGGCCGTCAGAACGCAGACGTAAGCGCTCCCCCCCCACCCGCGGACGTATTTCGCAGCACACGCCATGCAGCATTGATGCAGCAATGCCCTGCCCCACCGCGGCGTTGAAAGCCACGGCACCGCCCGCCCATGCCAACCGGGGCTCACCCGCCCAGACCTGCGGGACAGCCATCACGGGCCGGCCGGCAGGCTCGATCCACCAGGCGTCCCGATACACACACAACGCGTGGCTCCCCAGCACCAGGCGCCAGCCAGCCGCCGCCGTCTCCTGGCGCATCTGCCGCTCCGCCTCCCTCAACCGTTCTTCATCGGGCATCAGAGCCCCGGCCCCATGGAGGACGCGGCGCAAGACATTGCGCAAACGGGGGGATGTGAGCCCCAGCGCCATGGAATGGTTGAAACGATGATCATCCGTGCCACCCATGGCCGCGAGATCCAGGTCGGCCAGATCGTCCAACAGATCCGCAGCCTCGGCGCACAAGCGCCCGGTACGGGCCAGGGCGGCAGAGGCGCCGGCCTGACGTGCCTCAAGGCGCGGCAGCACCTCCAGACGCAGGAAATTGCGGGAAAACCGCGGATCCTGGTTGCTGGGATCCTCGACCCAGAGCAGGGCGTGCTCGTCGGCGTAAGCCTGAAGATCACGACGGGGCACATCCAGCAAGGGGCGCCAGATGGCCACCCCACCGGCTCGGGTATCCCATACGCGCATGCCCCCTGCTCCCCGCATCCCCGCCCCCCGCAGGACGCGAAACAGCACGGTCTCAGCCTGATCGCCCTGATGGTGAGCCAGAACCAGGCATGCGCCACCGGCATCCTCCTGCAGAGCCCCATGGCGGGCCTCCCGTGCCGCAGCTTCGAGCCCACCAGGATGATCGCGCCTGACCACGACCTCCCGCACAAGAAACGGCACACCCAAGCGGTCGCAAAGCTGCCGGCACCGCACGGCCCATGCACTCGCCCCGGGAATCAAGCCGTGGTTGACATGGACAGCGGAGAGTTCGAAGCCGAGCGCCCCGCGAAGACCCGCGAGAACATGCAGAAGGACGGTGGAATCAAGTCCGCCGCTCAGGCCGAGCCTGAGGCGGGTCGGCGTGACCGGAAGCTGCCGCCAGTGACGGGCGACAGCCGAGACAGGCTCAGTCGACGGCAATTTCCTTGAACTTGCCGTAGCTCATCAGACGCTCGAACCGCCGCTCCAGCAACTCCGAGGGAGAAAGCTCGGAGACCTGGCGCAGGGCATCCTGGAGCGCCCGCTTGAGGTTCTGGGCCATGGCCCGGTGATCCCGGTGGGCACCACCGACAGGTTCGCTCACGACCTTGTCGATCAGCCCGAGCGACTTCAGGCGCGAAGCGGTGATACCCATGGTCTCGGCGGCATCGGAGGCCCGTTCGGCACTCTTCCAGAGGATGGATGCACACCCCTCCGGAGAAATGACGGAATAGGTCGAGTACTGAAGCATCAGTAGCTGGTCACCGACGGCAATCGCCAGCGCCCCGCCCGAACCACCTTCACCGATGATGGTACAGATCAAGGGCACCTTCAGTTCGGCCATCACGAACAGGTTGTGGCCGATGGCCTCCGACTGCCCTCGCTCCTCGGCATCGATGCCGGGGTAGGCACCCGGCGTATCCACGAAGGTGAACACCGGCAGATTGAACTTCTCGGCCAGTTTCATCAGGCGCATGGCCTTGCGATAGCCTTCCGGCCGGGGCATACCGAAATTGCGATGGATCTTCTCCTTGGTATCGCGCCCCTTTTGGTGACCAATGATCATGCAGGACTGACCATTGAAGCGGGCCAGACCACCCACAATGGCCTTGTCGTCGGCGAAACTGCGGTCCCCATGGAGCTCTTCGAAATCGGTGAAGATGTGCTGCACGTAATCGAGCGTATAGGGACGCTGCGGGTGACGGGCCACCAACGCACACTGCCAGGGCGTGAGCTTTCCGTAGATTTCCTTGGTCAGGCCGTAATTCTTCTGCTCAAGACGGCCGATCTCCTCGGAGATATCCACCGCCGAATCATCCTGCACAAAGCGTAGTTCTTCGATCTTTGCCTCGAGTTCCGCAATAGGCTGTTCAAAATCTAGGAACGTGGTTTTCATCAGGTCGAGCTCGCAAAAATTTTTTCCATTTTACCCCATCCCCCCCTGCGACGGGCGCCAGGGCCGGCCCAAACGCCGCCAAAGGCCGAAAATCGCATTGCTGCAAGGCGCCATAAGCCGCTAACATCGACAGTCTTTGCCCTCGCAACGCCCCCAACTCCATGGCCTCGATGAACCTCCTCCGCGCCCTCGCCACGGTCAGCGGCATGACCCTGCTGTCGCGCATCCTGGGGTTTGTACGCGACTTCGTGCAGGCCCGGGCCTTTGGCGCCGGCATCGAGATGGACGCCTTCGTGGTGGCCTTCCGGCTGCCCAACCTGCTGCGCCGGATGTTCGCCGAGGGCGCTTTCTCCCAGGCCTTCGTTCCCATCCTCGCCGAGTACAAGAACAAACGGGGAGACGAGGAAACCCAGCGCCTCATCAACCATGTGGCCAGCGCCCTCGGGCTGGCGGTGCTGATCGTCTCCATCCTCGGCGCCCTGGCCGCACCAGCCATCATTTACGCCACGGCCCCCGGCTTCTCGGCCGATGCCAGGAAGTTCGAACTGACCGTAGAGCTGACCCGCATCACCTTCCCCTACATCTTCTTCATGGCACTGGTGGCCCTTGCCGGCGGTGTGCTCAACACCTGGAGCCGCTTTGCGATCCCGGCGTTCACGCCCGTACTGCTCAACCTGTCCTTCATCTTCATGGCGCTGTTCGCAGCGCCCTATTTCGATCCCCCCATCCTCGTCCTCGGCTGGGCGGTCTTCATCGGCGGACTGGCCCAGGTGCTGCTGCAACTGCGCCCGCTGGCGCAGATCGGCATGCTGCCGCGTTTCTCCCTTGATTTCTCCGACCCGGGCGTAAGGCGCATCCTCAAGCTCATGGGCCCGGCCATGCTGGGCGTTTCGGTAAGCCAGATCTCCCTGCTGATCAATACGGTCTTTGCCTCCTTCCTGCCCAGCGGCAGCGTGTCATGGCTGTATTATGCCGACCGCCTGATGGAGTTCCCGGCCGGCATGCTCGGCGTGGCCCTCGGCACCATCCTGCTGCCCAGCCTCTCCAAAATGCATGCCGACGAGCAGCCCGCCGAGTTCTCGGCACTGCTCGACTGGGGCCTGCGCCTGACCCTGATGCTCACCCTGCCAGCCTCCCTGGGGCTGGCCCTGCTCGCAGTACCCCTGATCAGCACCCTGTTTCACCATGGCGCCTTCGGGGCCAACGACGTCCTGCAAACCCGCACTGCCCTGATCGCCTACAGCATCGGCCTGACCGGGCTGATCCTGGTGAAGGTGCTAGCGCCGGCCTTTTACTCCCGCCAGGACGTGCGCACCCCGGTGCGAATCGGCATCTTCTCGCTGGTCATCACCCAACTGATGAACCTCGTCTTCATCGGCCCCTTCCAGCATGCCGGTCTGGCCCTGTCCATCGGCCTGGCCTCCTGCGTCAATGCCGGCCTGCTCTATCACGGTCTACGCAAACGCGGGGTCTATCAGCCCCTGCCTGGCTGGGGGCGTTTCGCCGGCAAGCTGGTCATCGCCCTGCTGGTGCTGGGCGCCTGTGTGCATTTCGCAACAGGGAGCGACAGCCTGTGGCTGAGCGCCTCCGGGGTCGAGCGCGTGATCCGCCTGTGCGCCCTGGTGCTGGGTGGAATCGGTGTGTACTTCGCAGTGCTGTTCGCACTCGGCTTTCGCGTCAGGGACTTCCGCCGCCGCGGCGCCTGAGCCCCAACGCATCGGTCAAACTTGGCTAAAATCGGCGGAATCAAAGGGGAGACCAAAACAATGCAAGTGACCAGCCAGAGCTTTGTCGACGGTGCCGTGATTCCCGGCACTTACACCTTCTGCATCCCGGCCGCCGAAGGGCACGTCTGCCTTGGCAGCAACCGCAATCCGCAACTGAGCTGGAGCGGCGCGCCGGTCGGTACCCGCAGCTTCGCCGTGATCTGTCACGACCCGGACGTGCCCAGCCGGGGCGATGATGTGAATCAGGAAGATCGACAGGTGCCCGCGGACCTGCCGCGGACCGATTTTTTCCACTGGGTTCTGATCGACCTGCCTGAAACAACCCAGGCCATCGCAGAGGGCGAGCACTCCCGCGAGGTGACCCCGAACGGCAAGCCCGGCCCCGACCTGCCGGACGGCAGCCGCCATGGGCTCAATGACTACACTGGCTGGTTTGCGGGCGATGAGCAGATGAAGGGCAACTACTTCGGCTACGATGGCCCCTGCCCGCCCTGGAACGATTCAATCCGCCACCGCTACTTGTTCACGGTGTATGCCCTTGATGTGCCCGCGCTGGCCATCTCCGGGGCATTCAATGGGCAGCAGGCACGCAACGCCATGGCCGGACACATACTGGCCCAGGCGAGCCTCACCGTCACCTACAGTCTGAACCCCGCGGTCCCGGCCTGAAGCCCTCGCCACCAGGCGACCCCTGACACGGTCACGGCGCCCTCTCAGGGCTCGTATTCGGGCAGAAGCCGGGCCAGCAGGGGTAGCTGCAGGTGCAGGTAATCGGGGAGCCCGTCCACAAACGGGGGCAGATCTTCGCCAGCGATCAGGGGGCGACACCAGTTCCGGAAGTCATCCGTCACCCCCAGGCCGTCCGCAGCGATGAAGTCTGGTGGCAGCGTGCGCTCGAGATTGGCGACTTTCTCAAAGGCCACCTGAATCGTGCGCCAACGATAGGGCCGGCCCGACAGACGCTTGATCCCGATGACCCCACCCTCCCCGGCGAGGGCCCTCCGCACCGCAGCCTTGCCTACGGCAAAGGCTTGATTGGTGTCCGTCCTCGAAGCCAGATGGCGGGCCGCTCGCTGAAGGTAATCCGCCACCGCATAGTGCACCTTGTAGCCAAGCTCCGAGTGGATCCGGTCGGCGATGGCCTCCCCCGCGCCACCCAACTGGACATAGCCTTTGGGATGCTGCGCCTGCATGGACAGGATCTGCCCATCGGTACCCCGCAGCCCCTCCGCCACGACGATCGCACATGACCCCAGCCGCTCCACCGTCTCGCGGACCCGCGTCATGAACGGCACCTCGTCGAACGGAACCTCGGGCAGCAGGATGATGTGGGGGGCACAATCCGGGCTGTCGGCAGCCAAGGCACACGCGGCGGCGAGCCACCCTGCGTTGCGCCCCATCACCTCCAGGACGAAGGCCCGCCCACCGGTCGTGGTCATGGCATTGAGATCCAGCCCCACCTCCCGTACCGAAGTGGCGAGATACTTTGCAGCGGAGCCAAAACCCGGGCAGCAATCGGTGTGTACGATGTCGTTGTCGATGGTCTTGGGCACGCCGACCACGGTCAGAGGATAGCCACGATCCCGGGCCGCGGCCTGAATCTGCCGACAGGTCTCCATCGAGCCATTGCCGCCGTTGTAGAGGAAGAAACCAATATCGTGGGCCGCCAGGACCGCAAACAGGCGGTCGTACTGGGCGGGGTTGCGCTCTTCCGGGTCGAGATCGAAACGGCAGGACCCGAATGCTCCGCCCGGTGTGCAGCGCAAGCGTGCAAGGTCGTCAGCCGAAATATCAGCAGTATCGACCAAAGCTTCCCGCAGTACGCCCAGGATGCCGTTGCGTGCCGCCAGCACCCTGCCGATCCGTCCTCCCGCCTCGCGGGCAGTGGCGATCACCCCGGCCGCGGAGGCATTGATCACCGCCGTCACACCACCCGACTGGGCATATAGAAGATTTCTGGCCATCACTTGATACCCGAAACGGGACCCCTGAAAAAAAGGCCGGCCATGAAGGCCGGCCCCTGACCGCGACTGAACGAAGCTTACTTCAGCGCCTCGAACGCCCGCTCGCGAATCTCGTCAACCTTGCCGAGACCGGCAATCTTGCGGTACTGCGGTGCGTTTGCATCGCCGTTGGCAGCCCAGTCGGAATAATAGGCCACCAGCGGCTTGGTCTGGGCGTGATAGACATCAAGACGCTTCTTAACCGTCTCTTCCTTGTCATCGTCACGCTGGATCAGCGCTTCGCCGGTTTCATCATCCTTGCCCTCGACCTTGGGCGGATTGAACTTGATGTGATAAGTACGGCCGGACGCCACATGCACCCGACGACCAGACATACGACCAATGATCTCCTCGTCCGGCACGTCGATTTCAAGCACGAAATCGATGGGCACGCCAGCAGCCTTCATGGCTTCTGCCTGGGGAATGGTGCGCGGAAAGCCGTCAAACATGTAACCGGACTGGCAATCGGCCTCCTTCAGCCGATCCTTCACCAAACCGATGATGATGTCGTCGGAAACGAGGCCGCCGGAATCCATGACCTTCTTGGCCTCGATGCCCAGGGGCGTACCGGCCTTCACGGCTGCACGCAGCATGTCGCCCGTGGAGATCTGCGGAATACCGAACTTTTCCTTGATGTAATTGGCTTGGGTGCCTTTGCCGGCGCCCGGCGGTCCCAACAGAATCAGACGCATGTCTTTCCCTCCTCTGGTTATTGTCGATGCGACATGGGATTGCGAAACTATCGCGA
The DNA here is from genome assembly GCA_016703645.1 of Zoogloea sp. Lineage (GTDB taxonomy): Bacteria > Pseudomonadota > Gammaproteobacteria > Burkholderiales > Rhodocyclaceae > Zoogloea. Next base: position 51,065 of record JADJBR010000007.1, on the reverse strand, counting down.
AACTTCCGCTACGTCAAACGCCCGGCGGACACGCTCCAGATCTTCGGCCGTATCCACACCGGCCGGCGGAGCATGGTCCAGCACCATCACCCGGATGGGAAAGCCGTGGGCCATGGCGCGTAGCTGCTCCAGGGCCTCCCACTGCTCGAGGGGCGAGGCTGCAAGACTGGCGTAGCGCTTGAGAAAACCTGCCCGGTAGGCGTACAGGCCGATATGGCGGTAAGCCGGCAAGCCGACAGGCAGTGCCCCGCGGTCGGCGGCGAAGGCGTCGCGCGCCCAGGGGATCGGCGCCCGGGAAAAATACAGGGCGCGGCCCCGCGCATCGAGCACGAGCTTGACCACGTTCGGGTTGAAGAATTCTTCGGCAGACATGAGCGGATGGCAAGCGGTGGCGATGGCCGCCTCGGCATCTGCGGCCAGGGCCGCCGCCACATCGCCGATGAGTCCCGGCGGAATCAGCGGTTCGTCACCCTGCACATTCACGACCACCACTTCGTCGGACCAGCCCAGCCGGGTCGCCACTTCGGCGAGGCGATCGGTGCCCGAAGGGTGCTCGGCCGCCGTCAGGATGACATGTCCGCCAGCCTGCTCCACCACATCGGCGATCCCCTGGTGATCGGTTGCCACCCAGACCTCATCGGCCCCCGCCTCCCGCGCCCGGTCGAGAACCCGCAGGACCATGGGTTTGCCGAGAATGTCGAGGAGTGGTTTACCGGGCAGACGGGACGACGCATGACGCGCCGGAATGACGATCTTGAAGCTCATGTCAGCGAGCCTGGACCAGCTCTTCCTCGGACAGCGGACGGGCTTCATCTTCAAGCATCACCGGAATGCCATCGCGAATCGGGTAAGCAAGCCGGGCGCTGAGGCTCCACAGCTCCTGCTTGTCTTTCCGGAAGTCGAGCGGCCCCTTGGTGATCGGGCAAACCAGGATTTCAAGCAGTCGGGGATCCATCGAGCTTCTCCACAATCAGTTCTGCCGCTCCGGGCGCCACCTGCGCCCGGACCGGCCACACCCAGCTATCTGCCGGAGCGAAAGGCCCGCATTTTACCGCATCCTTCTCGGTCATCAGCAGGACATCGCCTTCTTCAATGGCCACATCCGCTGGGGTGTAGCCGTGGTGGTCAGGAAACGGCCGTCGTCCGACCTTCAGGCCCATGGCCTCGACCTGCTCAAAAAAACGCTCTGGCCGGCCAATGCCCGCCATTGCCCAGACACGACGCCCGCGAAAAGACTCCGGGTCGCAGCGGTCATGACGATTCGCCACCCGCTCGAAGGCCTCACCGACAAGGGAAAACTCGAACACCGGAACCCGGCCCAAGCGGCCCCTCAATCCGGCGGAAAGCGCTCCGTGTGCCATCACCAGGGTGCTGGCGGCGATCCGTCCGACACCCTCCCGCAAAGGGCCGGCAGGCAGACGAAGGCGGTTGCCGAGAGTCGCCTCGTCCACCACCACGATCTCCACATCCCGTCCAAGGCGGTAGTGCTGCAGGCCATCGTCCGCGATGATCACATCCACCCCCCCGTAACGGGCAAGCAAGGCACGTGCTGCTGCCGGCCGGTCGCGCCCAACAAATACCGGACACTGCGCTACCCCCGCCATCAGAACCGGCTCGTCCCCGAAGCACGTAGGATCGCCACCCGCCTTCACCTCGGCCACGCCTTCGGTACTGCCGCCATAGCCCCGGCTGACAATGCCCGGCGTGTAACCCCGTGCCTTCAACTCGGCGGCCAGCCACAGGGCTACCGGTGTCTTGCCACTGCCGCCCACGGCAATGTTGCCGACCACGATGACGGGCACCGGCAAGCGCTCCACGCGCAGCAGGCCGGCCCGATAGAGTCGGCGCCGCACACCGGACAACAGGGCAAACAGCAGGGAAAGGGGAAGCAGGGCAAACGCGGTCACGCCCCGGTGCCGCCAGAATCCAGGGGCGCTGCGTGGCATGCGTGAGCGTCAGCGCTGGGCCGCCTGGGTGGCGAAAGAAATATGGACCAGTCCGGCCTGCTGGGCGGCCTGCATCACATCGATGACGCGCTGATGGGCCGCCTTGGCATCCGCATTGATGATGACCACGGGATCCTTCGCACCGGGCGGCACCACCGCCTGCATGGCCGCGACGATCGCCTGAAGGCCGGCGCCATTGACCGGACGCTTGTTGATGACCACATCGCCGACCGCGGTGACGGCCACATTGATTTCCACCGTCTTCTCGCTGCTGGCCTGGGCGTCCGCCGTGGGCAGATTGATCTCCAGCCCGGCAAAACGCGAATACGTGGTGGTCAACATCAGGAAGATGATGATCACCAGCAACACATCGATCAGCGGGATCAGGTTGATTTCCGGCTCCTCGCGGGAGCGGCCACGGCCAAAGTTCATGTCGGCCCCTCAGCGACGCTCGCCGTGGATCATCTCAACCAGACGGATGGCCTGCTGCTCCATCTCAATGACCAGACTATCCACCGTGGCGCGGAAATGACGCCAGAAGATCATGCTCGGGATCGCGATGACCAAGCCGAAGCCGGTGTTGTAGAGGGCGATGGAAATGCCCTGGGCCAGTTGCTGGGGGTTGGAACCACCCGGCGCCTGGGAGCCGAAGATCTCGATCATGCCGACGATGGTACCGAACAACCCCATCAGGGGGCTGATGGAAGCGATGGTGCCCAGCGTGGTCAGGAAACGCTCCAGGTCGTGGGTCACGGCACGACCGGTTTCCTCGATGGACTCCTTCATGACGTCCCGCGAACTGCGCACATTGCGCAGGCCGGCAGCGAAGACCCGCCCGAGGGGCGAGCTGAGGGCAACCCGGTTGATCATCTCAGGTGTGGCGCCGCCCTGGCGCAATTCCACAACCACCTTCTCAAGGAGCCCGTCCGGCAGGATCTTGCTGCGGCGCAGGGTGATGAGCCGCTCAATGATCAAGGCCACGGCCACGACGGAAGCAAACAACAAGGGCCAGATGGGCCAGCCTGCAGCCTGGATGATGGCGAACACTCGAGCACTCCTGGGAATCCAATCAAGCGCATGAATGTAACCCGGCGAACATCCCCTAGGCAACAGGCTTTACCTTCGAGACAATCCACAGAATCTGTGGATAACTTTGTGGATTAAAGGCTGGTGATGCCCCTAAACCCGCAGTCCATAAGGCTTTTTAGTCCTCGGATCAAAAAATGAGCAGCAAAAACACTCTTTTAAAATCAATTGCTTACGTATTTTCCCGCAAGTCAAGCCCGGATCCGGGATTTTTTTTAACAGTTCTGGCATGAATGTGGATTCCGGTAGAATCCGGCACCATGAATCCGCCCCTGACGAATCCCGGGAAAGACGCGTCCGACGTGGTTTCCGTGTCCTGGCTGAACCGTGCGGCCCGGGAAGCACTGGAGGGCAGCTTCCCCCTGATGTGGGTTGCCGGCGAAGTATCCACGCTCACCCGCGCCGCGTCCGGGCATCTCTACTTCACCCTCAAGGACGATCAGGCCCAGGTTCGCTGCACCATGTGGCGCAACCGCGCCCAGTTGCTTCCGTTTCGCCTTGAACACGGCATGCGGGTCGAAGTGCGCGCCCTTGTCACCCTGTTTGAGCCCCGCGGCGATTTCCAGCTCAGCGTTGAAGGCATTCGCCATGCGGGGGTCGGCAATCTCTTCGAGGCCTTCCTGCGCCTGAAGGCCCGACTGGAGGCGGAAGGGCTGTTCGATGCGGCCACCAAGCGCCCGCTGCCCCGCTTTCCCCGCGGCATTGCCGTCGTCACCTCGCCCCAGGCCGCGGCCTGGCGTGACGTAACGGCGGCCCTTGCAAGGCGGGCGCCCCAAATACCCCTGACGCTCTACCCAACCCCGGTTCAGGGCGAAACCGCACCGGCCCAGATCGCGGCCGCAATCCAGCGTGCCGGCGCGCGCGCCACCAAGGACGGCAACGACCTGCTGCTGCTGGTGCGTGGTGGCGGCAGCCTCGAAGACCTGGCGGCGTTCAACGACGAACGGGTCGCCCGCGCCATACGTGCCTGTCCGCTGCCCGTGGTCGTGGGCGTTGGTCACGAAACCGACTTCAGCATCGCCGACTTCAGCGCCGACCTGCGCGCCGCCACGCCGACCGCAGCCGCCGAGCTGGCCAGTGCAGGCTATTTCGAGCTGCGTGAGGGTCTCCCTCAACTGACAGCACGATTGCGCCGGAGCATGGAGCGACGCATCGATGCCGCCGCCCAGCGCCTAGACCGTGCAGCATCACGACTGACGCACCCCCGCCAACAGCTAGCGCGCAGCCATCTGCGCCTCGCCATCCTGGATCAGAGCCTGCGCGCCAGCATGGCCCGCCACCTGGCCAGCCGCCAGGCGCGCGTCGCGAGTCTGGGACTGCGCCTCAAGGCCCGACGCCCCGACCCCACCCGCAAACGGGCCGACCTGGATGCCCTGGGTCAGCGTTTGCAGCGTGCCACCCAGAGCCTGCTGGCACGTCACCAGGCACGCGTGACCGCCCTGCAACAGCATCTCACCCACCTTGATCCGCGCGCCGTTCTGGCCCGTGGCTACAGCATCACACGCCATGCCGACGGCCGGATCGCCCGCAGCGTGACCAGTCTCTCTCCGGGAACCGCCATCTACATCGAAGTCCACGACGGCACCGTCGCCGCCACCGTCGATCCGGTACAGGGAGACCTCCTGGACGCTCCAGACAAAACCCCTCCAGGATTGTGCATTTGAGCGAATCCCGACTAGAATAGTCGGGCAATTTTCCAACCCCCGGAGAACATCAAATGGCTCACACCCTGCCCGAACTGCCCTACGCCAAGAACGCCCTGGCCCCGCATCTTTCCGAAGAAACCTTCGACTACCACTACGCGAAGCACCACAACGCCTACGTGGTCAACCTGAACAACCTGATCCCCGGCACCGAGTACGAGAACCTCTCCATCGAAGAGACCTTCCTCAAGGCTCCGGCTGGCGGCATCTACAACAACGCGGCCCAGGTGTGGAACCACACCTTCTTCTGGAGCTGCATGAAGCCGAACGGCGGCGGTGCGCCCACCGGCGCTCTGGCTGACGCCATCAACGCCAAGTGGGGCTCCTTCGACGAGTTCAAGAAGGCCTTCCAGGCCTCCGCCGTGGGTAACTTCGGCTCCGGCTGGACCTGGCTGGTGAAGAAGGCCGACGGCACCGTCGACATTGCCAACACCGGCGCGGCCGGCAACCCGCTGAAGACCGGCGAGGGCAAGCCCCTGCTGACCATCGATGTGTGGGAACACGCCTACTACATCGACTACCGCAACATGCGTCCGAAGTTCGTGGAAACCTTCCTGGCCAGCCTGGCCAACTGGGATTTCGCCTCTGCCAACTTCGCCTGAAGCCGGCCGTCCTGACCCGGTCTTCCGGGTCAGGACGCTGCAAAAGGGAGCCCTCGTGGCTCCCTTTTGCCTTGTGGGCCTCCCCCAATGTACGGCGATCGCGCCAAAGGACATCACTATGCTGAACTGGAGCCGGCGGGCGGGCCCCACCCTCAGGCAAGGCTGCACCCTGCTCGCCCTTGGCGGACTGCTGGCCTTGGCATCGGCGGCCCATGCCGACACACTTCGGCTTCCCGACGAGGTATCGGCCCGGGCACGGATCGAGCGCAGCCAGCGGGACGGACTCTGGGAGAAGACCCTGGTGATCAGCTTCCCCGAGGTGCGCCGCACCCTGTCCACCAGCGACGGCCTCGTGGACAGCCAGGCCGCCATCAACCACGGCGCCCACCCGGAACTCTGGAAGCGGGTTTCGGCACGCTTCAACGGCCACGACGGGCGCGGCGGCAAGCGCTACACCGAGCACGTGATCGCCGCCACCGCAGCAAGCCTGGGGCTCGCGAAGACCCAACTCGCCCATATGGCCACGGCGGCCGACATGGACAACCTGGCCATCGTCACCCGCAGCCATGGCCCGCTCACCGTCACCGTGCTGGCCACGGCGGGCGCCAAGAGCAACGCCATCCGCACCGGGGTGGACGAAGGCCGCTACATCGAAGGCGCCGAGCCCGCGGGCACCATCAACATCCTGGTCCTCAGCAATGTCCGCCTGACCGACGCGGCCCTGGCCCGGGCGCTGATCACCGTCACCGAAGGCAAGACCGCCGCCCTGGAAGATCTGCAGGTGAGGAGCACCTACACCCCGGGCGTGCAGGCCACCGGCACGGGCACCGACAGCATCATCGTGGTTTCGGGCACCCGTGCGCCCACCGCCAGCTACACCGGCGGCCACAGCCGCATCGGCGAGCTGATCGGCAAGGCCACCTACAGCGCGGTGGTCGAGTCCCTGGGCAAGCAGAACGGCTTCTTCCTGCCCGGCAGCCGGCGCTTTCCGGACGCGCTGTCATCCCTGCCCAAGCCCGCCGGGCATCTGCGCCTGGCCCTGCTCCACCTGGACCCGACACCGGGCGACATCACCGCCAACCGTGCGCAGATCGAAGCCGGCATCCGCGAAGCCGTCCGCCAGGGCGCCGACTGGGTGGTCACCCCCGAGCTGGCGGAGACCGGCTACAACTTTGCCAAACGCATCGGCACCGACTGGATCGCCCCCTTCCCGGACACCTGGATGAGCACCCTCGCCGCCATTGCCCGGGACAACAAGGTGGCCCTGTTCATCGGCTTTGCCGAACGGGATGCCCGCCATCACACGTTCCACAACAGCGTCGCGGTGATCGACCGGGAGGGGAAAATCCTCGGCGCCTATCGCAAGCAGCGCGTCCATGGCGGCGCCGAGAGCTGGTCCGTGGCAGGCACCGATGGCCACCCCTTCGTGGTGGATGGCGTGCCCGTGGGGGTGCTGATCTGCGCCGACACCTATGCGCCGGAGCCCGCCGCCCGCCAGCGTGAGCAGGGCGCCGCCCTCCTCCTCGTGCCGGCCAACTGGCCGCCGGTGGACGGCATGGGGCCGGGCGACGTGTGGGAGCGCCGCTCCCGCGAGACCGGCATTCCGGTTGTCGTCAACAACCGCACAGGGAGCGAGCCCGAGCTGGACTTCACCCACGGCGAGAGCGCCATCGCGGTGGCAGGCCGCCGGCAGTTCAGCTTCAGTACGCCCGCCGGGCGCATGCTGCTGGTGGACTGGAACCGGGCACACGGATTCAACCCGCTCACCGGCGCGATCACGCCGGTCCCCAAGGGGGCGCAATGAGGCCACGCCGCCTGATCGCCCTGCTTCACCGCTACCTCGGGCTCGGCCTGATGGGCTTCATCGGTCTGGCAGCGCTCACGGGCAGCGTGCTGGTCTTCGGCCAGGAGATCGACCGGCTGCTCAACCCGGACATTCTCAGCACCCCGCCGCCGGCGCCCGGCACAGCGCCCCGCCCCCTCGCCGAACTCGTCGCCGCCGCCACCGCCCACCAGCAGGCCCGGGACGACGGCCCCTGGCAGGCCCTATCCCTGCTCCCACCGCGGCACGAGACGGGCGTCGGCGCCCTGCTCTTCAAGGCCCGGGATCCGGATGCGGAAGGCCGCGGCCGCTTTCACCAGGTGCTTGTCGATCCTTTCACCGCCCGGGTGCTGGGCGACCGCTCCCGCAGCGGCCACGAGCTTGACCGTCGCAACTTCATCCACCTGCTCAGCGAGATCCACGGCAAGCTGCTGCTCGGCAAGACCGGCTTTTGGATCATGGGTATTGGCAGCGGGCTCTGGGCGCTGATGACTCTGGCCGGGCTCTACCTGTGGTGGCCGGGGCGCAACAAGCTCAGCCTGGCCCTGCAGATCAAGTGGCAGGCCGGCGCGGCGCGCCTGCATTTCGACCTGCATCGCACCGCCGGCTTTTACAGTGCACCGGTACTGCTGGTCCTGGCGGTGACGGGTGTCTACATGGCCCTGCCCGGCGAGGTCCGCCCCCTGGTTGCCGCCCTATCGCTACTGGACGAGAGCAAGACGCCAAGAGCCGCGCCGTCCGACCGCCCGCCCATCGACGCCGACGAAGCCGTCCGCATCGCCCGCGGGGTCTTCCCCGACGGCGAACTGCGGCGCGTGGGGCTGCCTCGCACCACCGACGACAGCTATGCCATCGGCTTCCTGCTGCCCGGCGAGGTGCAACGCCCCACCACCAGTCGCAGCACCGTGTGGGTCGCCGTTCGCGGCGGAGCGATCCTGCGCAGCCTTGACGCCACCCGCAGCAGCCCGGGAGACAGCTATCTCAACTGGCAGACGCCTCTCCACACCGGCACGGCCTTCGGCCTTCCGGGGCGGATCGGCGTACTCCTGGGCGGGCTGGTAACCCTGGTCCTCATCTACGCCGGGCTGAAAATGTGGCTGCGCCGCAAGGCGCCCCCCCTGATCATGCGGACGCCGCTGCGCACCTGAGCGTCACGAGACAAGCCGTCCGCGCCTGCAGACGGCGCTCACGCGGCCAGAAAGGCCTCCAGCGCCCGCGCCACCTGCACCGGCTGATCGTGCTGGACGTTATGCCCCGAGTCGGCGACGGTCACGACCTGGCGATTGCGGAAGCAGCCGATGCGGCGCTCAAGCTCCGTCGGATCGTCACCCATCCGCTCGTCCACGAAACCCCTGTCGGCGATCAGCAACAGCACCGGCACCTGGATCTTGCGCCAGGCCGCCAGGGAGTCCTCGATATGGTAGAGCGATGGTCCGTGCACCCGGTGCCAGGGGTCGCAGGCCATCTCGATCTGCCCGTCCGGGCGGGGCCGGCTCACCGCACGGGACAGAAAATCGGCCTGATCCTCGCTCAGGCGAGGATTGACCGCCCGCAGGCGTCGGGCCAGGGCTGCCGCATCCGCATACGGACGCACCCGCGGCCTCGCCACCACGGCATCCATCCACTGCACCAGTTGCATGGGCGCATCCACCTCGGGCGGCGGCCGAAGCCCCAGGAAGTCCAGCATGGCCAGCCGCGCCACCCGCTGCGGGCGCACCGCCGCATAGGTGGCAGCGATGTTCGCCCCCATGCTGTGCCCCACCAGCGTGGCCGGACGATCCGGCGAGAAATGATCGAGCAGCACGTCCAGATCGGCGTAGTAGTCGGGGAACCAGTACGGCCGGTCCAGCCACTCGCTGGCGCCATAGCCGCGCCAGTCCGGAGCGATGATGTGCCAGGGCTGTTCGAGGGCCTCCACCAGAAACTGGAAGGTCGGTGAGGAGTCCATCCAGCCGTGGAGCAGGAAGAAGGTGGGGGCATCCCGCGGGCCCCAGTGGCGCACATGGTGGCGCAGGCCGCGGATGTCGAGGTATTCGGAGGTGCCGGTATCACGCATCGGCCAGACTCTACAGATGCCGTTCCAGGAAGGCCAGGGTCCGCGTCCAGGCCAGCTCGGCCTGGGCCGGATCGTAAACCTGGGGCCGGGTGGCGTTGAAGAAACCGTGGGCCGCCTCGTAGTGATGGATCTCCGGACAGGCGCCCGCGCCGAGCATGGCCTGCTCCAGCGCGCCGGCCGCCGCCGGGGTGCACCAGGTGTCCCGGGTGGCGAAGTGCCCCTGGAAAGGAATGCGGATCTGCGCCGGGTCGGCAAAATCCCGGGGCGGAATGCCATAGAAACAGACTGCCGCCGCCACTTCCGGCAGATGCACGGCACTGGCCACCGTCAGGGCACCCCCCATGCAGAAGCCCATCACCGCCACCGGCCCGCTGCCGACCTTCTGCAGATGGGCCACCGCACCGCGGATGTCCTGAAAGGTGGCCCCGGCAAAATCCAGGCCATTCATCATGTGACCGGCCTCATCCGGGTCCTGGGTCACACGGCCCCGGAAGAGATCCGGCGCCAGCGCATTGAAGCCGGCCGCCGCGAAGCGATCCACGACACTGCAGATCTGGGCATTGAGCCCCCACCACTCCTGGAGGACCACCACACCCGGGCGGTCGGCACCAGCGTGGGTGAAGTAGCCCTGGCAGAGACTGCCATCAGGGCGGGAGAAATCAATCAGATTGGGGCTTGTGGGGCTCATCAACAACTCCTGAAAAGGGCTTGCACACCGAAAGCCGAATGAACCTATTTTCCTTAGTTGGGCCGTCCGAAACTGCGTCAAACTCAGTGCTGGCGTGGGTTTGACTGAGCTGAGGAGGATCACCCAATGGGTGAAGCGGAATTTGAGTCGAAGGCACTGGTCGAAGCGGTCCATGGAGCGTTGGCAGAGCTCGCCACGGTAGCGGCGGAGGTGAGCATCGGCACCCCGGGTGGGCGCTTTCAGGTGCGCTGGGACGAGGGCGGGAGTGCGACGGCGCTGGGTCAGCTGGCCTTCTTTGCCGAGTTTCTGGAGGTCTCGGGGCTGTTCGAGCGCTGGGTGGCGTGCTGCCCGATGGCTTACACCAGCCCGAATGCCCCTGCGACCCGGGATGTGCTGGGCACCTGGCTGCTCTCCATCCTGGACGGTCAGCGGCGTTACGCTCATGGCGGGCTTGCGCGGTGACGCGGTGGCACCGCAGATCCTGGGCATGAAGAAGATCGTCAGCGACGAGAGCCTGCGCCGGGCCCTGGCGCATCTGGCGCCCACACCGAGCCCGCGCTATCCGGGGCGGAGCGTCTGCGCCGTGAAGCCCAGCCCGCAGCGCGAAGTGGATGGACCAGGCGCTGGCCGAGAGCACCCGGGAGGCGCTCAGTACCGACTGGATCCTCGATTGCGATGTGACCGTGAAGCCGCTGTACGGCCATCAGGACGGGCTGAGATCAGCTACAACCCCACCGCCGGGGCGGCCGGTGCCATCCACCTACTGGATCGCCAACCTGCGCCTGGTGCTCGATGCCCAGGTACAAAGCGGCAAGGAGCATGCCGCCCGGCACAGCCTGCCGCACCTGCGCAGGCTGCTCGACGCGCTGCCCCGGAGAAACGACCACGCCTGGTCCGGGGCGACCTGGCCTTTGGCAACGACGTGGTGATGACCGATCTGGAATCCCAGGCCCAGGCCTACCTCTTCAAGCTGCGCCAGAGCGTCGGGGTCAAGAGTCTGATCGAACGCCAGTGGTCACGGCAGGACTGGCAGAGCGTCGGCCAGGGCTTTGATGCGGTCGAGGCCTCGCTCAAACTCGCCGGCTGGCGTCAGGCCCGGCGCGTCGTCGTGCTGCGCCGGGCGGTGCGGGACTGTCTGATCGACGAGGGCAAGGCCAAGAACAAGCGGAGCCCACGCCAGCAGGGCCTGCACTTCGCCGAGCCCATGATGCCGGTCAAGCTGTGGAGTACGCCGTCCTCGTGACCAACACCGACTACGATCTGGAGGCCATGGGGCGGCTGTCCGGGACCGGGCCGATTGCGAGAACGGCTTCGATGAACTCAAGAACCAGTGGGGCTGGGGAGGCTACACCACGCAGGATCTGGAGCGCTGCAATCTCTCGGCCCGTGCCGTGGCCTGATCTACAACTGGTGGAGCTGGTACGTCCGGCTTGCCCATCCGAAGTCCCGCCGGGAGGCCATCACCAGTCGCCCTCTGCTGCTCGCTGGTATCGCACGCCTGACCCACCATGCGGGCAGGCGCGCCTGCTGGTCACCCTGACCCATGCCTCAGGCGATCTCATCAAGGCCATGACCGCCAATGTCCGCAAGGGTTTAGACAGCATTCTGGCAACTGCGCCTCAGTTGAGGAACACAGACCGATGGCCTGCCCTCGTGCGCTACATCCTCGCCCGCCTCTTCGACGCCAAACCCCCTCCAACCCCATGGACAGGCGCCCAACCCCAGGAGGGGCGCCTCGGACTGACGGGATAACGGAGGAAATTAGGATGAAACCCGGTGTAGGGTGGAAATCACTCAACCTCCGCGCAGGAATGACCGGCCAGCCCTTGGCCAAAGTCTGCGGTCAAGTCATTGGCGATGTTCGCGCTCGCTATGTAAATACGGGCCCTCGCAGGCCCCGGGGGGCTTGGAGAGCCTTGCCCGTCGGGGGGTGGAAGCGCTTTTCAGACTTTACGCGAACGTCGTTGTCTCATTTCGTTCGACCTCGAACCGGTGAGCGCTTACGGGACGGCTTTCCGTTCTCTTACCTCACATTGGCCGGGTCTCGCCCCGGCGGGCGACCGACTTTCTTGTTGTACGACAAGAAAGTCGGCAAAGAAACGTACCCCGCTGTCGCGCCCCCTGCGGGGGTGCCCTCTTTCCGGGTCCGTCAGGCGGGGTCTGCGCAAACTCGCCCTGCGGGCTCAAACATGCGCAGCCCTTTTTCCGCCTGCCGAACCCTCCAGTCGGCGCGCCAGAGGGGACAGGAAATGCAGGTGATCAAGGGCCGGTGCCCGACTCAAGTTCCGCAGGGGCTCGGTGTATCCGAAAAGCCCGTTCCGACCCCGCAGGACGACCCGAAGCGTCTTACTTGTACTCGCTCGGTTTGCTGAGCACAGCAGCCGTCATGCGCGAGATGCACACCAGCTTGCCTTCCTCGTTGGTGATGCGCACTTCCCACACATGGGTCGTGCGCCCCAGGTGCAGGGGCCGGGCTTCGCCATAGACCCAGCCGCCGGTCACCGCGCGGACGTGGTTGGCGTTGATCTCCTGGCCGACGCAGTGGTATTTGGCCGGATCCACCACGTGGGCGGCCGACCAGGAAGCCAGGGTTTCGGCAAAGGCCACCGACACGCCGCCGTGCAGCGCCCCGGCGGGCTGGCGAGTGCGCTGATCCACGGGCATGCGGCCGCGCAGGTAGTCTTCGCCGATCTCGATCAGTTCCATGCCCAGGTGGCCGTTGGCGCAGGTGGAGCCGCGGGCATTGACTTCTTCCAGGGTGAAGGGGGCAAACCAGATACTCATTGGGGGTCACTCCATCTTGTTGTTGCCGACGCCTTGGGCGCCGGTCAAAGGATCATCTGGGTGCAACGGTACAACACCAGCTGGCGGCCGGTGGCCTTATCGGTGACTACCGCGTCCCACACCTGGGTCGTGCGCCCCAGGTGCACTGCGGTGGCGACGCAGGCAATGGCACCCTCGGTGAGGGTACCCAGGTGATTGCTCTTCAGCTCGATGGTGGCAAAGGAGCGGGCACCGGCGGGCAGGTGCGCCATGGTCGCATGGCCGGTGGTGGTGTCGGCCAGGGCGATCAGGCTGGCCGCATGCAGGCGCTGATTGGGGGCGAGGTGCAGGGGCCGCAGGGGCATGCGACTGCTCGCCCGCCCCTGCTCCAGGCTCAGGAACTCGACCCCCAGAAAGCCCGGCAGGCACTCCGCCGCATCCCGGTTGAGGCTGTCCACGCTGAGGTCGGTACGCAGGATGCTCATCTCAGTGCTTCGCCCCCAGGTAGGCTTCGATCACCCGCGGGTTCTGGGCCAGCTCGCTGGCCTTGCCCTCCAGGGTCACGTCGCCCACCTCCAGCACGTAGCCGTAGTCCGACACCTTCAGCGCCGCACGGGAGTTCTGCTCGATCAGCAGGGTCGCCACGCCGGTGTCGCGCAGGTGGGAGATCACCTGAAAAACCTCGGCCATCACCCGCGGTGCCAGCCCCAGGGAGGGCTCGTCGAGCATGAGCACCTTGGGGTCGCTCATCAGCGCCCGGCCGATGGCCACCATCTGCCGCTCGCCGCCAGACATGGTGCCCGCCAACTGGTGGCGGCGCTCCTTGAGGCGCGGAAAGACGGCGTAGATGCCCTCCAGCCCGTCCCGGTAGGACCAGCCTGCCTTGCGCCGCCGGTAGGCACCGAGCACCAGGTTGTCCTCCACGGTCATGGTGGTGAACAGTTCGCGCTTCTCGGGCACCAGGGCCAGGCCCTTGCCCAGACGCAGCTCGATGGCATGGTGGGACACGTCCTGCCCCTGGTAAAGCACCTCGCCCTGGGCCTGCCCCTCGCTGGGCAAGGCCCCCATGATGGCGTTGAGCAGGGAGGACTTGCCTGCCCCGTTGGGGCCGATCACGGTGACGATCTCGCCGGCCCGCAGGCTGATCGAGGTGCCCCGCAGGGCCTCGACCTTGCCATAGCGCACGCTCAGATTGCGGGTTTCAAGAACGGGTTTGCTGCTGTTGTCGGCGCTCATTCGACACCTCCCAGGTAGGCCGCCAGCACGGCTTCATTGTTCTGGATCTCGGCGGGCAGGCCTTCGGCGATCTTGCTGCCGAACTCCATCACCACCAACCGGTCGGTCAGGCCCATCACGAAGTCCATGTCGTGCTCCACCAGCAGCACCGACATGCCCTCGCCCTTGAGCTGGCGTATCAGGTCGGCCAGGGCCTCCTTCTCCTTCAGGCGCAGGCCGGCGGCGGGCTCGTCGAGGAGCAGCAGCGTCGGATCGGTGCACAGGGCGCGGGCGATCTCGAGGATGCGCTGCTGGCCCAGGGCCAGGCTGCCCGCCGGCGTGTGCATATGCTCCTCCAGCCCCACCCGGCGGATCTGCTCGGCGGCCAGGAACAGCAGCCGGGCTTCTTCATGGCGGTCCAGGCGCAGGGCCGCCGCCAGGGGGCTGCTGCGACCGCGCAGGTGCGCCCCCATGGCCACGTTCTCCAGCACCGACAGGTGCGGGATGAGGTGCACATGCTGGAAGCTGCGGCCGATGCCCATGCGCACGATGTGCCGGGAGTCCAGCTGGTCGATGCGCTCGCCGCAGAAGCGGATCTCGCCGCTGGTGGCAGGCAGCACCCCCGTCACCAGGTTGAACATGGTGGACTTGCCTGCCCCGTTGGGGCCGATCAGGCCGACCACTTCCCCGGCACGGATCTCGAAGGCCATGTCCTTCACCGCCACCAAGCCACCGAACTGTTTGCGGGCTTCGTTGACCTCGAGGATCAGCGCCCCGGCCTGGGGCCGGGTCCGGCGCGGCAGATCACTGTAACCCTCCGGGGCGATGGCTGGCGCCACCACCTCCGGCTCGGGCGGATGGAACTTCGCCCACACGCCGGCCACCCAGGGCCACAGGCCATCCCGCGACCACAGCAGGAGCAGCACGATCATCACCCCGAAGACCACGATCTCGAAGTTGCCGTTGCTGCCCAGCAAGAGGGGCAACCAATCCTGTAGCTGGCTCTTCAGGCCGGTCATCACCACCGCGCCGAGGATCGCCCCCCATACGTGGCCGACGCCGCCCACCACCGCCATGAACAGGTACTCGATGCCCATGTGCAGGCCGAAGGGGGTGGCGCTCACCGAGCGCTGCAGGTGGGCATACAGCCAGCCCGACAAACTCGCCATCAGCGCCGCCAGCACGAAGATCAGGATCTTGTACTGGGCGGTGTGGATGCCCATGGCCTCGGGCATGGTCTTGCCCTTGGCCAGGGCCCGGATGGCACGGCCGGGGCGGGAGTTGAGCAGGTTGAGGACCAGCATCAGGCAGCCCCCCAGGCAGAACCAGATCACCCCGTACATCACCCGCGGTGAAGACAGGTCGATGCCGAACAGGCTCAGGGCCGGAATGCCCGACAGCCCGTCATACTTGCCCAGGAACTCGATGGTCCCGAACAAGTAATACAGGGACAGCCCCCAGGCGATGGTGGCCAGGGGCAGGAAGTGGCCCGACAGGCGCACCGTGACGCTGCCGATCAGCGCCGCGGCCAGGCCGGAGACCAACAGCCCGGCCCCCAGGCCCACCCAGGGCGACCAGCCGAGGGCGGTGCTGAGATAGGCCGTGGTGTAGGCCCCCAGACCGACGAAGGCCGCCTGTCCGAAGGAAGTCAGGCCGCCGATGCCGGTGAGCAGCACCAGGCCGAGGGCCACGATGGAATACAGGCCGATGTAGTTGCCGATGGTGATCCAGTAACCCGGTACAGGCAGGAAGGGAAACAGGAAAAACCAGCCGAACATCAGCCACTGGAGCTTCTTGGTGGACATCTTCATTCTTCGTCTCCATGGCCGGAAGTCAGCGAACGCCAGGCCAGCACCGGGATGATCAGCGTGAACACGATCACCTCCTTGTACGCACTGGCCCAGTAGGAGGAATAGCTCTCGAGCAGACCGACCAGCAGGGCCCCGGCCGCCGCCAGCGGGTAGCTGGCCAGGCCGCCGACGATGGCCGCCACGAAGCCCTTCAGGGCCACCACGAAGCCGGTGTCGTAACCCACGGTGTTGAGGGGCGCGATCAGGGTGCCCGCAAGGGTGCCCAGGCCCGCCGCCAACCCGAAGGCCATGCGCCCCGCCTGGCTGGTGCCGATACCCACCAGCTGCGCCCCCTTGCGGTTGACCGCGGTGGCGCGCAGGGCCTTGCCATACAGCGTGCGGTCGAAGAACAGGTAGAGCAGACCGATCAGGCTGCCCGCCACAGCCATCACCACCACGCTCTGCCCGGACACGGGCATCTCGCCCAGGGCCGTGCTCCACTCCGTGAAGGCGTGGGTGGTCGAGCCCTCCGGCCCGAAGATGAACAGCCCCATGCCCAGCATGGCGAAGTGCACCCCCACCGAGACGATCAGCAGCACCAGCACCGAGGCCTCGGCCATGGGCTGGAAGGCGACGCGATAGATCATGATGCCCAGGGGCACGGTGATGGCCAGGGTGAACAGGATCTGCACCGCCATCGGCATGCCCTGCCAGTCGAGGGAATGGGCCAGCAGCCAGATGAACTGGGGGTAGATCAGGTTCTCGATGACGCTCCACATGAGCAGGCGCCGCGGCAGCGGCTTGTAGCGCCGCTGGCGCAGGGCCGAGCCCAGTTCCACCAGGAAGGTGAGCACACCGATGCCGATGAGCAGCCAGATCAGCTTGGGAAACTGGCTGCTCTGCAGGGCTGCCACGGTGAGGGCACCGAAACCGATGAACTCCCCCTGGGGCAGAAAGATGATGCGGGTTACCGAAAACACCAGCACCAGGGCCATGGCCAGGAGGGCGTAGACCGCCCCGTTGGTGACCCCGTCCTGGGCCAGGACCGCGAAGATACCGAAATCCATGAAAGTCTCCTCAGGCCCGGTTCAGTTATTGACGACGAAGGCGTCGGCAAGGAAGCGCCCCGCCGGCAGCCCCGCCGTGGCGGTGAAGCTGCTGCGCGCCGCGTCGATCATCAGCGGGTTGCCGCAGGCATAGACCTCGTGGGCGGAGAGGTCCGGCAAATCCTCCAGCACCGCCGCATGCACGAAGCCACGCCGGCCGGTCCACTCCGGGCCGGCCTCCGACAGCACCGGCACCAGGCGGATGCCCGGGTACTGCGCCTCCCAGGCAGCCACGCTGTCCACCGCGTACAGGTCGGCCCGCTGGCGGCCGCCCCAGTACAGCACCGCCCCACGGCGCGCCATCTCGGCGCCATGGGTCTTGAGCAGCGCAGCGATGGGGGCGTAGCCCGTGCCCGAGGCCAACAGCACGATGGGCGCATCGCCCGGCTGCAGCACGAAGTCGCCATAGGGCCCCTCGATGCGCAGCAGGCCGCCGGCCTTGAGCTTGTCGTAGGCGTGGGTGGAGAAGCGCCCGCCTTCCATGCGACGGACGTGCCACTCGATGACACCCGCCTCCGCCGGATCGTTGGCCATGCTGTAGCTGCGCTTCGCCCCGTCCTTGAGGATCACGCTGGCGTACTGGCCGGCCTTGAAACTGAAGCCGGCGGCCGGTGGCACCTGCAGGCGGATCACCACCACGTCGTGGGACGGGCGGCTCACCTCAACCACCTTGGCACCGGTGGTGACCACCCGCTGCCCGGGCTCGGCCGGCACCTTGGGCGCGTCCAGCAGCAGCTCGGCGGTGGGCACGGCCTGGCAGGTGCGGCACTGGCCGGCCGGCACGTCGGTGCCGTCCGGACGGGTCGGAGCGTGTTCCACCGCCCCTTCCAGCAGGCCCAGGTGGCAGCTATTGCAGGTGCCGGTGCGACAGCTATGGGGTAGCCAGTAGCCGGCCGCCAGGGCGGCGTCGAGCACCGTCTGGCCCGGCGCACATTCAAAGCTGCCGCCGTTGGGCGACAGCCGGACGAGGAGATTCGTACCCATGATGCTCAGCCCGCTTCGCTCATGGTGGGAATGGCATGCATGGCTTCATGCTCATGGCCCTTAAGCAGGTCCAGGGCCACGTCCACGATCATGTCCTCCTGCCCGCCCACCATGCGGCGGCGGCCCAGCTCGACGAGGATGTCCACCGCCTTCAGGCCATACTTCTTGGCGGCCACCTCGGAGTGACGCAGGAAGCTGGAGTACACGCCGGCATAGCCCAGGGCCAGGGTCTCCCGGTCCACCCGCACCGGGCGGTCCTGCAGGGGGCGCACGATGTCGTCGGCGGCATCCATCAGGGTGTAGAGGTTGCAGCCGTGGTTCCAGCCCATGCGGTCGGCCGCGGCGATGAAGACCTCCAGCGGGGCGTTGCCGGCCCCGGCACCCATGCCCGACAGGCTGGCATCCACCCGGTCACAGCCCTCCTCCACCGCGACGATGGAATTGGCCACGCCCAGGCTCAGGTTGTGGTGGGCGTGGATGCCGGTCTCGGTCTCGGGTTTGAGCACATCCTTGAAGGCGCGGAAGCGCTCGCGCACGTCGTTCATGGACAGGGCGCCGCCCGAATCCACCACGTAGCAGCAGGTGGCGCCGTAGCTCTCCATCAGCTTGGCCTGCTGGGCCAGGGCCTGGGGCGTGGTCATGTGGCTCATCATCAGAAAGCCGACCGCCTCCATGCCCAGCTCCCGGGCCACCTCGATGTGCTGGCGCGACACGTCGGCCTCGGTGCAGTGGGTAGCCACGCGCACGATGCGGGCGCCGGCACTGTAGGCCGCCTTAAGGTCATGCACGGTGCCGATGCCGGGCAGCAGCAGGGTTGCCACCTTGGCATGCTTCACCGTGTCGGCCACCGCCTCGATCCACTCCAGGTCGGTGTGGGCGCCAAACCCGTAGTTGAAGCTGGAGCCCTGCAGGCCATCGCCGTGGGCCACCTCGATGGAATCCACCTTGGCCTTGTCCAGGGCACGGGCAATCTGCACGCCCTGCTCGACGCTGTACTGGTGGCGGATGGCGTGGGAGCCGTCGCGCAGGGTCACGTCGGAGATGTAGATCTTCTTGTCGGGGTTCATGTGCGTTCTCCTCAGGCAGCGGTGGCGGCCGTGGCCAGGATGCGGGCGGCCATGCGTTCGGCGGTGGTCTTGGCGGCGGAAGTCATGATGTCCAGGTTGCCGGCATAGGCCGGCAGGTAGTGGGCAGCACCTTCCACTTCGAGGAAGACGGAGGTCTTGAGGCCGCTCATGCGCGGGCCGACGCCGGGGATGTTGATGGGGCGCGAGGCCGGGATGATGTCGAACTGCACCTTCTGCTTGAGGCGGTAGCCGGCCACGTACTTCTGCACGTCGGCAGCCATGCGCTCCACCGAAGCGGCAATCTCGTCCTCGTCGGCCATCTCCGACAGGCAATACACCGTGTCGCGCATCATCAGCGGCGGCTCGGCCGGGTTGAGGATGATGATGGCCTTGCCCTTGGCCGCCCCGCCCACCACTTCGATGGCCTTGGAGGTGGTCTCGGTGAACTCGTCGATGTTGGCGCGGGTGCCCGGCCCGGCCGACTTGCTGGAAATCGAGGCGATGATCTCGCCGTAATGCACCTTGGCCACGCGGCTCACCGCCGCCACCATGGGGATGGTGGCCTGGCCGCCACAGGTGACCATGTTCACGTTGAGGGCGTCGTCATGAAGGGCGCCATTGACCACCGGGATGCAATAGGGACCGATGGCCGCCGGGGTCAGGTCCACCATGCGGATGGCGGGCTTGAGGCTGCGCAGGAAGGCATCGTTCTTCACGTGGGCACCGGCGCTGGTGGCGTCGAAGACGATGTCGATATCGCCGAACACCGGCAGGCGGGTCAGCCCTTCCACCCCTTCGTGGGTGGTGGCGACGCCCATCCGGGCCGCCCGGGCAAGGCCGTCCGAGCCCGGGTCGATGCCCACCATGGCGCCCATTTCCAGGTGCTCGCCGTGGCGCAGGATCTTGATCATCAGGTCGGTGCCGATGTTGCCGGAGCCGACGATGGCCACCTTCAGTTTCTTTTTCATGACTACTCCCGTGGGGAAATCCGGGCCGAGCGCGTCCCGGCCAGCTTCGGCCAGGGGCGCTGCGTCCTTCAGGATGGGTTTATTTGAGGAAGACCACCCGGTCGAGCTTGGGTGAGGTATGCAGGCTGAGGACATCATCGGCCCTGCGGGCCAGCACCGCCCGCTGGTTGATGTAGCCCTTGTCGGTGATCTCGCCCGCGTCCATGCTCGGCGGCTCATCGAGGAGCATGGCCCGGGTCGGGCTCTGGGACGATCCGCCGCCGCCCTCTGCCTTGAGCTTGCGCAGGCCCTCGGGCACGTGGGCATGGAGCTGCTCGGTCGGCACGTCCTTGGCCGCCGGAGTCGGGAAGACCAGCAGGCCCACCTCGTCCCGGTCATGGCCGGTGACCACCACGTCCTGGGCAAAGGGCGCGAAGGCCGTCACGGCACGGACCCGCAGGGTGCCCACCGACACCCAGGTACCGGTGGTGAGCTTGAAGTCCTCGGCCACCCGCCCGTTGAAGGCGATGCCCTTCTCCGGCCGGGCCGGGTCGATCAAGAGGCCGGCATCACCGATCTTGTAATAGCCATCCTCATCGAAGGCTTCGGCGGTCTTCTCCGGGTTGTTGAGGTAGCCGGGGAACACCTGCGGCCCCTTGACGCGCATCTCCAGCTTGTCCCCATTGGGCAGGAACTTGATGGAGGTGCCGGCCACCGGCAGGCCGATGCAGCCCGGCCCGTCGAGACGCCAGTGCACATTGGTGAGCAAGGGGGAAGATTCGGTGGCTCCCCAGGCGGAGGTGAACCAGACCTTTTCGCCGAGCACCTTCTGGGCAGACCTCTCCAGGCGGTCCCAGGTGGACTGGGGCAAGGCCGCCGCTGCGTAGAACACTGCCCGCAGGCGCCCGAAGAAGTCCCGGGCGAAGGACTCGTCCTGCTCCAGGAAGGCGATCAGCGCATCGAAGCCGCGGGGCACGTTGAAGTACAGGTTGGGCTGTACTTCCCGCAGATTGCGCACCGACTTCTCCATCAGGCCCGGCACCGGGCGGCCTTCGTCGATGTAGAAGCTGCCGCCGTTGCACAACACCAGATTGAAGTTGTGGTTGGCACCGAAGGTGTGGCTCCAGGGCAGCCAGGACACGATCACCGGCTTCTCGTCCTTGAGGAAGGGCCAGCTCTGCTGGATCTGCTTCTGGTTGGCGCAGAGCATGCGGTGGGTATTGATGGCGATCTTCGGCCGACCGGTGGAGCCCGAGGTGAGCAGGTACTTGGCGTGGGTCTCCGGGGTGATCTTCGCAAACTCGGCCATCACCGCCGGGGTTTCCCGGGTGCGCATCAGCTCCGCCAGGGACAGGCTGCCGTCCAGCTGGTAGGCGTTGGTGCTCAGGATCACCGGGCAGGACACGGCGCTGGCGCGGATCGCCGAGGCGTACACCGCCCCGTCGCCCGCATACACCGCACCAGGTGCCAGCTCCTGAAGGATGGTGGCAACCTTGGTGTAGTCCTTGGCGAGCCGCGAGTAGGCGCTGGACACCGTGGCGAAGGGCCGCCCGATGTGCATGGTGGCCAGGGTCAGCAAGGCCTGGTCGAGGCTGTTGTCGGACAGGCAGACCACCGGCGCCGTGGGGCCGATGCCCAGGTCGAGCAGACCCTGGGCCAGCTTGCCGACCTGTTCGCGGACCTGGGCGTAAGTCATCCGCACCCATTCGCCCTCCGCATCCCGTTCCGCCAGGAACAGGGCGTTGGGGGTACGGGCGGCCCAGTACTCGAGCCAGTCACCGATGCAGCGGGTGACCTCTTCCAGGGGGTCGGAACAGGCGAGGATGAAGCCCCCCCTCGAGAGGTCGATGCGGGTCACCCTGGGCGGGGCCAGCATGCCGGGGTTATCAAAAAAGCTCATGGCAGCCTCCGCTTACTTCAACAGCTTCCAGTTGTTCTGATCGATGGTGATCAGCACGCGGGCACCGTCACCCAGACCGGAGTGATCGGTGGGCGACATGGTGTTGATACCATGGGTCAGGGGCAGGTTGCTGGTCTTCTCGAGGGCATCGCGCAGGGCGGCACGGAATTCCGGCGTACCCGGGGCAGCCTTCTTGCCGACGGTGGCCACGGCCTTGTCGAGGAGCAGGTAGGCGTCATGGGCATAGGCACCGAAGGGGTTGCGGGAACCGGCGCCATACTTGCCTTCATAGGCCTTCAGGTAGCCCAGGGCGACCTTCTTGCTGGGGTTGCTGTCGGGCAGCTGCTCGGCCACCAGCACCAGGCCGGTGGGCAGGATCAGACCTTCGTCGGTGTTGCCGGCAACACGCAGGAAGTCGTTGTTGGCGGCGCCGTGGGTCTGATAGAACTGGCCCTTGAAACCGCGCTCGCGCAGGGCGCGCATGGGCAGCGCTGCCGGGGTGCCGCTGGCCGCGATGAAGATGGCGTCCGGCTTCTGGCCGACCAGCTTGAGGGCCTGGGCAGTCACCGACTGGTCGGTACGGGCATAACGCTCGACCGCCACCAGCTTGATGCCGCTGGCTTCAGCGCGCTTCTCCACGTCCTTCAGCCAGGCTTCGCCGTAGGCGTCGCTGAAGCCGATGAAGGCGATGCTCTTGGTGTCACGCTTCTTCATCTCTTCGAACAGAGCGGCGGACATCACGCCCACGCCATGGGGCAGCGGGAACACCCACTGGATCTGCTTGGGCGGGAACGGGGCCAGGGCGATCTGCGGGATCTTCGCCTCACCGGCCACCTCTGCGACAGCCAGGGAGGTCGGGACGGTGGTGGAGCCGATGATGGCGTCCACCTTGTCGGCATCGGCAAAGCGGCGGGCGTTCTTGCCGGCGGCGGTGGGATCGGAGGCATCGTCGAGGACGACGTAGTTCACCGGCAGGCCGCCCAGGGTCTTGGGCAGCAGTTCGATGGTGTTCTTCTGGGCAATGCCGAGGGAAGCAGCCGGGCCGGTGGAGCTGACGCTCACGCCGATGGTGACGGTCTGGGCCTGGGCGTGGCTGACGCCACCGAAGGCGAGCATCAGGGCGGACGACAGGGTGGCAAGGAAGTGGCGGCGGTTCATGGTGTTCGTCTCCTCAGGGTTGGTCTTGTAACAACAATAAACAGGGTGCAACAGGTGATCTGGCGGGCTGCGGTGCGCTAGGCAGTGCGGCAATCCACGCTGCCCAGGCCGGCGATGGAGAGATGCAGGTGGTCGCCGGCAAGGAAGGGGAACATCGGCCCCAGGGCGCCGGAGAGGATCACGTCACCGGCCTTGAGGGGGTCGCCCAACTGCTGCATGGTGCCGGCCAGCCAGTAGGCGGCGAGCAATGGGTTGCCCAGGCAGGCCACGCCGCTGCCCACGGACGCGGTGTGGCCGTTCTTGCGGAAATCCATGCCGGCCAGGGCGAAATCCACCGTGCCGATGGCGCGGGGTTCCAGGCCAAGCACGTAGAGCCCGCAGGAGGCGTTGTCGGCCACCGTATCCACGAGGGTCAGCTTCCAGTCCTGGATGGCGCTGTCGACAATCTCGATGGCCGGCAGGGCGTACTCGAGCCCATGCAGGAAGCGCCCCCAGCTCAGGCTCTCGCCGTCCAGGTCTCGCCCCACCACGAAGGCAATCTCACCCTCGGCCTTGGGCTGGATCAGCCGGCTGGCCGGCACCTCGCTGCCCGACAGGAACTCCATGTCGGCAAACAGCACGCCGTAGTCGGGCTGCCCGACGCCCAGTTGCTGCTGCACCGCCTGGGAGGTGAGGCCGATCTTCTTGCCCACCACCCGACGCCCTTCGGCCAGATCCAGCATGGTGTTGCAGCGGGCTACCGCATAGGCCTCGTCGGCACCCTGGATGCCGAACTGTTCGGAAATTCGGGGAATCGCCACCCGCGTGGCGCGGGCCTGCCGCAGGGCCGCGGCAGCGGCCTTGATCTTGTCCTGATTCATGATGTGCTCTCTCGCAGGGGGTTGGCCTCAAGGGGCCGGGTAACGGCTGCGCAGCCGGGTCAGGTCGGCCAGCTCGTCGTCGAGACAGGCGGCGTATTCCCGGTACAGCTGCCGGACGACGTCTTCGGTGCTGGCAATCGCCTCGATCCCTCCCACCCCGTGGCCGGCGGACCACACCGTCTTCCAGGCCTTGGGGGCCTCGACGATGTCGCCGGAGAAGTCGATCTTCTTCTCTTCGCGCAGTTGTTCCGGGGTGAAACCGGCCTTGTCGAGGGTGGGCTTGAGCCAGTTGGCGAGCACGCCGGACACCGCCTTGGTGGCGACCAGGTCTTCCAGGCCGCTGTTGACGATGAGATCCCGGTAGGCCGGCTCGGCCAGGCTTTCAGGGGTGGCGATGAAGCGCGTGCCGGCCAGCACGAAATCGGCACCGAGCAATTGCGCCGCGCGGATGTCGGTGCCGGTGGTGATGGCACCCGCCAGACCGAGGGGGCCCGACCAGAACTTGCGCACCTCGGCGAGCAGGGCAAAGGGGTGGAAATTGCCGGTATGGCCCCCTGCCCCCTGGGTGACCAGCACCAGCACGTCGGCGCCGGCGTCGGCAGCCTTGCGGGCCAGGGCCGGGTTGATCACGTCGGCCATCACAATGCCGCCGTAGCCATGCACGGTATCGAGCACCCGGCGCGGGCTGCCCAGGGCGGTGGACACGATCTTGGGCTGGAACTCCTGCACCAGGGCCAGTTCCGCGTCGAAGCGGTCGTAGCTGCTGTGCACGATCATGTTGAGGGACCACGGCGCGCCGGGGCGGTCGGCCTGGATGGCGTCACGGGTGTGGGCCATCCACTCCCGGAGGGTATCCACGTTGCGGGCGTTGGCGGCGGGGTAGGAGCCGATGATGCCGGCCCTGGCGCAGGCAATCACCAGCTCGGGCCCCGAGACCAGGAACATCGGTGCGGCCATCAGCGGCAGGGTGCTGCGGCCGATGATGTCGACAAAGTCCTGCTGCGGCGCAGTCAGGCTACGCGTGAAGCTCATTTCTTCCTCCGTTGGGTGCTCTTTGGTGCGTCGTTTCTTATGGTTATTGGCGCGGGCAATGGGGGCTCATCGCATGGGACGTATCTCCCATCCACCGTCGCTCTGAATCACCGTCGCGGTGGTGGCCCGGCTGTTGTCCCGGGAGGCCAGCAGCACGTAGTGGCCGGCGTGGTCCTCGGGCTGGGCGATCATCTTCAGGGGCATCGAGTTGGCGACGTTCTCCTGGAAGTTGGGGATCTCCGACAGGCGGCGCTCGCCCTTGCCCAGGCTTTCGGGGCCGCGCAGGGGCGTGACCGTGCCCCCCGGCGCCACGCCATTGACCCGCACATCGGGAGCGAACTCGTAGGCCAGCTGCTTGATCAGCCCGAGCCCGGCATGCTTGGAGGCCACATAGAGGGGGCCGCCGCCGCCCGCGTAGAAAGCCGAGTTGGACAGGGTGAAGATCATGCTGCCCTTGCTCTCGCGCAGGGCGGCCGCAGCGGCGCGGGCCGCCAGCACGTAGCCCTTCACATTGACGCCGAAGATTTCGTCAAAGCTCTTGTCCAGCTCATCGAGGCTCATCTTCTCGAGGCGGGTGAAGAAGTCCCACACACCGGCATTGCCCACCAGGGTGTCGAGCTTGCCGAAGCGCTGCAGGGTGGCATCCACCGCCTTCTGGTTGTCGGCGCCGGAGCGTACGTCGCCGAGGCTGGTGACCACCTGGTCACCAAACTCGGCGACCAGGCTTTCGGCCTGCTCCTGGCTACGCACCATCACGCCCACCCCCGTGCATCCTTCAGCGATGTAGCGCTTGACGACGGCGCGGCCGATCCCCGAGCCGCCTCCCGTCACCAGTGCCACGTAGCCATTGAGCCAGCCCATGGTCGTGCCTCAGAGGAAGGTGTTGAGGTTCTTGGCCATCAGCACCGACTGGGTGATGATGATCTTGCGCCGGGCCAGCCTGAAGCTCTCGCCATCCGCACGCAGCACGTCCTCGCGACGCCCCACCAGCAGGTCGTTGTCCTTTTCGACACGGCTGCGGTAGTTGACGAAGGTGCTGTGCACGATGAACTCGCCGGGGGCCTCACCCTGGTACACCTCGATGCCGGCGACCACATGGGCATGCCGGGTGGCCGGGTCTTCCGCCCAGGCGGTGGGCTGCTTGAAGCGGGTGACGCGACGGGTCAGGTCGAGCAGGTTGTCGTTGTAGAGGGCGCCCCGGTCCACCGCGTAAGTGCCGTTCTTGTCGGCACGGCGCCGGTTTTCCATGGTCGGCATCCAGTAGTGGATGTCCTCGGCCATCAGGGCCAGCCAGTCGTCCCAGCGCTCGTTGTCGAGCAGGCGGGCTTCCCGGTACAGAAACTGTTCAACCCGGCGCTGGGTCTCGGCATCCACCCCGATCTCGGGCATGGCGGTCTTGGCGTTCATACACCCTCCTTCATCTTCGGCAGGTCGCGTTGAGGAACGGTCTTCCAGCTATCGGCCTTCATCAGGTCGAGCCAGCGCTGGTAGAAGGCGCGCTGGTTGGCTTCGTTGATCTGGCCCTGGAAGACGTTGCCGGGCAGGTCGGTGTTCTCGACGCGGGTGTCGTGGCCCAGGCCCAGGTAGAGATCCTGCTGGCGGGTGACAAAGCCGGCGTTGCTGCGGGTGGAGTATTCCCAGTTCTCGCCGTCGTCCATCTCGAAGACGCCGGAGGGGCTGAAGGTCATCATGGTGCCCTTGCGCCACTTGTCCTTGATCTCCTGGGGCGCCTTCTTGTTGACGAAGGTCCAGGTGTGCAGCTCGATTTGGCCGGGGCCGCGGGGATGCCAGGTGCGGAAGGTGTTCTGGCCCGGCAGGAAGGAGGTGTTGGGGAACAGGGTGCAGGAGGAGATGGCGCCGATCATCCTTGAGCGCAGCTCACCCAGACGTTCCGCCACCTTGGGCTGCAGCACGTACAGGTACTTGAGCAGTTCCTTCTCACCCAGGGTGGCGCAGTTGCCGACGATGTCCTGGTTGAACTCCCAGCCATGGCCGTTGAAGTTCACGTGGTAGGACTGTTCGGGCGTCTTGTGCACCTCGGCCACCGGGCCGCCGACCATGGCCTTGGCGCCGGAGTCGTGGGTCCAGCCGGCGTGCAGGATGTCGCCGACAAAGTTCTCGGAGGCGTACTTCCAGTTGCACTGGATCACCGACTTGACGCAGCCGCCGATGAACTCCGTGCCGCCCTCGTCCATGTCGAAGATGGCATCCAGGTAGTAGCGCATGTCGCCCAGGTATTCGGCGAGGCTCGGCGCTTCCGGGTCGAGGGTGGCGAAGATCAGGCCGCGGTAGCTATCCACATGGGCCACCGGATGCAGGCCGTGCTCGCTCTTGTCCATGCCGGCCGCCTCGTAGGTCTCGGACGCATGCATGCCCTTCAGGGCGCCATCGATGCCGAAGGCCCAGCCGTGGTAGTTGCACACGAACTGACGGGCATTGCCCAGATCGGCAAAGCACACCTTGTTGCCCCGGTGCGGGCAGGTGTTGAGAAAGCCCTTCACGCTGCCATCCTTCTGGCGGACGATCAGCACATTGTCCTCACCCAGGTAGGTGGACACGTAGTCACCGGCCTTGGGGATCTGGGATTCGTGCCCGACAAACAGCCAGCAACGGGCGAAGATCCGCTCCAGTTCCTGTTCGTAGATGTCCCGGTCCCAGAAGAGGTCGCGGGACATGCGGCCCTTTTCCAGGTTCATGAGCTGATCGAGGTTCTCGATCGACTGGGCAATCGGCCGGCGCTTGAGGCGGATCGGCGTGTCACCTTGGGTATTGCACATGGTCTTGTGTCTCCTCTTTGTGATTAGACGGCGTCGGCCGCTTCGTCGGATTCCTGGTCCAGATCCACCAGCACGTCCTCACCTTCATCAATGACCTTGAAGGTCCGGATGGGGTGCTCGCAGGGAAAGCTCATGGGCTGGCCGGTGGGGATATGGAAGGTGCCGTCGTGCACCGGACAGGCGATGCAGTCGTCATCCACAATGTCGCCTTCGGAAAGGGACGCAGTGGCGTGGGTGCACCCATCCTGGGTGGCGTAGAAGGTGCCATTGAGGTTGTAGACGGCGAGCGCCACACCCCCCACCTCGCACTTGCGCACCTTGCCGGGCTCGAGATCGGCACGTTTGAGCAGCAGAATCGGTTGGGACATGGGCGACTCTCAGGCAAACAGTTGCACGAAGCCCAGACCGGTGACCCACTCGGGGACCGGGGCGTAGTCGATCACTTCGCCGCGGGCTCCGGGCATGGCCCCCATGGCGACCGCCCACTGGCGGATCTCCATGCCACCGTTGCCGCCGTTCTCGAGGATGTATTCGTCGGACAGGCCGCCAATCCCGGCGAGGTTGCCGGTACAGGCGTAATCCATGATTTCCCGGTCAAAGGCCTCGTTGACCTTGCCCATTTCCGGGGTACCGACCCAGTGGCTGATACCGCCGCTGCCGATCACCACGACGCGCTCGTCGTCGGGCATGGCCTCCACCGCCGCCTTGATGGCCCCACCCAGCTCGATGGCCCGCTTCATCTTGATGAAGGGGTCAACACCGGCCGCGATATACACCGGAATGGTGCCGATGGACTGGCCCCTGGCCCGCACCGGATCGATGATCAGGCGATCGGGGATGGCCACCGCGTGATCCACCGTGAAGGCCCGCGCCACGGCCCAGTCGAAGCCGTTGGCGTAGCCGTGATCGGCAATGAACCCGGCCAGCTTTTCACTGGCGGGGATGATCTGGCGCTTGAGGCCGGGCAGCACATCCAGGGGGCCATCCACATCACCGGTACCGATCAGGTACTGGGGCAGGCAGCCGGTGCCAAAGTTGAAGTAGTGGTCGGCACCGATGATCACCGCACTGGTGGCATTGAGCCCGGCCAGACGCTCCGCACAGGCGTCGTACGCGCCCCACATGCGCTTGCGAACGTCTTCTGCCGGCGCTTCGGGCGCGACGAACATCACCGGGTCATGCGGCACAAGAAAGCCGCCTACGATTTTTCCCACGGGAAACTCCTGAGTTCTTATTGCTTGAGGCCGGCCGAGAACGCCTGGCCTTCGGAGGCAACACCGCGCAGGGCCTTCATGTAGGCCGCGGGGTGACGATTGGGGGCGTTCTCGGTCCAGAAGCCGAGGGTCAGCATGGCGTTGACCCCGTGCTTCTGCATCGCAGCCACATCAAAGCCGGTGACCATGGCCCGCTCCTCGTCACTGAGGGCATAGCGGGCCAGCAGGCCTTCCGGGTCTTCCTTGAAGCGCTGCTTGACGGTGCGATCAACACACAACTGGTGCATCAGCTTTTCCAGCACATTGCGGCTCATGGGCAGCTCCGGGTCAGGCGCAGAAGTCGCGCACCAGTTGCAGGAAGCGGGTGCGATGCTCGGTCTGCACCCAGTGGCCGCACTGACCGAACAGGTGCAGCTCGGCCTTGGGAATCGCCCGGGCCAGCAGGAAGCCGCACTCGGGCGGGACCACGCCATCCTCACGACCATGCAGGACCAGGGTGGGTGCCTCGATCTTGGCCACGGAGGCTTCGGGGAAGCCCTTGACGAGGGTGGGGCCGTCGCTGTTGGGCTTGGGGATCAGCTTGCGCAGGGCATCCTGGGCACCGGGGCGGGCGCTGGCCTCGTAGCGGGTGCGGATCATCTCCTCGGTGATGATGTCCTGGTTGAACGGGAAGAGACGCATGGTCTTTTCCATGTTTTCCATGGACGGCTCGTACTCCCAGGCCGAACGCAGGCCCGGGGTCTGCACGAACTCACCGGCCGGGGTGCCAAGGAGCACCAGCTTGTCCACCCGCTGGGGGGCAAACAGGGCCAGGCCGATGGAAAGCGCACCACCAAAGGAGTTGCCGACGAAGGAGGCCTTGTCGATCCCCAGGGCATCCATGATCCCGGTGAGATGGCGAACCCACAGCTTGATGTCGTACTTGCTGTCGGCCTTGAATTCGGTGAAGCCAAAGCCCGCGATGTCCGGAGCGATGACCCGGAAGTGCGACGAGAGCTCGGGCATGACCTTGCCCCAGTTGGTCCAGGCGGAGACGCCGGGGCCGGAACCATGGAGCAGGAAGAGAGGCTTGCCGCTGCCCTCCTCCAGGTAGTTGGTCTGATGCTCTGCGGCAAGAAGGTTCTTGCCAATGCCGGGGTGCTTGTCCATTTCTCCTCCGTGTTTGAATACACATGTGTATGTGTATGGTACAGATATTTTCCTGCATGGCAAGCGTTTTTGATCCAGATCAAATTCAAGGCACCCAAATCTATATTTTATTCAACCTTTTCATAGGCTTATGTCTATAAATTCAATTTACCGGCCGATAGATAAACTCTAGAACTCAGTTTTCCATACAGATACGTATGGTGAAAATTCGCAGAAAACAACCATACAGAACCCTCCGGAACGGGCGCCAAAGGCTGGGACAAAGCCGGAAAGACGCGGGGAAGCTGATACAATCCAACATCTGCTGCCCCCCTGTTCCCCATGTCTGCAACTGACGCTTCCACCCCCCCTGCCACCCCATCCACAACACCCGGAAAAGTTCAGCTCACGCCGGCCGACTGGATCAGAGCCGCCACTGAAGTGCTGGTGGACAAGAGCATCGACGCCGTCCGCGTAGACGTGCTGGCCAAGGGCTTGAAGGTCACCCGCGGCAGTTTCTACTGGCACTTCCAGGATCGGGATGACCTGCTGAAGCAACTGCTCAAATCCTGGCGTGACGCCGCCACCGAACAGATCATCAATCGCTTCGAACGCAGTGGTGCCGACCCGGAAGCCCTTGTGCGGGAGCTCGCCTCCCTTCCCTTCCGCGGCACGGCCGCCTTCAACTCGGCCTCCATCGAACTGGCAATCCGGGCCTGGGCGCGTCGTGACGACATGGCCCGCCAGGTCGTGGACGAAGTGGATGCCAAGCGCCTCTCCTATGTGTCCCAGTGCTTCGTGGCCCTGGGTTACAACTTCCAGGAGTCGGGCATGCGTGCCTTCGTGCTTTACAGCTACATGATCAGTGAATCCCTGATGCGCGGTCAGGGGACCGAGACCCAGCGCCAGCAACGCCGGGAGTTCGTCGAGAAGTTCCTGCTGCAGAAGCCCTGATCCAGCCGCCCGGCCTGGAACTTGCCCTTCCCGGGCGAGTCAGGAGTCAGACTTCCCTGCCCCGCCCAACACCCAGGAGCCCCGCGTGACTGCGACCCCCATCGAGATCATTGGCGCTGCGCTCTTCGCCATCGCCATCCTGCACACCTTCGCCACCAAGTTCTTCGAGCGCCTGGCCCACGCCGGGCCCCGACATGCGGGCCTATGGCACCTGCTGGGCGAGATCGAGGTGGTGTTCGGCTTCTGGGCCATGGTGCTGATGATCGCCATGTTCGCCCTGCTGGGTTCCACCCCGGCCATCGACTACATCGAGTCGCGCAACTTCACCGAACCCATGTTCGTCTTCGCCATCATGGTCATCGCCGGTACGCGGCCCATCCTGCACGCCGCCTCCGCGGCGGTACGTCTCCTCGCCCGGGCGATTCCCCTGCCCGGTTCCGCCGCCGTCTATTTCACCGTGCTGTCCTTCGTGCCCCTGCTCGGCTCCTTCATCACCGAGCCGGCCGCCATGACCCTCGCCGCCCTGATCCTGCGTGACCAGTTCTTCACCCGCGGCATCTCCACCCGGCTGATGTACGCCACCCTCGGCGTGCTCTTCGTCAACATTTCCATCGGCGGCACCCTCACCCCCTTCGCCGCGCCCCCGGTGCTGATGGTGGCCGCCAAGTGGGACTGGAACACCAGCTTCATGCTCACCCACTTCGGCTGGAAGGCCGCCATCGGGGTGGGCATCAACGCCCTGGCGGCAACCCTGCTGTTCCACCGGGAACTGGGTGCCCTGGCACCCACCGGCACGGATGGCGCCACGCCCCGCGTCCCCGTCGTGCTGACCCTGGTACACATCGTGTTCCTGATCGGTGTGGTGGTGTTTGCCCACCACCCGGCGATCTTCATGGGCCTGTTCCTGTTCTTCCTCGGTGTCGCCCACGCCTACACCCGCCACCAGGACCGCCTGATCCTCAAGGAAGGCCTGCTGGTGGCCTTCTTCCTGGCGGGTCTGGTGGTACTGGGTGGCCAGCAGCAATGGTGGCTGCAACCCCTGCTGATGAGCATGAGCAGCGACGCCGTCTTCATCGGCGCCACCGCCCTCACCGCCTTCACCGACAACGCCGCCCTGACCTACCTGGGCTCCCTGGTCGAAGGCCTCTCCGACGACTTCAAGTACGCCCTGGTCGCCGGCGCCGTCACCGGCGGCGGCCTCACCATCATCGCCAACGCCCCCAACCCGGCCGGCGTCTCCATCCTCAAGGGGAGCTTCAGTGAAGAGGCGGTGAATCCGCTGGGGCTGCTCGCCGCAGCCATTGCCCCGACGGTGGTGGCGGGGCTGGCGTTTCGGTTGCTGTGATTGCCTTACCCGCGGCACAGGCCGGCATCTGGAATAAGCTTTGAACAATTGATTGGTTCGCGGGTCGATTGGTGCCGCCTAGACTCGGGGGCTCCTACGCACTGTCCCGGAGTCCGCCATGCAGCAGACCACCTTGATCGTTCCCGGCTTTCACGGCAGTGGGCCGGCCCACTGGCAGACCTGGTTCGAAACACAGGTGCCCGGGGCACGTCGCGTGTCGGGTATTGACTGGGAGCAGCCCGTGCTGCCCCACTGGGCCCAGGCCGTGCGCGACGGCATCGACCGCGCATCGGGTCCGGTGTGGCTGGTGGCCCACAGCTTCGGTTGCCTGGCGACGGTTCTGGCAGCAAACAGCCGACGGGAGCGGGTGGCCGGGCTCATGCTGGTGGCGCCGGCCGACCCGGAGCGCTTCACTCCCCAGGGTCTGCGTGACGCCGGCACCTCGCCGGAATTGCCCAGCCTGGCACGCTGGACTCCACGCAGCCCTCTGGGGGCGCCCAGCCTGGTGGTGGCCAGCACCAACGATCCGTGGGTACGCCTGTCGTCGGCGACCTACTGGGCCCAGTGCTGGGGCAGCCAGCTTGTGAACATCGGCGCCGCCGGGCATATCAACGTGGATTCCGGCCACGGCCCCTGGCCCCGGGGCCTGGCGCTCTTCAAGGCGCTGCAGGCTGCGCAGGGCGACCTGCCCCTTGGCACCATCCCCTGCTGCTCCCGGCGCAGTGACAGCCTCCCGCTGCCCCGCCGGGAGATGGCCTGACCCGGCAGACACGTCGAAAAAATTTACACATGGCGGAATCCATTTCGCAAATGAATGCCCCCCTTGATCGCCCAGCGCTTCCAAGCCACTGAAAACAAAGGTGACTTTATTGACATCACGACAAACTTGACCTTGGGCTTGAATTTTGCAACTGCACTACATCCGTTACCTTCGTCCCCATGACGAAACCTGCCCGGGAGCCCCGCCATGCAGATCAGACCCCGCCTCGTCACTTCCCTGCTGTCGGTGCTGCTTGGCCTGAGCGCCCTGCCCGCAGCCCATGCGGCACCCGCCATCATGAACGGCGGCTTCGAGTCGGGCTTTGCCAACTGGACCACCCTGGACCAGACCGGCAGTGAAGGCACTTTCTATCTGCAGAGCGGCACCACCAGCCCGACCACGGGCTTAGCCGTGGCCGCCCCCCCGGAGGGCAGCCAGGCCGCCATGAGCGATGCCGGACTGGGCGGCCCCGGCACCCATGTGCTCTACCAGGACTTCGTGGCCAGTGCGGTCGGTGCGACCCTGAGCTTCGAGCTCTTCATCGGCAACCGGGCCAACAATTTCTACACCCCTGCCACCCTGGATTTCGCCACCGCGGCCATCAACCAGCAGGCCCGCGTGGACATCCTCAAGGCCGGTGCCGACGCCTTCAGCGTGGATTCAGGCGACATCCTGATGACCCTTTACCAGACCCAGGTGGGCGACGCCCCGGTTTCCGGCTACACCACCATCACCCGGGACATCACCGCCCTGCTCGCCACCCACAACGGCGAAACCCTGCGCCTGCGCTTTGCCGAGGCCGACAACCTCGACGTGTTCCAGCTGGGCGTGGACAACGTGCGCATCGAGATTCAGGGCAACCCGGTGCCGGAGCCGGCATCCGTGCTGCTGCTCGTTGGTGCCTTGGGTGCGCTGACCATCACCCGGCGCCGCTAGCCCCAAGCCCCCCTGCCCATTCCCCGGCGCGCCCACTGCGCGACGCGCCCTGTCGTTTAAGTGGAGGTCACGATGAAACACACTCGGTCCGTCTCCCGGTATCGTCGCGGCCGTAACGGCCTGCTGACTGCCCTGACTCTGATCGGAGCGGCGCTCGCCTGGCCCGGCAGCGTTCAAGCCGACAGCACGCCGTTGCAACTGCTTGATCCGAGTCTGCAGGTCAGTACCGTCGTCAGCGTCGGACTCAGCCAGCCCATCGGCATCGTGTTCCTGGGCAGCAACGACTTCCTGGTGCCCGAGAAGTCCTCGGGGCAGATCAAGCGCGTGACCAACGGTGTCGTCCAGGCCATGCCAGTGCTGGATCTGGCCGTCAATTCAGCGTCCGAACGGGGGCTGCTCAGCGTGGTGCTGCACCCGAATTTCCCGACCCAGCCCTATGTCTATGTCCGCTGGACCGAAAGCCTGAGTGGTGTCGATTCAAACGTGACGGCCGATGTGCCGCTGCTCGGCAACCGGGTGGACCGCTTCACCTGGGATGGCAGCACCCTGTCCTTCGACATGAACCTGATGCGGCTGCGTGCCCGCCAGACCGACAACATCGCCACATCCGGCCACCCGGGCACCAACAACGCCAACGAAGCCGGCAATCACAATGGTGGCGTGATGCGCTTCGGCCCGGACGGCAAGCTGTATGTGTTCATGGGTGATCAGGGCCGGCGCGGCTGGCTGCAGAACCTGGCGAACGGCCCCTTCCTGACCGCCCCGCAGGTGGATGACACCTTCGGCGGTCCGGCCCCCGGCAATGCCCACCTGGCCGGCGTCATCCTGCGCGTGAATGACGACGGCTCGACCCCCGCCGACAACCCCTTCTATGCCGCAGGTGCCTCCCTCGGTGGGGAGGTGGGGCAGAACATCCAGAAGATCTACTCCTACGGCCATCGCAATGGCTTCGGCATGGCCTTCGATCCACAGACCGGCTACCTCTGGGAGACGGAAAACGCGGACGACGCCTATTCCGAGGTGAACCGGGTGGTACCGGGGATGAACGGAGGCTGGATCCAGTTCGCCGGCCCGATCAGCCGCGTGCGGGACTGGAAGACCATCGAGACCACCCAGTTCAACCAGACCCTGCAGCAGGTGCGCTACCCGCCCACCCGGGCGGCCTACACCCCGGCCCTGGCCCAGGCGCGTCTCTTCATGCTCCCCGGTGCGGTCTACAAAGACCCTGAGCTAAGCTGGCGCTATGAGATCGGGCCCTCCGGTACCGCCTTCGTCAGTGGCACGGCCCTGGGCGTCGCCTATGCCGGCAGCCTGTGGATCGGGTCGGCCCGGGCCTTCTCCCAGGTCGGCGGCACCGGGGGCAGCCTGTATCGCCTCCGCCTGACGCCCGACCGGCTCAGCCTGGATCTGAGCGCCGACCCGCGCCTGGCGGACCGGGTGGCCGACAACCTGTTCCGTGCACAGAAGTTCGAGGGCACGGAGAGCGAGACCTTGCTGGTCGGCAGGGGCTTCGGCATCACTCCAAGCATTGAGCAGGGGCCCGACGGCGCGCTCTACGTCGTTTCCCTGTCTGACAACGTGATCTACCGGATCGCACCCAGCCCCTGAGTGGCCCGGGGGCAGCGGGAGCCCTTGCACCGCCGGCCCTCCCTCTCCGGCCCCTCTGCCGTCCTTACTCCTCAGCCTGCCATTTCCCTTCGGCCGCGGCGGCAGCCCGCCCGGCCTGGCGGATGGCGTCTTCGGTTTTTGCCGCCTCGATCACCTGCATCACCTCGTCCAGGTCGGCCGGGGTGTCGTCAGGCATCCAGGTGCCGGTGAGCGGGCTGTCCGGGTGCAGCTTGCCCGATTCGTATAGCGCCCAGATCTCCGGCGCGTAATGGGTTTCCAGCAGCTCGGGGGCAAACTGGCCGAAGTAGGTGGCCAGGTTGTTCACGTCCCGCGCCAGCATGGCGCTGGCGTTCTGGTTGGCGGCGGCATCCACGGCCTGGGGCAGGTCGATGATCACCGGGCCGTTCTCGTCCAGGAGCACGTTGTACTCCGACAGATCCCCATGGACGATGCCCGCGCACAGCATGCGCACCACCTGGCGGATCAGATCGGCATGGAAGCGGCGCGCCTCGTCGGGCGCCAGCGCAACATCATTGAGGCGCGGTGCCGGCTCGCCATCGGCGTCGGCCACCAGCTCCATCAGCAGCACACCCTCATGAAACTGGTAGGGCGTGGGCACCCGCACGCCGGCCTCGGCCAGGCGGCGCAGGGCGTCCACCTCGGCATGCTGCCAGGCGGCCTCCTGCTCCTGGCGGCCATAGCGGGAACCCTTGGCCATGGCCCGGGCCTGGCGGCTGTTCTTGACCTTGCGCCCTTCGATGTAATCCACGGCGGTGTGGAAGCCGCGCTTGTTGGCCTCCTTGTATACCTTGGCGCAGCGCACCTCGTCACCGCACTGGACGACATAGACCATGGCCTCCTTGCCGCTCATGAGCTGGCGGATCACGCCATCCACCAGGCCGTCGGCCACCAGGGGTTCGATGCGGGCCGGCGTCCTCATACTGCAGACACCATGCAGCGCTTTCCGCGGGCCATCGGCGGCGCCTCCGTTTCGAGGTCGGCGCCGATACGGGCGATTAAGGTTTGTGTACTCATGGGTTACCTGCGGAACGCTTGAGAGGGCAGAAACGGGCAGATGGGTGCGGAGCGCACAGACATGCCAAGGTGTTTCAGGGGAACAGGGGATCCGGCCGGCAGGCCGGGGGAAAGTCGGGAGAAGACACCTCCCGGAAGGACCAAGAGGGCGGATTATCCCCCAGGCGAGGCCCATCTGCCCCTTTTGCCCGGCGGAATACCCTACAAAAGTCGGGATTTGCCGCGGAAACCCTTACACTGCCGGTCCCACGAACGGACGATCGGCGTCCTGCCGGTCTTCAAGAGGTTTAGAGATGTACCCGACTCACGATGCAGATGCCCTCCTCATGCTGGCCGCCACGCTGGCCACCAAGCGCCGCCCGGCCGAGCTGGTGGAGGTCATCGCCGCCTTCGACCTGCTGCAGGAGCCGGTGCCTTCCACCGGCCGCCTGATCGACAGCATCCAGCGCCTGTCGGCCCACGGCCTGCTGTGCGAGGTGGACGGCGGCCTGGCCCTGAGCGCCGAGGGGCAGCTACTCATGGCGGCCCTGCCCAAGCGGGGCGACACCGCCCAGCGCGTGTTTTTTGTGCGGGAGAAACTGTCCGCCCACCCGGGCCGCGCCGAACATCCGTCGATCAGCCTGGACACTGCCCGGGTGGATGCCGCGGTGCTGGCCCAGCGTGCCCAGGCCAAGGCCCCAGGCAAGAATCTGCTGATGCCCAAGCCCAAGGTGGACGAGGACGAGCGTCGCCGCCCGGCGCCGTGGCACAAGCACCCCGGCGCCCAGCGGCGCCGCTGACGTACCGCGGCGGGATCAAATTCATCCTGATTGCCTCAACCTGCCGCATCGTCTGTGCGCAGATGCGATATCTCCTGCGGGGGCGGCCTGCAGGGGCGACTTCAGTCGCCCACAGACTTCAATCAACGACATGCCTGCGATCAACGCGCGGATGGGCGACTGAAGTCGCCCCCACAGTCCCTCCAGCCGGCGTCGGAGCATCTGGGGAGGGATGCGGGTTCATCCACCCTCTCAATAGGATGAATCGCCGTCGGCATCCGGACGCAGGGCGGCCCGAACCACGGTTTCAGAGAGTTCCGCCGAGCACAGTTCAATGAAGCGGTAGGCAAAACCGCGCAGGAAGTGCCCTTGCGAACGGCGATGCGGGTCACGTTCTCCTCGAACAGATGGCTGCTTGCCAGCATGCGCAAGCCCTGGTCGCGGCTCGGGTCATAGGCCATCGAGGCCACGATGCCGACCCCCAGCCCCAGTTCCACATAGGCCTTGATCACGTCCGCATCCAGCGCCGACATGACGATGTCGGGCGTCAGGCCGGCCTTGGCAAAGGTCTCGTCGATGCGCGCGCGGCCGGTGAAGCCCTCGTGGTAGGTGATCACCGGATGGTCGGCCACGGCCTCCAGGGTCAGCGGCTCGACCGACTCCAGCACATGCCCCGCCCGCACGATCACCGAGTGATGCCAGCCGTAGTAGGGAAACGACACGAAGTCGGTGACGCCAGCGAGGGATTCGGTGGCGATGCCGATGTCGGCCCGCCCGTCCTGCAGCATGGAGACGATCTCCGTCGGGCTGGCCTGGTGCAGCACCAGGTGCACCTTGGGGAAGGCCTGCTTGAATTGGGTGACCACCCGGGGCAAGGCATAGCGCGCCTGGGTGTGGGTGGTGACCACGGTAAGCTGGCCGTGGTCCTTGTTGCTGAACTGCTCGGCGATGCTCTTGATGTTGCGGGCATCCATGAGCATGCGGTCCACGATGTGCACCAGCTCCTGGCCCGGCTCGGTGAGGCCGAGCAGGCGCTTGCCCTTGCGGATGAAGAGCTCCAGGCCGAGCTCGTCCTCCAGATCCTTGATGTGCTTGGAGACCCCTGACTGGGAGGTGAACAAGGCATTGGCCACCTCGGTCAGGTTGAAATTGCGACGCACCGTCTCATGGATGATGCGCAGTTGCTGGAAGTTCATCAGATCACCCAGTTTGGCGCCTGACTGGCGCCACTCGCTGCTGCATTGCGTTCAAAAACCCTCAGTCGTGAGGGTACCAGACGCACGGCCTGCCCCTCTTCCAGACCCAGCCGCTGCACCTCGTCCCGGGTGATCTCCACCTCAAAGAGCTGCCCTGTGGCGCCATTCAGCCCATCCAGCTCAATGCGCGCCGTGACACCAAAGGCCAGGATGCGGCTGATGCGTGCCGCCACCCCGCCCGCCTCCTGGACGTCAACCACGATGGTGAGCTCATGGGGACGGGCAAAGGCGAAGACTTCGGAACCATGGGCCAGATCCACCTTGCCGGTGGCCAGACGATCGTCGCCCACATGCACGGCCCCCCCATCCACCCGGCCATGGAACAGGTTCACCGAACCCAGGAAGCCGTAAACGAAGGGAGAAGCGGGATGGCGATAGACCTCTTCCGGCGTACCCACCTGCTCCACCTTGCCGTGGTCCATCAGCACCACCCGGTCGGCCACTTCCAGGGCTTCCTCCTGGTCGTGGGTGACGAAGATGGAGGTGATGTGCAGCTCGTCATGGAGGCGCCGCAGCCAGCGCCGCAGCTCCTTGCGCACCTTGGCATCGAGGGCGCCGAAGGGCTCGTCAAGCAGCAGCACCCGAGGCTCGACCGCGAGGGCCCGGGCCAGGGCGATACGCTGGCGCTGACCACCCGAGAGCTGGGCCGGGAAGCGGTCGGCCACCCAGTCGAGCTGCACGAGCTTGAGCAGCTCCGTCACCTTGGCCTTGATGGCCTTCTCGGACGGCCGCGTGCTGCGCGGCTTCATGCGCATGCCGAAGGCCACGTTATCGAAGACGGTCATATGGCGGAACAGGGCGTAGTGCTGGAACACGAAGCCCACCTGCCGCTCGCGCACGTGGGTGTCGGAGGCGTCCTGCCCTTCCAGCAGCACCTGGCCCGAATCGGCCGACTCCAGGCCGGCAATGATGCGCAGCAGGGTTGTCTTGCCGCAGCCGGACGGGCCCAGCAGGGCCACCAGCTGACCGGTGGGAAAATCCAGGGAGACATCCTGCAGTGCCGTGAAGCTGCCAAACTGCTTGTGGATGTTCTTGACTTCGATGCTCATCTCATTCGTCCTCGGATACGGTTGCGGCCTTGCCGGCCTGGCGTTCGACCCACACCTTGATGACCAGGGTCACGATGGCCAGCAGCGCCAGCACGGAGGCCACTGCAAAGGCTGCGGCAAACTGGTATTCGTTGTAGAGAATCTCCACGTGCAGGGGCATGGTGTTGGTGTAGCCACGGATATGGCCTGACACCACGCTGACCGCCCCGAACTCACCCATGGCCCGGGCGTTGCACAGGATCACGCCATACATGAGGCCCCACTTCACGTTGGGCAAGGTCACGTGCCAGAACACCTGCCAGCCCCGTGCGCCGAGCACCACGGCCGCCTCTTCCTCTTCCTTACCCTGGGCCTCCATCAGCGGAATCAGCTCCCGGGCGACGAAGGGGAAGGTCACAAACACGGTGGCCAGCACGATCCCCGGCACCGCAAAGATCACCTTCACGTCGTTGTCCGACAGCCACGGCCCGAACCAGCCCTGGGCACCGAAGACCAACACGTAGATCAGGCCCGACACCACCGGCGACACCGAGAAGGGCAGATCGATCAGGGTGATCAGAAAATGCTTGCCGCGGAAATCGAACTTGGTGATCGACCAGGCCGCCGCCACGCCGAAGACCAGGTTCAGGGGCACCGAGATGGCCGCAGCCAGCAGGGTCAGCTTGATGGCCGAGACCGCGTCCGGATCGACCAGGGCGTTGAAGTAGGTTTCCCAGCCCTTGCGGAAGGCCTCCACAAACACGGCGATCAGGGGCAACAGCAGGAAGAAGGCGAAGAAGCTCAGGGCAAGGGCGATCAACCCCCACTTGACCAGCCCCGGCTCGCGGGTCGCGGCCTTCGATTCAAAGCGGGCGGCGTGATCCGCCGTCCCGTGCAGCACAGCAGCAGCGCCAGCCATCAGCGAGCCCTCCCGGTGCGTTTGGCAGTCCATGCCTGCAGGCCGTTGATGATCAGCAGCAGCAGGAAGGAGAAGATCAGCATCACCACGGCCACCGCGGTGGCACCGGCGTAGTCGTACTGCTCCAGCCTGGTGATGATCATCAGCGGAGTGATCTCAGACACCATGGGGATGTTGCCGGCGATGAAGATCACCGAACCGTATTCACCCACGGCGCGGGCGAAGGCCAGCGCGAAGCCAGTGAGCAAGGCCGGGAACAGCGTCGGGAAGACCACGTGGCGGAAGGCCTGCCAGCGGTTGGCACCGAGGCTCACCGCCGCCTCTTCGTATTCGGTGTCCAGGTCTTCGAGGATGGGCTGCACCGTGCGCACCACGAAGGGCAGACCGATGAACACCAGCGCCACCAGAACGCCCAGTGGCGTGAAGGCCACCTTGATGCCCAGGGGCTCCAGCAGGCTGCCGATCCAGCCGTTCTTGGCATACAGGGCGGTCAGGGCAATGCCGGCCACCGCCGTGGGCAGCGCGAAGGGCAGGTCCACCAGGGCATCCACCAGGCGCTTGCCGGGGAAGGAATAGCGCACCAGCACCCAGGCCAGCATCAGGCCGAAGACGGCATTGATGCCGGCAGCGATCAGGGAGGCGCCGAAGGACAGGCGATAGGAGGCCAGCACCCGCGGCGAGGTGGCCGCATCCCAGAAATGGTCAAAGCCGAGGGAGCCGGCCTTGAAGAACACCGCGGCCAGCGGAATCAGCACGATCAGCGACAGGTAGCCGAGGGTGTAGCCCAGGCTCAGCCCGAAGCCGGGCAATACTCGGAAGGACGTGGACGACGCCATCAGCGTTTCACCACGATCTGGTCATACACGCCGCCGTCGGAGAAGTGCGTCTTCTGCACCGCATCCCAGCCACCCAGCTTGTCCTCGACGGTGAAGGTCTTCACCGTGGGGAAGCGGCTGGCGTACTTCTTGAGCACGGCCGGATCACGGGGGCGGAAATAATGCCTGGCGATGATTTCCTGCCCTTCCGGCGAGAACAGGAAGTTGAGGTAGGCCTCGGCTGCCTTGCGGGTGCCGCGCTTGTCCACCACCTTGCCCACCACCGCCACCGGGGCTGCCGCCTCGATGGACAGGGACGGGTACACCACGTCGAACTTGTCACCGCCCACTTCCTGATCGATCAGGGTGGCTTCGTTCTCGAAGGTGATCAGCACATCGCCGATGTCACGCTGGGTGAAGGTGGTGGTGGCGCCACGCCCACCGCCATCCAGCACCGGCACATTGGCGAACAGCTTGCTCACGAAGTCCCGGGCGCCGGCGTCATTGCCGGTTTTCTGCAGGGCATAACCCCAGGCGGCAAGGTAGGTGTAGCGGCCGTTGCCGGAGGTCTTGGGGTTGGGCACGATCACCTGCAGCCCCGGGCGGATCAGGTCCGACCAGTCCTTGATGCCCTTGGGATTGCCCTTGCGCACCAGGAAGATCGTCGTGCTCGTGTAGGGCGCGGCCCCGTGGGGGAAGGCCTTGCGCCAGTCGGCGCTCACCAGGCCGCTCTTCGCCAGCATCTCGATGTCCGGCGCCTGGTTCATGGTCACCACATCGGCTTCCAGCCCCGCCACCACCGAGCCCACCTGCTTGCTGGAGCCCCCGTGGGACTGATTGACGGTCAGCTTCTCGCCGGCCGAACGCTGCCAGCGCGCGGCAAAGGCCGGGTTGATGTCCTTGTAGAGTTCCCGGGACACGTCGTAGGACACGTTGAGCAGCGTCGTGTCGGCGGAAGCCGGCGCCGCTTGCAGCACGGCAAGACCGGCGAGGATGGCAACGATGGGGCGAAGCGCTGCGCGAAGCGGCGACATGGGAATCTCCTTTTTTCGAATAGGTTTCGAGTCTAAGGAGGCGCTGCGGCGCACCAAACCAATAAAAATGGCTTTGTATATTCCTTGAAGTGCAATACCAAAGCCTTCAACCTTCCGTACGGTTATTAGAGCGCGCGGATGGTCGAATTCATTGGCGATGTTCGCGTTAAGTATGGAAAGCGTTTTCGCTTCGACAGGTAAGACTTGAGCCCTTACTTGCAGGCGTTCCGTTCCGTGGCGTTACATTGGCCGGGATTTCGCCCCGGCGGGCGACTGACTTTCTTGCTTCGCCAAGAAAGTCAGCAAAGAAGGCGACCCGCCACCCCCGGTCGGCCTGCGGCCGACTGCCCTGCGCTGCTCCCAGCAGGCGGCCGGCGCGGAACTCGCCCTTCGGGCTCAGACAGCCGCGCCGGAAGGCCCCGCCTGCTGGTGCGCTGCTCGGCGGGGTCGGAACGGGCTTTTCGGACGCACCGAGCCCCTGCGGAACTTGAGTCGGGCACTGGCCGTTGATCACCTGCATTTCCTTTCCCCTCTGGCGCGCCGACTGGAGGT
The DNA here is from genome assembly GCA_016703645.1 of Zoogloea sp. Classification (GTDB taxonomy): domain Bacteria; phylum Pseudomonadota; class Gammaproteobacteria; order Burkholderiales; family Rhodocyclaceae; genus Zoogloea. The sequence continues at coordinate 8,221 of JADJBR010000007.1, read as the reverse complement.
GATGACGGGCGGAAAGAGGGCTTCGCATGTCTGAGCCCGCAGGGCGAGTTTGCGAAGACCCCGCCCGGCATTGCCGGAAGGAGGGCACCCCCGAAGGGGGCGCGACAGCGGGGTACGCTTTCTTGCCTTCTTCTTTGTCGTACAACAAAGAAGAAGGTCGCCCGCCGGGGGCGAGTCCCCGGCCAATGTGACGTCATACAACGGAAAGCCGTTCCGTAGCGTCAGGAAATTGCTTTCCCATCGGTAGTTAAGGCGCTCAAAGCCCGGTGGGTTTTCCAGAGACCGTGTTTACATACCTAGCGCGAACAGCGCCAACGGATTCGACCTCAGACTTCACGCCCTGGCAGTCCGCCTACAATGCATGCGTCGCCCGAGAGATCCGCAGCCATGAAAAGCCCCATCACCCTCGTCGCCACCCTGCTCGTCACGGCCTGCGCCCCCTTGGGCGGCCCCATGCTTGCGTCAGGCAGCACGCTGCAGGACACCTATCGCATGATGGGCGAACCCGCCATGCGCTGGCGTGAGGCGGACGGTGGCGAACAGCTCGTCTATCCCCGCGGACCGATGGGCTACCAGACCTGGATGGTGCGTACCGACGCCACCGGCAAGGTGACATCGGTGGAAAACGTGATGGATATGGCCCACTTCGCACGGATCCAGCCCGGCATGAGCCAGGACGCGGTGCTGCGCATCCTCGGGCCGTCCTATCCGGGCTGGACGATCTACTACAAGGCCCGCGACGAGCTGGTGTGGGAGTGGCGCTACTGCGACGTATGGTCGGAGCCGGCCCGTTTCAATGTGCTCTTCGACGGCGGCAGCGGAAAGGTGCGCAGCACCCTGAGCCGGACGGAAAGGCTGTCCCAGCCCTGGGGCCGTGGCGACCGCCGGGAGTGGTGCGGGCGTTAGTCGTCTTCCAGTGCCGACGGCAGCACCGAGAGCAGCACCTTGTCCACCCGGTTGCGGTCCATGTCCATGACCTCGAAGCGCCAGCCGGCGGCCTCGAAATGGTCGGTGGGGGCCGGCACCCGGCCCAGCGTGTGCATGATGAAGCCGCCCAGGGTGTTGAAGGAGTTCTCGTCTTCTCCCGGCAGGTCGTCAAGGATGTCCAGCACCGACTTCATGCGCTCGATGCCCACATCCCCATCCACCAGCCAGGAGCCGTCCTCGCGCTGCAGCATGTCCCGGTCTTCCGGTGCTTCGGGCACCGACAGTTCACCGACAATGGCTGCCAGCACGTCGGTCAGGGTCACCACTCCCTGCACATCACCATACTCATTGATGAGCAGGGCGAACTGCAGGCGGGCACGACGGAAGCTCTCAAGAAGCTGGGTGGTGCTCACCGTCTCGGGCACATACAGGGGCGGACGCAGCAAGGCCTCCAGATCCGCCACGGTGACCCGCTCGCCACCCAGAGCCTTCTTCAGCAGATCGCCGGTCTGCAGCACGCCGAGCACATGTTCGAGGCCATCCCGGCATACCACCACCCGGGAATAGCTCGTTTCCTTCAGCTGCTGCCAGACGATCTCCTCGTCCTCTTCCAGATCAATGACGAACATCTCCCGGCGCGGCGTCATGATCGCCGAGATGCGCTGCTCGTCCAGGCGCAGCACGTTGGAGACGATCTCCTGCTCGCTCTCGTGAAAGACACCGGCTTCGGCGCCCTGCTCCATCAGCACCTTGATCTCGTCGTCGGTCACCGGCGGCTCTTCCTTGCGGCGGGCACCGAGCAGGCGCAGGATCGCCGCCGACGAGCCCGACAGCACCGTCACCAGCGGATGGGCCAGCCGGGCCAGGATCATCATCGGACGGGCGATCAAGGTGGCGATGCCCTCCGGCGCCAGCAGGGCCAGACGCTTGGGTACCAGCTCGCCGACCACCACGGAAAAATAGGTCAGGCCGACCACCGTCAGGGTCAGGGCCACGCCCCTGGCGTAGGGTTCGAGGGTGGTGAAGCTCCCCAGCCAGGCAGCCAGGGGATCGGCAATGGCGGCCTCGCCGATGGCACCACTGAGAATGCCCACCGAGGTGATGCCGACCTGGATGGTGGACAGGAAACCGGATGGCTCCTGATGGAGAAGCAGGGCGGAGCCTGCCCCCGGGCTGCCATCATCGGCGAGGTTCTGCAGGCGGGACTTGCGGGATGAAACGACAGCCATTTCCGACATGGCGAAAACGCCATTGAGCAGAATCAGCAACAGCAGTAGAACTATATCCATCAGTAAGGCCGCCCCTTGTCATGCAGACTGCGGCCCCGGGGTCAATAGAGGTGTGCATTGTAGCCGGCCCGGGTGCCTTGTCGTAAGGGAATGCGCGGCCGCGCGAGGGTCTGCGCCACAACGGTGAGCCCATGTAAAACCCAAGCGCCGCCCTGCCCGCCGGTCTAGAATCCGGCCGATGTTTCAACCGCACTACCTTCCCTCCCCGCGCCCCCTGCGCCTGGCGATCGCGATCTCATTGCTCGCCCACGCCCTCGTGCTGCTGATCCAGATCAGCAAGCCACCCCAGGAGACCCCGGAAGCGCCCCAGCTGCAGGCACGCCTGGCGCCCCGCCAGGCCCGCAAGCCTCCCGCCGAGACCCGCCCTGCCCCGCCGCCGGTGGCAAGCAAGACCCAACAGGCCAAGCCGGCCCCCAAGGAGCCTCGGCCGCGCATCCTCATCGCCCGCAAGGACCTGGCCCCGACGGTGCGCCAGGCGGAGCCGACCCCGAAATGGAGCGTCGCCCAGAAGCAGGAGATGGACAGCTTCCTCAACGAACTCGCCACCGAAGCCAAGACCAGGCCCAAGCCCGATCTGGCGGAGCGCTCCATGGCCATGGCCCGGGAGATTGCCCGGGAATCGGGCCGGGACGTTCACGAGCGGCCCCAGGAGGGAGGCAGCCGCCGTCGCAACGACCCCACCGACCTGATCGAGCGCATTCCCGACAGCCCGCCGGTGGACCCGTTCAGCCTCGAGTTCTACATGGACGCCCTGGTCAAGAAGCTCAATCGCAGCGCATCCTTCGTCAAGAATGACCCCCGCGCCCGCGGCCTCCACAGCGCCGCCGTGGAGGTACGCCTCAACCCGGACGGCAGCCTGAAGAGCTTCAAGGTGGTCAATGCCGGCGACCAGCAGGAAGAGATCGCCTTCGTGAAATCGGTCGTCGAGCGGGCCGTACCCTTTGCCGCCTTCCCGCCTGACATTGGCCGGTCAGCCCGCTCCCTGGCCCTGATGATCTGCATCCAGCCCACCGGCCTGGGCGGCGACGGCTTCGGCTTCACCCGACGCCCCGAAGGCAGCCGCTGCTAAGGATTCAGGCCGGGCTGCCGTATCATCGGCACACCATCTGCCGGAGGCCTGTCCATGCCCTACCTCCTCGCCCTCGACCAGGGTACGAGCAGCAGCCGGGCCCTCGTCTTCGATGACGGGGGCCACGTCCTGGCCACCGCCCAGCAGGAATTCCACCAGTCCTACCCGGCCCCCGGCTGGGTGGAGCACGACCCACTGGAGATCTGGCAGACACAGCTCGACTGCGCCCGCCAAGCCCTGGTTGCTGCAGGCATCACCGCCCGCGAGGTGGCGGCCATCGGCATCGCCAACCAGCGTGAAACCACCGTGCTGTGGGAGCGCGCCACAGGCCGCCCCCTGGCGCCCGCCATCGTCTGGCAAGACCGCCGCACCGTTGCCGACTGCGAGCACCTGCGCCAGGCCGGCCACGCGCCCCTGATTCAGCGCCGCAGCGGCCTCGAACTGGATGCATACTTCTCTGCCACCAAGCTGGCCTGGCTGCTCGATCACGTTCCGGACGCCCGCACCCGGGCCACGTCCGGCGAGCTGGCCTTCGGCACCATCGATAGCTGGCTCGTCTGGCAGCTCACCGCAGGCGCCCGCCACGTCACCGATGCCAGCAATGCCTCCCGCACCCTGCTCTTCGACATCCACCGCCAGTGCTGGGACGCCGAATTGCTGGCCCTCTTCGACATCCCCGCCGCGCTGCTGCCGAAGGTCGTGGACAGCAGCGGCGTGCTCGGCGAGACGGCCGCCTCGCTGTTCGGCGCGGCCATCCCCATCGGCGGGCTGGCCGGCGACCAGCAGGCCGCCACCTTCGGCCAGGCCTGCCTGCAACCCGGCATGGCCAAGAACACATATGGAACCGGCTGCTTCCTGATGCTCAATACCGGTGCCCAGGCCGTGCCCTCGCAACACCGCCTGCTCACCACCCTGGGCTGGCGCATCGGCCCGCGCACCGACTACATGCTGGAAGGCAGCGTTTTCATTGGCGGGGCCGTGGTCCAGTGGCTGCGCGACGGCCTCGGCCTGATCGAACAGGCGGCCGACATCGAAGCCCTGGCCGCCTCGGTGCCGGACAGCAATGGCGCCCTGCTCGTCCCGGCCTTCGCCGGCCTCGGTGCCCCCTACTGGGACGGCTACGCCCGCGGCACTCTGGTGGGTCTGACCCGCGGCGTGGGCAAGGCCCACATCGCCCGCGCAGCACTGGACGCCATCGCCCTGCAGACCGTGGATCTGGTCCATGCGATGAACCGCGACGGCGCCGGCCCCCTCACTGAACTGCGTGCCGACGGCGGCGCGGCGCGCAACAACCTGCTCCTGCAGATCCAGGCCGACCTCCTCGGCGTACCGGTGATCCGCCCCCGCCAGACCGAAACCACCGCCCTGGGCGCCGCCCTGCTGGCCGGACTGGCCGTGGGCGTCTGGCGCTCCCCGGATGAACTGGCCCACCTGTGGGCGGCGGAACGGGTCTTCGCGCCCGGCCGCGACGCCACCTGGCGCGACGAACGTCTGGCGGAATGGCATCGGGCGGTGGCGCGCAGCCGTGACTGGGCCCGGCCATGAAACGCGAGGCCCTGCTCGCCCGCCTGCGCAGCACGCCCCGGTGGGATGTGCTGGTCATCGGCGGCGGGGCAACGGGGCTGGGCTGCGCGGTGGACGCCGCCGCCCGGGGCTATGCCACCCTCCTCCTGGAAGCCCACGACTTCGCCAAGGGCACCAGCTCGCGCTCCACCAAGCTCATCCATGGGGGCGTGCGCTACCTGGCCCAGGGTCGCCTCGGGCTGGTTCGCGAAGCCCTGGAAGAGCGCGCCATCCTGCTCGCCAATGCCCCCCATCTGGTGCATCCCCAGCGCTTCGTGGTGCCGGTATATCGCCAGTGGGATCGCCTGGTGCTGGGCGTCGGCCTCACCGCCTACGACTGGCTGGCCGGCAGCCGCAGCCTCGGGGCGAGCCGCCTGCTGTCCGCCCGCGACACCGTGGCCGCACTGCCCGGCGTGAGGCAGGAAGGTCTGGTCGGTGGCATTGCCTACATGGACGCCCGCTTCGACGACGCCCGCCTGGCCATCACCCTGATGCGCTCCGTGTTCGATCTGGGGGGCCTCGCCATCAACTACCTGCCCGTCACCGCCCTGCGCCACGAGGCCGGTCGGGTGGTGGGTGCAGACGCCCGCGACGCGGAGAGCGGCGCGTGCTTCAGCATCGCCGCCCGGGTGATCATCAACGCCGGCGGCGTGTGGGCCGATACCCTGCGCCAGCTCGACGAGCCGCAGGCTCCCGCCCAGCTGGCACCCAGCCAGGGCGCCCATCTGGTGCTCGACCGGGACTTCCTGCCCACCGACTCAGCCCTGCTGATCCCCCACACCCCGGACGGCCGGGTGCTGTTTGCCATTCCGTGGAAGGGCAAGGTGCTCCTGGGCACCACCGATACGCCCCGCACCGATCTGCCCCTGGAACCCCGCCCCCTGGCCGGCGAGATCGACTTCATCCTGGAAACCGCCGGCCGCTACCTCGCCCGCCCACCCCGGCGGGAGGACGTGCGCAGCGCCTTCGCCGGCCTGCGCCCCCTGATTGGAAGCGGGCAGGATGGCGCAAAGGGCGGCACCACGGCGGCCCTGTCCCGCGAACACCTGATCCAGGTCTCCCGGCAAGGGCTGGTGTCGGTCGCCGGCGGAAAATGGACCACCTACCGGCGCATGGGCGAGCAGATCGTCGATACCGCCATCCCCATTGGCGGGCTGCCGCCTCGGCCGTGCCGCACCCGCGAACTGCACCTCCACGGCCACCCGGGAGCGGCCTGCGAGGATGTCTTCGGCACCGACAGAGCTCAGGTGGACGCCCTGCCCGGCGCCGGAAAGCAGATCCACCCGGCCCTCACCCTCACCGAAGCCGAAGTCCGCCACGCCATCCGCCACGAGCAGGCCCGCAGCGTCGAAGACCTCCTCGCCCGCCGCCACCGCGCCCTGTTCATCGACGCCCGCAGCGCCCGCGACGCTGCACCGGCCGTCGCCGCCCTGCTGGCGGACGAGCTGGGTTTCGATGAAGGCCAGACCCGGGAACAGACGGAAGCCTTCCAGCGGCTGGCGAGCGGTTTCCTGACCGCAGATTAAGCATCGCTGGCGGCTGGAGGGCCGTGGGGTCGAATTCATTCGACCGCGGACGATGGTGATCGGCATGCCGATGATTCAACGCGCCGAGGTCGAATGAATTGGCTATGTTCGCGTTAAGTGTGGAAAGCGTTTTCGCCCCGATAGGTAGGGCTTGAGCCCTTACTTGCGGGCGTTCCGTTGCTTGGCGTGATGTTGGCCGGGATTTCGCCCCGGCGGGCGACCTTCTTTCTTGCTTCGCCAAGAAAGATGATATGGACGCCTCCCGCCCACCTCCACCCACGAAATGACCGACTGCCGGTGCTGACACCGTCAAAGCGGTTCGGCAAGGGGGAAAGGCCCCTCCTGCGGTGCTGAAGGGGGGAACCTCGCGTCTGACGGCATCAAGTGCCAAAGTGGAGTTCCGAACAACCACCTGCGACGAGAGGTCCCCGAGATGAATGCTACAACGTACGGCATGGATATCGCCAAGAACGTTTTCCAGGTTCACTGGGTTGATGGCAACACGGGAGAGATCTGCCGCAAGAAGCTCCCGCGCGGCAAAGTGACCGAATTCTTCGCCGTGCGTCCGGCCGGTCGGATCGCCATGGAAGCGTGCGGCGGCGCCCACCACTGGGGGCGCACCCTCGGTCCGCTGGGCCATCAGATCGAATTGTTGCCCACGCACCAGGTCCGCCCCTTCATCAGCGGCAACAAGGATGACGCGGCCGACGCCCGGGGGATCTGGCTGGCGGCCCAACACGGAGACATCCGCCGGGTGGCGGTCAAGAGCAGCGAGCAGCAAGCCATGCTCAGCCTGCACCGTATGCGCACCCACTGGGTCAGCGTCCGGACAGCGACGGTGAATGCCGATCAACGATGTCGTGCCGGCGGTCATGGTGCGGCTGGTGGACGATCAACTACTCGCCCTTGCGAACATCGAACGGCACGTCCAAGCGATGGAAGAGGAGATCAGCCTGATGCTCAAGAGCCAGAAAGCGCCCGTCGTCTGCGTGACACCCGGGGATCGGCAGTTCTCGGCGCCACCGCCCTGGCAGCGACCCTGGGCGATGGCACGAGTTGGCGCAACGGGCGTGAATTTGCCTGCGTTGCCCTCGGTCTTGCTCCGGGTCATCGGGGCACGGGCGGCAAAGTGCATAGGGAGCATCTGCAAGCGTGGAAAGCCTACCTGCGAACCCTGCTGATCAACGGCGCCCGCGCTTTGGCCAGCCAGCCGCGAGCACCCGGCCCCGTGGATCGTGGCGCCGCTGGGGAGGCGCCCCCTTTCCAACGTGGTGGTGGTCGCCATCGCGCACAAGCTGGTACCACCGCGTGGGCGTTGGCGTAATATGGGCGGGCCTACGAAGCGAGCTGGAAAGCGGTCAGCCCCCGGCAGCGAGAGCGGGCGCGGCGTAAGCCCGTGCTCCATGATCAAAGGCGTGGTGACGCCCTGCAGTGTGCATAGGTGAGTTGATGACGTGATGGCAAAGCGGTCAGACCGTGGGTCGCGAAGGCAGATTCCTCCTTGGGCGAGCCCCGTGCAAAGCCCCAAAGAAAGATGAGCCCCAACCGCGAATGACCATCAGGGCCCGCAGCGGACAAGCGTCCGACTGCACCAACGGCCGGATATAAGACCGCAATGAATCCGCCGTTCCAAAACTCCAAAACTTGCTTTTCTGTCACACGGGAGGCGTCCATGTAAGCGGCAAAGAAGGCGACCTGGAGAGCCACCCGGTCGGCCTTCGGTGCCGACCCCCCGCGCTACTCTATAATCGGGCGGTCGGCGCGGAACTCGGCCCTTCGGGCCTGTGACAGCCGCGCCGGACTTCCCCGCCCGTTGCTGGGCTGCTCGGCGGCTCAGACGGGCTTTC
>JADJBR010000006.1 GCA_016703645.1 Zoogloea sp. | reverse complement strand
GCGCAGCTTCCTGCAGCGGATGATCGCCGCAAGGTGGGCCGTGCGTTCGGGCGAACCATCGTGCTCGGTGGTTTGATCCGTGACAACAAGGGCGACGGCAAGCAGGGTATTCCGTGGCTCCAGGATATTCCGGTGATCGGCGCCCTGTTTTCCACAACCACCTTGTCCAAGACCCGGACGGAGCTGTTGGTGATGATCACCCCGCGGGTGGTGCGTACCGAGCAGGATGTTCGCGAGGTGGGCTCGGAGTTGAAGTCCAAGATGCAGGGGCTCAAGCCTTTGCTGGGTATCAAGCGCTGAAGGTTCCCGAGATCTGCTTTCCCGGGGGCGCATAGATTGTTCCAGAAGGTGAAATGATGAATGAAGTCATGATTTTTTTTAGGTCCAGTGTGACTTTTTCCCGGTTTGGTCGCCTCAAGTCGTTGGGTATCATCGGGGCTGCCTGTCTTTCCGTATTGGGAGGCTGCGCCACGTTTGCGCCGCGCGAGCCGGAGGCGGATGTAAGGGAGCGTGCCCAGGCAAGGTGGGATGCCCAGGTTGCAGGTAACTGGGAGAAAGCCTACAGTTTCGCCACGCCTGCTTACCGCAAGGCCGTTGATCTCTTCGGTTTTCGCAGCCGTTCCGCGCCCGCAGTTAAACTTAAGAGCGCAGATGTCGTTAACGTAAAGTGCAAGGACGCAACCTGCGATGTAACCATGCGCATTGGTTTTGCGCCTCTGCAACGGGGTTACCCGGAAACCACGACCGATCTTGAGGAGCGTTGGATACTCGAAGCGGGTGAGTGGTGGCGGTACGAGCGATTCTAGTTTTCGGGCCCATGGCCCGAGCCTGCGAATAGCCTGTATGTGTATGTAAAATTTCGTTGTTTTTGTGCAACAGGGCATGACGCAATTGTGTTTGCAGGCTGTTCAAAAAAATTGCTGTCTGTGCTATGGTGTCATCCAGCGTAAGACTTGATTACGTTGCGTTCATTTTTGCTAATTAGGAGTTCTGTATGAAGAAAAAGCTTCTTGCTGTTGGTGTTGCGGCCACTCTGGGTGCGCTGTCCGGAGTTTCGAACGCAGCGATCACCGTTGCGCAAAATGGTGTGGGTCATATCAACATCCTGCCGTACTACTCTGTTCAGAACGGCAACACCACCCTGATCAGTATCGCGAACACCGACGAAGTTAACGGCAAGGCTGTCAAGGTCCGCTTCCGCGGCGCTCAGTTCTCCGACGACGTCTTTGACTTCCAAGTCTTCCTGTCCCCGGCTGACGTCTGGACCGCTGCTGTGACTCTGGACGGCACCGTTGCCCGTCTGGCTACCAGCGACAAGTCCTGCACCCTGCCGGTCAGCGTCAATCAGCAGTTCGTGACCGCCCGTCTGCTGGATGCCAACAAGGCTCAAGGCACCCGTGAAGGCTATGTTGAGATCATCAACATGGGCGACATCATTGACACCGCTCATGGTGCTTCAACCGCCCAAAACGCTCTCTTCACCGCTACCAAGCACGTGAATGGCGTGGCGCCTTGCACCGCAGCCACTCTGATCGGTACGGACGCCATTCCGAACGATCTGACTGCAAGCCTGACCGCTCCGACCTCTGGTCTGACCTCCTTTGCGACCATCATCAACGTTGCTTCCTCCAAGGCCTTCACCATCCCTGGTACCGCCTGGTTCAGAGCACCGCTGTTCCGGTTCGTTACTCCCGTCAGGCCAACCTGACCATCGGTACCGCCTCCTTCGGCGCTGCCCGGCTTTCGGCCTCTGTCAGACCGCTGACAGCGTGTTCGACACCGCGACCGGCAAAGTGACCATGTAATGCGAGTTCGACCTGCCCGACCTGTCGACTCCGTACGGTACCGCCAGCACCACCGCCCAGCTAGCCGAACTCCAACGCAGGGCATCCTGCAAAAAGGCTTCCGTCGTCACCGAGTACGCCACGGCTGATACCATCCTGGCTGCTACCGACGTCGTCCTGTCCCAGCCGACCCGTCGCTATTACTACAGCCTGGACTGACAAGCCGGCATTGCTGATGGTGATACACAGCGCAGTCTGGCTACCGTTTCGGGCGCTAGCGGCCCCTACGCCAGCTTGGTTGCCGCCAAGAACGAGATCTCCGTCGGTGCTCCTTCGATCTATGATCGCGAAGAGACGTGATGCTGGCGGTAGTGTCGTGATCTCCCCGAATCCGGCGTCTGGCTATACTCTGATCGGTGAAGTGTCCGTCGTGTCCATCAACAACGGTTCTGGTCCGACTGGCGCGCTGAAGGCCAACTACCGCTCAGGATTACGCCTTTGCTACGACGATGGTCTGGCTCGCCTGAGCACCGCCACCAGCGCCAACGGCCCGCTGCCGGTTATCGGCTTCACCGCGGTGAACGTGTTCCAACGCCAGCGTTGGCGCCTCCGGCACCAACTACAAGTTCTGCCGCTGAAGTGGTAAGTTGAGCTGTACCTCAAACACTCCCCTTTCGGGGTGTTGAATGACAAAGAAGCGGGCTTGTCCCGCCTTTGTCATTTCTGTCGTAATCCCGCACTTCCTGTCCTGATTACGATGAACCACCATTGAATAAATGCTGTCTTTTCTGCTTTTCCATTCGAGTGAGTACATTGGGCTGCCGAGTCTTTACCTCTTACCTGGCCGCCTTGGGCCTTCTTTTGCCGTCTCCCCAGCAGGTGCCGCCGATGAGACTGTCGTGAGCCGCGATGGCGTGACCGACCGCTGACATGCAGGCTGATATGGCGGGACGCCCCCGACTTGCTCGAAACGCATGCGCGAGCCTGATCTCCCTCCGGCCGAACGCATGGCTGCCGACATTCTGTTGCGTCGCCTGTTGCGAACAAGGCCAGCAGTGAGGGCTTGGCGTCCCGCAAGGACGTTCTGATCGCCTCAAGTTGGCGGAAGAACGCGCCTTGTACGAGATCTACATGGAGCAGGCCGAGTCCAAGGCCGTGTCAGAGAGTCAGGTGGAAGCCATCGCCCGGGACGAGTACAAGGCATTTCCGGAAAGTTCACCAAGCCTGAGGAGGTACGTGCGCGCCACATTCTTTTCCGGGCTTGGTGGCAGCGATCGGACAGCCTCTCGCGCACTGGCCGAGTCCGTTCTTGAAAAGTTGCGCAGTGGTGAGTCTTTCGAAGAACTGGCCCAGAAATATTCCGACGATCCCGGCTCAGGCAAGCGGGGTGGAGATCTCGGCATGAAACCGAAGGGCACGATGGTGCCCGAGTTCGAGGCCGTTGCCTTCGCCATGAAGAAGCCGGGCGAGCTGTCGGGGATCGTGGAGACCAACTTCGGGCTGCATCATCCGTTTCGAAGAGCGTCAGGCGCCGGTGCTGCGTCCCTTCGATGAGGTGAAGGACGCCCTGATGGAGAGCGTCCGCACTCGCATGCGCGGCGAAGTCCGCAAGAAGATTGCCGATCCGCTGCGCGATCCTGCCGCGATCAAGATCGACGCTGACGCCGTGCGGCGGGCCGTGAAACCAGTAACACGCACATCTTTTCCATCATGCCTGTACCGCGCATCTGCAGCAGATCCCCGGCGATGCTGTTGCGAGGCGCTTTTGATGCCGCACCCGCTGCACAGCCCATGGCCTCGGTCCGGAGGGGGGCGAAACATGGATTGTGCAGCGAGTTCGGACGGATTCAATGAATATCCTTACCGAACTTTGGCAGCAGCGCTGGTTGTTCCTCACCTTTGTCCGACGCGAGGTCACCAGCCGCTATTCAGGAACGATCGCTGGTGGATTGTGGGCGCTCGGCCAACCGGTGCTCCTATTGATGATCTACGGGTTTGTCTTCCGGAAGGTCTTCAAGGTCGGTTTTCCCGAGCTGGGTGAGCACAGTTTCGTGGCCTTCGTGGCCTGTGCCCTGTGGTCGTGGATGGCCTTCCAGGAGGTGCAACGGGCCACCCACGCGGTGGTCGGTAATTCCGGCTTGGTCAAAAGGTGCATTTTCCCCACGAATTGCTGGTGTTCGCGGCCATTGGCGCCACCTTTTTCATTCATTTCGTGGGTTTCTTGGTGGTCATCTGTGCCCTGGCCCTTGGTGGCGAGCCCTTCCGCTTTTCCGGTTTGCCAGTGGTGCTGATGGGATGGTTGGCGCTGCTGCTGCTGGCGTCCGCGATCGCACTGGTGACGGCATCCTTCCAGGTTTTTCTGAAGGATATCGACCACATGCTGGGGCCCGCGCTGATGATCATGTTCTACGTCACGCCCATTCTGTATCCCACCACGCAAGGTCCCGGAGTCGGTGCGCTGGATCGTTGCCTTCAATCCCTTGGTGCATCTTGCTCGAGCCTATCCGCGCCGGACTGATGCACGGGGATCTCGCAGCCTTCGGGCAACTTTCCCTTTCGTGGCGGGTGGAGGCGTCGCCGTGTTTGCCGCGGTGCTGTTGTTCCGGCGTCTCTCCGATTATTTCGAGGATTTCATCTGATGAGCGGGAGTCCTGTTGAAGCGCCGCTGATCAGCCTGTCCGGCATCGGCAAGTCCTACCCGATCGCCAATTCCGCGCCGGGCGCATCCGTACCCTGTATTCCCTGCTGCGCCGTCAGCCTTTCGCGGAGCGCTACGATGCGCTGACCGACATCAGCTTCGATGTGCGCCGGGGCGAGTCCCTGGGCTTGATCGGCGTAAACGGTGCTGGCAAGTCGACCCTGCTGAAGATCATTGCGGGCGTGGTCAAACCGACCGCGGGTGAGCTGCAACTGAGGGGGCGCATCAGTGCCCTGCTGGAGCTGGGGGCGGGCTTTCACCCGGAATACACCGGGCGTCAGAACGTATTTCTGGCCACGGCCCTGATGGGTCTGAGCGAGCAGGAAACACGGGAGCGGCTTGATGACATCCTGGCTTTTGCCGATATCGGCGAGCACGTGGATCAACCCATCAAGCATTACTCCTCGGGCATGATCGTGCGCCTTGGATTCGCTGTAGCCACAACGGTCAGCCCGGACATCCTGATCACTGACGAAGTGCTGGCGGTGGGGGATGAATCCTTTCAGCGCAAGTGCATTGCCTGGATGGAGAACTATCTTGCCAACGGCGGTACGCTGCTGCTTTGTGCGCATAGCATGTTCCATGTCCAGAAACTCTGCCAGAAAGCCGCCTGGATTCATGATGGACGCCTGAATGCCTATGGCGATTCCAACCGGGTGACGCGGGAATACCTGGCCTGGCATGACGCACGCAACGCTCCCAAGGCCCAGGATCACGCCACAGCCATCAAGAGCGGCCACTATGCCGTCCTGTCCGTGACGCTCAACGAGCGTCCGGGCCACGAAGGCATCACCTTGCCGGAAGGGGGCGCGCTGCGTGTCGCGGGGCGACTGTTCTCGCCGGATGGTCGGGCTCCCACGGCCTTGGTGGGCTTTGTGCGCAAGGATGGCATGCCGATCTATGGTGTGTCGTCGGAGATGGAGGGCCACGTGCTGCCGCGCGTTGCCGACAACGAATTCGCCTTCGAGCTCGAGTTGCCCGAGTTGTCCCTGCTGCCCGGCGAGTACACCATCAAGACATGCGCGCTGGACCCGGAGGGCTACCGCTTGTTCGACGAAATCGTCTGCGACCTGACCGTGACCGGCGAGAGCCGCGAGCTTGGCGTGTGCCGGCTGCCCCATCGGTGGAACACCGTCTGAGCCTGCTGGTGCCCCTGGCCTTCGGCGCTGTTTTCGGCCTGGCCGCGGGTCTTGCGGGAGCGCCAGTCCTGGTGGCGCTCTGGCTGACCCTGCCCATGGCCCTTACCCTGGCCTGGGCCGACGTCCTGCGCCGGAGGGCCGGCCTCGTCAGCGTCTCCGGAGGCTGGGTGCTGGCCGTGCTGCTCGTCCTGACCAGTCTCGCCATCCTCGCCGTGCTGGGCTTCCCGGCCGTGGGCAGCGGTGCCCTGATGCTGGCGGCCCTGCTTGCGCCGTACGTCCGACGGCGGCGTCCTCGCAGTCTGCAGTCATCCTCCTCATCTGCATCATCGTCCTCCCTTGTCCTGCTGTTTGCGCTGGCGGCTTTGCCCCTGGCTTTCTGGGGTGAAAGCCTGTGGAGCGCACCGGCGGGCATTACAGGCGGGGGGCCGCAACGGATATGGCAGGACTGGTATTTTCACGGGGTGTTGATCGACATGCTGGGGCAGGGAGGTCTGCACCCGGTCCATGATCTGCGCGGTGTGGGTTTGCCCCTCGCGCCCTATCACTATCTCGGCTATGGCCTGGTGGGGTGGCTGTCGGCGCTTGGCGGCGCCCGTGGCATTGATCTGGCCTTCGTCATTTGGTGGCCCCTCGGCATGCTGCTGCTGCTCGCCGCGGCGTCGGAATGGGTCTTTCGTCTGCGTCCCGAGCGGCCCTGGCTGGCGCTGGCGCTGCCCCTGACCCTGTTCTGGCCGGATGCGGCCGGACTGGGGTCCGGACAGGCATTCCTGGGCTGGCATTGGCTGCAGACGATCTCCCCCGGCAGCCTGTATGGGTGCGCGGTGGCTCTGTTGCTGGCGAGCTGGCTGCATGGCCGGCAGCAGGATCCGGCAGCACGCCCCGTGTGGAGCCTGCTGGTGTTGCTGGCGGGGCTGGCGGTGGCCATGCTGTTCAAGGCGCAGATCATTCTGTTGGCCGGGCCGCTGCTGCTCTTCTGGTGGGCGTTGACCTTCCTGGCCCAGCGTTCCGACGCAGGACGATCGTGGCGGGACTGACCCTTCTGGCGCTGCTTGTCCTGCTGTGGATACCCTTGCCCGGCCTGCCCCTGATCCATCTCGGCGGGGGCGGATGGCGCGAATACTGGCCGGCGCTGCTGCACCTGCAGGCCCCCGGCTGGCTGGCCGGCCTGCGTGAGCCGGCCCTTGCGCCCATCGTCATTCTGGTGGGCACCCTGGGCTGGATGCTGCTCGGCATCCTGGCCTGGCCGCGGGCTCCCCGGGCCGTGCGTGTGTGGATGCTGCTGGTCGTGGGGGCTATCTGCTGTTTGCCCTGGGGCTGGATCTGGACAAGCGCGGCAGTGCCGGTACGCCGGAAGAGCTTCAACACCGTCCGCTGGTCTGGGTGCTGCCCATGTGGTGGCTGACCACAGCGCCCTTCCTGGTACCGTCTTCCGACCGCCCGCAGGGCCGGCGCGGCTGGGGTTTTGCCGCCGTGTTGCTGGTGCTGGTGGTGGGCTGCGTGGCGGGATTTCGGCTGGGCCCCGAGATACAGCGTGGTCCCGCCAAGATCGACGGGCGGCCGGCACTGCCGAAGGGGCTGGTTGAGGCGGCTGCCCATATCCGGCAGCATGCCCGCCCTGGCGATGTCTGCCAGGGGGCCGATGCCGACCCTGGCTTCCGCCTCACGGCACTGGCTGCCTGTACGCCCTACTGGATCGGCTTCAACCTGCATCCCCGCAGCTCTGCAGCGGTGCGCGTGCGTGCCGATGAATGGCAGCGCATGGCCGCCCTGCCGCCACCCGAGCGCCTGGAGGCCCTCCGGCTGGCGGGCATTCGATGGTACAGTGCGGGGCCTTTATCGATGGTCGATGGCTCGCCTTTCGCGCCAGACGATCCTCGCCTGCCCATGGAGCCGGCATTCCGGTCTGGCGATGCCTATGTCGTCTATCAACTCCTGCCCTGACGTGACACCCGTGATTCCGATGAACAGCTTGAGCGGCGTGTACGCACGCTTTCAGGCCGACCTGAACGCCGCTGCGGCGCGGGTCATTGCCAGCGGCTGGACCATTCTGGGCCCCGAGGTGGATGCGTTTGAAGAGGCTTGGGCGGCCCATGTGGGAAGCGGACACTGCGTTGGTGTAGCGAGCGGCAGCGATGCCCTTCAGCTCGCCCTGCGGGCGCTTGAGGTGGGCTCCGGCGACGAGGTGCTGACCGTGGCCAATGCCGGGGGCTACAGCACCCAGGCCATCCTGGCCGTTGGCGCTCGCCCGGTTTTCGTGGATATCCACCCCACTCGCTACTGCTCGACGAGACCGCCATCAGCGGCGCGCTTACCCCACGTACCCGGGCCCTCATCGTCACCCACCTGTATGGCCGCATGGCACCCATGCCGGCCATTCTTGCCACCTGCCGGGCGGCGGGCATCCCGGTGATCGAGGATGCTGCCCAGGCCCACGGCGCTAGCTGGGGGGGGCGGGCGGGGGCGTGGGGCGAGTTGGCCTGCTTCAGTTTCTATCCGACAAAGAACCTTGGCGCCCTGGGCGATGGCGGGGCGGTGTGTTGTGGCGACGCCGGTCTGGCCGCCCGTCTGCGCCAGTTGCGCCAGTACGGTTGGCAACCCAAGTACCAGGTGCAGATCCCGGGGGCATGAACAGCCGCCTCGACGAAATCCAGGCAGCCTTCCTGCGGGTCCTGCTGCCGGCGCTGCCGGCATTGAATGCGGCGCGGCAGCAGGTGGCGGCACAGTATTCCGCGGTGCTCGGGGCATTGCCGGGCGGCGCCCTTCCGCCCCGACCCACCGAAGCCGTCGATGTGGCCCATCTCTTCGTGCTGCGCCATGCCCGGCGCGATGCGCTGCGTGCAGCGCTGCTGGCCCGGGGCATTCAGACCGACATCCACTACCCGCTGCCCGACCACCTTCAGCCGGGTTTCATCGCCCGGCTGGCGGCCCTCGGTGAGCCGCCCATGGCCCCGGCCGGCGCCCTGCCGGTGAGCGAGGCAGCCTGCGCCGAGGTGTTCAGCCTGCCCTGTCATCCCAGCCTGGATGCCGGACAGGTACAGCGGGTGTGCGACGCCCTGCGGGAGGTCTGGTGATGGAAACTGCGCGCCCGATGTTCTCACTGGTCATCCCGGTGTACCGTAACCAGGGTTCCTTGCCCGAGCTGTTGCGGCAGGTGGGAGCCCTGGCCGAACGTCTGCCCGGGGCGCTGGAGCTGGTCACGGTGGTCGATGCCAGCCCCGATGGTTCCTACGGCTACCTCCTCGAGCACCTTCCCCGGCAGGCCTTTGACAGTCAGTTGCTGCTGCTGGCGCGCAACTTCGGCTCCTTTGCGGCGATTCGCGAGGGCTTGCGCGAGGCGAAGGGCGACTATCTGGCGGTGATGGCCGCCGATCTGCAGGAGCCGATCGCGCTGATGGAGCGCTTCTTCACCGCCCTCGCCGCCGACGAGGCCGACGTGGTGGTGGGCAGCCGGGAGGGGCGTGACGACCCCTGGCTGCAGCGCCTGCCCGCACAACTGTTCTGGTCAGCCTATCGACGCCTGATCAACCCCGAGATTCCACCGGGCGGTGTAGACGTGTTCGGCTGCACGCGGGGTTTCGCGTCCCATCTGGTGGCCCTGCCCGAGGCCCGCAGCTCCCTGGTGGGCCAGCTCTTCTGGCTGGGCCACCGGCGCAAGGTGTTCGGTTACACCCGGTTGGCCCGGGAGCACGGTGCCAGTGCCTGGAGCTTCCGACGCAAGCTGGCCTATCTGTCCGACAGCCTTTTCGCGTTCTCCGATCTGCCCATCCGGGTGCTCCTTGTTCTGGGCGCCCTGGGCCTGGGCCTGGCCCTGGTGCTGGGGCTCGTGGTGGTGGTTGCCAAGCTGACGGGCAAGGTGCCGGTGCCGGGCTATGCCGCGCTGATGGTGGCGATGACCTTCTTTGCCGGGCTCAACGCCCTCGGGCTCGGGCTGATCGGCTCCTATGCCTGGCGGGCTTACGAGAACAGCAAGCAGCGCCCGCTGGCCCTGGTGCTGAAGCAGCATGATTTTTGTGGGGAGGATGCCAATGGTCGATGATGGGCAAACGCCGGAGGCCAGGGCCGCTCCGGAAGGGGTCTTCGTGCATGCCCGGGCGCTCTGTGAGAGTCGTCAGGTGGGGCCGGGCTCCCGAGTCTGGGCCTTTGCCCACATCCTGCCCGGTGCGCGCCTGGGGGCTGAGTGCAATGTTTGCGACCACGTCTTCATCGAGAACGATGTGGTGGTGGGCGACCGGGTCACCATCAAGTGCGGGGTGCAATTGTGGGACGGGATCGAGCTGGGGGATGACGTTTTCATCGGTCCCAACGCCACCTTCTGCAACGACCGCATGCCCCGCAGCAAGTGCTACCCGGCGGAGTACCTGAAGACACGGGTCGAGGCCCGTGCCTCTATCGGGGCCAATGCCACGGTGCTACCCGGTCTCACCATCGGGCGCAATGCCATGGTGGGCGCCGGCGCGGTGGTGACCCGTTCGGTGCCGCCCAACGCCGTCGTGGTCGGCAATCCGGCGCGCATCGTCGGTTATGTGGATACGCTGGGGCAGGCCGAGCCCGGCGTGTCTTCGGGGCCCGTGGCGCCCACCGTTGCAGGGGGCGTGCGGCTGATCCGGCTGCCCCTGGTCAAGGACATGCGGGGCGATCTGACGGTCGGCGAGTTCGGCCGCTCCCTGCCCTTCACCCCGCGTCGCTACTTCATGGTGATGAACGTACCCAGCCAGGAGGTGCGTGGCGAGCACGCCCACCGGGAATGCGAGCAACTTCTGTTGTGTGTGCGTGGCCGTTGCCAGGTGATGACCGACGACGGCAGCGTCCGGCGGAATTCACCCTGGACGACCCGACCCTGGGGCTGTATCTGCCGCCGATGACCTGGGGCGTGCAGTACAAGCATTCCGCCGACGCCCTGCTGCTGGTCTTCGCCTCCCATTATTACGACGCCGATGACTACATCCGCGACTATCAGTGCTTTCTCGATACCGTCGCGGCCGGCTCCGGCCCGGCCACATGAGCAGTGGCACTGTTCGGCCGGAGTTGCTGCGCTTCATCCTCGTCGGTGCCCTCAATACCCTGGCGACCTCCGTGCTTTACTGGGGCCTGCTGGCGGCGGGCCTGAGCCCCGCATCGAGCTTTGCCGCGGCCTTCGTGTCCGGCATCGGGCTGGCGTGGTGGATGAACGGGCGCTTCACCTTTGCCACCCGCCCGCAGCGGGCCAGCCTGGCGCTCTACCCGCTGGTGTATCTGCCTTCCTGGGCCGTGGGGCAGTGGCTGCTCGCCAGCCTGATCGGGATGGGCCTTGCCGCCTGGCTGGCCGGGCCGCTGGCCAGCCTGCTCGTGGTGCCCTTCAGTTTTGGGCTCAATCGATTGTTTTTTCGGGGGCGGACGCAGGGCGCGTCGTCCGGCGCTGAGGCACGCCAATCCCCTCCGGCCTCCCCTTTTTCGGATGCAGATTCATGACACTGACGTTTACCGGCGAACGCTTCCTCCCCAGTTGCGAGGGGGAAATGATCTATGAACATTGGCACCGATACCTCTTTGCCCGCCAGTACGTGGCCGGCAAGCGGGTGCTCGACGTGGCCAGTGGCGAGGGTTACGGCAGTGCCCTGATGGCGGCCCAGGCGGCCAGTGTCACCGGTGTCGACATCTCCCCCGAGGCGGTGAAACACGCCAGTGAGCGCTACGGCGGCGGCGCCAACCTCAAGTATCTCTGCGCCAGTTGCGCCAGCATTCCCCTGCCGGACGCCAGTTTCGACGTGATCGTGTCCTTCGAGACCATCGAGCACATGACCGAGCACGACGCCTTCATGGGCGAGGTGTCACGCCTGCTGGCGCCGGGGGGGCTGTTCATCATCTCGTCGCCCAATCGCGTCGAGTACTCCGATCGCACCGGCTATCGCAACGAGTTCCACGTCAAGGAGCTGGACGGCCCCGAGCTGCGCAGCTTGCTGAACCGGCATTTCCCTGCCCAGCACTGGTTCGCCCAGCGGCCGTGTTTCCAGTCGATGCTGTGGTCCCTTGAGGGCCCGGCGGTGGAGAACCGCGTGCTCGCCATCGACGGCGACGACGCCTACCCGGCGGAGCTGTACTTCCTGGTGGCCTGCGCCAAGGAGCCTGCCGTGCTGGATCAGGTGCTGCCCAGCCTCAGCCTGGTGACGGACCGGCATCACTCGGTGTACGCCGAGTGGAGCCGGACTTACGCTGAGAACCGGCAGCTGGGGGCGCGGGTGGCCGAACTGGAGCAGCGCCTCGCTGCCGTCCCTGCGCCCAGGGAACTCTCCGCAGCGGAGCATTTGAAGGGCTTTCTGCGCCGTCTCCTGCGGGGCTAGGGTTCCGGGGGAAAGGGCTTGCCGGGCCTGGCGCCCGGCGCGCCGCTACTCAGTGCCGGTGCTGTCTTGACAGCAGACGCCGGACAAAGCCCAGGAGTCCCTTTCCCTCCGCGGCCAGTACATCTACCGGAACAGAGGGCTGGCGTTCCGGCACCGCCACAAAGCCGGCGTAAAGCAGGGTCTTCTCGTCCCTGGCCGTGCTGCCGGACACCTGGACGAAGACGCTGTCCCTTCCGGGTGCCAGCGCCGCGCTGAAGCGCCAGCCCGATCCGTGCAGACGTTCATCCCCCAGGACCCGTGCCACATCAGGGCGGGCCTCGCCAGTGGGTATGCGGCTCACCTGCCCATCCACCGAGATGCTTACGGTCTCCAGCGGGCCGTCATCGAGGGAGGCAATCCACCCGTGCATTTCCAGCATGCCCGCGTCGCTCACCTCGATGCCATCGACCCAGCCCCAGGGGCCGTGACGAAAACCCGAGAGCCCGCTCAGGTCGGTCGTGGCATTGGCGGGAACCACGTAGAGATCCTGCTCGTTGGCCAGCCCGCGGGGAATCCGGAAGTAGGGGTGATCGGGCTGCTGCACGCTCTCGCCGATGGCCCGGCTGACGAAGGACTCGCCCACGTAGGTCGTGCCGTAGGTGCAGGTGTCCAGGTCGGCATTTTCGCTGTGGGGCACGAAATGGATGCCGCCGGGGGGCAGTGGTGAACCCGCCGGAAGCAGGCATTCGTCATGCACGCTGAAGCACAGCACACCGTTGGGGCTCAGGAGACTGTGCAGCTTGCCAACCCAGGCCCGGAAAAAGCGGCTCCGGCAAATGGGAGAACAGGGACGCCACCCAGATGAAGTCAAAACGCTGCTCCGGATTGAAGCCGGCCGGATCCGTCTCGGAAAGCAGCCCATTCACGCCGTATTCATTGACGACGAAATTGACGGCCTCTTCCTGGATCTCGGCGGCCCAGATGTTCTCCGGAGGAATGCTGAGGCTCAGGAAGCGCAGCAGACGCCCGTAGCCGCAGGCGAAATCCAGGACCTTCAGGGTTTCCGGCGGGGCCGGAAAAAAATGTCGCAGGATCTGCTGGGCGGCGTGATGCTGCTGCAGGGCCACATTGAAGTACTGGCTCAGGGGCTTGTTGATCTCGTGGAAGTGCTTCAGCGAATGCAGCAGCATCTGGTCGCCGGGGTGGATGCGGGTCTTCATCCGCTCCGGCCCCACATCGCGGCCAACATAGTTGCAGTGCGG
Organism: Zoogloea sp.; assembly: GCA_016703645.1. Taxonomy (GTDB): domain Bacteria; phylum Pseudomonadota; class Gammaproteobacteria; order Burkholderiales; family Rhodocyclaceae; genus Zoogloea. The sequence goes on along the minus strand of JADJBR010000006.1, from coordinate 16,948 downwards.
CCACAGGGCTTGCCGGAAGTGCGCCCCCTGGGCTGCGGCATTCGCTGCCGCTTGGAGCTGTTCTTCGGTGAGGGTGTCGAGCATCGGCATCAGGCCTGTCTGCCCTTGACGATGGCGAAGCCGTCCTGATTGCCCCAGAAGTGGGCCGGGAACTCATGGATCGCCGCGTCGCGCAGATGGTGGGAGATGGCCTGGCGCACGTAGTCGGTCGAGGTGAAGGTGGAGCCGTACTCCTCACCGGGCAGGGCCTTGGATTCACTGGAGGGGATGAACAGGAAGCCGTTGGGCGGAAAGCTCACGCCCATCAGCCGGGCGCATTTCTCGCCGTGCGTGGTGATGATCAGGATGCCCTTGTCTTCGAGGGTGTCGTAGAGCCGGGCGAGCCAGGTGGACCAGGTGCTTTCCGGCAGGTGGCTGAACAGGGAGAGCACGAAGATGACTTCATACTTCCTGGGGGGCGTCAGCTTTCCGGGGTCGCTGACGGAGTAGAAACCATCCACGCCCAGGTGTTGTTTCAGGAAGTCCACGCTGCCCGGGACCACGTCGGAAACATGCAGCGCCCCCTCGGGCAGCGCCTTGGCCAGGTGCCGGCTGAAGCGGCCGAAACCGCTGGCGAACTCGAGAAAACTGCCGCAACGCCCCAGGGGGCGGTCCAGGCTTTCCAGCAGGCGGCCCAGTTCGACCATGGTGCGCCACCCGTCCGACAGGTAGTCGCGAATCGGGTTGGTGCAACTGGGGTGGTTCGCGAAGAAGCGGAAGATATCGTCGTCCGGCGAAATCCGGGACTCAATGCCGAAAGCGTCCGTGAAGTTGCCGTCCAGCCGATGGGTTTCCAGGAGGTTGTGCGCCTCCAGGTGCGTCGGCTGGAGCCGGAGCAGCGCCTGCAGACAATGGCCGGCCTGGGCCAGGCGGCCCTGGGCGATGAGGTCTCGGGCGAGGGGGAGCAGATCGTTGCCGGGTTTCATGGCGTGCCTGATTTCTTGGGGTTGGGCTTGTTGTCTTAGGTGCCGCGCTTCGCCTGGTGATGCTGCCACCGCACCCGCACATACTTGTACACCTTCCCTGCGGACACCGCCGTGCTGAGCAGGGCCTTGTGCACCGGGTTGAGGTCGGTGCGCTTCTTGAGGCTGGCAGCCCACTGGGATTGGCGGATGTACTGGATCAGGCTGTGGCGGTCGCGGCGGATGAAGGGGGAGCGGAGCAGGACGCCCATGGAGGGGACGGTGCTTTGCTCCACGAACTGGCCGACGCCGAAGACTTCGTTGTGGCTCAGGGAGGTGTAGGCCTCGAGCATCTCGCCCGGGGTGCGGGTGACGAGGGCGTTCCAGATGGCGAGGGCCTGGGGGCGCAGCTCGGCGCTCGACACGGCGTGGTTGTCCAGGTAGTCGGCCCAGGCCTGGGCGGCGAAGAGCACGCCCTGCTGGAAGTGGGACACGTAGCTGTGGAAGACGGTGTTCTCTTCCTCGTCGATCAGGCGTTGGGCTTCGATCTTGCCCGAGGGCAGCAGGCGGTAGCCTTCGACGCTGCCGTTGGGGGAGTTGCTGAGCATCTCCAGGGGGGCCACGGCGTCCAGGAGGTGGCTGGCCTCGGGGTGCTGGTTGAGGTTGGGGCCGAAGGCGTGCTTGCGGCAGTTGACCGGCTGTTCGTTGAGCACCCGGGCCAGGCCGAGGTAGTGGCCGAAGAGGGTCTTCTCGGGCAGGACGTGGGCCAGGTTGTCCTGGATGGTGCCGCGCCAGCCGATGTCCACGACGCCGATGCGGCTGTCGGTGGCGGCAAGCCCCTTCTGCTCGATGTAGGCGAGGAGGCGCTGGGCGTCGCCGGTGGATTTGCCTTCAATCAGCAGCTGGAAGTCCGGGTCGGCAAACAGGGCCTGGACGCGGGCGTCCTGCCAGGGGTAGACCACCTCCTCGCCGATAGGCAGCCCGTGCCGGCTGCACAGCCCTTCCAGCGCAGCGGGTTCGAGGCCCAGGGAGCGGGCCAGGGCGAACATGGACTGGGTGCTGTAGAGATTCCACATGCGCATCAGCTCGGCGGTGCTCACCTCGCGCAGGGACGCGCAGAAGGTGGCCAGGCGGCTGACTTCGAGAATGCCGTGGGGGGGCAGGGGCAGGCCGGCGATCTTTCCGTGGGGGAAGAGGCGCTCGAAGATCTGGACGAAGAATTCGCCTTCGCGGGTGAAGAAGAACAGGCGGTCGAGCCCTCGGCGACGCACTGTTCGGCGACCGACAGACAGAAACCCACCCACAGGGGTGCAACCTGGGTGCCGAGCAGGAAGGCGGCCCGGGCGTAGCCATGGCGGCCGTCGAGGGCATCGTCGCGCCCTTCGGCGATGATGCGTTCCAGGTGGCCGAAGAGGGTGGCCCGGTCGGCAAACAGGCTCTCGCGCAGTTCGCGTTCGGCGTGGGGCTGTTCGGGCAGGTAGTGCACCGAGGTGATGCCGATGGCGCCGGGGATGGTGACGTCGGAGTGGCGGTTGTCGCCGATATGGACGTGATGCTCCGGGGCCACGGCGAAGGCCTCATGGACGTGCCGGAAGAGCTGGCCGGAGCGCTTGTTGAGGCGGATGTCGCAGGAGCTGATGCCGTCGGCGGCGATGTCGTCCAGGCCGTGGTGCTGCAGGAGCGCGTTGAGCATGCCGGCCGGCATGTAGAAGTCGGACAGGAACAGGATGCGTTCGGCCGGGTACTGGCCGATCACCTCGCGGCACTGGGGGTCGGGGAAGGTGTTGGCCTTCTCGAGGGCCAGCTCGGCGGCGGCCAGCTCGTCGGCCAGCCGTGCCGCGTCCACGCCCGGGGCGGTGACGACCCGCTGCACCAGGTGTTCGAGAACATGGTGCAGGGTGTATTCGTCGTCGGTGCCGGCCTTGGAGGCGGCGCGGGCCAGCTCGCCTTCGATCTGGCAGCGTTCGCGGAAGATCGCCCAGTGGTCGCCAAAGCCATCGGCCAGGTGCGCGCTGAAACGCAGTTGCAGATGCCGCGCGGCGGTGAGCTTGATGAAGTCCGGGTGGCATTTGCGCCGGAGCAGGGTGTCCCAGACATCGAGCGTCTTGAGCTTGTACATGCGGCAGGGGGCCTTTATCGGTTCTCGAGCATCCGGCGCGCCACCCGGGCGCCCCAGCCGACAAAGCGGCGCAGGCGCGGCGGCAGGGCGTTGACGTAGGCGTTGGGCGGCGAGGACAGGCGCTTCTGGATGCTGGCCGGCAGGGTGCCCACGTAGTGCTGCGAGGTTTCTGCGGCGGCGGTGTACAGGCGTTCAACGCCGGCCGCATCGGGCGTGTGGCCCTTCAGCACCCGCTCGACGGCATCGCGGAACTGGTCGGTTTCGACGCTCAGGGGGCGGTCGGCCATGAAGCGGGTGCCGGCCTGGCTCATGGCGGCGCGGGTGGCGGGCTGGTCGAGCAGGCGCAGGATGCTCTCGGCGATGCACTCGGGGGTCTGGTTGGCCAGGGTCACGGCTTCCGGGGGGAAGTCGTAGAGGGTGTTCTCGCGCCACATCTCCACCACCGGCAGCCCCGCGGCCATCATCTCGAAGGGGATCCGCGAGGGGTTGGAGGCGCTCAGGCACAGACCCACCGCGCTGCGGTTGTAGAGGGTGTTGCAGTCCTGCAGTTTGAGCAGGCCCAGGTGTTCGTGCTCGAACCAGATCGCGCCCTTGTCCCGGGCGGGGGAGCCGTACAGGTAGATCTTCACCTCGGGCATGCGGTGCTTGACGATGCCCAGCGCCTCCAGGCCCAGCCGGCTGCAGCGGCGCGGCTTGTCGGGCTGGTGGATGAAGCACACGGCCAGCTCCTTCTGCACGTCGGGCAGGGGGCGGTAGATGTCCAGGTTGGCGCCGAAGTCGAAGTGGTAGGCCGGCACGCCGAAGCGCTCGCCCAACTCATGGCGCAGCCAGCGCCCGATGGTGACCGGCGTGAGCCCGTAGCGGTAGGAGTTCTCCGCCATCAGGAAGGCGTCGCCCATGGGGTTGAAGCAGGCTTCGTAATCCTGGACGAAGTACAGCTTGCGGCACGGGAAGGGCAGGTCGCGCACGAAGGCGGCGGAATACCAGATCGTGGCGATGGCGGCGTCGGCGGGCTGGATGGCATCCCAGCCGAAGCTCACCCGCTCGAAGGTGTAGCCGAAGATCTGTTCGATCAGCTGGCGGCCCTTGTCGGGGTCGGTGTGAGTGCCTTCGAGGTACAGGTGGCAGTGGTGTCCGTGCCGTTCGAGGGCGAGGGCATGTTCGAGCATCGTCCGATGCCCGCCCGAACCTTCGATCAGCCTCGGGATGAGCCAGGCGATAGTGGCCATGAGGATGTGCGGTCTTGCGTGTCGTGATTGTTCGAGGCGACGGAGCCGGCAAGGGTGCGATGCACCGGCCCGGTGCGTATGGGCCGCGATTATCGCATGCCCCCTGAGGGGGATGGCAGTCTCCCATGCACCAGATCGGGAGGTCTGCGGCGGTATCCTGCTTCAGGGCCTGGCGGATGCGGGTGGTCGGGCGAGCTGGATGATGAAGAGCACCGCGAAAGCAAGATGGAGGGACATCTCGATGGTCTGGATGAGGGAGGGATAGCGGATTTCGGCAACCATGCTGTCGGGCAGGGGAAGCCAAGGCCTTCAGCCCGAAGGCCACCGTGAAATCGTCGACCACGCCTGTTCCCCAGGCGGCGACCAGACCCCAGGAGGCGATGCTCAGCAGGCAGGCTTTGAGCAGGCTCCCAGTGCTGAGACAGAGAATGATCACCGCGGGATACAAAAAATGGCAAGCCCGAAGGTGTGGGCAAAGGACGCCTGGAACGCGGCCACGGTGAAGGCGATGCCCAGGGCGCCGACGGCGATGAGCTGCTGCCGGCTGGGAACGCGCTCGGGCATCAGATGTATGAGCAGCAGGGACGAGATCAGGGCGTAGCCGACCGGGCGGTTGATGACGATGCTGTCGGACAGCATGGTCCACCAGGTGGACCACGCCAGACGCGGCGTCTGGGGGTTTGTGCCAAGGGCGGTGTAGAAGCCGGGCGCCAGGGTGAAGGCGAGATAGGTCAGACCGCAGGCGAGTGCGAGGGTGAGCACGAAGAGGTGGTACCGCCGGGCCTCTTTTGGGTCGCTCAGCCCGATCCCGAGCAGGAGCAGCGCGGGCAGTGCCAGCAGATGCTGGGGTTTGGCGAAGGAAAGCCCGGCCAGCAGCAGCAGGAAGGCCGATCCCGCCGCCCTTCGTGCGTGGAGCCGGTGGAGTCCGGAGATCAACAAGGCGATGGCGCTCAGGTCGATCTGCCCCAGGAAGACCGTGTAGTAGAGGCCCAGGGGGTTGAGGAGGATGAAGTAGTACAGCCTGCGACCACGCAGCAGGGGCAGGCCCAGCTCGCTGGCGATGGTCGCGAGGCGGGCGGCAAGCCCGGCATAGATGACAAAGAGCAGCAGTTGCAGCAGGGCGTGGGGCTGGGGTGGCGGCAGGCCAAGGGAGGTGAGCACCCCGTGGGCTTCGGAGAGCACGCCCATCAGGAAGTACGCCGGCGGGTTGTAGGGGAAGATCGGAAGGCTGCCGCCCTGACCCTGGAGGGTGCTGACGGTATAGAAGTTGATGCCTTCCCGGATGCCGCCGATCACCTCACCGAGGGGAAGCATGTCGATGATCCCCGGCTTGCAGTAGATCAGCAGTGCCGCCGCGGTAAAGCCGATCAGTTCGAGCGGGTGGATCCGGCGCAGGCCGCGGCGGAGTGTGCCGTGGACAGGCCTGCAGGGAGGTGACCTGCGAACGGCAATCAGGGACGCGATGAACAGGGCCAGCCAGCCGATACTCTTGAAAACGGGCTTTGGGCCGCCCCGGTGTTTCTCGATGCGGACGTGGATGTCCCCATAGCTGCGCTGGATGAGTTTGCCCTGGACCATGTCTCGGGCTGGCGGCGATCCCCGCGTGTACTCCGCCTGAACGACCCCTGGCGCAGCCATGTGGATCGAGGTCATGATGAGCAGGTAGATCCCCAGACTGAGCACGAAGGCGAGCAGGGCTGCCCCGGCACGCCCAGGTGCTGGCAGCCCGCCCGGAGGCATCAGGCCTTCTCCTCCAGCAGGCCGGCGAGGCGTCTGCCGATGCGCCGCCCTTCACGGATGGCGTAGTTGGTGCCCCGGTCCTCCGGATAGATCTGGGCCATCGAGCACACGTGGAGCCCTTCCACCGGGCCGTCTTCCGCCGGTATGAGCTTGCTGTAGTGCCTGGCGACAACCGGTTGCGACCAGCGGGCGCGCCACAGGTGATGGGCCTGGATCCACGAGCGCTCCAGGGCGGGGAACATGGTCTTCAGGAAGGGCAGGGCGTAGTCCAGGAAGGCATCGGCGTCCATCGCGTACAGGGCGTCGGTGTGGGGCAGGTACTTGGACAGATAGACGATGTGCTTGCCGCCGTAGGTTTCCGGACGTTCGAAGTTGGTGTGCTCGATCACGCCGACAAAGGGAAAACTCGGGTCGTTGACGTTCAGCCAGTAGGTCTTGGAGAGGGAGCGATCCAGCTCGAGCACGAGGCAGACGTTGCCGATGTACTGGATCTGCTCCAGGCTGCGGATGTAGTCGGGGCTTGCCCAGTCCCGGACCATGTCAGCCAGAAGTGGCAGCGCCGTGGTGGCGATGACCCTTTCCGAGCGCACCACGCCGCGGGGTGGTCACATGCCAGGCGCCCTCCCGGTGGGCGATGCTTGATACCGGGGCGTTGAGCTCGATCCGCCCGCCGAGTTCGCGAATGCGCTCGGCGAGTTTCTCGGCCAGGGCCACGAAGCCGCCCTTGAAGTAGGCGAGACGTTCCTCGCCACCTTTGCCACGGCTGCCGCCCCGCAGCTTGAGTTTGTTCCAGAACCAGACGGCGGAGATATCTTTGGCATACGGGCCGAACTTGCCCTTGAGCAGGGGTTGCCAGACGACCTGATAGACCTTGTCGCCCCCAAGCTGTCGCAGCCAGTCGTGGGCGGTCCGGCTCTCGAGGCTCATCCAGTCGTCCACCCGGCGGGCACGCAGGGCCAGCAGGCCCAGGCGAATGCGGTCGGCGAACCCCAGGGGCGTGAAGTTGAGCAGATCCCAGGGCGTGGAGAGCTTGAAGAAGTTGTTGGCGTAATACACCCCGGTATTGGTCGGGTTGATCTCGACCCGACTGTCGAGGCCCAGCTTACTGATCAGTTGCATGACCTCCAGGTCATTGGTGAACCAGTGGTGGTAGAAGCGGTCGAGCTTCTCGCCACCCACATCGAATGCCGCTGCCAGCCCGCCGATCTCGCTTTCCGCTTCGAGCACGGTGACCGGAATGCCACGGGATGCGAGTTCGTAGGCGGCGGTCAGGCCGGTGAAGCCGCCACCGACAATGGTTGCCCGGCTGGTGTGGTTGAGGGTCATGGTCAGGATGCCTTGGCTTCTTGCGAGGTTCGGGTGGGGTTCAGGAGAAGGTAGATGCCGCCGATCACGGTGGGCGGGAGCCACAGCAGGATGTGCACCAGGAGCGCGAAGGCAGTGGCCGCTCCCGCATCGTTGCCAAGCTCGGTCATCGCGCGGGCGGTGAAATAGTCGAAGGTGCCGATGTAGCCGGGCGTACTGGGGATCAGTGTGGCCAGGGTGCCGATGGGCAGTGCCAGCCAGCCCGCAAGTGGTGCGCCGAGGGTGGGCAAGGCAAGGGCTGCAAACCAGAACACCGCGCCTTCGGCCAGCCAGGCGAAGAAGGACCAGAGGATCAGCCGGAGCATCGTGTGGCCCGCCGAAAAGAGTTCAAGGGTATTCAGACCCTTGTCCACTTCGTCGAGGATTTTCTGTCCGAGTGTCGGCGCGACGCGCTTGACCGCCTGGGCCAGCGCGCGCCCCGGCGCCGCAAACACCCGCGGGAACAACAGGATGGCCAGGATGACCGCCGCAGCCGCCATCGGGGCCAGGCCGCCGATGCCGGCGAGGCGGTTGATGTCGGCGCCGAAATGCCCCAGCGCCAGCCCCAGAAACAGCAGCACCATCAGCAGGTCGAGAAGGCGTTCGGCAAACAGGGTGATGATGGCCGTGTTAACGCTGATCTTGAGACGCCGGTTGAAACCAAAGGCCCGGATCAGGTCACCGGCCCGGAAGGGCAGTACGTTGTTGGCGGCCACGCTGGCCAGCAGCGGGCCGGCGCAGTGGCGCCAGCCCAGTTCGGGATTGGAGCGCACAAGCATCAGGCGCCAGCGCTCGATCCGGCACGCATAGCCGGCCAGGAACGCCAGCAGGGCCAGGGCGATCCACCCCGCGTCGGCGCTGGCAAACGACTGTCGAAGATCGGCCAGGCTGATCTGGCGCACGACCAACCACAGGAAGAAGCCTGCCAGGCCGATGCCGAAAATCAGCTTGAGGGCTTTCCTCGCGTTCACAGGCTCTGCACCACGGGGCTGCGGGAGCTGGCAGGGCCTTCCGCCTTGAAACCCACGTACTCCTTGACCACGTAGAGGGGCCGGCCCTTGATCTCGTTGTAGATCCGCCCGATGTACTCGCCGAGGATGCCCACGCTGATGAGCTGGACACCCCCCAGGAAGAGCACCGCGATCATCAGCGCCGTCCAGCCTTCGACCCAGATGTCGGTGAACAGGGCGCATTGCCAGGGCATAGAAAATGCCCAGGATCGCCATCGTCGCGCTGGTCATGCCCATGGCCACGGAGATCTGCAGGGGCTTGCTGGAAAGGACAGAATTCCGTCGGTGGCAAAACGGATCATCTTGCGCAGGGGATATTTGCTCTCGCCGGCAAAGCGCTCGGCGCGTCGGTAGGGCAGGGCGATCTGGTTGAAGCCCACCCAGCTGACCATGCCGCGCACGAAGCGGTCCCGCTCCGGCATTGCGTTCAAGGTGGTCACCACATCCCGGCTCATGAGTCTGAAATCCCCCGTGTCCAGCGGAATGGGAACTTCCGAGAGACGGTTCAGAAGCCGGTAGAAGCTACGTGCCGTGGCCAGTTTGAAGCGGGACTCCCCCGGCCGCTCGGTGCGTGTGCCATAGACCACGTCGTAACCTTCGCGCCACTTTTCCACCATTTGCAGGATCACTTCGGGTGGATCCTGGAGATCGGCATCGATGAGGACTACCGCGTCGCCGCGGGCGGCATCAATGCCGGCCGTCACCGCAATCTGGTGACCGAAGTTCCGGGCAAAGCAGATCAGCTTGATGCGGGCATCTTCCGAGGCAAAGCCCTTGAGCAGGGTGCGGGTACGGTCCCGGCTGCCGTCGTCCACGAAGATCAGTTCCACATCCAGATCCGTCAGGCTGGCGCAGAAGCTGCGAAGGCGTTTGATGGTCTCGCCGATGACTTCCTCTTCGTTGTAGCAGGGGATGATCACCGAGAGCAGCGCGGGCGTGCGTCGGCTGCCATGGTTGAGGGGGGAGCGAGCGCTGCTGTCTGCCAGATCAAGGTGGCGGCTCATCATTGCATGGACGCTGGAACGTGAAAGCGGCATTCCGTGATCAGGAAGGCGAATCAGGGCAGGCTGCCGACGTGTCCGGCATGTCGTCAGAAGGATGCCTTCATCCTATCGCTGATTGACGGATTTGTCTTGCGCTGCAGCATACGCCTTGCAGGCATGTCAGCCCCTTTGCCCACCAAGCCAGCGCCGTATGCGGTTCCAGGGGGTTCTCATCAGTCGGGCGATTCCGGCCCTCTGTCGGACTGTTTCGGCGCTCAGTTCTGCAATGATCTGCTCGCGCCCGTGGATCTCCCGCCCCATCTCCTCCATTGCTCCGAAGCGCTCTTCCAGCAGTTTCCCCTGGGCAATGATGGCTTCGTCGCGGTGGGCGATCTCGGTGCTCATGTGGGCCATGGCCCGGGCGCGGTCCTCGATCAGATCGGCCTGAGCCTTGAGGGCGATGTCGCGCTCGGCGATGCCCGCGTCCATCTGCTGGATGGTCGCCCAGCGTTCGTCGATGAGGGCGGCCTGGGTTTCGAGGGCGGTCTGCTGCTCGGACAGGCGGCGGGCCGACAGGAAGATCCGCTCGTCCAGGCCGGTGGCCCGGGCCAGGCTGCGGAGAAACCAGCCATCGGGCCCCGGGCGGGTGAGCGCGCGCAGGGCCGCGTCATCGGCCAGATGGCGGGCGGCGATGCCGAAGCACAGGGTGGCCACGGGGGGGAGGCTGGCGTTGTGGAGCAGGGCGGTGCAGGCGCCGGCGGCGTCGAGGCCGCTCAGCTTGCCCGACAGTGCCAGGGTCTGGATGTAGGCGTTTTCGTGGACATGACGCCATACGTCGTCTTCGGCCAGGGTGTTGGTGGGGTGTACGCGGTAACGCACCAGGGGCTCGCGCAGCCACAGGGGAGCCTCATCGGCGCTGGCCCGCAGGGCCCATTCCCAGTCGTGGGTGTAGCGCAGATCGGAGAAGTCGCCGATCTGCCGGAGCAGCGCGCGGGGAAAGACGAAGTTGGAGGTGGTGATGGCCAGGTTGGCGGTGAGCAGCCAGCTGGCGGGGGGCTGGGCGGCGCACAGGGCGCAGGCAGCGGCATAGTCCCGGGCCCGCTCATGGTCGGGGGCGGGCTGGCCGTGGCTGTCGATGAAGGCCACGTCGCTGAAGGCCAGGCGCGGAGTATTGCCGAGAGCGTTCACCATGCGCTCAGGCCGTTCGGGGTGGAAGGCGTCGTCGGAGTTGAGGATGGCCGGAAGTCGCCCTGGCCAGGCCCAGGCCCTCGTTGAGGGTGGCGTGGGCGCCCCGGTTGTCGTCATGGCGCAAGGCGCGCAGGCACGGATCGCGGATCGACTGGATGGCATCCCAGGTGCCGTCCCGGGAGGCGTCGTCGATGACGATCAGCTCCAGGTCGCCGAGGGTCTGGGCCAGGACGCTGTGGAGGGCATCGACGATGTAGGCCTCGTGGTTGAAGGCCGGAACGATCACGCTGATCTTGGGGGCGGTCATGGGGCTTGGTCCTGGTGATGACCGTCGAGCCATGCCTGCAGGGCGAGGCGGGCGGCTTCAGCGGACGGGGCGTCGATGACCCGGTGGGGTGCTGCGGGCTGCCAGCCCGGCGTGGGGCAGGCGGCCGGGCGCAGGATGAGGAGTCCGGCTTCAAGGGCGTTGGCGCCGTCCCGCTCCAGGCTCGTGGCGTCGAGGGCCAGGAAGGCGTCTGCGGCGAGCAGGAAGGCGTCCCGGTCGTGGAGGGATTCGGCCAGGAAGAGTTGCCGGGTGGCGACCAGGGTGGCCATGTCTTCGCGGCAGTCGTTCCAGCACGGTGCGTCCGGGGTGACGCCGGCGATGATGGCGCAGAGGTCGTTGCGGGCGGCGGTGAGGGGCCGGACGAGGGCCAGGTAGCGCCGGGCAGTGGCGCTGTCGGCCGGTGCGCCGAGGGACAGCAGGATCCGCCCTTGGTCGGGAATGCCGAACCAGTGGCGCACCCGCCCGCGCACCTCGCGCCGGGCGGCGGCGTCCAGCACGGGCAGCGGGTGAGGGGCTGCGGTCATGGTTTGGGGCGCAGGGGCGACCGCCTTCCCCGGCAGGGCTGGCCCGGCGAAGCGGCGGGCGCCACGGCCAAGGACACGCAAGGGGGCGGAGAGTCGCCAGGAGCGGGAGGCGTGGAGCTCGCGCAGACGGGTATCCAGGTGGTGAACCTGTTCTTCCAGGCGGGCGATCCGGTCATCCCGGGCGTTCAGGGCGGCGGCCTGGTGCTGCACGGTATCGCGCAGGGCGCTGGCTTCCTGGTGGTGGCGGGCGTCTTCGATCGCCCGCCGGTGGAGGGCGTCCAGGCGCCGTCCGGCCGTGCCTGCCTCAGGCCCGGTGCCGGGGGCCGGGAGCAGGGCGTTGTAGGCAGCCACCATGTCGTCCAGCCCGCGTACCGGGCGGGCCACCAGGTTCCGGCGCAGGGCCTCGAGTTGCCCGGCCTGGGTGAGGCAGGTGCTGACGGTGCGGACCAGGGCGTCGGCATCGGGGGCGAAGAGCAGGCCGGTGAGGCCGTCGTCGATGCGCTCGGCAAAGGCGCCGATGCCCGTAGCGGCGACTGGAACGCCGAGGGCGAACATCTCGCTCAGGGTGTAGCTGAAGGACTCCGGCAGCACCGAGACGAGCAGGGCCAGGTCGGGGGCGAAGTCGCGGACGATACGCGGGAGTTCGGCGTGCGCGTAGTGTTCGATGACCTCGATCCCGGCCATGCCCTTGAAGGCGCGACCGAAGTCGCCGCTGCCCAGGAGCAGGATGTCCGCGTGCCGGCACAGGGCCGGCAGGGCCTGACGCAGCAGATTGAGGCCCTTGTGGGGCGCCAGCCGGCCGGGCACCAGGAGGCGGGGGCGGCGCCCGGCGGGCGTGGGTGCACCGGGGGAGGAGGTGGGCGGGAGGGCGATGCCGTGTTCGATGCGCGTCCACGCCTTGCCGGCCAGCCCGGGCTGTAGGGCCGCCCAGCGGTCATGGATGCTGCGGCTCGGGGCTGCCACCCGCACCTCGGGCCGGGCGATCAGGGCCGCGTAGGCGCTGCGCAGGCGGTGCCAGTCGGCGTCCACGGTGTTGTGCCAGAAGACGTTGAGCGGGTTGCCCTGCAGGCAGGTGGTGAGCCGGGCAGGCGGGCAATCGCTGCAGGCGCCGTCAAAGCAGGCGAACAGGGCCGGGCAGAAGGGGAACAGATCGTGGAGCACCACCACGGTGGGCAAGCCGCTGGAGAGGGCTTCGAGACTGTGCCCGATGAGGGACGAGACGAGGATGCTGCCCACGTGGAAGTCGGTGAGCACGGCGTCGAGCACGGCGGCGTACTCGGGGTGGGATGGCGCGCAGGCGCGGATTGGCAGGGCCAGATCCCAGGCCAGCAGGGGCGGCGCATCCACGGCCGGCTCGACGAGTTCCAGGCGGAAGCCGGCGGCGTTGCGATGGCTGCGCGAGCGCAGCAGCAGGTTGCGCCGGGTGGTGTCGGTGCGGCAGTAGTCGAGGATCCAGCGGTCGGTGCCGCCACCCCAGCTATGGCTGATGTGCAGTTGCACCGGGCGGGCGGGCTGTGGCGCCGGTGTCGGCAAGGGCAAGGGATGGGGCCGCTGTGCTCGCCGACCACGGCGGCCTCCTCGGCACCACCCTGCGCGCTGCGGGCCTGGTCCACGGCGCGGCGCAGCCGGGCGGCGGGGTCGCGGGCAATGTAGGCGCCCACGACCTCCAGGTAGTCGGGGTGGGCCTCCAGGAGCTGCTTCATGGCATGGTCCTGGAGGGCGGTGCGCTCTTCGGAGAAGCTCACCCCGCCCTCATGGAACACGAAGACGTCGGCGGCCAGCAGGTTGTGCCAGCCCCGGGCGGCGGCGCGGCGGCAGAAGTCGTTCTCTTCGCCATAGCCGCGGCCGAAGCGTTCGGCGTCGAAGAGGCCGACTTCATCCAGGCAAGTGCGCCGGATGTACATGCAGAAGCCCACCCCGGTGGGGATATGGACAACCTGCCCGGCCAGGGTGGTGGCGATCAGGCTGTCCAGGCCGGCCAGGCCGAGGGTGCCGGGGACGCCGCCGGTCCAGCCCTCGAAGGGGTAGGAGCAGATGGTGGCGTTGTTGGAGAAGGGCGTCAGGGTGCCCGCCCGGGGATTGCGCGCGGCGCAGGCGGCGAGGCGGTCGAGCCAGTCGTTGGCCACTTCGGTGTCGCTGTTGAGGAGGATCACATCCCTGTCGGCGTGCAGGGACATGCCACGATTCACTGTGCGCACGAAGCCCAGGTTGGTTTCGTTCTCCAGCAGGGTGAGGCGGCCCTCGGCGGCCAGCTCGTGCAGCCACGCGGTCAGCGCCGGTTCGGGGCTGGCATCATTGATGGCGATCAGTTCGAAGGGGGTCTGCTGGCCCGCACGCAGCACGCTATTGATGCAGCGCTGCGTTTCTGCCAGGCCCCGGTAGATGGGAACGATGACGTCAATCGGAGGAAGGTTCACCGGGTTCCAGGCAAGTCGTCGGGTGGGTCGTGGAAGGGGGCCGAAAGGTCGGCTTACACTCTTGCGGACCCCGAATCAGGGCAGCGATTTTATCATTGCGGGGCGTTGCCAGCCCGCCTTTCGCGGCGTGGCCGGTACCCGGCATGGGTGGCCGGGCAGCAGATGGTGCATCATGTCGAGGGGCTGGAAGTCGGGATGATGATGTCTTTTTTAGGCCATTCGGTACGGGTGGCATCGTGTTTTGGCATGGAGCGGGTGAGGATGAGTCCTTTTGTCGGGTGGCGCTGGTTGTGCCGGAGTGCCTGCGTGCTGGCCCTTCTTGGGGCTGTTCCCCAGGTGCGGGCCGTCGATCCGGTGCCACCGCCGCTACTCCTGGCCGAGGTCTTGCAGGGCGATGTGGATGTGAGTCGCTACTGGGTCAGCGAGAAGCTTGATGGTGCCCGGGCGGTGTGGGATGGGCGCAGCCTGCGTTTTCGCAGCGGGCGGCCGGTTCATGCGCCGGCCTGGTTCATTGCCGGTTTGCCGCCCGAGCCCCTGGACGGGGAGCTCTGGATCGCCCGCGGGCGTTTTGACGCGCTGTCGGGCATCGTGCGCCGTCAGGTGCCCCGCGATGCCGACTGGGGGCAGGTCAAGTACATGGTGTTCGAGCAGCCCGACGGGGCCGGCACCTTCACCGACCGGATCGAAAGCCTGCGCACGGTCGTCGCCAGGGCCGGCATGCCCTGGTTGCAGATGGTGGAGCAGTTTCGCGTGGCCGACCGCCAGGCCTGCAGGCCCGCCTCGACGAGGTGGTGGCGGGCGGTGGCGAAGGCCTGATGCTGCACCGGGACGACGCCCTCTATGTGACCGGTCGCAGCGATGCGCTGCTCAAGCTCAAACCCCTGTTCGATGCGGAGGCCCGGGTGATCGGGCATCTGCCCGGCAAGGGCCGTCTGAGTGGCCTGCTGGGGGCGCTGCAGGTGGAAACGCCGACCGGCCTGCGCTTTGAACTGGGCACCGGCTTGAGCGATGCGGAGCGACGCAATCCGCCGCCGGTGGGCTCCCTCGTAACTTACCAGTATCGCGCCCTGACTCCGGACGGGGTACCGCGCTTCGCCAGCTATCTGCGCCGCCGGGAGGCCTTTTGAGCAGCCATCGGATTCTCGTTTCCGGCGGGCGCGGCTTCATTGGCCGGCGGCTGGTCATGGCTCTGCGGGCCGATGGCATTGTCCCGCGGGTGTTGACCCGCGATCAGCCGGAGGCGGATGAGGTGCAGGGCGACCTGACGGATCTGACGGACCGGGCCGCCCTCGACCTGGCCTGCTCCGGCATCGAGACCGTGTTCACTGCGCGGGCCATGCGCATGCCTTCGGTGCCCTCGGGGCGGAGGAGGAGGCGCTGCACTGGCGTGTCAATTTTGAAGGCAGCCAGGCACTGGCCGAGGCCGCAGGACGGGCCGGCGTGGCCTCCTTCGTGTTTCTGTCCAGCGTCAAGGCGGTGGGGGAGCCGGGCGAGGCCTGCGTGGACGAGGACTGGCCGGTGCCGCCCGATTCAGCCTACGGCCGCGCCAAGCGGGCGGCCGAGGCGGTGGTGCTGGCTGCGGGTGAGCGCTACGGCATGCGGGTCACGGTGCTGCGTCCGGCCATGGTGTTTGGCGCCGGTGGCCGCGGCAATCTCGAGCGCATGGCCTCACTGGTGCGGCGTGGCCTCTTTCCACCCTTGCCGGAAACGGGCAACCGGCGCTCCCTCGTGCATGTGAGTGATCTCGTGGCCGCCATGCGCCTGGTGGCGGCGGATGCCCGGGCGGCGGGTCGGACCTACATCGTGGCCCATCCGGTGACCCCGTCGGGCCGCGGTTTGTACGACGCCTTGCGCCGGAGCATGGGCATGCCGCCGGTCGGCTGGGCCGTGCCCCGGGCGGTGCTGCATGGGCTGGCCCGCTGTGGCGATCTTTTGGAAGGGCTGGTCCGGCGGCGTGTGCCCCTGGACAGCGAAGCTCTGGCCCGCCTGCTGGCGTCGGCCTGCTATTCGCCGGCGCGCATCGAGGCCGAGCTGGGCTGGCGGGCGGGTATGGGGCTGGAAGCCGGCCTTCGGGAGACGCTGCATGCGTGAGCTGATGGCTCTGCTGGCGCCGGTGCTGGCCTTCGCGGTGGCCTGGGGGGTGACCCGCGTGTGTTGCCGGCCGGGTCCTGGCTGTATTTCCTCGATCAGCCCAATGCGCGTTCCCTGCACGTCACGCCCACGCCCCCGTACCGGTGGGGTGGGTGTGATGGCGGGGCTCTTGGCGGAGGCGTGCTGGTGGGGTTGGCGGTCGGGCGACCTGCCCCGGGGGCGGCCTGGCGGGTGCGGGGAGGGCTGGCCCTGGGTGGGCCTTGCGGATGATCGGGTTGGTCTGTCAGCGCGGCTGCGGCTTCTCGCACAGGTGCTGGTGGCCGGGAAGTACCTGGCCCTGCTGGGCACTTCCGGTGCTTGGCTTGAGGTGCTGGCCCGGGCGTAGGGCTGGTCTGGATGGGTAATCTCTACAATTTCATGGACGGGTCGGACGGCCTGGCCGGGGGGATGGCCCTGATCGGTTTTTCAGCCTTCGCCGTGGCGGCGGCACTGGCCGGCGAGGAGGGGCTGGCCCTGGTGAGTGCCGGGGTGGCGGCTGCGGCGGCTGGTTTCCTCGTATTCAACTTCCATCCGGCGCGGATCTTCATGGGGGATGCCGGGTCGGTGCCCCTGGGTTTTCTGGCGGGTGCCCTGGGGCTGGCCGGGCGGGAGAGCGGCGCCTGGCCCCTGTGGTTTCCGCTGCTGGTCTTTGCCCCTTCATCCTGGATGCCACCGTGACCCTGTTGCGCCGTGCCCTGCGGGGCGAGCGGGTGTGGGGAGGCCCACCGCACCCACTACTATCAGCGGCTGGTGCAGATGGGCCTGGGACATCGCCGGACGGCACTGCTGGCTTATGCCCTGATGGCGGGATCCGGGGTCGGAGCGGTACTGGCGTTGTCGGTGGGTTCTCGCTGCAGTGCGTCATCATTACAATGTGCGTATTCCTTCACTTGGTCCTGGGCTACCGGATCGACACCGCCTGGCGGCGTCACCGGATCGGAGCTCAAACACCTTGATCAACAAGAACTATTACTCCTTCCTGGTGTTCCTGTCCGACC
>JADJBR010000005.1 GCA_016703645.1 Zoogloea sp. | reverse complement strand
GCAATGGGGCGCAGGGCACCCTGGCTTCAGCGGCGCACCGCCTCGGCCTCAGCAGGCGGGTCAGATGGCCGACGATATGCCCCGGCGGCATCTGCTTGAGGTTGAACTGCAGGCAGCGGGACAACACCGTCACCGGAATCTTTCTGGGATCGGTGGTGGCGATGATGAACTTGACGTGCTCTGGATGCTCCTCGAGGGTCTTCAGCATGGCGTTGAAGGCGTGCCCGGTGAGCATGTGCACTTCGTCGATCATGTAGACCTTGTAGCGGCCCTGCACCGGCGCATACACCGCCTGGTCGAGCAGCGCGGCCATGTCGTCGACGCCGCGGTTCGAGGGCCGCATCCATCTCCACGTAATCGGGAAAGCGGTCGGCATCGATGGCCGTGCAGGCCGCGCACTGGTCGCAGGGGGGGGTGGCGGTGACCCCGGTCTCGGCAATTGAGGGGCCTTGGCCGGGATGCGGGGAGATGGTGGTCTTGCCCACCCCGCGCGTGCCGAGAACAGGTAGGCATGGTGCAGGCGCCCGGTTTGCAGGGCATGGGTGAGCGCACGCACCACGTGCTCCTGCCCGACGAGCGTCTCGAAACTGCGCGGGCGCCACGCGGGCAGTAGTTGCAGGCCATGGCGGACTTAACAGCCTGCCCTGCGCACCGGCGGACGGAGGACAAGAACGGTGGGCAGAACGAAGTGCGGGCGCCAACCTGGACGCCCCTTTTTTCTTGAAGTCGGGGGTGGGCGAGCCTAATCCCGGCACTTGCAGGGAACGGCTGTGGCTGCTGCCTTCCGGCCCTGACCAGGTTCTACCGCGCTGCAATGCTGGGAGACCCGCCACGGCCGGCATTCTAGCGAGCTTGACCGCGGCGGCGCCTATTCCTTTTGCGGCGCGTCTGCCGCCAGGGGCAGGGTGATCTCGACCAGCAGCCCGCCCCCCTCCCGATTGAGCGCGTGTATCGCCCCCCCGTGGGCGTCGATGGCGCGACGGGCAATGGCGAGCCCCAGGCCGAAGCCACTCGCCCCCCCGGTGTTACTGCCCCGGTGGAAGGGCTCGAACATGGATTCCAGCTCATCGGCGGGCACCCCGGGCCGCGATCCCCACCCGCAGCCTGAAGACATCGCCGTCGGCAAGCGCGCTGACCTCAACGAAAGTCCCGTCGGCGGGTATTTCACCGCATTGCGGATCACGTTCTCGAAGGCACGCTGAACAAGCTCTCCCCCAGATCAGGGCCTCCGCCTCGCCTCGCCCTTCGAAACGCAGGTCGCGCCCCAGGGCATGGGCCTCGAAGCGCGCATCGTCGGCAATGGCCGAGGCCAGATCGATCAGGTCCACGGGCTCCCGCGGCGTATCGCGCCGATCCGTGTCCAGGCGCGACAAGGTCAGTAGCTGGCCGACAAGCTCATCAAGGCGCACCGCCTCGCGCTCGATCCGGCTCACGGTCACGTCGAGCTTCGCCGGGTCCTGACGCATCAGGGGCCGACGGCCGCCTGCACCGGAGCCAGGGGCGAACGCAGCTCATGGGAAACATCGGAGCAGACGTCGCTGGGCGCCGACCAGGGTCTGGATCTGCTGGGCCATCCGGTCAAAATCCTCGGCCAGATCGGCGATCTCGTCGCGCCGCCCGCCAAGCAGCGGCCGTACCCGGGCATCCAGCCGCCCTCGGCCACGGCTCCCAGGGCCCAGCGCAGGCTGCGGATGGCTTGGACAGATACCACGCCAGCAGGGCGCTGAAGAGCACGCTGGCCACCAGGCCGGACACGATGGGCAACCACGGGTTCGAGGCGGCGGGCCGCGCCGCCCGAAGGGTAGCCGGGTTCGCCCGGTGGCCGCGGGAAGGCCCCCGCGCGATCCTCGAACTCGGCGGGCACGAACAGCAGCCACGCCTTGCCGTCCAGGTCATTCACCCGGCGCGCGCCACGGCGGGGGGCCGTCCGATTCGGCCCCGCTCCCGGGCTTGCGCCAGCACCGCCGGATCGACCGGGCGCCCCAGCACCTCCCGGCCCGTCTCATCCACCGCCAGGAGGCGCGGCGAGCGCGCCTGTCCACGTCGGCAAGAAAGCCCCGCAAGGCGTCCTCCCACCGCCCCGCCCCAGCACCGCCGCCGCGGCCCGCACCGCCACCGCCACCCGCGGCCCGCCCGCCAGCAAGCGATCATCCTCACCCGCCGGCTGCTCCCGCTCCGACTGGTGATGCCACCACACCGCCGTCCCCACCGTGCCCCCCGCCAGCAGAAGCGCGAGCCAGAACGCAAAGAAGAACTTCCAGAACAAGCGCCCCAGTCTCATTCCCGCACCAACTGGTAGCCCAGCCCCCTCACCGTCTCGATCCACGGCCGCCGGTCCGGGCGCGGGCCGAGCTTGTGGCGGATGCTGGAAAGATGAACATCGATGCTGCGATCAAATCGGGCGAGCGGGCGGCCAAGCCCTTTCTCGGAGAGTTCGGCCTTTGCTGACGATGCGCCCGGCGCGCGCGCCAGGGTCTCCAGCAGGTTGTACTCGGTGCTGCGAGCCCCAGCTCGGCGCCATGCCACTGGATGCGGCGCATGTGGGGCCACATCACCAGCGGCCCGACCGTCAAGGTGTCGTTCCCGGGCTCCGCCGCCGCCTGCCCGTCCTGGCTGCGCCGCAGGATGGCTCGGGATCCGCGCCACCAGCTCCCGCGGGGTGCAGGGCTTGGGAACATAGTCATCCGCCCCCCAGCTCCAGGCCTACGATGCGGTCCACGTCATCGCCCCGAGCCGTCAGCATCAGCACCGGCACCTGGCTCTGGCCACGGATGCGCCGTAGCGCCTCAATGCCGCCCATCCCGGGCATCATGACGTCCAGCACAACAATGCCGTAGCCCCCCGACAGCGCCGCACGCACGCCGGCCTCGCCGTCATGCACCGCATCGACCTCGAAGCCTTCGCGCAGGATGTACTCGCGCAACATCGACGACAGTTCTACATCGTCGTCCACCAACAGCACCTTGCCCATCGCCCCGTCGCCTCCCGCAGATCACGCCTCCGATGATACGAGAGGGGCCGGCTTTGCACGAAGCACAGGTCACGCTTTAACCCGGCTTTACCTGCCTTTACCGTCGCAGCGGCCCGCCCTCAGCCGTTCATCACCGTCACCTTGCCCCCGGTGGCCTCCTGAAGCCGAAGGGCCAGGGCATGCCGGGCGTCGGCATCGCCGTGGATGAGGCGCACCTCGGCGGGAAGATGACGCATGCGGGTGACAAAGCGCACCAGATCGTTCTGGTCGGCATGGGCCGAGTAGCCCGACAGGCTGTGGATGCCGGCGCGGATGTCGATGCGCTCGCCGTCGATCTCCACGTAACCGCCCCGCGGGGCGTAGGCCTGGATGGCGCTGCCGGGCGTGCCCCGCGCCTGGTGGCCCACAAACAACACATCGTGGCGCGGGTCGTGCAGCATGGCCTTCAGGTAGTTCATCACCCGCCCGCCGGCGCACATGCCGCTGGCGGCAATCACGATGGCCGGCGCGCCCACTGCGGGCCAGGCGGCGCACCGTGGCCTCGTGGTCGGCATGATCGTCGATGGCCACCAGCTGTTCAAAATCCAGGGGCTTGCGCCCTGCCCTCACCCGGGCCAGGGCCTCGGCATCCCAGTAGGGCTGCAGCTCGCGGTAGATGCGGGTGAAACGCCCGGCCAGGGGCGAATCCAGGTAGATGGGCAGCTTGGCCCACGCCTCGGCAAAGCGCCCTGGCTTCTGGCGCTGCCGATACAGGATGTCTTCAAACTCGTACAACAGCTCCTGGGTGCGACCGATGCTGAAGGCCGGGATGATCACCGTGCCGCCATTGCCCAGCGCCTTCTCGACCACCGCCTGCAGGCGCGCCCGGCGGGCACTGCGCTTTTCATGCACCTGATCGCCGTAGGTGCTTTCCAGCACCACCACGTCGGCCGACCAGGGCGGCCGGGGGGCCGACAGCAGCGGCGCATGGGGCGCCCCCAGATCCCCCGAGAACAGCACCCGCAGCCGCTCGCCACCCGGGCGCGACAACTCGCATTCAACATAGGCCGAGCCCAGGATGTGCCCCGCCCGCTGCAGGCGGATACGGCAACTACCCTGCGGCCCCGAAAACACCGGATACCAGGCGCGCCAGGAATCGGCCGGATGCGCGCCTCTACCATCTTCAGGTAGCGCTCGACCAGCCGCGCGTCCCGCGTCACCCCCACCGCAAAGGCATCCGCCAGCACCACCGGCAGCAGCTTGGCCGACGGCTCGCTGCACAGGATGGGCCCCTTGAAACCCGCCGCCAGCAACCAGGGAATGCGCCCCACATGGTCGATGTGCACATGCGTGGCAACCAGCGCCTGCACCCGCTCCACCGGAAACGGGATCTCCAGCCTGTCTGCCCCCGACGCCCCATCGGGCGCCGTCTCCGCCCCCTGGAACAAACCGCAGTCAATCAACAGGCTGTTGATCTCATCAATGAACAACTGGTGACACGACCCCGTCACCCCTGAAAAGCGCCGTGATGGATGATGTTTGCATTCATGGCGGGGGATTGTAGTTGCTGATGGCATTATTGGTCGAATGAATTTGACCCCACGGGGAGGCAGTGCTGACAGCCGTTACCCCTGATTTTGACTTTTGGGGGTAATACCACTACGCTTCCCTCCATTCATTCGCTTCTCAAGGGGCAAGAGATGTCGTCGGCGCTTTATCGCACTCACGAACTCGCGTATCGAACGCAGTACGCCGAGATCAAGGAGCGGGCACGCGCAACTGGCCTGCTCCTTCCGGGTACGCCGGGACGCCTGAAGTTGAAGAGCGTCAATGGAGGGTCCTACTGGTACCGGCTCTTCTACCCTGTACCGGCAAGCAAGAAGAGAAATTCGTTTGCACCGAAGCAGATCTCGAGGCCTACGAAACCATGCGGCTCGCCATCGAGGATCAGGATTGGATGACAAAGCAGATCGCGCTGCTCCGCAAGATCGGCTTCCAGACGGCTGACAAAGTGATGGCCCGGGTGCTTGTTGAGTTGCACAATCAACACATGCTGGACGCAGGCCTGGTGCTCGTGGGCACACTTGCCTACATGGCCTGGCTCAACGAACTAGGCGGGATGTCGACAAGTGCCCACACTCAGGATATTGACCTGGCAAGCCACATTCTTCGTCTTGCCGCACCTGCCTCCTTCCTGGAAACGGTAAAGGCCACCGGGTTGCCTTTCTTTCCGGTTCCTGGCCTGTCACCGGCGAGCCCAACATGTTCCGTCAAGCTGCCAGGCGCCCAGGGGGCTTCGCGTCGATGTGCTCACGCCCGGCGAAGAACTTGGCCAGATCGTGAAACTACCCGCGCTTGCTTGGGCGGCACAGACGGTGCCGTTTTACGATTACCTGCTCAAAGATCCAGAGCCGGCCTGCATGCTCGCGGGCGGGCATTGTGTCCCCGTTCACATTCCGCAAGCCGCCAGATTTGTCTGGCACAAGCTCTACGCAAGCACTCAGCGTCGCGGCACGCCCGAGAAAGCGACCAAGGATCGCATCCAGGCACTGACAATAGCGGCGCTCCTTGCCAGCGAGGACGCTCACTTGCTGCTCGATGCATTGAACGAACTTCCACCCCGGATGCGGGAGCACATCGCCAGAATCAAGGGCACGCTGATGCAGACTGCCTCCGCTCACCCCGAGCTCATCGACCTGCTCGACGCAATTTGATCACGCAAGAAGTCTCCCCGAACAATAGGGGACAGACCACAGTTGATGCTATTCTCCTCTCTTCCTCCCTCCCCTTCACCCTTGTACAGGCGGCAACAACCAAGTGAAGATTACCGCATTTCTGGACTGGCTGACAGTACGCAGGGACAAACAATAGGGGACAGACCACAGTTGATGCTATTCTCCTATTCTTCTTCCCCCCTTCCCCTCCCTCTCACCATGCCTCGTCGCCCCCGCCTTGCCCTGCCGGGCATCCCGCTGCACCTGATACAGCGCGGCAACAACCGCCAAGCCTGTTTCTTTTCCGAGGACGATTACCGCGTCTACCTGGACTGGCTGACCGAATACGCGGGCAAGTCGGGCTGCCGCGTTCATGCCTATGGGTGTTGATGACCAACCATGTCCATCTGCTGGTTTCTGCCGACAGCACTACGGCGCCGGGGGCATTGATGAAGGCACTCGGCCAGCGCTACGTGCAGTATGTGAACCGCACCTATCTGCGCAGCGGCACCTTGTGGGAAGGGCGCTATCGCTCTTGCCCGGTCGATCAAGAAGCCTACTTGCTTGCCTGTCAGCGCTACATCGAGCTGAACCCGGTTCGGGCAGCCATGGTGAGGCATCCGGCGGACTACCCATGGTCAAGCTATCGGGCCAATGCCGAGGGTGAGGCAAGCACGCTCATCCAGGCGCACGGGCTCTATTCGGCATTGGGGCAGGATGCGGAACAGCGGCAAGCGGCGTATCGGGCGCTATTCCGGCACGAACTGGAGCCCGGCCTGGTGGATGAGATTCGGCGAGCCACAAATGGCAACTTTGTGCTGGGCGACGAGCGCTTTGCCAGGGAGATCGAGGCGGTCGTTGGTCGCAGGGCAGTGCCGGGAAAGTCGGGACGGCCGCGCAAGTGTGCTGAACCGCCGTCAGGAGCCTTGCTTGACGGGTGAAAGAGGGAACCGTGGTCTGTCCCCGGTTTCCAGTCGCTCCCAAGAAAGCGACTGCCTTGTCCTGCGAGGCTTAAAAGTCCCCGTTCTCCCTGCACCAGGCAATCAGTGCCCGGGTGGATTGGTCCAGCCCTACGGTGTCGCCCTCGCCCTGCAGAGCGGGGAGCAGCCTGCCGGCTAATTGTTTGCCCAGCTCAACGCCCCACTGGTCGAAGGAGTTGATGCCCCACACCACGCCCTGCACGAACACCTTGTGCTCGTACAGCGCCAGCAGCATGCCCAGGTGGAAGGGATCGAGCCGCGGCAGGAAGATGGTGGTGGAAGGCTGGTTGCCGGCGAAGACCTTGTGGGGCAGCAGCGCCGCGATCTGATCGGCGGCAATGCCGGCCGCTTCCAGTTCGGCCCGGGCTTCGGCCTCGGTTTTACCAAAGGCCAGGGCCGCGCTCTGGGCGAGGAAGTTGGCCATCAGCGGGGCCTGATGCCCCGGCAGCGGAAAGTCGCTCTGGGCGCTGGCGATGAAATCGCTGGGCACCAGCCAGCCGCCCTGGTGGAGTAACTGGAAGAAGGCATGCTGCCCGTTGGAGCCGATCTCGCCCCACACAATGGGGTTGGCCTGACACGACAGGGGCAGGCCGTCGCGCCCCACCGTCTTGCCGTTCGATTCCATCTCGAGCTGCTGCAGGAAAGACGGCAGAAAACGCAGGGACTCGTTATAGGGCAGCACCGCGCTCGTGGACGCCCCCAGGAAGTTGGTGTTCCACACCCCGATCAGGGCCATCAACACCGGCAGGTTTTTGTCGAAGGGCGCCTCGCAAAAATGGGTGTCCATGGCCTGTGCCCCGGCCAGCAGGCGCTCAAAACCGTTCATGCCAATGGCCAACGCAATGGGCAGGCCCACCGCCGACCACAGGGAGTAGCGCCCCCCCACCCAATCCCACATGCGGAACACATTGGCCTCGGGCAAGCCAAACGTTGCCGCCCGGCCCACGTCCGACGTGACCGCCACAAAGTGCAGGGGCAGCGCCCGTGCCCACCCCTCGCCCGCCGCCGCGCACAACCAGGCCCGCGCCGTGTGGGCGTTGAGCATGGTCTCCTGGGTGCTGAAGGTCTTGCTCGCCACCACAAACAGGGTCGAGCGCGGGTCGAGGGAATCGAGCAGCTTGGCCAGATGGGCGCTATCCACATTCGACACAAAATGCATGCGCAAGCCCGAACGCTGGTAGGCGGACAGGGTGCGCACCACCATCTTCGGCCCCAGGTCCGAACCGCCAATCCCGATGTTCACCACATCGCGAATCGCCTCGCCCGAGAACCCCCGCCACAACCCACCCCGCACCCGCTCGGAAAACGCCCGCATCTGCGCCCGCACCGCGCGCACCTCGGGCATCACGTCCCACGCGGCCGAGGGGAAAGCCCCCAGCTTGAGATAGCGCAAGGCCGGGTGCATCACCGCCCGCTGCTCGCTGAAGTTGATCTTCTCGCCCGCAAACAAGCGCGCCCGCCACTCGCCCAGCCGCGCCGTCTCGGCCAGATCAACCAGGAGGCGCAGGGTGGTGTCGTCGATGCGCTGCTTGGAAAAATCCACCAGCAGGCCTTCCAGCTCCAGCGAAAAACGCTCGAAACGCTGCGGGTCGGACGCAAACAGGTCGCGCAGATGCGCGCTCGAAAAACGTGCCTGGTGCGCAACGAGCGCCTGCCAGGCGGGGGCATTGGTATTGGGCATACCGATCAGTTCCAGATTATCAAGTCACAGCAAGGGCGGGCAGCGCCACATCAATCGCTGCCAAACAGATCCCGGGTATAAACCTTGTCGCCCACATCGTCCAGGGCGGGGGTGCGCCGGTTGGCAATGATCACATCCGACTGCTTCTTGAAGGCCTCGAGATCATTCACCACGCGGGAATGGAAGAAGTCTTCCTGCTGCAGCACGGGCTCGTAAACGATCACTTCAATGCCCTTGGCCTTGATGCGCTTCATGATCCCCTGAATGCTCGACGCCCGGAAGTTGTCTGACCCCGCCTTCATGACCAGCCGATAGACCCCCACCGTACGGGGCTTGCGGCGAATGATCTCATCGGCGATGAAGTCCTTGCGGGTCGTGTTGGATTCGACAATGGCATGGATGAGATTTTGGGGGATCTCCCGGTAGTTGGCCAGCAACTGCTTGGTGTCCTTGGGCAGGCAGTAGCCGCCATAGCCAAAGCTCGGGTTGTTGTAGTGGCTGCCGATGCGCGGGTCCATGCACACGCCGTCAATGATCTGGCGGGTATCCAGCCCGTGGGTGGCCGCATAGGTGTCCAGCTCGTTGAAGTAAGCCACCCGCATCGCCAGAAAGGTATTGGCAAAAAGCTTGATCGCCTCGGCCTCGGTGCTGTTGGTGAGCAGCACCGCCACATCCTGCTTGATGGCCCCCTGCCGCAACAGATCGGCAAACATCTGCGCCCGTTCCGACTGCTCACCCACGATGATGCGGGACGGGTGAAGATTGTCGTAAAGCGCCCGGCCTTCCCGCAGAAACTCCGGCGAGAAGATGAGATTGCGGCAACCCAGTTGCTCCCGAGTCTTCTCGGTGTAGCCCACCGGCACGGTGGACTTGATGACCATCAGCGCATCCGGATTGATCGCCATCACATCGCGGACCACCGACTCAATGGAACGGGTATTGAAGTAGTTGGTCTCGGGATCGTAATCGGTGGGTGTGGCAATCACCACAACCTCGGCGCCCGCGTAGGCGTCCTGCTTGTCCAGCGTCGCGCGGAAATTGAGCGGCTTGTTGCGCAGATAGTCCTCAATCTCCTTGTCCTCGATGGGCGAGTGCTTTTGATTGAGCAGACTCACCTTCTCGGGAACGATGTCCAGCGCCACCACTTCGTTGTGCTGCGCCAAGAGAATGGCGTTGGAAAGGCCTACATAGCCGGTGCCAGCAATAGCGATTTTCATGAAAAGCTCAACAATTCAATTTTGAGTAACGACCATCAGGATGACACATCAACCCCGCCCGTACTTGTCCGTAACGCTCAAGATGCCATCCAGTTCCAGCAAAAAACGCGCCAAACACCGGGGGTCGGACGCACGCAGACCGCGCAGAGGCGTGCTCAAGAACCACGCCCGATGGGTCATACGCACCTGCCAGGCGGGGGTACTGATATTCGGCATGAACAGGGACATCGACAATAGCGGCTCAATCTCGAACAGCCGCCCCCCCACGGGCACTCCGACAACAACAAAGAGAGGAAAACCGAGCGATCCAAACACACTCAACGAAGCGCGATCTTACCAACAGCGGGACAGGACCGGCTGCGAGTAAAGCGAGTCCACTACAACTTGTGAAAAAATCCCCGTTGCAGTGCAAAAAACAACCGCCCGCTGAGCACCGCACGCAACAGAAAGTAACACCCTGCTGTTAGAATCCGCCCCGCATAAGGTCTCGCATCGAGGAGAGTCATGGAAGTGATCGTACTGGCCGCTGGCCAAGGCAAGCGCATGCGTTCGGTGCTGCCCAAAGTGTTGCAGCCCCTTGCCGCCAAGCCCATGCTGGCCCACGTGCTGGATACCGCCCGCACCCTTGAAGCGCGGCGCATCGTGGTGGTGTATGGCCACGGTGGCGAAGTGGTGCGTGAAGCCCTTGATGCCCCCGACCTGGCCTGGGCCGCCAGGACCCGCCCCAGGGCACCGGCCACGCAGTGCAGCAGGCCATGCCCCTGGTCGAAGACGGCGACACCGCCCTGATCCTCTACGGCGACGTGCCCCTGATCGGCGTGCCCACCCTGCAGCGCCTGATGGCCGCCGCCAGCGATACCGCCCTGGCCCTCCTCACCGTGTCCATGGACAACCCCACCGGCTATGGCCGCATCCTGCGCGATGGCGCCGGCAAGGTCACCCGCATCGTCGAAGAGAAGGACGCCACCCCCGACGAGCGCCAGGTGCAGGAAGTGAACACCGGCATCCTCGCCGCCCCGGTCACCCGCCTGCGCCAGTGGCTCGGCAAGCTCAAGAACGACAACGCCCAGGGCGAGTACTACCTCACCGACATCATCGCCATGGCGGTGGCCGACGGCCTGGACGTGGTCACCACCCAGCCCGACGCCTTCGAGGAAACCCTCGGCGTCAATAACAAGACCCAACTCGCCGAACTCGAACGCATCCACCAGCGCAACATCGCCCGCCGCCTCACCGACGCCGGCGTCACCGTCATCGACCCGGCCCGCCTCGACGTGCGCGGCAGCCTCGAATGCGGCCGCGATGTGGAGATCGACATCAACTGCGTCTTCGAAGGCACCGTGGTGCTAGGCGACGGTGTGCGCATCGGCGCCAACTGCATCGTGCGCAACGCCACCCTTGGGGCCGGCACCCGCGTCGCCCCCTTCTCCCAGATCGAAGACACCATCACGGGCGAGGCCTGCATCATCGGCCCCTACGCCCGCACCCGCCCCGGCACCGTGCTCGGCAACGACGTGCACCTGGGCAACTTCGTCGAAGTCAAAAACAGCACCATCGCCGACCACTCCAAGGCCAACCACCTGGCCTACGTGGGCGACGCCGACATCGGCCAGCGGGTCAATGTGGGCGCCGGCACCATCACCTGCAACTACGACGGCGCCAACAAGTTCCGCACCGTCATCGAAGACGACGTCTTCATCGGCTCCGACACCCAGCTCGTTGCCCCCGTGCGTGTGGGCAAGGGCGCCACCCTGGGCGCGGGCACCACCCTCACCAAGGACGCCCCCGCCGAACAACTCACCGTCTCCCGCGCCAAGCAGATCTCCCTGGCCGGCTGGCAGCGCCCGGTGAAGGTCAAGAAGTGATGATTTCCGTTGGGGGCGCCCCCCGCGCTGCCCTGACAACACCCAACATCTGAAAGGCCCCCCCACCATGTGTGGCATCGTTACCGCCATTGCCCGTCGCAACATCGTTCCCGTGCTGCTCGAGGGCCTGCGCAAGCTCGAATACCGGGGCTATGACTCCGCCGGCCTCGCCGTGCTCAAGGACGGCAAGCTGCAGCGCCTGCGCGCCGTCGGCCGCGTCGCCGAGCTTGCCGCCCAGGCCGATGCCACCCACCTGAGCGCCGAGATCGGCATTGCCCACACCCGCTGGGCCACCCATGGCGTGCCCTCCGAGCGCAATGCCCACCCCCACATCTCCGCCGGCCTCGCCGTGGTGCATAACGGCATCATCGAAAACTTCGAAGAGCTGCGCACCCAACTGCGCGCCAAGGGCTACGAATTCACCTCCGAGACCGACACCGAGGCCATCGCCCACCTGCTCCACGACACCCTCAAGACCACCCCCGATCTTTTTGAGGCCGTGCGCATCACCCTTGGGCAACTCATCGGCGCCTACGCCATCGGCGTGGTGAGCGAAGCCGAACCCAACCGCGCCATCGTCGCCCGCAAGGGCTCGCCCCTGCTGCTGGGCATTGGCGAAGACGGCCACTACGCCGCCTCCGACACCGCCGCCCTGCTGCAGGTCACCCGCAAGGTGGTGTACCTGGAAGACGGCGACGTGGCCGAACTCACCCTCGACGGCTACCGCGTCACCCTCGCCGACGGCACCCCCGTCGAGCGCCCGGTGAACATCTCCAGCCTGTCGGCCGACGCCGTCGAGCTGGGCAAATACCGCCACTACATGCAAAAGGAGATCTTCGAGCAGCCCCAAGCCCTGGGCAACACCCTCGAAATGATCGCCGGTGGCGGCGGCATCTCCCCCCAGCTCTTCGGTGCAGACGCCGTCGGCCATCTTCGGCGCCACCCGCCGCGTGCTGATCCTCGCCTGCGGCACCAGCTACCACTCCGGCTTCACCGCCCGCTACTGGCTCGAATCCGTCGCCAAGATCCCGTGCACCGTCGAGATCGCCTCCGAATACCGCTACCGTGAGTCGGTGCCCGACGCCGACACCCTGGTCGTCGTCATCTCCCAGTCCGGCGAAACCGCCGACACCCTGGCCGCCCTCAAGTTTGCCAAGGGCCTGGGCATGACCAAGACCCTGGCCATCTGCAACGTGCCCGAGTCCGCCATCGTCCGCGAAACCGCCCTGCGCTTCGTCACCCGCGCCGGCCCCGAGATCGGCGTCGCCTCCACCAAGGCCTTCACCACCCAGCTTGCCGCCCTGGCGCTCCTCACCCTGGCCCTCGCCAAGGTCAATGGTCGCCTCAGCGCCCAGGCCGAAGCCGAACACCTCACCCAGCTGCGCCACCTCCCCGTGGCCGTCGCCAAGGTGGTCGAGCTCGAACCCGAGATCGAACGCTGGGCCCAGCGCTTCGCCAACAAGCAGCACGCCCTCTTCCTGGGCCGGGGCATGCACTACCCCATCGCCCTCGAAGGCGCCCTCAAGCTCAAGGAAATCTCCTACATCCACGCCGAAGCCTACCCCGCCGGCGAGCTCAAGCACGGCCCCCTGGCCCTGGTGGACAAGGACATGCCCGTCATCTCCGTGGCCCCCAACGACAGCCTGCTCGAAAAGCTCAAGAGCAACCTGCAGGAAGTAAAGGCCCGCGGCGGCGAGCTCTACGTGTTTGCCGACGCCGGCAGCGAGATCCCCGAAAGCGAAGGCGTGCACATCCTGCACCTGCCCGAACACTACGGCATGCTCTCCCCCATCCTCCACGTCATCCCCCTGCAACTGCTCAGCTACCACGCTGCGCTGGTGAAGGGCACGGATGTGGACAAGCCGCGGAACCTGGCGAAGAGTGTGACGGTGGAGTGAACTTGCGAAAACGTATCTAATTTAATACACTCCAGGCATGGGCGAGCCAATTCTGAGCGTCGTTTTTTACCGTACAGATGCAGGCAGCGAGCCGGTACGCGACTGGCTTCGTGAACTCACGGTCGAGGACCGGAAGGCGATTGGCACGGACATCAAGACCGCCCAGTACGGATGGCCGTTGGGCATGCCCTTGGTTCGCAAAATGGAACCAGGGCTGTGGGAAGTTCGCTGTGACATCACCGACGGCATAGCCCGCGTCCTGTTCACGGTGAAGGACGGTCAAATGGTGCTGTTGCACGGCTTCGTCAAGAAGACCCAGAAGACCCCCGACAACGAGCTGAAGACAGCAAGGAACCGGCTCAAGAAACTGTAGGAGCGCTACATGACCAAGCACATTGGTAGCAATTTTGACGACTTCCTCAAAGAGGAAGGCATGCACGAGGAAGTGACTGCCGCCGCTATGAAGCGCGTCATCGCCTGGCAGTTCGCGCAGGCCATGAAGGCTCAGAAGGTCAGCAAAACCGAGATGGCTGCTCGCATGCACACCAGCCGCATGGTGGTGAACCGCCTTCTGGACGAGAGCGATACCAGTGTGACCCTAGCTACGCTTGCCCGAGCCAGTGTGGCGCTGGGTACGCCACTGCGCTTCGAGCTTGGGGTTGGAGCGGCCTAATTACATCCACGCCGAAGCCTACTCCGCCAGCGAGATCCCCGAAAGCGAAGGCGTGCACATCCTGCACCTGCCCGAACACTACGGCATGCTCTCCCCCATCCTCCACGTCATCCCCCTGCAACTGCTCAGCTACCACTAGGCCAATGAGCAACCAACGATTTCCCAACGTCTGGGATGCCATCGAGGACACCCCGGAAGAAGCAGAAAACATGAAACTGCGTTCCGTCCTGATGACGGCGTTGAAGAACCACATCACTCGCTCCGAAATGAGCCAGGCGCAAGCCGCCAAGCTCTTCGGCGTGACTCAGCCACGCATCTCCGACCTGATGCGCGGCAAGATCAATCTGTTCGGTCTCGATGCGCGTGTGAATATGGTGACGGCTGCCGGGCTTCATATCGAGATGCGGGTACTCGAAACGGCCTGATTCTCTTGAAACCCGCCGTTCTGCAGCCGATTCAAGCCAGTTTTCTTTTCTGAGAGGTAAGAATGTCCCGACGGTATTTTGGTACGGATGGCGTGAGAGGCTGCGTTGGCCAGGCGCCCATCAAGCCCGACTTTTGCATGCAGCTGGGCTATGCCGCAGGCAAGACGCTGGTAGCCCATGAGCATCTGCGACCGGGCGAGCACCCGGCGGTGATCATCGGCAAGGACACACGGATCTCTGGCTACATGCTGGAGTCCGTGCTGGAAGCCGGTTTTTCGGCGGCCGGGGTCGACGTCTACCTGGCCGGCCCGCTGCCCACGCCCGCCATTGCCTACCTGACCCGCGCCCTGCGCCTGCAGGTGGGCGTCGTCATTTCGGCGTCCCACAACCCGTTTGAAGACAACGGGATCAAGTTCTTCACTGCAGCGGGCACCAAGCTCCCCGACGCGGTGGAGCTGGAGATCGAGTCCCGCCTCGACGAGCCCATGGGCTGCGAAACGTCCGCCAAACTCGGCAAGGCGAGGCGGATCGACGACGCCCGGGGGCGCTACGTGGAGTTCTGCAAGAACACCTTCCCCAACGAGCTCGATCTGCGGAGCATGAAGATCGCGCTCGACTGCGCCCACGGCGCCGCCTACATGGTGGCCCCCAAGGTCTTCCATGAGCTGGGGGCCGAGCTCTTCGTGGTGGGCGCCGAGCCCAACGGCATGAACATCAACGACAAGGTCGGCGCCACGTCCCCCCAGAGCATCCGCGACGCCGTGCTGAAGAGCGGCGCCGACGTGGGCATCGCCCTGGACGGCGATGGCGACCGCATCGTCATGGTTGATGCCGACGGTGACGTGTACGACGGCGACAAGATCCTCTACGTGATCGCCAAGGCCGCGCAACTCAGCGGGCGCCCCGTACCGGGCGTGGTCGGCACCCTGATGAGCAATCTCGGCTTCGAGCATGCCCTGGCACGCCTCGGCATCCCCTTTGCGCGGGCCAAGGTGGGCGACCGCTATGTGCTGGAAGTGCTGCACGAAAAGGGCTGGACACTGGGCGGCGAAAACTCCGGCCACATCATCTGCCTGAATCATCACACCACCGGAGACGGCATCATCGCCGGCCTGCAAGTGCTGGCTGCCCTACAGAGCCACGGGCTGACGCTGAAGGAAATGTGCGCAGATCTGGTCTTCTACCCGCAGAAGCTGGTCAATGTGCGGGTACAGCCCGGCTTCAAATGGACAAGTAGCCAAGACATCAAGGCTGCCGTGGCCGCAGCAGAAGCCGAGTTGGGCGACACCGGCCGCATCCTGCTCCGCCCCTCCGGCACCGAACCGCTGCTGCGGGTGATGGTGGAAGGGCGCGATGGCGAACAGGTTTCCCGGCTCGCCCATAGCCTGGCGGAGGTCGTCAAAACCGCCGCGACCTGAGCCCAAGCGACAGACGAGATAAACAGCGGCGTCGGGCTCGGGCACACCGGCCCGCGGCAGGCAGTTCATCGAGTAGCTGACTGCCCCCGTCGGCCGTTTGACTGTGGCTCGACGCACTGGGGTCGAGTGACGCTTGAAACCGCTGTTGGCGTAGCGGGTTTGCCGCAGTCGCGGCCGCTTCGGCCGCGCCCGGCGCCCGATTGCGGCTGAGCAGGTCACGCGATTGCCCGTTAGTATCAACGAGAACCCCCTTCATCCTTGCGCATCCTCGCGGCGGCGTGAAATTTCCGGCATGTCCGGCATGGCCCCGCCAAGGGAGGCAAGGCGTTTGGCTGCCTGGATCCGTACAAAGGTTTTAATGGCCTCACGGAACAGGTCTGCCTTGTCCATGCCTGGATCGGCAACTTCCAGCGCCTGTTCGTACAGGGCATCATCAATGGTCACCGTGGTTCTCATATACGCCTCGCGTCATCAAACCCGGTTCAATTTTGCATCTACTGTGATGCTCGCACGATGAAAGATCCCGTCCACGGATATCTGTCAGGAACCTCTGATCTCGTTCAGTAGATCCGGGTGACGTTCGAGCACCTTGAATAGCTTGACGAGCGCCAGCGGTGGCTTGGTTTTACCGTTTTCGTAGCGAGAAAAGGCATTGATACCCCCACCAAAAAGTTCCGCAGCCTCTCGCTGGTCAAGTAAGAGCTTTTTGCGAACATTCGCAATGAAGCTCGGATCAACGATGGATGCATTCACCTGCCGTTGAAAAATGCCCATAAGCTGACTCAGCCGGTCGCCGTGCTCCTTATCAAGAATGACCTCGCCACACGAAGGGCAAAAATCGCCCGTCACAGCGGGGATGACGGTCGTTTCTCCCTTGTAGATATGAGGAATGTCACGAGTGTCATGCACCAGCTCTGCAGAACCGCAAACAGGGCATTTCATGGTCACAGCTCCTTAAAAGATACGATCAAGACACTGTCAATAACCGTCAGCTTCAGATAAACCTCATCATTGGTTTCTGTTCTCGCGTGGTACACGTCCTGCCAAATCTTTTGGTCACCATGAGTCGTCATGCATAACGACCACACACATTCCAGCCAAATCATGGATGCCAAGTTCAAGCGCTCCAACGTAGGCACTGCCAGTGGCCTTGACTTGTCAG
>JADJBR010000004.1:257500-638512 GCA_016703645.1 Zoogloea sp. | reverse complement strand
CTTTACTGATACGGGGTTAGGCAACGGACCGTTGATCACCTGCATTTCCTGTCCCCTCGGGCGCGCCGACTGGAGGTGATGACGGGCGGAAAAAGGGCTTCGCATGTCTGAGCCCGAAGGGCGAGTTTGCGAAGACCCCGCCCGGCATTGCCGGAAGGGCGAAGGTGGGGTTTCGCGGAGCATGCTCCGCGCCACCGTAGCCGGTCGGATGTGCAAATCCGACCGTGGGCGGGAACCCCCGAAGGGGGCGCGACAGCGGGGTACGTTTCTTTGCCTTCTTTCTTGTCGTACAACAAGAAAGAAGGTCGCCCGCCGGGGGCGAGTCCCCGGCCAATGTGACGTAGTACAACGGAAAGCCGTCCGTAAGGGCTCACCGGTTCAAGGTCGAAGGGAGGGACTCAACGACATTCGGATAAAGCCTGAAAAGCGCTTCACCCCCGACAGGCAAGGCTCACGAAGCCCGGCGTGCCTGCCAGGGGCAGTGTGTACATACCTAACGCGAACATCGCCAATGAATTCGACCCCACAGGAGCAGCCCCGCTGGCGGTCAAGCGACTTCCACCTGAGGAAAGCCGGCTCATTCCACCGCCCCACGTGAAAAGAGCGACTCTCGTCGCCCTCTTCACTGCAAGCCGGGTACAACCGGGGCCGGACTCAGGCCTCGGCGATACGCTTGGCGATGTGCTCCAGTGCCTCTTCCACCTGATCGATGAGGATCAGGCACAGGTCACCGGGCTGCAGGCGCCCCAGCGCCGTGTCGATGGCCAGGAACTCACCGCGGATCTCGCAGACGTTCTTTGTCCGCGGGGCATCCACCAGGCCTTGTTGCAGCAGGGCCAACACCTCGCCATCCGCGCGGCCACGCTGGCATTCGTCTTGGTACAGGACCACATCGTCGAAGACGGTGCCAAGGATGCGGGTCTGCTCGCGGATGTCCTCGTCACGCCGGTCACCGGCGCCGCTGATGACCACCGAGCGGCGCGCAGCGGGCATGCTCTCGACGGCCTGCACCAGCGCCTGGATGGCGTCCGGGTTGTGGCCGTAGTCGGCGATCAGGGTGGCGCCCTTGTAGTCGAAGACATTGAAGCGCCCCGGCGCCGTGGCGGCATCGTTGACGAAGGTGGCGACGCCCTTGAGGATGGTATCCACCGGCAGGCCCAGCGCCCAGGCAGCGGCGATGGAGGCCATGGCGTTCTCGATCTGGAAGGAGATGGTGCCGTTGCGGGTGATGGGGATGCCGGCCAGGGGCACGCGGAACTTCTCTTCGCCCTGCACGGCGACGATGGCGTCGCCATCCACAAACACCACCCGGTGGCCCTGCACCCGGTGGGTATTGAGCACATGGTTGTACTGATCGGCGGCGAAATACAGCACCGAGCCCGGGCAGGCGCCGGCCATCTTCACCACCATGGGATCGGCGGCGTTGAGCACTGCCGTACCGTGGGCCGCCACGTTCTGCACGATCACGCGCTTGACCACGGCCAGGTCTTCCACCGTACTGATGTAGGACAGACCCAGGTGATCGCCCATACCGATGTTGGTCACCACGGCCACGTCGCAGCGGTCGAAGGCCAGGCCTTCGCGCAGCACGCCGCCACGGGCGGTTTCGAAGACCGCGGCGTCGACATCCGGATGAAGCAGGATGTTGCGGGCGCTACGCGGGCCGCTGCAGTCCCCGGTGTCGATGCGGCGCTTGCCCACATAGACCCCGTCGGAGTTGGTCATGCCCACCCGGTTGCCGGCCACGCCGAGGATGTGCGCGGTGAGGCGCACGGTGGTGGTCTTGCCGTTGGTGCCGGCCACCGCCACCACCGGGATGCGACCGTTCTCGCCGGGCTTGAACATGTTGGCGATGATGGCCTCGCCCACCGGACGCCCCTTGCCGTAGGAGGGCTGCAGGTGCATGCGCAGGCCGGGCGCGGCGTTGCATTCGACGATGCCGCCGCTCTGGGCCTCCATGGGTTCGAGCATGCTCTCGCACACCACGTCCACGCCGCAGATGTCGAGGCCGATGTTGCGGGCCGCGGCAATGGCGCGTTCGGCCACCTCCGGATGCACGTCGTCCGTCACATCCGTGGCCGTTCCTCCCGTGGACAGATTGGCATTGTTGCGCAGGATCACCCGCTTGCCCTTGGGCGGCACGGAGTCGGCGTCATAGCCCTGCTTGGTCAGGGTGGCCAGGGCGATCTCGTCGAAGCGGATCTTGGTCAGGGAGGTGGCATGGCCCACCCCCCGCCGCGGATCGCTGTTCACATGGTCAACCAGCTCGCGGATGGTGCGCTTGCCATCACCCACGACCAGCGGCGGGTCACGCCGGGCGGCGGCGATGAGCTTGTTGCCGATCACCAGCAGGCGATAGTCGTGCCCCGGCAGATAGCGCTCGACCAGCACATCGTCGCTGATCTCCTCGGCCACGCGGAAGGCGTTCATCACCTCGTCTTCGGTGCGCAGCTTGACCGCCACGCCCTTGCCCTGGTTGCCGTCGCGGGGCTTGACCACCACCAGCCCGCCGATTTCGCGGGCAGCCAGCCAGGCATCCTCGGCACTGGTCACCGAGCGCCCCAGGGGCACCGGCACACCGGCAGCGCGCAACAGGGTCTTGGTGAGTTCCTTGTCCTGGGCGATGGATTCCGCCACGGCGCTGGTCAGATCGGTCTCGGCGGCCTGGATGCGGCGCTGCTTGCTGCCCCAGCCAAACTGCACCAGGCTGCCTTCGGTGAGGCGCCGATAGGGAATGCCCCGGGCCACTGCGGCCTGCACGATGGAGCCGGTGGAAGGCCCGAGACGCACGTCCTCGTCCAGCTCCTGCAGGCGTGCCAGGGCACTGGCCAGGTCGAAGGCGCCATCGCTCTCGGCGGCACGGCACAGCTCGATGGCCAGATCGAAGGCAAGCCGCCCCACCTTCTCTTCGGTGTATTCGACCACCACCTGGAAGACACCCTCCTCGAGGGTCTTGGCGGTGCGGCTGAAGGTCACCGGACAACCCGCACTGGCCTGGAGGCCGAGGGCGGCCATCTCGAGGGCGTGGGCGACGGAAATGGTGCCCAGATGGCTCTCGGCTTCAAGAAAGCCCATCTCGGGGAACAGATTGCGCAAACGCGCCTCGTAGCCGGGCACGGCGTCGATATCGCATTCGGCAGGGGTGCAGGACACGATGGCCTCGATCGCGGTGTGCCGGCTCCACAGATTGGGGCCGCGCAGAGCCCGGATGCGTGAAACTTCCATGGATTTCAGTCCTTGTCTCTTATTGTCACCGGCCGCGCGGGTAAGGCCGGCCGGAATTCGGGTTCGGTTGGACGTGCGCTTCAGTCGTTGCGCAGGGGAGCCTTGGGATCGTAGGGGGTAACGCCGGCGCGGATCATTGCCGGCGAAATGCCCAGGGCCCATGCCCCGGCAATGGCGCCGAGCAGATTGGAGAGCACACCCGGCTGCGCCGCGGCACCGCCCGCCAGCATGGCGATCCGGTCGAGACGAACCACCGGATCTTCCTTGGCGCCGCTGGCCAGAACGATGGCCCCGTCGCGGATATAGACCGTGCGCTTGCCGTCGGCCCGCGCAGTGGCAATGGCAGCCGCATCGGCATCCACCCCGTAGAAGATCACCTCACCGTCCGACAGCTCGGCCATCTCGACCACTGCCGGGTCTTCAGCGTTGAGCACGGCAAGCCCGTAGGAGAGCACCAGGTCCACCTGGGTGCGGAACACGTTCCAGACCTTCTCGGCGCTGTCGATGTAGAACTCGCCGAAATGCAGCTCGGGATCCACGTTGGTGACCACGCCCACCAGGCAGCGGTCGTACACCGTACCGTCGGCCAGGATGCTGCGGCAGCTGTTCTCGAACACCGCGGCCTCAACGGAGCGGTTCATCAGCACGCGCTCGGCCGCATCCCAATTGGTGCCCTCGGCGGTTTCCACCTGGCGGCCATCCAGGAACACCCCCTCGCTGCAGGCCAGGCCCGTGTACTGGCCCGAGATACGCAGCAGGTGGGCGATGAGCCGGGCCACCGGGGTCTTGCCGCGGCTGCCCGTCACGCCGACCACGGGAATGCGGGAATCCTCATCCTTCGCGAAGAGGTGATCGACAATGGCCTCGCCCACCGGGCGCGGCTGACCGACCGCCGGCTTGATGTGCATCAGCAGGCCGGGGCCGGCATTGACCTCGACGATGGCCCCCTGCTGCCCGGGCTGGGAGATATCCTCGCAGACCAGATCGACGCCAGCGATGTCCAGGCCGACGATGCGCGCCGCCAGACAGGCCAGCTCGGCGGTGTCGGGGTGGACTTCGTCCGTCACGTCGAAGGCCATGTTGCTGGTGCGGACGATCATCACTTCCTGGCCGGCCGCCGGCACCGAGACGCCGGTGAAGCCCTGGCGGGCCACCTCCATCTGGGCCGCGGGGTAGTTGTCGAGCTTGATCAGGTAAAGGGGGAACTCGTGCTCGACGCCCCGGCGCGGGTCGGAGTTGATCTGGGTCTCGATGAGTTCGTCGATGCTGTGCTCGCCATCGCCGACCACGGACACCATGTCGCCCTTGTTGGCGGCGACCATCTTGCCGCCCACCACCAGCAGACGATGCTCGGCGCCGCGGATGAAGCGCTCGACGATCACCTCGGAACCTTCGGCCGCGGTCAGGGGGTAGAGCTCGCGGATCTCGTCGGCGCTGCGCACATTGGTGAACACACCGCGGGCGTGGTTACCGTCGCTGGGCTTGATCACCACCGGGAAGCCGATGTCGTCCGCCGCCTCGATGGCATCCTCGACGCCATCGACGATGCGGCCCTCGGGCACGGGCACCCCGCAGGATGCGAGCAGGCTCTTGGTGAGATCCTTCTCGCGGGAGATGCTTTCGGCGATAGCCGGAGTGCGATCGGTCTCCGCCGTCCAGATACGACGCTGGCGGGCACCATAGCCCAACTGCACCAGATTGCCTTCCGCCAGCAGGCGGATGAAGGGGATGCGGCGGGACTTGTCGGCGGCGGCCTCGACGATGCAGCGGGTGCTCGGGCCCAACATGTAGCTATCGACCAGATCACGCAGGCGCAGCACCGCAGCGTCCACGTCATAGGGGCGATCCTCGATCGCCGCCATCAGCAGGTCGTGGCCCATGTGGAGGGCAGCCGTGGAAACATCCTTCTGCCAGGCGCGGATGACCACCTTGTACACACCACGGATTGACGTCTCCCGGGCCTTGCCGAAACCGCCGGTCATGCCGGCCAGGTTCTGCAGCTCAAGCGTCACGTGCTCGAGGATGTGCCCCGGCCAGGTACCATCCCGCAGCCGCTTGAGGAAGCCACCCCGCTCACCGATGCTGCAGCGATGCTCCACCAGACTGGGGAGCATCGCAGTGAGCCGCTCATAGAAACCGGGGATGACGTTGGACGGGCAATCTTCCAGGTCGTGGATATCGACCCACGCCTCAAGGACGGAACGGTAGGTCCAGATGTTCGGACCCCGCAGATGGAGCACGTTCAGGAATTCGATCGTTTTGTTGGTCATGGGCAAGGCGGTGGAAGTGACGAGCTGGGTAGCGGCACGGTGAAACAAAAACTGAACTTTCGCTTAACGCGGTAGTTGCCGGTTGGATTACCGGAGAAAAAAATATCGATCAGCCAGCGATTCTGCCTGATCGCCGGGTGTACGCGCCTGTAACGAGTCAGTAAACTTCGAACGCAATTTTGCCCCACGCCGGCCCTTTTCTGTGGCCCTTTTGTTAGGCCCTTTTCCCCGGCCACATCGCGTCCCCAAATGAATTCCGTGTCCACACACCTGCCTTCCGCCTATTCCGACTACCTCGGACCAGCCGTTCCTGAAACCTGGCGCCCCCGGCTTGACGCCGCACTGGCCGCCGACGAGAAGGTTCTGGCCAGCCTGAGCCTCGATCTGGACACCCAGCTGCAGTTTCGCAGTGGCATCGTGGCCCTGACCGATCGCCGCCTGATGGCCTGGGACGACGCCGCCGGAACGTGGCAGTCCTGGCCCTTCCAAGAAGGGATGCAGCTACGCCACCGGGACCACGGTGGTGTCGCCGCCCTTGATCTGGTCAACCCGGCCTGCAAGCTGGGAGGCTGGCGCTTCACCCTGGCCCAGGACCCGGCTGCGCGCAACCTCTCCGACCGCTTCAAGGCCCAGCTCGAATGCGTGCTGGCGGGCCGTCAGCCGACTCCGCCGGAGCCCCTGACCTGCCCGACCTGCGATGCGCCCCTGCCGCCGGGCACCGATGAGTGCCCCACCTGCGCCCGGGAGATCCACACCCCGCCGTCCACCTGGACCTTGTTCCGTCTGTGGCGCTTCGCCCGCCCCTACCGGGGGCAACTGCTGGCCGGTTTCCTGCTCACCCTGCTGTCCACCGCCGCCACCCTGGTGCCCCCCTACCTCACCATGCCGCTGATGGACGAGGTGCTGATCCCCTTCCAGAACGGCGCGCCCATCGACGGCCACCGGGTCACCCTGATGCTCGGCGGCCTGCTGATCGCCGCGGTCTTCGCCTGGGGCCTGGGCTGGGCCAAGACCTACATCCTGGCCCTGGTCAGCGAGCGCATCGGCGCCGACCTGCGCACCACCACCTATGAACACCTGCAGGGCCTGTCCCTGGAGTACTTCGGCGGCAAACGCACCGGCGACCTGATGGCGCGGATCGGCGCCGAGACGGACCGGATCTGCCTGTTCCTGTCCATGAACCTGCTGGACTTCGCCACCGACGTGCTGATGATCACCATGACGGCGATCATCCTGGTGTCCATCAACCCCTGGCTGGCCCTCGTCACCCTGGTGCCGCTGCCCTTCATCGCCTGGCTGATCCACACCGTGCGTGACAAGCTGCGCTACGGCTTCGAGCAGGTGGACCGGGTGTGGTCCGAAGTCACCAGCGTACTGGCCGACACCATCCCCGGCATCCGGGTGGTCAAGGCCTTTGCCCAGGAGAAGCGCGAAGTTGCCCGTTTCCGTGAAGCCAACGGGCGCAACCTGGCGGTGAACGACCGTGTGAACAAGGTGTGGTCGGTGTTCTCGCCCACCGTCACCCTGCTTACTGAAGTGGGCCTGCTGATCGTGTGGGGTTTCGGTATCTGGCTGGTGTCCGAGAATGACGTCACCGTCGGCACCCTGGCCGCCTTCCTGGCCTACATCTCGCGCTTCTACACCCGCCTCGACTCCATGAGCCGCATCGTCTCGGTGACCCAGAAGGCTGCCGCGGGCGCCAAGCGCATTTTCGACATCCTCGACCACGTCTCCAGCGTGCCCGACCCGGCCACGCCCCAGCACCTGCCCAAGGTCACCGGCGCCATCGAGGTCAAGCGCGTCGGCTTCCGCTACGGTAACCGCAGCATCCTGCGCGGCGTCGACCTGAACATCGCCCCGGGCGAGATGATCGGCCTGGTGGGCCATTCGGGCTCGGGCAAGAGCACCCTGGTCAACCTGATCTGCCGCTTTTACGACGTGACCGACGGCTCCATCCGCATCGAGGGCATGGATATCCGTTCGGTGCCGGTCTCCGAATACCGCCGCAACATCGGTCTGGTGCTGCAAGAGCCCTTCCTGTTCTTCGGCACCATTGCCGAGAACATCGCCTACGGCAAGCCCGACGCCACCCGCGAGGAGATCATCTCCGCCGCCCGTGCCGCCCACGCCCACGACTTCATCCTGCGCCTGCCCCAGGGCTACGATTCACTCGTCGGCGAGCGCGGTCAGGCCCTGTCGGGGGGCGAGCGCCAGCGCATCTCCATCGCCCGCGCGCTGCTCATCGACCCGCGCATCCTGATCCTCGACGAGGCCACCTCGGCAGTGGATACCGAGACCGAGATGGAAATCCAGGCCGCCCTCGAGAACCTCATCCGCGGCCGTACCACCATCGCCATCGCCCACCGTCTTTCCACCCTGCGCAAGGCCGACCGGCTGGTGGTGCTGGACCGGGGGCAGATCGTCGAGATCGGCAACCACGATACCCTGATGGAAAAGCAGGGTGCCTACTTCCGCCTCTACGAAGCCCAGACCCGCAAGCTGGACGACGACGCCATCGGCCCCGAGCCCCGCGTCCCCCAGCACCGCGAACACGCTCCCGCCTGAAGGCCCGTCATGTCCCAGCAGAATCTCAACATTGCCCGCAACAGCTTTGGCCAGCTCGTGTTTACCGACCCGGACGGCAAGGCCCACCTGGTGACCCCGGTGCGCGCCTTCCCCATCGCCGCCCCGGCCGAGAACATCGGCCTGATCAACACCGAGGGGGAGGAAGTGGCCTGGATCGAGCGCCTTTCCGACCTGCCCGACGACAGCCGCCAGTTGATCGCCGACGAGATGGCCAGCCGCGAGTTCATACCGGTGATCCAGCGCATTCACAACGTTTCCAGCTTCGCTACCCCCAGCACCTGGGATCTGGAAACCGACCGGGGCCGCACCAGCATGGTCCTGAAGGGCGAAGAGGACATCCGCCGCCTTGCCGCCCCTGCCCTGATGATCACCGACAGCCGCGGCATCAACTTCCTGATCCGCGACCGGTACGCCCTCGACAGCCACAGCAAGCGTCTGCTCGACCGCTTCCTGTAGGCGCCACCCGCAGCCGGAAGGCAGACGAGAAAGCCCACCAGCCGCAGCCCGCCCGCTGGGG
Source organism: Zoogloea sp. (assembly GCA_016703645.1). Taxonomy (GTDB): domain Bacteria; phylum Pseudomonadota; class Gammaproteobacteria; order Burkholderiales; family Rhodocyclaceae; genus Zoogloea. Next base: position 629,914 of record JADJBR010000004.1, on the reverse strand, counting down.
ATGCCGCCGGCGGGCTTTCTCAACTGACTAGCACGATAAAGGCCCGCCGAGCGGGCTCGGTTACCACACCTGGTTTCGATCTCCTCAACCTGGGCATAGCCGCCAGAGACTCGTCACTTTCACGATGGAACGGAATATCAGAAAATCGTGATACTGCGACAATTAGTCGCATGCTCTTTTTAGCGGTCGCCCATCAGCCCTGACTGATTATTGGCTATGATTGTAAGTAACTTATTACATACAAACAGCCATGCCCGTCAACTCTCGCCAATCAACCGAGTCCCGGCAGGCTGAGATCATTGCCACGGTCGTGGCCCTGGCAGCCGACCGAAACCCAGCCGAAGTGACGACGACGGATATTGCCAAGGCGATGAATGTGACGCAGGGCGCGCTGTTCAGACACTTTCCAAACAAAGAGGCGATTCGACTGGCCGTCATAGAGTGGATAGAGACGCAGCTGATGAGCAGGCTCGGGGATGCGCAGGTGTCGGCCCCCAATGCCTTGAAGGGGCTGGAAGCGATGTTCCTGGCGCATGTGATATTCATTCGCGAGTTTCCCGGTGTTCCACGCTTGGTCTTTGCCGAACTCCAGCAGCCGGAGAGCACCCCCGTACGGCAGCGTGTTCATGAAATCATGCGGCACTATCGACAGACATTGGCTGAAACCTTGGGTAGAGCCAAAGCTGCGCAGCTGATAAGAGATGATGTCGACGTTCAGGCTGCCGCAGCGCTATTTCTCGGCGCCATCCAGGGTCTGGTGATGCAATCCATGCTCGGGGGCGTCCCATCAGATACCGAGGATCCGGTAGTTGGTGTTCTACACCTCTACCTTGCCGGCCTGGGAGCCAGACCATGAAACCGGGCCGGCTCTTCACCCGCAAACTCGGACTCGGGCTCTTTGCCGCAATACTCGTTGGCGGATTTGGCTGGGTTGTCGCCCGCTCCGGGCCCTTATCTCCCATCCAGGTCACAACACTCCGGGTGGAGGCCGGTTCGCTGTCACCAGCGATATTTGGCATCGGAACTGTCGAAGCACGACGTAGTTATCTCATCGGGCCAACAGCCGCCGGGCGAGTAAAGGCCGTACATGTGGATGTGGGTGAAATGGTGAAGGGTGGGCAACTGCTGGCCGAAATCGACCCGGTTGACCTGGATGAGCGCCTTCGTTCGGCGGAAGCCGCTTACGCTCGGGCCGCCAGTGCCGTCAGCGCCGCCGAAGCGCAATGCAAGGATGCGCGAGCCCGGCGGCAACTCGCCGAACTCAATGCCCAACGCTATCGCGATCTGGGTGGAAAGCACTTTGTCAGCGCCAGCGCGGTAGAAGGCAAGCAGCAGGAGCTCGATGCGGCTCAGGCACTGGTTGAGGTCAGCGAAGCCAGCTTGCAGGGTGCTCGCCAGGAACAACTTCGACTGAAGGCGGACCAGGATGGCATACGAGAGCAACGCGGCAATCTACGCCTTCTCGCCTCACGGGATGGCTTAGTGATTAGCCGCGATGCGGAACCTGGCTCGACGGTGATTGCCGGCCAGGCGATCCTCCGCCTGGTTGAGCCTGACAGTCTCTGGGTCAAGGCACGCCTGGACCAGGGGCGCTCGCGGGGGCTGGCAGTCGGGCAAGCAGCAGAAATTGTATTGCGCAGCAATGTCTCGACGCCCCTACCTGGCAAGGTGGCGCGCATCGAGCCGGTGAGCGACAGCGTAACTGAAGAGCGCATCGCTCTTATCGCGTTCGAGCACATTCCCAAAGGCCTGAGCCTGGGCGAGATGACTGAAGTTACGGTGAAGACCGGGGCAGCTCAATCCGGACTGATCGTCCCGAATGCCGCCATCAAACAGATGCCCCGGGGCAGCGGCGTCTGGACGCTCAAGGAAGGCAAGCTCAGCCTGACCCCGGTGAAGTTGGGCAACACCAGTCTTGATGGCAGCGTCCAGATTCTCGATGGCCTGGCTGCTGGCGACGAGGTGCTTGTTCATAGCGATCGTGAGCTCAGCGAGGGCGCACGCATCCAGGTTGTCAACCAACTCGTTGGGAAGCCCAAGTGATTAGCCTGGCCGGGCGGGACATCCTGCATTCGTGGTCGAAGTTCGTCCTGACCGGCATCGGACTGGGCCTGTTGATCGGCGTGACCCTCACCATGGCCGGCGTTTACCGTGGCATGGTCGACGACGCCAAGGCGCTGCTTAACAACAGTGGCGCTGATATTTGGGTGGTGCAGCAGGGCACCCAGGGGCCTTACGCCGAGTCATCAAACCTGCGTGATGACGTCTATCGTGCCTTGCTGACGCAGCCAGGGGTTTCCCGCGCGGCCAATGTCACTTACTTGACGATGCAGGTTCGCGTTGGCAACACCGATGTGCGGGCCATGGTGGTCGGCTTTGAGCCCGGGCAACCTGGCGAGCCCGGTTACCTGGTCGCCGGCCGACAGATAACCCGCAGCCATTACGAAGCGGTGGCCGATATGAAGACCGGCTTTCAATTGGGCGACACGCTACGCATCCGCCGCCACGACTATCGCGTGGTTGGCCTGACCCGGCGGATGGTGTCGTCGGGTGGCGACCCGATGGTTTTCATCCCGCTCAAGGATGCGCAGGAAGCCCAGTTTCTCAAGGATAACGACGCCATCCTCAACGAGCGTGCCCGCACAATTGCCAATCCGGTCCTGAATCGACCCGGCGTGCCGGGCCTGCTTGATGCCATCCTGGCTTCGCAGAACGCCAATCACAACGTCAATGCAGTGCTTGTTCAGATTGCGTCGAACATCGACCCGGAACATGTGGCGAGTGAGATTCGCCGCTGGAAGCACCTACAGGCCTTTACCCGTGCTCAGCTGGAAGACATTTTGGTATCCAAGCTGATTGCCACCTCGGCCAAACAAATCGGCATGTTTCTGGTCATCCTGTCCATCGTAAGCGCCGCCATCGTCGCCTTCATCATCTACACGATGACGCTCGGCAAGATACGGGAGATAGCGGTACTCAAGCTCATCGGCACCCGCAACCGGACGATTGCCGGCATGATCCTGCAGCAGGCCATGGGGCTGGGCGTCATTGGCTTCATGGTCGGCAAGACCGCCGCAACCGTCTGGGCGCCATTTTTCCCGAAATTCGTCCTGCTTGAGCAAGGGGATACGGTACGGGGATTCATCGTTGTGATGTTCATCTGCGCACTGGCCAGCACGCTCGCCATCCGAGTCGCTTTGCGCGTCGACCCCGCTACGGCCATCGGAGGCTAATGTGAAAGGTTTTGGAATTCACATCGAGGGCCTGCGGAAGCGCTATGGGGAAGGCAATGCCGCGGTCGACGCCCTGAAAGACGTCAATATGACCGTTGCACCGGGCGAGGTGGTTGGTCTGATTGGTCCGTCGGGTTCGGGCAAGAGTACCCTGCTGAAATGCCTGGGTGCTGTTATCGAGCCAACGGCCGGCCGGATGACCCTGGGCGACGAGGTGATTTTCGAAGACGGCTGGAAAATCCCCGACCTCAGAGCCCTGCGCCGCGACAGGATTGGCTTTGTTTTTCAAGCGCCTTACCTGATTCCTTTTCTGGACGTCATCGACAACGTGGCCCTGTTGCCAATGTTGGCCGGCAAGCCGAATGGTGAAGCGCGGAATCGGGCAAATGAACTACTCGAGGCATTGGATGTTGGTCACCGTGCCAAGGCACAGCCTTCCCAGCTTTCCGGTGGCGAGCAGCAACGCGTGGCAATTGCACGCGCCTTGGCAAATCAACCGCCGGTGATCCTCGCTGATGAACCGACGGCCCCATTGGATAGCGAACGGGCACTGAGTGTCGTACGCATTCTCAACGACATGGCCCAGCAGTTTCGAACCGCCATCATCGTCGTTACCCACGATGAAAAAATCATCCCCACCTTCAAACGCGTCTATCACATTCGTGATGGACAAACCCATGAAGAGAAGGGGCTCGGGGCTGGCAAATCCGAATTCTGATACCGGAGTCACCCCTCCATTTACCAGGACACAGCGCATGTTCTTTGTACTCGTTTTCTTGATTCTGGTGACCACGACGTCTTACCTATTCCCGGAGTGGTCTTGGGTCACGGTCCTGGTGGTGTCGTTCGGCTGCGTAGCTGCACTGCGGATACTCCTGGCAGTGACATCTCGTTCAGGGAGTGGCCCGAGGGAAACGGAGTAGCTGAGGTCCAGGCCTGCCGGATAAAGCACCGGCTCCGAACCCAATACGTCCACACCATTTCATCCACGGCCGGATGGCAGGCCGCGTGGCCGCTGACCAAAAAGTCCCCCGACCACGAAAAACGCCCGCCCTGCACGAAGCAATTCGCCATCTCGCCATGGGGCCACTCCTCGTCCACAAAGGCGACGCCGAGCCCGGAGTCAAGTCCCTCTGGCAGGGCTTCGCCAGGCACACCCGTTTCGTCAGAAGAGTGCAGCTAATGCGCTTGATGCATGCGTTACGAATTGTGTGGAATGATGTCTCTTAAACCCCAGGCGAGCTCAGTCACCGCCGCCGCAGCCGCCCCCACCGCATCCACCACCGTCGCCCGCGTCGCCACTGCCACTGTCAGACCCACCGGCGCAGCCCCCGCCTCCGCCCCCACAGCCAATGTCACTGGCGCAGTAGGCATCGCCTGATTGCGCCCCGTCCGGCCCCATGCAGTTGAGGGCATAGCGGAAACCGTCAGGAATCAAAAGCAGGCCATCCAAGGCAAAAAGCAGGGGCAGACGGTCGGGCTTGCGGGGGTTGATACCGTCGAGGTGACACGCATGCAGCCATGTGCGCCGCAGACCGATCTGCGCGCTCCGGGGGGTCGCCATGTACTCCGCCGGCGTGTGATCAAGAAAACGCCCCAGGGCCTGACGGCAGAACAGCCGATAGCCCTTGGTGAACAGGATGAACTCGTGCCAGGCCACATCCACTACCTGGCTTGGCATGGACACCATCTGCCCCCGCGCCGCCAGGGCCACCTGAAAGAAGGTGCGCAGCTCCCTCACGACCATCTCGGCCTGGGCGTCACTGAGGTGGGGGTAGCGTTCGCGGACCTTGCGCACGAGCCCCACCGGGAAGCGGAAGCCTGCCAGAAAGCGTGCCCGTGCCCGCTGCCGCCAGCGCCACCAGGCAAGACCGATCAGGGACAGACCGCCAGCGGCAAGCAATAGCCGGGGGATCCATTGACCGGTTTCCGGATGGCGGTGGGCAACAACGCCCCCGACCACCGCGAGGGCCACGGGCAACCAAACAAGGCGGCGCAGTTCCTTCATCGCATCCCCCTTCCCTGCCCCGAAGATGAGGTCGGCATTTTACCCACCGCAGCCCGGGTCAACACAGGTGCAGAAGATCACGCGGCCTTAACAATTTCGCAGCCGCCCGGTAACGCGAGCTTCTTAATCTTGCCGCGAAGGCCATTTCGACACTCAAGGGAGACTCCATGAAAGACTTTCTGTGCGCACTGCAGACCCAGCGCTGGGACGACCACCGCTTCTATCACCACAGCCGGGTGAACCAGACCCTGCACCTGATCAGTGCCATCAGCTTCCTGATCGCCTATTCCCTGCTCTTTGTAGACCCGGTCAAAGCCGCACTGATCGGCTGGCTGATCTCCATGGTCACGCGCCAGTCCGGCCATTTTTTCTTTGAGCCCCTTGGCTACGACGAGGAGAACAAGGTCAGCAACGAGTACAAGGAAGCCGTGAAGGTGGGCTACAACCTCAAGCGCAAGGTGGTGCTGCTGTCCATCTGGGCCTTCATCCCGCCCGCCCTGTGGCTCAACCCGACGATGTTCGGTCTTTTCGACGCCCACACGGACATGGGTGGCTACATCGATCACTTGGGCATCCTGTGGCTCAGCCTCGGTGTCGGCGGCCTGCTGTTCCGCACCGTGCATCTGTTCTTCATCCGCGACGTGCAGACCGGGCTGGTGTGGCTGACCAAGATCCTCACCGACCCCTATCACGATATCAAGCTCTACCACCGGGCTCCGCTGCTCCTGCTGCGCGATCTGCGCACCCGCGAAGCCACCTGATCCCTTCCCCGGCGCCGCCCTCCTTCCACAACGGGAGGGACGGCGCCGAACCGCTTACTTCAGGAAGCGATGGACCAGCATCTCCTTCAGGATGCGCCGGCGGATAGCCTTGTCGGTGAGCCTTCCGTCACTCCACCACCAGCCATCCGCATCCATCTGCCGCGCCGCAGCGACGACGCGCTCCACCACTTCGGCGAAGTCGGCATCGGTGTAGTTGAGGCTGAAGATGAAGCGCCCGCTGCCAACCCAGCTCAGAGCCAGCCCCTCGGCACGCATGTAGTACTGGAGCATCCAGTTGTAGCGCCCTGGCCGCGTGAAGGTCACGGTCCAGATGGTGGACAGGTTGGCCACCCGCAGGGGCAGGCCCGCCTCCTCGAAACGCGCGTTCATGCAGGCCGCTCGTGCATTCCATCGGGTGTCCAGCCCGTCGTACAGCGCCCGCACTTCCGGCGATTCGATGCGCTCCAGGAACTCGGCCATGGCCCCCATGACCCAGGGATGGGAGTTGAAGGTGCCACGGGCAAAGCAGATGTCGGCCGGCCGGTCATCCCGGTAGCGTTTCATCAGGTTCCGCTTGCCGCACACCACCCCCACGGGCAGGCCGCCACCCAGGGTCTTGCCGTAGGTGACCATATCGGCCTGGACACCGAAGTAGGCCTGGGCGCCCCCGGCCGCGAGGCGAAAGCCGACGAAGACCTCGTCAAAGATCAGCACGATGCCCCGTTCATCGCAGACCTGGCGCAGCTCGCGCAGCCACGCCGAGTAGGCCGCCCTGTCGAAGCCGGCCCGCCGGCTGCTGTCCACCAGCGACGAATCCCCCGGTGCGGACGCATTGGGATGCAAAGCCTGCAGCGGGTTAACGAGGACACAGGCGATGTCCTTGCGCCGGCGCAACACGCGCAGGGCGTCGGCGTGCATGTCCTTGAGGGTGTAGGTCTGGTTGGCGGCGGTGGGGTTGCCGACCCCGGGTTGCACCTCACCCCACCAGCCATGGTAGGCCCCGCAAAAACGCACAAGATGGGTCCGGCCGGTGTGGTAGCGAGCCAGGCGCACGGCCTGCATGACCGCCTCCGTGCCCGACATGTGGAAGGACACCTCATCCAGCCCGGAAATCGCCTGCAGGCGCTTCACGTTGTAGGCGAGCAGCGGATGGTAGGCCCCGAGCACCGGTCCCAACGCCTCGACCCGCTCGCTGCCAAGGGCCATGCACTCCTTGTAGAAGTCATAGCCGAACACATTCACGCCATAGGCGCCGCCCAGATCGTAGAAGACATTGCCATCCAGGTCGGTCACGGTGACCCCCGACGAGGCCTTGAGGAAGGCACCGCCCTTCAGATGCTGGCGAAGGAAACGGCTGTACTGGAAAGGGACGCGATAGGCGCTGGTGAATTGAAGGTCCGACACCGCCTCCTGGGCTTCAGCCGTCAGCGCCGCGCTTGCCGCGAAGCGCTGCTGGTAGATGCCGGCCAGCCGGAAGAAACCCTCGCGGCGTCGGGCCACGACCTCGGCAGGGGCATCATCGGAATTGAAGAACCCCGTCTCATCGTACTCATAGAAAGGCAGCAGCTTCGCCACCCGCCGCGACATCTTGGCGTGGCCGGTGAGGGACGGGTGCTTGCCCCGCGACAACTCCAGCCGACGCTTCGCCTTCAGAACCAGGCCAGGCAGCGCAAGCGCCCCCAGACCAGCCAATACCAACGCATCTTCCACGGGCACTTACTCCACAACTGAAAGATGACTGATTTAACCGACCCCCGTTACAGCGCCATGAAAAACCAGCCTGCCCATCGCCAACCCGCCGCCCGCATCCTTGATCAGGAAGACCTCAACTTCCTGCTGACCAATCGTGTGCCACGCGCCCTCCTCACCCGCTTCATGGGTTGGTTCAGCAAGATCGAGAACCCGGTGGTTGCGGCCCTCTCCATCCGGATCTGGCGACTTTTTGCCGATCTGGACCTGTCGGACGCACGCGATCAGGAATTCCGCAGTATGCACGCCTGCTTTACCCGGGCACTGAAACCTGGCGCCCGGACCATCGACACGACCCCTGGCGTGCTGAGCAGCCCCTGCGATGCCATCGTCGGCGCCTGCGGAACCCTCGAAGGCATCAATGCCCTGCAGGCCAAGGGCGCACCCTATCCCCTGACGGACCTGCTCGGGGATGCGGAGCAGGTGGAAACCTACCGGGATGGTCTGTATGTCACCCTGCGTCTCAAGTCGAGCATGTACCACCGCTTCCATGCTCCGGCCGACCTCCGCGTGGAACATGTGACCTACCTTTCCGGTGACACCTGGAACGTGAATCCTGCGGCCCTCAAACGGGTCGAGAGACTCTTCTGCAAGAACGAGCGGGCGGTGATCCGGACACGCCTCCAGGACAGCGGGGCCGTGCTGACGCTTGTCCCGGTGGCCGCCATTCTGGTGGCCAGCATCCGCCTGCACTGGCTTGATGGGCTGCTGCGTCCGGGCTACCGCGGCCCGAAGCACATCCCCTCGCAGGCTGACTTCGCCAAGGGGCAGGAAATGGGCTGGTTCGAGCATGGCTCAACCATCATTGTCTTCGTGCCACCGGGCTTCGCGCTGTGCCCGGGCATCGAGGACGGAACCCCGATTCGCATGGGGCAGGCATTGCTGCGACAGGTCGGCATGACGGACGGCGCGGTCTCGCCCGAGGCCGACACATGAAGAAAGGGGGCCTTACGGCCCCCTTGCTTCCAGACGGGACTGGCTGAGGATCAGAACTGATCTTCCGTCAGCGCAAGGGCACCCGCGGCCCCGCTGACCACCGAATAGGCCAGGCCGGGTGCCTGGGCCAGGATGTGGTCGGCGTAGAAACGCGCGGTGACGATCTTGGCGGTGTAGAAGGACGCATCGCCCCCGCCCTCGGCCAGGCGACGGGCCGACACCAGCGCAGCACGCCCCATCTGCCAGCCGCCGGCAACAATGCCCAGCAGCTTGAGGAAGGGGACGGAGCCCACCGACGCCGCCTTGATGTCGTTCCCGTAGGTCGCGACGATGTAGGCGACAGCCTCCTCCAGTGCAGTCACGGCCGCAGAGAGGGACTTGCGGATGGCGGAAAACTCCTCGCCAGCCGCCTCCGACAGTTGGGCTTCGACCCGGCGCATCTCGGCGATGACCAACTTGACGGTCTGGCCCCCTTCCCGCGCAATCTTCCGACCGATCAGGTCGTTGGCCTGGATGGCCGTGGTGCCTTCGTAGATGGAGGTGATGCGCGCATCACGGAGATGCTGGGCCGCACCGGTTTCCTCGATGAAACCCATGCCCCCATGCACCTGCACGCCGGTCGAGGTGATGTCGATGGAGGCCTCGGTGAGCCAGCCCTTGACCACGGGGATCATGAGATCCATGAAGGCCTGGCTCTGGGCGCGCACGGACTCGTCGGGATGGTGGTGGGCCATGTCAGTGGCCGCACCCACCACATAGGCCAGGGCGCGCTGGGCCTCGATCTGCGACTTCATGCTCATCAGCATGCGACGCACATCCGGGTGATGGATGATGCTCACCTTCGGGCCGCCACGCACACCGGCCTCGGTACCCTGGATGCGGTCCTTGGCATAGGCCAGGGCCTGCTGGTAGGCACGCTCGGACAGGGCCAGGCCCTCCATGCCGACGGCGAAGCGGGCTTCGTTCATCATGATGAACATGTACTCGAGGCCGCGGTTGGCCTCCCCCACCAGGGTGCCGATGGCCCCGCCCTTGTCGCCAAAAGCCAGCACGGCCGTCGGGCTGGCGTGGATGCCGAGCTTGTGCTCAATGGACACGCAGTGCACATCGTTGCGCTCGCCGGGGGTGCCGTCGGCCTTGAGCAGGAACTTGGGCACGACGAACAAGGAAATGCCCTTCACCCCCTCCGGTGCGTCCGGCAGACGGGCCAGCACCAGGTGGATGATGTTGTCGGTCAAGTCGTGCTCACCGTAGGTGATGAAGATCTTCTGGCCGAAGATCTTGTAGGTGCCATCCCCCTGGGGCACGGCGCGGGTGCGCACGGCGGCCAGGTCGGAGCCTGCGGAGGGCTCGGTGAGGTTCATGGTGCCGGTCCATTCGCCGCTCACCATCTTTGGCAGATAAAGCGCCTTCTGCTCGTCGGTACCCCGCAGTTTGATGGACTCGATGGCGCCGTTGGTCAGCATCGGGCACAGGGAGAAGGCCATGTTGGCCGACTTCCACATCTCCATCACCGCGGTGGAGACCAGCTTGGGCAGGCCCTGGCCGCCGAATTCCGGCTCGCAGGCCAGTGCGGTCCAGCCCGCCTCGGCAAACTGCGTGTAGGCCTCCTTCCAGCCGGTGGCGGTACGCACCACACCCTTGTCCCAGGTGGCGCCTTCCTGATCACCGGTCCAGTTGAGGGGGGCGATCACGCCGCTGGCAAACTTGTTGGCTTCTTCAAGAATGGCGTCCACCAGATCGGAGGAGGCGTCCTCACAGCCCGGCAGGGCCGCAACGGCGTCCAGGTCGGCGAGTTCGCGCAGCACGAACTGCATGTCGCGAATGGGTGCGGAATAACTGCTCATTGTTTTTTCTCCACGGAATGTTGTTTTAGGTTTTACGACCCGTCAGGCCGGCTTACTTGTTCATCAGGTAACTTCTGTCATCGAAACTCGCCACCCACTCGGGGCAATACACCACCAGCAGGGTCAGGGCCATGCCCGACAGCCATGCTTCGGCAAAACCCAGCAGCAGAAAGAAAGGCAGGTATTCGGACAGCAGCTTGTCCGCCGGGTAAGCACCGGCAGCAAAGAGGGCCAGCGAAGCGACGAGGCCCTGGAGCAGGACGATCACCGCAGCGCCGATGAAGGCATTGACAAATATATAGACAAAAAAGTGCCGCGGCAGCCAGCGCTCGATGAGGGTGAAGTAGAGGCTGCCGAAGGCCACCGGGATGACGCCCATCACCAGGAAGTTGATGGGGTAGGCGCCCCACTCGACGCTGCCGTTGAGGGTCACGCCGGCCAGGGCCAGGCCGAGTACCACCAGGGCCAACTGCGGCCCGAAGATCAGGGTTGCCGCCATGGCACCCAGCAGATGGAGGTTCAGCCCGGGGTAGACCCCGGCGTTGAGGCTCCACAGCAGCGTGAGGATGACAGCCGCGCCGAGGATGGCGTTAAGCTGATGCCCGTCAAGCAGGCGGCGCCACGGCGCCGTCCGCGCGATCCAGAGCGCGACCCCCAACCCGCAGAGCGCGGCAAAGACATGCCAGGCTCCGGAGAAGAGGTCGGGCTGAAGGTTCACTCGGGCCAGCCCCGGGGGTCGTTTCGCCGGCTCAGACCGCGGCGGTCAATTGGGGAACCGCCTCGAACAGGTCGGCCACCAGACCGTAATCGGCCACCTGGAAGATCGGCGCCTCCGGATCCTTGTTGATCGCCACGATCACCTTGGAGTCCTTCATGCCAGCCAGATGCTGAATGGCACCGGAGATGCCCACGGCCAGATAGAGCTGGGGCGCTACGATCTTGCCGGTCTGCCCCACCTGGTAGTCGTTGGGCACGTATCCCGCATCCACTGCCGCCCGGCTGGCACCCAGGGCGGCCCCCAGCTTGTCGGCCAGGGGCGCGAGGATGGCTTGATAGTTCTCCCCGCTGCCCATGCCACGGCCGCCGGAAACGATGATCTTGGCGGCACCCAGCTCGGGACGGGCCGACTTGGTGAGCTCACGGCCGAGCAGCTTCGACAAACCACAGTCGGCCACCGGAGTGACATGCTCGACAGTCGCCGCCCCGCCGTCGCCCGCCGCTTCGAAAGCGGTGGTGCGCACGGTGATGACCTTGACCGGATCGGCAGACTTGACCGTTGCCAAGGCATTGCCGGCGTAGATCGGGCGCACGAAGGTGTCGGCGGACTCGATGCCCACGATCTCGGAGATCTGGGCCACATCCAGCAGGGCCGCGACACGGGGCAGCACGTTCTTGCCGTAGGTGGTGGCGGGTGCCAGCACGTGGCTGATGGATGCGCCAGAAGCACCAACGACAGCGAGGATCTGGGCGGCCACGTTTTCAGCGGACTGGTCGCCAAAGGCGGCGGAGTCGGCCACCAGCACCTTGCTCACTCCCGCCAGCTTCGCGGCGGCCTCGACGACGGCGCCCGCAGCAGAGCCCACCACCAGCACGGCGATGTCACCACCCAGCCGGCTTGCAGCCGTAACCGTATTGAGGGTTGCGCCCTTCAGGGACGCGTTGTCGTGCTCGGCAATAACCAGAACCGTCATCACAGCACCTTCGCTTCGTTCTTGAGTTTGTCGACTAGCTGAGCCACGTCAGCCACCATCACGCCGGCGCTGCGCTTCGGCGGTTCGACAACCTTCAGGGTCGTCAGACGGGGCGTCACATCCACCCCCAGATCAGCCGGCTTGATGGTTTCAAGCGGCTTCTTCTTGGCCTTCATGATGTTGGGGAGCGTCGCGTAACGCGGCTCGTTGAGGCGCAGATCGGTGGTAACCACGGCCGGCAGGGCAATCTCGAGGGTCTCGAGGCCACCGTCGATCTCACGGGTCACGGTGGCCTTGCCCGCGCTCACAGCCACCTTGGAGGCAAAGGTGGCCTGGGGCCAGCCCATCAGCGCCGAGAGCATCTGACCGGTCTGGTTGGCATCATCGTCGATGGCCTGCTTGCCGCAGATCACCACCTGGGGCTGCTCCTTGTCGCACACGGCCTTGAGCAGCTTGGCCACGGCCAGGGGCTGCAGCTCCGCGTCAGTCTCGACGAGGATGCCGCGGTCGGCTCCGATGGCCATGGCGGTGCGCAGGGTTTCCTGACAGGCACCCACTCCGCAGGACACGGCAACCACCTCGGTGGCCACGCCGGCCTCCTTCAGGCGCACGGCCTCCTCGACGGCAATCTCGTCAAAGGGGTTCATGGACATCTTGACGTTGGCAATATCCACGCCGGTACCGTCGCTCTTAACGCGGACCTTGACGTTGTAATCAACCACACGTTTTACGGGAACCAGAATCTTCAATGCTGTGCTCCTTGAAATTGGAATTTCTCCACCAGTTTTATGGGCTTGCAGCGATACGAAGCCTCCCGCAAGGGGAGCCGCCCGCAAACCTTTTCTCCGACCCCGAGCTGGGGCGCGACGACACGCGAACACCAGTTCGGTACAGCAGTTGCCAGCTTCTCACAGGCTACCTTGCTTTGTCACTTTCAGTACGGTACCGTATGGTTCTCAAACCGTCAATACTACGCCGTATGGAAAAGACACCGCGTGCCCAGCTTGACCGCGAAACCTGGATCCAGACCGCCCTCGACACCCTCGCGGACGAGGGCGTCACAGGGGTGCGCGTGGAGGTTCTTGCCAAACGGCTGCATGTCACCAAGGGCAGCTTCTACTGGCATTTCAAAGACCGTCAGGATCTCCTCTCGGGCGTTCTGGAAACCTGGAAGGACGGCCGCATCCGCGACATCATCAAGCAGACCCGCCCGGAAGCCGGAAGCGAGGAAGCACAGATCTTCAGGGTCATCGATGTCTATAGCACCAGCCGCAACCGCAAGGGCATCCTCATCGAGCTGGCCATGCGCGAATGGGCCCGCCGCGATGAGGCGGCCGCAGCCATCGTGGAGGAAGTGGACACCTGGCGACTGCGTTGCGCCCGAGAGCTGTTCCTGGCCTGTGGCGTACCGATGCACGAGGCGTCCACCCGCAGCATGCTCCTGTATGCCTACGTTTTCGGCGTTTCGATGATGAACTACGAAAAATTTGATGGCGACGTCGCACGCATGAAGGACGACATCCGGGCACTCATCGCCCACAGTCAGACACCCCAGGCATCAGCAAAGGATTGACGCGGGCCAGACCGGGAATCGCATCCATGGCGTTGCGCCCCGTCACCCGCACCACCTCCTCCACCGTGATCCCCCGCAGCCCTGCCAGCACTTCGGCAAAACGGCCCAGATTGGCCGGGGCATTGCGCTGCCCGGCCCCCCAGGCCGGGGGAATGTCCGGCGCGTCGGTTTCCAGCACAATGCTTTCCAGGGGCAGGCTTGCCGCCAGATCACGGATGCGCGTCGATCCGCTGTAAGTCATCGCACCCCCGAACCCAAGCCGGAACCCCAGGCCGATGAAGGCCTCGGCCTGCTGACGACTGCCGTTGAAGGCGTGTGCAATCCCGCCCCGGGGACGGAAGCGTCGCAATTGCTTGAGCACGGCATCCTGGGCACGGCGGACATGCAGGACCACCGGCAGGTCGAATTCCCGCGCCAGCCCGAGCTGCGCTTCGAAATAGCGAGTCTGAAGGGGCAGGTCACCGTCAGCCACAAAGCCATCCAGCCCGATCTCGCCCACCGCCACCGCTCCCCCCTCAGCCAGCCGCTGACGCAAGCATTCCAGGTCGGATGCCTGCGCCTGCCGCACATACATCGGATGAATGCCGTAGGCATGGCAGCAGTCGGGATGGACGGCGCTCAGCGCCGCCACGGCATCAAAGTTGCCCACCCCGATCGCGGGTACCAGAAAGGCCCCCACCCCGACGCGGCGCGCTTCATCGAGCACCGCCACCCGATCACCGTCAAACTCGGCGGCATCCAGGTGGCAGTGGGTATCGATCAGCACGGCTTGCCCGGCGCAGGCCTCATTTCCCCGTCCACACGGGCTTGCGCTTGGCCATGAAGGCGTCGATGCCCTCGGCGGCGTCCTCACACATCATGTTGCAGGCCATCACTTCAGCCGCGTGCTGATAGGCCGCATCAAGCCCCATCTCGAGCTGGCCATAGAACATCTGCTTGCCCATCGCGATGGCCGCAGGAGACTTGGCACAGATGGAGGCCGTAAGGCGTGCCACCTCCTCGTCCAGCGCCTCAAGCGGCACCACGCGGTTCACAAGCCCGCGCCGACGGGCTTCGGCGGCATCGATGAAATCACCGGTCACGAGCATCTCGAAGGCTTCCTTGCGCCCCATGTTGCGAGACAGCCCCACGCTCGGCGTGGCACAGAAGAGACCGACGTTGATCCCCGACACGGCGAAGCGGGCCACATCCGACGCCACCGCCAGATCACACATGGAGACCAGCTGGCAGCCCGCTGCCGTCGCGATGCCATGGATGCGCGCAACCACCGGCTGCGGCATGTTGACGATCTGCATCATGACCTTGCCGCACAGACGGAACAGGGCCTGATGGAAAGCCTTGGTGTAGTTGCCGCGCATTTCCTTGAGATCATGGCCGGCACAGAAGGCCTTGCCCGCTCCGGCGAGGACGACCACCCGCACCGACCTGTCGGCGGCAATGGCCTCCAGTTCGGCAAGCAGGGCTTCAAGCATCTCCCGGGACAAGGCATTGAACTGGCCAGGCCGATTCAAGGTGAGCGTGCACACCCCGTCGGCATCGGCACGCAGCAGGAAAGGTTCGGAATTGAGGTCGGGCACTGCATTCATGGTGTTCTCCTCCAGGCTATTGAAATGCCGGCAAGTCCCTGCCGGTCACGAAAAAATCAGGCGCCGCAGCGGGCACGCACACCTGCGCCGACACGCCCGTCAAGGCCCCGCAGCCAGTCGCGGATGTCACGATCAAGCTGCAGGGTGGCCGCTCTGAGTGCAAGCACCCCTCCAGCGGCATCGGGTGTCGGCGCAACATGATCCAGGGTAAACGCCCGCACCGCCAGTGGTTGATCAGCCCGTGGCGCAAGAAGCGCAACCCGGGCCTCGATGCTCCCCCGGCTGGCCTGGGAAGAATCGAAGCGCTGGTAGAACTCATCCAGGTCTACCCGCAGGCGACACCCCCCCGCCGGGAGCGCCGACTCTCCGGCGTGCAACCCCCGCTTGAGAACCAGTTCCACCAGCTGCGCCGGCTGGGCAGCCCAACGATTGTCCTTGAAAGCCTGCCGGCGCGTCGGCTGCACATGGACAAGGCGATACACCATGGCATTGGACGCCAGCCAGGGGGCAGGAACCACCTCAACGCTGCGCAAAGGAAAGTCCGCCTGCTCCGGTGCGACCGCCTCAAGGGGGCCGAAATCATGCACCGAAAGCGTGGCCGTCGACGGTGGCAGACCGCCACAGGCGGTCACCAGGGTGAGCGGAATCAGGGCTAGGGTGGCGCGCAGCATGGCCGATGGGAACTCCCGTGGAAAGACACTCATTGCGCCGGCTCCCTGAATCCGGCCTCGCCAGGCCCGGGCAGTGGCTTGCCCCGCCCCAGGATGAGCATCTGGGGTGAGGAATCGATCTCGTCAAGCAACTCGGAAAGCTGGCGCGAAGTGGTGGTGAGTTCCTGCAGGAGCAGATTGAAACGTGGCAAGGTGCTGCCCGCCAACCCTTCCCCCGCCGCACCCGCCAGACTGTCCAGGCGTTCGCTCAGGGATTGCAACCGGCCCAGCAGCTTGCGCCCCTCGATCGCCAGCGGAGCGGCCTCTGCGCTGGCACGTTCGAGGTTCTGAAGGGTTCGATCCACCCGAGCCAGTCTGTCCTTGCTGAAGACCTGCCGTACCGCGGCGAGGGTACGAGGTGCCTCCTGCAGGGTCCTGTCCAATCCACGGCTTGCCGCCTCCAGGCTGGCCAGGGTGTTGTCCACGCGCTTGAGATTGTCTGCCCGGGTCAGTGTCGCGAGGCGTTCGGTCATGTCGCGCAACTGCCGGAGGGTTTCCAGAGCCGTACTCGAAAACTCTTCCACCAGGCTCGGCGCGAGGGGGATCCGCGGTGGCAGCCCCCCTTTCCCCGTCAGCGGCTCGGTGACGGTGCCTGGGTCATCCAGGGCTATGAAGGCCAGCCCCGTCACCCCCTGGGTAGCCATTCGGGCCCGCGTTGCCGTTGTAACAGGCAGATCGGCACGGATGCGCACGGTTACCAGCACCTGGCGCAGATCGGCCGGATCAAGGGCGATCTGCGCGACCTTGCCGGCCACGATGCCCCGGTAGCGGACAGTCGCCTGGGGATTGAGTCCGTTGACACTACCCGCGCTCACCAGCACCAGATCCCGGGTGACCTCGCGCCGGTCGGAGAACCACCACAGGGCAAGCACCACCGCCGCACTCAGAAAGAGGGCAAAGAGACCGGTGGCGATGGCATGGGCGCGGTTTTCCATCAGCCGGCCCCCAGTCCCCGCGCCAGTGCGGCCTGGCTGCGGGCGCCATGAAAGAAGCGGTCAATGAAGGGATCACGCACGTTGGTGACTTCGTCGAGGGTGCCAAAGGCCAGTATACGCCCGGCGGAAAGCACGGCGACGCGGGTCGCAAGGGCTGCCAGCGTATCCAGGTCATGGGTGACGAGTATCACTGTGAGACCCAGCGCCCGGTGGAGGGAACGGATGAGCTCCACGAAAGCGGAACTCAGATCCGGATCGAGACCGGCGGTGGGTTCATCCAGCACCAGCAGTTCGGGTTCCAGGGCCAGGGCGCGGGCCAGGGCAACGCGCTTGACCATGCCGCCGGAAAGCTCGGCAGGCATGCGCAAGGCCACGTCCGGCTCCAACTCGACCATGGCCATCTTGAGCAGCACCAGATCCCTGAGAAGCCCCTCGTCCCGAACGCCGAATTCACGCAG
Organism: Zoogloea sp.; assembly: GCA_016703645.1. Classification (GTDB taxonomy): domain Bacteria; phylum Pseudomonadota; class Gammaproteobacteria; order Burkholderiales; family Rhodocyclaceae; genus Zoogloea. The sequence goes on along the minus strand of JADJBR010000004.1, from coordinate 612,427 downwards.
GGGAAAGGCGATATTGGCGAACACGGTGAATGCCGAGAACAGCGCCCCGTGCTGAAACAGCATTCCGAAACGGCGGCGACGGGCCAACTGCTCGTGGCGGCTTCCAGCATCAAGACGCTCGCCGAATACCTTCACCTCACCCTCCGCCGGATGCAGCAGGCCCACCATCTGGCGCAGCAGGGTGGTCTTGCCACTGCCCGATCCGCCCACCAGCGCCACCACCTCGCCGGCAGGAACAGCCAGATCGATGCCCCGATGGATCCATTGCTTTCCGAAGCGGGTGGATACGCCTCTCAATTCGACGGGGAAAGTGCTCATCCGTAAGGCAGACCGATGGACCGGGTGGCAATGGCGAAGACCGCATCCACCAGGATGACAACGGTGATCGACGCCACGACGGAGGCCGTGGTGTTGGCCGACAGGCTTTCCGTGTTGGGCCGCACACGCAGGCCGAAGTAGCACGCCACCAGGGCAATCAGCAGGCCGAACACCGCTCCTTTGCCCAAACCGATGACCAGATTGGCGGCGGGCACGGCGCGCGGCAAGGCATTCAGGAAATAGTCGAAGCTCATGCCAAGCTGAACATACGCGGAAACCATCCCCCCGAGGATCGCCACGGCCGATCCCCACAGGGTCAACAACGGCATGGCGAGGGTCAGGGCCACGACCTTGGGCAATACCAGGCGCACATGGCGGGAGATCCCCATCGCGGTCAGGGCGTCGATCTCCTCGGTCACCCGCATCACCCCAAGCTGCGCCGTCATGGCCGAACCCGAACGACCCGCCACCAGCACCGACACCAGCACCGGACCCAGCTCCCGGATGATCCCCAGACCCAGGATGTTGACGATGAAGGCATCGGCTCCGAAGGCCCGCAACTGCAGCGCGGACAGGTACGACATCACCACGCCGATCAGAAAACCGACCAGGGCCGTCACCGGCATGGCGCGCACCCCGACCTTGTAGAAGTTGGCCGAGATCTCGCGCAGGGGCCAGTAATCACGACGCCGCAGCAGGCCACCCAGCCCGATCAGGATGTGCCCCACCAGGGCAACGAAACCAAGAAGATGATGCAAGGCCGCATGCACGGCACGCCCCAGCTGGGCCGTGCCGTCGAGGAAGCGGTAGCCGGGCTCCGCAGGCAGATCGCCCCCGGGAAGCGCCTCGGCCCTTGCCAGCACCGGTGCCAGCGCTTCGGGCAGATCCAGGCGGGCGGGGCGCCGCCGCCCCCAGTGCCGCCACAGCAATACCGCACCGAAACTGTCCAGGCGGGTCACGCCTGCGAGATTCCAGGTGCCTTCGGGTGGAGCCACGGCAAGCTCACGCCGCAGACCCTCGGGCAAGGGGCAGAGCCCTTGCAAGGTCCAGTCACCCGCCAAGGCAACCTGCATTCCGCTACCGCCGGCATCGATCCGGATGACCGGCGGTGGACGGTCGGACGGCATCGCGGGCCGTCCTCAGGTGATGGCCGGACTGCGCGCCGATGCCCGTTCGAGGCGCACCTTCATCGGCAGCCCGATGGCCTGCCACTGGCGCTCCTCCTCATCCAGCGCCGCCGCCGTCAGGGGAAGGTTGCGCAGCCATTCGGCATCGGCCACCACCACGTGGCCGCGCCCGTCCCGCCGGAGGCGCAGCGGCGGCACGCCGCGGCCATCGCGGGCACGATGCACGACGGCGGCCAGACGCAGGCACAGGATGAGGCGCCACTCGGGACTATCGGGTTCCAGGGCGCTGACCCGGGCCAGCTTGCCCCGATGGGCCAGCACCATGCGCGCAAGACGCCCCTGGTCCATCCTGGAGAATCCGGGCATGTCGGCGTTGCCGAGAATGTAGGCGCTGTGCTTGTGGTAGCTGGAGTGGGCCACCGACACGCCGATCTCGTGGAGCTGCGCCGCCCACTCCAGGAAGCGCCGGTCCACGTTCTCCTCGTCCGCCGCGCCGGGATCGAGCTGGAGCAGGAAGGCTCTCGCCGTCTCGGCCACCTGGCGGGCATGGGCGGCATCAACCCCGTAGCGCTCCACGAAGGCCGCCACGGTGGCATCCCGCAGGTCGTGGTGGTGGTAGCGACCGAGCAGGTCGTACAACACCCCCAGGCGCAGTGCGCCTTCGGAAAACGTCATGCGCTCGAGACCGAACTCCTCGAACACCGCCCACATGATGGCAAACCCGCCTGGCAGAACCGGCAGACGATCCGGGCGCAGGCCCTCAAGCTGCAGGCTATTCACGTTGCCCGCCCTGAGCATCAGGGCACGCAGACGCTCAAGGCCACTGCGGGTGATGCCCCCGTCCGACAGACCGTTGAGTTCGAGGATATCCACAAGGGCCTTCGCCGACCCACTGGAACCCACCGCCTCTTCCCACCCGACCTCGCGGTAGGCGTGGGAGATGGTCTGTATTTCCTTCTGCGCAGCCAGTTCGGCATCGCGCAAACCTCGCCGATCCACCCGCCCTTCCGGAAAATGCCTGAGGGAGAAGCTCACGCACCCCATGTACAGGGACTCCAGGGCAATTGGCTGAAAGCTCTTGCCAATCACGAACTCGGTGGAGCCCCCCCCGATATCCACCACCAGTTGCTGCCGATGGGGATTGGGCAGGGTATGGGCAACCCCGACGTAGATGAGGCGTGCCTCTTCACGGCCGGCGATGACTTCGATCGGAAAGCCCAGGGCTGCCTCGGCCTGCACAAGGAAGTGGGCCGCGTTCTTGGCCACCCGGAGGGTATTTGTTGCCACCGCACGCACCGCATCCGGCGAGTAGTCGCGCAGGCGCTCGTTGAAACAGCGCAGTGCGCTGATCCCGCGGAACTGGGAGGCCGCATCGAGCATGCGATCGGGAGACAGGCCCGCAGCGAGACGGACTGACTCCTTGATACCATCAAGGGGGTAGATCTGGTCATTGACGATCCGTCCGACCTGCAGACGGAAACTGTTGGAACCAAGATCAATGGCTGCAATCAACTCACGGTTCATGAATCACACGGAAGATGCGCCAGCGGCGCCAAGGCCCCGAATTCTAGCACCCGGGAGGGAGTCGGCCATGCGAATCCACCCGGCCGCCCCGTCGTCATCCAAGCGAAACATAAACGTCACATACTGAAAGCCGAACCGTAACACCACAAGGATCCAGCATGCACCGTATACAGCCCGAGCGCCATTTCAGCACCGACCACTTCGTCAACCGTGAGCTGTCCTTGCTGCAATTCCAGCGCCGTGTGCTGGCCCAGGCGGCCGATCCATCGGTTCCGTTGCTTGAGCGCCTACGCTTTCTCTGCATCGTGTCGAGCAACCTCGACGAGTTCTTCGAAGTTCGGGTCGCGGGCGTCAAGGAGCAGCAGCGCCTGGGCAGTCTCGTCCTGACCACAGACGGGCTTACCCCAAGCGAACTGCAGTCCCGGATCAGCCGCGAAGTGCATAGCCTGATCACCGACCAGTACAACCTGCTCAACAACACCATCCTTCCCGCGCTGGCCGCCGAGGGCATCGTCTTCCTGCGCCGCTCGGTATGGACCGACGCCCAGCACCTATGGGCCCGGGACTACTTCATCCGCGAAGTGATGCCGGTCCTCACCCCCATCGGTCTGGACCCGGCCCACCCCTTCCCGCGGGTACTCAACAAGAGCCTCAACTTTGCCGTCGAACTGGAGGGCCGGGATGCCTTCGGGCGCAGTTCAGGTGCGGCCATTGTGCAGGCCCCCCGCGCCCTGCCCCGGGTCATCCGTCTACCGAAAGACCTCACCGGCGTGGACTATGGCTTCGTATTCCTGTCTTCCATGCTGCACGCCCATGTGGGCGAGCTGTTCGAAGGCATGAACGTACTCGGCTGCTACCAGTTCCGCGTGACCCGCAATTCCGACATGTTCGTGGACGAGGAAGAGGTGAAGGATCTGCGCGCCACCTTGAAGGGCGAACTGCAGCAACGCCACTATGGCGACGCCGTGCGCCTGGAGATCGCCGACAACTGCTCGGAGGCCATGGCAGCCTTCCTGATGACCCAGTTCGGTCTCGACCGCGAGGACGTCTACCGGGTACCCGGCATGGTCAATCCTGTCCGCCTCAACCAGGTGCCCGACTGGGTCGAGCGGCCCGATCTCAAATACCGATCCTTCCGGCCTGCACGGCCGAAGGGGCTTGAGAAACAGGAGAACATCTTCCGCGCCATCCGCCGCCAGGACATCCTGCTCCATCACCCCTTTCAGAGCTTCGAGCCGGTCATCGAACTGCTGAAGGCCGCGGCGGACGATGCCGATGTGGTGGCCGTCAAGATGACCGTCTATCGCACCGGCACCGACTCGGTGCTGATGGAGCACCTGGTCCGCGCCGCCCAGAAGGGCAAGGAAGTCACCGTGGTACTCGAGCTGATGGCGCGTTTCGACGAAGAAGCCAACATCAGCTGGGCCGCCCGTCTCGAGGAAGTCGGCGCCCACGTCGTGTATGGTGTCTTTGGCTACAAGACCCACGCCAAAATGCTGTTGCTGGTGCGTCGCGAGGAAGGCACCCTGCGCCGCTATGCGCATCTGGGCACCGGCAACTACCATCCGCGCACGACCCGCTTTTACACCGACTTCGGCCTGCTCACCGCCAACGAGGAAATCGGTGCAGACGTGGCTGAAGTCTTCAAGCAGCTCACCGGCCTCGGTCAGGCCGGGCGGCTGCGCCATCTCTGGCAAGCGCCCTTCACCCTGCAACCCAATGTCGTGCAAGCCATCAAGGACGAGGCGGAGATCGCCCGTGCCGGACGCAAGGGTCGCATCATCGTCAAGGTCAACGCCCTGCTCGAGCCTGAGACCATCGAGGCGCTCTACGAAGCGTCCCAGGCCGGCGTGGAGATCGACGTGATCGCCCGCAGCGTATGCGCCCTCAAACCGGGCGTGGCCGGCCTCTCCGAGAACATCCGGGTCCGCTCGGTTGTCGGGCGCTTTCTGGAACACCACCGGATCTTCTACTTTGGCGCCGACGGGGCGGACAAGCTCTATCTGTCCAGCGCCGACTGGATGGAGCGCAACTTCTTCAAGCGCATCGAAATCGCCTTCCCCATCCTCGACCCAAAAGTGAAACGGCGTGTAATGAAGGAAGGCCTGCGCCCCTACCTGGGCGACAACTGCCAGGCCTGGGAACTGGGCAATGACAACCAGTATCGCCGCAAGAACCCGCGCACCACGCGCCGTTCCGCCCAGGAGATCCTGCTCAAGGAACTGAGCGGCATGCAGAGCGCCTGACCCGCCAGTGCTCCCATTCCCACGCAAGGGAGCACTGGCAGGACAGCCCCCCTGTTGTAGAATCCGGGATCGCTCCATTCACCGATGGTCCTGCCCCCATGCTCCTGCCCCAACGCCGCCTGATTCTTGCCGCCCCCCTCATTGCACTCCTCGCCGCCTGCGGCGGGGGCGGCTCTTCCGCATCGGCGCCCGCCAACGTCACCGTGGTGGCCGGTGAAAACCAGGCCTTCATCAACTGGACAGCCGAAGCCGGTGTCGAATACTGGTTGTGGTTCAAGGCGGGCACAAGCGTTTCCCCGGGTGGCGACACCACCAGCTACCGTTTGAATGTGTCACCGCCCTACGTGCTCACCGGCCTCGCCGATGCCACCGAGTACGCCTTCACCCTCAATGCCCGCAAGGATGGTGGCGAAGGCGGGCCTGGCTCGGCGGTGAAAACGGCCACCACGCGGCTGGCCGGCTCAAGCTGGTACACCGGCGGCACCCTGGGCTCGGGCAAGACCCTGCGCAGTGTGGCCTACGGCCTCACGACCAGCGGTTCCAGCACCTATTCCTATGTGGCGGTTGGCGATGGTGGCGCGATCTTCCGCACACCGGACACCTCCACCGGCCGTAACTACGTCTCGTCCGAACCCCTGACATGGACCACTCCGACCGGTACCGTCGTCGACAGCAGTGTTGACCTGAAGGGCGTCGTAGTACGCAAACAGCATCGCCAAGTACGTGGCCGTCGGCAGCAACGGTACCGCCGCCTACAGTTCCGACATCAACACCTGGACCACCGTCGCCAGCACCGCCACCGGCACCACCCAGACCCTCAACGCCATTGCCACCAACGGCGCCACCGTGGTGGCCGTGGGCGACAACGGTGCCCTGCGCTACTCCAACGACGGCATCACCTGGAACGCGACCACGGTAAGCCCGGCCATCACCGCCAACCTGCGCGGCGTGGCCTACTCCACCAAGGGTGTATGGGTGGCCGTGGGTAGCGGTGGCACCGTGCTCACCAGTACCGACGCCGTCAACTGGACGGCCACCACCCAGAGCGGCGACCTCACTGCCGTGGCGGCCGTAGCCACCACCAGCAACAGCGTCACCACCTACACCTTCGTGGCCGTCGGTGCCGACGGCACCGTGCTCACCAGCAATGATGCCAGTACCTGGACCAGCACCGTCCTTGCCGGCAACCTGACCGCCGTGTCTGCGGCCTCGCGACTGGTGGCCCTCGGCACCAACGGAACGATCTACACCCGGGAGATCACGGGCACCACCTGGACAGCACAAACCTCGCCGCTGGCGGGCAGCACCCTGTACGGTCTGATCAATGCCCAAAGCATCTACACGGCCGTCGGTGCCGGCAGCGCCAGCATCTACGCCTACTGAGCATTGCCCCCCGCACGCAGCACCGACGGTGCTGCAGGCCGGTCCGCCGAGTGGAGCCGCCATGCCCTGGCCGCTCCACTTTTCACTTTCCGAGTCGCGTCCGATCCACCCATGCAGTCCAGCCCACACAACACCCGCTTCCTGAGACGCTCCCTCGCCGCTGTGTGGCACCCGTGCACCCAGATGAAGCACCACGAGCAACTGCCGCTGATCCCCATCGCCAGGGGTGAGGGCGCGTGGCTCTTCGACATGGACGGGCGGCGCTACCTGGACGGCATCAGCTCGTGGTGGGTCAACCTCTTCGGCCACGCCAACCCGCGCATCGGCAATGCCCTCAAGGCTCAGCTCGACACCCTGGAACACGTAATGCTGGCCGGCTTCACCCACGAGCCGGTGGTCGATCTCTCCGAACGCCTGGCCGCCCTCACCGGTCACCACCTCGGCCACGCCTTCTACGCCTCCGACGGCGCCTCGGCCACCGAGATCGCCCTCAAGATGAGCGTCCATTTCTGGCGCAACCAGGGCAAACCGGGCAAGAACCGCTTTGTCAGTCTGGCCGGCAGCTACCATGGCGAGACCGTCGGCGCGCTGGCCGTCACCGACGTCGCCCTGTTTCGCGACGCCTACGCCGACCTGGTCCGCGGTGGCACCTGCGTGCCCAGCCCCGACGCCCGCCTGGCCGCAGCCGGTGAAAGCGCTGCCGATGTGGCCCGCCACGCCGCCGCCGCCCTCGAAGCCCATCTGCAGGTCCATGCCGACGACACGGCCGCCCTGATTGTCGAACCCCTGGTGCAGGGCGCGTCGGGCATGGTCATGTACGACCCGGAATACCTGCGTCTGGCCCGCGCCTTGTGCGAGCGCTACGAAGTGCACCTCATCGCCGACGAGATCGCCGTCGGCTGCGGACGCACGGGCAGCTTCTTTGCCTGCGAGCAGGCCGGCATCTGGCCAGACTTCCTGCTCCTCTCCAAAGGTATCTCCGGCGGCTACCTGCCCCTGTCCATCGTACTGACCACTGACAGCGTGTTCGCCGCCTTTTATGACGACGACACCGCCCGGGGCTTCCTGCATTCCCACTCCTACACCGGCAACCCGCTGGCCTGCCGGGCCGCTCTGGCAACCCTCGACATCTTCGCCCAGGACGACGTGATCGCCGCCAACCTTCGCACGGCCGCCCGCCTCGGTGACGCCTTCCGGCGCGCAGTCGGCAGCCACCCGCAGGTGCGCCACCTGCGTCAGCAGGGCATGATCCTGGCCTTCGATGTGGCCGATGCGCCCGTCGGCTTCTCCCGCCGCTTCTTCGCCGAGGCACTGAGCCGGGAGTTGTTGCTGCGCCCCATCGGCAACACGGTCTACACGATGCCGCCCTACATCCTGTCCGACGACGAGATCGACTTCCTCGCCAGCCGCTGCGCCGCAGCCCTGGAGGCCAGCCTTGGCTGAGCACCTCGACCCGCTGGACGAACTGCGCGCCGGGCTGGGCGAGCTCGACACCGCCGGCCTGCGCCGCCGCCGCCGCGTCGTCACCACGCCCTGCCGGCCCGGCACGCGTCTGGCCGACCGGGCGGAGCCCGTCCTCGCCTTCTGCTCCAACGACTACCTGGGCCTCGCCGCCGATCCGGCCATCGCCGAAGCCGTCCGCCGCGGCAGCCTGCGCTGGGGCACCGGCGCCGGCGCCTCGCACCTGGTCAGCGGCCACTACGCCGCCCACGAGGCCCTGGAGCAGCGCCTCGCCGCGTTCACCGGCATGGATGACGCGCTGTATTTCTCCACCGGCTATATGGCCAACATCGGCGTCATGCCGGCCCTGGTCGGCCGCGGTGACGCCATCTTCGCCGACAAGGTGAACCACGCCTCCCTGGTGGATGGCGCCCTGTTGTCCCGGGCCGAGTTCATCCGCTATCCCCACTGCGATGTGGCTGCCCTGGAAAGCCGTCTGGCCGCGTCCCGTGCCCAGCGCAAACTGATCGTCACCGACGGCGTGTTCAGCATGGACGGCGACATCGCCCCCCTGCGCGAACTCCTCGCCCTGGCCGAAACCCACCAAGCCTGGCTGCTGGTGGATGACGCCCACGGCTTCGGCGTGCTCGGCCCCCAGGGGCGTGGCTGCCTGGCCCACTTCGGCCTCGCCTCACCGCGCCTGATCTACATGGGCACCCTGGGCAAAGCCGCGGGAGTGTCCGGCGCCTTCGTGGCCGGCCAGCGGGACGTGATCGACTGGCTGCTCAACAAGGCCCGCAGCTACATCTTCACCACCGGTGCACCGCCGATGCTGGCCGAAGGCCTGCTCACCGCCCTCGAGCTGATCGAACAGGGTGACGACCGCCGCGCCCACCTCAACGCCCTGATCGCCCGCTTCCGGGCCGGGCTCCGCCTGCGCCGCTGGCAGCTACTGCCCTCCGACACCCCCATCCAGCCCCTGGTGATCGGCGACAACCACGAAACCCTGGCCGTCTCCCGGGCCCTCGACGCCGAGGGGCTGTGGGTCCCGGCGATCCGCCCACCCACCGTGCCCAAGGGCTCGGCACGCCTGCGCATCGTGCTCTCGGCGGCCCACAGCAACGAGCAGGTCGATCAACTGGTGGACACCCTCCAGCGCCTGGAGTCCGCACAGCCATGACCCAAGCCATTGTTCTCCTCCATGGCTGGGGGCTGTCATCCGCTGTGTGGGCGCCGCTGCAGGCCGCCCTGGATCCGAGCCTGAACGTAAGGACCCTCGATCTGCCCGGCCACGGCAATGCGGACCCCGCCGGCCCTACCCTCGAAAGCTGGTCCGACGCATTACTGGCACAGCTCCCGGAGAACAGCCTGCTGGTCGGCTGGTCACTCGGCGCCCAACTCGCCCTGCACCTGGCCCGCCACCATCCCGACCGGATCGCCCGACTGGCCCTCATCAGCGCCACACCGCGCTTCGTGCAGGCCGACGACTGGCAGGCCGCCATGCCCGCCGACACCCTGGCCGACTTCCGACGCAGCTTTGATTTAGAGCCCACCAGCACCCAGCGCCGCTTCATCGCCCTGCAGGGGCTCGGTGATGCGCGCCGGCGCGAGGTGGTCAATGGTCTGGGCCGTGCCGCGACCCCACCGGGTGAGGCCCGCAAGGCCGCCCTCGCCGACGGCCTGGGGCTGCTCGCCAGCATCGATTTGCGCAGCGCGGTGCCACAGATCCGGCAGCCCGTCCGCCTGCTCCACGGCGCCGGTGACACCCTGATGCCCGTTGCCGCTGCCGAATGGCTGGCCGACACCCTGCCCGACGGGCGCCTGAGCATCTTCGCCGATTCCGGCCACGCGCCCTTCCTGTCACGCCCCCAGGACTGCGCCAGCCTGATCGAGGGCTTCGCCCGTGACTGACGCACCTGCCCCCAAGCGCGCCGTGCGCAAGGCCTTTGACAGGGCGGCCGACGCCTACGATGCCGTCGCCACCGTTCAGCGCAGCGCCAGCGATCACCTGCTCGCCATGGTCGCGGCCCAGACGCTCCAGCCCCGCCGCATCGTCGACGCCGGCTGCGGCACCGGTTACGCCCTCACCGGACTACAGCAACGCTTCCCCGACGCCGATCTGATCGCCCTTGATTTCGCCCCGGCCATGCTGCGCCGCCACCCCCCCGGCCTGGCCTGGCCCCTGTGCGCCGATCTGGAGAGACTGCCCCTGGCCGACGCCAGCATTGATGCCATATGGTCCAGCTATGCCCTGCAGTGGTGTCATCCACGCAAGGCCCTGCCCGAGCTGGCGCGCAGCCTGCGCCCTGGTGGCCAGTTATGGATCGCCACCCTCGGCCCGGGCACCCTGCATGAACTGCGCGATGCCTTCCGGCTGGTGGACTCCCACGAGCATGTGCTGCCCTTCCAACCGCCGGAAGTGGTCGAGGACGCGGCCGAAGACGCCGGGCTGCGCATCCTGGCCAGCGAACGCGACACACTCCAGGCCTGGGCCCCCGACCTGCGCGGCCTGCTCTCCGACATCAAGACCCTTGGTGCCCACCACACCGGCGCAACGCGCCGCACGCCCCTGGGCAAGACGGCCTGGAACAAGCTGGTCAAAGCCTACGAGATGCACCGCACACCGGCCGGACTGCCCGCCTCCTACGACACCTTCTGGCTCCTCGCGGAAAAGCCATGACCGCCTTCTTCATCACCGGCACCGACACCGAGATCGGCAAGACCTTCGTCACCTGCACCCTGCTCCACGCGGCCCGGGCCCGCGGCTTGAAGGCCGTGGGCATGAAGCCGGTGGCCGCCGGCGCCGAAACGATCCAGGGTGAGCTCATCAACGAGGACGCCGCCCGCCTGCGCGCGGCCGGCAGCTTCGACCCTGGTCTCGCCCTGCTCAACCCCTACTGCCTGGCCAGCCCGATTGCCCCACACATCGCCGCGGCCGAGGAAGGCGTGCGGATCGAGGCCGGACGTATTCTGGCGGCCTTTGACGAACTCACCCGTCAGGCGGACGTGGTTTTTGTGGAAGGCGTGGGGGGCTTTCGCGTGCCGCTGGATGCCGGCTACGACACCGCCGACCTGGCCTGTGACCTGGCTCTGCCGGTGATCCTGGTGGTCGGCATGCGCCTGGGCTGCATCAACCACGCCCTGCTCACCGCCGAGGCCATCCAGGCCCGGGGCCTGAGGCTGGCAGGCTGGATTGCCAACCAGGTGGATCCGGCCATGCTGCGCTTTCAGGAAAATCTGGACGCCCTGCGCCTGCGCATGGAAGCACCCCTGCTCGGCGTGGTTCCCTTTCAGCCTGGCGGCGAAGCCGCAAGCGCAGCGGCCAGCGTCAGCCTACCGGCCTGAACGGCGCTGGCGCAGTTGCTCGAACAGGCATACCCCGGCGGCGACCCCCACGTTCAGGGACTCCATCCCGCCCGGCATCGGAATCCGCACCCGGCGGGTGGCCAGGGCGGCCACCGCAGGAGACAGCCCCTGCCCTTCCGAGCCGAACAGCCAGGCCACCGGTAGACGCAGGTCCATGTCGTAAAGCTCAACCGCATCGCGCAGATCAGCAGCCAGAATCGCCCCCGGAAAACCGGCGAGGGCGAGGGCGACATCGCAACCTTCCCGCAGACGCAGGCCGAAGTGCGCCCCCATGGCGGCCCGCAGCACCCGCGGCGACCAGGCCTGGGCGCAGCCCGGCGTCAGCAGCACCTCCTCCACGCCGACCGCCGCCGCGGTCCGCAGGATGGTGCCGAGGTTTCCCGGGTCCTGCACACCGTCGAGGACTACACAGGTATCCACCAGCGGCCCCGCGTCGGCTTGCGCCGGGATGGCGATCCGGGCCAGCACGCCGCTGGGCGAGTCCACCGGGCTGATGTGGGCAAACACCCGGTCGGGAACTTCAATGAGGACATCCGGCGCACAGCGCGCCAGCAGGGATGCAATCTCCGGCAGCGCCTTGCCACTTTCGCTCACCACCACCTGCCGCAGGGCAACACCTCGCGCCAGCGCCACCTCCAGCAGATGAGCCCCGTCGAGCAGGGTCTCCGCCTCCCGGCGCCGGTCCCGGGCGGACGTGGCAAGGGCGTGCAGGTGCTTCACCGCCGGATTGTCGCGGGAGGTGATCAGCTTCACGATCAGTAGGCCAGACCAAGGGTGGCGAGGGCGACGGTCAGCGTACCCAACACCAGGTTGAGGGTGACCCGCTGGCGGATGAGGTTGAGTGCCTGCGCGCCCTGGGCCCAGCTCTCGGCCGCGACCGCCTGCTGCAGGGCCCGCCACGGACCGAACCAGATGCTGGCGAAGATGGCCGCCATCAGCAGGCCGATGGCAGCCATGACATGCCATGACCGGGGCGCCTGGGCAAAGCCGACCTCAAGCAGCATCGCAAACCCCGACACCACGATCACGGCGATGGCCACCCAAACGATGCGGAAGAAGCACCCCAGCACCGCACGCCACAAGCCGAGACGCTGGGCGGGCGGCAAGGCCAGGGCGGCCGGACGCAGGCAAAAATGGGCGAAGGCCATGCCGCCCACCCAGACCACGACGCCGGCCAGGTGGATGAACAGCAGAAAATGATGGAGTTTCACAGGCAGTCCTCGTCGGTCCATAGGGGCGGGTTGGCCAAAATGGCATGGACCGGCGCAAAACTGCGCCGGTAGATCGCACACACGCCATGGGCCTTCAGGGCGGCAAGATGGGCCTGGGTCGGATAGCCCTTGTGCGCTGCCAGCCCGTATTGGGGATACTGCTTGTCGAGGCTCACCAGCAGGGCATCCCGCGCGGTCTTGGCCAGGATGGATGCAGCCGAGATCTCCGGCACCAGGGCATCACCCTTGACGATAGCCTCGCAGGGCATGGGCAGATGGGGGCAGCGATTGCCGTCCACCGCCACCCTGTCCGGCACCCGTTGCAGCCCTGCGACGGCCCGCTGCATGGCGAGCATGGAAGCATGCAGGATGTTGAGGCGGTCGATCTCCTCGACGCTGGCCTCGGCAATGCACCAGGCCAGGGCCTTCTCGCGAATCTCCAGGGCCAGCGCATCGCGGCGCTTCTCGGAGAGCTTCTTGGAATCAGCCAGACCGCTGATCGGCCGTGCCGGATCGAGGATGACCGCCGCAGCGACAACCGGTCCACACAGGGGGCCACGCCCGGCTTCATCAACGCCGCACAAAAGGCCTGGAGAACTACCCACGGGACTCTCCGGGGCATTCCGCCCACTGGAGATACCGCCGATACGGCGCCCCTTCGGGCTTCGCCTTCATCGTCCGCGCCCCTGCAGGTAAGGCAGGATGGCCGCAGCAGCCTTGGCAGCGGTGTCCTGGCGCAACTGCTGATGCATGTCGGTGAAAACACGGGTCAGCTCGGCCACCTTGTCCTTGTCAGTCAGCCAGGCATCGAGGGCATCAGCAAGGCCCTGGGGCGTCGCCGCGTCCTGAAGGATCTCCGGCGCCACCTCGCGCCCGGCGAGCACGTTCGGCAACCCAACCCAGGGCAGGTAGGCCATCCGTCGCATCAGGCGGAAAGACCACTTGCCCATCTTGTAGGTGATCACCATCGGACGCTTCAGCAAGGCTGCCTCAAGGGTCGCCGTACCGCTCGCCACCAGGACGACATCTGCCGCAATCATCGCATCGACGGCATGACCGAAAAGGATCCGGATCGGCAGATCCATGTTGGCGTGTCTGCGCAGCGCCTCCTCAAACAGCAAGCGGGTCTCCCGCGTGGCCAGAGGGACGAGGAAGCAGGCATCCGGATGGCGTTCGTGCAGCGCTGCCGCGGTGGCGATATAGGTGTCGGCGAGATTGCGCACTTCGGACTGGCGGCTGCCCGGCAACAGGGCAAACACCGGAACACCGTCAGGGATCTGCAACATCTCCCGTGCAGCAGCCCGATCAGGCACCATCGGGAAGACGTCGGCAAGCGGATGACCCACATAGCTCACCGGCACACCCGCCGCCTGGTAAAGGGGGGGCTCGAAGGGGAACAGGCACAACATGTGGCTGACGGAACGGGCGATGCCCTTGAGGCGCCCCTTGCGCCAGGCCCAGATGGACGGGCCGACAAAGTGGATCGCAGGGATATGCCTGTCTTTCAGGCGCTTCTCGAGCCACAGGCTGAAGTCGGGTGCATCCACCCCGATGAAGGCTGCCGGTGGATCGGCAAGCAGGCGTCTCAGCAACGTGCGGCGGATGCCGGACAGCTCCCGGTAGTTCTTCAGCGCGTCGACATAGCCGTGGACAGCCAGCTTCTCGGCGGGCCAGAGCACCTTGAAGCCCTCCGCCTGCATCTTGGGGCCGCCGATGCCGAAGAACTCGGCATCCGGCAGATGGCGCTTGAGCGCCCGGATCAGGTGGCTGGCGAGGAGGTCACTGGACGCCTCGCCCGCCACCATGGCGATGCGCAGAGCCATGGACTAACGGACAATGCCACGACCGGAGTCGGCGATGAACTCGGAGAACGGCCGAAGCTCGGGAACATCCGCCGCCGCGGCGGCAATCTGCTGTCGCGCCTCGTCCAGGGTCAACCCGTTGCGATAGAGCGTCTTGTAGGCACGCTTGATGGCGGCAATGCCGTCGCTGGAAAAACCGCGCCGCTTCAAGCCCTCGCTGTTGATGCCATGGGGCGAGGCGGGATTTCCGGACACCGTGACAAAGGGGGGGAGATCCTGCAGAAGCACGGTGCCAACACCGCAGAAACTGTGGGCGCCGACACGGACGAACTGATGGACACCGGTGAACCCACCGAGAATCGCCCAGTCACCCACCGATACATGCCCCGCAAGGGTCGCATTGTTCGCGAAGATGGTGTTGTTGCCCACCGTGCAGTCGTGGGCAACATGGACATAGGCCATGATCCAGTTGTCGTTGCCAACCCGGGTCAGACCACCGTCCTGGACGGTGCCGGTACTGAAGCTGCAGAACTCGCGAATGGTGTTGCGATCACCGATCTCGAGGCGGGTAGGTTCGTTGGCGTATTTCTTGTCCTGGGGTTCCGAACCGATCGAACAGAACTGGAAGATCCGGTTGTCACGACCGATCCGGGTATGCCCCTCGATGACCACGTGCGGGCCAACCGTCGTACCCTCGCCGATCTCCACGTGCTCGCCGATGACCGAGTACGGCCCGACCTGCACGTCTGCGGCAAGGCGTGCACCGGGATGGACAATGGCAGTCGGGTGAATCGTCATCGTTTGATCGCGCACATGAATTCGGCTTCGGTTGCCACCTCGCCGGCGACACGGGCAACCCCCTTGAACTTCCAGATGTTACGTATGGTGCGGACAATCTCGACGTCCAGCATGAGCTGGTCACCGGGCACCACGGGGCGCTTGAAGCGCACGTTGTCCACCGACGCGAAGTACACCATCGCATCCTTGTCCGGAATCGTCCCATCGGTCTTGAAGGCCAGCACCGCAGCAGCCTGGGCCAACGCCTCGATGATCAGAACGCCGGGCATGACCGGGTTGTGCGGAAAGTGACCGGGAAAGAAAGGCTCGTTGATGGTCACGTTCTTGAGGCCCAGGGCGCGCTTGCCGAGCTCGATCTCGACGATCCGATCCACAAGCAGGAAAGGATAACGATGCGGGATGTACTGCTTGATTTCGTTGATGTCGATGATTTCGCTCATGATTTCTTTTCCATTTCGGCGAGCCTCTTCTCCAGCTCGCGCACCCGGTCTGCCATTGCATCGAGACGGCGGAGGTGTGAAAAATTCTTGATCCAGTCCGCGTGGGACTGAATGGGAACAACCGAGGTATACACCCCGGCCTTGTCGATGTTCTTGGTCACATTGCTATCTGCAGACACCACCACGTCATCCGCCACCTTCAGGTGTCCGGCGACCCCGGCCTTTCCACCCACCATGACCCTCTTGCCGATGCGGGCGCTGCCGGCAATTCCCGCCATGGCGGCCATGATCGTGTCGTCACCCACATGACAGTTGTGGGCGATGTGGATCAGATTGTCGAGTTTGACGCCGCGTCCGATCACGGTATCCGCGAGGGCGCCGCGATCAATGGTGGTGTTTGCACCGACCTCCACATCATCCCCGAGGATAACCCGGCCAATCTGCGGGATCTTGACCCAACGCTTCTCCCCATCCCGGGCAAAGCCGAGCCCGTCAGCCCCGATGACGGCACCCGCATGCAGGATGGCCCGGGCGCCGATGACGCAACCGTCGTAGACCTTGACACCGGCATGAAGAATCGAATCCTCACCGACCTCCACACCGTCGCCTATCACGCATCCCGGACCAATGACACAGCGCTCGCCAATGCTGCACCCCCTGCCGATGACCGCATTGGCCCCCACCGCAACGGACCCGGGCAGGTCGGACGAGACGATTGCGCCGGGCTGAAGTCCGGGTGCGGGACGTCGGGGCGGATTGAACAACTGGGCCGCCCGGGCGAAGTAGAGATAGGGATCCGGCGTGAGAATGCGCGGCCGGCTGGTCAGGTCCGCCGCCTTGGGGGACAGGATGAACGCCGACGCAGCACTGCTAGCAAGTGCCGAAGCAAACTTGGGATTGGAGAGGAATGTCAGCTCCCCGCTTCCCGCCGACTCGATGGACGCAATCTGCCTGACCCGAACAGTGGGGTCACCGACAAGCTCACCGCCGAGCTGCCCTACGAGCTCGCCAAGGGAGAGTTCCATCTTCGCCGACTTACTTGGCTTCGCTCAGGGCCTTGATCACCTTGTCGGTGATATCAATGCGCGGGCTGGCGTAAACAGCCTCCTGGAAGATGATGTCGTATTTGTCCGCCTCGGCGATCTGCTTGATCGTCTTGTTGGCACGCTCAAGCACCCCCGCCAGCTCCTCGTTGCGACGCTGGTTCAGGTCTTCCCGAAACTCGCGCTGCTTGCGCTGAAACTCGCGGTTGAGGTCATTGAACTCGCGCTCCTTGTTGCGGCGCTCGCCCTCGCCCATGGTCATGGAATTCTTCTCGAGGGCTTCCTGCATACCTTGCAGTTGCTTCGCGATACGCTGAAGATCCTGATCGCGCTTTTCGAATTCCTTCTCGAGCTTTTGCTGCGCCTTCTTGGCGGGTGTCGCTTCCTTCATGACCCTGTCGGAATTGACGAAACCGACCTTCACCTCGGCGGCGGCCGTCTGCGCAAACGTGGCCAGCAGCACTGCTGCCAGCATGGAAATGCCAATACCCTTCACTCAAACCTCCATCTGCATGCAATACGGTTCGGTGGCGATCAGAAAACCGTACCCAACTGGAACTGGAATTTCTGCGTACGGTCGCCCTCTTCCTTCTTGAGCGCCTGACCAAGACTGAACTTGAGGGGGCCGACGGGAGAACTCCAGGAGAACGCCAGGCCGGCACTGTAACGCAAATCGGAAGCCCGGACCTTGTCGTCCGCCCCCCACACGTATCCCGCATCGGCAAACAGGGATAGACGCATGGATTTGTCCTTCTGCGAACCAGGCATGGGGAAATAGTACTCCGCGTTGCCAACCATGCGCCGATTGCCGCCCAGGGAACGGACAAAACCCGAACTGTCGGTATAACGCGGCCCCAGGGTGCTCTGCTCATAGCCGCGCACCGAACCAATGCCGCCAGCGTAGAAGTTCTTGTAGAAGGGCAGTTCCTTGCCATCGTAGCCGTGGGCATAGCCCACATCACCGTTGAGCATCAGCGCGTAGCCACCACCGAAGGGAATCCAGTACTGATGCTGGTAGTTGGCACGGACATAGCGCATGTCCAGAACCGGCGTGGCAACTTCCACCGACGCCCGTTGATACACGCCCGATGTCGGATACAGGAAACTGTCGCGGCGATCCCGGGCCCACCCGGCCGTCGCCAACAGACTCCGCGCCGTGTCACCGAAAGTATTGACGAAATTGACGTAGGGTGCGGGGCTGGAATCGTAGACCTTGATGGTGGTCTGGTCGATCGACAGACCAAAATTGATCCGGTCATCTTCGGCAATCGGGTAGCCGAAACGGACACCCGCACCGATGGAGGAACTCTTGTAGGTCGCCACCGACAGGGAGGTCGGATCAACGTTTCGCTGATAGATATCCCAACCCACGCTGACGCCATCGATGGTCCAGTACGGATTGGTGAAAGACAGCGCTATCGTCTTGTTGATCTTGCCGGTATTCAACTGCAAGGTCATTGCGTTGCCGGTGCCAAACAGGTTTTGCTGGGAAATCGATGCCGAGAGGATGACCTTCTCGGAACTGGAGAAACCCGCACCCAGCATGAGGTTGCCCGTGGCGCGCTCCTTGACGGTGAAGTTCGCATCCACCTGATCCGTGGCACCCGCGACCGCCGGCGTCTCGATGGAGACCTCGTCGAAATAGCCAAGACGGTCAAGGCGGACCTTGGACCGATTGAGCGCAGCCCCGTCGTACCAGGCGCCTTCCATTTGACGCATCTCGCGGCGGATCACTTCATCCCGGGTGCGCAGATTGCCGGCAAAATTGATCTTGCGCACATACACCCGACGCCCCGGATCCACAAAGAAGGTGAATGCCACCTCCCGCTTGGCCTTGTCCACCTCCGGCGCGGCATTCACGTTGGCGAAGGCATAGCCTTCATTCCCCAGGCGATCACTGATGGCCTTGGTGGTCGCAGTGATGTTGTCACGCACGAAGGTGTCACCGGCCTTGAGCTTGACGAGCCCCTGCAGCTCAGCTTCGGGCACCACCATCGTACCGGCCAGCTTCACATCGGAAACGGTGTATTTGTCACCTTCACTGATGCTGAGGGTGATGTAGATGTCCTTCTTGTCGGGGGTGATCGACACCTGGGTCGAATCGATGCTGAAGTCCAGGTAGCCGCGATTCAGATAGTGGGACCGCAAGGCTTCGATATCAGCGGAGAGCTTTTGCTTGGAGTACTGATCGCTCTTGGAATACCAGGTCATCCAGCCCGGGGTGGTCAGGGAGAAGAGCTCAAGCAGCTCCTTTTCCTTGAACACCTTGTTGCCGATGATGCTGATCTGACGGATTCGCGCCGCCTCGCCTTCGACCACGTTGAAGTTGACCCCCACGCGATTGCGCTCAAGGGGCGTGACCGTGGTGGTGATCTGCACGCCGTAGAGCCCCTTCGACAGGTATTGGCGTTTCAGCTCCTGCTCGGCACGCTCCAGCACGGCACGATCGAAGATGCGCGACTCGGCCAGACCGACCTCCTTCAGCCCCTTCTTCAGCGCCTCCTTGTCGAATTCCTTGATCCCCACAAAGTCCACCTGGGAAATCGCCGGACGCTCATCCAGCACAACGACGATGACGCCCTTGTCCACCTCGATCCGGACATCCTTGAAAAAGCCGGTGGCAAACAGGGCCTTGATCGCCTGGGAAGCCTTGTCGTCGGTGAACTGCTCACCAACCTTCACCGGCAAATAACTGAAGACCGTACCGGCCTCAGTCCGCTGGATACCTTCAATACGAATGTCTTTGACGACGAATGGCTCAAAGGCCAATGCGGGAGATGCCACGAAAAGCGCAGCGATCACCCCGGAAAGAAGCTTGGATTTCATCCGATTTCAGCTAGCAACAAGGCGGTTGATGTCGTTGTAGAAGGCGAAAGCCATTAGCGCTGCCAGCAGGGCCATTCCGATCTGCTGGCCGATCTCCATTACTCGCTCGGAAACCGGGCCGCCCTTGATGATCTCGATCACATAATACAGCAAGTGCCCCCCATCAAGCACCGGGACCGGGAGCAGATTCAGAACCCCGAGACTGATGCTGATGAGCGCCAGGAACTTGATGTAATGGGAGAAACCCATGCGCGCCGACTGTCCGGCAAAGTCCGCGATCGTGACCGGACCGCTGAGATTCTTCACCGAAACTTCGCCGACGATCATCCGCCCCATGACCGAAAGACTCAGCGCTGCCGTATCCCATGTTTGCTCAACGCCCTTGCCGAGGGCCTCAAGCAGATCGTATCGGACCGTCACGAACATCTGCTCGCGTCGCCCCTCCTGATCAGCAACGCCGACACCGATCCGTCCAATCGTGCGACCATTTTCGTCGACGGAGGCAGGAACGACGCGCGTCACGAAGGGAGTCCCACCGCGATTGACCTCGATCTGAAGGGATTGCCCCGGCGCATCGCGCACGGCCGTAACCAAGGCGGTCCAGTCGTCCACACGCAGCTCCCCCACGCGGACAACCCGATCACCCGTGCGCAGCCCCGCGGCCTCGGCGGCCCCTCCCGGGCTCAGACTGCCCAGCACTGCCGGCAACTTCGGACGCTGCAGAGTCAGGCCAAGCTGGGCCGAGATGTCCTGCTTGTCCTGGTCCACCGTTGCGGCACTCAGATCAAGCTTCCGAAAAGCGATCTCCCGCGCATCGTTGATCGTCTCGATCACCACCACCCGCTTGTCCAGGGCTTCGTTGATCAGCACCCAGCGAAACTCCTGCCAGGTCTCCACCGCGCGTCCATCCACGCTGCGCACGAGATCCCCGTCAGCAAAGCCAGCCTGCTGGGCAAGGCTGGCCGTCACCGAAGGGCCGAGACGCGGACGCAGTTCCTCCACACCACCGGCGTAGAGCCCCCAGTACAAGGCAACAGCGAGAATCAGGTTGGCCAGCGGCCCGGCGGCCACAATCGCGATCCGGCGCCAGACTGTCTGGCGATTGAATGCCCGATGCAGTTCGTGCGAGGCCACCGGCGCCTCCCGCTCGTCCAGCATCTTCACGTAGCCCCCAAGGGGAAAGGCCGAGAGCACCCACTCCGTCTGATCCGCACCAAAGCGGCGCAGCAGAAGCGGCTTGCCGAAACCAACGGAAAAACGCAGCACCTTGACGCCGCATAGTCGAGCCACACTGTAGTGGCCGAACTCGTGGACGACGATCAGGATTCCGAGCGCCAGCAGAAAGGGCAGGATGTAATCCAGCGGCCCCATACCGCTCACTCGCCCAGCTCCCGCACAAGACTGCCGGCGATCTCTCGAGCCTGTCGATCGGCATCGAAGACAAGCTCAAGGCTGTCAGCCGCACGCGGAGGGATCGCATCGAGCGTATCCGCAATAACCGCGGAGATGCGGTCAAACCTCAGACCACCCTCCAGAAAACACCCCACCGCAACTTCGTTGGCCGCATTAAGCACCGCGGGTGCGACCCCACCCTCTTCCAATGCCCGATAGGCGAGGGCGAGGCAGGGAAAACGCGCAAAATCGGGGCGCTCGAAATCGAGCCGGGCGATCTCGAACAGATCAAGGGGACGCACCCCGGCATCAATACGATCGGGATAGGCCATCGCGTGGGCGATGGGCGTTCGCATGTCCGGATTGCCCAACTGGGCGATGACCGACCCGTCCAGATACGAAACCATCGAGTGGATCACGCTTTGGGGATGGATGACCACCTCAATACCGCTCGACGGCAGACCGAACAACCAGTGGGCCTCGATCACCTCAAGCCCCTTGTTCATCATGGTGGCAGAGTCGACGGAAATCTTGCGCCCCATGACCCAATTGGGATGGGCACAGGCCATGTCCGGCGTGACCGCCGCAAGCTCTTCCAGGGGCTTGCGCCGGAAAGGACCGCCGGACGCCGTCAACAGGATGCGTGTAACGCCGCTATCGTGGAGTCCGCGCTGAAAACCGGCCGGCAAGGCCTGAAAGATGGCGTTGTGTTCACTGTCAATGGGTAACAGGGTCGCTCCGGTCGCCGCGACCTCCTGCATGAAGAGCGCCCCCGACATCACCAGGGCCTCCTTGTTGGCCAGCAGGATGTGCTTGCCCGCCCGAGCCGCGGCCAGACTTGGCTCAAGACCGGCAGCACCCACGATGGCTGCCATGACCAGGTCCACTTCCGGTGCGGAAGCCACCTCGGCCAGCGCCCCCGCCCCCGCCAGCACCTCTGTGCGGCAGCCCGCCGAATCAAGGCGGGACTGCAGATCGAGGGCGTCGGCGGATTTGTCGAGAACGGCGTACGCGGGTCGGTGCGTCAGGCACTGCTCGAAGAGCTTGTCCACCTGACGATGAGCCGTAAGGGCAAACACACCGAAACGATCCGGGTGTCGTGCCACCACATCCAGTGTACTGACGCCAATGGAGCCCGTCGCACCGAGCACCGTTACGAGTTTCTTGCCTTGATTCATGACTTCAGGACGCAATCCAGAGTGCCAGCAGCCCGGTTATGGGCAGAGTGGACGTCAGACTATCGATGCGGTCAAGCACCCCGCCATGGCCGGGCAGCAGGGTACCGCTGTCCTTCACGCCGGCCTGACGCTTGATCAGCGACTCAAAGAGATCACCAATGATGCTGATGGCCGTAAACGCGACAAGCGCCGGTACGGCGAGGAAATACCCACCTGATGACAGACCATGCCCGACTACCGACAGGCAAATCAAGCCATAGACCGTCACGCCCACCACTGCACCAAAGGCTCCCTCCCAGCTCTTGCCCGGACTGATCGCGGGTGCCAGCTTGCGACGACCGAAGGCACGTCCCGTGAAATATGCGGCAATGTCGGCAATCCAGACGGCCGCCATCACCCCCAGCAACAGCCAGGGACTCAGGAGTCGAAGGTGGGCGATGGCCAGGCTGGGCGGGAGGAGAAGAACCAGCCCGATCAATGCGGCCGCGCCGCGCCCCGGCAACTGCCACCGGGCCCGCAACCAAAAAGGTACGCATAGAACCCAGAACAGCGCGCTCACCGCATAGACAGGGGCAAGGCCAAAAGGTGCGACAGTGGCCTCCTGGTGCAGTCCCGCCACGGTGCCCGAAGCAAGACAAAGGGCGCCGAGGATGCCGGCGTAGACATGTCTGGATGCGCCGCCAAAGCCGAGCATGGTCGCCCACTCCGAGGCCGCGACAGCGCAGATCAGGGACGCAAACACAAGCCATCCGAAAGCGGGCAGCAGGAACAGTGCAGCAAGGAGACCTGCAAGCAGGACAAGCGCGGTGATGACCCGCGCCTTAAGCATGATCTGAAGTGGTATCGGGCTTGTCGGAGACGAGCTGCTCACTGGTCCTGCCGAAGCGCCGCTCTCGCCCCTGGTAGGACGCAATGGCCTCACCCAGGGCAGCCTCGCCGAACTCGGGCCACAGCTTGTCCGTGAAATAGAGTTCGGAATAGGCAAGCTGCCAAAGCATGAAGTTGCTGATGCGCTGCTCACCACCAGTGCGGATGAAGAGATCGGGTTCGGGGCTGAAACTAAGTGCCAGATGGGGCGCCAGATCTTCCTCGGAATAGGGGCGACCGCCAGAGGTCGACGACGCTGCCATCATCTTCTCGACAGCCTGCATGATGTCCCACCGACCACCATAGTTGGCACAGATCGTGAGATTCATTTTGCCGTTCCCCGCCGTCAGGGCCTCCCCATCGCGGATCAGGGACACCAGAGCCTCGTCGAAGGGGGTGAGATCTCCCACCACGCGCAGACGAATCTCGTTACGGTGAATCCTGTCGATCTCAGCCTTCAGCGACTTCACGAACAACTGCATCAGGAAAGACACTTCGTCCTTCGGACGACGCCAATTCTCGGAACTGAATGCGAAGACCGTGAGGTACTCAACGCCACGATCGAGGCAGCTACGGATCACCTCTCGCAGCGAGTCCACCCCCTTGGCATGGCCGGCGACCCGTGGCATCAGCCGCTTGCGTGCCCAGCGGCCATTGCCATCCATGATAATTGCGATGTGCCGCGGAACCTTCGAGGCCTCGGGTACGCTCCGCGTGGAGCTGAGAAACGGCAATCGCACCATATCGTATCGACCTGGAAGAAGAGGAACGGAAAAGCAGAGTCTGACCTGAAGGTCAGATCTGCATCAGCTCTTGTTCTTTCTGTGCGAGAAGCTTGTCGATCTCGACAATCGCCTTGTCCGTCAACTTCTGAACGTCGTCCTGGGCGCGACGCTCATCATCTTCCGAAACAGTCTTGGCCTTGAGAGCATCCTTGAGTGCAGCATTGGCATCGCGCCGCAGATTGCGCACGGCGACCTTGGCGCCCTCACCTTCATGCTTCACAACCTTGATCAGTTCCTTGCGGCGCTCTTCCGTCAGGGCGGGCATTGGAACGCGGATAACCTCACCCTGAGCCGCCGGGTTGAGACCCAGATCGGAATCACGGATGGCCTTCTCGACCTTGCCAACCATGGGCTTCTCCCAAGGCTGGACACCGATGGTACGCGCATCGATCAGGGTGATGTTGGCCACCTGACTGATGGGCACCGGGCTGCCATAGTAATCAACCATGACATGATCAAGAATGCCCACGTGGGCCCGGCCGGTACGCACCTTGGCGAGATCCTGCTTGAGGGCCTCGATGGAGCGCTGCATCTTGTGTTCGGTAGTTTTCTTGAGCTCGGGAATCATTGCTTCATCCTCAGCAGTAGACCAGCGTGCCTTCATCCTCGCCCATCACCACCCGCTTCAGCGCCCCACTCTTGAAGAGGCTGAACACATTGATGGGTAGGCGCTGATCTCGGCACAGCGCAAAGGCCGTCGCATCCATGACCGCGAGATTCCGCGAGATCGCCTCATCGAAGGAGATCTTGTGGAAGCGGGTTGCCGACGGGTCCTTCTTCGGATCAGCCGTGTAGATGCCATCCACCTTGGTCGCCTTCAACACGATATCCGCTCCGATTTCAGAGCCACGCAGGGCTGCAGCGGTATCAGTGGTAAAGAAGGGATTGCCGGTACCGGCGCCAAAAATGACGACACGCCCCTCTTCGAGGTAACGGATCGCCTTGCCACGGATGTAAGGCTCGACCACCTGGTCGATGCGCAGGGCCGACTGCACCCGCGCATTGACCCCTGCAGCCCGGAACGCATCTGCAAGGGCCATGGCGTTCATCACGGTGGCCAGCATCCCCATGTAGTCGGCGGTGGCGCGATCCATGCCGGACGCAGCCCCCGCCATCCCACGGAAGATGTTCCCGCCGCCAATCACAACTCCGACCTCCACACCGAGGCGGGTCACATCGACCACATCGGTAACAATCCCGGCGACCACCTCACGGTTGATACCGTAGGCGTCGTCACCCATCAGGGCTTCGCCGGAGAGCTTGAGGAGAATGCGTTTATAGGCGGGCTGACTCATCGTTCTGCGAGCCTCTTACTTCTGGGCTGCAGCGGCAGCCTGGGCAGCCACTTCAGCGGCGAAGTCGGTCACCTTCTTCTCGATGCCTTCGCCAACGATGAAGAGCGTGAAACCGGCAACGGAAGCGCCCTTGGCCTTCAGCAGCTGGCTGACGATCTGCTTGCCATCCTCGGCCTTGACGAAGACCTGATCCAGCAGGGTCACGTCTTTCAGGAACTTCTGCACGGTACCTTCAGCGATCTTCTCGAGCATGGCTTCCGGCTTGCCGGCTTCGCGCGCCTTCTCGATGGCCACGCGACGCTCGACATCCAGCAGCTCGGCCGGAACGCCGGAGGCATCCAGGGACTTGGGCTTGGATGCAGCGATATGCATGGCCAGATCCTTGGCCAGCGCTTCATCACCACCCACCAGGTCGATCAGCACGCCGATCTTCGAACCACCGTGGATGTAGTTGGCCACGGCACCCTGGGCTTCCACACGCACGAAGCGGCGGATAGTCATGTTTTCGCCGATCTTGCCGATCAGAGCCTTACGGACTTCCTCCACGCTCTGGCCATTCAGTTCAAGGGCGGAAAGCGCCTCGACATCCGCGGGGTTCTTGGTCGCCACCAACTCGGCAACATTCTTGACCAGAGCCAGGAAGTCGTCGTTCTTGGCAACAAAGTCGGTTTCACAGTTCACTTCAACCATCGCGCCGAGCTTGGCGTCAGCGGAGATGTACACCCCCACGATGCCTTCCGCGGTCACACGGGCAGCGGCCTTGGAGGCCTTGTTGCCCAGCTTGATGCGCAGGATCTCTTCGGCCTTGGCCATGTCGCCAGCCGCTTCGGACAGGGCCTTCTTGCATTCCATCATGGGTGCGTC
Source organism: Zoogloea sp. (assembly GCA_016703645.1). GTDB lineage: Bacteria > Pseudomonadota > Gammaproteobacteria > Burkholderiales > Rhodocyclaceae > Zoogloea. The sequence goes on along the minus strand of JADJBR010000004.1, from coordinate 586,522 downwards.
GGTCTTCTCGCGCAACTCCTTGACCATGCCTGCGGTAATTTCCGCCATGCTTGCTCCTAAATATCTATTTGATCGGATTCAATAAGGCTCAGGCCTGCTCTTCGGCGCTGTCTTCCACTTCCACGAACTCGTCGGAACCGGCCGCAACGATTTCCTGGATGACCTGGTTCTTGCCTTCCAGCACGGCATCAGCCACGCCGCGGGCGTACAGGCGGATCGCACGGGACGAATCGTCGTTACCCGGGATCACGAAATCAACACCTTCGGGGGTGTGGTTGGTATCAACGACAGCCACAACCGGGATACCCAGCTTGTTGGCTTCGGTGATGGCAATCTTGTGGTAACCCACGTCGATCACGAACAGGGCATCCGGCAGACCGCCCAGATCCTTGATGCCGCCGAGGCTCTTCTGGAGCTTTTCGAGTTCGCGGGAAGCCATCAGGGCTTCCTTCTTGGACAGGCGCTCGATGGAGCCGTCTTCCACCATGGCTTCCATTTCCTTCAGGCGCTTGATGGAAACCTTGACGGTCTTGAAGTTGGTGAGCATGCCGCCCAGCCAGCGCTCATCGACGTAGGGCATGCCGGCACGACGCGCCTCTTCGGCGACGATTTCGCGAGCCTGACGCTTGGTGCCGACAAATAGGATGGTGCCGCGGTTGGCAGCCAGCTTGCGCACGAAATCGATGGCCTCGTTGTACTTGACGAGGGTCTTTTCGAGGTTGACGATGTGAATCTTGTTGCGCTGACCGAAAATGAAGGGAGCCATCTTCGGGTTCCAGAAACGGGTTTGGTGACCAAAGTGGACGCCCGCTTCGAGCATTTGACGCATGGTGACAGACATTTTGTACTCCAATACAGAGGTTTGACCGCCGCCCAGCCTGCCTGGCCCGCCCATGCGGAACCACGCCTTGCCGCGAGCCATCCTTGCGGAAGACCCACCGGACCTCAATGGGCCGGACGTGTGAATTTTGCCTGGCACGTACCAGACAAGCCGCCGATTGTAGCAGCAACCCATTACATCCCTCAAGACCGGCCAGGCGCGGCCACTCTCTTGCCGGATTGCCCGCGCGCGCCGCATGAGCTAGCCTAGCGCGTTCGTACCCCGATAGATGAAGCCCATGAGCGTCACCATAAAAACACCACAGGAAATTGAAAAGATGCGCATCGCGGGCCGCCTGGGCTCCGAAGTACTCGACTACATCACTCCTTTCGTCAAGCCAGGCGTAACGACAGGCGAACTCGACCGGCTCTGCCATGACTACATGGTCGAGGTCCAGGGTTGCATCCCCGCCCCGCTCAATTACTGCCCCCCGGGCTACAAGCCCTACCCCAAGTCGATCTGCACCTCCATCAACCATCAAGTCTGCCATGGCGTACCCGGCGACAAGGCCCTCAAGAAGGGCGACATCGTCAACCTGGACATCACGGTGATCAAGGATGGCTACCATGGCGACACCAGCCGGATGTTTCTCGTCGGCGGCGACAACAACTGCAGCATCCTGGCCAGACGTCTATGCCAGGTCACATACGAGTGCCTATGGCTCGGAATTGCCCAGGTGCGCCCTGGTGCCCATCTGGGCGACATTGGCCACGCCATCCAGCGACATGCGGAAGCCAGTGGCTTCTCCGTTGTTCGCGAGTTCTGCGGCCATGGCATCGGAGCGAACTTCCACGAAGACCCCCAGGTTCTGCACTATGGCAAGCGGGACACCGGCATCGAACTCAAGCCGGGCATGATCTTCACCATCGAGCCGATGATCAACGCCGGAAAGGCGGCCATCTCGGAGCTTCCCGACGGATGGACCATCGTCACGCGTGATCGCAGCCTGTCCGCCCAGTGGGAGCACATGATTCTCGTCACGGAATCCGGCGTCGAGGTACTGACCCTCTCCGCGAATTCCCCGGCGCGCCCGGATATCGTCGCCAACATTCTGCCCTGAGAAACCACCCCCGAAGATGTCCGACTCCTCATCCATCATTCCCCCCGACACCGCACGGGAACTCATCGGTCGCTACAAGGCACGCCTCAAGAGTGGCGGAAGCAGCCTGCGCGCAGCCTACGAGACCCGTCCCCTGACGGACCCCATCCTGCGCGGGCGCTCCCAGCTGGTGGATGGGGTGCTCGCGGACCTTTGGGCGGATTTCGGACTCCCTGCCTCAGCCACGCTGGTGGCCGTAGGCGGCTACGGACGCGAAGAGCTCTTCCCCTGTTCGGACGTGGACCTGCTCTTCCTGCTTGAAGACGAGCCGGACACCAACCTGGAAGAACGCCTGACCGGAATGATCGGTCTGATCTGGGATATCGGCCTCGAGATCGGCCACAGTGTGCGCACCATCGAGGGCTGCCTTGAGGAGGCCACCCTCGACGTGACGGTGATGACCAACCTGCTGGAAGCCCGCCGGGTCCTGGGCAACCCGCAATTGTTCGAGCGTTTCGAGACCCGTCTGCGCGGCGTACTCAACGCGGGGCAGTTCTTCAAGGCAAAGCGCCTGGAACAGGAACAGCGCTACACCCGTCACAACGAGACACCCTACTCCCTGGAGCCAAACTGCAAGGAGAGCCCCGGGGGCCTGCGGGATCTGCAGATGATCGGCTGGATCAGCCGCGCCGCCGGCATGGGTACCCACTGGCGCGACCTTGCCCGGCATGGTTTGGTGACGGACGACGAGGCCACCGAGCTGCGAGAGCTGGAGCGCTTTCTGCAGCACGCGCGCATCCGCCTGCACCATCTCACGGGACGTCGCGAAGACCGCCTGCTTTTCGATCACCAGGAAAAACTTGCCCGCTGCTTCGGTTTCGAGGCGACGGAAGCCCGCCGGGCCTCCGAAGTGTTCATGCAGGAGTACTACCGGACAGCCAAGAAGGTCACCCAGCTCAATACCATCTTGCTACTCAACTTCGGCGTCGAGTTCTTCCCCAATCGCTATCCCGCGGCCATCAACATCAATGACCGTTTCCAGTGCGTGCGTGAGCTGCTTGACGTTCGCGATGAAGGCGTATTCGACCGCCACCCCAGTGCCCTGCTCGAGTGCTTCCTGCTGCTCGAACAGCGCTCCGAACTCAAGGGAATGACAGCCCGCACGCTCCGCGCCCTGTGGCGCGGCCGCAAGCTGATCAACGCCGAATTCAGGCAGAACCCGGCAAATCGAGCGCTATTTCTGCGCCTTCTGCAGCAAAAACGCGGCGTCGTGCATGAGATGCGGCGCATGAACCAGTACGGCATCCTGAGTTTCTACCTGCCGGCCTGGCGCCGCATCGTCGGCCAGATGCAGCACGACCTCTTTCACGTCTACACGGTGGATCAGCACATCCTCCAGGTGCTGCGCAACGTGCGACGCTTCATGGTGGCGGAGCATGCCCACGAGTACCCGCTACTGACCCGCCTGACCACGAGCTTCGAGAAGCCCTGGCTGATCTACATCGCGGCCCTGTTTCACGACATCGCCAAGGGTCGGGGCGGCGACCATTCAAAGCTGGGAATGAAGGATGCCCGGGATTTCTGTGAATCCCACGGCCTTGAGGAAAACGACACCCTGCTGGTTGAATGGCTGGTCCAGCATCATCTATCCATGTCCAACGTCGCCCAGAAGCAGGACATGTCAGACCTGGAAGTGATCCGCCGCTTCGCCAATCTCGCCGGGGACGAGCGCCGCCTCAACGCCCTTTACATCCTCACCCACGCCGATATCCGCGGCACCAGCCCGAAAGTCTGGAACGGCTGGAAGGGAAAGCTCCTGGAAGACCTGTTCTTTGCGGCCCAGCGCCTCCTCAGAGGTGCGACACCCCAGCAGGCACTGGGTACACCGATCCGCCAGGACGACGCACGCAACCTGCTGCGCTACTACGGCCTGCGCCCGGGCACCGAGGACAGCCTGTGGGACCAGCTCGACACCGTGTATTTCCTGCGCCACGATCCGGAGGAGATCGCCTGGCACGCCCGCATGCTGTACTACAGGGTTGTCACCGAAGAGCCCGTCGTCAAGGCACGCCTCAGCCATGTGGGCGAGGGCCTGCAGGTAATGGTCTATATGAAGGATCAGCGCGACCTCTTCATGCGTCTGTGCGGCTTCTTCAGCCGGCTCGGCTTCTCGATTGCCGACGCCAAGATTCACACCACCCGACATGGTTACGCGCTGGACAGCTTCGTGTTGCTCGACCCGGGCCAGGAAGTACATTACCGGGATCTGATCACACTCCTCGAACACGACCTCACCGAGCGCCTGGCCACCCACGCCCCGGTCGATCGGCCAGCCAGCGGACGCCTGTCGAGGGAGGTAAAACACTTTCCGATTACCCCCGAGATCAGCATTCGTCCCGACGAAAGGGGTCAGCATCACATCATGTCGGTAACCGCAGCCGACCGGCCTGGCCTGCTGTTTGGTGTTGCTGAAACCCTGGCCGCCTATGGGATCAACCTGCACACCGCCAAGATTGCCACCTTGGGCGAACGGGTTGAAGACACATTTTTGATCAGCGGTCCGGGCTTGTCCCAGGACGTCCAGGTGCTGAAGATCGAATCCGATCTGCTCGAAAAACTGGCTGTCTGAACCAGGAGTCCGCGGCCGTCGGTCAATCGTCGGCCGTCATCATCCCGTTCGGAAACAGGACATCGGTATAGCCGAAACGGGAAAAATCCCGCACCCGCATGGGATAGAGCACCCCATCCAGGTGATCACATTCGTGCTGCACCACGCGGGCATGGAAGCCCGTTGCCCGACGATCCAAGGGCCGCCCCTGCTCATCGAAACCCGCATAGTGCAGCTCCGTCCAGCGCGGAACCCAGCCACGCAGCCCGGGCACCGAAAGACACCCCTCCCAGCCCCCCTCCTCATCCTCCGAAAGCGGCGCCAGAACGGGATTGATCAGCACGGTATCGGGCACGCTCGAGGCATCCGGATAACGCGGGCTCGGACCACCACCGAATATCACCAGCCGGAGATCCACACCGATCTGCGGCGCGGCCAGCCCGGCGCCATTGAGATGGGCCATCGTGTCCCGCATATCCTGGATCAGGGCAAGGAGCTCGGGTGTGGCAAAGCGCTCAACGGGCGCAGCCCGACGCAGGAGCCGCGGATCACCCATCCGCAACACTTCGCGGATCATGCCTCGCAGATGTGGTCGAGCACTCTGCGCACCCGCCCCATCGCCTCCCTGAGCACCGTGTCGATGCTGTCAAAACAGATACCGGACGCACGCGCCGCGCGCCCGGCCGCATAGTTGGCAACCACGTTGATCGCCGCATAGGGAATTCCGAGCTCCCGAGCCAGAACAGCCTCCGGCATTCCCGTCATCCCCACCACATCACAGCCATCCCGCTCGAGACGGTTGATCTCCGCCGCCGTCTCCAGCCGCGGCCCCTGGGTGGCGGCGTACACCGCACCATCGGCGACGGCTTCGCCCGCCGCCGCCGCCGCGCGCAGAATTCTCTGGCGCAGGGCCTGCTCGTAAGGGTCGGTGAAGTCCACATGCACCACTGGCGCCTCGGATCCCTCATGGAAAGTGCTCTTGCGACCCCACGTGTAGTCGATGATCTGATGGGGTACCACGAGGGAGCCCGGACACAGGTCGGCGCGAATACCGCCGACAGACGCCACCGAGATGATCGCGTCCACCTTGGCTTGGTGCAGGGCCCACAGATTTGCCTGGTAATTCACCCGGTGGGGCGGAATCGTATGCCCATAGCCGTGCCGGGCAAGAAATACGACCGGCCGCGAGCACAAACGGCCGAAGGTGAGCGCACCGGACGGTTCGCCAAAAGGGGTGCGCACCACCTCCCGCCGGATCAAGTCCAGGGATGCAAGCTGCGTCAGGCCACTGCCGCCGATGATTGCCAGCATGTCCGGCTACTCCTCAATATGGTGTCGGGCGCGAATCTTAGCACGGCGTGCAAGGCACCCCACCCATGCTGCAATGCGCAAAGACGTGCTAAAATCTCGGGTTTACAAGTACTTCCGGTATCCAACCCCATGTCCCGCGCCATCCGAAACATTGCCATCATCGCCCACGTCGACCACGGCAAGACCACCCTCGTCGACCAACTCCTGCGCCAGTCCGGCACTTTCCGTGAAAACCAGCAGGTCAGTGAACGGGTGATGGACAGCAACGACATCGAAAAGGAACGAGGCATCACGATCCTGTCGAAGAACTGCGCGATCCAGTACGGCGACACCCACATCAACATCGTCGACACCCCGGGCCATGCCGACTTCGGCGGTGAAGTGGAGCGCGTACTGTCCATGGTCGACAGCGTGCTGCTGCTGGTGGACTCCGTCGAAGGCCCCATGCCCCAGACCCGCTTCGTGACCCGCAAGGCCCTGGGCCTCGGTCTCAAGCCCATCGTCGTGATCAACAAGATCGACCGGCCGGGCGCCCGCCCCGACTGGGTCATCAACCATACCTTTGATCTGTTCGACAAGCTCGGCGCCACCGACGAGCAGCTCGACTTCCCCATCATCTACGCCTCCGGCCTCAACGGCTTCGCGATGGAGAACCTGGAAGACGAGCGTACCGACATGCGCCCCCTGTTCGAGGCCATCCTCAAGCACGTCCCCGCCCCCGAAGTAGACGCCGACGGCCCGCTGCAGATGCAGGTCTGCTCCCTCGACTACTCCACCTACATGGGGCAGATCGGCATCGGCCGCATCAAGCGCGGCCGCATCAAGCCCAATCAGGAAATCGTCGTCATGTACGGTGACGAGAACCGGGGCAAGGGCAAGGTCTCCCAGATCCTCACCTTCAAGGGCCTGGAGCGCTCCCCGGCCGAATCCGCCGAAGCAGGCGACATCGTGCTGGTGGCAGGCATCCAGCAGGTCAACATCGGCGTGACCCTGTGCGATCCGGAATGCCTCGAAGGCATGACCCCGATCGCCGTGGATGAACCCACCCTGACCATGAATTTCATGGTCAACTCCTCCCCCCTGGCCGGCCGTGAAGGCAAGTTCGTTACCAGCCGTCAGATCCGTGAGCGTCTTGAGAAGGAGCTCCTGAAGAACGTCGCCCTGCGCGTCAACTTCACCAGCGACTCCGACACCTTCGAAGTATCAGGGCGCGGCGAACTGCACCTGACCATCCTCCTCGAAAACATGCGTCGTGAAGGCTACGAGCTGGCCGTCGGCCGGCCGCGTGTGGTCTTCAAGGAGATCGACGGCGTCAAGTGCGAACCCTACGAAATGCTCACCGTCGATGTGGAAGAAGACCACCAGGGCGGCGTGATGGAAGAACTCGGCCGGCGTCGTGGCGAGCTCCAGGACATGCAGCCGGACGGCAAGGGCCGCGTGCGTCTCGAATATCGCATCCCCGCCCGTGGCCTGATCGGCTTTCAGGGTGAGTTCCTGACCATGACCCGCGGTACTGGTCTGGCCAGCCACGTGTTCGACGACTACGGCCCGATGGGCGGCACCCTGGCCGAACGTCGCAACGGCGTGCTGATTTCCCAGAACGATGGTGAAGCCGTGGCCTACGCCCTGTGGAACCTGCAGGATCGTGGCCGCATGTTCGTCAGCCCGGGCGACGCCCTGTACGAAGGCATGGTCATCGGCATCCACACCCGCGACAACGATCTGGTGGTGAACCCGATCAAGGGCAAGCAGCTCACCAACGTGCGCGCCTCGGGCACCGACGAAGCCGTTCGCCTGATCAACCCGATCCAGCTGACGCTTGAATCCGCCATCGAATTCATTGCCGATGACGAGATCGTTGAAATCACCCCCAAGAGCATCCGCCTGCGCAAGCGCTTCCTCAAGGAACACGACCGCAAGCGTGCTGCCCGCGAAGAGGCATAAACAAGCACCTGTGAGGCCGGGGCAACCCGGCCCGGGCAACAAAAAGCGCGGCTCGAGGGCCGCGCTTTTTGTTGCCCGCTCCTTAAGCGGGGTTCAAGCCCTCTGGCTCACACGCGTGAGGCCAGGAAGGCCGCAAATTCCTCACCAACCTCGGGGTGCTTCAGGCCCAGCTCGACGGTTGCCTGCAGGTAACCCAGCTTTGAGCCGCAGTCATAGCGCACACCGCGGAACTGGTAGGCCAGCACAGCCTCCTCCTTGAGCAGCGAAGCGATGGCGTCGGTGAGCTGAAGCTCGCCACCGGCCCCGGGCTCGAGCTGTCGCAGATGATCGAAGATGCGTCCGGTCAGAATGTAGCGCCCGATCACGGCCTGGGTGGACGGCGCATCCTCAGGCTTGGGTTTCTCTACGATTCCGCTGACCCGCTGCACCTCACCGCTATCACGCTCGGTGCTGACAATACCGTACTGGCGAGTCTGTTCCCGGGGCACGTTCATCACGCCCAGCACGGAACAACGATGGTAGTTGTAGACCTCGGCCATCTGCTGCATGACCGGCGATCCGCCCAGTGAATCCAGCAAATCATCGGCCAGCAGCACAGCAAAGGGCTCATCCCCCACCACCGACGCGGCGCACAGCACCGCGTGACCCAGGCCCAGCGCTTCCGCCTGACGGATATAGATGCAATTCACATGGGACGGGACGGTATCCCGGACGATCTTCAGGAGATCGGCCTTGCCACGCATCTCCAGTTCGGTCTCCAGTTCATAGGCCTTGTCGAAATGGTCCTCGATGGCCCGCTTCGAGCGGCCCGTGATGAACACCAGATCAGTCATGCCAGCCGCCACGGCCTCCTCCACCGCGTACTGGATCAGCGGCTTGTCCACAATGGGCATCATTTCCTTCGGGCTGGCCTTGGTTGCCGGCAAGAAACGGCTGCCCAGACCCGCCACAGGAAAGACCGCTTTCGTCACCCTCTTCATCATCATTCTCCGAATAACATTCCTTGGCCGTCGGGCGCGCCCGCGTCGGCCGGCTTCAACAAGCAACGCAGCCCGTCCTCGTCCAGAATGGTGACGCCGAGTTGTTGCGCCTTTTCAAGCTTGCTGCCCGCGTCACTACCCGCCACCACGTAATCCGTCTTCTTCGACACCGACCCCACCACCTTGCCGCCGGCAGCTTCGATCAAAGCAGTGGCCTCATCCCTGCTCAGGCTCGGCAGGGTTCCGGTCAGCACCACCTTCTTGCCATTCAGGGCTCCGACCGAGGGGCGGGCCGCCGGCTCCGTCTCGGGCCAGCGCATCTCCCGCTGCAGCACCGAGATCACCTCCCGGTTATGGGCTTCAGCCAGAAAATCGAGAATGCAATGGGCCACCACCGGACCCACATCCGGCACTTCGAGCAATGCCGCCTCGTCGGCCGCGAGGAAGAACTCGAGCTTGCCGAAATGGCGCGCCAGATCCTTGGCGGTCGTCTCACCCACATTGCGGATGCCAAGGCCGAAGATGAAGCGCGCAAGTGAGGTGTCCCGGCTCTTGTCGATGGCCGCAAGCAAGTTGACCGCCGACTTCTCACCCATCCGCTCCAGCCCCGCCAGCACCTCCTGGCTCACCCGGGCCGGATCGTAAAGATCCGCCGGCGTACGCACGATGCCCGCATTGACCAGCTGGTTGACGATCTGGTCACCCAGCCCGTCCACATCCACCGCCCGACGGCTCGCAAAGTGGAGCAGCGCCTGCTTGCACTGAGCCGGGCAGAACAGCCCGCCCGTACATCGGGCCACCGCCTCGTCCTCACCCCGTACCACATGGGATCCACACTCGGGGCACACGTGGCTGATGGCCTCAAGCAGGTCATAGCGGGGCAACTCGCCCTCCCGCCGCTCGGCAATCGGGCCGACCACTTCCGGGATCACGTCGCCCGCACGACGCACAATCACCCAGTCACCGACCCGCACGTCCTTGCGATCGATCTCCCCCTGATTATGCAGGGTCGCATTGGTGACCGTGACGCCGCCGACGAATACCGGCTCAAGACGGGCCACCGGCGTGACCGCGCCCGTGCGTCCCACCTGCACATCAATCCCCAGCAGGCGGGTTGCCACCTCCTGGGCGGGGTATTTGTGGGCCACCGCCCAACGGGGCTCCCTCGAGACGAAACCGAGGGTCTGCTGCAGATCAAGGCGGTCCACCTTGTACACAACCCCATCGATGTCGAAAGGCAGCGACTCCCGCAAGACCGCCATCTCCTGATGGAAAAGCGCAAGGCCCTCCGGACCGTCCGCACGGCAGCGGTGCTCGCACACCGGCAGCCCGAACGCGGCGAGGGCATCCAGTACCTCGGAATGGGTGGCCGGCATGGCCCACCCCTGAACCTCCCCCAGCCCGTAGGCAAAGAAGGACAGGGGACGCCGTGCCGTGATGGCCGGATCGAGTTGGCGCAGGCTACCGGCCGCGGCATTGCGTGGATTGACGAACACCTTCTGCCCGGCTGCCGCCTGGCTGGCATTGAGACGCTCGAAATCGTCACGACGCATGTAGATCTCGCCCCGCACCTCCAGTACCGCCGGCGCGGCTCCCCGCAGACGCAAGGGAATCCGGTGCAGGGTGCGCACATTTGGCGTTACGTCCTCGCCGGTACTACCGTCACCCCGGGTAGCCGCCTGAACCAGCACACCTTGCTCGTAGCGCAGATTGATGGCCAAGCCATCAAACTTGAGCTCCGCCGCATAGGTGACGGGCGGCGCCGACACCTCCAGGCCGAGCGCACGCCGTACCCGGGCATCGAAGCTGACAGCCCCTTGATCGGTGGTATCGGTCTCGGTGTGGATGGACAACATCGGCAGGGCATGGGCCACTGCCGCAAGCTCGGATGAAGGACGCCCACCCACCCGCAAGGTCGGCGAGTCGGGGGTCAGGACCTCCGGATGCGCGGCTTCAAGATCCTGCAGATCCCGGAACAGGCGGTCATACTCGGCATCGGGAACCGTAGGCGCATCAAGAACGTAGTACGCGTATTCGTGGCGCTCCAGCTCCGCGCGCAGGGCTGCAGCCCGCGCGGCTGGGTCCTCCAGACCTGAGGTCATGGACAACGCAGATCAGGAGAACAGGCGGCGCGCCAGGGCCGAGCCCGGGGCGATACCGTACTCGGCCATCTGCCCCTGAAACTGCTCGATCTGCGCCCGGATCAGGCCGACGGCCTTGTCACCGAAGGGCGAACGATTGTCGTCCACCACCGCTCCGTTGAGGGCTTCCGCCAGTTGCTGGGCAACGGCCATCATGCGCTCAAATACCCGCACCCCCTCCGCCACCCGGGGAACGTCGAGGGTCAGCGTAACGCCCTGGGTACTCAGGCCGCGCATTTCCTCGGCCACGAATGGACTGGGCTCAAGATTGCTCAACACGAACTGGCTGATGCCCAGCTCGTCTCGGGCATGGAAACAACCATCCTCCATCAGTTCAAGCCCGGCGGCTTCAGCCAGGCCACGCAGCTTGGTCCCGGCGAAAGCCTGATCCCGGGCCACCACGTTGACACCGATCTGGATATCCACGCCTGCACAGAAGCGATCAAGCTCGGCGGCCTGAGCCAGGGCCTCACCCTTGGCAGGCAGGGAAGGAATGGCCATGAAGATGTCGCACATGCGCTGCAATCCATCGGCAACGCGGGAAAGATCCGCATCAACGGCCGGACCACGACGGTCCACCAACTGCAGCGCCACGCACACCCAGTGGTAACCACTTCCGCTGTTGGGGCCAACGACCTCCCAGCGATTGTCGGAATCGGAAAAACCAAACCATCGTACCGGCTTGCGAACGCCCTGGAGCTGCTCCGAGGCCGCTTGCCAGAGACGGCCTGCCACCACGGGTTCAATGGACTCGACGCGGACCACCCAGTCAGCCCGCTCGTCCACCTCGGGCGGCAGCAGGGGAGGCACCCTTCGGGCACTTGCGTCCTTCACCGTCTTGGCACTGGGCTGGGCACGGACGGAGGCTTCGGCACCCATCACCGGCTCAACTCGCTCCTTGGAGCCCACGCCCGTGGGCAACTCACTGAGTACGGGCTCTTGCGAACTCGCCGGCACAAGCGGCTCCAGCGCCTTGCGCTGCTTGCGCTCCTGCCACTTGTTGAACGCAAAAATGCCGACGACCACCACACCGCCGACTCCGATCAGACCCATCTGCAACTCACTGATTGCCATCGATTTCCCTTGTTTCCCGGTCAGACTGCGCCGGCTTCGGCCAAACGCAGCGCTTCCTCGATATCCACTTCCACCACCCTCGACACCCCCTGCTCCTGCATCGTGACCCCCACCAGCTGCTGCGCGATCTCCATGGTGATCTTGCTGTGGCTGATGAACACGAACTGGGTCTGCGACGACATGCGCTTGACCATCCGGCAATAGCGCTCGGTATTCGAATCGTCAAGGGGTGCGTCGACCTCATCCAGCATGCAGAAAGGCGCGGGATTGAGCTGGAACATGGAAAATACCAGAGCAATCGCCGTCAGCGCCTTTTCGCCGCCCGAAAGTAGCTGGATCGAGCTGTTCTTCTTGCCCGGCGGCTGGGCCACGATGGAGATTCCCGCATCAAGGATCTCGTCACCGGTCAGGACCAAGCGCGCTTCGCCTCCTCCGAACAGCATGGGGAACAAGCTGCCGAAATGGCGGTTGACCGTATTGTACGTCTCCTGAAGCTGCTCACGGGTTTCCCTGTCGATCCTCCGGATCGCATCTTCCAGCGTTTCAATGGCCCCAAGCAGGTCATCGCTCTGGGCATCCAGGTAGAACTTGCGCTCTGATGCCACCTTCAATTCATCCAGTGCGGCGAGATTGACGGAACCCAGATCGGCAATCTCCCGTCCCAGACGAGCCACCTCGCGCTGAAGCGCCCCCTCCCGCAGATCGGGGGTGAGCAGCGGTGCAAGCGCGGCTTCGTCGGCCCTGGCCTCATCCAGCCGCGCCGCATGCTGGCCTTCTGCCATCTCGGCAGCCTGCACCCGCAGGCGCAGATCCGCCACCCGCTCCCGCTGGGGGGCGGCCGCATGTTCGGTGCGCAGACGCTCTTCTTCCAGCGCCCGCAGGCCGGCGTTGGCCTCTTCAAGTACGTTGCGACATGCCGCCAGCGCCGTCTCGCGCGCTGTCCGCTGACCGACAGACTCCTGCAGGGCGGCGGCCACCGACACCTCATCAATCTCCAGGAGGGATTCGCGCCGCTCCACCAGCTCATCGGCGATGCGCGCAAGCTGCTCCGCGGCCAGCGCCCGGTTGCGCTCGATGTCCTCCAGCTTGCTGCGGCACTCCCGCTCGGAGTGACGGGCTTCCTGCAGCTCCCGCGCCAGGGCCTGCTCGAGGGCGCGGGTTTCGCGCAGGGCGCTGTCCCGCTCCCGACGCACCGCCTCTGCCGCCTCGAGACGGCCGCGCTGCAAGTCTGCCATCTCGCGGCTGCGTTCAAGCTCGGTCTCGGAACGCATCAGTCGGTCCCGCTCGGCCTGCTCGCCATGGGCGATCTCACCCAGGTCGCGGTCGATCTGGCCACAGCGCTCCTCATAGCGCATCCGGGCCTGATTGAGCTTGAGCACCTCGACCTGCTCGGCATGCACACGGGCCTGGAGAGCCTGGGCATCGCGGCGCAGGCTGGCAATGGACTCCTGCAGGCGGCTCGCCAGGGCTTCCGCCTCGACCACCGTACCATGGGCCATGGCGGCCTCATCCTGGGCGGCCGTCACTTCGGCGCTCAGGTGCTCGATTTCCCGCTGACGTTCGATGACCCCGTGGGTGCGTGAATCCGGCGCGTAGTGACTGAGGGCATGGCGATCAAGGAGCCGGCCCTCCCGCGACACCAGCATCGTGCCGACAGGCAGTTCGCTACGCCGCCCCAGCCAGGCGGACAGATCGTCGGCGACGAAAACCCGACCCAGCCAGGCATTCAGAATCTCGGCAAGTTCGGCATCGGCCTCGACCAACGCCCTCAGCGGACGCGTGCCCTCTGGCGCATCACCTCCATCGGCCACCGGGACGACCCCGGGCAGCAAAAAGGCCACGGCTCCCGGCACCTTGTCGGCCAACGCAGCCAGGGCCGTCTGCCCATCCACCGCGGGCAGCGCAGCCAGCCGCTCCCGCAGAACGGCTTCGACGGCCAGCTCCCAACCGGCTTCGACACGAATGCGCTGCCACAGGGGCGTGAGCCCATCCAGGTGATGCCGCTTGAGCCAATCGCCAAGCTGCCCCTGCACCTGCACCTTGCCCTGCAGTTGCACCAGGGCCTCGCGGCGCGCCCGCAGTTCCGTGGCCCGGCGCTGGGCCTGGCGCTCAGCCTCGACGGCATGCTTGAGAGCCTGCTGGGCAGCGGGCACCTCGGCATTGCGTTCGGCCAGCTCGGCCTGGGCACGGGACAGACTGTCCTCGACCTCCTCCAGCATCGCCTCCCGCTCGGCCACCTGACGCAGATCCGGAGCCTGCACAACCGACTGCTCTTGCTGCAGCCGCACGCGACGCTGGGACAAGGCCTCAAGGGTTCGCTCGCTGCTCACCCGGTGCGCCTCCTCCACTCGGATCTGCTGCTCGGCGTGGTTCAGCTCCCGGCGCACGGCCGCGGCGGCGGCATCGGCGGCGTGCAGGGCCTCTTCGGCCTCGGGCAGGCGTTCACCAACCTCGCCGTGACGGGCATCCGCCTGCTCCGCCCGTATGGCTGCATGCTCAAGCAACCCGCTCCAGCGCTCGCCGTCGGCCGCCAAGGCATCAAGCTGACTGCACCACTGGGCGTCGTCGCGCTCGAGCTGGGCCAGCCGGCTCTCCAGAATGCGCCGGCTATCGCGGAGGCGGGCAAGCTCGCCCTCCAGGCGGGTCAGCTCGGCACTCACCGTGTAGAGCACCTCCTGGGCGAGCTGCACGCCTTCATTGGCACCCAGCTGCGCATCGCGGGCCGATTCAAGCTGGCCTTCGAGGGTCTGCAGGTGCGTGGAGTCTGCCTCAATGCGCCGGGTCGCTTCGGCCAGCTCATCCGACAAGCGGGTGCGCTCTGCCCGCGCCTCGTTGCGCTTCATCAGCCACAACAGGTTTTGACGCTCGGACAGACTGGCGTTGAGCTGCCGATACTTTTCGGCAATGGCTGCCTGGGTCTCGAGCTTGCCGATCTGCTGGCCAAGCTCGTTGCGGATGTCTTCAAGACGGGTCAGGTTGTCCCGGGCATCGGACAGGCGCCCTTCGGTCTCGCGGCGCCGCTCCCGGTACTTGGTCACCCCCGCCGCCTCTTCGAGGAAGCCTCGCACTTCTTCGGGCTTGGCCTCGATGATGCGGGAGATCATGCCCTGCTCGATGATGGCGTAGGCCCGCGGGCCAAGACCCGTCCCGAGGAACAGGTCGATCACGTCCTTGCGCCGGACCTGCACCCCGTTGATGTAGTAAGTGGACTCGCCGCTACGATCGAGCACCCGCTTCACCGCCACCTCGGCATAAGGCTTACACTGGCCGGCGGCCCTGCCTTCGGCGTTGTCGAACACCAGTTCGACGCTGGCCCGGGACACAGGCTTGCGCGTCGTCGAGCCGTTGAAGATGACGTCCATCATCGACCCCCCGCGCAGGGCCGAAGCCCGCGACTCGCCCAGCACCCAGCGCACGGCATCGATGATGTTGGACTTACCGCAACCGTTCGGACCGACGATACCCACCAGATTGCCGGGCGTGAGCACGGTGGTCGGGTCTACGAAGGTCTTGAAACCGGCAAGCTTGAGTTTGGCCAGGCGCACGTATTAAGGGGTCAGAAAGACTTCGGCGAGCGGAAACGGCGCGCGGATGCTGCACCGCCACATTAACGACGGCCGCTATAATAACATCAGCCAAAAAAGCGGCTACCGGGTGCCATCCACTTGCCCACCGGGATCACGCGCAGCCCTGCTGCAGCCCGGTCGATCGGCCGAGCGGGCACCCGCTCCGGGCCCGCCCGGCCCCATGACCCCCGCCCGTTTCGGGCCGATTACAGGATACCTTCCCAACGTGAATCCGCACCTCCAGGATCTTCATCCCTATCCTTTCGAGAAGCTGCGCACCCTCTTCGAGGGTATTGTCCCCCCCGCCGGTCTGTCGCCGATCCGCCTTTCCATCGGCGAGCCCCAACATGCAACGCCCGGACTCATCCGCCAGGCCCTGGTGGACAACCTCGGCGGCCTCGCCAGCTACCCCACCACCCAGGGCTCCGACGCGCTGCGCCAATCCATCGCCGGCTGGCTGGAACGCCGCTACGGCCTTCCCGGCGTCAATGCCGCAACCCAGGTACTGCCCGTCAATGGTTCCCGGGAAGCCTTGTTTGCCTTCGCCCAGTGCGTGATCGACGGCTCCCGGACCGATGCCCTGGTGGTGTGCCCCAACCCCTTCTACCAGATCTACGAAGGAGCCGCCTACCTGGCGGGCGCAACGCCCTACTTCGTCAACAATCTGCCGGAAGATCGCTTTGCCTCCGACTTTGCTGCCGTTCCCGAGGCGGACTGGCAGCGGGTGCAGCTCGTGTATGTTTGCTCCCCCGGCAACCCCACCGGCCGCGTGCTGGCCCTGGATGAATGGGCCCAGCTCTTCGCCCTGTCGGACCGCTACGGCTTCGTGATTGCCGCCGATGAGTGCTACTCCGAGATCTACTTCGACGACGCCCATCTTCCCATCGGCGGGCTTGAGGCTGCCCATCGACTGGGGCGCAGCGATTTCCGCAACGTGGTGATGTTCTCGAGCCTTTCGAAGCGCTCCAACGTACCAGGCATGCGCTCCGGCTTCGTCGCGGGCGACGCGGCCATCCTCAAGCGCTTCCTGCTTTACCGTACTTACCATGGCTGCGCCATGAGCCCTTCGGTGCAGGCAGCCTCGGCCGCCGCCTGGGGCGACGAAGCCCACGTGGCCGAGAACCGCCGCCTGTATCGCGAGAAGTTCGACCTCATCACACCGATGATCGCCGCACACCTTGACGTGGCACTGCCCGATGCCGGCTTCTATCTGTGGGCGCGGGTGGACCGACTCGGACTTTCCGATACCGAGTTCGCCCGGCGCCTGCAGGCCGAATATAATGTGACGGTTCTGCCCGGCAGCTACCTTGCGCGGGAAGCCCACGGAGTCAATCCCGGAGCCGGTTTCGTGCGCATTGCCATCGTTGCCGATCTGGCAGAGTGTGTCGAGGCAGCCCGCCGCATCGTCACCTTCGCCCAACAACTTTCGAAGAACCCATGAGCGTCCAAATGCATATCACGCCCCACCACGACAACCCCTTCGCCATCCTGATCGAGGAACTGTGGGAGCGCCGCACCGACCTGTCGGCCGCCAGCGCCACCAAGGAGCAGATCGAAGTCATCGAACACGTGATCGAAGAGCTGGATCAAGGCAAGTTGCGCGTCGCCGAAAAGATCAACGGCGAATGGGTGACCCACCAGTGGATCAAGAAGGCCGTGCTGCTTTACTTCCGCACCCATGACAACAGGATCATGGAGGGTGGCGATACCCGTTACTACGACAAAGTCCCGACCAAGTTCGACAACTACGACGCCCACGATTTCGCCGCAGGCGGCTTCCGTGTGGTCCCCAACGCCGTGGCGCGAAAGGGCAGCTTCATCGGCAAGGGTGTCGTGCTCATGCCCTCCTACGTGAATATCGGCGCCTACGTGGATGAAGGCACCATGGTGGACACCTGGGCTACCGTCGGCTCCTGCGCCCAGATCGGAAAAAACGTTCACCTCTCCGGCGGCGTCGGCATCGGTGGCGTACTTGAGCCCCTGCAGGCCAACCCGACCATCATTGGTGACAACTGCTTCATCGGCGCCCGCTCCGAAGTGGTCGAAGGCGTGATCGTCGAGGACAACTGCGTCATCTCCATGGGCGTCTATATCGGCCAGAGCACCAAGATCTACGACCGCGCCACCGGCGAGGTCCACTACGGCCGCATTCCCGCCGGTTCCGTGGTGGTCAGCGGCAACCTGCCCTCCGCCGACGGCAAGTACAGCCTGTACTGTGCCGTGATCGTCAAGAAGGTGGACGCCCAGACCCGCGCCAAGACCAGCATCAACGAACTCCTGCGCGACTGACGACTCCAGCGGGCCGCCATCCCGGCGGCCCCTTCTTCCGGGCAGCCCGATGATCATCGACAAGCTATTCGCGCTGATGGCCGAGAAGAAGGCCTCGGACATCTTCATTACCGTCGGCACCCCGATTCACATCAAAATCGACGGCAACACACTGCCCATCAATCAGCAGGCCATGGATCCCACGATGATCCAGCGCATGGCCTACGAGATGATGAATCCGGAGCAAACCGAGCGCTTCGAACGATTCAAGGAGATGAACCTCTCCTTTGGCCGGCGGGACATGGGCAACTTCCGGGTGAACATCTTCTGGCAGCGCAACAGCATCGCCATCGTCGTGCGCTACATCCTCGGCGAGATTCCCCGGCTCGACACCCTTGGCCTCCCATCCGTGCTTTCCGAGGTCATCATGGAGAAGCGCGGTCTGGTGCTGGTGGTTGGCGCCACCGGCTCGGGCAAGTCAACCACCATTGCTTCGATGCTGGACCATCGCAACGAGAACCGCTCGGGCCACATCCTGACCATCGAGGATCCGATCGAATACCTGTTCAAGCACAAGATGTCGATCGTCAATCAACGTGAGATCGGCGCCGACACCCTTGACTGGCAGAACGCCCTGCGCAGCGCCATGCGCCAAGCCCCCGACTGCATCCTGATTGGCGAGATCCGTGATCGGGAAACCATGAGTGCAGCCCTCGCCTATGCCCAGACCGGACACCTGTGCCTGGCCACCCTGCATGCCAACAATGCCTATCACGCCCTCAACCGGATCTTCAGCTTCTTTCCGCTGGACGGGCGTGCCCTGCTGTCCCTCGACCTGGCGGCAACACTCAAGTGCATCGCATCCCAGCGCCTGATCAAGCGGCCCGACGGTGGCCGGATCCCCGCCGTGGAGATCCTGCTCAACACCCGCCAGGTGGCGGAGCTGATCGAGCGCAGCGAGATCTCCGCCATCCGTGAAGCCATGGAGCAGAGCCTCGCCCAGGGCTCCCGCACCTTCGAACAGGACCTGTTCCGCCTGTTCAAGGACAAGGTCATCACCCTCGAGGAAGCCCTGGCCAACTCCGACTCACCGACCAACCTGTCCTGGCTGATCAACAACGCCCAGTTCGGCAACGGCAACAGCGAGAAATCCGGCCGTTCCCCGTCCACCATCGACTTCGAGCAGACCGAGCCGGATGGCGCGTCCTTCCGCGAATTCACCCTCGAGCTCGACGACGACTGACCACAATAAAATCATGACTGCACCCCAAACATCAGGGAACCCCACCCTGGCCCTGGCCTGTGAACTGATCTCACGCCCTTCAGTCACGCCCGAGGACGCTGGCTGCCTCGAACTGATCACCGCCCGCCTCGCCCCCCTCGGCTTCCTCTGCGAGCGCATCGACAGCAGCGGTGTCAGCAACCTCTGGGCTCGCCGAGGCACAGCAGCGCCTCTCGTGGTCCTCGCCGGTCACACCGACGTGGTCCCCACCGGCCCGCTGGACGCCTGGACGTCCAATCCCTTCACGCCCTCCGAACGGGACGGCAAGCTATACGGCCGCGGCGCGGCCGACATGAAGTCGTCCCTTGCCGCCTTCGTCACCGCCATCGAAGGCTTCATTGCAGAACACCCCGACCACCCCGGCTCCATCGCGCTGCTGCTGACGTCCGACGAAGAAGGTGATGCTACCCACGGCACGACCCTGGTCGTCGAAACCCTCAAGGCGAGGGGCGAGACGCTCGACTATTGCATCGTGGGTGAGCCCACCTGCGTGGATACCCTGGGCGACATGATCAAGAACGGCCGCAGGGGCAGCCTTTCCGGCAAGCTCACGGTGAAGGGCACCCAGGGACACATCGCCTACCCGCATCTTGCCCGCAACCCGATCCACCTTGCAGCTCCGGCCCTCACCGAGCTCGCTGCCATGAAGTGGGACGAGGGCAATGAGTACTTCCCGCCCACCTCCTGGCAGATGTCCAACATCAAGGCTGGCACCGGCGCCACCAATGTCATTCCTGGCACCCTGGAGGTTCTGTTCAACTTCCGCTTCGCCACGGTGCACACCGCCGAGGACTTGAAGCGCCAGGTCCACGCCATTCTCGACCGCCATGGTCTGGATTACGAGCTGGCCTGGACCCTGGGCGGCAAGCCCTTCCTCACCCCACGTGGTGCGCTCGTGGCGGCCATCGAAGAGGCCATCCATCAGACACTCGACCTCACCCCCGAACTCTCAACCACGGGCGGCACGTCGGATGGTCGCTTCATTGCCGAGATCTGTCCGCAAGTCGTCGAGTTTGGCCCTGTCAATGCCACCATACACAAACTCGACGAATGCATTTCCGTGGATGCCGTGGCGCCACTGTCCGATATCTATCGACGTACCCTCAAGAATCTGCTGATCGCATCGGATCCCACATGAACCACGACGACACCTACATTGACGACAACGAAGTCGAACACATTCACGAGCATGGCCCCCTGGCCGAACTTGTCACCGTCAGGGACTGGATCCGCTATGCGGTCACGCGCTTCAATCGTGCGGGCTGCTTCTTTGGACACGGCCTTCAGGATGCCTACGACGAAGCTGTC
Source organism: Zoogloea sp. (assembly GCA_016703645.1). Classification (GTDB taxonomy): domain Bacteria; phylum Pseudomonadota; class Gammaproteobacteria; order Burkholderiales; family Rhodocyclaceae; genus Zoogloea. Next base: position 566,121 of record JADJBR010000004.1, on the reverse strand, counting down.
TATCTGGTCCTCCATACCCTTTCCCTGCCCCTCGATCGTCTCGATCCCTTTCTGGACGCGTGCATTCCAGGCGATGAACGGGAGGCCATCTTCGCGGTGATCGAGAAACGGGCGGTCGAGCGCCTGCCCGCCGCCTACATCACGGGTGAAGCCTGGCTCGGCAACTTCCGCTTCAAGGTGGACCCTCGGGTCATCATTCCACGCTCCTTCTTTGCCGAGCTGCTCCAGGACGGCTTCAGCCCCTGGATCGCGGATCCGGAGGCCGTGAGCTCCGCCATGGACATGTGCACCGGCTCAGGCTGTCTGGCCATCCTGATGGCCCATGCCTTCCCCAATGCGAAGATCGTCGCGGTGGACATTTCGCCGGACGCCCTCGACGTGGCGCGCGAGAACATCGCCGCCTATGGCCTGGAGGAGCGGATCACCCTGATCCAGTCCGATGGCTTCTCCGCCGTCCCCCAACAGACCTTCGACTTCATCCTCAGCAACCCACCCTATGTGACGCAAGAGGCCATGGATGCCCTGCCGAAAGAGTATCTGCATGAGCCCGGTTTGGCCCTCGGTTCCGGCGAGGATGGCCTGGACCTGATACGCCGGCTACTCGCCGATGCCCCCCGCTACCTCAAGCCCGAGGGGCTGATTGCCGTTGAAGTCGGACACAACCGGCACATCGTCGAAGAAACCTTTCCTGACTTGACACCGACCTGGTTGTCCGGGCCTAGCGGCGAAAACAAGATCTTCATGCTGGAAGCGGGTCAATTGTTGTAAAAGCGCCTGAAAATGCGAATTTGGTCCACCTTATTTTGGTCCTCCCGTACTTATGATCTTGCTATGGAGAGATTTGGCACTTCTCCCCAAAAAACACCGTAATCAACAAAAACACAAAAGCAAGATCAAGGAGCTCTTATGGCGACCGATCGCCCCATCCTCCTCGTTGAGGACAACCCCGACGACGAAGCCCTGACGCTGCGGGCATTCAGCAAGAACAAGATTGCGAACCAGGTGGTGGTTGCTCGGGACGGTGTCGAGGCGCTGGATTACCTCTTCTGTACCGGGCAGTTCTCGAGTCGGGACAGCATGATCATGCCTGCATTCGTGTTGCTCGATCTGAAACTGCCACGCATTGACGGGTTGGAAGTGCTACGACGGATACGTGCGGACGAACGCACCGCACTCCTCCCGGTGGTCGTCCTGACGACCTCAAAGGAACATCAGGATATCTTCGAAGCCTACCGGCTCGGCGCAAACAGCTACATCCGCAAACCGGTGGATTTCGAGCGTTTCCTGCAGGCGGTTGGGCAGCTCGGCCTTTACTGGCTGTCGCTCAACGAACCCTCCGACCCGACCGCGCGCTGATCAGCGGAGAAGCGCTTCGATGTCATCGCCCAGATCGCCGGGCGGCGTCATCGGCGCGTAGCGCTTCACCGGCACACCCGCCTTGTCGATCAGGAACTTGGTGAAGTTCCACTTGATCGCCTGGCTGCCCAGGACACCGGGCAATGCTGAAGTAAGATACGTGAAAAGAGGGTGGGCCCCCTCGTCGTTGACCAGCACTTTCTCGGCCATCAAAAAGCCGACGCCGTAGTTACGCTGGCAGAATTCAGCGATCCGGCCGGCATCGCCAGGCTCCTGGCCACCGAACTGGTTGCACGGAAAGCCAACCACCACCAGACCCCGCTCCGCATAGGCCTCGTGAAGGGCCTGAAGCCCCGCATACTGTGGGGTGAAGCCGCATTCACTGGCCGTGTTGACGATGAGCACGACCCGCCCCGCCATGTCAGCGAAGCGTATCGTTTCGCCGGTCAGGCTCTTGGCCTCAAAGCCCAGGATGCTGCCCGGCGTCGCGGACATCAGGCCACTTCCTCTATCCAGGCCTGCTGAATCCCTTCGAGGATTCGCTCACCACAGTGCTTGGGGTCATCATCGAATTCCGGCAAAGCCATGGTCCATTTCATCAGGTCGACGAAATTGATCTTCAGGGGATCCACCTCGGGGTAGGCCTCCGACAACTGGATTGCGATTTCCTGCACGTCTGTCCATTTCATCCCCGCTTGCCCTCCTTGACCATGTTGATCGAATACTTGGGAATCTCGACGGTGAGCGGCGTATCACCCACCAAGGCCTGACAGGACAGCCGGGACGTGGGCTCCAGCCCCCAGGCCTTGTCCAGGAGATCTTCCTCGAGATCCTCGGCCGGCTCGAGACTGTTGAAACCATCCCTTACAACCACATGACAAGTGGTGCATGCGCAGGACTTCTCACAGGCATGGTCGATCGGAATGTCATTCTGCAGAAGCGCATCGCAGATCGACTGGCCCGGCTCGGCGTCAATGACTGCGCCGTCCGGACAAAGCTCCACATGGGGAAGCACGATAAGTGTGGTCATGGTGTCGTCTTGGGTTCAGATGCGTAGATCATCGATCCGCTGACCCGCCAGGGCCTGGCGAATGCTCTTGTCCATGCGGCGCGATGCAAACTCGTTGGAGGCCCGATTGAAAGCCTCGAGCTGAATCTTGATGGCACGGGAATCCTGCCCGTCGGCAGTCGCCCGCAGAGAAGCGATCGCCGCATCCAGTTCTGCGCGCTCATTCGTATTCAGCAGATCGCCGTCGGCATCGAGCGCCTTCATCGTCGCCTCGACCACCCGCTCCGCCTCGACCTGCTGTTCGCGCAGACCGCGTAGCTCCATGTCCTCCCGAGCGTTCTCGAAGCCGGCCTTGAGCATGTCCGCAATTTCATGATCAGCCAGCCCGTAGGAAGGCTTGACCTCCACCCGTGCCTCGACACCGGTGGTCAGCTCCCGAGCCGATACGGACAACAGGCCATCCGCGTCCACCTGGAAGGTGACACGGATACGTGCCGCGCCCGCCACCAGGGGCGGAATGCCCCGCAACTCAAACCGTGCCAGCGAACGACAGGCAGAAACCAGCTCCCGCTCACCCTGCACGACATGGAACGCCATCGCCGTCTGACCGTCCTTGAAGGTCGTGAAATCCTGGGCCCGCGCCGTAGGGATGGTTGCGTTACGGGGAATGATCTTTTCGACCAGCCCGCCCATTGTCTCGATTCCGAGGGAGAGAGGAATGACGTCGAGGAGCAGCCATTCGTCTTCCGCTGCTCGATTGCCCGCCAGTACGTTGGCCTGTATCGCCGCACCGATGGCCACGACGGTATCCGGATCAAGGTTGGTCAAGGGTGTCTGGCCAAAGAACTCACCAACGGCCTGCTGCACGTGGGGCATGCGCGTTGCTCCGCCCACCATCACCACACCCTTCACATCCCCGGGTTCGAGCCCGGCGTCACGCAGCGCCTTCTTGACCGGCTTCAGGGTCTTGGCGACAAGAGGACGGGTTATCTCGACGAAAACCGAGCGGTCGATTGCCAGGTCCACCTCATCACCGCGCTCCAGCGTCATCCGGATCGATACCGACTCATCGAGGCTTAAACGCTCCTTGACCTCACGGGCCTTCATCAACAGACGTCGGGCGTCCCGATCGGAAGGCAGCGAGATCCCCGCATTGTCGAGTATCCAGCAGAACAGGCGATGATCGAAATCATCCCCGCCAAGGGACGCGTCCCCATTGGTCGCCACCACCTCGAACACGCCCCGTGACAGGCGCAGAATGGAGATGTCGAATGTCCCTCCACCCAGATCGTAGACAGCGTAAGTCCCCTCCGATGCGTTCTCCAGGCCATAGGCAATGGCAGCGGCCGTGGGCTCATTGAGCAGCCGCAATACGTTGAGGCCCGCAAGACGTGCAGCATCCTTGGTGGCCTGACGCTGGGCGTCATCGAAATAGGCCGGTACGGTGATGACCGCCCCGGTCAACTCGCCCCCCAGGCTGCGTTCGGCCCGCACCCGAAGATCCTTCAGGATCTCGGCAGACACCTGGACAGGGCTCTTGACGCCTTGCACGGTGCGCAAGCGCACCATGCCTTCAGCGTCGACAAAGTCATAGGGCATGGTCTCGACGTGGGAAACATCCCTCAGCCCGCGCCCCATGAAACGCTTCACAGAGACAATGGTGTTACGCGGGTCCACCGCCTGCGCAGACTGGGCCTTGCGCCCCACGACAATCTGGCCGTCTGCAAGGTAATGCACCACTGAAGGCAGCAGCACCTTCCCGTCGTCATCCTGAAGACACAAGGCCACGCCATTGCGCACCGTTGCGACCAGGGAATTCGTGGTACCCAGATCAATCCCCACCGCAAGCCGGTGCTGATGCGGCGCGGTGGACATCCCTGGTTCTGAGATCTGCAGCAAGGCCATCAGGATTCCAGCGCCGTCAAGGCGTCATTGATTTCGTGTTGCAGCTTTTCGAGAAATTTCAACCGGCGCACTGTATCGGCCGCCGCACGCAAGTCGCCCTTCTGGTCAAGCTCCTCCCCCAACTGCTCGATCAATGTGCGATTGGCATGACGGATGCGGCGGGAAAGATCCTCCAGCACCTCTTCGTCTGCCGCCTCGCGCGCTTCGCCGAGGGCTTCGCGCCACTCCATCTGCTCCATCAGGAAGTCGGAGGACATCGCCGTATTGGTTTCGAAAGCCGGATCAACGCCCTGCAGCTCAAGCAGATACTGCCCACGGGTGAGCGGGCTCTTGAGGGTGCGGAAGGCTTCGTTGGCGTGGGTGGCCCATTGCATGGACAGGCGCTTGTCGGCATCGGACAGGTGAGCAAAGCGATCCGGATGGACCCGCCCCTGGATGTCAAGATAGGCCTGCTCGAGCCGGTCCATGTCGATGGCAAAACCGGTCGGCAGACCGAAGAGTGCAAAGTAATCCTGCTTCAGATCAAGCATGTCAAACCCTCTGTCCGAACGGACAGGCGAACCGCGAATACGCTGGCATCGCGATCAGACGGTGAAACTTTCGCCGCAGCCGCATTCGCCCTTCACATTCGGGTTGTTGAACTTGAAACCTTCATTGAGCCCCTCACGGACGAAATCCAGCTCCGTTCCGTCCATATAGGGCAGGCTCTTCGGATCAATCAGGACTTTCAGTCCATGACTTTCGAAAACCACGTCTTCCGCCATTACCTCATCGGCAAACTCGAGCTTGTAGGCCATGCCCGAACAGCCCGAAGTGCGCACGCCGAGGCGGATACCCACCCCCTTGCCGCGCTTGGCGATGAAATTGCCGATATGGGCTGCTGCCTTGTCAGACAGGGTGACTGCCATAGTCGCTTCTCCTTCAGCCGTTGTGCTTCTTCTTGTAGTCCTCGACCGCTGCCTTGATGGCGTCCTCGGCCAGGATGGAGCAGTGAATCTTGACCGGCGGCAGCGCCAATTCCTCGGCGATGGCGGTGTTCTTGATCTCCAGCGCCTGATCCAGGGTCTTGCCCTTTACCCACTCGGTGACAAGGGAGCTGGATGCAATGGCGGAGCCACAGCCATAGGTCTTGAACTTGGCATCCTCAATGACGCCATCCTTGCCCACCTTGATCTGCAGTTTCATCACATCGCCGCAGGCGGGCGCCCCCACCATACCGGTGCCCACGTCCCCGTCTTCCTTTCCGAAGGCGCCGACGTTACGGGGGTTTTCGTAGTGATCCAGAACCTTTTCGCTATATGCCATTTTCTTTCTCCTGTCAGTGCGCAGCCCACTGCACGGTGTCGAGATCGATGCCTTCCTTGAACATGTCCCACAGGGGCGACAGTTCGCGGAGCTTGCCGATCTTGCGGCGCAGCAGGTCGATGGTGTAATCGACTTCCTCGACCGTCGTGAAGCGGCCGATGGTGAAACGGATGGAGCTATGGGCGAGTTCGTCATTACGCCCCAGGGCCCGCAGTACGTAGGATGGCTCGAGGCTGGCCGAGGTACAGGCAGAGCCGCTCGACACGGCGATATCCTTGATCGCCATGATCAGAGATTCGCCTTCCACGTAGGCGAAGCTGATGTTGAGATTGTGGGGAACACGGTTGGCCAGATCGCCATTGACGAAGGTCTCCTCAATGGTGGTCAGGCCGGCCAGCAGACGGTCACGCAAAGCCAGCACGCGTGCGTTCTCCTCGGCCATTTCGAGGCGGGCCAGACGGAAGGCCTCGCCCATGCCGACGATCTGGTGGGTGGCCAGGGTGCCGGAACGCAGGCCGCGCTCATGGCCGCCCCCGTGCATCTGCGCTTCCAGCCGAACCCGCGGCTTGCGGCGCACGTAGAGGGCGCCGATCCCCTTGGGGCCGTAGGTCTTGTGGGCACTGAAGGACATCAGATCCACCTTGAGGGTGGCCAGATCGATCGCGACCTTGCCGGTGGCCTGGGCTGCATCCACGTGAAAGATGATGCCCTTCTCGCGACACAGCTCACCGATTTCGGCGATCGGCTGGATCACGCCCACTTCGTTGTTCACGAACATCACGGACACCACAACGGTATCCGGACGAATCGCGGCCTTGAGAACCTCCACGTCGAGCAGGCCGTTCTCCTGCACATCCAGATAGGTGGCCTCGAAGCCCTGACGCTCAAGCTCTCGAACCGTATCCAGCACCGCCTTGTGTTCGGTCTTGAGGGTGATGATGTGCTTGCCCTTGCCCGAGTAGAAGTGTGCAGCACCCTTGATCGCCAGATTGTTGGATTCGGTGGCGCCGGAAGTCCAGATGATCTCCTTGGCATCTGCGTTCACCAGGGCAGCGACCTCCTCGCGGGCCTCCTCCACGGCCTTCTCGGCAGTCCAGCCATAGGAATGGCTTCGGGAAGCCGGGTTGCCGAACAACTCGGTCAGGTAGGGAATCATCTTCTCGGCCACACGGGGGTCCACCGGCGTGGTTGCCGAGTAATCAAGGTAGATCGGAAACTTGAGCATATTCATCTTCTCCGCGCAGCAAATTGAGTCGTTCCAGGAACTTAGACCGCCACTGCAGTCATCGTTCGAAGGCTCGCCAGACTTTCGCCCAGCGCCGCCAAAAATCCATCCACATCCTGCCGCGTATTGCCGGCCCCGAGACTGACTCGAACCGCCGCCCGCGCAAGCTCCGGGTCAACCCCCATGGAAAGCAAGGTATGGGACGGCTCCGGATCGGCACTTGAGCACGCTGAACCGCTCGCCACCGCAAAGCCCGCCCGGTCCAGCCTGCCCACCAAAGTATCGCCATCCACCCCCGGAATCGCAAAGAAGCTGGTATTGGGCAGCCGGGGGGCTTCCGCCGAAAACAGCCGCGCCCCCAGGGCGGTCAGCCCCCGTTCCAATGCGTCCCTCAAGACAGCAAGGTGGGCACTACGCTCGTTGCGCATCGTCACTGCCACATCGCAGGCCGTCGCGAATCCGACGATGGCCATCACATTCTCCGTTCCCGAACGCAGACTACGCTCCTGCCCCCCGCCCGCCACCAGCGGCGCCAGCTCAACACGCTTGTCGACAATCAGGGCGCCGACGCCAAGCGGACCATGGATCTTGTGAGCCGACAGGGTCAGTCCGTGCACACCGAGCGCCCGGAAATCCACAGGAATCTTGCCCAATGCCTGCACCGCATCACAATGCATCCAGCCCCCACGCTTGCGGATGGCACCCGCGAGCACTTCCACATTCTGGATCACACCGGTCTCGTTGTTGGCCAGCATGACCGAAACGATCCGGGGCTTGTCCGCCAGCACGCGATCAAAGGCCTGGGGGTCGATGCGCCCCGATCCATCAACCGCAATCTCTTCGCAGCACCAGCCGCTCCGCATCAACTGCCGGGCGGGCTCACGCACGCAGGGATGCTCAATGGCACTCAGCGCCACCAACCCGGGTTTCATCATGGCCGCAGCCCCCTTGATGAAAAGGTTGTTGGCTTCCGACCCACCACTGGTGAAGATCACCTCGGTTGGGTGTGCATTCACGGCGGCCGCCACCCTGCTCCGCGCTTCATCGATCGCCTTGCGGGCCGCACGTCCGTACTCATGTCGACTTGATGCATTGCCGAACCGGGCACCCAGCCAGGGCAGCATGGCTTCCCTCACCAGGGGGTCGAGCGGCGTCGTGGCATTGTGATCGAGATAAACCGGTGCAAACACCGTGGCGCTCCCGAAACCTTCAGGCCGTCAGGGTCAGCTTGCTGCCAGACCGGCAAGCCGTCGAACTGCGCTCATCATGAAGCACTGACACCGAAGCGGCCTTCTGACGCTGCTGCTCGACCAGACTGGCCAGGGTCACCGAATGGAGGTACTCATACATTCGGCGGTTGAGATTGGTCCATAGATCATGGGTCATGCAACGATGCTCATCGTGGCAGTTTTCCTTCCCGCCGCAGGAGGTGGCATCCAGGGGCTCATCCACGGCAGCAATAATGTCTGCAACGGTGATCGAATCCATCTCCCGCGCCAGGGCATAGCCGCCACCCGGGCCACGGACACTGCTGACCAGCTCGAAACGCCTCAGCTTTCCAAACAGCTGCTCCAGGTAGGAGAGGGAGATCTTCTGACGGTCGGCGATTCCGGCCAGCGTCACCGGCCCGTCTGCACAACGAAGCGCCAGATCTATCATCGCCGTGACAGCAAAACGACCTTTGGTGGTGAGTCTCATGTCGGCTCCTGAAGCAGATGGATTAATAGTTGAACAATTCACTCAACAATACCAAACCCGACAAAATCAATCAACTATTTTGGTGCCGTGATCCCAAGCCCTCAATCAACCATCCTGCCCAGGCCTTTGGGATCAAACCCGTCTTCAGCCTTGGCTGCCGCATCGACGCAAATCCCGGACTCGGCGAGCTGCTCCACCAGCACGCGAATTCGCCGATCCGTCTCGACCGCGTGGTCCAGCAGCCCATGGAGCGCCTTGGAGACGGGATCGTCCATATCACGGGTCACACCGTAAGCCGTGAAACCCATCTGCTCCGCCTTGGCCTCCCGCTCCCGACTCACCCCGTCGGAAGCGGCTTCGATGATGCGAGCCGGATTGCCCACGGCGGTCGCCCCGGCGGGAACAGGCTTGACCACAACCGCGTTGGAGCCCACCTTGGCCCCATCGCCCACCTCGAACCCCCCCAGGACTTTGGCACCGGCGCCAATGACCACCCCCCGCCCGAGGGTCGGATGACGCTTGGCACCGCGGTAAAGCGAGGTGCCGCCCAAGGTCACGCCCTGGTAGATAGTGCAATCGTCTCCCACTTCCGCGGTCTCACCGATCACCACACCCATGCCGTGATCAATGAACACCCGACGACCGATTGTTGCGCCGGGGTGAATCTCGATGCCCGTGAGCATCCGGCCAATATGGCTCGTGAACCGGCCGAGCCAGCAAAACCCACGCCGCCACGCCCAGTGGGCAAAGCGATGGAGCCACAGGGCATGCATGCCCGGATAGCAGGTGAGCACTTCCCACCTGGAGCGTGCCGCCGGGTCCCGTTCGAGAACGTTGGCCACGTCTTCACGCATACGACTGAACATGGGGAAAGACTCCAAAAAATGAATGCGCTATCGGCATTGGGCCGAACACCCTTCCGGTATCCGGCCGATCTATTTCCGACTATTTTAGTCTACTTCTTCTCGAAGGCATTCAACATGCCCCGCAGGATGTTGATTTCGTCCCTCTCCAGTCGGATGCGTCCGAAGAGACGCCGCAGCCGCGGCCACAGACGCTTGGAGTTCTCCGGATTGAAGAAACCACTGGCGGTGATTGCCCGATCAAGGTGCGCATAGAAACCCTCGATCTGCTCGTGGGTTGCCGGCTCGAATTCGATCGATGGCGCCAGCCCCGGGTCCAGGGCCGCCATGCGCAGCTCGTAACACAGCACCTGGACCGCGGCCCCGAGATTCAGGGACGAGTAGGTCTCACTGACCGGCACCTTGACCGGCATGTGACAGAGGGCGACATCATCATTGGAGAGCCCCTTCGTCTCATTGCCAAAGACCAGGGCCACATCGCCATGGCCGGTCAGGCTCACCAGTTCGCCGGCCGCCTCCCGCGCCCACTTCATCGGCACGGCCATCTCCCGGCGGCGGGCCGTCATCGCTGCGGCAAAGACGGTTCCCTCCAGGGCCTCGGCCAGGGTGTCCACCACCCGCGCGCCGGCGAGGATGTCGTCGGCCCCGGCCGCCCTGGCCGTCGCCACCGGATCGGGAAAACTGAGCGGCGAAACGAGCACGAGCTGCGTCAGACCCATGGTCTTCATGGCTCTGGCGGCTGCACCGATATTGCCGGGATGACTGGTTCGGGAAAGAACGACACGCACGCGCCCAAGCGCGTTATCGAGGTTCATATTAAAATGTGCGGTTTTCCAAATTAGAGTCGACCGGTGGGCCTCCTGCCCGGGCCGGCAGACCTTGCCAGACACCCATGCATCCCACTCTGAACATCGCCATCAAGGCCGCACGCCGTGCTGCCACCGTCATCAACAGGGCTTCCCTCGACCTGGATCTGATCCGTGTCGAAACCAAAAGCCCCAATGATTTTGTTTCGGAGGTTGATCGGGCTGCCGAAGAAGCCATCATCCAGGTACTCCGCGAGGCCTATCCGAGCCACAGCATTTTAGCAGAAGAGTCCGGCGAGACCGGCCCGGAGGCGGAGAGCGAGTACCAGTGGATCATCGACCCCCTCGACGGCACCACCAATTTCCTGCATGGCTTTCCCCAGTACGCGATCTCCATCGCCCTGGCCCGCAAGGGTGTCGTTGAGCAGGCAGTGGTGTTTGATCCCAACCGCAACGAGATGTTCACCGCTTCGAAGGGTGCCGGCGCCTTCCTCAACGACCGTCGCATCCGCGTCTCCAAGCGCGTCAAGCTGCAGGATGCCCTGGTGGGCACGGGTTTCCCGTATCGGCAGTTCCGCAACGTGGACACCTACCTGGCGATCTTCAAGGAGCTCACCCAGAAAACCGCCGGCCTGCGCCGCCCGGGTGCAGCAGCGCTTGACCTGGCCTATGTGGCAGCCGGGCGCCTCGACGCCTTCTGGGAATTCGGCCTGTCGCCTTGGGACATGGCGGCCGGCAGCCTGTTGATCAGCGAAGCCGGTGGCCTGGTCAGCGACCTGGCGGGAGAATCCACCTACCTGACCTCCGGCAACGTGGTTGCAGGCACGCCCAAGGTCTTCCCCCAGTTGCTGCAACTCATCCAGGGCCACTGCGGCGACACCCTGCCGGCCTAACGCACCGATGTCCGCCCTCAAGACGCTGCTCCAGATCACCCTGGCAGGCCTCATGCTTGTCGGGGCGCCGGCCTGGGCCGACACCGTGCTGATCTGGGGCGACAGCCTCTCGGCCGGTTATGGCCTGCAGATCCAGCAGGCCTGGCCGAGCCTGCTGGAAAAGCGCATCGCGGACGCCAAACTGCCCCACAAAGTGGTCAATGCCAGCATCAGCGGCGAAACCACCTCTGGCGGGCGCAGCCGGCTGCCGGCTGCCCTGCAGACCCACAAGCCGGCCGTGGTGGTCATTGAGCTCGGGGCCAACGACGGCCTGCGCGGCCTGCCGCCAAAGCTCATGGCCGCCAACCTGCAGGCCATGATCGACGCCAGCCGGAAAGCCGGGGCCAAGATCCTGCTGGTGGGCATGCGCATGCCCCCGAATTACGGGCCCGATTACACCGCAAGCTTCGAAAACGCCTTCAAGGAGCTGGCCCGCAGCAACAAGGTCCGACTGGTGCCCTTCATGATGGAAGGCTTTGCCGACAAGCGGCACTTCTTCCAGCAGGATGGGATCCACCCGGTTGCCGACGCCCAGCCCGTCATCCTCGACACCATCTGGCAGGAACTCGCCCCGCTGCTGCGCCGCTAGAAGCCGCCGGTCAGGGTAGGCGCAGCGACGGGTGATGCCCCTTTACCGCGCATATCCGTTGGACGACCGCCGACTTCGGCTCCGTCACCTCACCCTGCTCGTAAGCCAGCACCGTGCACGCATCCCCCACACGCTCGAAAAGCTCATGGGATCGGAGCAGGAAGTCCGGGTTGCTCGGCTTGCCAAAGCGTTCGTTGCCGATCATGAAGGTTTCGTAGATCAGCACCCCTCCGTGATTGAGGGCCTGCAGAAGCAGGCCCAGACGCGGTCGGAACAGATAATTGGTCACCACGATGGCGTCGAAGTGGTGACCGGCAAAAGGCCACGGCCCCTCTTCCAGGTCAGCCTCCCGGGTCTTGACATGGGGCACGCCGGCCAGCAGCTCCAAAGCCACGGCATCCCTGTCCACCGCCTCGACCCGAAACCCCTTGCTGGCCAGCCAGCGTGTATGGCGCCCGCTACCGCAGGCGAAATCGAGCACCTCTCCCCCCTCCGGGATCAAGGACGCAAAACGTGTCACCCAGGCGGAGGGCTGCAGGGCACTGGCATGCCGCATCACTGATCCACCCCCGAGGCACAGATATTTCGTCTCCAGATACTCGTCGATACCGTGACGGGAACCCTCCCGCCCAAGACCGGACTGCTTGACACCACCAAAGGGGGCCACCTCGGTGGAGATCAACCCGGTGTTGATGCCCACCATGCCGTAGTCAAGCGCCTCACCCACGCGGAAGACCCGCCCCACATCCCGGGCATAGAAATACGCCGCCAGCCCGTACTCCGTGTCATTGGCCATGCGGATCGCCTCCTCCTCGGTCCGGAAGCGGAACAGGGGCGCAACCGGCCCGAAGGTCTCCTCCCGGGCGATACGCATGGTCGGGGTCACGTCAACCAGTACCGTCGGCACGTAGAAACGTGCGCCAGCCCCGTGACGCCGGCCACCGGTCAGCACCCTCGCTCCACCGGCCAGCGCATCCGCCACATGGGCTTCGACCTTCAGCACCGCCTCATCGTCGATCAAAGGCCCCACCGTAACACCAGGCTCCAACCCACCTCCCACGGTCAGTGCCTCGACGGCAACCGCCAGCTTGGCGGCAAAGGCGTCATACACCGAATCCTGAACCAGCAACCGATTGGCGCACACGCAGGTCTGGCCGGCATTGCGATACTTGGACACCATCGCCCCGGCCACCGCCGCATCAAGATCCGCGTCGTCAAACACGATGAAGGGCGCATTGCCACCCAGCTCCAGGGAGAGCTTCTTGATGGTCGGCGCACACTGGGCCATGAGCAGGCGACCGACCTCGGTCGAGCCGGTGAAAGACAGCTTGCGCACGACCGGACTCGAGGTCAGCACCCCACCGATTGCCACGGGATCACCCGTAACAACGTTGAACACCCCCGGCGGGAAGCCCGCCTGCTCAGCCAGTCGGGCCAGCGCCAACGCCGTAAAGGGCGTCTGCTCGGCCGGCTTGACGACAACCGTGCAGCCGGCCGCCAGAGCCGGAGCCACCTTGCGGGTGATCATGGCCGCCGGGAAGTTCCACGGGGTGATCGCGGCACACACCCCCACCGGCTGGCGTATCACCATGAAACGGCGGTCGATGCCCGTTGTCGGTATGGTCTCGCCGTACAAGCGTTTGCCCTCCTCCGCAAACCATTCAACAAAGGACGCCGCATACGCCACCTCACCCCGCGCCTCCGCAAGGGGCTTGCCCTGCTCCAGGGTCATCATCCGGGCAAGATCGTCGGTGTGAGCCAGGATGAGCTGGAACCAGCGCTGCAGAATCGTCGAACGATCCCGGGCGAGCAGACTGCGCCAGGCGGACAGCGCCGAATCCGCAGCAGCGACCGCCCGAGCGGTCTCGGCGGCGCCCATGGCCGGCACATCCCCGAGAAGGGCACCCGTCGCCGGGTTGAAGACGGAAAGACGTGCATGATCATCGGCGTCGAGCCAGCGGCCATCCACAAATGCCTGGGTTCGATACAGGCCGGGTTCCTTGAGGGTCTGCATGATTCTCTCTTCCTGATCCGAATCGGCCACCGCGCGGCCTCGTCCTTCTGATAACACAATATGTGGCAGGTTCCCCCGCCTCACACGCGCTACCTGCCATGAAAAACGGGCGCCGCAGCGCCCGTCTTCACCATCACGACAACACGCCGGCCTTACTGGGCTTGTTCGTTCAGGAGTGCCTTCATGGACAGGCGCACACGGCCCTTCTCATCGGTCTCGAGCACCTTGACGCGCACGACCTGACCTTCCTTGAGGTAGTCGGACACGGCATTGACGCGCTCGTTGGCGATCTGGGAAACGTGCAGCAAACCATCACGGCCCGGCATGATGTTGATGATCGCACCGAAGTCGAGGATGCGGATGACCGGGCCTTCATAGACCTTGCCCACTTCCACTTCCGCGGTGATGTCTTCGATGCGCTTCTTGGCCACTTGCGCGCCTTCAGAGCTCACGGAAGAGATGGTCACGTTGCCATCGTCGGTGATCTCGATGATGGTGCCGGTCTCTTCCTGCAGACCGCGGATCACCGCGCCGCCCTTGCCGATCACGTCGCGGATCTTCTCGGGGTTGATCTTCAGGGTGATCATGCGCGGCGCGAAATCGGACACTTCACCGCGGGCTTCGCCCAGGGCCGACTTCATCAGGCCGAGGATGTGCATGCGACCTTCCTTGGCCTGGGCCAGGGCGACCTGCATGATCTCCTTAGTGATGCCGAGGATCTTGATGTCCATCTGCAGGGCGGTCACACCATTCTCGGTACCGGCCACCTTGAAGTCCATGTCGCCCAGGTGATCTTCATCGCCCAGGATGTCGGTCAGCACGGCAAAGCGGCCGCCGTCCTTGATCAGGCCCATGGCGATGCCGGCCACGGGCGAAGTCAGGGGCACACCGGCATCCATCATGGCCAGGGAGCCACCACAGACGGAAGCCATCGAGCTCGAGCCGTTGGATTCGGTGATCTCCGAGACCACACGGACGGTGTAGGAGAAATCTTCCTTGCCCGGCAGTACGCCAGCCAGGGCACGCTTGGCCAGACGGCCATGGCCGATCTCGCGACGCTTGGGCGAGCCGAAGCGCCCACATTCGCCGGTGGAGAACGGGGGGAAGTTGTAATGCAGCATGAAGCGCTCGCGGTACTCGCCGGCAACCGCATCGATGATCTGCTCGTCACGGCCGGTGCCCAGGGTGGTCACCACCAGCGCCTGGGTCTCACCGCGGGTGAACAGGGCGGAACCATGGGTACGGGGCAGCACGCCGACACGGATGTCGATCGGACGCACGGTGCGGGTGTCACGGCCATCAATACGCGGCTCGCCGCCGAGGATGCGGCCACGAACAACCTTGGCTTCGAGATCGAAGATGATGTTGTTGACGGTGTTGGCGTCAAACTCAACACCTTCAGCCACCAGGGTCTCGTGCACTTCCTTGCCGATGGCCGACAGCTGCTGCGAACGGGCCTGCTTGGCGGTGATACGGAAGGCTTCGTCGATCTTGGCGCTGGCGATCTCGGTGACACGGGCGATCAGGGCCTCGTTCTTGGCCGGAGCCTGCCAGTCCCATTCGGGCTTGCCGGCGACTTCCACCAGTTCGTTGATGGCATTGATCGCGGCCTGCATCTGGGTATGGCCGAAAACCACACCGCCCAGCATCACGTCCTCAGGCAGCTCAAGGGCTTCGGACTCGACCATCAGCACGGCGGTCTCGGTACCGGCGACCACCAGATTCATCTTGCTGGTCTGCAACTGGGTGGCCGTCGGGTTGAGGATGTATGCGCCATTCTCGTAACCAACGCGACAGGCGCCGATCGGGCCGGCAAACGGGATGCCGGCGATGGCCAGAGCCGCAGACGCGGCGATCATCGCGGGGATGTCGGCGTCCACTTCCGGGTTCAGGGACACCACCTGGGCAATCACCTGGACTTCGTTATAGAAGCCATCCGGGAAGAGCGGGCGGATGGGACGGTCGATCAGGCGGGAAGTGAGCGTTTCCTTCTCGGTCGGACGACCTTCACGCTTGAAGAAGCCGCCGGGAATACGGCCGGCCGCATAGAACTTTTCAACGTAATCGACGGTGAGGGGGAAGAAGTCCTGGCCCGGCTTGGCGCTCTTGGCAGCCACCACGGTGGCCAGCACCACGGTGTCGTCCATGTTGACGATCACGGCACCATGGGCTTGACGGGCGACTTCACCTGTCTCCAGGGTGACGGTGTGGGAGCCGTAGGTAAAACTCTTCTTGATAGCGGTAGGCAAAGGATGTCCTTTCAATCAATCGACTGGCGGCAAACAACAACCGCACGCTTAGCCGAGGTAACGCGCCCTTTTCTCTGGCGCACAGATGTGACAAAGCCGGCGAAGCCTCACAGACTTACGCCGGCTGTGCCCATGATCAAACCTGCACCAAGGGCAGGATTGTCACGTTCGGTACTGAAGCAGCTTTTATCAGCTTACTTGCGCAGGCCGAGGCGAGCGATCAGCTCACGGTAGCCATCGACGTTCTTGCGCTTCAGGTAATCGAGGAGCTTGCGACGCTGGCTCACCATCATCAGGAGGCCGCGACGGGAGTGGTGATCCTTGACGTTAACCTTGAAGTGGCCGGTCAGATCGTTGATGCGGGCGGTGAGCAGAGCGACTTGCACTTCCGGAGAACCGGTGTCGCCCTTGGCGCGCGCGAAGTCGCCAACGATTTGCGCTTTTTGTTCAGTGGAGATTGCCATTGTTTAACTCGGTTAGGATTTAGCCTTGCGAAGCGCGCGATTATATCGAATCGGCACGGGATTACTCAAGACATTTCATTGATTTCCGGTGGCAACGAGACGCGTCGGCGCCATCATCCCACCCTCCCCCAGGGTTCCGACGCCGAGGAAACGCTCCCCCGCGTAGACCCGGAACATCCTGCCCACTGCATCGCCGCACACCTGCACGGCCTGCCCATGGGTAAAACTCGTCGCCTGCACTGCATCAAGCGCCATGACCTCCAGATGGACCAGCAAGGCATCCACCGGCGCCAGCTCCGCGTCCCTGTCCGTCTCGGGCAGGGCCTCGAAATCCACCAGGGAGATCGAGGACTCCAGCTCGAAAGGCCCAATACGGGTTCGCCGCAGTGCCGTAAGGTGGGCACCACACCCCAACAGCGCCCCCAGATCGGAGGCCAGGGTGCGTACATAGGTGCCCTTGCTGCACGCCACCCGCAGCTTCAGGCTGTCGCCTTCACGGGCAAGAAACTCAAGACTGTGGATCGTGACCCTCCGGGCCTCCCGCGGGATGTCGATCCCCGCCCGGGCATACTCGTAGAGCGCCTTGCCATGATGCTTTAATGCGGAGTACATGGGCGGCACTTGATCGATGTCGCCCCTCAAACGTTCGAGGGCAGCCTCGATGTCAGCATCCGTGGCATCCACCGCGGCGTTCGCCAGCACCTCCCCCTCTGCATCCGCAGTGGTTGTCGTGACCCCCAGTAGCACGGTAGCCTCGTAGACCTTGTCCGCATCCAGAAGGGTCTGGGAAAACTTGGTGGCCTCGCCGAAGGTCAGGGGCAGCAAGCCCGTCGCCATGGGATCAAGCGTTCCGGTATGACCACCCTTGGCCGCTTTCAGCAACCAGCGCGCCTTTTGCAAGGCATTATTGGAGCTGAGGCCGAGGGGCTTGTCGAGAAACAGCACGCCATCAACAACGCGACGCGGCGTACGGCGCTGGGGGGTGTGAGCCAAACGGAGAACTTCCTGGAAAGACGGTGCTCAGGCGCCGCCTGGGGGAATCAGGGGGTCGTCGGGGGAGACTCGGGCGACGTGGCGTCACTGCCATCCTCAGCCCCTTCATCGGGCGCATCGGCAAGCTGCCGATCCGCCTCGATGGCCTTGTCGATCAGGGCAGAGATGCGGTTCCCCGTTTCCACAGAGGGATCGTAATGGAAGTGCAGCTCGGGCAGCGTATGGATGCGGATCCGGCGGCCCAGCTCGCGCCGCAGGAAACTACTGGCCCTGCGCAGCCCTTTCTGGATCTCATCAAGCCCTTCCTGCCCCGTCATCGAGGTGAAATACACCTTGGCGTGGGCGTAGTCGGGCGTGATCTCCACGTCGGTCAGGGTGATGAAACCGACGCGGGGGTCTTTCAACTCGAGGCGGATCAGCTCGGCCAGCTCGCGACGGATCTGCTCCGCCACGCGCTGACCTCGGGAAAACTCCTTGGGCATGGCTTACAGGGTCCGGGCAACTTCCTGGATTTCGAACACTTCGAGCTGGTCGCCTTCCTGGAGATCGTTGAAATTGCGCACCTGCAGACCGCACTCGTAGCCGAACTTGACTTCCTTGACGTCGTCCTTGAAGCGCTTGAGCGACTCGAGCTCGCCACTGTGGATGACCACGTGATTGCGCAGCACGCGCACCTGAGCGTTGCGTTTGACGATCCCCTCCAGCACGTAGCAACCGGCGATCGTGCCGACCTTCGAGATGGTGAAGACCTGACGGACTTCCACCAGACCCAGGATCTGCTCGCGCTTCTCGGGGGCCAGCATGCCAGACAGGGCACTCTTAACCTCATCGACAGCGTCGTAGATGATGTTGTAGTAGCGAAGATCCACACCAAAGGTCTCAGCCAGCTTGCGGGCATTCGCGTCGGCGCGGATGTTGAAGCCGATGATGACCGCACCGGATGCCTGTGCCAGGTTCACATCGGATTCGCTGATCGCACCAACACCGCCGTGGATGACCTGCACCCGGACTTCGTCGTTGGACAGCTTGACCAGCGAATGGGCCAGCGCTTCCTGGGAACCCTGCACATCCGCCTTGATGATGAGCGGCAGGGTTTTGACTTCGCCTTCACCCATTTGCTCGAACATGCTTTCGAGCTTGGCGGCTTGCTGCTTGGCCAGCTTCACATCACGGAACTTGCCTTGACGGAACAGGGCAATTTCTCGGGCCTTGCGCTCGTCAGCCAGGGCCACGACCTCATCGCCGGCACCCGGAACTTCGGACAAGCCCAGAATCTCGACCGGAATGGAGGGGCCCGCTTCCTCGATGGGCTTGCCGTTCTCGTCCAGCATCGCACGAACACGACCGAATGTCGCACCGGCAAGCAGCACATCGCCGCGCCGCAGCGTACCGGACTGGACCAGCAGGGTGGCAACCGGACCACGACCCTTGTCCAGACGGGCCTCGATGATGAGGCCCTTGGCCATGCTCTCCTGCGGCGCCGTCAGCTCAAGCACTTCAGCCTGCAGCAGGATGGCTTCGAGGAGGTCATCCACACCCGTACCCATCTTGGCCGAAACTTCGACAAACATGGTATCGCCGCCATAGGCCTCGGGAACCACGCCCTCGGCGATCAACTCCTGACGCACACGCTCGGGGTTGGCACCGGGCTTGTCGATCTTGTTGACCGCCACGATCAGGGGCACTTCCGCCGCCTTGGCATGGTGGATGGCCTCCTTGGTCTGAGGCATCACGCCGTCGTCTGCTGCAACCACCAACACCACAAGGTCGGTGGCCTTGGCACCGCGGGCTCGCATTGCCGTAAAGGCCTCGTGACCCGGAGTATCCAGGAAGGTCACCATGCCACGGTCGGTTTCCACATGGTAGGCACCAATGTGCTGGGTGATGCCGCCTGCCTCACCGGCGGCCACCTTGGCACGCCGGATGTAGTCAAGCAAGGAGGTCTTGCCATGGTCCACGTGACCCATCACGGTCACCACCGGCGCGCGCGGCTCCAGGGCGTAATCCTTGTGCTCGCCGCTGTCTTCGAGGAAGGCATCGGGATCATCGAGCTTGGCCGCGACAGCCTTGTGCCCCATCTCCTCGACGAGAATCATCGCCGTATCCTGATCGAGCACCTGGTTGATGGTGACCATCGAGCCCATCTTCATCAGCGCCTTGATCACCTCAATGGCCTTCACGGACATCTTGTGTGCCAAGTCGGCAACGGAGATCGTCTCCGGCACATGAACCTCGCGAACGATCGGCTCCGTGGGCGCGACAAAGGCTGTGGTCTCCTGATGACGACCGCCATTGCGGCCACCACTGCGACCACCACCGCGCCAGCCTCCGGCACCACCCGTGGTGTCGCCACGGGTCTTGAGTCCGCCACGACGCTTGGCATCCGCGGGGACTTCCTTGCTCACAACCTTCTTGACATCCTTGCGGGCGCCCTTTTCCTCGGTCTTGGCAGGTTTGTGAAGGGTTCCCGTCTTGGGGGCGGCATCGCCTTCCACCTTGGCCTTCTCGGCGGCGGCGGCACGCAACTTCTCTTCCTCCGCACGCTGCAGCATGGCCGCACGCGCACGGGCTTCACGCTCCTGCTTTTCCCGAAGATCAGCCGCCTGACGGGCTTGAAGTTCAGCATGACGCTGCGCCTCACGCTCGCGACTGGCCTTTTCCTCGGCACTCAGGATGGAGCCGGCCACCACACGGCGCACTGGCGTCGCAGGCCGAGCCTCGGCCTTGGTCGCAACGGGCTCTGCCGGCACGGCTGCAACTTGCGGGGCGGGCTCAGGCTCCGGTTCAGGCTCCGGCACGGCCTCGAGCACGGGTTCAGGGATCGGCTCCGGCACAGGTTCGGGTGCAACTTCGACCACGGGCTCGGGCTCGGGCTCCGGAACAACCTCCGGCACGGGCGCAAAGACAGGCTCAACAACCTGCTCAAGCACCTCCACCAGGGGTTCGACCTCAGCGGACAGACCAACGGCCACGTTCTCATCCGTCGCCGCCGACGCGGAGGCGGCAGACTCAGGCACCAACGCTTCGTCACGCTTGACGAACACTCGCTTCTTGCGCACCTCCACCTGCACGGTCCGGGCGCGCCCTGTGGAGTCCGTCGCCTTGATCTCGCTGGTCTGCTTGCGCGTCAGCGTGATCTTGGACTTCGCTGCCGTATCGCCGTGGGAACGGCGAAGAAAATCCAGCAGACGGGTCTTGTCCTGCTCGGAGAGCAGATCGGTTTCCCGTGCCTTGTCAACGCCAGCCTTTTGCAACTGCTCGAGCAACACGGAGGCCGGCATTTTGAGTTCGCCGGCAAATTGTGTAACGGTTGTCTGTCCCATCTTGAACCTCCGGGGTATTACTCGAACCAGTGCGCGCGCGCCTTGGTGATCAGATTCTTGGCCCGCTCTTCGTCCAGCCCCGACATTTCCATCAACTCATCGACCGCCAGATCAGCAAGTTCGTCGCGGGTATGAACGCCACCCTGAGCCAGCTTGGCAGCCAGCGGCTTGTCCATGCCTTCAAGGCCGAGCAAGTCTTCGGCAACGGTTTCCAGCTGTTCCTCAGTGACGATGGCTTCGGTGAGGAGCACGTTACGGGCGCGGTTGCGCAGCTCATTCACCGTTTCTTCGTCGAAGGATTCGATTTCCAGCATTTCTGCCAGCGGCACGTAGGCAATCTCCTCAAGGGAGGAGAAACCCTCGTCGATCAGGATGTCGGCAACTTCCTCATCCACATCAAGCTTGGCGATGAACAGCTGACGGACCGTGCTGTGCTCGGCCTCGGACTTACGCTCCGACTCCGCCTCGGTCATCAGATTGATGCTCCAGCCCGTCAGTTCGGAAGCAAGCTTGACATTCTGCCCATTGCGACCAATGGCAATGGCCAGATTGTTTTCATCAACAACCACATCCATGGCGTGAGCCTCCTCATCGACAACGATGGAAGAGACTTCCGCAGGCTGGAGGGCACCGATGACGAACTGGGCCGGCTCGGGGGACCACAGCACGATGTCGATGTTTTCCCCACCGATCTCGTTACGCACCGCGGTGACCCGCGACCCACGCAAACCAACGCAGGTGCCGATCGGATCGATACGCGGATCATTGGACTTGACGCCGATCTTGGCTCGCAGGCCGGGATCCCGGGCACAGGCCTTGATCTCGAGCAGGCCGTCATCAATCTCGGGCACTTCCAGTTCGAACAGCCGCATCACAAACTCGGGGGCGGTGCGCGACAGGATCAGCTGCGGACCACGGGCCCCACGATCAATACGTAGCAGGTAGGCCTTGACCCGATCGCCCACGCGCAGATTTTCCTTTGGAATCATCTGATCGCGAGGCAGCACTGCCTCTAGGCGCCCCACTTCGATGATGGCATTGCCCCGCTCCATGCGCTTGATGCTGCCGGAGATGATGTACTCCTTGCGCTCCAGGAAGTCATTGAGGATCTGCTCGCGCTCGGCGTCACGCACCTTCTGCAGGATCACCTGCTTCGCCGCCTGGGCACCGATGCGACCGAAATCGATGGGCTCAAGCCCTTCTTCCACGTAGTCGCCAACCTGGATGTCCGGATACTCCTCACGAGCATCGATCAAGCCCATCTGGGCTTCGTCATTCTCCACCTCCGGATCGGGCAGCACCTGCCAACGCCGGAAGGACTCGTAGTCGCCGGTTTCCCGATTGATGGAGACGCGCACATCGGCTTCGTCATTGATGCGTTTCTTGGTCGCCTGAGCGAGAGCGGACTCCAGCGCGGAGAAAACGATTTCCTTGGAAACATTCTTCTCGCGCGCCAGCGCATCGACCAACAGCAAAATTTCGCGGCTCATACCTGCAAACCTCCAAATCCCTTAAAACCTGGGAACCAGGCGGGCCTTCTCGATATCTTCAAACGGGATCTCCATCGATCCCTTTTCCGTCTCCAAGGTCACCACTCCGTCCTTGAGACCTTGCAGCACCCCGGCAAAATTGCGCTGATTCGCGACCGGCATGGAGAGACGGACCTGCACGTCCTGACCGGCAAAGCGCTCGAAATCAGCGGGTTTCTTGAGCGCACGATCAAGCCCCGGAGAAGACACCTCAAGGCGATCGTAATCAACATTCTCAACTTCGAAGACCCGCACCAACTGATTGCTCACCATGGCGCAATCATCAACGGTGATACCGTTGGGCGAATCGATGAAGATCCGCATGAGCCTGCCGCGGGGCGAGGTTTCGAAATCTACGAGTTCGTAGCCGAGACCTTCCGCAGTCTGCTCGATCAGTTTCTGCAGCTCCATTTCCTGGCCCACAAATGAAAAATGGGCGAAACGCCCATCCCTGTTTAAATTCGACCGGATGTCGGCCCTCTTCAGGGCCGATCGGCTCTTTCGAACCGATAAAACACAAAGATTATAGCAGCCCGCCAGGGCGGGCGCAATTTTGACCCTATATCAACGGGCTTGCGGCTGCGTACGGCGAGGCTGGGGCGCAGTCCGCTTGCCCTTGCCGCCCGCCGTATCGGGCTTGGGAAGCCCAGCCAGCGCGCACACCTGCTCAACCGGCATGTCCTCCCACATTCCCCGCTTGAGCCGCGAGGGCAGAACGACAGGGCCGTAGCGAACCCGCATCAGACGGCTGACCGTCAACCCCAAGGCCTCGAACATCCGGCGCACCTCCCGGTTCCGCCCCTCGGAAAGCGTCACCCGATACCAATGGTTGGCCCCCTCCCCACCCCCATCCAGAAGGGTATTGAATCGGGCAATCCCATCCTCAAGCTCAATACCCTTCAACAGCACATCTCTCTGCGCCTCATCAAGCTCCCCGAGGATCCGCACCGCATATTCGCGGTCCAGTTCGTAGCGAGGGTGCATCAGCTTGTTGGCCAAATCACCGTCATTGACGAACAACAACAGGCCGGAGGTATTGAAGTCCAGGCGACCAACGGCAATCCAGCGCCCCTTGCGAAGGTTCGGCAGCCGATCAAAAACCGTGGGCCGGCCCTCCGGATCATCGCGGGAAACAATCTCGCCTTCGGGTTTGTGATAAATCACAACACGCGGGATCCGCACGGCGAAGCGGATGGGCATCAGCTTGCCATTGACCCTGACGCGATCACCCGGACCCACCTTCTGTCCGACATCTGCCGGTTCGCCGTTGACGGAAATGCGCCCCGCAACGATCCACTCTTCAATCTCCCGCCGGGAGCCGATACCCGCCGCGGCAAGCACCTTGTGCAGACGCTGGGGCTCCGTGTAGGTCGAGTCTTCGGGCTTGCGTCGACGCTCGCCTTCAACCGCCGGCAAGAGCTCGCTGCTGGCGAGAGGATAAGGACTCGCGCCACCGGCAATGGCCGCCGCCTGGCGCTTGGCACGCCAGTTGCCCCGCCCGGGGGCAAGATCGCTGAGCCCGATGGCCGACGCATTGCTCTTTGGCTGCCGGCCTTCATCCTCGCCACGAGGCGGACGCCCGCCACGGTTACCCTCCGCATCAGGACGGCCACGCCCCCGGCGTCCGCCCCCCTGGTCCAACGGCGGACCCTGGCGACCAGACTCCTGTCCGGGCTTGCCTGACTTGGCCTTAAACGGCCGGTTCTTCGGTTTTTGGGAGGTCGACAAGATCCATGATCCTTTCGATTTCAGTCAGCGGAGGCAACTCGGTCAGGCTGCGCAGACCAAGATCCTCCAGGAATTTTCGGGTCGTGGCATACAGGCCGGGTCTCCCGGGCGTATCCCGATGACCCACCACATCCACCCACCCTCTCGATTCGAGGGTCTTCAATACGTTGCTGGAAACCACCACACCGCGAATGTCTTCGATGTCGCCACGGGTCACCGGCTGGCGATAAGCAATGATCGCGAGGGTCTCCAGAACAGCCCGGGAATATCTGGGCGGGCGCTCCTGCTTGAGTCGGTCCAGATAGACCTGATACTCCAGGCGGGTCTGAAAGCGCCATCCGCCCGCCGTCTGCACCAGCTCAACACCGCGCCCCTGCCAGTCTTCGGCAAGCTCGACGAGCAGGCGCCGCACCAGATCACTACCAGGATCCTCCTCGAACAATCGGCGCAGATCAGCTACCGGAACCGGCGCAGCAGCAGCCAGCAGGGCCGTTTCCAGCACCCGCTTTAATTCTTCAGGCGTCTCCGGCTGCACTGTCGGCACGCTTCACATAGATCGGCGCAAAGGCCTCATTCTGGGTTACCACAACCAGCCTTTCCTTGACCAGTTCGAGGGTCGCAAGAAAACTCACCACAAGGCTGGCAACACCGAGCTTCGGGTCAAAGAGTGACTCGAAAACGACAAAGCTGTCATCACGAAGCCGCCGGAGAATCAGGGTCATGTGCTCACGCACGGACATCTCTTCCCGTTGAATCGTATGATGCCGCTTCAGCCGAGCCTGACGGGCAATCTTCAACCAGGCCAGCTGCAGATCATGCAGGCTGACCTCGGGGAGGCGCTCCACCACCTTCTCGGCTACAAACACCCCAACCCATTCAAAATCCCGCTCCACACGCGGCAAGGCATCCAGGCGCATCGACGCCAGCTTCACCTGCTCATACTCAAGCAGGCGACGCACAAGTTCCGCCCGCGGATCAGGCTCTTCGTCTTCCTCCGGCCGGGGCGGTCGCGGCAGCAACAGGCGCGACTTGATTTCCAGCAAGGTCGCCGCCATCAGCAGATAATCCGCGGCCAGCTCCAGGTTGTGCTTGCGCATGGCCTCGACGTACTCCAGATACTGGGCCGTCAACGGCGCCATCGGAATATCGAGTACGTTGATATTTGCCTTGCGTATCAGATACAACAGCAGATCAAGCGGGCCCTCGAAGGCCTCGAGAATGACCTCCATCGCATCGGGCGGAATGTAAAGATCCTTGGGCAGATCAAAAATCGGCTGCCCGTACATTCTGCCGATGATGGCGTCCAGCGGATCGGCCAGGGGGGCCAGATCAAGGTCAGCAGTCATCACGGCCACCGCCCTTCCTATTCAGCGCAGGCTAACACGCGAGGGGCATGCTTCCAAGGCAAAAATCCACGAAACACCACCCCGCCCGTCATCAGCTATAGCTCAGGCCCATGGCGTCCCGTACCTCGCGCATGGTCTCCTGGGCCAGCTTTCGCGCCCGGTCGCAACCATCGGCAACGATACTGCGCACCAGAGAGGGGTCGTCGAGATAGGGCTGGGCCCGCTCCCGCATGCCATCCTGCTCCTTCAACACGGCATCAATGACCGGCTGCTTGCACTCGATACAACCGATGCCGGCGCTCTTGCAGCCCTCGGTGACCCACTGCCGCGTGCTGTCGTCGGAGTAGATCACGTGGAACTGCCACACCGGGCACTTCTCCGGATCACCTGCGTCGGTGCGCCGCACGCGGGCAGGATCCGTCTGCATGGTGCGGATCTTCTTGGTCAGCGGCTCCGCCTCTTCGCGCAGGAAGATCGTGTTGCCGTAAGACTTGGACATCTTCTGACCGTCCAGTCCGGGCATGCGCGACGCCTCCGTCAGCAAGGCACCAGGTTCGACGAGAATCACCTTGCCACTGC
This sequence comes from Zoogloea sp., assembly GCA_016703645.1. Lineage (GTDB taxonomy): Bacteria > Pseudomonadota > Gammaproteobacteria > Burkholderiales > Rhodocyclaceae > Zoogloea. The sequence continues at coordinate 540,208 of JADJBR010000004.1, read as the reverse complement.
CTTCGAGGTAGCCATAGAGACGCTCCCGGTCGCCAAGGGAGAGGCTCTGGGCCTCTTCGAGCAGGGCCTTGCCAAGGGCCAGCCCCTCCTCGTCACCGTTCTGCTGGAATCGGGTGCGGAATTCCTCGTAAAGCCTGGCGCGCTTGGAGCCAAGCTTCTTGATTGCCTCCCGGGCCTTCTCCTCGAAACCGGGCTCACGGCCGTACATGTGGTTGAAACGGCGGGCCAGTTCGCGGGTGAACTCCACGTGGGGCAGCTGATCCTCCCCCACCGGCACCTTGTCGGCGCGGTAGATCAGGATGTCGGCGCTCATCAGCAGCGGGTAGCCCAGGAAACCGTAGGTGGTCAGATCCTTGCCGGCCAGCTTTTCCTGCTGATCCTTGTAGGTCGGCACGCGCTCGAGCCAGCCCAAGGGCGTCATCATGGACATGAGCAAGTGCAACTCGGCATGCTCGGGCACGCGGGACTGGATGAAGATGGTCGCCTGGGAAGGATCGACGCCCGCGGCAAGCCAGTCGACGATCATCTCCCAGACGCTGGCCTCAATCCCTCGGGGGTTGTCGTAATCGGTCGTCAGGGCGTGCCAATCGGCCGCAAAGAACAGGCAGGGATACTCCGCCTGCACCTTGACCCAGTTCTTGAGTACACCGTGATAGTGGCCGAGGTGGAGGCGCCCCGTGGGACGCATGCCGGAGAGGACGCGTTCAGCGAACATGAATGATCAAAGTCCAATAACGGTTGCAAGTGCAAAACGGAAAATGGCCACCAACGGCCCAAGAATGTCGCCAAGGATACCGGTGAATAGCAATACCAAAAGAATCGGAAAGCCGTAGGGCTCAAGTCGCGAAAAGGTGTAGGCCGGCCCGGCCGGAAGAAGACTGACCGCGATCCGCCCGCCATCGAGGGGTGGAATGGGCAAGAGGTTCAGGAGCATCAACACTGCATTGATCTGCATCCCGGCATCCGCCATCTTCGCCAACGGCAGGGCGTAAACGTTCTCGGGCGACATGATTGCGAAGCGAAACAGCATCGCCCAGCAGAGGGCCATGACAAGATTGGCAAACGGCCCGGCAGCAGCCACCCAAAGCATGTCAGCCTTGGGGTGCCGCAGGCGGCCGAAATCCACCGGCACCGGCTTGGCCCAACCGAACAGCATCGGCGAACCACCGGAGAGCGTGCTTACTGCAACGATCAGCGCCGGTACGACAACGGTCCCCATGGGATCGATATGACGAAGCGGATTCAGGCTGATTCGACCCGCCCTTTCGGCGGTCGAATCGCCGAAATGACGAGCCGCATAGCCGTGCGCCGCCTCGTGGAGCGTGATGGCGAACAGCACGGGCAGTGCCCAGATGGTCAGGGTCGAGATGAGTTCTTGCATGGATGACGAAGCCGAAGGGCCGCGATTCTAACAGACTGGGGCCTACACCCCCCTGCCGAAAAGCAGATCACAGGCCAAACGGTGCAAGGCTGCCCCGCCCTTCCCGCACCAGCACGGGAATTCCACTGGTGAGATCGATGACCGTGGTCGCTTCACCGCGGCACGGGCCCGCCTCGATGACAAGATCCACCTCCTTTTCAAGCCGGTCACGTATTTCGTCAGGATCAGTGAGGGGAAACTCGTCACCGGGCAGCAGCAAGGTCGAACTGAGCAGCGGCTCGCCGAGCTCTTCGAGCAGGGCGGATACGACCGGATGATCAGGGATCCGCAAACCAATCGACTTGCGCTTCGGGTGCAGCACGCGCCGCGGCAGCTCCTTGGTACCCTCCAGAATGAAGGTGTAGGGCCCCGGCGTGGTGGCCTTCAGCAGGCGGTACTGGCTGTTGTCTACCCGGGCGTAAGTAGCGATTTCGGACAGGTCACGACACAGCAGCGTGAAATGATGACGCTCATCCACGGCACGGATGCGGCGAATGCGGGTCAGGAGGGGGTTGTCACCCGTATGCCCTCCGAGGGCGTAGGCAGAGTCGGTGGGAAAGGCCACCAGACCTCCCTCGCGCATGATCTGCGCCGCCTGCTTGATGAGGCGGGCCTGGGGCTGCTCCGCATGGAGCGTAAAGAACTGGGCCATGATTCAGGAATCAACAACAGGAAGGATGTGTCACATCAAGCGTGACCACACCGGAGTGAGATCCGGAGGCAGCGGGGGGGCGCGCCCCAGATCGATGGGACTATCCTCCGGGCCATGGAAATCGGAGGCACGCGAGGCCATCAGGCCAAATTTGCGAACCATCCGCGCGAAAGCCAGCACCTGGCCGCCATCATGCGCCCCGCAGGAGACCTCGATGGCGTCGCCACCGAGCTCCTTGAAACGGTCAAACAGGATCTCCATCTCGGCGTGACTGAGGCGGTAGCGACCGGGATGGGCGACCACAGCCAGCCCCCCTGCCCCCTTGATCCACCCCATTGCCTCCTCGAGGGTCGCCCAGACGTGTTCCACGTAGCCCGGTTTGCCGCGGGCAAGATAGTGCAGGAATACATCGTGGACGTTTTTCGCGATCCCGATCTCAACCAGATAACGGGCGAAATGGGCCCGGCTGACCAGAGAAGGATTGCCCGCGTAACGTAGCGCACCGTCAAGGGCACCGTGAATGCCAATACGCTCAAGTTCCGCGGCAATACGCGCCGCCCGCCCGTCCCGCCCGCTTCTGACCTGGGCAAGCCCCGCGATGAGCGCTTCATTGGTGGGGTCAATGCCGAGCCCCACCACATGCAGGGTCTGATCAAGCCAGGAGACGGAAATCTCGACCCCGGGCACGAAGCGCAGCCCCAAGCCCTCGGCGACCGTCATTGCTTCGGGCAGTCCCAGCAACTCGTCGTGATCGGTCAGGGCGAGCAGATCGACCCCATTGGCGTGGGCCCGGCGAACCACGTCACCGGGCGGCAGCGTTCCGTCTGAGGCGGTGGAGTGACAATGCAGATCGGCGTTGAGAGCGTTCATGATTCCTTGGACCGCAGGAAAGTCTCGATGATCCGGGCCACCTCTCCCGGCTGGTCATGGTGCAGGTTGTGCCCACTGTCCGGCACGCGGATCTCGCGAAAATCCCGGAAAGCGGCCCGGGCTTCCGCATGCGCATCATCGTCCACGCCGAGCCGGTGCCGCAACGCCGGCATGTCGGGTTCGACCCAGAGCGTTGGAGCACTCACCCTGCGCCAGCAGGCCAGTGCCTCGGCTCGCCGATAGAGTATCGGATTGACCCGTTTGTGTGCGGGATCACCCGCCATTCGGATCTCCCCCCCGGCATCAGCCTCACCGAGATGCGTGGCAAGAAAGCGTGCCTTCTCGATTGACAGCCGCGGGTTGTCAAGCTGCAGGCGGCCTGCCAATGCGTCCAGATCCGGGTAGCGGCGAAAGGCGGCCGGCGCGGCCAGATCACTCAACCACTTCTCCAGGCGACCCGGCGCCTGCTCAGGCACCGTATCAGCCAACCCGAAGGCATCCAGGGCAACCAGCCGCCGAACCCGGGCCGGGCGGACCCCTGCATACACGCAGGCCACATTTCCGCCCAGGCTGTGTCCGACCAGATTGACGGGCTGCCCGGGCGAACAAGCCGTCAGGATCGCGTCCAGATCTCCGAGATAATCCGGAAACCAGTAAGCATCCCCACGCCACTCCGTTCTTCCGAAGCCGCGCCAGTCCGGCGCAATCACGTGCCAGCCGCTCCCAAGCTCATCCACGATGAACTGGAAGGACGCCGAGACATCCATCCAGCCATGCAACATGAAAACCATTGGCGCCCCGGGCTCACCCCACTCACGCAGGTGATAGCGCAAACCGCGGACTGGCAGGAAACGGCTTCGGGAAGGCGTCATCCCGTCAAGTGTAACAGACCCTTGTCCCGCTCCGCCTGCGATGGTAAGGTGCGCGCCGTCGTGTGGGAGAGAGTTCGCGTGGATCATCCGCGAGCCGCCGAAGGCGCAACCCCCGGAACCGCTCAGGCAAAAGGACCGCCGACGAAACAACAATCTGGAGAGCGATGCTGCCCGCCCACCGCGCGTTGGCCGCATCCACCGAAGGGGCACGCAGGCCGGTCCATGCACCGCTGCAATCTCTCAGGTACAAAGGACAGATGGGGCCGAAGCGACTTTCACGTCGCCTCGGCCCCATTGCTTTTCTACACTGTAACGATTGCACCGGAGAGCCCCATGACCCAACAGACCCCCCTTCACGCCACCCACGTCGCTGCCGGCGCCCGCATGGTCGACTTCGCCGGCTGGGACATGCCGGTGAACTACGGTTCCCAGATCGAGGAGCACCACGCCGTGCGCCGCGACGCGGGCATGTTCGACGTCTCCCACATGCTGGCCCTGGACCTGGAAGGCGCCGACGCGAAGGCCTTCCTGCGCGGCCTGATCGCCAACGATGTGGCCAAGCTCGTCGAACCGGGCAAAGCACTCTATGCCTGCATGCTGAATGAGCAGGGCGGCGTGATCGACGATCTGATCGTCTATTTCCTCTCCGATACCGCGTACCGCCTCGTCGTCAATGCCGGCACCGCCGACAAGGATGTCGCCTGGATGCAGCAGCGCCTCGCCGCCACCGGCGCGGCCGCCACGCTCGGCGTGCGGCGGGATCTGGCCATGATCGCCGTTCAGGGCCCCAACGCCCGCGCCAAGACCTGGGCCGCCATCCCCGGCGCCGAAGCCGCATCCACCGCACTCAAGGTTTTCCAGGCCGCCACCTTGGGCGACATATTCATTGCCCGCACGGGCTACACCGGCGAAGACGGCTTCGAGCTCACGCTGCCAGCGGACAAGGCCGCCGGCACCTGGGCCGCGCTGACTGCGGCCGGCGTCAAGCCCTGCGGACTCGGCGCCCGCGACACCCTGCGCCTGGAAGCCGGCATGGCGCTCTACGGCAATGATATGGACGAAACGGTCTCCCCCCTTGATGCCGGCCTGGCCTGGACGGTGGACTTCAAGGACGAAAACCGTGATTTTGTCGGCAAGGCTGCCCTCGTCGCCAACGGCGCACGCCAGCAGGCCCTCGGCCTGATCCTGGAAGACAAGGGCATCCTGCGCTCGCACCAGAAGGTATTCACCGCCCAGGGCGAAGGCGAGACGAGCAGCGGCAGCTTTTCGCCGACCCTCGAGAAGTCCATCGCCCTGGCCCGCCTACCTCTCGGCGTCGCGGCCGGCGATGCGGTCGAAGTGGACATCCGCGGCAAGCGTCTCAAGGCCCGCGTCGTCAAGGCCCCCTTCGTCCGCAACGGCAAGGCACTGGTCTGACTGGTCAAAAATCCAACCCATCCCCTTTCATCCGACTTGAACAAGGACACAGCATGAACACCCCCAACGATCTGCGTTACACCGCCTCCCACGAATGGGTTCGCGTCGAGGCTGACGGCACCCTCACCATCGGCATCACCGACCACGCCCAGGAAGCCCTTGGCGACGTGGTCTTCCTCGAGCTGCCGGAGGCCGGCCGCAGCGTGGCCAAGGAAGAAGCCATCGCCGTGATCGAATCCGTGAAGGCTGCCTCCGACATCTATGCACCGGTGGCCGGCGAGATCCTGGAAGCCAATCAGGCCGCCATCGACGCCCCCGAGTCGGTCAATACCGACGCTTACGCCGCCTGGCTGTTCAAGATCAAACCGGCCAACCCCGCCGACGTGGAAGGCCTGCTGGATGCGGCCGGCTACGAAGCCACCATCGGCTGAACCCCGATTGCCTGACCGCGGGCGTGCCAGGCCGGCGCGCCCCACCCTGCCGTCACTGTCACCCAACCGAGTTCTCCCATGTCGAAGACCCTTCTCTCCGCCCCGCTCGCCACGCTAGAACAGGGCGATGACTTCATCCGCCGTCACATCGGCCCCTGTTCCAGCGAGCTGCCCGGCATGCTCGCCGCCGTTGGCGTCGACGCCCTGGACACGCTGATCCAGCAGACGGTGCCGGCCGGCATCCGTCTGCCCACCGCGCTGGCCCTGGGCGAGCCGACAGCCGAGCACGTGGCCCTGGCCCGACTCAAGGCCATCGCCGGCAAGAACGTGCTCAAGAAGTCTCTCATCGGCATGGGCTACTACGACACCATCACGCCCAAGGTCATCCTGCGCAACGTGATGGAGAATCCCGGCTGGTACACCGCCTACACGCCCTACCAGGCCGAGATCGCCCAGGGCCGCCTGGAGGCTCTACTCAACTTCCAGCAGATGGTTATCGATCTGACCGGGCTGGAACTGGCCAATGCCTCCCTGCTCGACGAAGCCACCGCGGCGGCCGAAGCCATGGCCATGGCCAGGCGCATCTCCAAGGTCAAGGGCCAGGGCTTCTTCGTGGACGAAGGCGTCTTCCCCCAGACCCTCGACGTGGTACGCACCCGCGCCGGCTACTTCGGCTTCGAGCTGATCGTCGGCCCGGCCGCCGAAGCGGCCCATCATGACGTTTTCGGCGCCCTGCTCCAGTACCCCAACGAGCGCGGCGAAGTGGCCGACATTTCCGACGCCATCAGCGGCCTCAAGGCCAAGGGCGCAGTGGTGGCCGTCGCTTCCGACCTGCTGGCGCTGGTCCTGCTCAAGTCTCCGGGCGCCCTGGGTGCCGACATCGCCCTGGGCTCGGCCCAGCGCTTTGGCGTGCCGCTGGGCTTCGGCGGCCCCCACGCCGCCTTCTTCGCCACCCGCGAGGCCCACGTGCGCTCCATGCCGGGCCGCATCATCGGCGTGTCGAAGGATGCCCGAGGCAAGGCCGCCCTGCGCATGAGCCTGCAGACCCGCGAGCAGCACATCCGCCGCGAAAAGGCTAACTCCAACATCTGCACCTCCCAGGTGCTGCTGGCCAACATGGCTGGCATGTACGCCGTGTATCACGGCCCGGAAGGCCTGCGCACCATCGCCGCGCGCATCCACCGTCTGGCCGCCACCCTGGCCGAAGGGCTCAAGCAGGCCGGCTTCGAGATGGCGTCCGAGGTGTTCTTCGACACCCTGCAGGTCAGCACCGGCGCGCGCACGGCTGACATCTACGCCGCCGCCCAGGCCGCCGGCTACAACCTGCGCCACGTGGATGGCAAGGGCCTCGGCATCTCCGTCGACGAGAAGACCACCTCCACCGACATCGCCGCCCTGCTGTCTGTTTTCGGGGCCAAAGCGGATGTCGCAGCACTGGACGCCAGCGTTGCTGCCCGCGGCGGCAACCTGCCGGAAGCCCTGCTGCGTGACGACGCGATCCTGTCGCACCCGGTGTTCAACACCCACCACACCGAACACGAGATGCTGCGCTACCTCAAGCGCCTGCAGAACCGCGATCTGGCGCTGGATCACTCGATGATCTCCCTGGGCTCGTGCACCATGAAGCTCAACGCCACCAGCGAGATGATTCCCGTCACCTGGCCCGAGTTTTCCGACATCCACCCCTTCGCGCCGGCCGACCAGACCACCGGCTACCTGGAGATGATCGAAGGCCTCGCCGCCCAGCTCCGCGAGATCACCGGTTTTGACGCCATCTGCATGCAACCCAACTCGGGTGCCCAGGGCGAGTACGCCGGCCTGGTGGCGATCTTGCGCTACCACGCCGCCCGCGGCGACCATCACCGCCAGGTCTGCCTGATTCCCAGGTCCGCCCACGGCACCAACCCGGCCACCGCCCAGATGTGCGGCATGGAGGTGGTGGTGGTCAATTGCGACGACAACGGCAACGTGGATCTGACTGACCTCAAGGCCAAGGCCGAACAGCACGCCGACAGGCTGGCTGCGCTGATGATCACCTACCCGTCCACCCACGGCGTGTTCGAGGAAGCCATCCGCGAGATCTGCGCCACGGTGCATCAGTATGGCGGCCAGGTGTACATGGACGGGGCCAACATGAACGCCCAGGTCGGTCTCACCTCCCCCGCCACCATCGGCGCCGACGTGAGCCACATGAACCTGCACAAGACTTTCTGCATTCCCCACGGCGGCGGTGGCCCGGGTATGGGCCCCATCGGTCTGAGGGCCCATCTGGCACCCTTCATGGCCGATCACGCGGTCGCTGCGACCGGTCGCGAGGATCGCGCCCATGCCGGCCAGGGTGCCGTCTCTGCAGCGCAGTTCGGCTCCGCCAGCATCCTGCCGATCTCCTGGATGTACATCACCATGATGGGCGGCCGCGGCCTCCGGCGTGCCACCGAAGTCGCCATCCTCAATGCCAACTACGTGGCCAGCCTGCTCAAGGCACACTATCCGGTGCTCTACACCGGCAGCCAGGGCCGCGTCGCACACGAGTGTATCCTCGACATCCGCCCCATCAAGGCGGCCACCGGCATCTCCGAGGTGGACATCGCCAAGCGCCTGATGGATTACGGCTTCCATGCCCCCACCATGTCCTTCCCGGTGGCGGGGACCATCATGGTTGAACCGACCGAATCGGAAGACAAGGGCGAGCTGGATCGCTTCATCGCCGCCATGGTGAGCATCCGCAACGAAATCCGCGCCATCGAAGAAGGCCGCATTCCCGGCGACAACAACCCGCTGAAGAACGCGCCCCACACCCAGGCCGACTTCCTGGGTGACTGGGACCGCCCCTACTCCCGTCAGGAAGCCGCCTTCCCCCTGGCATGGGTAGGCGACAACAAGTTCTGGCCGAGCGTAAACCGTATCGACGACGTCTACGGCGACCGCAACCTGTTCTGCTCCTGCGTGCCGATGGACGAACTGGGCTGACGCCGACACTGCCAGGCGGGCCTCTCCCCTTGGGGAAGGCCCGCATCGGCACCTCAACGGGCCAGCAGTGCTTTCAGGTGGGAAACGGGAATGGCGTAGGAAATGCCGGAGGGGCTGGAGATGGCGTTCTCCTTCATCCCCTTGATGAAGACCATGTTGAGGACGCCGAGCACCTCGCCGCTGTTCACGTCATACAGTGGACTGCCGCTGTTGCCCGGATAGGACACGATGTCTAGCTGGAACACCGGGTAGCGCCCCACCGACAGGCGCCGCACCACGCTGGAATCAAGCTGGCTGGCCGACGGCAGGGGTTGCCCCACCGGCGTGATGGCGGCAATGATGCCCCGATGAGTCACCGGCACGATGCCCATGCTCGCGCCCAGCGGAAAGCCCGTCAGGGCCACATCCTGTCCGTCACGTGCCGTTTCGGAATCCCCCAGCCGCAAGGGTGTCATCGGCGCGCCACCAATCCACAGCACGGCCAGATCATGATCCGGGTCACGCTCATCGCGTTCCACCGGACGCACGCTCGCCCTGCCCGAACTTGACTGCTGGGCAACGACTAGACGCTCGTCCGAACTGCGGCTGTCCGGCGCAGCCGCGATCACATGGGCGTTGGTCGCCACCTGCTTGCCGTCGCCCACGACAAATCCGGTGCCCAGAAAGCGGAACTGGGGGTTTCGGGAAGGCATGAAGGTGCCCACGGCAACGACGGACCGCTTGACCTGCGCGACCGTGTCCGGGAAGTCGGCCATTGCCGATACCGGAAGAAACCATGCAAGACAGACCCCAAGAACCCGAAAACCAACACCTTTCGCCCCAACCGCGGCGGTCACTGCCCCGCTGCCTTGAGCGCCTGCAGGGCGGGTGAGGCCGCCACCACGCGGGCATCGAAGGGGTGATCGTGGCGCTGGAAGAAAGCAAGGATCCGCCGCACGTAGTTCTGCGTTTCCTTGTAGGGGGGAACCCCGCGATAGCGATCCACAGCGCCTTCACCTGCGTTGTAACCCGCGACCGCCAGCGCAACGTTGCCCTGATAATAGGCAAGCAGCCAGCGCAGGTAGGCCAGACCACCCTTGATGTTCTGGACCGGATCGTAGCTATCCTTGACGTTGAACCGACTGGCCGTCTCGGGAATCAGCTGCATGACACCCATGGCATTCTTGGGCGAGGTGGCGCCGGGATCAAAGTTGGACTCAGTGGTTGCAATCGCGAGTGCCAACCTGGGCTCAATCGAAAATCGGGGCGCCAGGGTCGTGATCATCTCCACGACCTTCTTCTCATGCCCCGCAAGAGAGGCAAGGTCCTTCCGCGTGTCCCAGCTATCCCTTGCCGCAAAACCACGGTCTGCCGCACGGGGTAGCAGGCAGTCCGGCACCACTCCGGAGTACTCGCCCACCGCACTGCGCGCCTTCTCTGCGCCGACATGCCCCTTGGCCAGGGCCATCTCGAAAAGCGTCGCTGCGTAAGCATCGTCGCGCGCGACACCGCGGCCGTTGGCATACATCCACCCAAGGCTGTACATCGCCTCCGCACTGCCTGCGCGCGCCGCCTCACAATAGAGGTCAGCAGCCCGGGAAGGATCGCGGGGAACCCCCTCGCCGTGCTCGAAGGCGACGGCCTGCTCGACGAGCCCTTGGAGGTCGCCCGGTAGGGTATTTGGTGCGACGGCGCCGGCCGATCCCGCTGCCAGGGCAAACCCTGCCAGAAGAACCGGCCCGACTCTCCGGGCAGGCAGGAACACGAGAGCCCGGAGCCCGGAAATCAAAGTCGCCACACCTTTGCACCGGCGGCTTCGAGTGCAGCCGGGTCATAGAAGCTCTTCACATCGGTGAACACGCCATCGGGCACCAGCTTCTCGCACAACTGCGCCACGCCCAGCTCGGCATATTCGTGGTGAGCCACCGCAGCCACAATGGCGGAGGCACGGGGCAGATCGTTCCAGGCCGTCAGGCTCACGCCGTACTCGTGCTCGGCTTCGGCAGACTCGGCGACCGGGTCATGCACCAACACGTTGCAACCGAAACTCTGCAGTTCGCGGATCACGTCGATGACCTTGCTGTTACGCAGGTCAGGGCAGTTCTCCTTGAAGGTGAGACCGAGGACGATCACGTCCGCGCCCTTGATATTGTGACCGGCGCTGATCATCTCCTTGACGGTCTGCTCGGCCACATACTTGCCCATGCTGTCGTTGATGCGGCGGCCAGCCAGGATGACCTGTGGGTGGTAGCCCAACATGTCGGCCTTGTGGGTCAGGTAGTAGGGGTCGACGCCGATACAGTGACCGCCGACCAGACCCGGACGGAAGGGCAGGAAGTTCCACTTGGTGCCGGCCGCCTTGAGCACTTCCAGGGTGTCGATACCGATCTTGTGGAAGATCACCGACAGTTCGTTCATCAGGGCGATGTTGAGATCGCGCTGGGTGTTCTCGATCACCTTGGCAGCCTCGGCCACCTTGATGGAGCTGGCCGGATATACCCCTGCGGTGATCACCGCACCGTACACCTCTTCGACCGTCTTGAGGGTCTCGGGGGTGTCGCCGGAGACCACCTTCATGATCTTGGTGACGGTGCGCTCCTTGTCGCCCGGGTTGATCCGCTCGGGGGAGTAGCCCACGTTGAAGTCCTGCTTCCACTTCATGCCGGAGAACTTCTCGAGGATCGGGATGCACACCTCTTCGGTTGCACCGGGATACACGGTGGATTCGTACACCACGATGGCGCCGCGCTTCATGTGCTTGCCGACGCTTTCAGAGGACTTCACCAGGGGGGTGAAATCCGGCTGGTGGGCGTCATCCACCGGGGTCGGCACTGCGACGATGATGAAATCGGCTTCGCCGATGATCGTCGGATCAGTGCTGCAGGTTAGCTGCGTTGCAGCCTTCAGGTCTTCGGTGCTCACTTCGCCGGTCGGGTCGACGAAACGGCCGTAAGCAGCAACCTTTTCGGCCGACAGGTCGAAACCGACGGTCTTCATCTTCTTGCCGAATTCGACAGCGAGGGGCAGGCCAACGTAGCCAAGGCCGATAACTGCAATGGTACTCATGGGATCAATCCTGAAAAGAGTCCAAGTTGGAAATGCGTAAAGTCAAAGTGTGGCGCGGAGCTTGTCGATTTCGTTGCGGATCGGCGCTTTCTCCGGAGCATTTTTCAGAGCCTCCTCCAGTTCCTTGCGTGCTCCATCCTTGTCGCCATTCGCCGCGAGCGCCTTGGCCAAGCTCAGACGGAGTTGGGGCAACTTGGGACCCAGGCTAACCGCCTTGCGAAGATTCTCGAGGCCCTTGGCCTTCTCGCCGTTTTCAAACTGCAGCATGCCGAGGGTATCGAGTACCACGGGGCTGTTTGGCGCCAAAGCCACCGCCTCCTGGGCAATCTGCACAGCGCTCTTGTCATTGAGCTTGCCCAGCGCCCATGCGAGGTTGTTCAACACCATCGGATTCTTCGGCGCGATCTCCTGCATCTGACGGTATTGATTAACGGCCTGATCGTACTTCTGTTCAGCAAGACTACGCTCTGCAAGATAGGTCCGGACCGTGAGATCCTTGGGATTCGCCTTGATCCAGTCAGCCGCCAGCTTCGCGGCTTCCGAAGACTGGCTGGCCACGAGATGGGCGTTGTGCAGGCGAATGATCGAAGCAGGGCTCTTCTCACGCTTGTAGGCTTCCTCATAAAGCTTGACCGCCTCTACGCGTTTGCCGATCGCGAGCAGGCTCTCTGCTTCGAGAACGTAACCAATGGCCAAGTCCTTGCGCTGGCGTTGGACGTCCTTCGAAATCGCAATTGCGGCATCACCCCGCTTGTCGTTCAGAAGAACGGCGACCAGACGCTGCTGGGCCTCCAGCGAGTCCGGCTTGATCGCCAGCGCCTTGCGCAGGTTCTGCTCCGCCCCGGCGGTGTCCTTCGAGCTCATCATCAGATCAGCCATGGCGACGAGCGGAACGGGCGACGAAGGAACACGGGCGGCAAGCTTGCCGTAGGTCGCAAGAGCCTGCTGCATTTCACCCGCAGCCACCTGGGAGCGACCGAGAAGATCAAGCACCGCAGGTTCATCCGGAGCCGTCGCGGCAGCCTCCTGGGAAAGACTCAGGGCACGCTTCGCATCACCGGACTGGACAAGCAAGCGCACCAGGGCCAGACGTACCGGCAGCGAAGTGGGACTGGCCGCCAAGCCCTTCTCGAGCACCGTCTGCACATCCTTGGCCTGAGCTCCCGTCATCGCCATGAACTCGGCATACTGCAGATAGGCTTGGGCATGGCTTGGATTCTTGGACAGGAAGCCTTCGTAGCGTTTGCGGGCCACATCGAGTTGCTTGTCCTGGATATCAAGACGGGCCAGATTGCTCAGCGCCGGCAGGAAGTCCGGTTTCAGCTCCAGCGCCCTCTCAAAGGCCTTGCGCGCACCGGCGTTGTCCTTGAGTACAAGCAGCACCCCACCCTTCATGTTGTGGGTGACGGGGTCGTTGGGCTTCTTCTTTTCGAGGGTCTGAACCGCAGCCATGGCCTTGGCGGTCTCATTGCGCCGCAGGTGCGCCATGATCAGGGTCACGTCGGCCTGGATGTTCTCGGAATCCAGTGCGGAGGCCGCCTCAAGATCCTGGAAGGCGCGCTCCGTTTCGCCGCCGGCGAGTCGCGACACACCGAGGCGAGTCCGGTACTGGGCGTTATTGGGATCGGCCTTGGCCGCGCGCGCAAAGTATTCTTCGGAGCGGGTGAAGTCACCATTCATGGCGTACACCTGCCCGGCAAGATTGAGCACCGCGACGTCTTCGGCATGGTCCTTGGTCAGCGGCTGGAGCAACTCAAGGGCCTTGCCCGGCTCACGCATCCCCAGGTAAGCGGAAACCAGCAGACGCCGCGCATACAGATGGCCCGGCATCTTGTCGAGCACCTTGGTCAGGTTTTCCTGTGCCTGGGAATAATCATTTCGCTGCAATTGCAGCGTCGCGGCCAGAAGCAGCGCGGGAACATACTCGGGGGCAGCACGCAGCACCTGCTGGATACCCTCATAGGCCTCCTTGTTCTTGCCGTTCTTCACGTCAAGAAATGCCTGGATGTAGATCGCCAGCGGGTGATTTCCCACAGCCTTCCGCAAGGCGCCAACCTTGGCCTGGGCAGCCTCAAGCTTGTTGGCACGGATCAGTAGCGAGATCACGCTCTGGTGGGCGGAAATCTCGGTGGGTTTCGCCTCAATCACCGCCTCATAGGCTGCAATGGCTTCATCGGTCCTGTTCTTGGCCAGCAGCAGATCTCCGCGCAGGCTATGGGCCTCAGCCAACTTCGGCGAGTCCTTCAACACCGCATCCACATCTACCATCGCACCATCAAGATCCCGCTCAAGGGCACGCATGCGGGCAAGCCCGACTCGTGCCAGCGGAAAGCCGGGCGAAGCCTTGATCGCCGCAGTGAATTCCTCCTGGGCGGGAATGCGCTTGCCCTGCTGAAGCAAGGCAAAACCCTTGGATGTCATCAGCGAAGCCTTTGCGTCAGGCTGGCTCAGCTCCTTGCTGCCCAATTCGGTAATGATGCGCTGCCCCTGACCACTGGCAAGCATGGCCTGGGCAAGCAGCGGAACAACCTGATCCGGTGAAAAGCCCATGTCAAGGGCGCGGGAAAGCTCCTTCTCGGCGCCGGCATAGTCGCCCTGATCGAAATTCACCTTGCCCAGCAGGAAACGCGCCTCGGCAAAAGTCGGATTCTTCTGAAGCGCATTCTTCAACTGGATCGAAGCCGCGTTGCGATCATTCTTGGCCATGTACTCCTTGGCCGATGCAAGCATGGACTCCGGACTGTCTCCGCAGGCCGCGAGCAGAAGTGCACAGAGGGCGCTGACGGCGGTGTTCCGCACCCGGTTTTGTTTGGTCTGGGAACGCATCGGCATGGATCCTTGAATCACGTTGAGATTTCTTTCTTGAGTCCGAAACGGTTCATCAAATCATAGAGAGTGGGACGGCTGATACCGAGCACCTCGGCTGCACGCGCCACATTGCCATTCACGCGGGCCATGACGCGGACGACGGCACGCCGCTCAGCCTCCTCGCGCACCTCACGGAGATTGAGGGCCTGCAATCCCTCATCGCTGTCATCCTGATTCAGGCCGATGTCATTGGCGGTGATGCAGTTCCCATCGGCCATGATCACTGCACGTTTGATGGCGTTCTCCAACTCCCGGATGTTACCGGGCCAGCGATGCATCTCGATACTCTGCACCGCATCATCGGTGAGCGACATGGAGCCACGCCCGTGGTCATTGGCAAAGCGCTGCACGAAGGCATGGGCGAGCAGCACGGCATCGCCGTCGCGATCACGCAATGCAGGAATATCCACCACGATCTCGGCTAGCCGATAGTAGAGATCCTCGCGGAATCGCCCGGCCTGGATAAGCCCCTTCACATCCTGGTGAGTGGCACAGACGATGCGGACATCGACGGGAATTTCTTCCGCCCGCCGATACGTTCGATCACCCGCTCCTGAAGGAAGCGCAGCAGTTTTGCCTGCAGGGGCATCGGCAGATCACCGATTTCATCAAGAAACAGCGTGCCCTTGTTCGCTACCTCGATCTTGCCCAGCGTTTGCTTGACGGCCCCCGTGAAGGCCCCCTTCTCATAGCCGAACAACTCGCTCTCAAGAAGATTCTCGGGAATGGCCGCACAGTTGATCGCCACAAAGCGCTCGTTACGGCGAGGCGACAGTTCGTGCAGCCCCCGCGCCAGCACCTCTTTCCCGGTCCCGCTCTCTCCGAGAAGCATCACCGTCACGTTTGCAGAAGCCACACGCTCGATCAGCCGACACAACTTGAGCATCCCGCTATCCCGCGTGATCACGCCAGACAGGGCACTGCCCTGCTGGACCTTCAGGCGGCGGTTGTCTTGTTGCAGATCGTAGAGACGCAGCGCACGGTCGAGGGTCAAGGACAGCAGCTCAGGCTCGAAGGGCTTGGCAAAGAAATCGTATGCCCCCATCCCCACTGCGCGAACGGCGTTTTCCCTATCGTGCTGCCCGGTCAGGACGACGACCTTGGTGTCTGGCGCCAATGCCAGGATCTCGCCGAGAAGGCGGAAGCCCTCGGTCACATCATCGGGAAACGGCGGAAGTCCGAGATCCATCGTGACCACGGCAGGCTCGTGCCTTCGCAATTGGGCGATGGCCTCTTCCCGATTGTTCGCAACCACTGTTTCATACTGGTCGAAGGCCCAGCGCATCTGCTTCTGCAGCGCGGGATCGTCCTCAACGATCAGCAATGTCCTGCGTTTCTCACTCATATTCCTAGTTTGCCATCGCTTCGTTACCGTCATTCCGGACGGACGCTGCAATGGGCAATCGGACATCGAACCGGGTTCCCGCGCCAACATCACTGACAACGGTCAAACTCCCCCCCAGTTCCTGCACATATTGCTGTGCCTCGTAGGCACCGATGCCCATTCCGCTCGCCTTAGTCGTCTGGAAAGGCTTGAAAAGTTGCTCCCGGATAAAGGCAGCCGACATCCCCGACCCAGTATCCCGAACCGTGATGCATGCCTGATTACGCTCCTGGGATAGCTCCACTGACACACTACCATGCTCGGGAGTTGCGTCGAGGGCATTTTGCACGATATGCCCGAGGATGCGCTCAAGCCGCTCCGCATGGGCCAGGACGGAGATTTCGGGCGCACCTTCGGCCAGAACCGGACAGGGGATGAACATTCGCTTCGACTGCACCACGTGCTTGACCAACCCTTTGAGTGACACGGGCTTGGGCTGGTTGATCGGCGTCTTCTCCATCAATTGGGTCATCAGGCCGCGCATCCGCTCCTCCACGTGACGGACGGTATCCAGCATGTCGGCCTGGAACTCCGGATTGTCCTTGTGCCGCTCGGCATTGCGCAACATCAGGGACATCTGGGCCACCAGATTCTTTAGATCATGCACCACAAAAGCCGACATCCGATTGAAGGCATCGAACTTGCGGGCCTCGATGAGTGCTTCAGTGGCCTGCATTCGGGCAAAGTAGCTGGCCGCCTGCCGACCCGCCATTTTCAACAGATCGAGCACTTCCCAGTTTACGTCAATGGGGGTACGCGGCGTCAGCAGGATGACGAACCCCACCAGCACCCCGGAGGAAATAAGGGGAACGATCAACCACATGTCGCTGATTTCGGACGCCCACTCTGGCAATGACACCTCACTGCCGCCTACCGAGAAGCCACTTCGCAGCTCCGCCAGGTTGACCACCCACTCCCGCTCAAGCAGAAAGCCCGTGAAGGCCGACCCTTCTTTCTCGACAACCCCGTAATGGGGCATGTTCAGACGTGCCTGCTGGCTGAAGCAGCCGCTTGCATCCCGAAGCCACACGCCCCCACCGGGACTCTCCACCAGATCCGCCAGGGCCTTGACCACGGACTCCCCGAGACTGAGCCCATCCCCGGCGACGGACAGGGCCTGCGTCACCCCCAGCCACTCGGTGCGGTAGTCGTAGCGATACGCGAAAAAATGCTTGGCGAGCAAGACCCGCAGACGTGCCCGAAACGCGCCCGAGAAAATCAGCACCCCAAGGAACAGCACGCCACCAAACAGCAGCACCAGCTGCAGCGCCTCGCCCCACTCGCCACCGAAATAGCGCATGTAGTATCCCGCCCCGGCGATCAGCAGCAGGTAGACACCCGAAACCGCCAAGGCGGTGGAGTGGAAAACCACGTGCCGGGAGATCGAAATCCGGAAGGTCCATTCGGGATTTCGTGAGGCGGAAAGCGCGACCAGAGGAATGGTCAAGGTATGGGCGAACGCCCGCGCACTCCAGATGACGGGGTGAATCCGACTGAACAGGAGAGCGTCGGCAAAAAGATAGACGTCGAAGGCGAACAACCCACCGAGTGCCAGCACCATGGGCTTGATGCCCCAACGCGAACGTTCGGGAACCGAACGATAGAACAGCTCAAGCAGCACGAGCCCGAAGACCGAGGTCATCAACGAGGTGGTCGCCCAGGTTCTTAGCGGCGTGCCGTAAACAGGCAGCCCCATGCTGAAACACAGCACTCCTGCAGCACCCAGAGAGACGACCGCAAGCGTCATGGGCTTCGGCCAACGGGGTGGAACTTCCCCCTCGTACTCGGCGGTGGGTTGAAATACCAGCGCCACCAGGAACCCGAACCAGGCGCCCATGCGCAGCACGTCAAGCAGGTTGCCCAGCAGGAAAAGCCAATTCCACCCGGTCAGGACAAAAGCCCAGTTGGCAGATGCCCAGAGGGCACTGAGGCCCATGGCAGCAATGAGAAATGACCCACGCGAACCATTGCGCCACGCCAAGCCAAGATAGACCGCAAACAGCGCATGGATGACCGCTGCAATCGCGTGACTCCACGCAGCAACCTGGGAAAACGTGGGTTCCATCGGGCCTCAGCAGAAAAACAAACGCTCCCGAACAGCGGGAGCGTCTGACCTCCCCTTACAGGGAAGGGGCGAAATCAGTGGGCACCGTCACCCGTCAGCACCACCCGAACCGTCTCGAAAAGAACCACCGTATCAAGGAACAGGGTGTGGTTTTTCACGTAGTAGAGATCGTACTGCAGTTTGTTGATAGCATCATCCACCGAAGAACCATACTGGTAGCGAACCTGGGCCCAACCCGTAACCCCCGGCTTCACGCAGTGCCGCACGGCGTAGAAAGGGATGTCGCGAGTAAGCTGATCGACGAAGAAGGGGCGCTCCGGCCGCGGGCCAACCAGACTCATATCCCCCTTCAGGACATTGAATAGCTGGGGCAGCTCATCGATACGCACCTTGCGGATGAAACGCCCGATGCGGGTCACACGATCATCGTTGGCGCTGGCCCAACGGGGCTTGCCATCACGCTCCGCGTCCCGACGCATGCTGCGGAACTTGGTCACCTTGAAGAGACGCCCACCCAGACCAACCCGCTCCTGGCGGTAAAACACCGGCGCGCCGTCCTCGATAACGATCAGCAACGCTGCCAGCACCATCACCGGCGCAGCCAGGATCAGCAGGATCAGGGAAGCAACGATATCGAAGATGCGCTTGACCAGCGTACGGCTCCAGCCCTGACGGAAGCCCTCGCCATAGATGAGCCAGCTGGCACGCAGGGAGTCGATGCGAACCTGACCGCGGACACGTTCGAAGAAACTGGAAAGGTCGAGTACCTTGATACCCGCCATCTTGCAATCAAGCAGCTCCCGCAGGGGGATCACCCCGCCGCGCCGCTCCTTGAGCGCAACAATGATCTCATTGACGCGGAGATGATTCGCCGTTGCCAGCAGACTCCCTTCGACATGGATGATCCGCTTGGGGTCAACACGCACTTCTTCGCCGGGACCGGACGGAAAGAAACCCACGACCTGCAACCCCCTGCTGGGAGAGTGCGTAAGCGCATGCTCCACCGCCACCGCATCGGCTCCCGTCCCGATCACCATGATCCGTTTAACCAGCACACCCGCTCCCACACGCCGAACAGCGAAACCGCGCGCCACCACGACAAACCCGAGCAGCGCCACCACATTGAGTTCCATCGCCTCGTGGGCAAACTCACCCCACGGCAAGACCTGAAAGATACCGTAGGCCACGGGAATACTGAGAGCAATTGACATCGCGACACGCATCAGCGTCTCGCGGACCCCCCCGCCGAAACTCACCCGGTAAAGCCCGAGGGCACCGTTGAGGATCATCATCGTACCGGCAAAAGCAAAAGCCGAAGGCACCACCGTTGCCAGAACTGCGCCATCCACCTTGCTCTGCAGCACGAACACGGCGATCACCGCGAAGAACAGGAGCATTGCATCGAAGAGCACCTGCAGGACGGTACTGGACGGAACGTAATGATTGAAAAGTTTCAGCATCTCAAGCTTCGGCAACCCTTTGAAGGCTGCCGCCCATGCAGTTGGATGTTCTAAGGTTGGGCTGGCACGCGCGCACCCGGTATGTTGCGGCGCATTATGTATGAAGAACGGGTTGGACCGTCCCTTCAGCGCCCATCAAAATTGCAAAATGCGTGAAAAAATGTATGTTCGAACAATAGCGCGAAGCCACCTCATCCCCCGTGATCCCCGTCACGCGATAATTACATTTCACATAAATTCCCCGGATGGACACCAATCGCCCCTGCGGTCGCCCTACAACTCGATCTGGGTGCCGAACTCAACGACCCGATTGGCCGGGATACAGAAGAAGTCAGCCGCACTGTGGGCGTTCCTGAACATCAGGATGAAGATCTGTTCACGCCAGCGCCCGAGGAGCGAACCTGCCCGTGGAATGAGCGTCTCCCGCCCCAGGAAGAAAGACGATTCCATCAGGACGAAAGGCAGCCCCTGTCCCTCGGCAAGCGCCAGCGCGGCAGGGATGTCCGGATCGTCCTTGAACCCGTAGCGTACGAACACGCGGTAGAAACCGAAATCCAGTTCCTCGACCTGCACCCGCTCGCTCGCCGGCACGTAGGGAACATCATCGGTGATCATTGTTACGAGCACTACGCGGGCATGCAGAACCTTGTTGTGCAGCAGGTTATGCAGCAAGGCACGCGGCACACCGTCCGGCGCGGTCGTCATGAACACCCCCGTCCCGGGCACACGTATCGGCGGATCGTGGAACATGGACTGGATGAACAGATCGAGGGGCATGGTATCCACCTGCATCCTCTCCGTCAGGGCCGCCCTCCCCCTCTTCCAGATCATCAACAGGGCGTGGATGAACAGACCCAGGACCAGCGGAAACCAGCCCCCATCAAAGATTTTGACCGTATTCGCGGCAAAGAAGGCGAAATCCACGGTAAGGAACACGGCGACAAAGGCCAGGGCGGAACCCCACCCCCACTTCCACAGAGCCCGGACGACAACAAACGCCAACACGGTGTCGATCATCATCGTCAGCGTGACCGCGATGCCGTAGGCCGAGGCCAGGGCGCTGGACGACCGGAACCCCAGGACAAGGGCAATCACCGCGCCCAACAGCATCCAGTTCACATTCGGAACATAAATCTGACCGACCTCCTTTTCAGAGGTGTGAATGACATGCACCCGGGGCGAATAGCCCAGCTGTACTGCCTGTTTGGTGAGGGAAAAGGCACCCGATATGACCGCCTGGGAGGCAATGATGGTGGCCAGCGTCGACAGGCCGACCATGGGATAAAGCAAAGGGTCCGGAACCAGGAGGTAGAAGGGGTTCTTCACCGCAGAAGGGTCGTCGAGTATCAAGGCGCCCTGCCCCAGGTAGTTCAGGTATAGCGCAGGAAAGACAAAGCCGAACCAGGCGAGCTTGATCGGACGGCGACCAAAATGCCCCATGTCGGCATACAGGGCCTCCCCTCCGGTGATCGCCAGCACGATCGCACCCAGAGCCAGAAAACCGATGCCCTTGTTGGCCGCAAAGAAGTGCACCGCATGCAGCGGATTGAAAGCCTGCAGCACATCCGGGTGACGGACCACATTCATGGCCCCGAGCACCCCGAGGGTCGCAAACCAGAACAACATCACCGGACCGAACACCGCCCCCACCCGCGCGGTCCCCTTGCTCTGGATCACGAACAGCCCCGTCAGCACCACCAGGGAAATCGGTAGCACGAAGGGACGGAAGGCCGGCGTCGCCACTTCCAGCCCCTCCACAGCGGAAAGCACCGAAATGGCCGGGGTGATCACGCCATCACCGTAAAACAGGGCGGCGCCGAACAGGCCCACTGCCGACATCAAGCTGGCGAGGCGGGGCGAACGGGTGGTTCGCAGGGCCAGGGAGGTCAGCGCCATGATCCCTCCCTCTCCCCGGTTGTCGGCCCGGGTGATGTAAACCACGTACTTCAGGGATACCACGATGGTCAACGCCCAGAACACCAAGGACAGCACTCCAAGCACATTGGCCGGGGTCACTGCGAGCCCATGATGCACGTTGAAGACCTCCTTCATCGTATACAGGGGACTCGTACCGATATCGCCGAAGACCACTCCCATGGCGGCTAGCGCCACCGGAAGCACCTCGGCCGTGGATCGCTTGTCCTGACCTTCGGCAAGCACTGCTGACATTCCACCCTCCTGGCACACGCCGATTTGAAACAAACACCTCACCCGGAACCGCGATTTCGGATTCCGCAGCGCAACATCCGGCCATTCAGACGGCTGGTGCCATGCGGGACCGAGATACTACCGCATCGCAGCAAAAGAAGACGCGTAAAGCCGGCGGTGAGTGCGTCACCTGATACGCCGAGGCTCAACTCCGCGGACGGGAGGCATGACGGCCTTCGCGGCGACGCCCAGGGGACACCAACAAATCGCCAGCCAGGGCTGAAGCCCCGCACGCGGGGGCCGTTAATCGTGGGCAACTGGCGAATGGAACACCTCCCTCTCGACCCCCTATGGGGTGAAACCCGCCCGGAGGCCGGCGTGACAAGCAGCCATTCCCAAAGCCTGGATCTCAACGCCGCATGCGCCAAACGCCCTACCTGAAACAACTCGCCATCATCTGCAGCGCCTATGCAGTATCCGGACTGCTGGCCCTGCACATGGCCATTCCCCCCGGCTACGTCTCGCCACTCTATCCACCGGCCGGCATTGCCCTTGCCGCCGTCCTGATCTTCGGGCAACGCATCTGGCCGGCCATCTTCATCGGCGCCCTCCTGACCAACATCGAAGCCGTGACGCGGTCCGGACTTGAAGGCTGGGCCTGGCTCACGCCGCTGATGGTCGCCGTCGGATCCGTTCTTCAGGCCTTCGCCGGTCGTGCGCTGGCAAGACGCTGGGGACGCTTTCCGGAAGGGCTCGACAGCGCCTCAACCACATTGCGATTCCTGTTCCTGGCCGGGCCCGCGAGCTGCCTGATCGGCGCCAGCTTCGGCACCGCATCCCTGCTTCTGTCGGGTGCCATTCCCCTTGTCGAGGGGCCGTATACCTGGTGGAACTGGTGGGCAGGTGACGCCATCGGCATCCTCATCGCCACCCCACTGACCTTCGTCTTCCTCGGCCAACCACGCCACCAATGGGCACCCCGACGGCTCACCCTGGCCTTGCCCATGACGGTCGCCCTGGTACTGCTCGCCGGGCTCCAGACCCAGCTCGCCCAGTGGGAGCAAGAGCGCCTGCAGAGCCGCTTCGAAAGGGATGCCCACTATCAGGGCAGCCTGCTGCTCAAGCGCTTCGCCAACTACACCGACGTACTGCAGGCGACGGAAAGGGTCATGGTGGCCGCCCCGCATCTGGACGAAGACGGCTTTCATCAGTTTGCGATGCCGTGGCTGTCACGCTTCGAGGGGATCCAGGCTATCGGCTGGATCCCCCGTGTATCCCGCGACAAGCGCGGCCGCTTCGAGGCATCCGCACGCCGCTCCCCTGGCACACCCGATTTCGCCATCCGTGACCGTGATGCAAACCGGGCACTCCATGCCTCCCCGCCATCCGCCGAGTACTACCCGATCCGCTTCATTTCCCCGCTGGCATCCAACCGTCGCGCCATCGGCCTCAATGTTCTCTCCGTCCCCATCTCCACCGAAGCCCTTGCCCGTACCCGGGGGAACGGGCGCGCGGCCGCAACCCAGGCCTTCGAGCTCACCCAGGAAACGGAAAGCAAGCTCGGTGTGGTGATCTACCAGCGCACGAGCCCCGCCCATGACCAGCACCAAGCGCGTGCCGATGGCTTTGTCTTCGTCGCCCTGCGCATCGAGGACGCAGTCAACAGCGTCCTCCAGCGAAATCCCATCAATGGCGTGGCCTACTGTCTGGCCGAAAAGGCACCGAATGAAGGCATCGGGCGCCGCCTTGCCGGTCTGGAGAATTGTCCAGGCGCGGGTGACCGCCGCATCGCGGGGCTGACCCCATGGGTCGAAGACTTCGACTTCGGCGGCCGCACCTGGACGCTTCGTTTCATCGCCGAGCCTTCCTACGCATCCCACCACCGCGGCTGGGAAGCATGGACCCTGCTTGCCATCGGGCTGCTCAGCACGGGCATGCTGGGTGCCTTCCTGTTGACCTCAACCGGGCGTGCCCAGCGCATCGAAGAGTTGGTCCGGCAGCGTACCGCCGAACTGGCCGATGCCAGCCGGCGCCTCCGCGCCCAGCAGGCCATGCTCACCCATGCCGAGCGGATCGCCCAACTGGGAAGCTGGGAGGCCGACCTGAAAACCGGACAGGGTCACTGGTCGACAGAACTATTCACGGTGCTGCGGGTACCCCACGGCCAGGAGAGTAGTTGCGCCAACCTGCTTGCAGCACTCCACCCCGATGACCAGCCCCGCCTCCAGCAGGCCTTCGACGATGTGGCGCAGGGCCTCGCCGGCACCAGCTTCGATGTCCGGCTGCGCAGCAGCGACCAGGACGAGATCCCGCGTATCGTGCACTTCACCATCGAGGCCGGCAACGGCCCGCACACGGGCAGAACCCTGCGCGGAACGGTTCAGGACGTCACCGACAACCGGGCCTCTGAAGCGCACATCCACTACCTCGCCCACTATGACGTGCTTACCGGCCTGCCCAACCGGAGTCTGTGGATCAACCGCACGGATCAGGCGCTCGCCATCGCCCGCCGCAACCACCTGCAAGCGGGCGTTCTCTTCCTCGACCTGGACAATTTCAAGAAGATCAACGACACCCTGGGCCATCCGGTCGGCGACCGCCTGTTGTCTGCCGCAGCCCGACGCCTGAGCACCTGCCTGCGGGAGGAAGATATCCTGGCGCGACTGGGGGGCGACGAGTTCGTCGTCCTCCTGCCCCAGCTCAACCACGCAGAGGATGCCGCCGTGGTTGCCCGCAAGCTGATCGCCAGCCTGGTCCGCCCCTTTGATATTGACGGTCAGGAGCTGTCCATCTCGACAAGCATCGGCATCGCCCTCCACCCGGGCGATGGCAACGACGTGGATCAACTCCTCAAGCACGCGGATACGGCCATGTACGACGCCAAGAGCGCCGGTCGAAACGATTTCCGCTTCTTCACGCAGGACATGAACAGCCGCGCCTGCGCCCGCCTGACGCTTGAGAATGCCCTGCGCCGTGCCCTCGAACGCCATGAACTGGAACTGGACTATCAACCCCAGTGGGCCATGCCGGGTCAGCGCCTGGTCGGCGTGGAGGCCCTTGTACGCTGGAATCATCCGGAAAGGGGGCGTATCCCCCCTGGTGAGTTCATCCCGCTCGCCGAGGAAACCGGGCTCATCGAAGCCATCGGCGACTGGGTGCTGAATGAAGCCGCGCGTCAGCAGGCCGCATGGCGGGCTGCCGGGCTGCCGCCCGTGACCGTGGCCATCAACATCTCGGCCCTGCAGTTCCGGCGACCCGGCTTTGTCGATCGCGTCCGTCAGGCGTTCGCGGATGCGGGGGTGTCACCCGCAAGCTTCGAGCTTGAACTGACGGAGAGCGCCTTGATGCAGCCCAGCGCCGACATCGAAGCGCAGTTCAGAGCACTCCGCAGCCTGGGGCTGGGGCTGTCACTGGACGACTTCGGCACGGGCTACTCCAGCCTGGTCTACCTCAAGCGCCTACCCCTCACGCGCCTCAAGATCGACCGATCCTTCGTGCAGGATCTGCCGGGAGATGCGGAGGATGCGGCAATCGCCACCGCAACCCTGTCCATCGCCCGGGATCTGGGTCTGGAGGTCGTCGCCGAGGGGGTCGAAACGGAAGCCCAACGGGACTTCCTGCTCCAGCGCCATTGCCCGATCATGCAAGGCTACCTCTTCGCGCGCCCCCTCCGTGCTGCCGACATCAGCGCCCTGCTGGCCGCCACGTCCGACCGATCCAGGCTGGAGCCCATTGAACTGGCCCCCTAGCAAGCCGGCCCGGAGACCCAACTCCGGGGCAACCTCAGCCTGGACTAGCAGGGTGATGCAAAAGTAAAAATCCGGACCCGAAAAAATATGACGACCTCTCAGAACGGCCTGTGTGCGATTTTTTCGGGGCGGTGGGGGTGACGAGCCCCCCGAAAACAACGTTTATGACGGCACTAAATAGTTTTGCATCACCCTGCTAGCAGGGTGTTGAAAATCTCCGCCTCACCTTCGGTCTTCCAGCGGCCTGGAAAAAATTACGCTGGAGCAAACCCGAATAGATCCGTCTCAATGACGATTCGGACCGTGTTTCCCGCCGATGGTGCAAGGGTAATTGAGCGGCGCGGGCGTCGCAGCAAGTACCACCTATTCAATAACGATTTCCGCAATGCCCGTGCAGCAATGGCACCTCTCAATCACGATGCCAGCAAATTGCCCAGCCGTGTCAGGTTGTAGGCGGCGAAATTCAGCAGGGCGTGAGCGCGAATCGTCTCCAGGCCGCGTGCCATCAAACGACGCAATGTACCGATGTCCTTCGCCCAGCCAAACGCCTCTTCGATCATCTTGCGACGACGCAGGCTGACTGCATACGCTTCGGTGACCTTTATCTCCGAAGGCACGGCACTGCCCTTGGTCTTGGCAGCCACATGCGGCAGCACCCCAATGGCCCGAGCGCAGCGATGAAATCAGCCGTGTCGTAACCCCGGTCGGCCGCCAGTGTCGGCTGGCGCGTCGCATCGGCCGGCTTGACGGTGCGTTTGACCATCACCAGCGCGGCCTCGCGCTCGGCGGTGCCGGTGGCCTGCGTGGTATGCACATCGACGATCAGACCGTGCCGGTTCTCCGCCAGAGCATGGGTCGTGAAGCTCAGATAGGCGCCTGCGCCGCCTTTGCTGGCAAGCAAGGCTTCCGGGTCGGTGCGTGAGACGTGCGTTGCGTTCGAGCGCTTCTGGCCCCGGAAGTCCACCTCGGCGTTACGGCCTTGATCCGGCCCGGGCGGCTCATCCGAGCCGTCGCGTGCAGCCAGACTCTTGTGTGAAGCCCAAGCCCGCAGCAGCGAACCGTCAACGCTGAAATGTTCGTCCGAGACCAGCTCGGCCCACTGCCCGATCGCCACCACGCCCGTGAAGAACTCGCGCATCACGCTTTCCTTGAGCAGTCGCTCCCGATTAGCTGAGAAGCTTGAGTGGTCCCACACCGCCTCGTCCAGCGTCAGGCCCACGAACCAGCGATACATCATGTTGAAATCGATATGCTCGACCAACGCCCGCTCTGAACGAATCGAGAATAGACATTGCAACAACGAGGCGCGCAGAAGACGCTCCGGCGCAATCGACGGACGGCCACCTTCGGCATACAGAGAGTCGAAAGTCGGCGACATCGAACGGAGCACCAAATCGGCCAGCACTTTCACCCGACGCAGCGGATGCTCGGTCGGAACGCGCTCCTCAATATTGACGTAGCTAAACAAGGCGTTCTGTTTGTGGTCGGGGCCGCGCATCGGAGTATTACTGGTTCGCTAATTTGAATGGAATTATAACAAGACCGAAACCCTTGCCGTCCTTGGCTCTGGGGTAAATCAACACCCTGCTAGCTCTCGGGCACGCCCCCCATGCGTATCCGCGCCATGGCCACCGAGGCCGCCGCGGTGCGGTTCTCGACACCCAACTTGGCGAAAACGTGCTCCAGGTGCTTGTTCACCGTGCGCGGGCTGGACCCGAGGATCTCACCGATATCCGGGCTGGTCTTTCCCTTGATCACCCAGTACAGCACCTCCGCCTCACGGGCGGTCAGGCGAAAGGCGGCCGTCAGCGCCTCCACCATGGCTGCATCCGACTCCTCGCGCAGCACCAGCAGGCACTCATCGTCACCGGCACGTTCGTGGAGATTGAAGATCAGGCGGCGCGCACCCTGGTTGATATGCAGGGGCGGGAAGTCCCGGCCCTGGCGGCGCGCCCGGGTCGACTCATCGACCCAGGCCATGACCGCTTGCGGCGCCTCGTCTTCGTGGCCTGAAAAATAATCCTGCATCAGCTTGCGGGCCAAAGGCGTCTGCCACACGACCCTTCCGCTCTCCGGACGGATCGCCAGGGTGGCCTGGCCGAACGCATCCAGGGCGGTGCGAGCCTGCTTCATCAGACGGGCACTCTGCATATGGGCAGCAATGCGGGCCAGCACCTCCCGGGGACGGATGGGTTTGGTCACGTAGTCAGCCCCCCCGGCTTCAAAGGCCGCCACCACATGCTCGGTCTCGGTCAGGCCGGTCATGAACACAATGGGAATGTGGCGGGTGGTGAAGTCGGCCTTCAGGCGCCGGGCGACTTCGAATCCATCGATGCCGGGCATCATGGCATCCAGCAGGATCACATCCGGGAGGCTCTGGCGGGCGCGCTGCAGGGCTGTCTCACCGTTGGTGGCGACCAGCACCGTGTAGCCGGATTCGTCGAGGGCATCGTGGAGCACGGAGAGATTCTCCGGAATGTCGTCGACGATCAGCACCAGATCGGAGTTGAGCCGGTCGAAATCAGACATGGCGGGCCTTCTCCAGCAAAGGGGCAATGGCGTCCAGGCGGAAATTGCGGGTCAGCTCGCGGACTTCGGCCACGAAGGGGGCGTAGGCCGGATCCGCGGTCTCGATCTCGTCGAGCCGCGCCAGGATGCCTTTCACGTAGCCCAGCTCCACCTGCCGGTGCAGTGGCTCCAGCAGCGCCACCGGGGGATAGGTCATGCCGGACGGCAGCTTTGGCGCGGGGCTTCGCTCATGGGCCTCGACCCAGCTCAAGCCGAGACGCTCGCCCACCCAGTCGAGCAGCTCGCTGATCTGTACAGGTTTGAGGAAGAAATCGCGGGCGCCGATACCCAGGGCATTGTCGTCCGAATGGATACCACGCTCGTAGGCATTGGCCGAGATGATGGCCACCGGCGTAGCGGCACGCGCCCCTTCGCGGATTCGCCGCACGGTTTCCCACCCGTCCATGCCGGGCATGGCCAGATCCATGAAAATCAGATCGGGCCGGAAGTCGTCAAGCATCCCCAGACACGCGGGGCCGGACGCCGCCTCGGCGAGGATAAAACCGAGGGGCTCCAGCAGCGTAAACAGAAACTCCCTGTCCACCCGCTCGTTGTCCACAATCAGGATACGCCGGCGTTTCCCCTGATAACCCACTGGCCGGCCGCGCGAAACCCCGGCGCGGGCCGACATGCCCTGAACCTGTGGCAGGAAGAGACGCACCCGGAAACAGCACCCCCGACCGGGGCGGCTGTCCACGGTCAGCTCTCCCCCCATCACATCCGCAAACATGCGACTGATGGTCAGGCCCAGCCCTGCGCCACCGGCTCCCTGGGCTGAAGTCCCGCGGGAAAAGGGATCGAAGATGCGCTCCTGCTCTTCGGGTGAGATCCCAGGCCCGCTGTCCTCGACCTCGAACGTGGCCATTTCCATGCGGTAGGCGAGACGCAGGCAGATGTGCCCCCGGGCGGTGAACTTGACCGCATTGCCGAGGAGGTTGATGAGGACCTGACGTACACGCTTTTCATCGGCCCTGACAAACGCCGGAATCTCGCCCTTCGGCTCATAGCGGAATTCGAGTCCCTTGTTGCTGTGCAACTCGAACATGCCCACGATCTGCTGGATGAAGTCCCTGAAATCCAGTGCCCGCACGTCCAGGGCCAGCTTTCCGCCCTCAATGCGTGCGATGTCCAGGGTGCCTTCGATCACCGACAGCAGGTGATCGCCGCTACGCCGGATCACATTGATGGCCTGGCGCCGAGGCGGCGGAATGGTCTCGTCCCCGTCGAGAATCTGGGCGTAGCCGAGAATGCTGTTGAGGGGCGTGCGCAATTCGTGGCTGATGGCCGTGATGTAGCGGCTCTTGGCCTGGTTGGCCAGCTCGGCAGCCTGCTTGGCCCGCTGCAGCTGCTCGTCGGTACGCCGGTGGGACTCGATCTCGCGCATCAGCAGATGGGTCTGGCGGTTGGACTCCTCCTGGGCCACCTGGCGGCTCTTGTGGGTCAGCACCAGCCACCACACCACCAGGCCCGACAACAGCAACAGGGCTGCGTAGCCCTTCAGGAAGGCCATCTGCAAGGCCGGGGCAAATTCGGCCGCACTGTCGCCCAGCAGCTTGAGCCCCAGATGATGGAGCAGCCACACCAGCAGGGCCAGGCCCGGCGCAATGCCCCCCATCAGCAGCAGATAGTGGCCGAGACCACTCTCCAGGTAGGGCCATACCGCCCGTGGCAGCAGCCGGCGCATCGCCGCCGACCACTGGGCGGAGAGACGCCCCTGGGGTTTGCAGAGATCGTTGCAACGGGCATCGAGGGAGCAGCACAGGGAGCAGATGTTCCCCTGGTAGGCCGGACAGCGGGCCAGGTCGTCGGCCTCGTACTCCCTCTCGCAGATCACGCACTGACGAACACCGGCCAGGGCAGGCCCGGGCTTGCGGGCGATGTAGTAACGCCCGCCGGTCGCCCAGGCGATCAAAGGGGAGGTGACAAATGCAGCGACCAATGCAATCAGCGCGGAGAAGGCCTGGGCGTCGGCACCGAACACGCCCAGATAGGCCGACACCGACAAAACCGAGGCGATGCCCATCGCCCCCACCCCCACCGGATTGACGTCGTAGAGGTGCGCCCGCTTGAACTCGATGCCCGGGGGAGACAGGCCCAGGGGCTTGTTGATCACCAGATCGGCCACCACCGCCATCATCCAGGAGATGGCCACGTTGGCGTACAAGCCCAGCACCTTGCCGAGGGCCTGGAAAACATCCAGTTCCATCAGCACCAGGGCGATCAGGGTATTGAAGACCACCCACACCACCCGCCCCGGATGGCTGTGGGTGAGCCGGGCAAAGAAGTTGGACCATGCCAGGGAACCCGCATAGGCATTGGTCACATTGATCTTGAGCTGCGACACCACCACAAAGAGGGCCGTTGCCCCGACAGCCCAGTGCAGGTTGGGAAACACATACTCGTAGGCCGCGAGATACATCTGGTTGGGGTCCACCGCCCGATCCGCCGGCACCGAATTGCTGATGGCCAGATAGGCGAGCAAGGCCCCGCCAAGCATCTTGACCACCCCCAGCACCACCCAGCCGGGCCCGCCCACCATCACCGCAGCCCACCAGCGGCGGCGGTTGGCCGCCGTCTGCTCGGGCATGAAGCGCAGATAGTCAGCCTGCTCACCCATCTGGGTGATCAGGGCGATGCCCACCGTCAGCGCGGCGCCAAAGGCATGGACACTGAACCCGGGCCCCACCCCGTCCTCCCCGCCATAGGCCGCCAGCTCACTGAGGATGTCCGGGCGCTCCCGGAACACGAAGACATACGGAACAACCAACATCACCAGCCACAAGGGCAAGGTCAGGCTCTGCAGACTGCTGATGGCGGTGACCCCGTGGGTGACAAGGGGAATCACCACCACGGCGCAAATCAGGTATCCCCAAGCCGGCGGAATGTCGAAGGCGAGATCCAGGGCATAGGCCATGATCGCCGCTTCGAGGGCGAAGAAGATGAAGGTGAACGACGCGTAGATCAGCGAAGTCAGGGTGGAGCCGATGTAGCCAAACCCTGCACCACGGGTCAGCAGATCCATGTCCACCCCGTAGCGGGCAGCGTAGATGCTGATGGGCAGGCCCGCCAGGAAGATGATCAGACCGGTGGCAAGGATCGCCCACAGGGCATTGCCAAAGCCATAGCTCACCAGCAGGGTGGCCCCCACGGCCTCCAGCACCAGGAAGGACGCCACGCCGAAGGCCGTGTTGGCGACCCGCAGCTCCGACCAGCGCCGAAAACTGCGCGGCGTGAAGCGCAGGGCGTAGTCTTCGATGGTTTCCCGGGCAACCCAGGTATTGTAATCGCGCCGAACCTTGACGACCCGCTGGACGGCCTCCGGCTCCGGCGGAACGGTGCTGTCCATCACTCCTTCATGCCCAGCCGCTCCAGGCGGTAGCGCAGGGAGCGAAAGGTGACACCCAGGGCGCGGGCCGCGGCGGTCCGGTTGCCACCGGATTTTTCAAGCGCCTCTTCGATGGCATGGCGCTCAACCTCATCAAGGAAATCCTGGAGGTGCGCACCACCCTGCGTCGTCGGTGTCGCGGGACTCGCCTCGCCCATGTCCGCGGGGTCGAGCAGCAGATCATCGGCGCGGATCTCGCTGCCGCTCGACAAGGCAAGGGCGCGCTCCAGGATGTTCTCGAGCTCACGCACGTTGCCCGGGAAGGAGTAGGACACCAGGGCCTTCACCGCATCCGCACCAAGGCGCGCAACCGGCAGACCGGAAGACTCCGCCAGCCGCGCGAGCAGGATCTCCGCCAGGGCCGGAATATCCTCGCTGCGCTCGCGCAGGGCCGGCATGCGCAATTCGATCACGTTGAGGCGGTAGAACAGATCCTGACGAAAGCGCGCCGCCTCGACCATGGCCTTGAGATTCTGGTGGGTGGCGCTGAGGATGCGCACATCCACGGTGGTTTCCACCGTATCACCGAGCCGCCGGAACTTCTTCTCCTGAATGGCCCGCAGCAGCTTGACCTGCATGGGCAGGGGCAGATCCCCCACCTCGTCGAGAAACAGGGTGCCCCCATGGGCGGCCTGGAAAAAGCCCTCCCGATCACTGTCTGCCCCGGTAAAAGCCCCCTTGCGCGCGCCGAAGAACTCACTTTCCATCAGATTCTCGGGAATCGCCCCGCAATTGACGGCCACAAAGGGGGCCGCCGCCCGCGGCCCGAGCTCGTGGATCATCCGCGCGGCGCGCTCCTTGCCGCTCCCCGACTCACCCGAGATGAACACCGGTGCCTGACTGCGGGAGAGCTTCTCGATCAGCGACCGCACCTGCACCATGGCCTGCGACTCGCCGATCAGACTGGACGTGTCCTTGCGACCGGCGTCCTCCTTGGCGGGCACCGAGAACACCGACTTGACCAAGGCCCGTAGCTGATCGATGGAAACCGGCTTGGAGAGATAGTCGAAGGCGCCGGCCTTGAGCGCCGTAACCGCATTGTCCATGCTGCCGAAGGCCGTGATCACCGCCACCGGCAGATCGCCAATGTTCTCGGCGATGTGCCGTACCAGTTCAAGGCCGTCACCGTCGGGCAGGCGCATGTCGGTCAGGCACAGGCGGTAGCGCTTTTCGGCCAGCAGGCCGCGCGCCTCGGCCAGGGTTGCGGCGCCATCACTGGCGAGACCCAGACGCAGCAGGGTGAGTTCGAGAAGCTCCCGAATGTCGTCCTCGTCATCGACAATGAGCACATCCGGGCCACTGGAGCGGGCTCGTCTATCATTCTGAATCATGGTCTTGCACGTCCGATAAGGCGGAAGCAGGCACCGCCGGCGCCACTCGGAGCCAGTTCGAGTACAGCTCCATTGGCCTCGGCGAGCTCCCGGGCAATGTAGAGGCCCAGGCCGGTGCCCTTCGAATGGGTCGTAAAGAAGGGTTCGAAAATCTGGGACCGCAGGGCTTCCGGCACACCGGGCCCGTCATCCGACACATCCATCTCCACGCGCCCTTCATCATGGGCACGGGCGGATATGATGACGGCCTGCGGGCCACCACTGCAATGGCGGCGAGCGTTACCCACCAGATTCCACAGGATCTGCCGGAGGTGCGCCCGATCCATGCTCAGGGCCACCTCTACGGGTACCCGGCTCACCACCACACCCTCCGACGCGGCCCCTTCGGCCACCTGGAATTCCTCGAGAAACTCGTCCACGAAACCCGCCAGGGGCAATACCTCGGGCAGAGCCTCGTCGCGCCGCCCCAAGGCCAGCACATCGCTGACAAGGCGATCGATACGCTGGGCATTGTTGCCGATGATGCGGATCAGACGCCCCTGCATCTCGCTGCGCTTCTCCTCCCGCAGCAGCTCCGCGGCCTGGTACACCGACGCCAGGGGATTCCGGATCTCGTGGGCGATACTGGCTGTCAGGCGCCCCAGTGCGGCCAGCTTGACCTGCTGGATCTGGCGATGGATGTGGTCGAAATCCTCCAGGTAGACCAGGGTGTCGTTAGCTTCGCCCGCAGGGAGCACACGCACCAGAAGCATCTTGCCGCTGCCATCAGCACGCAGGCTGTGGGCCGACTCGCTCTGCTCCGCCTGACGCCGCAGCTCCCGCTCCAGGGACGGTGCGCAAGCCTGCAGGGTCATGCCCTCGCGCAGCGGCGTTCCCAGCAGGGCCACGGCCTGGGGATTGAACTGACGCACCACGGCCCCCTCCCCCACCACCAGCACCCCATCCTGCATGTCCTGGATGATCTGCCGGTTGAGGCGTAGCTGGTTGGCCAGATCAGCCCCGCGCTGACGCGCCAGATCTTCGTTGGCCAGGGCCCGCTGGGCCAGCAGGCGGGCCACCTGGGCGATGGCAAAAAAGCCGATGCAGGTGATACCGACGGTGAAGAAGTCCACCGTCTCCCGTCCGGAGAGCAACCTGAAGGCGTTCTCCAGGAGCACGGCCACCGTCGCATAGGCCGCGTAGAACAGCACCATCCGCCCCTGGCCCACCAGGCCCGCACCGGCCAGGGCCACCAGGATGAGAATGGGGATACCACTACGGTAGCCACCGCTGGCCCACATGATCACCGTGAGCAGGGTGATATCCACCAGCACCTGCAGGGTCACCAGCCGCGGAGTGCCAAGCAGTCGCTCCGCATCGCGGAAGCCGAGGATCAGGACCGCCGCCACATAGGCGATGGCCGCTGCGATGAACAGGGTGGGAGAGTCCCCCCCCAACTGCAGCGGGCGCCCCGCCACCAGGAAGAAGCCGGCGAGGATCAGTCGAAAAAGGTTGAGGTAGCGCAGGGGTTCGGCCCGGGCCAACCCGTCCGCGATCTGCAGTTCAAGACTCGGCGCAAGATCCACCTTCATCGACGAACACCCAGGCGGCGATGCTCATCCGAACAATAGAATGCGCCATTGCCGCGCACCCCCTCGCTCTCCGGCACATGCAGCCCGCAGTGGGCGCAAGCCACCATCTGCTCCGCGTCCAGCATCTTCCGGGGTGCCTCGGGCGCCGCTCCGGCGTCGTCGTTCCCCTTCCCACCGATGCCGCCCCGGCCGCCGACACTCCGACGCAGGGCGCGCCGCACATAGAACAGGCCGATCAGGAAGAGGACGAACAACAGAAGATTGCGCACAGAAGGAACTCCAGGGGAATGCAATCGAGTTTAGCAGAAGCGTTGCAGGCGCTCGAAAGCCGCAAGCAGGGTCTCGTCGCGCTTGGCAAAGCAGAAGCGGATCACCTTCTCGTCCCGCGCGTCGCCAAAGAAGGCCGACAGGGGAATCGCCGCCACGCCGACCCGGCGAGTGAGCCAATCGACGAAGTCCACGTCGGCGACGTCCGAGATCGCCCCGTAACGGACCGTCTGGAAATACGTGCCGGCGCAGGGCAGCAATTCGAAGCCCGTTCCCGCCAGCCCTTCCCGAAAAAAGTCGCGCTTGGCCTGGTAAAACGCGGCAAGGCCCCCGTAGCGGGCAGGGTCCTCCATGTAATCGGCGAGGGCCAGTTGCACGGGGGTGTTCACGGTGAACACGTTGAACTGATGCACCTTGCGGAACTCGGCCATCAGCGCCCGGGGCGCCAGCACATACCCCACCTTCCAACCGGTCACATGGAAGGTCTTCCCAAAACTTGAGACGATCACACTGCGGGCGGCCAGCTCCGGGTAAAGGGCAGCACTCTCGTGGCGCACACCATCAAAGACGATGTGCTCGTAGACCTCGTCGGCCACCACCACGATGCCCGTATCCCGGGTCAATGCTGCCAGCGCCTGCAGATCGGACGCGGTCCACACGCTACCGCTGGGGTTGTGGGGCGTATTGATCATGATCATGCGGGTCCGCGGCGAGACCAACTGCCTGACCGCGTCCCAGTCGGGACGATAGTTCGGTGCACTCAGGCGGGCACGCCGAACCACACCGCCCTGCAACTGGATGGCCGGCACATAGGAATCGTAGACGGGCTCGAAGACAATCACTTCATCGCCCGGATGCACCAGGGCTGCCACTGCGGTGAACAGCGCCTGGGTCGCGCCGGCAGTGACGGTAATCTCGTGCTCGGGGTCGTAATCGGCGCCATACAGACCGCTCACCTTGGCGGCGATTGCATCACGCAGGGCCGCAACGCCCGCCATCGGCGCATATTGGTTGTGGCCACTGCGCATCCAGTGGGCCACCCGCTCGAAGAGCGCATCATCGGCACTGAAATCCGGAAACCCCTGGGACAGATTGATTGCCCCGCACTCCTGGGCAAGACGTGACATGGTCGTGAAGATGGTGGTTCCCACGTCGGGCAGGCGGGATACCAGCGGAAAGGGCAGATGCAGCATTGGCAAGCCTCCAGGACAGGCCCGGGATTCTGGCAGATGCCCGTCCCGGCGGCCAGAGACTGCCGGCCAAACCCGGCAGCGGCGCAAAAACCGTCGATTACCCGCACTGGGCGGACTCGCCCCGATACAATCGACCGCTACCCCATTGAGGTATTCCCGTGTCCCACATCCACCCCACCCTGCGCCGGGACGGCGATCAGGTCATCATCCTTGATCAGACCCGCCTGCCCCATGAAGAACACTATCTGCGCCTCGACAGCCTTGACGACGCCGCCACTGCCATCCGCGACATGCAGGTGCGGGGCGCTCCCCTGATCGGAGCGGCTGCCGCCTTCGGCGTGGCACTGGCCCTGCGCCATGACCCATCGGACACCATGCTCCGGCAAGCCGACTGCACTCTGCGGCAGACGCGGCCAACCGCCGTCAATCTGCACTGGGCCCTCGACCGCATGCTCGCCACCCTGGCGCCGCTGCCCACGGTGGTACGCAGCAGGGCAGCCTGGACCGAGGCCGAGGCGATCCGCTGCGCCGACTTGGCGGCCAATGCCGCCATCGGTGAGCACGGCCTGGGCTTGCTGCGCCAGCTAGCCCTCTCGACACAAGGCCCCCTGCAGATCATGACCCACTGCAATGCCGGCTGGCTCGCCACCTGCGGGCACGGCACCGCCCTCGCCCCCATCTACGCCGCCCACGCCGCCGGCCTGGACGTCCATGTATGGGTCAGCGAAACCCGGCCGCGCAACCAGGGGCTCCTCACCGCCTGGGAGCTGTCCCGCTCCGGCGTACCCCACACCCTTGTTGCCGACAACGCGGCCGGCTGGCTGATGGCCTCCGGGCGAGTGGACTGCCTCATCGTCGGCGCCGACCGGATCGCCGCCAATGGCGACACGGCCAACAAGGTGGGCACCTATCTCAAAGCCCTGGCGGCCCGCGCCCACGGCCTGCCCTTCTACGTCGCCGCACCGCGCTCGACCATCGACCCAGCCTGCCCGGACGGTGCCGCAATCCCCATCGAGGAAAGGGACGCCGATGAGGTCCGGCTGCTCACCGGCCTGGCCGCGGATGGCAGCCTCACCCGGATGCGTCTGGCCGCCGCGGCCAGCGCCGTATGCAATCCGGCCTTCGATGTCACGCCAGCCGGGCTGCTGACTGGCATAATTTGTGAATCCGGCGTCCTTGTCCCCGACGCCCTCGCATCCCTCGCCGTATCCTGAGGCGCCCACCGGAGACTGCCGATGAACGAGAACGTGCTGCGTGCCGGCCTGCTGGCCACTGCCCGGTCCATGGCCACCAGCGGGCTCAATGCCGGCACGGCCGGCAATGCCAGCGTGCGTTGCGCCCGGGGCTTCCTGATCACCCCCAGCGGACGCAGCTACGACGACTGCACTGACAGGGACATGGCCCTGGTGGCCATGGACGGGAGCTGGCAGGGGCCCCATGCCCCGTCCAGTGAGTGGCGCATCCACCGGGACATCCTCGCCGCGCACCCGGAAGCAGGCGCCGTCCTCCACGCCCACTCACCCTTCGCCACGGCCCTGGCCTGCCTGCGAAGGGGCATCCCCGCCTTTCATTACATGATCGCCCGCTTCGGCGGAGATGACATCCGCTGTGCGCCCTACGCCACCTTCGGCACCCAGGCCCTCTCGGACGCCGCCCTGACCGCCCTCGAGGGGCGCAACGCCTGCCTGCTGGCCAACCACGGCATGCTTGTGTTCGGTTCCGATCTGCGCAGCAGCCTCGCTTTGGC
Organism: Zoogloea sp.; assembly: GCA_016703645.1. Taxonomy (GTDB): domain Bacteria; phylum Pseudomonadota; class Gammaproteobacteria; order Burkholderiales; family Rhodocyclaceae; genus Zoogloea. Next base: position 502,796 of record JADJBR010000004.1, on the reverse strand, counting down.
GATCGAGTTCGAAACCCTTTGCGAACAGTACTGGCGGGCCTGTCAGCTCGGGCAGCCCACCCTTCTTTCAGACGCCGAGATGGCCGAGGTGATCGAACGTTTCCAGACCTACGGTACGCGCCAGGGCGCCGCCGACAGCCTCTCCGGCCCCCTCGCGCCGGACTGAAGCCCGACCATGTCCGAGCCAGTCAGCATTCCGTCCCGGCCCCCTCTTGCACGCAGCCTGCTGATCAGTCTCTCGGTCACCTTTGCCGCCTGCCTGATCGCCTTCGGTCTGGCCGTGCACTTCCTGATTGTCGCTCCCGCCACCCAGTCCCTGGCCCGGGTTCAACTCGACCTGGCTACCGCCCACATCCAGTCCGAGGCCGAGCGCAGCTTCCGACGCATCGAGATCCAGCTCGGCACCGCCCGTGCCTGGGGCCAGTCCGGACGCCTGAGCATTGACGACCGGGCCGGTTTCGATGACCTCATGCTCCCCCTGCTCCGGGACGAATCCCGCCTCGGCGCCATCCACCTGGCCAGTACGGACGGGCGGCGCTTCACCCTGTCCCGCGAGGGCGACGCCCCCTGCTCAAATCTCGACCGCACTTTGCCGCCGACGGGCCTGGAGTCCAGCTTCGCCGAAGGCGCGGTGTGGAGCGCCCCCTTCCTGGCCCCGGACGTCGGCGACGGTTGCATCACCGTCTCCACCCGCTGGCGGAACGCCGATGGCCGCATGCACACCCTGACCTTCGACGTCAGCCTCGCGCAGCTCTCCCGCCTGACCCTTGAAACCCCGGTCGGGGAGCGCGGAGGCGGCACGGTGCTGACCGCCCATGGCGACATCGTCGGCGTTCCCCGCTATCCACGCTTCGCCAACCTCTCCGATCAGCGTGGCGCCCTCCTCAGACCCGCCGCCGCCGCCAACGTGGACTTCCTCACCCAAGGCCATTCCCGCTGGCTCAGCGCGGGGCAAATCAGCGGCACCATCTTCAGCTTTGAGAATGAGGGAGAAACCTGGCTGGCCCAGTTCATTCCCCTGCAACTCGGCGAGCAACGCTGGTGGGTGGCGGGCTTCGCCCGGGAAACCGACTTCATCCCTGCCCGCCTGCGGGAAGTCGTACCCGTGCTGCTCTTTCTCACGCTCGTGGCCGGTGGTCTCGCCATTGCCATTGCCCGCCGCATCGCGCGCCGCCTGGAAATCAGCCTCGCGGCACTGGTGGAGCGCAGCGAACGCATCGGACGGCTCGACCTTTCGGCACCGGCCCCATTTGACGCCCCCTGGCGGGAGCTGGCTGAGTTGGGGGCCTCCCAGGAACACATGCGCAGGCGACTCCAGCAGGCCAGCGACGATCTGCTGCAGAGCCGCGCCGAGCTTGAAGACAAGGTCCTGGAGCGCACGCACCAGCTCGCCGAAAAGAGCGAAGCCCTGAGCGACCAGCTCCTGTTCATCGAAGTCCTTCTCGATGCCTTGCCGAGCCCCGTTTTCTACAAAGGTCCGGACGGCCGCTTCCTCGGTTGCAACCGGGCTTACGAACAGGCCTTCGGCACCACGCGCGCCTTTCTGCATGGCAAGACGGTACTGGAGTTGCCCTATCTGCCCCCGGCAGACCGCGTCGCCTACCACGAAGAAGACCTCCGCATCATTGCCGAGGCCTGCACCTCCCACAAGGAAACCCCGATACCCTTTGCCGATGGCCGCAACCACGACACCCTTTACTGGGTTCGTGGCTTCCGCCTGGGCAATGGCGAGCCGGGCGGTCTCCTTGGCGTCATCGTCGACATCTCGGCCCAGAAGGCCGCCGAACGCGCAGCCCGAGCGGCAGAAGAGCGCAGCCGCCAGATGCTCGAATCCAGCCCCATCGCGGTGGTCATCAACCGACCGGACGGCACCCCCCTGTTCGCCAACACCCGTGCGCTGGTTCTCGCCGACACCGACATGTCCACCTTCATGGCACGTCCGGTCACCACCTGGTTCCGCGACCCCTCGGCGGGAGAGAAGGCCATTACACGCCTGAAGAACGGGCTGACGGTTCGCGACATGGAGATCGAATTCCAGAACATCGCGGGGCATCCCTTCTGGACCCTCATGACCATGGAGCGCACGGAGGTCGGTGGCAGCCCGGCCCTGATCAGCTGGAGCTATGACATCACGGCCCGCAAGCTCGCCGAGCGCGAGCTGCGCAAGCTCTCCCTGGCCGTCGAACAGAGCCCGTCGATGCTGCTCATCACGACACCCGGCGGCGCGATCCAGTACGCCAACCCGCGCTTCTGCCAAGTCACCGGATTCAGCGCCGAACGGCTCGCCGGCACCCACCCGGACCTGGTGGATGCCAGCGGCCTGCCCCTGGAGTTCCTTGCCGACCAATGGCAGTCGCTCAAGAGCCACGGCGTATGGCGCCGCGAGTGTCAACTCCGCCTGCGCAGCGGTGAACTGCTGTGGGTGGGCATTTCCGTGAGCGGCCTCGTCGAGGGCGACGGGGAGATCACCCACTGCATCTGGGCCCTGGAAGACCTCGCCCTTCACCGCCAGGCGGTGGAAACCCTGCGGGAAGCCAAACAACTGGCCGAGGAGGCCGCCGACTCCAAGGCTCGCTTCCTCGCCAACATGAGTCACGAGATCCGCACCCCCCTCAACGCCATCATCGGCCTCGCCAGCCTGTGCCTCGATACGGACATGCACACCCGGCAGCGCGACTACGTCACCAAGATCCACGCCGCCGGCATCACCCTGCTTGGCGTCATCAACGACGTCCTGGACTTCTCCAAGATCGAGGCGGGCAAGCTGCGGCTCGAGCAGACCACCTTCGCCCTTGACCGCGTTCTCGACAGCGTCATCACTTACGTGGCCCAGAAGGCCCAGGAGAAAGGGCTCGAACTCATTCTCCAGGTCGCCCCCGATGTGCCCCAGGATCTCCTGGGTGATCCCCTGCGTCTGGGTCAGGTACTCACCAACCTGCTGGGCAACGCCGTCAAGTTCACCCTCCAGGGCGAAGTCCAGTTGCACGTGCACTGCGACAGGCGCGAAGGGCAGCACGCCCTCCTGCGCTTCGATGTCACCGACACGGGAATCGGCATGAGCCAGGATCAGGTCAGCCGACTCTTCGAAGCCTTTTCCCAGGCCGACGAATCCATGACCCGCCGCTTCGGCGGAACCGGTCTGGGCTTGTCCATCTCACGCCAGTTGGTCGAACTCATGGGTGGAAAGCTGGATGTCAGCAGCACCCCCGGCGCCGGCAGTCGGTTCAGCTTCAACGCCGCCTTCGATCTCGCCCCGGGGCGCGCCCCCAGGCCATTGCCGGGCATGCTAGACGGCCTGCGCATCCTGGTGGTGGACGACCACCCCGTAGCCCGCGAAGTCCTGTTGCACCTGCTCCAGACCTTCCCCTTCCGCTCGGAGGCCGTGTCTTCCGCCGCCGAGGCGATCATCGCCGTCCGCCGGGCCGACGCCGGCGACCGTTTCGGACTGGTCCTGATGGACCTGCGCATGCCGGACCAGAACGGTATCGAGGCCACCCGGCGCATCAAGCAGGATCGCAGCCTGGCATCCCCGCCCGCAGTGATCCTGCTTACCGCCTACGGGGAAGAAGGCACCGCAGGCGAAGCGGTTGAAGCCGGCGCCGACGGCTTCCTGCACAAGCCGGCCACTGCGTCCACACTACTGGACACCATCATCAGCACCTTCGGCCTCGACGCCGCACCACCGCTGCCCCCATCTCCCACTGGCGACCACGTCCTGGCCGGTCTGCGCATCCTCGTTGCCGAAGACAATGAAATCAACCAGCAGATCGCCCGTGGCCTGCTCGAGCGCATCGGCGCCACGGTCAGCGTTGCCGACAACGGCCGGATTGCCCTCGAGACCCTCATGGCAGCGGGCCCCGATGCCTTCGACGTGGTCCTGATGGACCTACAGATGCCCGAGATGGACGGCCTCGAGGCCACCCACCGGATCCGTGCCGATGCCCGCCTTGCCAACCTGCCCATCATCGCCATGACCGCCCATGCCATGGCGGAGGAACGCCAGCGCTGCGTCAATGCCGGCATGAACGACCATGTCGCCAAGCCCATCGTCGTGGAGCGCCTGGTCCAGGCCATCCTGAGACATGTGCGTCGCACACCACCGTCGCAGGCCTTACGGGAGCCCCCCGGTCCCGCCCCTGGCGAAATGGACGCAAACGGGATGCCCGACCTCCCTGGCATCAATGTGAAGTCCGCCCTGCGCCGGGTCGGCAACGACCCCGCAACCTACCTGTCCCTGCTGCGGCGTTTTGCAACGACCAACGCCGACTGCGCCGAGCGCATCGGGCGGGCCCTTGAAGCGGATCAGACCAACGAGGCCGAACGCATCGCCCACAGTGTGCGTGGAGCCGCCGCAAACCTGGGGGCCGGCGCCATCCAGGAGGCGGCCAACGACCTCGAAATGGCACTGCGCCGGGGCAGCCCCTGGGAAGCGGCACTGCAATCCCTCGCCACCGAGATCACGGCCCTCACCCGCATGCTCGAAACCGCCCTGCCCGTGCAGATCGACGTACCTGCGCCAATCCCGCACCTGGATGCCGCCGCCCTGGACGAATCCATCGCCACCCTGATCAGGCTCATCGAGCACTCCGATGGCGCGGCCCCCGCCCACTTCCGCGAGATTCGCAACAATTTGTCAGCCCGCATCGGCACGGAAAAAGTTGGCGAGATTGCCGAGGCGCTCCAGCACTATGATTATGATCATGCGCTGGCCTGCCTTCACGAGGCCTGCCCGCAACAGCCCCCACCGCCGAGCCTTCCCTGAATCGCGCCAGGAGAACATCGTGACCCCGCCCGCCGATCCGCAACACCCCCTGATCCTGGTCGTCGACGATGCGCCGGACTCCATCGAACCCATCGTCAACTGCCTGCACCGGGCGGGCTTTCGAACACGCATCGCCACCAACGGGGAGCGCGCCCTGGCCCTGGCAGCCAGCAAGCCCCTGCCCGACCTGATCCTGCTCGACATCAGCATGCCCGACCGGGACGGCTATGACGTATGCCGCCAGCTCATGGACGACCCGCTCACCGCCAGCATCCCGGTGATCTTCCTGACCATCCGCAACGAAGAGGTGGACGAACAGCTGGGCTTCGACGCGGGCGCAGTGGACTACATTGCCAAGCCCATCAGCCCACCCCTTGTTCTCACCCGCATCCGCAACCACCTGACCCTCAAGGCTGCAAGCGATTTCCTGCGCGACCGCAACAGTTATCTCGAGAACGAAGTGGTGCGCCGCACCCGCGAGCTTGGCCTGATCCAGGACGCCACCATCGTCGCCATGGCCTCCCTGGCCGAGACCCGCGACAACGAAACCGGCAACCACATCCGGCGCACCCAGATGTACCTCCGCACCCTGGCCCGGCATCTGCAGAAGCACCCGCGCTTTGCCAACGAACTCACCGACGACAACATCGAACTGATGTACAAGTCGGCCCCCTTGCACGACATCGGCAAGGTCGGCATCCCTGATCGCATCCTCCTCAAACCCGGCAAGCTCACCCCCGCCGAGTTCGAGATCATGAAGACCCACACCACCCTGGGCCGGGACGCCATCGCCAAGGCCGAAGCCCTGTTTGGCATCGCCGCAAGCTTCCTGCGCTTCGCCAAGGAAATCGCCTTCTCCCACCAGGAAAAGTGGGACGGCAGCGGCTATCCACTGGGCCTGGGCGGTGAGCGCATTCCCCTGTCGGCGCGCCTGATGGCCGTCGCCGACGTCTACGACGCCCTGATCAGCCAGCGGGTGTACAAACCCGCCCTGCCCCACGATGAAGCCGTCGCCATCCTGCGGGATGGTCGCGGCGCGCACTTCGACCCCGACATCCTCGACGCCTTCCTGGCCCTTCAGGACGAATTCAGGCTCATCGCCCAGCGCTTTGCCGACAGCACCGACCCCACCGCCGCCGGCCGCGAAGCCGAACGGATCCGCCTCGTCTTCGGCGACTAGCCGCCCGGCTTCCCACCGCCCGGCGCCGGCCCGGGGCTGCATCGCGCCAACTCAAGAACACTGCCCGGTATCCGTTAAATGTCTGCCTGAAGTCATCCGCATGACCGGAGCCAGGCCCAACAGGAGACGTGATGCCCCCCCGCCCGACACCACACCCGGTCGTCGACCTTTTTCGCCGCTTCGGACTGGCAGTGTCCGTGTTCGTCTTCGTCGCAGCCCTGACCCTTGGAAACTACCACTCCACCGTGGAGGAGCAGCGGACCGCCACCCGAACCCGCTTCCAGCTCACCGCGCAACAACAGGTCGCCCACCTGCAGGATCGCATCACCCAGATCCTGGGCCATGGTGATGCCCTGCAAAGGCAGATCGCGCTGCAAAGCGGTGAGGACACCTCCACGTTTGCGCACCTTGCGACGCCGCTGCTCCAGCTCCATCCCGAGGCGCAACGGGTCGGTGTGGTGCGCACGTCAAACGGCACCATGAGTCTGCTCACCAACTCCGGCCGCGCGGCTGACGAAGGTGCGAGCCACCTCTTTGGCGCCCGCCACGCCCCCGATGCCGCCAGCCAGGCCTTGATTGAGCGCAGCATTGCCGAGGCAGCCCTGAAGGGCCACCCTAGCTGCACTCCCCCGTTCTCGCTGTCCGACGGCAAGACCCAGGCCGTGCTCCTGCTCATCCCGGTGCAGCGCCCGGGACAGCCATCGGGGGCACAAAGACAGGTGATCTTCATCGAGATCAGCGTGGAATCGTTGATCGATCGGGCCCTGCAACCCACCGCGAGCCAGGATGCGAGCATGCACTTCGAGATCGAGCTGCTCGATGCCACCGACGAACCGCGGCGCCTCTTCGCCAGCCCTGACTTTGCCATCGGTGAGATGTCCTACGCCGACGTCATCAACGTCACCGATCGCCGCTGGCTGATGATCGCAGCCCCGGCCAGCCTCAGCTATTCCCTCAAGCCAGGCCAGGACGCAGGCGGGCGCCTGTTTGCCGGTCTGGCTGTGGGTGCGCTGGCCGCCTTCGTGCTTTACGTATTGCAGACCCGGGCGGACGCCATCCGCTACCAGGTTCGCGAAAAGACCCTCGCCCTTGCCGATGCCAACGAAGCCCTCGGACAGTACGTCCAGGCCCTCGCCGAAACCAACCGCCTCCTCGAGACCGAGGTGGACAAGCACGCCAAGGCCGAAGTCCTGTTGCGGGAGACCACATCCCTGCAACGCGCCATCCTCGATTGCGCCGAATACGCCATCGTCTACACCGACTCCGCCGGCGTCATCCGCGTCCTGAACCCGGCCGCGGAGCGCCTGTTCGGGCATTCCGCCGGTGATCTCATCGGCAACGAGACCCCCCTGGTGTTCCACACCGCCGAAGACATCGCCCGCTGGACCCTGGCCCACAGGGCCAACGGCTTTGCCGCCCTCGCCGAGGAAGCCGGCAGCAGCTACCTGGAGCCCCGCGAGATCACCCTGCGCCGCCGTGACGGCAGCACCTTCCCCGCCAACATCGCCATCTCGGTGGTACGCGACAGCCAGCGCCAGATCCGGGGCTATCTGGGCATCATTGCCGACATCACCCAGCGTCAGGCCGCCGAGCGTCGCATCCGTCACCTTGCCCACTACGACAACCTCACCTCCCTGCCCAACCGCACCCTGCTCAATCAGCACCTCGTCGAGGCCATCAACATTGCCCGGGAACGCCATCGCGGTGTGGCGGTGCTGTTCACCGACCTGGACCGCTTCAAATACGTCAACGACACCCTGGGTCACCAGGCCGGCGATCAGCTCCTGCTGTCGGTGGCCCAGCGCCTGCGGGCCTGCGTGCGCGACGGCGACATGGTGGCCCGCACGGGCGGCGACGAGTTCGTCGTCGTACTGGATGACCTGCAGGAAGGCTCCATGCCCGAGGACGTGGCCGAACGCATCCTCGCCAGTCTTGCCCGGCCCTTCGATCTGTGCAGCCAGCAGGTCACCGTCACCCCGAGCATCGGCATCGCGCTCTACCCCACCGATGGCAACGACGGGGAAGCGCTGATCAAGAACGCCGACGCCGCCATGTACCTGGCCAAGGAGCGCGGCCGCAACAACTTCCAGTTCTTCGATCACGGCCTGTCGGCACGCTACTCCGAGCGCCTCGAACTCGAAAACCGCCTGCGCCACGCCCTCGACGAGCAACAACTTGAGCTTTTCTACCAACCCCAGGTGGACACGCTTTCAGGCGAACTGATCGGCATGGAAGCCCTGATCCGCTGGCGCCAACCCGACGGCAGCATGATCCCGCCGGACAAATTCATCCCCATCGCCGAAGAGTGCGGCTTGATCGTTCCCATCGGCGCGTGGGTGCTTCAGGAGGCCTGTCGGCAGGTCCAGGCCTGGCTGCGGGAAGGCATCTGCCGGGTACCGGTGGGGGTCAACCTGTCCGCCCGCCAGTTCGACGACGCCGGGCTGCTCGACACCATTAAATCCGCCCTGGCCGATGCCAGCCTCGCCCCGGCCTATCTCGACCTGGAACTCACCGAGAGTCTGGTGATGCGCAACCCCGAGCACACCCGCAGCGTCCTGGCCGAATGCAAGAAAATCGGCCTGCAGCTCTCGGTGGATGACTTCGGCACCGGCTACTCGAGCCTCGCCAACCTCAAGCGCTTCCCCATCGACCGCCTCAAGATCGACCGCTCCTTCATCAAGGACATCGTCACGGAACCCGACGACGCCGCCATCGCCCAGACCATCGTGGCCATGGCCCACACCCTGCGCCTGGAAGTCATCGCCGAAGGCGTCGAGACCGAAGCCCAGCTCGCCCTCCTGCGCCGCTGGCGCTGCGACGCCTACCAGGGCTACCTGTGCAGCCGCCCCATCAGCGCCAAGGACATGACCGCCCTGCTGCGCGGCCTGCGGGCATCGCGGATGGTGTCCCTGGCACCCATGTAAGGCTGGCCGGGCGGAAACTGCAAGAACTAGAACTTCTCTACAGGCGGAAGCGGAGACCGCTATCCCACCCTGTCCATCAGCCTCGCCAGTTCAAGGAACTGCCACAGCAGGCTGACCAAGCCAGTAGTCGCCATCACATCCACTCGGCCAACGGATCCAGCTCCCAACTCGGTCTCACGCCGCTAGCGCCGCGACCGCAGAACGCGCCCCAACAGTGAACTGACTAAGGGCGATGCAACGGCAAACCCGATACTGCCCCACGCTACGAGGCTTCCAGTGGCTAGCACCAGCGGGATGAGCAGGAAACAAAGTATCACCAGCAAATGCCCGGGCTCTCGCCGACTAGGATTCCGGCGGTTCATCCCCACGCCCGTGGGGAACACGCCACCTCGGCGTTCTTCGCCTCGGCAGCCGCCGGTTCATCCCCACGCCCGTGGGGAACACTAATGTCGGCATTTGGCCGGCTCGGCAAGGTGCGGTTCATCCCCACGCCCGTGGGGAACACCTGGCAGCCGAGATCGGTCAAGATCGTGCGGACGGTTCATCCCCACGCCCGTGGGGAACACACTTTTGAAATCGTTCCTTGTTTGACGCCAGACGGTTCATCCCCACGCCCGTGGGGAACACGCCGTTGTCCCGGCCTCCCCCCTCACCCTTTTCGGTTCATCCCCACGCCCGTGGGGAACACGTGCGCTTGTAGCCCTTTACCCAGCGGATTACCGGTTCATCCCCACGCCCGTGGGGAACACACGGCTGTCTGGCCGAGGGTGCGACTGCCGTCCGGTTCATCCCCACGCCCGTGGGGAACACGCAACGAGATCAACGAGGGGGACGAGTGCATGCGGTTCATCCCCACGCCCGTGGGGAACACCGTTCATCCCTTAGGCGGCCAGCGATCACTGACACGGTTCATCCCCACGCCCGTGGGGAACACAGTTGCACGCCATTCACTAACCTGCCGAACCACGGTTCATCCCCACGCCCGTGGGGAACACTTAACCCGATGCCGGGCGCGGGCTCGCTGACGCGGTTCATCCCCACGCCCGTGGGGAACACGGGTATATGCCAGCACAGGGGTATTGCCCGGCAGGTTCATCCCCACGCCCGTGGGGAACACCGCAAGTTGCTGGCGCAGCTCTTCCATGGACACGGTTCATCCCCACGCCCGTGGGGAACACCAGCACCGCCAGGCATCAGCGCGGCAATACGGCGGTTCATCCCCACGCCCGTGGGGAACACGCTTCGTGATCGTCTCTCCGGCCACCAACATGGAGGTTCATCCCCACGCCCGTGGGGAACACACCATCCGCACCGCCGTATCGCTTGCTTTTCACGGTTCATCCCCACGCCCGTGGGGAACACCACGGCGGAAGGCTCGCCCACTCATACGACAACGGTTCATCCCCACGCCCGTGGGGAACACGCCGTGCCCTACCTGGGCTGCCAGGTCGTCTGGCGGTTCATCCCCACGCCCGTGGGGAACACCAGGCGCGGAACACGCCCTCAATCACCGTAAACGGTTCATCCCCACGCCCGTGGGGAACACGGCGGTGGAATCAATTGATCGCAAAAGCAAGCCGGGTTCATCCCCACGCCCGTGGGGAACACTGAAGAAATCCGTAACCGCTATAGCTCGGAGCCGGTTCATCCCCACGCCCGTGGGGAACACTCAGCGCGATGATAATTTTCCGGAGTGCCCAGACGGTTCATCCCCACGCCCGTGGGGAACACTTGAAAACGATTTTTCAAAATTCAGAGGCGGACGGTTCATCCCCACGCCCGTGGGGAACACTCGGTCCCGACAAACCAAAGCTCCGCCCCATCCGGTTCATCCCCACGCCCGTGGGGAACACGCGATCAGGAGCGGATGCGCCGGGCCTTCCTGCGGTTCATCCCCACGCCCGTGGGGAACACGCCTTCTCCTCCGCCCCGGAGCCGGCCGGATACGGTTCATCCCCACGCCCGTGGGGAACACGCTGCCATTACGCGCAGCTTGTCGGCGAGGGTCGGTTCATCCCCACGCCCGTGGGGAACACACGGCACGTGGCCGCAGCCCATATCGAGACGTCGGTTCATCCCCACGCCCGTGGGGAACACGCGGATGGCGCGGCCACGCTTGCTGGCGCCGACGGTTCATCCCCACGCCCGTGGGGAACACTACCCGAGCACCGACGAAGGCACCCCTACGTTCGGTTCATCCCCACGCCCGTGGGGAACACGGCCCGAAAAAGACCCGTCCGTGCGCTACCTGCGGTTCATCCCCACGCCCGTGGGGAACACGCTGCGCCCTATGTGTATGCCGCCTACCAGGGCGGTTCATCCCCACGCCCGTGGGGAACACCACGCTTGGCCGAATCTCGCCCAAGTTCCGTACGGTTCATCCCCACGCCCGTGGGGAACACTTTCGAGTTCCACGCAGGAAAAGCCACCGCGTCGGTTCATCCCCACGCCCGTGGGGAACACCAATCGTGCGACTGCCCCATTAACGCCCCATATGTCGGTTCATCCCCACGCCCGTGGGGAACACACCGCTGCCTTACAACCGCCCGAACAAAATACCGGTTCATCCCCACGCCCGTGGGGAACACGCAAGTGGTGCCCGGGTATTTCGTTGGCGAGGCGGTTCATCCCCACGCCCGTGGGGAACACGCTTTTCAGGGCTGCCGCAACACCCGTATCTTCGGTTCATCCCCACGCCCGTGGGGAACACCACCAAGCCAATCTCCTGCGCGCTGCTCGTAGCGGTTCATCCCCACGCCCGTGGGGAACACGCGTGCATGGCCTTCGCTGCAGATATCTCCGCCGGTTCATCCCCACGCCCGTGGGGAACACACAATGAATTTCGACAACGCATGATGAGGCTACGGTTCATCCCCACGCCCGTGGGGAACACGAGCAAGGCGAAGCGGGAACACACGCCGCCTGCGGTTCATCCCCACGCCCGTGGGGAACACCCGCCATCGGGACCAGTCCGCTTAACTACGATCGGTTCATCCCCACGCCCGTGGGGAACACTTCTCGACAGACAGTCGCGCGGCAGCTCCGCCGCCGGTTCATCCCCACGCCCGTGGGGAACACCGATGCACTCGCGCGATCAACGGCCGCAGCGCCGGTTCATCCCCACGCCCGTGGGGAACACTACGACCTCATCGCCTACGCCGAAAACATCACCGGTTCATCCCCACGCCCGTGGGGAACACGACACCGGCCACTCCGACTCGTGCGTGCTGCCGGTTCATCCCCACGCCCGTGGGGAACACCCCCGATCAATACACATCCACCGGCTCGCCGACGGTTCATCCCCACGCCCGTGGGGAACACGGCCGGTTTGCGCGGGAACTGTTTGACCTGGCCGGTTCATCCCCACGCCCGTGGGGAACACGCCGGTAGAACCGTAACGTTCAGCTATTCTACCGGTTCATCCCCACGCCCGTGGGGAACACGCCGTATCGCTCACCAAGCGCCGCTTTGTCGGCGGTTCATCCCCACGCCCGTGGGGAACACACTCCCGCCTTGTCAATTCGGCATCGACCCGCCGGTTCATCCCCACGCCCGTGGGGAACACGCCCGAAACATCGTGATGGACAGCTCGACGCGCGGTTCATCCCCACGCCCGTGGGGAACACTCCATTAGCTTTTCAATATTCATTTCAATCTCCGGTTCATCCCCACGCCCGTGGGGAACACTCGCCACAAATTGCTCTGTTGCTGCTGTTACGCGGTTCATCCCCACGCCCGTGGGGAACACTCCGGCGGCATCGGCATAGTGGGTGACCATGTAGGTTCATCCCCACGCCCGTGGGGAACACACGGGGAATCCACGGGCCTCGGCCAGATAGGCCGGTTCATCCCCACGCCCGTGGGGAACACGTCGCGCGGGACGCCGATGCTCGATTCAAACTTCGGTTCATCCCCACGCCCGTGGGGAACACACTTCTTCTATCTCCATGAAAAAACACGGAAATATCAGACACCGAAATTCTACCGAGAAAACACTACGACATTGGGATTGCCAGAGGTGGATCAGAGATCTTCTTCTCGAGGCTCAGGGAAGAAGCTGACCAGACGTACGCCATCCCAGTCAGCAGGGGTGCGGCGGTTTGCACCGAGGGTTTCGAATTCGAAGCCAGCTTCGTTGTTCATCTGCCAGGCGATCACGGCATTGCCGTCCTCGATGCCGGACTTCACTTGGTCCCAGATGTGTTCACGAACACGTCTGGAGTAAGTACCAACATACACACCCGCGCGGATCTCAAGCAACCATACCGCGAGCCGGCCTCGCAGGCGAGGTGGTGCATTCTCAAGAACGATGACCAGCATCGCCAATCTTCTCTGCGTCAGGAAAGGCCGGGCCTACTGCATCCTGCGAGGCCTCCGGCCGGGATATCTCGCCGGCGGCGAGGATCGCTTCGATGTCTGGAATGATGCGTTCAAGCAGCTTGGTCTGTCGAAATACGTCACGGCAGGCAAGCCTCACAGCGCGCTCGGGATTCGGCGGCTTGTCCGAAGCGATCTTGAAAGCAACCGGGACAACCGTGTCGAACTTGTAGATATCAGCGACGTCATAGACAAATGACAGAGGCTTTCCCGTGTGAATAAAGCCCACCGCAGGCGCGTAGCCTGCAGCCAGCACGGCAGCTTCGGTCACACCATAGAGCGCAGCCGTGGCTGACGAGAGGCAGCGGTTAGGTAGATCAGAAACGTCCCAGCTTTCGGGGTTGTAGTCTCTTCCCCGCCACTCAACCCCAAACTTGCGGGCCAGCAACTGGTAGGTCTTGCGGACCCGGGTACCTTCAATGCCGCGCAACTGCTCAACGCTGCGCCGTGCGGGGGGCTCCTCGCCAAAGCGCAGCGCGTACATCTTTCTGACGACCTTCAGTCGCAGGGCTTCATCCAGCGCAAGTTTCGCCTGGTAGAGCAATCTGTCAGCCCGGGCGCCCCCTGGCTGACCAGATGAATACAGACGAACGCCAGCCTCCCCCACCCAGACCAGCAAGGTGCCTACCCGTGCGGCCAAGGCTGCAGCCATATGCGAAACCCGTGTTCCGGGCTCCAGCATGATGCACGCGACGCCACCAACGGGAATGTGAGTGAGTACGGGCCGAACCCGGAAACCCTGCTGATCGACAACAACAAACGCCCCGTCCACCACATCGATCTCGCCCTTCTCGACAAAAACGATGGACAGACGCTCCTTGATAGGAATGGGCTTAAGTGGCGGCAGCATCTGTTCAGCTCTGCAGCGGTGCGATGGAGAGAAGCCCTAACCCAAGCGCCTTGGCGTGGCCCAGCCCATTGATCAGCACGTCATGCACCTTCCCGACATCCTCCACCGTCAGCACGCCATCGAAACGTACTGTATCCACAGTCATACGATGCCCACTGCGGGATTGTTTGACGGTCAAGCGAGATGATCCGGTAACAACAGATTCCTGCAGGGCAAAGCCATTGCGCTCTGCCTGACGGCTCAACCACTCGCGCTGCGCCTCCTCACCGACCAAACCATAACGTTTGCCAGCCCGAGTCACTGTCGGATTGGCAAGAACGCGAAACGAGTAATGCCGTCCGCGCCGCAGCAAGGCGTCGAGTTCCACGTCCTTCTGGCCCGCCAACCGATAGCCTTCGAGATTCTCGATAGCCTCCCAATTGCCCGGCTGGGCCGACTGGATCAGGACTGTCGCAGCACCCACAGCGCATTGGCCGGCATCGGCCTCGAGACGCCACAGGAAACGCCTAGGCGGGCTTGCCTCGTCGTCAGCAAAAAACCTCACCAAGGTCCGGTGCAGTTGATAGGCGTCCGCCAGATCACGCCGAACGTGGGCAAATGCGCCATCTAGAACAAGCTTAGCGAGGAACATCAATGACCTCCGGCAAAACAAAGCGTGGGCCGAACCGCCGCAGCGCGAAAGGCGCTATCGGTTGATCCAGGCGTACAGCGCCCTCATGAGCATGCTCAAGAATCAGGCGCAAGCGCCGCCCCGGATGCTCCTGCAACGGCTTGGCAATCAGCGGATGGCCCACCAGCGCCTGCTTCAGATTGCCTTCCACGAGACCATCCTGCAGCCACACAGATTCACCCGGTGGAAAGCTCTTTCGACCTAGGCACAAGGGCCACACCGGATGCCTGAGCGCATCCTGAATGCGGGCGAGGAGATCCCTGTCGGCGCCTTCCAGGCCAACCAGGAAGGCCGCATCGGCAAGGTAGTAGCGGGGGCTCACCACGGTACGTTTCAGATCAGGCTTGCCCGTCGCGATCATGACCCCTGTTGCTGTCTGGTAGTCCCGCATCAGCACGCCTTCCCGGTCTACCCTCACGCCCATGCGCAAGCGCGCAAGATCATCCACTGGCTCCGCTCTGTCTCGCCCGAGGGCCGCGCAGATCAGGCCGAGCACACCCGACTTGGAAGGCTCAAGCTGCGAATCCCGCTCGTCAAACCGGCTGGTTGTACCCCAGGACTGCATGAACCCTGACAGACGCAATAGCAGCGTCGCCATCTCAAGCCTCCAGCCTGGCGGTCACCTGCTCCTGCAGCCAGCGGGTCAGGCCATCGAGGCTGTGCTGCGCCTCGCCCTTGGTGGTCGGCCACGCGCCGGTAAGATCCAGGTAGGCCCAGGCATCCTGGCCATCACCGTAGAATCCGCTCACCTTGTCGTCGTAGTCCGACATCGCCTTGACTGAGAGCGTGCTCAGGGGAAGCTGATGGTCAGGCCAGACCGGCTTTTCGAATGCGTTGGAGAGGTTGATGGGGCTTGACCGGCGCAGGGTGACTCCCACAAATGCGGGCGGATTGTGCGCGGCAAAAGTGTTCTGCTTTCCGGTGGGAATGGCCAGTGCAATCGCCCTGGCAAAAGCAGACAGGCCTGTCAGTGCGAGGTCAGCATCCTGCTGCAGGTTCGCGACCAGCTTGGCCACGTCAATCACCGCATAGCGGTAAAAGGTGGCGGAATTGAACTCGATTTGGCCGATCATTCCGGCACCGCTCTCGTCCGGATCGCCCTTGTCATCCACGGCGGTGAAATAGTCAAACTCCCGCTCGACCCGGTGTGTGCTGATAGCGTGGGCCACCTGGCAGGCCGCGTCCTGGTTCACCTCGGGGAGATCCGCCAGCATGCGGCCGAACAAGGCCACATCTACCGCCTTGCCCCCATCAAGCAAGGCCTTGGCTTTCTTCTGGACTTCAGCGGGGGCACTGGCCTTGGTCTCCTTTTTGGTCTTTTTCTCGGTAGCTGGCGCCGCACTCGTTCCGAGTTCGTCCCAGAATTCATTGACCAGTCCCGCAAAACCTTCCACCTCCTTTTCGCCCAGGAAGAGCAGGTACTCGGTTCGGCCGTCATCCTTGACCTTGAGACCCGCAGCGCCCAATGCCGCCTCGACTCGGGAGCGAGCGTCCGTCCGTCCCAGAGCAGCGAGGCGATCTTCAACCAACTGAACGAGCTTCTTGGTCCGAACCCCCAGAAACTCGGCAGGGATAGCAGCCTTCTCTTTGGCCAGGAGGCGAATGGCTCGCTTGAAGCACTGGCTGCTTACCCTCGCCCGCCGATAGCCACCAAACAGCGCATCCTTGGGAGCGCCGGTGTCGTCACGATTGAGGTTTGACGGGGCAAAATTCTGAATAAGATGGAATTCAACAAAGAGGGACATGGCGGCTTTACCAGATCAGGAGTGGTTAAGGGAGTTGACGGAGACTTCGGTCGATGCGGCCGAACCGAGGGGCAGCGCCGTGGCACGATAAAAGTCCTGCGCCCAGCGCTGCCTCAACTCGTCCAGGCGCTCCAGCTTTCGGGGATCGAGCCAGACGGCCAAGTCGTTCAGCAAGCGGACGTAGTCGAAGGAAAGATCATCCGCCGCGAGCAAAGAGACGGCCTGCCTGAGGTGTGCAGGAAGGCTTTGTGCGTCTGCTGACAAGAGCGCGATGAAGCGACGCTCAATGCCATCGCTCTTCTGGCTACTCTTTCGCTGCTCGCTGAGCCGGCCGTAAGCCGAGGCAAAACTGCTCCCCTTTCGATGCAGGGGGTGCAGAGCAAAGAGGCCTGCGATGAGATATAGCGCCCTGCGATACGCGTCCTGGGCATGGCGGGCACCGGCAAAGCGCTCCACGTAGGGGAATGCACCGACATATGCGCCTGGCTCATGGCTCAAGCTGCGCCGCAATTCGGCCATGGCGCCCCGATTCGACTTGGCAAGTTCAAGAAGATGATTGACGAATGTCTCGCCATGGCTTGGGCTTTGTACTGGCGTGGATGAGTCGATCACGAATGAACCTCCTGGTCGGGCTTGGGTTGAGTTTGGGACGAGGATGAAAAAGGCGGGACAGGCCCTGCTGAGCCATCACTGGTCTCGTTGCGCAATTCCCGCAACAATCGATCAAGCTTCCACCGATGGAGTGCTTGAGCGCGCAGGGCGACCGACGAGCTACCCATGCTCCGGCTCACGGCATCCCATGCTGAGAGGGAAGCCGCCAACAGGACTTGCCGCCAGACAGCATCGGCCTCATCCAGCGCGTCTTCGCGGATATGGCTCATCAGATCGGGCAAGGCGCGCTCGGCAGCGGAAAAGAACGTTGCCTCGCAGGGCCCGCCATCCACCATGATTCGGGCACGGGAGCGGGTGTCCTTGTTGCCCGGATCAGCCAGAGTCTCCGCCACCATATCCACCGCCATACCCCGTAGCCGGTGAAAACTCTCTTCGGCCTGACCTAGCAGAGTGCGCAGAAACTGGGCACTATCGGGCTCAGACAGCACGGTAGCCGGCAGCGCAAAGCGCTCTGATCGCCAACGCAGCAGCTTCGCTTGATCACTCGCCAAACCGGCAACGAGTACAGGAAGATGGGCACGTCGATTCCCCACGGCACGCTGGAGATTGGCCGCCCACCCAAGCACAGCGGCTGGACTGGCGTGCTTGCCCAAGGGGTCCGCCAGCAGGCTTGGCAGATCACGCCACAGTGCCCGCCCTTCGCTGAAGGACAAGCGCACAAGACCATTTGTGCCCATCCGGTAGCTCGCCATGGGGTCCGGCGCCTGCGCGTCGTCCTCCAAGGCCAAGCCGGCTGCAAAGCGGATCACTCGAACCGCACACCGAGGCCCTTCGGGCTCCAACAACACGGCACGGGACAGGCGGGTGTAACGATCATTGGGCCCAGTTGCCAAGCGGGCATCCGCACTAAGGTCCGGGACACTGGGGGCGGGCTGCTCCCACGCGGGTAGATCGTTCTCGCTACGCCTGTCGATCCCGTGGAGCCCCAGACAAAGGGTCTGGCAGAGATTGCCTCCCATGGGAACTGCAGCGGCGGTGTTTGCCAGGGCACCGGCCTTATCCGAACCACGGATCACTTTCACAAGCCCACCCGGAGTGAACTGGAGGAAGCCCAACAGGTACCGTAAGGCCAGAGCCGCATCAATCGCAGAGGGGGCCCCATCCACCGAATGGTCGAAGAGCACAGGCGTATTGCCACTCGCCCGATCCAGGGCAATCTGCGTCCACGGCTTGGTCTTGCTCCGGGTTTCCTCACAATGGGCCAGCGCAGCGACCTGCATGAAGGGCACTTCCGGGTGAAACAACCAGAAACGCTCCCGCCATTTCTCCAGGTAATCACGCATGACATCCACGGGCAGCCCGTCCCGATACCACTGGGCCCTATCCTTGTCGCGCCAAGTACCCAGAGCCATGAAAAGAGCACGGTTTGTTACTGCCAGCAACAGGCGATGCAGTGCAACGAGACTTGGCGGCGAGGTCTCAGCGAGTGCCGTAATCTCTCCCAGTCGATCAAACAAAGCCAGCAAACCCACGTCCTCGACTGCGCCGGAAGTCAGACGCACGGGAATCCAGGGCTCGTCCAGCAGATTAAAACAGGTACTCATCATTCTTCCTCGGCTGTGACAGGGGAAAACCGGTGTCAGGGGTTTCCAAAACGAGACCCAGCACGGGGTCCAGACGCACAATCAGATTGCCCAGTTCGACGCAGCCATTCACCAACCTAAGCGGCTTCATATCCCGCAATAGAGGATGCGACTCAAAGGCCGGTGGGGCAGTCTCCGCCCCCAAGGCGGCAACAATCGCCTTGCGGCTGATCTTCATCTGTCGGGCATACAGGGCGCGAGCGACGGTATCGGTGACCGGTTGCTGTGGATCGATGGGGATGTCACTACCTTTTATCTGCCACCCCTCAGAAACAACCTGCACGGGAATCACCGAGATGCCATCGTCGCCCAGGCGAGTGCGATTCTCGATGCCCAGATCATTGCCGTCCTCACTGCCATGGGGCTTGCCGATATACGCATCCTGGGGTTCGAGGTTTGCGTCGATGGCGGCATTGAGCGCTTGTTGGGCCTCATACCGGACCTTGGCGTAGAACTCGCCGTAATCGCCCTCCTCAATGCGTTTTCGGTCTGAAGCAGGCAGATCTTCCGGTAGCTCGACGTTGTCGTCATACACCCTTTGGACTAGACGATCGATGTCTCCGGGCAACTGCCATTCCGGCTCGATGGCGGCCAGAGCCCAGGTACGGCCCAGGATGTAAGGGTCATAGACGTACTTCCAACGGGTCTCTTCCAGCTCAGGAAAGTGTCCGCGGATCAATCCGGCTACAAAGAACCTTGGGTGAAGATGAGCCTCGGGCCGAGCCCGCTCGTGACGGTGCAAGCGCCCGACGCGCTGCAACAGCAGGTCGATAGGCGCCAGATCGGAAATCAGGAAATCCAGATCGATGTCCAAGCTCTGCTCTGCCACCTGGGTGGCGATCAGCAAAGCCCGAGATGGCCGTACTCCGCCCTTCCCGAAGGTGGTCAATACCTGCCGCTCCCGTTCACCGCGCTCATCGGCGGGATAACGGGCGTGGAACAGGATCAGCTCACAAGGGTATGGCAAGGTTCCGGCCAGAGCGGTGTACAAGGCCTGCGCCCGGGCGACGGTGTTGACGATGATGCCGCCGCAACCACCCTCCGCCATTAGCGCACGAGCCTTGTCAGCGATGGCATCAATGGACTCTTCGATACCCGACACCTGGATGGGTGGCAGCGGTCGTGCCCCAAAGCATGCACCTTTGGCCCCGCCATTGTCGGCCAGCATGACTCGGGGGTAGCCGAGCCCTTCCACAGATGCCGGGTCCACACCCCAGGCGTTCAGCAACTCCTTGCGGCGCTTGCCGGGAAGCGTGGCGCTCATCAGCACAACGGAGCACCCCAGGGCCTTCAGCCAGCGCAGCAACGCGGCAATCAATCCACTGGTATAGGTGTCATAGGCGTGAACCTCGTCCAGCACCACCACCCGATTAGCCAGACCCCACAAGCGCACAAAGTGGTGCTTGACATTGAGCGTCGCAAACAGCGCCTGATCAATGGTCCCGACGCCATAGGGGGAGATCAGCGCTCGCCGACGCTGGGCAAACCAGGCCGACGAGGCGACGCTGTCATCGGTCCTCCCAAAAACACCCCGCAACCGCGCGATACGTTCATCAAGCATCGCGCCACCGTGGGCTAGCTGGATATCGAGCCTCGCCTCGCCGGAAAAAGCCCGGAGAAAGCGCAGGGTCCGGTCGAACATGGCATTGCCCGTCGCCTGAGTAGGCAAGGCCACATACAGTCCGCGATGCTGGTTTGCAGCCTGAAGGCGCAAGTGTGCCAGCATGGCCAGCTCTGTTTTGCCTTCCCCCATGGGCGCCTCGACCAGCAACAAGGTGGGCCCATGAGTCTGGGCCAGGAGCCGATCACCAACCTCCTGCAGAGGCCGTGCAGACATGGGCCGGTCTGAACCGACAATACGACCAAGCAGGTCGTCCGTGCTATGCGGTGCATCCAGAAGTGCGGCAAAACCTGGCCAGCCAATGTCATTCAAAGCCAACTCGGCTAGCCTGAGGGAGGCTTCGAAATGGGCGCTAAGGGTGTCGCCCCGCTCCTCCGGTGTGAAGTAGACCTCGTTTGATCCGATCCAGTCCGCCACGCTGGTCAGCCCCGCCAGCCAGGCCACCGACGGAAGAGACAAGGTATCCAAAGACGGAGCGCCCTGGGGGTCGAGGGCGGCCCAATAGGCCTCAAAGACCTCACGCCTGGCGAGCTTCCAGGCCTTACCCTCTTTGGGCGGATGCGCCGAGTCGATCTCCCGCCTGATGAAATTGAAGCCGTGGTGTGCGCTGATCGCCTGGAGCACGGCGTCCACCCACTGGGGATCAGCACCGGTTCGCTCGACCAGGGGGTCATAAAGCAGCGCAGCGGTGGCACAGGCATGATCGGTCACTGCCTTCAGGGAGAATGCGTCGAAGCTCAGGCCCGCTGCCTCATCGCGCAGTTTCCCCTCTGGCCACTTTGCCTGGAAACCAGCGATGCCCTTGCCAAAATCATGAAGCCCGACACACCCGGCAACCCAGACGTCTGCGCTGGGCATCGGAAGCCCAAGACACTCCGCCATGCGTGCACGGCTGCTCGGACTCTCCCGTCGCAAGATGGTGAGGGCAACCGCTGCCACGTCCAGCATGTGCGCCAGCAAACCATGCCCGATGCCATCCGCACTCTTGGCCCACAAGGATCGGCTAGCCTTCTGAAGATCACCAAAGCGTGTCATCGGAACTCCGAACGGATGAATTCGATACAGCCGATTCTGAAGGTGAGCAGGCTCACCGGATGAGCCTCGCGCACAGCCCCGCCACAAAGCGCACTGAAGAGTCGTTTCAGCGGTCCCGTTCATCGCCAAAGCGAATCGTTATGGACTTAATCCGCCGAATGATCGCGAATCCGCCGAGTAACAGCAGCACCTGCAGGGAAATTGGCTGCTCAGAAATAAGAGCCACATAAGAAAGAACACTATCCATGACTGATCTCCGCGCCTCGATTTGAGAGTAGGGCACGAAGCAATACTATCAGGCAACAACCAAACCTCAAGAGTGTTGTTCGCAACACATAACTAAAATCCGCTTGACCCTTCGCTCATCTGATATCTTCCAAAGCCTCCCCACTGGGTGGGGATGAACCAAGTGTTGTGCGCAACACTAATCAAGCGCTAGTTGAGTTCCCCATTTCATGGGGTTGCACCGCGAAGTGAGGGGGCTGGTTTCCCAACCATCCCCCCTCATCTTCCACCTGCCCTTAGCTCGCCGTCCGCTCTCAGTCATACAAATAGACATCCACTAGTTGACGGATTTCCTCAGCCACCACTGCCCGCAGTGATTCCGGCCCGAGCACTTGGCAATGGCGGCCGTGCTTGAGGATGTCCATCAAGAGTTCCCGATGGTCGGCGTAGGGCACTTCGAGCAGATAGTGACCTTCGAGCTCATGCCATCCTTTCTGCTCCGGATGCCAGTGTTCGGTGGCAACCCAACGAGCACGCTCGGGACTGAAGCGCAGGCGCGCGATCTGAAGTTGATTGCCCGCGAAGATTCCGTAGCCGGGACCTAGCACTGCGCTAAGGGCCTCGTCAGACACCTCCTTGGCCGCTCGGTCCAGCAATTGGGCTTCCCGGAGGCTATCTACGGCGAAGTTGCGCAGCTCGTCACGGAGGTGGCACCACGCGAGCAGATGCCAGTTTTCCCTGTAGTGGACGAGGCGCTGGGGCGAGATCTCTCGTTCGCTTTCTTCCCCACTGCTGCGCGCGAAATAGTGGATGCGCAGGCGCCTGCGCCGCAACAGCGCCACACCGATGTTCTCGAAATGGGCCAGCTTCAGGCTTCGCTTTCCGACGCCGATGATCATCACCCGCCGACGAATCTCTTCGGATGGATCATCCGCCGCACCCAGCATGGTGTTGAGACGAACCATCAGTGGCTCGACGTGGGGCGAAATCAAGCCTCCCGGATCGAGATTTGCGAGCAGGTGCTGCATCGTCAAGAGGGCATGGATTTCCTTGTCGGAGAACCACATGTTCGGCACGGAAATCGGCGTGCCGGTGGTTTGCGAGGAGTCCAACCGGTAGCCGCCCCGGTCCCGATCCCAGATGATCGGGGTGTTCATGTTGTCTCGAAGAAAGGCAAGGTCACGTTTCAACGTGGCCGGAGAGACCTCAAGCGTTTCCAGCAGGGACTCTCGGGAAACCAGTCGACGCTCGGACAACATCGCGTTGATTCGGGTGATGCGATCAAGCTGGCTCATTGAAAGGTAGGGATGGCGCTGAGTCAGTGAATATGGCTGCCAGAAATTCGGAACATGCCGCTAAAGTACGGCATCAGCATCTCACTTCCCGTTACTCGCGGCAGTGAAGTGCTTCACTCGGATGCCGGCCACACTGTTTCCCCTGCCTTCCTGTGCGGTATTAGCTCCACACACAAGACATCACAAGCGTTGAAGCCGACCAAACGCAGACAATCATCTGGAATGATTGCAGCGAAGATGTCGTCAGAAGAGTTGCAGAAAACAAAAAGGGCGCGAGCCAGAGTCCGGCACGCGCCCCCGCGACTGCTCTTTGCTGATCACCGCCGCCTAGAACTTCTCCACAGGCGGCGCCGGCTCGCGCCGCGGTGACTCGCCAAAGCCCTTCGGCATCCCCACCTCGCCACTCTCATCAAAGTCGAAACCACCGAAGTTGCCGGTCACCAGGCGGCCGCGTACCCGGTAATCCACCCGGTCGCGCCCCTTGGCGAGTTCGCGAAACTGGCGCATCAGACTCGCCAGCCCGGTGGTGGCGGTCACGTCCACCAGCCCGTCGCCGAGGCGCGGGATGACCACCGGCTTGTTGCTGACGCCGGTGGCAAACTGCTGGCCATTCAGATCCAGCCGAAAGTTCAGCCCCTCAATAGCGATCTCGCTGGTGTTGGGGTTGGTCACCCGCAGGGTCAGCACGAAGCGCTGCTCCAGCAGGGTGCCGTCCAGGGGGCGGATATCCACCACCGCCACCTCCGGCTTCTTCATGCCCAGTTGAAGCCCGGCACAACCCCCCAGCACGGTCAGGCCGAGGCCCGTCGCCAGGAGCCCGGCAAACCTGCGTCGCGCTGCTGCATTCGTCATTTCAAGCTCCCTTGCATTGGACCGGTTCGAGTACCCGCAGGAGACTGGCCGTATCGTCCCGGCCGCCACCCATCGCCATCAGGGCGTTGAGCTGCTGCCAGGTCTGGGCGGCCACCGGCAGGGGCGCGCCAAGCTGGCGGGCCTCCTCCATCAGGATCGCAAAATCCTTGTGGTGCAGGCGCGACTGGATGCCGGCGGCAAAATCCCGGCGCGCCATGCGCCCACCCATCACGTCCAGCACCCGCGAAGCCGCCGAGCCGCCCATCAGGGCCTCGCGCACCTTGTGCAGGTCCACCCCATGGGCATCGGCAAGGCGCATGGCCTCGGCGCAGGCCTGGATGGCGTTGACCATGATCATCTGGTTGCAGGCCTTGGCCACCTGGCCGGCGCCGGCCGGGCCGATGTGCACTACCGTCTTGCCCAGGCAGGCAAACAGCGGCCGCACACGCTCCAGCACCGCGGCGTCGCCACCGGCCATGATGGCCAGCGTGGCATCACGGGCCCCCACCTCGCCGCCCGACACGGGCGCATCCAGCCAGCCTATACCCATTTCCGCATAGCGCGCCGCCACCTTGCGGGCCGTCTCCGGTGCAATGGTGCTCATGTCCACGTGGATGGCACCCGCCGCCAAGCCATTGATGAGCCCGTCCGGCCCGAGGGCCAGGTGTTCCACATCGGCGCTGGCCGTCACCACCGAGATCACCACCTCGCAGTGGCGCGCCAACTCCGCCGGGGTGGCATGGACGCGGGCGCCGGCCGCGGCGAGGGGCGCCGCCGATTCCGGCCGGCGCGCCCACACGGCCACCTCGTGGCCGGCCGCGATCAGATGCCCGGCCATCGGCCGGCCCATCACCCCCAGTCCGACGAATCCGACCTTCACCTCATTCCCCCGACAGGCTTTCCAGCAGCTTGAGGGCGGCGACGGAATCCTCCTCACCCATACCGCTGCCCACCATGGCATTGAAAAGCTGGGCGGTGGCGGCGCTGCTGGGCAGCATCAGGCCCAGGCGATGGGCCTCCTGCATGACGATGTTCATGTCCTTCTGGTGCATCCAGGCCTTGAAGCCGGGCTTGAAGTTGCGGTCGAGCATGCGCTGGCCGTGGTTCTCGAGAATGCGGCTGTAGGCAAAGCCGCCCAGCAGCGCCTCGCGCACCTTGCCGGCATCCACGCCGCTCTTGCGGGCGAAGTTGAAGGCCTCGGCCACCGCCAGCACACCGACGCCGGTGAGGATCTGGTTGCAGGCCTTGGCGACCTGCCCGGCCCCCGGCCCACCGATCAGGGTGGCTGCCTTGCCCATGCGGGCAAACAGGGGCTCGACCTTGGCGAAGGCCGCCGCGTCACCGCCCACCATGATGGTCAGGCCGCCACTGATGGCCCCCACCTCGCCACCCGACACGGGGGCGTCGAGCATGGTCACGCCCTTGTCCAGCAGGCGGGCCGAGATCGACTGGGCCGCCGCCGGAGCGATGGTGCTCATGTCCACGTAGATCAGGCCAGCCCGGGCGCCTTCGGCCACACCGCCGGCCCCCAGGGCCACCTGCTCCACGTCGGCGGCGTCGGCCACCATGGAGAACACCACATCACAACCCGCCGCCACCTCGGCCGCACTGGCCGCACCCCGCGCGCCGGCTTCGAGCAGCGGCGCCATGGATTCGGCACGGCGTGCCCACACGGTGAGGTCGAACCCACCCTTGAGGATATTGAGGGCCATGGGGCGCCCCATGATGCCCAGACCGATGAAACCAACCTTCATGACGTGTCCCTGTTGCCGGAAAAAAGAAACGAGCCTAGCCGCCACCGCCCTACAGCGCAATCAGGGCACGCCCGCTCAGCCCCCGTAGCTCACCCGGTAGATCGCCCCCGCCAGGTCGTCGCTGATCAGCACCGAGCCATCGGGCAGTTCCAGTACATCGGCCGGACGGCCCCACACCCGCTCGCGGCCGTCAGCGCCCACCTCCAGCCAGCCCTCCACAAACACCTCCTGGCGCACGTTCCTGCCCGCCCCATCGGTGTCCACCCGGACCACCCGGTAGCCGGACTTGCGGCTGCGGTTCCAGGAGCCGTGCTCGGCAATCAGCAGCGTGTGGCGATAGGCAGCCGGGAACATCGTGCCCCGGTAGAAGCGCATGCCCAGGGCCGCCACATGGGCGCCGAGCTTCAGCACCGGCGGCGTGAAATCGGTGCAGGGGCGGCCTTTGCCGAACTCCGGGTCGGGCAGGTCACCCTGGTGACAATAGGGAAAGCCGAAGTGCTCACCGGGGCGGCTCAGGCGGTTGAGCTCGTCGGACGGTACATCGTCCCCCAGCATGTCGCGGCCATTGTCGGTGAACCACAGGCGCCCATCCTGGGGGTGCCAGTCAAAACCCACCGTGTTGCGCACCCCGCGGGCCACCACCTCGGCCCCGCTGCCATCCGGGCGGATGCGCTGGATGTTGGCGTAGCGGCCCTCGTCCTTCTCGCACACATTGCAGGGCGCCCCCACCGGCACGTAGAGCCAGCCGTCCGGGCCGAAGGCGATGAACTTCCAGCCGTGATGGTGCTCCCCCGGGAAGCGCCCGGTCACCACCCGCGGCGCAGGGGGTCGTGCCAGCCTCGCCGCCACCCCATCAAGGGCGAGGATGCGCGACACCTCGGAGACGTACAGGCTGCCGTCGCGCCATGCCACCCCGACCGGCTGGGTCAGCCCCCGGGCCAGCACATGGACCCGGTCGGCACGGCCGGCGTCGATCTCGACCCCATACACCTGGCCGGCCTCACGGCTGCCCACATACACCACGCCACGCCCATCCGAAAAATCCCCCAGGGCCATGCCGCGGGCGTTGGGCACCTGGTCGGTGAGCACCTCGATCCGGAAGCCGGCCGGCACACGCAGGCGCTCCACCGGCAGACCGGCGCGGGCGCAGAGGCCGACAGACAATGCCAGGCACAGGCCCAGGCCCAGCGCCAGCCGTCTTCCGAACCCCGCCCCCCCATCGCCCTGCAGCCATCGCTTCATCGCGTCCTCCCAATGACAGATCAGCACAGCATGCACCCAGGCGCCAGAGGATGCCACCCGCCAGGCAGCATCATGCACAGCGCACTGCGACTGCTGCGCCGCCCCATCCGCTACACTCGCCGGATCTCCAACCCGTCTTCCTCTCCATCATGTCCTACGCCCCCTTCATCAAGGAAATCGGCCGCGGGCCGAAAGGCTCCAAACCCCTCACCGTCGACCAGGCGGAATCCCTTTTCGGCGACATGATGGACGGCCGCGTGCCGGACCTGGAACTGGGCGCCATCATCCTGTCCATGCGCATCAAGGCTGAATCGCCGGACGAGCTGCTCGGCTTCCAGCGCGCCCTCGACGCCCGCACCGCCCGCGTGGCCGTCCCGCCGGGCCCGCGCCTGGTGGTGCTGCCCACCTACAACGGCGCCCGCCGCCAGGCCAACCTGATGCCCCTGCTGGCGCTGCTGCTGGCCCGCGAGGGCGTTCCGGTGCTGATCCAGGGCCGTCATGACTTCGAAAGCCGGGTCAGCCCCTTTGCCCTCCTCGAAGCCCTCGGCATCACTCCGGCCGCCAGCCTCGCCGACGCCGAAACCCGCCTCGCCGACGGCCACCTCGCCTGCCTGCCCCTGGACGCCCTGGCGCCCGGCCTCGAGCCCTTGCTAGCCCTGCGCCCGCGCCTGGGCGTACGCAACAGCGCCCACACCCTGGCCAAGCTCCTGGACCCGGCCCCCGGCCACAGCGTGCGCGTTGTCTCCATGACCCACCCGGAGTACCTGGAGCGCATGCACGGCCACCTGATCGCCCAGGGTGGCGTGGCCCTGCTGCTGCGTGGCACCGAGGGCGAAGCCTTCGCCAATCCACGCCGCCGGCCGCGTCTCGAAGCCTTTGCCAATGGTCAGGCCCATGTGGCCTTCCCCGCGGAAGAAGGGGGGGCGCCCCCCATCGACGGCCAGCCCGATGATCCGGAGGTCAACGCCAACGCAGCCCTGATCCGGTCCATGCTGGACGGCAGCCTGCCCGTGCCCCAGCCCATTCTCGACCAGGTGGCGGTACTGCAGCAGCTCAGCCTGACCCCCCGGGGCTGAGGTCGTCACCGTCACAAACAGCCGGAAGCCGTTGACCTTTCAAGCACGGATGCTTAAATCCATAGTCCATGGCCCGGGCATATGCCGGGCACCATCACCCCCTGACGGCCGCGCCCCTGCCCGATGGGGGCGTCAAGAAAGGGAGAAAAATCATGAGCAAGAAGGCATTGTGCATCGGCATCAATGACTACCCCGGAACCCAGAACGACCTCTCGGGCTGCGTCAATGATGCCAACGACTGGGCCGCCGCCCTCACCGCCCGCGGCTTCTCCGTCACCAAGCTGATCGACAGCCAGGCCACCAAGGCCGCCATGGTCTCCGCCATGAGCGCGCTCATTTCCGGGGCCGTAAAGGGCGACACCGTCGTCATCACCTACTCCGGCCACGGCACTTGGGTGCCCGACCGGAACGGCGATGAACCGGATGGTCGTGACGAGGGCCTGTGCCCCTGGGATATCGGATCGGGCAAGGTGCTTCTGGACGACGAGATTGCAGTGATCTTCGGCAACCACGCACCGGGCGTGCGGGTCCTGCTGATCTCCGATAGCTGCCACTCGGGCAGTGTCACCCGCGGCGACGACAGCGACCTCGACCCCGGCATGCCCCGCGCCCGCTTCCTGCCGCCCAGCGTATGGATGAAGCCCGAGGATCTGCCCCCGGCGAGCCGGGGCCTCACCCTTCCCAGCCTCAGCGGCCTGTCGCGCAGCGGCGGTGATCTGCTGCTGGCCGGCTGCACCGATACCCAGTTCAGCTGGGACACCAGCTTCAAAGGCCGCCCCAACGGCGCCTTCACCTACTATGCCCTGAAAGCACTGGCAGCCCTGCCGGCCAGCGCCAGCTATTCCCAGTGGTTCAAGGCCATCAGCCCCGTCTACCTGCCCACCAATCAGCTACCCCAGAACCCGCAGATCTTCGGCAGTCGATCGGCCAAGGCCTGGAAGGTGTTCTCCTGATCCAGCGCTGAAGCCTCCGCCAGCCCGTTCCCGGCCCGCCCTGTGTGGGCCGGGCTTCCCGCCCGCCCCTCGCTCTGGAGTCCTCCCGTGACTACCCCGGCCCTGCCCAAGTTGCGCTTCGTCGCCGCTCCCGACACCTCGCCCGGGCGCAAGCTGCCCCTTCCTTCGGCCATCCTCAGCCCGGCAAACCGGGGCGACAGCAACGGGGAGGTGGATGCCCTTCTGGCCAACGTGGCGGTTGAAATGACCTGGGAGATCGGGCTCGAAACACGGGGCCGAGATACCCGCGACGAGGTTCTTCAGCCCGACAAGCGCCTGCTGGCCCTGGAAGCCGACGATGGCCTCACCGTGTTCATCCGTGCCGATGCCCTGTCGGATCGACTGGATCGCCTCGCCGACACCCGACCGGAGCTGCGCAGAGCCGATGGCAGCCTTGATCTTTCCGCCCTCCGCCCACGCGATGCCCGCAACCGGGGCCTCGGGGAGTGGGTTTGGCGCAAACTGAGCACCCTCACCCTCTCGGACGATGCCGTCATCCGTGCCGCCCGGGAAAAAATGGCCGAACTCACCGGCAACGCCCTCGAGGATCTGATCGTCGCCGCCGGATCCCATGCCGGGGCGAAGGCCATTGTCTGGGCCATCGAAGCGCGCGGGCGCAATGCCCCCGGCCTCTACCCCTGGGACGGGGCGCTATCAATCCCCAC
The DNA here is from genome assembly GCA_016703645.1 of Zoogloea sp. Classification (GTDB taxonomy): domain Bacteria; phylum Pseudomonadota; class Gammaproteobacteria; order Burkholderiales; family Rhodocyclaceae; genus Zoogloea. Next base: position 473,276 of record JADJBR010000004.1, on the reverse strand, counting down.
GCCCGGCTTCTCGCGGACAACCCAAACGTCCGCTCGCTCGTCGACAAACCGGGCCTGGTCTTCATTCACGGCACGGGCTCGCACACCCTGGGCAGCTTCGGCCAGTTGCCGGGCAGCCAAAGCTGGCAGGCGCTCAATAAGGCATTCGAGGGCCGTCTGTTCGGCTATGAGCACCACACGTTTTCCGAAAGCCCCATCGACAATGCGCTGGCGCTTGCAGCCGTGCTGCCTGAAAAAGCACGGTTTTCCATCGTCACCCATTCCCGCGGCGGTCTCGTGGGGGATCTGCTGTGCATCGACGTCAGCTCCGGCAACGACGAACGTCTGGCCGCGTTGATCCGTGACTATCACCCCGCACCGCGCAAGGACGCTCCGAACAACAAGCAGGCCAGGGCCGAGGAGCAAGCGTTCGTCAAACGGGAGCAAGACAAACTTGCCGAGCTCGTCAAACTGCTCCGCGCCAAGCGTTTCCAGATCGACCGTTACATACGTGTCGCCTGCCCTGCCCGCGGTACTGCACTGCTCACCGACAATCTGGAAGTCTTTTGTCCGGCTTGCTGAGCCTCATCCAAAAGGCCGGGGGATGGGCAGCCGGCGCCCTGGCCGCCGCGTCCGGCCCGGCTGCCGTTGCCGCCGCCAAGGAAGCCACCGACAAGGGCATCGCCGTACTCACCCGCATCGTGCTCGAGATCGCCAACCGGCGCCTGGACCCGCGCTTGCTGCCGGGCATCGAGGCCATGCTGCCGGACGCCGCGATGGGCATGCTTCTGGCGTCGGCTCCCCACCGCAGCACCATCTCCATGGCGATCATCGCGGGCGATATCGAAGGCGGAGGCCTTGCCAAACGTCTCGGTACCCTCTTTACCGACTGGATGTTCTTCGACCGGGCCGACAATGATCTGGTGGTGGATACCGCCTCCATGTACGGCGGCCTCGCCTATCAGGCGGAAGCCCGGGCGATCTTCGTGCAGAGCGATAAGGTCAACCACTTCCGCTACTTCCGCGACGACACCGCCACCGCCGACGGACTTCCGCTTCCCTCGGCAATGCACCGCTGGCTCAGTGCGCCCGATCCCGCAGAGCTGCCGGAATGGGCGTCCCGCGCCCAGCCGGAACCGGGCCTGGACGAAGTGCTCAAGGATCCCCCGCCCCCTCCTTCGCGCGGAAACAGCCGGGCACCTATCCTTGTCTTCCTGCCCGGGATCATGGGCAGCAACCTGGATGCCGACAACAACCGCGTCTGGCTCGCGCCCCTCGATCTCGCCCGCGGTGCCTTGAGCAGGATTGCCATGGACAGCAAGGCCGAGGTGGCAGCATGTGGCTTGGTGGGCATTGCCTATGGCAAGCTCGTGAAGCGGCTCGGCCAGACCCACGAGATCAGGCTCTTCCCCTACGACTGGCGCAAACCCCTGATGGATCTCGGTGAACAGTTCGCCGGTTGGCTGAAGGCGCTCCTCGACGAAAACCCCGATGTCCCGGTGCGCATCCTGGCGCACAGCATGGGCGGCTTGGTGGTTCGGGCCGCCATTGCCCACGACACGACCCTGTGGGAAAAAGTCACTGCCCGGAAAGACAGCCGGCTGGTGATGCTCGGCACGCCCAACCAAGGCGCCCATCTGTTTGTGCACACACTGCTGGGGCAGTCCGACACCATCCGCCTGCTGGCACGGATGGATCTGCGCCATCGCATGCAGGACGTCCTCGACATCGTCGCCGGCTTTCCCGGCGCCATCCATCTGTTGCCAGCACCGGACGGAACGGACGGCAACGACTACTACCAGAAAGATACCTGGGTCGACCTGGCCGCCCACAATAATGACTTCTGGTTTGGCAGCAAACTCGGTGGCAAGCCGAAGCAAGCAGTTCTTGATGAAGCCAAAAAGTTCTGGGAAAAGGTGGCCAACACCGAGTGGGTCCGCAAGGCACCGGATCGCATCGCCTACATCTACGGCCAGAGCGACAACACCCCCTGCGGCATTGTCAAACAGGCGGGCCAGGGTGGCATCGTGTTGCGCGGGACGCCCGAGGGCGACGGCTCGGTCACCTGGGCCTCGGGCCACCTGCCCGGACTGCCCGCCGACCGTAGCTGGCTGATGCCCGTGGATCACATGGGCCTGACCAGCACCGAAACCCACTTCGAAGAAATCGAATCCCTGCTCGCCCTCGGCACCCCGCGCAAGCTCGGCCCGCTGCCCGTCAGCCGCGGGGGTAAGGCCCCCGCGGTGCGGGAATACCGGGCCGGGCCGCCCGAAGGTTTCCCCTCCCCCCCCGAAGCCACCACCCGGCTGCTCGGCGGCCACCTGCGTCCGGAAGTGCCGCGCAGCCGGAACCGCCGTCTGAAGGTCTACGTCAGCGCGATGGACCTGCGCTTCGTGCACACCCCGGTGCTCTGCGGCCATTACCGGGGCGACCCGATTGCCGCCGCCGAAGGGGTGATCGACCGCTATCTCGTTGGCGGCGCCCTCAGCCAACGCCAGCGGCTGGGCATCCATACCGGCGAGATCGGCAACGCCTCCATCGTGCTGATGCCGCGCAATGCCGCTGAACGCCACCGCCAGACCGGGCGCGGCGCGGTCGTGGTGGGCCTGGGAGAGATGGGCCGGCTCACGGCGGGCGGCGTCACCGAGGCCGTGCGTGGGGGCGTGCTGCGTTACCTCCTCCATGCAGCCGACCGCTACGGGGAAGAGCAAGCGACAACGCAGCCCAACAACCCGCCCCCCGGAGGCGACACCCTCCACCTCAAGCTGGCATCCCTGCTGATCGGTACCAACTCGGCGCTGCAGCTCGACGTGAGGGAATCGGTGAAGGCGGTGGTGCTCGGCGTGCTGCTGGCCAACCGGGATTTCGCCAATGGCGACGGCAGCCCGAACGGGGATTCCGAGACCCGGCGCGCCCTGGTGTCCGAATTGCAGTTCATCGAGGTGTTCCACGACAGTGCCATCTCTGCCGCCCACGCCGTCAGCCAACTGGGATCGACCCTCAAGAGCGAGCTGCGTCAGATGAACTTCCAGCTCGACGCCGCCGAAGAATTGTTCACCGGCGAAGGTGCCCGCCAACGCCTTAGCGTCTCACCCTTCTCCGACTACTGGCCGCGTCTGATGGTCTCCGACGCCGACCGGGAAGAAGCCGACTGCCCGCCGGACTGCAGCACACCGCGCTTCCAGCCGCCGATACCGCCCGAGAACCTGCGCCAGCTATTGCGCATCTATGGCTGTGGCGACAAGACCCGCGACGGCAGCCTGCCCACGCCGTTCTGGCTCGACGGTGTCCCCACGATCCGCTATGCCGGCCGCCTCAAGTTCATCTACATGGGAGACAAGGCCCGCGCCGAGAGCATCGTCCAGATCCGCCAGCCGGGCCTCGTGGAGAAGCTTTGCGACGACCGCCTCAAGAGCCGCAGCCCCACCCTGTATTCAAGGGGTCTGGATTTCGGCGCCACGCTGTTCCAGCTACTCGTGCCGCTGGAGTTCAAGGCCGCCGCCCGCCAGGCTGGCAACCTGCTGCTGATGGTGGATGAAACCACCGCCAACCTGCCCTGGGAGATGCTGGAGGTCGATGGCAGTCCGATGGTGCTGCAGACCCGGGTGGTGCGCCAGTTCATCACCACCCGCTTCCGCCGACAGGTGGCACGCACCGACACCCTCTCCGCCTGTGTGATCTCCGAGCCGTCCACCGAGGGTTTCCATGCCCAATTTGGCGGTGCCGACTGGCAGCCGCGCATCGGTGCAGATGGCAAACCCGAGGTGGACTGCCTGCCCCCCCTGCCCGGTGCCGTAGCGGAAGGCATGACGGTCTCCCGGGTGCTGTCGGACGCGGGCTACCAGGTCACCGAGGCCCCGCCCGACTCCCTGGCAGCGGACATCTTCACCCGCCTCTTCGCCCGGCCCTACCGCCTGCTGATGATCTCCGCCCACGGCATCCATGCGCGGCGGGCCGCCGACGGCAGCCATCGCAGCGGCGTGGTGCTCTCCAACGGTCTGCTCCTCACTGCCGCCGAGATCGGCCAGATGGAGAGTGTTCCCGACCTCGTCTTCCTCAACTGCTGCGAGCTGGGCAAGATAGGCTCGGGAGGCGGGCGACTTGCCGCCAGTCTGGCGCGAGAGCTTATCGACATGGGCGTGCGCTGCGTGGTGGCCGCCGGTTGGGAGGTGAACGACACGGCGGCGCGCACCTTCATCGAGACCTTCTTCGAGCAGATGGCCGAGCAAGGCGCCAGCTTCGGCGAGGCGATTTTCGAGGCCCGTCGCATGTGTTACGAAGCCCACCCCGGCCACAACACCTGGGGTGCTTACCAGGCCTATGGCGATCCCGCCTTCCAGCTCAAAGTCCATCGTAACCCGACCAGGGACGACACCTCCCTGCGCTCGAGCCACGAACTCGTCGACTGGATCGAGCAGCGCCGAATCGAATGCCGCCTGCCCGACGCGGGCCAGATGTTTCAGCGCGGCGGAAAGGACGATGGCTTCAAGCAGATTGCCCGGCGCATCCAGACTCGTCTGCGCCATGTGCCGGAGGGCTGGATCAAGCAGCCGCAGGTGCAGCACGCCCTCGCCCGCCTTTACGCCGAATACGGCCAAGAAGGCTATCCCGATGCCCGCTCGGCCTGGCTGAGGGCCATTGGCGACGATTCGTCAAAGGGTCTGGTCCCCCTGTTCGCCATCGAACAGCTTGCCAATCTGGAAAGTCGCCAGGCCGAGCGCCTGAGTCTTCAGAGCGCCCGGCTAGAAGAGGCCAAGACCCTCGCTGAGAGCGCCCTGGCGCGCCTGCACTTTCTCATCGCCCTGTCGTCCGAGTCACCTGAAGTCTCCAACACTGCTGCCACGAGGAACAACCCGGAGCGTTGGGCACTCCTCGGCAGTGCCCACAAGCGCATGGCCATCATCCGTGCCCGTAGTGGCGAACCCTGGGACAAGGTGGCGGAGGCACTGACCTGCGCCCGTGATGCCTACGCCCGCTGCGAGGGCCGCCCTGGTGCCTCTCCCGACTGGAACCCTTACAACGCCATCAACCGTCTGCAACTGGATGCGCTACTCGGCACCGAGGCCAACTACGCCGAAGCCGCCGAGGTGTGCGGGCGCGCCGCCCGCGCGCGTTTCGAGCATACCTACGATTTCTTCGACGCGGTGATGTCGGCGGACGCAGAGCTGGCCCTTTGGCTGCATTCAGGCGAGAAATCAGCCGACGGGCTGGCCGACACATATCGCGATGCCATCAAGGGGGTGACGGCCACAGCCCGCGAGCTGGACTCGGTCACCGCCCAGATCCGCATCCTCGGCGAACTGCTGAAATGCCGAGGCGATGGCGACGATGCCACGCGTGCCGAGATGCTGAAGTGCATCCTCAACGATCCGCAAGGGGACACGAAAATACCCGGCCCATCGGCGGCAAAAGAGGCGGGAAGCAAGGCACCGCCGCCCAAGACTGGTGCAGGTAAAAAGAAGGAAAAGTGATCGACGCACCATATTGGCCTTGAAAATCCCCACCCTGGTGCTCGACTCAAGGGAAAACCAAGGAAAATTGAAGACTCCTGCGTATGGCACATGGCTTGCTTGTGCTCTGCATCAAAGGAGTGTTCATGGCCGAAACGAAATCCACCTGTTGTTACTGCGGCGTCGGCTGCGGTGTTGTCATTGAACATGAAGCCGGGCGCATCACCAGCGTCAAGGGCGATCCGGACCACCCGGCCAACTTCGGCCGCCTGTGCACCAAGGGTGCCACCCTGCACCTGTCGAGCGCCCCGGAAACCCTGATCGCCCGCGCCCTTTATCCCGAGTTGCGCGCCTCACGCGATCAGGCCCGGACACGGGTGAGCTGGGATACCGCCCTGGATACGGCCGCCGACCGCTTTGCAGCCATCATTGCCGAGCACGGCCCCGATGCCGTTGCCGTGTATGGTGCCGGCCAGCTCCTGACCGAGGACTATTACGTCTTCAACAAGCTGGTGAAGGGCCTCATCGGCAGCAACAACCTCGATACCAATTCACGCCTGTGCATGTCCAGCGCCGTGGCCGGCTACAAGCTGAGCCTGGGTGCCGACGCGCCCCCGTGCAGCTACGAAGACATTGCCCTCACCCAGGCCCTGTTCATCTCCGGCAGCAATACCGCCTTCGCCCACCCGATTGCCTTCCGACGCGTGGAAGACGCCCGCAAGGCCAATCCGGACATGAAGCTGGTGGTCATCGACCCCCGCCGCACCGACACCGCCGAGGCGGCCGACCTCCACCTCCCCCTGCTGCCAGGCACCGACATTGCCCTCTACAACGCCATGCTCCACATCATGCTGTGGGAAGGCTGGGTGAATCGGGACTACGTGGACGCCCATACGGAGGGCTTCGACGCGCTCAAGAAGATCGTTCGCGAGTACACGCCGGCCATGGCGGCCACGATCTGCGGCCTCGACCGCAAGGCCATCGAACAGGCGGCACAGATCTTTGCCACCTCCCCGGCAACCATGTCCATGTACTGCCAGGGTCTGAACCAGTACAGCTTCGGCACCCACAACAATTCGGCGCTGATCAACCTGCATCTGGCCACCGGCCAGATCGGCCGTCCTGGCGCCGGCCCCTTCTCCCTCACGGGTCAGCCCAATGCCATGGGCGGCCGTGAAGTGGGTGGCCTCGCCAACCTGCTGTCCGCCCACCGGGACATGGCCAACCCCCAGCACCGGGCCGAAGTGGCAGCCCTGTGGGGCGTGGACAGCGTACCCGACAAGCCCGGCAGGAGCGCGGTGGAACTGTTCGAGGGGCTCAAGTCGGGCGAGGTCAAGGCGGTGTGGATCGCCTGCACCAACCCGGCCCAATCGATGCCCGATCAGGCCATGATCCACGCGGCCCTTCAGAATGCTGAATTCGTGATTGTCCAGGAAGCCTTCGGTCATACCGAAACCTGCGCCTATGCCGATCTCCTGCTTCCCGCCACCACCTGGGGCGAGAAGGAAGGCACCGTCACCAACTCGGAGCGGGCCATCACCCGCGTCCGAGCCGCCGTGTCCGCGCCGGGCGAGGCCCGCCACGATTGGGCGATCGTGGTGGACTTCGCCCGGCGTCTGGGCATCCAACTGGGCAAGGGCGACCTGGCCGCGCGGATGTTCCCCTACACCTCGCCGGAAGAAGTCTGGAATGAGCACCGGGAATCAACCCGCGGGCGCGATCTGGACATTACGGGGCTCAGCTATTCCCTGCTCGAGACCGCCGGCCCCCAGCAGTGGCCCTTCCCGGAGGGTGCCCAAAAAGGCAAGGTCCGTCTCTACGAGGATGGCGTCTTCCCAACCCCTTCCGGTCGCGCCCGCTTTGTCGCAACCGAACACCGCATCACTGCCGAATCGCCCAGCGCGCGCTACCCGCTGCATCTCAACACCGGCCGCCTGCGCGACCAGTGGCATGGCATGAGCCGCACCGGCCTTGTCGCCCGGCTCTACAGCCATGAAGCCGAGCCGCTGCTGCACATGCACAAGGATGACATGGAGCGACGCAGCCTGAACAACGGTGATCTGGTGGAAGTGAAGAGCAAGCGCGGCGCGGTGGTACTCAAGGTGATCGAATCGGCCACCCTGCGTCCCGGCCAGACCTTCGTACCCATGCACTGGGGCGGCAACACCATGGGCGGACAAGGGGTGAATGTGCTTCTTCCCCGCACCTATGACCCCACTTCAAAGCAGCCGGAACTCAAGCATGCGGCCATCCAGGTGGCCAAGTACACCGCGGGCAAGGCACTGGTGGCCATGCGCCGCTCGGAACCCGATGCGGACGGCCACCTGCAACCCAACCCGCTGGTCGTGATGGACCGCCTGCGTCGCTGGTTGCCCCACTTTCCCTACGCCAGCCTGACCCTGGCCGGCCGCAATTCGCCGGTGGTCGTACTGAAAGCCCGGGGTGAAGAGTTGGCCCCGGCCCTGCTCGAAGCCCTGGACCAAGATCTGGCACTTGATGATCCGACCCAGGTACTGTCCTACCACGACAGCCGCAAGGAAGTGGAAAAGCGCGCCAGGGTGACGGGGGACTCCCTTTCAGCCGTGCGTCTGGCCGGGGAAACCAAGGCCGCCGAATGGCTGGCCGACATGATGGTGCAGGGCCACTCTGCTGCCGCTGTCCGCCCCTGGCTGCTTGCCCCCCTCACCCAGCCACCTGCCGGTCAGGCCGCGCGGGGCAAGGTGATCTGCAACTGCTTCGACGTGGCCGAGGACGATATCCTGGCGGCCTTCCGCAACGGTGACTCTCTTGAATCCCTGCAGGCCCGTACCCGCTGTGGCACCAACTGTGGCTCCTGCGTCCCGGAACTGAAGCGGCTTGCCCAAAGCGTGAAGCACTGAACTCACACCGACGCGCCGGAATCAAGCCTTCCGGCGCGATCAGTCAGCGCGCCAGCCCCCTCGCCTGCAACCAGGCATGGGTGGCTTCCGCAACCGCCTGCGCTTCACCGGGGCCGGAGAAGGTGTGGTCGGCATCAGCGAAACGGGTGATATCGAGATCGGCGCGATCCAGGGCCTTGCGCCATTCGGCACTGGCCTTGCACGCATCGTCGAACTCCCGCGCCACGTAGTCACGCCCACTCAGGAAGATCGCCAAAGGCCCCTGTCGTCCGGCCAACCCCCGGGCCATTCGCTCGGGGAAAGGGCCACCACCATCGCCCACGTCCGCAGCGGCTTCCGCTGAAGCCTTGCGCCCCGCTGCACGGACAAAGGAAAACAGACTGCCGAAGGATTTCAGGAAACTCACCTGACCGCTGCCGAGCTTTCGCCAGAACGACGGATCAGTGATGCGCTGCAGGTAATAGTGCTTGAGGAAGACCTTGGCTTCACCCGCCTGGGTATGCACCCAGGGATTCAGCAATACCGCTGCAGCAACCCGCGGATCCTTCTGCGCCGGATACAGGCAGGCGGCGCTGGCACCATCGCACAAGCCCCACAAGACAACCCGGTGCAAGCCCGGGCAAGCTTCCATGAAGGCCCCGATTGCCGCTTCGACATCCTCACTGACAGACTCGAAACTCCGCGCCGCACCGGTCGCGTCGCCCATCCCGCGGTAGTCGAATCGCATGCAAGGCACACCCTGCGCGGCCAGATGGCGCGCCAGCAGGACAAACTGTCGATGGGAGCCGGCCCGGTACTGGGGCCCGCCAACAATGACCAGCACCCCTGTTTCGGCTGGCACCTCCGGCACCGAGATGACCCCCACGAGGGACTCACCGCCACATTCGAAAAGAACGGCCTTGTCCTGCCCGTGACCCGTTGCCGCGCTCATGCGAGATCTCCAAGTGCCGCAACGGAAGCATCAATCAGCGCCGGACACAGTTCGATCTCCTGGGTCTGCCAGAAGGCCGGCCCGGCCACGCAGACAGCCCGGACACTCACATTGGCCCCCGACCACCGCTCGGTGAGCACCCGCAGGGCCGGAGACAGCTCCGTGCGCTCGGGGGGGCCAAGCTCAAAAAGGGCTACCGGCGCGCCAAAACCGGGCGGCAGAGACAAACTCGAAGCCTCCATCCCGCCAGCCAGTGCCGCCGGCAGGCGATAGCCGGCAACATTCAACGGCGTGCCCCGCCTGGAGGCTGCTGCGGATCAGGTCCATGGACGCCTTTGCATCAGCGTCGGCCAGCATTTCACCGGCAGCCTTGAGCCGCAGGAACTGGTTCAAGTGCTGACGACCATTGGACACGGGCTGCCACAGAAGCAATGGCGCCACGACACCGCTGGCACGCAACCAGTCGGAAATGACAAGGGCGCCCCCACGGAGGCCCCACACAGCCAACGGCCCGGGGAGATTGGCGGATGCCCAGCACCAGGCATCGTGCAGATCAGCGGTCCAGGCAGCCCAGCTCGCGTCCTCGAAGTCGCCGCCGCTGTCACCGCAACCGGTAAAGTCGATCTGGAGGGTAGACCATCCGCATGCCGCAAAAGCCCCGGCCGCCAGCGCCACCATGCGCCGGGACTTGTTCATCTCCTCGGCAAAGGGATGGGCGAACACAAGGGTGCCCCTGGAAACCGGCGCACGGGTAAGCAGGCAGAAGCGTCCTTCCCTTGTCACTCCACCCGGCAGAAAGAAAGCCTCTCGCCGGGGTATGACACCGGCCACTCAGGCAAGCTTTCCGTTCACGAAATCGACGAGGGAACCCACCGTAGCAAAGGTGGATCCGTCAATTTCGTCATCTTCCACGACAAAGCCGAAGCGCTCTTCCATCATGTTGATCAAACCGACGACCGCCATGGAGTCAAGATCGGGCAAGGCTCCGAGCAAGGCGGTATCCAAGTCGAACCTGGCGGCAGCGCCCCCCAGGCTCAGAACCTCGTCGAGAATCGACAACACTTCGTTCTTCGTATCCAAAAGCGAACTCCAGTCGGGAAAATCCATGGTTTACGCGCCCGAACCACCCCCGAAAAAGAACCGGAAACAGCGAGCCTGACTTGCTTGCATTATATGCGACTCAATCTCCCTCGGGACCGTGATCTACGTTGCAGAGTGACGGTGGCCGCGACAATGGGATCGGACTATCCCGTGTTTTGCATTTTTTCACACCGCCACCCAAGCCTTGACACCTACCTACGGCATCACCTGCAATGACCAGTGGAAGCACTATTTCGCAGAATATATGGGGGGGCTCGGTTAAACTCCGCGCCGCGATCCCGAACAGATTTTCGGGCAAGCGCCTGTTCTGCAGGTACAGCCGTGCCAGAGGCTTGCCCGGTCGCACCGAGGAATGGCCCCGGCTGTGATCCATCACGCGTATTCGTTCATGAAGCTCCGATAGACTGACGCCCGTAGTCACGCGGTGGCTTTGCCACCAAACAGATTCGACGATTTCATTCCAGACTCATGCGCACCACGACTCTGCTCCACGAACTCATCACCGCTTCCGCCGAACGCGATCCGGCCTCCGCCGCGCTGACCGCCGGGACTGCGACCCTCAGCTACCAGGATCTGGACGCCCAGGTCGCCGGCTTTGCCGCCGGGCTGATCGAACTCGGGCTCGACCGGGCTGAGCGGGTCGGCATTTTTCTGGACAAACGCATCGAGACGGTGGTGGCAAGCTTCGGCACCGCCCGTGCGGGAGGCGCCTTCGTGCCGGTGAATCCGATTCTCAAGGGTGAGCAGATCGGCCACATCCTGCGTGACTGCAACGCCCGGGTGCTGGTGACCTCGCCCGAGCGCCTGCCCATGCTGGCCGAGACCCTGGATCACTGCCACGATCTGCGCCAGGTGATCCTCACCGGCCCGCTCACCAGACCTGTAGAGCTGCAGTCGGTGAGCCTGCACCAGTGGTCCGACGTGCTGGCCAGTGCGCCGCGCAACGGCCATCGCATCATCGACAACGACCTGCTGTCCATTCTGTACACCTCGGGCAGCACCGGCCGGCCCAAGGGCGTGGTGCTGTCCCACCGCAACATGGTGGTCGGCGCCAAGAGCGTTGCCAGCTATCTGGGCAATAGGCCCGACGACACCCTGCTGGCGGCCCTGCCCCTGTCCTTCGACGCGGGCTTCTCGCAGCTCACCACCGCCTTCCACTCCGGCGCCCGGGTTGTGCTGCTCAACTACCTGCTGCCCCAGGACGTCCTCAAGGCCATGGTCAAGGAGAAGGTCACCGGTCTCACCGCCGTACCGCCGCTTTACATCCAGCTGGCCCAGCTCAAGTGGCCCGAAACGGTCACCGACCACCTTCGCTACTTCGCCAACACCGGCGGCCGCATGCCTCTGGAAACCCTCAAGGCGCTGAGGGCCCACCTGCCGCGCACTCAGCCCTTCCTGATGTATGGGCTCACCGAGGCCTTCCGTGCCACCTATCTGCCGCCAGACCAGGTGGATATCCGTCCCGACTCCATCGGCAAGGCCATCCCCAATGCCGAAGTGTTGGTACTGCGGGAGGACGGTACCGAATGTGCACCGAACGAACCGGGCGAACTGGTGCAGCGGGGGGCCCACGTGGCCATGGGTTACTGGAACGACCCCGATAAGACCGCCGAGCGCTTCAAGCCCCTGCCCGCCACCGCGCCGGGACGCCAGGCCGGCTTCGTACTCCCCGAAATCGCGGTGTTCTCCGGCGACACCGTGCGTCGTGACGAGGAAGGCTACCTGTACTTCATCGGTCGCCGCGACGAGATGATGAAGACCTCGGGCTACCGTGTCAGTCCCACCGAGGTCGAGGAGATCCTCTATAGCACCCAGCTGGTCGGTGAATGCGTCGCCTTCGGCGTGCCCCACCCGGCCCTGGGCCAGGCCATCTGCGTGATCGCCACCGGCAAGGATGGTGCCGCCCTCGATGGCGCCGCACTGCTGGCCGAGTGCAAGCAGCGTATGCCCGCCTACATGGTGCCGGCCGTGATCGCCCCGCGAGACGGCCCACTGCCCCGCAACCCCAATGGCAAGATCGACCGCAAGACCCTCTCCGCCGAATACCAGGATCAGCAAAAGGTGCAGCAATGAGTGAAACCTCCCGGGAAAAGCCCCTCCATGCTCCCACCGACCAGTTTCCGGTCCGGGGCAACGAGCTGCTGGTCGGTGGCATTCCCCTGACCCGCCTCGCCGCCCGGGTTGGACAGACGCCCTTCTACGCCTACGACCGGGCCCTGTTGACCCGCCGTGTGGCCGAGCTGCGCGCTGCCCTGCCGGCTGGCATCAAGCTGCACTACGCCATGAAGGCCAATCCGATGCCGGCAGTGGTCGGCCACATGGCAGGTCTGGTGGATGGCATCGACGTGGCCTCCGGCCTCGAACTCAATGTCGCCCTCGACAGCGGTGCAGATCCCCGCGAGATCAGCTTCGCCGGCCCCGGCAAGAGCGACGAGGAGCTGAAGAAGGCGGTTGCGGCCGGCATCCTCATCAATATCGAGTCCTTCCGTGAGGTCGGCGTGCTCGCCACCATCCAGCAGCAAACCGGCTGGACGGCCCGGGTGGCAGTGCGCGTCAACCCCGACTTCGAGCTGAAGAGCTCGGGTATGAAGATGGGCGGCGGCCCCAAGCAGTTCGGCGTGGATGCCGAACAGGTGCCCGAGCTGCTGGCCGAGATCGGCAAAGCCGGCCTGGGCTTCGAGGGCTTCCATCTCTTTGCGGGCTCCCAGAACCTGCGCCCCGAGTCCATCATCGAAGCACAACGCAAGTGCTTTGATCTCGCCCTGCGCCTTGCCGAAGCGGCACCCGGCCCGGTGAAATTCCTGAACCTGGGCGGTGGCTTCGGCATCCCCTACTTTCCGGGGGAGCGGCGCCTCGAATTGGGCGGCATTTGCGCCAACCTGGCGACCATCCAGGAAGACGCCCGCCACAAGATGCCCGAGGCCGAGATCGTGATCGAACTGGGTCGCTACTTCGTGGGCGAAGCCGGCATCTACGTCTGCCAGGTGGTAGATCGCAAGATCTCCCGCGGTCACACTTACTTGGTCACCAACGGCGGCCTGCACCATCACCTGTCTGCCTCGGGCAACTTTGGTCAGGTCATCCGGAAGAATTACCCGGTCGCCATCGGCAACCGCATGGACGCGCCGGCGGGAGAAGCGGTCTCGGTGGTCGGCCCCTTGTGCACGCCACTGGATATCCTCGGTGATCGCATGAACCTGCCCGAAGCCAAGCCCGGTGACCTGGTGGTCGTCTTCCAGTCTGGTGCCTATGGCGCCAGCGCCAGCCCGCGGGCCTTCCTGAGCCACCCAGACCTTGTCGAGGTTCTGGTATGAGCGGCGGCCGTGTCTGCGTCACAGCGGGGCGCTGACCTCTCTGGGCCGTGGCTATCTCAGCGGCGGGCCGCAGTGCTTCGCCCCCTATCCACGCCACGCACAAGCCAGCCCACCCCTTGCCGGCCAAGCTGCTGCGTGACGATGTGCCGTGAATCTACGAATGAATGGAGTCGGTTTTGGAAAGCACAACCTTGATCCACGCGCGCCTGACGGCGCCAAGAAACGGCATCGCTCCGGACCTCACCATCCAGTCATCCGCTGACGGCTGGTCGTGCTCCTGGGCCGGTGGCCGGCTGAATGCCCGCAAGCCTGCAGATCTCGCCGAACGCAACGGCGTGCTGTGCATCAGCCGGGGCGCTCCACGTTTTCCCGAGGCAAGCGGACGCGGTGCAGCAACCTGGCTGGAGCGCTTTGAGAAACTTGGCGCCAAGGCCATTGATGGGGTCAAGGGACGCTTTGCCGTCGCTTTCATCGACACGCGCAGCAATACTGTATTCCTGTTCAACGACCGCTTCGACACGGACCCCTGGTGCTACGGCCATGAGAACGGTGAATTCGCCTTCGCCGACCGTGCCGATGGCGTTCCGCTTGAAAAACGCAGCATCAGCCCGCAGACGATCTTCGACTACCTGTACTTCCACGTCATTCCGTCGCCCCTCACCATCTTCCAGGAAGTCCGGCGACTGCCTCCGGCCAGCTTGCTGCAATGGAACGGCGACCAGGCGCGCATCGTCAGGTACTGGACACCCGAGTTCACTGAAGCGCCAGGGATCAGCCTGACTGAAGCCAAGGGCCGCTTCCTCGATATCGTCCGCGAATCGGTGAGAAACGAATACGCCGGCCCGAACACCGGCTCCTTCCTGTCCGGCGGCACCGATAGTTCCACCGTGTCGGGCATGCTCTGCGAGGTGAGCAGCGCCCCGGCCCGCACCTATTCCATGGGCTTCGATGCCACCGGCTACGACGAAATGGAATACGCGCGGATTGCCGCCAAGCATTTCAAGACCGACCACCACGAGTACTATGTCACGCCCGACGATCTGCTCGAAGGCATCCCCCTGGTGGCCCGCAGCTACGATCAGCCCTTCGGCAACTCCTCTGCTGTACCGGCCTGGATCTGTGCCAGCCGCGCCCGTGCCGACGGCATCACCAAATTGCTGGCCGGCGACGGTGGCGACGAACTTTTCGGTGGCAACTCCCGCTACGCCAAGCAGAGAGTTTTCGGTTGGTACGAGACCATCCCGGCCTTGCTGCGCAGTGCGGTGGTCGAACCGATCTCCGGCCTCCCCGGGCTGGGTAGCATTCCCTTGGTCAAGAAGGGGGTCAGCTATGTCGAACAGGCCAGCGTGCCCATGCCGGACCGCATGGAGATGTACAACCTCCTCCATCGTCTGGGAATCGACGCGGTATTCGAACCGGGCTTTCGCCGGCGCGTCGACACCGACTCGCCGGGCAAACTGCAGCGCGACACCTGGGCGGAAGTGAAGAACGCCAGCCTGGTCAACCGCATGCTCGCCTTCGACTGGAAATACACCCTGGCCGACAACGACCTGCCGAAAGTCATCGGTACCACCCGCCTCGCGGGCGTGGACGTGGGCTTCCCTTTCCTGTCCGACGAGCTGCTGGACTTTTCCCTGACCCTGCCTACGGAATGGAAGCTCAAGGGCCTCAAGCTGCGCTGGATGTTCAAGGAGGCCCTGCGCGGCTTCCTTCCGGACGAGATCATCACCAAGAAGAAGCACGGCTTCGGCCTTCCCTTCGGTGTCTGGGCCGTCAAGCATCCCGGCCTGAGCAAACTCGCCAAGGAAAACCTGGACGCCTTCGCCAGCCGCGGCGTGATCCGCCCAGCCTTCATCCGCGAATTGCAGGAAAAGTGGCTACCGGAAAATCCGGGCTATTACGGCGAAATGGTGTGGATCATCCTGATGCTGGAGCAGTGGCTGCAAGCCTATGCACCGGACTGGAAGATGGAGGGCTAGACCCGCCGGAATCGGGATAGGGGCGGTCAGCTAACCTGACCGTTCCCCTCCCACACCACCCGGCATGCGGGTCCGCACCGGGCGGTTCGAGCAGTTGAGGTCATGAAAGCCGAGGCACGCCGAGCCGATCAAAGTAGGCAACAGGCATGGCGCGGTTCAGCAGGAAGCGGCTGTTACGCCACCACCTCCGACTGTTCGCGGCCACCTGCCGGGCGTCCGTTTTCGAGGCGCCCATTGCCTTCAGTTCCCGATATATCGTCGTGCCCCGACGCCAGTGCTTTAGCTGCAACGCACGCGCCGGTGACGAAGCCACTCGTCGAGTTCGCGGAATACCTTGGGCGTCTGCGCAAGTTGGAAGTACGCCTTCCAGCCCGGCATGTAAGTCCGTAGTCGTTCGGCGACCTCCGGCAGGCTGCGCCCACCCGAGCGACGCGTCATTTCCCGAATGCGTTGCTGAAGGCTTCGAGCGCCTTTCGAGCGACCGCACACTTGATCCGATCCCCCGTACTGTGCCACAGCTCGTAGCCCAGAAACTGCGACCGGTCGCCGGCGCGACCGCCGTCTTGGCCTCGTTGACCTTCAGATGGAGCCGGTCGTAGCGCTTGCGCAGCCCTTTCAGCACCCGTTCGCCCGCGTTGTGACTGCGCACGTATACGTTGCAGTCGTCGGCATAGCGCACGAACCGATGGCCCGCACCTCCAGTTCCCGATCCACCTCGTCCAACAGCACGTTGGCCAAGAGCGGCGACAGCGGCCGCCTTGCGGCGTGCCTTCGTAGCGCCCAGACCACTCCGCCATCCATGATGCCGGCCACAAGGTAGCGACGGATCAGCCGCAACACGGCCTTATCCTCGATTCGTCTCGATAAGCGTTCCATCAGAATGTCGTGATTGACCCGGTCGAAGAACTTCTCCAAATCCACTCGACCACCAC
Organism: Zoogloea sp.; assembly: GCA_016703645.1. Classification (GTDB taxonomy): domain Bacteria; phylum Pseudomonadota; class Gammaproteobacteria; order Burkholderiales; family Rhodocyclaceae; genus Zoogloea. The sequence goes on along the minus strand of JADJBR010000004.1, from coordinate 456,711 downwards.
CCGGTAGCCGTCCTGCACGTAGCGCTGTGCTTCGAGCACCGCGTCGGCGCGCGGCCCGGCCGGGCCGAGCTGTGTTCGGAGAACGTCCGATCAATCATGGGCTGCAAGACTTCGCGGGCTTGCTGGATCAGCCGATCCGTCACCGTCGGAATCCCCAACTCGCGCACCCCGCCACCGGGCTTCGGATCTGGACGCGGCGCACCGGCGCAGGCCGGTAGCTGCCATCGAACAAGGATTCCCGAATCCGGGGCCAATGCCTTTCAGGTGGTCCGCCGTCTCGGCAATCGACAGCCCATCCACCCCGGCACTGCCGCGATTGGATTTGACGCGTTTCCACGCCGCCTCCATGTTCGCTTTCGCGAGCGCCCGCGCAAGCAGGTCATCTCGCCCCGGGCTTCCAGTTTCATGCCGCGCCGTCCGTGCTTCATCACACACCGCTTCAGACTCGGCTTCACCTCGCCCTCCCCGTTGCGCCCCAGTTTCCCAGGCTTCGATGCATTGCAGTCCGAGCAACACGGCCTTCGGCCCTCCTATTCGTTTGGCCCTTCGCTCCATACCGGCAGCTACTATGGCCTCTGCTGACTTCTCGCTCCGCCGTCGGATCAGCGTCGCCCTTTCAGGCGCAAGGCGAGATCTCCCCAGGTAAGAACGCACTCCTTCGCTGACAACCGCCGGATTTACGCCACTTCGCCTTGATCACGAGAGCTTCGCGGTTCATTGCCCGCTCGCCCTGCTCGGCAGCGCCTTCATCCGGTTCTTGTTCATCGGCTCGCAGCTTATGCTCCACGCTTCCTTCCCACGCTCGGTCGCCCTCACGCAGTTGCCTTCACTTCGTTCGCTGTGATCAACTTACGGCGGGACTTACCCGCGCCCATGCTGGGCGCACCAATCGGATAGGGGCGGTCAGGTTACCTGACCGACCCCTCCACACCACCCGGCATGCGGGTCCGCACCGGGCGGTTGGAATCGTTGAGGACGGGCGCTTTAAGTTACCTCGACGCACCACCTGAGTCTGTTTGTTCTCGACTCGCCCGGATGGGTTTCTCGCTGCCAGCGCCCGCTCGGGCTTCACCCTTGCCGGCCTTCTGGCGAGCTTCGCCTGAGCGAACATCTGAGACATTCCAATCCAGAGAGCCGAGGGACACACCCTCCGATTCCTTCGGCCCTTCCTCGGCGGCCTTGACCTCACCGGTCCCGCCTCCAGTCACGGCCTCTGCTGACTTCTGCTCGATTCGTCACCGTCGCCCATTCAGGCACAAGGCGAGATCTCCCTAGGTAAGAACGCACTCCTTCGCCGCACAACCGCCGGATTTACGCCACTTCGCCTTGATCACGAGAGCTTCGCGGTTCATTGCCCGCTCGCCCTGCTCGGCAGCGCCTTTATCCGGTTCTTGTCCATCGGCTCGCGATTTACGCTCCACGCTTCCTTCCCACGCTCGGTCGCCCTTGCGCAGTTGCGCTTCACTTTGCTCGCTGTGATCAACTTACGGCGGGACTTACCCCGCAGGAGTGCGCCCATGCTGGGCGCACCAACGGAAAAGCGGGCCACCGGGGCCCGCTTTGCTTGAGCGTATGAAACCGGGGCAGGAAGCCCCATCGATCAGATCACCACGGTCTGCGCTTGGCCGTCGCCTCGCGCTTCGATGGTACCCAGGTTGTAGACCGTTTCACCGGTGGAGCGAAGCTGCGCCGTCGCTTCATCCGCATCTTCCCGGGCAACGATCACCACCATACCGATACCGCAGTTGAACACACGGTACATCTCCTGGGCATCCACATTGCCCGCGTGCTTGAGCCACTGGAACAAGTACGGCATTTCCCAGGCGTCCTTCTTGAGAACGGCGGTGAGGTTGTCGGCCAGGACACGGGGTACGTTCTCGAGCAGGCCACCGCCGGTGATGTGGGCCATGCCCTTCACAAGGCCATCCCGCTTCTCGATCAGCGCCAGCAGGGACTTCACATAAATACGGGTGGGCTCCATGATCACATCCTTGAGGCTGCGGCCATGGAAGTCACCTTCCAGATTGGGCTTGGCAATCTCGATCACTTTGCGAATCAGGGAATAGCCGTTTGAATGGGCACCACTGGATGCCAGCCCCAGGACCACATCACCCGGGCGGATGGTGGAGCCGTCAATGATCTTGGATTTCTCCACCGCCCCAACAGCAAAGCCGGCCAGATCATATTCACCGTCCGGGTACATGCTGGGCATCTCGGCAGTCTCGCCACCGATCAGGGCGCAGCCCGACAGCTCGCAGCCCTGAGCGATCCCCTGCACAACGGTCGCCGCAGTATCCACATGCAACTTGCCGCAGGCAAAGTAGTCAAGGAAGAACAGGGGCTCGGCGCCCTGCACAAGGATGTCGTTGACACTCATGGCCACCAGATCCTGGCCAACGGTGTCGTGCTTGTTGAGTTGGAAGGCGAGCTTGAGCTTCGTACCCACACCATCGGTGCCGGATACCAGCACCGGTTCCTTGAACTTCTTGGAGATCTCGAACAAGGCGCCGAAACCGCCGATCCCCCCCAGCACCTCGGGGCGCATGGTGCGCTTGGCAAAGGGCTTGATACGATCGACCAGGGCATCGCCGGCGTCAATATCGACACCGGCATCGCGATAAGTAAGGGAGCTCATGGGTTCTTTGATCTCTTTTGAAGCGACCGGCTGGCAGAAGGATTGCACTCATCAGGTTGAGCGCCTTGCCGTGACCGGCTACATTAACGGGCCTTGCACGACGAAAAGCCGGACATTTCCGACACCCTCGCGCAAACAAACTCGAATTTTAGCCGAAATGTCGCCCGCCTGCCCCTGCCCGGTGTTGAACGGCAAGACTACCCCGTGAAGCAACTCACTCTCGATCTGCACGCCGACGCACCACCGCTGCTGGAGAACTTCGTCGCCGCGTCCAACGCCGACCTTCTCGCCGCTCTCTATGAGGCGATTCCCGTCGCCGATGTGCCCCAGCACCTTTTTTTGTGGGGTGATGCCGGCAGCGGGCGCAGCCATTTGCTGCGCAGCGTGGTCACGGCCGCGGCCCAGGCCGGCCGGCCGGCCTGTTACGTCCAAGCGGCCGAGGTGGCCGACACCCTTCCTGAAGCACCTGCCCTCTTGCTTGCCGTGGATGATGTGGAAGGCCTGGGTCCGGAGGCTCAGATTGCGCTGTTTCGAGCCTTCAATTCGGCCCGGGGGCAACGCATGACCCTCATCACCAGCGGATGCGCCGCGCCACTCCACCTGAATCTGCGCGAAGATCTGCGCACCCGCATCGGGCAGAGCCTGATCTTTGAGGTCAAGGCCCTGAATGACGACGACCGCCTGGCCATACTCAATGCCCAGGCTGCCGCCCGCGGCCTTCGCCTCGACCCGGACATCGTGCAGTACCTGTTGCGCCACGGCCGCCGCGACCTCACCAGCCTGCTGCGCACACTCGACGCCCTGGACGCCGCATCACTGGAGCGCAAGCGCGCGATCACCCTACCCTTGCTGCGGGAGATCCTGCAGCGTGACCTGAACCTGTAAAGCGACCAAGATGGAACTCGTACTCTTCGACCTGGACAACACGCTTCTCGCCGGCGACTCTGACTTCGAGTGGGCTCAATACCTGATCTCCCGCGGGGTTCTCGACAGGGAGGTCTACGAAGCCCGCAACCAGGCTTTTTTCGACCAGTACAAAGCGGGAACCCTGGATATCTTCGAGTTTCTGGACTTCCAGTTGAAGCCCCTGGCTCGTCACAGCCGCGAACAGCTTGACGCGTGGCACCGGGAATTCATGGAAAGCCGGATCCTTCCCATGATGACCGCCGACGCCCGCGGGCTGGTCAATCGACACATCGAGGCGGGCGCCATCGTCGCGATCGTGACCGCAACCAACAGCTTTGTCACCTACCCCATCGCCCGTGCATTCGGCATCCCTCACCTCATTGCCACGATTCCTGCTCAGGAGGACGGGAACTTCACGGGCAAACCGCGCGGAACACCCGCTTTCAAGGCCGGCAAGATCGAACGTGTGGAAGCTTGGCTGGAGAGCCTCGGCCTATGCTGGGCAAGCTTTGAACGCAGCTGGTTCTATAGTGACTCTCACAACGACCTTCCGCTGCTCAACAAGGTCTCGGATCCGGTCGCGGTAGACCCGGACGAAACCCTGCTCAACCATGCCAACGCCCGAGGCTGGCCGGTGCTTTCCCTTCGCGGCTGACTTCCGGGCTTGTTCCTATACCCCGTTTTCGCGGAACCAGGCCAACATGCGCGCCCATCCATCAATGGCGTCCTCAGCCCGGTAGCTCGGCCGATAATCGGCATGGAAGGCATGCCCAGCCTCGGGATAGATCACCAACTCCGCGCGCTTGCCGACCCGGGTCATGTCTTGCCGCATGTCCTCCACATCGGACACGGGAATTCCCTGGTCTTTCGCACCGTACAGCCCCAGAACCGGCGCGTGCATCTGACTGACAAGATCGCTGGGGTGTTTGGGTGTCGCATCGGTGGGCACGCCGGTAAGCCGGCCATACCATGCCACAGCGGCGCGCAGCTTCGGGTTGTGGGCTGCGTAGAGCCAGGTAATACGTCCACCCCAGCAGAAGCCCGTAATCGCCAGTCGCGCTGAATCGCCACCGTTGGCGACAGCCCAGGATGCACAGGCATCCAGGTCGGTCATGACCTGCCCATCCGGCACCCGACTGACAATGGTCGAGAGGATCTCGGCCACACTTCCGACGCTCGCGGGATCACCCTGACGCTGAAAAAGGTTGGGGGCGATTGCCTGATAGCCCTGGCGGGCCAGCCTGCGGCAGGTATCGCGGATGTACTCGTGAAGGCCGAATATCTCCGATATCACCAGTACGGTCGGGAAAGGCCCCTTCCCCGAAGGCTGCACCCAATAGGCGCGTACGGGTACACCATCAGGTGCCTTGATGCTGATATCGCCCGCCGCCAACCCGGCTGCGGAAGTCTGGATGACGCTTTGCCCCTGGGCGGGGCGCACTGCGAGCGCAAATCCGGTCGCGAGGGATGCCCCGACGAATGTTCGACGACTCAGTGGAAGGCCCGGAACCAGACTATCGAAATCGGAATCGTTGACAAGCATGGGCAAATTCCTTGGTTGGGCGAGGATCGAAGCATACCCCAAGGAAACATGGCACAAAAACCCTTTGTGGACTAAAGGCCGCGAACCCCAACCCCCATCAACCGCCTCACCCCCTCCGGCGCATGCCAGCTCCCCATCTGGGATGCGCGAGCGCGCGAAGGTGCGCCCAAGACATCCCCATGCGGGACAATGCGGGATGCATACCTGCGACAAAAGGCCTCCGTCAGGGTGAGCTGCTTGCCATTGACGTTGATCATCCCCGCATCCGACAACTCCCGGAAAATACGCGACAGGGTTTCCGGCGTGATCCCCATGCGTGCAGCCAGCACATGCTTTGGAATGATGAGCTGAAGCACTACTGACCGACCGGACTCCACGCTCGCGCCCCCCAAGCGCAGCAAGTAGTCCACAAGCTTGCCACTTCCCGATTGGAAGCAGTCGGCGGCAATTTCCCGCTCAATGGACGACTGTCGCTGGGCCATGGTACTGAGCATGCGCCGTGATAGCGCCGCGTCCTTCTCAACCGCACGCAGTACCCCCTCACGCCCAATTGCCAGCAACACGACTGGCGTCACCGTCTCTACAGACGACACACAAGGCGCACCTCCAAAGATCTCCGCAACCCCGAAAAGCTGCTGGGGTTCGAGAATTTCGATCACCTTTTCACTGCCATCCATGGACGACACGGAGACTTTGAGGTGGCCGGACATCACGTGATAAAGCGCCCTTGGGCGATCGCCTGCTGCATAGATCCTCTTGCCCTTCGCGAGATTGAGGACCTCGGACGAGCGAGCCACGTCATCAAGCACGTGTTCGGCCAGAGCCCGAAAGAGAGCGATCTCACGGATAATCATGGAGAGGTCATCAAGGCTGGTACGCATAGTCTTTCCCCGCTTGGTACGCATGCAGGACGGGCCACAACCTGATTGGCCATCCTTTGGCATGCGGCGCAGTCTATGAGCCGGCTCCACCCCAGGAGTTGACCTGGATCATGGTTGAAAGACCGATATAAACAGCCAACTACCTCTTTATCGGTATCCGCAAAACCCCTCCGAAATCTGTCTAATAATTTGATTTACAAAGTCTTTTATTTACTTTCGAAAACCCGTCCGCTCACGCTCCTGGCCGTTTTGAGGGCACTGCCACTACTCCCATTTTCTCACCCAGACCTGCGCACGCGGACGCCCCCCCACACGCCCCTGGGCTCAAAATGGCGGCCGACGAGGCAACCGGAGATCACGCCTTGACTACCCGATCGACGCCGCTAAACGCCTCTTCCGCTCATGGACGCCCTTCCGTCGTCATCCGTCTCGGCGCGTGGATCGCTACCATTGCGGCTCTCGCTGCTGTTTCCATCCTTGCTTCCATCATTGTTGTGGAGCGTTCCTCAGGCGAGGCACGCGCCATCAACATGGCGGGATCCCTCCGCATGCATTCATACGCAATCCAGTCAGCCGTCGGACTGGACATCGAGAGTGATCGCCCGCCCCGGCTGACCCAAGCATTGAACGAATTCGAGGCCCGCTACGTACACCCGGACCTGCTGAGGGTCATTCCCGCCGACGGGAACAGCGCGGTAAGGCTAGCCTATGATGCGGTGGGAAAAACCTGGAAAACCCGGTTCCGCCCGACGGCCCTTCAAAGCGGCCCCGAACCGGCCGCCCGCAATGCCCTGAGTGTGGAAACAACCCGGCTGGTCGCCCAGATCGATCATCTAGTCGCGCTGGTGGAAGAAGGACTTGAGAGAAAACTGCAAGTTCTGCGACTTGCTCAAGGCGTGTCGCTCGCCTTGCTCCTGATTTTGGGAGGCTGTGCTGTCTTCCAGCTCAAGACGCACGTGGTGACACCGCTCGGAGAACTGCTGGCGCTTGCCAGGGTGGTGCGCAAAGGTGACTTCAGCATGCGTGCGGCCAGCAGGGAGCCCGACGAACTCGGTCAGCTTGAGGAAGCCTTCAACTTCATGATCGAGGACCTATCTCGAACCTACGCCGAACTGGAGATGAGGGTAACCGAGAAAACGGAGGAACTTGCCCGCAGCAATCAATCCCTCAATCTACTTTACAGAACCACTCACGCCCTTGCTGAAAGAGCCGTCAGCAAGACAACCCTTCAACAAGTCCTGCAGGAAGTGGAAAACGTCATCGGCATTACGTCCAGCGCACTGTGTCTGAAAAAAGCGGACGGTACGACCGTAGTCGTCCATACCGATCCTTCAGATGCGATACCAGATTCGGCGCTGTGCTCAGAATGTCAGACCTGCCAGGACTCGGACCCACCCCGGGTCACAATCGGGATACGTGACGCAGCCCCCGGCAACTGGAACATATCCGTTCCGCTCTTCGACGGAACACGCAGTCATGGTGCAATGCTGCTCCAGCAATGCGCAGGAAAGCGCCTGGAAAACTGGCAGGTCGAACTCCTTGAGGCTGTCGGTCGGCATGTGGGCACGGCCCTGGCCACCATCCAGCGCAATGAAGAGCACCATCGCCTGGCCCTGCTCGACGAGCGCTCGGTCATCGCTCGGGAACTCCACGACTCCCTGGCCCAATCCCTTTCCTATCTCAAGATTCAGGTAACCCGCCTGCAAACACAACTGGGAAGCCAACCGCAGTCACCGGCCGTAAGCGAGGTCGTGCGCGAGCTGCGCGATGGACTGAACGAAGCCTACCGCCAACTCCGGGAACTTCTGACAACCTTCCGCCTGCGCATTGACGGGCGAGGTCTTCCAGCCGCAATCGACGAAACAATACAGGACTTCCGGCGCCGCACCGACCTGAAGATCAGCTTGGACAACCGCCTGACCGGTGTTGAACTTGCACCAAGCCGAGAAATCCACGTTCTCCAGATCATTCGCGAGGCCCTTTCCAACATTGAACGTCATGCCCGCGCCCGGAAGGTGTCAGTCACTCTTCAAAAAGAACCCATGAACCTGCTGACCGTCAGTATCGAAGACGACGGCATTGGCTTTGACCAACAAAGCGCGCCGCTGCATCGTTACGGTATCGTCATCATGAGAGACAGGGCTCAGAGCCTGGCCGGAGAACTAAAGGTGCTTCCCCGACAAGGTGGAGGAACACGCGTCCAATTCAGCTTCCCCAATCAACCCGAACCGCAGGATTCACCTGCATGACACAAAGGAAAATCAGTGAAAGCCCTATCACCGAGTTCGGTACTGATCATTGACGACCATCCCCTCTTCCGAAAAGGTGTATCCCAGCTACTCGCCCTGAACAACGAACTTCATCTGATTGGTGAAGCATCCAGTGGAGAAGAAGGACTGGAAATGGCGAAGGGTCTTGAGCCTGACATGATTCTGCTGGACTTGAACATGAAAGGAATGAACGGAATCGACACCCTTCGCGCCCTCCGAGAAGCAGATCTCGCCGCCCGAATTCTGATCCTCACCGTATCGGACGCCGCAGATGACCTTATCGCTGCGATCAGGGCCGGTGCAGACGGCTACCTATTGAAGGATATGGAGCCAGAGGAACTGCTGGAACGGATCGTCGAAGCGCAGCGCGGCAGAATAGTCATCAGCGAAAGTCTCAATGGCCTGCTCGCACGTTCACTTCGAGAGGAGACTCAGGCTGCCGAACGAAGCACAACCCCACTCACAGATCGAGAACGAGACATTCTGGGTTGCTTGGCCAATGGCCTCTCAAACAAGTTGATCGCACGCGAGCTCAATATTGCCGAAGGCACTGTAAAAGTGCACATCAAGAATCTGCTAAAAAAACTGAAGTTCCGTTCTCGTCTTGAGGCCGCAGTGTGGGCAATAGACCAGAATTTGCGCCAACAAGGCACGGGCCACGGAGCACGTTGCTAAGAGCTCGAGAACAACACTAAAAGATGTCGGGAAGAATACAGCTCACGCCGAAAGAAGCGTGCAGGCGCCTGGAGCAATCGGTTAGCCCCGGATCAAATGAAGTAGTCGTCAGGCAGAAGCTCCACCTGAAGGTCATTATCCTTAGCGAAATTCCTGAGGAAATTGTAGGCCAGCGGCTCGATATCATGAATCCGCGCATCGACCAGAACCGTTTTGTCACCGCGAAGACTGCACGCTGGGCGAACATAGGGCGAATAGGTCATTCGATGATCGGCCCCGAAGGCAGACATGATGCCGCACAGGCGGTCGGCCCAATCGCTGGGGCGGAAGGTTCGACCATCGCTGGTGCGACCCACTATCACGAAGTTATCGACTTTAGAATTCATGCGGATTGAACAGGTATATTCACCGACGACGAAGCTGAAAATTACCAGACAAAGCCAAAAACTTCGAAAGCCGCCATCAAGCCGACTTTCACCCAATCAACACATCCCGGAGGCCGATAGAAAAAACCAGTCGAATACGCCGAGTCAACACCAACGCACTGAAAGGGCAGAAATGAACGTTCTCTGCACCGTCACTCCGAACTCAAGAAACCCGATACCCACCAAAATCAAACAGACTCTTTCCAGAAAAAGCGGCAAACAAAGCCCGGAAAGCCCGCTACCACAAACAGACAAAGCAGAACAACCTGAAACTCCCAACCTTGCCCGTAACTCACACCTTCGACTAGTCTTTCAACGAACAGCAAGCAAGCCATCGCAAGCGCAAGGCACAACACCACCTCCAGCGCCATCAGGCGCCCGGACTTGGGCGAGGCCAAAGCAACCACGCCCAGGAACCGCAACGACATAAATGGCAGGTTCGCCAACACGAACAACACAGCAAGGACAGCAGTCAATCCGACCAAGCTACCCCCTCCACTCCCTCACATGCATCCCAATCAGAGAGAGCCAAGCAAGGAGTAAGCACACCAAGTCATCAGCGACTGCGGCAGCAAACCCAGGACGGCAATCGCCAACCCATTCAGTGAGAGCAGTACCCGCATGTCAAGAGTGGCTCCAATAGGCGTGTTATCCGCAGGCTCATCAAAATACATGATCTTGACAACACGCAAATAATAGAACGCACCGATCAGCGACATGATGACTGCCAGAATAGCCAGCCAGATGTATCCCGCCGCGACAACAGCCTGAAGAACAGAGAACTTTGCAAAGAAGCCGATAAAAAACGGAATCCCTGCCATCGAGAACATGACCATCGCCATGACCCCTGCGAACCAGGAACTACGCTTATTCAGACCCTTGAAATCATCCAGCGCTTCCGCTTCAAACCCGGCTCGGGACATCAGCAGAATCACACCAAAGGACGCCAGACTCATCAGAACATACGCAATCACATAAAACATTGATGAGCTGTATGCGTTGAGTGCGAAATGCCGGTCGCCACCGACCACACCCGACATCAAGCCCAACAACATGAAACCCATGTGCGAGATCCCCGAGTAACCAAGCATGCGCTTGATGTTGGTCTGCGCGATGGCGGCAAGGTTGCCGAGCACGATGGACAGCACTGCGAGAAACATCAGCATCGACTGCCATTGTTCAGCAAGCTCGAAAAGTCCGTTCACAAGCAGGCGCATGGCCATTGCGAACGCTGCGAGTTTCGGAGCAGATGCGATGAAGAGCGTGATTGCCGCAGGTGCCCCCTGATAGACATCGGGAATCCACATGTGGAACGGAACGACACCGAGCTTGAACGCGAGGCCGGCCACCACGAATACCAACCCAAACATCAGGACAGTACGGTTCCCCGCCTGATGATAAATCGCTTGCGCAACGTTGGAAATTTCAAGCGTCCCCGTGGCACCGTAAATCATCGAAATCCCGTAGAGCAAAAGGCCAGATGCGAGTGCACCGAGAACGAAATACTTCATTGCCGCTTCGGTCGCGCGGGCCGAATCCCTCTCGAGCGCAACCATGGCGTAGAGGGCAAGGGAAAGCAACTCGAGCCCAAGGTAGATGGTCAGAAAATGATTCGCCGAGATCATCACCATCATGCCCAGCGTGGCGTAGATGGCCAGCAGGTAATACTCCGTTGTCTCCATCTTCCGGTCATTCATGTAGCCCCGGGAATAGACCAGGACTGCCGCAACCGAGAGATAAAGCATGAGCTTCAGGACATCGCCCATCAAGTCATCCACGTACATGTTGCTGAACGTGAAATTGACCTGGCCATCCATGGTCTGCCACGTAATAGCCGCCGCACCGACCAAAGTGATCTGGGTCAAGGTGTAGACGAAGTGCCGCGCACTCTGCTTGAACGTACCAACCAAGAGAATGACGAAGGACATGGCTGCGACAAACAACTCAGCCGCAGCAGGGTAAAAATCAGGGATAACAAAGTTCATCTTCAGCCCACAATCCGGAGGGTTCTGTGTCGTTTACTTCGAGGTCAGAGCTTGCTCACGAAAACATGCTTGAGCAGGTCATTGACCGATGCATGCATTACCTCTGTGATCGGGTAGGGGTAAATACCCATGACCAGCACACAGACGGCGAGGATCGCAAGAAACACAAACTCCCTGTTGTTGATATCCGTAAGCTCGGACACGTGGTGATTGGTGATCGCACCAAACACTACCCTCTTGTACATCCACAGGGTATAGGCTGCGCCAACGATAAGCGTTGTGGCCGCAGCAAAGCCAATCCAGAAATTGTACTGAACCGCACCCAATGCGACCATGAACTCACCAACGAAACCGGAGGTTGCAGGCAACCCCGAGTTCGCCATGGAAAACAGCATGAACAGGGCAGCAAACTTCGGCATCACATTGACCACGCCACCATAATCGGCAATCTGACGAGAGTGCATGCGGTCATAAAGAACCCCAATACAGGCAAACATCGCTCCGGAGACGAAGCCATGCGAAATCATCTGCACGAGGGCACCCTCAACACCCAGTGGGTTGAAGATGAAGAAACCGAGCGTCACAAAACCCATGTGCGATATGGATGAATACGCGACCAACTTCTTCATGTCGGTCTGGACTAGGGCAACGAACCCAATGTAAATCACCGCAATCAAGGAAAGCGTGATCATCATTGGCGCAAACGCCTGACTAGCATCAGGAGCGATGGGCAGAGAAAACCGCAGGAAACCGTAAGCACCCAGCTTGAGTCCGATCGCAGCCAGAACGATGGACCCCCCCGTGGGCGCCTCCACGTGAGCGTCCGGCAGCCAAGTATGAACCGGGAACATGGGAACCTTGACCGCAAAAGAGGCAAGAAAAGCCCAAAAGATCAAGGTCTGCGCATCCATCCCGAGCTTGAGCTGGTGCCAGTCGAGAATGCTGAAACTACCGCCTGACTCCATGAACAGATAGAGCAGCGCGACAAGCATCAACAAAGAACCGGCAAGGGTATAGAGGAAGAACTTGATCGCCGCATAAACACGATTCGGTCCTCCCCAGACACCAATGATGATGAACAGGGGAATCAGGGACGCCTCGAAGAACACATAGAACAGAACCCCGTCCAGGGCAGAGAAGATGCCGTTGATCAGACCAGACATGATCAAGAAGCCGGCCATGTACTGCGAAACCTTCTCTTGAATAACCTCCCAACCCGCAACCACCACGATGACAGTAATGAAACTGTTCAGGAGCACAAACAGCACGGAAATGCCATCAACACCAAGGACATAGTTGATGTTGAAGCGCGGGATCCACTGGTAGGCCTCCACAAACTGCATCGCACTGGTACTTACGTCGAACCCGGTGTAGAGCGGAATGCTGACAGCCAATCCCGCAAGCGCGAAGAAAAGCGCAACAAATCTGGCGACTGACGCGTTACGGTCAGAGCCCGTAGCAAGCGCCAATAAGCCACCAACGATCGGAACCCAAATCGCAAGGCTGAGGAATGGAATACCCGTCATCTCTACTTTCCGTTCTATGCACCGCACGCGGCGCTCAAGTCCTAAATCTCTCTGTTATCCCTGACCTGCGAAACGAATATCACCCGCGATTGAACCAAAAGGTCAAAAGGATAACAACGCCGAAGATCATCGAAAACGCATACTGATAGATGTGCCCGCTTTGGAACAGACGAGAGAGCTGCGCAATAAACCCGACGAACTTTGCAGAACCATTGACCACCATGCCGTCGATAACAGCCTGATCTCCAAACTTCCAGAGACCACGCCCCAGCAGGCGGGCGCCACCGGCGAACACAATTTCATTGAAGCGGTCGAAGTAATACTTGTTCTCCAGCAGCGTGTGGATCGGCTTAAACGTCCGCATGATTGCAGCGGGAATCGAAGGCGCAATCATGTAGAAGAACCAAGCAAGTACTACACCACTCATTGCCAGTGCAAAGGGAAGAGTCATCAAACCATGAACTCCCATGGCGACAGCGCCGTGGAACTCCTCAGCCAGTTCCTTGAGAACTCCGTGGCTTTCGCTGATGTGAATAACCTTGTCGAAGAACCCACCGAAGAGCATCGGCTCAATCGTCAGGAAACCCACAACGACGGACGGAACAGCAAGCAGAACCAAAGGCAAGGTGACCACCCAGGGAGACTCGTGAGGCTTCTGGCCCGGCGCGAGCCCGTGATGTGCATGATCATCGTGGTGGTCATCATGATCCTGATCAGCATGACCATCATGTGCATGACCTTCATCGTGATGAGCGTCGTGTTCGACGTGCTTCCCGAAACGCTCTTCGCCGTGGAACACCAGGAAATACATACGGAACGAATAGAAGGCAGTGACGAATACGCCCACGATCACGCAAAAGTACGCGTAGCTCGCTCCCGGGATGTGGGAGAGTTTCACAGCCTCAATGATCATATCCTTCGAATAAAAACCCGAAAGAAACGGAAACCCGATCAAAGCCAGAGAACCAAGCAATGAAGTGAACCACGTGATCGGCATGTACTTCCAAAGACCACCCATGTTCCGCATGTCTTGATCATGGTGCATGCCAATGATCACCGAACCCGCGCCCAAGAACAGCAACGCCTTGAAGAAGGCGTGCGTCATCAGATGGAAGACGGCTGCCGAATAGGCGGAAACGCCCAGCGCTACAGTCATGTACCCGAGCTGAGACAGGGTCGAGTAGGCAACAACACGCTTGATGTCGTTCTGAACAATGCCCAGGAACCCCATGAACAACGCTGTCGTTGCACCGATCACAAGCACGAAGGAAAGCGCGGTCTCGGAGAGCTCAAACAACGGTGACATGCGCGCAACCATGAAGATCCCAGCCGTAACCATCGTTGCGGCGTGAATCAGTGCGGAAATTGGCGTGGGGCCCTCCATTGAATCGGGAAGCCAGACGTGCAGCGGAACCTGAGCGGACTTCCCCATCGCGCCAATGAAGAGGCCGATGCAGATCGCCGTGATCAAGGGCCACCCGGTGGACGGAACGGTCATCCCCGCCATTTCCCCCGCCTTGGCGAAGACCTCAGCGTAATTAAGCGTACCTGCGAAAGCAGCGATAAGACCGATGCCAAGGAGAAATCCGAAATCGCCCACACGATTTACAAGGAACGCCTTCATGTTGGCAAAAATCGCAGTCGGCCTGGTGTACCAAAATCCGATCAACAAGTAGGAAACCAGCCCCACCGCTTCCCAACCGAAGAACAATTGAAGAAAGTTGTTCGACATGACCAGCATGAGCATCGAGAACGTAAAGAGCGAGATGTAGCTGAAGAAGCGTTGGTAGCCCGGATCTTCCGACATGTACCCAATGGTATAGATATGCACCATCAGGGACACGAACGTGACAACCAGCATCATCATGACCGTGAGCGAGTCGATCAGAAAACCGACCTCAAGAGTCAACGAACCACTGGTCGCCCAAGTGTAGAGCGTCCCGTTAAACACGTTTCCAGCCTGCACATCCTGGAAGATGACGATAGAGGCAAGAAAAGAAACCGCGACACCAAGAATGGTCACCGAATGTGCTCCCACTCGTCCGACAACCTTGCCGAACAGACCGGCAACGATCGCACCGAACAAGGGCGCCAGGGGAACCAACAGATAGAGCTTTTGCATCTCAGTCATCGAAACGCTTCCTTATCCCTTGAGACTATCCAGGTCATCGACGTGAATCGTCCGCAGATTACGGAACAATGCAACGAGAATGGCCAGACCGATTGCAGCTTCTGCCGCCGCAACAGTCAAAATGAAGAAAACAAAAATCTGACCGGCTGCATCCCCAAGATAGTGGGAAAACGCGATGAAGTTCAGATTGACCGCCAAGAGCATCAACTCAATAGCCATCAACAGCACGATCAGATTCTTGCGATTCAGGAAAATCCCAACTACACCGAGCGAAAAGATGATCGCGGCAAGAATCAGGTAATGAGACAAAGAAAGCATATATATCCTCCCTGACGATCGTCAGCAGAAACTCATTCCTTTTCTGCGCGCATGGAAACAATGCGCACCCGATCATCGCGATTCACAGCAACCTGGGCCGCGGGATCAATTTTCTTCACGCCCGTGCGCTTCCGCAGAGTGAGCGCAACCGCGGCGATCATCGCCACAAGCAACACGATTGAAGCAAGCTCAAACGGGTAGACGTACTCCGTATAAAGAAGACGCCCAAGCTCCTTAGTATTGCTGTAACCCGGCTCAGGCTCGGCCGGAGTCGGCATCCCTTCGAGTCCGAAATACCTTCCGCCGACCACGATTGCCATCTCTGCAACCATCAGCAAGCCAACGACAGCCCCTATGGGAAGATAACTCCAGAACCCCTGACGAATCCTCTCAAGATTGATATCTAGCATCATGACTACGAAGAGGAACAGCACCATTACCGCGCCCACATAGACCATCACAAGGGCGATGGCCAGGAACTCAGCACGAAGCAACATCCAAATGCCGCCTGCCGAAAAAAAGGCGAGGACAAGGAATAGTGCAGCATGCACCGGGTTTCGCGCGGTAATGACCCGTAAGGATGCAAGAACCATCACCGCCGAAAAGAAGTAGAAAACTACTGACTGGAAATCCATAAACGTGTTCCGTAAAGATGATTTAGTCGGTATCCACTTGCCTATCGATACTTGGAATCGACTTCCCGATCCTTGGCAATCTGACTTTCATGCCGATCACCTACAGCAAGGAGCATCTGCTTCGTGTAGTAAAGGTCTCCGCGTTTTTCGCCGTGATACTCGAAAACACGGGTCTCCACGATTGCATCGACAGGACATGCCTCTTCACAAAACCCGCAAAAAATGCACTTGGTCAAATCGATGTCATAACGGCTGGTCCGTCGAGAACCATCAGAGCGCTGCTCCGACTCAATCGTGATGGCCATCGCCGGACACACTGCCTCACACAGCTTGCATGCGATACAGCGTTCCTCACCGTTAGGGTAGCGGCGAAGAGCATGCAACCCACGAAACCGCGGACTCTGGGGCGTCTTCTCCTCAGGGAACTGGACTGTGATCTTGCGCGCAAAAAGGTGACGTCCCGTCAGCGCCATGCCTTTAAGCAGCTCCTTGAGGAAAAGGCTGCCAACGTAATCCTTCATCGAACCCATAACCTTTACCTCACTTCCAGATCGACAAGGGAGACATAACCCAGACGGCAACAACGACAACCCAGAAAAGTGTCAGCGGAATAAACACCTTCCAGCCCAGGCGCATGATGTGGTCGTACCTGAACCGCGGAAACGTTGCTCTGAACCAAAGAAACAGGAACAAAATGAAAGACGTCTTCAACGCCAGCCAGACAAACCCATCAGGCAGGAAGCCCACTGGGGAGAGCCACCCACCGAGGAACAAGATCGAAGTGAGCGCCGAGATGAGGATCATGTTCGCATACTCACCGAGGAAGAACAGCGCAAACGCCATTCCGGAGTATTCGACCATATGCCCAGCGACAATCTCCGACTCTCCCTCGACCACGTCAAAAGGAGCGCGGTTGGTCTCAGCGATTCCCGAAATCAGATAAACGATGAACATCGGGAACAAAGGCAACCAGTTCCAGCTAAGAAATCCAAAACCCCATTCTGCCCACTGCCCGCGCGCCTGCACCGCAACGATCTCTGTCAGATTCAGACTGGAGGAAATCATCAACACGCATACAAGCGCAAACCCCATTGCAATTTCGTAGGAGACCATTTGCGCTGCAGCCCGCATACCACCGAGAAACGCATACTTCGAGTTGGAGGCCCAAGCCGCGATGATTACTCCGTACACTTCAATCGAGGTAATTGCCAACAGGAACAGCAAACCAGCGTCTACATCGCCAATTACCCATCCTTCCGAAAACGGCACGACCGCCCACGCCGCCAGGGCAGGCCCAAGGGCCAGTACTGGCCCGAGAATGAACAAGCCCTTACTTGCGCCGGAAGGAACGATGACTTCCTTGAGAAGAAGCTTGACGCCATCCGCTATTGGCTGAAGCAGCCCCCGCGGTCCCACGCGGTTCGGACCTATGCGGACCTGCATATATCCGATCACCTTGCGCTCTGCCAAAGTTAGGTAGGCAACGCAGAGGAACAACGGCGCGATGATGCCGACGATCTTAAGCAAGGCCCACACGAGAGGCCATGCTGTTCCAAACAGTGCCGCTACTGGCTCGATGTATGCTTCCATCACAACCGCTCCACGCTGACTTCGCCATTAAGAGTACCCAGGTGTGCGGTGAGGAGATGAGCGCCCGCCAATCTGACGCATCCATCCGCAACACCTTCGTCCTCTACGGCGAGAACAACGGCCTGCCCCCTTCCAGTAGAGACTCTTACCCTCGTACCTGCTTCGACCCCATGCTGGGTAAGACTACGCCTGTTCATCCGAGCGACCGGCTCCGAAGCATCCTTCGTTGCCTGCAAAGAGGAGGAACGGCGCACCACGGGATCGCAGAAATAGATTGGAATATCCGCCACACGCTGCAAACCTTGCGTCGCAACGGAAGAAACGAAGGCGCCCTCACGGGAAACTGTGTTGTTGAGCTTGCTCTCATCAACCGACGATTGTCCGCCAAAGCTCGCTTTGCGCACTTCTTCAATCGAGTCCAGCGCAAAACCGGCCAATCCAAGCATCTCACCCAGAACGCGAATCACTTTCCAGCCAGGGCGGGAGTCACCGAGACTCTTTACCACAGGATAAAAGCTCTGAGCCCTTCCCTCACAATTCACGAAGGTTCCGGCCGTTTCGGTAAAGGGAGAAATGGGCAGAAGGACATCTGCGTAATCGAGCGCGGCCTTCGACTTGAATGCGCTGAAGACAGCAACCATATCTGCCTTCGCAATCGTTTCAACAGCGGCAAATCCGCTCGCGCAATCGAGCTCGGGCTCAACGTTCAAGAGCAGATAGGCCTTCAATGCTGTCGACAGCATCTCGGAAGCATTCTTACCTTTCAGCTTACCGAAGGGCACAGCTCCCGCAAGGTAGCCGCCAACACTGTTTGCCGCTTCACCGAGAAAACCAAATCGCGCGCCGGAAACACGAGAGATCTCATGAGCCAAGAGATGGATATCGGAGGCATTGCCGTGCTGTATTGCAAAATTGCCCAGCCAAACCGCAACCCGGCGACCCGATGCAAGGCTTCCCGCAACAGCGAGAACGCCATCGTCAATGACAGCATCTGCCAAAGCTTCACCAAAGACCGAGCTGACTTCCACTCCCTTCTGATCCGACAAAGCCTTCAGGATACCGAGCAGTCTCCTGGACATCTGGTCCGGAGACACAACCAACTTGTTTGCGATTGGCAATTGCCAATCATCAAAAGCGGGGTTGATTGCACTAACTTTCATCCCCTTCTTCACCGCCTGCCGTACTCGCTGGGCAATCAAGGGATGATCTTTGCGGAAGAAACTTCCAATGATCAGCACGCGATCAAGGGTTCCAATGTTGGCAACGGACATTCCGAGCCAAGGTGCACCTGTCAGACGCTCATCAAGGGAAAAATCCGTTTGCCGAAGACGAAAATCCACGTTGCCGGAACCCAGGCCCCTGATCAACGACTGAGTGAGATAGAGCTCCTCGGAAGTGGCATGTGGAGACGCTAGCGCGCCGATTGAATCAGCCCCATGCTCAGCGACAATCGATTTAAGTCCGTTCGCGACATACTCCAATGCAACAGACCACTCAGTCTCTATCCAGCTATTTCCCTGCTTGACCATGGGTCTGGTCAGCCGCTCCGCGCCATTCAGCGCTTCGTACGAGAAACGGTCCTTGTCCGACAGCCAGCACTCGTTAATCTCCTCGTTCTCCAGCGGGAGAACGCGCTTAACGGTATCGTGCTTGACCTGAACGACAAGATTGCTACCCAGTGAATCATGGGGACTGACGGACTTTCTCCGTGACATCTCCCAAGCACGAGCAGCAAAACGGAAGGGCTTTGAAGTGAGGGCACCAACGGGGCATAGATCAATGATATTGCCAGAAAGCTCGGTATCGACCGTCTTCTCGACAAAAGGCATGATCTCGGCGTGCTCACCCCGAAACGCTTGCCCCAACTCCATCAACCCAGCAATCTCAGTCGTGAAACGGACACAACGCGTGCAATTGATGCAGCGAGTCATGTCCGTCGAAACCAATGGGCCGAGATCCTTGTTTGATACTACCCGCTTCTCTTCCTGATAACGGGACTGAGCGCCACCATAACCCACCGACAGATCCTGCAGTTGGCACTCACCCCCCTGGTCACAAATGGGGCAATCAAGCGGGTGATTGATCAGCAGGAACTCCATGACTCCCTTCTGGGCCTTCACGGCTTGCTCCGAATGGGTCCAGACCTTCATCCCGTTCGTAACAGGTGTCGCGCAGGCCGGAAGCGGCTTGGGAGCCTTTTCGACCTGAACAAGACACATGCGGCAGTTAGCCGCAATGGACAATTTCTTGTGATAGCAGAAGTGAGGTACGTAGGCGCCAACCTGATTAGCGGCCTCCATGACGGTAATACCGTCAGAAACCTGCAACTGCTTTCCGTCAATTTCGATGTCTAGCATGTCGAGCCTACGCCACGTAAATCTTGCTGCCTTCGTGCTGCACATCCTTCGGCACGAGGCACTTCTTGTGTTCAATATGGAAAGCAAACTCTTCGCCAAAATGCTTAACGAAACTCTGCACTGGCATCGAAGCTGCATCACCAAGGGCACAAATCGTCCGCCCCATGATGTTCGTCGTGACACTGTTCAACAGATCGAGATCGTCCGGCCGCCCGAGCCCATTCTCGATTCTATGCACAACGCGATAGAGCCAACCCGTACCTTCTCTACACGGAGTACATTGCCCACACGACTCCTCGAAATAGAAGTACGACAGCCGCTCAAGTGCCTTGACCATGCATGTCGACTCATCCATGACGATCACTGCACCTGATCCGAGCATCGAGCCCGCCTTCGAGATGGAGTCATAGTCCATCGTGCAGTCCATCATGACGGAGCCCGGCAGGACGGGAGCGGAAGACCCACCCGGAATTACAGCCTTAAGCTTACGACCGCCACGAACGCCACCGGCCATTTCAAGAAGCGTCGAGAAGGGCGTACCCAGGGGAATCTCGAAATTCCCAGGCCTATTCACATGCCCCGAAACCGAAAAAAGCTTTGTCCCACCATTATTGGGCTTGCCAAGAGCCAGGAACGCATCCCCACCCTCGCGGATAATGAAAGGAATCGAAGCAAAAGTCTCGGTGTTGTTAATGGTTGTAGGCTTGCCGTACAGCCCGAAACTGGCGGGAAACGGCGGCTTGAAGCGCGGCTGTCCCTTCTTTCCTTCGATAGACTCAAGGAGAGCCGTTTCCTCTCCGCAGATATACGCACCATACCCATGGTGGGCATACAGTTCGAAACTAAAATCCGATCCGAGAATATTCTTCCCGAGCAGGCCTGCGTCCCGAGCCTCTTGGAGAGCTTCTTCGAAACGCTCGTAAACCTCGAAAATCTCACCGTGAATGTAGTTGTAGCCGCGCTCACAACCCATCGCGTATCCCGCGATGATCATTCCTTCGATGACCGTATGAGGGTTATAACGAAGAATGTCCCTGTCTTTAAAAGTACCGGGCTCGCCTTCATCAGAATTACACGCCAAGTATTTCGCGCCTGGAAAGGCACGCGGCATGAAGCTCCATTTCAAACCCGTCGGAAAACCCGCCCCGCCGCGGCCGCGCAATGCTGACTTCTTGACCTCGCCAATTATCTGATCTGCGGGCATCTTGTCCGCAATGATCTTCTTGAGCGCGTCATATCCACCACGCTTCACGTAATCGCCAATCCGCCAAGTTCGATCATCATCGAGATCGGGGGAGAGAATAATGCCTTGTACAGTCATTTTTTCAGATCCGCCAGCAGTTGGTCGATTTTCTCTTCTGTCATCCAGCTACACATTTGGTGATTATTCACCAACAACACCGGGGCGTCGCCACAGGCACCCATACATTCACCCTCTTTAAGGGTAAAAAGCCCGTCTGCAGTTGTCTCATTGAAATCGATCCCAAGCTTCTTCTTAATGTACTCAGCGGCGTGCACGCCGCCAGACAGAGCACAGGGAAGGTTGGTGCACACGACAATCTTCTTAGCGCCAACCGGCGCGAGATCGTACATGTTGTAGAAACTGGCCACTTCGTAAACAGCGATTGCCGGCATGCCCAAATACTCGGCGACGAACTCGATCGTCTCATTTGCAAGCCAGCCTCGTTCCTCCTGAGCGATACGCAGCGCGCTCATTGAAGCCGACTGCTTTTGATCAGGGGGATACTTGGCGATCTCTCGATCTATCTTCTTCAGGGATTCCGGGCTTAGCATTTTTGTATCTACTGTCAGCAGAATGTGATTGGGAACACCAGGTGTATCAGCGATCCACGTCTCCGAACACGATATCCATCGTTCCGATGATCGCAACAACGTCGGCGATCATGTGGCCGCGAGACATCTCGTCCATGGCCGACAGGTGGACGAAGCCGGGCGATCTCAGCTTGAGCCTATACGGCTTGTTTGCACCATCGGAAACGGCGTACACACCAAACTCACCCTTCGGGTGCTCAACCGGCGCATACACCTCCCCAGCTGGAACGTGCATCCCTTCCGTGAAAAGCTTGAAGTGATGAATCAGCTCTTCCATGTTTCCCTTCATACGCTCCCGCGGAGGCGGGGCGACCTTGTGGTCACTGGAAATCACTGGCCCGGGGTTCTTTCGAAGCCACTCTATGCACTGCTTGACGATCCTGTTCGATTGACGCATTTCTTCAATGCGACACAAGTACCGGTCATAACAGTCTCCCTCGACGCCGACGGGGATGTCGAAATCCAACTGGTCATATACCTCATAGGGCTGCTTCTTACGGACATCCCACTCAATGCCAGACCCCCGCAACATGACGCCGGAGAACCCCAGCGCGAGCGCCTTCTCGGGCGAAACCACACCGATACCAACAGTGCGCTGTTTCCAGATCCGGTTGTCGGTCAGAAGCGTCTCATACTCATCCACATAGCGCGGGAAGCGCTTGGTGAAATCGTCCAGAAAATCCAGCAAACTTCCCTGCCGATTCTCATTTAGCTGCTCAACCGTCTTCGCCGACTTCCACTTGGACACTTCGTATTGAGGCATCCTGTCAGGCAAATCGCGATAAACACCACCAGGACGGTAATAGGCTGCGTGCATGCGCGCGCCGGAAACAGCCTCATAGGCGTCCATCAGATCCTCGCGCTCTCTGAACGTATAAAGCACCATTGTCATGGCACCAATATCGAGAGCGTGCGTTCCGACCGCGAGCAAGTGATTCAGAATACGGGTGATCTCATCGTACAAAACACGAATGTACTGAGCCCGAATAGGAACTTCAATGCCAATCAACTTCTCGATAGCCATGCAGTACGCATGTTCATTGCACATCATCGAGACGTAGTCGAGCCTGTCCATGTATGGAACAGACTGCACCCAAGTCCTTGTTTCGGCAAGTTTCTCGGTACCACGATGCAACAGGCCGATATGGGGGTCGGCCCGCTCAACGACTTCACCATCAAGCTCAAGCACCAAACGCAAAACCCCGTGCGCGGACGGGTGCTGGGGACCGAAGTTGATTGTGTAATTGCGAATTTCAGCCACGGCCTGAATTCCCATAATTATCGTCACGTACGATACGCGGCGTATTTTCACGCGGCTCGATTGTAACTGACTGATAGACTACGCGCCCCTGCTCCTGGTCATAGCGCATTTCAACATATCCAGAAATAGGAAAGTCCTTACGGAACGGGTAGCCGACAAAACCATAGTCGGTCAAGATACGACGGAGATCCGGGTGTCCGCGAAACACTATTCCGAACAAATCAAATGCTTCGCGCTCAAACCAGTTTGCGCTCGGCCAAACTTCGCACATCGAATCAAGCATTGGGAACGAGTCATCAGGAGCGAGGACGCGGACGCGAAGACGGAGGTTGCGACTAACTGAAAGCAGATGGACAGCAACAGCAAAACGCGTCGAAAAGTCTTGCCCTGAGAACGTTGAATAATCCAATCCAGTCAAATCCACCAGCTGCTCAAACCGGAGATCTGGGTCATCCCTCAGCAGATACGCAATCGCCAGATACTCCGCCGCAGGAACAACGACGGTGAGCTCACCGTTGGCGATGACGGAATGCTGGACCTTATCGCCCAGCTTTTCCGCAAGCAGTTGACGCAGTGATTCAAGTTTTTCACTCATGGCATTCAGCACTCAGCGCGCAATTGTGCAATCACGTTTGATCTTGTTCTGTAGCTGAACAATACCGTACAACAACGCTTCGGCAGTCGGCGGACAGCCGGGAACATATACGTCAACCGGAACAATCCGGTCACAACCTCGGACGACTGAATACGAATAGTGGTAGTACCCACCCCCATTGGCGCAGGACCCCATCGAGATCACCCAACGCGGCTCTGACATCTGATCGTAAACCTTGCGCAGCGCCGGAGCCATCTTGTTGCAGAGCGTACCGGCGACGATCATAAGATCTGACTGACGAGGACTGGGACGGAAGACGACACCGAACCGATCAAGGTCATACCGCGAACAGCCCGCATGGATCATTTCGACCGCACAACAGGCAAGCCCGAAAGTCATTGGCCAAAGCGAACCTGTACGGGTCCAGTTGATTACGGCATCAAGAGAAGTGGTGACAAACCCTTCCTTGAAAACACCTTCGATGCTCATAGACACCCTCTATGCAACGATTTACCCGCCAAGGCAATTCGACGAATCACTCCCAGTCGAGCGCGCCCTTCTTCCAAACATAAATGTAACCAAGCAGGAGAATGCCAAGAAATACAATCATTTCGAAGAATCCGAAAAGCCTGATTGACTCATTGGCCGCAATCTCTTTCAAAATGGTCGCCCAGGGAAAGAGAAACGCAATTTCCAGATCAAAGAGAATAAAAAGAATGGCAAGAAGGTAGTAGCGCACATCAAATTTAATGCGCGCATCCTCAAAGGGCTCAAACCCGCACTCGAAAGGAGAAAGCTTTTCCGCGTCAGGTTTGTTGGGGCCGAGAACCCAGCCTGCAACAATGGGAATAAAACCGAAAGCAGCAGCAAACAGGATAAAAACAAGAACCGGAAAATAGGTTTCCAACATAGCTCATGCTCCCGCAACCGATAGCAGTTATTGTAGCTGCCTTCAAGCAAACGCCCGCTATTTGCGGGCGACCTGCGTATTATTGTGGTGCCGACGATGAGACTCGAACTCATACGGCTTTCGCCACTACCCCCTCAAGATAGCGTGTCTACCAATTTCACCACGTCGGCTTTACGTTTTGATGCTCGGCATTATAAGGCAATCGTTCCTCAGCGCCAAGCATTACATATTTTTATCGCGGAATATCCTTAGACTTCGATCCGTCGTTAGCGGGAGGTGCGGCAGGCGCGGCGGAAGGCTCCACTGGGGAAACCACAGCCCCTTCCATGACACTTGAGGCAACCGGAGATTTTGCGCCAGCAAGGTAGCTCAAACCTAGACTCGTCACAAAAAAGACGCCAGCAAGACCCGCGGTCATGCGGCTCAGGAAGTTGGCGGACCCGGACGACCCGAACAGACTGCCAGAGGCTCCGCTTCCGAACGCAGCCCCCATGTCAGCACCCTTGCCATGCTGCATGAGAACCAAGCCGATAACGCCAAGACCCGCAAGAACATGAACCGTAAGAACAATTGAAAAAACTAGACCACCCATTACACTCTCCGTAAAAGACCTTACAGCGAAGCCTTCGAAGCGGCCTCACATATCGCTTTAAATCCATCGAACACTAGGGAAGCACCCCCTACAAGCGCGCCATCTATGTCCTTTTCGTTGAACAACTGAACTGCATTCCCCGCATTAACGCTTCCACCATAGAGGATACGAACTCCGTCGGAATCCACCCCGGACCGCCCAAGACATCGGCGAATGAAGACGTGCATGGACTGGGCTTGCTCCGGCGTAGCTGTCAAGCCGGTGCCGATTGCCCAAACTGGTTCATAGGCAACCACCAGACGATCAAGTAACTTGATGTCTATCGCCGCAACAATCGATTCGAGCTGAGCGGCAACAACCTGCTCAGCCTCACCGTGCTCGCGTTGCGAATGGCTTTCCCCTACGCAAACAATGGGCGTCAAGCCGGCCGCCAGCGCAGCACCAACCTTCGAAGCCACCCTGGAATCTGTCTCGCCAAACAGACTTCGACGCTCCGAGTGCCCCACTATCGCATAGCTACATCCGAGATCGACGAGCATCGGGCCGCTCACTTCACCTGTGTAAGCGCCCTCTTGATACGCACTGACATCCTGCGCCCCAAGCAACACGCCTGAGCCGGAAAGCACATCTCCAGCCTGCTGAAGATAGGGAAACGGAGGGCAAACTGCGATATCAACGCCTTCGACAAAACCACCCACCCGGACCTCGCCAAGCAGGGCTTTGTTACGCGCGAGATTTCCGTTCAACTTCCAGTTGCCGACTACCAGCTTTCTTCTCACCTTGGGCACCAGAGTCAAATTCTTTGATTGTATCGCTTGGCAGCCGGGGGGTCAAAATCGAGGCAACCGGATGCCCCCTCACGCATCACGCACAACCTTCAGTTTGGCCAAGCAGCGACGCGCGTCAGGCAATGCAACAGGGCGCGACAAGTGCAGACAACGGGCGGAGCGGCCTCAACACAGGCCAGAAGCGACGTTAGTCATGTCACGTGGTGGTGGCGGCCGCAGATCGGACGGCCTCGGCCAACGTGCTGGCAATTCTTGTTACTCGGTCTTCACCTTCACCCTCGACCATCACACGTAGCAGTGGCTCGGTACCTGAGGGACGAAGCAGAACCCGTCCTGAACCTTCGAGCTCGATATTGGCAGCATCGACAGCAGCTTGGATTGACGCACTGGACAGCCAGTCGAACCCAGCCTTGATCGGCACGTTGACCAACTTCTGGGGGTAGAAGACCAGATCCCCGCACATTTCCTTAAGGGTCACATTGTGCTGACGCAGGGCTGCCAGCACCTGCAAGCCCGCAATGATCCCGTCTCCGGTCGTGTGTTTGTCAAGACAGATGATGTGTCCGGAGTTCTCCCCGCCAAGTGTCCATCCCTTCTCATGCATCAACTCAAGCACGTAACGATCGCCGACCTTGGCACGCGTGAATTGAAGCCCAAGCCGCAGGATCGCATGCTCAAGCCCGAGATTGCTCATCAAGGTTCCGACGATGCCATCTGCCCTTCCGGCAAGACGGGATGCCTTGGCAATGACATAGAGCAACTTGTCGCCATCATAAATTTCACCGTCGGCGTCGACCATCACGATGCGGTCGCCGTCACCATCAAGGGCGATGCCCAGATCGGCCCCGGAATCAAGGACCGCCTTGCGGACGCTTTGGGGAGCCGTCGCCCCGACACCGTCATTGATGTTGAGTCCGTTTGGCTCGGCGCCGACAAGCACGAGCTCGGCCCCCAATTCGTGAAAGACCTTTGGCGCAACCATATAGGCGGCCCCGTTGGCGCAGTCGAGCGCGATTTTCAACCCTCGCAGATCAAGCTCGTTCGGAAACGAACTCTTGCAGAACTCCACATAGCGCCCCCGCGCATCGTCGATGCGCTGAGCCTTACCAAGGCTCGCCGAGGGCTCGCACCCCATGGGTTCATCAAGACGACCTTCGATCTCATGCTCAACGGCGTCGGGCAGCTTGGTACCGCGGGCAGAAAAGAACTTGATCCCGTTATCCTGAAAGGGGTTGTGGGATGCGGAGATCACCACCCCTGCCTGCAGACGCAACGCACGGGTCAGATAAGCGATCGCGGGCGTTGGCAGCGGCCCGGCCAGATAAACGTCCACTCCGGCTGCAGAGAATCCAGCCTCGAGAGTCGACTCAAGCATGTATCCCGAAATTCGGGTGTCCTTGCCAATGATCACGGCGGGATGCTCCCCAGGCCGCATACGCTCATCGGCGATCAGTGTCTTTCCGGCTGCATAGCCTAGACGCAGGCAAAAATCCGGCGTGATTGGCGCCTCACCTACGCACCCCCGTATGCCATCCGTTCCAAAATATCGACGAGACACCTTTCTCCTCCTTCAAGCTCTCTAGACAAGTCCGTCAGTCAATTATTCCTGACACGCAGCCCTGCCGATAGCTTCCAAGGCAGTCCAGACGCGGACTGCATCACGCGTTGCAGCGATGTCATGGGTACGCACAACTCTCGCGCCATTCTGGATGGCAATCATGGCGGCCAATGCACCTGCCACCGCACGGTCACCCACATCCCGTCCAGTGATCTGGCCCAGCATAGACTTCCTCGACATGCCGACCAATAGCGGATAGTCGGAACGCCCAATACTTCCAAGACATTTGAGAATTGTCACGTTGTGATCAAGCGACTTCCCGAAACCAAAGCCTGGATCCAGCAGTATTCGATCTGAAGCTACTCCTGACTCAACAAGTGCTTCGGCCCTGCCGGCCAAGAACTCCTTTACCTCAGAAAGTACGTTGCCATAGAACGGCGCTATCTGCATTGTTCTTGGCTGACCTTTCATGTGCATGACACACAAGGCTGCACCGGAATCTCTGACGACGTCGATCGCACCGTCCGCCTGAAAAGCGGATATATCGTTGATAAGATCCGCACCTGCTTTGATCACCTCGCGCATGACGGACGGCTTCGTGGTGTCAACTGACAAAGGCATCCCTAGTGAAACGAGCGCCTCGACCACGGGCAACACCCTATCCATCTCTTCCTGCTCTTCAACGGGAAGCGCGCCGGGGCGAGAGGACTCCCCGCCTATATCGAGAATATCCGCTCCCTCGGAAATTGCTCGCTCCGCTGCACGCAACGCAGCGTCCCGAGTAAGACAACCATCGCCGGAGAAGGAATCGGGCGTAACGTTCAGAATCGCCATGATCTTCGGGATAGAAAGATCAACGCGAAACCTGCCGCAGGCTAACACTTTTGGCATTGCAGGGGACTCGATCAGCAAGGGGCATCCGGACCATCAACCTCGGCGGCCCATTTCGCCGGTGCAATGGTTTCACTTTGACTGCGTCGTTTTGTCCGACCAATGAGATTCAGCACTATTTTCTGAGCAATAAGCGGTACTGCCGTGCATTGACCTCGCGGACAATGCACTCGTCTTCCCCAAACCGGGTTCCCCCATTCCGTTGATTCGGTGGCAAACAGGAAAAGGAGTCCACTCACTTTCTCCCAGAACGGCGCGTGGGCCTCTCAATTCGCACCGTTCCGTTCAGGCGAGCGCCCACAACAGCTCGTCTTGGCACAGATAAAGCACTGCGCCTCTTGGCGGCCCTCCGAGAGAATGCGCCGATTAAGTCAGGCTGCGGGAGCAGGAGCCGTCGGTTCCGGGCCAGGAGTATCGTCGCCGGAACGTCTCGTGACCACGGATGAAGGCTTTGGCGGACGTGGAGCCTTCCCGGCCATAATGTCATTAATCTGGTCCGCGTCGATGGTTTCAAGCTCAAGCAGCGCAGCGGTCATCGCTTCAACTTTGTCCCGATTTTCCTCAAGGAGACGCCGAGCGAGGGCATACTGCTGATCCAGGATCCGTCGAATCTCGGCATCTACCTTTTGCAAAGTAGCCTCGGACATGTTCTTGTGCGTGGTGACCGAGCGCCCAAGAAAGACTTCACCCTCTTCTTCACCGTAAACCATCGGCCCCAGGTTATCCGACATACCCCATTGGGTTACCATCCGGCGAGCAAGATCTGTCGCACGCTGGAAGTCATTCGAGGCGCCTGTTGTCATCTGGTTCATGAACAACTCCTCGGCAATACGGCCACCAAAGAGCACCGCAATCGTTTGCAGAAGCCGCTCCCTGTCCTGGCTATATCGATCCTGCTCCGGCAACTGCATCGTGACGCCGAGCGCCCGGCCTCGCGGGATGATCGTTACTTTATGAACAGGATCAGTCTTGGTGAGGCACTTGGCCACCACCGCATGGCCTGACTCATGGAAAGCGGTATTTCGACGCTCTTCCTCGGGCATGACCATCGACCGACGCTCAGCGCCCATCATGATCTTGTCCTTGGCACGTTCAAAATCTTCCATGTCAACCAAACGCTTGTTACCGCGAGCGGCAAACAGAGCAGCTTCGTTAACGAGATTCGCAAGATCGGCCCCCGCAAACCCCGGACAGCCTCGAGCAAGAATCATCGCATCGACATCGGGGGCAATGGGAACCTTCCGCATGTGAACCCGAAGAATCTGCTCTCGCCCACGAATGTCGGGCAAGGGTACAACCACCTGCCGATCAAAGCGCCCCGGGCGAAGCAGTGCAGGGTCAAGAACATCTGGCCGGTTAGTGGCTGCAATCACGATGACACCAGAAACGCCTTCAAAACCATCCATCTCGACAAGCAACTGGTTGAGCGTCTGCTCCCGCTCGTCATTTCCGCCACCCAATCCCGTGCCACGTTGACGGCCAACCGCATCGATTTCATCTATGAAGATAATGCAGGGTGCCTGCTTCTTTGCCTGCTCGAACATATCCCGGACTCGGGCAGCGCCCACACCGACGAACATCTCGACAAAATCGGAGCCTGAAATCGAGAAGAATGGAACCTTGGCCTCACCCGCAATGGCCTTGGCGAGCAGCGTCTTGCCGGTTCCTGGTGACCCCACCATCAGCACACCTTTTGGAATATGCCCACCGAGTTTTTGGAACTTGGACGGATCTCTCAAAAACTCTACGAGCTCTCCCACTTCCTCCTTGGCTTCGTCGCACCCAGCCACATCCGCAAATGTCACCGTATTGGCCGACTCATCAAGCATCTTTGCCTTTGACTTGCCGAAAGAAAACGCTCCACCGCGCCCACCACCTTGCATCTGGCGCATGAAGAAAACCCACACACCAATCAGCAAAATCATCGGAAACCAGGAAACGAAGATGTTCATGAGGAAGGACTGCTCCTCCTCAGGCTTGGCAGCAGTCACCTTGACGCCATAGCGCATCAGGTCACCCACCATCCAGATATCCTGAACACCCGGCGTATAGACGGTGACCTGCCTGCCGTCCTGCGTGGTTGCCCGGACAGTTCGCCCATCCACGACGGCTTTTGCGATCTTGCCTTGCTTCGCGTCTTCCATGAACTGGGAGTACTCGACCGAGTTCTGCGCTGCTTGGCGGTTGTTGAACTGGTTGAAAACGGTCATGAGCACGACACCGATCACAAGCCAGATCGCTAGATTCTTGAATAGATTGTTCAAAACATTTCCTTGAAGGCCCGACAGGGGCCGCAGCTTAGTGGACTGATTCTATGTCCGAACGTTCGCTGGATCAAATTATGATGATGAAGGGCCGATATCCTCGGAGTCCGCGTGCTATCCGCGCAGACCGACGCCGAGCAGATACACCTCGGCACTTCGCCCCCTTGATGCCTGTGGCTTGCGGACGACGACGGATTTGAAGGCGCCATCCATGGTTTTGCGAAACTCATCAAAACCTTGCCCCTGGAACACCTTGACAACGAACTTACCTACCGGAGAAAGGTGCTGGCGGGCGAAATCAAGCGCCAGTTCTGCCAGGTAGATTGAACGCGCCTGATCGCTGGACGGGATACCGGAAATATTCGGAGCAATATCGGACATGACAAGGTCGACGCACCTGTCGCCGAGTAACGATTCAAACTCGGCAACAAAGCCCTCATCGTGAAAATCCCCCTGCATGAACTCAACACCCCTGATGGGCTCCATGGGGAGTAGATCGAGGGCAAACACACGACCACCCGCACCAACGCGGGATGCGGCGACCTGACTCCAGGAGCCCGGGGCTGCGCCAAGATCGACCACGATCATTCCCGGCCGGATCAGCCGATCCTTGTCATCCATCTCCATGAGCTTGTACGCAGCCCTTGCACGCAGGCCATCTGCCTTTGCACGCTGCACATAGGGATCGTTGACGTGTTCCGTCATCCAGGATTTGCTGGTCTTGGTGCGCTTCATCGCGGTACAATTATGCCCTTTTTTCAATGGGTTGGAATATGACTGAACTCACGCCCGCACAGCGGCGAGCCTTTCGCGCGCAAGCCCACCACCTGCACCCCGTGGTGAGTGTCGCCGGCAATGGTCTGACGCCTGCCGTGCTTAAGGAGATCGACAACGCACTTCAGGCCCACGAGCTGATCAAAATACGGGTCTATGGCGAAGATCGATCCCAGCGCGACGCCATCCTGAACACCGTTTGCAGCCAGCTCGGTGCTGCCTCGGTTCAGCACATCGGCAAGACACTGGTCGTATGGCGGGGAAAGATGCAGATTGAAGAAGGCGCCCGCGCCCCGTCAGACAGGCCGAAACCTGCTCCTGCCAAGGCCAAGTCTGCCAAGGCTCTGTCTGCACGTCGCGGCATCGCCTCCCTGAACGGAACATCCGCGGCCAAGAAACCACGCTGGTTTCCGGCTCCTTCCAAGCCCTCCCCCCGGGGATCGGGCAGCTGAGAGCAGAGGGCGCTCAGCGCAAACCGCGACCTTGCAGGGCCACAAGCAGAAGGCCCAGCAAGCTCTCGATCAGATAAACAATGCTGGAAACGCCGTGCCAGACCATGAAACGGTCCCGCATGGCGCTTTCCATGACTTCACGCGGCAGAGAGTCGGCCTTCAACTGGGCAAGTATGGGCTGAATTCCGAACTGCCCAGCCATCGTCAAGGAGAGCATCAACAGCACCAGCCAGAACACACTGCACCTGAACGCCGCACCGTTCTTTCTCAAGGCGAGGAAGACCAGCAGATAGGCCGACACGGCCATCCCCAACCACCCGACGTAACTGAACATCACGCCAGCCACCCGGCCCGCCATGGCCCTGTCGTCAAGCATGGCGAAAAGTACCGGTGCCGCCAAGTAGCCGATCGCCCACAGCGCGCCCACCCAGAGACTGATGGTCACACTGTAGACATGTTCGGCGAATCGCTGCATCGGTCGAGGTTTCAGATGTATCGGACGTCGATCAATTCCAGCTCACGTACACCACCGGGTGCCTGAACCTCAGCGACATCGCCAGCGAACTTTCCGATGAGTGCACGCGCAATCGGGGAACTGATTGCAATCTTCCCCTCTTTGATATCAGCCTCATCGTCGCCAACGATCTGGTAGGTGACGGTATCACCGGTATCAAGATCCTCTAGTTCAACGGTAGCACCGAAGACGCAGCGGCCATCGGCATCCAGCAATTTAGGATCTATGATCTGGCCATTGGAAAGCTTGCTTTCCACTTCCCGGATACGCCCTTCGATGAAGCCCTGACGCTCTTTGGCCGCATCGTATTCGGCGTTCTCGGAAAGATCGCCGTGGGAGCGCGCCTCGGCAATCGCCGCGATGACATTCGGACGTTCAACAGTCTTCAGCCGATGCAGCTCCTGCTTCAACTTTTCCGCACCTGCTACGGTAAGTGGAACCTTGCTCATGCCTTCACCAGTTCGCCGTGGAGATCCTGAAGCGAATAAGCTTCGAGCCCGGAAAGATGCCGCATCCCCATGCAGGCCGCGCGGGCACCCTCGATAGTGGTATAGACGGTAACCTTCGCAGCCAGCGCGCTCGTACGGATCGAACGCGAATCGGTGACCGCCTGCCGTTTCTCCTCGACCGTATTGATGACCAGGCTGATCTCGTTGTTCTTGATCATATCGACCACGTGCGGTCGACCTTCATTCACCTTGTTGACAGCAGAAACCGGCAAGCCCGCTGCTGCGATGGCACTGGCCGTTCCCCGGGTGCCAACAACAGAGAACCCTAGCTCGACGAGTTCCCGCGCAACTTCAATGGCCTTGGGACGATCAGCATGCTTGACACTGATGAAAGCCTTTCCGCACGTCGGCAGCCGGACACCCGCCCCGAGCTGGCTCTTGACGAATGCTTCTGCAAAGGTCCGACCGACCCCCATCACTTCGCCGGTGGACTTCATCTCGGGCCCAAGAATGGTATCAACGCCAGGGAACTTGACGAAGGGGAAGACCGCCTCCTTGACCGAGTAATACGGGGGAATGATCTCACCAACAATCCCCTGATCATCAAGGCTTCGTCCAGCCATGCAACGGGCAGCGATCTTTGCCAGAGGCAAACTGCAGGCCTTGGAAACGAAAGGCACTGTGCGCGAAGCCCTGGGATTGACCTCAAGCACATAGACGACAGCATCGTCGCCCTCCCCTTGAATGGCAAACTGGACATTCATGAGGCCGCACACATTGAGCGCACGTGCCATTGCCTCGGTCTGACGACGCAGTTCGTCCTGGAGTTTGGGCGACAGGGTGTAGGGAGGAAGGGAACAAGCGGAATCGCCGGAATGCACTCCAGCCTGTTCAATATGCTCCATGATGCCGCCGATCATCACCCGCTTGCCATCGGAAAGCGCGTCAACGTCGACTTCGGTCGCATCGTTGAGGAAGCGATCGAGCAACACCGGCGAATCATTGGAAACCTTGACCGCCTCGCGCATGTAGCGCTCCAGATCCTTCTGTTCGTGTACGATCTCCATTGCGCGGCCCCCCAATACATAGCTGGGGCGAACAACCAAGGGGTAGCCGATTTCGGCTGCCAGGCGAACAGCGTCTTCCGGTGTGCGGGCCGTACGGTTTGGGGGTTGCTTCAAGCCCAGCTCGAAGAGCAGCTTCTGGAAACGCTCACGGTCTTCTGCGGCATCAATCATGTCGGGGCTGGTACCGATGATGGGCACCCCGTTTGCTTCGAGCTCACGCGCCCTCTTCAGCGGAGTCTGCCCCCCGAACTGCACGATCACGCCCACGGGCTTCTCGACCGCAACGATCTCCAGAATGTCTTCAAGCGTCAGCGGTTCGAAGTAGAGACGATCAGAGGTATCGTAGTCGGTTGATACCGTCTCAGGATTGCAGTTGACCATGATGGTCTCGAAACCATCTTCCCTCAGGGCCAGCGCCGCATGGACACAACAGTAATCGAACTCGATACCCTGACCGATGCGGTTCGGACCACCACCAAGCACCATGATCTTCTTGTTGCTTGTCGGCAGTGCCTCACACTCGTCTTCATAAGACGAGTAAAGGTACGCCGTCGCGGTCGCAAACTCGGCAGCACAGGTATCGACCCGCTTGTAGACCGGGCGGACGCCTGCAGCATGACGGTGCAGACGCACCGAGGTTTCATCAGTATTGAGAAGCTTGGCAAGACGCCGGTCAGCAAAACCCTTTCGCTTGAGCTCCCGTAGCTCCGCAGCAGCAATACCCTTGAGGGATCGACCCGTAAGGGACTTCTCGGTCTTGACGATATCTTCGATCTGAATCAGAAACCACGGATCGATGCGGGTCAAGGCATGCACCTGCTCGAGACTCATACCTTCTCGGAATGCCTGCCCCACATACCAGATACGCTGTGCCCCCGGATCACCCAGTTCGCGCTCAAGATCGTCCTGATCCGCCTCAACCTCATCCAGGCCGTAGGCGCCGGTCTCCAGGCCCCGCAAGGCTTTCTGGAACGACTCCTGGAAGGTGCGCCCCATGGCCATCACCTCGCCCACCGACTTCATCTGAGTCGTCAGACGGTCATTGGCCTGAGGAAATTTCTCAAAGGCAAAACGCGGAATCTTGGTGACGACGTAGTCGATCGAAGGCTCAAACGAAGCGGGCGTGGCGCCACCCGTGATGTCGTTCTTGAGCTCATCCAGGGTGAAACCGACCGCCAGCTTGGCTGCGATCTTGGCAATTGGGAAGCCCGTTGCCTTCGAGGCGAGCGCAGACGAACGAGACACACGCGGGTTCATCTCGATGACGATCATGCGACCATTCACCGGGTTGATCGCGAACTGGACGTTTGACCCGCCTGTATCCACCCCGATCTCCCGCAGGACGGCGATCGACGCATTGCGGAGGATCTGGTACTCCTTGTCGGTAAGCGTCTGAGCCGGCGCTACGGTGATTGAGTCACCCGTGTGCACACCCATCGGGTCGAGGTTCTCGATGGAACATACGATGATGCAGTTATCAGCGGTATCGCGAACAACCTCCATCTCGTACTCTTTCCAGCCGATCAGTGACTCCTCGATCAAGAGCTCGTTGGTAGGGCTGGCCTCTAGACCGCGCTTGCAGATCTCGACAAACTCTTCCGGATTGTAGGCAATTCCGCCGCCAGTACCGCCCAAGGTAAAGGACGGACGAATGATGACCGGGAAACCGATTTCAGCCTGAACTTGATGCGCCTCATCAAGGGTATGTGCAACCCCGGAACGCGCAGACCCCAGCCCGATCTTCGTCATCGCATCCTTGAACTTCATGCGATCCTCGGCCTTGTCGATGGCCTCCTCCTTCGCCCCGATTAGTTCCACACCATACTTGGCAAGAACACCGTGCTTTGCGAGATCAAGCGCACAGTTGAGGGCAGTCTGCCCCCCCATGGTGGGCAGGACCGCGTCGGGACGTTCCTTCTCGATGATCCGTTCGACCACCTGCCAGGTGATGGGCTCGATGTAGGTGACGTCAGCGGTCCCTGGGTCGGTCATGATGGTCGCCGGATTGGAGTTGACCAGCACCACTTTGTAACCCTCTTCGCGCAACGCCTTGCAGGCCTGCGCTCCGGAGTAGTCAAATTCACAGGCTTGACCGATGATGATCGGGCCGGCACCGATGATGAGAATGGTCTTGATATCTGTACGTTTGGGCATGGTTCTTCAGAGACTGGAAAGCTGACGGTTCAGGGGTGGCGCCACCAAGGGAGCCCTCACAGCTATCGGCTTCAGCCCCTCGCCTCCATCAGCGAAATGAATCGATCAAACAGGTAGGCCACATCGTGAGGACCAGGGCTTGCCTCAGGGTGGCCCTGAAAACAAAACGCCGGGACATCGGTACGGGCAAGGCCTTGCAGACTGCCATCGAAGAGCGACACATGGGTTGCCCTGAGGTTGGCTGGCAGCGTTGCGGCATCCACGGCAAAACCATGATTCTGGCTGGTGATCAGGACCTGGCCGGAATCGAGATCCTTGACCGGGTGATTGGCACCATGATGCCCGAACTTCATCTTCATGGTCTTCGCACCGGACGCCAGGGCAAGGAGTTGATGACCAAGGCAAATACCGAAGGTCGGCACCCCTTTGGCAAGTACCTCACGGATTGCCTCGATAGCGTAGTCACACGGCTCGGGATCACCAGGACCATTGGAAAGGAACACGCCGTCCGGATTGAGGGCAAGGACCTCCGCTGCAGAGGTCTGGGCCGGGACTACCGTAAGACGACAACCACGCTGGGCCAGCATGCGCAGGATGTTGCGCTTCACGCCATAATCAAAGGCTACGACATGGAAGCGGGGACTTTCCTGAGAAACATACCCCTTCTCAAGGTCCCACTCGCCCTCATTCCACGGATATGAAGCGGTTGCGGAAACCACTTTGGCCAGATCCATGCCGGCAAGCCCGGGGAAGGCGCGAGCCTGAACGAGTGCCGCGTCCACGTTGAGCTCAGCACTAGTCGATGCCGTGACAATGCAGCCGCTCTGGGCACCCTTTTCACGGAGGATACGAGTCAGCTTGCGGGTATCGATCCCTGCGATGGCGACGATGTTCTCGGATTTTAGATAGGCATCCAGTGACTGCTCACAGCGCCAGTTGGACGCCAGCATGGGCAGGTCGCGAATCACCAGACCCGCGGCGTAGACCTTGTCAGCCTCACAGTCTTCCCGGTTCACACCGGTATTACCTACATGAGGATAGGTAAGCGTAACGATCTGACGACAGTAGCTGGGGTCGGTGAGAATTTCCTGATAACCGGACATGGAAGTATTGAAAACTACCTCGCCGGTTGTCATACCCACTGCCCCAATGCCTTTACCGTAAAACACCGTCCCGTCGGCAAGAGCAAGAATGGCGGGCGGGAAAGCTGACACGGTGAACTCCTCGAAATCTTGAGATTGGACGACAGACATGGGCAGCCAGGCTACACATGAAAAACGGGATCAGCCTTGACTGGCCATCCCGCTGAGAAACTTTCTAATTATAGCCCGGGACGCGATTTCGGGCAAATCCGACTGTAGGAAAACTGACAGGGCGCTGACAAAATCAACGTACC
This sequence comes from Zoogloea sp., assembly GCA_016703645.1. Lineage (GTDB taxonomy): Bacteria > Pseudomonadota > Gammaproteobacteria > Burkholderiales > Rhodocyclaceae > Zoogloea. Next base: position 419,336 of record JADJBR010000004.1, on the reverse strand, counting down.
CCCCTCGCCCGTCGCAGCACACCCGCGAGGTTCCCCAGCTCATTGAGCAAATCCGGCAGCTCCCTTCGCACTGCAGCCCCATCCTGCGCCTTGCCCGCATTTTCCAGTCGCTGAGCCGCCGCCACCGCTCCTGCGGCATTGAATACGCCGGCCGAGCCCTTGATGGTGTGCGCAAGACTCCGGATGGTCGCAAAATCAGAGGTTCGCTGGGCGAGCGCAAGGGACTTTCGATTCCGCTCCAGATCACTGAAGAACAGGCTTATGAGTTGCTGAAAAGCGGCCTCATCCCCATCCAGCAGATCCCGTGTGGCAGCGACATCGGCAATCGCTGCATCCCCCCCCACATCGATGCAAGCCCCGGAATTTGCAGAGCCCGCCTGGCCGCTACCATCAAGATCCCCCAGAACACGATCGATCACCCCGTGCAATTCCGCAGGCTTGATGGGTTTGGCGATATAGTCGTCCATGCCTGCCATCAGACATCGGTCACGATCACCCTGCATGGCATGGGCAGTCATGGCCACAATCGGCGTCGACTGCCACTTTCCGCCCGCGGCCCAACTGCGCCTCGCTTCGCGAGCCCGGATCGCCTGCGTGGCTTCCAGCCCCCCCATGACGGGCATCTGCACATCCATGAGGATCAGATCAAAACGCTCGGCGTCGTAGCAGTCCACGGCCTCCTTGCCGTTGGCCGCAACCGTAACGACATGCCCCACCTTCTCAAGCATCTTCACAGCAACGGTCTGATTGACCGGATTGTCTTCGACCAGCAGGATCCTCAGGCGTTGATTGGATCGAGACGCTGGCGGCGCACACGCAAAGGTCTGCTCCGCCTCAAAGGCCAGGAATCGCTCCTCCTCCGCTGTCGCACCATGGAGCGTCAGGCTTAGGGCATCGATGAGATCACCGCGCGAGAACGGTTTGATCAGCCGCGCCCCGACCTTGAGCCGCTCGCACTTTGCCCCATCAGCCCTCTGCGTGCTGGGATCAAGAATCATGATGACCCGATCCAGCCGGGGCCAGCCCTGAAACAGCTTCTCGGCAAGTGCATACCCACCCGGCGCCGGCATCCCGGCATCCATGAGAATCCAGTCATAGGGGCTGTTCAGCTTCCCGGCGATAGCAAGCATCTCTTCAACGGCGACCCCACAATCAGCCTCCCGGACCTCGAGCCCAAGAGAATGCAAGAGCGCCCCCAAACTTTGACGCAATGCCGGATTGCACATCCCCAGCAAAGCCCTGCGCCGGCCAAGCGCCGGAAGGTCTGCAACGCGCGCGCGCCCAACACCTACGCGCAGGGAGAAACTGAACGTGCTCCCTTCACCAGGTCGGCTTCTCAGGGAAATCACCCCGCCCATCAGCTCCACGATACGACGACAGATGGCAAGCCCAAGACCTGTCCCGCCGTACTTTCGGGTTGTCGATTCGTCAGCCTGAGAAAAGGCGCCGAAGACCGCTTCATGCTTGTCTTCCGGAATGCCAACACCGGAGTCGCGCACAGAAACATCCAGAAGGAACTCGCCGCCCTCCTCCGCACGCCCGCCCACGACTACCTCGACCTCACCGTTTTCGGTGAATTTGATGGCATTGCCAACGAGGTTGGTCAGCACCTGGCGCAGGCGGGTTGGATCACCCAACAGGACGCCCGGCACATCCGGAGCCATGGTGTAGAAGCACTCCACCCCCTTCTGGTAAGACCGTAGTGCCAGTGACTTCATGGTGTCACCCAGCAGATCGACCAGCGAGAACTCAACCCTCTCAAGACTGAGATGCCCCGCCTCGATTTTTGAGAAATCCAGAACATCGTTGATGATCCGGAGCAACGAATCCGCTGAACTCTTGACCGTGTTCAAATACTCCCGCTGCTCGTCGTCAAGCTGAGTATCAAGCACCAACTCCGTCATCCCGATGATGCCATTCATGGGGGTGCGGATCTCGTGGCTCATGTTGGCCAGAAAGTCGCTCTTGGCACGGTTGGCGGCCTCGGCTTGCTCCTTGGCGTGGAGCAGCTCGAGTTCGGCGCACTTGGCATGGGTAACATCCCAATAGGTTCCGACCATTCTCGTCCAGCGTCCGTCGCCCCCTCTGCCGGATGCCCTGCCACGGACCAGTATCCAGCGCCACCCACCGGCCTTGGGCGCAACCCGGAACTGGGTTTCAAAATAGTCCAGCTCACCGCGGAGATGGGTGACGAGCTGATGACGGCTGATCGACAGATCATCGGGATGAATCAGAGGCAGCCACGATGCGAAGTCGTTCGAGCGCTCGGACTCGTCGTAGCCAAGGGTGCGCCCCCAATGCTGATCAAGGACGATCCCCCCTCCGGCCAGATCCCAGTCCCACAGGCCGCCTTCAGTATTCTGCAGCGCAAGCTCGAGCCGCCTTCTGGCCTCGACAGCCACCCTCTCCGCCTGATCACGAGCGGCAGCCATGCCACGGACGAAATCGATCAGATCCGATACGGGCGCGGAGGATAAATCACCCCCGCTCGCGGCCAGTACGCCCGATGCAGTCTGCTCAGTCAGATAGGCCCGCAACGCCCGACCAAGGTCGGCGTCGGAGGCCAGGGGTTCCAGCTCAGGACGAATCACGGGGGCCGCCAGTAGATCGCGAAATCACAAGAAAGAAGGCGCATCAGACTGGCTGACACGCCCCCCTCGGGAACACTGCCAATAACGGCACCGCCCCCCCCATCTTGAGCCGCTTGAGCCCGGCCGCCTACTTCAGCCCCAACACATCCTGCATGTCGAACAAGCCGGACTTGCGCCCTGCCAGGAACTTCGCGGCACGAAGGCTGCCCGTCGCATAGGGCATGCGACTGGCTGACTTGTGGGTGATCTCGATACGCTCACCGATACCGGCAAAAAGTACCGTGTGATCACCGACGATGTCACCCCCGCGCACCGTCGCAAAGCCGATCGTCTGGCCGTCGCGCTCGCCTGTCACGCCCTCACGCCCGTAGACGGCGCAGGACTTCAGATCCCGCCCGAGAGCATCGGCAACAACCTCCCCCATCCGCAGGGCTGTCCCCGACGGCGCATCCACCTTCATGCGGTGATGCGCCTCGATGATCTCCACGTCGTAGCCCTCGTTGAGGATTCGTGCAGCCATGTCGAGAAGCTTGAAGACCGCATTTACGCCCACCGCCATGTTGGGGGCAAACACCACGGGAATATCGGCTGCAGCGCTGGCGATGGCGGCCTTGCCATCATCTGTGAAACCGGTCGTCCCGATGACGACTCCACAGCCGGCGGATCTAGCCAGGGCAAGGTGCTGAAGCGTCGCTTCGGGGCGCGTGAAATCAATCAGACAGTCTGCCCGGGCAAGACCCTCGGCCACGTCGCTGGAAATCGCGACACCACACGGAGCCCCGCCGAACTCCCCCGCGTCCCGACCGATAAAAATGCTGTCCGGCCGTTCGAAAGCGGCCACCAGGACAGCCCCTTCGGTCTTGAGCGTTGTCTCGATCAGCATCCGGCCCATACGTCCCGACGCACCGGCGATAGCGATACGAATTTGTTCCATTGTTTCCCCGGAAAAACGGTGATGGGCCCGGATGCAGCAGTGGCCCCAAAAGTGAGTTACTGCGCGCCCGCCTCTTCGGGGCGCACATCCCCTTCAAGTCTGGCCAGACTGCCGTTCTCGAAAATCACGGTCAGCTTTCTCTCCTGGAGCTTTCCCTTGCCTGGCTGAAAGCGATAGACGTAGTCCCACCTGTCGGCATGGAAGACATCAGTCAGCAGCGGTGCGCCGAGGACAAAACGAACCTGCTCGCGCGACATCCCGGGCTTGAGCTGCGCCACCATTTCCTGTGAAACGAAATTGCCTTGGCGAACGTCGATCCGGTATGGACTGAGGAAGTCGGAGACGGAAGAGCAACCTGCAAGGGTTGCAACGAGGAGTGCGGATGTAAGGAGTGTACGCATGGCGTCTAGGGAAGCGGCGCGAGCAACGGCTGGAGAGCCGCATTCTCAACAAAGGTCGGAAACTATATCATACGGTGCCGGCCGGGCTTCTGGCCGGCCTCTTCAGTTCTCCGGGGCCCCCATGTCCAATAATTCTCAGAACCTCAAAAGCATCGGCCTCAAGGCAACCTTCCCGCGCCTCAAGATCCTGGATCTGTTCCAAAAGGCCGAAAATCGTCACCTTACGGCCGAAGACGTTTACCGCCTGCTGATCGGCGAGGACATGGATATCGGTCTGGCCACGGTCTATCGCGTTCTCACCCAATTCGAACAGGCCGGACTTCTCGAACGCCACTACTTTGAATCAGGCAAGGCGGTTTTCGAACTCAACGAAGGTCGCCACCACGACCACCTGGTGTGCATTCAGTGTGGCAAGGTGGAAGAGTTCTTCGATCCCGAGATAGAAGAACGACAGAACCGAATCGCCGCCGAGCGGGGCTTTGCTGTCAAGGAGCACGCCCTCTACCTCTACGCCGATTGTCAAAAATCCGCCTGCCCCAACAAGTCCGGCAACACCTGAAACCCAACAGCGGCGGGCCCCGCCAGATTCCGTGGAAGCATTCCTGACCTCTGCAGCCCTCGTCGCCCTGGCTGAAATCGGCGACAAGACCCAACTCCTGTCCTTCGTTCTGGCTGCGCGGCTGCGCAAGCCCTGGGCCATCATCGCAGGGATCTTCGTTGCCACACTGCTCAATCACGCGCTTGCCGGATCGGTGGGTGCTTGGGTGGCTGACGTCATCCCCTCTAGCTGGCTGCCTTGGATCATTGCCCTGGTGTTTATTGCCTTCGGAATCTGGACACTGAAGCCCGACACCCTGGACGATGATGAAGCGCCCTCGGAGCCTCATCCTGCGGGCGTCTTTGTGACCACCACCATCGCGTTCTTCGTCGCTGAAATGGGGGACAAGACCCAGCTCGCCACCGTAGCCCTGGCGGCACGTTTCGACTCCCTCGCATGGGTTGTCATCGGCACCACTGCCGGCATGATGATCGCCAACGCGCCTGCGGTACTTCTGGGCGAAGGACTTGCGAAGCGCCTCCCCCTGGAGAAAATCCGCTGGATTGCTGCTGGCGTGTTCGTGCTCACCGGCCTTGTCACCCTGGCCGCTGCTGGCAGCCTCGGCCTCTAGGACTCCAGGGAGAGCATTTCTGCCGCATGGCGGCGGGTCGTATCGGTGATGTTGACCCCGCCCAGCATGCGAGCAATCTCTTCGATGCGGCCGGACGCATCCAGCAGCCGCACCCGGGAAAGGGTTTCGCCCTCCCGGGTTTCCTTGGAAATCGTCCATTGCCAGTCAGCCTGGGCTGCCACCTGGGGGAGATGGGTGACACAGAGAACCTGACGATCAACACCCAACTGACGCAACAAGCGGCCGACGATCTCGGCCACCCGCCCCCCAATCCCCACATCCACTTCATCAAATATCAATGTCGGCGTTGCCACGCTACGGCTGGTGATGACCTGAATGGCCAACCCGATGCGGGAAAGCTCGCCGCCCGAAGCCACCTTGGACATCGAGCGCAAGGGCTGACTGGCATTTGCGGTTACCAGGAATTCAACCGCTTCCAAACCACTTGCAGCGCCCTCCTCCACCGGCTTGAGGGCAATTTCGAAGCAGGCCCCCGACATGGCCAGAGACTGCATGGCCTCCGTCACCGCCGACGAAAGCTCGGCGGCGACCTTGCGGCGCGCCTCCGACAGCGCGACAGCCGGTTGCATGAACGCCTCCCTGGCCAGCGCTTCGTCTCGGGCCAATGCGGCCGGATCTGACTGCCGCGTGAGGCGCTCCAGGCGGCTCACGCTCTCGGTCAAAACATCGGGCAAATCTTCCGGAGCAACCCGATACTTGCGAGCCATTCCGGTAATGGCCTGGATACGTTGATCAATCTCTCCGAGACGCTCGGGGTCCAGATCAAGCCGATCCCGGTATCGACGCATCGCATGAACGGCCTCATCCAGCTGAATGCTGGCGCTGCCCAGCAGCTCCTGCACATCGGCTAGCTGCCTATCGTGTGAAGCCATCTCCGCCACCCGACCCAACAGGCGATCGAGCTGAGGCACCACTGCATACTCACCATCGGCAAGCCCTTCCACGACTTCCGTCCCACCTTCGATAAGACTGGCCGCGTGGGCAAGGCGGGCTTGCTCCTGATTCAAGGCGCGCCAATCGTCGAGATCGAAAGCCAGATCGCTGAGCTCACCTACCTGCCAGCCGAGCAACTCTCGCTCTCGCGCGGAGGAGGACGCATCCTCTTCCGCCAGCGCTCGCGCACGGCGCAAGGCAGACCAGTCTCGGTAGCGCTCGAAAACCTCCCGAGCAAGGCACTGCAGACCTCCGTGCGCATCCAGCAGCGCAAGCTGGGCATCGCCACGCAGAAGCGCATGGTGGGCGTGCTGACCATGGATATCTGCCAACAAATCGCCGGCCATGCGTAGCTGGCTCAAGACCACCGGCGTGCCATTGAGCCACGCCTTGGATCGACCACTGCTTTCGAGCACCCGGCGCAGGAGTATGACTTCATCCTCTCCGCCAAGCGCCTGCTCGACCAGCCAGTTTCGCAGGGGCCCATCGGCCGGAACATCGAATTCGGCAACTATCTCGGCCCGTGCACTTCCGGTACGGATGACGCCTGACTCCGCCTTGCCCCCCAAGGCAAGCCCGAGAGCGTCAAGGAGAATGGACTTGCCCGCGCCGGTTTCACCGGTGAGCGCCCCAAAACCCGCACCGAAGTCCAGCTCGAGGTGGTCGACAATCACGAAATCACGGATGGTGAGGTGGCGCAGCATGGGGAGAAAAAGCGGGAAAGGGCAAAAAATCAGCTATGACGGGGCGTTGAGCTCCAGTGCAGCTTCTCCCGCAGCATCGCGAAATAGCTGTAGCCAACCGGATGCAACAAACGCACCCTGTGGGGCGACCGGGTGATGCGGACACAGTCACCGGCACGCGTATCGTAACGGGTCTGCCCATCAAAATGGACTCTTGAATCGTGGGGCGGGAGAAGGACAATCTCGATCTGGCAACGGTCGGGCAAGGTAATCGGGCGGGCCGTCAGCGTGTGGGGGCACATGGGCACCAAGGCGATTCCATCGACGCTTGGATGAAGGATCGGCCCATTTGCCGAAAGTGCATAGGCCGTTGAACCCGTGGGGGTCGAAATGATCATGCCATCAGAACGTTGGGTATAGACGAACTCCCCGTCAATGCGCAGATCAAACTCAATCATCCTCCCCAGATCACCCTTGTTCACAACGACGTCGTTCAAGGCCACCGTATGGAACACCCGCCTGCCACTGCGCACCACCTCCGCATCCAGCAGTACCCGGCTTTCCTCGGTGAAGCGCCCTTCAAGTATCTCCCCCACTTTCTCCAGCGCAACCTCGCGAGAGATGTCAGTCAGAAAGCCCAGCCGCCCCTGATTGACGCCAACCAGTGGCACGTTGTATTCCGCCAAGCGGCAGGCACTATTGAGCAGAGACCCGTCGCCTCCGAGAACAACGGCCAGATCAGCCCGGCCGCCGATCTCTTCGTAGCTCGCCACAGAGAAACCGGCCGTCAGGCCGGTGGAACTTGCGGTACCCTGTTCAATCAGAACACCGAGTCCGAGGCTTCTCAAATAACAAGCAAGGCGGAAGACAGCCTCCGCCACTTCAGGGCTCTGATACTTGCCTATCAGCGCTATTGTCTTGAACTCGCAGGTCATGGATTTGATTAAACCACATTCTTCCTCGGTGCCGCAGTCTGCCGCCGCAAAACACGCAGTCCACATACAACCGGCGCTTCTCACGGCCTTCGCCCTTCCTTAGAATTGGGGCGTCTCAACGAGCCCAACACCATGACCAGCCTCGATCTACGCTCTCAAGTCCTGCTCAAGACACTTGTAGAGCACTACATCACCGAAGGGCAACCTGTGGGCTCTCGGGCACTGTCTCGCCATTCCGGGCTCAAGCTTTCGCCGGCAACCGTGCGCAACGTCATGTCTGACCTCGAGGAACTGGGCTTCATTTCCAGCCCCCACACCTCGGCGGGTCGGATTCCGACTGCACGCGGCTATCGTTTCTTCGTGGACAGCCTGCTCACGGTGCAGCCCCTCGGCATCGGTCAGCTCCAGGAGATCAAGGGTCACATCCAGCCCGGAGAGCCGCAACGAGTCATCAGCGCGGCATCACAGATGCTCTCCGGCCTGACCCACTTTGCAGGGGTCGTCATTTCTCCCAAGAAGGATGCGATCAAGATCCGCCAAATCGAGTTCGTCAGCCTGTCCGATACCCGTGTCCTGCTCATCCTTGTCACAACGACCGGAGATGTGCAGAACCGGATTCTGTTCACCAAGCGCCCCTACTCGTCATCCGAATTGTCAAATGCGGCCACTTATCTGAATCAGCACTTTGCCGGGCTCGCCTTTCCCGAGATCCGTTCCCGGATCCAGGACGAACTGAAGCAGCTTCGCTCCGACATGACCGAACTCATGACTGCGGCGGTCGAAGCCGGCAGCGCGGCGCTCGAGGATACGCAAAGCACCTATGTCATCTCTGGGGAGACCAATCTTCTGGATGCGGAAGATCTGTCCTCGAACATGGCGCGACTGCGCGAACTATTCAAGTTGTTCGAGCAAAAGACCGGCCTGATGCAGCTACTCGACATCTCCAACCGGGCCAAAGGGGTGCAGATCTTCATTGGCGGCGAGAGCGGGCTCAGCCCGCTGGACGATTGCAGTGTTGTCACAGCGCCGTACCAGGTTGATGGCCAGGTTGTCGGATCCGTGGGGGTCATCGGCCCAACCAGAATGGCATATGAGCGCGTGATCCCGATAGTCGATATCACCGCCCGCCTCTTGACCAGCGCCCTCTCTGGCCAGAACACCTGAAAGCCCTCCATGACCCGATTCTGGCAAGAGCCAGCTTACGTCCACGGCACACCGCCCAGGACGGGAATCCTGCTGGTCAACCTCGGCACCCCCGCTGCGCCGACGGCAGATGCCCTACGCCCTTACCTGCGTCAATTCCTCTCGGACCCGCGCGTCGTCGAGATCCCCCGCTTGATCTGGTGGCCCATACTCCACGGCATCATCCTGCGCACCCGCCCCGCAAAATCAGCCAAAAAATACGCCAGCGTGTGGACAGCGGAAGGCTCGCCCCTGAAGGCACATACTGAAAAGCAGGCGAAGCTGCTGGCCGGCTTTCTGACCAATGCCGGGCAAGGGGATCTGTTGGTGAGTTGGGCCATGCGCTACGGCGCGCCATCCATCCGGAGCCGACTGGATGACATGCGTACCCAAGGCTGTACACGAATCCTCGTCGTCCCGCTGTACCCGCAGTTTTCGGCGAGTACGACGGCTACGGTCATTGACGAGGTCGCCGAATGCCTGCGCCACTGGCGCAATCTGCCAGAGATCAGATTCATCAGGAGCTTTGGCGACAACCCGGGATATATCCAGGCACTGGCCAATGCGGTGAGCGCACACTGGCAGCGACACGGGCAGGCGGAAAGGCTGGTCCTGAGCTTCCATGGTATCCCGCGACGCGCCCTTGATCTGGGTGACCCTTACCACTGCGAATGCCACAAGACCGCCCGCCTTCTCGGCGAAGCCCTGAAACTGCCCCCGGAGCGACTGATGATCAGCTTTCAGTCCCGTTTCGGCAAGGCTGAATGGCTCCAGCCCTACACCCAACCCAGCCTGGAGTCCCTGGCGAAGCAGGGCATCCGCTCCGTTGACGTGATGTGTCCGGGTTTCGTTTCGGACTGTCTCGAAACCCTTGAGGAAATCAACATGGAGTGTCGGGAGGCCTTCCTTCACGCTGGTGGTGAGCGCTTCGGCTATATTCCCTGCCTGAACGAGAACGATGACTGGATCAATGCCCTCATGCAGCTCTCGATAACCCATCTGGGCAACTGGCTAACCGATGCGCAGCCCGACCGGGCGATCCTTTCGCTTCAGCAGACCGCAGCCAGGAAACTCGGTGCCGACAACTGAGCCCAAGTCAGGAAACGACTGCAGGAGGCAGGTCCCATGAAACTGATTCTTCGCTGGATACTCAATGCCGTCGCCTTGATGCTGATTCCGGAAATCCTCACCAGCATAAGGGTGGAAGGCTATACGGCGGCCTTGCTGAGCGCCCTGCTACTGGGCTTTGTGAACGCCATCATCAGGCCGCTGCTTATCCTGATCACCCTCCCCATCACCATTCTCACCCTTGGCCTTTTCACACTGGTGATCAATGCGCTGATGTTCTGGTCGGTATCAGGCCTCGTCCAGGGATTTGTCGTACCTGACTTCTGGACGGCCTTCTGGGGCGCACTGCTCTACAGCATCCTCACGTGGATGGTCAGCCTTGCGCTGAGTGACAAGGACTGATCCAGCATTGTCAGTGACCGCGTGTCAGCCCGGGGCTGTTGCCTGAGCACTGCGTCGGCGCGGGGCTCGACGTCTGACCGCACCTGGGTCAAAAGCGCCGACAAGCTTTCCAAGTGCCGCAGAACGGGCATCCATGGCCATCCTGAAGGCGCCGTCTTCGCCATACTTCTTGACCGAGAACTTGACCCGTTTACGACGCCCGTCCGGGAGCGGCCACGACGCCACCCAGAACCAGCGCTGCTTGTCCTCGGGCAGATCCCGCGTCTCTGAAGCACAGTAGCGGCACACACCCACCACCCCGGAACGATTGTTCTTCTTGACGATGTTGGAATACTCCTGCATCGACAACGGCGGATGTTCAGCGATGATCTGATCCCGGTACTCCTTCGCAGCACCAAATGACCTCTGCTTTCCGCCAAACACCCCATCACTGAAGTGCTTGCGATAGATCACACCACGACGCTGGATGGTCACAAGCCATCCATGAGTCCGGCTGGTCTCGTTGTCGACCCGGCTGATTCCATAAGTGCTGCCTCGGCTCACAAGCCACCTCCTGTCCGATCCGCGAAGATATCGCGGCTTCAGGGAGGATTTCGGCCGGCGTTGTCGAAACTTTAGCTTCCGAAACGGACCACCGAGAACCGGGCTGAGCACGCCCCTTGAAAGTACGTCGCCCTCCCCCACATCACTCCTTGAATCCTGTGGAGACACAATCATGACTGACAGCATGCTCATCCCCTGCCCCAACTGTTCGGCAATCAATCGAATTCCTGCCGACAGACTTCACGACCATGGCATGTGCGGACGCTGCAAGAAAGCACTCTTTGACGGACACCCGGTCGAACTGGGAATGGCAAATTTCGACATGCACGCAGCACGCAGCGACCTACCATTGGTCGTGGACTTCTGGGCACCCTGGTGCGGACCATGCAGAAGCATGGCACCCGCCTTCTCGTCTGCCGCCGCCATCCTGGAACCCGAATTCAGGCTTGGAAAACTGAATACCGAAGAAGAAAACCAGATCGCCGCACGCTACGCGATCCGCAGCATCCCAACCCTGGCGCTCTTCCATCGAGGTAGAGAACTGGCGCGCCAGTCAGGCGCCATGGGAACAGATGAAATCGTACGGTGGGTCCGGCACCACGCGGGGCGATGACCCTGGGCTGCGCCCCCGGACCTCTACGCGATACTCAATTGTCTACGAGTTGGAGTTCCATGCCGAAGCCGCTCACGGTGATCCTTTCCGCCGGAGGTCCGTCTTTTGAGAGCTCGCGATAGGCCTGCCCCAGGCGGCGCGCCACCACTGTGACAAGCCGGCTGCGAAAAGCCTCCTGACACTCGTCGGTGGCCAGGGACAGGGCCGACGGATTGATTTCCAGGAACACGGTACTGGTGGTGGCCACCGCCGTACTGGTGTGCCGGTGCTCCTGCTGATCCAGGAAGGCCAGTTCGCCGAAGACCTCGCCATAGGCAAGCTCACACACCCGGTGACCATCCACCGACATCTCAACCCTGCCCTCGATGATGATCCCGAAGCGCTGGTCGGCATCCCCCTCCCGGATCAGCAGGGTATTCGCCTCCACCTTCCGCCACCGGGAGATCCGCAAGATTTCCCAGATTTCCACATCTTCAAACTCGGTGAAGAAGGGCATCTTGCGCAGAATCGAGTAACGCGTGTTGTCGACCGGCAGCGAGCTGTCATCCAGGATCTTGTAGCGGACCGCCGATAGATCCTTCGCGAAATCCGCGCCATTCTTGTAGCGCGAGTAAAGATCCTTCTCAAGAGCCCGACGGATAACACCATCAAGTTGTTCGGGCAGTTCCGAATTGATCTGCGAGACCATAGGGGGCTCGGTGTTGATGATCTTGTAGATCAACTGGGCCGGATTCTTCGCCCGGAAGGGGAGCCGGCCCGTCAGCATGTGAAAAAGCACCACACCCAGAGAGAACAGATCGGTCTTCTGGTTGAGTGGATAGCCTTTGATCTGCTCAGGGCTCATGTAGGCCGGAGAGCCCACGCCCATGATGAAGGTCGAGTCCGATGCGCTCTTCTTGCTGATGTTGAGCGCCAAGCCGAAATCGGTGATCTTCACGTTATCGTGCTCATCCACCAGGATGTTGGCGGGCTTGATGTCCCGATGCACGATGCCCTGACGGTATGCGTAATCGAGAGCCATCGCGCACTTGAAGACCATGCCGATCACCCTGTGCAGGGGAAGGAGACTCTGGAATGAGCAGTACTGCTCCAGGGTTGTCCCCGGGAAGTACTCCATCACGATGTACGCGTAGTCCTTCTCAACCGTCGTGTCGAAGATCTTGATGATGTTGGGGTGATCCAGGCGGCTCGATACGTCACGCTCGGCCCGCAGGAGCTTCATCAGCCGCCGGTTCCACTTGGCTTCGTCCTTGGACTTGTCGTCGAAGCGCACAAGTTTGAGCGCCACCGGATCGGGATACTGGGGATGCTCGGCGAGATACACCGTCGCAGTCGCCCCGCGACCGACCTCACGGATCAGCTTGTACTTGCCGATTTTCTCTGGTGAATTATCCATACCCGCACTGCACCGCAGAGGTTGCAACGATGACCGGACCTTGCCGGGACCTGCCGATTTTACACGCGACGGGGGAACTTTCCCGTGGTGGCACCCCCCCTCTTGAAATCTTATCTTGCGCCCCCAGCTAATGCGAGTCAAAAAAAGGAGCCGTTACCCATGCAAGACCAAGATCCCACCCTGGGCGCCGAAGTTAAGGCCGACGTCGAACTTGTCGAGAACAGCGCTGACAGGACGGCAACCGTCCAGGACGCGGCCCAGGACACAGCGGGCATCGATACCCTGCCGTCCCTCGCAGAGCAGCTTCGCGCAGCCGAACTGAAGGCCGCCGAGCACCACGATGCTTGGCTACGTGCAAAAGCGGAGACAGAGAACGTCCGCCGCCGCGCCCAGGAGGACATCATCAAGGCGGGTAAATTCGCCGCGGACAAGTTTGCCCAGTCGATGCTCCCGGTCAAGGACAGCCTTGAAGCAGCACTCGCTACCGAAAACGCCACCCTCGAAACCTTGAGGGAGGGTGTTGAGCTAACCCTCAAACAACTGGTATCGGCCTTCACGAGCGCCAACATCACTGAAGTCAACCCGGTTGGCGAGAAGTTCGATCCGAACAAGCACCAGGCCATCAGTGCCCTTGAGGGCGACGGCGAGCCGAATACGGTGATCACCGTGCTGCAAAAGGGCTATCTGCTCAACGAGCGTACGATGCGTCCAGCCTTGGTCGTGGTCTCAAAGGCCAAAACTACCGCTTGAAACCCGTTCCGGCATCCCCATATTCCATAGCAAGCCAAGGGGCGGGAGCTTCCCTCCCCACTGACAAACAGAATTCGAACTGAAGGAAAACTCATGGGCAAGATCATCGGCATCGACCTCGGCACCACCAATAGCTGCGTTTCCGTGATGGAAGGCGGCAAGCCCAAGGTCATCGAGAACTCCGAAGGTGCGCGCACCACCCCGTCCGTCGTTGCCTACGCCGACGATGGCGAGATCCTGTGCGGCGCCCCGGCCAAGCGTCAGGCCGTCACCAACGCCAGAAACACCCTCTACGCCGTCAAGCGCCTGATCGGCCGTCGCTTCGAGGAAAAGGAAGTCCAGAAGGACATTGACCTGATGCCCTTCACCATCTGCAAGGCTGACAACGGCGACGCCTGGGTCGAAGTACGCGGCAAGAAAATTGCCCCGCCGCAGGTCTCCGCCGAAGTGCTGCGCAAGATGAAGAAGACCGCCGAAGACTACCTCGGTGAAGAAGTCACCGAAGCCGTCATCACCGTACCGGCCTATTTCAACGACAGTCAGCGTCAGGCCACCAAGGACGCCGGCCGCATTGCCGGGCTCGAAGTCAAACGCATCATCAATGAGCCCACTGCGGCGGCGCTGGCCTTCGGCATGGACAAGAAGCCGGGCGACTCCAAGATCGCCGTGTTCGACCTTGGCGGCGGCACCTTCGACATCTCCGTGATCGAGATCGCCGACATTGACGGCGAGCACCAGTTTGAAGTGCTGGCCACCAACGGCGACACCTTCCTGGGCGGCGAAGACTTCGACCAACGCATCATCGACTACATCGTCACCGAGTTCAAAAAGGAACAGGGCGTCGATCTGAAGAACGACGTGCTGGCCCTGCAGCGTCTCAAGGAAGCTGCCGAAAAGGCCAAGATTGAGCTGTCCTCCGGCCAGCAGACTGAAATCAACCTGCCCTACATCACCGCCGACGCCACCGGTCCGAAGCACCTGGCACTCAAGATCACCCGTGCCAAATTCGAGTCGCTGGTCGAAGATCTGGTCGAGCGCACCATCGAGCCCTGCCGCGTGGCCCTGAAGGACGCCGGCGTGAAGGTTTCCGACATTGACGACGTGATCCTCGTCGGTGGTCAGACCCGCATGCCCAAGGTCATCGAACGGGTGAAGGAGTTCTTCGGCAAGGATCCGCGTCGCGATGTGAACCCGGATGAGGCCGTTGCCGTCGGCGCCTCCATCCAGGGTGGCGTGCTCCAGGGCGAAGTGAAGGACGTTCTGCTCCTCGACGTCTCCCCGCTGTCCCTGGGCATTGAAACCCTGGGTGGCGTGATGACGAAGCTGATCCAGAAGAACACGACGATCCCCACCAAGGCCTCCCAAGTGTTCTCCACTGCTGACGACAACCAGTCCGCTGTGACCATTCATGTGCTGCAGGGTGAGCGCGAAATGGCCTCAGGCAACAAGAGCCTCGGCCAGTTCAACCTCTCCGACATCCCGCCAGCCCCGCGCGGCATGCCGCAGATCGAAGTCACTTTCGACATCGACGCCAACGGCATCCTGCACGTGTCCGCCAAGGACAAGGCCACCGGCAAGGAAAACAAGATCAAGATCCAGGCCAACTCCGGCCTGTCGGACGACGAGGTCGAGCGCATGGTACGCGACGCCGAAGCGCACGCCGAGGAAGACAAGAAGGCTCACGAGTTGGTCGACGCACGCAACCACCTCGATACGCTGGTTCATTCCGTGAAGAAGGCACTGGCCGAGCACGGCGACAAGATCGGCGACGACAAGGCCAAGATCGAAGCCGCCATCGCCGAAGCCGAAGAAGCCATCAAATCTGGTGACAAGGCGGCCATTGATGCCAAGAGCGAAGCCCTGGGTGCGGTCAGCCAGAAGCTTGGCGAGCACATCTATGCCCAGGCTCAGGCCGAGGCTGGTGCTGCCGGCCCGGCGGGCGGCGCAGGCGCCTCTGCCAGTGGCACCAAGGCCAACGAACCGGATGTGGTCGATGCCGAGTTCACCGAAGTGAAGGACAAGAAGTAAGCCTTTCTGGCTGAACAGCCAGTCAGCCGACCCGACAGACCCGGCCGAGCCCCTGCCGGTGCATCCGCACCGCTCGGCTCGGCCTTTACGCAAGAAAGCCAGAGCACCCAAAAATGGCGAAACGGGATTTATACGAGATCCTCGGCGTCAATCGCGACGCCTCTGAGGACGAGTTGAAGAAGGCCTACCGAAAGCTGGCCATGAAATACCATCCGGACCGCAATCCGGACAGCAAGGACGCCGAGGACAAATTCAAGGAGGCCAAGGAAGCCTACGAGATCCTGACGGATGCCAACAAGCGCGCCGCCTACGACCGCTACGGTCACGCAGGCGTCGACCCCTCGATGGGCGGCGGCGGCGGTGGCGGTCAGGGCTTCGATGGCTTCGCTGACGCGTTCGGCGATATCTTTGGCGACATTTTTGGAGGCGGCGGAGGCGGACGGGGTCGCTCCAATGTCTACCGGGGTGCCGATCTACGCTACAACCTTGAGATCACCCTGGAAGAAGCTGCCCGTGGTGCGGAGAAGACGATCCGCATTCCGGCACTGGAAGAGTGCGACACCTGCCACGGCAGTGGCGCAAAACCGGGCACCCAGCCCAAGACCTGTCCGACATGTGGTGGCGCCGGTCAGGTTCGCATTCAGCAGGGTTTCTTCTCCATTCAGCAGACCTGCCCCAAGTGCCACGGCAGCGGCCGCATCATTCCGGAGCCCTGCCCGTCCTGCGGTGGTGCGGGACGCGTCAAGCGGCAGAAGACCCTGGAAGTCAAAATTCCGGCGGGAATCGACGATGGCATGCGACTGCGTCATGGTGGTCATGGCGAGCCAGGTGTCAATGGTGGACCGGCCGGGGATCTCTACGTGGAGATCCACATCAAGCAGCACCCCGTATTTCAGCGCGACGGCGACGATCTGCATTGCGAGATGCCGATCAGTTTCACCACTGCAGCCCTGGGTGGTGAAATCGAGATCCCGACCCTCGACGGCGCCGCCAATATCCGGATTCCCGCAGAGACGCAGAGTGCCAAGGTATTCCGCCTGCGGGGCAAGGGCATCCGCAATGTCCGCAGTCACGCTCCGGGTGACTTGATGGTCCATGTCATCGTCGAGACACCGGTCAAACTGACTGAACGTCAAAAGGAACTGCTCCGGGAATTCGACGAGATCGCGTCCAGCAACGCCGAGCGTCACAACCCGAAGGCCAAATCCTGGATGGACAAGGTGAAGGATTTCTTTAGCGCCTGAACCTGATATTTTGCTGCATTGCGACACAAAATGCTGGCCGATGCTCCTTCAGGAGCATCGGCCAGCGTCCTTTCCGAAACACTTTCCTTTTGACCTATACTCGGCTTCGCCCCTCCTCCAAACTAAAAAGAGTCGCCGATCATGCTTATCCACACCCTCAAGTCGCTGATCGCCACCCTAAGCGTCGGATTGATGTTTACGGTCGCGGACTCGGTTCAGGCTGCCGATCCCGGTATCGGCGAGAGCACCATCACACTGGGCATGTCTGCCCCCTTTTCCGGCCCCAACGGCGCCTATGGCAAGGAGATGAAAGAAGGCGCGATGGCGTACTTCGCACAATTGAATGCGACAGGTGGTATTCACGGCCGGAAAGTCGAGCTTCTTGCACTGGATGATGGGTACGAAACGGATAAGACGGTCGCCAACACCCGAAAACTGATCAATGAGCAAAAGATCTTTGCCCTGATGGCGTACTACGGCTCCTCCCCCACCACCGAGGCAATGAAAGTCTTCGCCGAAGCGCGGGTTCCCCTTATCGGCACCATCAGCGGTGCCGGCAGCCTGCGCACACCGGTCAACCGCTACATGTTTCATCTGCGCGCGAGCTATGCCGACGAAACCGAAGCCATCGTCAATCATCTGGTCGGTCTTGGCATCACCCAGATCGCCGTGTTCTACCAAAACGATGGATTCGGCAAGTCCGGGCTGGACGGCGTGGTAGCGACCCTCGCCCGCCACAAATTGAAGCCCGTTGCGGTAGGCTCCGTGGAGCGCAATTCACTGGACGTCGCCGCCGCTGTCACCCAGATTGCCAAAGGCAATCCCCAGGCCGTCATCATGGCCACGCTCTACAAGCCGACCGCGGAGTTTATCCGGCAGATGCGCAAGGCCGGCCAGGTTCCCCAGTTCTCAACGCTCTCGCCCATTGGTGCCGATCTGCTTGTCGCAGAGATGGGAGCCAAGGAGGCGCACGGCATTGGCATATCCCAGGTCATGCCCTACCCCTGGAACGACACCATCCCGGCTGTCAAGGAATACCACAAGGCCATTCAGGCCCATGCCAAGCATGGCAACTACAGCTACTACGGTATCGAGGGATTCCTGAATGCCAAACTGGTGGCTGATGCCCTGAAGAAGGTGGGCAAGGATCCAACCCGTGAGAAGCTCGTAAGCACCCTCGAGAATGGCACTTTCGACCTTGGCGGCTACCGGGTCGGCTATTCCCCCACCAGCCACAACGGATCGCGCTTCGTGGACCTGACCGTTCTTGGTCGGGACGGGCGGGTTCTGCGCTGATTCAACGGCCCCTTGGACGTCAATGAGGCCACTCTCGTGGCCTCATTTTTTGCGAAGAGAAGATCAGGCACGACGCCAGATCGTCCCCTGGGCCGTATCTTCAAGGGCAATCCCCTCGGCCAGCAATTCAGCGCGGATCCGGTCAGCCTCGGCAAAGTTACGCGCCTTCTTGGCAGCAATCCGTGCCTCAATCCTGGCATTGACTGAAGCAGAGTCATCACCGGCGCTTTCAGCCCCACCCTGCAGGAAGGCCGTAGGATCCTGCTCGAGCAGCCCCAACACGCCCCCCAACTCCTTGAGCAGGCCGGAGGCCTCGGCCGACTGACTCCGATTTGCTTCTGCAGCCAAATCGAATAGGACAGACAGCGCCTCTGCCGTATTGAAGTCATCATCCATGGCCAACTTGAAACGCGCAGCCATGGGTGACGACCAGTCCACCACGGGCAGGGGAACGGGCGGCACGTTGCGCAAAGCCGTGTATAGGCGCGAAAGCGCATTTCGCGCATCCACGAGATGAGCGTCAGAGTAGTTGAGCGGACTTCTATAGTGGGCGCGCAAAATGAAGAAACGGACCACTTCCGGCGCATACTCCTTGAGCACGTCACGAATGGTGAAAAAGTTGCCCAGACTCTTGGACATCTTTTCATCGTCAACACGCACAAACCCGTTGTGCATCCAGTAATTCACGAAGGAGCACTGGTGGGCCCCCTCACTCTGGGCGATCTCGTTCTCATGATGGGGAAACTGCAGGTCGGCCCCACCCCCATGAATATCGAACTGGGCGCCCAACAATTCCGAACTCATTGCAGAGCACTCAATGTGCCACCCGGGGCGTCCCGCTCCCCAGGGTGAAGCCCATTTGACTTCCTCGGGCTCGTCGGCCCGTGCGTGCTTCCATAGTACGAAATCAAGGGGATCCTGCTTTCCGCCGGCCACCTCAACCCGTTCCCCAGCACGCAATTCATCCAGAGACTTGCCAGAAAGCTTGCCGTAACCCTCAAATTTGCGCACGGCAAAGCAGACGTCTTCATTGTCCGCCTTGTAGGCCAGGCCGTGCCCCATCAGTTCGCCAATGAGCTTCTGCATTGGCAAGACATACTCGGTCGCCCGGGGCTCATGATCAGGCCGCTGGACACCGAGTGCATCCGCATCGTCATGCATCGCGGCAATGAAACGATCGGTCAAGGCGCGAATGCTCTCCCCGTTCTCCCCCGCGCGCTTGATGATCTTGTCATCAATGTCGGTGATATTGCGAACATACGTGACCTCATAGTCGCTCGCCCGCAACCAGCGCACCACCATGTCGAATACCACCATCACCCGTGCATGCCCGAGGTGGCAATAGTCGTACACCGTCATTCCACATACGTACATGCGGACCTTGCCAGGCTCTATGGGGACGAACCGCTCTTTCTTTCGGGAGAGGGAGTTATGAATTTTCAACATGAGGAAGACTGAACTGAAACCGTGGAAAAAGGATCAAGCCAGAACGCAATCAGAAAACGGCGCAGGCCGGCCCCGAATTGCTCGGGCTGCGTGAGCCCGTGCAGCGAAGAAATAGGGAAGTGCTCATGGTAGGCAGCAACGCTTCTTGATAAAATGCGGAGATAGCAATCCCACCAATAACGAGCGCTAGTGCGTGCTTGCGCGTACTTGCGGATCATACCACATGTCAAAACGAGCCCTGGTCGCCTCCCTGCTCCTCGCAAGCCTGATCTGCAGCCCCGTTCGGGCGGATCCCATCCAGGATCTCCAGACCCTGGTCAAACAGGGACAGTTCTCCCAGGCACTCGAACGCGCCGACAGCATTCTGGCGTCCAAGCCCCGGGACGCTCAAGTTCGTTTTCTGAAAGGGGTGGTGCTGTCCGAGCTTAACCGCAGCGCCGAGGCCATCGCCGTTTTTCAGAAATTGACCGAGGATTTTCCGGAACTCCCGGAGCCTTACAACAATCTGGCCGTGCTTTACGCCCAACAGCGCCAGTACGACAAGGCTCGCATCGCTCTCGAGATGGCCATCCGCACCCATCCGAGCTACGCGACTGCCCACGAGAACCTCGGTGACATCTATGCTCGCCTGGCCAGCCAGGCCTACGACAAAGCGCTCGCCCTGGACTCGTCCAACGTGGCGGCCCAGAACAAGCTCGCCCTCATTCGGGAAATGATCAGCGTCGCAGGCAAGCCCGGCCGCCCAGTTGCCCCCGCCCCGGTAGCGGCAGCCCCCCAGGCGAACAAGCCTGCAGCACCGCCCCCGGTAACGGTCGCGGCCGCCCCCGTGAAACCTGCGCCTGCTCCAGCCCCTGCTCCGACTCCCGCTGCCACGGCACCGGCGCCTGCTGCAGCCAAACCGAGCGCCCCCCCAACACCCGTTGCCGTTGCTCCCACCCCCGTTATCAAGGAAGAGCCGAAACCCGTCGCGAAACGACCCGAACCCAAGGACGATACGCCACCGCAGGCGGCGGCGATCTCCAAAGCGGTGCAGAACTGGGCTGGCGCCTGGTCCCGCAAGGATGTCAAATCCTATCTCGGCCACTATGCGCGTGACTTTGAGCCTCCGAAGGGGCTCAACCGCAAGGCTTGGGAAGAAGAACGCACCCAGCGGCTCACCAAACCCGGCGCCATCGAAGTTGATCTTGAGAACATCAAGGTTGTCTCCGTGGCGGGGGATCGGGCTACCGTCAAGCTTCGTCAGCACTATCGCTCAGCCAACCTGTCAACCTCTTCCAACAAGACACTCAATCTCATCCATCAGGACGGCAAGTGGGTCATCCAGCAGGAGCGGGTAGGCGGTTGATGCGTCGCTTGAAGGCCGCCTTGCACAGGGGGTTTGCCCTCGCCTTCGTCTGCTTCCCGCTCGTGGCGTCGGCCTCTGGAGGCCTGCGGGCAGCCGCGGCCGACGCCGACATGGCCCTCGGTGAGGTGATTCGTGATATCGAACACCGCAGGACGGATGACGCACTCAAGAAGGTTGATGCGCTACTGCTGCGCTACCCCAATTTTCGCCTTGCCCATCTGATCCGTGGCGACCTTCTTCTTGCCCGTACGCGACCACTGAGTGCATTTGGCGACTCGCCGGAAGCCCCCGCAGAGAAGCTCGCCGACCTTCGTGAAGAGGCTATCGCCCGTCTCAAGGCCTATCGCAACAGGCCGCCCAGCAATTACGTCCCGCGCTACCTGCTGCAGATGGAGCCCGATCAAAAGTTTGCGATCGTCGTGGACACCCAGCGCTCCCGGCTCTACATCTACCAGAACGACAATGGGCGCCCCCGTTTCGTTGCAGACTACTACATTGCCCATGGCAAGTTGGGTGCGGAAAAGACCCGCGAAGGCGACAAGCGCACGCCGGTAGGCGTGTACCACGTGACGGCCAATCTGCCACGCCAGAAACTTTCGGATTTCTACGGTAGCGGCGCCTTTCCAATCAACTACCCAAACGAGTGGGACAGGCAGCAGGGCCGCAATGGCCACGGTATCTGGCTCCATGGCACGCCCAGCGACACCTACTCGCGCCCTCCCCGCGCATCCGACGGCTGCGTAGTGCTGACCAACCAGGATCTGGATACCCTCTCCGGCTATCTTCAAGTCGGCTTGACCCCGGTCATCATCAGTAACACCATCGAGTGGCTGAGCCTGGACGACTGGGCTAGCGAACGCACAGCACTCAACCGCGAAATAGAAGCCTGGCGGAAGGACTGGGAAAGTCGTGACGTGGATCGCTACCTGGCCCACTACTCCCGCTCCTTCCGCAACAACGAAGGCGACTATGGCCAGTGGGCGCAGCAAAAACGGCTGGTTGCAGCAGGAAAGTCCTGGGTCAAGGTCGATCTGAGCAAACTGAGCGTTTTTCGCAACCCTGGCAAGCAAGACATGATTGTCGTGACCTTCGAACAGGATTACCGCAGCAACAACCTTTCCAACGTCCTCAAGAAACGACAGTATTGGGTGAAGGAAGGTGGACGCTGGAAGATCATCTATGAAGGTTTCGCCTGAGCGCGAAGCCGTTTTCTCACAGGACCTCCATGAAAAAAGCCCTTCTTGCAGTCGCCCTGGCCGCCAATGCCCTTATTGCTGCAGCCGCCAACCCCATGGTCGAACTGAAGACCAGCGCCGGTAACATCGTGCTGGAACTCTATCCCGAAAAGGCGCCGAAGACCGTCGCCAACTTTCTTGACTACGTGAAAGGCGGTCACTACAACGGCCTGATCTTCCACCGCGTGATCAACGGCTTCATGATCCAGGGCGGCGGCATGAATAGCGCCATGGAAGAGAAGGCAACCCGCGCACCAATCGAGAACGAAGGCAAGAACGGCCTCAGGAACGATGCAGGGACGATTGCCATGGCCCGCACCCAAAATCCTCACTCGGCGACCGCCCAGTTCTTTATCAACCTTGAAGACAATCGCTCTCTCAACTACCCCTCGCCGGACGGCTGGGGCTACACCGTCTTCGGCAAGGTGACCGACGGGATGGAGGTGGTTCGCAAGATCGCCAAGGAACCCACGACCACCCGGGGTTACCATCGGGATGTACCGACGACGCCGATCCTCATTGAATCAGCACGCCAGTTGCCCGAAAAAGCGACCAAGTAACACCCCAACTTTCCAACAGGAGCACCCCATGGCTGTCAAACTCACTACTAACCACGGCGACATCGTTCTCGAGCTGGACGCCGAAAAGGCACCCGAAACGGTAAAGAACTTTCTGGCTTACGTGGAAGCCGGTCATTACAACAACACGGTCTTCCATCGCGTCATCAACGGCTTCATGATCCAGGGTGGTGGCTTTGAGCCCGGCATGAAGCAAAAGCCCTGCGGCGAGCCGATCCAGAACGAGGCCAACAACGGCCTCAAGAACGTTGCCGGCACCGTTGCCATGGCCCGCACCAACGCCCCTCACTCAGCCACGGCCCAGTTTTTCATCAACGTGGCCGACAATGACTTCCTCAATCACCGCTCCCCCGACATCCAGGGCTGGGGTTACTGCGTATTCGGCAAGGTTAGCGAAGGCATGGATGTGGTCGACAAGATCAAGGGTGTCAAGACCGGCAGCAGCGGTTTCCATCAGGATGTGCCGAAGGAAGACGTGATCATCCAGAGCGCCGAGATCATTTGACAGCGTCACCGGGGCACACCGCGCATGCAAGTTCATTTCATTTCCGATCTGCATCTTTCGGTTGACCGCCCCGCGTTGACCGCGGTCTTCGAGCGATATCTCGCAGGCCCCGCCCGGAATGCGGAAGCACTCTACATATTGGGTGATCTTTACGAATACTGGGCGGGTGACGACGATCATGACGACCCCCTGAGCAGCGGCCTGGAGCGGCAACTGGCCGCCCTCGCCGAGGCCGGCACCCGGATCCATTTCATGCCTGGCAACAGGGATTTCCTGATCGGAGCAGACTTTGCCCGTCGGTGTCGCCTGACAATCCTGCCAGAGCCCTCACTGATTCACCTCGGCACACAAGCCGTGTTGCTGTGTCATGGCGACAGCCTGTGCACCGATGACGTAGGCTACCAGGCGTTTCGCAAGCAAGTCCGCTCACCGGCATACCAGGAGCAATTCCTCGGCCAGCCCCTTGCTGCCCGCAAGCAGTTCATCGCCGACATACGCCGAAAGAGTGAAGCAGCAAAGGCCGGCAAGGACGCCGAAATCATGGATGCAAACGGCGACGCCATTGCCACCCTGCTCCGCGAGCACGGATATCCATGCCTGATCCACGGCCATACGCATCGGCCAGCCTGCCATCAGCTCATGGTGGATGGCCACAAGTGCGAACGCTGGGTCCTTGCCGACTGGAGGGAAAGTGCGGGAAAGGCAAGCGGGGAAGTGCTCGTGTGGGCCGACGGGGTACTCTCCCGTCAGCCCCTTGAGTGACGACTCAGGCGATCAGCGCAAGACCGCGGGCCAGATCGGCCTTGAGGTCTTCAACAGACTCCAGCCCCACCGCAATACGTAGCAGGCTCTCACGAATTCCCGATGCCTCACGCGCCTCCGGAGAGATTCGGCCATGGGTGGTGGACGCCGGATGGGTCAAAGTGGTCTTGGTATCGCCGAGATTGGCAGTAATCGACACGACACGCGTCGCATCCACCACCGTCCAGGCCTCTTCCCGCCCACCACGCACTTCGAAGCTGACGATCGCACCACCACTACTCTGCTGCCGACAGGCCAGATCGTACTGGGGATGGGATGGCAGACCCGGATAGTACACACGGGCGACCTGGGGCTGGGCTTCAAGCCAAGCCGCCAGTTCAAGGGCTGCAACAGACTGGGCTGCCATACGGATCCTGAGGGTCTCAAGGCCCTTGAGAATCACCCAAGCATTGAATGGCGAAATGCACGGCCCCGCCGTACGCAGGAACTTGAACACCTCGTCAACCAATGCCTTGCTGCCACACACCGCACCACCCAGCACTCGCCCCTGGCCATCCAGATACTTGGTGGCGGAGTGAATCACCAGATCAGCTCCAAGCGTGAGGGGCCTCTGCAGGGCTGGCGAGCAAAAGCAATTGTCGACCGCCAGCAACACACCTGCGTCATGGGCAATGGCGGCAACCGCTGCAATATCCACCAACTCGGTGAGCGGATTGGACGGCGATTCGACAAAGAACAAACGTGTTTTCGGCGTCACCGCAGCACGGTAGGCATCCAGATCCGTCGCAGGCACAAAGGTCGTCTCGATGCCGAAACGGGACAGGATATTGCCGAACAGTTGCTGTGTGGCACCAAACAGGCCGCGTGACGCCACGATGTGATCACCGGCACTGAGCAACGCCATCACAGTGGACATGATCGCCGCCATACCCGATGCCGTGGCAACACACGCCTCCGCCCCCTCGAGTGCCGCCAGGCGCTGCTGCATTGCGGTAACGGTCGGATTGGTGAAACGCGCGTAGACGTTCCCGTCCTCTTCACCGGAAAAACGAGCCGCCGCCTGGGCTGCGCTGTCGAACACAAAGCTGGACGTCAGATACAGCGCCTCTGAGTGCTCATTGAACTGGCTTCGTTCAATCCCCGACCTGACAGCCAGCGTGTCAATGTCCAATCCATCCAGTAAAGGCTGGCTCAACTTTCGCTCCGGGAAACAAGATTGAGATCCATCTGACCACCACCCTCATCATTGACCGGTTTGCCCGCTGCGTCGTTACGCTGGGTCTCCACCCCGGAAAGATATTCCTGGGTCACGTCACCCGTCACATAGCAGCCATCAAAACAGGATGTCTCGAACACGGAGATGGCCGGATTGATGGCCTGGACGGCGAGCTTCAGATCATTGAGATCCTGATAGATCAGGGCGTCGGCACCGATTTCAGCACAGATTTCCTCCTCGGTACGGTCACTCGCAATCAGCTCACCCTTGGTCGGCATGTCAATGCCGTACACGTTGGCGTAGCGCACCGGAGGCGCAGCGGACGCCATGAAGACCTTGCTTGCTCCCGCATCCCGGGCCATCTGGACAATCTCGCGGCTGGTGGTGCCACGCACGATGGAGTCGTCCACCAGCAGCACGTTCTTGCCCTTGAATTCCTGGTGGATCGTATTGAGCTTCTGCCGCACGGACTTACGCCGGATCGCCTGCCCGGGCATGATGAAGGTACGGCCGATGTAGCGGTTCTTGACGAAGCCTTCGCGGTAAGGGACATTCAACTGGTGTGCCATCTCCATGGCCGACGGGCGGCTGGAATCGGGGATGGGAATCACCACGTCAACCTTCAGGTGCGGCATCGTGGAACGCAGCTTGCGGGCCAGGAACTCCCCCATCTTGATGCGTGCGTCGTATACCGAGATCCCGTCAATCAGCGAATCGGGACGGGCGAGATAGACAAACTCGAACATGCAGGGCGCGTGCACCGTGTGGCTGGCGCACTGACGGCTATGGAAACGCCCTTCCGTATCAATGAGGATCGCCTCACCGGGCGCCACATCACGGACCAGCTTAAAGCCCATCACATCGAGGGCCACGCTCTCCGACGCCACCAGCCATTCGGTGCCTTTGGGCGTATCGTTGCGCCCAATGACCAGCGGGCGGATGCCATACGGATCGCGGAAGGCCAACAGACCGGTACCGGAAATCATGGCCACCGTGGCGTAGGCGCCACGGCAACGGCGATGAACCCCGGCGACCGCCGTGAAGACGGTCTCCTCGTCCAGACGGAAGCTCTTCGCTGCAGCCTGCAACTCGTGGGCAAGCACATTCAGCAGCACTTCCGAATCGGAATTGGTGTTGATGTGCCGCAGGTCGGAAAGGAACATCTCCCGCTTGAGCTCTTCGGAATTCGTGAGGTTGCCGTTGTGAGCCAACATCAGTCCAAACGGCGAATTCACGTAGAAAGGCTGGGCCTCCGCAGCAGCCGACGCGGAACCTGCGGTCGGGTAGCGAACATGGGCAATACCCCAGTTCCCGGGAAGATCTCGCATGTTGCGTGTGCGGAACACATCACGAACAAGGCCCGAAGCCTTGTGCATGTGAAACTTGCCCCCTTCCGCAGTGGCAATACCCGCTGCATCCTGCCCCCTGTGCTGAAGCACCTGCAGACCATCATAAAGAAGCTGATTGACGGGTGTCGTCGCTACTACGCCCAGAATCCCACACATTTCAAACCACCTATCGGTATCTAAGTCTATTTGACAGAAGCTCCGGGAGCCACGGTCTTGAAGCCATCACGGCAGTTTCAAGGGGGGCGGACAACTGGGACGCCTGCCACCATGCTTCCTTGGCGAAGCCACCGATGCCAACGAACAAGGCAACCGCAAAAATGATCAGGCCCCCACGCAACAACCCAAAACACGCGCCAAGAAAGCGGTCTGCCACCCCCAGGCCGGCTGCACGAATCAGCTCGCTCAACAGCCAACGCGCCAGTGCAATCAATATCAACACCGCAACAAACACCATCAGGAATGCGGCAACTCCCTGCAGCACAGGCTCTTTGACCCATGTCGCCGCAAGGGGCTGAACGTCGCCGGCAAACATCCTCGCCGTCACGAAAGCCAGAATCCAGGCTCCCAGGGCCACGATCTCGGAAAGCAGGCCACGCCAGAAGCCCAGCAAAGCCGACAATCCCAGCAGGCCCAGAAGGGTGAAATCGAAACCGTTCAAGAGACAGACGACTCAGGGTTTGGCCGCCACAGAGGCCTGGACGCCAAGAATCTTGCTGATCCGCGCAGCGGCCTTGTCGGCCGCGGCCTTGTTCGGAAACGGACCAGCCCTGACCCGCACTTTGTCACCCAACGGCTCGGTATACGAAGCGTAACCCTCGGCCTTAAGCTTGGCACGAAGCCCGCTAACGTTGCCCGCCTCGCGGTAGGCCCCCAGCATCACCACATGTGGCGCATCTGCCCCGCCAGGCTTGGGCGTGCTGCCCGCCAGCAGCGCCTTGGCACGCGCAGCTTCCGCTTTTTCCCTTTCCCGCTCCTTCTCCCGTTCCCGCTCTTTCTCCTTTTCCTTCAACCGTGCTGCTTCGATCTTCGGGTCAGGCTTGGGGGCTTCGGGGCGAGCATCGGCCTTGGATGGGTCCGGCTTGCGGGGGGGAGGAATGAGCTCCTCACCAGGCTTGAAGACAGGACTGTCCAGCTCAGGCTCAGCCTTCGGGCGAAGGGGCTCATCGGCGACCGGTGGAGCGGTTTCTTCCGCCACCGCACCTGCAACCGGCTGGGCGGGTGCAGGCCCCTTCCCGGTAATCACGCGGGACGTGAAATTGCTCCCTTCCTGCCCGGGGATTCGTATCTGGACATCCTGAGGGGGGGTACGCGGCTCGTGATCCATCACCATCGGAAGCACGATGGCTGCCGCAAGAGCGAGCGCTGCGGATCCGACAAGGCGTCTGCGGGCACGCTTTTTAAGGTCGACCTGGGAATCGTTTTCCGCCATCTTGCCGCTATACCAATTACTGGGCTTTCCGGGCGGCAAGCACATCTGCCACGGTCAGGAATGAGCCAAAGACCACAATTCTATCACCCTCGGCCGCCCGCTCACGCGTGTGAGCGTAAGCCTCTCGCGGCGAGGCGCACTCATGGATGTCACCGCCAGCGCCGCACTCCCTGAGGATCGCCGCCAGTGCGTCCGCGCCCAAGCCCCGAGGCCCGGGCAGACTCGCGACCATCCAGTGATCAACCCGATCTTTCAACAAGCGAACCACGCCGGCCACATCCTTGTCGGCGAGCATTCCCATCACCGCCCAGGTCTCCGGAAAGAAGCCCATGCTGGCAAGGTTTTCGCCCAAGACACCCGCAGCCTGTGGATTGTGAGCCACGTCGAGGACGACCGTGGGACGACCCGGCAAGACCTGGAAGCGCCCCGGAAGATCAACGAGCATGAAACCCTGGCGCACCGCCTGCATCGGCACAGGAAGGACGTCGCGCAAGGCCTCACAGGCAGCCATCACCGCGGCAGCATTCAGCAACTGATTGGTACCACGCAGCGCGGGATAGGCCAACCCTCCCCGTCTGCTCCCCCCGGCAATCCAGAAAGCCCATTGATTCTGGTCCCCGGAAAAGCCGAAATCCCGCCCGCTCACCCACAAGTTCGCGCCAATCGCCTCCGCATGCGCAATGAGGGATTCGGGTGGCATGGGATCACTGCAGATGGCAGGCCGGCCACCGCGGAAGATACCGGCCTTCTCGAACCCAATGGCCTCACGGGTATCGCCGAGGAAGTCCATGTGGTCCATGGCAACACTGGTGACAATGGCACAGTCGGGTTCGAAGACATTGACCGCATCAAGGCGCCCGCCCAACCCCACTTCGAGGATGATTGCATCCAGCCCGGAGCGACTGAACGCCGCCCATGCGGCCAGGGTTCCATGCTCGAAATAGGTCAGGGGTATCTCACCCCGGGCACGCTCAACCTCGCCGAAAGCATCCACGAGAAGTGCATCGGGTGCATCTCGACCGTCAATGCGGACCCGCTCGTTGTAACGCAGCAGATGCGGCGACGTATACACACCAACCCGATAGCCAGCTGCAAGCAGCACGGACTCAAGCAGGGCACAGGTTGACCCCTTGCCGTTCGTGCCACCCACCGTGATCACCGGGCAAGTTTGAGGAAGCTGCAGGGCATCCCGGACCGCCCGAACACGATCAAGCCCAAGCTGAATGGTCTGGGTATGACGCGCCTCAAGGACGTTCAACCATCCATCGAGAGTCTCTGGTAGCTGCATGTTCAGGACGCGGTGGCAACAGAGGCCTGGCGAGTCAGCAAGGTGAGGAGTTCGGCCAAGCGGTCACGCAGCTCCCTGCGATCAATGATCATATCCAGCGCCCCCTTCTCAAGCAGGAACTCCGAGCGCTGGAATCCGGAAGGAAGCGTCTCCCTCACGGTCTGTTCGATCACCCGCGGCCCGGCAAAACCGATCAGGGCACCGGGCTCACCGATCACGAGGTCACCCATGAAGGCGAAACTTGCCGAAACCCCGCCCATGGTCGGATCGGTCAGCAAGGTGATGAAGGGCAACCGGCGCTCCGCGAGCCGTGTGATGGCCGCGGTCGTCTTGGCCATCTGCATCAGCGAAAACAAGCCCTCCTGCATGCGCGCACCACCCGTGGCGGTCACGCAGATGAAGGGCAGGCGCTGCTCAAGCGCAGCCTTCACACCTCGAACAAAACGCTCGCCCACCACCGAGCCCATGGATCCACCCAGAAACTCAAACTCGAAGCAGGCCACAACCACCGGGACCGTCTTGATTGCCCCCTGCACCACCACGAGGGCGTCGGCTTCACCCGTATCCTCGTTGGCTGCAGCCAGACGATCCGGATAGCGCTTGGAATCCTTGAACTTGAGCGGGTCAACCGGCACCACCTCGGCACCGATTTCGAAACGCCCTTCGGCGTCGAGCAGAACATCAATGCGCTGACGCGCACGAATCCGCTGATGATGCCCACACTTGGGGCAGACGTTGAGATTGCTTTCGAGGTCCGAACGATACAGCACGGCCTCACAGGCCGGACACTTGCTCCACAAGCCCTCTGGAATGGACTTGCGTGCAGACGGCGTCTCGCGCTTGATCTTCGGCGGCAGCAGTTTCTTCAGCCAGCTCATGGGTGCCCCCCTGCAGAGTCGATGGCATGCCGGATACTCCGCATGAAGGCCTCCACTTTGGCGGGAGCGTCTTCGGAAGTACTGCCCTCGATTTCCTCAATGATCCGGCTACCGATCACCACAGCGTCGGCCAGCGCAGCAATCTTCGCGGCAGTTGCGCCATCGCGGATACCGAAACCGACCCCGACAGGCATGCCTACACGCTGACGAATCGCCGGAATACGACGGGCGACCTCGTCCAGATCCAGCGCAGCCGAACCCGTGACACCCTTGAGCGAGACATAGTAGATGTAGCCGCTGCCCACCGCAGCGACATCATCGAAACGCTGCTCCGTGGATGTGGGAGCAAGCAGAAAAACCGGGTCCAGGCCTGAAGCCCTGCAGATCTCGGCGAAATCCCGGCATTCCTCTGGGGGATAGTCCACCACCAGGACCCCATCCGCCCCCGCCTCGGCACTGGCCCTGGCAAAGCGCTCGGCCCCCATGGCTTCGATGGGATTGGCGTAGCCCATGAGCACGACAGGCGTCTGATCCCCCGTCGCACGGAAGCTGCGCACAATATCAAGCACCTTGCGCATGCTCATACCGGCCGCCAGGGCGCGCTCGGAAGCACGCTGGATGGTGGGGCCATCGGCCATGGGGTCGGAAAAAGGCACGCCAAGCTCAATGATGTCGGCCCCGCCTGCCACGAGCGCCTTCATCAGGGGCAGGGTCATTTCGGGGGCTGGATCACCCGCGGTTATGAAGGGAATCAGCGCCTTGCGCCCTTCGCTCTCAAGCCGCTTGAAAGTCTGTTGGATTCTGGACATGGATGGCTATCAATGGTCTGCGGCCCCATCCGGAAACCCGGAAGGGGCCGCGAAAATCAGAACTGGATGCCGGACTTCTCGGCAACGGTGTGCATGTCCTTGTCGCCACGTCCGGACAGATTCACCAGCAGGATCTTGTCCTTGGGGAGCGTCGGGGCGAGCTTGGCGGCATAAGCCAGGGCGTGGGATGACTCCAGCGCCGGGATGATGCCCTCGAAGCGGCACAGATCATGAAAGGCCTGGAGCGCCTCGGCATCGGTGATCCCGACGTACTCGGCACGCTGGATGTCCTTCAGCCAGGCATGCTCGGGGCCCACGCCGGGATAGTCAAGGCCCGCCGAGATCGAGTGCGTCTCAATGATCTGGCCATCCTCGTTCTGCAGCAGATAAGTACGGTTTCCATGCAGGACTCCAGGCCGGCCCGCCGACAGGGATGCCGCATGCTGGCCCGTCTCGATCCCGCTACCTGCCGCTTCAACGCCCACCAGGCGTACATCCCCGTGGCCAATGTATGGATGGAAAATCCCCATGGCATTGGAGCCACCACCAACACAGGCAATCACATAATCCGGCTGACGACCAGTCATGTCGGGCATCTGCTCGATACATTCCTTGCCGATCACGGCCTGAAAGTCCCTGACCATCATCGGGTAAGGGTGCGGACCTGCCACCGTGCCAATGATGTAGAAGGTGTCATTGATGTTGGTGACCCAGTCACGCATAGCCTCATTGAGGGCATCCTTGAGGGTCTTCGAGCCGCTCTCTACCGGCACCACGGTCGCACCCAGCAGTTTCATCCGGTACACGTTCGCCGCCTGACGACGGACGTCCTCGGAGCCCATGTAGACCACGCACTTCATGCCATAGCGCGCCGCCACGGTGGCCGTTGCAACGCCATGCTGACCAGCACCGGTCTCGGCGATTACGCGCGGCTTGCCCATCCTGCGGGCAAGCATGGCCTGACCAATACAGTTGTTAACCTTGTGGGCGCCCGTGTGATTCAGGTCTTCACGTTTCAGGTAGATCTGGGCTCCGCCAAGGAGGCCGGACCAGCGCTTGGCATGGTAAATCGGGCTCGGGCGCCCGACATAATGCTTGAGTTCATACTCGAACTCCGCCACGAAGGCCGGATCACGCTGGGCCTCTTCGTAAGCCTCGCGCAGCTCGGTCAAGGCCGGAATCAATGTCTCGGCGACAAAAATACCGCCGTAGGGACCAAAGTGTCCGCGCGCATCGGGAAGATCGTAGGGGGCATCAGCCATGTGCATTTTGAACTCCGGCAACAAACTCGGTGATCCGGGCGGCATCCTTGATTCCCTTGGCGGCTTCAACACCGCTGGACACGTCCACCGCCCAGGGCCGGACACGCCTGATTGCCTCAGCAACATTCCCGGCATGCAGGCCACCGGACAGAATCAAGGGCAAGGGCAGCACGGAAGGAATCAGCGACCAGTCAAAGGTCTCGCCACCACCACCATAACCTTCGACAAAAGCGTCGAGGAGCAATCCCTGGGCGCTCGCAAAGGAAGCCGCGTATTTTAACAGATCAATCCCTTGCCGCATCCGTGCCGCCTTGATGTAAGGCAGACCGTACCCGAGACAATCGGGTTCCATCTCATCCCCGTGAAACTGCAGTAATTGCAGAGGAACCGCGTCCAGCACCCGTGCCACCTCCTCCCGCGATGGGTTCACGAACAGCCCAACCGCAGTCACGAATGGCGGCAGCAAACGAGCGAGCACTGCTGCACGAGCAGGCGTAACGTACCGCGGACTCGGGGGATAGAAAACAAAACCGATGGCGTCGGCACCGGCATTCACAGCGGCACGGACATCATCCTCGCGGGTAAGACCACAGATCTTGATTCGGGTGCGATGCACGGCGATCACGTCACAAGGAGTTGCGGAGGCGCGATGATACGCCCCCCATCGGGCAGCGGCCACCGCTCCGGGTACTCGACACCACAGAGGTAAAGGCCATCAGGGGCAAATGTTGGGGCCGCCAGACTACGCTGGCGGGCGGCAAGAAGCTCCGCCATCCACGTCACCGGATAGCGCCCCTTGCCGACATACACCAGCGAGCCGACAAGATTGCGGATCATGTGATGAAGAAAGGCGTTGGCGTGGAAGTCAAACACGATCACTTCACCAAACCGCTTCACCGAAACACTGTGCATATGGCGCACGGGAGACTTGGCTTGGCACTGGGCAGCCCGAAAGGAGGTGAAATCATGCACCCCGAGAAGACACTGCGCCGCCTCGTTCATCGCCGCGACGTTCAGCAGACCATGGGCCCACCCGACCCTCCCGTCGAGCACACCAGGCCGTACTCGGCGATTCAGCAGCACGTACCGGTAGCGACGGGACATGGCACTGAAGCGGGCATGAAAGTCGTCGTCCACCACCACAGCCCACAACACACCAACGCTTGCTGGTGCGTGACTGTTGACGCCCCGCACCCAAGCCTCAAGCGGCCGGTCAGCGGACGTATCGAAATGGGCCACTTGTGCCGTCGCGTGTACGCCCGTATCTGTCCGACCTGCACAGACGAGCTTGACCGACTCGCCTGCAATCGTGGCAAGCGCCGCTTCCAATACGTCCTGCACGGTTCGCCTGTGGGGCTGTGTCTGCCACCCCTCGAACGCGTTCCCCGCATACTCGACCCCTATCGCCACCCTCACCGAAAAATCCCCCACACCCCGAGCATGATCACCGTGCCCACAGCCACCCAGTCCCACCAGGCCATTGCAACACGCTGCAGCACCAAGACCTCATCACTCAGATGGGAGCGAGCGACAAGCAACGCCCTCCATCCCCCTGGCGGTGATGCTTCAGCGTAACGAAAGACAAGCAACAGACGAACAGCCAGACGCTCGGAGCACACCCCAAAGAAGGTCAGAGGTCTTGCCAAGGTAGCGATCCCCGAAACCAGTAAGGCTTCATTGGAAAACTCAAGGAGGATCGCAACCAGCAACACCACCGCCAGCAGTCGCCACGCGTGGGTCAGCGCAAGAGCCAAGCCCTCAACACTCGGACCTGCCTGTCCAAGCGCCGGCAAAACCGCCTCTCCCGGAGTGAAGAATCCGAAGAGCACGAGCAAAGCCAGAAGAAGATAACGGATGCGACGAACCAGTACCCAAGCACGTCTGCTGGCGAACACGAACGCCACCACCCCAATGAAAAGCCCGAAACCCCACAACAAAGGGCCTCGGGCCGACTGCACCAAGACAACCAACACCCCCCAGACAATCAGCCGGGTCGCTGGATGAAAATCAGGCATCTATCGCCGTACTATGAAGTTCCTCTAGAACTCAGGAGAGGCGGGCAAGGATGACCCGAGCCTCGTCTTTCTGGCGACCCGAACCTTCGCGCAAGACCTCCTCGACCAACTCGCGGGCACCATCCTTGTCACCCATTTCTTCATAGGCGCGCGCCAACTCCAGTTTTGTCGCCACCTCCTGCTGCAGATCAAGATCAAGCGGCGGCTCGGTCGGCGGGCCGGCATCCGGCATCTCCTGCGGCATTGAAGCCGAGGCCTTGAGATCAAGGTCTATGTCTGCGAGATCCGCCACCTGTGTGAAGGCCGTCGACGGAGTCGGACTGACGGTGGATTTCTCGTCAAGCTCGAAATCAAAATCAAGCAAGCTGCTGTCAAAACTGGTCTTCTCGAGATCAACGGTGGCCGCATCAACAGGCATCCTGAGGGCGTCATCAGCGAGCGTCGCCGTGAGATCAACGTCGACCGTCGCATCGGGACCTGGAGAGGCTTGCCTTTCACCAAACTCGGAACTTATCTCGAAATCCAGATCGCTGGGATCAGGAAGACTGAAATCTTCGGAAAGTCGCTGCGGTCGGGTGGAGGTTTCCTCGAAACTGCGAGCCATTGCATCACCCGCAACCAGCGTCGCTCCAGCCCCCGGTGACACTGCAGAGGTCGTGTCGATATCAAGCCCAAGATCAAAATCAAGCCCGCTGCTCAGGGTACCGCCTGCAGGCGACGCCGTTACGGTAGAGGCATGGACGTCCGAATTCAGATCGAGATCGAAGTCGAGAACCGAAGTGTCCGGAATACCGGTTGAAAGCCCCTGCACCGGTGCCGGAGAGACCGCCCGCTCGATATCCTCAAGGCTTGCGTACTGATTGAGCTCGCCAGGCAAGGCCCAGGTGTCCTTCAGTTGCGACGGAGACTCCAGGGGATCGTCGGACACCGCAGCAGTTGCCATGAAATCCGCCGCCGGCATGGGAGTCGACTCCCTGGCAGCCGGGCGCGCCTGACCTGCCTGAACAAAACCGGTCTCTCCCGCCGCGACAGCCGCCGCACCACCCATTGCCGCAGCTCTTGCCACAGGGGCGACCTGAGCAACAGCTCCGACTGCGGGGATTCGATACAGCGGGCTCTCGGGATCAAACTTTCTGCCAAGGGACGCCGCCTTCTCCCAGTCGGGACCATTGCCACCGGTCAGCGAATACAACTCGGTGGCTGTCGTCTCAAACTGCTTGAGATTCTTCCTTTGAGCATAGATCTCAAGCAACTTGAGATGCACCCCGGTACGCCCCGGATCGGTTTTCAGTGCGTCAAGCAGAATTTCCTCGGCCTGGGCATCACGCCCATAAGCCATGTACACATCGGCCTCAGCCACCGGATCCACACCCTCATCCGTGTCAATGGACGAAAGGCCTGACTGGCTGAAATCCGTCTGAATTTGACTGGTGCTGCCGGTATCAACGCTCTGACCGCCCGCGCTACCGAACACCGAATTCGATCCGTCACCAAACTCCGACAGTGCCGGAGTCGTTGTCGGTGCCCCGCCCGCGGTGCGGCGCTGATAGATCTTGTATCCGCCCCAGCCAAGCAACAGGGCAAGAATCCCACCACCACCCAGTAGCAGGGACATGTCTTCAGGTGCGCTGGCCTGAACCGGGGGAGCCTTTGGCGGCTCCGGCGTTGCAGGCTTGGGCTCGGCGACGACTTGCGGCGTGGGCTTGACCTCGGGTACTGGCTCCTGCGGCTTGGGTGCTTCCTGAGCCACCGCCGGTGCTGGCGTCTGAACCTGCGGTGCCGGCTCGGCGACCGGAGGCGCAGTGACCGGCGCATCAACTCGGGCCGGCTCCGGCTGGGCCTGTGCCATACCCTGGCTCTTGAGCTCAACCAGGCGCTGAAGCTCCTTGATGCTCTTCTCGAGTTCAGCCAGGCGAGTATTCGCCTCTCGCAGGGCCTTGTCGCGGGAGACAAGATCTTCTTCCAGTGCCTGCAAGCGGGCGACCGACTTCTCATTGCCAGCTGTCGAACCGGCCTTCAAGCCCTCTTCGCTCTTGGAGACCTTTAGCTGGTCAGCCACTCCGGTAGCTGCCGGAGCCCGGTCCTCCACCTTCGCACCAATCCGCCCACTACTGCCTTGCTGGACCGGCGCCTCCTTCGCAGGCATGCCCGCGGCCTGCTCGGCAAGCTTCTGACGGTAGCGGCCAAAATCGGACGAATGGGCGACAACCTGCGGCCTGGGCGCCCCCCCTGCGAGCTGCCTGGCGCTCTCGGCATCGGGGATACGGAGAATCTTGCCTGCCTGAAGACGATTCATGTTGTCCGCATCAAAGGCCGAACGATTGCCCTGAAACAGGGCAAGGAGCATCTGCTCCATCGACACACCTTCAGGGCGATTTTCGGCAGCAATGCGATTCAGCGTATCACCGGGCTGCACCATATACGTACGCCCAGTTCCGCCAGATGCAGCGGCAGCGCGGGCGACCCTCGCAACGGACGGACGCTTGGGCGACGCAGCGAAACCACTGCTTGAAACCCCCGGGCGCATTTCCGGAGAGGCGACAGGTGGTGCAGCCACCCGACTCGAACCCAGATCGGGCGGATCAAGCAGGAAAGTGTATTCGCGGATCAGCCGGCCTGCAGACCAGTTGAGTTCAACAAGCATGTCCACGAAGGGTTCGTTGATCGGACGATCACTGGTGACCCGCACCACCGCCCCCCCGCCCCTGCGCTCAATGGACATGCGCAAGCCATTGACCGATGGTGCGAAATCGATACCGGCCTGCCTGAATGCTTCGGCAGAGGCGAGTCGCGCGGTCATGTTTTGAAGTTCTTCAGGCGTGGCGGAAATATCCACTTCCGCACGAAGAGGCTGTCCGAGTCCGCTGAGAACGGTGATGCGTCCGAGACCAGCAGCATTGGCGCCGAAAGACAGGGCGCTGATGGATGCTGCAATCAGGGTGCGTTTGAGCCGGCTTTTCACGAGGTTCTTGGGCACGAAGGCTTGTCGTCGAAATCGAGTTGCTGATGAACATAACATCATGGGTTTGGTGAGGCAAGTTCAAGCCATGTTTGAACTTGCCTCACACCTGCGACCCATGGAAAAAAGGCGGCCAAGGCCGCCTTTTTCGACTCAGTCCTCCAGGAGGACGCGCAACATGCGGCGCAGAGGCTCCGCAGCCCCCCACAGTAGCTGGTCACCCACAGTGAAGGCGGACAGGTATTCACCGCCCATGGCCAGCTTACGCAGGCGACCAACCGGAACGGTCAGGGTGCCGGTGACCGCAGTCGGGGTCAGCTCACGCATGGTGACATCGCGCTGATTGGGTACGACCTTGACCCAGTCGTTTGCGGTGGCAAGCATGCCTTCAATTTCATCGATCGGGATGTCCTTGCGCAGCTTCAGGGTCAGCGCCTGGCTGTGGCAACGCATCGCACCGATACGCACACACAGGCCATCAATGGGCACGGCTGGCGAACCGAAGCCTTCACCACGCCCCAGAATCTTGTTGGTTTCGACACCACCCTTCCACTCTTCCTTCGACTGGCCATTTCCAAGATCCTTGTCGATCCAGGGGATCAGGGAGCCCGCCAGGGGCACGCCGAAGTTGGAGGCCGGGAAGGCGTCGTCGCGCATGGTGCCGGCGACTTCGCGGTCGATGTCGAGAATCGCGGAAGCGGGGTCGTCCAGCAGTTCCTTGACGGAGCGGTTCAACTCGCCCATCTGGGACAAGAGCTCGCGCATGTTCTGGGCACCGGCACCGGAAGCAGCCTGGTAGGTCATGGAGGTTGCCCATTCGACCAGATCGCGCTGGAACAGGCCGCCGAGCGCCATCAGCATCAGGGACACGGTACAGTTGCCGCCGATCCAGTCACGGCCGCCCTTGGCCAGGGAATCCTTGATGACATTGAGGTTGACCGGGTCGAGGATGATCACGGCCTTCGGGTCCATCCGAAGGGCGGACGCAGCGTCGATCCAGTGACCATTCCAGCCAGCAGCGCGCAGCTTGGGGTACACCTCGTTGGTGTAGTCACCGCCCTGACAGGTGATGACGATGTCCATTGACTTGAGCGCCTCGACGTCCTTGGCATCCTTCAGGGCAGGGGCTTCCTTGCCGAAATTGGGCGCCTTGCCCCCCGGGTTGGAGGTGGTGAAGAACACCGGTTCGATCAGTGCGAAGTCGTTTTCCTCACGCATGCGCTGCATCAGCACGGAGCCAACCATGCCACGCCAGCCAACCAGACCTACTCTTTTCATTTTGATCCCCGATCAGACTTGATATGTTTTTCTTGATTGCTTACAGCGCTGCAATGACTGCATCGCCCATTTCCCTGGTGCCAACCCGATGGGTCCCCGCCTCGTAGATGTCGCCGGTCCGGTAGCCGGCAGCCAGCACCTTCTTCACCGCACTCTCGATGCGCACGGCAGGGGCCTCGAGACTGAAGGTATAGCGCAGCATCATCGCCGCCGACAGGATGGTGGCGAGCGGATTGGCCACGCCCTTGCCGGCGATGTCCGGCGCGGAACCATGGCTGGGCTCGTAGAGGCCCTTGTTGTTGGCGTCAAGGGACGCGGACGGCAGCATGCCGATGGAGCCGGTGAGCATGGAGGCTTCATCGGAGAGGATGTCACCGAACATGTTTCCGGTCACCATCACGTCAAACTGCTTGGGCGCGCGCACCAGCTGCATGGCGGCGTTATCCACCAGCATGTGGGACAACTCCACATCCGGATAGTCGGCCGACAGTTCGATCATCACGTCACGCCAAAGCTGGGTGCATTCGAGAACGTTCATCTTGTCCACCGAGCAGAGCCTCTTGCCACGCTTGCGGGCCGCCTCGAAGGCGACCTTGCCGATGCGACGGATTTCGGACTCGGCGTACACCATGGTGTTGAAACCGACGCGTTCCCCGCCTTCTTCGCGAATACCGCGGGGCTGGCCAAAGTAGATGTCACCGGTCAGCTCGCGGACGATCAGGATGTCTAGACCAGCGACGATCTCCGGCTTCAAGGTGGAGGCATTGGCCAGCTCCGGGTAGAGGATGGCCGGGCGCAGGTTGGCAAACAGGTTGAGTTCCTTGCGGATCGCCAGCAAGCCACGCTCGGGACGCTGCTCACGGGGCAGGTTGTCCCACTGGGGGCCACCGACGGCGCCGAGCAGGATTGCATCTGCAGACTTGGCCAGCTTGCTGGTGGCCTCCGGATAGGGGGTCCCCGTGGCATCCACGGCACAGCCACCGATCAGAGCCGTCTCAGCTTCAAAGCTGAAACCGTCACCGCGCAAGGCATCGAGCACGCGCAGGGCCTGTTCCATGATTTCAGGGCCGATGCCGTCTCCCGGCAGAACACAGATCTTCATTTTGTCTTTCTGTTTTTGGTTGTATGACGCCGACCCGAGGGACGGCACTCAGTCAGGCAAACAGCCACGGCTGCTCGATGCGGCGACGGGCCTCAAACTCACGGATCCTGTCAGCATGGCGCAGGGTCAGACCGATGTCGTCCCAGCCATTGAGCAGGCATTCACGGCGGAATGGATCCACACTGAAGGGAATGACCTTGCCGTCGGGACGGGTGATGGTCTGGGTCTCCAGATCCACGTTCAGCCGGTAGCCGCTTGCGCCAAGGCACTGGGCGAACAGGGCATCGACTTCGGCGGCATCGAGCTTGATGGGCAGCAGACCGTTCTTGAAGCAGTTGTTGAAGAAGATGTCGGCAAAGCTCGGCCCGATGATGACGCGAAAACCAAAGTCCTCAAGAGCCCAAGGCGCGTGCTCGCGGGAGCTGCCACAACCGAAGTTGTCCCGGGTGAGCAGGATCTGGGCGCCCTGATAACGCGCCTGATTGAGCACGAAATCGGGGTTCCTGGGACGACCCGAGTTGTCCTGACCCGGCTGCCCGACATCCAGATAACGCCATTCGTCGAAAAGGTTGGGGCCGAAGCCACTACGCTTGATCGACTTGAGGAACTGCTTGGGAATGATCGCGTCGGTGTCCACGTTGGCACGATCCATCGGTGCCACCAGACCATCGAGTTTACGGAAGGGATTCATTTACTTGGCTACCTTCTGGATGGCTTCACCACCCTTTTCAATATCCTTGCCCAGACCCTGGACGGTATTGCAACCCGCCAGGATCAGCAACGCAAACACACCGGCCATGGCCGTCAATCTATGCATTTGGATCCCCTTTTCGCTCAGGCCAGCTCACGCACATCGGCAAAACGGCCAGCGATCGCCGCGGCAGCGGCCATGGCCGGACTGACCAGGTGCGTCCGCCCGCCCGCGCCCTGTCGTCCTTCAAAGTTGCGATTCGAGGTGGACGCACAGCGCTCGCCCGGCTCAAGCCGATCCGCGTTCATGGCCAGGCACATGGAGCACCCCGGTTCACGCCACTCGAAGCCTGCGGCGATGAAGATCTTGTCGAGGCCTTCGGCCTCCGCCTGGCGCTTGACCAGACCGGAGCCCGGCACGACCAGGGCCAGCTTGACGTTGGCGGCCTTGTTACGCCCGCGGGCCACAAAGGCCGCGGCACGCAGATCTTCAATGCGCGAGTTGGTACAGGAGCCGATGAAGACCTTGTCGATGGTGATCGTATTGATCGGCGTACGCGGATTGAGGCCCATGTACTGGAGCGCCCGCTCCATGCCTTCGCGCTTGACCGGATCCTTCTCAAGAGTCGGGTCGGGCACGCAGTCATCAATGGCGGCCACCATCTCGGGCGACGTCCCCCAGGTAACCTGGGGCTTGATCACAGCGGCGTCCAGCTCGACCACCGCATCAAAAACAGCACCGTCGTCGGAATGCAGGGTTCGCCAATAGGCAACAGCCCGGTCCCACTGGTCACCACGGGGCGAGAAGGGACGATCCTTGAGGTAGGCCACCGTCTGGTCATCCACAGCAACCAGACCGGCACGGGCGCCCGCCTCAATGGCCATGTTGCAGATCGTCATCCGCCCTTCCATGGACAGGCTACGTATGGCGCTACCCCCGAATTCGATTGCATAGCCCGTGCCGCCGGCCGTGCCGATGCGACCGATGATGGCAAGCACCACATCCTTTGCCGTGACACCGGCACCCAGCTGTCCATCCACTCGGACCGACATGGTCTTCGACTTCTTCTGCAGCAGACACTGGGTGGCCATCACATGTTCGACTTCGGACGTCCCGATGCCGTGGGCCAGGCAGGCGAAAGCGCCATGCGTCGATGTGTGGGAATCGCCGCACACCACGGTCATCCCAGGCAGGGTGGCGCCGTTTTCAGGCCCGATGACGTGCACAATGCCCTGCCGCTCATCCTTGAACGGGAAGTAGGCCAGGGCGCCGACTTCACGGATGTTGCTGTCGAGCGTTTCGACCTGCTGGCGGGAAACCGGATCCTGGATACCCATTTCCCAGTGATCAGTGGGCGTATTGTGGTCCGCCGTCGCGACGATGGAGTCGACGCGCCAAGGCTTGCGGCCAGCCAGTTTCAGGCCTTCAAAGGCCTGCGGACTGGTGACTTCATGAACGAGATGGCGGTCAATGTAGATCAGCGCGGTACCGTCATCTTCGACGTGCACCACGTGACTCGACCACAGTTTTTCGTAAAGCGTTTGCGCTTGCATGGGCGAAGGACAGGTGAGGGCAGAAAAACTTCAATTATTTCACAGGCTTTGCGTGCTGAGTAGCTTGCTCGTAGAGCGGCATCACACGGGCTGCGTACTGGGCGAGATCTTTCTGGCGGCTCTCGTTTGACGGATGGGTGGACAGCCACTGGGGCGGCTGACCACTATTGGCCTTCGCCATCTTCTGCCACAGCGTGATTGCAGCCCGGGGGTCATAGCCTCCCCGGGCTGCGAGTTCGACGCCGATACGGTCTGCCTCGATCTCATGCTCACGGCTGTTGGGCAGCTCGAAAGTCACCTTGGCGACGGATCCGATCAGATCCGTCCCCGCCTGCCCCACCCCGAGTGCCGCGCCCAGCACGCTGACCCCGATATTGGTCACCACCGCCTGGGATGCCCGCTCGCGAGCGTGCTCCCTGAGGGCGTGGGCGATCTCGTGCCCCATGATCGCCGCAATCTCGTCGTCAGTCAGATCAAGCTTCTCGATGATGCCGGAGTAGAACGCGATCTTCCCGCCTGCCATGCACCAGGCATTTAGCTGGTTCGATGTCAGTACATTGACCTCCCAGCGCCACTGGGGAGCATCCGGCCGGAATGCCCCCGTTGCGGGTATCAGGCGGCTTGCCACGTCACGTACCCGCGCAACCTGCTCCTTGTCCCGGTTCAGGGCGTTTTTTTGCCCCGCCTGCTGGAGGATCTTCTGATAGGTCTGCGAGGAGGCTCTTTCCATCTCCCCCGACGACACCATCATCATCTGCCGGCGCTCAATGCCGACCGCACCCGTATGCGTCGTATTGACAGTCTGGCAGGCACTCACCACTGCTGCCGCCACAATCACCGGGAGCACGTCCCGCAGCCAGTCGAAAGCCGATTTCATAGTCCTTTTCGTCCACCCTGAACATCATTGGAGCCAAGCTGAGCAGGCCCCCCGTCTTTCCACCACACGAGCAGCACCATCAAACCCGCAAAGGCAAACAAGGAACCCAGCGAATAGGTCCACTCGGGGCCTACCGACTCCCAAGTGTAGCCGCTGACGAGCCCGCCGATCATGCCCCCGGCCCCAAAGGAAATACTGCCGTAGAGCGCCTGCCCGCGGGCTTGATGTTGAGCACCAAACCAGCGATTCACGGCAGCAACTGCTGCTGCGTGATAGACACCGAATGTTGCGCCATGGAGTACTTGGGCAAATACGAGCACGGCAACGGACTCCGCCCCCCAGCCTATCAGCACGAAGCGAAGTACGGCCGCAACAAAGCTGAAGATCATCAGGCCACGCAAGGAATACGCTCTCAGTATCTGGGGCATTGCCATAAACACCGCG
The DNA here is from genome assembly GCA_016703645.1 of Zoogloea sp. GTDB lineage: Bacteria > Pseudomonadota > Gammaproteobacteria > Burkholderiales > Rhodocyclaceae > Zoogloea. The sequence continues at coordinate 376,126 of JADJBR010000004.1, read as the reverse complement.
ATCTCGGCAACCACACCCAGTGTCCACATCCACCCTATGAGGGACTTGCTGTACCCATGGGCGACCAAATGCAGCGAGTAAAAGACATACAGGGCGCCGTGGGCAGCGGACATGAAGAAGCAGGCAGCCAGCAGCCCCGCCACTTCGGGACGACGGAGTATCTCCCCCAGGGCCACCGGCCTTGGCGGAGCGCCTGGACGCCCCGCCTCGGGAATCAGCATGGCGCAGAACGCAATACCGGCCAGGAGGACCAGCGTGATCCAGAGCAAGGCCCGCACCGGCAGGCCATCCAGCAGGTAGCCAAGGCCCAGGACTGCCAGCACGAACCCGATCGAACCCCAGACCCGGATGTTTCCGTAGCGGCTGGCCTGCCCGCCAAGATGGGAGAAGGTCAGCGTCTCGACCAACGGAAGCGCTGCGCTCCAGAAGAACGACAGGAAAGCCATGCTGAGGAAGAGGCCGACGTAGGCGTCGGTCACGAGAAAGCCGGCGAAACCTGCCATCGACAATACCGCGGAGAGGCGCACGATGGGCGTCCGCACGCCCAACCGGTCGGCCAGCCAGCCCCACAAGGTGGGGGCAAGCATGCGCATCACGGACATCAGCGACATCAGCAGCGCAATCTGTGCCGCGGAGACTCCTATGGACTGAAGATACAGGCCGAAATAAGGGGAGAAGGCACCAATGAAGGCGAAGTAGAAAAAGTAGTAGCCGGACAGGCGCCAGTAGGGAATCATCGGCGCGATTCTACCCGGGCCCACCATGAAAAAGAGCGCCCGCAAGCGCTCTTCCCATCGCGATGGACTGACTGTAAATCGGTTTACGGACGCGCTCTTCAACATTTCGTAGAGCTCGTCCTTGAGCTTGAGCCGACACTTCTTGAGATCTTCGAGCTCGAAGTCAGTGGCCGTCTCGGCATGGACCTCAACACGCACCACATGACGATTGACATCATGGTATTCATCGAAAAGCCTCGCAAAGTGTCCATTCGACATTTTGAGGGCGTGAATCTGTTCGCGATACTCAGGAAGCTCGTGGTTCAGATCGTGTTGCTCCATGCAGTCATCTCCCGTTTTGTCATTGAATTGTCGGATACCGTGATTCGACTGTACGCCGCGGGCGGGCCGGAAAAGTTGACTGCGATCAACTCTTGGACTCAGGCGACGGTACCGCCTGCCGCCCCTCGGGCGCCAATCGTGGAATTGTCGGAGTCGAACACACCACATCACCGTTCTGAGCACGATGGCGCAGGGCATGATCCATCAGCACGATGGCCAGCATGGACTCGGCAATGGGGGTGGCGCGAATCCCCACACAGGGATCGTGCCGACCGTGCGTATTGACCACCACCGGCTCACCGGCCTTGTTGATGGAGCGCCGGTCAAGACGGGTACTGGACGTCGGTTTGATGGCCATGCTCACCAGCACGTCCTGCCCGGTGGAAATACCACCGAGGACGCCTCCCGCATGGTTCGACAGAAAGCCCTCGGGGCTCATCTCGTCGGAATGCTGGGTCCCAAGCTGTGAAACGCTGGCAAAGCCGGCACCGATCTCGACGCCTTTGACGGCATTGATGCTCATCATGGCATGGGCAATGTCCGCATCGAGGCGATCATAGACCGGCTCGCCCCACCCCACTGGCACACCGCTGGCCACAACATTGATGCGCGCGCCTACCGAGTCACCGGACTTGCGCAGATCATCCATATAGCGCTCGAGCTGGGGAACGATCGCCTGGTTGGGGGCAAAAAAAGCGTTTCCCTCCACCTCGTCCCAGGATACGAAAGGGATCTCCACAGGCCCCAACTGGGCCATATAACCCCGGATCACAATCCCGTAGCGCTCTTGCAGCCACTTCCGGGCAATGGCGCCAGCAGCGACACGGACCGCTGTCTCGCGGGCCGACGAACGCCCTCCGCCACGATAGTCCCGGATACCGTATTTTTGCCAGTATCCGTAGTCCGCATGACCTGGGCGAAAACTCTCGGCGATGTTGCCGTAGTCCTTCGAGCGCTGATCCTGATTGCGAATCAGCAAGGCAATGGGTGTTCCCGTGGTCACACCCTCAAACACGCCGGACAGAATCTCCACGGCATCAGGCTCTCGACGTTGGGTAACGTGCCGGGAGGTGCCCGGTTTGCGCCGATCCAACTCCGCCTGGATGTCGGCTTCGCTGATGGCCAGACCCGGCGGACAGCCGTCCACCACGCAACCGATGGCGGGGCCATGGGACTCGCCGAAGGAAGTGACGCAGAAAAGCGTGCCGAGGGTATTACCGGACATGGGGAGCTCGCGAAAACGGAATGAAGGAAGAATCTAACACGCCGCCGGCGCTGGTTCGGCGGCGGAAACGGACACCAGCTTACTGGAAGAACTCGTCAAGCCGGCCAAAGACGGGGTGCTCGCCCACATGCTGACGCACGTAGAGCACGTCCTCAAGCTTCTCAACTTGCTTGATCATCTTGGACAGTCGCTCATCCTCGAAGATCAGCAGCCAGATTCGGCTGGTGTTGCCTGAGCCCACGGGCATGCAGAGAATGCCTTCCACGTTGAAAGCACGGCGGGCAAAAAGACCGCAGATATGGCTCATCACGCCAGGGTGGTTGGCCACCCCCAACTCAAGCACGACCTTGGTGAAGCCATTGTGCTCGGGAACATCGGGGATGTACTCGGAAAGGTTGGTGTTCTGTTCGGACATCGTATTCTCTCCTCGGGGCTCAGCCGATCATCTCGGAGTTGGCGGCGCCCGGCGGCACCATCGGGTAAACGAATTCGTTCGGGTCGATCGAGGCATGGATCAGGCAGGGGCCCGGGGTGTTGAGCGCCTCCGCAAGCGTGGCCCGGGGATTCGGCGCCGGATCGAGATCCACCGCACGCATGCCGAAGCCGTCGGCGATCTTGAGGAAGTCGGTGGGACGCTCGTAGCGCGACGCCATGATGCGCTTGCCATAGAAGAGGTTCTGCTGCTGATGCACCAGGCCCAGGGACTGGTTGTTGAACAGCACGATCTTCACATTGACGTTCTCCTGGGCGGCCGTTGCCATCTCCTGGATGTTCATCTTCAGGCTGCCGTCGCCGGAGAAGCACACCACGGTGCGATCCGGCGCAGCCAGCGCAGCGCCGATCGCGGCCGGGAAGCCGAAGCCCATGGTGCCGAGACCACCGGAATTGAGCCACTGGCGCGAACGGCGAAACGGGTAGGCCTGGGCCACCCACATCTGATGCTGACCGACGTCGCTGGTGATGATGGCGTTATCGTCGAGACAGTTGGCCACGGCATGGATCAGGCCATAGGGCGAACGCGGGTTGTCGATGCCCGGCATGGCCAGGGGGAAGCGGCCCTTGAGGCTCTCCACGTGGGACAACCAGCGTTTGCGCAACTGGGGCTTGACGCGCGGCAGCAGCTCCGACAACACCTGCGCCACATCGCCCGCGATGGCCACGTGGGCGTTCTTGACCTTGTGAAGTTCAGAACGGTCGATGTCGACGTGGATGATCTTGGCGTTCGGGCAGAACTCGGCGGTCTTGCCGATGGCACGGTCATCGAAACGGGCACCCACACAGATCAGCAGGTCCGCCTCCTCTAGCACGTAGTTGGTATATCGGGCACCGTGCATGCCAAGCATGCCCAGGGACAGGGGATGGTCCATGGGCATCGCGCCGAGGGCCATCAGGGTCATGGTGGTCGGCAGGGAGGCCTGCTCGGCCAGGGTGACAGCCATATGGGCAGCGCCCGAATGGATCACACCACCACCCAAGTAAAGAACCGGGCGCTCGGCTGCCTCAATCATCTTCGCGGCCTCTTCAATCGCCGCGATGTCGAAGCTCGGAGCCGCATCGGGAACCACCACATCGGGGAATTCCTCGAAGCTGACCATCTGGTTCTGCACATCCTTGGGCACATCGATCAGCACCGGACCCGGCCGGTCGGACATGGCGATGCGAAAGGCCGCAGGAACAGCGGTCAGCAGTTCCTTGGCCGAACGAACCAGGAAGTTGTGCTTGGTGATGGGAATGGTCAGACCGTAGGTGTCCACCTCCTGGAAGGCATCGGTGCCGATCATCGACAGGGGCACCTGACCAGTCAGCGCAATGATGGGAATGGAGTCAAGCTTGGCGTCGGCAATGGCCGTGATCAAGTTGGTGGCACCCGGGCCACTGGACGCCAGGCACACCTCGGGACGACCCGAGACACGTGCCATGCCCTGGGCAATGAAGCCCGCGCCTTGTTCATGGCGGCAAAGGACGTGGTGGATCTGTTCGCTCTTGGACAGGGCATCGTACATCGGCAGGGCTGCACCGCCGGGCACACCGGCGATGGTGCTGATTCCCTGCCGTTCGAGCAGCTTCACGATCAGGTCTGCTCCAGTCATTTGCATCATCGATTTCTCCTTGGGGCTTTGGAAGCCGAAACGCTTTCCGGGCCTGGGGTAAGACAAAAAGACAAAACCCCCGCCGGTTGCGCGCCGGCGGGGGTCTGAAATACTGTATCGACTACCTGGAGACCCTTACGACGCGCGCTCACCTACGCTTACTACGCGTACTACAGCAACGACGTCGACAGGCAGGGCGAATGCGAAAAGGGTCATGAGGTCATCTACAAGACTAGCTGCGAATTATTCGCACAACAGCCCGAAAACACAAGCGCTATTTTCAGGCACGGATCGGTGCTCGTGAAGAAATCCCGCTATCGGTTCGAGTTCGCGCAGAGAGGTGCAACCGTACAAGAGCTACGGCGGGTGTCGCAAGATGCGCAGTCCGGCCGCCCGTTGGATGTATTCACGAGCACTCAGGCATGCCCTGAACCTTGGGACGTGTCACGCAAGACCCGGCGCAGGATCTTGCCCACGTTGCTTTTCGGCAACTCGTCACGAAACTCGACGAAACGTGGCACCTTGTATCCCGTCAGCCCCGCCCGGCAGTGAGCAATCAGCGCCTCCGCCGTCAGGGCGGGGTCCTTTCGCACCACAAAGACCTTTACCGCCTCGCCGGAATGCTCATCGGGGACACCAAGGGCAGCCACCTCCATCACACCCGGGTGTGCGGCAACCACGTCTTCCACCTCGTTCGGATAGACGTTGAAGCCCGAGACGAGAATCATGTCTTTCTTGCGATCGACGATGCGTACAAAGCCATCATCATCAATGGTGGCCACATCACCCGTACGCAGATAGCCATCATGGGTGAATGTCCGGGCCGTATCCTCCGGCCGGTTGTAATACCCCTTCATGACCTGGGGGCCTTTCACGCACAGTTCTCCGGGTATTCCCATGGAAACCTCATACCCATCGTCATCCCGCAGGCTGACATCCGTCGAAGAAATGGGCAGTCCGATGGAATGATTGAACTCCGGGAGATCCAGCGGATTGATACAGACGGCCGGCGATGTCTCCGTGAGGCCATAGGCCTCGGCCAAGGCCTTCCCCGTTACCCGCTTCCAACGATCAGCCACCGCCTGCTGCACCGCCATGCCTCCTCCAAGAGCCACCTTGAGTGTGCGGAAATCGAGCTTTTCGAACTCCGGATTGTTGAGCAAGGCATTAAACAGGGTATTGACGCCAGTGATCACGGTGAAGGGGTACTTGCCCAGTTCTGCGACGAAAGCCGGAATATCCCGCGGATTGGTGATCAGCACATTGCTGGCGCCGATCTTGAAGAAAGTAAGGCAATTCGCTGTGAGCGAAAAGATGTGATAGAGCGGCAGGGCCGTGATGATGACCTCTTCGCCTTCCTTCACGTACGGACTGATCCACGCATGGGCCTGCTGGAGATTGGCGATGATGTTGCCATGGGTCAGCATCGCCCCCTTCGCCACCCCCGTCGTTCCGCCCGTATATTGCAGGTATGCCAGGTCGTCATGGGTCATCGCCACCGGCGCCAGACCGTGGGCAGCCCCCTTGTCGAGGGCATCGCGAAACCCGACGTGCCCTGGCAGGCTCCAGGGAGGCACCATCTTCTTCACGTGGCGAACAACCAGATTGACGAGCAGGGACTTCGGAAAACCAAGCATGTCGCCCAAGCCGGTGACGACAATGTGACGCACCGATGTGCGTCCCATCACCTCGGCAAGGGTGTGCGCAAAATTCTCCATGATCACGACCGCCTCGCAACCCGAATCCCGCAACTGATGCTCAAGCTCCCGGGCCGTGTAGAGCGGATTCACGTTAACCACGGTGAATCCCGCGCGCAGCACGGCGAACATGGCAACAGGATACTGAAGGCAGTTGGGCATCATCAGCGCCACCCGGGCACCTCTGCCAAGTTTCAACTCACCCTGGAGATAACCCGCGAATTGACGCGAAAGCGAATCAAGCTGGGCATAGCTGATGGACTTGCCCATATTGACGTAGGCCGTGTGATCCGCAAAGCGGGCGACGCTCTTCTCGAACAGATCGCCCAGGGATGCAAACTGGTTGACATCGATCTCTTCCGGAACGCCTGGGGGGTAGCTTTTCAGCCATATTTTCTTCATTTGTCTGTCTCCTATGTAGTTGGTTCAAGGCCTGACCAGCCCGGTGCCGCCATCATGGGCAACATCCAAGACCAGGGACCCGCCCTCCCCAGGCGGCCCAACACTGAAACAGTGTCGGCTTCCAACGTACTTTTCGACTGGCGCTCAAGCGCCTTGTTGTCAGGCCATCCCCCCCCCTTTGGCGAGATGACCTGTTTGCAGCTTAGGATTCGACGCCGCTCAAGCCTGATCCTCTGCAGGCCAGTTGCGAATGTAGTTTTTCAGCATGCGATTCTCGAAGCTCTGCTCTTCCAGAACGGCCTTGGCCACATCGTGGAACGAAACCACACCCATCAACACCCCATCATCCATGACCGGGAGATAACGCTGATGGTGCTCCACCATCTGCCTGCGCAGCTCATCCATCTCCATGTTCGGCGCTGCGACCACAGGATCCTTGAGCATTGCATCCTCGACAGACAAAGACTGCCAATCGACGCCGGCCTTTTTTGTGGCGACCAGAACCTCGCGGAAGGTCAGCAAACCCGCCATGCGACCCTTGTCAAAAACAACCAGGGATCCGACATCTTGCTCCGTCATCACCTCAACTGCATCCACGAGCGTCTTGTTGGCGGCAACGGTGAACAACACCTTACCCTTGATCGCGAGAATTTCACTGACCAGCATTTTATTTTCCTTTTCTAGGCGCACATCCGCCGGAACTCTACTGCCCACGATGGTATTCGATTGCAGGCGACGGCGCAAAGCATCGAAAAGTCAGGAATTACCCCTACCGCAAGCTCCCGCATGGGAAGCGCCTTGCAGAATCAGGAGCAGTCCCGCTCCAAAGTCACGCCCACCCCATCGGGGACAGGCAAGCCAGTCCTGGTGTCAGCGTTCGAGATACTGCAACTTGTCGGCAACGCCACGCCACGCATCGGCATCGGCGGGAGGCTCCTTGCGCTCGACGATCGGCACCCACTTTGCCGCAAGCTCCGCGTTCAGACCGATGAAGGCCTCCTGATCAGCTGGAACATCGTCCTCCGCAAAAATCGCCTCAGCCGGACACTCAGCGACGCACAGGGTGCAGTCGATGCACTCCTCCGGATCGATTACCAGAAAATTTGGCCCCTCGCGAAAGCAGTCGACCGGACAAACATCCACGCAGTCGGTGTACTTGCAGCGGATGCAATTTTCAGTAACGACGTAAGTCATCGGGCGCGCTCCTGTTGTTTGAATTGTCACCACCCGGGCAGCGACAGCTTCACGTAAAGATATCGAGGGCCGGAAATATACTCCATCGGACGAGACTTAAGAGGACACCTCGTACAGCCCCCCGAAAAGCCAGACAGCCCCCGCCGAAAATTGTTCCGAGTGTGCCACCGTTACCACATCTCATGGGGGGTGGCGAGAAAAGCGCTTTTCTTGCTACTGATTATTCGCTAGCATCCCGCTATCTTGTCTTGTCGCCCGAGTTGCGGGGTTCCCCTCCGGAACATGTTCCCCACCCGCGGTGACACCTTAAATATCCCCTGATGCGAGGAATCATGAGCGAACATATCCATTACGTCACCGATGCGAACTTCGAAGCGGAGGTTCTGCAGTCCACCAGCCCCGTGCTGGTAGATTACTGGGCAGAGTGGTGTGGTCCGTGCAAGATGATCGCCCCCATCCTCGATGAAGTCGCGAAGGAATACGCTGGCAAGCTCAAGGTCGCCAAGCTCAATATCGACGAAAATCAGGAAACCCCTGCCAAGTACGGTATCCGTGGCATTCCCACGCTGATGCTGTTCAAGGGCGGCAACATCGAAGCCACCAAGGTGGGTGCGCTTTCGAAGTCGCAACTTGCCGCCTTCATTGACAGCCACCTCTGATCGGCATACTCTTTCCAAAGTAGTCTTTGCTTAGCGGCGCCATCGGGGCGAACCACCCGGCCAGCCCGGCGCCGCTTCACAGTTCGAGCACATCTGTTGCCGTACTAGCTGTTTCCTGCTGTTCCCATACCCCTCCCAATCTCTCTCCCACCGCTGCCTGCCATGCACCTCTCGGAGCTCAAGTCTCTCCACGTCGGCCAATTGCTCGAAATGGCCATTGCCAACGACATCGAAGGCGCCAACCGCCTGCGCAAGCAGGAACTGGTCTTTGCGCTGCTCAAGAACCGCGCCAAGAAAGGCGAGCCGATCTACGGCGACGGCGTGATGGAGGTCTTGCCCGACGGCTTCGGCTTCCTGCGGTCGCCCGACACCTCCTACCTCGCCGGCACTGACGACATTTATGTGTCGCCCAGCCAGATCCGCAGGTTCAACCTGCATACTGGCGACACGGTCGAGGGAGAGATCAGGACCCCGAAGGACGGTGAGCGCTACTTTGCCCTCGTCAAGGTCGACAAGGTCAACTTCGAGCCACCGGAAGCCTCCAAGCACAAGATTCTCTTCGAGAACCTCACCCCGCTCCACCCCAACCAGTGCCTCAAACTGGAAAGGGACATCCGGGCCGAGGAAAACATCACCTCCCGCGTGATCGACATGATCTCCCCATCGGCAAGGGCCAGCGCGGTTTGCTGGTGGCCCCGCCGAAAAGCGGCAAGACGGTGATGCTGCAGCACATTGCCCACTCGATCACTTCAAACCACCCCGACGTGGTGGTGATCGTACTGCTGATCGACGAACGCCCCGAGGAAGTGACCGAGATGCAGCGCTCGGTCAAGGGCGAAGTCGTGGCCTCGACCTTTGACGAGCCTGCCATCCGCCACGTGCAAGTGGCCGAAATGGTCATCGAGAAGGCGAAGCGCCTGGTGGAGCACAAGAAGGACGTGGTCATCCTCCTGGACTCGCTGACTCGCCTGGCCCGTGCCTACAACACCGTGGTGCCTGCCTCCGGCAAGGTACTGACCGGTGGTGTGGACGCCAACGCCCTGCAAAAGCCGAAGCGCTTCTTCGGCGCCGCTCGCAACATCGAGGAAGGCGGCTCATTGACCATCATCGCTACCGCCCTGATCGACACCGGCAGCCGCATGGACGACGTGATCTACGAAGAGTTCAAGGGCACCGGCAACATGGAAATCCACCTTGACCGGCGCATGGCGGAAAAGCGGGTCTACCCCGCCATCAACGTCAACCGCTCGGGCACCCGGCGCGAAGAGCTCCTGCTCAAGTCCGACGTCCTGCAAAAGGTCTGGGTACTGCGCAAATTGCTATACGGCATGGACGACATCGATGCGATGGAGTTTCTGCTGGACAAAATCAAGGCAACGAAGAACAACGGCGAATTCTTCGACGCCATGCGCCGCGGCTAAGCCCCGACGCAGGCTGGCCGTCGCCCCGCCCGGGCTGCACACGGTGGATCTCACCGGCCGTGCAGCCCGGGCGAGTTCGTTTACGACCCTGACCAACTCCGGTCGGGAAGCAGCCGGAACAAAACGCTGGCCCCGGGGAGCGGCTACCATTACAATGCGCGCCGCTGGATGCGGGGTTGGCGGAATTGGTAGACGCACTGGATTTAGGTTCCAGCGCCGCAAGGCGTGAGGGTTCGAGTCCCTTGCCCCGCACCACCAGCGCACCCTGAAGACACGCGCGAGCCACTCCACGGGCATCGCGCCGGCCGACACCCCCGTCAGCCGACGCCTTCTTCACCGCATCCTTCCGTACGCCCCTTCAGTCGTCGCCGTAACCCAGGATCGCCTTCACCTCGAGGAACTCCTCGATCCCGAAAGCGCCCCACTCCCGCCCCAGACCCGACTGTCTGTAGCCCCCGAACGGCCCCGCCAGATCAATGGGGGCACCGTTGAGATGCACATTACCGGTACGCAGGCGACGGGCCACCGCGCGCGCGCGCCCCAGGTCCGAGGAGGACACGTAGCCCGAGAGGCCGTACACCGTGTCGTTGGCGATGCGGATGGCGTCCTCTTCGTCCTTGTAGGTCAGGATGGACAGCACCGGACCGAAGATCTCCTCCCGGGCGATGGTCATGGTCGGCGTCACACCGCTGAAGATCGTCGGCCGAGCGAAGAAACCCCGCTCCATCCCGTCCGGTCTGCCCGGGCCACCGGCCACCAGCTTTCCACCTTCCGCAAGCCCCGTGGCGATCAGCGCCTGGACCCGTTCGAACTGGGCCCGGTTGGCCAGCGGCCCCATGGTCGTGCCATCCGCATCCGGATCGCCCACCACAACCCGGGACAGCGCTGCGGCAGCGATCTCCTCCACCTCCGCGAGACGTGCCTCAGGCACCAGCATCCGGGACGGCGCATTGCAGTTCTGACCCGAGTTGGTCATCAGTGTCAGCACGCCCAGTTTAACCATGCGCGGAAAATCCGCGTCGTCGAGGAGAATATTGGCTGACTTGCCACCCAGCTCCAGAGCGACCTTCTTGATGGTATCGGCTGCGCTCTTCATGACCTGCTTGCCGGCCCGGGTGGATCCGGTAAAGGACACCATGTCCACCTCAGGATGGGCGCAGAGCGGTGCGCCGACACCGGGGCCGTCACCATTGACGAGATTGAATACCCCCTCCGGCACCCCGGCCGCGTCAAGGATCTCGGCAAGGATGATCGCCGACAGGGGGGCCAGCTCGGATGGTTTGAGCACCATCGTACAACCGGCAGCGAGAGCCGGCGCCACCTTGCAGGCCATCTGGTTGGCTGGCCAGTTCCAGGGCGTGATCAGCGCGCAAACGCCAATGGGCTCGCGCAGGATGCGCGTGGTGCCGCGACTGTGCTCGAAAGGGAAATCCGCCAGTGCGGCGGCCGCCGCCTTGAAGTGGGCCAGGCCGGAGCCCGACTGGGCACTGCCGGCCAGATGCTTGTAAGGCGCCCCCATTTCGGTTGAGATGGCCCGGGCCATGTCCTCATAGCGCGCCTTGTAGGCGGCACAGATGCGCTGCAGCAAGTCGAGTCGTGCTTCCCGGGTGCTGGCGGAAAAGGCTGGAAAAGCCGCCCGGGCTGCAGCCACGGCGCGCACCACGTCGTCCGGCCCACCGAGGGCAATGGAGCCGACCGCCGCTTCGGTGGCAGGGCTGATGACATCGAACCGGGCAGGGCTGGTCGTGTCGACCCACTGGCCACCGATGTAGAACTGATGATGATGGGGCATGTTCTCCGTCCTCTGTTGTTATCGAAGCGGAGAGAAAGTACAGGAAACCGAGCGCTGGCGTGAAGCCCTCGTCAGCCGCGCATGGTCTCGGGGTGCCGCGGAGCCCGGTAGAAGGCCATCACCCGGCGCACATATTCCTGGGTTTCCGCGAAGGGAGGAACCCCCCGGTAGCGAGCCACATTGCCCTCACCAGCGTTGTAGGCCGCGGCAGCCAGGGCCACGTCGCCCTTGAAGTGCTGCAGCAACCAGCGCAGATAGGCCAGCCCCCCCCGGACGTTCTGCTCGGGATCCAGTGCATCGCGAACTCCAAAGCGTTCGGCAGTATCCGGAATCAACTGCATCAGGCCGAGGGCATTCTTCGGTGAGCGGGCGGCAGCGTCGAAGTTCGACTCGGTTCGTACAATCGCCAAAGCAAGCCGGGGATCGACACTGAAACGCGGGGCCAGCTTCTGGACCATCTGGGCATGGCGGCGCTTGTCCGCCGGCAACGCCCTGATGAATCGTTCCACCACCTCATGGGGCACGGCTTCCCCGTTATCGATGGCAAGCATCACCTCCGGCGCCTTGCCTGAAACCAGGCAATCGGGGAGCTTCTCGGCGGCAGCCAGGGGCTCCACCAGACTCTGTGCCTTCTCGTGGCCGCGCTGGGCAGCGATGGACAGCAGGGTATTGGCCACCTGACCATCCCTTGCCACCCCTCGACCCAGCAGGTAAAGGCGACCAAGACGATACTGACCTTCAACACTACCGTCCCGGGCTGCGGCGCAAAAATGGGCCGCAGCCACACCAGGCTGACGCGCCACCTCCGCCCGATGGCCGGTCTCGAGGAGCCGGGCCAGTGCGGGGGGTTCGTCGCTCCACTCGGGCGCCTCCACCCCTTCCACATCACGGCCTGCTGCCTGCACACCCACGGCCGTACAGGCCAAAGTGGCGGCGAGGATGAGGCGGTGGAGGCCGGCGAGGCGGGAAATGATCATCGGAGGTGGGGCAACGTGAATTCAGAGCCCGTATGATGGCGGCCTTTACCGTCGCGTCCCGTGACGGAATCGTGTCTCCGCAAGACTTGTGTCGCCTCCCGCGATCAATTTCACATTCCCGCGCACTCAAGATCATCGTCACCACTGCGGTGATCAGACCTCCTTGATCTCCAGGAAGACCTGGGTCTGGTTGAGAAGCAGATAGGCGATCTCCCCGAAGGTCATCGGCCCCCCTGGCGCGGAGCCCTTCCGCCCCTCCAGGCCGCAATAGAGGTAATTGAGAATGCAGTTGCACGACCAGAGGGCGTTCACTGCATCAGCCCCCGGCTCATCGTCCGCAGTAAAATCCACTGGCTCAGCAAGGCGGTACGCCACGTCACCAAACACTGGCGCGTAGAAATCCACCCGTCCGGCATCCCGGTCGATGCCTTTGATCGATACGTTGACCGACGCGCCGCCATAATCTGCGACGAGGGGCAGACGCAGATCCGCACGGTTTGCATCCAGATACGCCGCCAGCGTGGTTTCCACGCCATCCACGGTACACCGACCCGCAGAAAAGCCTGTCTCCGGGAAGCGCAGCAGCCCGCCTTCACCCTGGCGCATGCGATTGGCAATATGAACATGGGCGTAGCGCTGGGGCGGCAGGGGAACATGCATCACCACCGCCCGCTCCGTGTCGAAGGCCAGTTCGGGGCCGCTCACCACCGCGGGTGCCACCCGACCCAAATCGTCCAGGTGGCAGCCGGCAATCCAACCCACCACCGGCTTCATGAACATATCCTCGAACTCCGGCGCCTTGCGGGCATAGAGGGAGTGGGTGGCCGAAAAGGCAGGAATGATGATCAGACTGAAACCGTTGGCCGGTGCATCCGCGCAGAGATGGCTGATGCTGGTGATATCGTAGCTGCGAATCTCCGGAGCCCCGGCATCCGTCGGAATATGCGTCACAAAGAGCCGCTCACGACTCACCTGCCCTCCTTCACTCCCCATGAAGTAGGGAATCGTGCCGCCAATCCACTGACCGGAAGGAAGAAGACGCAGCAAAGCTTCGTCACCCGCAACCATCAGACAATGGCCAGCCTCGATCAGGCCGGCAACCTCATCGGGCAACATCAATCCATTCTTCAGCGGGCTCATGCAGCCTCCGACACCAACTGGTGCAGTTCATGGGCAAGCATGCGTTCGTTCTTCACGAAGTAGCGGTGCAACTCGCGCAATTTCATCATGCGCACCTCCTCATCCGCGATCACCGCCACCTGGGAGCGGGTCCGGGACAAGAGTAGCTGCAGACCAAGAACACGCACATCCAGCTTCACGCTTCCGTCCAGAAGGCGCACCCATACCGGGTCTTCCAGATTCGGTACCCGGCTGAAGGCCATCAGCGCCGGGGGCACGGCCGCCTCGGCGGGACTTGCAGGCATCGGTACGGCATCCGCCGCCCCCACGGCGTGACGGCCGTGGTCCAGGGCATAGCGATACCGCCAAAGATCGGTCATGGGCAGGTCGAGAATGCTGCAAACCCCGCTCATCCCAACCCCCTCATTGAGCAGGGACAGAATCTGGCGATCGAGAGCCCGGGTGAAGGGCATGCCGGCCTCACCGGCCCAGGAGTGGCGCGGCAATTCGCTCCCCACCGGCACGCGCACGTGCACCTGAACCCGCCAGCCTCCGAAGCCGGTATGCCGCCAGGTCGCTTCGGCGCCCCCTTCCACCACCCGTGGACGGCCCAGGCCAAACCAGCTTCGTGGCGCCTCCACGCCAATCCAAACCGCCATGCATCGGTTGAACTCGTCCGCCCGGCAGGCCTGGACGACCCAGGGCTCCTGCACCTGCAGCAACTGCTTCCACAACGCCAGCCCATCCACCATGCTCACCTCCTTCGGGAAACGCCCCCGGCATGGGGAGCGCGACCCGAAAGAAGGGCAAGGGCCGTGCCACCCGCTCAGTTCAGTCCCGCCCGTCGATGCGGCAGTGCGTCATGTCCAGACTGTAAGCAGGTGTCACATGACGTCCCGCGTGGGCTGCTGCAAATCAGGGCACGACGGAGCCGGGCCATGGCGAGCGCAGCCCACCGGCCAGCGCAGCGAGAGCCGCAGCCGGTGGCTGGTCGGCGCGCAGGCGGAAGCTGTCAATTCCGCACTGGGCCATCAGGGCGAGCTGGTCCACCAGCACATCACCGACCGCCCGCAACTCGCCGGTGTAGCCGTGGCGGCGGCGCAGCAGATGGGCCACGGAATAACCCCGTCCGTCGGTAAACACCGGAAAGTGGATGGCAACCAGCGGGATGCCAGCCAGCCAGGGCAATAATGTCTCGGGCACGTCATCCGGGCCAAGCCACACGCTGGCGCGGAGTGGGTCAAGGCGGGCCCGGTGGGCGGACCACACCGCCAGCGGCAGCACCAGGTGCTCGCCTGCCTCCAGCCGTTCAACGACCCGGGGTACGTCTCCTTCGATCCATTGCCAATGATCGTCAGCCACTTTGCCGTGGCGAATCAGCGTGCTCATGCCGCCCCTCCATAGACCCGCGCCTTGAAGGCATCCAGACCGACCCGTTCGAGCGCGTCGATGAAGGGCTCCCCCTGGTGACGCACGCCGACGTACACCTCGAGCAGATGCGCGATCACGTCCGGGATCTGCCCTGCGGCAAAGGACGGGCCAATCACCCGGCCCAGCGCCGCCTGGCTGCCTTCCCGCCCGCCCAGGGTCACCTGGTACCACTCCTCGTTGTTCTTATCCACACCGAGAATGCCGATGTGACCAATGTGGTGGTGACCGCAGGCATTCACGCAGCCCGACATGTTGAGCTCCAGCGGCCCCAGGTCGAACAGGTAGTCCAGGTCGTCGAAGCGCTGCTGGATGGCCGCCGCCACCGGGATTGAACGGGCGTTGGCCAGGGAGCAGAAATCGCCCCCGGGGCAGCACACCAGATCGGTGAGCAGCCCGATGTTGGGCGTCGCCATGCCGAGGGCGCGGGCGCCTTCCCACAGGGCTGGCAAATCCCGGCGGGCCACGTGGGGCAGCACCAGGTTCTGCTCGTGGCTGACGCGGATCTCGCCGGCACTGAAGCGCTCCGCCAGCTCGGCGACCCCGTCCATCTGTTCAGCGGTGGCGTCGCCGGGGGGCACGCCGGTCTTCTTCAGGGACAGCGTCACGACGGCATAGCCCGGCTCCCGGTGAGCCAAGACATTGCGCTCGACCCAACGGGCAAAGGCGCGACTGCCGGCCAGCGCAGCACGGTAGCCCGGATCGTCGGCAGCGGCAGGCGCGTAGTCGTGCCGGGCGAAGAAGGCTTCCATCTCCCGGAAGGTCGCGTCGCTGATGCAGCCCGGGCCGCCCCGGGTCCACGCCCATTCGTCCTCCACCTCCCGGGTGAAGCCTTCCAGGGTGAGATCCTTCACCAGGATCTTGATGCGCGCCTTGTACTTGTTGTCGCGCCGGCCATGGCGGTTATAAACCCGCAGGATGGCCTCGAAATAGTTGAGCAGCTCTTCCCGGGGCAGGAAATCGCGCATGGAGCGCCCCACCATCGGCGTGCGCCCGAGCCCGCCGCTGACGAAGATCTCGAAGCCGATGCGGCCATCATCGGCCACCCGGGCAAGGGCGCCAATGTCGTGAAAGCGCACCGCGGCCCGGTCTTCCGCCCCACCGGCAAAAGCGATCTTGAACTTGCGCGGCAGGAACAGGAATTCCGGCGCCAGGGTGGACCACTGGCGCACGATCTCGCAGTAAGGCCGCGGATCGAACAGCTCATCCGCCGCCACGCCGGCAAAGGGGTCGGTGGTGATGTTGCGGATGCAGTTGCCCGAGGTCTGGATGGCGTGCATCTGCACCGTGGCCAGCTCGGCCAGGATGTCCGGCGCCTCCTCCAGGCGCACCCAGTTGAACTGGATGTTGCTGCGGGTGGTGAAGTGGCCATAGCCCCGGTCGAAGCGGCGGGCGATGTCGGCGAGTTTGCGTAGCTGGTAGGCCGCCAGGGTGCCGTAGGGAATCGCCACCCGCAGCATGGGTGCATGGCGCTGCACGTAAAGGCCGTTCTGCAGGCGCAGGGGGCGGAACTCATCCTCCCCGAGGCGCCCGTCCAGAAAGCGGGTCATCTGGTCGCGAAACTGGGCAACGCGGTCTTCCACCAGACGCTGGTCGGCTTGCTTGTATCGGTACATGGTGATCTCGGCAGTTCAGTTGGATCAGGGAAGAACGAAGGTGCTCTTCTCGGTGACCCGAGTTGACGGGTCGTCGGCGGCGCGCACGTGGAAGGTGATCGGCCGGGCGCCGGACGGACCGCCGTCGGCCGATGCCGCCACCGTGACCTGCACGGCGCGGATGCTGCCGGCCTCGCCGGCGAAGCGCCGGGTGCCGACCAGCTCGATACCCGGCAGGCCGCTGACCTCCACCTCGAAGTCCCGTCGCATCTCGGCCAGATTGGCCAGCTTGAGGGTGTAGGCGTTCTCGATGCGGCCATCGGTGGCCTCCCGGGCCAGGCTGCCCCGGTCGCGCAGCACGTCCACCAGCAGCAGCGAGCGCTGGGTCGCCGTCCACGCACCGAGGGCAACAAAAACGCCGATCAAGCCGCCATACACCGCCAGGCGGGGGCGCCCGCCCCGCCGCGGCATCCCCGCCAGCTCCTGTTCCGAGGCAAAGCGGATCAGGCCCAGGGGCTTGGCCACGCGGGTCATCACCTCGTCACAGGCATCCACGCACAGGCCGCAGTTGATGCACGGGTACTGGAGTCCGTCGCGGATGTCGATGCCGGTGGGGCACACCTGCACGCAGATGCCGCAGTCGATGCAGTCGCCACCGCCCTTGCCCTTGCGGGGTTCGCCGCGGGTGGCGTCGTAGCTCACGGTGCGGGTGGTGGCGTCAAACATCACCCCCTGGAAGCGGGAGTACGGACACATGTGCTGGCACACCGCCTCCCGGGCAAACCCGGCCTGGAGGTAGGTGAACAGCGCGTAGAACAGCACCCAGAAGCCCTCCCAGGGCCCTACGTTCCAGCCCGCCAGGGCCGGCAGCAGCTCGCGGATGGGCGTGAAGTAGCCGACGAAGGTGATGCCCGTCCACCCGGCAAAGAGCAGCCACAGGCCATGCTTGGCCGCCTTCAGGCCCAGCTTGCGCGGCCCCAGGGGTGCCTGGTCGAGGCGCAGGCGGGCCAGGTGATCGCCCTCCACACGGGTCTCGATCCACATGAAAATGGAGGTGTACACCGTCTGCGGGCAGGCGAACCCGCAGAACAGCCGCCCCGCCAGGGCCGTGACCAGGAACAGGCCGGTGGCCGCCAGGATCAGGGCGATGGCCAGCAGCAGGGCGTCCTGGGGCCACAGCACCAGGCCAAAGAGGTGGAACTTTTCGTGGGGAATGTCGAACAACAAGGCTTGGCGCCCATCCCACTGGAGCCAGCAGGCCCCGTAGAAGATGATCTGGGTGAACCACACCATGCCCCAGCGGAGCGTGTTGAAACGACCACTCACCTCGCGGGCGTGGATCTTCCCTTTCTTGCGGTACAACTCGAGTCTGGCTTCGCGGACCTTGCTGACAGGCTTGTTCATTCGGGTATTCCTCCTGGAGCAGGAGTAGATCACCCGGACGAAAATGGAAACAGATTCAGCCTGTGCTGTTTTCTATAGGCACAGAAAAGCCGCCCGTGGACGCCTGCTCACATACCCAGCGCCCCAGACTGGCCACGGCATCCCGAGCCCGTGCATCGAAGGGGTGGCCGAAATTGAGCCGGATGCAGTGGCCGAACTCCCGCTTGGCCGAGAAGATCGGCCCCGGCGCCAGGCTGATGCCCTGGGCGAGGGCCTGCCGGTGCAGGGCGAGGGCGTCCACCTGCCGGGGCAGCTCGACCCACAGGAAGTAGCCACCCGCCGGCCGGGCCAGGCGCGTGCCTTCGGGGAAATGCGCCTCCACCGCCTCGACCAGCGCCGCCTCGTGGGCCGCCAGGGTGCGCCGCAGGTGGCGCAGGTGGTTCTCATAGCCGCCCTGCTTCAGGTAATCAGCCAGGGCAATCTGCACCGGCACCGTGGTGGCCAGGCTGGTGGACAGCTTCTGGCGCTGGATCAGACCGGCGTAACGGCCAGCCGCCACCCAGCCGATGCGGTAGCCGGGAGCCACACACTTGGAGAAGGACGACACGTGCATCACCCGGCCATTGGGGTCCACCGCCTTGCTGCACAGGGGGGCGTCGGCCCCGAAGTACAGCTCGGCATACACGTCGTCTTCGATCAGCGGTACATCGTGGCGGTCGAGGAGTTCGATCAGCGCCCGCCTGCGCGCGTCCGGTACATGGCTGCCGGTGGGGTTGGCAAAGTTGAGCATGAACAGGCAGACCTTGACCGGATGGTGGCGCAAGACGTCTTCCAGGGCCGCAAGGCTGACGCCCTCGCGCGGGTGACTGGGGATCTCGATGACCTTCAGGCCGAGTCGCTCGCTGGCCTGCAGGCCAGCGTAAAAGGTCGGCGATTCGATGGCGATGAGGTCGCCCGGGCGGGTGACGGCCTGCAGGCACAGGTTCAGGCCCTCCATCGCCCCCGAGGTGATGACGATCTCCTGGGGCGACACATGGGCGCCCTGGGCCAGGTAGCGCAGGGACAGCTGGCGGCGCAGCTCGTCGTTGCCCGGCGGCAGATCGGTGATGGTGGACATGGGGTCCAGATGCCGTGCCGCCGCAGCGAGAAAGCGCCCCAGTTTGTCCAGGGGGAAAAGCCGCGGGCTCGGAAAGCTTGAGCCCAGCGGCACCACGGCCGGATCCTTGACGCTGTCGAGGATCTCGAAGATGAAGTCACTGACGTCCAGAGCCGTGGAATGGCCCACCGGGCGGCTCATTTCCGGCTCGGGCAAGCGCTGCCCCAGCCGGGCGCGGACGAAATAGCCCGACTTGGGCCTCGCCTCGATCAGGCCCCGGCTCTCCAGCAGGTGATAGGCCTGGGTGACCGTCACCGGCGCAATGCCATGGATGCGGCAGCTCTGGCGCACCGAAGGCAGGCGGTCACCGGGGCGCAGCACGCCCTCGGCAATCAGCCGGGCGGTGTCGTCGGCAAGGGTCTGGTAAAGACTCATGGGGGGCGATGGTAGCAGCCCCTGCCGCGGGGCCGCCCCAAATCGGGATAGGGGCGGTCAGCTAACCTGACCGTTCCCCTCCCACACCACCCGGCATGCGGGTCCGCACCGGGCGGTTCGAGCAGTTGAGGTCATGAAAGCCGAGGCACGCCGAGCCGATCAAAGTAGGCAACAGGCATGGCGCGGTTCAGCAGGAAGCGGCTGTTACGCCACCACCTCCGACTGTTCGCGGCCACCTGCCGGGCGTCCGTTTTCGAGGCGCCCATTGCCTTCAGTTCCCGATATATCGTCGTGCCCCGACGCCAGTGCTTGAGCTGCAACGCACGCAGCCGGTGACGAAGCCACTCGTCGAGTTCGCGGAACACCCTGGGTGTCTGCGCAAGTTGAAGTACGCCTTCCAGCCCGGCATGTAAGTCCGTAGTCGTTCGGCGACCTCCGGCAGGCTGCGCCCACCCGAGCGACGCGTCATTTCCCGAATGCGTTGCTTGAAGGCTTCGAGCGCCTTTCGAGCGACCGCACACTTGATCCGATCCCCGTACTGTGCCACAGCTCGTAGCCCAGAAACTTGCGACCGGTCGCCGGCGCGACCGCCGTCTTGGCCTCGTTGACCTTCAGATGGAGCCGGTCGTAGCGCTTGCGCAGCCCTTTCAGCACCCGTTCGCCCGCGTTGTGACTGCGCACGTACACGTTGCAGTCGTCGGCATAGCGCACGAACCGATGGCCACGCACCTCCAGTTCCCGATCCACCTCGTCCAACAGCACGTTGGCCAAGAGCGGCGACAGCGGCCCGCCTTGCGGCGTGCCTTCGTAGCGCTCCATGACCACTCCGCCATCCATGATGCCGGCCACAAGGTAGCGACGGATCAGCCGCAACACGGCCTTATCCTCGATTCGTCTCGATAAGCGTTCCATCAGAATGTCAGATTGACCCGGTCGAAGAACTTCTCCAAATCCACATCGACCACCACCCGGTAGCCGTCCTGCACGTAGCGCTGTGCTTCGAGCACCGCGTCGTGCGCGCGGCGGCCCGGAAGCCGTAGCTGTGTTCGGAGAACGTCCGATCAATCATGGGCTGCAAGACTTGCAGCAGGGCTTGCTGGATCAGCCGATCCGTCACCGTCGGAATCCCCAACTCGCGCACCCCGCCACCGGGCTTCGGGATCTGGACGCGGCGCACCGGCGCAGGCCGGTAGCTGCCATCGAACAAGGATTCCCGAATCCGGGGCCAATGCGCTTTCAGGTAGTCCGCCGTCTCGGCAATCGACAGCCCATCCACCCCAGCACTGCCGCCATTGGATTTGACGCGTTTCCACGCCGCCTCCATGTTCGCTTTCGCGAGCGCCCGCGCAAGCAGGTCATCTCGCCCCGGGCTTCCAGTTTCATGCCGCGCCGTCCGTGCTTCATCACACACCGCTTCAGACTCGGCTTCACCTCGCCCTCCCCCGTTGCGCCCCAGTTTCCCAGGCTTCTGATGCATTGCACGTCCGAGCAACACGGCCTTCGGCCCTCCTATTCGTTCGGCCCTTCGCCCCAAACCAGCAGCTACTGCGGCCTCTGCTGACTTCTCGCTCCGGCTCAGCACCGTCGCCCTTTCAGGCACAAGGCGAGATCTCCCCAGGTAAGAACGCACTCCTTCGCTGCACAACCGCCGGATTTACGCCACTTCGCCTTGATCACGAGAGCTTCGCGGTTCATTGCCCGCTCGCCCTGCTCGGCAGCGCCTTCTATCCGGTTCTTGTTCATCGGCTCGCAGCTTATGCTCCACGCTTCCTTCCCACGCTCGGTCGCCCTCACGCAGTTGCGCTTCACTTCGTTCGCTGTGATCAACTTACGGCGGGACTTACACCCGCAGGAGTGCGCCCATGCTGGGCGCACAAAGAAAAGGCCGGGAAACCCCGGCCTTTTCGGCAGTGCGCGGTGTTCCGCTTACTGCACGCGCACTTCCACGCGACGGGCCTCGGCGGCATCGGTGCCACCCAGGGTCACGGCGGGCTTGCGCATGGCCACCTTGTCGGCCGGCACGCCGGCAGCAATCAGGGCGTCCTTGAGGGCCACAGCACGGGCCTTGGCCACTTCGGCATTGACGGCGGCGCCACCGGTTTCGTCGTGGTAGCCGGAGATCAGCACGATCTTGCTGGAATCTTCCTGCAGCTTGGCGATGACCTTGGCCACTTCTTCAGCCACGTTGGCGGGCAGGTCGGCCTTGCCGGAATCGAAGTAGAGCTTTGCCAGAGCCTCACCGACTTCGGCGATTTCCGGTGCGTCGGCAACCGCGGCAACGGGAGCAGTCTTGGCCGCATTGGTCTGGCCGGTGACGTAAACAGTCAGGCCGATCACCAGGCCGATTACCAGGGCGATGATGCCGAACAGAATGCCCAGTACGAGGTTCTGGTTGTCGTCGTCTTCTTGCATCGGAAAATTCCTTTCTAGGTCAAGGTTGAAATCAAACCTTGCAAGTATACCGACTTAATCGGGTGTACTTCGAAGGATGCGAGAAGGGAAGGTTAAAAACCTATTCCTGAAAACAGCACGCCCCGCACGGAGGCCGGTGCCACCACGGATCGGGCACCGGCCCCTGTCATCAGGCCTTCGAGAACACGATCTTCCCGTTCTCGCACTCGACCCGAATCGTATCCTTGGCGGCAAACTGCCCTTCCAGGATGCGCTTGGCGAGGGGGTTCTCGATGTGCTCCTGGATGGCGCGCTTGAGGGGGCGGGCACCGAAGACCGGGTCGAAGCCGGCGCGGGCCAGTTCGGTCAGGGCGGCATCGCTGGCCTCCAGATGCATGTCGAGCTTGGCCAGGCGCTTCTCCAGGTAGCCGAGCTGGATGCGGGCAATGGAAGCGATGTTCTTCTCGTCGAGGGCGTGGAAGACCACCACCTCGTCGATGCGGTTGATGAACTCGGGCCGAAAGTAGGTCTTTACCTCGCCCATCACCGCCAGCTTGATGATCTGGTAATCATCGCCGGACATCTGCTGGATCATCTGGCTGCCCAGGTTGCTGGTCATCACGATCACGGTGTTCTTGAAGTCCACCGTGCGGCCCTGCCCGTCGGTCATGCGGCCGTCGTCGAGCACCTGCAGCAGCACGTTGAAGACGTCCGGGTGAGCCTTCTCCACCTCGTCGAAGAGGATCACCGAGTAGGGCTTGCGCCGCACCTGTTCGGTGAGGTAACCACCCTCCTCGTAGCCCACGTAGCCCGGGGGCGCACCGATCAGGCGGGCCACCGAGTGCTTCTCCATGAACTCGCTCATGTCGATGCGGATCAGGTGATCCTCGGCATCGAACATGAACTCGGCCAGGGTCTTGCACAGCTCGGTCTTGCCCACGCCCGTGGGGCCGAGGAAAAGGAAGGAGCCATAGGGCCGGTTCTCGTCCGACAGGCCAGCGCGGGAGCGGCGGATGGCGTCCGACACCAGGCGCACGGCCTCATCCTGGCCGATCACCCGGTTGTGCAGGTAGGCCTCCATCTTGAGCAGCTTGTCGCGCTCGCCCTGCATCATCTTCGACACGGGAATGCCGGTGGCGCGGGACACCACCTCGGCGATCTCCTCGGCACCCACTTCGGTGCGCAGCAGCTTGTTGGCCGGCTTGCCCTCGCCGCTGGCTTCCGCCTTCTTGAGCTGGGCTTCGAGCTGGGGCAGCTGGCCGTACTGCAGCTCGGCCACCTTCTCGAGCTTGCCTTCCCGCTGCAGGCGGGCAATGTCGGCGCGGATGCGGTCGATCTCCTCCTTGATGTGGGCGGAGCCCTGCACCGCGGCCTTTTCAGACTTCCAGATTTCCTCCAGGTCGGAGTATTCCTTCTTGATGCGGGTGATTTCCTCCTCGATCAGGCCTAGGCGCTTGAGGGAGGCTTCATCCTTCTCCTTCTGCACCGCCAGCTGTTCGATCTCGAGCTGGATGCGGCGGCGTTCGAGCTTGTCCATCACCTCCGGCTTGGAGTCGATCTCCATCTTGATGCGCGCCGCCGCCTCGTCGATCAGGTCGATGGCCTTGTCGGGCAGGAAGCGGTCGGTGATGTAGCGGTTTGAAAGCTCGGCCGCAGCCACGATGGCCGGGTCGGTGATCTCGACGCCGTGGTGCAGCTCGTAGCGCTCCTTCAGGCCGCGCAGGATGGCGATGGTGGACTCCACCGTCGGCTCATCCACCAGCACCTTCTGGAAGCGACGCTCCAGGGCGGCGTCCTTCTCGATGTATTTGCGGTACTCGTCCAGGGTGGTGGCGCCGATGCAGTGCAGCTCGCCGCGGGCCAGGGCCGGCTTGAGCATGTTGCCGGCATCGATGGCGCCCTCGGCCTTACCGGCGCCCACCATGGTGTGGATCTCGTCGATGAACAGGATGATGCGGCCTTCATCCTTGGCAATGTCGTTGAGCACCGCCTTCAGGCGCTCCTCGAACTCGCCCCGGTACTTGGCCCCGGCCAGCAGCCCGGCCATGTCGAGCACCAGCACCCGCTTGCCCTTCAGGGTCTCGGGCACTTCGTCATTGACGATGCGCTGGGCCAGGCCTTCGACGATGGCGGTCTTGCCCACGCCGGGCTCGCCGATCAGCACCGGGTTGTTCTTGGTACGGCGCTGCAGGATCTGGATGGCGCGGCGAATCTCGTCGTCGCGGCCGATCACCGGGTCGAGCTTGCCCTGGCGGGCCCGCTCGGTGAGATCCACACAGAACTTCTTGAGGGCTTCGCGCTGGCTCTCGGCGTCGGCGCTACCCACGTTCTGGCCACCGCGCACGGCGTCGATGGCCTGCTCCAGCGCCTTCTTGGTCAGGCCGTTTTCCTTCAGCAGTCGGCCGGTCTCGCCCTTGTCGTCGGCCAGGGCCAGCAGGAACATCTCGCTGGCGATGAACTCGTCGCCGCGCTGCTGGGCCGCCTTGTCGGTCAGGTTGAGCAGATTGCCCAGATCCCGCCCGACGGACACATCGCCGCCATGGCCCTGCACTTTGGGCAGACGCTCAAGGGCCTTGAGCAGCGCAGCCTTGAGGCCGCCCACATTGGCCCCGGCCCGCTGCAGCAGGGACGCGGTGCTGCCGTCATCCTGGGCAAGCAAGGCCAGCAGCAGGTGCTGGGGTTCGATGAACTGTTGATCATTGCCCACCGCGAGGCTCTGGGCTTCGCTGAGGGCTTGCTGGAACTTGGTGGTGAACTTGTCGTAGCGCATAAGGCCTCCGGATTCTGGTCTGAGGCCTAGATGGGGGGTGAAACGGGGCTTTCAAGCGGCAGCGCCAAGATGAATGCCAGACGGTTTGAGCTGGATCAAGCGCCAGAGCAAATCATGCAATCAGAAACGAAAAACCGGCCGTCTGGCCGGTGATCAAGAACGGTAGCGACGGAGCCCCTGCAGCACGCCCGACCCGACGATCAATCCGCGAGCTTTACGCCCGTGCCATTCGCGTCAAGGTACCCCCAGGTCGTGAATCCAACGCCGCTCTTGTATCGGGTATTGACAACCGCGTCCGCGCCGATTGCGCGTGCTTTCTCGGACAGGGCCGCATTCGCCTGTTCCTTCGTCGGATCCGCATGGAACACTGTGAGCTTCCTGACGCTCACTTCGATCGGCCCCACCTCCTTATATTCTCGTCCAGGCAACGCGTCCTCGGAATCAACCGCACCACTGCCCTACCCTACCCGAATCTTCTTCCCATACCCCGTCATCTCCAGATACCCACGCCCCACCTCGCGACCGCCTTCCAGCGCCCGCACAGCCCCCTCCCAGTAGATCGCGCCGGTGGAGCGCCGACTGTCCAGTTCCTGATCATTGATCAGCGGCTGCAGCTCTAGCTGACGCCCGCCCGCCTGCACCCGCCAGACCACCGGCCAGTCGATGCCCGAACGGGGGGAGTGCCATTGGCGCAGGGGGGTGAAGTGCACCGCCTCGGGTGGCAGCACCTGCCCGATCTGGCCGGCGGGGCGGATGGTGGCGGCGGACCACAGGGCCTTGCCGGCGGCGTCGCGCAGGCGGAAGGCCATCAGCCCGCTACCGTCGTCCAGGTTGAGGCCGATCCAGTCCCAACCCTGGGCACCCTCGGGCAGCAGTTCGCTGGACCATTCGTGGTCCAGCCAGGCCTGGCCGGTAACCGGCCGGGCTGTGCCGTCCAGGGTGAGCTGGCCGCTGACCCGTAGCTGGGGGCGGCTGTAGTAGTAGCTGGCGTGGCGGGGGTCGGCGGCCTTGCGACTGAAGCCGGCCTGCCCTTGCAGCAGCGGCAGGCCGTCGGGTTGCAGGTCGAGCTGGTAGGCAAAATCCGCGCCCTGGACGCGGGCGTGGTAACCCTTGGGGCCAAGCTCGAAGCGCCAGTCACCCAGCCACACGCGGGTGGTGCCGGTGTCGAAGCCGGCGTGGCCGGGGCCGACACGGGCCGATCGTTCGTCGTGGCGCAGCCGGCCGAGGCGCGGGTCGGCGATGGCAGCATGGGCGAGGATCAACTGGCGCGGGGCGAAGGTACTCGGGTTGCCTTCGCCCAGGCCGGTGCGTACCCGGAAGAAGGTGACCTGGAAGCCCACTGGGCTGCCGTCCGGGAGCTTGAGCCAGCCGGTGGCGTACCACCATTCGGTGCGGAAATCCGGATGGGCGCCATGATCGGCCGGAAAGGCCAGGCGGCGCCCCGGCAGCACCCGGGCGAACTCCGTGGCACTGGCGGGTACGGCAGCCAGACCTGCCAGGGCAAACAGAAAGCGGCGACGCTGCATCACCAGTCCTCCCGCACGGCCAGCACGGCGCTCTGCCCCATGGCCTGCCGCCCGGCCAGCACGGCGGCCACGGCGGCCAGGGCCACCAGCCCGGTGCCGAAGAGCAGCAGGGACAGCCAGGGCACGTGCAGGTCCATGCTCCAGTGGAAGCTCTGGCGATTGACCACCTCGATCAGCACCAGGCCGATGGCCCCACCAACCAGCATGCCGCCGAGCACGCCAACGCCCGCCGCGACGGCCCTCCCGCGCCAGCATGGCGCCGATCTGGCGACGGGTCAGGCCCAGGTGGCGGAGCATGCCGAACTCCCGCCGTCGCGCCGCGGCCAGGGCGGCGAAGCTGGCCGCCACGCCGGCCAGGCCGATGACCACGGCCACCGCCTCAAGCAGATAGGTGACGGCGAAGCTGCGGTCGAAGATGCGCAGGCTGATGGCCCGGATCTCGCCGGGCCGAGCGATCTCCAGCGCGCCGGGGCCGGCCAGGCTGGCCAGGGCATCGGCAACATCGTCCGCCCGGGCGCCGGGGCCCAGATGCACCGCCCCATCGTTCGCCAGTCTGTCCCCGGTGAGTCGCCGGTAGTCGGCCAGATCCATCATCACGGCGCCGGTCTGGCGCGCGTAGTCACGCCACACGCCGGCCACCGCCACCGACACGCGGCGACCGGCCAGGGGCAGGTCCACCTGCTGGCCCGGCTGCCAGCCCCGGAGGTCCTGCAGCGCCTCGGAGATCCAGATGCGCGGCAGCGTGCCCGCTGCACCGGCCCGCGCCACCAGAGGCAGGTCGCTGCCGTCAGCCGCCACCGGGCGGGCGATCAGGGCCACGGGCGGCTGGCCTGCGATGAGGCGCAGCGTGTCGTGGCGGATGAAATCCACCCGGCCCACACCGGGCAGCGCGGCGATACGGGCCTGCAGGGTTTCATCCAGATGCCCGCTGCCGCTGGCCCGGCCGGCACGCACGTAGAGGTCGGCGGGGAGGATCTGGCCCAGCCACTGGTCCACCGAATCCCGGAAGGAGGCCACCATGATGGCCATGGCTACCGCCAGGGCCACGCTGGTCAGCACACCGGCAGCCGCCACCACCGCATGCCCCGGCGCCGCCGACAGGCGGGCGGCGGCCAGGCGCGCCGAGACCGGCCCGCCCCTGGGCAGCAGACGTGCCAGACCGGCGGCCAGCGCCGGCAACAACAGCACGCCGCCCGCCAGCAGGCAGGCCACCGCCAGGTAGCCCCCGAGGGGCAGACCCTCCAGCGGCGGAATCAGGCAGGCGGGCAGGCTCGCCGCCAGCACCGCCAGCCCGAGGCGCGGATGGCCGCGCCCGCCGCCCACGCTGGCCTCGTCCCCGGCCTTCAAGGCCCGGGCCGGCGAGACGGTGGCGGCCTCCCGCGCCGGCAGCCAGGCGCCCGCCAGGCCGGCGAGCATGCCCAGCAGCACATACAGCGCGCTCACCCCGGGCTGAAATTGCAGCCGCGGGCTGAGGCCCGAAAAGTAGCCGGCCCCCAGATCACCGCCCAGCACGGCCAGCGCCCCCCAGGCTAAAGCGTGCCCCAACGCTACGCCGAGCACGCCCCCGGCCAGCCCCACCGCCGCCCCCTCGGCCAGCAGCCAGCCGAACAGGGTGCGCCGGGCCAGGCCCACGGCGCGCAGAAAGGCAAATTCAGTGCGCCGCCGCACCACCGACAGGGCCTGGGCCGAGAACACCAGAAAGCCTCCGGTGAGCAGGGCGATGGCCGCCAGCAGGGTCAGATTGACCCGATAGGCCCGGGACAGATTGGCGGCCTCGTCCTCGGCTGCCTCGGGCAGCGTCACTACGACCCCGGCTGGTAGCCGGGCCTGAAGGACGGCGCGTGCCGCCTCGGGCGCAATGCCATCGCGCAGGCGCAGGTCGATGCGGGTGAGTCGCCCCAGGCGCCCGAAGTGCCACTGGGCGCCGGCGATGTCCATCACCGCCAGGCGACGCCCGTCATCCAGCCCGGGCAGATCGCCGGCCACCCGCAGGGCCAGCCGGCCCGAGCCGGCCTGGAAGTGCAACACCTCCCCCGCCTTGACGCCCAGGGCCTGACGCGCGCCCTCGGTGAGGAACAGGGCATCGTCGGCCAGGGCGGCAAAGCGCTCGCCCTCGCGCTCGCCCTCGTCCGCCGCCCGGGGCAGCAGCCGGGGCGTGACCCGGGCCAGGGAGAACAGGTCCACACCCTGGATGCTCAGGCTGTCTTCCCGCCCGGCGAGGCGGGCGTCGATCTCCAACACCGGGCTGGCGTCGGCCACCTCCGGCGCGGCGGCCAGCAGGGGGTAGAGCGCTTCGTCGAAGCCCCCGCGCGGGCCGAGTACCTGCAAGTCGGCCTGCCCGGCCAGGGTGCGCAGGCCGCGGCCGAACTCGCTCAGGGCGGCCTCGTGCACCGCCTGCACGGCCATGCCCAAGGCCACGCCCAAAACGATGGCAACAAGGGAAAACAGGGTGGCCATGCGGCGCCGGGCCAGCGAGCCGAGAAAGACCGGTGCCAGCCTCATCCGCACAGGCCTTCCGGCGTCAGGCGCAGCACCCGGTCGGCGGTGGCCGCCGCCTCAAGGGAATGGGTGACCAGGATGCCGATGGCGCCGGCCTCGCGGATGCGCGTGGCCAGCAGGTGCAGCACCTTGTTGCCGTTGGCTGGGTCCAGGTTGCCGGTGGGCTCGTCGGCCAGCACCAGGCGCGGGCGATGCACCAGGGCGCGGGCGATGGCGACGCGCTGCATCTCGCCACCGGAGAGCTCCCGCGGCCAGGAATCGGCCCGCTCGGCCAGGCCCACCGCGTCCAGTAGCTGCCGGGCCGGCGCTGCGGCGGCGGCCGCATCCAGGCCCTGCAACCACAGGGGCAGGGCCACGTTCTGGCCGACGGTCAGGTGGGGTAGTACGTGAAAAGCCTGAAACACGAAGCCCAGCTTGTCCCGGCGCAGGCGGGTCAGGGCGTCCTCGTCGAGGCGGCCGTAGTCCTCCCCGTCCAGGCACAGTCGGCCACCATCGGGCCGATCGAGGCCGGCGACGAGATTGAGCAGGGTGGACTTGCCCACCCCCGACTCCCCAACGATGGCCACGTATTCGCCGGGCTTAAGCTGCAGGGACACGTCCCGGAGCACGGTGCGGCCATTGAAATGGCGGGACAGCTTTTCGATTTCGAGCATGGCGTATCAGAGGGCGGCGGGAACGGTCGGTTCCGTTACCTGCGCAGGGTATACTCCGCGCGCCCATGCCCGTCGACCACTACGAAAACTTCCCGGTTGCCTCCTTTCTGCTGCCCGCACACCTGCGCGAGCCGGTGGAGGCCATCTATGCCTTTGCGCGCAGCGCCGACGACATTGCCGACGAGGGCGACGCCCTGCCGGTGATGCGCCTGGCCCGCCTCAATGACTACCGCCGGGCGCTGCTGGCCATCGAACAGGGCCGTCCCTTCGATGACCCCAGCCTGATTCCCATCTTTGAGCGCCTGGGGCGCAACATGCGGGCCTTCAAGCTGCCGGCCGGCCTGTTCCGCGACCTGCTCGACGCCTTCAGCCAGGACGTGGGCAAGACCCGCTACGCCGATTTTGCCGAGCTCAGCGACTACTGCCGCCGCTCCGCCAACCCGGTGGGCCGTCTGCTGCTATGCCTGTACAAGGCCGACACCCCCGACAACCTGGCCATGTCCGACCAGATCTGCACCAGCCTGCAGCTGATCAACTTCTGGCAGGACGTGGCCGTGGATTGGCAGAAGCAACGCATCTACCTGCCCCAGGCCGACATGGCCCGCTTTGGCGTGAGCGAGGCTTGCATTGCCGCCGGTGAAGTGACCCACGCCTTCTCCGCCCTGATGGATTTCGAGATCCAGCGGGCGCGCACCATGATGTTGCACGGCGCCCCCCTGGCCCACCGCCTGCCCGGCCGCATCGGCTGGGAGCTGCGCCTCATCGTGCAGGGCGGGCTGGCCGTGCTTGAAAAGATTGAGGCCAACGGCTACGACATCTTCAAATGCCGGCCGACCCTCGGCAAGACAGACTGGCTGCGCCTCGCCTGGCGCGCCGCCACCCGGTGATCCCCATGAGCGACCCCCACGCCTACTGCCAGGAGAAAGCCGCCAGCAGCGGCTCCAGCTTCTACTACAGCTTCATGTTCCTGCCCCCCGAGCGGCGCCAGGCCATCACAGCCCTGTACGCCTTCTGCCGCGAGGTGGATGACGTGGTGGACGAATGCCACGACATGCAGGTCGCCCAGACCAAGCTCGACTGGTGGCGCCATCAGGTGGCCCTGGTATTCGACGGCGAACCCCAGCACCCGGTGGGTCTGGCCCTGAAGGACGTCAGCCAGCGCTTCAACCTGCCCCGCGAGCAACTTCTGGAGATCATCGACGGCATGCAGATGGATCTGCTCCAGACCCGCTACCTGGACTGGAAGGCCCTGCACCTCTACTGCTACCGGGTGGCCAGCGTGGTCGGCCTGCTGTCGGCCGAGATCTTCGGCTACACCAACCGCCAGACCCTCAAGTACGCCCACGACCTGGGCCTGGCCTTCCAGCTCACCAACATCATCCGCGACGTGGGCGAGGACGCCCGGCGTGGCCGCATCTACCTTCCCATCGACGAACTGCAGCGCTTCAACGTGCCGGCGCGGCAGATCCTCGACGGTCAGTACTCGGAAGACTTCCGCAAGCTCATGAGCTTCCAGGCCGAGCGGGCCCGCCAGCTCTACGACCAGGCCTTCGCCCAGCTACCCGCCGAAGACCGCAAGGCCCAGCGCCCGGGGCTGATCATGGCCGCCATCTACCGCAGCCTGCTCGACGAGATCGAGGCCGACGGCTTCCTCGTGCTTGACCGGCGCACCTCCCTCACGCCCCTGCGCAAGATCTGGCTGGCGGGCATGACCTGGTTCAAGGGATGAGTTCAGCCCCGCAGGTTGCCGTGGTCGGTGGCGGTTACGCCGGCTTCGCGGCGGCCGTCACCCTGGCCCGCGGCGGCGCGCGGGTCAGCCTCTTCGAATCCTCACGCACCCTGGGCGGACGTGCCCGGGTGGTGGACACGCTCGACTACTGCCTCGACAACGGCCAGCACATCCTGCTTGGCGCCTACGCCGAGACCCTGCGCATGCTGCGCCTGGTGGGGGTCAAGCCCGGCGTTCTGGAAACCCGGCGCCTGGCCCTGGTCTATCCGGGCCTGTGCGAGCTGCGTGCCGCGCCGCTGCCCGCCCCCCTCCACCTGGCCCTCGGCCTGCTGCGCGCCAAAGGCCTGAGCTGGGCCGACAAGCGCGCCATGGCCCGCCTGATGGGGCAACTCAAGCGCCAGGCCTATCGCGTCGAACCGGATCGCCCGGTGGCGGCGCTGCTGGCCGAATCCGGCCAGACCGACACCCTGAGCCGGCTGATCTGGGAGCCCCTGTGCATCGCCGCCCTCAACACGCCGGTCAGCGAAGCCTCGGCCCAGGTGTTTGCCCGCGTGCTGCAGGACAGCCTGGCCGCGTCAGCCTCGGCCTCGGATCTGCTGATCCCGAGGGTGGATCTGTCCGAACTATTTCCAGTGCCGGCCTCGCGCTGGCTGGCCATGCGCGGCCATCAGGTGCGCACGGCCGAGCCCATCAAGGCCATCGAACGCCACGACGACGGCTACCGCCTGGACGGCGACCCGTGGCGCAGCCTCTACGATCACGTGGTGATCGCCACGGCGCCCTACCACGTGGCCGCGCTGGTGGAGGCCCTGCCGGCCATGGCGCCGGTGACCGCCTGCATCGGCGCCCTCCGCCATGAACCTATCGTCACTAGCTGGCTGGCCTTTGACGGCCCCGTACATTTCCCCGACCCCATGATCGGTCTCAGCGGTGGCTACGGCCAGTGGGCCTTCGACCGGGCAGCGCTGGGCGGCCCGGAAGGACTTGTCGGGGTGGTCATCAGCGCCAGCGGCGCCCATCAGGAAATCAGCAAGGAGGCACTGGAGATCGCCCTGGTGACCGAGCTCCAGGAGGCCCTCGGGCGCTTGCCTGCCCTCAAGTGGTCGAAGACCATCACCGAAAAGCGGGCCACCTTCGCCTGCACACCGGGCGTCGTCCGCCCCGCCACGAGCACACCGGAAGCCGGACTGTGGCTGGCCGGGGACTACGTGGCCTCGCCCTACCCCGCCACCCTGGAAGCTGCGGTGCGCAGCGGCATCAGCGCGGCGCGCGGCATCCTCAAGCGCTGCGGGCTGAAGGAAAGCGCCTTTCTGCTGAACTGAGACGGGCGCGACGCGCTCGTCAGCGGGAAATATCCTCGATCACCGTCCGCCGTCGAATTCACTCCGCCTCCGCCGCCTGCCAACCCCTCAACCCTCCACCAGCCGACCCGCAGCCAGACGCAGTGTCCGACCACAGCGGGCGGCCAGGGCATTGTCGTGGGTAACCAGCACCAGGGTCGTGCCAGCTTCGGCGTTGAGGGAGAACATCAGCTCGATGACCGCGTCGCCGGTGGCCACATCCAGGTTGCCGGTGGGTTCGTCGGCGAGCACCAGCGCCGGCTGGGGCGCGAAGGCCCGGGCAACGGCGACGCGTTGCTGCTCGCCCCCGGATAGCTGGCGCGGATAGTGCCCCAGGCGGGCACCGAGCCCGACACGGCCCAGCCACAGCTCCGCTTCCTTGCGGGCATCGCCGCGACCGGCCAGCTCCAGGGGAAGCATCACGTTCTCGAGGGCAGTCAAGGCCGGCAGGAGCTGGAAGGACTGGAAGACGAAGCCCACGCAGGCGCCCCGCAGGGCGGCCCGGCCGTCCTCGTCGAGGGCGAACAGATCCTGGCCACGGATATGCACGGCGCCACTGCTCGGTTCGTCCAGCCCGGCCAGCAGACCGAGCAGCGTGGACTTGCCGGAGCCGGAGGCGCCGACGATGGCCACAGCCTCGCCCGCCAGGATGCGGAAGGACACATCATCGAGAATGCGCAGGGCCGCGCCGTTGTCAGCGCTTACAGTGCGGCACAGGCCGCTCACCTCGACAACCGGCGCAAGGGCGGCCGCGGCAGAGGTGGAGTCTTGATAGGTTCGGGTCAGCATGGAGGTGTGGAGTGTGCTCGGCGCGATAGGTTCAGCGCGATGATGCGAGGCTCCCGATGATACCTGTCAGCCATGACACGCCAGGTGGTGAACGGACAAGGGCAGCCCACAGGCTGCCCTTGTCCGCAACACGGGATCAAAGCGTCAATCCACGTGGTAGTTCGGCGCTTCCTTGGTGATCTGCACGTCATGGACGTGGGACTCGCGGATGCCGGCAGACGTGATCTCGACGAATTCGGCGCGGGAGCGCATTTCGTCGATGGTGGCGCAACCCACATAGCCCATGGAGGCACGCAGGCCGCCCATCAACTGGTGGATCACCGCCGTCACGGCGCCCTTGTAGGGCACACGGCCTTCGATGCCTTCAGGCACCAGCTTGTCCACGTTGCCGTCGTTCTCCTGGAAGTAACGGTCGGCGGCGCCCTGCTGCATCGCGCCCAGGGAGCCCATGCCACGATAGGACTTGTAGGAACGGCCCTGGAACAGCACGGTCTCGCCCGGCGCTTCTTCGGTACCGGCGAACAGGCCACCCAGCATGACCACGTTGGCACCCGCCGCGATGGCCTTGGAGATATCGCCGGAGTAGCGGATGCCACCATCGGCAATCAGCGGCACGCCGGAACCGGCAAGCGCCGTCGCGACGTTGTCCACCGCCGTGATCTGGGGCACACCGACACCGGCCACGATGCGGGTGGTGCAGATGGAGCCAGGGCCGATTCCGACCTTCACGCCATCGGCACCCGCCTCCACCAGCGCGAGGGCGGCGCTTGCAGTGGCGATGTTGCCGCCGATGACTTCCACCTGCGGGAAGTTCTTCTTGACCCAGCTGACCCGGTCGAGCACGCCCTGGGAGTGACCGTGGGCGGTATCCACGACGATCACGTCCACACCGGCCTCGGCCAGCAGCTCGGCACGCTCTTCGGTGCCGGCACCGACACCGATGGCCGCGCCGACACGCAGGCGACCCAGGGTGTCCTTGGCGGCGAGCGGATGCTCGGTGGACTTCATCATGTCCTTGACGGTGATGAGGCCGGCCAGGCCGCCTTCGTCGTTGAGCACCAGCACGCGTTCCAGGCGGTGCTTGTGCAT
This sequence comes from Zoogloea sp., assembly GCA_016703645.1. Classification (GTDB taxonomy): domain Bacteria; phylum Pseudomonadota; class Gammaproteobacteria; order Burkholderiales; family Rhodocyclaceae; genus Zoogloea. Next base: position 341,769 of record JADJBR010000004.1, on the reverse strand, counting down.
CAGTGCGCGGGCATCATCCAGGCTGCCTCCTTCCTTGACCGTGACCAGGCGGGCCTGGGGGGTCATGATGGCGGCAACGGGCTGGTCGAGATTGGTCTCGAAACGGGTGTCGCGATTGGTGACGATGCCGATGACCTTGCCGTTTTCCACCACCGGCAGGCCGGAAAATTTGTGGGTACGGGTCAGGGTGAGCACCTCGCGGACCGTCATGGTCGGCGGAATGGTGATCGGATCCTTGAGGATGCCCGATTCAAAGCGTTTTACCTTGGCCACCTCGGCCGCCTGCTGTCTCGGGGTCAGGTTCTTGTGAACGATCCCGATCCCGCCTTCCTGCGCGAGCGCAATGGCAAGGCGCGCTTCGGTGACGGTATCCATTGCGGCGGACACCAGGGGAATATTCAGGGTAATGTTGCGCGTGAGCTTCGTCTGGAGGCTGACGTCGCGCGGGAGAACGCTCGAATGGGCGGGGATGAGAAGGACGTCGTCAAACGTCAGCGCCTTCTGGATCACTCGCATGGCTTTAATCCCTTGAATCAAATCCGTATTATACGTAGCTTGCCGCCGACCGGCAAAAGCTTTGTCCTGACGGAGACCCAATGGTCCACAAATTGCTCCCCGTGCTGCTTGCCTGCACGACCACCCTGTCTGCCGCACAGAGCATTTACAGCTGGAAAGACGCCAATGGTCAGGTCCATTATTCGGACATGCCGCCAGCCGAGGCAAAGACGCGGACCATCCGGCAAGCCCCCCTTGCGCCCGCAAGCACCCAGAACAGCGGACGTGCCGTCAACACCGAGAGCTACGCAGAGAAGGAACAGGCGTTCCGCAAGCGCCGGGCCGAGGCCGCCGAAGCCGAAGACAAGGCGCGCAAGGACAAGGCGGAAGACGAACGCAAGCAGAAGGAGTGCGCAGACCTTCGCCGCTACCTGGCTGGCGTGACCGGGGGCCAGCGCATGGGCCGCTACAACGACGCGGGGGAAGTCGTCATGATGGATGATGACGAGCGCGCCGCCGAGGCCGAACACACCCGGGCCACACTGGAACGTAACTGCAAGTAGACAATCACTTCCGGGGCCTCAGCCCGAGGCCTCCTCCGCCGGCCCGCCGCCTTTCTTCATCACCTTGCCCTCTTCGGCCCGCTTGCGCCGAACCTCCTTGGGGTCGGCAATCAGCGGGCGGTAGATCTCGACCCGATCCTTGTCCCGGAGCACCGTATCGGCCTTGACCAGCTTGGCGAAGATGCCGAGCTTGTTGCCCTTGGCAAGATCAATCTCCGGGTGTTTCTGGAGGAGGCCCGATGCCTCGACGGCACGTTGCACGGTGCTGCCTTCGGGCAGACGAAGATGCACGATCTCCTGGGCGTCCCGCCGGGCGTAACAGACATCCACGTTGATTGAATCGCTCATTTCAGCCCTTGGTATAGATCTGCGCAGCGCGCTTGACGAAGGAATCGACGAAGGTATTGGCGATGTGGCTGAACACGGGGCCAACCGCTTTCTCGATCAGACGGCTGGAAAACTCGTAGTGCAGGTTGAACTCCACCTTGCAGGCCGCATCCCCGAGGGGGGTGAAATCCCAACTGCCGTCCAGGTGGGTGAAAGGCCCGTCGGTCAGGCGGATGTGCATATGCCGGGGATAGTCCTTGTCGTTCTCGGTACTGAAGTGGGACTTGATCCCGTGGTAGTTGATGTGAAGGGTGGCCCGGGTGATCTTTTCGTCGCGGGACTGCACCTCGCTGCCGCCACACCAGGGCAGAAACTTGGGGTAATCCTCGCAGCGATCCACCAGATCGAACATCTGGGCCGGCGTGAACTCGATCAGGACTATTTTCTTGACGGCTGCCATTGGGGCGCGAGCGGACTACCGAGCTGTTAAAATGCGCGATTTTACGCGCCCGTTCAAACCTACGCCAATGAGCATCATCGACAACCGCAAGGCCTTCCACGATTATTTCATCGAGGACAAGTACGAAGCCGGCCTGGTGCTGGAGGGATGGGAGGTCAAGGCCATTCGCGCCGGGCGCGCCAACATCAAGGAAAGCTACGTGGTGATCCGCGGCGCCGAGATCTTCATCGTCGGCATGCACATCACCCCGCTCGAGTCGGCCTCGACCCACATCCACCCCGACCCGACCCGCACCCGCAAGCTGCTGCTGCACGCAGAAGAGATCGCCAAGCTCATTGGCAAGGTGGAGCGGGCCGGCTACGCGCTGGTGCCCCTGGATCTGCATTACAACAAGGGGCGCGTCAAGGCGACGGTAGGCCTGGCAAAGGGCAAGAAGCAGTTCGACAAGCGCGAGACCGAGAAGGAACGCGACTGGGTCCGGGAAAAGGCACGTCTGGTACGTGCCAAGGCGTGATGGGGAGGGCTACTCGATTTCGCCGAGGGCCCACTCCACATCTAGGCGCTCCAGCGCATCGGCCGGCTGGCAGGCCGCAGCCTCACCGAAGATCTGATGGGCCCTCCCCTGGTGCAGGTTCCCGAAGGCCAGCACCGTGGATCGGGCGTATTCCGCCAGGACCACCGGGGATTGGGGATGGAGGGCGCGGGCAGCCTCGAAGTGCTCGGTCACGGCCGTGCGGCGTGCACCGTAGGTGAAGGCGGCCATCAACGCACCGACCTTGTCGATCACCTCGGCATGGTAGACCCCAAGCCCACATGGGCATCCGCATGCCCGGGCTCCAGGTCTATGGCCCTTTGCAGACTGTCCCTGACCTTGCCACCCAACCCCTGGGAAAGGGCTCGAACCACCGAGATATTCTGGCTGAAGCGCCCCAGGGCCAGTCCATGGACATACCAGGCGTTGGCCCAGTTTGGCGCCAGTTGCACCAAGGCAGAGCACGATTCCACCACGCCCTTCAGGATGGCGATCCGCCGCGCTTCGTTCTCCTCCAGGTGCGAGGCATAGACAGCGGCAGCCCGCGCGGAAACGACCAGACCCACGGGCCCCGCGGCCAGGCCACGATCCACCGCGTCGGCAAAATCACCCGCGTGGTAGGCCCGCCAGGCATCTTCAAGAATCGGGACCAGGACTTCCGCCGAAGGGACGCTGGGTGCCAGGGCGGGGTTGGCACGCAACAGGGCATCAAGACTGTCTACAGACGGATAGGGCTCCCGATCGCCCCGATGGAGGCGTGACCAATTGCTCTGAAGGGCTGTGCCACCGTAGCGGTAGATCCGGTCGCCGTAAGGAAAGCGCTTCCAGGTACGCCGGCTTTCCGCCTGTTCGTCACCCGACGACACGGTGCGCAGGCGCGAACGACGCAGGGTTCCACTCCAGTGAAAGGTCAGGTGCATCGGCTATGTTCTCCCTCGGGTTGTCCGGATTATTTTTGTCGGCCCAGACTCCATGAATGCCGAAATCGATGAAACCAACAGATCCGGTGGGCGAAGGTTAGCACCCTCGGCGCAGACAATCATGCCGCGCCGCCGCATAGCGCTGCGGCAGCGTCCATGAACCGGGCCAGTTCCAGATCGAGCACGGTCAGCCCACCCACGTCATGGGTGCTCAGGGTGACCTCCACGCGGCCATAGACATTGGACCACTCAGGATGGTGATCCAGCTTCTCGGCCATCAGCGCAACCCGGGTCATCCAACCAAAGGCGCGGCTGAAGTCAGCGAAACGAAAGCACTTGTGAATGGCATCGCGATCCGGAAGCAACTGCCATCCCGCCAGATCAGCCAGGGCGGCCTGCCGAGCGGCCGTATCCAGTCTTTGGGGCCTCATGCGTCGTCCCGTCCTTCAGCGCAAGGAGAAGTCGACCCGGCTGATGCGGGCCTTGGGGTGCTTTCCATCGTCCCCGCTACGGGGCGCAAGGAGAAAGACACGTTCAGCGGGTACCTTGCCCTGCTCCAGCAACCAGGTCTTGACCGCCTGGGCGCGCTGCTGGGCGAGCAGCCGCAACTCGTCATCGCCCACCTGGATGCTGGCGAGGATCAGCTTCTCCATCTCGGCAGCCGGCAGCTCCTTGGCCAATCCGATCATGTTGCGGGGCTTGGCAAACTTCTCGGCACCATATACCCGGCCCAGGAGCGCGGGGTACTCGGTGGGAGAGACGGACACCCGCCCCCCCTCCTCCACCGACTCACCCTTCCGGGCCATGTCCTTTACCTTCAGGGCCTCGATCTTGCCAAGCAGCAGGGCGCGTTTGAGCCCCTCAGGATCATTCAAGGTGTCCACCCGCCCGGCAATGTCGAGCTTGAGGCCCGGCTTGTCCGTCATGGCCCGGGAAATGGCCTTGAGCTTGGCCTCCGCCGACTCGGGCACCCGGGCAAAGCCAGGATCGAAATCGACCCATGCCAATTCTTCACTGTCGCCACCCAGCATTGCCCCTAGCAGGGCAAAGGGTGAAGTGATGGCCTTGCCGATCAGGTTGACGATGACCTTGAAGACAAGCCCACCAACGCTGAACTCGGGGTCGTCCAGAGAGCCCCCCACGGGCAGCTTGAGGTCGATCTCGCCACGGCTGTTCTTGAGCAGGGACACCGCAAGGAGCACCGGCAGCTTGAGGGCGCTGGGGCTGTCCACCTGCTCGCCGAAGGTCAGTTGATCCAGGAAGATTTCATTGGTGGCGGTGAGCTTGCGATCCTCGACCTTGTACTTCAGATCCGCCGAGAGCTTGCCCTTCTCGATACCGTAGCCCACATACTTGGCAGCGTAAGTGGACACACCCGAGAGCTCGAAGTCCTTCACCGAAGCGTGGATGTCGAGCGCCTTGTCCTGGCGGAAAGGGTTGAGCTTGCCAACCACCTCGACGGGCGCGGCATTGTCCACCTTGCCCCGCAGGTCGAGTTCGGCGATGGTGCCCGGGTCCGACGAGAGCCCCGTGAGCTGCCCGCCCATGCCTGTGAGGTTGGCATCATAGTTGGGGCGGATGAAGCGGTCGCTGTAGGCGATGTTGCCCCCCTGCAGGGTGATGCGCTTGATCAGGATGGGTGGCAGTGGCTGGGCGGGCGCGGTGGCCTCAGCTGCCGCCTTCACCGCGGCCGCTTCCTTTTTCTCGATGGCCTGCTGCGCGGTGAGCTCACGGATGTTGAGCCCACCCTGGGCATCCAGGATCAGCCGGGTATAGAAGTCACTCAGGGCGATCTCGTCGATGCTCACGGCCAGCGGCGACAGGCGGATATCCATGCCACCGAAGTACAGCGACTTCCACTTGAGGAAGTCCGCCGCGTTGAGTTTGTCCACCGAGGCGAAGTTGCCCACCGTGAGCGAACCCTTGAAACCGCCCTTCACCCCACCGGTGGCCGGCAGCTCAAAAGCCAGCCGGCCACGGGAGGTGACATTGCCGCGGGTGATCGCGATCTTGACCTTCTCGGTGACGTAGGGCTGGAGCATGGCCAGATCCACGGCTTTCAGGTCCAGGTCCAGACTGCCTGCCAGCGGCGCCAACCCCAGCGTGCCGACAACGCCGACGCGGCCGCGCTTGTTCACCGCGGTCTGGAGATTCAGCTTTGCCTTGCTCCCCTTCACCGTGGACAAACCTTCCACCTTCAGGCTGAGGGGCTCCACGTTGAGCACCACGGCAGGCGCCAGGGTCTGATCCTCGAGCCTCACCCCCCAATCATCAAGGGCGATACGTTTGATCTCCACCTGCCAATCCTTCGGCGGAGCACCGCCGCCAGCAGCTACCGGCGGCGCTGCCTTTGCCGGCGGAGCCCGACTCCCGGCCGCTGTCTCGCCCATCAGGCGCTGGGCATTGAACAGCCCGTCCCGGCCCCGCACCAGGTCGATCCGCGTGGCATTGCCGGCGACCGTGCCAAGCGTCACCTTGCGGCTGGCGGCATCCACCTCCGCATCCCGCAGCTCGAGCAAGCCAAGGCGCGCCAGCGGCTGCTTTTCGCCCTTCAGGCGGACACTCAGATCACTGAGCTTGATGGATTCGGCCTTCAGCCCGACCTTGGGCTCGCCCTCAATCAGGGACACGTCGTAGGCCACACGCGCATCGACCTTGCCCGACAGCATCTCGGCCTGCTTGAGCGCGGCTTCGAGATAGGGCTTCAGCGCCGGCACATCGACACCGGCCGCCACCAGTGTGCCACTGGCCTTGAGGGGCGCGATCGCCAAGCTGCCCTTGTGCTCGAAGGTCTCACCCGACCCGGTTCCGAAGCCGAAATCCAGCGCAGCCGGCTCGCTGCCCGGCAGGCGCAACTGACGCAGGGACACATGCAGATCCTGCAGGGTCTTCTGGTAAGGGCTGGCGGGCAGCTCGTCGGTGATGTGGACCCGACCGCCCGTCAGCTTGAACTCGGCCAGGGACAGGGCAAAGGGCTTCGTATTGGAAGATGGGGCGGCGGGCGCCGCCTGCTTGTCCGAAGGCAAGGGGGCCCGCTTGGGTATCAGCGCCAGCAGGCTCAACTGACCATCCCGGCCGCGGCTCACGCTGAGGTCGGGTTTGTCGATGGACACCGTGCCAAGGGCCAGCTCGCTGCCCAGGGGCGCAAGCTTGTCGATCCCCACGCGCACCGCAGCCAGCTTGATGGCCGGGCGGCCGTCCGCATGCTGGATCTCCACGTCATCGAGGCCCAGCGTGCCTTTCACGCTCAGATCGGGGGCCGCATTGGGCGGCTGGGCAAAGCGCAGCTCAAGGTCGCTGGAGAAGCGTGCGCCGGGCAGGCGGAAGGTCTTCTCCACGGGGAGGTAATCCACGTAGCGGGTCAGGTCGAACCGGTCAATGCGCAGATTGACCAGAGACTCGCGGTTGGGCGAGAACGGCAGGGCCTTGCCACGAACCTCAAAGGGGGCCTCATCCACCTTCATCGCCAGCAGGGGCTCGACAAAGGTGGACACATGGGACGGCATGTTGGAGACGAAGGGCAGGCCGAGCTCCAGCTCGGTCAAGGCATGTTTGCGGCCTTCGGGCTTGTCGTCGAAATCAATCCGCCCTTTTTCAACACGGATGTTATTGACGGCAAAGTGGCTGGAGGAGCCATCGTCCGGCTTGTTGAGGATCTCGTCGATCACGTCCGACCAGTTGAAGCGCCGGCCTTCAAGCCGAACCACGCTGACCACTGGCTCGACAAGCTTCAGCTCCTCGACAACCACCCCACCCCGAAACAGGGATTCCAGCTCAACATTGACATACAGGGAGGTGAAGCTGGCCGCCGTCGCATCGCTGTCCCGCTCCTGCATGCGAAAACCACGGACTTCCGCCGACAGGGCGTAGGGATTGATGGATACCCCCTCTATGCTCACCGGCCGGTGCAGCAGATCGGACAGGGTGCTTTGCGCCACCGACCTGACCAGTGGTGGGGCAAGCAGAAAGCCCACCACGCCCACCAGCGCAAAAACACCTGCGCCCCACAGTGCCCACCTGGCCGGCCGACCGGCTACGCGCACCTTCTGTCCCATCTCGTCGTGTCCCTTTTTCTCCGCGCCGACGGCGCGGGCGAGCATTCCTGTATCCCGGAAGCCTAGCAGGGGAAGGCGGTGCTGCAAATGACGTTCTGCGCGGTGTTTGCCGTAACGCAAGCCGCAGTCTATCCTCCGGGCCCGTTACCGCTCTCCTCGCCCCGTCGCAATGAACCACCCCGCCAGGATTTCCCGCTACGACGTGATCGTGATCGGCGCCGGTGCCGCCGGCATGGTGTGTGCCGCCGAAGCCGGCAAACGCGGGCGTCGCGTGCTGATCCTCGACCACGCCACCAAGCTCGCCGAGAAGATCCGCATATCCGGCGGCGGACGGTGCAACTTCACCAACCTTGATGTGGGCATCGGCAACTATCTGTCGCGCAACCCGCAGTTCTGCCGATCGGCCCTGGCCCGCTACACGCCGGCGCACTTCATCGGACTGGTGGACCGCCACGGCATCCCCTGGCACGAGCGTGAGCATGGTCAGCTTTTCTGCGACGACTCGGCCCAGGACATCATCGACATGCTGCGCGCCGAATGCGAGGACGGCGCCGTGAACTGGGCCATGCCGTGCACGCTCCAATCGCTGGCGGCCGGCGACTCGCCGGAGACGCGCTTCATCCTGGACACCAGTCACGGGCGCCTGGCCTGCGCCAGCCTGGTCGTCGCCACCGGCGGGCTGTCCATTCCCAAGATCGGCGCCACCCCCCTGGGCTACAAGATTGCGGAGCAATTCGGGCTCGCCATCATTGCCCCCAAGCCGGCCCTGGTGCCCCTGACCCTGCCACCCGAAGAGCTCGCCATCTACAAGGAGCTCTCCGGCATGGCCTTCGACGCGGTAGCCGAATGCGGCGCCGGGCGCTTCCGGGAGAACCTGCTGTTCACCCACCGGGGGCTGTCGGGGCCGGTGATCCTGCAGGCCTCGTCCTACTGGCAGGCCCGGGACTACGGCGAGGCGGACGGCGGCACCCAGGTCACGGTCAATCTCTTTCCGGCAGAGAACGTCCGCGACTGGCTGGGGGAGCGCGCCCGCAGCAAGAGCCTGCTGGCCAACCTGCTCACCGAACGCCTGCCCAAGCGCTTCGCCCAGGCCTGGTGCGAACAACGGGGCTGGAACAAGCCCACCCACCAGTTCAACGCCCGGGAGCTGGACGCCATTGCGACAGCCCTGTCGGGCTGGGCGATCACACCCAACGGCACCCTCGGCTACGCCAAGGCCGAAGTCACCCTGGGCGGCGTGGATACGCGCACCCTTTCCTCCAAGACCATGGAGGCACGGGACGTACCGGGCCTGTTCTTCGTGGGTGAAGTCGTGGACGTTACAGGCCACCTGGGCGGGTACAACTTCCAGTGGGCCTGGGCCTCGGGCCACGCTGCCGGCCAGGCCGCCTGAAGGGCAAGAAAAAGGCCCGCACGCGGCGGGCCCTTTCAGCAGCGGAAGCGGACGCTTACTTGGCAGCAGCAGCCAGGCCGTTCACGATTTCCTGCTTGGCTTCCTCGACGGTGCCCCAGCCCAGGATCTTGACCCACTTGCCCGGCTCGAGATCCTTGTAGTGCTCGAAGAAGTGCACGGTCTGCTTCATCAGCAGCTCGGGCAGATCGTCGGTGGTCTGGACCTTGTCGTACAGCGGGGTCAGCTTGGAGATGGGCACGGCCACAACCTTGGCATCCACGCCGCCGTCATCTTCCATCTTCAGCACGCCCACCGGGCGGCAGCGGATGACCACGCCCGGCGCCAGCGGGAAGGGGGTGACGACCAGCACGTCCACCGGGTCGCCATCGCCGGCGATGGTGTGCGGCACGTAGCCGTAGTTGATCGGGTAACGCATGGAGGTGCCCATGAAGCGGTCGACGAAGATTGCGCCGCTATCCTTGTCCACCTCGAACTTGATCGGATCGCCCTGGGCGGAGATCTCGATGATCACGTTGATGTCGTTCGGAACGTCCTTGCCGGCCTTGACCTGATCGAAACCCATATCACTACCTCCCGTTATTAGATGTAAGACAGCGCAGCATTATATGTGAGGCGTGCTCACATCGGATGAACCCTGATGGCGGAAATCCGCTCAGCTAGCGTCAAAACCACAGTCTTCCACCACCGTGCGCAGGGCATTGGCCGAAACCCGGGCCGGGTCGTAGCCAACCCGCGCCTCGCCCTGCTCCAGGGAAACCGCCACGCTGGCCACGCCCGGCGTGGCCGACAGCGCGCCGGTCAGGTTCTTCACGCAGCCCTGGCAGCTCATGCCTGCCACCTTGATGAGCACTTCTTCCATCATGTTTCCTTTCAGTCTGATTTTCCCGGACGCCAGCGCCTGAGCAGCAGCGAGTTGCTCACGACCGACACCGAACTCAAGGCCATCGCCGCACCGGCGATCACCGGGTTGAGCAGCCCGAGGGCTGCGGCCGGAATGCCGAGAATGTTGTAGATGAAGGCAAAGAACAGATTCTGGCGGATCTTGCCAAGGGTTGCCCGGGAAAGGGAGATGGCGTCGGCGACCCCCGCCAGGTCGTTGCGCACCAGGGTCAGGTCGGCGGCCTCGATGGCCACATCGGAGCCCGCGCCGACGGCAAAGGACACGTCGGCGGCGGCCAGTGCCGGCGCGTCGTTGATTCCGTCTCCGACCATCCCGACCAGCCCTTCGCCACGCAGCGCCGCAACGGCCTCGGCCTTGCCCTCCGGCATGACCTGGGCGCGAAATTCGGTGATTCCTGCTTCCGCGGCGATCCGTGCCGCCACCGCCGGATGATCGCCAGTCAGCATCACCACCCGCAGCCCCAGACCCTGCAGGCGTGTCACCGCCGCCTTCGATGTGGCACGCAGGGGATCGGCAAGCCCCAGCACGCCCAGCACCTTGCCCTCGGCCGCCACACCGACGGGGGTCAAGGCTGCGGCGAGCAAAGGTTCGAGCAGATCCGCCGGAAGGGGCGAGCCCTGGGCGGCGAGAAAGTCCGGCGACCCCACCACCACCATCCGGCCTCCCACGCGTCCGGTGACACCCTTGCCGCTGACCGCCTGAACGGCCTCCGGCAGGCTCAACACCACACCGGCGTCCTGCGCGGCGGCCACCACCGCGCGGGCCAGGGGATGGTGGCTGGTCTGCTCCAGCCCGGCGGCCAGGGCCAGACAATCCTCGCGCACCACACCGGCGGCCATCCTTGCATCCAGGACGGCAGGCCGACCTTCGGTCAGCGTGCCGGTTTTGTCCACCACCAACACCTTGATCTTCTCGGCCAGTTCCAGCGCCTCCGCGTTCTTGACGAGTATGCCGGCGCGGGCCCCCTGCCCCGTTCCCACCATCACCGCGGTCGGCGTGGCCAGACCCAGCGCGCAGGGGCAGGCGATCACCAGCACGGCCACGGCATTGACCAGCGCCGGGGCCAGTTCGCCTCCGAGCCACCACCAGCCCAGAAAGGTGACCAGGGCGATGCCCACAACCGCGGGCACAAAGATGGCGGCGACCCGGTCTGCCAGGCGCTGCACGGCCGGCTTGCCGCCCTGGGCCTGTTCGACGAGTCGCACGATGCCCGCCAGCAAAGTCTCGGTACCCACGCCGGTGGCCCGGCAGCGCAAGACGCCGTCACCATTCACCGTGGCGGCAAAGACCTGATCACCGGGCGCCTTGACCACCGGGATGCTCTCGCCGGTGAGCATGGCCTCGTCGGCAGAGGATTCGCCTTCCAGCACGTCGCCATCCACCGGCACCGCGTCGCCGGGGCGAAGTACGAAGAGGGTGCCCACCACCACCTGCTCCACCGGCACCTCGACCAGCTGCCCGCCCTGCTCGACCCATGCCGTCGGCGGCTGCAGGCGCAGCAGGGCTTCGATGGCCGCGGAAGTACGGGCGCGGGCGCGGGCTTCGAGCAGCTTGCCGAGCAGCACCAGGGTGATGATGCTGGCCGACGCCTCGAAGTACACATGAAGGTCATGGCGCCCAAGAACGACCACCGCCAGACTGAAGAAATAGGCCACGCTGGTGCCCAGGGCCACCAACACATCCATGTTGGCCCCGCCACCGCGCAGGGACGACCAGGCGCCCGTGTAGAAACGCCGCCCGATCCAGAACTGCACGGGCGTGGCGAGCAGGCACTGCAGCCAGCGCGGCAGCAGATCGGCATGATGGCCGCTCGCCGTATCGGCGCCGAGCATGCCGACCATCTGGATCAGGAAGGGGAGGCTGAGCCCGGCGGACAGCCAGAACAGGCGCAGCTCGGCTGCCGCCTCCGACGCCTTGCGGGCCTTGTCGGCCTCCCGGTCGCGGACCGCAACGGGGGTGGCGGTAAAGCCCGCCTTTGCAACGGCGGCAACGATCGCCGCTGGCTCGACCACACCGGGGGTGTAACGCACCCGTGCTGTTTCCGCAGCAAAATTGACGCTCGCTTCGACGCTGGGCAGACGATTGAGCACTTTCTCGATGCGTGCGGCGCAGGCGGCGCAGCTCATGCCGGCAAGGGTGAGGTCGAGTGCACCGGGAGGAACATCGAACCCGGCCTTGCGGATGGCGGCCACCATGTCGGCTGCCGGGGGTGCGTCAGGCAAAGCCATCACCCTGGCCTTGCCGGTGCCGAAATTGACGGTGGCCTCAACGCCGGGGAGGCGGTTGAGCACTTTTTCCAACCGTGCCGCACAGGCTGCGCAGGTCATGCCACTCACGGAAAAATCGTAACGCACGTCCTGGCTCACCGTGTTCCACTCCCCGCCCGGGTCAGAAGTGGCAGACAACCCCGTTCCACAGGTTGCTGCCAAGGGTCGGCGCTGTCGCCAGGCCATACACACCGAAGGCCAGCACCACCAGTCCAGACCCCGTGCGCACTGCGCGGTTCCGCACCACGTCCTTGAGGCGCTTGAGCAGCAGGCCAGCCAGAAGAAGATTGGGCAAGGTACCAAGACCAAAAGCCAGCATCAGCATGGCCCCCCGCTCCGCGGCACCCGTGACCAGTGCGGTCGCGAGCACGCTATACACCAGACCGCAGGGCAGGAAACCCCACAGCAAGCCCAGCGGCAGCGCCTGGGCCACGCTCCGGGCGGGAAGGAAGCGCCGCGTCAGAGGCTGGATGCGCGACCACAGGCGGCTACCGAGCTGCTCCACACCGGACAAGGCGCGCGTGAAACCGGTGAGGTAAAGGCCGAGCGCGATGAGCATGAGGTTGGCGGCCACGTACAGCCCCAACTGGATGGGCAGGATGTCGTTGAAAAGCATGCCCACGGTGCCGATGGCACCCATGGCCGCCCCGGCCAGGGTGTAACTGGCAATTCGACCGATGTTGTAGGCCAGATGCAACGGCCACTCACGCCGTGACTCGCCGGGCATGCGAACGGTGTTCACCGTCAGGGCGCTGACGATGCCGCCACACATTCCGACACAGTGGGTGCCCCCCAGGAGGCCGATGAGAAAGACTGCGAGATAGCCGGTTTCGGGCATGGTCCAGACCTGGAAGCAAAGCGCCCCGCGAAAGCACGGGGCGCAGAAAATCGCACTTGCCTTGGCATTCTAGCCCGGCACCGACCGGGCTGGCCTGCTCAGATCACCTTGGAGTAGCGGGTGCGCTCGCGATCCGAACGCAGGTAACGGTCAAAGACCATGGCAATCGCCCGAACCAGCATGCGGCCCGCCGGCAGTACCGAGATCCACTGGTCATCAATGGTCAGCAAGCCGCCTTCTTCCATTTCCTGCAGATCGGCCAGTTCGGCCGCGAAATACTTACGGAAGTCGATCAGGTGCGCGATCTCGATGGACTCGATGGACAACTCGAAGTGGCACATCAGGGCCTGGATGATCGCCCGGCGCAGCAGATCATCCGGGGTCAGCTCAATGCCGCGCAGCACGGGGAGCCGGCCCGAGTCGAGGATATCGTAGTACTCGTCAAGGGTCTTGACGTTCTGCGCATAAGTCGGACCCACCATGCCGATGGCCGACACGCCGAAGGCCAGCAGATCACACTCCGCATAGGTGGAGTAACCCTGGAAGTTGCGATGCAGCCGCCCCTGGCGCTGGGCCGTGGTGAGTTCGTCGGTCGGCTTGGCGAAATGGTCCATGCCGATGTAAACATAACCCGCCTCGGTCAGCCGGCGGATCGCGAGCTGAAGGATCTGCAGCTTGGTCTCTCCCGACGGCAACTGGGCATCCATGATGCGCCGCTGGGGCTTGAACAGGCTGGGCAGATGGGCGTAGTTGTATATCGACAGGCGATCAGGCGAAAGGGCAAGGATCTGCTCGAGGGTACGGTTGAAGCTGATGACGTTTTGCTTGGGCAAACCATAGATCAGGTCAACACTGACCGACTTGAAACCGTGGGCGCGGGCGGCATCAATGACCAGCTTGGTCTCTTCCTCGCTCTGCACCCGATTGACGGCCTGCTGCACATCCGGGTTGAAGTCCTGGATACCCACGCTCATGCGGTTGAAGCCCAGCTCGGCGAGCAGCGCAACCGTGGCTTCATCGACCTTGCGGGGGTCAACCTCGATGGAATACTCACCATCGGGTACAAGCGTGAAATGCTTCTTGACGATGCCCATCAACTGCCGCAACTCGTCATGGGACAGGAAGGTGGGCGTGCCGCCGCCCAGGTGAAGCTGCAGGACTTCCCGTGGCCCTTCGAGGCTGGCCACCTGGAGATCGACTTCCTTTTCAAGGTAATTCAGATACTTGGCGGAACGCCCATGGTCCTTCGTGATGATCTTGTTGCAGGCGCAGTAGTAGCAGATCGTATTGCAGAAGGGGATGTGGAAGTATAATGAGAGCGGTTTGCCGATTCCGCCAATCGTGCGCTTGCCCAACCAGTCGCCAAGTGCCTCGGCGTTGAAGGCCTCGACGAAGCGGTCCGCGGTGGGATAGGACGTGTAGCGAGGCCCATTCACATCGAACTTGCGAATGAGGACAGGGTCGAATATCAGATCTTTTTGTGCCGTGTTCATGGAGAGGCTTCTGTTGGTTGCACGAGACAATCGCAGAATCGTCAAAAAATCGTATTGATGTGGATCAAAGGGCTCCAAACCTTAGAATGACCACAAAGTTCAGGTGATTGCGCGTGCAGATGAAATCGGTAGTGCCCATAACGGCAGTGGAGATCAAGACAGCCTGTTCCCAGTGCAACCTGCGGGAGCTATGCCTGCCTTTCGGACTTGATCCCCGTGAGGTCAATCAGCTTGACGAACTCGTCGGGAGTCGCCGCAAGATCAAGCGGCAACAGCACCTTTACCGCTCAGGCGACCCCTTCGAGGCCATCTACGCCATTCGTGCGGGCTCCTTCAAGACCGATGTCATCCTTGAGGACGGACGCGATCAGGTGACCGGCTTCCAGATGACGGGTGAGGTTCTTGGCCTCGACGGCATCAGTGGAGAGCAGCACTCCTGCAACGCAATCGCCCTTGAAGACAGCGAAGTCTGCGTGATCCCTTTCAGCCGGCTCGAAGAACTGTCCCGTCAGGTGGAAAGCCTGCAACACCAATTCCACAAGATCATGAGTCGCGAGATCGTCCGCGACCACGGCGTGATGATGCTGCTCGGCTCCATGCGCGCGGAAGAACGCCTCGCGGCCTTCCTGCTCAACATGTCGCAGCGTTTCACGGCCCGGGGCTTTTCGCCATCGGAGTTCCACCTGCGGATGACCCGTGACGAGATCGGCTCTTACCTGGGGCTCAAGCTCGAAACCGTCTCCCGTGCCTTTTCCCGTTTCCAGGATGAAGGTCTGGTGGCCGTCCAGCAGAAACACATCCGCATCCTCGACACGCCGGGCCTCAAGCGCATCCTCAGCCACCACGCCGCCTGAGTCGCCGGCCTACAGCAGGGCGAGCCAGCCCAAGGGATTCTTGGTGATCGCCACTGCGACAATGTAGGAATACACGGCCATTGCCGCGGCCCAGGCGGTAGCCCGTTGCGCCAGGGGTCGGGTCGTTTTGAGCGCCACCGCGCCGAGAGCGATGTAAACCAGCAGCGCTCCAATCTTGGCGGTCAGCCATCCATCCACGAAAGGCACGAAACCTGCGATCCAGGCCATCGTGATCGCACTGGCCAGGAGACATGAATCCACCAGATGGGGAAGGGTTCGGGTCAGCCTGGCCCGCAACCGGGGCGAGCCGGTGATGGACCACCAGCCCCGCAGGGCAAAGCCTGCAATACTGAGAACCACACAAGTGAGGTGAAAGTGCTTGAGGGCCAGGTACATGTCGCCAGATCCGGTATGTCCGGCGACACGCCCACCGGGCCGCCGGGCCCGCCAACACGGGCCCCGCGACTCTATCCCTTGAGGACGCCGACTTCCAGCGCGGCAAACCAGTTGATGAAGCGCTGAACGTCAGCCCCCTGATAGATGGCCCCATGCTGGGGCACCATCATGTCGATCTCCAGGCGGGAAACCCGCTCGCACCAGTCGCGCTTCGCCCGATCGGAGCCCATCCAGCGCTTGTGGAACGCCTCTGCATGGCGAATGTGGCGGGAAAAATCCTCAACGTAGAGGTTGCTGGCGTCAGCCGGCAACAGGGCTGCCCCCACGTCCCCCGAAAAGAGGATCTTCGCTTTCGGGTCGTAGAGATGGAAGTTGCCCGACGAGTGCAGATAGTGGGCCGGAATGGCCTGCAGCTCCAGTGCGCCCAGGCGGATCGGCATGCCGGAGTCAGGGATAGCGACAAACGTGCTTTCCTGACCGCCGAAATGGGGCAGGAAGGATTGCCACAGCCAGCTAATGTAGCACTTGAGATCGGGCTTGAACTCGAGCCAAAGAGCAAGGGACGAAATGATGTCCGGGTCCTGATGGGAGGCAAAGATGCCTGCCAGACGGGTCGGATCGCATTCGGCCGAGAGCGCGGAGAACACCGAAGGAAAGATCTCGATGCCGCCCGGGTCGCAGAGAAGAGCCTCCTCGCCACTCAACACCACGTACTCGTTGGTGTCGATGATGTAACCAGGCTTGGTGGCATCACGTGCAATGGCAAGCCAGCGGTGGTCGTCCTGTTGATAGATGCAATGGGCCTGCTTCATGGTCTCCTAGTCCTTAATAAGGCGTTCCTTGCCGAGAATTTCCAGTGATCGCTTGATTTGCGCGATGACCTCGGCGAAATCCGTTGAAACCTGCATCAGCGCCGGGCTGAAGCTCCCCCCGTACGCCGCTTCAATCTTGGCCGAACGGGCCAGCACTCCCCCCAGTTCGACCAGCTGCTGAGTCTCCTCCACCGCCGAACGAAGGCGTAGATCGAGGGAGCGCAAGCGCGATTGCTGTTCGGCCAACCTCGCAGCGCCGCGCCGGCGGGCTTCGCGCACGCCCGGAACCCCCTCGCCGCTCAGGCGGATGGCCTTGGCAAGAATGGCCGATGTGCGCTGATGCTGGACCACACCCGTGACACTGCCCACTGAGCCGGAAGTCATGTCGCGCAGGGAGGACATATGCCGGGTGAGATCCTGGGCAAAGCGGCGCAGCTCGTTCGACAGCACGCCAAAGCCCAGCGCCGCGTTGCCTGCCCGCTTGGCCAGGAAGATCGCGTTGAGTGCCATCAGGTTGATCCGGAAGGCCGTGGCCACAATGGCCTTGATCTCTTCATTGACGCGGACGATTCGGGCGAGCTCCCCCGAGGCGGGCGCTTTCAGGTGCAGGTTTCGTTCTGGCGCGTTCATGCTGGACTCTCAGGCGGCAGCAGCCGCAGCGGGACTCGTGGACGGCGAGGGCTGAAAACAGGCACACACGCCCTTGAGGGGTCGGGTGCAGCCTGAAGTTGTGCCGGATTAACGGCGGCCAGGACGCAAGCTTGAGGCGCCCGGCCGGGATCGCTAGGTGGAGGACGCTGGCGGTATCGGGCGCCGCGGCGGCATGATGAAATCCCGAGGGCGGGTGCACAGGCGGTGCCACAAACGACGCCCCAGATCGCGCAGATCATCCGGGGACAGATCGTAGGCGCGCACGGCGGTCATCAGCGACAGGGCAAAACTGACCCCCAGGTTGAGCACGAACATCACCGCCACGCCGAGGATCGCCAGGGACAACAGCCCCGTCCCCACCCACTCCACGTCAAGGGAGGCGGTGGCGAGGCTCAGGATGCCGGAATTGAGGGTCACGTGGCGCACGTCCAGGGGCAGGCCGAAGAACTTGCCCAGCACTGGTGTCATGCCCAGCATCAGGCCCAGGGAGATGTTGGTGGCCCAACCTGACATGTTGCGCGACACGACCCCGGCCAGACGGATCATGCGCAGGCGTCCAAAGCGCAGGCCGAGGCGGTGCTCGGCGATGGCCTGGGGCAGACGGTGATAGACCGCCCAGTTGTCCACCCAGCCGCCCACCAGGGCAGCCAGGTACAGGATGCAGCCGGTGAGGGCCGCATAGAAGACGGTGCCGCTGTCCACCGGGCTGAGAGCCTGAAAGACGTAGGTCGCCTCGGTCATGCTGAGAAACGAATGCCCGGTGATCCACTGCCACATCGCATCAAAGGCGTAGGCGCCCGTGGCCACCACCACGACGTTGGCGATGGTGGCCGCCAACTGGGAATGGCAAATGCAGGTGGCGTAGTCGACGATCACCTCCAGGCGCTCTCCGCCCTTCCGGTCGCGGATGATCGCAGCGAAGGCCGCGGCGGTCATCGCCGGCTGCTTGGTGGCGAGGATCAGGCCAAGGGCCTGCAGAATCAGGAAGCTCACGGCATAGTTGAGGCCGGACGCGAACCCTTCCATGAACAGGGCCAGACCGGCACCGGCAATGGCCATCTTCATGGCCGCTGTCCCCACCGTGAGCAAGCCCCCCCCGGCCGCCGCGGCCCAGATGTGGCGGTAATCAGCAGGCGTTTCGGCGATGTAGTGCTCACCGGTCTTGCCAGCCCGATCGACGATGCGCCGCTGCAGGCGCTGCAGGTTGCTGCGCAC
The DNA here is from genome assembly GCA_016703645.1 of Zoogloea sp. Classification (GTDB taxonomy): domain Bacteria; phylum Pseudomonadota; class Gammaproteobacteria; order Burkholderiales; family Rhodocyclaceae; genus Zoogloea. The sequence goes on along the minus strand of JADJBR010000004.1, from coordinate 323,576 downwards.
CAGGTGACGCAGACTGGTGCTCTCACGGGCGGCGTAGGCCAGTTGCTGGAGCAGCAGCAGCACCGGCCCCGGCGCCTCGCGCCCGGTGCTCATGACCGCCACGATGGCCTCCATGCGGGCAATACAGCGCTCGAGCACATCCAGGCCATAGACGATGTCCACGCTGATACCTTCCGACTCGAGACGGGTCGAGATCAGCTGCATTTCGTCCCGGCAGGCGACCACGTCCTCCCGCCAGGCATCCAGGAGATCGCCCGTGAGGCGCGCCTGCTCCCACGCGCACAACAGGTTTTCGCCACTGTCGGCGAGGCGCTTGAACGGCGACCTGGCCACCGGCCCGGGCTGACTGCGGGCCCGCAGCTTGAGGGACAGGCCCTGGCCCTGCACCCGCGCGACGAGCAGACGGAAGCCGTCCGCCATGGCGCGCTCCAGGGCTGCCGTCATCTCCGGCGCATCGGCCGGAAAAAGGATATCCACCGCGCGCTGCAAGGTGGAGGGCTGCAGCCCGCGGATCAGGGTCAGGTCACGCCGGCGCTGGTAGCTGCGGTTCATCAGGTGCCCGAGATCGTGATCGTCCCGGGGCGAGGGAATCAGCTTGGACGTGAGGCGGTCGCCGAACTCCGACAGGAAGCCCCGGTCGCTGGGAATCCCGACCTCGCCAAACAGGTTTGCACCCTCGGTTTCCTCGAGGATGCAGCGCAGGGCGGCCCGAACGGCCGCAGCCAGCGGGGGAGTGGCCGCCAGCACATCCATCAGAACGGCAAAACGCTGGGTCGCCGACCCATGCACGTCGGCCGAATCAATGTACACGTCGCTCCACAGGGAGCCGCCCGACAGCCAGGTGGTCATGGAACGCCAGGCATCAAGGCGATCGGGAAGATGCTCGGCCAAGACGAGATTGGACAAACGCTTCGCCAGCCCGGGCAGGTTCCGCTGGTTTTGACGCTGGGGGGGAAGCGCCGCGTGGATGCACGCCAGCACGCTGTCCGGAGAGAAGGTGAAGGTATTCTGCATAGGCCGAGTATGACTCAGCCGACAGCGCCTGGTTCACTGCAACATGCAGCAGAATGCTACCGGCTCGGTTGGCGCGCTCGGGGACGCAGTCCCCGGTTACCATTCCGCCCATGCTGCCCATCCTCTACCAGGACGACCACGTGGTCGTCATCCACAAGCCCGCCGGCCTGCTGGTCCATCGCAGTGAGCTGGATCGTCACGAAACCCGCTTTGCCGTGCAACTGCTGCGCGACCAGCTCGGTCGCCACGTCCACCCCGCCCACCGGCTCGACCGGGGCACCTCCGGCGTGCTGGTCTTTGCGCTGAACAAGGACGGCGCCCGCCATCTGGGCGGCCAGTTCGAACGCCAGGAAGTGAGCAAGACCTACCTGGCCGTTGTGCGGGGCCACCCGGCGGAGCAGGGGCGCATCGACCACGCCCTCACCCGCCGCCGGGACGACGCCGAATGGGTGGGCAGCCGCAGCACCGACGAGGCCCAGGACGCCATCACCGACTTCCGCCGCCTGGCCACCTGCGAGCTCCCCCATGCGGTAGACCGCTACCCGACCAGTCGCTACGCCCTGGTCGAGCTGACCCCCCGGACTGGGCGCCGCCACCAGATCCGCCGTCACCTCAAGCACATCGCCCACCCGATCATCGGCGATGCCACCTTCGGCAAGGGCCGCCACAACCGTTTGTTTCAGGAGTTATTCGGCTGCCAGCGCATGCTGCTGGCCTGTGCCCGGATGCAGCTGGTCCACCCCGTCAACGGACAGCCCCTGGACCTGTTCGCCCCCCTCGACGGAGACTTCGCCCGCGTGGCGGACGCCCTGGGCTGGCAGGCGGCACTGCCAAGCGCCTTCTTTACATCCCTTTACGCCGGGGCAACATGACTTAACCCGGGCCCCGCCTACAGTCGACTCCGATCAGATGCCAACCCGGCACGCCCACTGCTTTCGGAGCTTTCCCATGCCCATTCCCCGCCGCGCCCTTGCCAACGACCTGGAAGCCCTGCTCCGCACAGCCCCGGAACGGCGCCAGATCCTGCGCTGGCTGCTGGCAGGCGCCAGTGCCCCGCTTGCCGCGTGCGGCGGCGGAGCGGAGGTCAGCATTGGCGGCGTCGGGAGTTCGACGGGCTCCAGTTCGTCAGACACCGCCAGCACTGTCAGCACTTGCACCATCATCCCCGAAGAGACGGCCGGCCCCTACCCCGGCGACGGTTCCAACTACAACAGCAATGGCATTGCCAACGCCCTCAGCCTGTCCGGCATCGTTCGCAGTGACATCCGCAGCAGCATTGGCGGTGCCACCGGCACCGCCGCCGGAATCCCCCTCACCCTCACCCTGCAGCTCGTCAATACGGCAGGAAACTGCGCGAACCTTGCCGGCTATGCCATCTACCTGTGGCACTGCACCCGCGACGGCCTTTACTCCATGTACAGCACCGGCGTCACGGGTGAGAACTTCCTCCGCGGTGTGCAGCAGACCGACAGCAACGGCAAAGCCACCTTCCTGACCATTTTCCCGGGCTGCTACGCCGGTCGCATGCCCCACATGCACTTCGAGGTCTATCCCAGCCTGGCCAGTGCCACTGGCGCCGCCAACAAGGTGAAGACGTCGCAGATCGCTTTCCCGACCGCGACGTGCAACGATGTCTATGCCACCAGCGGCTATGGCAACAGCGCCATCAATCTTGCCGCCATCAGTTTCGCCAGTGACAATGTCTTCAGCGACGGAACCGAGCAGCAAATGGCCTCCATCAGTGGCACCACGACTAACGGCTACAGCGCCTCGCTGGTGGTGGGCATCGCTTCCTGAGGAGGGTTCGCAGCCGGGCGGAAAGCGGCCTGCACATTCAGCGACAACGTGGCGCTTTCACCCGTAACACAGGCCGGCTAAGATTGTCGGCCTTTTGTGCTGCGCCCCCGATGAAACTCTCAGACCGCTTCGACCCATCCCGCTTCCCTCTGCCGTGGGTAACACGCTCAGGCCCTGCGCTGGCCTGGGGTGTGGCCATGGCCGTCACGGCCTGGGTTGTCGCTGATCTGTTCTGGCGGTTCAGTGCCCCGCGCCCGCCGGCCCTGCCCGTAGTCAGCCCCAGTGACCCGCAGCTCGCGGCCCAGGCCATCGCAAGCCGACATCTGATGGGGAATGGAGCCGGCACCGGCACCGCGGCCGGCCCGGTCAACGCCGCCCCTGCCCGCTACACCCTGCAAGCCGTGGTGACCGGCGCCGGCGGCCGACCCGGCTGGGCCATCCTGAGCATCGATGGCGGTCCCCAGCAGGGTGTCATTGAAGGTCAGGACGTCCATTCAGGGGTGCGTCTTGAGCGCGTACAGGCCGGTAGCGTCGAGATCACCACGGGGGGCGTGCGTCAAACCATCCGGCTTGCCGAGCGGGGCGCCAGCAGCCCAACAGCAGCCTCACCGCTTCCCGCCGGCATTGCCCAACTTCCGCAGCTCCAGCAGGGCGCATCCATCATCGACAACACCACCGAAGCACCGGACTCGGGGCCCCGCCCCTTGCCTCCCGGCTTTCCGGTTCAACCCGTCCCCAGCCAATGAAATCAGCCCGCCGCCAGGGTTTCGCCCGTCGCATCCTCGCCGCCTGCCTCGCCACGACCGTGGCCATGCCCCTTGCCGTCGCCGCCCCCCCCATCGCCCCGGGCTCGGCGGACACGGGCGAGACCGTTTCCCTCAACTTCGTGAACGCGGATGTGGGCGCAGTGATCCAGGCAATCTCGAAGATCTCCGGGCGCAACTTCGTGGTGGACCCACGGGTCAAGGGCACCCTCAACATCGTCACGGCACGCCCGGTGCCGCGCAACCTCAGTTACTCCATCCTGCTCTCGGCCCTGCGCCTGCAGGGCTACGCCGCCATCGAGGGCCAGGGCGTCACCAAGATCGTTCCCGAGGCCGACGCCAAGCTCCACGCCGTACCGGTGGGCAAGGGCCAGGGCGCCGGCGGCGGTGACCGCCTCACCACCCAGGTGTTCACCCTGCAACACGAGTCCGCCTCGCAGCTGGTACCGGTGATCCGCCCCCTGGTGTCCCCCAACAACACCGTCACCGCCTACCCGGGCAACAATTCGCTGGTGGTCACCGACTATGCGGAAAACATCGGCCGCATCGCACGCATCATCGAATCCATCGACGTTCCCCAGGGAGACATGCGGGTCATCAATCTCAAGCATGCCTCGGCGCTTGATCTCGCCCAGACGGTCAATCGCCTGCTCAACGACGCCGGCAGCGGCAGCGTTGGCGGCACGCCCGGTGTCGGCGGCGACGCCAGCCAGCGCGTCTCGGTGATCGGTGACCCGCGCACCAACAGCCTGCTGGTGCGCTCCGAGAACCCGTCCAAGCTCAACGCCGTGCGTCAGCTCGTGGCCAACCTGGACCAGCCGGGTGCCGCCGGCAATATCCATGTGGTGTATCTGAAGAACGCCGAGGCGACCAAGGTCGCCCAGACCCTGCGCGCGGTACTCTCCGGCGAGGCCGGCAACACCGGCCAGGGCAGCACCGGCAGCAGCACATCCGGCAGCAGCTTCGCCCCCACCTCCACGGGCAGCAGCAGTGGCACCTCCACCGGCAGCAGCAGCGGTGTCGGCAGCACCTCGTCCTTCGGCAGCAGCAATAGCAGCACCTCCGGCACCGGCATGGGCGCCACCGGCAATGGCATCGTCCAGGCCGACCCCATGAGCAACGCATTGATCGTCACCGCGCCGGATGCCATCTACAACAATCTGCGCAAGGTCATCGATCAGCTCGACCGCCGCCGCGCCCAGGTGTATGTGGAGGCTCTGATCACCGAAGTCAGCACCGAAAAGGCCGCAGAAATCGGCATCCAGTGGCAGGCCGGCAAGCTCGGCTCGACCACGGCCTTCGGTGGCACCACCTTCAACAGCGGCGGCAACAACATCCTCAACCTGGCCACCAGCCTGGCCTCCGGCAGTTCCGCCACGCTCCCCGGCAACGGTCTCAACCTGCTGCTCGGCAGCGGCACGATCACCGTCGGCGGCCGCGAGATCGCCAACCTCAACATGCTGGCGCGCCTGCTCGAATCCGACACCAAGGCCAACATCCTGTCCACACCCAACCTCGTCACCCTCGACAATGAGGAAGCCAAGATCGTGGTCGGCCGCAACGTCCCCTTCGTCACCGGCACCTACGCCACCACGGGCAACACGGCCACGGCCAACCCCTTCACCACCGTGGAGCGCCGTGATGTGGGCCTGACCCTCAAGGTCAAGCCGCAGATCTCCGAGGGCGGCACGGTGCGCCTGCAGATCTACCAGGAAGCCTCCTCGGTGATCGACTCCACCGCCACCAGCACCACCGGCCCCACCACCACCAAGCGCTCCATCGAGTCCACCGTGCTGGTGGATGATGGCGCCATGATTGCCCTGGGCGGCCTGGTGGAAGACACCTACAGCGGTGGCCAGGAAAAGGTCCCGCTGCTCGGCGACCTGCCCTATCTCGGCCAGTTCTTCCGCTACGACTCGCGCAAGCGCGGCAAGACCAACTTGATCGTCTTCCTGCGCCCGGTCATCCTGCGTGACGCGGCCAGCATCCAGGGCATCTCCGCCGATCGCTACAACTACGTGATCGGCCAGCAACGTGCGAACGACAGGGTGGACGCCCTGATGCGTGGCGAGCCCAACCCACCGGAACTCCCGCCGCCGGGCAGCCCGCCACCTGCCGTGCCCTTCAACCGCCCCAAGGACATCCCGCCCCCTGCAACACCGGCGATATCCGCCCCCCGGCAGGACACGCCCACCTACGCCCCATGAGCGCCCCCGCCCTGCCCTACGCCTTCGCCAAGGCCCACGGCATCCTCGTGGCCGCCCTGGGCGGCGAGCACGCCGAGGTGGTCATGCGCGAAGGGGCCGACCTGACGGCCCTGGCCGAAGTGCGGCGCAGCCTGGGGCTGCCGCTGCAGATCGAATGCATAGGCCGTGCCGCCTTCGAAGCACGCCTCGCCGAAACCTACTCCGGCACCGACGACAATGCCGCGGAGGTCGTCGCCGACGTGGGCCAGGAGGTGGATCTCACCCAGCTGATGACCGAGCTGCCGACGGTGGAGGATCTCCTCGACACCCAGGACGACGCGCCGATCATCCGCATGATCAACGCGCTGCTCACCCAGGCGGTGCGCCAGCAGGCCAGCGACATCCACATCGAGCCCTACGAGCGCAATTCGGTGGTGCGCTTCCGCCGCGACGGCGTGCTGGTGGACGTGGCCCAGCCCCATCGGGCCCTCCATGCCGCCATGGCCTCGCGCATCAAGATCATGGCCAGCCTGGACATCGCCGAAAAGCGCCTGCCCCAGGATGGCCGCATCGCCCTGCGCCTGGCCGGCCGCCAGGTGGACGTGCGTGTCTCCACCCTGCCCACCACCCACGGCGAGCGCATTGTGCTGCGCCTACTCGACAAGGGCAGCGGCCAGCGCAGCCTGGACAGCCTGGGCATGGCCGCCGACACTGTGAGGCCCTTCGCTGAGCTGCTCAAGGAGCCCCACGGCATCCTCCTCGTCACCGGCCCCACCGGCTCGGGCAAGAGCACCACCCTCTACGCGGCCCTGCAGGGCATGGACGCGAAACGGCGCAACATCGTCACCGTCGAGGATCCGGTCGAGTACGACCTGCCCGGCGTCGGCCAGATCCAGGTCAATCCGCGCATCGAACTGAGCTTCGCTAAGGCCCTGCGCGCCATCCTGCGCCAGGACCCGGACGTGATCATGATCGGCGAGATCCGCGACCTGGAAACCGCCCAGATCGCCGTCCAGGCCAGCCTCACCGGCCACCTGGTGCTGGCCACCCTGCACACCAACGACGCCGCCTCGGCCGTCACCCGGCTGGTGGACATGGGCGTCGAGCCCTTCCTGCTGGCCTCCACCCTGCGCGGTGTGCTGGCCCAGCGCCTGGTGCGCAAGCTGTGCACCACCTGCCGCAGCGCCAGCCCCAGCAGTGCGGCCGACCGTGAGCTGCTCGGGCCGGACACCCCGGCGCAACTGTGGCACGCCACCGGCTGCATGGAATGCTCCCGCACCGGCTACGCGGGGCGCAGCGGCATCTACGAACTCATCGTCGCCGACGAGACCTTCCAGCGCCTGATCCACACCGGTGCCGACGAAGCCCAACTGCGCGCCCACGCCATTGCCAACGGCACCCGCAGCCTGCGTGACGACGGCCTGCGCCTGCTTGCCAGCGGGCTGACCTCGGCCGAAGAATTGCTCCGCGTCACCCGCGAATGACCGCCTTCCGCTACCGCGCCCTTGATGCTACCGGCAAGGAAGCCGCCGGCGTCCTCGAAGCCGACACGGGCAAGGCCGCCCGCGGCCTGCTCCGCGAACGCGGCCTCTACCCGCTGGAGGTGGCGTCCGTGGCCCACGGTGCCGCCGGCAACAAGACGGTCCGGCGCAAGCTCCGGGATGCCGACCTCACCCTGCTGACCCGCCAGTGGGCCACCCTGCTGGCCTCCGGCCTGACCGTCGAGCAGGCTCTGGCAGCCCTCATCGAGCAGGCCGAGACCGAGGGCACCCGCCAGCTTCTGGCCGGCGTGCGCTCCGAGATCCTGGCCGGCTACAGCCTGCGCGCCGCCCTGGATCGCTACCCCCAGGCCTTCTCCACCCTGTACCGGGCCTCGGTGGCGGCGGGCGAGAAATCCGGCGAGCTGGCCAAGGTCATGAACCAACTGGCCGACTACCTGGACCGCAGCCACGCCCTGCGCACCAAGACCCTCCAGGCCCTGCTCTACCCGGCCATCGTCGCAGGGGTGGCCCTGCTGGTCATCGTCGGCCTGATGACCTATGTGGTACCCCAGGTGGTGTCCGTCTTCCAGCAGGGCAAGCAGGCCCTGCCCCTGCTCACGCGCAGCCTGATCCTGGTCAGCACCCTGCTGCGGGAATGGGGCTGGCTGATGGTGCTGGCCCTGGCCGGCGCCTTTTTCACCGGCCGTGCGGCCCTGCGCGACACCAGCGTGCGCCGCCGCTGGGATGCCTGGCTGCTCGGCCTGCCGGTGCTGGGCCGCCATCTGCGCACCCTCGATGCCACCCGCTTTGCCAGCACCCTGGCCATCCTGGCCGGGAGCGGCGTGCCCCTGCTGGCCGCGCTGGAGGCCGGTCGCCAGGTGATCAGCCGTCTGCCCCTCGCCGATGCGGTGGGTGTGGCTGCCGACCGGGTGCGCGAAGGCCAGCCCCTGTCGAAGGCCCTCGGCGCCAGCCGCCAGTTTCCGCCGCTGCTGATCCACATGCTGGCCAACGGCGAAGCCACCGGCCGCATCGACGAGCTCCTCGACCGAGCCGCCAAACTGCAGCAGGCCGAACTGGAAAACCGCACCGCCACCCTCACGGCCCTGCTCGAACCGGTGCTGCTGCTGGCCATGGGCGGCTTCGTGCTGCTCATCGTGATGGCCGTAATGCAGCCCATCATCGAAATCAACACCCTGATGAAATAAGGAAACCACGATGCTCAAGACCCTGCGCCGCAGCCGCGGCTTCACCCTGATCGAAGTGATGGTCGTCATCGTCATTTTCGGCGTGCTGGCCGCGCTGGTGGTGCCCAAGGTTATGAGCCGCCCGGACGAAGCCCGGGTTGTTGCCGCGCGCCAGGATATCTCGGCCATCATGCAGGCCCTCAAGCTCTACAAGCTCGACAACCGCCGCTACCCCAGCGGCGAACAGGGCCTGCAGGCCCTCGTCACCAAGCCCACCACCACCCCCGTGCCCGAGAACTGGAAGTCCTACCTGGACAAGCTGCCCCTCGACCCCTGGGGCAAGCCCTACCAGTACGTCATGCCCGGCCTCAAGGGCGAGGTGGACGTGATGAGCTTCGGCGCCGACGGTGTCACCGGCGGTGAAGGCTTTGACGCCGACATCGGCTCCTGGAGCCTGTAGTGCTTTTCCGCCCCATGAACACCGCGCCCCGACGGCGGCGCAGCACCGGCTTCACCCTCATCGAGGTGATGGTCGTGCTGGTGATCATGGGCATCATGGCCACCAGCCTGAGCATCGGCCTGGACAGCCTGCGCGGACGTGATGCCGACCAGGCCCTCAAGCGCCTGCGCCTGGTCCTCGAAGCCACGGCCGACCGGGCCATCGTGCGTGGCCGGCCGATTGCCCTGGAGCTTCTCTCCGACGGCTACCGCTTCTCGGCCCTCGACCCCGACGACAACTGGCGCCCCCTCAACGATCCGCCGGTATTCACTGAAAAGGCCTTGCCGGCAGGCCTGGCCTGGGGCGGTCTGCGCCTGGAAGGGGGCGGCGAGAGCAGCGCCACCCGCCTGCAGTTCGGCTCCCAGGCACCGGAATACGAGCTGCGCGTCACCACCCCCGGCGGCGAAGCCCGCCTGACCGGCAAGGCCAATGGCGAGGTGCTGCTACAGATGCCGGGCCGGACCGCCTCATGAGGCGGCAGGCCGGCCGCGCCCGCGGCTTCACCCTGCTGGAGACCCTGGTTGCCCTGGCCATCCTGGCCATTGCCCTGACCGCCGCCTTCCGCGCCATGGGCGTTACCGCCCAGAGCGCCGCCGAGCTGCGCGAACGCCTGGTGGGCGACTGGGTGGCCGAGAACCGGCTGGCCGAACTGCGCGCCACCGGCGCCTGGCCCGGCACCGGCACCAACGAGGGCACGGCCGATCAGGCCGGGCGAACCTACCGCTGGCGCGAGGAGGTCAAGACCACCGCCAACCCCCTGTTCCGCCGGGTGGACGTGAGCGTCTTCACCCCCGAATCCGACACCCATGCCATCGCCCGGCTCACCGGCTACGTGGCCCGGCCCCTGCGATGAAGTACTTGCCATCGCCCCAACGCGGCCTGACCCTGATCGAGCTGATGGTGGCCCTGGCCATCTTTGCGGTGCTGGGCGTCCTGTCTTACCGCGGGCTCGCCGAAGTGGCCACCAGCCGCACCCACCTGGAGGCGGGCTTCGAGCGCTGGCGGGCGATCGGCCGCAGCATGCAGCGCATCGACACCGATCTGCAGCAGGTCGTGTCACCGGCCGCGTCGGCCACCGGCCTGCCGAGCGAAGGCTCCGCCCTGGCCGCACCAGGCATGATCCTCGGCCGCACGGCCAGCGGCGGGCCGGAGCTCCAGTTCCTGCGCCTTGACGATGCCCGGGGTGTGCGCCGGGTGGGCTTCCGCCTGGTGGACGGGCGCCTCGAATGGCTGCGTTGGAGCGGCCGCGAGGCCCTCGGCCAGCCCAGCGTCGATCCCCTGCTCGACGGCGTGCGCGGCATGCGCTGGCGTTTCCTGCTCGACAACGTGCGGACCGACGCCTGGCCCCCGGCAGACCGCCGCAGCCTGCTGCCCGACGCCATCATCCTCGAACTCGACTTGGCCGACGTGGGCACCCTCACGCGGCTGATCGCCTTGCGCTGATGAACACCCGCCCTATGCGCTCGCCTGCCGCTACCGGCCCCCAACGGGGCGCGGCGGTAATCCTTGCCCTGCTCACCGTAGCCCTCGTCGCCGGCATCGCCGCCGCGGCTGTCGGCGACCTGGGGGTGGCCATGGACCAGGTGGTCGGTCGTCACGACCAGGCCCAGGCTCGCCAACTGGCGCGCGGCGCTGTGGATTGGGCGCGCAACGTGCTCGCCGAGGATGCCAGCCGCAACAACGTGGACCACCTGGGCGAGGCCTGGGCCGTCAAGGTGCCGCCGACGCCGGTGGAAGAAGGCGAAGTCAGCGGCGAGCTGCAGGATCTGTCCGGTCGCATCAATCTCAACAAGCTGGTCCAGATCGATGGCCCCACGCTGCAGGAGCGGGACCAGTTCCTGCGTCTGCTGAAGTTGCTTGGGGTGGCAGACTCCGAAGCTCTGGATCTCACCAACGCCCTGATCGACTGGCTCGACCGGAACGACAGCCCCACCCTGCCCGGCGGCGCCGAATCCTCCTGGTACAGCACCCAGCAGCCTCCCCGCAACCCGGCCAACGGGCCGCTGGCCAGCGTTGGTGAGCTGACCCAGGTGCGTGGCTTCAGCCCCGCCCTGGTGGCTCGTCTGACCCCCTTCGTCGCCGCCCTGCCGGGAAGCGACAGCCTGATCAACGTGAATACGGCACCGCCGGAGGTACTGGCGGCTGCCATTGCCGACCTGCCCCTGGACACCGCCCGCATCATGGCCGTCGAGCGCAGCCGGGCCTGGTTCACCAGCGTGGCCAGCGTGGATGCCTGGCTCGAGAACCGCAACCTCCCAACCAATACCACCAGCCTGGACGTCAAGAGCCGTCACTTCCTGGCCACCGGACGCGCCCGCTTCGGCGTTTCCATGGTGCGCATGGAAGTCCTCCTGTATCGCCCCACGGGCCAGAAATGGTCCACCATCGTTTGGCAGAAACTGCTATGACCCGCCTCCTCCTTGCCATCGACGAACATTGGCCGACCCGCCCCGAATGCGCCTGGGTGCTCCTCGGGCCCGACGGCCAGCCCCTCTCCGAAGGGCACTCCGCCCCACGCCACTGGCCGGCCGCCGACGAATGCACCGTTGTACTGACCGGGGCCCAATGCCTGTGGCTGGATGTGCTGCTGCCCCGCGGCGCCCGCCGTGATCTGCCGCGCCTGTTGAGCTACGCCCTCGAAGACCGGCTGCTGAAGGACCCGGACACCCAGCACCTCACCCTCAGCCACCGCCGCCCTGCCGATGATGGCGAGCGCGACCTGGCCGGCGTGCTGGTCATCTCCCGGGAGCGCCTGCGCAGCCTCATGGCCCAGTTCGCGGCCATCGGGCGGGTACCCCGCCGGATCGTGGCCGAGCTGCAGACCGCCCCGGCCGACGACGCCGGCTGGCATCTCAGCCTGTCCGCCGAGGGCGCCATCCTGCGCACCGACACGGGGACCGGGCTGGCCCTTGACCGGGACATCCTGATTCCGCTGCTGGCCGCGCAGGCCGCCAGCGCCCGGGCGGCCAACGCGGCCCCTGCCCAGATCGACCTGCATACCGCCCCGGGAAGCCCGGCTCTCGACCTCGCTGCCGCGGCCACCGAAAGTGGCCTGAGTCTGCGCCCCGCCGCGCCCTACTTGTGGTGGCAGGGAAACGAGCGCCAGGCCGCCAACCTGCTCCACGGCGAGTTCGCCGGCCGAGACCAGGGTGCGGCGTGGATCGGCCGACTGCGCGCCCCCGTCCTGCTGGCGATGGCTGCACTGGGCCTCTGGCTGGCCACCAATGTGGGTGAGGTGCTGTGGCAGCGACATGTTCTGGGCGGTTTCGAATCGCGTATCGAAAGGGTCTTTCGCAGCGCCTTCCCCAATGCACCGGTGGTCGCCCCTGCCGCCCAGATGCGCCAGCAGCTGAACGCCGAACGCGCCCGCCACGGCCTGCTCCGCGATGACGACGCCCTGGCCCTGTTGGCCCAGGCCGCCGAGGCCCTGGGCACCGACGCCACCGACGGCATCGTTGCCCTGCGCTTCGAGGACGGCCGCCTCGACCTGACCCTGAGCGGCCCCGCCGCCGCCCGTGCCGAAGCCCTGGTCGGGCTGTTGGCCAGCCGCGGCCTGCTCGCCAACCTGCGCCAGGAAGGCAGCGCCACACACCTGCTGCTGCGCCAGGAGAATCTGCAATGAACGCCCCCCGCAAAGCCGTATCCGGCCCGATCGCCGCTCTCCACAGCCGCTGGCAGGCCATCAGCCCGCGGGAGCAGCGCCTGGTGCTGATTGCCGCGGCCGTCGTTGCCATTGGCGCTGCCGTCAGCCTACTCGACTGGAGCCGCGCCGAAGGGCAGCGCCTGGCCCGCAGGCTGCCACGCGCCGAAGCCAGTCTGAACCAGGTCCAGGAGGCCGCCACCGAGATCAACCGCCTGCGCGCCGCACCGCAAGCAGCCCGCCCCGATGGCCCTGCCCTGCTCGCGGCGGTTCAGGCATCGGCGAAGAGCCGCGGTCTGGAGATTGGCGTGCAGGGCGGCGGCGAAGGCCTGCACCTGAAGGGACAGGGCTCCTTCGACGCGCTGGTGGCCTGGCTCGCCACCCTCCAAAAGGACCAGGGCCTGCGCGTGCTGCGCATGGAGATCCAGCGCCAGGGCAGCCTGGCCAGCGTGGATGCGGTGCTGGCCAGCCCGACGAGCCCCTGAGCGGCGATGCTGAGGAAGCTGCTTCTCCTGCTGGCCCTGGGCCTGGGCTTTCTGGTGGTCAAGGCGCCGGCCAGCCTGGTGGACGGTCTGCTGGCCCACTTCACCGCGGAGGGCCTGCGCCTGCAACGCGCCGAAGGCACCCTGTGGCAGGGCCGTGGCATCCTGGCGAGCCGTGACGCGAGCGGTCGCAGCCTGTCGCCCTGGTTGCCCGTGGCCTGGGATTTCGACATCGGCGCCCTCGCGCGGCTCGCGGCGGCCTGGACCTTCTCCAGCAGCGGTACACCGATCGGACGCTTCGAGGCCGGCATCTCGGGGCTGGATGTGACCGAGCTGACGCTCCACGCCCCCGCTGACGCCGCCCTCATGCCGATCCCCAACCCGGTTGCCCGGGCTGGCTGGCAAGGTGACCTGAGCATAGCGGCCCCGGTCTGGCACTGCACCCCGACCGGCACCTGCAGCGGTGAAGCCCGCTTGTTATGGCGCGGCGCCCGCGCTGCGCTGTTCCCCGGGCGCCGGTTCGGCGACTACGAGATTCAGCTCACGGCCCGGGACGGACACTTCCGCTACACGCTGCGCACCCTTGCCGGCGACGTGATTGCCAACGGCAGCGGCGAGGCTGCACCAGGCCGCACGCCCAGCTTCAAAGGCAGTATCAAGGGAGAACCCGAGTTCCTCAATCGTCTGCCGTCGATCGCCGCAGGTGCCGCCCGGCCCACCGGCCAGCCTGGCCACTTCGAGATCCACTGGCCGCCGCCCTGACGAACTTCCTTTCATCCCCCTGCCGATTCCGCCAGAATGTCAGGCTCATTCCACCCATCATCGCATCCAGGTTATTCGTCCATGAATCCGATCCAAGCCGCTCGCGCTGCCGGCCAGCAAATCTGGCTCGACAACCTTTCCCGCTCCCTGATCAATGAAGGTCACCTTGCCCGGCATATCGAGCAGGGCGTGGCCGGCGTGACCACCAACCCGGCGATCTTCCACAAGGCCATCGCCGAGGGAAAAGACTACCGCCCGGCCCTGGACACCATGCGCGGCGAGAACCTGAGCGCCGAGCAGCGCTACGAGCGCCTGGTCATCGAAGACGTCCAGCGCGCCTGCGACGTGATCCGGCCGGTGTTCGATGCCAGCCAGGGCGACGCCGGCTACGTGAGCCTCGAAGTCTCCCCGGCGCTCGCCGACGACGAAGCCGGCACCGTCGCCGCGGCCCGCCGCCTGCGCGCCGCCGTGGCCCGGGACAACCTGCTGGTGAAGATCCCCGCCACCGTTGCCGGCATCCGGGCCATTGAAACCCTGACCGGCGAAGGGCTCAGCCTCAACGTCACCCTGATGTTTTCCCTTGCCCATGTGGATGCCGTGGCCGGCGCCTACCAGCGTGGCCTGGAAGCCCTGGCCGCCAGGGGTGGTGATGTGAGCAAGGTGCGCTCGGTTGCCAGCGTGTTCCTGTCCCGCTGGGAAACCCTGGTGGACAAGCTGCTCGAGGACATGGGCAGCGACGCCGCCCTGGCCCTGCGCGGCAAGGCTGGCGTCGCCCTCGCCCGTCAGGCCTATCAGCGCTACCTGGCCCGATTCCACGGCGCTGGCTTCGCCGCACTGACCGCCCGTGGCGCCCGCCCCCAGAGCATGCTGTGGGCCAGTACCGGCACCAAGAACCCGGCCTACCCCGACCTGATGTACGTCGAACCCCTCATCGGACCGGAAACCGTCAACACCCTGCCCGACGCCACCCTGGCGGCCTTTGTCGACCACGGCCAGGTCATCGGCAACAGCATCGGTGCGGAAGTGGAGGCCTCGGCAGCCCACATCGCCGCACTTGGCAAGCTGGGGATTGATCTTGATGTACTGGGCGAGCGGCTCCAGCAGGAAGGCCTGGCCCAATTTGCCAGCGCCTTCGGCAAGCTGCTCGAGCTCACGGCCTGATCCTGATCACGGTTGCCCCTACGCCGGAATGGAGGGGCAACAAATCACTGCCCCCTCCCCGATCTGATCGTTAGCTGAAAATGCAAAAGGCCAACCCCGGAGGGTTGGCCTTTTGCATTTTGTTTCGGTTGGTGCCGCTGACCGGAATCGAACTGGTGACCTTCGCATTACGAATGCGCTGCTCTACCGACTGAGCTACAGCGGCTAACAACAGCCCACTATTTTACATGCCCCCCTCGCATCATGCAACCACGACCGAAGGGAAGACCGCCAACCTACTGCCCGACGATCCGCCAATTGAGAACACGGGGATCGCTGGTGCCGCCAACCTGACTGCCCACGAATCCCGGCCCACCCGCTTTTCCGTCAGAACCCAGCAAGCGGATCGAAGAACCATAGCGAACCAGCTTGGAGCCTACCAGGCCAGAGCTCTGGGTCACGAAGGCAATCGGCACCCTGACGTTGTTCACGATCTGGGCAAACGTCGTCTTGGCTGAGCCATATTTGACAGCATAGGCCGCACTCTCACCGCCGGGGTTGCACTTGTCCTGGTTCATCAGGGTGCCGATCCAGGACACGACCCCTTCGTTGACTTGCGGATTAATCACCACCTGCTCGGCAAGAGTGCCCCGGAGGCCGGTCAGATCATAGAACCAGCCCATCGGCTTGGACGAATCCTGCACGACACCCTCGATCAGGCTGTTCACCTGCACCATGTTGCTCCGCTTCACCGGGAAGGTCACCCCGCTCGGAAGGGGGTTGGCAGCACCCGTAGCCGACGAATAGGGATCCGACGCCGTACCATCCCGCAGAGCGTAGAAGGTCTGCTGCTGCGTGTTGTTCCGGTCGTTGGTATGCAGGAGCTTACCTGTTCCGACAAACAGGTAACGAACCAGATCAGGCCCCGGGTCAACCCGAGGTTCGGTTGTGACTGGCTGGGCCTTACCCAGCGAATCCCGCAAGTGGAGAATCGGCGTGGTCGGGTTGGGGACGTCGCTGGTGGCGCTGGAGAAGTCAAAACGCCACATGTTACCCAGCAGATCGCCCGCATAGACATAGTCGACGGTCATGTCCCCGTAGTCCAGAACATATCCGGTCATATGCGCGAGCCCCGCGGGACTTCCTGCGCTGCCCTCACTGGTGTGGATCTTCTGCAGGAGAGTGCCGGTCTTGGGATCAAGCACAAACAGCACGCCCTTGCCCGGAACACTGGTCTTACTTGTTCCCAGGACGTTGTTGTAGCCGCCAGCAATGATGACCACCCAACCCCACTTGCGGGTCTTGATGATGCTGGCGCGGCCATAGCTGAAACCCATGTCCTCGTGGGTGAACTCCCAAAGCACCTTGCCGGCAATGTCAGTTTCGGTCGCCGAGGTCGTCGGTGTATCGGTGATATCGAGGGCTACGTAACTCCGGCCACCCTTGCCCAACCCAAAAACCAGCAAGGTTCTCCAGTCGTGGGAAGCCGCGTTTGACTCGATCGTCCCGCCGGCCCGTTTGAAGTCCACGTCCCGGGAGAAGGGCGTTGCGTTCACGTAATAGCGGTGCAGATAGGACTTGTCGCTCAGCGCCCTGAGACCGCTCTCTCCAGGTTTTTCGTCTGGGCCAAGAAAAGCTGCGTTCGGAACCACGGCAAACAGCTCCTTGCCCCCCGACGCCACCAATTGCGCATCGAAAGCATGGAACATCCCGTCATTGGCACCCACGTAGACGACCGGTTTGCGCGACGCCTTGTTGGCCTTGAATATGGAATAACCCGGGTTGTAGGCATCCGAATAGTCCTGGTTCGGCGGGCCGACGTAAAGGGCGCCGGAATCCACGATATCCCCGAGCGCCGACGCGCGGTAACGATATGCCTTGCGTGCGGTGAGGGTGGATTGGTTGGTGGTATCCCCCCGGAGGTAGTTCAGTACATTTCCCTGTTCTGTCGATGAGCCCAAAGCGGTCTTCTGGGCTTCCGACAGATTGGCCAGCCGGAAGGGAACACCCTTGAGCGTGCCGTCCTTGGGCGTCAAGGTGACCACCTTCCGAGCCGAGTCCCAACCGGAGCTGCTCACCATCGAATCGAGTTTTGTGGCAGCGCTCCAGACCTGGGAGGTATTGATGTCGCCGGTATCAACATCGATCGAATCGATCTTCAGGCCTTTGAGATCACCAGACCAATACAGGGAGTTATAGGTGGTCTGGAAGAAGCCATCCGCAGCCAGGCTGTCGGAAATCACCGACCCCGTCGCACCCACACCGCTTCCCGAGGCAATCAAGGAGTTGATCTGATTGAAAGCTGAATTCAAGCCGGACAAGAGGCGATCGGGATCGGATGCCGGAAAGTAAGTATCCGGCAGTGCAGTGCCCTTGTAGGCCTGCCCAAGCGCATCCCACTCGCCGGCATCAGGGACGCCATCGCCATCCTTGTCGGTAAAGCCACCGTACTTGGCCGCCTTGAAGTACTGATTGTTGTCGGCCATGGTGGAATACTCCAGAGCATCCACCCAAAAGGTCTTGATACGGGATTCGGGAAAATCCGTGCGCAGCGCTGCCGTATTCGCCGCATAGGCCATGCCGGAAATGTAGTCATTGGACAAGTTGTAGCCGGTGATCTTCTTCGTCCAGTCCTTGACGGTCAGGCCGCCAAAGCGCTCCCCTGCGACCAGGGAGTCCATCGTGTAGCCGCTACCCGAAAGGTTGTTGTCGCACTGGTCACCGCAGGTGTTGGTATCTCCGATGCCGATGATGAACTGCTTCTGGCAGCTCCCCCCATGGGATGCAGGCAGGACAGGATCAAGCCAGTTGGTGATGACGGGGAAGTCATCCTTGATCTCCACCCGCTGGGTGGCGGTCACACCGGACGGTATCACCGAGTAACTCGGTACGTGCCCGATTCCGGACGGACCCAGCAGGTAGCGCAAGGCAACAGCGTACATTTCGCTCACGTTGTCATAACGCTTGTAGCTCTTTGCCTTGTACCCGAACAAGTTCAGGTAGTTGATCGCACCCGTCCGGGAAACCTCCCCATCCCCTCCCCGGTCGGAGGGAAAAGGGTCAGAAAGGAAAGCTCCGGTCTCAAGGATTTCATCCCTCGTGTCACGGATCTGGGCCTTCAGAACACCCCCATCCCACGCCTTCAACTGCGTATCGGAGCCATAAGTCTGGTTGTTCAGGTTGTGATAACCCACCGCGCCAAAACGCATCCGCTCAATGTTCTTCTGGATCAGACCCACCGGCTTATAGACACGTTTGGTCTTGGCCTCATTCTCGTATTTCTGGCAATACGATTGATCGGCGTACTCGTGCTTTGCTGTGTCGTTGCCTCGACACACCTGCACCCTGACCTGATAGCTGCCGGCGCTGATTCCACCCGCAGAATCGTTGTCACTGAAGGTGAACTCGATATTGATTCCCTTGTTGAATACGGTACCGACAAGGTTCTTCGTTCCGTCATGGGTAATGGGCGTGTATTGGGATATGTATGCTGACTTGAGGGACTTGTCCGGGAAGTTGCTCTTTCCCCCCTGGCCATTCGACCAGGCCTTTTTGAGAATGGTGTGCCCCGTGGGACTGCCGGCAGAAAAATCCGACGGCAAGTCCTCGTCTCGCGCACCGCCCGTCATCCCCCAGCGAAACAGATCAATAACGTGCATCGTCGCCCAGTTGAGGTAATTTCCAGACCACTCACCGGAACAGGTGTAGTTGGCCCCCTGGGGGTTATCGGAGGTGTAGAAGTAGCCACTGGTACCCGAAACCGTGTAGAGATAACAACGGGTGGGATCGAAGTAGCCCAGATACTTTCTGGAGGGCTCAAAGTAGGGGTCGGACGTCGAATTGGCCGGCAGCGCAGGGATGCCGGCCGTCCCACCGATGCTGAAGTTGGCATGGCTCTGGGCCGTGGGGAACTCCACCGACAGGGCCAGCATCACGTTGGCCGGCACCCCCTCGTTACTGGCGGTCATGGGCACATCGGCCAACGCGGTCTCGGCGGAATGGACCACCGGCAGCATTGCATGCCATGCCGCTACCGCAACGAGCACCTGCTTTGTAAAGGACTTCCAGCGAGGGGACAACACCTCGGACCGGGTCGTGGATGCGTTCATTTCGTCATATCCCCAGAAGGTATTCGGTATCACTCACCCAGGAAAGTCACATTCCACTGGACATAGGTCTGGCTATTGCGCACCCCATCCGTGCGGACCGTGACCCGATAGACGGGCGAAGCCGTCGAGCCCGGCTTGTCAGCCCACTTGTCCCCCCCAAGGGGTGAGTCGGTGGAAAGCACGCAGGTTGCCTTGCTGGACGGGCCATAGGTTTCACACATGCGCTCGATCAGGAAGCGCGTTTCATTTCCGTTGGCCTTGACGGGCGCAATCTTGAACTTTGCGTCGAACTGGGTCTTGTTCTTGATGATCAGGGGGATTCCGTTTTCATCCGTCTCCAGGATGCGCGGATAGAAGTTCAGCTTTGCCCACTCCCCGGCGGCCGTGCATGCAGTGCCGGTGGCCGCAGGTGGCGGGCAACCGGCAACGGAATCCTGATAAGTACGGAAATTTGCCGACTTCATGGCTTCGAAGGCCTTGTTGAGGCCTCCTCCGGCGCTGTTGATCGAATCACGCTTGAAACCGATGTTCCCGGACAGCAGGGCGGAGGTGTCCACGGAGTTCAGCAAGGACACCGAGCCGAGCATCATGACGACCAGCACCACCAGCACGACGGCCAGCACCACGCCGCGTTGCCGTCCAGAACCAAGTTGTCGCATTTTCGAGGACATTCGGGATCCACACGCAATCAGATATTCGGGGGTGTTCTCATGTTCCGGAGCGGAATCACCCATTCGTAAGCCTGGTACTGGTAACGCTGCTCATCGGAGGTCAAGGTCCGGCTGAACTGCCGGGCTGAAGCCAGATCCTGGAACAGCTTGATGCTGGTCATGGGGGCATCGCTGGCGATCGGTTGCGATGAGCGCACCACCATTGCAATACGGATCGCCTTGACATACCCAATACGCTGCTGGGTCGCCAACTTGCCATCCATCAGGTCGGCCAGAGTCCATCCCGACTCCGAGGGGGAAACCCATTCATCAACGGCGTTGTCGTTGATATCACCACCAACGCCGTTATCAAGCCCGTAGCGCGCCTTGATCAGAAAGATGTTCTCCCCGACAACCTGAGTGTCAAAGCGCTTGAGCAGATCGTACTGGAGCAATTCGCTGTCACTATTGACCCCCAACATCGTGAAACTGGGGTTATCCCTGAGCCCGAGATGGAAAGCAGCCGGCGACTTCTCGTAAATGGAAGACTCAATCGTTCCGTAAGTCGCCGTATTCAGGGGAACCAGCTTGCTGAAAGTGGCAACCGAGAGGCCAAGGGAGGCATCGGCCGTCACCACGGGCGCGGTCATGGTCTTCGCCGCCTGCACAACCCGACAGTCGCCCGGATCGTCGGCAATCTTGCGCGGCACCGCAAGAAGCAGATCGTAAGCGGCCGCAGCGGCGGACGTTTTCAGAATCATTCCGATCGTCGGTGTCTGCACCACCATGGAATCGCCCGTAGCCGACGAAAAGGCCAGGCCCTTGTTCCCGGAGGCCGAATCTCCTGCCATCGTGATGATGACATCAGACTTCGACCCACCATCTATGATGGCCGCCGGTACCGCTCGCAGGGTCTGGGGCACGGAGGCAAAGGGACTGGGATAGGCCGACGCACTGGGGAGCACCACATTGCCAGAAAAATTCGCTAGGAGCCTGCACCCCCATACCCACTGCCCTCCGCGCGCAAGCCCGGAACCGCCTTCCTGGATGATCAGATCAAGCCGCTGGGCAGCGATTGCCGCCGACTGCAGTGCATCGCCCGACCCGGAGATATTTCGACGATAGGCCTCACTCGACGAAAAGCTCTGCATGATCACCAGACTCGCGATCAGGCCGATGACCATGCCCACCATCATCTCGACGATGCTCAGGCCGGCCTGACGCCGACGAGGCTCAGAACAGCATTGCTTGGGTGACATAGACTCCGTGCTCCAGCTTCTTTCTGTCCGCGGCCACGCCAGAGCCGCCACTGTTCGGCAGATCCCACTCAATCGTCACCGTGACCACAAAGGTATCAATGGCCTTGCCACTTTCCACGACCACCTCGGCCTTGGGGTTGGGCAGCTTGCTCCCATTGGTCACGCGCTGGGTAAACCAGGCATGGGCCGCAGCACCTCCCCCACCTGGCGACTTGTAGGCATACTCCGACACCACGACGGCCCGCTTGTCCACGGACATCTTGGAAATCAACTCGTCTGCGAGGATGGCAGCCTCGGTGCGGAAACGGCTGTCAGTGGCAATCCGGGTGGACGCGGCCTGAAAGCCGATCATCCCGAGCAAGCCCAATGAAAAGATGAGCAAAGCCACCAGTGCCTCGAGCAAGACATAGCCACGTTCACCGCGGACTCTCATGACATCTCCTAAGCGGCCGGACAATCGGAAGCGGACAGCATGGGCTGGCAGGCCCGCGGGTCACCGCTGGCCTTCGACGGATCACACATCTTGACTGCACCACCCGGCGTTACAAATACGCAATAGGCCACGGCCGCACTGGTCCGGGAAACCCGGAAGATCTGCTTCCCACCCACGGGCGCACTGGTCAGGTCCAGAACCCGACCGGAACCATTGAAGCGTACACCCGCCGGGCCCTGGTAAGTCACGCCCTCTGCCATCTGGCTCGTGGTGTAGCCATTCACGTAGCGGTTCGATGCCGTGCTGTCGACCATCCTGATGGCCCAGTTCAGCCCATTTGCCTTTGCGACCAGGCTACTGACGGAGGCCGCGCTCGGGCTTCCGTCGGTAAGCATGAAGTCGACTTCACCGTTGCGCCGGATAGCTTCCCCTTCGGCCTGACGGAGGGCGTTCTGAATGAGCTCCGCAGCAGAGCCGACGGAATTATTGCGGATGACCTGGGTGAAGGATGGCAAGGCCACGGAAATCAGGATGGCCCCGACCACCATGACGATCATCAGTTCGAGGACGGTGAAGCCCTTCTGGGCCGGATGGGCTGCGGTTAGCACGATGTCTGACTCTTGCTCATCAACCAGCACTTGCCGCTGGCAGCGGGCGTTGTTGAGGTCTTTTCGCCACTTTCGTTGATGGAGTACGAGTAGCCGGCGGTGCCCTTCGCGGAAATGCCGGTTATCACGAGCGTGAAGCTGGTGTCAGTACATGCCGGCGAATGGGCGACCGTGAAAGGAATATCGACGAAATAGGGACTCATGTCGGGGCAATTGCCATCAGGCTTGTAGGTCCGTCGGGAGTTGTACACCTGCTCCATCCGCACCTTGGCCTCGGACAAGGCCTCAACCCCCTGGGCGATCCTGCCGCGGGCGATATGATCCATGTAGGCCGGGATGGCTATCGCAGCCAGGATTCCGATGATCACCACCGCTATCAGCAACTCGATCAACGAAAAGCCGCGCGCTTTGTTCATAGTTTTTTCCTCCGATGTTTGATGGTCCCGCCGCCCCCTGTCAAATGCGAGCGTTCGGCGACAAGCGGAGTCTTCCCGCAGACCGGCGGCACAAGAAGGCGCAGGCCACCAGGCCTATCCTTCAACAGGGCCCCAGCAGTGCCCTGACCCGACTCCGACACACCATGATGCCGCCCCCCGCCCCCGGACTTTCCCTCCCGATCGCAGCGGGTCTTTCGATTGCCCTGCACCTCGCAGCCCTGATCACCTGGCCGCAAGATCCCGGTCCGGGCGGCAGCAACAGCATGCCCAGACAGCTGGACGTGCGACTGGTGCCCTCCCCGCACACGGGCGAGGCCACACCTCACCCCACGCAACGAGCGTACGCCATCCCCACAAGCCCATCACGCCAACGGGCAACAGCACGCCCCCCTGCACCGGCACGGCCGGCAGCCCCACCGCCCGACGCAGATCCGCAGCCCTTGCCCGTGTTCCCGGTCGAGGCCCTCACCCGCCTCCCGACCCTTCTCACCGAGATCGCCCCCGATGAGTGGCCCTCCCTGCCCGGCGCACCGTCCGGCCGCTTCCGGATAGAGGCCGACATAGGGCCGGATGGCCGGGTGATGCACGTCAATCTGCTGTGCGAACAGGAAATGCGCGAGGTGGCCGCAGCCTATGCGGGAACAATCATGGGCTGGCGCTTCACCCCTGCGGAAATCCTGGGGCACCAGGTATCCAGCCGCATTCACATCGAGTTCGAAATCGGGTCACCGGAGAGTGAAGGCTTCACCGCCACCCCTGTGCCACTTCAAGCGCCGCCGCGCCAGTAGTCCGGCCGCCCTAAGCAGCCCCGCAGATGGTCGATCAGCAAGCGCACCCGCAAGGGCAGGCGGCGGTTCTGCGGAAACAGGGCGTAAATCCCCGTGGGCGGTGCGGCAAAGGAATCCAGCACCGACACCAGGGCACCCGAAGCGAGATCCCGCTCGACCTCCCACATGGAGCGCCACGCCATCCCGATGCCGCCCAGCGCCCATTCATGCAGCACCGTTCCATCATTGCACTCGAAGCGCCCCGAGACCTTGATCGTCCGAGTCTTGCCAGGCGTCTCGGGATCGGCAAAGACCCAGCCGCGCTGGGGATCGAGGGACAGGCAGTCGTGCCGCGTCAGATCGTCGGGCGTCGCGGGCATGCCGCAGCGCGCCAGATACTCGGGGCTTGCCACCACCACCCGCCGGTTGTCGGCCAGACGCACGGACACGAGGCTCGAGTCACTCAACTCGCCGATACGGATGGCGCAATCCACCCCTTCGTTCACCAGATCGACGAGTCTGTCGCTCAGATCCAGACTGCAGCTGACGTCCGCATGGGTGCGCAGAAAATCCCGGATCAGGGGCGCCACGTGGCGCCGCCCGAATCCGGCCGGTGCCGACACCTTGATATGCCCGCTGGCCTTGACCCCCCCCAGGCTGACGGACGCCTCCGCGTTGGCCAGGTCATTGAGAATGCGCTGACAGTCCTCAAGAAAGGCACTGCCTTCAAAGGTCAGACTCAGCTTGCGGGTCGTCCGCAGCAGTAGCTTCACGCCCAGACGCTCCTCAAGGGCGTCGACACGCCGCCCCATCATCGCCGGCGTCACCCCATCGGCCCGGGCTGCAGCCGAAAGGCTGCCCTTGGCGGCCACACTGACAAAGGCTTCGATTTCCTTGAAATTACTCACTTGATACTTCTAGTAAAAAATCATTTGATTTTATTATGGCTTCTTTTTTCTTTAGTCGTTGAATAAACTTCAGTCCATCAAGGTGGAGGAGACAGGATCCCGAGAGGTGCCACCCGGTCACAAGCCGGGCAGAAGCACCTCCGAGGAGCCAACCACAACCCCCAAGTTCAAGCACAAGGTCACCGAGCATGGCTCACCCGCCCCGCATCCAGGCTGTCGCATTCGATGCCTTCGGCACGCTCTTCGACGTGTACTCGGTCGGCCTGCTGGCCGAGCAGCTCTACCCCGGCAAAGGTGCCGCCCTGGCAGACCTGTGGCGCAGCAAGCAGATCGAATACAGCTTCATCCGCAGTCTGTCCGGCCGCTACAAGCCCTTTTGGGAGATCACCCGGGATGGGCTGCGCTTTGCCGCCGCGAGACTGGGGCTTGAACTGGACACGGTGCGCTGCAATCAATTGATGAACCAGTACGCCTGCCTGTCCCCCTTTCCGGAAAATCTTGGCGCCCTCCAGGCCCTCAAGGAAGCAAACGTCCCCACCGCGATCCTCTCCAACGGTACGCCGGAGATGCTTGAAGTGGCCATCAAGAGTGCGGGCATGCACGGTCTTTTCAACCACGTGCTGTCGGTGGATGCCGTGCGCAAATACAAGACCAGTGCCGAAGCCTACGCGCTCGCACCGGCAGCCTTCGAATGCCCTGCCGAGCGTATCCTGTTTGTTTCTTCCAATGGCTGGGATGCCGCCGGCGCGGGCTGGTTCGGCTTCCAGACCTTCTGGATCAACCGCAGCGCTCACCCCCTGGAACAGCTAGACATGCCCCCCACCGTCCAGGGCAGCCTGCTCACCGATGTCGTCGATTTTGTGGCGCGCCAGCGCGCCTGAACCCTCACCTGAACCCCTTCGTTTTCCAACCTTCCCTCACAGGAGCCACCATGAGCCTCACCCTCCCCGCCGGCATGCAGATCAACGCCCCGCTTCAACCGGGCTACGAAACCATCCTCACCCCGGAAGCCCTCGAGTTCGTCGCCAAGCTGCACCGCGCCTTCGAGCCCCGTCGCCAGGAACTGCTGAAGGCGCGTGTCGAGCGCCAGGCCCGTATCGACGCCGGCGAAATGCCCGGCTTCCTGCCCGAGACCAAGCACATCCGCGAAGGCGACTGGAAGGTTGCCCCGCTGCCCAAGGCTCTCGAACGTCGTCGCACCGAGATCACCGGCCCGGTCGAGGCCAAGATGATCATCAACGCCTACAACTCGGGCGCTGACTCCTACATGACCGACTTCGAGGACTCCAACAGCCCGAAGTGGGACAACCAGATCCAGGGTCAGGTCAACATCTACAAGGCCATCCGCCGCGAACTCTCGTTCAAGAACGAAGCCGGCAAGGAATACAAGCTCAACGACAAGATTGCCACCCTGCAGATCCGCCCCCGCGGCTGGCATCTGGACGAGAAGCACGTCACCGTTGATGGTCAGCGCGTCTCCGGCGGCATCTTCGACTTCGGCCTGGTTTTCTTCCACAACGCCAAGGAACAGATCGCCCGCGGCGCCGGCCCCTTCTTCTACCTGCCGAAGATGGAGAGCCACCTGGAAGCCCGCCTGTGGAACGACATCTTCGTGATGGCCCAGGACCACATCGGCCTGCCCCAGGGCACCATCAAGGCCACCGTGCTGATCGAGACCATCCTCGCCACCTTCGAGATGGAAGAGATCCTGTATGAACTGCGCAACCATTCCGCCGGCCTCAATGCCGGGCGCTGGGACTACATCTTCTCGTGCATCAAGAAGTTCAAGAAGAACAAGGACTTCTGCCTTGCCCAGCGTAGCGCCATCACCATGGAAGTGCCCTTCATGCGCGGCTACGCCCTGGCCCTTGTCCAGGCCTGCCACAAGCGCGGCGCCCCGGCCATGGGCGGCATGTCGGCCCTGATCCCGATCAAGAACGACCCGGTCGCCAACGAGAAGGCCCTGGCCGGCATCCGTCACGACAAGACCCGCGACGCCAACGACGGCTTCGACGGCGGCTGGGTGGCTCACCCGGGCCTCGTCGCCATCGCCGCCGAAGAGTTCCAGAAGGTCCTCGGTGAAAAGCCCAACCAGTGGGAAAAGCAGGTGGAAGGCAAGTTCGGCCCGGAGCAGTGGCTGGATTTCCGCCCCACCACCCCGATCACCGAAGCCGGCCTGCGCAACAACATCAACGTGGGCATCCACTATCTGGGCTCCTGGCTGGCCGGCAACGGCTGCGTGCCCATCCACAACCTGATGGAAGATGCGGCCACCGCCGAAATCTCCCGCTCCCAGGTGTGGCAGTGGGTCGTGTCGCCCAAGGGCATCCTGGATGACGGCCGCAAGGTCACCGTCGAGATGGTGCGTCCGATGATCGCCGAGGAGCTCGCCAAGGTGAAGGCCACGGTCACCGCCCAGGGCGAAGACACCGCCAGCTACGACCAGGCCGCCGAGATCTTCGACAAGATGTCCCTGACCCCGGAATACCCGGAATTCCTGACCCTGCCGCTGTACGAGGCGATGGAGTAACACTGCCCCAGCCCGGCAAAGCAGGACATCGGAACGGCGCCCTCCCCTGGAGGGCGCCGTTCTTTTTTCAACACCCGGCTGCCCGCCGCCCGGATCTACTCGATCCCGGCCATCCCGGCCTCGGGGTAGCGCGCCCCGGCCACCTGCGTCGGGTGGAACAGGGCATCCAGTTCGGCAAGCTCCGCGGATGAGAGCATCAGATCCGCTGCAGCCATGTTCTCCGCCAGGCGATCCGGACGGCGCGTCCCCGGAATGGGAATCACATGGGGATGCTTTGCCAGCAGCCAGGCCAGGGCAATCTGGGCATTGCTTGCCCGATACCGCGCCGCAAACTCCGTCAGCCCGTCCACCAGCCGGCGGTTGATTGCCGCCGCCTCCGCCTCGAAGCGGGGATTGAGCCCGCCGAAAATCGCCCTCGGCCAGCTCATCCAGCTTGAGGCGGCCCGTCAGGAAGGCGCGCCCCAGGGGGCTATAGGCGATGAAGCTCGCACCAATTTCGGCGCAGGCCGCCAGCACCCCTTTCTCCGGCTCCCGGGACCACAGGGAATACTCGCTCTGCACTGCCGCCACCGGATGCACGGCATGGGCGCGCCGCAAGGTCTCGGCTGACACCTCCGACAGCCCGATCTGCCCCACCTTCCCCGCCGTGACCAGATCCCCCATGGCTCCGACCATATCCTCCAGGGGCACCTCGGGATCTCGACGATGGCAGAAATACAGGTCGATGTGCTCGACACCCAAACGGCGCAGGGATGCTTCGCAAGCCGCCCGCACATACCCCGGCGAGTTGTCGATACGGCGCTCGTAGCATCCCGCTTCGCGAACGATGCCGAACTTGGTGGAAATGCGCACACGGGCACGCCGGGCGGCCCCTCCATCGGCCAGAAAGCGACCGAGCAGACTTTCATTGTGGCCGAAGCCATAGGTATCCGCGGTATCGAAGAGCGACACCCCCAGCTCCACGGCCCGGGCGAGCGTCCGCAGAGAATCCCCGTCATCGCTCGCCCCGTAGAACTCGCTCATGCCCATGCAGCCGAGGCCAATGGCCGACACCTCCACACCAGCCTGCCCCAGGTATCGATGCTTCATGTTCCCATCCCTCATTGAACGGTGAAACCGCCATCCACCATCAGCCCCTGTCCGCTCACGTGACTGGCCAGCCCCGACAGCAGGAACAGTACCACCCCGGCAATTTCGTCCGGACGTCCTGCCCGCCCGGCCGGAAAGCCCGCACTGGCCGTGCGCAGGCCGTCGAGGCTACCGAACCCGATCTCCGCCATGGGTGTTTCCACCGGCCCGGGGCACACCGCATTGACGCGAATGCCCAGCCGAAAATAGTCCAGGGCGGCACTACGGGTGAGCCCCAGCACCGCATGCTTGCTGGTGGTGTATGCCGCCACGCCGGGAAACGCGACCTGCGCCACGATGGAAGCGGTATTCACAATCGCCCCGCCCCCCGTTTCCAGCATGGCGGCAATCTCATGCTTCATCGACCACAGCACGCCATACATGTTGGTCCGCATCACACTCTCGAAGTCTGCTGTCTCCAGGGTGTGCAGCGGCCCCGCCGGGCCGAGCACGCCGGCGTTGTTGAAGGCACCGTCGAGTCGTCCGAAGCGGGCCACGGTGGCAGCGACCGCAGCGCCAACCTCGGCCTCGACGCTGACGTCCATTCCGAGCACCAGCGCTTCGCCCCCTTCTGCCTCGATCTGCCGCGCAAGCTCGGCACATGCATCGACGCGCCGCGCGGCAAGTGCCACCCGGGCGCCCGCCCTGCCAAGGGCCAGCGCGGTGGCGGCCCCGATGCCCGACGAGGCACCGGTGACGAGAATGGCCTTACCGGCCAGGTCCATGGATTCTGCGGTCATTGAGATTCTCCAGTCTGAAAGGCGGACAACGCAAAGCAGGCTACGCCGCCCCTACTCATGCAACAATCCACACAATCGACCATGGGCTATTGAGATAAATTCATTAATATGAATCGCAACCGCCTCACCGACCTGCAGGCTTTTGCCACCGTTGCCCGTTTGCGCAGTTTCCGTCGGGCGGCAACGGAGCTGGGTGTCTCACCGTCGGCCCTCAGCCACAGCCTGCGGGGACTGGAAGGCCGTTTAGGAGTGCGGCTGCTCAATCGCAGCACCCGCAGCGTGGCCCCCACCGAGGCTGGGCAGCGCCTGCTTGACCGCCTCGCTCCGGCGCTGCTGGACATCGACAGCGCCCTTGAGACACTCAACGCCTTCCGGGACTCGCCGGTGGGCACACTGCGCTTCAATGCCCCGCGCCATGCTGCCGAGCATGTCCTGGCGCCCCTTGCCAACCGCTTCCTGCTCGCCAACGCGGGCATGCGCCTGGAGATCGTGGCTGACGACGCCTTTGTGGACATCATTCAGGGCGGCTTTGACGCTGGCGTGCGTTTTGGGGAAAGCCTGGATCGGGACATGGTGGCCATCCCCCTGGGGCCACCCCAACGCTTTGTGGTAGTCGGTGCGCCCGCCTACCTGGCCCAGGCAGGCCGTCCATCCGACCCCCACGAGCTGAGCCGGCATCGCTGCATCGGGATTCGCTTCCCGAGTGGGGCGCGATATCGGTGGGAGTTCGAAAAAGCGGGAGAAGAAATGGAGGTGGACGTCAGCGGCCCCCTTGATGTGGGAGAAATGCCACTGATGCTTCGCGCTGCCGAAGACGGCCTGGGCCTGGCCTATGTCTATGAAGAAACGGCGCGCGCCAGCCTGGCGGCCGGCCGGCTTGAAACCGTGCTGGACGACTGGCGTCCGACGGAAGCCGGCTTCTTCCTGTATTACCCCAGCCGCCGTCTACCTTCCGCAGGGCTGCAGAAATTCATCGAACTGGTAAAGGAAAGCCGCGTCGAGCGTACGGGAACCACCCCGAGAGCGTCAGGCTGAGGCCAGCGCCTCCAGCACCGACACTTCGGCGCCGACGATTCTCACCCGCTTACTCCTGGATGTTTCACCGCTGAGCAGCGAGACCGCGGATTTCGGCACGCTGCAAGCCTTGGCCAGAAAGGCCAGCAGCGCGGCATTGGCCTTGCCGTCCACGGGCGGCGCAGCAAGCCGGATCTTCAAGGCATCGCCGTGAAGACCTGCCACCTCGGTCTTTCGGGCACCGGGCTGAATGTGCAGCACCAGGACCACGCTGCCGTCCGCGGCCTGCGCCAGCCAGCCCATAGGGGTCAGGCCAAGCCCAGGAGCATGTACTTGCCCATTGCCAGTGCGCTCAGCAGCACCTGGAGCAACAGCAGCAGGGCGATGGGGGTGAGATCCACACCACCGATCAGCGGAATGACCCGCCGGAACGGGCGCAGGAAAGGTTCTGCGAGCGCATTGATCACCCCCGCCATCGGCGCATGGGGATTGACCCAGGACAGCACCGCCGACATCAGTACCACCCCCATCAGCAGATACAGGGCGACCTTCACGGTTTCGAGCAGGCCCACCCCCACATCACCACCAGCATGCTCAGCGGGTCTGCCACACCGATGATCCCGCGCACCCCGAGAGCCACAAAGACGACCAGCACCTGCACCACCCAGGCCGGCAGCAGGCTCGCCATGTCGAGGCCGAACAGCCCGGGGATGAAGCGGCGCAGGGGCAACACCAGCCAATCGGTGGTCGCCACCACGAACTGCCCAATGGGATTGCGAAAGGAGATCCGTTGCCACTGCATCACGAAACGGGCCAACAGGACACCGGAGAGGAGCCCGCCAAGGGTCTCGACAACGGTCAGGAAAAGGCTCGCGAGCATGCCGACCCCCTTCAGTCGCGGCCGAGCTGATCGCCCAGCTCGCGGCCACGGGCTTCTGCAGCACGCACCGCCCGCTCCACGACGGCGGGAAAGCCGTCGGCAGCGAAAGATGCCAATGCCGCCGCGGTGGTCCCCCCTTTGGAGGTGACCCGCTCCCGCAGCACCGCCGGAGACTCATCACTGGCCGCGGCCAGCCGTGCCGCACCGAGCACCGTATCGATGGCCAACTTGCGGGCCGTTGCTCCATCAAAGCCCATGGACTCACCGGCGGCCTGCAGACACTCGATGAAATGGAACACGTAGGCAGGGCCGCTCCCGGACACGGCGGTCACGCTATCGATCTGCGCCTCGTCGGCAACCCATACCGTGCTGCCCACGGCAGACAGCACCTTATCAGCGGCCTCACGCCCCGCCGCGCTGACGGCGGCGTTGGCAAACAGCCCGGTGATACCCGCACCGATCAGCGCGGGTGTATTGGGCATGGCCCGTACCAGGCCGTCGTACCCGCCCAACCAGCGGCCGATGTCCGCCAGACGCAGCCCGGCTGCGATGCTCACCACGACCTGTGACGCCAGGCGCCCGGCCATGGGCGCCACCGCGTCCCTGAGTTGTTGGGGCTTGACCGCCAGTACCAGCACATCACAGTCCAGGGACGCATCGTCGATGGACGCCACGACCCGCACGCCGAAACCCGCCTCGAGCCTTGCCCGACCTTCTGCGGAGAGCTCGACCACCTGTAACTCCGCCGCCTTGAAGCCCTGCTTGAGCATGCCGCCAATCAGGGCCGCGGCCATGTTGCCGCCCCCCAGGAAGGTGATTTTCATCGATTTATTTCCAAGATCAAGAATGGATAAGGAGAGAAGTCAGGCCCGCGACCCGAAGATCGCAGTGCCCACTCGGACTATCGTTGCCCCTTCGGCAATGGCCGCCTCGAGGTCATCGGACATGCCCATGGAGAGGGTATCAAGGCTCATCCCGCCGTTGTTTAGCGCATCCCGCAGATGACGCAGGCTCGCAAAACGCGCACGCTGCACCGTCACATCAGGGCTCGGCTCGGGAATGGTCATCAGACCCCGCAGCGCAAGCCGGGGGAGTGCCGCCACCGCACGGGCAAGTTCAGGGAGCGCCTCCGGGGAAACACCGCTCTTGCTCTCTTCCCCGCTAACATTGACCTGGATGCACACCTGCAATGGCGGCAAATAGACATCCCGTTGCTCGGACAGACGCTGGGCGATCCTGATACGGTCGACGGAATGCACCCATGAAAAGGCATTCGCCACGGGGCGCGTCTTGTTGCCCTGCAGGGGGCCGATGAAATGCCACTCCAGCCCCAGATCGGAAAGCGCTTCGATCTTGCCAACGGCTTCCTGCACGTAACTTTCGCCAAAAGCCGTCTGCCCGCCCGCTGCGGCGTCGCGCAGGCTTTCGACGGGCCAGGTCTTGCTGACGGCGAGAAGACGTACTTCCGCAGGATCACGACCCGCTTCGACGGCAGCACGCGCAATGCGCGCAGAAAGGATTTGAAGGCGGGCAGATATGCCTGATTTATAATCTTCCAAAGCTCTGATCTGGGCAGTCGGTGCCGTTGAGTATAGCATCGGCTCCGAGCCCGAATTTCGCCCGACAATCCCAGCCCTGCCGCGAGCCCCCCACGATGGATATCACCGAACTGCTGGCCTTTACGGTCAAGAACAAGGCGTCCGACCTTCATGTTTCCGCGGGCCTGCCGCCGATGATCCGGGTACACGGCGACGTGCGCCGGATCAACCTGCCCGCCCTGGCCCACAAGGACGTCCATGGCATGGTGTACGACATCATGAACGACGCCCAGCGCAAGCAGTACGAAGAGTTTCTCGAAACCGACTTCTCCTTCGAAATCCCCAACCTGGCGCGATTCCGTGTCAACGCCTTCAATCAGAACCGTGGCGCAGCCGCAGTGTTCCGGGTGATTCCCTCCAAGGTGATGTCCCTTGAGGAACTCAATTGTCCGAAGATCTTCAAGGAGATCGCCAATCAGCCCCGGGGCATCGTCCTTGTCACCGGCCCCACCGGCTCGGGCAAGTCCACCACCCTTGCGGCGATGGTCGATTACGTCAATGAGAACGAGTACGGCCACATCCTCACCATCGAGGATCCCATCGAGTTCGTTCACGAATCCAAGCGCTGCCTGATCAACCAGCGTGAAGTCTCCCGCGACACCCAGTCCTTCAACGCGGCCCTCCGCTCGGCCCTGCGGGAAGATCCGGACGTGGTGCTGGTGGGTGAAATGCGCGACCTGGAAACCATCCGCCTGGCCCTCACGGCGGCCGAAACCGGCCATTTGGTCTTCGGCACCCTGCACACCTCGTCGGCCGCCAAGACCATCGACCGTATCGTCGACGTCTTCCCCGCCAACGAGAAGGATATGGTCCGGGCCATGATGTCCGAATCCCTGCGCGCGGTGATCTCGCAGACCCTGCTCAAGACCAAGGATGGCACTGGCCGGGTGGCGGCCCACGAGATCATGATCGGCACCCCTGCCATCCGCAACCTGATCCGCGAAAACAAGGTGGCGCAGATGTATTCAGCCATCCAGACCGGACAGAACATCGGGATGCAGACCCTCGATCAGTGCCTGGCCGACATGGTCCGGCGCAACATCGTCTCGGGTGCCGAAGCCCGCCTGCGTGCCCAGAACAAGGATAGCTTCCCCGCCTGAAGCCCGGCAGACCCGACGGACCCCATCAGACTGCCGGCCCGCTCCGGCAACAGGAAACCACCATGGAACGTGATCAGGCACTCAAGTTCATGCACGATCTCCTGCGGCTGATGCTGCAGAAGAACGGTTCGGATCTTTTCATCACCACCAACTTCCCGCCTGCCATCAAGATCGACGGCAAGATCGTCCCCCAGTCCAACCAGCAGCTCACCCACACCCACACCTCGGAGCTGGCCCGGGTGATCATGAGCGATCGTCAGGCCCAGGAGTTCGAAGCCACCAAAGAGTGCAACTTCGCCATCTCGCCGCCGGGCATCGGGCGCTTCCGGGCCAATGCCTTCATCCAGCAGGGGCAGGTCGGGCTGGTGCTGCGGACCATCCCGCAAAAGATCCCGACCTTCGAGTCCCTGGGCCTTCCCCCGGTGCTGAAGGACATCACCATGTCCAAGCGCGGGCTGGTGATCTTCGTCGGGGGCACGGGTACCGGCAAGACCACGTCCCTGGCCGCCATGGTGGATTACCGCAATGAAAAGTCATTCGGCCACATCATCACCATCGAAGATCCGATCGAGTTCGTGCATAGCCACAAGAACTGCATCGTCACCCAGCGGGAAGTCGGCATCGACACCGATTCATGGGAACCGGCCCTCAAAAACACACTGCGGCAGGCGCCGGATGTGATCCTGATGGGTGAGATCCGCGACCGGGAGACCATGGACTACGCCATCGCCTTTGCGGAAACCGGCCACCTGTGCCTGGCCACCCTGCACGCCAACAGCGCCAACCAGGCCATTGACCGGATCATCAACTTCTTCCCTGATGAGCGACGCCATCAGTTGCTGATGGATCTTTCCCTCAATCTGCGCGCCCTCATCTCCCAGCGCCTGCTCCCCATGTGCGACCGCAAGGGCCGGGTACCCGCCGTCGAGGTCATGCTCAACTCGCCCCTGATCTCCGACCTCATCTTCAAGGGCGAGATCCCGGGCATCAAGGACGTCATGAAGCGCTCCTCCGAGCTGGGCATGCAGACCTTCGACCAGAGCCTCTTCGATCTCTATGAAAAGGGCATGATTACCTATGAGGATGCCCTGCGCAACGCCGACTCCATGAACGACCTGCGCCTGCAGATCAAGCTCAAGAGCCGCCGGGGCGACAAGGACATGCTCTCCGGCATCCAGAACCTCGACATCGTGTGAATGGGGGCATGAAGCTACTGCGCGCTCCAATCTCGCGACTGCGATGCTCGCCGTACTCAAGTACGGCTGCGCGCCTCATCGCGACCTTGGACCGCTCGCTACGCTTCCTGCCCCCATTCGGCACGGCCGGTTAAGAGGGCTGGCTGCGACACCCTCAATCGTTCAGCGCTTCATTGTCCGAGGGCTTGGGTTTGCGGGCTGAGCCGGCGACCATCTGGTATTCGAACAGCCGGCATTCGATGGCGCCGTTGAAGAGCGGGGTACGTTTGCTGGCCTTGAGGCGAACGCCTTTGGGCAGAGCCGGGTCGCCGCTGAAGAAGTAGCAGCGCCAGCCTGCCCAGTGGGCCTTCAGGGCGTCGCCGAGTTTCGGGTAGAAGGCCTCCAGTTCCGCGGTATCCGACAGCCGCACACCGTAGGGCGGGTTGGCGATCAGCACGCCGGACGCGGCCGGCGCCTGCAGATCCAACAGATCCCCACGCCCCACCTCGACGCAACCCTCCAGACCGGCACTGCGCAGGTTCACAATGGTCTTGCGCTGCTGGGCTTCCAGGATGTCGGAGCCGTAGATCGCCAGCTTGCGGGGCGCCTTGCGGCGGGCCTCGGCGGCCTGGCGGATGGGCAGCCAGAGATCCCTTTCATACGTTTTGAAGCGCTCGAAGGCAAAATGGCGGCCCAGGCCCGGCGCCACGTCAAGGGCCATCTGGGCTGCTTCGATCAGGAAGGTGCCGCTGCCGCACATGGGGTCGCACAAGGCCTCCTCGCCCGGCTTCCAGCCGGTCAGACGCAGAATGCCGGCCGCCAGGTTCTCCTTCAGGGGCGCCTCCACCGCGGCCTGCTTGAAGCCACGCTTGTAGAGTGCATCGCCCGAGGTATCCAGATAGAGCGTGACCGTATCGGCCGACAGGAAGGCGTGGATGCGCATGTCGGGCGACTGGGTATCCACGTCCGGCCGCCGCCCGGCAACGGTGCGGAAGTGATCGCACACGGCGTCCTTGATGCGCAGGGTGGCGAACTCCAGACTGCGCAGGGGCGACTTGTGGGCCACCACAAAGACCCGGATGGTCTGGTCGGGGGTGAACCAGCGGGCCCAGGTGGGCGCGTAGGCGATCCGGTAGATGTCCTCCTCGCTGCGGTAGCGGCCCATGGTGATCTGCCACAGCACACGGGTGGCGATGCGGCTTTCCAGGTTGACCCGGTAGCACAGGGGCCACTCGCCGACGAAATGCACACCGCCGGGAACGACCTTGGGATCGGCGGCACCGAGAGCCTTCAGCTCCTCGGCGAGAAGCGGCTCGAGGCCGCGGGGACAGGGCGAAAAGAAGTTCAAGGCAGACGTCCGGAATAAGGAATCAGAAAGGCTTCAGCACCACGAGAAACACCACTGCGAACAACACCAGCACCGGCACCTCATTGAAGAAGCGGTACCACACATGGCTGCGGGTATTGCGCCCTTCGGCAAAGGCACGCATCAGACGCCCGCAGTACAGGTGATAAACGATGAGGAAGGTGACCAGCGCGGTCTTGGCATGCAGCCAGCCGCCGCTCAGGCCGAAGCCGAACCACAGCCACATGCCCAGGATCACCGCCAGGATGCCCAGGGGCGTCATGAAGCGATACAGCTTGTGCTCCATCAGGGCCAGACGCTCGATGGTTGCGGGATCGGTAACCATGGCGTGATTGACAAACAGACGCGGCAGATAGAACAGGCCCGCGAACCAGCTGGTGACAAAGATGATGTGCAGGGCCTTGATGCTGAGGTAAAGCATGATGTGGGACTCGATTCAGGTTTCAGGAAACAGTGGGCAACATGGCCGCGAGGGCGTCGGCCACGGTCGGATGGCGCAGGCCGACGCGGAGCTCCCGCTTGATGCGGCCATTCATCAGGCGTCGCGACTCGGACATGAAGGAAAGCGTCATGGCTGACAGGCGGCCCGCCAGTTCGGCCCGTGGCAAACGGGGCGGCCGGGGCAGACCGCAGGCATCGGCCACCAGATCAAAGTAATCGCCCATGCGCATTGTGCTGTCGTCGGTGGCGTTATAGGCCCGATTGGGCCGACCGCGGAACAGGGCCAGGGCCGACAGGCGCGCCAGGTCGTCGGCGTGGATGTGATTGGTGAAGACGTCGTCCTCGGCCACCAGGACGGGATCCCCCTTGAGCAGCCGGGCCCGTGGAAGGCGGGCCTCCGTATCGTAGATCCCGGGCGCCCGCAGAATGCTGACGCGGCAGCCGGTGCGCATGCCAAAGCGGCGCAAATGCGCCTCCGCTGCCACCCGTCGCCCCGCCCGGTCCGAATCCGGACGCAGGGGCCGCGTCTCGTCCAGCCAGGCGCCACCGCAATCGCCGTAGACGCCAGTGGTACTTATGTAGCTTATCCGTCGTGGTAGACTCCCGCGACGCGTCAGAGCTGCCAGAAGGCGCCGGGTGCGCGGGTCATCGATACCCACGGAGGGTGGTGGCGCGCAGTGCAGCACGTAGTCGGCAATGCCGGCGAGACGCAGGAGGGTGTGGGGCAAATCGAGGTCGGCAACAAGGGGCGTGGCACCCAGCGTTCGCAGTGCGGCACACTCCTCGGCCCGCCTTGTCACGGCCGTCACGCGAAAGCGCACAGCCAGCCAGGGAATGATCCGGCGGGCCACGTCACCACTACCGACAATCAGCACCTGCTTCATTTTTCGACGTTT
The DNA here is from genome assembly GCA_016703645.1 of Zoogloea sp. Classification (GTDB taxonomy): domain Bacteria; phylum Pseudomonadota; class Gammaproteobacteria; order Burkholderiales; family Rhodocyclaceae; genus Zoogloea. The sequence continues at coordinate 286,588 of JADJBR010000004.1, read as the reverse complement.
CATCCTTCGATTATCTCACGGCCACCCATCATGTCGTTCCAGGTCACCCTCCAACCCAGCGGCCTCCATTTCGAAGCCGGCAGTGAAGACACCATTCTCGCCTCTGCCCTGGCCAAGGGCCTGCTCCTTCCCTATAGCTGCCGCGACGGGGCCTGCGGTGTATGCAAGAGCAAGATCGTGTCGGGCCATGTGGATCAGGGCCGTTACTCCGAATCAACCCTCACCGCGGCCGACCGCGATGCCGGTATGGCCCTGCTGTGTTGCGCGACACCGCGTTCCGACCTGGTCATCGAAGTCCGCCAGGTCAGCCGCGCCGGGGACATTCCCGTCAAGAAGCTGCCCTGCCGGGTGCAGAAACTGACCCGCATCGGTGCCGACGTGATCGTCCTCGAGATCAAGCTGCCCGCCAGTGAGAAGTTCCAGTTCGTGGCCGGCCAGTACATCGACTTCCTTCTCGCCGACGGCAAACGCCGCAGCTTCTCGATTGCCAACGCACCCACGGGTGCCGACCACCTTGAACTGCACATCCGGCTGGTCCCCGGTGGCCAATTCACCACCCATGTGTTCGAAAAGCTCAAGGAAAAGGACATCCTGCGTTTCGAAGGCCCCTTGGGCAGCTTCCGCCTGCGTGAAGACTCCGTCCGCCCCGTCATTCTGCTGGCGGGCGGCACCGGTTTTGCCCCGATCAAGAGCATCGTCGAGAACGCCATCGCCACCGGTCTGAAGCGCCCCATGACCCTCTACTGGGGCAGCCGCGACCTGACCGGCCTCTATCAGTTCGACGTCGCTCGCGACTGGGAAGCGCGCTTGCCTGGCTTCCAGTTCGTACCGGTGCTTTCCGACGCCCCGGCCAGTGATGGCTGGACGGGCCGCGGGGGTTTCGCTCATCATGCCCTCATGGCCGATCTGCCCGATCTGTCCGGCCATGAGGTCTATGCCTGCGGCTCGCCAGCAATGATCGAAGCCGCCCGAGCCGATCTAACCGGGCGCTGTGGCCTGCCACCGGAGGCGTTTCTTGCCGACGCCTTCAGCTACTCGAACGACGCCCGAGCCGCCTGAGCTCCACACCGGAACCCTGCGCCCATGAGCAATGCCGCCCTGATCACCCGCGAACCGGTCATCAACAAACAACACAAGATCACTGCCAACCGGCTGATCGTGCATGCGGCGTCGGTTTCCCAGGCCGTGGAGGCCCTGGACGGTCTGGCCGACGTATGGCCGGCCACCCATCCGGTCTTCATCAGCCTCTACAAGCTGGTGCCGACACCGGATCTGCTGAACTGGATCGCACCCGCAAACGCCATGGTCGAGATCCCGGTCCAGTCCATCGCCCACCCGCTCACCCTGTCGCTCATCCCCCAGCTCCAGGCTGCCGGCATCAGCCTGAATCTGACCTGGTATCAGCACGACACCGTGCTGCCCGCCAACGTGCCCTGGCGCTTCGTGATCATCGACGCCAAACGTCAGACCCTGCCGGCCGATCCGCCCGGCCTGGCCCTGGCCTGGGGCCTGTCGGACGTGCCGGATTTCCGCAATGCCATCATCCAGGGCTACGACGGTGCCTCAGGGTGGTTCTTCCTGCGTGGCGTCACGGGCAACGGCAAGCTGGCGCCCTCCCACGCCCAGATCGTGCGCTTGATGAATCTGGTACGCCGCAACGCTGAAGTGAAGGAAATCGAGACTGTCCTCAAGCAGGACGTGGCACTGTCCTACAAGTTGCTCAGATACATCAATTCGGCCGGTTTCGGACTGATGTGCGAGATCCAGTCCTTCCGCCATGCGGTCACCATCCTGGGCTACGAGAAGCTCAACAAATGGCTTTCCGTCCTGCTCGTCTCGGCCAGTCGCGACCCCGCCGCCCCGGCGCTGATGCAGACCGCCATCGCCCGCGGACGATTCATGGAGAAGATCGGTGCCACTTTCTTCGACAAGGGCGAGCTGGACAACCTCTTCATCACCGGCGCCTTCTCCATGCTTCACCTCCTCCTCGGGGCAAGCCTGCAGGCGGCTCTCGAGGAGATGCACCTTCCCGGCCCCATTGCCGACGCCCTGCTGACCGGTGACGGCGTGTACGCGCCGTTCCTGAAACTGGCCCGGGCCCTCGAGAGCTTCGACGACAAGAGTCTCGCTAGCCTCGCCTCGGATCTGCACGTTTCGAGCGAACAAATCAACCGGGCGCATCTCGAAGCCCTGGCCTTCGCCGACAGCCTCCAGTTCGGCTAGCGGCCCCCGGGGGCCTGGGCTGGGATCAACGATAGAAACGCTGGGCACCCGCTGCGGCATTGCTGGTCATGCCTGTGATTGCGAACTGAGTCACGATTGGCGTTGCGCTGCCGGCCTTTCGCAAACTTATGTCACAGTTGGGTATGGGGGGGGCACGGTTAGAATCCAAAGCACAAGATCTGCGAAATATGTGCATCCTTCATGCAAACCACTCGAACCTCCCTGTTGCGACGCCCTGCTGTGGTGCCCACCATACGCCTGCCCGGCCTGCGCGAGACCGCTACAGCCCTTCTGCGGGTGCTTTCCGGCGGAGCCCCTTCAGCGAGAGAGGCGGCACGCATCATCACGCTCGATCCGGTGCTGGTGTTCGAACTGCTGCAGACCGCCCCCCTCGAAAAGAATGAGTCCGCCTCCCTGCTGGAGGCCATCGCGCAACGTATCGACAATACCGACTCCGGTCTTCTCCAGGCCTGGGCCTTGCGGCATATCGTTCAGCAAGCCCAGCATCGGGTCGACATCGGCGTCCACCGCCACCACTGCCTGCACAGCCAGTTCGTTGCGGAACTCTCTTCACAGATTGCCCGCGAGTCCGGCTATGTGTCTCCTGACGAGGCCTATTCGGCCGGCCTTCTCCACGACATCGGGTTGCTGTGGCTGATCGAATATGCAGACGATTACCTTCAGATGCTGGTGGACATCCCCGATGAGCGCACCCTGACGGCCAGCGAACTGGAACGTTTCAACGAGGATCACGCAGAGATTTCCTCCATCCTGGCGAGCCGCTGCGGCCTGCCCGCCGGAATCTCCGACGCCATTGCGCTGCATCAGGCCGAGGCGGCCAGCCTCGTCACCGCCCACCCCCTGGTTCGCATTACTGCCGCCGCCGAAGAACTTGCCAACTACCGGACGACCCAGGCGCCGCTCAGCCTCGAGAACGCCTGCCGCCTCACCCGGCTGGATGGATCGATTCTCGTCAGCCTGCTGGCCGACACCACCCGCACGATTCAGGATCGAGCTGGCGCCCTCGGTCTTCCGGTCGAGACCGCGATGCTCTCGCGCCCCTGGGGCCCTGCGGGCAACGCTGCCACCAGTCCGGGAAGTATCGACTCCGGCATCGCCCGCGCCGCACTCGGCGCCTTTGCCCGAAGCAGTTTCGGCAGGGGCAGCTCGGCCTGGACGGACTTCAGCCTCGCCTCCCGGCTTCTGCTCGGGCTTGATGCCCCGGTGCTGTTCATCAAACCCCTTGAGGGCGGTGATCTGACCGGAGCCGCCAACCCTGCCCATCCGGGCTTGAACCAGATCAGCATCGCCATCGACGACCCGAACAGTGTCATCGCAGAGGCCTATCGGGACAACGTCGAGACCCGCTTTCAGGCGTCTCCGCGCCCGCCCGGGCGCTGCGCGGCCGATTGGCAGTTAGCCCGCTGGCTGGCCAGCGACGGTCTGCTGTGCGTACCCTGGAACAATGGTCTTGAGTCGGGCGTGGCCGTGTTTCCCTGCCCCAGCAACGAGAATGCGGGCGACGAGACTGACCACAACCTGCGCAGGCTCCTCACGGATGCCGCGACGGTACGCATCTCCGAACGGAACTCGGAAGAGCGCATGCGTCGTGAGGTGGAGGAAACCGTCGGCCGCCGCTATGTCGATCACGCCCGGCGCATCGCCCATGAGGCCAGCAATCCGCTGACCGTCATCAAGACCTACCTCGGAATCATCGACGAGAAGGTCGAAGATGCAACCCTCAAGGAGCAACTCAACCTTCTCAGCGACGAACTCGACCGGGTTGGCGCTCTGATCCGCAAGACCAGCGACTTCACCGGTACGCTTCCGGCGGGTCCGGCTCACAGTGGTGTCGCCGAGATCCTCCACGATCTGCGTGCCCTCTATGGAGAAGCCCTGTTCGCCCGCCGGGGCATACACTTCGAACTGCACACCTCGCCCAATCTGCCGGCTGCAGCCATTCCGCCGGACGCGCTCAAGCAGGTGCTCCTGAACCTCTTCAAGAACGCGGCCGAGGCCATCCCGGAAGGCGGCAAACTCACTGTCTCGGCGGTGGCCGGCATCAACGCCAACGGCAGCCCGTGCCTGGAGATCCGGGTGGTGGACAATGGTCCGGGGATGCCCCCGGAGCGTGTGCAGACCCTCTTCGCCGGGGGGCCGAGAAACAGCACCAAACCTGGGGGAGGCGTGGGCCTCGCGGTGGTACGCGACCTCGTCACAACTAACGGAGGTACCATCCTGTGCCGCAGCCAGCTTGGCTCTGGAACGGTATTCCAGATCTTCATGCCGCTGGCGGCGTAGGTATGATTTAGTGCATGATTGGGCTGCAGAACACTAGACCCACATCAGGGAGTCACAATGCTCATCCCCTGGAAAGGGCAACCCTTCCCACCGGAGGGGCAGCGGCGTGCAACAGCCGAGGCTCTTGTCCGCATCCTGGTCATCGACGACGAACCGTCCCTCGCACGCTCCATCACCGCTCTCCTGCAAGCGGACGACCGACTGATCGAGGAGTGCGGCACCGTTGCCGAAGCACTTGCACGCCTCAATGCAGCCGCCTATGACCTGATCGTCCTGGACTACCGCCTGCCGGATGCCTCCGGCCTGGCGGTGATGGACTGGCTGCTCAGCCATGACCGCCGCGAGTCGGTGATCATGATCAGCGCCGAACAGTCCGTCGAAGCCGCCGTCGGCGCCCTGCGGCGCGGTGCCGCCGACTTCCTCGTCAAACCCTACAGCGCCGAACAGTTACGCCGCTCGGTGGCAAAAACCCTTGCCAAGCGCCAGACTGAACGCAGCCGGCGGCAAACCCGGCAACGCCTGGAATCCTCCGAGCAGATGCATCGGTATCTGGTCGAAAACTCCCTCGACCTGATCTACACCCTTGATGCCGACGGTCGCTTCAGCTACCTGAACCAACGCATCGAGTCGCTCCTCGGTCACCCGCGCAGCGCCTTGCTCGGCAAACACTTCTCCGAGATCGTCTATCCCGAGGATCTCGAACGGGCACGCTTTTCGTTCAATGAAAGGCGCACCGGCCCGCGGGCCACCAGCAATCTGGCGCTACGTCTCACCCGCAACCCGTTCGGCAATGTGGAAAGCGACGAGCACGGCCCGGTCAGCATCGTGCTCAACGCCATGGGGATCTACAACCGTACCGATTCCCGCGCTGCAATCCACTACGCCGGGACCTACGGTGCTGCGCGGAGCCTGCCGGGCTACCGACTCCACGAGCAGGGCCATGGCGACCACAGCTTCCACGACCCGCTTACCCATCTCCCCAACCGTGACCTTTTCTGCGACCGCCTGAACTTGTCCATCGCCCAGGCCAAACGGCGCAAGACCCATATCGCCGTCATGTTCATCGACATGGACCGCTTCAAGCTGGTGAACGACACCTACGGACAGGGTGAAGGGGACACCCTGTTGCGGGCCGTGGCCACACGCCTGCGGCAATGCCTGCGCAAGGGCGACTCCCTGACCCGCCACGGATCCGACGAGTTTCTCGTCCTGCTCCCCGACGTGGGCACCAAGGCCGACGCCACTGCCATTGCGGACAAGATCCTGCAGGCCTTCCGCAACCCTTTCCCGGTTGTCGACGGAGAATTCACCGCCACCATCAGCCTCGGTGCAGCGCTTCACCCGGAGGACGGAGACAGCGCCGACGACCTGATCCAGCACGCCAGTGTGGCCATGCACCAGGTAAAGGGAAGCGGCGGCAACGCCTTCAGCTTCTTCTCTCCCGACATGCACGCCACTTACCGAGCACGGATTTCCCTTGAAAAGGAGCTCCACCAAGCGCTCGGTCGTAAGGAACTGGAACTGCATTACCAGCCCCTGATCAGCCTGTCCCGGGGCGCGATTACCGGCATGGAGGCGCTGGTGCGCTGGCGCCACCCGGTCCACGGCGTGGTGGCCCCCTCCCGCTTCATCCAGATGGCCGAGGAAGCCGGGATCATCCACGAAATCACCCGTTGGGTACTGGACACCGCCTGCGCCCAGTTTTCATCCTGGCGTCGTCGCTACCCCAACCTGCGCCTGTCCACCAACCTGTCCGCCCGGGACTTCGACCACTCGGATCTCGACGATATTGTCTCCCGTGTCCTGGCGCGCTACGGCCTACCCGCCGACAGCCTTGAAGTCGAGATCACCGAAAGATTGCTCCTCGAACAGGACGACAAGGTTTCACGACGCATGCAGAGCCTGCGGGAACTCGGCATCGGCATCGCCATTGACGACTTCGGTACCGGCTATTCGTCCCTCGCCTATCTGCGTCGTTGTGGCGTGACACGCCTCAAGATCGACCGGAGTTTTGTCCGGAACATCAAGAGCACCGAAGATCACCCCATCGTCAGCGCCATTGCAGGCATCGCCCGTGGCTTTGACATACGGCTTGCCGCCGAAGGCGTGGAGCGCGACGATCAGATGAATGCCCTGGAGACCCTCGGTTGCGACGAGATGCAGGGATTTCTCTTTTCCCGGCCCATCAGCGCCGAAGACGCAACCCGGATCCTCCAGAACTTCCGGCTCCCCGGGGCGGTTCCACCACCGTCCCCCGCTCTCGCCCCCTGATTTTCCTGCCGCCACCAACAACCGTCACACTCGGCCGCTAGATTGGCATCCAATCGAATCCCTGTGGAGACCGCCATGGAAATCTTCCGTCTCGTCCTGGCCCACCCCCAGCATCCGGAAAAGCCGCGTCTGGTTGCCGAACATCTCGATCCGGCCTGGCTGAAGCAGCGCGGCTACGAAATCGCACGCAATCTCGGCGATCAGGCGGCCATCTGGGCCACCGAAGCACCGGCGCAGAAACCGGTACTCGCATTGCGTTGCCGTACCGGTCACGCCCTCTCCATCATCGCGGCTTAACCGCTGACCGCGGGGCTCAACGCCCCAAGGGCAGCAGCATGCCGGAATCGACCCCCTTTTCACGCAGGCGGGCCTGGGCAGCCAGCGCCTCACGCCGGTCCGCAAAGGGACCGACGATGAGTCGGGTTTCAATCTGGGACGGCACGCCCGCCTGGGCCAGACGCGCCTTCAAGGCCTCCGCCGACGCCACGCTGGAAAAGAAACCAAACTGCAAGACATAGCCTTGCGCCGACTCGACAGTTGCCGGCTGGACAGGCTTCTGGAGCACGGCCGGCGCAGCAGGGGTTGCGGCCACCGGCGGCACCGCAGCGGGGGTTTGTGCACTGGGCGCGGGACGAGCCGACGGCGTGGGCGCAGCAACGGCGGGTGACGCCCCGGTCTCGGGCGGGCGCGGGGCTGTGACCGGCGTAGCCGGCCGGCCGGCCCCCGTCACACCAGGCTTCGCCGCAGGGGTCTCCCCGGCCACCTTGGCGACAGCTGAATCTGCCTGAACCACAGGCGCTGCCGGCCGAACCAGCGGACGCGTACCTTCAGCAAGTCGCCCACCATCGGCTTCAGACTCGGGCAAACGCGGTGGCGCAGAACCTTCCGGAGAAACCGCAGGCGCAGCGTCACTGGCGCCCACCTCCCCTGCGCGCACCACGTCGGGCGGAGCGTCGCGCCCCGCGTTATCACTGATCTGCGCTGGCGCGATGGGCTTGGTGGGCAAAGCCACCTCCTCGGGCTGCGGCGGTCGCGACAGGTGATCGAACAGGGCAAGCCCGCCCAGCAGGACGGCAATCAACCCTCCAGCAACGCCAGCCCGAATCCACAACTGACGGCGGGGATCCTCGTCTCCCGCAGCATCCCGCCGGCCTTCCTGTTCGCTGCTCATCGGCCCTCCTCCGCCCGCGCCAGGGCACATACCAACTCCGCCTCGGCCACGGAAATACCGCAATGCTCGGCAATCCGCGACGCTTCGAATCCCCTCCCGGCCAGCAGCATGGCTTCCGAGTGCTGCGGCGACACCGGGCGGGCGTACTCCACCCGTTCCCGAGAGGCTTGCCGGGCATCCCGCAACTCATCCACATCCCGGCGCGTCGCCGCCAGTTCCCGGCGCAGGAAGTCGCTTTCAGTCCGTAGCTGGGCCACATCGCGGCGCAACTGCTGGATCTCGAGTTCATTGAGCAGATCCCTCGAAACGGCCTCCTCTTCCGGACTGGAGGTCAGGTCGGGCTCAGGGGGCGGCGGCGACTTCAAGGGCTCGGCGGCGGGGGGCTCAGCCAGCAAGGTCTTGGGTGGCGCCGAGGTGTCCGAAGAATCGCTTGATCGCCGAGGAATCGCCAGTCGAAAGAGAATCACCACCAAATAGAGGGTGAGTACGGCAACCAGCGCCCATATCCCCTCCCGCAAGCCCAATTCAATCACTGACGGTGCTCCCCGGCGGCTGTGCCGCTGTGGCGTGACCCAAACCCATTGCTGACGATGATCGTTCCCCTGATGGATGGCATTCGATTGACGCTCACGCCTGGAAACCGCAGTTGGACGAACCCAATGTTGCTTGGAGCGAAAGGGCCAGGCATCCCTCCGGGTGCGCCAGCGAGGTCGCGGTGCACGCCCCCCGCCGACAAGCATCAAGAAACGGGCAGAAGCGTGTGAACATGAGGCGTTCCAGGAAGGTCGAAGCGATCAACTACGGTTTCCCGGATAATAGCCGTGCGCCACTCCACCGACAATGCGGCACCTCGGCGCTTGTGAAGAAATCGTAGTGAGCGGTTCGGGTTAACGCCGGGCAGCGCAGCCAAACCAAGCGCACGATGAGCATCGCCGGGGCAAAACCGGGCCGCGCAGCAGATTTATCCACACGCTCTCATCGGGCCACACCTTTTCGCCATGTTCCTACTCAAGAAACTCCTCTCAGGCCTGATTCTTCCGCCCCTCGGCCCCCTGCTTCTGGTCGCCGCCGGTCTGTTGCTGGCGACTCGCCGCCCCAAGCTCGGACAGGCCCTGGCCGCCCTTGGCCTGGTCGCTGCCCTGGCCCTCTGCACCCCGGTCACGGTCAGGCTCCTGCTGGATGGACTCGAGACCGCCCCCCCACTGGATCCGGGGCGCCTGGCGGAAGCGGACGCCATCGTCATTCTCGCGGGCGGCACCCGCGGCTACGCGCCGGAGTTCGGCGGCGAGACGGTGAATGCCCTGAGCCTGGAACGGATTCGCTACGGCGCGCGTCTTGCGCGCCGTTCGGGCCTGCCGGTGATGGTGAGTGGCGGGGCCCCCAAGGGAGGCCGGCCGGAAGGGGAGCTCATGAAGGTGAGCCTGGAGGAGGATTTCAGCGTACCGGTCCGCTGGGTGGAATCCCGCTCCCGGGACACCCGGGAGAACGCCGACTTCTGCGCCTCCGTCCTGCAGCCGAGCGGACATCGGCGCATCGTGCTGGTCACCCATGCCGCCCATATGCGGCGCGCGACCGAAGCCTTCGAGGCGGCGGGCTTCACTGTGCTGCCCGCCCCCACCGCCCATCTGCTCAACCGGGAACCCGACACGAACATCCTGCCCTCCCCCCCCGGGATGAGCAGTGCCTACGCCGGCTGGTATGCCAGCCACGAGTGGCTGGGCCTGCTGGCCTATCGCCTCAGCCGTTGAAACGTGCCTTGCGCTTGCCCAGGAAGGCATTGATGCCTTCGTCGAAGTCAGGTCGCGAGGTACAACGGGCAAAGGCCTCGGCCTCAAGTTGTAGCTGTGCCCCCAGCGACTGGTCGGGCGAAGCATTGAGCAGGCCCTTGATCTCCCCGTAAGTACGGCCCGGGCCGCGCAGGATGCGTGCCAGCAGATCGGCGACGGCCACATCGAGTTCGGCAGCCGGGACCACCCGATTCACCACCCCCAGGCGCAGCGCCTCGGCCGCGTCGAAGCGGTCAGCCAGCAGAAGCAGTTCAAAAGCCTTGCGCCGCCCGAGAATGCGCGGCGCAAGCCAGGACACGCCGCCATCGCCGGACAGGGCGATACTGGCATAGGCCGTCGTGAAATACGCACTGTCAGCGGCCACCACCAGGTCGCAGCCCAGCACCAGGGACAGGCCGAAACCCGCGCAGGCGCCCCGGACCTGCGCGACGACCGGCACCGGCAAGGCCTGCAAGGCTTCGACACTCTGGTTGATGTACTGCTCGACCATGGCCCGGAAGGTGGCCAGGCGGCTTTCGGGAGACAGGTGCAGGTGGGCGGCAAAGTCCTTCAGGTCGCCACCGGCCATGAAATGCTCACCGGCCCCCGCCACGACTACCACCCGCAGGTCGTCCCGGTGGGACAGTCTGGCCGTGGCGTCGGCCAGCGCTTTCATCATGTCGACCGAAAGGGCATTGAGGGCCGCCGGGCGGTTGAGGGTCAAGGTCGCGACGCCATCGGTCACGTCGAGCAAGACAGGGGAGGTCATGGGGTGATTCCTTTTCATTCAACTTCACGGGGGACGCCCGTCATTTCACCTTGAAGGCCTGCCGACGGGAAGGCCCCAACGCAAAAAAGCCCATCGTGGGCGTGGCACACGATGGGCTGGGGCGGGGTGAAGACTGCTCAGAGGCGCTCGAAGACCCCCGCTGCGCCCATGCCGGTTCCGATGCACATGGAGATCATGCCGTAGCGCGCCGAGGTGCGCTGGAAGCCGCTCATCAAGGTCGCTGCGCGGATGACGCCGGTGGCACCCAGGGGATGGCCCAGGGCAATCGCCCCGCCCTGGGGATTGATCTTCGCCGGATCGAGATCCAACTGCCTCATCACCGCGATGGCCTGGGCCGCGAAAGCTTCGTTGAGCTCGATCCAGTCCAGGGCCTCCTTGCCGATACCGGCGGCCTTGAGTGCCCGGGGAATCGCCTCGACGGGGCCGATGCCCATGATCGCTGGCGGTACACCGGCCACCGAGTAGCTGCAGAAGCGGGCGATCGGCGTGACGCCATAGCGCTTCACCGCCGCCTCGGACATCAGCAGCACCGCACCGGCCCCATCGGACATCTGGGAACTGTTGCCGGCAGTCACCGAGCCACGCGCCGCGAACACGGGCCTCAACTTCCCAAGGCTCTGCACGGTGGCATCGCCCCGCGGCCCCTCATCGGTATCGCAGATCCGCTCGCTCATCCGCACGGTGCCACCCTCGCCGGGCACATGGGTGCGCACCGTGTAAGGGGTGATCTCGTCACGGAAGGCGCCGGCGGCAATCGCTGCAGCAGCACGCTGGTTCGACTGCACCGCAAAGGCATCCTGTTCCTCGCGGCTCACCTTCCATTGCTGGGCCACCTTCTCGGCGGTCAGCCCCATGCCGAAGGCGATGCCCAGGTTTTCCTCCTTCTCGAAGACAGCCGGGTTGAGGGAGATCTTGTTGCCCATGATCTGCGGCATCACGGTCATGCTCTCGGTGCCGGCCGCGATCATCACATCGGCCTCGCCCAGGCGGATACGCGCTGCCGCATCGGCCACGGCCTGCAGGCCGGACGAGCAGAAACGGTTGATGGTGATGCCGGGCACCGTATTGGGCAGCCCCGCCAACAGCACGCCAATACGTGCCACGTTCATGCCCTGTTCCGCTTCCGGCATGGCACATCCGACGATGACGTCGCCGATCTCGGTGGCGTCCAGCCCGGGTACCCGGGCCACGACCGAACGCAGCACATGGGCCAGCATGTCGTCGGGACGCACATTGCGGAACATGCCGTTGCGTTTCGCCACCGGCGTGCGGGTGGCGGCGACGATGTAGGCTTCCTGAATCTGTTTGCTCATCTTGTCTGTCTCCGTTCAGTTACGCAGGGGCTTGCCGGTTTCGAGCATATGCACGATGCGCTGCTGGGTCTGTTCGGTCTTCAGCAGGTCCAGGAACTGAGCCCGCTCCACGTCAAGGATCCACTGCTCGGACACCTTCGCGTTGGTCTCCACCTCGCCTCCGCACAAGGCGGTGGCCGCTGCTCTCGCAACCCGGTAGTCCGAGGCCGAGATGAAGCCCCCTTCTTTCATGTTGATGAGCATCATCTCGCAGGTGGCAATGCCATTGCGTCCCGCCACCGTCACGGCGCGCTGGACCAGCGGTGGCTGGTAGCCGGATTCCGCAATGGCGCGGGCCCGGTGCAGGGCCACGTGCAGGAGCTCGCGGGCGTTGAAGACGATGTCGTCGGACGCCTTGGCAAAGCCCAGTTCCACGGCCTGCAAGGCACTCTTGGAGACGTTGGCCATGGAGATGGTCTGGAACATGTTCTGGATGAAGGGGAACACGTCCCCCCCCGCCGCCCGACTGGCCAGGCTGGCAGCCTGGAGGGCAAACTCCTTGCAGCCGCCGCCAGCCGGGATCAGCCCAACCCCGGCTTCCACCAGACCGACATAACTCTCCAGCGCCAGCACCCGGTGGCTGGCGTGCATGACGAACTCGCAGCCACCGCCCAGGGCCATGCCCTGCACCGCAGCCACGGTGGGCACCATGGCGTGCTTGAGGGCCATGGAGGCACGCTGGAACTTGGCCACGGTCTTCTCAAGCATGTCGAACTGGCCGGCCTTGCAGGCCTCCGCCACCTGGGCCAGATTGGCACCGACGGCAAAGGGTGCTTCGTGCCAGATCACCAGACCGTCCAGGTCGCGCTCGGCCCGGCCCACGGCCTCGAGCACGCCGTCCAGCACCTCGTCGCCGATGGCGTGCATCTTCGATTTGAAGGAGAGAATGCCGATTCGGGCATCCTTTGCCGGGAGGGTCCACAGACGCACCCCTTCGTTTTCCCACAGGGTGGTGCCCTGCTCCTGGGCGGCTTCGCCGAGCACCTGCTCGGGGTAGAGCTGGCGGCCATACACCGGCAGCGTGGACCGGGGCTTGAGGGCGGCGTCGGTGGCGCTCCAGGAGCCCTCCGGCGCATGCACGCCCTGGCGCCCGTCAAACACCCAGGCGGGCAGCGGTGCGGCAATCATGGTCTCGCCGGCCTTGATGTCGGCCTCCACGGCGGCCGCAATCGCCTGCCAGCCAGCGGCCTGCCAGGTCTCGAAAGGTCCCTGGGCCCAGCCGAAGCCCCAGCGCATCGCAAAGTCCACGTCGCGGGCGTTGTCGGCGATATCCGCCAGATGGAAGGCGCAGTAATGGAACACGTCGCGGAAGATCGCCCACAGGAACCGGGCCTGGGGGTGACTGCTGGCGCGCAGCTGGGCAAACTTCTCCACCGGGTTGCGGTTCTTCAGGATGGCCAGCACTTCGGGCGCCACTTCGCCGGTGCTCGGGCGGTAGTCCTGCTTCGCCGGATCGAACACGACGATGGCCTTGCCATCCTTGCGGAAGATGCCGCCCTTGGTCTTCTGCCCCAGCACGCCCTTGGCGATCAGGGCGGTGAGCCACTCGGGGCTCTGGTAGAAGGCGTGCCACGGGTCGCCCGGCAGGGTGGCCTGCATGGTGCCGATGACATGGGCCAGGGTGTCCAGGCCCACCACGTCGGCGGTGCGATAGGTGGCGCTCTTGGGGCGGCCGATGATCGGGCCGGTCAGGGCATCCACTTCGTCGAAGCCCAACCCGAGACGCGCCGTGTGGTGCATCACCGCCAGGATGGAGAACACACCCACCCGGTTGGCGACGAAGTTGGGGGTGTCCTTGGCGCGGACGATGCTCTTGCCCAGGCGGGTGGTGAGCCAGGCCTCCAGGGCATCCAGGCTGGCGGGATCGGTCGTGCGGGTGGCGATCAGTTCCACCAGCGCCATGTAGCGCGGGGGGTTGAAGAAATGGATGCCGCAGAAGCGGGCGCGGGCCTCGGCCGGCATGCCTTCGGACAGGGTGTTGATGGACAGGCCGGAGGTGTTGGATGCAAAGATCGCATCCGCACGGATGAAGGGAGCTACCTTGGTGTAGAGGTCGAGCTTCCACTCCATCTTCTCGGCAATGGCCTCGATGATGAGGTCGCAGTCGCGAAGCTTGTCCAGATCGCTACCGTAATTGGCCACATCAATGAACTGGGCACGGTCCTTGGTGGCCAGGGGTGCCGGCTCGAGCTTCTTCAGCCCATCGACTGCCTTGCGGGCAATGGCACTGGGGGGGCCTTCCTTGGCGGGAAGGTCGAAGAGGATGACTGGCACGCCGGCGTTGGCGCAATGGGCGGCGATCTGCGCCCCCATCACGCCAGCGCCCAGCACAGCCACCTTGCGAATGATCAGTCTGCTCACATGTGCCTCCTTTGACTCGGCCCGGCGGACGGGCCCTCGTTATTGACCACCGACCATGGGTCTGCCATGGCCATTTTTGAACAACTGTTCAAATCTTAGCGCAATGCTTCCCATGGATACAACAAGCTTGAAAAATCAGGGCGTTGCCAGCCCGGTGGAAAGGCTTCCCGGCGCCGCCAGGAAGCCCGCCACGACGAACGGGCGCAGGCGCGCCATGATGGCTTCCGGCTCGCCCGCGTCGGCCAGGGCATAGGTCTCGGTCATCCGCATCAAGTCCTTTCCGGCCATGGCATAGGCCACGATGCCGACGAAGAAATACATTCGCCACACCACGTCATCCTGACTGAGATGGGGCAGCGCCCGCATGAAAGCCAGACGATAGCGATCCACCGCCTCCCGGTACTCCGCCGGGAAGAAAGCCTCCGTGCCCGGGCCGGGCTCATAGAAGGCCCGGCCGATGAGCTGCTTGAAGACCTCTCCGGGAACACTGTCCTTGCGGGTCAGGCGAAGGGCGGACGACAGAAAGGCGTCCACCAGCACATCAACCGGAATGGGTTGCCCGCCCGCATCCGCCTCCAGCCTGTCCAGGTAACTCACCCGACTGCCACCGCGGCTGCCCAGGGTACGTTCGTAAACGGCCTCCATGAGCCCCTGCTTCGAACCGAAGTGGTAGCTCACCAAGGCCACCGGCACGCCCGCGGCACCCGTGATCATGCGCACCGAAGTGGCGGCATAGCCGTTCTCCATGAACAGGCGCTCGGCCGCATCCAGGATGCGTGTCTTGGCGTCAGGCAGGGGGTTTTCTGGGCGACCCATGGGCAGGACAGGACAGGCGAGGTGCCAGGCGCCACAGGCGACCTGGCGGGGTTGAGGGAATCAGAAGGCCATGGAGTACTGGGCACCCATGATCCACACCCGGGCGTCGTAGGCGCCGGTCACCCGGCCACGCCCCAGAAGGGTCTGGTTGTTGTCGACTTTGGATTCTGGCACGTTCAGATAGGCCGCGCCCAGATCCAGCACCGACCCCTTGGCCACCTTGATTTGCGCACCTGCCGAGAACCAGGTGCGGTTGTTGTCGGGCAGGGACACCAGACGATGCTGCGCATCCGGCACAGGCGTCTGGTCATAGGCGACGCCGAACTTGAGCTTCACCATGTCGCTCAGACGATAGTTCGCCCCGAGGGCATAACGCCAAGTGTCACGGAAGTGGGTGTCGAGGGTCTGCACAGTGCCACCGCTGAGGATCCCGGAGGTACGCACGATGTCCACTTTGGGAATACTGCTCCAGCCCGTCCAGGAGATATCACCGAGCATCTCCCACTTGTCGTTGAGGTTCTGGACAACGGAGAGGATGAAGGTGTCGGGCAGGTCCACGCTGGCCTTGGCGCTGCCGGTGGTCAGAGTCGGAGCGACGCCCGCCGCCGGGCCGCTGAAGCTCAGGTCACCCTTCAGTTCGTGCTTGATCTTGGATCGGTAGGACACCCCGACCTTGGTACTGGGGCTGAGGGTGAATAGCGCCCCCACGTTCCAGCCCCAGGCGTTGTTCCCGGCATCAAGAGTCACCCGGGTGGCAGCGAGCGCTGCCGAGGTGACGGTTGCAAGACGCACATACTCGGCTTCCATGCGCTGATAGTTCAGGCCGCCCCCCACCGAAACCTTGTCGTTGATGCGGTAAGCCACGCTGGGGTTGATGTTGTAGGTCTTGATGTCGAACTTGATGGCCTGGGCACCGCCCAACCAGGGGTTGTCATATTCCGTGACCAAGCCAAAGGGGGCACCGAAACCAACCCCCACGTAAAGATCCTTGCTCAGCCCCCAGGACAGATAGCCATTGGGAATGAATGCCCAGCTCCCTGCATCGTTACCGGTGCCACTGCCGCTGAGCGCACCGGTGCTGGAACCCTGGTTGCTGAACTTGAAGGTGGGCCGCACCAGAGACAGGCCGACCGAGGCCTCGCGGGCCTGTAGCTGGGTCATCCCCGCCGGATTGAAGAAGATGGTGCTGGCGTTCTCGGCGACCGCCGCAGAGCCGGCATAGGCGTTGCCGATGCCGCTGGCGTTCTGCTCAAGCAACTGAAAACCAGCTGCCGATGCCTGGCCAGCCACCGCGGCAAAGGCCAGCAGCGCGATAGAGCGGGCGATCATTTTCATTTTCATGGTGTGTCTCCTCACAGATGGGCGTTTTCTCGACAGGCCGCGGGTTGCCCAATCCCCTCGGCGATTCTAGGTCCACAAAAGCCTGCGGCTTTGCAACAATCGTTTGAAACTGTTGTTTTTATGCTGCCACCTCCGGTGGGATAGCCCGCTTGACGCCTCTTTCATTGACGGCCACGTAGGTCAGGACCGCCTCGGTCACCTTCACCACCACCGGGTCTTCGGGGTTGCGCTCGGCGTAGACCTCCACATCCACGGTGATCGAACTCTTGCCGACTTTCACGATATCCGCGTAGAAACTGACGATATCGCCCACCGATACCGGCTGCTTGAAGACAAACGAATTCACCGAGATGGTTGCCACCCGGCCGCGGGCCCGCTGGCGGGCCGGCACAGCACCGGCGATGTCCACCTGGGACATGATCCAGCCGCCGAACACATCGCCGGCGGGGTTGAGATCGCGGGGCATGGGCATGACGCGCAGAACGGGCATCCTGTGGGCAGGAAGCTGGACGGGGGAATCGGGCATGACGAACTCCTAGTACAAGCTTAACCCGCGGCCTGCTGGCCGCGGACAAAATTGAGGGGACCACCCGTGAAGGGGGCAAAACCGGTTCCGAATATAACGCCCGCATCGGCCAGATCGGCATCGGCCACCACGCCGCGATCCACACAGGCCTGGCTGGCGGCCAGCAGCGGCGCAACGATGCGCTCGGCCAGGCCGGCCGGCACAGCCCCGTCCGTAGGCTTGCGCACCTTGCCTCCAGGCCAGGCATAGAAGCCCTGCCCAGTCTTCTTGCCAAGCTGGCCGGCAGCAACCCGGTCGGCCAGGGCACGGGGCAACACGGCCTCGGCACCGGCCAAAGCCCTGCCGGCGGCCACGGCAATATCGAGCCCCACCGTATCCACCAACTCGATGGGCCCCATGGGCATGCCGAAGCCGGTCAACGCTGCGTCGATGGTCTCCGGGGCAACACCCTCATCCATGCAGCGCAGGGCCTCATACATGTAGGGGCCGAGCACCGCATTGACCAGGAAGCCGGGCTCGTCCCCCACCGGTAAGGGCAGCTTGTCGAGGCGGCGCACAAAGGCAGCAGCACGCTTCGCGGCCTCGTCTGCGGTGCCCGAGTTACGCACCACTTCCACCAGCGGCATTACCGCCACCGGGTTGAAAAAGTGGATGCCCACCAGCCGGCCCGGATCGGCCAGCGCGCTGGCGATGTCGGCAATGCGCAGGCTGGAGGTGTTGGACGCCAGCAGCGCGTCCGGCTTGGCTCGCCTTTCTATTTCGGCAAACAGGGCGCGCTTGGCGTCCAGATTCTCGAAGATCGCCTCGATGATCACGTCGGCCTGGGCCACGCCATGGCCGGCCGGATCGGGGATCAGCCGATCGAGGGCAAAACGCGCCTCCCGCGGCTTGCCCCTGAATTTGCGCTCGAAGCGCTTGGCCGCCCGGGCGAAGGCCGGCGCGATACGTTCGACGGACTGATCCTGCAGGGTCACGATCATGCCGCGCAGGGCGCACTCGGTGGCGATGTCGCCCCCCATCACACCAGCACCGATCACGTGGACTCGCCGAGGCCTGAAGTCCGCATCCTTACCAAAGCCTTTCAGGCGCTCCTGCAGGAAGAACACCCGGATCAGGTTCTTCGCCGTTAGCGACCGCAGTATGGACTCCAGGGAGGACGTGGACGAGGCGGGTACGGCCAGCGCGTTGCCGGCGTAGTTGGCCCACACATCGAGGATCGCGTAGGGGGCCGGGTAGTGTTCCGGGCGTGCCTTGAGCGCGACCTGCTTGCGCGCCTTGCCGGCCACGATGCCGCGCAGGGGGCCGTTGAGCAGGCGCTGCAGCAGCGGCAGGCGGCGCGGCGCACGGCCGGAAAGCAGCATGATGCGCGCCGCGTTGTCCATCACCCGGGGCGGCACGCAGTCGTCGGCCAGGCCCAGCCGCCGGGCCTTGCCGGCATCCACGCCCTTGCCAGTCAGCATCAGGTCGAGGGCTGCCGCCGGGCCGATCAATTGCGGCAGGCGCAGCATGCCCCCCCAGGCCGGGTAGATCCCCAGCATCACCTCGGGCAGAGCCAGGCGTGTGCCGGGCTCGTCCACCGTGATGCGGTAGCGGCAGGCCAGGGCGAGCTCCAGCCCACCGCCCATGCAATGACCGCGGATCAGGGCCAGCGTGGGGTAGTCCACCGTAGCCAGGCGCTCGAACAAGGTCCAGCCCCGCTGCACCAGGGCCCGGGCGGCCTGGGCAGAGTCGATGCGGGTGAACTCCTCGATGTTGGCGCCGGCAATGAAACCGGCCGCCTTGCCGGAGCGGATCACCAGGCCGGAGGGCGGACGCTGACTGAGCTGATCGAGGATGCCGGCCAACTCCTCCATCACGGCCAGGCCCAGAGTGTTGGCGGACGCGTCAGCCTCGTCGAGGATGGCCCAGGCAATACCTTCGGCGTCCCGGTCGAGTGTCCAGTGTTTGAACGTCATCACAGTGCCTCCACCAGCATGGCCCCGCCCTGCCCGCCACCGATGCAGATGGTGGCGATGCCGCGCTTGCCACCGCTGCGGCGCAGGGCCTTGAGCAGATGCAACACGATGCGCGCACCGCTGGCCCCCACCGGATGACCGAGAGCCACGGCCCCGCCGCCCACGTTCAGGCGGGCCGGGTCGATGTCACCCAGCGCCCCTGGCAGGCCCAGGCGGCTGCGGCAGTAGTCCGCATCCTGCCAGGCACGCAGACAGGCGATGACCTGGGCGGCAAAGGCTTCGTTGATCTCGATGAGGTCCAGGTCCCCCAGGCCCAGGCCATGGCGCTGCAGGATGGGCGTGGTGGCATGCACGGGGCCGAGCCCCATCTGCTCCGGCTCCAGGCCGGCCCACTGGCTGTCCACGATGCGCCCCATGGGTTCGAGGCCGAAGCGCTCCACCGCCGCCGCCGACGCCAGCACCAGCCAGGTGGCCCCGTCGGTGATCTGAGAGCTGTTGGCCGGGGTGACCCGGCCGTATTTCTTGTCGAAGAAGGGCTTGAGCTTGGCCATGCCGGCCATCGAGGCATCCCGGCGCAGGCCGTCATCGGCGGCGTACACCGTGCCGTCGCGCTCGATCAGGGGCACCAGCTCATCGGCAAAATGGCCGGCGTCCTGGGCTGCGGCCACGCGGCGATGACTTTCGACGGCGAAGGCGTCCATGTCCTCCCGGCTGATGCCGTACTTCCAGGCCAGGTTCTCGGCGGTCTGCCCCATCAGCAGGCCGACGACCGGGTCGGTCAGGCCCTTCATGATGCCGATCACCGGGGCCAGGTAGCCCGGGCGGAATCTCTGCACCATGGCCAGCTTCTGTCCCAGGCTGCGCGCCCCCATCCAGCCGGCGAACCAGCGCACCATCGCGTCGGAATACAACAGCGGCGCCCGGGACAGGGCATCCACGCCCCCCGCCAGCACCAGCTGCGAGCGGCCGCTGTGGATGTTGGCCATGGCCGAATCCAGGGCCTGCATGCCCGAGGCGCAGTTGCGCATCACCGTCCAGCCCGGCACCTTGATGCCGCAGCCCATGCGCAGGGCCACCACCCGGCCGATATTCACCTCGTCCGGCGAGGGGCTGGCGCAGCCGAGGATGACCTCGTCGAGCTGGTCCGGCGCAAAGCGCTGGCGCGACAGCAGCACGCTGCCCGCCGCAGTCGCCAGATCGGAGGCTGCAAACGGCCCGGGGGCGTTGCGCGCCTTGAGGAAGGGCGTGCGTGCGCCGTCGATGATGTAGATGGGGTCGGAGCTCGTCATGCTGCCTTCCGTGCTTCGTCAGCCTGTCCATCCAGCGCCTGACGCAAACCGAAATCGTAGGGGAAGTCATCCACCCGGATGACCTTGTCGCGCAGCTCGCCACGCCGGGTGATGAGGGCGTGTTCGTCACGGCTGATGATGCCGGCGGCCACCGCCACGTCGTAGAGGGCATCGACACCACCGCCCACCAGCAGGCCGGGCTTGAACTGGCCGCTCTTGATGGCGCGGCGCACCTTGGCCTCCACCGGCTCGGCCTCGATGGTGGCGTGCAGGGCCGCCTCCAGGGCACCGACCGGCTCCTCCACGTC
The DNA here is from genome assembly GCA_016703645.1 of Zoogloea sp. GTDB lineage: Bacteria > Pseudomonadota > Gammaproteobacteria > Burkholderiales > Rhodocyclaceae > Zoogloea. The sequence continues at coordinate 266,118 of JADJBR010000004.1, read as the reverse complement.
CGTCGGCAGATAGACGTCCGAGGTCAGGCGGTCGCGGGTAGCCGAGGGGTTGATGAGCAGAGTCGCCACCTCATGCCCCAGCTGGTCGGAAGGTACGAAGTAGGGCCGGCCGAGGGGGAAGACCACGATGCGACGCAGCAGGGTGGCAAACAGGCGATTGGGGAAATTGGCAATCACGCCTTCAAAAGCGTTCTGGGCCTTGAACATGCAATCCCAGATCACCCAGTGGAGCAGCGGGGCATCAGCGGCCTGGCGGCCTTCGTCCTCATAGCGCTTGAGGGCGGCCGAGGCCAGGTACATCAGGGACAGGATGTCGCCGAGGCGTGCCGAGAGCTTCTCCTTGCGCTTCAGCGCACCACCCAGGGTGCCCATGGAGATGTCCGCCAGGAAGGCAAAGGCGGCCGAGAAGCGGGTGAGCTGCTGGTAGTAGCGGCGGGTTTCCGGCGCCACGCCCTTGCCATCGGGCACGGCAACAAAATGGGAGCCGGTGAGGCCCATCACGACGGCCCGGGCGGCATTGGACAGGGTGTAGCCCACATGCCCCCAGAAGGCCTCGTCAAAGGACTTGAGATCGCCGCTGCGGGCAGCATCCATCTCCTTCAGCACATAGGGATGGCAGCGGATCGCCCCCTGGCCGAAGAGGATCAGGCTGCGGGTCAGGATGTTGGCGCCCTCCACGGTGATGCCCACCGGGATCTGCTGATAGGCGCGGCCCAGGAAGTTCTGCGGCCCCAGGCAGATGCCCTTGCCACCGATCACGTCCATGCCGTCGTTCACCGTCTGGCGGGCCCGCTCGGTGACGTGGAACTTGACGATGGCTGACACCACCGAGGGCTTCTCGCCCAGGTCAATGGCCCCGGCGGTCATCACCCGCGCGGCATCGCTGAGCCAGGTGTTGGCGCCGATGCGGGTCAGCGCCTCCTCCACCCCCTCGAACTTGCCCACCGCCGTCTTGAACTGGTAACGCACCCGGGCATAGGCCCCCACAGCCCGGGCGGTCATCTTCTGCATACCGGTGTTGGAGCCCGGCAGGGAGATGGAGCGGCCCGCCGCCAAGCACTCCATGAGCATGCGCCAACCCTGCCCTGCCATCGCCGGCCCACCGATGATGAAATCCAGGGGCATGAACACATCCTTGCCGCGAATCGGCCCGTTCATCCACACCGCGTTGAGGGGGAAGTGGCGGCGGCCGATGTCCACACCCGGGTGGTCATGGGGCACCAGGGCGCAGGTGATACCCAGATCCTCCACCTCACCCAGCAGGTGCTGGGGGTCATACAGACGGAAGGCCAGGCCGAACACCGTGCACACCGGCGCCAGGGTGATGTAGCGCTTGTCGAAGCTCACCCGCATGCCCAGCACCTCGCGCCCGTTGTGAACGCCCATGCATACCACGCCGGCATCGGGAATCGAGGCCGCGTCCGAACCGGCCCACGGGCTGGTCAGGGCGAAGGCCGGGATCTCCTGACCACGGGCCAGACGCGGCAGGTAGTGCTGCTTCTGCTCCGGGGTGCCGTAGTTCAGCAACAACTCAGCCGGGCCGAGGGAATTGGGCACCATCACCGTTACAGCCGGTGCCGACGAACGGGTGGACAGCTTGGTGATCACCTGGGAGTGGGCGAAGGCAGAGAAGCCCTTTCCGCCGTATTCGGTGGGAATGATCATGGCCAGGAAGCCCTTTTCGCGGATGTAACGCCACACGGCCTCGGGCATGTCCTGGGCCTGGGTGCATTCCCAGTCCCGGGTCAGGCGGCACAGCTCACTGGTTTCCACGTCGAGGAAACGCTGCTCCTCGGGCGTGAGGCGCGGGGCCGGGTACGCCAGCAAAGTGTTCCAGTCGGGCTTGCCGCTGAAGAGCTGCCCTTCCCACCACACCGTACCGGCCTCCAGCGCGTCCTTCTCGGTCTGGGACATGGACGGGAGCGCCTTGCGGAAGGCCTTGAAAATGCCCGCCGTCACAAGGCTGCGCCGAACGCCCGGCACCACGAACACAGCGCCCGTCACACCCATTGCCACCAGGGCGCCGATGGCCACCGGAGCCGACCAGCCAGCCAGCCACGCCAGCGCCGCGACCCACACAAGCCCCACCCCGTACCACGCAAAAAATGGCGCTCGCCCGTAGGCGAGCGCTACCACCAGGGGAGGGAGGGAAACCAGAAACCAGTACGACATAAGCTGTCTCCTTTTACTCGGCGCCGTCTTTGCAGCGCGCTCTTATGACTTCTTTAACGAATACTCGAACGGACTTACTTGAGGGGCCCGAACTCGGCCAGCGGCGCACGTAAGCCCCCGAGCAGGAAGCTCATCAGACGCGGCGCCAGACGGGAGGGGTTTTCGTCATCGAATTTTCCGGTGACTAGCTGCAGTGCATCGGTACCGGCAATGGCATAGGACATGGCACCCATCATGAAATGGAAGCGCCACAGGATCTCGTTGCGGTCCACCTCGGGCAGCGCGCGGTAGAGCGCCGCCAGGAAACGCTCGACGCACTCGGCATACTCCTCGGCCAGAAACTGACGCACGAACTCGTTGGGCTCGGTGTAGGTGCGGCCCAGCAGGCACATGAATGTATGGCCGCCCCCCTCAACGTCGGCAGCCATACGCAGGGCCGTGCCGAAGAAGGCATCAACGATGCGGCTTGGCTTGATTGGCGCCCCTGCCGCCTCCGCCTCTAGCTGATCCAGGGCCGCCAACCGGGACTGGTTGAGATGCGTCAGGCGCCGCCGGAAGACCTCCTGGATCAACAGCTCCTTGGTACCAAAGTGATAATTCACAGCCGCCAGATTCACACCCGCCTGGCTGGTGATCATGCGCATCGACGTCCCGTCGAAACCATGCTCCATGAACAGTCGCTCCCCTGCATCAAGGATGCGACTACGGGTATCGCCTGCGGCCTTGCCGGGAACTTGGCTCATGCTGCACCTCCTTGTGGGGTGGATGTCTGTGGCTCACCGGAGAAACGGTCTGGCCACGGATTAATTAAAACGTTTGTTTGAATCATACATTGGATTGATGGCATGTCAACGCGTTCTTCAAGAGGAGATCCCTTGAATGTCCCCGAATGGGCACCAGAAAGTCAGCGACGGCGGCACCGGTGCGGTGCTCAATGACAGCCTCAAGCGCCGGGTTGCACCGCGCCGCCAAATCGGACAACAGGGAGCAGGTATCGGACAAACGGAAACGATCCGTATGCGACCTGAAGTGCTGCACCGTTGGCACACGACAAACGCCCGGTATCAGACAACACGTTAAGTAGCCGCCTGTCGACAGGGAGATTTGCCCCCTTGGCAGTCCGTGGATCCGATACGCATAGAGCTAGATGAAGTTGCGCCGTTTCCGTGGACACCCCATCCCTCAGGAACAAGGAGTCCACCATGCCCAAATCCAGACCTCCCTACCCGGCGGATTTCCGCTGGCAGACCCTCGAACTGGCGCAGGCCGGCCGTAGTCCGGCCAAGTTGTCGCGCGAGTTCGGTCCAACTAGCCAGACCATCATGAACTGACTCGCCCAGGCCGCCCGCGATGCCGGCAAACCCTTGCCGGGTAAAGAGGGGTTGTCCTCGGCGGAGCGCGAGGAGCTCGCGCGACTGCGCCGGGAACTGCGCCAGGTGAAGATGGAGCGCGACATCCTGGCAAAGGCTACGGCCTGGTTCGCCAAAAGGAGCGATGCGGGTTCGTCGAACTCTTCGAACTCGTGATGGCGAACCAGGCCGACTTTCCCGTACGCACCCAGTGCCGGGTGCTCAAGGTGTCCGCCAGCGGCTTCTATGCCTGGCACCAGCCCAGCCGGCGGGCGATCGGCAATGCCGCGTTGCTCGAACGGATCCGGACGGTCCACGCCGAGTCGGATGGCACCTACGGACGGGCGCGGATCCGCGCGGATCTTCACGACCAGGGCATGCAGGTCAGCAGCAAAAGGGTGGCCCGCCTGATGCGTCTGGCCGGACTGCGGGGCGTGAGTCGGCGCCGGGGCGTTGTCGTCACCACGCGGCGGGATCACCGACAGGGCAGGGCGCCCGATCTGGTCAAGCGCCAGTTCGTGGCCGAGCGGCCCGATCAGCTCTGGGTGGCGACATGACCTACGTGCCGACCTGGGCGGGCTTCATCTACCTGGCTGTGGTCCTCGACGTGTGGAGCCGGCGGGTTGTCGGGTGGTCCATCGGTGAGGACATGAGGACCGAACTGGTGCTCTCGGCGCTCAACATGGCACTGGCGCAGCACAGGCGCGAGGGGATGATTCATCACTCGGACCAGGACAGCAAGTACGCCTCCCTGGCTTTCGGCCAGCGCTGCCAGACGATGGGCGTGCACCCCTCAATGGGAAGCCGGCGTGATGCCTACGACAACGCGATGGCCGAGAGCTTCTTTGCCAGCCTCGAGTGCGAACTGGTCGACCGGCGCAGCTTCAAGACTAAGACTGAAGGCCGTCTGGCGGTCTTTACCTGGATCGAAGGCTGGCACAACCCCCGCCGCCGCCATTCGGCACTGAGCTACCGCTCACCGATGAACTTCGAGCAACAGAAAGAGAAGGAGAACCCCACCGCTACGACAATTGAGTACGATCCGAACGCTTGAGTTTCAAGCCATGACCTATCCACGGGATAGGGGCAACTTCATCGTGTCCATGATCGTCATCGTGGACACTATTACTAACGAAGTTGGGGTGAGGAAGGTGGGATCGCCGGATGCTTACAAATGTTGGAAGTATGGAATGGAGGTTGATGGTAAGCCCCCGGCGATCCCCTCTTGACCGAGCCTTAAGCGGAATCCGGCCCCCACCGATGCGGCAACAGCTCCCCAATTCGACTCTGGGGCTGAGTCGGCAGGCGGGTAAGGACGTCCTTCAAGTAGGCATAGGGCTCATGCCCATTCAGGCGCGCCGACTGGATCAGACTCATGATCGCCGCCGCCCGCTTGCCGGCGCGCAGCGAGCCAGCAAAGAGCCAGTTCTTGCGGCCGATGGCGATCGGCCGGATCTGGTTCTCGATCCAGTTGTTGTCGATGGGGACGTTTCCATCGGTCAGGTAATGGATCAGCGCCGCCCAACGCTTGAGGGTGTAGTCGATGGCCTTGGCGCTGGATGAGCCGTTGGGGATCTTCCCTCGGCAGGCCAGCAGCCAGGTCTTGAAGTCGTCCAGAAGCGGCTTTGCCTGGGTCTCCCGTAGCGCCTGGCGGGCTTCGGCCTTCAGCTCCCGCGCATCTTGCTCAATGCCGTAGAGGGCGGCGATGCGCTCCAGCGCCTCGGCGGCGATCTGGCTCTGCCCGTGTTCCTGAAGCTCGAAGAACTTGCGTCGGGCGTGGGCCATGCAGCCCGCTTCCGTCACGCCTTGCGCGATCAAGGCCTTGTAGCCCGCGTAATCGTCGCAGACGAGGGTGCCGCGCCAGTCGCCGAGGAAGTCCTGAGCGTGCTTGCCGGCGCGGCTGTCGGCAAAGTCGTAGATCACCGCCCGCATCGGATCGTGGGCACCGATGCTGTAGGACCACAGGTAGGCCCGGTGCGTCTTGCCGGCCCCCGGGTCGAGCATCGCCACCGGAGTCTCGTCGGCGTGCAGCACCGGGAAGGTGAGGAGCTCGTCCTTCAGGGCGTCGACCAGGGGCTGGAGCTGCACGCCCATCTGGCCGACCCACTGCGCGAGCGTGGACTGGGGAATAGCGAGCCCCGCCCGACCGAAGATCCCTTCTTGCCGGTAGAGTGGCAGATGATCCTGATACTTGGCCACCAGCACCTGAGCCAGCAGGCCGGTGGTGGGGATACCCTTGTCGATCACATGAGCCGGCACCGGGGCCTGCACCAGGGTTTCGCAATCCTGGCAAACCCACTTGCCGCGAATGTGGCGCTCGACGCTGAAGGTGCCCGGGGTGTAGTCGAGTTTCTCGGCGACATCCTCGCCGATGCGTTTCATCTGGCAGCCACAGGCGCAGGTGGTGGAGTCCGGCTCGTGGCGGATCTCGGTGCGAGGGAGCTCCGGCGGCAGCGGCTTACGCTTGGCCTTTCCTTGGCCGCAGACGGTTTGCCGGAGAGTTGCTCCAGCTCCTCGGTCGTCGCCGCGAGATCCGCCTCCACTGTCTCCTCGAACAACTGGGCCTGCTCCGCCGACAGGCGCTCAGTCTTGACCCCGAAGCGCCAGCGTTTGTGGAGCGACAGCTCGTGGGTGAGCTGGTCGATCTTCGTCTGGCGCCAGATGAGCTCCCGGTCCTGCGCGATGAGTAGCTGGCGCAGGGCGTCGGCGTCGAGTGCGTGGAGATTGGCGGGGAGATACATGGGCAAATCATGCCGTTGGAACACCGCCACTGCTATCGGGACATCCCCGATGGTGGACCTTCAAATCATCCGGATCACGCCGTCGCCGCCCAGTTGCTGCCAGGGTAGGCCGAGCACCAGTGCGTCGAACTGGGCCTGGGTGAGCGTCATCGAGCCGTTCCCTTCGGCCCAACGGAAGCGCCCCTGGTTGAGCCGCCGGCAGGCGAGCCAGAGCCCCAGGCCGTCGTGGATCAGCACCTTCATCCGAGTGCCGCGCCGGTTGGCGAAGAGGTAGGCGTGATGGGGGCGCGCTTCGCCAAAGACCCGCACCACCTGGGCGAGGATCGTGTCCATGCCGGCACGCATGTCGAGGGGCACCACCGACAGCCATAGCGCTTCGACCCGGATCATCCGAGCCACTCGCGCAGCCAGACGCCACAGGCAGCAGCCGACGAGGCGGGCCACTCAACCGTGACGGTCGCCGCGCCTTTGCGCAGTTCCATGCGGATGGGCGCATGGGTGCTCTGGGTAAGTTGCACCGGGACGAAGCCACCAATGGCCTCCGGACGCCGCTGGGCGTAAGGGCAGGCAGGACAACTCGGGCGGCTCGATGCCCCGCTCGCGCATCCAGCGCCGCAGTTGGTTGGCGTTGATCCCGTTGGCCAGGGCCACCCCGGCGACCGAGGCGCCTGGCTCGCCGCAGGCTTCGATCAACGATCGCTTGAACGCTTCGGAGTGGGTGCGACGGGTACGGCGGGGCTGCTGCGTGATGGTCATGGAAGTGTCCACTTCTAGCGCTAGTGGACACTATGTTTAGCGAGCTAAGGCGCTGAGGGAAGATGAGTTGGCCGGAGGCTTACGGTTGATGCGGGAAATCGGGAAGTGTTCTTTAAAAGTGAAACCCCCTGTCGCTGATTGAGCGCAGGGGGTTTGATGGGGTAAGTCTGACGATGACCTACTTTCACGCACGCGAGTGCACTATCATTGGCGCGGTCCCGTTTCACTGTCCTGTTCGGGATGGGAAGGAGTGGTTCCAAGACGCTATGGTCGTCAGACTATAACTTGTACCGTTCGGAGGTTTGTGTGTCCTCATGAACGTCAAAGGGAAGAAGTGTGTTGTTGGTGTGTGATTGTATTGTTTGCGCAGTTCGCCTTGCTGTATTGCAAGGTTATAGGATCAAGCCTCACGGGCAATTAGTACTGGTTAGCTTAACGCATTACTGCGCTTCCACACCCAGCCTATCAACGTCGTGGTCTTCAACGACCCTTTAGGGGAATCAAGTTCCCAGGGATATCTCATCTTGAGGCGAGTTTCCCGCTTAGATGCTTTCAGCGGTTATCTCTTCCGAATTTAGCTACCCGGCGATGCGACTGGCGTCACAACCGGTACACCAGAGATTCGTCCACTCCGGTCCTCTCGTACTAGGAGCAGGCCCCTCAAATATCCAGCGCCCACGGCAGATAGGGACCAAACTGTCTCACGACGTTTTAAACCCAGCTCACGTACCACTTTAAATGGCGAACAGCCATACCCTTGGGACCGGCTACAGCCCCAGGATGTGATGAGCCGACATCGAGGTGCCAAACTCCGCCGTCGATGTGAACTCTTGGGCGGAATCAGCCTGTTATCCCCAGAGTACCTTTTATCCGTTGAGCGATGGCCCTTCCATACAGAACCACCGGATCACTATGACCTGCTTTCGCACCTGCTCGACTTGTCGGTCTCGCAGTCAAGCCTTCTTTTGCCATTGCACTATCAGTACGATGTCCGACCGTACCTAGAAGACCTTCGTACTCCTCCGTTACCTTTTGGGAGGAGACCGCCCCAGTCAAACTGCCTACCATGCACGGTCCCCGATCCAGATGATGGACCTAGGTTAGAACCTCAACGACACCAGGGTGGTATTTCAAGGACGGCTCCACCGGAACTAGCGTCCCGGTCTCATCGCCTCCCACCTATCCTACACAAGTCCCGTCAAAGTCCAATGCAAAGCTACAGTAAAGGTTCATGGGGTCTTTCCGTCTAGCCGCGGGTAGATTGCATCTTCACAAACACTTCAACTTCGCTGAGTCTCAGGAGGAGACAGTGTGGCCATCGTTACGCCATTCGTGCAGGTCGGAACTTACCCGACAAGGAATTTCGCTACCTTAGGACCGTTATAGTTACGGCCGCCGTTTACCGGGGCTTCGATCAAGAGCTTGCACCCCATCACTTAACCTTCCGGCACCGGGCAGGCGTCACACCCTATACGTCCACTTTCGTGTTTGCAGAGTGCTGTGTTTTTAATAAACAGTCGCAGCCACCGATTCTCTGCGGCCCCGTCGCCCTTCGGATGTTCTCCTACAAGCTACAGGGGCATACCTTCTCCCGAAGTTA
>JADJBR010000004.1:0-252500 GCA_016703645.1 Zoogloea sp. | reverse complement strand
GCCAGATTGGCACGCTTGAGGAGTTCCACTGCGCCGCCGGGTGCCAGGACTGCATGGGCAAAGCCGGCACGGGCGCGCATGGGTACGGCATGACCACGCACCAGGAAGGGTGCCGAAAAGACATCCAGTACCGCCGACACCCCCTCCTCCTCGTCCGGCTGCCAACAGATCCCGAAGGCATCTCCGGCGATGCGGGCCACCAGCGCCTCGCGCCCCAGTCGTGCCTTGAGACGACGGGTCACCTCAATGAGCAGCAGATCACCACTACGATGGCCAAGCGCATCGTTCAGCTCGGAGAACCGGACGATATCGATGATTCCGACTGTCCATCCGGACTCCGCAAAGCCTGCCAGGCCCTCATCCATGCGATCCAGGAAGCGCGTCCGGTTGGGAAGCCGGGTCAGGGGATCATAGTAGGCATAAAAATGCAGGCGTTCGAACAACACCACGTTCTCGAAGCCCACGCGGAGGTTCGAACACAGGATCTCGATCAGTTGCCGCACGAGGGGTCGGATCTCACCACCCGGATGCTGCAGGCAGACAAGAGCCTCCTTGCCGTGAGCCCTGCCGAGATAGAGGCAAGTGGCCCCCTCCCCGAAGACATGCGCTTGCGCTGCGCGCGCCTTCCTGAGCAGGGACACCAGCGGAAACTGAACGAGACCGTCAAAGCCCTCACCAGCCAGCGCCGCATGGGCGCCGGTGGCCGCCAGGATGCCGCTTGCCTCAGGATCGCCCTCACAACCGCCGCCCGCCAGCGGACCGCAGAAGACCGCATCGAGCGGGCTCCCGAACAAGCTCTCCAGCTGTCGGAGCGCTGCCTCCGCAAAAGAACGGGAATCGCGGGGGATGAAGAGCTTGCTTCCGCTCTCTGCTAGCGATTCCAGACCATTCCGGGCCTCGGTAAGCCCCGTGATCTGCTCGAAGGCGCGGATGGCGGAAGTGAGCGTGGTCATCAGCCGCGTATGCGTCAGTTCGGACTTGGTGCGGTAGTCGTTGATGTCGTAATCGCGGATAACGCTCATTTCGGGCGCGTAGCCCGGCTGACCGGTGCGCAGGATGATCCGCGTCTCCATCAGGCCAAGCTCGCCACGAATCCGCCGCACCAGTTCAAGGCCCGCATCGTGACTCTCCATCACGACATCCAGAAATATCACCGCCACGCCGGCCGTGCGCCGCAGGAACGCCATGGCCTCTTCCGCGGAATGGGCGTGGAACAGATCCAGCGGCCTTCCACACACGTGCTGCCCCTTCAGTGCAAACACCGTGGCCTGATGCACCTCCGGGTCATCGTCCACAATGAGAACCTTCCACGCCGCACCGGCTGAGGGCACGGGCTGGCGGGCATCTTCCTCTAGAAATGCGACCAACTCATCTTGGGCGGTGCTGACCAACATATTCATCAAGGCGATATTCCAGAATCGAATGGCGGGCCGGCTTACCGAGATCAGAACCTGCTTACGGCACAACCAGCCCCGGGCTTTAACCCTTAGCCGCAATCGCCCGGCCGCCCGCCTCCATTTTGGGGGCAGGCGGTACGCGTTGATTCAGGGGAAGTGCGGGCTCAGCTCGCCCGGGGATCGAAGGCATCGCGGACGGCGTCCGCAAAGAGATTGGCCGCCAGGACCAGAACAAACATGAAGAGGAAGGCCGCCATCAGGCTCCACCACACCATGGGCTCCCGCGCGAGCTCCATACGGGCGGCGTTGATCATGGTGCCGAAGCTCACGGTGCCGGGATCGACGCCGATCCCCACGTAGGACAGCACCGCCTCGGCCAGCACCAGGCCCGAGAAATCCATCACCAGCGCAATCAGCACCAGGTGCATCAGGTTGGGCAGCACATGCCGGCTCAGGATGCGGGCCGTGGACACCCCGAAGGCGCGGGCCGCCTGCACGTACTCCAGCTCCCGCAGCTTCAGGGTTTCACCCCGCAGCAAGCGGCACAGGCCGGTCCAGCTGGTCATGCCGAGGATCAGGCACAAGGCCAGCAAGCGGGCATCGGCCCGCTCGGCGGCTGTCTCGAACCACTGGGGATGGGTGTCGATGACGACCTGCATCATCAGCACCGCGGCGGCAATCAGCAACACGCCGGGAATGGAGTTGAGCACCGTGTAAACATACTGGATGAGATCATCCACCCACCCCCCCAGGTAACCCGCCATGATCCCCAGCACGACAGCCACGGGCAGGGTCACCAGCGTGGTGAGCGTACCGATGACCAAGGCCGTGCGGATGCTCTTGAGGGTGAGGAAGAGCACATCCTGCCCCACCTTGTCGGTACCAAACACGTGATACTCGCCCGCCAGCACGGCAACCGGGCCGGCAAACAGGAAGACCAGCCCGAGGGTCACCAGCACCGCCCGCCAGGCCAGGCCGCCCTTGCCCCGCCACACCGCCCGCCACGCGGCGCCAAAGGGCACCATGCGGGACATGGCCACCCCCTGCACCAGACAGCCTGCCAGCACGCACCAGGCGCCGGCCGCCAGGGCCAGGCCCAGACCGACGCGCCCCAGCACATCGCCCGCATGATCCTCCTCCGGATACTGCAGCCCGGCGCCACCGAACTTCAGGCGCGGAAAAGCCCGCTGCTGCGTTCCGTCGGCCTTCTCGATGGTCTGCTTGGCAAAAAGCGCATAGGCCAGGGGCGCCGAATAGGTCTTCTCGACACGGGTGCGCAAGGGCTCGGCCAGGGCATCGAGGGCACTGCGCACTTCCGTGGACACCGGCCCGCGCCCGTTCGTCACCTGGGCGTCCGGCGCCGGAGGCAGATAAGGTCGGTAATGAAGGCTGTCCAGCAACCCCACCACCAGGAAGAGCAGCAGGACGGTCAGGGACGCCATGCCCACCGCACTCTCCCCCACCCGCCGCCAGGCGGCACGCATGGGCTCGCTGCGTCGCGCCCGCCACGCCGCCAGCCCGATGCACGCCATCAGGCCGAACAGCAGCACATCGGTCCACAGGAATACAGGTTGCACGTCCATCAATCCAGCCTCACCCGCGGATCAACCAGGGTATATGACAGATCCGTCAGGATCAGCCCGACGATGTAGAGCAGCGAGCCGATGAAGACCATGGCCCGCACCACCGGAAAATCCTGGGCATTGATCGCATCGATGGTGTAGCTGCCCAGGCCGGGAATGCCGAAGAAGGACTCGGTGATCAGGCTGCCCATGAAGAGCGACGGAATCACCACCACCACCCCGGTCAGGATGGGGATCATCCCGTTCTTGAGCACATGCCGGAACAGGGCCTGCAGCTCGGACAAACCCTTGGCCCGCGCCGTGCGCACATAGTCCTTGCCGGCCTCCTCCAGAAAGATCGTCCGGTACCAGCGGGCACTGCCGCCAATCCCGGCAATCACCCCGATCAGCACCGGCAGCACCAGAAAGCGTGACGCATCCAGCCCCCCGCCATAGCCCGAGATGGGCACCAGATGCCAGACCTTGGACACCAGCCACTGGCCGCCGATGATGTAGAAGAGGCCCGAGATCGACATCATCGCCACGCACAGCACAACCCCCTGAAAATCCAGGTAGGAGCCCCGGAAGAACACCAGCAGCAGGGCAAAGGACACCGTGACGAACAGACCCAGAATGAAGGTCGGGACGGCAATGGCGAGGGACGGCCCCATGCGCGTGCGGATCTCGGTGGCAATGTCGCGCCCGTCGTCGGCCCGACCAAAGTCAAAGGCGAACATGCGCAAGGACTTGTCAAAGAAGATGGTATCGGTAAAGCTGGCCGCCCCTGACGCTGCCCCATTGAACAGCAGCGGCTTGTCGTAGCCCCGCTCCACCTTCCAGCGCTCGATGGCCTCCGGCGTCACCCGTTTGGCGCCTAGCTGCATGCGCGCCATGTCCTCCGGGGTATTGACCACGAAGAACAGGGCAAAGGTAAGCAGATTGACGCCGAGCAGGATGAGCGGCGCGTAGAGCAGTCGTCGGACGATGTAGGCAAACATGGGCGCTTATCCTACATGGACAGGCCCCGATGACGAAGCCCCCAGAGCAGCCGGCGTCAGCGGCGGGTGGCGCCCCCGATCAGTCCGCGCACCGCCTCCTGCAGATCAGCCGGCAGCACCACGATCTTGGCGTTGTCGGTGGAGCCCATGCGCTCCAGGGAGGCAATGTACTTTTCGCCCAGCAGAAAGAGCATCGGCGCTGTCTCGGTGCCCACCGCCGCCGTCACCCGGCGGATCGCCTCGGCCGACGCCTCGGCCAGCATCACCTGGGCGTTGGCATCCCGCTTCGACGACTCCAGCCGGGCCTCGGCCTCCAGGATCGCCGCCTGCTTGGCCCCTTCGGCCCGGGTCACCACGGCCTTGCGCTCCCGCTCGGCGGAAGCCTGCTGCTCCATGGCCTTCTGCATCGAGTCCGACGGGCGGATGTCCTGGATCTCCACCGACTTCACCGTCAGGCCCCAATCCACCGCCTCGTCGGCAATGCTCTCCCGCAGGCGCGCCTTGATCTTGTCCCGGTTCGACAGAGCCTCATCCAGCTCCATCTCCCCGACGATGGAGCGCAGGGTGGTCATGATCATGTTGCGGATCGCCTCGGAAAAGTCGGTGACGCCATACACCGCCTTCACCGGGTCGGTCACCTTCACAAAGGCAATCGCGTTGGTGAGGATCACCGCATTGTCCCGGGTGATGACTTCCTGCTCCTGCACATCCAGGATGATGTCCTTGGTCACCAGCTTGTAGGCCACCTTGTCCAGATAGGGAATGATGATGTTGAGGCCCGGCTTGAGCGTCCCGTAATACTTGCCCAGCCGCTCCACGATCCACTCCTCGCCCTGGGGCACGATGCGCACCCCCTTGGCGATGGTCACCACCACGAACACCAGAATCGCCAGCACCACCACCATTGCATCACTCATCGCACACTCCTCGAACCCGCATCACACCCGGGCAACCTTCAGAAAGCTGCCCTCCACCGACACCACCCGCACCCGCTCACCGGCGGCGATCGCCTCATCCACCACGCACTCCCACTCCTCCGACCCCAGCAGCGGCTTCTGGAAACGCACCCGGCCACGCTCGAACGGCGCCGCCGCCTTCGCCATCAGGCCGATCTCGCCGATGGTGTCGCCGTCCGACTGACCGATTCGCGTCTTGTGGTCGCTGCGCTTGAACACCCGGAACCACAGCACCACCATGCCCAGCGACGCCGCGCACCACAGGGCCAGTTGCAGGGTCATACCCATGGCCGGCGCCACCAGCAACAGCAGCCCCACCAGCAATGCCCCAAGCCCGAACCAGATGATGAAGAAGGCCGGCACTGCCAGCTCCGCCACCACCAGGGCCACCCCCAGCACAATCCAGTGCCACCATTCCAAGGCCATTCCCTCTCCCTTCGGTTCCCGTTCAGTGGGCATCGTCCATGCCGCCGATTCAACAGACCCGGCCTTCCGCCGGAACGTTCCGGCCGCCCTTAGTATTTATTTAGGATTCACCAAGCAAAGTATTACGAAACGGGCCGCAGCGCCCTGCCTAAGCTGGAGGCATCAAACCAAACGGAGAAACACCATGCCCCGCCTTACCGCAACCGCCGCCCTTGCCCTCGGATTGCTGTCCCTCGCCAGCAGCGCGGCCGAACCCGACCCCGCCGCCCGCGGCCGTTATCTTGTCGCCATCGGTGGCTGCAACGACTGTCACACACCGGGATTTGCCCAGCAGGGCGAAGCCATTCCCGAGCAGGACCGCCTCATTGGTGCCGCCGTGGGCTTCAGCGGCCCCTGGGGCGTCAGCTACCCCTCCAACCTGCGTCTCTCCGCCCATCAGGCCAGTGAGGAGGAATGGCTCGGCAAGGCCCGCCGCAATGGCTTGCCGCCCATGCCCTGGACAGCCATGCAGGCCATGAGCCGGGATGATCTGGCCGCCATCTACCGCTACCTGCGCGCCCTCGGCCCCGCCGGGAGCCCCGCCCCCGCCGCCCTCGGCCCGGGCCAGCCGATCCCCACCCCGCACTTCGTCTTCGTTCCCCAGCCCCCCACCAGCGCCAAGACCAGCCTGCGCTGAAAACCGGCGGCTCAGCGCGTGTCCTCAGCCAGTCTCCTCCGCATGCAGCGTCACCGGGCGCGTCAGATCCAGCCGGAAACGGCCGCGCCCGGTCTTCTCGATGCCCAGCCAGTCGCAGCGGTCACGCAGGCGCCGCTGCAACAGGATCAGGCGCGCCTCCAGATTGTCGGCAACCTCGGGCAAGCCCAGTGCCGGATCCAGACGCAGCTCCCGGTTGGAGAACAGGGAGCGCCCGGTGCGCTGATGGTCGTTCAGCAATCGCCACAGGATCGCCCCGGCAACGCCCTTGATCAGGTAGTCGTCGCCCAGGAAAACACTGCCGTCCCGGGCGTAGTGGCGCACCCTCACCGCATCCCCGGCCGGCACGGCGGCCACTGCCGCCTCCTCGGGCTCGGCCGCCGCCCCCTCTGCCGCCTCTACACACAGGCAGGCAGCCATGGACAAGCCCAGCGTGGCACCCAGCGCAACCAGGGCGTCCTCCAGGTCGTAACCGAAATGGCATTCCCGCTGGCTCTCCACATAGGCCACCGCCACCAGCCGGCGGCCGGCCATGATTGGCACGGCCAGCTGGCTCGCCGGTGCCGGCAGGCCCGGCAGCGGGATCGTCGTCTCCAGCCGCTCCGCCAAACCGCCGGCGGCGGCCTGGTCCCGCAGCATCCGGCTGTAGGCGTACTCGGTGGCCGGATACATGATGCGGATCGGCACCCGCTCCCGCGCCGCCACCCCGATCACACCCACCCCAAAGGGAATCTCCGCCCCCGCCCCGGACTGGGCATAGCCGCGGCTGGCAACGATGTACAGCCGCCCTGCTGCCTCGTCGGCCATCAGCAGCATCTGGTACTGCAGGTCGAAGTGACGGGTCAGGCAGGTGCAGAAGCTGTCGATCAGGGCCTCCATGCTCTGGCACTCCGCCAGGGCATCCACGCTGCGGCGCAGTGCGGGCAGCAGGGCCGGCCCTCCCGCCACCGGCGGCAACTCCCGCCCGGGCACCGCCTCTATGCCCTGCACCCGGTAGACGTCGGCCCCCAACAGCCGGAACACATCGCTCATACCCTCGTGGGATGCGATGCCCGCCAGCTTCGCCTTCATGCGTTCAAACAGGGGGCCCTCGGTCTCCGTCCGCAGGTAACGGATGGTCAGGCGGTAACGGGCCGCGGTGTCCGGGTCCATCATCAGCACCGTGGCCACCGGGTTGGCCAGGATGTTCTCGCGGGTCTTGTTGAAGAACTGGAAGGACAGGGCCACATGCTCCGGGTCCACATACATCAGCTGCGACACGTAGGTGATGTTGGGCATCCCATCCACCCCGCAGGTGGCGATACCGGAAGGCACAATGCCCTCCAGGCAGGGGCGCAGACGGTCCAGGCTGAGACTGCGGCTCATTCACCGGTCTCCCCGGGCCCCAGGCGTCGGCCGGCCCGGGGGCCGGGGGTCTGGGCGTAGGCTTCGAGGGGCGTGAAGCTCACCGCCACCAGGTCATCCGGTGCACAGCTCACCAGGGTTCGCACATAAGGTTCGGGCACATCTAGCGGGGCCAGACGCCGGGCAAAACCGGCCGCGTAGGGCTGCAGGGCCGCCGCATCATCGGGCAAGGGCGGCTCGATGCGCCCGTCCCGCCCCTTGAGCTGCAGGGTCCGGTAGCTCTTGGGCTCATTGAAGACCGCCGCCACCCGCCCGTTTGCCGCAATGCTCGCCAGCACTGGCGCGGCCTGGGAGCGTGGCATCAGCAGCGTCACCCGGCGCAGGTCTGCCGACACCCGGCACCCCACACAGCGCACGGCCGTAGCCAGCCCGCTGTCGTCGGTCGCCGCCAGCTGCAGGGAGACATGGCTGGTAATGAATTCTGCCAGGGCGGGGTCCAGCGGTTCGGGAGAGGTCATCGGCAACTCCAGCATGTTCAACCCGGAATCTAGCCCAAAGCCCGCCCTGCGGCGAGGACGGGATGACCCAATCTGCGCCCCGGCTCAGCGGAAGCGCACCCCCACCACCGGATTGCCCGGCAAACCCTCGTAAGCCACACGCACGACCATGCCGGCCTTGGGCGGAAGCAGCTTGGTGAAGGAACCCAGGGACAGGCGCGCCCCCGGCATCAGGGGCGTGCCCGCCGCCGCCAGATCCCGCGCCAGCCAACTCGCCGCATTGAGGGGGTTGCCCAGGGTGGCGCTGCCCTTGCCCGAATCCAGCACGGCACCGCTGCCGTCACTCATGGTCACCGTCATCGCCGCAAAGGCCTCGGCCAGTTCGGGCGTCGCCTTCACCGGCACCGCCCTGCCCACCACGCCGGCCCGCGCCCCCACGTTGATCAGGGCCAGCGTCGGCCCGACGAGTTTAGACGGGTCTTCCACCATCAGGTCGGGCAGCTCGATGAAGGGCGCGTAGGTCTTGAGCGCCCTCAGGGCCTCCAGGGGCGTCTGCGCCCGGGCCAGGGCGGCCGGGTCGGCCACCTCCACCAGCAGGTCGGCCTCCATCACCGGCCGCGCGCCGAAGGCCGCAGGCAGCTCGGCCCCGTCCGGCACCAGCATGCTGGCAAACAGCGTGCCGCGCAGGGGCGCGTTGTGGTTGAGGCGCTTCTGCACCGCCGGGTTGGTCAAGCCCGCCTTGTAGCCCACCACCGGGCCAAAGGCCTGCCCCAGGAAGCGCACCACCTTGCCCTGCCCGCACAGCCCATCGGCCATGCTCATCTCACCCGCCGGCAGCGGCACCGGCTGCCGGGCCACGATGGCCGCGGCAACGGCGGCGGCCTCCAGGTCGGTGGGGCAGACGGCGTGGGCGATGGAAGGAAGGGTCAGGGCGACGAGGGTGCAAGCGGCAAGGCGGATCATGGGAGTCTCCGGGTTGTTGTCGTGGGGCGGCAAGCCGTTCCTCATCTTACTGCGTGTCCGACGCAGCAACGCACGGCCACGGAAATGACATAATCGAGCCACCCTCATCACCTCTGAACAACGCTCCATGTCTGGCCTCTTCATCAGCTATCGCCACGAGGTGGACGCCGGCTGGGCCGGCCGCCTGGCCGCCGATCTGAAACGCGACCTGCCCGACCGGCCGGTCTTCCACGACATCGCCTCCATCGAGATCGGCGAAGATTTCGGCATCGCCATCGAACGAGCCCTCGGCCACTGTGCCGTGCTGCTGGTGGTGATCGGCCCGCGCTGGCTCGACGTGCAACACCCCCATGGTGGCCGCCGTATCGACGACGAAGACGACTGGGTGCGCATCGAAATCCTTACCGGCCTGCAGGGCAACTTGCGTGTCGTCCCCGTGCTCGTGGGTGGCGCAGCCTTGCCCAGGGGCAATCAGCTCCCCGATGCGCTCAAACCGCTGGTCCGCCGCAACGCCCACGAGATCACCGACAAACGCTGGGATTACGACGTAGGCGAGCTGGTCAAGGCGCTGGGGCGAATACCCGCCCACGGCGCCGGCCGCATCGTTGCCCCACCAGCCGTCACCTCACCCCCGCACATTCCGGTCGCCAACGCCCTCCCGGCCCCCGGCACCGTCTTCCGCCACGGCCCGGACTTCCCCGAACTGGTAGTGGTGCCGGCCGGGCGCTTTCTGATGGGCTCGCCGGAAAATGAAAAAGGTCGCAGCACGGATGAGGGACCACGGCATGAAGTGACCATCGCCCGCCCCTTCGCCGTCGGACGCTACCCGATCACGTTTGCCGAATGGGATGCGTTTGTTGCGGCGAGCGCTACAACACACAGGCCGGATGACAAAGGCTGGGGACGTGGCCGCCAGCCCGTTATCCACGTGAGCTGGAACGATGCCCAGGCCTACGTGACATGGCTACGCGACCGAACCGGCCAGCCCTACCGGCTGCTATCCGAAGCCGAGTGGGAATATGCCGCCCGCGCTGGCAGCCAGACCCGCTACCCCTGGGGCGACGCGCCGGGCAAGAACAAGGCCAATTTCGATGGCTCGGGGAGCCAATGGAGCAACCGCCAAACCAGCCCGGTCGGCAGCTTTGCTCCCAATGCCTTCGGGCTCCATGACATGATCGGCAATGTATGGGAATGGGTGCAGGACACCTGGCACGACAGTTACCTGGGCGCACCTGACGACGGTCGAGCCTGGGAAGAAGGCAGTGACTCGCAGGTGGTGCGTGGCGGTTCCTGGATCGACGGCTCCGACGGCTGCCGTGCCGCCTACCGCCGCTGGGACTCCCCCGGCCTCCGCGACGACAATCTGGGATTTCGGTTGTGTTGCGCGCCCCCCATCGTGTGAGCCTCTGACCTCTGAATCGCTGATCTCTGTTCTCTGGGTCTGGAGGGGCCTTTTCGGCGCGCGCAGCGCGCCGCGCGTCTACGGCCGCCGCATGAAGAGCAGGCTCCCCAACACATGCTCCTGCAGGCCCCAGGTGTCGGCGTACCGCACATGATTGATCCAGCCCTGCACGCTTGCATCGAACTCGCCAAAGCCGATGCGCCCCGCCTCATAGTCATCCAGCCGGGCGGCCAGATGACGGGTGCTGCGGCGCACCTTACGTGCCTTCACCAGACGACGGTCGGGATAGACCACAAAGCCCAGCCACGGAATGCCCGCCACCACCGGCGTCACCTGGGCCGGCCCGACGGCATGGGCAAGCCTGCTGCCCTCCGTGCGGACGGGACGGGTCTGCGCCATCAATCGTCCCCGCAGCTCGGCCCGCCAACCGTGATCAGCGGGCAATACTGCAAACACCGTCAATAGCCCGGCGTCCGGCCATGCATGGCGGCACGGCGCCCACGGGGAAGGGGTCGATGTGGGGCGAGCAACACACCCGAAAACCCAGATTGTTGTTGCGGTTGTCGGGGGTGTTCCTGTTGCGGTAGGCGGCACGGCAGTTGTCGGAGTTGTTGATCCAGGAACCGCCACGCACCACCCGCGAGCGCCGCAGACTGCCCCACCGGCAAATGCCGGCTTTCCGAGTATGGAAGCCGGCCGGGGGAATCGCAAGATTGGGTTGAAAACGGGCAATTTCGGCGGCGCGCTGCGCGCGCCGGAATGGCCCCTCCAGACCCAGAGAACAGAGATCAGCGATTCAGAGGTCAGAGGCTCAATCGATGGGGGGCGCGCAACACACCCGAAAACCCAGATTGAAGTTGCGGAGGCCGGGGGAGAACCAGTCGCGGAAGGCGGCACGGCAGCTGCCGGAGAGGCTGACCCAGGAACCGCCACGCACCACCCGCGAGCTGTCTCCCACGTCACCACACCTCTCCGGCTGCTCGTACTCATTGCGGCACCACTCCCAGACATTGCCCGCCATGTCCAGCGCACCGCTCGGCGCCTGCCCGTCGGGGTAGATTCCAACCGGAGAAGTGCGGCCGAGGTTGCAGGGGCCGACGTCACCCAAGGTTTCGTCGATGTTGGCAAGCCCCGAGCGGAATTCCCCTTCCCAGGGATATTTCCGGCCATCGGTGCCCCGCCCCGCCCGCTCCCACTGTTCTTCGGTCGGCAGGCTCACCCGCCAGCCTTCCGGGAGCAGCCCTGCTGTTTTGAACTGCACATCCAACCAACGGCAGAAGGCTGTCGCTTCATACCAGGAGACTGTCTCGCGGGGGGCATTGGGCTCGGACCACTGCGCCGGGATCGCCTCGGGTCGTTCTGCCAAGCCAGCCCACCATTCATCCTGTCCATAGCCCCCGGCGTCAATGAAGGCCTGGAACTGGCGGTGGGTGACGGGGTAGCGGGCGATGCGGAAAGGCGTTTTCAGCATGCGCTTCTCACCGGGGTCTCCATACAGAAAGTCCCCCGCTTCGCAGTCCTGCCAAACGATGTCCGGCACGCCATCGCGCAGGCCCACGCCAGGGCGATCATCCCAGCCTAGCCGCCCCAGGGATTGCCACAGCTCGGCTCTGATCGGGGGGTCGAGCCGATCCCGCGCAAACTCACACGCAGCCTTCAAAGGCGTCTTGAACGTGTCGAGACTCCACGGGTGCGGTCCTGCACGGCCAACACGATCGGCCACCTCAAGACCATCAGCCAGCACCAGGGCCGCTGCCGAATTGCATTGCAGCGCAGGCGGATCAAGCGATGGCAGGAGTTGCCGCCACGCGGCCACGGCCTCACTCTCCCCGCGCCGGGCGAGAAATCCGGAAAGGAAACGCAAGGTGAGCCGCCAGGCGGGCATGGGTGTGTACTTCTGCAGCACTGCACCAAGGGAGGGAGAGCGTCGATTGAGCCACTCCGCGGCAAGAAATTCCTGGAAGCTCAGGTGGTAGAAGACAACACGCCGCACCACCACGGGAAAGCAACAGGCCGGAGCGCTCCAGCAAGCCCTGACGAATCTCCTGCACCGCGTTGAAACCATCGTCGGTGGCAAGGTCCTTGCCGGTGAATCGGGCAAGGATGCGGTCGAGCTGATCCTCGCTCACCTCGGCTGCGGGTGTCGCTCCATCACCATGACCATGCATGCCAAAGGCAATGGCGGCAAGGCGGTGCCGGGCCGTCTCGTGATCCGCCTTGAAGCGCTTGCACAGCACCTGCTGGATCACCGTGTCGTAAAGGGTCAGAACGTCCCGGGGAAGGCGCGCGCCATGGGCATAGATTGCGCAGAGGGCGGCAAGCAGCATGGGGTTGCCGCGGATCACCCCTATCTGTCCCACCGCGTCCATCTCACGCCAGAGACCGTCGGAAAGCGCCTCGGCCCTGGCAGGCTGCACCACCTCAAACCAGCGGCGTACAAAGAGCGCCTGCAACTCAGTGGGCAGTTCAGCGATCTCTGCGGTCTGGAGGCCAAGGCTGCGCTGCTGCTCGGCGGAAGGCCCGTTGGCGGGCCGGCTGGTCAGGAGCAGCCAGTTTCCCGCCGCTCGCCACACGGGCATGGCATCGGCGAGGCCGACCATCAGGTTGTCCTGGGGCCAATGATCCATGCCGAATTGATCGCGAATACGCTCCGGCACCTCGTCCACCCCGTCCAGGATCAGCAGGCAATTGCCAGCGGAGAGTTCCTTCAGGAATGCACTGCCGGTGAACCCCCCTGGCGTGGTCTTGTCCAGCCAGCCGGAGAGGCTGCTCTCCAGGCGCGCGCGGGTCCACCCCTTGCCTGTCAGCAGTTCGGGGTAGCTCGCCCAATCCCGCAGACGGCACAGGATGGGCAGCTTGCCGACGAGCCGTGCAGGCAGTGTCTCGCGGAAAGCCGCCATGTCATCAGGAACAGGAAAGCCCCGGTGGTCCGGCACCTGCCCTTCGGCCACCACCCGGGCCACCCAGCGGCAGAAGGTGGACTTGCCGGAGCCCGCATGGCCGGGCACGTAGAGCGGGCTGTGGCCCAGGGCCTCAAGCAGGAGGAAAGGCCCTTTCTTGGCGGACTCCATTGCGTGCGGCGCTGCCGACACGTCCCGATCAGTGACGGCCGGCACATAGACGTGCTCCAGGTCGATGTCCGCTGACTGTCCGAGGTCCAACCCCAATAGTTCAACGCTGTTGCAGCTCTGTCGAAGCCAATCGAGGTAGGCCTCGCGGATCTGGGCGTGGTCGCGCTCTCCGGCGGGCATCTCCGCAATTTCCTGCTGGCGCAGGGCTTGCAGGACCGCGGTGGCAAGACTTTCCCGGGTGGTAAAGAGCGCCCGGCCGAGTTCCTTGCCTACCCGCTCGCGGAAACGGGCGATGTTTGAGTTGGCGTCCTGCCAGTCCTCGTCCCAGCGCTTGCGCGGCCAGCCGAAGCTTTCGTCGTCGATGTCGATGTCGAGCATGAAGGCGAGCTTCGGGCGTGTCGTTTCAACCGCCTTGTCGTACTCCATCTCGGTGATCGACTTGCCAGCCGGGTTGTCTTCAGCGGGGATGTGGCCGTAGCGCAGGGCCACCAGCACCACATACACATCGCAGGCGGCCACGTCGGCCAGGCATTTGTCGGCCGGGCGCGTATCGAAGGCGGGGTAGCGCTCCATGCACTCCACGTCGTAGCCAGCCTTCTCCAGTGCGAGCTTCAGGTAAGCCCGGTGCTGCTCCAGATCGGAAAAGGTGGACGAAACGTAGACCTGTTTGCGGGGCTTGCGGGGTGACATGGCGGCGGCAAGATCAACAATGACGACGGCACAGACTATGCCAGAAAGCCCCCCGGCATCCACTCCGCCAGGCCCCAAAACAAAACCGGCCCGTCTTTCGACGGGCCGGCCTTGTTTGCTACTCAGCGCAGGTGCGGGATCACTCGCCCTTGCTGTGCGCCGCCAGCTTCAGCCAGGTATCCACCACGGTATCCGGGTTGAGGGAGATGGTCTGGATGCCTTCGTCCATCAGCCATTCGGCGAAGTCGGCGTGGTCGGAGGGGCCCTGGCCGCAGATGCCCACGTACTTGCCCAGCTTGTTGGCGCCGCTGATGGCCATGGACAGCAGCATCTTCACGGCCGGGTCGCGTTCGTCGAAGGCGTGGGCCACCAGGCCGGAGTCGCGGTCCAGGCCCAGGGTGAGCTGGGTCAGGTCGTTGGAGCCGATGGAGAAGCCGTCGAAGTGCTCCAGGAACTGCTCGGCCAGCAGGGCGTTGGAGGGGATCTCGCACATCATGATGAGCTTGAGCTCGTTCTCGCCCTGCTTGAGGCCGTGCTCGGCCAGCAGGTCGACCACGCCCTTGGCTTCGTCCAGGTTGCGCACGAAGGGCACCATCAGCTGCACGTTGGTGAGGCCCAGCTCGTTGCGCACCTTCTTCATGGCGGCGCATTCGAGTTCGAAGCAGTCACGGAAGCTGTGGGAGATGTAGCGGGAGGCGCCGCGGAAGCCCAGCATGGGGTTTTCTTCTTCCGGCTCGTAGATCTCGCCGCCCAGCAGCTTGCGGTATTCGTTGGACTTGAAGTCGGACAGGCGCACGATCACGGGCTTCGGGTAGAAGGCCGCGGCGATGGTGGCGACACCTTCCACCAGCTTCTCGATGAAGAACTGCTTGGGGGTGGCGTAGCCGCGGGAGCGGCGGGTGATCTCGGCGCGCAGGCTGGCCGGCACCTGGCCGATCTCGAGGATGGCCTTGGGGTGGATGCCGATCATGTTGTTGATGACGAACTCCAGACGGGCCAGACCGACGCCGCCGTTGGGGATCTGGGCAAATTCGAAGGCGAGCTCCGGGTTGCCCACGTTCATCATGATCTTCACCGGGATGTCGGGCAGGTTGCCCATGTCGGTGGTGACGATCTCGAAGTCCAGCTTGCCGCGGTACACGTAGCCGGTGTCGCCTTCGGCGCAGGACACGGTGACTTCGTCGTTTTCTTCCAGCACTTCGGTGGCGTTGCCGCAGCCGACGATGGCGGGGATGCCCAGCTCACGGGCGATGATCGCGGCGTGGCAGGTGCGGCCACCCCGGTTGGTGACGATGGCGGAGGCGCGCTTCATCACCGGTTCCCAGTTGGGGTCGGTCATGTCGGTGACGAGCACGTCGCCGGCCTTGACGCGGTCCATCTCGGAGGCGTCCTTGACGACGCGGACCTGGCCGGCACCGATCTTCTGGCCGATGGCGCGGCCGTGGGTGAGGGACTTGCCGTACTGCTTGAGGCGGTACTTCTCCATCACGTGGCCGGTCTGCTGGCTCTTCACGGTTTCCGGGCGGGCCTGGAGGATGTAGAGCTTGCCGTCGTCGCCGCTCTTGCCCCACTCGATGTCCATGGGGCGGCCGTAGTGCTGTTCGATGACCAGGGCGTAGCGGCCCAGCTCGAGCACGTCGGCGTCGGTGAGGGAGTACACATTGCGCTCGGCTTCGGCCACATCGATGGTGCGGGTGGACTTGCCGGCTTCCTTCTTCTCGGCAAAGACCATCTTGATGAGCTTGGAGCCCAGGTTGCGGCGGATCACGGCGGGCTTGCCCTGGGCCAGGGTGGCCTTGTGCACGTAGAACTCGTCGGGGTTCACGGCGCCCTGCACCACGGTTTCGCCGAGGCCGTAGGAGGCGGTGATGAAGACCACGCCGTCGAAGCCGGATTCGGTATCCATGGTGAACATCACGCCGGAGGCGCCGATGTCGGAGCGGACCATGCGCTGCACGCCGGCGGACAGGGCGACTTCAGCGTGGGTGAAGCCCTTGTGCACCCGGTAGGCGATGGCGCGGTCGTTGTACAGGGACGCGAACACTTCCTTGATGGCGTGGAGGATGTTCTCGTAGCCGTGGATGTTCAGGAAGGACTCCTGCTGGCCGGCGAAGGAGGCGTCGGGCAGGTCTTCGGCGGTGGCGGAGGAGCGCACGGCGAAGCTGCCGTCGCCTTCGGCGGTGAGCTTCTCGTAGGCGGCCTTGATGTCGGCTTCGAGGGCCGGCGGGAAGGGGGTGTCCACGATCCACTGGCGGATCTGGGCGCCGGTGCGGGCCAGGGCCACCACGTCATCCACGTCGAGGGTCGCCAGGGCGCCGCTGATGCGCTCGGCCAGGCCCTGGTAGGCAAGGAACTCGCGGTAGGCATCGGCCGTGGTGGCGAAGCCGCCGGGCACACGCACGCTGGCGGGTAGCTGGCTGATCATTTCGCCGAGCGAGGCGTTCTTTCCGCCAACCTGCTCCACATCGGACATGCGAAGCTCTTGGAAGGGAATGACGTTACGGGACATGGAGGATCTTCCTGGGAGAAAAGGGAAAAGTTAAAAGCGGTGTCAGATTATTTTTGTCGGGCGTATTGTAAGGCGTTTGCTGCCCTGCCGCATGCAGGGTTTATCCTAACGCGCCCGGCTTTTCGGGGCCTGCCGATTCGATCACGGACGCGCTGCCGGGCGGGTTCGCCGGGTGAGGCCAGCCTGCCTGTTGGCGGCCTCATCGCCGGAATGGGATAAGATGCGACGTCGGCCCTGCTGCTTGGGGGCGGCGCTCATGTCCTTTCCCCTGTTGGCACTTCCATGACCCAGACCCGCCCCGTTTTCTTCATCTCCGACGGCACTGGCATCACCGCCGAGACCCTTGGTCACAGTCTTCTTGCCCAGTTTCCGGAAACCCGCTTCCGCCACCACCGCCTGCCCTTCGTGGACACCCCCGACAAGGCCCACGATTGCGCGCTGCGCATCAAGGATGCCGCCGTCGAGAGCGGAACCCGGCCCATCGTCTTCAACACGCTGGTGGACCCCCTGGCCGTGGCGGCCCTGCGCGAGGCCGACGCCCTCTTCCTGGATCTGTTCGAGAAGTTCATCGAACCCCTCGAAAGCGAGCTGGGCCAGCGCTCCACCCACACGGCCGGGCGCTTCCACGGCATTGCCGAAAGCCAGGACTACAAGCGGCGCATCGAGGCCATCAACTTCACCCTGGCCCACGATGACGGCGTTTCCCATGCCGACCTCGAAGAGGCCGACGTGATCCTGGTGGGTGTGAGCCGCTCCGGCAAGACGCCCACCAGCCTGTACCTGGCCATGCAGTTCGGCATCAAGGCGGCCAACTACCCGCTGATTCCCGAAGACTTCGAGCGCAACAAGCTGCCGGTCGAGCTGACCCGCTACCGCAGCAAGCTCTTCGGCCTCACCATCGGCCCCGACCGCCTGTCCCAGATCCGCCAGGAGCGCCGCCCCAACAGCCGCTACGCCTCCCTCGACAATTGCCTGTCGGAGATCGAGGCGGCCCAGCGCATGATGAAGCGCGAAGGCATCAAGTGGCTCGATTCCACCGCCAAGTCCATCGAAGAGATCTCCACCATCATCCTGCAGGAAGTCCGGCTCGACCCCGCTTCGTACTGAAGCGGGAATCACCGGCCTGCCTGCCTTGTCCAATTCCAACCAACAAGGAGAGCCCCGATGAAACGCAACCGACTCGGGCGTCGCGGAGGACTGCCGCGCGACGCCGAACATCTCCTGTGGCTCGCCAACGGCCTGGCCGACTCCAGCAGCCGCGCCGAGGATCACTTCTGGGACCAGCGCCTGGCCGACGCCGTGGACGGCCTGCTGCGGTCCGAGGATGAGGAAGCCCTTACCACCGCCCTGGACCATCTCAGCTCCGCCACATCCAGCGTGCACGCCTATGACGAACTCGCCGACATGATCGAGTCGCGGGCCGAGGGCGCCCTCAAGTCCGACGACCAGCACGACGTGTTGCTGATCACCGCACCAGTGATGGCCTGGTCGCGCTACCGCATTCCGGCTGCGCCCATTTCCGGGGCGGTGATGGCCAACCTGCGGGTGCATCTCAAGGCCCATGTGCTGGCCACGGGTGTGAAGCTGGCCCTCGCCGACTTCCTGTTCAGCCCCGACCAGCTTCCCCAGGGTTATTGCGCCACGGCGGATTTCGCCACCCACCTGGGCAAGGCCGCCGAAACGGACACCGATCTGCACATCAAGACCGACAACCTGCCGGAAACCGCCCAGTTCCTGTCCGACAACCGCTACCTGTTGGGCGCAGTGGTGGTGCCCAAGGGCGCCCCCATCTTCCGCTGGCAGGAAGAGGACTGCAGCCGCGACCTGGCCCTGGAGCAATGGCGCGCCCAGGGCGGTGCCTGCGTGGCTCCGCTGCTCACCGGCTGCGCCTTCGAGGTGGTGCTGCCCAACGCCTATTTCGCGGCCAGCCGCGAAGCCGACAAGGCCTCCCGCCCCTATTCCATCCAGGCTTCGGTGGCCTTCCTGAGCACCACCCTGGACACCCCGGCAGCCGGGGTCCGGGCCGTGGTGGCCCCCTTCTTCGAGCGCCAGGTGGAGGAGTTCCGCATCGGCTTCACCCTGAGCGGCCAGAGCGAGGTGGTGCACGGCGTGGTGTGGCCCCTGCTCGGCGCCGAAGACGAGAGCAGCGAAACCCTCGGTCAAATCGAAGCCACCCTGCGCGCCTGTGGCATCACCGACATGCTGGTGCTCGACAACGAGTTTCCGATGGAATACTGCGACGACTGCGGCGCGCCCATGTATCCCTCCCCCGAGGGTGAGGCGGTGCACGCCGAATTGCCGGAAGAGCAGGCCGAACAGATGCCCAAGCATCTGCACTGAGCACCTGCCCCCCTGCGACCGGGCGGGGTCTGCCCCCGCCCGCTTCCCCCGGACCCCACCCCCCACCGGAGAACCGCAATGCCCCGCAAGATCCAGAAAAGCGACGCCGAATGGCGCGCCCTGCTGACCCCCGAGGAATACGCCGTGACCCGCCAGAAGGGCACCGAACGCGCCTTCACCGGGCGCTACTGGGATTGTTCCGAGCCGGGCAAGTATGTGTGCTCCTGCTGCGGCGCCGATCTGTTCTCGTCGGCCCACAAGTTCGACTCGGGCTGCGGCTGGCCCAGCTTTCACAGCGCGGCGGCCCCCGAGAATGTGGAGGAGGCCGAAGACCGCAGCCACTTCATGGTGCGCACCGAAGTGCTGTGCCGGGAGTGCGGCGCCCACCTGGGCCATGTCTTCGAGGACGGCCCCGCCCCCACCGGGCTGCGTTATTGCATCAACTCGGTGTCGGTCAAACTGCAGCAGGATGAATGACTAGCGCCGCATGGCGGCGTAGGTCTGGGACATGAAGTCGCGGCGGTAGAGCACCAGCACGATCAGGGTGGTCACCGCCACGAAGACCCAGGGCTGGACGAACCAGAACACCGCAGCCAGCCCGAAGTAATAGGCCCGGATGCCCCGGTTGAACTCGTCACCGGCGAGGGAATTGATTCGCGCGAAGCGCTCGGCATCGGCCTCGGTGCCCTCCCCCGGCAGCGGCGCAGCGCCTATCAGGATGGACAGCATGTTGAACTGGCGCAGCGCCCAGGTGAACTTGAAGTAGGCCACCACGAACACCAGCAGCAGCAGGATCAGCTTCACCTCCCACACCTCCCGCGACACGTGGCGGGCAAAGGGCAGGTCCGACGCGGCGTCGATGAGCTTGTCCATGGTGCCCAGCAGGGCCAGCAGGCCGGCAATCACGTAGATGGTGGTGTTGGCGTAGAAGGACACGTTCTGCATCAGGTTGCCGATCAGCGCCGCGTCCGCCACCCGCACCTCACGCCGCAGCATCTGCCGCCCCCACTCCTCCCGGAACCAGTGGCTGGCGCCGAGCAAGCCACGCATGGAGCCGCCCGGGCCGTGCTCCACCACCCAGCCATAGCCGAACCAGCAGACCAGGAACCAGGTGAGGGCGAGCCAATCCACCGCCGTGAAGGCGGTCAGCCAGACACCCTGCATCCATCCGCCTCCCGCACGAACTCCCCAATCGGCCCCCTCTGTGCCGGCTCCATCAGCATCGGCGCGTGCCCCACCTCCGGCACCTCCACCAGCCGCGCGCGCGGGCCCCGCGCCCCCATCTCCAGCGCGGTCTCGCGGAGCAACAGGTCGGACTCGGCCCCCCGCACCACCAGTGTCGGGCAGACGATGGCGTCATACACCGACCACAGATCCACATCCGCCACGAGGGGCGACTTGCGGAAGGGCTCGGCGATGCCCGGGTCGTAACGCATCACCCAGCCCCCTTCCGCCTCACGGATGGAGAACTCGGTGAGGTGCCGCCACTGGGCATCGCTGAGACGCCCGAAGGGCACGCTGACCTCGCGGATGTAGGCCTCGGCCGCCTCGCGGCTGGGAAACACCGGCGCCTGGCCCACGTACTGGCCGATACGCTGGATGGAGCTGAGGGTGACCAGCGGCCCCACGTCGTTGAGCACCAGCCGGCGGATCGGGGTGTCGGGCAGGCTGGCCAGCAGCATGCCGATCAGGCCGCCCATGGAGGTGCCGACCCAATGCACGCTGTCCACATCCAGCCGGGCGATCAGGGTCACCATGTCGGCCACGTAGGTGGGTAGCTGGTAGTCGTCCTTCACCGGCAGCCAGGCGCTGCGGCCGCGCCCTACCACGTCGGGGCAGACCACCCGGTAGTGGGATGCCAGGGTGCGGGCCAGGTCATCGAAATCCCGCCCATTGCGGGTCAGGCCGTGCACACACAGGAGCACCCGGGGATTGGCCGGGTCACCCCACTCGGTATAGGCCATGCGGTGCAGGCCATGGGGCCCGATGCACCGGACACTGTGCTGGCGGGGCTCGACCGGCTCGGAGCCCGAAGGCGGCACCGGGACGCCGGAAACAAGCTGGCGAAGATTGGCAAGTAGGCTCATGGTCGAAGGCGGGGGTGGACTTGGGGCAAGGATAGCATCGTCACCCGGCACCGCCTTCAACGCCCATGCCAGTAGCGGGGTTGGCGAGCCCGCTCGCCCTCGGGCTGCAGCTCGGCCGCACCGAGCTGGAAGCGCACCGCCCCGGCGGCATCGGTGCGCAGCAGGCCGGCCCCGCTGGCATGCCAGCGTGCCCACACCGCCGGGTTGGGATGCCGAAAGCGGTTGCGGTAGCCCACCGGGAAGATCACCCAGCGCGGTGCGGTGGCGGCGATGAAGGCCGGGGTGGAGGAAGTGCGGCTGCCATGGTGGGGGGCCACCAGCACATCGCTGGCCAGGTCACCCGCGCTCCGCTGCAGCAGGCTTGCCTCGGACTCGGCCTCGATATCCGAGGTCAGCAACAGGCTGCGCCCGGCGGCCTCCACCCGAAGCACACAGGCCTGGTCATTGGGGCGGACTGCCGTCGAGTCGGCCGCGGGATGCAGCATGGCGAAGCGCACCCCGTCCCACTCCCAGGCCTGGCCCGTGACGCAGGGGGTGTCCCGCGGGCCGGCAATCAGGCGAACCGGGTGATTCTCCGGCAGGGAGCTGCGCACCCGCTCCACCGCGATCCCCTCCAGCACGGCTTCGGCACCACCGGCGTGGTCATTGTCCTGATGGGTGACGACCAGGGCATGCAGGCGGCGCACACCGGCCGCCCGCAGGTAGGGCAGCAGGATGCGTTCGCCACTGTTGGCGTCCGCCGAGAAGGCCGGCCCGGTGTCGTAGATCAGGTCGTGGGCGGCCGTCTGGACATGCACCGCCAGGCCCTGCCCCACGTCGAGCACGGTCACCCGGGCCTCACCGGCGGGCGGGCGCGGCGGCGTCCACAGCACCAGCGGCAGCAGGGTGGCAAGGCCCACCCAGCGGGCCGGCGTGCCCCGTGGCAGCAGCGCCCACAGGCATCCCAGGGTCGCCAGCGCGGCCAGCTCGGGGGGCGGCGCGGCCTGGTGCCAGGCCGCCCAGGGCAAGTCACCCAGCCAGCCCACCGGCAACATGGTCAGGGCGAAGGCCCCATGGGCCAGATCGGCAAACATCTGTATCGGCACAATCGCAAAAAGCAGCGCCAGCGGCGTGACGACAAAACTCACCAGGGGAATCGCGATGGCGTTGGCCAGGGGCGAAACCAGCGAAAACTGCTGGAACAGCACCAGCAATGCGGGGATCAGGCCGAGGGTGACCGCCCACTGGGTGCGCACCGCGGTGTGCAGCCATCCTTCCCGGCCGATCCGGCCGCTGCCCACCAGGAACAGCAGGGCCACGGCACCGAAGGACAACCAGAAGCCCGCCGCCGTCACCGCCCAGGGGTCGAGCAGCAGGACCACCATCAGCGCCAGGGCAAGTACGCGGCTGGGCGCGGTCTCCAGGCGCAGCACCAGGGCGAGGGCCACGCAAGCGAGCATGTAGAGGGTTCGCTGGGCGGGCACCCCCCAACCGGCCAGCAGGCAATACACCAGCGCCGCAGCGAAACCCGCCAGCACCCCCGCCTGCTGGGCAGGCCAGCGCAGGGCCAGGGCCGGTGTGCGGCGCCAGCCCCAGCCCGCGAGCAGGGCAAAGAAGGCCGCCACCATGGTGACATGCATGCCACTGATGGCCACCAGGTGGGAGATCCCGGTGCGGGCAAAGGTCTTCCACAGCACCGGCGGGATCGAGCGCTGATCACCCACGGCCAGCGCCACCAACACACCCGTATAGGGCGCATCCGGCAGGGCATCCCGGAAGCGCTGCCGTACCGTCTCGCGGACACGCTCCACTCCATGGGCCAGGCCCGGCACCCGGGCGTCGATAAGCCGATTGCCCTCGGCCGGCCGGACGTAGCCGGTGGCCCGGATATCCTGCTGCAGCAGCCAGCCTTCGTAGTCGAAGCCGTGGGGGTTGAGGTTGCCATGGGGCCGCTTGAGGCGCACCGTGAGCGACCAGCGCTCGCCCGCATGGATCGGGGGCAAGACATGCATTTCCTCGTCCCGGAAGCCCCGGTACCAGGCCAGGGAGATCGTCGCCGGCACCGGCGCCGCGCTGTCCTCCACATGGAAGTTGAAGCGCACGCCGCGCTCGAAGTCCTGGGGCAGGGACGCCACCACGCCCCTCAGCACCACGTCACGCCCCTCCCACTCCGCGGGCAAGGCATCGGCGAGCCGGATGTCCGCGCGCCAGGCGGCGAAACTCCAGCCGGCAAGGACGGCCGCGAGGAGTACGAGGATCCGGCGCCCCCACACCATCGCCCGCCCCGATCGCCGAGATGCTCCCCACGCCAGCCCGCCGGCGGCGCACGCGGTGACAGCCCCCGCCAGCTGCGCCGCGCCCGAGGGAAGAGCGGCCGCCAACTGGCCCATGAGGATGCCACCGGAAAATCCCAAAGACATAATTCGCATGGGCGGAATCTAGCCCGAGCGGAGCAAATCACCAAGACCTGCGGCCTCGGTTAGAATCCGCGCAGGGGTGGCGACCGCCCGCCCTTTCCCCCTATCCCATGCGCCGACTGCTGAAACGCTACCTGCCCGACCATGCGTCGCTGGCCACCAACCGCTGGCTCGCCCCGTTTGGCTCGACCCTGTTCCACCCGCGCCTGTGGCACCTCAACCGGCATTCCGCGGCGGGCGCCATTGCCACGGGACTGTTCTGCGGCCTGATCCCCGGGCCATTCCAGATGCTCGGCGCTGCGCTGGGATGTGTGCTGCTGCGCGTCAACCTGCCCCTGGCCCTGCTCACCACCCTGTACACCAACCCGTTCACCATCGTGCCCCTGTACATCCTGGCCTTCTCCATGGGAGAGGCGTTGCTGGGCCGGGGCGAGGCCCGTTTCACACCGCCGCCCGAGTGGTCCGGCGGGGATGTGCTGGGCGGAGTGGCCGCCCTTGCAGACTGGATGATCGCCCTCGGGCGGCCCCTGGCCCTGGGCCTGGTGGTGCTGGCTACAAGCCTGGCGCTCGCCGGCTACCTGCTGACCCGGATCGCCTGGCGGACCTACCTGATCCACCACTGGCGCAAGCGCCGGCAGCGCTGAGCGGGTGCGGGTGGATTGTCTGCACCAAGAAAAAGACCGCGGGCCTCGGCGCGCGGCCTCTCCAAAAGCGTCGACAGGAGTCGAAGGATCAGATACGGAAGTGGGAAACCTCCGCACGTAGCTGCTGGGCCAGATCTT
This sequence comes from Zoogloea sp., assembly GCA_016703645.1. Lineage (GTDB taxonomy): Bacteria > Pseudomonadota > Gammaproteobacteria > Burkholderiales > Rhodocyclaceae > Zoogloea. The sequence continues at coordinate 228,386 of JADJBR010000004.1, read as the reverse complement.
CAAGGCGCCGGGCGGTTCCGGCGGTATCCCGCACGGCACTGGAGTTCTGCTCGGCCATCCGGGCAATCCGCTCGACGTTGCGGGCGATATCGGTGCTCGCGGTGCCCTGCTCACGCAAGGCCTGGGAGATATCCGTGACGGCACGCACCACCTGGCTTGCCCCCTCACGGATCTGGTCCATGGAGTGGCCCGCCTGACCGGCCAGCACCACACCCTCCTGAACCCGGACCACGCCGCCCTGCATGGTCTCGACCGCCCGATCAGTGCCTCTCTGGATCGCCGTCACCATCCCGGTGATCTCGTCGGTGGCCTTCGCGGTACGCTCCGCCAACTTGCGCACCTCGTCCGCCACCACCGCAAAGCCGCGGCCTGCCTCCCCGGCCCGGGCCGCCTCGATGGCCGCGTTGAGCGCCAGCAGATTGGTCTGGTCGGCAATCTCCTTGATGGAGTTCACGATGGTGGAGATACGCGCGGACTGGTCTCCCAGATCCTGGATGACGGAGGCGGATTCACGCACTGAGACGGCAATGCGCTCCATTTCTTCCACCGTGCGGGCCACCACGGCCCCACCATCACTGGACAGACGTCCGGACTCCGCCGAGATCCCCTCGGCGGAAGAGGCGCTTGAGGCAATCTCCTCGATACCGACGGTCATTTCCTCCACGGCCGCCGCCATGTTCGACGCCGCCTCGCTCTGCTGCTCGGAGCCAGCGGAGACCATCGAGGCGGAACTGGCCAGGGACACGGCCGATCCGGCCACGTCGTCAGCCCCCGATTGAACCTTGGCGATCACGTTGGAGAAGGACTGGGCCATCTGGTTGAATTGATCGGACACCTGCAGCAACTCGTCCCGCGCAGAGAAGTCGATGCGACTGCGCAGGTTGCCGGCCGCAAGCTCCCTGGCCCCCGAACTGAGTTCTTCCACCGAGCGCATCACGGCAATGCAAAAGCCCACGGACAGGTAGAGGAGAACCAGCAGGGACAAGCCGGAAAGCACGGCAGCGACCAGGAAATCCCGCTTCAGATCGGCAAGCCGTGCGTCAAGGAGACTGGTCGTTTCCGGTATCAGCGTGTCGTAGGTCTTGGAGAACACCAAATTGATGACCTTGGTGACCATGTCGAAGTAGGCGGACGAGGGCATCTCGAAATCGCCCTTGAGAACGTGGTTCTGCAACTGACCGACCACCCCGGACGACGCATCATTGAATTCCTTGCCCAAGGCTTCCAGGGTGGGCCGGAGGCGGGGGTTGGCGCCAGCGGCACGTTCGAAGTTTTCGTTGAGATCGAGCACCGCCATGTTCAGCTCGCCAAGCTGGGTGCTGATGTCAAAGCGCCGTTGGTCGTCCAGCGCCTTGGCCGCCAACACGCCCGTGCCCATGGCGCGCAAGCGCCCCAGGCGCTCGGAGACGTCAGGCACCCGGCGCAGGGTGTTGTCGATGAGATAGTAGGTGTCGGCCGATGGATCAAGGGTCAGATTGCCATCGTCGCCAAGATCATGGAGGGCCAGGACAACGGTGCGGATGAGCCGGGTATGGGCCTGCAGGTTGTCCCGCGGGGCCATCTGCAGGCCACCGCTGCGCAGCGCTTCCCAGCCGCTTCGCACCTCGCTCCAGCGCCGATGGGCAGTGGGCGCCGCATCCGCCACGATGGCCTCGTCGGCGGCCTTCATGGCCACCACCAACTCCTCGGTCTTCTTCTGCAGGCGGGGGCGCAATTCCTCATTGCCGTTCAACACACCCGATGACAGACCACGATGCTGCTGGGCCAGCTCCACCACCTTGAGCACCTTGGGCACCCGCCGGATGGAGTCCAGCTCATGCTCGGTGAAATCGATGCTGGCCCGCAGTGACAAGGCCAGCTGTACCAGCAGAAATCCGACCACAAACAGGGCGATCACGCCCAGCAAGGTGAACTTCGCCGGATAGCGCATCCGGTTGAGGATGGCGACGGCAGGGGAAAAAAACGCACTCATGGGCTTCTCCGACAGGGTCTTGGTCGACGAACACTATTTCCGACCCCCTATCGGCACGGGTGCCTACAAACTTGAGGGAACACCACAAAACCTTCACGAAGCGCCGCGCCAGCCTCCCCACGCGCCGGCCGGACGCTCACCCGCCCGCAGTCAGGACGCCGTCTCGCAACTGCAGGATCCGGCTGGCGCGGGATGCCAGTTGGGGATCGTGGGTGACGATGACGAAACTGGTGCCCTGCTCCTCGGCCAATTCCAGCATCAGGGCAAACACCTTCTCGGCGGTCTGGCGGTCGAGGTTGCCCGTGGGCTCGTCGGCCAGCACACAGGCCGGACGCGTCACCAGGGCGCGGGCGATGGCCGCACGCTGGCGCTCCCCACCCGACAGCTCGCCCGGCGTATGGCTCAGACGATGCCCCAGCCCCACCGCCTTGAGGGTCTCGGCTGCCCGGTCGAGGGCCTCGTCCTTCTTCATGCGCCGCACGAAGAGCGGCATGGCGACGTTCTCGAGGGCCGAAAACTCGGCCAGCAGATGGTGAAACTGATAGACGAAGCCCAGCGACTCGTTGCGCAGGCGCCCGCGCTCCCCATCGGAGATGGTCGAGAAGTCGCGCCCGAGCAGCCTGACCACGCCCGCCGACGGGGCATCGAGACCGCCGAGGAGATGCAGCAGGGTGCTCTTTCCGGACCCGGACGAGCCCACCACAGCCACCCGCTCACCCCGGGCCACCTCAAGGGACACCTTGCTCAGGACCTCCACCGCGTCCTCCCCCTCGCGGAAGGACTTGGACAGATCCCGGCACGCAATCACCGGCTGCTGCATCGCCACCTCACTCATAGCGCAGGGCCTCGGCAGGATTGAGGCGCGAAGCCCGCCAGCTCGGATACAAGGTTGCCACCAGGGTCAGCACGAAGGACACGGAGGTGATCGTCAGCACGTCGGACCACTGCAGCTCGGAGGGCAGATCGGAGATGTAGTAGACGTCCTTGGCCAGGAACTGGATACCGAAAGCACGCTCGATGGCCGGCACCACCACATCGATGTTAAGGGCCAGGCCGACGCCCCCCAACACCCCCAGCGCCAGGCCGATGAAGCCGATCAGCGCCCCCTGGATCACGAAGATTCCCATGATCGAAGCGGGACTGGCCCCCAGGGTGCGCAGGATGGCGATGTCGGCCTGTTTGTCCTGCACCGCCATCACCAGGGTGGACACGATATTGAAGGCGGCCACGGCCACGATCAGCAGCAGGATGATGAACATCACGTTCTTCTCGATCTGCACGGCGCGGAAGAAGTTGGCGTGGCTGCGTGTCCAGTCCGACACCACGGTATCCGCATCCACATAGGCGCTCAGCTCACGGGCCACCCGGGGGGCCTTGAAGAGGTCATCGAGCTTCAGGCGGACGCCGGACACCCGGTCTTCCATGCGATAGAGCGCCTGGGCATCATTGAGATGGACCAGGGCCAGACTGGAGTCGTACTCGTACATCCCCACCTCAAAGATGCCCACCACGCGGAACTGCTTGAGGCGCGGCAGGATGGCGGCCGGCGTGACCAGGCCCTGGGGGGCGATCAGGGTCACCTTGTCGTTCATGGACACCCGCAGCGCCCGCGCCAGATCGGCCCCCAGGACGATGCCGAACTCACCGGCACGCAGATCGTCGAGGCGCCCGAAGCGCATGTGCTGGGCAAAGTCGGCCACCTTGTCTTCCGCATCGGGCAGGATGCCGCGGATCAGCGTGCCACGCACGGTCTGGTCGAAGGAGAGCATGCCCTGGGCCTGCACGAAGGGGGCCGCAAAGCGCACCTGCGGGTGCTTGGCGGCTTCGTCGGCGACACGCTGCCAGTTGGCCAGCTCGCCGTCGAAACCACTCACCTGGACATGGGACGCCACCCCCAGGATGCGGGTGCGCAATTCCTTTTGGAAGCCATTCATCACCGACAGCACCACGATGAGCGCCGCCACACCCAGGGCGATCCCCAGCATGGACACCAGTGATATGAAGGAAATGAAGCGGTTGCGGCCCTGCGCCTGCCGCTTGGAGCGGGTGTAGCGCAGACCGACGAGAAATTCATAGGACATCAGCACAAAGACCGGAAACGCGGAAACACGACGCGAGCGCGCATTGTGCCGGAGTTGGCAGGGGCTGGGTATCCTGACCCGTGCGGGCAGTACAATCCCCTGCCGCAGGGCTTCGGGGACGGCCCCGGGGCAACCGAGTGCGTATGAACCAATCTGCTGCCCGACCCGATTTCGCCCCTCCAGGAATCTGCCCATGCTCCGCGCCGCCCTTACCGCCCTGCTTGTCGCCCTGCCCGCCCTCACCTGCGCCGGGACGGCACTGGTCACAAGACCCGACACGCTCCGCGAGAGTCCGTCGCCCTTCGCCTTCCGAGTGGCGGAAGTGCACCGGCGCAGCAGCGTCGAAGTGCTTGAAGTGCGTGGCGAATGGGTCCGGGTGGAGAGCACCGGCAACCGCAGTGGCTGGATCCGCCGCGACAGCACCGACCTGGACAGCCAGCCCGCCCCGGACACCCTTGCCAAGCCTCCGTCGCCCCTGCGCGGCGCTCCCGCCTTGCCACGCAGCCCCACCCGGGCCAGCCATCACGCCCTGATCCTCTCGCTCACGCCCCCGGCTCCTGCCGGGCAGGGCACGGCCGACGCCGCCAACGCCGGCCGCATCGCAAGCCTGATGGGCGTCCCCGACGCCAACATCCGCCACCTTTCGGGCGATGCCCTGACCCTCGATGGCCTGCGCCAGGCCCTGGTCGACCTTGACGCACGGATCGGCGAGCAGGACCGCGCCTTCATCCACATCGCGGCCGACGGGGCCCGCCCGCGGAGCGCCCGGGAGTGCGGCGACGCCCTCCTCACCCGCGATCGGCAGCCATTCACCGCGTCCGAGCTTCACCGCTACCTGGGGAGCCTGTCCGCCCGTGCCGACAAGGTCTTCCTGATCATTGACGCAGGCCGGGGTGAGGAACCGCGGCCGGCCCCCGGGCAGCGCAATCGATTCACCCGCCAGCTCCCGCGGGATACGGCATGCAGCGGCGACACCTTCGAGCGGGCCGGCCTGCCTGCCAACCTCCAGCTTCTGCTGGCCGGCCGCAACCGCGCCGCCTTCGAGGACGAACGCGGGGGCCTCGCCACCCAGGCGCTGCTGGCCTGTTTCGAGGGCCAAGCCTCCGGCGCCGCCGGCCTGGCCGACGGGGAGACTCTGCGCGCCTGCGCCCAGGCACATCTGGATCGCCTGCCGGGGGGGCAGCACCTGACGCTGGCCGGCAATCCGGCCCTGATCCCGGCCCCGCTGGCATGGGCATCCGACCCGTCGGGAAAGGACGCGCCCCGACGCCTCCTTGAGGCCATCCATGCCCAGCGCGACAACCGCCGCCAGCTCGACATCCTTCCCCTCCGAAGTAGCGACGGCGCCCCCGCGCTCCGCATTGCCGGTGATCGCCCCGGCCATCTGTACATCCTGCAGGCGGGCGAAGACCGCCTCACCCTGCTGTACCCCAACCCGTTCAGCCCCGACACGCGGCTTGAGCCCGGCACCACCGTCACCCTGCCCGCATCCGACGACCGCAAACCCCTGGCCAATGGCCGGCTCCTGGTCCTGCTGACCGACAGCGCACGCTCACTGCAGCGGGGCGGATTTCAGCCCTCGGGTGCGTTCTCCGCCACCTTTCCCGACGCCCGTGGCCTGCGCCTGGCCACCGAGGAATTCCTGGGCGGCGACACCTCGCCCCTCTGCCGGTTCAGCGAGACCCGCAACCTCGGAGCAGAGCAGGCGCGCCGGTGCTCCACCGCCTTTGCCGCAAAATGGATCACCCTTTCGGCGGGAAATGCCCCTCGATAAGGGCGCCGCAGCTCGATAGAATGACGGGGCTCTGGCGGGCCCCAGTCGATCTCACCGAAAATTGCCCAACACCTTTCAAACGCCTCTTCCGGGGAGAGTTTTACTGATCGGCCGCACACGCGCCCTTCTCCCGGCAGATCACCTTCCCCTGCCAGGCCACGCCCTCCGATGCAACTTGATTTGATCATCCCCGGACTGAGCTGGCTTGCCAGCTACCCGGGCCAGCACCCTTCGCACCCCCTGCACCTCCCGGCGCTCGCCGCCCTGCTCGGACTTTCCCGCGGCCATTGGGCGCCCCCCCGCCACACGGACGCCCTGCTCGCGGAAGCCCTGGGCCTGAGGAACGATGTTTCCCACGCCCTGTTGCGGCGTAGCGGCGAAGCGTCACCACCGTCGCCGGACGGCCACTGGTTGTGCTGTGACCCGGTACATCTGCATTTCGCCCGCGACACCTTGCTGCTCGCCGATGCCAGCGGGCTGGCCATCACGCGCCAGGAAGCCGACACCCTGATGGCCGGCCTCAATGACACCTTCTCCGACATCGGACGCTTCGAGGCACCCGCCCCCGACCGCTGGTACGTCCACCTCCAGGAGCGCCCCGCCCCCCACTTCCACCCCCTGGCCGACGTCAATGGCAGGCCGGTACAACTCTTCCTGCCGGAAGGGAGCGAGGTCGGCCGCTGGGCGCGTCTCTCCAACGAACTGGAAGTGTGGCTCTACAGCCATCCGGTGAATGCCGCCCGGGAAGCGGCGGGCCAACGCACCATCAACGGGGTCTGGCTGTGGGGCGCAGGCGCCGGGCAGGCCGACTGCACCCCACAGGTGACAACGGTGCAGGCGTGCCAGCCCTTCGCCCTCGGCCTGGCACGTCTGGCCGGCGTCACGGCTACGCCGGCCAACCGCTACGCCCCCGCCACCGGCACGACGCTTGCCCTGGTGGAAGCCCTGCAGCGCCCGGCCCTGCATCATGACCAGAATGCCTGGACAGATGCACTCCAGCAGCTCGAATCCCTCTGGTTCACGCCCGTCCTCTCCGACCTCAAAGCGCGCCGCCTCACGCGTGTACGCATCCGGGTACCGGACGACCGGCATCTGCTGGAGCTGGATGTCACGACCTCCAGCCTCTGGAAATTCTGGCGCAAACCCAAGCCCCTGGCCGCCCTGCTGGCAACCGCCCCCAAACCCGATACCGCCAACCCATGACCCGCATCCTGCCCCGCCCGATCCCCGGTCGCGCCGTCAGCCGCCTGCTCGACGCCGGCACCCATCCTCTTCTGGCGCGCATCTACGCAGCCCGCGGCATCGACAACCGGGATCAGCTCGACTACAGCCTGAAGGCCCTGCTGCCGCCGGCACAGCTCAAGGGTGTCCGGGAGGCCGCCCAGATCCTCGCCGACGCCATTGAGGCCGGCGCGCGCATGGTGATCGTCGCCGATTACGACTGCGATGGCGCCACCGCCTGTGCCGTTGGAATCCGCGCCTTGCGCGCCTTCGGGGCCGAGGTCGGCTATCTGGTCCCCAACCGCTTCGAATACGGTTACGGCCTCACCCCGGCCATCGTCGAACTGGCAGCCGGCATGGCGCCCGACCTGCTCATCACCGTGGACAACGGCATCGCCAGCGTGGAAGGCGTGGCCGCCGCCCGGGAGCACGGCATCGCCACCGTCATCACCGACCACCACCTGCCCGGCGACACGCTGCCCGAGGCCGATGTGATCGTGAACCCCAATCAGCCCGGCTGCCCCTTCCCGAGCAAGGCCCTGGCCGGCGTGGGCGTGATGTTCTACACCATGCTGGCCCTCCGCGCCGAGCTGCGCGAACGGGGCGCCTTCGAGGGCAGGGCCGAACCGAACCTGGCCGACCTCCTCGATCTGGTCGCCCTGGGCACCGTGGCCGACGTGGTCAAGCTCGACCACAACAACCGCATCCTTGTCTCCCAGGGGCTCCAGCGCATGCGCGCCGACCGCATGCAGCCCGGCATCCGGGCCCTCTTTGCCGCCGCAGGCCGGGACGCCGCCCGGGCCACCACGTTCGACATGGGCTTTGCCCTTGGCCCGCGCCTCAACGCCGCGGGCCGTCTGGCCGACATGTCCCTGGGCATCGAATGTCTGATCACCGACGACATGGGTCGCGCCCTCAATATTGCCCAGGAGCTGGACAAGCTCAATCGGGAACGCCGCACCATCGAGGCCGACATGCAGGAAGGCGCCATGGCCGGGCTCGACGCCATCGATCCGGGGGCCCGTTCAAGTCTGGTGCTGTTCGAAGCGGAATGGCACCAGGGGGTCATCGGCATCCTGGCCGGGCGCATCAAGGAAAAGTTCCACCGCCCCACCGTCGCCTTCGCCCGTGGCAACACGGGCGAGCTCAAGGGCTCGGGCCGCTCCATCCCCGGCCTGCACCTGCGGGACGCCCTGGACCTGGTCACCAAACGGGAGCCCGACCTGATTCTGAAGTTCGGCGGCCACGCCATGGCGGCGGGGCTGACCATCCGTGAAGATGATCTGGGCCGCTTCGAGACCACCTTCGAGGACGTGGTGCAAAGCCTGATCGACCCAGCCGACCTGACCCGCAGCCTGGAGACCGACGGCCCGCTGGAGGACAGCCTCTATAACCTGGAAACCGCCCGCCTGCTGGAACGGGAGATCTGGGGGCAGGGCTTTGCCGCACCGGTATTTGACGACACCTTCCGGGTGGAGAATCAGCGCATCCTCAAGGACAAGCATCTGAAACTGCAACTGCGCAAGGGCAACACCCGCATCGATGCCATCCAGTTCAACCGCGCCGAGCCGGCGGGGCCGTCCATCCATGCCGCCTTTCGCCTCGCCGTGAACGAGTACAACGGGGTGGCGAGCATCCAGCTGATGCTGGAACATATCGACACCGCATGACGCAGGCACCTTGAAGCCCAGGGGCCGCTAATCGGGATAGGGGCGGCCAGGTTACCTGACCGACCCCTCCCACACCACCCGGCATGCGGGTCCGCACCGGGCGGTTGGAATCGTTGAGGACGGAGCGCTTTAAGTTACCTCGACGCACCACCTGAGTCTGTTTGTTCTCGACTCGCCCGGATGGGTTTCTCGCTGCCAGCGCCCGCTCGGGCTTCACCCTTGCCGGCCTTCTGGCGAGCTTCGCCTGAGCGAACATCTGAGACATTCCAATCCAGAGAGCCGAGGGACACACCCTCCGATTCCTTCGGCCCTTCCTCGGCGGTCTTCGGCCTCACCAGCCCCACCTCCGAGTATTCCGGCCTCTGCTGACTTCTCGCTCCGGCTCAGCACCGTCGCCCTTTCAGGCATGAGGCGAGATCTCCCCAGGTAAGAACGCACTCCTTCGCTGCACAACCGCCGGATTTACGCCACCTCGCCTTGATCACGAGAGCTTCGCGGTTACGTGCCCGCTCGCCCTGCTCGGCAGCGCCTTCTATCCGGTTCTTGTTCATCGGCTCGCAGATTACGCTCCACGCTTCCTCCCCACGCTCGGTCACCCTCACGCAGTTGCGCTTCACTTCGTTCGCTGTGATCAACTTACGGCGGGACTTGCACCCGCAGGAGTGCGCCCATGCTGGGCGCACACGCGGCAAAGCCCCGCTTGACGGGGCCTTGCTGAATCCTGTTGCCCGAGGGGGCCGATCACCAGTCTGAACGCTGGCAGGCGAAGTTCAGCCAGCCGGCGGCGCCGGATCCTCCTGGTCAACGGGGGGCGACGCATCCACCATGCCATCCTCCGCCTCATCATCGGCGCTGCCCTTGCCCTCCAGCTTGCGCAGGCGCTTTTCTTCCTGCTTGCGCTTTTTTTCCAGTTCCCGCTGACGCTTTTCGAACGAATAATTGGTCTTGGCCAAGATCACCTTCCCGTCAAACGGAATTCCAAAAGGAAATGGGGGAGACAAGCTCTGGGAATCTCGGGAGACCAAGCTTGTCTGAAATCGGGAAATGACACCGGGGCACTGCCTGAGGCATGGCACCAAGGTGGAGCCCGGCTGAGCCGGGCTGCAGAGGGTCAGTAGCGGTTGCCGCCACCACCCCCGAAACCACCGCCACCACCGCCGGGGCCACGACGACCACCGCCGCCGCCGAATCCACCACCGCCGCCGCCACCACCCGGACCACGACGGCCACCGCCACCACCGAAGCCGCCGCTACGGGGCTCCTGGGGACGCGCTTCGTTGACCGTCAGGTTGCGGCCGTCAAAACTCTTGCCGTTGAGGGCAGAAATGGCGGCCTGCGCCTCTTGATCAGAACCCATTTCGACAAAGCCGAAACCCTTGGAGCGGCCGGTTTCGCGGTCCATGATCACCTGGGCAGAAGCCACGGTGCCGAACTCGCCAAAAATCTCTTCCAGACGACTCTTATCCACGCTGTAGGCCAGATTGCCCACGTAAAGCTTAGTACCCAATTGACGCGCTCCATGAAATAAAGGCGGCCATGAGAAGGTCCGCGCCTAGACACAATAGCAAGGCATTTCGCGCACGTCGAATGTTTTTGTAATGCACCAGAATGGGGTAATACCGCATCGTTCAAGCCCGCAGGAAAACTGATCCGCCGCACCTTCGTTGTGCAGGCACGCGCCCTTCCGTCAGCCCCCCAGGGCCGCCGAAACGAGGATCAGCGCAGGCACCACCACAAAGTACAGGCGCACGGCCAGCCGCAGTCGCGAACCCGGCTCGGTCAGCCCCATGTAGTGCCGGATCACCAGCAACCCCTTGACCCCGACGATCAGCGCCACGACGGCCGCCGTCAGTCCCGGGGGGAACACCCCCTCACCCAACCACGCGCTGCCCAGGGTCAGCGCGAGGAGCCCGAGCCACACGGTGGTCGCCCGGCTTTCGTCGATATTCATCATGGCACCCCGTTCAATGCAGGACATACAACAAGGGGAAGATCACGATCCAGGCCAGGTCCGTCGCGTGCCAGTAAAGCACCGCGGCCTCGAGCCCTTCGTGGTCCGCCGCCCCGTAGGCGCCGAACTGCGCGCGCAGGATGGCCCAGATCAGGCCCAGGCAGCCCCACACCACATGGACGAGGTGATTGAAGGTCAGGTAGTAGTACATGGCGACGAAGCTGTTGCCCGTCCCCACCACACCGTGCTCGATGTTCCACCTGAACTCTAAGGCCTTGATCAGCAGGAAGGTCAGGCCACCGAGCAGGGCGGCGACCAGCCAGTTACGTGCGGCAATCGCATCGTCACGCCGGATGGCCAGCAGGGCCCGCACTGCGAAATAGCCGCTGGTCAGCATGACCGCCGTATTGGCAACACCGGCCCCGGCATTGAGCATGGCCGGGCCGGCCCGAAAATCCTCGGGATGCCCATGGCGGAACCAAGCCCAGGCCAGGAACATCAGCGCGAACTCGCTCATTTCGCACAGGATGCCAACCCAGATTCCCCGGTTGCCCGGTACGGCGGGTGCGCCCACCGGTGCCACGTTTGCTGCGAGATCCATCCCATCTTCTCCTGCCAGTGTCGAGACGCCATTGACTCACCGGGGGCAGGGATCCGGACGGCACAGAACGCCCGCATTTCGGGCGACACAGCGTCTTTTTCAGGCTTGAGAGGGTATGAAGAAATCGTCGCGAGCGGTTCGAGTTCGCCCCGAGAAGCGCAGCCGTACAAGGGTACGGTGAGCATCGCAGGGGTGAAATCGGGTCGCGCAGCAGATTGATTCACACCCTCTGAGCCGGATCAATGCCCCGACACACGGCCCCTGCCCTCAGCCCCCGGCCAGCAGGGCCTCGCAGGCAGCAATGTTGTCCAGGTGCGACACACGCATCTCCACAAGCATCTCCCGGGCAGCGTCATCCTTCAAATCGGGCAAGACCTGATCGATCTTTCTGACCACCCAGGCCTGCCCCTTGTTGAGGAACGCGAGGCGCGCGGCAAGGCCATCGACGGCCAGGGTTTTTTGCACGAAGGCCCCCGTGTCATGGGACGCCACGCCGCCGAGCCGGCAGATGGTCTTGTAAAGGCGCACCGCATTGGCCCCTTCGTCCTTTTGCAGGCGCTCCAGCAGCGGGCGCTGGGCTGATCGGGCATCCAGCCCGTCCCGCAGGATGGCCAGCACCTTGGCACCGGCACGCTCCGCTTCCAACAGGGCATTCAGACCATCGATGACGACCTGACTGACCGCTTCGGCGCCCTCGCCGAAATAACCGGGAAACTCCGCCGCATAGCAGGGTGGAGAAGAACAGGCCGACACCGGAGGAAGGTCCGCATCAGAGGGTTTGGATGGCATTTCGGGCCTCCTGATCAGTCCACATGACGAATGACAAACACCTCCGGGTCGTCCCCGTGCTCGAGCAGGATGCGACGCACCCGATCCTGCCACAGGCTGCCGAAGAGCCGCCGTTCATCCTCGTCCGCTGCACCCGCCAGGCAACGCTGCATCAGCGGCATCATTTGCGGATCGGCTGGCACTGCGCGCAGATTGACAGCCGCATCCACGCTGGCCCCATCATCGCACCGGGTGAAGCGCAGCTCCCAGGCCTGCTCGACGCCGAAGGCCAGCAATCCACGCCGCTCGAAGCGGCCGGCCAGGCCCTTGAAGCCGGTCTCGGCGCACGCCCCGGTCAGCAGGGACACGACACTGGCGACCACACCGGCCACCCCCACCGAGGCGTCGTCCCGCAGCGTCGCCCGCACGCATCCGCGCTCGGCCATCGCGGCACCATACAGGGCACCCAGGGCCAGGCGGGTCAGTCCGTAGGCGCCCGCCACCGTGGGGCAGGAATGCCCGGCAAGGCGCACGGCATCAAGATAGCGATACTCAATGACACCCCCCTCGACCGCGCCGAGAAACTCGGCGAGGGGGTCGCGCACACGCACGCGGGGGACGGCATCAAAAAATGGGGGGTAGTGCACGAGAGCTTCCTCCAGCAGAATACAGGCATCTTCGATGCACCCTACGCCTGCTGAGGGGGTCGTTTCCTTGACCCACGATAGGCGGATCAACCCGATCTCCTCTGCCCATCATGCCCTTCAGTGCTCCCGACCGTCCACCCGCGGGGCCAGCAACCGTGGGGTCAGCCGAACACCCAGGGTCGTGAAGGCAAGCAGCCACGCCCCTGCGGCCAGATGGATCCAGTGGGCGTAGGCGGCGGGAAACACCTGCGGCAGCACAATGCGCACCAGAAAAGCCAACAGCATGATCCCTATCACCAGCCGGTCGCCCCTGTCGAAGACCACCTTGCGCCCGGTATGCCCGAGGGAGATGCGCACCATCATGGCCGGGATGATCAAGCCCATCGCGCCGAAGGTAAACACATGCATCGACAGGCTGCCCACCCACCCGTGCACGCCAAGCTGCGCCAGGATCTCAAGCAGGAGCTGGAGCACGATGGCCAGATAGCCCAGGTACATGATCGCCAGCTCCAGACGGCGGAGGCCCAGGTCCGGCCGCCACCAGGCAAACCGGTAGAGCAGCAGGGCGGCGAGAATCACCAGCAGGGCCAGGGCCAGCGCGGGGGGCATCCATGCCTGGAAGACGAGCGTGGCGGCACTCAATTTGATCGCCAGGTCCAGCCGCGGGCGGCGCAGGATGTCCACCTGGAACACCCCCTTCATGAACTGGGTCAGGGTGCGCTCCAGCATGACCAGAAAGGCCATCCGGAACAGGCCAAGGCTCATGCTCGCGCCGGTAGAAAAATAGGCATCGGAGAGCAGCAGGAGCTTGGCCGCCAGGAAGGCCGGCAGCACCAGGAGAAAGAAGTAGTTGTCGGCAAAACTGTCCTGGCGGCGGTAACGCAGCAGCGTGACCAGCAACATGACGACGATGCTGCCGAGAAAGACCAGGTTCGACGCCCAGAACAGCGCCGTCGGCCAGCCGCCCCCCCAGGCCATGCCGATGCGCTCGACACACCAGGCCAGCGCCAGCCCGACCAGCGCCGTGCCGTGATAGCCCCGGACCTGCACCCAGTTCTTGGTGGCGGTCAACAAAAAGCCGCCCAGTACGGCCCAGCCAAAGCCGAAGAACATCTCGTGGGCATGCCACTGCACCGGGCTGAAACGCCCTGCCGGCGGTGCCAGCCCCCCGGAGAAGATCAAGGCCCAGAGCATGGGCAGAACCGCGCCGGCAGCGCAGGCAAGGATGAAGAAGGGGCGGAACCCGACGAGCCACAGGGGCTTGGCAGAGAGAGTCATGGCGGCGCTGCGGGAGAAGGAAGGACAGTATCGACCACTTCCATCCTAGCGCTGCCGCACCCGCGGCCGCCTTGATCGGCGACAGCTTGTGACGGCCCCCGCCGCCCGCATCAGCCCCGCCGTCTCGGCGCGGCGGCCAGACGCTCCAGGATCACCGGCCCGAGCCGCTGGGCTGCCAGAAAGCCGGCGGCAATGAAAACCTTGCGCGATGCAAAATCGGTGCTGGAGATCCGCCCCACATCCGGACGGATCGCAATATCTGCGGTGGCCACCTCGTTGGTGCGCAGGGACTGACTCATGATCTCGAAGGAGCGCTGCAGTACTTCGAACAAGCCCCCCTGCGAATCGCCACCGGGGTCGGCGCCCCCCACGTCCACGGCCACCACCACGTCCGCCCCCAGCTGGCGGGCGGTGCGCACGGGCACCGGGCTGATCAGCCCGCCGTCCAGGTATTCCTGCCCGCCCTGGGCCGCCGGCACGAAGACCCCCGGAATGCTGCACGATGCCCGCACCGCAAACCCCGGGTCACCGCTGCGCAATACGGCCAGATCACCCGCCGGATAGCGGGTGGCAACTGCCGCGAAGGGCGTCGGAAAGCTCTCGATGCCACGGCCGCGCAGGGCCTGATTGACGAAATTCTGCAGGCTCTGCCCGGTCACCATGCCCCGGGGAGCATTTCCCTGCACCACATCGATGATCTCGCTGTCGCGCACCCGCAGGGCCAGCTCTTCCATGCGGTCGCCCGAAAAGCCCGCTGCCCAGAACGCCCCCACCAGACTCCCGGCGCTGCAGCCGACCACCAGATCAGGGCGGATGCCATGGGCCTCCAGCCCCTTCACCACGCCAATGTGGGCAAACCCCCGGGCCGAGCCGCCGCCCAGCACCACCGCCAGACGCGGCTTTCGCGCCGCCGGCCGTTCCGCCGGGGCCGCCCCCAGGGGCATGGCCATCGCCGCAAGCCCCCCAAACACCAGGGCCCTGCGCCTGGAGAAGCCGGACTCATTCTTCATCGCGCCTTGTCCTTCGCCAGAAACAGCTTGTCGAGTTCCGCCTTGAGCTTGCCGAAGGCCTCTTCAAACAGGCCCGGGGGCTCACCACGGGTCAGGTTGTCCACCTTCTCCTCAAGGATGATGATCTCGACCCGCCGGTTGAGACGCCGCCCCGCTTCCGAATCGTTAGGCGCAATGGGCCGGGCATAGCCATAGCCCACGGCGGTGATGCGGCCCTCGGGCACCTGGCGCTCCACCAGGGCCTGACGCACCGCGGTGGCGCGGGCAACGGACAGCACCAGATTGGCGTTCTCGGTACCGATGGAATCCGTGTGTCCCTCCAGGGACACGGACTTGGTGGTCTTCTCCTTGAGCAGCAAGGCAACACGGTCCATGTAGGGCGCCGACCGGACCGGGTCGAGGGTGGCCTTGCCGAAATCAAAGAGGATGTTGTCGGGCAACCATACGAGGACGCCACGATCCGTCTGGCCAACGGCGAGCTTGACAGGGGGCTCCTTGGCGGGAGGACTGGCACAGGCGCCCAGGACAAGGACGGCACAGGCGCTGCACAGCAGGGCGGACATCCGCCCGATCATAGGGGACATGTAGTCGATTCCATTCGAATGATGATGCCCGGCAAGGCCCTGACAAGGGCACCGGCAAGATCTCAATGACTGAATGCGCAAAGATAACGCAAGTCCCCGGCATTCTCACACCCTCCGGCGACAACGGGCGCTCACCGTGACAAATCATGATTTTCGTGAGGCGGACACACACGGCACGCGGTATCTTCAGCCCCCTCGGGCCACCGCCCGGACCAGAACAAGACATCGGAGACAGTGAACATGCCGCCCCGCTTCACCCTGCACCCCCTCGCCATCGCCCTTACCGCCGCCCTTGGCAGCATCAGTCCGGCCCAGGCTGCCGACAAGGCCGGCCTCACCCTGAACCCGGTGGTGGTCACCGGCAGCCGCGCCGAAGCGGCCAGCTTCGACATGCCGGCCGCCATCGACGTCCTCGACCGTGAGCAGATCACCGCCGGCCAGCCCCGGGTGAATGCCTCCGAGGCCCTCATCGCCGTCCCCGGCGTGGTGGCCAACAACCGCCAGAACTACGCCCAGGATCTGCAGATCTCCACCCGAGGCTTCGGCGCCCGCTCGGCCTTTGGCGTGCGCGGCGTGAAGCTGATCGCCGATGGCATCCCGGCCAGCATGCCCGACGGCCAGGGCCAGGCCGCCACCTTCAACCTCGACGTGGCCGAACGCATGGAAGTGCTGCGCGGCCCCTACTCCGCCGTCTATGGCAACCACTCGGGCGGTGTGATCCAGCTATTCACCCGCGAACCCGAAGACCGCCCCAGTGTGGAAGGTGGCTTCGCGGCCGGCAGCTATGGCACCACCAAGGCCGACCTGGGCGCCCAGGGCAAGGCCGGTGGGCTGGGCTATGTGTTCAGTGCATCCCGCTTCGACACCAACGGCTACCGCGACCACTCCGCTGCCACCCGCGACCAGGCCTTCCTCAAGCTCACCGGCAAGCCCGATGAGGTCAGCAAGCTGACCTTCACCGTCAACGGCATGTGGCAGCACAACACCCAGGATCCGCTGGGCCTGTCCTGGAACGCCTACAAAAGCAATCCGCGAGGCGTCGATCAGGCTGCGCTGGACTACAACACCCGCAAGAGCATCGACCACCTCCAGGCCGGCGTCGCCTACGAACGCCGCATCGGCCGCGACACCCTGCAACTGTCCGCCTACAGCGGCCAGCGCAGTGTGATCCAGTACCAATCCATCCCCCGCAACGTGCAGGCCAATGTTCGCCACTCCGGCGGCATCATCGACTTCGACCGCAGCTTCTACGGCATCGGTGCCCGCTACATCGCCGTGGGCGATCTGGCCGGCGGCAGGCTCACCACCACCTTCGGTGTCGATCTGGACACCAGCACCGACGTGCGCAAGGGTTACGAGAACTTCGTGGGCACCACCCTGGGTGTCAAGGGCCGCCTGCGCCGCAACGAGACCGACAGCGTCGAAAGCCTCGACCCCTACGTGCAGACCGAATGGGCGCGGGGCGACTGGGCGTTGACCGCCGGCGTGCGCCACAGCCGCGTGAAGTTCAAGGTGGACGACCAGTACATCGTCGGCGTCAATGGCGACGACAGCGGCCGCAAGGACTACAGCAAGACGACGCCGGTGTTGGGCGTGGTTTACAAGCTCAACCCGGCGGTCAACCTGTATGCCAGTGCCGGCCGCGGCTTCGAGACCCCGACCCTCAACGAGATGTTCTATTCGGGGACGGGCGGCAGCTTCAACTTCGGCCTCAACCCCTCGAAGAGCGAGCACTACGAGATCGGCGCCAAGGCCTTCGTGGGCAACAGCAGCCGCCTGAACCTGGCCTTCTTCCAGATCCAGACCGAAGACGAACTGGTGGTGGACGCCGCCACCGGCGGCCGTACCAGCTACAAGAACGCCGGCAAGACCCTGCGCCAGGGCGTCGAAGCCTCCTTCGACACCGCCTGGCGGCGTGACCTGAGCAGCCGCTTTGCGGTGTCCCACCTGCGCGCCATCTACGACGAGGATTTCCGCACCGGCAACGCCAACACCCTGGTGTCCGCCGGCAAGCTGATGCCGGGCATCCCCCGCACCACCGTCTTCGGCGACCTGGCCTGGAAAGTCACCCCATCCATCACCGGCACTGTCGAAGGTGTGTATCGCAGCAAGATGTACGTGGAAGACACCAACGGCCAGCTGCCGGCGCCCTCCTACTTCATCGCCAACCTGCGCCTCACCGCCCAGCAGCAGGCCGGCGCCTGGCGCTTCACCGAGTTTGCCCGCCTCGACAACGTCTTCGACCGCAACTACGTGGGCTCGGTGGTGGTCGGCGATGCCAACGGCCGCTACTACGAACCCGCCCCGGGCCGTAACTGGATGGCCGGGGTGAATGCCCGCTACACCTGGTAAGGCGGGCGTTTAGTGGGGTCGGACGCATCCGACCCCCGCAAAAAAACGGCCCCGGACATCCGGGGCCATTTTTCATGGGGAAGTGCGGTCAAGCATCAGCCGGCGTCCACCACCCGGGCGATCAGGGCCTTGATGGCTTCGGCATCCACGTCCATCACCTCGACGCGCTGGGGCAGCGCCTCGATGTTCTCCAGGCCGGCCGGGCGTGCCGGCTTGCGGCCCAGGGCCTCGACGATGGTGTCCTCGAACTTGGCCGGCTGGGCGGTTTCCAGCACCAGGGTGGCCACGGCCGGATCACGCTGCTCCAGGGCCACCTTGAGACCGTCGGCGGTGTGGGTGTCGACAACCGTGGCGTAGTCCTTGTCGGCCCGGCGGATGGTGGCCAGACGGTCGGCGTGGTTGCTGCTGCCGGAGGTGAAGCCATACTGACCGATGCCCGCGAACTCGGCGGAGCCGGACAGATCGAAGGCGCCGCCCGCGTCCACCTTGCTCCACAGCTCGCGCACCTTGGCGCCGTCACGGCCCACCAGGTCGAACACGAAGCGCTCGAAGTTGGAGGCCTTGGAGATGTCCATGGACGGGCTGGAGGTGGCGTGGGTCTCGGCGGTGTTGCGGGGGCGATACACGCCGGTACGGAAGAACTCGTCCAGCACGTCGTTCTCGTTGGTGGCGAGGATCAGGCGGCCCACCGGCAGGCCCATCTGGCGGGCGATGTGGCCGGCGCAGATGTTGCCGAAGTTGCCCGACGGCACCACGAAGTCCAGCTTCTCGTCGTTGCTGCCGGTGCCGGCGAAGTAGCCCTTGAAGTAGTACACCACCTGGGCAGCCACGCGGCCCCAGTTGATGGAATTGACGGCGCCGATCTTGTACTTGGCCTTGTAGGCGTGGTCGTTGGAGACCGCCTTGACCACGTCCTGGGCGTCGTCGAACATGCCGCGCACGGCGATGTTGTAGATGTTGTCGTCCTCCAGGGAATACATCTGGGCGCGCTGGAAGGCGCTCATGCGGCCGTGGGGCGAGAGCATGAAGACACGCACGCCGTGCTTGCCGCGCATGGCGTACTCGGCCGCCGAGCCGGTGTCGCCGGAGGTGGCGCCGAGGATGTTGATCGCTTCGCCGCGCTTGTCGAGCACGTACTCGAACAGGTTGCCCAGTAGCTGCATGGCCATGTCCTTGAAGGCCAGGGTCGGGCCGTTGGACAGCTCCAGCAGGCCAAGCCGGCCCGGCTCCAGCCAGTGCACCGGGGTGATCTCGGCCGCCTTGGCCCCGTCGCGCACATAGCCATACACCTCGGCGGTGTAGGTCTTGTCGCAGATGGCCTTCAGGTCGGCGGCGGGGATGTCATCGATGAATTTCGACAGGATGGCGAAGGCCAGCTCGGCGTAGGACAGGGTGCGCCAGGCGTCCAGGTCGGCACGGCTGATCTGCGGGTAGCTCTCCGGCAAATAAAGGCCGCCGTCCGGCGCCAGACCGCCAAGGAGGATGTCACAGAAGGATTGGGGAGCAGACTGACCGCGGGTGGAGATATAGCGCATGGTTCTCGCCGAGTTGAAAACGGAAGGCCTTGGAAGATAGCACAGGCAGCGCAGCCCTTGGCGACCGGGTCGCTTGGGCCTTCACACGCTGCGGGAAGGCCGCGTCACCAGCCCGCGCAACAAGGGCAGGGCAAACAGGGCCACGCCGATCGCGGCCAGGGCCGCACCGGAGGCCTGCCCCGCCAGCAGGAGCGGCCCGGCAAGCAGAAAGAGCAGCGCCCGGAGACGCCCCTGGCGCGTCAGAATTTCGCGCAGCCGGGTGCGGGCCGGCGTGATCGGGCCGGGGTGACGCCACACGGGCAAGAGCTGGGACAGCGCCCCGGTCACCAGGGGCAGCAGGAAGCCGGCGAAGAAGCCGGCCACGGCCGGCCGGCCGGGCATGAGCGCGAACCCGTGGAGGGCACCGGCCCCACAGAGAACGACCAAGCCAACGCTGGCCACCAGCAGGGAGGCCGTCGCACCATCACCGGACAGACGTGCCCAACCATGGGCCCTCCACCACCCGACCAGCGTTGCCACCACCACCCCGCCGACCAGGACCGCCGCCACCGGCCCGAGCCAGGGCAGGCCGCCCGCCACGGCCGCAGTGGCGATGCCGGCCAGCATCCACGGCAGTTGGCGAGTCAGCCGCGCGGCCGCCAGGGAATCGGGCCGACCGAGGGCGGTGGGCATCAGCACATGCAGGGTGCCGATGGCGCTCAGACCGATGAAACCAAGGGTGTTCAGGTGCAGATGCGCCAACCGGGCCAGGGGGTAGGCAGGCGGCCACACCAGCCCGGCCCCGATGACGAGCAGGGCCAGGATCAGGCAGCCGAGGGCGGCAACATACCAGGCCAGCCCCGGGTGCGGCCTGCCCAGGGCACGCCGCCCCTTACCCAGCACCCAGACCAGGAAGACCACGGTCGCCACCAGGCCCATGCTCAGTGCCCCGTGCAGCACCCAGCCCGGTAACCACCCGCCCAGGGCGCCCAGGGCCAGCAGGCCGACCCATTGCATCACCAGGGGGAGCCGGCGCACCACGCCGACGGCCCCGCCACTGCGGGTCAGCACCGGCACAAAATGCCCCATCGCGGCAAACACCAGCGGCATGGCCCCGACAGCAAAGGCCGCGTGGGCCGCCGCAGCCGGCGCAACACCCTGCAGGGCCAGCGCGATCGCCAGTGCAAAGGCCAGCACGGCGCAACACCCCAAATAGATCAACACGGCCCTCGTCCTTTCGTTCTGTCCCGCCGGGAAGACACGGATCAGGGGACAGGACACCGTCCCCCCCGGATACGCCCTCGCCCCCCGCCGCCTGCGGGTAGACCTTACCCCACCCGCGCCGTCCCGGCTGCGGCCCGCGTACCGGTTGCGGATCGGCCTTTGCGCGGCGGACACCCTCCGGAGGGTAAACGGGCGGGGGCGACTGACCGGTGTGATCAGCCGCCCCCGCATCACGGCGGTGCTGTTCCGGCACGAGGCGCGGGCCTACGTGCGCAACGCCCGCCTCCAGCCGGATCAGCCCACCCGGGCAAAGTCGATGACGATGGCGCCCGGCTCGCGCTGGCGATAGGTGATGGCGAGCTTGTCGCCATAACGCTGCTGCAGTTGCCCCAGCAGCGGCAGCGGGTCGTGGTCATTGCAGAACTGCATCACCTCACCCGGCACCAGGGCATCCAGCGCACCAAAGATGGCCGCATGGCGAAAACGCTTGGCAATGCCCCGGGCATCGAAGGGGTAGATGGCTTCGGGGGTGGTGTGGTTGCAGACGTGGATGGTTTGCATGGGGGCTCCTGGAGCTTGATAAAGTCCGACTGAATTTGTCGGGTATCGTCAGTATGCCGCTCCGCTCCGGTCCGTTCCTTGATCTGGATCGGGTTTTCGCCGGTCCCCGGCCCCATGAAAAAAGCCGCCCGAAGGCGGCTCTGGTAAACGCTGAAAACCCGGGAATTACAGATTTTCCAGGCGCAGGCGGATCACCGGGCGGGTCACCGAATCGAGGGCCTCGATCTTGGCGATGGCGGTGTCCACGTTCTTCTCAATGGTCAGGTGGGTGAGGATGATGATGTCGGTCTGGGACTCGCCCTCTTCCGGCTCACGCTGCAGCATGGCATCGATGGAGATGGACTGGTCGGCCAGGATGCGGGTGACGTCGGCCAGCACGCCCGGCTTGTCGAGCACGCGCAGGCGCAGGTAGTAGCTGGTTTCCACCTCTTCGATGGGCAGCACCGGCACGTCGGTGATCTGGTCGGGCTGGAAGGCCAGGTGGGGCACGCGGTGTTCCGGATCGGCGGTGTGCAGACGGGTCACGTCCACCAGGTCGGCGATCACGGCGGAGGCGGTGGGCTCGGCCCCGGCACCCTTGCCGTAGTAGAGGGTAGCGCCCACGGCGTCGCCCTGCACCAGCACGGCATTCATGGCGCCTTCCACGTTGGCGATGAGGCGCTTCTCGGGGATCAGGGTGGGGTGCACGCGCAGCTCGATGCCCTGCGGGCGGCGGCGGGCGATGCCCAGCAGCTTGATGCGGTAGCCCAGTTGCTCGGCGTACTTGATGTCGGCGGCGTCGAGCTTGGTGATGCCTTCCACGTAGGCCTTGTCGAACTGCACCGGCACGCCGAAGGCGATGGAGGCCATCAGGGTGGCCTTGTGGGCCGCGTCCACGCCTTCGATGTCGAAGGTCGGGTCGGCTTCGGCGTAGCCGAGGCGCTGGGCTTCCTTGAGCACGTCGGCAAAGGGCAGGCCCTTGTCGCGCATCTCGGAGAGAATGAAATTGGTGGTGCCGTTGATGATGCCGGCGATCCACTGGATGCGGTTGGCGGAGAGGCCTTCGCGCAGCGCCTTGATGATGGGGATGCCACCGGCCACGGCGGCTTCGAAGGCGACCATCACGCCCTTCTTCTGGGCGGCGGCGAAGATCTCGTTGCCATGCACGGCGAGCAGCGCCTTGTTGGCGGTGACTACGTGCTTGCCGTTCTCGATGGCCTTGAGCACCAGCTCCTTGGCCACGCCGTAGCCGCCGATCAGCTCGACGACGATGTCGATCTCGGGGTCGGTGACCACCGAGAAGGCATCGTCGGTCAGGCGCACGCCACTGCCGGCTACGCTCTTCGCCAGTTCCAGGTTCTTGTCGGCCACCGCGGTGATGCGGATCGGCCGGCCGGCACGGCGGGTGATTTCTTCTTCGTTGCGCTTGAGAACGGTAAAGGTGCCACCGCCGACGGTGCCGATGCCCAGGAGGCCAACATTGATGGGTTTCATGGTCTTTTGGGAAGTGAGAGGGTCAGTGTTGAAAATGGAAAGGGCGCGACCATGGCCGCGCCCGGGGGTGCTCAGGTGCCGTGGCGCTTGCGGTAATTGGCCAGGAAGCGGGCAACGCGACCGATGGCGTCACGCAGGTCGTCCTCGTGGGGCAGGAAGACCAGGCGGAAGTGATCGGGGCTGGGCCAGTTGAAGCCGGTGCCCTGCACCAGCAGCACCCGCTCCTCTTCCAGCAGTTCGGCGATGAACTGCTGGTCGTCCTCGATGGGATAGACCTTGGGGTCGAGCCGCGGGAACATGTACAGGGTGGCCTTGGGCTTGACGCAACTGACGCCGGGGATGGCGTTGATCAGCTCATAGGCCAGGTCGCGCTGACGGCGCATGCGCCCGCCCGGAGCCACCAGGTCGTCGATGCTCTGGTAGCCGCCCAGGGCGGTCTGGATGGCGTACTGGCCGGGCACGTTGGCGCACAGGCGCATGGAGGCCAGCATGTTGAGGCCTTCGATGTAGTCCACTGCCGGACGCTTGTCGCCGGACACCACCATCCAGCCGGCCCGGTAGCCGCAGGAGCGGTAGTTCTTGGACAGGCCGTTGAAGGTGATGGTGAGGACGTCCTCCGACAGGGAACCAATGGAGGTGTGCTCGACGCCGTCGTACAGCACTTTGTCGTAGACCTCGTCGGCATAGATGATCAGGCCGTGCTCGCGGGCGATCTGGACGATGGCCTTGAGGGTCTCGTCCGGGTAAAGGGCGCCGGTCGGGTTGTTGGGGTTGATGATGACGATGGCGCGGGTCTTCGGCGTGATCTTGGCGCGGATGTCGTCCAGGTCGGGCAGCCATTCGTTGGCTTCATCGCAGATGTAGTGGCGCGGGGTGCCGCCGGACAGGCTCACCGCGGCGGTCCACAACGGGTAGTCGGGCGCCGGCACCAGCACCTCGTCGCCGGTGTTGAGCAGTGCGTTCATGGCCATCACGATCAGCTCGGAAACGCCATTGCCCACGTAGATGTCTTCCAGCGTCACACCCTTGATGTGCTTCTGCTGGGTGTAATGCATGATCGCCTTGCGGGCGGAGAAGATACCTTTCGAGTCCGAATAGCCGGCCGCGTTGGGCAGGTTGCGGATCATGTCGAGCTGGATTTCTTCCGGGGAATCGAAACCGAACGCGGCCAGGTTGCCGATGTTCAGCTTGATGATCTTGTGGCCCTCGTCCTCCATCTGCTTCGCCTTTCGCAGCACGGGGCCGCGGATGTCGTAACAGACGTTGGCGAGTTTGTCGGACTTGCGAATGGGTTGCACGGTGCTTTCCGTTTCCTTGCGGGTGGGTGCGGGCTTCTCGGCGGCGGGCTTCGAAACAACGCGCAGTTTGGCGTGACGGCTCATGGTCGGGGCCTCATACCCCTGCTGCCGGCAGACGCTCGACCGGCAGTTGCGTGAAGACGCAAAGCTATAATGTTACCCAAGCCACCCGGACCGGGCAAATCAGCGTCCCGCCACCACAGAGATCCGCCCATGAAACTCCACCTCGACAAGAGCGACCAGTACAACACCATCGCCCGCTACGACGCCACCCACGTGATGGTCGGCACCACCCGCCACGAATCCAGCGTGATCGTGATGCCCAACCGTATCGAGCCCGACTGGCACCAGGGCGGCTTCGCGACCCTCGACGAGGCCGCCTTCGAGCACCTGGCCGGTCTCGGCTGCGAGATCCTGATCCTCGGCACCGGCATGAAGCAGCGCTTCCCCCACCCGAGCCTGATGAAAAGCCTGATGGCCGCCCGCATCGGCCTGGAAGTGATGGACCTGGGCTCGGCCTGCCGCACCTACAACATCCTTGTTGCAGAACATCGCACGGTGGCCGCCGCGCTGCTCTTCGACCCGGTGTAAACAAGCAGGGCGGCCATTCTTCACGCGGGATGGATTGCCAGCCCTGCGCCTTGGGATTAGGCTGTCTCCGGAAACCATTTCCGGAGACACCATGCTCGACCAGGCCGCCCCCGACTTCAGCCTTCCCGCCACCGGCAACCAGACGATCACCCTCTCCGCCCTCCAGGGGCACAAGGTGGTGCTGTATTTCTACCCCAAGGACAGCACCCCCGGCTGCACCACCGAAAGCCAGCAGTTCCGCGATCTGCATCCCGAGTTCCTGGCCGCCGGCAGCATCGTGCTGGGCATCTCCCGGGACAGCCTCAAGTCCCATGACAACTTCCGCGCCAAGCAGGCCCTGCCCTTCGACCTGGTCTCCGACCCGGATGAAACTGCCTGCACGCTGTTCGGCGTGATGAAGATGAAAAACATGTACGGCAAGCAGGTACGTGGCATCGAGCGCAGCACCTTCGTCATCGACGCGGCGGGTGTCCTGCGCCGTGAATGGCGCGGCGTGAAGGTGCCCGGACACGCCCAGGAAGTACTGGATTACATCAAGACCCTGTAAGGCCCACTCCCACGACAGCCGAGAAAACCGACGACCATGGCCACCCGACGCCCCGCGAAGTCCAAGATTGCCTCCACCAAGCTGTTCGTCCTCGACACCAACGTGCTGATGCACGACCCGACGAGCCTTTTCCGCTTCGAAGAGCACGACATCTTCGTGCCGATGATGACCCTCGAGGAGCTCGACTCCAACAAGAAGGGCATGTCGGAAGTGGCCCGCAATGCCCGTCAGGCCAGCCGCAGCCTGGACGAGATCGTGGGCACCTGCCCGGAAGGGATAGACGACGGCATCAGCCTCGTCGGCCCCTCCAGCCAATTAGCCAGCGGCCGCCTGTTCCTGCAGACCGAAGCCATCAACGTGCAGCTACCCGCTGCCCTGCCCACCGCCAAGGGCGACAACCAGATCCTGGCGGTGGTGATGCACCTGTTCGAGAAGTTCGACCGCAAGCGCCCGGTCATCCTGGTGTCGAAGGACATCAACATGCGCATCAAGGCCCGGGCCCTGGGCCTGGCTGCGCAGGATTACTTCAACGACAAGGTGCTCGAAGACACCGACCTGCTCTACACCGGCACCAAGGAGATCGACGCGGCCTTCTGGGAAGCCAATGGCAAGGACATCGAATCCTGGAAGCAGGACACCCACACCTACTACCGCCTCAAGGGCCCGGATACCGCCGACCTGCTGATCAACGAGTTCATCTACCAGGATGGCGAGCAGCCCCTGCAGGCGTGGGTGAAGGAGAAGGCCGGGCGCACCGTCACCCTTGAAACCCTGATCGACTATTCCCACCAGAAGAACAACGTGTGGGGCATCACCGCCCGCAACCGGGAGCAGAACTTCGCCCTCAATCTCCTGATGAACCCGGAGATCGACTTCGTCACCCTGCTTGGGCAGGCCGGCACCGGCAAGACCCTGCTCACCCTGGCCGCCAGCCTGACCCAGGTGCTCGAAGCCAAACGCTACTCGGAAGTCATCATGACCCGTGTAACCGTGCCGGTGGGTGAGGACATCGGCTTTCTGCCCGGCACCGAGGAAGAGAAGATGGCCCCCTGGATGGGCGCCCTCGAAGACAACCTGGACGTGCTCAACGGCACCACCGGCGAGGGCGGCGAGTGGGGTCGCGCCGCCACCCGCGACCTGATCCGCAGCCGCATCAAGATCAAGTCCCTCAATTTCATGCGCGGGCGCACCTTCATCAACAAGTTCCTGATCATCGATGAAGCCCAGAACCTCACGCCGAAGCAGATGAAAACGCTGATCACCCGCGCCGGCCCGGGCACCAAGGTGGTGTGCATGGGCAATATCGCCCAGATCGACACCCCCTATCTCACCGAGGGCTCATCAGGCCTCACCTACGTGGTGGACCGCTTCAAGGGCTGGCCCCATTCCGGCCACATCACCTTGCAGCGGGGCGAGCGTTCGCGCCTCGCCGACCACGCGGCGGAGGTGCTTTGAGCGCCCGACTTTCGCGCCCGACCCGCGGATGATCCAGCGCGACCAGCTCGAAAGCCGCTATGCGGGACGGGCGGCGTTTGTCGAGCGACTGCTGGGGGTGTTCGTCCACACCTACGCAGCGGTTCCCGGCGAACTTCGTCAGGCCGTGGAAAGCGGCGATTCGGTCGGCGTTGCCCGCCTTGCCCATCTGATCAAGGGCTCGGCGGGCAACATCATGGATCACAATTTGCTGGCACTGGCTCGAAAGACGGAACAGGCCACCCGCGAGATGCGACCGGAAAGCATGGGGCTGGCCCTCGACCTGGCAGATGCCCTGGACCTGACACTGGCCGGGATCGGCACCTGAGAGGGTGTGAAGAAATCGTAGCGAGCGGTTCGAGTTCGCCCCGAGAAGCGCAGCCGTACAAGGGTACGGTGAGCATCGCAGGGGCGAAATCGGATCGTGCAGCAGATTTATTCACACCCTCTGACAGGATCCGGTGATCAGATCGGAAGCCCTGCAGCAGCCCTGGCCAGCGCATCCGCATCAAGGGCCTCGAGAAGCAGCGGGCAGGCCGCACCGATCTGCAGGTAGAGCCCCTCCCCGCCCTTGCGGTAGGCGGGATCATAATGATCATTCACCAGTTCCGTGGCGAGCTGGCGCCAAGCACCGCTGGTCACAAGCGCCTGCCAGTCCGCCACACGCTCGTACCCGTGCTGGGGGACAAGACGTGCAAGCCTGCCCCGGAAGGCTTCCGGGTCGGCAATCAGATGGGCGTAGCGCTCCACCAGGTGATCCACCCGTGCCGCCAGGGGCGCCTCGATGCGTGTGCAGCGTCCATTGCGCAGAGCTTCGAAGAGGGCCGCCGGCACATGCAGGCGCCCGATGCGCCGGCTTTCCGACTCGGACCACACGGGGCGCGCCGGATCAAATGCGGTAAGCGCCGCCCACAAGGCTGTTTCGAAGGCCTTCTGGCCGGGCTGCAGGCCATCGGTCTCGCCTCCCAGCACCGAGCCGCGATGACGGGCCAGGGCTTCCAGATGAAGGATTTGCCCGCCGCGCTCGGCCAGCGCCTCCAGCACAGCCGTCTTGGCGCTGCCGGTGGGGCCACACAGGATGTTCAGTTCAAGACTACGGGGCAACGTTTCGAGATCATCCAATACACGCTGGCGAAAGGCCTTGTAGCCGCCCTCCAGGCGCCGCGCCGCCCAGCCCACCTGACCGAGCACGAGGGTCATCGCGCCGCTGCGCTGGCCCCCGCGCCAGCAGTACACCAGCGGCTTCCAGCCCTTCGGCTTGTCGAAGAGCTGATTCTCGATATGCTTGGCAATATTGCGTGATACCAGCGCCGCCCCCACCTTGCGCGCCTCAAAGGGGGAAACCTGCTTGTAAAGGGTGCCCACCCGGGCCCGCTCCTCATCATCCAGGACGGGGCAGTTGATGGCACCGGGAACATGATCTTCGGCAAACTCCGATGGCGAGCGCACATCGATAATGCTGTCGAAGTCACCGAGTTGGTCAACGGTTGCGGAAAAGGGAGCAGGATGGCTGGCCACGTGGAATACGGACGAAATGACAGGAATGAAGATGACTGAAACCGCTTTGCGACTCACTGAATTGTCTCACGGCGGCGGATGCGGCTGTAAGATCGCCCCCGCCGTGCTCAACGAAATGCTGGCCCGCATGCCTGCCGCGAAGCCCTTCGCCAATCTGCTGGTCGGCACCGAAACCGCCGACGATGCGGCGGTGTGGCGCCTGAACGATCAGCAGGCACTGATCGCCACCACCGACTTCTTCATGCCCATCGTCGACGACCCCTTCGACTTCGGGCGCATTGCCGCCACCAATGCCCTGTCGGACGTCTACGCCATGGGTGGCACGCCCATCATGGCCCTGGCCATCGTCGGCATGCCCATCAATGTCCTACCCGTGGAAACCATCGGGCGCATCCTGGAAGGCGGTGCCAGCGTCTGCGCCGAAGCCGGCATCCCGGTGGCCGGCGGGCACAGCATCGACTCGCCGGAGCCGATTTACGGCCTCGTGGCCCTGGGCTTGGCACACCCGGATGTGATCAAGCGCAACCGCGATGCCCGGGATGGCGATGTGCTGATCCTGGGCAAACCACTGGGGGTGGGCATTCTGGGCTCCGCCATGAAGAAGGGGCTCCTCGACGCAGAGGGTTATGCCCAGATGATCGCCACTACCACCCGTCTGAACACGGTCGGCCCGACCCTGGCCGCGTTGCCGGGGGTCCATGCCCTCACCGACGTCACCGGCTTCGGCCTGCTCGGACATCTGCTCGAACTGTGTCGCGGTGCGGGTCTGGGCGCCACGGTGACGGCCGGAGCCCTGCCGGTCATGCCCGCAGCCATCCCCTTTGCGAAACAGGGCATCGGCCCGGGTGCCATCGGTCGCAACCTGGCCAGTTGCGGCGATGCCGTGCAATTCGACGCGGGGGTGGAAGCGTGGCAACGCAGCCTGACTGCCGATGCCCAGACCAGTGGCGGGTTGCTGGTGGCCTGCGATGCGGGCAGCGTGGAGCGGGTACTGGCCTGCTTCCGGGCGGGCGGTTTTGTTGACGCGGCAGTGATCGGCCGGATGCACGCAGGCCCGGCCCGGGTTCAGGTCGACGCCTGAGGCAGACCGCCGCCCATGCATTCATCGCGACGTCGCCACTTCATCAGCGCAGCCCTTGGCACGGCGGCGCTGGTCACCTTGGCCAAACGCCCGGCAAGTGCTGCTCCGGCCACGGGTTTGCCCCGACGCATTCTCCATGTCATGAGCTTCGACTCGCCGTGGCGCTGGACCGACGGCCAGTTTGCGGGCTTCAAGGAAGGCCTTGGCAAGGTGCCGGCAGAGTTCCAGGTTTTTCAGATGGATGTAAAACGCAACAGCAGCCGGGAGGCCAAGGCACGCAAGGGCAGCGAGGCCCTCGCCCTGATCGAGGCGTGGCAGCCCCAGCTACTGTATGTTTCCGATGACGATGCCATGGAGTTTGTGGTGCGTCCATTGATCGGTCAGCACCTGCCCTGTGTCTTCAGCGGGGTCAACAAGACACCCGCCGAGCATGGGCTGGACTCGGCCATCAACGTCACCGGAGTGCTCGAACGCGAACACTTTGTCGAATCGGTACGCTTGCTGCAGAACCTCGTTCCCGGCCCCCTGCGGCTTGCGGCTCTGTCGGACTTGGGCCCCCAGTGGCCACCGATCATCGAGCGCATGCGCTCAACCGTATCGGGACTGCCCGGGGTAAGCCTGAGCGTGGTCGATCGGGTGCGCAGCTTTGCGGAGTTCAAGGCGCGACTCCAATCCTACCCGGCGGTCGCGGATGCCGTCGTTCAACTGGGCATCTTTGCGCTGGCCGACACGGACGGCACCAACGTGCCCTACCAGAAGGTTCAGAAATGGGCCTGCCTGAACAGCCACCTGCCTGACATCAGCTTCTGGGTGGATCGGGTTCATCACGGGGTGCTGGCCTCCATGGCCATCTCCGAACTGGAGCAGGGCCGGGCAGCCGGCCGTCTGGCCCGCGCCATCCTCGTCGAGGGCAAACCTCCCTCGGCCTTGCCGATCCGATCCGCGGTCAAGGGCCACCCGGTCATCAATCTGGCCCGGGCGAAGCAACTGGGGCTGGGCATGAAGTCTTCCCTGCTGCTGTCCTCCGAGGTCATCACCCACTTTCCCTGGGAGCACGACGGATGAACTCACCCGGCCTGCGCGCCCGTATTCTGTTGATCGCAGGGAGTGTGTTTCTCTTTGGCATTTTTGCGGCGGTCGGCGTCTCAGGCTATTTCCTCCATGACCGACTGCTGCATTCCCAACTCTCCCGCACCCAGGCCATCGCCAAGGGCTTGGCCACCCAGCTAGAACGGGTTCTGTCGCTGGGGATAGAGCTGGACAACCTCCAGGGATTCGACGAACAGTGTGTCGAGGCCGTACGCGACAACCCGGACCTGGCCTTTGCCATGATCGTGGGCCCGGACAGGCGGGTCGTCTTCCACAGCAGCGCCGGCGGGCCCGACGCCAAAGCGCTGCCAACAGAACTGCTGGCGGCCCTGGGGCAAGGCGAAGGCAGCGTCGAGATCGCCGCCGATGGCGTCTTTGCTGCCTTCACGCCGGTCAGGCGAGTATCGGGCGAGGGCTTGGCCACCGCCGTGGTGGGCTTTCCGAGTGAGCACGTGGAGCGCCAGCGCAATGAACTGCTGGCCATTGCCACCGCCATCGCCCTCTGTGCGCTGGCCCTGTGCCTGACGCTGCTGTTCCTCGCCCTGTCCCGCTATGTGATCCGGCCGCTGTCCCGTTTTGCCCGAACCATCGACACGATCGGCCATGGCAGTGCGGGTGGGCGGACACGCATCCCGGTGAGTGGCACAACCGGCGAACTGGATCTGATGGTGCGCGGCGTGAACCGCCTGCTGGACCGCATCGACGAACGGGAAGACGAGCTGACCACGGCCAAGGATCTTGCCATCTCGGCAAACCGGGCCAAGAGCACCTTCCTTGCCAACATGAGCCATGAATTGCGCACCCCGATGAACGCCATCATCGGTCTCACCGATCTGATCCAGCGCCACACCCACGATAAAAGAACCCTTGATCAACTGGCCAAGATCGCGGGCGCTGCCCGGCATTTGCTGGCCATCATCAATGATGTCCTCGACATTTCCAAGATCGAGGCGGAGCGCATGCATCTCGACAGGATTCCCTTCCAGCCCGGCACGGTGATCGAAAACCTGATCAATCTCATCGACGCCCGCGCCCATGCAAAAGGACTCGATCTGATCACCGAAATGGCCCCGCAGCTCGCGGACGCGCCAGTTCTCGGCGATCCGCTGCGCCTGGGCCAGGTGCTTCTCAATCTGACGGGAAATGCCGTCAAGTTCACCTCCCGGGGCACGATCACGATCCGGGCATTCCCCGTGGATGAGGCCCCCGGCGACACCCCTGCCCTGGTACTTCGCTTTGAGGTGGAAGACACCGGCCCCGGCATCGCCAAAGCGGATCAGGCGCGCCTGTTCAGGGCTTTCGAGCAGGTGGACAACTCCATCACCCGGGAATTCGGTGGAACCGGCCTGGGGCTGGCCATCAGCAAACGCCTGGTGAACCTGATGGGAGGCGACATCGGCGTGGACAGCACGCCGGAGGGCGGCTGCCGTTTCTGGTTTACCGTGCGCCTGGAGCCCGCAGATCGTGTTGTCCCCGTCGCCCTGCCGCCAGGAGGTGGAGCCGAGGAGGATTTGCGCCGCTGCCACACCGGCGCCCGCATCCTGCTCGTGGAAGATGAAGCGATCAATCGGGAGGTATCCACCCACCTTCTGAGGGAGGTCGGCCTTGAGGTGGACGTGGCCGAAGACGGCGAGCAGGCCCTGCGCATGGCTTGCGCGCAGGACTACGCCCTGGTGCTGATGGATATGCAGATGCCGCGCATGGATGGCATGGAGGCGACCCGCCGCCTGCGCCGCCTTGATGGCTGGAAGCAGGTGCCGGTCCTCGCCCTCACGGCCAACGCCTATCCGGAGGATCGTCAGCGCTGCCTCGACGCCGGGATGAACGACTTCATCATCAAACCGGTCGCACCGCCGCTGCTATACGCAAGTCTGCTGGCCTGGCTGTCGGTCGGCGCCAACGAGAAGATGGAAGCCCCCAGCGGGCGTGAGCAGTGCCCCTGACGCCACAATCCTCGCGTCGACCGCTGTCGACTATGATGCGGGCACGAACAAGCCCACAGGAGACAGCAGCATGGAAAGCCGTTACCTCGACGACCTGATCGTCGGCGACCGTTTCACCAGCGGGGGCATGACCCTCACCGAGGCAGAGATCATCGACTTTGCCTTCCGCTACGATCCCCAGCCCTTCCACCTGGATGTGAACGCGGCCGCCGAGTCACCCTACGGGGGGCTGATCGCCAGCGGTTTCCAGTCCATCGCCATCTGCTTCCGGCTGTTCATCCAGACCGGCATCTTCAGCCAGTCGAGCATCGGCTCGCCTGGTCTGGACGAACTTCGCTGGCTGGCGCCGGTGCGCCCCGGCGACACCCTGCGCAGCATCGTGGAAGTCCTCGAAGTGCGCCCATCCAGCTCCAAACCGGATCGGGGAATCGCGCGTCTGCGCTACTTGGCCGTCAACCAGCGGGACGAAACGGTGCTGAGCTTCATCGGCAACAACCTGCTCAAGCGCCGCCCGTCCTGATTCACCCGCCGTGATGTCAGCGTGACATCACGTGGGCCAGCCAAAGTTCGAGATCCTGCACCTCTTCAAGGCACAGGGAGTGGTCCATGGGATAGCTGCGCCATTCCAGCGGATAGCCCGCCGCCTTCAGGAGATCCGCGGAGGCCTTGCCGAAATCGCAGGGGATCACCGGGTCTTCAAGGCCGTGGGCCATGAAGATCGGGGTCTTTGCGTTGGCAGGCGCGGCCTCATCGGCGAGGGTGTCGGCCAGCGGCAGGTAAGTGGACAGGGCCAGCACGCCGGCCAGACGGTTGGGATGGCGCAGCGCGGTGTGCAGGGCAATCGCCCCACCCTGGGAGAAACCGGCCAGCACGATGCGGCTGTCGGGAATGCCGCGGGCGTTCTCCCGGGCGATGAGGGCCTCGATCTGCGCCGCGGACTCACGCACACCAACCGGATCTTCCCGGCGGGTAGAGAAATCCGACGACACGATGTCGTACCAGGCACGCATCACATAACCGCCGTTGATGGTCACCGGACGGCTTGGCGCATGGGGAAACACGAAGCGGGTGAAGGGCAGGCGATCGGCTTCGAATTCGTCGATTACAGGTTCGAAATCGTGGCCGTCCGCCCCGAGGCCATGCATCCAGATCACGGCATGGGTGGGGGATGGTCCGGTCTCGATTTCAACGGCGGGCAGCAGGGTGTCAGTCATGGCGGCGTTCCTGTTGGGGAGTCAGTGGATTGTATCGGAGCCAATGCCGTGATCGCAGCCGGCAAGATTGGGGATTTCTTGCGCAAGATCATGACACGGGGGCACCACTGGGGTAGATTCAGATGTTTGATTCACGCCAATCGGTCTGTTTATGGACACCTCCGCCTCCGACACCCTGATCCGAACCAACCTCGACTTCCTGCTGCGCCATGCCCCCTTCGACCGGATGGAGACGGAAGCTCTGCGCTTCCTGGGCGAACGGCTGGCCACGGCCTTCTATCCCGCCGAAGCCGAGATACTGATCCCCGAAGATGGTCCGCCGCGCTTCTTCTACATCGTATATCGCGGCAAGGTGCAGGCCCGTCAGGTGGGCAGTGTCTCCGTCACGGAGTATTCGACCCTGACCCTGGGGCCGGGTGAAGGCTTCCCGATCGGCGCCATCTCGGCGGGCCGTCCGTCGACCAACGGCTACATCGCCGTGGAGGACAGCTACTGCTTCCAGCTGCCGGCGGCCGATTTTCTCAAGCTGCAGGAACTCAGCCCCACGTTCCAGCTGTTCTGTACCCGTTACATCGCCAGCCTCCTCAACCAGTCGCGGGAGCAGTTGCAGGTCCAGTTCTCGCAAAGGGCTGCCGAACAGCAGACGATGACCACGTCCCTCTCGAACCTGGTCAAAAAGGCGCCGATTTTCGTCGGCCCCGAACTTGCCACCCGCTCCGCCCTCGAGAGGATGGTCGAAGCCGGCGTCGGCTGCCTTGCCGTGGCCGGGGAAGACGAGAAGCCGGTGGGCGTGCTGACCCAGAGTGACATCCTCAAGCGTATCGTGTTGCCGGGCTTCGACCTGACCCGCCCCATCGCCGAAGTGATGACAACACCGCCCCACACCCTCAACGCCAGCGCCAGCGCCTACGACGCGGCGCTGGAGATGGCCACTCACGGTGTGCGTCATATCCTGGTTGTCGATACCGACGACAAGCTCAAGGGCGTGATCTCGGAACGCGACCTGTTCGCCCTGCAGCGCATCGGCCTGCGCCAGATCCGCTCCGGCATCGAAAGTGCCGCCGACGTTCAGGCCCTGCAGCGGGCCAGCCGCGACATCCGCCAGCTGGCGCTCAACCTGCTGGCCCAGGGCATCGGTGCCGAGCAACTGACCCAGTTCATCTCGGCCCTCAACGATGCCCTGACCCGTCGCATCATCGAACTCAATCTCAACCGCCACGACCTTTATGGTGTCGAATACGCCTGGCTGGCCTTCGGCTCCGAGGGGCGTCACGAACAGACCCTGTCCACCGACCAGGACAACGGGATTCTCTACGTCCTGCCCGAATGGGCCGACAAGGAGCCCCTCAAACTGCGGCTGCTGGAGTTTGCCAAGGATGTTAACAACGACCTCGCCGCCTGCGGTTTCCCCCTGTGCGAGGGCAACATCATGGCCAGCAATCCCGAGCTTTGCCTGACCTTCGACGAGTGGCGCGAGAAGTTCGGTACCTGGATCCGCGAACCGCACCCCGAGGCCCTGCTCAACGCCACCATTTTCTTCGACTACCGCGTGCTCTATGGTGACGAGAAGCTGGCCCACAAGCTGCGCCACTGGCTGCTGTCCATGACCGGCGGCAACCCCGCCTTTCTCAAGGCCATGGCCACCAACGCCCTTGATGTGTCGCCCCCCCTGGGCAAGATCCGCGATTTCGTCACCGATGATGACGCCCGCCATCCCGGCACCATCGATCTCAAGAAGTTCGGTGCGCGCCTTTTCGTGGATGCAGCCCGCGTCCTGTCCCTGCGTACCGGAGTGGACGCGACCAGCACGGTGCAACGCCTCCGCCAGGGCGGCTCACGCATCGGCATGCCGGCCGAGGAACTGGCAGCCATGGCCGATGGTTTCCACTTCATCCAGCTGCTGCGCCTGCGCCATCAGCACCTGGATACCGATCACGGCTCGTCGGGGGACAACCGGGTCAAGCCGGATGATCTCAACGAACTGGACCGCCGCATCCTCAAGGAAGCTTTTCGCCAGGCCCGCAAGATTCAACTCCGACTCAAGCTCGACTACCAGATATGAACTGGCTCTCCCGACTCCTGCCGGGGAGCAATCCGGCCCTCGATCCCGAACAGCGGGCGGCCCTGGACGCCATCATCGCACTGGCCCCGCCGGATCTGGCGCGCTCGCACTACGAAACGCGCTACGTGGTGATCAACGCCGAAACCGGCCCCATGGACGGAGGTGGTCAACGGCTGCTGGCAGTGGGTGCCGTGGCCATCAACCAGGGCTTGCTGCACCCTGCCGACGCCTACCGCACCCAGCTCGGCGGCACCCCGGTGGATGCCTTGATCGGCCTTGTGCGCTTCATTGCCCGCTCACCGGTCGTGGTTTTCAACGCGCCATTCAATCAGGGCACCCTCGAACGCGCCCTTGAGCAGAACCTGGGCAGCACCCCCGACCTCGACTGGATCGATCTGATGGTCCTGATGCCCAGTCTCTTTCCGGAACGAACCACCGGGCAAGCCCGCATGGACGCCTGGCTGGGGGCCTTCGGGATCGACCGGCTGGATCACCGGGATGCCCTGCTTGAGGCGCTCTGCGTGGCCCAGTTGCTCCAGGTCGCGCTGGCCCGGGCCAATGCCCAGGGCCTGGCCTCGCCAAGGGATCTGCTGGACACCCAGAGTAGCCGCAAGTGGTTGCGGGGCAGTTGAGAACGTCCACGCAAAGGGGCGCCTCGGCGCCCCGTGTTCCAACTGCGGCCCCCTTCCGGGTTGGCCCGCTCCGGGCGGATCACACCTTCAGGAAGGTGTCCCGGTAGTAACGCAGTTCGGCAATCGACTCATGGATGTCCGCCAGCGCCTGGTGGGCCCCCTTCTTCTCGAGCCCCTTGTACACATCCGGGCGCCAGCGCCGGGCCAGTTCCTTCAAGGTGGACACGTCCAGGTTGCGGTAGTGGAACCAGTCTTCCAGTGCCGGCATGTAACGGGCCATGAAGCGGCGATCCTGCCCGATGGAGTTGCCGCACATGGGCGAGGTCCGCGAGGGGATGTACTGCTTCATGAACTCCAGGTAGATCTGCTCCGCCTCGGCCTCACCGGTGGTGGAAGCCTTGACCCGGTCAATCAGGCCGGAACGGCCGTGGGTGTTCTTGTTCCACTCGTCCATGGCGTCAAGTACCGCATCGGGCTGATGCACGGCAATCACCGGGCCCTCCGCCACCACATCCAGGTTGCTGTTGGTGACGACCATGGCGATCTCGATGATGCGGTCGCTGTCGGGATTGAGGCCGGTCATTTCCATGTCCAGCCAGATGAGGTGATTCTGGTCCTGTGCCATAATCGGTCCGCTTCTTGGTAAAGGCGCGATTCTACGCCCATGCCCGGCGCCGTGCCCGGCTCAAGCCACCCCTGCCCTGCCCCTCGCCGATGACCTCCAGCCAACTCTCCGCTGTTTTCCTGCTTGCCCTGTTTGCCGGCCTGATGATCCGCTTCTGGCTCGCCATGCGTCAGATGCTGCATGTGCGCCACCACCGGGGCACCGTGCCCGCCGCCTTCTCCGCCAGCGTTTCCCTGGACGCCCACCAGAAGGCGGCCGACTACACCGTGGCGCGGGTGCGGTTGGGCATGATCGATCTCTTCATCTCCACGTGCTTGCTGCTGATCCTGACCCTGGGTGGCGGCCTGCAAGTCCTCCACGATCTGGCGAGCCGCTTCCTTGAAGCCGGCAGCCTGGTCCAGGGTGTCGCCTTCATTGCCCTGGTCGCCAGCGTGTCGTGGCTCGTGGACCTGCCCCTGGGCCTTTACCGCAGCTTCCGTCTGGAAGCGCGTTTCGGCTTCAACCGTCTGACACCGGGCCTGTTCATCGCCGACACCCTGAAGGGCGTGGCCCTTGCGGCCCTGATCGGCCTGCCGCTGATCGCCTTCGTTCTGTGGCTGATGGGCTCCATGGGCGAGCGCTGGTGGCTGTATGTGTGGGCCTTCTGGCTGGGCTTCAACCTGCTCGTGCTGCTGGTCTATCCGACCTTCATCGCCCCCCTGTTCAACAAGTTCAAGCCCCTCGAGGACGGCCCCCTCAAGGCCCGCATCGAAGGCCTGATGAGCCGCTGCGGCTTCCGCCTGTCGGGCCTGTTCGTGATGGACGGGTCGAAGCGCTCGGCCCATGGCAATGCCTACTTCACCGGTTTTGGCGCCGCCAAACGCATCGTTTTCTTCGACACCCTGCTCGACAAGCTGGCACCCACCGAGGTAGAGGCCGTTCTGGCCCACGAGCTGGGTCACTATCATCATCACCATCTGTGGAAGCGCCTTGCGGTGATTGGTGCCGGCAGCCTGCTGTTCTTTGCCCTGTTGGGTCATCTGGCCAACCAGACCTGGTTCTTCGAGGGCCTGGGCATGCAGGCCAGCGGTACCGCGCCGACACTGGTGCTGTTCGCCCTGGCGCTGCCGGTATTCACCTTTCCCCTGACCCCACTGATGAGCATGTGGTCGCGCAAGCACGAGTTCCAGGCGGACGCCTATGCGGCCAGTCAGGCGCCGGCCACCGAGTTGATCAGTGCCCTGGTCAAGCTGTACCGGGACAACGCCTCGACCCTGACCCCTGACCCCCTCTACTCCAGCGTGTACGACTCCCACCCCCCCGCGGCGATTCGCATTGCCAGACTGCAGGCAGCAAGCCAGTGAAAACCTTCGGCACCCTGATCGCCGCCTTCGGCCGCCAATATGAAGTCCGCAGCGACGCCGGCGAGATCCTGCTGTGTGTTCCCCGCGGCAAGAAGAGCCTGTTTGCCTGCGGCGACCGGGTCCAGATTGCCGCTACCGGCCCCGGCCAGGGCGTCATCGACAAGCTGGTGGAACGCAGCAGCCTGCTCTACCGCTCCGACGCCTGGCGGCAGAAGCTGATCGCGGCCAATGCCACCCAGGTTGTAATGGTGGTGGCCACCGAACCGAGTTTCAGTGACGAGTTCATCTCACGGTGCCTGTGCGCAGCAGAGAATCAGAACCTCAAGGTGCTGATCGTGCTGAACAAGACCGACATCGTTGCCGGCCTTGCCGATGCCCGCAGCCGGCTCGCCGCCTTCTCGGCCCTCGGCTACACGGTGCTCGAGATGTCGGCCCTCGACAACGTGGGTACCCTGCGGGCGCGCCTGATCGGTGAGACCAGCCTGCTGGTCGGACAATCCGGGATGGGGAAATCCACACTGACAAATGCGCTGATTCCCGAGGCCAGGGCGGAGACCCGGGAGATCTCCGAGGTATTGGATACGGGCAAGCACACCACCACCTTTGCCCGTCTCTACCCTCTCCCCGAAGGTGGCGGCATCATCGACAGCCCGGGCATGCAGACCTTCGGGCTCGTGCATCTGGATGGAAAGGATCTGGAAGCGAGCTTTCGGGAGTTCCGCCCCTATGCCGGGCAATGCCGCTTCCGGGACTGCAGGCACGATTCGGAGCCCGGTTGCGCCCTGCGGGCCGCCGCCGAGAGCGGAATGATCGAAATGAAACGCCTGCGCCAGTTCCTGCAGTTCCGCACCGAATGCGAGCAGGGGCGGCGGCAGGCGCAGGGTTGGTAAGGCCCTGACGGGCCTCCGGGGTCAGGGAAGCTCGTCGCCCCTGCCCAGCCAGTCTGGGTTGGGCAGTTCGTCGAACGCGTGCCCAAGGGCCTCGCTCCAGCGATTGCGGATCATCGCGAAGTACTCGTTCTTGGCATCAATACTGAGATGAGAGGAGATCTGAAGCTCGTCAGTCTTGATGATTGCGAGATCCAGAGGTACCCCCACCGAGAGATTTGAGCGGATCGTCGAATCCATGGAGATCAGGGCCAGCTTCGCGGCCTCATCCAGACTGGTATGACGCTTGACCACGCGGTCGATGATCGGTTTGCCGTACTTTGACTCGCCGATCTGGAAGTACGGGGTGTCAGGTGTGGCTTCGATGAAATTGCCCGCGGCATAGATGTGGAACAGTCGCGGCTGCTCCTTGCCGATCTGGCCCCCGAGTATCAGGGCCGCGGTGAAATCAATGCCGAAGTTCTGCAGCGCTTCCGCATCCCGGCGGAACACCTCCCGCAGGGTCTCACCCACGTGACGTGCCGCCTCGAACATGTTGGGCACGGACCACAGGTTTTCGCGGGCATCCTGGGAGGCCATGGTTTCCCGCAGCATGGAGACGAGTTGCTGGGTGATGGCCAGATTGCCGGAGCTCATCAACACCAGCACACGCTCTCCAGGGCGCTGGAAGATGCTCATCTTGCGGAAGGTATTGATGTGGTCAACACCGGCGTTGGTTCGGGAGTCGGAGAGGAACACCATACCGGCATCCAGCAGCATGCTGACACAATAGGTCATGAAATCAGGCCCGAATGAAAAGGGCGACGCCAGTCAGGCATCGCCCCGGACAGGGAAAATGCACAGCGCTGATGGCTGCACCGGTCAGTTTTGCAGATCTTGCAGGATGGACTTGATCTCGGCACGCACCGAAGCCAGTTGCTCACGCAGGCCGACCGACTCTTCGGCATCCTCGCGCTTGCGGGAGGCGATCTCGTCAAGACGGTTGCGGGCACCGGAGATCGTGAAGCCATCCTGGTATAGCAGTTCGCGGATGCGACGGATCAGGAGCACTTCATGGTGCTGGTAGTAGCGTCGATTCCCCCCCCGCTTCACCGGCCGCAACTGGGTGAATTCCTGCTCCCAGTAACGCAACACATGGGGTTTGACACCACACAGTTCGCTTACTTCACCAATGGTGAAATAGCGCTTGAGGGGAATCGGCGGCAGATCGGCTGCCGCCGGAAGATCACTTTGCAACATCGCTCAGTTGCTCCACATTGGCCTTGAGCTTCTGACTGGCGTGGAAAGTCACCACACGCCGGGCAGTTATGGGAATCTCTTCGCCCGTCTTGGGGTTGCGGCCGGGGCGCTGGGGCTTCTCCCGTAGCTGGAAATTGCCAAAGCCCGAGAGCTTCACGCAGTCGCCCCGCTCTAGAGCCATGCGGATCTCCTCAAAGAAGCACTCCACCATATCCTTGGCTTCACGCTTGTTGAGGCCGACCTGCTCAAAGAGCAAGTCGGCAAGCTCTGCCTTCGTCAAGGTCATGCTCATGGTGATCAGGCCCTCAACTTGGCGCCAAGGTTTTCCTCAGCGTGGCGGGTCAGGGCGGTCATCACGGCATCCACTTCGGCATCCTCCAGAGTTCTCTGAGTTTCTTGCATAACTACCCGAAAAGCAAGGCTTTTCCGGTTTTGCTCGATACCCTTGCCCTGGTACTGGTCGAACAGTTCGATGCGTTGAACGATGGCAGGAGCAACACTCTGCAGCCCCTTCAGGAGCTGTGCGGCTG
The DNA here is from genome assembly GCA_016703645.1 of Zoogloea sp. Taxonomy (GTDB): domain Bacteria; phylum Pseudomonadota; class Gammaproteobacteria; order Burkholderiales; family Rhodocyclaceae; genus Zoogloea. The sequence continues at coordinate 187,633 of JADJBR010000004.1, read as the reverse complement.
CGGCATCCTGATCCACCACGAGGGCCAGATCGCGGGTCACCGCCGGGAAGCGGGAAACCTCCCGATAGGCGGGCGTCACGGTCTCAAGCAGGGCCTCGAGTTCGATCTCGAAAACCACCGGTGCAGCACCCAACTCGTAGCGCTGCACCCAGACCGGATGCAACTCGCCGATGAAACCGATGCACTTCCCGTCGAGCACGATCTGCGCGGAACGGCCCGGATGCAGGGCAGGGTGAACCGCCCGCTCAAACTCGGCAACCCGCGGAAAGAGCAACGCCTCGAGGTCTGCCTTCAGATCGAAGAAATCGACACTGCGGCCGGCCTCACCCCACTGCTCAGGGCGGGCGAGACCACCCGCCAGCGCAGCCAGGCGGATGGGCTGGTGAAAACCGTCTACGGGCTGACCCGACGGGCTGCGAGTGAAACAGCGCCCGATCTCGAAGACACGCACCCGGTTGGTCTGACGCTTGCGATTGGTGGCCAGGTTGGCGACCAGGCCGCCGATCAGCGTCGAGCGCATCACGCTCATCTGGCTGGCGATCGGGTTGGCGAGACGCACCGGATCGGTGTTGCCAGCGAAGTCCTTCTCCCAGGCCTCTTCGACGAAGGCAAAGTTGATGACTTCCTGGAACTCGCGACCCGCCACCAGACGCCGCACGAACATGGCGTCACGCCGGGCTTCCGGACGCGGCAGCATGCTGATCGGCCCCCGGGGCGCAAGCACCGGGATATTGTCGTAGCCATGAAGACGGGCGATTTCCTCGATGAGATCCTCCTCGATCTCCAAGTCGAACCGGTAGGAAGGCGGCGTGACGATGAAGTCCTCACCATCCCTGACCACATCGAGATCGAGGCGCACGAACATCTCGGCCACAGCATCGGCGCTCAGGGCAATCCCCAGCACGCGGCGCACGCGGGCTGCGCGCAGGCGGATCGGAGCGCGGGCCGGCAGTTTGCCCGGCTCCACGGACTCCACCACCGGGCCCGGCTGGCCGCCGCAAATATCGAGGATCAGACGGGTGGCACGCTCGATGGCCCTGGTGGTCAAAGCAAAGTCCACCCCGCGCTCAAAGCGGTAGGAGGCGTCGGAGGAGAAACCATGGGCACGGGCGCGCCCGGCAATCGCATCGGGTGCGAAGAAGGCGCTCTCCAGGAACAGATCAGCGGTGTCGAGGGTGATCCCGCTGTCTTCACCGCCCATCACGCCCGCCAGCGCCAGGGCGCGGGACTCGTCGGCAATCAGCAGGGTATCGGCGGCGGGGGTCACGGTCTGGCCGTTGAGGAGCAGAACCTGCTCGCCGGCAGCCGGAAAGCGGACGTGGATGGCCCCGTTCAGCTTCGCCTCGTCGAAGGCGTGGAGCGGCTGGCCGAGTTCCAGCATGACGTAGTTGGTAACGTCCACCAGGGCACTGATGGAGCGGACGCCGCTCCGCGCCAGACGCTGCTTCATCCATTCGGGCGTCCGCGCCTTGGCATCCACACCCCGGATGATCCGGCCGGAATAACGCGGGCAGGCGTCCGGCGCATCGAGGACAATGGCACGGATATCACTGTGGGTTGCGGCCACTGGATCGCAGGCGGGCAGGCTCAGCGGGCTACCGGTAAGGGCAGCAACCTCCCGGGCAATGCCGGTGAGGCTCAGGCAATCGGCACGATTGGGCGTGAGCTTGATGGTGAACAGGGTGTCATCGAGCGCCAGATACTCACGCAGATCAGTACCGACTGGCGCATCCTCCGGCAGGATCAGCAGACCGCTGCTCTCCTCGGAAATACCCAACTCCTTGGCCGAACACAGCATGCCGAAGGACTCGACGCCGCGCAGCTTGGCGGCCTTGATACCGAACCCCGCCAGGTCTGCACCGACGAGGGCGCACGGAATCCGGATACCGGCGGCGGCGTTGGGTGCGCCGCAAACAATCTGCAGCAACTCGCCCTGCCCTGCGTCCACCTTGCAAACACGCAGCTTGTCGGCATTGGGGTGCTTTTCGGCCTCGACGATTTGCGCAACCACCACCTTGGAAAACACAGCGGCCACGCCGTCCTGCTCTTCCACTTCCAGCCCTGCCATGGTGAGCAGATGGCCCAGCGCGTCCGAATCAAGGTCCGGACTGACGAAACTGCGCAACCAGAGTTCTGAGAATTGCATGGCTTACCTGAATTGACCGAGGAAACGAAGATCGCCTTCGAAGAAAAGGCGCAAGTCGTTGACGCCATAGCGCAACATGGTGAGGCGGTCCGGCCCCATGCCGAAGGCAAAGCCGGTATAGCGCTCAGGATCAATGCCGCCAAAACGCAGCACGTTGGGATGCACCATTCCGCAGCCGGCGATCTCCAGCCAGCGACCTTTCAGCGCACCGCTCATGAAGGCCACGTCAATCTCTGCAGACGGCTCGGTGAACGGGAAAAAGGACGGCCGGAAGCGCACCTGCAGATCGTCGCTCTCGAAGAAGCTGCGCAGAAAATCGGCGACAACGCCCTTGAGGTCGGCAAAGCTCACCGACTCACCCACCCACAGACCTTCCACCTGGTGGAACATGGGCGAATGGGTGGCATCGGAGTCGACCCGATACACCCGCCCCGGGGCGATGACCCGCAGCTCGGGCATGGTGTCGCGGTCCTTGTAGGCCTCCACGTGGGCCTGCATGGCGCGGATCTGGACCGGACTGGTGTGCGTGCGGAGCATCACCCCTTCACCGTTCTCGAGATAGAAGGTGTCGTGCATCGAACGGGCCGGGTGATTGGCCGGCGTGTTCAATGCCGTGAAATTGTAGAAATCGGTCTCGATCTCGGGGCCTTCGGCCACATCGAAGCCAATGGAACGGAAGATCTGTTCGATACGCTCCAGGGTTCGCACCACCGGATGCAGTCCACCGACACCGGCACCACGCCCAGGCAGGGTCACATCCAGCGCTTCAGCGGCCAGCTGGGCTTCGAGCGCGGCCTGCTGCAGCGCATCGCGCCGCGCATTGAGCAGGGCTTCGATGGCGGCCTTGGCCTTGTTGATCTCGGCACCAGCGCTCTTGCGGGCCTCTGGATCGAGCTTGCCGAGGCCCTTCAACAGTTCAGTGAGAGAGCCCGCCTTGCCCAGATATCGGGCCTTGGCCGTTTCGAGGGCGGCACCATCAGCAGCAGCGGAAAAATCGATTCCAGCCTGCGCGACGAGTTGATCGAGTTGATCCATTTTTCTGTCTTATCCCGGGTTCAGGACAAAAAAAAGGAGGCCAGGCCTCCTTTTTTCGTGCTGCGTCGGATTACGCAGCGAGCTGGGCCTTGGCTTGTTCGGCGAGCGCCGCAAAAGCGGGCTTGTCGAAAACGGCCAGATCAGCCAGCACCTTGCGGTCCACTTCGATGGAAGCCTTCTTGAGGCCATTCATGAAGCGGCTGTAGGTCAGACCGACTTCACGCGCGGCGGCGTTGATACGGGCGATCCACAGGGCACGGAACTGACGCTTGCGTTGACGACGGTCGCGGTAGGCATATTGCCCCGCCTTCATCACCGCCTGCTTGGCGATCCGATATACGTTCTTGCGACGACCACGATAGCCCTTGGCTTGATCGAGGACTTTCTTGTGACGGGCACGTGCGGTTACACCGCGCTTAACTCTGGGCATTGCGTTCTCCTAAATCAGGCGTAGGGCATCATGGCGCGGATGGACTTTTCGTCCGCAGCGTGCACGGCAGTCATGCCGCGAAGCTGGCGCTTGCTCTTGGTCGTCTTCTTGGTCAGGATGTGGCGCTTGAACGCCTGCGAACGCTTGATGCTACCGCTAGCGCGGACCTTGAACCGTTTGGCGGCCCCGCTCTTGGTCTTCATCTTGGGCATGAAGTACTCCAGCTTATGACATGGCCCCGGGTGGCTTCCGACTTCCGGAAACGCTTCAACAACCCGTCACCACTTGTTTCCGGCGCACTATGCTGTGCGCCGTGCTCCGGCACCGTGAGGCGCCGAAATTTCCTTAATGCTTTTTCTTCGGCGCGATGACCATGATCATCTGGCGCCCTTCCATCTTCGGCATCTGCTCGACCTGGCCGACTTCTTCCAGGTCAGCCTTGACGCGCTCCAGCTGGCGCATGCCGAACTCCTGGTGAGCCATTTCACGGCCACGGAAACGGAGGGTCACCTTCGCCTTGTCACCTTCGTTCAGGAATTTGATCAGGTTGCGCAGCTTGATCTGGTAGTCATTCTCGTCCGTACCCGGACGAAGCTTGACTTCCTTGACCTGAATCTGCTTTTGCTTCTGCTTGGCCTCGTGGGCCCGCTTGGCTTCTTCGTACTTGTACTTACCGAAGTCCATCAGGCGGCACACGGGGGGTTTGGCCATGGGCGCAATCTCCACGAGATCCACGCCAGCTTCTTCCGCCGCTTCCAATGCAGCACGCAGAGTGACGATGCCGATCTGCTCACCGTCCTCACCCGTCAAGCGCACTTCCGGCACACTGATTTCGCCGTTTATGCGCAGCTTCTTATCCTGAGCGATGGTTCAATTCTCCATGAAAACAAAAAATATCAGGCCGTGCCGGCAAACGAATTCGCTTCGTCTTGCCAACGCTCGACAATCTTATCGAGGGACATTTGACCGAGGTCTTGATTACCCCGAGCGCGGACGGCCACTACATTTGCTGCCTTTTCCTTGTCGCCGACAACCAGCAGATAAGGCAGCTTACGAACGCTATGTTCGCGTATTTTATAAGTAATCTTCTCGTTGCGCAAATCGGCCTCCACCCGGAAGCCCCGCGAGCGGAGCGTCTTGACGACTTCGGCCACATAATCCGCCTGGGCTTCCGAGATATTCAGCACCACCGCCTGCACCGGAGCCAACCACAAGGGCAGCGCACCCGAGTAGTTTTCGATCAGGATGCCGATGAAACGCTCGAGAGACCCGAGAATCGCCCGATGCAGCATCACCGGGGTATGCCGGCCGTTGTCCTCACCGACATATTCGGCACCAAGGCGGGCCGGCATGGAGAAATCCACCTGGACGGTGCCGCACTGCCAGGAACGGCCAATGGCGTCCTTGATATGGAATTCGATCTTCGGGCCGTAGAAGGCCCCCTCGCCGGGCAGCTCATCCCACTCGAGGCCACTAGCACGCAATGCAGCGCGCAGTGCATTTTCCGCCTTGTCCCAGACCTCGTCCGACCCCACCCGGCTGTCCGGACGCAAGGCCAGCTTGACCGCCACATCCTTGAAACCAAAGTCTGCATAGACCTTTCGCACCAAGGCATTGAAGACCGTGACCTCGGCCTCGATCTGATCCTCGGTACAGAAGATGTGACCATCATCCTGCGTAAAGCCTCGCACCCGCATGATGCCGTGCAGCGCCCCTGACGGCTCGTTGCGATGACACGCGCCGAACTCGCCGTAGCGCAGGGGCAGCTCCCGATAGGAACGCAGATCGGAATTGAAAATCTGGATGTGGCCTGGGCAGTTCATGGGCTTCACCGCATAGTCGCGACTTTCCGACTCGGTGGTGAACATGTTGGCCTTGTAATGCTCCCAGTGCCCCGACCTCTCCCAGAGAGAACGATCCAGAATCTGGGGGCAGCGCACCTCCTGATAGCCGTTGTCGCGATAGACCGCCCGCATGTATTGCTCGACGGCCTGCCAGACCGTCCACCCGTTGGGGTGCCAGAACACCAGGCCCGGCGCCTCCTCCTGCAAGTGAAACAGATCCAGCTGCTTGCCCAGACGCCGATGGTCACGCTTTTCGGCCTCTTCGAGCATGTGCAGATAGGCGTCCTGCTCTTCCTTCCTGGCCCAGGCGGTACCGTAGATGCGCTGCAGCATCTCGTTCTTCGAGTCGCCACGCCAGTAGGCGCCGGCCACCTTCATCAGCTTGAAGACCTTGAGCTTGCCGGTGGACGGCACATGAGGCCCACGACACAGATCGATAAAATCACCCTCACGATAAAGCGAGACATCCTGGTCCGCAGGGATCGAGGCGATGATCTCGGCCTTGTAGTGCTCGCCGATGGACTTGAAATAGGCCACTGCCTCATCCCGCGGCAGCACGCTGCGCTCAACCCGAATGTCGCGCTTGGCGAGATCAAGCATGCGCGCCTCGATCTTTTCAAGATCTTCCGGCGTGAACGGACGCTTGTAGGAGAAGTCGTAATAGAAGCCGTTCTCGATCACCGGCCCGATGGTCACCTGCGCGTCCGGAAAGAGCTCCTTCACCGCATAGGCCAGCAAGTGCGCCGTGGAATGACGGATGATCTCGAGACCTTCCGGATCCTTGTCGGTAACGATGGCCAGCGCCACATCCGTTTCAATAAGGAACGAGGTGTCCACCAGCTTGCCGTCAATCTTGCCGGCGAGGGCCGCCTTGGCCAGACCGGAACCGATGGAAGCGGCGACCTGGGCGATCGTCACGGACTGCTCAAAACTGCGTACGGAACCGTCGGGCAAGGTGATGTTGGGCATGATGACTCGCTCGGGGGAAAAATTCTGGGCAAAAAAAAAGTGCGGACGAGCCGCACTTTTTCTTTTTGGAAAACGCCTTACAGCAGACTCGTCAATGCTTGTCTTGGCCGCTGCAAGTTCGAGACATTCGCTTTCCTTCTCAGGTGTTTGGTAGGCGCGATTGGACTCGAACCAACGACCCCCACCATGTCAAGGTGGTGCTCTAACCAGCTGAGCTACGCGCCTAAGAAGCCCGCATTATAGACGAGCCCTATAGTTTGTCAACGATTACTTAGATTTATTTTACTGGCCCAACGGTCGGCCATGCCGCCAGAAAGCGTTTCCAGTGGGGGGCATCGATGCGGCCAAGGGCCTCCCGGACAAATTCTGTCTCTGCCGCGCAGGCGACCTTGTCGAGAGCGCCCCGCATGCACTGAAAACGCAAGTAAACAAGATAGGTGTTCACTACGTCGGTTTCACAGTAATCACGTATCTCGCCAATCCGGCCTTCGCAATAGCCCTTCCATACCGCCGAGCCATCCATTCCAAGCTTGCCGGGAAAACCCATCAACTTAGCCAAGTCATCAAGGGGCGCATTGGCACGGGGCTGGTACAGCGCCAGCAGGTCCATCAGATCGAGGTGGCGAGTATGGTAGCGCCCGATGTAGTTGTTCCACTTGAAATCCCGGGAGTCGTGATAGTCCCCGTCACCAAGATCCCAGTAGCGCGGTGCCGACACCCCATGGAGCATTCCCCGGTAGTGAAGAACCGGCAGATCGAACCCCCCCCCATTCCAGGAAATCAGCTGAGGGGTGAAACGTTCGATGCCGTCAAAGAAGCGCTGGATGATCTCGCCTTCACTGCACTCCGGTTCGGACAGGGAGAAGACCCGAAACTGGTTCGCATCCCTCAACACGCAGGAGATGGTGACGACGCGCTGGAGGTGGTGCGGCAGGAAGTCGGAGCCACCGGATGCACGACGCAACTGAAAAGCGTACTCGGCCACCTCCTCGCCGCTCAGCTCCTCGGGCAGTCCGTGCAGGGAACGGATGCCCTGCACATCGGGGATGGTCTCGATATCAAAGACAAGCGTTGCAGCCATCGTCATCCTCAGGCGGGGAACACGCCAGTGGACAGGTAACGATCACCCCGGTCGCAAACGATGGATACGATCACCGCGTTCTCGACCTGCTCGGCCAGTCGCAAGGCCACATGTAGCGCCCCCCCGGAGGAAATTCCCGCGAAGATGCCCTCCTCCCGGGCCAGACGCCGTGTCATCTCTTCCGCGTCGGCCTGGGCCACGTATTCCAGCTGATCAACCCGGGCCTTGTCGTAGATCCGGGGCAGATAGGCTTCCGGCCACTTGCGGATGCCGGGAATCTGGGCACCGTCAGTGGGCTGGCAGCCAATGATGCGAATGGCGGGATTCCGGTCTTTCAGGTAGCGGGATACACCCATGATGGTTCCCGTCGTACCCATGCTGCTGATGAAGTGGGTGATAGTGCCACCGGTCTGCGCCCAGATCTCGGGGCCGGTTCCATCCACATGGGCCTGGGGATTGTCCGGGTTGGCAAACTGATCGAGGATGATGCCCCGCCCTTCGTCGCGCATACGTTCAGCCACGTCCCGCGCCAGCTCCATCCCCCCCTCCTTGGGCGTGAGCACCAGCTCTGCACCAAACGCTCGCATGGTCTGGCGGCGCTCGATGCTCTGGTTCTCGGGCATGACGAGAATCATGCCGTATCCCCGGATCGCGGCGGCCATGGCCAGGGCGATCCCGGTATTGCCGCTGGTAGCTTCGATCAGGGTCTGGCCAGGCTGGATATCTCCCCGGGCCTCACCGCGAAGGATCATGGACAAGGCGGGACGATCCTTCACCGAACCTGCCGGATTGTTCCCTTCGAGCTTGGCCAGGATCACGTTGTTGCGCCCCGCCGTGATGCGCTTCAATCTGACCAGCGGGGTCTGGCCCACGTAGTCTTCGAGAGTCTTGAATTCCATGTTTCGATCCACCGGATGTCGGATTGGAGAATGGGAAGATAATACCGAATGCCGGCGCAGGGGGTTGCGACGATGGACGATACAGCCTGAAACCGAACGGGCCAATCACTCCCTGCAAGATAAAAAAGGGCGTCCTGCGGAGCCCCGGCATACCCGAACACGGAAGGCCTCAGGGGCGACCAATGCTCAAACAGGTGAGGCCCACCTCGCGGGAGGGTTGCAGGTCAATAACCTTGCGCCCATCAAAGATGACCGGACTCTTCAGCTTCGTCGAGTCAGGGCACATCGTTGCCCATCCCGGCAAGACAGGCACCGGAATTCATGTAAGCCCGATGGACTCAGGGCGTCAGATCGAACTCCTCGGTACGCTTGGGCGGGTAGGTCTCCCATCCACCGCAGGCCGGGCACCGCCAGTAAAACTGCCGTGCCTTAAATCCACAGGCGTCGCAGCGGTAGCGCGCAACGCGTCGCGTGTGCCCATGCACAAGCCCCTTAACAAGCTCGATGTCCGTGCGCTGCTCAAGGGGCGCCGTCAGCAGGGCGGCCTCAAGGAGCTTGTCGAGCCCCAGGAGCGTCGGATTACGACGCAATTCGTCCCTCACCAGCTGATAGGCAGCCACCGGGCCTTCCTTCTGCAGCTCCCATTGGAACAGGGCATCCAGCAAATCGAGGGAGGCATACTGCTCCAGATAGCTGCGCAGTAGCTGCATCCCCTGATCCAGCTCACCAAGGCGGCGATAGGCATCCATCAGCCGTTCGGCCACCAGCGCCAGATAGACGGGGTTCTGGCTCTCGACGCGCTTCCAGGCTTCCAACGCAGCCCGGTCGTCACCTTGAGCGACATGGAGATCGCCGAGCAGCATGCTCGCACGCACGCATTTCCGATTCGTTTCCAAGGCTCGCATCAAGCTATGACGCGCCTCCTCGAAGCGCGAGTTGGCCATGTCCGCCGATGCAAGCTCGCAATGGAAATTCGCCATCTCCTTTTCCCACAGGGCACTCTCGTGTCCGGGAAGCGCCTCGGCCGTCTCGATGGCCTTGCGCCAGTCCTTCTCCTGTTGATAGATATCGAGGAGATTCTTGAGGGCAAAATCGTTAAGGCGACTCCCTCTCAACTGCAGGAACACCGCCTCCGCCCGGTCGAGGAGCCCGGCCTTCAGAAAGTCGAGGCCGAGTTCGGACAAGGCCTGCAGTCGCTGATCCTCCGAAAGGTCGTCGCGGTCGATGAGGTTCTGGTGCATGCGGATCGCGCGATCCGTCTCTCCCCTGCGCCGGAACAGGCTACCCAGGGCGAAATGCAGCTCGACTGTTTGATTGTCGATCTTGACGGCTTCGATGAAGGCATCGATTGCCTTGTCGGGCTGCTCGTTGAGCAGGAAATTGAGACCGGTCAGATAGGTACGGGGCAACGCCCGCGACTCCTTGACCAGGTGCTTGATGTCGATTCGGGCAGCCAGCCAACCCAGCGCAAAGAAAAGGGGGAACGCCAACAGCCACCACAGCTCGAATTCCATGGAATCAGTAGCTCTCCGGCAAATCGGGACCGTGGGCGATGGGCACCCGAGCCCGGGGGTCGGCCGGCGGGGATGCATCCCGATCACGCAGCGCCCCGATTTCGCGGCGCTGACGATAGACGGCAGTGAGGGTTGCAGTGACACCGATCAGCACGCCGACAACCACGAACAGGAGAATGACAAGAACCAGCGGGACCTGCCACTGGGCTCCAAAAAAGAAACGCAAAACGACGACATCGTCATTCTTGACGGCGAAGCCGAAAAGCAACAGAAACAGAAAGAGTCGTAAGACCCATGTGAGCGCGCGCATGCCCGAAATTATCCCCGACGTGGACAAAAAAAAGAAGGCGGCTTTCGCCGCCTTCAGGATCGAGCCTTCGGCCTCCGGAACCGGAAGCGTCTGACAAGGGGATTACCCCATCATGTCGACGCGTTCCCGCAACTCCTTGCCGGCCTTGAAGTGCGGAACATACTTCTCCGGCACCTGAACCTTCTCCCCCGACTTGGGATTTCGCCCGACGCGGGGAGGACGGTAATTCAAGGCAAAGCTGCCAAAGCCGCGGATTTCGATGCGATCACCCCGCGACAGGGCATCGGTCATCGCATCGAGAATCATCTTAACCGCGAACTCGGCGTCCTTCGCGACCAGCTGGGGAAAACGCTCCGCCAGCCGGGCGATGAGCTCCGACTTGGTCATGCTCGAACCGCTTACTTCTGCTCGTTGAGCTTGGCCTTCAGCAGCGCACCGAGGTTGGTGGTGCCGCTGGCAGCAGACGCGCTGTCAGACGCCAGCTTGCTCATTGCTTCAGTTTGCTCGACCTGATCCTTGGCACGGATGGACAGATTGATGCCACGGGTCTTGCGATCAACGTTGACGATCATCGCCTCGACAGTGTCGCCAACCTTCAGCAGCAGGGACAGATCATCGACGCGATCACGGGAGAACTCGGATGCACGCAGGTAACCCTCGACATCGTTGTTCAGGCCGATCACGGCACCACGGGCATCCACGCTGCGAACGGTACCGTTCACCAGGGTGTTCTTGTCGTGGGTGGCAATGAAGTTGGTGAAGGGGTCGCCTTCGAGCTGCTTGATGCCGAGGGAGATGCGCTCCTTCTCGACGTCGATGTTCAGCACCACGGCCTCGACTTCGTCGCCCTTCTTGTACTGGCGGACGGCCTCTTCGCCGGTCAGGGACCAGGACAGGTCGGACAGGTGCACCAGGCCGTCGATACCGCCTTCCAGGCCGATGAACACGCCAAAGTCAGTCAGGGACTTGATCTGACCACGGACCTTGTCGCCCTTCTTGTGGTTGATGGCGAAATCGTCCCACGGGTTGGACATGCACTGCTTCATGCCCAAGGAGATACGACGACGGTCTTCGTCGATTTCGAGAATCATCACTTCGACTTCGTCGCCCAGCTGGACAACCTTGGTCGGGTGAATGTTCTTGTTGGTCCAGTCCATTTCGGACACGTGGACCAGGCCTTCGATACCCTGCTCGACTTCGACGAATGCGCCGTAGTCGGTGATGTTGGTCACCTTGCCGAACAGGCGGGTGCCCTGCGGGTAACGGCGGGAGATGCCGACCCACGGATCTTCGCCCAGTTGCTTGAGACCCAGGGAAACACGGTTCTTTTCCTGGTCGAACTTGAGCACCTTGGCCTCGAGTTCGTCGCCCACGGCGAGAACTTCGGACGGGTGACGGACACGACGCCAGGCCAGGTCGGTGATGTGCAGCAGACCATCGATGCCGCCCAGATCCACGAATGCGCCGTAGTCGGTGATGTTCTTGACGATACCCTTGACGACAGTGCCTTCCTTGAGGGTTTCGAGGAGCTTCTGACGCTCTTCGCCCATGGAGGCCTCGAGCACGGCGCGGCGGGACACCACGACGTTGTTGCGCTTGCGGTCAAGCTTGATGACGCGGAATTCGAATTCCTTGCCTTCGAACGGGGTGGTGTCCTTGACGGGACGCATATCCACCAGGGAACCCGGCAGGAACGCACGGATGCCGTTGACCATGACGGTCAGGCCACCCTTCACCTTGCCAGTGATCATGCCCTTGACGAGGATCGCGTCGTTGAGCGCCTTGTCGAGGTCGTTCCAGGCGGCGATGCGCTTGGCCTTGTCGCGGGACAGGCGGGTTTCGCCGTAGCCGTCTTCGAGCTGCTCGATGGCGACCTGAACGTAATCACCGATTTCGGTGGTCAGTTCGCCGCGATCGGTGCGGAATTCCTCGATGGGAATGTAGCTCTCGGACTTGAGGCCGGCGTTGACGACCACGAAGTTCTGGTCGATCCGCACGACTTCGGCGGTGATGACTTCACCGGCGCGCATTTCCTGGCGATTGAGGGACTCCTCAAACAGGGCGGCAAAGCTTTCCTCGAAGGAAATAGGGGTGGCAGTGGACATATGTGAAAAAGAACCTTACAACCGTCGCGAGACGGCTCCTGGTTGACAAACCCCCCTTGCCCGGGCGGGCAAGGAAGACCTTAGTTGCGAAGTGCTGCGGCCCGTTCTACAACGAAATCGACCGCCTGCTGGACAGTCATTTCGGAGGTATCGAGCAGCACGGCATCTTCGACTCTCTTCAGAGGCGCCACGGAGCGTTGGGAATCCCGCGCATCCCGTTCATGCAGGTCTCTGAGGAGATCGTCCATACTAGCAGTCATTCCTTTACCGATCAACTGCTTATAGCGGCGTTCGCTACGCGCCTCCGCCGAGGCCGTCAGGAAGATCTTGAGGGCGGCGTCGGGAAACACCACCGACCCCATGTCCCGCCCCTCCGCAACCAAACCGCTCCCGCGGCGAAAGGCCCTTTGACGGGCAAACAGGGCGTCCCGCACCGCAGGAAGGGCGGCCACGCGAGAGGCGCCCGCCGAACAGGCCTCGCTGCGAATCGCGTCCGTGACATCATCCCCATCCAGCAGGACACGCTCGTCCTGGAAACGGGCTGGCAGCGTTGCAGCCAACGCAGCCAGTTCGACCTCAGCGTCGAAGGCCAGGCCCTTGCGCCGGGCGGCCAAGGCCACGATCCGGTAGAGGGCACCACTGTCGAGATGATCAAAGCCCAAGGCCCGGGCCACCTGGGCGGCGACCGTTCCCTTGCCCGATGCGGACGGCCCGTCGATGGCCACGACCGGAACCGGTGTGGCAATGCCGGAGAAAGTCTGGAAATACTCCGGGAAAGTCTTGTTCACACACTTGGGATCATTGATCCGCACGTAGGGCCCGCCCAGGGTCGCCAGCGAGAAACACATGGCAACCCGGTGGTCGTCATAGGTGTCGATGACTGCAGACTGAAGGCGCTCCGGCGGTATGACGCGGAGGCTTTCCGGAAATTCGTCCACGGTCGCACCCAGTTTGCGCAACTCGGCCGCCATTGCGGCGATGCGATCAGTCTCCTTGACCCGCCAGCTACCAATATTGCGCAGCGTACACGGGCCGTCCGCAAACAAGGCGGCCACCGACAGGGTCATGGCCGCGTCGGGAATGTGGTTGAGATCCAGATCAAAGGCCTTGAGGCGACCGGATGCCGGTGCACGCGCCTCGATCCAGTCTTCACCCCAGGTAATTTCCGCGCCCATGACAGCCAGGGCGTCGGCGAATTTCACATCCCCCTGGATGCTGCGCCGCCCCGCGCCGACGACGCGCACCGGACCGCCGCCAAGCGCACCGGCAGCAAGAAAATAGCTGGCGGTGGACGCGTCCCCCTCCACCGAGATCCGGCCCGGCGAGACATAGCGCTGGCCCGGTTGCACGACGAAGCGGCTCCAGCCATCCCGCTGCACCAGCACCCCGAAACGCTCCATGAGGTTGAGGGTGATCTCCACGTAAGGACGACTGATCAACTCCCCTTCCACTTCAATGGCAAGAGGCTTGTCCCGTGCCACCAGTGGCGCAGCCTGCAACAGCCCGGTGAGAAACTGGCTGGACACATTGCCCCGCACGCTGACCCGATCGGCGTCAAGCTCGGCGGGCTGCAGCGCCAGGGGTGGATATCCCTCCTGCCCCAACCAGGCGACCCGGGCTCCAAGCTGCTTGAGACCATCCACGAGGTCGCCGATGGGGCGCTCGTGCATGCGCGGCACGCCGGACAGGCGCACCTCTGCCGGGGCATCATCGCAGCCGGAGAGGGACGCGACAATGGCCGGAACGAGGGTACGGATGCTCAGCCCGGAATTGCCGACGAACAAATCCGCTCGCAACTGGGGAAAGCGCCCCTTGCAACCGACCACGCGCAGCGCGGCCCCCTCCTCCATGACGCTCACGCCCAGGGCGGAGATGGCATTGCGCATCACCCGGGTGTCATCGGAGTCCAGGAGATCCTCGACCAGGGTCTCGCCCTCAGCCAGGGCAGCAAGCAGCAGGACGCGGTTGGAGATGCTCTTGGAGCCGGGAAGACGTACCGTGCCGGCGGCCTTGCGCATCGGCGGCAGATCAATGAATTCCATGAAAAATCCTTGTATCACTCGCCCGAAGGCGTCGCTGGGAAAGCCTTGTCGGCCCATTCGTTGCGGGCCCGGCTGGCCTCGTCGAAGACGGCTTCGAGCGCGGGTCCGTCGCCTGCCAGGAGCAGCGCTCGAAGATAGGCCAGCTCGGACAGGTAAGCATCAAGTTCGGCCAGAAGGGAATGGCGGTTGGCCACGCAGATGTCGCGCCACATCTCCGGATGACTTCCCGCCACTCGGGTGAAGTCGCGAAAACCACTCGCCGCGTAGCTGAAAAGCTGCTCGGCATTGGCCCGGCCGGCCAGATCATGGACCAGACCGAAGGCCAGCAGATGGGGCAGATGACTGACCGCAGCAAACACACGGTCGTGTTCCTGTGGACTCATCTCGTGCAGCACCGCACCACAGGCGGCCCATAGCTCGCGCACACGCAACACCGCCTCGGGCGCATTCTCGGGCAACGGCGTTACCACCACCTTGCGCCCGCGGTACAAATCGGCACGGGCGGCGGAAGGCCCGCTTTTCTCGGCCCCTGCAATGGGATGCGCGGGTACGACCTGGGCCAGATGGGCGCCCAGATGACGATAGATCGCCTCGATCACATCCCGTTTCGTGCTGCCCGCATCGGTGACGATGGTGTTCGGACCCAGGTGGGGCGCCATGGCCTGCGCCACCGCCTCCATCTGGCCGACGGGCATGGCCAGCAAGACCATGTCCGCCCCATCGAGGGCCTCGGCCCAGTCGGTGGAAATCTGGTCGATCACCCCGAGCTGCCGTGCCTCGGCGAGGGGGCCGGGGCGGCGACCGATGCCCACCACACGTTCAACCAGCCTCGCCTGGCGCAGGGCCAGCGCCACCGACCCGCCAATCAGGCCAACGCCGCACACCACAAGTTTCTCGATCTTGCGCACGGCGAGCCTCACTCAGCCGAGGGCGACAGGCAGAGCCTCGAGGAAGCGGGTGTTCTCGCTCTCCAGGCCGATGGACACACGCAACCATTCAGGCATGCCATATCCGCCAATGGGGCGCACGATGACACCCTGACGCAGCAAGCCCTGATTGACCTTGGCCCCGTTGCCAACCTTGACGGTGACAAAGTTGCCGGCGGAGGGAATCCACTCCAGGCCGAGGGCGGTAAAACCGGCAGTCAGCTGGGCCATCCCGGCCCGGTTCAAGGCGTAGCTGCGAGCGAGGAAATCGTCGTCAAAAAGCGCGGCGGCCGCAGCCGCAAGGCCGACACTGGTAACGTTGAACGGTTGCCGGACACGATTCAGCAAATCGATGACCGCCGCACTGCCCAGGCCATATCCCACCCGCAGACCGGCCAGACCGTAGGCCTTGGAGAAGGTGCGACTGATGAGCAGGTTGGGGAAGCGGGACAGCCAGGCGATGGCGTCGTAACGCTGCTCCGGCCCAAGATATTCGGTGTAAGCCTCGTCGAGCACCACCAGCACGTCGTCGGGAACCTTGCCCAGGAAGGCTTCTATCCGGTCGCCGGGAAGGAAGGTGCCGGTCGGATTGTTGGGATTGGCGATGAAGATCACCCGGGTGAGAGGGGTGATTGCCGCCAGCATGGCGTCCAGATCATGGCCGAAGTCCTGCGCCGGCACCTCAACACCACGGGCGCCCGTCGCCTGAGTGGCAAGGGGGTAGACGGCGAAAGCGTGGCGAGCATAGATGGCCTCTCGGTCCGGACCGAGAAAAGCCCGCGCCGCCAGCTCAAGGATGTCATTGGAGCCGTTGCCAAGAACAATCTGGTCCATCGCCACGCCGTAACGCCGGCGCAGAGCGTCCTTCAGCTCAAAGCCATTTCCGTCCGGGTAGCGGGCGATGTCTGCCAGCGCCGACTCAATGGCCGCCCGGGTCTGCTCACCGATGCCCAGCGGGTTCTCGTTGGAGGCCAGCTTGACGATGGACGCCTCCTCTAGCCCCATCTCCCGGGCCAGTTCCGAGATCGGCTTGCCGGGCTGATAGGGAGAGATCGCCCGGATATAGGCGGGCGCCAGATCACACAAACTCATGGACAACTCCAGGGGATCAGTACACAGCCTGGGGATAGGATCCCAGGATCTTGAGATAAGCCGCGCGGCTGGCCAGCGCATCCAGCGCCACCTTTACGGCCGGATCATCCCGGTGGCCCTCGATATCCACGTAGAAGACGTACTCCCACAGGGCGGCGCGGGCGGGCCGGGACTCAAGACGGCTCATGGACACACCCGCCTCGGCCAGGGGCGCCAGCAATTCATGGACCGCCCCGGGCCGGTTGGTTGCGGACATGATTAGGGAGGTCTTGTCCGCCCCGGTCCGTCCCGCATCATGACGCCCCAGGACCAGAAAGCGGGTGGTGTTGTTGGGCTCATCCTCAATGCTCTCCGCCAGGCGCGGCAGATCATAGCGCTCCGAGGCGGCCTCACCGGCGATGGCCGCCGCTCCGGGCTCCTGGGAGGCAAGGCGCGCCGCCTCGGCATTGCTGCCCACCGAAACACGCGTCACGCCGGGGAGCGACCGGTTCAGCCACTCGTGACACTGGGCCAGGGACTGGGCATGGGAATACACCTTGGTAATGCGGCCAAGCTCGACTTCACGCGTCATCAGATGCTGGTGAATGCGCAACACTACCTCACCGCAAATCTTGAGGGGCGAGCCGAGGAGCAGATCAAGGGTGCGGCCTACCGCACCTTCGGTGGAGTTCTCGACCGGCGCCACGCCATAGTGGGCATGGCCCGCTTCCACCTCACGAAAAACATCGTCGATGGTGCCCTGGGGCGCAAGACGGGCGGCATGACCGAAATGCTTGACCGCAGCACTCTCGGAGAATGTACCCAAAGGTCCGAGGAAGGCGATCCCGAGCGGCGTTTCCAGGGATAGGCAAGCCGACATCACCTCCCGAAAGAAGAAGGTGACGCTTTCGTTGGGAAGGGGGCCGGTGTTGAGCCCCTGGATCCGGCGCAGTACCTGTGCCTCACGCTCAGGTCGATAGATGTAGCCCGCGTCGCCATATCGGGCCTTGATCTCACCAACGTGCTTAGCGCATCTGGCACGCTGATTGAGCAAGGCCAGCATCTGCGCATCAATGGCGTCGATCTGCTCTCTCACCACGCCGAGCTCCTGCAGCATCCCTTCGTTCATGCCTTCTCCTGAACCCAAAACCCTGCCCGATCACGCCTTGCGTGCGGCGAAATCCTGCATCAACGCCACTAGGGCCTCCACGCCCTCAAGGGACATGGCGTTATATATCGACGCCCGCATACCACCAACCGACTTGTGCCCCTTGAGGCCCACCAGCTTGCGCTCCGCGGCTTCTGCCAGAAACGCCGCATCAAGGGCAGGGTCGGACAACGTGAACGGGACGTTCATCCGGGAACGGCATTCCACCGCGACCGGGTTGCGATAGAAGCCGCCGCTGCCATCGATGGTGTCATAGACGCGCTTCGCCTTGGCAACATTGGCCTCCTCCACTGCCGCAAGGCCGCCCTGGGCCTTGAGGTTCTTGAAGATCAATCCGGCAAGGTAGATACCAAAGGTCGGCGGCGTGTTGAGCATGGAACCATTGTCAGCCATGGTCGTGTAGTTCATCACGCTGGGCGTGATCGTGGACGCCTTGCCGAGAAGATCTTCCCGCA
The DNA here is from genome assembly GCA_016703645.1 of Zoogloea sp. Taxonomy (GTDB): domain Bacteria; phylum Pseudomonadota; class Gammaproteobacteria; order Burkholderiales; family Rhodocyclaceae; genus Zoogloea. The sequence continues at coordinate 169,638 of JADJBR010000004.1, read as the reverse complement.
CGATGACCAAGACGAGGCCGGCCGGACCGATGTTCTTCTGCGCACCGGCATAGATCAGCCCGTAGCGGCTTACATCCATCGGCCGTGACAGGATGTGGGAGCTCATGTCCGCCACCAGGGGAACCCCGACAGGCACTTCGGGCAGGTCGAACATCTCGACACCATGAATGGTTTCGTTGGTGCAGACATGCAGATAGGCCGCCTGAGGGTCAAGTTTCAGCTCATGGGCAACAGGGAGGCGACTGAACCCGTCACCCTCGGTGGATCCCGCCAGACGCACGTTGCCCACGTGCTGTGCTTCCTTGTATGCCTTCTTCGACCAGGCGCCGGTGACGACGTAATCGGCCGAGCGGCCGTCCAGGAGATTCATCGGAATCTGCGCGAACTGCTGAGTTGCCCCGCCCTGCAGGAACAGCACCCGGTAGTTGGAGGGAATCCCCATCAGCGCTCTCAGGTCGGCCTCGGCCTCGTGGATGACACCGGAGAAATCCTTGCCCCGGTGGCTCATCTCCATGATGCCCATGCCCGCTCCGTGCCAGTCGAGCAGTTCATCGCGCACCTGCTCCAGAACTGCCGTCGGCAAGACCGCCGGACCCGCTGAGAAATTGAATATCCGCATCGTGTGAATCCTTGTTCAGTCGGTTCAGGCGTCGGGTTGGGTGCCTTCGTCACCCGCAACATCCTGCTCTTCCTCTTCGCCTTCGAGAATCTTCTGCACACCGGACAGCGTGCTGCCCTCATCCACGGAAATCAGCGTGACCCCCTGGGTCGCCCGGCCCATCTCGCGAATCTCGGCTACCCGCGTCCGCACCAGCACGCCACCCGTGGTGATCAACATGATCTGATCCTTCTCGGTGACCAGCGTCGCCGCCACCACACGCCCGTTCCGATCCGAGGTCTGGATAGCAATCATGCCCTTGGTGCCACGACCATGGCGGGTGTATTCCCCAATCGGCGTACGCTTGCCAAAGCCATTTTCGGTGGCCGTCAGCACGCTCTGCTCCTCGTCGCCCGCCACCAGCATGGCAATCACGGTCTGGCCGTCCTCCAGCATCATGCCGCGCACACCCCGGGCCTGGCGCCCCATCGGCCGAACGTCGTTCTCGCTGAAGCGCACGGCCTTGCCTGCGTCGGAGAACATCATCACGTCGTGCTGACCATCGGTAATGGCCACACCCACCAGATAGTCCCCCTCGTCCAGCCCCACGGCGATGATTCCCGCCTTGCGGGGGTTGGAGAAATCGGTGAGCGGCGTCTTCTTGACCGTACCCTGGGCCGTAGCCATGAACACGAAATGGCCTTCATCGAACTCCTTGACCGGCAACACGGCGGTGATCTTCTCGCCCTCCAGCAGCGGGAAAAGATTGACGATGGGTTTGCCGCGGGAATTGCGCGTGCCCTCGGGCACCTCATACACCTTCAGCCAGTAGAGACGGCCGCGGCTGGAGAAGCACAGAATGTGGTCATGCGTATTGGCCACAAACAACTGGTCAACGAAATCGTCATCCTTCACCGCTGCCGCCTGTTTGCCACGGCCGCCGCGCTTCTGGGCGCGGTAATCGGTAAGGGGCTGGCGCTTGAAATAGCCCGTATGGGACAAGGTCACGACCATGTCCTGAGGCGCAATCAGGTCTTCTATATTGATGTCGGCGGTGTTCATCACCACTTCGGAGCGCCGGGGATCGCCAAACTGCTGCTTGATGAGGGTCAGCTCATCCACGATGATCGCAGTGATCCGCGCCGGTTTCGCGAGGATGTCCAGCAAGTCGGCGATGTTGTCCATCACCTCCTTGTATTCGGCAACAATCTTGTCCTGCTCGAGACCGGTCAAACGTTGCAGACGCAACTCCAGGATTGCCTGGGCCTGAGCATCGGAAAGGCGATACCCCTGGGCCGACAGGCCGAACTCCGGCGCGAGGCCATCGGGCCGGTAACTGTCCGCCGTTGCGCGGGACAGCATCTCCTCCACAAGGGCCGAACGCCACTGCCGCGCCATCAGGGCCTTCTTGGCCTCCGGCGGCGTCGGAGCCGCCTTGATCAGGGCAATGATCTCATCCACATTGGACAAGGCCACCGCCAGGCCTTCGAGGATATGACCACGCTCGCGGGCCTTGCGCAGTTCGAAGATGGTGCGACGGGTCACCACCTCGCGCCGGTGGGCGAGGAAGCAATCGAGCATCTGCAGCAGATTGAGCAGGCGTGGCTTGCCATCCACCAGCGCCACCATGTTCATGCCGAAGGTATCCTGCAGCTGCGTCTGCTTGAACAGGTTGTTCAGCACCACGTCGGCCATCTCATTGCGCTTCAGCTCAATGACCACTCGCATGCCGGACTTGTCGGACTCGTCGCGAAGGTCGCTGATCCCCTCGATGCGCTTTTCATTGACCAACTCGGCGATCTTCTCGATCAGGGTCTTCTTGTTAACCTGATAGGGCAGCTCGTCAACGATGATGGCCTGCCGATCCCCCTTACCGATATCCTCGAAGTGGGTGCGCGCCCGCATCACCACGCGGCCACGGCCCGTGCGATAGCCTTCCTGCACACCGGCCAGCCCGTAGATCAGACCCGCCGTTGGAAAGTCGGGAGCAGGAACAATCTTGATCAGCTCATCAATGGTGGTTTCCGGATCCTGCAGGAGCTTGAGGCAGGCATCCACAATCTCGGTCAGGTTGTGGGGTGGAATGTTGGTCGCCATCCCGACCGCGATCCCGCCGGAACCGTTGATCAGCAGGTTGGGAATACGCGCTGGCAGCACCAGCGGCTCCTTCTCGGAACCGTCGTAGTTCGGCCCGAAGTCGACCGTTTCCTTCTCGATATCCGCCAGCAGCTCGTGGCCGATCTTGGCCATGCGGATCTCGGTGTAACGCATCGCTGCCGCGCTGTCGCCATCCACTGACCCAAAGTTGCCCTGACCATCCACCAGCATGTAGCGAAGGGAAAAATCCTGCGCCATGCGGACGATGGTGTCATACACCGACTGGTCGCCGTGGGGATGGTACTTACCGATCACATCCCCGACGATGCGCGCCGACTTCTTGTAAGCCTTGTTCCAGTCGTTGCCCAGCTCGTGCATGGCAAACAGCACGCGGCGATGGACTGGCTTGAGGCCGTCACGCACATCCGGGAGAGCCCGCCCGACGATCACGCTCATCGCGTAATCCAGGTAGGCATGACGCATCTCGTCTTCGAGGCTGATGGGAAGAGTTTCTTTGGCGAACGGGATCATGGCACCGCGAGGAATCGACTATTCGTCGAAAAGACGAAAAACACAGAGTTTATCACGCCGGCAGAGCCCGCCCCGACCCGCTGTTGCGCATGCGCCAGACACAACACTCCGCCACCGATTGTGATCCAAGCATTTCATATGCTCTAATCCGCGAGCACGTGAAGCACACAAGACAGGCGCCCCGAGCGCCTCACCCTATTGAGGAGGAAACCCGATGACCGCAGCAAACTTCCGTCTCACGACGGCCGCCCTTCTGATGCTCGCCAGCCTCCCTACCCTGGCCCAATCCAAGGACATCGTTGTCGATCCGAAGGGCGAAGTACCCTACGCCATCGACCAGCGCAACGTCGTCGTGAAGAGCGGGTCGGACCTGTGCTGGCGGACAGGTTACTGGACACCCGGCGCGGCCGGTGAAGCCAAGGCAGGCGAAGTTCCGGTCGCTTGCGAATGCGACAAGGACGTTGTCGGCGCCAACAAATGCGCCCCCGCTGCAGCACCGGTAGCCGCCCCGGCCGCCGCGGCACCTGTCGTTGCCGCAGCACCGGCACCGAAGAAATGCGACTTCAGCATGACCCTTCATACCGATCACACCTTCGCCTTCAACAAGGCCGTGCTTGGCCCCATCGCCAAGAAGAACCTTGACGACATGATCAGCACCAAGCTCGCCGCCTGTGCCGAAGTAAAATCCGTGATCATCACCGGCCATACGGATCGCCTCGGCTCCCAGTCCTACAACCAGAAGCTGTCGGAGAAGCGCGCCGAGGCGGTGCAGTCCTACCTCATCGCCAAGGGCATAAAGGCTGACCTCATCGACACCATGGGCGCCGGCAAGACCCAGCCGGTCCAGAGCTGCGACGACAAGCTGGGCCGCAAGAAGCTCATTGAGTGCCTCGCGCCGAATCGCCGCGTCACCCTGGACATCAAGGGCCCCGCCAAGTAATTCCTGTCGTGCCCTGGCATATTGAGACCCCGCCCCCTGGCGGGGTCTTTTCACATGAAAGCCCGCAAAATGGCGCCGACCCCGATCGACCTGCTCATCGACGCTCGATACATCATTCCCGTCGAGCCCTTCAACACGACGCTGGAACACCACAGCGTCGCCATCCGGGGCGGGCGCATCGTCGACATCATTCCGTCCGATCAGGCACGTCTTCAATACGCCGCCTCGGAAACCGTCAACCTCCCGGAGCACATTGTCACCCCCGGACTCATCAACCTGCACACCCACGCAGCGATGACCCTGATGCGCGGCCTCGCCGACGACCTGCCCTTGATGCGCTGGCTGCAGGAAGCCATCTGGCCTGCCGAAACGAAACATGTCTCCCACGCCTTCGTGCGTGACGGCAGCCTCCTCGCTGGAGCGGAGATGCTGCGTGGCGGCATCACCACCTGCAACGACATGTATTTCTTCCCGCAGGCCAGCGCCGAGGCCTTTGACCGACTCGGCCTGCGTGCCGTCCTGGGCATCACGGTCATCGACTTCCCGTCCCAGTACGCCTCGGACGCGGACGACTACCTCCACAAGGGATTGGCAAGCTTCGAATCCTGGCGGGATCACCCCCTGATCCGGTTTGCCCTCGCCCCCCACGCACCCTACACCGTCAGCAACCGGAGCTTCGAGCGCATCGGCACCCTCGCCGGAGAGCTCGAGATCCCCATCCACATCCACATCCACGAAACCGCCGACGAAATCGCCAACAGCCTGAGGGATTTCGGGCAACGCCCCATTGCCCGACTCGAGAGCCTGGGCCTGCTCGGCCCAAACCTGATCGGCGTTCACGCAGTGCACCTGGATCGCCACGACATCGAGCGCCTCAGCCATCATCGTTGCGCCATCGCCCACTGCCCGATCTCAAACATGAAACTGGCCAGCGGTGCCGCACCGGTTACACAACTTCTCGAGCATGGGCTTTCAGTCGGCCTTGGCAGCGACGGAGCTGCCAGCAACAACCGCCTGGACCTGTGGCGCGAAATGCTTCAGGCCAGCCTCCTTGCCAAACTCGACACCGGCAGCGCATCATCCTTACCGGCCCATCAGGCACTGCGCATGGCAACCCTCCATGGCGCCCGCGCCCTGGGCATCGACGACCTGACAGGATCCCTTCTGCCGGGCAAAGCCGCAGACCTCTGCGCCCTTCGAATTGACGATCCGGACAGCCTTCCCCTGTTTGATCCGGTTTCCCACCTGCTCTACGTCCTCGGCCGACACTGCGTTACCGACGTCTGGGTCGATGGGCAAAGAAGGGTAAAGGGTGGCGAACTGTTGCAAATAACCAACACCGAACTATTGAGCATCGCTCGCCTATGGCAAAATAAGCTCCGCCAATGAATTGGATATGCTGCCTGAGTCATAGCGTACTTTGGCAGCCTGGATGAATCTTCCGGTTCTACCCCTTTGCCTTGCGACGAGGAAAACGATGATCAAACAAGCCAAAAAACAACTGCTGATGGCCGCCGCACTTGCCGCTCTCGGTCTGTCCGCATCCGCCAGCTTCGCCAAAGATGTCGTTGTCGATACGAAAGGCGAAGTGCCTTACGTGATTGACTCCCGCGCTGTTGTGGCCCGCAGCGGTCACGATCTGTGCTGGCGCACTGGCTACTGGACTCCGGCCGCCGCCGCCAACACCATGGCTGGCGAATTCCCGGTCGGCTGTGAGTGCGACAAGGACGTCGTTCCGCAAGAGAAGTGCGTGAAGCCTGTCGCTGCGGCGGCTGCTGGCTCCCGCGCCGCTCCGCTGGCTGCCCCGGCTCCCGTGGCTGAGAAGATCAAGCTGGCTGCCGATGCACTCTTTGAATTCGACAAGGCTGTCCTGCTGCCCGCCGGCAAGGCCAAGCTTGACGACCTGGCCGCCAAGTCCAAGAGTGTGAAGCTGGAAGTCATCCTGGCTGTTGGTCACACCGACCGCATCGGTGGTGACGCCTACAACCAGAAGCTGTCCGAGAAGCGCGCTGCCGCCGTCAAGGAATACCTGGTTGCCAAGGGCATCGAAGCCAACCGTGTTTACACCGAAGGCAAGGGCGAGAAGCAGCCGGTCACCGGCGACAAGTGCAAGAGCCTCGGCAAGGATTCCGGCAAGAACAAGAAGCTGGTCGAGTGCCTGCAGCCGGATCGTCGCGTGGAAATCGAAGTGATCGGCACCAAGTAATCGCCGAAACAGAGTTTCCCGCAAGTCCTCAAAAAGCCCTGCCCTGCAGGGCTTTTTGTTTTTCCGCAGATCAGGCTCTCGCCCTACAATCTCAGCCTGTCATCACTCACGCTCGACAACGCATCACACCATGAACGCCGACCCCGCCGAACTGCAAAAATTCAGTGACCTTGCCCACCGCTGGTGGGACCCCGAATCCGAGTTCAAGCCCCTGCACCAGATCAACCCCCTGCGTCTCGACTGGATCGACAAGACCGTCAGCCTGAGCGGCAAGAAGGTGGTGGACATCGGTTGTGGCGGGGGCATCCTGGCGGAATCCATGGCAGGCCGGGGTGCCGAGGTAACAGGTGTCGACCTTTCGGAGAAGGCACTTGGCGTAGCCCGCCTGCACCTTTACGAAAGCGGCGAGACGGTAAACTACCGGCACATTTCAGCCGAAGACATCGCCCGGGAATCACCCGCAGGCTTTGACGTCGTGACTTGCATGGAGATGCTTGAGCATGTGCCCGACCCGGCCAGCACCATCAGGGCATGCGCCGCCCTGGTCAAACCCGGGGGCAAGGTCTTCTTCTCGACGCTGAACCGCAATCTGAAAGCCTACCTCCTGGCCGTGGTCGGCGCGGAATATGTACTGAACCTTCTCCCCAGGGGCACTCACGAGTACGCCAAATTCATCAAGCCCTCCGAGCTGTCCCGCTATGTCCGGGACGCGGGGCTGAACGTCGAGGAGCTGCGCGGCATGAGCTATAACCCGCTAACCAAGATCTATGCGCTGGGACAGGACACCGATGTGAACTACCTGATGTGTACGTCACGGAATGCCTGAAGCGGTCCTTTTCGACCTTGACGGAACACTCGCCGACACCGCCCCCGACCTGGCGAACGCCCTCAACCGCCTGAAAGCGGAGCAGGGGCTGGCGCCAAGCCCGCTGATCCGATTGCGCCCCTTGGTATCAAACGGCGTGCGCGGCATGCTCGGAGTCGGCTTCGGAATCACGCCGGACGCCCCTCTGTACCCGGCACTTGCCGAACGTTTTCTGCATTTCTACGCCAGTGCACTGTGTGTCGAAACCCGGCTTTTCGCCGGGATGGACGAACTTCTGTCGCACCTCGACAATGCAGGAATCACCTGGGGCGTCGTCACCAACAAGGCCGAGCGCTTCGCCCGCCCCCTGATCGACGCTCTCGGTCTCACCGCCCGCTGTGCATGTATTGTCGGCGGCGACACCGCGGCACGCCCCAAACCCTTTGCCGACCCCCTTCTCCACGCGTGCTCCAGCACCGGTATCAAACCGGAAGGCTGTCTCTATGTGGGTGATGACATCCGCGACATCCATGCGGGCAAGGCTGCAGGCATGGGGACAGTCGCTGCGGCGTACGGATATCTTGGGAGCTCTCCACCCATCGCGACCTGGGACGCCGACGCCATCATTGCACACCCACTCGACCTGCTCCGTGTTCTAGAAAAACACTGAGAGCGTGCTATCATCTTCAAGTGAGTGGATGAAAGTCCAGTCATTGCACAAACGAAGGGGGCCGACTTGGCTTCGACGTGGGTTGCAAAGCAGATCAGGGCATACCGAGGACCAGTTACCTCGTAAATCCACTGGAAATCTACAAACGCCAACGACGAGCGTTTCGCTCTGGCCGCTTAAGGCCTAAGCCACTGCACTGACAGGTCTCCTGGGTCAGATGGGGTAAAACCCGCCGCAGTGTCATTTACAGGGACTAGCAATGAATCGGGTTACTTGGTTCAACGCGAAACTCAAGGTGACTCGCCTGTGGTCGGCCTGCCGATTGGCTAAACCCCGGGTTAAACCCAAATAGGTCGGCTAAGTATGTAGAACTGACTGTAGAGGACTTGCGGACGGGGGTTCGATTCCCCCCGGCTCCACCAATTCAGCGCCAAGTGATTGATTTCACTTGGCGTTTTTTATTTCCTGGGGGAAGCCTGCCAACCCGCGTCAACGGGCAAGATCCGTCAGGCGGAGCACACCGTCGATCTTTTGTCCCGGCTTGACGCCTTTCTGGCGGAACCAGCCCAGGTTCATTTCCAGGGCGAAGCGGGCAGGCTTGGCGGCACAGTGGTTGTCTTCGGTCTGGGGCTGCATGTCTTCGACATTGAGGATGCGTCCCTCATCATCGAGAAAGGCCACTGACAGTGGCAACAGGGTGTTCTTCATCCACATGCAGTGGCGCTGGGGCTGGGTGAAGACGAAGAGCATGCCCTGATTGGCGGGCATGCTGCGGCGTTGCATCAGCCCGGTCATGCGATTCTCCTGGGTGGCGGCCACCTCGGCCTCTATGCGGTACATGCCGGCCGAAAGCTCGGTACGGGGCATGCCCGACTGGGCCTGGGCGGGGGTGGCAGAGAGGAGAACCACAACCAGCGCAAGGAAGGAGGCGGCGGAGTGATAAAGCGGCATGGCAGCGTCGATTATGAACAGCGATGGGCGCGAACTTAGCATGAAACGAGATCAAGTCGAGCGCCGCAAAGGCCTCCGTAGGGGAGCCCCATTGCGACGGGGTGAGGGCCGGGGCTGCCGCGGCAAGGTTGATGCCGGAGTTGTCGGTACGCCGACAGGCTCCACGAGGATCTCGCGCCACTCTCCAGGCGCAATCCCTTCCAGGGACCACTCCCCCACCCGCGCCCGTACAAGGCGCAAGGTCGGAAAGCCAAGCTTTGCCGTCATGCGCCGAACCTGGCGGTTCTTGCCCTCCTTCAGGACAATCTCAAGCCAGCGGGTAGGAATTGACTTACGCTCCCGGATCGGGGGAACACGCGGCCACAGCCAGGCCGGCTCAGCAACCAGGCGAACCTGACAGGGCCTGGTCACAAAATCTCCAAGATCGACTCCGGCCCTCAAGGCGGCCAGGGCAGCCTCGTCGGGCACGCCCTCCACCTGCACCAGATAGGTCTTCGCGAGCTTGTGACGAGGATCGGCGATGCGAGCCTGCAACGCCCCGTCATCGGTCAGCACCAGCAAACCCTCGCTATCCGTGTCAAGACGCCCCGCCGCATACACACCGGGTACAGGGATGTAACCGGCCAGCGTCGCTCGACCAGGCTCGCCAGTGAATTGGCACAGGACGCCGTAGGGCTTGTTGAATAGAATCAGCATGCCCACTCGCCAGATTCAGAAAACAACAAGCCCGCCGAAACAGCGGGCTTGACGGGCTTGGAACACACGCTCAGACAGCGTATCGGCGCAAACGCAGGGAAAAGTCTTCCAGCTGCTGGATGCCGCTCTTCTCGGCCCGGGCGATCCAATCCTGCAGATCCTGCAGCAACTGCTCGCGGGTGGCAGTGGAGCGGGCCCACAGGGCCGTCAGTTCCTTACGCATGGTCACAACCGTCTGCAGACGGGAGTTGGACTGCAGCAGGAAGGCCAGACGGGACTTTTCGTCGGGTGCCAGCTCGCTTTCGTCGGCCGCCAGCCATCGACGCAGTTCCTTCACACTGAGTTTGCCCCCGGGCTGGATCTTGAGCGCGGAGAACTCTTCCTGGGCAACGACTTTGAGGGATTGCACATAGCGGGTCATCACGTCATAACGACAGGTAATGATGGCCTGCAGAGTGTCGAAATCGGCCCTCGCCTTGGCAATTCCGAACTTTGGGGTGGGAATGGTCTTCTTGACCCGGGCCAGACCAAGCATTTCAAGCATGCGGATATACATCCAGCCGATGTCGAACTCGTACCATCGGGCCGACAGCTTGGCCGAAGTGGCGAAACTGTGATGATTGTTATGCAGCTCCTCACCACCGATCAGGATGCCCCACGGAAAGAGATTGGTGGAAGCATCGGCACAGTTGTAATTGCGATATCCCCAATAGTGCCCCAGGCCATTAATGACACCGGCCGCCCAGAAGGGAATCCACAACATCTGCACCGCCCAGATGAGCACGCCGGGCCAGACGCCGAACAGGAGGATGTCGGCCGCCAGCATGATCACGATGCCGCTCTTGGGGTAGGCCGAGAGGATGTTCCGCTCCGCCCAGTCGTCCGGCGTGCCATGACCGTAACGGGAGATGGTCTCCCGGTTGCGGGCTTCCTTCACGTAAAGGAACACCCCCGCCCACAAGACCTTGTTGATGCCGTGGATCTGGGGGCTATGGGGATCTTCGGGAGTTTCGCACTTGGCGTGGTGCTTGCGGTGGATGGCAGCCCACTCCTTGGTCACCATGCCGGTGGTGAGCCACAGCCAGAAACGGAAGAACAAGGCTGGCAGCGGATGCAGATCAAGGGACCGATGCGCCTGATGGCGATGCAGAAAAATGGTGACCGAGGCAATGGTCACGTGAGTCATCGCCAGGGTGGCGACAACATAGCCCCACCAGGGCATGTCAAGCAATCCGGAAAACATCAGGCCGTACGTCCTTGTTCGAGTGGTGCGCGAATTCTAGTCGAGCCCCCTTCCCAAACCAAGGAAAGTGCTCAAATACCCGGGCCTTGGCGCCAGCAAACCTGTCTTACTGTGGCTGAATCGATACAGCGCCGCCCTGTGCTTCTATCGGCACCGACGGGGCCGGGTTGAGGACACGCACCTCACGCTGGGGAAAGGGGATCTCGATGCCCTCCTCCTTGAAGCGCCGCCAGATCTCCAGGTTGATCGCCGAACGGATTCCCAGGGTTCCTTCAGCCGGGTCACGGATCCAGAAGCCGAGCTGCAGGTTGATACCGCTATCGGCAAAGGCTTCCACGAAGGCCCCGGGCGCCGGATCCGTCATCACACGGGCTTGATTGCCAGCAGCTTCGACCAGGATGCCCATGGCTTTCTCCAGATCGGTCGCATAGCTCACCTGCACGGGCAGGGCGATACGCACCTTCGGATCAGTGAAAGTCTCGTTCTGCACCACCGCACCGACAAGCGTTTCATTGGGCACGATGGACTCGATGCCGCTCATTCCCTTGAGCACTGTGTACCGGGTGGTGATCTGGCTGACCACGCCACGCTCGTTTCCGACCGAGATCAGGTTGCCCATACGGATCGAGCGGTCCAGCAACAATATGAAGCCGGACACATAGTTGGCGGCGATCTTCTGCATGCCGAGGCCAAGCCCCACCCCCAGCGCCCCGCCAAAAACCGACAGGGCGGTCAGGTCGATGCCTACCAGGGGCAGGCCGATGGATACGGCGAGGATGATGAGAAGGGCCTTGGAGAGACGTGCAAAAACCAGCTTGAGGTTGGCGTCGAGACCCTCCGTGTGCATCAGCCGCGCCTCCACCGTACCCGCAAGCCACAGGGCGATGAGGACGGTCAGCATCACTGTCAGCCCTCCCTGCAGCAGCATCCAGAGATTGACGCTGGACTTGCCAACAGGAAAGCTGATCTGCTCAAGCCCGTCGATGACCGCCGGCAGCACCCCAATGATGTGCAAGGCCACGGCAGCCCACGCAGAAAATGCAAAGAAGCGTTCGAAGGAAGCCAGCCAGCCGGCCCGGGGAAAGGCGCGCTTGAGTGCATGCACGGTCAGCCTGATCACCGCCATGGCCAACAAGAGGGGTATGGCCAGCTTGAGCAGATTGACGTGGTGCCACTTGTCGAGCGTCACCCTGGCCAGCACCACCAGCAACAGCGCCGAGAGTGGGAAGACCACCCGTCGCAACCCCTCCTCCCCGACGTCCCGCACGGAGCCCGGCTCAGCGCTCGCCCGTCGGCGGAGCATCTCCTTGATCTGCCGGGAGATCAACCCGGCAATCAATAGGCACACCGCCAGCACACCGATCTGCCAGAAGATTGCCGGCTTCTGGACATCGTCCCAAACCTCAATCAGCAGTTGCGCGATCTGGTTCTCTTCCATCCTCTTTCCTTCTTCTTGCGGGCAGATTGTCAAGACTTTGCAGCAACTGCGCTTCGGCCTTGTGACGCAGCCAGTTGTCCAGGTAGGCCCTGGCCAGCGCCGGGTTGCCCCGCAGGATCAACAGGTTCTCGGCATTGGCAAGCCGCGCTGAGCGGGTGTAGTTGTAAGACCCGGTGGCCACCGCGGCCCTGGAAGAACCCGGATCAAACAACATCACCTTGTTGTGGGCAATGTTGTGGCGCGTTTCAACCAGCACCGGCACACCCGCAGCCATGAAATCCGGGAGCATGCTTGCCGATGCCGGACGATTGCTCTCGGCATCCAGCATGACCTCCACACGCACACCGCGCCGGTGGGCTGTGATCAGGGCACGCGCCAGTGGTTTGCTGGTGAACAGATATGCCTGCACCAGGATCTGCTCTCGCGCCTCATCAATCGCCGCGAGCAGAGCGGCTTCGCCGTCATTCCACGGGGAAAAGACCACCTCCACCGTACCCGTCGCCGCCACATTCAGTGCCGGCTCCGGCGCCAGCGCCCAAGCCGGTGCCCCCAGGATCAGCGCCCCGCATGCCAGCAGACAGCTCAGCCCCCGCATCAGGCCTTGCGCTCAAGCACGGCCGCAAAGAATCCATCGGTATCGTGGGCCAGCGGGGTCAGACGCAACTGCTCACCACATTCAACCGTGATGCCCTGTCGGGCCAGCACATCCTGGGCATTGAGCAGCACGAATCCCTCATTGGCGGCGAGGAAGGCGGCGACGATGGCTTCGTTCTCTTCAGGCAGCAGGCTGCAGGTGGCATACACCAGCCGGCCGCCCGGCTTCACCAATCGGGCCGCACTGGCCAGGATCGCGCCCTGCTTGACGGTGAGTTCAGCCAGGGCCTCGGGGCTTTGGCGCCACTTGAGATCCGGGTTGCGGCGCAGGGTGCCCAGACCACTGCAGGGCGCATCCACCAGCACGCGATCGATCTTGCCGGCCAGACGTTTGACCCGCGGATCGTTCTCACTGGCAATGACCACCGGATGAACATTGGACAGACCGGAGCGAGCCATGCGCGGTTTAAGCTTGGACAGACGCTTGTCCGACACATCGAAGGCGTACAGGCGACCGCTGTTGCGCATCAAGGCACCCAACAGCAGGGTCTTGCCGCCGGCACCCGCACAGAAGTCGACAACCATCTCGCCGCGCTTGGGCTGCAGCAGGTAGCCCAGTAGCTGGCTGCCCTCATCCTGAACCTCAAAACTTCCATCCAGGAACAAGGGGTGCTTCTGCAGCGCCGGCTTGCCTTCGAGGCGCACGGCAGTGGGAGAGTAGCGCCCCGGGGCACACGCGACCCCATCGGTCTTGAGGCGCGCCATGAGTGCATCCCGGTCGATCTTGAGGGTATTGACCCGCAGATCCAGGGGCGCCGGCCGATTGAGGCTCTGGGCCAGGGACACAACCTGCTCGGGGCTCAGGGTGGCGAGCAGGCGCTCTGCCAGCCAGTCGGGGAGATCGGCCGACTCTGCCAGGGTCGGCTCGCCACCGTCACGCCCCTTGATTTCGGCGAAGAAATCCGTGTCACGGCCATGCAGGCCATCGCCAAGTTGCCGCAGGGTGATGCCTTCGATCCGTGCCAGCCAGGCCAGCACCAGATGCCGGGTGGAGGCTTCCGGGCCGCACAGCCGCTCAAGGGTACGCTTGCGCCGGAGCACGCCGTACACGGCCTCGGCCACGAAGGCCCGATCCCGGGCACCAAGCTCGGGGAGATCACGGAAATAACGGGACAGCACAGAGTCGGCCGGATAATCGAAGCGCAGCACTGAACGAAGAGCCTGGCTGGCGGACTGTATCTGGGCGGGAGTAATGGTCATGGAAATCCGATACGAGAAAAAAACCGGACGCTGCTGCGTCCGGCAGACTGACTTCACTGCTGATGGGCTGCGGCCGACTTACCCAGGTCCACACCCGTGGCGACCTGATCGAGCACCTCACCGCTCTTGTCGGTGATCTTCAGGCGCACCGGCAGATTGGCATAATCCCGAGCCAGCCAGATGTCGATCTTCAGATCGCCGCGATGGCCCGTACTACCAAGATGGTAGGCCGAAACCCGGCCGGCCGGCACCTCGATCTCCTCGATACCGAGGTTCTCGATCACCGAGCGTACTGCGCTTTTCCCGGTCACGACCAGCAACTCCGCTTTCAGCGGACCGTCAGGCTGGAGGGACAGGTGATGCATCAACGAAAGCACATCCTGATCACCTTCGGCTATCGAGAACTCCCTCCGGCGCTCACCCGCCACCAACACCACCTTGGCAGATGACCAGTCGAAGTCAGCCCGCTCACGCATCCGGCCATCTCTTTCGACGGTGAATTTCTCGGGCTGCAGTCCGCCTGGGCCGATCCGGCCCTCACTACGCTGCACCATCCGGAACGGCTTGATCAAACCCACCAGGCCCGACGTCTCGATGACCGTCTCCATCGAATAGTGCTCCTGGTCATGGGTCCACGCATGGGTGGTGCGGCCGATGATGAAATTCTGTTCGCCCCGAATCACGTTGTACTGGATCTTGCCGGACGCAGCCCAGAGCTCGCCCAGGCTCGGCCCGGCCCCCTTGGCCGGCATGCCTACCGTACCACCCTTGCCACTACCGGACGCCGCTTCGGACTCGGCCTCGACCACGGGCGCCGGGGGGGAGGCCTGCTCAAGGCCTTCACCCGCACTGCCCAGGGTTGAACCGTCGGGCGCAAGCTGGGCCATCGGGGCGGAAGAAGTCTCGGGTTCGGCCGGCTTCGCCGGCTTGCGGGGCCGCGGCCTGGGCCGGGGCGGAGGTGCGTCACCCAAGATCACGCGCCTGTCATCCGGGCTCTTCAGAGCAGGCTTTGGCAGTGGCGTGAGGCGGGCATCAAGGGGCGGGAGCACACTTGCCTTTTCGTTGGGCACCTCCCAGGCCGGCCCGAAAAGCGCAAGCAGATGCGCCACGGCGGACACCGCGATGGCAAAGATCAGCGTGCGGTTGTATCCCTCGGCTGCAGCCATCGACAACTCAGGCCTCTACCGGCGGTACCGTCCAGCCATCAGGCCCTGCAGACTCCCCCGTCACCCTTACCCGGCCCGCTTCGGTGACGGCCAGCCGGCCCTCGACGAACCAGCGTACGGCTTGCGGATAGATGCGATGCTCCTGGGTCAGTACGCGGGCAGCAAGGCTGTCCTCGTCGTCATCGGCCAGCACCGGCACCGCAGCCTGGATCACCACCGGACCGCAATCGAGGGTCGGCGTCACGAAATGCACCGTCGTGCCGTGAACCCGCACACCGGCCTCCAGGGCCCGGCGATGGGTGTGCAGCCCCGGAAAGGAAGGCAGCAGGCTGGGATGGATGTTGAGCAAGCAGCCCGCATAGCGATTGACGAACCCATCGGTCAGCACCCGCATGAAACCGGCAAGCACCACCAGGTCAGGGGATAGGGTATCAACAAGCTCGGCCAGGGCCGCATCGAAGGCATCCCGGCTCGGATAGGCCTTGTGGTCAACAACCCGGGCCTGGATGCCATGGCGGACAGCAAATTCGAGGCCGGCGGCATCCGGCCGATTGGAAATGACGGCTGCGATGTGGGCACCAGGAATCTGCGCCCGGACAATCGCCTCCATGTTACTGCCACGACCGGAGATGAGAATGACGACGTTCTTCATGCTCGACCTCAACCCGCCGCAGGGGCACGGCGGCTCTTCAGCCAGCCCAGGAAGATCGGGATCAGCGAGATCGCGATGATGCCAAGGATCACCACCGACAGATTCTTCTTGACCACGGGCATGTTGCCGAAACCATAACCAAGCCAGGTCAGGGAAAAGATCCAGATGCAGCCCCCCAGAAAATCAAGGGCCACGAAGCGGCTGTAGGTCATCCGCGCAACGCCGGCCACGAAGGGCGCAAAGGTACGCAGCAGGGGCAGGAATCGGGCAATGATGATCGTCTTGCCACCGTGAGACTCGAAGTACGCGTGGGTCTTGTCGAAGGCTGCACGATTGAACAGGCGGGAGTTCTCCCAGCGGAACACCTTGGGACCGATGGAATGGCCGATCCAGTAGTTGGTGTTGTCGCCCAGCACCGCCGCCGTGAGCAGCACGGCACAGAGTACATAGATGTCCATTCCACCCGTGGCCGCCAGGGCTCCCGCCACGAACAGCAGCGAGTCGCCAGGAAGGAAAGGAAACACCACCAGACCGGTCTCACAGAAGATGATCAGAAAGAGGATCACGTAGATCCAGGTGCCGTACTGGGCCGTCAGGGCAGCCAGATGCACGTCCAGATGCAGGATGATGTCGATGAATTGAGTGAGCAGTTCCATTGCCACGCCACAAGTTAACAAGACCGCCATGATACCGGAGCCGGGCAGGTGCGGCTTGGCACGGACAACCGTTCGGCCAGCCCACGGACGCCCATGCTCGACGGCGTTCGCCATCGGATTTTCGTTCACCGGCTCGGAGCCCATGAAGAGATCCTGGCAAACGCTTCGGGTTCGGGCCGGGAAGCCCAACCATACAAGGAGTACGGTGAGCAGCGCGGGAGTGAATGCGGGGCGGACCGCAAATTCATTCACAAGCGCTCAGCGCATGATCGGCACTTCCTATCCGCGCTCGGGCGCAACACGCACGCAAAAAACCCGCCAGTCACGGCGGGCCTTTTGTCTCCCCCGGTTTGTAGCGCGCGTCAGGCGCCAACAAACCGGCCACTACTGCGCGCCGCCTGGGCCAGTGCAGCCTTCACGGCCATCACCTTGTTGGCATAGGGCGTCGCAGGGTCACTGGAACCATTGTATTGCTGCAGGGCACGCTCAACCGACCCGGTGGTCTGGATGTACTCCTTGAGTACTTGAGCGCCGACACGGATATTGGTGTCGGGATCAAACAGGGCAGCCCGATCAGACTTGACGTCCACCTTGTCCGGGTGCCACTTGGGGATGATCTGCATCAGGCCCTGGGCGCCCATCGGGCTTTCGGCGAAGGGATTGAAGCGCGACTCGATGGCCATCACGGCCACCAGCAACAAGGGATCGACACCCACATTGCGCCCGGTCTGCTGGGCCGACGCCAGCAGGGGCTCAAGGGCCACGGCCGAGACCTGATAGCGTTTGGCGATATAGATCTTGACCCGCTGCAGGTCGGGGCTCAGCTTGGCTGTCGGGGTTTCGGCCACCTGAACCAACTCTGGCTCAACGTCTTCCACCATCGCGGTGATGGCAGGATCTTCGGTGAAACTACCCAGGGAAAGCCCCTGGATACCATGATTGGCGATACGGGACGCCACGAAAAGGGTAACGATCAGGCCAGCGACGAGAAGACCGCCGTGGGCGAAATGAAGCATGAATGAAGCCGCGTGACGTGCGTACTTCGCGATACGAGTTGCGAACATGGGCTCTCCTTTCTGTGGCCACGGCCCGTGAGTGCCCACGCAGACCCGTCCCTGAAAACAGGAGCACGGAGAATCCGCTTGTATCGCCCGACAGCCCTGAAAATGCAGCGTCGGGTTCAACTCATCAGCCTGAAATACGGCCGACGGCAATCAAAAGCCAGGTCGCCAGGGGTTGATCCAAACACGCTGACGCAACCAGACAGCGTGCCAAAAAATAGTATCGAAACCAGACCTTGGGACGGTCAGTAGCCGGAGGGAAGAGGCCCGGCCATGCGACGGCTTCGACACCGACGTGTAACAAAATTTATGTGTGCTGCACTGCACACAGATCGCATTCTATTGATTCGACTGGGTTTTGTCAAACCCAGGGATCCCAAAGCCCTTTCAGGCCAATTCCAATGGCATCATCCAAATGCCGCACGCCCTCACGACCTCCGAGCACCACGACGCGCGAACCCAGTCTCCGGGCGGCTTTCCAAGCAGCCCCGAAAGGCCTCACGCAGGCCGCGCTCCGACTGGAAAAGGCCAATGCATGAGGGCACCCTCATCGCCCCCCGCGCGCCCTTCGGGCTCCACCTGGCAAGCCACTTCACCGTGCCCGGCATCGGTCAGCAAACGCCGTAGACGCATCCACGAAAACCAGGGGCCAGGGTCCGTCTTGCGCCCCGGTGCGACGTCGGAATGCCCGGTGATGCCCGTGATCGGAAACCTTGCGCACAAATCGGCAAGCAGGCCGGCAAGCGCCACGTACTGCACGGCCTCGAAGGGCAGCGTATCGCAGCCCTCCAACTCGATGCCGATGGAGAAGTCGTTGCAGCGCGCGCGGCCCCGCCAGGACGACACCCCCGCATGCCAGGCCCGCTGCTCGGGCGGCACGAAGCACAGCGTCTCGCCGGTACGCCGCACGAAGTAGTGGGCCGACACCCGGAGCGTGTGGATCTGCGCGTAGTACGGGTGCCCGGCCGGATCGAGACGGTTGGTGAATAGCTGCTCGACGCCCGGCCCACCGAAACGCTCGGGAGGCAGGCTGATGGCGTGGATGATGATGAGCTCGGGCAAGATGCCATCGGGCCTGGCGTCAGCGTTAGGAGAGGGAATAAGACGTGGGTCGGGCATGTTCGGCATGAAAACACGGTCGTGAAGATAACCACAAAAGGCCAAAAGCCCTGCAGATCGCTCTGCAGGGCTTTTGGCCGAATCTGCAACCCGGGGAAATCAGGCCCAGGTCAGATCACAGTTGTCACTTGCCCGGGCAGCCAGGGCTGGTGTACTTCTTGTCGGCATCGGAAGCGCAGCTCCAGACACCTGCGGCGGTACGGGTCCAGCTAATTTTCTTACCATTGACAACGGACGGGCCGCTGTTGATGGTGCAGATGAAGGTCGCGTCACCGGCGGCATTCTTCGCAGCAAGGCCGCAATTACCGGTAGTGGCCTGCATACCCGAAGCGGTCATCGCTTCAGCATCGGTCAGGGCGGAGTTACGGGACAGTTCGGTTTCGATCAGCTTCTGACCGGAGGAAACCTCGGCCAGTGCAGCGCTCCACTTGGACTTGGCCACGTAGTCCTGATACTGGGGCACGGCGACAGCCGCCAGAATGCCAATGATCGCCACAACGATCATCAGTTCGATCAGGGTAAAACCGGCTTGAGCTTGCTTTTTCATGATGACATCTCCTATGAACGGCTGAATTTGGGTTTGGAGCATTTCGGATCTGCATGTCGGCATCCGATGCGAAACGTATTGCAACCCCCGTGCCAAGCTGACGAAAAAAGATGTAACTCCTTATTTATCAATTACCTGAAACAAAACATCGCCTCCATCGACACGGCACACAAGCCTCTCAAACTTTGGCAGGTGACGCATTGCGTCACCTGCCATGCCCAAATGCGGCAGGCATGCCCTTGCGGGGCGCTGAAGACACGATGCTCACCGATCCAAGATGACACCCTTGCTACGCACCACGTCGGTGCTTGCATTTGCGAAATGCACGATAACGGTGCGTAAATATCAGCCGTGCTTTATGCAATGTATTGTTTTTACAGAGAATTTTTCGACGCAGGATTGGCATGGCACCTGCTTGGTGCCTCGCTTCGTTTCCGGAGCCCAAAATGGAGCAAACAAATCACGCCAGCAATGTCCTCTTCGTACTGCTGGGCGCCATCATGGTGCTGGCCATGCACGCCGGCTTTGCCTTTCTCGAACTCGGCACCGTCCGCAAGAAGAACCAGGTCAATGCACTGGTCAAGATCCTGACGGATTTCGGCGTCTCGGCCCTCGCCTACTTCTTCATCGGCTACACCATCGCCTACGGCGCCCACTTCTTCTCCAGCGCCGAGGTGCTGTCCCAGAAGAGCGGCTACGAGATGGTGAAGTTCTTCTTCCTGCTCACCTTTGCCGCGGCGATCCCGGCCATCATCTCCGGCGGCATCGCCGAGCGCGCCCGCTTCCACCCCCAGAGCATCGCCACCTTCCTGCTGGTGGGCTTTGTCTATCCCTTCTTCGAAGGCATAGCCTGGAACGACAACCTGGGCCTCCAGCCCTGGCTGGAAGCAACCTTTGGTGCCAAGTTCCATGACTTCGCCGGCTCGGTGGTGGTGCACGCCGTCGGCGGCTGGATCGCCCTGCCCGCGGTGCTGCTGCTGGGCGCCCGACGCGGCCGCTACACCAAGGACGGCAACGTGGCGGCCCATCCGCCCTCCAACATCCCCTTCCTGGCCCTGGGCGCCTGGATCCTCACCGTGGGCTGGTTTGGCTTCAACGTGATGTCGGCCCAGACCCTGGACAAAGTCAGCGGTCTGGTCGCCCTCAACTCCCTGATGGCCATGGTCGGCGGCACCATGGCCGCCATGGTGCTGGGCAAGAATGACCCGGGCTTCATCCACAACGGCCCCCTCGCCGGTCTGGTGGCCGTGTGTGCCGGCTCCGACCTGATGCACCCCATTGGCGCCCTGATCACTGGCCTGGTGGCGGGCGGCCTCTTCGTCCAGCTATTCACCCTCACCCAGAACCGCTGGAAGATCGATGACGTGCTCGGTGTGTGGCCTTTGCACGGCCTGTGCGGCGCCTGGGGCGGCATTGCCGCAGGCATCTTCGGTGCAAAGGCACTGGGTGGCATGGGTGGCGTCAGCCTGGCTGCCCAGCTCATCGGCACCCTGGGCGGCATCGTCGTCGCCCTGGCTGGAGGCTATCTTGTCTATGGACTGCTGCGTGCCACCATCGGCATCCGCCTGGATCCGGAAGAAGAGTACGAAGGCGCCGATCTGACCATCCACAAGATCACCGCCACGCCCGATCGGGAAACCCACTGGTAAGCGGCTTAGCCTCGCTTGGGGGCACTCCTGTGCTCCCATGGATTTACCGATGCTCCTTGGCTGTATAAAATAACAGCAAAGGAGCATCCATGCACCCCTCGTCCTGCCCCCCGGCGGCCCCGACCGCCTGCCCCACCTACCTTGACACCCTCAACGATGCCCAGCGCGCCGCCGCGCTCCATGGCACCGGCACCGGGGCGGACGACGGCCCGCTGCTGGTCATCGCCGGCGCGGGCTCCGGCAAAACCAATACCCTCGCCCATCGGGTCGCCCACCTGCTGGCCCAGGGTGCCGACCCCGGGCGGATCCTGCTGCTCACCTTTTCCCGGCGCGCTGCCGACGAGATGACCCGGCGCGTGCAGCGCATCGCCGCCAAGGTCTCCCCCCGCCACGCTCGCCTGGCCAGCGGTGGCTTTCCGTGGGCCGGCACCTTTCACAGCGTGGGCGCCCGCCTGCTGCGTGAATTTGCCGGGCACATCAGCCTCGACCCGGCCTTCACCATCCACGACCGGGAAGACTCCGCCGATCTGATGAACCTGGTTCGTCACGAACTGGGGCTGTCGACAAAGGGCAAGCGTTTTCCCCTCAAGGGCACCTGCCTGGCCATCTACTCGGCTGCCGTGAATACCCGCGCGTCCCTGACGGAAGTGCTCCTCGGCAGCTTTCCCTGGTGTGCAGGCTGGGAAAGTGACCTGAAGGCCCTGTTCCGCGCCTACGTACAGGCCAAGCAGGCCCAGCAGGTGCTCGACTACGACGACCTTCTGCTCTACTGGGCGCAGATGGTGTCCGAACCTGCGCTGGCCCGGGACGTGGGCGAGCGCTTCAGCCACGTGCTGGTGGATGAATACCAGGACACCAACCGCCTGCAGGCCGCCATCCTGCTGGCCATGAAGCCCGACGGCCGCGGCCTCACCGTGGTGGGAGACGACGCCCAGAGCATCTACAGCTTCCGCGGCGCCGACATCCGCAACATCCTCGACTTTCCCGGGCACTTCGACCCGCCCGCCCGGCAGGTCACCCTCGACCGCAACTACCGCTCCACCCAGCCCATCCTCGCCGCCGCCAACGCCGTCATCGACCAGGCCCGCGAGCGCTATTGCAAGAACCTATGGACCGACCGCATCTCCGCCGCCCGCCCGCGACTGGTGAGCATCCGCGACGAGGCCGACCAGGCCGCCTGCGTGGTGGAACACGTCCTCGCCCGCCGGGAGGAAGGTCTCAAACTCAAGCAGCAGGCGGTGCTTTTCCGCGCGGCGCAGCACAGTGCCCGCCTGGAGATCGAGCTGACCCGGCGTCACATCCCCTTCGTGAAGTTCGGCGGGCTCAAGTTTCTCGAGGCCGCCCACGTCAAGGATCTGCTGGCCGTGCTGCGCTGGGCCCAGAACCCCCGCGACCGGGTTTCCGGCTTCCGCGCCATCCAGTTGCTGCCCGGCGTCGGCCCGAAGATTGCGGGGCGCATCCTCGACAACGTCCAGGCCGCGCCCCCCGGCTGTGCCCTGCTCCCCGAACAACCGGTCCCCGACGCGGCCCGCCCGGGCTGGATCGAGTTCGCCGGCATGGTCGAGCAACTGGCCGCCTCCACCGCCTGGCCGGCCCCCCTCGAACGCATCGCCAGTTGGTACGAGGCCCGCATGGAGAGCCTCTATGACGACCACGAGGTACGCAAGGCCGACATCCAGCAACTGGCCCGCATCGCCGCCACCTACCCCAGCCGCGAGCGCTTCCTCACCGAGCTCACCCTCGACCCGCCCGACGCCACCAGCGACGAATCCGGCAAGCCCCTGCTCGACGAGGACTACCTCATCCTGTCCACCATCCACTCGGCCAAGGGCCGGGAATGGCCTGCGGTGAGCATTCTCAACACGGTGGACGGTTGCCTCCCCTCCGATCTGGCCACCGGCAGCGAGCGGGAGATCGAGGAAGAGATGCGCCTCCTCTATGTGGCCATGACCCGCGCCCGGGACCACCTCGACCTTCTGATCCCCCAGCGCTTCTACGTCTCGGGCCAGTCCGGCAGCGGCGACCGCCACGTCTATGCCAGCCGCAGCCGCTTCATCCCCAACCGTCTGCTCCCCCACTTCCAACAGATCACCTGGCCCGAAGCCGAGATCCAGACGGCTGCCCGGGATGAAACCCGCCAGGCCGCGGTGGATCTGGCAGCGAAGATGCGGGCGATGTGGGATTGAAGAGGCAGGCGCAGCCTTGCCCGAGCTACTTAGCCAAACTAGACTAACCCTCGCAACCCTTGGGGGTGAAGATGGATCCCGTCAATATGCTGCAGGCCAAGTCGTCCCTGTCCCGTCTGGTGGAGGCCATTGAGCAGGGACATGAACGCGAGATCGTCATTGCCCGCAACGGCCGCCCCGCAGCACGCCTGGTGCCCATGGACACGGTGCTCCCCGACAAGCGGATCGGCGTAGCAAAGGGTGTGTTCGAGGTGCCTGACGACATTGATGCCCACAACGATGAGGTTGCCCGGCTTTTCATGGGTGGGGCACAGCCTTGAACCTGCTGCTCGACACCCACGTCGCCCTGTGGGCCATCACGGATAGCCCCCGGCTCCCCCAGCAAGCCCGCGAACTGATCAGATCGTCCAGAACAAGTGTCTGGGTCAGCGCCGCCAGCATCTGGGAGATTACGATCAAGCGTTCCCTCAGCCGAGGCAGCATGCCGGTCTCCAGCCACGACGCCCTGCGTTACTTTGAAGACTCCGGTTACCGACTCCTACCCATCGACGCCGAACATGCGGTTCAAGCGGAAACACTCCCACCCCACCACCAGGATCCATTCGACCGGATTCTCGTTGCTCAGGCCCTGGTCGAACCCATGCGCCTGATGACTCACGCCCCCATCGTCGCGCGTTATGGCGATACGATCATGCTGGTCTGATCCTCCAGCTACCAACCGAATGACCCCGAGCACCACACCGCCGAACCTCCTGCTCATCACCACCGGACTGCTCCTTGTCATCCTCCTGGCCCTTTCCGGCTGGCAGCCCTACGACCGGGCCACCTGGCTGATGGAGGTGGCACCCATCATGATCGCCCTGCCGATCCTCGTGGCGACACGGCAGCGTTTTCCGCTCACATCCCTGCTTTACGCCTGCATCTTCATCCATGCCCTGATCCTGATGCTGGGCGGGGCCTACACTTACGCGCGGGTACCACTGGGCTTCCAACTGCAGGATCTGCTGCACCTGGGGCGCAACCCCTATGACAAGATCGGCCACTTCGCCCAGGGCTTCGTGCCGGCCCTGATCACCCGGGAGATCCTGCTGCGCGGGCATCACGTAGCGGGCCGCAAGATGCTCGCCTTCCTGACGGTGTGCGTGGTGCTCGCCATCAGCGCCACTTACGAATTCATCGAATGGGGCGCAGCCCTGGCCCTCGGCCAGGGTGCCGACGAATTCCTGGGTACCCAGGGCGACCCCTGGGACACCCAGTCGGACATGTTCTTCGCGTTGCTGGGAGCCATCACGGCCCTGGTCGCCTTCAGCCGCCTGCACGACCGGCAGTTGCGGAGCCTTACCCGCCCATGATCCCCCGCCCCATCGCCTGGACAACATCGTGGGGCAAAGCCGCGATTGTCCTTGCGCTCCTGCCCGCCTTGACACTCCATGCCGCCCCCGCCGCCTGGTACCGGTGGGAGAGCCCGCTCGACGCACGCAGGGTCTGCGCCCAGACATCGCCTGGGGCCGCCTGGACCCGGGTCAGCGGGCCCTTCCGCGACGCCGGCTGCCGTCAAGCACGCTGACAGCCCCGGTCTACTGCCCGCTCAGGCGCTTGGCGAAGGACACCGCGTAGGCGGGGGAACGGAACAGCAGGATGGGGTCTTGGCTTGGTGCAATGCCATCCGCCATGACCAGCGGATCAAAGTTGATTGGCTCACAGGCTGCGCCTGTCTGGGGCATGGCCTGCACGATGCTGAGCGTACCGGCCCGGAACTCAGGACGTTCGGCGGGCCAGGCCACGGTCGGGTCGTCATCCGGATCCCCCGGCTGGCCGACGGACACCAGCATGTCCCAGCGGGCCGCCCCCTGCGCGGTTCGCGCGATCAAGGCCTGCTCGAGGAAGTCCGTCCCGGCCGCTTTCAGGGCGGCGTCGCCGAGGGGCAGCTCGCCGTCCTGCGGCACGAAGCGCCAGCGCACCGGCGTCACCCGCCCCTTCCGGTCGATGAAGCGGAAGGTATGAATCCCCCAGTAGGTGCTGTTGGCATAGCTTGCCGGCGGATTGTGGCTGGCCAGGTACTCGGCCTGGGCCAGGCTGTCCGGGTGGCTTGCCTTGAAAGCCTTGAGCTTCTCCGGGTCGGGCTTGCCGGTGGTCGGGTCCGGCCGCAGGGCGTGCATCAGGTCAAGGAAGGTCCGGGGCTGCGCCGCGCCAAAGACGGGCGTGTTGAGCATGGTGATGTGGTGCACCTTCCCTTTGGGCAGCCGGAATTCGAGTGCCATCCCCCGCCCGCTGCGCGCCGTGTCCGGCGCCTTGGGGTTGCCGCCCGAGAGGGAGAATCGGGCCACCACCGGCACCCCCTTTCCCGAGAACAAGGGCGAACGGGAATACCGGGCAGCCTCACGGCTACCCACAAACTCACCCAACGCACAGCTACCCTTGATGTGATTGCGGCGGGCACCCGGCGTCACGCCAAAACTGCCCTCGATCGCCCCCACGACTTCGGGTGCATCGGGCTGCGGCACGTCGGCGGCAAGCCCCGACAGGGATGACAGGGCAAAGCTCGCAGTCAATGCACTGCGAACGGAAAACAGGCGCATGAAGATACTCCGGGAGATGTAATGGAGGGAATCACGGGAAAAACACCAACCCGGCGCCACCGTCAGGTCGCGCCGGCCGGCTCAACGACTTTCCAACTGCTCGTAGACCGCCGTGGCGACCCCTGCCAGGGTGTCCTTGGGAATCCCGGCCGACAAGGCGTAGCCGAACTTGCCGTCAATCCAGTAAAAGACGTTCACCGGCCCCTCCTGGGCAAAGCGGAAGGCGGTGTCGCGATTGCTCGCATTCTCGGTGCTGACATAGAGGGTCAGACGCTGTCCACTGGCGTCGTGATACATGAACTGGGCCACCGGCCCGGAGCTCCCGGGGAGCAGCCGCCCCCCAATCAGCTCGAAGCCCTGCGCCGTCAACCTGGGAGGCCGAACCGCAGTCCCGAGTCGCTTCGAGAGCCAGGTGATCAGCTGGTCCTCATGCTCCGCGCGGATCTCCACGGGCCGCTTCACGTCGGGACTGAACACCACATGGGCCACCGCAGCCTGACGCGGCAGGGGTACGACTGCAGCCATTCCCACCGCGTCCTGCTGCCCCCGTGCAATCCAGCCGCCTGCGACACCGGTGCAGGTCATCAGCACCCCCGCGACAAGCTGCAGCCAAGGCCGGCGCGGGCGGCCCCGGGGCGCCGCTGCCGGAGGCCGACTGGCCTGGATCAGGGCTTCCGGAAGGGGCTCGTCCAGAACGGGGGCGAACATCCGGCGCAGGCCTCTCTGCTGTTCGCGAAAGGACTCGAGACGCCGGCGCGCATCGGGATGGGCGGCCAGCCAGGCCTCTACGGCCCTGTGGCGCTCGGGCGGCAGCTCGCCGTCGAGAAAGGCATGGAGATCCGCATCGGTGACAGGGCTGGAGTTCATCGCACCACTCGCAATTGGGGAGACGGGACCTCGCCCGCCAGGATCTGGCGCAGGTGTTCGCGCCCTCGAGACAGACGGGACATCACCGTCCCGACCGCAATGCCAAGGGTGCTCGCCACGTCCGCGTAGCGCATTTCCTCAAGGGTCACAAGCAAGAGCACGGCGCGCTGCTCCTCCGGCAACTGCGCCAGGGCAGCGGCCAGATCAGCCACTTCAATGCGGTCGCTCTGATTCGCCCGCACCGGCAGTTCAGGCACATCGTCATCGATGGGAACAAGGTCCAGCCTCGGCTTGCGCAATTGGTCCATCCGCAGGTTGTGCATGATGGCAAACAGCCACGGCCGCAAATCGCCGTCCGCCCGCCATTGCCCGAAGCGCGCCCAGGCCCGCTCCAGCGTGTCCTGCACCAGATCGTCAGCGGCGCAGCGCTCCCCCACCAATGCCCGCGCATAGCGGCGCAGGCGCGGCAGTTCGGCAAGGAGCGTCTGGCTGTCCATCAGCAATCAGGGCCTGACCACGTGCCAGACGGAGTTGAAACCGTCACCGGTCCGGTCGCCGGGCTTCTGGTCCTTGACCCAGCGATACAGGGGTTTGCCCTTGAAGGCCCATTGACGTGCTCCGTCATCCCGGGTGACGACACTGAAATCGGCTCCGCCGGCCGCTCCATCGACGACGCTCAAGGGCGGCCAGTTTGCGGCGCAGGGGCCATTGCAGACACTCTTGCCCGAATGGGCCGCATCCTTGTCGAAGACGTAGAGCGTCATGCCCGTGCCATCCACGAGCACACCGTCCGCCAATCGGGCCGGCGCGGCGCCCGTGGTGGTGGCGTATCCGCCACACGCAGCAAGCAGACCGGAGAGCAGGAGGGGAAGAATAGTGTTCTTGATGCGCATACAGCCTCCGTTGAAGTGTAGGGGTACACGGAGGTATACGGCGCCCGTAGGCGGTTTATTCCCGCGCCTCGCCTATTCTCCCTTCGACACGTGGAGGCCGGGTGGATGGCCGGATCCGCCCCGACGAATGCGGACGCGCACAATGCAAAAAGGCAGCCAAAGCTGCCCCGTTTGCCACGATCGCCAGGAAGGAGCGGTGCTTAGCCCTTCACCCGCGCCCGGTCAGTCTTGCTGTAGTTGCTGAAATGCCCTTCCTTCGCCGCCTGCTTGCGCGCGCTGGCAATGATGCCGGCGGACTTTCCGGGGGCGGCGGGCATGGACACCAGTTTCTCGACCTGCTCGGCGCCGCAATGGGGGCAGGGTGGAAGGGCATCGGCGCGGGCAATGCGCTCGAAGATCCGATCACAGGACAGGCAGTGGAAATCGTAGATGGGCATGGGACGCTCCGGCAGGCGGTAATGGCAATGCCGCCCCCGGCCGGCGGGGGCGGTGAAGACGGGTCAGAACTTGACCAGCACGTCCTCGTTGCGGGCGATGAACTGACAGGCCAGCCGATACGGCGGCGGCAGGTCCTTCTCTTCCGCGTCGGCGATCTGCTCTTTGGTGATCTTGCCGGCCAGGCGAAGGGCAACCTTCTCCTTTTCGGTCAGGGCAACACCCATGGGGGTCTTGCCGGAGAGGATCTGGACCTCGACGCAACAGGAACCGCACTCGCCGTTTTCGCACTCGAATTCGACGGGGATCTTGTTGTTCTGCGCAATCAGCAGCAGGGTGTGGGTGTCGCCGGCCGTCGCGTAGACCGTGACGTCCTTCTTCATCTTGGGCGAGCTGAAAGTGATGTTGGCCATGATGGCTTTGCCTTTGTCCGGTAGTAAGAACGGGGAGGCCCGGAGGCCTCCCCTTCCGCGGTGCTTAGCGGATGATGTCGTAGGAGTAATCGGTGGTCCCGATGCCGATGGTGTTGGCATCAAGCGCCTCGAAGTACTCGTCGAGCAGCATGGTCAGCACGCGCAGGGCACCCTGGTAACCCCAGATGGGGAAACGATGGTGGTGGTGGCGATCGAAGATCGGGAAGCCCAGACGGATCAGCGGGGTGCCGCAGTCACGCTCCAGGTACTTGCCGTAGGTGTTGCCGATCAGGAAGTCCACCTTCTCCGTGAAGAGCAGGGAACGCATGTGCCACAGGTCAGCCTTGGGGTAGGCCTTGCAGTTCTTGCCGAAGGGGCTGGCGTCGAGCAAAACCTGGACCTTCTCGGCCCACTCCTTGTCACCGTTGGTGGAGAGCACATGGACCGGCTCGGCACCGAGCTCCAGCAGGAAGGCGGTCATGCCCAGCATAAGGTCCGGGTCCCCGTAGAGGGCGAACTTCTTGCCGTGCAGGTGGGCCTGGCTGTCGGCGATGGCATCGACCAGACGGCCGCGCTCGAGCTCAAGCTCCTTCGGGATCGGCTTGCCGGTCAGCTCGGAAACCTTCATCAGGAAGGCATCGGTGCCGGTCACGCCCATCGGGTGATGGAAGCTGGTCGTGTCGTGGCCATGCTCCTTGATCAGCTTCATGGTCTTCTCGGTGGAGTAGCCCTGGAAGCTGATGGTGGCCTTGGCGTTGATCGCGGCTTCAACCTGGGCCTTGGTGGTGCCACCGTCGTACATGCGGAACTCGCCGTCGGTGGGGGTGTTCCACACGTCGGACGGGTCGCACAGGATGGTGTGCTCGACACCCATCAGGTCGAGCATGCGGCGGATTTCCGGCAGGTTGCCGCAGACGAAGCCGTCGAAGCCGCCGATGAAGTTGATGGACTCGTTGGGGATGCGGGTCAGGGCCGTGCCCTGGCCGGCCTTGCCGTCCCAGAAGTACTTGATGATGCCCTGCAGGGCGTTGTCGTAGCCGGTGATGTGGCTGCCGACGAAGGCCGGGGTGTGGGCAAAGGGCACGTCGAACTCGGCCGGGATGGAACCCTTCTGCTTGGACGTCTTGATGAAGGCGTCCAGGTCATCACCGATCACTTCGGCCATGCAGGTGGTGGAGACGGCGATCATCTCCGGCTTGTACAGGTTGTAGGTGTTGGCCAGGCCGTCGATCATGTTGTTGAGGCCACCGAACACCGCCGCATCTTCGGTCATCGAGGAGCTGACGCAGGAGGTCGGCTCTTTGAAGTGACGGGAGAAGTGCGAACGGTAGTAGGCCACGCAACCCTGGGAGCCATGCACGAAGGGCAGGGTCTTTTCGAAGCCGACGGCGGCAAAAACAGCGCCCAGCGGCTGGCAGGCCTTGGCGGGGTTGACCGTCAGGGCTTCGCGGGCGAAGTTCTTCTCGCGATATTCCCAGGTCTTGGCGTATTCGATCTGCTTGGCCAGTTCTTCGGCAGGCACGCGGAACTCGAACTGGCTCCGCTTGTTGTCGAACATTGCCTTGTATTCCGGCTCGCGGAACAGATTTTCGTGGTCGAGGACCTTTTCAACATTTTGGGGCATGTCAGCACTCCTTGAATCAGTAATCAGGGCGGGGGCGGCGGGGCCACAGCCCCGCCCGGAAGAAGAGTTAGGCAGCCTTCTTCCACGGAGCCTTGGTCAGGCTCCAGACCGGCGAGTTGATCGCCATGTCCATGTCACGGGCGAAGATCGCGAAACCGTCGTAGCCGTGGTACGGGCCGGAGTAGTCCCAGCTATGCATCTGGCGGAAGGGCACGCCCATCTTCTGGAAGACGTACTTTTCCTTGATGCCGGAGCCGACCAGGTCGGGCTGAACCTTCTCGACAAACTTCTCGAACTCGTAGCCGGTCACGTCGTCGTAGATCAGCGTGCCGTCCTTCACGTAGTGGGTGGTGCGCTGATAGTCGTCGTTGTGGCCGAATTCGTAGCCGGTGCCGACCACTTCCATGCCCAGATCCTCGTAGGCACCGATCACGTGACGGGGGCGCAGACCACCCACGAAGAGCATGACCTTCTTGCCCTGCAGGCGCGGCTTGTACTTGGCAATGGTCTCGTCGATCAGCTTGCGGTACTTGGCGATGACCACCTCGGCGTTGGCCTTGATGGTGTCGTCGAAGTGGCTGGCGATCTCGCGCAGGCTCTTCTCGATCATCGTCGGGCCGAAAAAGTTGTACTCGACCCAGGGGGTCCCATATTTCTCTTCCATGTGGCGGCTGATGTAGTTCATCGAGCGGTAGCAGTGCAGCACATTGAGTTTGGCCTTGGGCGTGTTCTCCAGTTCGGCGATGGTGCCGTCGCCGGACCACTGGGCGATGACGCGCAGACCCATCTCCTCGAGGAGGATGCGGCTGGACCAGGCATCGCCACCGATGTTGTAGTCACCGATGATGGCCACGTCGTAGGGGCTGGACTCGAACACGTTCTTGTTCGGATCCACCTTGTCGAAAACCCAGTCACGCACCGCATCGTTGGCGATGTGGTGGCCGAGGGACTGGCTGACGCCGCGGAAGCCCTCGCAACGCACGGGAACGATGGTCTTGCCTTCGTATTCCTTGGCCTTCTTTTTCGAAACGGCCTCGATGTCGTCGCCGATCAGGCCGATCGGGCACTCGGACTGGACGGTGATGCCCTTGTTCAGCGGGAACAGGACTTCGATCTCGTCGATGATCTTCTCCAGCTTCTTGTCGCCGCCGAAGACGATGTCCTTCTCCTGGAAGTCGGACGTGAATTGCATCGTGCCGAAGGTGTCGATGCCGGTTTCACCGATGTAGTAGTTCCGGCGCGAGGCCCAGGAATACTGGCCGCAGCCCACCGGGCCGTGGGAAATGTGGATCATGTCCTTGATCGGGCCCCACACCACGCCCTTGGAACCGGCGTAGGCACAGCCACGGATCGTCATCACGCCCGGCAGGGACTTGATGTTGGACTTCACGCCGCAATCCGGCTTGCCATCCTCGAAAGTGCCCAGGTGCTTGGCACGCTTCTTGGCGGTCTTTTCCGGGTAGGCCTTCAGCACTTCTTCGATAAGTGCCTTGTTTTCTTCAACGGTCAGGCTCATTTCATTGCTCCTGTCATTTAGTCGGGTGGGTCGAGAGTAGAGAGCGGAGAGTCGAGATCAGGCCATGTCGGCCGGTGCCCGAGGGCACCGGAGGAGAGCCGGCACGTACAGCCCCGACTCTCGACCCTCGACTCTCGACGCGTCAGGCGACGAGTTCGGCCGCGGTCTTGCCGATGACGGACTCGTCTTCCTTCTTCATGATGCCGAAGTCCATCAGCAGGTCCTCGAGCTCATCCATCGTGATCGGCGTCGGGATGGTCCCGTTGCCGGCGTTGTTGTGGACCTTCTCGGCCAGGGAACGGTACTCGCCGGCCTGCTTGGAGTCGGGTGCGTACTCGATGACGGTCATGCGGCGCAGTTCAGCGTGCTGCACGATGTTGTCGCGGGGAACGAAGTGGATCAGCTTGGTGCCCAGCTTGCCGGCCAGAGCCTCGGCCAGTTCCAGTTCCTTGTCGGTCTGGCGCTCGTTGCAGACCAGGCCGCCCAGACGCACACCACCGGAGTTGGCGTACTTCAGAATGCCCTTGGAGATGTTGTTGGCGGCGTACATGGCCATCATTTCGCCGGACATGACGATGTAGATTTCCTGCGCCTTGTTCTCACGGATGGGCATGGCGAAGCCGCCGCAGACCACGTCACCGAGCACGTCGTAGGAGACGTAGTCGACGCCGTCGTAAGCACCGTTTTCCTCGAGGAAGTTGATCGAGGTGATCACGCCACGGCCGGCACAACCAACGCCGGGTTCCGGGCCACCGGACTCGACGCAACGGATGTCGCGATAACCCACCTTCAGAACGTCCTCGATTTCCAGATCTTCAACCGAGCCAGCTTCAGCAGCCAGGGACAGAACGGTGTCCTGGGCCTTTGCGTGGAGGATCAGGCGGGTGGAGTCAGCTTTCGGATCGCAACCGACGATCAGGATTTTCTGACCCATTTCGGCCAGAGCGGCCAGGGTGTTTTGGGAGGTGGTGGACTTGCCGATACCACCTTTGCCGTAGAACGCAATTTGACGAAGTGCAGCCATTTTCGGATCTCCTGAATGAAATGAACGGGTGTTTGCTTCACTGACGAATTCCGGGTGTTGGGACCCATCTACCTTGCAACCGGAATGCAGCCTCTCGTGTCCGTCTTGCTCTTCGTATTCACACGCTTCGGCGAGCCTTTATCGGTGCGAGGAGCATTCAGCAATCGCCGTGCCAACCGTGAAATATTTCTTCAAATCATTGTTTTTAAATTAAAAAATAGATTCAACCGGGGTCCGGACAATGATTGGAGGGTGTGTGTGGAATACGACAAAGGGCCCAGCGCTGTCAGGAAGGGCACAGACGCCCGACGTCTCACCCGACACCCGACGACAACCCGACAATGAGACCCAAAGCACTGACGTGAAAGGATTTTATTGAAACAGGCGGGCTTGCGAAGCGGTTCGGCACAACAATTGCCTATATAAGGCCGACAGAAGGCCCCGGCAGATCAGAGGGTGTGAAGAAATCGTAGCGAGCGGTTCGAGTTCGCCCGGAGAAGCGCAGCCGTACAAGAGTACGGTGAGCATCGCAGGAGCGAAATCGGGCCGCGCAGTAGATTTATTCACACCCTCTCAGATCGCCACCCGCCGCAAACCAGGAGCCACCACCATGAGCAAGCCGGACACCCCTGACAGCACCTCACCAGCCTGCCCCGCCCGGGTCGTGGTGGGCTATCTGCGGCGCGATGGCTGGGCTGTTCCCGTGTATGGCGAACCCACCCACGCCAGCCCCCAGGGCGCGGAGGCGAACACGTCACCTGCCCCATCGGTCACCTCGGTGCCCAGCGGCACCAACCCCCACTTCGCCCGTCTGGGAGGCGTGACCATCATCGAGCAACTGGTGGACCGCTTTTACGCCCTCATGGACACCCTTCCCGAAGCCGCCACCATCCGTGCCATGCATGGCCCCAACCTGGCCCCGGTCAAGGAGGTGCTGGTGCGCTACATCACGGAGTGGACGGGCGGACCCCAGGTTTACTCCGCCGAACGCGGCCACCCGCGCCTGCGCCGCAAGCATCTCCCCTTCGCCATCGGCCAGGCCGAGCGCGACGCCTGGATGCTGTGCATGACCCAGGCCCTCGACGAGGTGGTCGCCGACCCGGATCTCAAGGATCAACTCACCCGCGCGTTCGCCAAGACCGCCGATTTCATCCGCAATGACAAAGGAAGCAGTCATGACTACCACTCTCACTAATGCCATCCTCGACCTGGACGAAAAGGGCCGCCTGCTCAACCCGGTCTTCAAGGGCGAGACCAAGAAGGCCGGCCGCTACGGCTTCCGTGGCGACGTCGCGCTGAAGTTCGCCGAACAGTTCGCCGACGAGAAGCGCCCGCCCGAAATCGTCACCGACCAGGTCATGATGGTCTGCGACGACGGCGCCACCATCCCCTTCTTCACCAGCTTCCTGCTGTCCTTCGAATACCTTGCCCTGGTGCACGAAGTCCTCGGCCCCTACTTCACGCCCACCGGCAAGTACATCGTCTTCTGCGACAACATTGATCTGTCCAAGAAGTACACCGTGAAGCTGGGTGACATCAGCTACACCGTGCTGCCCATTGACGAGGCCACCGTGTACAACGAAACCCTTGAACTGCTGTACCTCGAGAAGAACGACCTCAAGAAGTTCGACACCGCCGGCAAGCTGGACGCCGTCGCCAACGCGGCCACCAAGTTCTCGGCCACCTACGCCCCGCTGACCTTCGAAGAAGGCCTCAAGATCATGGGTCCGATCCGCGATCTGGGCGCTAACCGTCCCGTCTGAAACCAGGCTGCCCCATGAACGAGCCGTCGCCCCGACGCGGGGCGGTGGCTGAGGACTGGGCCGGAGAAGGCAGGGGCACCGATCCCGGCCGCTGGTACTCGACCAATCTGGTCGGGCTGCCTGTCGGCCTCCTTGGCTCCACGGCCTTCAACGCCCACCCTCAGCCATTCGCCATCTCCGGCGTCCGCGAGACCCACCGCGGCCTGTTCCGGCTCCTTGAAAGTGCAGGAGACCTGACCGCCGCGTCAGCGGTCTTCCGGCACTTCATGGAGATCGTCTTCGGCATTGCGCCGCCCGAACCCGGCACCCGCAGCACACCGCGATCACGGCATCGTTCCAGCTACCTCAAACTGCTGCAGGGCTGGGGGCTGGACTCCAATTCCGCAGCCGGCGCCGTACTGAAAGGCTGGGCTGAAAGCCGTTTCGGCCTGGTGCCCACCTTTCACAAGGCGCCCCTGGGACGCTTCCCTTCGCCGGCGTGGATTGCCTACATTGAGGAAAAGGGCAGCAGCCGCTTCCACAACAACTGCATCCACCAACAGCTCGATCTGCTGTTTGAATACTGCCAATGGGCCATCCAGCGCTTTGGCCAGCCCGCCCGGGATTTCGTCACCCTGTGGCGCGGCATCAACGACTTCACGGAGCAGCGAGTGGTCGCCGGTGACCGGCGTGACCGGGCCTGCGTCCTGCGCCTGAACAACATCGTGTCCTTTTCCACCTCCCGCGAGCGCGCCGACGAGTTCGGCGACTGGATCCTCGAAGCGCACGTTCCGGTGGTCAAGATCCTGTTCTTTCCCGGCCTGCTGCCGGGCGCCCCCCTTGCCGGCGAAGGCGAGGTGCTGGTGATCGGCGGCGAATACGAAGTGGTGGCCCGCTATGCTTGATGCACTCCTCCTGCGCACCCATCCGTCCATACTGCCCGCCGGCCTAAGGCCCGGCAGCCTGCGTGACAAGGCCCTGGGCGCCTATCTCGGCCTCGCCATCGGTGACGCCCTGGGGGCGACCACCGAGTTCATGACCCCGCGGGAGATCGCCGCCCAGTACGGCGTCCATCGCCACATGACCGGCGGCGGGTGGCTCAAGCTGGCGCCGGGGCAGGTCACCGACGACACCACCATGTGCCTGGCCCTGGGCAAGGCCATCCTCGACGCCGACGGCTGGTGCATGAAAGCCGTTGCCGAGGCCTATGTGGCGTGGCTGCGCAGCAAGCCCGTGGATTGCGGCAACACCTGCCGGCGTGGCATCCGTCGCTACATGACCGATGGCTCCTTCGCCGGTCCGGCGGGCGACGGCGACGCAGGCAACGGTGCCGTGATGCGCAATCTGCCCGTGGTGCTGGCCACCCTGAACAACGAAGCGGCCTTCGAAGCCCGCAGCCTGGCCCAGGCCCGTTTCACCCACAACAACGCCCTCTCCGACGCCGCCACCCTGATCTGCGGACGCCTGCTCCGCCGCCTGCTGCTTGGCGGACGCCTATCCGAGATCCGCCCCCTCGCGGACGCTTTCGTTGTCGACCACCCCATGTTCCGCTTTCAACCCTATCCCGGGCGAGCCAGTGGCTACGTGGTGGACACCCTGCAGACCGTCTTTCATTTCACCTTCACTGAGAGCACTTTTGAAGATGCCCTCATCGGCGCCGTCAATCGCGGAGACGACGCCGACACCACCGCCGCCCTGGTTGGCATGCTGCATGGTGCCCAGTGCGGTGCCAGCGCCCTGCCCCGCGCCTGGCTTGATCGGCTCGACCGGACCATCGCCGCAGCCATTGTCAAACAGACCGACGCATTGCTGAATCTGGCCGCCAGACCGCGGCCCTGAACCCCTGCCCGGAGGCCTCCATGACCCACGTCGTCTTCTATGAAAAACCCGGATGTGGCGGCAACGCCAAGCAGAAAGCCTGGCTCGAATCGGCCGGACATACCCTTGACGTCCGCAGCCTGCTCGCCTGGCCCTGGACCGCGAACAGCCTGCTCGCCTTCCTCGCCCCGCTGCCCGTGGCCGAATGGTTCAACCGTGCCGCACCACGGGTCAAGTCGGGTGAAGTCGTACCGGAACAGCTCGACCGGGACACCGCCCTGGCCCTGTTGCTTGCCGAACCCCTGCTCATCCGCCGCCCCCTGATGGAAGCCGGCGGGCACAAGCTCGTCGGGTTCGAACCCAACGCGGTGGCGGCCTGGCTGGACAGTCCAAGCCTCGCCGAACTGGACGGACGGCGCACGGAAGGATGCGCAGCCAACATTTCGGGAAAGAAGTGTTCGGCGGGGTAAGGGAAACCGGTCATCCGGCCTGAGGGCACGGGACTTCTCTTCTCAACCGGTTTTGTCCTTGTTCAAACCGCCATTGGCCGGGGCAAGCCCCGGCCAATGCAAGGCTTCGAGGGTGTGAAGAAATCGTAGCGAGCGGTTCGGGTTCGCCCCCGGAAGCGCAGCCGTACAAGGTGTACGGTGAGCATCGCAGGGGCGAAATCGGGCCGCTCAGTCGGTTTATTCACACCCTTCTCTCAGACGAAGCTGAGCAACTCAATGGTGACGGGCTCTTCGCCCATCAGGGTCTGGCAAGCCAGACGCGACTTGCTGCTGACGCCCACCAGGGTATCGAGCTTTTCGTTCTCGAGCTTCTGGATGCGCGGAAGGGTCTTGCGGCCCTCCTGGATGAAGATGTGGCAGCTCCCACATTCGGCCTTGCCCTCACACTTGTGGCGGATGCTTTCTCCCGACGCGAGGATGGCACTGAGAAGCGTGGAGCCGGCGGCGACCTCAACGGCCTTGCCCGAGGGCTGGATGGTAAGTAGAGCCATGGAAATTCCTTCTTGCTTGCAGATGAACAACGAAAATGGCCTTCAGCCCAGACGGGCCAGAAGGGCGGGAACGAATACGTCCAGGGACAGGGGAATGCGCTCGATCCCCTGCTCGGCGAGGAAGCGCGCTTCCATGCGGGTCGGTTCGTCGGGCAGCACCGCCCAATGGCGGTCCGACGAACGCTTCATGATCTGGCGGGCAAAGGCGCGGGGAAGCTGATCATTGAAGCGGCAACCCACGAACAGGAAGTTGCTGCCCGTGCGCAGGCGCTGGACCTCCACCGGAATCGGCGTCTGAATGTCGATCTCGGTCAGCACTTCCACGTAATCGGTATCCGACACCAGGTAGTTGCCCGCCGGGCCATGGGCACCGATGGGCTTGTAGAGGATGGTCTTCCAGTCCGGGTTGCTGTCGGGAACGGCGTTGCCCGCCGCGTCATACCACCCCGTCCAGGTACCGAAATGCTCGGATTGGGCCAGCCCCTGGACCTGCCCCCAACTACCGGTGGCAGCATGGGCGGCCAGGGCCGTGGCCATGGCATCGTCGTACCAGGCATCGACGATCAGCGGAAAGCCGAAGCCGGCGAGGCTTTCATGCAGGGGTGCCGGCTTGGGTGGCGCAGCAAAGGCCTCGTTCATCAGCCCCACCAGCGTCTTGCGGTGCTTGAAGTTCTCGATGTACTGGGCCGACTGGGTAAGCCGGTTGCGGATCTTGTGGGGAACGGAGCTCTTGGCGGTGAGCTGGGTCACCAACGCTTCGGGGGTGGCCGGCACCGCATAGTCGGGGGCCAGGGCGAGCACGCGAGGGCCCAGATAGGGCACCACGCGACCCGCGGCCAGGGCCTCGACCAGGCTGACGGGAAGACCGTCGGGCAGGATGGCGGAAGGAGCGATATCGGGAGTGGCAAGAGTGGTTGTCATGGGAAACCTCGGGTGTCTTACAGGTAGATCGCGGCGCCGGCACCCACATTGGTACAGGCGTCCTTGAGTGTCTTGACCAGGAACTTGACCTCGTCGGCGCCCAACTGCCCGTAGAAGGGCAGCGCCAGGGAACGGTCGCCGATGCGTTCGGTGTTCTTCAGGCAGCCGCGCTTGCAGTTGTAGGCTTCGCCCAGGGCCTGGTAGGCAAATTGCTGGTGCATCAGGGCACTGAAGGGTGCGGCTTCGATGAGATCGGCCTCCAGGTCATCCACGATCTGGGCGCGGGAGCTGGCACTGAAGCGCGCCCCCAGGTGCACCACGTAGAGCATCCAGTGCACCTCATCCACGTCCGGCCCCAGGTAGGGGGGCTTGATGCCCTCGAAGCTTTGCATCTCGTCCCGGTAAAAGGCCTCCACCTGCTTGCGGCGAGCCAGAATCTCGTCGATGCGCTCAAGCTGGGCCAGCCCCAGGGCAGCAGTGAGGTCGCTCATGCCGCCCTGCAGGGGCACACGACTGCCGATGGACACCGAAGTGCGATCGGACAGGCGATGGGCACGCAGGTAACGCAGCTCCGTGGCCAGATGAGGATCATCGGTGAGCACCATGCCCCCCTCGCCGCAGCACAGGGCGCCAGGCTGGGAGAAGTCGAACACCGACAGATCGCCGAAGCTGCCCACCGGTTTGCCCAGGTAGCGCGACCCGATGGCCTCGGTGGAGTCCTCCAGCAGGGCCACGCCCCGGGACTCGGCCAGTTGGCGCAGGGCTTTCCAGGCCGCCGGGTGGCCGTTGCAGTTGTTGCCGATGATGGCCTTGGTCTTTGGCCCGATGCGGTCGGCTGCGGCAGACGGCGAAATGCACCCGGACCAATAGTCGATCTCGGCAAAATTGGGGGTGGCGCCGGCAAGCAGGATGGCGTGGGCGGTCTGGTGCCAGCCATAGCTGCAGGCCACCACTTCATCCCCCGGCCCGATACCCAGAGCACGCAGGGCCAGCCACATGCCGATGGTGCCGCTGGCGGTGGCAACGCCATAGGCACGGCCGTGATGGGCGGCGAACTCGGCCTCGAAGTCCTCGACCAGCGGCCCCGCAGAGAGGCGCGAGCTGCGCAGGGCCCGGATCACCCGCTCCAATTCCCGGCCGCTGACGTCGGGGTCGGTCAGCAGGATCCAGTCCTCGTCGTGATCCACGTCCGGAGGGTTGACGGGGGCATCCATGATCAGCTCCTGGCCGCCAGCACAAGACCGGCAGCAGCGGCGGGATCGGCGGTCATCGACCAGCAATGGCCGTCGCACCCCATGAGGAAGACATTGGCGGTGGCCGTCTCAAAGGCCGGGGTTTCCCCCCGCACGTCGAGGGCATCCACCACGGTGACGCGCAGTCCGCTCCAACGGGCGCGGGCTTCGGCCGCGAGGGTGGCGATGTCGGGCGCCGAATTGCCCAAACTCACCAGCGCGTTAAGGTCATCGGTGGTGAGGGCCATCATTCACCCCCGACCTTGCGTGCCTCGACCGTGATGGGCAGGCGGGTTTCGGCAGCCATTTCAGGCAGGGCCAGGATCCAGCCATTGGCCAGGGTGATGGTGCCGCCCCACAGTCCGGCGTTCTCCTGGGCCACGACGGGCTCTTCCAGGTCTTTCTTGGGCACGTAGGCCGACAGGCCCTGGGGGGTGTTGCGCAGCATGACTTTCATGGTGAGGCTCCGGAAGTTGAAATAATGCGGTTCAGATACGGGTCATGCGGTAAAGGCTTCGGCCAGCAGCGGTGTCAGGGCGGCCTGCAGGGTTTCGATGACGCAGGCGATCTCGGCCGGAGTGGTCTCGGCAGACAGGGAGAAGCGCACTGCCGCGCGCGCGGCCGCCACCTCCGTGCCCATGGCCAGCAGTACCGGCGAAGGCTCGGTGCCCCCCGAGCTGCACGCCGAACCACTCGACACGCAGATGCCGGCGCGCGCCAGACGCTGCAGCACCACGTCCGCATCCAGCAGCCCGAAGGCCATGCAGGCAGTGTTCGGCAGGCGCGGCGCACCGGCACCAAAAACACGAACCCCCGGCAGGGCTTCGCCCAGACCCGCCTCGAGGGCGTCGCGCAGGGCTGCAATACGGGAAGCCTCGGCAAAGGCCGTCTCGGCATGGCGGGCGGCAACCCCAAAACCCACGATGCCCGGCACGTTTTCGGTACCGCCACGGCGCTTGCGTTCCTGGTAGCCGGGCAACAGGGACTCAAAGGGCGCGCCCTTCTTCACCACCAGCACACCCACCCCCTTGGGGCCATGCAGCTTGTGGGCCGAAGCCGTGAGGAAGCGTGCGCCCAGGCCTGCAAAATCCACCGGCACGCGCCCGGCCGCCTGGGTGGCATCCACATGCACCGGAACGCCCGCGGCGCTTGCCAGCCGCAGCACCTCGGCCACCGGCTGAATCACGCCGGTCTCGTTGTTGGCCGCCATCACCGACACCAGGGCCGCGCCGCCTTCAAGCAGGGCCGGCAGGGTTTCACAGCGCACGACGCCATGCGCATCCACCGGCAGCCGCAGGATCTCCACGCCCTGCCCGGCCAGCACCGTGGCCACATGCACGAGACCGGAGTGTTCCACCGCCGACAGCACCACCCGGCGCGGCGCGCCCGGCACCGCCAGGGCCGCGTGCAGGGCCATGGCATTGGCCTCGGTGGCGCTGGCGGTGAACACCAGCTCGGCCGGCTGGGCACCCAGCAGCCGGGCAACCGCAGCGCGGGCCTCGGTCACCTTGCCGCGGGCCTGCTCGCCAGCCACATGCTTCGACGAGGGGTTGGCCCAGCTCTGGGTCAGGGCCTCGTGCATGGCAGCCACGACTTCAGGCAGAGGGCGGGTGGTGGCGTTGTTGTCCAGGTAGATCATGGGGGGGCTTACCTGTGACCGAGGGGCGCGGTGACCACCCGTGGGTTCCGGTTGCTGACAGGCTTTCCCGTCATTTTCGTTACATC
The DNA here is from genome assembly GCA_016703645.1 of Zoogloea sp. Taxonomy (GTDB): domain Bacteria; phylum Pseudomonadota; class Gammaproteobacteria; order Burkholderiales; family Rhodocyclaceae; genus Zoogloea. Next base: position 128,784 of record JADJBR010000004.1, on the reverse strand, counting down.
GGCCGGGTCTCGCCCCGGCGGGCGACCTTCTTCTTTGTTGTACGACAAAGAAGAAGGCAAGAAAACGTACCCCGCTGCCGTGGCCCTTCGGGCTTCCCTCCTTCCGGGCGCGCCGGGCGGGGTCTTCGCAAACTCGCCCTGCGGGCTCAAACATGCGAAGCCCTTCTTCCGCCCGTCACACCCTCCAGTCGGCACGTCAGAGGGGACAGGAAATGCAGGTGACCAACGGCCGGCATCCGACCCGATTCCCGCAGAGGCTCGGTGCATCCGAAAAGCCCGTTCCGACCCCGCCGAGCAGCGCAGCAGCAGGCGGGGAAGTCCGGCGCGGCTGTCTGAGCCCGAAGGGCGAGTTCCGCGCCGGCCGCCTGCTGGGAGCAGCGCAGGGCAGTCGGCCGCTGGCCGACCGGTGAGGCGGGTCGCCTTCTTTGCCTTCTTTCTTGGCGACGCAAGAAAGAAGGTCGCCCGCCGGGGCGAGTCCCGGCCAACGGTACGCGGCTATCGGGAAATCCCCCATCGCACAAGCGCACCCAGGCAAGACTGCACGCATCCCAAACAAAACGCGCCTCATCGCCCCCTCCTCATGGCCAGAAAATCCGCTCGGCATCGTCCACCACCAGGGCCAGCAGCTCATCGATCCGCGCGGCGCTGGCCTGCCACAGCCAGCGCCCGGCCACGTGATCACGGGCATACAGGCGCCACACGTCGGGCTCGGGGTGTTCAAAGCGGGCAATGTCGATCACACCACCCTGGGGATCCACATTGCGGGAGCAACACGGACTGCTGATCTGCCAACCTTCATCACGCCAGGCCACTTCCGGTTGCACGTAGCGATAGCGGCTGCGACCCTCAAGCTGGCGCAGAATCCGCCGACGGACGAGTTCCCCGGGCCCGGTGACGCTGGCTTGGCGGATCATCGACTGGCCTCCGCGGCGGGCGACACTCAGGTCGCCGCCAGCTCCTCTTCAAGGCAGCCCACCACCCGCCCGCCGCGGCCTTCGGAGGCACCGAACTCGACGATGTACACCGGGACGTTGGCCTCTTCGTGGTGGCCGATCTGCACCACTTCGCCCGCCGTCCCGGCGGCCACGATGAGTTCGTTCTCCGGCACCTCGGGATGGCTGCCGTCGTTGAACAGATCGGTGGCGGCGGTGACCTGCTGGCCCCACTGGTATTTCGGTTCGCGCGGTTCAAGCATGGCCTTACTCCTTGATATGGGCGAGCTGCGCCACCTTGTCGCCCCCGAGGGCTTCGGCCACATGGGGCGGCAACTTGTCGAGGGACACGATTTCGCGGGCGCGCATGCCGACCTTGTGGCCGGTGGAAACAAACTCGACGGCGTAGATGTAGAACTGCTGCAGAAAGGTGCCCACCGAGGTGACGTAACCCACGTCGCCCTTGTTCACCAGCACTTCACCCACATCCTTGCCGGGGTAGGTGCCGTCATTGCGCACCTTGTAGCGGCTCACCACCCGTTCGCCAAAGTCGAACTGGGGTGGGCCTTCGAGCTCGATGACGTCACTGTCGCGGGAGATGTCACCCATGGCGGGCCTCCGAATCAAGGGTGGTCAGACGGAGCCGGGCTGCCTCGCAGACCTCGGCTTCGTCATCGTGGAGAAGACGCCGGGCCAGGGATGGATCGGCACGCTGGGCCACTTCCCACCGTACCTCCCAGGCCGGGTCGTCAGCCATGTCGGCCAGCAGGCCGATCGGCAGGCGATCGACCACGACCCGCCGCACGGCGACCTCGCGGTCGTTGCGGAGCGCCAGCAGCGCAGGCACCTGCAGGCGCGAGGCCACCGCCAGACGCACCTCCTGGTCGGGATCGGTCGCCATGCGCGGCAGCAGCGGCAAGGGCAGACGCTGGGCCACCAGCTTGCGAACGAAGTAATCCGGATCGCCCGCCATCTCCACCAGCATGCTGGCATCGAGACGCTGGGCTACCCGAATGCGCACCTCACGGTCGGGATCGTTGCGCAACTCCGCCAGCAGGCGCTGGGGCAAGCGCAAGGCAACATGCAGACGCACGGTTTCATCCGGGTCATGCATCAACCCGACCAGGCGGAACACGTCGGCCGACCGCGATGCCACTGCGCGCACCTCGAAGTACGGGTGTTCGAGGTAGTCGTTGGCCAGCCCCGGATTCCAGCGGAAGAAACGGTCGATGCGCTTGGCGTAGCGATCAAAGACGCAGGAGAAGGCCAACTGGCACTTGCCCTCGGTCAGCAAGCCCTGATTGACACAGCTACCGCACTCCAGGCTGCGCCCAAGCCAGTCAACGCTGGGGGGCTCGTTGGGCACCCAAGTCGTTGCGGGCTCCCGGGTTGCCGTGTTCATGGCGCGGTCTCCACGGGTTCGTCGTAGTCCACGTCACGCCCGGCACGGGCCAGCACGGCGCCAAGCACCCGATGACCCAGGCTGTCGGTCGGATCGAGTTGCTCGAGCAGGGCCAGCACAGCCGCGCCTTCCTCTGCCTCGCCGAGGCGCAGACTGAGGTAGGCGTAGCCTTTCAGGGCGAACAAGTAAAAGCGCGGGGCCACGGCGTGGGCGCGCAGTTCATCCAGGCGCTTGGCGCCCCACTGGAGTTGGGGCTGCACCTGGCGCCATTCGGCGGGCAAGCCAAGTTGGCTGGCCGCCAGGGCAATGGCCTCAACCGCCACGGCCCGGGCTTCGGGCAGGCGATTGGCATAGAAATGAAAACGGTAATGGGCAATCAGCGGCGCGGGGTGGGTGGGTGCGAGTGCGCGAGCACGCAGCAGCATTTCCAGCGCCCCCTCGTCGCCGATGCCGGCACGTCCGGCCTTGTCGATCAGCGCCTCGACGGCTGGCGTCAGCCCGGCCCCGAGGACGGCGTCCTCGAAGCCGGGGGTGGCACCGGGCGATCCGCTGGTCGACATGCCCGTCTCCGCCTCAGCTGCGCCGGATGGAGCCGATATCCACCTTCACCACCCCCGGCGGCGGTGCGCTGGTGCTGCTGGAAGAGCAGCCACAGGCGCCGGCGTTGGGGTTGAAGAAGGTCAGACCGCTGGCGGTGGGCGTATCGGAGAAGTCGATGGTCACGCCTTCCAGCATCAGCCGCGATTCGGCCGGCAGGAAGAGCTTGAGATCACCGACCGACAGCACCTCGTCGCCGGCCAGGGGCGCGCCCTCGACGGTGAACTCGGAGCTGTAGCCCGAGCAACCGCCTGCACTCACGGTGAGGCGGAAACCGGCGCCCTCGCCCTGCCCCGCAAAACGCACCATGCGGCGCATGAATTTCTCGGCAGCCGGATTCACAGTCACATTGGGCAGCATGATCAAGCCTTCACGATGCAGCCATCGACCGGGCACACCGCCACGCACTGGGGCGTGTCGAAGTGACCTTCGCATTCCGTGCACTTGGCCGGGTCGATGATGAAGACGCCGCTCTTTTCGCGGATGGCGTCGTTGGGACATTCCGGGTCGCAAGCGGAGCAACCGGAGCAGGTGGAACCGATGATTTTGTAGGCCATGATGGTCTCCTTGCGGTAGTGGGTACGAAATGGGGGGAACAGGTCAGGCCGCCATCACGGCGCCCTGGCGGATGCGGGCATCACCGCGCTCCTGATGGACGATGGCGCCGCTGGCCACGCGAGTGCAGTAGTCGGCAAACCAGTTCAGCGCAGCCTTCTCGATGAACTCGTGGGCGTACTCCTCGACCGGCTCGATGCCGGCTGCCTTCAGTTCATCACGGGGGCAGGCGCCGATCTTGGAGACCAGCACGGCGTGGCAGTCGTTGATGGCATTGACGATGGAGGGCAGTTGCTCGTCCTCGCCATAGCCACCCTGGCAGTACAGATCCACGCGGCGGTGGCCGACAAACAGGGCTTCCTTGCGGCTGACTTCGAAGATCTGGAACTCGGTGGCGTGGCCGAAGTGCTGGTTCACCCGGCCCTGGCCTTCGGTGGCCACGGCCACCAGCACCTTCAGGTCTTCCTGGCCGGCGATCAGGCTGGCGTCCAGGGCATCGGCCAGGGCATCCACCTTGGCCTGGTGCTGGGCCTGGCGCTCGGCCTCGACCTTCTCCTGGTAGGCGCGACGCTTATCGATGTCATAGACGATGTCCATCTCCTCGATCTTGTCGAGGGTGAATTCTTCGCTACGGTCTTCGCCGAGCAGGCCGACCGCGTCGGCGCGGCACTGGCGGCAGTGACGCATCAGGTTGGCGCCGCCCATGCAGGCATCCTGCACGGCCTTCAGTTCCTGGGCGGTGGGGCCACGCTGGCCGGTGAGGCCGAAGTGGGTGCCGTGCTCGGCCTCGCTGATCAGCGGCATGATGTTGTGCAGGAAGGCACCGCGCTTCTTGACCTCGCGATTCACCTCGATCAGGTGCTCATCGTTGATGCCGGGGATCAGCACCGAGTTGATCTTGGTGAGCACGCCGCGGGCGGTGAGCATCTCCAGGCCCTTCATCTGCTGTTCGTGCAGGATGCGGGCAGCCTCGACGCCGGTGACCCGCTGGTGGTTCCAGAAGATCCACGGGTAGATCTTGGCACCGATCTCCGGGTCCACCATGTTGATGGTGATGGTCACGTGGTCGATGTTGTGCTTGCAGATCTCGTCGACCATTTCCGGCAGGGCCAGACCATTGGTGGAAAGACACAGCTTGATGTCGGGCGCCTTTTCGGTGAGCTGGCGCATGGTGTCGAAGGTCTTCTTCGGATTGGCCAGAGCGTCGCCGGGGCCGGCAATGCCGAGCACGGTCATCTGGGGAATCTCGCTGGCCACGGCCAGCACCTTCTTCACCGCCTGATCGGGGGTGAGCTTCTGGCTGACCACACCCGGGCGGCTCTCGTTACTGCAGTCGTACTTGCGATTGCAGTAGTTGCACTGGATGTTGCAGGCCGGCGCCACTGCCACGTGCATACGGGCAAAGTGGTGGTGGGCTTCTTCCGAGTAACAGGGATGGTTCTTGACCTTGTCCCAGATCTCGGTGGGCATGTCGTCGGGGCCACCCGACGAACCACAGCTGGACTTGCCGGACCCGCCGGAGCTGGAACAGCCTCCGGCGGATTCACTGGCGGCGGGCTCTGCCAGTGCGTTGCGATTGGCTTTCAGGTCACCAAGGCTGATGTAGGCGCTTTGCATGGGGGCGGCTCCTTGTCTCTGTTCGGGGGGACGTATAGGTCTCGTTTGAGAGTCGGATAGCCAGATCCATGCCAGGGCATATTTTCTTTTCAGATCATTGAGTTGCGGAGCAAGCGGAAAAAACGGGGAATGTCGCGGTCAAGACAATCGTCGGTGTCCTGAAGGGCGCATGTCGGGCTTGCGACAAAGCGGACAGACCGTATCCAGGGGCGACGGATGCCCGGTGCCATGCCCCGGCCACCGGAGATTCCGTGCATTCGACCAGGGGCGCCGCACAGCGACCCGACGCGGATTCAAGAGGGAGAGAGATTCGCCGAAAGGGCACGCCGGATGCACCGACGGTGGCCGGAGGGCGGGCCGGGCAACTGAAGTCGCCCCACAAGTCGCCCGAAGAGAACACTCCGACCGTCAGGCGAGGCTCAAGACCGGGAGCATGTGACGGCTCCACCGCGCGGCCCGGGATCGCCCCCGCGATGCTTGCCGTGCCCCTCGGCGGGGCCTCTCAGAGCGAACCCGAACCGCCCGCCAAGATCTCTTGATGCGCCGCGAGGTTTTCCGGATCACTCTTCCGGGGCGAGTTCGACCCGGTTGCGACCCTTGTCCTTGGCCCGGTACAAGGCCGAATCGGCCCGCGCCATCAGCGCATTCGAGTCGATGGCACGCCCCGAAGAGGCCGCCACACCCACACTGATGGTGACCGGCGGCTCCTGGCCGGTCAGCTCGTTGAGCACCGCAAGACGGACCTTTTCGGCCACAAGGGCCATCTGCTCGGCCGTCGTGTTGGGGGCGATCACAATGAATTCTTCGCCCCCCCAGCGGCACACGAGGTCAGCACCACGCACGGCCCCCTTCACGGCTCGCCCGACCTCCTGCAGCACGCGATCACCGGTGAGATGGCCGTAGACGTCGTTGATGGCCTTGAAGTTGTCGATGTCAAGGAAGGCCAGGCCCAGGGGAAGACCCAGGCGCTGGCACAACTCGGTCTGGGACTTGAGGAAAGTGGTGCCCTGGTAGCGATTGGCCAGGCCGGTGAGCATGTCGCTGGAGGCCAGCGCCTGAAGCTGCAGCTCCATCTGCTTGCGGGTGCTGATGTCCTGAACCATGCCGACCGCCCGCAGGGGCTGGCCATCGGGGCCGTATTCGCACACCCGGCCCCGGTCGTGGACCCAGATGTAGTGACCGTTGCGATTGCGGATGCGGTACTCCGCTTCGTAGCGGGTACGGCGGCCCTGAAGATGCTCCTGGAGCACGGCCATCACCCCGGGCGCGTCCTCCGGATGGACGTTGTCGCTCCAGGTTTCGAGTACCGGCGCCATCTCGTCGGGGCCGTAGCCGAGCATGCGCTTGAGCTGGGGGCTGAAGAACAGGACACCGGTGGCGACATCCCAGTCCCACAGACCGTCAGTGGCCTCGTTGAGGGCAAACCAGAGCTGCTTCTCCCGGCGTGGGGTGCTGTCCTCCTGGGCCACCCGGCGGGTGATGTCCCGGGCAACCGACAGGAAATAGCTCCTGCCATCAAGCTCGAAATGGGTGGTATTGACCTCCACGGCAAGCTCATACCCCTGCTGATGGCGGTGCCGACCGATGAAGCGGAAGCAATCGGTGCTGCGTATGGCCGTGGCAATCTCGGACCACTGGGGCAGCCCATGCACATCCATCTGCAGGCTGAGCACACTGTGGTCCAGCACATCCTCGCGGCTCAAGCCGAGGCTTTCCCATGCTTTCCGATTGCCCCACACGATGCGGGACGATTCCGGATCAATGAGATAGACCGCGTCCGCAAGCTGATCGAACAGCACTTCCGCCGCGGGTGGAAAGGCCACGGCGGAAGACGGCAGGTTTTCGGAGTTGGGCATGGGCGGAGCTGTGGCCTCGGCGATGCGGATATCGGCAATTCCGGAGTATATAAGCACTCCGGCATCCGCATGCATGCTCAATCAGCAAGGCGCTGCGGCCACAGCGCCAAGCCAGGTGCTCACGCCAGGGAGGGATCAGAAGCGGCGCACCTCGATATCGAATTTCTGCAACGCGTAGCCCATCTGACGGGGAGTGATGTTGAGCAAGCGCGCGGCCTTTGCCTGGACCCAGCCACTGCGCTCCATGGCCCAGATGAGGCGCTCCTTCTCCCCTTCCGGCATTTCCTCGCCAAACAGGCGCTCGGGCGCGGACGTTCGATGGGGAAGCTCGGGGACAGGCACGGAGATCTCGAACGGACCACCATGCCCATGCCCATGCCCGTGTACGGGCGCCACCGCATCATCCTTGTCCACATGGTGAAGGGTCTGGGTGAGACAGCGATTGGTCTGACACGGAAAGTGAAGTTCGTTGATGGTGTCGCCCCGGGCCATGGTTGCCGTGCGCTCGACACAATTCTCAAGTTCGCGCACGTTGCCCGGCCAGTAACAATTCACCAGCACATTGAGGGCTTCCTGCGTGATTCTCAGCTCACGACCGTTGTCCTTGTTGTAGCGGTCAAGGAAGTAGGCAATCAGCGGCGGGATGTCCTCTCGACGTTCCCGCAGGGGGGGCAGGAAGAGGCTCACGACATTGATGCGGTAATACAGGTCGGCGCGAAATTCACCCGCCGCCACCATCTTCTCCAGATTGCGATTGGTGGCGAACACCAATCGCACGTCCACCTTGATCGACCGGTTTCCACCAACCCGCTCGAACTCCCGCTCCTGCAACACACGCAGCAGCTTTGCCTGAAACGCGGGGGAGATATCACCGATCTCGTCGAGGAAGAGCGTGCCCTTGTCGGCCATCTCGAAGCGCCCCTTGCGCTCGCCGACCGCACCCGTGAAGCTGCCCTTCTCGTGACCGAAGAGTTCTGACTCGAGCAGGCTCTCGGTAAGCGCAGCGCAGTTGACCTTCACAAACGGACCATCCTTGCGCGGCGACAGGGTATGCAGCGCCCGGGCAATGACCTCCTTACCGGTGCCACTCTCGCCGCGCAGCAGCACCGTAGAGCGGGATGGTCCGGCCTGATGGACCTCGGCGAAGACGTCCTGCATGCGCTTCGAAACGCCAATCACGTTGTCGAGCCGGAAACGGCCTTTCAGCTCCTGGCGCAGACGCCGGCTTTCACTGATCAGCTGGTTGCGCTCGGCCAGCACCGTGCGCTGCAACGCAAGGGCCTGCCCCACCAGACTGGCCGTCATGGTCATCAGGCGAATGTCATCATTGAAGCCGCCACCCGCCCGCTCGCTGACCCGGTCGATGGTGATCACCCCGACCACTTCCTTGGCGACACGGATGGGCATCGCCGCCAAGGCGATGCGCTCCCCGTCGATATGATCAAGGGCGCCCGTCCGGTTGAGGAAGAAGGGCTCGGCGGCAAGATCGTGCACCACGGCAGGCATGCCGTTTGAATACACCTTGCCGATGATGCCCTCGCCCGGGCGGTAGTGCCCGGCATCGTACTCCTCGGGGCTCAGGCCAACCGCCGCCAGCAGATGCAGCTCTCCCTCCTCGGTGTCCACAATGATCATGCAGCGCCGGTAGCCCATGTTGTTGGCCAGCACGTTGAGCGCTTCACGACAGGTCTTGGACACATCCAGGCTGGAAGTCAGGATCTTGCTGATTTCGTAGATGGTGGCGAGTTCGGTCTGAGCCCGCATGTGCATGACCGCGTTCATGACGAGCCTCCTGAAAATACACCGGTCAGCGTGCCGGCAGGTGCCGCGGGACGCCAGGTCGCCACGACAGGATATGAGGACGAACAGAAGCAAGGCTCGTACCTAGAGGCCATAGATGCTTGACTGGCGCGGAATACCGCGGAGAGCCGCGTTCCACCGCGATGCACAAAAAGTCAAGGCGACCAGAGCCTTGCACTGCAACACTGCCACCCGGCCTGCGGTGCCCCGTCGCAGCGCACGGCGCCCCGCAATGGTGCCCCCGCGCGGCTGTCGCCAGGATACGTGTGTGAAATCCGACAAAGCCTACAAAGCGGCCTGCCAGATCACGAAATCCCGCCGGCAGAAATACAACAATCCTTTGTATTCAATAACCTGCACAACATCTCCCGGCTTGGCATCGAAGTTGCTGACGTTTCCGTAAAAGCCCCCAGCGGAGAACAAGGCCCATGACAACCCAACCGATCTATCTCGATTACGCTGCGACCACCCCGGTTGACCCCCGGGTGGCCGCCAAGATGATTCCCTACCTCACTGAACTCTTCGGCAACCCGGCGAGCCGTTCCCATGCCTATGGCTGGGTCGCCGAAGAAGCCGTGGAGCTTGCCCGCGAGCAGGTAGCTACACTGATTGGTGCCGACCCCAAGGAGATCGTCTGGACATCGGGCGCCACCGAGTCCAACAACCTGGCGATCAAGGGCGCGGCACGCTTTTACGCGGCATCCCGCGGCAAGCACCTGATCACCCCGAAGACCGAGCACAAGTCGGTGCTCGACACCTGCCGCGAGCTGGAGCGGGAGGGTTTCACCGTGACCTACCTGGACGTGGAACCCAACGGCCTGATCGACCTGGAAAAGCTCGCCGCCGCCATCCGCCCGGACACGGTGCTGGTGTCCACCATGTATGTGAACAACGAAATCGGCGTGATCCAGGACGTGGCCGCCATCGGCGCCCTGTGCCGCGAAAAGGGCGTCATCTACCATGTGGATGCCGCCCAGGCCGCCGGCAAGGTGGAAATCGACCTGGCAAAGACCCCCATCGACCTGCTGTCCTTGTCGGCCCACAAGTCCTACGGACCCAAGGGCATCGGCGCCCTGTATGTGCGGCGCAAACCGCGCGTGCGCCTGGAAGCCCTGATCCACGGTGGTGGCCATGAGCGTGGCCTGCGCTCGGGCACCCTGCCCACCCATCAGATCGTCGGCATGGGTGAAGCCTACGCCATCGCCCGAAACAGCATGGCAGTGGAGAACGAGCGCATCCGCTGGCTGCGTGATCGCCTGTGGGCGGGCCTGTCCACCATGGAAGAGGTCTACCTGAATGGTGATCTGGACGCCCGCGTGCCCCACAACCTCAACGTCAGCTTCAACTATGTGGAAGGCGAATCCCTGCTGATGGGCATCAAGCAGTTGGCGGTGTCCTCGGGTTCGGCCTGCACCTCGGCCAGCCTGGAACCTTCCTACGTGCTGCGAGCCCTGGGCCGCAACGACGAACTGGCCCATAGCTCCATCCGTTTCTCCATCGGCCGCTTCACCACCGAGGCCGAAGTTGACACCACCATCGCCCTGGTCACCGACGCAGTTGCCAAGCTGCGCGAACTCAGCCCCCTTTGGGAAATGGTGCGCGAGGGCATCGATCTCGAAAGCATCCAGTGGGCTGCCCACTGACTCCCGCAACCTGACAGAGCCCCCCCCCGGAGAACCATCATGGCCTATAGCGAAAAAGTCATCGAGCACTACGAGAACCCCCGTAACGTCGGCGCCTTTGGCAAGGACGACGAGGACGTGGGCACCGGCATGGTCGGCGCCCCCGCCTGCGGCGACGTGATGCGCCTGCAGATCAAGGTTTCCGCCGAAGGTGTCATCGAGGACGCCAAGTTCAAGACCTATGGCTGTGGCTCGGCCATTGCCTCCAGTTCGCTCGTCACCGAATGGGTGAAGGGCAAAACCCTGAGCCAGGCCCTGGAGATCAAGAACACCGAGATCGCAGAGGAGCTGGCCCTGCCCCCGGTCAAGATCCACTGCTCGATCCTTGCGGAAGATGCCATCAAGGCCGCCGTTGCCGACTACCGCTCGAAGCACGGCAGCACTGAAACCGAAACCCCGATCTGCACCCCTGTTGCCCCCTGAGGAGTCACGCCATGAACACCGCCGTCACCGAAATGCCCGCCCCCGTCGTCTTCACCCAGGCCGCCGCCGGCAAGGTTGCCGAGCTCATCGCCGAAGAGGGCAACACCGAACTCAAGCTGCGCGTCTATGTGAGTGGCGGTGGCTGCTCCGGCTTCCAGTACGGATTCTCCTTCGACGAAGTCGCCAACGACGACGACCTGCGCATCGAGCAGTCGGGCGTCACCCTGCTGATCGACTCCATGAGCACCCAGTACCTGATGGGCGCCGAGATCGACTACGAGGATGGTCTCGAAGGCTCGCGCTTCGTCATCCGCAATCCGAACGCCACCAGCACCTGCGGCTGCGGCAGTTCCTTCTCCGTGTGAGGTCGGCATCATGAGCGTCACCGTTACCGAGAAGGCTGCCCGGCACATCCTGAAAACCCTCGACAAGCGCGGCAAGGGCGTAGGCCTGCGCCTTGCCGTCAAGACCAGCGGCTGCTCTGGCATGGCCTACGCCCTGGAATTTGCCGACGAGAGCCAGCCCGAGGATCTGATCTTTGAATGCGCCGGCGTCAAGCTGCTGGTGGACCCGCGCAGTCTTCCCTACCTGGAGGGCACCGAACTGGACTTCGTCCGTGAAGGGCTCAACGAGGGCTTCAAGTTCAACAACCCGAATGCCAAGGCCGAATGCGGCTGCGGTGAGAGTTTCGCCGTCTGACCACGTAAAGGGAGAACCCATCATGGCGCTGCTGCAAATCGCCGAGCCGGGGCTGGCTGCAGCCCCCCACCAGCACCGCCTGGCCGTCGGCATCGACCTCGGCACCACCAACTCCCTCGTTGCCACCGTGGCCAGCGGCATGGCCAAGGCCCTGGCCGACGAATCCGGGCACATCCTGCTGCCCTCGGTGGTCCACTACGGCGAAACGGAGATGGTCGTCGGCCGCGAGGCCCGCGCCGGCCAGGCCGACGACCCCCTCAATACCATTGCCTCGGTCAAGCGCCTGATGGGCCGCGCCCTCGCCGACGCCGACGAGTCCATGCGCAGCCACTACCTGCTCAGCGACGGCCCCGGCATGGTCGGCATCGAAACCCGTGCCGGACGCAAGACACCGGTGGAAGTCTCTGCAGACATCCTGCGCAATCTGCGCGAGCGCGCCGAAGCCAGCCTCGGCGGAGAACTCACTGGCGTGGTCATCACCGTGCCGGCCTACTTTGATGACGCCCAGCGCCAGGCAACCAAGGACGCCGCCCGCCTGGCCGGCCTCAATGTCCTGCGTCTGCTCAACGAACCGACGGCCGCAGCCATTGCCTACGGCCTGGACAACGCCGCCGAGGGCATCTTCGCCGTCTATGACCTGGGCGGCGGCACCTTCGACATCTCCATCCTCAAGCTCACCCGGGGCGTGTTTGAAGTGCTCGCCACCAATGGCGACCCGGCCCTGGGCGGCGACGACTTCGATCAGTGCCTGGCCGACTGGCTGAAGGCCCAGGCCAGCCTGCCCGACGACATGCCGGTGGAAGACCGGCGGCGCCTGCTGGCCCTTGCCCGCAGCGTCAAGGAAAGCCTCTCCGGCCAGGAGCAAGTGGTCGCCACCTGCAGTTTCAGCAACAATCTGTCGATCCAGGTGCCGGTCAGCCGCACGCTCTTCAGCGAACTCACCGCCGATCTGGTGGCCCGCAGCCTGCGCCCGGTACGCAAGGCCCTGCGCGACGCCAACCTCGGCGCGGAAGACATCAAGGGCGTGGTGATGGTCGGCGGCTCCACCCGCATGCCTCATGTTCAGACGGCCGTCGAAAAGCTCTTCGGCACAGCCCCCCTGAACAATCTCGACCCCGACCAAGTCGTCGCCCTGGGCGCCGCCATGCAGGCCGATGTGCTGGCCGGCAACCGCAAGTCCGACAGCGAAGCCGACTGGCTGCTGCTCGACGTGTGCCCCCTGTCCCTGGGCCTCGAAACCATGGGCGGCCTGGTGGAAAAGATCGTGCCCCGCAACAGCACCATCCCCACCGCCCGCGCCCAGGACTTCACCACCTACAAGGACGGCCAGACCGCCATGAGCGTGCACGTCGTGCAGGGGGAGCGCGAGATCGTCTCCGAATGCCGCTCCCTGGCCCGCTTCACCCTGCGCGGCATTCCGCCCATGGTGGCCGGCGCGGCACGTATCCGTGTCACCTTCCAGATCGATGCCGACGGGTTGCTGTCGGTCACCGCCCGGGAGCAGACCAGCGGCGTCGAAGCCCACGTGGAGGTCAAACCCTCCTATGGCCTCGGTGACGGGGAAGTCGCGCGCATGCTGCTGGACGCCTACGGTACCGGCGAGATCGACGCCGCTACCCGCATGCTGCGCGAAGCGCAAGTGGAGGCCCGACGCCTCATCGATGCCACCGAGGCGGCCCTCGCAACCGACGGTGCAGCCCTCCTCGCCCCCCCCGAACGGGAAGTCCTGCAAACGGCCATCTATGCTTTGGCCGAACTGCTGGAGACCGATGAAGGCGATACGCGCAAGATCCGCGCGGCCACCGACGCGCTCAACCTTGCCAGCGCCGATTTCGCCGCCCGGCGCATGGACGCAAGCATCAAACGCGCCCTTGCCGGCCGCAGCCTGGAGACCCTTTGATGAGCACCGTCCGCGTCCTGCCCCATCCGCACCTGTGCCCTGACGGCGTCAATTTCGAGTCGAAACCGGGCCAATCCCTGTGCGATGCCCTGCTGGCCCACGGCGTTCCCCTTGAGCACGCCTGCGAAAAGGTGGCCGCCTGCGCCACCTGCCACGTCTATATCCGCCAGGGTGGTGCGAGTGTTGCGCCCAGCACCGACCTGGAAGAAGACCAACTCGACTCGGCCTGGGCCCTTCAGGCCGACTCCCGCCTGGCCTGCTGCGTGAAGATCGGCGAGGGCGACCTGCTGATTGAGATCCCCAAGCACTCCCGCAATCACGCACGGGAACACGGCTGAAACCGACCTGCAGGGGCTGCGATAGCCCCTGCCACTGAACAAGGCTCAGAGCACCCGGTCAAGCCGCCCCAGTACACGTTCGCGGCCCATGGTTTCCAGCACCGCGTCGATGGATGGCGTCTGGGGCTGACCAAGGATGGCAACCCGCAGGGGAATGGCCACCTGGGGCATTTTCAGGCCATGGGCGGCGCAGGTCTCCTTGATGGCGGCGTTCAACGCCGGCTTTTCCCAGGCCGTATCAGCGAGCTTGCCACGCAGGGTGCTCAGGGCCTCCCGGGCCGGTTCGGTGAGGTGCTGGGCCATCAGCTCGGGCGCCGGGTGGAGGTCGATGTAAAAGGGCTCCGCCGCATCGGCCAGGGCATTGAGCGTGCTTGACCGGTCCTTGTACAGGGCGATGATCGCCTCCAGTGCCGGGCCGGCTTCCGGGCTCACGCCGCGGCGGGCGAGGCGGCGGCTCACATCGGCGGCCAGGCGGCCATCGTCGGCCTGCTTGATGTAATGGGCGTTGAGCCAGTTGAGCTTCTCGGTATTGAACTGGGCCGCCGACGGGGTGATGTGATCCAGGTCGAACCATTCCACCAGTTGCTCCCGGGTGAAGATCTCGTCGTCCCCGTGGCTCCAGCCGAGGCGGGCCAGGTAGTTGATGACGGCTTCGGGCAGGTAGCCATCGTCGTCATACTGGGTCACGCTCACCGCGCCGTGGCGCTTGGACAGCTTCTGGCCGTCATCCCCCAGGATCATGGACAGGTGGGCGTATTGCGGCACCACGGCACCCAGGGCCTTCAGGATGTTGATCTGGCGCGGCGTGTTGTTCACATGGTCGTCACCGCGGATCACCTGAGTGATGCCCATGTCCCAATCGTCCACCACCACGCAGAAGTTGTAGGTGGGCGTACCGTCGGCACGGGCAATGATGAGGTCGTCCATCTCGGCATTGGCGATCTCGATGCGGCCCTTGACCAGATCATCCCAGGCCACCACGCCGTCGGCGGGGTTCCTGAAACGGATCACCGGCGCAACACCGGCCGGCGGCGCAGGCAGCACCTTGCCGGCCTCGGGGCGCCAGCGCCCGTCGTAGCGGGGCTTCTCGCCACGGGCGCGCTGCGCCTCGCGCAGGGCGTCGAGTTCTTCCGGCGGCATGTAGCAGGGGTAGGCGGTACCGGCCGCCAGCATCTCCTGGATCACCCCCTTGTACCGCTCCATGCGCTGCATCTGGTAGAAGGGGCCTTCGTCCCACTTCAGGTCGAGCCAGCTCATGCCATCCAGAATGGCCTGCACCGCCTCGGGCGTGGACCGGGCCACGTCGGTATCCTCGATGCGCAGGATGAACTGGCCGCCGTGGCGACGGGCATAGGCCCACGAGAAGAGCGCCGTGCGTGCGCCCCCGATGTGCAGGTAGCCGGTGGGGCTGGGGGCGAAGCGGGTACGGACGGTAGCGGCCATGACGGGAATCCGGGAATGCGTGAAACCCGGCATTTTACGCAAAGCCGCGCGACAACAACAAAAAGCGCCCGCTTTGCCGCTCGCGATCCGGCGCGCAAAAAAACAAGCCCGGCATCACCGGGCTTTAGGGCGAAGAATCGAAAGGGCTCAGATGGCCGATTCGTTGGTCTCGCCAGTGCGGATGCGGACCACTTGCTCGACAGGCATCACGAAGATCTTGCCGTCGCCGATCTTGCCGGTGCGGGCCGACTTGATGATGGCTTCGACCGCCTGATCGACCACATCACCGGCGACTACCACTTCGATCTTGATCTTGGGGAGGAAGTCGACCACGTACTCGGCGCCGCGATACAGCTCGGTGTGCCCCTTCTGACGGCCAAAACCCTTCACTTCGGTCACGGTCAGTCCGGTGATGCCGACTTCCGACAGGGCCTCACGCACCTCGTCGAGCTTGAAGGGCTTGATCACCGCTTCGATTTTCTTCATGGATAGTCTCCTTTGGAACAGTCCCGCATTCTAGCCGGAAAGGCATGCGGATTGGCTCGTGGCACCCGCTTTCAGGCGTCCCGGTAGCGGGAAGTGATGGGGTAGCGCCAGTCCTTGCCAAAACCACGCTGGGTCACGCGAACACCCGGTGGTGCCTGACGGCGCTTGTACTCATTGCGCCGGAGCATGCCCACGGTGCGGCGCACATCGGCCTCCGGGTAGCCCCGGGCGATGATCTCCGGCGGCGACAGGTCTTCCTCCATGTACGCAGCAATGATCGCATCCAGCACCTCGTAGGGCGGCAGGGAGTCCTGGTCGCACTGGTCGGGCTTCAGCTCCGCCGACGGCGGGCGGGTCAGGATATTCTCGGGGATCACCGGCCCGCCCGGCTGGGCATTGCGCCAGGCACACAGGCGATAGACGAAGGTCTTGTAGATGTCCTTGATGACCGCAAACCCGCCAGCCATGTCGCCATACAGGGTGGCGTAGCCGGTCGCCATCTCGCTCTTGTTGCCGGTGGTCAGCACGATGGCGCCGGTCTTGTTGGACAGGGCCATCAGCAGCATGCCGCGGATGCGCGACTGGAGGTTTTCTTCGGTGGTGTCCTCCGGCAGACCGGCGAACTGGGGCGCCAGCATGTCGGCGAAGGTCTTCATGGCCGGCTCAATGGAGATCTCGTCATAGCGCACGCCCAGCCAGCGCACCATCTCACGGGAGTCGTCCAGGCTCATCCGGGCCGTGTAGGGTGAAGGCATCATCACCGCCCGCACCTTGTCTGCCCCCAGGGCATCGACGGCGATAGCCAGGGTCAGGGCCGAATCGACGCCCCCCGACAACCCGATCAGGGCGCCCGGAAATCCGTTCTTGCCCAGGTAGTCGCGTACCCCCAGCACCAGCGCGTCGTATACGTCGGCCTCCACGGGGCGCATATCGGGCACGCCCTGGTCACGCCACACGCCATCGGAGAACTGCAACAGGGTCAGTTCATCCACAAAGGACGCCCCCTGCCAGGCCAGCAGACCATCCTGGTCGAGGGCGAAGGAGCCCCCATCGAAAACCAGCTCATCCTGCCCGCCCACCAGGTTGCAGTAGGCCACCGGCAGCCCGGTATCGGCGATGCGCTCGCGCATGACCTCGTAACGGCGCTGCTGCTTGTTCATGTGGAAGGGCGAGGCGTTGAGCACCAGCAAGAGCTCGGCGCCGGCATCCCGGGCCACCTCGGCGGCACCGGACTCCCATACGTCGGCGCAGATGTTCACGCCGATGCGCACGCCCTTGAGTTCGAACACGCAGGCCTCATGGCCGGGCTCGAAGTAGCGCTCCTCGTCGAAGACCTCGTAGTTGGGCAGGCGGTGCTTGAAATAGGTATCGACGATGCGGCCATCGCGGATCACCGCCGCCGCATTGAAGCGCAGGCCGTCCTGCTCGGCGGGATAGCCCACCAGCGCCGTGATGCCCTGCACCTGGGCCGCCAGCGCGGCAAGCTCATCAGCACAGGCCTGCAGGAAGGCGGGGCGCAGCAGCAGATCTTCCGGCGGATAGCCGCACAGGGCCAGCTCGGGGGTCAACACCACATCGGCGCCCGCAGCCTTCGCCCGGGCCACCGCATCCAGGATCCGGCGCGCATTGCCGGAAATGTCGCCCACGACACAATTGAGCTGGGCGACAGCGACGGTAAGAGGGGTTTTCATGGGGCAACACTATACCGCGAAGGCAGTGCAAGCCGCGTGCACGACGCCTGCGCGGAGGGCTTGGCTTGCTTGTATCCTGTCATCAAATCCGGCCCGAAGCGCACATGCCCCGTCTCCATCTCCATTCCGCCATCGACGAGATCCCCGCCCCGGCCTGGGATGCGTTGGCTGGCGATCAGCCCAGCCTGTCCCATGCCTACCTGTCGGCCCTGGAAACCTCCGGTTGCGTTTCCCCGCGCACGGGCTGGACGCCCCGCCACGCCGCCCTCTGGGAGGGCGACACCCTGCTGGCCGCCATGCCCCTCTATCTCAAGACCCACTCCTACGGCGAATACGTCTTCGACTGGGCCTGGGCCGACGCCTATTGGCGCCATGGGCTGGACTACTACCCCAAGTGGCTGGCGGCCGTGCCCTTCACCCCGGTCCCGGGGCAGCGCGTTCCCGGGCGCGACGAGGCCAGCCGGCGCCTGCTGATCCACGCGGTGCGCGAGGAAGTGGAGCGCAGCGGCACCTCGTCCCTGCACATCCTCTTTCCCGATGCGGACGAAGCCGGCTGGATGCAGGCGGCCGGCATGGAGATTCGCCACGGCGTGCAGTTTCACTGGCACAACAGCGGCTATCGGGATTTTGATGACTTCCTCGCCCATCTGGCCCAGCCGAAGCGCAAGAAGATCCGCCAGGAGCGCCGTAAGGTGGCCGAGGCCGGAGTGGTCTTCCGCATCCTCAGGGGCGCTGAAATCGGCCCGGAGGAATGGGCCTTCTTCCACGCCTGCTACAGCCTGACCTACGCCGAGCACCGCTCCACGCCCTATCTGAGCCGCGCCTTCTTCGAGGATTTCGGACGCCGCTCGCCGGACGCCTGTGTGCTGATGATCGCCGAGCGGGCCGGTTCCCCCGTCGCCGCCAGCTTCTTCCTGCGCGACGAAGCAACCCTGTACGGCCGCTACTGGGGCGCCATCGAATTCATCCCGTGTCTACATTTCGAAGCCTGCTACTACCAGGCCATCGACTACGCCATCCGTGCAGGCCTGCAACACTTCGAAGGCGGCGCCCAGGGCGAGCACAAGCTGTCCCGCGGCCTCGAACCGGTGCGCACCGTCTCCGCCCACTGGATCGCCGACCCGCGCTTTCGCGACGCCGTGGCCCGCTTCCTGGCCCAGGAACGGGGCGGCATGGACGCCTATCTGGACGAATTGTCGGAACGCCTGCCCTTCCGGGACAAGGGCTGAGCCTGCCCCGGGGCTCAAACGGCGGCGACCCGCCGCGGATGCGCCTCGCGGATAGGCACATTCACCAGCACCGCCAGCGAAGCCAACACGATATCGGCATACCACATCCAGTCATAGTTGCCGAAATTCACCATGGCCAGCCCCCCCAGCCACGCACCGAAGAAGCCGCCGATCTGGTGGGACAGCAGGGTCAGGCCGAACAGGGTGGCCAGGTAACGCAGGCCGAAGAGCTTGCCCACCAGGCCGGCCGTGGGGGGCACGGTGGCCAGCCAGGTCAGCCCAAGACCGATGGAGAAGGCGTAGAAGGTGATGTCCGTCTTCGGCGCGATCAGATAGAGGGCCACCAGCACGGCGCGGGAGCCGTACATCACGGCCAGGATCCACTTCATGCGGTAGTGCTGGCCAAGCGCACCGGCCCCCAGGCTGCCGACGATGTTGGCCAGACCGATCAGGGCCAGGGACACCGCCGACACGCTGGCCGGCAGACCACACAGATCCACCGCCCCGGGCAGGTGGGTGACGAGGAAGGCGATGTGGAAGCCGCAGGTAAAGAAGCCGGCGTGCAGACACCAGTAGCTACGGTCACGCAGGGCCACGCGCAACTGCTGCCGCAGCCCGAGATCGGCGGCAGCGGAAGGGGGGTGCTCAACCTTGTGGCGCAGGGGCCACGACAGCGGAATCGTCGCCAGGGCACAGGCCGCCAGGCCGAACAGGGCGGTGGCCCAGCCGAAGCCGGCGATCAGGAACTGGGAGAGGGGCGCAAACAGGAACTGCCCAAAGGACCCGCCGGCATTGATGAAGCCGGATGCAAAGGCCCGCCTTTCGGGCGGCAGACGCTGGGCCAGGGCGCCGATCAGGATCGAAAAACTGCCGGCCCCGGCACCGGCGGCCACCATCACGCCGAGGGTCACGGTAAGGCCGAACTCGCTGCTGACGAAAGGCGTCAGGACCAGCCCGAGAACCAGCAGGGCCGCCCCGGTGAAGAGGGATCCTCCCGGGCCGTAGCGGTCGGCCACGGCGCCGAAGATCGGCTGGGAGGCTCCCCACATGAACTGCCCCACGGCAAGCGCAAAACTGATGCTGGCCAACCCCAGCCCGGTGGCCGTATTGAGGGGAGAGACATACAGGCCGAGGGACTGCCGGATGCCCATGGTGATCATCAGCACGGCGGATGCCGTGAGGACCATGGGCCAGTAAGAGATCGGCGTGACCGGTTCGGGGGGCGCGACGGCGTTCATCGAATCATCCACCCGCTGACGGGCTTTTTACGGCTTGCCAGCATCTCCCGGAAGCGCTGCCCCGGTCAATCAGGATTTACGTGTACGTAAGGCGGGTGGGGCGCATCCGGCACGGGGGCCGCGGCCCGTGACCATGCAGCCCCATGCCCGCCGCCCCGGTCAAGGGACACCGGCCGGCAAGCCGCGCTAAACTCCCGCCCGACACCCGCTCCGGAACGCCCACCTGCGCCATGCCGCCTCGCCTCGCCCGATTTCTGCCCTTTCTTGCCTGGCGCAGTCAACTCGACAGAACCTCCCTGCGCGCCGATCTGATGGCGGGCTTCACGGTGGCCCTGGTGGCCATTCCCCAGGCCCTTGCCTATGCCCAGTTGGCCGGCCTGCCGCCCTATGTGGGCCTGTATGCGTCCCTGCTGCCGTGCATCGTCGGCGCCCTGTTCGGGTCGTCCGCCCAGCTCAACACCGGGCCGGTGGCCCTGACCAGCCTGCTGACGGCCACCAGTCTGGCCCCCCTGGCCCTGCCCGGCTCCGAAACCTACCTCGTGCTGGCCGTACAACTGGCCCTGCTGGCCGGCCTCCTCCAGGTGGCCTTCGGGATGCTGCGCCTGGCCCATTTCTCGGACCTGCTGTCCCATCCGGTGCTCCATGGCTTCATCAATGCCTGCTCCCTGCTGATCTGCGCCGCCCAGCTACCGACCCTGCTCGGGCTGCCCACCTTCGGCCAGCGCCCCTTCGCCGAGGCCGTCATCGACCTGGCCCGGGCACTTCCCGACATCCACCTGCCCTCCGCCGCCCTGGGCCTCGCCGCCATCGGCCTGCTGGTGGCCCTGCGGCGCCTGCTGCCACGCTGGCCGGGGGTGCTCATCGTGGTGGCGGGGCTGAGCGTGGTGGCCTGGCTGACAGGCTTCGAAGCGGAGGGCGGGCGGGTCGTCGGCGCCCTGCCCGCCGAAACCCTGGCCTTTGCCCTGCCCCGGGCCGACTGGGGCCAGACCGTGGACCTGCTGCCCTCGGCCTTCGTACTGGCCCTGGTCAGCTTCCTGGAGGCCATGTCGAGCTGCAAGGTGGCCTCGGCGCGCACCGGCCAGCGCTGGGACGGCAATCAGGAACTCATTGGCCAGGGCCTGGCCAAGCTCACCGCCTCGGTGTGCCAGGCCTACCCGGTCAGCGGCTCCTTCGGGCGTTCGGCCTTCCTGCTCAGCAGCGGTGCCCGTACCGGACTGGCCTCGGTGGTCGGCGCCCTGATGGTGCTGGCCGCCCTGCTGAGCATGCCCGGGCTGATCGCCCATATTCCGCTGCCGGTACTGGCTGCCGTCATTCTGGTCACCCTGGCCACCCTGCTCTCGCCCGCCCAGCTGCGGGAAGCCTGGCGCACCAGCCGGGACGACGGTCTGGCCGGCACCGTCAGCTTTGTCGCCACCCTGGCCTTCGCACCCCACATCGAGATCGGCATCCTGGCCGGCCTGATCCTGTCCCTGGCGCTGCTGATCTACCGCAGCATGAAACCCCGGGTGGCCGTCCTCGGGCGCCATCCGGACGGCACCTGGCGGGACGCAGCCCGCTTTAACCTGCCGCCGCCCCACCCGGAACTCGCCATCCTGCGCTTCGACGGCCCGCTCCACTTCGTCAACGCCGCCACCTTCGAAGATGCCGTGCTTGCCGTCGGCCGCGACCACCCCCGCCTCAAGGTGCTGCTGCTGTCCTGCGCCGGCATCAACGACATCGACGCCAGCGGCATCGATACCCTGCGCCGCGTCCACCGCCAGTTGGCCGACGGCGGGCGCTGCCTGGCCTGCTGCGGCCTCAAGAAGCAGGTCATCGACGTAATGGAGCGCACCGGGCTGTGGAACGACCTGGCACCCCAGGCGGCCTACCGCACCGAAGACCACGCCCTGCAGCACCTGTTGCCCAACTTGTCGCCCCCGCCGGCCCCTGACACCCCACGCCAGGGATTCGCCTGGTGACAGCGCTTTGTTGACCTGAGTCGTTGTCGCGGCACGTGCAGAGGCAGATACTTTTGCCTATCCGCGCATCCAGTCTTCAGAACTCTAACGACAAGGGAGCAAGCATGACACCCACCTCGGTCCGCGACATCCGCAACCTCAGCCTTCTCGGCCAGTCCGGCAGCGGCAAGACAACGCTGCTGGAGAAACTGCTGGCCACTGCCGGCGCCATCGGCGCACCCGGTTCGGTCGAGAAGGGCGACACGGTCAGCGACTACGACCCCCAGGAGAAGGCCTTCGGGCACTCCCTCAACAGCGCCCTCGCCCACCTGGAATGGGCCGAGCACTGGGTGAACATCCTCGACACCCCGGGCCTGCCCGATTTCCTCGGCCGGGCCCTGGCCACCCTGCCGGCGGTCGAAACCGCGGTGGTGGTGATCAACGCTGCCGCCGGCGTCGAAACCCTGACCCGCAAGGTCATGGAGCTTTCTGCCGACAAATGCCGGATGATCGTGGTCAATCGCATCGACGCCCCGGCCGTGGACTTCGGCGCCCTGATGGAGCGCATCGTCGAGAGCTTTGGCAAGGAATGCCTGCCCATCAACCTGCCCACCGCGGGCGGCGCCAGCGTCATCGACTGCTTCTTCCAGCCCGACTACGATGCCGTTCCCGCCTTCTCCAGTGTGCGCGAGGCCCACGACCGCATCGTCGACCAGGTGGTCGAGGTGGATGAGGCGCTGATGGCCCTCTATCTGGAACAGGGCGAGTCCCTGCAGCCGGAGCAGCTCCACGACCCCTTCGAGATCGCCCTGCGCGAGGGCCACCTGATCCCCGTGTGCTTCACCTCGGCCCGCACGGGCGCCGGCATCCGCGAGCTCCTGGACATCATGGGCCGCCTGCTGCCCGACCCCACCGAAGGCAACCCGCCCCGCTTCCTGAAGGGTGAAGGCCCGGCCGCCGAAGCCGTCGAGGCCACCACCGACGCCGACAAGCACGTCATCGCCCACGTCTTCCAGGTGAGCAACGACCCCTTCCGCGGCAAACTCGGCCTGTTCCGCATCCACCAGGGCACGGTCACACCCAACACCCAGCTCTTCATCGGCGACGCCCGCAAGCCTTTCAAGGTCAGTCACCTGCTGCGCGTCCAGGGCAAGACCCAGACCGAGATCGACATCGGCATTCCCGGCGACATCTGCGCCGTGGCCCGGGTGGACGACATCCACCGGGACGCCGTCCTCCACGACTCCCACGACGAGGACCACTTCCACCTGGTGGCGCCGCGCTATCCCCAGGCCGTGTTCGGCCTGGCCCTGACGGCAGAGAAACACGGTGACGAACAGAAGCTCTCCGAAGCCCTGCACCGCCTCCTTGATGAAGACCCCTGCCTGTCCGTCGAGCACAACCTCCAGGCCAAGGAGACCGTGATCCGCGGCCTCGGCGAGGTGCATCTCAAGTCGGTACTCGACACCCTCAAGACCCGCTGGAACCTCACCCTCGGCACCAAGCCGCCGGCCATCCCCTACCGGGAGACCATCGCCGGCAGCGCCGAAGCCCGCTACCGCCACAAGAAGCAGAGCGGCGGCGCCGGCCAGTTCGGCGAAGTGGCCCTGCGCGTCGAAGCCCTGGAACGGGGCGCCGGGCTGGAGCTGGCCGACGAGGTGAAGGGCGGTACCATCCCCTACAACTTCATGCCCGCAGTGGAAAAGGGTGTGCGCCAGGCCATCGCCGAAGGCGTGATGGCCGGCTTCCCGCTACAGGATCTGAAGGTGACGGTGTTCGATGGCAAGCACCACGCGGTGGACTCCAACGAAATCTCCTTCGTCACCGCCTCCCGCCACGCCCTGCAGGAAGCCGTCCAGGGCGCCCGGCCGGTAGTGCTGGAGCCGCTGATCACCCTGACCGTGCGGGTTGCCGACGAGCACTTCGGTGGCATCAGCGCCGAACTCGCCGGCCGCCGCGGTCGCGTCACCGGCACCGACAGCCCGCAGCCCGGCTGGACGGAGATCACCAGCCAGGTGCCCATGGCCGAGATGGAAGGCTTCGAATCCCGCCTCAAGTCCATCAGCGGTGGCGACGGCAGTTGCAGCATCGCCTTCAGCCACTACGAACCGGCGCCCAACGACGTCCAGCAGCGTCTCGCCCGGGAACACGTGGGCAAACGGGGTGGCGAGCAGTAAGGGCTGAGCGAAGGAAAACTCGTGGGGTCGAATTCATTCGCCCGCGGACTTCGTTCAACGGCATGTCGATCAATCCACCAAGGCCCAATGAGTTCGCCCCCAACCTATGCAGTTGGGGGCAGCCGACACAGCCTTACCGATTCAAGATTGAACCTGCCCCTCCGCCCCTAAACCGACTTACCCAGACACCACGGCGCACTCTGCAGCCGCTCGCTCAGGCGTGCCTCCAGCCCACCATGGGTGCCGCGCAGCAAGGCCAGTAGCTGCTGTGAATGGGCGGCGTAGGCCAGGCAGCGCTGAGTGCCCCATTGCGGCGGGGCAGAGGCCAGGTTGGCAACCCGGTCGGCCAGCTTTACCACCTTCGCGGCCCACGGCGCCGCCCGAAACTTTTGCAGCTGGAGCGCCTTGCGCTCCGCACTGGACAGTGCCGGATCATCGGTCAGCCATTCCAGGTCGGCCAGCAGCGGCGCGCCCAGCCCGTCACGAATCCGGCCGCGGAACACGGCAGCTTCACCGGCGGACTCCTCCAGCACGTCATGCACCAACGCCAGCGCATGCAAATGGGGGTCGCCTATCCCTGCCCTTACCAGTTCACGCCAGACCGCCACCGGGTGGCACAGAAACGGCTGGCCATCCTTGCGGAGGGCATGCCCATGGGCGAGCAAAGCGATACGCGTGGCATTGACCAGCAGACAGGGGTCGGTGTTGTGGGTGTTCATGACGTTTCTCCTCGATACCGGAAAATGACCGGCTTGAGTGAAGAGACGTCTGGAGCCCTCGGCAAACCGGAGGAAAAATCCGGGATCGCAAAAAAAGCGTGACCAGCGAAGCCCCGCGGCCCGGCGCCAAGCTGAACAAGGCGCGATGAGCCTTCGCGTTGTCTTCAGCCCGGAGGCCCAGGAGCAACTTGCCTGCGCACGCGAGCCGTGCGTGCAAAGCGCACGTAACCGTCCCTGCCGGGGGCTCAAAACCGATCTGGCTGGGGTCTCATCGAACCGAAATGGCACGTACCTGCTGATAGAGCCGCGGCAGATCGCCCTGAATCGTCTTCCAGACGATTTCAAGGTCCACCTTGGCGTAGCCATGCGAGACGCGGTTGCGCATCGTGTACATGACCTGCCATGGAATGTCGTCGTGCTGTGCGGCGAATTCAGGGGCAATGCGCAGGATGTTGTTCGATGCCTCGCCGATGATCTCGATGTTGCGGATTACGGCGTCTTGAACCAGCTCGCTGTTCAGGAAGGCCACTTCATCCATGTCTTCCGTGTAACGGTCGATGCGCTCGATCGCTTCGAGGATGTGCCCGAGGTAGTCCGGCACGGGCATCGCCTTGCTCATACCGGCACCGCCTCAGCCACCACCACACTGCGGAAGGTGTCGGGCAGCGCCCCGGGCGTCAGCACATCGACCGGCACGCCGAGCAGGCGTTGCAGTTCGACCTGAATGGCGGCCACGTCCATCAGCGTCGTCTCCGGGGTCGGGTCGATCAGGATATCCAGGTCACTGCTGTCAGTGTCCTGGCCGTGCAGCACCGAGCCGAAGACCCGAGCATTGCGGGCACGGTGAGACTCGACCACAAGCCGGATCGCGGCACGGTTCGACGCCAAGGCTTCAGAGGGCTTCATGTCTTCGTCTCCCAAAACACAATCCGGCTTCATCATAGAGCAAGGCCGCGAAGAAAGTAGCGGTGGGACGCCCGGTGTCGCCTTGCGGCCAGAGACACCGGGCGTTTGCTGCCATTGCCTGCCGGGCCTGGATGCTGGCTGGCAGCATAGGGGTGGGACGACACTTTTCCGCAAACCAACCCTGTGGAAACCGCTTGTCACGCAGCCCATGGCTGTGGGCAAAGCGGCCATGGGCGAGCCTTTACAAAGTGGTCAAAACGGTCGAGGAAGAAATTGCCCAACATCTGCCTGGTCAGGTTGCCCAGCGGCAGGCCGCGGCTGCGCTCAAGCGGGATAAGCAGATCATCGCCGGTAAAAAGCCCGTCGCAGCGCACCTGCTCGTTGGAGCCGTCGATGATACAGGCCACCTTTTCGCCGATTTCATCAAGCTTGCGGGCGGCCAGTTCGTAGCGGCGCCCATCCAGGAGGCGCAGGTTGTAGGCCAGGCGAAACAGCACACGCTGTTTTTCAAGCAGCACATTCACCCGGCGCAGCGTGTCTTGCGGCTGTTTCTGGTAGCCGGCTTCGACCAGCCCCTCGATGATGTCCAGGGTGTTGCCCTGCAGCCGGTCGCCCAGCAAAAAGCGCTGGCTGCGCGGAAAGCCCTCCAGCACCGGGATCAGCCAGGTGGCAAAGAGGGTGGCCTTGCCCAGTGCCAGGTTGGGGCGCTGGGCGGGGCGGGCGCTCTGCAAACCGTCGGGGGCTGCGCCCCCCAACCCCGCTTCGGGCGCTCCGTCGCCCTGATCACCTTCATCCCATTCGGTCATCTTGTCGCTCCCACGGGGTAAAGGGGTAAGGGGGCCATGGGCTGAGCTGCCTCACGGCAGCATCCGGGAGGGACGGAACGAGAGGTAGCTGCCGCGGATGCCGGACGTGCCCCTGTCGCGGTTGGCGGCGCGGGTGAACCACGTAACGCTGTCCCAGGAACCACCGCGGAGCACGCGCGTACCGCAATCTCCGCCATTGGCGCCTTCCCAGGCCTTGTCGCCGTTTGCCGGGGCATTGGCGTAATTGCTGTGCGAGCAGTCTTCCACCCATTCCCGGGCATTGCCCGCCATGTCCTTGAGGCCCCAGGGGTGGGTGTTGAGGCGGGTGCTGCCCACCGGGTGCAGCTTGCTGCCCGCGTTAGCACCGTACCAGGCGTGGTCCTTCAACTGGCTTTCGTCGTCGCCAAAGTACCAGCGCCCGCTCTGACCGCCGCGGGCGGCATATTCCCACTGGGCTTCCGTTGGAAGGGTGAAGCTCTGCCCGCTCTTGCGGCTCAGCCACGCCACGTAGTCCTTGGCGTTCGCCCAGCTCACCCCGGTGATCGGGCTGGTCGGCTGATGGGCGTTGCGACTGGTGTAGAAATTATCGCTGCCGGTCTGGTAGTGGTATTGGCTGCCTACCTCGCGCCAGTGAGGCTCCTTACAGCCGCCGTCATCCACACAGGCCAAGTACTGGACCACCGTGACTTCGGTTTCCGCCAGCGCAAAGCGACGCTGGAAACTGACCGGGTGCAGAGGGCCTTCGTCGTCATCCCTATCCTTCTCTGTCGCAGGCGAACCCATGCTGAAGCTCAGGTTTCCGCCCACCACGCGAAACACCGGCCCACCGGAGTAGGCGGCAAAACCGCAGGCGGCTTCCCAGGCACCGTTCTTCCAGCAGGCGGATGCCGGGTCGTTGGCAGGGACGGGCGCGCTGGGTTGCGAGGACACCACCACCGGCTTTTCGACCACCTTCTCCACCACCCGCTCGACAACCTTGGGCGGCTGCTTGCGGGCCTTATCCAGTTCGGACTGCAATTGTGCGTTCTTATCCTCCAGCGCCCTCAGCCGGGCGATCTCAGCGTCCTTCCTCTTGCTTTCTGCCTCGAGCCGTCTGCGCTCCGCTTCGGCGGTCTGGGCGCGCTTTTCGGTGGCGGGATCTTTGACCGGCTTTTCGACGATCTTTTCGACCACTTTCTCCGCCACTTGGGGCTTGGATTTCACCGGTGCCGGCGGCGGGGTGTAGTCGTCATTCAACCCCCCCAGGCCCGCAGCGCAAACCGGAAGACTGAACAGGGCAGCAGCCAGAGCGCTGGCAAGGCGGGTGGGGCAGGAAAGGTTCGGCATGGAGGCAGGTAGGGCAAGGGTAAATGACGAAGTCACGGGTATACGCGGGGCGCGCTACCCGTAACAGGTGTCACGATTTGTATTCCGGTTTGCGGTCGACCAAGTTGGGGTAAGCCGGGCGTTTTGCAAGCCGTCGGGGGCCGCGCCCCCCCAACCCCGCTTCGGAAGCTGCATCGCCCTGATCAGGTTCATTCCATTCGGTCATCGTGTCGTCTCCACGGGATAAAGGGGCAAGGGGGCCAGGGGCTGAGCTGCCTCACGGCAGCATCCGGGCGGGACGAAACGAGACCAGGTAGTTGCGGTCGACGGCCGAGTAGACGCTGTAGCGGTCGGCGGCGCGGGTGAACCTCGCAAAGCCTTCCCAGGAACCGCCGCGGAGCACACGCAGGCCGCAGCTTCCACCATTGGCGCCTGCCCAGGCCGTGTCGCCGCTTGCCGGGGCATTGGTGTAGCTGTCGTGCCAGCAGTCTTCCACCCACTCCCTGGCGTTGCCGGCCATGTCTCTCAGCCCCCAGGGGTGGGTGCTGAGGCGGGTGCTGCCCACCGGGTGCAGCTTGGCGCCGGAATTGGCGTCGTACCAGGCGTGGTCCTTGAGCTGGCTTTCGTCGTCGCCAAAGTACCAGCGGCCACTCTGGCCGCCGCGGGCGGCGTATTCCCACTGGGCTTCAGTGGGAAGGGTGTAGGTCTGCCCCGTCTTGCGGCTCAGCCAGGCAACGTAGGCCTTGGCGTTGTCCCAGCTCACCCCGGTGATCGGGCTGTCCGGCTGGTGGGCGTTGCGACTGGTGTAAAGATTACCGCTGCCGGTCTGGTAGTGGTGCTGGCTGCCCGCTTCCCGCCACTCGGGCTCCTTGCAGCCGCCGTCATCCACACAGGCCAAGTACTGGGCCACCGTAAGCTCGGTTTCGGCTAGTGCAAAGCGGCGTTGGAAGCTCACCTGATGCCGGGGGGCTTCCCAGTAATACCTGCCGTTCTCAGTGGAGGGCGAGCCCATGGTGAAGTTCAGGTTGCCGCCCACCACCCGGAACAGCGGCCCGCCGGCGTAGGCGGCAAAACCGCAGGCGGCTTCCCAGGCGCCGTTCTTCCAACAGGCGGACGCCGGATCGCTGGCGAGGACGGGTGTACTGGGCTGCAGCGGCACCACCACGGGCTTCTTTACCACCCGCTCCACCACCTTGGGCGACTGCTTGCGAGCTTTGTCCAGTTCAGCCTGCAACTGCGCGTTCTTATCCTCCAGCGCCCTCAGCCGGGCGATCTCCACGTCCTTCCTCTTGCTTTCTGCCTCGGCGATCTGGGCGCGCTTTTCAGTGGCATGGTCTCTGACCCGCTTTTCGACGATCTTTTCGACCACCTGCGGTTTGGGTTTCACGGGTGCCGGCGGCGGGGTGTACTCGTCATTCAACCCGCCCAGACCCGCAGCGCAAACCGGAAGACTGAACAGGGCAGCAGCCAGAGCGCTGGCAAGGCGGGTAGGGTAAAGGAGGTTCGGCATGGTGGCAGGTGGGGCAAGGTTAATGGGCGGCGTCGCGCTCAGATGCGTGGGCGCGCTACCCGCAGCAAACGATGTATTGCACGACGGTTGTTCCCACGGATAGAGGGATGAGCTGCCTCACGGCAGCATTCGGATGGGACGGAACGAAACACTATTGCCTCTTTCGCTGAATGGAAGCCAATCGCGCCTGTCAGTCGAGACCCAGAGGCGGCTGGCGGCACGGCTACCCCATGCACCCTCGCGCCACGAACCGCCGCGAACCACATGCCAGGAGCAATCTCCGTCATTGGCGCCCTCCCAGGCCTTGTCGCCGTTTGCCGGGGAATTGGTGTAATTGTCATGCCGGCAGTCTTCCACCCACTCAGAAGCATTGCCGGCCATGTCCTTCAAGCCCCAGGGGTGGGTGTTGAGCCGCGTGCTGCCCACCGGGTGCAGTTTGTCACCCGAGTTGGCGTCGTACCATGCATGGTCCCTCAACTGACTTTCGTCGTCGCCGAAATACCAGCGCCCCGTACGGCCGCCGCGAGCGGCGTATTCCCACTGAGCTTCAGTTGGCAAGGTATAGACCTGCCTCGTCTTGCGGCTCAGCCACGCCACGTAGGCCCGTGCGTCGTGCAGGCTGACCCCCGTGATCGGGGAGTCCGGTTGATCGACATTGATGTCCCGGTAATAGGCGTTCCCTCCAGTCTGATAGTGCTCTTCACTGCCCGCTTCACGCCATTCGGGTTCCTTGCAGCCGCCGTCCTTTACACAGACCAGGTACTGCGCCACCGTGACTTCGGTTTCCGCCAGGGCAAAGCGGCGCCGGAAACTGACCTGGCGCTGCGGGCCTTCGTAATCATCAGCCATGCTGTCCGCGCCCTTTGCGGTACCCATCATGAATCGCAAATCTCCGCCCACCACCCGGAACACAGGCCCACCCGCATAGGCGGCAAAGCCGCAAGCGGCTTGCCAGGCGCCGTTCTTCAGGCAGGCGGACGCCGGGTCGGTGAGCCTGTTGGCTTTGTCCAGCTCGGCCTTCAGGCGGGCGATTTCCGCCTCGGCGGCCTGGGCGCGCCTTTCGGCAGCAGGATCCTTGACCGGCTTTTCAACGACTCTTTCGACTACCTGCGGCCTGGGCTTCACGGGCGGCGGCGGGACGTACTCGTCATTCAACCCGCCCAGACCCGCGGCGCAGATAGGAAGGCTGAACAGGGAAAACGCAAGGACAGCATAAAGGCAGGCGTTCTGCAAACCATCGGGGGCTGCGCCCCCGAACCCCGCTGCCGCTTCCTCGCCCTCATCAGGTTCATTACTGGCTGTCATTTCTTTGCTTCCACGGGGTAAAGGAGTAAGGGTGCCATGGGCTGAGCTGCCTCACGGCAGCATCCGGGAGGGACGGAACGAGACGATGTCGCCGCGGTAGTCGGCCGAGCTCCCGACGCGGTCGGCGGCGCGGGTGTACCACGTAAGGCTGACCCAGGAGCCGCCGCGAAGTATGCGCTGGCTGCAATCTCCGCCATTTGCGCCTTCCCAGGCCTGGTCGCCGTTTGCCGGCGCGCTCTTGTAGCTGTCGTGCCTGCAGTCTTCCACCCATTCCCAGGCATTGCCGGCCATGTCCTTGAGGCCCCAGGGATGGGTATTGAGCCGGGTGCTGCCCACCGGGTGCAGTTTGCCGCCGGCGTTTTCGATAGACCAAGCGTGGTCCTTGAACTGGCTTACATTATTGCCAAAGTACCAGCTTCCGCGCTGGTTACCACGGGCGGCATGTTCCCACTGGGCTTCGGTGGGTAGGGTGTAGGTGTGCCCGCTCTTGCGGCTCAGCCAGGTCACATACTCCTTAGCGTTGGTCCAGCTGACGCCAGTGATCGGGCTGTCGGGCAAATGGGCGTTGCGTTCCCGGTAAGAAGTGGGGGCGCCTGCCTCACGCCATTCAGGCTCCTTGCAGCCGCCCTCGTCCACGCAAGTGAGGTATTGGGCCACCGTGACTTCGGTTTCGGCCAGCGCAAAGCGGTGCCGGAAGCGCACCTGGCGCTGGGGGCCCTCGTCGATTTCCCTACCCTTCTCCGTTGCGGGTGAGCCCATTGCGAAGCTCAGATTGCCACCCACTACCCGGAACACCGGTCCGGCGGGGTAGGTGGCAAAGCCGCAGGCGGCTTGCCAAGCGCCGTTCTTCCTGCAGGCGGCGGCCGGATCACCGGCGGGGACGGGGACGGGCTTTTCGACCACCTTTTCCACCACCCGCTCGAACACTTTGGGGGGCTGCTTGCGGGCTTTGTCCAGCTCGGCTTTCAGGCGGGCGATTTCCGCGTCCTTGTTGCGGCTGTCCGTTTCGGCGGCCTGGGCGCGCCTTTCGGTGGCAGGGTCTTTGACCGGCTTCTCGACGATCTTTTCGACCACCTGGGGTTTGGGTTTGGCGGGGGGCTGAGGTGGGGTGTAGTCCTCCAAGCCACCGCCAAGCCCGGCGGCGCAGACGGGCAGGCTGAACAGAATAGAGACCAGGGCGCTTGAAAGGCGGGAGGGGCGAAGACGGTTTGTCATGGTGGTGGGTAGAGCGAGGCCAGGGTCAAGGATTCACGCACAGATTGTCACCCCGCTGGAGGCGTTCGGGCCATTCCAGGCGGCGGGCTTCGCGGGCCGTGCCGCTTTTGGGCCAGCGTTCGAGCAAGGTTTCGAGTTGCTTGCCGGCGGCGGCGAGTTGCATGGGTTGCTGCACGCAGCCCTGGATGTAGCTGGCGTGGAAAGCGAACGGGGCAACTTGGCCGCCGAGGGCCGTCAGGCCGGACAGGATGGCTGTGGCGAAAGCGGTGTCGGCCTGGGCGGGCTGGTGGTTGTAAACCCGGGCCTCGAGGATGACGACGATCCGTTTGAGCAAGTCTTGTTGCTTGTCGGGGTCAAAGTCGGCGTGCTGGAGAACGGCGCTCAGACGGCGGCCGCATTCGGCGCTGCTGCGGGCGATCAGCGGCGCGGCGCGGCCGGAGCAGTGCAGACCGGCGAGGTCGATGAGGGGAGCGAGTTCGGCGTATTCGCTGGCGAGGCGCTGGGTTTCGCGCACCCAGGCGAGCTGGGCCGCCGTGGGCTTGCCGGTGTTGTTGCGCCACCACGGGGTCTGCTCGATCTCGGCAGCTTCCTTGCGCCAGGCGGCAAGGGCGGCGGCTTTGATCTGGGCGGCATTGGCGGCTTCTTCGGCAGCGCGGCGGGCGGCGAGTTCTTCCTGGGTGGGTTGCGGCTGGGCGGGGGGGCGTGCGGCGGGCCTCGAAGGTTCGGCCGGAGGCTGGGCGGGCGGATCGGCCTCGGCGACAAGCGGGGGGGTGCTCATGGACTTGGTCCACGCTTGCAGGCTGGGCAGGACGGCAAAAAGGGCTGCACTGCCTGCCACGGCGATGGCGACTTTCTTCCACGGCAACTTGCCTAGCCAGGGCTCGGACGGGCGGACGGCGGTGTGCCTGGGCTCAGCTCTGGCGTGGGGTTCGATGTCGCTGCGGAAGATCAGCACCTCGTCGGTGGACCAGTCGGGGGGCATGTCCCGGATGGCGATTTCGAGCTCGCGGATGCGCAGGCGGTAGGTGTCTTTGCGTTGCTGCTCAAGCTCCGCCGCTTCGGGCGAGCCGAGCGCCGGGTAGGCGACGACACGTTGGCCGAGGGCAATCAGTTTTTCCGGCAGTTCCTCGATGGCGGATATGACCCCACCCACATTTGGGAGATTGCGGTATTGGTCGGCGAATTCGAGCAGCCTGGCGTTCTCACGAACCATCTGTAGCTGTTTGCCAAACTGATAGCAGTCTTCGCGCCAGTCGATGGCACGCAGGCGGTCGAGGGTGCCGGGGCAATGGCTCGTCCAGAAGGTGTGATTGTGCTGTACGTCGGAGAAATCACGGGCCTTGAGCGCATTGCGTTCGGTGGGCATCAGGCTATTGAACCTGTCGCGCCCGATCTCTTCCACCTGCTTGATGAGCGCCCTCGCTGCGGAGGTCGCATCCTCCAGGGGCGGCAGCAGGGTATAGGGGGTTTTGCCACGGGCGATGGAAAATCCGAAATCGATGGCCTTGAGGGTGTGCCAGTCGAGCTGGATCTTGAGGTAGTCACCCTCGCGATCCTTGCAAGGGATCGACCTGCCTCGCGGGGCAAGGCACACATTGGGCAGGCGATAGTCCAGGTGCACGAAGTTCTTGTCGTGGATATCGCTGAGCGATCGCAGCCCGGCGAGCGCAAGACGAATGAAGTTGCCCGGAAGCGCGAAGAGGTTGTCGAGACGCCGGCGTTCGACACCGACGCGCACGGGCCACTCAAGCCAGTCGTAGGCCGTGGGGCCCATGTCGGTCATGGCGATGTAGCTCCCCGACCTTTGGGCTTTTGGGTCGAGCGGGGCAAGCTTGCTGGTCTTGTCGTAGTTCTCGACCAACTGGTAGCAGTTCGGCAGGAGCTTGAGCGACTGCAAGATATCGCGCTCGGCGGTATTGAAGCTACGCAGATCGTAGCCGAGCTTGTCGTATTTCTTGGTCCATACGGCCGCACCGTTGTCGTAGTTTCTCCAGTCGCGGCTGAACCACACACGCTTGGCCCCGTCCGGTGACACGATGGCGTGCTCGCGAATGGAGATGGTGGGGTCGAACAGCGCACAGGTTTTTTCCCAGCGGGAGCTGAACGGGGAGGCCTGGTCTTCGGCGTGATCTTTCATGGCGTCTGGGTTTCAGCGATAAGCGGGGATGTATGAACGGGCGGACGACTACCTGGTTCGGAACGGCCACCAGCGCCGCCAGCCGGTGGCTTGGGGCGGCGACGAGCGGCCGATGAGGATGAGGCTGATGTCATCTTCGCTGCCGGCGGCGCGGGCGGCTTGGCAGAGCGCACGGGCGGTGGGTTCGAGTTGGCCCTTGTGGGTGTTCAGGGCGGCGTAGAAGCCGTTGTGAAGTGCCGCATCATCAAGGCCGCGATGCAGGCCATCGGAGCACAGCAGCAGGTGGCTGCCGGGGGCGAGGTGGATGGGCTGGATTTCAGGTTCGCCCATGTGGCCGGTGCCTACCATGTTGGCGAGATCGTCGGGGGCGTAGCCGTCGGGCACGGGCTCGCCGGTGTAGGCGTAGGTTTGGTCGCAGGTGAGGGGCTCGATGGCTTTTGGGGTAAGGCGGTAAAGTCGGGAATCCCCCACGCGCAGGATGTGGCCGCGGCCATCGCTGCCCAGCCAGGCTGCTGCCAGGGTGGTAGCGCCGGGGGCGAAGGTGACTTCGCGCAGGGCGGCCTGGACGTGCTCATCGGCGCCGGCCAAGTGGGTGGCGATAGCGGCAGCGCGCAGGTAGTCGGACGGATGCAGGGCGACGCTGTACTCGACCAGGGCTTGCGCCGCGACGTCGCCCCGTGCACCACCGCCAACACCGTCGGCGAGGGCGGCAAAGAGCGCCTGGCTCGCTTCGCCGGGAAACTGCACAGCGCGATGGGCGAGCCGGTCTTCGTTGATGAGGTGACGGCTGCCATCGATCTGCGCCCAGGCGATTTGCCAGCCCTTCAGGAACTGGCTGCCACTGGCGCACGGGGAGGGGAACGGGTAATGGGTCATGGTCTGTGTGCTTTACGTGGGTGGCTTGGTGCTGCAGGCACGAGGGCCGCCAGCACCACGCCGGGCGCCGCTATCGATTTTAAGGGATAGCGGCTTGTCATGCCGTGTTCAGGCAGCCTCGATGCGCACCTGTGCGACGCCCTCCTCGCCCTCCGGGCCGCCGAGGGAAAGAAGCTTCTTGCCGGCAAGTGTGAGGGTGAAGCGATCCGTGAGCCGGATGCCGCCCTCATAGGTGCCGTTGCGGCCCTTGTTGTGGACGTAAAGCAGCTGGGTGGTGGGGTTGTATTCGATGATTTCGAGGTGCTCGCCCGAGGTGAAGCTCTCGATACCCGCCCCCACGCTGCGGTCAGGATGGATGGTGATGTCCCGGGCGTGCTTCGGTGCCGAGCCGATGGTGAGCGGGAGCATCTTGAGGTCGACCGGGATGCGCTGCTCGCCGGCTTTCTCGATGATGGTGATGTAGAACAGGGGCTGGTGGCTGTCGCTGCGCGGCATGCGGATGGGTGTGTGCTTGCCGGGGTCGGCGGGACGGGGCATGCGGATGGGGGTGTGCTTGCCGGGATCGGCGGTGCACGGCGCATCGATCTGGGTGTCGGGGCGCGCGTTGCGCACCAGTTCGAGCGGCTTTCTCTCAACGGGGATGGACGTTTCGTCGGGGATGAGATCGGCGATCGTTTCGGGGAGGGAGACGTAGTCGCCGCTGAAACGGAAGGTGAGGTTGAGGCGGCTGCCTTCGCTGGCCATCAGGGGACGCAGGAGGAAGCCATCGACCAGTGTGTCGGAGGCAACGACGTTGAGGCCGTAGAACTGATCGAAGACGAGCTGCTCTTTTGCGCCCTGGGCCTTGAGGCAGCGCGCCAGGGCGATGCGGTTGCGCGTTTCGGCGGGCATTTCGGCGATAACGCGCAGGACCGGGAGGTTTGCATCGGGAATGGCGACCTCGATGGAGCGCAGCAGGAAGCCGGTCTTGCGATCTTCGGCGTGCAGGGGGGCGACGTAGTCGCGGATGAAGCTGGCGGTGGCGTCGGTGAGGGCATTGTTGAAGGCCTGCAGGGGCGGCGCCACGTCTCCCCTGCCCTCTTCCGGCGGGATGTCGTCAGTGCGAATTTCGAGCCAGGGATCGTGGGGCTTGCCGAAGATGAGTTCTTCGAGCTTGCTCAAAAGGCTGCGTTTCACGATTTCCTGCTTCTGATCGTTGGGCATGGCGGCGTTCTCCTTGGTCAGCGTGTTGGCAAACGTTGCGGGGCGGATGGTGAAGTCGGGCATTTCAATCTCCTGGGCACACGGGTTTGGTCGGGAGCCGGTTTGCACCTTGAAGTAAGGCGGAGGCCTTTCCGGGTTGGCGCAATCTGGCTGCGTGTTGAAATAGACGCCCGGCGTGTAGTGGGCGCCGGAGGGTTTTGAAAAAATTGTTCGATTTTTGTAGGGCAGGAAATGAAAGGTGATCCGATGGCAGGGCGGGCCGCCCCGGCTGTCGTCGAGCCGGGCATCAACGGCATGGAACAGGCCCGCTTCGCTGAGCGCGGCATGGAGCGCCATCAGGCCTGAAGGTGCCTTGGCCTGGCCGACCGGCAGCAGGCGGGGGTCGACCATCAGGCTGAGCCGCCAGTGGTCGGCGCGGGGGTAGCGGTGGCGTGCAGCGGCGTAGAGGCGCTGGATCTCTTCATGGAGGGCCCGCCAATTGCGGGTATTGCTGCAGGCGGTGAGCTTGCCGGGGTTCATGGCTGCATCTCCTTGCCGGGGGTGTGGAGCACATTGATCAGGGCGAGGCCGATCTCCGCTGCGACGTTGCCATCGGCGCTGCTGTCGCCGGCGTCATCGATGTGGCCGTCGAGATACCAGTTACGCTCGGCACGCACGATGACCAGGGTGCTGGGGCGCGACGCGCCGGGGGGCGTGACAAGGGCGGCGAACCACTTCAGGGGGCGAAGGCCACATTCGCCCTTTGCCCCACAGCGCTGGCGCCAGGCGGTGAGTTGATCAGGGCGATATTCAAGCCGGTCCGCCGGCATGAGCGGTGTTCCGGTTTTGGCCTGGATGCGAAGGCCATTTGCGGGCGCCCGACAGTCGAGCGCGCCCCCAACGCTGCTGGCGGCCTTGCAGGCGGCGGCAGCCGAGCCCTCGCGGTGACGTGCTGGAGGGCGGCGAGCACGAAACGGGCATGTTCGCCATCAATGCCGTGCGTTGCGGTGGGGTGAACCGTGTGCCGGCTGCCCTGGTCGTCCAGGTAGGCGGCCAGCAGATGGGGACGCGGCGCCTGGGCGCCCTGCGCGGCTGCAGCGGCAAGATCGAGCCAGCCACCAGCCATGCCGAGCAGCGAAGCGCGGGCGTTGCCCTGGCCGTAGAGCTCCGCGATCAGGTCGATCAGCGCCTTGCCCTGGCAACCGCGCCAGCGCTGCTTGTTTCCGTGCTTGTAACATGCATCCATGGCAGCCGGGCTCAGTTCGGCAACGCTGCTTGCGAGGGAGCGCCCGTCCTTGTCGACCAATGCGCGAGCACCAAAGACCGGACGCTGGAGGGGCTTGGTTTCACGGGTGACCTGGCGGTCTTTGTAGGCGAGGTGAATGAGCGTTGCGCCGCTGTGGGGCCCGGCGCCGAGCAGGTCGAGCTCGGCCTGGCAGCCGCGTTTGCCCGGGGCGCATTGATTGAAACCGGATGCGGCGAGCCGTTTTTCAAGGGCGCCGACACGGCGGGCGATGCAGGCCTTGTCGAAGCCTCGTTCCTGGCAGAGATAGAGGTCGATCATGGCTTCACTGTCGGAACGCCGCAGGATGTCGGGCAGCTTTGCCCTTTCGCTTTCTGTCAGGTTGCCGGCGGACAGGAGCGCAAGGGCCTGCTGGGGCTTGTAGAGTGACCCGGGCATCTCGGCCTCGATGGCTGGATTGGCAAGACGATTCATACGCGGTCGAGGGTCGGGAACCTGCGGGCAGCCTTGCGGGGCAGGATTGCCCGCGGCATGTGCCTGGAAGCAGCGGCTATGGCTGGCCGCCATGGCCAGGATGGCGCCGCTTTGCACATCAATGAGAGTGATGCCAACGCTGCGTGCGCGGGCCTGCTCGTACATGGCCGACGCGTGGCGGGCGGGGTACCACCAGGCTCCGGCGCAGGCTTTCGGGTCGCCGGTGTAGCAGGCGGCGGTTCGCTGGGCGAGCGTCTGTTTGTCAGCATCGAGGGTCAGCCAGGTGTCGCGCCCGACAGCGAGGCCCGCATGCTCACGGAAGGATGCGCCATCCCACGGTTGGCGGAAGTCCGCCAGCAGCTTGCGGATTGGCACCATGCCGGGGGGGAAGTGCTTATCGGTGTCCAGCGGCGTTCCGTCGATGCAGCGGCTTCGGGAAGGTAGGCGCTTGCGCTCCATGCCGCTGCCTCCATAGACGCAGCCCGGCAGTCGGAAGGGGTTGCCGCGCAGTTCGAAGTCGTTCAGCAGGCTGTCCTTCAGGACCTGATTGATGTCCGTGCTTGCCGGTTTTCTGGCGAGCTCCTCTGCAACACGGATGAGAGCTGCCTGCTCACCGGGATCGGGGGCGGCGTCATCCAGTTGAAGGATCTGGGGCCCAGGCGCCTTGGCCAGGCGCAGGTTGATTGCCGTGGCGGCGATGCACAGGCGGTCATCGGGGCGGCACGGCGGCGGGGTTTCGCCCCCTTGCGCGGGAACCAGGTGCTGCGCTAGCCAGCGCAGGGCGTCGACGCGCTCGGCATGGATGTGGAAGTCAGGGAGCGTCTCCCGCCGGACAACCAGGGCGCTGGCAAGCGCGATGAGCAGGACAACGCCCAGGGAGAACAGCACAAGGACACTGGCGACAAGGGGCGAACGACTGGGGCGGGACCGGGCGTAGGGCATTTTGAGGGACTCCATGGGTGGCTCTTGCTTGTAGAGACGCACGGGGCAATGCCCCATCCGGAGGATTTCCGAGAAATTCCGGCTTAGTTGGCGTCGCGCTGTGCGAGCCCCATCCAGCTGGCGATGACGATGAGGCTGAGCTTTCCGTATGCCATGAGCGGTAGGGGTAAGCCGGAAAGCTGGCTCCAGCGCAGCGTGCCCCCCAGGGCGATGAGGGTTTGCGACAACATTCCCAAGGAGGCGATGGCGATGGCCCAGAACAGCGCATAGGCGGCCATGTCGTCGAGCTTGAAGTGCCCGGGGCGCGGCCAGCGGGCGGGGCTTGCCGCAAGGAGCAGCGCAAGCAACCACAGGGGCACAAGACCTATGGCCAACAGCGTGACCGGCAATCCGTAGTAGGCCGCCCAGAGGGCCGGAGCGTAGTCCTCAGGGGTTTGCAGCGGCGCGCCCTCGCGGAGGGCAGAACCTTTCCTGCATGCTTTCTCACCAACGTGGGCTGCGGCGCCGCACCAGGGTGTTCTGCCGGGGCCGAAGCCTGTTGCAGGCGCTGCGGAAATCAACCATTGCACGCGCATCATGTCGTCCCGACGGCTGTGCTCGGGCTGCATCCGATCCACCTCCCGCGACTGGGCGAGCAGCGAAAAGCGGGGGGCAATGTCGATGAGCAGGGTCCGCCAGAGCGCCGTGCCACCGATGAGCAGAGCCAGTGCCAGCACGGCGGCCTGCCCCCGGCGATGCCTGGCAATGAGGGCCCTCACCGGCCAGATTGCCAGCCACAGCAGCCCAAGCATGCCGATGATGAGCAAAGGCCCGCCGTCCTTGGAGACCCAGAGGCCGAGAACGACCAGCGCGAGGGTGATGATCAGAAAACGCCAGCGGATGCCGGCCGACCATTCCCCACTCCGGTAAGCCACCCAGGCGATGGCCAGCATGGCCAAGGCGCGCAGAATCTCACCGCTCAGATGGG
Source organism: Zoogloea sp. (assembly GCA_016703645.1). GTDB lineage: Bacteria > Pseudomonadota > Gammaproteobacteria > Burkholderiales > Rhodocyclaceae > Zoogloea. Next base: position 89,195 of record JADJBR010000004.1, on the reverse strand, counting down.
GCTGGCCAAGCCCCTTGATTCCCAGTAGCGCCGCGTCGGGAGAGCGTCCGAGCAGGCCCAGCAGAACCGCGAGCAGCAGGCCTGCGCCGAGCAAGGACCAGCGATGACGCGGATGGCTCGCGCAGCGGGTCAGACCTTCGGCCACCGCCAGCACGTTTTCTGCAATGCGAGGACGCAGCAGCGCCAGCAACAAGGCCGCGAGGGTGGCCAGCAGCAGCCCCTGGGCACCTTCGATACCCAGGTACTGGGCTTTCGGGTCGGCCCCTGCCGCAAAGTCTGCCAAGGCGAGCCAAGCCATGCCGCTGATGAGCGCGAACACCGGCCACAAGACGGCTTGCGGCAGCGTTGAGGGAGACAAGGCACCGACGCCGGACTTGGGAATCAAGGCCCAGGCCAGGAGCCCGGCGATCAAGCCCGCGCCCGGCCACAAGATATGGGCGCTACCAGCGCTCTGCAGACCAAACGTAAAGGGGAACGGCCATCCAAACAGACCGATCAGCAGTCCGGCGATCACGCCAAGCAGCGGCGACAACGGCCGCATGCGACTGCGGGCCAGCAGCATCCCAAGACCACCGAGCAGGGCCCAGACCGGCAACCAGATCGGGGCAGCCCAGCGCAACCAGACTGCGTAAGCGGACCTGTCCTCCGGGACAGGTCCGGTCCAGCCCAGAGCCCACTCAGCGAATGGCACAAGGCCGTAGCGGTCGCCAAGACCGCTCAGCGTCTGATGATGAAGAGCCGCTTCATGGGCCAAGCGGTGCAGTACCACGGCAGCTAGCATCGTCAGTAGCGTCTCGCTGACGAGGTAGCCCAAGCGCCTAGCGGCGGTTTGCTCACGCGCTTCGGTTGTGGTAGGCGGGTGGTTCGGACTAGGCATGACGACTCCTCGATCTGGGTTGTGGTGATCGAAGAGACGTCTGGGCAGCGCGCCGGTCCGGAGGATTCAGAAAAAATAAACTTTCCGTCCCGAAATTCTGCTGCGGTATGCTGAATTGATTGACTGGACTCTCGGGGAAAGCATGCACTACGACGAAATCGAACAAGCCATTGTCGACGCATACGGGGCGGGAGACATGGCCCGCGCACGCGCTGGAATGGCGCAACTGCTGGCTGAGCAACTGGAAGAACTGGTACCTGCAACTGAGAGCGAGGCAAAGGAGCGCGAGAGCTTCGACGGCTCGCTGAATTTCGACACCGATGATTTATTCCTGCAGTTCATCACCAGCCGGAAGGAGGCGGAGCAAGCTGTATTTGGTCTGGGAATGCTGCAGGGCGATTTGCTGCCGCTGATCAAATACGCGCTGAATGAGCAGCGTTCCCCCCGCGAGACCATTCGTCTGGCCTTTCTGGCCGCAGACCTTTTGAAATGGCTGCATCAGCCTTCTGGCCAGGCGGCATTGCTGGGCTGGGCTGGAGTGCTTAAACGTAGGTCCTATTTGACCGTGGATCTGGAACCCGAGGAAGCTGCCTCGGAAGCCATGATCAGTTTACTGAATGGACTTCCGGCCTCCTTGAGCTGCATGGTGCAAACGGTTAACCGCAAGTATCTCGACGCAATCAGAAAAAGGAAGCGCGAGCTGAAATTCGAGGTGGCGGTCGATGATGACTTGGACGACGAGGGCGGCAAGAAACCAGTCCTCATCGAGAACATGAACAGCAAGCGCGTCCCCAATGCAACCCTATTTTCAAAGATCCGAAAGAAAACACTGCTTGATTTGCTGGGGAATGTGGCAGAGCAAATTCCCGGAATGAAAATCAAGATGCCGGGGAAATCAAATTTCATCACGTTGGGCAAGCGCCACCAGCAAGTATTTGAGATGTGGCTGTCTCTGGAACCCGCGGTGCGCATCGATGCTGAAATGACCGTCCAGGAAATGTGCCTGACCATCGGATGCACAGACAAGACCTTAAAAGAAGATTTTCGGCGACTGCAGGTTGCCTTGTCTCAACGAGATGAGTACCCGGAGATTCTCGAGCTGATGATGCCGATCCGCTATCGCGGTCTGGTGCCGCCGGATTACCGCGAGCGCTTCGATAGGCTCATCCAGAATGAAAGAGCGGCATTTCAAAAGCTTGTAAAAGCTTGGCGGGAGGAATTGTTTGCCACGGAGGCAAGCCATTTTGACCAGGCGGAATGGAGCGATCTCGACTGTAATCTGTCGCGTAAGAATAAAAAATAAATTATTCCGCACAGGTGCCCATGGCCGAGATGGAAGGCTTCGAGTCCCGCCTCAAGTCCATCAGCGGTGGCGACGGCAGTTGCAGCATCGCCTTCAGCCACTACGAACCGGCACCCAACGAGGTGCAGCAGCGTCTGGCCCGGGAGCACGTGGGCAAGCGGGGGGGCGAGCAGTAAGACCTCACCGGCGCGATCGATCAGCCCCGCCCCGTGCGGGGCTTTTTCTTGAAATCAGCGGGCAGCGTTGGCCAGCAGGGCTTCGCAGCCGCCGATCATCCGCTCCATGGCAAAGGCCTGGGTGAAGTTGGCGTTGCGCTGCTGGTAAGCGAGTGCGTGCTCCGCATAGGCCGGCGTGCTGAATACCCGCTTGAGACCCTTCTCCAGCTCCCTGGGCCCCTGCTGGGCGATATGGAAGAGCCCGCAGCCCAACTCGTCCACGCGCCGTGACGTCATGGTCTGCTCCATCTGCATGGGCAGCAGGAAGACCGGCCGCCCGGCCTGGAGCATCACGTCCACCATCCCGCCCGCGTGGCAGACAGCCATCTCCACCTGCTCGCGCACGCTGCGCATCCGCAGGGGCTCGGTGCTGAAAGCCAGATTTGCCGCCTGCAGACGCAGCATGTTCTGGCGGGCGAGGCCAGGGGCGAAGACCAGCACACTGGCGTCCAGGCGGGCGAGCGCGGTAACGACCGCATCGAAGTGCATATATCGGGGCTTCAGGTAGGCAAACACCCGCCGGGCCGGACCCGCCGGCCAGCGGGGCTCAACCCCCTGATCGAGCGCATTGATCGCGCCCACGTAGCACGCAGCATCCCGCGGACCATAGACGTCGAGCTCGGGCGCGCCGGTAATGTGGGTCACCTCGGCGTCGTAGAGGTCGGCAACGCAGGTCATCGGCGGCGCCCCCAGTGCGGAAAGGGCATGATTGGCGTTGCGTAGCAGCCGCTCTTCGCAGTCCAGCTCCCGCTGGGGGGCGCCCGCCTTGGGATTCCACCATTCGTAGAGGGGCAGCGGGGTGCGCCGCGGTGGCACCGCAAAACTGTTGCCCGTGACGAGGCGCGGCAGGCCCAGCCCGCGGCTCGCCAGCAGGGCCGTCGGCGCGTGGTCGAAAATCAGCAGGTCGGGCTTGAGCAAAGCCAGCACCGCGCGCCAGGCGCGCAGCACCGACAGCAATCCCGCGGGCTGCAGGAATCCAAACAGGAAGAGCGATTCAGTGAAATTGATGGGGGCCGGCAAACCCTGGACCGGCGGCAGCCACAGGGGCGCCTGCAGGTACTCGATCCCGTGCCGGCCGAGCATCTCGTCAGCCCGCGAGATATCCCGCAGGATCATGACCGGCCGGTGCCCGCGGGCCTTCAGTTCAAGGGCAATCGGCAGGAATCGGCCAATATGGCCATAGTCGGAACCCAGTTCCCAGATGAGTGCAATCGTGGCCATGATCGGTTGTGGTCGGTCGAAGTGAAGCGGGCCGCCCTCAGGCGGCCCGCAAAGGCTAACCGAAACTGCGAAGCCTGATCAACGCCGACGGCGCCGGAGGGCACCCAGTGCAGCGAGCCCGACGCCCACGAGCGGCAGGCTGGCGGGGGTGGGCACCTGGTTCAGCAAAGAACCGGTCACCTGGAAGTTCGCGCCCCCGGGCGGAAGGGTGGAGCTCACGTTGTTGGGATCACCCAGACCGCCCCCGGCGTAGGCGCTGCGATAACAGGTACCGCCGCCATAGCCACCATAGCCACCGTAGCCATCATCCACCGCGACGGCGAAGGCCACGGGTTGCTCACCATAGCCCCATTCACCGCAGGCATAGCTCTCCGCCCCGAAACTGCCCACGGCGGTGGACACCAGGTCGAAATCGATGGTCTTGCTCTCGCCGGCACCCAGCACACCCAGGTCGAGCGTCACGTAGGTGCCACCCCACGAGTAGGAGTGGTAGCTACCGCTGCTGGACAGGGAGGCGCCGTTCAGGGCGTTGACGACGGAGACATTGCCGTTCGAATCAAGCACTGCCGAGCTCTTGTAAAGACTGGTTGCACCGGTGTTGATCTTGAGGTCGTAACCCACCGAACCGCTACCCGTCACACCGTAGTAGTTGTCGATGTAAATACCGCCGTAGTAGATGAAGAAGTTGAGGGCGAAGCTCGCGTCGCCGCCCAGGTTGTTCACCACTTCCAGGCTGCGCTGGAAGCGCGACATGCTGTCAAAGGTGCCGGTGCCGGAAGACGAGGCCCGATAGGTACCGTGGTCGTTGCCCCAGGCCGATGCGGACGAGGAGTTGCCGACGAGGTCATAGATGGACAAACCGTCGGAAACGTAGGTGGAGTTGGTCGTCGGACCGAAGGTCTGGGTGGTACCGGGCAGGGTGGCCACGGAGCCATTCACCGTCAGTACGTCGGCCTGCGCCGCCCCCATGCTGCCCATGGCCATCAGGGAAGCGACCAGAATCGCAAAATTTCTTTTCATTTATTACCTCTTCGCTCAGTGAAAACAAAGTTCGAGCCTTGGAGCAAGCTTCACGCCAAGAAAACTAAGCAATTGAAGAAGAACATGAAAAGTATCGAACCTGCCGGTCGAAACAGGTTTTTGTAAAATTTTCCAGAAACCGGGGCTGAGGGACACGAGCTCGCTAATTCAGATACATGGATAGCTGACGCCGGGCGCTCATCACGGCCTTTGCGTCCGGACACAGGCCAAACCACTCCACCAGCGTATCCCGTGCCTTGCCACGGGCATCCGCCCGATCACGCAGCACAACCTCGAGCAGGTGCTCAAAAGCGGCACCCCACTCTCCCCGCCCGGCGAGCGCCGTCGCCAGGGCAAAGCGGGCCTCAAAGTCCTTTGCATCGGCACCAATGCGCACCGCCAGGGCCGACTCGTCCAGCGCCGAGGCTCCGTTCATCAGATCCAGCCGGGCCTTCAATGATCGCCAGGCCTCGTCCCGATCCTGGGCCGCAATGGTCTCCAGGCCCGCTGCGGCATCCTCCACGAGGCGGGCATCGAGGAGCGCGCCCACCAGTTCCAGGACAATGGACTGCCGGCCACCGGACAGGCTTGCTGCCTGACGCAGCCGCTCGGCCCGCAGCAGCGGATCGGCAATGCCCTCGGCACTCAGGCGCAGGCGCTCGGCCTCGTCCGGCAGATGCCCGTCGAGAAAGGCGCGCACCTGGCCTTCGGGCAGGGCACCCGCAAACTCGTCCACCACTTCGCCATTCACGAACAGCTTGACGGCCGGAATGCTGCGCACCGCATAGCGGGCGGCCACCGCCTGGGCTTCATCGGAGTTGATCTTGGCCAGCACGAAGCGACCGCCGTACTCGACGGCCAGCTTTTCGAGCAGGGGCTTGAGGGTACGGCAGGGTCCGCACCAGGGTGCCCAGAAATCCACCAGCACCGGCACCCGGCGGGACAGGGCGATGACCGCCGTATCGAACTCGGATTCGCTGACATCCAGGGAAAAATCACGCATGGGAAGTTGAGCAAGAATGGACAATGGTGTTTAGCATCGGGGCTGGCGGGCGAAGATTCAAGCCCCTTTTCTTAAATGCGTACCGGCGCGCTCCCGGCGGGCAGGTGCCCGAGGGTCGGCACGCCCCCTCCCTGCCTGTCTCGGAGCACTTCCATGCCTCTCCCCGCTCGCCTCATGCTGCCCCTGGTCCTGCTGGCCGCCACCCCCACGCTCCGGGCAGGCGACACGCAACAACCCTTCTCCCGCATCCAGGCCTGGGCAGGCAGCACCCTGCTGGCCGAGGCCAACGGTAGCGCCGGTGCGGTGACGGCCTACGAGTACGACCTGGACGCCCGGGCCACCGTCAGCCATATCGTGGTGAAGCCGACGCGGGGCGTCAGTGGCCCCTTCAGCATCGAGGCCCGGGCCGTGACGGTGATGCGTTGCGACTACGAAGGCCCCCACCTGGAGCTCGATGGCTGGAAGCAGGGTCTTTCCGCCTCCCGTCCGCTGCGCCGCCAGGGTCAGCGCTTCATGGTGGATGCCGGCATCCTGGCCATGCCGATGCCGGCCTTTCCCCACTACACCTCCCGCGAACTACGCCGGGCGATCCGCGATTTCTACGGGGAGACGGGCTTGGCCAGCACAGATGAGACGCGGACCTGCGCGCCCTTCCTGCGCGGCCATCGCTTCACGGTACGCCACCAGGGCGCGGTAGTGCATACGCTGCTGATCTATCAGCCCGGCGGCTGCTGAAGCACTCAGGCGCCCACCGGGCGGGCACCCGACAGGGCCAGCCAGCCGCGTACCACGCGATACCCCACCCACAGCCCGAGCACCGGGATCATCAGCCAGGCGGCCACCGGGATGCCGATGATGGTCAGCATCACCAGGCCGGACAGCACCAGCCACAGCAGGGTGAACCAGAAGGTGCGGATCTGCCAGCTGAAGTGGCTGTCGAGCCAGGTGCCGCGCACTGCCCCACGCTTGATGTAGTTGAGAATCACCGCCAGCAGGGACGGCAGGCCGAACACGAAGCCGCCGGCCACGGTGGCCGCCGACGACGTCACGCCCACCACCACGGCGAACGCATGCAGGAGGTAGATCACGTGGGTGAGGCGCACCAGCGAGGGGCTGACCCCGCGCAGGTCCGGTACGGGAAGGGCTTCATTCATGGGGCAGACTCCGTTGAACAGGGGGCCAGGCGCGTGCCGGCGTGGCACGCGCCACCGTCACTTTACCGCGGCCGGCTGTCCCAGATCTTCTGCAGGCGCTTCACCGACACCGGCATGGGCGTTCTGAGCTCCTGGGCAAACAGCCCCACCCGCAGCTCCTCCAGCATCCAGCGGAATTCCTCTAGCTGCGGGTCGGTCACCCCGGCCTTGGCCTTGGCCAGCCATTCGCGCTCGAAGGGCTGGGCCAGCCCCTTCCAGTCGGCCATCAACTGGGCGTCCCGGGCCGGGCTGGTGCGCAGCTTGTCGATGCGCACCGTCACCCCCTTCAGGTAGCGGGGGATCTGGGCGATGCGCTCGTATGGGAGCGCCACCAGGAAGTTCTTCGGCATCAGTCTGGCCACCTGGGCGTTGATGTCGGCCACCACGTCGGGGAAGGTCTTCAGCCCGGCCACGCGCTTGGTCATGGTGGCGTGCTCGACGATCAGCTGGCTGGTGAGGCGCATCAGCTCCTGGGCCACCAGGGTGATGCGCGGCTTGGCCTCCTGGCAGCGCCGGGCAAAGCTGTCGGCATCGCCGGGCAGCGGCTCCAGCAGGCAGCAGCGCTCCAGGGTGGCGGTGACTAGCTGGGCCTTGAGCTCGGCCTCTGAACCGTAGTTGATGAACTGCAGGGCCAGGTCGCGGATGCCCGGCAGCTTTTCGATGGCCTTCACCTGGGCCGACAGCTCCAGCGCAAACAGGCGGGCCAGGCCCCCCCGATGCACCCGGGCCGCCTCCTCCGGCGTGTCGTAGGGGCGCAGGGAGACGCTGCTGCCATCATCGTGGAGGGCAGGGAATCCGACGATGTCGCGCCCGGCCACCTTCACCTCCAGCAGTTCGGGGAGGGCACCGAAAGTCCAGCCAGTGAAGCCGGCCAGGGCCTTGTCGCTGGCGGGCGCCGCCGCTGCGGGGGTACTCTGCCGGCCCTCCGGCGCGGGCCCCTTCTTTGGCGCCGGGGTCTCCGCCGCCGGCACGATGCGCGCCGACTGGAAGCGGGCCGCCACCTGGTCCCGATACTTGGCCCGCAGTTCCGCCAGGTTGCGGGACTGGCCGATGATGCGGCCGTGCTCGTCCTGCACACGGAAGTTCATGAAACAGTGAGGGTTGAGGTTCTCCGGGCGGAAGCTCTCCATGGGCAGCTTCAGGGACACCCGCTCTTCCACAAAGCGCTGGAGCATCTTGATAAGCGGCTCGTCCGTGTCGAAATCACCCCCATCGAAGCGCGCCATGAAGGCACCGGCGCTCTCGGCCATGGGCTGCAGGCGGTGGCGGTGCTTCTGGGGCACGGTCTTCAGCAGGGCCATCACCTTCTCTTCCAGCAGGCCGGGCACCAGCCATTCGCAGCGGTTGGCTGGCACCTGGTTGAGCATGGCCAGGGGCACCGTCAGGGTCACGCCGTCGTCGGATTCGCCTGGCGCGTGCAGGTAGGTGAGCTTGAGCTTCTGCCCCAGCACATCCAGGTTGGACGGAAAGCGATCAGTGGTGATGCCCTCCGCGTCGTGGCGCATGAGCTGGTCGCGGGTGAGCTGCAGGGCCTTGGGCTCTGCCTTTTCGGTGCGCTTGCGCCAGGCCTCGAGGCTGGCCAGATCGAGTACTTCCGAGGGCAGCTTGGCGTCATAGAAGGCGTAGATGAGCTCTTCGTCCACCAACACATCGGGGCGCCGGGACTTGTGCTCCAGGCGTTCGATCTCGGCCACCAGGCGCCGGTTGTGGGCCAGGAAGGCCATGCCCCGGGCCGGGCCTTCGGCGATCTCGCCCTGGACCAGGCCTTCGCGGATGAACAGCTCGCGGCACAGGGCCGGGTCGATCTCCCGGTAGCTCACCCCACGCCGCGGATACACGGTGAGGCCGTACAGGGTGCCGCGCTCCCAGGCCCGAACGGCGCCGCTGGCCTTGGACCAGTGGGGCTCGGATACCTGGCGCTTGAGGAGGTGCTCACCCACCTCCTCCAGCCACTCCGGCTCGATGCGGGCGAGGCAGCGGGCAAACAGGCGCGAGGTATCCACCAGCTCGGCGCCCATGATCCACTTGCCGGCCTTCTTGGCGATGGCCGAACCCGGGTGTGGCCAGAACTTGATGCCGCGGGCACCCAGGTAGCTGCCGGCGGCCGGCCCCGAGGCATCCTCGATCTTGCAGCCCACGTGGCCCATCAGGCCGGTGAGCAGGGCCTTGTGGATGGCTTCATAGCTGGCCGGCTTGTCGTTCTCCTTCCAGCCGTGCTCGGCGCACAGGGTGTGCAGCTGGTTGAACACGTCGCGCCACTCGCGCAGGCGCAGCCAGGACAGGAAGTTCTTCTTGCACCAGGCCTTCTGCTTGCTGGAGGTCTCGTGGCGCTGGACCTCCTCCCAGGCCTTCCACAGGTTCCAGAACCACAGGAACTCGGACTTCTGCTCGTGCTCGGTGCCGCGGAAACGGGCGTGGGCCTGGTCGGCGGCGGCCTGACGCTCGGGCGGGCGCTCGCGTACGTCCTGGGTGGACAGGGCGGCAGCGATCACCAGCACCTCGGCCAGGCTGCCCCGGTCGCGGGCGGCGAGGATCATGCGGCCGATCTTCGGGTCCAGGGGCAACTTGGCCAGCTCGCGGCCGACAGGGGTGAGGTTCATGGCCGTCGCCCCCTCCACCTCCTCCACCGCACCCAGCTCGGCCAGCAGCTGATAGCCGTCGGCCACCATGCGCGGCAGGGGTGCGTCGATGAAGGGGAAGTCCGCCACCTCGCCAAGCTTGAGGGACTTCATGCGCAGGATCACCCCGGCCAGGGACGAGCGCAGGATCTCCGGATCGGTGTGGGCAGGCCGCTTGTTGAAGTCGTCCTCGTCGTACAGGCGGAAGCACACGCCGTCGCTGACCCGGCCGCAGCGCCCGGCCCGCTGACGGGCGGCCGACTGGGCGATCTTCTCGATCTGCAATTGCTCCACCTTGTTGCGGTGGCTGTAGCGCTTGAGCCGGGCCAGGCCGGTATCCACCACGTAGCGGATGCCCGGCACGGTGAGGGAGGTTTCGGCCACGTTGGTGGCCAACACCACCCGGCGCCCCTTGGACGGGGCAAAGACCCGGGCCTGGTCCTGGGCCGACTGGCGGGCAAACAGGGGCAGGATCTCGGTGCCGGCGGCGTGGTGGGCCTTGCGCAGGGCCTCGGCGGCTTCGCGGATCTCGCGCTCCCCGGGCAGGAACACCAGCACGTCGCCGGGGCCGCTGCGGTGGGCCTCGTCCACCGCGTCCACCAGGGCGTCGTAGAGATCCCGGTCCGGGCCGCGGTTGTCCTGGCGCGGTGCGGGTTCGCCGGGGCGCACGGGCTTGGGTTCGTCCCGCTCCACCGGCCGGTAGCGCATCTCGATGGGAAAGAGGCGGCCGGACACCTCGATCACCGGGGCGGGCGTGTCTCCGCGACCGAAGTGGCGGGCGAAGCGCTCGGCATCCAGGGTGGCGGAGGTCACGATGAGCTTCATGTCCGGCCGCTTCTGCAGTAGCTGGCGCAGGTAGCCGAGCAGGAAATCGATGTTCAGGCTGCGCTCGTGGGCCTCGTCGATGATCAGCGTGTCGTAGGCGGAGAGCAGTGGGTCGCCCTGGGTCTCGGCCAGCAGGATGCCGTCGGTCATCAGCTTGATGTAGCTCTGGGGGCCGATGCGGTCGGTGAAGCGGATCTTGTAGCCGACGGTGCTGCCCAGCTCGCTCTTCAGTTCCTGGGCGATGCGGCTGGCGGTGGCCCGGGCGGCGATCCGCCGCGGCTGGGTGTGGCCGATCAGGCCGGCAACCCCACGGCCCAGCGCCAGGCAGATCTTGGGTAACTGGGTGGTCTTGCCGGAGCCGGTTTCGCCACACACGATGACCACCTGGTGCTTACGGATGGCCTCGGCGATCTCGTCCTTGCGCTGATTGACCGGCAGGTCGGGGGGAAATCCGGCTTGGGCAGGCCGTTGGCGCGGGCAATCAGCCGGGCAGCGGAGTCGGCAATGCGCAGCCGCAGCGCTTCGGGCAGATCCGCCAGACTGCGGGGGCGAGCGGGCAGGCGGCGCAGATCGCGGCGCAGGGCCGGACGGTCGGCCGACAGGCACTGTTCAAGGAGGGAATACGGATCTTGCCGGTCTTGCGGAGAGGCCATCGGGATTGCAGCGGAAGCGGGAAATCAATCGGGAATGAGGACGCAGGATCAGGCACGCAGGCTGTGCACGGTCCACATGCCCAGCGCGGTCATCGACAGGGAGCCGAACAGATGCAAGGCGGCGGCACCGGCCGCCCAGGCATAGCGGGCCGTATCAATCAGGTGGACGACCTCTGCCGAGAACGAGGAAAACGTGGTGAGGCCACCCAGAAAGCCGGTCACGACGAACAAGCGCACTTCAGGGGCTAGCTCGGGGCGAAGGGCGAACACGGCCACGGCGACCCCCACCAGATAGCCACCAAGCAGGTTGGCCGCGAGGGTGCCGAGGGGCATCTGGGACAACATGGGGTTCAAGCGCAGGCCCAGCCACCAGCGCAACCAGGCGCCGAAGGCGGCACCAAGGCCGATGGCGACAAGGGAAAGGACGGGAAAATGGGGCGCGTGGCTCGGCATGGGCGGGATTTTACTCCGCCCGGGCTCCGGCTGCCCGCCACACCGCGGTATCGGGCGACGACGTGACTTTATTCCTCAAGCCGCCCCCCGCCAGGCCGATATCCGCTGCGACAGACCGTGATGGGCAGGCGTGTTGCCGAGACCCGATCCCGTCGCCTGCCGCACGCCGCCTCGCGCCCGGAGATCCGATGGACAACCCCGACCAAATCGCCAACGACGCACCCCCCCTCCTGTACCAGCCGCGCTTCGACAGCCGGAGCGGCCTGCTCGTCGGGGCGAAGCTCTACGTGGTCACCCCCCGTCGCGAGGACAATGTGGTCATACGCAGTGCCGACCCGGCGGGCCTGGCTTCGCTAGGGCACGGCTGCCGACAGGCCAGCGCATGGAACTCGGTCAGCGGACGACGCCTGGTCCTGACCGTGGGAGCCCATCTGGAGGCACTCTGCGATCCGGATTTTGCCAGCGCCCTGAACAGCCTGCTGCTGGATTCCCGACTGGAACCCGGATGCCTCGAACTCAACATCATCACCGGGCAGGGCGACATACCCGACACGAGCGCGGCCACCCTCCGGCACCTCAAGGCCTGCGGCGTCCGCTTCATCATCAGCGCCGCCAGTCAGGCCAATGCCCTTCTTGCCTGGACAGGACGCCTCCCGGTGGACGGCATCGAGGTGCCGGCCGGACTGGTCCAGAACGTCACGACCGACCCCGAAGGCGTGGCCATTGTCCGGGCGCTGGTCACCCGGGCCCACAACATGAATCTGAAGGTGTGCGCCAAGGGCATTGCCAGCGCCCATTCCGCCTCGGTCATGCAGGCCTGCGGTTGCGACTACCTCCAGGGTCCGCTGCTGTCGGGCGGAATCCCCCCCGAGGCCTTCGGGGCACTGCTGTCCAGGGATGAGCCCCTGGACGGAAGCCTGATGCACCATCCCACGGCCGAGCGGACGCTGCTGCTGGTCGATGATGAGGAAAACATCCTCTCTTCCCTGCGGCGGCTTCTCCGCCGCGACGCTTACACCATCCTGACCGCCACCAGCGGCAAGCAGGGGCTCGAAATCCTGGCCTCCAACCGGGTGGATGTCATCGTCTCCGATCAGCGCATGCCGGCCATGACGGGGGTCGAATTCCTCCACAAGGCCAAGGACATGTGTCCGGACACCGTGCGCCTCGTACTGTCGGGCTACACCGACCTGCAGTCGGTCACCGACGCGATCAACGAAGGGGCCATCTACAAGTTCCTGACCAAGCCCTGGGACGATGCAATGCTGCGGGCCAATATCGAGGAGGCCTTCCGGCGCAAGGCCATGTCCGACGAGAACCAGCGTCTGGCCGCCGAGCTGCACCACGCCAACCAGGAACTGGAACGCATCAACGAGCGCCTTACCACCGTGCTGGCCGAGCGGGAGCGCCGCCTCGGCCTGGACGAAGCCACCCTCAGCCTGACCCAGGAAGCCCTGGCCGTGATGCCCCTGCCGGTCCTCGGCGTAGATCCCGACGGCATGATCGCCTTTGCCAATGACGCCGCCGAAAAGCTCTTTTCCGACCAGGCGCCCCTGCTTGGCCTGGGGGCCGAAGAAGTTCTTCCCGATGAGTTCCGCGGGCTGCTCCAGACCGGCACCGGTCAGGCGGAGCTGCATTGCGGCACCCGGCTGTTCCGGGTCGAGGCCCACCCCCTTGGCGCCCGGTCGCCGCACCGTGGTTGCCTGCTGACCTTTACCTGTCGTGCCGATGTGCCATGGATGACACCCTGACACTCCCCCTCGCCGAAGTGCTGCCGGGCACCGTGCTGGCCGCCCCGGTCCTCGACCACTCGGGCGCCGTGCTCCTGCCCGCCGGACTCAGTCTCACCGAGGTGCAGCTGGACGGCCTGCGACGGAGAGACGTCGCCACGCTCCTCGTGGTACGCCCCGAAGATGCGGAAGCACGGGCGCGCAAGCAGGAGAGAATCCGCGCGCGGGTCATGTACCTGTTCCGCCATACCGCCGATGAGGCCGGCTCCCAGGCCCTGCTGCATGCCGTGCTGGCCTTCCGCCAGGAGACCGGCCAATGACTCGCCTCGAAGAGATGGTCAGTCACGTCCACAAGCTGCCGGCCATGCCGGTGGTGGCCATGGAAGTTCTGCAGTCCATGAGTGGCGCCGACACCGACATCGACGCACTCGCGAAGCGCATCGCCCAGGATCAGGCCATCGCGGCCCGCGTCCTGCGGGTCGCCAACTCGCCCTTCTACGGGCTGCAGTCACGGGTTGGCTCCATCCACGATGCAATCGTCGTGCTCGGCCTGTCTTCGGTACGCTCTCTCGTGCTGGCTGCAGCCGTCATCACGGGCCTGCCGGGGGGACGTTGCCCGGAATTCAGCCAGAGCCGCTTCTGGCGGCACGTTCTCGGCGTGGCCGCTGCCGCCCGGGCCCTGGCCCGCCCCCTCAGGCGCCCACCCGAACCCCTATTTGTCGCCGGCCTGCTCCACGATATCGGCCGACTGGCCATGATGACGATCTACCCCGAGGAGCTATGCGGCGTGCTGGCCGATGCGCAGACCCGGGACTGCACGCTGGTGGAGGCCGAGTTCCGACATTTCGGGTTCGATCACAGTACGGTGGGCGCGGAGCTGGCCCGGCGCTGGAACTTTCCCGCCGAGATCATCGACGCCCTGGCCTGGCACCACGACCCCGCCCGAGGTGTTCCGGGTGGACTGGCCGGTATCGTTCACTACGCGGACGCAATTGCCCACGCTCTGGATCTGGATGGCGCCGAAACGGGCCAGGTGCCGCGCCTGGACGCCCAAACCGTGGATGCGCTGGACCTTGGCTGGGAAGCACTCAACGGGGTGCTGACCGAAACCCGGGCCGGTTTTGACAGCTTCGAGACCCTGCTGGGATAGACCATGACGGCCCCGACCAACGTGTATCCCTTGCCCGGCACCCTTTTCCCCCTCGCCGACTCGCTCAGTTCAGGCCTGCTCCTGCATCGGGGGGGCAAGGTACTTTATGCCAACAAGGCCATGTCCCGGCTGAGCGGATTCACCCCGGCGGAACTCATCGAAAAGGACTTCTGGGCCGTCTACCCCGCCAGCGTCGGCAACACCATCCGCGAGCGGGGTCAGGCCCGGCTGGAAGGCGAACATGCGGTCGGCCGCTACGAGACGCTGCTGCTCACCAAGTCGGGCGATGAGCGCTGGGTCGAGCTGGTGGTCTCCCATGAGGAAATCCAGGGGAAGCGGACCATCGTCTGCAACTTCATCGACGTGACCGAGCGCAAACGTGCGGAGGCCGCCCAGAAGCAGGCTCAGCAACTGCTGACCCAGATCATCGATGCCGACCCCGTCCCGACCCTGGTCATCAATGCCCGGCATACCGTCACCCACTGGAACCGTGCCTGTGAACAAGTGATCGGACTGAAAGCCAGCGAGCTGATCGGAACCTGCAATCAGTGGTCGGCCTTCTATCCTGAGAAGCGCCCGATCATGGCCGACCTCATTGTGTCGGGGCAGATCGAGGACATGCTGAGACTTTATGGTGGCAAGAAGCTCCGGCGCTCTCCGACCATCGAAGGTGCCTACGAGGCGGAGGACTTCTTTCCCACCATGGGTGAAAAGGGGCGCTGGCTCTACTTCACCGCGGCCCCCCTGCGCAATGCCCTGGGCGAGGTCATCGGTGCCATCGAAACACTCCAGGACATCTCCGAGCGCAAGTCCGCCGAAACGGAACTCCTGCGCATGCATGCCGACCTGGAAGCCAAGGTCGCTCGCCGCACCGAGCAGCTACAGCGCGCCAAGGCCAGCCTCGAGGAGGATATTGCGCGCAGGGAGCAGGCGGAGGAGGAATTGCTCAGGCGTTACGCTGAACTGACCGAACTCAATGTGCGCCTGCAGGACACCCGTCAGCAACTGGTCCAGTCCGAGAAGATGGCCTCCATCGGCCAGCTCGCGGCCGGCGTGGCCCATGAGATCAACAATCCCATCGGCTATGTGAATTCAAACATCCGTAGCTTGAAGGGCTATGTGGCGCAGTTGCTGGGCGTCGTGAGCTGCTATGAAGAGGGTGAAGCAGCCCTGCCGCCCGAACACCGGGCCAGGATCGAAGTGGCGAAGAAGGCCGCAGACTTCGACTACCTGCGCGACGACATCCACCAGTTGCTTGGCGAGTCCGAGGAAGGCACCAACCGGGTACGCCAGATCGTCCAGGATCTGCGCGACTTCTCCCGCGCGGAGACGACCCAGGACTGGCAAGCCGCCGACCTGCACCATGGGCTGGACAGCACCCTCAACATCGCCAGCAACGAAATCAAGTACCGGGCCGACGTGGTCCGCGAGTATGGGGCGCTGCCCCTGGTGGAGTGTCTGCCCTCCCAGCTCAACCAGGTTTTCATGAACCTCTTCGTGAATGCGGCCCAGGCCATGCCCGACGGACGCCGGGGCACCATCACCGTTCGCACGGGCCGGGATGGGGAGATGGTCTGGATAGAAGTGGCCGACGATGGCCAGGGCATCCCCCCCGATGTTCTCGACAAGGTCTTCGACCCCTTCTTCACCACCAAGCCCATCGGCAAGGGGACGGGCCTGGGGCTGTCCCTGTCCTACGGCATCGTCAAGAAGCACCGCGGCAACATCAGCGCAAGCAGCACCCCCGGGGCGGGGACGCGCTTCCGCATCACCCTTCCCGTTCATCAGGAGGCATCTGCCGGAGCCCAAGAATGAGTACATCCACCGAAGAGAGTTTCACCCTGCTATGCGTCGATGACGAGGCCAACATCCTGTCATCCCTGCGACGCCTGTTCCGCCCCCATGGCTACAAGGTGCTGGTCGCGGGAGGCGGTGCCGAAGGGCTGGAGATGCTGAGCCAGGAACATGTGGACCTGATCATCTCCGACATGCGCATGCCCGGGATGGACGGCGCCACCTTCCTGGCCGAGGCCCGCCGCCGCCATCCGGACACGGTGCGCCTGCTCCTGACCGGCTACGCGGACATGGAATCCACCGTCGCCGCCATCAACGCCGGCCAGATTGCGCGCTACATCTCCAAGCCCTGGAATGATCAGGACGTGGTGCTGACCGTCCGGGAAGCCCTTGAGCGCAAGGCCCTCGAACGCGAGAAGGCCCGCCTGGAGGCGCTTACCCGCAGCCAGAACGAGGAACTCAAGTCCCTCAATGCCAGCCTCGAGGAAAAGGTCGAGGCCCGTACCGGCGAGCTGAAAATCGCCCACGAGAAGCTCAAGCAGAGCTTCCTGACCTCCATCCGGGTGTTCTCCAATCTGATCGAACTGCGTGAAGGTGTCAGTTCGGGCCACTCCCGCCGGGTGGCGGACCTGGCCCGCAAGATCGCCATCAAGCTCAACTTTCCGGCCACCGAGGCCCAGGACGTGATGCTGGCCGGGCTGCTCCACGATGTGGGAAAGATCGGCCTGCCCGACGAACTGCTGTCCAAACCCGTTTCTCACATGAGCGGGGACGAACTGGGCCTGCTGCGCAAGCACCCGGTCACCGGCCAGGCCGCCCTGATGGGCCTGGAAAACCTGCGCAAGGCCGGCAGCTTCATCCGTGGGCACCACGAGCGCTGGGATGGTCAAGGCTACCCGGACCGGCTATCCGGTCTGGCCATCCCCTATGGGGCACGCGTACTTGCGGTCGCCAACGACTTCGACGCCCTGCAGATCGGCACCCTTTCGCCACGCAAGCTGAAGCTGGACGAGGCCGTGGCCTTCATCCAGCAGAACCGCGGCAAGCGCTATTGCCCCCAGGTGGTGGACGCCCTGGTGGAGGTGCTGGGCGCGACGGAGACGGCGGTCAGCACGGGCAACGAACTCAGCCCATCCTCCCTGAAGCCGGGCATGGTGCTGGCGCGCGATCTGGTCACGCGGGACGGCGTGATGCTGCTGGCAGCCGATTTTGTGCTCGACGAGAGCCTGATCCGTCAGTTGCGGGAGCTGGAAGCCACTGAAGGACATCGCCTGTCCATTGCCATTCGCCCGGCACAGCGGAGCGCGTGACCCCGGGGGAGGGATTTGCAGTCTCGTGGCCCGACAGCCCGGGACGATCCCGCCGCTCTGCGCCCGGCCAGCCCGACCAATGGGTTTGCCGTGCCCCACGCCCGGGAAAGCGCGCGCCAGCCGCCGCAAGGTCTATGGGCTGCTGAAGGAACCCAGAAACATGCCCTCATCCTTCCCGACCATGGGCAGGGACAAGCCGGGGGGCATGCGGATGCCGCTCTGCAAGGCCTGGGAAAGCATTTTGGCCGACATGGGCCGTGCAAACAGATAACCCTGGATCAGATGACAGCCACGCTGGTGCAGCGCCGCCAGCTGGGAGATCGTCTCGACGCCCTCTGCGACCACTTCCAGGCCGAGGCTGTGTGCCAGCCCGATCACTGCTTCGACGATCGCGATCCCCTGACCATCGTCCAGTTCGCTCACAAAGGATCTGTCGATCTTCAGGGTATCCACGGCCAGACGGCGCAGATAGGCAAGGGATGAGTAGCCCGTGCCGAAATCATCCACGGCCACCCGCACACCCATTTCCCGCAACTGGGCCAGGATGCCCGTGGCGTAATCCAGGTCACGCATCAGCACCGTTTCGGTGAGCTCAAACTCGATGCGCGAGGCCGGCACACCGGCCTTGGCCAGTTCCGCACGCACGGTGGGGATCAGCTGGGCGTCCATGAAATTGACCCCCGAGAGATTGACGCTGATCCGGAAGCCGGGAGGCATGTCGGCCTCGAGCTCGGCAATGTCGGCACATACGCGCTCGAAAACCTCGCGGCTGAGGGGCACGATCATGCCCGTCTCCTCGGCCAGGGAGATGAACTCGGGCGGCGGTACGGGCCCGCGACCCATGTGAGGCCAGCGCACGAGGGCCTCTGCTTTCACAATCATGCCGGTCGCGGCATCGACGATGGGTTGATAGACGACCCGCAACTCATGATCGCCGATGGCCCGGCGCAACTCACCCTCAAGCGTGAAGCGCAGAAAGGCGGCGACCTTCATCTCCTCGGAAAACAGGGCAACCGGCTCGCCATTGGTACGCTTGGCCCGGTTGAGGGCGGTCTCGGCGGCCTTCAGGAGGGCGTCGGCGTCGCCGGTATGATCAGGCATCACCGCAAGCCCGATGCGGGCAGACAGGGTGATGTCCTGCCCGGGCACGTGAATGGGGGCACGCACCACCCCCAGCAAGCGATGGGCGACCGCCACCGCCTCATCCAGATGCCCCACGTCCGGCATCAGGATGCCGAATTCATCGGCGGCAAGACGCGCCACCTTGAAGCTGGGCAAGGCGCCTCCGCCGGCCGGCTCGGCGGGCGCCCGGTCACCCATGCACTCCCGTAGCCGGTGGCCGATGACCTGAAGCACCTGATCCCCCCGCTCGGGGCCCAGGCTGTCGTTGATGCGCGCGAAGCGGTCGATATCCACCACCATCACGGCACATCGGCTGTCGTTACGCAGGCAGCGCACGGCTGCGCCAAGAAGGTTTTCGCGGAAGAACTCCCGATTGGGGAGCCCGGTGAGGTGGTCATAGTACGCAAGCTGACGGATTCGCCGCTGGGCATCGACCTGATCGGTGATGTCCTGGGCGCTGCCCTCCATCACCAGTCCGGCCCCTTCGCTTGAGTCCCCGGGCTCGACGGTTTCCACAACGGTCCGGACGCTCCCGTCTGGCCATACCACCCGATAGGTGAGCTGGAAGCCGACGCCGCGGCGGGCGCCTTCAAGGGCCGCCGCCACAAGGGGCCGGTCCGGCAGATAGACATGGTCCAGCACGGCCTCCATCCCTGCGCCGAAAGCGCTGGCTGGCTGGCCAAAAAGCCGGTAGTACTGATCGGAGCGCTGTACCCGGTCATCTCCGACGAGCCACTCCCAGCTTCCGAGACGGGCAATGCGCTGGGCGTTGGAGAGGCTTTCCTTGTTGCGCGTCAGCTCCTTCATGACCTGGGCCGAACGCAGTACGTAACGAATGCGGAAACGCAATAGGGTCCAGTTGATCGGCTTCGAGATGAAGTCGGTGGCACCGACGTCGAACGCGCGCTGCACGGAGTCGCCATCATCCAGCCCGGTGAGCATGATGATCGGCACCAACGCACCGTTGGGCCGGGCACGAATCTGCTCGCAGACCTCGAAGCCGCTCAGACCGGGCATCATCACATCCAGCAGGACCAGATCCGGCACGGCCGCGTCGAACATGCCGAGCGCCTGTGCACCGTCTTGCGCCTCCAGCGTCACGAAGCCCCCCTCGCGCAGCGCCTCGGAGGCCATCAGGCGGGTCAGGGGATCATCGTCCACAACAAGTATGCGGGCGCTTTCAGTTGCCGTCATCGTTCCATCAGGCTGTCAGCCCGATCCAGTAAATCCACGCCGATCAGCTTCTCCCGCAGGAGAACCTGTTTGCAGGCCGTCCAGGCCTCGGCAATGGCATCAATATCCGCACCGGTCGGGGTTCCGCCGGCCTTGATCCGTTCATCCAGGCTACGCGCCCGGCTGGCCAGCCATGTTGCACCGACCGCCAGACAGCCCGATTTCATCTTGTGGGCAAGCGCCCGCACCGCCTCGGCGTCCGAACTCTCAACGCCTGCCCGCAAAGCCAGCAGGTTCCGCTCGGTCTCGCCCACGAAAAGGGGAATCAGCCGCTGCAGCATGGGAGATGCACGATTGCCGTTCACGCCGGGCAGGGACATCAGGAGATCCATGTCCATGGCCGGCTCGAGGTTCCGGGGCTGCGCCTCGGACACCGGGAAAGCCCGGGGTGCCGGCCCATCGGGATCGGACGGCAGCGCATCGCGCAGCCAGCGACTCAATACCGCCCATAGCTGCTCCCGCGACACAGGCTTGACCAGGTAATCGTCCATTCCTGCGGCGAGACAGGCATCGCGATCCTCCTTGAGCGCGTTGGCCGTCAGGGCAATGATCGGCAGGCGCGGCCAGCCAGCCCGGGCCTCATGGGCACGGATACCCACGGTGGCCTGGCGGCCGTCCATTTCAGGCATCTGAATATCCATCAGGACCAGATCGAACCGCTCCGCACAGCATCGCTCAAGCGCCTCGCGGCCATTCTCGGCCACGGAAACGCGGCATCCAAGGGATTGCAGCACGGCGGTCACCACTTCGCGATTCACCGGGTGATCCTCGGCCACCAGCACATGGGCGGCAAGGGTCTTCCCCGTGGCGGACAGTGCCGCATCGGGTTGCGCCAGCTCACTGATCAGGAAGCGGCGAATCTCGGCCCCGATGAGGGGACGCGCCACCGTGACGGTGGCACCGGCCGCACGTGCTTCGTCCTCGCCCTCTCGGCCGACACCGACCACCGCCGCTAGCTGCGGGCACCCGCGGCGAGCCCGCAGACTGCCGAGCGACGCAAAGCACCCGCCGCCCCCGAAGGGGGCATCCACCACCAGCCAATCGAAGCCCGTGCCGTCGGAGAGCATTTCATCCACAGCCGGCAGGTCGAATGCAAATTCGCTGCGACACCCCAGGAACGCCAACTGCTCGGTGAGCTCATCGCGCAGCAGCGGATCCGCAATGGCCAACAGGGCGGTACGCCCCATCAGGGTCGGCCGGCCCGGGTCCGCCGAGGAATCAACACCCAGTTCAAACTCGACCCAGAAACACGACCCCTGCCCCGGCTCCGTGACGTAGCCGATTTCGCCATTCATCAGCTCAACCAGTTGCTTTGCAATGGAAAGACCGAGCCCCGTTCCGCCGAAGCGCCGCGCCATGGAATTGTCGGCCTGGGAGAAGGACTGGAAGAGCCGCGCGCCGGCCCCACGGGGCACGCCGATGCCCGTGTCACGCACTTCAGCGCGCAGGCGCATACAACCAGTCCGCTTACCGGTGACCCGGGAGATGTGGATGGCGATCTCGCCCTCCTCGGTAAACTTCTGGGCGTTCGACACCAGGTTGTTGAGCACCTGACGGACGCGCAGCGCATCACCCACCGCCGATTCCGGCACCTCCCGGTCGATGTGCAGGCGCAGCAGCAGCCCGCGTTCGTGGGCTGAGGTGGCAAACAGGGCTGCCACCTGGTCTACGGTGTCGCGAAGCGAGAACGGCAGGCTCTCGAGTTCAAGGCGGCCGGCCTCGATTTTCGATACGTCGAGCACGTCGTTGATGATTTCCATGAGCGCACAGGCGGAGTGGTCGAGCATATCAACAAAGTGCCCCTGGCGCTCCACCAGGGGCGTCTGCCGCAACAGGCCTATCATGCCCATCACGCCGTTCATCGGCGTACGGATCTCGTGGCTCATGTTGGCCAGGAACTGGGACTTGGCTCGGCTGGCGGCCTCCGCCTGCTCCTTGGCTGCCTGGAGTTCGGCGGTACGGACAGCCACTTCGGACGCCAGGTGCTCCCGGTGCAAGGTGAGCTCCCGGTCACGGACGGCAATCTCGCCCAGCATGCCATTGAAACCGGCGATCAACTCACCCACTTCATCTGCGTACCCCGCCGGGGCACGCAGGTCGTAGCGCTTTTCGGCGCCCACTTCGCGCACGATCTGAGCAAGCTGCTGCAGCGGATGGACGATCATCCCCCTCACACGCCGGATGAAAAGACCCGCTGCCACCAACCCGACAAGCAACCCGAACGAGGCAAAGCCGATCCAAAGGACAATCCGGCGCAGGATGGAATGCAGATCGAATTCAATGACCAGCACCCCGAGATCCTCACCATCACTGTGCAGCGGCTGGGTGACGAGGCGCTGCAGCAGCCCCCCTTGTACCGTACCCTGGGCAGACTCCTGGCCGGCGCGTAACTGCAATGCGGCGACTCGCGACGCATCGTCGCCAAGATCGGAGGGGTAGCTTGCAAACACGGAACCATCCGCGCGCACGAGCATCGCCGTCGCCACGCGCTCGTGGTAACGCAACGACGCCAGCAGCGTGCGTGCCACCTGCGGATCGTCGAACCGCAGCGGGGATATGGCACTGTCCGCAACGATTTCGGAAAGCGTCATGGCATCCTCGTCAGCACGGCGCAGTTCCGTGCGAACCTCGATGATGAAGATCGTCAGCAAGGCGACACTGAGGGCAATCAATACACTCAGGATGACCACGATGCCGAGCTTGGCACCGATGGGGCGGTCTCGCAGCGGCTTCATCGGGACGTCCTTTCGGTGCCAAACACCTGTCGCCCAAGGCGCAGGAGCTGGGAGCTGGCCCGGAGGCCGTCCCTGGCAAGGGTCGCCTGATTGATGTCGAAACGGACCCGATCATCCTCGGTGACCATCCCTATGCCTCCACCCACCTCGGCGAAGCCCTCGATGTCGCTGACCGAGAGCACCCCCCGGCCTGCCAGGCCCCGCAGGATCAAGCCCAACCGGCGCTCCTCCGAGCCGGAGACAAACACGAGATGACACTCCAGGGCCTGCTCAAGACTATCGACCGGACGGAAGCGCACCTCGCGCCCCTGCACCTGCCGTCCGTCCAGGCCAAGCAAAGCCCCCCCGAACGGATCACGGCCGAGCACGCACAGGCGCAGCACCGCACCCAGCGGCAAACGACTGGCCGGCCATTCCACGTAGCGGGCAAAGTTGATCAGGTAGGCCGCCTTGATCTGGTACTCGCCGGGCTGGGAGGCCACCACCACGGGCAACCCCGCCAGCCCGAGGGCCAGGAACAATGCGAACCGGGAGAGGTGGCGTAACACCGGGCAAGTCCTCAGAAACGCCACACACCCTGGATGAAGGCACGCCGGGGTTGGTATACCGGCTGCCCAGGGAAGAAGTTGGACACGTACTCAAGGTGAAGCGGGTCGAACAGGTTCTGGGCGATGAAATACAGGTCGAAATAGCGGTTCACCCGCCATGCATAGCGGAGGTCCACCGCCGTGTAGGCGGGTACGTCGCCCGTGCCGATGGCGCCAACCCGCCGGGCGGCCACATCGAACTCCTGGCCGCCCCCCAGATTCACCGTCATGCGCAGGCTGCCCCAGTGCTGTGGCGCGGACTCCTCCAGATGTCGAGCCGTCGCATTGGCGGCGGCATCGGCGCTGCGCCGGACACGGGTATCCATGAGTGTGTAGCTGGCCTGCAGACGCAAGGCGGCGGTGAGGGGGAGATCCGCGCCCACCTCGATCCCGTGGCTGCGTGCCGCAGACTGGCTGCCCCGCTGCAAGTACTGGATCGGCGCGACGAAGGGCGCGACGGGCAGCGGCGAAGTCGGAAAAACCAGTCCGTTGGGGTCTGTCTGCTCGGAGATCAGGCGATGGTAGTCGTTGTGGAACAACACGGCCTCAAAGCTGCCGTTGCCCAGGTTCCGGCGGTAGCCCAGTTCCAGCGTATCCACCCGCTCGGCACGTCGGTTCCAGCCTTCTCCGGGCCGGGAGGCCAGTACCACCATCGGAAACGGGGATCCCGGCGGCGTCGGCTGGGCGCCGAAAAGAATGGTTGCATCACTCTCGCCGATGGAAGGCGTGCGTGCCGCCCGGGACCAGCTCGCCCAAACGCTGTCTTCCATGTTGGGCGTCCACATCAGCCGAGCAGTCGGCTGGGGCTCGAAGCGTGACCGGCTGGAATACTCGAAGCGACCGCCAACAGTCAGCTTCCAGGTCTGGGGAACCAGGGTGATCTCATCCTGCACAAATGCACTGAATACCCGGGACTGTCGTCGCGGTGGGGTGATGCTCAACACCGATGAGGCCGCAGCGATTTCCGTCTGCAACATCCGCCCGCCAAGCCCCCACATGATTTCATGGACACCGTAAGGAACCAGGCGATGCTGGAAATCCAGGTCTGCCGTGTTGACCGTACCCTTGCCGTAGGTGCCGACGTTGGCGAACTGATGATCCACGTAGGCCTGGATGGAGGCTTCTCCTCCGGCAAGGCCCCAGTTGTAACGCCCCAGCAGGCTGGCACTCTCGAACACGAAATCGAGGGAGAGCGGGGCCGGCTCACCCGTCAGGGATGTGGCAATGATGTTCTCACCACTCGTCCGGCGGCTGCTGTTGCCCTGCAGCGTCCAGGCGTCCACCCCGGACCCCGCACCATCCATGCGAAAGCCCGCCAGCCAGCCACGGTTGTAATCCGGCTCGGACGCACCATCCCGGGTCCGCGAACCACCGAGCTCACTGCCTTTGGCAAAGACGCGCAGGGCTCCGGCATCCCCCAGACTGATACCCTGGCGTACCGACAGGGACGAATGCCCGCCATCATCCACCGTGGCGGACACCAGGCTTCCAACGGTTGCCGTTGCCTTGCGGGTGATGATGTTGATCACCCCATTCACCGCGTTCGCGCCCCATAGGGAAGCACCGGGGCCGCGAATCACCTCGATCCGCTCGATGTCTTCAAGGACCACATCAAGGGCCTCCCAGAACACCCCGGAGAACAAGGGACTGTAGATGCTGCGGCCGTCAATCTGGACAAGCAGCTTGTTGGAGAACCGCCCCTCACCGCCACGAACCCCCACCGACCACCGTCCGGCGCCAATCTGCGCAACGATCACGCCGGGAACCTCGCGCAGGGCTTCGGGCACGCTGCGGGCGCCACTGCGCCGGATGTCGGCGGCCGATAGCACCGTCACCGCTGCGGGCGTATCCGAGAGCTTCTGTGCCTTGCGGGATACCGCCGTGACATCGAGCCTGACCAGCTCCTCCAAGCTCAGGTCTGCCAGCGATGCGTCTTGGGCACGCGCAGCAAGACCGCAACACAATGCCGGTACGAGGAAGCAGTGGGCAAATCGAATGGTCATGGGGACTCTCAATAAATGACACGCGGAAACACAACATCGCCCGCACCAGATTGTTAAATTTCAACACAATCAGGCAGGCTTTTTACCCTGTACGCAAGGATTCCGGTGGCAAACATTGCACACGGACAACGAGAAAAACGTTTCAGCGCCCACCCACGCGACATCGTTCACACTCGATACCCGGGCGCCCGCCTGACCCGGAGCCCATCGCCCCCCCCACCATCGGCTACAATCTGATGATTTTTCGAACCCGGCGGCCCCCCGCCCGCGCCCGTCAAGGTAAGCCTCCCGATGACCGCTCCCACCGCCCCGGCCTCCGATGCCACCCCCAGCAATTTCATCCGCAACATCATTGACGAAGATCGCCGTCTCGGCAAATGGTCCGGACGGGTTGAAACGCGCTTTCCGCCTGAGCCCAATGGCTACCTGCATTACGGTCACGCCAAGAGCATCTGCCTGAACTTCGGTCTCGCGGAAGCCTACGGCGGTGCCTGCCACATGCGCTTCGATGACACGAATCCGACCAAGGAAGAGCAGGAATACGTCGATGCCATCATCGAGGCGGTGCAGTGGCTGGGTTTCGACTGGGGGGAGCACCTGTACTTTGCGTCGGACTACTTCGACAAGATGTACGCCATGGCCGAGCACCTGATCACGGTGGGCAAGGCCTATGTGGACTCCCTGTCTGCGGAAGAAATGCGCGCCTACCGCGGCACCCTGTCGACGCCCGGCACCGACAGCCCCTACCGCAACCGCAGCGTCACCGAAAACCTCGAACTCTTCCAGCGCATGAAGTCGGGCGAATTCCCGGACGGCACCCACATCCTGCGCGCGAAGATCGACATGGCTTCGCCCAACATCAACCTGCGTGACCCGGCCATCTATCGCATCCGCCATGCCACACATCATCGGACCGGGGACCGGTGGTGCGTGTATCCGATGTATACCTTTGCACACCCCATCGAGGATGCCCTTGAGGATGTGACCCATTCCATCTGCACCCTGGAGTTCGAGGATCAGCGCCCCTTTTATGACTGGCTGCTGGACAGCCTGGCCGATGGCGGATTCTTCCCCCGCCCGGTTCCGCGCCAGATCGAGTTTGCCCGCCTCAACCTGACCTACGTGGTGCTGTCCAAGCGCAAACTGATCCAGCTGGTGGACGAAAAGCACGTGGCCGGCTGGGACGACCCCCGCCTTCCCACCCTCGTTGGCGCCCGCCGTCGCGGCTTCACGCCGGAAGGCTTTCGCCGCTTCGCCGATCGCATCGGCGTATCCAAAGGTGATTCATGGATTGACATGAGCGTCCTTGAGGACTGCATGCGCGAGCATCTCAACGAGGCCGCAGAACGTCGCGTCGCCGTGCTTGATCCGCTCAAACTGATCATCACCAATTACCCCGAAGGCCACACCGAACGCTGCCACGCCCCCAACCACCCACTTTTCCCAGAGCTGGGCAAGCGTGAGATGCCCTTCGGGCGGGAGCTCTGGATCGAGCGCGAAGACTTCATGGAAACCCCCGTCAAGGGCTACCATCGCCTCTACCCCGGCAACATGGCGAGGCTGCGCTATGGCTATGTGGTCAAATGCACCGGCTGCCAGAAGGATGAAAACGGCAACATCACGGCGGTACTGTGCGAATACATGCCCGACTCCAAATCCGGTACCCCGGGTGCGGACAACTACAAGGTCAAGGGCAACCTGCACTGGGTCGCGGTGGCCCACGCCTATACTGCCGAGGTTCGCCTCTATGACCGCCTCTTCGCCTGCGCCTACCCCGGCGCCAGACGCGAGGGCGATGCCGACGGGGTTGAGCGGGATTTCCTGGAGGACATCAACCGTGACAGTCTGAAGATCATCACCGCACAACTGGAGCCCGCCCTGCGAGCCGCCCGACCTGAAGCACGCTTCCAGTTCGAGCGTCACGGCTACTTCGTGGCCGACCGGATCGACTCCAGGGATGGCGCACCGGTGTTCAATCGCACGGTCACGCTGCGCGACACCTGGAAGAAGTAACTGCGACCGGGCCATGGCGCGTCGGGCTTAAGCTTGTCTCCTTTCTGCCGATTACAAGGGGCAGACAACTCAAAGCCCTTCTCCGCCTGGACCTCAGGACGAACGCGGCCCTAACCCGACCACCTCTCCAGGCCTTCGTATTGCATGTTGAGCAACCTTTCGATCCGCGTTCGCCTCTTGTTGGCCAGCACCTTGGTCCAGGTTGCGATGCTGACGCTTCTGCTGACCAATAGTGGCCGGCTCATGAACGAGGCCACCACCGCAAGTCTGAACACGCTGATCGCACAGAATGCCGGCATTCTGAACGTAGTAACGGCCACATTCGTACCCCAGGGACGCTACAACGAACTTCAGGACGCCCTCGGCGAACTCCTGAACGAAACCAATGAAGGGCTGATCTACGTCCGTATCGTGGACAGCACCGGCCAGACCCGGGTTCGCGCCGGCCTACCGGAGATGCTCACCCTCCCCCAGCCGGACGATGCCTCGGCACTCAATTTCAGTTCGGGGGCGCAGCACAATCTCATTCACATCCGACGCCCCGTCCTCCTCGAACGCAATCAGGTGGGCTATGTGCAGTTCGGCGTCTCCGTATCGGCCCTCAGCCTGGCCAAGCAGCGCATCCTCAACCAGGGCATTGCGATCGCCAGTGCAGAAGTGCTCTTGACGCTGCTCCTGCTGGGCGCGGTCGGCTATCTGATGACACGCAACCTGGGGCGCCTGTTGCGGGGCAGCCAGGCCATCGCCGCCGGACAGCTATCCCACCGGCTACCCGAACAGGGCAAGGACGAGCTGGCCCAGCTTTGCCAGCATTTCAACCGCATGGCCGAGGCGCTGCAGTCACGGATCCATGAACTCGAAACAACCGCCCGCCAGCTCACCATCAGCGAGGAACGCTATGCCCTCGCCACCCGCGCGGCCAACGATGGCCTCTGGGACTGGGACATCATCAGCGACCGCACCTACTTTGCGCCGCGCTTCATGGAGATCCTCGGCCTGCCCGCCGATTCGTCGCTCGTCACCAGGGAAACGCTCATCGAGCACCTTCACCCGGAGGACCGGGAAGCGTTCCGCCTGCGCCTGCTCTCCCACCTCAAACGCGAGTCGGCCCAGTTGATGGTCGAACATCGCATCCGTCACACGGATGGCTCCTACCGCTGGATTCTCACCTGTGGCATTGCCGTCTTCGATCCGGTCAGCGGTCGTGCCGTCCGGATGGCCGGCTCCATCAGCGACATCCATCTGCGCAAGCGTGCCGAAGATCAACTCATCCACGACGCACTCCATGATGGCCTCACGGGCCTCGCCAACCGGGCCTTGTTTGTCGAGCATCTGCAGAACACCCTGCGCCACGCCGACCGCGTCGAAGACAGTCTGTTTGCCGTTCTTCACGTCAACATCGAACGCTTCCATGTGGTTAACGACAGTCTCGGCTACTCGGCCGGCGACGATCTGCTGCGCCTTGTGGCGTCCCGCATCCGCACTCTGGCCCGTCCCGGCGACGTCGTCGGGCGCATCGGTGGCGACCAGTTCGCGGTGCTTCTCAACGACATCGCCGAGGCAGGAGAGGCCATCCGGTTCTCCGAAGGACTGCAAACCCATCTGGCGGAGAACGCCGAGCTCAACGGCCATGCCCTGTATCCCAAGACACGCATTGGCGTCGCCCTGGGAAGTGGCGGCTTCCACAATGCCGAAGATCTGATGCGTGATGCCGACAACGCCATGCATCGCTCGCGCAGCAGCACCGAAAGCACGATCACGGTATTCCAGTCCGCCATGCATCAGCAGGTGATGCGTGACCTGCAGCTCGAATCCCTGCTCCGCGCCGCCCTGCGTGAGGAGCAATTGGTCGCCCATTTCCAGCCCATCGTGGATCTGAGTACGGGCCTGACCACCGGCTTCGAGGCCCTGGTCCGCTGGCCCCAGGCAAACACCCGCCAGATCGGCCCTGACGTTTTCATCCCCCTCGCTGAATCCCTCGGTCTGGTTCATGACCTGGGGATGCAGATGCTCGACCAGAGCTGCCGGTGCCTCAAGGCATGGCGCGACCATGGCATCGCCAACGACGAGATCAGCATCAGCGTCAACCTTTCGGCACGGCAACTGACGCAGCTGGATCTTGCCGATCAGATCGTTGCCTGCATTGAACGACACGACCTGCCTCCTGGCGCCCTGAAGCTCGAGATTACCGAAGGTACCCTGGTCACCCGAAAGGAACTGGCCACCAGCCAGCTGGGCAAGCTCCGCGCCAAGGGCCTCAAAATCCTCATCGATGACTTCGGTACCGGCTACTCCTCCTTGAGCTACCTGCACTCCATTCCCTGCGACACCATCAAGCTCGATGGGTCGTTCATCCGTGAAATCGTGCGCGACACACGCCTGCGCGCTATCGTCGGAGCAAGCATCCACCTTGCCCATGAACTGGGCATGAGCGTCGTCGCCGAGTGCATCGAAACCAGCGCCCAGGCGGATCTGCTGAAGGAACTCAATTGCAATTTCGGGCAGGGCTACCTCTTTTCCCCCGCCATACCCGCCGACAAGGTGGAAGCGTGGCTCACCACCCGCGCCAGCACGGTTCAACGGAGTCACGCATGAGATCAATCGCCGCGCACCTCCTCCACCTTGGTCTCGTTGCGAGCCTGCTGACCAATGCCCATGCATCCGACGTCCCGTCGCCTTTCAGCCTCTCCGGTTTCGGCACCGTCGGCGCCGTCCGTACCGACAAGGACAACCGGATGTTTCGAAGCAGCACGGAACAAGTCAGCGGTGCCGGCACCGATTTCGACCCTTCAGTGGATTCCGTCCTGGGCGTACAGGCATCCCTCATCCTCAGTAACGCTCTCGACCTGACGGTTCAGTCCGTTGTTCGCAAGGGCGTTGCCGATAGCTATTCGCCGCAGCTCACCTGGGGTTTCCTCCGCTTTCAGGCCATGCCGGAGGTCGTCGTTCGGGCTGGACGCATGCGCACGCCCTTCTTCATGTATTCCGACTCCCTGAACCTCAACTACGCCACGCCCTGGGTGCGCCCACCGGTAGAGGTCTACAGCCTGAATCCATTTGCCGACCTAAACGGCGTTGACGCCCTCTATCGGACGCCGATCGGCGCCACTGATCTCGAACTTCACGTGTATGGAGGCAAGAGTTCGCTCGACATTCGCAATGGCGGCGGCAAGCTCCAGGCCGTTCGCGGAGTGAAGGCAGCCCTCAGCATATCCAGTCTAACGTTGCAGGCGGGGTACGCCCGCTCGAACCTGTCCATACATTGGGGTGACCCGATGTTTACGTCGCTCAACAATCACCTCATAGCCTCGGGAAACGATGCCATTGCACGGGATTTATCCGGAGACGATAGCAAGGGGACCTTCCTCTCGGCCGGCTTCCAGTACGACAGCGACCGACTGCTGATGATTGGCGAGTATGCGCGCCGCACCGTGGACCGCTACACCGTTAGCGCCGCTGGCTGGTATTTCACCGCGGGCTACCGCTTCAATTCCCTGACCCCTTACATGACGGTTGCCAGGCAGACCCAGACCGCTCCCGTTACAAGCAAACAGAGCGGTATCGCACCTATCGACGATCTGCTCGGCCTTTTCAACGCGATGCGCAACAAGTCTCAAGATAGCATCGCGATTGGTACACGGTGGGATGTCACCCGCAACGTCGCCATCAAGACGCAACTCGAGCGTATTCGGCCGGGCCCGGGAGGGCTTGGCATCTTCTTTGTAGACGACAACTTCCGCGATGCCTTGGATCCAGGCGGCCCGGTTCACGTGTTCAGCATCTCCGCTGATTTCGTCTTCTAAACCAATGCGTCCGCTCCGCGCCCTCCTGCTCCTAGTGGCACTGCTTGCTTCCAGCCCTATCCGGGCGGAGATACTCATCGTCACCAGCAACCGCAGCGGCCCTATCGAGTTGACCCGCGACCAGGCCGAAAAACTCTATCTGGGTCGTAGTTCCACCTTCAGCGATGGCACGCCTGCAAGCCTGGTGGACCTGCCCAACGGTCAGGTCCGCGACGAGTTCTATCTGAAACTGACAGGCAAGAACCCCGCACAGATCCAGGCCTACTGGTCACGCCTCGTCTTCACCGGGCGAGCCCTCCCGCCCAAGGAGGCCCGTTCCCTGGCTGAAGCCCGGCAGTGGCTGACCGACACCCCCAACCTGATCGGCTACCTCGACCGCAACGAACCCACCACAGGCATGCGGATTCTTCTGCGCTTGCCCTGACCCCTCGAATCCACGCTTTTCGGCGAGTGCCCGCACTGCCATCTGCAAACAAGCGTCAGTTAGGCCTTAAGTCGCAGCGAGGAAACATCAGTCGCCCTAGAATCCGTCGCAATGGCACTGATTGCTCCCACTTCGATGACGTCACACTCCAAACACGGCTCCAGCCGCTACTCACCACCTGCACTGCTTACACCCGGGCAAACCCTTCTTTGGTTCCTCGGCGGCATCCTTGCAATGTTTCTCGTTGTCTCAGTGGTCTTCGCGGTGAAGCTGGGTGCCGAAGGGCGGCTGCCCTTCCTCGGCAAGTCAGCCAGGGCTGAAACGATCGCCCCCCCTTCCGTGCAAAAGGCATCGTCGGCAGCGCCCGCATCCCCGCCCATCTCGTCCAGCAGCACTCCGCCACAGACCGACCAGGCCGTGGCTCCCTCGCTGATCAGCCCGGGCAGCAACGCCACCTTTGTCCCCGGCACCGAGAATATCCTGCCACCCGAGGTTGCTCACCTAGCCAGCGACACGTCTTCCAAAGCGGTGAGCAGCCCTCCTGCCTCCACAGCCATCCCGGAGCCCGGAGCGTCTCCCAGGACAGCTGCGCCAACTCCCGCAATACCGGTCGCGACGACCACGGCTTCCGCCTCTGCGCAGACCCCGGGGACAACCCCGCAGCTTCCGGCACCCGCCGTCCTGCCGCGCTCCGCGGCCACCGACGCCACGCCCCCCCGGGCACCGAGCGAAGACATCCAGCAGCGCATTGGGGAGTGGGCCTCCGCATGGCAAAGAAAAGATGCCGACGCCTACCTGAAGCACTACGCAGATGACTTCACCCCCGTAGCTGGAATCACCCATGCCGACTGGCTTCAGCAGCGCAGGGAACGACTTGCCCGACCCGGTGAAATCTCGGTCCAGCTCTCCAACATGAACATCACTACCGACGGCCGCGTCGCAACAGCCCGATTCACCCAGTCCTACAGCACCCAGGGAAAGACCCTCAAGGAAACCAAGACCCTCGCCCTCGTCCTCCGGGACGGACACTGGCTGATTCGCCAGGAGCGCATCGGACAGTAAGGCGGCCGGAGCCGGGTTTGACAGGAAGTCGAGCGGCCTATATACTGCCGCGTTTCCTGCAAACCCTTAATCGGAGTACATCCATGTACGCGGTCATAAAAACCGGCGGCAAGCAGTATCGCGTTGTTGCCGGCGAAAAACTCAAAGTAGAACAGATACCGGCAGACGTGGGCTCGCAAATCACCATCGACCAGGTCTTCATGGTCGGCGAAGGCGAGTCGGTCAAGATCGGCACCCCCGTGGTGGCCGGCGCCAGCGTCACGGCAACCGTGGTTTCCCACGGCCGTCACGACAAGATCAAGATCTTCAAGATGCGTCGTCGCAAGCACTACCAGAAGCATCAGGGTCACCGTCAGAACTACACCGAGCTTCGCATCGAAGCGATCTCGGCCTAAGGAGAAACCGACATGGCACACAAAAAGGCTGGCGGCAGTTCCCGTAACGGTCGCGACTCAGAAAGCAAGCGCCTTGGCGTCAAGCGCTACGGCGGTCAATTCGTTCTCGCTGGTAACATCATCGTTCGCCAGCGCGGCACCGAATACCACCCGGGCGAAAACGTCGGCATCGGCAAGGATCACACCCTGTTTGCGCTGACCGAAGGCACCGTGCAGTTCGCCGTCAAGGGCGCCAACAAGCGCCGGACCGTGAGCATCGTCGCCGCCGCTGAATAAGCGCCGACTGCATGCCTTCAAAGCCCTATCTAGCGATAGGGCTTTTTTCTTTCAGGGCTTCAGTACAAGCCCCAACCGGAAACACCCATGAAATTTTTCGACGAAGCCCGTATTGAAGTCATCGCCGGCGACGGCGGTAACGGCGCAGCCACCTTCCGCCGCGAAAAATACATCCCCATGGGCGGCCCGGACGGCGGTGACGGCGGCAAGGGCGGCGATGTGTATGCCGTTGCCGACCGCAACCTCAACACCCTGATCGACTACCGCTACACGCGCAGCTTCCGCGCCGAACGCGGCGAAAACGGCCGCGGCGCAGACTGCTACGGCAAGGGCGGAAACGACATCGAGCTGCACATGCCCGTCGGCACCATCATCACCCTACAGGAGACCGGCGAACTCGTCGCCGACCTGGACGCGGATGGCAAGCGCGTGATGATCGCCCGCGGTGGCCGCGGCGGCCTGGGCAACCTGCACTTTAAAACCAGCACCAACCGCGCGCCCCGCAAGAAAACCATGGGCCAGGAAGGCGAGCGCAAGGCACTCAACCTTGAACTGAAGGTCCTGGCCGACGTCGGCCTGCTGGGCATGCCCAACGCCGGCAAATCCACCTTCATCCGCGCCGTATCCTCGGCCAAGCCGAAGGTGGCCGACTACCCCTTCACCACCCTCGCCCCCAACCTGGGCGTGGTACGCACCTCCGAGAACCGCAGCTTCGTGATTGCCGACATCCCCGGCCTGATCGAAGGCGCCGCCGATGGTGCCGGCCTGGGCCACCAATTCCTGCGCCACCTGCAGCGCACCCACATTCTGCTCCACATCGTCGACATCGCCCCCTTCGACCCAGAGGCCGACCCCGTCCGCGACGCCCACGCCATTGTCGAGGAACTGCGCAAGTACGACGAAGAGCTGGTCAGCAAGCGCCGCTGGCTGGTATTGAACAAGCTTGACCTGATTCCTGACGAGAACGAGCGCAAGGAGCGCATCAAGGCCTTCCTGGATGCTTACGGCCCGGTGGAGCGCCACTTTGAAGTTTCCGCCATCAGCCGCGATGGGTGCCAAGGCGTCGTATTCGCCATTCAGGACATCCTCGACGAAGAAAAGGCCGCCGCCCAGGCCGCCGCCGACGTGGCCGCCGCCGCAGCCCTGGAGCTGGCGGCCATATCGGGCACCGAGCCCCCCGAAGCTGACTACGACGACGCTGACGACGAATACGAAGAAGACGACGACGATGAGAACCTCAATCCGTAACGCCCGCCGGCTGGTCGTCAAGGTCGGCAGCGCCCTGGTGACCAATAACGGCGAAGGTCTCGCCCTTGAAGCCCTCGCCGACTGGGCCCGACAGATCGCCGGATTACGTGCCGAAGGCCGGGAAGTAGTCCTGGTCAGCTCCGGCGCCATCGCCGCCGGCATGCAGCGCCTGGGCTGGAACACCCGCCCCCAGGAAATGCACCACCTTCAAGCCGCCGCCGCAGTCGGCCAGATGGGTCTGGCCCAAGCCTATGAAAGCGTCTTTGCCCAGAACAAGCTCCACACCGCCCAGATCCTGCTGACTCACGCTGATCTGGCCGACCGGACGCGCTACCTCAACGCCCGCTCCACCCTGGTTACCCTGCTGGAACTTGGCGTCGTGCCGATCATCAACGAGAACGACACGGTCGTTACCGACGAGATCAAGTTCGGCGACAACGACACCCTCGGTGCGCTGGTGGCCAACCTGATCGATGCGGACGCACTGATCATCCTGACCGATCAGCAAGGTCTCTACACCGCCGACCCACGGAAAGACCCCACCGCAACCCTGATCGGCGAGGATCGCGCCGAGAATACGGCCCTGGAAGCCATGGCCGGCGGCGCCGGTAGCGGCATCAGCAAGGGCGGCATGATCACCAAAGTCCGCGCAGCGCAACGGGCAGCGCGCAGTGGCGCGCATACCTGCATCGCCAGTGGCCGCGAAGTCGATGCGCTGTTGCGCGTTGCCGCCGGCAACGACATCGGCACCCTGCTTTACGCCACCAGCACCCCCCTCGCAGCCCGCAAACAGTGGTTGGCCGATCACCTCCAGCTCGCGGGGAGCCTGACCCTCGATCAGGGAGCGATAGATGCCCTGCAATCCGGAAAGAGCCTGCTGCCCATCGGCGTCACTGCCGTGGAGGGCGACTTCGCCCGGGGTGCGGTAGTCGCTTGCCGCGGCATCGATGGCCGAGAGATTGCCCGCGGCCTGATCAACTACGCCAGCAATGACACG
This sequence comes from Zoogloea sp., assembly GCA_016703645.1. Taxonomy (GTDB): domain Bacteria; phylum Pseudomonadota; class Gammaproteobacteria; order Burkholderiales; family Rhodocyclaceae; genus Zoogloea. The sequence goes on along the minus strand of JADJBR010000004.1, from coordinate 53,932 downwards.
CGCCGAATCGCCCGCAAGCCGTCAGCGGAGATCGAAAGCACTCTCGGTTTCTTTGAAGAACCCGAGCTGATTCATCGGGATAATCTGGTCCGGATGGGTTGACGAGCGCGAACTGCAAATGAAACTGGCCACCCTAGGGTGGCCCAGTTTCATTTGCAGGCTTTTCACTTTCAAACACTGCACAGCCAACAGAGAACGCCCTCTTCGCTCAGGGGCCCCGCAGGAAAGCTGATCGGGATAGGGGCGGTCAGCTAACCTGACCGTTCCCCTCCCACACCACCCGGCATGCGGGTCCGCACCGGGCGGTTCGAGCAGTTGAGGTCATGAAAGCCGAGGCACGCCGAGCCGATCAAAGTAGGCAACAGGCATGGCGCGGTTCAGCAGGAAGCGGCTGTTACGCCACCACCTCCGACTGTTCGCGGCCACCTGCCGGGCGTCCGTTTTCGAGGCGCCCATTGCCTTCAGTTCCCGATATATCGTCGTGCCCCGACGCCAGTGCTTGAGCTGCAACGCACGCAGCCGGTGACGAAGCCACTCGTCGAGTTCGCGGAACACCTTGGGCGTCTGCGCAAGTTGGAAGTACGCCTTCCAGCCCGGCATGTAAGTCCGTAGTCGTTCGGCGACCTCCGGCAGGCTGCGCCCACCCGAGCGACGCGTCATTTCCCGAATGCGTTGCTTGAAGGCTTCGAGCGCCTTTCGAGCGACCGCACACTTGATCCGATCCCCGTACTGTGCCACAGCTCGTAGCCCAGAAACTTGCGACCGGTCGCCGGCGCGACCGCCGTCTTGGCCTCGTTGACCTTCAGATGGAGCCGGTCGTAGCGCTTGCGCAGCCCTTTCAGCACCCGTTCGCCCGCGTTGTGACTGCGCACGTATAACGTTGCAGTCGTCGGCATAGCGCACGAACCGATGGCCACGCACCTCCAGTTCCCGATCCACCTCGTCCAACAGCACGTTGGCCAAGAGCGGCGACAGCGGCCCGCCTTGCGGCGTGCCTTCGTAGCGCTCCATGACCACTCCGCCATCCATGATGCCGGCCACAAGGTAGCGACGGATCAGCCGCAACACGGCCTTATCCTCGATTCGTCTCGATAAGCGTTCCATCAGAATGTCGTGATTGACCCGGTCGAAGAACTTCTCCAAATCCACATCGACCACCACCCGGTAGCCGTCCTGCACGTAGCGCTGTGCTTCGAGCACCGCGTCGTGCGCGCGGCGGCCCGGCCGGAAGCCGTAGCTGTGTTCGGAGAACGTCCGATCAATCATGGGCTGCAAGACTTGCAGCAGGGCTTGCTGGATCAGCCGATCCGTCACCGTCGGAATCCCCAACTCGCGCACCCCGCCACCGGGCTTCGGGATCTGGACGCGGCGCACCGGCGCAGGCCGGTAGCTGCCATCGAACAAGGATTCCCGAATCCGGGGCCAATGCGCTTTCAGGTAGTCCGCCGTCTCGGCAATCGACAGCCCATCCACCCCGGCACTGCCGCGATTGGATTTGACGCGTTTCCACGCCGCCTCCATGTTCGCTTTCGCGAGCGCCCGCGCAAGCAGGTCATCTCGCCCCGGGCTTCCAGTTTCATGCCGCGCCGTCCGTGCTTCATCACACACCGCTTCAGACTCGGCTTCACCTCGCCCTCCCCCGTTGCGCCCCAGTTTCCCAGGCTTCTGATGCATTGCACGTCCGAGCAACACGGCCTTCGGCCCTCCTATTCGTTCGGCCCTTCGCCCCAAACCAGCAGCTACTGCGGCCTCTGCTGACTTCTCGCTCCGGCTCAGCACCGTCGCCCTTTCAGGCACAAGGCGAGATCTCCCCAGGTAAGAACGCACTCCTTCGCTGCACAACCGCCGGATTTACGCCACTTCGCCTTGATCACGAGAGCTTCGCGGTTCATTGCCCGCTCGCCCTGCTCGGCAGCGCCTTCTATCCGGTTCTTGTCCATCGGCTCGCAGCTTATGCTCCACGCTTCCTTCCCACGCTCGGTCGCCCTCACGCAGTTGCGCTTCACTTCGTTCGCTGTGATCAACTTACGGCGGGACTTACACCCGCAGGAGTGCGCCCATGCTGGGCGCACCAATCGGGATAGGGGCGGCCAGGTTACCTGACCGACCCCTCCCACACCACCCGGCATGCGGGTCCGCACCGGGCGGTTGGAATCGTTGAGGACGGAGCGCTTTAAGTTACCTCGACGCACCACCTGAGTCTGTTTGTTCTCGACTCGCCCGGATGGGTTTCTCGCTGCCAGCGCCCGCTCGGGCTTCACCCTTGCCGGCCTTCTGGCGAGCTTCGCCTGAGCGAACATCTGAGACATTCCAATCCAGAGAGCCGAGGGACACACCCTCCGATTCCTTCGGCCCTTCCTCGGCGGTCTTCGGCCTCACCAGCCCCACCTCCGAGTATTCCGGCCTCTGCTGACTTCTCGCTCCGGCTCAGCACCGTCGCCCTTTCAGGCATGAGGCGAGATCTCCCCAGGTAAGAACGCACTCCTTCGCTGCACAACCGCCGGATTTACGCCACCTCGCCTTGATCACGAGAGCTTCGCGGTTACGTGCCCGCTCGCCCTGCTCGGCAGCGCCTTCTATCCGGTTCTTGTTCATCGGCTCGCAGATTACGCTCCACGCTTCCTCCCCACGCTCGGTCACCCTCACGCAGTTGCGCTTCACTTCGTTCGCTGTGATCAACTTACGGCGGGACTTGCACCCGCAGGAGTGCGCCCATGCTGGGCGCACATCGGGATAGGGGCGGCCAGGTTACCTGACCGACCCCTCCCACACCACCCGGCATGCGGGTCCGCACCGGGCGGTTGGAATCGTTGAGGACGGAGCGCTTTAAGTTACCTCGACGCACCACCTGAGTCTGTTTGTTCTCGACTCGCCCGGATGGGTTTCTCGCTGCCAGCGCCCGCTCGGGCTTCACCCTTGCCGGCCTTCTGGCGAGCTTCGCCTGAGCGAACATCTGAGACATTCCAATCCAGAGAGCCGAGGGACACACCCTCCGATTCCTTCGGCCCTTCCTCGGCGGTCTTCGGCCTCACCAGCCCCACCTCCGAGTATTCCGGCCTCTGCTGACTTCTCGCTCCGGCTCAGCACCGTCGCCCTTTCAGGCATGAGGCGAGATCTCCCCAGGTAAGAACGCACTCCTTCGCTGCACAACCGCCGGATTTACGCCACCTCGCCTTGATCACGAGAGCTTCGCGGTTACGTGCCCGCTCGCCCTGCTCGGCAGCGCCTTCTATCCGGTTCTTGTTCATCGGCTCGCAGATTACGCTCCACGCTTCCTCCCCACGCTCGGTCACCCTCACGCAGTTGCGCTTCACTTCGTTCGCTGTGATCAACTTACGGCGGGACTTGCACCCGCAGGAGTGCGCCCATGCTGGGCGCACACGAAAAACGGGCACCCGAAGGTGCCCGTCAATTTCCGATTCAGACGAGGTCTGAATTAGAAGGTGTGACGCAGGCCCAGGGACAGACCCTGAACAGTGCCACCAACAGCGTTGGCACCGCCCGGCAGGGTGCCGGTGTTGATGCCAGCGGCGTTGATGCCGAAGTCGTAGGCAGCGCCCTTGTCGTTGTTGATCATGGCGTAGGTAGCCTTCAGCATGGTGCGCTTGGACAGGCTGTGCTCGACGCCCACTTCGAACAGCTTGGCGCCGGTGTCGTCGGCGCTGGAGCCGTTGACCTTCAGGTCACGAGCAACATAAACCTGGCCCAGCAGCTTGGAAGCCGGGGTCACGTTGAAGGTGGCGCCCAGACCGTAGACGGCTTGGGTGACCTTGTTGCCGCCGAAGTTGTCAGCACGGGCCAGATCGAAGATGGCGCGCAGGGAAGCTGCGCCGATGTTGAAGCTACCACCAACACGCAGGTCGCTAACCTTCAGGTCAGCAGCGTTGCCGACGGAAACGGCGTTGTAGGTCACAGCAGCCATGGCCGGGCCATTGGCGTACTTCAGGCCGACGTCGTAGCCGGTGGTGTTGGCAGCGGCCAGGCCGTTCAGGGCCTTGTTCTCGTTGGCCACGTAGGCGACGGTGGCGTTCAGGCCAGCGAAGCTCGGGGACACGTAGGCAATGGCGTTCTTCCAACGGGTGTCGAAGATCGAGGTGCAGGTGGAGGAACGACCGCAGGTGGAGCCGCCGCCGTAGGAGCCGTTGGCGTCGGTGGTGCCGATCAGGTTGTTGCCCAGCTTGCCCAGCAGGGCAGCGTTGGCACCAATGCCGGTAGCGCCGGCGTTGACATCAACAGCGGCACCCAGAGCGCGGGTCGGGCCGGTCAGGTTACCCAGAACCACGGTACCGAAGCCGCCGGCCAGGCCGACGTAGCTGTCACGGTTGGCGCCCAGGGCACCGGCGTTGTCGAAACCAACAGCGGTTTCAAACTGGAACACGGCGGTCAGGCCGTTGCCCAGGGCTTCAGCACCCTTGAAACCAAGCAAAGAAGAGTTGGTGGAAACACGGGTGGTGTTGCCGAGTTCGTTGTTGGCATCGCCAGAGATCTTGACGACGTCGAAGGAAGCGTCAGCCACACCGTAAACGGTCACGTTGGCTTGAGCGAAGGCACCGGTGGAAGCCAGGCCGGCGACGGCCAGAGCGATCAGTTTCTTTTGCATATGTTTCTCCTCTTGATTGAAGACTGGCACGCACCGCTTGCACGGGGCCGACCAATTTCACCTCTCTAACGAGAAGTTGGCCTGCATTGTGGGTGCGAGGCAAAGGGTGAGGCAAGGACAGCGTTGTTTTTTGGATGCGACGACCGGATGAAGTGTTGCAATTTCGCGACAAGAACAAAAGCACTTGCCACAGACCCCCAACACTGCCCTCCAAAAAAGCAAAAAAGCCAGCCCGCAGGCTGGCGTGAGCGACGGGGCTCTGCTTACTTCTGCGCCAGCACCCAGGAGACGAGGGTCTTGGCTTCCGCAGCGCTGACCTGCGGGTTGGGGGGCATCGGGATCTGGCCCCAGGCGCCGACACCGCCCTTGACGACCTTCTCGGCAAGCTTGGCTTCAGCGGTCTTGTCGCCCTTGTACTTGGCGGCGACGTCCTTGTAAGCCGGGCCGACAAGCTTCTTGTCGACGGCGTGACAAGCCAGGCAGTTCTTGGCTTTGGCCAGATCGGCGCCAGCGTCGGCGAAGACGGCGGTGGAGCCCATCAGGCCGGCGATGGCAGCAACAGCAACGAGTTTCTTCATTGTGATCCTCTCGGGTTGTGTGGCGAAAAAATATCAGGGAAGTCTAAACTTCCCCCGCAGGTTTGCCAATTCTCATGAGTTCCTCTTCGAGTGCCGTCCACGTGGCATAAGGTCGCAAGCACTCAACGCCGGAGCACAACCAGGCGTTGACCTCGCCACTGGCGGGCTTGTCGAGTACCGGAGGCAAGCCTTGGATGCCCTCCGGCAGGACCAGCCCGATGACGGAAGGCAAATACAGGCTGGCGAGCTGTTTCGCCCACAAAACGGCCTTCTCCTCCGGCCCCCGAAGGATCAGCACGGCAGGCGGCTGCAGACGCTCTGCGAGGGCCAGCGCCAGGCTGGCATGTCCCGCTGGAGACTGATGAAGCGCCGTCACGAAGGCCTGAAGGGTTCTTTCGGCCGCATCCAGGTAACGCGTTTCGCCGGTGAGATGCCCGAGGCGGCCAAGGACCTGGGCGGCAACCCCATTGCCGGAAGGCATGGCGCCGTCGTGAGCGCTGCGCGGCCGATGGATCAGAGCCTCATGATCGTGACGGGTGAAGAAGAATCCGCCCCGCCCCCGGTCCTCAAAATCATCCAACAGGGCGTCGGCCAGATCCTCTGCAAAAGCGAGATCTCCAGGCCGGAAGCGAGTCTGCATGAGTTCGATGAGCGCGGAGATGAGCAGCGCGTGGTCATCCAGGTAAGCATTCAAGTGGGCCTTGCCGGCCCGTGCCGTCGCGAGAAGCCGCCCATCAACCCACAATGTGTCGCAAATGGCATCAACTGCCGCGAACGCAGCGGCGAGCCAGTCGGATCGGCCGAACACCCGGGCGCCCCGGGCAAGTCCCTTGATCATCAGGGCATTCCAGCTCACCAGCAGCTTGTCGTCACGGGCGGGCGGGACGCGCAAGGCCCGGCGATCAAAGAGCGTCTTCCGGGCCTCATCCAGCAGTGCCCGAGCCTCCGCCTCGCCGATGCCAAGATCTTCGGCAATCCGCTCGAGGGGCTCGGCCACATGGAGATGCCAGTGCTCGCCCTCGAAGTTGGGGCGGCGCGCCAGGCCGTAGTGGCGGGCCACGATGGAGAATCGGGCTTCGTCCAGCAGGGCCCTGACTTCGGCCCTGTCCCAGATGTAGTAACGGCCCTCCTCCCCCTCAGAATCGGCATCAAGCGAGGATGCGAAGCCGCCCCCCTCCAGGCACATCTCCCGCAACACCCATTCGGCGGTCTGCTCAGCCACCCTCGCAAACAGGGGTTCCCCGGTCATCTGCCAGGCATCGGCATACAAGGCCAGAAGCGGACCGTTGTCATAGAGCATCTTTTCAAAATGCGGAATGTTCCAGCGTTCATCAACGCTGTAGCGGGCAAAGCCACCCCCCAGGTGGTCAAAGATGCCCCCTTCGGCCATGTGGCGCAGGGTCGTGAGCACCATATCGCGGGCTGCATCGTCTCCCCTCGCCGCGTGGTGACGAAGCAGGAACTCCAGGTCCACCGGGTGAGGAAACTTTGGCGCACCACCAAAACCGCCGTTTTCCCGGTCAAATGTGGAGAAAAGCGTATCGCGCAAAGCGTCCAGCGGCGCCGGAGAGAAATCCGCGGAGTGGGCGCGCACGCCCCCGTCATGGCGCGCAAGCGCCGCCACCACCCCATGGCTCTGCTCGACAATGGCTGCGCGCTGGGTTCGAAACGCCTCATCGATACGCGTCAGCACCTCCGGAAAACCGGGCAGACGGTGGCGGGACTCTCGTGGGAAATAGGTTCCGCTGAAAAACGGCACCCCATCCGGCGTCAGGAAGATGGTCAGCGGCCAGCCCCCGTTGCGCCGGGCCAGCATCTGATGGGCCGACTGGTAGATCTGGTCAAGATCCGGTCGCTCCTCCCGGTCCACCTTGATGTTGATGAAGAGCTGATTCATCCGCGCGGCAATCGCCTCGTCCTCGAAGGACTCGTGGGCCATCACATGGCACCAGTGACAGGCGGAATAGCCGATGGACAAGAGGATCGGCTTGTCCTGCCTGCGTGCCTCATCAAGCGCCTCCTGGCCCCACGGCCACCAGTCCACGGGGTTGTCGGCGTGCTGCAGCAAATAGGGTGAGGTTTGGTGCTGAAGTCGGTTAGGCATGAGGGCTCCAGTTGAAAAGTGGACCTTGGGTTCAGGCCTCATCACATCCGGGTTTCGCCTGTATCTGTTCCCCCGCCCCTGACTCAGAAGGCGATGGCGACGGCGAACTGAAGCCGGACCCGGTGATCACTCTGACCATAGGCAAGATCGACGGCTATCGGCCCTGCCGGACTGCGCCAGCGGGGACCGACCCCGTAACCGAGGTTCATCTTGAACAGCTCGCGCTCGTCGTTCGCGTTGCCGGCGTCGACAAACGCGGCAACGCCCCAGTTGCCCTCGTACCAATGGACGTATTCCGCACTGGTCACGGCCAGATAGCGTCCGCCCACCGTCGCGCTTCCTTCGGTCACGCCAAGGCTCTGGTAAGCGTAGCCGCGCACGGTCTGGGCGCCACCGGTACGAAACAGGAAGTCCTGGGGAACACCGTCCCGAGACGCCGCCAACGTCATCCCGCCCTCCGCCCGGAGAATCAGGACATCCCGCTCTCCAACCGGGAAGAAGTGCTGGTAGCGCCCATACAGGCGCACAAAATTGCGGTCCGACAGGAAAGCCCGGGATGCACCGCCAAGCTGGAAATTCACCACCTGCCCCCGCCGGGGATCGAGAATGTTGTCCACCGCCCGATAGGTCCATGACCAGTTGGCAGTGAGCGCAGAACGGCTTGACCGGAGGCTTCCCTCGGGGGTCAGGATTTCATGCTGGAAATTGAGTGCCAGACGGTTTTCCATACTGCCCCGCGGAATCGTCCGGACCACGCCAATCGACTGGCGCTGGGTCTGCAAACCGGAGATGTTGGTGTGCTCCGCAAGCACGCCGAAGCTATCAAGGTGCCCGGACAGGGACGGCGGCAAGAACACGTCTGCGTAGCCAAGTTGGCGACGCTGCTCGACCCGCACACCGCTCACCAGGGTCCAGGGCTGACCCATGAAGTGCGCGTCCCGATAACTGGTTTCGACCCGATAGCCGGTGTTACTGCTGATGCCGCTACCAAACCCGATGCGCCGGGGCTTGGCCTCGATGACCATAACGCGCACCGGAACCGCCTCGGGCGTAGGTGTGCTGCGATCAATATCGACGACCACCGAAGCAAAAAAGCTGGTGTTCTGCAGGGCCGTCTGGAAACGCAGGAGACGCTCCTGGCTGTAGGGTTCGCCACGCTCGGGCGGGCGATAGCGTTCCACGAGGCTTGCATCGTAGTCGGCAAGTCCGCTGACCTCCATGGGGCCGAAACGAAACACAGGGCCGCTGTCCACTTCGACCTTGAGTTCAGCACTGGCCGTATCTGGGTTGATCACCGCCTGGCTATCCACAATGCTGGCGGCAGCGTATTCGCGGGTGGAGAGGGCATCGAGCAGCCGCTGTTTGGCAGCATCCCAATCCGCCTGCCGGAAAGGCTGGCCCGCCTGGAGCCCCCACGCGTTACGCAGCGCGGCAAGGCGCGCCGGCCGATCCCCCTCACCCCCGGTCAGATCGCCGGTAAAGCGCAGATCGACGGAAGAGATATGCGTGCGCCCCCCCGGTGTCACAACAACGAGAAGACGCCCATCCTCAAGATCCTTCCGCTCGATCGTCGGTGAAAAATAGCCCTCGGTGGCGAGCATTTCCCGGATTTCCTTGCGTGCGCGCCGCATCAGGGCAACACGGCCGCCGGCATCGAGCAACTGATCCGGCGCAAGCTCAAGAAAATCAAGATGTTTCTCGAGCAGGGGACGCAAAGCGTCAGGCACCTGGAGCTCGACAGCAGCGTTTGCCGCGCGGGCCGACGCACCTCCGGTCATGGCAAGGCATACACACAGCAGACGGAGGAAAATGAAAAGGCGCGACACCGTTTGATTCTAACAGCCGGACAGTGACCATCGGGACCCGCCTTCTTCAAGGCCCTCACGCCACGCGACGCCGTGGCCGCAAGCCACTGGCGAAGGAGATTGTGGCGATCAATGTGCCGTTCAAACCTCCCCAAGTTGCAACAAGCTGGCATTTCCGCCCGTTGCCGTCACGTTCACGCTGACACAGCGCTCGACGATCAGGCGCTCAAGGCAATAGTCGGGCTCTGGCTCCAGGCACAGCAGGATGGGCCCTTCCCGCCGGGCCAGCGCATCCCGCCAGGGCTGAGCGACCGGCACATCCAGAAGAACGGCGGCACATGGCTGCGCCAGGGCTTGGGGGTGCGCGTCCACCACCGCCCGCAAGGCCTGCGGCAGGGAGCGCAACCAAGCCTCGACGTCATCCCCTTCCTGCAGCAACAGGCGGTTGTCGGTAGCCACCGCCGCGGCGAGCTGGAGCAGCCAGCCCCCCGGTGAGTCCGCCACACCCAGCACGGTCCCGCGGGCATGGAAAGTCAACGTGTTGACCTCCCCCGTGGGGCCCGGCAATGGCAGCGACACCCCGGCCAAGGACGCCTGCTCGTAGGTCTCGATCGAACCTAGCAAGCGGGCCCGGAGCGTCGCATCCAGGGGAGCGCCATCATCGGCAACCCACGACGCGAGCGTCGCCAGCAGCGGGCGAACCGGGCGAGGCAGATCGACCAGTGGCGGTGGTGCGCCACGGACCAGCCGCCTCAGGAGCAGCGGCCCGCCGGCCTTGGGCCCCGTTCCAGAAAGCCCCTCCCCACCAAAAGGCTGCACCCCCACCACCGCACCAATCATGCTTCGATTGACATAGATGTTGCCCACCTTCATGCGTCCGATGACATGCTGGACGAAATCATCGATCCTCGACTGGATGCCCAGGGTCAAGCCGTAGCCTTGAGCGCCGATGGCATCGAGCACTGCATCCAGGGACGCGCTCTCGTAACGAACGACATGCAGGACCGGGCCAAAGACCTCCTGGCGCAAGTCATCCGGCGATGGAATCTCGATGAGAGTGGGTGCCACAAACCACCCCTGCGCGCATTCGTCGGGAAGGCTGCGACTCAGGATCCGATGGCGATTGGCGCGCATCACATCCACATACGCATCGATGCGAAGCCGCGCCGCAAGGTCAATCACCGGCCCCACATCCGTGGAAAAATCATCGGGCAGGCCGATACGCAACTCGGCCATCGCACCATCCAGCAAGCTCAGCACCCGGTCGGCGATTTCCTCCTGGAGGCACAGCAGGCGCAGGGCCGAACAGCGCTGGCCAGCAGAATCGAAGGCGGACGCCAGCACATCCCCCACCACCTGCTCGGGCAGTGCCGTGGAATCAACGATCATGGCGTTGATTCCACCTGTCTCCGCCACCAGCGGCACATTCCCCCGGCCTGCCAGCTGCCGGTGGATGGCCGCGGCAACCTTGGTGGACCCGGTGAACAGGACACCCCGAACACGCTCATCCGCCACCAGCGCGGCGCCCACCCCACCCTGCCCGGGCAGGCACTGCAGGACCGGGCGTGGCACCCCGGCTTCATGGAAAAGAGCCACGGCAAGATCGGCAACCAGCGGCGTCTGCTCTGCCGGCTTGGCAATCACCGTATTGCCGGCGGCCAGGGACGCGGCAATCTGCCCGACAAAGATGGCCAGCGGAAAATTCCATGGACTGATGGCCACCGTCACACCCAGCGGCGTACTGCCATCCAGATCACCTGCACGCAGCCGACTGGCATAGTAACGACAGTAATCCACCGCCTCGCGGACTTCACCGAGGGCGGCGGGAACGGTCTTGCCCGCTTCCCGCACCACCAGGGCAACCAGGGCATGGGTACGGGCCTCGAAGGCCTGGGCTGCCCGCTCAAGGCACAGGGCGCGGTGATCCACCTTGCTGGCCCCCCAGTCGGCCGCGGCCAGCCCTGCGGCCTCCAGCGCCGCCTGGATCTCCGCGGGCACGGCGAAGCGTACCCCACCAACCCGATCCGCCTGACAGGCCGGATTGCGGATCTCCACGCACGCAGGCATCCCGGCGGGATCAATGCCGGCCACCCGCGGCCCGACCTCCGGATACGCTTCGCGACTCCGTGCTAATGCAGCCTGAAAGGCCCGCCGAACGGCTGCCGCCGCCAGATCAAAACCTCGGCTGTTGCGCCGTGGGGAATACAGATTCTCCGGCAATGGAATCCCCGGATGGGGTTCACCGGCACTTGCGCGCACCCGTTCAAGCGGATCGGCCACAAGATCCGCGAGGGGCACGCCATCGTCGCCGATCCGGTTGACGAAACTGGTGTTGGCACCGTTCTCCAGCAAGCGACGCACCAGGTAGGCCAACAGGGTGCGATGACTGCCGACCGGGGCATACACCCTTACGGGTCGCCGCAGCCCTGGATCCTCGGCAGCCACCAACTGTCGGTACAGTCCCTCCCCCATGCCATGCAGGCATTGAAACTCGTAGTCCCCCGGGCGGAACGGACCTGCCACCTCCAGAATGGACGCAACCGTATGGGCATTGTGGGTGGCAAACAGGGGGAAGACGGCCCCGGGTGCCGCCAGCAAACGACGGGCACAGGCCAGGTAGGCCACGTCGGTGTGCACCTTGCGGGTATAGACCGGGTAGTCAATCAGACCATCCTGCTGGGCGCGCTTGATTTCGGTATCCCAGTAGGCCCCCTTGACCAGTCGAACCATAAGGCGTCGGCGATGCCGCAACGCCACCCCGACAAGCCAGTCAATGAGCGCTGGCGCCCGCTTCTGGTAAGCCTGCACAACGAACCCGAGACCCGACCAGTCTGCCAGCGCCGGATCCGCCACAAGCGCGGCAAGCACATCAAGGGACAGATCGAGCCGCTCACTCTCCTCCGCATCGATGGTCAAGCCAATGTCGTGACGCTTGGCCAACAGGCACAACTGGCGCACCCGCGGTACCAGCTCATGCATCACCCTGCTCCGCTGCGACCAGCCATAGCGGGGGTGCAGCGCCGATAGCTTGATGGAAATGCCGTTGCCCTTATGGACACCGCGCCAGCGATCCTGGCTGCCGATGGCCTGGATGGCATGGGCGTAGGCGGCCGCGTAGTGTGCCGCCTCGTCGGACGTCACCGCCGCCTCTCCGAGCATGTCGAAGGAATACCGGTATGCGGAAGCGGCCCCGGTGGCGGCGCGCTCAAGCGCCGCTTCGATGGTCTCGCCGAGCACGAATTGCTGGCCGACCAGGCGCATGGCGAGATCCATGGCCTCCCGCACCAGAACCTCGCCCCCGCGGCTGGCCATGCGGGCGAGCGCGCCCGAGACATGGGGCACCTCGTCCGGTGCAAGGAGTCGCCCGGTCAGCGCAAGACTCCAGGCCGCCGCATTCACAAAAAGGGATGGACTGTGACCCACATGGGCCGACCAGTCGCGGGCGCGCAACTTGTCGCGGATGAGACGGAGCCGGGCATCGTTGTCCGGCACGCGCAGGAGCGCTTCAGCCAGACACATCAGCGCCACGCCCTCATTGCTGTCGAGGGAGAACTCGCACATCAACGCGTCAACACCGCCCGCCCGATGCCGCGCCCGGCGCATGCCTGCCGCCAAGCGCCCGGCCAGATCGGAGATGCGCCCCGCCTCGCCTGCAAAGGCCTGCGCATCGTCCAGCAACGCCCTGACACATTCGGCCTCAGGGCTGCGCGTCATCCCCTCCATGGCCTGACGCAAAGCCGCCAATGCAGCCTCGGAAGAGGGGTTGGAATCGGAAGCAACGGTCATGACATCACCTGACAGAGATCGGCACGGGCCCATGTCAGGTTCGACTGCTCCGGAGCAAAACGATTCAACCCCGTCGTGCAAAGCCGGGAGGGGTCGCCGGAAACGCGCCGTCAGGCCTCCTGGTGATACGCGACGACCCGCTCGACCTCATTCTTCGAACCGAGAATGACCGGCACCCGCTGATGCAGCTTGATGGGTTTGACATCGAGGATGCGCTCTCGACCGGTGGAGGCCGCGCCCCCTGCGGCCTCGACGATCATGGCCATGGGGTTGGCCTCGTACATCAGCCGCAGCTTGCCACCCTTATCCTTCATTTTGTCGTCCATGGGATACATGAAAATACCCCCACGAGTCAGGATGCGGTGCACATCCGCCACCATGGACGCCACCCAGCGGGTGTTGAAATCACGCCCCCGCGGGCCATCCTTGCCCGCTTTCAACTCGTTCACATAGCGCTGGACGGGCGGCTCCCAAAAACGCTCGTTCGACCCATTGATGGCGTACTCCTTGGTGTCCTCGGGAATTGTCATGTTCGGGTGGGTGTAGATGAAACTGCCCATCTCCCGGTCCAGGGTAAAGCCGTGGACACCTTCGCCCACCGTCAGCACTAGCTGGGTGGACGGGCCATACACCGAATAGCCCGCCGCCACCTGGGCACTCCCCGGCTGCATGAAATCCGCTTCGGTGGCGGCATTGGTACCTTCCGGGCATCGCAGTACCGAGAAAATGGTGCCCACCGAAATGTTCACATCGATGTTGGAGGAACCGTCCAGGGGATCAAACAGCAACAGGTAGGCCCCCTTCGGATACTCACCGGGGATCGGACGGATCTCCTCGACCTCCTCCGAAGCCATGGCCGACAGATGGCCCCCCCACTCGTTGGCCTGAATCAGAATGTCGTTGGCGATCACATCGAGCTTCTTCTGCGCCTCCCCCTGCACGTTGTCGCTGCCCGCCTCCCCCAGCACGCCGGCCAGGGCCCCCTTCGAGACATTGACGGCAATCGCCTTGACGGCCCGGGCAACAACCTCCATCAGCAACCTCAGATCGGCGCTCATCAGCCCCTTGCGCTGCTGTTCGATCAGAAATTGGGTAAGCGTGACACGACGCATGGCTCGACTCTCCGGAATAACCTGTGAAAGTCACGATTATCGCCCGGATCGTGGCCTTTCGTCGTTTATGATTGCGGGCTGGATTGCGCAAAGGCGAATATCCGACCTTCTCCGTCACACTCATCACAAGGCATCATGGAAGTTCTGGTCATCGGCGCCGGCCTCGCGGGCGTCACAAGCGCCTGGTATCTCGCCCAGGCGGGTTGCAAGGTCACGGTCGTGGAACGGCAACCCGGCCCCGGACTCGAAACGAGCTTCGCCAACGGCGGTCAGGTTTCCATCAGCCACCCCGAGCCCTGGGCCAATCCGTCGGCACCGGCCACCATCCTGCGCTGGCTTGGCCGCAAGGACGCCCCCCTTCTCTTTCGCCTGCGGGCAGACGCGAAACAATGGCGCTGGGCCGCCAGCTTCCTGCGCGAATGCCTGCCCGGACGAACCCTGCGCAACACCTTGGCCATCGCCAATCTTGCCACCTACAGCCGACGGGAGTTGCAGGCGCTGAAGACGGCGACCGGCATTCAATTCGCATCCAGCGAAGCGGGCATCCTCCATCTGTTCCAGAGCCGACAGGACTTCAAGCATGTCCCTGCACGTCAAAAGGAACTGGAGGCAATGGGCATTCGCACCCGAACGCTCACGCCGGACGAGGCGACCGCCCTCGAACCGGCCCTGGCCGCACTACGCCCGCGCCTCGCCGGCGTTCTGCACGGCATGGATGACGAAAGCGGCGACGCCCACCTGTTCTGCCGCGAACTTGCCGCACGGGCTCAGGCGGCAGGCGTCCGCTTCATCTACGATGCCCGTCTCTACGATTTCGACATGGTGCGGGGGCGGATCCGCGGAATCCGCCTGCTTGACTCGGACTTCAGGGCTGGCGTCCTGCAGGCCGACGCCGTGGTGATCGCGGCAGGCAGCTACAGCCCGGCCCTGGTGGCATGCTTCGGGGAACGGCTGCCCATCTATCCTGTGAAGGGATATTCGATCACGGCACCCATCATCGACCCCGAGCGCGCACCGAGACACAGCCTGACCGACGAGTCGCGGCGCATCGTGTGTTCACGGCTTGGTAACGTCCTTCGGGTAGCCGGCACGGCCGAGCTGAACGGCTTCGACCTCAGCCCGAATCCGGCACGCAGCGCAAGCATCGTCAACTGGCTGGAAGAGCATCTGCCCGGCGCTGCGGATATCGAACAGGCCCAGCACTGGTGCGGGCTCCGGCCGGCCACGCCCAGCAACGTGCCCCTGATCGGGCGGACGCGGATCGACAATCTCTATCTCAATACCGGCCACGGCACCCTTGGGTGGACCCTGGCCTGCGGCTCGGGGCGGGCGCTCGCCGACATCATCACCGGGCGCAAACCCGAACCGGACTTCCCCTTCCGCACCTGAACGGCGCGGTGCCGAAATCAGCCGTCGGCCGACTCCTCGAACAGGATTCGATACACGAAGGCTGACAAGACGACCTGCTCGGCGTGGGGCAGATCCTCGAACTGCACGCCGTGCTGAATCTGGGGTGCCACACCCTCGGTCGCCGCCGAGGCATGAACGGAACGCAACACGGCAGGAATCGTCAGGAGTTGCTCCACTTCACTGACGACCACCCGGAACTTGATCGTCAGCCGATCATCCTTGACACCCATCGGTGACTTCCCGGTCAGCATCGCCCCACCCGTGCTCAGATCGACGATAGACGCGGCGTGTGAACGCCCGTCTCCGCCGACGACCGCAGCAATCAGGTTGACCCTCGCGCGGGCGCCGCGCCTTACCACCAGGCCCCGGACACTGTTGGGATAGGTCAGATGCAGATGCGGGAAGGGGACATTTGCCACCTTGAATATCGTCGCCCCGAAAGCAAAGACGCTCTTTCCGGAGAACATTCGTACAACGAAGCTCTGCCCCTCACGCATGAGGAGAACCTTCCCGTCCTGGGTCGGGGTGGTGACGAGGATGCTCTTGCCCTTGAGATAACCGATCAGCTTGACATAGTAGCGAGATTGACCGCTGTCACTCTGGGTCTGCAACTGCAGGGTGTCGCCGATATCCAGCTTGATCTCGTCGAAACTGCACATGTCGTCGGACGGACGCTCACCCGCCTCCGAATTGAGACGCGTCTCGCTCACCTGAAGCTTGCGAAACAGGCCACGCTCCATCAGCGCCTGCTTCTGGGACTCAGTCTCGACAATCACCCCCCGGGCCAGCAAGAGCTGGCGACGATCATCGTACAGGGACCAGGGAACGGGCCGCCCGACCTCGACCTCTCCACTATTGACTCGGACAAAGGACATTGCATGACCACCGGCGGAATTCAGTGCCTGTCATATCGTCACACTAGCCAAGGACTTTAGCGCCTGGAAGCAACTTGCCAACCCGCCAAGTGCAGCAACACCAGCGCACAGGGACGCGCGGATTCCCCGTCAGGCCAAGGCCCGGCGGGGTTGGCCTCCTGCCCCTGCAAGGGCAGGAGCGGAATCACGCTGCCTGGCTGTCGGGGCTGAGAACCGGCGGTGTGCAGCAGCCGGAAGAACCGTCTTCACAGCTATCCTGGGGCGGCTTGCGGATCTCGCCGGTCTGAACGTCGAAACCCACGGCCTCGATGTAGGCCGCCAAAGCGGAATCCATGGTTGCCACGTGGTTATCAAACCAGATCGGCAGCTCCTGTAGTAGCTGGCGTCCGAGCGCCGTGTCGCCAAGCGCCATCCGCTTGCGAACGTCGTTGCATACCGCCAGCACACGATCATGCTCGGCCTTGTGGCACCCCGGAAAACCGATCAACGCCATCCAGCGATTTTCCTGATCGAAATGCTCCACCGTATGGGCAATGAATGCATCCATTTCGACCAGCAGCGCTTCCCCCGAGGTCGACAGGAGACGATTGTAAGCATCCACGAACTCCCGGTGCGTGTCGTCCATCTGTACCTGTCCGAGCGCCAGCTTGTCAGTCCATTCCATGGCAGCCATGGGGGAATTCCTCAAGAAAATGAATTGCGAACTACGATAAACCCTGTCGAGACACGTCACCCTGAGCCAGATCAAGCTCCGCCGCGCTGACCCCGCTCCGCGCGCGTGAAGAAATCGTGGAGAGCGTTTCGACCCCGCGCCGAGAAACACGCAGCAGTACAAGGGGTACGGCGAGCACAACGGGGGCCAATTCGGGTCGCGCTGTAGATGGACTAAGCGCTCAGGAGACTACTTGACCAGTTTGAGATGACTGCGAAGCCCGCCCTTACCGGGATCGGGAGGTGGTTCCAATTCCGGAGAATCATCCGACAACTCCGTCAGCTCCATGGACGTCGGCACCTCCTCACCCCCATGGTCAAGCGCCGGAACCAGCTCGAAGGCCATCCCGTGTCCGTTCTCCCGGGCATAGATGGCCGAAACGTTATCCACCGGGACGGAGATGTTCTGCACTACACCACTGAAACGAGCCTGAAAGGCGATGAGTTCGTTACCCATGACGAGGCTCTGAGTCGCATCCGGGCCGATATTGAGAACAATCTGGCCGTCCTGGACAAAGCTGCGCGGCACCATGGTACGGCCATCAACCGCCACGGCAAGGTAAGGCGTAAGCCCCTGGTCAACGCACCATTCGTGAATGGCACGAATCAGATAGGGCTTGGTAGAGATTTCACTCATGACCGAAACCTTCAAGCGAAAGGGGCCAAAAGCGGGGCCACAGGTAGGGGATATCAGGTGGTGACCAGGGCCGTGCGGCAAAGCACGGCCCTGGTTTTTGACACCGACTCAGCGGCGCATGACCTTCTCCGACGGGGTCATCGCATCGATGAAACCCTGACGGCTGAAAATGCGCTCCGCGTACTTCATCAGCGGCGCGGCCGAACGCGGAAGCTCGATACCATAGTGGTCAAGCCGCCAAAGCAAGGGGGCGATCGCCACATCCAGCATCGAAAACTCCTCGCCCAGCAGGAACTTCTGCTTGGTGAAGATCGGCGCCAGTTGGGTTAGCTGATCGCGAACATGGGCTCTCTCCTTCTCGGCACCCTTGGGGTTCTTCTCAAGGGCTTCGATATGGGAGAACAGCTCGAGTTCGAAGGTATGCAGCAATTGACGGGCCCGGGCACGCATGATCGGGTCGGGCGGCATGAGTTGCGGATGCGGGAAACGCTCGTCGATGTACTCGTTGATGATGTTGGACTCATAGAGCACCAGATCACGATCAACCAGCACAGGAACCCGGTTGTACGGGTTGATGACGGCGATGTCTTCCGGCTTGTTGAAGAGATCGACATCAATCACCTGGAAATCCATGCCCTTTTCAAAGAGCACGATACGGCACCGGTGACTGAAAGGATCTGTCGTTCCGGAATACAAATTCATCATCGTTGTGTTACCCCACGGATACTCGGAATCACGCACCACGCGACGGGCGCGTGGTGCGTCTTGCTCAGTGACGGCAAGTGACTGCATCGGCGAAACCTTCCGCCTATCAGTGAATGTCCTTCCAGTAGTTCTTCTTCAGAAGATAGGAAAGAACAAAAAGCACGCCCAGGAAGGCGATCACGGCGGTACCGATGCTCTTGCGCGTGTTGGCCATCGGCTCGCCCATCCACACCAGATAGGAGACGAGATCGGCGGTCGCCTTGTCGTACTCATCCTTGGACATCTTGCCCGGCTTGGCCAACTCAAGGGAGATTTCCTTGGCCTTGCCGCCATGGCCGTCATCCTTCTCGGTCACCTTGGCAATCTGCTCGCCTTGCAGTTCGTAGAGGACATGGGGCATGCCCACGTTCTCGAAAACCACGTTGTTCCAGCCGGTCGGCCGTTCGCTGTCACGGTAGAAGCTGCGCAGGTAGGTGTACAGCCAGTCAGCACCGCTACCGAACTCGGAAGCACGGGAACGGGAGATCACGGTGAGATCCGGCGGCGCAGCACCGAACCAGGCCTTGGCCTCGTCACGCTGCATGGCGATACGCATCGGCTCACCGACCTTGTCGGCGGTGAACATCAGGTTGTCCTTGATCATCTGCTCGGACAAACCGATCTGCTGCAGCCGGTTGTAGCGCATGTAGCTGGCGCCGTGGCAGTTCAGGCAGTAATTGACGAAGAGCTTCGCGCCGTTCTGCAGCGCTGCCGGGTCGGTGGACACCGGAGCCTTGTCCAGGTGCAGCTCGGCCCCGCTTGCAAAGGCAAGCAGCGGCGCGAACAGGAGAGACGTCAAAAGTTTTTTCATGGCTTTCATTCTCATTAACCGGTCACCCGATCAGGCTCGGGCTTGCACTTGTCCATCTTGGAGTACCACGGCATCAGCAGGAAGAAGCCGAAGTAGATCACCGAGCAGATCTGGGACACCAGGGTGCGGCCCGGGGTGGGGGGCAGAACGCCGAGGTAGCCGAGGATGAAGAAGGCCACGATGAACACGGCCAGGATGGCCTTGAACAGACCGCCCTTGTAGCGGATCGACTTCACCGGGCTACGGTCCAACCACGGCAGGAAGGCAATGATCACCACCGCAGCCCCCATGGCGACAACACCCCAGAACTTCGCATCGATACCGAACAGCGGATAGGTCACCGCACGCAGGATCGAGTAGAAGGGCGTGAAGTACCACACCGGCGCAATGTGCGGCGGGGTCTTCAGGGGGTCGGCCGGAATGAAGTTGTTGAACTCCAGGAAGTAGCCGCCGCCTTCAGGTGCGAAGAACACGATGAAGGAGAAGACGATCAGGAAGCCCACCACGCCCACGATATCCTTGACGGTGTAGTAGGGGTGGAACGGGATGCCATCCAGCGGATGACCATCGGCCCCCTTCTTCTTCTTGATCTCGACGCCATCCGGATTGTTGGAGCCGACTTCGTGCAGGGCAACGATGTGGGCAGCCACCAGACCGATGAGGATCAGCGGCACGGCGATGACGTGGAAGGAGAAGAAGCGGTTCAGGGTCGCGTCGGACACAACGAAGTCACCGCGGATCACCACGGAGAGATCGGGGCCGATCACGGGGATCGCCGAGAACAGGTTAACGATCACCTGGGCGCCCCAGAAGGACATCTGGCCCCAGGGCAGCAGATAGCCCATGAAGGCTTCAGCCATCAGCGCCAGGAAGATCAGGGTGCCGAAGATCCAGATCAGCTCGCGGGGCTTGCGGTAGGAACCGTAGAGCAGGCCGCGGAACATGTGCAGGTACACCACGATGAAGAACGCCGAAGCGCCGGTGGAGTGCATGTAGCGGATCAGCCAGCCGCCGGGAACATCACGCATGATGTACTCGACGGACGCAAAGGCCACCGGCACGCCGGCGGCGTTCAGGGAGGCGTCGGGCTTGTAGTGCATCACCAGGAAGATGCCGGTGACGATCTGGATCACCAGGACCAGCAGGGCCAGGGAACCGAAGAAGTACCAGAAGTTGAAATTCTTGGGGGCGTAGTACTCGGTGAGGTGCCCCTTGATGGAAGACGTCAGCGGGAAACGCTCGTCAACCCAGTCGATTACCGCTTGAGCTTTGGTGGTCATCGTTTATGCCTTTCCGTCTTCGCCGATCACGATCTTGGTATCGGCCACATACTTGTGCGGCGGGATCTCAAGGTTGTCCGGTGCGGGTTTGCTCTTGTAAACCCGGCCGGCCATGTCGAAGGTGGAGCCGTGACAGGGGCACAGGAAACCACCCGGCCAGTCGGCGGCAACGCCGCTTTCGGCACCGGTCTTGAACTTGTCGGACGGCGAGCACCCCAGGTGGGTACAAATGCCGACCGCCACGAGGATCTCCGGCTTGATCGAACGGGTTTCGTTCTTGGCGTACTCCGGCTGCATCGGCTTGTCGGAGGCCGGATCGCTGACTTCACCCTCGGTCTTCTTCAGGGAGTCCAGCATCTCCTTGGTACGATTGATGATCCACACCGGCTTGCCACGCCACTCGACGGTCATCATCTGACCCGGCGCCAGCTTGCTGATATCCACTTCAACCGGCGCACCGGCTGCCTTTGCTCGCTCGGAAGGTGTCAGGCTCGCGACAAACGGTACGGCAGCCGCCGCAGCAGCCACCCCCCCCGCAGCCGATGTCACCAGCAATAGCTGGCGCCGACCTGCATCCACTTTTTGATCCACGCTCATGGCCCACTAACCTCAATAAAAGAGACTTCGAAGATCGCAATACGGAAAACCTGCGGAGTATAGCGAAAACCCTTACCCAAAAAAAGGGCTAGTGAGCTAAACCCGCGCCAGCATTGGGAATTATCGTAATCCTGCATTCTCGGAAGGCACCAAAAAGGCGCGAAAAGCCCCCCACGAAGCCTTCGCATTTCGCACTGCAACAGGCTCACGGCATGACAGGGGAGGCATAATCCGGTACCGATTCCGCCGCTTTTCCCCATCCCAGATGCCCGCCGCCCCCACCTTTTTGATCCTGATGGCCCTGGCCACCGCCACCTCCGCGGCCACATCGCCCGATCTCTGGCCGGCGAGTCTCGACAGCAGCCTGGCCCGGGCCGGCATACCTCGCTCGGCAACGAGCCTGCTGGTACAGGAGGTGGACAGCGGCGCCACGACGATGAGCCACCGGATCTCGGAACCGATGAATCCCGCATCGGTGATGAAGCTGGTCACCACCTTCGCCGCCCTCGACCAGCTCGGCCCGACCTTCACCTGGAAGACCCGCCTGGCGGCAGCCGGCCCGATCCGCGACGGCGCCCTTGGAGGCGACCTTTACGTCGCCGGTGGTGGCGACCCCCGCCTGTCCCGGGAGCGCCTGTGGCTGATGCTGCGCGAACTGCGCTCGCGGGGCATCCGGCGCATCGACGGTGACGTGCTGATCGACAGAAGCCACTTCAAGCTTCCGCCCCACGACCCCGGCGCCTTCGATCAACGCCCCCTCCGGCCCTACAACGTCGGCGCCAGCGCCCTGAACGTGGACTACGGATCGATCCCCTTGCGCCTGGAACCGACCCCCACGGGCGCCCGGGCCTCGCTCGACCTTCCGCCAGCCGGGCTGCTCATCGACAACCGCATCCGCAGGAGCACCCAGGGCGCCTGCTCCGACCCCGCCAGCCAGCTCAGCGCCAGCACCCGGGACGGTGGCGGTAGCACCGTACTGGTCCTGGAGGGCGCCCTGCCCCCGAGCTGTACGGCCGGTTTTGACTGGAACCTTGCCCCCCTGCCCCCGGAGCGCCTGTTTGAGGGCCTGTTCCGCACCCTGTGGCGCGAGCTGGGTGGCGAGATCGGGGGCCGCTTCCGCGACGGCAGCCTGCCCCCCGACGCACCGCTCCTGGTGGAGTCCAGCTCCCCCGCCCTGCCGGAAGTCCTGCGGGACATGAACAAATGGTCGAACAACGTCATCGCCCGCCACGTGCTGGCCACCCTCGGCGCCCAGGCAGAACCGGGGCGAGACTCGGCGGAGGCGGGAGCGCGGGTCGTCGAAGCCAGCCTGAAGGCCGCCGGCATCACCACGGACGGACTGGTCATTGAAAACGGTGCCGGCCTGTCGCGAAGGGAGCGGATCACGGCCCGCAGCCTCGGGCAGTTGCTGCAGGCCGCCTGGCGCAGCCGGACAATGCCCGAGCTGGTGTCCTCACTCCCCATTGCCGGCCGGGATGGCACCGCGCGACGCCGTGTGGCCAACAGCCCCAGCGCCGGTGCGGCCCACATCAAGACCGGCACCCTCGACGGTGTCCGCAGCCTCGCTGGCTACGTACTCGGTGCCAGCGGCCGACGTTACGTGGTGGTGCTGATGATCAACCACCCCAACGCGGGCGCCGCCCGGGACACCCAGGATGCATTGCTGGAGTGGGTGGCAGGACAGTAAAGCCTCTCCCCGCCGCGTGGCCCGCGGGGGAGTAGGCATCGCTCACCGGCTTGCCGACGATCAACCCTCGTGGGCGTGACGCCGCAGGGCATCGAAGGGAATCACCTCAAGTGCAGCCATATGGGTTGCCGCCAGCACCACGGGGGGCGCCGCACCGGCCTCCCAGGCCTCGCGCCAGCGCAGGGCGCACAGGCACCAGCGATCACCGGGCTTGAGACCGGCAAATCGATACTCCGGACGCGGCGTGGACAGGTCATTGCCGCGCAGGGCGCTGAACTTGAGGAACTCGGCCGTCACCTTCACGCACACATGATGGCGACCGAGATCATCGGGGTCGGACTCACAGCACCCCGTCCGCATCCAGCCGGTCAAGGGGTCATAGCTGCAGGCCAGCAGAGGGCCGCCGAGCACATTCAGGGCGTCACTCACGGGCAGATCTTCTTTGCTCAATCGGTATACCCCTGGGGATTGGAACTCTGCCAGCGCCAGGAATCGGCGCACATTTCATCGATACCACGGCTTGCACGCCAGCCCAGCTCCTCCTCGGCCAGGCTTGGCTCTGCGTAGCACTGGGCCACGTCGCCGGGGCGGCGGGCCACGATCTCGTAGGGCACCGGGCGACCGCTGGCCTTCTCGAAGGCCTTGACCACCTCGATGACGCTGTAGCCACGCCCCGTACCCAGGTTGACCGTCAGCACACCGGGGCGTTCCGTCAGCCGTCGCACCGCCGCCACATGCCCCACGGCCAGATCGACCACGTGGATGTAGTCCCGCACCCCGGTACCATCAGGAGTGGGATAGTCACCACCGAACACACGCAGCTGCGGCAGGCGCCCCACAGCCACCTGGCTGACGAAGGGCATCAGGTTGTTGGGCAGCCCGTTCGGATCCTCCCCAATGCGCCCGCTGGCGTGCGCCCCCACCGGATTGAAATAGCGCAGGAGCGCCACCCGCCACGCCGGGTCCGCCGCCGCCAGATCCGACAACACGAACTCCATCATCCACTTGGTGCGCCCGTAAGGGTTGGTGGGGCCGGTGGGAAAATCCTCGCGGATCGGCACGCTGGCCGGGTCACCGTACACCGTGGCCGACGAACTGAACACCAGCGACTTGACCCCCGCTTCCCCCATGACCTCGGTCAGCGCCACCGTACCGGCAATGTTGTTGTCGTAGTACATCAAGGGCTTGGCAACGGATTCGCCCACCGCCTTGAGGGCTGCGAAGTGGATCACCGCGTCGATGGCATGGGCCTTGAACAAGTCGCGCAGAGCCCTCTTGTCGCGAACGTCGGCACTGTAGAAGGCGAGCAGCTTGCGGCCAGCAATGTCTTCGACCCGCCGGAGAGCCTCGGGCTTGCTATTGCAGAAATTATCGATGACGACCACGTCATAGCCTGCGCCAAGAAGTTCGACGCAGGTATGCGAGCCGATATAGCCGGCGCCGCCGGTCACGAGGATGGTAGGCATGCACTGTTCCAGTGGAAGGTTGATGCCCCGATGATAAC
Source organism: Zoogloea sp. (assembly GCA_016703645.1). Lineage (GTDB taxonomy): Bacteria > Pseudomonadota > Gammaproteobacteria > Burkholderiales > Rhodocyclaceae > Zoogloea. The sequence continues at coordinate 29,691 of JADJBR010000004.1, read as the reverse complement.
GCGGCTTGAGGACCTGCCCGAGTAGCAGTATGTCGGCGTATGAGATACGCGCATCAAATTGCCCCGTCGGCCCGCAGTGCAGCGATGCGCTCCGGCTTATACCCGAGGCCGGCGAGGAGTTCATCCGTATGTTCGCCCAGTCCCGGCCCCAGCCACTCGGTTGAACCCGGGGTTTCAGTGAGTCTGGGCACCACACCGGGGATCCGCATCGGCGTGCCATCGGGCAGAGTCGCCTGCTCAAGCATGCCCCGCGCCGCAAACTGGGCGTCACGGAACATATCGGCCACAGAGTAAACTGAACTGGCCGGCACCTCGGCCGCCTCCAGGGCAGCCAGCACGCAGTCTCCATCCCTGGCCGCCACCCAGGCATCGATCACCCCGTAAAGTTCGATCGCCCGCAGATCCCGCCCCGCGTTGCTGGCCAGGCCCGGATCGTCAGCGAGATCAGGCCGGCCCACAGCCAACATCAGACGCTTGAAGATCGCATCGCCATTGCCGCCGATGATGATGTGGCGCCCATCTCGGGTGGTATGGGTATTGGACGGCGTGATGCCGGGCATGATGTTGCCCGTGCGCTCACGCACAAAGCCGGCCACATCGAACTCCGGCACCATGCTCTCCATCATCGCAAACACCGCTTCATAGAGGGCCACATCCACCACTTGGCCCACGCCGCCATTCACCTCCCGGTGCCGCAGGGCCATCAGGCCGCCAATCGCAGCCCACAGCGCAGCAATCGAATCACCGATGGAGATCCCCGTGCGCACCGGCGGCCGGTCCGGAAAGCCGGTGATGTAGCGCAACCCTCCCATGGATTCGCCAATCGCCCCGAAGCCCGGCCTGTCCTTGTAGGGGCCGGTCTGGCCAAAACCAGACAGGCGGACCATCACCAGCCCCGGATTCGCTGCCGACAGCACATCCCAGCCCAGCCCCAGCTTCTCGAGCACGCCGGGGCGAAAGTTCTCCACCACGATGTCAGCCTCGGCCGCCAACTGACGAACAATGGCCAGCCCCTCCGGGTGCTTAAGATTGGCTGTCAGGGATTTCTTGTTGCGCGCCTGAACCGACCACCACAGGGACGTCCCCTGATGCAGCTTGCGCCACTGGCGCAACGGGTCACCGCCATCGGGCGACTCCACCTTGACGACATCCGCCCCGAACTCCCCAAGGATGCGCGTACAAAAGGGCCCGGCGATCAAGGTACCGAGTTCGAGCACCTTCACGCCCTGCATGGGTTTCATATGATCTTTCTCCCTTTTTGGATTGCCGGCAAAATATGCATGCGGGCCGTGTTAAATCTTGTCATCAACCCGACCTGAACCCTAAAGTATGCGGCCCGGCTCTCGATATTCAACTCTAATGCGCAGCGCCGCTGCCAGTAAGGATTTCACCCCCCAGCTCATCGGGGTGCATTGATTCGCACGACCCACGCTCCCATTCCGTTAATCACAAACGTGCCGCCCGGCGCGAGGTGTTGAAATGTCCACAAGAGTCGCCCAGAAGTCGCTTCGTCCCGTCTCCCACCGTCTCGCTCTTGAACCCCGCCATCTCTTCGACGGCGCCGCGCCGGTCACCATCGACCAGCACGACGACACCGCCAGCACCACCGACACCCAAGACGACAGCCAGCGACAGGCCGCCACTGCCGACCTGCCGGGCAATACGGCCGGGCGGACGGGCAGCACCGAGTTGGTGATTGTTGATCCCGCCGTACGCGGCTGGCAGGAGCTCGTCGCCGGCCTGCCCGTCGGCAGCGAAGTCCTGGTTCTCGATCCGAGCCGCTCCGGCCTCGCCCAGATCGCCGACGCCCTGGGCAGTCGTGACGACATCACCACCCTGCACCTCGTCAGCCACGGCTCGGCCGACCAGATCGTGCTGGGTAACGAGAGCCTCGACACCGCCAGCCTGGAGGTCTTCCACAGCGAGCTTGCCGCTATCGGCAGCCACCTCAGCGCCAGCGCCGACATTCTGATCTACGGCTGTGACGTGGCAAGTCAGGGCACGGCTTTCATCAACCGCCTGGCGGCCCTGACCGGCGCCGACGTGGCGGCCTCCACCGACCTCACCGGCTCCGTCGGCAGCGGTGGCGACACCATGCTGGAAGCCACATCGGGCTCCATCGAAGCCAGCGCCCTCGCCCTCAGTGGGCTAGACGGCCTGCTGGCGGCCCCGACCATCACCGACAGCATCAGCGCCACCCGCAGCGGCAGCGAAGACAGCAACATCGCCATCACCGGCATCACCCTTGCCGATGCCGACGGCAACAACCAGACCGTCACCCTCAGCTCGGCCACCGGCACCCTGACCCTCGCCAGCACCACCGGGCTCATCGGGCCTTACCGGCAACGGCACCGGCGCGGTGAGCTTCAGCGGCACCCTCAGCGACATCAATGCCGCCCTCAACGGCATGAACTTCCGTGGTCTGGCGGAAGCCAGTGGCGCCGCCGATTTCACCATTGCGACCAACGACGGCAGCACGACGGTGAACCGCACGGTCAACCTGGCCATCACGCCGACCAACGACGTCCCGGTGCTCACCGGTGGCACGCCCCTGTCCGTCCCGGAAGGTGGCACAACCAGCTTCAGCGCAGCCACCAACGTGGGCCCAACAGGCTTCACCCAGATCAACCTGGGCCTCTCGGACGTGGACAACACCCAGAACCAGGTCATCATCAAAGTGGCCGGCCTGCCCGGCCAGGGTGTGCTCAAGCTCGGCGGCAACGAACTGTCGGTCGGCTCAACGCTCGCCGTCAGCCAGATCGCCCAGCTCAGCTACACCCACAACGGCAATCAGGTGCTGGCGCCCACCACCGACACCTTCCTCATCACCGTCGATGACGGCGCCGGTGGTCTGCTCCTGAATCGTGCCGTCAATGTAGCCATCACCCCGGTCAACCAGGCGCCCTCCATCGCCGGCACGGTCACCGTCTTCGAAGGCGAACAGGATGTCAGCCTGACCGCCAACACCAATCTCGTCCCGCCCGTATCGACACCCCGCGGCGCCATCTCCGGCAGCGACCCGGACGACACCATCTTCACTTACAGCATCACCAGCCTGCCCGGTCAAGGCACGCTGAAATACGATGGCGTAGCGGTCACCAGCCCGCCAGCGTCGGCAGCCCGTTCATCGTGGCCGACCTGAGCAAGCTCACCTACAGCCACGACGGCAGCGAGCCGACCGGCACGCCGGACACCTTTGACATGCGCATCACCGACAGCGGCGGCGGCACCGGCGTCCCCCTGTCCCACACCACCACCATCCAGATCGGGGTCATCGGCAACAACAACGACCCGGTGCTCAGCACCGACATCTCCCAGACGCTCACCGGCACCGCCACCAGCTTGGTCATCACCCCGGCCATGCTCCAGGTGACCGACACCGACTCCCCTGACAGCAGCCTCACCTACACGCTCACCGCCGTCCCTAACCCGGCAGAGGGCTACTTCAGCCTGGGCGGCAACCGGCTGGTGGCAGGCGCCACCTTCACCCAGCAGGACATCGCCAACGGACGACTGGTCTACATCACCCTCTCCGCCACGCCACGCACCGACAGCATCAGCTTCACCGTCAAGGACGGCGATCGCCGCATCTACCCCACCCCCCGGGATGGCGGCATCTACGTGCCCGGCACCGACGCCCTGGCGGGCAACACCTTCAGCATCAACGTGCAGAGCACCGGCGTCGACGGCAACCCCGTGCCCCCGCCCGCGCCGGTCAATGACGTGCCCAACACCGGCGGCAGCAACGCAGCGGCGCTGCTCGAAGGGCAGACCATCACCCTCGACAACACCCAGCTCACCGCCACCGACCCGGACACCGTACCCGCCCAGCTGACTTACCGCGTCCTGTCCCTGCCCACCAGCGGCAGCATCCGCCTCAACGGCGCGGCCCTGGCGTACTTCGACAGCTTCACCCAGGCAGACGTAAATGCCGGGCACGTCACCTTCGTCCATTCCGGCGGCGAAGACTTCAACGACGTCTTCACCTACTCGGTCTCCGACGGCTCCACCGAAACCGCCGTCCGCAATTTCACCCTCACCATCACGCCCCAGAACGACACGCCCACCGCCACCAACGGCAGCCGCATCTTCGGGCCCGAGGGCAGCAGCATCACCATCACGCCGGCCAACATCGTCCTCACCGACGCCGACAACTCGGCCTCCGACAACGAAACCGGCTACGCCGTCGACAACACCCTGCGCTTCCAGATCACCGGCAACGTCACCCACGGCAGCCTCACCCTCAACGGCGTGGCCATCGGCGTGGGCGACTACGTGACGGCAGCCGAGCTCGCCGCCGGCAAGCTGGTCTACACCCACGACAGCAGCGAGAACTTCACCGACAGCTTCCGGCTCGTCCCGATCGACGACCAGGGCATCACCGCGGGCACCGCCACGGCCACCAATCACACCAGCACCGGCACCGAGCTGATCGTCCCGATCACCCTCACGCCCATCAACGATGCGCACCAGTACCAGCACAAGTCCCAGCTGATCAGCGGCGAGGCCGGGGCCATCACCGAAGGCGCCACGGCCACCATCGGCGGCGCCCTGGCTTACGCCAACACCAATGGCATCACCGGCGCAGGCACCCCCACCCTGCCCGCCAACAACGTCGCCCACCTGGTATACGGCGACACCGACAACAGCACCGAACAGCGCCAGTACCGGATCACCACCGCCCCCGCCAACGGCAGCCTGCTGTTGAGCGGCGCCGTCCTCTCCGTCGGCTCGGTATTCACCCAGGCCGACCTGGACAGCGGGCGCATCACCTACCGGCATAACGGCAGCGAGACCTCGGCCGACTTCTTCGACTACGTGGTCAGCGACGGCGACTTCGTCTCCAATGACAGCAGCTCGGTGCCCCAGGGCAGCACGCCCGCCCCGTCCCGCTACAACATCGAGCTGAACCCGGCCAACGACAAGCCCACCATCACCGCCGCCGGCTCGAGCCTGGTGGTCAATTCGGCCATCACCCCGGTGGCCCTGCCGGCTATCACCCTGGCCGATCTGGACGTAGCCGGCGGCATCGGCGCCGGCGAACAGGACTTCGTGCAGGTCACGGCCGAATTCCTCACCGCTGCCGACGCCCCCTTCGCCGCGGGCGTGCTGAGCTTCAGCGGCGCCCTGCCCGCCGGCGTCATCGTCACCAACGCAGCAGGCGACAACACCGTCGTCTTCCAGGGCAGCCTGGCCGACGTGCAGGCCGCCCTCAACCAGCTGCGCGCCGCCACCGACGGCTCCGACCCGGACCTGGCCAACCTGAAGATCAAGGTCACCGTGGATGACCGCCTGCGCGACGCCTCGGGCGCCCTCACCGCCGGCGCCAACGGCGGCACCACCAATACCGACGGCACCCCCATCGACGCCACCAACAACGTGGCCAGCGTGGTCTTTGCCGTTGCCGCGTCCGACACCAACGACCCGCCCGTCATCACCAACCCGACGCCGAACCAGACCGTCAATGAGGACGTCCGCAGCCAGATCACCGGCCTGTCTTTTTCCGACCCGGACGCCTTCTCCAGCACCACCAACACCATCACCCTGACGGCCGGCACCGGCAGCCACATCTATTTCGGCAGCAGCGGCTCGAGCACCCCGGCCGGCCTCAGCGTCACCGCCGGCGCCGTCGGCTCCAACACCGTCACCCTGCGGGGCTCCGCCACCGACCTCAACGCCGCGCTGGCCAGCCTCTACTACCAGAGCGCCACGCACTACAACGGCGATGACACCCTGAGCCTCACGGTGGACGACGGCGGCAACACCGGCATCGACGGCGGCGGCACGGGCAGCGACAGCACCGCCATCGCCATCGCCATCCGCCCGGTCAACGACGCGCCGACCCTGAGCATGCCCAGCGGGACCAAGTTCATCACCGATGGCAGCTTCGAGTTCATCGGCGCGGGCAACACCATCAGCTTCAACGACGCCGCCGACGTCAGCAATGCCGGTGCAGGCTTCGAGGTGGGCGTCGACAACTACACTGTCACCCTCAACGCCCAGCTGAGCGCCGCCAACTACGGCACCATCCAGGTCGGCACCACCACCGGCCTCAGCGTCACCAGCAACACCGGCAATGTGGTCCTCACGGGCAGTCGCGCCGACCTGCTGGCCGCCCTCGCCACGGTCACCTACCTGCCCACCGACACCAACGTGAACGGCGCCATCACCTTCCGCGTGACCGTGGATGATGGCAACAACGGCGGCACGCAGCTGCCCTCCGGCGTCAGCGGCCCCACCTCCGCCACCAACACCTTTACCCTGATCACCACCGACCAGAACGAAGCCCCCAGCATCGCCGGCCTCGACGCCACGTCGGCCAACACCTACAGCGAAGGCGGCGCCGCCATCGTGGTGGACGCCAACGCCACCCTGGTGGACCCGGAACTGGACATCTACCCGAGCTGGAGCGGTGCCGTGCTGCGCATCGAGCGCAACGGCGGCGCCAACACCGATGACGTCTTCGGCGTCACCGGCAGCGGCACCACCGGCATCAACTTCAGCGGCGCCAACATCCGCAACGGCAGCACGGTGGTGGGCAGCTTCACCAACACCGGCGGCACCCTCACCATCACCTTCAACGGCAGTGCCACTGCCGCCATCGCCGACAGCGTGTTGCAGGCCGTCACCTACCGCAACAGCAGCGACGCCCCGCCGGCCTCCGTCACCCTCGCCTACACCATCAACGACCAGAACCCCAACACCACCGGCAGCGGCACCGCGGGCGGCGGGCAGGACCAGGGCGGCGGCGGCCAGCTGTCGGGCGGCGGCAACATCCTCATCAACATCAACCAGGTGGTGGACAACCCCGTGCTGTCAGCGGGCGCAGCCAAGCTCTACACAGAGAACGACCCGGCCCTCAGCGTCGACAACGCCATCACCCTCAGCGACGCCGACGACACCCAGATGAGCGGCGGCAGCATCAGCCTCACCAGCGGCTTCCTCCCGGGCGACGTGCTCGCCGTGGACACCACCGGCACCGGCATCACTGCCAGCTACAACGCCGCCACCGGCATCCTCACCCTGTCCGGCACGGACACCACCGCCAATTACCAGAACGTCCTGCGCAGCCTCACCTACCTGAGCACCAGCGAAGACCCCAACAACAACGACACCCCCGCCAACCGCAGCCGCACCGTCACCTACAGCCTCAGCGACGGCGGCTCCAGCGGCGCCGGCACCGGCACCGGCACGACCACGCGGCTGATCAACATCGTGCCGATCAACGACACGCCGGCCCTGGGTGGCGCGGGCTCGACCCGGACCTTCACCGAGAACGACCTCGCCCTGCTCCTCGAACCCTCGGGCTGGACCCTCAGCGACGTGGACGACACCCAGATGGTGTCGGCCACCGTGCAGATCGGCGCCGGCCTGGGCAGCGGCGACACCCTGGCCGCCGGCAGCCTGCCGCCCGGCTGGACCCAGAGCTACAACGCCGGCACCGGCACCCTGACCCTCAGCGGTGCCGCCACCAACCTGGCCAACGTACTCAGCGCCCTCGAAACCGTCCGCTACAGCAACGCCAGCGAAAACCCGTCCACCGCACAGCGCACCATCAGCTGGCAGGTCCGGGACGCCAACAGCGATGCCGCCAGCAACGGCACCCAGCTCTCCAACACCCTCACCACCACCCTCAACGTGGTGTCCGTCCCCGACGCCCCGGTGGCAGTGGACGACGTCAACAGCATCACCGAGGGCAGCGCGTCGGTGGCCGGCAACGTCAAGCCCGGCACGCCCGGGCAGGACAACGACCTGGACAACACCAACGCCGAGCTGAGCATCACCGGCATCCGCATCGGCACCGAAGCCGCTGGCGGCGCGATGACCGCCATTGCCGCCGGTACAACCAGTGCCGACGGCACCGTCGTCACCGGCCTCTATGGCAGCCTGCGCATCGGCGCCGACGGCAGCTACACCTACACCCTCGACAACGCCAATCCGGCGGTCAATGCCCTGAAGACCGGCGACACCCTGACCGAGGTTTTTGCCTACACCCTGGCCGATCCCGGCGCCCTCAGCGACGTCGCCCAGCTCACCATCACCATCGACGGCGTCACCGACGGCGGCCCGTCGATCACCCCCGTGGATGGCAACGGCGCTGCAACGGGCGAGACCACCGTATTCGAGGCAGGCCTCACCACCGTGGCCGACACCAGCGAAACCGGCACCGGCAGCATCACCCTGAGCGCCGATGACGGCCTCGACAGCCTCCGCATCGACGGCACCCTGGTGACCCTGGCGCAGATCAACGCCCTGGGCACCACGCCCGTCACCATCACCACCAGCAAGGGCGAGCTCACCCTGACCGGCTTCACCGTGGACACGACGGTGGGCGGCATCCCCACCTCCGGCACCCTCGACTACACCTACACCCTGAGCGCCGATCAGACCACCCCGGGCGTCAACGAGAGCACCGACGTCCTCGCCCTGGAGATCACCGACGCCGGCGGCACCAGCGCCAGCGGCACCCTGACCATCCGCATCGTCGACGACCAGCCCACCGCCAACGCCGACACCAACAGCGTGAACGAAGGCTTTACCAACGCCCCCACCACCACCAGCGGCAACGTCTTTGCGGCGGGCTCCGCCGGTGACGCCGCCGACCGACTGGGCGCCGACGTCGTTCCGGGCCCGGTCAGCCACGTGAGCTTCGGCGCCACCCCGGGCACCCTCGGCGCCCCCCTGGCCGGCGCCTACGGCAGCCTCACGCTTGCCGCCAACGGCAGCTACACCTACAGCCTCGACAACACCCACCCCACGGTGGCGGCCATGCGCGCCGGCGACACCCTGACCGAGGTGTTCACCTACACCATCACCGACAAGGACGGCGACACCGCAAGCACAACCCTGACCATCACCATCAATGGCCAGAACGATCCCCCCGTCGCCGTGGACGACGGCATCCTCGTCACCCCCGAAGACACACCGCTGCGGGGCATTCCGGTGCTGTCCAACGACTCCGACCCGGAGAACGACCCCCTCACCGTCACCTCCGCCACCATCCCGCCCGAGCAGGGCTCCGTCACCGTCAATCCGGATGGCACCCTGGACTTCATCCCGGCCCCCAACTTCCATGGCACGGCGGTGATCACCTACACCATCAGCGACGGCCATGGCGGCACCGACACCGCCATCGTGACCATCCAGATCACCCCCGTCGACGACCTCCCCATCGCGGTGGACGACGCCCTGGAAGCCCGGGAAGACACGCCCCTCAGCGGCACGCTCACCGGTAACGACACCCCCTCCGGCGACGGTGGCAACGTCTGGGCCAAGGCCTCCGACCCGGCCCACGGCAGCGTGGTGGTCAACCGGACGGCAGCTTCGTCACCCCGAGCCCGGACTACCACGGCCCCGACAGCTTCACCTACACCATCACCGACGCCGACGGCGACGTGTCCACCGCCACCGTCACCCTCACCGTCAAGCCGGTCGACGACCTCCCCATCGCGGTGGACGACGCCCTGGAAGCCCGGGAAGACACGCCCCTCAGCGGCACGCTCACCGGTAACGACACCCCCTCCGGCGACGGTGGCAACGTCTGGGCCAAGGCCTCCGACCCGGCCCACGGCAGCGTGGTGGTCAACCCGGACGGCAGCTTCGTCTACACCCCGAGCCCGGACTACCACGGCCCCGACAGCTTCACCTACACCATCACCGACGCCGACGGCGACGTGTCCACCGCCACCGTCACCCTCACCGTCAAGCCGGTCGACGACCTCCCCATCGCGGTGGACGACGCCCTGAAGCCCGGGAAGACACGCCCCAGCGGCACGCTCACCGGTAACGACACCCCCTCCGGCCTGGCAACGCTCCGGGCCCAGGCCTCCGACCCGGCCCCGGCAGTGTCAACCGGCGCACCCCCCCCCGTCCAGGCCCCAGCCCCTCACCACCCCCCCCCCCGCCACCGTCACCCTCACCGCAAGCCGGTCAATGATCCGCCCACCGGCACCGACAAGACCGTCACCCTCAAGGACGGGCAGCCTCTCCCCCTGTCGCCGGCAGACTTTGGCTACGCCGACCCGGACCAGGACCCGATGGCGTCCGTTCGCATCGACACCCTCCCCCCCGACGCCCGCCTGCTCCTCGACGGCGTGCCCGTGGTGCCGGGTCAGGTCATCAGCATCGCCGACCTCAACGCCGGCAAGCTGGTGCTGGTGCCAGGCGCCGCCACCCGCACCCAGACCTTCGACTTCTCGGTGTTCGACGGTCAGCTCTTCCAGGTCAGTCCCAACACCTTCACCGCCCTGGTCGAGATCACACCCGACGTCATCCTGCCGAAGCCGGATGTCACCCCGCCCACGGGCACTCCGGATCCGCTCTCGCCGCTGGACTACTTCTCGCAGCCCTCGGAACAGCGCTGGCCGGTACCCCGGCTGTTCCCGCCCTTTGTCCCCGCCCTTCACGTGCTGCCCGGCGTCGCCGACGTCAGCATCGAACGGGGCATCGGCTCGGGCATCGTCCACAACCTGGCAGACCGCGCGACCGTCGGTGAAGTGCGCAGCGCCATCCTCGGCGATTACCTGCGCGACAGTCATGCGCTCTACGTACAACACGCCGTGCGCCATGAGCCCATTGCCACCACCCACGCCCTCCACGTCCAGCACTCGGTACGCCTCAGCCAGGCCGAAGCGGAGATTGCCGATGCCCAGAGCACCAGCCGCGGCAACACGGCCGCCGCCGGCGTGAGCACCCTGATGGACCCGTTTGCCATCGGCGCCCCGGCGCCGACCATCGACGCACCGGCTACCCCAGCGGCAACCCCCGACGCCCCGCCACCAACCCGCACCGGCGCACCGGCGCGGCAGGCTGCCGAGGGCTTCAGCAGCCAGATCCGCAACGCCGCGTCCGACCTGCGGCCGCGTGCCGCCCAGACCAGCCGCATCCCGCTGGCGCCCAGCGCCAAGCGCTGATTCAGGAAACCACCGACAATGACCTCCACGACCATGAAGCCGACCGCCATGAACGCCACCCGCCGCCTCGCCGCACTCCCCCGTCTCGGCGCCATCGCCGCCGCGCTGATCCTCGCCGGTTGCTCCGTGACGCCGACCCTCGTCAGCCAGGACGAAGTGAAGAACCGCATCAGCGCCGACACGGCACAGATGTACGCCGACCAGGCCCCCATCGACGCGCCGGTGAGCCTTGATGAAGCCGTCGCCCGCGCCCTCAAGTACAACCTCGACTACCGCCTCAAGAAGATGGAGTCGGCCCTGGCCTTCGGTCTGGCGGACTACTCCCGCTACGACATGCTGCCCCAGCTGCTGGCCACCGCGGGCTACCGGGCCCGCAACAACGATTCGGGCGGCACCAGCATCGGCATCGAAGACCGCCTCCAGTCCCTGCGCCCCTCCACCTCCGAAGAGCGCCGCCACTGGCTCGCCGGTGCCGAGTTCTCGTGGAACCTGCTCGACTTTGGGGTCTCCTACTACCGCGCCCGGCAGCAGGCCGACCAGTTCCTGATCGCCGAGGAGCGGCGCCGCAAGGTCGTGCAGAACATGCTCCAGGACGTCCGCGCCGCCTACTGGCGCGCTCTCGGCGCCCAGCGCCTGTCGGCCCAGGCCGAAGAAGTCCTGAAGCGCGCCAACGATGCCCTCCAACGCTCCCGCGACGCCGAAAGCCAGCGCATCATCCCGCCGGTCCAGGCGCTCAACTACCAGCGCGCCCTGCTCGACGCCACCTCCCTGCTCAACCTGCGCCGGCAGGATCTCGAGTACGCCAAGCGCGAGCTCGCCGCCCTCATGAACGTACCGCCGGGCACCTCGTTCACCGTCGCCGACAACCGGGAAGCCCCGCTGCCCCAGGTCCCGGCCGACGTCCGCGCACTCGAAGACATGGCCCTCGCCCAACGCCCCGAGCTGCGCGAGGAAGACCTGCGCAAGCGCATCACCGGCGACGAGGCCCGCAAGCAGCTGCTCTCCATGCTGCCCGGCGTCACCTTCGATGTCGGCCCCCAGTACGACTCCAACAAGTATCTCTACAACGAAGGCTGGATCCAGGGCGGGCTGCGCATGTCCTGGAACCTGATGCGCCTTGCCGCCCTGCCCTCCCTCGAGAAGGCCCAGGAGAAGCAGGTCAAGACCGACGAAGCCCGTCGCATGGCCCTGGCCATGGCCATCCTGACCCAGGTCCGCGTCGGCGTCGAACGCTACCGCCTCGCCATGACCGACCTGCAGATCGCCGACACCAGCGCCCAGGTGGATCAGCGCCTCGCCGACTACGCCAAGGCCTCCGTGACAGCCCGCCTCGACAGCGACCTGGAAGCCGTGCGCACCCAGACCCGCGCCCTGCTCGGCAACTACCAGCGCGCCAACGCCTACGCCAACGCCCAGATCGCCTACGGCCGCATCTACAACTCCGTGGGCCTCGACCCCCTGCCCGACAACTTCGAGCAGGACGACCTGAAGACCCTCAGCGGTCGCATTGGCGAGCACCTGCGCAAGGCCGAGAAGGACGCCTTTGCCCTCGCCACCCAGGCCGGCAGCGCCGTGGAGGCCAAGTGAGCCTCACCCGCCTTATGCTCCTCGGCCTGGCCGTGGCCGGCACCCTGCCGGCCGCAGCCCAGACGCCCCCTCCGTCCCGGGCCGCGGCCGTTGCGCCGCCAGCAGCCCCTGCCGGAGACAGCATCCGCGTACTGCTCACACCAGACCGGGAAACCACACTGGCCAGCCCCATCCCGGGGCGCATCCGCAGCCTCAACACCTCCCTCGGCTCCAGTTTCGGCGCCGGGCAGGTGCTGATCGGCCTGGAATGCGACGAACCCAATGCCCGGCTGCGCATCGCCAAGGCCGAACTGGCTTCCGCCGTCGAACAGCTCGATGCCAAAAAGCGCATGCAGGCCCTGCAACAAGCCGGTGACGTGGAGATCAACCTGGCGGTCAGCGCCGCCGAAAAGGCAGGTGCCCAGGTCGCCCTGCAACAGGCTCAGGTGAGCCAGTGCAGCATCACCGCCCCCTGGTCCGGCCGCACGGCCAAGGTGCATGTGCGCAGCCACATGAGCGTCACCGCCGGCCAGCCCCTTGTGGATCTGGTCAAGGCCGGCCCGCTCAAGTTGCGCCTCAACGCGCCCTCACGCTGGCTGGGCCATCTCAAGACCGGCCTCGCCTTCGAAGTCGCCATCGAGGAAACCGGCAAGCGCTACCCCGCCAAGGTCAGTGCGGTGAACAGCCGGGTGGATTCGGTCAGCCAGACCGTCGAACTCGAAGCCACCCTGGCCGGCAACTACCCGGAGCTGCTTCCCGGCATGAGTGGCACGGCCGTCTTCCCTCCCCGCTGAGCCGTGGCCGCACCCGATACGGCGCCGGCCCTGCTCAGCCAGCCGGCCCTCGAAACCCTGCTGCATCTGGAGGGCCGCGCCCGGGCGGCCACCCGCCTGACGACCCTCGGCTTCACCCTCACCAACGAAAGCCTGGCGCTCTTTCCCTATCGTCAGGCCGCACTTTTCCTGTGCGACGCGCTCGGCACACTGCGCCTCTCCGCGGCCTCGGGCCTGGTATCGGTGGCCGAGGATTCGCCCTACACCACCTGGCTGTCCCGCTATGTGCGTAGCCTGCCAGCGCTCGAAGGTCCCACGCCCCTCGATCTGGCTGACGCCGCTGATGACATCGCCGATGGCTGGATCGAATGGCTGCCCGGCCACCTGCTCGCCGTTCCCCTGAGTGCCCCGGACGGCACCCAGGTCGGGCTCGCCCTGTACGCCAGGGAGCAAGCCTGGCTGGACGATGAAAAAGCCCTCGTGGCCCGGCTGCATGCCACCTACGGTTACTGCGCCTGGGCCCTGTCGCGCAGCCAACCCCGTTTCGTCGAACGCCTGAGGCGCTGGCGCCGCACCCGGGCGGCACGGTGGACGGCCCTCGCCCTGGCGGCCAGCCTGCTGATTCCGGTGCGCCTCTCCACCCTTGCTCCGGCAGAAGTCGTGGCCCTCCACGCGCCGGCAGTCGCCGCGCCACAGGATGGGGTGATCAAGGTCTTCCATGTTCAGCCCAATGTCCCGGTGAAGGCCGGCCAGCCTCTTTTTTCCCTGGACGACACGACCCTGTTCAACCGTCGCGAAGTGGCCCTCAAGGCGCTGGCCATTGCCCAGGCCGACGCGCTGGTGGCCCAGCAGAAGGCCTTCGATGACACCCGCAGCAAGGCCGAGATGGCTGCAGCCCAAGGGCGCGTCAAGGAGAAGGAGGCCGAACTGGCGGCCATCAGCGAGCTGCTCGGACGTATCGAGGTACGGGCTGAGCGGGACGGCATTGCCGTTTTCGGCGATCCCAACGATTGGCTCGGTCGGCCCGTGCAGACCGGCGAACGGGTCATGCAGCTGGCAGACCCCCGCGACGCCGGTGTACTGGTGTGGCTGCCGGTGGGAGACGCCCTCAACCTTGAAGCCGGCGCCCCCCTGCGCCTGTTCCTGCACACCCAGCCCCTCTCTCCTCTGGATGGCGAACTCCTGCAGACCAGCTACCAGGCTGTGACCAGCCCCGACGGGGTGGCGTCCTACCGCCTGCGTGGCCGCTTCACCGACAGTGAAACACCACGCATCGGCCTCAAGGGCACGGCACGGGTGTCGGGCGACTGGGCGCCCCTGGCCTACTACGTGATGCGTCGCCCCCTCGCCAGCCTGCGGGAATGGACCGGTCTGTGACGCCCCTGCTCCCCCCCCTGCGGGAAGAACTGCGCCTGCTGCCGGCTGCGGCCAATGGCGACGGCTCCCCGGCGTGGATGATCCACGACCCGGTATGCAACCGCTTCTTCCGCATCGGCTGGCTGGACTTCGAGATGCTCGCCCGCTGGGGCCTGGGCTCGCCGACGGCCGTGGTCCAGTCCATCCAGTCGGAAACCACCCTGGCACCCGACAGCGGGTGACCTCGAAGCCCTCACCGCCTTCCTCGAGCGCCACAGCCTGCTGCGCATCGCCACCCAGGCGGGGGTCCGGAGCCTCACCGAGCGGGCCGCACGCCAGCAACACGCCCCCCTCACCTGGCTGCTCCACCACTACCTTTTCTTTCGCCTGCCCCTGGCACGCCCCCAGGACTGGCTGGGACGCATTGCCCCGCGACTGAACTGGCTCTATCAGCCCGCCACCGCCGTCCTGATCGCACTGCTCAGCCTCGTGGGCCTGCTCCTCGCAGGGCGTCAGTGGGACAGTTTCCGCACCAGCTTTGTGGACAACCTGACCACCGGCGGCCTGATCGGCTTTGCCCTGGCCCTGACCTGCGCCAAGGCCCTGCACGAGTTCGGCCACGCCCTCACCGCCACACGCTACGGCGTGAGAGTGGCCCACATGGGGGTGGCGATGGTCGTGCTGTGGCCCATGCTCTACACCGACACCAGCGAAAGCTGGAAGCTCGCCAATCCGCGCCAGCGCCTGGCCATCGCCAGCGCCGGCATCGTCGCCGAACTGGCCCTGGCTGGTCTGGCCACCCTGGCCTGGAGTCTGGTGCCGGACGGCCCCCTGCGCAGTGCCCTGTTCTTCCTCGCCACCACCAGCTGGGTGCTGACCCTGGCCGTCAATGCCAGCCCTTTCATGCGCTTCGATGGTTACTTCATCCTCGCCGACCTGCTCGACATGCCCAATCTCCACGAACGGGCCGGCCATCTCGCCCGCACCTGGCTGCGACGGCACCTCGCCGGGCTCGACGAGCCCTGGCCCGAACGCCTGCCGCCCGGTCAGCATGCCGGCCTGATCGCCTTTGCCCTGGTCACCTGGGTGTACCGCCTGGGCGTCTTCATCGGCATCGCGGTCGCGGTGTATTACATGTTCTTCAAGGCCCTGGGCATCCTGCTGTTCCTGGTGGAAATCGGCTGGTTCGTACTTCGCCCCCTGATCGTGGAGATGCGGGAGTGGCGAAGCCGGCGTAACGACATTCCGGTGTCCCGCAAACGCGGCGCCCTGATCGCTGCGCTTGTCCTGATCCTCGCCGGTCTGATCCCCTGGCCCGGCAGCCTGTCCGGTGCCGCCTGGCTCCACGCGGAGCGCCAGCACACGGTGCATGCCCCCCTGGCGGGCCGCGTGGTTCGGCTGGCCGGCAGCGGCCCGGTGGATGCCGGGCAATTGCTCGTCGAAGTGGAATCCCCCGAACTGCTGCTCTCGGCTCGGCGGGCCGACGGTCAGCGGGAAAGCAGCGAGCGGGAGCTGGCCGGCCTGAGCGGCCTGCCGGACGGAGAACAACGGCGCGCCCAAATCCAGGGCCAGCACGACAAATATGCCGCCGAAGCCGGCGCCTTCCGCGACGAAGCAGCCCGCCTGCAACTGCTTGCCCCGTTCAAGGGACAGCTTGTGGACGTGGACCCCAGCCTCGCCGCCGGGGTGTGGGTTGCGCCCCGCCAGGCACTCGGCATGGTGATCGATCCGACCGGCTGGGTCGTTGAAGCCTTCATTCCGGAAGCCGATGTCGGCCGGGTCCGCCCCGGCGACGCGGCCCGCTTCCACCCCACGGGCCAGCCCTTCGGCATTCTCGAGGGCAAGGTGATCGAGGTGGACTCCACGCGCAGCTCCACCCTGCCCCATCCGGCCCTCGATGCGGCCGCCGGAGGGCCGATTGCCACGCTGCCGAATCAGCAGCAGAGCCCGACCCCTGGCAGATCCCCGCGGGAATCCCTTTACCGGGTACGCATCGTCGTCAACGGATCGCCCGCCCTCCCCCGCATTGCCATCGGCGAAGTACGCATCGCCGGCGAAGGGCGCGCATGGCTCCCCGCCGCCGTGAACCGGATTCTGGCGGTGGGTGTGCGCGAACTGGGTTTCTGATCTGCCGGACAGGACCACCCGGCAAGGCTGGGAGGGTGTGAAGAAATCGTAGCGAATCGGGTCGCGCAGCAGATTGATTCACACCCTCTGACATCAAAGCACGCGACGCTCCACCAGCGCCTGGGCAATGGTGCCCGTGTCGGTGTGCTCCAGCTCTCCGCCAACCGGAATGCCCCGGGCAATGCGGCTGACCCGGACACCCCGGCTGCGCAGCAGCTCGGAAATCATGTGTGCAGTGGCCTCACCCTCGTTGGTGAAGTTGGTGGCCAGGATCACCTCCTGGACAACACCATCACCGGCCCGGGCCAGGAATTTCTCCAGGCCCAATTCCCGCGGGCCGACCCCGTCCAGGGGCGACAGACGGCCCATCAGCACGTAATAGAGGCCGTGGTAACTGTGGGTCTGCTCCAGCATGGCCAGATCGGAGGGCATCTCGACCACGCAGAGCTGGGTGGCGTCCCGCTGCGGATTGGCGCAGCGGTTGCAGATATCCTCCTCGCAGAAGGTGTTGCAGCGGGAACAGTGGCGCAGCACCTCCAGCGCATGCCCGAGGGCCGTCGCCAGACGCGCCGCCCCGCGCTGATCGCGCTGCAGCAGGTGAAAGGCCATCCGCTGGGCAGATTTTGGCCCCACCCCCGGCAGACAGCGCAAGGCCTCGATCAGTACATCAAGGCTGGAGGGAGAGCTCATGACGCCGCCCGACCGCGGTCAGAACGGCAGCTTGAAGCCGGGGGGCAGGTTGAGCCCCGAGGTGAAGCCGGCCATCTTCTCCTGGGTCGTGGACTCCACACGGCGCACCGCGTCGTTGACGGCGGCGGCGATCAAGTCTTCCAGCATTTCCTTGTCGTCCATCACCGACGGGTCGATGGTGACACGACGCACGTCGTGCTTGCAGGTCATGGTGATCTTGACCATGCCGGCGCCGGACTGCCCTTCGACTTCGATGCCGCCCAGGCTGTCCTGCATTTTCTTCATGTTCTCCTGCATTTGCTGGGCCTGTTTCATGAGGCCAGCGATGCCGCCTTTCATCATGGTGATGCTCTCCGGGTAAGAATTAGAGGGGTTTGACCGACGCCGCTTCCAGCGTCGCATCGAAACGTTCGATCAGTTCGCGAACGAAAGGGTCCTGCTCAAGGGAAGCCAGGGCGGCAGCATGACGCACCGCCTTGTCAGCCTGATTGCGCTGGGCCGGGGTCTCGGTGGCGATCTCGCCCACCTCGATGCTCACCCGCACCGGGCGCCCGAAGTGGTTCGACAAGGCCTCCTGCAGTTTCTCGGCACCGCTCTTGTTGATCTGCAGCAGGTGCCGCTGGTCGTTGGCAAGGCGCAGACGGAAACAATTGCCCGCCACCTCCAGCAACTCGCTGTGCTGGGCCAGCTGAAGATTGAAGCCCCCCAGGCCCACCTGCTCCTGCAGGGCATGCCAATCCACCGTCTCCGGCAAGGGCTCATCGCTTGTTGCCACCGCCGCAGGCGGTGCCTCGCGCGGCGGCATCGAAGGCGTGGGCGTGGGTGTGGGCTCGGCCCGCGCCGGCAGGGTGGCCTGGACAGGCGGAGGCACGACCGGCGCGGGACGGGTCAGCGGCAGCGCATGGGCCTCGGGGGGCAGATCCTCCCAGGGCGGAACACTGCTGCCGTGCTCGGCGGTGAAACCCGAAGCTGCAACAGGCGGCGGCTCGGGGGGCGCCGAAGCCGCGGGGGCGGGCTCGCTTACCTGTGCAGGCGCGGCGCCCGGCGCCACCGGCTCGGGCGGCTGCGGGGCCTTCTGCACCACGGCGGGCGCGACGGCTGCCAGCGATGGCGCAGCAGCCGTCGGCGGTGCCACAGGCGTGGGCGCAGCAGCGGTCGTGCGGGGCAAAGCAGGCACCGGCGATAGGCGCGGGGCCGCCGGGATGCTACGGGCCTGCCCGTCACCGCCACCGGCCGCCATCACCCCGCCCAGAGCGGCGGGCTGCTCGGGGCGAAACGCGAACAGGCGCAGCAGCGTCATCGAGAAACCCGTCGCCTCATCCGGCGCCAGGGGCAGTTCGTCCCGGCCATGGATGACGATCTGGTAGGCCAGCTGCAGAAACTCCGGGTCGAAAGCCTCCGCATAGGGGGCCAGGCGCGCCGCCTCGAATTCATCGGAGAGGGCCGACGGCGCGAGCTGCAGCAGGGCAATGCGATGCAGCAACCCGGCCAGGGACTGCAGGGCGGAATCGAAGGACAGGCTGCGCGCCTCCATGCCATCGGCGGCGGCCATCAGGGCCTGTACGTCATTGACCTGCAAGGCCTGCAGCACCGAGTACAGGTGGTCATCGCCCACCGTGCCGAGCATGTCCTGCACGGCCTGCTCCTCCACCCGCCCCGCCCCGTGGGCGATGGCCTGATCGAGCAGCGACAGGGCGTCGCGCATCGACCCACTGGCCGCCTTGGCAATGGGGCGCAGGGCAGCGGGCTCGAAGGGCACCGCCTCGGCCTCCAGCAGGCGGGTCAGATGGCCGACGATATGCCCCGGCGGCATCTGCTTGAGGTTGAACTGCAGGCAGCGGGACAACACCGTCACCGGAATCTTCTGCGGATCGGTGGTGGCAATGATGAACTTGACGTGCTCGGGGGGTTCTTCAAGGGTCTTCAACATGGCGTTGAAGGCATGCCCGGTGAGCATGTGCACTTCATCGATCATGTAAACCTTGTAGCGGCCCTGCACCGGCGCATACACGGCCTGGTCCAGCAGCGCCGCCATGTCGTCCACGCCCCGGTTCGAGGCCGCATCCATCTCCACGTAATCGGGAAAGCGGTCGGCATCAATGGCCGTGCAGGCCGCGCACTGGTTGCAGGGGGTGGCGGTGACGCCGGTCTCGCAATTGAGGGCCTTGGCCAGGATGCGGGAGATGGTGGTCTTGCCCACCCCGCGGGTGCCGGTGAACAGGTAGGCATGGTGCAGGCGCCCGGTTTGCAGGGCATGGGTGAGCGCACGCACCACGTGCTCCTGCCCGACGAGCGTCTCGAAACTGCGCGGGCGCCACTTGCGGGCAAGTACTTGGTAGGCCATGGCGGAATTCTAACAGCCCCGCCCTGCGCACCGGCGGACGGAGGACAAGAACGCAGAACGAAAAAAGGGGCGCCAACCTGGACGCCCCTTTTTCTTGAAGTCGGGGTGGCGAGCCTGACCCCCGGCACTTGCAGGGAACGGCTGTGGCTGCTGCCTTCCGGCCCTGACCAGGTTCACCGCGCTGCAATGCGGGGAGACCCGCCACGGCCGGCATTCTAGCAGCTTGACCGCGGCGGCGCCTATTCCTTTTGCGGCGCGTCTGCCGCCAGGGGCAGGGTGATCTCGACCAGCAGCCCGCCCCCTCCCGATTGAGCGCGTGTATCGCCCCCCCGTGGGCGTCGATGGCGCGACGGGCAATGGCGAGCCCCAGGCCGAAACCACTCGCCCCCCCGGTGTTGCTGCCCCGGTGAAAGGGCTCGAACATGGATTCCAGCTCATCGGCGGGCACCCCCGGGCCGCGATCCCCCACCCGCAGCCTGAAGACATCGCCGTCGGCAAGCGCGCTGACCTCAACGAAAGTCCCGTCGGCGGTGTACTTCACCGCATTGCGGATCACGTTCTCGAAGGCACGCTGAACAAGCTCTCCCCAGATCAGGGCCTCCGCCTCGCCTCGCCCTTCGAAACGCAGGTCGCGCCCCAGGGCATGGGCCTCGAAGCGCGCATCGTCGGCAATGGCCGAGGCCAGATCGATCAGGTCCACGGGCTCGCGCGGCGTATCGCGCCGATCCGTGTCCAGGCGCGACAAGGTCAGTAGCTGGCCGACAAGCTCATCAAGGCGCACCGCCTCGCGCTCGATCCGGCTCACGGTCACGTCGAGCTTCGCCGGGTCCTGGCGCATCAGGCCGACGGCCGCCTGCACCCGAGCCAGGGGCGAACGCAGCTCATGGGAAACATCGTGGAGCAGACGTCGCTGGGCGCCGACCAGGGTCTGGATCTGCTGGGCCATCCGGTCAAAATCCTCGGCCAGATCGGCGATCTCGTCGCGCCGCCCGCCAAGCAGCGGCCGCACCCGGGCATCCAGCCGCCCCTCGGCCACGGCTCCCAGGGCCCAGCGCAGGCTGCGGATGGGCTTGGACAGATACCACGCCAGCAGGGCGCTGAAGAGCACGCTGGCCACCAGGCCGGACACGATGGGCAACCACGGGTTCGGCGGCGGGCCGCGCCGCCCGAAGGGTAGCCGGGGTTCGCCCGGTGGCCGCGGGAAGGCCCCCGCGCGATCCTCGAACTCGGCGGGCACGAACAGCAGCCACGCCTTGCCGTCCAGGTCATTCACCCGGCGCGCGCCACGGCGGGGGCCGTCCGATTCGGCCCGCTCCCGGGCTTGCGCCAGCACCGCCGGATCGACCGGGCGCCCCAGCACCTCCCGGCCCGTCTCATCCACCGCCAGGAGGCGCGGCGAGCGCGCCTCGTCCACGTCGGCAAGAAAGCCCCGCAAGGCGTCCTCACCGCCCCGCCCCAGCACCGCCGCCGCAGCCCGCACCGCCACTGCCACCCGCGGCCCGCCCGCCAGCAAGCGATCATCCTCACCCGCCGGCAGCTCCCGCTCCGACTGGTGATGCCACCACACCGCCGTCCCCACCGCGCCCCCCGCCAGCAGAAGCGCGAGCCAGAACGCAAAGAAGAACTTCCAGAACAAGCGCCCCAGTCTCATTCCCGCACCAACTGGTAGCCCAGCCCCCTCACCGTCTCGATCCACGGCCGCCCGTCCGGGCGCGGGCCGAGCTTGTGGCGGATGCTGGAAAGATGAACATCGATGCTGCGATCAAATCGGGCAAGCGGGCGACCAAGCCCTTTCTCGGAGAGTTCGGCCTTGCTGACGATGCGCCCGGCGCTGCGCGCCAGGGTCTCCAGCAGGTTGTACTCGGTGCTGGTGAGCCCCAGCTCGGCGCCATGCCACTGGATGCGGCGCATGTGGGGCCACATCACCAGCGGCCCGACCGTCAAGGTGTCGTTCCCGGGCTCCGCCGCCGCCTGCCCGTCCTGGCTGCGCCGCAGGATGGCTCGGATCCGCGCCACCAGCTCCCGCGGGGTGCAGGGCTTGGGAACATAGTCATCCGCCCCCAGCTCCAGGCCTACGATGCGGTCCACGTCATCGCCCCGAGCCGTCAGCATCAGCACCGGCACCTGGCTCTGGCCACGGATGCGCCGTAGCGCCTCAATGCCGCCCATCCCGGGCATCATGACGTCCAGCACAACAATGCCGTAGCCTCCCGACAGCGCCGCACGCACGCCGGCCTCGCCGTCATGCACCGCATCGACCTCGAAGCCTTCGCGCAGGATGTACTCGCGCAACATCGACGACAGTTCCACATCGTCGTCCACCAACAGCACCTTGCCCATCGCCCCGTCGCCTCCCGCAGATCACGCTTCCGATGATACGAGAGGGGCCGGCTTTGCACGAAGCACAGGTCACGCTTTAACCCGGCTTTACCTGCCTTTACCGTCGCAGCGGCCCGCCCTCAGCCGTTCATCACTTTCACCTTGCCCCCGGTGGCCTCCTGAAGCCGAAGGGCCAGGGCATGCCGGGCGTCGGCATCGCCGTGGATGAGGCGCACCTCGGCGGGAAGATGGCGCATGCGGGTGACAAAGCGCACCAGATCGTTCTGGTCGGCATGGGCCGAGTAGCCCGACAGGCTGTGGATGCCGGCGCGGATGTCGATGCGCTCGCCGTCGATCTCCACGTAGCCGCCCCGCGGGCCGAAGGTCTGGATGGCGCTGCCGGGCGTGCCCCGCGCCTGGTAGCCCACAAACAACACATCGTGGCGCGGGTCGTGCAGCATGGCCTTCAGGTAGTTCATCACCCGCCCGCCGGCACACATGCCGCTGGCGGCAATCACGATGGCCGGCGCGCCACTGCGGGCCAGGCGGCGCACAGTGGCCTCGTGGTCGGCATGATCGTCGATGGCCACTAGCTGTTCAAAATCCAGGGGCTTGCGCCCTGCCCTCACCCGGGCCAGGGCCTCCGCATCCCAATAGGGCTGCAGCTCGCGGTAGATGCGGGTGAAACGCCCGGCCAGGGGCGAATCCAGGTAGATGGGCAGTTTGGCCCACGCCTCGGCAAAGCGCCCCGGCTTCTGGCGCTGCCGATACAGGATGTCTTCAAACTCGTACAACAGCTCCTGGGTGCGACCGATGCTGAATGCCGGGATGATCACCGTGCCGCCATTGCCCAGCGCCTTCTCGACCACCGCCTGCAGGCGCGCCCGGCGGGCACTGCGCTTTTCATGCATCTGATCGCCGTAGGTGCTTTCCAGCACCACCACGTCGGCCGACCAGGGCGGCCGGGGGGCCGACAGCAGCGGCGCATGGGGCGCCCCCAGATCCCCGAGAACAGCACCCGCAGCCGCTCGCCACCCGGGCGCGACAACTCGCATTCAACATAGGCGGAGCCCAGGATGTGCCCCGCCCGCTGCAGGCGGATACGGCAACTACCCTGCGGCCCCGAAAACACCGGATACCAGGTGCGCCAGGGAATCGGCCGGATGCGCGCCTCCACCATCTTCAGGTAGCGCTCCACCAGCCGCGCGTCCCGCGTCACCCCCACCGCAAAGGCATCCGCCAGCACCACCGGCAGCAGCTTGGCCGACGGCTCGCTGCACAGGATGGGCCCTTGAAACCCGCCGCCAGCAACCAGGGAATGCGCCCCACATGGTCGATGTACCTGTGCGTGGCAACCAGCGCCTGCACCCGCTCCACCGGAAACGGGATCTCCAGCCTGTCTGCCCCCGACGCCCCATCGGGCGCCGTCTCCGCCCCCTGGAACAAACCGCAGTCAATCAACAGGCTGTTGATCTCATCAATGAACAACTGGTGACACGACCCCGTCACCCCCTGAAAAGCGCCGTGATGGATGATGTTTGCATTCATGGCGGGGGATTGTAGTTGCTGATGGCATTATTGGTCGAATGAATTTGACCCCACGGGGGAGGCAGTGCTGACAGCCGTTACCCCCTGATTTTGACTTTTGGGGGGTAATACCACTACGCTTCCCTCCATTCATTCGCTTCTCAAGGGGCAAGAGATGTCGTCGGCGCTTTATCGCACTCACGAACTCGCGTATCGAACGCAGTACGCCGAGATCAAGGAGCGGGCACGCGCAACTGGCCTGCTCCTTCCGGGTACGCCGGGACGCCTGAAGTTGAAGAGCGTCAATGGAGGGTCCTACTGGTACCGGCTCTTCTACCCTGTACCGGGCAAGCAAGAAGAGAAATTCGTTTGCACCGAAGCAGATCTCGAGGCCTACGAAACCATGCGGCTCGCCATCGAGGATCAGGATTGGATGACAAAGCAGATCTCGCTGCTCCGCAAGATCGGCTTCCAGACGGCTGACAAAGTGATGGCCCGGGTGCTTGTTGAGTTGCACAATCAACACATGCTGGACGCAGGCCTGGTGCTCGTGGGCACACTTGCCACCATGGCCTGGCTCAACGAACTAGGCGGGATGTCGACAAGTGCCCACACTCAGGATATTGACCTGGCAAGCCACATTCTTCGTCTTGCCGCACCTGCCTCCTTCCTGGAAACGGTAAAGGCCACCGGGTTGCCATTCTTTCCGGTTCCTGGCCTGTCACCGGCGAGCCCAACATGTTCCGTCAAGCTGCCAGGCGCCCAGGGGCTTCGCGTCGATGTGCTCACGCCCGGCGAAGAACTTGGCCAGATCGTGAAACTACCCGCGCTTGCTTGGGCGGCACAGACGGTGCCGTTTTACGATTACCTGCTCAAAGATCCAGAGCCGGCCTGCATGCTCGCGGGCGGGCATTGTGTCCCCGTTCACATTCCGCAAGCCGCCAGATTTGTCTGGCACAAGCTCTACGCAAGCACTCAGCGTCGCGGCACGCCCGAGAAAGCGACCAAGGATCGCATCCAGGCACTGACAATAGCGGCGCTCCTTGCCAGCGAGGACGCTCACTTGCTGCTCGATGCATTGAACGAACTTCCACCCCGGATGCGGGAGCACATCGCCAGAATCAAGGGCACGCTGATGCAGACTGCCTCCGCTCACCCCGAGCTCATCGACCTGCTCGACGCAATTTGATCACGCAAGAAGTCTCCCCGAACAATAGGGGACAAACAATAGGGGACAGACCACAGTTGATGCTATTCTCCTATTCTTCTTCCCCCCTTCCCCTCCCTCTCACCATGCCTCGTCGCCCCCGCCTTGCCCTGCCGGGCATCCCGCTGCACCTGATACAGCGCGGCAACAACCGCCAAGCCTGTTTCTTTTCCGAGGACGATTACCGCATTTACCTGGACTGGCTGACCGAGTACGCGGGCAAGTCGGGCTGCCGCGTTCATGCCTATGTGTTGATGACCAACCATGTCCATCTGCTGGTTTCTGCCGACAGCACTACGGCGCCGGGGGCATTGATGAAGGCACTCGGCCAGCGCTACGTGCAGTATGTGAACCGCACCTATCTGCGCAGCGGCACCTTGTGGGAAGGGCGCTATCGCTCTTGCCCGGTCGATCAGGAGGCCTACTTGCTTGCCTGTCAGCGCTACATCGAGCTGAACCCGGTTCGGGCGGGAATGGTGGTGCATCCGGCGGACTACCCATGGTCAAGCTATCGGGCCAATGCCGAGGGTGAGGCAAGCACGCTCATCCAGGCGCACGGGCTCTATTCGGCATTGGGGCAGGATGCGGAACAGCGGCAAGCGGCTTATCGGAAGCTGTTCCGGTACGAACTGGAGCCCGGCCTGGTGGATCAGATTCGGCGAGCCACAAATGGCAACTTTGTGCTGGGCGACGAGCGCTTTGCCAGGGAGATCGAGGCGGTCGTCGGCCGCAGGGCAGTGCCGGGAAAGTCGGGACGGCCGCGCAAGTGTGCTGAACCGCCGTCAGGAGCCTTGCTGGATGGGTGAAAGAGGGAACGGCGGCCCCTGACTGCCCCTCAAGCAACTGGTCGCAAATTTCCCTGCCGATGAAAGCCAACCGTGGTCTGTCTGTCCGGGTTTTCCCCCGACTCTCTACCCCTGGTTTTGACTTTTGGGGAAATGCCCCGACGCCTACCCTCATTCATTCGCTTCCCAAGGGGCAAAAGATGTCGCCAGCGCCGTATCGCGCTCACGCGCTCACGTATCGGACGCAGCACGCCTAGATCAAGGATCAAGGAACGGCCACTTGCTCCTCGATGCGCCGAACGAGCTTCCAACCCGGATACGGGAATGCATCTTCAGAATCAAGGACAACTTGCTGCAAACAACTTCCGCTCACCCCGAGCTCGTCGACCTGCTCGGACGCGGTTTAATCGCACAGGAGGTTTCCCAGTGGGGCCGTGTCGGCTGGGGAACCGTGGTCTGTCCCAGTTTCTTGATCGGGCCAATGCCGAGGGTGAGGCAAGCACGCTCATCCAGGCGCACGGGCTCTACTCGGCATTGGGGCAGGATGCGGAACGGCGGCAAGCGGCGTATCGGGCGCTGTTCCGGCACGAACTGGAGCCCGGCCCGGTGGATCAGATTCGGCGAGCCACAAATGGCAACTTTGTGCTGGGCGACGAGCGCTTTGCCAGGGAGATCGTGAAGAACAATAGGGGACAGAACAATAGGGGACAGACCACAGTTGATGCTATTCAACAACAATAGGGGACAGACCACAGTTGATGCTATTCAACTATTCTTCTTCCCCCTTCCTCCCTCTCACCATGCCTCGTCGCTCCGCCTTGCCTGCCGGGCATTCCGCTGCACCTGATACAGCGCGGCAACAACCGCCAAGCCTGTTTCTTTGCCGAGGACGATTACCGCGTCTACCTGGACTGGCTGACCGAATACGCGGGCAAGTCGGGCTGCCGCGTTCATGCCTATGTGTTGATGACCAACCATGTCCATCTGTTGGTTTCTGCCGACAGCACTACGGCGCCGGGGGCATTGATGAAGGCACTCGGCCAGCGCTACGTGCAGTATGTGAACCGCACCTATCTGCGCAGCGGTACCTTGGGGAAGGGCGCTATCGCTCTTGCCCGGTCGATCAGGGAGGCCTACTTGCTTGCCTGTCAGCGCTACATCGAGTTGAACCCGGTTCGGGCAGCCATAGGAGGCATCCGGCGGACTACCCATGGTCGCTATCGGGCCAATGCCGAGGGTGAGGCAAGCACGCTCATCCAGGCGCACGGGCTCTATTCGGCATTGGGGCAGGATGCGGAACAGCGGCAAGCGGCGTATCGGAGCTGTTCCGGCACGAACTGGGAGGGCCCGGCCTGGTGGATCAGATTCGGCGAGCCACAAATGGCAACTTTGTGCTGGGCGACGAGCGCTTTGCCAGGAGATCGAGGCGGTCGTCGGCCGCAGGGGCAGTGCCGGGAAAGTCGGGACGGCGCGCAAGTGTAGTTGAACCGCCGTCAGGAGCCTTGCTTGACGGGTGAAAGAGGGAACCGTGGTCTGTCCCCGGTTTTTCGCGGTTTCCAGTCGCTCCAAGAAAGCGACTGCCTTGTCCTGCGAGGCTTAAAAGTCCCCGTTCTCCCTGCACCAGGCAATCAGTGCCCGGGTGGATTGGTCCAGCCCTACGGTGTCGCCCTCGCCCTGCAGGGCGGGGAGCAGCCTGCCGGCCAATTGTTTGCCCAGCTCAACGCCCCACTGGTCGAAGGAGTTGATGCCCCACACCACGCCCTGCACAAACACCTTGTGCTCGTACGTCGCCAGCAGCATGCCCAGGTGGAAGGGGGTCGAGCCGCGGCAGGAAGATGGGCCCCACACAATGGGGTGGGCCTGCCACGACAGCGGCTGGCCGTCGCGCCCCACCGTCTTGCCGTTCGATTCCATCTCGAGCTGCTGCAGAAAAGACGGCAGAAAACGCAGGGACTCGTTATAGGGCAGCACCGCGCTCGTGGACGCCCCCAGGAAGTTGGTGTTCCACACCCCGATCAGGGCCATCAACACCGGCAGGTTTTTGTCGAAGGGCGCCTCGCAAAAATGGGTGTCCATGGCCTGCGCGCCGGCAAGCAGGCGCTCGAAGCCGTTCATGCCAATGGCCAGCGCAATCGGCAGCCCCACCGCCGACCACAGGGAGTAGCGCCCCCACCCAATCCCACATGCGGAAACACACATGCCTCGGCAAGCCAAACGTTGCCGCCCGGCCCACGTCCGACGACCGCCACTAAAGTGCAGGGGCAGCGCCCGTGCCTACCCCTCGCCCGCCGCCGCGCACAACCAGGCCCGCGCCGTGTGGGCGTTGAGCATGGTCTCCTGGGTGCTGAAAGTCTTGCTCGCCACCACAAACAGGGTCGAGCGCGGGTCGAGGGAATCGAGCAGCTTGGCCAGATGGGCGCTATCCACATTCGACACAAATGCATGCGAGCCCGAACGCTGGTGGGGCGGACAGGGTGCGCACCACCATCTTCGGCCCCAGGTCCGAACCGCCAATCCCGATAAACTACCACGTCGCGAATCGCCTCGCCCGAAAACCCCTGCCACAACCCACCCCGCACCCGCTTCGAAAACGCCGCATCTGCGCCCGCACCGCGCGCACTTCGGGCATCACGTCCCACGCGGCCGACGGGAAAGCCCCCAGCTTGAGATAGCGCAAGGCCGGATGCATCACCGCCCGCTGCTCACTGAAGTTGATCTTCTCGCCCGCAAACAAGCGCGCGCCCGCCACTCGCCCAGCCGGGCCGTCTCGGCCAGGATCAACCAGGAGGCGCAAGGTGGTGTCGTCGATGCGCTGCTTGGAAAAATCCACCAGCAGGCCTTCCAGCTCCAGCGAAAAAACGCTCGGAAACGCTGCGGGGGTCGGACGCAAACAGGTCGCGCAGATGCGCGCTCGAAAAACGTGCCTGGTGCGCAACGAGCGCCAGCCGGGGGGGCATTGGTATTGGGCATACCGATCAGTTCCAGATTATCAAGTCACAGCAAGGGCGGGCAGCGCCACATCAATCGCTGCCAAACAGATCCCGCGTATAAACCTTGTCGCCCACATCATCCAGGGCCGGCGTACGGCGGTTGGCAATGATCACATCCGACTGCGTCTTGAAGGCCTCGAGATCATTGACCACGCGGGAATGGAAGAAGTCCTCCTGCTGCAGCACGGGCTCATAAACGATCACCTCAATGCCCTTGGCCTTGATGCGCTTCATGATCCCCTGGATGCTCGACGCCCGGAAGTTGTCTGACCCGGCCTTCATGATCAGCCGGTAGATCCCCCACTGTGCGGGGGATTGCGGCGAATGATCTCGTCGGCGATGAAGTCCTTGCGCGTCGTGTTGATTCGACAATGGCATGGATGAGATTTTGGGGATCTCCTGGTAGTTGGCCAGCAATTGCTTGGTGTCCTTGGGCGGGCAGTAGCCGCCATAGCCAAAACTCGGGTTGTTGTAATGGCTGCCAATGCGCGGGTCCACGTACACCCCGTCAATGATCTGGCGTGGGTATCAAGCCCGTGGGTCGCCGCGTAGCTGTCCAGCTCATTGAAGAACGCCACCCGCATGGCCAAGTAGGTGTTGGCAAACAGCTTGATCGCCTCCGCCTCGGTGGTCTTGGTCAGCAGCACCTCGACATCCTGTGATGGCCCCCTGCCGCAAGAGCTCGGCAAAACATCTGCGCCCGCCGACTGCTCACCCCCACGATGATGCGGGAGGGGTGAAGATTGTCGTCAAAGCGCCCGGCCTTCCCGCAGAAACTCCGGCGAGAAGATGAGGTTTTGGCAACCCAGTTGCTCCCGAGTCTTCTCGGTGTAGCCCACTGGAACCGTGGACTTGAGACCATCAGCGCATCCGGATTGATCGCCATCGCATCCCGGATCACCGCCTCAATGGAACGGGTATTGAAGTAGTTGGTCTCGGCATCGTAATCGGTGGGTGTGGCAATCACCATAACCTCGGCGCCTCCGTAGGCGTCCTGCTTGGTTCAGCGTCGCCCGGAAGTTGAGCTGCTTGTTGCTCGGATACTCTTCGATCTCCTTGTCCTCGATGGCGATTTCGCTTTGATTGAGCAGACT
>JADJBR010000003.1 GCA_016703645.1 Zoogloea sp. | reverse complement strand
TCTCCATCGACGCGGAGATGGCACTTTCCGCAATGCCGGCACGGGCACCGTGCTGGCCGATGCCGTGCTCCACATCAAGGCCGCCGGCTACGCCAATGCCGGCACCGTGGCCTCCCGGGCGACGCCCGGCTGGAGAGTGCCCTCCCTCGTCTTCCGTCCGACCAGCACCCCCTCGTGGCCTTCGGCGCCCTGCGT
Source organism: Zoogloea sp. (assembly GCA_016703645.1). Taxonomy (GTDB): domain Bacteria; phylum Pseudomonadota; class Gammaproteobacteria; order Burkholderiales; family Rhodocyclaceae; genus Zoogloea. The sequence continues at coordinate 110,652 of JADJBR010000003.1, read as the reverse complement.
CTCGATGTGGCCGGAATCAGGGTCGACTTCTTGGCGAAACCTGGGTCAGCCCGCCGCGGACACGATCTGGAGTGGCACCCTGGTGAACACCGGGCAGGTGCTCCTGGGCGGCAACGCCAGCAATGTCAACACTCGCGACCGGGGCCGGACGCGGGCCGAAAGATCCCGATCTGACCGGTGGCAGCTACCTGCTGCTCGGCTTGCCGGCATTGCCCGGGGCCTACGTGGATCACCACACCGATGTGGCAAGCCGCGCCCGGTTCGTGGTCAATGGCTTTTTTCAGGGCAGTCTCCGCAATGTGGCGTCGGACGCCCGGGTTGCCGGCATCTACCCTACAGCGCCGAGCACCTCGCCCAGACTGTCCGCTGGACCAACGCCGCGGGTGAAGTCGAAGATACGGCGGCCCTGAGTCTGGCCCGCCTGGACGCACGCGGTGGTGCCTCCTCCGTCACGCTGACGAGCCCTGACGCTGGCACCATCGTGGCGGCTGATCTCAGTCTGTCGGGCGTCGATCTCACCCTGGGCGCAGGTGTCGACCCACGGCCGCGCAGCAGGCGCTCGGGCGTCCCGCCGCAACCGGGTGGCAGCAACGACCCCCGGGGCCTCCGGGGTCGGTGAATGCGCCGGGTGGCGCGCCAGGTGCGGGCGGTGTGGTGCAACTTGCCGGCGTGCGGGGTGTTGGCGCGACGGCGCCCATGGCGGCTTCGCCCACCGGCCCCGACCACACCCGCTGCCCGGAACGACGGCCACGCCGCTCCCGGGCGGCAGCGTGCTCAGGTGTCCGACAGCCTCGTGGCCGGCAGTACGGCCAGGCGCCGTCCTCCCCACGGCCCCGGGTACGGCAAACCCGGGTCAGGCCACTCCGCCCCGGGCAATCTGGCGGCCCCGCGGTCGCCATCGACCCGGCCACAGCCCCTCTCGCGGGCGGCGGCGCGGAGTCCCCGCTGAAGGCGCCGGCGACCCCGGGAATACCCTCCCCGCCGACGAGGCCGCCCGCTACAGCCTGGCCTTTCCCGACTGGAGTGCGTTCTCCGCTGCGCCCGGTACCCTCAAGGCCGACAACCTGGACCTCCTGCTCTCGGGCCGCTTCACCAACCGGAGCGCGTTCGAAGTCACTGACCGCCTGCTGATCCAGGCCGAAGGGGGCATCGACAATTTCGGCGCCTCCATCAAGGCCGGCGGCGCCCTGGGGCTGTTCGGGGCGAGCCTGGACAACCGCAATGGCCGCATCAGGCGGGCGGCCTTGTGCTCGCTCTGGGCGGAACCCTGGACAACACCCGGGGCCGCATCCTCATCGACAAGGACGCCACCTTCGCCGTGGGCGGCGACCTCATCAACGACTCAGGCCGCATCGAAGCCGACAGCCTGGCCCTGGACGTGGCGGGCAACGTCTACAACCGCACGCTCTACGCCGTCGACCGCAAGGAGACCACGACGGTCAGCCGTAGCGAGGAAGACAGTTTCTTCGGTACCACTGTCACCACCCGCAGCGACAGCACCGTCACCCAGAGCGCCGACCTGCGCGCCGGCATCGTCGCCCGCACGGGCGATCTGACGCTCAATGTCGGCAAGGATCTGTTCGTCATCGGCGCCGACCTTACCGCGGTCGGCGCACTCACCGGTCGGGTGAGCGGCAACATCGAGATCCAGGCCCTCGCCCTTGAGAACAGCCGGCAGCGCATCGACACGGTGAGCAATCAGCGCAGCTACACCCTCAACAACGGCGAAACCGAAACCACCGGCCTCACGGCCAGCGGCAGCATCGTCAACACCCAGATCGACCGCCAGATCCGCCACCAGGCATCGCTGCTGGAAGCCGGTGGCAAGCTCGATCTCGAAAGCGGTGGCAGTACGGTCATTGTTGGTACTCAGGTCAAGTCCGGCCAAGACCTCCGCATCGTCGCAGGCGGGCACCTCGCCCTTGCCGCCGTTGTGGACAGCACCCGCACCGAACGGCGCCTCTCCACCCAGGTTGAAGGCGCTGCCATCCTGCCGGGGCTGCCCACCACGAACGGAGAGCGCCTCGAACTGCGCCACACCGACACCGCCGTTGGCGGGCAGATGGATGCCGGCGGCCCCGTCACGCTCCAGGCCACCGGCAGCCTCATCCTCGGCGGCCAGCGCGTCCACAGCGGCGGCGATACCCGACTTGCCGGCGACAGCGTCGTCCTCGATGGCCTCACCCTGGAGAGCCGCCAGGAGGCCCGCAACGTCGGCGCCACGGCCCTCTCCCTGGACACCAGGGGCCGCCATGTGGGTAGTGCCATTCAAAGTGGCGGCACCCTTGAGATCACCGCCACCGGCAAGCCTGCCGACGCCGAGAGCACCGCGGGCAGCATCCGCGGCAGCGGTGTCCAGCTCGACGCCGCCCGCACACTCACCCTCGCTGCCGAGGGCGACATCACCTTCGCCGCCGGGCGCAACGCCGAGGACTACGTCTCACGCAACCGCGCGGGCACCACCATCGTCGAGCGCAGCCGCGATGAAAGCGCGCGCAATGGGCTGAGCGGCGAGGCCATCAACCTGGCTGGCCGCAACCTCACCCTCGAAGCCGCCACGCTCATCACCCCCGGCAAAGCCACCCTCGTTGCGCGGGAAACCCTCGCTCTCACGGCCGCCACCGATGCCGCCGCGGAGCACACGCTCACGGTCAAGAAAAGTGGCAACTGGCTGAGCAAGAAGACCACCACCACCGAGCACACCGAACAAAGCCTGCAAGCAGCCACGACGCGCATCGACGCCCAGGACATCCAGCTCCAGTCGGGCGGCGACCTGGACCTCTATGGCGCCCGTCTCAATGCCAGCGGCGAAGCCAGCCTGTCCGCCGGTGGCGAGCTGCACGCCTATGCCGTGCAGGACGTGCACAGCGTCATGGATCGCAAGAAGGTCACCCGAAGTTCTCTGGGTGCCAATCTCTTTGCCCCCGGGTTCATGTTCCCCTCGGGCAGCACCAAGACGGAAACCCGCGACAGCCGCACCAGCGAGGAGGCCCAGGTCACCCAACTGCAGAGCGCAGGCGAGCTCACCACCCAAAGCGGCGGCGACACCCTGTTGCAGGGCACCCGCATCGCTGCCGCCCAGACCACCCTCGAAGTGGGCGTCGGCGACAAGGCCCAGGCCGACGCCACCCTGATCCTCGAAGGCGCCAAGAGCCGTCTCGACACCAGCCGCACCGTCAACAAGAAATCCCTTGTCTGGCAAAGCCAGTCCGGTCAGGGCGAAAGCACCGAGACGCTGACCCTCGTCAACATCCAGGGGCCCGTCACATTCCAGGCCCAGAAGATCATTGCCCAGCTCCCCGAAGGCAACTTCAAGACCCAACTCGAAAAGCAGGCCGCACAACCCGGACAGGCCTGGATGCTGCAACTGGCCGACCGCCCTGGCGTGGACTAATCAATAATAAGGGCAATCTCGGCCAAACTCTCAGCGATCTGGGGAGCGACGAAACCATCCGTAACGTCGCCACCGCCATGCTCACCGCTGGCGCCCTGAACGCACTGGCCGGCAGCATCAGTGTCCCCAATGCCGACGGTAAGCTTGTCACACTGGCGGAGGTCAGCGGCAAATCCGACCTGGTCGCGCAGATCGGCAAGAACATCATCAACAATGCCACCAGCGCAGTGATCGACACTGCAGTCAACGGTGGCGACCTGGGCGACAAACTCGCCCAAGCCATCACCACCAGCGTCATCGACGCTGCCGGCGCCAGCGCCGCCAACAGCGTGGGCGACCTGGAGGGCTTCAGCAACCGCATGGGCCACCTCGTCGTCGGCTGTGCCCTGGGCGCAGCCAAAGGCGGCGACTGCGGCGCCGGCGCCATCGGCGGTCTGGCCGGCGAACTGGCGGCCGAATGGTTCGGCGGCAACCGCGAACCCGTCAGCGCCACCCAGGCCAGCAAGACCGTGGACGTCGCCCGCCTCTTCGGCGCCCTGGCGGCCACCCTGGTGGGGGGCGATGCGCAGGTTGGCGCAAGCGCTGCTGGGAATGCGGCGCAGAACAACTGGCTGAACCATCTTCGCCCTTCACCGTGGGCCTTGTCCGAGAAGGAGCGTTACGACGCGGCATCAGCCGGTTGCGCCAAAGGTGATTCGCAAGCGTGTACGGAGCTAAGGAATCTGCTCAAGCTCTCGGCGCAACGCGATCAAAACCTGGCCAGTGCGTGCGCGGGTGGCGAAGGATGCATAACGGCGGTCAACGAGGCGCGGGCTGCGGGGAACCAAGTCGTCGTGGGAGCTGATGGCAAGGTCTATGCACTCCCGCGGAACTACCAACTTTTCTACGATAGCCAAGGTCGTGTCGTGTCGGCGGTGCCTGCCGATACGCCACAACTGAAGGCACCGGAGCGGGCCGGCAACACGTGGCAGAATGCCGTCGGGCAAGGCATGGCCGAGTTTGTACTGATCGACGGTGCCGGACTGCTCGGCTCGGCGCTCATCAAGGGCGGTGGGCTGCTGTTCGGGGCTGTGACCAAAGCAGTTGGGGGGGCCGAGGAGACGGTCAGTGCCTTGGGGCTGGTGGCGACGGGGGGCGCAGAGAGAACGACTGTCATCGGTCGAGTCAAAGATTTGCAGTCGCTTGCCCCCGGCGAGATTTCGCTCCTTGATCGGCTGCCATATCTCAATGATATAAAGGCTAATTGGTATCAAAATGCCGGTGTATTGCGAGAGGAGATGCGATATGGTCGGCCTATTCGTGATGCGTCGTATGGAGATGTGCAAGGTATATTCCTAAATGCAGAACGCAACTTGCTAAAGAGTCACGGTTGGAGCTTTGATGCTCAGACCAAATACTGGATGCCCCCAAAGCCATGAATGAGCATTTGAATAAACTAGACCTGACTGATCGCTCCCAGCTTCACTTCATACCTCGGGTGCGTGAAGCCTTCTCCTTTCTCATGAGTGCGGGCTTCTCCGAGGTCGAGGCGCTGCCGACACTGGTTCGATACCGTAAAGATGGTATTGGGGTCGATGTCCATCACGGACGGCAGTCCTATGAAATTGGGTGTGGATTCACGGTTGCCGGCATCCGCTATTCGCTCTCAGATTTCATGCGCGTCACTGATCCTGAGTTGGCAAAGACCTACCGTTTGCGAGCCGCTACATCCCCGGAGAGTGTTGCAACTGGCTTGGAAGATTTGAGCGTGATGGTTCAGCGCTACGGAGCGGCGGTACTGAGTGGTGATCCGCAGTTTCTGGCCATTGTCTCCGAGCGGCGCGAGCAGTGGTTGCAGGAATACTCGCTCGATGTCCGCGCGGAGCAGATTCGACCGCAAGCCGAGAGCGCTTTTCGTCAAGGTGACTACGCCAAAGCGGCGGAACTGTATGGTTTGATGCGGGAACGTCTCAGCCCTGCGGAGGCCAAGAAGCTGGCCTTTGCCGAGGGCCGTCGTGTGGGCTGAGGGTCCGAGGTTATTCGTCACGATGGTTCATCGTTCGATTCGCCTATTCGTCCGACTGATCACCCGATTCCTTCATGGCTGGGCGATCTGTGTAAGTTGAGCATGGCCCTTTCAGTACGAGGCTCCAGTGACCCATCACTTCCGCCGCCCCATCGCCGTCTTCGCCTTCCTCGTCGGCGCCTATCTCCTCGTTCTGTCACCCGCCTTTCTCTGGCCGTCCTATCTCGATAGCCCCGTCGGGGTGCTGGTGGCGCTGCCTTATCTGTCGGTCTATCTCTTTCACACCCTTGGGGTGCCGGGTTTGCTGGTGAATGACGGGGCCTGTGGTTGGGGGTGGTGTGCGCCAACGGCTTTCGGCTGGTGCTTCATTGCGGCCTTCTGGCTGGGGCTGGCGTGGGTGGTTGCCCTGGGGCTGGTACGCTGGCGGGGCCGCGGGGTGTCGCCATGAGCTGGCTTGTCGCTCCGGGCTTTTTCAAAGGGAGAGCAATGTGAGAAGGCGCAGGGCGTGGATGGTGGGGCTGGTTTTGATTGGGGCGGCAATTGGTGTGAAGGCGGATGACGGCGGCTTTTCCCGTTCGTTTTCGACCTGCATGGACAAGGCGGGTGGGGTGACCCAGAGCATGGTCGAGTGCATTGACGCGGAGGTGAAGCGCCAGGACGTGCGCTTGAACAAGGCCTACAAGGCGGTGATGGCGGATCTGCCGGTGGCGCGGCGGGATGAGCTGCAGGGGGTGCAGCGGCTGTGGCTCAAGTTTCGTGAGGCCAACTGTCGCTTTTATGCCGACCCGGAGGGTGGCTCGATGGCCCGGGTGGAGGCCAATCACTGTTTCCTGGCGGTGACCGCGGCTCGCGCGCGGGAGCTGGAGGGCTTTGGCAAGCCTTAGGGGATGCGGCCCTCACCCGCCCGGACGGGCGGGGAGGGCCATCCAGTGCGGTGCTTACTTCCGGCGACGCAGCATGAAGCCCGTCAGCCCCAGGGCCGCCAGGGCGAGGGTGGCGGGTTCGGGGATCTGCTGGGCCTGGAAGCTGGCGAGGACGTCGTCGGTGATGCCCAGTACGAAGAACTGGTTGGGGTTGGCGGTGGGGGTGCCATTGACGTCCGCGGTGTCGAGGAAGTCGTTGTCATTCACCACGATGAGGCTGTGCTGGAGCACACCGTCCACCCACACGTCGGGGCCGAAGGCGAGGCCTTCGATCTTGGCGGGGATGGTCCGGTCGGTGTAGCCGTTGGCCTTGAGCAGTGCGACCAGGTCGACGAACAGGGTCTTGGTGACGGCCTTGCCGGCGAGGGCGGCGGCGCCGGTGTCGTTGCTCACGTCCTGGGCGCCGCTCAGGTTGATGGTGTAGAGCTTTTTCTGGACAGCCTTGGAGTCGTCGCCGAGGCCCTTGCCATCGCGCTCATCAATGATGAACTCGTGGTCGTTGATGGCGACGATTTCGCTGATGGTGCCGTACTTGGGCTTGGCGGGGGTGCCGATGTTGTCGAGCTGGTAGGCGTATTCGTGGGTGACCTTGCCGGTGGCCAAGTCGATGGTGACGATGCGCACGGTGCTGGCGGCGGTGCCTCCGTCCTGGGCCAGGGGGCTTTGCATGACGCCGACCAGGGTCTTGCCGTCGGGGGTGATGGCGAGGCCTTCCATGCCCTTGTTGGTGACGCGGCCGCTGGTGTTGGCGGCGATCTCGGCGGCTTCGGTGGCGGCCGGGGTGGTGGCGGCAAACTTCTCCGGCAGGGTGATCACGCCGGTGCGTTCGCCGGTGCTGCGGTCGAAGCGGTAGATGTAGGGGCCGTATTCGTCGGAGATGTACACGCTCTTGCCATCGGCGGCGACGCGGATGCCTTCCAGGTCGAGGCGGGCGTTGTCCGGGTTGGTGGAGGTGCCGGTGGCGAAGGCATCGGAGCGGCCGGTGAAGTAGTGCTCGCCGTTGCTGCCGGTGAGCACCGGCGCGGTGCCGTAGTTGAGGGCTGCGCTGCTGGACAACAGCGTGGTGGCGTTGAGCACCGGGGTGAGGGTGGCGATGCTGCCGGCGCTGAAGGTGGTGGTGCCGAGGCCCAGGTTCAGGGTCTGGAAGCGCGGGATCCAGCTGGTGGTGTTGTCGACGCTGCTGTTCCAGGCGCTGGCATTGGGGCCGCGGTCGGGGGTCAGCAGGAAGGTGTCACCACCGGCCCAGGCGATGGCAGAGCCGAGCCCGCCGAGGGTGTTGGCGGGGGCGCCGTTTTCGAGGGTGCCGTTGAGGCCCGAGAGGTCTGAGCCACTGATCTGGCCGATGCCGATCAGGGAGACGCCGGCGTGGGCAGAGGTGGCCAGGGGCAGGACGAGGGTGGCCGGCACGAGGACGGCAAGAAGGCGTTTGGCGAACATGGATGGATTCCTTGAGGGGTGGACTTAACCGCGGAACCCTACTCAACAACTGTTACGTTTCGGTGAATCAGCCCCCGTCAATGGTCTTCAGCCGGTTCCTGCGCTGCGCCAGCCAGGCCTGGGCGGGGGCGACGGCCCTTTCGGGGATCTGCGCAACCAGAGCCGAAATGCTGCTGAAGCGGATCGGCGGGCCGAGGAAGTAGTCCAGTTCCTGGAAGTCGGCCAGCATGGCGGCCGGGTTGCGGCCTTCCTCCACGATGGGGACCAGCGGCATGCGCAGGGTGGCGGCAACGATGGCCTGCAGTTCCTGGGGCACCGACGGGCCGCTGAGGTCCACGATGACAAAGCTGCACAGGCCCGCCAGGGTGATCACAGTTTCCGTGTAGTTGCGTTGCCGGGGCCGTTCGAAGTCAAAAATGATGGGGATCAGGCCCTGCTGGCGCAGGCTGTCGGCAACCGCTCGCAGCACGTCCAGCCCGCCGCCGCCGAAGCGCCCCAGGATGAGCACGCTGCGCTGGGTGGTGGTGTTGAAGACGTCGCGCAGTTTGCGATGGTTGAGCAGCACGTAGATGAACTGGGCCACTTCCAGATCGTCGGTGGTGATGCGCGGCTGGTCAGGGCGGGTGACCAGCAGGTCGCGCTGTTCGGCGCCCTCCAGAGTGACTTCCCAGGCGGCGATGCCGTACACCTGGGCGCCGTTGAGTTTGGCGTGGCTCAGGTCGGTGCTGACGAGGATGGCGCTTTTGAGGTCGGCCTCGCTCAGGTCGGCGCCTCGCATCTTGGCGGCCCGCAGGTTGGCGCCGGCCATTTCGGCTTTCACCATGGAGGCGCCCTCCAGGTCGGTACCGCTCAGGTTGGCTTCGCGCAGCTTGCAACCGTCGAGGCGTGCGCCTTTCAGGTGGGCCCGGCGGAGGTAGGCATCGTGGAGGTCGAAGCCGGACAGGTCGCGGCCCTCCAGGCGGGCGCTGCGCAACTGGGGCGGCAGGTCGGGGTTGGCCCGGCGCCAGGCGTTCCAGGTGTCGCGGCCCTGGTCGAGGAGGGAGAGGTGATCCGGATTCGGCATGGTGGATCCTTGCTGGTGAGCTTGGGCGGCCGGTGATGTTGCCCTGCAGGCACGGCCCGGGGGCTAGGCCGCGGCCTCTTCTGCCTCCCGTTCCTCCTGTTGCAGGGCCCACATCTGGGCGTAGGCGCCGCCGATGGCCAGCAGCCCGGCGTGGCTGCCCCGCTGGAGGATGCGGCCCTGATCCAGCACGATGATCTCGTCGGCGTTCATCACTGTGGACAGGCGGTGGGCGATGACCAGGGTGGTGCGGCCCCGGGCGGCGGCGTCGAGCTGGGCCTGGATGGCCTTTTCGGTTTTCGAGTCGAGGGCCGAGGTGGCTTCGTCGAAGATCAGGATGTCGGGGTTCTTGAGCAGGGTGCGGGCGATGGCGACGCGCTGCTTCTCGCCGCCGGAGAGCTTGAGGCCGCGCTCGCCCACGCGGGTCTGCCAGCCATCGGGCAGGCGGGCGATGAAGTCTTCGAGCTGGGCGGCACGGGCGGCGGCTTCCACCTCTTCGCGGCTGGCCTCGGGGCGGCCGTACTGGATGTTGTAGAACAGGGTGTCGTTGAACAGCACGGTGTCCTGGGGGACGATGCCGATCACCGCGCGCAGGCTGTCCTGGGTGAGGCCGCGGATGTCCTGCCCGTTGATGCGCACGGCGCCGCCCTGCACGTCGTAGAAGCGGAACAGCAGGCGGGCGAGGGTGGATTTGCCGGAACCGGAGTGCCCCACCACGGCGACAGTCTTGCCCGCGGGAATGGCGAAGTCCACGTCGTGGAGGATCTGGCGGGAGGGCTCGTAGGCAAAGCCCACGTGATCGAAATGCACGCTGGCCGGGCCGCGGGCGAGATCGCGGGCATCAGTGGCGTCGGCCACTTCCCGGTGGGTGCCCATCAGGCCGAACATGCGCTCGATGTCGGTGAGGGCCTGGCGGATCTCCCGGTACAGCACGCCCAGGAAGTTGAGGGGGATGTAGAGCTGGATCAGGAAGGCGTTGACCAGCACCAGGTCGCCTAGGGTCATGCTGCCGTTGGCCACGCCTAGGGCGGCGCGCCACATCATGGCGGTGACGCCGACGGCGATGATGGCAGCCTGGCCCATGTTGAGGAAGGACAGGGACTTCTGGTTCTTGATCTGGGCGGCGGTCCACTTGGCCAGCTCGGTGTTGTAGCGGCGGGTTTCGAAGGCCTCGTTGTTGAAGTACTTCACCGTCTCGTAGTTGATCAGGCTGTCGATGGCCCGGGCGTTCGCGGCGGAGTCGAGTTCGTTGGCCTCGCGGCGCAGGGCGGTGCGCCAGTTGGTGACCTTGAAGGTGAAGGTGACGTAAAGCACCAGGGTGACCAGGGTGATGATGGCGAAGCTGGGTTCGTACTTCACCAGCAGGATGCCGATCACCAGGCTGATCTCCACGAAGGTGGGCAGGATCGAGTACAGCGTGTAGCTGATCAGCGAGCCGATCGAGCGGGTGCCGCGCTCGATGTCGCGGGTCAGGCCGCCGGTCTGGCGTTCCAGGTGAAAGCGCAGCGAGAGGGCGTGCAGGTGCCCGAAGACCTGCAGCGAGATCTCGCGCACGGATTCCTGGGTGACCCGGGCGAAGACGATCTCGCGCAGCTCGGTGAAGAGCGACGTGGAGAAGCGCAGAGCGCCGTAGGCCACCAGCAGGGCCGCGGGCACCACGATGACGGCCTGCTCGCGGGTGATGTCCAGGCCGTCCACCAGTTGTTTGAAGATCAGCGGCACGGAGACGTTGGCGAACTTGGCCGAGATCAGGCAACTGAGGGCAAACAGTACCCGCCACTTGTAGGCCCACAGGTAGGGCACGAGTTTCTTGATGGTCTGCCAGTCGTGGCGGTCGCCGGAGGCGGGAAGGGGTTGGGCGCCGGAGGGGGAGCGTCGCATGGGCTTCTTTCTCTGTTCTTGTTCAGTGCTTGTTGGGGGTGAGGCTGTCGCCGGCCAGATGGGCGGCGAGTCCGATGAACAGCAGGCCGCACAGGCGGTCCAGCCAGGGGCCCATGCCCGGGCGGCGGGCCAGCAGCCGCCCCAGATGGCCAGCGGCGAGGGCCATGGCGCCGAAGATCAGGATGGTCTGGGCGGCGAAGACGAGGCCGAGGACGAGCATCTGCAGGCTGACCAGGCCCCGGGCCGGATCGGCGAACTGGGGCAGGAAGGCCAGGAAGAACAGACCCACCTTGGGGTTCAGCGCATTGGCCACGAAGCCCTGACGAAAATCCTGCAGGCCGGAGCGGGGCGCCCCACCCGCGGCGGGCGTGAGGCTGCCACCGCTGCGCAGGGCCTGGATGCCGAGCCACAGTAGCCACGCCGCACCGGCCAGCTTGATGGCCAGGAACAGCCCGCTTGAGGCCCGCACCAGGGCGGCAACCCCAAGGCTCGCCCAGGCGATGTGGGTCACGCAGCCGGCCGCACAGCCGAGGCCGAAGGCCAGGCCGGCGCGCTGTCCACGGGCCAGGCTCCGGCCGATGACCATCAGGTTGTCGGGGCCGGGCGCAAGGGTGATGAGGATGGAGATGCCGAGAAAGGCGAGGAGGGTGTCGAGGCTTGGCATGGCGCCCCGATTCTGGGCGGCCGGGGCGGGGGAGTCAATGCGGGCCGGCGATGGGGGCCGGCCCGGCGGTTTCAGTGATGGTGGTGGTCGTGGCTGTGCCCATCGCCAGCGGTGCACAGGGCTGAAGGGTCGCTCATCGCCGCTTGCCCCATGCGCTGGAGGTTCTCGAGTACGCGCATGGATGCGCTCTCCATGCTGTCCAGGTAGCGCAGCACGCCGGCCATGTCGTTGGTGGCGAGGGCTTCCAGGGCCTGAACGCCAGCGCGGTGGACTTCCACGTGGGGTGGCTCGATCTCCCGGTAGCCGGGCATGCGGCTGAAACAGGCCTGCCCTTCGCCCTCGTAGTACCACTTGCCGAGGCGACAGGTCGTGTGGGTGGAGACTTCCGCGGGCTTGAGGTCGAGGAGACCGAACACCGCCAGATAGATCCGGAACTTGAAGACGATGTGGTCGATCTTGGCGACTTCCACGAAGCTCTTCATGGCGCTGCCGGCAATCACGCCTTCCATGTTGCCCGAGAGGGCCATCAGCAGCTTCATGTCTTCGGTGGCCTTCTGGCCCCGTTCGCTGAAGCGTCCCGCCACCTGGGCCAGGCTTTCCATGCTGTTGCGGGCGCGGGTGGAGTCTTCGCGGATGCGGCTGACCAGGGTGGAGATTTCGGCGGTGGCGGTGGAGGTGCGTTCGGCCAGCTTGCGCACTTCGTCCGCCACCACGGCAAAGCCACGCCCGGCTTCGCCGGCCCGGGCCGCCTCGATGGCCGCGTTGAGCGCCAACAGGTTGGTCTGGTCGGCAACACCGTGAATGAGCTTGACGATGGTGCCGATCTCGTCGGCACGCTGGGCCAGGGTATCCACCTCGCGGGCCGAGTTTCCGGATTCGACGGCCAGACGCTGCAGGTTCTCGGCGATCTCGGTGGTGGCCTGGCCGCTGGTCTGGGACACATGGGCGGCTTCAACGGCCTTGAGCTTCTCGTCACGCAGAATGCCGGCCATCTCGCCCAGGCTGCCCTGGGCACCCGAGAGGGAGTTGCCGAACTCGGCCATACGCTGCACCACGGCCAAAAGGTGGTCGCAGTGGCGCTGCCTTTCGGACTGGGCTGCTTGTTGTGCGGCCGCTTCGCTGCGTAGCGTGGCGATTTCGCTCTGCAAGGCCTGCTCGCGGGCGGTGGCGGCGTGGAGGTCGGATTGGAGTTGTTCGTATTGCTTGCGATTGATCCACATGGGTGTGCTCGGTTCCTCTAGCTGGCGAGCCGGCGCAATGTCCGGGCGGGTTCGCCGCTGGATGTCAGGTGTTGTTCCGCGCAAGCATTATCGGCATGCGAATCGGATTCTTTGTAGGGCTTTCATATTTTTTGAATGTTTTTCTGATGGGCCGCTCCTCAAGTTGTGTTTGCAAGCCGACAAACGTGTCAGCGTGGCCAGGCGGGGGCGGTCCGGACGGAAGGGCGGCAAGCCGGTCGTGCCGCGGGTTGCGGCGTTCTCCGGGCCTCACCGGCAGGGTAGGCGCTGATCTTGCTTCGCAGGCTTCACACTCTCACCGTTCGAATCATGTCCTCATCGCCTGTCCCGTCCGCCGACACACTCCCCGCCGGGAAGGTGGTGGAGATCTATCAGCAGCGGACCAAGCATCGCTTCGCGGCCTACGCGGCCGGCCCCACAACCCTCGATTGGGATGCCCGGCCCGAGCCCTTTCGGCGTTTTTCGGGTGCGCCGGCATTTGCCCTGCCCCTGGCCCGTGCCGAGTCCCTTGCACAGGCGCCGGCCTGCCCGGCAGTGGCGGATCTGGCAAGCTTGGGGGCGCTCCTGCATCTTTCCTTCGGCCTGACCGCCTGGAAGTCCCTGGGGCCGGACCGCTGGGCTGTGCGGGCCAACCCTTCCAGTGGCAACCTGCATCCGGTGGAGGCCTATGTGCTGCTTGCGGGTGTGACGGGGCTGGCCGACGGGCTTTACCACTACCTGCCGGACCAGCATGCGCTGGAGCTGCGCGCGCGCCATGTACAGCCGTTTGCCCCGGGGCCGGCACTGGCGATCGGCCTGAGCACCGTGATGTGGCGCGAGGCCTGGAAGTATGGCGAACGGGCATTCCGCTATTGCCAGCTAGATACGGGCCATGCCGTGGGCGCCCTGCGCTACGCGGCTGCCCTGCTGGGCTGGCAGCCGGTGGAGCAGGGGCGGATCGGTACGGAGACCCTGGCGGCCCTGTTGGGTGTGGACCGGGATGACGACTTTCCCGGCCGGCGGGCGGATGTGAGCCACGAGGAAGCGGAGATACTGCTGGCCGTGGATCTGGGGGAGGGCGTGGCGGACCTTGCACCGTCCGCCCTGCGAGCGCTTGCAGCAAGGGCGGAGTGGCAGGGTGTGGCGACGTGCATCGACCCATTCCCCATGTTCCGCTGGCCGATCATTGCCGAAGTGGCAGAGGCAACCCGGCGTCCTGATGGGTGCGCACTGCCCCCCATTGCCGGCCCGTTGCCGCCCGTCCAGCCGGCCAGGCGCATTCTGGGCCGCCGCAGCGCGCAGCGTTTCGACCCGAATCATGGGATGGGGACGGAGCCTTTTGCCGGTCTTCTCCGCATCCTCCAGGGCGAAGCCGATGCCCGGCTGTCACTGCTGCTCTTCGTGCATCGGGTGGAGGGGATGGAGGCGGGGCTTTACCTGCTTCCCCGGGGCGCCTGGGGCAAGGTTTTGCTTGAAGGGCTGCAAGCCGCGGGTGGCACACCCTTGTCGGTGGGGCCTGATGGCCTGGTGCGTCTCCGGCCCCTGCAGCCGGTTGAGCTACGGCGGGTGGCCCGCAGCCTGCACTGCCACCAGGAGATCGCCGCCAGTGCCTGCCTGGCGGTGGGCATGCTGGCGCCCTTCGCGCCGCTCGTGGACGCCCATCCCACGGCCTACCGGGATTTGCTGCGGGAAGCCGGCCTGTTGGGCCAGTTGCTCTACCTGGAGGCGGAAGCCATGGGCTTGCGTGGTACCGGCATCGGATGCTTCTTCGATGACCCTGTACATGAGGCCGCCGCCCTCGCCACCCCCGATTTTCAAAGTCTCTATCACTTCACCATCGGCATGCCGGTGGACGATGAACGTATCGAAACGACGCCGGCCTACCCGGCCCTTGCCGAGAGATCACAGCCATGACCGATACCCGCACACCCACGCGCAACCGCAGTGGTTTCCTGCGTATTGACCCCCGCCGGGCCGCCGATCTGATTTACCGATCGCGTCTCGGGCAGTTGCCGGGTCTGGCCCTGTTCGATGTGCGTGATCGGGGCAGCTTCGAGCGTCGTCACGTGGAAGGGGCGCAGCACCTCACCGAGGCGGCCCTGGGCGATGTCTTCGGGCGCGTTCCGCGGGCGGCCCCCGTGGTCATCTACTGCTATCACGGTAACGCCAGCCAAGTGTATGCCACGATGTTTGCGGACTTTCACTACGCGGAAGTCTATAGCGTGGATGGTGGTTTCGAGCCCCTCGAGGCCGCACTTGCGGCAGGAGAGGGTGCGGGGGTTACGCCTGCGCTGCCTGCCGATGCCACCCCGGCGCTGCGTGCGTTCGTGGACGAATTCGGCTATGAACGGGACAACCTGGATCAGGCCCGGGAGCACGGATTGACGCCCCTGATGCGGGCTGCGCTGCTCGGTCGTCCCGATCTGATCGAGGCGTTGCTGGCCGCGGGCGTGGATATCGCGCGGCGCAACGGGGACGGCAACAATGCCCTGTGGCTGGCCTGCGTGTCACGGGAGCCGGCGGCCATCCGGGCGCTGGTCGCGGCGGGTATCGATCTGGACAACCGCAATGATGTGGGGGCCACCTGCCTGATGTATGCCGCGTCGAGCGGACGCCCCGAGATTGTCGAGGCCCTGCTGGCGGCCGGTGCTGACCCGTACATCCGCAATGATGATGACGTCTGCGCGGTGGATCTGGCCTCCACCATCGAGTGCCTGCGTCTGCTGCGGCACACGGCCCGCTGATCACTGGCGGGGCGAAGGCCACACCCGGCCCGCGGGCCGGGGGCTGTGCTCAGAGGGTGTGAATAAGTCTGCTGCGCGACCCGATTTTGCCCCTGCGATGCTCACCGTACCTTTGTACGGCTGCGCTTCTCAGGGCGAACTCGAACCGCTCGCTACGATTTCTTCACTCCCTCTTAGTGCAGGGTGCGGGGCATGGCGAGGGTGAATTCCGGCACCGGTGCGTCGAAGCGGCTGCCGTCCTCGGCCACCATGCGGTAGCTGCCTTTCATGGTACCCACCGGGGTGGCAATGGTGCAGCCGCTGGTGTACTCGAATTGTTCACCCGGTCGCAACAGGGGTTGCTTGCCGATTACGCCAGCCCCTTCCACCTCCTGCACCGCACCTTCCGCATCGGTGATGATCCAGTGCCGGCTGACGAGCTGGGCCGGCACCTGACCGGTGTTGCGGATGGTGATGTGGTAGGCGAAGACGTAACGGTTCGCCTCGATGCTGGATTGCTCCTCGATGTAGCGCGCCACGGCCTTGACTTCGATGGCGTCCTGATCCTTGCGGGTTGTCATTGTCTTGAGGTGATGCGCGTTGGGGATTCAATTGAAGCCGAATTGTCGTCGCACCGCAACCATAGCGGGCACCGGGCGGCGCGCTGCGTTGGCGTGGTGCCGGCCGGGCGGGTAAACTCCGGCACCTCCGCGTTCTCCCCGCCAGGACTTGCCATGAGCTTCCGCATCGCCCCCAGTATCCTGTCCGCCAATTTCGCCCGCCTGGGTGAAGAGGTCACCAACGTCATTGCCTCGGGCGCCGACTGGGTCCATTTCGACGTGATGGACAACCATTACGTGCCCAACCTGACCATCGGCCCGCTGGTGTGTGAAGCCATCCGCCCGTGCACCACGGCGCCCATCGACGTGCACCTGATGGTCAAGCCGGTGGATCGCATCGTGCCGGACTTTGCCAGCGCTGGTGCCAACATCATCACCTTTCACCCGGAAGCCTCCGAACACGTGGACCGCACGCTCGGCCTGATCCGTGACAGCGGTTGCCAGGCCGGCCTGGTGTTCAACCCGGCCACGCCGCTCAACTGGATGGATCACGTCATGGACAAGCTCGACGTGGTGCTGCTGATGAGTGTGAACCCGGGTTTCGGCGGCCAGTCCTTCATCCCCGGCACCCTCGACAAGCTGCGCGAGGCGCGGGCAAAGATCGACGCCTACACCGCCCGCACTGGCCGCCGGATCCTCCTCGAGATCGACGGTGGTGTGAAGGTGGACAACATCGCCGAGATCGCCCGGGCCGGGGCTGACACCTTCGTGGCCGGCTCGGCCGTGTTCGGCGCGGGCAAGGACAGCGACCCCCAGCGCTACAACAGCGTGATCGCCGCCCTGCGCGCGGCCCTGGCCGGGGTCTGATCCGGCCGCCCAATGGCGTGATCCCCTCGCGCTCAGGCCCGCTTTTGCCGCAGGGCCGAGGGGGGCCTGCCGAGGATGCGCAGGAAGGCCCGGCGCATCCGCTCCTGATCGCCGAAGCCGCAGTCCCGGGCCACCTTCTGTACCGCCTCCCGTCCGCTCTCGAGTGCCGCCGCGGCGGCTTCGACCCGCAGTTTTTCCACCGCCCTGGCCGGCGTAAGGCCTGTTTCCTCCGTGAAGCGGCGGGAAAAGTGGCGGGGACTCATGCACACCCGGGCCGCCAGCGCGTCCACGTCCAGGCGCTCGTCCAGGTGCTGGCGGATGTGGTCCAGCAGGGGCGTGAAACGAGTGCCCACGGCTTGCATCTCGGCCAGTTCCGAAAACTGCGATTGCCCGCCCGGGCGGCGGTAATACACCACCAGCTGACGGGCCACCTGGCGTGCCACTGTCTCGCCGACGTCGTCGGCAATCAGGGCCAGGGCCAGGTCGATGCCCGCCGAGATGCCCGCTGCGGTCCATATGGGCCCGTCCTGCACGTAAATCCGGTCTGCTTCCAGCCGCACATCCGGAAAGGCGCGGCGGAAACGGGATGTCCGGCTCCAGTGGGTGGTGGCCTGACGGCCTTCCAGCAGCCCGGCGCTGGCGAGCAGCCATGCCCCGGAGCACACGCTGGTGGTCCGCCGCACCCGGGTGCTGCATTGACGGACGAAGTCCCGTGTCGCCGGACAGGCCGACGCAGCATCCACGCCGTCGCCACCAACCACCATCAGCGTGTCCGGGGTCTCGTTGTCCTGAAAGGCGCGGGTCTGCAGGGCCGCGCCGCAGGAGCTCGTCACCGGGCCACCGTCCCGGGAGATCAGCTCCAGGACATAGCTGCCCGATGCAAAGCCGTTGGCCGTTTCGAAGGCCGACAAAGGGCCCGCCGCATCAAGGATCTGGAACTGGGGATAGACGAGGAGGGCAAGGGTACGGGGCATGGCAGAAAAGGTGGCTTATATGTCATTTACGCCACTCACTGTAGCCGGCGACCATGGCGGCGTCAAAGCACTCCGGAGCACATCCATGAACGCCAACGTGTTTCTCCTGGCCCTCAGCCAGGCCCTGATGATGACCATGGTCGGTCTGGTCCTGTCGAGTTCGGCACTGGTGGCCGTCGGGCTTTCCGCGCCGTCGGGGCTGGCCAACCTGCCCCTCGCGGCCCAGTACCTGGCCACCTTGCTGGTGCTCCATCCGGCGGCGGGTTTGATGGCCCGGCGGGGGCGGCGGCCGGTGTTCGTGGGCGCGGCCCTGGTGGGGGCCTGCGGCCTGCTGATGGCGGCACTGGCCATTCACCTCGGTCAGTTCGGACTTTTCGTCGTGGCCGGGTTGTGCATCGGCGTGCTGGGCGGGGTTGGGCAGTTCTATCGTTTTGCTGCCATCGAAGCGGTTGCGCCGGCGAGCAAGGGCCTGGCCGTGTCCCTGACCCTCACTGGCGGTGTGCTGGCGGCTTTTCTGGGGCCTTGGCTGGCCCGCAGCACCCGCGACATGCTCGGCACGCCTTTCCTCGCGAGCTTCCTGGTGTTGGCCGGGGTGGCCTTTGTGGCGGCCCTGGCCGGCTGGGGCCTGCGACTGCCGGCTGCGCAGCGCGTGCATGCGGTGCAGCCGGCCCGGCCGGTGAAGCAGATCCTGGCCGACCCCGGTGTGGGCTTGGCCGTGGCAGGGGCGGTGGTGGCCTACGGCGTCATGAACCTGTTGATGACCGCCACGCCCCTGGCCATGTTGTGCACCGGGCAGCCATTCGATGCCACTGCCACGGTGATCCAGTGGCATCTGGTGGCCATGTTTGCCCCCTCTTTCCTCACCGGCAGCCTGGTCGGCCGGATCGGTGCCCTGCGGGTGATGCTCATCGGCGCCCTGATCAGCCTTGCTGCCATTGCCCTGGCGCTGGCGGGCGACAGCTACGCCCACTTCCAGTGGTCCCTGGTGGGGGTCGGCCTGGGGTGGAACCTGCTGTACGTGGGCGCTACAACCCTGCTTGCGGAGCACTGGCGGGCCGAGGAGAAGGGCAGGGTCCAGGCGGTCAATGACAGTCTGGTCTTCCTGGGGGTGACCCTGGCGACGCTCGGTGCTGCACCGTTGGTGGACCGGCTGGGTTGGAGTGCGGTCAATGCCTGGGCGGCCATCCCCCTGTTGGTGATGGCGCTGGTGCTGGGGCGTGCCCTGCAGCGGCGGGCCGGGCTGGCGTCGGCGGCATGATCTCCCTTATGCTGCAGCCCGCCGCCTTCTTCCTGCCGTGAGCCCGCCGATGTCCCCGACCCGCACCGCTGTTCTGTTTGACCTGGACGGCACCCTGCTCGATTCCATCCCCGATCTGTCCGAAGCCTGCCGGCGGATGATGGCCGAGCTTGGACGTCCGCCCCATTCCCTGGAGGCGATCCGGACTTTCGTCGGCAAGGGCATGGTCAATCTGGTACGGCGTTGTCTGGTCGAGTCCGGTTCGGCGCAGGACGCCGAGGTGGATGCGGCGGTGGAGGTCTTCCGCCGCCACTACGCGGCGGTGAATGGCGAGCGCACGGTGATCTATCCCGGTGTGGTGGAGGCGCTGGAGGCCTTGGCCGCGGCGGGGGTGCCCATGGCCTGCGTGACCAACAAGCCTGCGGCCTTCACCGGCCCCCTGCTTGAGCACACCGGCATCGCCCGCTTCTTTCAGGTGACGGTCAGCGGCGACACCCTCCCGGACAAGAAACCCCATCCGGCGCCCCTGCTCCATGCCTGCGCCCAATTGGCGGTGCCGGCCGCGGCTGCCTGGATGATCGGTGATTCCGCCAATGACGCCGAAGCGGCCCGCGCGGCGGGTATGCCGGTGCTGTTGGTCACCTATGGCTACAGCGAAGGCATGTCGGTGGACAGCATCGAATGCGACGGGCTACTATCCAGCCTCGTCGATGCGCTGCCGCGCATTGTCGTTTGACCTTCACGGACACCCATCCATCGTGACCCAGAAGCGCATGTTCTTCGTCGAGGAGTTCCCTGCCGTTCGTATCCCCTGCTGTGGCGGATGCGGCGGCCGGTCATGGCTGCTCGCCTGAGCCAGCCCTGAAGGAAACGCCGGGCCGTCCCAAGTTTCCTTTCCCCCTTGGGGGCAAGCTGGGTGAAGCCCAGCTGTGGGGGCTCTGATCAGCCACGGGCCTGCCCCGTGATACCCTCGCGAAAAAAGCATCATGCACTTCCGGAGTCTCCATGACCGAAGCCGAATTCAACGCCCTGGCCGCCCAGGGCTATAACCGCATCCCGGTTACCCTCGAAACCTTTGCGGATCTCGACACCCCGCTCTCCGTCTACCTGAAGCTGGCCAACGCGCCCAACACCTACCTGCTCGAATCCGTGCAGGGGGGCGAGCGTTTCGGCCGCTATTCCATCATCGGCCTGGCCGCCTCGACCCGCATCGAGGTGCATGGCCGTTCGGTGCTGCTGCTGACCAACGACCGGCTGGTGGAGCGTCGTGACTATGGCGATCCCCTCAACTTCGTCGCCGAGTTCATGGACCGCATCAAGGTGCCGCCCCGCGATCACCTGCCGCGCTTTGCCGGCGGTCTGGTGGGCTGCTTCGGCTACGACACCGTGCGCTACATCGAGCCGCGGCTGGCCAAGACAGAGAAGCCCGACGCGCTGGGCACGCCCGACATCCTGCTGCTGCTGTCCGAAGAGATCGCCATCGTGGACAACCTCTCCGGCAAGCTGACCCTGGTGGTCTATGCCGAGCCCGAGGTGCCCAATGCCTACGTGCGTGCGGTGCGCCGCCTGAAGGTGCTGCTGGGCAAGCTGCGCGAGCCGGTGAGCGTGCCGTCCGAGCAGGTTTGCGCGTCGGCCGAGGCGGTGTCCAGTTTCGGCGAGGAGGCCTTCAAGGCCGCGGTTCAAAAGGCCAAGGACTACATCGTCGAGGGCGACATCATGCAGGTGGTGCTGAGCCAGCGCATGAGCAAGCCCTTTGGCGCCAGCCCCCTGGCCCTCTACCGGGCGATCCGCAGCCTCAACCCCTCGCCCTACATGTTCTATTTCAACTTCGAGGAGTTCCAGGTGGTGGGCGCGTCCCCCGAGATCCTGGTGCGCCTTGAAGATGGCGACGTGACCGTGCGCCCCATTGCCGGCACCCGCAAGCGCGGCGCCACCCACGACGAGGATCTGGCCCTGGAGGCCGAACTGCTGGCCGATCAGAAGGAGCTCGCCGAGCACACCCAGCTCCTCGACCTGGGCCGCAACGACTGCGGCCGCGTGGCCCGCACCGGCACGGTCAAGGTCACCGAGCGCTTCACCGTCGAGCGCTATTCCCACGTGATGCACATCGTCTCCAACGTGGAAGGCAAGCTCAAGGACGGGCTCAATGCCCTGGCCGTGCTGCGCGCCACTTTCCCGGCGGGCACCGTGTCCGGCGCCCCCAAGCTGCGGGCCATGGAGATCATCGACGAGCTGGAACCCACCAAGCGCGGTATCTATGCCGGCTCGGTGGGCTATCTGGGCTTCCACGGTGACATGGACCTGGCCATCGCCATCCGCACTGCGGTGCTCAAGGACGGGCAGATCCACGTGCAGGCCGGCGCCGGCATCGTCGCCGACTCCAATCCGGAAGCCGAATGGCAGGAAACCCGGAGCAAGGCCCGCGCCATGTTGCGTGCCGCCGAGATCGCCGAAGCCGGGCTCGACACCCGCCTGTGATGGACATGAAAAAGGCCGCCCGGAGGCGGCCTGCTTTTCAACGACCGGTGATGGCAGGGTCAGAAGGCGACACCGACCTTGGCTTGTACCAGCCAGTTGTCGGCACCATGGTGGCCGCCGCCGATGTTCTTGTCGGTGGTGTCCTGCCAGCGGGCGCCGAGGCCCAGGTTCAGGTTGTTCATGCGGTAGTCCAGGTCGGCACCCACCTGCCAGGCAAACATGTCGGTGGTGCGGCCGCCGGCGTCCGACTTGACCCAGCCGATACCGGGGCCGACGCCCAGGGTGAGGTTCTGGGCGATCGGGGTGGTCCAGCGGGGGTTCAGTTCCACGGTCTGCAGCTTCAGCCCGTCATTGTCGAAGCGGTTGTAGGAAAGTTTGGTGCGCACCACGCCGGTGGGCGTCTGCAGCAGGCCGCAGTTCATGGCCAGCTCGAGGCCCCAGGCGGTGCCGCTGTCCACGTGCTTCGGGTCCATCAGGCCACCGGTCACGGAGGCGACGAAGGCCGGGCTGTAGCCCTTGTCGAGAATGGGCAGGAACTTCCATTCGCCGGCCAGGGCCGGGGCGGCAGCGGTGGTGGCAAGGGCGGCGGTGATCAGGATGCGGGCGATCTTCATGGTGGGTTCTCGTTATGTTGTGGAAGGCGCCTTGACTATCCCATGTCCGGCCAGCCCCTGTCGGTAACCGCGGTCACATAGCAAAAATAGCCGGCCGGATGGCGCGCCCTGGCGGGTGCACCCGGCCGAATCTGCGAGAAAATGCAGCACTGCGCCGGCCATCCCCATGACGATTGCGATGGCCGGACGCACCTCAGGAAAGGATTTGCAGCCATGTTGCTGATGATCGACAACTACGACAGCTTTACCTACAACCTCGTCCAATACTTCGGCGAGCTCGGTGCCGACGTGAAGGTATTCCGCAACGACGAGATCACCGTCGAGCAGATCGCCCTGATGAAGCCCGAGCAGATCGTTGTCTCGCCGGGGCCGTGTTCACCCGCCGAAGCCGGCATCTCGGTGGCGGCCATCAAGGAATTCGCCGGCAAGATCCCGCTCCTCGGCGTGTGCCTGGGCCACCAGAGCATCGGCGCCGCCTTCGGCGGCAAGATCATCCACGCCAAGAAGCTGATGCACGGCAAGGTCTCGCCGGTGCATCACCTGGACCAGGGCGTGTTCAAGGGTCTGCCCAACCCCCTCACCTGCACCCGTTACCATTCCCTGGCCATCGAGCGCGAGAGCCTGCCCGACTGCCTGGAGGTCACCGCGTGGACTGATGACGGGGAGATCATGGGCGTGCGCCACAAGACCCTGCAGGTCGAGGGCGTGCAGTTTCACCCCGAATCCATCCTCACCGAGCGTGGCCACGATCTGCTGCGCAACTTCCTCGAACAATCCAAAGCCTGACCGGAGCCCGCCATGACCTTTAGCGCCCAGGAAGCCCTGCAACGCACCATCGACCACCGGGAGATCTTCTACGACGAGATGCTCTCCCTGATGCGCCAGATCATGGCCGGCGAAGTCTCCCCGGTGATGACCGCCGCCATCCTCACCGGCCTGCGCGTCAAGAAGGAGACCATCGGCGAGATTACCGCCGCGGCCACCGTGATGCGCGAGCTGTCCGCCAAGGTGGTGGTGCCCCGCGACAGCAACTTCCTCGACGTGGTGGGCACCGGCGGCGATGGCTCCCACACCTTCAACATCTCCACCGCCACCATCTTCGTGGCGGCGGCGGCCGGTGCCAAGGTGGCCAAGCATGGCGGGCGCAGCGTCTCCAGCAAGTCGGGCAGCGCCGACGTGCTGGAGTCCCTGGGGGTGAACCTCAACCTTAACGCCCAGCAGGTGGCCGAGTGCATTGAGGAAACCGGCATCGGCTTCATGTTCGCCCCCAACCACCACAGCGCCATGAAGAACGTGGCGCCGGTGCGCCGGGAGATGGGGGTGCGCACCCTGTTCAACATCCTTGGCCCGTTGACCAACCCGGCCGGTGCGCCGAACACCCTGCTCGGCGTGTTCCACCCCGACCTTGTGGGCATCTGCGTGCGTGTCATGCAGCGCCTCGGCGCCGAGCACGTGCTGGTGGTGTATGGCCGCGACAGCATGGATGAAGTGTCCCTGGGGGCTTCCACCCTGGTGGGCGAGCTGAAGGACGGGGAGATCCGTGAATACGAGATCCACCCGGAAGACTTCGGCCTGACCATGATGTCCAGCCGCAACCTCAAGGTGGCCGACGCGGATGCGTCGAAGGCCATGCTGCTGGGGGTGCTCGACAACACACCGGGCGCCGCCCGCGAGATCGTGGCCCTCAACGCCGGCACGGCGCTGTACACCGCCAACGTGGTGGGCTCCATTGGCGAGGGCATCGTCAAGGCCCGCGAGGTCATCGCCTCCGGCGCAGCCCGTGCCAAGCTCGAGGCCTTTGTGGCGGCGACCCGCAAGTTTGTTTGAGATGACGAGGCCCCCCACCAGGGGGGCCGGCCTGCAGTACCATGGGAAACTAAAGTGGCTATTCAGATAGCCATCTCATCGTGAGCGGAGGCGGACATGGACAGCACTTACTCGATTGCCGAGGCGCGGGATGCCCTGACGGGCCTGGTCCATCGTGTCGAGGAGGGAGAGCCCATTCAGCTCACCCGACGTGGCCGGCCGGTGGCAGTGTTGATTTCGGTGGCGGAGTACCAGCGCCTGAAAGCTCCCGTTGAATCCCGGAGTTTCGGCAGTGCCCTTGATGCGTGGCGGCTCCGTTGCGGTGAGAGCGTCTTGCATGGTGACGAGTTCGATGCTTTGCGGGATGCTGCGCCGGGGCGCTCTGCCGCTGACTTCTGATGCGTTATCTGCTGGACACCAACATTGTCTCCGAGGCGGCCCGGCCGGCTCCCCATCGGGGCGTGCTGGAGGCGCTCGAGCGGAATGCCGCGGAGTGCGCCATCTCGGCAGTCAGCTGGCATGAGTTGCTGTTCGGTGCCGAGCGTCTTGAAGACGGGGGGCGACGCCGGCAGATCCTGGCTTTCATCGATGAGGTGGCAAGCCTTTTTCCGGTGCTCCCCTATGATGCCGGCCCGGCTGCCTGGCATGCCACCGAGCGCGCACGGTTGGCCCGGACAGGCCAGATGCCTGCCTTCGCGGACGGTCAGATTGCAGCAACGGCCAGCCACCACAAATTGATCCTGGTCACGCGCAATGTCCGTGACTTCACACCCTTCGCCGGACTCGTCATCGAGAACTGGTTTGAACACTGATCCGGGAAATCCCATGTCCGACATCCTCAACACGATTCTCGCCGTGAAGCGCGAGGAGGTGGCCGCCGCCCGGGCGGTGGTTTCCGATGCGGCGGTGCGCGAGCAGGCGACCGCCCAGGCGCCGGCCCGTGACTTCGTCGGCGCCATCCGCAGCAAGATCGCCGCCGGCCACGCTGCAGTGATCTCCGAGATCAAGAAGGCCAGCCCCTCCAAGGGGGTGATCCGCGCCGACTTCCGGCCTGCCGAGATTGCCGCCTCCTACGAGAAGGCCGGCGCAGCCTGCCTGTCGGTGCTCACCGACCGGCAGTTCTTCCAGGGCGCCCCCGAGTACCTGCAGGCTGCCCGCGCCGCCTGCAGCCTGCCGGCCCTGCGCAAGGATTTCCTGGTGGACAACTACCAGGTGTTCGAAGCCCGTGCCATGGGCGCCGATGCCATCCTGCTGATCGCCGCGGCCCTCAGCCTGGCCGAGATGCAGGAGATGGAAGCCATTGCCGAAAGCCTCGGTCTGGGGGTGCTGGTGGAAGTGCACAACGGCGCCGAGCTGGATCTGGCCCTGCAGTTGCGCACGCCGCTGCTTGGCATCAACAACCGCAACCTGCGCACCTTTGAGGTCAGCCTGCAGACCACCCTGGATCTGCTGCCGCGCATCCCGGCCGATCGTATCGTCGTCACCGAGTCCGGCATCCTGGCGCCGGCCGATGTGGCCCTGATGCGCGCCAATCAGGTCAATGCCTTCCTGGTCGGCGAGGCCTTCATGCGGGCCGACGATCCGGGGGCAGGGCTGGCCAGCCTGTTTGGCTGAGCGCGTGTGATCAGGTCTTCTGCGCGGCCCGAGTTCCTTGCACGCTCCGGGCGATGAGCGACGCACCGGCCGACCCCGCCGGCCCTGATCCCCGTGCCGAGGCGGCGCCCCGGCCCGCCCGGGAAGGCTTGCTTGCGGGCCTGACGCGGGGTGTGCTGGGGGCCTGCATCAGCCTCTTCGTGCTTGTGCTGCTAGTGGTCGGCTGGCTGGGCGCCACCGAATCGGGGCTGCAGGCGGCGGCCGGGCTCGCCCACCACTTCAGTGGCGGCATGCTCCGTATCAACAAGCCCCAGGGTTATCTGCTCGGACAACTGCGGGCGGAATCGGTGCAGGTGCATACGTCCACCCTGCAGGTGGATGTTATCGATCTGCGCATGGACTGGCGCCCTGGTGCCCTGATGGGCGGCACGCTGGATGTGTCCACCCTGAGCGCGGCGGATCTTTCCGTGGCGACCGCAGCCAGCGCCGAGCCGGCCACCCTGCCATTGGGTCTCGAACTTCCGGTGGCGGTGCATCTCGACAAGCTCGCCATCGACCGCCTGCGCATTGGTGCGCTGGTGGACGGGAAACCCGCCGAGCCGGATCTGGTGCTCACCGCCCTGGCCGGCAAGCTCGATTCCGATGGCCGTCAGCACCGTGTCTCCGGTCTGCGCGCTGTCGCACCCTTCGGGCAACTGACGGCGGAGGGCGAGCTGGATGGCCGCCGCCCCTTCGATCTTGTGGCCCGGGCCCATCTTTCCACCCTGCATGAGGGTGAAGCCTATGAAGTGCAGGCGGATGCCGCCGGCACCCTGGAGAGTCTGAAGCTGCAGGCCCGGGCCGAGGGTGCCGGCTTGACGGGGGAGGCGCACGGGGTGGTGACGCCCTTTGCGGCCTTGCCCCTGCGCTCGGCGCGGCTGCTGCTGCGTGACGTGGATCCGGCGCGCTTCCACGCTGGTGCGCCGCAGGCCCGCCTCGACGTGGACCTGGACCTGACGCCGGTGGCTGCGTCCGGCGCCGCCTCCGGGCCGCCCGTGGCGCTGGCCGACTGGGTGATCAGCGGCCCTTTGCGCGTGGTCAATCATCGGCCGGGCACATACGACCGTGGCGCACTGCCCGTGGAGAGCCTGAGTGCCAGCCTGCGCTGGGCCCGGGGTGAGCTGGCCGCGTCAAGCGTGGATCTGCGCCTGCCGGGCCAGGGGCGTGCCACCGGCACCTTGCGCTGGAAGGCGCCGGCCCCCGCCACACCCGGCTTCGGTCAGCTCGACGCGGATCTGCGCATTGCCGGCCTCGACGCCCGGCGCCTCGACCAGCGTGCCGTGACCACGCGCATCGCCGGGGTCATCACTGCCCGCGCCGATGCCGACGCCCAGACCCTTGGTGCAGATCTGAGCGACACCCGCCTGTCCCTGCGCCTCAAGGCCCGTCAGGCGGGTGGCGTGATTCACCTGGACGAGGCCCTGGCCGTGGCCCGCTCCGCCCGCCTGGCCTTGAGCGGCAAGCTGTCCCTCGAAGGCGCGGGCGCGTTCGAAGCCAGCGGACGGCTGAGCCAGTTCGACCCCCGGGCCTTCGCCACGGCGGCTCCACCGGCCGATCTGAATGCCCGCTTTGAGTTGAGCGGAAAGCGTGCACCGCATCTTGCGGGGAGCCTGAATTTCGAGCTGGCCCCCAGTCAGCTCGAGGGCAAGCCCCTGGCCGGCAAGGGTGAGCTGGCCCTGGAGGGGGGCGCGCTCACCCGGGGCAATCTCGCCCTCGATCTGGCCGGCAACCGTCTGACTGCCCGGGGGCGCTACGGCCGCCCCGGCGATGCCCTCGAACTGCATGTGGACGCCCCCGCGCTGGCCGCCCTCGGCCATGGCCTGGGTGGGCGCATCAAGGCCGATGGGGTGTTCCGTGGCACCCTGGCCCAGCCGGCGGGCGAGCTGGCCGTGCTGGGTGACAAGCTGGCGGCAGGTGGCTTGCGTATCGATGCCGTCAATGGGCAGGGGCGCATGGGCGCGGGCCGCGGCGGGGAACTGTCCCTGCAACTGGCCCTGGCAGGCCTACGCAGCGGCAGCGATGCGGAAGTCCTGGTGCGCCGGGCCAGCCTGATCCTGACGGGAACCCGGGAGGCCAACAGCACCCGGATCGAGGTTCATGGTCTGCGCCAGCATTCGGCGGTCACGACCCTGGCGGGCCGTCTTTCCGATGGCCCCCGCTGGGAAGGGCGGCTGGAGGGTGTCGAGGTGACGGGCGACTATCCGGTCCGTCTGCTGGGGCCGGCCGCATTGCTCCTGTCCGGGGACATGTTGCGGCTGGGCACTGCCGAGTTTCGCGGCGGTGCAGGAGGGCTTTACCGTTTTGAGGAGACGCGCTGGCAGGCCCGCCACCTGGTGGCCCGGGGGCGGGTCAGCGGCGTGCAGGTGGGGGTGAACCTCGACCCGGCCACCCGTGCGGTGCGGCGCCAGGGGGATTCCCTGCAGATGGGGGGTGAATGGGATGTGGACATCGGGGAGCAAGCCAATGGCTTCGTTCGTCTCTACCGGGAGAAGGGCGATCTGATCCTGCAGGGCGACACGCCGGTGCGCCTCGGCCTGGATGATCTGCAATTCACTCTCTCGGCGGCGGCCAGCCGGCTGGCCTTCGGCTTCAGTGCCCACGGTAGCCGGCTTGGCAGTCTGGCCGGGGCGGGCACGGCCCTGGCCGAGCGCACGGCCGATGGCCGCCTGCGCCTGGTGCCCGGCGCGCCGTTGCTGGGGTCGGCCAGCCTCGACATGCCATCCATCGCCTGGGCGGGGCCCCTGGCCGACCAGAACCTGAAGACCGATGGCAGCCTGAGGGGCGAGTTCACCCTGGCCGGCACTCCGGCGCGCCCCGAAACGGCGGGGCGCCTGCGCGGCGAGAAGCTCGATTTCGTGATGGCCGACCAGGGGCTGCACCTTTCAGGTGGCACTTTGGTGGCGGAGTTCAACCGGGAGGTGTTGCGCCTCGACGAGCTTAGTTTCGCGTCGCCCAACCGGGTCAAGCCGCGGGAGAACCGCATCGATGTGGCGCGTCTGACCCGGGAGCCGGGCACCCTCAGGGCGGCGGGCGCCATCCAGTTGGCCAGCGGGGAGGGACGTTTCAGTTTCAAGGCGGATCGTTTGCCCCTCCTGCAGCGGGCTGACCAGTGGCTGGTGCTGAGCGGTGAGGGAGAGGTCTTGAGTGGCTGGAACTCGGCCCACCTCAAGGGCCGCCTGGCCGCGGATGCGGGTTTCGTCGAATTGTCCCGGACGCCGGCGCCCAGCCTCGGCGATGACGTGGAGGTGGTCGACCCGCGCCGAACCGAGAAGACGCCGGCAAGTCCGTTCAGCATGGGGGTGGATCTGACCCTCAGCCTGGGGAATGCCCTCTATGTGAAGGCCCTGGGGCTGGATACCCGCCTCGCCGGTGAGCTTCGTCTGCAGTCGGGCGATGGGCGGCCCCTCAGTGCCACCGGCGTCATCACCACCCAGGGCGGTCTCTTCGATGGCTACGGCCAGCGCTTGTCCATCGAGCGCGGCATCGTCACCTTCAACGGGCCGGTGACCAATCCGGGACTCAACGTGGTGGCCTTGCGCAAGGGGCTCGCGGTGGAGGCTGGGGTGGGTATTACCGGCACGGCCCGTCGGCCGGTGGTGCGGCTGGTGTCCGAGCCCAATGTGCCTGATCCGGAGAAGCTCGGCTGGATCGTTCTTGGCCGTCCACCCGATCAGGGCTCCGGTGGTGAAATGGCCTTGCTGCTCCCCGCGGCCCAGGCCCTGCTGGGTGGCACCGGTGCCGGGCTCTCGGCCGGGCTGGCCAGCGCGTTGGGATTCGACGAGATCTCCTTCGGCTCCAGCGTCGATCCTCGCACCCGGGTTCAGACCAGCAGCGTGGCGACCGGTAGCGTGACGGGCACCGCTTCCAGCGCATCGTCGAGCAACGTGGCCTCCGTGCCCGGTCAGGTCATCACGATCGGCAAGCGTCTGTCGTCCCGGGCCATGCTGTCCTTCGAGCAGAGTATTTCCGGGACGTCCAGCGTGGTCAAGCTCACCTACCAGCTGACCCGTCGCATCTCGGTGATCGGCCGGGCAGGCAGCGAAAACGCCCTCGACGCCCTGTACTCCATCTCGTTCAAGTAAGGCGTTTGCATGCCCGGCCGGGGCAATTGATCCCGGTCATGGACGGCGCCGGGGGCTTTGGGCGAGATGGAAGGCCGTCCGCCAGGAGTTCGCCATGTCCATCCGTCTTGATCCTCGCCGCATTTCCGGCGCCGTCGTGCTCGCAGCCCTGGCCGAGGGCTGGCGTCAGTTGCGTGGCTGCCTGAAGCCGGCGGCCGGCTTTGCCGCTGTTTTCGTGCTGATCGGCGTGCTGATCTTCGCCCTGCTGCTGTGGCTCGACCTTGCCCAGATGATCCTGCCCTTTGCCGGCGGTTTCCTGCTGGTGGGGCCGGCGGTGCTGAGCGGCTTCATTGCCCTGCGCCGGGCCCGCGCGGCGGGGCTGCGCCCCGGCATGGGGCAGGTGGTGGCGGCCTTTCGTGGGGCGCCCCGGGGCCTGTGGGTGGTGGCAGGGGTGTGTGCGCTGCTGTTCCTGATCTGGATCACCGATGCCGCCACGGTGTACAGCTTCATGATCGGCGTGGGGGCCGCTCCGGAGGCCGGGCAGGTGCTGCGCTTTCATGCGCTGACCGGGGTGATGGGGGCGGTGCTGGCTTTCATCGTGTTCTGTATCTCGGCATTCTCCGTGCCCCTGCTGTTCGATCGCAGGGCCAATCTGGTCGAGGCGGTCACGGCCAGCGTGAAGGCCGTGTTTGCCAATTTCGGGGCGATGCTGGTGTGGGGCCTGGTGCTCGCGGTGGCGGTGATCGCCACCATTCTGTGCCCGCCGCTGCTGTTGCTGAGTCTGCCCTGTCTCGCCTTTGCCAGCGATCTCATCTATCTTGAAATCTTTCCGCCGGATCAAGGTCTGCCGGATACCTCATCACTTGTTCAGGACTGTCATGGCAGATAATTCTCCGAAAACCGAGCTGGCCATCCTGGCCGGCGGCTGCTTCTGGTGCCTTGAAGCGGTATACTTGGGGGCGGATGGCGTGCGCAGCGTGACCTCCGGCTACATCGGTGGTCATGTGGACACGCCCACCTACGAGCGTATCTGCGATGGTGATACCGGCCATGCGGAGGCGGTGCGCATCGAGTTTGAACCGGGGGTGATCACCTTCCCGGACCTGCTCGACATCTTCTTCGCCATCCACGATCCGACGACGCCCAATCGCCAGGGCAATGACGTGGGCACCCAGTATCGTTCGGCGATCTTCGCCACCACGCCGGAGCAGGAGGACCTTGCCCGGCAGAAGGTGGCCGAGCTGAACGAGGAGGCTCACTTCGGCGCGCCCATCGTCACCGAGATTCTCGCTGCCCCCCGCTTCTGGCCGGCGGAGCCCTATCACCACGATTACTTCAGCCGCAACGCGCATCAGCCCTATTGCCAGTACGTGGTGGCACCCAAGGTGGCGAAGTTCCGCAGCAAGTTCGCCAAGCGTGTGAAGGCCACTTGAAATAGAATCCGGCGGTCATTCACAAGGAGCATTCCATGACCCAAACCACCACGGCGAGCGGCCTCGTCATCGAAGATCTGGAAGTGGGCACCGGCCCCGAGGCAACCGCTGGCCAGCACGTCCAGGTGCACTACACCGGCTGGCTTACCGACGGCAAGAAGTTCGATTCCAGCAAGGATCGCAACGACCCCTTTGTCTTTCCCCTCGGCGCACGCCACGTGATCTCGGGTTGGGATGAAGGTGTGCAGGGCATGAAGGTGGGCGGTCGTCGCAAGCTGACCATCCCGCCGAACCTGGGCTACGGTGCCCGTGGTGCCGGCGGCGTGATCCCCCCCAACGCCACCCTGGTGTTCGAAGTGGAGCTGCTGGCGGTGAAGTGATCCACGCCCCTTGCTGCCGCATCAAGTGATTCGGGCGCCCCAGGGGCGCCCGAATTGCGTTCAGGGGCGGGTGAGGCTCAGGCCAGGATCTCGCGCAGGGCGTCAATCAGCAGGGCGCACTGGGCGTCGGTGCCGACGGTGATGCGCAGGAACTGGTCGATGCGCTCGGCCTTGAAGTGCCGCACGATGATGCTGCGATCGCGCAGGGCGGCTGCCAGGGCGGCCGCGTCCCGCCGGGGGTGACGGGCGAAGACGAAGTTGGCGGCGGAGGGCAGCACGTCGAAACCCAGCCCGGCCAGACTGGCCGACAGGGCGTTGCGACTGGCGATGACCTGGCGGCGGGTGGTATCGAACCACGCCTCGTCGTCCATGGCTGCGCTGGCACCCACCAGGGCCAGCCGGTCCAGGGGGTAGGAGTTGAAGCTGTCCTTGACCCGGGTCAGCGCTTCGATGAGCTCCGGCTGGCCGATGGCGAAACCGACCCGCAGCCCGGCCAGGGAGCGGGACTTGGAGAGGGTCTGGGTGACCAGGATGTTGGGGTGGCGGCGGATCAGCGCGACGGCCGTGGGGATCACGTCGAGGCCGCCGAAATCCACGTAGGCCTCATCAATGACGATGGGCGCATCGGGCAGGGCCTCGGCCAGGCGGGCGATGTCGGCCAGGGGCAGGAGCCGCCCGGTGGGGGCGTTGGGGTTGGGGAAGATCACCGCGCCGACCTGGCCGGCGCCCCGCGCGATGTAGTCGTCTACGCGGATGGCGAACTGGGCATCGAGGGGAATGGCTTCGAAGTCAATGCCGTAGAGGCCACAGTAGACCGGGTAGAAGCTGTAGGTGATGTCCGGGAAGAGCAGCGGCGCCTCGTGTTTGAGCAAGCCCTGGAAGGTATGGGCCAGGACTTCGTCGGAGCTGTTGCCCACGAAGACCCATTCGGCCGGCACGTCGAAGTGGCGGGCGACGGCGGCCTTCAGCTGGCTGCCGGTGGGGTCGGGGTAGAGCTTGAGGCGGTCGGCGTCCTCGCCCAGTTCGGCACGAATGGCTTCGAGGGCACGGGGGCTGGGCGGGTAGGGGTTTTCGTTGGTGTTGAGCTTGACCAGCTTGGCGAGCTTGGGCTGCTCACCGGGGACGTAGGGGGTCAGGTCGTGGACGACGGGGCTCCAGAAACGGCTCATGACTGATCTGCGCGGCGGCGAGTGGCGCCGCAAGGGACGATAAAAACGCTAGATGCTATCATGGCCCATTCGTTCCCCCGTTCTAACAGTTCTCCGGAAATCAGCGCAATGCGGCAAGCCGAAATCTCCCGCGATACCCTCGAGACGAAAATCCGGGTCAGACTCGACCTGGACGGCTCGGGCAAGAGTCAGCTCAACACCGGTATCGGTTTCTTCGATCACATGCTCGACCAGATCGCCCGTCACGGCTGCTTCGACATCGAGATCGAATGTGCCGGTGACCTGCACATCGACGGCCACCACACGGTCGAGGACGTGGGTATCGCCCTGGGCCAGGCCTTCGCGAAGGCCGTTGGTGACAAGAAGGGCCTGACCCGCTACGGCCACGCCTACGTGCCCCTGGACGAGGCCCTGTCCCGGGTGGTGGTGGATCTGTCCGGCCGCCCCGGCCTGGAGTTTGAGATCCCCTTCACCGCCGGCATGATCGGCGCCCTCGACACCCAGCTCGTGTATGAGTTCTTCCAGGGCTTCGTGAATCATGCCCTGGTGTCCCTGCACATCGACAACCTGAAGGGCCGCAACGCCCATCACCAGTGTGAAACCGCCTTCAAGGCCTTTGGCCGCGCCCTGCGCATGGCGGTGACGCCCGATCCGCGCCAGGCCGGCGTGATTCCGTCCACCAAGGGGGCCCTGTGAGCAAGGTTGCGATCATCGATTACGGCATGGGCAACCTGCGTTCGGTGGCCAAGGCCATCGAGCACGTGGCCACGGCCGACACCGTGGTGGTCACGGCTGACCCGGCCGAAGTGCTGTCGGCCGACCGGGTCGTCTTTCCCGGCCAGGGCGCCATGCCCGACTGCATGCGCGAGCTCGATGCCCGCGGCCTGCGTCCCGCGGTGCTGGAAGCTGCACGGAACAAGCCTTTCCTGGGGATCTGCATCGGGCAGCAGATGCTCTTCGAGCACAGCGAGGAGGGCAATGTGCCCGGGCTCGGTATCTTCAAGGGCGAAGTCCGCCGCTTTCCCGCCGAGCGCATGGTGGCCGCCGACGGTTCGCGCCTGAAGGTGCCCCACATGGGCTGGAACGAGGTGTGGCAGAAGCAGGCGCACCCCCTGTGGGCCGGCATCGACGATGGCGCCCGCTTCTACTACGTGCACAGCTACTACGTGGACCCGGCGGACCCTGCCATCGTGGCGGCGACGACCGATTACGCCATCCCCTTTACCGGGGCGGTAGCGCAGGCTAATATCTTTGCAATCCAATTCCATCCGGAAAAGAGCGCGCACGCGGGCTTGCAACTCCTGTCGAACTTCATGTCCTGGAAGCCCTGACGCCGGTTCTTTTCATCCCGCTGCCTCGTTTCAACTCCTCTACCACCCTCTCTTATGCTGCTGATTCCCGCTATCGACCTCAAGGACGGTCACTGCGTGCGCCTGAAACAAGGCGAAATGGACGCCGCCACGGTCTTTTCCGAAGATCCCGGTGCGATGGCCCGCCACTGGATTGATCAGGGCGCCCGACGTCTGCACCTGGTGGATCTTAACGGTGCCTTTGCCGGCAAGCCCAAGAACGGTGCTGCCATCAAGGCCATCCTCGCTGAAGTGGGCGACGAGATCCCCGTGCAGCTCGGCGGCGGCATCCGTGATCTGGACACCATCGAGCGTTACCTGGATGCCGGCCTGAGTTACGTGATCATCGGCACCGCGGCCGTCAAGAATCCCGGCTTCCTGCACGATGCCTGCAGCGCCTTCCCGGGCCACATCATCGTCGGCCTGGACGCCAAGGACGGCAAAGTGGCGGTGGACGGCTGGTCCAAACTCACGGGTCACGATGTCGTCGATCTGGCGAAGAAGTTCGAGGACTACGGGGTCGAAGGTGTGATCTACACCGACATCGGCCGTGATGGCATGCTGTCCGGCGTCAATATCGAGGCAACGGTGCGTCTGGCCCAGGCCCTGCGCATTCCGGTCATCGCCAGCGGCGGCATCGCAGCCATCGGCGACGTGGAAGCCCTCTGCGCTGTCGAATCCGAAGGCATCACCGGCGCCATCACCGGTCGGGCCATTTACGAAGGCACCCTCGATTTCGCCGCGGCCCAGGCCCGCGCCGACGAGCTTGCCGAAACCGACGACTGATCCATGCTCGCCAAGCGCATCATCCCCTGTCTCGACGTCAGTGCCGGCCGTGTCGTGAAAGGCATCAATTTCGTCGAATTGCGGGACGCCGGTGATCCGGTGGAGGTCGCCCGCCGCTACGACGAACAGGGTGCCGACGAGATCACCTTTCTCGACATCACTGCCAGCTCGGACGACCGCAACATCATCCTGCACGTGGTCGAGCAGGTGGCCGAGCAGGTCTTCATCCCGCTTACGGTCGGTGGTGGCGTGCGCACCGTCGATGACGTGCGTCGCCTGCTCAATGCCGGTGCCGACAAGGTCAGCATCAATACCGCCGCGGTGAATAACCCCCAGGTGGTGGCTGACGCGTCGGGCAAGGTTGGCAGCCAGTGCATCGTCGTCGCCATCGATGCCAAGCAGGTCGCACCGGGCAAGTGGGAGGTGTTTACCCATGGCGGGCGCAACCGTACCGGGCTGGATGCCATCGAATGGGCGCGTAAGGTCGAGTCCCTTGGTGCCGGCGAGATCCTCCTCACCAGCATGGATCGGGATGGCACCAAGAATGGCTTCGATCTTGGCCTGACCCGTGCCGTTTCGGACGCAGTATCCATTCCCGTGATTGCCAGTGGTGGTGTGGGCAGCCTGGACCATCTGGCGGACGGTGTCACCCAGGGCCGTGCCGACGCGGTGCTGGCGGCCAGCATTTTCCACTTTGGCGAGCACACCGTGCGAGAGGCCAAGGAGCTGATGCGTGCCCGCGGGATCGAGGTGCGCCTGTGAGTCCCCTGCCCGATAACTCGGCCTGGCTGGACGAACTGGCCTGGGACAAGGATGGTCTGATCCCCGTCATTGCCCAGGATGCGGACACGGGCGATGTGCTGATGTTTGCCTGGATGAATCGTGACGCCCTGGCGCGAACGGTTGAAACAGGCGAAGCCGTATACTTCTCGCGGTCGCGTGGCAGGCTGTGGCACAAGGGCGAAGAGTCCGGCCACACCCAGAAGATCCGCGAGATCCGTATCGATTGCGATAACGACGTGGTGCTTCTGAAGATCGAGCAGGTGGGGGGCATTGCCTGTCACACCGGCCGGCGTAGCTGCTTCTTCCAGAAATACCTCTCCGACGGCAGCTGGTCGGCTGTCGACCCGGTTCTCAAAGACCCGAAGGAAATCTACAAATGATCGATATCGAAGTGCTGCACCGTGTTTCCGAGACCCTTGTCGCACGCAAGGATGCCGACCCCGAGTCGTCCTATGTGTCCGGGCTTTTCCACAAGGGAACCGACGCAATCTGCAAGAAGGTTGCCGAGGAAGCCGCCGAAACCATCATGGCCGCGAAAGACAAGGACTTGCTCCATGTGGTCTGGGAAGTCACCGACGTGTGGTTCCATACCCTGATCCTGCTGCATCACTTCGGCCTGTCCGTGGACGACGTGCTCGCCGAATTCCGCCGCCGCGAGGGCGTGTCGGGCATCGACGAGAAGAAGTCGCGGACTGCCGGCTAAGGGAATACGCCGATGCAGGATTGCCTGTTCTGCCGTATCGTGAGGGGTGAAATTCCGGCAGCCATCGTCCATGAAGACGAGTGGGTGCTGGCGTTCAAGGACATCCAGCCGCAACGTCCGGTCCACGTCCTGGTCATTCCCAAGAAGCACATCACCTCGCTGGCCGAAGCCACCGAGGCCGATACCGAAGTGCTGGGGCGGATGCTGGTGATAGCCAACCGGATTGCCGTTGATCAAGGCAGCACGGACGGTTTCCGGTCCATCATCAACACCGGTCGTGTGGGCGGGCAGGAAGTCATGCATGTGCATATGCACATCGTAGGTGGGCAAGAGCCAGTCGGGCCGATGCTTAAACGGTAGTTTCAAGGAGATTTGAATGGGTTCCTTCAGCATTTGGCACTGGCTGATCGTCTTGGTGATCGTCATGCTCGTGTTCGGCACCAAGAAGCTGCGCAACATCGGGCAAGACCTGGGTGGGGCGGTGAAGGGCTTCAAGGACGGCATGAAAGAAGCCGATCAGGGCGGCGATGCCAGCCAGAAGATTGGCAACGGCAACGGTCAGACCATCGACGCCGAAGCCCGGGAAAAGAACAAGTCCTGATCCCGGACCCGCGGCTGGCGCGGAAGAGGGGCAGGATTGCCCCTTTTTTGTTTCTGCCCGCCCCGCCGTTCCGGCGCATTTCAACTTTAGGCGAAGCGGATGTTCGACATCGGTTTTTCGGAACTCATGCTCATCGGGATCGTGGCACTGCTGGTGCTTGGCCCGGAGCGATTGCCCAAGGTGGCGCGTACCACCGGGCACCTTCTCGGCCGCCTGCAGCGCTATGTGTCCGACGTGAAGTCGGACATCAACCGCGAGATGCAGCTTGAGGAGCTGAAGAAGCTCCAGGAAGAGGCACGTACTGCCGCCATGGCCTTCGAGGGGACGGTGCGCAGCGAGGTGCAGGGCATCGAGAACGGCCTTTCGTCGACCGTGGCCTCCGCGTCCTCGGCTGTGGCCGACCTGGAGAACACGATCCGCTCACCGGAGGCGACCCATTCCGCAGTCCCGTCCACTGACGCGGAGCACACTGCGGCGCTGGATCGCCAACTGGCGGAAGCCGACAGCCATGCGGGCCCGCCCCCCTTTGTTGATGCCCCCGTGTCTGCCGAGCAGGGTGCGCCCGACGTGGAGCAACCTCAGCTGGGCCTCAACTTTGATGCACCGTCACCTGACGTGAAGAAAACCCCGTCATGAGCGCCCAGGAAGACACTTTCATTTCCCATCTGGTTGAGCTGCGGGATCGTCTCCTGCGGGCAGTCGTGGCGATCATCGTCGTGTTTGCAGGCTTGATGCCCTGGGCGGGCGATATCTACGACATCCTCGCCCATCCGATGATGCAGGCCCTGCCCGAGGGCACTCGCATGATCGCCACCGGCGTGGTCACCCCCTTCTTCGTGCCCATGAAGGTCACCCTGATGGTGGCCTTCGTGATCGCGCTGCCCTATGTGCTCTACCAGGCCTGGTGCTTCATTGCGCCGGGGCTTTATGCCCACGAGAAGCGTCTCGGTCTGCCGCTGGTGGTTGGCAGCACCGTGCTCTTTCTCGCCGGCATGGCATTTTGCTATTTCTTCGTGTTCGGGACGGTGTTCACTTTCATCTCCCAGTTTGCACCCAAGAGCATCACCCCCGCGCCGGACATCGAGCAATACCTGTCCTTCGTAATGTCCATGTTCCTGGCCTTCGGCATCACCTTCGAGGTCCCGGTGATCGTGATTGTGCTGACCAAGCTGGGCATTGTGGATGTGGCCAAGCTGAAAGAGGCTCGCCCCTACGTGATCGTCGGCGCCTTCGTCATCGCCGCCGTGGTCACGCCGCCCGATGTGGTGTCCCAGCTCATGCTGGCCATCCCCATGTGCCTGCTCTACGAGCTTGGCATTTTCCTGGCGCGTTTCGTGACGACGACCCGCGGTGATGCCGTGACGGAGTGAGGTTGGTGCCGCAGCAAGAAAAATGGGGCGCCCCGGTCGGGGCGCCCCATTTTCGTGAACGGTGCTCCGGAACTCAGACGTTGAACAGGAAGTTCAGCCTTGAGCGCCCTTTGAACCCTGCGTTCTGGTCACTTGCTTTTCTGATTCGTACCTGGTTTTGTCGCCGCTATCTGGTATGCCGCGCCACCGGGTGCGAGCAAGTCCGCTTCACGCGCGCTGCCGAAATCCCAAAGTGCTCCACCGTCGCCTTGATACTGGCGGAGTTCTCAGCGCACCAGCCCGCCCCGTTCGGTGGGTTCGATCAACCCCTGCTCCACCAATGACCCCGCATCTTCATGGACGCGCTTCATATCCCGTTCCAGCCGGTGGGCCAGTTCCCTTACCGCCCGTACCCTCTTGCAGGGCGTGGAGCATGGCCCACTGCTTTTCGGTCAGACGCGAGAAGAACGAAGCCCGGGTTTCGAAGTTGAGGGCTTTGCCCTGGTAGCCATCGGCAGAAAAGGCGCCAGGCCAGCCGCACGCAGGGCCGCCCGCGAGTCGGGACTGATCGTGACCGTCAATGTCTGCTTTCCATCGCTACCTCCTGAGAGGAGCATCAATCAGCCGGCCAGTTCATATTGAGTCCCATCGGCCATTTCCTTGACGCCCTGCATCAGGGATGCAAAGTCCTTTTCAGTCATCGAGATAAGGGGATCGGCCTATTCAAGACGCTAAGGCGTGCTTGATACTGACCGTGGGGCGATGCTGCTCCGCCTGCCATAGATCATAGGCGAGCTGCCCCTTCAGCCAGCTTTCCGCACTGGGGCCATCCAGCCAGGACTCCAGACGCAACGCCAGGTCGATGCTCACTCCGGCCTTGCCGTTCAGTACCCTGGAGAGGGTGACCCGATTGATGCCCAGTTCGGCCGCTGCTTGGGTAACAGTCAGCCCCAGGGCCGGAAGCACATCTTCCCTGAGCGTCTCGCCAGGGTGCGGCGGGTTGAACATCTTTGCCATGCCCATTCTCCTCAGTGGTAGTCCTGATAATCGACCAGGATTGCATCCTGGCCCTCGAACACAAAGGTCATCCGCCAATTGCCATTGACCGTCACTGACCAGTGCCCAACCAGATCGCCGCCCAATGCGTGCAGTCTCCAGCCGGGGATGTTCATTTCCTTTGGTTCTCGGGCGTCGTTCAGTTGCCGTAACTGGCGTGCCAACCTTCCGGCATGATCCGGCCGGATGCCGGCCTTGCTGCCGGACTCGAAAAAAGCCTGCAGCCCTTTGTGCCTGAAGTGCTTGATCATCTGATAATTGTAGCGTGAGGCGCTACACGTAACAACTAAGCTGATCTGCCCAGGTGATCCACGCCTGAAAACTTGGTTCATCGTGCCTTACCGGGGAAGGCAGGCTTTGCGGCCAGGTAGGGCAGAGGTGTGATGCGGGGGTTCGGAGTTGGTAGATTGATAGTCGCCAAAAAAGTTAAATCTTCCAAAACCCCCGCCATGTTGCACGCTACGTAGGCCCGCCCTCAGGCATGCGGTTGATTCGTGCCGCTAACAGCCTGATGGTTCGTTGTTGATCAAGCTATCGGAATCGCCGGAGATACCCGCTCGTTGCGGGGCGTGCCAAGAGCCCTGCGTGCTGGTGCATGAACGCCGCTGGCGACGGGGCCGGGAACGGGATTGTTTTGACCGGCGGGCGTGGCTGGACCAGCGAAGCCGGGTGACCCATCGGCTCAGGGCCCCGGGTCGAAGCGCATGCGGGTCCTCTGGATCGGCGAAGGCAACCGCCGGGAGGTGGTCGGTCGATCAGACCAATGCCCTGCGCAAGCAGCCGGCGGCCCGCCAAGTGGTCAAGCGGAGCAGTAGCCTATTGTTCCGCAACCGGGACGCTCAAGGATGAACAGGCGATGCGGCTCTAGCAGGGTGTTGATTTACCCCAGAGCCAAGGACCGCAAGGGTTTCGGTCTTGTTATAATTCCATTCAAATTAGCGAACCAGTAATACTCCGATGCGCGGCCCCGACCACAAACAGAACGCCTTGTTTAGCTACGTCAATATTGAGGAGCGCATTCCGACCGAGCATCCGCTGCGTCGGGTGAAAGTGCTGGCCGATTTGGTACTCCGTTCGATGTCGCCGACTTTCGACTCTCTGTATGCCGAAGGTGGCCGTCCGTCGATTGCGCCGGAGCGTCTTCTGCGCGCCTCGTTGTTGCAATGTCTATTCTCGATTCGTTCAGAGCGGGCGTTGGTCGAGCATATCGATTTCAACATGATGTATCGCTGGTTCGTGGGCCTGACGCTGGACGAGGCGGTGTGGGACCACTCAAGCTTCTCAGCTAATCGGGAGCGACTGCTCAAGGAAAGCGTGATGCGCGAGTTCTTCACGGGCGTGGTGGCGATCGGGCAGTGGGCCGAGCTGGTCTCGGACGAACATTTCAGCGTTGACGGTTCGCTGCTGCGGGCTTGGGCTTCACACAAGAGTCTGGCTGCACGCGACGGCTCGGATGAGCCGCCCGGGCCGGATCAAGGCCGTAACGCCGAGGTGGACTTCCGGGGCCAGAAGCGCTCGAACGCAACGCACGTCTCACGCACCGACCCGGAAGCCTTGCTTGCCAGCAAAGGCGGCGCAGGCGCCTATCTGAGCTTCACGACCCATGCTCTGGCGGAGAACCGGCACGGTCTGATCGTCGATGTGCATACCACGCAGGCCACCGGCACCGCCGAGCGCGAGGCCGCGCTGGTGATGGTCAAACGCACCGTCAAGCCGGCCGATGCGACGCGCCAGCCGACACTGGCGGCCGACCGGGGTTACGACACGGCTGATTTCATCGCTGCGCTCGGGCCATTGGGGTGCTGCCGCATGTGGCTGCCAAGACCAAGGGCAGTGCCGTGCCTTCGGAGATAAAGGTCACCGAAGCGTATGCAGTCAGCCTGCGTCGTCGCAAGATGATCGAAGAGGCGTTTGGCTGGGCGAAGGACATCGGTACATTGCGTCGTTTGATGGCACGCGGCCTGGAGACGATTCGCGCTCACGCCCTGCTGAATTTCGCCGCCTACAACCTGACGCGGCTGGGCAATTTGCTGGCATCGTGATTGAGAGGTGCCATTGCTGCACGGGCATTGCGGAAGTCGTTATTGAATAGGTGGTACTTGCTGCGACGCCCGCGCCGCTCAATTACCCTTGCACCATCGGCGGGAAACACGGTCCGAATCGTCATTGAGACGGATCTACTCGGGTTTGCTCCAGCGTAATTTTTTCCAGGCCGCTGGAAGACCGAAGGTGAGGCGGAGATTTTCAACACCCTGCTAGGAGCGTGTGGCCTACGGTTTCCGCGACCCAGCCTGTTTCCTCCTGAAGATCAATGCAGCCTTTCCCCGTCAGGCGCGATGAAGCAGAAAAATGGGGCGCCCCGGTCGGGGCGCCCCATTTTCGTGAACGGTGCTCCGGAACTCAGACGTTGAACAGGAAGTTCAGAACGTCGCCATCCTTCACCACGTATTCCTTGCCTTCGGAGCGCATCTTGCCCGCTTCCTTCGCGCCAGCTTCGCCCTTGTACTTGATGAAGTCTTCAAAGGCAATGGTCTGGGCGCGGATGAAGCCGCGTTCGAAGTCGGTGTGGATGACGCCGGCCGCTTGCGGGGCGGTGTCGCCCACGTGGATGGTCCAGGCGCGCACTTCCTTCACCCCGGCGGTGAAGTAGGTCTGCAGGCCCAGGAGCTGGTAGCCGGCGCGGATCAGGCGGTTGAGGCCGGGCTCTTCGAGGCCCAGGTCGGCCAGGAAGGCCATCTTGTCTTCGTCGTCCAGGTCGGCCAGTTCGGCTTCGATCTTGGCGCACAGGGCGACGACGGGGGCGCCTTCCTTGGCGGCGTGCTCGCGCAGGCGGTCCAGGTAGGGGTTGTTGTCAAAGCCGTCTTCCGTGACATTGCCCACGTACATGGCGGGCTTGAGGGTCATCAGGCACAGGGGCTTGAGGATCAGCTTCTCGTCGTCGCTGAGCTTCATCGTGCGCGCCGGCTGACCCTCGTTGAGGTGGGGCAGCAGCTTTTCGAGGATGGCGACGAGCTTCTGGGCATCCTTGTCGCCGGAGCGGGCCTTCTTGTTTTCCCGGTGGATGGCCTTCTCGACGGCGGCCATGTCGGCCAGGGCCAGCTCGGTGACGATGGTCTCGATGTCGGCCAGGGGATCGACCTTGCCGTTCACGTGGATCACGTTTTCGTCTTCGAAGCAGCGCACCACGTTGACGATGGCGTCGGTCTCGCGGATGTTGGCCAGGAACTGGTTGCCCAGGCCTT
This sequence comes from Zoogloea sp., assembly GCA_016703645.1. Lineage (GTDB taxonomy): Bacteria > Pseudomonadota > Gammaproteobacteria > Burkholderiales > Rhodocyclaceae > Zoogloea. The sequence goes on along the minus strand of JADJBR010000003.1, from coordinate 68,268 downwards.
CACCCTTGGAGGCGCCGGCGACCAGACCGGCAATGTCCACGAACTCGACGATGGCCGGCTGGATCTTCTGCGGATTGACGATCGCCGACAGGGCATCAAGGCGTGGATCGGGCACTTCGACGATGCCGACGTTGGGCTCGATGGTGCAGAAGGGGTAGTTCTCGGCAGCGATGCCGGCCTTGGTGAGGGCATTGAAGAGGGTCGATTTGCCGACGTTGGGCAGGCCGACGATGCCGCATTGGAGAGCCATGGTGTTCCTTTGATGTTCAGGGCTTTCCGGCCAGACGTGCCGGAAAGCCCGCTATTGTAAAGCGGGTTCCCGTTCATCCAAAGGCCGACCGTGTCATGTCCCTCCCGCCGGGCATCTGCGTTCCGTGTTCAGGTGGCGGGGCGGGGTGCGTCCCCCCAGCAGGCGGGGCATTTCCATTGGGCGATCCAGGCAGGTACGGCCTCGGCAGGCATGGGGTGGGCAATGCCGTATCCCTGGGCATGCTCACAGCCGATGCTAAGCAGCGCCACCCCGTGTTCGATGGTTTCCATGCCTTCGGCGACGACCTCCCGACCGAAGCTGCGGGCGAGGGCCACCACACCCTTTGCGATGGCCAGATCCTCCGGATCTTCCAGGATGTTTCGCACGAAGGATTTGTCGATCTTGAGCGTCCGTGCGGGCAGTCGCCGAACGTAGGTCAGGGAGGAATGGCCGGTGCCGAAGTCGTCGAGGGCGAAGCTCACACCAAGGGATGCACTGTCGCGGATGATCCGGGCGACCTTTTCCACGTCCTCCATGGCAGCGGTTTCCAGGATCTCGATCTCCAGGCGTTCCGCGGGTATGCCGGGATGGGCTTCCAGGAGCTTGGCCAGGTGCTCGCCAAAGCCCGGGGCTTTCAGATGGTGGCCCGAGATGTTGACGCTGATCGGGAGGTGCAAGCCGATCGCTGACCAGCGCTGCATCTGGGACAGGGCTTCGGCGAGCACCCACCGGCCGAGCCGGACGGCCACCTCGCTGCCCTCCACATAGGGCAGGAAGCTGACCGGCAGTATCAGCCCTTCCTCCGGATGGGCCCAGCGGATCAGGGCTTCGACGCCGACCACCGTGCCCAGGCGCATGTTTACCCTGGGTTGATAGAAGAGGACAAACTCACCTTCCGCGAGGCCCCTTTCGACATTGGCGGTGGTCTGGTACAGAGCGCGCGCGCGGCCTTCGAGCTCGGTGTCGAAGAGGCTGCAGCGGCTGCGGCCAGACTGCTTGGCAATCAGCATCGCCTGGTCTGCATTGCGCAGGAGGACGTCCGGCTCCTCCCCGTTCAGTGGGCACACGGATACGCCGATGCTGGCAGATAGGGCGATGCTCCGGCTCTCGGAGATGGGGATCGGACACTCCACGGCCTTGAGCAGGCGCGCAACCGTGGCGGGTATCTCCTCGCGATTCTCGATGCCGCCCAGCAGCACGACGAACTCGTCCCCACCCAGGCGGGCGACCGTGTCGGTGCCGCGCACACAGTCCTGAAGGCGGTCGGCGAGCTGGATGAGCACGCTGTCACCGGTGGAATGTCCCCAGGTGTCATTGAGGCGTTTGAAACCATCCAGATCCAGGTAACACACCACGACCAGACTATCTTCCCGTTCGCCCCGGAGGATGGCCTGGCGCAGGCGGTCGAGCATCAATGCGCGGTTGGGAAGGCCGGTCAGGGAGTCGTGATAGGCGAGGAAGTTGACCTGTTCCGCCGAGCGAACCTCGTCGGTGATGTCACGCAGGATGGCATAGAAGCCGTCCTCCGCTCCATCGTTGGTGCGGGCTTGCTGCACGCTGGTTTCAAGCCAGCGTTCGATGCCACTCACCGGATCCTGGTGCCGGCTGCGGTAGGCGCCTCTGCCGTCATCATTCTTGAGCAGGGTCTGACGGATCTGACGTAGGGTGTCGGCGCCGACCGTATCGACAACCGGGTTGCCAATCAGCTCGTCGGTGGACTTGCCGTGGAAGTGCGCGTAGTTGTTGTTGACGTAACGGTAGCGCCCCTCCGCATCCACGGCTGCGAGCATGATGGGGCTGTGTTCTGTGACGAGGGCCAGGGTGGTGGCGAGGCGGACCTGTTCGGAATAGCGCTTCAGATGCAGGCGGTGGGACAGGACCGTGAAAAAGCCCATGATGCAGAAGATGGCGCACAGCATCAGCCAGCGTAACAAGGGCGGGATAGGGCCCGCCTGGGTGATCCAGTTGTAGTGCTCGGCCAGAGAGATGCCGAGCAGTGCCGCGACGGTGGCGATGGTCATGCCGATGGCGTGACGTGGCCCCTTGAGCCAGCCCTGCATGAAGATCAGCAGGGGAATGCCTACGACGCCGACACTGCGATTGCCGCTGCCGAACGGGGCGGACGCCAGGATGATCGCCCAGCTCCCCCAGATCAGTATTTGGCCGGCAATCCGGGCGTGGCCCTTCCGAATCCCGATCAGCGTGGCCAGTGCAAGCGCGCAGATCAGCGTGGCGGGGCGAAGCGGGAGACTGGAGAGGGCGTCGAACAGATAGGCAAGGCTGACGGCAGTACCCAGCAGAAGCACGACCGTTGTACTGAAAAAGCTGAGCATCTGCGTGCCGGCTTCTTCGTCCAGCAGGGTCACGGTGCCATGAGGGGGGGCGGGTTTGGGCACGGAGGGCACCGGTGAGTGTGCTGCTGCAGCGGAGGTGTCTGTTTATCCGTCAAGGCGGGGGTTCTGTCGGTCTCTAGCGTACCAGTAACAGGTAGATCAGAAAGATATTGAGTGTTACAGACGCAGCCACGATCAGCCTTAGCCCGAGTTGGGGGTCACGGGACAGCAGGGGTGATTTGCGGGCGACGACGAGGGGGCGGTGGGCGCCCCTTTCGATGGCAAGGAGAAACTCCTCGGCTGTTTCGAAGCGGGCCTTCGGTTCGCGGGCGACGGCCTTCAGGAGGACGGCTTCGAGCCAATCCGGGATGTCCGGACGATAGCGGGTCGGAGGGGCCGGGTCGCCGAACCGCGGTGTCTGGAATGGCTCGATCTCGCCGTAGGGGAACTTGCGGGTCAGCAACTGATAGAGGGTGACGCCGACGGCGTAGAGGTCGGTCTGCTCATTGGCACCTTCGCTGCTCTGGCCGAAGAGCTCCGGGGCCATATAGCTCGGGGTGCCGGGGTTGTTGATCTCACCGAATTTCTGTCCGTCGCCGGAGGCGTCCGAAGCGGCGACGCCCAGGTCGAGGATGCGCAGGCGGCCTTCGGTGTCCAGATGGAGGTTGTCGGGCTTGATGTCCCGATGAACGATGGAAAGACGGTGCAGCCCGGCAAGGCCCTTGAGGATGCGGCTACCGAGTTCGGCCGTCTCGCCGCAGCCGAAGCGGTGTCCGTTGTCGAGTCGGGCCCGCAGGGTGGCGCCTTCGTGCCAGCTCATCAGATAGTAGAGGTGGCTGCGCTCGGCATGGGGGATGACCTGGGGAAACCAGGCGTCGTTCACCCGCCGGGCCAGCCATTCCTCGTGGGCCAGGGCGGCAGCCGACGCGGTATCGTCGTGCTCGGGGCGCAGCGTCTTGAGCACGCGAGCGTGGCCCTGGGCGTCACGTACCCGATAGAGCAGCGTGGCAATGGATTCGTGAAGCACGGTGTCCACGGTGAGCCCGTCGATCTGATGGCCAGGTTTGAGCCGTGGAGGCAGGGGCAGGCGGTGCAGACGATCGATGTTGTCACGCAGGCGGTCGGGGGGGAGGTCATCAATGCGCAGCACCAGCGCCGTGCAGTTGTCCTGGCTGCCACCGTCCTCGGCGCCCATGGCGAGGCGGGAGGCGGCTTCCTGCGGGTCGGCTTCGGCGCGCAGGATGGCGGCAATACGTTTCTCGCCCAGGGGGCTCCATACACCGTCGCTCATCAGCGCAAACACGTCGCCGGCCTCCAGCTCGCCGTCGGCATAGTCCACCGAAAGGTGGGCATCCAGCCCGACGGCCCGGGACAAGACGTTGTCGAGCTCCGGGTGCTCCCATACGTGGTCGGTACTGAGTTGCTCCAGGCGTCCGCCGCGCAGGCGGTAGATGCGCGAATCGCCCACGTGGGCGAGGTAGAAGCGGCGCCCACGCAGCACGATGGCCGACAGTGTCGTGGCCATCCCGGCGGTTTCCCGGTTGCGCGCCGCGTGGGATACCAGCCAGCGGTTGAGGGCGTCGAGTACGGTGTCGAGGGATTTGTTGACGGCCCAGGTGTCCGGGGTGGCGTAGTAGTCGGACAGCAGGCCACGAACGGTGTACTCGGCAGCCTCGCGTCCGTTGGCGTGGCCACCGACTCCGTCCGCCACTGCCGCCAGGATGCCCTTGCTCTCCAGCTCCGCCCCCTCGGGCGTGACTGCGCCGCAGAAATCCTCGTTGCGAGGGCGGGGGCCGGTCAGCGAAGCGTAGCCGAGGGTGATCCGAAGGGGGCGCATGGCGGGGTCAGATTCTGGCGTTGGTCAGGTGGGGGGCACCCCAGGTGGTGCGCCAGCGGCCCTTGACGGCGGTGAGGCCAATGAGCGCAGCGATTGCCAGGGCGGCAAAGATCAGGAATCCCGCCTGGTAGCTGCCGGTCATCTGGCGACTGTAGCCCAGGCTGGAGGCGAGGTAAAACCCGCCGACACCGCCGGCCATGCCCACTAGTCCGGTCATCACACCGATTTCCTTGCGGAAGCGCTGGGGAACCAGCTGGAAGACGGCGCCGTTACCCATGCCCAGGGACAGCATCGCACAGACGAATACGGCCAGGGCCATCCAGGCCTGGGGCAGGCCGAAGCTCACGATGGTCAGGAAGATGGCGGCGAAGACGTACATCACCGTGAGGCTCTTGATCCCGCCGATACGGTCGGCGACGTTGCCGCCGATGGGGCGCACCAGGCTGCCGGCAAAGACGCAGGCGGCCGTGAAGAAGCCGGCCATCTTCGGATCAAGTCCGTATTGGGTGTTGAAGTAGATGGTGAGTGACGAGGCCAGCCCGACGAAGCCGCCGAAGGTGACCGAGTAGAAGAACATGAACCACCAGGCATCCTTGTCCTTGAGCACCTTCAGGTATTCGGCGAAGGATTTGGCGGGCGGGCATTCGGGCGCATCCTTGGCGAGGACCAGATAGACCACGAACACGATGGTGAGCGGGATCAGGGCCAGGCCAAAGACATTGACCCAGCCGAAGGCGGCGGCCAGGCCGGGGCCGAAGAGGGCTGCCAGTGCGGTGCCGGAGTTGCCGGCGCCAGCGATGCCGAGGGCGGTTCCCTGGTGCTCCGGCGGATACCAGCGGGAGGCCAGGGGCAGGGCCACCGCAAAGGACGCACCGGCTACGCCGAGGAAAAGCCCCAGGATCAGGGTCTGTTCGTAGCTGTGGATGCCGAACTGCCATGCCACGAACAAGGCCACGATGACGATGACCTGGCCGATGGCGCCGGCCATCTTGGGTTTGAGGTGGTCCACCAGCACGCCCATGACCATGCGCAGGAGGGCGCCGGCCAGTACCGGCGTGGCCACCATCAGGCCCTTCTGGGCGTGGGTCAGGCCCAGGTCATTGGCGATCTGGACCCCCAGGGGGCCAAGCAGGACCCACACCATGAAGGCCAGGTCGAAGTAGAGGAAGGCGGCGAGGAGGGTCGGGGTGTGCCCGGCCTTCAGGAAGGATTTCTTGTCCATGATGATTGGCTTTCAGACGTGTTTCAGGTTGATGGTTTTTTCGTCGGGCGACGGCGGGCGCCCTGTTTTTTGTGCGAGTTGCGCCGCCGGACCGATGGGCCGGTGTGGTGGCGAGGGGGGGGAGACCGGACCTTGTCCGGCCGAAACTCAGATCTGGAGGAAGACGTCGCCGCCTTCCACCTTCACCGGGTAGGGTTTGGCGCAGCCCACGTCGGGCGCCACGACTTGACCGTCCTCAAACCGGATCTTCCAGCCATGCAGGGGGCAGGTGACGGTGGTGCCATGGACGATCCCCTGGGACAGGGGGCCGGCCTTGTGTGGGCATCGGTCGCGCAGGGCGAAGACCTGATCGGCCGAGCTGCGGAAAACGGCGATGCGTTCTTCGCCGGTGCTTTCCACCACCCGTGAGCCCAGTGACGGGATGTCGGTGAGAGCGCAGATTCTTGTCCAGCGTGTCATATTTCGCGCTCCTGAACCTTGATGGTCTCGAACTCGCGCTTGCGGGGGCCTCCGGACGGATCCTCGCAGATCTCGGCCCAGGGGTCGGTGTAGTCCTGCAGCGCGAAGAGGAGTCTCTCGTGCAGGGCACGGCGCGAATCGGCATCCTCGAGCACGCGCTGCCGGACGTGTTCCATGCCCACCCGTTCCAGGTAGTGGCAGGTGCGTTCCAGGTAGAAACCCTCTTCCCGGTAGAGCTGGATGAAGGCGCCGCTGTACGCCATGACTTCGTCGTCGTCCTTCGCCTTGGCGAAGAACTGGGCCACCTCGGTCTTGATGCCGCCATTGCCGCCGATGTAGATCTCGTAGCCCGAGTCGACGCCGATCACGCCGACGTCCTTGATGCCGGCTTCGGCGCAGTTGCGCGGGCAGCCGGATACGGCCAGCTTGACCTTGTGGGGGCTCCACATGCCATAGAGCATCTTTTCCAGCTTCACGCCCAGCTCCATGGCGCGCTGGGTGCCAAAGCGGCAGTGTTCAGCCCCGACGCAGGTCTTCACCGTGCGCAGGCTCTTGCCGTAGGCGTGCCCGGAGACCATGCCGGCCTTGGCGAGATCGGACCAGATGCCGGGCAGGTCTTCCTTCTTGACGCCGAGCAGATCGATGCGCTGACCGCCGGTGACCTTCACAGTGGGAACCTTGTACTTCTCCGCCGCATCGGCAATGGCGCGCAGCTCAGCGGGCGTGGTAAGGCCGCCCCACATCCGCGGCACCACCGAGTAGCTGCCGTCCTTCTGGATATTGGCGTGGGCGCGCTCGTTGATGAAGCGGCTCTGGGGGTCGTCGGTGGCCTCGTGGGGCCAGGTGGAGAGGCAGTAGTAGTTGAGGGCAGGGCGGCAGGTGGCGCACCCGTTGGGGGTCCGCCAGCCCAGGTGCCGCTGGGCGTCGGCCACCGACAGCAGTTTGTGCTCGCGGATGGCCTTGCGCACTTCACCGTGGGAGAGGTCGGTACATCCGCACACGGCCCTGTTGTTGGAATCGGCGGGCTGGTAGGCACCGCCAACGGTCGAGGCGAGGATCTGCTCCACCAGCCCGGTGCAGGAGCCGCAGGAGCTGGAGGCCTTGGTATGCCGGCGCACGTCTTCGAGGCTGAACAGGCCGTGCTCCTGGATGGCCTTGACGATGGTGCCCTTGCACACCCCGTTGCAGCCGCAGATTTCGGCGCTGTCGGGCATGCTGGCCGCCACGTTTCCGCCCTTGTGGCCCACGTCGCCCAGATGGGCGTTGCCAAAGACCAGGTGGTCGCGGATGTCGCTGATGTCCTGTTCGTCTTTCAGGAGCTGGAAGTACCAGGCGCCGTCCTTGGTGTCGCCATACAGCACCGCACCCACCAGCTTGTCGTCCTTCAGGACAATGCGCTTGTAGATGCCGAGGCCCGGATCGTGAAGGACGATGTCCTCCGCGCCGTCGCTACCGGAGAAATCACCCGCGGAGAAGACGTCGATACCGGTGACTTTCAATTTGGTACTGGTCACCGACCCCTGGTAGCGGCTGATGCCCATCTCGGCCAGGTGGTTGGCGCATACCTTGGCCTGCTCGAACAGGGGGGCCACCAGCCCGTAGGCCGTGCCCCGGTGGTTGGCGCATTCACCCACCGCGTAGATCCGCGGGTCGTAGGTCTGCAGGGTGTCGTTGACGACGATGCCACGGTTGCAATGGATGCCCGCCTTCTCGGCCAGTTCCACGTTGGGGCGGATACCGGCGGCGACGCACACCAGATCGGCGGGGATGCTTTCACCGTCCTTGAACTTCACGGCGGCCACCCGCCCCGACGCCCCCGCCACCAGTTCGGCGGTCTGGGCGTTCATCCGGAACCGCATCCCCTTCTTTTCCAGCTCCGCTTGCAGCATCTTGCCGGCGGTACGATCAAGCTGGCGCTCCATGATCCACTCGGAGTTGTGTACCACGGTGACCTTCATGCCGCGCAGGGCCAGGCCGTTGGCGGCTTCGAGGCCGAGCAGGCCCGCGCCGATCACGACCGCGTGCGGGTACGTGGCGGCGGCGGCGATCATCTCGTCGGTGTCCTTGATGTCCCGGTAGGAGATCACGCCGGGCAGATCCCTGCCCGGGAAGGGGGGCATGAAGGGCGTGGAGCCGGTGGCCATCAGCAGGCGGTCGTAGTCGACGGTGATGGTCCCGCCCTTCCGGTCGGTGGCGATGACCGAACGGTTGCGCCGGTCGATTTCGGTGACGCGGGCGCCCAGATGCAGCGTGATGCCATTGTCGGCGTACCACTGCAAGTCGTTCAGGATGATGTCCTGAATGGTCATCTCGCCGGCCAGCACCGGGGAAAGCAGGATGCGGTTGTAATTGGGATGCGGCTCGGCGCCAAAGACCGTGATGTCGTACATGTCCGGCGCGATCTTCCGCAGTTCTTCCAGCGTGCGGACGCCTGCCATGCCATTTCCGACCATGACCAGTTTGAGTTTGCGCATGAATCCTCCGACGATTGATTCTCCCCGGCCGGCTGCATGGAACATCCGGAACGGGCGGTAAGCCTTGGGCAGGAGAGATCGTCGTTGATCGTGGCTCGGGCCGCCGTTGGCCCGTCCACGTCGCTCCATGGGGTGGAGCGCGCAAGCACCTGGATTTCAGGTTGTGCGCGGTGCAGCAAACCAATGGTTGCTAAACCTGCGCACTTGACATGGCTCTACAAGCAATCGTTGTGCCATGCTGAAAGGCCTGCGGGAAGCCAAGCGGAGGAGGGCTTCACCGGTATTTCGGGAAGGTCATGCACCCGCTAAATGCACCGTAGCGGTGCGGATTGCCCCGGATTGGGGCGGGTCTCAGTGCCGGGTCTTGCGGCGTTGCAGCAAGAAAACGCCCAGGCCGAGAAGGATGCTGGCGAAGACCAGGAAGGACCAATTGGCGATGGTCAGCCCCAGCAATGTCCAGTCGATGGCGGAACAGTCGCCGGCACCGCGGAAGATCATCGGCAGGGCCGATGACAGGGGAAAGCTCTCAAGCATGTACTCCAGCCCTGGCCCGCATTCCGATACGGCGGGCGGATACCACTGCATCCAGGACTGGCGGGCCGCAATGCCCGCGCCAGCGAGGGCTGATGCCGCGAGCAGGGCGGCATAGACCAGCAGCCCGCGCCCACGCGGATTGTGCAGCCCGGTTATCAGGCCCAGCACGCCGCATACCATCATGGCGTAGCGCTGCATGATGCACATGGGGCAGGGCTCGATGCCCTGGATGTGTTGCAGGTAGAGGCCGAAGGCCAGCAAGGCGGCGCAGGTGGCAAAGAGGGCCAGGCCCAGGATACGGACGGGAACGCGCGAAAACATCAGCCAATGGACGCCAGGAAGGAAGGCGTCCATTGTAGCGGGCTGCTCCGTCTTTGCGGTCGTCAGGGCTTGCGTGTCTGGAACATCGCCACGCTGTTGCCGGTGGCGGTCACGGCCGTGCCGAGCAGTTCCTTGCGTTCGGGGTTGTAGATGGCGATGCCCTCCACGGTATTCGTCCCCAGGGGACAGCCGCCGCCTGCAAAGGAGAGTGCAATATGCAGGATATTGGTGTAATTGCGGGTCGGAACGATGGTGCCTGCAAACGCGCATTTCTGTGCAAAGGCCACGCCAGTCACGCCCCCCTTGGCGTCGATGTCCATGGTCATCGTGCGGTCGCTGTTGGCGTAGGGGCCGGCCACGTCGGCAAGGGTGACCGACCGGGTTGAGGGCGGGAGGTAGCTGGAGGAGAACGAGAAGGCGCGATCTGCGTTGGTCGTGTAGCTCATGCTGCCATTGAAACCCGACTGATTGTCGATGCTGGCAGTGAGTGTTCCGGTCTGCGCCGCCATCCCCTCCCAGTCGAAGTCATAGGCAACTTGGGAGACGTAGCTCAGTCCGCTGTTGGTCAGCAGGCCGACGATAGCGCCACCCATGAGGGTGGGGTCGGCGATGGTCGAGTAAAGGAAGAACAGGCGCCCGTCATCAAGCATTACGATGTGCGTTGCCCGGGCGGTATGAGTTTGCCCCTCCCAGAGGCCTGCCGTTCGCGGCGTGCTTGCGGGGGCCGGTGCGGGGGTGGTCGGGGTTGCACTTTCCGGGGAGGGGGTGGCAGTAGTGCTGCTGGCTTGCCCTCCGCCGCCGCCACATCCGGCGATAAATGCGCTGATCAGGAGGGTCAGGGGGGCTGCAAGGCGGCGTGTGGTCATTTCGGAGTGGGCGCCATGGCGCCGGGGTGGTGTAACTCCGTGTCAAGATGCCCCAAGTCATACGCGCCGGTCGTGACGGAGTCGACACACGTCAGCCCTTGTCAGGATGCGTGTCGAATGTTTGCAAAACGGGTGGTGTCATCAAGAAAACGGGGCGCCTTGGCGCCCCGTTTCGGATGACTGATGGGGTATGGCGCTTACTTGCTCTTGATCATCGTGCCGACACCGTGGTCGGTGAGGATCTCGAGGAGCAGGCAGTGCTCGACGCGGCCGTCGATGATGTGCACGCTCTTGACGCCGTTGCGGGCAGCATCCAGGGCCGATCCGATCTTGGGCAGCATGCCGCCGGAGAGGGTGCCGTCGGCCACCAGATCGTCGATCTGACGCGGCGTCAGGCCGGTGAGGAGCTTGCCGGCCTTGTCGAGCACGCCCGGGGTGTTGGTCAGCAGCACCAGCTTTTCGGCCTTGAGGATCTCGGCCAGCTTGCCGGCAACCACATCGGCGTTGATGTTGTAGCTCTCGCCTTGCTCGCCGACGCCGATCGGTGCGATGACCGGGATGAAGTCACCCTTGTCGAGGAAGGAGATCAGGCTCGGATCAATCTGGGTGATGTCGCCCACCTGGCCGATATCGATCAGGTCGCCCGGCACATCCTTGTTCTCCATCTTCAATTTCTTGGCACGGATGAAGCCCGAGTCCTTGCCGGTGAGGCCCACGGCCTTGCCGCCAGCCTGGTTGATCAGGCTGACGATCTCCTTGTTCACCTGGCCACCCAGCACCATCTCGACCAGCTCCATGGTCTCGGCATCGGTGACGCGCATGCCCTGGATGAACTCTCCCTTCTTGCCGACGCGGGTCAGCATGGTCTCGATCTGCGGACCGCCACCGTGCACGACCACAGGGTTGAAGCCGACCAGCTTGAGCAGCACCACATCACGGGCGAAGCACTCCTTCAGGTGCGGGTCGGTCATGGCGTTGCCGCCGTACTTGATGACCAGGGTCTTGTCCTGGAAGCGCCGGATGTAGGGCAGGGCCTCGGCGATGATGGCGGCCTTCTGGGCCGGGGAGAGATTGGCGGTGTTGATCGGGTCGCTCATGGTGGGCTGTCGCGCAGAAGGGTTTGAGGTGTAGGCGCGATTGTAATGACCGGGCATGCAAACCAAAAGCGCGAAGACGTTTCAGGCTGTTTGCGTTGACGTAATACACTCCGGCACCAAAACGCGAGACTCGATCATGGAAGAACAGAGGGTGACAAGGGCAACAAACATCTGTCCGGCCTGCGGTGCGGCATTTACCTGTGGCATGGATGCCGGGCTGGCCGCTTGCTGGTGCGCAAGCCTGCCGCCCGTCCTGGCGGTGCCGGAGTCGCCAGTGGGGCAATGCTACTGCCCCGACTGCCTCAAGAAGAAGATTGCTGCGTCGCTTGCCCCACCGCGTTGAAGCGGCGGGCGATGAGGCGGATGGCGTCCCGGTTGGTCCACGAGAAGACCCGCGTTGCGGCCTCCTGCCAGGGAAGCCAGCAGGCGGCGGCGTGCTCCTCCGGCGCCAGCACCGGCGTGAAGGTGGCGGGCAGGCACAGGCTGAAGAGGTGTTCGGTGTTGTGTGTGACGCCCGCAGCATAGCGGCCGCGCCAGCGTGGCAGGATGGGGAAGCGGTTGGTGAGTTTCCAGTCAAGAAGCATGGCGGGGGCCGCGGTGAGCCCGGTTTCCTCCGCCACTTCGCGCAGGGCCGTGGTGGCCAGCGGCTCGTCGCCCTCCCGGCTGCCGGTGACGGACTGCCACAGTCCGCTGCCGCCGACCCGCTCCATCACGAGGACGTGGAGATCCGCCGTATGAATGACCACCAGCGCCGATACTGGCTGCTTCGGCGCCAGGCTCATTCCATGTCCTGCAGCCAGTCGATGCCGTCACCGCTTGTGCCCACCAGCGTCCAGAACGGGACGCCGTCCTCACGCCACGTGTCGGCTGCATCCTGGAAGACCGACAGGGCCATGGCAAAGTCGGCGGGGGCTGCCTGGGAAAAGGCGTCACTGTGCTCGAGGACGATCACGTAGCCGTCTGCGGCCATCCACGATAGATCCGTCAGGCAGTCGGCCAGGGCATCCCAGTTGTGCCCGTACCAGTCGGGGAAATCCAGGGCCTTGCCAACGGCATCCAGAAAGGCCTCCTTGTCGGCGACCTGGGCGAGATTCACCCGGTAGAGGGGATATTCGAGGCTTTCGGCGGCTTCTTCCAGCGCGAGATCGGCGGCAAAGGGCATGTGATAGAGCCCGGCCCTTTCGGCACGGGACAGCAGGGTGTGGAACGGGGGAACGCTCATCTTCAGTCCTGGATCCGGCGGAAACTGCGGTAGTGGTCGTCGGAGTAATAGAACACGGAGGGTGGCCGGCCGCCGGTGACGATGCGCCGTGCGCCGCGGTCCCGGGAGCCCGGCGTGGTCACCGTGTACTCCCGGTAGAAGCCCCGTTGGGCTTCGGGGAGTCGGCCTTCCCGGTTCTGGAAGGTGATGCCGTCCCGGCGATGCGGAAAGGGGCCGCCCTGTCGGATCAGGGCGAGGGTGTCACGGGCCTCCGGTGGGAGCGCCTTGGCGGCAACCTGGGGAATCTCCTGGCGACTCCAGTCGAGGAAGTCCCGGGCGTGGGCGCCACCGCAGCAGAGCAGGAGCAGGAGGGCAAGGCGGAGAAAGCGGAAGGTCATGGCTGCAGCGGACGAAGGCGATGCCCGCAAGTTTAGCAGCCCGCTCTCAGGGCTGAATCCCGTATTTCTTGAGCAGGTTGTAGTAGAAAGCTGTCAGGGCCGGAAGACGGGAGTTCCCCGGGTCTAGCTGGCGGGCCCGCTCCATCAGGTCGCGGGCCTGGGTCGCGAAGCGTTCGTTCCAGCCACAGTTTTCGATGTACTTGAGCAAGGCCAGGGTGGCATTGAAAAGCACGTGCACGTTGCCGGGCATCTTGCGCACGGCGCTGAGCATGAACTGCACTGCGCCTTCGTAGTCACCGCCCTGGGCCTTGCGGGCGCCCTCGGCGACGAGGTCTTTCACCTCGGCGTCCATCTGTTTGGCCAGTTGCTCACCCAGCTCGGCCTTGCCGGCTTCTTTCAGGAGCGCCTGGGTGCCGGCCAGGGTGCGCGCATCGGGGGCGTTGCGCATGATGTCGAGGACGACCTCGGCACCGTGACTGTCCATGTTGGTGGCGAAGCAGGCGCGGGCGAGTTCGCTCTTGAGTTTCAGGGACAGGGGCTGGGCATTGTCCTGGTCGGAGAAGAGTGTCTTGATCGCTTCGGCGGCCTTTTCCGTATTACCTTTCTTCACGTGCAGGAGGACGCTCGAGAGATTGGTGCAGGAGCGGGTCTTGGCGAGGCCGGCCATGGAGCGTTCCAGGTCGCGGATGGTGGCTTCCGCCTGGGCCGTGTCGCCGCGGCCAAGCTGCGCCTGGAGCAGGCGCACATGATCTTCCGGATCCCGGAAATCGGAGTACTTGCCCTTGCGTACCACTTCGGACAAGGCCTTCTCGGCTTCCTCATGCTCTCCGATCTCGATGGACAATTCGCCCAGACGACGCAGGCGCCCGACGCGATGGGGCGAGAGGATTGCGGCGTTGGCGAGGATGCTGCGCGCCGATTGGAGCTCACCGGCGGCCTCCCGGGTGCGCGACAGCCAGTCATAAGCGTCCACGAAGAGTTCGTTCTCATTGACCAGCGACTGCAGGGTGTCCTCCGCCTCGGCGTAGCGCTTCTGCATGAAGAAGGCCTTGGCCAATCCAAGGCGCGCCCAGGGGATGCTGCGGCCTTCGAGGATCTTCTCGTACAGGCGCTGCGCTTCATTGGCGTTGCCGCTCACGATGTGAAGCTCGGCGCGCAGGCGCATGAGGTCCGTCAACCACTGGGGATGGGATTCCTCCGCCTTGATGCACATGGAGATGGCATCGGGGATGTTGCCAAGTTCGATCAGGCGATAGATCGGGAGGAAGGCGTCACGCTTGTCCAGGGCCCGGACGATGCGGTCGTGCAGTGTGTCGGCGGCGAAGGGTTTCAGGATGTAGTCGTTGGGCGCCAGTTCGGCCGCGCTCACCACGCGCTCGTACTGGCGTTCGCCGGTGACGATGATGAACAGGGTGGACAGGGGAATGATGTTGTTGTTGCGCAAGTCCTCGAGGAGATGCTGACCGTCCTGGCCATCGCCGATGTGGTACTCGCAGAGGATCAGGTCGTAGCGGCTGTCACGCAGTTTGCGTACTGCGACGCCGGCGGTCACGGCAAACTGGACTTTGCTGATGCCGCTCGTGTTGAGCATGTTGCGAAGCTGGGTCCGCATGGACGGATTGGCTTCGACAATGAGGGCGGAGACGGTGCCGAGATCAGTCACGGATAGCGGGCGGAAAGTGCACAGGAACTCCTGTCCAAACGGCGCGGCGGCTTCAATCTTGAGGTGTCGGGAAAAAGAAAAAGGCGAACGGCCTCGGCCGTTCGCCTCGCTTGCTCGCACCTGGCGGGGCGAATCACCCGGCGGGTGTTTCCGCAGCCTTCTGACGCAGGCGGATGTGCAGCTCGCGCAGTTGCTTCTCGTCCACCGACGAGGGGGCGTCGGTGAGCAGGCACTGGGCGCGCTGGGTCTTGGGGAAGGCGATCACATCACGGATCGACTCGGCGCCGGTCATCATGGTGACGATTCGGTCCAGGCCGAAGGCCAGGCCACCATGGGGCGGAGCCCCGTAGCGCAGGGCATCGAGCAGGAAGCCGAACTTGGCCTTTTGTTCGTCGGGGCCGATGTTGAGGGCCGTGAAGACCTTCTCCTGCACTTCGGCACGGTGGATACGCACCGAGCCGCCACCGATCTCCCAGCCATTGAGGGCCAGATCGTAGGCCTTGGCGAGGCACTTGCCCGGGTCGGTGGTGAGCAGCTCCAGGTGCTCGTCCTTGGGGCTGGTGAAGGGGTGGTGGCAGGCCGTCCAGCGCTTGTCCTCGTCGTCGTACTCGAACATCGGGAAGTCCACGACCCACAGGGGTTCCCAGGCCTTGCCGTTGACGAAGCCCTTCTCGTGGCCAAGTTTGATGCGCAGGGCGCCCAGGGCATCATTGACCACCTTGGTCTTGTCGGCGCCGAAGTAGATCAGGTCGCCGGACTGGGCGCCGGTGCGCTCCAGGATGGTACGCAGGGCCGCCTCGTTGAGGTTCTTGACGATGGGGGACTGAAGGCCGGTTTCGTTCACCTGGGTGACGTCATTGACCTTGATGTAGGCCAGCCCACGGGCACCATAGATGCCCACGAACTTGGTGTACTCGTCGATCTCGCCGCGGGACAGGGTGGCGCCGCCCGGCACGCGCATGGCTGCGACGCGGCCACCTGTGGTGGCGGGGCCGCTGAAGACCTTGAAGGCCACGTCCTTGACCGCGTCGGTGACATCGGTCAGCTCAAGGGTGACGCGCAGGTCGGGTTTGTCGGAGCCGAAGCGGTCCATGGCTTCGCCGTAGGTCATGCGCGGGAAGGGGTTGGGCAGATCGACGGACAGGACCTCCTTGAAGATGCTGCGGATCATCTCTTCCATCAGGGCCGTGATCTGGTCTTCGGTCAGGAAGGAGGTCTCGATATCAACCTGGGTGAATTCCGGCTGCCGGTCGGCACGCAAGTCTTCGTCGCGGAAGCACTTGACGATCTGGTAGTAGCGGTCGTAGCCGGCCACCATCAGCATCTGCTTGAAGAGCTGCGGGGACTGGGGCAGGGCGAAGAACTGGCCGTCATGCACGCGGGACGGTACCAGGTAATCACGCGCGCCCTCGGGGGTGCTCTTGGTGAGCATCGGGGTTTCAATGTCGATGAAGCCCTGGGCGTCGAGGAAGCGGCGGAAGGCCATGGCCGTGCGGTAACGCAGGATCATGTTCTTCTGCATCTGCGGGCGGCGCAGATCGATGACCCGGTGGGTCAGGCGGGTGGTCTCGGAGAGGTTTTCCTCGTCGAGCTGGAACGGGGGCGTCGCGGAGGTGTTGAGCACCTCGATATCGTGGCACAGGACTTCGATCTCGCCGGAAACCAGGTTGGCGTTCTCGGTGCCGGCCGGCCGGCGGCGCACCTTGCCGGTCACCTTCAGAACGAACTCGCCGCGGATGGTTTCGGCCACATGGAACATGTCGGCGCGGTCGGGATCGCAGACCACCTGCACCAGGCCTTCCCGGTCACGCAGGTCGATGAAGATGACCCCGCCATGGTCGCGCCGACGGTGGACCCAGCCGCACAGGGTGACGATCTGATCGAGGTAGGCGGCGGAAACAAGGCCGCAGTATTGAGTTCGCATGGTGGAGTCTTTATTCCTGGAAGAAACGGAGCGCGGCGTGAAGCACGCGCGTCTATTGATTCAGAAGGGCCGCTGCGGGCCTGGGGGCGGCTGTCCGGTGGGGAGGCGGTGCCACGACACCCATGGAGATGATGTACTTGAGGGCCTCGTCGACACTCATGTCCAGTTCGATGGCGTCCTTGCGCGGCAGCATCAGGAAGAAGCCGGAGGTGGGGTTCGGCGTGGTCGGGACATAGACACTGACGAACTCATTGCCCAGATGATGGGCTGCATCACCGCCGGGCGCGCCGGTCTGAAAGCCGATGGTCCACATGCCCTCACGAGGGTACTGGATCAGCAGGGCCTTGCGAAACGCCTGGCCGTTGCTCGATAGCAGCGTGTCCGACACCTGCTTGACGCTGTAGTAGATCGACTTGACCACCGGGATGCGCGACAGCAGGCTTTCCCAGAAGCCGACCATGCGCTGGCCGACGAAGTTGGCTGCGGCGAGGCCGGTGATGAGGATGAGCAGCAGGGAGATGACGACGCCGATCCCGGGAACGTGGAAGCCGAAAAAGGCCTCCGGCCGGACTGTGGCCGGAACGAGGAGAAGGATCTGGTCAAGGGTGTTGACGATCCAGGCCAGCACCACGAAGGTGATGACCAGCGGAATCCAGATCAGCAGTCCGGTAACGAAGTATTTTTTCATTCAGCAGTTTACGCGCGCGTCGTCCTCAGTGGCACGCGCAACTGCCGCCGCAGGGAGTGGCCGCCGGTGCTTCGGCCTTGGCCGGTTCCGAGCTTGGGCTGGCGGAGCTGCCGCCCTTGAAGTCGGTGGCATACCAGCCGCTGCCCTTGAGCTGGAAGCCGGCGGCAGAGATCTGCTTGGCGTAGCTTTCCGCGCCGCATGCGGGGCAGGTGGTGAGCGCGGGGTCGCTCATTTTCTGAAGATGGTCTTTTTGATGGCCGCAGGCGGCGCAGCGATACTCGTAGATGGGCATGACGAGCTCCGGAAAGTCAATGGGACGAAGTTTAGCGCATCGCAACATCGGGCGAAACAGACCCCTTCCAGCCCAGTTGGGGGCGGGGGCCGGGATTTCAAGCGGTTCCGCTCAGAGGATGCCCAGATAGGCCCGGGTCAGGGAGGGGCCCCAGTAGAGGGAGAGCAGTCCGGCGGCGGCCAGATAGGGGCCGAAAGGGATGGGCGTTTCCCGCCCCTGGCGACGGAACAGGATGAGGGCGATGCCGACGACGGCGCCGACCACGGAGGACAGCAGGATGGTCAGGGGCAGGATCTGCCAGCCCAGCCAGGCGCCGATGGCGGCCAGCAGCTTGAAGTCGCCGTAGCCCATGCCTTCCTTGCCGGTGGTGAGTTTGAACAGCCAATACACCGACCACAAGGTGAGATAGCCTGCAGCCGCTCCGACCACGGCGCTGGAGATGTCGGTGAAGGTGCCCGAGAGGTTGAGGAGAAGTCCGCCCCACACGAGGGGCAAGGTGATGCTGTCGGGCAGAAGCTGAGTGTCCAGGTCGATGAAGCACAGGGCAAGGAGGGCCCACAGGAAGACCAGGGCCGCGATGCCCGCCATGCCGAAACCGAAATGCCAGGCCGTGAAGCCGGAGAGCAGCGCGCAGGCTGTCTCGATCAGCGGGTAGCGGACACTGATCGGACCATTGCAGTGGCGGCAGCGGCCCCGCTGCAGCAGATAGCTGAGGATCGGCAGGTTTTCGAGGACGCCGATGGGGTGGCCGCAGTGGGGGCAGCGGGAGCCCGGGGTGGCCAGATTGAAGCGTGGGGCTTCGGTTTGAGCTTCCTCACCCCGCAGGGCGGCGGCCTCGGCCTGCCACTCGCGTTCCATCATGAGCGGCAGGCGGTGGATGACCACGTTGAGAAAACTGCCTACGAACAGGCCGACCAGGGTGCAGGCGGCCGTGAAGACGAGAGGATCCTTGAATGCTTCCATCGGGCAGCAGGTGTTTCAGCCGACGACGGCGCCGAGCTTGAAGATGGGGAGGTACATGGCGACCACCAGTCCGCCAATCACCACGCCCAGGAAGACCATGATGATGGGTTCCAGCAACTGACTCAGGCCGGCAACGGCATCATCCACTTCCTGTTCGAAGAAGTCGGCCACCTTGCTGAGCATGGAGTCGAGCTGACCGGACTCTTCGCCGATGGACACCATCTGCACGACCATGGTCGGGAATACCAGGGCATTCTGCATGGCAACCGTCAGGCTGGTGCCGGTGCTCACGTCGGACTGGATCTGCCGTGTGGCGTTCTTGTAGACAACGTTGCCAGCGGCACCTCCCACCGAGTCCAGGGCTTCGACCAGCGGAACGCCGGCTGCAAACATGGTTGACAGCGTGCGTGTCCAGCGGGCGATGGTGGCCTTGCGGATGACCTCGCCGATCACCGGGAATTGCAGGATCGCCCGGTCGACGGCGGCCTGCATGGCCTCCGAACGTTTGTAGGAATAGGAGATCCCGATCACGGCGCCGGCAATGATCCCGAAGGCGAGGTACCAGTAGGCGACGAAGAAGTCCGAGATGGCGATGACGAAAAGCGTGGGGGCGGGCAGTTCGGCACCGAAGCTCGAGAACACCTTCTTGAACTCCGGCACCACGAACAGCATCATCACCGATACCACCATGGCGGCCACGACGACCACGGCGATGGGGTAGAACATGGCCGACTTGATCTTGCCCTTGATGGCGAGAATTTTTTCCTTGTACGTGGCCAGGCGGTCGAGCAGGGAATCGAGAATACCGGCCTGCTCACCCGCTGCGACGAGGTTGCAGAACAGGGCGTCGAAGTGGACCGGATGGCGCCGAAAGGCCTGGGACAGGCTGCTGCCGGTTTCCACATTGGCCCGCACGTCATTGAGAAGGCGGGCGAGGGACGGGTTGCCACAGCCCTTGATGGCGATGTCGAAGGACTGCAGCAGGGGGACACCGGCACGCATCATGGTGGATAGCTGGCGGGTGAACAGTGCAATGTCCTTGTCGGTGATCTTGCGTCCGCTGGAGAAGGTCTGCTTGCGGATCTTGTGGGTCAGGATGCCCTGCCGGCGCAGTACGGTCTGTACGACGGTTTCCGTCGCTGCGCGCATTTCACCACGGATGATCTTGCCGGTCTTGTCCTTGCCTTCCCAGACGAAAAGGTGCTCCCGTGCGATGTTGGCGCTGCGGGATGGAGCTTTCTTGTTGGTTGCTGTGGCCATCAATTGATTCCGCGTGAAGCCATCACTCGTTTGTACAGGCGAGCACTTCGGTCAGGGAGGTGACACCCTGTTTCACCTTGAGCAGACCGGACTGGCGAAGATCCCGGACGCCTTCGAGCTGAGCCTGTGCAGCGATGTCCATCGAGTTGCCGTTCGTCATGATTATACGTGCGATCTCTTCGGAGATCGGCATCACCTGGTAAATGCCCAGCCGCCCCTTGTATCCCGAGCCCTTGCAGCGTTCGCAGCCCACCGGGCCGTAGGGCTGCCAGCTACCGTCCAGATCACTCTCGTTGAATCCCGCCGAGATCAGGGCCTCAATGGGAATGTCCACCGGCTTTTTGCATGAGCACAGACGGCGCGCCAGGCGCTGAGCAGTGATCATGATGACCGACGATGCGATGTTAAACGGCGCCACGCCCATGTTCTTTAGGCGCTCAAGGGTGGATGGGGCGTCGTTGGTATGAAGTGTGGATAGCACCAGATGGCCGGTCTGCGCGGCCTTGACCGAAATTTCGGCGGTTTCCAGGTCACGGATTTCGCCAACCATGATGACGTCCGGATCCTGGCGGAGAAAGGCGCGCAAGGCAAAGGCGAAAGTAAGCCCGGCCTTTTCGTTGACGTTCACCTGGTTGATGCCCGGAAGGTTGATTTCCGCCGGATCTTCGGCCGTGCTGATGTTAACGCCGGGCTGGTTCAGGATGTTCAGGCAAGTGTAGAGGGATACCGTCTTCCCGCTGCCGGTAGGGCCTGTGACCAGGATCATCCCGTAGGGGCGCTGCACCGCATCCATCAGGGCCGCTCGTTGGTCGGGTTCGTAACCGAGGGCGTCAACGCCGAGCATTGCTGAGGAGGGATCGAGAATCCGCATCACGATCTTCTCGCCATAAAGGGTCGGCAGCGTGGAGACGCGGAAGTCGATGGCCTTGTTTTTTGACAGCACCAGCTTCATCCGGCCATCCTGAGGGACGCGCTTCTCGGAGATGTCGAGGCGTGAGATGACCTTGATGCGTGCCGCGATCTTCTCCTTGAGCACCAGCGGAGGCTGGGCAATCTCCCGGAGAATCCCGTCGGTGCGGAAGCGGATGCGGTAGTACTTTTCGTAGGGCTCGAAATGGATATCCGACGCCCCTTCGTTGATGGCGTCGATCAGAAGCTTCTGGATGAAGCGCACGACCGGGGCATCGTCCACCTCCGACGCGCCGTCGTCGGAAATCCGGGTTGTCTCCCCGTTCCCCTCCTGACCGAGGAGATCCATATCGAACTCTTCGCCGGTCAGGTCCTTGAGGGCCGTTGCGGCAGACTCGGATAGCTGTTCGACCAGGGCCCTGAGTTTCGGCACCTCGACCACGACGGGATCAACAGCCAAGCCTGTCTGGAAACGGATCTCGTCGAGAATGCGCAGATTGGACGGGTCGGACAGGGCCAGGGTCAGCCGGTTGCCCCGTCGTCCCAGTGCAACCACCTGATGCTTGATCATCAGCTTGCGATCAATGGCGTCAGCGGGCAGATGGCTTGTATCGAAGGCGGCCAGATCCAGCGTGGGGGAGCCGAAGGTTTCTGCCGCAAACAGGGCGATGTCGGCAGCCTTCATCAGCCCCCGATTGATGACTTCGACGAGGAAGTCATTGGGGTTGGCCGACTGGGACGAGCAGGCAAGGGCCTCGGCCTCAAGAAGCCGGCCGTGCTGGACGAAAGCGCGGGCGAGGCCGCTCAGGGCGGCTTGCGGGGATGAGGCCATGCCGGAATGTCTTTGGAAGGGATCGACCTGAAATGCGTGGGGATCATGCCGTCAGGCGAAGGGCTTGTAAAGCAGCGATGTTCGCCATGGGCTATCGTTCTTTTGTCGGGCGGAAGATGCGCACGGTCTTGATGCGTCGGTCCTCGGCCTGAACCACCTCAATGGGTACTCCGGCGATCTTCACCGAGACCCCCGACTCCGGGATGTCCTGCAGGTGCTCGAGTACCAGTCCATTGAGGGTCTTGGGGCCGTCAACCGGCAGATCCAGGCCGAGTTTGCGGTTGAGGGCGCGCAGATGCTGGCTTCCATCGGCGATGACGCTGCCATTCGCATCCCAGCACAGTTTGTCGGTGGAGTCCGGTGCGCTGGTGGTGAATTTTCCGATCAGCTCTTCGATGATGTCCTCGAGGGTCACGAGGCCGAGGAGTTCGCCGTACTCGTCCACCACCAGACCGAGACGTTCCCGGTTCTCCTGGAAGAAATGGAGCTGGGCGTAGATTGGCGTGCTGGCCGGAATGAAGTAGGGCTTGGTCAGCATGTCCCGGATATCAACGGCCTCAAGGCTGCGATCCAGGGTCTGACCGAGGATCCGGCGCACGTGGAGCAGGCCGATCACCGCGTTCATCTCACCGTCGAATACCGGCAGGCGGGTATGGTAGCAAGTGGCCAGATGGCCCTGGATGACGGTGATCGGGTCGGCAATATTGACGGCCTCGATCTGGTTGCGTGGCGTCATCACGTCTTCGACGGTGATGTCCTCGAGTTCGAAGAGGTTGAGCAGAATGCTGCGATGCTTGGGCGGGATGAAGGTGCCGGATTCCAGCACCATGGTACGCAGCTCTTCGGTGGACAGGCTGTGCGCATCCTGACCGTTGTTGTTGCGCAGGCGCAATACCCGGAGGAGGCCGGCGACGAAGAGGTTGACGAACCAGACAATGAAATAAAGGCCCTTGAGCAGGGCCGACAGGGGATAGCTGACAATGCAGGCAAGGCGGTTTGCGTGATTTGCACCCACCACCTTGGGGGTGATCTCCGAAAACACCAGGATCAGGAAGGTCACCACCAGGGTGCTCACCCCGAGAACCCACTCCTCGCTGCCGAAGAGCTGCATGGTGATGACACTGACCAGGGTGGCCGCCGCCGCATTCACCAGATTGTTGCACAGCAGGATGATGCCGAGGAGCTTGTCCGTCTTGCCGAGGAGTTCCAGTGCCAGACGGGCGCCCCGGGACCCCAGATTGGCCGCGGAGCGAAGCCGATACCGGTTCGCAGCCATCATGGCCGTCTCTGCCATGGAGAAGAAGCCCGAGAGGGCAAGCAGCGTGACCAGGATGGCCAGCTGCATGGAGAGGGGGATGCTGTTCAAGTGGCTTGGCGCAGGTGACTTCGGCCCAGTATTCAGGCCGGGTCAGCGCTTGTCAAGCCGGGCGGGCGAGCAGGACTTCCGCGACGAAGCGGCTGCCCACATAGGCCAGCATCAGGGCGACAAAGCCCGAAAGGGTCCAGTACAAGGCCTTTTTGCCCCGCCAGCCCCAGGCGTGGCGCCCCACCAGCAGACTCGCGAAGATGCACCACGAAATGATGGCAAAAACCGTCTTGTGGTCCAGGCGGAAGGCCTTGCCGAACAGGGCCTCCGAGAACACGATGCCGGAGCCCACGGTGAGTGTGAGCAGCACGAAGGCGATGCCGATCAGCCGGAACAACAGGGCCTCCATGGTCAGGAGCGGCGGCAGCGACGCAAAGGCCCGGGTCAGGTGGGCGCCGTGCAGGCGCTTCTCGGCAACGGCCATCAGCGTGGCGTGCAGGGCCGCAAGCGTAAACAGGCTGTAGGCCAGCATGGCCACCACGAAGTGCGCGCGGAACAGGGGCGAGTTGGCGTTGGTCAGCAGGTGCTGGTCGGGAAAGAAGGCCGGCAGCAGCGCGCAGACGGCCGCGGCAGGCATGGCCAGGGTCTGCAGACCCTCCAGCCGGGCGTACAGGCTTTCGATCCAGTAGAACAGCATGGCCAGCCACAGCATCAGTGAAAGTGCCATGCTGAAACCGAAGTGAATGCCGTCGGTCGAAAAGAAGACCCCGTGCAGGGCGAAACCGTGGGCCAGTAGGGCGGCCAGCATCACACCGCGCTCCCAGGGCAGCAGGCCCTGACGAGGCGCCCGGGTGGGCGCCAGCCAGCGGCTATGCCAGAAGTGCACGCCGAGAATGGCATACAGGGAGGCGGGGAGGAGATGAAGTAGAATCGCGGCCATTCCTCAAGTTTACTCCAAGGCCTCGGTCACGAACCATCATGCTGGATAACCTCACAACCCGCCTGGCGAAAGTCGTCAAGACTCTCCGCGGCCAGGCAAGGCTTACCGAAGACAACATTCAGGACGCCCTGCGTGAAGTGCGCATGGCACTGCTTGAGGCCGACGTGGCCCTGCCGGTGGTCAAGGATCTCATCGCCCGCGTCAAGGAGAAGGCGGTCGGCACCGAGGTGCTCAGTTCCCTGACCCCCGGCCAGGCCCTGGTGGGTGTCGTCCATCAGGAGCTGACGCAGTTGATGGGCGGCGCCCACAGCGGGCTCAATCTGGCCACGCAACCGCCGGCCATCATTCTGATGGCGGGTCTGCAGGGTGCCGGCAAGACCACCACCACCGGCAAGCTCGGCAAGATGCTCACCGAGCGCATGAAGAAGAAGGTGCTGGCCGTCTCCACCGACGTCTATCGCCCGGCGGCCATTGCCCAGTTGCAGACTGTCTCCCAACAGGCGGGTATCGAGTTTTTCCCGTCCACGCCGGACCAGAAGCCGGTGGATATCGCCCGCGCCGCGGTTGACTATGCCCGTCGCCATTACATGGACGTATTGCTGGTGGACACCGCTGGCCGGCTCGCCATCGACCAGGCCATGATGGAGGAGATCCAGGCTCTCCATGCGGCGGTCAATCCGATCGAAACCCTGTTTGTCGTCGATGCGATGCTCGGCCAGGATGCCGTCAATACCGCCCGGGCCTTCAACGAAGCCCTGCCCCTCACCGGCGTGGTCCTGACCAAACTCGATGGCGATGCCCGCGGCGGTGCTGCACTGTCGGTGCGTCATGTGACGGGCAAGCCTCTCAAGTTTGCCGGTGTCGGCGAAAAGCTTGGCGGCCTTGAGGAGTTCCACCCGGAGCGGATGGCCAGCCGCATCCTCGGCATGGGTGACATCCTCTCGCTGGTCGAGGACGCCCGGCGTGGCGTGGATGAAGAGAAGGCCAAGGAGTTTGCCCAGAAACTCAAGAGCGGCAAGGGCTTTGACCTCAACGACTTCAAGGACCAGCTCGGTCAGATGAAGAAGATGGGCGGCCTGTCCAGCCTGATGGACAAGCTGCCCGCCCAGTTCGCCCAGGCGGCGGGCCAGCTCCAGGGCGGGGTCGAGGAGAAGGCGGTCAAACGTATCGAAGGCATCATCAACTCCATGACCCCTGCCGAACGGGCCAAGCCCGAGATCCTCAAGGCCTCGCGCAAGCGGCGCATCGCCGCAGGTGCCGGGGTGACGGTGCAGGAGGTCAATCGCCTTCTAGGGCAGTTTGAGCAGACCCAGAAGATGATGAAGCAGTTCTCCAAGGGGGGAATGCAGAAGATGATGCGGGCCATGAAAGGCCTGATGCCGGGCGGTGGCCTGCGCTGATGCTGCACCTGCGCTTGCATTTTTGAGCAGGCAAGTCTTTATTTCGGGGCGATGGCGCCCGATTGTCCGGTGGCGGAGGCAGCAATGGCGGAATTCTCGGCGGAACGCGGTGGCCTGGACGGGGGCCCTGCAGAAAATGAGGTCGGTGAGGGGTGCCTGGAAGGCGAGAGCCCGGGCCTCCTCACCCGTAGCTACATCGTCGGTGTCGGGGCCTCGGCCGGCGGTCTGGAGGCCCTTTCGGGGCTGTTCTCCAGCCTGCCCACCGATCTCGGTGCCACCTATGTGGTCGTCCAGCATCTGTCACCCACCTATCGGAGCATGCTGGTTCAACTGATCGGCCGCGAGACCGCGATGGAGGTCAAGGAGGTCGAGCAGCACGAATCGCCCCGTCCCGATACGGTTTACATCACACCGCCCAACCGCAATCTGCTGTATCGGGATGGGCGTTTTGAGCTGATCGAGCCCATCCCCAACGTCCTTCCCAAGCCCTCCGTCAATAGTTTTTTCTATTCCGTCGCCGCCGAGCGTGGCGAGGAAGTGATTGGCGTGATCCTGTCGGGCACCGGCTCGGACGGAGCGGGCGGGGTCCGGGCAATCAAGGCTGGCGGTGGCCTGGTGTTTGCCCAGGATCCGGCATCGGCCAAATACGCCGGCATGCCCCAGTCGGCCATCGAGACGGACTGCGTCGATTGGGTACTCACCCCCGATGCCATCGCCCGGGAAATCGCCCTCATCGTGCGTACCCAGGGCTTGGTGGACCCACCCGAAAAGCTGCGCGACGCACCGGGTACCATCCAGTCCCTTCTGACCCGGGTTCAGCGCTACACCCGCATCGATTTCTCGGGTTACAAGGAGAACACCGTATGGCGGCGCATCCTCCGGCGGATGGCCACCAACCGGGTGGAATCCCTGCAGGACTACATCGACCTCACCGAGCGCAACCCCGAGGAGTTGGGCCAGCTGAGCAAGGAAATCCTGATTTCGGTGACCTCCTTCTTTCGCGACAGGGATGCGTTTGACGCGCTGGCTGCCGCCATGTGCGAGCGACTGGCGGTCAAGCGGCCGGGTGACGAGATCCGGGTCTGGGTACCTGGCTGCGCCACCGGCGAAGAGGCCTACGCCATCGCCATCCTGATCTCCGAGTATCTGGGCGCGGCGCTCTCCGAGTATACGGTCCAGATATTCGCCACCGACATCGACATGAGCGCGATGGCCATCGCCCGGCGCGGTGTGTATTCGGCCGCCAGCCTCGGTGAAGTGGACGCCGCCATCGTCCAGAAGTACTTCATCACTGCCGGCGACGCCTATGAAGTGGTGAAGCCCCTGCGTGAACTGGTGGTCTTCGCCCGCCAGGATCTGGTGCAGGACCCGCCCTTCGTGCGTCTGGATCTGGTGAGTTGCCGGAACGTCCTGATCTACTTCCAGAATCCGCTGCAGGAGCGTGTTCTCGGCACCTTCCACTATGCGCTGGCTCCGGCCGGACTGCTGTTCCTGGGCAAGTCGGAGAGCGTCTTCCAGCACGAGGATCTGTTCGACACCGTGCATCGGGACGGGAAGATCTTCCGCCGCAGTGGTCTGGCCGCCCGGGCGCCCCTCGGCCCCATGCGCCAGCCCCTGCGCAGCCGTCCGCCGGAGCGTGAGCGACGCAACCCGGCCGATGTACTGCTGCATACCCTGGCCGAGGCCTACGCCCCACCCAGTCTGCTGGTGAATCAGAGTTTCGAGATCCTGCATGTGTTCGGCGAGGTGAATCGGGTCCTGGGCATTCCGTCGGGGCGTCCGGATTTCAACCTCCTCGGGCTCATCCGCAAGGAATTCCGCACCGAGTTGCAGACCCTGTTGCACCAGGTGCGCCAGAAGGGGGGCGCGATCAGCGGCCGCCCGCGTCTCCTTGATGTGCCCGGGGTGGCACCCCAGCAGCTACGCATGCATCTGTGGCCGGTCAGTGTCGAGACCGACGGGGATGCGGCCATCGTTTCCTTCGAGACGGTGGTCGAGCAGCCTTCCGGCAATGATCTGCCGTCGGGCGAACTCAATCTGGCCTCGCGGGATCTCGAAGAGGAGCTCATCGCTACCCGCGAGCATCTCCAGACCGTGGTCGAGGAGCTGGAAACCTCCAACGAGGAAACCCAGGCGCTCAACGAGGAACTGCAGGCCTCCAACGAAGAGTTGCAGGCCGCCAACGAGGAACTCCAGGCCGCCAACGAAGAGCTCCAGTCCACCAACGAAGAACTCACCACCGTCAACGAAGAACTCCAGATCAAGTCGGCCGAGCTGGCTGATGCCAATGCGGATCTCGAGAACGTGCAGAACAGCTTTGGCTTCTGCTTGCTGGTGGTCAGTGAGCAGATGCGCGTTCTGCGCTTCAATGAGGTGGCGGCGCGCTACTTTGGCCTCAATGACAGTGCGACGGGTGAGCATGTGCGGATCATCCTCGCCCAGCAGAAGCTCGACGCCCACACCGACCTGATCGAGCAGGTGGTGCGTGATGGTCGTCCGCTGGAGCGTCAGGTCAGCGATGCCCTGCGCCATTATCTGCTGCGGGTTTCGCCGCGGGCGGTCGCCCGCAGCACGGAAAGGGGAGGGGCCGTCATCACCCTGATCGACGAGACCCATCTCCTGGAGACCCAGTGCCAGTTGCGTAACAGCGAGCAGCGCCTGACCGCCATCATGGAGAATGCCTTTGCGCTCATCTCCGTCAAGGACACGCTCGGGCGCTACGAATACGTCAATTCCCGCTTCAAGGAGTATTTCCGCACGACGGCGGAGGATCTGATCGGCCGCACCGATTTTCAGCTCCTGCCCGACGACATGGCCCGCCAGATCCGCGAACGCGATCTCGCCGTGCTGGCCAGCGGCCGGAGTGTCGAGAGCGAGGAGACGATGACGCTGCCGGATGGTGAGCACACCTTCCTCGTGCTGCGCTTCGGACTCCTGTCCCATGACGGCGTGGTGGCCGGCCTGTGCACCAAGAGCACCGACATCACCGACCGCAAGCGCAGGGAGGCCGTGCTTATCGAGCGCGAAGCTTTCCTGCGTGAGGCCCTGGCCGCCCTCCCTGTCGCCCTCCTGCTCGAGTTCGATGCGGTGGGGGCGCTGGTGCGCAGCGTGGGGGACCTGGGGCGTGAGCATCTGGATGGCCTTCCGGCCGGTGCGCCCATGGTGTCCGTGTTGGAGCGGCTTGGCCTGGGCGGTACTGAGGGATGCGGGGGTGAAGGCTCTCCGGTGCCGACCGCTGGCCTGCTGGCGGGTCGGCCGGTATCCGTGCGCGTCTGTCATGCCCACGGGCATTCCTCGTTTGTCCTGATCATCCCCGCCTGACGATGGATCCTTGCGGAGGGCCTGCATGAAGCGCGAAACGGTCTTGCCGGCGCCCTTGATCTTTCCTCCGCCCACCGAAGCCCGGGGTGCGAGCCCGGCGGACGCGCTTGCGGGCTTGCCCGTTCCGGCCGCCTTTTTGACGGCCGATGCGGGTCTGAGCGGTGCCAATCGGGAGTGGATCCAGCTCCTCGAGCCCGCCACCCGCGAAGGCGCAGGCTGGCTCGCTTGCCTCGATGTCGCCGCCGTGAGCCTGCTGCGTGATGCGCTGCTCAGGGCGGAAGGTCAGTTTGATCTGACCCTGACCCAGGGAGGGGAAAACGGGCGCTACTTCCGGGTACGTGGGCGCTTCGACGCGGCGCGTGGCGAATGGCTCTCCGTATGGACCGATGAGTCGGTGTCGATGCGTGCTGATCTGGCCTTGAGCAGGGCGCTCATGGTTGCCCACGAAGCGCGGGAAGAAGTGGAGAACATCTTCGACGCAGCCGCCGAAGCCATGCTCATGGTTGATTGCGGCACCTTCCGCATCCTGCGCACCAATCCTGGTGCGGCGCAACTCTATGGCTATTCCGTGCGCGATCTGGAGGGCCGCCCGGTGGCTGATCTGGTGGCGGGGTCGGCGATCGCCGGCGACTTCCTGCGTCTGCACCGGGACTACGTCCCCCTGCGCTTCCACCGCCGGGCCGACGGAAGCCACATAGCCGTCGAGATCCGCATCCGCTATTGCACCCGGAATGGCCGCGAGGTCGCCGTATTGACCGTGCGCGATGCTTCCGAGCGGACCCGCAGTGCCGCTGTGCAGCTCGAGAGTGACCTGCGCTACCGCACGGTTTTCGACGGCGCCCCCTTCCCTATCCTGCTGCTCAACACCCAGGGCAGCATCGTGGATGCCAACCCGGCCGCAGCCGATCTCTACCGCTTTACCCGCGATGAGATTCTCGGCCAGCGTGCCGCCAGCCTCATCACCAACGACCTCGCCCTGCTCAGGCTCTTCGTCACGCGCCCCACCTTCCTGCCGGCGGGTGACCACGTGCGCAAGGACGGCACCCGCTTTGCCGCAGAGACCACGGTGTCCTACGTCAATCAACGAGGTGTGAGTCTGGCGATTCTCATCGTGCGCGACGTGACGGAAGCCCGGGAGACCGTGGCCCGTCTGGAAGAGGCCGAGGAGCGTTGGCGGTTTGCCCTTGAGGGGGCGGGGGACGGCGTGTGGGACTGGAACGTGCGTGACGGCAGCTTCTATCGTTCGCCCCGTTGGGGTGAGATGCTCGGTTACACACCGGCCGAGTCACGTCGTCTGGCGTGGCACGAACTCATCCATCCGGACGACCGTAGCCGGGTGCTCGGGCAGATGGAGGACTACCTCCATGGTGTGGTGCCGATCTACGAGGCGGAGTTCCGGTTGCGCTGCAAGACCGGGCAGTACCGTTGGATCGCCGCCCGGGGCAAGGCCATGGCCCGGGATGTGGACGGCACGCCGATGCGCATCCTCGGCACGCACCGGGACATCAGTGAAACCCGTTCCCTGATGGAAACCCTGCGGGCCTCGGAAAGGCTCTGGCAGTTTGCCCTGGAGGGGCATGGAGATGCCCTGTGGGACTGGGCGGTGGAAACTGGTGAAATCAACGTCAGTGCGTCGTTTGCCACGATCATCGGTTACCCCGAGGACCGCCCCCTGAGCGGCAACGACATCTGGCCGTCGCGTCTCCATCCGGACGATCTGCGAGGGGCGATCGCGGCGTTTTCTGCCCACCTTTCTGGCGCCCGCCCCATCACCGAAACCGAGTTCCGGCTGCGCATGGAGGACGGCTCCTATCGCTGGATTGCCCTGCGCGGCAAGATCATGGAGCGGGATGCCAACGGACGCAGCACTCGCATGATCGGAACCGTGCGCGATGTGCACGACCGGCACCTCAGCGTTGAACGGGAAGAGCAGCAGCAGCGCGAGCTGGCCCATGCGGCGCGACTGATCCACGTGGGGGAAATGGCATCGGCCCTGGCCCACGAACTCAACCAGCCACTCACCGCCCTGCGCAATTTCAGCGCCGTGGCCCTGCGTCGCCTGGAAGAGCCCGAAAGTGGTGGCGAGGCCATCCGCGGCCCCCTCAAAATGATTGCCGAACAAGCCCTGCGGGCTGGCGAGATCGTCCACCGGGTGCGCGGCTTCGTCCGCAAGGGGGGGCTGGTGACGGCCCCCGTGGCCGTGAACGAGGTTGTTCGGGACATGGTGCGCTTTGCCGAATTTGACGCCCGTGCCCACTCGGTCCAGTTCGTCCTCGAATTGGCAGAGCCCCTGCACCCCGTCTTGGCCGACCAGGTCCAGCTCGAACAGGTCATCGGCAATCTGGTGAAGAACGGCATTGAGGCGATGGGTGAGAGTACCGGTGAACGCGTGCTGACGATCCGCACCCGGCCGCTCGACGACGGCACCGTAGGTGTGTGCGTGATTGACCGGGGCGGTGGGCTTGCCGACGTCGTCCGCGCCGACCCCTTTGCGCCGTTTGTCACCACCAAGCCCGATGGCGTCGGTCTCGGCCTCGCCATCTGCCGCACCATCGTCGAGAACCATGGCGGGCGAATGTGGGTCGAATCCAGCACATCGTCGGGTACCACCTTCAGCTTCTGCCTGCCGGTCGTTGCGGTGTGAGCGCACCCCGTGGCCGGGCAAGAAGTCAGGTTGTGCGGCACGAGTGAACAAAAACAACAGGAGGCAGACATGGACACCCCGCTGGTTTGCGTTGTGGATGATGATGATGCAGTCCGCTTATCCATCAGCTTGCTCGTAGAGACGCTCGGGCTCCCGGTGCGCAACTTTCCCAGTGCCGTTGACATGCTTGCGGATCCCCAGGCACTTGAGCAAGCCCATTGTCTGGTCCTGGACGTGCGCATGCCGGGTCTCAGCGGGGTGGGGCTGCAGGAGCGCCTGATGCGTCTGGGCAATGCCATCCCCATCATATTCGTTTCCGCCCACGGGGATGTGCCCATGGTGGCCCGGGCCATGCGGGATGGCGCCTTTGATTTCCTGCAGAAGCCCTTCAATGAGCAGCACCTCCTTGATCGCGTCCAGGAGGCCGTTCAGGTGGCGGCCCGGCGGCGCAACGAAAAGGTCTGGCTGGCGGACGTTCAGGGCCGTCTTGACTGCCTGACCGCCCGGGAGCGCGATGTCATGGAAGGGATGGTCGCCGGACGCCTCAACAAGCAGATCGCCGATGATCTTGGCATCAGCATGAAAACCGTCGAGCAGCACCGCTCCCGGGTCATGGAGAAACTGCGTGTCGACTCCCTCGCCGAGCTTGTGCGCATGGTCGTCCTGGCCGGGGATCAGTCCGACTGAAGACCCTTTCTGTATCCGGGTTTTCCCGGGGAAGGGGAGGGGAAACGCCGGATTTGTGCCATGCAGCATTCTTGGCATCATTCGTTCCATGGCGTTGCGGCAAACCAGAAGCTCTCCGCAACGCCCGCTGGGGGCGTCAAACAAAAGCACAAGGGAAGGGGAGAGGAGACACCTTCAACTATGTGATGCCTGTGACTGAATGAATCGAGGAGTGAATCAGATGGCGGAAAAGAATTTGTTTCAGTGGGGCCCGTATCAGGAAGCAGCCCTGGAAAGCGGTCTTTCCCTTTTCGGGAATCTGACCACTCAGGTTGAGAAGATCACCCGTCTGCAGCTCGAAGCGGGTGCAGAGGCGACCCGCGAGGCGCTCACAGCGGCCCAGGCCCTCATCGAGATCAAGGATCCTGCCGAGCTCGGCAACTGGCAGACCACCTATTGGCAGCCGGGCCTTGAGCGGGTGGCGGATACCGTTCGCAAGCAATACGACCTTCTTGCCGAGAGCCGCAGCGTGGTGCTCGACGCCATCAAGGAGGCTTCCGCCGAAGCCACCCAGCAGGTCCAGGCCGGCATCGACCGTCTGGCCGAGCAGGCGCCCGAAGGCTTTGGTCCGGTATTTGAAGCCATTCGCAATGGTCTGGCTGCGCAAATCACTGCTCTCGAAAGCGTGTCCCTGGTCAGCGACCAGATCAATGGCATCGCCGAAGCCAATGTGGTGGCCCTCAAGAATGCCGTCAAGCCGGTCATCGCCAAGCCTGCTGCCACGAGTAAGCGCAAGGCTGCCTGACCTTAGCCTGCACGCAAAGAAAAGCCATTCTCGGGCCGCGATCTCCGGATTGCGGCCTTTTTTTGTCTGTTTCCGGCGGGCGCGTGGGCCTGATACCATCCGGCCCCATGCAGGACTTTTCCCACGTGAATCTCCAGGCCCGGGCGCTGGAGGCACTCATGAGTTGCAGCCCGGCGCTGAAGGCCGCGCAGGTGGATACACTCCTTGCTGACTGGCAAGCCGGACATCTCGTCCTGCCTGAAGCCGGCGCCTTGCCGCCCCCCGTGCTCGATCCCGGACGACCGGAGCGGCCCGAGCTGGTCCCCCACACCGAGTTGCCCCGGCGACGCCCCGGCTCCCCGGGCGGGCATGCGGCCTTGCTGCACGCCATTGCGCACATCGAGTTCAATGCCATCAATCTTGCCCTTGACTGTGCCTACCGGTTCTCCGGTCTGCCTGCAGATTACTACGGGGCCTGGCTTGGGGTGGCTGCCGAGGAGGCCTACCATTTTTCCCTCATCGAGGCTCGCCTGAAGGATCTTGGCCACGCCTACGGTGACTTTCAGGCCCATAACGGCCTGTGGGAGATGGCCATCAAGACCGCTGACGATCCGTTGGCCCGCATGGCGCTGGTGCCCCGGGTGCTCGAAGCCCGGGGGCTGGATGCAACACCGCCCATCGTCAGCGCCCTGAAGCGTATCGGTGATGCCGAAACCATCGCGGTGCTCGACATCATCCTGCGGGATGAAATCGGTCATGTGGCCCTGGGTGACCGATGGTTCCGGTATTTCTGTGCCGAGCGTGGGCTGGCGCCCGAGGCCACCTACCTTGTTCTCATGGCCCGGTTTGATGCGCCCTGGCCTCCGCGTCCTCTCAACGTTGAAGCCCGCCGGAAGGCGGGCTTCAGTGATGCGGAAATCGCCTGCCTGGAGGCGGGCAAGGCCGCATCCACGGTGCGTTAGCCCTTGCCCTGCGTTGGGCGGAGGCTAGAGCGAGCCGTAGGAATGCAGGCCTGACAGGAACATATTGACCCCGACAAAGGCAAATGCCGTCACCACAAGGCCCGCGATGGCCCACCAGGCCAACATGGGTCCGCGCAAACCCTTGGTCAGGCGGATGTGCAGCCAGGTGGCATAGTTGAGCCACACGATGAAGGCCCATGTTTCCTTCGGGTCCCACTGCCAGTAGGTGCCCCAGGCCTCGGCCGCCCACAAGGCGCCCAGGATGGTGGCGATGGTGAAGAAGGCGAAGCCGATGGCGATGGCCTTGTACATCACATCATCCAGCACCTCGGCCGGGGGGAGACGATTGGCCAGGATACCCTTGCGCACCAGCAGATCGGCCACGCCAACCATCGCCGCCAGGGCAAACGCGCCATACCCGATGAAGTTGGCCGGTACATGCACCTTCATCCAGTAGCTCTGCAGCGCCGGGATCAGGGGCTGGATCTCCTGTGCCTCGCGGCTGAAGGTGTACCACAGCAGGAAGGCCACGGCCGCCGAGATCACCAGCAGCACGAATGCCCCCATGCGGCGGGTGGCGTAGCGACCTTCGTAATACAGGTAGAGCAGGCCGGTCATCAGGGCGAAGAGCACGAAGACTTCGTACAGGTTGCTCAGGGGGATGTGGCCCACATCGGCCCCGATCAGATAGCTCTCGTACCAGCGCACCATCAGGCCCGTGGTGCCCATGGTCACCGCGCACCAGGTGAGCGCCGAGCCGGTGGCGTCTGCAAAGTCGGAGCGCGCCGCCAGGCCCAGGCAAAAGGCCCCGGTGGCGATGAAGAACAGGGCGCTCATCCACATGATCGCCGTCTGGCTGGAGATCAGATACTTCAGGAAGAACACCTGCTCGGCCCGCGCCAGATCTCCCTGGTACAAGGCGATGCTGACCAGGGCCAGGGCCGTGGATGCCGCCAGGAAGGCCCGGACGGGCTTCCAGGCAAAGCCCATGGCGGCGAGGCCCGGCACAGTGAGCAGCAGGATTGCCTTGTCATAGACATCCATGAAGCCCCCATACTGGCGCAGGGCAAACAGGGCGCCACCAGCGAGGGCAAGGGCGTAGAGCCAGTCGCCGGGGCTGAGGCGGCGCAGGAGCGGACAACTTTCCTTCTGGGCGATTTCCATGGCGATAACTCCGGTCAGGAGCGGGGGGAAGGATTGAGCAGGGTGGTGAGGTCATCCCGGTGGCGTCTGAAGCGCTCTTCCACATCCATCGACTTGCGGTTCGAGCTGAGGGCCACCAAGGCCTCTCCGGTGTCTTTGATCAATACAAAGAGGCGACGTTCGCGAACGTACAGCATGGCGAAGACGCCCAGCACGAGGAGCAGCGAGCCCAGATAGACGATGGGCTTGCCGGGCGAGCGGGTGACCTGCAGCACGGTCGCCCGTACTTCGTCGAAGCCAACCGGCTGGAAGTACACCGGGGCGCCGTAGTGGAGGCTGTCGTTGGTGGCATTGAGCGTGTCGCGCAGCAGCCGTGAGTGCTGCGCCGCCGGTACCAGGGCCGGCAGGCCCGCATCCGCGCGGGCCATCTTCCAGGCCTCCCAGGCCGAACCTTCGAGAATCTTGATGAAGACGTCGGCGGCCTTGTCGCGCTCGGCCTCGGGGATGGTGCTCTCGATGAACTTGCCCAGGCTCTCAAAGCCACCCCGGGCAAACAGCTCCAGGGTGCGCGCCGTGGTCTCCTGCATGCGGGCCCGGACATCGGGGCTGGTGTCGGCGCCCAGGGCCGTGGCCGCAAAGCGCCTCGCGATCTCGGGGTGGCGGGTCGCGTCCAGCATCACCCGGCGTATGGCGAACCAGCTATCGGGCCGGCCGTCATCATCCATGGGGATGCGCATGAAACGGAAAGGTGCCGAAGGGCTGTCGCGCATTCCCGTCAGCAGGTACCAGGCGCCGTCCTGTAGGATGGGCTGCATGAAGTTCTGGTACTCCCGCGCCTGACCGGCCGCATCACGCAGCTTGAACTGTATGCTCGGACCGACGTTCTGCATGTCCTTGGTGGTCGGCGAGCGGGCACCGCTGCCCAGGTGCTTCTCGAGGCGGGCAAAGTTGCCTGTGTCGGCCTCCGGCTTGTCGGCAGCCATGTTCTCGATGTTGAAGGCACGGAAACTGCCGAGTTCCAGGGTGTGGTCGAGCCCTGCGTCTTTCAGTGCCACGGCCTCGCCAACCACCGCCTCGGTCGCAAAGGGGCGTGGCGCGCCACCGGCGCGCAGATCATGGCCCCGCAGGTGCAGGCGCGATCCCCCATCCTCGAAGCTCGCCTGATACATCATCACCCCCGCAAACTCGAAGGGCTTGTTCACCTCGATGGTCTTCTCCACCGACTTGCCGGTGGCGTTCTCGGTGATGATGATGTCGCTGGCGAAGCGCTTGGGCATGCCGCTTTCGTAGTGCTCCAGGTGGAATTTGCGCAGGGAGACTGTAAAGGGCAGATCCTGCAGCAGGATGCCGTCCTGCACATTGAGCACGGCGGTGTTGGCGCTCTTTCCTTCGGGGATGAAGACGTTGCCGCGGAAACTCCAGTTATCCACGCCCAGCCGACTTGAGTCGGGGATCCGGGAAATCAGTTGGTTGCCGGTGGTGACTTGCTTGCCACCCAGGGCCATCTGGATCTTGAGGGGAAGGTTGCCGTCGAGGAGTCCGCCCACACAGATCAGCACGATGGCCCCGTGCGCCAGGAAGTAGCCGATTCTGGTCCAGCTCCCCTGCTTGGCCGCCAGCAGGATGCCGTCCTCGCGCACATTGACGCGGGTCGAGAATCCGTTGTTGAGGAGGTAGGCCTGGACCGCATCCTTTGCCTGTGCGGCCGGCAGGCCGTGGGCAAAGCGCGCATGGTGGGCAAAGCTCGACAGGGAGGCTTCCCGGGCATGCTCCCGAAAACCTCGCATGTCCCGCAGCATCGGCCGGGTCTGACGCAGGATGCAGGCGCTCGTGGACAGCACCAGGAAGCCCAGTATGGTGAGGAACCAGAACGAGTTATAGACCGAGTAAAGGCCCAGCTTCTCAAAAACCGGAAACCAGAACGGGCCGAACTGGTTGAGATAGTTGTTGTAGGGTTCGTTCTGCTTGACCACCGTCCCGATGATGGAGGCGACGCCAAGAAGGGTCAGCAGGCTGATGGCAAAGCGCATCGAGCTGAGCAGCTCGTAAACGGCGCGGAGGGTGCTGCGGTGTCGCATGGCGTTGCGGCGGCGGAGGTGGTTGGATGCGGTGGAGCAGGGGGCTTGCCAATGAAAAAGGGGTGGTCTGACCACCCCTTTTTATAACTGGCTGGCGCCCGGAAGCGCCTTGACTCAGCGCAAGCCGGCCGCGTAGTCGGCGACAGCCTTGATTTCCGGGTCGGTCATCTTGACTGCGATGGTCTGCATCATCTTGGCCGGGTCGTTGGCGCGCTCGCCAGCACGGAAGGCCCGCAACTGGGCTTCGGTGTAGTCGGCAAACTGGCCGGACAAGCGCGGGTACTGGGCGGGCATGCCGGCACCGGCAGGGCCGTGACAGGCTGCACAGGCAGGGATGCCGCGCTTCAGGTCGCCGGCGCGCCACAGCTTCTGGCCGAGCTCGATGGAGGCCTTGTTCTTGGCGGACTCGGGCTTCAGGGTCTGACCGGCAAAGTAACCGGCAAGACCCTTCATGTCGGCGTCGGAGAGGCCCGCAACCATGCCGCCCATGATGGGGTTGGCACGCTCGGCAGGGGCACCGCCCTCACTCTTGAAGTTCTTGAGCTGCTTGTAAAGGTATTCCGCATGCTGGCCCGCGAGTTTCGGGTTGACCGGAATCTGACTGTTGCCGTCAGCGCTGTGGCAGGCGCCGCAAACCTGTTCTGCAGTCTGTTTCGCCTTGGCCAGATCGGGCTGGGCGGCGGCTTTGTCTTGAGCCTGGACCGCGCCGGTGGCCAGAAACAGCGAAAGCAGCAGGGAACGCTTGATCATGATGTCCTCGGAAGCCAAGAATGTGGATGTCTCAAACCTGTTATTCTATAGCAACTTCAGTCTTTTGCGCGATGCAATAGCGTGTGTTGCGCATGCCAACGCTCCCCCATGTCCCTGTTCCGTAACGCCCAGTTCGAGATTTCCGTTGCCAAACCTAATGGTTTGCCGCCGCCTGCGGGCCCCGAGGTGGCCTTTGCCGGTCGTTCCAATGCGGGCAAATCCAGTGCCATCAACACCTTGTGCGACCACGTCCGGCTGGCCTTCGTCTCGAAAACCCCGGGGCGCACCCAGCTGATCAACTTCTTCCGCCTGCGCAACGGGGCCGTGCTGGTGGATCTGCCCGGCTACGGCTATGCCGAGGTACCGGAGGCCATCCGTCTTCAGTGGCAGCGTCTGCTTGAGGACTACCTCACCCGCCGCCCCAACCTCGTCGGCCTGGTCCTGATCATGGATTCCCGTCACCCCCTCAAGGACCGTGACCGGGTCATGATCGGCTGGTTTGCACCCAGCGGCCGTCCCATCCATGTGCTGCTCACCAAGAGTGACAAGCTCACCCGCTCGGAGCAGGCCGCGACACTTGCGGCGGTGCGCAAGGAACTGGCACCGCTGGGTGAACAGGTCACCGTGCAGTTGTTCTCAAGTCTCAAGAAGACAGGGATTGAAGAAGCGGAGCGTGTCGTTGGATCATGGCTGTCTGTGCCGGATGAGGAACTCTCCGGTGAAGCTGCGCCCACATGACGCCGGTTTGAGGGGCCGGGGTTTGTGGTAAAAAGCGAACTCATTGTGCACTGCACGCACCAGCCGATTTTTTACTTTCCCGACCCGACCGATCATGGAACTCCAACCCGTCATCCTTTCCGGCGGCTCCGGCACGCGCCTGTGGCCTTTGTCCCGCGAACAGTACCCCAAGCAGCTCCTCGCCCTGGTGGGTGACGAGACCATGCTGCAGGCCACGGCCGGCCGGCTGGCCGGTTTCAGCGGCCGCCTGGCGGTGGCGCAGGCGCCCATCGTCGTGTGCAATGAAGAATACCGCTTCGTCACCGCCGAGCAGCTCCGCGCCGTCGGTCGCGCCAGCCGCGACATCGTCCTGGAGCCCACTGGCCGCAACACCGCGCCGGCCCTGACCCTGGCGGCACTGGCCGCACAGGAGGCCGACCCGGTGCTGCTGGTGATGCCGGCCGACCACGTCATCCGCGACCTGCCCGGCTTCCAGAAGGCCATCGACGACGGCATCCCGGCGGCCCTTGATGGCGCCATCGTCACCTTCGGCATCGTGCCGACCCAGGCCGAAACGGGCTACGGCTACATCCGCTGCGGCGCCGACCGGGCAGATGGCAGCAAGGCCATCGCCGCCTTCGTCGAAAAGCCCGATGCGGCCACCGCCCAGCGCTACCTCGACAGCGGCGAATACCTCTGGAACAGCGGCCTGTTCATGGTCAAGGCCAGCGTCTGGCTGAAGGCCATGGCCCAGCTCCAGCCGGCCATGTCCCAGGCCTGCCTGGCCGCCTGGGCGGGCGGCTCGCGGGATGCCGACTTCGTGCGGGTCGACAAGGCCCTCTTCCAGGCCTGCCCGTCCGACTCCATCGACTACGCGGTCATGGAGAAGCTGTCTGCGGCCGAAGGGCTCGGCATCGCTGGCTGCGTCGTGCCCATGTCGGCCGGCTGGTCGGATGTGGGGGCGTGGGACGCCCTGTGGCAGATCGCCGACAAGGACGCCAGCGGCAACGTGGCCCGGGGTGATGTGCTCTTCGAGGACAGCCGCAACACCCTTGTCTATGCCCAGGACCGCATGGTGGCCTGCGTGGGCCTCGACGACGCGGTGATCGTCGAAACCCCCGACGCTGTGCTGGTGGCCCGCAAGGACAAGACCCAGAACGTCAAGCAGATCGTCGCCGCCCTCAAGGCCGGCAACCGCAGCCAGGCCTCCGCCCACCGCAAGATCCATCGCCCCTGGGGCTGGTACGACTCCATCGACAACGGCGAGCGCTTCCAGGTCAAGCGTATCGTGGTCAACCCCGGTGCCCGGCTGAGCCTGCAGATGCACCACCACCGGGCCGAGCACTGGATCGTCGTGAAGGGCACGGCCGAAGTCACCAACGGCGAAAAGACCTTCCTGCTGGGTGAAAACGAATCGACCTACATCCCGCTGGGCCACGTCCACCGCCTCGCCAACCCGGGCAAGCTGCCCCTCGAGATCATCGAGGTGCAGTCGGGCAGCTATCTGGGCGAGGATGACATCGTGCGCTTCGAGGACAAGTACGGGCGCGGGTGAGCTCCGAAGGGCCGGCTGTTTCTGCCGGCCCAGTCATGCCGGGCTTGCGAGGCCCGGCTCCTGGATGAAACCAAAACGGGCCGCCACGCCGGCCTGAGCAATCCGCCCCACCGTCAGCAGCCGGCCCGCCCAGTTCAGGCTCAGGGCAGCGTTTGGCGCTTCCAGGTCGCCTTCCAGTCTGGTGCACATGGCCGCCAGATCCCGATCATCCAGCAATGCCACGCCATGCTCGCAGCCCAGCAGCAGGCTGCCGTCCTCATCGAGCCAGGCCTCCGTCACGTGGGTGACGGGCTGGCCGGTATGGGTCTCAAGCTGCTCGGCGCTGCTCAGGCGCAGGATCAGGGGGGTGTAGTCGAGGCTGACGAACACCTGCTGCGGGCCGTTCTGGAAATACCAGCGCCCGTCGGCCGTGGGTTGATAGTTGCGTCCAATGAAGGCGTTCAGGCCGGCATGGCGGATCGGCCCTTCGGGCACTCGCCACTCACCCCTGCGGCTCAGGCGCAGCCAGCCGGTGCAGGAAGGCACATTCGGCCACTTGGCCAGGGCTGCCCGGACCACTTCATCCATGAGGGTGTGATCCCCTGCTTACCAGAGCTTCCACCAGGCACCCTTGCGGTCGGCTGGGGCCTCGGCGGTCAGATAGGCACTCTTGGGGAAATTGGTGCGAAGCACCCGCTGGGCATCGTCCCGCAGCTCGGTGAGCTTCAGCGCGTCGTAGCTCTTCGCCATCAGGAACAGGGCTTCCTCGGTGGCGGGGGACTGGGGAAAGTCCTTGACCGCCGTCTGCGCCCGGTTGGCCGATGCGAGGTAGGCGCCGCGACGATAGTAGTAACGGGCCACGTGCACCTCGTGGGACGCCAGGGCATTCACCAGGTAACGCATGCGCAGCATCGAGTCGGGGGCGTACTTGCTCTCCGGGAAGCGCTGCACCAGCTCCTTGAAGGTGTTGAACGACGCGCGGGCCGCCTTGGTATCCCGTTCCGACAGATCCTGGTTGGCCAGGGCGCCGAGCAGGCCCAAATCTTCATTGAAGTTGGCCAGACCCTTCAAGTAGTAGGCGTAATCCACGTTCGGGTGGTTCGGGTGCAGCTTGACGAAGCGCTCGCAGGCCGCGATGGCCGACGCCGGCTCGTTGGACTTGTAGTATGCGTAAGCCACTTCAAGCTGGGATTGCTGGGCGTAGCGGCCATAGGGGTAGCGCGCCTCCAGCTTCTCGAACATCTTGATGGCCCTGTCCCAGGCGCCATCGGACATGGACTCCTTGGCCTCCGAGTAGAGCTTCTGGGCGCTCCAGCCGTTGGTTTCGTCGATCTGGTCGGGCATGCCGCTACAGCCAGCAAGCAGAAGGAAGCCGGCAAGCGTTAAACTACGCAGGGTGAAATGCGCCATTGAA
This sequence comes from Zoogloea sp., assembly GCA_016703645.1. Lineage (GTDB taxonomy): Bacteria > Pseudomonadota > Gammaproteobacteria > Burkholderiales > Rhodocyclaceae > Zoogloea. Next base: position 27,086 of record JADJBR010000003.1, on the reverse strand, counting down.
AACTCTTTGGAAGAAGATTGGGCCGATTATAGCCCAGCCATCCCTTCCCCCTCGCCGCTGCGCGAGTCTATTCCTGACGACTGTGCCGGCCTTCGGGCTGACCAGGCGCTCGCTCGCCTGTTTCCGGAACATTCCCGCAGCCGTCTTCAATCCTGGCTCAAGTCCGGGCGAATCCTCATCGACGGGGCCTCGCCGGATTCAAAATCCAAGGTGTGGGGGGGCGAAACCGTGCTGGTCAGCCCCGAGCCCACCGAGGCGATGCTGGCCGAGCAGGCCGAGGACATCCCGCTCCGGGTGCTCCACGAGGACGACACACTGCTCATCATCGACAAGCCTGTGGGCCTCGTCGTGCATCCCGGCAGTGGTAACTGGTCCGGCACCTTGCTCAATGCCCTGCTGCATCACGGTGTGCGCTTCCGCGAGCTGCCCCGCGCCGGCATCGTGCATCGCCTCGACAAGGACACCAGCGGCCTGCTGGTGGTTGCCAAGACCCTCGAAGCCCAGACCGACCTGGTCCGCCAACTCCAGGCGCGTACCGTCAAGCGCCACTACCAGGCGCTGGTGCATGGTCACCCCGGGGAGAGCGGCGAAGTCAACGCCCCCATCGGCCGTCACCCGGTCCAGCGAACCCGCATGGCCGTGGTGCCGGGCGGCCGCGAGGCCCTGACCCGCTACCGGGTCATCGAGCGCTTTGCCCGTGCCACCCTGGTCGAATGCGAGCTGGCCACCGGCCGCACCCATCAGATCCGCGTACACATGGCGCACATCGGTCATCCACTGGTTGGCGACGCCACGTATGGCAAGGCCCGCAGCGCCGACCCGCGTCTCGACGCCTTTTCCCGCCAGGCGCTGCATGCCTGGCAGCTCGGCCTCATCCACCCCCGCACCGGCGAACCCTGTCGCTGGGAAACCCCTTTGCCCGCCGATTTCGAGGGCCTGCTGGCCCTGTTGCGCAGCACCACGCCATGAACGACACCTGGATCCAACCCGACTGGCCGGCTCCGGCCCGCGTCAAGGCCCTGACCACCACCCGCACTGGCGGCGTCAGCAAGGCCCCCTACGACACCCTCAACCTCGGCACCCATGTCGGTGACGACCCCTCCCGGGTGGCCGACAACCGCGGCATCCTCCGCCAGGCGCTGCCCGGCGAACCGCGCTGGCTCAACCAGGTACACGGGACCACCGTCGTGGATGCCGCCGTCGGCGACGGTGTGCCCGATGCCGATGCCGCCTTCACCCGCGAGTCGTGTCGTGTCTGCGTGGTCATGACCGCCGACTGCCTGCCGGTCCTGCTCTGCGACAGGGCAGGTAACGTCGTTGCCGCCGCCCATGCCGGCTGGCGCGGACTCTTTGACGGCGTGATCGAAGCGACCGTGGCGGCGATGGGCGTACCGCCGGGCCAGCTACTGGCCTGGCTCGGCCCGGCCATCGGCCCCGATGCCTTCGAGGTGGGCGGAGAGGTCCGGGCGGCCTTCATGGGCCACGACCCCGCATCCGGGGCCGCATTCCGGCCATCCCCCAATCAACACAAGTGGCTGGCCGACATCTACCTTCTGGCCCGCCAGCGCCTCATCCGTGCAGGCGTGACCGGCATCCATGGTGGTGACGCCTGCACGGTCAGCGATCCGGCTCGTTTCTTCTCCTATCGTCGCGACGGCGCCACCGGCCGCATGGCCTCCCTCATCTGGCTGGCGTGAGCCATGGTTTTGGGGCGCTGGCGCTATACTGCGCGGCCCATTTGATCTGCGGATGACCATGACCCCCCTTGCCTGGATTGTAGTGATGAGTATCTCCGGGGGGCTGTTGAGCGTGCTCGTGGCGGCGGCGCTCTCCTGGGCTGCCCGCCCCACCTGGGTGCCGACCCTCATCAGCTACGCCATTGGCGCCCTGCTCGGGGCTGCCTTCCTCGAGGTGCTGCCCCACGCCATCGAGGCTGCCGAAAGCCCCGAACGTGCCGCCATGAACATCCTGGCCGGCATCCTGATTTTCTTTGTTCTGGAAAAGCTCGTTCTATGGCGTCACTGCCACGACGAAGGTTGCCACGGGCACGGGCATGATCACCACGGGCACGGGCAGGCTGCGGCCCAGGAGCACGATCATGGGCGCAGCGGCCTGCTGATCCTCATCGGTGACACCTTTCACAATTTTGTCGACGGCGTACTCATTGCCGCCGCCTTCGTCGAGAGCACCCCGCTGGGCATCGTCACGGCCATGGCCATCATTGCCCACGAGATCCCCCAGGAGGCTGGTGACTTCCTGATTCTTCTGCATTCCGGCTACAGCCGGGGCAAGGCGCTGGCCTTCAATCTCCTGTCGAGCCTCGCGACCCTGGTGGGAGGCATCCTGGCGTACTTTGCCCTCTCTCACATGGAGACGCTGGTGCCGGTGTTTCTTGCCCTCGCCGCCGCGAGTATGATTTACGTCGCCGTGGCCGATCTCATTCCGGGTTTGCATAAACGGACTGAATTGCGCGCCACCGCCCAACAGGTATTATTGATCGCCGCCGGCATTGCCTCCATCGTCCTGGCCCACCCCCTCGCGGAGCGAGCGTTGGGCTGAGCGACGGCGGCGGGCCGGGGTGCCGAAAAGCCACAAAAACAGGGAGAGCGGCGCAAGGCCATACAACAAGAAAGTCAGAATCCCGCCGATCACGGTCGTTTCGGTTACCGTGGCGAGCAGGGCGACATAAATCCAAGCGATAGCAACGATATACATCCCCGGATTCTACAAGGCCGCAATGCGGGTCGGGGGCAGGTGTTGGTCAGATTCGCCCGCACCATAACGTCGTGCAAAAGGCAAACAACAAGGAGAGGTGGATGTCTGTAACACCGGAGCAGTCTGCAGAGGCACTACAGGGCATGTTCAAGTTCGGTCAGTCACTGGCCGAAGGCTTTTTCGATTTCCTCGGCAAGCAGAATGCCGCGCTCCAGCAGGTCGCACCTGCTGCTGCGCCGCAGATCCCCCTGCCTGAGACCCAGGAGCTTGCCCGGCTCCAGAAGGAGCTTGCCGAAGCCCACACCCGCCTATGGACCAGCATGGCCCAGGCGCGCCCCGGCGAACCCGCCGAGCCTATGGTTCAGCCCCAGCCCGGCGATCGCCGTTTCGCCGCGCCCGAGTGGTCGTCGAGCCCCGTCTATGACTACATTCGCCAAGCCTATCTGCTCAACGCAGACTACCTCGCCAAGGTTTCCGACGCCCTGCCCATCGCCGATGGTCGCAGCAAGGCCCGCATGCAGTTCCTGACCCGCCAGTACATCGACGCCCTGGCCCCCTCCAACTTCGCGGCCACCAACCCGGAGTTCATCCAGACCGCTCTCGCCACCAAGGGCGAAAGCATCACCCAGGGCATCAAGAACCTCATCGGCGACATGGAGAAGGGCCGCATCTCCATGACCGACGACTCTGCCTTCGAGATCGGCCGCAACCTGGCCACCACGCCCGGTTCTGTCATCTACGAAAACGAGCTCATCCAGCTGATCCAGTACGCGCCGCTCACCGAAAAGGTCTACAAGACCCCGCTGCTGATCGTCCCGCCCTGCATCAACAAGTTCTACATCATGGACCTGCAGCCCGCCAACTCACTGGTGCGCTTCATCGTCGAACAGGGCTTCACCGTCTTCCTTGTTTCCTGGAAGAACGCCAAGGCCGAGGAAGCCCACTTCGGCTGGGACGACTATCTCGAAAAAGGCCCCATCACCGCCCTCCAGGTGGTGCGTGAAGTCACCAAGGTGGACAAGCCCAACGTCCTCGGTTTCTGCGTGGGCGGCACCATCCTGTCGTCCTCCCTTGCCGTGTTGCGCGCCAAGGGCGAAGACCCGGCCGAAAGCCTCACCCTCATGACCACCCTGCTTGATTTTGCCGATGCCGGCGAAATCGGCTGTCTGGTGGACGAAGCCTCCGTCGCCGCCCGCGAAGCCGCCATCGGCAAGGGCGGCCTGCTGATGGGCCGTGAGCTCGCGCAAGTCTTCTCCAGCCTGCGGGCCAACGACCTCATCTGGCAATACGTGGTCGGCAACTACCTCAAGGGCAAGCAGCCCGAAGCCTTCGATCTGCTGTACTGGAACTCCGACAGCACCAACCTTTCCGGCCCCTTCCTCGCCTGGTATCTGCGCAACATGTACCTCGAGAACAACCTGCGGGTGCCCGGCAAGCTCGAGATGCTCGGTGTCAAGGTGGACATGGGCAAGGTCGATCTGCCCGCCTACCTCCTCGCCACCCGCGAAGACCACATCGTGCCCTGGACCAGCGCCTACCTGGTGCGCCAGATCCTCGGCGGCGAAACCACCTTCGTGCTCGGCGCCAGCGGGCACATCGCCGGCGCCATCAACCCGGCCTCCAAGAACCGCCGCAGCTACTGGACCAGCGACTCCGCGGCCTCCGTGCCCGAGGAGTGGCTCGAGACCGCCGCCGAGCAAAAGGGTAGCTGGTGGCTGCACTGGATCGAATGGCTCAAGACCCGCAGCGGCACCCAGATCGCTGCCCGCAACAAGCCTGGTAGCACCAAATACAAGGTCATCGAAGCGGCCCCCGGCCGTTACGTGAAGGAAAAGGCCTGAGTTTCAACTCCGGCGCGGCCTTTGCCCGTGCCGGAGCGCACATCATAAAAATAGAAAAGCGCTGGCGGCGAGACAACAACGGGGGCGCTGCCGGCGTTCAAGTCACCCCCGCATAAATCATGAAAAAGGAGGGAGAATCATGGCACGTGTAGCACTGGTAACCGGAGGTATGGGCGGTCTCGGCGAGTCCATCTGCATCAAGCTGGCGGCGCTCGGCTACAAGGTCGTCACCACCCACTCGCCCGGCAATCAAAAAGCCGCCGAATGGCTGCAGACCATGAACAACATGGGTTATGGCTTCAAGGCCTACCCCTGCGATGTGGGTGATTTTGACTCAGCCAAAGCCTGCGTCGAGCAGGTCACCGCCGAGATCGGCCCCGTCGACGTTCTGGTCAACAACGCGGGCATCACCCGCGACATGACCTTCAAGCGCATGACCAAGGCCGACTGGGACGCCGTCATCCATACCAACCTCGACAGCGTCTTCAACATGACCAAGCAGGTCATGGACGGCATGGTCGACCGCAACTGGGGGCGCGTCATCAACGTGTCCTCCCTCAACGGCATCAAGGGTGCCTTTGGTCAGACCAACTATGCCGCCGCCAAGGCGGGCATGCACGGTTTCACCAAGTCCCTGGCCCTCGAAGTCGCCAAGTCCGGAGTGACGGTCAACACCATCTCCCCGGGTTACATCGGCACCAAGATGGTCCTCGCCATTCCGCAGGAAGTGCTTGAAAGCAAGATCCTGCCCCAGATTCCGATGAGCCGCCTCGGCAAGCCGGAAGAAATCGCGGGTCTGATCGCCTACCTCTCCTCCGACGAGGCGGCCTTCGTGACCGGCGCCAACATCTCTATCAACGGCGGTCAGCATATGTTCTAATCGCCACTCTCTCTGGCACTGCAAAAAAAGGAAAGTGAAATGACTCAACGCATCGCTCTTGTTACTGGCGCAGTTGGTGGTCTCGGCACTGCGATCTGCAAATCCCTCGCTGCCGCAGGTGTCCGCGTGGTGGGCAACTTCTTCCCGGGCGATCCCGCCAAGGACGCATGGGTTGAAGCCCGCAAGGCGGAAGGCCTCGACATCCCGCTGTACGGGTTCGACGTCTCCGACTACGAGCAGTGCAAGGCGGCCGTTGAGGCCATCGCCACCGAAGTCGGCCCCATCGACATCCTGGTGAACAACGCCGGCATCACCCGCGACAAGTTCTTCCCGAAGATGGAAAAGGGCCAGTGGGACGCGGTCATTGCGACCAACCTCACCAGCCTGTTCAACGTCACCCACTCCATCTCCCCCAAGATGGCAGAGCGTGGCTTTGGCCGCATCATCAACATCTCCTCGGTGAACGGCGTCAAGGGCCAGGCCGGCCAGACCAACTACTCCGCCGCCAAGGCTGGTGTCATCGGCTTCACCAAGGCCCTGGCTGCCGAGCTGGCCACCAAGGGCGTTACCTGTAACGCCATTGCCCCGGGCTACATCGGCACCGACATGGTCATGGCCATCAAGGAAGAAGTCCGCAACGCCATCATCGACACCGTGCCCGTCAAGCGCCTTGGCAAGCCGGAAGAAATCGGTGCTGCCGTGGTCTACCTGTCTTCCGATCTGGCTGGCTACGTCACCGGCGCCACCCTGAACGTGAATGGCGGTCTGTACTACCAGTAATACGCTGTCGCAGTATGCATCGCGCAAAACCCCGCCTCGGCGGGGTTTTGTTTTTTGCGCGGGCAGGCGCGGCATGTGACCCGGGCCGTGTCCGGACGGGCTCAATCGTCCTATCGAATCAGTGCCCGCGCCACCTGCATCATCGTGCAACACCTATCACGGTAAACCCGCAGCGGGGCAGGGTTTTTTTTTGCGCACCGCAGTATAATCGGCAATGGCGAATTTCATCGCCGAGGAGAAGACACGAATGGCCGATCAGATTCGCCTGATAAAAAAGTACCCGAACCGCCGCCTTTACGACACCCAGACCAGCTCCTACATCACGCTCGCAGACGTGAAGGAACTCGTCCTTGAACACGGTATCTTCCAGGTTGTTGACGCCAAGAGCGGCGAAGACCTGACCCGCAACATCCTGCTGCAGATCATCCTCGAAGAGGAGGCGGGTGGCGCCCCCATGTTCACCAGCGACCTTCTTTCCCAGATGATCCGCTTCTATGGCAATGCCATGCAGGGCATGATGGGCAAGTATCTGGAGAACAACATCAAGGCCTTCACCGACATGCAGGGCAAGCTCCAGGAGCAAGTCCGCTCGGTGTATGGCGAAAACGCCACTGTCAATCAAGACCTGTGGGCCCAGTTCCTGAACTTCCAGGGGCCGGCCATGCAGAGCATGATGGGGGCCTACATGGAGCAGAGCAAGAAGATGTATGCCCAGATGCAGGAGCAACTGGACAGCCAGACCCGCAATCTCTTCTCCGGCTTCCCCTTCCCCGGCTTCCCCTCCGGCCTTGCCGGAGACAAGAGTGCCGCGCAGGCACCCGACGCCGCTCCGCCAGCCACTCCCAAGAAATAAAAAACGGGGCCGCGCAATCGACGCGGCCCTTGCACTTCATCCCCACAGGTTTTTACGCATGACCCAATCCAAGCTCGCCGCCCCCAAGGTGGGGTTCGTTTCGCTCGGGTGCCCCAAGGCATTGGTGGACTCCGAGCACATCCTTACCCGCCTGCGGGCCGAAGGCTACGAGATATCCCCCTCCTATGAAGGCTCCGACCTGGTGGTGATCAACACCTGCGGCTTCATCGATTCCGCGGTGGAAGAGTCCCTCGACGCCATCGGCGAAGCCCTCGCCGAGAACGGCAAGGTCATCGTCACGGGCTGCCTGGGTGCCAAGGACGACGTGGTGCTGGCGGCCCACCCGCAGGTGCTCGCCGTCACCGGCCCCCACGCCACCGAAGCAGGTCATGCACGAGGTGCACAAGCACCTGCCCAAGCCCCACGACCCCTTCATCGACCTGATCCCGCCCCAGGGCATCAAGCTCACGCCGGATCACTACGCCTACCTCAAGATTTCCGAAGGCTGCAACCACCGCTGCACCTTCTGCATCATCCCGTCCCTGCGCGGCGACCTGGTCAGCCGGCCCATCGGCGAGGTCATGCGCGAGGCCGAAAACCTCGTCAATGCCGGCGTCAAGGAGCTCCTCGTCGTCTCCCAGGACACCTCCGCCTACGGCGTCGACACCAAGTACCGCACCGGCTTCTGGGGCGGCAAGCCCATGCGCACCAAGCTCTACGACCTGTGTAACGCCCTTGGCGAGCTGGGTGTATGGGTGCGCCTGCACTACGTCTACCCCTACCCCAGCGTGGACGACATCATCCCGCTGATGGCCGAAGGCAAGATCCTGCCCTACCTCGACGTGCCCTTCCAGCACGCCAGCCCGCGCATCCTCAAGGCCATGAAGCGTCCGGCCAGCGCCGAGAACAACCTCGAACGCGTGCGTCGCTGGCGCGAGATCTGCCCCGACCTCACCATCCGCTCCACCTTCATCACCGGCTTCCCCGGCGAGACCGACGCCGAGTTCGAAGAACTTCTCCAGTTCCTCGAAGAAGCCAAGCTCGACCGCGTGGGCGCCTTTGCCTACTCGCCGGTTGAAGGCGCCGCCGCCAACGAACTGCCCGGTGCCGTTCCCGACGAAATCCGCGAAGAGCGCCGCCAGCAGCTCATGGAATTCCAGGAAGACATCTCCACCGAACGTCTCGAACGCTTCATCGGCCGCGAGATGACCGTGCTGGTGGACGAGATCGACGACGAGGGCGCCCTGGCCCGCTCGCCCGGCGACGCCCCCGACATCGATGGCCTCGTCATCATCCCGGCTGGCGAACACCTCGAGCCCGGCGAATTCGCCCGCGTCCGCATCACCGACTGCGATGTGCACGACCTTTACGCCGAGCCGCTTTAAGCGCGGAGGGATGAAACAGGTGCAAACCCCATGTCGGCCGGGGTTTGCGTGAGCTCGATGGGGCACGCCGACGACGGATCGTGTCCACATGCCTGACGCGACCATCGCCAATGAAATCCACCCCACGGTAAGGCCATGACCCGCCGCAAACGCCCCCCTCGCATCGGCATCGCCCTCGGCAGCGGTTCCGCCCGCGGGTGGGCGCATATCGGTGTGCTGCGGGCACTGGCGCGGGAGGGGATCGAGCCACAGATCATCAGCGGTTGCTCCATCGGCGCCTTCGTCGGCGCCGTCGCCGCAGCCGGCGACACCGAAAAGCTCGGCGCCTGGGTCGAAACCCTGGGCTGGCAGGACGTGGTCGGCCTGATGGACATGGGCCTGCGCGGTGGCCTGCTCAAGGGCGACAAGCTCATGGCCTTCTTCGAACGCCAGTTCGTCGACCGCGACTTCACCGCCTTGCCCCACACCTTCGGCTGCGTCGCCACCGATCTCCACAGCGGCCACGAAGTCTGGCTGCGGGACGGCAGCGTCTCCAGCGCCGTGCGCGCCTCCATCGCCCTGCCCGGCCTCATGGCCCCAACGTGGCAGGATGGGCGCCTCCTCGTGGATGGTGGCCTGGTCAACCCGGTACCCGTCTCCCTGGCCCGTGCCATGGGTGCCGACGTCGTCATCGCCGTCGAGCTCAACTCGGATGCCGTCGGTTGGGCCTGGCGCAACCGCCACCCGGTCGAAGCCGCCGCCGAAGCCCCCAGCGGCTGGTCGCGCAAGCTGCTCTCCCGCTTCGGCATCAATGGCAAACAGGCCGCCGATGCGGAGGAGGGCGCCGACGAAAGCCTGCCCTCCATGCTCAGCGTCATGCAAAGCAGCATCGCCATCATGTCCGTCCGCATCGCCCGCAGCCGCCTGGCGGGTGAGCCCGCCGATGTTCTCATCTCCCCGCGCCTCGCCCAGCTCGGGCTCATGGACTTCCACCGCGGCGCCGAAGCCATCGCCGAAGGCGAAGCCGCCGTCGAGCTTGCCCTACCCGCCATCGCCCGGGCGCTCGGGCGCTAGCAAGGCGTTGGCTTACCCTGACTCACACGCAGAGCGAGGGTTTCGGGGCAGGTACAAGTCCAAGGGTATTGGCGAGCCAACAACAGTCCGATGCGCGCCACCGATCGCAAACGGAGCCCCTTGTTCAGTGGTATCAATATCGAGGCCCGCATTCCGGCCAAGGGTACGGAAGCCTATGCAGTCAGCCGGTGTCGTCGCAAAATGATTGAAGAGGCGTTTGGCTGGCGAAGCGCATCAACACCTTGCGCCGTCTGATGACGCGAGGCGTGGATTCTCAACTGGGGCATTTTTTCCAGGTGGCGGGAAGGCCGGAGGTGAGGCGAAGATCTTCAACACCCTGCCAATTATTGCATCTACAAATATTCTTGACCGACGTAAATAACGCATCTACAGTAAATCCATGGGATCGCGCTACCGCCTGGACGTCCCGGTGGTGCGCGCTGGGGAGTAGCGGATTCAGTCGCTGTCGTATGTTCTAAACCGGCTGGCTGTCTTGACCGTGGTCCATCTAGAGCGAGACAGCACGACGCGCATCATCAGCTTTCGCTACGCCAGCGAGAAAGAATCGGAGGCCTACTATGACTGGATCAGTCAAGAAGATGACTGAAAGGGAACAAATCCTGAAGGCGATGCAGAGCCTGCCCGCGGGCGGACATTTCGTTTGGGACGGCAAGGATGAGGACGACCGCCCTGCGACAGAGGAAGAGCTGCGCGCGGGCGTTGAAGCGTCCCGCCGGGGTCGTGGACGGCCCTCTGGAACGGGTTCCAAGGAGCAGGTTGCCATTCGGATTGACCGTGATGTTCTTGCCGCCTTCCGTGCTGGCGGTGCCGGGTGGCAAACCCGAATGAATGACGCATTGCGCGAATGGCTCAAGGACCACTCTGCGCCCTGACCTGGCATCACCGCCGGGCTTGGCAGGGCGACGCGCATCAGCACCTTGCGCCGTCTGATGGCATGCGGCCTGGGCTCTTCACAGGGGGCATTCATCAGCATGCCAATGCATCACCGTGCTCCGCTCGGACGATCTCGATCCCCGCCCACCAACCCGAACCTGTCCTTCTTCCATCGCAGCCCGCCATGACCCTGCTCGATACCCTGCGCACCCTCGTCGGCGCAGCCCACTGCCTCACCGACCCAACCGCCACCGCGCCCTACCTCACCGACTGGCGGGGCCGCTATACGGGCACCGCGCTGGCTGTCGTCCTGCCCGCCGACACTGCACAGGTCGCTGCCGTGGTGCAGGCCTGCGTGGCTGTCGGCGTGCCCATCGTGCCCCAGGGGGGTAACACCGGCCTGTGCGGCGGCGCCACGCCCCTGGCGGACGGCAACGCGGTCGTTGTCAATCTCTCCCGCCTGCGCCAGATCCGCAGCGTCGACCCCGCCAACAACGCCATCACCGTCGACGCCGGCGTCACCCTGGCCGACGTCCAGGCCGCCGCCGACGGGGCAGGGCGCCTGTTCCCCCTGTCCCTCGCCAGCGAAGGTAGCTGCGAGGTCGGCGGCGTCATCTCCACCAATGCGGGCGGCGTGCAGGTGCTGCGCTACGGCAACACCCGCGAGCTGGTCCTCGGCCTTGAAGTCGTCCTGCCCGATGGCCAGATCTGGAACGGCCTGCGCGCCCTGCGCAAGGACAACACCGGCTACGACCTCAAACACCTCTTCATCGGCGCCGAAGGCACCCTCGGCATCATCACCGCCGCCACCCTCAAGCTCTTCGCCAAACCGCGTCAGACAGTCACCGCCTGGCTCGCCGTGGCCAGCCCCGCCGCCGCGGTCGAACTGCTCTCCCGCCTGCTCAGCGTGGCGGGCGACCGGGTCACCGCCTTCGAACTCATCAGCCGCCCGTCCCTCGATCTCGTCCTGCAGCACATCCCCGGCGCCCGCGATCCGCTGCCCCAGGCCCACCCCTGGTATGTGCTCGTCGAACTCACCGACACCCTCATCAGTGTCGACCTTGCCGCCGTCCTTGAGGCCGAACTCGCCACCGCCATCACAGACGGCGCCGTCCTCGATGGCACCGTCGCCGCCAGCCAGGCCCAGGCCACCGCCCTGTGGAACCTGCGCGAGAACATCTCCGAAGCCCAGAAGCGCGAAGGCGTCAGCATCAAGCACGACATCGCCGTGCCCGTCAGTGCCATCCCCGAATTCCTGGACCGGGCCGGCGCGGCCCTGGAAGCCTGCTACCCCGGCCTGCGCATCGTCGCCTTCGGGCACGTGGGCGACGGCAACCTCCACTACAACCAGTCCCGCCCCCACCGCGACGAAAACGCCGCCTTCATCGCCCGCACCGAAGAGGTGGGGCGCGTGGTGCATGATCTTGTGCATGAACTGGGCGGCTCCATCTCGGCCGAGCACGGCATCGGCCAGCTCAAACGGGCGCTACTTCCCGCCTACAAACCCGCCGTCGAGCTGGAACTCATGCACCGCATCAAGTACGTGCTCGACCCCCGAGGCCTGATGAACCCAGGCAAGGTTTTACAGGGCAGAAGGGCGGCGGACTGAGCCCACTTTGGGCCCAGTATCCGTTGCCGCGGGTCTGTGTCGGCAAATTTTACAATCACACTTCGCCGGGTTTTGTCAGAAACGATAAACCCATGAATTATTGCGATTTTTGGCTTTGGGCATGTTTATTGCTGGATTGTTTTCACGTCGCCTTAAAGGGCCAGCCCAAAAAATCAGCGAGTCATCTGATCAGGGTCGGCACGTAAGATCTGAAATCCGTTTGACCTGTATTGGAGAGACCTCATGAAGAAATTCGCTGTAGCCGCTACCGTCGCGGCCCTCGCCACCGCCAGCTCGGCCTCTTTCGCTGCCAGCTACGCCACCACCTTCGCCGGCCTGACCGGTGATTTCGTTATCTCCGACTTCGGCACCAACACCGCCGGCCCCACGGCCCCGGATGCCGACAAGCAGTTCAAGGTCACCCTGACCAACGTTGATGGCAAGGTCACCATCCAGGTGCCGCCCGCCGGCAACTACAACATCTACGCCCTTGCCGGCACCTCCTCCCTGATCGACTACGACGGCATCGTCGGCCCTGATCTGGGCGCCGTGTACCCCACCACCACCAAGGTTGGCAGCGGCAACGTGGCTGTCACCAACACCTCCAGCAGCCTGGTTGAGTTCGACTTCAACGGCGTCGGCACCACCTCCCTGAAGCTGGATGGCGTTCTGCAGTCCATTCCCTACACCACCGGCGCGATCACCATCAGCGGCGCGGGCGCCACGTCCCTGTTCGGCACCCTGCTGGGCCTGGGCTCCTTCCTCGTCAATCCGGTTTCCGGCACGGTTGATGTGTCTTACAAGCTGTTCCAGGACTCCATCGAAATCCTGATCGACGAAACCAACCTCGTTGGTGGCAGCTTCGAAGACGCCCTGCTGGCCCTCGACAACCTGCCGGCGGTCAATCCGTTCAGCCTGCCTGCTGGCAACCGCAACGCCATCATCGACGGCACCTTCGCCGCCAATGGTGTTCTCTTCACCGTTCCGGAACCCGCCACCCTTGGCATGCTCGGCCTCGGCCTGGCTGGCCTGGCGGCTGCCCGTCGTCGCAAGGCTGCCTGATCGCAGTTTGCTTCGTGCAGGTCAAAACGGCGGCGCAAGCCGCCGTTTTCTATTCTGCCGGGCGATCGCACCAAACGTCAGCGGGCGTGGCTTCCGTTGCCCCTGGGTTGCTGCTGCCATCAGTTGTTTTAGCCGGCAGCGCCTTGCTGTAAAAACCCCACGCGATTCCATCTATAGTGAAGATCACACGCGCGCATCTTCAATGCGTTCGTCGCAAAAAGTGGTTTACAAACCCCGGTTCGACACCTATAATGCGGTCTTCGTTGGACGGGGGTATAGCTCAGCTGGGAGAGCGCTTGCATGGCATGCAAGAGGTCAGCGGTTCGATCCCGCTTACCTCCACCAAGAATTGCAGTTTGGTCCCCATCGTCTAGAGGCCTAGGACACCGCCCTTTCACGGCGATAACCGGGGTTCGAATCCCCGTGGGGACGCCAAAATTCAAGTCCTGCGGCAGCATGGCAGGCGCATTTAGCTGAAGCAGGCTGAATGACTGGGTAAATGGAGTGGTAGTTCAGTTGGTTAGAATACCGGCCTGTCACGCCGGGGGTCGCGGGTTCGAGTCCCGTCCACTCCGCCAACGTTTTGCTAAAGGGGCCTTGGCCCCTTTGTTGTCGGTCAGCAGGTCCCCATCGTCTAGAGGCCTAGGACACCGCCCTTTCACGGCGATAACCGGGGTTCGAATCCCCGTGGGGACGCCAGGAAAGGCAGGTTCCAGGGTAGGGGCCTGAGCGGGAAAAAACAGAGGGGGGGTTTCGGGCCCCCCCCCGGCGCGCGCCCCCCCCGGGGGGCCGGGGGCGCCCCCGGGGGCGAAACCCGGCCCCCCGCCGATTTTTTTCCCCCCCCCTGAGAGTTAGCAGTATCGTGGGGGTATAGCTCAGCTGGGAGAGCGCTTGCATGGCATGCAAGAGGTCATCGGTTCGATCCCGTTTACCTCCACCACAAAATTCAGTGTCAAGTCCCCATCGTCTAGAGGCCTAGGACACCGCCCTTTCACGGCGATAACCGGGGTTCGAATCCCCGTGGGGACGCCAGGATGCAAAGTCCTGCAGCAGTAGTGCAGGCGCTTCAGTCAAGGATTGAAGGCAAGTCAAATGGAGTGGTAGTTCAGTTGGTTAGAATACCGGCCTGTCACGCCGGGGGTCGCGGGTTCGAGTCCCGTCCACTCCGCCAACGTTCTTCGGGTCAGGTTGATCCGATAAAGCAAAAGCTGCCCAAGGGCAGCTTTTGCTTTTTATACGCCCGCCGTATTCAAGCGCAGCATCAAGGTCATGGAATGCTGCGGTGAAACCTGGAAGCCATAGTGTTCGTAAAACTGCCTGGCTCGCTCGTGCAAGGTGTGGACGAGCAATGCCCGAACCCCGGCACTCTCAGAAATGAAAGCAGCCCGTTTGACAGTATCCTGCAGCAGGGCGGCGCCAAGCTTGGTGCCTTGGGCGCGCTGATCGACCGCCAGCCGCGCAAGTACCATCATCGGCACAGGGTCGGGCATGTTGCGCCGTACGCTGCCTGTTGCGGTGCGGTGCGCGACCGCGCCGGCAGCCAAGGCGTAATAAGCAAAAACGCACCCCTCTTCATCTGTGACAACAAAGGTTCGGCTGGCGCCGCTTTGGTGGTTGACGAGTGCCCGGCGCCTGAGCCAATCGTCGAGGCTGGCTTCCCCACATGCAAAATCATCAAGCTGATGGGTGGCTGCAAGCGGTTGAGGTGCCGTCAGTCGCAGGCTCATTCCGCGTCCGTGCTCCATGGGGGCTTCACAGCCATCAGTCGCTCAAGCCCCGGATTGGGTGCAGCAGGGGGGGTATCCAGCGAGGCGGTGAATTGCTTGAACTTGTCCGGGTCCAGGTTGAAAAAAACCTGGTCCAGCACAACGGCTTGGGCGCGCTCGCAGGCGACTTCCAGCATGAAGTCCGAACGGTTCTTGCCCAGTAGGCGGGCAGCGTGATCGATCAGATCGCGCTGCTCGGGCAGTGCGCGCAGATTGATGGCGGCGTCGCGCATGTACGTTCCTTGTGTTTGTGGCGAGTGAGCGGATTGTGTGACTGTGTGTAGCTGTTGTCAATACGTGACGCCTTGGGGTTGCATCAGCGCAAATCGGTGTTCTCCATTCAAACCTCGCATCGATGTGTCGTTTGACGGTCGGTGCGGGCTCTCGATCGCCGACCAATGCCCGTCTCGGGCACGCAAACCCAACGGCTTTGGGTTGGCTGTCGGTAGAAATGACAAATCCATCAATAACGGCTTGAGTGGTCCGATTTTGGGGCTTTATGCCGACATGCTGGAGCCAATTCGGGCGCCGAGAGGGGGGCAGATCTCAGCGAATTTCTTGGTTGCGGCGGGCCTGAAATGGTGGGCGGGGGTAAGAGCTAACGCCGGAATCATGCAGCCAAGTCGACTTGGACATTGTTTCGTGCGGGAATGCAATGTGTTTTTTTGTGTCGAAAATCTTTACAAATCGTAGCTAACCCTAATCGGTTGGCGGCACAACTTTTTGATAGAAAAAAGAAAATATAAGAGGCGTGGTTCTTGCTTGTAGCTTGCCTGGATAGCTCTGTAACAGAGAACGCGATGCATGCGTGTATCAATCAACGGGCGAGAGTGTCAGCCGGTGCGTCCGGGTGTCGCCCTCAAGGCAACGGGGTTTGATCTCGCCATGCTTGCTGAGAGAATGTAACATTCTGCAATATCTTGAGTTCATGATTGCCGACGGCACTGCATACAATGCGCGCAGTATGTTTTTTGGTGCCAAACGGGTGAATGTCATGAACGACGAGGCCGGCGTGTTCCTTGCTGTATCGGGGTGCTGCTCCAGGCCGTTTGCCGAGTCCAGGATGGGCGGGGCTCGCGTAAGTCGATAAGGGGCAAGAAAAAATGCTGTCTGCTGCACTATTCCTGTTGGGTGTGATCGTCTCAGTCGTCGCAATACGGTACGGCATCGTTGCGTCGCACAAACTTGGCATCGTCGACCAACCCGGGGGGCATAAGGCCCATGACACGGTAACGCCGTTTGTGGGTGGCGTGGGCGTGCTTGTGGCCACCCTGGGCGCGGTCTTCATTGTCAGCCAGTTCTTCCCACAGTTCACCGTTCGTGCCTTGCCCTTTGTGTTTGGCGTGGTCGCCATGTTCATCACCGGCTTCGCCGATGACATCCTCCATCTGGGCTACAAGATCCGTTTTCTTGTCCAGGCATGCGTGGGTGCTGTCATGGTCTTCTGGGGTGGCGTCGTCATCGCCGATCTTGGTGATCTTGGCTTGGGGGTGGTCCAGCTAGGGGGTTTCGGTGTCGTCCTTACCCTCGTCGCCACAATTGGCGCCATCAATGCCCTCAACATGATCGATGGTATCGACGGACTCTCCGGCTCCCTGTCGACGGTGTGCCTGCTGCTTATCGCGTTTGCAGCCTACCGGGCGGGCGACATGGCCTACTTTGCTTTGATCGTGATGATCGTCGGCGGCCTCGTTGGTTTTCTGTATTTCAACCTGCGCTACTTTCACCAGCGTCGTGCCCGGTGCTTCCTGGGTGACAACGGCAGCATGCAGGTCGGCTTCATCTTTGCATGGCTGCTGGCCGACTTCTCCCAGGCCTCGCCCAGCCAGCGCATCATCACGCCGGTCACCACCCTGTGGCTGTTTGCGGTGCCGCTCATCGACACACTCAGTGTCATGCTGCGCCGCCTGTGGATGAAGCGCTCCCCCTTCCGGCCGGACAGGCATCACATCCACCACCTCTTTCTGCGCGCAGGCTTTCGTGTTCAAGACACCGTGCTAGTGCTCGCCTTTGTGCAATTGGTGTTTGGCGTGATCGGCCTGGGGGGGCTGTATGCCGGCGTTGCCGAGCTCGACATGCTCATCGCCTTTGTCGCGGCCTTTGCCCTGTGCTTCTACGTGTTGCTCCGTCCGTGGCGCTTTGTGCCCTTGCTGCGGCGCATTCATAGGCTGATTGGCTTTACCTCGGCTCACGCAATCGGGGTGCATGTCTCCGGTCTGAACATCGAGGGTCTCGGCGACTTCTCGAATAAGCTCAATGCCAGCATCGGCCCTCGCTACGACTTCCGCTTCACCGCCTTCAAGCGCGACGCCAACGCGGGCGGCTGCTACGGTGTCATCGAACTCCTGTGCGACGATCAGGCGCTCACCCAGACCGAAGTGCGAGACGTCCTGGCGACAATCCGGCGCGAGTTTCGTAGTGACCGTGCCCTGCGCATTCGGCAGTTTGTCGAGCGCAAGGAAGCCAACGACCGCCGTGTGGGCTACAAGCCCCGCAACGCCAACCGGCGTGTTGTCGACCGCCGCGCCCCGCACAAAGGGCTGGTGATCTACCGTGTCCTCAGTGCCGCTGGCGAATCCAGCGTTCTGTTGCAGTGCAAGGCCTGACCAGGGGAATGCACATTGTATGAGCGTATCCTGGTTGTCTGCACGGGCAACATATGCCGCAGCCCTGTGGGGGAGTTCCTCCTTCGCAGCACGCTGAACGCCGCCGGCCGCAAGGCCGAGGTGCGCTCTGCGGGGGTCGGGGCCCTGGTGAATGATCCCGCCCACGATACCGCCATCGCCATGATGGCCTCCCGCGGGCTTGATCTCACTCCCCATCGCGCCCAGCAAGCCACCCCGGACCTGTGCCGCTGGGCCCAGCTGGTGCTCGTCATGGAGCCCCACCACCGCGAAGCCCTCACCGATATCGACCCCGCCGTACGCGGCAAAACCTTCCTGCTCGGCCACTGGAGCAAGCAGGAGATCCCCGACCCCTACAAACGCGATCAACGCGTCTGGGATCAAGCCGTGGGGCTGATTGAAGCCGGGGTTGCAGCATGGGCGCAGCGGCTATGACGACGCAGCGTGGCCGTGACGTTGGAAAGCCGAATGAACATCGAAACCTCAGCCTGACGGCCCTTTTTCGAGTCGTAGCAACGCAACTGCCGGTAGGGGCGACTTCAGTCGCCCTGACCCCGTGCTACACCCGTAGCGCCCTGATCAAGTTTGCCGGGACTGAAGTCGCCCCTACAGTATGAGCATGCGGGGCGATCATCGCGTGCTATCCGAGCGCCCTCGTTTGCTTCGCCGCAGTCAGGGCCTCCAGTCCGCGCACGCATCGGCCCCACCGGCATTGGGCCGTCGGCAGCGCAAGGGAAGGGAGAGCAAAAGGTTGGGTGATTTATCCAACCGTGTCCTGTGCCCAGACCGGTCAAAGCAGGGTCATTTATCATTCAGGGTGTCGTTCACCTAGTCGGAATCCGGGAATCCATGAAGACCACTATCGCAACCTGCCCCGCGCCATGCGGTCGTCCCGCACTGCCGCACGTTGCTGCTCGCAGCCATGTGTGCCGCTGCTCGCTGGTGCCTGTGCCCTGGTGCCCGGCGACCGGGCCTATTCCCTGCGCGACGAGAAATCCTCCGTCAAGCTGCCGGTTCGCTCATCCGATGCCGCCGAGCCGGTTCCGGAAAACGTGGCGATCAAGCCCATCACCGCCGAGCTGATCATCGAACAGATCAAAACGGCCCAGCCGCTGCGCCCCACCGCCACCAACGACAACCTCACCGCCAACAGCGGCAAGGGCGCAAAGGAAAACCTTGCCGCCCCCGACTACAAGATCGGCCCGGGCGACGTGCTCACCATCATCGTCTGGGACCACCCCGAGCTCACCACCCCGGCCGGCCAGTACCGCTCTGCCGACCAGGCCGGCACCGTGGTCAATGAAGACGGCACCATCTTCTACCCCTACGTGGGCACCCTCAACGTAGCGGGCAAGACCACCCGCCAGGTGCGCGACATGCTTGCCAAGGGCCTCGCCAAGTACATCGAAAAAGTCCAGCTCGACGTGCGCATGGCCGCCTTCCGCAGCAAGCGCGTGTACGTGGTGGGCGAAGTTGCCAAGCCCGGCCTGCTCGAAGTCACCGACATCCCCCTCACCGTGCTCGAGGCCGTCAACCGCGCCGGCGGCTTTGGCCCCGAGGCCGACCACAGCCGCGTGCTGCTCACCCGCAAGGGCACCACCTACCGGGTGGACATCCAGGCCATGTACGAAGCCGGCGCCACCGAGCAAAACGCCCTGCTCGAGCCCGGCGACATCCTCAACGTGCAAGACCGCAGCTTCAACAAGATCTTTGTGCTGGGCGAAGTCACCAAGCCCGGCTCCCTGGTCATGACCAAGAAGCGCTCCACCCTGGCCGAAGCCCTGGCCGACGCCGGCTACATCACCCAGGACCGCTCCAATCCCAAGTGGATCTACGTGATGCGCGGCGAGAGCGACACGCCCGAGCTCTTCCACCTGGACGGCTCCTCGCCCGACGCCATGCTGCTGGCCGACCGCTTCCCGCTCCAGCCGCGTGACATCGTTTACGTGGATACGGCCGACGTGGTGCGCTGGAACCGCGTGGTTACCAACATCCTGCCGACTGCCCAGACGCTCTTCCAGTTGAGCGGTGCCAAATACCCGCTGTTCAACGGACGGCAGTAAGTTAAACCTCGCAGTACCCATGACATAAATCCCCACGCAGCGCCAGCGCCTGCCCGATCAATCGGGCGCAGGCGCCGCGCAGCGGGCCTGGCGGGCCAGGCCACAACAGCCGAGGCTGGCAAGTTGCCGGCTCCCGCAAGAGACAAACGAAAAGTTGATCGTCAATGGAAAACGAAAACATCAAGCCCTCCGCGCTCATCCCAGGCCAGCAGATAACAACGTCGAACGACGAAGACGAAGGGCTGGCGGTTGGCGAGATTGTCGCCGTTGTCATGGAGCACCGCTGGCTGGTGGCCACCATTACCGCCGCTTTTCTCGTGCTGGGCGGCGCCTACTCCTTTGTGGCCAAGCCGGTTTATAAAGCCGACGGGCTGATCCAGGTCGAAGAAAAAAGCACCGGCGGCATGTCTGCCATGATGAAAGACCTGGGCCCGCTGCTGGGTGACAGCACCACCGTTGCGGCCGAACAGGAGATCCTCACGTCCCGCATGGTGCTGGGCCGGGTGATCAACAAGCTCAAGCTCGACATCGAAGTCACCCCCAAGACTTTTCCGGTGATTGGCCGTGCCATGGCCCGCCGCTACAAGGGTGACTGACCTGCCAGCCCCTGGCTGGGCATGAACAGCTACGCCTGGGGCGGCGAAGAGGCCCGAGTGGATGCGCTGGAGGTGCCCCGCGACTGCGCTGGACAAGCCCCTGATGCTGGTGGCAGAGGAGGGCGGCCGTTACAGCCTGCTCGACGAGGACGGTGATGAAATCCTCAGCGGCAAGGCCGGCGAGCGGGCCCGAGGCAACAAGTACGAGGTTTTTGTGGCCAAGCTCCAGGCCAACCCGGGCACCCGCTTCGTGCTGGTCAAGCAATCCCAGGAAATGGCCATCAAGAAGCTGCGCGAAGGCTTTACCGTAAAAGAGCGCGGCAAGAAATCCAGCATCCTCGAAGCCAGCCTCACCGGCCCGGATATCGACAAGATCGTCCTGGTGCTGGACGACATCATGAACACCTATGTGCGGCAAAACGTGGACCAGCGCTCTGCCGAAGCCGAAAAAACCCTCAAGTTCCTCGAGACCCAGCTCCCGGCCCTGAAAAAGGAAATGGATACCGCCGAGGCCGCCTACAACAACTACCGCCAGTCCCGCGGCTCCCTCGATCTGAACCTCGAAACCCAGAGCGTGCTGCAATCAGTGGTCGAGGTGGATAACCAGATCGTCGCCCTGCGCCAGGAGCGGGACGAACTGCGCCAGAGCTTTACCGCCGAGCACCCCCGGGTGCAGGCCGTGGACCAGCGCTTGCAACGCCTCAAGGAGCGCCGCGCCCAGTTTGACGCGGACGTGAACAAGCTGCCGGACACCCAGCAAAAGGTGCTGCAACTGGCCCGGGACGTGGAAGTTTCCACCACCCTTTATACCAACCTCGTCAATACCTCCCAGCAGCTTAAGGTCTCCAAGGCCGGCACCGTGGGCGATGTGCGCATCGTGGATTCGGCCGCTGCCGCCAGCGAACCGGTGGGTTTGAAGAGGCCGGCGATCCTGGCCATCGCAGCCCTGCTGGGCCTGATTGCAAGCATGGCGATCATCTGGATCCGGCGTTCGCTGAGGGTTGTGGTTGAAGACCCCGAAGTCATCGAATCCAAACTCGGCCTGCCGGTTTACGCCACCGTGCCGCACAGCTCCGACGAAGTGGCGCTCTTCAGCCGTGCCCGCAAGTCGAAGGGGCCGGGCGAATTGCTGGCCGTGACCAACCCCGAAGACGACGCCATCGAAAGTCTGCGTGGCCTGAGAACCACGATTCACTTTGCGTTGATGGACGCCACGCACAACTCGCTGCTGATCACCGGCTCCAGCCCGGGCCTTGGCAAGAGCTTCATTTCCAAAAACCTCGGCGCCGTGCTGGCCCAGGCCGGATCACGCGTCGTGATCATCGATGCCGACTTGCGCAGGGGCCACATCAACAAGGAATTCGGCCTGCGTCGCGAAGTGGGTGTGAGCGAATACGTGGCCGGAACCGTCTCCCTCGAAGACATCGTCAAGCCCACGGCGGTCCCCAACCTGTGGGTGGTAACAACCGGCCAGATTCCGCCAAACCCCTCTGAATTGCTGATGCACCTGCGTTTCGAGCAATTGCTCGAACAGCTTGGCAAGCAATTCGACACCCTGATCGTCGATGCCCCGCCAATCCTTGCCGTATCCGACGCCGCGATTATCGGCCGCCAGGTTGGCGCCACGCTGATGGTTGCCCGTGCCGGGCATCACCCGATCCAGGAGCTGGAGCAGGCTGTCAAACGCCTGAATCATGCGGGTGTTCAGGTAAAGGGGTTTGTGTTCAATGATTTGAATACCGATCGGCAGCGTTATCGGTATGGATACAAGGGATATGTCTACCGTTATTCATACAAAGGCAATTCCTGATTTAATGAAATGCGTTTATTAGTTTGATTTGAATTTGATCTGGATTTATTCGTATTGGTTTGTGTTGATATAATTCAGGTCTGATGATTCAGAGTTTTATGATCTCCCGGCTGGACGTTTTTTGATGACCATCCGGGTTTTTGCAGTGCTCAAGACGAGAGGAATGTGATGTTCAAGGCAGTCAATGGCCGTAAGATCCGGGTCGGTGTTGTGGGTTGTGGCCGAATTTCAAAGAATCACTTCGGTTCGATTGAAGCTCATTCCGAGAATATGGAAGTTGGCGCTGTCTGTGATATCGATCCTGTAAGGCTCGCTGAGCACGAACAGAAGTACGGGGTTAAGGGCTACGCCCGTATGGAAGACATGCTGAGCAATGAGAGCATCGATCTCGTCGCTCTATGCACGCCCAGCGGCCTGCATCCCGATCAAGCTGTTCTTGCTGCCAGCTATGGGGTGAACGTAGTTACCGAAAAACCCATGGCGACCCGCTGGCAAGACGGCGTGCGCATGGTAAAGGCTTGTGATGATGCCCGGGTTCGCCTGTTTGTCGTCAAGCAGAACCGCCGCAATACAACGCTGCAGATGTTGAAGAGGGCCTTTGACGAGAAGCGTTTCGGCAAGGTTTATATGGTTAACATCAACGTCTTCTGGACCCGGCCGCAAGAGTATTACGACGCCGCCAAATGGCGTGGCACCTGGGAACTCGACGGTGGCGCCTTCATGAATCAGGCCAGCCATTACGTTGATCTGGTTGACTGGCTTGTTGGGCCGGTTGAAAGCGTTCATGTTATGACTGCGACGCTCGAGCGGAATATCGAGGTGGAAGACTCCGGCGTGCTTAACATCCGGTGGCGTAGTGGGGCTCTTGGCTCCATGTGCGTAACCATGCTTACGTATCCGAAGAACCTCGAAGGCTCGATCACCATCCTTGGCGAAAAAGGAACGGTTCGTATCGGAGGTGTGGCTGTTAACGACATTCAGATCTGGGATTTCCAGGATAGTCGCGACTACGACGAAGACGTGAAGAAGGCAAACTACGAAACGACTTCCGTTTACGGTTTTGGACATCCGCTTTATTACGCCAATATCGTTGATGTACTGCAGGGTAAGGCTGAACCCGACGTGGATGGACGCGAAGGTCTGAAATCCCTTGAGGTATTGATCGCCGCTTATTTGTCGGCACGCGATGGCCGGCAAGTGTCCTTGCCCCTCGAATACTGATCAGGCAAGCCCGTGGACATCGGAATTGCCGGCGGCGGCATAAATGGTCTTTGCTGTGCTTGGGTTCTTCAGCAGCAGGGCCATACGGTTCATCTCTATGAGCGTGACCGGATCGTAGCGGCAACGAGTTCAGCATCGTCCAAGCTTTTGCATGGAGGCTTGCGATATCTGGAGAATCGGGAATTCCGTCTGGTTCGTGAGGCTTTGCGAGAGAGGGATGCCTGGCTTGAACGCGTCCCTCAGCTCACAAGCCCTTTGCGCCTTGTCCTTCCTGTTTATGGTGATAGCCGCCGGCCACGCTGGATGATGGGCATAGGGCTTTTCCTGTATGACCGTCTTGCAGGCAAAAGCATTTTGCCCCCATCACGCTGGCTATCGGCCAGTGAGATTCTCCGACGTGATCCCGCCTTTCGCTCCGAAGGACTAAAGGGCGGCTACGAGTTCTCCGATGGGCAGATGGATGACCATGCCCTTGGTCTGTGGGTGGCCGAGCAAGCAAGGGCTGAAGGCGCTGTAATCCATGAGCAGTGCGGCGTTCGTGCTGTATCCACAAACGGAAGCATTACGCTTGAGGATGGAAGCGTTCGCCAGCACGAAAGGGTGCTTAATATTTGCGGCCCGTGGGCAGAACGGCTTCTTGAAAATAGCGGAATCAAGTCGCCCTACAAGCTCGATCTGATTCGCGGAAGCCATCTGGTATTGCAACAGCCTTGCAATCAGGCCTATCTGCTCGAAGTGCCCGGAGAGCGGCGGATTATCTTTGTGCTGCCCTGGAAAGGCCAAACGCTTGTTGGGACGACCGAGGTGCGACAGGAATTGGGCAGCCCCATCCGCTGTGCTGACGAGGAGCGCGAATACATGCTTGGTATCATCAAGCATTACTTTCCCGCACTCGAGCCTGAAAATTTTGAAATTAAGTCATTTGCCGGCGTGCGAACGTTTTTTGCGGGCCGAGCATGGTCTTTACCAATGTTTACAATCCGCGTAGCGCTGTTTCGCGCAAGGACGAATACCGCAATACGCTGGTCAAGCGCGGCGCAACCCTTGGGGCCAATTGCACCATCGTTTGCGGCAACACCGTGGGAGAATACGCCTTTATCGGCTCCGGTGCTGTTGTTAATCGCGACGTGCCGGCCTACGCGTTGATGGTTGGCGTGCCTGCCTGGCAGATCGGCTGGATGAGCGAGCATGGCGAGCGCCTGGATTTGCCGCTTACCGGCAATGGTGAAGCGCGCTGCCCCGCGACCGGAACACTCTATCGTCCTCGAAAACAACATTTGCACGAAAGCTGAATAAACATGAGCTCCCGATTCCCTTCATCGATCTCAAGACCCAATACCGTGCTCTGGAAGATTCCATCAAGGCGCGCATGCACAAGGTGCTGGAGCACGGCCAGTACATCATGGGCCCCGAAGTGCGCGAGCTGGAGCAGAAGCTGGAGGCCTACACGGGCGCCAAGCATTGCATCACCGTGGCCAGTGGCACCGAGGCCCTGCTGATCAGCTTGATGGCAATGGGCATTCAGCCCGGTGATGAAGTCATCACCACTCCGTTTACTTTTGTAGCAACTGCAGAAGTCATCGTGCTGCTTGGCGCCAAGCCCGTGTTCGTGGATATCCAGCCGGATACCTGCAACATCGACCCCACCAAGATCGAAGCCGCCATCACCCCGCGCACCAAGGCCATCATGCCGGTCAGCCTGTACGGGCAGCCGGCCGACATGGACGAGATCAACGCGATCGCCGACCGCCACAATCTGATCGTGATCGAAGACGCCGCCCAGAGCTTTGGTGCCGAATACAAGGGACGCAAGAGCTGCAACCTGAGCCACATCGGCTGCACGAGTTTCTTCCCGAGCAAGCCCCTAGGCTGCTACGGCGACGGCGGTGCGATCTTCACCAGCGACGACGCCATCGCCCAGGCGTGTCGCGAGATCCGCGTCCATGGCCAGAGCAGCGTATGTCCACACCCGGATCGGCGTTGGCGGGCGGATGGACACCATTCAGTGCGCGGTCGTGCTGGCCAAGCTGGAGCGTTTCGAGTGGGAAGTTCAGCAGCGGATCGAGATTGGGAACGCATACAACGCAGCTCTCGATGCAAAGGGGTGAAGCGGGTTGTTCAGCGTGAAGATCGTACAAGCGTGTTCGCGCAATTCACCGTTCTGCTTGATGACCGTGAAGCGATGCAAGCGAAGTTCGCCGATTGCAAGTTCCGACCGCGGTTCATTACCCCATCCCCTCAACGAACAGCCCGCCTACAAGCATCTGCTGCCCGGATTGCACTGATCTCCAAAGAGACGGCTAAGCGCGTCATGAGCCTGCCGATGGGGCCTGATTTGACCGTTGAAAGCCAAAAGACAGTCACACTACTGCTGGCCTGAAAGAAATAGAAGAATCCCGATCAAATCATTTTTTATTTGGTCGGGGATTTTTAAAAGTGACCATGCGACTAAGAACTGCTTTCATATCAACGTTTGTCCGTCAGATATTTGTGATGGGCTTGGGTGTTGTTTCAATATCAATGATATCTAAGTTGCTAGGGGCGGCCGATTTTGGACGTTATGCGATTGCGGTCGCTGTGGCCGGTGTGGGGCAGGCCATATTTTCTTTTTCGGCTCCGCCGGTAATTGTTCATTTCTTTTCCAAGGTAAAAAATCGAGCAACCCTTGTTGGTGATGGAATCACCATTTTTGCCTGTGCGCTATCGCTGTTTGTCGTATTTTCAGGGCTCGCTTTTTATTCTGGATGGCTCGGTGCGTGGGGCGTTGATGTAAGTGGTTTGGCTGTTGTTTTGTTGCCTGATGACCCTTCAAATCATAAATTCGATATTTGAGGCAATATTTCTCGGTAGCCGAAATTACAAGATGTTCAATCTGCTTCAAGTATGTGTTCCGTGCGTCTTGATGGCTCTGGTATTGATTTTTTTGGACTCGGGTGATAGCTGGCAAAAAGCATTGCTTTGTCCTGTGCTGCGGCGATGGTCGCGACCCCGATGTATGTGATTTTCTCTTTGCAGACCTTTGGTGCGGTCAATTAATAGGGATTAGTGCCGGGAGTCTCTGAGACGTACTTCAGGTACGGATTGGCGGTATGGTCGGCCAATTTAATTACGATGGCGCTTTATCGCACGCCTTTGTTCATTTTGGAGCACATGTGGCTCATTGCAAGGGCATTGGGTTTGCTCTAGCGAATAATTTTTCGGAAAAAATATGGATTCCCGAAAAGCCGTTGCAACCATACTTTTCCCGGAGCGTTCATCTAGTGGAATGGAAGGTGGCGTAAAAAGAAGCGGTTTTTACAAGATTGTTGCCGGTGCAAACATGTTTTTGTCCTTGATCGGGATGCTCGCTCTTTGCCTAGTGTTCTATTTCTTTGGGTCGGTCTTTTTGGCTCGGGGTTTGAAGGAGTGCACAGGTTGGTCTTGGCCCTCGTCCCTAGTATCGTTTCTTGGAGCGGCGTGACCATCCTCAGAGCCAGAGCTCGCAGGTCTGGCCTTTCAAGAGCAAATTTTAATGTGTCGCTGCTGGCGTTTGTTGTTTCGTTGATCGCCTGTGTATTGGGCGCGCAGTTTGGTGCAGAGGGCGTGGCGTTGGGTGCAAGCCTTGGTTACATGGTGGGCCTTGTATTTTCATTCGTTTCGTACCATAATGCGTCCGCCGAGTTGCTTAAATAAGCCCCAATCGATTCAGATTCCATGTCGAAAACCCTGGTTTTGATTACTACAGCTTTTCCGTTTGGTCGTGGGGAGCAATTCCTCGAGAGCGAAGTTGATATTCTCGCCACTCAATTCGACCGGATCGTCGTTGTTCCGCAAAAAAAAACAGGTGAGGCGAGATCTTTGCCT
This sequence comes from Zoogloea sp., assembly GCA_016703645.1. Classification (GTDB taxonomy): domain Bacteria; phylum Pseudomonadota; class Gammaproteobacteria; order Burkholderiales; family Rhodocyclaceae; genus Zoogloea. The sequence continues at coordinate 91 of JADJBR010000003.1, read as the reverse complement.
GAAAATTTTTTTGTGGATAAGGGATTTGCCACGCTGGTTTCCAAGGATGGGGCTCTCAAGAGAGTTGCTTTGGCGATTTTTATTGGGCAAA
>JADJBR010000002.1 GCA_016703645.1 Zoogloea sp. | reverse complement strand
AAACGGTCATAGTCGTCGAACAGGTGACGGGTGTTCAGGTCGTACAGCACCATGTGCAGCGACGTCCCGTGGATGTGCGGCTGGTACGCATGTTGCCCGCGCCGACCGCGGAGACACCGCTGAGAAACAACGGGGCGCCCGGATCTTGTCGATGTTGAGGTTTCTGGGCAATGCCGCAGCAGTGCAGCGGACCGTTGCCACCATAGGCCAGCATGGTGAAAGTCCTTGGGGTCGTAACCCCCGCGCCGCAGTTCGGTGAACAGGCCGTTGGCCATGTTGTCGTCCACGATGTCGCGGATCAACCAGGCTGCCTCGATCACGTTGCGGTCAGGTCGTCGCACAGGGCATCTTCGACGGCGGCGCGGCACAACGCGGATTGAGCGGGATCGGAAGCCCCGCATGGTTGGTGGGGTCCCGGTAGCCAACAGCAGGTCCGCATCGGTGACCGTCGGCTTCATGCCGCCGCGGTCGTAACAGGCCGGGCCGGGGTCAGGCCAGCCCGGCTGGGGCCGCGCTGACCGTGTCGTACACTGCGGTCGTAGCTGGCAATCGAGCCGCCACCCCCACCGAGGGTCACCAGGTAGACCATCGGCACCGACACCAGCCAGCGGTCGATGGCTGGGTTGAAGTCGTAGTGGCCTGATGCCCCCTTCTACAATCCCGATAATATTAGCTGGTGCCGCCCATGTCAGTGGCCACCACATTGCCAAGGTCGCACTGCATGGCCAGATGGGAAGCGTGGATTACCGAGACCGGACAGTGGATGGTTTGCAGTGCATCGGTAGGATTGGGCTGCGCCATGCCGCCGGAGATTGTGGATGACCAGCATCGGCTTTTCATACTTGTGCCCACGCAGGTTCTGCTCCAGCGCCGACAGGGCGTGGTACATGGTATTGTACAGGTAGCCATCGAGGATGGCCGAGTTCTACATACTCGCCTTGCGGCCCGCCACCTGGTGGGACAGGTTGATCGGAATAGCGCCGAGCAGGTGGGACAGATATTAAAAGAGCAGAATCTCCTCGATGCGCTGCTCGTGCGCCGGATTGACCACCGAGTTGACCAGGTTCGCCACGATGATTTCCGCGCACGCCCCACGATCCACCAGCTCGCGGATCTGGGTGCGCAGATCGTCCTCGTCAACCGCCATGACCGAAACTCGCCCTGGAAATCGACCCGCTCGCGCACACCGCGGATCATGTGCGCCAGTACCAACGGAACCGGGCGCTGGGCATTGGGCATGGCCTGCTGGCCCAGGTTGTCAGGCCTTCGCCGTAACCGCAGGCACGGGACAGAGCACAGTGGCTTCCATAACCGGCGGTGACCAGCATGCCAATCTTGGGGCCCTTGTGCTCGATGAGGGCGTTGGTTTAAGATGGTGGCATAACGCACCAGATCCACCTGCGACAGGATCTCCTCAAGCTCCAACCCCAGTACGTGGTAGGCTGCTTTAACTCCAGCCCTTCGTTGAAACCGAGCGCCAGGTTGTGAAGTGGGTGGTCGGCGCCTTGGCTTCAATGTACTTGCCATCCCAGACCACAGAAACAATCGGTGAACGGTGCCACCGATATCTACAGATACGCGCCTCATGCTTTTATCTCCTCGATTCTTTGATACCGGCCCGGTCGCCGCTTGCCCGATACGCGAAACCCGCAATAATGGCCGGTATGTGGATCGTGGTTGTAGGGGTGGTCAGGGACGACCGCCGGTCCCACCACGGGCTCATGCACTTCTTCACGCTTGGCCCACTGGGCGCTTAGCGCAAGGAGGTCGGCTCCATGTCATGGAGGGCGGGTGCCCCGGGATGGCGTACTCGGTCTCAACCATGGTCCCGCAGTGGGGCAGTAGTATTCGAGGATGCGCACCCATTTCCGGATCGGGGCTGAAGAACGAAGCGGTACTTCTCCGGATCGAGGATGGGTGGGTGGATCTCGCGAGGGTCGCGGTTGTACACCAGCACATCCTTCCTTGGCCGCTGGCTGCTGTGCCGATCGTGTGATCTGAAGACCCGGCACTCCCACTGCTCGGTGTCAGGTCGATGCGCAGGTATTCGGTCATCGGAGTACTTTCATTTTCTCAGGCCTTTCTGTTGAGCAGGATGTCGCCCGCGTCGCCGATGACGAAACTCCAGCCATCCAGCACCCGGCAGGTGAAGTAGTCTTCTTCGAGGATCGCCGGGCCGGCGGCGTGGTCACCGGCGAGCTGGGCCAGGCGATACACCGGCACATCCGGTGCGCCCCTGGTCACGGAGTCAGCACGTTGCGGGTGCCGTCAGCCTTCGCCGCTTCGCCCTGGACCAAACGGGCGCGCTTGCTGCGCTTCACTGCGCAGGGACTTGACCGCGCGCGAAGCCAGTTCGACGGCCTTGGCCTTGGCCGAGGCTGGCGGGAAAGGCCGCGCCATCGCCAAGCTGGGCGATCAGATCCTCCGCCGCCGTCCTGCTCGCCCACCAGCCAGGCTTCCACTTCGTACTCGCCCGGGCCGAAGCCTGGCAGGCTTATGTCCCAGGAGGCCTTCACCTTGAGGACCGCCAGGGCATCGGCCACGCCCTTATTAATGCAGTCGTCGAGCACCACCGCGTAACGCTTTAGGAGATGTCACAGGCGCCACGATGCCGAAGGCGCTGAACACCGCCGCCAGCTTGAGCTCCGCCACCCGGTCGATGCCGGCCTTCTCGGCCACACCACGGGCATTGAGGGGCCGGCGCCGCCGAGCGAAGCATCACCGTGTCGCTTGGAAGATCTTGGTGAAGCGGTGCGAAATCGACGGCAATCTTGTCCTCGTAGGCGTGCTCCATCTGCAGCAGCGCATCGTCAGGCCGATGCCGAGGACTGAGCAATGAACAGGCTGACCGCCGTGGCGGCACGGTCCAGATCAGGGGCCCATGCCACCGCCGAAGAAGGACTTGGGATCGAACAGGCCCGACAGCAGGCTGGCGTCGGTGATGGTGGCCTCTGCTTGCCACCGCGGCCCAGAAGCAGGCCGGGCCAGGCACCGCACCGACGCTCTCGGGCCGATGACGATGCGATTGTTCTCACCTTGAAGATGGAGCTGCCACCCGCCCACGCACTCATGATCTCTTTGGGGGTAGGACACGCTGATGCCCTCTCCACGTAGCCGCGCTGCACCTCCGCGACCTTGCCGTTCAGGCACTGAGCCGATGTCGGTGGTGGTGCCGCCCACGTCGATGGCCACCACGTCCGAGAGGTCGTAAAGCCGGGCAAAGGTCTTCATGCACTCCATGCCGCCCCAGGGGCCGGAACTGTAGGTGCCCAGATGGCCCACGGTCTTGGCCACCCGGGAGGCCCGTCGCCGTCGTTGCGGAAGATCAGCAGCGGGTTCTTGGTGCGGTAGTCGCGCAGGCGGTTTTCCGCATTGAACAAAACTATCCATCGCCGGGTGCAGGAAGGAGTTGATCAATGCCGTCCAGGTGCGGCGAACCACATCCCAGTCGGTGGTGAGATCACTGCCGTAGAGCACCGGCACCGCCCCCAGCAGGTGGCGCGGATGCTTGCGCAGCACCACCTTCTTGAAACGGGTCTCCAGATCGAGGAAGCTCGCCCGTCAAAGCTCACCACCAGCCGGTTGGCACCAGCCGCCGTGAGCTTGTTGATCGCCTTGACCACCTCAATATCAGCATCAGCGCCGGTCACGGCCGGTGTCGAGGAAAACCACCCGGTCGCCGACCCGGGGCTTCATGTGAACTTCAGGATCGTGTTCGGCCAAGACGCACCGGCAGATCGCGGCCCTTGGCGTCGATGATCGGGCAGAGCGCGGCCTTGCGCTCGCAGATGGCGTTGGTGCCCTGGGTGGTCGAATAGCGGATAAAGATCCACTTCTTCCAACAGGCGAAGCCACGTTCTGCTCACCGTAGATGACGCCCGACGCCTTTTGCAACCCTTCGAAGCATTTGCTCAAATCGTAGGGGTGGTCAACACCTTCGTCTTCTTGACGGTGTCGTCCATCATGATGCAGATATCGGTGAGCGTCCCCACCGTTATCAATGTTGATTTACAATGCCATACCACGCGTTACCTGCCATCCTCTTGTGGATTGAAAGCGTTTTCAGTTCTTGGCCTGGAAACCGTGCTCTTCAGGGCTCGGGGATAAAGGCTCCCGGACTGTCCACGTACAGGGTATAGCAAGCGGCGTGCCAGAAACAAGGGATGGAAATTAAAACAAGTCGTTGATTTTGTTGATAAAAAATCAAATCGTCAGAATCTTTGCAATTGATCGCCCGTTTTCCTTCCGGATACCCGTCGGATTCCGGTTGAAATAATGCAACGCAACATCGAACGCCCGGAGCGGGCAGCAGGTGGGTGCTCTCTATTTCCGGATGGAATGGGGTGGAAATTGCTGCACCCTTCAGATCCGACGTTGCGCCTTCAACGGAGAGGTTTTCCGTCGTCCGAATTGAATTGGCCGGGTATTTCCCACCGCAAGCATTGGCGTGCAAAGCCAGATCGACACCGCGACTTGAGGCCACTACATGCAATCAGACCCGATAATTGCAAAGTCGTCTTTCGTAACTCTCGAGCCCGAAACGGCCAGGCTTCACTAGACCCTTGCTCTTGGCGATACCCAACCCCGGGCCACCGCCGTCATGTTGCCGCGGCGGCCTGATGGCGCGCAGGATGGCATCCCGTTCGGCGTTCTCGAGGCGGGTCAGGTCACGCTCATCCCCTGCACATCGAGCGCCGCAGGGCTGTCCCCGCGAGCGTGGTCACCAGGTCGGCGGCAGATCGGCCTCGGTCAGGACATGCCCGCGGGCGGTGAGCAGCATGCTCTCCATGACGTTGCGAAACTCGCGGATATTCCCCGGCCAGCCGTACTGGCGCAGCAGCTCGATGGCTCCCGGGGAAAGCACCCGTGGCTCCAGCCCATGCTGCAGGGACAGGCGGCGGAGATAGTAGTCACCGAGCAGAGGAATGTCGGCCGCCCGTTCACGCAGGGAAGGAATGTTGATGCTGGTGACCGCCACCCGGTAGAACAAGTCCATGCGGAAGCGCCCGGCCTGGATCTCCTTGCGCAGATCCCGGTTGGTGGCGGCGATCAGGCGGAAATTGACCTTGCGCGGCTTGTTCTCGCCCAGGCGATACACCTCCCCCTCCTCCAGCACCCGCAGAAAGTGGGGCTGCAGATCGATGGGCATCTCACCGATCTCATCAAGAAACAGGGTGCCGCCATCGGCCGCTTCGATCTTGCCGATCATGCCGCCCCGACGAGCGCCGGTGAAGGAGCCCTCGGTATAGCCGAACAGCTCGCTGGTGAGCAGTTCGCGGGAGAACCCCCCGCAGTTGAGGGCCACGAAGGGCGCATCCCGGGTTGCCCCGGACTCGTGGATGCAGCGGGCAAAGACGTCCTTGCCCACTCCGGTCTCGCCCAGCAGCAGCACCGGCACCCGGGACTTGGCCAGTTGCTGGGCACGCCCCACCGCCTGCAGCAGGGCGGGGGATTCGCCCACGACACGCTCGAACGCCCCTTTCTCGGCCGCGTCACAGCTGAACACTGCGTTTGATACCCGACCGCTGGCCGCGTTCCGGCGACCGGGCAGGGTCAGCACGGCCCCGATGTGCTCGCCGTTCTGGATCACCGGCTCCAGCCATTCCTCGCGCATCCATTCGGGCCGCTCATCCGGTGCTCGCCGCCCCTTCTTCAGGACAGGGACAGGAGGCCAGACCGTCGGGGCCACCGCCAGTTCTCCGATGCCCAGATCGGCCAGCGCCGCAGGCCCGGCCATTGGCCTTGATGGCCCGACCGCGCCGGTCGAAGACGATGATGCCATCGGCCGAGGTGCCGGACAGGCGATCCACGCAGCCTTCCAGCAGACGGTAGCGGATGCCCAGCTCGATCTTGGCGAGACGGTTCTCGATGCGCCCCGCGGTGGCCACCACCAGGGCCAGACTGTGGCGGCTGTAGGAGGCGCTCAGGCCGGACGTCCACCACGCCGAGGATGGAACCGTCGTAGGGTCGCGGATCACCGTGGCCGAACAGGACCAGCGCTTGATGCCCGCGCAGTAGTGCTCGGCCGAATGGATCTGTACCGGCTGACCCACCTCCAGGGCCGTACCAATGGCGTTGGTGCCACAGGCCAGCTCGCTCCAGTTGGCACCGGAGAGCAGATGGACATTCTCGGCGGCGCCCCGGGTGGACATATCGCCTTCCAGGTTGAGGATGGTGCCGCTCTGGTCGGTCAGGACCATCACCGTGCCGGTCTCCGACAGGAAGTCCCGGCCGAGGCCATGACCGGGCACTGGCACTGAGCAACTCGCCGCACTCGTCCCGCAAGGTGTGCAGGGAGTTTTCGCCGATCGGCGGGGGTGCCTGATAGCGGCCCGGGTCGACGCTGGCACCTGACAGCGCCGCCACGAATCATCGATCAGGCGGCGGAGCGCGTCGGAAGCCGCCTCATCCCCGCTGAAAGCGCTCCCACGAGCTCATGATGTGACCATCAGTTCTCCGGTATGGAAAACATCTGGCCGGGAATTGTGGCAGCCATACCCACCCTCCTTTAAGTGTCTGTCCGACTGCGTCGCCGACGTGGGCCCAGGCCCTCATCCAGACGCGCAGTTCTGTGGTGTGATGATCTTGTTATGCTCCCGCAGCCCCGCATTCGCGTGTTTCTGCCGGAATTCGTCTTGCTGCTGCACTGGCAGCCCAATGCTGGCGAGGGCGTGTGTCTCGTCACACCCCCGCATCGACCTGCATGGCGCGCCTCTCGCGGGCAGCGTCCGATTCTCCATTCTGGACCATGCGCGTGCGCATTGCCGCAAACAGAGTTCACGCAGGGATCGACACAGCTACCAAGCATGCTTTGTGCCAAAGGCTTGAAGCCCGCCGTCGACAGGAATACGGGGTGAAATCGAGTGGAATCCGCGGGGAAAGACAGTTCAGCGTCCGATTTCCGGACGCCCGGACCGTTCGAAAAACGGACGCCCGCAGTGCAGAGCAGAAAAAAGATTGGGGCTTCCAGATAAAGAGGTACCGGAGGAAGGGAGAGGAGGATTCCTCACTGGATACTGCGTGCCCCGAAAAGCCGGCGCCCGTCGCACACGGGCATGCCGGTTACTGCAACGCCACCACGAAATCGGCTTCGGTGTTGTCACGCACATCATCGAGGGTGGTGTCCGGCGCCAGATCCACCAGCGCCAGGCCCTCGGGGCGCACTTCGAAGACGCACAGATCGGTCACGATCAGATTCACCACGCCGGCACCGGTGAGGGGCAGGAAACACTCCCGGACGATCTTCGCTTCACCCCTGGCGGTATGCTCCATGATCACCACCACCCGGCCGACACCCGGCCACCAGATCCATGGCCCCGCCGATACCCTTGACCATCTTGCCGGGCACCGCCCAATTGGCCAGGTCGCCCTTCTCCGAGACCTGCAGCGCACCCAGCATCGATAGCTGGATGTGACCGCCACGGATCATCCCGAAGGAGGCCGCGCTGTCGAAGAAGCTGGTTGTCGGCAGGGTGGTGATGGTCTGCTTGCCCGCATTGATGAGGTCGGCATCCTCTTCCCCTTCCCAGGGAAAGGGGCCCATGCCAAGCATGCCGTTCTCGCTCTGTAGCTGGATCGACATGCCCGCCGGCACATGGTTGGCCACCAGCGTGGGGATGCCGATCCCGAGGTTCACGTAGTAGCCGTCGCGCAATTCCTGGGCGGCCCGCGCCGCCATCTGATCCCGAGTCCAGGGCATGTCTATTCCTCCACGGGGGCGGCCCGGCGGCGCACCGTGCGCTGCTCGATCCGCTTGTCCACCTTGTCCACAACCACGATGCGATCCACAAAGATACCCGGGGTGATGATGTGATCCGGGTCGATCTGGCCGGGCTCCACCAGGCGCTCCACCTCGGCCACGGTCAGCGCCGCCGAAGCCATCATCGGATTGAAGTTGCGCGCCGTCATGCGATAGACCAGATTGCCCTCGGTGTCGCCCTTCCAGGCATGCACCAGTGCCAGGTCGGCACGCAGGCCGCGCTCCATCAGATAGGTCTTGCCATCAAACTCGGCCAGGGGCTTGCCCTCGGCAATCACCGTACCGACGCCGGTGCGGGTATAGAAGGCCGGAATGCCCGCCCCCCCTCGGCCAGCGTGCCCTGGGGTTGAACTCCACCTCCACCTCACCGGCCATGTACTGGCGGGCAAACTGGGCGTTCTCGCCGGCATAGGAACAGATGAGCTTGAACCTGCCGGGTATTGAACAGCTTGCCAAGGCCCAGCCCTTCCGCCCCCGGGTTGTTGGAGATGATCGTCAGCCCCCGCACCCCCGACGCCAGGACGGCGTCGATCAGCACCGACGGAATGCCGCACAATCCGAAGCCACCCGACATGATGGTCATGTCATCATGCAATACATCGGCCAGCGCCAGCGCTGCCGTCGAATAGATCTTTCTCACAGACACCTTGCGTCCCTTCTATTCAAAAATCGCCCGGTCTCATTCCCGAACCTGCCCACCTGACATCGCGCCCAAAGCCCGCTCCGGGCGGAGTTCAATTCAGCAAGAGCGATGCCAGAGCCGGCAATCAATTGATTAAAAAGCGAAAAGCCGGCAGCGCAACGCCATGCCCGGGCCGCGCCAGGAATCAACCGTCCTGATAGCGGTCGGGCTCGACAGGCTTTCGTTCGGAATCCGGTCAAGCCCGCGATCGAACCAATCACCTGGCATTCCGTCACCAGCGTGATCGACTTGGCCATGGGTAATACGCATACCTGTTAGGCTGAGAGCCCCCCGGGCAGACAGAAACACGACAAATAAATAAATTGAAATGCAAGTACAAGACCGCTATTCATGGCGGCTGCTCAGAACAAGTTCCAACAGCAGAACGCAATCAGATCCTCGACTTGCCGGGGATCTGACAAAAAAATTGATTTGGCATCAAGCCCGGATCGCGGGATGGGAGAATGACAATGACAAAAAGAGAACCTGCCGGAACGGCAGGAAGAAACACGGGCCTGCGCCTTCTCGGGCACCTGTTTTCCACGCTGGCATGCGCTGGCATGCTCGCATCCTGCGGGGGCGGTGGCGGGGGTGGCACCACGGATACCCTGCCACGGGTTCAACCGGCCTCCGCCAGCCAGATCGTGGATACCGAATACGGAAAGATCGTCTCCGGTTATCTTGAAGCCTATTCGGCCGAAGGGGTCAGCACCACCACGGTCAAGGAGTTCGTGAAAAGCAGCGGCTGGAAAATCGTCGGCTATGTCGAAGCTGCGCGAATGTTCCAGATCGACACCGGTGAAACGAACTTTGCCAGCCTCGCGGCCGCTCGGGACAAGGCCATCGCCAGCGGCCACTTCGGAACCGATGTCTATTACGTGACGCTGGTGGGCGAGAATACCAACCAGAGCATCGATGCCTTGAAGGACACCGCAACGTACTGGAACTACGATGCGGCATCGATCAAGTCGGCCTGGGCGCTATTGAGCGGCAGTCCTCTGAGTCTGGTCCCCGTTCAGGTCGCTGTCGCTGACCAAGGCTTCACCACAACAACGGCGGCTGACGACCTTGTACTGAACAACGTCTTTTCCGGCCAATCCGAGGCAGCCTGCAAGGACGGATGCAGCAATCACGGTTATCACGTTGCCGGGATCATTGGCGCATCCGCGAACGAGAAGGGTATCGTCGGAATACCCAACGTCCTGACAAGAAATGTCATCAACGGCGCGGGAGGCGGGGACTCAAGCTCCCTGGGGGATGGAATCTCGTCCCTGGTCATGGAAGGGCCGCGAGTCCTCAACATGTCCATCGGAAACAGCGAAACGCCAAACGGCAAAAGCGAAGTGGTTTCCGACGACACGAACAGGAAGATCCTGAGTTACGCCGAATCCTCGGCAAAGAACTTTGCGACCCTGCTCAAGAACCTGATTGCCAGCAACGCAAACCAGGGAAGGCAAACAGACATCCTGATCGTGCAGGCGAGCGGCAACGCCGGGGCCTCGAGCTACAACGGCGCGCCGATTCCCAGTGAACGCAACGGCTTTGCCACAAGTGCGAACCCCATGGATGCCTGGACCAGACAGAATATCCACGAGAAGGCGATCATTGTCGGCGCCTACGACAAGAACAAGAAGGTCGCCACCTACACCCAGCTTCCGGTAGGCGAACAGGGCAAGGCGAACTTCATCCTCGCACCGGGGGATGCCATCTACTCCACGACACGAAGCGGTCTGCGCCAAATGTCGGGCACATCGATGGCGACGCCCCATGTATCGGGTGTGGCGGCGCTTGTCTGGACGGTCAATCCCGGCCTTTCCGCAAATCAGGTTCGAAACATCATCCTGAACAACAGCGACGAAATCTCCCACCAGGGCGCGAAATACCGCGCCCTCAATGCCGAGAAGGCCGTCCGTGCTGCCCTGGAAACCCTGGAAGCCCACCGCCACGATCACGATACTGACACCCACGCCAACGGTCGGCACCCCGGTTGCCTTCCGGGTTGACCTGGGCGCCACGCCAAACGGCGGGATCAACGCAGTGGAGTGGGATTTCGGTGACGGCACCCCGCCGGTTCTTTCCGGTCTGGCAAGTGAATTCCGCCACACCTATTCCGCCGCCGGAAGCTATGCCCTGAAGCTCAAGATCAAGGATGCCAGGGGTGTCGAGAACACGATCTCCGGCAGTATTGCGGTCGCCGCATCCGCCGCATCCGGGTCACTGGACGCCGACGCCCTCTTTGCCGGGACGTATTACGACTACGTGGACAACGGCGCCGCGGGCAAATGCTATTACAAGACCGCCGGGAGCCCGGTGGGCGTCCGGACCTACTCGGTCTCCGAAGAGGCCTACTGCCTGGAAAACGGCAAATGGAAGAAGCAGACCTTTACGGGTTCAAACGTAATCCTCTCCGCTTCCGGCGAATGGATCGAACAGAAACCCCAGATCGTGGTGAATGGCAAGAACACCTTCTCGGTAAGGTTCGGTGGAAGCGAATTCCACACCGGGGTCATCTACCCGGAGGGTGAGGATCGCTTCACCCAGGTGCTCACGCGGACGCGCAATGCATACCGGATCTACGCGGGCGGGAGAACAATTACATCTACAAGAACATATTCTCCCTGGCCCAGCTCGTGGACGACTGGAACAGCACCAAGTGGAACTTCACCACAGGCGAAGGCCCGTGGCTCGGGGCGAATTCGGGTCAATTCAAGTTCTATTTCCGTGGCGGTGGCCAGGCACCCGGCGGGGCGATCGACATCATTGATATCTCCCGCTCGCCGCCTTCGTTCGTGGTCACCACGATCTGGTCACGGGTGCAGCTCGGGTCCGGCACCGAGGCCATCCTGCTCGGGCCGAAATCCACCCTGCTTTCCGGGCGTGACGGCGTGCAGAAGTTTTATGTCAAGAGGCCCGGCCGCAGCGGCGTCGAGGAGGGCGACATGGAACTGGCCGGAGGAAGTGATTCCATTCAGAGCATGACCAAATCGGGGATCAACGCCTACCTTGTCAGCATCGGCCTGCCGGCCGTTGCCAACTGAGAGGGTTTGAAGAAATCGTAGCGAGCGGTTCGAGTTCGCCCCGAGAAGCGCAGCCGTACAAGGGTACGGTGAGCATCGCAGGGACGAACTCGGGTCGCGCAGCAGATTTATTCACACCCGCTGAGCATCCTTTGCCAGCGCTGTCCGCCCTCGTCGCCCCGGGGTGGACACCACACGCCGTCGGGTCCGGACGAAAGGCTTGCGGGCTATTTCGAATCAGCCCGGCGGTTCGCCTTCCAGCAGCGCCCGTAGTGCGGTCTTCAGCACCTTGCCGTAATTGTTCTTCGGCAGGGCATCCACGAAACGGTATTCCTTGGGCCGCTTGAAACGGGCGATGCGTTCCAGGCAATGGCGGTCGAGTTCATCCTGCCCCACCCCGCCGGCGGCCGGGTCGAGCACCACGAAGGCGACCACCACCTCGCCCCAATCGGCGTCCCGACGGCCGATCACCGACACTTCGCGGACCGCGGGATGGGTGATCAGCACCTCCTCCACCTCCCGCGGGTAGATGTTGGACCCGCCGGAGATGATCAAGTCCTTCGAGCGGTCCTTGAGGGTCACGAAGCCGTGGGAATCCATGCAACCCATGTCGCCGGTCCAGGCCAGCCGTCGCGCAGGGCGGCGGCGCTCGCCTCGGGATTGCGCCAGTAGCCGGACATTACCGTGTCGCCTCGTACCACCACCTCGCCCACTTCATCATTGGGCAGGGGTGCGCCCCTTCCCGGTCGACGATGCGCACATCCACCAGGTCTGGGCCACGCCGACGGAGGCGGCGCTGGGCCCAGGCGGGATCGGTGCGGTCCGCCAGCAGGCCGCGGGAAAGGGCGGTGATGGTCATCGGCGATTCGCCCTGGCCGTAGATCTGCACGAAGCGCGGCCCCATCACGTCGAGCGCCTCCTGGATGTCATCCCCCATACATGGGCCCGCCACCATAGATGATGGTCTGGAAGCCCGCCGGGTCGGCACCGCTCTGCTTTCACCCGGTCCACCAGGCGGCGGACCATGGTCGGCGCGGCAAACAGGGCCAGACGCCCGGGTTTGCGTGACAGGCTGATGAGTTCGTCCGGATCGAAGCCACCGGACTCGGGGATGACATGCCGGCATCCGCGCACGACGTAGGGAAAACTGTACAGCCCGGCCCCGTGGGAGAGGGGCGCGCGTGGACCACCGCATCCCCGGGTGCCACCGGGTCCACGTCCATGAAAAACACGCGGTCATGGCCTGCAGGTTGCGGTGGCTGAGCATCACGCCCTTGGGCTGGCCGGTGGTCCTCGAGGTGGTAGAACAGCCAGGCCAGATCCTTCCTGCGCACGCTCCTGCACCGGGATGGGCCAGGGCCGACACGGCACGCAGGTAGTGCCCGTCGCCGGGCATCAGCAGGGGGCACGGTGGGGCCGCCCTCTTCCAGCGCCGCGGCCAGCCCCCGGCCAGCTTCGGGCGACACGCACACCAGGCGGGCCCGGCGTTGCGGACGATCCACGCCACCTTCGCGGGGATGCAGCTTGGTTGACGGGCACCACCGCCAGCCCGGCCCACAGCACCCCGAAAAGGCTTTCCAGGTACTCGGGGCTGTTACCCATGTAGATGGCCACCCGGTCACCGGGTGCGAGGCCCAGGTTCTGGCGCGCAGGTAACCGGCCAGTCGCGCCGCGGGCGGCGAGCGCGGCACAGGTGAGCACGCACTTCGCCCCGACGAGGAGCGCGGGCGCTCGGGAAGGTCCGCGCCGAGCGGCCAGGATCCGGGCCAGGTTCATTTTCCTCTCCAGTATACTCTCACATAGCTGGCGACCGCCGCGCCGCCCATGTTGAACACCCCGCCCAGCCGGGCATCGGGCACCTGCATGGCGTCCGCCTCGCCCACGAGCTGCATGGCGGCCAGGACATGCATGGAGACCCCTGTCGCGCCGATGGGACGGCCCTTGGCCTTCAAACCTCCCGGAGGGGTTGATGGGCAAGGTGCCCCCTGGGTAGACCGTGCCATCGGCCAGGCGATCTGCACCCCGCCTGCCGGGCCAGCCCCATGGCCTCGTAGCTCAGCAATCCGGCAATGGTGAAGCAGTCGAGGACCTCGGCAAAGGACAGGTCAGCACCCCGCAGCCGGCCTCCACCAGGGCCCGCGCCCAGGCCAGTCGCGGGCCCTCGAAGCCTCAGCAGGTCACGCCGGGAGATGGGCAGATAGTCGTTTGACCTGCACCCGTGAGCGGAAGCGCACGGCCCGGCGCGCCCCCGGCCAGCATCGAGGAATCGGCCAGCACCAGCGCCGCGGCACCATCGGACACGAGGGAACAGTCCGTCTTGCGCAAGGGGCCGGCATTGCGCGGGTTGCGCTCGGATCCGGTATTGCAGAAGGCAAAGCCCAGATCCTGCGCATGTGCGCCCAGGTTGCGGACGCCGTTGGCGTGGTTCTTCTCGGCAATGCGGGCCAGGGTGGCCGAACGATCCCCGTAGCGGCGGAAATACCGGTGGCCAGTTCGCCGAACAGGCCGGGAAAGCTCAGGCCCCGGGACGCCTCCTCCCGCACGTAGGACGGCGCCCAGGATGCGGTGACCTCGGCGCCGGACACGGCGGTCATCTTCTCGGCGCCCACCACCAGGGCCAGACGCGCGCGCCCGGCCTCAATGGCATCACAGGCCGCATACACCGCCGCGGCCCCCGACGCGCAGGCATTCTCGACCCGCGTGGCGGGGCACCAGCGCAACTCGGGGTCGGCCTGCAGGACCAGGGACGAGCAGAAGATGTCCGGGACGAAGCCGCCGTTGAGCTGACCCAGCCAGATTCCGTCCACATCCCGCGCCGCCACCTCCGCGTGGCGCAGCGCATCGCGGCTGACCCTGGCAATCAGGGCCTCCAGGTCCATGTCATCGAGCCGTCCAAAGGGCGAGTGCGCCCATCCAATGATGCTGACTCCCATCGTGTCTCCCCTGCCTTGTGAGGATGCGGTGAAGGCCAACTGGCCATGCTGCCAGCGGGACACGTGGCAAGGGCCATGCCAAGGAGGGGAAAGCACTTGGGCCAGCCAAACCATTGAATTCGCAGATCAAAGGGATATACCCCGGCCCTCGCAGGCGTGCTCCGCCCGAAGACCGACCGTTTTCCGACGCCCCACCGACCGGCCCAGACCGCTTCCCGGTCGCGCCGCGGAGCCGCCAGCAGGCCAATCGGCGCTTTCCACCCGCCCCGGGACTTGGCACGCGCTTTGGCCATGACTGCATGACCGAAACCACAACAACACCGGAGACATCCATGCAAAGATCCCGCAGCACCTTCTGTCGACCGCATCCTCGTCAGCCTGCTCACCGGCTTTCGCGCCGGCAAGACAACCTCCTCAATGCCCTCTCCCAGGGGCCGGACATGGTGGGCACCGCGCTGCTGATTAACGAGTTCGGCGAGGTCGGCATCGATCACCACCTGGTCGAGAAGATCGACGAGCGCACCGTGCTGCTGGACTTGGGTTGCGTGTGCTGCAGCGTGGGCGACCCTGGTCCGCACTGAAGGAGCTCCACCAGCGCAGTTCCTGCCGGAGATCGCCCCATCACCCGGGTGATCATTGAAACCACCGGCCTGGCCGACCCGGTGCCGGTGATCTACACCCTGATGGAGGAGCGCTTCATCGCTGCCCGCTACGTGCGACGGCGTGGTCACGGTAGTGGATGCCACCCACGGTCTGGCCCAGCTCGACGCCCATCGGGGAGGCAGTGCGCCAGGTGGTGATGGCCGACCGCCTGGTCATCACCAAGGGCGATCTGACCGATACCGCCAGCCGCGCCCGCCTCGACGCCCGCCTCGACAGCCCCAACCCGGGCGCCCCCGCCTGACGTGCGCCACGGGCGTATCGAGGCGGCCCGCCTCTTCAGCAGCGGCATCTACGCGCCCGCCGACAGGATGCCCGACGTGAAAACGGCCTGGCTGGGAGAGGAACGCAGCCGCGACGAGCAGGCGCGCGCCGCGGGCCCTCGAAGCACCGGTCCGCTGGTCACGACACCCCAAACCCGCTCATGCAACCCATGGCGCAGGCCGCCACGAGGACGGCGTCACCAGCTTCGTGGTGCGCTTCGACACGCCGGTGCCGTGGTTCGGCTTCGCGCTGGCGATGGCGCGCATCCTGCAGGAGCACGGCCCCCGCCTGCTGCGGGTGAAAGGGCTGATGAACGTGGCCGGCGACACCCTGCCGCGGGTCGTGCAGTGCGTCCAGAACGTGGCCTATCCGGTGGTGCGCCTGCCCCGCTGGCCCGAAGGGGGCCCCTTTGACGACCAGCGGGGGCGTCTCGTCTTCATCACCCATGATCTCGACGACGCCGCCGCCCAGGCCATCCGCGACAGCCTGATGAACCTCCCCGGCGATGCGGCAGCCATCCGCATTGCCGCGGCATCGCCCCAGCTCCCCACGCGCTGCTGGCTGAACGAGCGGATTGCCCCGAGCACCCCCGGCATGCCCCAGCTCGATGGCTGGCTGATCCAGCCCCGGCGTCTCCGGCACCGCACGGCCACCCTCTGATATCCGGACAGGGCGTCCGGATATCGTCCGCAACCCAATCCCGCGCGCCAAGGCCTTGCCTTGGAAAACAAAGGCTTGGCGCAGCGGGCCAGGCCGTTTCCCGAATGGCATGCGACATGCTCATGGCCTCCTTCCCGTCGCCGCCGCGCGGTGACAGGCCGACCCACTTCCCATAACTTTGGAGACACCCCATGAAGGCACTTGTTTACGGCGGCCCCGGCAGGAAAACCTCGAAGAACGCCCCCGCCCACGCTGAAGGACGCTACCGATGCCATCGTGCGCATCACCAAGACCACCATCTGCGGCACCGACCTGCACATCCACCAGGGAGACGTACCCACCGTCGCCCCCGGACGGTGCAAGGCCACGAAGGCGTGGGCGTGATCGAATCGGTGGGTGCCGGCGTGACCACCTTCGCCGGGCGACCGGGTCTTGATCTCCTGCATCACCAGTCGCGGCAATGCGAGTTCTGCCGCAAGGGCATGTATTCCACTGCACCACCGGCGGCTGGCAGCTCGGCCACCTGATCGACGGTACCCAGGCCGAAACGTGCGGGTGCCCCACGCCGACACCAGCCTGTACCCGATCCCTGCGGATGCCGACGAGGAAGCCCTGGTCATGCGTTTCAGCGACATCCTGCCCACCGGCTTCGAGTGCGGCGTGCTCAACGGCAAGGTCCAGCCCGGCAGCACCGTAGCTATCGTGGGGCCGGCCCGGTGGGCCTTGCCGCCCCGCTGACCGCCCAGTTCTACTCCCCGGCCCGCATCATCGTGGTCGATCTGACGACAACCGCCTTGAAGTCGCCACGCGCTTTGGCGCCACCGACGTTGAACAGCGCAGACGGCAAGGCCGCCGATGCTGTGAAGGCCCCTGACCGACGGGCGCGGCGGTGGACACGGCCATCGAGGCCGTGGGCATTCCCGCGACCTTCGGCGTGCGAGAACATCGCCGCAGCCGGCGGCACCATCGCCAACGTGGGGGCACGGGGCCAAGGTGGATCTGCACCTGAAACCCTGGGGCCCATAACATCTCCATCACCACCCGGTTGGTGGATACCGCCACCACCGGCATGCTGCTGAAGACGGTGCAGTCGAAGAAGCTCGACCCGTCGGTACTGATCACCCACCGCTTCAGCCTCGGCCAGGCGCTTGACGCCTACGAGACCTTGCCGCCGCTGCCAGCAGCAAGGCCCTGAAGGTCATCATCTCGGTTTGATCGACCTGCCCTGGCTGCCCCACGGCGGAGGTGGCCAGGCGGAATCCCTCTCAAACGGAGACCGACCAACGTGTTTGCCAACCGCAGGTGGCTCGCCCACCTGGGCCACTTTGCCGACGCCCTGGCGACCGGCAGCCCGCTTCCCACCCCTTCAAGGGCGCTCGGCACCTGGAAAGCCTTGATGCACGCCTGCACACGGGGCACCAGGAAATTTCTGCCCGGCCGGCCAGACGGCTCGCCGCCTGGCCGAGCTTGAGCAGCAGATCGCCACACTCACCCCGGCCTTCGAAGACGCCAACGGCGGGCGGACGATCTCGCGGAACGCTTGACCTGATCAGCCGGGCCAGCGGCGAAGGCTTGTGGGACATCAACATCGCCAGCGGCGACCCCACCCACCCGGACAGCGTGGTGTGGTGGTCGAATCAGCTCCGCGAACTGCTCGGCTTTGACAACCAGCAGGATTTTCCGGACCGCCTCGAGAGTTGGCGCGAACGCCTCCACCCGGAGGACCAGCAAGGCACCCTGAACGCCTTTGCCGCCCACCCGGCCGACGCCAGCGGCCGGACGCCCTACGACATCCAGTGGTACCGCCTCGCCCACCGGAACGGAAACTACCGCTGGTTCCGCGCCCGCGGCACGACCCTGCGCAATGCCTTTCGAACCCCCTTTGCGCGTCGCCGGTTCGCTGCTCGACATCGACGACAGCCTGCACCGGGAAACCCCGCTGGCACGCAGCCTGGAACGCTTCGAGCTGGTGCGCGAACTGCTCAGCGATGGCCTGTGGGACATCGAGATCCGCAAGGCAACGCCCCTCGATCCGGCCAACACGGTGTGGTGGTCACCCCAGTTGCGGCGGATGCTCGGTTTCAGCGACGAGCGACTTTCCCAACACCCTTGATGCTCTGGGCCTCGCGCCTTCATCCCGATGACCGGAGCGGGTTCTGAAAGCCTTCCTGGCGCATCCGGATGATCGCAGCGGGCGCACGCCCTATGACGAGTCCCACCGCCTCGCCCCTGAAGAACGGGCGAATACCGCTGGTTCCGGCTCGGCCCAGACCTGCCGGGGCGGATGGCACGCCCCTGCGAGCCGTGGGCGCCCCTGCCGACATCGACACCTGTTGCGCGAACGGGACGCCCGCAGCGCCCGGGAGAAACAGCAGGCCAAGCTGGAAACCACCCTGCGCCGTATCAACGAACTGGTCGGCACCATCAAGGAGATTGCCGACCAGACCAACCCTGCTGGCCCCTCCTCAATGCCGCCATTGAAGCGGCCCGGGCCGGCGATAGCGGTCGCGGCTTCGCGGTGGTGGCCGACGAAGTGCGCAAGCTGGCCGAGCGCACCCGCGACACCACCGCGCGCATCGAGAGGATGGCCAGTGAAGAGGCTTGACCACCGTTGGCCTTCCCCGTGTTGGCCTGCCCCGGGGGCAGGCCAACCAGGCTCAGAACGAGTGGCTGATGCCGAAATCGAAGCCCGTCGCCATAGCCCCGCGGGGAGCCCACGCCACCGGAATCCACCGCCGTGCGGGCCGGGTTGGGCTGGATCGAGCAGATGCCGTTGGCACTGTTGTTGATCTTCGCCACGTCGGCATACACGTAGGTGCTGCGCCCGCCAGGGTAATACTCCCGCCCAGGCCCCACTTTGCGGGAGCTCGCATCCAGCGAGGTCTTGTCATCCAGGGCCACGTAGGAAGCGCGCAGCCTGGCCTTGTCGCCCAGCACCGGGGCCGACAGGCCGAGCATCCAGCTACGGTGGTTCAGCAGGGCGCTGTAGGTGGCGAAGGGTGCCATCGAAGACCTCCTTGGTAGTTGTCGGTCTTGATGCTCTCCCGAGTAGGCATGCACTTTCACCGGCCTGAAGTCATAGGCGCCGCCTGCCACCAGGATGTTGAGCTTGTGCTCTCGCTGCCCTTGGCCTGGAGTTCGTTGATGTCCAGGGTCAGGTCCAGCCCGCCCTTCGAGTAGGACGTGATGAAGGCCCACAGGCGCCCGTCGCCCTTGTTGCCCGGGTTTCTGCCCCACCAGGCTGGTGGTGTAGGCCGCCAGGAAGCGACAGGCCGTTCCAGGAGGGGGAGATGTAGGCGACGGCATTGTCGGCACGGGTACCAGTGCACCTGATGGAGGCTATGTTGGACACCGTGCCGTTGGCGAAGGGTCGTACTTGCCGGCCACGCAGTAGCGCCCGCCGTCGATCCGCCCGAAGACCACGGTGCCCATGCTGCCGGCCAGGCCGACGAAGGATTTGCGCCGGAAGACGCTGTTGCCCCTCGGCATCGCTGAGGGTGGATTTGCCATCGTCGATGGCGATGCCGGCTTCGAGCTCGAAAGAGGGCGGTGAGCCCGTGCGCAGGTCGCGGCTGCCCTTCAGACCGATGCGGCTCTCTCGACTCCAGACCGCTGGCCAGCTCCGACTTGTGCCGGTAAAGCGCGTGTGCCGGCCTGGCCGCGTAGGCACTGTCTTCGCCGCTGGGGTGGCTGAGGAGGCCACCGTCCAGGGTGCCGTAGATGGACAGGCTGCCCTTTGTCGCCATCCACAAGCGTGAAAACCGCCTTCGGCGGCAGCGACAGAAGAAAGGCAGGCGCGTTGGGCCGCGCCCTGCACGGAGGGGTGCAAAATGTGATGTTCATGGATATTCCTGTTTCCGGATGCGCGGCAGCCGCATGCCCGGCCGTCCCGCGAGGGATGCCGTCGTGCCGCCGCATGCGCCGCGCTGGATCTGAGCGTCGGCGGATCAGCCGAAGTGAATGACTGGCTTGATGATGCCGTCGGCCTTGGTGGTCATCATGTCCAGGGCCTTCTCGATCTCCGGAGAACTGGAAGTGATGCGGTGGAAGCCGGGTCGGGATCGACGCGCCGCTTTCGATCAGGCGCATCAGGCGGCCCAGCGCTTCGCTGCCGCCCGGGCGGCCAGCAGGGTGGTGATGGTCTTCTCGCCCATGCCCACACCCCACTCCGGCGCGGGGGGATAAGCGACGGTGTCGCCGTGGCCGAAATAGCCGATGTTTGAGATCACGCCCCGGCACGGGTGGCCTTCACGCAGTTCTCGAAGGTGGCCCGGGAACCCAGCGCATCCATGGTGGGCAAGCGGCACCGAAAATGGCCGCTGGTCAGGCGGCATGATCTCGTCGATGGGGTCCTGCTCCTTGAAGTTGATCACCACATCTGCCCTGGTACTGGCGGGCCAGTTCCAGGCGCGAGGGCACGGACCACGGCGATCACCAGCCCGGCGCCAAGAAGGGTGGTGCAGGCCACGGCCATCAGCCCCAACCCGGCCCCATACCGAACACCACGCCCGAGCCACCCAGCGGAATGCGGGCATTTTTGGCACCCTTTGAAGCCGGGGACATCATGTCGGTGGTATAGCAGGCGGCCTTCGTCCGACACCCCGTCGGGG
>JADJBR010000001.1 GCA_016703645.1 Zoogloea sp. | reverse complement strand
GTTTTCCTGCTGTCCAAGGAGTCATTGCCAAACAGGACTTCCCGCGCTGGGCCATGGGTTTCCGTCGCCTGAGCAGAGGGAAGTTTGAGTCTCTCATCCAGCGTATAACCCCATACCTCCCGGACGGTTTTGATGCCGAACGGATCGGGGCCGCGACTCGGCACAAATTCGCGACAGAGATGCTCAGGTGAGCAGTTCAGTGGGGCCTAGCCCATCTTCTCCCGTACATACCGCCATCCGCATGTTTCAGCAGGGCTTCGGCGTGGGCGCCATCGCGTCCGGGTAGATGGCCACGCCTATACTTGCCTCGAGGTATTGCAGCAGAAGAAAATCCACCAGCGTGATGCCCTCACAGCACGCTGCCCGGATCTTGTCAACGACCGCGTCGGCGTCCGTCGCGCCATGGACCTCCCTCAAGGATCACCACAAATTCGTCGCCTCCCAGGCGTGCCACGGTGTCAGCCTTGCGGACACAGGCTTCCAGGCGCGACGGGCGATGTGCTGCAACAACGTCGCCAGCGGCGTGACCCAAGGTGTCGATGACATACTTGAAATCGTCCACATCGATGTATAGCAGTGCCATGCGGCGCCCTTGCGCTGGCTGCGGGCCAGTGCTGTGTCAAGCGGTCGTGGAGAAGGCGGCGGTTGGGCGGGTTAGCGGTGAGTTCGTCGTACTGGGCAGCACGCAGCAGTTGGGCCTTGAGCTGGCCGTGTTCGATGGCGGTGGCCACCTGGGCCGAGACAAAGTGCGCCCCGGCGCTCAGGTCGGCGTCATCGTAGCGGGCGCCGACCGGGAGCCTGCAGCACCAGGGCGCCGATGGTCTCCTGGCGGATGATCAGGGCAGGATCAGCCAGGATGCGTCGCCAGGAGTCATGGCCGATGAGCCACCCAACCAGGGCGTCGGAGGCGAGGTGCAACCCGATACGGCCATGACCCTGGCGCACGGGGATCGGGCCTGGCGTCGTCGAGAATGGGGGGCGGCACCCCTCTCGCCGCGCTGGTAGAGAAATTAACGAGCGCTCCGCTGTGGGGTCGCGGATGGCCACTGGCCAGACCCGCCAGCGCTACCCGCCCGGCGATGATGGTGTGGATCCGCTCAAAGAGGCTGTCCAGGTCCAGTGGCCTGATGGGCCCTTCGGAAACCGCGTAGGTGGCGATCTGGATGGCTTCTGCGCGTTTCTGCCGGGTCACGTCAGGCGACGCCGATGCGCAGGCCATCAGCCTGCCTCAGACCAACAGGCCGACCACATGATGTGGACCACCCGGCCGTCGCTAATGACGGTAGCGGTTCGTCGAACCCGACCCGGGGTGTCCGGCCATCCCGCGGGCGGATTCCCGCTCCGTGCTAGCACGGTCTTCGGGCAGCACGAAGTCCGCCATGGCCTGGCCGATCATTTCGTCCGGGGTATAGCCGAGGATGCCTTCGCAGGCGGCATTGACGTCTGGCGGGCGATGCGTCCAGCTTCATCGACGAGGAAAACGGCGTCGAGGAGCAGGCCGACACACTTGAGGAGTCGGTTTTCGAGGTGCTGTTCCATGCTGCCGGGGATTCCTGAGTGGCGCTTCGGTGGCGCCTCGACCATGGAAGTGGCCGGTCCGGGGCCGCACCAAGTGCTTCGCGCGCTGGAGCGCGCCTGCCGTGTGTTGTCACGATGCGAGGGGCGGAAGAAACAACGGCGACCGGGTGACCGGCCGCCGTCAGGAAACTCAGGGACGCATCATCCCGTCCTGAGCAGTGTGGGACCTTACGGGATCATCCAGGTGGGCACCACGTAGGCCTGCAGGAATTGGTGATGATGCCGACCATGGTGGCAAACATCAGGCTGTGCTTCACGGTGAAGCGGAACAGGTCTGACTCCTTGCCGACCAGGCCCACCGCGGCGCAGGCCACGGCGATGGACTGGGGCGAGATCATCTTGCCGGTACGACGCCGCCGGTGGTGTTGGCCGCCACCAGCGGGGGTGTCGGACACACGCCGATCTGAGTGGGCAGTGGATGGCCTGCGAAAAAAACAGAACAGGGCGTTGGACGGGTGTGTCGGAGCCGGTCAGGGGAACACGCCCAGCCAGCCCAGGAAAGAGGGCGGGGAAGAACGGGAAGAGCACGCCAGTGCCGGCCAGCAACAGGGCAGGGTGGCGGACAGGCCGGGTGGTTGGCCCACGAAGGCGAAGGCCAACACCATGCCGATGGGTAGATCAGGCGCTTCAGCTCGGACACGGTCTCCTTGAAGGCCTTGGCGGCATCACGCTGCGCATCCGGCGGCACGACCATGCTGATCAGGGCCGTGCCAGGAAGATGGCGGTGCCGGTGGCGGAGAGGATGTCCAGCTTGTAGACCGCGGCGTAGGGGGTGGCCTTGGCGACGATGGGCTCCACCTTGATGACCAGCTTGTCGAGCATGGGCACCGGGAACTGGAACACCAGCGAGTACAGCGGGCCGTCCTTGGCGAACAGGGCCTTGAAGGGCTTGAGGCTCCACAGGGTGACCATGACGGTGAGGATCACGAAGGGCGACCAGGCGTTGGCGATCTGGCCGAAGCTGTGGTGGCTGTCCTTCCTCGCCCAGTTCGGCGTGGTGTTGGTTGTCGAAGACGGAAGGGATGCGCCCCCAGGGCTTCAGTTCTTGAAGGAAGACGGTCAGGCAGATCAGGCTGACCAGGGCGGAGGTGATGTCAGGGAGTTCCGGTCCGATGTAGTTGGCGGTGAAGAACTGGGTGACGGCGAAGCTCAGGCCGACCACCAGGATGGCAGGCCAGGAGGTCTCCTTGGTACGCGCCAGCCGTCCATCATGGCCACCAGCCAGAAGGGCACGATCACCGACAGCAGCGGGAGCTGGCGGCCGGCCATCTGGCCGATCTTGAAGGGGATCGATGCCGGTGACCTGGCCGCCCACGATGATGGGGATGCCCATGGCGCCGAAAACCACCGGGGCGGTATTGGCGATCAAAGGCACAGGCCGGCGGCGCCAGAGGGGGTTGAAGCCCAGGCCCACCAGCAGGGCGGCGGTGATGGCCACCGGGGCACCGAAGCCAGCCGCCCCTTCAGGGAAGGACCGAAGAAGAAGCCCACCAGCAGCATCAAGGCGCTGGTCATCGGTAATGGAGACCACGGACGCGCGGATGATGATCGAACTGGCCGGTCTTGACGGTAAAGTCTTGAAGGGAAGACCCAAGCGGCGATGATGATCCAGGCGATGGGCCACAGGCCGTACCAGAAACCGTAGCCGGCCGAGGCGAGGCCATCTCGACGGGCATCTTGTGAAAAGAAGATGGCCACGGCCAGGGCGATGGCTACGGTGATGGTGCCGGCCATGCAACCTTCAGGCGCAGCACCGCCAGTGCGACCCAGAAAGATGATGGGTAGTGCCGGCGACCAGCGATGACAACCCAGAGGTTTGCCCAGCGGAGTCGTAGATCTGCATCCAGGCTTGCATTCGTATTTCCTCCTTGGTGAATGCAGGTGAGGAAACTCAGGGCAGGGTGAGTCGCCCATGGCGGGGTAAGGTCGGTGTTCAGCGGGCGGGGATCGGGCGGATCCGCACCCTCGGGGTGTTGGTCAGCAGGTGGCCAGGCGGGCGGCCTCACTCGCTTACTCGTCAAGCAGATGGACGATGGAGCGGTAGGGCAGGCCGGTGGCGTGGGTGAACCCGATCTCGCAGGTTTGGTTGCTGGAAGTGGCCGCCGCAGCCACGCGGCCGGCGGGTACGTCGGCAAGGACTTGCGCAGGGCGTGTGCGTTGAGCTCCGGGCCTGCGAAACTCGGTCACCGCCGAAGCCGCAGCACTTCACTTCGGCGGGCAGCTCCACCTGGGTGGCGCAGGCCTCGGCGAGATTCTTCAAAGCGGCCTCGGCACCCATGCGGCGGGCGCTGCGGGTTGAGATGCCACCGGCACCGGTTCCGCCTTCTTGTGCGGCATCAGGCGCGGCAGCAGAGGGCGTCGTGGGCGAACCACCAGGTCGTGGACAACTTGAGGCCGTTGTCGGCCGGGAAGGATTTTCATACCGCAGGAAGCAGGCCGCTGGCGCTCAGCACCACCGGGTATTCGCCGTTGTTGCTGGCCTTCATGAGGAGGTGGCCTCAGCTCGCCCGACTTGCGGTCGGCGTCGGCCTCGAGGCCCTTGCTAACGAAGGACTGGCCGCAGCACAGGCTGTTGTCTCCGTCGGGGATGATGGGGGCGTAGCCGGCACGCTCCGGCACCGGATGACGGTGGCGGAGGGGGGCCTGCTCGGGGCTGTCGGCGCCAGTCGTGCGCCCGCGCAGGGTGAAATCACCCTTTGTCGCCCTGCTGGCGGGTGGCCCAGCCCAGGGCTGGGATTTGAGCATACCTTCCTTCCAGGCGCCGCCGCTGGGGCTGCCAGGGCCCAGAGATGCAGCTGGTACTTTCGGCCAGGCGCCGACGATGCTTTGGGCCAGGTGGCGGACCAGGGGGAAACGGTGCGTTGCGGGCCTGGTAGCGCCGAAGTGGTTGGCGGCCACATTGTTGAGGCCGGCTGCGGGCCCGCTGGAGAGCTTCTCGCCGCGCACGGCGCGGAGGTCAGGGCGCCGCGGTCTCAGTGCCCTCGGGCAGGCGGTCGCGCACAGGCCGCAGGTGGCGGGTGTCCAGGCCCGTATAAAGGTAATCCCTCACCAGCGACTGGCCGGGGGGGCTTCACCGGCGGCAGCCCGGCGCGACAGTTCGCGCCAGCCGACGATGCGTTGGCGGCGGCAAGGGCAGGGTCCGTCGGGGATGGGCACTGGGGTTCGCGAAACCGCACTCGATGCAGCGGTCCCCCAGGGCATCGAGCTGGCCGGCGGCGGCATGGGCTAGGTGCTTGGAGGGTGGGCCTCGGGTTGCGTCATTGATGATGACGCCCGGGTTGAGCAGACCTTCGAGATCAGAAGAGCGCTGTGATGTCCTTCATCATGGCGTAGGCCTGGCCTGAACGCCCCCCTCCAGTTCGACGAAGGGCGCCATGTTGCGACCGGTGCAGTGTTCGGCCCTTCAGGGGGAGGCATCGTGGCGGGTGACCGACGCCATTACCATGGCTCGTCCCCCGAAAAAAAGGCGACTGTCGGCCAACACTCGGTTCGATACCAAAGTCCTGGAGTGAATACAGAAGTGGACGGTTTCCCCTCAGGGCGTGGCCGAAGATGATGGCCTCGTGATATGCGCGCGTGACGACCAGGTGCTGCAGGGTCGAGGCGGGCGGCGGCGAGCGGGGTATGGCCACGGCCCACGTCTTCGATGATGACGGTGGTGCCGGGCTTGCGCGACCGACGGCCGGGAAGTGCCCTTGCGCAGCATCCACGGGCGCTCGATCTCAGGTGGCGTCGGTGGTGAAGGCCGGGGCCTCGATCAGGGTAGGGCGCCAAGCTCTTCCAGCACCGAGGCGACCCGCTGCTGGAGCTCAGCGGCCGAAGGCGCGCGGGTCTCGATGAGCGGGGCGGTGGCGCCCTCGGGCAGGGTCTTGAGCAGGGGCGGCATGCCCGGCTTCTGGGCGACACAGCGCAGGAGGCCCGGTCGAGCAGTTCCACTGCATCCACCGGGCGCTCTTTCAGGCCCACCACGGCCCGGCAGGCGCTATCCATGTCAGGAAGAAAGCCAGGAGCTGGCCTTGTGGGCATGCTCGGGGACGGTCTGGTAGGTGATGCGGGAAATGAAGCCGAGGTGCCCTCGGAGCCGATCATCAGGTGGGCCAGGATGTCCACCGGGTCGCTGTAGTCCACCAGGGCGTTGAGGCTGTAACCGGTGGTGTTCTTGATCTTGTACTTGCTGCGGATGCGCTGGGCCAGGCCTTGTCGGCACGCACGCTGGCGGACAGGGTGGCTAGACGCTCCAGCAGGCTGCGGTGACTGATCTTGAGGCGGCCACGCTGGCGCTGTCGCCGGTATCGAGCAGGGTGCCGTCAGCCAGCAGCACGCGGATGGAGGCCAGGGTGTTGTAGCTGTTCTGGGCGGTGCCGCAGCACATGCCGGAGCTGTTGTTGGCGGCCATGCCGCCGACCTTCGCCGCGTTGATGGAGGCCGGATCGGGGCCGATCTTGCGCCCCAGGGGGAGCAGGCGGCGATTGACCTCGGCGCCGATGATGGCCGGGCCCGCCTGCACGGTATTGCCGTCGGCACTGATGGTGCAGGTGGCGAGACCTTCGCCCAGCAGCACCAGCACCCCATCGGTGACGGCCTGGCCGCACAGGCTGGTGCCGGCGGCGCGGAAGGTGACGGTGCGCTGGTGCTGGCGGGCCAGCTCGACCACGCTGCGCACTTCGCCCTCGTCATTGACCACCGCCACCACTTCGGGGATCAGGCGGTAGAAGCTGCCGTCGGTGCCGTAGGCGAGGCGGCGCAGTTCGTCGGTAATCACGCGATCGGCGGAGAGCCGCTGGCGCAGGGCGTCGATGAGAGCGGACATGGCAGGTCCTCCCGGGCAGGGATGAAGTTGAATTGGGGGTGGGGCTTGCAGGGAGGGTTTCAGCCGTCCCTGCTACAGACAGCGTCTGCTGGCGCTAGCGTCGGTCTTTGACCATGTCTCGGAGCCTTCGCGGGGCGGGTTGCAGGGGCATGCGGGCCGCCGTCCAGCCGCCCTGCCGTTTGGGCGTGAAGGCGCGGAAGCGGGTGGCCAGCCAGCTGAAGGCCCGATAGCTGCCGGGGCGGGCGTGGACCCGCGCCCACATGCGCCACACGAAGCTCGTCAAGGCATTGTGCCCGGCGCCCTGGCCCACCATGGCCGGGTTGGCGTGGGGCGCGCTGTTGGCTTCGCCGCGCAGGCGGATCAGCAGTTCGGGGATGGGGATCTTCACCGGGCAGACTTCGCCGCAGGCACCGCACAGGCTGGAGGCGGTGGGCAGCAGGTGGGTCTGCTCCAGCCCCATCATGTGGGGCGAGACGATCTTGCCGATGGGGCCGGGGTAGGTGGTCCCGTAAGCGTGACCGCCGATCCGGGTGTAGACCGGGCAGTGGTTCATGCAGGCGCCGCAGCAGGATGCATTGCAACGTCTTGCGCAGTTGTTCGTCGGCGTAGGCCTGGCTGCGGCCGTTGTCGAGGAGCACCAGGTGCACTTCCTCGGGGCCGTCCTTGTCTTCGCCCCGGCGCGGGCCGGAGATCATGTTGAAGTAGGTGGACACGGCCTGGCCGGTGGCCGAGCGGGTGAGAATGGAGAACAGCGGGGCCACGTGCTCCAGCTTCTCTACCACCTTCTCGATACCGGTGATGGCGATATGCACCTTGGGCACGGTGGTACACATGCGTCCGTTGCCTTCGTTCTCGACGAGGCACAGGGTGCCGGTCTCAGCCACCGCGAAATTGACGCCGGAGAGGCCGATGTCGGCGATCTCGAATTTTCGCGCAGCACCCGGCGGCCGATCTGGATCAGGGCGTCCACGTTGTCGGTGTAGGTGACGCCGGGGATGTGCTCGGCGAACAGTTTGGCGATCTGCTGCTTGGTCTGGTGGATCGCCGGCATGATGATGTGGGAGGGCTTTTCGCCGGCGAGCTGGACGATGTATTCGCCCATGTCCGATTCGAGGGCGCCCACGCCGGCGGCTTCCATGGCGTGGTTGAACTCGATCTCCTCGCTGACCATCGATTTGCCCTTGACGATCAGCTTGGCCGCATGGCGCCGGGCGATGTCCAGCATGATGGCGTTGGCTTCATCGGGGTCTCGGCCCAATGCACCTGCACGCCGTTGCGGGTCAGATTGGCTTCGAGTTGTTCGAGCAGGTCGGGCAGCTTGGACAGGCTGTACTGGCGGATGGACTCCGGACAGGCTGCGCAGGGAGTCTAGCTCGTCCGCATCGGAAACTGGGCGGCGCGCTTGGCCATCAGGAAGTCCATGGCGCCGCGGAAGCTGGTGCGCAGGTGGGGGGTCGTTCACTGCGTCATGCATGCGCCCCGCAGGGCCTGGGCGGAACGAAGGCGATGGGCTGGCCGGCATCCTTGCCGGCGGTGTTGGCCTGGGCGCTCATTGCTCGTCTCCTTCGGCGTTGATGACCAGCACGATCAGCGCCTTCGGCCCGTGGGCGCCATAGGCCAGGGTCTGCTGGATGTCGGCGGTCTTGGACGGGCCGGAGATCAGCAGGGCGTTGGTGGGCAGCCCGGCCGCCCAGTTCTCGCTCACCAGGGCGTCGTAGAAGGTGGGGTGGATGTGGGCCGCGTCCAGCAGGGCGAAGTGGATCGGCGGCACCAGGGACAGGGGTGCGCGGCTCGTCGGCGGACGACCACAGGATCAGGCTGCCGGTCTCGGCGATGGCGCCGCGGGTCTGGGTGAAGCCGGCGTCCACCGTGTGGAACAGGTCGGCCTTGATGTCCTCCACCCGGCCGGCCCAGGGGCGCAGGGTGGTGCCGGCAAACGTCGCGGGATCCAGGCGACGGCCGGCGGGGTTGCGCCCCGAAAGGAGTGTGCCCACGCCCTTGTCGGCGCACAGCCGGGCGAGCAGGGCCGGCCAGTCGGCTTCGGTGGTGACATGCACGTCGGCGTGGAAGCCTTCGATGCCGGTGCGGAAGCGGGCCAGGCGCTCGGCCTTCGATTCGTTGCGGGCCCGGGCGGCGTAGTGGGGCGCCGGGTCGGGGTGGGCCAGAGGCTCAGCGGGGCGGGCGCCGCGCAGCTTGGCAAGGATGCGGTCGCGGGCGCTCATGCGTGCTCTCCACTGGGCTTTCCGCCGGTGCGTCGCAGCAGGAAAGTGGCCAGGTGTTCGCCGGGCAGCGAGGCGCTGGCGCGGCCGGTGTCCTGGTCTTCCCGGGCGGCGCGCTGGGTGATGTTGAGCATGCAGCCGCAGTCGGCGGTCACCATCTGGCAGGCGCCGGTGGCCTTGATGGAGGCGACCTTGTCGCTGACCATGGCGGTGGAGACGTCCGGGTGCTTGAGGGAGAAGGTGCCGCCGAAGCCGCAGCATTCCGACTCGTGATCGTGAATGGCCAGGGTCACGTTGCCCAGGCGGGCGAGCAGCTCGCGGCCCACCAGCAGGGTGCCCATCTCGCGGCGGGCCGAGCAGGAGGTGTGCAGGGCCACGGTAAGCGCAGGGCCCTGGTCGGGGCGCTTGAAATCCAGCACGTGCACCAGAAACTCGGCGAACTCGAAAGTGCGCTCGGCGATGGCGCCCGCCCGGGCCTTGAGGCCGGGTCGCCGGCGACGACCTTCTCCCAGTGCCAGCGGATCATCCCGGCGCAGGAGCCGGAGGGCACCACGATGGGGTAGTCCTCGGGGAACAGGTCGAGCTGGGATTCGACGACCTGGCGGGCTTCGTCGGGGAAGCCGCTGGTGTAGGCTGGCTGGCCGCAACAGGTCTGGTTGTCGGGGAAGATCACGCGGATGCCTTCGCGCTCCAGCAGGGCGATGGCGTCCATGCCGGCCTCGGGGACAAACATGTCCACCAGGCAGGTGCCGTAGAAATACACCGCAGCGGGGCGGGGCGGGTAGCTGCGCGCGGCATGTCCGGCGCCCGCAGCCTCGGGGGCTTTGCTCATGTCTCCTCCAGTCCTGCCGGCGGGCGACGGGGGCGTCGCTGCGGCGATCGGCTATCAGTATTTGATTGATTCCGGTAAATTGGTAAGACCAATTGATCGGATGGGTGAAAATTTACGCTCTGGCTCGACGCACGTCAATCCCGGGTTTACCTCAAGAGACTGATTTCATGAGTTTCCACGGGTAAGCCTCTAGCGCTGGGGGTGCGCCATGCTTGTGATCGGCCCCGAGGACGCCGTAAGATCTGGTCTTACCAATTTGAGTGTCAAGCCCATGGCCAACGGCAAGCTGGCGGTGCAACGCCTTTCCGACACCATCGCCCATGAACTCGAGCGGCGCATCCTGGATGGCGCCCTCAAGCCCGGTGACCGCCTGCAGCCGGAGCGCGAGCTGGCGGTCGAGCTGGGCGTATCGCGCCCGTCCCTGCGCGAGGCTATCCAGAAGCTCGTCTCGAAGGGCTTGCTGCACAGCCGCCAGGGCGGCGGCACCTACGTGACCGATCGCCTTGATGCGGGCTTCATCGACCCATGGCAGGAGATGTTGCGCCAGCACCCCAACATCCAGGGCGATCTGCTGGAGTTTCGCGGCATGCTGGAGTGCGAGGCAGCATCCCTGGCCGCACGCCGCGCCACCGACGCCGACCTGCAGCGCATCGACGAGGCCTTTGCCCGGGTCGAGGCACTGTTTGCCCAGGGCACTTCGGCGGAGGTGCTGGAACAGCAGGTGAAGGCCGACCTGGCCTTCCACCAGGCGATTGCCGAGGCGGCCCACAACGTGATGTTCGGGCACCTCACGGCCAGCCTGTTCCGCGTCATCAATGACCACATCGACCGCAACCTGCGGCACCTGCGGCGTACCGAGGACGACTGGAAGGAGCTGCGAGATCAGCATCGAACGATCTGGGAGGGCATCCGCAGCCGTGATCCGGCCTGGCCTCGGCGGCGGTGCGCCGGCACATCGATTTTGTCAGCGAAAGCATGGTGGCCCAGGCACGCCACGAAGAGCGGGAGACCCGCGCCCGGGTGGCCCGCAGCCTGGTCCGGTCGGCACCCCTGAAGGGCGAGGCGGCCGAGGTGGAAGCGGATCGCAGTAGAATCGGCATTCCTTCGCCGACTTTCCGCGCCGTCCATGCATTCCCTTGAAGACCTGCGCGCCGGGCGCCTGAACGGTGCGCGGCAGCTACGCCTGTGTGCCGGCCTGGGCGAGTTTCCCCGGGAGATTTTCGATCTTGCCGATACCCTGGAGGTGCTCGACCTTTCGGGCAATCAGCTCAGCACGCTGCCGGATGATCTGCCGCGTCTGCACCGGCTGCGCATCCTGTTCTGCTCGGGCAATCCCTTCCGGGTGCTGCCCGAGGTGCTGGGGCGCTGCCCGCAACTGGAGATGGTGGGCTTCAAGTCTTGCCAGATTGAACGGGTGCCCGCCGAGGCACTTCCACCCCGTCTGCGCTGGCTGATCCTCACCGACAATCAGGTCGAGGTGCTGCCGGCGGCCATCGGGCGCTGCACCCGGCTGCAGAAATTGATGCTGGCCGGCAACCGCCTGCGCAGCCTGCCGCCGGAGCTGGCCGCGTGCACCCGGCTCGAACTGCTGCGCATCGCCGCCAATCAGCTCACCGGGTTGCCCGGCTGGCTGCTGCGTCTGCCCCGCCTGGCGTGGTTGGCCTATGCCGGCAACCCCTTCTGCGCGGCCGTGGAGCAGGCCGCGCAGGGGGCGGATCGGGCAGATCCGGTGCCCTGGCATGCCCTGGCCCTGCAGCAGGTGCTGGGGGAGGGCGCTTCCGGGGTGATCCATCGGGCCGCCTGGCAGGACGGTGCCCGCTGCCGGGATGTGGCGGTGAAGTTGTTCAAGGGCGCGGTGACCAGCGACGGCCTGCCCCTCAACGAGATGGCGGTGTGCCTGGGGGCGGGCGATCACCCCAACCTGATCCCGGTGCTGGGCCGCATCGCCGGTCATCCGGCCGAAGGGCACGGGCTGGTGATGGCCTTGATCGACGCGCGCTTCCGCAGCCTCGCCGGGCCGCCCAGCTTCGAGTCCTGCACCCGTGACGTTCGCCCCGGATACCCTGTTCACCCGGATGCTGCGCTGCGCATCGCCCGGGGAATCGCCTCGGTGGCCCGCCACCTGCACGCGCAAGGCATCAATCACGGCGATCTCTACGCCCACAACATCCTGCATTGTGGCGAGGGGCGGGCCGTGCTCGGTGATTTTGGCGCCGCGTCCTTCCATCCACCCGGCGACCCGGGGGCGGCGGAGGCCTTGCAGCGTATCGAGGTGCGGGCCTTTGGATGCCTGCTGGAAGAGTTGGTGGAGCGCGGTGCGGACGGGCCGGAGGGCGGCCCGAGAACGGCTCTGGCGAGCCTTCAGGCCCGCTGTGTCGATCCTGATCCCGGCGCCCGCCCGCTGTTTGCGGAGCTCGAACAGACCCTTGGCAGGCTTGGGGAGGGTGCGTGAAGGCAGCCGTCCTGCAGTGGATCCGTCAGCGCTTCCAGGGTCGCAAGGCGCTTACGGAGATCGAGCGCGCCCGCATGCTCATCGCCGCCATCGACCGGGGCGGCATTCCACTCAACCCCGCCCGGGTCAACGCCATCGCCCGGGATCTGGGGCTGGAGGTGTCGAGGAAGGCACCGGTGGAGGAGACGGTGGAACGGATCCGGGGCTGCCTGGCACGGCATCGGGAGTGGGAGGGCTAGGGCAGAAAGCAAAAAGGCCAACCCTTTCGGATTGGCCTAAGTGCTTGAATCTGTTGGTGGTGATGGGCGGAGTCGAACCGCCGACCTATGGGTTATGAATCCATCGCTCTAACCATCTGAGCTACATCACCAACCGAAGCCCGCTATAATAGGGGTTTGATTGTTGTCGGTCAACACGTGATGAAAAAGCTCTATATCCGTACCTTCGGTTGCCAGATGAACGAGTACGACTCGGACAAGATGGCGGATGTGCTCGGGGCGGCCGATGGGCTGGAGAAGACGGACAACCCGGAAGAGGCTGATGTGATCCTCTTTAATACGTGTTCCGTGCGTGAGAAGGCCCAGGAAAAGGTCTTCCACGATCTGGGGCGGGTCAAACATCTCAAGCAGAAGAATCCCAACCTGATCATCGGTGTGGGCGGCTGCGTGGCCAGCCAGGAAGGCGAGGCCATCGTGGCGCGGGCGCCCTATGTGGACCTGGTGTTCGGGCCGCAGACCCTGCACCGCCTGCCCAAGCTGATCGCCGAGCGCAAGGCGTCGGGGCGGTCCCAGGTGGACATCTCCTTCCCCGAGATCGAGAAGTTCGACAACCTGCCGCCGGCCCGGGTGGAAGGGGCGAGCGCCTTCGTGTCGATCATGGAGGGCTGTTCCAAGTACTGCACCTTCTGCATCGTGCCCTA
Organism: Zoogloea sp.; assembly: GCA_016703645.1. GTDB lineage: Bacteria > Pseudomonadota > Gammaproteobacteria > Burkholderiales > Rhodocyclaceae > Zoogloea. The sequence goes on along the minus strand of JADJBR010000001.1, from coordinate 16,096 downwards.
CACCCGGGGGGACGAGATCTACCGCCCCCTGGCCGACGTGCTGGCCGAAGTGGCCGGGCTGGCAGCCCAGGGCGTGAAGGAAGTGACGCTGCTGGGCCAGAACGTGAATGCCTGGCGCGCGCCGGTGGATGGCGACGGCGGCGAGATGGCCGACTTTGCCTTCCTGCTCGAGTGCGTGCACGAAATCCCCGGGATCGAGCGCCTGCGCTACACCACCTCGCACCCGCGCGAGATGACCCAGCGCGTGGTGGACGCCTATGCCCGGCTGCCCAAGCTGGTGTCGCACCTGCACCTGCCGGTGCAGTCCGGCTCCGACCGGGTGCTGGCGGCGATGAAGCGCGGCTACACGGTCCTCGAGTACAAATCCCTGGTGCGCAAGCTGCGTGCGGCGCGGCCCGACATCTCCCTGTCGTCGGATTTCATCATCGGCTTCCCCGGCGAGACCGAGGCCGATTTCGAGGCCACCATGAAGCTCATCGACGATCTGGGCTTCGACACGTCCTTCAGCTTTGTGTACAGCTCACGCCCCGGCACGCCGGCGGCCGATCTGGCCGACGACACGCCCCAGGACGTCAAGCTGGCGCGGCTGGCCCGGCTGCAGAAACGTATCGAGGCGCATGCCGCGACGATCAGCGCCGGCATGGTTGGGTCGGTGCAGCGCATTCTCGTCGAGGGGCCGTCGAAGAAAGACCCCAATGAGCTGGCTGGCCGCACGGACAACAACCGGGTGGTCAATTTCGCCGGCAACCCGCGCCTGGTGGGGCACTTCGTGGATGTGACCATCGTTTCGGCCTTGCCCCATTCCCTGCGTGGCGAGATCGTGACGCGGGATTGACGATTTTGATGGTTTTCACTTCCCCGGCGGGCTTCAGTCTGGCAGCATGCGGCCAATGAAGCCCACGGAAATCGTCCTGCATCCCCTCGACAACGTCCGCCTCGCCAATCTGTGCGGGGCGCTCGACGAGAACATCCGCCAGATCGAGACGGCCTTCGACGTCACCATCGCCCGTCGCAGCGAGCGTTTCACCCCTGCAGGGCGCATCGGCCCAGACCCACCATGCGGCGCGGGCCCTGCGCCACTTCTACGAGAAATCCGATGCGCCCCTGTCGGTGGATGACATCCAGCTGGGGCTGATCGAGGTGGTCAAGCTGGGCGAGGGTAGTGGCCCGGCGCCGGTGCTGATGACCCGCAAGAGCGAGCTGCATGGTCGTACGCCGCGCCAGGTGGACTACCTGCGCCAGATCCAGGAGCACGACATCACCTTCGGCATCGGCCCGGCCGGCACCGGCAAGACCTACCTCGCCGTGGCCAGTGCCGTTGATGCCTTCGAGCGCGAACACGTGGAGCGCATCGTGCTCACCCGCCCGGCGGTGGAGGCGGGCGAGCGCCTGGGCTTCCTGCCCGGCGATCTGGCCCAGAAGGTGGATCCCTATCTGCGCCCCCTTTACGACGCCCTCTACGACCTGATGGGTTTCGAGCGGGTGGCCAAGCTCTTCGAGCGCGGCTGCATCGAGATCGCGCCCCTGGCCTTCATGCGTGGCCGCACCCTGTCGCGGGCCTTCATCATCCTCGACGAGGCCCAGAACACCTCGCCGGAGCAGATGAAGATGTTCCTGACCCGCATCGGCATCGGTTCCCGGGCCGTGATCACCGGCGACCTGACCCAGGTGGACCTGCCCCGCGGCCAGAAGAGCGGGTTGGGTGAGGCCGTGCAGGTGCTCGCCGACGTGCGTGGCGTGGCCTTCACCCGCTTCCTCAAGGAGGACGTGGTGCGTCACCCCCTGGTGGCACGCATCGTCGATGCCTACGAGAAACACGGGCTGCGCACCGCTGCCCCGCCTGCCCAGCAACAACAAGTCCAGCAACAATGAGCGACATCAAGCTGCCCCGCCGCCTCGACCTGTCCGTGCAATACGCCTGTAACCGCGACGGTGTACCCTCCCGGGTCGAATTTCGCCGCTGGTTGCGGGCTGCCGAGCCCGGCGCGGCGCGCATCACTGTCCGCATTGTCGATGAGGATGAGGGGCGTGAGCTGAACCGGGACTACCGGGGCAAGGATTACGCCACCAATGTGCTGACCTTCGGCTATGGTGAAGGGGAAGACATGCCCCTGCCTGAAGGCCTGCCCCTGATGGGTGATCTGGTGCTGTGCCGGCAGGTGGTGGAGAGGGAGGCGGTGGAGCAGGGCAAGCCCCTGGACGCGCATTACGCCCACTTATCCGTGCATGGTATGCTGCATCTGCAAGGTTTTGATCACCTGGAAGACACCGAGGCGGAAGACATGGAAGCCCGGGAACGCCAGATTCTGGCCGCCCTGGGCTATGCCGACCCGTACGCGGGAGAACGCTGAGCGGTGAGGTGAGCAATGCGCCATGGGCGATGGAGGGGTCCGGGACCGGTCTCCATCGCCCATGGCCCATTTCTCATCCACTTTTTTATGGAACCCTCCAGTAGTAAGCCGTCCTTGCTTGAACGGCTTTCCGCCCTCCTGACCCGGGAGCCGGAAGACCGGGAAGAATTGCTGCACCTCCTGCACTCCGCCCACGACCGCAACCTATTCGACGCGGATGCGTTGGCGATCATCGAAGGTGCCTTGCAAGTCTCCGACATGCAGGTGCGGGATGTGATGGTCCCGCGGGCGCAGATGGATGTTGTGTGCCTCGATGATTCCGTCGAGGACATTACCCGCTTTGCCATCGGTGCGGCCCACTCGCGTTTTCCCGTCATCGGCGAGAACAAGGACGACGTGGCCGGCATCCTCCTCGCCAAGGATCTCCTGCGGGTCTTTGCCGGCGAATCCTTCAATCTCCGCGACATGCTGCGCCCGGCCGTTTTCGTGCCGGAGTCCAAGCGCCTCAATGTGCTGCTGCGCGACTTCCGGGTCAGCCGCAATCACATGGCGATCGTGGTGGATGAATACGGCGGTGTGGCCGGGCTGGTGACCATTGAAGACGTACTGGAGCAGATCGTCGGCGACATCGAGGACGAGTACGACTTTGACGAAACTGCCGACAATATCCGTCTCGATCAGGCCGGACGTTACCGGGTCAAGGCCGGCACCGAGATCGAAGACTTCAACGAGGCCTTCGCCACCACCTTCAGCGATGCCGAATACGACACGGTCGGCGGCCTGCTGATCCGCAAACTCGGGCGCCTGCCCAAGCGCAACGAGATCGTCGAGCTCGAGGGCCTGCGCTTCCAGGTATTGCGGGCCGACAGCCGGCGCGTCCATTCCCTCCTCGTAGAGCGCATGCCCGACCCCGAGGCGACCGCCGGCTGATGGTTTTCTGGCGACAGGGCCTGGCCCTGCTGGCGGGGGGCGCGTCGGTACTTGCCTACGCGCCGTTCGAACTCTTCCCCCTGGCTTTCCTGAGCCTGGCCGTGCTGTATGGCCTGCTCGACCCCATGGCGCCGGCAGGTCTGTCAGGCATGCCGCGCCGACGCAGGGCGCGGCATGGGTTTTCCATCGGCTTTGCCTGGGGGCTGGGGGCCATGTTGGCCGGTGTGTCGTGGCTGTATGTGGCCCTCCATCGCTATGGCGGCATGCCCGTGCCCCTGGCCGCCTTCGCCATCCTGCTCTTCTGTGCGGCCATGGCGCTGTATGCCGGTCTGGCGGGGGCGCTGTTTGCTGCGCTCAGGCAGGGCACGGCATGGGGCGACGCGGCCCTGTTTGCTGCCCTGTGGCTGCTCACCGAATGGCTGCGAGGCTGGCTGTTCACCGGTTTTCCGTGGCTGGCCAGCGGCTACAGTCAGAGCCCCCCCAGCCCCCTGGCCGGTTTCGCGCCGGTGCTCGGGGTTTTCGGGGTGGGGGGGCTGGTGGCCCTGGTGGCCGCTTGGACATGCCGGGCAGTGCTCGCACGCCGTCACGAGCCGCTGCTGGCGGTGCTGGTCGTGCTCGCCGTGGGGGGCGTTCTGCGCCAGGTCTCGTGGACGGAAGCCGTCGGTACGCCGGTGAAGGTCGTGCTGCTGCAGACCAACATCGAGCAGGGCCTCAAATGGCGCCCGGAGATGCTGCAGCGCTGGCTCGATGTGAATGTCACCATGCTCCGTGCCAACCCGGCCGACGTCGTCGTCCTGCCCGAAACCACGCTGCCCCTGCTGGTGGAGTACCTGCCGCCGGGCTACCTGGACGAGCTGCAGCGCATTGCCGTGGCCAATGGAGGGGATGTGATCTTCGGCACCTTCACCCGTAACGAGGCCGGGCACATCTTCAACGCGGCGATCAGCCTGGGGCGCTCGCCGGCGGGGCATTACGCCAAGCAGCACCTGGTGCCCTTCGGCGAGTATTCGCCACCCCTGTTCCGCTGGTTTTACGGGCTGGTGAACATCCCCATGGCCGACCAGACCCGAGGTGCCGAAGGGCAGCCGCCCCTGGCCCTGGCCGGGCAGAAGGTCGCGGTGAATATCTGCTATGAAGATGTCTTCGGCGAGGAGTTGATCCGCAGCCTTCCGGAGGCCACGCTGATGCTCAATATCTCCAATCTGGCCTGGTACGGTGACTCCCTGGCCCAGCCCCAGCACCTGCAGATCGCCCGCCTCCGGGCCCTCGAGACGGGGCGGCCGATGCTGCGTGCCACCAATACCGGAATGACCGCCCTGGTGATGCCCGACGGCACCGTGGCGGCCGTACTTCCTGCCTTCCAGGCCGCGGCGCTGCCGGTGGAGGTGCGTGGCTACCAGGGGCTGACGCCCTACGCCCGCTGGGGCAACGGGCTGGCCGTGGGGCTGGCAGGGCTGGCCCTGCTGGCGTGTGCCGGGTGGCGGCGGAGCTGAGGAGGACGGCGTATCATCGCGGTTCGCCCATCAATACGAAGAAAATCCCCGAACCATGCGCTCCTACCCTACGAACAGTCCCGAAGCCCTGGCCCGCCTGATTGCCATGGCAATTCTTGCCGATGGCCGTCTGGACAACCGGGAAGTGGACTGGATCAAGCACAACGATACGGCCGCCCTGCTGGGCGTCGATCGGGACACCCTGATCCAGGTTCTCCTGGATTGCTGCCGTGACGTGATCAACGAAGCCGAGCAGGAGCGTGTCTTCCTGCTTGAAGACCATCGCCTCGCCCGCCTTGCCGACGATCTCACCGATCCTTCCCTGCAAAAGGTGGCCCTGTCCGCCATGCTGATCCTGGCCAAGACCGATGGTAGCGTGAGCGGCGGCGAGGAGACCCTGCTGCGCTTCCTGATGAGCCGCTGGGGTCTTGCCCTCGAAGACCTGGCCTCCGTCTGACCCGTCCGGGCGGGACTTGCGCCGCCCGTCGCGCTTTCTGCTTTCGAACATAAAACCAAGACCATTCAGGAGGATAGCCATGAGCGACCAGATCAAGTATCTGCTCGACGAATCCCGCATGCCCAAGGCCTGGTACAACATCGCCGCCGACCTGCCGGTGCCCCTGCCGCCACCGTTGCACCCGGGCACCCTACAGCCCCTTGGCCCGTCCGATCTGGCGCCGATCTTTCCGAACGCGATCATCGCCCAGGAGATGTCCACCGAGCGCTGGATCGATATCCCCGAGCCGGTCCGCGAGGTGCTGGCCCAGTGGCGCCCCAGCCCCCTGTTCCGTGCCCGTCGGTTGGAGAAGCTGCTCGGCACGCCGGCCAAGATCTACTACAAGTACGAGGGCGTGTCCCCCGCCGGCAGCCACAAGCCCAATTCCGCCGTGCCCCAGGCCTGGTACAACGCCCAGGAGGGCGTCAAGCGTCTGGCCACCGAGACCGGTGCCGGCCAGTGGGGATCGTCCCTGGCCTACGCGGGCGGGCTCTTCGGGCTGGATGTGACGGTGTTCCAGGTACGTGTTTCCTACGACCAGAAGCCTTATCGACGTGCCCTGATGGAAACCTGGGGCGCGCGCTGCATTGCATCCCCGTCGGCAGAAACCGAGTATGGCCGTGCCGTGATGGCCCGGTACCCGGAGCACATTGGTTCCCTCGGCATCGCCATCTCCGAGGCGGTGGAGGTGGCGGCCAAGAACGACGACACCAAATACGCCCTGGGCTCGGTGCTCAACCACGTGCTGTTGCACCAGACCATCGTGGGTGAAGAGGCCATCCTGCAGATGGAGATGGCTGGCGACGATCCGGACGTGGTGGTGGGCTGCGTGGGGGGCGGTTCCAACTTCGCCGGCATTGCCTTTCCGTTCATCGGCCTGCAACTGCGCGGCGGGCCCAACGCCAAGAAGCGCCGCATCGTGGCCGTGGAGCCGTCGGCCTGTCCGTCCCTCAGCCGTGGCAAGTACGCCTATGACTTCGGCGATACGGCGCACCTGACTCCGCTGGTCAAGATGCACACCCTGGGCAGTGACTTCACGCCTCCCGGCCTGCATGCCGGTGGTTTGCGTTACCACGGCATGGCGCCCTTGGTCAGCCATGCGAAGGAACTGGGGCTGATCGAGGCCAAGGGCGTGCATCAGACCGCCTGTTTCGAAGCGGGCGTGATGTTTGCGCGCAGCGAGGGCATCGTTCCCGCGCCGGAAGCCACCCACGCCATCCGCGGTGCCATCGACGAGGCCCTGCGCTGCAAGGCCGAAGGCAAGAGCGAGACCATCCTGTTCTGCCTGTCGGGCCACGGTCACTTCGACATGGCCTCCTACACCAACTACATGTCCGGCAAGCTGACCGACCAACCTTACGATGAACAGGCTCTGGCGCTTGCCCTGGCCGGTCTGCCGAAGGTCGACGCCTGAGATACGGCGCGTTCCGGTGAACGGGGAAGGGGGCCGTGAAGCCCCCTTTCGCATGGTGCTGTCCTGGCGCGGCAAAGACCGCCGGGCCTCGGTCTAAACCCGGAAGCGCGATATCTGGTCCTTCAGACTGACGGCGATACGCTCCAGGCCGACGGCGGCGTCGGCAGCACCGCGGATGTTCTCCGAGGTGCTTTCAACCATGTTCGAGATTTCCTCGACGCGCTGGGCGATGGAGGTGCTGGCGGCGCTCTGCTCGCGGGTGGCATCGGCAATCTCCCGCACCCGTTCCAGCGTCTGGCGGGCGCCGGCTTCGATGGCCTGCAGCGCCTCGGCAGCCGACGCGGCCAGGGATACGCCGAGATCCACCTCCGGCAGGGCGGCGTTCATGGCGTTGACGGCACTGCTGGTGTCACCCTGGATGCCCGAGAGATCATCTGCTCGATCTCCGTGGTGGCCGATGAGGTACGCTCAGCCAGTTTGCGCACTTCATCTGCAACGACGGCAAAGCCGCGACCCTGCTCGCCTGCCCGGGCGGCTTCGATGGCGGCGTTGAGGGCCAGCAGGTTCGTCTGCCCGGCGATCTCCTTGATCACATTGGCGATGGACGATACTTGGCCGATGCGCTCTTCCAGCGCCAGGATGCGGCTGGAGGCGCCGGTCACGGTTTCGGACATCTTGCGGATGGCCGCGGAGGCCTGGCCGACCCGCTCGCTTCCTTCCGCCGCCAGACGCATGGCTTCCTGAGAGTTCTGTTCGGTCTCCAGGGCACTGGAGGAAATGTTGCTTGAGCTGACCGTCAGTTCCTCCATGGCTGCTGCCATGGCCGCCGTGGCATCCGACTGCCGCACCGCGGCATCGGCGACCTGGCGGGAAACCCGGCTGATGTGATCGGCGTTGCCCACCAGCTGATTGGCGCCACCGTTGATCTCGCCCATCATCGTGCGCAGTGTTCCCATCATGTTTGACAGGGCCTTGAGCATGGAGCCATCGCGGGCGTCACCCACGGCCACCGTGAGGTCGCCGGCGGCCGCTTTGTTGCATGACCGAAGTGGCTTGCCCCGGTTCTCCACCCAATTGGGTGGTGACACTGACGCTGATCCGCCAGCCCAGCAGGCCCAGGATGATCAGCATGACGGCTGAAATGCCGCCGAGGAGCATGGCGGTGCTGCGGAACTCGCGATCGACGTCATCCACATAGATGCCCGTGCCGACGACCCAGCCCCAGGGGGCGAAGCCCGTCGCGTAGGACAGCTTGGGTTGCGGCTCGGTCTCGCCGGGCTTGGGAAACCAGTAGTCCACGAAGCCCCCGCCGGCGTTGGCGGTCCCGATCAGTTCGGCAAAGATGCTCTTGCCCTTGGCGTCCTTCAGGCCGCTGGCGTCCGTGCCTTCCCGATCGGGCTTGGGCGGCATCAGTACATAGTGACTGCGTTGATCCACCACGAAGAGATAGTTCGTCTTGTCGTAGCGCATGTTGCGAAGGGTTTCGACGGCAGCCTTGCGCGCATCGGCTTCGCTCAGTGTCCCCGCCTGGGCGAGCTTGTGGAAGTGGTCGATGACCCCGCTGCCGGTCTCGACGAGATGCTTCGTCTGGAGTTTGCGGTCTTCGATCATGCTGCTGCGCACATTGAACAGGCTCGCAGTGCACAGGACGACCAAGCCGACCAGCGCCAGGGCAACGAGAAGCCGGATGCGCGTGGCGACATGCATGTTTTCAAGATTCATGGTGGGATACCTTCCTCAGCGCCGATTTGTGTCGGGGGAACGGAACCGTCATCGGGTGATGCAGACCTTTATTTTATTTCCCCAATTTACGGAGATCTGTTCACTAACTTGACACTTTGGGAAGTGACGGCACGGGTCCGCGTTTGGGTTGCCCGTGCCATCAGGCATTCCCTGACCGTGGAAACCCAGTAAAATCCGCGTTTTGCCCAAATTCGCGCGGCCCGTGCCGCGGAGCGCTCATGTCCGTCCAAAAACCGACTTTCCAGCAGATCATCCTGCGCCTCTCGAACTTCTGGGCCGAGCACGGCTGCACGCTGCTCCAGCCCTACGACATCGAGGTCGGCGCCGGTACCTTCCACACCGCCACCTTCCTGCGCTCCATCGGCCCCGAGCACTGGAATGCCGCCTGCGTGCAGCCTTCCCGTCGCCCGAAGGATGGCCGTTACGGGAAAACCCAACCGGCTCCAGCACTACTACCAGTACCAGGTGGTGCTCAAGCCGTCGCCGGTGAATATCCAGGAGCTGTACATCGACAGCCTGCGGGCGCTGGGCATCGACCCCAACGCCCACGACATCCGCTTTGTCGAGGATGACTGGGAGTCGCCCACCCTGGGGGCCTGGGGCCTGGGGTTGGGAGGGTCTGGCTGGATGGTATGGAGGTGACGCAGTTCACCTACTTCCAGGAAGTGGGTTCCCTGAGCTGCAAGCCGGTGCTGGGCGAGATCACCTACGGTCTCGAGCGTTTGGCCATGTACCTGCAGGGCGTGGAAAACGTCTATGACCTGGTGTGGTCCGTGGGTCCCGATGGCACGCCGGTCACCTACGGCAACGTCTATCACCAGAACGAGGTGGAGCAGTCCACCTACAACTTCGAACACCCAATGTGGACCGGCTGTTCCGCCTGTTCGGCGAATACGAGGCCGAGGCCAAGCGTCTGATGGCGGTGCCGCTGGTGCTGCCGGCCTTCGAGATGGTCATGAAGTGCTCCCACACCTTCAACCTGCTCGACGCCCGTGGCGCCATCTCCGTGACCGAGCGCGCTGCCTACATCGGCCGCGTGCGCGCATTGGCCCGTGAAGTGGCTCAGGCCTATTACAACTCCCGTGAAGCCCTCGGCTTCCCGATGCTGAAGAAGGAGGCCGCGTGATGACCAGCGCGACCCTGCTCGTAGAACTCCTGACCGAAGAACTTCCGCCCAAGGCCCTGCCCAGGCTGGGCCAGGCCTTTTCCAATGGCATTGTGGCCGGGCTGCGTGCCCGTGGGCTGGCGACCGCCGATGGGGCCTTCCGCTGGTTTGCCACGCCGCGCCGCCTGGCGGTGACCATCTCCAACGTGGTCTCCGAAGCGGCCGCCAGCGACGTGACCGAGAAGATCATGCCGGTGTCCGTGGCGCTGACCGCTGATGGCCAGCCGACGCCGGCCCTGGGCAAGAAGCTCGAGGCCAAGGGCATTCCCCGTCTGCCGTGGCCAGCTTCGAGCGCCGCATGGACGGCAAGGCCGAGGCCCTGTTCTACACCTCCACGGTGGCGGGTGCGAAGCTCGCCGATGTGCTCGGCGGCATCGTCCAGGACGCCCTCAAGCAGCTACCCATTCCGAAGGTGATGCGCTGGGGGGATGGTGACGCCACCTTCGTGCGCCCCGCCCATAAGCTGACCCTGCTGCACGGTGCCGACGTGGTGCCGGGCTCGGTGCTCGACATCCAGTCCGGGCGTACCACCAAGGGCCACCGTTTCATGAGCCGTGGCGAGATCGAGATCGCTACCGCCGACGCCTACGAGCCAACCCTGCTGGCCGAAGGCAAGGTCATCCCCGACTTTGCCGAGCGTCGCGCCAACATCGAGAAGCAGCTCGTCACCGAGGCAGGCCGTCAGGGCGCCACCCTGGGCGAGTACGCCGATCTGCTCGAGGAAGTGACCGCCCTGGTCGAGCATCCGACGGTCTATGTCGGCGAGTTCGAGGTCGAGTTCCTGGCCGTGCCCCAGGAGTGCCTGATCCTCACCATGCGGGCCAACCAGAAGTACTTTCCCCTGTTCGATGCCGACGGCAAGTTGCTCAACCGCTTCCTGATCGTCTCCAACATGGAGCCTGGCCGATCCGTCGAACATCACCACCGGCAACCAGCGCGTGGTGCGCCCGCGCCTGTCCGATGCTCGTTTCTTCTTCGAACAGGACATCAAGGCCGGGCCCACTTCCCGGGGTGGTCTAGCTGATGCCGTGGTTCTACCACAACAAGCTCGGCCCCTGGGTGATCGGGTGCAGCGTCTGTCCATCGTCGGCTCGCAAGATCGCGGGCATGCTCAGCTGACGAGAACTGCCCGACCGCGCCGCGCTTTTGTCGTCCAAGGTGACCTGTTGACCGCGTTATGGTCGGCGAGTTCCCCGAACCGCAGGGTACCATGGGGCGCTACTACGCCCTCGCCGAAGGGGCATTCCCGGTGGTGGGCGAAGCCATCTAGCAGCACTCACCGGCCCGCGCTTTGCCGGCGACGCCCTGCCGGACAGCAACACGGTCTAGCCCTGGCCCCGGCTGACAAGCCTGATTCCTTGAGACCGGTTTCTTGGATCGGCCGGGATCCCGACCGGGCGACGGGGATCCGTCTCGATCGCGCAGGGGGCGGTTCCGGCGTGCTGGGTATCCTGATGGGTAACTCTGCCCTTGATCTGACAGTCTGATCAAGGAGTCGGCTGCGGCCTTCCCGCCGGGGCAAGTTGTTCCGAGGTGGCAGCCTGGGCCCTACGACTTCTGTGCTTGAGCGGCTGCGCAACCCCCTGCGTGATGCCGTTGGCCCTGGACGTTGTGGATCTAAAAGTTAAGCCCCCAGGCCGGCCGTATCGATCTCGTGGTGCCCAAGCGATGCCGTGCCGGCCTTCCAATAACTGCCCGAAGTTGCGGCCCTGGCTGCCGCGAATAAGCGGCTGTCAACATCCTCAAGAAGGCCGAGGGTGAAATCGGTGAGCCCGACGTGGCCCCGCTGGTCGAGGATGCCGAGAAGGACTTGTCTCCACGCCATTGTGGAGGTGGTGCCCGGCGCGCTCCCACTTCCGAACGGAGGCCCACACTGACGCCCTGCGGTGCCGGCCGGCGTGCGGCGGCGTAGGACCGCTTCTTCGATGAGGTGATGGTGACGGCCGAGGAGCCTCTGATCCGTCGAACCGGTCGGGGCCCTGTTTCCAACCGGTAACGCCGGCCCACGGGCACCAGGTGGCTGATATCTCCTGGGTCTGTCCGCCTGAGGTAAGCCGCGAAGATCATCGTGCTCGACCGGGATACGCCGGGGCCATCAACTTGACCCGACCAGTTCATCAAGTCTCCGGACGAATGGAAGCCGATCCCCGGTTCCCCTCGAGGTGCACTTGGCCCGCCCCAACGTAGCGGGCTGGCGGTGTTGTGGCTTCCAACCAGTCCGGGGTCGGGCGCGGGCTCTTCGGACATGGACACCCCCAATGCCATCAACGAAGATGACCAAGGCCCCGGCCAGGTGAGCGTGGCGGCTGGACGTGATCTTCTTTCTGCCCCGCGCGGCGGACTCCCGTGGCTGCCGCCAGGCCCAAACCGGCACGCTCCTGGAGATCGCCCAGCGCTTCAACGTTGATCTCAAGGGCAGCTGGTGGTCGGGTGATAGCCTGCGCGACCCGCAGGCAGGGGTTGCGGTGAGGGTAGCAAGCCCCATCTGGTGGCGACCGGAAAGGGCAGCAAGACGGCGCTTGATCCTGCCCTGCCCGGGGGCTCGGAGATATTCGCTGACTCCAGGCCAGTGAGTCAGTAACACCTAACTGCTTGAGAGATGCCCCCGTGGTCCTGATCCGCAACCTCCTCTCTTCTGCTGGCCCTGGCCGTGTTCACGCCCCCCTTTATGCGCTGATCGGCATGGCCAGCTTCCGCTTGGTCCCAAGACCTACCATAAGTCGATCCGTGGATGCGGCTTCAGCGGTTCGGTCATCGCCACGTGCTGGCATCCCCTACCGTGTGATCGGTCGGGGGAGAATATCCTGGTGGGCCCGGCCGGTCGGTTTCCAAGTACTGTCGGCGTGGAGACCACCTCGCCGCAGGACATCTTCCCGCCCATGGTTTTCGCCGCGGAAGAAGGAGATCCATGAGGTGCACCCTTCTTCGGTGGAATCTCCAGATGCCGATGATCGCCATCGGACCGGGTCGCCGGAGGACGCGCTGACTCCAGGTGGAGGCCCAGGGGCGGCTGTCTGGCCCATGGTTTTTGGGTGACGATCTTTCCCGAGGGGACGCGAGTGGCCCCGGGAAGCAAGAATTGGTACGCGCCGGCGCCCCGTGGCTGGTCGCGCAGACGGGGAACTCTGGTGGTGCCCGTGGCCCACAAGTTGCCGGGGAATTCTGGCCGCGCAAATGCCTTCTTCGTCCTGGCGAAGCGGTGGTGAGTGTCGGCCCGGTGATTGATACCACCGGCCTGACCGCGGAGGTAATCAAGCGCACGCCGAGTCTTTGGGTTCGAGGGCGAAACGCGCCGGCTGTTTCTCATTACTGCACGCCGCGCAGCAAGGAAGCCAGTACGGCGTGACGGCGACGCCTGCGGAGGCCCGCGATTGTCCTGGACGGGCGGCGGGTTTTGGCAGCTTCTTCTGCGGTGGAGCGCCCGCAAGACGCCTGGTCTGCGCACTGACCACCGCTGGGCTGACCGTGGGCGCGCCCTGCGTGCCCCGACTTTCTGATGTGGAATCCTTCATCCGCAGCCACGCCCGGTGGGTAACAGGACAAGCCCGCCATCTGGCCCGCCGCGGTCGATGTAACGCGTCTCTGAGCCCAGACGTTTGGGCCGCATTGCCGCTTGGGGATGTCTGGCGCCTGCGGCAAATTAGGCGGGGCAACAATCGGGTCGTTCGGCAAGGGAGGCGGGCCGGAACCTGTCATGGAGCTGGCCTCGCGGGTTGGGGCGATGCCCGCCAGCTCTTGCCGGGCCGCAGGAGCGGGCTTTGGCGTGTGTGTCTCCCATCGGGTGGAGGAGGTTTGTCTGCGCCTCGGTCGACCGGTGCCGGCTGTCGGGCTGTCCAGCGCGCGTACCCGGGGTTGGGGAAGCCGCAGCGTGCGTAGCGGTATTCGGCCGTATTGGTGTTTGAACCACCCGCCGCTTCCATTGATTGATTTGGCGGTGGCCTCACGAGGTGGCCCATCTGGTCGAGATGAACCACCACCCCGTTTCTGGTCTGTGGTGGCGTCCTCTGCCCCGAGTATGGCGGCAACGCCAGGCCCTCCGTGTCGGCCGGCGCAGCTTCCTGCCCTTTGATACTGGAAAAACTCCATGCGTCTGCTTACCACTGCCCGCGTCGGCGATCTTGATCGTTCCATCGCCTTCTTTATACCGGAAGGTGGACGTAGCCTGCTGCGCCGTCGGGATTATCCGGACGGCAAAAGTTCACGCTGCCGCCTTCGTAACACCCGCCACCAAGGACGTGGCGCCCGGGTAAAGCGGTGTCGGCAACCGACCCACAACTGGTCAGTTGAGTCGTATGAGCTTGGGTACGGGTCGGCGGCCATATTGCCGTCGAAGTGCCCGACGCCTACGCCGCGTGTGGAACCATCCCGGCCCGTGGCGGCAAGGTGGTGCGAGGCCGGTCTGATGAAGCACGCAGCAGCACGGTCATTGCCTCTTTGTCGAGGATCCGGATGGATACAAGATCGAACTGGATTCAGCCGGAGTGGGCCGATGCCCCGGTGAAGAGTGGGCGCAGGTGTGTAACTCGACAGCGCAGTCCGGTTGAGTCCCGGCGGCGCACCATAATCCCCGGAGGTCAGCGTTTCTCGGCAAGAGCTCGAACCGCCGCTACGACCTCCTGAGCCAGAGCCGAGTCCCGTGTCCGCCCCCGCTACTGTATCGGCGCATGCGGGTTCAGCGAAGCTTGGTGCTCTTGCTCAGGGCCGCCAGTTCGTGCTTCAGCTCCGCCAGGGCGGTGGAGGCGCTGCTAAGCTTTCTTCCCGGCCCATTCGCTCCAGTTGCTGGGCCTTGGCCTGGGTCCGTCCTGCGCAGAAGCTTGGACACGGCGCTCCTTTGAGGGCGTGGGGGCTCCGTAAAGGGCGTCGGCGTCACCGGCCTTCACCGCGGCCTCGACTTCGGCCAGCAGGCGCGGTCTCGTCTTCGCTGTACATCACCACTCAGCCGGGCCAGCAAGCCTCCGTCGTCACCCAGGTTGAGAAAGTACCTGCTCCCGGTCGAAAATCGGACCGCTGGGCGGCGGCGACTCGGTTTTAGGCGCGGGCGCCGGATCATTGTGGCTGGCTTGCAGGATCAGGGCCCGACAAGATCGTGGGCGCAGCACGGGCTTGAGAGGTATCCGTCCATGCCTGCTTGCAGGCAGCGCTCCCGGTCGCTCCTTCATGGCATGGGCGGTCATGGCAATGATCGGGGTGCGCTCCATGCCTGCCGACTCCCGTTGGCGAATCACGGCGGTGGCTTCGAAGCCGCCCATGACGGGCATCTGCACAACCATCAGGATGGCGTCGAAATGGGTCGTGCCGCATGGAGGTCAAGGGCTTCCGGCCATTGCTGGCGACTTCGACGCGATGCCCCAGCTTGGTCAGCAGGCGGATGGCCAGCAGTCTGATTCACCAATGCTGTCCTCGTGGCGAGCAGCACGTGGAGCTGGCGGTGCTGCTCGCGCAAGCGAGTGACGCGTGATCAGGGGGGCGCTCATCGATGGGGTCCACCGACAAGAGAATGGCGTTGGAGCAGATCGGAGGCTTCAACTGGCATGGGCAGGTAGGCGGCGATGCCCAGCTTCGCGGCAGCGCGCGCCGTCGCCACGGCGGCCCTCGACCGCCAGCATGACCACGCAGGGCTGCGGCAGGTCTGAGCCTGGTGATCGTGTCCGCCAGGGAGAAGCCTCCGGAGTCGGTGGCTGGGTGCCGTGAGCACCACGACCCGATAGGGGAGATTGTTGCTGGCCGCCTGGGTAAAAGCACCACGCAGGCAGGTGTTTTCGCATGCCGGGCGCGTAGGTGGGGCCATCCGCCACTGACCCAGCAGTTCGATGAGGGTGTGGCGTTCGACGGGATTGTCCACTGCGTGACGAGGACGGGCAGACATCTTCCAGATGCGCCCGTTCTTCCGTCACGGCACTGGCCTGACCGCCGGCGGGGCGGGCGCTGAAATGGAAGGTGCTTCCTGGCCTGCGCTTCCGACGCGAATCCCGCCCCCCATGGCCTGAACTAGCTGGGCGTTGATGGTCACCCAGTTCGCGTATGCCGCCGTAACGGCGGGTGGTGGAGGAGTCCGCCGGGGAGAAGCGGCCTCAAAGATCAGATCCTGCTGGGGAATGCTGCTGACTCCTGTGTCCTGTACGCTGAACTGGGATGGATATCCGTTCGTCTGTCGGGGCGCGCCGGGCTGGACGATCACGCTGGACGCCCCCTTCGAGGAACTTGATGGCGTTGGAGAGGAGGTTGATCAGACCCGGCGCAAGCGATGCGGGTCGCCTACCAGGCTGTCGGGAGCTTCCGGTGCGACCTGAACACTGAGCAACAGATCTTTCGGAGGCCCGTTGCTGAAGGGTTCTGACGGCCAGGCGACGCAGTCCCGCAGGCTGTGGCCGATGTGTTCGAAATCGAAGCTGCTTTTACCCGGATCTTCGAGAAGTCGCAGAATGTCGTTGATGATGCTGAGGAGGGCGTTTGCAGAACTCTTCACCAGGGTCAGATATTCGCGCTGTTCCTCGTCGAGTTCGG